>NZ_CP088089.1:1230000-6030000 GCF_021052305.1 Bradyrhizobium sp. WU425 | reverse complement strand
ATCGCATCGGCCGCGTCCATCATCGCCTCGTTGCCGCAAAAGATCTGCCGCGAGGCGTCGGGCGCGGCGAGGTCGATTTCGTTGTCGAGGGGATAGAGGCCGGTGACGCCGTGCGCGGCACAGACCGCGACTTTGTGCCGGCCGATCTCGACCGCATCTGGCAGGAACACGTCGGGGCCTGCCAGATAGATTTTCATCACAGCTGCTTCGCGGAAGGTCGAAGCTCGCTATCAGGCGAGCTTGACCGTCTCGGCCTTGACGTCCTTGCCGAGCGCCTCGAACACCTTGGCGACGATGCCCTTGGCGTCGAGACCGGCACGACCGTACATCGCCGCCGGGGTGTCGTGGTCCTGGAACACGTCGGGCAGCACCATGGTGCGGAACCGCACCAGGCCGCTGTCGAGCGCGCCCTGATCGGTCAGATATTGCGCGACATGCGAGCCGAAACCGCCGACCGAGCCTTCCTCGATCGTGATCAGGATCTCGTGGTCGCGCGCGAGCTTGAGCACGAGCTCGGTGTCCAGCGGTTTCATGAAGCGCGCATCAGCGATCGTGGTCGAAAGGCCGTGGGCTGCAAGCTCGTCGGCGGCCTTCTCGCATTCGGCGAGGCGCGTGCCGAAGGAGAGCAGGGCGATCTTGCTGCCCTGGCGGACGATGCGGCCCTTGCCGATCTCGAGCGGAATGCCGACTTCGGGCATCTCGATGCCTCGGCCTTCGCCGCGCGGATAGCGCAGCGAGCTCGGACGATCATTGATCGCGACCTGGGTTGCAACCATGTGCACCAGCTCGGCTTCATCGGACGCGGCCATGATCACCATGTTCGGCAGACAACCGAGATAGGCGTTGTCGAACGAACCGGCATGGGTGGCGCCGTCGGCGCCGACGAGGCCGGCGCGGTCGATGGCGAAGCGAACCGGCAGGCTCTGGATCGCGACGTCATGCACGATCTGGTCGTAGCCGCGCTGCAGGAACGTCGAGTAGATCGCGCAGAACGGCTTGTAGCCCTCGGTGGCGAGACCGGCGGCGAACGTCACTGCGTGCTGCTCGGCGATGCCGACGTCGAAGGTGCGGTCCGGGAACGCCTTGTTGAAGATGTCGACGCCGGTGCCGGAAGGCATGGCCGCGGTGATGGCGACGATCTTGTCGTCCTTCTCCGCTTCCTTGACGAGGCTCTGGCCGAATACGTTCTGATAGGCCGGCGCGTTCGGCTTGGACTTGGCCTGGGTGCCGGTCGCGACGTCGAACTTGACGACCGCGTGGTACTTGTCGGCGGAGGCTTCCGCCGGGCCGTAGCCCTTGCCCTTCTGCGTCACGACGTGGAGCAGGATCGGGCCGGTCTCCATGTCGCGCACGTTCTTCAGCACCGGCAGGAGATGGTCGAGGTTGTGGCCGTCGATCGGGCCCACGTAATAGAAGCCGAGCTCCTCGAACAGCGTGCCGCCATCCATCATGAAGCCGCGGGAATATTCCTCGACGCGGTTGGCTCGGTTGGCGAGGATCTTGGGCAGGCGCTGGTTGATCTGCTTGGCCACATCGCGCAGCGTGCGATAGGTCTTGCCCGAGTAGAGCCGCGACAGATAGGCGCTCATCGCGCCGACCGGCGGCGCGATCGACATGTCGTTGTCGTTGAGGATGACGATCAGGCGCGAGTTCATCGCCCCCGCATTGTTCATGGCCTCATAGGCCATGCCCGCCGACATCGCGCCGTCACCGATGACGGCGATAACGTTGTTCTTGCCGCCGGAGAGGTCGCGCGCGACCGCCATGCCGAGGCCGGCGGAGATCGAGGTCGAGGAATGCGCGGCGCCGAACGGATCGTAATCGCTCTCGCTGCGCTTGGTGAAGCCGGACAGGCCGCCGCCGGTGCGCAGCGTGCGGATGCGATCGCGCCGGCCGGTGAGGATCTTGTGCGGATAGGCCTGGTGGCCGACGTCCCAGATCAGCCGGTCGCGCGGGGTGTCGAAGACGTAATGGATTGCAGTGGTGAGCTCGACCACACCAAGGCCTGCGCCGAAGTGACCGCCGGTCACCGAGACGGCATCGATGGTCTCCTGACGCAGCTCGTCGGCGACCTGGCGAACCTGCTCGACCTTGAGTTTGCGCAGGTCGTCCGGCGTCCGGATGGTGTCGAGAAGCGGCGTTTTACTATATGCGTTCACGGCGATTTCCAATTTGTCAGCGCCGGAAGATCGTTCCGGCGCGCGATGGGTTTGCTCAATATCGGCGCAGCGCGAGTCCTTAAACCGTCGGAGCCACCTGCATGGGGCAAAGCCCCGTCTTCAAGCTTAGGTGAGCTTAAGTGCTCTCCGGTTCAGTCTCTGTGATCCCTGTCACTTAGATCGGCTTCGTCCATCCCAGCCAATTCATCAGCAGTTTGAAGCGCTTGTCGTCGGTAATCAGTGCCCACGCAAGGCTTACAAAAAGCCACACTCCGCGCAGCTTTACACCAAAGCTTGGGCCAAAGCCAACCCGCTGGGCCCGATTACGGGCATGCACCTGCAACCCGCGGGCCAGAGTGGTTAATCCTGGCGCCATCGGAAGGGTTCCAACCTAGCCCGGTTCCTCGGCAAGGTTTTTCGCGTGGGGAAGCTATTTTTAGGCCGGATTCAGGAGGACAAGGGGCGCTCTGAGGGAGGTTCCATAATCTCCGGAGCGCCGGTTCCCTGGAATCAGGCAGCAGCAACGCCGACGGCGGCGTGCGATCATGAAAAATTGCCGGTGCGCGCTGCGTGAGATAGGCGGCTTTGAAGGCGGCCCTTACTGGACGTCGAGCGGCGCGGTGCCGGTCGCCTGGCCGCTGGCATCGGTGGTGATCTTGTCGACGCGCGCCTCGGCCTGGCGCAGCAACTCCTCGCAGCGGCGCTTCAGGGCCTCGCCGCGCTCGTAGATCGTCACGGATTCCTCGAGCGGCACCTTGCCGTCCTCGAGCCGTTTCACGATCGTTTCGAGCTCCTCGATGGCGCGTTCGAAGGTCAGCCTGGAGATGTCGATTTGGGTATTTTCGGCCATATAAGTTTCCGATTGCCCGATTCGCTTCACGTCGGAGAAAGCAAAGTTTTGCGGGCGCAATGTGGCGGGTGTGTCAGGCGCCCATCAGGGCGCCGACATGCGCCGTAACAGATTCTTTCAGTCCTTGCAGGTCGTAGCCGCCCTCGAGCACAGAAACAACGCGCCCTCCGGCGGTCTTGTCAGCGAGGTCCATCAACTTACGCGTCACCCAGGCATAATCCTCCGCGCGCAAATTCAGCGACGCCAGCGGATCGCGATAATGCGCGTCGAAGCCGGCAGAGATGACGAGCAGCTCCGGGCTGAATTTTTCGAGCTGCGGCAGGATCAGATTCTCGAACGCGATGCGGAATTCCGGCCCGCCGTCCTCGGAGGCGAGCGGTGCGTTGACGATGGTGTCGTGGTCGCCGCGCTCGCTCTTGGCACCGGTGCCCGGAAACAGCGGCATCTGGTGCGTCGAGCAGTACATCACGGTCGGGTCCGACCAGAAAATATCCTGCGTGCCGTTGCCGTGATGCACGTCGAAATCGACGATGGCCGCGCGCTTGATGCCGTATTTACGCTGCGCGTGGCGCGCGGCGATGGCGACGTTGTCGAAGAAGCAGAAACCCATCGGCTTGCCGATCTCGGCGTGGTGGCCGGGCGGGCGCACCGCGACGAAGGCGTTGCGATGCTCGCCCGCCATCACCGCTTCGGTCGCCGCGACCGCGCCGCCGACGCCGCGCATCACCGCTTCCCACGTGCCAGGCGACATCGAGGTGTCGCCATCGATATAGACCTGTCCGCTGGTCGGCGCGATGTGGCGCAGCTCCGTGACGTAGTGCTCGTTGTGGCAGAGCGTGACGAAGTCGAGATCGCCCTCCGGCGCCTGGTCGCGCACCAGGAACTGGAAGCGCTCATGCGACAGCGCTTCCTCCACCGCGCGCAGGCGGTCCGGCCTTTCAGGGTGTCCCGGCGGCGTGACGTGGTCGAGGCAGGCCTTGTGGGAGAGGAGAAGCGTACTCATCAGTCGGCCTCATGGGATGCGGGCTCTCGATGTCGCTTGGCGCATCCGGCGCCAAAACGCAAATGCAAAACCCAATCTATGCGTTCCCCCGGGAATGGCAAAGGGTGTCCCGGAGCGGCCTGTTTGATCCGGATCAATTCACGCGCAGGATGCGGCTCAGCGGCAGCGGTCCGATCGGTCCGTGCGCCCGGAAGAACGCGAACAGCGCGTCAGCGTCGTAGCCGCCATATTGCGGCCCCGTGCCTTGTTTGGCGACCGTAAACCCGTCGCCCCCGACTGCGAGGTAATCGTTGAGGGTGACGCGGTAGCCGCTTCCGGCTTCGATCAGCCTGCCATTGAGCGTCATCTTCTCGTTGATCACGCGCTCGCCGTATGGCTTCGCCGCATCCCAGGCGTAACTGAACCCGTTCGAGACCTGGAGAATCCGCGGCCGCTTCGGATCGAGCCATTGCTGCTCCAGCATGTCCTTGAGCTGGCTGCCCGTGAGCGTCATGGTGACGAGCCGGTTGCGGAACGGCTGGCTGGCGAAAACGTCGCCGAAGGTGATCGCGCCGTTCTCCTTTGGCACGATGTCGGTGCGGATGCCGCCGGGATTGGTGAGCGCGATGACGGCGCTGCCGTCCTTGGCGTCCCTGGTCGCGGCCAGCTGCGCGTCCGCAATGACGTCACCGAGCGGGCTTTCGCCGGCCTCGTTCGGCACGCGTGACAGCGTCTGCGTCACCGATCCAGCCGGGCGATTGGCGATCGGCGCCGAAAGCCTGTCGTAAGCGTCGATCAATGCGGTCTGCTCGGGATCCCTAGGCAGCGAGGCATTGGCGACGAGGACGTTCTCGGCCCTAGCGCTGACGATGTCGCGCGTTGCCGGATCGAGCTTGAGGTCGATCGCGGTGACCAGAGTACCGTATTTGTCGCCGCTGGTGACGAGCCGCCCGTCAATATCGCAGACATAAGCACGATGGGTGTGGCCGCTGACGACGAGGTCGACGGCGCGATCGATTTTTTTCACGATGTCGACGATCGGCCCCGTGATAGCAGGGCATTCATTGTAGTCGCCGGCCGGCTCGCCGCCCTGGTGGATCAGCACTACGATCGCCTCGACCCCACCCGCTTTCAGCTGCGGCACCAGCGCGTTCACCGTTTCGGCTTCGTCGCGGAATTCGAGGCCGGTGATGCCCGATGGCGAGACGATGCCCGCGGTGTCCTTCAAGGTCAGCCCGATGAAGGCGATGGGGATGCCTTCGAATTCCCTGATCTCGTAAGGCGGCAGCACGCTCTTGCCCGTCGCCGTCTCGATGGTGGACGCCGCTAGATAGCGGAATCTGGCGCCCGTAAAGGAATGCGGCCCCTGACAGCCGTCGACGGGATGACAGCCCCCGTTCTGCATCCGCAGGAGCTCGGTCTTGCCTTCGTCGAATTCGTGATTGCCGACCGAGCTGATCGCGAGCCCCATCATCGAGAGCGACTCGATCGAAGGTTCGTCGTGGAACATCGCCGACAGGAACGGGCTCGCGCCGATCAGGTCGCCGGCGGCGACGAAGATCGTGTTCTTGTGGCCCTCGCGCAGCTGCTTCACCAGCGTCGCCATGTATTCGGCACCGCCGGCCGCCACCATCACCTTCCTGGCCTTGTCCTCGGGATCGCTGATCCGGATGCCGCCCGGCGGCGGGCGCAGATTGCCGTGGAAATCGTTGATCGCCAGGATGCGCAGCTCGACGGGTGCGGCGGTTTGGGCGGACGCGGGCAGGGCGGCGAGCGCGAGCGAGAAGACGGTCAGCCGGAGAACATGTTGCATGAAACCAGACTAGTCGTTCCGCACGAAGATTTCACGAAGCTTTCTTCCTTCTCCCCTTCTCGAGAAGGTGTCGCGAAGCGCCGGATGAGGGGGTGTCTCCGCAAATTCAAATGTGAGTTCGACTCGCGGATAGAACCCGTCACCCGTCTCGCCGCTTTGCGGCGAGCCAGGCTCTCCCGCCATGGGAGAGGGAAGACAGCCTACCGCTTCTTCCTGTTCATAAACGCGTTGAACGCGGCGGTGGCTTCTTCCGACTTCAGCCGCTCGCCGAACAGATGGGCCTCCTGATCGATGCGGCGGGTGAGCTCCTCGGATGCGACGCGGAGCAGTTTGCGCGAGATCGCGACCGCTTCGGCGGGAAGCCGACAGATATCGCGCGCCACCTTGCGTGCCTCGACCTCGGTATGACCCGGCGAGACCACGGTGTTGACGAAGCCGGCGGCATGCGCTTCCGCGGCCGTAAAAGTCCGTCCCATCACCAGCATGGCGAAGGCGCGCTGGTAGCCCATCGTGTTCGGCATCAAGAGGCTGGACGCGCCGACCGGCACGAGCCCGAGATGGATGTAGGGCGCGGAGAAGGTCGCCGCGTTCGAGGCCAGCACATAGTCGCAATGGAACAGCATCACGGTGCCCATGCCGATCGACGCGCCGTCCACGGCCGCGATCACCGGCTTGGCGTTGTGAGCTAGCGAATAGAGAAACTTGGCGCCGTCGGACAGCGTCTCGGGGCGCGACGTGTCGGCGTGCATGAAATCGTCGATGTCGTCGCCGGCGGTGAACACGCCGGAGCCCCCGGTGATGATCATGCAGCGGATGTCGGGATTGTTCTGCGCGGTGTCGATCGCGCGGCTCATCTCCCGATACATGTCCTGCGTGATCGCGTTCTTCTTGCTCGGGCGGCGCAGGGTGATCACGCGCGTTCCGCGCTCTTCGCTGACGACGATATTGCCATTCGGCATGAGGGGCCCCTGCGGTCGCCGCGATACTGACATTGCTAGACTCGCGAAACGTCAGCCTACATCATCTTGCAGGCGTGCCAATGCGCTAGCGCGACCTTTTGGAGACCGAATTCGCCCGAGACGGGCGCATCACGCTCGCCGCCGTGTTCCGCGTTGCAATGATCAACCGCCATTTTCGATTGAAAAACCACTGGTTGTGGTGCACGATCGCCTCGCGCCGTTCCATTTGGCCGATTGCCCGATTGATGATTGCCGCCACTCGTGTTGACGAATCCTCGCTGCACTATCGCGGCTGGCGCGTCGTGCTGGCCTGCTTCCTGATGGCTTTCTTCATGTTCGGCTTCGGCCTGTACGGTCAGGGCGTCTATCTCGCGGAACTGCAGCGCGCCCATGGCTGGCCGGGCACGCTGGTCTCCGCGGCCAGCACCTTCTCCTTTCTCCTGACTGCCGTCCTCGTCATCTTCACCGACGATCTGCTCGCCCGCATCGGGCTGCGGTCGCTGATCCTGTGCGGCCTGTCGGCGCTCGGCGCTTCGACGGTGCTGCTGGCGCTGCTGCAGACGCCGTGGCAGCTCTATCTCGCTTATGCGCTGATGTCGGTCGGCTGGACCGGCATGGGCACGGTGGTGATCGCGACCGTGCTGAACTCCTGGTTCGAACGGCGCCGCGGTCTCGCGCTCAGCCTCGCCTACAACGGCGCGACCTGCGGGGGCATCGTGCTCGTGCCGCTGCTGCTGTCGCTGAGCGGCAGCATCGGCTTTCGTTCCGCGATGCTGGCGGCCACGCTGGCGATGGTGGTGCTGGTGCTGCCGGTGGTGGTCATCTTCACCGGGTGGCGAACCGAAATGCCGCCGACGTCGGGTGGGAATTCATCCACTGGCGGCACTGCCTTGCCTTCGGTTCACTCACGCAAGACGCTGCTCGCCAACGCGGCGTTCTGGACCATGGTGCTGCCGATCGCGGTCGCGCTGCTGGCGCAGATGGGATTCATCATCCATCAGGTGACGTTCCTCGAACCGCTGATCGGCCGCGCCAGTGCGGGCCTTGCCGTCACCGTCATGGCGGCGATGGCGGTGGTCGGGCGCCTCTCGCTCGGCCTGTTCGTGGACCGGCTCGATCCGCGGCTCGCCTGCGCGGCATCGATGACGAGCCAGGCGGCGGCGCTGTTCGTGCTTCTGCAAAGCACGAATCCGACCGTGCTGCTCGTGTGCTGCGCCGTCTACGGTTTCTCGATCGGCAACATGATCACGTTTCCGCCCTTGATCATCCAGCGGGAGATCGGCGCGAGCGCCTTCGCCGCTGCGATGGGGCTGGGCACCTCGATCAGCGGCATTGTCAGCGCCTTCGGCCCCGGCATCGTCGGTCTCGTGCGCAGCGTAACCGGCGACTACACGAGCGCGTTTGCGATGTGCGTGGTGCTCGACGTGGTGGCGGCGAGCGTCGTACTATGGCGGCCGGGGCGACGTACGAAGCTTGCGGCTTCGTAGCCCGGATGGAGCGCAGCGCAATCCGGAATTCGTGTCACCAGCAATGATGGCCCCGGATTGCGCTGCGCTCCATCCGGGCTACGCGTCCCGGCTACCCCAACAGCACCGCATCCGCTGCGGCGACCGACTCCGCACTCTCCGTCACGGTGCGCTCGAGCGCGCCGGCCTGCACGGCGATGTTCTCGGCGAAGAAGCGCGCCAGCGAGACGTAGCGCCCGGCGTCCGCGATGCCGTCGGATTTCGCGGCGAGCGCTTCGGACGCCAGCATGCAGCCGCCGAGCGTGGCGCCGAACTGTTGCAGATACGGCGTCGCGCCGGCCAGCGCCTCGTTCGGCGCGGAAGGAAGCCGCTCCAGCAGCCATTTGCTGGTGCGCGTCAGCGCCTCAAGTGCCTCACGCAATTTCACGCCCGTGGTGCCGAAGGCGGGATCGTTGGAGGCTTCGACCTGCTTCACGATTGCGGAGAGTTCGTCGAGCAGCGCCCACACCGACGCGCCGCCGTTGGCCGCGAGCTTTCGCGTGACGAGGTCGATGGCCTGGATGCCGTTGGTGCCCTCGTAGATCGCGGTGATGCGGGCATCGCGATAGTGCTGCGCCGCGCCGGTCTCCTCGATGAAGCCCATGCCGCCATGCACCTGCACGCCGAGATAGGCGACCTCGTTGCCGATGTCGGTCGAATAGCCCTTGGCCATCGGCGTCAGCAATGCCGCACGCGCGGCAGCGTCGGCGCGGACCTTCGGATCCCTGGCACGCGTCGAGACGTCGATCGCCACCGCGGTCGCATAGCAGATGGTGCGCGCCGCAGCGGTCTGCGCCCGCATCCGCATCAGCATGCGCTTGACGTCGGGATGCACGAAGATCGCATCGGAACCGTCACCCTTGTTGCCGAGGGCGCGGCCCTGCTTGCGCTCTTGTGCGTACGACAATGCCTGCTGATAGGCACGGTCGGCAACACCGACGCCTTCGAGGCCGACGCCGAGGCGGGCCTGGTTCATCATCGTGAACATGCAGCGCATGCCCTGGTTCTCTTCGCCGACCAGGAAGCCGATCGCGCCGCCATGATCGCCCATGGTCATGGTGCAGGTGGGGGAGGCATGCATGCCGAGCTTGTGCTCGACGCCGGAGGCAAAGATGTCGTTGCGCGCACCCAGCGAGCCGTCTTCGTTGACCATGAATTTCGGCACGAGGAACAGCGATATCCCCTTGGTCCCTGCGGGCGCGTCCGGCAGGCGCGCCAGCACGAAATGCACGATGTTGTCGGTCATGTCGTGCTCGCCGTAGGTGATGAAGATCTTCGTCCCCTTGATGCGATAGGTGCCGTCGGCCTGCTTCTCGGCGCGGGTGCGCAACGCGCCGACATCGGAGCCGGCCTGCGGCTCGGTCAGCTGCATCGTGCCGGTCCATTCGCCGGAGACGAGCTTCTCGAGATAGATTTTCTTCAGCTCGTCGCTGCCATGCGCGTCCAGCGCCTCCATCGCCGACGCCGTCAGCAGCGGGCAGAGGCCGAAGGCGACGTTGGCGGCGCTCCAGATCTCGCTGCAGGCGGCGTTGATCGCGAGCGGCAGGCCCTGGCCGCCGAAATCCTCGGGGCCGGAGACCGCGTTCCAGCCGCCCTCGGTCCAGCGCTTGTAGGCATCCGGCCAGCCCGGCGCGGTCGTGACCTTGCCGTCGCTGAGCTTGATGCCGTGCTCGTCGCCGACTTTGTTGAGCGGCGCCAGCACGTCGGTTGCGAACTTGCCGGCTTCCTCCAGCACGGCGCTCACGATATCGCCGTCGAAATCGCCGTAATGGCCGGCCTCCATGGCAGCTTTCAGGCCGGCGCCGTGGTTGAGCGACAGCAGCATGTCAGAGATCGGCGCGCGGTAGGTCATGGCTCACTCCCGTGGACAGTTCTTGGCGCCGTATTCCCATGAAACGGGGGAGGTCTCAACTGTCAGGAGGGTGGCGGAACGCCCGTCGGCAACGGGCTGGCGTAGCGCTCCTGTAAGGCATGGCGCGGCGCCACCGGCGCCTGTGGTATTTTGCCCCTCCGGGCGGTTGAAATGCCGCGCCTCTCCCTATAGACCGGCACCACTCGAGGGAATCCGCGGACGCTCCTGTCGCCGCCGTTTCCCGAGGGCCTGATGGGGCGTAGCCAAGTGGTAAGGCAGCGGATTTTGATTCCGCCATTCGGAGGTTCGATCCCTCCCGCCCCAGCCAGCGCTTAAGCTGCTGAGTTCGTTATGTAAGCAGCTCTGATGCCGCCGAATTTTTTGAACGCGTTTGGAAATGGAGCTTCTGATGCTCGTTCCCGAATCAAACTAAACGGCGTCGTGCATTACATCGACCATAGTGGCCTATCTCCGTGGCTTTCATCTCAGTATATACCGCCGAGGCTACTTGGGGTGGTCTGTTACGCCCTCATCGTAGGATAGGGTACTACAGCGAACAATCGGACAAGCAGTCGAAATAATGCATTGGTGCGGAATTCGCCGTGCTGTCCATCATTTCCTACAACACAGTGGAGGAGGCGATCGAGATCGCCGACGACACTGTCTACGGCCTCGGCGCCCACGTGCAGGGCACGGATATGGAAACGGTGCGGGCCGTAGCCGGAGAGATCCGGTCTGGTCAGGTCCATGTGAACTATCCTGACTGGGACCCGAACGCACCTTTCGGTGGATACAAGCGTTCCGGCAACGGCCGGGAGTACGGCCTAGAGGGGTTTGGAAGAATATCTCGAGACAAAGGCCGTTCTCGGATTCTACTCATGAAGTTGCTCTCGTCGCATCGGGTCTTGGCGCTCGTCACGACCAGCGTCCGCCAATGCAAAAGTGTTTCCGGCCGTGATGGCACACGCGTCGGAATCCGCAGAACACCTTCTGGCTCAAGGTCGGGGCTTTGACGGCTGGCTGAGTTGGCCCGTGAGTTCAGTTCGCCCGACATGTGGAGCGGTATCTCATATTTCTCCAGGCCATTTCGAAATCAATCTGTCGCGAGAAACCCGTGCGGCCGTGGATAGATGGCTCCGCGTCGCTGAAGCAAACCGATGGTTCGCGCGATCTTGGGTTGGAAGATGGGCACGGCCGTTATGTTTCGATATCGTACGATTGCCGTTGAGCCCGGGAAGTCGATTCCTGGATGCACTGATCGATTCAGGAATTTCGCTTGTGGAAGGTGGCTGCGGAACCTGCGAGACACGCGTGATCGAAGGCATGCCGGATCACCGCGAGCAGTTTCTGAGCAAGCAGGAACAAGAGACAAACAAGACGATCATGATTTGCTATTCGGGTGCAAAGTCGAAAAAGCTGACCTTGGACCTCTAAATAGGCCCAACCGACTGCCAACGTCTAATGACAGAACGTGCGCCTTGTCCGATGAGGGGATTCGCGAGGCGATGCCCGCGGCACGAACGACGGCGGTAACGGCCGAAGGGGACGGCTCTAGCACGGAAAGAGTGCCTACTGCTCCCTCGCGCCCTATTGCGGCGCTGGCGACCGTCTGTCCGTTGGCCATGTCGATCATCACAGAAATGGCGCCACTATGAGGAAAGAGGACGTGCTCGGTCTGGTCACCCGCCTGCGAGACGACCGCATCCCGATCGAGCGCTACCATCTCTAGCTCGGGCGCCAGCAGATCGAGGTCCGCCGCCGGTAGTGCTGCCAGAAGTCGGTTACCAATTTCGCCGGGAAGCGTCACTGCGGCCTCCTTGAACGATCCGCCGCATCGCATTTCGAGCGTCATAGGGCGGCCAACTCGAACTTTGTTTGAATCCGCCTACGCCTCGCGCCCCGAAGTCCAATTCAGCTGCGGAAGCTCTCAATCTCAAAAACTCCAACCACACGCGCCTCGGAGGCGAATTGTTGTCTCTCAGGGTGATTGAGGAGTTAGGTCCCAGCGCGCCGCTCCGCAATTGTGAAATGCGCATGGGTAATACCATAGGGAGTTCCGCTTTCCGGGACGCGGCAAACGCCGCGGCGATCTCGCAAGAGAGGGCTCGGCTTGACCTAGAAGCTCAACAGCTACGTGATGAAGCCGGGTCATTTCCGCCAGGACAAACGAGACAGTCTGCTTAGGAAGGCCCGGCAGAACGAAATCACGTCTCAGTAACCGAGTGGCTGACCTTGTCAGTAACCGAGTGGCTGGCCTTGCCAAGATGGCAGCCACCGAAATAGGGCGCCTCCGTTGGCGGCATGAGTGGCGGCTCAAACGAGCATCCACATCGTAAACGCGGCGCAGAGGCAGATCGTGCCCACGACAGTCATCCGGCAAAGAAGCGCTCGGTCCGGTCCATGTCGATCATCTTCGAGATCGATCCACGCCCGTAAACGTTTAAAGCTGCACGCTGGCTCCTGCTTGCGCCTGTCGTAATCTGTCAGAGCTTACGTCCCATTAGATGGTGTGAGCGCTCTGCGAACTGGCATTCCAGCAAATTCGATCTGAGGGGCTTCGAAATCAATTGAATCAGCTGGTTGCTAACCGCTATCTGCAAGCCCGCACTGAGCAGCTCTTGACCCTGAGTACGGCAACGCTCGTTGCGTGTGTCGGGCTCTTAGTGTCCAAGTTGCAGTAACTGATAGCCCTCCGAGGCTCGCGCAATAGCGGGGGTTGTGTTGATCAATTGGCATCGGTCGTCGAGCAGGTTCGTGGTCCAATGCGGCGAGACAAAGTAAGGATCAAACGTCGGAGTGATGAAAAGCTAACCATAATCGAAGAAGGATCGCTCAAAAGTTCACTGCTGCTGGTGCGAACCTTATTGCATGCCTGCGCAGAGCGCAGGCGGACGACGCTCTGGCGCTGACACTCGACATTGCACTCAGCGCTGGGACTGCTCACCTGCTTTGATGGATGGCGGACAAAAGGCTCCAGTCATCGGACTGGAGCCGCCACCTTCCTAAGCGCCTCCGCGAGGGGGATTGCGGGCAGTCGGAAGAGCGGGGTTTATCGATCTAGGTCAATGTTTCAACCGGATGCACGCTAGCGGCAAAAGTCAGACTATTGCGCTGTCATAAAACCAGTCAAACACCGGGCTTGTCATTTCAATCTGCGAGACTTTAACTCTGACACTCAGAAATAACAGGTTTGTGAAAAACAAGCCGAAGGGGGTCCGCAGTGGAGAAGGTGCGACGCTTACGCGCGATGGGTTCGCTGTGTCGTCAACAAGCAGCGTACAATGGCGTGAATAAATGGAAGCTCCTCGCGGAAGCAGAATACTGGGAGCACTTGGCTGAGCTTGAGCTGTCGTCCCATTTCCAAGAATGCAACGTCGCTTGTGCAAATGAAAGAACAGAGCCTCAAGCACGCACAGAGGAGAATGATTACTCGCGCCGGGAGACGATTGCCCCCGGATCAACGGCGACCACGAATGACGCGCAGTGTGCGCTTATGCCCCTATGAGCAAGATCCTCGTCGCGGCAATCGAAATGTGGGTTGGTCCAGCGCGCCAGTGTCGGCGACCTTACTCTTCTGGCCTATATGTCGCGATTTTGCGCGCACCTTCCCAAAGCTCGACGTCTTGGCCGTTAACGAGCTGCTTGGCTCGTTCGCTCGCCGTTGGTTCGTCGACGCAATCAAGTTCAAGGCGAAGCTGTATGTGGCCGTCCGATCCAAGAATGTAGGCTCGATACTCCGGCATGAGTTGCTCCAAAACATCAGTTCCGAAGCTGAAACCCGAGAAAATTACAACAACATCAAGAAGCTGTCCATTTAATTAGGACGATACTCCCATCCGTTCCAGACGGATCACTGCTCTGGACATACTCAAGAGCGCCACCGACGCTGAGGAGGTACACGTTCGGATTCACTCAACCCCGAATATTAAGCTGCCTATGATCGATTAATACATTTTACGAATTAAATTCGGATAACTGAAAATAATGTGGTACCTTTGTCGGTCCGAAGACGTTCGTGAAGTGGATGTCATACCTCGACAGAAGATGACGATCGACGTGAATTTTTGAAGACCTGCGGTAGATTTGCGGCCGTAACGCCGCCCGCCATGACCTTGCTTCTATCGACCTCACTCACGTCAAACGCCATCGCTGCGTCTGGGGCAAAAGGTGTGAACGGAGGTGGGGCAGAGCACCATCACCATGAGCACCACCTCGAACACCATCCTCACGACCGGGACGACGATTAGTTGATGAGGGAAGAGGTCCGCCTCAGGCACTCCGGGGCCTCTGCCTTGTAAGCACATGGCCTACTCACCTAGTCGTGAGTTGGGTCGCTGTCGGCGCTCTACACATCTCGGTCGGGTTAATCGAGACGGTCTCTCGCCCATGGGCGCGACCTGCGCCGATAGTGCCACAAACAGCATCAATGTCGTTAGGGGCACCATTCCGGCGCATCATGCTCGCGCGCCGAGAGCGTCGTCGGTCGTGGCGACGTGCAGCGTGTTCAGACTGCGGCCATCGGGCAGCGGAACGGATCAGCAATCACGCCGCTGTCAGTCTCGATTGCTCATCATGCTTCGTGCTACTGCAGTTTCTGGTTGTTGGCTACTTCTCGCGCTAAACTAAGCTCAAGCTCAGTGAGCTTTTCGATCAAGTGCTCCACGATCTCCGCGCAGTCCGAATGCGTCAGCGAATGCACTCCGCGCGATGTCAGGTGGTTCTTGAGGATAGTCGCCATCATGGCTTTGACGCTCATGGACCGGCCTCGTCTGAAAAAGCGGATCGTCACAAAATCAATCTGAAGTAGACGTTGACTATGGACGACACGCAACGGCAAGAAGTTTGGTTCAACCTCCATACAAGTACGGGCGGCGCCTCGCGCTATGTTGCGTTGCGAAGCACGTGCCGTTGCAACACCAAAGCAGCGCTTCGCTCCGAATTCGGGACTTACGAAACAATTCGTTAGCTTTTATCTGGCTTGCTAGGTGCGTGCCGATTACCGCCGATTGCGGCACATGGAATGGGAATACCGGCCCCGGCTGTTCCTCCCAACCTGCGGCCGGGGCCGTTTGAACTTGCACTGCACCGTTCAACCCGGTCCACGACAATGTTTAGAGGCATTGCCATCACGCTATTTGGGCTGACCATTCTTTCGCAGCTCGATCAGACGCTCTTCTATGGTCGAAATACTGGCGCCGCGCTCAGGCTTGTGCGGGACATTAGTCGTGGTTCCGGCCTGTGGTCAGCCGTGCTGCGCTCCTTCGGGCGGGGCATGCGCGAGCTTCCTCGACGGCTACTTCTTCAACAATACCCCTATCGTTCGCGCCATTCGCCTCACTGATCCTGCGTGACGGCCCAGCTCGGCTGCAATCTTCGATACGCCAGCGCCCGTCCGTGCCAGCTTCGACAATTGCTGGACCTCGCGGTCGGTCCATTGCTTTGGCTTCGGCGTTTTCATGGTGCGGTGCTCACCCGCACCAGTTAACCAGCGCGCCTCGTTTCGAACACTTGGGAAATTTACGGGTGGGTCCGTGGGCTGCGATCGAGGTTCACCGAGAAATAGTCGACCACTTCCGTAGCCTGGGCGCTTGCCTGAAACCCCGCTGTTCTTCGAAATCGACGGAAGGACCATATGGATGAACTGCTGGCGGCGTACAATGACATCACCGCTTCCGGATTGGGCCCTCCCAACCGCAATGCGATGCGGCGAAGGCGGAGCAGCGTTCGCTGGCGGAGCCATGCGCAAAGTTCGGTTGTGCACGCCGATCTAGCCGGCTTGACCTCTTCCGCATCAGCCACGCGTTCGCTGAGAGGGCGGCTTAAACTCCACGACCTCGTGCTGGTCGCACGGATTAGCTCGCTCATTTTTCTTGACGATTAGCTCAAGCTCGAGAGCCTCGAAGGCGAGTTCATCCGCCAAGCGCTTAAACAGCTCGCGCTTTTCTATGTCCGTCGCTTGCTGGCTCATCAGCATAAACTCTCTGGCGTCAGCGCGGACCTTTTCCAAACGTCGTCGGAGGTCCTTCATTGTGTGCCGGCTTAGCTTTTAAACTTATCCTTGGCCCGAACAAATCAGTTTGCTGGTTCGGATCCACCCGGAGTCAACTGCCGAAACTCGATACTGGTTCTATGCGGACCGCCAAATTCGCCGCTCTTCGTGCTGCGATATTTGGGCCACGCTCCATGACCCCGCCCCTGTTCAGGGATTGCGGGCTGAGGACGGCCGTCTTGGCCGATGAGCCATCCCTGTCCGGCTCTCGCCGGATGATGCATAGAACTAGCATACCTGAAGGGGGCATGAATGTTCGAAAGCGCACAGACGCGAGTGTTGCGCCGGACTAGGCTGGGAGCGATCCTGGACGCTCGCAAAGCGCTCGGGACCCAACGGCCTCGGGGAGATGCGAAAATGTGCCGGCTGCGCTGAAGCGGCTCCGTCCGCGAACGCAGTGTTGCCGGTTGCGTGCCGGGTATGAGGCAGGAGTAAGCTCGGCAGATTTAGATCAACGATGGTCGTTCTCGTGCGTACTTTTCTTCTCATTGTGGGAATATGGCTACTGGTGAACGTTCTGTTCGTTGTAGTTGTCCTGCCCTCGCGCAGACCGTCACCTACTCGGCGAGCAGGAATTCCATCTCCGGTGACGATTAACACGACGGCCGGTCGCTCGGACGATCACGACCCACCACTCCTGCAGCGCGCAATGAGGCCGGTTGCAATCAGGGTTCTTTTCATCGTGCTCATCCCTCCAGTCCTTCGAGCGTGGAATGCGGTTAGGCGGCACTTCAGAGGGCACGACAACTAGACACGGCCATCGCGTGCTTGAGATTCTCGTCGATGTCCTCACTGCGCCGCGGGCCCCCCGAGCGATTCAGCGAGACCATCAGCACAGCGCTCTCGCTATGGCCATGCCTCGAAGCATGGTTATGACCCGCGCTTCAACGATGATGTGAGGAGCTCAGAGCCCAGGGGGAACAGCCGGCGCCAGCATTTCCATCCCAAAATGCCGCAACGCGCGCTCAATTGGTCTGCCGCTTTTCGGCTGAAGCCCGATCGATTAGGAAATCGTCCAATTTTCGGCCGCCTCGAAGCTGCGGCCGCAGCCATCGAGGCAGCCTGCCGCGACCCGACCATGTCTCCGCCGGGTTCTTCGGATTGCGATATTTGGGACGAACGGGCGGGTATGGACGGCGCTCGCGATTGAACCGCGTGGCCTCGTTGGCCAGTCCAATCCTGTGGAGCCGTTCCTCCAAATGTGCTTTTTGCATCAACATTTTCTGAGTGAGTTTGGCGGCGACCTCTTGGTGAAATATCCAGAGCTCGTCAACGGAGAGCGAATTGAAATGCGCGGTGTTCATGGCTCCATCCCTAATCTTGGGCAGAAGGCCCAGGCAGACAAGTCGGGAATCCGGGAACAGACAAGCCCTCAGTTAAATATTGATCATGCAATCCACATTTAATACGAGAGGTAGCAGGGAGAAAGGCGCGACAGTGGTAATATCGTGGCGGAGTATTTAAATCGCCGCGCGGGGTAGCCACGTCTCGTGACCTCCACAAACTCACCCTTGGCCAGTTGCGCTTTCGTGCTCGGGGACGAGCGCAAAGATGGCGATCACCGGACGGCGGCGCGGACGGCTCGATGAATCGCGCTGCCTCGTGACCGGCATATTAATCAGGTAGCCAAGAGTACAATTAATTAATTCATCGCGCCGCCCGATTTAAGCCGCATGGGAGCCGTTGTCGCCGCTAAGGTTCGAGCGGGGGGTGGGGCGCACCCGGGAGTTTTCGATGTCCGGTCATTTGCGATTATACTTCGCCAGTTTGGTGCTTGTCGGAGGTTTATCGGCGGCGCCTGCGTCTTCCAACCCTCTTGCCGACTTCTTCAATACTGCTACGCCCCAACCCACGGTAACCTCTCCGCCGCAAGCCGAATGCGTCCCGCGTCCCGGTACCTCGACCACTGGTGGACAGCATTGGGTCTACCGAATGGACGGTCGCCGCAAATGCTGGTTCCTGGCCGAGGGCATCGCGACGGTGAAGAAGCCGATTCGGGCTCGCATGGCCAAAGACCGCAGCGCCAGTTTGGACGAGAACGGGACGAGGTGGAGCGCGGTCGTTGATGCGCGCGCGGAGGTGCTGCGCTCCGCACCGCCCGAGCAATCTCAGCCGCCTGTACCCGAAATGAAGGTAGCTGATGCCGCTTCCAATCTCGGCACGGGGTCGGCGGCCCCCATTGTCGATCTTCCCAACCAGATCACCTCCGAACACTCCGCACCGGGCCAAGTCGACGTTGGGCAGCTTCTCGCCGACGCACCTCAAGATATGCCGCTGGGCGCGCGCACTGCAGAGGCGCACGGCGAAGCGCGCAGCTGGACGGCCTGGTTCGGTGTACTGCTGATGACGCTTGGTGGCCTCTCGCTCTTGAGCTCGAGGCCGCACGCTTCGGCATGCGTGGAGATTACGTTAGCTTAGATGCGAGGTACATCCGCCGCGCAATCAATGGATTCCACGAGCCGGTATAGCCGAACTGCCACACGTACAAAGATTCCGTGCGCCACGCCTAGTTTGGCACCGGCTTAGACGGACATTCGAGTACGATGACGGTCGCCTTTGGGATCGGACTGCATTATGCGGTACAAGGTGTTCGTGGTGGACGGCAGCCGGCAACTGATCTGCGCTGCAAAGCTCGACTGCATTGATGAGCAGACGGCGAGACGCCGAGCCGAGCAAATGCATGACGAGCACGACGTTGAGCTTTGGCAAGGCGATCGACTCGTTGCTGTGTTCCGAAGTGCAACGTCGAATGAAGGTCGGAGCTAACGCGCGATCCTGAATCGACGGCCGGTCTCGCCGCCGAGTTAGTTCGAGCATTGTGAGGCACCCCGGCCTGGCTGGTTGCCGACATGTCGCAGCGACGTCGTCACCAAGGCTCGCTACTGCGGTCCCGGCCGTCTCTAAACGGCTCTTGCTCCGCCGCTCGCTTTGGTACGCCGTCTTCTGCCCATCGTTCTTGCTTCTACATGTCGGAGCTTGCGTCGAAGCTTCTCCACCTCTCTAAGCTCCTCCAGAAGCGCCTGGTGCCGTTCATTCAGAACAGCACTAGAAAAAATCTGACGCGTACTCGACATCACATGCCTCAGAAAATGATTTGAAGTAAGAAGTCGACGAAAAGCGAAAGATAAAGAATACTCCACCGAAGCTCAATGAGCTGAAGCCGCAGCCGCCAGATGCTCCCAGTACTCTGCCTCTGCAAGCAGTTTCCAGCTTCTCTCAGGTTGGAGTGCGGCAGTCTGTCGGCATAGCAGCGCCATTGCACGCAGGCGGCGGGCAGCTTCCATTTCAACCTCCCATGTTTTCCCCCAACATATTTTTCGTTTTTGCGATGGAGTCATCATGATTATATGACATAATCAAATTTCTCATTTAATGGCGGTCAATTTGGTTCCATTTGTAAGCCGACCGGGAACTGCTTTCGGTTTAAGCTTCACATGGATTTCGAATGCTTGCTCGCCGACCCCCGCTGCGCGGTAAAGCGAACGAGACTGCACGGGACGGCAGCACGAGATGCGAAGCTTCATGCGCGAGCATCGCAATGTCAGAAATCCCAGCCGAGGACTCCTCGCCGCCCTCCAGGGCACGTGCGTCGGCTACTGAGCGATAACCCAGCAGTTGGGTTGCGTCAGCGGTCTGGCTACGCGCCTCGCTCTAGGAGCGCACCACCCTTGAGTCCCGCGATGGTCTCACACTCTGGAACGTGGGCCCCCGGCGACAACCACGGCTACCGCCCTCCATGAGGATGACCAGCATCACATTGAAAGCCAAATTCGCCGCGTCACGGCGGGCTTACCTGGAGCGCGTCGGGTGCGTAAGTTAATAATCACGCGCGACGCATTGCGAGGCTGTTGCTTTCATGCCTCGTCTTCGCAGATAGGGCTGAGTTTGGCTCCAGTTGGCTCCCTGCGACTGTCGATCTACGCGAAGCAATGACCATCTCGCGGACGGAGTGCATCAGGGTAAAAGCCGTAAAATTCCGGAGTCGCCTCGCAAGGAGTGGCGCAAGAGCCCCCTTCTTCTTGATTTTGATGCATTAATCATTAAATGCGGCGTATAAATAAATAAATAGACTGGCGCTTTAATTTAAAATAGGTTTGATTTAATCCGGGAGTGGATGATCGTGACGCTTCTTGGCCACGGTGGTCGCTTCTGAAGTGGCGAATATTGCAAAATCAATAATTGCCAAACGTGGCGGCCAAGCACTGGCCACGATGGGCAAGGGGGGTACCGCTAGATCTTTCGCGTAACTTGGCAGCAGTTGATGGAGCTGCGGTCGGCGGACCTATCGCCGTTCGAGCGAGCGCTACCAATTTGCGTGAATTGATTTTGCGGCGACGCTCTCTGCTCTGCATTGGCAGGCGAGGTTGCGAATGACGTGCACGCATTTTGTAGCAATGTTCACTCGGGCGCGGGAAATTTCGAATTCTTCTCCGTCAATTTTCGATTTTTCGATCCAGCCAAGTTTGCGGTTTGCAAACATGGCAGCTGTCGGGCGCTCGACCGTGCACACGACATTCGCTCGCAAGCTCGGAGCGGCTCTAGCCCTAAACAGGCTTGAGCGGCACGAAGCGCTGAGCAGGACGATAGGCATGCTGAGTAGCTCGGCATCTTTCTTCAGCAGCATAGGCAAGGCAACGGCCGATCATCCCCGCGCCATTGTGCAATTTGTGCCGGTCCGTGAATGCGGACGGCGCATCATCCAGAGGATTTAAGCTATGGCGACGCAGGCAACGGGCGGCGGCAGCACGGTTTCGTTCGGCAATACTCCGCAAGCCAACACGGACATTTTCTCGTTTGCGGAAGACGCCAGCAACATTCTCATCTTGAACGTGCTGGCAAATGATCTTGGGGGCGCGGCCAAGACGCTGTTCTCCCTGGACGATGGAATGAGCTCCTCCGCGTCCACCAAAAACTACGCACCAGCGGACTTACTGGTCAAAGATGTAGCGTACAGCAGCGATGCCGCCGGAATGGCCGCAACCGGTGACCGCAGCGCCCTCGGTGCACGCATCTGGATCGAAGCGGACGGCACCGTTCATTACGACAAGGGCGACATCAACGTTCAGCTTCAGGCGCTGGCGACCGGGCAAACGCTGACTGACACGTTCACCTACGCGATCCAGCTGGGCAATGGCACGCTCAGTTGGGCGACCGTGACACTCCAGTTCAATGGGGCAAACGACTCGGTCTTCATCACATCGAGTCCGCAGAGCGGTTCGGTGGTCGAAGACGCGAATGCCACACCCGATGTCTCGGATTCGCAGAGCGCGGCCGGCACTATCAGTTTCAACGACGCCGATCTCAACGACACGCATTCGGCCTCGTTCGCAGCAGCTTCTTCTAACACCACTTCACTCGGCACTTTCTCGCTCGACCCTGTCAACGAGGCGCCCAATGCCGCCAACGGCGCGGTGCAGTGGCACTACAATTTGAACAACGCGGCTGCGCAGTACCTCGCTGCAGGCCAAACCGTCGCCGAGAGTTTCGTGGTGACGATCAATGATGGTCACGGCTCGACAGCCACCCAGACGGTGACGGTCACGATCACCGGCACCAACGACATCGTGTCGATCACCTCGGGTGTCCAGAGCGGCGCGGTGGTGGAGGACGCCCCGTCGACGCCAAGTCTGTCGGATTCCCTGGCTACGGCCGGGAGCATCAGCTTTAACGACGTAGATCTGAGCGATGGGCATACCGCGACGTTTGTCGCCGGGGCCGGCAACACTACCGCGCTCGGCACGTTCTCGCTCGATCCGGTGAGCGAGGCGGCCAATGCTGCCAACGGGTCGGTGCAGTGGCACTACGCCTTGAACAGCGCGGCTGCGCAGTACCTCGCCGAGGGCCAGAGCGTGACCGAGAGCTTCGTGGTGACGATCAATGATGGCCACGGCTCGACAGCCACCCAGACGGTGACGGTCACGACCACCGGCACCAACGACATCGTGTCGATCACCTCGGGTGTCCAGAGCGGCTCGGTGGTGGAGGACGCCCCGGCGACTCCGGATCCGTCGGATTCCCTGACGACAGCCGGCACCATCAGCTTTACCGACGTGGATCTGAGCGACGGGCATACCGCGACGTTTGTCGCCGCGCCAGCCAACACCTCCGCGCTCGGCACCTTCTCGCTTGATACGGTGAGCGAGGGCGCCAACACTGCTAGCGGCTCGGTGCAGTGGCACTACAACTTGAACAACGCGGCCGCGCAATACCTCGCTGCGGGCCAGAGCGTGGTCGAGCACTACGCCGTGACAGTGAGCGACGGCCAAGGCTCGACGGTCACTCAGGACGTCGCCATCACCATAGCTGGTGCGAATGACGTCGTTAGCGTCACCTCTGGTGTTCAGGCCGGCACAGTGGTCGAGGATGCCCCGGCGACGCCGGACCCGTCGGATTCTCTGACCGCAGCCGGCACGGTCAGCTTCACTGACGTGGATCTAAGCGACGGGCATACCGCCACATTCGTCGTTGCGCCAGCCAACACGACTGCGCTCGGCACCTTCTCGCTTGGTCCGGTGAGCGAGGCGGCAAATGCCGCCAACGGGTCGGTGCAGTGGCACTACAACCTTGACAACGTGGCCGCGCAGCACCTCGCTGCGGGCCAGAGCGTGACCGAGAGCTTTGTCGTTACTGTCAATGATGGTCATGGCTCAACGGCCACCCAGACCGTGACGATCACGCTGACCGGCACCAACGACACGCCGGTTGCGGTTGCCGACACCAACAGCGGTCTGGAAGACAGCACCATCACGGGCTCTGTGGCGACCAACGACAGCGACGTGGATGACGGCGCGACGCTGACCTATGCGCAGACCAGCGCGGTCGCCGGCCTGACGATCAACGCGGACGGCAGCTACAGCTTCGAGGCGTCGAATGCGGCCTACCAGCACCTGGCCGAGGGCGCGACGCAGGTCGTGGTTGCGAATTACACGGTCACCGACGAGCATGGCGCCAGCGCCCCTCGACGCTGACGATCACGCTGACCGGCACCAACGACACGCCGGTTGCGGTTGCCGACACCAACAGCGGTCTGGAAGACAGCACCATCACGGGCTCTGTGGCGACCAACGACAGCGACGTGGATGACGGCGCGACGCTGACCTATGCGCAGACCAGCGCGGTCGCCGGCCTGACGATCAACGCGGACGGCAGCTACAGCTTCGAGGCGTCGAATGCGGCCTACCAGCACCTGGCCGAGGGCGCGACGCAGGTCGTGGTTGCGAATTACACGGTCACCGACGAGCATGGCGCCAGCGCCCCTCGACGCTGACGATCACGCTGACCGGCACCAACGACACGCCGGTTGCGGTTGCCGACACCAACAGCGGTCTGGAAGACAGCACCATCACGGGCTCTGTGGCGACCAACGACAGCGACGTGGATGACGGCGCGACGCTGACCTATGCGCAGACCAGCGCGGTCGCCGGCCTGACGATCAACGCGGACGGCAGCTACAGCTTCGAGGCGTCGAATGCGGCCTACCAGCACCTGGCCGAGGGCGCGACGCAGGTCGTGGTTGCGAATTACACGGTCACCGACGAGCATGGCGCCAGCGCCCCCTCGACGCTGACGATCACGCTGACCGGCACCAACGACACGCCGGTTGCGGTTGCCGACACCAACAGCGGTCTGGAAGACAGCACCATCACGGGCTCTGTGGCGACCAACGACAGCGACGTGGATGACGGCGCGACGCTGACCTATGCGCAGACCAGCGCGGTCGCCGGCCTGACGATCAACGCGGACGGCAGCTACAGCTTCGAGGCGTCGAATGCGGCCTACCAGCACCTGGCCGAGGGCGCGACGCAGGTCGTGGTTGCGAATTACACGGTCACCGACGAGCATGGCGCCAGCGCCCCTCGACGCTGACGATCACGCTGACCGGCACCAACGACACGCCGGTTGCGGTTGCCGACACCAACAGCGGTCTGGAAGACAGCACCATCACGGGCTCTGTGGCGACCAACGACAGCGACGTGGATGACGGCGCGACGCTGACCTATGCGCAGACCAGCGCGGTCGCCGGCCTGACGATCAACGCGGACGGCAGCTACAGCTTCGAGGCGTCGAATGCGGCCTACCAGCACCTGGCCGAGGGCGCGACGCAGGTCGTGGTTGCGAATTACACGGTCACCGACGAGCATGGCGCCAGCGCCCCTCGACGCTGACGATCACGCTGACCGGCACCAACGACACGCCGGTTGCGGTTGCCGACACCAACAGCGGTCTGGAAGACAGCACCATCACGGGCTCTGTGGCGACCAACGACAGCGACGTGGATGACGGCGCGACGCTGACCTATGCGCAGACCAGCGCGGTCGCCGGCCTGACGATCAACGCGGACGGCAGCTACAGCTTCGAGGCGTCGAATGCGGCCTACCAGCACCTGGCCGAGGGCGCGACGCAGGTCGTGGTTGCGAATTACACGGTCACCGACGAGCATGGCGCCAGCGCCCCCTCGACGCTGACGATCACGCTGACCGGCACCAACGACACGCCGGTTGCGGTTGCCGACACCAACAGCGGTCTGGAAGACAGCACCATCACGGGCTCTGTGGCGACCAACGACAGCGACGTGGATGACGGCGCGACGCTGACCTATGCGCAGACCAGCGCGGTCGCCGGCCTGACGATCAACGCGGACGGCAGCTACAGCTTCGAGGCGTCGAATGCGGCCTACCAGCACCTGGCCGAGGGCGCGACGCAGGTCGTGGTTGCGAATTACACGGTCACCGACGAGCATGGCGCCAGCGCCCCTCGACGCTGACGATCACGCTGACCGGCACCAACGACACGCCGGTTGCGGTTGCCGACACCAACAGCGGTCTGGAAGACAGCACCATCACGGGCTCTGTGGCGACCAACGACAGCGACGTGGATGACGGCGCGACGCTGACCTATGCGCAGACCAGCGCGGTCGCCGGCCTGACGATCAACGCGGACGGCAGCTACAGCTTCGAGGCGTCGAATGCGGCCTACCAGCACCTGGCCGAGGGCGCGACGCAGGTCGTGGTTGCGAATTACACGGTCACCGACGAGCATGGCGCCAGCGCCCCTCGACGCTGACGATCACGCTGACCGGCACCAACGACACGCCGGTTGCGGTTGCCGACACCAACAGCGGTCTGGAAGACAGCACCATCACGGGCTCTGTGGCGACCAACGACAGCGACGTGGATGACGGCGCGACGCTGACCTATGCGCAGACCAGCGCGGTCGCCGGCCTGACGATCAACGCGGACGGCAGCTACAGCTTCGAGGCGTCGAATGCGGCCTACCAGCACCTGGCCGAGGGCGCGACGCAGGTCGTGGTTGCGAATTACACGGTCACCGACGAGCATGGCGCCAGCGCCCCTCGACGCTGACGATCACGCTGACCGGCACCAACGACACGCCGGTTGCGGTTGCCGACACCAACAGCGGTCTGGAAGACAGCACCATCACGGGCTCTGTGGCGACCAACGACAGCGACGTGGATGACGGCGCGACGCTGACCTATGCGCAGACCAGCGCGGTCGCCGGCCTGACGATCAACGCGGACGGCAGCTACAGCTTCGAGGCGTCGAATGCGGCCTACCAGCACCTGGCCGAGGGCGCGACGCAGGTCGTGGTTGCGAATTACACGGTCACCGACGAGCATGGCGCCAGCGCCCCTCGACGCTGACGATCACGCTGACCGGCACCAACGACACGCCGGTTGCGGTTGCCGACACCAACAGCGGTCTGGAAGACAGCACCATCACGGGCTCTGTGGCGACCAACGACAGCGACGTGGATGACGGCGCGACGCTGACCTATGCGCAGACCAGCGCGGTCGCCGGCCTGACGATCAACGCGGACGGCAGCTACAGCTTCGAGGCGTCGAATGCGGCCTACCAGCACCTGGCCGAGGGCGCGACGCAGGTCGTGGTTGCGAATTACACGGTCACCGACGAGCATGGCGCCAGCGCCCCTCGACGCTGACGATCACGCTGACCGGCACCAACGACACGCCGGTTGCGGTTGCCGACACCAACAGCGGTCTGGAAGACAGCACCATCACGGGCTCTGTGGCGACCAACGACAGCGACGTGGATGACGGCGCGACGCTGACCTATGCGCAGACCAGCGCGGTCGCCGGCCTGACGATCAACGCGGACGGCAGCTACAGCTTCGAGGCGTCGAATGCGGCCTACCAGCACCTGGCCGAGGGCGCGACGCAGGTCGTGGTTGCGAATTACACGGTCACCGACGAGCATGGCGCCAGCGCCCCCTCGACGCTGACGATCACGCTGACCGGCACCAACGACACGCCGGTTGCGGTTGCCGACACCAACAGCGGTCTGGAAGACAGCACCATCACGGGCTCTGTGGCGACCAACGACAGCGACGTGGATGACGGCGCGACGCTGACCTATGCGCAGACCAGCGCGGTCGCCGGCCTGACGATCAACGCGGACGGCAGCTACAGCTTCGAGGCGTCGAATGCGGCCTACCAGCACCTGGCCGAGGGCGCGACGCAGGTCGTGGTTGCGAATTACACGGTCACCGACGAGCATGGCGCCAGCGCCCCCTCGACGCTGACGATCACGCTGACCGGCACCAACGACACGCCGGTTGCGGTTGCCGACACCAACAGCGGTCTGGAAGACAGCACCATCACGGGCTCTGTGGCGACCAACGACAGCGACGTGGATGACGGCGCGACGCTGACCTATGCGCAGACCAGCGCGGTCGCCGGCCTGACGATCAACGCGGACGGCAGCTACAGCTTCGAGGCGTCGAATGCGGCCTACCAGCACCTGGCCGAGGGCGCGACGCAGGTCGTGGTTGCGAATTACACGGTCACCGACGAGCATGGCGCCAGCGCCCCTCGACGCTGACGATCACGCTGACCGGCACCAACGACACGCCGGTTGCGGTTGCCGACACCAACAGCGGTCTGGAAGACAGCACCATCACGGGCTCTGTGGCGACCAACGACAGCGACGTGGATGACGGCGCGACGCTGACCTATGCGCAGACCAGCGCGGTCGCCGGCCTGACGATCAACGCGGACGGCAGCTACAGCTTCGAGGCGTCGAATGCGGCCTACCAGCACCTGGCCGAGGGCGCGACGCAGGTCGTGGTTGCGAATTACACGGTCACCGACGAGCATGGCGCCAGCGCCCCCTCGACGCTGACGATCACGCTGACCGGCACCAACGACACGCCGGTTGCGGTTGCCGACACCAACAGCGGTCTGGAAGACAGCACCATCACGGGCTCTGTGGCGACCAACGACAGCGACGTGGATGACGGCGCGACGCTGACCTATGCGCAGACCAGCGCGGTCGCCGGCCTGACGATCAACGCGGACGGCAGCTACAGCTTCGAGGCGTCGAATGCGGCCTACCAGCACCTGGCCGAGGGCGCGACGCAGGTCGTGGTTGCGAATTACACGGTCACCGACGAGCATGGCGCCAGCGCCCCTCGACGCTGACGATCACGCTGACCGGCACCAACGACAGCCGGTTGCGGTTGCCGACACCAACAGCGCGGTCGCCGGCCCAACGACAGCGACGTGGACGATCAACGCGGACGGCAGCTACAGCTTCGAGGCGTCGAATGCGGCCTACCAGCACCTGGCCGAGGGCGCGACGCAGGTCGTGGTTGCGAATTACACGGTCACCGACGAGCATGGCGCCAGCGCCCCTCGACGCTGACGATCACGCTGACCGGCACCAACGACACGCCGGTTGCGGTTGCCGACACCAACAGCGGTCTGGAAGACAGCACCATCACGGGCTCTGTGGCGACCAACGACAGCGACGTGGATGACGGCGCGACGCTGACCTATGCGCAGACCAGCGCGGTCGCCGGCCTGACGATCAACGCGGACGGCAGCTACAGCTTCGAGGCGTCGAATGCGGCCTACCAGCACCTGGCCGAGGGCGCGACGCAGGTCGTGGTTGCGAATTACACGGTCACCGACGAGCATGGCGCCAGCGCCCCTCGACGCTGACGATCACGCTGACCGGCACCAACGACACGCCGGTTGCGGTTGCCGACACCAACAGCGGTCTGGAAGACAGCACCATCACGGGCTCTGTGGCGACCAACGACAGCGACGTGGATGACGGCGCGACGCTGACCTATGCGCAGACCAGCGCGGTCGCCGGCCTGACGATCAACGCGGACGGCAGCTACAGCTTCGAGGCGTCGAATGCGGCCTACCAGCACCTGGCCGAGGGCGCGACGCAGGTCGTGGTTGCGAATTACACGGTCACCGACGAGCATGGCGCCAGCGCCCCCTCGACGCTGACGATCACGCTGACCGGCACCAACGACACGCCGGTTGCGGTTGCCGACACCAACAGCGGTCTGGAAGACAGCACCATCACGGGCTCTGTGGCGACCAACGACAGCGACGTGGATGACGGCGCGACGCTGACCTATGCGCAGACCAGCGCGGTCGCCGGCCTGACGATCAACGCGGACGGCAGCTACAGCTTCGAGGCGTCGAATGCGGCCTACCAGCACCTGGCCGAGGGCGCGACGCAGGTCGTGGTTGCGAATTACACGGTCACCGACGAGCATGGCGCCAGCGCCCCCTCGACGCTGACGATCACGCTGACCGGCACCAACGACACGCCGGTTGCGGTTGCCGACACCAACAGCGGTCTGGAAGACAGCACCATCACGGGCTCTGTGGCGACCAACGACAGCGACGTGGATGACGGCGCGACGCTGACCTATGCGCAGACCAGCGCGGTCGCCGGCCTGACGATCAACGCGGACGGCAGCTACAGCTTCGAGGCGTCGAATGCGGCCTACCAGCACCTGGCCGAGGGCGCGACGCAGGTCGTGGTTGCGAATTACACGGTCACCGACGAGCATGGCGCCAGCGCCCCTCGACGCTGACGATCACGCTGACCGGCACCAACGACACGCCGGTTGCGGTTGCCGACACCAACAGCGGTCTGGAAGACAGCACCATCACGGGCTCTGTGGCGACCAACGACAGCGACGTGGATGACGGCGCGACGCTGACCTATGCGCAGACCAGCGCGGTCGCCGGCCTGACGATCAACGCGGACGGCAGCTACAGCTTCGAGGCGTCGAATGCGGCCTACCAGCACCTGGCCGAGGGCGCGACGCAGGTCGTGGTTGCGAATTACACGGTCACCGACGAGCATGGCGCCAGCGCCCCTCGACGCTGACGATCACGCTGACCGGCACCAACGACACGCCGGTTGCGGTTGCCGACACCAACAGCGGTCTGGAAGACAGCACCATCACGGGCTCTGTGGCGACCAACGACAGCGACGTGGATGACGGCGCGACGCTGACCTATGCGCAGACCAGCGCGGTCGCCGGCCTGACGATCAACGCGGACGGCAGCTACAGCTTCGAGGCGTCGAATGCGGCCTACCAGCACCTGGCCGAGGGCGCGACGCAGGTCGTGGTTGCGAATTACACGGTCACCGACGAGCATGGCGCCAGCGCCCCTCGACGCTGACGATCACGCTGACCGGCACCAACGACACGCCGGTTGCGGTTGCCGACACCAACAGCGGTCTGGAAGACAGCACCATCACGGGCTCTGTGGCGACCAACGACAGCGACGTGGATGACGGCGCGACGCTGACCTATGCGCAGACCAGCGCGGTCGCCGGCCTGACGATCAACGCGGACGGCAGCTACAGCTTCGAGGCGTCGAATGCGGCCTACCAGCACCTGGCCGAGGGCGCGACGCAGGTCGTGGTTGCGAATTACACGGTCACCGACGAGCATGGCGCCAGCGCCCCCTCGACGCTGACGATCACGCTGACCGGCACCAACGACACGCCGGTTGCGGTTGCCGACACCAACAGCGGTCTGGAAGACAGCACCATCACGGGCTCTGTGGCGACCAACGACAGCGACGTGGATGACGGCGCGACGCTGACCTATGCGCAGACCAGCGCGGTCGCCGGCCTGACGATCAACGCGGACGGCAGCTACAGCTTCGAGGCGTCGAATGCGGCCTACCAGCACCTGGCCGAGGGCGCGACGCAGGTCGTGGTTGCGAATTACACGGTCACCGACGAGCATGGCGCCAGCGCCCCTCGACGCTGACGATCACGCTGACCGGCACCAACGACACGCCGGTTGCGGTTGCCGACACCAACAGCGGTCTGGAAGACAGCACCATCACGGGCTCTGTGGCGACCAACGACAGCGACGTGGATGACGGCGCGACGCTGACCTATGCGCAGACCAGCGCGGTCGCCGGCCTGACGATCAACGCGGACGGCAGCTACAGCTTCGAGGCGTCGAATGCGGCCTACCAGCACCTGGCCGAGGGCGCGACGCAGGTCGTGGTTGCGAATTACACGGTCACCGACGAGCATGGCGCCAGCGCCCCTCGACGCTGACGATCACGCTGACCGGCACCAACGACACGCCGGTTGCGGTTGCCGACACCAACAGCGGTCTGGAAGACAGCACCATCACGGGCTCTGTGGCGACCAACGACAGCGACGTGGATGACGGCGCGACGCTGACCTATGCGCAGACCAGCGCGGTCGCCGGCCTGACGATCAACGCGGACGGCAGCTACAGCTTCGAGGCGTCGAATGCGGCCTACCAGCACCTGGCCGAGGGCGCGACGCAGGTCGTGGTTGCGAATTACACGGTCACCGACGAGCATGGCGCCAGCGCCCCTCGACGCTGACGATCACGCTGACCGGCACCAACGACACGCCGGTTGCGGTTGCCGACACCAACAGCGGTCTGGAAGACAGCACCATCACGGGCTCTGTGGCGACCAACGACAGCGACGTGGATGACGGCGCGACGCTGACCTATGCGCAGACCAGCGCGGTCGCCGGCCTGACGATCAACGCGGACGGCAGCTACAGCTTCGAGGCGTCGAATGCGGCCTACCAGCACCTGGCCGAGGGCGCGACGCAGGTCGTGGTTGCGAATTACACGGTCACCGACGAGCATGGCGCCAGCGCCCCTCGACGCTGACGATCACGCTGACCGGCACCAACGACACGCCGGTTGCGGTTGCCGACACCAACAGCGGTCTGGAAGACAGCACCATCACGGGCTCTGTGGCGACCAACGACAGCGACGTGGATGACGGCGCGACGCTGACCTATGCGCAGACCAGCGCGGTCGCCGGCCTGACGATCAACGCGGACGGCAGCTACAGCTTCGAGGCGTCGAATGCGGCCTACCAGCACCTGGCCGAGGGCGCGACGCAGGTCGTGGTTGCGAATTACACGGTCACCGACGAGCATGGCGCCAGCGCCCCCTCGACGCTGACGATCACGCTGACCGGCACCAACGACACGCCGGTTGCGGTTGCCGACACCAACAGCGGTCTGGAAGACAGCACCATCACGGGCTCTGTGGCGACCAACGACAGCGACGTGGATGACGGCGCGACGCTGACCTATGCGCAGACCAGCGCGGTCGCCGGCCTGACGATCAACGCGGACGGCAGCTACAGCTTCGAGGCGTCGAATGCGGCCTACCAGCACCTGGCCGAGGGCGCGACGCAGGTCGTGGTTGCGAATTACACGGTCACCGACGAGCATGGCGCCAGCGCCCCTCGACGCTGACGATCACGCTGACCGGCACCAACGACACGCCGGTTGCGGTTGCCGACACCAACAGCGGTCTGGAAGACAGCACCATCACGGGCTCTGTGGCGACCAACGACAGCGACGTGGATGACGGCGCGACGCTGACCTATGCGCAGACCAGCGCGGTCGCCGGCCTGACGATCAACGCGGACGGCAGCTACAGCTTCGAGGCGTCGAATGCGGCCTACCAGCACCTGGCCGAGGGCGCGACGCAGGTCGTGGTTGCGAATTACACGGTCACCGACGAGCATGGCGCCAGCGCCCCCTCGACGCTGACGATCACGCTGACCGGCACCAACGACACGCCGGTTGCGGTTGCCGACACCAACAGCGGTCTGGAAGACAGCACCATCACGGGCTCTGTGGCGACCAACGACAGCGACGTGGATGACGGCGCGACGCTGACCTATGCGCAGACCAGCGCGGTCGCCGGCCTGACGATCAACGCGGACGGCAGCTACAGCTTCGAGGCGTCGAATGCGGCCTACCAGCACCTGGCCGAGGGCGCGACGCAGGTCGTGGTTGCGAATTACACGGTCACCGACGAGCATGGCGCCAGCGCCCCCTCGACGCTGACGATCACGCTGACCGGCACCAACGACACGCCGGTTGCGGTTGCCGACACCAACAGCGGTCTGGAAGACAGCACCATCACGGGCTCTGTGGCGACCAACGACAGCGACGTGGATGACGGCGCGACGCTGACCTATGCGCAGACCAGCGCGGTCGCCGGCCTGACGATCAACGCGGACGGCAGCTACAGCTTCGAGGCGTCGAATGCGGCCTACCAGCACCTGGCCGAGGGCGCGACGCAGGTCGTGGTTGCGAATTACACGGTCACCGACGAGCATGGCGCCAGCGCCCCCTCGACGCTGACGATCACGCTGACCGGCACCAACGACACGCCGGTTGCGGTTGCCGGTCATACGCTCAACTACACGGAAAACCACGCCGCCACCGCGATCGACCCGGCGCTGACGGTGTCAGACGTCGACAACGCCAATCTCGTCTCGGCGACGGTGCAGATCACCGGCAATTACGTCAATGGCCAGGATGTGCTGGGCTTTACCAACCAGAACGGCATCACCGGATCGTTCAACGCGGCGACCGGGATGCTCACTTTGACCGGGTCATCCAGCGTCGCGAACTACCAGACCGCGCTGGACTCGGTAACCTACTTCAACACCAGTGATAACCCGTCGGGCCTGGCGCGCACTGTCACCATCATCACCAATGACGGGGCCGCCAACAGCGTGGCCGTGACAGACATGATCAATGTGACGCCGGTGAACGACGCACCGGCGCTGGCGACGACCAGCACGCTGGCCTACACCGAGAACCAGGCTGCGACGGCGATCAACACGGCGCTGACGGTCACCGACGCGGACAACCCGACGCTCACCAGCGGCACGGTATCGATCACGGCAAACTTCGTCTCGGGGCAGGACATTCTGGCCTTTACCAATGTCCCCGCAACCATGGGCAACATCGCCGGCTCCTACAACGGCGCTACCGGGGTCATGACCCTAACTTCGGCCGGCGGCACGGCAACGCTGGCGCAGTGGCAGGCGGCGGAGCGTGCGGTGACCTATGCCAACAGCAGCGACAATCCGTCGACGCTGGCGCGTACCGTGACCTATACGGTGGACGACGGCCAGGGCGTCAATCACGCCAGCAACGGGCTGACGAGCACCATCAACATCACGGCAGTGAACGACGCACCGGCGCTAGCGACGACCAGCGCGCTGGCCTACACCGAGAACCAGGCTGCGACGGCGATCAACACGGCGCTGACGGTCACCGACGCGGACAACCCGACGCTCACCAGCGGCACGGTATCGATCACGGCAAACTTCGTCTCGGGGCAGGACATTCTGGCCTTTACCAATGTCCCCGCAACCATGGGCAACATCGCCGGCTCCTACAACGGCGCTACCGGGGTCATGACCCTAACTTCGGCCGGCGGCACGGCAACGCTGGCGCAGTGGCAGGCGGCGGAGCGTGCGGTGACCTATGCCAACAGCAGCGACAATCCGTCGACGCTGGCGCGTACCGTGACCTATACGGTGGACGACGGCCAGGGCGTCAATCACGCCAGCAACGGGCTGACGAGCACCATCAACATCACGGCAGTGAACGACGCACCGGCGCTAGCGACGACCAGCGCGCTGGCCTACACCGAGAACCAGGCTGCGACGGCGATCAACACGGCGCTGACGGTCACCGACGCGGACAACCCGACGCTCACCAGCGGCACGGTATCGATCACGGCAAACTTCGTCTCGGGGCAGGACATTCTGGCCTTTACCAATGTCCCCGCAACCATGGGCAACATCGCCGGCTCCTACAACGGCGCTACCGGGGTCATGACCCTAACTTCGGCCGGCGGCACGGCAACGCTGGCGCAGTGGCAGGCGGCGGAGCGTGCGGTGACCTATGCCAACAGCAGCGACAATCCGTCGACGCTGGCGCGTACCGTGACCTATACGGTGGACGACGGCCAGGGCGTCAATCACGCCAGCAACGGGCTGACGAGCACCATCAACATCACGGCGGTGAACGACGCACCGGTGAACACTGTTCCTGCTACTTCGGTGAATGCGGGCAATGGATCGGGCACGGCGACTTTTTCGGGAGCAAGCCTCATCAGCATTAGTGATGTGGACGCCGGAAGCGGCAGCGTTACCGTGTCACTATCCCTTGGCGCTTCGGCCCAATCTCTAACCGGTATTCTTACACTTGCTACGACTACCGGCCTCACATTCAACGCCGGAGCCAATGCTACAAAGGCCATGACGTTCACGGGCACAATCACCGATATCAATAACGCCCTGAATGGCATGGTATTCAGTAACGGTTCAAATAATAGTACCCGAACACTGACGATTACAACCAACGACAACGGAAATTCCGGCTCAGGCGGAAGCCATACCGATGTTGACACCGTCTCGGTCGTAAAGGGAAATGGGTCTACCCCCATTACGCCGGCCGGCACTGCCGGAGAGGCGATCAACTTAGCTCTTCCGGATCAGTCGTTAGATCACTTGGTTGCCGTCACGGCTAACATTTCCGGTATTCCCTCTGGATGGATATTGAGCGAGGGAGCCGTTAACAGCGACGGTAGCTGGACCGTGGTGACCAATGACATCGCATCGCTCGCAATTACCTCACCCTCGAATTATACGGGTGCATTGGTGCTCAACGTGACGGAGACCTGGACCAATACTGACGGTAGCACCGGGTCCGCAATTGCCATCGATAACGTCGAAGCCTATGCGCCGGGATCGCCGATCTTCGCGCTCTCAGGGGACGACAACCTGACTGGCTCGAGCGGCCACGACATGTTTGTGTTCTCGCAGCCGATCGGTCATGACGTGATCTATAGCTTCGACGCGACCTCGGATCGGATCGATCTGATCGGCTATGCCAACTTCACCGGCTTTGGCGACATCCAGGCGCACATGGCCAACGATGCTGCCGGCAATGCGGTGATCACGCTCGCCGATGGCCAGTCGATCACGCTAAATGGGGTCGACGCCTCATCGCTCACCGCGAGCGACTTCGTCTTCGATCAAACGCCGGTCACTGAAAACGCCGGCCACATGGTGATCAGCGACGGCGCGATCCTACCGCTCTCCGGTGTCATCGACAACACCGGCACGATGGAGTTGAACTCGACAGGCGACGAGACAGACCTTCAGCTGATCGAGCATGGCATCACACTGCAGGGCGGCGGCCATGTCGACCTTTCGGACAGCAGCGAGAACGTGATCACCGGAACGGTCTCCGACGTCACGCTGACGAACGTGGACAACACGATCTCCGGTGCCGGCCACCTCGGCGATGGGGTGATGGTGCTGGTCAATGAAGGCACGATCATCGCCACCGGCACCAATGCACTCGACATCGATACCGGAGCTAACGCCGTCACCAACCCCGGCACGCTCGAGGCAACCGGAACCGGTGGACTGGAGGTCCACAGCGACCTCATCAACACCGGCGTGTTGTGGGCCAATGGCGGCAACGTCACAATCGATGGCAATGTCAGCGGTAACGGAACGGCTCAGATTAGCGGTTCGGCCACACTCGAATTCGGAGCGGCCTCATCTGCGAATGTAGCGCTTGATGCCCAAGCGACCGGGACAATCGTGCTCCATGACTCCTTCGACTTTAGCGGGGTCGTGTCCGGATTTAACGGGGATGACCACCTGGATCTCCTCGATGTGGCATTCGGGGCCGGCACGACCGCGAGCTATGTCGCAAATCAGGCTGGTGCTGGAGGAACCCTGTCGGTGACCGACGGAGTCCATACCGCCAATATTACCCTGTTGGGCCAGTACGACCCCGCGGGCTTCCAAACCGAGGCAGACAAGAACACGGGAACGCTCATCAGCTACCACGACCATCTGGCCTGATGCGCGGCGGGGAAATGGGTCGGGGCGAATGTTGCGGCCCTGACTTTGGATTACGGCGTGATTTTGAAGAGGGGCGGATTTTCCGCTGATCTGTGTGAGTACTCCGTTCAAAAGACCCGACGAACTCCGGCGTTTGCTGCAAAGCTGCCGGGGCTATTTCGTCACTGCCGCGATCTTCAGCTTGGCGATCAATCTGCTTTACCTGGCCGGACCGCTCTACATGCTGCAGGTCTATGACCGGGTGATCGCAAGCGCCAGCGAGATCACGCTGCTGATGCTCACGATCGCGCTGTTGATGGCGTTGCTGGCGCTGGCAGGGCTGGATGCCGTACGCGCCCGCGTGCTGACCCGCGCCAGCATTCGCCTCGACCAGACGATCGCGGCGCGCGTGATGACGGCGATCATTCATCGCTCCGCTGGCGCCGGCGGCGCGCGCAGCCAGCTGCTGCGCGATTTCGACACCTTCCGCCAGTTCGTCACCGGCATGGGGATCCATGCGATCTTCGATCTGCCCTGGGCGCCGATCTACATTGCCGTGATTTTTGTGCTGCACCCGTTCCTGGGGGCGTTCGCATTGGGCTGCTCCATCCTGCTGATTCTTATGGCCCTGTTTAACGAGTGGCGGGTCAAGCTGCCGTTGACGGAGGCCGGCGAGGCGGCTTCCCGGAGCTATAGCTTTACCGAGATGAGCCTGCGCAATACCGAAGTGGTGCGGGCGATGGGCATGACCGAAGGGCTGCTGAGGCGTTGGGCCCGTGATCGCACCCGTATGCTTGAACGGCAGGTCTCTGCGAGCGATCGCGCCGCCACCATGCAGAGCATCATCCGTTTTCTGCGGCTTGCCATGCAGTCGATGATACTTGGCCTCGGCGCCTATCTCGTGATCGAGCGACTTGCAACCGTCGGCGCCATGTTCGCCGCGAGCATTCTGCTCGGAAGAGCCCTGCAGCCGGTAGAGCAGATCGTTGGATCCTGGCGCAATCTTGTATCTGCTCGTGGAGCATTCCTGCGCATCCGCGAGCTCTTGAAAGCCGATCCCCAACGGGAGGTCGGTTTGACGCTGCCGCGCCCGCAGGGCCGACTCTCGGTCGAGGGGCTCTCCTATGTGCCGCCGTTTGGTTCGAAGCCCATCCTGCGCGGGGTATCGTTCGCAATCGAGCCGGGCGAAGTGCTGGGCATCATTGGTCCTTCGGGCGCCGGGAAATCCACGCTTTCGCGTCATCTGGTCGGTGTGCTTGCGCCATCTGCTGGCGCGGTGCGACTGGACGGGGCGGACGTCTCGAGCTGGATCAAGACGTCACTCGGCCAGCATATCGGTTATCTCCCCCAGGATATTGAGCTGTTTGCTGACACAGTTGCCGTCAACATCAGCCGATTCCAGGAGGGCGAAGACAGGGAGGTGATTCTGGCGGCGCGGATGGCGGACGTGCACGAGATGATCCTGCGCCTGCCGGATGGCTATGATACGCAGGTGGGAGAAGGCGGCGCCATACTCTCGGGCGGTTATCGTCAGCGTATTGGTCTTGCCCGCGCCATCTTCGCCAATCCGAGCCTTCTCGTGCTCGACGAGCCGAGCTCCAATCTCGACGCCGAAGGAGACGCCGCGCTCGCCGATTGCATTCTTCAACTCAAGAAGCGCGGCACGACGGTGGTGATTATCTCCCATCGGCCGGCCACCATCGGCGTGGCTGACAAGATCCTGGTGCTGCGTGAAGGCGTCGTCGAGATGTTCGGACCGCGCGCCGAGATCCTGGCCCGTCTGACGAGGCCCGTACCGATCCACACGGTCCGCGAGACGACGGGTTAGGACATGGTCATGGCGCTGATGGAGTTTACAAGCTGGTCGAAACCACGCGCATTAGCGCCGAGCTCGACGACTGATCAACTCAGGAGCGGTGCACCGAGCGACTCGATTCGTCGCGTAGCACTCGCGGGATGGCTGATCATCGCCATCTTTTTCGGCGGATTCGGCACCTGGGCGCTGACGGCACCACTCAACGGCGCCGTGGTTGCAAATGCTATCGTAAAGGTCGACGGCAACCGCAAGAGCGTTCAGCACCTCGATGGCGGCATTGTCAGGGAATTGCATGTCCGAGAAGGGGAGCGGGTGCTGGCAGGCGATCTCCTGATCGTTCTGGACGATACGCAGGTCCGTGCCGAGTATGAGGTGCTCACACAACAATATGCCGTGCTTCGTGCAACGGAAGTACGGCTCCTGACGGAGCTCGATCATGGATCCGAGCTGGCCATGCCGGCCGATTTGAGGGCGCGCTCTGATGACCGCTACTTTAAGAGCGTATGGACCGGTCAGCTCAATCAGTTCGACAGTCGGCGAGCATCGCTTGACGGGCAACGAAGCGTCATTCGCGAGAAGATCAACCAGCTTGGGTCACAGATTGTGGGCGCCGAGGCACAGGTCAAGGCCTTCACCGATCAGATCAACTCGGTCCGCAACGAGGCAAAGGATCTTGCGCCGTTGGTCGAACGGGGCCTGATTGCGCGTCCGCGAATTCTCCAGCTGGAGCGGACGGCGTACGGTTTGGAAGGCCAGATCGCCGATACAAAAGCCGGTATCGCGAAGGCCCGACAGGCCATCGCCGAGCAAGAGCAGCAGATCGCCCAACTCGACAATGATCGGATGACAGATGTCACCAAGGACTTGCGTGACACGCAGGCCAGATTGCTCGAGGTCATTCCGAAGGCGTTGAGTGCAAAGTCGGTCCTGGGTCGCATGGAAATTCGGGCGCCCTATACCGGCCGGGTCGTGGGATTGACCGTGTTCGCCGTCGGCAGCGTCATCCAGCGCGGCGACAAGATCCTCGACATCGTACCGGCCGAGGACGCACTCACCATCGAAGCCCAGGTTGCGGTGGAGGACATCAGCGACGTACATCCCAATATGCGCGCCGAAGTCCATCTCACTGCCTACAAGCAGCGCATCGTCCCGATCATTCACGGCGACGTCATTCAGGTTTCGGCTGACCGCCTCACTGATCCCAAGACAAATGCGCCGTACTACACGGCCTTTGTCCGGATTGATCAGAGTGAGTTGGCGGACATGCCGAACATTCGCCTGTACCCTGGCATGCCGGCGACCGTTATGATCCCGACCGTCCAGCGAACCGCGTTTGATTACATCGTCGGGCCGCTCGCGATGTCATTCAATCAGTCGTTCCGGCAGAAGTAACCGGTCAAGCAACCGATGGACGAGGCAATCCAGTAGCGACGCCGAGCCGGACGACGAAGGATCAAATGGCCTCGTCCCGGAGGCCAACTTCGCTTGACGACGCAAATCGCTGCAAAAGCCAGAGGCCGAGGAGGTGCGGTGTGAGAGGCACGAGGCCATCAAGGCATTCATAGCGCTTACCGCACGGGCGATATCAACGGCTTACAGACGGCGCGCTAGGTCATCCGGCCGACCTCGCGAAATTTGATCCATGCACGCTGGTGTCGTCGCTGCATCCGCCGGACATATGCGAGTGGATTGAAAGGGTTGGATGCACTCCGACAGCTCATCGGCTTTGCATAAATATCGAATTTCCGAATAATCAAATTATACCGGCGGCCACCCGTAATAATCCGGTGATTCTTTAATGACTCTCAGCCAGCGCTCTGCCCAGGATTCCGATTGTTGGCCGGCTATCGTCTTTGTATTACGACGTTTTATCGATTTTTGGATTGTCACGACGGCGCGTTTTGCGGCGGTTAATTCAGGATGGCATTATATATTAAATATTGACGCTAATAAACATTTAATGGATAGTTTATCGCTGGCGGCCGGATATAATCCGCAGCCGCTGGAAGTTGCCGAGGTGTCTGCAAATTCATCTTGAAAGAAGGGATTCTTCCAATGTTGCAATATTACATCGAGACCAAGGAAGCGTTGAAGCGTCTGCGGACGGACCAGGATGGCGTGGTGTCATTCGAGTACATCATCGTCGCGGTTTGCATCGTTGGCGCAGTGGGTGCCGTGTTCGGTGGCGGAGCCGGTGGACAGATCGGGGCGGCGTTAACGACCGGGATCACCGCAATCACCACCGCTTTCACCACCGCGATCGCTGGTTGATACGGCCATCTTGGCGCCAGAGGGGGGCAATCCAAGCTGCCCCCCTCCCGCAGGAGTGCTCCCGCTAGTTTGCCTTCCACCTTTTTTGAACCGTGCATTTCATGAGTTGGATTGCTCCCACAGCCTCGACCCTGGAAATCCTGTTGTTGCTCTATGTCGCAACGATGGACGTTGCGACGCGCCTGATCCGAAACGAAATTTGTCTCGCGCTGGCGCTCCTCGGGATCGCCGGTCAGTTGCCTAGCCCGATTCAAGTCGCTGTGTCGCTGATCGCAGCCGCGATCCTCTTTCTGCTGCTTTTTGTCCTATACGCGCGCGGAGGAATTGGTGGCGGCGATGTCAAGCTGCTGGTTGCCCTGGCGGTTGGTCTCCCCCCGAGCGGCGTGATGCAGTTGCTAACGGTCACCGTGCTGGCCGGCGGCGTTCTTGCCTTGGGGCATCTGATGATGCGCCACCTGCCATATCCCAGGTTGGCACCCGCCGGATCGTCGCTCGTACGGCGGATCTACGCGATCGAGCGTTGGCGCCATTTGCGACACGCCCCGCTGCCTTACGGAGTTGCTATCGCATGTGGCGGTATCTGGACCATACTGAGCAAAGGATCGTGAAATGTCATCCGCGCTGCGTCTGTCGATCATCGTGGTGCTTTTGCTTGCAACCACAGCGTTCGGACTGATTGCCTATAGCATGAACCTGCCGAAGGCCACGCCTCCGGTCCCGGTACAGGTGACAGCGACGACCCTCGCGCCGGCGGCGCCGGCGACGGCCGGATACTTTATCGCGGTACGGCCGTTGCCGAGGGGGACGTTGGCCCGCGAAGAGGATTTCGCCGTGCGCGCGGTGCCGCCGGAGCGCGTTCCCCAGGGAGCTATCCTTGAAACCCCCGAGTCCAAGTCCGGACTTCCGGGGTCACTCATCCGCAACTTCGTCGAAGCGGGCAGTCTCATTACATTGCAGGATATCCTGCGTCCGCGGGATCGGGGTTTCCTCGCCAGTATCCTGGCGCCAGACAGCCGTGCCATCAGCATCAAGGTTGACGAGGAGGCCGGTGTCTCGGGCCTCATCAGGCCGGGCGATCACGTGGACGTCGTGTTGACCCAGGTTTTCGAGAAAGTCGATACCGCGCGTCGCGCCCTGAGCGAAACCGTTCTGCGCAATGTTCGAGTCATCGCGATTGATCAGGAGATCGTGCAGGGCGCGCGACCCATTAGCGGGATGGCAGGTAAGCAAACGCAGACTGTTTCACTGGAGCTTACGCAGGTCCAGGTCAAGAAAGTCACCGTCGCAAAGCAGCTCGGGACGCTCTCCTTGGCCGTACGCGCAGCAGTCGATCAGTGGGACAAGGCAGACACCGGCGCGATGTCGAGCTGTGATGTGTCGCCTGAACTTGCCCGCCAGTATGCAATTTCTGCACAGAGAACGGCAGTAGTCGTTCATTCAGGCGGTGAGGTCAAGCAATACACGGTCAGAAAGCAAGTGGAAGACGCTCTCGTCAGCTGCGATGGTGCATCGGATGCCGTAGGCCCGACTGCAACGGCGGTGGGTTACGATAACAGGTTGTCGGAGAAACGCTGATGAACATTGCCATAGCCACTCCGCCTGAAGAATCGACCTCAATCGTCACGCGTAACCGCATCGTCGGTTTCGTAAATGATGAGCTCAGCGCTGCGGCGTTGCGCAAGGGGCTCGAAGGCGCCAACCTCTCGATCAGGCGCGGCACGATCCGCAATGCCATACGGATGCTTGAAACCGACACCGACCTGTTTGCGCTGGTGGCAGACATCAGTGGCATCGATGATCCTTTTACTGAACTGGAAAGGCTGTCTGGCGTCTGTCCACCCGATGTCCGAGTAGCCGTGATCGGCGATAACAGGGAGATTACCTTCTACCGTGAGCTCCTGGAGCTCGGCTTGACGGAGTATCTGCCGCGGCCGCTCACGCGCGATATGGTGCTGGACAAGCTGCGCCCCAAGCTGCTCGGCGACGTGGCAGCCAACCACATCGATCGTGGCGGGCACGTGGTCTCGATCTGCGGGGCGCAGGGCGGCGCCGGCGCCACGAGCATCGCGATCAATCTGGCGCTGCAACTCGCCGAGACAACCAAGGCCAAAGTGGCGCTGCTTGATCTTCATTTGCAGGGCGGCGAGGCCGCCGTGATGCTGGGTGTTCGTCCCGGGCCGGGGCTGCGCATCGCTCTGGAAAATCCGATGCGGGCGGACACACTCTTCCTCGAGCGCGCGGCAATCGAAGTCAACGAAAGGGTTTGCTTGGTCTCGGCCGACGAGGACCTCGATGCGCAGCTCGAAATTACGGAAGCTGGCATACGACACGTGCTGGGTCTGCTGCGTCAACGGTTCAACTACATCGTCGTGGATGTACCCGTCCCGTTTCCGCCGTCGATCTATCCCGTGATTAAACTTTCCCGTCATGTGATGGTGCTGCTCGAATCCGAGGTGACCGGACTTCGCAATGCCCATGCGCTACGCGCCGCCGTGATCAACATCGCGGGCAAGGACCGGGTCTTTACCTTGCTCAACCGGGCCGGTCGTCCCGGGGGCCTGCCGAGGGCGGCGGTCGTCAAGGCGTTGGGTGCAGAGCCCGACATCGTCATTCCCGATCTCGGCAAGGGCATGACCGAGGCGCTCAATCTGGGCATTCCAGCTCTGAAGCACGTCAGAAAATTGCGGCGCCACCTGGCACCGATCGTACGGGAGATCAGCGGTGTCGCTGCTGAGCGGAGTGGCTGGTGGAGGAGGGTGCTCACAGCACATCTGCGATGAAAAAATTTGGTAGGCGTGAAGACGACGCACCAGCTCACATATCTTCATTGGCGACAAGCCTCCCTGCATCTGCGATGGGCTTGCCTTTGCCGCCGCTCAGCACGGCTGTATCCGCACCGAGCGTGCCGTCGCCCGCGCCAAGGCGCGACGAACCGCCGATCGACCAACCCATAATCCCGCCTTCGCTGCGCGAACGGGTAATTGAGCAGATCGAGCCATCGGTGGCCGCAACCGTCTCGCGGGAAGTTCTCCGGCGGCAGATTGAGGAGATCATCCATCAAATTGCCAACCAGGAACGGCTCGAGCTGTCGGGCCGTGAGCAGCTGCAGCTCGCAGACGAAATTGCCGACGACATGACGGGCTACGGGCCGCTCCGTCCGCTACTACTGGACCAATCGATCAACGATATCATGGTGAACGGTCCGAGTAATGTCTACGTGGAGCGAAACGGCAAGCTGGAACGAGTTGCGGTGCGATTCCGGGACAATGGTCACATTGCTTCCGTCGCTCAGAAGATTGCCGCGCAGGTTGGCCGGCGCGTCGACGAGTCCAGTCCGATGGTCGATTGTCGCCTGCTGGATGGCAGCCGGGTCAACATCATCCTCCCGCCGCTGGCGATCCATAGTCCGTGCATTTCCATCCGAAAATTTCCAAGCCGCCGTTTGGACATAGCCGGATTGATTGAAAACGGCTCAATGACCGCGGCCATCGGACGTTTGCTGGAGATCGCCGCCCGCTCGCGGCTCAATGTTCTGGTCTCCGGCGGTACCGGATCCGGCAAGACGACGCTCCTGAACGCTATGAGCCAGTTCATCGATCACACCGAACGCATTGTCACGATCGAGGACGCGGCGGAGTTGCAGCTTCAGCAGCCGCACGTGATCAGCCTGGAGACCCGGCCCCCCAGCCTCGAGGGCACAGGGCAGGTGACACAGCGCGATTTGCTGGTGAATGCCCTGCGCATGCGTCCCGACCGGATCGTCGTTGGCGAGGTGCGCAGTGCCGAAGCATTCGACATGCTGCAGGCGATGAACACCGGCCATGATGGTTCGATCTCCACGGTACACGCGAACAGTACCCGGGATGCCCTGACCCGCATCGAAAACATGGTGCAGATGGGACAGGTCAATCTACCGTCGCGCGCCATTCGAAGTCAGATCGTCGCTGCGCTGGATCTCATTGTGCAGGTCGAACGCATGCGGGACGGACAGCGCCGCATCATTCAGATCAGCGAGGTGATCGGCCTTGAAGGGGAGGTGATCACCACCAATGACATCGCAGCCTTCGAGTATCAAGAGGAGGATGTGAACGGGCGGATATCGGGCAGCTATAAGTCCAACCTTGCAACTCCGAAGTTCAAAAGCCGTCTTGTCTATTTCGGGCTAGATGGTGCTTGGGCCGAGGCCATGAGGCAAGTATGATGCTGGAGTCCGTGATCGTCACTGTTCTGGCCCTCGCGATGTGTGCAGCAGCCATCTCGTTGTGGCTCGACGCTCGGGAAAGACGCATCAATCGCCAGTTGGCGATTGCTCTGCCAACGTCGCATCCGGCTAACCTACCATCCATTCGCCGCTTGGAGACCGGGTCCCAGGCTCAGTTTCTCAATCGGCTGTCCAATTACAATCCCGATATACCCTACGTGTTGCATCCGGCCTATGTGCTGCTCGCCGGTGCATTCGGAGCAGCAGCGATCCTTTATGCGAACAGCCAGCTGGGATATTCCCTGGTCTACGTGTCCATCGTCGCCGCAATCACGGCCATTATTGTGATACGAGGCCTGTTTGGATGGCAGAAACGTCGGTTCGCTCTTCAGCTTTTTCGACAGCTGCCTGACGCGATCCAGCTGGTGACAAGTACCGTGCGATCAGGCCTGCCTGTGCACGAGGCATTTCGTGCCCTCGCGCGCGATATGCCGCAGCCAACGGCTGGGCAGTTTGCCATCGTATGCAGCGAAGTGAATCTGGGTAGACCTCCAGAGGAAGCTGTCCAGGCTGTCTATCGGCGAACTCAGGTGGCGGAGTATGCGATCTTTGCGGTGACACTTGCCGTTCAGATGAAGTCCGGTGGCAGCCTGGCCGAGACCTTGCAGAACCTGGGAGACACTGTCAGGCAACGTGTTGCGCTGGCTGCTCGCGCCAAGGCACTGGCGGGAGAGGTGATCTTTTCCTCACGAGCGCTGACGGTCTCGCCATTGATTGCAGGTGGGGTCCTATACGCAGCCAATCCGCAAACCGTCGATCTGTTGTTCACCGATCCGGTCGGAAACAAGCTGCTGGTCTACGCAGTCGTTTCGGTGCTTGTTGGAGCCCTGGTGATAAGTTGGATGGTCAGAAGGGAAACAGCACTATGACCTCTGGTCTCAGTCTGGTGGCCCTCGCAGTCGTGGCTGGGACTGCGTCCTGCATGTTGATTATCCGCGAAATACACGTTCGTACATTGGACGCCCGGGTGTCGAACGCTGTGATGGGCGTTGCTGGCCAGTCTGCCCCCTTCCAGGATGTGACCGGTTGGTTTTCGTCACTCGGCATGCGGTATCGTCGCTTCTATGCTGAGGAAAATCTGGATCAGCTACGAACCATCCTTCAATCATCAGGTTTCAATCATCATCGAGCCTTGCCGACCTGGATCGGTGTCAAAGCCGTCAGCATGGCCCTCTGCCCGATCATCGCCGGGTGTGTCGCTCAGCTTTTCGGGAAGGCACTGCTGGATGTGCTGGTCTTCACACTTATTGGCGTGGCGATCGGCATTTTAGCGCCGCGATTGATACTGGCGGTGCTGAAGCGGCGGTTTGATGCCGCCATTCGACTGGGCACGCCGGATATGATCGATTTGCTGGTTGTGTGCAGCGAATCGGGAATGGGCCTGGAAAGCGGGCTGGCACGCGTAGCGCAAGAAATGCATGAGACCAATCCTGCTATAGCCCGGGTCATGAGCGGCCTTCTTGATGATCTCCGAATCCTGCCAAGGCGCAGCGACGCATTCGATAAACTGGGATCTACGTCGGATGGGCTCCGCCGGTTCGGACTCATGGTCGCCCAAAGCCTGCAATACGGAACGCCGGTGGGCCAGGCTCTGCGGAGTGTCGCTGTCGACCTCCGGCGCGAACGTATTACCAAGCTTGAAGAAAGAGCACACAAGTTGGGCGCCAAGCTGACTATTCCGATGGTGTTGTTCCTGCTTCCAGCCATGTTCGTCATTTTGGGAGGAAGTCCCATTCTGCACCTCGTGCGTTCGTTCGCCAGCTTCGGTAAGTAGCCATGAGCACGATTGCCCTGTCGAAAACCTCCTCTTACGATCGGACGATGCAACTGTTCGGCGGCATGTGGTTCATGTTGCTGGCGCTTGGCGTCGCCATCAAGATCGGATCGTCGGCTCATGATCCCTGGCCGTCGCTCCTGTCGAGTGTTTGCCTCGCTGTCTTCTACGTGCTCCTGGCGCTGTTGATCATCACGCGGCCTCCGGCGAAGGCGCAAGCGAACGGCCGTCTGCCAAGGATAGCGGCGTTCGTCGGTACCTACATGCCGTGGACGATCGCCTTCTTCGGCGAAACCGACAAGGCGTTACCAAACCTGGCGTCCACCGCGTGCGTGTTGATCGGCATGATCATGATGCTGGTCACCATCCGACATCTTGGCAGGTCGTTCAGTCTGGTGCCACAGGCGCGCAACGTGGTGCAAACGGGCCCGTATCGGTGGATCAAGCACCCGCTCTACCTTGCGGAGGAAATCGCCGTGTTGGGCGTGGTGCTGAGAAGCCCGACGCCGCTGACAGCGGCCTTGCTCGTCTTGCATATCGGCGTTCAGGTTTGCCGCATTTATTACGAAGAGGACCTGCTTCGTCGCAACTGCCCGGAATATTCCGGTTACGAAGCATCGCGCTGGAGAGTGGTCCCTTACGTTTGGTGAGTGCTGTTCCGGTCGACGACCGGATGGGTGACTATCGGTGGAGGTCAACTCATGAGCCGCAAGAAGTCTTTGATCGTGGATCAACGCGGCGCCGTCGCACTTGAGACCATGATCGTCTACATTTTCTTGGTGTCGTTCCTGCTTGTGCCGCTCGCCGACTTAGCCGCCGCGGGCTTCCAGTTTATCTCCGCATGGAGCGCATTGCGCTCCTTCGGGCAGTATGTGCAGTACGCTAATCCGCTCGCCCCTGACGGCACGGTGAGCTGGAAGACAGGGCTACAGACCACAGTCGCAGGTCATGCGATCAGCAACCTTCAGGTTTTGTGCGGCGACGCAGGGGCCACCTGTTCGCCGAGCAATCTTGCTTCTCCGAAGTACATTACATTTTCGACAACCATCACTTTGGCTCCGCTTGGGGCACGCCCGCCTTTTGTGGGTTCGCTGCTGTGTCCCACCACCTGCACGTACACGCTGCGTCACTCAGAACGCTTCCAGTAGGGTGTTTCCATGCGTGATCTACTCCATTCCCAACGAGGCTCCGTCGCATTCGCAACAGTCATCGCTCTCGTGCCACTGATCGGAGTAGTCGCACTCGGGGCCGAGGCTGGATCGTGGTACGTCACCCGCCAGCACGCGCAGAACGCCGCCGACTCAGCGGCCTATTCCGGCGCATTGCGGCTTTCATGTACAATGGCGGGTGCGGCCTGCGAGACGCAGTCAGTGGATTATCGCGGCAAGGAATTCGCGGCTCAGAATGGGTTTTGCAACTACAGTCCCAATGACGCTACCGCCTATCCGGGCAGGAATTGTCCGACGAGCCTTCCGACGAGAACCTCGCGGGTCGTGCAGATCGATATCGGCAACTACAATGCGGGCACGTTCACAACGCCCGTTGCGGGCACGGGCAACGCTGTGCGCGCCAGAGTCAGCCAGCAACAACCGGCGTACCTGGCGGCAGTGCTGGGCTTGACCACCGTCAACATCCCCGCCCAAGCCATTGCAATGGTCCAGCAGCCGACCAAGGCCTGCGTCCTGGCGCTTGGACCTGACTCAGGCGCACTCAAGCTTGCTGGCAACCTCAGCAACAACGGAACTGGCTGCGCTCTGATGTCGGATAGCAGTGTTCAACTTGCCAGCACTCCAACGTTCACCGGCTCGGGATGGGCAGTTTACGGTGTAAGTGGCTGCACCCCCACAGGCAGCTGCAGCAATGTCAGTGTGCCGCACAACTATTTCATGACGTACGCTAGCAATCCGCTCAGCAAACTGGACACCGCATCGTTTAACAGCAGGACGGGCAATACAAGTATGCCCTGCACCCTTCAGGCGGATGGGTGGAAGCATTGCGCGCCAAACAGCGCCGGGACTGGAGCTTACGGCAGTTTCACGGTGCAGAATGGCGACAAGTACGTTTTGGATCCGGGAACATATTTCTTCTACAAAGCAAATATAAAGATGACCGGCGGACAACTGAAAGGCGCAGGCGTAACCCTCGTCTTGCTCGGAGACTCGCAGCTCACCATCAACGGGGGGACGGCTGATCTCTCCGCACCTGCCACTAACACCTTCTCCTCTGATCTAAATGGCGTCCTGATTGATGATCAGGCCCCGAGCAAGACCAGCAACAAGGTCACTATAAACGGCGGCGGCCAGGTTAGCCTGGGCGGGGCTATCTACTTTCCCAAGGTCGACGTTAGCTGGGCCGGTACGACTTCAAGTGCGAATACGACCTGTTCGCAAGTGATCGCCAAAACGATCGACATGAGCGGTGGCGGCTACCTCAGCACGCAAGGCTGTGCGCCGGCCACCATCATTTACACCCAAGTTGTCGCTTTGGTGCAATGATGAGAAAGCTCGACAATCGCGGTATCGCGCCCTTTGAATTCATCGTGGTGTTCGTGGCGCTTTTCACATTGATGTTCGTCATCTTCGATCTTGGGCGCTATGCCATCACGATGCAATCCTTGCGGACGCTTGCGAGTGCTGGCGCCCGTGCGGTCATGATCAGCTGCTATACGCCTGCCTTGCTTCAAAGCCCGCCGCAGTCGCCGGCCGGCTGCACCGGGGATCCCCTGTCCACCTCCGCAAAGCAGAACGCGGCACCCTTCCTGTTTTTCGGAGGTCTGACGCCAACGCTGACCGTGGGGGCCAACAGCAACAGCTTGAGTGTTACAGCTTCCCAGGCAAGCTTTACCATGCTGATGCCCATATGGGGCACAGCGCTCAATGCGCCGAGCGCCTCCAACCAGATTCCCTTCTAGGGGCGAATATGGCAGCACGCCTGACATGTTTCGCCCGACAGCGCTACGTGGCCACGCCGTTCGGGCGTCCGCTTTTCGATCGGGGATTAAGAAGTTGGTCGAGTTTGGTCAAACGCGCGGGTGCGGAATTTCACCAGAGGGATTTGCACTCGGACAAGCGAATCTCCGGGCGTGCGACCGAATGTCCTTCGATAGCAAAGCCGCGACGCAAGCGCGCGCCAATTGCACTCGTGCTGCGGGATAGTTCCCCACAGCCAGTGGGAATGATGCGCGCTGGCAACATTGAAGAGTTTTCTTTCCGCTTGCGGCGGTGCGGTAAGTATCTCGTCTTGCAAGCTGCCTGCATCAGGGAGGATGATCTTGGAAACACGAAGTAACGAATTGTAGTGGGACAGAATGTAAGCTCTGCGACGTGGTGCGCAGAGGGGAAATGTTGAGGACGTCGAGCACGTAGATTTGCGGGGATCTTCGTGGATCGCAGTGGGGGACTCGGATGAGTGGCGATGGCGTTTCGGGTAACAAGGTCGGGAGGCTTCTCGCCTTCGGCGTGATGGGTCTGGGCGCGGCGCTCGCCTCGTCTGGGTTCGCTGACCGCGCGGCGGCTGCAGACCGGCGGGGCTCATCCGGCGGCGTCATCGTCAGCGAGATGAACGACGTCCAGCGGGTCAAGCTCGTCCTCAACAAGTCACGTACCTTCAAAGTCGACACGGCCTTTGCGACGATCGTGGCGGGCTCGTCTGACATCGTCGACGTGAAGTCGCTGAGCGATCACCTCATCTACGTGCAGGGCAAGCAGACCGGCACTACCAACGTCATCCTGTTCGACAGCTCGATGAAGCAGATCGGGATTCTCGACGTCGAGGTCGTGATCGATACCGGCAATCTGCAGCAGAACATCCGGACCAGCACCGGCGGGCAAGGTATCCGCGTGTCGGCTTCCGAGGGCCAGGTGGTGCTCAGCGGGGTCGCGACCGACGCAGTTACGGCCGAGCGGGCCATGGCGATCGCCACCAGCACGGTCGCGAAAGGGGGGGTCGTCGTCAACGCGATGAGCGTCGCGGCCCCGCAACAGGTGATGCTGGAAGTGCGCTTTCTCGAGGTCAACCGGGACGCCGGCCGAAACCTCGGCGTCAATCTCTATGCGGCGAATGCCAACGGCACCAACGTGGGTAATACGGGCCTTGGTTCAACTACGGCCATCGGGCGGGCACCCATCGGCGGAGTCAATAGTCTCACTAGGGCACCCACGACCGGCAACACTAGCACCCTTAATAACAGCAGCACTTCTGTTGGCGCCGATCCTGCTGGTAGCCTTCCGGTACTCGGAACATTGGGTACGCTTGTTGGCGCTGTTGCGGGCGGTGCAGCTCCGGCCCCGTTCGGAAGCTTGTTGACCAGCATCATCCGAACCAGCAGTGGCGGCTCGGTGGACTTGTTGATCTCGGCGTTGGAAACCAAGGGATTGGCTCGCCGGTTGGCGGAGCCGAACTTGACCACGCTTTCCGGGGATGCCGCTCGCTTCCTGGCCGGCGGTGAATTTCCAGTGCCTGTAGCATCCACGGCCGGTACCGCTGGTCTCGTGCCAACAGTGACTATCGAATTCAAGAAGTTCGGTGTTGAGCTGGCTTTCGTCCCCACCGTTCTCTCGCGCGGCGTTATCAACCTTCGGGTCGAGCCGTCGGTCAGCGAGCTTGATTTCTCCAATGCGGTGCAGATTGCGGGGACGGTCATTCCCGCGTTGACCCGCCGCGACGCTCGCACCACGGTCGAGCTGCGCGACGGCCAGAGCTTTGCGATCGCCGGCCTGCTCCAGACGCGCAACCGGCAAGACGTTTCGCAATTGCCCTGGATCGGCTCGGTGCCGGTGATCGGAACCTTGTTCAGCAGCAAGTCGTACCAGCAGCAGGAAACGGATCTGGTCATTATCGTGACACCGCGCCTGGTCGCGCCGGCGGCACCCGGTCAGCAACTGGCGTCTCCGCTCGACTCGCGCCTGCCGGCCAACGACGTCGACTTCTTCCTGAACGGCCAGATGGAAGTCCGAAAGCGCTACAATGACTACGTCAATTCCGGTGGCGACGTGAAGGGCCCGTACGGCCACATCATCGCTCCTGAGCTCAGGACGCCTGTTCCGCCGCCGGCTGCCGCCGCCGACCAGCCGGTCGTAAAGACCCTCAACTAGGAGCGAGAGATGACCATAAGGTATCTGGTTCTGTTCGCGCCCTTCCTGCTCGGGGGATGTTACGGTGTCGCGGGTCATGACGAGATGGACCGCTATTTCCAACGCTCCGACACCATCACTATGAGCGCCGGCGATGCCAAGCAGGTCAACGCCGTCACCCACACGATTCATCCCTGGCCGCGAAACGTGGGGGATCGCAGGATTGCATACGACGCTCGGCGCGTTGGCGCCGCCGTGACGCGTTATGGCAACACGCAACGGCCGGTGGATCAGCTTCCCGATATCGGGCCGGCGACGGAAGCGATGGGCCAGCGGCCTCCCACCAACCAGAATATCAACGTGACCGGAATGGGGGCTGGGTCGAGTAGTGGAATATCGGTGCCGGTCGGCGGCGCAGCAAGTAAGTAGAGGCGCCAAGGGGGCCTTTGGGTAGTTTAACAATGATATTTCAATGAGTCCGATGAGCCGGGCGGGACGAGGGTTATGCGGCGCATCATCGTAATGCTGGTGTATTGTTGCTTGGGAACAGCCCTTGCTGGGTGCGAGCAGACATTGAGGGAGGCCGCAATCGTGGCCCCCGTGGAGCCGCCGGGCGGAGATCCCGTTCAGGAGCCGACCGATGTCAAATATTACCCTTCCGACGAGCCGGTGCGGCTGGGGCTGGAGCATTACAATCGCGGCAGTTACGGGATTTCACAGCGGTATTTCAAGGACGCGGTGGAGAAATCGCCGAAGGATTTGACGGCTTGGATTGGGCTCGCAGCGAGCTATGATCGGCTGCGTCGTTTCGACCTGGCCGATCAGGCCTATGCGCAAGCGATCCGGCTGGGAGGCGAAACCGTTCAGATTCTGAATGACCAGGGATATTCGTACATGCTGCGCGGCAATCTGAATGCAGCGCGACGGAAATTCGAGAAGGCCTATTCGCTCGACCCAGGTAATCCGGTCATCGCCAATAACCTCGAGCTTCTCAATGGCAGCCGGCGGTTCATTGAAAGACCACCAAACAACCAGCCATAAGCAATCGACCGGATACTGCGATCACGGCCAGTTCTCGTCAATTTGGCCCAATCACAGCATCAGCGTGACGGCTGCCGCTGCGGACGATGACAACAACGCCATTGCGAACGGTAAATCGTGCGCCGAGCAGTTTCCGCACCTTCTCCGTGATCGGAGAGGGAAACGGAACGGTGTCTCCCACGACGGGTTCGCCGACCTTGATCGTCTCAGTCGCGGAGCCTGCAACTGGTGCAGGCTTGATATAGTCTCGGATAAGCTGAATCTCTTCACGAGATAGGATGAGCGGAGCCTGGTCAGGACGGGTCTCCGACGGCGGCTTGGATGTTTCACTGCTTGCTTTTTCACGTATCTCATTGGTGCTTGCGATCTGATCGAGCCTGGCAACGCGTAGCTTGAGCGCGATGATGTCACGTTGCAGTGCTGCGATCTCCAATTTGCGCGCGTTGGCCTGCATGAAGACAATGATCGCGCAAACGCAGCTGACGACAAAGCCGACGCTCAGCAATGCGATCAACCACCGCTCAAAGTTTCCCATCGACCGTCCGGCCGTCCGGGGGAGTTGTTCGCGCTGGAGATGGCTCCGCCAGATGCGGCGTGCTCGGTGCATCCAGTCGGTAGAGCCCGTTACGCTTGCCGCCGGCCGGCCTGACCCAAAATGCGCGGGCGACGAGGCGGCTTCCTCTCGAGCCGGATCAACTAACGACGCCGTGTCGACTTGCTCAAGCTCTAGATCCTCGGGGACGCGATCCTCCGTAGGCAGATGAGCGGCAGGGTGGAAGGGATCCATCTGCTTATCGAGCCGGCCCATCTCCATTCTCCGTGGAGCCATCTATCAACTTCAGCAGTTCCGCCGACGCGGATAGAATAGGGTACCCGAGGATTGGGTCAATCGGAACGAAAAAGGCGCCAGGCCGCGCCGTGAACCGTTCTGAGGATAGCTTTAGGAGATAGGGCACCAACAGATGCCGAGGTTCGCCCCGCGAATGCACGTTCCGACCACGCGGACCATAGACAATGCAATGAGGCACCATGTGGTGCGACGAATGCCCAATTTCAGCTGGTTAAGCCCAGGGTGCGACCGGTAAGTTATTGGTTGTTCTACCCCTGTGGCTGTCTCTTAACGAGCCGCTTTATCGGGATCTTCAGACGCTTACGCCAAGGCGCTTGCATGCGTGATAGCGCGCGCCATGACTAAGCGAATCTGAAGGGCAGCTGCGTTGCTCGATCGATCGCTAGCTGCCCCCTTTTCATTTGGAAACACTAGCCAACCTACTGAAATTACTGGAGCGTGTTTCGACCATTTTTTCCAAATGCGCCTTGAAATCACTATATAATCAAGCAGGTTTTGATTCCGCCATTCGGAGGTTCGATCCCTCCCGCCCCAGCCAGCGCGCAAGCTGCTCGCGGCGCTTACTCCGTCGCTTCCATGTGGTTTTGGTCCACCACCCGCAGCGTCCGTCGCACCATGCCCTCGACAATGACCGCCGATTCGCTTGGACGCAGATGGATCGCCGTGGACCTGAGCAGCCATGGCAACACCGCCTGCTCAAGCCGCTCTTCATAGGCGTGGCGCATCATGTCGAATGCCATCAGGCCCGGACCCGCCAGGATGACATGGTGCGGCCGCAGCACGGATATCGTTGCTGCGACCGCCTCGGCGAGCGCGCGACCCGCCTGCAGGAATAGGTGCTCGAGACGCGGATCGCCGCCCAGCGCGCGCTCGCGCAACAGGGCCATCTGTCCCTCCGATGGCTGCTGCGAGTCCGCCGGCGGCAGATCGAGAAAGGTGCGGGCGTCGCGGTAGAGCGCGTAATCGGCAAGATAGGCCTCGATACAGCCGCGCTGGCCGCAGCGGCATTGCGGCCCGTCCGGCGCCAGCTTGACATGGCCGATCTCGCTGCCGGCGCCCCAGCGTGCTTCACCATCGGCAACGACGCCCATCCCGATGCCGTGACCGACCATGATCGTGGCCGAGAGGCCTTGCGCCAATGCCGGTTCGGCGGCCGTGAGGGCGAGCGCGACCGCGACAGCGTCGTTCGCCATGACGACATCGACGCCGAACGCCTGACGTATCGGCGTCGCCAGATCGACTTCGGTGATCGACAGTGCGGGACTCCACAGTGTCGTGCCGGTGTCGACGTTCACGATGCCTTGCAGCGCAATCCCGATTCCTAACAGCCGATGGCGCGGCGTCGCCGTCGCATCGAGCAGCGCATTGATCTGCGCAATCACGAGATCGCGCAGCGCGCCTGCATCGAGCGCGCGCGTCGACAGTGCAAGTCGCGACTGCGCCACGCCGGAGCCCCGGAAATCCGCGATCAGCGTCTCGATCAGGTTCATGCGCACGGAGACCGCGGCGATGCGCCCGAACTCCGGATTCAGGGTCAGCAGCACGGCCGGCCGGCCGCGGCGGCGGCCATTCAGCCCGTCCGCATCTTCTTCCTCGCCGTCCTCGGACCACGGCGTTGCCGCCGTCTCGGTCTCACAGAGCAGCTCTTCTGCGATCAGCCGCGACGTCAGGCCGGAAACGGCCGGGAAGCTCAGCCCTGTACTCCGGGCGAGCGCCACGCGCGGCAGCGGCCCTTGGCGTCGCAAGACATCGACGAGACGGCCGCGGTTGGATTCACGGGCGGTGTTTGACACGCGTCTGGACGGCTCAATTTGGTCAACCATGCTGCCTCTTTAATTCATCAGGTAAATTTAATGGAGGGAATGGGATGCGTGTGTGACCGGAAAAGCACAATCGGATTCGGTTTTCAGCAGCCATATTTACTATTATCGTACCATCTGTACTATTTAGACTTGAAGAAGGGGCAAGTACATCCTGATCCGGCTGGTTTGCCCTGCGGCATTTGTTCGCGACGTAAATAAAAGATAGCGCATAAGCGCTGTGAAACCCCTGAACGGGGGTGACCCAAGGGAGGTGTACATGAACGAATCGCTGAAGAAACTAATGGTGTCGCTGTTTGCGACCGCAGCTGCGCTGGCCATCGCCACGGGGGCGGCGCAGGCCCAGCAGAAAAAGACCATCGCGCTGGTCACCAATGCCGCGGCCGATTTCTGGACGATCGCCGGCCGCGGGCTCGAAAAGGCTCAGAAGGAGCACCCGGAATACGACATCCAGTTGATCGTCACCAACGAAGCGACGGCGGCGGGCCAGCGGCGCGAGCTGGACGACCTGCTGGTGCGCGGCGTCGCCGGCATCTCCATCTCGGTCGACGATGCGCCGCACGCAACCGAAGAGCTCAACAAGGTTGCGGCCAAGACCGTGTTGATCACGACGGATAGCGACGCGCCGCAGAGCAAGCGTCTCGCCTATATCGGCACCGACAACGTCGCGGCCGGGCGCCAGGCGGGCGAGGAGATCAAGAAGGCGTTGCCGAACGGTGGCAAGATCGCGCTGTTCGTCGGCACGATGGACGCGGACAACGCCCGCGAGCGGGTGCAGGGTATCAAGGACGCGATCGCCGGCACCAAGGTCGAGCTGGTCGACGTGCTCACCGACCAGGTGGACTTCGCCAAGGCCAAGGCGAACATGGAGAACGTGCTGGTCAAATATCCCGACATCGCGCTGTTGTCCGGCCTCTGGAGCTACGAGACTCCGCTGATCTATGACGCAGTCAAGGCGGCTGGCAAGGCCGGCAAGGTGAAGATCGTCGGCTTCGACGAGGATCAGCGCACGCTGCGGGGAATATCCGACGGGACGATCGAGTCCACTGTCGTGCAGCAGCCGTACGAGTTCGGGTATCTCTCCGCCATCAACATCATCAAGACGCTGAACGGCGACAAGTCCTGGATTCCGGCTGATAGCAAGCTGATCGTGCCGACCCAGGTGGTCAGCAAGTCCAACGTTGCGGAGTTTACCGCTCATCTGAAGGAGCTGCTGAAGAAGTGACTTCAGCGTGCTTCACGGCCCGGCCGCCGCGGTGGCCGGGCTTTGGGCGGGAGGGAAGCGGAGACATGGCAGAGACACTGCTGGAGCTCAGCGGGATCAGCAAGACCTATCCCGGGGTCAGGGCGCTCGACGACGTCAATCTGCGCGTCTATCGCGGCGAAGTGTTGGGTTTGATCGGCGAGAACGGCGCCGGCAAATCGACGCTGATGCGCGTGCTGGGTGGCGTGATCGCGCCGAGCGAAGGCGTGATCCGCATCGGCACCAGCGAGTATGCCCGAACCACGGTGACCGAGGCGACGCGGGCCGGCATCGCCTTCGTGCACCAGGAGCTGAACTTGTTCGAGAATCTCGACGTCGCAGCCAACGTGTTCATCGGGCGCGAGAAGCTGATGGGCGGGCCGCTGAAGCTGGTGGACAATGCCGAGATGCGTGCTCGCGTGACCCCGCTGCTGGAGCGGCTGGGTGCCGATTTCGCGCCGGATACGCTGGTCGAAGACCTCTCCATCGCCGAGCGGCAAATGGTGGAGATCGCCAAGGCGCTCTCGATCGACGCCCGCGTGATCATCATGGACGAGCCGACCTCCAGCCTGACGATCTCGGAGACCGAACGGCTGCTGGAGGTGATTGCCGATCTGAAGGCGCACGGCATTTCCGTGATCTATATCTCTCACCGGCTCGGAGAGATCATGACCTGCGCCGACCGCGTCGTGGTGCTGCGTGACGGTCGCACCGTGGGAGAGCTGGCGCGGAACGAGCTAAGCCATGCCGCGATGATCCGGTTGATGATCGGTCGCGACCTCAAAGCGCTGCATACCCCGCCGAAACAGGCGCCGCAGCCGGGCGGCTGCGATATCGTCGGCGTCGTGACGTCGGCCTTTCCCGACCGGCAGGTTGATCTTTCCGTGCGGCATGGCGAGATCCTGGGACTGGCGGGGCTCGTGGGCGCTGGCCGCACTTCTCTTGCCCGCGCCGCCTTCGGCATTGACCCGCTGCTGGGCGGCGAGATCAGGATCGACAACGCACCGGTCGCTGTCGCATCGCCGCGCGACGCGATCAGCCAAGGCATCTATCTGGTGCCGGAGGACCGCAAGAAATCCGGGCTCGTGCTGGAGCTGCCGATCCGCGAGAACATGACGCTGGCGAGCCTGCTGGATCATGCGCGGATGTGGCTGGTCAGCGGCGCGGCCGAGCGCAAGGTCGCGAAACAGCAGGTGAGGCGCCTCTCCATCAAGGCGCCAAGCATCGATATGGAGGCCGTGACGCTCTCCGGCGGCAACCAGCAGAAGGTCGTGCTCGGCAAATGGCTGTCCATGCAGCCGCGCGTAATGTTCTTCGACGAGCCGACCCGCGGCATCGACGTCGGCGCCAAGGGCGAGATCTACGCGTTGATGCGCGAGCTTGCCGACCAGGGCGTCGCGATCGTGATGATCTCCTCGGACATGGAGGAGGTCATCGGCGTCTCCGACCGCGTGGCGGTCATGCATGAAGGCGGCGTCAGCGGCGTGCTCGAGCGGGAGCAGTTCAGCGAATACAACGTGTTGCGGCTAGCCATGGGCCAGGCGCTGGAAACCGCGGAAGCGGCCGCGCCATGATCAGGAAAGAGCTCGGTCTGGCATTGCTGCTGGTGGTGATCGCCGCCATCACGGGCGCGATCAATCCCGCCTTCCTGTCGCTGGTGAACCTCTTGAACATGGCCAATCTGATCGGCCTCTTCGGTGTGTTCGCGCTCGGCGAAGGGCTCGTGATCATCACCGGCGGCATCGACCTGTCGCTCGGCTCGATGTTTGCGCTGCTCGGCGTCGTGTTCGTCGATCTTCTGACGACCTACCAGGTGCCGTGGCCCCTGGCGCTGCTCGCCGTGCTGCTGGGCGGGCTGGTGCTCGGCGGCATCCAGGGGTTCCTGATCACCCGCCTGAAGATGCAGCCCTTCATCGTGACGCTGTGTGGGTTGCTGATCTATCGCGGCGCCGCGCGCTATTACACGAGCGATTCGACCCGTGGCTTCGGTTACGGCGACGAGGCGGCGACACTGAGCAACATCGCCTCGGGCAATTTGGCGGGAATCCCGAACACCTTCATCCTCCTGATCATCCTTGCGCTGATCCTTGGCGTGCTGCTGCACCGCTCGGTCTACGGGCGCTGGCTTTATGCCGTCGGCAAGAACGAGGAGGCGGCACGCTTCTCGGGCATCAACACCAATATCGTGATCGCAACCGCCTATATCATCAGCGGCGGACTCGCCGGAGTTTCGACGGTCTTGTTCGTGTTCTACACGAACTCGGTGTCGCCGAGCTCCTTCGGAAATTTCTACGAGCTCTACGCGATTGCGGCCGCCGTGCTGGGCGGGTGCAGCCTGCGCGGCGGCGAGGGGTCCATTCTCGGTATCGTGCTGGGCACGGCGCTGCTGCAGGTGCTGCAGAACCTGGTGAATATCCTGGGCATCCCGAATTCGCTGAACTTCGCGGTGATGGGGACGGTCATTCTGATCGGCGTGTTGGCGGATCAGCAATTGCAGGCGCGACGGCGGCGCAAGCTGGCACTGGCCGGCGTCGCCCGCACTGCGCCGAAATCGACATTGGCGGAGCAAGTCCAGGGCACGTCACCGCGCGCCGCGGATGCATTGCCGGCGAGAAGGGTTGATCGGGCATGACAGATCCACGCTCCAGTTGACACAAGGCTGCCTGGTCGGCGGCCGCTGGGGGAGGGAGCGCGTTCCAGGCTCGAGGGCTTTGGGCAGGGGCGTGAGGCGAAACAAGCAAAGCCTGAGACGGCGGGAGGACGAGTAAAATGTTGCGCAGGTTTATGAACACCGCAGGGGTGTGCGGTGTGGGGATTGCTTTCTCATCGCTGTTTTGCGGTGGAGTGTATGCGGCCGACTTTTCGACGAAAGCTGCGCCTGTTCCTTATGCGGCTGACGATTTCTGGACGAGACCGTATCTGTTCGGCGATCTCGGCAGGACCAGGCTGAAGGAGCAGGGCATCGATATCGGCCTGACGCTCGGTAACGAATCGGTCGGCAATGTCTCCGGCGGAAGCAGGAATACCGCGGCCAACGCCGGCCAGTTGTGGTTCGGCGCGAAGCTGGACATGGGAAAACTCGCCGGCATCCCCGGCGGCACCGTCGGTCTCACGCTGGTCGACCGCTTCGGCAAAAATCTGAATACCGAAGCGGACATTCCCGCCCTGCAGCTGACCAACGAAGTGTTCGGCCGCGGCAATATTCTGCGCCTGACGCAGCTCTATTACTCGCAGAAGCTTTTCGATGACCGCCTTGAACTCAAGGGCGGCCGTCTTCCGGTCGGCTCCGACTTCTTCTTCGGCCTGTGCGAGTTCATCAACCTGACCTTCTGCGGCGGTCAGCCCGGCAACATCCAGGGCGGCTACATCTACAATTGGCCGGTGAGCCAGTGGGCCGGTGTCGTCCACTATAAGATCGCGCCGGAATTCACGGTGTCGGTCGGTGTCTACGATGCCAATCCGGGTTACCTGACGACGTCAGACCCGGGCGTCTACTTCTTGCCCGGCATTCCCGCCTCGAACCCCGCCAGTGGCGTGATGGTGCCGGTGGAGTTGGTCTGGACGCCGAAGGGGCCCTTGACCGGGACCTGGAGACTTGGCGGCTGGTACGACAGCGCCTCGTCCATTGATGGCGGTCTTCCGGGTGTTATCGGCACCATCCCGGGCGTCGGTGGTGTGCCCGATCAAAATATCAGCGATCAACGCGGCCGCTTCGGCGTCTACGAGTCGATCCTGCAGCGGTTGACTGTTGACGGCCCGGGTGCGGTAGGCTGGTACACCTTCCTCAATACCACCGTCGCCGATCACCGGACCTCGTACCAGGATTACCAGATCGCCCTCGGCTTCAGGCATACCGGAACGTTCTCCTGGCGTCCCCAGGACGAAGTCGGCTTCGCGGTCGGCACGACGCACGTGAACACGGCTGCCCTCAGTCCGAACGCCGGCGGCAACGAAGTGCCGCTTGAAGTCTGGTACGGATGGCAGGCGACCGGCTGGCTGAACCTCAAGTTCGACGCTCAGTATGTCATCAATCCCGGTGGGCGCGGCTATAACGCGGCGGGCGTGAAGACCGACAACGCCGTGGTTCTTGGCATGCGCACCGAGGTCCACTTCTGACGGGACGCTCACCCGTCTGATGCGAAAGGTGGGGCATGCCCGTCCCACCGGAGCGCACGCAACGTGTGGCGGCTCCACTCAGCGGAGCCGCCCGGGACTTGGTTATCACCTATCCCTCGTATTGATCCGGTCCCATCGCCCAAGACGCCTGATCGTGACCGAACGCGTAATTGCGGTTGTTGATCGCCGGATTGCGATTGACCATCGGCCGCATGAACATCGGGTGGGTGGCGCTGCGCACCTCGTGCTCGACCGTGAACAGCGGCTTGCCGCTGTCGAGATCGACGATGTCGCAGAAGCGGTACTGGTACTGATTGTCCTCGCGCGAGATCAAATCGCGCGCCAGCAGCTTGCGGTAAGGGCCGGAAAAATCGGTGATGTACATCTGCACATGGTGGCCGTCATAGTCGCCTTGCGGCCGATCGGTCTCGCGAAACAACAGATGCTGGTCGCGGCCGGTCTTCACGGCGGCAACCGTACCGTCGCCGTTCCGTAACTCGGATGGCATGCCCATGATCTCGGGGTAGAAGGCGCAGATGCGAGCGGCCGATCCCACCGGCACGTCGAACTCGACATAGGGAACGCCGAGCGCGACACGGCCGAAGCGCGCGGCGTCGGGCTCGTAGCAGCGCAGGCGGTTGCCCCACGGACAAATCGCCTCGACATGGTCGTTATGCTCGGCGAAGGCGAACGCGGTGCCCTCGAGCTTTTTGGCGACCGACGCCAATCGCGCCAGCAGCGCCTCGCGGCCCGCGATGACGAGTCCGACATGACCGCGCAGCACCTGCGGCCGGCCGCTCGGCAAATGAAACTGGCTCCGTCCGGCGTTGATCCACATGTTGGTGTCGGACACCATCAGATACGGATCGCGGGTGAGCCCGAGACCTGCGACATAGAACAGCGTGGCGAGGCGCTGGTCCGGGACCTGGATGTTGACGTGCTCGAAATGGATCGCGTTGCCGAGATCTTCTTTGGATCGATCGAATTGTTGCGGCATGGACGGGGCTCTGATGGGGGAGGGACAGGTCCATACTAGAGCACAATTTCCGCCAGTCGAAATGATTCGCCGATCACATCTCGAGGGTGGGGCATGGCGTCCATTGCCACCTTGCCGCAAATGCCAATCCCTGTAAGCTGACAAAAAGCACAAAGGAAAGAGATCGATGGGAGGGGTTCTGGCGGGCGTCCGCGTTCTTGATTTCGGGCGCTATATCGCGGGGCCCTATTGCGCGACCTTGCTGGCCGAATTCGGCGCCGAGGTCATTCGCGTGGAGAAGCGCGACGGCAGCGAGGATCGTTTCGTGGCGCCGGTCGGCGAAACTGGCGAAGGCGCGCTGTTTCTTCAAGTCAACCGCAACAAGAAGTGCCTCACGCTCGATCCGATGAAGCCGGAAGGACAGGAGGTGATGCGCCGCCTGATTGCGACCGCGGACGTGGTCGTCGCCAATTTGCCGCCGCAGACCTTGCGCGCGATGAAGCTCGACTACGATTCGCTCAAGGCGATCAAGCCGGACATCATCCTGACGACGGCCACCGCGTTTGGCGGGCCGGGGCCATGGTCCGACCGTGTCGGCTTCGATGGTGTCGGCCAGGTCATGTCGGGCTCGGTGTACATGACGGGCGCCGGCGATCCACCCTACCGGGCCGCGGTCAACTGGGTCGATTTCGGGACCGCGCTACATTGCGCGTTCGGCACGCTCGCCGCACTGATCGAGCGCGGCAAATCCGGGCGCGGGCAGATCGTCGAGGGCGCGTTGCTCGCAACCGCCTTGTCCTTCACCAACGCGACGCTGATCGAGCAGGCCGTCATCAACGTCAATCGCGTGCCGACAGGCAATCTCGGCCAGACCGCGGCGCCTGCCGACATCTACCGCACCAGGGACGGCTGGGTGCTGTGCCAGGTCACGGGGCATCCGCTGTTCAAGCGCTGGGCGAAACTGATGGGCGAGGAGGAGGTCTGGCTGAACGATCCGCGCTTTGCCGACGACATCAGCCGCGGCAACAATGGCCCTGTCATCAGCGAGCGCATGGCGCGCTGGTGCGCCGAGCGCACCACGCAGGAAGCCGTCGACACCCTGGGCAAGGCCATGATTCCGACCGGCCCCGTGCTGAGCCCGCAGCAGGCGCTGGATCATCCGCACGTCCGCGCCGCCGGATTCATGCAGGACGTCGACTATCCAGGTCTGCCGAAGCCCGCACCGGTGGCACGCGCCGCCGTCCGCCTGTCGGAAACGCCCGGCGAAATCGCGATGCGCCCGCCCACGCTCGGCGAGCATACCGATCTTATCCTGACCGAGCTCGGCTACGACAAGGCCGCGATCGCGGCGCTCCGGCAAGGCGGCATCGTCTAGCGGTGAACAACGGCACCTGCACGGCGGCTTGCCGTCGTGATCGCCGCGCTTTGCCGCACGTTGAGCAATTGCTTCAACGCCTGTGCATCGGCCGGCGCCGCGCTCTTCTGGTCGTTGTCGAAATAGACGTAGACGTCGCAGCCCTGCCGCTTCCAGGATTTGATGCGCCGCGCCCATTGCGCCAGCGTGGGTTTCGTATAGTGCCCGTGATAGCGCCCGCTGGGCCCGTGCCCGCGCACATAGACGAAATCCGCCGTGCGCTTCCATGGCGCGGGCGCGTCGTGATGATCGGACAGGCACAGCGAGATGTTCTCGTCGGCCAGCATCCGCAAGATGCGCGGCTGATACCAGCTCGGATGACGGAATTCGAAACTGTAACGCCGCTTCCGCGACAACAGCTTGAAGAAGCCGGCGAGGCGGTCCGCGTCGGCCTCGAATTGCGGCGGGAGCTGGAACAGGATCGGGCCGGCCTTGCCGCCGAGCCGTGAGATGCGATCCTCCAGCAGTTCGAGGCTGTTCACCGAGCGATCCGACAGGCGCTTCCAGTGCGTGATGAATTTCGAGGCCTTCCAGGCAAAGACGAAATCGCGGCCGGTCTGCTCCCGCCAACCCTCGACGGCCTCCGGCGTCGGGGTGCGGTAGAACACCCCGTTCAGCTCGGTGGTGTCGAACTGTCCGGCGTAGTAGCTCAGCTGCTGCTTCAGCGTCACGCCCTTGGGAAAGAACGGGCCTCGCCAGGAGGCGTAATGCCAGCCGGAAGTTCCGATCAGAACGCGCGCCATGTTCGACGTGTCCATCCATTGCGATTTGCCGGATGGGAACGTCCGTGCGGCCGATACGTTGCTCGTGAGCTTGATCAACGCAGGACCGGAACCGATGTACGCGCTGTTCGAAGGCAACAAGCAGATCGGCGATCCCTTTCCGACGGAGAAGGAGGTGTGGGAAGCCGCCTTGATCGAGGGGCTGGTAACCGACGTACCGGTCGCGGACGAGGAGGGCGGCCGCCTTCTGCCCGCCGGCTATCACGTCGCGCAGGTCGAGGAGACGTTCGAGCCGAAGCCCGGCTGGAAGTTGCCGCGCGAGATCTCGTGAGCGGGCCTAGTTCGAGGCCAGCGCCGCCTTGGCGAGTTCCGCCATCCAGCTCGATGCCACCGGTAGGATCGCGTCGTTGAAATCATAGCGCGGGCCGTGCAGCTCGGCGCCATCCCGCAATTCGCCATTGCCGATCCAGACGAAGGCGCCCGGACGCCGCGAGAGATAGTGGGCAAAATCCTCGCCGGCCATGCTGGGCGCGAGGTCGCGCCGCAACTCGGCCCGTACCGTGTCCGCCGCGAGGCGCGCGAGATCCGCTTCTGCCGGCGTGTTGATGACCACGCCGACGCCAATGACGATCTCGGGCGTGACCTTGACGCCGAAGCTCGTGGCAATCCCGGCGCAGATCTGTTCGATCCGCGCCAAAACGGTGTCCTTCACCGCATCGCGATGGTAGCGCAGCGTGCCGCCGATCGAGACGCGTCCGGCGATTTGGTTGCGTGCCGTGCCGCCTTCGAGCGTGCAGAGCGAGAGCACGGCGGTGTCGAGCGGATCGACGCTGCGCGAGACGATCGATTGCAGCGCCACGATCAAATGGCCGGCCGCCATCACCGGATCGCGCGTCAGATGCGGCATGCCGGCGTGACCGGCATGGCCATCGATGGTGATGGTGATGCGCCCGCCGGAGGCCATGACGACGCCGTCATGGACCGCGATGGTGCCGGCGGCGAGCCCCGGCCAGTTGTGAAAGCCGAACACCCGTTGCATCGGAAAGCGGTCGAACAGCCCGGCCGCGACCATCGCGCGCGAGCCGCCATAACCTTCCTCGGCCGGCTGGAAGATGAAATCGACCGTCCCGCTCCAGCTGGTGTCGGCGGCGAGCAGCGCGGCCGCGCCGAGCAGCGAAGCGGTATGCCCGTCATGGCCGCAGGCATGCATCACACCGGGGTTTTGCGAAGCGTAAGCTAGCCCCGTATCTTCGGTGATCGGCAGCGCATCCATGTCGGCCCGCAGGCCGACGCGGCCCTGGGCGTGGCCGCGCGTCAGGGTCGCGACGATGCCGTGACCGCCGATGTTGGCCTCGAAGGAAATGCCGAGCTCGGTGAGCTTGTCCTGCACGAAGGCCGCGGTGGCTTTCTCCTGGAGGGACAGTTCGGGATGCGCATGCAAATGCCGGCGCCACGCGGTCAGTTTCTGGTGCAGCTCGGGGGTCAAGGCGGGAATCTCTCGGCTTGTGTGTCGGCGTCGACACCATAGCCGAATAACCGCAGCTTGCATCAAGCCTCAGCGAATGCCTCGCGTGCAGCAACGCGCTCCCGTCTACGCCGACAGCTTCGCCAGCCCGTCCCAATCGAAGCTGATGCCGTGGCCGATACGGTCCGGCGCGAGCGCAAGCCCGTCCTGCAGCACCAGTGGATGCTCGATAAATTTGTCGAGCCCAAAACCGTGCGCCTCCAGATACGACCGGTTCGGGCAGGCCGCGAGCAGGTGCACGGTGACGTCATGCGCGCCATGGCTGGTGACGGGCAGGTTGAACGCCTCCGACAGCCGCGCGATCTTCATGAAGGCGGAGACGCCGCCGCAATTGGTGACGTCAGGCTCGGGATAGGACACCGCGCCCGCGACGATGTAGTTCTTGAACTCCCAAAGCGAACGCAAATTCTCGCCCGCCGCGATCGGCACGCCGCCGGCCTGCATGATGCGAGTGTGGCCCGCGACGTCGTCGGGAATGATCGGCTCCTCGAGCCAGGTGAGGTCATACGGTTGGAACGCGCGGGCGGCGCGGATCGCTTCCTCGACCGTCCATTTCATGTTGGCATCCACCATCAACGGAAAGCCGTCACCGAGATGCTGTCGCATCGCCGCGACCCGCGCCACATCCGATTTGAGATCGGGGCGGCCGGCCTTCATCTTGATGGCGCGAAAGCCCTTGCTGAGATTGCCGTCAGTCTGCGCGAGCAGTGCCTCGACGGAGAGATCGAGATCGATGCCGCCCGCATAACACGGCACGCGCGCGTCGAACCCGCCGAGCAATCGATACAGCGGCAATTGCGCGCGCCGCGCCTTCAAATCCCACAGCGCGATGTCGAGTGCCGAGAGCGCCAGCACCGCCGGCCCGCCGCGCCCGCCATAATGCAGTGCCCACCAGACCTGGTGCCAGATCGCCTCGGTATCATCGGCCTCGCGGCCTTCGACGAGCGGCGGGATCTCGCGCTTGAGGATGTCGGCGACGGCGCCGCCATTGCGTCCGACCGTGTAAGTGTAGCCGACGCCCTCGGCGCCATCGGCATCCCGGATGCGGCAGGTGATCAGCTCGAACGCCGCCATGTCGCCATGCATCGAGTCCGACAGCGTGACGGGAAGGGGGATCCGGTAGAATCCGGTCTCGATGGTCGAAATGCGCGGCATGCGGCCTCCCTGCGTTTTCTTTGCAGGCTAGGCCGACGCGCACCGCCCGGCAAGCGCGCGCCATGCAAGGCAGCTCACCGCATCGTCGCGAGCTGCACGGCCAGCGCGCAGGCGCGGTCGTATTCGTCGAGATTGATCCACTCGTCGATCGTGTGCACCTCGTTCTGGCCGGCGCCGAAGGTCACGGTCGGAACGCCGTGGCGGACCATCCAGTTGGCATCGAGGCCGCCATTGGCGGTGCGCACGTTCGGGGTGCCGCCGACGGCGGACACGGCCTCCACCGCGCGTCTGACGACGGGAAGGTTGTCCTTCATGCGGAACGGGAAATAGTCGGTCTCGGCCTTGAACTTGACCTTGCCGGACTTGCCTTGCGCGTTGGTGACTTTCTTGGCCGCCTTCTCGAACGCGGCCTTGTAGGCTTTCGTGATCTCCTTGAAGAACTTTCCGTCGTGGCTGCGGCTTTCGCCGCGCACATGCACGTAGTCGGTGACGACGTTGGTGGCGTCGCCCGCGGGCCTTCCCTCGCCGCCGGTGACGGGGCCGACATTGCTGGTGCCTTGCTGCTTGCGCTTGACCACCTTGCCGAACCAGCCGCCGGCCTTCACGTCGGCGAGCGCAAGCGCGAGGATCATGGTCGAGGAGATGCCGCGCTCCGGCGCGACGCCGGCATGCGAGGCGCGGCCGAAGATTTCCACGGTCCAGCGGTCGGCACCCACGGCGCCGATGACGACGTTGGAGGCCGAGCCGCCGTCATAGTTGAAGGCCATCACCGGCGAGCCGAGCTCGTCCAGCTTGACGTGGCGCGCGCCATAGAGCCCGCTCTCCTCGCGCACGCAGAACAGCAGCGTGATCGGCGGATGATCGAGTTGCTGCTTTTCGAGCTCGGCCGCCAGCGTCACCAGCACGCCGCAGCCGCAGCGATTGTCGCCGCCGAGCGCGGTCTTCGCATCATTGACGATCTTGCGACCCGACTTTTTCGGCTTGGCGCCGGCGCATAGCGGCACGGTATCCATGTGGGTCATGAACATGATGCGCGGCTGGTTGTGCAGCGCGCCGCGGCCGGGCAGGTCGACGATGAGGTTGCCGGTCTCGGTCGGCACCGGAATGCGGGTATTGGCGTCGTCGAGCCGGATCGCTTTCGCCGGCACGCCGCTCTCCTTCAGCGCAGCCGTGAGCTCACGCCCGATTGCGGCCTCCTGTCCGGTGACGCCCTCGACGGCGAGAAAGCGCAAGAGGCGGTCGGTGGCGGCTTTGGTGTCGACAGGCATGAGATGTCCCCTTGATGCAGGGCTCTACTCTATCGTCGGTCTTGGCGAGGTATAGACCAAAAAGATCAGCGCGCCGATGCCAAGCATGGCTGCCATGAAAAGCAGCACCGCCGGCAACCCTGCAAAGGCCGCCACCGCACCGGTGATCGATTGCATCAGCGCCGCGCCGAGGAAGAAGGCGAGGTTGATCGCCGCGAGCGCCTTGCCCGCAACTTGGGCGTCGACCAGCTGCCGCGACATGCCGAACAGCAGCGGCTGTGCGGAAGTGGCAAGCCCGATGAGCACGATCAGCACGAGGTCGTATTGCGGCGGCATCACCGCAACACCACACAACACGGAAATGGCATAGCGCGGGGCCCCTAACGCCATCAGCGCCAGCAGCAACGCGCCGACGAGGTGCGTTCCCGCCACCAGCGCGCGGCGGCGTCCCAGCCTGCGGTCGATCATGCCGATGACAAGCGGACCTGCGATCATGGCCAGCGTGAACGCGCCGAGCTGGTTGCCGGCCTCGACCCGCGACAATCCCTTGACCTGCATCAGCCACGGTCCGCCCCACAGGCCGCGCAGCACCAGCGAGGTCGCAAGCGACACCAGCGCCAGCGCGATCAGGCCGCGCAAGGGCCGCGACAGTCCGAGCCTGAGCACCTCGATCATCTGCGACAGCGGCGAGGACTCGTCCTTGTGCTCGGCCGGCTGGCTCGGCACCAGCAGGAACACCGCGAGCGCCACGGCGACGCCGCCGAGCGCCGAGATCCAGAACCCGGCGCGCCAGCCGCAAGTGTCGACCACGAAGGCGAGCGGACTCGACGACAACAGCATGCCGATATTGCCGATCGAGAGGATCGCGCCGGACCACAGCCCAAAGCGCGCGGCCGACAATTGCTTGGCCGCCAACGTCATCGGGCACATCAGCATGCCGGAGGTGGCAATGCCCAGCAGCACCTGCCCGATGGCGAAGCTTTCGGGTCCCGTTGCGAACCCCGACGCGATGGCGCCGACCACGGTTCCCGCGAGCAGGCTCAGCGACACCGGCCGCACGCCAAAGCGGTCCATCGCCGCACCGACCGGGATCTGCGCGGCCGCAAACGCGAACGGGTAGACCGAGGTGAGGCTCGCCAGCGCCTGCGGTTCGATGCCGAAATCCGCCGCCATCAGGTCGAGGCTGACCGCCGGAATGGTGCGCAGCAAGGTCGAGAGCATGTGCCCGCAGGCCAGCGCAAGCAGCGCAAAGATCAGCGCGCGGGTGGCTCCCGCGTCGTGGGTGGCGGCGGTGGTCATGGGCGTTGCGTCCCGGCAAGGTTTCGGGTGGGGTTACATGATTGACGGGTGCATGCCAACATCGGGACCGCCATGGCCGCAATGTCGTGGATGCACAAGGCAACGGACGCGCAAGATCCTAAACGTGCAAGGCTAGTGACATCATGTATCTCGGCATCGACCTCGGCACCTCCGCCGTCAAAATCGTTCTGGTCGACGACGCGCAGCGCGTGGTGGCGAGCCGCAGCCGGTCACTGACGGTCTCCTCGCCGCGTCCCGGCCATTGCGAGCAGGACCCGGCACAGTGGATCGAGGCGACGTTCGCGACGCTGGACGCGCTGAAGGCGGATCACGCGCGCGAGCTGGCCGAGGTCGAGGGCATCGGCCTGTCCGGCCAGATGCACGGCGCGACGCTGCTCGACGCCAGCCACAGGCCGTTGCGGCCCTGCATTCTCTGGAATGACGGACGGTCCTTTGCGGAATGCGCCGAGCTGGAGCGGCGCTGGCCCGCCTTGCGGACCACGACAGGCAACAAGGCGATGCCGGGATTCACCGCGCCAAAATTGCTGTGGGTCGCCAGGCACGAACCGGAGATCTTCGCGGCGACAAAACTCGTGCTGCAACCAAAGGCCTATCTGCGCCTGGTGCTGACCGGCGAGGCGATCGAGGATGTCTCGGACGCCTCGGGTTCGCTGTGGCTCGATGTTAGCAGCCGCGATTGGTCGGATGAAGGACTCGCCGCGACCGCGCTATCGCGCCGGCAGATGCCCCGTCTGGTCGAGGGCTGCGCGCCGGCTGCACGGCTGCGGAGCGAGTTGGCGCAGCGCTGGGGCATGACCGGGCGGCCGATGATCGCGGGCGGGGCCGGCGACAATCCGGCGGGAGCCATCGGCATCGGCGCCATCAATCCCGGGGCAGCCTTCATTTCGCTCGGAACCTCCGGCGCATTGCTGGTGCCGACCGAGACGATCGCGGCCAATCCGGAGCGGGTCGTGCACACGTTCTGTCACGCCGTCCCCGACAGGTGGATTCAAGCCGGCGCGATCCTCTCGGCGGCATCGTGCCTGGCCTGGATCGCGCGGCTGTTGGGGATCCCTGAGACTGAGCTGCTGGCGCCGCTCGGGTTGCGCCCGCGGGCGCCGTCGCCGGTCAGCTTCCTGCCGTACCTCTCCGGCGAACGCACCCCGCACGATGACCCCGACGTGCGCGGCATGCTCGATGGGATCAGTCACGCCACCGATCGTGACGCGATCGTGCAAGCCGTGCTCGAAGGCGTCGCCTTCGCGCTTGCGGATTGCCGGGACGTGCTGGCCGAGACCGGATTGGTGATCGCGGAGGCGGATGTCATCGGCGGCGGCTCACGGTCGCGGTTCTGGCTTTCGGTGCTGGCCAATGTCCTGAACGTGCCGGTGCATCGCTTTGCCGACGGCGAGACGGGCGCGGCGTTCGGTGCGGCGCGGCTTGGCCGCCTCGCCGTCACCGGTGAGGCGATCGACGCCGTCTGCACCGCGCCACAGCGCGTCGAGACCTTCGAGCCCGACGGCGCGCTTGCGCAGGCCTATGCCGAGCGGCTGCCGCAATGGCGCCGCCTGTACCGGCCGCGGCGCTGATCGCGATACGCGATGATGTGGCGAAGAAAAGGCATCACGCGCGGGATCGGTTCCGTCTGCAAAAGATAAAAGCAGCGCCGGACCGTTGGTCGGTATGCCGGAGGTATTGCCCTGCGCCACAACCTTTTGTTTAATGCTTGCGCGCGCGCCAGGGACCAACGAGACGCGGGTGAGATTGCGATGCCGCCGTCGGCGCATCGGGGAGGTGTGATGAGCGAGCCCATCCTCGAGATGCGCCGGGTCTCTAAATCGTTCTTCAGCATCAAGGCGCTGCGCGACGTCGACCTCACCGTCTACGCGGGCGAAATCCACGCTTTGATGGGCGAGAACGGCGCCGGCAAATCCACCCTGATGAAGATCCTTTCGGGCGCCTACCGGCCGGACCCGGGCAGCGAAATCCGCATCGACGGCCAGCCCGTGCAGATCAGCGGTCCGCTCGGCGGCCGCGCAGCCGGCATCGCGATCATCTATCAGGAACTCTCGCTCGCCCCCAACCTGAGCGTTGCGGAGAATATCTATCTCGGTCGCGAGGTCTCCCGCGGCGGCTTGCTGGCGCGCGAGGCGATGCAGGCCGGCGTCGGTCCGATCCTGGCGCGGCTCGGCGCGGATTTCACGCCGCAGACGCAGGTCGCCAATCTCTCGATGGGCCAGCGCCAACTGGTCGAGATCGCGCGCGCGCTGCACGCCCGCTCCAGGATCCTGATCATGGACGAGCCGACCACCGCGTTGTCGGCCGGTGAGAGCGAAAGGCTGTTCGCGCTGATCCGCCAGCTGCGCGCCGAAGGTCTCGCCATCATCTACATCTCGCATCGCATGGACGAGGTCTATGCGCTCGGCGACCGCGTCACGGTGCTGCGCGACGGCACGCTGGTCGGCTCGCTCGACAAGGCAGACATCCGTGCCGACACCATCGTCCGGATGATGGTGGGACGCGACGTCTCGTCCTTCTACAAGAAGGAGCATGATCCCAGGAACGATCCCAACGCGCGGTCGGGAGCTCCCGTGCTTGCGGCCGTCGACATCGCCGACGGCAGGCGCGTCAAGGGATGTTCGCTGGCGGTGCATGCGGGCGAGGTGGTAGGGCTTGCCGGCCTGGTCGGCGCCGGCCGCACCGAGCTTGCGCACCTCATCATCGGCGCCGCGCCCATGATCTCCGGCCATGTCGAGATCGACGGGCGCGCGGCCTCCATCCGCACGCCCGGTGAGGCGCTGGACGCCGGCATTGCCTACCTCACCGAGGATAGGAAGGCGCTCGGCCTGTTCCTCGACATGTCCTGCCTCGACAACATCAATCTCGCGGTGCTCGGCCGCGATGCGAAATTCGGCGGCATTCTCGACCGCGACAAGGCCCGTGACCGCGCCAAGCGCGCGTTCGCGGGGCTCGGCATCCGCGCTGCGAATGTCGGTGTTCCCGCTGGCGGGCTCTCCGGCGGCAACCAGCAGAAAGTGCTGCTGTCGCGGCTGCTCGCGATCGGCCCGAAGATCCTGATCCTCGACGAGCCGACGCGCGGTGTCGACGTCGGCGCCAAGTCCGAGATCTATTCGATCATCGACAATCTCGCGAAGTCGGGCACCGCGGTTCTCGTCATCTCGTCCGACCTGCCCGAGATCATCGGCATCTGCGACCGTGTCATCGTGATGCGCGCGGGACATATCGCCGGGCAGATCCGGCGCGACGCGACATCGCCGCTCAGTCAGGAGGAGATCATGGCACTCGCCACCGGAACGGAGCAGCTCGATGCCTGAGAACGGCGCTTCCGCCAACACCGCCCCCGCCAAAGCCGTCCCCGTCGCGCCCGGTCTTGCCGCCGCGCAGGAGACGAAGCGGCAGCGGACGCGGATGATCATTCGCGCGGTCGGCATGCTGCCGGTGCTGCTGCTCTTGTGCATCGGCTTTCACGTGCTGTCGGACGGCCGCTTCTTCACCGGCCAGAACATCGGCATCGTGGTGCAGCAGTCCGCGGTCAATACCGTGCTGGCCGCAGGCATGACCTTCGTCATCCTCACCGGCGGCATCGACCTGTCGGTCGGCTCCATCTTGGCGGCGGCGGCGATGGCCGGGCTGATCATCTCCAAATTTCCCGATCTCGGGGCGCTGTGGTTGCCGGCCGCGGTGCTCACCGGCACCGTCTTCGGCATTCTCAACGGCGGCTTGATCGCGCTGTTGCGCCTGCCGCCCTTCATCGTCACGCTGGGATCGTTGACCGCCGTGCGCGGCGCGGCGCGCCTGCTCGGCGCCGACACCACGGTGTTCAATCCGTCGATCCCCTATGCCTTCATCGGCAACGGTGCTCTGACCCTCATTCCCGGCGTATTGTCGATTCCCTGGCTCTGGGTGATCGCGTTGCTGGTCATCCTGGTGTCGTGGCTGGTGCTCAAGCGCACCGTGCTCGGGGTGCATATCTACGCGGTCGGCGGCAATGAGAGCGCGGCGCGGCTCGCCGGCATCAAGGTCTGGGCCGTGTTGATTTTCGTCTACGGCGTGTCCGGCCTGCTCGCGGGCCTCGGCGGCGCGATGCAGGCAGCGCGCCTCTACGCCGCCAATGGCCTGCAGCTCGGCCAGTCCTACGAACTCGACGCCATCACCGCCGTGATCCTGGGCGGCACCTCCTTTGTCGGCGGCATCGGCTCGATCTGGGGAACGCTGGTCGGCGCGCTGATCATTGCCGTGTTGTCGAACGGCCTGATCCTGATCGGCGTGTCCGACGTCTGGCAATATGTGATCAAGGGTCTGGTCATCATCGGCGCGGTGGCGCTGGACCGCTATCGGCTGCAGGGCTCGGCTCGGACTTGAGAGCATGATCCGAAAAAGTGCGAAGCGGTTTTTCGAAAGGATCATGCTCAAACAAGGAGCATGAAAATGCAGCCGGCACCGCGCCGTCATGTTCATTCCGTCACGGCAACTGGTCGCCGCGCCGGAGCTTCAAACAGACCAGGGAGGAAGCCAATGTTGAAGTCGATCTCGCTTGCCGGCGCCGCGATGGCGCTCGTCCTGAGCTCCGCGCCGTCCTACGCCAAGGAGCTTAAGTCGATCGGCATTTCGCTGGGCTCGCTCGGCAATCCATTCTTCGTCGCGTTGTCGAAGGGCGCCGAGTTCGAGGCCAAGAAGACCAACCCCAACGTGAAGATCACGACGGTGGGCTTCGAATATGATCTCGGCAAGCAGGTCACCCAGATCGACAATTTCATCGCCGCCGGCGTCGACCTGATCCTGCTCAACCCTGGCGATCCCAAGGCGATCGGACCAGCGATCAAGAAGGCGCAGGCCGCCGGCATCGTCGTCGTTGCCGTCGACACCGCGGCCGAAGGCGCCGACGCCACGGTGACCACCAACAACGTCCAGGCCGGCGAGATCTCCTGCCAGTACATCGTCGACAAGCTGGGAGGCAAGGGCGACGTGATCATCGAGAACGGCCCGCAGGTCTCCGCGGTGATCGATCGCGTCGTCGGCTGCAAGAACGTGCTCGGCAAGAATCCCGGCATCAAGGTCCTGTCCAGCGACCAGGACGGCAAGGGCTCGCGCGAAGGCGGCCTCACGGTGGCGCAGGGCTATCTGACCCGCTTCGCCAAGATCGACGCCATCTTCGCCATCAACGACCCGCAGGCGATCGGCACCGACCTCGCCGCGCGCCAGCAGCAGCGCACCGGCATCGTCATCACCGCGGTCGACGGCGCCCCCGACATCGAAGCGGCCCTCAAGGACCCGCAGGCGACGCAGATCCAGGCCTCCGCCTCGCAGGACCCGTTCTTCATGGCCCGCCGCGCCGTGCAGGTCGGCGTCAGCATTCTCAACGGCCAGAAGCCGGCGTCCACCGTCGAGCTGCTGCCGTCGAAACTCGTGACGCGCGACAATGTCGGCGAGTACAAGGGCTGGACCTCGGATCGGTCGCAGTAGCGGGCGAGAGGCGGCCGGCGCCGGATGCGGCGCTGGTCGGCTCGCGTGGCGCGGTATTGGCTAGGCGTGCAGCGGTATCTGCCGCTTGCGATAGCCAAGGTTTCCGAGTTCCTCGGCGAATGTGGTCTTGTTGGCCGTGGCTGCCTCCCTGCTTCGACTCACTGATGCCCGATGGCGGGGCCTGACGCACCAGCGGAAGATGTGGCAGCGATACCTGCAGGATGGCCCCGTTCGCATATCACCCAAAGCGGCCTGCGGAACCCGCAGGAGGTCCGGGTCTCCTTGGCGGCGCCGCGCATGCGGAAGGCTGTTTGCCAGCATTTTCGCGCGTAACTTAACGTATACTTTATAGTTCACTGCCTATTGGAGGTTGCAGAGGATTCCCGATGACCTTGAGCCTTTCTTCCGCCGCCACCACGTTGGGTCGCCTAGCCCGGGACGAGCGCGGCAATATCGCCGTCATCTTCGCCATCGCCTTGTTGCCGGTCTTGTCATTCGTCGGCGCTGCAGCGAAATCGACGCCGCCTTCACCCAGATCGGCACATCCATTTCCAAGCTGCGCGTTTCGAAGTAGCCCCACATATCCATTTTGCTTGATATTGGCCCGGGGAAGCAAAGGCTGAAACAGCAGGCAGAGCCCGCCAAGGGCGAAATCGCATCCTCACGTGAGCGCCAACGCGGGTCACATGTTGGCTCGGCGGCTGACCTTCGCGCGAGCGATCGTGACGTCCGTTCGCGAGCTAGACCGGACCGTCGCTCATGCAAAGCGGAGTCGCAGTTTTGACCCGAAGCGGACGTGAGCTCCCTCGGAGCCTACGGTCAGCCGATGATTCAATGCGAACACGCGTAGTCAGATTTGATGAGCAGCGCGGAACCCATCGAGTTCAACACGCGGAAATTGTGTGAGCCAAATTAAACAATCATTAGATGAGCACCAGATATTGATGCTCCAGAAGGGGTCAGGGATCCCGAACGATGCGATAGATGGACAGAGTGATGCGAAATGAAGGCTTTGTCTTTGCCGTCCTCAATGCTTATCGGTTCAGCGAAATTCTGCGCTTGTGGATCGCAATTGCGATTGTTGCAGCCGTTGACCTCGTATGGCTTCGCGCCGCTGGGATGACGATGGCTATCGATCCGACGCAAGCGATTGCGTTCTGTGCTGCTGCTCTTCTCTCCTTTGTTTACACGAGGTTGAGGCCGGATCGGCGTATCGCTGAGCTTGCCACGGCTTTGGCTCAGATCATTGCCTTTACGGTCGTGGGCGCGATCCTGAGTTATCTAACCATCACGGCAAAGTTTCCGTTGGTCGATTCCCAGCTGGCCGGTGTCGACACCCTGCTGAGACTGAATTGGCTGGCTTTCTTTGAGTGGGTTGAGGTCAGACCAATTATCAAAGCGGTCCTCGCAGTCGCGTATCACAGCTGTATGCTGCAGGTCGCCATCTTGTTGGTGTGGCTGAGTGCGTGCGGGCGATTTGAAAGGATGCGAGAGTTTGTTTGGCTGTTCGTAACATCGCTCCTCGTGATTCTTCCGATCTCATGGAGACTGCCGGCAGCGAGCGCATGGGTCTACTTTGGCGTCGTCGAACGCGTCGACGCGTATCATTTGATCGATTTCAACGCACTCCGAAGCGGCGAGATGACACGCATTTCGTTGACGCACGTGAATGGTCTGATCACATTTCCTTCGTTCCACGCTGCGCTGGCCACAATACTTATATACGCCAGCCGAGGCATGAAGATGCTTTTCCCACTATACCTTGTCTTGAACTTGCTGATGCTTGCTGCAACACCTACTGTAGGCGGCCACTATTTCATCGATATCATCGCCGGTGCGGGCATCGTTCTCTGCCTCGCTTGCCTTCGACAGCTTCGCTGGGGCGTTTTGTTTGCGCGATGGAACACCTCGCCATCGCACGCGGCCGGATAGTCATCCACGCTCTGCAAGCGACAGAGCGATTTGTCTTGGCAGAGGTCATCAAACGACAAACAGATTGAAGTTCGCTTGTGGCCTGAAGGCGAAGGTCGCCATCGCCTGCGGTACACCGGAGCGGGGGCCAGCCGACATCGAGAACACGCGGGCAAACTGACCCGGAACGGACATCGCCAGGGTCTGGTCGATGTCGCCGGCGCGCCCGGTGTAGTGGCACCCCCATCTGGCCCGAAACTGATCTATCGCAGCGCCCGGCGTGGACCGCTTTGACCAACCATCGACATTGCATTGCCGAGAATTTTGGCTTTACGCTTGGGCAACGTGTCAGGAGTTGCGCGCATGGGCGGGGACACAGGTAGCCTTTTCTTGTCGGGGGGCGGCGAGATGGGCGCTCTCACAAGAGCGTTTGACTGGTCAAAAACATCGCTCGGCTCGCCGGAAGCGTGGCCGCAAAGTCTTCGGGTCACGGTGCGGCTCGTTCTTACCTCACGCCACCCGATGTTCATTTGGTGGGGACCAGACCTCATCCAGTTCTATAACGATGCGTATCGCGAAACGATGGGTCCCGAGCGGCATCCGAGCGCCTTGGGCGCGGGCGGCCGTGAATGCTGGGATGAAATATGGGACATCATTGGTCCCCAGATTGAATACGTCATGGCAGGTAAGGGGGCGACGTGGCATGAGGATCAATTGGTGCCTGTAACCCGCCACGGTCGGCGCGAGGATGTCTGGTGGACGTACAGCTTCGGTCCAATTGACCTTGAAGATAAAGTCGGCGGCGTACTCGTTGTCTGTAAAGACGTCACCTCCGAGCACATGGCAAGGGAAGCCCTGAAGCTTATCAACGAAGAGCTAAAGCACCGGTTCAAGAACACCTTTGCTGTGCTTGGTGCTGTTGCCAGCCAAACATTTCGTGACGTATCGAGCCGCGCCGATCTTGAAAAGTATAAGGCACGACTTGCCGCGTTCGGACGAGCACACGCCTTGCTGACTGCGGCGAATTGGGCTGCCGCCCCACTTCGAGATGTCGTCAACACCGCCCTGAGCCCTTACAGAACAGGCGAAGGCCGGATCACGACGTCCGGTCCTCCGCTTGTTCTCGGATCGCGGCAGGCTCTCGCCCTTTCCTTAGCGGTTCACGAGCTCGCCACCAATGCAGTGAAGTATGGCGCTCTGAGCGTGACAAGCGGCCGGGTGTCCATCGTGTGGGCAACCGAAGGTCAGGCGGGTGATCAAAAATTTGTCTTCGTCTGGCAGGAATCCGGCGGTCCATCTGTGTCGGAGCCCGCCGATAAAGGCTTCGGCTCGCAACTCATTTCGGGGGCGCTGGCATACGACTTCAGAGGGTCGGTTGCGGTGTCCTATGAATCGACCGGACTCACTTGCCGCCTCACGGCTCCGCTCGAAAATCTGGAAATGTCACCACAATAGCGGGAGCTTTTACCCGACCCATGTTGACTGCCGCGAGGACGAGGAGCCCCTCACGGGCCCGCCGTCATGTCGGGTCCTGTCCCGTAGCTGACCTGCCGCGCGCAGCCGGTGGAGGACCGCTTGTGACCCATTGGAGACGTCCGCCGTATCAGCCCGGCGCTCATTTTTCGATGTGCCACGACCCGTCCCAGTCGTTCGGAGGCGGTTCTGCTTTGAAGCTTCCGATGCGCTCGATTAGGGCCCTTGCAGGCCCGTCGTCGGGCATCGCTTCAAGCGACGCATTGAACGCAGCAAGCGCATCATCCCATCGCCGGTTGCGATAGTTCGAGAGCCCTTCCAGATACTTGTCCCGCAAGACCAGTTGTTGTGGCGTGACATCAGCTCGGCTTCCGAGGATTTCAAAAACGGCCTCGAAACGAGTTTGACCCGCCACCACAATGCGATCGATCTCCCGCGCCTCAAGTGAAGTGCCCACGGCAGCAATAGTTCTTTCGGAAACGAGATTGCGGATGCCGTACACCTTGTTCGCGCCTTCCAGCCGCGAGGCGAGGTTCACCACATCGCCCATGACGGTGTAGCTCATCATCACGTCGGAGCCGATGCTGCCGACCAGCGCCTCGCCGGTCGCGATCCCGATCCTTAGATCGCATTGCTTCATTGGAGTTGCGCGAACGCCAAGTAGCTCAGGAATCTCCTCGCGCAATTTTCCGATACGTTCGATCATTTCCAGGGAGGCGGGGCATGCAAGGCGGGCATGATCGGCCTCGTCGACGAAAGGTGGGCCCCAATAAGCCATGATGCCGTCGCCGATATACTTGTCGATGATCCCTCGGTTGTTCCGGATTGGTTCGGACATGACCGAAAGGTAGTGGTTCATGACCTTGACGAGACCTTGCGGGGTCATGCCTTCGCTAAGGCTGGTGAAGCCCTTCAAGTCGCAGAACAACACAGTCATCACCCGGCGCTGGCCTTCGGCGGCCGTCAAATTTGGGTGATCGATCAGCCCTTCAACGACGCGCGGATCGATGTATTTTCCGAATGTTTCCTTGATGCGTTGGTTGTTGCGCAATTGCACAACCATTCGATTGAAGGCGGCAGCCAGTTGTCCGATTTCGTCAGTCGCCCTTACATCGATTGATTGATCGAGCTGACCCGCTTCCACCGCGCGGGCACCTTCAAGCAATAGTCGGACAGAGCGAATGATGCCGCCGCTGACCAGATTGGCGAAGATCAATCCGACGATTGAGGCAAGCAGCGTCACGATGGCCGAGGTCAGGGCTACCCGGGTTTGTTCCGACCTTATTTTTGCGATGGCCCCATCGCTGACGGTCAACATACTCAACCGAATAGCGTTGATTTTCTCATCCAGCTCGTCGCGAACAGCGTCTGCTCGCGCAAGGCTGCGTCTGACCGCTGCAAAGTCTCTGGCCTCAAGGTGTGAAAGTAACTCTCCGGTTTCTTGCTTCAGTTGGCGGCGAGTATCGCTCAGATTTTCAATCCGGTTTTCGATGCGCGCCAGGGCTGCATTGTCCGAGGGTGTACTTGCGTCCTCAATGATCGAATTGATCAGTGTCCGCGCGGCTTGCGCTTCGCTTTCGACCTCGGCTCCCTTCTCGTTGTAGAGCTCCAAGCGGGCTCTATATCCGAGCACATCGGGCGGCTCCTGCATCTTCGCGATCACCATGCGGCGGACTGCGAGACCTCGTTCCAGAGACAGAGTATTGATCCGCGTTAGATGCCCGTTGATCGGCGCGTACCGTGCAGAGAGTTCATCAAGCAGATGGCCGACCCGCCTGACCATCACTATCGATAGGACCGACGTCGCCAGCATGAGGATGATCAATCCGACGGAGATCGCAACAATCCGCCGCCGTATCGACTGCTTGATCATCGATCCGGAGAATTTCTTCAATCCTTTAAGAGCAGGAATCTTTGAATGTCTCGTGCTCCGTAGAGAAACGTCCGATGTACTCACAGTCGAGCTTCCTTTCGGTCAGCCCCGTCAGGCGGTCCAACTTCATTCATTCTTCAGTCAGGCTGAAATCGAAAGTTTCGGCAGGCGGGTCTTGGTGAACAGCCCCGAACTGGCTCAGCGGCAACTTTATCGTCACCGAAGAGGAGTAAAGGTCTGTGAGTTCGAGTTTGAGCTGTTGGCCGGCTTCCATTTGAGCCGCCACCGTTGGTTCAATTCCACGTGCTGCGATGCAGATGTTGGTGAGACACCAGGTGAAAGGAACCTGGACAGGACTGCCTTGATCTACCGTCACCTTGACTCCCTGCTGCAGATTTGCCCCTTGCGGAACGAACAGCTGCAGGCGAGCGGGACCGTCAGCTCGTTCGATCAGATCGACACGGGCCACGATCTGATCGAGATCGTCCGTGGCGGTTGACGTCGATCGGCATATGTTGGTTCGATCGGATGAGGCGAAACAAAGCTTTTTCCAGGTTGAGAAATGGATGTTCTCAGGCAGCCGCAATCGTGGCGGCTTCGACGGAGGCTCCCGCTGGGCAGAAGGGCCGTTGACTGGCTGCCCAAGCGGCGGAGCGGTCGCTGAATGCTTCTCCAGAAATTGCGATACCAAGGGCGACCAGATCGGCACCGCGTCGGCGAAATCGATCATGAAGTGCCCGTCGGTCCCAAAGGACGGGAGCATACGATAATCGGCATTTCCGCCCGCTTCGACAAAGGCCTGATGCATCCTCATCGTCAATTCCGGACCGAAGTAGCTGTCGTTTTCCGCGTAGATCCAAAGCATCGGTACGCGTGCGGTGCGGCCGAATTCGCTGGTGGCGGCAACGAGCTTGTCGGGAGCACAATTGTTGTTGGGTTTGCCGTCAACTCGGCCTCCGCGTCCCGCTGCAAAGGTAATGATGGCCTGAACTGATGACGGGTTTAGGCTCCCAAGAGCAATCGAGCCCCATCCGCCGCCCGACTGGCCAACGACGATGACCTTACCCGGCTGGATCATCTTCTTCTTGCTCATGTAGTCGATGACCCACTCGTTCAGAGTGGCGATGGCGAGCCCGGGACCACGGAAGTTTGGGTTGTCGCAGCTACCGACGTGGGCAAAGACGGCTCCGTAGAGACCCTGATCTTTATCATCGAGACTGCTGGCCCCGTACCTGACGGGCGAGATGACCACATAACCGCGACGTGCAAACCAACGTGCCGCGTCCCGATACTCGATCGCCGGAAACATCGTCCGCTGGTTGGCTTCCAGCGAAATTCCATGGTTCATAACCACTAGCGGAAACGGACCATCTCCGACCGGCCGTACCAGGAAGGCAAGCACCGGCAGTGGAAACGGCAGCGCCCAAATTTCCTCTTGGATTACTTGTCCCGCAGTTCGGTCATCTGCCGCGGCTGGGGAATGGACTGCCGAGGGGAAAGCCAGCAAAAGAAGAATGGCCAGCAAGTGCTTCAGCATCTTCTTTCTCCGACGATCTGGTCTGGGTCTGACGCTAGGTCTCGGAGGCAGGAATCCGTTGATTTGGATCAAAGCGACCAACCGCAAGTTCCCGACGTCGTGCGGCTTAGTGGCCTAGCAAAAAAAGCGTCGTCGGAAACTCGGATGAGCGTGCACGGCCTTTCATGCGGCTCCTGGCTTTTTGACGGCCTTAGGGCCTGTTTCGAGCTTTAACCCCGCCGCCGCTATCGTCGTTGGTCTGCTTGTGGGCCTGAAGGCGAAGTATCCGGCACGCCGGCAGCTAGGGCCATAGCGGACATCGAGAATACGCGGGCAAATCGGTGCGAATGACCCGAAGCGGAGCACCTTGAAAGTGAGGTCAAGTCATGAATCCGGGCATGAAGCATCGGACGCGCGGATGGCCGTCTATGTAATGCCTCCAGACCATTGTACGGCCGAAGCGGTTTGGTTCTGTGACAACCGCACCGTCAGGTACGAGCACCCATTCGCCGTCGATGAGGACGCGGTAACGGCCCCGACTGGACTCCCAATCGGCATCGGACACTATGTATCCGTCGGCATCAGTACAGCACTTTCCAAATTCGCTCTGCAAGCTTTCAAACCAAGACTTCAGCGCAGAGTGGTCGTATCGGCCATCGTCGCGTGCAAGGACCGGCGTCAGTAGCAACGCTGAACCCAGCAACGATGCCGCAAGTTTCGCTGGAAACATCTGTTTGCCTCCGCGATATTCGCCGGCCGATCCGCTGGCTTGGTTCGGCTTAGGCTGGCAACCCGGAAACTAAATCCGTTGCAACTGCCGCTGACGATCGCTCGATGCTGTGATGGGACAGTTCATTCCCATCCCCACTGAGGTGAGTCCGGAAATTCGAGCGAAGGTTCAAATACGACAACGCTTCAACTAAAGGTCAGTGCAGCTGCTTCTTTGGCCTAGCCTGCCCTTAGCCGACCTCTGGGCTGGCGCCGAGCTTGTCCGCTCATGACGGCGTAGCCGACCAAAGCCCTCACAGACTTAAGGAAATGACCCACGGTGCATGAGTCTGCACGGCATCTGTTGCGGATCTCCACAACCGCGTTCGTCAACGACGATTGCGATCTACGGTGCGTCGCCTTTATGGCCTATTCGGCAACTCGCGACAGCTCCGCAAGGAGCTTCAACGCATCATTCAGCACGGCCCGATCCTGCGCTCGTTCAGCGGCCGCATCACCCGTGAATTCGCCATGCGTCCGCGCATTCTGATTTCCCTTCGGCGCGCCTGATCTCCGTGCGCCGCCGTGCATGCGGCAGCGAGACTTGCCGTGCACTGCAGGCGCGCGGCAGGCGAGGCCGCTGCGCGTCCCGGCGCCGCAGCGCGGGCTCGTCCACATCGCGCCGGTGTTGCGGATGTGATCGCCGCTCATGCATTGCTGCCCTGTCTGGATTCGGCCCGTTCGTATTCGCCGGCCTCACGCGGCGGGACCAGTCCTGCGGCTGCCGCAGCGTGCGGCTCCGCGACGATCATGCTGGCGTGCTGGGTCACGTTGCCCACGATCGCCCTGCCGCCGTCCTGCACCGACAAGTTCCGGACCGTGATCGCGCGCTCGCCGTTGTTGCGGTGGCGGCTGAGTGCCTCGATCTGGCTTGCGAAGGTGCGGGCCAGCCGGGTCAGCGCGCGTGTGAGGCTCTCCTGCTGCGGAATGTCGTCGGTGAGGGCGAGGCGGCAGGCAGAACGCATCGTTGCGGCGTGAACGGACACCATCTGCACTGCGAGCATGGCCTCGATCGAGTCCTTCGGCGCGATGCTCTTCACCAGCGAGATCATGAAGGCGAGATTGGCTTCATCGGGCTTCCGTCCGGTCACGCTGGCCTTCACCAATTGCTTGAGGAGACCATGCAGCGCGTCGCGATCGGCGGCGCCGAGCGCCTCCGCCAGCAGCCGTTCGCCGGCTTGGGGGTCGGCATGGCGGATCGCAATCCCCCGCTTGTAGAGCTTGATCCGCGGGCTCACGTCGGGGCCGCTGCGATCGTTTGCCGCAACCGGCAGCGTGCTGTGGCGTTTGGCAGATGTCGTCATGTGCTGTGTCCTTTGCCCGCGCGGGCTCACTGCGCGCGACATCGATCGCTCGGCTTGCGCGCCTGTGGGATTTTCGGGATGTTGATGAAGGGCTTACGCGCAATCGCCGCGCGACGCCCCATGGTCGGGCGGCGTGGACGCTGACGATTGTTGCGATGATGCCATTCTGCCGGTGTTTTGCCCGACGTGTCAAACGAAGATTGCGAAGCGCGCAATCCTCGTTCGTGCAAATCCTCGTTCGTCCAAGTTCTTGATCTCGCAAGCGTCGGCTACTGTGCATGGGGTTGTTTTTGCGTTTTTTGTTTCGAACCGGCTCCGACCTGCCGCGCGACGGAATGCCGGCCCGCAAACGCGATTGCGAAATCCGCCGCGGCCGCTCATCATGATCCGCGAAAGCGCCGCGGCCCGCAGAAGTGGCGCGATTCGTCTGGGGAGAGAACGAATGCAACGAACGCTTCGCCTGCTGGCGATCGTCGCCGGATTGTGCGTGACGACGGAGGCCTTCGCGCAAAAATATCCGGTGCGGCCGGTCAAGATCATGGTCGGCTTCAGCGCGGGCGGCCCGGTCGACGTCGTCGCGCGCATCGTCGCCGATCGGCTGAGCAACAAGCTCGGACAAGCTTTCGTGGTCGAGAACCGCGCCGGCGCCAACGGCATGATCGCGGCCGAAGGGGTCGCGCGTGCGGAAGGCGACGGCTACACGATGCTGGCCTGCAACTCCTCCACCATCACGCTCAACAAGACGCTGTTCAAGGATATCCGCTACGACCCGGAAAAGGACTTCGCGCCGCTCACCACCGTCGTGTCGGCGCCGCTCGTGCTGGTGGTCAATCCGGAGAATCCCAGGACGGCCAACATCAACACCGTCGCCGATCTCGTCGCCGCGGCAAAGGCTGCGCCCGGCGCGCTTGCCTACGGCTCGGGCGGCAACGGCAACCTTGCCCATCTCGCCATGGAGCTGCTCAGCGAGAGGGCCGGCGTCAAGATGATCCACGTGCCCTATCGCGGTGGTGCTGCGTCCGAGGTCGGTATCCTCGCGCAGGAGGTCCTGGCAGTGTTCGATCCCTTATCCGCCGTGCCGCTGGTGAAGGCCGGCAAGCTGCGCGCGCTCGCGGTGTCCTCCGCCGAGCGGCTGCCGGCGTTGCCTGATGTGCCGACCGTCGCGGAAGCCGGCTATCCCGGCTTCGACATCTCGTTCTGGGTCGGCTTCTTCATGCCGAAGGCAACCCCCGCGCCGACGCTCGAGATGCTGCACCGGGAGATCGTCGCCGCAGCCAACGATCCGCTGTTACGGGAGCGGCTGGAGACGCAGGGCGTCGTCAGCGTGCTGAGTTCGGCCGACTACGCCGCCAAGATCGCGAAGGAGATCAAGGAACTCGCCGAAGTGGTGGCGGCGGCGAACATCAAGGCGGAGTAGGGCGTCTGCTTGGCGTGCTGCCGGCCACCTGAGCCAGCCGCTCGAGCAGCGGGCGCTGTCCTGCGTTGATCTTCTCGTGCGCTGCTGCGAGCGTGAACCATTCGGCACGATCGACCTCCGGGAAGGTCTGACGTTTGCCGCTGCGTGGCGGCCATTCCATCTCGAATGTGTTGCTGCGAATGCTGCGCAAATCGACGTCGAACTCGGCCGCGAACGCGGTGACGATCTTGCCGCCGCGCTGCCTGACCTGGCCAAGCGAAGTCAGCGGCGTGGACAGCTCAAGCCCAAGCTCCTCGGCAAACTCCCGTCGCGCGGCGGTTTCTGCGTCTTCGTCTGCGTACTCGCCCTTCGGAATCGACCATGCCCCGAGGTCCTTGTTGCGCCAGAACGGTCCTCCGGGATGAACGAGCAGAACCTCGAGCTCCCCACGTTTGCGATAGGCAATGATCCCGGCGCTTTTCGATGGCATCGCAGGTTCCGTTCAGGCGGCGCATTCGGCCGGGAAAAAGTGGAACAGACGCTTTTAGCGCAGGTTAATAGCTAACGCTTTGACCGAACAAGGGAGTGAACCATGATCCGCCTGTTGGCAACGACCGCCTTAGGGCTGGTGCTGGCGAACGCCGCCTTTGCGCAATCGCCAAGCAGCAACACCAAGTCTGAGCAAACGCCGCAACCCCAGTCCAATTCCGCAGCTCCGTCCAACACGTCGCCGTCTGGCGCGGCACAAACACAGCAGTCGCGATCGCAGCCGCAGCAATCATCAACGCCCGGAGCGTCGACACAGAATACCCAGGCGACCACTCCGTCTTCCGGATCGGCCAATTCCGGCTCCGGGACCAACGCCACCAACAGCGCGGACACGTCCTCGCGGCCGCCCAGTGGTACGGCAAACTCCAACGCGGCCGGTAACCAGCCCGCCTCGCAGCAGAGCGCCAATCCGCCGGCGGCGAACTCGAACCAGACGCAGGATCGCTCCAACCCTCCGTCGAACAATACCAATCAGGCGCAGCAGGCGCCTGGTTCATCTGGTACCAACCAGGCCCAGCAATCGCCAAACACGCCGAGCAGCAATCAGGCGCAAGACCAGCGGACCGGTGCCAATTCACAGGCCGCCGCCCGCACTGACGTCAACCTCAACAAGCAGCAGGAGACCAAGATCAGCGCGTCCATCTCGCATCTCAACGTGCGGCCGCTGACCAGCGTCAATTTCTCGCTCAACGTCGGCACGGTGGTGCCGCGCGATGTCCAGCTATCGACGCTGCCACCCGATGTGGTCGAGATCGTGCCGCAATATCGCGGCTACAGCTTTGCGCTGGTGAAGGATGAAATCGTCGTGGTCGATCCGGCGACATACAAGATCGTAACCGTGCTGCCGTACTCGGGACAATCCACCGCGACAACGACGACCACGCGTGAGCGCAGCGCCAGCAAGTTTTCGGATCGCGATCGCGAAGTGATCCGCAAGCATGCGAAGACCCGCACCGAGGGACGGAGCGAACGACAGACCACCGGCAGCACCGCGCGGTCCGAGATCCATGTTGGTGACCGCGTTCCCGAGAGTGTCGAGGTCGAGGAATTCCCGAGCACCGTCTATCGGGACGCGCCCGACCTGCGCGAGTACCGCTACATCCACCGCGATACGCGGACCTATGTCGTCGAGCCCCGCGAACGCCGCATCATCGAGGAGATCGACTAGTTCGCGGCCACTGGAAGCCGCTCCATCGAGCGGCTTCCGGATTTGCGCATCAGCCCGAAGATCGTTCGCGCGCTGCAAAACGGATGGCGCGGGCCTTCGCGCTCTTTCCCGCCGCACGCGCGGCGATCATGCTGCGTGCCTTGCCGTGGGTGTTCTTCCGGATCAGAGACGCGAGCCGCTTGCGTGCGTGGCTGGCGGTCAATCGCGCCGCCAGTTGCTCGGCCTTGCGAATGATGGTGGCGACCGAGGGCGTCAGGTTCACCGGAACCCAGGCGACGTCCTTCGTCTTGGACAGGCTGCCGATGCCCTCGCAGGGTGCTTCGCGCGGCAGGTCGATCCGGATCGCGAGGGCTTCCGCGCGTTCGGTCCAGTCCTCGGCCCTGGTGCCGGTGATGATGCGGACATAGTCGCGTGTCTCACGCGGCAGCTCGCTCTCTTTGGCGAGCCATTTCTGGATTCGGCCGGGACCTGCGTTGTAGGCGGCTGCGGCAAGGCCGAGATTTCCGAAATCGTCGCGCAGCTTGCGCAGGAACTTGGCCGATGCCGGCAGCGCCTTCATCGCATCGAACGGATCATCTAGCCCGACCTCCGCTGCCGTTTCCGGCATGAACTGCGCGACGCCCTGCGCGCCGGCCTGGCTGACCTCGTTGGACTTGAAGCGGCTCTCCTGCCAGATCAAACGCGCGAAGAACGGCACGGGAATGCCGCTGGCTTCGGCAGCTCCGCGAAGCGCGTGGCAGAAGCGTTCCGTCGGCGAAACCGGCGCCTGCGCGACGGGTTCGACCGTATCCGGCGGCTCGGGGGTCTCCTCATAGGCCGCACGCGCATTGGCGAGCTCGAGGGCCTGCACGCTTGCAAGGAACAGCTCGACCACCGGAACAAGTGACGAGGCCTGAGTGTTTTGAAGAACGGCGTGATCGAAAGCTGATGGTTGGCGGGACGCCGACGGATCGAAGTCGCACATCAGAATCATGAACGCGGCGCACGCCGCGACGACAAATCGCATTGCTGGAGCAACCTCGAACTGTGGGTGAACGGCCAGCGATGCGCCGGCGATAAGGAGTTATTAACCGAGCGATTGCGGCAAAGCTGCGGTCTCGTCGGTTCCCACGGTGTTACTACGGTGTTCCCGCCGGAAACTCTTTGCTCCGCGAATTTGCGGGGGCGTTGGCGAATGGGGACGAGCGAGATGATGCGGTGGATGCTTGGCGCGGTGATTTCGCTGGCGGCGATCTCTTCGGCGCTTGCGGGCAATCTCGATGCGGCAGCGGTAAACGATGCTGCGCGTCCCGCAAAGCAACCTGCTAGCGACAAGCTCAACGCCGCGATCGTGAAGCTTCAGATTCTGCTCGACCGTGCGCGGTTCTCGCCCGGGGAGATCGACGGCAAGCTCGGAGAGAGCGCGCAGAAGGCACTGAAAGCATTCGCCGAGCAGAACGGCGTTGCATCGGATAAACGATCGCGCCCGAGCTTTGGGACAAGTTGAACGCCGCGAGCGAAGGCGCCGTCCTCGTCGAATACAAGATCACGGACGCGGATGTGAAGGGCCCGTTTCTGAAGGAGCTGCCCGGCAAGCTTGATGACATGAAGCCGCTGAAGGCGCTGAGCTACACCAGCCCGCTCGAAGGGCTTGCCGAGAAATCCCACATGAGCGCCGATCTGCTCAAGGCGCTCAACCCGGACAAGGCCTTCGACAAGGTGGGAGCGACCATCGTCGTTGCAAACGTTCCGGCGCGGCGAGAGCTTCCGAACATCGCGCGGCTCGACGTCGACAAAAGGAACGGGACGCTGAAAGCATTCGACCAGGGCGCCACCCTGATCGCGTTCTATCCCGCGTCAATCGGAAGTCCGGATCGTCCGACGCCGAGCGGTACGCTCAAGGTCACCAGCACCCACGAGAATCCGGTTTATCACTACAACCCTGACTACAAGTTCAGAAGCGTCAAATCGAAACAGCCGTTCGATGTTCAGCCGGGCCCGAACAATCCGGTGGGAGCATACTGGATCGGCTTGTCCGCACAGGGGTACGGCATCCACGGAACGTCGGAGCCCGACAGGGTCAGCAAGTCCGCGTCGCATGGCTGCGTCAGGTTGACCAATTGGGACGTGCGCGCGCTGGGCGAGCACGTCAAGCGCGGCACACCGGTGGTCTTTCTGGATGCGCCGACGGACTCCTCGTCCGAGCAGCGGCGGAAGTCCGGCGGTAGGCGCGCCTCGAACTAGTCTTTGGGAAAGTCCTTGCGCATCGCGATTTCGGCGGCATCACCGGGCGACAGCACGGTCTGGTCGAACGCTGCTTGCCCTCGTCATGATATCGTAGAGCGAGATGCCCTTGATGGCTTGCCCATGAGCTCGCGGACGCAGTCGGCGAGCGTGCCGTTGTAGACGGGATAGGGCGGACCTCGATCCTTTTGCCTCTGGCCCTTCAGCGACGGTCACTTCTTCAGTTCGGCCGGCGCGTCATAGGCGACCGGCGATATCTCTTTGAACATGCGCTCGGCCCTGAAGGCGCGGGTAGCCCCGAAGCCTGGGGCCGCCCTGTAGACGCTCGTTGAAGAATTAGTTCAAATCAGCCGGCAACAAAGGCGAGCAGGGTGCCGTTCGCCTTGGCCGGCGGCACGCAGATCGCAGGTCCGCTGCGCACGGCTGCCGAACCAAGCGCCTTGTCGGTGGCAGCGAGATCGCCGCTGACAAGCACCAGGGCAGCGCCACCGCGTTCGGAAAGACCCGCGAGCGGCACGCCGGGATAACGTTTGCCGAGCTGCTCCAGCGTCAAGTAAACGAATTCGGCACGATCGCCACCGGAGGGCACGGTCACTGCGCCGTCGGCTTCAGCCTTCGGCTCGCGGTCGATCAGCTGTCCCAGATCCGCGGCTTCCTTCGCGGGCTCGGGCGTCGCGATCAATGTCTGCTTGATCCGCTTGGCCGCATTGGCGTGCTTCATCAGCTCGGGAATCCACACCGTCTCTGGCGTCTTGTGCTGGCAGGCAAAAATGCGCACGCCGCCGGGCGCTTCTGCGGTCGGCCACATGAAGGTGCGGAATTTCGCCGCCGAGATCGTGCCATCAGGCAGCGTCACGGGCCGTTCGAAATCGGTCGGGCCGATCGGCTCCAGGCCACGCGCGCGGATTTCCTCCGCGCCGGCGGTGGAATCGACCGCTGTGAAGGCGATGCGCTCGATGCCTTCGCCGCGCTGGTCGAGGAAGGCACGCGCCGGCGCGTTGTGCTCGGTCGCCGCGAGCACGCCGAGCAGCTCCATATAATCCGGGTCGAACATGATCGTGTAGTTGCCGGTGCCCATATGTGTGCTGTGGGTGCCGCGCGGCGAGATGGTGAAGCCGAGCTGCCGGTAGTTTTCGGCGGCTTTGTCGAGGTCCTGCACCATGACCACGGCGTGGTCGATACCGATGACGTTCTTGAGGGCCACTGTTCTTTCCCCGAGTGCAAACTGACTGGACCGCCGTCGGCGGCCGCAAATCCTGTCTACGCCGGATAGGCGGTCAAGTCATTTTCAAATCGGTGGGACATGCGGAAATTTCATTCCGTGAAGCGCGATATCTGACACTTGATGGCGTCAGCGCGCCTGCTCGATATAGGCGGCGAGGATGGCGCGCTCCTCGCTGGTCATTTCCGTGATGTTGCCCGGCGGCATCGCGTTTGACCAGGCGGCGACGCGGCCGATCAGGCGGATGTTGCGATGGATGTGCTCGGGCGCGTCCAGCAATATGCCCTTCGGCGCGGTGACGATGCCGGCCCAGACCGGTTCGGCGGCGTGGCACATGCTGCAGCGGGACATCACGATCTCCTCGACATTGGCAAGCGTCGGCTGCGCCGACAGCGCGCTTGTCTTGACCTCGCGCGGGCCGGCCGCCGAGAGGAACAGGATCGCGATCACGCCGACCGCTGCGACGCCCCACACCCACCACGGCGATTTGCGCCCGGCGTGCCGCTCGTTGAAGAAATGGCGGATCACGGGGCCGAGCGCCAGGATGATTGCGACGATGATCCAGTTGAAGCGGGTGGCATAGAGCAGGGGATAGTGGTTGCTGATCATCAGCACGACGACAGGCAGCGTCAGATAGTTGTTGTGGACCGAGCGCTCCTTGCTGGTCTTGCCGAGCTTCGGATCGGGCGCCTGTCCTGCGATCAGGGCGGCCGCAATCTTCTTCTGGTTCGGGATGATCAGGGTGAAAACGTTGGCGACCATGATGGTGCCGATGATCGCCCCGATCTGGTTGAAGGCGCCGCGCCCGCTCAGCACGTGGGTGAAAGCATAGGTCAATGCGACCAGAAACAGATAGCCGCCGATGGCGAAGGGCAGCTCGCGCTGCGCGAGCCCGGTACGGCAGGCGCCTTCATAGAGCAGCCATGCCAGCGCGAGGCTCGAGAGGCTGAACAGGCCGGCCTCGAATGGCGTGAGGTCGAGGATCGACTTGTCGACCAGGAACAAATCGGCCTCGAGATAATACACCACCACCATCAGCGCGAAGCCGGACAGCCAGGTGGTGTAGGCCTCCCATTTGAACCAGGTCAGCTCGTCCGGCATCTGCGCGGGCGCGACCAGATATTTCGTGATCCGGTAGAAGCCGCCGCCATGGACCTGCCAGGCCTCGCCCTGGACGCCCTCCGGCAGCTTGCTGTCAGGCCTGAGGCTGAGGTCGAGGGCGATGAAATAGAAGGAACTGCCGATCCAGGCAATCGCGGCGACCACGTGCAGCCAGCGGAGCAGCAGGCTCGCCCATTCCGATATGATGGATCCCCACATGATCACCCCAACGGATGCGACTCCAATGCCGCAGCTTCATGACCGCTACCGGCGGTGCCGCCCTTACAATGTGTCGCACCGATCAGCCGCATTTTCCAGTACGATGGGCTGCGGCTGATGCACATCGTGCGGGCATGAGCTGACGTGGGATTCGGCAGGCATTTGACCTGTCGCAGAACGTTTGCGCGTCGATCGGCGTTGATGCGCAATACGTGAAGGCCGGGAGGAAACGATTTGAAGAACAGGATTTCATTCGCGGCGATGTCCGCGGGATGGCTGGCCGCGGTCGCGACCTGCGCACAGGCTGAGGCGGTGCTGCAAGGCAAGGACGCCTACGGCGATTGGCAGGCCGACAAGCCCGGCACGGTCAGGTTGATCCGGCCGCAGGATCTGGTCAGGCCCGGCGCCACGCGGTCGGTTGCGAGTTCGTCGCGCGTGGTGCCGCGCCCACCGGAGGGGGCGCTTCAGGTACCGGCCGGCTTCAAGATCGAGCTGTTCGCCGAGGGCCTGCGCGCCCCGCGCATCGTGCGCGTGGCGCCGAACGGCGATGTCTACGTCGCCGAGACGCGCGCGGGCAACGTCCGCGTGTTGCGCGCCGGCGAAGGCGGCAAGGCCGCGACCAACGAGGTGTTCGCTGCCGGACTGCGGCAGCCGTTCGGCATCGCCTTCTTCCCAAACGGCGACAATCCGCAGTGGGTCTATGTGGCCAACACCGACAGCGTCGTCCGCTTTCCCTACCAGGCCGGCGATCTCAAGGCGCGCGGCAAGGCGGAGACGATCGTGGCAAGCCTGCCCCACGACGGCGGTCATTCCACCCGCGACATCGTCTTTACGCCCGACAACAAGCGCATGCTGGTGTCGGTCGGCTCGCTCAGCAACGTCGCCGAGGGCATGGGCACGCCGCCGGGTGGCGTGGAAGCCTGGTCGAAAGCGCAACCGCTCGGTGCGGCCTGGGCCAGCGAGACCGAACGCGCCACCGTGCTCGCCTTCACCCCCGAGGGCAAGGAGCGGAAGATCTACGCCAGCGGCATCCGCAACTGCGTCGGACTTGCGATCCAGCCGCAGACCGGGCTGCCCTGGTGCTCGACCAACGAACGCGACGGGCTCGGCGACGATCTCGTGCCTGACTACGTCACCAGCGTGAAGGAAGGCGCGTTCTACGGCTGGCCGTGGTTCTATATCGGCGGCAACGAAGACCCGCGTCACGCCGGAGCGCGGCCGGACCTCAAGGGCAAGGTGACGGTGCCCGATGTGCTGGTGCAGCCGCACTCGGCCTCGCTCGGCATGGCCTTCTATCAGGGGACGCAGTTTCCGTCAGAGTATCAGGGCGATGCTTTCGTGGCCGAGCACGGCTCCTGGAACCGGTCGAAGCGCACCGGCTACAAGGTGATCCGCATCCGGATGAAGGACGGCAAGCCGACCGGCGAGTACGAGGATTTCGTCACGGGGTTTGTGGTGAGCGATACCGAGGTGTGGGGGCGGCCGGTCGGTGTGGCCGTGGCAAAGGACGGGGCGCTGCTGGTGTCGGAGGACGGCAACGGGACGATCTGGCGGGTGACAAGCGTGCCGCGATGAAGGTGTACCCTCGCCCCTTGCGGGAGAGGGTGGCTCGCCGCGCAGCGGCGGGACGAGTGAGGTTCTATCGGCGAACTCCTCTGCGTGTGCGGAGAGAAACCCCTCATCCGGCGCCTCGCGCCACCTTCTCCCGCAAGGGGAGAAGGAAGAGCAGCGTGCTTAGGATGTCTACCCCCGTCTCACACTCGCTCCGCCATCCACCGGCAACGTCACACCGGTGATGAAATTCGCCTCGTCCGAGGCCAGGAACAGCGCGGCATTCGCGACGTCCCACCCCGTGCCCATCTTCTTGCGCAGCGGCACCTTGCTGTCGCGCTCGGCTTCGACTTCGGCGCGGGTCTTGTGCCATTCGCGGGCCCGGGTGTCGACGGCCATCGGCGTGTTCATCAGGCCCGGCAGGATGACGTTGGCGCGGATGCCGTATTCCGCATTCTGGTAGGCGAGCTGTTCGGTGAAGGCGATCATCGCCGATTTCGTCGCCTTGTAGGCGACGTAAGGGTAGGTGGTGATCGCCGCCATCGAGGAGATGTTGATGATCACGCCGCTTCCTTGCGCGCGCATGATCGGGATCACCTCTTTCGCCGCCAGAATGCAGCTCTTCAGATTGATCGCGACGACGCGGTCGAACGCCTCCTCGGTGATTTGCAGCAGCTCGGCGTCGCCGCCGGACAGGCTGACGCCCACATTGTTGTGCAGCACGTCGATCCGGCCCCAGCGCGCCTGTGCCTCCGCGACCATTGCCTTGATGTCGGCAGACTTTGTGACGTCGGCCCTGAACGCCGCTGCCGTGCCATGCTGCGCGGCGATCATGGCGGCGGTTTCCTGCGCTGATTCCAGATGATGATCGACGCACAACACCTTGGCGCCCTCGCGCGCGAAGGTCAGCGCCGTGGCGCGGCCGTTGCCCATGCCTTCGCCCGGGCTCTGCCCGGCGCCCACAACGACCGCAACCTTGTCCTTCAAGCGCATGTTAGTTCACTCCCGGAATCGGGTACTGCTGGAGTACCTCTTTGTAATATGGCTCGTTGTCGATCTTCATGGTGGCGAGCACGCGCACCACGCCGCAATAGAAGGCGATGGTCAGCACGAGGTCGACCATATGTTCGTCCGAGAGATGCTGCTTGATCTCGGCAAAGGTCACATCCGAGATCGCGAGTTCGCGCACCATCTCGCGGGCACCTTTCAGGATCGCCTTGGCCTGTGGCTCGAGCGTCGAGGGCCTACCGTCGGTCTCCGCCATCAGGCCGGCGATGTCATCGTCGGTGACGCCGAACTCCCTGCCGATCTTCACGTGATGAGTGAACTCGTATTCCGACTTCTCCATCCAGCCGACCTGGAGGATCGCAAGCTCCCGCAGGCGCGGGTCGAGTTTGCTCTTGAAGCGGATGTAGCCGCCGATGCCGTTGAAGGCGCGCGCCATATCCGGCGAATTGATCAGCAGCTTGTGCAGATTGGTGTTGCGCTTGAGCATGTCGCGATATTCGGGCGCGACCTGGTCGGCCTCGAGATAGGGCAGGCGAGCCATCCCTGATGTTCCTTTCAGTGTTCTTGTGATTCACGTTCGGGGGCTTGTAGCGTCACGCCGCCGTCGACCACCAGCACCTGGCCGGTGATGTAGCGCGCAAAATTGCTGAGCAGGAATTTGACGGCATGGCCGACGTCCCAGCCGGTGCCTTCCGTTTTCAGCACGGATGCCTTTTCCCGCTGGACGCGAGCCTGCTCACTCATGCCGCGGGCATAGACCATCGGCGTGTACATCGGCCCGGGACAGATGCAGTTGACGCGGATGTTCTCGCGGCCGTGATCGACCGCCATCGCGCGGGTGAGACCGATGATGGCGGCCTTCGAGGTCGTATAGCTCGTGAGCCCGCGTGGCCGCAGCGCCGAGATCGAGGAGATGTTGACGATCGCACCGCCCTGCGCGGTCCGGATCATCGCAGGGATCGCGTGCTTGAAGAGCAGGAACATGCTCTCGACATTGACCTGCATGACGCGGCGATATTGCTCGGGCGCTTCGTCGACCACGCTGCCGCGGCTCCCGATGCCGACATTGTTGTCGAGGAAATCGAGCCGGCCCCAGCGGTCGAGCGCGGCTTCGACCAGTGTCTTGCAATCGCTCTCCCTGGTGACGTCACCGCCATGCGCCGCGGCCGTGCCGCCTTCGGCTGCGATCATCTCCACGGTGCGTTCGGCGAGCTTGAGATCGCGATCGGCCACCAGCACTTTGGCGCCGGCGCGAGCCAGTAGAAGTGCGGCGGCGCGGCCGTTGCCTATGCCGTCGCCCGCAGCACCCCCGCCGCTGACCAGCGCCACCTTGCCGGCGAGACCGGGATCGTCCTCGGGCCCCTGCATGTCGTTTCATCCCAAATATTTTCGTGCAGTCTAGCAATCGCGCGGAGCGGCGAGAAGGGCCGGCTCCCGCTTTCATGTCATTGACATCGCATGGAATTGCATGCCGCCGCACGAGAAGGGCGAACGATCGACCCGCGCCGTTAGGAACCGACCTCACGCAATCGCGTTTGTTGCGGAGCCTTTCCCGCGCTAGGCTCTGTCCCGGGGCTTCCCAAACGCCAGTGGCTTGCCGATGAATCTGCTCGATCCACAAGGGCCTGTGGCTGCGGCCAACAGCACCATCCTGGTCGATTCCGTCTTCATCATGCTCGCGATCGTGGTGCCGACCATTTTCGCGATTTTGGCCTTTGCGTTCTGGTTTCGCGCCTCGAATCCCAAAGCAAAGTTTCAGCCCGACTTCGTCTATTCCGGGCGGGTGGAGATGGTGGTGTGGGCGATCCCCGCGCTCACCGTGATCCTGCTCGGCGGCGTCGCCTGGATCGGCTCGCACCAGCTCGATCCCGCGGCACCCGTGCCCGGCACCGGCAGCCCGGTTCGCATCCAGGCCGTCTCGCTCGATTGGAAATGGCTCTTCATCTATCCGGACCAGCGCATCGCCACCGTCAATACGCTGACGGTGCCGGCAGGCGCCGAGCTGAATTTCCAGCTGACGTCCTCGAGCGTGATGAACACCTTCTTCATCCCGCAGCTCGGCAGCATGATCTACACCATGAACGGCATGGTGACGAAGCTGAACCTACGCGCCGACAACGAAGGCAAGCTGCAGGGACTGTCGGCGCATTTTTCCGGCGACGGATTTCCGGACATGATGTTCGACGTCAACGTGGTCTCGCCGCTCGCCTTTCCGGACTGGGTCGCGACCACGGCGAAGAGCGATGCTGTCCTCAATGAGGACAGCTACAAGAAGCTGATGCAGCAGGGCGTCGAAAAGGGCAGGCCAAGCTACAGGCTCGACGATCCCCGACTGTTCGACCTGATCGCGACCCAGCACATTCCGCCGGGACCGGGGCCGGAGCTCGCATCCGAAGCAGGCCGGTCGCACAGTGGAGGCCATGATGCTCGGTAAGCTCGATTGGTCGGCCATTCCGTTCGATCAGCCGATACCGCTGATCGCAGGCGCCGTGGTGTTGGTCGGGATTCTCGGCGTGCTGGCCTGGGTCGTGGTGAAGGGGCATCTGCCCTATCTCTGGCACGAGTGGATCACCAGCGTCGACCACAAGCGGATCGGCGTGATGTACATCCTGCTGGCCTCGGTGATGCTGCTGCGCGGCGGCAGCGACGCCATCATGATGCGGATTCAGCAGGCGGTCGCCTACCAGTCGCAAGGCTATCTGCCGCCGGAGCACTACAACCAGATATTCTCCGCGCACGGCACCATCATGATCTTTTTCGTGGCGATGCCGTTCGTGATCGGACTGATGAATCTCATCGTGCCGCTCCAGCTTGGCGTACGAGATGTCGCTTTCCCGACGCTCAATTCGGTCGGCTTCTGGCTGACCGCGACCGGTGCGCTGCTGGTCAATCTCTCGCTTGTGATCGGCGAGTTCGCCCGCACCGGCTGGCTCGCCTTTCCGCCGCTGTCGGAACTGTCCTACTCGCCGGGCGTCGGCGTCGATTATTACGCATGGTCGCTGCAGATCTCCGGCGTCGGCACGTTGGTGGCCGGCATCAATCTCGTGACGACGGTGCTGAAGCTGCGCACCAAAGGCATGAACTATCTGCGCATGCCGATGTTCTGCTGGACCACACTGGCCTCGAACCTCCTGATCGTCGCGGCTTTCCCGATTTTGACCGCCACCCTCGCGATGCTGCTGCTCGACCGCTATCTCGGCTTCCACTTCTTTACCAATGAGGCCGGCGGCAATGTCATGATGTTCATGAACCTGATCTGGGCCTGGGGGCATCCCGAGGTCTACATCCTAGTTCTGCCGGCCTTCGGCATCTTCTCCGAGGTGGTCTCGACCTTCTCCGGCAAGGCGCTGTTTGGCTATCGCTCGATGGTGCTGGCGACCATGGCGATCTGCGTCATCTCCTTCATGGTCTGGCTGCATCACTTCTTCACGATGGGAGCGGGTCCCGACGTCAACGCTATCTTCGGCATTGCCAGCATGATCATCGCGATACCGACGGGAGTGAAGATCTACAACTGGCTGTTCACGATGTATGGCGGACGCATCCGCTTCGAGACGCCGATGCTGTGGTCGATAGGCTTCATGGTCACCTTCATCATCGGCGGATTGACGGGCGTGCTGGTCGCGGTGCCGCCGGCCGATTTCATTCTCCACAACAGCATGTTTCTGGTCGCGCACTTCCACAACGTCATCATCGGCGGCGTGCTGTTCGGCGCCTTCGCCGGCTTCGAGTACTGGTTCCCGAAGGCGTTCGGCTTTCGCCTCAACGACCGCTGGGGCAAGCTCGCATTCTGGTTCACTTTCCTCGGCTTCTACGTCACCTTCATCCCGCTCTACGTCGCCGGCATGCTGGGCATGACGCGGCGCATGCAGCACTATGACGTCGCGGCGTGGCGGCCATGGATGCTGGTTGCAGCGGTCGGCATGGCCGTGCTGACGATCGGCGTGATCTGCCAGATCGTGCAGCTCGTGGTCAGCATCCGCAACCGCGAGGCCCTGCGCGACCGCACTGGCGATCCCTGGGACGGCCGCTCGCTGGAATGGGCGACGTCGTCGCCGCCACCCGTTTTCAACTTCGCTTTCAATCCCGATGTGCGCGGCGAGGATGCCTATTGGGACATGAAGGCTCATGCCAAGCAGCAATCGCTCGATCATGATGCGCCCGAGTATCATGACATCGAGATGCCCAGGAACTCGCCGACCGGGTTCGTCTGCGCGTTCTTCGCCACCGTCATGGGCTTTGCGCTGATCTGGCACATCTGGTGGATGGTGATTTTGGGCGGTATCGGAGCGTTCGCGACATTCGTCGTGTTCGCCTGGCGCGACCATGACGAATACGTCATTCCGGCCGAGGAGGTCGCGGCGATAGACCGCGTCAACCTCGAGGAGCGGCGCAGCCTCGTCAGCATGGCGGGGACAGTCTGATGTCAATGACCGCGACCGCCGGCCGAGCGCACGCCGATCCCCATCACATCGGCCTCGTTATCGAGCATCCCGGGCCGGCGCCGAAGCGCATCGTGACCGCCTATGGCTTCTGGATCTTCCTGCTCTCCGACATCGTGATGTTCTCCTGCTTCTTTGCGGCCTACGCGGTGCTGGCCGACCAGACCGCCGGCGGCCCGAAGGGTTCGGAGATATTCGAGCCGCGAAACGTCGCGATCGAGACGGTCTGCCTGCTGCTGTCAAGCTTCACGTGTGGCATGGCGAGCATCGCGGCCGATGTGCGCAACCGGCTGTGGTTCTATCTCGGGATGGCCGTGACGTGTTTGCTCGGCCTCATCTTTCTGGTCATTGAGTTTCGCGAATTCGCTGATCTCGTTGCCCGCGGCTATGGCCCATCGCGCAGCGCTTTCCTGACCTCGTTCTTCTCCCTCGTCGGCTGCCATGGCCTCCACGTCTCCGCCGGCATATTGTGGCTGCTCACCATGATGGCCCAGGTCTTCGCAAAGGGTTTTCGTGCCGACGTGCTGCGCCGGATGATGTGCTTTGCGCTGTTCTGGCACGCGCTCGACATTGTCTGGGTCGGAGTTTTCTCCGTCGTCTATTTGCTTGGGAGTGGCGTATGAGCGATCAGACGCATATGCCGGCCGGCCATGATCTTGCGCCGGGCGATGAGGAGCAACACAGTGTCGGGACGCGCATCCTCGGCTACGTGGTCGGTCTTGTTCTCGCGTTGCTGCTGACGGCGACGTCGTTCTTCATCGCGGGCACGGATCTGGTCTGGCAGCCTTCGATTCCCGTCGCGCTGATCGTGCTGGCGATCGCGCAAATGGGCGTGCATCTCGTGTTCTTCCTGCACATCACCACCGGCCCCGATAATACCAACAACGTGCTGGCGCTCGCCTTCGGGCTGCTGGTGGTGTTCCTGGTGGTCGGTGGCACCGTCTGGATCATGGCGCATCTGAACGCGAACATGCCGGCCATGGATCAGATCATGCCGATGCGCCGCTAGCGCATTGTGCAAAAAAGAAGAGCCGCTTGTTGTGACAAGCGGCCCAAGTCTAGGGAGGAAACGCCCGAGCAAAGCAATCGGGCCGGAGCCGGATTGCCGCCAAGGAAACGCTCGCGCAAAGCGCTCGCGTACGCTTACAAATGCAGCAACTCCCGATAGAGTTCAATTCCGGATGAATACTGTCTCCGGCTGCCGCTCACGGCTGCGTGATGAGCTTCGCTATTTTGGCCGCCGGCAATTGTAGGCCTTGCGGAAGCCCGCAGCCTGGGCGTCGTCCTCCGAGCAGAACCAGCGGTCCGGCTTGGTGGTCGCGGGGTAGCTCGGGCAGCCCCGTAAATGGTAGATGCCGATATTGCCGGTCACGCGCGCGCGCACCGCAAGCTTGCCCTTGATGCCACAGCTCGGCGGCATCGTCAGATCCTCGGGAAACAACACCGCGCGAATCTCCTTGTCGCGGTCGGCGCGGCAGGCGGCGCCCAGGAGCGCGCCGTCCTTCTTGCCGGTGCGGAATTCTTGCGGTGCAACAAAGCAGCCCTTCCAAATTCCGGCCGAGGTTGATTTCGCATCGGCCGCGGCCGACTTGACGTTCGCCTTGACCGGCTCGCGGGCGATGGCATAGCCCAGCTTGACGAGCTGCTCGTTCAAGCTGGTCTTGTCGCCTTCGGCCGTGCAGATCGCGCGGTGCCGCTTGCCAAAACTCTTTTCCGGTCCGACATCGTCGCAACGCACCGATCGCTTGCCAATCAGCTTGGCGAGCTGGTCGCGGGCCTCGATGCCGCAGGTCCAGGGATCGGCGTGGTCGTCGATGCAGACCTGGTCCAGCTCGGGTGCGTCGACGCCGTCGAGGCGGTAGGTGACGTCGCCGAGCTGGATGGCGTTGCCGTCGCGGACCGTCGCGGCGGCGGTCAGCGCCGAGGCGGGGCCGGAGGTGCCCAGAAATCCGGACAGGGCGAGAAAGCAAACGAACGCAAAAGCGCGGGCGTTGGCAAAGGATTTTCGGAAGGCCATAAGGTCTCGCTATCGATGGCTCGTGCGCCTTGTTCCTAGCATCCGGATGTGGCGATACCAATGGTCTGCGCCCCGCGAAGTGCGACATTCCGGCCCCGCGGCTTTACTCGGCCGCAGCTCTGATCCTATCGTTCGCCGGCCTCGCGGAGCGGAGGCCGAATCGCCCGGGAAGCGGCGAAGGGAGGAAAAATTTGCGATGAATGACCCCGTGGACGTCCTGATCATCGGCGCCGGCGCTTCAGGCGCGGCGGTGGCGTGGTCGCTGGCCGAGACCAAGATGCATATTCTCTGCCTGGAGCAGGGCGGCTGGATGAACCCGGCGGAATATCCCAGCACGGGCCGGGACTGGGAGGCCAAATTCTACGGCGAGTGGTCGTCAAGCCCCAACGTCCGCGGCCGGCCCGAGGACTATCCGATCAACGACGACAATTCGCCGATCAAGGTCGTCAACTACAATGCGGTCGGTGGCTCGACGGTGATGTACACCGCGCACTGGCCGCGGTTGCATCCCTCCGATTTCAAGGTGAGGACGCTCGACGGCGTCGCCGAAGACTGGCCGATCGATTACGAGGCGCTGACCCCGTTCTTCGAAGAGAACGACCGGATGATGGGCACGTCCGGCCTGTCGGGCGACCCGCTCTCGCCGCTGACGCATCCGCCGATGCCGCCGCAGCCGATGGGATTGTCGGGAGCGATCATCGGCAAGACCATGAACAAGCTTGGCTGGCACTGGTGGCCGTCGGATACGACGGTCGCGACCATGGACTACGAGGGCCGCGCGCGCTGCATCAATCTCGGCCATTGCACGCCGGCCTGCGCGCAAGGCGCCAAATCCTCGACCGACATCACCTATTGGCCGCATGCGGTCCGGGCCGGTGTCGAGCTGCGTACGCACTGCCGTGTGCGCGAGATTACCACCGACGAGAGCGGCATGGCCACCGGCGTGGTCTATTACGACAAGCACGGCGTCGAGCAGTTTCAGCCGGCGCATGTCGTTATCGTCGCCTGCAACGGAGTCGGCACGCCGCGGCTGCTGCTGAATTCGGCATCGAACCGCTTTCCGAACGGGCTTGCCAATTCGTCCGGCCTCGTCGGCAAGAACCTGATGTTCCATCCCTATGCGCAGATCTACGGCTATGTGAAGGAGCCGACCGATAGCAACCGCGCGCCGCCGACCTGCCTGTGGAGCAAGGAATGGTATGACACGGACCTGTCGCGCGGCTTCGTGCGCGGCTATGGCGTTCAGTTCGTGCGCGGCGCGGGGCCGGTGTTCGAGGCTGTCGTCAGCGAGCAGAAGGGCATTCTGCCGTGGGGCGCCGATCATCACCGCGTCTTCCGCAAGCTCAACGGCCACCGGATCGGGTTTTCCGCGATCTGCGAGGACCTGCCGGAGGAGCATAACCAGGTCACGCTCGATCCGGTCTTGAAGGACAGCCACGGCATTCCCGCGCCGAAGATCGACTACACGATCAGCGAGAACAGCCGGAAGATGATGGAGCATGCGCTGGCGCGCGGGCGGGAGATTCTCGAAACCGCGGGGGCGAGCGACATCTGCGTCAACTCGCCGATCCCGTGGGGCGGCTGGCACCTGCTCGGCTCGGCACGCATGGGCACCGACCCCGAACGCTCCGTCGTCAACGAATGGGGCCGCTCGCACGATGTGAAGAACCTCTTCATCGTTGACGGCAGCATCTTCGTCACCTCAGGAGGCGTGAACCCAACGTCCACCATCCAGGCCCTCGCGCTCTACATCGCCGACCAGATGAAGCAGCGCCTCGCCAATCTCTTCGACTGAGGCCATCATGTCCGCAGACAACCAACTGACACGCGCCCAGCGCGACGACCTCCGAGCCATCGCCGCGATGATCGTTCCCGCCAGCGAAGAGTACAAGGTGCCCGGCGCCGACGATCCCGCGATCCAGGCTGACATGCTGGCGACGTTGGGACGGGACAGCAAACTGGTGGTGGCGGCGCTCGACCATCTGGCGCGGCTTGCTGGCCAACCGTTGGCCGAGCTCGATGCTGCCAGGCGCGATGCGGTGGCGCAGGAGTTTCGCAGGCATGGCGGCCCGGCTGCCGCGACGCTCGTCCGTGTGGTGCTGCAATGCTACTACCGCGACGACCGTGTGCTGGGCTCGCTCGGGATCGAGCCGCGCGCACCTTTTCCCAAGGGCCATGTGCTGCCGGATGGCGACTGGTCGCTGCTCGACCCGGTCAAGGCAAGGGCCGGCACGCTGCGACGGGCGCCCTAGCCACCTGGGCAGTCCAGCCTTGCGCCTTGGACGGGTCCCTTGCGCCTCACGGAGCAGGCCACCATCTGTGTGAGCCCCAAGGACTGTTGCCATGTTGGATTTTACCTCAGATATCGCCGATGACGGATCGTCATCGCGAGCGACAGCGGCTGTCCCGGGCAACGACCGGGCCCTGCTGGACGCCTATTCCAATGCCGTGATCGACGTGACCGACCGTGTCGGTCCGGCCGTCGTGCGCGTCGAGACCGGACCAAAAGTGCCGAACGGCCGCGAGCGCGGCGGGCTCGGCTCCGGCATCGTGATCTCGCCGGATGGGCTCGTGCTCACCAATAGCCACGTGGTCGGCTCGTCAAAGGAGATCCGGCTGCGCGACGTCGAGGGCCATGTCGGCGACGCCCGGGTGCTCGGCGTCGATCCCGACACTGATCTTGCGCTGCTTCGCGCCAATGGCGTGAGGAACTTGCCCTATGCGGCGCTCGGCAACTCCAAGACCTTGCGGCGGGGCCAGCTCGTGATCGCGATCGGCAATCCGCTCGGCTTTGAATCGACCGTCACCGCCGGCGTGGTCTCGGCGCTCGGGCGTTCGATCCGCTCGGTCAGTGGCCGCACCATTGAGGACGTGATCCAGACCGACGCTGCGCTCAACCCCGGCAATTCCGGTGGCCCGCTGGTATCGTCGAATGCCGAGGTGATCGGCATCAACACCGCCATCATTAACGGCGCGCAAGGCATCTGCTTCGCGGTCGCCAGCAACACCGCGCAATTCGTGCTATCGGAGATCATCCGCCACGGCTATGTCCGCCGCGCCTATATCGGTGTGGCCGGCCAGACCGCGCCGATTCCGCGGCGGCATGCGGTGCTGGCCGGTGTCGAAAACAAGATGGGCGCGCTGCTGGCGCAGATCGAGCCGGACGGGCCGGCGGCGAAGGCGGGCCTGTTGTCCGGCGATGTCGTGATTGGCCTCGACGGCGTCGAGATCAACGGCGTCGACGATCTGATCCGTGTGCTCGACCGCGACCGGATCGGCCGGCGGCTCGCCATGGACGTCCTGCGGCTCGGCCGTCTGCGGGCGATCAATATCGACCCGGTCGAGCGCAAGCCGGCCCGCTAGCGTGTGGGCGCCTAAGCGGGGTATGACGGTGTCATGCCTCGCTTCGGGAACCCCGCCGCATGATGCCGGCGCATGAGACCTACGATGTCATCGTCGTCGGCGCCGGTGCCGGTGGCATGACGGCCGCGGCCGTCGCCGCCGCCGAAGGCCTGCGCGTGTTGGTGATCGAGAAGACCGCTTTCGTCGGCGGCACCACCGCGTGGTCCGATGGCACGGTCTGGATTCCCGCCAATGCCAAGATGGAAGAGGCGGGGCTCTCCGATAGCGTAACGGACGCCGTGCAATATTTGTCGAGCACAGTGCCGGAGCCCGCCAATGCGGGCCTCCGCGCCGCTTTCCTCGCGCGCGGACCGGAGGCGGTCACCTATCTCGAAGCCAACACGCAAGTGCGGCTCCAGCCGGTGGAAGCGTGTCCGGACTATTATCCGGAGCGATTGGGCGCGACGCCGGGCGGGCGCGTGCTCGAGCCGGTCGTCTTCGACGGCACGCGGCTGGGGGCCGCATTCGCGCGGCTGCGCGCGCCGGTGCCGGAGTTCACGCTGTTCGGCGGGATGATGGTCAACCGCCTCGACATCCCGCATTTGCACCGGGCCGGAAAATCGCTGCGCTCGACTCTTCGCGCGGCGCGGCTGGTTTCGGAGCATGCGTGGCAGCGGCTGCTCGGCCCGCGCGGCACGACGCTGCAGCTTGGCAACGCACTCGCCGCACGGCTGTATGCCTCGCTGCTGGCCCGGCAGGTCGAGATCCTCTTCAGTGCGGACGTCGAAGGCCTGTCCACGCAGGGCGAACGGGTCGGCGGGGTAATTATCCGTCATGGCTCGCGCGATCGCCTGATCGCCGCGCGGCGCGGTGTGGTGCTGGCGACCGGCGGCTTTTCGCACGACGCAACCTTGCGCAAGCGCTTCTTCCCACCCGCTGCCGGATTCATCTCGGCGACCCACCCGTCCGCCACGGGTGACGGGCTCCGCCTCGCGACTGTAACCGGCGCAGCGCTCAATACGGATGCGACGAGCCCGGCCTATTGGGTGCCGGCCTCGCTGTTCCGGCGTGCCGATGGAAGCCGTGGTGTTTTCCCGCATACAGCGACCGACCGCGCCAAGCCCGGCGTGATCGCGGTCAATGCGGCCGGCCGGCGCTTCGCCAACGAGGCGCTGTCCTACCACGAGTTCGTGCTCGCGATGCTGCGTGACGGTGACGGCGAATCGGACCGGCCGTTCTATCTGATCTGCGACCGTCCGTTCCTGTGGAGTTACGGCCTAGGCCGCATCAAGCCGTTCACCCGCAATATCAGACGCTATGTGGCGAGCGGCGAGTTGGTCGAGGCCGCTGATATCGCGCAGGTCGCAGCGAAGATCGGCATCAAGCCGTCGATACTCGCGGCGACGATCGCAAACTACAATTCCGATGCGAAGGACGGCCGCGATCCCGAGTTCGGTCGCGGCAGCACCATCTCTCAGCGACACCTTGGTGATATCAGCCACAAGCCGAACCCTTGCGTCGCGCCCATCCTCTACGCGCCGTTCTTTGCGATGCGGATTTATCCGGCCGATCTCGGCACGGCGATCGGCATGAAGGTGGATGCCCAGGCGCGCGTATTGCGCGAGGACGGCACGCCGGTTGCGGGCCTCTACGCCTGCGGCAACGACATGGGCTCGATCATGAACGGCAATTGTCCCGGGCCGGGGATCGCGTTGGGACCGGCACTGACGTTCGGGTACATCGCAGGAAGGCATCTGGCGGAGGGGAGTGTGGCCGGGGCGAGTGCGGCCACAGCGTTGGTCTAGCCATTTCCACCGCTGTCATGCCCGCGACCCGGCTACGCCAAGGCTTCGCCGAGGTCGAAGTCTGGGCGCGCCGAAGCTTTAGCGTAGGCGGCAGGCGGGGCATCCAGTACGCCGCAGCCCATCGGACTAATCACAACCGCCTCGGAGTACTGGATCGCCCGCCTTTGCGGGCGATGACACCGAGAATGTAGCGCCAGTCTTCCGCTACTCCGCAGCCGCAGCAAAGCGGCTGTTCTCCAGTTCTGCTTCCAGCCGCGCCTTCTCCGCCGCCGCCAGTTTGATGTTGGCTTCCTTGACATGCCCGAAGCCGCGGATCGTCTCCGGCAGCCGCGCGAGCCTCGTCAGCAGCGGGATCTGCTCCGCTTTCAGCCCGGCGATGCGCTGATCGATCATGTCGAAATAATCCGCGACCAGCTTCCGCTCGGTGCGGCGCTCCTCGGTGCGGCCGAACGGGTCGAACGCGCCGCCACGCAGGAACTTCAGCCCGGCGAGGAGGCGGAAGGCGTGAATCATCCAGCCGCCGAATTCCTTCTTCTGGAGGTGTCCCGTCGTCTTGTCGCGCTGCGCGAAGATCGGCGGGGCCAGATAGAACTTCAGCTTGAAGTCGCCGTCGAATTTCTCCGAGACTTTCTTGGAGAAGCTGCCATCGGTGTAAAGCCGCGCGACTTCGTATTCGTCCTTATAGGACATCAGCTTGAACAGGTTTTTCGCGACAGCCTCGGTCAGCTCCGTGCTAGCAGGCGAGGTTGCTGCTTCCGCCTTGCGCACCTTGGCGACGGCGGCGAGGTAGCGATCGGCGTAGGCCCTGTCCTGATAGCCGGTCAAAAACTCCGCGCGCGTTGCGATGATGTCGTCGAGCGACTTTGTCGGCGCGGAGGTTCGGCTCCTGAATTGCAGCACGCTCCGCACCCGCGACATGTCGTGGGCGGCGAGGCGTCCCCAGGTGAAGGCGAGCTTGTTCATTTCGATCGCGGCGCCGTTGATCTCGATGGCGCGAAGCAGCGCTTCCAGCGACAGCGGGATTGCGCCCTTCTGGAAGGCGAAGCCGAGCATGAAGGGATTTGTCGCGATCGAATCGCCCATCAGTGCCGAGGCAATGCCGGTGGCATCGATGATGTCGAGGTTCTTGTCGCCGACGGCGTCGCGCAGCACGGTCTGCATCGTCCCCATCTCGAAATCGAGGTCGGGGTTTTGCACGAAGCTCGCGGTCGGCTGCAGGTCGGCGTTGATATACGCTTTCGTCGTTCCGCGCTCGGCGCGACTGAGCGCGGAGGGACCGGCCGAGACGATCATGTCGCAGCCGAGGATGACGTCGGCGCCGCCCGTCGTGATCCGGACCGCGGAGATGTCTTCCGGCTTCGCGGCAATGCGCACATGGCTCATCACCGCGCCGTTCTTCTGCGACAGGCCGGTGAAGTCCAGCGCCGAGCAGCCGCGGCCGTCGACATGGGCGGCCATGCCGAGCAGCGCGCCGATGGTGATGACGCCGGTGCCGCCGATGCCGGTGACGAGGATGTTGTAGGATGCGTCCAGCTCACGCGCGGGTGGCAGCGGCAGGTCGGCAAACAACTGGCCTGAATCCACCGCCGAGGTCTTGATCCGCTTGAGCGTGCCGCCGTGCACGGTGACGAAGCTCGGGCAAAAACCCTCGACGCAGGAGAAGTCCTTGTTGCAGTTCGACTGGTCGATCTGGCGCTTGCGGCCGAACTCGGTCTCCAGCGGCTGCACCGAGACGCAGTTCGACGCTTGCGAGCAATCGCCGCAACCTTCGCAGACGAGCTCGTTGATGAAAGCGCGCTTGGCGGGATCCGGATAGAGCCCGCGCTTGCGGCGGCGGCGCTTTTCCGCGGCGCAGGTCTGGTCGTAGATCACGACCGTAAGACCCTTGATGTCGCGCAGCTCGCGCTGCACGGCGTCGAGCTCGCGGCGATGATGGACGGTCGCGCCTTGCGGGAAGTAGTTGGTGTCAGGGTATTTGGTCGGATCGTCCGAGACGATCGCGAGCCGCTTGACGCCCTCGGCCCAGACCTGATGCGCGATCTGGGCGACGTTGAAGCCGCCCTCGGCCGGCTGGCCGCCGGTCATCGCGACGGCGTCGTTGTAGAGGATCTTGTAGGTGATGCTGATGCCGGCGGCCGATGCCGCGCGAAGGGCGAGCAGCCCGGAATGGGTGTAGGTGCCGTCGCCGAGATTCTGGAAAATGTGCTGCTCGGTCGTGAAGGGCGCTTGTCCTATCCAGTTCACGCCCTCGGCGCCCATATGCGAGATCAGATCGGTGCGGCGCGTCGGCATGCTCAGAGCCATGCCGTGGCAACCGATGCCGGCCATGGCTCGGCTTCCCTCGGGCACGCGCGTGGAGGTGTTGTGCGGGCAACCCGAGCAGAAGAACGGCGTGCGCGCGAGCTTGATTTGCCCGGAGGCCGGAACAGGAGTGTCGAAGGCCTCGAGCCGGGCGAGGCGCTGCTCCAGCACTGGGCTGTGGTGGCCGAGCTTGCGCAGCCGCGCCACCAGTGCGGATGCAACGATGGTCGGCGTCAGCTCGCCCTCGCTCGGCAATAGCGGCGCGCCGCGTTCGTCGCGCTTCCCGGTAACGGTTGGGCGCCTGGACGCATCGATATTGTAGAGGATGCGCATCAGCTGGTCTTCGATGAAACCGCGCTTCTCCTCGACCACCAGCACGTCCTGAAGCCCTTCGGCGAAGCGCTTGGCCCCGCTTTCTTCCAGCGGCCAGGTCATCGCGACCTTGTAGATGCGCAGGCCAAGGTCCTCCGCGTCCTTGTCGGAAATGCCCAGATCGGCCAGCGCCTGCCGCAGATCAAGATAAGCCTTACCGGTCGCGACGATGCCGAGCCGTGCCGGCCTGGAGTCGAGCACGATGCGGTCGAGCTGGTTGGCGCGCGCAAAGGCCTGCACCGCCGCCATCTTCGGGCCGAACAGGCGCCTCTCTGCGTCCAGCGGCGGATCGGGCCAGCGGATGTTGAGGCCGCCGGGCGGCATCTCGAAATCGTCGGGGAGCTTAATCTGGATGCGTTCGGGATCACTGTAGATCGACGCCGAACTCTCCACGGTTTCGCTGATCGCCTTGAAGCCGACCCAGCAGCCGGAGAAGCGCGACAGCGCAAAACCGTAAAGGCCGAGGTCGAGATAATCCTGCAGCGTCGCCGGGTTGATCACGGGGATCAGCGCCGCTGCGAAGACCTGCTCGCTCTGGTGTGCCAGTGTCGAGGATTGGCAGCCATGGTCGTCGCCGGCAAGCGCGAGTACGCCGCCATTCAGCGAGGTGCCGGCGGCATTCGCATGCTTGAGCGCGTCAACCGAGCGATCGACGCCGGGCCCCTTGCCGTACCAGATGCCGAACACGCCATCGACCTTGGCGCCGGGAAACAGGCCGACCTGCTGGCTGCCCCAGACGGCGGTCGCCGCTAGGTCCTCATTAAGGCCGGGGACGAAGGCAATGTCGTGCTGCTGGAGGTATGACTTCGCGCGCCACAGCGCGTGGTCGTACATGCCGAGCGGGGAGCCCCGATAGCCCGAGATGAAGCCGCCGGTGTTGAGGCCCTGAAGTCGATCGCGTTCGCGCTGCAACATGGGCAACCGGACCAGCGCCTGCGTGCCGGACAGGAAGATCCGCTTCGATTCGAGCCGGTATTTGTCGTCCAGCTCGACCTGCATCAGCGTCATTTCGGAAGTCCTCGTCTCTTGGTCGGCTCTTATTCGACTTGGGGTTTGCGCTGCGGGAGGGAGGAGCGGCTGCGCGACGCGAATTGTGACAGTCAAGGGCATGCACAGGCGAAGTCAATATCGCTGGCCGCATCCGTGGCGCTCCTGCTAGTCATGGCTTGCTTGCGGAGGACACCATGACGGCACAAGTGTTCGATACCGAGATCACGGAGACCGACGGCGCTCTGATCGGGCCGTGGCGTCAGCCGCGTCAGATGCTGCAATCCCAAACCTACGACGCGCACGCCTCGATCCACGACGACGCCACCGCGCAGAAGCTCGGCTTCAAGGGCGGCACCATCGAGGGCCCGACCCATTTCAGCCAGTTTGCTCCGCTCGGCGCGCGTTTGTGGGGACAGGTCTGGTTCGAGAGCGGATGCCTCTCCGCGCACTACCGCAGCGTCTGTTACGAAGGCGAGGCGGTGCAGGCGATCCTGTCGAAGCCGTTGCCCGGCACCAGCCAGTGCCAGATCCAGATGGTGAAGCGCGACGGCACGGAGGTGCTGCGCGGCACGGCTTCGGTCGGAGAACCGCAGGCCGCAACCGCGCTGGAGGCGCGCCTTGGCGAACTCAAGCCTCTGACCGATCCCGTGATCCTGCGCGACGTCAAGGTGGCGCAGACGAGCCGGCGGCAGGCGGTGCGGATGGCGTTCGACCAGACCATGGGCGAGCTCTATCCGTTCTCGCTGCGGCAGAAGCTCGCCGTCATCACCGAGACCTCGCCGTATTATTCAGGCGCCGGCAATCCTTCTGCGAATCCGTGGGGCAGGGCGATCATCCCGATGGAGATGCTGAGCGTGCTGTTCCAGTACCGCTCCAAGGACGATCCTCTCCCGGCCAAGGGCCCGGCCGTCGGCCTGTTCGCCGACCAGGAGATCAGGCTGGTGAGGGGCCCGCTTTTTGTGGATGAGGAGTACGACGTCGAGCGCGAGGTTGTCGCGCTCTCTGGCAGCCGACGCACCGAGAGCGCCTGGGTGAAGACGCGCGTGTTCGACAAGACGAATTCGGTGGTGGCGACCATGCTGCTGAACATGGCGACGCTGAAGGATTCCTACGCGCCGTATGAGGAGGAGTATCGGCAGTTGTACGGGGCCGGGCGGAATGACGGCGGATAGGGTTGCCGCCGCTCATCCTCTAGGCAATTGCGCGTCGCAAAGCCGTCGCACAGCGAATGAGCAGGCGTCGGTCCATTTCCTAACTTCCTGACACCACAGCAATTTTCTCGGCCGCCCGCGCCCAATCGTCATTGTACACAATGGCATGGCGCTTGCAGAACTCCTGCAGAGGGAGTTCTCGTGGGGGCCTTGAGTCATGTTGAACTCGACCAAGCCGACACTGGGTGTCATCAGCGCCGAACCGGAGCCGGTCAAGCTCGAGTGGTCGGCCACCGCGCTTCTGATCATCGACATGCAGCGCGATTTCATGGAGCCCGGCGGTTTCGGCGAGACGCTCGGCAACGACGTCAGCCAGCTCGCGCGCGCGGTGAAGCCGATCGGTGCGGTGCTGAAGGCGGCGCGGGATACCGGCATGCTGGTGATCCACACGCGCGAGGGCCATCTGCCCGATCTCTCCGACGCGCCGCCGGCGAAAATCGAGCGCGGCGCGCCATCCTTGCGCATCGGTGACCCCGGTCCGATGGGCCGCATTCTCATTCGCGGCGAGGCCGGCCACGACATCATCCCGGAGCTCTACCCGCTCGACAGCGAGATCGTGATCGACAAGCCCGGCAAGGGCGCGTTCTACGCCACCGAGCTCACCGACGTGCTGGAGAAATACGGCGTCGAGAATCTGCTGGTGTGCGGCGTCACCACCGAGGTGTGCGTCAACACCACCGTGCGCGAGGCCAATGACCGCGGCTATCGCTGCATCGTCATCTCGGACGGCTGCGCATCCTACTTCCCCAAATTTCACGAGATGGGCTTGAAGATGATCAAGGCCCAGGGCGGCATCTTCGGCTGGGTTGCAAGCTCAGCCGCGGTTCTGGAGGCGATGAAGATTTCCACATCAGCGTAGGGGCATCACGATGAGCACAGGCACGACAGGGACGGCCGGCACCTCCGAGTTCAAGCCAGCACTATGGACACCGGGCGACTGGAACGCGTTTTTCGGCTTCGGCACCAACATCCTCGTCAACATGCTGGTGCTCACAGGCCTGTTGCGCTTCGTGTTGAAGATGCCCGACTCACTGGTGTTCGGCCGCATCCTTCCCGCACTCGGGCTGATGATGTGCCTTTCCACCTTCTACTACGCGTTCCTCGCTTATCGTCTGGCACAGACGACCGGCCGCAACGACGTCTGTGCGTTACCGTCAGGCGTCAGCGTACCGCACATGTTCATCGTCACCTTCGTGATCATGCTGCCGATCACGATCAAGACCGGCGATCCGCTCAAGGGCTGGTCGGCGGGCCTGGTCTGGGTGTTCTTCCAGAGCTTCATCCTGATGATCGGCGGCTTCATCGCGCCGTTCATTCGAAAAATCACACCGCGCGCGGCGCTGCTCGGTACGCTCGCCGGCGTATCCGTCACCTTCATCTCGATGCGGCCGGCGCTCGAAATGTACATGACTCCGCAGATTGGCCTGGTCTGCTTCGCCATCATTCTGGTGAGCTGGTTCGGTGGCGTGAAATATTGGCGCGGCATTCCCGCCGGTCTCGTCGCGATCGCGGTGGGCATGGTCATCGCATGGGGTTCGAACCTGTTCGGCCTCGGTCTCGGTGGACTGAGCGTCAAAGGCGTCGGTGATGCCTTTGCCAATTTCGGCTTCTCGGTGCCGATCCCGGCGGTAGGCTACGTTTTCTCCGGTTTCGAATTCCTCGGAATCATTCTGGTTACCGCCATTCCGTTCGGCATCTATGATCTCGTCGAGGCCATGGACAATGTCGAGAGCGCGGAGGCCGCCGGCGACGAATATCCGACCACGCGCGTGCTCACCGCCGACGGAATCGTCAGCCTGATTGGCTGCCTGATGGGCAATCCCTTCATCAACGCCGTCTATATCGGCCATCCCGGCTGGAAGGCGATGGGCGGCCGCATCGGTTACTCGGCTGCGACCGGCATCATGGTGGTGGTGCTGGCCTGGTTCGGCATCATCTCGGTGCTGCTGGCGCTGGTCCCTGTCGTCGCGATCTCGCCAATCTTGCTCTATATCGGCATGCTGATCGGCGCGCAGGCGTTCCAGACCACGCCGGTCAAGCACGCGCCCGCGATCGTGCTGGCGCTGACGCCGCATCTGGCCGCCTGGGCCAAGCTCCAGATCGACACCATGCTGGGCTCGACCATGAACGCGGCTGCGACCGTTGGCGGAATGGCCGCCGACAAGGCCGACGCGGTCAAGGCTGCGGCGATCGCAGCACTGCCTCAGCAGGGCGTGTTCTATCACGGACTCGAAGTGATGGGCGGCGGCTCCATCCTCGGCGGCCTGATCCTGGGTGCGATCGGTGTCTTCATCATCGAGCGCGACTTCGAGAAGGCCTCGGCGTTTGCGCTGGTTGGTGCGGTCCTGACCTACTTCGGCTTCATGCACGGCGAAGCCGTCGGCATCGGCGGCGGCTTTGGCGTCACGCCCGCGGTCGCGTTCGCCTATGCCGTGATGGCCGCCGGTTTGTTCGCGGCCAGCCGGCTCGGCGCGAGCGAGTCCTACATGCCGCACGCGGACATGCACGCGGCACCGGCGGAGTAGCTACCCGCCCTTGACGGCACCCGCGGTGAGCCCGGCGACGATCTGTCGCTGGGCGAACACCGTGAGCAGCAGCACCGGAAGGGTGACGATCAGCGCGGCGGCCGCGAGCGGCCCCCAGCTCAATTGGTCGAACGAGATCATGTTGTAGACCGCGACTGGCAAGGTGCGTGTCTCGCGTCCGGCCAGCACGATGCCAAAGACAAAGTTGTTCCAGGAGAAGATCACGGCGAGAATGAAAGCGACCGCGATGCCAGGCTTGGCGATCGGCAGCGCGACATGGCGGAAGACCTGCCAGCGCGTGGCGCCGTCGATGAGGGCTGCTTCTTCCAGCTCCATTGGCGTCGTCTCGAAATAGCCGATCATAATCCAGATCACGATCGGCACCGTGACCACGAGGTGGATGATGATCTGCGGCACCAGCGTGCCGAGCAGTCCCAGCCACTGGAACATGAGAAACAGCGGGATCAGATAGGACAGGCCCGGCGTGATGCGGGCGATCAGGATCACGATCGCGGATTTATGCGCGGCCATGCGTGCGATGCCGTAGCCGGCGGGAACGCCGACGAGCAGGGCAAGCAGCGTCGCACTGCCGGTGACGATCAGGCTGTTGATGAAATAGGTCAGAAAGCGGTTGGAGGCGAGCACGTCGGCATAGTTTTTCCAGGCGACATGCTCGGGAAAGAACACCGGCGGGTATGCGGCGTTGTCGATCTCGAATTTGAGCGACAGCGACAGCATCCAGAGAAAGAACAGGATCGCCGGCGACACGATGAGGAACACCGAGAACCACAGGCCGATCTTGCCGATGATTTGCCTTGGACTCATGTGCCGCTCGCGATCTCGGTCCACAGCATGCGTTGGCGTGCATAAAGCATCACCGCCGCGAGCAGAACGATCAGCAGGAAGAACACGACCGCGATCGCCGAGCCGTAGCCGAGGTCGTAATAGGAGAAGGCGACGCTGTAGAGATAGATGTTGATCGTCTCCGACGCCGATCCCGGACCGCCCTGCGTGATCGCGAAAATGATGTCGAAGCTCTTCACGGCATCGATCATGCGGATCATGCCGGCGATGAACAGGAACGGCATGATCAGCGGCAGGGTGATGAAGCGGAACACCTGCCAGATGCTGGCGCCGTCGATCTGTGCACTTTCGTAAGGCTCGGTCGGGATCGCTGCCAGGCCGCCGAGTACGATCAGCATGACCAGCGGCGTCCATTGCCAGGTCTCGACCAGCACCAGCGAGGGAATGACGGTCGCGGGATGGAATACCCAGAGCTGCGCGGGGATTCCGACCAGTGACAGCAGATAGTTCAGTACGCCGAGCTGCGGGTGGAACATCATGGTCCAGACCAGCGCGATCGCCACCGGCGTCGCCATCATCGGCATGATGAAGACGCCGCGCAGAAAGCCGCGGCCAGGGAATTTCTGGTGAAACACTACGGCCGCAAACGTGCCGAGCACGAGCGGCAGCAGCACGGACAGTATGGTGTAGACCAGTGTGTGCCCGACGGCCTCGATGAAGCGGGGATCGCTCGTCAGCCGCAGATAATTGGACAAGCCAACGAAGGTGGTCGAGGAGCCGACCTTCCACTCGTTCAGGCTCATCCAGATCGTGAAGACCCACGGAAAGATGATGATCGCGATCACGACGACCAGCGCCGGGACCACGAACGGCCAGTAGGACGGCGGCCGCAACTCCTTCTCCGGCGCGGCTTCGGACTGTGCCGCGCCCGGAGTCGATTGTGTCAACGCACTCACGCCTTCTCGCTACGCTCCAGGATCGGCCGGTACTGATCGTTGGCCTTCTTCAGCTCGGCGGCAGGATCGGCGCCGGACAAGGTCGCAGTGACCGCGGCGCCGACGATATCGCGGAATTCGGCGACGGGAATAACGACGGGCAGGCCCAGCTTGCTGATCTTGCCGGAATCGATCACCGATTGCAGCCATTCCTTGGTCTTGACGCCCTTCTGGACCTCGGGATCGCCAAGGATGGAGTTGCGGAACGGCACGCCGCCGCCGGCCTGCAGCAGCCGCGCGCCCTGGGTTTTCGAGACCACCCATTGGCAGAGCAGATAGGCGGCTTCCTTGTTCTTGCTCGCAGCGGCAACGCCGATGCCGTCGCCATAGGTCGAGGAATATTGGCCCTTGGGGCCGGCGGGCACGACGGTGTAGCCGACCTTGCCGACGACGCGCGAGGCGGCCGGGTCTTCCAACGGCGGCGCCCAGCCGACGCCGTCGATCCACATCGCGGATCGGCCTTGCGTGAACGAGGCCATCGACTCCATCCAGTTGAAGCCGGCGACGCCTGGAGGTGCCGATTTCGTCAGGAGCGTCTGATAGAGCTTGGTCGCCGCAATGGCTTCCGGACCGTCCGTCAGGATGTTGCCCTTGGCGTCGAGGAATTCCCCGCCATAGTTGAGGAAGAAGTTGCTCCACATCGCCATGTTGGCGTTGCGTAAGCCGCGCCCGACAAAGCCGTAGATCCCTTCCTTGGTATCGGTGAGCTTCTCGGCCGCCGCAGCCATCTCGTCGAGGGTCTTGGGAACGGTGACGCCCTTCTTCTCGAACAGCTCCTTGTTGTAGTAGAGGATGAAATAATCGACCGACCACGGCAGCGACAGCATCTGGCCCTTGTCGTTCCTGGCGTATTGCAGGCCGGCTGCCGAGAAGTCGCCCTCGACGAGATCGGCCGCGGTGAGCGCCGGGTCCTTCATGAAGGGCGTCAAGTCGGCGAGCCAGCCGGCCTTCTCGAATTGCCGCTTCTGCACATGGTAGCTGAGATGGACGACGTCGAAGCTCGGCCGTCCCGAGGTGAACTCGATCACCACCTTTTGGCGCTGCTGCTGCTCGGGAATCTGCTCCGCTTCGACCTGGATGCCGGTGAGTTCGGTGAACTCCTTCACGTATTTTTGCAGGTTGTCGCCGCGGGGCCCCTTGGCGAGGATCACCTCGAGCTTGGTCCCCGCGTATTTCTTCCAGTTCACCTCGGCACGCGCCGGCAATCCCGTCAGGCTGAGCGCGCCAGCTGCGGCAGTGCCCGTCAAGAGCGTACGACGCGAGATTTTGTGGTTGACCACTTGAGGTCCCTCCCTGTGACTCAATTTGGGCGGATACTAGCGGCCGTTCTGCTTCTGCCTAGTCCTAATCTGCGGAATTCAGGGCCGCACGGCCGGCGTCTCCATCGGCAAGCCATGCGCTCGCGACATCAGATAGAGTTCGAGCGCGACCAACTCGGGCGCGCCGAAATCATAGGCCTGGGCGCGGACACCCGTCATGCAACTGCGTAGCCGCCGCTCCAGCGATCCCAGCGTCTGCCATTCCAGGCGATAAAGCGGATAGCCGGTCGGCTGTCCTTGCGTGACCGGCGCGCCGGCAAGCCGCTTGTTGAAATTGTCGTCGTGGCAATTGGTGCAGGCAAGATTGAGCTGGCCTTCGCGCTGCATGAAGAGGGCGCGGCCCTGTTCGACGAATGGCTTCAGTTGCGGATCGTCGCCCGCGGTGATCGCGGTGCCGCGCGATTGGTGCGCGACGAAGGCGGACAGGGCCAGCAAATCGCGGCTCTCGTAGGGGAGCGGCCTCGCCTGCTGATGATTGCTGCGGCACAGATTGATGCGCTGGTCGAGCGTGACGGGGCGCGCCAGCGCCTTGTCGAAGGCCGGATAGCGCGCCGCGACGCCTTTCATGCTGCCGCGTGCATCGCCATGGCAATCCACGCAGGCCTTGTCGGCGCTGCCGGTCCTCTTCGTCCATAACGCCTCGCCGTCGAGCACGAACAGCATGCCGGGATTTGAGGTGTCGTCATCCTGCATCGCGCGCGTGTCGGGCCCCATGAACGAATAGCCGGAGCGGCGCGCGTCCGGCGCAATCTCGCCGGCGAGCAGGGCAGGGACCGTGGCGAGGAGCGCCGCGGCCGATATCGCGCGCCAAAAACTCATTCGACCGTGATCGACGCCGATGCGCTGGACGAATAGCCGTTGTCGCCGATCCACTCGAACTCGAACTTACCGCTCTGCTTCGCGACCGTGAAAAACGACAGATAGGGATTGGCTGCTATCGCCGGAAAGAGATCGGCGCGAAAAATCTCGGTGCCGTTGTAGCGGCACGTGAAACTCGTGATGATGTCGCGCGGCACCAGCGCGCCGTCCGCGGTATGGCGGAAGCCCGTCTCCATGATGTGCGAGGTCAACGTGCGGATCTCGATGATTTCGCCGCGCCTGGCTTTCGGCGGAACGTTGATGAGCGCGGCCATCAATTCATCTCCTCGGTGCAGGCGGCCAGCGTCACCACGATCTCGGCCGTGACCTGCCAGAACGTGTCGTCGGAAAGACGCGCGATCGCCACCACCTTCTGGGTGTCGGCGAGCCGAATCCGGGTCGAGATTTGGGCGCGGCCGGACGAGGGGCCGAGATAGAAATTGCCGATGTTCGGCTGCGGGTTCTTCTCGTTGAAGACGTGGATGCTCTTGACGTAGTCGCCCGCCGTCATCGGGCTCGCGACGCTCACGGTCAGCGGCACCGTGTTGCCGTTCTCGACCAGCGGCGGAATGTCGAGCTTCACCTTGCCGGTGCGGACAGGTGCTTCGCCGACGACGTTGCGGATCGCGGCAGTGAGCATCGCCGGTGTCGCCTCGAGCGGCCGCAGCGTGACCATCGGGATCGCCCCGGCGAACGTCACGCTTCCGGCAAGATTCAGGAATTGGCGTCGCGTGGTTGGCATGAACAGTCCTAGTCCCGAAGCGTTGCGAGAAAAGCCACGATGTCCTCGATCTCGGCGGCGGACAATATCGGTTTGCCGACGAAATTTCGCCCGACCCGCACGAGGTGGTCGGTGCGATAATAGGACGGCATGATGGTCTCCGCGTTGAAGCGCGCCGCATCGACCAGTCGAAGCCGCAACTGGCTCATCGTCCAGCGGTTCCCCGCACCCGAGAGGTCGGGCGCGAGGTCGCCCTGGAACCGGGTCTCCGGGAACGGACCGGAATGGCAGAGGATGCAGGTCGTCGTGCGCGCCAGCACCAGCGCGCGCCCGCGCGCGGCATCGCCGGGCGCGCCGGTGAGCGATTCCGCGATGCCGTCGCCGGCGACGTTGTAGTGCCGGAGCTCCTCGGCTCCCGCATGGCAGGCGAACGCGCAACTGGCGATGAGCGCTGCGATATGGACCAATGCTCTAGCCAAAGGTGTCCGCCGTGATGGCTCGAAACCAGCGCTCGGCTTCAGTCGCCTCGCGGGCGCGCAATTCGCGCGGCGCATCGGCCGGGCTGGTCGCTCCGCCCTCGACCTCGGCGAAGATGTCGCCCCTGGGCTGGTAATTGCCCGCGAGTGAAAAGCCGTAGCCGGGTGCGACAATGTTGTAGCACACGCCTGTCAGTCGCGGCGTTTCTGGTGCGCGGCCGGCAAGGAGGTTCACGATCGCGGAAGCGCAGGCCTTGCCCTGTGCGCTTGCCGCGGATGCCGATTTGGGAATGCCCCCGCCGAGGCAGGCATCGCCGATGACGTGGATGTTCGGGACAAGTTTCGATTCGAAGGTAACGGGATCGATCGGGCACCAGCCGGTCGCATCCGCCGCGCCCGCGACCTCAGCGATGCGTCCGGCACGCTGCGGCGGGATGACGTTGGCGACGTCGGGGGTGTAATTGCCGAATTCGGTGACGACGGTCCTGGTCCCAGGATCGACCGAGGTCACGCGGCCGCCTTGCGACAGAGCGATGCGTTCGATCATGTCACCGTAAAGCTCCTTCCACGCCTTCTCGAACAGCCGCTGCTGGGAGAAAGTGTCCTTGGCATCGAGAATCAAGACCTTTGAACGCGGCTTCGTCGTTTTCAGGTAATGCGCGATCAGGCTGGCTCGCTCGTAAGGCGCCGGCGGACAGCGCGAGGGATTGGCGGGGATGGCAATGGCGACAGTGCCGCCGTCCGGCATGGCCTCCAGCTGCCCACGCAGCAATAGCGTCTGCGCACCGGCCTTCCAGGCATGCGGCATCTTTTCTGATGTGGCGTCGTCGTAGCCGGGCAGAGCCTCGAAATGGAAGTCGATGCCGGGAGAGAGGACGAGACGATCATAGGGCAGCGCAACGCCATCGGCCGTCACGACGCTGCGCAGCTGCGGCTCGATCGTGGTTACGGCTTGGCTGATCACCGTGACGCCTTCGGCGGCGACCTTGTCATAGCCAAACTGCTGCACGTCGATCTCGCGCAGACCCGCGATCACCTCGTTGCTGAACGGGCAGGAAGTGAAGACGGTACTGGGTTCGATCAGGATGACTTGCAAGTTTGCCCGCGCGCGCTTCAGCGCGCGGGCGCACGCCGCACCACCGAAGCCGCCGCCGACCACGACGACGCGGCCCGCCGATTGCGCGCGCAGGATCGTAGGGGTGGCGAATGATGTGGCCGCGGCGGCGATGCTGAGGACGGCATCCCGCCGTGTCACCGGCGCATTCATGAGTCTTGTCCGGAAAGTGTGCCGCGGCGGCGGTTGCGGCCGCCGCGGCGTTTCTCAGGCGAAGGTGATGTTCTGGTCGCGCAGCGGCACCGAACGGATGCGTTTGCCCGTCGCCGCGAAGTACGCATTGAGCACCGCCGGCGCCGCGACGCCGATGGTCGGCTCGCCGACACCGCCCCAGAACCCGCCGCTCGGCACCATCACCGACTCCACCTTCGGCATCTCGTTGATGCGCATCGAATTGTAGGTGTCGAAGTTGGTCTGCTCGATCTTGCCGTCCTTGACGGTGCAGCCGCCGTAGAACAGCGCGGAGAGGCCATAGACGAAGGACCCCGCGATCTGCCGCTCCACCTGGGCCGGATTGACGACGTAGCCGGGATCGGTGGAGGCGACGATGCGATGCACCTTGATCTTGTTGCCGTCGGTCACCGAGATTTCGGCAGCGCCGGCGACATAGCTGCCATAGCCCATCACCTGCGCGATGCCGCGATAGATGCCCTGTGGCGCCGGAGTGCTCCAGCCGATCTTCTCGGCCACGGCATTGAGCACCGCCAGATGCTTGGGGTGATTGCCCATCAGCTTGCGGCGGAATTCGAGCGGGTCCTGGCCTGCGGCCTGGGCCAGCTCGTCCATGAAGCATTCCATGTAGATCGCGTTGTGATTGACGTTGACGCCGCGCCAGAAGCCCGGCGGAACGTGCGGGTTGCGCATCGCATGCTCGACCAGGAGGTTCGGCACGGAGTAACCGAACGCGGCTTCGCCGGACTGGGCGACGCCCTGGAATGCGGCCGGATCCATGCCGTTCTGCAGCGCTTCGGGGCGGAGCGAGAACAGGATCGATTGCCCGGACAGGCGGTAGTGCAGCGCGACCAGATTGTTGTCGGCATCGAACGCGCCGGTCATCTTGCACTGGGTGATCGGGTGATATCTGCCGTGCGCCATGTCCTCTTCGCGCGACCACAACAGCTTGATCGGCGTGCCCGGCATCTCCTTGGCGATCAAGACGGCCTGGCGGACATAGTCGGTCTGGCCGCGCCGGCCGAAGCCGCCGCCCGGCATCACCTTGTGCACGTCGCACTTCTCCGCCGGCAGGCCCGACGCTTCCAACGTGGCCGCGAAGGCTGCCTCGCCATTCTGCGTGCCGCACCAGACCTCGCATTTGTCCGCCGTGTAGAGCGCCGTGGCGTTCATTGGCTCCATGGTGGCGTGGTTCTGGTAGGGATAGCTGTAGACGGCCTCGATTTTCTTGGCGGCACCGGCAATCGCCGCCTTCGCGTCGCCGTTCTTGTTGCCGACATAGGCCGGCTGCCCGTTGTCGAGGCCCTCGGTCAGCCATTTCGCGATCGACTCGCTCGAGACCTTGGCGTTGTCGCCCTCGTCCCAGACGATCGGCAGCGCCTCCAGTGCGGTCTTGGCGTGCCACCAGGTGTCGGCAACGACGGCGACCGCGGTGTCGCCGACCTCGACGACCTTCTTGACTCCTTTCATGCCGGTGATCTTGGCTTCGTCATAGCTTTTCAGCTTGCCGCCGAACACCGGGCAATCCTTGATCGCGGCGTTCAGCATGCCCGGCAGCTTGACGTCGATGCCGTAGACCATGGTGCCGGTGGTCTTCTCGGCGGTGTCCAGCCGCTTCACGCCCTTGCCGATCAGCTTCCAGTCCTTGGGGTCCTTCAGCTTGACCTCGGCCGGCGGCGTCCGCTTGGCCGCGGCCTCGGCGACCTTGCCGTAGGTCGTGGTCTTGCCGGACGGCGTGTGGGTAATGACGCTGTTGGCGGCCGTGCATTCGGACGCCGGCACTTTCCACGCCTCGGCGGCGGCCTGGATCAGCATCACGCGTGCGGTGGCACCGCCCTTGCGGACATAGTCTTGCGAAGAGCGGATGCCGCGGCTGCCGCCGGTCGAGAAATCGCCCCAGACGCGCTTGCGGGCGACGCTCTGGCCCGGTGTCGGATATTCGGTCGAGACCTTCGACCAGTCGCATTCGAGTTCCTCGGCGACGAGCTGGGCAAGGCCCGTGAGGGAGCCCTGGCCCATTTCGGAGCGGGCGATGCGGATGACGACGGTGTCGTCGGGCCTGACCACGACCCAGGCGCCGATCTCCGGGGAGCCGTCGGCCGCGCGGACCACGGCGGGACCGCCGAAGGGGATATCGAGGCCGATTGCGAGACCTGCGCCGACCGCGGCGGTGCCGATGACGAAGGCACGGCGGTTCATCCTGGGAGAGACATGCTTGTTCATGTGGCGGCTCCTTACGCGCTTGCGATCGTGTGGATCGCTTCGCGCACCTGCTGGAAGGTGCCGCAGCGGCAGATATTGGTGATGGCCTCGTCGATGTCGGCGTCGGTCGGCTTCGGCTTCTCGCTCAGCAGCGCCGCCACCGCCATGATCATGCCGCTCTGGCAATAGCCGCATTGCGGAACGTCCTGGGCAATCCAGGCTTCCTGCACCTTGTGCAGCGCGTTGCCGGAGGCGAGCCCTTCGATGGTCGTGATCTTCTTGCCTGCGGCTTCGCCGACCGAAACCCCGCAGGAGCGGGTGGCGACGCCGTCGATGTGAACGGTGCAGGCGCCGCATTGTGCAATGCCGCAGCCATATTTGGTGCCGGTGAGGCCGGCATTCTCGCGGATCGCCCAGAGCAGGGGCGTATCCGGCTCGACGTCGAGCGTGAAGGTTTTTCCGTTGATTGTTAGGTTTGCCATCGCAGTCCCCTGATTGGCCCAATCCACCGACTGGACTCAGCGGCGCAATGTGTCCGGCAAATTGGAAACGTTCAAATCAATAGTCCGAGGGGTAACCGGCGGGGATTCCTTCCCCGGGCGCCCGCGGCACGGCTTGGAGCGACGTCTACTGGCTTCCGCGCCGACGCCCCCGGAACCGAGAGCGACAGTTTGTCCCTTTTGGCAGGGTGCAAGTCGAGAATGCTCTGCTACAGTGGAATCAGCCAAAAAGGGGTTCCATGAACGTACCGCAGCCTTGCAAAGTCCTGATGCTCTATCCGCTGTTCTCGGCAGAGTCCTTCTGGAGCTTTGGCGAATCCTGCAAAGTGTTGGGTGTGAAGCGGCCCGCGGCCCCTTTGGGGCTGATCACCGTTGCCGCGATGCTGCCCGAGAGCTGGACGGTCCGGCTGATCGATTGCAACACGGAATCCTTCAGCGACGAGGATCTTTCCTGGGCCGACGTCGTCTTCACCGGCGGAATGATGCCGCAGCAGGCCGACACGCTGCGCCTGATCGAAATTTGCCGTGCCGCGGGCAAGCCGGTGGTCGTGGGCGGTCCCGATCCCACCTCGAGCCCCCATATCTATGAGAGGGCCGACTTCCAGGTGCTCGGAGAGGCCGAAAGCGTTCTCCACGAATTCGTCGCGGCCTGGGACAGTGGCGCACGCTCCGGCGTCTTCATTGCGCCGAAATTCCAGGCCGACGTCACCAAGACGCCGGTTCCGCGCTTCGATCTGCTGAAGTTCGAGGACTACCTTTATCTCGGTGTGCAGTATTCCCGCGGCTGCCCGTTCACCTGCGAGTTCTGCGATATCATCGAGCTCTATGGCCGGGTGCCGCGAACCAAGACGAACGAGCAAATGCTGGTCGAGCTCGACAGGCTCTATGCCATGGGCTACCGCGGCCATCTCGACTTCGTCGACGACAATTTCATCGGCAACAAGAAGTCGTTGCGGCTGTTCCTGCCCCAGCTGGCCGAATGGCAACGTGCTCACGGCTATCCCTTTGAATTGTCGACTGAGGCCTCGGTCAATCTGGCCGACGATCCCGAGCTCCTGAACCTGATGGGCCAGGCGAATTTCTTCGCCATCTTCGTCGGTATCGAAAGTCCGGATCCGGCGACGCTGGTCGCCATGCGGAAGAAGCAGAACACGCGGCGCAACATCGCCGAGAGCATCCACAAGATCTACGCCGCGGGCATGCTCGTCACCGCGGGTTTCATCGTCGGCTTCGACAATGAGAAGCTCTCGATGGCGGATGCCATGATCGACTTCATCGAAGAGGCGGCGATCCCGGTCAGCATGGTCGGCCTGCTCTATGCCTTGCCGAACACGCAGCTGACGCGCCGCCTGGAGCGCGAAGGGCGGTTGCATCCGGGCCATGACTTGGCGCCGACCATCGGCGCGGATCAGTGCACCGCCGGGATCAACTTCGATCCGGTGCGTCCATTGCGCGACATTCTGACGGACTACAAGCGCGTGCTGGAGCACATCTACAGCCCGGCCGCCTATGCAAGGCGTATCGACCGACTGATGACGCTGCTCGACCGCTCTCGCCAGCGCCAGGAGCTCGCGGAAGGCGATATCCGTGCCCGGATCGGCGCGATGGAAACGGTGCACAAGGTGGTCACAGCCCTTCCCGAGGCGCGCGGGCCGCTGTGGCAGACCTTCATGAACTGCGCCAAGCGCGACACAACATCGGCGCGGATCGCCGTGCAGATGATCGCTGCCTATGCGCATCTCGGGCCGTTCTCGCGCAAGGTCATCGCTGCCATCGATGAGCGCCTCGCTGCGCTCGACGAGGAGACTGTCATTCCGGCCGCGACAGTCGAGGTGACGGCGGCCCGACATCTGGCTTGACCGTCTACTCCACCGCCAGCCGCAAAAAGCTCATCACGCTGCCGAGTACGGCGAAGCCGGCGCCGAGTGCCAATGCCACGACTGCGCCGTCGTGACCGGCCAGCGAGAAGCAGAGCGCGGCCAGCGCCGCCCCTGTCGTCTGCCCCGTCAGGCGCGCGGTGGCGACGATGCCGGAGGCGCTGCCGCTGCGATGCGGCGGCGCGCTCGACATCACCGCTTTCATGTTCGGCGCCTGGAAGAAGCCGAATCCCATGCCGCAGATCACCATCCGCCAGATAATGTCGGGAATCGCAGGATTGGCCGGCAGCATCGCCAGCAGCGCCATGCCGAGGCCGAGCAGCACGAGCCCGATGCCGCCGAGCAATCCGACCGCGTGCCGGTCGGAGAGGCGCCCGGCGATCGGCGCCATGATGCCGACCACCAGCGGCCATGGCGTCATGAAGAAGCCGGTCTCGACCTGCGAACGCCCCAGCACGTCTTCGAAATAGAACGGCAGCGAGACGAAGGCGAGGCCCTGCACCGCGAACGAGCACACGGCCGTCGCGGCCGACAGCGCGAACATTGGCCGGCTGAACAGGTCGATCGGCAGCATCGGCGCCGGATGGTCGGCATGGCGGCGCGTCAGGATGAAGCCGAGCACCAGGGCCGTGACCAGCTCGATGCCCACGACAACCGGTGAGAGATTGTGCGCGGCACTGCCGATGCCCGTGATGAACAGCCCGAGACAGGCCGACGCCAAGGCCGCGCCGAGAAAGTCAAAGCCGTGATCGGCGCGCGGCGTCTTCGGCAGCATCGCAAATCCGATGCCGATCGCGACGAGGCCGAACGGGATGTTGACGGCGAACAGCCATGGCCACGGGCCGAGCGCGAGGATAGCGGAAGCGATCGAGGGACCAAAGGTGAAGGCGGTCGCGACCACCAGCGCGTTGTGGCCGAAGCCGCGGCCGAGCATCCGGCCGGGATAGACGAAGCGCACCAGCGCCGTGTTGACGCTCATGATGCCGCTCGCACCTAACCCTTGCAGCGTGCGCGCAACCAGCAGGCTCTCCAGCGACCAGGCCACCGCGCAGAACAGCGAGGCGATGGTGAACAGGATCAGGCCGCCGAGATAGATGCGCTGGTGCCCGACGATCTCGCCGAGTGCTCCCAACGGCAGCAACGTCGCCACCAGCGCGATCTGGTAGACGTTGACCACCCAGACCGATTGCTCCGGGCTCACATGCAGGTCGCCGGCAATGGCGGGCAGCGCGATGTTGGCGATCGCGGTGTCGAGCGACGCCATCGCCAGCGCGGTGAAGATCGCGGCAATGGCCCAGCGCCGCTGTGCGGCTGGAAGGCCGTCGGAAATGGTGTGGTCGGGCTCGCGCGCGCCGGCGGGTAACGTGATTGTCATTGCGTTAGCGCGTTGCTCCGGCGGCCGGCTCCAGGGGACTCGGCATGTACTACGGCGCGGCCGCCTTCCACAGGCATATGCTTGCATGCTGTGTATGCGCGAAGGCTGGGCGATGAACCTGCGCGCCGGCGTATGATCGCGCGAACTGCTGCAATGTCAGGGGACCGCCATGCACATCGTCGTTTTGCCCGGTGACGGCATCGGGCCCGAGATCACGGCCGCGACATCAGGCGTGTTGCGCGCGGCCTCCGAACGCTTCCAGCTCAATCTGCAGCTGGAGGAGCACGCGGTCGGGCATGCGAGCCTCAAACAATTTGGCACGACGGTGCGCCCCGAGCTGCTCGACATCGTCCGCGCCGCCGACGGCCTGATCCTCGGGCCGACCGCGACCTTCGACTTCAAGGACGAGGCCCATGGCGAGATCAACCCGTCGCGATATTTTCGCAAGAACCTCGACCTCTACGCCAATGTCAGGCCCGCACGCACCTATGCGGGGCGGTCCGGCCGGGTGGGCGATTTCGACCTCGTCGTGGTGCGCGAGAACACAGAAGGGTTTTACGCCGACCGCAACATGGAGCAGGGCAATGGCGAGATGCTGGTCACGCCTGACGTCGTGATCTCGCTGCGCCGGATCACGCGCCTGTGCTGCGAGCGCATCGCGCACGCGGCGTGCCGGCTGGCGATGAAGCGGCGCAAGCATCTCACCATCGTGCACAAGGCCAATGTGCTCAAGCTCGGTGACGGCATGTTCCTCGAGATCTGCCGCGAGACGGCGAAGGCCTATCCCGGCCTTGGGATCGACGACATCCTCATCGACGCCATGATGGCGCATGTGGTGCGCAACCCCGACCGCTTCGACGTCATCGTCGCCACCAACATGTTTGGCGACATCCTGTCCGATCTCACCGCCGAACTCTCCGGCAGCCTCGGTCTCGGCGGCTCGCTCAATGTCGGCGACAGCTTCGCCATGGCGCAGGCCGCGCATGGCTCGGCGCCTGACATAGCCGGACAGGATGTTGCCAATCCAGTCTCGCTGATCCTGTCCACGGCCCTGCTGCTCGGATGGCACGGCGAGAATAGCGGCGCGGTGCGCTACGAGGAAGCCGCACGTGCGATCGAGGCGGCGGTGGCAAAAGCGATCGGCGAGGGCAGGGCAACGCGCGATGTCGGCGGAAAGCTCGGCACGATCGCCGCGGGGGCGGCGATTGCGGAAATCCTGCAGGCCGGGTGAGTGGTTATGCGGGGCCTTGTTTTTTTTAAGGGCTCAAAACAAAAAAGCGCGAAAACAACCCCATGCACAGTAGAAGGCCCCTTGATTAATAAGGGATTTCCGAACCGCGCAGCGGCGGCATTCGCCGCTGCCATGACGTTGACCCGTCGGGCAAAACACTGGCAAAATGCGATCGTGGCGGAGATCGCGGCGTGAATGCATCGGTGGTGGCTGCGGGCAATTTCAGTGAGCTGACCTAGGTGGCATCAATCTCGCGGCCAAACCAAGCGGAACGGGGTGCGTGGAATGCTCGGCTGCGGGCGGGTGGTGGTTTCACCTTCGCAGATGTGTCGAATGCGGTCACATCGGCTGCTGTGATGCGTCACCAAATCAGCACGCAACGAAACACAGCGCGGCGACAGGTCATCCGATCATCACGAGCTTCGAGCCGGGCGAACGATGGTTTTACGACTATCGCACGGGAGAGGCTTTCGCCGGCCCGAAGCTTCAAGGTCCTCACGCGCATCCGTTGGATCAGCCGGTGCCCGGACCGGACGGCGCGGTGCCTCCGGACTGGCAAACGCTGCTGCATGAGTAAGGCGGTAGGCCGTAGGATGGGTAGAGCACTTGCGAAACCCATCAGGTTCACGTCGTATGCTGTCGATGGGTTTCGCTGCGCTCTACCCATCCTACGAAGTCCAATCGGTTCTAGAACTGATACCTCCGCAACCCCCCATCCACCGGGATCACCGTGCCCGTGATGTAGCGCGCCACGGGTGATGCCAGGAACACCGCGAGCGCGGCGAGGTCTTCCGGCTCGCCCCAATAGCCGACCGGGATCTCTTCTTCCGCGAAGCGCTCGCGATAATCAGGCGCGTAGTTGCGGCGGATCTGTTCGCTCATGATGCGGCCGGGCGGGATGCAGTTGATGGTGATGCCGTGCTCGCCGATCTCGCGCGACAGGCCTTTGGCCCAGGCGTGCACGGCGGCTTTGGCGGCAAACGCGGCGTTGAGGCCTTCCGGCTCGGACTTGCCGGTGATGTTGACGATGCGGCCCCATTTGCGCTCGATCATCTGCGGCAGCAGCGCATGCGCGATGCGGCGGTAGCTGGTGAAATTCAGCGCGATCGCCTCGTCCCATTGGCTGTCAGGCGCATCGACGGGGAGGGGGCGGCTTCCGCCGGCATTGTTGATCAGGATGTCGACATGGCCGAGCTCTTTGAGCGCGAACGCCGAAATCTTCTCGGCCGCGTCCTTGGCCATCACGTCCTGCTCGAATGGCGTGATCAGACCGGAGCCGACTTCCGTTACCAGCTCGGCGAGCAGGTCGGTGCGCCGTGCCACGCCGACGACGCGCACGCCTTCGGCAGCCAAGCCCTTGGCGATGGCACGGCCGATGCCGACGCTCGCTCCGGTGACGACGGCGGTTTTCGATTTGAGCCCGAGATCCATGGTGACACGCCCTCTTGTTCGCTTTTCTGCTTGTCGCTGGGCTGTTCGTTCTTCTGTTCGTTTTCCTGCCCTGTCCCCGTCAGCCTGATTTGCCCGACCGGGAGGAGCAGTGGTAACCAAGAGCCGCGTTGAAGGGAACACGAAAAAGAAAAGGCGCCGAGCGATGGTCTGGGATCCGCAGCAATATCTGAAATTCTCCGGCCACCGGCTCCGGCCCGCCGTCGACCTCTTGATGCGGATCCCGGATTCTGGTCCGCGTGCGATTGCCGATCTCGGCGCCGGCGCCGGCAACGTCACCAAGCTGATCAAGGAGCGTTGGCCGGACGCGACGGTGACCGGTGTCGAGGGTTCGGCCGAGATGGTCGCCGCCGGCCGCAAGGCGGCGCCGGACGTGGAATGGTCACACGAGGATCTCGGCCACTGGCGTCCGACGAAGCAATATGACGTCGTCTACTCCAATGCCGCGCTGCACTGGCTGCCAAATCATGCGGCCCTGTTTCCGTCGATCATGGAGAAGGTGACGCCCGGCGGAATGCTCGCTGTGCAGATGCCGCGCAACTTTCTGGCGCCCTCGCATGTGCTGATCGGCGAGACCGCGCTGAACGGTCCCTGGCGGTCCAAGGTCGAGCATCTCGTCACGCCGCCGCCGGTCGAAGCGCCGGCCTATTATCACGGTCTTCTTGCTCCGATGTCGGCCAATATCGACATCTGGGAGACCGAATATCTGCAGGTGCTGGAAGGCGAGAATCCCGTGAAGGAGTGGACCAAGGGGACCTGGCTGACGCGCTATCTCGACATCTTGCAGGGCGACGAGAAGGCCGCGTTCGAAGCCGCCTATGGGATGCGGGTCGCGAAAGCCTATCCGAAGAACGCCGCGGGACAGACGCTGTTTCCGTTCCGGCGTCTGTTCATGGTCGCCCAGCGCAACGGCTGATCGCACTGCCGCAATGCGACATAAGCGCTCGTTTCCGGGAGCGGCAGCAGGTGCCGGGTTGCGCATTCAGCAGCGGCCAAGATAGCTTGAAGGTTGCTTGGCTGCGGCAAATTGGGCTTAGGTCTAGTTGTTCGGGTGGCGGATTGCTGTCAGTACTGAAATCGGAAAACAAAAAAGACCCGGTTTTAGAGGTTGTTGGGAGGTTCGTTCATGCGCAAGCTGCTTCTTGCGGTCGCCGCCGCAGCTGTTCTCGTGGGGCCCGCCGTTGCCGAGGCCCAGAGCCCGATCGTCATCAAATTCAGCCACGTCGTCGCCAACGATACTCCCAAGGGCAAGGGCGCCCTGAAGTTCAAGGAACTTGCGGAGAAGTACACCGACGGCAAGGTCAAGGTCGAAATCTACCCGAACTCCACGCTGTACAAGGACAAGGAGGAGATCGAGGCGCTGCAGCTTGGCTCGGTGCACATGCTCGCCCCCTCGACCGCGAAGTTCGCACCGCTCGGTATCAAGGAGTTCGAGGCGCTCGACCTGCCTTGGTTGTTCAAGGACGATCAAACCTATTCCAACGCGATGAAGGGCACGATCGGCAAGTGGCTGTTCGATAAGCTCGAGACCAAGGGCATCACCGGGCTCGCTTATTGGGACAACGGCTTCCACATGCTCTCCGCCAACCGTGCCCTGATAAAGCCGACCGATTTCCAGGGTCTCAAATTCCGCATCTCCGGATCGAAGGTCGCCGACCAATATCTCCGTATCATGGGTTCGATCCCTCAGATAATGGCGTTTTCCGAAGTCTACCAGGCTTTGCAGACGGGCGTGGTCGACGGCTGCGAGAATACCGCGTCCAATTACCTGACTCAGAAGTTCTACGAGGTGCAGAAGGACATCACGGTGTCCTATCACGCGCACCTGCAATATGCCGTCATCGTCAATTCGAAATTCTGGTCCGGCCTGCCGCCCGATATCCGCGCCCAACTCGAGAAGGCGATGAACGAGGCGACCGACTACACCAATTCGATCGCGCGTCAGGAAAACGAGGATGCGCTGGCCGAGATCAAGAAGACGGGCAAGACCACGCTGCATTATCTGACTGACGCCGATCGCAAGGCGTGGCAGGAGGCGATGCAGCCGACCTACAAATGGGCAAAGGGGCGGGTCGGGCAGGAGGTGCTCGATCTCCTCGCCAAGGAACTCGACGTCAAGATGAACTGACGCCGGCGCGCTGGAAGAACAACCATGAACGGTCGGGGGTGATCGCACTCCCGGCCGTTGCTCTTGAATGATGAGCCAAGCTGAGGGGACCAAGTTGCTGCGTGCATTGAATCGTGTGCTCGATCATCTCGAGGAATGGCTGATCGCGACGATGATCGCGGCCGCGACATTGCTCATCTTCGTTGCCGTGCTGCACCGATATGGCGCCGGGCTGTCGATCGACATCGCCAAATGGGCGGAGGCGCGCAATCTGTCCTTGCTGGCCGCGCCCGCGCGAGCGGCGTTCGTCTGGCTTGCCGCTCTCGACTTGTCCTGGGCGCAGGAACTCTGCATTTACATGTTCATCTGGATGGCGAAGTTCGGTGCGGCCTACGGGGTGCGCACCGGCATCCATGTAGGCGTCGACGTCCTGGTCAATGTCCTTCCCGGCGGATCGCGCCGCCGCGTCATCACGTTCGGCCTGATGTGCGGCGCCCTTTTCACTGCCATCGTGTGCTATTTCGGGGCCGCGTTCGTCGGCCAGATGTGGCAGACCGGCCAGCAATCCAACGACTTGGAAGCACCGATGTGGCTGGTGTATCTCACCATCCCGCTCGGCTCCGGGCTGATGTGCTTCCGCTTCCTGCAGGTCGCCTGGTCGTTCTATCGCACCGGCGAACTGCCGCATCACGACATGGCAGGCGTCGAGGGCGTCGAAATAGACCCGGTCCATCCGGCCCCGGTCACGCGCAGTCAGGTCGTCCGCGACGAACGCAGCCCGCTCGGCTGGGTCCTGATGTTGTTGCCGGTCCTGATCGTCGCCGTGTGCTTCGCCCATTCGGCGCACGTGATCACGATGCCGCAGGGCCTGCGTGTCGCCGTGGTTTTCGGCCTTCTGCTGTCGTTGATGCTCACGGGCATGCCGATCTCCATCGCGCTCGGCCTGACCGTGCTCAGCTTCATGTTCACGTTGACCGACGTACGGACGGAATCGGTGGCGCTGAAGCTGTTTACCGGCATCGAGAGCTTCGAGATCATGGCGATCCCGTTCTTCATCCTTGCCGGCAACTTCCTGACCCATGGCGGCGTGGCGCGCCGGATGATCACGTTCGCGACTTCGCTGGTCGGCCATTGGTACGGAGGCCTTGCGCTCTCGGGCGTGGTCGCCTGCGCGCTGTTCGCCGCGATTTCCGGCTCGTCGCCGGCCACCGTGGTGGCGATCGGATCGGTGATCCTGCCCGCGATGGTCGCGCAGGGATTTCCCAAGAAGTTCGGGGCGGGCGTGATCACGACCTCCGGCTCGCTGGGAATTCTCATTCCACCGTCGATTCCAATGGTGCTGTTTGCCGTCTCCACCAACACCTCCGTCGGCAAGCTGTTCATCGCCGGCATCGTGCCGGGAATGGTGCTCGCCATGCTGCTTGGCGCCACGACGTTCTACCGGGCCTGGCGTAACGACTATCCGAGGATGCCGAAAGCAACCCTCTACGAACGCTTGGATGCGTTCCGCAAGTCGATCTGGGGTATCCTGCTGATCGTGATCGTGATCGGTGGCATCTACAGCGGCCTGTTCACACCGACCGAAGCTGCCGCCGTCAGCGCGGTGTACGCCTTCATCGTCGCAGTGTTCATCTACAAGGATCTGAAGCTGCGAGACGTGCCGCGGGTGCTGCTGTCGTCGGCAAATCTTTCAGCGATGCTGCTCTACATCATCACCAACGCCGTCTTGTTCTCGTTCCTGATGACTTACGAGAACGTGCCGCAAGCGCTCGCGCAATGGATGATCGACCAGGGCCTCGGCTGGATCGGCTTCCTCCTCGTCGTCAATCTCCTGCTGCTATTAGCCGGCAACGTGATGGAGCCATCCTCGATCATCCTGATCATGGCGCCGATCCTGTTTCCGGTTGCGATCAAGCTCGGCATCGATCCGATCCATTTCGGCATCCTGATGACGGTCAACATGGAGGTCGGGCTGTGCCATCCGCCGGTCGGCCTCAATCTCTACGTGGCCTCAGGCATCGCCAAGATGGGTATCACCGAGCTCACGGTCGCGGTGTGGCCATGGCTGCTGACGATGTTGGGATTCCTGGTGGTCGTGACCTATTGGCCCGGCCTGTCGCTGTGGCTGCCGAGGCTGTTGGGCATGTAGCCCGCGAACACGCTGCTTCTCTCCACCTGTGGGCGCGGGGCTACGCATTGCTGCGCCCTCCCGTCATGGCAATCGGCCGCGGGATGCGGTTAGATGCCGCGCAACAGGCGGGGAGGAGATCGAGATGACGGACACGTCCAGCAACGAGCCGAAGGGCGCAACGCCGTCCGTCATCGCGCAGCAAACGGCGATGCTGAATGCACTGCCGTTTTCCGACACGCGCGATTTCGACGACGCCGCGCGCGGCTTCCTCGGCACGATCGAGAACGCGGAGATCACCAATCCGCAAGGGCGGACGGTCTGGAGCCTCGAGCCGTACGCCTTTCTTGCCGCCGAGCAGGCGCCGACCACGGTCAATCCGAGCCTGTGGCGGCAGTCGCGGCTCAACATGCAGCACGGCCTTTTCGAGGTCGTGCCCGGCGTGTACCAGGTGCGGGGGCTCGACATTGCCAACATGACGCTGATCGAAGGCCACAGCGGCGTCATCGTCGTCGACACCCTGACCTCGATCGAGGGCGCGCGCGCCGCGCTCGATCTCTACTACAGGCATCGTGGCCAGCGGCCGGTCGCGGCCGTGATCTTCACCCATACCCACACCGACCATTGGGGTGGTGCGCGCGGCGTGCTGGAGGAGGATGCACTCGCGAGCGGCCGCGTGCCGATCATCGCGCCGAACTTGTTCATGGAGCATGCCGTCTCCGAGAACATCATCGCGGGACCTGCGATGCTGCGCCGGGCGCAGTACCAGTTCGGGCCGCTCCTCGCCAAGGGCGCGCGCGGGCAGGTCGATTGCGGCCTCGGCAAGTCGATGGCGGCAGGTTCGGTGGCGCTGCTGCGACCGACTGACCTGATCATGGCGACCGGCGACCGGCGCGTAATCGACGGCGTTGAATTCGAATTCCAGATGGCGCCGAACAGCGAAGCGCCGGCGGAGATGCATTTCTTCATCCCGCGCTACAAGCTGTTGAACCTCGCCGAGAACTGCACCCACAATTTCCACAATCTGCTGCCGTTCCGCGGCGCCGATGTGCGCGACGCGCTGGCCTGGTCGAAATATCTGGGCGAGGCCTTGCAGCTCTGGGATGGCAAGGCGGAGGCGATGTGCGGCCAGCATCACTGGCCGGTGTGGGGACACGAACGCATCGGCACGATGATCCGGCAGCAGCGCGACCTCTACAAATTCGCGCATGACCAGACCATCCGCCTGATGAACCACGGCCTCACCGCGGCCGAGATCGCTGAAACGATCCAGCTGCCCAAGAGCCTGGAGGGCGCCTGGCACGGCCGCGGCTATTACGGCCACATCCGGCACAATGTGAAGGCGATCTATCAAAAATATCTGGGCTGGTACGACGCCAATCCGGTCAATCTCGATCCTTTGCCCCCGGTTGAGTCGGGCAAGAAATACGTCGAGTACATGGGCGGCGCCGACGCCATCCTCGCGCGGGCGCGTGCCGATTTCGACAAGGGCGAATTCCGCTTCGTGGCGCAGGCGCTCGGCCATCTCGTCTTTGCCCAGCCGGACAACGCGGCGGCGCGTGCATTGCTGGCGGATACGCTGGAGCAGCTCGGCTACGCTGCTGAAAGCGCGACCTGGCGCAATGCCTATCTGTTCGGCGCGCAGGAATTGCGCCAGGGCATGCCGAAGGTGCCGGCGCGCCCGCCGATGCCGCGCGAGACGCTGGCGGCGCTGCGCACCTCACAGCTCTGGGACGTGCTCGGCATCCGCCTGAACGGACCAAAGGCGGAAGGAAAGCACATCGTGCTGAACTGGAGCTTCTCCGACACCGGCGAGACCTTCGTGCTCAATCTGGAGAACTGCGCGCTGACTTACACAGAGGGCATGCAGGCGCACAATGCCGATGCCAGCTTCACGCTGGCGCGGTCGACGCTCGACGAGGTGATCGCAAAACTGACCAGCTTCCCGGAGGCCGTGGCCGCCGGCAAGGTCAAATTCGCCGGCAACCCGATGCGCCTCGCCGAGCTGATGGGCCTGATGGACGAATTCCCGCGCATGTTCGAGATCGTCGAGCCGAAGCGGGCCGTGGTGAGGTAGGGCAGCCGTCACCGCGTTCCTACTGTCATCATCCGGCTTGACCGGACGATCCAGTACTCCGCGGCGGGAGTTGCGTGAGCAAACTGCTGCCGCGGCGTACTGGATGCCCCGCCTACGCGGGGCATGACAGTGGCTACTCCGCGCTGCTCACCAGCTTGATCCGCGGCGCCTGTTCCTCGCCGAGGCTGCGATAGGCCGCGAGATAATCCAGCGCCATGCGACGCGCCGTGAAACGCGTCTCGAACTGCTTGCGAATGACGGAGCGGTCGAGTTGCTGCAGGCGGCCGACGACGCCGGCCGCGCTGAGGACGTCCTCGACGACGAAGCCGGTGAGGCCCTCGTCGATGATCTCCGGCACTGAGCCGCGGTTGAAGGCGATGACCGGCGTTCCGCAAGCCATGGCCTCGATCATCACCAGGCCAAACGGCTCCGGCCAGTCGATCGGGAGCAATAAGCCCAGCGCGCCGCTCAAAAAGTCCGACTTCTCGTGATCGCTGATCTCGCCGATGAATTCCACCAGCGGATTGTTCTCGATCATCGGCCGGATCAGCTCGTCATAGTAATCCTGGTCGGCACGATCAACCTTGGCGGCGATCTTGAGCGGAATGCCACAATGCGTCGCGATCTTGATGGCGCGGTCGACGCCCTTTTCCGGTGCGATGCGGCCAAGCACGGCGAGGTATTCCTGTTTCGCCGGCTTCGGCGTCAGCAGGTTCTCCGGCAGGCCGTGGTGGATCGTCCTCACCCAGTTCGCCTGCGGCACCGGCCGGCGCTGCGCGTTCGAGATCGAGATGACGGGGACCTTCGAGAAGGTGTTGAAGACCGGTTGATGCTCCGGCAGGTCGAGCCGGCCGTGCAGCGTGGTCAGGAACGGTGTCGGCTGCCGGTAGAACAGCGACCACGGATAATAATCGAGATGGAAGTGGAGGAAGTCGAACTCCTCGTCGTCACATTTCTGCCGCACCCGCTCCAGCATCACCATGTGCAGCGCATTGGGATCGCGCACGGAACCGTCGAGGCGGAGCGCCCGGGGCCATAACGCGTCCAGCTTCGCCGAGGTCTGCGAGTCGCCGCTGGCGAACAGCGTTACGTCGTGCCCAAGGGCCACCAGCTCTTCCGTCAACCAATGCACCACCCGCTCGGTGCCGCCATACAGCTTGGGTGGAACAGCCTCCGTCAACGGAGCTACCTGCGCGATGCGCATCTCACCATCTCCTCTGTGCGATCATGATTGTAGAAAGCCCCCGCCTGTTCAGCACCGGCACGCCAGACAAGGGAACGTTCCCGCACTTGCGAAGTTCCTCCTTCCGAACGTTACTTATTCGACACGTCGGACGCCTGTCGCGATGCTGCCATCACATCTTCGCAGAACGCCCGCATCCGCATGTCGTGATGGCGTTGCCCGGGAACCGAGGCGAAGTGGTCGATGTTCAGTCGGCTAACAACAAAAGTTTGAATCATCACGACGGGGTCAATAGTCACATGGATCATCTTTCTGGGTATGCGCACCGGCCGTTTGCCTTTGTTTTGCGCTATCTTCGGCGTCGGCTCGCGTCGCATCTCGTGATCCTGACCGCTGTGGTGGCGGCCGTTGCCTGCTCAGTAGGCACTCAGTATGGCGTCAAATCCCTGGTCGACAGCTTGTCGGCCGGCGCTTCGCATGGTGGGAGCGTATGGCTGGCATTCATTTTCCTCATGACGTTGATCGCCGCCGATAATTTCCTTTGGCGGATCGCGAGCTGGACCGCCAGCTTCACCTTCGTCCGTGTCACGGGTGATTTACGCCGTGACATATTTCGTCATCTGACCGGCCACGCGCCGAGCTACTTCTCCGACCGGATGCCCGGCATGCTGACGAGCCGCATCACGGCGACGTCCAATGCGGTGTTCACGGTCGAAAACATGTTCGTCTGGAATGTGTTGCCGCCGTGCATCGCAACAGTTGCGGCCATCGCGCTGATTGGAACCGTCAGCCCTTACATGGCACTCGGCCTGATGGTGATTGCCGGCGGCATGGTGCTTGCGATGTTCCGCCTTGCGGCCGCAGGGAAACCTCTGCATGACGACTTCGCCGACAAAGCCGCCGTCGTCGACGGCGAGATGATCGACGTCATCAGCAACATGCCGCTGGTGCGCGCCTTCTGCGGCATCGGGCACGAGCATGAGCGGTTCGACGCGACCGTGAACCGGGAGCTCACCGCGCGCGGCCGCAGCCTGCGCTATCTGGAGAAGCTGCGGCTTATCCATGCCGGCGTCACAGTCGTGCTCACGATCGCCCTGATGGCCTGGGCGATCATGCTCTGGCAGGACGGCAGGGCAACGACCGGCGACGTCGTGCTGGTCTGCACCCTCGGTCTCTCCATACTGAACGCGACGCGCGATCTCGCGGTGGCGCTGGTCGACGTCACCCAGCACGTTGCGCGGCTGACCGAGGCGATCGCCACACTGCTGGTGCCGCATGAATTGCGCGACCACCCCGAGGCCGAGCCGCTGGTGAAGAGCGGCGCCGCGATCGCGTTCAACAATGTCACCTTCGGCTATCCCGGCGGCGAAAAGATCTTCGAGCGCTTCAGCCTGCGGCTGCAACCCGGCCAGCGCGTCGGCCTGGTCGGCCAGTCCGGCGGCGGCAAGTCGACGCTGTTCACGCTGCTCCAGCGCTTCTACGATACCGACGAGGGAAGTATCACCATCGACGGCCAGGACATTTCCAAGGTGACGCAGCTGAGCCTGCGCGAGGCCATCTCGGTCGTGCCGCAGGACATTTCCTTGTTCCACCGCTCGATTCGCGAGAATATCCGCTATGGTCGCCCGAACGCGACCGACGACGAGGTGCTGCGCGCAGCCATTGCGGCGCGCTGCGATTTCGTCGAGAGTCTGCCTGGTGGTCTCGACACCATGGTCGGCGACCGCGGCGTCAAGATGTCCGGCGGCCAGCGCCAGCGCATCGCAATCGCGCGCGCCTTCCTGAAGGACGCGCCGATCCTGCTGCTGGACGAGGCGACCGCCGCGCTCGACAGCGAATCCGAGGAGGCGATCCGCGAGGCGTTGTCGCGGCTGATGCGCGGCCGGACGGTCATCGCGATCGCGCATCGCCTCGCGACTCTGCGCAATTTCGATCGCGTGGTCGTGTTGAGGGGTGGTAAGATCATCGAGGACGGGTCGCCCGAGCGTCTGATGCAGGGCCACGGGCCCTATCGTGAGCTGGTCACGCAGGAAATGAGCCGGCTCGCCCAAGCCGCCGCGTAAACCAATAGTCGCGTTCGAGTCGGTTGCGTGTCGAAACAAGCGCAGGGGAGCTGCTGATGTCGGCTGAAGCCGTTACCCAATTCGTCTCCGTGACGCGGACCGTGGACCAGGTCGCGGAGCAGCCTTTCTATATTCCGATGACGGGACCGTCAGCGCGGCCGCGGCGTTCGCTCAAGCACGACGACACCTTTATCGTGCTCGACAGCCATGGTGACATCGGCGCTTCGGCCGGCGGGCCCGATGGCCTGTTTCATCACGACACGCGCTACCTTGCGAGGCTCGAGCTCGTGCTCGACGATCTCCAGCCGTTACTGCTGGGCTCGAACCTGCGCGACGACAACTCAGCCCTGACCGTCGATCTCACCAATCCGGACATCTACCGGCAGGGCAGCCTCGTGCTGCAAAAGGACCTGCTGCACATCGTGCGCACGATCTTCCTGTGGCGCGGCACCGCGTATCAGCGCATCGGCGTGCAGAACCACGGCGACCGCCCAGCCGGCTTTGCGCTGACGCTGCTGTTCGACAACGATTTCGCCGATCTGTTCGAGGTCCGCGGCGAACGGCGCCCGCGCCGCGGCATCGGCTCGAGCCGGCTGTTGGGACCGACCGACGTGCTGTTCGATTACCGCGGTCTCGATGACGCCGAGCGCACCACGGGCCTGCATTTCGACCCGCGCCCAACCAAGTTGTCGGTGAATGCCGCGACCTGGCAGCTCGAACTCGACCCGCATGAGTCGAAATCCTTGTTCGTGGCCGTGTCCTGCAATCGGCCGGTCGCGGAGAAGCCTGCGCGCTTTTTCAGAAGCCTGCTCGCCCATCGCCGCGAGATGCGGCAATCGACGATGGGGGCGGCCAGCATCGAGACCTCCAACAACATCTTCAACGAGGTGCTGTGCCAGGCCATGGCCGACCTCAACATGCTGATGACGGAGACGCCGCAGGGCCGCTATCCCTATGCGGGAATTCCCTGGTACTCGACGACGTTCGGCCGTGACGGGCTGATCACCGCGTTGCAGATGCTGTGGGTCGATCCGCGAATCGCCAAGGGCGTGCTGCGGCGGCTCGCCCATTTCCAAGCCAAGGCGGTCGACCCGCTCGCCGATGCCGCGCCGGGCAAGATCCTGCATGAGATGCGCGGCGGCGAGATGGCGGCGCTGCGGGAGGTACCGTTCGCGCAATATTACGGCAGCGTCGATTCCACGGCCTTGTTCGTCCTGCTGGCAGGAAGCTATTTCGAACGCACCGGCGACGAGGCGACATTGACCGAGCTGTGGCCGGCGATCGAGGCGGGGCTGGCCTGGATCGACGGCCCCGGTGATCCCGACAAGGACGGCTTCGTCGAATATCAGCGCGCCACGGAAAAGGGCCTCGCCAACCAGGGCTGGAAGGATTCCTACGACGCGATCTTCCATGCTGATGGCCAGCTCGCGGAAGGCAATCTCGCGCTGGCCGAGGTGCAAGGTTACGTCTTTGCGGCCAAGCGGCTCGCCGCGCGCTGCGCGCTTCGGCTGGGCAAGCCTGATCTCGCCAAGAAGCTCGAGGCCGAGGCCAAGACGCTGGCCGAGCGTTTCGAGGCCGCGTTCTGGTGCGAGGAGCTCGGTACCTATGCGCTTGCGCTCGACGGCAAGAAGCGGCCCTGCAAGGTGCGGACCTCCAACGCCGGCCAGGTCCTGTTCAGCGGCATGATCCGCGAGGACCGCGCGCGCCTCGTCGCCGCCGATTTGATGCGGCCGCATTTCTTCTCGGGCTGGGGCATCCGCACCGTCGCGCAAGGCGAGGTGCGTTACAATCCGATGTCCTATCATGACGGGTCGATCTGGCCGCACGACAATGCGCTGATCGCGCTCGGGCTCGCGCGTTATGGGCTCAAGCATTCGGTCGCGCATGTCTTCAAGGGATTGTTCGACGCCGCGACCTACATGGACCTGCGCCGGTTGCCCGAATTGTTCTGCGGTTTCCGGCGCGAAAAGCGGCGCGGCCCGACGCTCTATCCGGTCGCCTGCGCGCCGCAGGCCTGGGCCAGCGCAACGGCGTTCACGCTATTGGAGGCGGCGCTGGGCATCGAGTTCGACGTGGCGCGCGGCGAGATCCGGCTGCGCAATCCGCATCTGCCGGCGTTCCTGCACGAGGTGATCTTGCGCGATCTGCGTCTGGGTGAGTCCAGCGTGGACCTGCGCGTCAGCCGCCATGGCGACGACGTGGCGCTGGAGGTGTTGCGCACGCGTGGCCAGATTCAGGTCTCGATCGTGCTGGCGCGCTAGCGGCGCGCCGTGAGGAGGGTGCATGCGTACCGCCGGATGGTTGGCTCTGGGCGTCGTGATCGTCTGCGGAACGACTCTCGCCGTGTCACGCGCCGCGGAGGAGTCGCCCGCACCCTCGACGGAAGCGAATGCACCGCCGACGGCGCAGCCGCCGGCGTCATCGGTCCCCGTCACGCCAAAGAATGCCGCGCCACCGCCGTCGGTCACGATCATCGGCGCGAGCGATGCGCACGGTGTGCTTGGCCGTGACGTGCTCAGCGCGGCGAACGAAGACATGGGCCGCATCGTCGACGTCATCGTCGATCGGAGCGGGCACGTGCGCGCCGCCGTGATCGATTTCGGCGGCTTCCTCGGCGTCGGCAGCCGCAAGATCGTGGTGGACTGGAACGCGCTCCGATTCGGCAAGATCACCAACAAGAAGGACAGCATCACGCTGGAATTGACCAAGGCACAGGTCGCAGCCGCGCCGGAATACAAGGAGGACACGCCGATGGTGGTACTCGGCGCGTCCGGCAGCCTGCAGCCGCTGCAAGCTGTTCAGTGAGGCGCGGGGAGGGATGGCCGCCGGTGCTGTTGTCGAGGAAGCTGAATGATGCAGACCGCGAGGGCCGCGTTGAGCAGGATAAATTCTCGGCGCCGTCGCCTGCCGGCATTCCGGCTCCGTCGCGCCAGAGCCTGCGTGGCCTCGACTGGTTCATCTTCTTCCTCGCCGACGTGCAGACCGGATTCGGGCCGTTCATCGCAGTTTATCTGACGACCCAGAAATGGACCCAGGTCGAGATCGGCCTCGTGCTGTCGATCGGCGGCATCGTTGCCCTGATCGGTCAGATGCCGGGCGGCGCCATCATCGATGCCGCGAAATCCGAGCGGCTGGTCGCCGGCCTCGCGATCGGCACGATCGGCTGCTGCGCGCTCGCCTATGCGGCGATGCCGATCTTCCCCGTGGTGGTGGCTGCGGCCACCTTGCACGCGGCAGCGAGCTGCGTGCTCGGACCGGCGATCGCGGCGATCAGCCTCGGTCTGGTCGGCCCGCTCGCGATCGGCGAGCGTCTCGGCCGCAACGCGCGCTTTGCTTCGCTCGGCAACGGCGTTGCGGCCGCCGTGATGGGTACTGCCGGCTATCTGCTGTCGAGCCGGTCGGTGTTCCTGGTCACCTTCCTGCTCGCAATTCCCACCTTGATCGCACTCTCTCGCATCCGCGAGCACGAAGTCGACATCGCGCGCTGTCACGGCGAGATGCCGCGCGAGGCGGAGGATCGCGGCGACACCAATATCTGGCATCTGATCCGGCAGCGGCCGCTCATTGTCTTTGCACTCAGCGTGCTCCTGTTGCAGCTCGCGAACGCCTCGATGATGCCGCTGATGGCAAGCGCGGTGACAGCGCGATCGAGCGAGTGGGCGACGGTGCTCGTCGCTTTTTGCATCGTCGTGCCGCAGGCGATCGTGGCGCTGCTGTCGCCGAGCGTCGGGCGCAAGGCGCAAGTATGGGGCCGCAGGCCGCTGCTGCTGATCGGATTCGCGGCGCTGACGATTCGCGGTCTGCTGTTCGCGACAGTGCGCGATCCGTATCTGCTGGTGCTGGTGCAGGTGTTCGACGGCCTCACCGCGGCGGTGTTCGCGGTGATGATCCCGCTGATCGTGGCCGACGTCGCCTTCGGCAGCGGCCATTTCAACCTCGCGCAGGGCATTGTCGGCACGGCAATGGGCATCGGCGCGTCGCTGAGCACCGCGCTTGGCGGCTATGTCAGCGATAAATTCGGCAATGCCATGGCGTTCACCGGACTGTCCGGCGTCGCGGCGACGGGACTTCTGCTTATTCTGCTTGTCATGCCGGAGACGCGGCGCAAGGGCATGATCGCAGCAAAAGAAATGGCCGGCTGAATCAATCAGCCGGCCATGAGGGGGTGGGAGAGGGGAGATCAGGCGTCGAGATTGTGCAGGCGTGCGCGGTTGCGCAGCACGATATGGCGGGCGCCGGAGAAGCCGAGAATGCCCTGGGCGTGAAGCTGCGACAGCGCGCGCGAGACGGTCTCGAGCGTGAGACCGAGATAGTCGCCGATGTCGCGGCGGCACATCGGCAGCGCCATCATGCCTGCAACCGCGAGGCGGCGGTCCATTTCGAGCAGGAAGGTTGCGACGCGCTCCATCGCGGTCTTGCGGCCCAGCAGCAGCATGTGGTCCTCGGCGTGGCGAAGCTCACCGGCGGTCATCGCCCAAAGCTTGCGGGCGACCTGGACGTCGGTGGCTGCGGCCTTCTCGAGGCTCGCGCGCTTCACGAGGCGCACAGTGGTGTCGATGATAGCTTCAGCAGCAAGGCGGTGGGTGGTGCCGGATTCGAGGCCGAACACGTCGCCGGGAAGGTGGAAGGAGCCGATCTGGCGGCGGCCGTCGGAGAGAAGCTTGTAGCTGCGCACGGCGCCGGTGACGACCTGATAGACATACTCGGCCGACTCGTCCTCGCCATAGATTTCCTCCTCCTTGCGGTAGGAGAACTCGGTGGCAACGAGGCCGACATGGCCGGCGATCGCACCGAACTGGTCAGAGACGGGATGGGCGGGTGCGATCTTGCCGCCGATCTGGGTCTTGATCGCCGGGGCGTTGAAGGTCTGGGTCAGCATCTGCGCCATCTCCGTTGTGATGACGCTTAGGTACGCGGTATCGGGTGCCTCGAAAATTTCGCGAGATATCTTAAGGAGATTGCCTTACGTAGAATCCCGTAGGTCAGCTATGGACCCGGTTCTGGATGGCGTGGCGAATGCGTTTGACCAGGTTTTCGTCCAGAAGCGGCTTCAGAATCACTTCATTCACGCCTGCGGCCGCCGCCCGGGCCGAGATATTCGAGTCGGGATAGCCGGTGATCAGGATCACGGGGGTATCGCCCTCGGACTGGCGCAGTCGCCCGGCCAGCTCGATGCCGTTGATGTCAGGCATTTTGTAGTCGATCACGTAACAGTCTGCACCGGACGGGCGCGCCGCATTGAGCAGCGCCGTGGCGTTCCTGAAGGTCCGTACGGCAAAACCGTCGGTTTCCAGCAAAAACCTCAGCGAGCCAAGCACAGCGGCATCGTCGTCGACCACATAGACAGTTGGCTTTGCGGGTGACGACATCTGGAGCCGCTCGGGATGGGAGCTGATCGCAATCATTCCGATCTGGTAGCACAGGGCGAGCGGAGGGTTTTGACTTGCCTCAACTCCTGTTGACTTCAATCATTGAGCATTCCGGCGCGCATCGCTAGCCGGACCAGCTCCGACAGGCTGTTGGCCTGCATCTTGGTCATTACGTTGGCCCGGTAGACCTCGATGGTGCGCGGGCTGATGTCGTACTCGCGAGCGATCAGCTTGTTGGAGAGGCCCGCGATCAGCCCCTCCATGACCTGTCGTTCTCTGGGGCTCAGGGACGCGACGCGAGCGGCGACGTCCTGGCCCATGGCCTCGTTCCTGGCGGCCGGCTCGCCCTCGCGGATCGCGGATTCGATCATGGCGACGAGGCGGTCATCCTCGAACGGCTTTTCCAGGAAATCCATCGCACCGAGCTTCATCGCCTCGACCGCGAGCGGCACGTCGCCATGACCGGTCATGATCAGGATCGGAAACCGGCTGCGCTGCGCCTTCAGGCGCTTCAGAAGCTCGATCCCATCGATGCCGGGCATCCGCACGTCGGAGACGACGCAGCCGAAGGCGAGGCCGGGCAGGGCATCGAGAAAACTCTGCGCGTTGTCGAACAGTGTGACGCCGAAGCCGGCTGAATCCAGCAGGAAGTTCAGCGAATCCCGCATCGCCTCGTCGTCGTCAATGACGTAGATGGTTCCCTTGGTCGTCATGGATCAGTTCTCGTCGGCTGCCGGCAAGGTGAAGCGGAATGTCGCCCCACCCGATGCGTTGCTCTCGGCCCACATCCGGCCGCCGTGAGCCTCGATGATCGAGCGGCTGATGGAAAGTCCCACGCCCATGCCGGTGTCTTTGGTGGTGAAGAAAGTCTGAAACAGGTTTGGCATGACGTCGTCCTGGAAGCCGGAGCCGGAGTCGGAGACCTCGATCTCGATCATGTCGTCGGCGGCGCGGGTGTTGGTGACGACGAGCTCGCGCCGTGGCGACTTCGCCATCGCTTCCAGCGCGTTGCGGAAGAGGTTGACCAGCACCTGCTGGATTTGCACCCGGTCGGCGAGCACGAGATCGGCATTTGGATTGAGGCTGAACCGAAGCTGCACGTCCTGCTCGCGCGCGCCGGCGAGCCCGAGCGCGCCGGCCTCCTCGATCAGCTTGGACAGGCTCTCGACCCTTTTCTCCGATTCGCCGCGGGAGACGAAGTCGCGCAAGCGGCGGATGATCTGGCCGGCGCGCAGCGCCTGCTCGGCGGCGCGGTCCAGCGCGCTCTCGATCTTCGGCGTATTCGGATCCTGGCTTCCGGCGAGGAGCCGCCGCGACCCCTTCATGTAGTTGCTGATCGCTGCCAGCGGCTGGTTGAGCTCGTGAGCGAGCGCGGACGCCATTTCGCCCATCGCGCTCAGCCGCGAGACGTGGACAAGTTCGGACTGCAGTTCCTGGAGCCGCGCCTGGGTTTTCTGATGCTCGGTCAGATCGCGGACGAAACCGGTGAAATAGGGCTCGCCGCCCGACTGCATCTCGCCGATCGACAGGTGCATCGGAAAGGTCGTGCCGTCGCGGCGCTTGCCGGTCACGATGCGGCCGATGCCGATGATGTGTGGGTCGCTGGTGGTCCGGTAGCGCGCGATGTAGCCGTCGTGACGTGAGCTGTCGGGCTCCGGCATCAGGATGCGGACGTTCTGGCCGATCGCCTCCGACTCGACCCAGCCGAACAGGCGCTCGGCCGCCGCGCTGAAGAGCTGGATGACGCCGTGGCCGTCGATGACGATCATGGCGTCTGGAATCGTCTGGAGGATCGAGCGGAGGTGACTCTCGCGCGTGCGCAGGGTTTCCTCGACCTGCTTCTCTTCATCGACGTCAAGAAAGATGCCGCTGAGATGTCGGGCGGCGCCGGCGTCGTCCCGAATCAGCCCCGCGCGCGCACGGATCCACTGCGCTCTGCCCAACGCCCCCGCGACCCTGAACGACACGTCGAAGCTGCCGCCCCGTTCGGAGACGTGTCGGATCGCACTCTCGATCCGCTCGCGGTCGTTCGGCTCCAGCCGGGACAGGAACAGCGCGTAACTCACCGATTGGCCAGATTCGATTCCGAACAGGATCCTGGCCGTCTCCGACCACTCCAACTCCAGTGTCTTGAGATCGAGGTCCCAGGTCCCGACGCCAAATCCTTCGATTCGAACGCGGAAATGTTCGCCCCGGCCGTCATCTTGCGGATGAATCACGCGGGTCGGCGCCAAACGATCACTCCCATTCTGATGCGGGGAACCGCACAGCGTTACCGTTGGCAATGTACCCAAGGAGGGGCCAGAGGCAAGTTCCGATGTCTTATACCATCGGCAGATTTCCGGCCGGCGCGGTGATCCAAGGTTTTGATCTATCTCATCCTGCCCCGGCGGCGGTGGGCTTACGATCGGATCAAAGCTCATTGCCCCGGAGACTCCGATGACATACGCGACCGTGATGGTCAGCCTGGCGCTCGATCAGCCCAACGAGGCGCGGCTTCAGGTCGCGGGCGAGCTTGCCGAACGATTTGAGGCGTCGATCATCGGCGTTGCTGCGGCGCAGTTCGCCCCGCCGCTCTACTACAGCGATGGCGCCGCAGCGCAGGGACTGATCGATGAGGGAGAAGCCTCGGTCAAGCGACGCCTGAGCAGGCTCGAGGCGCAATTCCGCGCCGCGATCAGGAATCGCGGCGGGCATGTGGAATGGCGCAGCGCCATGGATTTCCCGGCGCGCCTTACGTTCGCTCAGGCACGTTGCGCCGACATCGTCGTCGCCGGCGGGCAGAGCCCGGCCTTCTCCGACGCCTTCGCGCTCGCGAGCCCAAAGGATCTGGTGATGCAAGCCGGCCGACCGATCCTGGTCGTGCCTGACGGGGTCAACTGGCTCGATCTGCGCAGCGTCCTGGTGGCGTGGAAGGATACGCCGGAAGCGCGGCGGGCGCTCGCCGATGCGCTGCCATTACTGCGCAAGGCCAGGGATGTCACCGTCCTCGCAATTCCCGAAGGTGACGACGACCGCACTGCCGCGGTCGCTGGCGCGACCGACGTGACGGCGTGGCTTGCCCGCCACGGCGTGACCGCGATCACGCGCGTTTCCGAAGCGGCCCGGAACGAAACCGTCGCCGGGCAACTGGAGAAAATTGCCGGCGACGTCGGCGCCAGCATGATCGTCGCCGGTGCCTACGGTCATTCGCGCTTCCGCGAACTGATCCTCGGCGGCGTCACCCAATATCTGGTCACTCAATCTGCCCGCTGCGTGCTGCTGTCGCACTGACGCTGGAGCGATACAAGACCAATCAAAGAGGACGCGCCGTGTACAGATTCCTTGAACAGACCGTCGAAAGCTACATGACGCAGGACGTCAGGACAGTGAGGCGCGACCTCGACCTGCTCGCGCTGAGCGAGATGTTCGAGCGCGATGATTTCAATTCCTATCCGGTCGAGGACGACGGACAGGTCGTCGGCATCGTCACCAAGTTCGACATCCTGAAGTGCTTCGCCTTCACGCCGAGCCAGATGCTGCCGCGCTACCACGACCTGATGACCCGCAAAATCGGCGACGTCATGACGCCCGACTTTATCTATGTCAGCCCCGACACGCGGCTGACGCGCGTGCTCCAGATCATGGTCGAGCACCGCATCAGGAGCATCATCGTGCTCGACGGCGCGCAGAAGCTGATCGGAATCGTCGCGCGCGAGGACGTCATCGCGGCGCTCAAGGCGACGGCACGCGACTGAGGAGGCGGCTGCAGATTCGCAATTCTCGACTCCGCCATGTCACGCAGGCGGTGGGCTGCCGTTTATGCTCTGCGGTGCCCAAGCGACTGATATCGCTCTGCGATCTACATCGGTCTCACATTAACAGAAATCCACATAGCTTGATTTCAATCAATTCCCCGCGAGGGCGAATGTGGTTTCTGGCCCTGTGTTCTTTCAGAGAGAGTCCGCATGAGCCAGCCCTCCATCTCCAAGTCCATGACGTCAGGTGAAAGCGGCCTGGCTGTCGTGTTCGCGGTCACCGCCTTCCTCTGCGTGATTGCCTCGGCCAAGGCGCTCGATGCGCCCTTCGCCTTCCATGCCGCGCTGAGCGCGGCGGCGAGCCTGGCCGCGGTCTTCTGCATCATCAACCGTTACCTCGACCGACCGGCGGCGCTGCCGCCTGCGGAGATCAACGGCCGGCCCAACTACAACATGGGGCCGATCAAGTTCTCCTCCGTCATGGCGATGTTCTGGGGCATTGCCGGCTTTCTCGTCGGCCTCATCATCGCCTCGCAACTGGCGTGGCCGGCGCTGAACTTCGATCTGCCCTGGACCAGCTTCGGCCGCCTGCGTCCGCTGCACACGTCCGCAGTGATCTTCGCCTTCGGCGGCAACGTCCTGATCGCGACGTCGTTCTACGTCGTCCAGAAGAGCTGCCGCGTGCGCCTTGCAGGCGATCTCGCGCCCTGGTTCGTCGTCGTAGGCTACAACTTCTTCATCCTGATCGCCGGCACCGGCTATCTGCTCGGCGTCACCCAGTCGAAGGAATATGCCGAGCCGGAATGGTACGCCGATCTGTGGCTGACCATCGTCTGGGTCACCTATCTGCTGGTCTTCCTTGCCACGATCATCAAGCGCAAGGAGCCGCACATCTTTGTCGCGAACTGGTTCTATCTCGCCTTCATCGTGACGATCGCGGTCTTGCATCTCGGCAACAACCCGGCGCTGCCGGTCTCGGTGTTCGGCTCGAAATCCTACATCGCCTGGGGCGGCATCCAGGATGCCATGTTCCAGTGGTGGTACGGCCACAACGCGGTCGGCTTCTTCCTGACCGCCGGCTTCCTCGCCATCATGTATTACTTCATCCCGAAGCGGGCCGAGCGGCCGATCTATTCCTACCGTCTCTCGATCATCCACTTCTGGGCGCTGATCTTCCTGTACATCTGGGCCGGCCCACACCATCTGCACTACACGGCGCTGCCGGACTGGACCCAGACGCTCGGCATGACCTTCTCCATCATGCTGTGGATGCCGTCCTGGGGCGGCATGATCAACGGCCTGATGACGCTGTCGGGCGCCTGGGACAAGCTGCGCACCGATCCCGTGCTGCGCATGCTCGTGGTCTCCGTCGCCTTCTACGGCATGTCGACCTTCGAAGGCCCGATGATGTCGATCAAGGTGGTCAACTCGCTCAGCCACTACACCGACTGGACCATCGGCCACGTGCACTCCGGCGCGCTCGGCTGGGTTGGTTTCGTCTCCTTCGGCGCGCTCTACTGCCTCGTGCCCTGGATCTGGAATCGGAAGGGCCTCTACAGCCTCAAGCTCGTCAACTGGCACTTCTGGATCGCGACGCTTGGCATCGTCCTCTACATCTCGGCGATGTGGGTGTCCGGCATCCTCCAGGGCCTGATGTGGCGCGCCTACACCTCGCTCGGCTTCCTCGAATATTCCTTCATCGAGACCGTCGAGGCGATGCATCCCTTCTACATCATCCGCGCCGCCGGCGGCGGGCTGTTCCTGATCGGCGCGCTGATCATGGCCTATAATCTCTGGATGACGGTTCGCGTCGGCGAACAGGAAGTCCAGATGCCCGTCGCTCTTCAGCCGGCGGAATGAGGAGTCTTCCATGTCGTTCTGGACACGCCACCAAATCTTCGAAAAGAACTCGATCATCCTCATCGTCGGCATCCTGCTGGTGATCGCGATCGGCGGTCTCGTCGAGATCACCCCGCTGTTCTACCTCAAGAGCACGATCGAGGCGGTCGACGGGATCAGGCCGTATACGCCGCTGGAGCTCGCCGGGCGCAACGTCTACATCCGCGAGGGCTGCTATCTCTGCCATTCGCAGATGATCCGGCCCTTGCGCGACGACGTCGAGCGCTACGGACATTTCTCGTTGGCCGCCGAGAGCATGTACGACCATCCGTTCCAGTGGGGCTCGAAGCGCACCGGTCCCGACCTTGCCCGCGTCGGCGCCAAATATTCCGACGACTGGCATGTGACCCATCTGGCCAATCCGCGCGCGATCGTGCCGCAGTCGGTGATGCCAGGCTATCCGTTCCTCAGCCAGACCGAGATCGATCCGGACACGATCGCCGACCACATGCGCACGCTGCGGACCGTCGGCACGCCCTACACCGACGACCAGATCGCCAATGCGGGCGCCGACATGAAGGCCCAGGCCGATCCTGACAATGCCGGCTCCGACGCTTTCACCAAGCGCTACGCCAAGGCCGTGGTGCGCAACTTCGACGGCAAGGCCGGCACGCCGACCGAGATGGACGCGCTGATCGCCTATCTCCAGATGCTCGGCACGCTGGTCGATTTCAAGATCTACAACGAGAAAGCCAATCTTCGCTGAGAAGGCACCCACGATGAAAGCCATCCTGACACTCGACAATCTCGCGTCCGGTCTCGTGACCACGATCTGGACGCCGGTCTTCGTCGCGATCTTTCTCGCGATCATCGCCTACGCATTATGGCCCCGTAACAAGGCTGCGTTCGACGAAGCAGCACACCTGCCGTTGCGGGAGGAGTGAGAGACCATGACCGATCATCATAGCGACATCGATTCCGTCACCGGCAAGTCCACGACCGGACATGAATGGGACGGCATCAAGGAGCTCAACACGCCGCTGCCGCGCTGGTGGGTGATCAGCTTCTACCTCACCATCGTCTGGTCGATCGGCTACTGGATCGTGTATCCGGCCTGGCCGCTGATCTCCAGCAATACCACGGGCCTGTTCGGCTACTCGACACGCGCCGATGTCGCGGTCGAGCTCGCCAATCTCGAGAAGATCCGCGGAGCCAAGATGGTTGCGCTGGGCGCGGCCTCGCTCGCCGACATCGAGAAGGACCTGGCGCTGCTGGCGCTCGCGCGCGCCAAGGGCAAGACCGTGTTCGGCGACAATTGCGCGCCATGTCACGGCTCAGGCGGCGCGGGTGCCAAGGGCTATCCGAATCTGAACGACGACGACTGGCTGTGGGGCGGTTCGCTCGACCAGATCATGCAGACCATCCAGTTCGGCGCACGTTCCGGCCACGCCAAGACGCATGAAGGCCAGATGCTCGCATTCGGCAAGGACGGCGTGCTGAAGCCGGATGAGATCGTCACGGCCGCCAACTATGTCCGGGCACTGTCGGGCCTTCCGACCCGCAAGGGCTATGACGCGGCCAAGGGCGAGAAGATCTTCGCGGAGAATTGCGTCGCCTGCCATGGCGACGGCGGCAAGGGCAACCCGGAGATGGGTGCCCCCAACCTGACCGATAAGATCTGGCTCTATGGTTCGGACGAGGCGACGCTGATCGAGACCATCAGCCAGGGCCGCGCGGGCGTGATGCCGGCCTGGGAAGGGCGGCTCGATCCCGCCACCATCAAGGCGATGGCAGTTTACGTCCACTCGCTGGGCGGCGGAAAATAGCCAATCCGGGACAAGCGGGGGCGAACAAAAAAAGCCCCCGCTTGCGCTGGATCAACTGACGCGGCGGCGTCGGGTCTAGGTTTTATCGCACCTCTCGAAAAGCTGCAGGCGATGAACAGGACCGCGAACCCAAAAGAGCTCCCATTAGACGATGACAACGGGCCGCTCTATGTGGCCCAGAAGAAAGTCTATCCCCAGAGCACCTCCGGCACCTTCCGCCGGATCAAATGGGGCCTGATGGCCTTCTGCCTCGGCGTCTACTACTTCCTGCCGTTCGTGCGCTGGAACCGCGGACTCGGCGCTCCCAGCCAAGCGGTGCTGATCGATCTTCCCAACAGTCGCTTCTATTTCTTCTTCATCGAGCTGTGGCCGCAGGAGGTCTACTACTTCACCGGCCTGCTCATCGTCGCCGCGGTGGCGCTATTCCTGATGAACTCGGTCGGCGGCCGTATCTGGTGCGGCTATCTCTGTCCGCAGACGGTGTGGACCGACCTGTTCTATGCGGTCGAGCGTCTGATCGAGGGTGACCGGCGCGAGCGGATGAAGAAGGACAAATCGTCCGACCCGATGAAGCTGGAGCGGATCTCCGAGATCGTGCTCAAGCATTCGATCTGGCTCTTGATCGGGTGGTGGACCGGCGGCGCCTGGGTGCTCTATTTCAACGACGCACCGACGCTGGTCAAGGAACTCGTCACGTTCCAGGCGCCGATGCTCGCCTATGTCTGGATCGGCATTCTCACCGCGACGACCTATCTGCTCGCCGGCTACATGCGCGAGCAGGTCTGCACCTATATGTGCCCGTGGCCGCGCATCCAGGCGGCGCTGACCGATGAATGGGCGCTCAACGTCACCTACCGCTACGACCGCGGCGAGAAGCGTACGTCGGTGAAGAAGGCGGCCGAGCTGCGCGCGCTCGGGCAGCAGGTTGGTGATTGCGTCGATTGCTACCAGTGCGTGGCAGTCTGCCCGACCGGCATCGACATCCGCAACGGACCGCAGATGGAATGCATCCAGTGCGGGCTCTGCATTGATGCCTGCGACAATGTGATGACGAAAATCGGCCGGCCGAAGCGGCTGATCGGCTATGACAACGACGTCAACATCCAGCGCCGCCAGGAAGGCAAGGCGCCGATCTACCGCATCGTCCGGGCCCGCACCGTCTCCTACAGCGCGATCATCGCGGCGGTCGGCGGCATCATGATCTATACGCTGGCGACTCGCAGCCTGCTCGACGTCAACGTGCTGCACGACCGCAACCCGGTCGCGGTCAGGCTCAGCGACGGCTCGATCCGCAATGCCTACACGGTGCGGCTGCTCAACAAGAGCGGTTACGACCGGGTCATCGCGATCGACGCGAGCGGCCCGGTCAATGCGACAATCCATGTCATCGGAATCGATTCTGTGACGCCGGACCGGCCGATGATCGTGGTTCCGCGCGACTCCACCAGCGAGCTGCGGCTGCTCGTGACCGCTTCGGTGGAGGGCAATCCGGAAAAGTCCATCCCGGTTCACTTTCACGTCACCGATATCGGCCTCGGCGAAGTCGCCAGCGCCACCGACAATTTCGTCGCGCCCTAGGATCAGGAGTTCGCCATGGCAACCAAGCCGCTGACCGGAACAAAAGTGTTTCTGATGCTGGTCGCCTTCTTCGGCGTCGTGATCGGCGTCAACGCGACCATGATGAAGCTCGCGATCGCGACGCTGCCAGGGACGGACGTCGACAGCCCCTATGCCGCTGGGCTCGCCTATGACCGCGAGATCTCGGCGGCGCAGGACCAGGCTGCGCGCAAATGGAAGGTCAACGCCCATGTCGAGCGCCGCGCCGATGGCGGCGCCGTGCTTCAGGTCGAGGCGCGCGACGCGAGCGGCCAGCCGATCGCCGGACTGAAATTCGGCGGCCGCCTGGAGCGGCCGACCGACAAGCGCGCCGATCTCGCAATCGAGCTCTCGGAGGCCGGTATCGGCCTCTATCGCGGCGATGCCGCATCGGTCGCGTCGGGCCAGTGGGACTTGGTGATCCAGGGCGAGGCGCGGGGAACGCGCGTGTTCATGTCGCGCAACCGCGTGATCCTGAACTGAAGGATTTTGCCATGCACGTCTCGCGGGACTTTTCGCATTACGTCCGGACTGCGGGCGAGGGCGTCCAGCACATCGATCTCGCGGTCGAGGGCGTGCACTGCGCCGGCTGTATGGCCAAGATCGAGCGCGGGCTGTCCGCGATTCCCGACGTCACGCTGGCGCGCGTGAACCTCACCGACCGGCGCGTTGCGCTGGAATGGAAGGCGGGCACGCTCGATCCTATCAGCTTCATCGATCGCCTCGAAGAGCTCGGCTACAAGGCCTATCCTTACGAAACCGAGAGCGCGGAGGCGACCGAGGTCGCCGAATCGCGCTTCCTGCTGCGTTGCCTCGGCGTCGCCGCGTTCGCCACCATGAACGTGATGATGCTGTCGATCCCGGTGTGGTCCGGCAACGTCTCGGACATGCTGCCGGAGCAGCGCGATTTCTTCCACTGGCTGTCGGCGCTGATCGCGCTGCCGGCGGCGGCCTATGCCGGCCAGCCGTTCTTCCGCTCGGCCTGGCGCGCGCTGTCGGCCAGGACCACCAACATGGACGTGCCGATCTCGATCGGCGTGACGCTGGCGCTCGGCATGTCCGTGGTCGAGACCATCAACCACGCCGAGCACGCCTATTTCGACGCGGCGATCATGCTGCTCACTTTCCTACTGGTCGGTCGCTTCCTCGACCAGAACATGCGGCGGCGGACCCGCGCGGTCGCGGGCAATCTCGCCGCGCTCAAGGCGGAGACCGCGGCCAAGTTCGTCGGGCCCGACGAGATATCCCAAGTGCCGGTGGCCGCGATCTATCCCGGCGACATCGTGCTGCTGCGGCCCGGCGAGCGCTGCGCGGTCGACGGCACTGTGATCGAGGGCCGTTCCGAGATCGACCAGAGCCTGATCACCGGCGAGACGCTCTACGTCACGGCAGGCCAGGGCACGCCGGTCTATGCGGGATCGATGAACATCTCGGGGACCTTGCGGGTGCGGGTCTCGGCGGCCTCCGAGGCGACGCTGCTCGCCGAGATCACGCGGCTGCTCGACAATGCGCTGCAGGCGCGCTCGCGCTACATGCGGCTCGCAGACCGCGCTTCGCGACTCTACGCGCCGGTGGTGCATGCCACCGCGCTCGTCACCATCCTCGGCTGGGTCATCGCGGGCGCCGGCTGGCATGATGCCATCGTGACCGGCGTCGCGGTGCTGATCATCACCTGTCCCTGCGCGCTCGGGCTCGCCATTCCGACGGTACAGACCGTGGCCTCTGGCGCGATGTTCAAGGCTGGTGTCCTGCTGAATTCCGGCGATGCCATCGAGCGTCTCGCGGAAGCCGATCACGTCGTCTTCGACAAGACCGGCACGCTGACGCTGCCCGATCTCGAAGTGATGAATGCGGCCGATATTCCAGCAGACATCTTCGAGCTTGCCGGGCGGCTCGCGCTGTCGAGCCATCATCCGGTCGCCGCCGCGGTCGCGCAGGCCGCCGACGCCAGATCGCCGATCGTTGGCGCGGTCGAGGAGGCCGGCCAGGGCGTGCGCGCTGTGGTCGATGGCATCGAGATTCGCCTCGGCCGTCCGTCTTTCTGCGGCGCCGAGACGCTGGTCTCGGACGTGACACATCTCGACCCCGAAGCCTCCGTCGTGGCTTTCAGCAAGGGCAGCGAAAAATTCATCCTCTCCGTGCGCCAGGGCCTCCGTCCCGATGCGCAGGCTGTGATCGCGGCGCTGAAGGCGCGCAATATCGGCATCGAGATTCTCTCCGGCGACCGTGAACCGGCGGTGATCGCGGCGGCCCACGCGCTGGGCATCTCCGAATGGCGCGCCGGGGTGACCCCGGCCGACAAGATCGCGCGGATCGAGGTCCTGAAGCAGCGGGGCATGAAGGTCCTGATGGTCGGCGACGGCATGAACGATGCGCCCTCGCTGGCGGCGGCCCATGTCTCGATATCGCCGATCTCGGCCGCGCATTTGAGCCAAGCGACCGCCGATCTCGTCTTCCTCGGTCGGCCGCTGGCCCCGGTTGTCGCCGCCATCGATGCTTCGCGCAAGGCGCTGCACCTGATGCGGCAGAATCTCTGGCTGGCGATCGGCTACAATTTCCTCGCGGTGCCGGTCGCGATCAGCGGCGTCGTCACGCCGCTGATCGCGGCTGCCGCCATGAGCGGATCGTCGATCCTGGTGATGCTGAATTCGCTGCGTGCGCGCGGCGCCCCGCGGGAGATCGTGTGATGGAAATCCTGGTCATCCTGGTGCCGCTGGCGCTGATGCTCGGTCTCGCCGGTCTGGCCGCTTTCCTTTGGTCGCTTCGAAGCGGCCAGTACGACGATCTCGACGGCGCCGCCTGGCGCGCCATCGCCGACGACGAGCCGCCGCAGGAGGCGCCGGCCAAGCGCTAGCGCTTCAAGGCGAGCGTCAGCAGGGCCGCGACAGCGAGCGCCAGGCCCACCCCGGCCACGCAGGCATGCCAGCCATACGCGTCGAACAGCCGGCCGAGGACGGCGGTGCCGACGAGCCCACCGCAGAAATAGCAGGCGAGATAGGTGCCGCTGGCGATGCCGCGGTTTACAGCCGCAGCCTGTCCGACGAATCCTGTCGCAGCCGCTTGCGCGGAAAAGGTGCCGGTTCCGACCAGAACCATCCCGGCGAGGACCGCGCCCAGGTGCGGGACCAACATCAGCGGCAAGCCGACCCCGGCGATGGCGAGCGAGCCCCAGATCGTCGGACGCGTTCCGAGGCGCGACGCCACTTTGCCAGCCAGCAACGTGGTGACCACCGACGGCAGGAAGACGAAGTAAACGAAGCCGAGGTCCATCATGCCCAGCGACAGCGGTGGTCGAACCAGAACGAAATTGACGAATGTGAAGGTGCCGATGAATGCGAACAGGATGCAGAAGCCGATGCCGTAGGCGGCACGCAGCCGTGCATCCTGCCACTGCGCGATCGTCGCGGCAAACGCCGATGCCGTCGACGTCGTTGCACGCGTCGGCTGTACGCGCGCAATGGTGAAATAGACCAGGGCGGCACCGGCCAGATTGAGGGCCGCGAAGAAGTAGAAATTCCATGCCAGGCCAAGGCTATCGGCGATCGCGGCCGAGACCAGCCGGCCGACGAGATTGCTGGCGACGTTTCCTGTGATGTAGGCGGCAAAGGCGCCGCCGGAATCCATTGCGCTGCATTGCTCGCCGAGATGAGCCAATGTCAATGCGAAGGCGGACGCCATGCAGAGACCCTGCGCGACCCGCAGGCCGGTGAAGACGGCAAGATTGGGTGCAGTCGCCAGCAGGCTCGTCGGAATCGCGAGCAGGGTCAGGCTGAGCAGGATGCCGGTCCGCCTGTCGATGTGCGGGCTGAGAAGGCCGACGACGAGGCCTGCGACGGCCATGCCGAACGTGCTGGCGTTGACGGCCAGGCTCATCGCGGCCGGCGTGACGCCGTAGCGGCGCGTCAGCGAGGGCAGGATCGCCTGCGTCGCGAAGAGATCGACGACCGTCAGGAACGCAGTGAGGCCGATCACGAGAGAGCGAAGCGCAAGACCTGGTGAATGCGCGTCCATCGCCATCGCGGTTGGTTTGATCGGCGCGGAAAGATCGGTCATGGCAGGCCTCCCTTGTGATGAATGTGGCGCCCGCATGCGGGGCAGCATGGGGATCGCGGGCGCCACATTCCGTCACGCGTGCGCTGGGGTCGCGCACCCGTTACATGTTGTGGTCGTGCGGGTCCTTGCGGACGTCGCCGACATAGAGAATGACCGTTTCCTTGCCGAGGTTCTTCCACCAGTGCGAGGTGCCGGACACCTCCGGGCGGATGTCGCCGGCCTTGTGCACGATCGGATCGACGCAGTTGGAAACGTGTTCGACGATCTCGCCTTGCTGCACGAAGATCAGGGCAGGGCGGTCGTCATGGCTGTGCCAGGGCACGATGCCGCCGGGCTCGATGGTCAGCTTGCGGAAGCGCAGCTCGCGGCCTTCGATATGCGCCGGCTGTTTGCCGAGGTCGATGGCGCCGAGCGTGACGTCGGTGACGCCGACCGGCTTGTAGTCGACCATCTGCTGCGCGTTCGGCTTGATCTTGTCGGCCGGGCATTCGCCGGCGGAGACTGGCTGCGCCGAGAGTGTCAATACGCCGAGGATGGCCAAGCCGGGCCAGACCGCACGCGACAATGTGTGATGCTTGAACATCGGGACGTCTCCTGTGTTGGCCGCAACCGCAATGGTCGCTGGCTATGTTGGGACTTTCGTCGAGAGAGCGCTCGTTCTGAAATGCTCTTTCGCTCTCGCTGCGATAGACCGGCGCTATCGGGCCCGATAGGCGCTCGCTATCGAACCGATTGGGGATTGGCATTTCCGCTTCCCGAGCGACTGGCGTTCGATGGTGGGGCGCCCGGTTGGCGGGCGTTCACGTCACTCCGGAGGAACATCTCATGACGAAATTGTCCAAGACCTTGATTGCCACGGCTGCGTTCGTGGTCATCGCCACATCGGCCTTCGCGGAAGCCACATGGGACTTCAAGGCCGGCATGGCCTATATGTATGGCGGACCCGGCAAGATGTCGGCGATGGCCATGGCCCCGGCGGAGAAGAACCACGAGGCCATGATGAAGAACGCCAAGAAAGTCCCCGACAACACCGTCTTCTTCATGGACAACGGATCGCTGTATTCCACCTCGGGGCGGCTGGACCCGACCGGCAATTTCTACGTGAACTGATCGCGTGCGCATGACGGCCGCCCCTTGCGGGCGGCCGGATCGGGCACCTAATATTCGTCCCCTGAACGCTGGAGCGCAAGATGACCTCTCTCTCGCCGGCCGATGCCGAGCGGCTTAAACACGCCTTCCAGCGCTGCCGTGACATGGATGGCACGCTGAACGAGCAGCTCCGCGCCTATGCCGACGCCAGCCGCGACGTGTTCCCGGCCTATGGCGAGGCAGTCGACAATCTGGTGACCAGATTGAATGGAAACGGCGGCGGCGAGACCGCGCCGCGTCCGGGCGAGTCGATGCCGCCGTTCATGTTGCCGGACGAGAGCGGGCGTCTCGTCGCGCTGTCCTCACTGCTGGAGAGCGGCCCGGTCGCCGTGATGTTTTTCCGCGGCCATTGGTGTCCCTATTGCCGGCTCAATGTCCGCGCGGTGGTCCAGGCGCTGGACCGCGTCGAGTCCATGGGTGCGCGCATAGTCGCGATCATGCCGGAGACGCAGGAATACACCCAGCAGCTCAAGGCGGAAGCTGGTGCCCCATTTCCGATCCTGACCGACCTCGACAACGGCTATGCGTTGTCGCTCAATCTCGCGATCTGGCTCGGTGCCGAGATCCAGCACCTGTTGTCCTATCAGGACATGGCGAAATTCCACGGCAATGATGGCTGGATGCTGCCGATCCCGGCCGTGTTCGTCGTTGGTCGCGACGGTCTCGTGAAAGCCCGCTTCGTCGATCCGGATTTCCGCAAGCGAATCGAGATCGATGATCTGCTTGAAGCGTTGGAAGGCGCGAGCAGGGAGGCCTGAAAGAGTGAGGAGCGAGCGTGGCTGCTACCCCGCAATCTCCCGCCAATCCGCACCGCGCAACATGCGCATAACGGCATTGGCCACCGCCGTGCGCTGCCGGCCGGCCACCCCGTAGAGGCTGACGGTGCGACGGGCGTCCAGCCCGGCGACCGCAGCGCGCGTCAACGTCTCCGGAACGGGCGAGGTGTGCGGCAGCATGGCGACGCCGATGTCGGCCTCGACCAGCTCGATCAAATCGCGCTCGTTCGAGATTTCGTGACCCTGCTCGATCGCGATGCCGTGCTCGCGCAGGCTCGCCGAGATACGGGCGGAATGCTCGCAAAACGTCCGGCTCAGCAGCTGCTCCGCGCGCAGATCGTCCAGTGCGATGCTGCTGCGGCCGGCCAGGCGATGTCCGTCGCTGACCACGAGCTCGAAGCTCTCGGTGAACAGCGGCCAGACATCGAGCCGCTCCCAGGCCTCGTCGATGTCCGCGGCAATCCCTAGCTCGGCCTCGCCCTTCTTCAGGAACTCGGCCACTTCACGACTCGAGCCGCGCAGGAAGCGGAATTCGAGCCGGTTGAACTGCCGCTTGATCTGGTTGAGATGCGGAATGAGGAGCGACAGGTCGATCGCATGCGTCAGCGCGACGCGGAGCGCGCCGATCTCGCCGCTCCGGAACGAGGAGGCCAGCGATCGGGCGCCGGTGGCCGCTTCGAAACACTGCTTCAGCAGCGGATGCATGCGCTGGCCGAGCTCGGTCAATTGCGCCGCGGGCCGTTCGCGGCGAAACAGATCGCCGCCGAGCTCGGCCTCGAGCTGCTTGATCGCGCGCGTCAGCGAAGGCTGCGTCACGTTGCATTCCTCGGCGGCACGCGTGAAGTTCAAGAGTTGCGCCACCGCGAGGAAATAGCGGACCTGGTGCATTTCCATGGATCGGCTCCCGGCAAGATCAGCCGAAAGCTAGCCGATCGGCGCGGAGAATGACATCCCGACCGCAATAGCGCACAGGCATGGTTTCGGAAGCCAACGGGCATTTCCGTCAAACCCGGCGATGCTTCACAGTCGGCTCAGCACAAGTCGTCATGTCAAAGGAGTTTGCCCGTGAATATGTCCGTCAAACCGCAGACGTCCGCCTCCCGGGCGCTCGCGGGCAAGGTTGCGCTGGTCACGGGCTCAACCAGTGGCATCGGCCTCGGTATCGCGCGGGCACTTGCCGCGGCCGGCGCCGACATCGTGCTGAACGGCCTTGGTGTGGCGGCCGAGCTCGACCGGACGCGCGAGCAGATCGCGGCGGAGTTCGGCGTCAAGGCAAGGTTTTCGCCGGCCGACATGACCAGACCGAATTCGATCGCCGAAATGATCGCGGCGACGGTTGCGCAGGCCGGCCGCCTGGATATCCTGATCAACAATGCCGGCATCCAGCACGTTGCGCCGCTGGAGCAGTTTCCGGTCGAGAAATGGGACCAGATCCTCGCGATCAATCTGTCGTCGGCCTTCCACACCACGCGGCTCGCGCTGCCCGCAATGCGACAGAACGGGTTCGGGCGGATCATCAACATCGCCTCCGCGCACGGCCTGGTCGCCTCGCCGTTCAAGGCGGCCTACGTCGCCGCCAAGCACGGCATCGTCGGGCTCACCAAGGTGACCGCGCTGGAGACGGCAGAAGAGGGCATTACCTGCAACGCGATCTGTCCCGGCTATGTCTATACGCCACTGGTCGAGGCGCAGATCGATGGGCAGGCCAAGGCGCATGGAATCTCGCGTGACCAGGTGATCCGTGACGTGCTGCTGGCGCAACAGCCGAACAAGCGCTTCTCGACCGTCGAGGAGCTCGGTGCGCTCAGCGTATTTCTGTCCACCAACGCAGCGGCCACGATCACCGGGATTGCGTTGCCCGTGGACGGAGGCTGGACCGCGCATTGAGGCGAGCGCGTAACATAGGGTCGCTAGGAGCGAACATGGCAAGGGTACGGGCTCTCAGGGAGCAGAATATGAACGATGTGAAGCGCGATACCAGCGTGTCGAAGGATCTGCCCGGCCAGGTGGTGCTGGTGCTTCAGGGCGGCGGTGCACTCGGATCCTATCAGGCCGGGGTGTACCAGGCGCTGCACGAGGCCGGCATCGAGCCGGACTGGATCATCGGCACCTCGATCGGCGCCATCAATGCCTGGCTCATTGCGGGCAACGCGCCTGACCAGCGGCTGCTGCGCCTGAAGCAGTTCTGGAAACGGATGGAGCAGAATCCGGTCTGGAATCTGCGCACCCCGTTTGCCGGCTTCAATGAAAAGCTCGCCTATTGGTCGACCTTGACCCACGGCATTCCCGGCTTCTTCCGTCCCAATCCATTGGCGCATGCGGGCGATTCCTATCCGCTCGGAGCCGATCACGCCGGCTTCTATTCGACGGCGCCGCTGGAGCGGACGCTGCTCGAGCTTGTCGATTTCGGCCGGATCAACCGCTGCGCGCCACGGTTGACGGTCGGCGCCGCTCACGTCCGCAGCAGCCAGATGCGCTATTTCGACAGCCGCGACGGCGAGCTGACGGTGAAGCATGTCATGGCTTCGGGCGCGCTGCCGCCGGCGTTTCCGGCGGTACGCATCGACGGCGAGCTCTATTGGGACGGCGGCATTCTGTCGAACACGCCGACCGAGGCCGTCTTCGACGACAATCCGCGCAAAAATTCGCTGATCCTCGCCGTGCATTTGTGGAATCCCGCCGGCGCCGAGCCGACCACGATGGCGGAGGTGCTGAACCGGCACAAGGATGTGCAATATTCCAGCCGGATCGCGAGCCAGATCACGCGCCAGCAGCAAACCCATCGCCTGCGCCACGTCATTAGCCAGCTCGCCGCGCGACTGCCTGAAAGCGAGCGCAGCAATCCGGCGGTGAGGGAATTGATCGACTACGGCTGCCCGACCAGGATGCATGTCGTGCGCCTGCTTGCGCCGCAGCTCGACCGCGAGAGCCACACCAAGGATATCGACTTCAGTCCGTCCGGCATCATGCGGCGCTGGGATGCCGGCTATTCGCACACAAAGTCAGTGCTTGAGCGAAGGCCGTGGGTTGGCGAGTTCGATCCGCTCGCGAGCGTGGTGCTGCACGAACATATGGACGAGATGCCGATGGCGGCGGAGTAGGGCCGCAAGCGATCGTCCCCTTCATCGAATTGCCACATGCCTTGCGGATTGTCGGTCCTGGTCCGCAATCGAAAGTCCCTGCAGGTGGTGTCCGGGAGCGAACTTGAATCTGCCCTTGATACCGTCCGCGCCAACGCGGCGGGACCGGTCGCCGGCGTGTTCGGCCCTGACACGGTGACCTGGCAAATCGACCGCGAGGCCGTGATCTTTCTCGGCGCCGGCCGGGCGCTGCTCCTTCAACTCGCGCATCCCTGGGTCGCCGCCGCCATCGCCGAGCATTCGAAAACCCTCGCTGATCCGATCGGACGATTTCACCGCACCTTCGACATCGTCTTTGCCATGGTGTTCGGTTCGCTTGACCGCGCGCTGTTGTCGTCGCGGCAATTGCACCGGCGCCACAGCATGATCGTCGGCGAGATGCCCGAGACCGTCGGTCCATTCGCGGCAGGCTCGCGCTACTGTGCCAACGACATCCCGTCGCTGCGCTGGGTTCATGCCACGCTGGTCGAGACCGCGCTGATGGCGCATGATCTGGTCTTGCCGCCGCTCTCGGCGGACGAACGCGAACGCTACTGGGCCGAGAGTCGGTTGTTCGGTGCGTTGTTCGGGTTGACGGCGCACGATCTGCCGGCGGACTGGTCCGGCTTTGCGGCCTACACCGCGGCAATGACGCAGTCGGATACGCTGACCGTCAGCCCGGCCGCGCGCGAGATCGCCGCGCAGATCTTTGGTGGAGCGCGCCCGTGGTTGCGTCCGCCGCGCTGGTATCGCGCGCTCACCGCGAGCCTGCTGCCGGAAAGCTTGCGTGTGGGATTCGGGTTCGAGCTTGACGAGCGTGACACCAGATCCGCCGAGAAGGCGCTGCGATGGATACGGCGGGTCTATCCAAGGTTGCCAGACCGGCTGCGCTATGTCGGTCCCTACCAGGAAGCGCAAGCGCGGCTGCGCGGAGAGCCGCAGCCCGACTGGATGACGCGGTGCCTCAACCGTGCCTGGATCGGACGGTCGCAGATGGATGTGCGCGGGAGGGGGTGAAGTCCTCCGCCGTTGCCACAAACCACCGTCATTGCGAGGAGCTCTTGCGACGAAGCAATCCAGGCTGCTGCCACGGAAACAGTCTGGATTGCTTCGCTACGCTCGCAATGACGAGGACACGCAGGCCTCACACCGCCGCCAGCTTCCGGTACAGCGCGTTGTAGCTGCCGGCCGGGATGCTCCAGGAGAACGACCGTCCCATCGCACTGCGACGCATGGTGTCGAGCTGGTCCTGCGCCATGAAGGCGGAGAACGCACGGCGGACGCCGCCGAGGAAGGATTCATGCGAAGGTTTTGAGAACAGGAAGCCGGTTTCGCCGTCGGTAATGGTCTCGGCGAGGCCGCCGGTCTGGTGGCCGATCGGCAGCGAGCCGAAGCGCTGGGCGTACATCTGGCTGAGCCCGCAGGGCTCGAAGCGTGACGGCATCAATGTGAAGTCGCTACCGGCGAAGATGCGGCGCGCCTGGGCCTCGTTGAAGCCGATCACGACCCCGATCGCGTCAGGCCGCCGGCGATGCGCGTCGATTAGCGCCTGCTCGAGCGCCGGCTCGCCGGAGCCGGTGACCACGATCTGCCCGCCGGCATCGACGATCTCGTCGGCCGCCGCCAGCACGAGGTCGATGCCCTTCTGGTGCACGAGGCGGGCGACGATGCCGAACATCGGGCCGCGCGACACCGCAAGCCCGAACTGCTTGCGCACGTAATCCGCATTGGCCTTCTTGCCGACCCAGTCGCCGGCGCCGAACTGCTGGGCAAGCTGGGCGCAGGAACGCGGGTCCCAGCTCTCGTCGATGCCGTTGAGGATGCCGGTGAGCTCGGCCGCGTCGGAGCGGACTCGAAGCAGGCCTTCGAGACCGCAGCCGAATTCATCCGTGGTGATCTCCCGCGCATAGGTGCCGCTGACTGTGGTGAGATGCGAGGCGTAGACCAGCCCGGCCTTGAGGAAGGAGAGCTGGTCGTAGAACTCGACGCCGTCGATGTGGAAGGAGCTCTCCGGCGCGCCGATCCGCCGCAGCGAGTCCTTCGGGAAGAGGCCCTGATAGGCGAGGTTGTGAATGGTCAGGATCGACGGCAGCTTGGAGCCGCGCCAGGCGAGGTAGGCCGGCACGAGCGAAGCCTGCCAGTCATTGGCGTGGATCAGGTCTGCTGCCCAATCCTTGTCCAGCGTGCCCATCGCCAGCTCAGCGGCGGCCGAGGCAAAGCGCGCGAAACGGATGTCGTTATCGGGCCAGTCGCGCCCGGACTCGTCGCCATAGGGGTTGCCGGGCCGGTCGTAGAGTTGCGAGCACAACAGCACATAGACCGGCAGGCCGTCCTTGGTCGCGGCGCGGCCGAGCGAGCAGGCCGGCATCTCCGCGAACGCCGGACAGCGGCCAACGACCTGAATATGCGTGAGTTGTTCGATGATGTCGCGATAGCCGGGCAACATGATCCGGATGTCGGCGAAAGGACGAAGGGCTCGGGGGAGTGCAGCGGAAACGGCTCCAAGTCCGCCGACGCGGACAAAGTCGTCCATTTCTGTCGTAACGAACAAGACCCTCAAGAACTGCTGCCCTCTGCCGGAGCCCGATTGCTGCTATGCAAGAACGGGTCCAGTTGCCCTGGAATTCCCAAACCCCCCCGCGAGACGTGTCTGTTCGGTAAAGACTTTCCTACTCAGCGGCCGCCCTCTAGGGTCGGCGCACCAACAACAGAGAACTTCGATAAGTTCCTAAGTGACTCAAGGACGCAAGCAGGCATGCAGCTATCAGATAAGCATGAGGGGACCACGCCAAAGGCCTTCGCCGGCCTTAGGGTCCTGGATTTTTCGACCACCATCGCCGGTCCCCATTGTGCGCGGATGCTCGCCGACATGGGCGCCGAGGTCATCAAGATCGAGACCGACGGCGGCGAGACGATGCGGACCCGGCCGCCGCTGCGCAAGGGCTGCAGCACCGTGTTCGGCCAGCTCAACGTCGGCAAGAAGAGCGTCGTGCTCGACCTCAAGTCCGAGGACGGCAAGGAGGCGGTCCGCCGGCTGGCCGCGACTGCCGACATCCTGGTCGAGAACTTCCGCCCGGGCGTGATGCATCGGCTGCGGCTCGACTATGACAGAATACGCACGGTCAACCCGAAGTTGATCTACTGCTCGATCTCCGGCTACGGCCAGAGCGGCCCGTCGGCCGAGCTGCCGGCCTATGCGCCGGTGATCCATGCAGCCTCGGGCTACGACATGGCGCATCTCGCCTATCAGCCCGGCCGCAGCCGCCCGGATTATTGCGGCATCTACCATGCCGACGTCGTCACCGGCACCTACGGGTTCGGCGCGATCGCGTCGGCGCTCTACCAGCGCACCCTGACTGGGCTCGGCCAGCATATCGACGTTTCCATGCTGGAATCGATGCTGACGCTGACATTGATCGAGTTGCAGAACTCGCAGTTCACCGTGAAGCCGCCGCCGCGCCCGATGTTCGGGCCGACCGAGACGGCGAGCGGTTATGTCATGATCACGGTTGCCAGCGAGAAGACGTTTCAGGGACTGATGGGAGTGATCGGCCGCCCCGAATGGATCTCCGATCCGCGCTTCTCCACCTACGCCGCGCGTCGCGATCATTGGGCCGACTTGATGGACGGTGTCGAGGCCTGGTCGCGGCAGCTCTCGACCGATGTCTGTCTTGTCGCGTTAGGTGCGGCCGGCGTGCCGGCCTCGGCCTACCGCACTGTGTCCGAAGCACTGGCCGATCCGCAGCTCGCGCACCGAGAGGCGCTCTCGTCTGTCGAGGATGAAGGCGGCTCGTTCCAGGTCCTCAATCTGCCGTTCCGGATGACCGGTGCTGATACAACACCGGGCAAGACGATGGCCGTTCTTGGCGAGCACACGGACGGACTGCGCGCGGAGATCGGGCTCACCGACAATGCGCCAATTCCGTCAGGCAAAACAGCCGTGCAAGGCTGAGGGCAAGGCTGACGGCAAGTCTCACGGGAAGTCTGACGGATACCACGCTGTGGCAAGCAATGCGGCGTTGCGCGTGGCCGGCTTGCCATCATCCGTCAGCCTAAATTAGACAGGTCCGAGTTTGTCTCGTCCTGCCGCCCATGCCATGGTGGCGACGATAAGAAAAATATCCGGGAGGACGCCAATGAAAAGTTTCAAGGTCGCCGATTTCAAGGCGCCGCTGCAGGAGTTCGACGAGGCCACGCCGCAACCGTCCGGCACGCAGGTGCTGATCAAGGTGAAGGCGGCCGGCGTCTGCCATAGCGACCTTCACATTTGGGAAGGTGGCTACGATCTCGGCCACGGCCGCAAGCCGCTCTCGCTGAAGGATCGCGGCATCAACCTGCCGCTGACCATGGGGCACGAGACGGTCGGCGAGGTGCTCGCCTTCGGCCCGGACGTGAAGTCGTCGGACCAGGGCGACGTGAAGATCGGCGATGTCGGGCTGGTCTATCCCTGGATCGGTTGCGGCAAATGCGCGACCTGTCTCGCCGGTGACGAGAACATGTGCCTGACGCCGCGCTCGCTCGGCGTCTATTGCGCCGGCGGCTATTCCGACCACATGCTGGTGCCGCATCCGCGCTATTTGCTCAACCTCAAAGGCCTCGATCCCGCGTCAGCTGCACCCTACGCCTGCTCGGGCGTCACGACCTACAGCGCGCTGAAGAAGCTCGAGCAGCACTTCGACACGCCGATCGTGATGTTCGGCGCCGGCGGACTTGGCCTGATGGCACTGTCGCTGCTGAAGGCGATGGGCGGCAAGGGCGCGATCATGGTCGACATCGACGCGAAGAAACGCGAAGCGGCGGAGCAAGCCGGCGCGCTCGCGACCGTCGATCCCAAGGCGGCCGACGCGCTGGAGCAGCTTGCCAAGAAAGCCGGTGGTCCCATCCGCGCCGTGCTCGATCTCGTCGGAAACGCCGCCACCACGCAACTCGGCTTCGACTGCCTGACCAAGGGCGGCAAGCTCGTCCTCGTCGGCCTGTTCGGCGGCGGTGCGACCTGGGCGCTGCCGCTGATTCCGATCAAGGCGGTGACGATCCAGGGCAGCTATGTCGGCAATTTGCGCGAGACGCAGGAGCTGCTCGACCTGGTGCGAGCGAAGAACATAGCGCCGATCCCCGTGACGCGGCAGCCGCTCGCCAAGGCCAACGACGCGCTGGTGCAGCTGCAGCAGGGCGCGGTGGTTGGCCGCACGGTGCTGACGCCGTAACCAACGCTCCATCCTCCGTCATTGCGAGGAGCGAAGCGACGAAGCAATCCAGAGTGTTTCCGCAGATGCAGTTCTGGATTGCTTCGCTTCGCTCGCAATGACGATTTAGCTCGCTCCTCCTGAGGCTTCCCATGTCCGCAAATAATGCCTTCCACATTGCCGTGCTTGCCGGTGACGGCATCGGTCCCGAAGTCATGGCGCCGGCCATCGAAGTCCTGCGCAAGATCGAGACGAAATCCGGCCTGAGCTTTCGCTTCACCGAGGGGCCGGCGGGCGCCAATCATTATCTCGCCGCCGGCAAGTCGATGCCGGACACCACCATCAAGCTGTGCGAGGAGGCGGACGCGATCCTGCTCGGCGCCTGCGGCCTGCCGTCGGTGCGCTATCCTGACAACACCGAGATCGCGCCGCAGATCGAGCTGCGCTTCATCTTCGATCTCTATGCCGGTGTGCGCCCGGCGCGGCTCATTCCGGGCGTGCCGAGCCCGATCGTCGGCGCCGACCAGCGCGGCATCGATCTCGTCGTGATCAGGGAGTCCACCGAAGGCCTGTTCGCCTCGATGGGCAAGGGCGTCGTCACCCATGAGGAGGCGCGCGAAACCATGGTGATCACGCGCAAGACGTCCGAGCGCCTGTTCGAGTTCTCGTTTCGCCTCGCCGAGCGGCGCAAGGCGCGCGGCAAGCCCGGCGCGCTGGCCTGCGTCGACAAGGCGAACGTGTTCAAGGCCTTTGCGTTCTTCCGCGGCATCTTCGACGAGATCGCCAAGCGTCATCCGGAGGTGAAGACCGACCGGCTCTATGTCGATGCTTGCTCAGCGATGCTGGTGAAGCGTCCTTGGGATTTCGACGTGATGGTGATGGAGAACATGTTCGGAGACATCGTCTCCGACATCACCGCGAGCCTGATCGGCGGCCTCGGCATGGCGCCCTCGGCCGACATCGGCGACAAATATGCCGCGTTCCAGCCTTGCCACGGCACCGCGCCCGACATCATGGGGCAGGGCAAGGCCAATCCCACCGGGATGATCTTGTCGGCTGCAATGATGCTGGACTGGCTCGCCGACAAGCACGGTGTCGAGGGCGCCGCCGAGGCCTGCGAGCAAATCGAGCGCGCTGTGGACAAGGTCTACGCCGGCGGCCTCAAGCCGATGGAGTTCGGCGGCAGCAACGGTACCGCCGACATTACGAAGGCGGTACTTGCGGCGCTGTAATCAAGGAAGAGGGGCCTCGCGGCCCCTCGAAATTCACCAGCGACGCCAGTGGCGGTGGCCGCCCCAGCCCCACGGACGGCCGCCGTAGAAGCGTCGCGGGCCGCCGTAAAAACCGTAGGCGCCGTAATAATTCGGACGCCAGAAGCAGCGACCCCAGGGGTTGCAGACCCAGCGCACCTGATCGACGTCGGCTGCCGGGCCGCTCGCGATACGGTCGGCCTGCGGAATGCCGTTCGGCATCGCTGCGAGTGCCTGTCCTGATGCGAGAGCGGCGCCGCCCAGGGCAGCCAGACCAACAACAGCAAATTTCAGTTTCATCGCAATCTCCCTCGTTTGATGGCGAGAGAACTTCCAGCAAATCAGCTGGTTGCTATGGTGTTGCGGGGCCGTGGGAATTTAATCTTCCTGAATGCATGTTCAGTTTGCCCGCCGTCATCGCGAAGAGCCAAGCAGGCAGAGGCACTCTGGATTGTTTCATTTTGCTCGCTGGCGACGGAATCACTGTCCCTGGAACTGCGGCTTGCGCTTCTCCATGAAGGCCTGCCGGCCCTCGCGAAAATCCACGCTGTCCATACAGGCCGTGCCGACCGCCCTGATCGCGTCCATGTCGCGCGCGCTTTCGTCCTTCAACACTTGCGCGATGGTGAGCTTGGCGGCCTTGATCGCGAGCGGCGCATTTTGCGAGATCGTCTCGGCGATGGCCATGGTCTCGCCCCAGAGCTGATCCTCCGGAAGCACGCGCTCGACCAACCCGATGCGCAGCGCTTCCGACGCATCGATGCGCATGCCCGTATACATCAGGAGCCGTGCCCAGGACGGGCCAACCAGCGACACCAAGTGCCGCAAGCCGTCATAGCCATAAGCGATGCCGAGCTTCGCCGCGGGAATGCCGAACTGGCTGCCATGGGAGGCGATGCGGATGTCGGCGAGCATCGCCACCTGCATGCCGCCGCCGAGACAAAAACCCTGGATGCAGGCAATCGTTGGCTTGGGATAATCGGCGAGCAGCGCGCGCTGGGCGGCGCTGCGTTTTGCGTATTCCTCGGAAGCGGCGGCGTTATGGCGCGTCTTCTCGAACTGGCTGATGTCGGCGCCCGACACGAATGCCTTGCCACCGCCGCCGCGCAGGATCACGACGCGCACGGCAGCGTCATCGCGTAAGGCGGTCAGCGCCTCGCCAAATCCCTCCCACATCTCCAGCGACATCGCGTTGCGCTTGTCGGGATTGTTGAACGTGATCACGCCGACGCCACTGGCTGTGTGCTTGAGGATCTTGCCGTCGGCGTAGGGAATTTCGGTCGTGCTGGACATGTCGGACATCGCGGGCGCTTTCGTTGGCGAGGCGCAATGTTCGGCCGGGGCGAGGCCAGGGTCAACCGCGACAACGGACCTGGCTTTGCAGCCGCCTGTGCCGCGATTGCATGGCGCGATCTATCTGGTCATGTGCGCGGTCAGCGGGTGGCTGCCGGCATTGCTGAAGAAGGCCGCCTCTTCGGCGGTCGCCTCCAGCAACTGCTCGTCCTGGTGATAGACGTCGTTGCGGAACTGGACGGTCTGGTCCTTGGTCATCCACGCCGTGAGGTAGATCCAGGCCACCGGCACCTTCTTCGCCATGGCGACGTCGAGATGCTGGCCGCTGGCGATCTCCGCGTCGATCGCGGCGCGGCTCCATTTCGGCTGGTCCTTCAGCAGCCAGGCGGCGAGATCGCGCACATTGTCGACGCGCGAGCAGCCGTGGGAATCGAAGCGGTAATCATCGCTGAACAGATTGCGCTGGTTGGTGTCGTGCATGTAGACCGAATAGGAATTCGGCATGTCGATCTTGACCGCGCCGAGCGCGTTGAACGTGCCGTTGTGCTGGCGCACGGTGAAATTCGGCGTATGGGTGCCCGACCAGTCAACCGAATTCGGGTCGATCGGATTGTCGTGGGCGTCGAGCACCTCCATGTGCATGCGCGACAGATAGCTGGGATCCTTGCGCATATGCGCGGAGATCTCGGTCTTGGCGATCGAGGAGGGCACCGTCCAGGTCGGATTGAGGACGACGCTGCTGATCTGGGCCGTCAGCGTCGGCGAGGGCTTTTCGGTCTTGCCGACGATCACGCGATAGCGCCTTACCACGACGTCGTTCTCGACCGCTTCGGCAAAGGCGGCGGGGATGTTGACCACGACATAGCGCTGGCCGAAGCCGAAATTCATGTTCTCGAGCCGCTGCAGCGAAGCCTCCAGCTGCCGGATGCGCTTCTGCACCGGCACGTTCATCGCCGCGATCGTGCGCGGCGTCATCGTTCCGGTCGGCGCGAGGCCGTGGCGGGCCTGGAAGCGTTTCACGGCGTCGGCGAGATCCTGGTCGAGGGCGCCGCTCGCCTTGTCGGCGGAAAGATCGCCGGAGACGATCAGCCGTTTGCGCAGGAGATCGTCATTGGCGCCCTGGGCGCCGGGCGCGAATTTGGCGTCCGCCGGGATCGTCGGCCAGCCGCCGCGCACGGCCAGATCGGAATAGCTCAGCGCCGCATCCTTGATGCGCTGGGCGGAGCCTTCGTCATAGGTCGGCTCATGCGTCAGCGCGAGCGCTGCGGCCGAACGGCTCTCCGCCGTAGATGCGGCCGCCGGCGCGGCGGTTTTCGGTGCGGCTGCGTGGGCCGGATTGGCGATGGCCGGCACCGTGCCAGCCGCAGTCGCCGGCTTGGGCCCGGCCTGTCCAATGGTCTCGGTCTGAGCAAGCGCAGAGGCGCTCGCAAGCATGCCGACGGCAATGATTATCGCATGGCGCTTCGACATGTGTCCCATCTTCCCTATGAGAGCGAGGCCCGGACAGGCGCTCGCATCGGCAATTCCCGGTTCGTCGGGCTGATTCGAGAAATCGGCGGGAGGCTAGCGCCTCCCGGTTGCGGCTCCCTTAAGCACGGCGCATCGCGAGCCCCATGCGCAAGGCACGCGGTCTCTGGATTGGGTCGCGAGAGGGCCGGAATGGGTTCGCGCAAACCGCGGGCGACGGCGGGAAAAATGGTCAACAAAAAGGGGCGGTCATGCCGCCCCGAGAAGTCCGCGCGAGCGCGCGGCCGGAGATATCTCGTCCGGATCTCGTCCAATCCAGCCGCGCCCCGTGGCGCGGCGGATTGAACATCGGGCAGAAAGGCACGAATGCCGATCGGCTCAGGCTTCGTTCGCCGCGATCGATTCCATCAGCGAGACGAGCTGACGCTGCACCGTCTGGTCCTTGATCTTGCTGTAGGCGCGCAGCAGGCGGAGGCTGAAGGCCGAGTCCAGGAAGAGCAGGCTCTCGACTTCGCGCGCCTTGTTGTCGCCGTCATAGAAGAAGGTCACGGGCACATCGAGGGCGGTGGCGATCTGCTGAAGCCGGGCCGCGCCGACGCGATTGACGCCCTTCTCGTACTTCTGGACCTGCTGGAAACTGACGCCGAGCTTCTCGCCGAGCTCGGCCTGCGAGACCTTCATCTCGACGCGCCGTAGACGGATTCGCTTGCCCAGCTCAATGTCCGGCTTGCCGGCACTGCGCTGCTTCATTCTCTTCGCCGCTGTCTTCATCTTTTTTCTCATCGGTCTTCGGTTGAAAACCCCCCGAAGAGCTGGGTCAGGGGTTCGCCCATATACTCGTCCTTGAATTCATGCGGGTGCACGAACTCTTCCTTAAACCACGGGAAACGCGCCGGATTGAAGGCTTCGATCAGCCAGTCAATCATGTGTCGTACGCGCGGAATCCGGCCGCTACCGGGATGGTAGGACAACCAGATATCCAGCGGTCTGTTCAGCTCGACCTCCAGTGGAATCAACTTCCCGCCAAGCGCAATGGCGTAGCTCGGAAACACGCCGATTCCGGCGCCATTCGCGACCGCCCAGTAGTTGGCGCTCGAGACGTTGGTCTTCATGACCAGAAGGTCACGTTCCGGAACGCCGGGGAAGAAGCTCTCGAAAGTTTGCTTGGCAGCAAGCTGGTCGGCGAACTGCAGCACCAGGCGGTGCTTGATCAACTCCATCGCCGAGCGCGGCGCGCCATGTTTCGAAATGTATTTCTCGGAGGCCCAGAACATCAGATGCATGCGGCCGAGCCGCACCAGCTTGACGTCGAGCGCCGAAGGCCGCGACAGGTGAATGGCGACGTCGGCCTCATGGCGGGAGACGTCGGCCGAACGCATCGCGCAATGCAGATCGACCAGGATCTTCGGATAGGTCTGCTGGAATTCGACCAGTCGCGGGGCGAGCCAGAATGTGCCAAGTCCCTCGGTGACGGCGACGCGGACCTCGCCGGACAGGGCGTTCGCCGTCGAATCGCTGGTGCGCAGCACGTCGAAGGCAGCCGCCTCCATTTGCTCGACGGCGGAGACCACCAGCGCGCCTTCGTCGGTCAGACGGGTGCCGTGGACGTCGCGGGTGAACAACGTGGTGCCGGTCTGGCGTTCGAAATCATCGATCCGGCGGCGAACGGCGTTGATCGACAGCGACAGGCGCTCGGCCGCCGAGCGGAAACTTCCGCATCGGACAACTTCCAGGAAAATGCGCGCCGCATCCCAGTCCGAGAGGCCGCTGACGTTTGTCTTTGGGCGTTCCTCCAGAGGAACGCCCCTTTCCGCCAAGGAGTGCATACAAGTCCCTTCGGGTCGCTAAACTGGCAGAATCTCGGGCAAACCACAACCACGGCGGGTTGGGGAACGACGAGTTTTGAACGTCATCCTTACTACGCCGCAGGTGGTATTCGGGTGCTGCCAAGCCTAGGAACAAGGGCTAGGAATCGGGCAAACCATCGCCCGTATGAGGGGTGTGGCGTGAGTTCCGTTGTGAGCCGTGACTTGCCTGCGGGATTGTCGGCATTGTCCGCAATGAACGTCCTTGCGCGAGAGCAGGTGCCTTCCGCGATGGATCAATTGCAGCACGCCAGGCGTTTTACGAGCGAGCGTTTTACGATCGAGCGCTTTACGACTGAGCGTTTCGACGGCCGGCGGCGCGACGCGATACGCGCCGGAACCGCGGTTTCAAGGCAGAAACACACTGAAATCATGTTCGGGGGCGTAGCGGCCTCGTGTTATCCTCGACGCTCCATGGGGGCCAAAGGGGTCGTCACAACCACGTCTCACAGGCCGAATTAGCGGAAAGAACGCCGTGTCGCATTCAGACGAACAGTTGCAGTCGGTGCTGGAAACGCTCGAAGAGTGCCGCAGGGTGCTCAACGAGAGCAATAGCCGTGAGTCGGCCGAGCTGCTGTCCATTGTCATCCTGGACGTGCGGATGAAGCTCAAAGGAATTGACAGTGCCGATCTCAAGGCACTGTGCGACGAAATGCTGCGGACGGCCACGAGCGAACCGCAGCCCCCTTCCAAGCAGACGCAGGACCAGCCCCGGCGTCCGCTGCTCCGCGTGGTGAAGTAGCCGCGCCGCCGAGTTTCGCTTTTTGGCGAGATTTGTGCGTGTCCCGGTGCCGCATCTGTGATCACAGACGGCATCGGGAGGAGCCCTGGTTTTGTGCGCCTCTGTTGCGCATTCGCTGGCATCGGCTACACCAGAGCCGGTTCGGCTCCGGGCCGCGCGCATTCCCCTCGCGCCGCATCGGCGCCAGAGATGGTTCCGACTGCATCATGCAAAATGTTTCGATCCCGGCGGCGCTGATTGCCGGCCTCGTCAGCTTCCTCTCCCCGTGCGTCCTGCCGCTGGTCCCGCCCTACCTGATCTATCTGACGGGCGCGACGATCGAGCATGTCGAAAGCGAAGAGCCCGCATCGGCCTCCAAACGCGCCATCATGATGTCGGCACTCCTGTTCGTGCTCGGCTTCTCCACGGTGTTCGTGGCGCTCGGCGCCAGCGCCTCGCTGATCGGGGCGCTGATCCGGGCCTGGTCGGCCGAACTCTCGATCCTCGCCGGCATCGTCATCATCGTCATGGGCCTGCACTTCCTCGGCCTGACGCGCATCGGCCTGTTGATGCGCGAGGGACGCTTGACCGCGCCCAAGCCCGTCGGCCTCTGGGGCGCTTATGTGATGGGGCTGGCCTTTGCCTTTGGCTGGACACCCTGTATCGGCCCGATCCTCGCCGCGATCCTCTCGGTCGCCGCCGCCGAAGCGACAGTGACGAGAGGCGCCGGCCTGCTCGCGGTCTATTCGGCCGGGCTCGGCATTCCCTTCCTGATCGCTGCCCTGATGATCGAGCAGTTTTCCACCCTGTTCGCGCGCATGAAGGGCCATCTCGTCAATGTCGAGCGTGCCATGGGCGTCCTGATGGTGATCACCGGTATTGGATTCCTCACCGGCGCGGTCTCGAACGTGAGCATCTGGCTGCTGGAGACGTTTCCGACGTTGCAGACGATCGGTTAGGCCTCCGCATCAAAGCGCGCTAGCGCGGCGCGGTCGATCTCGATACCGAGGCCCGGCCCCTCGGGCACCCGCACGACGCCGCTCGCATGCTCGATCGGCTCCTGCAAAATCGCCTGCCGGATCGGATGTTCAGTGCGGTCGAATTCCAGCATCGGCTCGAGCGGTGACAGCGAAGTCGGCGTTTGCGAGGGCAGCACCGCGAGGAGCTGGAGCGAGGCGGCGATCGCAATCCCGGTGCCCCAGACGTGCGGATTGTAGCGGATGCCGAACGCCTCACTCATGTCGGCGATCTTCTTGCATTCACTCAAACCACCCGCCGCGCAGGTGTCGGGCTGGGCGATGTCGAGCGCGTGCGAGACGAACAGCTCGCGGAAGCCGAAGCGCGTGAATTCGCACTCGCCGCCGGCGACCGGAATCGTGAGCGCGGATTTCACCGCGCGATAGCCCGCGACATCCTCCGGCGGCACCGGCTCCTCAAACCATCCGATGTCATGGCGCTCGATCAGGCGGCCGAGCCGGATCGCCGCGACCGCGTCATAGGCGTGGTTCGCATCGACCATCAGCGCGACATCGGGGCCGATCGCCTCGCGCACCGCGCGGGTGATTGCGGCATCTTCGGCGATGCCGAAACCGACCTTCAACTTCACGGCACGGAATCCCTCGGCGGCATAACCCGCCGCTTCCTCCGGCAGATAGGTCAGCGGATCGCCTGACTTGCGCCGGTAGAGACCGGTTGCGTAGGCGGCAACCTGCTTGCGCGCGGCGCCGCCGAGAAGCTGATGCACGGGTACGCCAAAATGCTTGCCCTTGATGTCCCATAGCGCGATGTCGATGCCGCTCATTCCCTGGATCACGACGCCCTTCTGGCCGTGATCGCGCAAGCGCGCGTAGACCATCTGCCATAGCACGTCGGTGCCCAACGGATCCTCGCCGATCAGCCATGGTTCGATGCTGCGAACTACCGCCGCCGTCATGCGTGCCGGACCGTAGCATTCGCCCCATCCGATAAGACCATTGTCGGTCTCGATCTCGACCAGCATTGCGGTGCGCGTGTCGTACCAGGCGCGCGAATAGGCAAAGGGCTGCGACAGCTTTGCTTCGAGAATGTGCGTGCGAACCCTAGTGATCTTCATTGCCGGCCTCCGTTCATCGCGCCTCGTCCAGCGCGCAAATCACCGTGCAGACCACGCCGCGGGCAGGAAGTCGACCGTTGCCTCGCCGCCGAGCTGGTCGCGCGCGCTGCGCTCGATCAGGCGCGAGCCGAAGCCGCGTTGCACCGGCGCCGTCACCGGCGGTCCGCCGATCTCGGTCCAGATCAGGCGCAGCCGCGGCTTCGGCGCATCGGCGATGACCTGCCACTCCAGCGTCACCCGGCCGGTCTCGTTGGATAGCGCGCCGTATTTCGCGGCGTTGGTGGCGATCTCGTGCACGATCATCGACAGCACCACGGCGAGCCGCGGCGACAGCGGCACCGCGGGTCCGGCCATGCGGATGCGCTCCGGATTATTCAGCAGGAACGGCTGGAGCGCGCGGGCGATCACGTCCCGCAGCTCGGAGCCCGCCCATTTCTCCTGGCTGAGCAAATTATGCGCCTCGGCCAGCGCGCCGAGCCGGCCCTCGAATTTTACCCGCTCGTCCCGGCTGGCGCTGCGGAAGGTCTGCACGGCGATCGCCTGCATCAACGCGAGCGTGTTCTTGACGCGATGGTTGAGCTCGTCGATCAGGAGATCGTGCAGCATCTCGCCGCGCGCGATCGTGGTCGCCATCCGGACCGCGAAGGTCAGGCCGGTCAGCAGCAGGACGCCGCCGATAAAACTGGTGATCGCGATGTTGCGCCAGAGCGGAGCGATTAGCGAGCTCTCGGCGACGCCGGCCACGATGGTCCAGCCGGTCAGCCGCGACCTCGTATAGACGGTCGACAACGCGACGCCGTCGAGCGAAACCGTCGAGAGTGCGGCTTCCGGCGTGCGCAACATACTCTCGTACAGTGCGCCGGTAGCCCGTTTGCCAAAGATCTCCGTAGGGTTCGGCGTGCGCGCGAACACGATAGCCTTGGTGTCGAGCAGGGAGACCGTCCAATCCCGGTCGGGCCGTTGCTTTTCCACCAGGTCCTGAAAGGTGCTGACCGGCGGGCTGAAGCAGAGGTCGTAGATCACTTCGCCGTCGCGGAGCACCGGAACCTCGACCGTAAGCACCTGCCGGCCGTTGATCGCGCCGGTGAACAGGTCGGAATATTGCGGCGACCTGGTCGCAAACACCTTCTCGATGATCTCAAGATGACCGCGTGGCGGCAGGCTTGCGGTGTCCTCGGTCGCGGAGGAAAACAACAGCCGGCCCTTGCGATCGGAGATCAGCACGAGGCCGCCTTTGCCGTACTGGTCGACGAAGCCGAGCGCGATGCGGCGGAAGCTCTGGAAGTCGTCGTTGCGCAGCGAATTCGTCAGTGCAAGCACCTGCAGGCCGCCGGTCATCCGCTGCACCTCGGAGTCCAGCACGAGGCGCATGCTGCGCACATTCTCCAGCACGCGGCGGGTCGCGTCGTTGCGGTCCTGTTTGTAATTGTAGACGGCAATGCCGACCGCGAAGACGATCAGCGGCAACATCGTTCCCGTCACCAGAAGAGCGAGCCGGACCGGCAAAGTGAGCTTTGACAAACGCGGGCGTCCCGGTTCCAGCGCAGGGGAGCGCCGGATTTATGATTTTGGGAGACCATAGGGGCGGGATTTGCGCTACGCCATAATTTTTGCGTTCGGACGCGCCACCCAGGAAGAAGATTTTGCAGCGCGGTCCGCGGCTGCGCCTCAGCTCATGCTGATTGCGGTCAGTAGGAGACACATGGCGTACACGGCCGCCAGGCTGAGCCCGGCGATCCGGGCCTCTCGATGCGATTGCATAACGTCAACTCCCAGAGAGGGAGGCCGCCTCAAGGCGGCCCCCTTACACCTGGATCAATCAATTTCCTGAACGACCGTGCGCGTACCGGGATCGACGAGCATCACGCGATCGCCGGAGTAGACGTAGCGATACTTCGTCAGCGACGGACCCCAGTCTGCGGGAACGGCCTCAAGCTCGACGCCGCTCGGCACCGCCGCACCGACAACGATCTTTTCCTTCGTGGTCACCGGGCGAATGCGATGCTCGGTGACGTAGGATTTGATCTTGGTTCGGTACTGCGGCTCGATCTGGACGGCCGCCGCGTGGCCCGTCCCGGTCGTCGTCACGACGGTCGATTGCGCGAAAGCACCGGTCGACATCAGGACCGCCGCGGCGGAAAGCAGGAACAACTTCTTCATCTCGTTCTCCTCGTTTGAACATGCGCCGCAACAACCCCTCATTGCGGACAGCGTTCCCGGCTCAGGGAACTAATTGCCGCTTTTTCCCGTTTGTAGATGACCGGGCTGACGGCTCGGGCTCTGGAGGAGGACTACAAATGAAGTTGAAGATAGTAACTGCAGCATTGATGCTTTCCGCAATATCCCTGCCGGCGTTCGCGGCCGACGAGTTCTATGTCGTGCAGGACGTCAAGACGAAGAAGTGCACAATCGTCGACAAGAAGCCGACGGACACGTCCATGACCGTGGTCAGCCCATCGGGCGCGATCTACAAATCGCGCACCGAAGCTGAAGCCGGAATGAAGACCGTCAAGGTCTGCACGTCCAACTGAGGAGGATGACAAATGCCAGTTCTGATTCTCTGGGCCGTGCCGGCCGTGCTGGTGATCGGCGGCGGCATCTATCTGATCGGCCACATGCACTAAGCGGCAGTGGAAGGCGGGTCTGTGCGTGCAGCGCACGGGCCCGCACGCCGTCTGTCTGCTAAGAGAGGCTGCTCCCCTCGGCCTGCCACGCACCGGCAGGAGCGCAAGTTGCAGTGCAGCAGTTCGCGAAAGGGGTGGCCCTGCGACGAAGAGGGCCTCCCGCGCGCGTGAAATGACTTCCGTCCCGCCGAGGTTTTCCATACGCTTCCCACTCGCAAGCCGCATACCGGCTGCGCTCACGGCCCGGCGACAGGGCCGGAGCATCAAAAGGAGGGGAGACGATGAAGCGAAGATTATTTCTCGCTGGGCTCGGCGCGACCACTGCGGCGGCTGCGATGGGCATGCCGTCAATCGTCAGGGCACAGTCGCCGATCACATTGAACGGCGCGGTCCAGTTCAACGACGACCACGCCTTCAACCGGGCCCTGCTCCGGTTCGAAGAGCTGGTCAAGAAGTACTACGGCAAGCCCGTCAACTTCACACTGCACAGGAATTCCTCGCTTGGCCTCGAAAAGCAATATTTCGAGTACATGTCGCAGGGCAAAGCCGTCGATTACGGCATCGTCTCGCCGGCTCACATGTCGACCTTCGCCAAGGCGGCCCCGTTCATCGACGCGCCCTTCGTGTTCAAGGGCATCGACCACATGAACAAGGTCGTCGAAGCCAATATCCTGGCGCCGATCGCCGACGAAGTTGCGTCCAAGGCCGAGGTCGTTCTGATCGGCTATTCCGGCGGTGGCATCCGCAATATCTTCGCCAACAAGCCGCTCAAGACTCTCGCCGACCTTAGGGGACTCAAGGTGCGCGTACAGGGCGCGCCGATCTGGTCGAAGACCTTTGCGGCCGTAGGCATGAGCCCGACGGTGATCGCCTACAACGAAATCTACAACGCGATCCAGAACGGCGTGATTGCGGCCGGCGAGAACGAGGCGGCCGGCGTCGAGGCGATGAAGTTCTACGAAGTGGCTCCGCATCTCAACCTGACCCAACACGCCGTGTCGATCCGGCCGATCTGCTTCTCGGTGAAGACGCTAAAGACCTTGCCGAAGGAGTTGCAGGACGCGATCATGAAGGCCGGCAAGGAGGCCGGCGACTACGGCCGACAACTGGAGTCGAGTGAAGAAGTCGTCAAGCTCGACACGCTGGAGAAGGCCGGGAAGCTCAAGCGCGTTCCCTTCGAAGAACGGGACGCCATGAAGAAGCTCGCCGATCCCGTGATGGCCACCTACGCCAAGGAAATTGGCGCGGAAGGCATTTTCGAGAAGATCAACGTCGTCTGAAAACTGTCGCCGCCCACGCGACAGGACGTCGGGGCAAGCCAGACGGCTTGCCCCATTGCGTGATTGTGATCCCCCGGAGTCGTGATGACTGAAATATCGATGCCACCGAACCCGTCGCCATGGCGCCGAGCAACGGCGGCTTATGCAAAACTGCTGGAAATCCTGCTCGCCGCCTCCGTCGGTATGCTGGTCATTCCGGTCACGTTGCAGATCATCTCGCGCTACACGCCTTTGATTCCGTCCTACATCTGGACCGAGGAGATGGCGCGGTTCATGTTCATCTGGACGGTCATGATTGGCGCCATGGTCGGCATCAGAGAGTCGCAGCATTTTGAAGTCGACGTCTGGCCTGACCTGTCACGCCGAAGCGAAGCCATGGTCCGGATTCTCGCGCGGCTCGGCGTGCTGGCGCTGGCACTGGTGTTCGTAACCGCCGGAATCGAGTTCACCCGCTTTGCCTGGAACAGAACTTCGGAGCTGGCCGATCTGCCGCTTTGGCTGATCCACGTCGCCTGGCCGATTTCCGGCGTGACCTGGATCGTGTTCGCCGGTGAACAGATCGTCGACGAGATGCGGATTTTGTTTGGGACAAATCAATGAGCGGCAATGTTCTTTCTGCCGGGCAGGCCGCAATGGTCCTGTTCGGTACTTTCGTTGGCCTGCTCATCATCCGCGTCCCGGTCGCCTTCGCGCTTGGCCTTGCCTGCGTGCCGATCCTGCTGATCGAGCCGCATCTGTCGCTGATGACGCTCGCGCAGGAAACCTTCAACGCCTACAATTCATTCATCCTGCTAGCGGTCCCGTTCTTCCTGCTCACCGCCAATCTGATGAGCATCGGCGGCATCACCGACCGGCTGGTCGCGCTGTCCCGCTCGATGGTCGGGCACTGGCCGGGGTCGCTGGCGCAGATCAACGTGGTGCTGTCGGTGTTCTTTGCCGGCATCTCCGGATCCTCCACCGCGGACGCGGCGAGCCAGTCCAAGATATTCATCGATGCCCAGACCAAGGAGGGCTACGATCTCTCGTTCTCGATCGCCATCACCGCGGTCTCGGCCGTGCTCGCCGTCATCATCCCACCCTCGATCCTGATGATCGTGTGGGGCGGACTGATCTCGACCTCGATCGCCGCGATGTACCTCGCAGGCATCGTGCCGGGATTGCTAATCGCGGGCGCGCAGATGGCAACAGTGCATATCTATGCCGTGCGCCGGGGCTATCCGACCTATCCGAAGGACACCTGGAGGGAGATGTGCTGCGCCATCTGGCGCTCGATACCGGCGCTGATGACGCCGTTCATCATTGTCGGCGGCATCCTGCTGGGGTGGTTCACCGCGACCGAATCCGCCTGCGTCGCAGTGCTCTATTCCGTGGCGCTGTCGACGTTCTTCTACCGTGAAACCGGCGCGCGCGAACTCTACAAGGCGCTGCTCGATACCGGGCGCCTTGCCGGCGTGGCGCTGTTCTGCGTGGGTACCGCGAGCGCGTTCGGCTGGCTGCTGGCCTATTACAGGATTCCGCAGGAACTGCTGGCTAACGTCTCGACCTGGGGCATGGGCGCGATCGGGGCCGGCTTCTTCATCGCGTTCTGCTTTCTGGTGGTGGGCTGCTTCCTCGACGCCATTCCGGCGATCATCATCGTCGGCACCGTTCTCGAACCGCTGGCGAAATCGGTCGACCTTCATCCGGTGCAGTTTGCGATCATCTCGATCGTCTCGCTCGCCTTCGGATTGGTGACGCCGCCTTATGGCCTCTGCTTGATGATCGCCTGCTCGATCGCCGGGGTACGGCTGCGCTATGCGCTTAAGGACACGGTGATCATGCTGATCCCCATGCTGCTCGTGCTGGCGGCGCTCATTATTTGGCCCAGCGTTTCCCTGTTCCTGCCGCGCCTGATCGTGCCGGAGATGTTGAAATGAGCGGGGCTTGATCCCGCGGCTCTGATGCCGCGGGATCGGTGCATTTTTCTCAGAGATTGCTCTCGGTGATCGCAGCGTAGACCATGCTGCGCAGCTCGCGCCGGAGCGGGTAGGCGCTCGACGGCAGCACCTGCGTCATGAAGATGGTGATCAATTCTTCGGCCGGGTCGATCCAGAACGACGTCGTGGCCGCGCCGCCCCAATTGTATTCACCGGGGCTGCCGGCGACCAGCGTCTCGGCCGGGCGCATCGTCACGGCGAAGCCGAGGCCGAAGCCGATGCCGTTGTAGGCGGCTTCCGCGAACAGCGAGCGCGACACTTCCGGCAGCGAGCGTCCACCCGGAATGTGGTTGGTCGTCATAAGCGCCAGCGTCTTCGGCCCGATCAACCTGACGCCGCCGAGTTCGCCGCCATTGAGCAGCGCACGGCAGAAGGTGAGATAGTCGGCCGTCGTCGAGCACAGCCCGCCGCCGCCCGAAATCAGGGACGGCGGTGACAGGAACGAACTCTTGGTTGGATCATCCTGCAACGTCAGGCCCTCGCGGCGCTGGCCGGCATGGAAGGTCATGCCGCCACCCGGGTCGGCCGAGTAACAGGCAGCGAACCGGTGGGCCTTGGAAGCCGGCACGTGGAAATCAGTGTCGGTCATGCCGAGTGGATCGAGAATGCGCTGTTTCAGGAACTGCTCGAAGGGTATGCCGGAGATCTTGCCAATGAGGTAGCCGAGCACGTCGGTCGAAACCGAGTAATTCCAGGCCTCGCCCGGCGAGAACTCCAGCGGGATTTTTGCAAGGCTCTCGATCATGGTCTGGAGCGTGCCGGATTTCTCGACCTCGCCGATCTTTTCGGCGCGGTAGGCGGCATCGACGTTCGAGCGCTGCTGGAAGCCGTAGGTGAGGCCGGAGGTGTGGCGCAGGAGGTCGACGATCAGCATCGGCCGCGACGGCGGCCGGGTCAGGAAGGAAGGCGCAGTGCCGGCGACGAACACGCCGAGATCCTTCCATTCCGGAATGTACTTGGCGACCGGCTCATCGATGGCGACGAGGCCTTGCTCGACCAGCATCATGAAGGCGACGCTGGTGAGCGGCTTCGTCATGGAATAGATGCGGTAGATGGTGTCATCCTTGACGGGCAGCTTGCGTTCGACGTCGGCAAAACCCTGCACCGAGCTGTGGGCGATCTTGCCACGGCGATAGACCAGGAGATGCGTGCCCGGGAAGCGACCGGCATCGATGTACCGGCTCTTCAGATGCGCATCGACACGGTCGAGCGCGGCCTTGGACATGCCCACGGATTCGGGCGAGGCGGGGGTGGGGGCGAGCATCAGTTCCTCCGAAAGTTTTGTCCGCCGTTGATAGCCGAAAAGGCGGTCTTATTCCAACCCGGTCGCGCTTAACGCCGGCCGGCTGTTTGGTGTAGGCTTCACTTTGGAACGCCTCCAAGCAGCCCAAAAAGATCCCCAACGGGCCAATGAGAAAACGCAGGCAAACGACCATGACCCAGTTCAACGAAACCGAACTCACCGAAGCCGTCGTCCGGAGCTTTGACCAGACACCTGACCCGCGCGCGAAATTCCTGCTCCAGGAATTGGTGAAGTCGCTGCACGATTACGTGAGCAAGACCGGCCTCACTTTCGCGGAATGGGAATACGCCATCGATTTCCTGACCCGCACCGGCCAGAAATGCACGGACACACGACAGGAATTCATCCTGCTGTCCGACGTGCTCGGCGTCTCCATGCTGGTCGACGCGGTCAACCATCGCGAGCGCGAGGGCGCCACCCAGACCACCGTGCTCGGGCCGTTCTATGTCGGCGAGCACAAGGTGACCGCGCACGGAACCGACATCTCTCCGAACAATCAAACCGGCGAACGGATGTTCGTGCAGAGCCGTGTCACCGATCTCGACGGCAAGCCGCTCGCGAATGTCCCCGTCGACGTCTGGCACGCTGACGATGACGGCTTCTATGACTCGCAGAAGCCGAACTATGACGAGGTCGGCGCCTCGGCGCGGGCGCGCTTCATCACCGACAGCGATGGCCGCTTCTTCTTCCGCACCATCTTGCCGTGCAGCTACCCGATCCCGACCGACGGCCCGGTCGGCGAGATGATCGTGCAGACCAACCGTCACCCGATGCGCCCGGCGCATGTGCACTTCCTGGTCAATGCCAAGGGCTACGAGCCGCTGATCACCCACGTCTTCATGGACGGCGACAAATATCTGGATTCCGACGTGGTGTTCGGCGTGAAGGACGACCTCGTCGCCAAGGTCGAGCCGCGCAACGATCTCGAGCTGCCCGACGGCAGCAAGGCGAACGGGCGATGGCACCTGATGACCTACGAATTCCACCTCAAGCCCGGCGGCGGCATGGCGCCGAAGCCGCTGGGGACGAAGGCGGAGGAGCACGCCTGACCGTCAGGCGCGAGCAGCGCGCGCCGCCCGCTCATCTCCCGATAAACGCCGCCAGCTCGTCAGGCGTCCCCATCGGAAAGGCTTCTTTCATGAAGTCGAGGAAGGCGGAGACGCGCGCGCTCAACAGCCGGCGCGATGGATAGAGCGTCCACAACGCGATCTCCGGTCCGTCGATGTCGCCCCAATGCACCAGCGTGCCGGCAGCCAGGTCGTGACTGACCAGTGATACCGGAAGGCGTGCGGCGCCGACGCCCGCCCGGACCGCGTCGCGAACCATGACGAGCGATGACAGGCGCAGGACCGGATCAATCGCGATGCGCGACCTTCCACTGGGCATCGTGACTTCCCAGCTTGTCAGCTGGTCGCCCGCTCCGCGCATGACAGCCGGCACAGCGATGCCGTCCCTCGGTCGTTTCAGGTCCGGGCTTGCCACGACCACCAGCCGATCGCGCAGAAAGATTCGTCCGACAAGGCTGTCATCCGGATCGGGATTGACCCGAATGACGAGGTCATACCCTTCCTCCACCATGTCGACGGAGCGATCTTCCGTCGTGACCTCAAGACGGATCTCCGGATATCTGAGCGCGAACCCAGCCGCGAGGTTTCCCATTGCAGTCTGCGAGAACAGCAAGGGCGCGCTGATCCGCAAGCGCCCCCGCGGCCTGTCCCCACCCGAGGCGATCGCTGTCGCCGTCTCATCGAGCTCGGTGAGCAAGGCCCCCGTCCGCTCGTAAAGGGCGCGTCCTTCCTGTGTGAGTTTCAGGGTGCGCGCCCCGCGCTCGAACAGGCGCAGGTCGAGGGCAGCTTCCAGCTCGGCGACCCGCCGGGACAGGGTGGCTTTCGGGCGTCCGGTGGCGCGTGCGGCCCGTCCGAAGCCGCCGTGCCGGGCGACGAGATTGAAGTCGGTCAGTGCGAGCAGGTACATCGTTCCACCAGTGAGACAGTCCGTCCAAATATAGCGGCTATCGGTTCGTTTGTGGATCGCTAATTTCCGGGTGTCTTCTGACCAACCCGGAGTGATCTCCATGACCATCCTCGTTACCGGTGCAACCGGCACCGTCGGCCGCCACGTCGTCGAACAGCTCGCCAAACGCGGCGCCGATGTCCGTGCTCTCGCCCGCGATCCAGCCAAGGCAAACCTCCCGGCAGGCGTCACCGTCGTGCAGGGCGACCTGCTCGACGTCGACTCGATCCGCAGCGCGTTCAAGGGCGTCTCGACCCTGTTCCTGCTCAACGCAGTGGTGCCGGATGAATTCACGCAAGCGCTGATCGCGCTCAACGTCGCCCGCGAGGCTGGCGTCGAGCGGGTCGTGTACCTCTCGGTGATCCACAGCGATCGCTACGTGAACGTCCCGCACTTTGCCGGCAAGTTCGGCGTCGAGCGGATGATCGAGCAGATGGGCTTCAACGCCACCATCCTGCGCCCGGCGTACTTCATGAACAACGACGTCACGATCAAGGACGTGGTGACCGGATATGGCATCTATCCGATGCCGATCGGGAGCAGGGGACTCGCCATGATCCATGCGCGCGACATCGGTGAGATCGCGGCCCTCGAGCTGATCCGTCGTGAGCGCGCTGCAACACCGCTTCCGCTCACGCGCATCAATCTTGTCGGTCCCGATACGCTGACCGGCGCGAAAGCCGCCGCCGCCTGGTCGGAGGTGCTGGGTCGCACGATCGCCTATCCCGGTGACGATACCGCCGGCTTCGAGAAGAATCTCCGGCAGTTCATGCCGAGCTGGATGGCCTACGACATGCGGCTGATGAGCGAGCGTTTCCTCACCGAGGGAATGGTCCCCGAAGCCGGCGACGTCGAGCGTCTGACCGCGTTGTTGGGCCGTCCCCTGCGCTCCTATCGCGACTTCGTCTCCGAAATCGCGGCCTCTGCCTGACGGCATGGGCACGTCCCCATCACGACAACGAGGACTCCCATCATGACCTCTTCAATCGCCACTGTTCCGGCGGATCCGCAAGGTGCGACGAAGATATTGGTGCTTGGAGCGACCGGTGCCACCGGTCGCCTGATCGTCAACCAGGCGGTGGCGCGAGGCTACGACGTCACCGTGCTGGTGCGTTCCGCCGAGAAGGCACGTGACATCACGGGGGCGAAGCTTATCGTCGGAGACGCCCGCGATGAAACAGCCCTGCGCGCAGCCCTCAAAGGCCGTGAGGCCGTGGTCAGTGCGCTGGGTACACCGGTAAGCCCGTTCCGCGAGGTGACGCTTCTCTCGACCGGGACGCGCGCGCTCGTGAGCGCGATGAAGGCCGAGCAGGTCTCGCGGCTCGTTTGCATCACGGGAATGGGCGCCGGCGACAGTGCCGGGCACGGCGGCTTTGTCGCCGACAATGTGATCTTTCCGCTTCTCCTGAAGAAGGTGTACACCGACAAGGACCGGCAGGAAGCAATCGTCAAAGACAGCGGGCTGGACTGGGTCCTGGTTCGCCCCTCGATCCTGAACAACAAGCCCGGCCGCGGCTCGGTCCGGGCCCTGACGGATCTTTCGGGCTTCCATGGCGGTAGCATCGCGCGCGAAGACGTTGCGACATTCGTGCTGGATCAAGTGCGCGCCGATACCTGGCTGCATCGGTCTCCGCTGATCACGTGGTGATGCTTTGCGTGGCGACACCCGGATCAGCGCGCGTGCAACATCGCAAGCAGGACCACGACGACGCAGGCGAGCGCCGCCGTGGTCAATTTCCAGAACATCAGCGGGCTGCGCTCCAAGAGCGGCGTGATCCGCGTGTCGAGATAGGCCGGATTGGGTGTGCGAAGCTCGAAGACGAATTCGGACAGATCCTCGTGCCGCTTGTAGGGATCCGGATGCAGCGCACGTCTGAGCGCGCCGTCGACCCAGGCGGGCACGTTGCTGTCGTCATCGGCCGGGCGGTATTTGAGCCTCCGCACGTCCGCCTTGCGCCGGATCCTGGCGATTTGAGTGCCGTAGGGAAGCTTTCCCGTCAGCATCTGGTAACAGATCACGGCGAGCGAAAACATGTCGGAGCGCGGCGAGCCGCCTTGCCCAAGAAAATATTCCGGCGCCGTGTACTGGACCGTTCCCAGAATTTCGTCGGCCTCGTCCTGAGGGGTGGCCTCCGCGACGCCTGCCACCCTGACCGATCCGAAGTCAATGATCTTCGCGGTGCCGGTCTTGTCGATCAGGATGTTGTCGGGCCTCAAGTCCTGATGCAGCATCTCCATGCGGTGGAAGGCGCGCAGGCCCGCGGCGATCTGCTCGACCAGTCCGCGGACGGTTTCGAGATCGGGACGTGGATTGTCCGTCATCCATTGCCGCAAAGTCTGACCTTCGACGAATTCGGTCGCGACGTAGAGGTAGCTGCGCCGTTTCGACTGTGACAACGGCTTGAGCACGTGCGGGCTGTCGATCCGGCGCGCGATCCACTCCTCCATCAGGAAGCGCTTGAGGTATGCGGCATTGTCGCGCAAATCGATCGACGGGAGCTTCAGCGCGACCGGCTCCTCGGTCACCGCGTCGACGGCAAGGTAGATGTGGCTGCGGCTGCTGGCGTGGATTTCGCGGACGATCCTGTAGCCGTCGAAGACGGCCCGCGGCTCCGGCAGCGGGGGAAGCGGCAGCTGGGAGGTCTGGTTGAAGATGCCGGCCGGCTCGCGCTGCGGCACTGCATCGATGCGGAGGATCTGGACTGTGATGTTGTCGTCGCTGCCGCGCCGGTAGGCTTCCTCGACGATCGCCTTCGCCGCTCCGTCGAGCTCGGCTGCATGCTCGCTGAGCGCACTCGTGACAAAACGCGCGTCGACGAATTCATAGGCGCCGTCGGTCGCCAGCAGGAACGTGTCGCCAGTCTCGATCTCGAAACTCTGGTAGTCGATCTCGAGCTGCGGATTGATCCCGAGCGCACGGCCGAGATAGGTCTGCTCCGAGGACACGATGATCCGGTGATCGTCGGTCAGCTGTTCGAGCGCCTTGCCGGCCACGCGGTAGACGCGACAGTCGCCGACGTGGAAGATGTGCGCGGTGGTCGCCTTGATGACCATGGCGCTCAGCGTGCAGACATAACCCTTGTCACGGTCATAGGCATATTGGCTCTTGCGCGTCTGCGCGTGGAGCCAGGAATTGGTCGCGTCCAGCACGCGGCGGGCGGAGGTCTTCACCGTCCAGGATTCCGACGTGCAATAATAGTCCATCAGGAAGCTCTTGACCGCCGACTCGCTGGCGATCTGGCTCACCGTGCTGCTGGAGATGCCGTCGGCGAGGACGGCCGCAATGCCCTTCAGGCTGAGCATCGGCTCGTCCGGAACGAGGACGCCGTGAAAATCCTGGTTGATGGGCTTGCGACCCTTGTCGGAATGCTGGCCGACCGAGATCTGAAGTCCGCGGGTCATCGTCATCACCGGCAAAGGGGAGCCTCACCCTGATCGGGCGAGGCTCTCCTGTCGAGACGTATCAGGCCGCGACGCGGGGCGACGTGGCCTTGCCGGCCTGGCGCTTCGGCTTGGTCATGACGTGCGTGGCGTAGAGAGTCATGCCGGTGAAGGCGAGGCCGCCGACGAGGTTGCCGAGCACGGTCGGGATCTCGTTCCAGATCAGGTAATCCATGATCGAGAATTTTGCGTGCAGCATCAGGCCCGACGGGAACAGGAACATGTTCACGACGGAATGCTCGAACACCATGTAGAAGAACACCAGGATCGGCATCCACATCGCGATGACCTTGCCGGGGACCGAGGTCGAGATCATGGCGCCGACCACGCCGGTCGAGACCATCCAGTTGCAAAGCATGCCGCGCAGGAACAGCGTCGCCATGCCGGCCGCGCCATGCGCAGCGTAGCCCAGCGTTCGGCCTTCGCCGATATTGCCGATCGCGGTGCCGATCTTATCGGGGTCCTGCGTGAAGCCGAAGGTCGTGACGAAAGCCATCATGAAGGCCACGGTGAAGGCGCCGGCGAAGTTGCCGACGAAGACGAGGCCCCAGTTGCGCAAGACGCCACCGATGGTGACGCCGGGGCGCTTGTCGATCAGGGCGAGCGGGGAGAGCACGAACACGCCGGTCAGGAGGTCGAAGCCCAGCAGATACAGCATGACGAAGCCGACCGGGAACAGCAGCGCGCCGATCAGCGGCTGCCCCGTGTTCACGTTGATCGTGACGGCGAACCATGCCGCGAGCGCCAGGATGGCGCCGGCCATGTAGGCGCGGATGATGGTATCCCGGGTGGACATGAAGACTTTGGACTCGCCCGCATCCACCATCTTGGTGACGAATTCCGAAGGCGCGAGATACGACATCGATGGTTCCTTTTGCTTCCTAAGAAAGAGATCTCGCCCTCCTGCGAGAGCGATTGAACGTCACTGCCCGTGCGGGCTGACCTGCCGCGCACGAGGCGATGGAGAGTTGGAAGCCTTTGGCATTGCGTCACGACGACCGAGCCGAGGAGGGCCGCGAAGCAGTTGAGCTTCCGGGATGCAGCCGCCAGCGCCTGCATCAATGCGGCAAAGCCGCAGTCTTCATTGACGTAAATGGAGAAGCAAGTTGCGTGCCGTGTGCTGGGCTCATAAAAAGCAAGCAACATCAATCTGGTAGAGCTTTGGCTGCCCCGACTTTTGCGCTTGATGCGGCCTTTTGCTTGAGCTGCTGCACAACTGTTGTGCGCCGCACAATTATTGGGCAAGCCGCAAATTTCGCGAGCGGAACGGGCCTGCGACAGACTGGCGCGCTGCCTGTAGCATACTGATCTTTCGAGATTTTCTACGTTGCGGCGCTTGGCACGAAGCTTGAATAGTTCCAGGCCGACGCCATTGAAGCCGTCCCGCGAGACTTCTCATCCGAATTGCCGGCGCCACCAGACGGGGGTCCCCCCGTCGCGCGTTCGCATGCGCTGCTTCAGGCGTCGCCGGACGGACGGGCTGCTCGTGTGCACTGACGCAATCATTCTGCAACGACGCAAAGGACGATACCGCCTATGACCAAGCGCACCCGCCGGCCGTCGGACACTGGCCTCAGCCGCCGTCAATTGTTGAAGGCCGCCGGCTCGACCGCCGCACTCCTGGCCGCCGTAAAACTGAATTTCCCCGCTGGCGCCTTCGCGCAGGACGCCGGCCCCGAGGTCAAGGGTGCCAAGCTCGGCTTCATCGCGCTGAGCGATGCCGGCCCCTTGTTCGTGGCCAAGGACAAGGGCCTGTTCGCCAAATACGGCATGCCCGACACCGACGTGCAGAAGCAAGCCTCCTGGGGCACCACGCGGGACAATCTCGTGCTCGGCTCCGAAGGCAACGGCATCGACGGGGCGCATATCCTGACCCCGATGCCGTATCTGATCTCGGCCGGCAAGGTGACGCAGAACAATCAGCCAACGCCGATGTACATCCTGGCGCGGCTCAATCTCGACAGCCAGTGCATCTCCGTCGCCAACGAATATGCCGACCTGAAGCTCGGCGTCGACGCCACGCCCTTCAAGGCGGCGCTGGAGAAGAAGAGGGCCTCGGGCAAGGCCGTGAAGGCCGCGATGACCTTCCCCGGCGGCACGCATGACCTCTGGATCCGTTACTGGCTCGCCGCCGGCGGGATCGATCCCGACAAGGACATCGAGACCATCGTGGTGCCGCCGCCGCAGATGGTGGCCAACATGAAGGTCGGCACCATGGATTGCTTCTGCGTCGGCGAGCCCTGGAATCTGCAATTGATCCATCAGAACATCGGCTACACCGCCATCAACACCGGCGAACTCTGGAACAAGCATCCGGAAAAATCCTTCGGCATGCGCGCCGCCTTCGTCGATAAATATCCAAAGGCCTCGAAGGCGCTGCTGATGGCAGTGATGGAAGCGCAGCAATGGTCGGACAAGGCCGAGAACAAGGCCGAGCTTGCCGCCATCATGGGCAAGCGGCAGTGGATGAACTGCCCCGTCGAAGACGTGCTCGACCGCACCGCTGGCAAGTTCGACTACGGCATCCCGGGCAAGGTGGTCGAGAACTCCCCGCACATCATGAAGTATTGGCGCGACTTCGCCTCCTATCCGTTCCAGAGCCACGACCTCTGGTTCCTCACGGAGGACATCCGCTGGGGCAAGTACGAGGCGAATTTCGACACCAAGGCGCTGATCGCCAAGGTCAACCGCGAGGACATGTGGCGCGATGCGGCCAAGACGCTCGGCGTCGCAAGTGCGGAGATCCCGGCCTCTACGTCGCGCGGCAAGGAGACCTTCTTCGACGGCAAGGTGTTCGATCCGGAAAATCCCGCTGCCTATCTGAAGTCGCTCGCGATCAAGCGCGTCGAAGTCTGATGGAGCCAGCGGCCGCCTCCGGGCGGCCGCATCGTCTTTTGCAGCCGGAGAGATATTGCGATGAACATGCCCGCCACGAAGATCGAGGTTGAGACCGCGAAGCCCGCGAGCGCTGCCGCACCGGTCGTCGCGATGACACCGAAGCGGCCGCCGCGCTCGGAGACTTACGCGCGGATGGCGCGGGAGACCGCCGTGCGCGTCATCCCGCCGCTCGTCGTGGTCGCGTTGCTCATGCTGATATGGGAGCTGGTCTGCCGTCGCGCCGGCTCGGCGCTGCCGCCGCCGTCAAAAGTCTTCAAGAACACCAAGGAGCTGATCCTCGATCCGTTCTTCGACCATGGCGGCATCGACAAGGGTCTGTTCTGGCATCTCTCCGCCAGTCTCCAGCGCGTTGCCCTCGGCTATTCGCTCTCCGCCATCGCCGGCATCGCGCTCGGCGTCCTGGTCGGCCAGTCGGTCTGGGCCATGCGCGGGCTCGATCCGCTGTTCCAGGTCTTGCGCACGATCCCACCGCTGGCCTGGCTGCCGCTTTCGCTCGCGGCCTTCCGTGACGGCCAGCCGTCGGCGATCTTCGTCATCTTCATTACCTCGGTCTGGCCGATCATCATCAACACCGCGGTCGGCATCCGCAACATTCCGCAGGACTATCGCAACGTCGCCGCAGTGGTGCAGCTCAACCCGCTCGAGTTCTTTGCCAAGATCATGATCCCTGCCGCCGCGCCCTACATCTTCACGGGACTTCGCATCGGAATCGGCCTGTCATGGCTCGCGATCGTCGCCGCGGAAATGCTGATCGGCGGCGTCGGCATCGGCTTCTTCATCTGGGACGCCTGGAACTCCTCGCATATCAGCGAAATCATCCTGGCGCTGTTCTATGTCGGCATCATCGGCTTCGTGCTCGACCGCCTGATCGCGGGCGCCGGCAAGATCGTCACCCGCGGCACCGCGCTGAACTAAAAGGGGAAGCACATGACCGCTTATCTGAAGCTCGACCATATCGACAAGATTTTCACCCGCGGCGCAGCCTCCACGGAGGTGCTGAAGGATATCAATCTCACCATCGACAAGGGCGAATACGTCTCGATCATCGGCCATTCCGGTTGCGGCAAGTCGACCCTGCTCAACATCATCGCAGGCCTGACCAACGCCACCATGGGCGGCGTGCTGCTCGAGAACCGCGAGGTGAACTCGCCGGGACCGGATCGCGCGGTGGTGTTCCAGAACCACAGCCTGTTGCCATGGCTGACCGTGTACGAGAACGTCCGGCTCGGCGTCGACAAGGTCTTCGCCAAGACCAAGAAACGCGCCGAACGCGACGCCTGGGTCATGCACAATCTCAACCTCGTGCAGATGGCCCATGCCAAGGACAAGCGGCCCTCGGAAATCTCCGGCGGCATGAAGCAACGCGTCGGCATTGCCCGCGCGCTTGCCATGGAGCCGAAAGTATTGCTGCTCGACGAGCCTTTCGGCGCGCTCGACGCACTGACCCGCGCGCATTTGCAGGATTCGGTGATGGCGCTGCATCAGAAGCTCGGCAACACCATTCTGATGATCACCCACGACGTCGACGAGGCGGTGCTGCTGTCCGATCGCATCGTCATGATGACGAATGGGCCGAGCGCGCGCATCGGCGAGGTGCTGGAGGTGCCGCTGGCGCGGCCGCGCAAGCGGCTCGAACTCGCGACCAACGTCACTTACCTGAAGTGCCGGCAGCGCGTGCTCGAATTCCTCTATGAGCGTCATCGCTTCGTCGAAGCCGCGTAGGCGCGTCACCAACAGGTGCTCACGCAACGCCTAATTTTGAATCATCAAGCTCAATCCTTGTGCGGCGCACAGGGATTGAGCGAATCGCAAAATTTGCGTGCGAAATAGTGCTGCAAGAATTTGGGGCACGACGAACAAGCTCCTGAATTTCCTGCGTTTCCGGAATGCGCGCAGTTGGCACGGAAATTGAAACACCGACCGCGACGCCAACGACGACGTCCCTCAACATCATCAATCAGCATCGTGAACTCGCCACCGGGGCTTGGCCTCGGCGCGCGCCTCCGTGGCCGGAGGCTGAGCCTGCAACGACGCAGCGGTGAGGCAAGAAGGGATACTCAATGACGAAGAATCCAACCTGGATTTCAGACTGGCGCCCCGAAGATGAGGCGTTCTGGAATGCGACTGGCAAGACTATCGCGCGACGCAACCTGATCTGGTCGATCGTGGCCGAACATATCGGCTTCTCGGTCTGGCTGATCTGGAGCATCGTCACCACCAAGCTGCCGCAGGCGGGCTTCCACTACACCACCGACCAGCTGTTCCAGCTCGTCGCGGTGCCCGGGCTGATCGGCGCGTTGATGCGCTTTCCCTACACCTTCGCGGTGACGACCTTCGGCGGGCGCAACTGGACCATCTTCAGCGCGGCGATCTTGCTCATTCCGACGCTTTCGCTGGCCTATTTCGTCGGCCAGCCCGACACGCCGTTCTGGCTGATGCTGCTGATTGCCTCGACCGCCGGTCTCGGCGGCGGCAATTTTGCTTCCAGCATGACGAACATCTCGTTCTTCTTCCCCGACCGGATGAAGGGGTGGGCGCTCGGACTGAATGCGGCCGGCGGCAATATCGGCGTCTCCAGCGTGCAGCTCCTGACCCCGATCCTGATGACGGTCGCCGTCATCAACCTGTTCCAGGCATCGCCCGTCGACGGCGTCTTCCTCCAGAACGCCGGCCTGATGTGGGTGCTGCCGATCGCGATCGCGGTGTTCGGCGCAGTGTTCTTCATGAACAACCTGACCACGGCCAAGTCGTCGATCAAGAACCAGCTCGCCGTGGTCAGGCGCAAGCACACCTGGATCATGGCGTATCTCTATATCGGCACGTTCGGCTCCTTCATCGGCTACTCGGCTGCATTTCCGCTGTTGATCAAGACCCAGTTCCCGCAAGTCACCATTGCGATCGCGTTCCTGGGGCCGCTGGTCGGCTCGCTGTCGCGGCCGCTCGGCGGCTGGCTTGCCGACAGGATCGGCGGCTCGGTGATCACGTTCTGGAATTTCATCGTGATGGCAGGCGCGACGATCGGCGTGCTCTACTTCGTCGGGCACAAGGATTTCATCGGCTTTCTGTCGATGTTCCTGGTCCTGTTCGTGACAACGGGCATCGGCAACGGCTCGACCTACCGCATGATCCCCTCGATCTTCCGCGAGCAGAACTTGTTCAGGGTGCGCGGCAAGGGCGATGCGGAGCGCGCGGTCGCCTTGAAGACGGCGAGCATCGAGAGCGGTGCTGCGGTCGGCTTCATCGGCGCGGTCGGCGCCGTTGGCGGCTATCTGATCCCGACCGGGTTCGGCAAGTCGATCGCGCTGACCGGCGGGCCGCAGCTCGCGCTCGCGATCTATCTCGGCTTCTACGCCTCCTGCCTCGCGCTGACCTGGTGGTTCTATCTGCGTCGCAGCCCGCAGGGCGAAGGCGCGTCAAGCCTCGCCGGCGCGCGTGTCTAATACTTGGTACGAATCTCGCTTCTCCCCATACGCGGGGAGAAGCATTGCCCGACAGTTTGACAATGAACCTGGTTCGCAATGGCGCGCAGCAAGGCAAACCCAACAGGCAGGAGAACATCATGACGCCGGAACAGATCACCCTCGTGCAGCAGAGCTTTGCCAAGGTCGCGCCGATTTCCGCGCAGGCCGCGGTGCTGTTCTACGATCGCCTGTTCGAGGTGGCGCCATCCGTGCGCGCGATGTTCCCCGAGGACATGACCGAGCAGCGCAAGAAGCTGATGGGCATGCTCGCCGCCGTCGTCGGCGGTCTGTCGAATCTGGACTCGATTCTTCCGGCGGCCTCCGCGCTTGCGAAGCGTCACGTCGGCTACGGCGCCAAGGCCGAGCACTACCCCGTGGTCGGCGCGACCTTGCTGTGGACCCTGGAGAAGGGCCTTGGCGAGGCCTGGACGCCCGAACTCGCTACCGCCTGGACCGACGCCTACGGCGTGTTGTCCGGCTACATGATGTCCGAGGCCTACGGCGCACAGTCGCAGGCCGCTGAATAGGAGATGCGTTGTGAGTGAACCGCTGGTCATTGTCGGAAACGGTATGGCGGCCGCGCGTCTGGTCGACGAGCTCGCCAAGACCGCACTCGGCCGCTACGCGGTCGCCGTCATCGGCGAAGAGCCGCGGCTCGCTTACAACCGTGTTCTGCTCTCCTCCGTGCTGGCCGGCGAGACCGGCTCGCACGAGATCGAGCTCCGACCCGCCGACTGGTGGCGCCATCGCGGTGTCACGGTGCGCTACGGCTATCGGGTCACCGAGATCGACACCGGCCGACGCGAGCTCAAGATCGAAGGCGAAGAGAGCATGGAATATTCCAAGCTCGTGCTCGCCGTCGGCTCGACGCCGCTACGGCTCAACGTGCCCGGCGCCGATCTCGCCGGCGTGCACACCTTTCGCGATACCCGCGACGTCGACCTGCTGCTGACGCTCGCGGCCGCCAGGAAGCGCGTCGTCGTGGTCGGCGGTGGTCTGCTCGGACTCGAAGCGGCCTACGGCCTCGCCAAGGCCGGAGCGCCGGTGACGCTGCTGCACCTGATGGACCGGCTGATGGAGCGCCAGCTCGATGCCTCCGCCGCGGACCTGCTCAAGACACTGGTCGAGCGCAAGGGCATTCGTATCCTGCTCAATGCATCCACAGCGCGCATCCACGGCGAAGGTCATGTCCAAGCGGTCGAGCTTGCCGACGGCAGCCGCATCGAGGCCGATGCGGTGATCTTCGCCGCCGGCATCAGGCCCAACATTGCGCTCGCAAAGGACGCCGGCATCGCAGTCAACCGCGGCATCGTCGTCAACGACGAGATGCAGACGGCGTCACCCGATATCTACGCGCTTGGCGAATGCGCCGAGCATCGCGGCACCTGCTACGGCCTCGTCGAGCCTGCCTACGAGCAGGCGCGCGTGCTGGCGCGGCATCTCGCGGGCCGTCCCGCGGCCTATCAGGGCAGCGTGGTCTCGACCAATCTGAAGGTGTCGGGCGTCAGCGTATTCTCCGCGGGCGACTTCATGGGCGGGGAGGGCAGCGAGAGCCTCGTGCTGTCAGACCGCAGGCGCGGCACCTACAAGAAGCTCGTCATCTCCGACGGCCGGCTCACCGGCGCGGTGCTGATCGGCGATACCGTCGATGCGCTCTGGTATCTCGAGCTGATCCGCAATCGTGACAAGGTGGCGGCGATCCGCACCGACATGATGTTCGGCCGCGCGCTCGCGCGTCCCTCCAAAGCGGCTTGATTGAGGCGGCTCGATATGACGGCGATCGATCCCACGCTCCGCGCTACCAAAACGACCTGTCCGTATTGCGGCGTCGGCTGCGGCGTGCTGGCGACGCCAGACGGCAAGGGCGGCGCGGCGATCGCGGGCGATCCCGATCATCCTGCCAATTTCGGCCGGCTGTGCTCCAAGGGCTCGGCGCTCGGCCAGACGGTCGGGCTCGAAAGCCGGCTGCTCTATCCGATGATCCGCTGCAAGGGCGTGCTCGAACGCGTCGCCTGGAGCGATGCGCTCGATCACGTCGCCCACCGCATGCAGCACATCGTCGCGCGCGACGGCGCCGACGCGGTCGCATTCTATCTCTCGGGCCAGCTGCTGACCGAGGACTATTACGTCGCCAACAAGCTGATGAAGGGCTTTGTCGGCACTGCGAACGTCGACACCAATTCGCGGCTCTGCATGTCGTCATCGGTCGCCGGTCACCGCCGCGCCTTCGGCGCCGACACCGTGCCCGGCTGCTACGAGGATCTCGACCAGGCCGATCTTCTGGTGTTCGTCGGCTCGAATGCCGCCTGGTGCCATCCCGTGCTGTTCCAGCGCATGCTGAAGAACCGGCAGGAGCGCGGCGCGCGCATGATCGTGATCGATCCGCGCCGCACCGACACCGCGACCGACGTCGATCTGTTCCTCGGCCTCAAGCCCGGCACCGACACGGCGTTGTTCTCCGGCCTGTTCGTTCACCTCGCCGACAATGGTGCCCTGGATCAGGACTACATCGGGCAAAACACGTCGGGCTTTGACGACGCGCTGGCGCGCGCACGCAGCATCGCCGGCAGCATCACCGCGACCGCACTGGCGACCGGCCTCTCCGAGCAGGACGTTGCCACCTTCTTCAAGATGTTCCGTGACACGCCCCGCGTCGTCACGCTGTACTCGCAGGGTGTCAATCAGTCGGCGCAGGGCACCGACAAGGTCAACGCGATCCTGAACTGCCATCTCGCCACGGGGCGCATCGGCAAGCCCGGTGCGTCGCCGTTCTCGCTCACCGGCCAGCCCAACGCGATGGGCGGCCGCGAGGTCGGCGGCCTCGCCAACCAGCTCGCCGCACACATGAACTTCACGCCGCCGGACATCGATCGCGTGCGGCGGTTCTGGAAGGCGCCGCGTATCGCGACCCATGAAGGGTTGAAGGCGGTGCAGCTGTTCGAAGCCATCAACCGCGGCGAGGTCAAGGCGCTGTGGGTGATGGGCACCAACCCCGCGGTGTCGCTGCCCGACGCGGACTTCGTGCGCGAGGCGCTGAAGAAGCTCGAGCTGTTCGTGGTCTCCGAGAACGTGCTCTCCAACGACACGGTCGATGCCGGGCCGCACGTGCTGCTGCCCGCGCTGGCCTGGGGCGAGAAGTCGGGCACCGTGACCAATTCCGAGCGCCGGATCTCGCGCCAGCGTTCGTTCCTGCCGGCGCCCGGCGAGGCGCGGCCGGACTGGTGGATCCTGAGCGAAACCGCAAAACGCCTCGGCTTCGGCGACAGTTTTAATTACAAATCCGCAGCCGACATCTTTCGCGAGCACGCCGCGCTCTCGGCGTTCGAGAACGATGGCAGCCGCGACTTCGATATCGGCGCGCTGACCTCGCTGTCCGACGAGGGCTTCGACGCGTTGAAGCCCGTGCAGTGGCCCGCGCGCGAAGGCCAGGCGCCCGGCGAGCGCTTCTTCGCGGCCGGCGGGTTCTTCACCAATGACGGCAAGGGCCGCTTCGTCGCGCCGGAGGTGCCGGCGCTGCGCGGCGAGACCGGGCCGTCGCGGCCGCTGCGGCTCAACACCGGGCGCATCCGCGACCAGTGGCACACCATGACGCGCACGGGCCTCAGCCAGCGGCTCGGCGCGCATCTGCCCGAGCCGTTCGTCGAGATTCATCCCGATGACGCCGGCAGATACAACGTCGTTCATGACGGCTATGCCCGCATCACCACTGACTACGGCCAGTGCACCCTCAAGGTCGTCGTCAGCGACCGCCAGCAGCGCGGCACGCTGTTCGCGCCGATCCACTGGAGTGCGATGAACGCCTCGCACGGTCGCGTCGGGGCGCTGGTCGCACCGTTCACCGATCCGTTCTCGGGGCAGCCGGAGTCGAAGGCGACACCGGCGGCGATTTCGCCTTATGAATACGTCTTCCGCGGCTTTGCGTTGTCGCGCAAGCAGCTGGAGCTGCCGCCGAACCTGATGTGGACCCGCGTCACTGTTACCGGCGGCTTCGGCTACCTCTTCGCCGACAATGCGGACCTGTCGCGCTGGCCGGCCTGGCTCGGTGGCGTTGCCGGCGAGGACGTCGCCGACTATCGCGACCTCGGCGGCGGCGTTTATCGCGCGGCCTCGTTTGCCGGCGACCGCATCGAAACCTGCCTGTTCGTCGGCCCCGCGCATGATGCCGGGGACTGGGAGGTGGTGAAGAGCCTGTTCGTGGCCGACCACGTCACCGATGAGCAGCGGCGCATGCTGCTGTCCGGCAAGTCGAGCGAGGGCGCGGCTTCGACCGGTCCTGTCGTCTGTGCCTGCTTCGGCGTCGGCCGCGGCACCATCTGCGACACCATCGCCGCAGGCGCGCGCACAGCCGCCGAGATCGGCGCAAAGCTCAAGGCCGGCACCAATTGCGGCTCCTGCATCCCCGAGCTGAAGCGCCTGATCGCGACGACCGAAATTGCGCCGGCGAAGCATGCCAAGCACGCGGGCGCGGCGGGGTAGGGGCGACTTTCTCGGTCGTCGCGCATACTCCGCCGTCATCGCCCGGCTTGACCGGGCGATCCAGTACGCCGAGACGCCTGTGATCAAGCGCTAAGGCCACTGCGTACTGGATTCCCTGCTTTCGCGGGGAATGACAGCGAGGGCGGGGCGCTATGCTTCGGCCCAATCGACGCACGCCTCATTGTGCCCTATGGTGCCGCGCTCTCGCCCTCAACACGCAAAAACAACAATGATGTACCTGGAAACGCCGCCGCGCCTGATCGAGACCAGGCTCTTTTCCGCCATGCCCGACAAATTCCGCCGCAAGGGCGAGCGCACCGATTGGGCCGATGCCAACCGGCCCGGTGTGCCGACGGATTCCTTCATCGAAGGGCCGTCGTTCGACAAGGATGCCAATCTCTACATCGTCGACATTCCCTTCGGCCGCATCTTCCGCATTGCGCCTGACGGCGAGTGGTCGCTGGCGATTGAATATGAGGGCTGGCCGAACGGGCTGAAGATCGCGGCCGACGGCCGCATCCTGGTCGCCGACTACAGGCACGGCATCATGGAGTTCGACGCCAGGGCAGGGCGCATTGCGCCGGTGCTGACCTCGCGCAACTCGGAGTCTTTCCGGGGCTGCAACGATCTGCATCTCGCGTCCAACGGCGACATCTATTTCACCGACCAGGGACAGACCGGCCTGCATGACCCCAGCGGCCGCGTCTATCGCCTGACGCAAAGCGGCCGGCTCGATTGCCTGATCGACACTGGTATCAGCCCGAATGGCCTGGTGCTCGATCCAACCGAGACCGTGCTGTTCGTCGCAATGACGCGCGACAACGCGGTGTGGCGGCTGCCGTTCATGAAGGACGGCAGCGTGTCGAAGGTTGGCCGCTTCTGCTCGCTGTTCGGCACCAGTGGCCCTGATGGCATGACAATGGATGCCAAGGGCCGCCTGTTCGTCGGTCACGCCTCACTCGGCCATGTCTTCGTGTTCGCGCCCAACGGCGAATTGATTGCGCGGGTGAAATCGTGTGCAGGGCCGAACTGCACCAATGTCGCGATTGGTGGCGCGAAGAAGGATCGGCTCTACATCACGGAGTCCGCAACCGGTAGCGTATTGGTCGCTGACATCGGCGGATTGAACTCTTGAGCGCGACGGCGGTTGCCTCAGCGAACGAGTGGTATCGGAGCAAATATGAACACGAAACCCTTCGGCAAAACGGGTGCCAGCGTCTCCGTCATCGGGCAGGGCACCTGGTATCTCGACCATGGCGATCGCAAGCGCGCGATCGCGGCGCTTCAGCGCGGGCTCGATCTAGGCATGACCCACATCGATACCGCCGAGATGTATGGCGATGCCGAACTCGTCATTGCGGATGCGATCGCGGGCCGACGCGACGAGGTTTTCTTGGTGTCAAAGGTGCTGCCGAGCAACGCCTCGCGCCGCGGAACCATCACTGCCTGTGAGCGCTCGCTGAAGCGGCTGAAAACCGATCGGCTCGACTGCTATCTGCTGCATTGGCGCGGCTCGTATCCGCTGGAGGACACCGTCGCCGCATTCGAGGAACTGGTGAAGGCCGGCAAGATCAAATCCTGGGGCGTCTCCAATTTCGATGCCGATGATCTCGACGAGATCCTCGACGCCGCCGGCGAACACCGCATCGCCTGCAATCAGGTGCTCTATCATCTGAAGGAACGCGCGATCGAGCACGCGGTGATCCCGTGGTGCGAACGGCATGGTGTCGCTGTGGTCGCCTATTCGCCATTCGGCCACGATGATTTCCCTGCGAGCAACAGCAAGGGCGGCGCGGTGCTGGCGCGCATCGCGGAGGCGCGTCGCGCGACGCCGCGCCAGGTCGCACTGAGCTTCCTCACCCGTGCAACTACGGTGTTCGCGATCCCGAAGGCGTCGTCCGCGGAACATGCCGGCGACAATGCTGCGGCCGGCGATCTGGTGCTGACGAAATACGAGATCGCGGCGCTCGATGCGGCGTTTCCGCGCGGTCCGAAGCCGCGCGGCCTGCCCATGCTGTAGTGCACAAACGCCCGTTATTAATGGAGTCTTGACGTGCGCGGACGTGAGCGCATATCGGCATCCTGTTTTCGGAAGTTGTGAAAGCGGCGCAATTATCGTTTTTTACGATCATTCCCGATTCGCATTCCTAGGTTCCAGCCGTGACCCCGCCGCCCGCCGCAGCCGCAAGGCTCGACAGTATTCCCATGCCCATGCCGGAAAAGAAGCCGCAGGCGCGACGGGCGCCGGCGCGCGTCGATCACCCGTTCAAAGGCATCGCGCTGGTGCTGCTGTCGACGATCTTTCTCGGCTGCTCCGATGTTACCGCGAAATATCTGTCGTCGAGCCTGCCGTCGATCGAGATCACCTGGATCCGCTTCGTGACGTTTGCGCTGATGTTCACGCCGGTGATGCTGCCGGGCTCGCCGCTCCATGCGATGCGCACCGAGCGCCTCGGCCTGCAGTTGATGCGCGGCGCGGCATTGCTCGGCTCTTCGCTGTTCTTCATCACCGGCCTGAGCTTCCTGCCGATCGCAGAAGCGTCCGCGACCGGCTTCGTCTCGCCGCTGTTCGTCACCGCGCTCTCGATCGTCTTCCTGAGCGAGAAGGTCGGCATGCGCCGTTGGATCGCGACCGCGATCGGCCTGACCGGCGTGCTGATCATCCTGCGCCCGGGCTCCAGCGCGTTTCACGCCGCCGCCTTCTTCCCGATCGTCTCGGCGTTCTGCTGGGCCGCGGCGCTGATCCTGACGCGCATGATGAGCGGGCGTGAAGCCGTCCTCACCACGATGGCCTATTCGGCGCTGACGGGCGTTGCGATCCTCTCCCTGATGGTACCGTTCGTCTGGGTCACGCCGACCTGGACGGCGATCGGGCTTGGCATCGTGATCGGCGTCGCCTCCACCGTCGGCCAGTGGATCATCGTGCTGGCCTATCGCTACGGCGATGCCTCGGTACTGGCGCCGTTCTCCTACACGCAGTTGCTGTGGGTGAGCATCCTCGGCTTCTTCCTGTTCGGCGAAGTGCCTGATGTCTGGACCGTCACCGGTGCGGCCTTCATCGTCGCCAGCGGCCTCTACATCGCCCATCGCGAGCGCATCCGCCGCGCCCAGCTCCTGATCCTGGAAGAGCGTTCCCCGAACCCCTGACGCAAGATCGCGCGTCCGCTTCGTGCTATCGACGGCTCCAACAAGACGGGAGGAGCCGGATGCGCGCTGCGATTTTCAGGAACGGTGAGATTGTCGTCGACCGGATGGCCGAGCCAAAGCCCGGCCCCGGCCAGGTGCTTGTCAAGACGCTCGCCTGCGGCATCTGCGGCTCCGATCTGCACGCGCGCCAGCACGCCCACCGCATGGTGGAGATGGCGCGAAAGACCGGCCGCAAGCCGATGGATCTCGCCCGCGACGTCGTGTTCGGCCACGAGTTCTGCTGCGAGATCGTCGACTTCGGCCCGGGGACCGTGCGCAAGCTCAAGTCGGGCACGCGCGTCTGCTCGCTGCCAGCCCTCGTAACGCCGCAGGGCATCGAAGGTATCGGTTACTCCAACGACAATATTGGCGGCTATGCCGAGGCGATGCTGCTGAGCGAAGCGCTGCTGCTCGAGGTGCCCAACGGTCTCGCGCCGGAGCATGCCGCGCTCACCGAACCGCTCGCGGTCGGCGTTCACGCCGTCGCCAAGGCCAACATCCGAGGCGGCGAAGTGCCGCTCGTGATCGGCTGCGGTCCGGTTGGGCTCGCGGTGATTGCGGCGCTAAAGCTCAAGGGCCTGCATCCGATCGTCGCGGCCGACTATTCGCCGGCGCGGCGCGCGCTTGCGGCAAAACTCGGCGCCGATGTCGTCGTGGATCCACGAGTGTCGCAGCCCTATGCCACCTGGGCCGAGCATGCGCAGATGTCCGATGCCGAAAAGGCGGCCCGGCCGCCGTTCCAGGCGATGCTGCCCGCGCTGAAGCCCGCGATCATCTTCGAATGCGTCGGCGTGCCCGGTCTGTTGCAGCAGGTCTTCGAAGGCGCGCCGCGCGATGCGAGGATCGTCGTGGTCGGTGTGTGCATGGAGACCGACAGGAGCGAGCCCATGCTCGGCATCATGAAAGAGCTCAACGTCCAGTATGTGCTCGGCTACACGCCGGACGAATTCGCGGCGTCACTGCGCCTGATCGCGGAGGGGCAGGTGGATGCGGCGGCAATGGTGACGGCGGAAGTCGGCATCGACGGTGTCGCAAAGGCTTTCGCAGATCTCGCCAACCCTGAGGCTCACACCAAGATCATCGTGCAGCCGTGGCGGTGATGCCTTACACCGGCAGCGCGATCGAATATTTCACCTGGCTGAGCGCAAAGCTGGACTCGATCGAGGCGATGCCGTCGAGCCGGGTCAGCTTGGTCTTCAGGAAAGTCTCGTAGGAGGCGAGGTCGGCGGCGACCACGCGCAAGAGATAGTCGCGATTGCCGGTCATCAGATAGCATTCCAGCACCTCGTCCCATTTCGAGATCGCGCGCGCGAAGCGGTTGAGGTCCTCCTCCTTCTGCCGGGCCAGCTTGATCGAGATGAAGACGCTGACATGCAGCCCCAGCGCCTTCTGGTCCACGGTCGCGATGTAGCGCGAGATGACGCCGCGTTCCTCGAGCAGCTTGACCCGGCGATGGCATGGCGACACCGACAGCCCGACCTTGTCGGCCAGTTCCTGCATGGTCAGGCGGCTGTCGTTCTGGAGCAGAGCGAGGATTTTTCGGTCAATGGCGTCGAGGTCGGGCATTGGGATGAACCTGTCGTTTTTGTCGGCTGATTGGTAAGCTATCCCAATATTGGCTGGTATTGCGCGAAAAATTGAGAAGTTTGGCGCTTCCTGCAGGGGTATCATCGGGCACCTGTTTTCCGGGAGCATTGCCATGCCCGTTGATACCGCCCGCCTCGACACCTTGACCGCGCTGGCCCGCAAGACGCTGTGGCTGTCGTCATGGACCATCCATCACGCCAACCACATCCGCCCGAATGCGGACGGCCTGAAAGTCGGGGGACATCAGGCCTCGTCGGCCTCGCTCGCCACCATCATGTCGGCGCTGTATTTCCACGTGCTGAAGCCCGAAGATCGCGTCGCGGTGAAGCCGCATGCGAGCCCGGTGTTCCACGCCATCCAGTATCTGTTCGGCCGGCAGAGCCGCGAGAAGCTGGAGAATTTTCGTGGCTTCAAGGGCGCGCAGTCCTATCCCTCGCGCACCAAGGACGTCGACGACGTCGATTTCTCCACCGGCTCGGTCGGCCTTGGCGTGGCGCAGACGCTGTTCGCCTCGCTGGTGCAGGACTACGTCAAGGCGCATGGCTGGATGAAGGATCGCCGCGAGGGGCGGATGATTGCGCTGGTCGGCGATGCCGAGATGGACGAGGGCAACATCTTCGAGGCGCTGGCGGAAGGCTGGAAGCACGGCCTGCGCAACACCTGGTGGGTGGTCGACTACAACAGGCAGTCGCTCGATGCCGTCGTCCGCGAAGGTCTCTGGGAAAAGTTCGAGACCGTATTCCGCAATTTCGGTTGGGACGTGGTGATCGTGAAATACGGCCGCCTGATGCGCGAGGCCTTTGCCGAGCCCGGCGGCGAGGCGCTGAAGCGCTGGATCGACAATTGCCCGAACGCACTCTACGCCGCACTGTGTTTTCAGGGCGGCGCGGCGTTCCGCAAACATTTGCACGACGAGATCGGCGATCAGGGCCCCATCACCAAGCTGATCGACAGGCGCAGCGACGACGAGCTGCTGGCGCTGATGTCGAACCTCGGCGGCCATGACATGGCGAGCATGCTGGACGCCTTCGAATCCATCGACCACGATCGCCCGGTCTGCTTCATCGCCTACACCATCAAGGGCGTCGGCCTGCCGTTCCAGGGCCACAAGGACAATCATGCCGGCCTGATGACGGTCGCGCAGATGGAGAAATATCGCGACAGCCAGAACATCCGGCCCGGACACGAATGGGACAGATACGAGGGTCTCGCGCAAAGTGCCGCCGAGCTCGACGCCTTCCTCGCGGGCGTGCCGTTCAACCAGGACGGCCGCCGGCTCACCGCGCCTGTTATCGAGGTGCCGTCGCAGCTTGCCTTCAAGCCGGCGCCGCAGATGTCGACCCAGCAGGGTTTTGGGCTGGTGCTGAACGAGATCGCGCGCGGCGACAGCGAGCTCGCCAAGCGCATCGTGACGACATCGCCTGACGTCACCGTCTCGACCAATCTCGGTCCGTGGGTGAACCGGCGCGGCCTGTTTGCGCGCGGCGAGAAGGCGGACTTATTCCGTAGCGAGAAAATTCCATCCACCTTCAACTGGGACTTCTCGCCCAAGGGCCAGCATCTCGAACTCGGCATCGCCGAGATGAACCTGTTCATCATGCTCTCGGCGCTCGGCCTGTCGCACCAGATCAACGGCGAGCGGCTGCTGCCGGTCGGCACGCTCTACGATCCCTTCATCGAGCGCGGTCTCGATGCGCTGAACTATGCCTGTTACCAGGATGCGCGCTTCATGGTGGCGGCGACCCCCTCAGGTATCACGCTCGCGCCCGAAGGCGGCGCGCATCAGTCGATCGCAACCCCTTTGATCGGCATGGCGCAGGATGGCCTTGCCTCGTTCGAGCCGGCCTTTGTCGACGAGCTCGCCGTGATCATGGGGTGGGGCTTCAATCACATGCAGCGCGATCCGGGTGAGGGCGGCTCGGTCTATCTGCGGCTCTCGACGCGCTCGATCGAGCAGGCGCAGCGGATCATGACGCCCGAGCTCGCACAGGGCATCACCGACGGCGCGTATTGGTTGCGCAAGCCGGGCCCCAATGCCGAAGCCGTCATCGCCTATACCGGCGCCGTTGCGCCAGAAGCGATCGAAGCGACCGGCTTCATCGGCGAGAGCCGGCGCGACATCGGCCTGCTCGCGATCACGTCCGCAGATCGTCTGCATGCGGGATGGACCGCCGCACGGAAATTGCGCCGTGATCGGCGCGGCGTGCAGCATCTCAGCCACATCGAAAAACTGCTCGCACCGCTGCCGCGCGACTGCGGCATCGTGACCGTGATCGACGGCCATCCGGCGGCGCTCGGCTGGCTCGGCAGCATCCGCGGCCATCGCGTCGAGGCGCTCGGCGTCGAGCAGTTCGGCCAGACCGGCACCATCGCAGACCTCTACCGCCACCACGGCATTGACGCCAACGCCATCATCGATGCGGCCGAAAGCCTCACCACCGGCGCGCCGGTGTTGCATCGGAAGATGGCGGTGTAGTTCTCCGTCGTGGTCCTGGCCCCCGTGCGCAATTGCGCACTGGGCCAGGACGACGGCAATCGAGACCTTGCCACCCCTCCGCCATCGGCTCATATAACCTCGGTCCGCCGCAATGCTGGCCCCGCATATGGCGGGTTCAATTGCCGGCGCTTTCGTGCAAGGATGCCTGCCGAAACGCCCCCCAAGCCCCCAAGAAGAGGTTCACTATGGTCAATCGCATGCAGTTCTACATCGACGGCGCCTGGGTCGATCCCGCCGTCAAGAAGTCCACCGCCGTGGTCAATCCGGCGACGGAAGAGGCGATGTACGAGGTTGCGCTGGGCTCCAAGGCCGACGTTGACAAAGCCGTCGCCGCCGCCAAGCGCGCGTTCGTGACGTTCTCCCAGACCAGCCGTGACGAGCGCGTCGCGCTGCTCACCAAGGTCATCGAGATCTACAAGGGCCGTCTTAAGGAGATCGGCGCCGCCGTCTCCGACGAAATGGGTGCGCCGCTGCCGATGGCGGAGAAGCTGCAGGCCGGCGCCGGTCTTGGCCACCTCATGACCACGCTCGACGTGCTCAAGAACTATCATTTCGAGGAACCGGTCGGCACCGCCATGGTGCTGCGCGAGCCGGTCGGCGTGGTCGGCATGATCACGCCCTGGAACTGGCCGCTCAACCAGATCGCCTGCAAGGTCGCGCCCGCGCTCGCCGCCGGCTGCACCATGATCCTGAAGCCGTCGGAGTTCACCCCGACCTCGGCGCTGATCTTCGCGGAAATCCTTCACGAAGCCGGCGTGCCGAAGGGCGTGTTTAACCTCGTCAACGGTCTCGGCCCCGAGGTTGGCGCCGCCATGAGCGAGCACCCCGACATCGACATGATCTCGTTCACCGGCTCGACCCGCGCCGGCATTGACGTGGCCAAGCGTGCGGCACCGACCGTGAAGCGCGTCAGCCAGGAGCTTGGCGGCAAGTCACCGAACGTCATCCTCGAAGGCGCCGACCTCACGAAGGCGGTGACCGGCGGCGTGATGCACATGTTCAACAACTCCGGCCAGTCCTGCAACGCGCCCTCGCGCATGATCGTGCCGGCCTCGAAGATGAAGGAAGTCGCCGCGATCGCGAAGGCTGTCGCCGACAAGACCAAGGCGGGCGATCCGCGCGCCGAAGGCACCACCATCGGTCCCGTGGTCAACCGCGGCCAGTGGGACAAGATCCAGGGTCTGATCAAGAAGGGCATCGACGAAGGCGCAACGCTCGTCGCCGGCGGTCCGGGCCTGCCCGAAGGCGTCAACAAGGGCTTCTATGTCCGTCCCACCATCTTTGCCGACGTCACCCCTGACATGACCATCGCCCGCGAAGAAATCTTCGGACCGGTGCTGACGATCATCGGCGCCAAGGACGAAGCCGAAGCCGTGCACATCGCCAACGACACGCCCTATGGGCTTGCCGGCTACGTTACGGGCGCTTCCGTCGAGGACGCCAAGCGCGTCGGGCGGCAGATCCGCGCCGGCAACGTCAATCTGCAGGGCGTGCCCAACGATCGCAGCGCACCGTTCGGCGGCTACAAGCAATCCGGCAACGGCCGCGAGTGGGGCAAGTACGGCCTCGAGGACTTCCTCGAAGTGAAGGCCGTCGCTGGCTTCAACGCGGCGTAGGCGTTACTGCCTGGGTGAACATGACGCCGGAGCGGGACACCGCTCCGGCGTTTTCTATTCTCTTACGGTTGCCCCCTGTGCTTTCAGGCGGCACCACCCCGGGTAGTCCGTCACAATTTCGAAGAAATCGTCATGATAAATGAAACCCAACTCTGTCAGGCGTGCGCTCATCGCTTTCAGGGCTTCGCGCCCGAAATGCGGACCGAACGACAATAGGTCGTCACTCTGATCAAGCGGTTGATCGACCTCCAGAGTCTTCAACAGATTATCTAAGGCAATCGCTCTCTCGACCAATGCTGCTCGACGTACAACTAGGCCATATTCGCCCGTAATGTTGATCCAACCTTTTGCCGGTCATGGAGAATCCTGAGAGGGGTCTGAAGCTGCGACGACTATCCCCCGACCGCGCCCTGCGTGTTCACATACAACGCGTAGATCGACTGGCTTGCCGCCATGAACAGGCGGTTGCGCTTGACGCCGCCGAAGCAGAGGTTGGCGCAACGTTCGGGCAGGGCGATGCGGCCGATCATGACGCCGTCGGGCGCGAACACCACGACGCCGTCGAGCTCGGGATCGCCCATGCCCCAGCCGCACCACAGATTGCCGTCGATGTCGCAGCGCATGCCATCAGGCGTGCCCGGGCCTGCGTCGATGAAGACGCGCTTGTTGGAGATCGTGGTGCCATCAGGCGAGACGTCATAGGCGAGGATCTTGCGGTTCGGCACGCCGCGTGATTCCACGACGTAGAGGATTTTCTCGTCCGGCGAGAAGCACAGCCCGTTGGGGCCGAGCACGCCTTCGGCAACGATGGTCGCCTTGCCGGTCGCGGGATCGAACCTGTAGACGTTCGGCTCGATCTCAGGCTCGGCCTTGTAGCCCTCGTAATTGCCGAGCAGACCGAAGGTGGGATCGGTGAACCAGACCACGCCATCGGATTTCACCACGACGTCGTTCGGCGAGTTGAGCTTCTTGCCGCCGAACGAGTCCATCAGCACGGTGATGCTGCCGTCATATTCGGTGCGGGTGACGCGCCGCCCGCCATGCTCGCAGGTGACGAGCCGGCCCTGGCGATCCCTGGTATTGCCGTTGGCGAAATTGGAGGGCTTGCGGAACACGCTGACAGCGCCGGTCTCCTCCTCCCATTTGACGATGCGCTGGTTCGGAATATCGCTGCACAGGAGATAGCGCCCGTCGCCGAACCACACCGGACCCTCGGCCCAGCGCAGGCCGCTCGTCAGCCGCTCTACCGCCGAGAGTTTTAGCCAGTATTTTTCGAAGCGGGGATCGAGTGCCTTTATCGCCGGATCGGGATAGTAGCTCGCCGGCCGCCAGCCTGGCCGCTCCTGGGGATGGGACGATGCCTCATTCATGTCGGTTCTCTCGTTTCGTTCCCTCTGGACAATCCTGCTATCATTAGAGACATGTGACCGCAAATTGGTTGCCAAAGGCGAGGAAAGACATGCCGCGTATCTTGATGACGGGAGCTTCGGGCGGGATCGGAACGCGTCTGCGAAAACTGTTGCCGCCGATCTATCCGGACCTGCTGCTCAGCGACATCCGCCCGCCCGCCGATCTCGGCCCCAACGAGCAATTCAAGGCGGCGGATCTGTCCGACCTCGCCCAGTGCGAGGCGATCTGCGAGGGCGTCGACGGCATCATCCATTTCGGCGGCTATTCGGTCGAAGGTCCCTGGAACGACATCCTCCAGGCCAACATCATCGGCGGCTACAATCTGTTCGAGGCCGCGTACCGCAAGGGCGTCAAGCGCGTGGTGTTCGCCTCCTCGAACCATGCCGTCGGATTCTATCCGCGCCACCACAAGATCGGCACCGACGTGACCCCGCGTCCCGACGGCCGCTATGGGGTCAGCAAGGTGTTCGGCGAAGCGGTCGGCGCGCTCTATGCCGACAAGCATGGCCTGAAGGTGACGTGCCTTCGCATTGGCAATTTCGGCGACGTGCCGCTGGACCTTCGCCGGATCTCGATCTGGCTGAAGCCGGAAGATCTGGTGCAGCTCTGTCAGATCGGGCTCGAGCATCCCGACATTCATTTCGAGATCTTCTACGGCGTGTCCCTGAACGAACGTGCCTGGTGGGACAACCACCGCGCCTACGAGTTCGGCTACCGTCCCACGGGGCGCTCCGAGGATCATGTGGCGCATGCGATGGCCGAGCAGGCCAAGCTGAAGCCCGATCCGGTCGGCGATCACTATCAGGGCGGCGCGTTCTGCAGCAACGACTTCGACGGCGACACAAGTCGCATCATCGATTGGACCAAGCGGTAGGAGCGCATTCGCAAATCTAGGGTGTCGGAATCGACGCCCTAGACAACGCGTTTGCCGGCCTGGGCCGCGACGGGCCTCTGTACAAAGTACATCAGGATCAGGGAAATCACCGCCGTCGTCACGACGACGTATCCCAGCCGGTCGAAATGCCGGAGCGTACCGTCGGCGTCCTGCGCGATGAGTGCAGCGGCGAGCACGGAGCCGAGCCCGCCGGAGAGCTGTTGCAGCGACGCGCCGACCGCGCTGAAGGAGCCGCGTTGCGCCGGCTCGGGGATTGCCGAAATCAACGCCTGCGAAGGAATCATGCGGGAGAAGATGCCGACGAACATCAGGACGTTGACCAGGATCGCGACCGTCAGGCTCACCTCGCCGAGATGGGTGTAGATCAGCACCATCACGATGGACATGGCGCTGCCGAAGACGAAGGTGGGGTATTTGCCGAAGGCATCGCTCGCGCGTCCCACCAGCGGGCCGATGACAATGCTGAACAGGCCGGAGACGAGATAGATCGTCGGCAGATGCACGATGTCGATGCCGAGATTGTGCACGGTGTAGGCGCTGCCGAACGGCATCAGCATGTAGCCGCCGGTCGCCAGCAGGGTCGTTACCGAAAACGCCATCCAATAACGCGGCTGCGAGACCGTGGCGATCAGATGCCGGAACGGATTTCGATCCTGCTTCAGCCCGAGATGGCCGTTCACCGGCTTCATCAGGAGCATCACTGCGGTCATCCCGATCACCGACAGTCCGACCAGCGCGCCGAACGCGACGTGCCAGTTCCACTGGTTGGCGAGGAAAAGACCGGCCGGGATGCCCAGCACCTGGCTTGCAGCGAAGGCGGTTTGCACGAAACCCATGACGCGGCCGCGCAATTGCAGCGTGAACAAATCGGTGACGATGGCGAGCACGACCGAGCCGATCACGCCGCCGAACAGGCCGGTCACGATCCGCCCCAGCAGCAACAGATGATAGTTGGGCGCGATCGCGCACAGCATCGTGCCAAGGGTGAAGCCGGCGTAGAAGAACAACAGCAGCCGCTTGCGATCAAACCGGTCGGCAAAGCCGGCCGCCAGGATGCCGGAAATCCCCGCGCTGAACGCATAGGCCGAGACCGCCACGCCGAACAGAGCGGCCGAAATATCAAGCGCCAGCATCATGATGGCGCCGAGCGGCGACATGATCATGAAATCGATGATGATCGTGAACTGGACCAGCGCCAGCAGCGCAACGAGGATCGCCTGGTAGCGCGAGAAGCCTCGGGATGGCGCTTGCCGCTCGGCGATCGGCTCCGTCAGGGTTTGTTCGGTCATGGCATTTCATTTGGGAGGGAGTGGAGGAGGACGCGCGACGTGGCGCCGGAGCCCGGCCCATATTTATTCCGGCTCTGCGAAATTTCGATGGCTTGACAAACAGTTTTAGTGTTCGTCCCAGCGCGGTGCCTCGATTCACACGGGGCGAGCGACGCAAAGGCCTGAGCCTCGCTTTGGCCGTTCCGGCCATTGATCCAGATCAACGTTGCTCTGGCCGTCTGGCTCTCGATTTTGCGAGACCGCAATTCGGCAATCGGTGCCTCGATCACGGCTCAACGGCGGCAGCGCGAGCCAGGACAATGAAAATCGAATTGCCAGCCGCCGTACTGCTCACGCTGTTCATGTCGGGACCGGCGCGGGCCGCGATGCTCGGCGACGCCGAGGCGACGTTTCTCGACCAGCTCGTCACCGCATCCGCGGTGCTCGAACAACGATGTGTCGGCTACGAGGTCGATGGTGCCGGCAGTGTACAGCTCGGCGCCCGACTTCTCGGCAGCACGGATGCCGCGATGGCGATGATCGACGCCTATGCTGCAGCCATCAAGGCCCGCGATGGCGAGAGCTCCGATCCCGGTAAATTCCGCCCCGAAGTGTCCGACGCTGCCGGCAAAACGTTCAGGCGCGTCCGGACCGATCTGATCAGAAACCCGAAGAGAGCCTGCGCCGACTATGGCGATGCCAGCGTGGATCGCGGTCTGCTGAGGCGGTACTGAACCGGGACTTGAGGGATTCAGATCTGCGCAAACGAAAGGGCCGTCTCGAAAGACGGCCCTTGGTTGTTATTCGACGATCTCAACGATCCGGTGGGTTCGCGGTTCGACCAGAACCGTGCGACCGTTCACCACCGTGTAACGATACTCACGGGCGCCGTACTCGGGCGGCACCTCGTAATAGGTCACGCCCTCTTCCGGAAGAACCGCCCCGACTCTCACATCTTCGCGGTACTGATATGAGGGCCGCCGCTGTTCGACGACGTAGGAGTGAAAGCGAGGACGTTGATCGACACCAAGGACTCCCGCCACGCCGCCAACGACGCCGCCGACGACGCCACCCACAACTGCACCGACAGGCCCTGCCGCTCGCTCACCATCCCGCGCACCGCGTTCGACGCCTCCGGGAACGCCCTGGGCCTGGGTCGTTACGGGAAGCAGGACGGCGACGGCAACAGCGGCGGCTCCGACTAAACGGCAAATCATGGCAGCTCCTATGGTGGGGGATTGGTGCAAGACCAAGTACCAAGCCGACCATAGGTTCCCCAGAAGTTGTGGACTGCGGGCGTTATTGCCCGAAATGGGCTCGTGCGGCCTGCAATTGCGGGCAATCCAGCGCGCCCGTATCGCGTGAACTGCACCACCGCGCGAAGCGAACGTCTCCCATCTATGAACGCGGGCCCTGCTGTTCGGCTTGCTCACCCCCAATCCGCGCCAGATAGTCCGACTTGCTGAACTGCATATGATCGACGCACAGCTGGGCCAGCGCCCAGCTGTCACGGCCTTTCAATAGCTCGATCATCAGCTCGTGCTGGCGCCTTGATTGCGCGAGGCCGTCTCGGTCGGCGAGGTTCTTGGCGCGCATCGGCAGCGTCAGGTTCATGTAGTCCTGCAGCGAGCGCACCAGATAGGGATTGCCGCAGGCCGAGAACAGCGCGAGGTGGAAGGCGTCGTTGGCCTCGTGGATACCGCGCAGGTCCTGCAAATCCGCTCTCGCGCAATATTGTCGTTGCAATGCGGAGAGCTCGTCGATCAGGCCTTGTTGCGCGGGCAGGGGAATCATCAGCGCCGCCTGCCGCGTCAGCATCTCCCGGACCTCGTAGATCTGCCGGACCTCTTCGGCCGAGTAAAACCGCACGGTGGCGCCGACATTCTTCTCGCGGCGGACGATGCCCCGGCGCTCCGCATCCACCAAGGCCTGCCGCACGAAATGGCGCGAAGTGCCGTAAGCCGACATCAGCGCGTCCTCTGTGAGGCGCGCGCCTGGCGCAAGTCGGCCGAAGATGATGTCCTCTTCGAGCCGCGCGACGATGTCGTCCGGATCGTCGCGCCGGACCATCGTGGCGTCTGCGATGTGAATGTCGGACATGCCCTCGGCCTCCCGGCGCTTGGCCGGTTCGTCCTGTGGAGCAGGGAAGGCCCTGATTGTCAATAATCTGGTCTCCCACCAGCGCGCAACACGGGTAAATGGCAGGTTTGACGTCTGTCTTATTGACAATCAAGGGGCAGTCTGTAGGACAATGACCCGGTAATGGGAGTGGTATGATGACGAGTGGGTTGCGCAAAGGGCTGACGAGCTATGGCGATGCCGGCTTCTCGCTGTTCCTGCGCAAGGCGTTCATCAAGGCCATGGGCTATTCCGACGACGCGTTGGAGCGTCCGATCGTCGGCATCACCAACACCTATAGCGACTACAATCCCTGCCACGGCAACGTCCCGCAGATCATCGAGGCCGCCAAGCGCGGCGTGATGCTGTCGGGCGCGATGCCGTTCGTGTTCCCGACGATCTCGATCGCGGAGAGTTTTGCGCATCCGACCTCGATGTATCTGCGCAATCTGATGGCGATGGACACCGAGGAGATGATCCGCGCGCAGCCGATGGATTCGGTGATCGTCATCGGCGGCTGCGACAAGACTCTTCCTGCGCAGGTGATGGCGGCGATCAGCGCCGACCTGCCGACGGTGGTCATCCCCGTTGGCCCCATGGTGGTTGGTCATCACAAGGGCGAGGTGCTGGGCGCCTGCACCGATTGCCGTCGCCTCTGGGGCAAGTATCGCGCCGGCGAAATGGATGATGTCGAGATCGAGGCGGTGAACGGCCGCCTTGCGCCGTCGGTCGGCACCTGCATGGTGATGGGCACCGCCTCCACCATGGCCTGCATGATCGAGGCCATGGGCCTGTCGCTGCCGATGAGCGCGACGATTCCCGCCCCGCATGCGGAGCGCTTTCGCCTTGCCGAGGCGAGCGGCAGGGTGGCCGCCGAGATGGCCAAGACCAAAGGTCCGAAGCCGAGCGAGGTGCTGACGCCGGCATCTTTTAAGAATGCCCAGGTCGTGCTCCAGGCGATCGGCGGCTCGACCAACGGCCTGATCCATTTGACCGCGATGGCACATCGTTCGCCACACCGGCTCGACCTCGGGGTGTTCGACCAGATCGGCCGCGAGGTGCCGGTGCTGGTCGATCTCAAGCCGTCGGGCGAGCATTACATGGAGCATTTCCATCACGCCGGCGGCGTGCCGAAACTGCTGGCGCAACTCGGCGATCTCGTCGATCTCGATGCCAAGACGATCACCGGCCAGACGCTGCGCGATATCGCGGCGAACGCGGAAGACGTGCCCGGCCAGGACGCGATCCGTCCGCGGGACAATCCGATCAAGAAGGAAGGTGGCCTCGCCGTGCTGCACGGTAATCTCGCGCCGCGCGGCGCGGTTATCAAGCAATCCGCCGCGAGCCCAAAGCTGCTGCAACACACGGGCCGTGCGGTGGTGTTCGAATCCGTCGAGGATATGACGCTGCGGGTGGACGATCCCGATCTCGACGTCACGGCCGATGACGTGCTGGTGCTGCGCAACGCCGGTCCTAAGGGCGCGCCCGGCATGCCGGAGGCGGGCTATCTGCCGATCCCGAAGAAGCTCGCGCGCGCTGGGACCAAGGACATGGTGCGCATTTCGGATGCGCGCATGAGCGGCACCGCATTCGGCACCATCGTGCTGCACATCACGCCGGAATCCGCCGTCGGCGGCCCGCTGGCGCTGGTGAAGAACGGCGACATGATCCGGCTCGACGTCGCCAAGCGCAGCATCGAGCTTCTGGTGGATGCTACCGAACTGGAACGGCGGCGTACGGCATTGAAGCCCGCGGCTGCGCCGGATGAGGCGCGGCGCGGCTATGCGTGGCTGTTCAACGAAACCATCATGCAGGCCGACGAGGGCTGCGACTTCGATTTCATGCAGAGGACTGGGAAGAAGACTGAGCAGAAAACTAAAAGTGGGTGACCAACCACCCGGAAGCGTAGCCCAGACCGCTAAAGCGGCGGGCGTTAAAACAGGGGGAAACGATGATTGCACGATCCATGCCAAGATTCTTGCATCGGCTGGCGGCAACGGCCGCAATCCTGTTCGTCACGGGCGCATCGGCGCAGGAGGTGAAGCATTATCGCTTCGCCTACGACCAGCCGCGCAATACCGGCTACTCCATCGCGGGCGACCTCTTTGCCGAAAAGCTCAAGGAATTGAGCAAAGGCACCATGATCATCGATCAATATCCGGGCGCGCAGCTCGGGCAGGAGCCGCAGGTGCTCCAGCTCGTGAAGGCGGGCGACGTCGAGTTCTCGATCATCTCCTCGGCGAACACCGCGACGATCTCGCCGCAAGCGGGCGTGATGTCGTTGCACTTCCTGTTCCGCGACGAGAACCACGTGGTCAAGGGTCTGGCCGATCCAAAAGTGTTCGAGGCGCTCAAGACCATGATCGACGAGACCACACAGGGTCTGCACGTCATCGCGACCGGCTCGCAGGGCGTGCGCCACATGTACTCGAAGAGGGAGATCCACAATGTCGGCGACATCAAGGGCCTGAAGATCCGGGTGCAGGCGACTGCGACCGAGGACACCATGTTCCCGGCCTACGGCGCCCAGACCGTGCACATGCCGTTCGGCAGCGTCTACACGAGCCTGCAGACCGGCGTCGTCGACGTCGCCGAGAACAGCATCAACGTCTACCTCGTCAACAAGCACTACGAGGTCGCGCCGGTCCTGAACATCACCGAGCACGAAGCCAACAACGCGCTGGTGTTCATCTCGGACAAGCTCTGGCAGAGCCTGTCGGCCGAGCAGAAGAGATGGGTCCAGGCGGCGGGGAACGAGGTCAGCTCCAAGGAGCCGCAGAAGGCCTTCGACCTCGAACGCACCGCGGCAGAGAAGCTGAAGAAGATGGGCGTGAAGATCGTCGACAACGTCGACAAGAAGACCTTCACGGCGATCGCCGATCCCTATCTCGACAAGCTCGCCAAGGAGCTCGGCCCGCACGCCGAGAAGATCAAGGATTTGATCCGCTCGATCAACTAGGCCGCGTACCGTTGCCTCCGCGTCGTCCCGGCGAAAGCCGGGACCCATACGCCGCGGCGGAGCTTGGGGCAGGATAGCCGCCAGCTTGCTTTGACCACACGCAGCTGGGGATATGGGTCGCGGCTTTCGCCGGGACGACGGGGATAGTGATGACAATCGCCGACAAACTGCTGGTGCAACGCCAACGGCACCTCAAATGGCGCGGGCTGGACTGGCTCGAGCTCGCCTTGATGATCCTCTGCGGCGTGCTCTGCTTCGGCTTCTCGCTGTCGGTGACCGCCGACATCGTCACCCGTACCATCGGCCATCCCTGGCTCTGGCTCCAGGAAGTGACCTCGACGCTGTTCATCTATGCGATTTTCGTCGGCACCGCGGCCGCGACCCGGCGCAACGACCACCTCTATCTCACCGCGATCTCCGAGGCGATGCACGGCACGCCGCGTCTGATCGTCGAAGTCATCATCCGGATCGTGGTGCTCGGCGTCGCCTTCTGCCTGATCTTGTACGGATATCAGAACTATCTCCGCGGCTTCGGCAGTTTTCGCCTGCCGTCGGGCACGCCGATCGCCTCGCTCTACGCGATCATCCCGCTGTCGGGCGTGCTGGTCGGCCTGTTCACCATCGAGCAGCTCGTCAACGGTCTGCGCAACGGCTTTGACCACCCCGAGCCGCCCGAAGAGGACGACGGGGCGCCTGTCATCAGCGACGAACAGATGAGGGCGCAGCCGTGAGCGCACCCATTGTTCTGGCGTTGATGACGGTCTGCTTCCTGTCGTTCGGCTATCTCGGCGTGCCCGTGCCGTTCTCGCTGATGGCCGGTGTCTTCATCGGCGCGCTGCTGTCGGACGTCTCGCTCGCCGCAATCATCCAGAAAATCTTCGACGGCGTCGATTCCGAGGCGCTGCTGGCGATCCCCTTTTTCCTGCTGGTCGGCGAGCTCATGAGCTCGGCCAATGTGGTGGTTCGAATAGCCAACCTCTCGGTGTCCCTCGTTGGCCACATCAGAGGCGGCCTGTCGCAGGTCGTGGTCGTCTTCAGTATGTTCTTCTCGGAAATGTCGGGTTCGACCACCGCCGACGTCGCCGTGATGAGCCGCGCTCTGGGCGGCCCGATGAAGCGCGAGGGTTACGAGCCCGCCTTCATCGCCGCGATCATCGCATCCGCATCGACCATCGCGGCGCTGGTGCCGCCGAGCATCACCGCGGTGGTCTATGGCGCCGTCGGCAATGTCTCGATCGCCGGCCTGTTCATGGCAGGCGTCGTGCCGGGCCTGATGATCGGCTTCGGGTTGATGATCTATTGCTATTTCTTCGGCCCGTCCGGCCTGCGCAAGCCGCGCGCGCCGCTGCGGCAGGTGGTGTTCGCGGCCGGCGATGCGGCGCTGCCGCTGATGATTCCGGTGATCCTGTTGGGGGGCATCCTGACCGGCTGGTTCACGCCGACGGAAGCCGGTGTCGTCGCCGTGGTCTGGATTGTCGTCGTCGTGATCCCAGCGCTCAACCGCGGGCATATCAGGAAGATTCCGTACGATTTCTGTCTCGCCGGCCTGATCTTCTCGCTGCCGCTGATCACGATCGGCGCCGCCAATGCGTTCGGCTGGATGCTCGCCTATTTGCGCGGTGCAAGCTACATCGCCGAAGTCATCACCTCGCTCGCCGGCAACGACCCGCATCTGATCATGCTGCTGATGGTGCTGCTGTTCACGGTCGTCGGCGATTTCATCGAGCCGGTGCCGACCATCATCATTTTCATGCCGCTGGTCAACACACTGACGGAAGCCGGCGACATCAACGCCGTGCATATGGGCGTGGTGCTGATCGCCACGCTCGCCTTCGGCCTGATCACGCCGCCTTACGGCTTGGTGCTGCTGATGGCCTCGAAATTCGTCGGCGTCAGTTTCGCAAAGGCGCTACGCGCCGCTTTGCCGATCTATCTGGTGTTCCTCGGGACGATCGCGTTTGCGATCTATTTCCCGAGTGTGGTGCTGTGGCTGCCGCAGAAAGTGCTGCCGGAATCGGTCGGATGCTTCAAGTCGCCGGCGGGCACGGGCTATATCTGTCCCAAGTAAGCCTGCTCGAGTGAACGCTACTTGCTCTTGCTGGTGAATTTCTTCACGGCGGTTCGAAACTCCGCAGTGTTCATCGCCATGATGATCTTGTGCTCCTCGGCGTCGAGCTGCTGCTTCACCGGGGTCGTGGCGGCCTGGTAGACCAGCGACTTGGTGCCGGCAATCGCGGCGAGCGGGTTCTGCGCCAGCCGCTCGGCGAGGGTTCGCGTTGCCGCCTTCAACTCGGCGGCGGGAACGAGCTTCGCAACCAGACCCCATTCATGGGCCTGCTGCGCGGTAAAATTATCCTCGGCCAGGAAAATCTGCAGCGCGCGGCGGGAGCCGACCGTGTTGACGATGCCGACCGTAGATCCGCCATCCGGCGAGACGCCGATCTTGGCATAGGCCGGCGTGAATTTGGCATCCTCGGCGGCGATGCAGAGATCGGTGACGAAGGCGAGGCCCATGCCGGCGCCGGCCGCCGAGCCGTGCACGCTGGACAGCGAGACCTTCGGCATGCGCCGGAGGATCTCGATGAAGGCGTGATAGTGCTTCAACAGCTCGCCGACGACCGGCGTCACCGTGCCCGCTTCGGCGGCGGCGCCGATCGTCTGCAGATCGCCGCCAGCCGAGAAGGCGCGGCCTTCGCCTTCGAGGACCACGACCCTGATGTCGTCGGCGCCCTCAATGTAAGCCGCGAGCTGTTCGAGCTGTTGTGCAATCGCCAGATTGATCGAGTTGAACGCGGCGGGCCGGTTGAGCGTGATGGTCGCGATCGGCCCGTCGATCCGCAGCAAGGCGGGATCGTCGGGCTGGGAGACGGGAGCTGGCATCTTGAAATCCCCGGCATGAGGTCGTTCGTGCGACTAAATCGCAGAAGGCGAGGGGTGACAATCCCCGGCAGGCGCCCTTGCGCAAGCCGGAACGATAGGTTCAAATGGACCTGCCTTCGTCAGGGACGGACACGAGCGCCGGCTCCTCCGGGCAAGCAAGCCAAAATCAGCGCGAGAGGAGACGACATGGGTGACGCTCGTGTCTTGCGGAAATGGGCTGTCCAATGACGGACGGTCCGGTGGTCATTATCGGTGCCGGCCATGGCGGCTACCAGGTGGCGGCATCGCTGCGTCAGGCGGGATTTTCCGCTGCTATCTGCCTGATCAACGACGAGGCGCATCTGCCCTATCAGCGGCCGCCTTTGTCCAAGGCTTACATCAAGGGGACCGCCGGGCCGGAGAGCCTGATGTTCCGGCCGGGGAAATTCTACCAGGACCAGAGCATCGAGCTGGTCGCGGGCCGCGCCGTGTCGATCGACCGCGCGGGGCGCAAGGTGCTGCTCGCCTCGGGCAGGCCGCTGCCCTACGGCCACCTCGTGCTGGCGACCGGCGCCCGCAACCGGCTGCTCGATCTGCCCAATGCGAACCTTCCCGACGTGAAATATCTGCGCATCCTCGACGACAGCGAGGTGCTGCGGCAGATCATGCCGTCAAAGACGCGGGTCGTGGTGATCGGCGCCGGCTTCATCGGCCTCGAATTCGCGGCCACCGCGCGCATCAAGGGGCTAGAGGTCGACGTGCTCGAACTCGCCCCGCGCGTGATGGCGCGCGCGGTGACGGCTGAGGTGTCGGAGTATTTTCAGGCGCGGCATCGCGAGGCCGGCATCCGCATCCACCTCGGCGTGCAAGCAACCGCGATCGAGGCGGAGGACGGCAAGGTCACCGGCGTCTCCTTGAGCGACGGAAGGCATTTGCCGGCGGATCTTGTCGTGGTCGGCGTCGGCGTGCTGCCGAACATCGAGCTTGCGGCGGAGGCGGGGCTGCCGGTCGCGGCCGGGATCATCGTCGACGAATATCTCTCGACGGCCGATCCTGATATCTCGGCGATCGGCGATTGCGCGCTGTTCAACAGCCCGCGCTTCGGCGGATCGCAGCGGCTGGAATCGGTGCAGAATGCCACCGATCACGCGCGCTGCCTCGCGGCGCGGCTGACCGGCGACCGCAAGGCCTATGACAGCCATCCCTGGTTCTGGAGCGACCAGGGCGAGGACAAGCTCCAGATCGCGGGCCTCACCACCGGCTACGACCGCGTCGTCCTGCGCGGCGATCCCACCAGGAAGGCATTCTCGGCGTTCTGCTACAAGGGCGACAATCTGCTCGGCATCGAATCGATCAACCGTGCCGGCGACCACATGTTCGGCCGCCGCCTGTTCGGCCTGGATCGCTCGATCACGCCGGAGCATGCCGCCGACGAAAGTTTCGACCTGAAGGGCGCGCTGGCGTGATCAGTTCGCATTGAGGACGGCGGCGACTTCCGCGGCCGTCGGCATCGACGGCCCCGCGCCCATGCGCTGCACGGAGATCGAGGCGGCGGCATTGGCGAAGGCGAGTGCTGCGCGCAAGTCGACGCCGTCGGCGAGTTGCGCCGCGAGTGCTCCCACAAAACAATCGCCTGCGCCCGTGGTGTCGACCGCCTTCACCACGCGGCCTTGCACCGAAATCTCCTCGCGTCCCGCGAGCGCCAGCACGCCGCGCTTGCCGAGGGTCACGCAGATGGTCTGGTCCTCGCGCGCCTGAAGTTTTCGTGCGACGTCGAGGATGCGCGCCGCCTCGTCACTGTCGGACAACTCCACGCCGGCGAGGAGGCCGAGCTCGGTCTCGTTCAGCACGAGGATGTCGATCAGCGCGAGCAATTCGCTCGACATGGTTTGTGCCGGAGCCGGATTGAGCAGCGTCGTGGCGCCAATGTCGCGAGCCCGCCGGAAGAACGCGGCGATCGTCGGCAGCGGGATCTCGAATTGGCTGACCGCGACGTCGCCCTTGGCTAGCGGGACGGCCGCGACGTCATCGACGCCGACAAGCGCATTGCTGCCGGGAATGACGACGATGGTGTTGTCGGCCTCCGCCACCGTGATGATGGCCGTGCCTGTGTGCGCCTCGGCCGTCTCTCGGATCGCGCCGAGATCGATGCCTTGCGCGCCGAGGAACGTCCTCAGCTCACCGCCGAACGAATCCTTGCCCAGCCGGCCGATCAGCGTGGTCCGCGCGCCAAGCCGCGACGCCGCCACCGCCTGGTTGGCGCCCTTGCCGCCCGGAAAATACAGCACCTGCTTGCCGGCGACGGTCTCGCCGACCCTGGGATGGCGATCGGCTGTCGCCACCACATCCATGTTGATGCTGCCGGCGACGAAGACGCGCCCCATGAGAGACCCCTGCGAGCGCTAGACCCTAACCTCGAACTCGTGCCTGACCTTGGCGATGTCGACAAGAGTCGGCAGGCCAGCTTCGTTGCCAAGACGCTGGATCTTGAAGGTCGAGGCTGCCCGGGCAAAATCGAAATGCTCGCGCCAGCTTTTGCCGGGATGGGCGAGATAGGAATAGACATAGGCGCCATGGAAGACGTCGCCGGCGCCGTTGGTGTCGATCACGCGCTCGCGCGGAATCGGCATCGCCGGCATCACCTGCACCGTTCCGGTCTCGTCGTACCAGAGCAGGCCCTTCTCGCCCATGGTGATGCCGCCGATCTTGCAGCCGCGGCTCTTGAGATAGTCCAGCATCTTTTCCGGCGTGAGATCCATCTGCTCGCACAGGCGCTCGGCGACGATCGCGACGTCGATGAATTCCAATAGCTCATGCGTGTTGGTGCGCAGGCCGCCACCGTCGAGCGAGGTCAAGATGCCGGCCTCGCGGCAGACTTTTGCGTAGTGGATCGCGGCATCGGGCTGATGGCCGTCGACATGCAGCGCGCGGCAGCCGCCGAGATTGAGCATCGGGAAGGGATGGATGTGGTCGTCGTCGCGGCAGCGGACGATGGCGCGCTTGCCGTCCTTGGGCATGATGAAGGACAGCGAGGACTGATTGACCTTCCGCCCATGGAGCGAAATCGCATATTTCGCGCACATGTCCATGAACATGCGGCCGAGCCAGTCATTGGCCGCGGTGGCGATCAGATCGGGCACGATGCCGAGCTTGGCGCAGCAGAACGCCGCGGTCACCGCATTGCCGCCGAAGGAAACCGCGTAGTCGGAGGCCACGTGCTTCTCGTCGCCGGTCGGCATGTGGTCGGTGATGAAGACGACGTCGATATAGGTCTGTCCGATGAAGAGAGCCTGCATTGCTTGTCCGTGATGCGCTTTGTGGTCCCGGCCGGCGTGCTTACTGTAACACCGGTTCCGTCGCGGGACCGCTGAAATTATTCGCAAAACCGCCGCTGGGAGTGCTTGAGGTCGGCATGCGGCCGGAATACGACCATCACCGGGTAATGCCAAGCCCGGACAAACGCCGTCTCTCGGTCCACGGTTCCGGGCCGCTCAACAGGGGGAAGCATGATCACCGGCCTCGATCACGTCGTCGCACTGGTCAGGGATATCGGTGCGGCCAAGGCGGCCTATCAGACGCTGCTCGGGCGCGCGCCGGCCTGGCAGAACTCGGGCGAGGGCGCCGACCGGGTGTTGTTCACTCTTGCGAACATGACGATCGAATTGATGGCGCCGAACGGCTTCAGCGTGGCCGCCGACCGCATGCGCGCGCTGCTCGATGACCAGGAAGGCGTGCTCGCCAGCCTGTGCTTTCGTGTCGCGGACATGAGAAAAATGCACCGGCGGCTGGAGCGGGTGGCGCTCAAGCCGGATCCGGTCGCCGAGGTCGAAAGCAGCGATGCGGAGAGCGGTGCGGTCCTGCACTGGAAGCGGACGCGCGCCGCCACGGAGCTCACGCGCGGCGTGCGCATGTTCTTCCTCGAACTGGCTGATGAGCGTCCGCTTTCGCCGGCGACCGATATCGCGCCGATCGATGCGCTCGACCACGTCGTGATCACGACCGAAGACTCCGATCGCGCCGCCGCGCTCTATGGCGCGCGGCTCGGGCTCGATCTGGCGCTTGACCGCTCGCACCAGGATTGGGGCCAGCTGATGTTCTTCCGCTGCGGCGATCTCGTCGTCGAGGTGGTGCGCCGCCCCGTTGCGGGCGGCGATTCCCTGCATGACCGCCTCTGGGGCCTGAGCTGGCGGGTGGCCGATATCGACGCCACGCGCGCCCGCCTGATTGCCGCCGGCCTCGACGTCAGCGACGTGCGCAACGGCCGCAAGCCGGGCACGCGGGTGATGACGGTGCGGACCGGCACCTGCGGCACCCAGACGGTCCTGCTGGAGCGCTCGTCGAAGCCGGTGGATTGAGGTTCAGTCCTCCCCTCGTCATTGCGAGGAGCTCTTGCGACGAAGCAACCCAGACTGCCTCCGTGGTGGCAGTCTGGATTGGGTCGCTACGCTCGCAATGACGAAACTATGCGGCGGGCCGAGCGCGTGTTACACGGCATCCTGATAGCACCCAGCGAGCAACCGGTTTGGCGAAAGCAGCGGCAAAGCGAACTCTGAAATGGCAGCGCGATCCCGAGGGGATGCGGCTGCGCATTCTCGAAGCCGCCAAGCAGGAATTCTCGGCGCACGGGCTTGCCGGTGCGCGCGTCGACCGCATCGCGGCCAACGCCGGCGCCAACAAGCGGATGCTGTATTATCACGTCGGCAACAAGGACGAGCTCTATCTCGCGGTGCTCGAAGGCGCCTATGACAAGATCCGCAGCGAGGAGCGCGGGCTCGATCTCGAACATCTCGATCCGCCCGAGGCCATCCGCCGCCTAATTGAGTTCACCTGGAATTATTTCCTGCGCAATCCCGAATTCCTGTCGCTGCTCCAGACCGAGAATCTCGCGCGCGCAAAGCATCTCAAGAAATCGACCAAGGTGAAGTCGATGCACTCGCCCTTCGTCGAGATGATCGGCACCGTGGTGCGGCGCGGTGTGTCCGGCGGCGACTTCAAGGTCGCGGTCGATCCTGTCCAGCTCTACATCTCGATCGCGGGACTCTGCTTCTTCTATCTGTCGAACTCGGCGACGCTTAGCGTGATCTTCGGTCGCGATTTGCTGGCCAAGGACGCCAAGGACGAGCGGCTGGACCACATGGTCGGCCTCGTGCTGGCAGCGCTGACGGGGCAGTCGGCCGCACTGTTAGCTATGACGAAGGCGCCGAAGTCGCGCGCTGCGGTGGCGCAGACGGTTTAGCGGTGTAACTCGCTACAGCTCGATGGATTATCGGCGCTTCTCCGAACTCAGCCGTCATCGTCCGGCTTGACCGGACGATCCAGTACTCCGAGACGGTTTTGGTTGAGCCGACGGGTCGCGGCGTACTGGATTCCCCGCCTTCGCGGGGAATGACACCGAAGACGTGGCGCTGCCGACGCGTCCCTCAAGCCACCCGGAACCCGCCCAAAACGTCGCAGGAAAACCGCTGGACAGTATTTACCCAACGGGTTAATTTCTCGCCCAACGAACAAGACTGCCGGGAGTGAGACGTGGCTGAGCTGAAGCCGCAGAGTGCGGTGTCCAAGATGCTGAATGCGGCCTGGATTCGGCCGTTTTTGTTCCTGGTGTTCATCGTCGTGGCCTGGGATCTCGCCATCCGGCTGTTCAAGATTCCCGCCTACCAGATCCCGTCGCCGGGCGATGTCATTGCGGTGCTGCGCACCGATTGGCCGGAACTGTTGCGCCAGTCCTGGCCGACGACTTATGCCACCGTCTGCGGTTTCGCGCTCTCGGCGTTGTTTGGCATCCCCATCGCGATGCTGATCGCGGGCTCCGAGACGGTGGAGAGCTACGTCTATCCGCTGCTGGTGTTCTCGCAATCCGTGCCGAAGATCGCGATCGCGCCGCTGTTCGTAGTCTGGTTTGGCTTCGGCATCATTCCGAAAGTGATTTCGGCGTTCCTGCTCGGCTTCTTTCCGGTGGTGGTCTCCGCCGTGCAGGGCTTCAAATCGGTCGATCCAGATATGGTCGATCTCGCCCGCGCCATGCAGGGCAGCCGCTTCCAGGTGTTTTGCGCGGTGAACCTGCCGCATGCGCTGCCCGCGATCTTCTCCGGCCTCAAAGTGTCAGTGACGCTCGCCGTGGTCGGCGCCGTCGTCGGCGAGTTCGTCGGCTCCAATTCCGGCATCGGCTATGTGATGCAGCGCTCGATCGGCACCTTCGACCTGCCCACGATGTTCGCAGCGCTCGTGATCCTGGCGCTGCTCGGCGTCATCCTGTTCTGGATCGTGGACCGGATCGAGAAGCTGGTCATTCCCTGGCATGTCAGCCAGCGCGAGGACGTGATTTTCGCCTCTTAACAGCAACCAAAGCAACGAACGGCCGCCAAAGGCCGGCGCAACAACGATAAGGGAGAGTGACGATGAAGCGGTGGATAGGAGCTGTCTCGGCGGCGCTGATGGTGTTCGCAGCCATGCCGGCGCAAGCGGCCGACAAGGTCGTGCTGATGCTCAACTGGTACGTCTATGGCGAGCACGCGCCGTTTTATTACGGCAAGGCCAAGGGCATCTACGCCGCCGAAGGCATCGACCTCGAGATCCAGGAAGGCCGCGGCTCGGCTGCGACCACGCAGGCGGTGGCCGCCAAGACCGCCGATTTCGGCTATGTCGACGTGCCCACCATGATGCGCGCCGCGATCAAGGGCGCCCCGGTGGTCGCGACCGGCGTGCTGCTCCAGACCAGCCCGATGTCCGCGATGGGTTTCGTCGACAAGAACATCAGGAAGCCCGAGGATATCAAGGGCAAGACGGTGGCGATCACGCCGGCCGATTCCATGACGCAGATCTGGCCGCTGTTCCTGAAGAAGACCGGCCTGAAGGAAAGCGACTTCCAGACGGTGGCGGGCGATGGCCAGACCAAGCTCAACGCGGTCATCAACGGCCAGGCTGACCTCTTGCTCGGCTACGTCATGGACCAGTCGATGAAGATCAAGGACGCCACTGGCAAGGACGTCTATCCGATCAAGTTCGCCGACTACGGCATCAACATGGTCTCCTCGGGGATCATCGCCAACACTGACTATGTGAAAGCCAATGCCGACCTCGTCCGCCGCTTCATGTCGGCGACGACGAAAGCGGTCGAAGCCGCCGAGAAGGAGCCGAAGGCCGCGGCACAGTCGATCCTCGATGCCAACCCCAAGGGCGGCAAGATCGACACGCTGACGCAGGGTTTTGAGCTAACCATTCCGCTCTACCGGACTGCTGAGACCAAGAGCAAGCGGCCGTTCCAGGTCACCGACCAGAACATGACCGACAGCGTCAATCTGATGGTCGAATATGGCGGGCTCGATGCCAAGGCCAAGGAGAACCCGAAGGCGTTCTATACCAACGACTATCTGCCGAAGAGCGGTTCGTGAAACCCGCGACAGCCCTGAGTGAAACCCTGCAACCGGCCGCGCATCTGAGACTGGTGAGCGACCGGGCTGCGGGCGATGCGTCGGGCATCAAACTGTCCGGCGTGTCGAAGACCTATAGGACGCGCGACGGCGATGTGCCGTCGTTGCGGCCGCTCGACTTTCACATCAACGACGGCGAGTTCTTCGTCGTGGTCGGCCCATCCGGCTGCGGCAAGTCCACGCTGCTCAAGCTGATCTCGGGACTGCTGCCGCCGACGACGGGCGAGATCCTGGTCGAGGGTGAGAAGGTGACGACGCCGCACGGCAATGTCGGCATCGTGTTCCAGAACGCGCTGCTGCTGCCATGGCGCAACATCCTGTCCAACGTGATGCTGCCGATCGACATGAAGCGGCTGCCGCGGCAGACATATCTCGACCGCGCCAAGGCGCTGTTGAAGCTGGTCGGGCTCGAAGGCTTCGAGAAGAAGCTGCCGTGGCAGCTCTCCGGGGGCATGCAGCAGCGCGCCTCGATCTGCCGCGCGCTGGTGCATGATCCCAGGATCATGCTGATGGACGAGCCGTTCGGCGCCCTCGACGCGTTGACGCGCGAGCGCATGAATGTCGAGCTGATGCGGATCCAGCGCGAGACCAGAAAGACGGTGCTGCTGATCACGCATTCGATCCCCGAGGCCGTGTTCCTCGCCGATCGCGTGCTGGTCATGACCGAGCGGCCCGGCGCGGTCGCCGCGATCTACGACGTCCCGCTGCCGCGCCCGCGCTCGCTCGACGTGATGGCCGACCCTGTGTTCACCGAACTCGTACAGCGCATACGCAAGCATTTCTTCTCGCAAGGTTCGCTGGACTAAAGCCATGGCGCCGCGTCTGAAGCTGCGAGATATCGCGTTCTTCGAACGTCCCGTGCAGTTCGCGCGGCCGTTCCGCTTTGGCGCGATCACGATCAACGCGACGCCGCAGCTGTTCGTGCGGGTCGAGATCGAGGTGGAGGGCCGGGGAAGCGCGGTCGGTGCCAGCGCCGAGCTGCTGGTGCCGAAATGGTTCGACAAGCGGCCGGAACTGTCGCCGGCGCAGACTGTCGATGATTTGCGCCGCGCGCTGGAGATCGCGCGGGGGCTTTATCTCGCGCGAACCGGGTTTTTGACGGCATTCGATCTGCATGCCTCGTGCATCGGTGCCCAGGTCGCGACATGTGCGAAAAAGAACATTCCGGCGCTTGCGGCGGCTTACGGCCCCGCCGAAATCGACAAAGCGATCCTCGATGCGCTGCTCCGCGCTGCCGAGACCAATTTTTTCGACGGCATGGCCGGCAACATCGCCGGCATCGACGCGCGGCTTTCGCCCGACCTGAAGGAGACGGATCTCACGACGTTTCTATCCGGCCGGAAGCCGCTGCCGCGTGTTGCCATCAGGCATACCGTCGGCCTCGACGACACCGTTGAAGGCGAGGGCGGGGTGGCCGATGCCCGCGAGAACTCCGGGGCAAGATACTTCAAGCTGAAGCTATCGGGGGACCCCGTCGCCGATGCAGCGCGGCTGGCGCGCATCGGCAAGGAGCTCGATGCGCTGGACCGTGACTACAACCTGACGCTCGATGCCAACGAGCAATATGCCGATCTCGCAGCCTTGCATGAACTCATCGGCCGGCTCGACCATGACACTGCGCTGCGATCGATTTCATCCAGGCTGCTCTATATCGAGCAGCCAATGCCGCGCGATGTTACGAGGCTGTCGCCGCTCGGCTCTCTCGCTGCGCGCGGTTTCATCATCGACGAAGCCGACGATTCCTACGATACGTTTCCTGCGGCACGGGCGCTTGGCTATCACGGCATCTCGTCGAAATCGTGCAAAGGGCTTTACAAGTCCATCGTCAACGCGACGCGCGCGGCGAAATGGAGCGTGGCCGGCGAAAGATTCTTCGTGACCGGCGAGGACCTGACCTGCCAGGCGGGCGTCGCCGTGCAGCAGGACCTTGCGCTCGGTGCCTTCATCGGCATCACCCATGCCGAACGTAACAGCCATCATTATGTGGATGGCTTCGGTGATACGCCTGCCGCAGAGACCCAAGCGTTCGCCGCCGCTCACCCCGATCTCTACGCCGATGCCGGGCAGGGTATCCGTCTCTCCATTCACGACGGCGATCTCCTGACGGGATCGCTTCGCACAACGGGTTTTGCGACGTCGGTCCATCCGGACTGGTCGGCGCTACGCCCGCTCGAACAGCCCAAATCACCTAGGGAGCAATCGGCATGACCACCCAACGCCTCGGCCTCATCATGAACGGCGTCACCGGCCGCATGGGGCTCAACCAGCATCTGATCCGCTCGATCGTCGCGATCCGCGAGCAGGGCGGCGTCCGCTTGAAGAACGGCGACCGCGTGATGCCGGACCCGATCCTGGTCGGCCGCAGCGCCGAGAAGGTCGAGGCCCTTGCCAAGCGCTACAACGTCACGCGCTGGACCACCGATCTCGATGCCGCCCTCGCCGACAAGAACGACACCATGTTCTTCGATGCCGCGACCACACAGGCACGGCCGGGCCTTCTGACCCAGGCCATCAATGCCGGCAAGCACGTTTATTGCGAGAAGCCGATCGCGACGAACTTCGAGGCGGCGCTCGAGGTCGTCAAGCTCGCCAATTCCAAGGGCATCAAGCACGGCACGGTGCAGGACAAGCTGTTCCTGCCCGGCCTGAAGAAGATCGCCTTCCTGCGCGACTCCGGCTTCTTCGGCCGTATTCTCTCGGTGCGCGGCGAGTTCGGCTATTGGGTGTTCGAAGGCGGCTGGCAGGAGGCGCAGCGGCCGTCATGGAATTACCGCGACGAGGATGGCGGCGGCATCATCCTCGACATGGTTTGCCACTGGCGCTACGTGCTCGACAATCTCTTTGGCGAGGTCGAGAGCGTGAGCTGCATCGGCAACACCGACATCCCCGAGCGTTTCGACGAGCAGGGCAAGAAGTACAAGGCGACCGCCGACGACTCCGCCTATGCCACGTTCCAGCTCAAGGGCGGCGCCATCGCCCACATCAACATGTCCTGGGTGACGCGCGTCTATCGCGACGATCTCGTCACCTTCCAGGTCGACGGCACGCTGGGCTCGGCCGTCGCCGGCCTTTCCGACTGCATGATCCAGGCGCGGCAGGCGACGCCCCGGCCGGTATGGAATCCCGACGAGAAGCGGCTGCACGATTTCTACGGCGACTGGCAGAAGCTGCCTGACAACGTCACCTACGACAACGGCTTCAAGGAGCAGTGGGAGATGTTCATCCGCCACGTCTACGAGGATGCGCCCTACAAATTCACGCTGCTCGAAGGCGTCAAGGGCGTGCAGCTCGCCGAATGCGCGCTGAAGAGCTGGAAGGAGCGGCGCTGGATCGACGTCGCGCCGATTAAGGTCTGAGGAGGGAATAATGAACAAGCCCGTCCAGCCCAAGCCCGTTCCGTCAACGTCGTCCCTGTCGCTCAAGCTGCCGAAAGCCGATCGCTCGATCGAGACCTACCGGCTCGCGGCCTCGCGAACGTTTCCGGCAAAGCTCGAGGGGCCGCTGAGCCGCATCGCGTTCTCGGCCGTCCATACCGTGACCGATCCCTTTGCCGACAACGACCCGTGGCTCTCCGCCGCTGTCGACTGGGACAAGACTATCGCCTTCCGCGAGCACGTCTGGGACCTCGGGCTTGGCGTTGCGGAAGCCATGGACACCGCGCAACGCGGCATGGGGCTGGACTGGCCGACCTCGCTGGAGCTGATCACGCGCTCGGTGTCTGCCGCCAAGCGTCGCAACGCGCTGGTGTTTTCCGGAGCGGGCACCGACCATCTCGCGGTGGAGGACGCCAGAAATATGGACGACGTGATCCGCGCCTATGAGGAGCAGACATCGGCGGTCGAGAAGGTCGGCGGCCGCATCATCTTGATGGCGTCGCGCGCGCTGGCGAAGCTTGGCCGTAATGCCGACGATTACGCAAAGGTCTATCATCGCGTGCTGTCGCAGGTTCGCGAGCCCGTGATCATCCACTGGCTCGGCGACATGTTCGATCCGGCGCTGACGGGATATTGGGGCACCAACGATCTCGACAAGGCGATGGATATTGCGGTCGCCATCATCAACGGCAACGCCGCCAAGGTCGACGGTGTCAAGGTATCGCTGCTCGACAAGCAGCGCGAGATCGACATGCGCCGTCGTCTCGACAAGCGCATCAAGATGTATACGGGCGACGATTTCAATTATGCGGAGCTGATCGCCGGCGACGTCGAAGGCTTTTCGCACGCGCTGCTCGGCATTTTTGACGCGATCGCGCCGGCGGCGTCCTACGCCTTGTCGCGCCTGGCAGCGGGTGACGAAGCCGGCTTCCACGACGTGCTGGGGCCGACGGTGCCGCTGTCGCGGCACATCTTCAAGGCGCCGACGCGGTTCTACAAGACCGGCGTGGTTTTCATGGCCTATCTCAACGGCCACCAGGACCACTTCACCATGGTCGGCGGGCAGGAGAGCACGCGCTCGACGCTGCATCTGGCCGAACTGTTCCGGCTGGCCGACAAGGCCGGACTGCTCGCCGATCCGGAGCTGGCGACGCGGCGGATGCAGGCGGTGCTCTCAACGCACGGAATCGAATCCTGATGCGTGATTTCTCGTCCGACCATCGTTGGCTGTCGCTCAACACGGCGACAATCCGGAAACAGGGTGATCTCGTCGAGATCATCGACGCCTGTGCCAGGCACGGTATCCGCGCCATCGACCCCTGGCGCGACCAGGTCGCAACCGTCGGCCTCGATCGTGCCGCGCGTGCGGTGCGCGATGCCGGTCTCGACCTATCGGGCTATTGCCGTGGCGGCATGTTCACCTCCGACGCAGCGCGCCGCGGCGAGGTGCGAGACGACAACCGGCGCTGCGTCGATGAAGCCAAGGCACTGGGCGCCCCCTGCGTCGTGCTCGTCGTCGGCGGCCTGCCGCAATATTCGCGGCCGGGCAGCGAGGCGTCGAAGGACATCGCCGGCGCGCGGACGCAGGTCGAGGAAGCGCTCGCCGAAATGCTCGACTACGCCAAACAGGCCAAGCTGCCGCTGGCGATCGAGCCGCTGCATCCGGCCTATGCGGCCGACCGCGCCTGCGTCAACACGACGAAGCAGGCGCTCGACATCTGCGACCGGCTCGACCCTGATCGCAGCGGCATGCTCGGCGTCGCGCTGGACGTCTATCACATCTGGTGGGATCCGGAGCTGATGGGGCAGATCGCGCGCGCCGGTCGAGATCGCCTGCTCGCCTTCCATGTCTGCGACTGGCTGGTGCCGACCAGGGACATTCTCAACGACCGCGGGATGATGGGCGACGGCGTGATCGACATCAAATCGGTGCGCGCAGCGGTCGAAGCACAGGGCTTTGCCGGCTATTCGGAGATCGAAATCTTCTCCAACGACTGGTGGGGTAAACCGTTGGACGAGGTGCTGCAAACCTGCATCGCGCGGCACAAGACGGTGGTTTAGGCCTTCCGGCAATTGTTGCGCGCGGCGGCGCTGATGGCCTGAGATGTCAAATGGTTGCGCGGAATCGCTGGCCCATCCCGCGCCGGTAACCTTCTACTGTGCATGGGGTTGTTTTCGCGTTTTTTCGTTTGAGGCCTCAGCCGATCGCGCAGGGCACGCTCAAAAAGCCGCGGAACCGCACCCGTCCACCCCTGACCGGCCGTCCGCTCACGGCATAGTTCGGGAAGCGCGCCAAGAAGCGTGAGACCGCGATGGCGCCTTCCAATCGTGCCAGCGCCATGCCGGCGCATTGATGCGCGCCGGTGGCGAAGGCGAGATGCCGGTTCGGCGTGCGCGCGATGTCGAATCTCTCCGGGTCCGGAAACTGTGCGGGGTCACGGTTGGCAGCGCCGATACAGAGCGTGATGGATGTGCCGGCTTCGAGCATGACGCCGCCGAGTTCGACCCGCTCCGTGGTCATGCGGTTGCCGAGCTGGTTCGAGCTCTCGTAGCGCAGCATCTCTTCGACCGCAGTCTTGATCAGCTCAGGATTGTCGATCAGCCGCCGCTTCTGATCCGGATTCCGGTCGAGCGCCACGAGGCCGTTGCCGATCAGGTTGGTGGTGGTCTCGTGGCCGGCATTGAGCAGGAAGATGCAGTTGTGCAGCAGCTCCTTCTCGGTCAGCCGCTCGCCGTTGTCTTCACCCTGTATCAGGCGCGTCAGCACGTCGCGCTCGGGGTTGCCGGGCCTTTCGCGCCGGCGCGCGACCAGCGTTCGGAGGTAGGCGAGGAAGTCCGTCACCGCCTTGTTGCCGCGGGCAGCCACTTCAGGCGACACCACCGGTTCGAGGGCGCCCAGGATCGCCAGCGACCAGTCGCGCAGCGGCGCGCGCTCGTCATGGGGCACGTCAAGCAGATTGCCGATCACCTCGATCGGGATCGAGGCGGCGAAGTCCTCGATCAGCTCGCAATCACCTTTGGCGGCAATGGCGTCAAGCAAGCCGTCGACCAGCTTGATGATGTCAGGCTCCATCCCCGCGATCGCGCGCGGCGACAGCGCGCCCATGATCAGACGCCGCACGCGGGTATGCGCCGGCGGATCGTTGAAGACGAGGCTCGTGGTGTGGTGCTCGTAGAGCGGGGTGTCGCCGTATTTCGGCGCGAACTCGCGCTTCTTGTCCGAGCTGAACGATTTTGTGTTCTTGTAGGTCGTAACGAGGTCGTCATAGCGGGTCAGGAACACGGTGCCGTTGCGCAGGCGCTTGACCGGCTCGTTCTCCCGCAGTGCACGATAGGTCGGGTAGGGATTGTCGTAGAATTCCGCCGTCAGCTGTTCCAGATCGAAACTGGCCGCCAGTTCATTCGCACTTGCGTTCATGCCGCCATACTCGCCGGTTGAGTCCGATATGCTGTATTCGCTCTTTTGAGCGGCTCGGTTCACCGTCTACAGTCGAGCCGCGATTTGCAAGCCGACCGGACAGGAAAATGCACGCCCGCGCTGACGCTGCCGACACGGCCGCCGAGTCCAGCACTCATTGGCCCGACGATATTTTCGCGACCTTGCAACGCTTCGACGTTCGGCAGGTGCCCTACGTGCCCGACGCCGGCCATTCAAAGCTGATCCAGCGCGTGCTGGCATCGTCCACGATGCGCGGCATTCCGCTCACGACGGAGGAGGAGGGCGTGGCGCTTCTCGCCGGCGCATGGACGGGGGGCCAGCGCGGCGTGCTGTTGATGCAGTCGAGCGGGGTCGGCAATTGCATTAACATGCTCTCGCTGATCCCGATCCTGCGCTTTCCCTTCCTCACGCTGGTGACGATGCGTGGCGAGTGGGGCGAGTTCAATCCATGGCAGGTGCCGATGGGATCGACCACGCAGGGCGTGTTCGAACTCTCGGGCGTCAAGGTGCTGCGGGCTTCGACCGCAGCAGAGGTGCCGGCCGTGCTCGAGGCGGCGGCCGCGCAGGCCTACAACGCGCTCACACCCACCGCCGTCCTGCTGTCGCAGCGCCTGATCGGCGCCAAGGTTTTCACCAAATGAGCAAGGCCAATCTCCTCGACCGCCGTCAGGTGGTGTCCACGCTTCTCGCGGACCGCAAGGACGTGGTTGCGATCGGCGGCCTCGGCGCCTCCACCAACGACATGTGCGCAGCCGGCGACCATGCGCGCAATTTCTACCTCTGGGGCGGCATGGGCGGGGCGGCGATGATCGGCCTGGGCCTCGCTCTGGCGCAGCCAAAGTTGCCGGTGCTGGTCATCACCGGTGACGGCGAGATGCTGATGGGCATGGGCAGCCTTGCCACCATCGCCCTCCAGAAGCCGTCCAACCTCTCGATCGCGGTGCTCGACAACGAGGCCTATGGTGAGACCGGCGGTCAGACCAGCCACACTTCCGTGGCCGCCGACCTGGTCGGCGTCGCCCGGGCCTGCGGCATCGGGGATAGCCGGTCTGTGACGACCATGGCCGAGGTCGAGGCCTTCGCCAAAGCCGTCCACGACGTCACGGCCGGGCCGCGCTTTGCCAATGTGAAGATCGACAGCGCCAATCTGGAGCGGATTTTGCCCAGCCGGGATGGGACTTACATTCTCAACCGGATCCGCGGCGACCTCGGCTTCCGTCCGATTTAGCACTTCGGATACCTCTAAGAGACGATTCTTGTAGGTTGCATCGCACCATTCGGCTTGACTTTTGCGTGGGTGAGTGCTTACTCACTAGCATGAGCTCATTGCGTATGACGAGCGACCTGAGGCGTCAATTGATCCTCGGCGCCGCAAAGCGTTGCTTTGCCCGACACGGCTATACCGGCACCACGACCAAGAGCGTGGCGGCCGCCGCTGCCATTTCCGAAGCGCTACTGTTCAAGCATTTCCCGTCCAAGGCCGCGCTTTACGCCGAAATTCTCAGCGATGAATGCGAGGCGGACCCGGCGCTCATGGAGCTGCTCGAACGTGAGCCGTCGACCGCTACGTTGGTCGAAGTGATCCGCGGCATGGTCGGGCATTTCATGCACATCGCCGATGGCCCTGACCAGGAAGAGGCCCAGCGCCTGCGACTGATGACCACGAGTCATTTGGAGGATGGCGAATTTGCCCGGTTGCTATATGCCAAGATCGAGGCGCTGATCGGGGCGGCCTTCGTCGCCTCGCTCGAGCGTGCGGTTGCCGCGGGGGACGCGCGGCCATACAACGGCGAACCGCTCAACCTGTTCTGGTTTGCGCATCACACCGTGATGACGGCTGCGCTGACTAGGCTGCCGGCCACGCCGTGTCTCGCTTACGGCAAGGCGAACGACCTCGAGCGGCAGCTCTGTGAGTTTCTCCTGAGGGGTATCGGACTTAACGACGCCGCAATTGTTTCGCATTTGGGCCGCGATCAGGCCAGTTGTGCGGGCAAGACGGCGATTGCAGAAAGTGCATGACATGAACATCGTGACCGAACACAAGATTTCGGGCGAACCGATCGACAACAAGGCTCCCAAGCGTCCGGTCCGGCCGGTGCTCTGGTTCATCGTCGTCGGCACGCTTCTGGCCGTGCTCGTCGGTGGCCTCGTCTGGTTCAATTATTTCCGCGGCCAGATGATCAAGCAGTTCTTCGCCAACAACAAGCCGCCGCCGGTCGCGGTCAGCGCCGCCGAGGCAAAGTCCGAGGTGGTGCCGAACCTGTTGACCGCCGTCGGTGGTCTCGCCGCCGTGCACCAGGTCGACGTCAGCGCCGACGTCAACGGCCGTGTCACCGAGATCAAGTTCGAGCCGGGCACGCATGTCGAGGCCGGCACACCGCTCGTGCAGATGTTCGACGCGCCGGAGCAGGGCGACCTCGCCAATTACAAGGCGCAGGCCACCGTCGCACAGCTGTCGCTCGATCGCGCCAAGCAACTGGCGTCGCGCCAGTTCGGGCCGCAGGCAACCGTCGACACCGCGCAGGCCGCGTACGATCAGGCGCAGGCGGGTATCGCCAAGACCGAAGCGTTGATCTCGCAGAAGCTGGTCCGCGCGCCGTTCTCCGGCGATCTCGGCGTCCGCAAGGTCGAGGTCGGCCAGTATCTGACCGCCGGCACGGCCATCGTTTCGCTGACGGATCTGTCGGAGCTGTGGGCCAACTTCACGGTGACGGAAAAGGACTCGGGCAGCCTCAAGGTCGGTCAACCGGTCCGGCTGAAGGTCGACGCCTATCCCGGCCGCACCTTCGACGCCAAAATCACCACGATCGAGCCGCAGATCTCGACCGACACCCGTAACATCCGCGTGCAGGCGACCATCGCTAATCCGGAGAAGATCCTGAAGCCCGGCATGTTCGTGACCACCACGGTGGTGCTGCCGGACAAGCCGGCCGTAGTCACCGTGCCGGAGACGGCGGTCGACTACACGCTGTACGGCGACTCGGTGTTCGTGATCACCGAGAAGAAGGAAGCCGACGGCAAGACCAGCCTGAGCGCGGTGCGCACTTTCGTGCAGACCGGCAACCGGGTCGAAGGCCGCGTCGAAATCGTCAAGGGCGTGAAGCCGGGCGACAAGGTCGTCGCCGTCGGCCAGCTCAAGCTGCAATCGGGCGCGGCGGTGTCGATTTCGACCGACCCGGCTCCGCAGATCCCGGCGCAGCCGCCGCGCTACTGACATCGTACACGTTGCAGCATGATCCGGCACGGCCGGGTCACGCGCTTTGCAAGTCAAAGAAATCGAGATCGCCGCGATGCGCTTTACTGATATTTTCATCAAACGCCCGGTCCTGTCGGTCGTCGTCAGCCTGCTGATCCTGCTGATCGGCCTGCGCGCGGCGACGACGCTGCCGATCCGGCAATATCCGAAGCTGTCGAACACGGTCATCAACATCACGACCGTCTATCCGGGCGCGTCCGCGGACCTGATCCAGGGCTTCATCACCACGCCGATCGAGCAGGCGGTCGCCTCCGCCGAAGGTGTCGATTACATCACCTCGTCCTCGGTGCTCGGCACCTCGACGATCCAGGTCTACATCAAGCTGAACTTCGATCCGAACCAGGCGCTGACCGAGGTTCTGGCCAAGACGAACTCGGTCAAATATCTGATCCCGAAAGAATCCAACGACCCGATCGTCACCAAGACCACGGGCCAGACCACGGCCGTGATGTATCTCGGATTCTCGTCCGAAGAGCTGTCGGGCTCGGCGATCTCGGACTACCTGACGCGCGTTGTGCAACCGGTGCTGTCGACCGTCGACGGCGTCGCCTCCGCCGACATTCTCGGCGGCCAGACCTTTGCGATGCGGCTGTGGCTTGATCCCCTGAAGATGGCCGGCCGCAACGTGTCGCCTGCGGATGTCGCGACCGCGATCACCGCCAACAACTTCCAGTCTGCGGCGGGGCAGACCAAGGGCTATCTCATCGTCTCGAACGTATCGACCAATACGGGCCTGACCGACGTCAACCAGTTCAAGAAGATGATCGTCAAGGCCAAGGACGGCGGCTTCGTGCGGATGGAGGACATCGCCACCGTCGAACTTGCGGCCCAAAGCACGGACGCGAGCGTCGCCTTCAACGGCGAGCACGCCATCTTCATCGGTGTGCAGGCGACGCCGCAGGGCAACCCGCTGACGCTGGTCAAGGGCGTGCGGGCGCTATTCCCCGAGCTGGAGCGCAATCTGCCACCGTCGATGAAGATGAAGGTCGCCTACGATTCGACCAAGTTCATCCAATCCTCGATCGACGAGGTCGAGAAGACACTGGGTGAAGCCGTGATCATCGTGATCGTGGTGATCTTCCTGTTCCTGGCGTCGTTCCGTTCGGTCATCATTCCCGTTGTCACCATCCCGTTGTCGATGATCGGCGTCTGCACGCTGATGCTGGCACTGGGCTTCAGCTTCAACCTGTTGACCCTGCTCGCGATGGTGCTCGCGATCGGACTCGTGGTCGACGACGCCATCGTCGTGGTGGAAAACATCCATCGTCATCTGGAGGAAGGGAAAACGCCTGTCCAGGCGTCGCTGGAAGGCGCGCGCGAAATCGTGGGTCCCGTCGTCTCGATGACCATCACGCTCGCAGCCGTGTACGCTCCGATCGGTTTCCTCGGCGGTCTGACCGGCTCGCTGTTCCGCGAATTCGCCTTCACACTTGCGGGCTCGGTGATCGTGTCCGGCGTGATCGCGCTGACGCTCTCGCCGATGATGTGCTCGGTGCTGCTGAAGAACACGGAAGAGGGGCGCTTCGCCAAGTTCGTCAACAAGGTGTTTGGCGCGCTGACGCGGTGGTACGGGCGCAGGCTCGACCGCTCGCTCGACTACAAGGCCATCACCGGCCTGTTTGCGGTGACCATCCTCGGGCTCGTCGGCTTCCTTTACATGCACACGTCGAAGGAGCTGGCGCCTGAGGAAGACCAGGGTATCGTGTTCGCGGTGACCAAGGCGCCGAAATACGCCAATATCGACTATGTCGATTTTTACGGCGAGAAGCTCGACAAGGAATTCCAGAAATTCCCCGAGACCGATCTGCGCTTCGTGCTGAACGGCATCAACGGCCCGCAGGGCGGTATCGCCGGCATGCTGCTCAAGCCCTGGGAGGAGCGCAAGCGCTCGTCGATCCAGCTGAAGTCGCTGGTGCAGGCCGAGCTTTCCAAGATCGAGGGCGTGCAGGCGTTCGCTTTCAACCTGCCGCCGCTGCCGGGCGGTCCGGGCGGCCTCCCGGTGCAGATGGTGATCAACTCCACCGCCAGCTTCCAGACTGTCTACGAACAGATGGAGAAGCTGAAGGCCGCCGCCCGCAAGAGCGGAATGTTCATCGTCTCCGACAGTGATCTTGCCTACAACCAGCCGAACGTGAAGGTGACGATCAACCGCACCAAGGCGCAGGATCTCGGCGTCAACATGCAGAACCTCGGCAGCACGCTCGCGGTGCTGCTCGGCGGCAACTACATCAACCGCTTCAACCTCGAGGGCCGTTCCTATCAAGTTATCCCGCAGGTGCCGCGCGGCCAGCGGCTCTCGCCGGAATCGCTCGCCGGCTACTACGTGACCACCAATACCGGCCAGCAGCTTCCGCTCTCGACGGTTGTGTCGATCGAGACCAAGACCGAGCCGAATTCGCTGACACATTACAATCAGCTCAATTCAGCGACCTTCTCGGCCGTGCCGATGCCCGGCGTGACCGTCGGTGCGGCGGTCGACTTCCTCGAGAGCGAGGCCAAAAACCTGCCGCAAGGCTTCAGCCATGCTTATCTGGCTGACAGCAGACAGTATGTGCAGGAAGGCAACCAGCTCGCGATCACCTTCGGCTTCGCGCTGATCATCATCTTCCTGGTGCTGGCGGCGCAGTTCGAGAGCTTGCGCGATCCGCTGGTCATCATGATCTCGGTGCCAATGGCGATCGTTGGCGCACTGATCCCGCTGTTCTTCGGCGTGGCGACCATGAACATCTACACCCAGGTCGGCCTGCTGACCTTGGTGGGCCTGATCACCAAGCACGGCATCCTGATGGTGGAGTTCGCCAACGAGCTCCAGATCAACGAGCGGCTCGATCGCCGCTCCGCCATCGAAATGTCGGCCCGTATTCGTCTGCGGCCGATCCTCATGACCACGGCCGCGATGGTGACGGGCCTGATCCCGCTCCTGACCGCGACCGGCGCAGGGGCCGCCAGCCGCTTCTCGATCGGTCTGGTGGTCGTGGCCGGCATGTCGATCGGCACGTTGTTCACGCTGTTCGTGTTGCCGGCGGTCTACGTGGTGCTGGCGACCGACCATCGCGCGGCGGCCGATTCCGAGCGGAACAAGCAGGTCAACGACCTCGACCTCAACGCCAAGGCGCTGCGGCCGACCTGAGGCCACCGATAAAGCGAACCCGAGGGCGGCAGCGGCCAATCCGCTGCCGCCCTTTTCTATTTGCCTCGGGGGCCCGGCTGCCATCAGGCTTTCCCGCGCTCGCGAGAGACAAGGTCCGGTCTTCTTGCTAGGTTCAGCGGGATGAGCCTTCCCCTCCATCCCGACACCCCGCAAGCACGGACGCTGCCGAGCGCCGCGGGGGATGGCGTCGCGTCCGGTACGATGCCGGGGCAGGGGATCAGGACGCGGCTGTTCGCCAAATATGTCGCGTTGTTCGTGGCCGTCGTCGCGATCGCGCTGCTGGCCAACGGCCTGTTCGAGGTCGTCTTTTATTATCGCGAGCACAAGGCCGCGCTGATCCGGGTTCAGCATGAACAGGCCGAGGCGGCCGCTGCCAAGATCGGTCAGTTCGTCAAGGAGATCGAGAGCCAGCTCGGCTGGACCACGCAGCTGCCCTGGTCGGCGGGCTCGCTCGAGCAGCGCCGCTTCGATGCGCTGCGGCTGCTGCGCCAAGTCCCTGCGGTCACCGAGCTCGCGCAGGTCGATGCGACCGGCAAGGAGCGGCTCCGGGTCTCGCGGCTTGCCATGGACGCGACCGACAGCGGGATCGACCTGTCGGAGGATCCGAAGTTTACCGAGGCGGTCGCGCACAAGGTCTATTACGGTCCGGTCTATTTCCGCAGGGAGTCCGAGCCGTATATGACCCTAGCGCAGGCTGGGTCGCGCAAGGATGCCGGCGTCAGTATCGCGGAGGTCAATCTCAAGTTGATCTGGGACGTCGTCTCCCAGATCAAGGTCGGCGAGCACGGACACGCCTACGTGGTGGGTCCGGAGGGACGCCTGATCGCGCACCCCGATATCAGCCTGGTCCTGCGCAACACCGACATGTCTGGTCTCACCCAGGTGCGCGCCGCGCTTGCCGGAGGCAGCGCCGCGTTCGACCCGCTTTCCGAAGCGCGCAATCTCCAGGGACAGACGGTGCTGACCGCGTCGGCCCCGATCGCGCCGCTGCACTGGACCATGTTCGTCGAGCTCCCGGTCGAGGAGGCCTATGCGACGCTCTATGCCGCGTTGGAACGGCTTGCATTCGTGCTGCTCGCGGCGTCGATCTTCGCGGTGCTTGCCGGGATATTCCTCGCGCGCCGCATGGTCGGGCCGATCCAGGCGCTGCGCAGCGGTGCCGAGCGCATCGGCAGTGGCGATTTCTCCCAGCGCATCTCGATCCGAACCGGAGACGAACTGGAGGGGCTCGCGGACCAGTTCAATGACATGGGCGAGCGCCTGCAGGAATCCTATGCGGACCTGGAGAAGAAGGTCGAGGTGAGAACCGCCGAGTTGACCGAGTCGCTCGAGCAGCAGACGGCGACGTCGGAAGTGTTGCAGGTCATCAGTTCGTCTCCGGGCGAACTCGCACCGGTGTTCCACAAGATGCTCGAGAATGCCACACGAGTCTGTGGCGCGAGTTTCGGCGTCATGAATTTGTGGGATGGAGAGAATTTCACAATTGCTGCGGACTACAATGTGCCGCCTGCGTTCGCGGCTTCGCGGAAAGATATGGCGATCCGTCCCCATCCGGAGAGCGCGCTTGCCGTGGTCGTCAGAACACGTCAAGTCGTCCACGTTCACGATGTGCAACAAACTCCGGCCTATCTTGCCGGAGGTCCGACCATTCGTGGAATCTCAGACGTCGCCGGCGCCCGTACGATCGTAATCGTGCCCATGATGAGGGAAAGCGAGCTGATCGGAACCGTCGCGGTTTATCGCAAGGAGGTCCGGCCGTTCACCGACAAGCAAATCGCGTTGGTTGAGAACTTCACGAAGCAAGCCGTCATCGCCATCGAGAATACGCGACTGCTGAACGAATTGCGCAAGCGCACGACGGAGCTGTCGCAATCCCTCGACGATCTTCGCACCGCGCAGGACCGCCTGGTCCAGACCGAGAAGCTCGCGTCGCTCGGCCAGCTCACGGCGGGAATCGCGCACGAGATCAAGAACCCACTCAATTTCGTCAACAATTTCTCGGCGGTGTCGACCGAGTTGATCGACGAGCTCAACGAGGCGCTGCAGGCGGCCTCGCTCGACGGCAAGACGAAGGCGGAGGTCGACGAGCTGACTGGCATGCTCAGGAGCAACCTCGAAAAGGTGGTGCAGCACGGCAAGCGCGCCGATTCCATCGTCAGGAACATGCTCCTGCATTCGCGCGAGGGCTCCGGAGAGCGCCGTCCGGCGGACATCAATGCCATCGTCGAGGAAAGCCTCAACCTCGCCTATCACGGCGCGCGAGCCGAGAAGCCTGGCTTCAACGTCACGATAGAGCGCGGCTTCGACCCCGCCGCAGGCATGGTCGATATCTATCCGCAGGAAATTACGCGAGTCGTCCTCAATCTGATCTCGAATGGCTTCTACGCCACTGCCCAGCGCAAGGAGAGCGCCGCAGACGCCTTCGAGCCCACCCTGCGCGCAGCAACCAGAACGCTCGGCGACAGGGTCGAAATCCGCATTCGCGACAACGGCACCGGGATCCCGTCCGAGGTGAAGGAGAAGATGTTCAATCCCTTCTTCACCACCAAGCCGGCCGGCGAGGGCACCGGGCTCGGCCTTTCCATGAGCCATGACATCGTGGTGAAACAGCACGGCGGCACGATCGACGTGAACACCGCACCAGGCGTATTCACCGAATTCATCATCACCCTGCCGCGCGTAATGGCGGCGGACGGCACTTCCGGAGGCAAGACTTGAACGTTTACATCCTGGTCGTCGATGACGAGCCCGACGTCGAGGCGCTGTTCCGGCAGCAGTTTCGGCGCGATTTGCGCGCCGGCCGCTTCCAGATGGAATTCGCGTCGTCGGCACCCGATGCGCTGAAGCTCGCCGCCGAGGTGCGCGATCCCTCGTTGATCCTGATTTTGTCCGACATCAACATGCCCGGCATGAGCGGGCTCGACATGCTGCCGAAGGTGCGTCTTGCGCATCCGGACGTTCCCGTCATCATGATCACCGCCTATGGCGACGCCGAGACGCGCCGGAAGGCGATCGAGCGCGGCGCGGTCGCACTCCTCACCAAGCCGATCGATTTCGCGCTGCTGCGGCAGGAAATCGACACAAGGCTCGAGAAAGCCGCATGACCGCGACCATCCTCTTCGTCGACGACGAGCCGGATCTCGAGGCGTTGGTCCTGCAAAAATTCCGCAAGCAGATTCGCGATGGGTCGGTGACCATCATGTTCGCGCGAGACGGCGTCGAGGCGTTGCAATCGCTCGAGCAGAATCCGCATGTCGACATGGTGGTCTCCGACATCAACATGCCAAGGATGGATGGGTTGTCGCTGCTGGCGAAGCTCCAGGAAGCGGACGACAAGAAGTCCACCATCATCTTGTCGGCCTATGGCGATATGAGCAACATTCGCACTGCGATGAACCGCGGCGCGTTCGACTTTCTGACCAAACCGATCGATTTCGCCGACCTGGAGATGACGATCGAGAAGACCATCCGCCATATCGAGATGCTGCGGGAGGTGCGGCGCCGCCAGACGGAAGCCGAGCGCGCTCACGCCGCGCTCTCGCGTCATTTCTCGCCCGAGCTCGCCAAGCGTCTGGCGGCCGGCGGTGAGAGCGAGGGAATCGAAGTGCAGTGGCGCGATATCGCGACCATCTTCACGGATATAACGGGCTTCACCTCGCTGGTCGAGAGTGCGCCGCCGGAGACGCTGGGCGCGCTTCTCAACGAATATGTCGGCGGCATGACCGAAATTGTCTTCACGCATGAGGGGACGGTTGCCAAGATCATCGGCGATGCAATCCAGGTGCTCTTCAATGCGCCCGGAGATCAGCCCGATTATGCGACGCGTGCGGTTGCCTGCGCGCACGAGCTCGACGCCTGGGCGGAGGATTTTTCCGCGCGCTGGAAGCGGAGAGGGGTGAATTTCGGCACCACCCGCATCGGCATTCACGCCGGGCCGGCACTGGTCGGAAATTTCGGCGGCAACCGGTTTTTCGACTACACCGCGTATGGCGACTCCATCAACATCGCGGCGCGACTGGAAGCCGCGAACAAGGATCTGGGCACGCGGATTTGCGTCAGTGCCGGCATCGCCGAGGCGGCTGAGAATTTTCGAGGTCGTCCCGTCGGGGAGCTGATGCTGCGCGGACGCAGCGAAGCGTTGCGCGCGTTCGAGCCGCTGACGCCGGCCCAATTCGCTGCGCCGGAAACGGCGCTGTATTCCGAAGCTTTTGCCAAGATGGAAGCCGGTGATGCCGCCGCCATGCCTGCCTTCGCGGCGCTGGTCGGCATGCATGCCGGCGATTCCCTGGCCGGCTTTCACCTGAAGCGCCTGCTTAACGGCGACAAGGGCATTCGCATGCAACTGGAATAGGAGTCCGACATGGTTGGTGAATTCTCCGCCGGCAACTACCGTTTCATTCCGTCCGTATTCCAGTATTCGGCCGGTGCGGCCGCAGACGATGGCTATCAGATCGAGCGCGTCCGCTTCGACCGGCTGGTGCCGCTCGCAGAAGGCTTTGCGCTTGCCGCGAAGCATATCCAGGAGGCGGGGCGGCCGCTGACGGCCTTCTGCGCTTGCGAACTGCGCTCGCCCGCGGCCTTCAGCGAAGAAGGTTTTCGCGCGTTCAACCTGCACTATGTGAAGACGTTGTCCGAATGGGGCATCTTCGACGGCACCACAAATCCGGTGGCGCGCAGCAATGTCTGTCCAGAGATCGATCCACCGGCCGAGCCGTCGTTCTACGCGTTCTCCTTCACGCGGCCGACAAGCTCGAAGACGCCGAGCTTCGTGATTTCCGGCGGCGCCGAGGCGCGCGAGGGCGGCGGGACCTATGTCGAGCGCACCGTGCGCTACCGCGACCTCAGCCCGGAAGGCCTTCGCGAGAAGGTGCGCTTCACGACGACGTCCCAGATGGAGAACAGGATGACGGCCTTCGGCTTCGGCTGGAAGGACACGACCGGCGTGCAGGCCTATTCCGTGCACGACTTCCACCACGCGCTGGTCGACGAACTCGTCCGCCGCGGGGCGTTGCGGTCCGGCCTGACCTGGCACTATGCCCGGCCGCCGGTGGTCGATCTCGAATACGAGATGGATTGCCGCCGCGTGATGCGCGAGGTCGTGATCTAGCGCTGGCGTGGATCGAGCGCGTCGCGCAGGCCGTCGCCGAGCAGGTTCAGCGACAGCACCACGAGGAAGATCGCAAGCCCCGGCCAGATCGCCATCCACGGCGCCTGGGTCAGGAAGCGCTGCGCTGCGTTGAGCATGCTGCCCCAGGATGGCGCCGGCGGCTGCTGGCCGAGGCCAAGGAAGGACAGCGCGGCTTCGGCGATAATGGCGGCCGCAATCGACAGCGTCGCCTGCACTAGCAGCGCCGGCAGGATGTTCGGCAGGATGTGCGAGAACGCGATCCGCCACGGCGGATTGCCGAGCGCGCGCGCCGCCTCGACATAGTCCTCAGCCTTGACAACCAGCACCTGGCCGCGGGTCAGGCGGATGAAAATCGGGGTTGCCGAGATGCCGATCGCGATCATGGCGTTGCCAAGGCTCGGACCGAGGAATGCGGCGAGTGCGATCGCCAGGATCAGGAATGGGCAGGCCAGCATCGCGTCAGTCATCCGGCTGATCAGTGCATCGACGAAGCCGCCGCGATAGCCGGCAAGCAGGCCGAGCGGAACGCCGACGCCCAGAGCGATCGCCACCGAGGTGAGGCCGGCGAGCAGCGAGGCGCGGGCGCCGTAGACGACGCGGCTCAGGATGTCGCGACCGAGCTCGTCGGTTCCGAACCAGTGCGCCGTCGTGGGCGGCTTGCGAACCAGGCTCCAGCTCGTCGCGATGGGATCGTAGGGAACGACGAGCGGCGCGAGAGCCGCGAAGCCGACGAACAAACTGATCATGACAAGTCCGAACACTGCGGCCTTGCGTTTGAACAGGCGCCGCCGGGCGCGACGCGCCGGGCTGTCCAGCTCGTCAGCTTGCGCGATGGGAGCAGCGGGCAGGGCGGCATCGGTCATGAGTCTAGCCCCGTAGCCGCGGATTGACGAGGATGTAGGCGACATCGGCAACCAGGTTCAGTGTGATGTAGACCGTCGCCGTCACCAGCACGACGCCCTGTACCACCGCGTAGTCGCGGTTGAACACGGCGTCCACGATCAGTTTGCCGAAGCCCGGAATGGAGAAGATCTGCTCAGTCAGAACCGCGCCCGACAAGAGCGTGCCGAGCTCGAGCGCGCCGAGCGTAATGATTGGCGTGAGTGCGTTGCGCATGGCGTGCTTGAGGATGACCGAGCGTTCGGACAATCCCTTGGCGCGCGCGGTGCGGACATAGTCGCTTTCCAGCACCTGCAGCATGGCGCTCCGGGTGTGCCGCATTAGGACCGCGGAAATTGCGTTGCCGAGCACGAAGGCCGGCATGATGGTGGCGGCGAGGCTCGCGCGCCAGTTCTCAGTCAACGGCACGTAGCCGGACGCCGGCAGCCAGCCGAGTTCGATCGAGAACAGGAAGATCAGCATGATGCCGAGCCAGAAATTCGGCGTCGAGATGCCCCACAGCGCGAACAAATTGGCACCATAATCCCAGACGGTGCCCCTTTTCACGGCGGAGACGATGCCGGCGGGAATGCCGATCAAGAGCGCGATCAACATTGCCATCGAGCCGAGCTGGAGCGTCACCGGCAGCTTCTGCGCGATCAGCTCGCGCACCGGCATCTTGTTGCGCAGCGATTCACCGAAATTGCCTGATAGAACGCCCTTGAGCCAATAAACGTACTGCACGGGGATCGGCTGATCGAGCCGGTATTGCTGGCGGATCTGCTCGATCACGGCGGGATCGCGCTCCTCACCGGCCATCACCAGCGCTGGATCACCTGGCAACAATTGCTGGAGCGAGAAGATCAGCACCGACACGAAGAACAGTGTCGGCACGATCTGCGCGATGCGGCGGGCGAGGAAGTTCAGCATGGCGCCGGCCGCGTGTCAGGCGAGGCCACGCTCACTTGAACTTCAGCCCGACCACGCGCACGAGCCCGTCGGGCATCTGCCTGTAACCCTGGAGCTTGGTCGTGTGCGCAATCAGAAGCGTGCGGTGGTAGATGTAGATGATCGGCAAATCGTTGAGCACGATCCCGGTCAGCTTTTCGTAGATCGCCTTGCGCTCATCGAATTTGGCGGTCAGCCGGCCGTCTTCCATCAGCTTGTCGGCTTCCGGGTTCGAATAGACGCCATCGTTCTGCGGTGCCTTGCTGCGCATGAAGATGTAGGAGTTGCCGTCGGGATCGATGCGGCCGCTCCAGTTGATCTGGAAGATCTGGAACTCGCCGGCCTGGGCCTGCTTGAAGGTGGTCGCGAATTCGACCGCGCGGATCTTGATGTCGAAGCCCGCTTCCGCCGCCATCGACTGGATCACCTGGGCAACCGCTTCGTTCTCCGCGCCCTTGGGGATCATGTAGCCGACGGTCACCGGCGAGGTGATGCCCGCTTCCTTCAGCAGCGCCTTGGCCTTCGCGACGTCGCGGCCGTGGACCGGGAACGCCTTCTGGTAATAGGGATGTGTCGGGCTGACCCATTGATTGCCTGGGGTGAACTCGCCGTTAAAGACAACTTGGTTGAGAGCTTCGCGATCGATCGACAGATCGAGCGCTTGGCGTACTTTCGCCGACTGGCTGAGCGGCCCCTTTGCTTTGTCGTTGCCGATATTGACGGTCAGGCCGTAATAGCCGAGCTCCGGTGCCGTCGACAGCACGAGCCGCGAATCCGCACGCACGTCCTTGATGTCGGTGGCGAGCACGCGCTCGATCAGATCGAGTCCGCCGGACTTCAGGTTGGCAAGGCGCACCGTGGCGTCAACGATCGGCAGGAAGACCACCCGGTCGATATGGATGTTGTCCTTGTTCCAATAGTCGGCGAATTTTTCGAAGACCATGCGGTCCTGCTGCACGCGCTCGACGAACTTGTAGGGACCGGCGCAGACCGGATGCAGGCCGAACTTGTCGCCGGCCTCCTTGGCAGCCTTCGGCGACACCATCATGCCGGAGCGGTCGGTCAGCTGGGCGATCAGCGGGGAGTAAGGTGTCTTAAGCACCAGCTTGATGGTCAGAGGGTCTACGATTTCGACATGGTCGACGCTGGCGAGCTCGGACTTGCGGAACGAGGTCGGCAGCGTCATGTGACGCTCGATCGAGAACTTTGCGGCTTCCGCGTCGAGCGGCTCGCCGTCGTGGAATTTCACGTTGGGCCGGAGCTTGATCGTCATCTCCTTGCCGTCGGGCGAGGTCTCATGCGACAGCGCGAGCTGCGGCACGATGTTGAGCTTCTCGTCGATGTCGAACAGCTTGTCGCAGAAGGCGGAGAACACGATGCGGCCGACATAGGTGCGGCCGATGCTGGGATCGAGGATGTCAGGATCCTCGGCGATGCCGATGCGAAGTGTGGTCTGGGCTTGGGCCGCGCCTACGAGCGACGTCAGCAATGCCGACGCCAGGAGTGCCAAACGCATAGGACTCATCGCTCTCAACCTCTGTTTTACGGCTATGCCGGGTTCGTCCCCAATGAACTAACCCCGCTGCCGCGGACTGCTTCCGGGCCGCCGCTGAAGGCGGCGACCAATTTTTCGAGAACCGGGGAGAAGCCGCCGTCCGTTGGGACGATCGCCTCGGACGACGGCAGTTCCGACGTTCGGTGGCATGCCGTTGCATGTCCGATGCCATCCTGCACGAGCTGAGGCATTTCGTTGCGGCAACGGTCGACCACGTAGGGGCAGCGGGTGTGGAAGCGGCATCCCGGCGGCGGATTGAGCGCGCTGGGGATTTCGCCCTGCAGCACAATGCGGCCGCGCTTTGCCCGCGGTTTAGGCACGGGAATCGCGGACAATAGAGCCCGGCTGTAGGGATGACGCGGTGCGGCAAACAGCGCGTCCGCCGCCGCCGTCTCGACGATCTGGCCGAGATTCATCACCGCCACGTGGTCGGCGATGTGCTTGACCACCGCGAGGTCGTGCGAGACGAAAATGTAGGCCAGCCCGAGCCGGTCCTGCAGCTCGCGCAGCAGATTGAGGATCTGCGAGCGGATCGAGACGTCGAGCGCCGAGACCGGCTCATCGCAGATGATCAGTTTCGGCTCGACCGCGAGCGCGCGGGCGATGGCGATACGCTGGCGCTGGCCGCCGGAAAACTCGTGCGGGTAACGACGCGCCAGCCGCGGCTCCAGCCCGACCAGCCGCAGGATCTCCTCGACGCGTTCGCGCCGCCGGGCGGGCGGCACCAGATTGTGCAGCGCCAGCGGCTCGGTCAGGATCTGGCCGACGGTCATGCGCGGATTGAGCGAGGCGTAGGGGTCCTGGAAGATGATCTGCGCCTCGCGGCGAAAGGCGCGCAGTGCGCCGGCGTCGAGCGAGAGCAGATCGCGGCCTTCGAAACGGATCGTGCCTGCATCCGGCTCGATCAGCCGCAGCACCAGGCGGCTAACGGTGGATTTGCCGCAGCCGGATTCACCGACCAGCGCTAGCGTCTTGCCGGCATCGAGCGAGAAGGAAACGCCATCGACCGCTTTGACATGCGCCAGCGCCCGGCCGAACAGCGAACGCTCGGCGACGAAATGCTTGAGCAGACCCTGAACCTCGAGCAGAGCCATCACGACACCAGACGTTCGAGCGGAGCGCGCAGGCAGCGCGAGAGGTGGCCGGGGCTGACTTCGAGCAGCGGGGGCGGCGCCTTGGTGCAGGCGTCCAGCACGAAGGGGCAGCGTGCGGCGAAGCGGCATCCCGCGGGCGGCTGCATCATGTTCGGGACCATGCCCTCGATCGTGGCGAGCTGGTCGGCGCGATGGTCAAGCCGCGGGATCGAGCCGAGCAGGCCGACGGTGTAGGGATGCTGCGGCGCTGAGAACAGCTCGTCCACCGGCGCGCGCTCGACGATCTCGCCGGCATACATCACCGCGACCTCGTCGCAGACTTCGGCGACGACGCCGAGATCGTGGGTGATCAGGATGATGGCAGCGCCGCTCGCCGCCTTCAATTCGCGCATCAGCTCCAGGATCTGCGCCTGCAGCGTGACATCGAGCGCGGTGGTCGGCTCGTCCGCGATCAGCAGCCGCGGGTCGCAGGCGAGCGCCATCGCGATCATGACGCGCTGGCGCATGCCGCCGGAGAGCTTGTGCGGATATTCGTCGATCCGCCGCTCGGGCGAGGGGATGTGGACGCGACGCAGCAGATCGATCGCCCGCTCGCGCGCACTCCTGCGCGAACCGCCGCGGTGGCGCAAAATCGTCTCGATGATCTGGTCGCCGATGGTGAAGCTCGGATTGAGCGAGGTCATCGGCTCCTGAAAGATCATCGCGAGCCGGTTGCCGCGGAGGTCCCGCAGCGTCTGGTCCGACGTCTTAAGCAGGTCGAAACCGTCGAAGCGGATCGCGCCGGAGATCTCCGCGCTCTGCTTCGGCAGCAGGCCCATGATCGCCAGCGACGTCACGCTCTTGCCGCAGCCGGATTCGCCGACGAGGCCGAGCGTCGCGCCATTGGCGACGCTGAGATCGACGCTGTCGACCGCATGGGTGACGCGGCCGTCGTCGCCGTGAAAACGAATGCGCAGATCGCTGATCTCGATGAGGGGGCTCGGGTTCATGAGCGTATTGCGCGCGCTGCGGCGATGCTGGCGTCGATGACGCTGCGATCGGTGTTGCCGGCAGGGTTCTGCCGGGTTGGCATGGAAACGCGGAAGTGGACCCAGAGTTCGTGGCTGACGCGCTCGAGCCGCTCGAGCTCGCCGAGCGGATCGGGATGATCGTCGGCGCGCAGGTCCAGCGCCGGCCATTCCTCCTCGCCGTGGATCAGGAGCGCGGCGGACTGCTTGCCGCGCTTGTCGCCGCCAGCGGCCTCGCCCGCGCGCAGCGCGGCAAGCAGGCGGCGCGGGAAGGGCAGGCTGTCATTGGCGATATAGGTTTTTGCGGTCTCGTCGAGCACGTCGGCGCCCGCGAGCATGTTGCCGGCGATCGAGAAGCCGCTGCCCGCAATGTGCCCGCACCAATCCACGCAGTCGCGCCCGGTATGCGCGGCAATCGCGCCGCTGGCGTCCATGATGTGAATCTGGCGGCTCTCGCGGCCGTCGTCGGTCGCGAGCAGGGCGGCCAGCACGTCGTGCGCGTTGAGGCCCTCACGCAGCAGCTTGACGCCGTCGATACCGTAATAAGGATTGACGAAAGCCTGCGTCGCGATGGCGCCAAGGCCCGCCGCGATGTAGGGGACACGCGCGCCGACGGCGAAGAAGCGCGTGGCAACGGCGATGCCAAACTGGCCGGTAGCAGAATCGCGCGCGATGATCGACCAGGTCATGTGCTGCCTTTAGCGTCCTGCGGCGTAGCCCTGCATGCCGCGCGGATTGGCGGCGGCGCGGCGGCGCGGACCGACGCGCGAGGCCGCGGTGAGGCGGCCTTCGGACCAGTCCGGACCGACCTCGACGATATGTCCGCGCTCACGCAGGTTCTCGATCGTCGCCTTCGGCACGCGGTTCTCGATCACGAGCACGCCGGGGCGCGCGGTGCGGGGCCAGAACGAGATCGGGAAATGCTCGGAATGCCAGGCCGGCGCGTCGATCGACTCCTGGAGATTGAGATTGCAGTGGACGTGTCGGAGGAAAAACTGCGTGATCCACTGGTCCTGCTGGTCGCCGCCGGGCGAGCCCCAGGCGAGATAAGGCTCGCCGTCGCGCAGTGCCATGGTCGGCGACAGCGTGGTGCGGGGCCGTTTGCCCGGCGCGAGCGAGCTCGGTTGGTTCTCCTCCAAATCGAACATTTGTGCGCGGCTGCCGAGGCAGAAACCCAGCTCGGGAATGACAGGCGAGGATTGCAGCCAGCCTCCCGACGGCGTCGAGGACACCATGTTGCCGACCTTGTCAATGATGTCGAAATGCACGGTGTCGCCGCGCACCTCGCCGAAGCGCCCCACGGTTGGCTCGCCGGCGCCGAGCGCGCCGACGGCCTCGCGCTGGCCCTCAGCTCGGCGCAGCTTGACCACGCCGCCAAGGCCCTCGACCGTGCCGGGCCGGAGATCGAGCGAAGCTTTCTCGGTAACCAACTTACGACGTTCGTCGTTATAGGCATCTGACAGCAGCGTTGCGATCGGGATTTCGCTGAACTTGGGGTCGCCGTAGAATTTTTCGCGATCGGCAAAGGCGAGTTTTGCGCATTCGATCTGGAGATGGATGAACTCCGGTCCGGTCGGATCGAGCCCATCGAGGGCAAAGCCCTTCAGCAGCGCGAGTTGCTGCAGCGTCACGGGACCCTGGCTCCAGACCCCGGCCTTGCAGACCGTGTAGCGGCCATAATCGTAGGTGAGCGGAGCCTCGACCGTCGGCTGCCAGCGCGCCATGTCGTCGGCCGACAGCACACCGCGATGCGGCGAGCCGCTGACGTCCATCACGTCCTGCGTCCGGCAGAATTTGTCGATGGCTTCCGCGACGAAGCCCTGCGACCAAGCCTTGCGTGCGCGCTCGATCTCGGCATCGCGGCCGCCGCCGCCGCTTTCGGCCTCGCTCAGGATTCGCGCATAGGTCGCCGCAAGTGTCTTGTTGGTGAAGAGCGTGCCGGGCTTTGGCACTTCGCCGTTCGGGAGATAGACGGCGGCCGATGTCGGCCAGTGCGTGCGGAATAATTGCTCGACGGTCTGGATCGTGGCGCAGGCGCGCTCGACCAGCGGATAGCCGTCGCGCGCATAGGAGATCGCGGGCTCCAGCACATCGCGCACGCGCATCGTGCCGTAGTCACGGAGCAGCATCATCCAGGATTCGAAGGTGCCGGGGACGCAGGCCGCGAGCAGGCCGGTGCCGGGCACCATGTCGAGGCCTTCGCTCTTGTAATGCGCGATGGTGGCGCGGGCCGGTGCCGGGCCCTGGCCGCAGATCACCTCGGTGCGGCCGCGCTTCACGTCGTGCACGATGATCGGAACGTCGCCGCCGGGGCCGTTCAGATGCGGCTCGACCACCTGGAGCGTGAAAGCGGTGGCGACGCCGGCGTCAAAGGCATTGCCGCCCTTTTCCAGAAGGGCCATCCCGATAGCGGTCGCGATCCAGTGCGTGGTCGCAACGACCCCGAAGGTGCCTTCGATCTCGGGGCGTGTCGTGAAGGGATCGGGATTGACGATGCTGGCCATGGACTACCTCATTTGCGGCGCGCGCAATTGATCACAGGGCCAGGCCGCCGCCAAATGCGCAGGCTGCATGGCACGCGCGCGTCACGCCGGTACCGGCGCGGTGTTGACCGCGTGGCAGGCGACGCCGTCGATCAATTCAGGTGCTTCCCTACGGCAGAGATCGAACGCCAGCGGGCAGCGCGGATTAAAGGCGCACCCGGACGGCGGGTTGATCGGGTTCGGGATCTCGCCCTTCACGGGGATGCGCTGGCGGCCGCTCATGGCAAGATCAGGCACGGCGCCAAGCAGCATCTTGGTATAGGGCATGCGCGGATGGGCAAACAGCTCGCGCCCTTCCGCGATCTCGACGATGCGGCCGAGATACATCACACCGACGCGGCTCGCCATGTGGCGGACGACGGCGAGGTTGTGGCTGATGAACATGTAGGTCAAGCCGAACTTGTCCTGGAGGTCGCGCATCAGGTTCAGGATCTGCGCCTGCACGGAGACGTCAAGCGCGGAGGTCGGCTCGTCGCAGACGATAAACTCCGCGTCGGAGGCGAGCGCGCGCGCGATCGCGATGCGCTGACGCTGGCCGCCCGAGAATTCGTGCGGAAATTTCAACCTGTCGTCGGGATGCAGGCCGACGAGGGTGAGAAGCTCTCCGACCCGCGCCTGGATGTCGCGCTCGCCCTCGATCAGGTCGAACGCGCGGATTGGCTCGGAGATGATGGCGTCGACTCGGAAGCGTGGGTTCAGGCTCGCATAGGGATCCTGAAAGATCATCTGGATGCGGCGGCGCAGTTTCCGCCGCGCCTGGGCCTGCCGCGGATCGGTCATTGAGATGCCGTCGATCAAGACGTTGCCGGAGCTTGGCGGCAGCAAGCCGACGACCATCCGCGCCACCGTGGTCTTGCCCGAGCCGGATTCGCCGACCAGTGCAAAGGTCTCGCCCTTCCTGATGTCGAAGGTGACGCCATCGACGGCCTTGAGATATTCGAGCTGCCCGCCTTCGAGCATGCGGTTGAGCCAGGGTTTCGAGACGTCGAAGACGCGGCGCAGATTCGTGGCCTGGATGAAGGGAGCGCTCATGCCGCGCTCTCCGCCGGCACGCCGTCATAGAGATGGCAGGCGACGGCTTGCGTGCCGCGCGGCAGCGGCTCCGGCCTCTCCACGCGGCATCGGTCGAATGCGAATGCGCAGCGCGGATTGAACGAACAGCCGCGCGGGATCGCCGGCAGGCGCGGCATGGAGCCGGGGATCTGCACCAGACGCTTGTCGTCGCCGGCAAGCGTCGGGATCGCGCCCATCAGGCCCTTGGCGTAGGGGTGCAGCGGGTTCCTGACCACGTCCTGCACCGGACCGATCTCGGCGACGCGGCCGGCATACATCACCGCGACCCGGTCGGAGGTCTCGGCGATCACGCCCATGTCGTGGGTCACCAGCATCACCGCAGTGCCGTGATCGCGGCCGAGACGCTTGATCAGCGAGATGATCTGCGCCTGCACGGAAACGTCGAGCGCGGTGGTCGGCTCGTCGGCGATGATCAGCTCCGGTTCGGCGCAGATCGCGAGCGCAATCACCACGCGCTGGCGCATGCCACCGGAGAATTCGTGCGGATAGCCGTCGATGCGCTTTTCCGGAGCCGGGATTCCAACTTCGGCGAGCAGGTCGATGGCTCGGCGGCGGGCGGCGGTCTCGGACAGGTTCAGATGCGTTCTGATCGTCTCGATGAGCTGGTCGCCGACGCGGTAGAGCGGATTGAGCGAGGTGAGGGGGTCCTGGAAGATCATGCCGATCCGCTTTCCCCGGATACGGCGCAGCTCCTCCGCCGGCAAATTGTCGATGCGCAGGCCCGCAAGGCGAATCTCGCCGCCGGCGATGCGGCCCGGCGGATCGATCAGGCCGATCACAGCCAAGCCTGTGACGGACTTGCCGGCGCCGGATTCGCCGACCACGCCGAGTACCTCGCCCTTGGCGATGTCGAAGGAGACGCCATCGATGGCGCGTAGCGTGCCGCGGCGGGAGGCGAACTCGACCTGAAGATTACGCACGGAGAGGATGGGGTCGGTCATGAGCGAGACGCTCTCATCCAGGTTTTGCTCATCCGAATCATGCTCATCCAAGTCTCGCTCATCCGAGTCTTGCTCATCGAAATGTTGTTCATCGGAGCTTCGGGTTGAGCGCGTCGCGCAGCCAGTCGCCGAGCAGGTTGATCGACAGGATCAGGGCAGCGAGCGCGATACCAGGGAAGGCCACAATCCACCATTCGCCCGCGAACAGGTAGTTGTTGCCGATGCGGATCAACGTGCCGAGCGAGGGCATTGTGTCGGGCAGGCCGACGCCAAGGAAGGACAGCGTTGCCTCGGTGATGATGGCGAGCGCAAGGTTGATCGTGGCGATGACCAGGATCGGACCCATCGTGTTTGGCAGCACATGGCGGAACATGATCTTTGGTGCGGGAAGGCCGATCAATTGCGCGGCCGCCACGTAATCCTTGTTCTTCTCGACCATCACGGAACCGCGCACCGTGCGGGCATACCCGACCCAGAAACTCAGGCCAATCGAGATCACCAGCACCACCAGCATGCTGGTTGCATCCAGCCGGTTGCCGAGGATCGATTTGGCGATGCCGTTGACCAGCAGCGCGATCAGGATGGCGGGAAAAGTGAGTTGCACGTCGGCGATCCGCATGATCACGCCGTCCACCGCGCCCCCGAAATAGCCGGCGACCAGGCCAAGCGCGATGCCGAGCGCGCCGGCGAAGATCACGCCGGCCACGCCGACGGCGAGCGAGATGCGCAGCCCGTAGAGAATGGCGGAGAACACGTCGCGGCCCTGCTCGTCGGTGCCGAGCAGGAACGGGCTCTGCCCCTCGGCGGTCCAGAGCGGTGAGATCCGGGAATTCATCAATTGGAGCTGTGCCGGATCGAACGGGTCCTGCACCGCGAGCGCGGAGGCAAAGATCGCGAGCAGGAAGAACAGCACGGTAATGACTGCCGCCACCATGGTCAGCTTGGATCGGCGAAACGAATAGAAGATGTCGCTGTTGAGTGCGCGACTGAACCAGCTGCGGGCGGCATGCGTCGGCAGCGTGCTCGGCTTGTCGGGATGAGAGGCGACCACTTCGGACATACAGGCTGCCTTATGTGGCGCGGCCGACGGTCGCGCGCAGGCGCGGATCGACGACGGTGTAGAGGATGTCGACCACCAGATTGATGGTGACGAAAATCAGTGAGACCATCAGCAAGTAGGCGGCCATAATCGGGATATCGACGTTTTGCACGGCCTGTACGAACAGAAGTCCCATGCCGGGCCATTGGAACACGGTTTCGGTGATGATCGAAAATGCAATAACCGAGCCAAACTGCAGGCCGGCTACCGTGATCACCGGAATCAGCGTGTTCTTCAGCGCGTGGCCGAAATGAATGGCACGGGTTGTCAGCCCGCGGGCGCGGGCAAAGCGGATATAATCTGTCCGAAGCACTTCCAGCATCTCCGCGCGCACCAGCCGCATGATCAGGGTCATCTGGAACAGGCCGAGCGTGATCGAGGGCATGATCAGCGCCTTCAGGCCCGACAATGTGAGCAGGCCCGTGGTCCACCAACCCAGCTTGACGACTTCGCCCCGGCCGAACGAGGGCAACCAGCCCAACGTCACTGCGAACAGGTAGATCAGAAGGATGCCGATCAGGAAAGTCGGCAGCGAGATGCCAATCAGCGAAACCGCCTGGAATAATTTGGCGAGCAGGGTGTCGCGCCTGAGCGCCGAATAGACGCCCATCAGGATGCCGGAGACCATTGCAAATACGGTCGCGCAGATCGCAAGTTCCAGCGTTGCCGGCATACGCTCCATCAACAGCGTCGAGACCGGCTGGCGGAACTGATAGGAGACGCCGAACTTGAATTGCGCCGCATCGGCGAAATAGCGCACGAACTGCACCGGCACGGGATCATCGAGGCCCAGCGACTTGCGCACGGCGGCGCGTTCGGCCGCCGGCGTATCAAGCGAGACGATCTGGTTGATGGGGTCGCCGGCGAAGCGGAACATCGAGAACGCGATGATGCCGACGGCGAACATGACGCCGATGGCCTGAACGGCCCGGCGAAGAGTGAAAGCGAGCATGCCTTCCACTTTCCTTGAGTGTGCGTCTGGCCGACGTCTTTGTCAGCCGAAAAGGAAAGGTCCCGGTAGCCTGACGCTGCCGGGACCTTGTGTTCAACTGACGCTATTCCTTCTTGGTCGCCCAGTGGAACATGACCAGATTGTCGGCGCGCTGCGGCAGGTTGACCTTTTTCGATACGCCCCAGGCCAGCGCCTGCTGGTGCAGCGGAATATAAGCCCAGTCCTTGATGCTGATCTCATACGCTTGCTTGATCAGCTGGTTGCGCTTTGTGGTGTCGGTTTCGACCAGCACCTTGTCGGTGATGGCGTCGAATTCCTTGTTGCAATAGCCGCCGAGATTGGCCTCGCCGCGCGATGATTTCGCATCGTCGCGACAGCCCATAATGTCGTAGAGCACGTTATGGGAGTCCATCGTGCTCGGCGTCCAGCCCAGCATGTAGAACGAGGTCTGATAGCCGCCCTGCTTCAACACCTTGGCGAAGTATTGCGCCTTGGGCTGCGCCAGCAGATTGATCTTGACGCCGATGCGGGCAAGCATGCCCACGACGGCCTGGCAGATCGCCGCGTCGTTGACGTACCGATCGTTCGGGCAATCCATGGTGACCTCGAAGCCTTCGGGGTACCCGGCCTCGGCCAGGAGCTTCTTGGCACCATCTGGATCGAACTTCGGCCGGGTGAACTCCTTGGACAGCACGAACAATTCCGGAGCGATCATCAGCGCCGAGGGCGTGGACAGCCCGCGCATCACCCGCGTCTTGATCAGCTCGATGTCGATGGCTTTGTAGAAGGCTTCGCGGACCTTGACATCCTTGAACGGGTTCTTGCCCTTGATGTTGGAGTAGAGCAGCTCGTCACGCGTCTGATCGAATCCGATGAAGATGGTGCGCAACTCAGGGGCCTTCAGCACCTGGGCATTCGGGCTCGCATCGACGCGGGAGATGTCCTGGATCGGCACCGGCTCGATCACGTCCACTTCACCCGAGAGCAGCGCGGCGACGCGGGTGGCATCGGACGAGATCGGGGTGAAGATAATCTCCTTCAGGTTACCTTCCATCTTGCCCCAGTAGTTGGGATTGGCCTTGAACACGGTCTTCACACCGGGCTGATGGCTTTCGATGATGAAGGGACCGGTGCCGTTCTCGTGAAGCGAGGCATAGCTCGGAGAGGTCGCGGACACCGGCGTCGGCTCGACCGCTTTGTTCTCCTCAGCCCATTTCTTGTCCATGATGTACCAGACATCCCACGACGAATTTAGGATGGGATTGGGCGAGGGCAGGACGAAATCGACTGTGTAGTCGTCGACCTTGACGACCTTGACGTTGGGCGCCAGCCGGGTCTGCATGTTCGAGTTCTTGTTGCGGACGCGATCGGCGGAGAACAGCACGTCGTCGGCGGTGAAGGGGTCGCCGTTATGAAATTTGACGCCCTTGCGCAAATGGAAGCGCCAGCGGGTCGGCTCCGGTGTCTCCCAGCTCTCAGCCAGCGCCGGGATGATCTTCAGGTCCTTGTCGCGCGCGGTGAGGCCTTGATAGACGTGACCGAGATGAGCGTGCGTGGTGGACTCGTTCAGCGAATACGGATCAAGCGACTTGAGATCGCCCTGGTTGGCGTAGCGCAGCGTCTGGCTCGACGCCGGCGAGACCGCCAACGCAAGCATACTGGCGAGCGTCGCCGCAAACAGACTTCGTCCGACTGACATTCTTGACCTCTCCACTCGCCCGCACCGTCATTTTTGATTGTTCGGCGGGGCTGATCGAACCATGTTGCCCAGAGTTCTCGACCCGTGCAAGCGCCATTCCAGCAAGGAACGCGCCAAGTTGCACCGCTGTGCAGCAATGCTGACCGGCATGACGGGAGGACGGGCGCGGCCGCGGCCGATTTTGATTGACCATATCCGCCGATCGGGGAAGCCGGAGCGCCGCCACCGGCTTCAGGTCGCTTGCGTTGTACACCGCCTCGCGGCGATACTGCAGTAGGCCGCTCGAATCTCATCTGGAGGGGACATGAAAGTTAACATCGAAATCGACTGTACCCCCCTCGAAGCCCGTCAGTTCATCGGATTGCCCGACCTGGCACCAATGCAGACGGCGGTCATGGACAAGCTGCAGCAGCAGGTTCTGAGCAACATCGACAAGGTCTCGCCGGAATCGCTGATCCAGAGCTGGTTCACCTTCGATCCAAAGCTTGCCGAGCGATTTCAGGACATGTTCGTCACCATGGCCGGCCTCGGCGGCACGCGCAGCGGCGATAAGAAGAAATAATGCCGCCCGGTCCGGACGGGCCGCAGACCTCAGGCCGGCTTCGTCCGCCGGGCCTTGCTTTGCTGCTCGCCGAAGCCCGTGGGTTGCTCGAACTCAACGCCAGCCTGCTGCTGTCGCCGGTCCTGATGCGGGCGCCAAAAGGCGACGGCCATCCGGTGCTGGCGCTGCCTGGCTTCCTCGCCAGCGATCTCTCGATGGCGCCGATGCGGCGCTATCTCAGCGAGCTTGGCTATGAGGCACATGCCTGGCGGATGGGCCGAAATTTCGGCGGGTTCGGACGGATGCGGGATTCGTTGCGCGCCCGTCTAGCCGAAATCCATGCTGCGAGCGGCCGCAAGGTCAGCCTGGTCGGATGGAGTCTCGGCGGCGTCTATGCGCGCGATCTCGCGCTCCAGGCGCCCGACATGGTCCGCAATGCCATCACGCTCGGCAGCCCTTTTGCCAATGACATACGGGCGACCAATGCGACGCGGCTCTACGAGATGATGTCCGGCGAGCGTGTCGAGGATTTCGCCGAGCTGCGCGTGGCGATCGCCGGCGATCTTCCGGTGCCGGCGACGTCGATCTATTCGCGCGCCGACGGGATTGTGAACTGGCGGACCTGCCTGCTGCGTCCCTCCGACCGTGCCGAGAACATCGAGGTGCACCTGGCGAGCCATATCGGGCTTGGGGTGAATCCCGCGGCGCTGTGGGCCGTGGCGGACCGCCTTGCGCAACCGGAGGGAGAGTTCTGGCCATTTGACAGGGCAGGGCCGTTTGCCATTGCATATGCCCCGCCGGAACAGGCAGTATCGGCCTGACGAGAAGCGCCGCCTAAGGCGCCCGTCAAATACTCGGGAGGGAACTATGGCTGACGGTAAGAAGCTGTCGTCGCTGGACGCGTCGTTTCTCTATCTGGAAACGCCGGAAATGCCGATGCATGTCGGGAGCATGGCGATCTTTCGTCTGCCGGACGACTACAAGGGCGACTTCTTCGAAGATTTCAAGGCGATGATCGTCTCGCGCCTGCACATCGCGCCGATCCTCAAAGCGCGGCTGGAGAAGGCGCCGCTCGATATCGATCATCCCTCCTGGATCGAGGACGATCAGTTCGACATTGACCGTCACATCTTCCGCGCCAGCCTGCCGCAGCCGCGCGACCGCGCTACGCTCGAACGCATCGTGGGCTGGATGCACGCCAAGCTCTTGAACCGTGCCCGCCCGCTCTGGGAGTTCTACGTGTTCGAGGGCATGAAGGACAACGAGGTCGGGCTCTATTCCAAGATGCATCATGCCGCCATCGACGGCGGCGCCGGTGCGGCGCTGACCAACATGATCTACGACATCTCGCCGATCCCGCGGAAGGTCGATCCGCCGACCGCGGGAGCGAAACCCGGGCAGGAGCCGCGCGACATCGCAGCGAACCTGGTCGATTCCTACCAGCAGCTTTTCACCCAGCCGCTCGATCCATCGGCGGCCGCGAAGAATCTGCAGCTGCCACGCACCGGCAAGAGCGATATCGGTTCGATCCTGTTCGACAATGCGATGTACCAGATCGAGAGTGCGGTGCGCTTTGCCGGCAACATCCCAACCATGGTCAAGAGCGTCTCGGACGTGCTCGGCAAGATATCCGATCCAAAATCGCGCGAGAGCCTCGCCAGCATGGTCTCGCCGCCGACCATGCTCAACAAATCGATCTCGTCCGAGCGCAGCTTCGCCGGTGTCTCGATTTCGCTGTCGCGATCCAAGGCGCTGGCCAAGCAGGCCGGCGGCAAACTCAACGACGTCGTGCTGGCGCTCGCTTCCGGGGTGGTCCGGCGCTACCTGCAGCAACATGGAACGCTGCCGGCGAAGTCCTTGACCGCTGCCGTACCGATCTCGCTGCGCGAGGAGGGCAACACCGACGCCAACAACCAGGTGTTCGGCATGATCTGCTCTATCGCAACCAACATCGACGATCCCAAGGCACGCCTGGAAGCCATTATCGCGCAATCGACCAAGTCCAAGGAGATGTCGCATCCACTGCGGGCTCTGATGCCGCAGATCTCCAATATCTCGATGCTGGGCGCGCCGATTGTCGTGCAGATCATGGCGCTGCTCTACAGCCGCTCCGACTTGTCGAATGTGTTGCCGCCGGCTGCGAACATTACGGTGTCCAACGTGCCGGGGCCGCGGCAGACGCTCTACGCCGCGGGCGCGGAGCTGTTGCACATCTTCCCGGTATCGATCTCGACGCACGGACAGGCGCTCAACATCACCGTGCAGAGCTATCGCGACCAGCTCGATTTCGGCTTCATCGTCGGCGCCAACATCATTCCGCACGTGCAGGTGATGTGCGACATGCTGCCGGAAGAATTCGCCGCGCTCGAGGCTGCCTATGCTTCGCCCGCGGCGGACATAAAGGGCGCCGCTGAGTAGGAATGTTCCGATGATTGAAATGCCACCGCTCAAGTTCGTACAGACGAACGGAATCCGCATGGGCTATTACGAGGCGGGCCCGGTCACAGACAAGCCGCCGATGGTGCTGTGCCATGGCTGGCCCGAACTCGCATTTTCCTGGCGCCACCAGATCAAGGCGCTGAGCGAGGCCGGCATCCGCGTGATCGCGCCGGACCAGCGCGGCTACGGCGCGACCGACCGGCCAGAGCCGGTCGAGGACTACGACATCGAGCACCTGACCGGCGATCTGATCGGCCTGCTCGACCATCTTCAGATCGACAAGGCGATCTTCGTCGGCCATGACTGGGGCGGTTTTATCGTCTGGCAGATGCCACTCCGGCACATCGACCGGGTCGCCGGCGTGGTCGGCATCAATACGCCTCATACCAACCGCGCCTGGGCCGATCCGATCGAACTCCTGCGCGCGCGCTTCGGCGAAAAGATGTATATCGTGCAGTTCCAGGATCCCGCGCGTGAGCCCGACAAGATCTTTGGCAGTCGCGTCGAGCAGACCTTCGATGCCTTCATGCGCCAGCCCGTAGCGCGCCCGGCAGATGCTCCGGCGGAGGAAGTCGTCGCGGGTGTCGGTGCCTCCCCGCGACTGAACCTGGCATTTCCGCAGATGATCGCGGGCTACGATGCGAAGCACGATCCTCGCACGCCGATCCTGTCGCCCGAAGAGAAAAAGGTGTTCGTGGACAATTTCACCAGGACGGGCTTCACCGGCGGCATCAACTGGTACCGCAATATGTCCCGCAACTGGATGCGCGCCGAAGGGCTCGATCATACGGTGCGCGTGCCGTCGCTGATGATCATGGCCGAGAACGACGCGGTGTTGCCGCCGTCTTCCGCCGATGGCATGGACAAGCTGATCCCCGATCTGGAAAAATATCTGGTCCGCGACAGCGGCCATTGGACGCAGCAGGAGAAGCCGGAGGAAGTCAGCGCCAAGCTGATCGAATGGCGTAGAAGGCGGTTTGGCTAGCTCGCAACGACGGCGTTGAATACCGAGGCAGGGGAAGCACTTTTAATGTCATCGAAGAACCGTCTGGACCCGATCCCGCAGCCGCCGACCAAGCCGGTGGTCGGCAACATGCTGTCGCTGGATTCGGCCGCACCGGTGCAGCATCTGACCCGGCTTGCCAAGGAGCTGGGGCCGATCTTCTGGCTCGACATGATGGGCTCGCCGATCGTGGTCGTCTCCGGCCACGATCTCGTCGACGAGCTCTCCGACGAGAAGCGTTTCGACAAGACGGTGCGCGGTGCCCTGCGGCGGGTGCGCGCGGTCGGCGGCGACGGCTTGTTCACGGCCGACACCAGGGAGCCGAACTGGAGCAAGGCGCACAACATCCTGCTCCAGCCTTTCGGCAACCGCGCCATGCAGTCCTATCACCCGAGCATGGTCGACATCGCGGAGCAGCTCGTGGGCAAATGGGAACGGCTCAACGCCGACGACGAGATCGACGTCGTCCACGACATGACGGCGCTGACGCTGGATACGATCGGCCTGTGCGGCTTCGACTACCGCTTCAATTCGTTCTACCGGCGCGATTACCACCCCTTCGTCGAGTCGCTGGTGCGCTCGCTCGAAACCATCATGATGACGCGCGGCCTGCCGTTCGAGCAGCTCTGGATGCAGAAGCGCCGCAAGACCATGGCTGAAGATGTCGACTTCATGAACAGGATGGTCGACGAGATCATTGCGGAGCGCCGCAAGGGAGGCGAGGCGACCGACGACAAGAAGGATATGCTTGCGGCGATGATGACGGGCGTCGATCGCTCGACCGGCGAGCAGCTCGACGACGTCAACATCCGCTACCAGATCAACACGTTCCTGATCGCAGGCCACGAGACCACCAGCGGCCTGTTGTCCTGCGCGCTCTATGCGTTGCTCAAGCACCCCGACATTCTCAAAAAAGCCTATGACGAGGTCGACCGCGTCCTCGGTCCCAATGTCGACGTGCGTCCGACCTATCAACAGGTCACGCAGCTCACTTACATCACGCAGATCCTCAAGGAGGCGCTGCGGCTATGGCCGCCGGCGCCGGCCTATGGCATCTCCCCACTGAACGACGAGGCTATCGGCGGCGGCAAGTACAAGCTCAGGAAGGGCACGTTCACCACCATCCTGGTGACCGCGCTGCATCGCGATCCCTCTGTCTGGGGTCCCAACCCGGATGCGTTCGATCCGGAGAATTTCAGCCGGGAGGCGGAAGCCAAACGGCCGATCAATGCCTGGAAGCCGTTCGGCAACGGCCAGCGCGCCTGCATCGGCCGCGGCTTCGCCATGCACGAGGCCGCGCTCGCGCTCGGCATGATCCTCCAGCGCTTCAAGCTGGTCGACCACCAGCGCTACCAGATGCATCTGAAGGAAACGCTCACGATGAAGCCGGAAGGCTTCAAGATCAAGGTCCGTCCGCGCGCCGATCGCGAGCGCGGCGCCTATGGTGGACCTGTAGCGGTGTCGTCGGCGCCGAAGGCACCGCGCCAGCCCACCGCGCGCCCCGGCCACAACACGCCGATGCTCGTACTTTACGGCTCCAATCTCGGCACCGCCGAAGAGCTGGCGACGCGGATGGCCGACCTTGCCGAGATCAACGGCTTTGCCGTGCATTTGGGGCCGCTCGACGATTACGTCGGCAAGCTGCCGCGGGAGGGCGGCGTCCTGATCATCTGCGCCTCCTATAACGGCGCGCCGCCGGACAATGCGACACAATTTGTCAAATGGCTCGGCGACGAGCTGCCGAAGGATGCGTTTGCCGATGTGCGCTACGCCGTGTTCGGCTGCGGCAACAGCGACTGGGCCGCGACCTATCAATCGGTACCGCGCTTCATCGATGAACAATTATCGGCGCATGGTGCGCGCGCGGTCTATCCGCGTGGCGAAGGCGATGCGCGCAGCGATCTCGACGGCCAGTTTCAGAAATGGTTCCCGGCGGCCGCCCAGGTCGCGACCAAGGAATTCGGCATCGACTGGAATTTCACCCGTACCGCGGAGGATGATCCGCTCTACGCGATCGAGCCGGTCGCGGTGACCGCCGTCAACACCATCGTCGCCCAGGGCGGCGCGGTGGCCATGAAGGTGCTGGTCAATGACGAGCTTCAGAACAAGGCCGGTTCCAATCCGTCGGAGCGCTCGACGCGCCACATCGAGGTGCAGCTGCCGTCCAACATCACGTACCGCGTCGGCGATCATCTGAGTGTGGTCCCGCGCAACGATCCGACGCTGGTGGATTCGGTTGCCCGTCGCTTCGGCTTCCTGCCGGCCGACCAGATCAGGCTTCAGGTCGCCGAAGGCCGCCGCGCGCAATTGCCGGTCGGCGATGCCGTGTCAGTGGGCCGCCTGCTCAGCGAGTTCGTCGAGCTCCAGCAAGTGGCGACACGGAAGCAGATTCAGATCATTACCGAGCATACGCGTTGTCCGGTCACGAAACCAAAACTGCTGGCCTTCGTTGGCGAGGAGGCTGAAACACTCGAGCGTTATCGCACCGAGATTCTGGCGAGGCGAAAATCGGTGTTCGATCTGCTGCTCGAATATCCGGCCTGTGAATTGCCGTTCCACGTCTATCTGGAAATGCTCTCCCTGCTGGCGCCGCGCTATTACTCGATCTCGTCTTCGCCGTCGGTCGACCCGGTTCGTTGCAGCGTCACGGTCGGCGTGGTTGAAGGACCGGCCGCCTCCGGCCGCGGCACGTACAAGGGTATCTGCTCGAACTATCTCGCCAATCGACGCGCGGGCGACGTTATCCATGCAATCGTGCGTGAGACCAAGGCCGGCTTCCGGCTCCCGGACGATCCATCCGTGCCGATCGTCATGATCGGCCCGGGCACGGGACTGGCGCCGTTCCGCGGCTTCCTCCAGGAGCGCGCCGCGCGCAAGGTCAAGGGCGCCGCGCTCGGTCCGGCCATGCTGTTTTTCGGCTGCCGTCATCCCGATCAGGATTTTCTCTACGCGGACGAGCTGAAGGCGCTGGCGGCGAGCGGCATCACCGAGCTGTTCACGGCGTTCTCGCGCGCGGAGGGGCCAAAGACCTATGTGCAGCACGTCCTCGCTGCGCAGAAGGACAAGATCTGGCCGCTGATCGAGCAGGGCGCGATCATCTATGTCTGTGGCGACGGCAGCAAGATGGAGCCCGACGTGAAGGCGGCGCTGGTCGCGATCCATCGCGAGAAGAGCGGCAGCGATGCCGCCACGGCTGCCCGCTGGATCGAGGAGATGGGTGCAAAGAACCGGTATGTTCTGGACGTATGGGCGGGTGGATAACCCGGCAGCCGGACGTGCTAAAGCTCTCGCATGATTCCCTGGGAAAAGATCGATACCGCCAAAATCCCCGGCTCCGATGAAGAGCTTCGCCTGATGCGGCGAGGCAAGGAGTTCTCAATCAAGCTCGGCACCAACGAGCTGATGAACAACCGCCTGTCGGGCTCGGAGGCCGCGCTCGCCACGCTCGCGGCGAAGCAGATCGAGACGGTCGCAAAACCTGTCGTCCTCATCGGGGGCCTGGGCATGGGTTTTACGCTGCGTGCGGCGCTGACCGTGCTCGGAAGCAAGGCGAAGATCGTTGTCTCCGAGCTCGTGCCGGCGGTGGTCGCCTGGGCGCGGGGTCCGATGGCGCAGGTGTTCGGTGACAGTCTCGATGACGTCAGGGTGAGCATCCGGGAAACCGACGTTGGCGAAATCATCCGGGCGCAGCGGTCGGCATTCGATGCCATCCTCCTCGACGTCGATAACGGGCCGGAAGGGCTGACCCGGAAGGGCAATGATGCGCTCTACAATGCGAGTGGGTTGAAGGCGGCGAAGACGGCGCTGCGGACGGGCGGCGTGCTCGCGGTCTGGTCCTCGGGGCCCAACCCGGCCTTCACCAAGCGGCTCGGGAGCGCCGGATTCGAAGTCAACGAAGTCAATATCCGCGCCACCGGAAGAGGCGGTGGCGCACGTCACGTGATCTGGCTGGCGAGGAAGAGCTAGGCCGCCTGCCCAGCAACCGGTTCGATCCGTCAGAACATCGTGTTGTTGTTCGCCGGATTTTCCGGGATCGGTTGCACGACGTCCCAGTGTTCGACAACCTTGCCGTTCTCCAGCTTGAAGATGTCGACGATCGCATTGCCCCTGCTGCCGGGCTCGCGAACCGCGTGAACGTGCAGGATGACGTAGTCGCCATCCACGAAGCTGCGCTTGATCTCGCTGTGCGAGTTCGGGAATTTCTCGCGCAGGAAGCCAATGAACTTTCGGAATCCGTCCGGACCATCGGCCGCGTTTGGATTGTGCTGGACGTAGCGGTCGCCGACATAGGCGAGGGCTGCATCGGCGTCCTTTTGGTTGAGCCCCTTCTCGTAGAACGCAAGGACAGTTTTGCGATTGGCTTCTTCTTGCGCGCCACCCGCCATCGCGGCGCCGCTGGCGAGGGACAGCGTGAGGACTGAAGCAGCGACGATTGCGGCCGACCGGACGATGAGATGCATGTGAACTCCGAGAGGCCGCGGCCTCTTTGTTGGCGATTGAGGTTCTCAGCGATTGAAGGAGGCCTGTATAGCTTTCGCACCGGCACGCGTTAAGAGAGTAACCGGCAGCTCACATGGTCACCGTGAGGAGACTGTCTGCGTCGGTCAATCTACGCCGCCTGCACCTCCGCGCCATGGGCGTGCTTGGCGATGGCGTCGATGATGTCCGGCCAGAACCGCATCGGCAGCGCGTGGCCCATGCCGTCGATCATCAGCAGCTTGGCCCCCGGAATTGACTCTGCCGTGTCCCTGCCGCCCTCGGGGCGGACCAGCGGATCGACGGTGCCGTGGATGACGAGTGTCGGCGTCTTGACGCCATGCAGCCGCTCCTTGCGGCTACCCGAGGCGAGCACCGCGCGGAGCTGCCGGCCGACACCGGCCGGATTGAGCCCGCGCGCGAACACGCGCTCTGCACGACCGGGATCGAGCGCCTCTTCCTCCGGGAAGGACCCGGCCCGCAACACGTTCCAGGTCTGGCCGTAGCGGACGATGAACTCCTCCTTGCTGCGCGGCGGCGGCGCCATCAGCATCGCGGCGGCCTCGCGTGTCGGGGGCGGCAGGCGCGGATTGCCGGTCGTCGACATGATCGAGGTGAGCGAGCGCACCCGCTCGGGAAACGACAACGTCACTTCCTGCGCAATCATGCCGCCCATGGACGCCCCGACCAGGTGCGCCGACTTGACGCCGAGCGCATCCATCAGCCCGACAGTGTCTTTTGCCATGTCGATCAGCTTGTAGGTTGCGGCCACAGGAATCCTGAGAAACCGGAGCTTCAACAGCTCGAGCGGCGTCAGACGCTTGCCGCCTGTGAGATGGCTCGACTTGCCGATGTCGCGATTGTCGAACCGGATGACGCGAAAGCCGTGCGCGGCGAGCTGCTCACAGAACGCATCGTCCCAGTGGATCATCTGGGCGCCTAACCCCATGATCAGGAGCAGCGGCTCGGCACTGTCGTTGCCGAAAGTCTCGTAACAGATGTCGATGCCGTTGGCGTGGACGGTTTGCGGCGGATGATAGGCGTTCACGGGTGCGTTCCCTCGGCTTTTGATTAATGCTGTATCGCACGGTTTCCCCTCGCAATGAAGCCGCGTCCGCGACACCGGACCCGCTGCTTGCCGGTTGACCGGCACCGCGCAACGGTGTGGTATGGCGAAAAAGGAAGGGCATCGAAGCTCTCGCTTTCAGGAGGACGCCGATGACCGACAAAAGCAACGACCCCATTGCCATGTGGCAGAAGATGGTTGGCGAGATGGAGAAGGGGTTCAACTCCTTCGCCAATCAGGCCATGTCGTCGCCCGAGTTTTCGCAAGCCGTGAACCGGGCCGGCGGCGTTGCTGCAGGTGCTCAGAAGCAGCTCGGCGACCTCATGGAGAAATATCTGGTCTCCATGAATCTGCCGAGCCGGGACCAGGTCACCGGCCTTGCGGAACGGCTACAGTCCATCGAAGGACAGATCGGTGAGATCAAGTCGATGCTGAGCCAGATGGCGGCAAGTTCCGGAATTTCTCAGGGCTCCGATACTGCATTGCGCCCGCCGCGCACCAAGCGCCCGCCGTCTGAAGGCGGAGAGAAGACATGAATGCACCCGCCGGATTAGACTTCGCAGGGATCCCGGAGCGCATCCAGTCCGAGGTGCAACGCGCCATCCAGAGAAGCATCAAGGGCGTCGAATATTTCTCGACGTCCGGCCCCACGCTCGGGTCGACGCCGAAGGACGTGCTGCATTCACGCGGCACGATGAGCCTCTACCACTATCGACCGATGTCCGACGAGATCTATCGAATTCCGATTTTGATCGTGATGGCGACCACCAATCGCGGTTACATTCTCGACCTCGTGCCCGGCCAGAGTTTCATCGAGTTCCTGTTGAAGCGCGGCTACGACGTCTACATGCTCGACTGGAGCGCGCCACGGCCGGAGGAGAAGAGCCTCCGCATGGAGGATTATGTCCTCGACTTCATCCCGGACTGCATCCGCCGCGTGCAGCAGGATTCCGGCGAACAGGACGTCTCCGTCATCGGCTATTGCTTCGGCGGCGTGCTGTCGCTGCTCTACGGCTCGATCCACAAGGATGGGCCGATGAAGAATTTGATCTGCTTCACCACGCCGATCGACTTTCGCGAGATGAAGCTGTTCTCGAACTTCTCCGACCGTCGCTATTTCGACGTCGATCGCCTCGTCGACAGCGTCGGCAACGTGCCGCCCGAGATGATCCTGTCGTCGTTCGAGATGCTGCGCCCGGCCTCCCGCACCGTCAGCCAGATCCAGCTCTGGGAAAACATCTGGAACGACGAGTTCGTCAAATCCTACCGGATGTTCGACCGCTGGGCGACCGACACGCTGCCGCTGGCCGGCGAATATTTCCGCACCATCACCAAGGACCTGATGTGGGACAACAAGCTGTTCAACGACACCATGTCGGTCGGCGGCCGTGCGGCGAAGCTCGAGGACATCAAGGTGCCGTTCCTGCATGCGGTCGCCGAGCATGACCACATCGTGCCGTATGAGGCGGCAAAGCACCTGATCGCCAAGATCGGATCGGAGGACAAGGAGGAGGTGATGCTGAAGGGCGGTCACGTCTCGCTGGTCGCCGGCGCCAATGCGGTGAAGCGGCTGTGGCCGAAACTGGATTCCTGGCTGGGGAAGAGATCGACATGAGTGAGCAGCGTTCCTATCCGCGCCATGTGAAGACGGACGCGGGCGATATCGAGATCCGCCTGATGTCCCCGGCGGACGAAGCCGCGGTGCTCGCCTTCGGCAAGGGCCTGCCGACCCACGACCTGTTGTTCCTGCCGCGCAACATCAGTGAGCCGAAGGTGCTCTCCGCCTGGGTCAAGGAGATCGCGCGCGGCGCGATCAGGAGCCTGCTCGCGGTCAGGGACGGCACGGTCGTCGGCTGCGGCACGCTGGTGCGCGATCCGCACTCCTGGTCGCCTCATGTCGGCGAGATCCGAATGGTGGTTTCGCTCGACGTGCGCGGGAAGGGGGTGGGAAGGACGCTGTCGCAGGAGACCTTCGCCCTAGCGCTCGGGGCCGGCCTCGAGAAGCTCTCGGTCCAAATGACGGTCGATCAGCAGGCGGCGATCACGCTGTTCGAGAGCCTTGGCTTCAAGGCCGAGGCACTGCTGCGCGACCATGTTCGCGACGTCGACGGCAAGACCCACGATATCGTGGTGCTCGGGCACAACATCGCGCAGGTCCAGGCCCAGATGGAGGCCTATGGGCTGCTTGGCGCCGTCCAGCATTGAGAACCGCTGGACGGTGTTCGGGAACCCGGATGGTCAGGGAGGCGCCAGATGCCTCTCAACATGGCTATTCACGGTTTCGTGATATCGCACTGCAATATTGATATTGCATCGCACAATTAACTATGGCATATAAGCCGTGCCCCGGGCCAAAACCGGACGGGGTGAGCCCATAGCTCAACCAATGAGGATGGAGAGACCCCCAATGACCACCGAAACCAACACCGCTTTCGAAGGCTTCAAGGACGCGTTCAAGAACATCCAGAACCTGGAAGTTCCCGAGGCCGCCCGCGAGTTCGTCAAGAAGTCCGCCAACACTGCCAAGGACCGTGCTGCCGAGGTGTTCGCTGGCTCTGAGCGCGTGACCGCCGCCGTCGAAAACGCGGTGACCGAGACCGTCACCGAAGCCGGCAAGATCAGCCGCAACATCCAGCAGGCGATCTACGAGGACGCCGAGGCATTCTTCGCAGGCATCGACAAGCTCGCGTCCGCCAAGTCGTTCAGCGAAGCTGTCGAGATCCAGTCCGGCCTGCTCCGCGCCCGCGGCGAAGCGTTCGTCTCGCGCGCCAAGGCGACCACCGACTATTTCGGCAAGCTCGCCGCTAACGGTGCGAAGTCCGCTCAGGACAATTTTGCCAAGGTCTACAACAAGACCGCCTGATACGGCCCCCTGAGTAAAAACTGAATTTGAGGCCCGCTTCGGCGGGCCTTTTGTTATTCCGCCGTAGCCGTCATTGCGAGCGAAGCGAAGCAATCCAGTCTGCCTCCTTGGAAAGACTCTGGATTGCTTCGCTTCGTTCGCAATGACGGATAGGGTGATGCTGTGATGACTCCATCAGGCGCCTTCTCTTTCGACACTCCCGGCGACGCCGAACGCGCAGCCGAATTGCGTCGCGTGAAAGCGCTGGCGACGCTGGTGCTGGGCTCGACGCTTGTCCTGTTCGTCGTTGCGAAATGGCTGCTGCCCGTACATCCCGTGTTCGGATTCATCGCGGCCTTCGCCGAAGCCGCGACCATCGGCGGGCTCGCCGACTGGTATGCGGTGGTCGCGCTGTTCAAGCGTCCACTCGGCCTGCCGATCCCACACACCGCGATCATCCAGAGCAACCAGGCCCGTATCGCCGACAAGCTCGGCGAGTTCATCCAGGTGCATTTCCTCGAGGCCGCTCCCGTCGAGGCCAAGCTGAAGGAGATCGATTTCGGCTCCTTCGTCGCCGACTGGCTGCGCGATCGCAAGCGCAGCGATGACCTCGCGCGCTTTGCGCTGCGCCTGCTGCCGGAGGCTGTCTCCGCGACCGAGAGCTCCGGTCTGATGACCTTCATCATCCGCCGCATGTCCTCGCAGCTCCAGGCCGTCGATCTGGCGCCGCTCGCGGCCGGCACGTTGCGCGGCTTCGTCGCGGAAGGGCGGCACCAGATCCTGTTCGACGATCTTCTGCGCGTGATGCACGAGACGCTGAACCAGACCGAGACGATGGCGATCATCCGCGAGAAGGTGCGCGCGGAATTGCCGACCTTGCTCAGGCTCTATCGCGCCGACAAGTTTCTGGTGAACAAGATCGTGGCCTCCGCCACCGCGTTCTTCAATGAAGTGCGCAGCGATCCCAAACATCCTTTTCGCGGCGAGTTCGATCGCATGGTGCTGAGCTTCGTCGACCGGCTCGGCACCGACCAGGCCTATATCGACCGCATCGACGGCTTGAAGCGCGATCTGCTCGCGCGTCCCGAGCTTGCCGATCTCGCCCGCACCGTCTGGGCCAATACGCGGTCCTTCATCGAACGTAGTGCAAGCGGCGAGACGCAGGTGCTGCAGCATCATCTCGCGGGAATGTGTGTCGCGGCGGGCGAAGCGCTTGCGGGCGATGCCGAGCTGCGCGGCGAGATCAACAAGGGGCTGGTCGCGGTGCTGCGCAGTTTCGTCGCGGACCAGAAGAGCGGCGTCTCGACCTTCATCTCCGACCAGGTCAAGTCGTGGGACATGGCGCAGCTGATTTCGCTGATCGAAATCAACATTGGCCGCGACCTGCAATACATCCGCTTCAACGGCTCGCTGATCGGGGGGCTCGCGGGTCTTGCGCTTTACTCCGTAGAATTCCTGCTTCGATTGTTGTGACTTTTGCGTCACGGACGTCAGCATTAACGCGCGGGCCTATTGTGGCCCGGGGTGTCTCCCGCTTGAATGTCGGGAACCCGCTGCCTAGCTGATTCATGTTGCGTTGCGGAACGATCCAGAAGCCGGCGTGTTGGAATCCCATACCCATCTGCCGGCAAACAACCGGTGGCCTTTTCAGCAATTTTCCCAAGGGGACCATTGATGACCGCTACTGCCCAGACGCTGAGCCCGCCGTCTCGCACCCTGATGTTCCTGGAAGGGCGAGCGATCCACGAGTTCGGCGCCTTCCTCGGCGCGCTGCCGCTGCTCAGCCTCGCGCCGCGCGGCGATGGGCATCCGGTGCTGGTTCTGCCGGGCCTCGTGGCCTCCGACGGGTCCACGCGTGCACTGCGCACCTTTCTGTCCGGCAAGGGCTATGCGGTGAGCGGCTGGCGCCAAGGCCGCAACTATGGCCTGCGCGAGGGCGTGCAGCACGCGATGGTGGATCTGGTTCAGGAGCTCAGCGACAGGCACGGCCGCAAGATCAGCCTGGTCGGCTGGAGCCTCGGCGGTCTCTATGCGCGCCAGCTCGCCAAGATGATGCCCGACCGCGTACGCCAGGTGATCACGCTCGGCAGCCCCTTTGCCGGCGATCCGCATTCGACCAATGCCTGGCGAGTCTATGAATGGGCGAGCGGCCGGAAGTCCAACGAGGTCGACCCGCAGTTCGGCGGCGATCTCGCCGTTCCGCCGCCGGTGCCGACCACGGCGATCTTCAGCCGCACCGACGGCGTCTGCGCCTGGCAGGGCTGCATGGAGAAGACGGGCGCGCAGACCGAGAGCATCGAGATCGAGAGCAGCCATTGCGGCATGGGCCATCATCCCGCCGCTGTCTTCGCGGTGGCTGATCGCCTTGCGCAGAAGGAAGGCAGCTGGCGGCCCTTCGACCGCAGCGGCTGGCGCAGCGTGGTCTATCCCGATCCGCATCGGTAATTCTTTGCCTCTCTCCGTAAGAACGGGGCAAGGGAGAAGAGCGTCGCACCCGTCCATTGTCGTGCCCGCACCAAACGCGCTATGCCTCGCGCATGGCGCATCCGTTGTCCCGCATCATCGATCAGCTCAAGCGCGAGCCGTCGCGCACCGGCTCTATCGTCATCACGGTATTCGGTGATGCCATCGTGCCGCGTGGCGGTTCGGTATGGCTCGGCACGCTGCTGGAATTCTTCGAGACCCTGGACATCGACAGCGGCGTGGTGCGTACCGCGATGTCGCGGCTTGCTGCCGATGGCTGGCTGACGCGCGAAAAGGTCGGCCGCAATAGTTTTTACCGCTTGGCCGACAAGGGCCGCCAGATCTTCGAGGCCGCGACACGCCATATCTACGATCCGCCGCCATCCGACTGGACCGGGCGCTTCGAGCTGCTTCTGATCGGCAATGGCGAGGATCGCGATGCCTCGCGCGAGGCGCTCCGCAATGCCGGCTTCGGCAGCCCGCTGCCGGGCGTGTGGGTCGCCCCGTCAGGCGTGCCAGTGCCCGGCGAGGCCGCGGGCGCCATCCGTCTGGAGGTCTCGGCCGAGGATGACAGTGGTCGCCGGCTGCTCAGTGCGAGCTGGCCACTGGATCGCACCGCGGACGCCTATCTCAAGTTCATGAAGACGTTCGAGCCGCTGCGCGCCGCGATCGCGCGCGGCAGCGACTTGTCCGAGGCCGACGCCTTCACGGCGCGCATCCTCCTGATCCACCATTATCGCCGAGTCGTGCTGCGCGATCCGCTGCTGCCCGAAAGCCTGCTTCCGGCGAACTGGCCAGGCAAGGCCGCCCGTGCGTTGTGCGGCGACATCTATCGCGCGCTGCTTGTCCCATCGGAACAATGGCTTGATGGTCGTGGGACCAATGAAAAGGGGCCATTGCCGCTGGCGCGGAAACTCCTGGAGAGGAGATTCGAGACTTGATTGTTATGTTACAGAAATATCTTGCGTGATCTGATTCTTGTTATATATTGCTCAATAAAATGGGAGGATGCGCATGTATACCCAGGCGCTGAACACGGCCGAGACCGATGATCGCGGCCTCGAGGATGCGGCCAAGGCTGCGCAGTTCCAGACGCGCATCGATGCCGAGGAGCGCATCGAGCCGAACGACTGGATGCCGGCGGCTTATCGCAAGACGCTGACCCGCCAGATCTCCCAGCACGCTCATTCCGAAATCGTCGGCATGCTGCCCGAAGGCAACTGGATCACCCGCGCGCCGTCCTTGCGCCGCAAGGCCGCGCTGCTCGCCAAGGTGCAGGACGAGTGCGGCCACGGGCTCTATCTCTATGCCGCGGCCGAGACGCTCGGCACTTCGCGCGAAGAGCTGGTCGACGCCATGCTCGCGGGCAAGGCCAAATATTCCTCGATCTTCAACTACCCGACCCTCACCTGGGCCGACATCGGCACCATCGGCTGGCTGGTCGACGGCGCCGCGATCATGAACCAGATTCCGCTGTGTCGCTGCTCCTATGGTCCTTACGCGCGCGCGATGATCCGCGTCTGCAAGGAGGAGTCGTTCCATCAGCGCCAGGGCTATGAGATCATGCTGACGCTGTGCCGTGGCTCCGAGGAGCAGAAGGAGATGGCGCAGGATGCCTTGAATAGGTGGTGGTGGCCGGTGCTAATGATGTTCGGCCCGCCCGATGCCACCAGCCAGCACAGCGACACCTCGACGAAATGGAAGATCAAGCGCTTCTCCAATGACGAGCTGCGGCAGAAGTTCGTCGACGCCACCGTGCCGCAGGCGCAATATCTCGGCCTCACCATTCCCGATCCCGGCATGATTCAGGACGCCGACGGGCACTGGCGCTACAGCGAGATCGACTGGACCGAGTTCAAGCAGGTGCTCGCCGGCAACGGTCCTTGCAACCGGGATCGCATCGCGGCACGCCGCAAGGCGCACGATGAGGGCGCCTGGGTGCGCGAGGCGACAGCTAGCTATGCCGCAAAGCGCACGCAGCGTCGAACTGCACAAGCGGCAGAGTAGGGAGATCGCGATGGCCACGCCGAACACGCCGCTGTGGGAAGTCTTCATTCGCAGCCGCAACGGGCTCGCGCACAAGCATGTCGGCTCGCTGCATGCGAGCGACGCCACGATGGCCTTGCAAGCCGCCCGCGATATCTACACGCGTCGCGGTGAGGGCCTTTCGATCTGGGTGGTGCCGTCGACGGCGATCACCGCAAGCGATCCCGCCGAGAAGGGCATGATGTTCGAGCCGGCGGAATCAAAGATCTACCGCCACCCGACGTTTTACGAGGTGCCTGAGGAAGTAGGACACATGTGATGGCGAACATCGAGGTCTCCGAAACACCGCTGGTGCTCTACGCATTACGCCGCGCCGACGACGCGCTGATCCTCGGCCACCGCCTGTCGGAATGGTGCGGGCATGCGCCGATGATGGAAGAGGACATGGCGCTCTCCAACATCGCGCTCGACCTCATCGGCCAGGCCCGCGAGCTCTACACCTACGCAGCCAAAGCCGAAGGCAAGGACAACGACGAAGACAAGCTCGCCTACCTTCGCGATGTCAGGCAGTATCGCAATCTGCTGCTCCTCGAGCAGCCGAACGGCGACTTTGCCCAGACGCTGGTGCGGCAGTTCTTCTATTCCGCCTTCGCCGATCTCTACTGGCGCGCCATGATGACCTCGCGCGATACGACGCTCGCTGCGATTGCCGCGAAGTCGGAGAAGGAGAGTGCCTATCACTTGCGGCATTCCTCGGAGTGGATGATCCGGCTCGGCGACGGCACCGACGAGAGCCATGCCCGCGCGCAGGCTGCGATCGATCATCTCTGGGCGTTCACCGGCGAGATGTTTGCCGTCGACGACGGCGAGCACGCCTTGATCCATGCCGGTATCGCCGTAGACCCAGGCACCTTGCGGGGTCGTTGGCTGACGACACTTTCGGATGTGATCGGCGAAGCAACGCTCAAGCTGCCGCAGAACGACTGGATGCAGCAGGGCGGCCGCGTGGGCCGGCACAGCGAGCATCTCGGCCATCTCCTCTCAGAGCTGCAATCGATACAGCGTACCTTCCCGGGGCAGACATGGTGACGGTGCTGGAGCCCCATAGCGATCTGCGCCGACGGGCCTGGGATGCCGCGGCGAGCGTGGTCGATCCCGAAATCCCGGTTTTGACCATCGCCGATCTCGGCGTGCTCCGTGATGTCGTCCTCGACGGCGATCAGGTCGAGGTCGCGATCACCCCGACCTATTCGGGCTGTCCGGCCATGAACATGATCGCGCTGGAAATCGAGGTCGCGCTGGAGCGCGCCGGTTTCCGCAGTCCAAAGGTCCGCACCGTGCTGTCGCCGGCCTGGACCACCGACTGGATGAGCGAAGAGGGCCGCCGGAAGCTTCATGCCTACGGCATCGCACCGCCGCAGGCCTCGAATTCACGCCGCGCGCTGTTCGGCGAGCAAGCCGTTGTGTGCCCGCAATGCGGCTCGGCGAATACCGAGCTGCTGTCCGAATTCGGCTCCACCTCCTGCAAGGCACTCTGGCGCTGCAGGGCGTGCCGCGAACCCTTCGATTATTTCAAGTGTCATTGACCATGTCAGCAGTCGCACCACGCTTTCATCGCCTGGCCGTCAACGACCTCCGCCGCGAGGCGTCGGACGCCATATCGCTGACATTCGCCATCCCGACGGAGCTTGCGACCGACTACGCTTTCACGCCCGGCCAATACCTCACACTCCGCACCATGCTGGATGGCGAGGAAGTGCGCCGCTCCTATTCGATCTGCTCCGGCCCCGACGACGGCGAGATACGGATCGCCGTCAAGAAGGTTGATGGAGGCGCGTTTTCGAGCTGGGCAGCGGACGATTTGAAGTGTGGCGACGCGCTGGACGTGATGACGCCCACGGGACGCTTCGGCGTGATCCCGCCAGCCGGCGGCGGCCGCATCCATGTCGGCTTTGCCGCTGGGTCCGGCATCACGCCGATCCTGTCGATCGTCAAGGGCGTCCTCGCGCGCGAAGCCGACAGCCGCTTCTTCCTGTTCTATGGCAATCGCACGACCGATAACATCATGTTCCTCGAGGCGCTCGAAGAGCTCAAGGATCGCTTCATCGACCGCCTCTCGATCTTCCACGTCATCTCGGGCGAGGAACAGGACATTCCGATCCTGCACGGCCGGCTCGACGGCGACAAGGTGAGGGTGCTGCTGCGCTCGCTGGTACCGGCGGAAAGCGTCGATCACGTCTTCATCTGCGGTCCGTCCGGCATGAGCGAGGACATCGAGGCGACCTGTCGCGATCTCGGCATCGCGGAGGAGCGTATCCATGTCGAGCGGTTTGTCTCGGAGTTCGGTGGCAAGCCGCGGCCGAAGAAGATCGTTGCGCCGGACGCGCCGCCGAAAGCGATCGCGTCGCTGATCATCGACGGCAAGCGCCGCGACGTGCCGGTGGCAGAGGACGAGGCGATCCTCGATGCCGCGCTACGCGCCGGTGTCGATCTGCCCTTCGCCTGTAAGGGCGGCATGTGCTCGACCTGCCGTGCCAAACTGGTGGAGGGCGAGGCGCCGATGGACATCAACTACTCGCTGGAACCCTGGGAGCTGAAGGCCGGCTTTGTCCTGACCTGTCAGGCCAAGCCATCGTCGGAGCGGGTCGTGGTCGACTACGACCACGTTTGACAGTTTTAGCCAGGCAGCAGAACATCGTGTCCAAACAATCGGACGGGAGAAGCGCGTGAACGTCAAAGCCGCCTTGTCGCCCGAGGATATTGCCCGCGCCTGCGCCGATGCGATGTGGGCGGAGGACGATGCCTCCAAAGGACTCGGCATGGAGATCGTCGAGATCGGCCCGGGGTTCGCGACGCTGGCGATGAATGTGCGGCCGGATATGGTCAACGGCCAGCGCATCACCCATGGCGGCTTCATCTTCACGCTGGCCGATTCCGCCTTCGCTTTCGCGTGCAACTCGCACAACGACCGCGTCGTGGCGGCGCAGGGCCAGATCACCTTCATCAAGCCAGGCAAGCTCGGCGATCGCCTCGTCGCAAAGGCCCGCGAGGTCACGCGTGGCGGCCGCTCCGGCATCTATGACGTGCGCGTCACCGCCGGCGATACAGTCATCGCCGAATTTCGCGGGCATTCGCGGGCGATTCCCGGAAATTGGCTGCCGGCGCAGGATCAATAAAGAAAAGCAATGATACGGGGAAACGAGGATGGCTCTGACGAGGCTCAAGGAAGGTGGCAACACGTATAAGGCCGAGCTGGATGCGCACGAGCGTGCATCGCGCGACGAGATCATGGCGCTGCAGGTGCAGCGGCTGGCCTGGTCGCTGAAGCACGCCTACGACAACGTGGCGCACTATCGCAAGGCTTTCGACGCGGCCGGCGTGCGCCCGTCCGACTTTCGCGAACTCTCGGATCTTGCGAAATTTCCGTTCACCGTAAAAACGGACCTGCGCGACAACTATCCCTTCAACATGTTTGCCGTGCCCCGTGAGAAACTGGTGCGCGTGCATGCGTCCTCCGGCACGACGGGCAAGCCGATCGTGGTGGGCTATACGCAACGCGACATCGACACCTGGTCGGACGTGATGGCACGCTCGATCCGCGCCGCGGGCGGCCGCACCGGCATGATCATCCACAATGCTTATGGCTACGGTCTTTTCACGGGCGGGCTTGGCGTGCACTACGGCGCCGAAAAACTCGGCTGCACTGTGGTGCCGATCTCCGGGGGCATGACCGAGCGGCAGGTGCAGCTCATCAACGATTTCCGGCCCGACATCATCACGGTGACGCCGAGCTACATGCTGGCGATCCTCGACGAGTTCAAGCGTCAGAAGCTCGATCCGCGCCAGTGCTCGCTCAAGGTCGGCATCTTCGGCGCGGAGCCCTGGACCAATGCCATGCGCGGCGAGATCGAAGATGCCTTCGACATGGATGCCACCGACATCTACGGCCTCTCCGAGGTGATCGGGCCCGGCGTTGCGCAGGAATGCATCGAGACCAAGGACGGCCTGCATATCTGGGAGGATCATTTCTATCCCGAAGTGATCGATCCCGACACCGGTGCGGTGCTGCCCGACGGGGAGAAGGGCGAACTGGTGTTTACATCGCTCACCAAGGAAGCCTTTCCGGTGATCCGCTATCGCACCCGCGACCTGACGCGGCTTCTGCCGGGCACGGCGCGGCCCGGCATGCGGCGGATGGAGAAGGTCACGGGGCGCTCGGACGACATGATCATCCTGCGCGGCGTCAACCTGTTCCCGACCCAGATCGAGGAGGTTCTGCTCGCCACCGACTGGTGCGGCGGGCATTTCATTCTGGAATTGACTCGGGAAGGACGCATGGACGAGTTGACCATCATTGCCGAGGCGCGGCCGGAGAGTTGGGATGGCCGGGGTCTCCTCGACCATGCCGATCGGATCTCAACCCATATCAAGAACACGATCGGGATCAGCTCCAACGTGCGGGTGGTTGCGCCTGCGACGCTGGAACGCTCGCTCGGCAAGGCGAAGCGGCTCTACGACAAGCGGCCGAAGGATTGAGTTGATGGGATTGACTTGACGGATTGACTTGACCGCCCCCAAAGGCGACAAGGCCCGCGAGAAATCGCGGATCTTTTCCATGTCGTCAGCCGATCCCAAAGCCGTCGAGGCGCGCTGCGTCCGCCTCAATGCCAAGGCCGAGAACGCCGCTGGGATTGCACCTCGCGTCGAGCCTCATACGCTCGCGCGCGGTCCGAACGATCTCCTGATCGAGGTCAAGGCCGCCGCCGTCAATCCGTCCGACGTCAAGGCCGCGACTGGGCTAATGGCCTATGCCATCTTCCCGCGCACGCCGGGGCGCGATTACGCCGGCGTGGTGATCGACGGGCCCGCCGGTACGATGGGCCGCGAGGTGTTCGGCTCCTCCGGCGATCTCGGCATCCGCCGCGACGGCACTCACGCCAGCCATCTCGTCGTTGAATCCGACGCGGTGGTGGAGAAGCCGAAGACCGTGTCTTGGGAGGAGGCCGCCGGCATCGGCGTGCCCTTTGTCACCGCCATGGAGGGTTTTCGCCGCGCCGGCATTCCAAAGCCCGGGGAAACGGTGCTGGTGTTCGGCGCCAACGGCAAGGTTGGTCAAGCGGCGGTGCAGATCGCGACCTGGCAGGGCGCGCGTGTCATCGGCGTGGTGCGCAAGGCGGAACCTTATGAGGGCCACACCAATGCATCCATCGAGGTGATCGACGCTTCCGCGACCGACGTCGCCACACGCCTGCGCGAGGTGACCGATGGCAAAGGCGCCGACATCGTCTTCAACACGGTCGGCGATCCCTATTTCCAGGCGGCGCACAAGTCGCTCGCGCTTCGCGGCCGCCAGATCCTGATCGCCGCCATCGACCGCATCGTGCAGTTCAACATTCTCGAATTCTACCGCGGGCAACACACCTATGTCGGCATCGACACGCTCGGCCTGTCGTCGATCGCGACAGGCGCTGTGCTGCGTGACCTCGGCCCGGGCTTCGCGAGCGGGCACCTGAAACCGTTTCCGATCAAGGCGAACGCCGTCTATCCGCTCGAACGCGCGAAGGAGGCCTATGTCGCCGTTGCAGGCTCCTCGCGGGATCGCGTGATCCTGAAACCTTGATCATGGATTCGTCTCCCCAACTCATCATCCTCGCCGGCCTCGTCGTCGGCCTGGTCTACGGCGCTGTCGGCCTGCTCAGCGGCTTCTGCCTGATGAGCAGCATGCGCGGCTGGTTGTCGGAGGGGGATGGGCGGTTGGTCCGAACCTATGCGCTGGCGATCGCGGTTGCGACCACAGCGAGCCAGTTCCTCGCCGGCACCGGCATGGTCAATCTCGGCAAGTCGATTTACCTGCAACAGTCCTTCTCGATGCCGGTGCTGTTTCTCGGCGGACTTCTGTTCGGATATGGCATGGTACTGTCCAACGGCTGCGGTTCGCGCGCGCTGGTGCTGCTCGGTCGTGGCAATCTCCGCTCCTTCGTCGTGGTGGTCGTGCTCGCCATCGCCGCGCAGATGACGCTCAAGGGCCTGATCGCGCCGGCGCGCATCGCCGTGGTCCAGGCCTCGCAAACCACGGTCAACGTGAATTCGCTGCCGTCATTGTTCGCCATGTTCGGTCCGGCTGAAGCGCTTTCGCGCGCAATGGCTGCTGCTGTCGTTGTCGTCACGCTGATCCTTTTTGCTTTCGCGCACCCAGCGTTCCGGCGTTCGCCCGGCCAGATTGCAGCCGGTGTCGTCGTGGGTCTCCTCGTCGCCGGCGGCTGGTTCGTCACCGGCTATCTCGGCGCGGATGATTTCAACCCCGTCCCCGTGACCTCGCTTACCTTCGTCGCGCCGATCGCGGACAGCCTGCAATATGCCATGCTCTCGACGGGCCTGACGCTGAATTTCGGCATCGCGACGGTTGCCGGTGTCTTCGCCGGCAGTCTGGTCACCGCGCTTGCGACGGGCCGTTTCCATCTCGAAGGCTATTCCTCGCCACGCCATATGCTGCGATCGGCGGCTGGCGCCGCGCTGATGGGCATCGGCGGCGTGATGGCGTTCGGCTGTTCGATCGGCCAAGGGCTCACCGGCGTGTCGACGCTCGCGCTCGGCTCATTCGTCGCTGTCACCGGCATCCTGCTCGGCACGACGGCGGGCTTGCGCGGGATACTGCGCGTTCAGCCCTTCGCGGTAGCCTGACCACGCAGCAGGCGATCGCCGAGCGATGCGAGACCGATGCCGGTGATGATCAGCGCGGCCGCTATCACCAGACTCATGTCGATCGGCTCGCCCAGCAGGATCGCGGCGCTGGCGATGCCGACGAGCGGCGTTGCGGTGGTGCCGAGCGAGGTCGTCAGGGCCGAGATGCTCTTATTCACCATCGACATCGCCCAATAGGCGAGCACCGTCCCGATCAGCCCGGAATACAGGAACAGCAAAACGAGTCTCCACGACCACTCCACATGCGGCAGGCCATCCGCGATGGTCGCGCTCACCGATAGCACGATGGTTGCCACGAGCACTTGCCAGATCAGAAGCTGGAGCGGCGAGGCAATCCAGCGATGGGCGCGGATATAGATAATGTTCGCGGCCCATGAGATCGCGGCCAGGATCACCATGCCGGCGCCGAGCACGACATTGGTGTTGGTCCAGTCGATCGAGGCCGGGTTCAGGATGACGATCAGGCCGATCAGGCCCAGCAGCGCGCCGGCGAGCTTCGGCGCCGTCAAAGTGTCCTTCCCGAGCAGCGGCGCGGCGATCGCGACCCAGAGTGGCGTGGTGTAGCCGAGCACAACGGCCTTGCTCGCGGGTAGGAAGCGCACACCGGCCGCAACCAGGACCGAGAACACGGTCATGTGCAGCAGTGCAACGCTCAGGACCACCGGGATGTCGCGACGCTCCGGAATCATCAGATTGTTGCTGAGCCCGAGAATCACGAACAATCCAGCCAGCGCGATCCAACTCCGGATCGCTGAAGCCCACAGTGGTGGAAGGAATTGGACAAGTTGCTTCGTCACCGACCAGTTTATGCCCCAAGCCAGCACGACGATGAGAAACAGGCCAACGGCTGCGCGGGGGGATAGGGAGTTCATTTCGGAGGTCCTTGAAGCAGTCCAGTCCAGCGGATAGCATCTCGTCTGGCACCTGAAACAGTGCCAGATCGGAAAGGAATAGGGTGCCAGTTCCGGACAGCATGATCTCCGCCCTGATCGACCTGAACCGGGCCGACGACGAGGGGCTGGTGGCTCAACTGACGAGCCAGCTCCGAAGCTTGATCGCGACCGGGCGTCTCGTCAAAGGCCGCACGCTGCCGTCGAGCCGTGGGCTTGCGAGCGATCTCGGCGTCTCGCGCAACACCGTCAGCTATGCGTTCGAGCAACTCGCCGCCGAGGGATATCTCGAAGCCTCGCACGGCCGCCGTCCGATGGTTGCGGTCGACGGCGGCGAGCGCGTCACAGAGGCTGGCGCCGTCGCATCTCGCATACGCCCTGGCAAGCCGCGGCTTTCGCCCTGGGCGTCGAGCCTCACGCAGACCGACTGGCCGATGTCTTATCAGGCGCGACTGAGACCCTTGCGTCCCGGACATGGCGATTTCAGGGAGTTTCCCAACGAGGTCTGGGCGCGCTGCCTGCGCCGCAGCGCTGTGCGCGCGGCGAGGCGCGAGCTCGGACCGGTCAATCGGCCGCGCCTGCGCGAGGCACTGGCGCATTATCTTGCGACCAGCAGGGGCGTGCGCGCGACGGCGGATCAGATCCTGATTCTGCCGAGCGCGCAGGCTGCGCTGACTTTGATCGCGGCCGCCGTCATCACCCCCGGCGACGATGTCTGGGTCGAGGATCCCGGCTATCCCGGCGCCGCGGCCGCCTTCCGCGCATCCGGTGCGCGCGTGATCGGGATGAGTTTGGACGAGCAGGGCATGCAGCGGATTGGTGGCTTGGCGGCCCCGACCTTGATCTTCATGACGCCGTCGCATCAGCACCCGACCGGCCGCCTGATGTCGCTCTCGCGCCGCACGGAGTTTCTTGGCCTGAGCAGGCCCGGCAAGACCTGGATCGTGGAGGACGATTACGACGGCGAATTCCACTATGATAGCCGGCCGGTGCCGGCCCTGCAGGGACTCGATGCCCACGGCCGCGTGTTCTATGTCGGCACGTTCTCCAAGGTCATGACCTCGGATATCCGGCTCGGCTACCTCGTCATACCGCGGGCCATGGTCGGTACTCTCGAGATCGTACAGCGGCACATCGGACTGATCGCCGCGAGCCACATCCAGGAGGCGCTGGCCGAGTTCATTGCCGACGGGCATTTCCTGGCGCATCTGCGCCGGGTGCGCCGGATCTATCACGCCCGCCGCGATCACCTCGTGGAGGGATTGGAGCGCCATTTGGGCGATGTGCTCTCTGCCGAAGTGCCCCCCGGTGGCATTCAGCTCGTCGCGCGTCTCAAGCGCGGTCGCGCTGATCAGGTGGCGGTCAAGCGGCTGGTCGAAGCGGGCGTTGAAACGCGTGCCCTGTCCGGCTTGGCACTGGGCAGGCCGCGCGACCACGGCCTGCTGCTCGGCTTCGCGGCCTGGCGCGAGAGCGAGATCACCGCGGCGGTGCGAACAATGGCGTCGTGCTTCTAGCGCAGTCGCGCTAATCCACGGCCTTGGTCACGATGCGGATTTCCGACGTCAGCGTCCGGTGCACCGGGCACTTGTCGGCGATCTCCATCAATTTCTTGCGCTGCTCGGGATCGAGCGCGCCGTCCATCGCGATGTCGCGCTCGATCTGGTCGAGCATGCCATCGCGCGTCTCGCATTCCGCGCAGTCTTTTGCATAGATCTTGGAATGCTTCAGTGAGACGGTGACACGATCGAGCGGCAACGACTTGCGGTTGGCATAGAGGCGCATGGTCATCGAGGTACAGGCCCCGAGGCCAGCGAGCAGGAGATCGTAAGGACCAGGGCCGGCATCCTCGCCGCCGGCGGCGACCGGCTCGTCCGCGACGAGCTGATGCGGACCGACGGAGATGGTCTGGTTGAACTTGCTCTTGCGGGTCTCCTGCACCACGACCCGGCGCGGCGCCTCGGGGAGATCCATCGCCTTCGCAGGTTTGGCCGCGTCGATGTACCGGCTCGCCCAGGCCGCGATCACGTCGGCTGCATAGAGCGCGTCGGCCGGCTTGGTCAGGAGATGATCGGCATGGTCGAGCGAGACGAAGCTCTTGGGATGCCTGGCGGAGACGAAGAGCTTCGTCGCATTGTCGATACCGACGGTATCGTCGACCGGAGAATGCATCACCAACAGCGCCTTGTGCAGGCCGGCGACGTCTTTCATCAGCTCGTGCTCGGCGACGTCGTCGAGGAATTCGCGCTTGATCCGGAACGGGCGTCCCGCAAGCGAGACTTCGACCTCACCTTGCGTGCGAATGTCGCCGAGATGCTCTTTGAAAAGGCCGGTGACGTGGGCGGGATCGGATGGTGCCGCAATGGTCACAACCGCCTTGGCTTCCGGGATTCGTCCTGCTGCCGCAAGGATCGCGGCGCCGCCGAGGCTGTGACCGATCAGAATCGACGGCGCCTTGCGGACGCTACGCAGATGATCGGCGGCGCGCACGAGATCGGCAACGTTGGAGGAAAACGTCGAATTGGCAAAATCCCCCTCGCTGGAGCCGAGCCCGGTGAAGTCGAAGCGCAGCACCGCGATGCCCTTGGCGGCCAGCGCGACCGAGATGCGTTTGGCGGCCAGCGTGTCCTTGCCGCAGGTGAAGCAATGCGCGAACAGCGCGAAGGCCCCGGGCTCGCCGTCGGGTAGCTCCAGCGCGGCCGAAAGCTGATGGCCGCCTTCGCCGGTGAATTGAAAGCGCTCTGTCGGCATGGGTTTCCCCCGTTCCTTGCTGAACCTAGTCGCCCGAATAGCGTTGCTCTGCCCAGGGATCGCCGCGGTTATGGTAGCCACGGACTTCCCAGAAGCCCGGCGCGTCCTCGGTCAGGAATTCGATCGACTGAACCCATTTGGCGCTCTTCCAGAAATACAGATGCGGCACGACCAGCCGTACCGGGCCGCCATGTTCGGCCGACAATGGCTCACCGGACCAGCTATGGGCGAGCAATGCGTCCTCGGCGGCAAAGTCGTCCAGCGCGAGGTTGGTGGTGTAGCCATCATGGGAATGCAACACGACGAAGCGCGCGTCCGGGCGCGGCTGGCAGGCCGCGAGCAGCTCGCGCGTGGCGAGCCCCTCCCACTCATTGTCGTAGCGCGACCAGGTGGTGACGCAGTGGATGTCGGAGATGAACTGCGCCTGCTTCTGGGCGGCGAACTCGGCAAAGGTCCAGAACACGGGGTTCTCGATCGCGCCGTAGACGTCGAGCCGCCAGTGCTCGCGCGAAATCGGCGGTACGACTCCGAGATCGAGCACCGGCCAGTCCTTTGTCAGATGCTGACCGGGCGGCAGGCGCTGATCTTCCGGGCGCGTGATCTTGCCTGTCAAAAAGCGGCCCTCGCGCGCCCATTTTTCCTTGGTGCGCGTCAGCTTGCTGTCGGGCGGCTCGTTGTCTTCGGCCATCGGCTACTCGTGGCGGTGCAAGTCCGGCCTCTCCGTATCACTGTTTGGAGAGGTCTACATCGCCTTTCCAAGCAAAAATGGCAACTGGCGGGGGCCTCTGACGGTTCCTTGGGACCAGGTCACCGTGCCTGCCGGATCGAGGGCGAAGCCCGGAATGCGCTTCAGCCATTCCTCCAGCGCAACCTGCATCTCCATGCGCGCAAGGTTCGAGCCGACGCAGCGGTGGATGCCGAGGCCGAAGGCGGCGTGGCGGTTCTCGCGGCGGTCAATTACGACCTTGTCAGCATCCGGAAACATTTTCGGATCCCGGTTGGCGGCCGGGAAGGACAGCAGCACCATGTTGCCTGCCTTGACCGGGCAGCCCGAAATCGTGGTCTCCTTGACCACTTCGCGCGCCATCGTCACCGGCGAATAGGCGCGCAGCAGCTCCTCCACCGCGGTCGGGATCAGCTCGGGCTCGGCAACCAGGCGCTCGCGGTCGGCGGGCGTCCGGGCAAGGTGCCAGAGCGAGGAGCCGATCGCGCTCCAGGTAGTGTCGATGCCGGCGATCAGGAGCAGGCGCAGCGAGCCCAGCACATGCGAATCCTCGAGCGGATTGCCGTCCTTGTCCCTGGCATTCATCAGGTAGGAGATGAGGTCGTCGGTTGGCTTGTTCTTGCGCGCTTCGATATGGGCGCTGAAATAGGCGCTCATCTCGTGCACCGCCTGGAGCAACGTGTTTTCGTCCTTGATGCCAAGTTCCAGGATCATGTGGATCCATCGGATGAAGAGATCGCTGTCCGTCTCGGGGATGCCGAGCATGTGTGCGATCGCGCGAACCGGAATGTGCTTGGTGTAGCGCTCTGCCGCGTCCAGTCGGCCTTCGGTGATGAAACCGTCGATCAACTCGTTGCAGATCGCGCGCACCCGCGGCTCCAGCTTCTTCATCGCGTCCGGCGTGAACGGCGGCAGCAGCAATTGCTTGGCTGGCTTGTGCACCGGCGGATCGGACGTGATCGGCGGGGCGGAGTTTCTGCTGGTGATCTCCGGGCGAACGTCGCGGACGATGATGCGACGTGAGGAGAAATGCTCGCTGTCGTTGGCGATCTCGCGCACTGCCTCATAGGTCGTCGGCATGTAGCAGCCGAGGAAGCGTTCGGTATGCACGACCGGGCTTGCGGCGCGCAGCTCGTCCCAAATCGGGAAGGGATCTTCCGTCCATTGCGGATCGGTGTGGTCGAAATCATGGACCCAGTCGGTCACGGGCGGATGGGCGGTGGGCTGGCTGATGTCGGACATCTCGAAATCCCTCGAAATCCCTTGGGGGCTCGTGGTCGCGGAAGGCACGCGGGCAGAAGCGGGCGCGCTACTCCTCGATCACGTCGATCGCGATTTCCGGGCAATTGGACTTGGCGAGCCAGGCCTTGTCTTCGAGGCCGGGCGGGACCGTGCCGTCGCCGGCTTCGTGGGCGTTGCCGTATTCGTCCAGCTCGAACAGCTCCGGCGCCAGCGCCTTGCAGCGCGCGTGCCCCTGGCATTTGTCGGGATCAACGTGAACCCTCAGTCGCTCTGTCATGGCGGCTTCCTCGATGGTGTGCACTCCGGCCCGAAGGCGGCGCGCGCTCCCATTTGGGTTTTTGTTCAAGTTATAGGCTATTACATTCGCGGCAGGCTTCCCCTGTCAAGCGCAAACTTATAGGCTCTGCGCAACATGCGTTCACAACTTGCCCGCAAGCCCGAGAATACCTACCACCACGGCGATCTCCGCGACGCCTTGATCAAGGCCGCGCTGCGCAAAGCCGAGCAGGGCGGGACGGAGGCGATCAGCATCAAGGCGCTGGCAAAGCAGCTGGGTGTTTCGCAGCCGGCGCCCTACCGGCATTTCGCCGATCGCGAGGCGCTGCTTGCGGCGGTGACGGCGGAGGCGTTCCGGCAGCTCAACGGGATATTGCGGGCGGCGATGGCAAAGCCGTCGAAGCGGTCGAAGCTGTCGCTGCTGGCGCAGGCGACGCTGGATTTCGGCTTACGCCGCAATGGCATCTACCGCTTGATGTTCGCCTCGCGCACGGTGTCGTGTGCGGCGAAAGGCAGCGAGCTGCACGAAGCGACCCGCGAAACCTTTGCGCTCGTGGTCGACGCATTGGAAGCCCCGGCCGTTGATTATCTGCGCGAGCGGCAGGCGCTCAAGATCTGGGCGGCGGTGCACGGCGTGGTGATGCTGGCTGAGCAGGGACTGTTCACCGGCGAGGCGGCCCATGCCACGCGCGAAGACCTGGTCGAGGATTTTGTCAGTGAAACCAAGGCCGCGCTTGCGGCGGCGATCAAAGGCGCGCGGCGCCGGAAACAGGCTGGCGCTTAAGCCCTCGCCGCCAACAGCTTCATCAGCTTCTCGACGGCGCTGTCGGGCGTGGTCACGACAGGGCGGCCGGTGGCTTCTGCCACGAGAGGCGCGGTTGCCGCGATGCTGAACTGCGCGAGCGCGACGACGTCGCAATCGCGCAAATCGCGTGCGGCTTCCACGATCAGCCGGTCATGCGTAGCGCGGTCGCCACGGTCGAGCGCGGCCAGCGCGCCTTCGGCGAGTTTCGGCACGATCTGGACGGAGGCCGGAAATTCCGGCGGCATCGAAGCCAGCGTCGGCGGGAAGGTCGAGAGCAGGCCGATCCGCCGGCCCATCGTCATCGCGCGCTCGATCATGGCTTCGTTCGGCTTGAGCACCGGCATCGGCGCATGTGCGCGCGCAACCGCCTCGATGCAGGAACCGAAGGCCGAGCAGGTGAACAGGATCGCGTCCGCGCCTGTCGCCGCGGCGTAGTGGCCGAGCGCAAGAAAGCGTTCGGTCATGGCATCGTTGAGCTTGCCGTCACGCGCCAGATCCGACGACAGGCTGTCGTCGAGCAGGTTCATCAGCCGCGCTTCCGGCCACACCTTCGCGAACGCAGCTTCGATCGGGGCGATGGAATGCTTGAGGGCGTGGATCAGCGCGATGCGAGGAGACTTCGTCATTGAACGTTACCTGATGGAAGGTCGCGAGCCCCGGACGCAACGCGTCCGGGACACGCAAAACGTTTACTTAAACGGCACCGCGTACATCAAGCCGCCCTTGCTCCAGAGACCGTTGAGGCCGCGCTCGAGCTTGAGCGGGCTCGCCTTGCCGACATTGCGCTCGTAGATCTCGCCGTAATTGCCGGTGGCCTTGATGGCCGTGACCAGCCATTTGTTGTCGAGCCCGAGCCGCGAGCCGAGATCGCCGGAGGCACCGAGCAGGCGTTGGATCGCGGGCGTCTGCGACTTCGCCATCTCATCGACATTGCCTTGTGTGACGCCGAGCTCTTCGGCCTCGATCAAGCCGTAGTGCAGCCAGGTGATGATGTCGCTCCAGACCTCGTCGCCATTGCGGGTGAAGGGGCCGAGCGGCTCCTTGCTGATGGTCTGCGGCAGCACGACGTAGTCGGCCGCGTTCGGCGCCGCGGTCGTCACGGCGCCAGCAAGCGCGGAAGCGTCCTGGGTCATGGCATCGCAGCGGCCGCCGAAGAAGGTCTGGTACATGGTGTCGACGCGGTCGAACACCAACGGCTTCCAATCGATGCCGTTGGCGCGGCCGTAATCGCCGAGCGTGACCTCATGCGTGGTACCCTGCGCGACGCAGACGGTGGCGCCCTTGAGGTCCTTGATCTCCTTCACGCCGAGGTCTTTCTTCACGACAAAGCCCTGACCGTCGTAGAAGTTGATTGGACCTTGCCGCAGGCCCAGCGTGACACCGCGCAGATAGGTCTGCGTCGAGTTGCGGTAGAGCACGTCGATCTCGCCGGACTGGAGCGCGGTGAAGCGGTTCTGCGCGGTCAGCGAGACGTAACGCACCTTGCTGGCATCGCCGAGCACGCCGGCGGCGAGCGCGCGGCAATAATCGACGTCGAGACCCTTGTAGTTGCCTTGCGAATCCGGTGCGGAGAAGCCGGCGAAACCGGCGCTGACGCCGCATATCAGCGTGCCGCGGCTCTTCACCGTGTCGAGCGTTGCCGCCGACGCCACCACCGTCGACGCCGCGAGCACGCCGGCTATGATAACCACTTTCCTCATCATGCTTTTCTCCCCTCAGTGATTGACACGACGCAATACGCTGTCGACGGCCGTGCCGAGCTTGTCGACGATCAGATCGATCTCCTCCGCGGAGGTGATATAGGGCGGCGCCAGCAGCACGTGGTCGCCACGGATGCCGTCTGCGGTGCCGCCGCCGGGATAGCAGCCGAGGCCGTTGGCGAAGGCCTCCGCCTTGATCTTCTGATTCAGCTTCAGCGCGGGATCAAACGAGGTTCGGCTGGCGCGATCGGCGACGAGCTCGATCGCCCAGAACAGGCCGCGGCCCCTGATGTCGCCGATATGGCGGTGATTGCCGAAGCGCTCGGTGAGCCGCTGCTCGAGCTGCTTGCCGCGCTCCTTGACCCGGTCGAGCAGGCCGTCCTCGCGGATCACGTCCTGCACCGCGAGCGCGGCGGCGCAAGCGAGAGGGTGCGCCAGATACGTGTGGCCGTGCAGGAAGGCGCCCGAACCTGAGCGGATTGTGTGGATGATCCTGCCGCTCGCGAGCATTGCACCGATCGGCTGGTAGCCGCCGCCGAGACCCTTGGCGATCGCCTGGATGTCGGGTGCCACGCCTTCCTGCTCCCAGGCGTGCGTGGTGCCGGTGCGGCCCATGCCGCTCATGACCTCGTCGAGAATGAGCAGCGCGCCGTGTCGGTCGCAGATCTCGCGCACCGCCCTGAAGTAGCCGTCCGGCGCCGTGACGGCACCTGCGGTGGCCCCGACGACGGGCTCTGCGAGGAACGCGGCGACGGTGTCGGGGCCAAGCCGCTGAAACTCGGCTTCGAGTTCGGCGGCGAGCCGCGCCACGAACTGCGCATCCGATTCACCTTCGTGCTTCTCGTGATAAGCGAAGGCCGGGGTCACATGGCTGAAGGCGTTGGAGAGCAGCGGCGCGTAGGGCGCGCGGCGCCAGGCATTGCCGCCCGCCGCGAGCGCGCCGAGCGTATTGCCGTGGTAGCTCTGCCGCCGCGCAATGAAGTGCTGCCGCTGCGGCTCGCCGCGCTCGATGAAATATTGCCGCGCGAGCTTGATGCTGGCTTCAACCGCTTCCGATCCGCCGCTGACGAAATAGGCGTAGGCGAGGCCACCGGGCTCGTGGCCGACCAGCGTCTCGGCAAGCGCCTCCGCCGGCTCCGACGAGAAGAAGGCTGTGTGGGCATAAGCGAGGGTCGAGGCCTGCTTCGTCAGCGCCGCGATGACGCGTGGATGCTGGTGGCCGAGGCAAGAGACCGCCGCGCCGCCGGAGGCGTCGATCACGCGGCGTCCGTCCTCGGCAAAGAGATAGACGCCTTCGCCGCCGATTGCCTTGGGCGGCGTTTCGCGCAGCGAGCGATGCAGCACGCGGCTGGTGCGGGCGGCCATGGGTCAACCTTTCTCTGATACGTAAGTTGAAGCCGCGGCCAGCCGGGCCTCGGTATTCTCCAGGCGCTTTTTCGCGGCCGTGCCGCCGAGCGAAAACGTCACGGCGGCGAGCGATTGCGCGATCGCGATGGCGCCGGTGAGGCTCGGGAAAAAGCCGGGAGAGGAGGCCGCCTCGAACAGCAGCACGTGGTCGGCACCTTCAGCCATCGGCGCCGATGGGCTATCGGCGATCGCGATCAGGGCCGCGCCGGCACGATAGGCGGCCTGCGCGACCCGGACGCTCGCGTGGGTGTAGGGCATGAAGCCGATGACGATGACGGCCTCGCCGGGCCGGAACGCGCCCATATCGAGATCGTCGGGGCCGGACGCGCCGACGAGCTGCACCTGTTCGGGACGAAACAGCCGGAGCTCGTAGTTCAGCAATTCCGCGACGCTGCGGCAGCTTCGGTAGCCGGTGATCCAGATCCGCTTGGCGTGGTGGAGTGCGCGCGCCGCCTCCGCGATCGGCCGGGCCGGGATGCGCGGAAGGCCGGCGGCCTCGGCCTCCAGCTTGTCGGTGATGAGCGCGACATCGGCGTTCGGGCCGTGGCGGCGGCCCTTGGCGCGGCCGGAGAAAGGCGCTAGCTGCGAGGGCCGCCGCGCCTCCGTCAACGCCGCGCGCAATTCATCCCAACCCGAATAGCCGATCGCCTTGGCAAGCCGCGTGAACGCGGCGGGATCGGCGCCGGCAACCGCTGCGAGATCGCGCATCGAACGCGTGGTGGCGTCGTAATCGTTGGCTGCAACGAAACGCCCGACCTCCTGCAACCGCATCGGAAGCGATGGCAATGCAATGCGCAGTTCGCTCAGTGGCGAGGATTTCGCGGGCTCGGCCATGAAACATTTGTTGCACGAAGCTGAGTTTGGTGCAACAGTTGACGTGCGCTGCCGGAAATCGCCGTCTTGAGAAGGATTTTTGTGCTGTGACGTCAGACGGTCCGAGACCGCCGCCGCGCCGTCGCTTCTTCGGCGCCTTCGGGCAGCGCGAGCTGAAAGGCCTGTTCTGGCAGGTTCTGGTGGTGGGGATCGTAGTCGCGGTCATCGTGTTCCTCTGGTCCAACACCGTCACCAATCTCTCCGTGCGCCGCATCACGACCGGTTTTGCCTTCCTTGGCCGTGAGGCCGGCATGCCCATCGCCGACAGCCTGCTCGCCTACAATCCGAGGGACTCATATCTCTGGGCCTTTGTCGTTGGCATCGCCAATACCCTGCGCGTCGCCGTGATCGGAATCGTGCTTGCAACGATCCTGGGCACGGTGATCGGCATCTCGCGGCTGTCGGCCAATTGGCTGCTGTCGCGGCTCGCCGCGGTGTATGTCGAGACGCTCCGCGACATCCCGCTGCTGCTCCAGCTCCTGTTCTGGTACGTGCTGATGCAGGCGCTCCCGGCCGCGCGCGCGGCATGGCGGCCGATTGAGGGCGTGTTCCTGTCCAATCGCGGGTTGATCCTGCCGGCGATTCCCATCGGGACGCCGCAGCTTTGGGTGCTCGGCACCGCAGTGCTCGGACTTGTCGTGTTCTATGTGATCCGGCGGCGGCTCATCGCGCAGCAAATGCGCGACGGCAAGCCGCGGCCGGCCTGGCCTTTTGCACTCGGCTTGCTCGTTGTGCTGCCTGCGGCGGTGTCCGTGCTGCTGGGCGTGGCCTGGACGATCGAATGGCCTGAGTTGCGCGGCTTCAACTTCGTCGGCGGACTGACGCTCGCGCCGGAATATTTCGCGCTGGTGATCGCGCTCGTCACCTACACCTCGGCCTTCATCGCCGAGATTGTGCGCAGCGGCATCCAGTCGGTGCCGCGCGGCCAGTGGGATGCCGCCAACGCGCTGGGACTGCGCCGCAGCTTCATGCTGCGGCAGATCATCCTGCCACAGGCGCTACGCGTCATCGTGCCGCCAATGACGAGCCAGTACCTCAACCTGACCAAGAACTCTTCGCTCGCGGTGGCGATCGGCTATCAGGACGTGGTCTCGATCGCCAATACGACATTGAACCAGACCGGGCAGGCGATCGAGGCCATTGCCTTGATCATGGCGGTGTTTCTCACCATCAGCCTCGGCATCAGCTTTTTCATGAACTGGTACAATTCGCGCATCGCGCTGGTGGAGCGCTGACCATGACGGCGATCGCCGACATTCCGGAAGCACCGCGCGCCGTCCGCCGCCCGCAGATTGGTAACCCGGTGCTGCGCTGGCTGCGCACCAATCTGTTCTCGTCGATCCCGAACGGCATCCTCTCGGTCGTGTTGCTGGCGGTGCTTGCAAAGGGCCTCTTCAGCTTCGTGCAATGGGGTATCGCCAATGCGGTCTGGGTCACCCCGGCGAACGATTCCAGCGCCTGCCGCGCGGTACGCGGCCTCGGTGCATGCTGGGCAATCATCCCCGAAAAATACCGCTTCATCCTGTTTGGCACCTATCCGTTCGACGAGCAGTGGCGGCCGGCACTGGCGGTGCTGCTGTTCATCGCCCTGTTCTATCTCTCCAGCCGCCGCGCCTTATGGCGGCGCGAACTGGCCTATCTCTGGATCGGAGCGCTCGCGCTGATCAGTATGCTGATGTGGGGTGGCATACTCGGTCTGTCGTTCGTCTCGCAGGACCGTTGGGGTGGTTTACCGGTGACGCTGATCCTGGCGACCTTTGGTCTGGCCTTCGGCTTCCCGCTCGGCATCCTCGTCGCACTAGGCCGGCGCTCAAAACTGCCGGCGATCCGCTCGCTCAGCGTGCTCTATGTCGAGCTGATCCGCGGCGTGCCGCTGGTCAGTCTGCTGTTCATGGCGAGCGTGATGTTTCCGCTGTTCATGCCGAACGGATTCAACATCGACAAGCTCTTGCGCGCGCAGGTCGCGATCATCCTGTTCGCGGGTGCCTATCTTGCCGAAGTCATCCGCGGCGGCCTCCAGGCCGTGCCCCGCGGGCAATACGAGGCCGCCGAGGCGCTCGGCCTGTCCTACTGGCGCAAGAACCGGCTGATCGTCCTGCCGCAGGCGATCCGTCACGTCATCCCGCCGCTGGTCAACACCTTCATCGCCTTCTTCAAGGACACCAGCCTCGTTCTGATCATCGGTATCTTCGACCTGCTCACCACGGCCAAGACCGCGATCATCGATCCGGCGTGGCAGCAATTCTCCGTCGAAGTCTACATCTTCGTCGCCGTGATCTATTTTGTCTTCTGCTTCGCGATGTCGCGGTATAGCCGGAGCCTGGAGGCGACGAGCGGAAGGTGAAGGCCGCGCGTGTTCCGGACAAGGTGCGGCGCAAAGCGCTGCACCGCAGAGCCGGGACCCAGAGATACACGGGAAGTCCTGGAGACTTGGGCCCCGGCTCTGCAGCGCACCGCCGAAGAGGCGCTGCGCCGCGTGCGGGGCACGAGAGCGGGAACCTAGTTCTTCACCCGCGGATCAATCGGCGTCGTGCCACGCACGCCCAAAATATCCTCCAGCGTCTTCGCGCCGGCGATCACCTGCGCATCCGCGCGCGGAGCCCCGACGACCTGCAGGCCGACCGGAAGTCCCGATGCGGTGAAGCCGCACGGCAACGACAGCGCGGGACAGCAGGCGAGCGTGATGGCATAGACGATGCCGAGCCACTCGACGTAATTGTCGAACTTCTTGCCGGCGCATTCGGCGACATAACGGTGCTCGATCGGGAAGGGCGGCACGATCGTGGTCGGTACCAGCAGCAGATCGTAGCGCTTGAAGAACTCGATCGCACGCGCTGTCATGCCGACGCGCTGCGCCTCGGCGCGTTCGAGCTGCTCGGTCGTGAGCTTGAGGCCTTCCTCGATGTTCCAGATCACCTCGGGCTTGAGCAGGTCGCGCTTGGTGCGCAGCAGCTGCGCCTTGCTGATCGCGAAGTCGAACGCGCGCAGCACGTGGAAGCACTCATGCGCATCGCGCCAATCCGGATGCGCCTCCTCGACGATGGCGCCGGCTTCGGCAAAGCGTTCCGCCGCTTTCCGCGTGATCGCTTTGACTTCGGGATCGACCGGTGTGATGCCGAGATCCGCCGAATAGGCGATGCGCTTCGGTTTGCTGCCTGACTGCGCCGCCGAGAGAAACGACGTCAAGGGCGTCGGCAGCGACAGCGGGTCGGCGGCATAGTCGCCGCTCATGGCGTCGAGCAGCAGCGCGAGATCCTCGACGTTGCGTGCCATCGGACCGACGACGCCGAGGTTACGATCGATGGCCGCTTTCGGCGTGTGCGCGACGCGGCCGATGCTCGGCCGCATGCCCACGACGCCGCAGAAAGCTGCCGGACTGCGCAGACTGCCGCCCATGTCGGAGCCTTGCGCGAGCCAGGCCATGCCGGTGGCGAGCGCAACGGCCGCGCCGCCTGACGAGCCGGCTGCCGATTTGGACGTATCCCAGGGATTGAGGGTTGCACCGAACACCTCGTTGAAGGTGTTGGCGCCCGCACCGAATTCCGGCGTGTTCGACTTGGCATAGACGACCGCGCCGTTGGCCTCGAGATTTTCGACCAGGATGTCGGACGTCGCCGGGATGTTGTCCTTGAAGATCGGCGAGCCCTGTGTGTTCAGCACACCTGCAACATCGGTCAGATCCTTGATCGGCACCGGCAGGCCTGCGAGCAATCCGCGCGCACCGGCCGGCTTCCGCATCAGCGCCTTTGCGCTATCCCGCGCGCGATCGAAGCACAGCGTCGGCAGCGCGTTGACCTTGCCATCGACTTCGGTGATGCGCTTCTCCAGCACATCCAAGAGCTCCAGCGGCGAGACGTCGCCGGAGCGCAGCTTGTCGACGACGGCGCAAGCGGATTCGCGGATCAGGTCCTGAGACAACTATTCTACTCCTGTGCTTATTTTAGGCGTTATTGCGAGGAGCGAAGCGACGAAACAATCCAGACTTTTGCCGCAGATACATTCCTGGATTGCTTCCGCCTTCGCTAAAGCTTCGGCGGACAAGTCGCTGCGCTCGCAATGACGAGGATAAAGTTAACCCCATCCTGCGCTGATTCCGCCATCCACCGTATAGATGACCCCCGACGTATAGCCTGCGCGATCCGACGCCAGGAACGCCATGAGATCGCCGATCTCGCGCGCATGCGCAGGCCTGCCGAGCGGCAGGCTCTTCTGGAATTCCTTGTAGCGGCTCTCGTCGCCGAACTGGTGGTTTGCCCGCGTCTTCAGCAGGGTGACGTGACGGTCAGTGCCAACCGGGCCGGGATTGATGCCGACCAGACGGATGTTGTCGGCGAGGCTCTTGCCCCCGAGCGCGCGGGTGAAGGCCATCAGCGCGGCATTGCCGGCGCTGCCGCAGATGTAGTTGGCGTCGAATTTCTCGCCGGCGGCGCCGATGTCGTTGACGATCACGCCGCCGCCCTTCGCCTTCATCTGCGCATAGATCATGCGCGTGAGGTTGATGTAGCCGAACACTTTCAATTCCCAGGCGTGCCGCCAGGTGGCCTCGTCGATCTTGTCAATGGAGCCGCCGGGAATGTCGCCGGCATTGTTGACGAGCACGTCGATGTCGGCGGCTTCCTTGGCGAGCCGCGTCAAATCCTCGCTCCTGCGCAAATCCACAATGCTCGTGGCGGCATCGATCTGGTGCGCCGAGCGCAAGCGCTCGGCCAAAGCCTTGAGCTGATCGCCATTGCGGGCGGCGAGGAGGAGATGGCAGCCTTCCTCGGCAAAGGCCTCGGCGGCGGCTGCGCCGATACCCTTGGACGCGCCCGTGATCAGGACGCGCTTGCCACGCAGGTGCAGATCCATGGGAGTTACTCGCAGGAGAGGAACGGGAATAAAATCAGTAGGCGGTCGGCCGCGCCATGGTCAACATTGCAGTGCAGCGTTGCACTGCCGTCGCGTTTGGTCCATTGCAGTGCGGTCAAAAAGACGGCGGCTGCCGGACCAATCAAGGACGTTCTCGATGAGCAAGAAACAATACCGGATCGCGGTCATTCCCGGCGACGGAATCGGCAAGGAAGTGATGCCCGAGGGCCTGCGCGTTCTGGAGACCGCGGCGAAGAAGCACGGCGTGTCCCTTCATTTCGATCATTTCGACTTCTCGTCGTGGGACTATTACGAGAAGCACGGCCAGATGATGCCGGACGATTGGAAGGATCAGATCGGCAAGCACGATGCGATCTATTTCGGCGCGGTCGGCTGGCCGGCCAAGATTCCGGATCACGTCTCGCTCTGGGGATCGCTGATCAAATTCCGCCGCGAGTTCGATCAGTACGTGAATTTGCGCCCGGTGCGGCTGATGCCGGGCGTGCCGTCGCCGCTGGCCAACCGCAAGCCCGGCGACATTGATTTCTGGGTGGTGCGCGAGAACACCGAAGGCGAATATTCCTCCGTCGGCGGCCGCATGTTCCCGGACACCGACCGTGAATTCGTGACGCAGCAGACGGTGATGACCCGCATCGGCGTCGATCGCATCCTGAAGTTCGCATTCGAGCTCGCGCAGTCGCGGCCGAAGAAGCACCTGACCTCGGCCACCAAGTCGAACGGCATCTCCATCACCATGCCCTATTGGGACGAGCGCGTGGAGGCGATGGCGAAGAAGTATCCAAGCGTGAAGTGGGACAAGTATCACATCGACATCCTGACCGCGAACTTCGTGCTGCATCCGGATTGGTTCGACGTCGTCGTCGGCTCCAATTTGTTCGGTGACATCCTGTCGGATCTCGGCCCGGCCTGCACCGGCACCATCGGCATCGCGCCGTCAGGCAACATCAACCCCGAGGGCAATTTCCCGTCGGTGTTCGAGCCGGTGCACGGCTCGGCGCCCGACATCGCGGGGCAAGGCATCGCCAATCCGATCGGAGCAATCTGGTCCGGCGCGATGATGCTCGAGCATCTCGGCGAGAAGGAAGCCGGCAAGTCGATCGTCGATGCGATCGAGCGCACGCTGGCAGAGCGCACGCTCCGCACCAAGGATCTCGGCGGCAATGCCGACACTACGGCTTGCGGCAAGGCGGTCGCGGATATGGTGGATTAGAGCGCTGCTTTCCCTCCCCCCTTGTGGGGGAGGGTGGCTTCGATGCGAAGCATCGAAGACGGGTGAGGGGTTGTCTCCGCGGAGACAGACCTCTCAATTGTGCATTTCCCTTCGCGGACAGAACCCCTCATCCGGCGCTTCGCGCCACCTTCTCCCACAAGGGGAGAAGGGAAGAGCACCGTGCTCCGCCTCACTACCCCGCGATCTTCTCGATCGCCGCCTGATCCAGCCCGAACTTCTTTCCGGCCTCCAGAATCTCCTGCCAGGTGGTCGGATCGACAGGGATGCCTTCCGCGAGCCGCTTCTTCTTCGTCGCGCGCTCGGGCTCACCCGCGATCTTCACCTTGTCGACGCCTGGGGCCGGAGGTGAGCCGGTGTGCCAGGCGACGAAGCTCTCGACTTCGCGCGCGAGATTCTCCGCGGTGCCGAGCTTGCCGGGGTCGATGATGATCGAGAGCATGCCGTTGAGGACGTTGTGCTTGCCATCGGACGGACCCTTGACCACCTGCCCGCCGGAGAGCGCGCCGCCGAGGATTTCGCAAACCAGCGCGAGCCCTGAACCCTTGTGCTCGCCGAACGGCAGGATGGCGCCGTATGGCGGGATCACGGTGTAGCGCGGGTTGGTGGTCGGCTTGCCCTCATTGTCGATGATCGTGCCGGGCTCCAGCTCGACGCCCTTGTTGTGGGCGACGCGGGTCTTGCCCTGCGCGATCCTGCTGGTGGCGAAGTCGAGCACGATGGGGTCCTTGCCCGCGCGCGGGATGCCGACGCAGAACGGGTTGGTGCCGTGGCGCGCATCGCTGCCGCCCCAGGGCGCCACGATGGGACGCGAGATCACGTTGACGAAGTGGATCGAGACCAGCCCATGGTCGATGCACTGCTCGGCCCAGTGGCCGATGCGGCCGATATGGTGCGAGTTTGAGAGGCCGACGAGACACACGCCGTTGCGCTTGGCGCGCTCGGCTGCCAGCTCCATCGCTTCATGGCCGATCACTTGGCCGTAGCCGGTGAGCCCGTCGAGGGTGAGAAGCGGACCGGTGTCGAGCACGACCTTGACGTGCTGGTTCACGGCGAGGCCGCCCGTGGTGACGCTCTGGACATAGCGCGGGATCATGCCGACGCCGTGCGAATCGTGTCCCTTGAGGTTGGCCTCGACCAGATTGGTGGACACGAGCTCGGCCTCGCGGTCCGTAGACCCGCCGGCCTTGACGATGGCGCTGATAGCTTCGATGAGCGGCTGTGCCTTGATGGTGCGGTAATCGGCCATTGTTGTTGCTCTTATTCCTTCACGATCCGGCGGCAGTGCTCCCATGCCGCGCCAATCAGGTTCTCGCTCGCCTCCGGGGTCCGGAACGCCGAATGCGCCGACAACGTCACGTTCGGCAGTTTTGTCAGCGGATGATCGCCGGGCAATGGCTCGATATTGAACACGTCGAGGCCGGCATGGCGGATGTGGCCCGACTTCAGGGCATCGATCATGGCGGCCTCGTCGACGACGGCGGCGCGGGCGGTGTTGATGAGGATGACGCCCGGCTTCATCTTCGCGATCATCTCGCGGGTGATCATGCCGCGCGTCTCGTCGTTGAGCAGCAGATGCAGCGATACGACGTCTGCTCTCGCCAACACCGTGTCGAGATCGGCGAATTCCACGCCCGGATAGCTCTTCGGCGAGCGGTTCCAGGCGATCACCTTCATGCCGCTGCCCAAGGCAATGCGCGCGACCTCCGCGGCAATACCGCCGAAGCCGATCAGGCCGAGCGTCTTGCCAGTGAGCTGCATGCCGTCTTCGCGGAGCCAGTTTCCGCCGCGCATCTCGCGGTCCATCATCGCGATGACGCGGGCCGAAGCCCACATCAGCGTGATCGCGCATTCCGCGACCGCCGTGTCGCCATAGCCCTTGATCAGGTGCACGGAGATGCCGAGCTCAGCGAGCTCCTCCGGGTTCATGTAGCTGCGCGCGCCGGTGCCGAGGAACACGACATGCTTCAACCCTGTGCACTTCTTTGCGACGTCGGTAGGCAGCGCGGTGTGGTCGACGATCGCGATCTCGGCGCCGTCGAGGATTTCAGGATATTGTTCGGGTTTGATGTCGGGATCCCTGTGGATCCGCACCTTGGGATCGCCGGGCTGCTCCAGCCGCTCCATGATTACGGCGAGAGCTTCATTGGCGTCGACGAAAACTCCGCGCATGGTTCTCTCCGGTCAGGATGCGACGCCGGCGATCGCCAGCACCGTGTGCATGAGGACGTTGGTGCCCGCGGCGCAATCGGGCTGCGTGGCGTCTTCCAGCTCGTTGTGGCTGATGCCGTCCTTGCAGGGCACGAACACCATTGCGGCCGGCATGATTGTGTTGAGATTGCAGGCGTCGTGGCCGGCGCCGGAGGTGATGCGGCGAGAGGAGTAGCCGAGCGTCTTCGCCGCGTTCTCGACTGCGGCAATCAATTTGGGATCGAAATGCGTCGGCGGCTTGCGCCAGACCAGGTCGATCTTCACCTCGACCTTGCGGCGTGCGGCGATCTCGGCAATCGCGCTGCGCAGATCGCGATCGAGCGCATCCATGATCGCGCCATCCGCACTGCGGCAATCCATCGTGAAGGCGATCTCGCCGGGAATGACGTTGCGCGAGGGGTTTGCGATCACGGCCTCGCCGATGGTACCGACGGCCTTCGGCCCGTACTTCCTCGCAATGGCCTCCATCGCCAGCACGATCTCGGACAGCGTCGCCAACGCGTCGCGCCGCAGCGGCATCGGCGTCGATCCGGCATGGCTCTCGAAGCCGGAAATCTTGCCGTCGTACCAAAGCACGCCCTGGCCGGAATCGACCACGCCGATGGTCTTGCCTTCGGCCTCCAGGATCGGGCCCTGCTCGATGTGCAATTCGACGAAGGAACCGAGCTTCTGGAACCCGACCGGCTTGTCGCCGCGATAACCGATGCCATCGAGCGCCTGGCCGACGGTGGTGCCATCAGCGTCCTTGCGCGACAAGATGTCATCGGTGGTGAAGTCGCCGACATAGGCAGCGGAGGCCATCATCGCGGGAGCGAAGCGCGAACCCTCTTCGTTGGTCCAGTTGACGACGCAGATCGGCGCCTCGGTTTCGATCCCGGCGTCGTTCAGCGTGCGGATCACTTCGAGCGCACCGAGCGTTCCCAGAATGCCGTCATACTTGCCGCCGGTCGGTTGCGTGTCGAGATGCGAGCCGATGCCGACGGGCGGCTTCGACATGTCGCGTCCCTTGCGCAGCCCGAACTGCGAGCCGAGCGCATCGGTGTGCACCTCCAAGCCGGCGTCCTCGCAGGCCTTGCGGAACCAGTCGCGTACCAGCTTGTCCTCCGCGCTCAGCGTCAGCCGCCGCACGCCGCCCTTGGCCGTCGCGCCGAACTGCGCGGTCTCGTGGATGGAGCCCCAGAGGCGGGCGGAATCGATTTGCAAATTGGTGGCGGCTCGGCTCATGCGGTCAGTCTCTCAATTGTCCGGCGCCTGTTTCAATGACGCGCCGGCGCGGGCGCGTCAACTGCGAGGCTGCTCTGCGCAATCTGACATGCAAGCTCTGCGACCCGCTCCACCGCCACGACATCGGGCGAGGCGAGCCAGCTCGCGGTGAATGTCAGCGGCGCGATTTTGAGATCGGTGTCGAGCAGTTGCAACCGCCCGTCTGCGAGCTCGTTCTCGACGATGGCGTCGGGGATCACGGCGATGCCGAGGCCCTCGACCGCCATGTGGATGACGGTCGCAAGCGAGGCGGAGGCGTGCAGCCGGATCGGAGGCAGCTCCGGCCGGTCGAACACTTCGCGCACGACCTCGTAGGGACGCGTCTTCCGCGGGAAGGTAATGATCGGAAACCGCGCGAGCTCAGCCCGCGTCACCGGTCCATCGCCGAGGCCGAGCGAGGGGCTGGCGAGAAAACCGATCGGATAGTCGGCGAGGACGCGATTGTGCACCCCGGAGGCCGAGAGCGGACCGACGACGAAGGCAAGCTCGATCTCCTGCGCAAGCAGGCGCGCGGTCAGGTTCGGCGTGATGTCGACCTCGATCTCCAGCGACAGGTTTGGGTAGACCTCGTTCATGCTCTTCACCAGCCGCGGCAGCCAAGTGTGCACGATGGTTTCGGCGACGCCGAGTCGCATCACGCCGCGCATCGCCGAGCGGTCGCCGATCTCGGCGATCATCGCGGCGCGCAGGCCGATCAGCTTCTCCGCATAGACCATCATCTGTCGGCCGCTCGGTGTCGGCGAGGCCACGCGGTGGTCGCGATTTAGGAGCTTCACCCCCATCTCGCGCTCGAGCTGGGCGATGCGCTGGGAGATCGCCGGCTGAGTCGTGTTGAGGCGTGCTGCGGCGCCGCGAAAGCTGCCGAGCTTCACAACCCAAAGGAACGTCTCGATCGATCTGAAGTCCAGCATTGGAAGGATTCCCGTCCGATAAATGAAATTTATCGATATTGATTAGAAAGGAAGATTAGACTTTATAGCACGCGTGGTGTTGGCTTGTCTTTGTCGAGTTTATAGGCAGGTCGATCCCATGACTGTTTTGGTGGCAGTGCAGCAAACTGAAACGCCCGACACGCTCCCGAGCCGCAAGGCGCGGCTTGCCTACCGCGAGGGGCTGGTCGCCTCCACCGCCGGCGTTGCCCCCGGCTTCGTCCAGGGCAATCTGGCAATCTTGCCGGCGGAATATGCCGGGGCGTTCCATCGCTTCTGCCAGCTCAATCCCAAGCCGTGCCCGATCATCGGCATGTCCGATGTGGGCAGTCCGCACATCCCGGCGCTGGGCGCCGATCTCGACATTCGCACCGACGTGCCGCGCTATCGCGTCTGGCGCGACGGCGAAGTCGTGGACGAGCCGACCGATGTCACCAAATACTGGCGCGACGATCTCGTGACCTTCGTGCTCGGCTGCTCGTTCTCGTTCGAAGAGGCGCTGCTCGACGAGGGCATGCCGATCCGCCACATCGAGCACAATGTGCGCGTGCCGATGTATCGCACCAACATCGCTTGCGGCGAGTCCGGTCCCTTCGCCGGTCCCATGGTGGTGTCGATGCGTCCGTTCAAGCCGGCGGATGCGATCCGTGCGGTGCAGATCACCTCGCGCTATCCGGCCGTGCACGGCGCGCCCGTGCATCTCGGCCATCCGCACCTGATCGGCATCAAGGACATCGCCAAGCCCGATTACGGCGATCCGGTGCCGGTCGCCGACGACGAGATCCCGGTGTTCTGGGCCTGCGGCGTGACACCGCAATCGGTCATCAACGCTGCCAAGCTGCCGTTTGCGATCACGCATTCGCCCGGCCTGATGCTGGTGACGGATCTCAAGAACAGGACCATGGCCGTGATTTAGTGGGCAGCGTTTGCTGCTTCTTCGAGCTTTACCGCATCCATCAATCGCTTCATTCGATCGGCTGAAATTCAGTAACAGGGGACTTTGCCATGACGATCACTCGCCGCGACGTATTGTTGGGAGCCACCGCTACGGCCGCGCTAGTGCCGCTGGCAGCGCGCGCACAGACTTCGGAAGTCGTGATCGGCGTGATCTATCCGTTCTCCGGCGGCAGCGCACAGCAGGGCGTCGACGCGCAGAAGGCCTATGAAACCGCGCTCGAGGTCATCAACAAGGACACCGATTTCGACCTGCCACTGGCGAAGGGCGAGGGCCTGCCGGGTCTCGGCGGCGCAAAGGTCCGCCTCGTTTTCGCCGACCACCAGGCCGATCCGCAGAAGGGCCGCGCCGAGGCCGAGCGCCTGATCACGCAGGAGAAGGTCTCCGCCATCATCGGCACCTATCAGAGCGCGGTCGCCGTCACCGTCAGCCAGATCTGCGAGCGCTACCAGATCCCGTTCGTCTCGGCCGACAACTCCTCGCCCAGCCTGCATCGCCGTGGCCTGAAATATTACTTCCGCGCCGCGCCGCATGACGAGATGTACTCGGCCGCCATGTTCGACTTCTTCGATGCCTTGAAGAAGAAGGGCACCAAGATCGAGACGCTATCGCTGTTCCACGAGGACACCATCTTCGGCACCGATTCCGGCAACGCCCAGGCCAAGATCGCCGGCGAGCGCGGCTACAAGATCGTCTCCGACATCAAGTATCGCGCCAACTCGCCCTCGCTCTCGGCCGAGGTGCAGCAGCTCAAGAGCGCCAACGCCGACGTGCTGATGCCCTCGAGCTACACCACTGATGGCATCTTGCTGGTGAAGACCATGGGCGAGCTTGGTTACAAGCCGAACGCGATCGTGGCGCAGGACGCCGGTTTCTCCGAGAAGGCGCTCTACGACGCTGTCGGCGACAAGCTGGAAGGCGTGATCTCGCGCGGCACCTTCTCGCTCGACCTCGCGCAGAAGCGTCCGATGGTTGGCAAGATCAACGAGATGTTCAAGACGCGGTCGGGCAAGGATTTCAACGACCTCACCTCGCGTCAGTTCATGGGCCTGATCATCCTCGCCGACGCCATCAGCCGCGCCAAGTCGACTGACGGCGAGAAGATCCGCGACGCGCTGGCCGCCACCGACATCCCGGGCGAGCAGACCATCATGCCCTGGAAGCGCGTCAAGTTCGACGAGATGGGCCAGAACAACGACGCCGACCCGGTGCTGCTGCAATATGTCGGCGGCAAGTTCGTCACCATCTTCCCGCCGCAGGCCGCGATTGCCGAGGCGATCTGGCCGATGAAGTGAGCGCTGCGGGAGCACAGATCGTAGCTCCCGCCCTCATCCTGAGGAGCGGGCGCAACCCGCGTCTCGAAGGACGAGGGCTGGGCCATCCTTCGAGACGCGCGCGGTGCGCGCTCCTCAGGATGAGGACGTAGTTCGGGGGACAGACTTTTGACAGCCCAAACCATTATCCAAAGTCTCGCGAGCGGCCTCCTCATGGGCCTGCTCTACGGACTGATCGCCGTCGGCCTCGCGCTGATCTTCGGCCTGATGGACGTCGTGAACTTCGCTCACGGGGAGTTCCTGATGATCGCGATGTATGTGAGCTTCTTCCTGTTCACGTTCTTCGCCATCGACCCCTTGCTGTCGGCGCCGCTCGTGGCCGCCGCGCTGTTCGTATTCGGAGCGGTCGTCTATCTGTTGATCGTGCGCTTCGCCATGCGGGCCAAGGCCAACGCGGGCATGGTGCAGATCTTCTCCACCTTTGGCCTCGCCATCGTGATGCGCGGCCTCGCGCAGTTCTTCTTCACGCCTGACTATCGCAGCGTTCCGCAGTCCTGGCTCGGCGGCAAGACGATCTCGATCGCCGGCGTCTTCCTGCCGGAGCCGCAGCTCATGGGTGCGCTGGTTTCGATCCTGGCCTTTGCTGGCCTCTACTTCTTCATCCATCGCACCGATTTCGGTCGCGCGCTGGAGGCCACCCGTGAAGATCCCGGCGCGGTGGCCCTCGTCGGCATCGACAAGAACCGCGTGTTCGCGCTCGGCTGGGGGCTTGGTGCCGCGCTGGTCGGCCTCGCCGGAGCGATCATGGCAAGCTTCTTCTATATCTATCCCGACGTCGGCGCGTCCTTTGCGCTGATCGCCTACGTCACGGTCGCGCTCGGCGGCTTCGGCAGCGTGTTCGGCGCGTTCGCCGGCGGGATCATCGTGGGCCTCGTCGAGGCCACCACCGCGCTGGTGCTGCCGCCGTCGCTGAAATCGGTCGGCATCTACGCCGTCTACCTGCTGGTCGTCTTCATCCGGCCGCGTGGCCTGTTCGGATCGATGTGATGGACAAGGATTTTGCCGCGCGGCGCCGCCGCGACCTCATCATCGCCGCGGTGCTGACCGCCCTGGCGGCGCTCGCTCCGCTGTTCATCAAGGACGTCTACGTCCAGAACATCCTGATCCTGACCTTGATGTATGCGGCGCTGTCGCAGAGCTGGAACATTCTCTCTGGCTATTGCGGGCAGATCTCGCTGGGACATGCGCTCTATTTCGGCATCGGCGCCTACACCACCGAACTCCTGTTCACCAAGTTCGGCGTGCTGCCATGGTTCGGTATGCTCGCCGGCGGCGCGGTCGCGGCCGCGATTGCGATGGGGCTCGGCTATCCCTTCTTTCGGTTGCGCGGCCATTACTTCGTGATCGCGACCATCGTTATCGCCGAGATCGGGCTGCTGTTGTTCCAGAATTGGGAATGGGCGGGGGCTGCGATGGGAATCACCATTCCGGTGCGCGGCGACAGCTGGCTGAAGTTCCAGTTCATGCGCAGCAAGCTGCCTTACTTTTATTTCGCGCTGGTGCTGTGCAGCCTCGCCTGGTTCGTCACCTGGTGGCTGGAGGACTCCAAATGGGGCTTCTGGTGGCGCGCGGTAAAGGACAATGCGGAAGCGGCCGAGAGCCTCGGTGTCGTCGTGTTCAACTCCAAGATGGGCGCGGCCGCCGTCTCCGCTTTCCTCGTCGCCATCGGCGGCGCCTTCTATGCCCAGTTTCTCGCCTATATCGATCCTGAAAGCGTGATGGGCTTCCAGTTCTCGCTGCTGATGGCGTTGCCCGCCGTGCTTGGCGGCATCGGCACCCTGTGGGGACCCGTGTTAGGGGCGGCCATCCTGATCCCGATGACGGAGCTGACGCGCTCCTATATCGGCGGCTCCGGCCGCGGCGTCGACCTCATTGTCTACGGCACGCTGATCGTGCTGATTTCGCTCGCCCTGCCGCAGGGTCTGGTGAGCCTGTTCTCTCGTGCGAAGCGGAAGGGAGCCACGCGATGACCCCGCTGCTTGAAACCCGCGGCGTCTGGCAGCGTTTCGGCGGCCTCGTCGCCAACAGCGACGTCTCGATCTCTGTGGGTCGCGGCGAGATCGTCGGCCTGATCGGCCCGAATGGTGCCGGCAAGTCGACGCTGTTCAATCTCATCGCCGGCGTGCTGCCGCCGACGCAAGGCTCGATCTGGTTCGACGGCGAGGATGTCACCAGCATGCCGGCCGCCGAGCGCTGCCAGCGCGGCATCGGGCGCACCTTCCAGGTCGTCAAGAGCTTCGAGACCATGACGGTGATCGACAACGTCATCGTCGGTGCGCTGGTGCGCAACACCGTGATGCGCGAGGCACGCCGCAAGGCGCATGAGGTGCTCGAATTCACCGGCCTTGCTGCGCGCGCCAACGTGCTCGCGAGCGACCTCGTGCCGGCCGAAAAGCGCCGCCTCGAAGTCGCGCGCGCGCTTGCGACTGAACCAAAGCTGCTGCTGCTCGACGAAGTCCTCACTGGTCTTACGCCGACCGAGGCGCAGACCGGTGTCGCGCTGGTGCGCAAGGTGCGTGACGCCGGCATCACCGTGCTGATGGTCGAGCACGTCATGGAGATCGTGATGCCGCTGGTCGATCGTGCCATCGTGCTCGACCTCGGCAAGGTGCTGGTCGAGGGCAAGCCCACTGAAATCGTCCGCGATCCCAAGGTGATCAGCGCATATCTGGGAGATCGTCATGCTGTCGGTGCGTGAAGTCACGACCGCCTATCAGGGCCTGGTCGCGATCTTCGCGGTCAGCATCGAAGTCGCCAAGGGCGAGATCGTCTGCGTCGCCGGCGCCAACGGCGCGGGCAAGTCGACGCTGCTGAAATCCATCGCCGGCGCCGAGCGCCCGCGCTCGGGCACGGTGACGTTCGACGGCAAGCGCCTCGACGGCATGGCGCAGCACCACATCACGGCGACCGGCATCGCCTATGTGCCGGAGAACCGACGCTTGTTTCCGCGCCTCTCCGTGCGCGACAATCTGCGCCTCGGCAGCTATCTCTACCGCGGCGAGGCCGACCGCGAGAGCCCGCTCGATCTCGTGTTCCAGCTATTTCCGCGCCTCTCCGAACGCCTCGAGCAGCGCGCCGAGACGCTAAGCGGCGGCGAGCAGCAGATGCTCGCGATCGGCCGTGCGCTGATGACGCGCCCGCGGCTGTTGATGCTGGACGAGCCCTCGCAGGGCATCATGCCGAAGCTGGTCGACGAGATCTTCCAGGCCGTCAAGCGCATCCGCGACGCCGGCATGACCGTGCTGATCGTGGAGCAACGCATGGCGGAGTGCCTGGAGATCGCCGACCGCGCCTACATCCTGCAAACCGGCCGCGTGCTGATGCAGGGCGCCGCAAGCGAGATCAAGGGCAATCCCGACGTGCGCAAGGCGTATCTGGGGCTGTAGCCGCGAAGCGTTGGGCACGTCGCGCAACACACTCGGCGTCATCGCCCGCGAAGGCGGGCGATCCAGTATTCCAGAAGCCGCTGTGATTGAGCCGAGAAGCCGCGGCGTCTGGATTCCCCGCCTTCGCGGGGAATGACAGCGGTGAGTAGGGCGGTGTTAGTTCGCCCACGGCTGCACGAGGCTCAATGCCCATGCTCCGGCAGCGATACCCCAAACACCTTCACCAGATCATTCACCTGCGCCGGCGACAGGTAGCGCGGGTTCATCCCGCGCAGCAGCAGGTACAGCCTCGCCGTCTCCTCCAACTCCTCGGTCGCGAACACCGCTGCTTCCAGCGTGTCGCCAGCGACGACCGGGCCGTGATTGGCGAGCAGCACGGATGAGTATTTTCCCGCCAGCCCTTTGATCGCATCGGCGACCGCGGGATCGCCGGGGCGATAATAGGGGACGAGCGCGGTGGCGCCGCATTTCATCAGATAATAGGCCGTCATCGGCGGCAGCGCGGCGCGCGGGTCGATCTCCGGGAGCATCGACAGCGCGACCGAATGGGTGGAATGCAGGTGCACGATCGCCCTTGCGCTCCCGCGCGTGGCGTAGAGTGCATTGTGCAGCGGAACTTCCTTGGTCGGCGCATCGCCCGAAACCAGTCGGCCCTGATCGTCCAGCCGCGACAGTTTTGCGGGATCGAGGAAGCCGAGCGAGGCATTGGTGGGCGTCACCAGCCAGCCGCCGTCCAGCCTGACGCTGATATTGCCGGAGGAGCCGGGCGTCAGCCCACGCTCGAACAGGGACCGTCCGAAGCGGCAAATGTCTTCGCGCAGCAATGTCTCGTTGCTCATGCCCGTCATGTCCGTTTGTCCCACGCTTTGGCAGCGCGGCCAAGCCGTGTTATTCGGTTGCCAAGCTGCCGCAAAGGGTGGCCCTCCGGGAAACGTCGCAAGGATCAGTTGCATGTCTGCCTCCACGTCACAGAATCAGCGCATCGCCGTCATCGGGCTCGGCTCGATGGGGTTTGGCATGGCGACCTCGCTGAAGCGCGCCGGTCATGTCGTCACCGGCTGCGACGTCTCGGCTGATGCGGTGGCGCGTTTCGTGACGGAGGGCGGCGCGGGCGCCAAGACGCCGGCCGAAGCTGCCAAGGGCGCCGACATCGTCGTCAGCGTCGTCGTCAATGCGGCGCAGACCGAGACCATCCTGTTCGGCAAGGATGGCGTCGCGGAAACCATGGCCAAGGACAGCGTCTTTCTGTCGTCGGCGACCATGGATCCCGACGTGGCGCGGCGTCTCGCCAAGCAGTTGGAGGCGACCGGCCGGCACTATCTGGATGCGCCGATCTCCGGCGGGGCGCAGCGCGCAGCGCAGGGCGAGCTGACGATTCTCGCTTCCGGCAGCCCAGCTGCGTTCGAGAAAGCAAGGCCCGCGCTCGATGCCATGGCCGCAAAGCTCTACGAACTTGGCGATGCCGCAGGCCAGGGCGCCGCCTTCAAGATGATCAACCAGTTGCTCGCCGGCGTGCATATCGCCGCCGCCAGCGAGGCGATCGCATTCGCGGCCAAGCAGGGTCTCGACATCCGCAAGGTTTATGAGGTGATCACGGCGTCCGCCGGAAACTCCTGGATGTTCGAGAACCGCATGCCGCACGTGCTCGACGGCGATTACACCCCGCGCAGCGCGGTCGAGATCTTCGTCAAGGACCTCGGCATCATCCAGGACATGGCACGCAATGCCAGATTTCCGGTTCCGGTCTCCGCCGCAGCACTTCAGATGTTCTTGATGACGGCAGCCTCCGGCATGGGCCGCGACGATGATGCGTCGGTGGCGCGGATGTATGCGCGGGTCACCGGCGTGAAACTGCCCGGCGACAAGTAAAGGATAAGAGGATTCCGATGCCCCGTTTTGCCGCCAATCTCTCGATGATGTTCACCGAGGTGCCGTTCCTCGACCGCTTCGACGCCGCTGCCGCAGCCGGCTTCACCGCAGTCGAGTTTCTCTTTCCCTATGAGCATTCGGCCGAGGCGGTCGGCGAGCGGCTCAAGCGCAACGGCTTGACTCAGGCGCTGTTCAACCTGCCGCCGGGCGACTGGAATGCCGGCGAGAAGGGCTTTGCGGCACTCCCGTCGCGATTCCCCGAGCTCAAGGCGAGCCTGGAGACCGCGCTGCCCTACGCCAAGGCGACCGGCGTCAAGCGGCTGCATTTGATGGCGGGCATCGCCAACCGCGGCGAGCGGGTTGCTATCGAGGCGTTCTACAAATCGGTGGCGTGGGCCGCCGAGTTCTTTGCGCCGCACGGCATCGACATCGTGCTCGAGCCGATCAATGCACGCAACGTGCCCGGCTATTTCCTCAACGATTTCGGCTTCGCGCGCGACCTGATCCAGGAGCTGCGGCTTCCGAACCTGAAACTCCAGTTCGACATCTATCACTGCCAGATCATCCATGGCGACGTTACGATGCGGCTGCGTGAGATGATGCCGGTCATCGGCCACATCCAGATCGCCAGCATCCCCTCGCGCAACGAGCCTGATGGCGAGGAGCTGAACTATCCGTTCCTGTTCGACGAACTCGACCGGCTCGGTTATGCCGGTTTCGTCGGCTGCGAATATAATCCGCGCGGCAAGACCACCGACGGCCTTGCCTGGTTCAAGCCTTATGCGGGAGTGAAGCCGTGACAGTTGCAGCGAAAATATCCCTTGGCTGCATTGCCGACGACTACACCGGCGCCTCCGACCTCGCCAACACGCTGACGCGCGCCGGCCTGCGCACGGTGCAGACTATCGGCGTGCCCGCGGACGATCTCGCGCTGCTCGAGGTCGACGCCGTCGTGGTGTCCTTGAAGAGCCGTTCGATCGAAGCCGGTCTTGCCGTATCGCGCTCGCGCGCGGCGGACAAATGGCTGCGCAGCCGTGGCGCCGGCCACGTGCTGTTCAAAATCTGCTCGACCTTCGATTCCACCGATGCCGGCAATATCGGCCCGGTGATGGACGCGCTGCGCGCCGATTGCGGCGAGACGGCCGTGCTGGTGACGCCGGCCTTTCCGGAGACCGGCCGCACCGTCTACCAGGGCAATCTGTTCGTCGGCGCCGTGCCGCTGAACGAGAGCCCGCTGAAGGACCATCCGCTCAACCCGATGCACGATTCCAACCTGGTCCGCGTGCTGGCGCGCCAGAGCAAGGCGCAAATCGGCCTGGTCGACCTCGCCATCGTCACGCGCGGCGCGGATGCCGTGCGGGCGCGGCTGGCCGAACTCGCGGGCAAGGGCATTGGCGCGGCGATCATCGACGCCGTGTTCGATCGCGACCTCGAGACCATCGGCCTCGTCGCTGCCCAGCATCGGCTGTCGGTTGGCGCGTCCGGCATGGGTCTTGGGCTGGCACGAGCGCTGGTGTCGACAGGGAAGGTCAAATCGACAGCGGCGAGCAGCGAGGCGGGGGCGGCGGTCGGCGGACCGGCGGCGTGCCTGGCCGGAAGCTGCTCGCAGGCGACGCTTCAGCAGATCGCCAATGCCGAGCGCGTCATGCCGGTGCTGCATCTCGATCCGGACCGTATTACTACGGGCGAGGACGAGGCGCAGCGCGCGCTGGCCTGGGCGAAACCGCGACTGGCCGACGGTCCGGTCCTGATCGCATCGAGCTCGACGCCCGATCAGGTCGCCGCGGTCCAGGCGCGCCACGGCCGCGACGCGGCCGGCCACGCCATCGAGCAGGCGATGGCCGACATCGCCGAGGGTCTGGTGCAGGCCGGCGTCAAGCGCCTGGTCGTTGCCGGCGGGGAAACATCCGGTGCCGTGGTCGACCGGCTGAAGATTCCCGGATTTCTCGTGGGAGTAGAGATCGCAGTCGGCGTCCCGGTGCTGCGCGCGGTCGGTGTCGAAAAAGGCGACATGCTGCTCGCCTTGAAGTCCGGAAACTTTGGCGGCCCGGAGTTTTTCTCCGACGCGCTTGGGCTCATGCGCTGAGCGCAGGGCATTTTTAGCGCCCTGTTCATTTGTTTCGGGCTTCGTACTCGTACGGAGTCGTCGTTAACATCTGCTCAGGTGCTCTCGTGTTGGATGTCGGTTCTGCTCCCTTAGGTTGATTCGTAAAAGTTCCGGACGCCGCCGCGCCAACGCAAAGAGACCGATTATGCTCGCCACCATTTCCATTCGTGCCAAGATCATCAGTGTCGTGGCGTTCCTGCTGGTCGCGATGGCCGGCATGGGCCTGCTCGCCGTCATGAAGATGCGGTCGATGAATGCCAACACCGTCGACATCACCACGAGCTGGATGCCCAGCGTGCGCGTGCTCGGCGACCTGCGTGCCGGCGTGATCACTTACCGCAACGTCATTCGAGAGCACATGCTGTCGGAAACGCTGGACGAGAAGCTCGCGATGGAAAAGACGCTCGCGACCGTGATCGAGGCCAATGCCAAATTCCGCAAGGCCTACGAGCCGATGATCACCTCTCCGGAGGAGCGGAAGCTCTACAACGATTGGGCCACGCTCTGGGAGGACTACAAGAAGGGCACCGAAGTTGTCATGGCGCTCTCGCGCAAGGAGGCCGGCAAGGTTCCGCATGAGGCCCAGGAGCTGAACACCAAGACGGTCAACAAGATCGGCCTTGAGGCCGACGCGATCCTGACCAAGGACATCGAGCTCAACACCAAGGGCGGAGACCAGGCCGCGCAGGATGCCGCCGACAGCTACTATTATGCCTTCATGCTGGTCGCGATCATTCTCGGCGCCGCCGTCCTTGTCGGCTCCGGCGTTGGCTTCTACCTGGTCCAGGACGTCTCGAACGGCATCAATTCGATCATCGAGCCGATGCAGGCGCTGGACAAGGGCGAGCTTTCCGCCGAAGTCCCTCATCGCGGTGAGAAGACGGAGATCGGCGCCATGGCCGACGTGCTCCAGATCTTCAAGGAAGCGCTGATCGCCAAGAAGGCTGCGGACGAGGCTGCCGCTGCCGATGCAGAAGCCAAGATCGAGCGCGGCCGCCGCGTCGACAACATCACTCGCGAATTCGAGACGATGATTGGCGAGATCGTCCAGACCGTGTCGTCGGCCTCGACCCAGTTGGAGGCCTCGGCCTCGACGCTGACCTCGACCGCCGACCGCTCGCAGCGGCTGGCGACCACCGTTGCCGGAGCGTCGGAGGAAGCCTCGACCAACGTGCAGTCGGTGGCCTCGGCGACCGAGGAGATGGCCTCGTCCGTCGGCGAGATCAGCCGTCAGGTGCAGGAATCTGCGCGGATGGCGGGCGATGCCGTCGGCCAGGCCCGCGCCACCACCGAACGCGTCAGCGAACTCTCGAAGGCAGCCTCACGCATCGGCGACGTCGTCGAGCTCATCAACACCATCGCCGGCCAGACCAACCTTCTGGCGCTGAACGCGACCATCGAAGCCGCACGTGCCGGCGAAGCCGGCCGCGGCTTTGCGGTCGTCGCCTCCGAGGTGAAGGCGCTCGCCGAGCAGACCGCGAAGGCGACCGGTGAGATCGGCCAGCAGATCTCCGGCATCCAGGCGGCGACCAACGACTCGGTCGGCGCCATCAAGGAGATCTCGTCGACCATCGAGCGTCTGTCGGAGATCTCGTCGGCCATCGCGGCGGCCGTGGAAGAGCAGGGCGCTGCGACCCAGGAGATCGCCCGCAACGTCCAGCAGGCGGCGCAGGGCACCCAGCAGGTCTCCTCCAACATCACCGACGTGCAGCGCGGCGCAACCGAGACCGGCACGGCCTCCTCGCAGGTGCTGTCGGCGGCACAGATGCTCTCCAACGACTCCGGCCGGCTCAAGACCGAGGTCAGCAAGTTCCTGACCAACGTTCGCGCGGCTTAGGCCGGGCAGGCACGGAGTTGCTGAAAGCGGCGTCCTCGGGCGCCGCTTTTTTTTATGGATGGACCGCGGCATCTGTCATCTTTCGGGGCGCGAGGTGCATATCTGGAATGCTATTTCGCAGTGCGATAGCAGGGAATTGACCGCTCGTGACGCAGTGCCGTTGGCCATTTGGGCGGTCTTCAGGTAAATCAACCGAGAAACCCGCGGGGGCGGTGTTTCCTGTCCCTGATCTGGAATTGCCCAACGAATGATTGCTCTGGTCCGTATTGCCCTGAGCCGGCCCTACACATTTGTCGTGCTCGCGCTCCTGCTCCTGATCATCGGACCGCTGGCGGCGCTGCGGACGCCGACCGACATCTTCCCGGACATCCGCATCCCTGTGATCGGCGTGGTCTGGCAATACACCGGCCTGCCGCCCGATCAGATGTCGGGCCGCATCACCACGCCGTTCCAGCGCGCGCTGACGACAACGGTCAACGACATCGAGCACATCACCGCCAATTCCTATAATGGCTTTGGCATCATCAAGATCTTCTTCCAGCCGAACGTCGACATCCGCACCGCCAACGCGCAGGTCACCGCGATCTCGCAGACGCTGATCAAGCAGATGCCGCCGGGCGCGACGCCGCCTCTGATCCTGAACTACTCCGCCTCCACCGTGCCGATCGTCCAGGTGGCGCTGTCGGGTGACGGGCTGACCGAGCAGAACCTCGCCGATATCGGCATCAACCAGCTCCGTACGCCGCTGGTCACCGTGCCTGGCGCCGCGATCCCGTACCCATTCGGCGGCAAGCAGCGCCAGGTCCAGATCGATCTCGACCCGACCGCGCTCCAGGCCCGCGGCCTGTCCGGCCAGGACGTCGCCAACGCGCTCGCGGCCCAGAACCTGATCACGCCGGTCGGCACCCAGAAGATCGGGCAGTTCGAATACATCATCCAGCTCAACAACTCGCCGCTGAAGATCGAGGAGCTCGGCAATCTGCCGATCAAGACCGTCAACGGCGCGATGGTCTATGTGCGCGACGTCGCGACCGTCAGGGACGGCAACCCGCCGCAGACCAACATCGTCCATGTCGACGGCAACCGCTCGGTGCTGATGATGGTGCTGAAGGCGGGCGCGACCTCGACGCTCGACATCATCGCGGGCATCAAGCAGAAGGTGATCGACGTCAAGGACCAGCTGCCGGACGCGCTCAAGATCGGCTTCATCGGCGATCAGTCGGTGTTCGTCCGCGGCGCCATCGAAGGCGTCGCGTTCGAGGGCGTGATCGCGGCGCTGCTCACCAGCGTCATGATCCTGCTGTTCCTCGGCAGCTGGCGCTCGACTGTGATCATTGCGGTCTCGATCCCGCTCTCGGTGCTCGGCGCCATCATTATGCTGTCGGCGATCGGGGAGACGCTGAACATCATGACGCTCGGCGGCCTGGCGCTCGCGGTCGGCATCCTCGTCGACGATGCCACGGTCACGATCGAGAACATCAACTACCATCTGGAGCAGGGCAAGCCGGTCGAGCAGTCGATCCTCGACGGCGCCAACCAGATCGTGACGCCGGCCTTCGTCTCGCTGCTCTGCATCTGCATCGTGTTCGTGCCAATGTTCTTCCTCACCGGCGTGGCGCGCTTCCTGTTCGTGCCGATGGCGGAAGCGGTAATGTTCGCGATGATCTGGTCGTTCCTGCTGTCGCGCACGCTGGTGCCGACCATGGCGAACTATTTATTGCAGGCGCATGTCCATCACGAGAACGGTCCGCCGAAGTCGCGCAATCCACTGGTCTGGTTCCAGCGCGGTTTCGAGGCTCGCTTCGAGCGCATTCGCGGCGGCTACCACAATTTCCTCGGGCTCGCGCTCGCGCACCGTCCGGTGTTCGTGATCGGCTTCCTCTGCGTGGTCGGCGCGTCCTTCGCGCTGGTCCCGTTCCTCGGACGCAACTTCTTCCCCGCGGTCGATGCCGGCAACATCCTGATGCACGTCCGCACCCAGGTCGGCACCCGCGTCGAGGAGACAGCGAACCAGCTCGCCGACGTGCAGAAGGCGATCCGCAAGCTGATCCCGGGTGAGATCGAAACGCTGACCGACAACATCGGCATGCCGATCTCCGGCATCAACATGACCTACAACAACACCGGCGTGATCGGCCCGCAGGATGGCGACATCCAGATCAAGCTGAAGGAAGGCCACAAGCCGACCGAAGAGCATGTGCGCGTGCTGCGTGAGCAATTGCCGCGGCTGTTCCCCGGCGTCAGCTTTGCCTTCCTGCCGGCCGACATCGTCAGCCAGATCCTGAACTTCGGCGCGCCGGCGCCGATCGACCTGCAGATCCGCGGCGCCAATATCAGCGCCAACTTCGTTTATGCCAACAATCTGCTGGCCAAGGTTCGCAGGATTCCCGGCGTCGCCGATGCGCGCATCCAGCAGTCACCGAACAATCCGACCTTCAATATCGATGTCGACCGCACCCGCGCGCAGTATGTCGGGCTGACCGAGCGTGACGTCACCAACAGTCTCGTGGTCAACCTTGCCGGCTCCTCGCAGGTGGCGCCGACCTACTACCTCAATCCGGACAACGGCGTATCCTATTCGATCGTGATGCAGACGCCGCAATACCAGATGGATTCGCTCAGCGCGCTTCAGACGTTGCCGATCACGGCGGCCGGCAATTCGCAGTCGCCGATCCTCGGCGGCATCGCCGATATCAAGCGATCGACTTCGAGCGCGGTGGTCTCGCAATACGACATCCAGTCGATGGTGCAGATCTTCGCCACGACCTCGGGCCGCGATCTCGGTGCGGTCGCGACCGACATCCGCCAGGTGATCGCCGACACCGCCAAGGAGGTGCCGAAAGGCTCTTCCGTGGTGCTGCTCGGCCAGGTGCAGACCATGAACAGCGCCTTCACCGGCTTGTTGTTCGGCCTGCTCGGCGCGGTCGTCCTGATCTATTTCCTGATCGTCGTGAACTTCCAGTCCTGGTCCGATCCCTTCGTGATCATCACGGCGTTGCCCGCAGCACTCGCCGGCATCGTCTGGATGCTGTTCGCCACCGAGACGACGCTGTCGGTGCCGGCGCTGACCGGCGCGATCATGTGCATGGGCGTTGCCACCGCCAACAGCGTGCTCGTGATCTCGTTCGCCCGCGAGCGCTACGAAGAGCTCGGCGATCCCATCGCCGCGGCGCTCGAAGCCGGCTTCGTCCGGTTCCGCCCGGTGCTGATGACCGCGCTCGCCATGATCATCGGCATGGCGCCCATGGCGCTGGGGCTCGGCGAGGGCGGCGAGCAGAATGCGCCGCTCGGCCGTGCCGTGATCGGCGGCCTGATCTTTGCAACCTTCGCCACGCTGATGTTCGTTCCCGTGGTGTTCAGTATGGTACACAAGAAGCAAGGCGCCAAAGGCGCCGCCTCCCTGGAGCCCCCGCATGTCGCCCACTGAACCCCGCTCCCCGGTGTCGCACCGGAAACTGGGCATTTTCGGCGTGGTGGCGCTAATCGCGGCCGGCTTGGTCGTGGGCACCGGCATCCGCGCCCGCGAGGAGCAGGGCTCCAAATTGAAGGCATGGACCGATGACCAGGCTGTTCCCAGCGTCGCGGTGACGCTGCCTAATGCCAAGGCTCTCAATGCGACCATCGACTTGCCGGGCCGTCTCGAAGCCTATTATCGCGCGCCGATCTTTGCCCGTGTTCCCGGCTATCTCAAAAGCTGGAGCGCTGACATCGGTGCGCGGGTGAAGGCCGGTCAGGTGATCGCCGAGATCGAGGCGCCCGACCTCGACCAGCAACTGCTTCAGGCCCGCGCCGACCTCGCCAGCCAGCAGTCCAGCGCCAGGCTGTCGGAAGCCACCCTCAACCGCCGCAAGACGCTGGTCGCCTCCAACTTCGTCTCCGCGCAGGAGATCGACGAGCGTACCGCCGATCTCTCCAACAAGAACGCGGCGGTTCGCTCGGGCCAGGCCAACGTCGAGCGCCTCGAAGCGCTGGCCGGTTACAAGAAGATCACCGCTCCGTTTGACGGTGTGGTCACGGCGCGCGACACCGACGTCGGTGCGCTGATCAATTCAGGCGGCGGCTCGGGCCCGGCAATGTTCGTGGTCTCCGACATCACCAAGCTGCGCGTCTACATCAACGTGCCCCAGAACTACGTGCCCGCGATCAAGATCGGCGCCAAGGCCGCCATCGTGCTGCCGGAGTATCCGAACCGGACCTTCCAGGCGGCGGTGGAGGCCTCCTCGCAGGCGGTTGACGTCGCCTCCGGCACGACGCGCATGCAGCTCGGTCTCGACAATTCCTCAGGCGAGCTGATGCCCGGCGGCTATGCTAGCGTGAAGCTCAGCCTGCAGCGCGACGCCGCGCCGCTCAGCATTCCCGCCAGTGCGCTGATCTTCAACGGCAGCGGCCTGCGCGTCGCAACCGTCGGTCCGGACGACAAGGTCCTGTTCAAGCCCGTGACCATCGCCCGCGATCTTGGCAAGGAGATCGAGCTCGCCTCGGGAATTGCAGCGGATGACCGCGTCATCACGGCACCACCGGACGGCCTCTCCGACGGCGACCAGGTCCGCGTGACCGGCGCCGGCGCCAAGGGCAAGCCCGCGACGGCGTCGGAGAAGCAGGCGCCGAAGGGGTAGCCTCGGTTTCGTAGGGTGGGCAAAGCGAAGTGTGCCCACCATCTCTCTGCGATCCTAAAAAAGATTGGTGGGCACGGCGCAAGAGCGCCTTTGCCCACCCTACGAGAGCTACGCCACCCTCCATTCCGGCACGCCATCTACCGTCATCGTGATCTCGCCGAGCGAACCCACCGGCGTGCGATCCATGTCGAGCAGATGCGCCAGCGTTGCCGCATCGCTCGCGGGAATCCGCGCCAGCGTGCGCCTATCGTTTTCCGTCCGCAGCATCACCACGCCATGCTCGACCTCGCCGCCGCGGCCGTAGAGCACCGTAAAGCTCTCCACCTTGCCCTTGCCTGAGACATCCGTGACGAACTCCGGCACCGCGCGCTTGTTGCTGTCCGCCGCCGCCTGCACGCTCGTCTCCTGTGCCAATGCTTCACGCGGCGGCGCCTTCGACACCACCAGCGCATGATGCTTGGTGACGAAGCCGCCCTGGCCGTAGAGCAGGCCGAGCTTTGCGCCGTCGCGCACGCGCCGGACCATCGCGCAGGCCGCGTGCGTCATGTAGGTGTTGAGCGGCGCGCCGAAGAAGGTGAGGCCGCCAGTCACGGTCGGCTGCACGTCCGCGCCTAGGCCCAGCGTCCGCCGCGCCATCTTGGGCACGCACGGGAAACAGCTATAGAGCTCGATCGCGTCGAACTTCCTGCCGTCGCCGCCGGCGAGATCCATCACGGCCTTCAAAACGGCGTTCTGCGGATGGCTCTCGTAAAACTGGTCGCGCAAGAGATAGTCGCGCGGCTCCTCGGCCGAGGCGCCGCCGAGCGGATAGACCAGTCTGTCATCGGCGATGCCGGCCGCACGCGCTTTGGCGAGGCTGGTCAGCAGCAGCGCACCGCCCATGTTGACGCTCGGGTTGGCAACCATGAGCTTGTTGTAGGGCCAGGCGATCAGGCGGTTGTCCGCCGTCGGTGTCGTGATCTCCTCCGGCGCATAGCGCCGCTTCAGCCAGGCATTTGGGTTTTGCGCGGCAGCTTCCGAATAGCGCGACCACAGCACGCCTGACTCTGCCATAGCCTCGCGCGGCGTCTGTCCCCAATGGGCGGACGATGCCGCTTCGTAGAACGGATAGACGGTGACGGGGCGGAACACGCCGAGCTTCACGGCCAGCGGCTTCTGGAACGCCGCGCCGCGCTTCGGCTCCTCGACGTCGTGGGCGAACGGGGTCCATGGCAGCTTTGCCCCGGCGCGCTCCGCCTTGGTCGCCGTCGACTGTGCCTCCGCGCCGCAAACCGCAGCGACGCTGCATTCGCAGCGCGCAATGCGCTTTGCTGCCTCGTGGATGTAGCGGATCGGGCTCTCGCCGCCGACCGGGCCGTAATAGCAATGCGAAGGCGTGATGCCGAGCCGTTGCGCCAGCAGCTTCTCCGGATCGCGATAGCGCCAGCTCAGGAAGTTGACGATATCGAGCGATTGCACCTCGTCGAGCAGCTTTGCGCCGGCATCTGCTTCCGCGCGCCGCAGCGCCTGTTCGAGCAGGTCGAGCGGCTCGAGGCCATCGGTGACCTCCTTGGGACGGTCGACGATCTCGCCGACGCCGACGATGACGGGGATGCGGTCTTCGGGGGTATGCTTCTTATCTGTCATGCTTCAATTCACGATGTCAGTTTTTTGTCATTGCGCGCGTAGCGAAGCAATCAGGGTCTTTCCGCGATGGTAGTCTGGATTGCTTCGCTGCGCTCGCAATGACGGTGTGTGGCAATCACTCCGCCACCAGCGCATTCATGTGCTCGACGGCTTCGGCAAACTCTTCCTTGAACTCCTGCACCACCGCACCGGCCGACTTCACGCTGTCGATCAGCCCGACGCCCTGGCCGACGAAGTAACTCACGAGATCGCGCGCCTTGGCGTTGCCGCCCGCCGCGGCGCGGTCGATCGAGTTGAAGGCGTCGCGGCTGACGATACTTTGCAGCGGCATCGGCAATGCGCCGGGGCTCTCGGCTGCGCGCTCCCAGGCGTCGGTCCAGACCGAACGAAGTTGCCGTGCCGGCTTTCCAGTGCGGCCCTTCGAGCGCACCGCATCGCGCGACGATGCCGCGATCATCTTCTCGCGAAAGATCTCCGTGGTCTCGGACTCGACGGTCGCAAGCCACACCGAGCCGGTCCAGGCGCCCGCGGCACCCATCGCCATGCAGGCCGCCATCTGTCGTCCCGTCATGATGCCGCCGGCCGCCAGCACCGGCACGTCGCGGATATTCTTGATCGCCTTGATCACCTCGGGCACCAGCACCATGGTCGAGACCTCGCCGCAATGGCCGCCAGCTTCGGTGCCCTGGACCACGAGGATATCGACGCCGGCCGCGACCTGGCGCAGCGCGTGCTCCTTGGCGCCGACCAGGGCCGCGACCGGCACGCCGTGCTTCCTGCCCATCTCGATCATGGCCTTCGGCGGCACGCCGAGCGCATTGGCGATCAGGCGGATCGGGTGGTTGAACGAGACCTCCAGCAGCTCCAGCGCGGTCCTGCCATCGAACGGCTGCGGCTGGTTGTCGGCGACCTCGGTGGTCGTGAGTTCGATGTCGTATTTCTTCAGGAGATTGCGCGTGTAGTTGCGGTGCTCCTGTGGCACGCGCCCCTCAAGGCTCTTCCAGGTGACGTCCTTCTCGCCCGCAGTCGAGATGTTTTCGGGGATCAGCACGTCGATACCGTAGGGCTTGCCGTCAACGTGCTTGTCGATCCATCTCAGCTCGCGTTCGAGCGTATCCGGCGTGTGCACGGTAGCACCCAATACGCCAAACCCACCGGCGCGGCTGACAGCCGCGACGACATCGCGGCAATGGCTGAAGGCGAGCAGCGGGAAATCGATGCCCAGCATGTCGCAGATCGGCGATTTCATCGTTCTCTCCCGGCGGCCTCGCGTTGCTGTTGTCGCAATCTTGAGCGAAGGCTCGTCGACGCTAGACCATCGTCTTGCGCTATGCCAATCCGGATTTGGCAGCGCATCTTGCGTGCACACGCCGTGTTGCGCGAAGCCGTACGCCCGGCTCTGACAGATGCGGCTTCTCGTGATGGCCGTCCTCGGCTACGTCGGATGCATGACGCGGTCGCGAGGCCCGCGCCGGACGCAGGGCCGGCAGGGCTTGCCATCGGCCGTCCGTGGGCTAATTAATGCAGACGCATCTTTTTCGCCGGAGCCCTCCCCATGACCGACACCCCCGCCTACGTGCCGCCGAAAATCTGGACCTGGAACAAGGAGAACGGCGGGCAGTTCGCCAGCATCAACCGTCCCATCGCCGGTCCCACCCACGACAAGGAGCTGCCGGTCGGCAGGCATCCCTTCCAGCTCTATTCGCTGGCGACGCCGAACGGCGTCAAGGTCACCGTGATGCTGGAGGAGCTTCTGGCGCTCGGCCACAAGGGCGCGGAGTACGACGCCTGGCTGATCAGAATCGGCAACGGCGACCAGTTCGGCAGCGGCTTTGTCGACATCAATCCGAATTCCAAGATCCCGGCCCTGATGGACCGCTCCGGCCCGGAGCCGATCAGGGTGTTCGAGTCCGGCTCGATCCTGTTCTACCTCGCCGAAAAGTTCGGCGCCTTCCTGCCGAAGGACATCAAGAGCCGCACCGAGGCGATGTCGTGGCTGTTCTGGCAGATGGGCAGCGCGCCCTATCTCGGCGGCGGCTTCGGCCATTTCTATGCCTACGCGCCGACCAAGATCGAATATGCCATCGATCGTTTTGCGATGGAGACCAAGCGGCAGCTCGACGTGCTCGACCGCCGGCTCGCCGACAACGAATATCTCGCCGGCAGCGAATACACCATCGCCGACATGGCGGTGTGGCCCTGGTACGGCGCGCTCGCCAAGGGGCTGGTCTACGGCGCCGGCGAATTCCTGTCCGTGCAGGACTACAAGCACGTGCAGCGCTGGACCGACCAGATCGCCAAGCGCCCGGCCGTCAAGCGCGGCCGCATGGTCAACCGTGTCTCCGGAGATCCCGCCAGCCAGCTTCACGAGCGGCATGACGCTAGCGATTTCGAGACCAAGACGCAGGACAAGATCGGCGAGGTGGCCGCGTCGTAGCCCCTTCGCCTCTCCCCGCGTGCGGGGAGAGGGGAAGAGAGGCAGTTGTTCACGCCATGCTCAGCTCGTGGCGTCCCACCACCATCCAGTGCACCTCGTCCGGACCATCCGCGAAGCGGAGATGGCGCACGTCCTGATACATCTCCGCGAGCGGGGTCCAGTGCGAGATGCCCGTGGCGCCGTGCATCTGGATCGACTGGTCGATGATCTTGCAGGCTCGCTCCGGCACCATGGCCTTGACCATGGAGACCCAGACGCGGGCCTCCTTGTTGCCGAGCACGTCCATGGCCTTGGCGGCCTTCAGCACCATCAGCCGCATCGCCTCGATCTCGCAGCGCGCCTGCGCGATGATCTGCATGTTGCCGCCGAGATGGGCGATCTTCTTGCCGAAGGCTTCACGGGTGAGGCCACGCTGCACCATCAAATCGAGCGCCTTCTCGGCCTTGCCGATAGTGCGCATGCAGTGATGGATGCGGCCCGGGCCTAGCCGAAGCTGCGAGATCTCGAAGCCGCGGCCTTCGCCGAGCAGAATGTTCTCCTTGGGCACGCGCACGTTGTTGAAGCGCATGTGCATGTGGCCGCGCGGCGCGTGGTCCTGGCCGAACACGTACATGGGACCGAGCACCTCGACGCCGGGCGTGTCGCGCGGCACCAGAATCTGCGACTGCTGCTTGCTCGGCGCCGCATCCGGGTTGGTCTTCACCATCACGATGAGGATCTTGCAGCGGGGATCGCCTACACCGGAGATGTAATACTTCTCGCCGTTGATGACCCATTCGTCGCCAACGAGCTTTGCGCTCGTCGAGATGTTCTTGGCATCGGAGGAGGCGACGTTCGGCTCGGTCATGACATAGGCGGAGCGGATCTCGCCGTTCATCAGCGGCTTCAGCCACTTCTCCTTCTGCTCCTTGGTGCCGACGCGCTCCAGCACCTCCATGTTGCCGGTATCAGGCGCCGAGCAGTTCATGCTCTCCGATGCCAGTGGGCTCTTGCCGAGCTCGGATGCGATATAGGCGTAGTCGAGATTCTTCAGGCCCTGGCCGGTCTCGTCGTCGGGCAGGAAGAAGTTCCAGAGGCCTTCCTGCTTGGCCTTGTTCTTGGCCTTCTCCAGCACCTCGAGCTGCTTCGGCGTGAAGCTCCAGCGATCCTCTTTGCCTTCGCCGGCCTTGGCGAATTCGATCGACATCGGCTCGACGGTGTCGCGGATGAACTTCCTGACGTGATCGTAGAGCGGCCGGACCTGGTCCGACATCCTGAGGTCGTTGAGCTCGTCGCCGGGATTGAGGGTGTAGTTGGTGGTGCGGGGAATATAGGTGTGTTTTGTCATTGTTCCTCCCGGGGTCGCTGAGATCGCGTTGCGCCGGAGAATAGTCGCAGCGTCGCCAAAGTGCGAGCGCGCATTTTTTCCAACGCGAGCCATGCCATGCGATGGAATATCGCGGACGTTTGAAATGTTGTTTGAATGGGCGGCATTCTCGCTGTCATCGCCCGACTTGATCGGGCGATCCAGTACTCCGAGGCGTATGTGATCTATCGAGAAGCTGCGGCGTACTGGATGCCCCGGTCAAGCCGGGGCATGACAGCGGTGGTTGCGGCCGGCCTAGCTTGCCATCCGGTGCATCGCGCAGATCTTGTTGCCGTCGAGGTCACGCAAATAGGCAATATAGAGGTTGACGCCCGGGCCTTGACGGACACCAGGAGGATCTTCGCAAGGAACGCCGCCGGCGGCGATGCCGGCCGTATGCCATGCATTGACCTGTTCCGGCGAGTTGGCGGCAAAGCCGATGGTGCCGCCATTCGCAGGCGTCGCCGCTTCGCCGTTGATCGGCTTCGTCACCGAGAACACGCCCGTCTTGGTGATGTAGAAGATCCGACGGCCGTCGACGCGCGCCGGCCGCACTTCGAGCGTGGAGAGCAAATTGTCGTAGAACGTCTTGGCCTTGTCGAGGTCGTTGGTGCCGATCATCACGTGTGAAAACATTTGCCGTTCCCCTCATTATGATTTGTAGCCCGGATGGAGCGAAGCGTAATCCGGGTCTTGTTTGCTTTTGGCGGTCCCGGATTGCGCTGCGCTCCATCCGGGCTACGAGAATCAGAACGCCGTATAACCGCCGTCGATCACGAACGTATCCGCCGTGTGGTACGACGAGGCCTTGCTCATCAGATACACCGCGATGCCGCCGAAGTCGCTGGCCTCGCCGAAGCGCCGCACCGGAATTCGCGGCATCACGTTGGCGACGAATTTCTCGTTGGCCATCAGGCCCGAGGTCATGTCGCTCTTGATCCAGCCCGGCAGGATCGCGTTCGCGGTGACGCCGTGACGCGCCAGCTCGACGCCGAGCGCACGCACCAGCGCGTTGATCGCGGCCTTGGTCGCGGCATAGTGCTCGTTGCGCGCGGTGCCGAAGATCGAGGCGAGGCTCGAAGTCGCCACCAGCCGGCCGAAGCGATCGCCGGCCTCGGCGCGCGCGGTCATGTGTTTTGCGGCAGCCTGGAACGCGTGGAACACGCCGTCGAGATTGGTCGCAAACATCGTGCGCCATTCTTCCTCGGTGCGTTCGATAAAGGAGCGCCGGCCGCCGCCGCCGATGCCGGCATTGGCGAAGCAGCCGTCGACCCGGCCGAATGTGTCGAGCGTGGCCTTCATCGCGGCGTTGACCGAGGTCGGGTCGGTGACGTCGCAGACCCGCGTGTCGACCTTGCCTGATAGCCCGGCCAGGCTCGCGGCAGCGGCCTTGTTCTTGTCAGCATTCCGGCCCCAGATCGAGACGTTGCAGCCCTGGCCGGCGAGCGCCTGCGCGATGCCCAGCCCGATGCCGCCATTGCCGCCGGTGATCACGGCGACGCGTCCCGAAAGGTCGAAAAGGTTCATGGCGCGTTTCCTGTTTTTGCATCGTGCGCATCAGCCGCTGCGCGCAAGATTGCTTGCTATGCTCCGATCACCATGGACAAGACCGCGCCAAAAATCAAATATGCGCCCCGGCAAAAGCAATTCCGGTCTGCGAAACTGGTGCAGGCCGCAACTCACGAGGAAACCATGCAGTTCAAACACGTCACGCTCGATCTCGATGGTTCGGTCGCGATCCTCAAGCTCGACCATCAGGAGGTGATGAACGCGGTCTCCGTGGACATGCTGGGCGGTCTCTCAGAAGCGCTCGACACGATCGAGGAGAAGAAGGACGAGGTGCGCTGCGTGGTGCTGACGGGCGCAGGGCGGGCGTTCTGCACCGGGGCGAATCTCCAGGGCCGCAACAACCAGTCGAAGAAGACCAAGGCCGGCCTGACGCTCGAGACCGGCTTCCATCCCTTCCTGCGCCGCATCCGCAATCTGCATTGCCCGATCGTGACCGCGGTCAACGGCCCGGCGGCCGGCGCCGGCATGAGCTTCGCGCTGCTCGGCGACATGATCCTGTGCGCGCGCTCGTCCTATTTCCTGCAAGCGTTCCGCCGCATCGGTCTGGTGCCGGATTGCGGCTCGACCTGGCTCTTGCCGCGGCTGATCGGCAAGGCACGCTCGATCGAATTGTCGTTGATGGGCGAGCGGCTCCCGGCCGATAAGGCGCTGGAATGGGGCCTTGTGAATCGCGTCTATGATGACGGCGTGCTGATGGAGGAGGCGATGAAGCTTGCGCGCGACCTCGCCAGCGGCCCGACGGTCGCGCTGTCGCTGATCCGCAAGCTGTACTGGGACAGCCCGGAGAATTCCTTCGAGGATCAGCTCAATCTCGAATTTCAGTGCCAGCTCCATGCCGGCGACACGGATGATTTCCGCGAAGGTGTTGGCGCCTTCCTGGAGAAGCGTCCGGCGCAGTTCAAGGGCAAATGATCGAGGCTGAGCTTTCCCGCAGCGTTGCGCGCTGGTGCGAGGGGGCGACCGGCGTGACCGGCGCGGCCAAGCTGTCCGGCGGCGCCAGCCAGGAGACCTGGCGCTTCGACATCGTGCATCCCGACGAGCCGATCGGTGCGATCCTGCGCCGCTCGCCGAAGGGGTATGGCGCGGCGCCGACGCGCGCGGCAGGTCTCGGCGCGGAAGCGCAGCTGATGCAGCTTGCCTATGAGGCCGGCGTGCCGTCGCCGCGCGTGATGCATGTGCTCACGCCGGACGACGATCTCGGCACCGGCTTCATCATGCAGCGGGTCGAGGGCGAAACCATCGCGCGCAAGATTCTGCGCGACGACGAGTTTGCGGCGGCGCGGCCGCGTCTCGCACGGCAGATCGGCGGCGTGCTCGCGAAGCTGCACGGGCTGCCGCGGGACAAATTGCCCGAGCTGCGCAGCCGGTCCGCGACGGAGGAGATCTCTGAGTTCGAACGCGATTATCGCAGCCTGGACTGGCCCAAACCCGTCTTCGAGCTGGCGCTGCGCTGGCTCCGCGACCACGATCCGGGCCCTTCGGCCGAGACGACGCTGGTGCATGGCGATTTCCGCAACGGCAATCTCATCATTGGCGCCGACGGCCTGCGCGCGGTGCTGGACTGGGAGCTCGCCCATCTCGGCGATCCCATGGAGGATCTCGGCTGGGTCTGCGTCAACTCCTGGCGCTTTGGCGAGATCGACAAGCCGGTCGGCGGCTTTGGCTCGCGTCAGGAGCTGTTTGCCGGCTATGAGGCGGCTGGGCGCAAGGTCGATCCATCGCGTGTCAAATTCTGGGAAGTGATGGGCACGCTGCGCTGGGGCATCATGTGCGGCGGCATGATGCAGCGCTTTCGCGAGGGCCCGGACCATTCGATGGAACGCGCCATGATCGGCCGCCGCGCTTCCGAGACCGAGATCGATCTGTTGCGGCTGCTGGCGCCGCGGGGGAGTTGACCATGCAGGACGAGCCGACCCCGATCGAGCTGACGAAGTCGGTCGCCGATTTCCTCCGCAACGACATCGCGCCGCTGATCTACGGCCATCAGGCCTTCAAGCTGCGCGTCGCCATCAACATCCTCGACCTCGTGACGCGGCAGTTGACGCGGGAGGAGGGGAGCGACGCCGCTGAGGTGGAGCGGCTGCGTGCTCTGCTCGGCATGGACGGCTCGGTGACCGATCTCAACCGCACGCTGGCCGAGCGCATCGCCAAGGGCGAGGTCGATCTAGCGACGCCCGGCCTTGCCGAGCATCTGTGGCAGACGACCATGGACAAGCTTGCGGTGGACCAGCCGAATTACGCGTCGTACAAACGCGAACTCTCGCGAAGCGGGTAGGCGGTACTACACTCTCTGCTGTCATCCCCCGCGAAGGCGGGCGATCCAGTATTCCAGAGACGGCAGTGATTGAGCCGAGAAGCCGTGGCGTACTGGATGCCCCGGTCAAGCCGGGGCATGACGGCGGTGACGAGCCAAGCGACCCTTCACTTCCCCACCCATTTCGGCGGCCGCTTCTCCGCAAACGCCTTCGGGCCCTCGATGTAGTCCTGCGACGCCACCATCGCCTTCACGGCTGGATATTCGCGCTGTTCCTCGATCGCCTGCTCCAGCGACACGCCGAGGCCCTTCTGGATCGCCTGCTTTGAGGCGCGGATCGACATCGGCGAATTCTTGGTGATCATCTCAGCCCAGCGCAGCGCGGCCGTGAGCGCCTCGCCCTGCGGCACCACCTCGTTGACGAAGCCGAGTTCGAGACCCTCCTTAGCGCTGACATGACGCGCGGTGAGGATCATGCCCATGGCACGCTTCAGCCCGATCTGGCGCGGCAGCCGGTGCAGGCCTCCGGCGAGTGCGGCCAGCCCGACGCGCGGCTCGGGCAGCGCGAAGGTCGCGTTCTCCGAGGCAATGATCAGGTCGCAGGCCAGCGCAATCTCGAAACCGCCGCCCATCGCCACGCCATTGACCGCGGCGATGATCGGCTTGTCGCAGTCGAAGCGCGCGGTGAGGCCGGCGAAGCCGCCTTTGTCCCAGCCCCGCTTGCCGCCGGCGGCCTGCCATTTCAGATCGTTGCCGGCGCAGAACGCCTTGTCGCCGCTACCGGTGACGATCGCGATCCACTGCTCGGGATCGGCGGAGAAATCGTCAAACACCTTGTTGAGCTCGAAATGCGCGTCAGTGTGCAGCGCGTTGTAGACCTCGGGCCGCGACAGCGTGACGATCGTGATCGGCCCCTTGCGTTCCACTTTGGAAAAGTTCAGCTCCATCGCGCGCTCCCGCAGTTTCTCGTGAAGGAATATTGCCGGAATACTACCGCGCCTCCGCGCTAGAGCACCATCGAATTGCGCAATGCGCCTTGCGCATCCGGCACGCCTCCCATTGCTTGACTTGGCGGCGCTCTTCTCACCTTAATCGTGCGAAGCAAAGCTGCGCCCAGCGCCTTAACGCAAAACGAAAAAATCATCCGGGAGAGAGCCGTGGATTTCTCGCTGCCTGCCGATCTCGTCGCCTATCTCGCAGAGCTCGACCTTTTCATCGAACAAGAGATCAAGCCGCTGGAGGCGGCCGACGATAACATCCGCTTCTTCGATCACCGCCGCGAATGGGCGCGCACCGATTTCGAGAATGGCGGCCTGCCGCGCCACGAATGGGAGGCGCTGCTGCGCAAGGCCAAGGATCTCGCAGACGCCGCCGGCCATTTGCGTTTTGCGGTGCCGAAGCAATATGGCGGCAAGAATGGCTCCAACCTCTGGATGGCGGTCATCCGCGAGCACTTTGCCGCCAAGGGCCTCGGCCTGCACAACGACCTCCAGAACGAGCATTCCATCGTCGGCAACTTCCCCGTCGCCACCATGCTCGATCGCTACGGACGCGACGACCAGAAGGCGATGATCGACGGCTCGATCAAGGGCAAGTACCGCATCACCTTCGGCCTGACCGAGCCAAATCACGGCTCTGACGCCACCCATATGGAAGCGCGCGCGGTGCCCGCGACCCGTGACAACGTCAAGGGCTGGATCATCAACGGCGAGAAGATGTGGACGACCGGCATGCACGTCGCCACGCATTGCGCGCTGTTCGCGCGCACGTCAGGCAATGACGGCGATGCCCGCGGCATCACCTGCTTCCTGGTGCCGGCCACGAGCCATGGCGTGAAGATCGAAGAGTATATGTGGACCTTCAACATGCCGACCGATCATCCCCGCGTTAGCTTTACGGACGTGTTCGTGCCGGAGGATGCGCTGTTCGGCGAGGACGGTCGCGGCCTGTCGCTGGCGCAATGTTTTGTCCATCAAAACCGCATCCGGCAGGCAGCGAGTTCGTTGGGGGCAGCGGTCTACTGCATCAACGAGAGCGTGAAGTATGCGCGCGAGCGAAAACCGTTCGGCAAGGCGCTGGCCGAGAACCAGGCGATCCAATTCCCGCTGGTCGAGCTTGCGACGCAGGCCGAGATGTTGCGCCTGTTGATCCGCAAGACCGCCTGGGAAATGGACAAGCTCACCGAGGAGCAGATCGAGCGCACGCTCTCCGACCGCGTCTCGATGTGCAACTACTGGGCAAACCGCCTGTGTTGCGAGTCTGCCGACCGCGCCATGCAGGTTCACGGCGGCATGGGCTATTCACGCCACAAGCCGTTCGAGCACATTTACCGCCATCACCGCCGCTATCGCATCACCGAGGGCAGCGAGGAGATCCAGATCCGCAAGGTAGCGGGATTTTTGTTCGGCTATATGGGGCCGGGGAAGCATTGAGGGATTGTTGCGCGCAGTCTCTCCCCGGAGTCGTCCCGGCGAAGGCCGGGACCCATTACCCCACGGAGAAGTCGTAGCGCGAGACGGCAACTCCGAGTTTTCGCAAAACCCAATCCTGTGGCTATGGGTCCGCCTTCGCCGGGACGACGATGTGGCCGGAGTGGCGCTAATTCACCCTTCTATCCTTCCCGGCCCAATACGGCTCCCGCAACTGCCGTCGCAAAATCTTGCCTGACGGATTGCGCGGCAGGGCCGGCAGGAACTCCACGCTCTTCGGCGTCTTGAAGCCGGCGATGCGCTCGCGGGTGAAGTTGATGATGTCGGTGGCGGTCGCCTGCTTGCCCGGCTTCATCACTACGACGGCCTTCACCGCCTCACCCCATTTGTCGTCGGGTATGCCGATCACGGCAGCTTCCGCGACGTCGGGATGATCGCACAGCGCGCTCTCGACCTCTGCCGGGTAGATGTTCTCGCCGCCGGAGATGATCATGTCCTTGATGCGGTCGTGGATGTAGAGATAGCCGTCTTCGTCCATGTAGCCGGCATCACCCGTGCGCAGCCAGCCGTCGCCGCGCAACGTCGCGGCGGTGGCCTCCGGCAGGTTCCAGTAGCCGGCCATGTTGGAGCCCGAGCGCGTCGCGATCTCGCCGACCTCGCGCGGCGGCAGCGGCTTGCCGTCAACATCGAGGATCGCGATCTCGACGCCCGGTAGCGCCTTGCCGGCCGAGCGCATCCGCTCCAAGCCCTCGATATGATCCTCCGGCGGCAGCGCGACGATGGTGCCTGTCGTCTCGGTCATGCCGTACATCTGCACGAAGCCGCATTTGAAGATTTCGATGCATTCCTTCAGCAGCGCCGCCGGTATCGGCGAGGCGCCGTACAGCATGTATTTCAATCGCGAGAAATCGACAGTCCTCGCGCGCGGCTGCCGCACCACGAACTGCATCGCCGCCGGCACCATGAACAGCTTTGTGATGCCGGACTGCTCGAAGAAATCCAGCACCTTGGTCGGATCGAACTCGCGCGCGATCACGCCGCGGGCGCCGTGGTAGAGCCCCATCACGCCCCAGCCGGAGCCGCCGATATGGAAAATCGGCATCGCGACCAGCGACACGTCGTCGGTCGACCACCGGTTCCACTCGGGCTTGTCCTCGGCATTACCTGTTTGCACCAGGTTGAGGAAGTTCGCATGCGACAGCATCGCGCCCTTCGGCTTGCCTGTCGTACCCGACGTATAGAGCTGGATCGCGATGTCCTTCGTGTCGATCGGCACCTTGGGATCGTCGCCACTCTGTGCATCGCGCCAGGCTGTAAAATCCTGCCATTCCGGCGCGCCGCCTTCGGTGGTGATGACGCTGCGCACGTCCGGCAACTGGTCCTTGATCTGGCGGACCTGGGTGATGAACTCGGGTCCCACGAACAGCACCGGCGCTTTGCAATCGCTCACGATGAAGGCGACCTCGGGGCCCGCGAGCCGCCAGTTCACCGGCGCCATCACCACGCCGGCCTTCATCGCGCCCATCAGCAGCTCGAAATAGATATCGCTGTTTTTGCCGAGATAGGCGATGCGCTGGCCCTTGTTCACACCCATCGCGATCAGCGCATTGGCCACTTTATTCGTCTTGACGTCGAATTCGGCAAAGCTGGTGGCGCGCCCCTCGAACTCGAAGGCGATCGCGTTGCCGCGGCTCGTCGCGCGCTCGCGCACCATGTCGGCGAGATTGGCCAATGGCTGTGTGGTCATGTTTCTCCCATATCGTCTTGTTCTTATGTCGCGGAGTGTGGCGTCATCCGCGGGCGATGACAAGATGGGAGAGGGTACGCCATGGCTTCAGCGTAGTCGTCCTGGCTTTCGCCAGGACGACTACGGAGAGAGCCTCAGCCCCGCTTCGCACGGTCCTTTTCATTCTGCGCCATGATGCTCTCGCGTGCGGTTTTCCAGTCGTCGTCGCTCCAGTCGCGGAGCTGGTAGAAATTGCCGCCCATCGCGAGCGCCTGCGCGCCGTCCATGGCGATGGTCTCGCCGCTGATCCAGTCGCAACCGCCGGAGATCAGGAACACGGCGACGTTCTGCAATTCCTCCATGGTGCCGACGCGGCCCATCGGGTTCATCGCCTTGGTGCGCGCGCCGGCTTCGTCACCGGGCTTGATGCGCTTGCTCATGCCCTCGGTCGGGATCTCACCCGGCGCGATCGTGTTCAGCCGGATGCCGTAGCGGCCCCATTCGGTGGCGAGCGACATCGTCATGGCATGGATCGCCGACTTGCTCATCGCCGACGGCACCACGTAAGGCGATCCGTTGCGTACCCAGGTCGTGGTGATCGAGACGACGTTGCCGGGCTGCTTCAACGCGATCCAGCGCTTGCCGACCGCCTGCGTCACGTAGAACGTGCCGTGCATGACGATGTTGGCGACGGCGTCAAAGCCGCGCGGCGACAGCTCCTCGCTGCGCGAGATGAAATTGCCGGCGGCGTTGTTGATGAGGTCGGTGAGGGGGCCGTCGCGAAAGATGGTCTCGATCATCTCCTCGACCGCGAGCGCGTTGCGGATGTCGACGCCGTGGCTGGTGACGCGGCCGCCATGCTCAGCCATCAGCTCGGTCGCGGTCTCGTCGCAGACGATCTTGCGCCGGCCGCAGATGTGCACTTCCGCGCCGAGCTGGAGAAAGCGCGCCGCCATCGACTTGCCGAGCCCGGTGCCGCCGCCGGTCACGAGGATGCGCCGCCCCGCCAGAAGATTTTCCTTGAACATGGCTGTTTCCCCCGTCGCGATTGTCGGTTAATTGATCGATTGACTAAATCCGGCCGCCGGCTTCCTGTAAAGCGGCACCGAACAAGAACAGCCGGGAATCAGGGGAGAATTCATCCATGGAAGAGCGCGTCTCGATCTCGATCTCGGAAGGCGTCGCCGACGTGCGGCTGGTGCGCGCGGACAAGATGAATGCGCTGGATCAGGCCATGTTCGAGGCCCTTGTGGCCGCAACGGATCGGCTTTCGAAGGAAAAAGGCGTGCGCGTCGTGGTGCTGTCCGGCGAGGGCCGCGCCTTCTGCGCCGGTCTCGACATGGGGCGTTTTGCCGCCATGAAGGAAAAGGGCGGCAACGGAATTCCGGGTGGCGAAAATCGCGACCTCACCAAACGCACGCACGGCCAGGCGAATTTTGCGCAGCAGGCGGTGTGGGGCTGGCGCCAGCTTCCGGTGCCGGTGATCGCGGCGATCCAGGGCGTCGCCTTCGGCGGCGGCTTCCAGCTCGCACTCGGCGCCGACATGCGCTTCCTCACCCCCGATGCGCGGATGTCGGTGATGGAAATCAAATGGGGCCTGGTGCCAGACATGGCGGGCACGCCGATCCTGGCTTCGCTCGTGCGCGACGACATCCTGCGGGATCTCACCTACACCGGCCGCATCTTCTCCGCGCAGGAGGCGATGGCTTACGGTCTCGCCACGCGCATCTGCGACGATCCGCGCGCGAGCGCCCTCGAAGTCGCGCGCGAGATCGCGGGAAAAAGCCCTGATGCGATCCGCGCCGCGAAACGCCTGCTCAACAATCTTTCGGTCGATCCAGGCCCCGCGCTGCTTGCCGAGTCCGTCGAGCAGCAGAAGCTGATCGGCAGTGCGAACCAGACCGAGGCGGTGCGTGCCAATCTGGAGAAGCGCGCGCCGAAGTTTGCGGATTAGCGCAGACCTCATCCCGAGGAGCCGCGAAGCGGCGTCTCGAGGGATGGGCCACGGGCTCTCATGGTTCGAGACGGCGCCTTGCGCCTCCTCACCATGAGGGGCAACTTCAACAACAAAGAAAAACAACAATGAGCGAAACCTCAAATTTCCTCGGGATCGTCTCCGGCGAGCGCAGCCGCTCCCATGCCGAGGTCGCTGATCGTGCCGATCGCATCGCCGCGGGCCTCAGCCAAATCGGCGTTAGGCAGGGCGATTGCGTCTGCATGCTGATGCGCAACGACATCGCCTTCATCGAAGCCGCCTATGCCGCCATGCGGCTGGGCGCCTACGGCGTGCCGATCAACTGGCACTTCAAGCCGGAGGAGATCAACTACATCCTGAACGACACCGGCACCTCCGTGCTGATCGGCCATGCCGACATGCTGCATGCCTTGCGCGATGCGATTCCCCAAGGCGTCACCGTGCTCAGCGTGCCGACGCCCCCGGAGATCCTGTCCAGCTACAAGATCGATCCCGATCATCTGAAGACGCCGGACTTCGCGATCGATTTCGAATCCTGGCTCGCAGAGCACCAGCCCTATGACGGCCCGGTCGTGCCGCAGCCCATGAACATGATCTACACCTCGGGCACGACAGGCCACCCCAAGGGCGTACGGCGCAACGCGCCGACGCCGGAGCAGGCGGCTGCCGGCGAGCGCATGCGCGCGATGATCTACGGGCTCAAGCCCGGCGCCCGCACGATCCTGCCGGGCCCGCTCTATCACTCCGCGCCGAACTCGTTCGGCATTCGCGCGGGAAAACTCGGCGGCGCACTGGTGCTGATGCCCCGCTTCGAGCCCGAGGAATTTCTCGAGCTGATCGAGCGCTACAAGATCGACACCATCTTCATGGTGCCGACCATGTTCATCCGCCTGATGAAGCTGCCGGAGGAGGTGCGCAAGCAATACGACGTCTCCTCGCTCCGCCACATCATTCACGCCGCAGCACCCTGTCCGGCGGACGTCAAGCGCGCCATGATCGAATGGTGGGGGCCGGTGATCTATGAATTCTACGGCTCGACCGAATCCAGCGCCGTCACCTTCGCGACCTCCGAGGACGCGCTGAGGAAGCCCGGCACCGTCGGCAGGATTTCGCCCGGCGCCGAGCTGCGCTTCATCGGTGAGGACGGACGCGTGCTGGGTGTAGGCGAGATCGGCGAGATCTACTCGCGCATGGCCGGGATGGCCGATTTCACCTACCACAACAAGCCGGAGAAGCGCGCCGAAATCGATCGCGACGGCTTCATCACCTCCGGCGACGTCGGCTATATCGACGAAGAGGGCTACGTCTTCATCTGCGACCGCAAGCGCGACATGGTGATCTCGGGCGGCGTCAACATCTATCCGGCCGAGATCGAGTCCGTGCTGCACGCGGTGCCCGGCGTGCATGATTGCGCGGTGTTCGGCATCCCCGATGCCGAGTTCGGCGAAGCGCTGATGGCGGTGGTCGAGCCGCAAGCCGGCGTTACGCTGGATGCCGCCGAAATCCGCACCCGCCTGAAGGCCTCGCTTGCCGACTACAAGGTCCCAAAGCACATCGAGATCCGCACCGGGCTGCCGCGCGAAGACTCCGGCAAGATCTTCAAGCGGCGCCTGCGCGATCCCTATTGGGAGCAGGCGGGGCGGAAGATCTAGCGGTGCGTAGCCCGGGTGAGCGAAGCGATACCCGGGATAACAACCAGTAAGACCCGGATGTCGCTTCGCTCATCCGGGCTACACGAGCACGCGAATACGTGAGCGGCTTTATCGATCGCAACCTCGCGCATCGTGCTATACTCACGGGATCATCGACCTTCGGATCATCCCATGGCTCCCGTTTCCATCCTGCTCAACCTGCTCTGGATTCTCATTGGCGGCGCCTGGATGGCGCTCGGCTGGCTGGTCGCCGCGGTCATCATGGCGGTCACCATCATCGGCCTGCCCTGGGCGCGGGCGGCGTTCAATATCGCCGTCTACACGCTGATGCCGTTCGGCTCGCGGGCGGTCAGCCGCTATGAGGTCACCGGTGTCGAGGATGTCGGCACCGGCCCGCTCGGGGTGATCGGCAACATCATCTGGTTCGTGCTCGCCGGCTGGTGGTTGGCGCTCGGCCACCTCTTCACCGCCGTGGCCCTCGCGATCACCATCATCGGCATTCCCTTCGCCTGGGCCCACCTCAAGCTCGCCGGCATCGCGCTCTGGCCGATCGGCAAGGTGATCGTGCCGGCTTAAGGCAAACTCGTAGGATATCCTACGCCTCCGCAATGCGTCACATTTCATTGCAACTTTTTCCCGGCTTCATTGTTGACGAGCGGGAGCGAACGCGGCCGCAATGTGCCGCGGCTGGCCCTTGGTTCATTCTTATCGGGAGGCGATTGCATGAAGTGGCTTTGCTTGGTGGGCTTTGTGGCGGGGGCCGTTGCTTTGACACCCACACCTTCTGCTTCGGCGATGCCCGTTGCCAAGCCGGACACACTGGGCGCGTCTCAGACTGACACCATCGAGGTCAAGGGCGGCCACGGACATGGCGGTGGCCACGGGTGGGGTCATCGCGGCGGCCGTGGTCATCATTACGGCTGGGGCAGAGGCCGAGGCCATCACTATGGTTGGCGGCACCATCGCCACTGGTAAGCGTCACTATTTGGAGTTGGGTGGGCCGCTCAATGCTTCCGACCCACAATCCCTCGCGTTGCCCGACGGGCAAAACCTGCCACATGCAGGTCAATCGATCGGTTCTCCAATATTCTGATTGACCGAATTCGCTTCTTCGGGTAAACCGCAAACTATTCCGGCCCGCTAAAAAGGGCGTTTCGCGATCGTCACGATACGTGAGCCGAGATGCGATGGACGCGGCAGCGCCGGCGCGTGACGAGGTGGCAGGGCGGGCTACGCCTGTGAGCCATCGCGATCCGCGCGAACGACCCGGCGCGGTCACAGCGTTTCTATTCGACTTCGGGGGCGAGCACGCGCGAGCTTCCGGATGTCCGGGGAGGGACGTCCGCGGACGGCAAAAGCGTGTGGTCCTGACGCCCGGGGTCTGTGCGTCAAGACTTGCGGTGATGTGCGGCCCGACCGGGTGCGCGCATCGATCATCTGCGAGGCGACGGGGGCAATAGTGCGTCGCTCCCCGGGGAGAGCGCGCCATAAGCCGTAAACCATTGCGCAGGGAAGGCCGGGATGTTCCGGCATCACCTGTGGTCACCCCCGCGTGCGTTTTTCGCGTGCGGACCCTGGGTGCCAGCCGGCGCCCGGCCTTCCCTGCGCCCTTTCTTATCGATGAGGGCGAAACGACAGCAAAACTCGGGCCCCGCGCGGCGAGACCGCGGACGTGTGCGCGCGTCCGTCGGCAAGGCGCATTTCTCCCATGATAGGTGATGTTGCCGCGCCGCCCCCAACTTCATCTTGCGCTGCGGCAAAAAACTTGCACACTCGGCTGAGCCGGGCAGCCAAGCGAGCTCGAACAGCGGAGCGAGCCAATGTCCCTCCAGACCATATCATCCGACACCGCCGATCAGCGCCCCAACCGCCCCGAGGACGTCCAGGCGATGGAGGCGGACGCGCGGCTGCGGGACGACATCCGCCTGCTCGGGCGCATTCTCGGCGACACGGTGCGCGACCAGGAGGGGCCGGAATTGTTCGATCTGGTCGAGCGCATCCGCCAGACCTCGATCCGATTCCACCGCGACGAGGACCGGCTCGCCCGCCACGAGCTCGAGCAGATCCTCGACAGCATGTCGACCTCCGAGACGGTGCGGATCGTCCGCGCCTTCAGCTATTTCTCCCACCTCGCCAACATCGCCGAGGACCAGAACAACATCCGCCAGATGCGCGCCAACAAGGGCGGCGGCTCCGGCGTGCTGGCCGAGACGCTCGCCCATGCGAGGGCTGCGGGCATCGGTGCCGATGCCCTGCGCAACTTCTTTAAGAGCGCGCTGGTCAGCCCGGTTTTGACGGCGCATCCGACCGAGGTCCGCCGCAAGAGCACCATGGACCGCGAGATGGAGGTAGCTAGCCTGCTCGATCGTCGCGAGCGCGTCGCGCTGACGGCGGAGGAGGCCGCCGCCAGCGACGAGCAGCTCCGCCGCGAGGTGCTGACGCTGTGGCAGACCAATCTGCTGCGCCGGACCAAGCTCACCGTGCTCGACGAGGTCGCCAACGGCCTGTCGTTCTATGATTACACGTTTCTCCGCGAGGTGCCGCGGCTGGTCAACGCGCTGGAGGACCGGCTGGAGGAGGGCGGCGAGCAGGCGGCCGGCGAGCTCGCCTCGTTCCTGCGCATGGGCAGCTGGATCGGCGGCGACCGCGACGGCAATCCCTTCGTCACCGCCGACGTGATGCGCGGCACGCTGCGGCTGCAGTCGAGCCGGGTGATGCAGTTCTATCTGAACGAGCTGCACGTGCTCGGCTCGGAATTGTCGATCGCGGCCCATCTCGCCGACGTCTCCGAGGAGCTGCGCACGCTGGCGGAGCGCTCGCCCGATACCTCGCCGCACCGGAGCGGCGAGCCGTATCGTCTTGCGGTCTCTGGCATCTATGCGCGCCTGACTGCAACGGCCGAAATGCTTCAGGTCGAGATCACGCGCCGGCCGGTCGGCAAGGGCGCGCCGTATGACAGCGTCGGGGAGCTCAAGGCCGATCTCGACGTGCTGCACCGCTCTCTGATCTCCAACAACGCCGGCGTCATCGCCCGCGGCCGGCTGCGGCTGCTGCGCCGTGCGGTGGACTGCTTCGGCTTCCATCTGGCCCGGCTCGACATCCGCCAGAACTCGGCAGTGCACGAGCGCACCATCGCCGAGCTGATGGACGCCGCCAATCCCGGCATGTCCTATCTCGCGCTCGGCGAGGACGCCCGCATCTCTGTGCTCACCAACGAGTTGCGCTCGACGCGCTCGCTGGTGTCGCCGTTCGTCAAATACAGCGATGAGACCATGGGCGAGCTCAACGTCTTCCATGCCGCAGCAGAAGCGCATGCGAAGTTCGGCTCGGACGCCATTCCCCAATGCATCATCTCGATGTGCAAGGGCATGTCCGACATGCTTGAGGTCGCGGTGCTCCTGAAGGAGGTCGGTCTCGTCCATCCCTCCGGGCGCAGCGCGATCAACATCGTGCCGCTGTTCGAAACCATCGAGGATCTGCAGGCGTCTTCCACCATCATGGACCGCATGCTCTCGCTGCATGATTACCGCCGGCTGGTCGACAGCCGCGGCAGCGTGCAGGAGGTCATGCTGGGCTATTCCGACTCGAACAAGGATGGCGGCTTCGTCACCTCGGGCTGGGAGCTCTACAAGGCCGAGATCGGCCTCGTCGACGTGTTCGAGCGCCACGGCGTGCGCCTGCGCCTGTTCCATGGCCGCGGCGGTTCGGTCGGCCGCGGCGGCGGCCCGAGCTACGATGCCATCATCGCCCAGCCCGGCGGCGCGGTGAACGGCCAGATCCGCATCACCGAGCAGGGCGAGATCATCTCGTCGAAATATTCCAACGCCGAAGTCGGCCGCAACAATCTGGAGATCCTGGCAGCCGCGACGCTGGAAGCGAGCCTGTTGCATCCGCGCCAGAGCGCGCCGCGCCGCGAATATCTGACCGCGATGGACGAGCTTTCAAGCCTGGCCTTCAAGGCCTATCGCGGCCTCGTCTACGAGACCGACGGCTTCGTCGATTATTTCTGGGCGTCCACCGTCATCAACGAGATCGCGACGCTCAACATCGGCAGCCGCCCGGCCTCGCGCAAGAAGACCCGCGCGATCGAGGATTTGCGGGCGATCCCCTGGGTGTTCTCCTGGGCGCAATGCCGCCTGATGCTGCCCGGTTGGTACGGCTTTGGCAGCGCCGTCGAGCAATGGATCGCGGAGCATCCCGACAAGGGCATGCCGTTCCTCAAGGAGCTCTACAAGGAATGGCCGTTCTTCCGCATGCTGCTGTCGAACATGGACATGGTGCTGGCGAAAAGCTCGATCGCGATCGCGTCGCGCTATGCCGAGCTCGTGCCCGACGAGGCGCTCCGGGAAAAGATATTCGGCCGCATCCGCCGCGAATGGCATTCCTGCATCGAGACGCTCTTGGACATCATGGGCCAGGACCGCCTGCTGCAAGGCAACCCGCTGCTGGAGCGCTCGGTGCGCCACCGCTTCCCCTATCTCGACCCGCTGAACCACGTGCAGGTCGAGCTGCTGAAGGAGCACCGCGCGCAGAACCCGGACGAGCAGGTCCTGCGCGGGATCCAGCTGACGATCAACGGGATCTCGGCGGGATTGAGGAATACGGGGTAGAGACATGGTGAGTGGCGAGTGGAATCCATTCGCCACTCACCATTCGCTGCACTCAACAGAAATGCGCGCCCTGCGTCTCCACATACACCGCATAGAGCGACTGGCTCGCGGTCATGAACAGGCGGTTGCGCTTCTTGCCGCCGAAGCAGACGTTGGCGCAGGTCTCGGGCAACAGGATCTGCCCGATGCGCGCGCCGTCGTTTGGCGCGAACACCTGCACGCCGTCATAGCCGGGGCCGACCCAGCCGGCGCCGACCCAGATGTTGCCTTCGGTGTCGACGCGCAGGCCGTCGGGGAAGCCTGATTTGCCGTCGAGCGTCATGTCGATCAGCTTCTTCGGGTTCGAAAGCTTCGCCCCATCGATGTCGTACGACCACACCACGTTCTTGGCTTCAGGATAATGCGTGATGCCGGTGTCGCAGACATAGAGCTTCTTGTAGTCCTGACTAAAAGCGATGCCGTTCGGCTTGAACGGCTCGTCGGCCACCTTCGCGACCTGGCCGCTCTGCGGATCAATGCGATAAACCGCTTCCTTCTGATGGGGCTGCAGCGAGCCGGTATTGGCAAGCTTGCCCTCGTAGATACTGATCGCGCCGTAGCCGGGATCGGTGAACCAGATCGCCTTGTCGTTGGGATGCATCACCATGTCGTTGGGGCCGTTGAGCGGCTTGCCGCCGGCCTGCTCGGCCAGGGTCGTCACCGAACCGTCGTGCTCGTAGCGGACGAGCCGGGTGCGCTCGGCACTGAGCTGGCGCCCCTCGGTGTCGAACGAGTTGCCGTTGGCCTCGTTCGACGGCTTGTGGAACTGCTCGGAGATGTGGCCGTCGTCATCGAGGTAGCGCAGCTGCCGGTTGGCGGGGATGTCACTCCAGACCAGATATTGCCCTTGCGCATTCCACGCTGGCCCTTCCGCCCACAGGCAGCCGGTATAGAGCCGCTTGATTGCGGTGTTGCCGACCTTCGCCTTGAAGCGCTTGGGATCGATGGCAATGATGTCAGGATCGGGATAGCGCTGCGGCTCGGCATTGGCGCCGAAGTCGCGGGCGTCCGCGCGTGAGGCGAGCAGGGCGGATGCGGCAACGGTCGCGGCGCCCTTGAGGAGCGTGCGGCGGGCGAGGCCGCTGCCTGCAGTCGTGTCGTCGGAGTCGGTCAGCATTCTTGTCATGGTTTCCTCCCAAAGTTGTGTTGGGAGGAAATGATCCGCCAGCAATCGGGCGTAAAGCGGAGCGATCTCCGGACAAGGCAGCCGGAGATCGCAGAGCAGGAATGCCGGAAGTGCGGCTCGACGGGATCCTTACACGGGATCCCACGGGAAGATGTCGGCGGAGCGGTCGAGCTTGTAGAATGATCCCTTCAGCGCCGGCATGCCGTGTTCCGCGATCGATTGCGGGGTCCAGCCCTCGCTCCGGTGCACCGAGCGCAGCGGACGGTTCTGGCTGAACAGGAACAGCTCGTTCATGCGCGCGCCGAAGATCTGCCCGGACACGTCCTTGGCGGCATCGGAGAGCAGATAGGCGCAGACCGGCGCGATCTTCTCCGGGCCCATCTGCTTGATCTTCTCGACGCGCGCCTTCTCGGCTTCGGTCTCGGTCGGGATGGTCCCGATCATGCGGGTCCAGGCGAACGGCGAGACGCAGTTGGAGCGAACGTTGAAGCGGCCCATGTCGAGCGCAATAGACTTCGACAGGCCGACGATGCCGAGCTTGGCGGCGGCGTAATTGGCTTGTCCAAAGTTGCCGATCAGGCCGGAGGTCGAGGTGAAGTGCACGAACGAGCCGGACTCCTGCTCGCGGAAAATCCGCGCCGCGGCGTGGCTGACGTAGAACGAGCCCATCAAATGCACCTTGATGACGGCCTCGAACGCTTCCACGCTCATCTTGTGGAAGATCATGTCGCGCAGGATGCCGGCATTGTTGACCACGCCGTCGAGCCGGCCGAAATGATCGGTCGCGGTCTTCACGATCTTGCTGGCGGGGATGGCTTCGGCCACCGACTCGAAATTGGCGACGGCGGTGCCGCCGCGCTTCTTGATCTCCTCGACCACTTCCTCGGCGGGCGCGGCGCTGGTGCCAGCGCCGTCCGCGGCGACGCCGGGATCGTTGACGACGACCTTGGCGCCCTCGCCGGCGCAGAGCAGCGCGATTTCGCGCCCGATGCCGCGGCCTGCGCCGGTGACGATGATGACCTTGTCTTGCAGTGATTTCGTCATGTGGATTACCTCTCGTTCGTAAACACGATCGTGCCCGACGCGGCGAACATGCCGCCGACGCCGTGACACACCGAAATCTTCGCGTTGGCGACCTGCGCCGGCGCGATACCGCGCATCTGCCGCACGCTCTCCTGGAGCGCGTACATGCCGTACATGCCCGAATGCATGTAGCTCAGGCCGCCGCCATTGGTGTTGAGCGGCAGCTTGCCGCCGGGCCGCGTGTTGCCGTCGGCGATGAACTTTCCGGTCTCCTCGTGCGGCATGAAGCCGAGGTCGCCGAGGCCGAACAGCGGCAGATGCGCAAAGGCGTCGTAGATCATGAGATGGTCGACGTCCTTATGCGCGATGCCGGCCTCCTTGAAGGCGAGGGGCCCCGCGGTCTTGAACGCGCGCGAGGAGTTGAACGTCTCCATCTGGCTGACCATCGGCGTCTCCACGCTCTCGCCGGTGCCCATGATGTAGACGGGCTTGCGCGGAAAATCCCTGGCACGGTCCGCCGAGGTCAGGATCAGCGCACCGCCGCCGTCGGTGACGAGGCAGCATTGCAGCAGGCGGAACGGATAGGCGATCATGCGCGAGTTGAGGACGTCCGCGACCGTGATGGGATCCTTCATCATCGCGCGCGGATTCTTCGCCGCCCACTCCCGCTGCACCACTGCGACCGAGGCGAGCTGCTCGTGCGTGATGCCATAGGTCTTCATGAAGCGAAGCACGGGGATCGGGAACATGCTGGGCGGGCCGTAGACACCGAACGGCGCCTCGAACTGGCCTTGCAGGCTGTCGGCAGGAATCGAGCGCGGCGCCTTGCCGATCATCGACTTGCCGCTCTCGGCATGGGTGATCAGCACCGTCTTGCACAGGCCGGCCTCGATCGCTGCGGCGGCATGGCGGACGTGCAGCATGAAGGAGCAGCCGCCGACCGAGGTGCCGTCCACCCAGGTCGGCTTGATGCCGAGATAGTGGCAGACCTGCTGCGGCGTTTCGACGGCGGTGGCGAAACCATCGATGTCGGACAGCTTCAGCCCGGCATCGGCAATGGCATTGAGCGCCGCATCCGCGTGAAGCTGGAGCTGCGAGGCGTTGGGGATGACACCGAGCTCGGTGGTCTCGGCCGCGCCGACGACGGCAACCTGATTGCTGCGCATGGGCTTACCCCTTCGCCGGACGGAATACGGGAAGGGTGATCTTGTCGTCGAGCGCCTCGAAGGCCACCTCGAGCTTCATGTCGAGTTCGAGCGCCTCCGGTGTCTGCGGGCAGTCGATGATGTTGCTCATCATCCGCGGTCCCTCTTCGAGCTCGACTACCGCAATCGCGTAAGGCGGCGTGAAGCCGGGCGCGGCGGGACGGTGGTTGATCACGTAGCTGTAGAGAAAGCCCTTGCCGCTCGCCTTGAAGATGCTGACCTTGCGCGAGGCGCAGGACGGGCAGAACGGGCGCGGCGGGAAATAGACATGCGCACAGGCGTCGCAGCGCTGCAGGCGCAACTCGCCCGCCTTGGTGCCGTCCCAGAAATGCTGGGTCTCCGGCGTCGGTTTCGGTCGCGCGCGATGCGGTTCGGCCATCTCGGCAGGTCCTCCCAAGGCCAAGCGAAGCCCGGCTGTTGCGATCTTGATGCGACAATCGACCATGGCGCGTCAACGGTCCAGCAATGCGCATGCATGCCATCATGCGCACAATGCTTGTGTCGAAGTGAGGCAGCGCTATACATTGCGCGCAAATATTCCGTGAGACAGACATGCCCGATTTTTCGACACTGAAGAAGCTCGCCGAAGACCTCGAAAGCGGCCGCACCAGCTCCCGCAAGCTGGTCGAGGCTTGCATCGCCAAAATCGCCGATCCGGCCGGCGAGGGGCAGCGTACCTTCATCCATGTGGACAGGGACGCCGCGCTTGTGGCGGCGGATGCGATGGACGGTTTGCGCAAGGTGAAGGCGGCGCCGTCGCGCTACGCCGGTATCCCGGTCTCGATCAAGGATCTCTTCGACATCAAGGGCCAGGTGACGCGCGCCGGCTCCCGCGCGCTCGATGATTCCTCGCCGGCCGAGCAGGATGCCCCCACGGTAGCGCGGCTGCGCAAGGCCGGCTTCGTCGTGATCGGGCGCACCAACATGACCGAGTTCGCCTATTCCGGCATCGGCATCAATCCGCATTACGGCACGCCAAAGGGCGCCTGGAACCGGGCCGAGGGCCACGTGCCCGGCGGTTCGTCCTCGGGTGCCGCGGTGTCCGTGCTCGACGGCATGGCGCATGGCGCGCTCGGCACCGACACCGGCGGCTCCTGCCGGATTCCGGCGGCCTATAACGGCATCGTCGGCTACAAGCCGACGCAGCGGCGCGTGCCGCTCGACGGGGCTGTGCCGCTGTCGTTCTCGCTCGACAGCATCGGGCCGCTGGCACGATCGGTCAGTTGCTGTGCCATTCTCGATGCCGTGCTCGCCAACGAGCTGATCGGCCCGCTGAAGCCGCGACCTGTCAAGGGCATGCGGCTGGCGGTGCCGACCACGATCGCGCTCGATGACCTCGACGCGGCTGTGGCCGGGACATTCGAGCGTGCGCTCAAGAGCCTTGCCGATCACGGCGCGATCATCGAGCGCATGGAGATGGCCGAATTCCACGACATCGGACCGATGAACGCCAAGGGCGGCTTTGCGGCTTCCGAAAGCTACGCCTGGCACCGCTACCTCCTCACATCCAAGGGTGACGTCTACGATCCCCGAGTCTCCGTGCGCATCATGCGCGGCGAGGCGCAGAGCGCGGCGGACTACATCGATCTTCTCCACGAGCGCCGCTCGCTGATCGCCCGCGTCAATGCGCGGATCGCGCCCTATGACGCGCTGGTGCTGCCGACCACCGCCAACACGCCGCCGAAAATCGCCGATCTCGCCGACGACAAGGAGTTCACCAGGGAAAACCTGCGGGCGCTCCGCAATTGCACCCTGATCAACATGATCGACGGTTGCGCCATCTCGCTGCCGGCGCATCGCGAGGGCGAAATTCCCGTCGGCCTGATGCTGGCGGGCGCGGGCGGATCGGACCGCCGTATCTTCGAGCTTGCTGCCGGCATGGAGGCCGTAATTCGTGTTTGACCTGACCTTCACCGTTGACGCCCAGGACACCACCACGCCGCTGACGCTGGCGATCGACCAGATGGTCATCGCCGGCTGGACCGGCCGCGATCCGGTCGCGCGCGACAAGCACATTGCCGAGCTGCAGGAGATGGGTATCGCGCCGCCGGCCTCGACGCCGATCTACTACCGTGCCTCGGCGCGGCGGCTGACGCAGGAGGACAGCATCGAATGCACCGGCGGCGATTCCTCCGGCGAGGTCGAGTTCGTGCTGATCGGCTGGCAGGGTCGCATTTTCGTCGGCTGCGGTTCCGACCACACCGACCGCAAGGTCGAAGCCTACAACGTCACGGTGTCCAAGCAGATGTGCGACAAGCCGATCGCATCCACCGTGTGGGAGCTCGAGGACGTCATCGGCCATTGGGACAGGATGATCCTGCGCTCCTGGGCCACGATCAAGGGCGAGCGCGTGCTCTACCAGGAGGGCACGCTCGACGCGATGCTGCCGGTCGTCGACCTCATCGCGCGTGGCTTCGACGGTGGGAAATTCCCCGACGGCTGCGCCATGTTCGGCGGTACGTTTGCGGCGAAGGGCGGCATCCGTCCCGCCGATCGCTTCGATTTCGAGCTGGAGGACCCCGTGCTGAAGCGCACGATCAAGCACGGCTATGACGTGGTGACGCTGCCGGTGCGGGGCTAAAGTCTCTCCTTCGTCATTGCGAGGAGCTCTTGCGACAAAGCAATCCAGACTGGTTCCGCGGAGGAATTCTGGATTGCTTTGCTCCGCTCGCAATGACGGGGAGAGAGACGGAAATCGGGTGGTAGAGGACGGGGCGGTCCTGCGAAGGTCAGAGAGCCATGACAGCAACAGCACGCAAATCGCCTCAATCCCCGTCAGCGGATACTGCCGCCCATGTCGATGCCCTCGACTGGCCGCAAATCACCGGCGAGCTCGACACCCACGGCTCCGCCGTCCTGAAGGGCCTGCTCACGCCGGAGCAGTGCCGCGCCGTCGCCGCGCTCTATCCCGACGACACCAACTTCCGCAGCCGTATCGTCATGGGCCGCCACGGCTTTGGCCGCGGCGAATACAAATATTTCTCCTATCCGCTGCCCGATCTGATCGCGCAGTTGCGCCCGGCGCTCTACGCGCATCTCCAGGGCGTCGCCAATCGCTGGAACGAGGCGATGGGGATCGACATTCGCTATCCCGCCACTCACGCCGCGTTCCTGAAACGATGCCACGAGGCAGGCCAAACGCGGCCGACGCCGCTGCTGTTGCAATATGAGGCCGGCGATTTCAACTGCCTGCATCAGGATCTCTATGGCGAGCACGTGTTCCCGCTCCAGGTCGCGATCCTCTTGTCCGAGCCGGGACGCGATTTCACCGGCGGCGAGTTCGTGCTGACCGAGCAACGCCCGCGCATGCAGTCCCGCGCCGAAGTGGTTCCGCTCGCGCAGGGCGACGCCGTTGCCTTCGCTGTGCATCATCGTCCAGTGCAGGGGACACGCGGCACCTACCGCGTTAATCTCCGCCATGGCGTCAGCCGGATTCGCTCTGGCCAGCGCTACACGCTGGGTGTGATCTTTCACGATGCGAAATAAACGCTGCCGCTGATGGGGGATTTGTTCGATAATGTCGCCGAAGCTCAGCCGTCGCGCGAGAAGATCGCCGACGGCGCCGTGCTGCTGCGCGGCTTCGTCAAGCCGATCGAAAGCGAGTTGATCGATGCGGTGCGCGCCATCGTGGCGCAGTCGCCGTTCCGGCGCATGACCACGCCCGGCGGGCATCTGATGTCGGTCGCCATGACCAATTGCGGCGAGCGCGGCTGGATCACCGATCATACCGGCTATCGCTATGATCCCATCGACCCGCGGACCGGGGCGCCGTGGCCGGCGATGCCACCCGTGCTCCGCGATCTCGCCCGCCGCGCGGCGGAGCAGGGCGGCTTTACTGGCTTTGCGCCCGATGCCTGCCTCGTCAACCGCTATGAGCCTGGCACGCGGCTGTCGCTGCATCAGGACAAGGACGAGCTGGATTATTCGGCGCCGATCGTCTCGGTCTCGCTTGGGCTACCTGCGACCTTCCTGTTCGGCGGCCTGGCACGCAACGACAAGCCGCGCCGGTTCCGGCTCGTCCATGGCGATGTCGTGGTCTGGGGCGGGGCTAGCAGGCTCGCCTATCATGGCGTCGCGCCGCTCGCCGATGGTGAACATGCGTTGCTCGGGCCTAAGCGGATCAATCTGACGTTTCGCAGGACGCGCTGATCTTCCTTCTCCCCTTTTGGGAGAAGGTGCCTTCCCGAAAGGGAAGGCGGATGAGGGGTCTCCATCCGCGGAGACAGCCCCTCATCCGTCTCGCCGCCGCTGCGCGTCAGCGATCCACCTTCTCCCGCAAGGGGAGAAGGAAAGAGTTCCGGAACGACGATGCTTCGTTTACGGCTTCGGCGGGTGGATGAATGCCCACGGGCTCACTTCCGAATCCCGCGTCACTTCCACCGAGATCAGATACGGCCCGCCATGGGCGAGCGCCTTCTCCATCGCCGCCTTGAACTGATCCGGCGCGGTGACGCGCGCAGCGGCGACGCCAAAGGACTCCGCGAGTTTGACGAAATCCGGATTGACCAGATCCGAGGCCACCACGCGGCCGTCGAAGCGCTCGCGCTGGTCGCGGCGGACATTGCCGTAGGCGTTGTTGTTGAACACCAGCGTCACCACGCCGATGTTGAACTGGACGGCGGTGGCCAGCTCCTGCACGCCGAACATGAAGCCGCCGTCGCCGGTGATCGCCACCACCGGCTTGTCGGGATTTGCGACCTTGGCGCCGAGGGCGGTCGGGAAGCCCGAGCCGAGCGTGCCCTGATAGCCTGATGTGATGAAGGTGCGCGGCTCGTAGATCGGAAAGCCGTACCAGGAGGCGAAACCGAACTGGGACAATTCATCGGTCACGATCGCGTTCGCCGGCAGCACCTCGCGCAGGATGTTGAGATACGCCATTTGCGGCTGGATGCGTTGGATCTCGGCGTGCGCTGTCGCAGTGGCCTCGCGGATCGCTCCCCGCCGGCCGCTGGTCCTGGCATAGCCGGCCTTCTTCACGGCTGCGACCAGATCGGCGGTGCCGGCTTTGGCATCGGCGACGATAGCGACATCGGAGGCGAGCCGGCGCATCTCGGCCGGATCGATATCGACACGAATGGATTTCAGTCCCTTCGGCTGATACGGCCAGCGGAAGCCCGATGCCGGCAGTTCGGCGCGCGTGCCGATCGCGATCATCAAATCGGTCGTCGGCCACACCTTGTAGGCCGCCGCCATGGTCAGGCCGAGCTCATGCGCATTGGAGACGATGCCGCGGCCGCTGCGGAAGGCGACGACAGGCGCGTCGGTCATCTCGGCGAGTTCGAGAATCTCCTCGCGCGCTTCGATTGCGCCGCTACCGACGAAGATCATCGGCGCCTTGCTGTTCCTGATCAGCGCGGCCGCTTGCTTGATCATGTCAGGGTCGGGCTGCGGCGCGGGCAGCGGCTCCAGCACTTGCGCAGCCGCGGTGTCGGCGCGCTGGGTGAAGACGTCCCAGGGCATCTCGACCGAAGCGGGGCCACGCCGTCCGGACGTCATCTCCTGGAAGGCGCGCGCGACGGTGGTCGGCGCGTTGCCGGGATATTCGATCCGGTCCGCCCATTTCACATAGGTGCGTAAGGTCGCGAGCTGGTCCGGCATCTCATGCAGATGGCCGCGGCCCTTGCCGAGAAATTGCGTCGGCACCTGGCCGGTGACGCACAGCACCGGCTCGTTGCAGCCGAAGGCGGTGAGCAGCGCGGCGCTGGCGTTGAGCACGCCGGGGCCGGGCACCACGCTGAACACGCCGGGCCTGCCGCTGGAACGGGCATAGCCGAACGCCATGTAGCCGCAGGCCTGCTCGTGCCGCGCGCCGATCACCTTGAGCTGGGCCTGGTGGAAGGCGTCGAACAGGCCGTAGACCTGCGCGCCGGGCAGGCCGAACACGGTGTCAACGCCATGAGCGACAAGGCCGCTTACGATCGCTTCGCCGCCGGTGAGGGTGGTCATGGCATTATTCCATTTCAATCGGTGTTCAGGCTTCGTTGACGACGCCGTTTCGCAAGGTCCCGATGCCATCGGACGCGACTTCGATAACATCGCCCGGCTTCAGATAGCGCGGCGGATCGAACCGCGCGCCGGCGCCGGTCGGCGTGCCCGTGACGATGACGTCGCCGGGGACAAGCGTTGCGAAGGTCGAGATATAGCTGATGAGATAGCGGAACGGGAACATCAATCGGCTGGTGCGGTCGTCCTGGCGCAGCTCGCCATTGACATGCGTGGTGAGGCGGATGTCGGCAATCTGCGATTCCTGCGTGTAGGGCACCAGCCACGGGCCAAGGCTGCCGCTGGAATCGAAGTTCTTGCCCTGCGTGACGTTGAACTTGGCATGGCGCAGCCAGTCGCGCACCGAGCCTTCGTTGCAGAGCGTCAGCGCGGCGATGTGATCGAGCGCAGAACTTTCCGGAATGTGTCGGCCTTGCTTGCCGATCACCAGCACGATCTCGCCTTCATAGTCGAGCTGCGCGGAGGCGCGTGGGCGCACCAGCGGCGTGTCGTGGCCGACGAAGGAGCGCGGCGAGCGCATGAACATGCTCGGATATTTCGGCGCGTCCTGGCCGTCCTTGTACTCGGCATTGCGGTCGGGATAGTTGACGCCGATGCAGATGATCTTTTCCGGCGCGGGCACCGGCGGCAGCCAGATGATGTCGCCGAGTGTGTGATCCGGCGTGCGGCCGGCAGCCTCTTCGGCGAGGCTCGCGAGCTGTCCTGCCGCGATCACCTCGCGCAGCGTCGGATAATCCTTGGCGTGGCGCGCGGAGAGATCGACAATGCCGCCGTCGACGACGGCGCCGTAGCTGACGGCGCCGTTGACGGAATAGGTGGCAAGGCGAGGGAGATTCATTGCTTAATCCGCCACCAGCACGTCGGCCACGAACTTCGGTTCACGCACGGTCTGCCCGGAGAACGGCGAGCCCTGCTCGAACCAGGAGCGCGGGGCGGGCGCGCCCCACAATGTCTGGCGGCGCGGATCGCGCAGCGACCAGCGCAGCGGCTCGTGATCGTGATCGCCGGTGAAATAGTCGCTGGTGTAGAGCTCGAGACGGTGTCCATCGGGGTCGCGGACGTAGAGAAAGAATGCGTTCGAGATGCCGTGGCGCCCGGGGCCACGCTCGATGTTCTTCACGAAGCCCTGCGAGGCCATGACGTCGCAGAGGTGGATGATGTTCATCGCCGTCGGCGTCCAGTAGGCGAAGTGGTGCAGCCGCGGGCCCTTGCCGTTGGTGATGGCAAAATCGTGGACATTGCCCTTGCGATGCATCCAGGCGGCGGCGATGCGCCCGTTCGGTCCGTCCTCCTCCGCGTATTCGGTGAGGCGAAAGCCGAGCCGGGCGTAGAATTCGACGGTGTCCTGCACCTCGGCGGCGAACACGTTGAAATGGTCGAGCCGCTGCGGATGGCAGCCCCTGTAGAGATCGTAGCGGCGCAGCAGATGCGGCCGCCGGTCCATCGACGCATATAGCTCGATCTGGAAGCCGAACGGATCGGTGAACTGCAGCGTGCGGCCCTGGAACGGCTGATCGACGAAGGCGTAGCCAAGGCCGTTCTCGGACAGGAACTTCGCAGCCTTGTCCAGATCCCCGTCGTTGCCGACCTTGAAGCCGAGGCGGTTGCAGGCAGGCGCGGCCGCCTTGCGCAACACCAGCGAGTGATGCTGATGCTCCTCGGCGGCGCGCAAGTAGACGACCTTGTCGTCGGCGTCCTCGACATGCAGGCCGACAACGCTTTCATAGAACTCGCGGCTGAGCTTCAGGTCGGTGACGTCCAGCACGGCGTGGCTGGAGCGGATGATGTTGAACGGCGGCTCGAAGATATGTTGCGGTACGGGCATTGCGTTTCCCCTCTCTAGATCCAGCCATTCCTCGTTGGCGCTCCGCGCGCCGAGGAACCGCGGGCGTTAGATTCCCAGCTTCTGAATCTTATGCGTGCCCCGCGCCAGCGAGACGTGCTTGGTTTCCATGTAGAAATCGAACGAGTAATCGCCGCCGTCGCGGCCGATGCCGGAGGCCTTCATGCCGCCGAACGGCGTCGGCAGATGTCGGACGTTTTCCGAGTTCAGCCAGATCATGCCGGCCTCCAGCGCATCCGCGACACGCAGCGCCCGGCCGAGGTCGTTGGTCCAGACATAGCCGGTCAGGCCGTAGCGGATGTCGTTGGCGATGTCGATCGCGTCTGCTTCGTCCTTGAAGGGCAGCACGGTGAGGAAGGGGCCGAACACCTCTTCCTGCGCCACGCGCATCTTGCCATGCGCGTCGGTCACCAAAGTCGGCTCGACATAATGTCCGCCGCCCGGGCCATCATAGGCCTTGCCGCCGACGGCAATCGTCGCGCCGTCCTGGCGTGCGACGTCGAAATAGGAGCAGACCTTCGCGAGATGACGTTCGTGGATCAGCGGCCCGATCTCGGTGGCGGGATCGAGGGGATGGCCGACCTTCAGCGCTTTCACCCGTGCGGTCAGCTTTTCGATGAATTTTTCGGCGATGCCGGCCTGGATCAGCAAGCGGCTCGACGACGTGCAGCGCTCGCCGTTGAGCGAGTAGATCATGAATACGACGGCATCGAGCGCGCGGTCGAGATCAGCGTCGTCGAACACGATCACCGGGTTCTTGCCGCCGAGCTCGAAATGCACGCGCTTCAAGGTTGGCGCGCCCTGAACCATGATCGCCGAGCCCGTCGAACTTTCGCCGACGAAGCCGATCGCCTTGATGGCGGGATGCTCGGTCAATGCCTTGCCGGCCTCTTCGCCAAAGCCGTGGACGGTGTTGAGCACGCCATCGGGCACGCCGGCTTCCTTAACGAGCTTTGCCAGGATAGCCGCCGTGACCGGCGACCATTCCGCCGGCTTGTGCACGACGGTGCACCCGGCCGCGAGGGCAGGGGCGATCTTCCAGGTCGAGAGCATGAACGGCGTATTCCACGGCGTGATGACGCCGACCGGCCCGATCGGCACGCGCGTCGAGACGTTCCAATGCTCGTCGCTCGGTGTGTTCTGGCCGTCGCGGGCCTCGCCGCATCGATCGGCAAAGAAGCGGAAGTTCTCGGCGGCGCGGATCGCGGCCTTGGCCATGAAGCGATAGGCCTGGCCGGTGTCGATGCATTCGAGCACCGCGATGTCCTCGGCATTGTCCTCGATGGCGTCGGCGACCCGATGCAGCAGCTTCTTCCGCATCGCCGGTCCCATGTCGCGCCAGGACTTGAAGGCCAGCGCGGCAGCGGTGGCGGCGCGATCGACATCCTCGGCATTGCCGCGGGCGACGCTCGCCAGCGTCGCGCCGTCGACCGGCGATTTCGTCTCGAACGTCTCGCCGGAGATCGACGGCACGATCTTGCCGTCCATCATGTGGCCGATACCGTCGGCACGCAGCGTCTTCAGCAGCGGTGCGATGCGGTCGCGATTGGCCTGGAATACGTCGGTTTTCGGCGTGGGCTTATCCATGGGCGGCCTCCGCTTTCAGGGCGTCGTGGATGTTGTTGCGCTTCCAGCTCGTATCCTTGTCGTTGATCTGCATGTCGAACGAGAGCGCGAATTTCGAGCTTGCGAAGACGGGATCAAGATGGCGGGAGAGCGCATGGAAGATTTGTTCGCCGGCTTTCTTGCGGGTTGGCAGATCGCGGCCTTCGCCGATGCGCAGCACCATGTCGAGAAAGCCGTAATCCTGCCGCGCGTCCGCAATCGCATAATGCTCGCATCTGACGGCGCGGACGCGGATGCCGCCGAGCGGGAAGATGCCGGTCTCGACCGCAGCCTTGCGCACCACCTCACACGCCGCGCCGATGTCGAGGCGGTCGTCGAGATTCGCCGAATATTCGATCGTGAAATGCGGCATCGCGGTTTCACTCCCTGTCTTTTTGGTCGTCTAAGCGAAGTAGCAGCTCACCGAGCCGTAGGCGCCATAATCGGCTTGAATTGTGTCGCCCTTGCGGGTCTCGATCGGACGGATGAAAGAGCCGGCGAGCACGATTTGCCCGGGCTCAAGCGCAAGGCCGAGCGGTGCGATCTTGTTGGCGAGCCAGGCGACTGCAGTCGCGGGATGATTGAGCACGCCGGCGGCAAGGCCGGTCTCTTCCAGCTGGCCGTTCTTGAAACAGAGCGCGCCGATCCAGCGCAGGTCCGCGTCCAGCGGGCGGATCGGCCGTCCGCCGAGCACGATGCCGGCATTGGCCGCGTTGTCGGCAATGGTGTCGAAGATCTTTCGGGTCGCCTTGGTCTGGGGATCGACGCGCTCGATGCGCGTGTCCAGAATCTCCAGCGCCGGCACGACGAAGTCGGTGGCGTTGAGCACGTCGAACAGCGTGCAGTCGGGGCCCGCGAGGCGCTTGCTCATGACGAAGGCGAGCTCGGCTTCCACGCGCGTCGCGATGAAGCGCTCCGTCGGGACGAGGCCACCATCGGCGAAGAACATGTCGTCGAGCAATACGCCGGAATCCGGCTCGTTGATGCCAAGCGCGCTCTGCATCGCCTTCGAGGTCAGGCCGATCTTGTGTCCCCGGACGATGCGCCCCTCGGCGACCTTGACGTCGACCCAGGCCTTCTGAATCGCGTAGGCGTCAGCGATGCTGATGTCGGGAAAGTCCTGCGAGAGCTGCCGGATCTGCGTACGGGTCTTTTCCGCCTGGTGCAGACGGTTCGCGCAAGCTCGGATATCGTCGTTTGAAAGCGCCATGTGTAATCTTACAAATCGTCGTGCCGGAAGATACTTAACATGTTAAGTGAATGCGTCAATCGCAAATTGGCTTGCTGCACTGCAAACGTTTCGCGGCTTGAAAGGGCGTCATGACGAAGAGACCGGCTGATCCTGCGAACGGAAGTGAGCCCGCCGTGCGGCAGGTGCCGATGCGCGACTTCTCGCGTTCGCTGCCGATGTCGTTGCTGCGGGCACGCGAGGCGGTGATGCGGCAATTCCGTCCCTCGCTGCGCACGCATGGCCTGACCGAGCAGCAATGGCGCATCCTGCGCGCGCTCGCGGCGATCGACACGGTCGAGGTCACGGAACTCGCGCGCACCGCGTTCCTGCTCGGCCCGAGCCTGTCGCGCATCCTGCGTGATCTCGAGGCGCGCAATCTGATCGAGCGCAAGACCGCCAAGGCGGACCAGCGCCGCAGCATGGTCTCGATCTCGGAAAAGGGCGTGAAGCTGATGGCTTCCGTCGCGCCGTCCTCCGAAGCGATTTATGCCGAGATCACGCGACGCTTTGGCGCGCGCAAGCTCGTCGAATTGCAGGAGATGCTCAGCGAGCTCGAACAAAGTCTCGCAGGGCTCGGCGCGGGCGAGGAGGCAAGTGCCGAGGAGTGAAAGCAGATATGCGCGAGCGCGCGGCAACAATCATGGACATCGCCGCATTTTTTCGCTCAAAGTGCCCCGCAGCCGATGCGCAAAAATCGGCGCGCCGGGACGGATTGCGCCGCCTTTGCCAAGTGAAACCTTGCGTCATCGCGAGCGTAGCGCGGCGGTCGGGTTCGCGCTAATAACGGCATCGTGCTGTCGCGGCGCTCGTCATGGTGACGAAGGTCCAAAACAAAGAAGGAAGGCAACGTGGCGAACAAGGTCAAGGAAATCTGGAAGTCGGGCAAGGCCGTGGTCAACGCGTGGCTCGCGATTCCCTCCGGCTTCTCGGCCGAGATGATCGCGCAATGCGGCTTCGACAGCGTCACCGTCGACATGCAGCACGGCGTGCAGGATTATCTATCGATGGTGCAGTGCTTCCAGGCGATGGACAAGCATCCGATCACGCCGATGGTCCGCGTGCCCTGGAACGAACCCGGCATCATCGGCAAGGTGCTCGATGGCGGCGCCTATGGCGTGATCTGCCCGATGGTCAACACGCCGCAGGAAGCCAGGAACCTCGTCTCCTATGCCAAGTACCCGCCGAAGGGCGTCCGCTCCAACGGCCCGATCCGCGCCGGCATGTACGGCACCGCGGGCTCCTACCAGAAGACGGCCAACGACGACATCGTGCTGCTGCCGATGATGGAGACCAAAACCGCGGTCGAGAACATGGAAGCGATCTTCGACGTCGAAGGCATCGACGGCGTCTATATCGGCCCGTCCGACCTCGGCTTCTCCTACGGCCTCGAACCGAAGCTCGATCGCACCGAGCCCGAGATCCTTGCGATCTACGAGAAGATCATCAAGGAGTGCGGCAAGCGCGGCCTCAATCCGGGCATCCATTGCAGCGGCGCCGAAGGTGCCGCGCGCGCCATCAACATGGGCTTCAAGCTGGTGACGCTCTCGAACGAGGTCGGCCTGATGACGACCTACGCCAAGATGCAGGTCAACGCCACCCGGAAGGATTCCGGCGGCAAGGCCTGAGAACTCGCGAATGGCGATGGGGAGTAGCGAATGAGCTGCTCCCCTTTTCCATTCGCCACTCGCTACTCACTATTCGTCTGAAGGAGACCTCCCATGACCATCAGCCCCGTCATTCGCCTGCATCCCGATGATGGCGTGCTGATCGCGCGCGCGAGCTTGCCGCCGGGAACATTGGTGGCCGACGGCGTGACGACGGTCGAGCGCATTCCTTCCGGCCACAAGGTCGCGATCAAGCCGATCGCATTGGGCGAGCCGGTGATACGCTACGGCCAGATCATCGGCTTTGCGACGGTGCCGATCGCGCCGGGCCAGCACGTGCACGTGCAGAACTGCGGCATGGGCGATTTCGCCAAGGACTATGCCTATTGCGTCGACGTCAAGCCGACGCCGAATTTCGATCTGCCGGCGAGTTTCGAAGGCATCCGCCGTCCGGACGGCCGCGTCGCCACGCGCAACTACATCGGCATCCTCACCTCGGTGAATTGCAGCGCGCATGTCGCAAGCCTCGTCGCCGACGTCTTCAAGAAGAATCCGTTCACCGGCGACAATCCGCTGGCCGACTTCCCCAATGTCGACGGCGTGGTCGCGCTGACCCACAAGACCGGCTGCGGCATGACGCAGAACGAGCCCTTAGCGCTGCTCCGCCGCACGCTCGGTGGTTATGCACGGCACGTGAACTTCTCTCATGTGATCGTGCTCGGCCTCGGCTGCGAGGTGAACCAGATCGGCGGCCTGATGGAGGAGCAGAAGCTCGCGGGACGTCTGCGTGCGATGGACATCCAGGAGGTCGGCGGCACCCGCAAGACGGTGGAAGCCGGAATTGCCTTCGTGCGCGAGGCACTCGCGGAGTCCAACAAGGTCAAGCGCGAGTCCGTTCCGGTGAGCGAATTGACCGTGGCGCTGCAATGCGGCGGTTCGGACGGCTATTCCGGTGTTTCCGCCAATCCGGCGCTGGGTGCGGCCAGCGATCTCATCGTGCGCCACGGCGGCACCGTGATCCTGTCGGAGACGCCGGAGACCTATGGCGCCGAACATCTGCTCACGCGCCGCGCCGTCAGCCGCGAAGTCGGCGAGAAGCTGGTCGATCTCATGCGCTGGTGGGACGAATACACGACGCGCGAAGGCGCCGAGATGAACGCCAATCCCAGCCCCGGCAACAAGGCCGGCGGCCTCACCACCATTCTGGAGAAGTCGCTCGGCGCGATGGCGAAGGCCGGCACGACCAACCTCGTCGAGGTGCTGCGCTACGCCGAACCCATCACCAAGAAGGGGTTCGTGTTCATGGACACGCCCGGCTACGATCCCGTGGCCGCGACCGGGCAGGTCGCCGGCGGCGCCAATCTGGTCTGCTTCACCACGGGGCGCGGCAGCGTGTTCGGCTGCAAGCCGGCGCCCTCGATCAAGCTTGCCACCAACACGCCCATGTACAAGCGCATGGAAGAGGACATGGACGTCAATTGCGGCACCATCCTCGAAGGCGAGGAGAGCGTCCAGCAGTGCGGCCAGCGCATTTTCGATCTCATCCTCAAGACCGCGTCCGGACAGCCTACCAAGAGCGAGAGTTTTGATTTCGGCGGCGCCGAGTTCGCGCCCTGGGTGCTGGGCGCGACGATGTAGCAAAGGCGCAGCCCGTGCCGTAGGCACGGTCTGCCCGTTGTTAGTGCTTGATCGAGGTCACCAGCGGTGTTCTGCTCAAAAAAGCTGCTGGAGTACCGCACCCCGTGTCGATCTACGTCGCACTACACCACGTCACGCACTACAAATACGACCGCCCGATCGATCTCGGCCCGCAGACCATCCGTCTGCGGCCGGCGCCGCATACCCGCACGCCGATCCTGAGTTATTCGCTCAAGGTCACGCCGGCCAACCATTTCGTGAACTGGCAGCAGGATCCGCTGGGCAATTGGATCGCGCGTTACGTCTTCCCGGAGAAGACGACCGAGCTCAAGATCGAGGTCGATTTCACGGCGCAGATGACCACGGTCAATCCGTTCGACTTCTTCGTCGAGCCCTATGCCGACAGCTTTCCGTTCGAATATACGCAAGATCTCAAGACGGAACTCGCGCCTTATCTTGAGACCGTCAAGCCCGATCGGCTGTTCGCGAAATATCTCGATACGATCCCGCACGAAGCCCCGAACACCGTCAACTTCCTGGTCGATCTCAACAGGGAGTTGCAGAAAAGGATCGGCTACGTCATCCGCATGGAGGCGGGCGTGCAGACGCCGGAGGAGACGCTCTCCTCCGCGGCCGGCTCATGCCGTGACTCCGCCTGGCTTCTGATCCAGACCTTCCGTCACCTCGGTCTCGCCGCCCGTTTCGTCTCCGGCTATTTGATCCAGGTCCGTCCCGACATCGATCCGATCGAGGGGCCGCCGGAGGTCGAGAACGATTTCACCGATCTGCACGCCTGGGCCGAGGTCTACCTGCCGGGCGCGGGCTGGATCGGCTTCGACGCGACCTCGGGCATGCTTGCGGGCGAGGGCCACATCCCGGTCGCCGCGACGCCGCACTACCGCTCGGCGGCGCCGATCTCCGGCGGCGCAGGCTTCGCCGAGGTCGAATTCGCCTTCGACATGAGCGTCAAGCGCATTCGCGAGGCGCCGCGCATCACAAAGCCGTTCTCCGACGAATCCTGGATACGGCTGAACGATCTCGGCGAGCAGGTCGACGGCGATCTTGCGGCCCAGGACGTGCGTCTGACCATGGGCGGCGAGCCGACCTTCGTCTCCGTCGATGATCTCGAAGGCGCCGAGTGGAACACGGAGGCCGTCGGCCCGACCAAGCGCGGGCTCGCCGACGATCTGATCCGCCGCCTGCGCGCGCGTTTCGGACCCGGCGGCCTGCTGCACTTCGGGCAAGGCAAATGGTATCCCGGCGAAAGCCTGCCGCGTTGGGCGTTTGGCCTGTACTGGCGCAAGGACGGCGTGCCGATCTGGAAGAATGCCGACCTCATCGCCAGCATCGAAAATCCGCGGTCGGCGCAGGCCAAGGACGTCCAGGCGTTCGTGGAGGGCACGGCGCTGCGGCTCGGGCTCGATCCCGGCTACATCATGCCAGCCTATGAGGATACCGCGTACTGGCTGCAGAAGGAATCCGAGCTTCCCGTCAACGTCGATCCCTCCGATTCCAAATTATCCGATCCGGAGGCCCGCGCGCGGATGGCGCGGGTGTTCGAGCAGGGGCTCAACAACCCTCGCGGCTTCGTGCTGCCGGTGCAGCGCTGGAATGCGGCGCCACGCTGGCGCAGCGAGCGCTGGCAGCTCCGGCGCAGTCATCTGTTCCTGATGCCGGGCGATTCGCCGCTCGGCCTGCGCTTGCCGCTGGACTCGCTCGGCTATGTCCCGCCCGATCAATATCCCTACATCGTCGAGCGGGATCCGATGGAGGCCCGCGGCAAGCTGCCGGTGTTCAGCCTTCCGGCGCGTCCGGACGCGCCGGAGCGGCTCGAGCCCGAACAGCTCAACACCTCGGTCCCCGTCCGCACCGCGATGTCGGTCGAGGTCCGCGACGGCGTGCTCTGCGCCTTCATGCCGCCGGTCGAGCAGATCGAGGATTATCTCGAGATGATCGCGGCGCTCGAAGCGACTGCCGAGGAGATGCAGCTCCAGGTCCATGTCGAGGGTTATCCGCCGCCATTCGATCCGCGTGTCGACGTGATCAAGGTGACGCCCGATCCCGGCGTGATCGAGGTCAACGTCCAGCCGGCAAAGAACTGGCGCGAGGCGGTCGACATCACCGTCGGGCTCTATGAGGATGCCGGCAAGACACGCCTCGGTGCCAATCGCTTCCTGGTCGATGGTCGCCACACCGGCACCGGCGGCGGCAATCACGTCGTGGTCGGCGGCTCGAGCCCGCAGGACTCGCCGTTCCTGCGCCGGCCTGATCTGTTGAAGAGCCTGGTGCTGCACTGGCAGCGGCATCCGTCGCTGTCCTATTTCTTCTCCGGCCTGTTCATCGGCCCGACCAGCCAGGCGCCGCGCATCGACGAAGCCCGCCACGACAGCATTTACGAGCTCGAGGTCGCGCTCACGCACGTGCCGCCGCCGGGCACTCAGGCGCCGCTGTGGCTGGTAGATCGCTTGTTCCGGCATCTCCTCGTCGACATCACCGGCAACACCCATCGCGCCGAGATCTGCATCGACAAGCTCTATTCACCTGATGGCACGACCGGCCGCCTCGGTCTCGTTGAATTCCGCGCGCTCGAAATGCCGCCGGATCCACGCATGTCGCTGGCGCAGCAGCTGCTGATCCGCGCGCTGATCGCAAAATTCTGGCGCGAGCCGCAACAAGGCAAGTTCGTGCGATGGGGCACCGCGCTGCACGACCGCTTCATGCTGCCGCACTTCATCTGGGAGGATTTCCTCGAAGTGCTCACCGAGTTGAAGCAGTCCGGGTATCCGTTCGAGCCTGAATGGTATCTGGCCCAGCTCGAATTCCGCTTCCCCGCGTTCGGCCGCATCCATCATGGCGGCGTGACGCTGGAGCTGCGGCAGGCGCTGGAGCCTTGGCACGTCCTCGGCGAGGAGGGCTCGGCCGGCGGCACCGTGCGCTATGTCGACTCGTCGGTCGAGCGGCTTCAGGTCAAGGCGGAAGGCTTCGTCGCGGGCCGCCATATCGTCGCCTGCAACGGCCGCCGCCTGCCGATGACCGCCACCGGCCGCTCTGGTGAAGCCGTGGCCGGCGTCCGCTTCAAGGCCTGGCAGCCGGCCTCAGGCCTGCACCCGACCATTCCCGTTCATGCGCCCCTGACCTTTGACCTCATCGACACCTGGAACGGCCGCTCGCTCGGCGGCTGCGTCTATCATGTCGCCCATCCGGGCGGCCGCAGCTACGACACCAAGCCCGTCAACACCTACGAGGCCGAGGCGCGGCGGCTGGCGCGCTTCCAGGACCATGGCCATACGCCGGGTCCGATGCAGCCGCCGCCCGAGGAACGCACAAATGAGTTTCCGCTGACCCTCGACTTGCGGACCCCGCTCCTGCAATGAGTATGATGCCGGGGCAGGGAGTGGCGCATGGCCGAGGGCGCAGCCGAAGAGGACGACAAGGCGGGTCAGGCGCAAGGTCAACGTGATGGCCAGCGCGAAGGCCAGCGCCGCTTCGCGCAATGGGTCCGCGACTACAGGCGCCTGCCCGACATCCCCGACGAGTTTCTCGGCCCGGACGGCAAGCCCCGCGCGGTCTGGAGCCGCTTCTTCGATGCCTTCGGTGCGCTCGCGCCCGATGAGGTTGAGCGGCGGTTTGGCATGGCCGACCGTCATCTCCGCGAGGCCGGCGTCACCTATCGCCCGCCCGGCGAGAGCGCCGACCGGCCCTGGTCGATCAGCCATCTGCCGCTGCTGATCGACGAGGCCGACTGGAAGCAGCTGTCCGACGGCATCACCCAGCGCGCCGAGTTGCTCGAGCTCGTGCTGCGTGACATCTATGGCGAGGGCCGCCTCGTCGCCGAAGGCGCGCTGCCGGCGGCCGCGATCGCGGGGAGCCCCGAATATCTCCGTCCCGCCTGCGGCGTGCCGCCGCCGGGCGGGCGCTATCTCTCGCTCTATGCCGCCGATGTCGGCCGCGGGCCCGACGGACGCTGGTGGGTGCTCGGCGATCGCACGCAGGCGCCGTCGGGTGCGGGCTATGCGCTGGAGAACCGCCTGGTGCTCTCGCGCGCCTTCTCGGACCTCTACAAGTCGATGAACGTGCCGCGCGTCGCGCCGTTCTTCGAGGCGTTTCGCGACAGTCTTCGGGCGCGCGCCGACCGCGACGAGCCGCGGATTGGCGTGCTCACGCCGGGCAGCTTCAGCGAGACCTATTTCGAGCACGCGACGTTGGCGCGCTATCTCGGCTTCCTGCTGGTCGAGGGCGACGATCTCGCCGTCAGCGACAATCATATCCACATCCGCACGGTTGCAGGCCTCAAGCGCCTCGACGTGCTGCTGCGCCGTGTCGATTCCAATTCGCTCGATCCGCTCGAGCTCGATGCCTCGTCACGGCTGGGCGTCCCCGGCCTGATCGACGTGCTGCGCAAGGACGGCGTCGTCGTCGCCAACATGCCGGGCTCGGGTGTCCTAGAGGCGCGCGCGATGCTCGGCTTCCTGCCGGCGCTCAGCCGCCGGCTGCTCGGCGAAGAGCTGAAGATGCCGCACATCGCGACCTGGTGGTGCGGCCAGCGCTCGGCGCGCGACGAAGTGTTGTCGCGGCTCGACGAGGTCGCGATCGAAGGCGCGTATCGGCGCGGCGTTCCCGGTTTCGACAGCAACGGTCCGGTGCTCGCGAGCGAACTCGACGCCGCCGGGCGCCGGCGCCTGAGCGACGCCATCGCTGCGCGCGGCATGGACTATGTCGGCCAGGAGGTGGTGCGGCTCTCGACCATGCCGGTGTGGGAACAGGGGCAAATCACGCCGCGTCCCTTCGTGCTGCGCGTGTTCGCAGCCGCGACGCCGGACGGCTGGGCCATCATGCCCGGCGGCTTCTGCCGGATCGCCGAGCAGCCGGATGCGCGCGCGGTGTCGATGGGCGACGGCGCGCGCTCCGCCGACGTCTGGGTGGTCTCGGACAAGCAGGTCTCGACCGCGACGCTGCTGCCTGCGGTCGACAAGGTGCGCATCCGCCGGATCGCCGGCGTGCTGCCGAGTCGCGCCGCCGACAATCTGTTCTGGCTCGGCCGCTATCTCGAACGCGCCGAGGCGACGCTGCGGCTGGTGCGGGCGCTGGGCTCGCCGAGCGGGCCCAACAAGGGCACCGCGGCCTCGCTGCAATCGGCGGAGCGTATCCAGCGCCTGCTGGTGACCTGGGGCGCGATCTCGCAGACCTCGCGCGCGGCGCCCGGCCGCATCGTTGCCGAAGCGCTGCAGAGCCCGGAGCGTTTCGGCTCGGCACTGTCGCTGGTCCGCGCGGCCCAGCGCACGGCGACCTCCTTGCGCGAGCGGCTGTCGCCCGATGCCTGGCAAGTCATCACCGAGATGGTCGAGCGGCTGGCGGTCGAGGTCGAGGACGACGACAGCGTGCTGAGCGCGGCCGAGTTGACCTTGCAGGAGCTCGCGAGCTTTGCCGGCCTTGCGCATGAGAACATGAACCGCGCCGCCGGCTGGCGCTTCCTCGATATCGGTCGGCGCACCGAGCGCGCCATCAACACCACGCGCTTTGCCCGGCAGTTTGCCTATGACGAGGCCGGCGACGAGGATCTCGATATCCTGCTGACGCTGGTGGATTGCCAGATTACCTACCGCTCGCGTTATCTGCTGGCGCCGATCCTGGCGCCGGTGCGCGACCTCGCCGTGCTCGACAGCTACAATCCGCGTTCGGTGGCGTTCCAGGTGACGACGCTGAACGAACACATCGCCGCACTGCCGAGCCTGAAGGAGCACGGCCTGATCGAGAAGCCGCAGCGGCTTGCGGTCGCGCTGCAGGCGATGCTTGCGACCGCGGAGGCCGAGAAGCTCGAGGTCAAGACGCTGTTCGCCCTGGAGCAGGATCTGCTCAGCCTCGCCGAGGCGGTCGGGCAGCACTACTTCCCGCACGGTCCCAATGCGAGCCGGCCGGAAAAGCTGACGGGGCTGGCGTGATCTACGATATCCGTCACGTCACCACCTACGAATACGAGAGCCCGGTTAGCTTCGCGCGCTGCACGCTGCGGCTGGAGCCGAGGAGCGGCAATGGCCAGGAGCTGATTTCGCATAAGGTCGAGATCCGTCCGCGCCCTGCGGAGCGTAGCGTCCGGCGCGATTTCTTCGGCACCTTGACCGAGAGTGTCGTGATCGAGGCCGCGCATCGCACCCTGCGCATCGATTCCCGCTCTCGCGTGAAGGTGTCGCGCCAGCCGCCGGCGCGCGCCGCTGTCAGCCCGGCCTGGGAGAACATTCGCGACATCGCCTTCGAGGCGACGAGCCTCGGGCCGTCCTCGCCGGTCGGCTATGTCTTTGCGAGCCCGCTAGTGCCGGTGCTGGGACCGGTCAGCGCCTATGCGGCGGAAAGCTTTGCGCCCGGCGCGGGCATCCTTGCCGGGGCGGTCGATCTGATGCATCGCATCCGCACCGAATTTCGCTACGACCCCAAGGCGACGGTGATCTCGACGCCGCTCAACGAGGTCTTCGTCAAGCGCCATGGCGTCTGTCAGGATTTTGCCCATGTCATGATTGCGGGCTTGCGCGGGCTGGGCCTGCCCGCGGCCTATGTCAGCGGATATTTGCGCACCATTCCGCCGGCGGGCCAGCCGCCCCTGCAGGGCGCCGACGCCACCCATGCCTGGGTGTCGCTGTGGTGCGGGGAGGAGCTTGGCTGGGTCGATTTCGACCCGACCAACGATCTTATGGTTGCTGGCGACCATATCGTGCTCGCGGTCGGCCGCGACTTCTCCGACGTTTCGCCGGTCGACGGCATCATCGTCGGCTCGCCGAAGCAGAAGCTCGACGTCGCCGTCGACGTGCTGTTGGTGGAATGATTGCGGGTCCTGCCCGCGACACCCATCCCGGGTGTGGCGGGTCTGCACCGCAACCGCGATATCGCGGGGCACAAACCGCAACATATTTCCGAGTTTGCGCCCCCGGGTTTGGCCAGTCGGCCAAGATGGGCTATGCTGGCGCCTGCTCGAGGACGAGAATGAGACGTCGGGAATTGGCGTGGAAAACCACCGACAGACGGGGCTGCATCCATGATGACGTTACCGAAACTGGCGGCGGACTCCCTTGAAAAATTGCTGGGCTCGTTCATGCGTCGCCGGTTCGACGAGCCCTCTGCGCGCATCGTCGAGAGCGCAACCCGCACGGCGATGGAATGCATCGGCAATAGCGACGCGCTTTATCACAATATCGAGCATACGATGCTGGTGACGCTGGCGGGTCACTCCATCCTCAGCGGCCGATATCTTCACGCCCATCTGTCGGCGGAAGACTATGTCCATGTCCTGATCGCCTGCCTGGCCCATGACATCGGCTATGTGCGCGGCCTGTTCGAGGAGGATGACACCGATGGCTTCGTCATCGATGCAGCCGGCACCAAGGTGTCACTGCCGCGCGGCGCCTCGGATGCAAGCCTGATGATGTATCATGTCGACCGTTCCAAGCTTTATGTTTCGCGGCGGCTGCGACACATTCCGGGGCTCGATCCGGAGCGCATCGCCCGCGCCATCGAGGGCACCCGGTTTCCGGCCCGGGAAGGCCAGGACTATGACGACGAGGCCTCGATCCTGCGCGCCGCCGACTTCATCGGCCAGCTCGGCGACCCCAATTATCTGCGCAAGGCCAATGCGCTCTACTACGAGTTCGAGGAAGTCGGCATCAACCGCCAGCTCGGCTACGATTCGCCGGCCGACATCGTGAACCGCTATCCGCAGTTCTATTGGAATAGCGTCGCGCCGCACATCCAGACCGAGATCGGTTACCTCAACAAGACCGAGATCGGTCGGCAGTGGATCGCCAACCTCTACAGCAACGTGTTCCGCGCCGAGCGTGACATCACGTTATCCGGGCCGCAAAAATAGCTCCGCTTTCTAATGCAACAAAAAACGGTCACCACCGATATCCTCGACATCGCCTATCGCGAATACGGCGCGCCGGACGGCTGGCCCTGCATCATGGGTCACGGCTTTCCCTACGACGTGAACGCCTATGCCGAGACCGCGCCGATCATGGCGCAAGCGGGCGCCCGGGTGCTGGTGCCCTGGCTGCGCGGCTACGGGCCGACGCGATTCCGCTCCGCTGCGACGTTGCGCTCCGGCGAGCAGGCGGCGCTGGGCGCCGATCTGCTGGCCTTCATGGATGCGCTTGGAATTGCGCGCGCGGTCGTCGGCGGTTACGACTGGGGCGGGCGCGCAGCCTGCGTGGTCTCGGTGCTGCATCCGGAGCGCGTGATCGCGCTCGTCTCGGGCAATTCCTACAACATCCAGAACATCGCGCGCTCGATGGAGCCGGCTTCGCCACCGGAGGAGGCGGCGCTCTGGTATCAATATCTCTTCCACAACGAACGCGGCCGCCGTGCGCTGGAGCGCAACCGGCGCGGTTTTGCGCGCCAGCTCTGGTTGATGTGGTCGCCGAGATGGGCCTTCGACGACGCGACGTTCGAGACCAGCGCCATCTCGTTCGACAATCCTGATTTCGTCGATGTCGTGATCCACTCCTACCGTCATCGTTACGCGCTGGTCGCGGGCGACCCCGCCTATGCCGCGATCGAGGCGAAGCTCGCCGCCCAGCCGCCGGTTCAGGTGTCGACCATCGCGATCGACGGCGACAGCGACGGCGTCAATTCCGGCACCGCGCACCATGCACGCAAATTCGAGGGCTTTTTCGAGCGGCGCGTCTTTGCAGGGGCCGGCCACAATTTGCCGCAGGAGCGGCCGGCCGAATGGGCCCAGGCCGTGCTCGACGTGCGGAAAGCGGCCTCATAGCGCCGGATTTCTCGTCCCGCTGTCTTGCCGCTCTCACAGCTTCCAATTTTTCCTGATTCCGGGAACCTTTTCCGATCGCAGCCGTCCAAGCTGTGGGCCGCCTTCTGTATGCGGTTCGTTGCAGGGGAGTTTTCGATGAAGACGCAAACGCGCAGGCTGGAACGTGTCGCGGTCGCGCAGGCGCCGAGCGAGCGGCCTGAGAGGGCGGAGGTCGAGCAGGCGATCCGGACCATGATCCGCTGGGCCGGCGACGATCCCGCGCGCGACGGTCTGCGCGATACGCCGGACCGGGTCGCGCGCGCCTTCGAGGAGTATTTCTCCGGCTATGCGCAGGATCCGACCGAAATCCTGCAAAAGACCTTTGAGGAGATCGAAGGCTATGACGAGATGATCGTCCTGCGCGGCGTTCGCTTCGAAAGCCATTGCGAGCACCACATGGCACCGATCGTCGGCCGCGCCTGGGTCGCTTATATCCCGCAAGGGCGCGTCGTCGGCATCTCCAAGCTCGCGCGTCTCGTCGACATCTACGCCAAGCGGCTTCAGATCCAGGAGAAGATGACCGCGCAGATCGCCAACACGATCAACGACGTGCTGAGGCCCGAAGGCGTCGGGGTCATCATCAAGGCGACGCATCACTGCATGACCACGCGTGGCGCACATAAGCCCGGGACAGATCTCGTCACCAGCCGCATGCTCGGCGTGTTCCGCGACAATGCGTTGACACGCCAGGAACTGCTGGGGTTGGCCAATTCGGACGATTGATCCGCGACGGCTCAAGGAGGCAACGCCATGACCGAAGACAAGAAGCCAAGCGGGCCCGACCTGAGCCGAGGCGTGACGCTCGCCGCGTTCAAGGACGGCAAATTGCTCGGCCATGTCGGCGAGGAAGACGTCCTGCTGGTGCAGGCCGGCAGCGAGATCTTCGCGATCGAGCCGACCTGCAGCCACTATCACGGTCCGCTCGCGGAAGGACTGGTAGTGGGCGACACCATCCGCTGCCCCTGGCATCATGCCTGCTTCTCCTTGCGGTCAGGCGAGGCGACCCGTCCGCCGGCGCTGAATGCGCTGGCGTTGTGGGAGGTCTCGCGCGATCAGGACAAGATCGTCGTCCAGCGCAAGCGCGAGATGCCGAAGCCTCCGGCGTGTCACCGGACGGCGCCAACGCCGGAAAAATTCGTCATCATCGGTGGCGGCGCGGCGGGTTTCGCGGCGGCGGAGACGCTCCGTCGCGAGGGCTTTGCCGGCGCCATCACCATGCTCAGCAATGACAGCGCGATGCCGGTCGACCGGCCCAATCTTTCCAAGGATTACCTCGCGGGCAACGCGCCGGAGGATTGGCTGCCGCTGCGAGGCGAGGACTATTATCAGGACGCCGGCATCGATCTCAGGCTCAACACGAATGTTGCCGCGATCGAGGCGAAGACGCGCAGCGTGACGCTGGGCAACGGCGACAGGCTGCCGTTCGACCGGCTGCTACTCGCGACCGGCGCCGAGCCGGTCCGATTGCAGATTCCGGGTGCCGACCAGCCCCATGTCTACACCCTGCGCTCGGTCGCCGACAGCCGCGCCATCATCAAGGCGGCGGGCAGCGCCAAGCGGGCGCTGGTGATTGGCGCCAGCTTCATCGGCCTCGAAGTCGCGGCCTCCTTGCGGGCACGCAAGATCGAGGTGCACGTGGTCGCGCCGGACGAACGGCCGATGCAGAAGGTGCTCGGTCCCGAGATGGGCGACTTCGTGCGCGCGCTGCATGAGGAGAACGGCGTCAACTTCCATCTCGAGGACACCGTGGAAAAGCTGGACGGCACGCGCGCCACGTTGAAGAGCGGCGGCGTGATCGAGGCCGACCTGGTCGTGGTCGGCATCGGCGTCAAGCCGCGCCTTGCGCTTGCCGAGCAGGCGGGGCTTGCGGCCGATCGGGGCGTCAGCGTGAGCGAATATCTGGAGACCAGCGTATCCGGCATTTTCGCGGCCGGCGACATCGCGCGCTGGCCCGATCCGCATTCGCGGCAAACCATCCGCGTCGAGCATTGGGTGGTGGCGGAGCGGCAGGGCCAGACCGCGGCGCGCAACATGCTCGGCAAGCGCGAGCGCTTCGAGGCCGTGCCGTTCTTCTGGTCGCAGCACTATGACGTGCCGATCAACTATGTCGGCCACGCCGAGAGCTTCGACGACATCGCGATCGACGGTAGCATTTCCGGCAAGGACTGCCTGCTGAAGTATAGCAAGGGCGACCGCGTTCTTGCGGTTGCTTCAATTTATAGGGATCTCGACAATCTCAAGGCCGAGCTGGAGATGGAGCGGACACGCGGCTGAGGCGCGCATCCGGTCTCGATTTGCGTCAATGGTGCTGCCCGCGAGGGCGGCTGTGCACCGGCTGATCAGCAACTCGACGCAAGACCGCCTTGCGGAACTCCGCTGATCTGACGTGCTGGCAAGAAGCAGCACGCCGCGCGCCTTCCGAGTCGCGCGGCGATCATCACCGGGGAGAAACCATGAAAGCCGCTTTGGTCCTGGCTGCAGCCTTGGCTGCCTGCCTGTCCACGCCTGTCTCCGCGCAGAAATCCTACGGTCCCGGCATCAGCGACACCGAGATCAAGATCGGCAACACCATGCCCTATAGCGGCCCCGCTTCGCCCCTCGGTATCACCGGCAGGGTGATCTCGGCCTATTTCGACGAGGTCAATGAGAAGGGCGGGATCAACGGCCGCAAGCTCAATCTCCTGTCGCTCGACGACGCCTTCTCGCCGCCGAAGACCATGGAAGCGGCGCGGCGGCTGGTCGAGGGTGACGGCGTCGCCTTCATCTTCGCGACCATGGGCACGGCGCCAAGCTCGGCGATCGCGAAATATCTCAACAGCAACAAGGTGCCGCAGCTGTTTCTGATCAGCTCGGCCTCGAAGTGGAACGATCCCGCCAACATGCCCTGGTCGATGGCGCTGCCATGGGCACCGAACTACACCAGCGAGGCCGCGATCGACGTCGCCTATGCCCGCGCCAAGAACCCGAATGCGCGCTTCGCGGTGCTCTATCAGAACGACGACGCCGGCAAGGAATATCTGCGCGGCGTCAAGGAAGCGCTTGGTGCCGACGCCGACAAGGCGATCGCGATGGCGTCGAGCTTCGAGGTCGCCGACCCCACCGTCGATTCCCAGGTGCTGACGCTCGCCAACACCAAGGCCGACGTGTTCATGATCTATTCGGTGACGCCGCGCGCCTGCGCCCAGGCGATTCGGAAAGCGCATGAGGTCGGCTGGCAGGCGACGCGCTTCCTCGCCTCGGGCTGTGCCAACAAGGCGACCGTGATGGTCCCGGCCGGCCTCGATGCCGGCAAGGGCGTGCTCTCGCTCGGCTCGCTCAAGCCGTTCGTCGAGGCGCCGAAGGACGATCCGGCGATGACGGCCTATATCGATTTCATGAAGAAGCGCCTGCCCAATGCCGACGTCAACAACGTCGCGGGTCTCTACGGCTACACCGTCGCCGAGGCATTGGTGGTCTTGCTGAAGCAGTGCAAGGACAATCTGACGCGCGAGAACATCATGGCGCAGGCGGCCAATTTGAAGAACGTGCCGCTATCGCTACTGATGCCCGGCATCACCCTCAACACCACGCCGCAGGATTTCCGCCCGATCAAGGACGGCTATATGCTCCAGTTCAATGGCAACGACTGGATCGTCGCCAGCGAGCTGCTGCGCGGCACGTGAGGGGCACGCGAGCGGCAGCATAGACAGTGCACCCTCTCCCCTTGCGGGAGAGGGTGGATCGCCGCGAAGCGGCGAGCCGGGTGAGGGGTATCTCTCCGCGAGTCGTCTCTACATTTGAACTCGCGGATACAACCCCTCATCCGGCGCTTCGCGCCACCTTCTGCCACAAGGGGAGAAGGGAACAGGAGGACCCCATGGATTTTCAACACTCCGAACGTTCGCTGGAGCTGCAGGAGCGGGTCCGCCGGTTCATGCGGACGCATGTCGAGCCGGTCGAGGAGCTCTACTACGAGCAGGTGAAGCCGGAAGCGACACGCTACAGGACGCCGCAGATCCTTCAGGACCTGAAGCGGCTGGCGCGCGAGCAGGGGCTTTGGAACCTGTTCCTCTCCGGCGAGCACGGCCAGGATCCCAACAACACTGGCTTGACCAATCTCGAATACGCGCCGGTGAAGGAGATCATGGGCCGCATCCTCTGGGCGCCGGAGGTGTTCAATTGCTCGGCGCCCGATGTCGGCAACATGGAGGTGCTGGCCAATTACGGTACGCCGGCGCAGCAGGAGCGCTGGCTGAAGCCACTGCTGGAAGGGCGCATCCGCTCCGGCTTCTCGATGACGGAGCCGCAGGTTGCCTCCAGCGATGCCACCAACATCCAGTGCGAGATCAGGCGCGACGGCGGCGACTACGTCATCAACGGCCGCAAATGGTTCACCTCGGGCGCGATGAACGAGGATTGCGAGATCCTGATCGTGATGGGCAAGACCGCGCCCGACGATCCCGATCGCCACCGCCAGCAATCCATGATCCTGGTGCCGAGAGCGACGCCTGGCGTGCGCATCGTCCGCGACATGCTGACCTACGGCTATGACGACGCGCCGGTCGGCCATCCCGAGATCGTCTACGAGAACGTTCGCGTGCCCGCGGAGAACATCCTGCTCGGCGAGGGCCGCGGCTTCGAGATCGCGCAAGGCAGGCTCGGCCCCGGCCGTATCCACCATTGTATGCGGCTGATCGGCTGCGCCCAGCGCGCGCTCGAATTGATGTGTCAGCGCGCGGTCTCCCGCACGGCCTTCGGCAAGCCGCTCGCAGAACAGGGCTCGGTGCGTGAGGACATCGCGCACTCATTCTGCGAGATCGCGCAGGCGCGGCTCTTGACGCTGCAAGCCGCCGACAGGATGGACCGCGAGGGCAACAAGATCGCGCGCGACCTGATTGCGGCCGCCAAGATCGTGGTGCCCAGCATGGCCGCCCGCGTTATCGACCGCGCCATCCAGATCCACGGCGCTGCCGGCGTCTCGCAGGACACGTTCCTGGCGCGTGCTTACGTCTACGCCCGCTTCATCCGCATCGGCGACGGACCGGATCAGGTGCATCTGGCCGCGGTGGGGAAGGAGCTGATCAAGCGTGGCGGGGTGATGGGCTAGCAAACGCCATCACTGACGGCCCCATTTCTTCTTTCCCGCGCAAAGCAAGGCGGCATGAACACCTTGCCGGCGGCGCCTTGACCACCGTCACTGGACCAGATGTGCGGGCCGAAGGGGCCTGAATGCGGCGCGCAGCTCGGCGGAGAAAAGCGCCGGCTGCTCCCAGGCAGCAAAATGACCGCCTTTGTCGACCTCGTGGAAGTAGGTCAGGTTGCGATAGGCGCGCCGGGCCCACGTCTCCGGGGCTTGATAGCTCTCGCCCGGGAAGACCGTGATGGCCACCGGCAGTGAGATCTCCGCAGTCTTCTCCGGACCTGCAAGGGCGGGACTGCGCCCGCTATATTCCCAGTAAAGTCGCGCCGAGGAGGTGGCGCTGTTCGTCAACCAGTACAGCGTGATGTCGTCCAGCACCTCGTCGCGGGATTTTTCGGAGTCGGTGTCGTCGAACTTCCAATGCGAGAAGCCGGGATGTCCGAGCATCCAGGCTGCCAGGCCCGCGGGAGAATCCGTCAAGCCGTAGCCGATCGTTTGCGGCCTCGTTCCCATCATCAGCGCGTAGGACCGGTTGCCCATCTTGCCGGCCGCACTGAATGCATCGAACGCCGCGCGTTCCTTGGCGGAGAGGTCTGCCGGAGCAGGCCCGCCGGCCGCGAGGATCGCGGCGATATCGGGCGGGACGATCGCCGGCAAGTTGATATGGATGCCGAGCAAGCCTGCCGGCGCCAGCCGTGCCATCGCACTCGAGACCGGCGAGCCCCAGTCGCCGCCCTGCGCGACATAGTGGGTGTAGCCCAGGCGCTTCATCAGTTCCGCCCAGATGCGCGCTGTGTGGTCGGGACCCCAACCGGTATCGACCGGCTTGCCGGAGAAGCCATAGCCGGGCATCGAGGGGATCACGACGTCGAACGCGTCCTCGGGCCGGCCCGCATGGGCCGTTGGATCGGTGAGTGGATCGATCAGCTTGAGCTGCTCGAATACCGATCCCGGCCGGCCATGGGTTATGACGACAGGCAGGGCATTGGGATGTTTGGAGCGGACATGAATGAAGTGGATGTCGATGCCGTCGATGTTGGTCATGAACTGCGGAAGTCGATTCATCTTCGCTTCGATCTTTCGCCAGTCGTAGGCCGTCCCCCAATAGTTGAGGAGGGACTGGAGCTTCGCCAGCGGGATACCTTGGGAGTGATCGGAAACAGTCTCGCGATCGGGCCATCGCGTCGCCAACACGCGCCGCCGAAGCTCGACCAAGTCCTCCTCCGGCACGGCAATGTGGAAGGGGCGAATTGTGCTTTCGCCCGCGGCCGCCGCTCCACGCAGCGGAAACACGCTCGTGGAAATCACCGCTGCAATTCCAACCGCTGCCGTGCTCAAAAGCGCGCGCCGGCTTCTGTCGATGGTGTTCTCGGAATTGTATGGCATCGGCATAGGACACCTTCCTGGCTTCAGGCGATCGGAGCCTGCGGAGCAGGGCAGTCCTTCGTCTGGCTCTGCAACATGGCTCGGAAGCTGGTCAATAGCTCGTTAAGGCTTGTTAGATGCTGTGAGCAGTTGCGTGATGCCGGGCAGGGTGAAGGAAGACAAGCTCAGCATTTCTGTCCCATGTCCGCTGACACGGACGGAGTGAACAAGCTGACGGGACTCTGTGCGCCGGCTCGTTGTCCGGGAACGCGTTCAGCAGCGGGCCTCGCTGCGCAAGGACATCGCAAACTCTCTCTCTGCGACATCGCGCAAGCAAGCCTTCTCACGCTAGGTGGCTGCCTCCGCCGCAGCAATGATCGCTTCTGCCAAAACCAACGCCGATAAGGATGAAAACACGGTCAGGCAGGCGAGCGCATCGATTGGCCTGATTGGTGGCGCCGTAGAGTCATGCCGTCGCGCGATTTCACTGTCGCCCTCGTCGTCATGCTGTTGACGCAATGTCTGTCTTAGACGGCGACAAGTAAAACACGTGCTGGAACTGTTGGGGTTCCTACAAACGGTTCCGGAGCCAGGGGTTGGCTCGATCCGCAAAACGATTTGCGGCATCGGAACCGAACAATCGAAAATCACAGGAGATATAATGGGGTTCCGATCGAGCGCCGCAATCTGCGGCGCCGTGATTGCACTTGCCGTTTCCGTTTCTATTGCGCGATGTGAAGCTGGTGGGGTTCACTCAAGCGCTGTCGACAACGCCGCTTCCGGGGAAACGATCGTTGGCGCGGCATCCATGTACAATCCGTTCAAGCCAGGCAAAGAGGAGGGCGGCCCGAAGACGGCTTCCGGCGAGCGCTATGACCCCTCGGTCTGGTCGGCCGCCATCAAGACGAGCTTGCGCAAGAAATTCGGTGGGGTCCAATTTGGCGCGAAGCCGAAATACGCCCTCGTCGAGGCCGTCGGCAAGAAGGTCATCGTCAGGATAAATGACGTGGGACCGCTACGGCCCGGCCGCATCATCGACTTCAATGAGCGGACGATGCGCCATTTCGATCCGAGCCTGGAGCGCGGGGTCATTCCCGATGTCAAAGTTCGGCCGCTTGCTGGTGGCGATTGGACCCCCGGACCAGTTGGCTGAACCGTCGCACCAGGAGGTCGCGCAGCACGGCCCTTCCACAATAGGCGAAACGCTTCGATGGCTCTCCATGCGGTCGGCGAGGCGTTGCCCACCGGCGCGACGGTGGTCGGATGTTTGGGAAAACCGACATATCTCCATGCTCGACCAAAGCCGAATAGCGGAGTGAAATCTGCGCGTCTAGATTGAAAGAATGGAAAGGCAAGTGGGGCGGGCAGCCGTTGCTCCGGCGGTCTCATCAACTTGCTTTTTTCCGACGGTTTTTATCAGCGTTCTACGCCCACGCATGTTCGCCAGTATCGATGTCATTGCGAGGCAGTGCCACTGGAGCGGTGTGCGATTGCACGCAACCGCGGAGAACGCAGATGAGCAGCTTCCCTTGGCCCTTGTGGCAAAAGCACAAGAACAAATCGCTGGATCGTGCGGAGCCTCCTTCGGACAAGGTGGAGCCTTCGTCCGAACAGTTCGAAGGCGGGGGTCGGCGACACCTGCTGCAGGCGCTGTCCGTCTTCGCCGCCGGCAGCGCGTTGGGGGAGATGTCAAACCCCGCCGAAGCAAAAGACTCCAGTGATTTGCCACCTCCAAGACGTGCACTGACCGGCCGCGATGAAGCCGGCAAGTCGGTGTTGAAGTCTTTTGAGGTGACTCCAAAGCTGGTGGAAATCGATGCCAATCCAGGACTGACTTTCTATGAACTGTATATGACTGAGGGAGTGCCAGGACTGACTGGCCTGGAGCCGGATCCGATGTCGGCAGGAACGAAGGGCGTTTCCGGGGCCTGCGGGGACCATCTTTCGATTGATCTCGTATCCGCCGAAGCGTCCTGAAGGTTGGAAGCCGCCGCCTGGCGTCACGTTCGAGAGTGGGCTTAGAGAAATGTCGGACAAGATCCCCGGCATGGGAGATCATTTTGAGCGCGGCGCTCCAGGGATGCACACATCGGATACAATAGACTACGGAGTCGTGGTTCGCGGCGAGATGACGCTGGAATTGGACGACGGCCAGAAGGTCCATTTGCGTCAGGGTGATTGCATCGTGCAAAACGGAACGCGCCATCGCTGGCGCAACCCATTGCCCGAACCCTGCCTCATGGCGTTTGTTTCGATCGGCGGGAAGCGCGCCTGACGCGTGGAGACGCGGCGCCTCGTTGGCTGAAATCAGCCATGTCTAGCGTACAAACTGCTAAGCGGCCGTGATCTTCGAAGCCGGGCCTTCGGCTCCAGTGCCAAGGGAGTCCACACCCGTCGCCTCTATGCAGAGTTTAAGCGCCCCGCCCAGAGTTGCAGCAGCCAGATCCGCCTTGGCACCTTCCCGCAGGCTTTCCAGCGCCGCTGGGTCGATGTCCTTCATCCAGCAACCCAGAATGATTGTGGCCTTCGGCAATTTACGGCGAAGGCGTCGCACCGAGTAACGCATGTGGGCGGGGCTGCTTGCATCCATATAGACGAGGCAGACAATGGCGACCCCGGTGGTCTCCAGCCGGAAGATATTCGCCGTCGATAGCGCTTCCGCTGCTTCAACTCGTGCCGACAAGCCATGCGCACCGGTCAGTTGAGCCAGCATGATCGCAGCGGCTTCGTCGATCGGATTTCGCCCGGCCACACAGAGGACGGGATGTTCGCCTTGCCATCCAGTGGGCAAGTCCTCCTTGCGCAGAACCCGCAGACTCTCATAAGGCGCGTCCTCAGCCACGCCCTCTATGGCAGATGTAGCTTCGACATCTGTGGTCGGGCCGACCTTCGGCGGCGGACGCTCATCCTGCTCCGAAATGTTATTGGCAAATTCCTGGACCGCATCCCTGATTTTGGTCAGCCGGTCGGGATCCAGAGCGCCGCGCTCGGCATCCGCTTGAGCCAGTTGCAGTCCTCGCAGGGCGACTTCGTCGTAATAGGAGCTGAGAGATCGCTCCTTCAAGAACTCCTCGGCTTTTGCAGATGCTTCTGTCGGGTCGCCGGCGAGCATCCGCTGATAGAATATCTCAGGCGGAGAGAGTGCTGGTCGGTCTCCAAACATGACGTCCAGGAACTCCAGCCGCTCGACATGGCGGCCCAGTACGACGAGACACACCGTGAGTGGTGTCGCCAGAACGAGGCCGATCGGACCCCAGAGCGCCGTCCAGAACGTCGCAGAAGCCACAACGGCCACCGGCGACAGTCCCGTGCTGTGTCCATAGACCATCGGCTCCAGCACATGGCCGACGACGGGCTCCACCACCACGAACAGCGCGATCGTCCAAAGCAGCATCGTCCAGGTTGGATCGACCGCGACCGCGAGCGCGAGAGGAAAGGCGGCGGCGATGACCGCCCCGATGTAGGGCACGAAGCGCAGCACTGCTGCCAGAATACCCCACAGGATCGCGCTTGGAACGCCGATCAGCCAGAGACCCATTCCGATGACGATGCCGAAGCTGCCGTTCACGAGAAGCTGGATAAGGAAAAGCCGGCTGAGGCGGCTCGCCGCGTCATCAAGGGCAGCCGTGGTGCGCTGCAGGTCATCCGAACCGGCCAGCCTGATCAGACGATTACGAAGATCCTCGCGTTGAAGCAAAATGAAGATCACGAATATGACGATGATCCCGGTCGTTGCGAGCGGATGAAGCAAGGGTGAAATCAGCGTTTGCAAGCTCTCCAGCGCGCCGGGATCGGGCTGAAGCACTTCCACAGGAACGGGCCTCGGCGCGGCCGCTTTCGGAGCTGCTATGGTCCCCAACGAATTCGTGGCCTCCTTGGGCTTGTCGAGTTCTTTGCTGAGGTCCTTCAACATGCTCGAAGCCCGCTCGAGCGTGCCTCGACCAGCGGTGGTCTCACGGAAGGATTGGATCTTCTCGCTTATTGTGGACTGATATCGCGGCAAATCGCCAGCCAGCTGCGTGAGTTGGGTAGCAAGGAGACTGCCCATCGCAAATATGAATGCGAAGGCGATCACGACCACGCTCACCACAGCCAAACTGCGTGGAATGCGCAGACGCTGAACCAGTCGAACCAGGGGCGCCAGCACGAAGCTGAGCAAGACGGCCAGCGCTATGGGGATGATGATCTCGCGACCATAATACAGCACCATGACAATGATCGCGGCGAGAATGGCCATCGCCACGGCGCTCAATAGCGAAATCAATTCTTCCGGTGTTCGTGCTTTGAATGGCTGCCTGATCACAGCTCCTCGCTAGGCCGGGAAAAGCGGCGAGTTTGTTGACGTCCAGTGAGTTCAAAAAAGCCGCGGATTGCTCCGCGGCTTTTGCATTCACAGGATTCGTATCTCAGTAGCGGTCGGTGCCGATCCCGACGCTCACGCCGGGAGCGCGGAAGCCGATGCCGCTGCGCTCTTCATAGCCGCGCCGCTCGATGTAGCGCTCGCGAGGCGCATATCCGTAGGAATCGCGCCCTTCGCGGATGATGACACGGCGTTCGCCGCGCTCACGCCAGCAACGACCGTCTTCGTTGCAGACCATGCGCACGTTCTGAATGTTGCTGTCCGGAGCGACAGACAGGGTGGGAGACAGCGGGGCTGCAGCAGCGGCGGTCACGAGAAGGGTACTTGCTGCGGCCGCCAGAGCGGCTGTGAAAAATTTCATCGTGTTTCTCCCAAATGTGATGTGTCAGTGAGGCAATAGACTGGGAACCCAATGGTTCCATGGCTGAACAGATATCGTCAGCTGCCGCCATTCTGTTCGCAGGCATTCCCTGCCCGAAAGACAGGTGAACTCGCCATGATTGGCGATCATGACCTGGAAGATGGGATTGCGGAGAGAGGCATCGCGCGGTCTCTGTGAAGATCGGCTTCGAGATCCTGCCGGCCCAGCGCGGAAAGCTCCAACATTGACATCATGCTCCTGTTTTGCCCGACGGAGCAAGTAGATTCGTCAAATCCGCAGAAGACGGGGCGGTAGCCAAGCCATTGAAATCGCTGTCCCCGGCTACTGTGCATGGGGTTGTTTTCGCGTTTTTGATGGAGCGACCCCACCGCCGGCTCTGTTGGCGATGGACGTGCGGCTACCCGGCCTTGGCGATGCGGCCGTCCGCCGCGCCTGCGCGCAGGTTCTGGAAGAACTTCTCCACCTCGCGCGACAGCGTCTCCGCCGTCTCGGTCACGCTGCTCGCAGCCCTCAGCACCGAGGAGGCTGCAGTATCGGTCTCGCCGATGGCGTCGCGGAGCGAGCTGATGTTGGCGACGAGGGTCTCGTTGCCTTGGGCAGCCGATTGCGCGTTGGACGAGATCTCGCGCGTGGCGGCGTCCTGCTGGCCGATGGCGCCGGCGATCGCCGAGGTGACGTCGTTGATCTCGCGCACCGCGCCGCCGATCTCGCGGACGGCGTCGACCGCGTTGCGGGTGGAGGACTGGATCATCGAGACGTTTTCGCTGATGTCGGCGGTCGCTTTCGCGGTCTGCCCCGCGAGCGCCTTCACTTCGTGTGCGACGACGGCAAAGCCGCGGCCAGCATCGCCCGCGCGCGCCGCTTCGATGGTGGCATTGAGCGCGAGCAGATTGGTCTGCTCGGCGATCGCCTGGATCAGGCTGAGCACGCCGTCGATGCGTTGCGTGGCGGCCGCCAGGCTCTCGATCTCGGCAATCGATTTCTCGGTGCGCTGCCCGGTCTGCTCGACCGCGCTGGCGGATTGCCGCACCTGCCGGCCGATCTCCACCACCGACGCAGACAGCTCCTCGGCCGCGCCTGCCACCGCCGTGACGTTGTGCGATGCCTGTTCGGTGGCGTTCGCCGCCGTGCCGGCGCGACTGCTCGCGTCCGCGGTGACGCGGGTGATGGTCTGCGCCGTCTCGCGCATGACGGAGGCGTTGTCGCTGAGGCCGCGCATGATCGCGCCGATCGCCTCGCGAAACGCGTCGACGGATTGCTCGATGTGGCGGGCGCGCTCCTCGCGCGCGGCGGAGTCCTGCGAGACCTGCGAGGCGAGGTTGCGGTTGCGCCCCATCGCGTCCTGGAAGATCTGGATCGCGCGCGCCAGTGCGCCGATCTCGTCGGCGCGGTCAGAGTGGGGCACCACGACGTTCTCGGCGCCGTCAGCGACCTGCTTGATGGTCGCGGTGATGGCGGAGAGCGGGCGTGCGATCGAGCGGGCGATGATGACGATGCCGATCACGACGAGGGCGAGCGCCACGCCGGCGAGGCAGGTCAGGACGAAGGACAGGATGCGATTGGTCTCGGTCTCGTGCGCGATTTGCCTCGCGCGCTCGGAATAGACTTTGGACAGCGCCTCGAGATCCTTGTTCAGCGCCGAGCGCACGGCGCGGTTGGCGTCGTTGTCGCCCCATTCGCGGCCCGCGGCCGCATTGATCTCGACGCCGCGGCGCACCAGCTCCTTGCGAAACTCGACGAACTGCTCGATGCGCTTCTTGAAGGTGGCGAACTGTTCGGCATCGTCAGCCTTGACGATGGTCTCCCAGCGCTTCACGACGTCGAGGATCTGGGCGTTGAACTTGAGCAGGCCCTCGCCGTATTTCTTCACCACGGCCGGTTCGGTCGACATGTAGACGCCGCGTGATTCCATCACGACCGCATAGACCAGCGAGTTGACCCGCTCAACGTTCAGCGCGGCGGCGTTCGCGGTCTCGATCGCGGTGGTCAGCTCGGCACCGCGGCGGCTGTTGTAGTCGGACAGCATCGCGATCGCGGCCGTGAGCAGCGCGAACAGCGCGAAGATCGCGTAGAGCTTGTTGGCAAGCGTGAAGCGGCCGGCGAGGCCGGCGGCATTCCCAGATTGGTCGGTTTTCATGGTTTCAGGGGCCCGAATGGCCGGGAGCGGCCGGAGAGCGCAGTCGTACAAATCAATGCAAAACTATGCAGAATGAAGATGGACGCGGCGTTAACGCCGGGTTTGGCCTCCTTCGCCCTCGGTCGAAAGAAAGGTCGATATTTCAGCGTCTTGATCTGAAGGTATAGTCTTGGGATTGCCCTGGAGTCGGCCTTTGGCCGACGAACCCCGGAGAGACCCTTGGTCTACCGCCACACCATCGACGCCACGACGTACACGTTCCCGGATTTGCGCGACCTGCTCGCCAAGGCGACGCCGCCGCGCTCCGGTGACCGGCTGGCCGGGATCGCCGCCGCCAGTGCCGAACAGATGATCGCGGCGCGGATGGTGCTGGCCGACGTCCCTCTCGGGCAGTTCTTACAGGAAGCCGTCATCCCCTATGAGACCGACGAGGTCACCCGCCTCGTTATCGACAGCCACGACGCCAAGGCGTTCGCGCCGGTGGCTTCGCTGACGGTCGGCGCCTTTCGCGACTGGCTGCTATCGGACGCCGCGACGCCCGAAATCCTACGCAAGCTGGCCGGCGGCATCACCCCGGAGATGGCGGCGGCGGTGTCGAAGCTGATGCGCAACCAGGATTTGATCCTGGCGGCGCGGAAATGCGAGGTCACCACCGCTTTCCGCAACACCATCGGTCTGAAGGGCCGGATGAGCACCCGGCTCCAGCCCAACCATCCCTTCGACGACGCCAGAGGGATCACCGCCTCCATCCTCGACGGCATCCTGCTCGGCGCCGGCGATGCCTGCATCGGCATCAACCCGGCGAGCGACGACCCGGCCGTGATCGGCCAATTGCTGCGGCTGCTCGACGAGGTCATCGCGCGGCTGAAGATCCCGACCCAGGCCTGCGTGCTGACCCATGTCACCACGACGCTGTCGCTGATCGGGCAGGGGGCGCCGGTCGACCTCGTGTTCCAGTCGGTCGCCGGCACCGAGGCCGCCAACCGCAGTTTCGGCGTCGACCTCGCGCTCCTCAAGGAGGCCCAAGAGGCCGGGCTGTCGCAGAAGCGCGGCACGGTCGGGCAGAACGTGATGTATTTCGAGACCGGGCAGGGCTCGGCGCTATCGGCCAATGCCCATCACGGCGTCGACCAGCAGACCTGCGAGGCCCGCGCCTATGCGGTGGCCCGCGCCTTTGCGCCCCTCCTGGTCAACAGCGTGGTTGGCTTCATCGGCCCGGAATATCTCTACGACGGCAAGGAAATCATCCGGGCCGGGCTGGAGGATCACTTTTGCGGCAAGCTGCTCGGCCTGCCGCTTGGGATCGACATCTGCTACACCAACCACGCCGAGGCGGACCAGGACGACATGGACAATCTGCTGACGCTGCTTGCGGCCGCCGGCGTCACCTTCATCATGGGTGTCCCCGGCGCCGATGACGTCATGCTGAACTATCAGTCCACGTCTTTTCACGACGCGCTCTATGTCCGCGACGTCTTCGGATTGCGTCGTGCGCCGGAATTCGACGACTGGCTGGTGCGGTCGGGCATTGCGGGCCCCGATTTCCGTCTTGCCGGCGATGCAGGCCTGCTGCCCGATTTTGCCTCACGGTTGATCGCGTGACGTGGCGGAAGCACCCGGTGGCCCGAGGAAACCATTGGTGCCCAAGGGAATTAAGCTCTGCCACAATATTGAGAAATTCCGGCGGCAGCATTACGCTATGTAGCTGTCTGGCAATTTCCGCAGCTAAGTCGAGCGTGGCGGGGGAGCTTTGATGCGAGCTGAAAGTAACGGGACGTCCCGGCGGATTCTCTGCGTGTTTCCGCGATACACATCGTCGTTCGGGACGTTCGAGCATTCCTACCCACTAACCGATGGCGTCCGCGCCTTCATGCCGCCGCAGGGACTTTTGCTGCTCGCGGCCTATCTGCCCGAGGAATGGCAGGTCAAATTCGTCGACGAGAACCTTCGCCGTACGACCAGAGAAGAGTTCGAATGGGCCGAGGCGGTCTTCGTCAGCGGCATGCACATCCAGCGCCAGCAGATGAACGATATCTGCCGCCGCGCCCACGAGTTCGATCTGCCGGTCGCGCTCGGCGGCCCCTCCGTCAGCGCCTGCCCGAACTACTATCCATCCTTCGACTATCTCCATGTCGGCGAGCTCGGCGACGCCACCAATCAGCTGCTCGAGATACTGTCGCGCGACATCTCGCGTCCCGAGACCCAGGTGGTTCTGACCACCAAGGACCGCGTGCCGATGACGGAGTTTCCGATCCCGGCCTACGAGCTCGCCGACGTGAAGAAATACTTCCTCGGCAGCATCCAGTATTCCAGCGGCTGTCCGTATCAGTGCGAGTTCTGCGACATCCCCGGCCTCTATGGCCGCAACCCGCGCCTCAAGTCGCCGGAGCAGATCATCGCCGAACTCGACCGCCTGCGGGAATGCGGCATGACCGACACGGTCTATTTCGTCGACGACAATTTCATCGGCAACCGCAAGGCGGCGCTCGACCTCCTGCCGCATCTGATCGAATGGCAGAAGAGGACCGGCTACATGGTGCGGCTCGCCTGCGAGGCGACGCTCAACATCGCCAAGCGGCCGGAAATCCTCGAGAAGATGCGCGAGGCCTATTTCGTCACCATCTTCTGCGGCATCGAGACGCCCGACCCCGATGCGCTGAAGGCGATGCACAAGGACCACAACATGATGGTCCCGATCCTCGAGGGCGTGCAAACCATCAACTCCTACGGCATGGAGGTCGTGTCCGGCATCATCATGGGGCTCGACACCGACAAGCCGAACACTTCGGAGGCGCTGCTCGCCTTTGTCGAGGAGTCCCGAATTCCGCTGCTCACGATCAACCTGCTTCAGGCGTTGCCGAAGACGCCGCTGTGGGACCGTCTGGAGCGCGAGGGGCGCCTGGTCGAGGACGACGGGCGCGATTCCAATGTTGACTTCCTGTTGCCCTACGACGACGTCGTTGCGTCCTGGAAGCACGCCATGGCCGTCGCCTACGAGCCCGAGAAGGTCTACGGGCGCTTCCAGTATCAATGCGACCACGTTTACGTGCACCGCCTCAAGATGCCAACGCCGGACGAGATGAAGACCTGGACCAACATCAGGCGCGGCCTCGTCATGCTGCGAAACATCTTCTGGAAGGTCGGCGTGCTCGGCGACTACAAGCGCGTGTTCTGGAAGTTCGCGCTGGGCCGCATCAAGCGCGGCGATCTCGAAGGCCTGATCGGCTGCACCCTGATCGCGCACCATCTCATCACCTTTGCGCGGGCGGCCTCGACCGGCCAGCAGAACGCCTCGAACTATTCGATCCGGCTACGCGAGGCCTCCGTTCCCGCCGAATGACACAACATGTCTGATCCGGCCATCCCGCGTCGTCCGACCCTCGATCTGCGGTCGCTTACGCCCGCGCGCGTCGCGCTCGGGCGCAGCGGCGCGAGCCTGCCGACGCGGGCATTGCTCGATTTCACACTGGACCACGCCCGCGCCCGCGATGCCGTACACGCCGTGTTCGATGCGCCGCGGCTGGTCGCGGATCTCTGCGCGCTTGGCCTCGTCGTCACCGAGGCGAACAGCCGGGCGGTCGACCGCGGGGACTATCTGCGGCGGCCCGATCTGGGCAGACGGCTCGATGCCGGATCAGCCGAGTCCTTGGCGCGGAGCGCCTCGGAGCCGTGCCGACTCGCACTCGTGATTGGCGACGGCCTGTCGGCGGCGGCGGTCCACGCCCATGCGGCCGCGCTGGTGATGCGCCTGCTGCCGTTGCTCGCGGCCGACGATGGTGTCGCGATCGGCCATGTCGTCGTCGCCTCAGGCGCGCGCGTCGCGCTCGGCGACGAGATCGGCGCCATTCTCGGCGCGCGGATGGTCGCGATGCTGATCGGCGAGCGGCCGGGCCTGTCGGCGCCCGACAGTCTCGGCGCCTATCTAACTTTCGCCCCCAAGCCGGGTCGCACTGATGCCGAGCGCAATTGCGTGTCGAACATCCACAAGGCCGGGTTGAGCTATGACGAGGCTGCCTTCAAGATCGCCTGGCTGGTCCGCGAGGGGCTCGCGCGGGAAGTGACCGGTGTGGCGCTGAAGGACGAGAGCGCAGACCGCGCGCCGCGTCGAATTGGCACGGCTTTGCCCGAATGAAGGGCATTAAGGCAAAATCGCCACATCTTGATCGATTCGGCCACACTCCGCCTGCTTGCGAGAAGGGCGATTGACCTGCTAAACCCCTCGCAGCGATTTTCTGCGCATTTTCAAAGGGCAAGCCTCCCATTGGTATGGCATTTTCAAGCCGTTCGCGGGGCGCGACAAGCTCACAGACCCGAGCCGATTTAGGAACTGGACAAGGCATGCTCGAAAAGCACAGCGAGAGTGAGGTTCATGTCGACAAGGTCGAGCAGGGACCTGCGTCCTCGATCGCCTTCGGGCTGGAGCGCATCGGGCTGATCGCAGTCCGGGCGCCCATCGTCTCCTGCGTCGTCCTGCTCGTGCTAATCGTCGGCGCCGTGTTCGGCATCCACCGGATCAAGATCGACGATTCGCTCTCGCAGCTGTTCCGGTCCAACACGCCGGAATTCCGCCAGTACGAAGCGGTGACCAAGAAGTTCCCGGCCGAGGAATTCGACGTCCTCGTCGTAGTCGAGGGCAAGACCCTGCTGGCCCGGAACAACCTCGAGAAGCTGCGCGACTTCGTCACCGACATGCAGCTGGTCGAGGGTACGCGCGGACTGGTCTCGCTGTTCTCCGCGCGTCAGGCGCCCGCTCCGGGCAAGCTTCCCGCCGCACTGTTCCCGCCCGAGCTGCCCGAGGGCGAGGCCTATGACAAGTTCATCGAGGGCGTCAAAGCCAACGAGATCATCCGCGGCAAGCTGTTGTCCGAGGACGGCACGCTGGCGCTGATCGTACTGTCGCTCGATCCGGAGGTGGTCGCCTCCAACAAGCTGACCAAGACCGTCGCCGACATCCGCGCGCTGATAAAGGAAGACCTCAGTGACACCGGGCTCAACGTGCAGCTTTCCGGCGTGCCGGTGATGCAGCTCGAGATCCGCAACGCGGTCGAGCGCGACGGGCTCACCTACAACATCCTCGGCATTCTCGCCGGCTGTGTCATCGCCATCATCTTCTTCCGCAAAATCTCGTTCATGGTGGCGGCGGCGTTCCCGCCGATGATCGCGATCCTGCTGGCGCTCGGCGCGCTCGGCTGGGCCAATTTCAATCTCAACATGTTCCTGAACGTGATGACGCCGCTCATCATGGTCATCAGCTTCTCGGACTCGATGCAGCTCACCTTCGCCGCGCGCGACCGGCTGATCGCGGGCCAGGACAAGTTCACCGCATTCAAGAACGCGGTGCTGGTGGTGGGACCGGCCTGCGTGCTGACGCACGGCACCGCAGGCATTTCCTTCATCGCGCTCCAGTTCTCCGACTCCGATCTGATCCGCAAGTTCGGCGAGGCGGGTCTCGCCGCCACCGTCATCGCGCTGGTTGCGGTGTTGTCGCTCGTGCCGGTGTTCGGCGTGCTGCTCGTGCGCAACGAGAAGGTCTTTGCGACCAAGTTCCAGAGCGCGGATGCCGGCGTACAAGCGCTGCGTAATTTCTGCTACTGGATCGCGGTGCGCATGGTGGGCCGTCCCGGCCTGTTCAGCCTGATCGCGGTGGTGTTCGTGGCGGGCCTCGGCGTCATCTACGCAAATCTGGAGCCGCGCTACCGGCTCGCCGACCAGGTGCCGGACAAGCGCCAAGCGGTCGCGGCCAGCGACCGGCTCGACGCCAAGCTCACCGGCGCCAACCCGGTCAACGTTCTGATCCAGTTCCCCAAGGGTGAATCGCTCTATTCGCCGGAGACGCTGCAGACCATCGCGGACGTGCACGCGACGGTGGAGAAGGCCGCCGGTGTCGGCAATGTCTGGTCGGTCGAGACCCTGCGCCGCTGGCTCGCGGACAAGGCCGGCAGCGCCGACGTCGCGACCCTGAAGGAATATGTCAGCGTCATTCCGGAGCATCTGGTGCGCCGGTTCATCGATGCCGAGCAGGACGCGGTCGTGGTCGCAGGTCGCGTGCCGGACAAGGATTCCAGCCAGCTCCTGCCGATCGTCGACAAGCTCGATACCGAGCTCGACGCCGTCCGCAAGAAGCATCCCGGCTATGAAGTGGCGGTCACGGGTCTTGCCGCGATTGCCGCGCGCAATTCGGCCGGCATGATCGAGAAGCTCAACCGCGGGCTCACCGTCGAATTCGCGCTGGTCGCGATTTTCATCGGCCTTGCCTTCCGTTCCTGGGTCGTGATGTTCGCCTGCATCCTGCCGGGCATCTTCCCCGTCGTGATGTCGGGAACAGTGCTGTGGGCGATGGACGAGGGACTGCAATTTGCCAGTGTCGTAGCTCTGACCGTTTCGTTCGGCCTGGGCTTAAGCGCCACCATCCACTTCCTCAACCGCCTCAGGCTCGAGAGCAAGCCGGGCGTCGGCTCGGCGCTCGCAGTGGAGCGCGCGACCGTGCTGGTCGGCCCGGCGTTGATCCTGACCACGTTGGTGCTGGCCTGCGGTCTCGTCGTCACGGTGTTCTCCGATCTGCCGTCGCTACGGCTGTTCGGCTGGCTCAGCGCCTTCTCGATGGTGATGGCGCTCGTCGCCGACCTCTTCATCCTGCGGCCGACGGCGATGTGGTTGATCAATCTGCACGCCAAGCTTCAGGGCACCGACAAGCCGGCGATCTGAGCGGCTGCATCCATCGGACACGGAATCGGCGCGGTCCGGACGATTGCGCCGCGCCTCCGAAAAACAACAAGCCCCGGTTCGCGAGAACCGGGGCTTGTCGCTTTCGAAGCGGTAAGAGCTGTCAGCCCTTCGTCATCGTGATGTTGACGCCGCGAATCTCGCCCTTGGATGAGATCTGCACCGTCTGCTTGGTGCCGTTGGTGCGCAGCGACAAATTGGCGGCAAATCCGTTGGCCTCGACGAACACCTCGATCTGGCCGCCACCGGCGGTGCCTTGGAGATTGCCGAAGATGTTGCGGTTGGTCTCGCTCCAATTGCCGGAGATGCGCTCGCCTTGGCTGGTCACATCGCTGGTGAGGTCGAACTTGTAGCTGTCGGAGGCGCAGTGCAACGCCTGCTTGAGACTGAGACCGGTGCCGGCAACCTTGTAGTCCGCCTTGCAGCGGATGCGCTCGGTCGAGCCGTCGGACAGCGACACCGTACCCGTCCCGGTCCATGCGCCCTCGAAACCTGCAAACGGTCCGGACGACTGAGCCTGACTTGTCGAAACCGAGAAGAGCAGCGCAGCGCCGATGCCGGCCGCCTTGATTGCCAGTTCAGTCCGTCCAAAGAATTTCATCTCAAAATATCCCGTTTAGAACGACGTCCGCTTCTCACGAAGAACGTCTCGCCACATCGAAAGTTTAGTGTTCCGAGCCAGTGACAGGTTCAATGCCCGACTGCCAGAGATGGCAGTTCACGACGCCTTGATGCTTCCACCTCTCGATTTGTCGTATTTCGGCATGTTTCTTGGTCCCGAGGCGGTATCGAGAGATGCAGCTCTGCAACAGGTGCGCAGCAAAACGCGGCGCACCTGAATTATGACGTAGTATCAGTCTCTTACATTTGCCAGAGAAGACGCAGGGAAGCCCTGATTTGGTGGACGTGGCGCCAATTTGGCCGCATTTGCCAGTGCTTGTGCCTTGCCCGAGGCCGCTCCTCCCGCGGCGACTTGCCATCAGAACAATCCGCTCCGGTCGTCGCCCTGTGCTGTCCGGGATTGGTGCGATTCTGCCGTCAGAATGAAGGAATACAATGCGTAAGCTTCTCGTCGCTCTCACCTTGCTGTCGGCCTCCCTCTCGACCGCAGCGTTCGCCCAGCAAGGGCGCGGCACGGACGCCGAGCAGAAGGCCTGCTCGCGCGATGTGCAGAAGCTCTGCCGTCCGGTCATCGACCAGGGTGATTTCACCATCCTGGCCTGCCTCAAGGAGAACCGGGCCAAGATCTCTCAGGCCTGCGACCAGGTCCTGAAGAACCACAACCAGTAAGCTCGGCCACTGGCCCACAAAAGGCGGCCCCGGGGCCGCCTTTTCGGACCTGATCCGCAAAGGGCAGCCATCGAGAGACAGGATTGGTTTTGCGGCCGTATTCCCCTATATGGGGGCCGCGGCGGCATCGCCCGCACGGGCTCGCGCGAGCGAAAAAGCCCTTCCTGTCCAAACGATTGTAGACCAGCCCTCGATGACCTCTGCGAGCGAATTGCGATCCGGCAAGGGTGAGCGCGACGAGAATTTTCCCGTCGCGTCCTGGATCATTCATCCGCGTCATCGCGCGCTGATCCTGGCGTATTACAATTTCGTCCGCACCGCCGACGACATCGCCGACCACGCCACGCTGCCGCCGGACGAGAAGCTCGCTTATCTCGACCTGCTCGAGGCGGAATTGCTCGGCAAAGGCGACACCCAGGCCGAGGCCGTCAGCCTGCGGCACGCACTGGCCGAACGCGGCATGGCGTCGCGCCACGCGCTCGACGTGCTCATCGCGTTCCGTATGGACGTGACCAAGTTGCGCTACGAGAATTGGGACGAGGTCATCCATTATTGCCGCTACTCGGCGATGCCGGTCGGCCGCTTCATGCTCGACGTCCATGGTGAGAGCACCTCGACCTGGGCCGCGTCAGATGCGCTCTGCGCAGCGCTGCAGATCAACAACCACCTCCAGGATTGCGGCAAGGATTTCCGCGAGCTCAACCGCGTCTATCTGCCGCGCGATGCGCTGGCCGCGAGTGGCGCCTCGGTCGAGCAGCTCGGACTGGCGCAGTCGCCACCGGCGATGCTGGCCTGCCTTCAGGCTCTCGCCGTCCGCAACGAAGCGCTGCTCGCCGAGGGCAGGTCGCTAGCTGCGGAGATCCGGGATTTCCGCCTCGGCGTCGAGGTCTCGGTGATCCAGGCCTATGCCGACCGCATCGTGCGCCTGTTGAAGGTGCGCGATCCCCTGCGCGAGCGCGTGCACCTGAACAAGCTCGAGCTCCTCACCTTCAGCCTCGCCGGCATGATCGGCGAAGTCGGCCGCCGCACGGTCGGACGCAAGGCCATTTCCAGACCGGGGACTGCACATGACGCTTGAGGCGACCTCGCCCGGCGCCAATTATGGCTCGACCGCATCCGGCAGTTCGTTCTACGCCGCGATGCGCATCCTGCCGCACGACCAGCGTGAAGCGATGTTCCAGATCTACAGCTTCTGCCGCCAGGTCGACGACATCGCCGATTCCGATGGCCCGCGCGACGAACGGCTCGCCGCCCTTCAGGCGTGGCGCAACGACATCGATGCGCTCTACCAGGGCAATCCGCCGCCGCGGCTGAAGGACTACGTCACCTCGGTGAAGACCTTCGGCCTCAAGCGCGAGGATTTCCTCGCCATCGTCGACGGCATGGAGATGGACGTGCCGCAGGACATCCGCGCGCCCGACATGGCGACGCTGGATCTCTACTGCGATCGCGTCGCGAGCGCCGTAGGGCGGCTGTCGGTCCGGGTCTTCGGCTTGCCAGAAGAAGACGGCATCGAGCTCGCCCATCATCTCGGCCGCGCGCTCCAGCTCACCAACATCCTGCGCGACATCGACGAGGACGCGGGCCTCGGCCGGCTCTATCTGCCGCGCGAAGCGCTGCTGCATGCCGGCATCACCTCCAACGATCCGGACCGCGTGATCGTCGAGCGCGCGCTGCCGAAGGTCTGCCTGCCACTGGCGCAGCGCGCAAAGGTGTATTTCGAGAAGTCGGACGAGATCATGAACCGCAACCGGCGCCGCGCGGTGCGCGCGCCGCGGATGATGTCGAAATACTATCATGCCATTCTGGATCTCCTGATCGCGCGCGGGTTCAACGCACCGCGCGAGCCGGTGCGTGTGTCGAAGATCACACGTATCGCCATCCTGCTCCGATACGCTCTCATCTGATGCAAAAAACAGCTCACATCATTGGCGCTGGAATCTCCGGCCTCTCCGTCGCCGTGCGACTTGCCAATGCCGGCTTCAAGGTCGCCGTGCACGAAGCGACGCAGCAGGCCGGCGGCCGTTGCCGTTCCTATTTCGACGGCGCCACCAATCTCACCATCGACAACGGCAACCATCTGCTGCTGTCCGGCAATAGCCATGCGCGCGCCTATGCGCGTTCGATCGGGACCGAGGCGGGCCTCGTCGGTCCGGAGCGCGCGCAGTTTCCCTTCGTCGATCTCAAGACCGGGCAGCGCTGGCAGATCGACCTCGGCGACGGCCGGCTCCCGACCTGGGTGCTCGACGAGAGCCGCCGCGTCCCCGACACTGGGCTGACCGATTATCTGAAGCTGGCGCCGCTGATCTGGGCATCGGAAGAGACGCTGGTCGGCAAGTCAATTCCGTGCGAAGGCGTTCTCTATCAGCGCCTGGTGCAGCCTCTGCTGCTCGCGGCCCTCAACGTCGATCCACCCGAAGGCTCGGCGGGGCTTGCCGGCGCGATCGTGCGCGAGACGCTGCTCGCCGGCGGGCAGGCCTGCCGTCCCCTGATCGCGCGCGACGGGCTCAGCGCGGTACTGATCGAGCCCGCCGTGACGTTCCTGCAGGGGCGCGGGCACAGCGTTCAGCTCGGCCATGAGCTGCGCTCGTTTGCGACCCATGACGGCAAGGTCGGCGCGCTGAATTTCGGCGGCGAGGATGTGATCCAGATCAGCGAAGGCGACGTCGTCGTGATGGCGGTGCCGCCGCGCGCTGCCTCCAACCTGCTGCCGGGCCTGAAGACGCCGACCGAATTCCGCGCCATCGTGAATGCGCATTTCCGCGTCGAGCCGCCGGCGGGATCGGCACCGATCCTCGGCGTGATCGGCGGCGTCGTGGAATGGCTGTTTTCGTTCCCGAACCGGCTGTCCGTCACCATCAGCAACGGCGACCGTCTGGTCGACATGCCGCGCGAGGAACTCGCGCAGGCGATCTGGAACGACGTCTGCAAGGCGGGCGGTGTTTCCGGCGAGCTGCCCCCCTGGCAGATCGTGCGCGAGCGCCGTGCCACATTTGCGGCGACGCCGGCGCAGAATGCCCTGCGTCCAGGGCCGGTCACTGCGCTGAAAAACCTGTTTCTTGCAGGCGATTGGACTGCTACGGGATTGCCTGCAACCATCGAGGGATCGGTCCGATCCGGTGATCGCGCCGCCGATCTGGTTCTGGCCGCCAAGGGATAGTGACAGGCGGCCCTGACGGGCATTTGTCCCAGTCAATTTCGGCCCATTCAATCGACTATCGGAGCAATCGAGCGAGATGGATTCCGTGAACGCGACCAGCCGCGAAGCCCAAGAATTCAGGAACTTGGAATCGAGCATTGCGTCGGCCACCGAAGGCGTCCTCGGCTTCCAGCAACCCGACGGCCATTGGGTGTTCGAGCTCGAGGCAGATTGCACGATTCCGGCCGAATACGTCCTGCTGCGCCATTATCTCGCCGAGCCGGTCGATGCCGTGCTCGAAGCCAAGATCGCCAATTATCTTCGCCGCGTGCAGGGCGCCCATGGCGGCTGGCCGCTGGTGCATGACGGCGAGTTCGACATGAGCGCCAGCGTCAAGGCGTATTTCGCGCTGAAGATGATCGGGGATTCCATCGACGCGCCGCACATGGTGCGTGCGCGCGAGGCGATCCATTCCCGCGGCGGCGCCATTCACAGCAATGTCTTCACGCGCTTCATGCTTGCGATGTTTGGCGTCGTGACCTGGCGCGCGGTACCGGTGCTGCCGATCGAGATCGTGCTGCTGCCGTTCTGGTCGCCGTTCCACATCAACAAGATCTCCTACTGGGCGCGCACCACCATGGTGCCGCTGATGGTCATCGCCGCGCTGAAGCCACGGGCGAAGAATCCCAAGGGCGTCGGCATCGACGAGCTGTTCCTGCAGGATCCGCGCTCGATCGGCATGACCGCCAAGGCGCCGCACCAGAGCATGGCCTGGTTCGTGCTGTTCCGCGCGCTCGACGGCATTTTGCGCGTGGTCGAGCCGATGTTTCCCAAGAGCCTGCGCAAACGCGCCATCGACGCGGCGCTCGCCTTCACCGAGGAGCGGCTGAACGGCGAGGACGGCATGGGCGCGATCTATCCGCCGATGGCCAACATCGTCATGATGTACGACGCGCTCGGCAAGGACGAGAACTTCCCGCCGCGCGCGATCACGCGCCGGGGCATCGACAAGCTGCTCGTGATCAAGGACGACGAAGCCTATTGCCAGCCCTGCGTCTCGCCGGTGTGGGACACGACGCTGACCGCCCACGCGCTGCTCGAAGCCGGCGGCGACAAGGCGGTGCCGGCCGCCAAGCAGGGTCTCGACTGGCTGATTCCGAAGCAGGAGCTCGAGGTGAAGGGCGACTGGGCGGTGAAGCGGCCCGACGTACGCCCGGGCGGCTGGGCCTTCCAGTACAACAATGCCCATTATCCCGATCTCGACGACACCGCGGTGGTCGTGATGTCGATGGACCGGATGCGCCGGGAGCACGGTGCGGCCGGCTATGACGCCGCGATCGACCGTGCCCGGGAGTGGATCGAGGGCATGCAGAGCAACGACGGCGGCTGGGCCGCCTTCGACGTCAACAATCTCGAATATTACCTGAACAACATCCCGTTCTCGGACCATGGCGCACTGCTCGATCCACCGACCGAGGACGTCACCGCCCGCTGCGTCTCGATGCTGGCCCAGCTCGGCGAGACCGCGGAGACCAGCAAGCATGTCGCGGACGGGATCGCCTACCTGCGCAAGACCCAGCACTCCGAAGGGTCCTGGTACGGCCGCTGGGGCATGAACTTCATCTACGGAACCTGGTCGGTGCTGTGCGCCCTCAACATGGCCGGCGTCCGCCATGACGATCCCATGATCCGGAAAGCCGCCGGCTGGCTGGCCTCGATCCAGAACCAGGACGGCGGCTGGGGCGAGGATGCCGTCAGCTACCGGTTGGACTACCGGGGCTGGGAGGCCGCCCCCTCGACCGCCTCGCAAACGGCATGGGCCTTGCTTGCCTTGATGGCTGCTGGCGAGGTTGATCACCCGGCCGTCGCCCGCGGGGTGGAGTACCTGATTGCAACACAGAACGAAAAAGGACTGTGGGACGAACAGCGGTACACCGCCACGGGCTTTCCCCGTGTATTCTATCTACGGTACCATGGTTATCCGAAGTTCTTCCCGCTGTGGGCGTTGGCGCGGTATCGGAACTTGCGGAACACCAACAGCAGGGTGGTAGGGGTCGGAATGTGACTTTGGGGACGGGGGACTATCTTACCGCGGGTCAAACCGTTGATCCGCGGCCGATATTGATCGTGACTGGACTGGTTCAGGAGGCCCGCATCGCGGCCGGGCCTGGCATGGCGGTCATCTGTTCGTCGAGCAGCCCCACCCAGTTGCGGGCGCTGTTGACGGTGCTGGATCCCGAGACGATTCGCGGTGTGATCTCCTTCGGCGTGGCCGGCGGGCTCGACCCGACGCTGCGCTCCGGCGACGTCGTGCTGGCGACCGAGGTGCTCGCGGGCGATACCCGCTGGGCCGCTGGCCTCTCGCTCGGCGACGACCTCATCGACCGCCTGACGTCGGGGCGCCGCCGCGTTGTGCGCGGCAGCCTCGCGGGTGCCGAGGAAGTGGTCACGGGGCGCTCCTGCAAGGCGGCGCTGCATTCGGAGACGGGAGCGGCCGCCGTCGACATGGAAAGCCACATCGCGGCGGCCTACGCCGCCGAGGCCGGCTTGCCGTTCGCCGCGGTCCGCGTCATCAGCGATCCCGCCCATCGCGCGCTGCCGGCGCTCGCCCGCGCCGCCATCAAGCCGAATGGCCAGATCGACGTGCTGGCCGTGCTGCGCGGCATCGCGCGCAACCCGACTGCGCTGCACGGACTGGTCTCGACCGGCCTCGACTTCAACCGCGCGCTACGCAGCCTGCGCGGCTGCCGCGACTTCCTGATCGGCACCGAACTGGTCGACAGCGAGGCGCTGGTCTCCGAGGCGGCCTGAGCGGGTTCTGCGATCACTAAAAACAAAAGGCCCGGTCGCCATTGGCGATCGGGCCTTTTCTTGTTGGTGGGACTAGCGCGCTTACGCGGCGGTCGACGCCTTCCGTGCGGCCTTCTCCTGTGCGGCGGCGGCCTCGTCCTTGCGGATCTCCGACAGGCGCTTCTGCACTTCCGCGGAGAAGATGTACTGCGCAGGACGCTGCTTGGACATGTCGATCTCCGGCGCCATCGGACCCGTGGTCCTGATGCCGCGCAGCGACACCCACATCGCCTTCAGCGGGTTGTTGATGGCGGCGGTCGCCGCCGTCGGCTCGTAGCCGCAATGGGCCATACAGTCGGCGCACTTCTCGTACTTGCCGGTGCCGTAGGTCTCCCAATCGGTGGTGTCCATCAGCTCCTTGAAGGTTTTTGCATAGCCTTCACCGAGCAAATAGCAGGGCTTCTGCCAGCCGAAGATGTTGCGCGCGGGCATGCCCCAGGGCGTGCACTCGTATTCCTGGTTGCCGGCGAGGAAGTCCAGGAACAGGCCGGAATGCATGAAATTCCACTTCTTGCCCTTGCCCATCGCAAAGACGTCGCGGAACAGCTTCTTGGTCTTGGTGCGGTTGAGGAAGTGCTCCTGGTCCGGCGCGCGCTCATAGGCGTAGCCCGGCGACATCGAGACGCCGACGCCGAGCTCGACGGTCAGGTCGAGGAATTTGGCGATCTCTTCGGCCGGGTGGCCGTCGAAGATGGTGGCGTTGACGTTGACGGTGAAGCCGCGGGCCTTGGCCGCCTTGATCGCGGAGACGGCGCGGTCGAACACGCCCTTCTGCGACACGGCCTTGTCGTGGTGCTCCTTCAGGCCGTCGAGATGCACGGAGAAGAACAGGTAGGGCGAGGGCTCGAACAGATCGAGCTTCTTCTCGAGCAACAGCGCGTTGGTGCAGAGCGAGACGAACTTCTTGCGCGCGACGAGGCCGCGCACGATCTCGCCGATCTCCTTGTGGATCAGCGGCTCGCCGCCGGGAATGGCGACCATAGGCGCACCGCACTCGTCGGCCGCGTCCCAGCACTCCTGCGCCGTCATGCGGCGGTTGAGGATCGCATCCGGATAATCGATCTTGCCGCAGCCGACGCAGGCGAGGTTGCAGCGAAACAGCGGTTCCAGCATCAGCACGAGCGGATAGCGCTTGCGGCCAAGCAGCTTCTGCTTGATCAAATAGCCGCCGATACGCATTTCCTTGAAGAAGGGGATAGCCATTACAAGTTTCTTTCTGGGCTTGAAATTCGGGTGGGTCAGCTCGCAGCCAGTTCGGCCGGAAGCCGGAATTCGATGTTTTCCTCGCGGCCCGGGAGCACCGAGACCTTGACCGGTCCGATCCGCCGCATTGCTTCGATCACGTCATCCACGAGTACCTCGGGCGCCGAAGCGCCAGCCGTGACACCGACGGTTCTGGCATCTTTCAACCACTCGGGATTGAGCGCGCTGCCGTCGGCAATCAGATAACTCGCGACACCGGCCTCAGTGCCGATTTCGCGGAGCCGGTTCGAATTCGAGCTATTGGCAGCGCCCACCACCAAGATCACGTCGACCAGCTTGCTCAAGTCCCTTACCGCAGATTGGCGGTTCTGTGTCGCATAGCAGATATCCCGGATATCCGGGCCTTGAATATCTGTAAAGCGGGCCTGCAGGGCCGAAATGATGTCCTTTGTGTCATCCACCGACAGGGTGGTCTGGGTGATATAGGCCACTGGCGTATCCGCCGGCAGCTCAAGGGCCTTAACCTCTTCAACGCTTTGGACCAGCAGTACGGGGGCGGGAACCTGGCCCATCGTACCCTCGACCTCGGGGTGGCCGGCATGGCCGATCAGGATCAGAGTGCGGCCCCTGGCGATGTAGCGCTTCCCCTGATTGTGAACTTTCGTGACCAAGGGGCAGGTGGCATTGAGCACCGGAAGGTCGCGCGCGGCCGCTTCTTCCTCGACGCTGCGGGCGACGCCATGAGCGCTGAAGACCGTCACCGCCTTCGGCGGCACCTCCGACAGTTCCTCGACGAAGATCGCGCCCTTGTTCTTCAGGCTCTCGACGACGTACTTGTTGTGCACGATCTCATGGCGCACGTAGACGGGCGGGCCGTACTTCTCCAGCGCCCGTTCCACGATCTCGATCGCACGCACTACCCCCGCGCAAAAGCCGCGCGGTTGCGCCAGATAAACTTCCATTGGACGGCCATCACGCAAGTTGCACCAATCCGCTCTCCAGTTCAGGGGACACCCCGATACGAACCAATGAGTTGCAATATCCGCACCATCGGTTCGGCGCACGCGGTAGCCGCCCACCCCTGCCGGGGCCCCGGTGCATGGAGGTGCAGTACTTTGTGTCAAAAAATCGGCAGTAAGGAAAGGTGGAATGAACTTTGGTTCCCTGCCGGATCAGTTTCGCGGTATTATAGTAGAGGGTGCCCGTGGCAGCAACGTGGCGACATTTGTGCGCACGCTTCGTCACTTTCCCGCCTCAACTCCTCGGCTATACCGATGGCCCGCATGATTATGCCATGGTCTTCCGCCGTTTACCTCGAAGCTTCTGACGGCGATAACCACTCAAAACAGCAATAGGTTTCGGCCGGGAACTCCGTTAAACAGCGGGCGTTTCCGGCAAGCTGTTAACCGCAGAAAGAAAAGTAGTGCTGCAAAGCGTCGTCGTTGCCATCGTCAGGGCCTGCACCCGGTTTGCCTCCCTCGTCGTCGTTCTCGGGCTCCTGCTGGCGGTGGGGGCGGGCTATTACACGTCCCAGCATTTCGCCATCAACACCGACATCAACTCGCTGATTGCCCAAAATCTGGACTGGCGCCAACGCGACCAGCAGTTCGATCGCGCCTTCGACCGCGATGCGACGATTACGGCGGTGGTCGAAGCCAAGACGCCGGAGATGGCGACCGCGGCGTCGGACGCGCTCTATGCCAAGCTGAAGGACAACAAGACCGAATTCCAGTCGATGCAGCAGCTCGGCACCGGCGAGTTCTTCGAGAAGAATGGTCTGCTGTTCCTGCCGACAGAGGAAGTTGCCAAGGTCACCGGCCAGTTCGAATCCGCAGCACCCCTGATCGAGATCATGGCGGGCGATCCCTCGATCCGCGGCCTGACCGGCGCGCTCGAGACGGGACTTGCCGGCGTCAAGCGCGGGCAGGTCAAGCTCGACAACACCGAACGGCCCTTCAACCAGATCGCGCAAACGGTCGAGACCGTGCTCAACAAGGGCAATGCGACGTTCTCCTGGCGCCAGCTCGTCAGTGACGAGCCGCTGACGGATTCGGACAAGCGCGCCTTCATCGAGTTCAAGCCGATCCTCGACTACAACGCGCTTGAGCCCGGCAAGGGCGCAACCGACGCGATCCGCAAGGCCGCAGCCGATCTGGATTTTGCCACCAAATATCAGGCGCGAGTCCGGCTGACCGGGCCGGTCCCGATCGCCAACGAGGAATATGCAACCGTCCAGGAAGGCGCCGTCGTCAATGGCATCGGCACGGTCCTCGTCGTGCTGCTCATCCTGTGGCTGGCGCTGCATTCGGCGAAGATCATCTTCGCGGTGTTCGTCAATCTCTTCGTCGGTCTTGCGCTGACCACCGCCGCCGGCCTGATGATGGTGGGCTCGCTCAATTTGCTGTCGATCGCATTCGCCGTGCTGTTCGTCGGCCTCGGCGTCGATTTCGGCATCCAGTACAGCGTCCGCTATCGCTCCGAGCGCTACAAGCACAACGATCTCTCGGGTGCGCTGATCCTGGCCGCCAAGCGCTCGGCAATTCCGTTGTCGCTGGCGGCAATGGCGACCGCGGCTGGCTTCCTCTGCTTCATCCCCACGGACTACAAGGGTATCGCCGAACTCGGCCAGATCGCCGGCGTCGGCATGCTGGTCGCGTTCCTCACTAGCATCACCGTGCTCCCGGCGATGCTGAAGCTGTTGAACCCGCCCGGTGAGAAAGAGCCGGTCGGCTATGCCTTCCTGGCGCCGCTCGATCACTTCCTGGAGAAGCACCGCGTGCTGGTCGTCGGTGGCACCATGTTTCTGGCGGTCGCCGGCCTGCCGCTGCTCTATTTCATGAAGTTCGACTTCAACCCGATGAATCTGCGCAACCCGAAGGCAGAGTCGATCGCGACCTTCCTCGACTTGCGCAAGGATCCCAACACGGGCGCCAATGCCATCAACGTGATGACCACGTCGGAAGAGCAGGCAAGGCAGGTGGAGGCGAAGTTGGAGAAGGTGCCGGAGGTGTTGCGGGTGATGTCGCTCAACAGCTTCGTTCCTGAAGACCAGCCGCCGAAGCTGAAGCTGCTCGCGCAGGGCGCCAAGGTGCTGAACCCCGCGCTCAATCCCGACCAGATCGACGCCGCGCCGTCGGACAAGGAAAACGTCGATGCGCTGAAATCGTCGGTCGACAATCTGCGCCGGACCGCAGGCGATGCGAAGGGCCCGGGTGCGGTTGCCTCGCGTCGGCTCGCGGATGCGCTGGAAAAGCTCGCCAATGCCGATGAAGCCACACGGAACAAGGCGCAGGACGTGTTCGTCGCGCCGATGAAGATCGTGTTCGACCAGCTCCGGAACGCGTTGCAGGCCGAGCCGGTCACCCTGAAGTCATTGCCGGCAGATCTCGTCAGCGCCTGGAAGAGCAAGGACGGTATCATCCGCGTCGAGGCGCTGCCGAAGGGTGATCCCAACGACAACGACACGCTACGCAAATTTGCGGCGGCGGTGCTCGTTGCCGAGCCGACCGCGATCGGCGGTCCGGTCTCGATCCTGAAATCCGGCGACACCGTGGTGAAGGCGTTCATCCATGCCGGAATCTATGCGCTGCTGGTGATCGGCCTGTTGCTGTGGATCACGCTGCGCCGGTTCGTCGACGTGTTGATGACGCTGGTGCCGCTGTTGGTGGCAGGCGCGGTCACGCTCGAGATCTGCGTGCTGATCGGCTTGCCGCTCAACTTCGCCAATATCGTCGCGTTCCCGCTGCTGCTCGGCGTCGGCGTGGCCTTCAAGATCTACTATGTCGTGGCCTGGCGCTCGGGCAGGACAAACCTGCTCCAGACCAGCCTGACGCGCGCGATCTTTTTCAGCGCGCTGACAACGGCCACCGCGTTCGGCAGCCTTTGGCTGTCGAGCCATCCCGGCACGTCCAGCATGGGCAAGCTGCTGGCGTTGTCGCTGGTGACGACGCTCGCCGCCGTGCTGCTGTTTCAGCCTGCCCTAATGGGCAAACCCCGCAATCTCAGGGAGTAGGCAGATGTCGCCGACCTGGTCGGCGGCGCCCTTCTGACCGGGTTTGGCGGTGCCGGCGGCCTTCGGGGCTGCGGGCGCAGGCTGCGCCACCGTAGCGCCGGTCGTTCCCGGGGCTTTCGGCGCCGCGCCGGTGGGCTTCGGCGCGCCCTTGGCCATGGCGTTGGCGGAGCTCAAGGGAATCGGGGGGCTGACCCGGGTCCAGGTCTCGCCACCGCACAGGAACCCCATCACGCAGCCCTTGATCTCGAGCTGGTCGGTGCCAACCGGCGTGATGGTTGCGCTGTAGAGCTGGCCGTCCTTGGCATTGTAGACCTGACCTTCCCATTGATCGGCGCCGGGCTTTTTCTTCATGTCGATCAGGGTCGCCATGCCCAGCGTGGGCCGGGTCTTTTTCGACGCGTCCGGATTGTTCTCGTCGCGGCCCCCGGGCTGTTTTTCCCAGGAAACCGCGCCCCACATGCTGCCATTGCATTGGGCGACACGAATGTTGGCGACGCCGTCGGCAACCCGCCAGTCGCCGGTCGGATCGGCCGCGAGCGCCGGGTTCAGGCAGGTGTAACCGCCAGCCAGTATTAGTCCGGTGTAAAGGGCTAAACGCATGATAGTTCCTTGGCAGTGCAACATGGTCTAAAGCTCTGCTTGCGAAGATGGTCCGAAAAAGGGCAAAAGGCCGCACAGACCGTTTTCAGCGACGTTCCGTTTTCAGTTGACGAGACGGCCCTCAACCGAAGTATGTAGCGGATGCACAGCCCAAATCCAGACATGTCTCAGCTGTTCGCGGACCGCCAGGCCCAGCGCAGCGCCCTGCATAATCGGCATCTGAACGAGCAGTTCGTTCGGGTTCTGAAGACCATCGGCTACGATGTCGGCTTCCAGAAGGGGCAGGGACAGTATCTCTACGACCGCGACGGGGCGCGCTATCTCGACCTCTTGTCCGGTTTTGGCGTGTTTGCGATCGGGCGCAATCATCCTGTCATGCGCGAGGCGCTCAAGAGCGTGCTCGATGCCGACCTGCCCAACCTCGTCCAGTTCGACGTCTCGGTGCTCGCCGGCGTGCTCGCCGAGCGGCTCCTGAAATACGTCCCCTATCTTGATAAGGCGTTCTTCGCCAATTCCGGCGCCGAATGCGTCGAAGCGGCGATCAAGTTCGCCCGCGGCGCCACCGGGCGTCCGGGGATCGTCTATTGTGCCCACGGCTATCACGGCCTGACCTATGGCGCGCTGTCGCTGACCGGTGATTCGAACTTCCGCACCGGCTTCGAGCCGCTGCTGCCGGGATGCACTTCGATCCCGTTCAACGATCTCGCCGCGCTCGAAAAGGCGCTGGCCTCGCGCGAGGTGGCGGCCTTCGTCGTCGAGCCAATCCAGGGCAAGGGCGTCAACATGCCCACCGACGAGTTCCTGCCGGGTGCAGCTGCGCTCTGCAAGAAATACGGCACGCTGTTCGTCGCCGACGAGATCCAGACCGGCATGGGCCGCACCGGCCGCTTCCTCGCGGTCGAGCACTGGAACGTCGAGCCCGACATGGTGCTGCTGTCGAAGTCGCTGTCCGGCGGCCATGTGCCGGTCGGCGCGGTGCTGACGCGCAAAAGCATCTTCGACAAGATATTCAACCAGATGGACCGCGCCGTCGTGCACGGCTCGACCTTCTCCAAGAACGACCTGGCGATGGCTGCGGGCATCGCCACGCTTGACATCATGGAGTCCGAGAAGCTGATCGAGTCCGCCGCCAAGCGCGGTGCCGAGCTGCGCCTCGCGCTCACGCGCATGGTGCCCGGCTACGAGCTGTTGAAGGAGGTCCGCGGCAAGGGCCTGATGATCGGCGTCGAGTTCGGTCCGCCGAAATCGCTGCGGCTGCGGGCGTCCTGGAACGTGCTGGAGGCAGCCAACAAGGGTCTGTTCTGCCAGCTCATCACCGTGCCGCTGTTCAAGGACCACAAGATCCTCACGCAAGTCGCCGGCCATGGCAGCCACACCATCAAGCTGTTGCCGCCGCTCACCATCACCGAGGAAGATTGCGGCTGGATCGAGCGCGCCTTCGACGACGTCATCGCCGGCAGCCACAAGGTCCCCGGCGCGATTTGGTCGCTCGGCAAGACGCTGGTGGACAATGCGGTGCGAAGGTCTGCGTAAGGCCTCTGCTGCGGCCTGATGTCGCGACGTGCGACCTGCTGAAGCAGTCCGTCTCCCGAAATTCCAAATCGACGCTTATTTTCCGGCATTGACCTGACCGGGAGAGGAGTGGGCGATGCCTTTGAGTGGCGGCTGTCATTGCGGCGCGATCCGTTATGAAGTGAACGGCGACATGATGGTGCATGCGCTCTGCCATTGCGCGGATTGCCGCCGTCACTCCGGGGCACCGATGGTTGGCTGGGCGATGTATTCGCTCAAGGCGGTCAAAGTCGTGCGCGGTCAGCCGAAGATCTATCAATCATCCGAGCATGGACGACGTCACTTCTGTGCCGATTGCGGCACGGGGCTGTTCTACATCAACGAAAACCTGATGCCTGATATCATCGATGTCCAGAGCGGCACCTATGATGACCCCGATGCCACGCCGGCGACGATGCACATTCAAGTCGCCGAGCGGATTGGCTGGATGGAGCGGGCTCACGAACTGCCCGTCTTCGAACGGTTTCCTCCGCTCGAATGACTGGATGCGCAGAGGCTAACCGTTCATCGCCGCCTCGAACTTGTCGACGAATTCGGCAAGCTCGTCTGCGCCGAGATCGCTGACGGCCCAGAAGCTCAGGCCGCGATTGCCCCAGCGCCGGCAGTTGAAGCCCTGCATGGTTTCGGTCTTGGGCGCGCGGTATTCCGCGTTCGATGTCTGCGACACGAACAGATTGACGACGTGCTGCCGGCGCTTGTAGACGACGGCACCGATGGCACGGGCGTCGATATAGTCGAGCCTGCCGCCGACCAGCGTAAAACCTTGCGCGGTGAGGTCGATCACGGGTGGGGCGACGTCGAGCTTGCCGTTGAACCACGGCTTCACCGTGTGCTGGTCGGTCGAGACCACGTCGATGAGATGGCCGGCCTGCAGCGAGCGAAGATGCGCGGAGACGACCTCCGACAGGATCCGCTGCTGGTCGTCCTGGCGCAGCACCAATGCGACGACGCCGGAGGCGGCGAGCGCGGAGACTGCCGAGCCCATCGCAAAGCCGCGCAGCACGGAGCGGCGGCTCGGCTGTTGATGCTGCGGCTGCGGCAGCGAGGCCTCGATACGCGCACGCAGACTCGCCGGTGCGGTGTAGCGCAAATCGGCGTCTGCGAGCACGCGCTGCATCTCGCGCTGCGCGGCGAACTCCGCAGCGCAGGCCGGGCAGCCGGCGATATGGGCTTCGACCTCGCGCGCGTGGCCGGCATCGAGCTCGTTGTCGAGCAGCGCGTGAAGCAGGATTCTTGCTTCGTCGCAGGTCATCTTGCTTGCTCCTCATCCGCCGTCCAGGCCGCGCGCAGCATGGCACGGGCGCGGGCGAGGCGGGACATCACAGTGCCGACGGGCACGCCGGCGGCCTCGGCGATTTCACGATAGGATAGGTTGTTGATCTCCCGCAGCACGAACGTTTCCTTGAACGGCTCGGCGAGCGCGTCGATCAGCTTGCGGATCGCGCCCGCATCGCGGCTGCGCAGCACTTCGGTTTCGGGGCTGGCCTCGGTCTCCTGCCAGATCGGCGTCTGCTCGGCAGCGCCGGGCGTATCCTCGATCGCGCTGTGCCTGTGTGCGCGCCGTGCATATTCGGCATTGCAGACGTTACGCAGGATCGCGAACAGCCAAGGCTTTATCGCCGGCCCGCGATAGCTGTCGAAATGCTTCAGCGCGCGCAGATAGCACTCCTGCACCGCGTCCTCGGCATCGGAGGGGTCACGCAAGAGATAGCGCGCGAGCGTGTAGACGTCGTCGAGATGGGGCAGCGCCGCCTCGCGGAAGCGTTGCGCCTTCTGCAAATCGTCGTTGGCGGGCATCGCTCCTCGCTTTGCCTCTTGTTCTGCTCGTTGCTTGGTTTCGTCGCTGTTCGTCTCGTCCCTATTCGTTTCGTCCCTGAGTGTGACCGAAGGCACACGGGCCCGGCCGGTGTGGGACCACCGGCCGGGCAAGACGTTGATGCCTTGGTTCGAGGTGTTACTCAACCTTGATCATCCCCGTCATGTGCGGGTGCAGAGAACAAAAATATTTGTAGTCGCCCGCATTGGTGAAGGTGAACGAGAACTTGTCGTCAGTGTCCAGGGTCTTGGACCTGAACTTCCCGGCCGACACCACGGTGTGGGGGATGTCGTCCCGGTTGGTCCAGGTCACGGTGGTGCCGACCTTGATCTTGAGCTCGGCCGGCTGGAAGACGAAATTGTCGATATGCACCTCCATGTCGTCGGCATGGGCGGTTGTGGCGGGTAACAGCATGGCCGCGGCCAAAGCAAGACCGAAGGCGACACCGAGGTCGCGGCGATTGAGAGTCTTCATTGTCAGCTTCCGTTAGTCCTGCATCAACTCTGGAGCGGCGTGTCGATGATCGCGAGCCGCTGCTCGTTCTGCTTGAAGTTGATGCTGGCAACGCCGAGCATCGCGCGGAGCTTTGCGTCCTCGACCTTCATCGGTCCGGGCGAGGGGGCAGCTCCCGGCGCCGGCTGCGGAAAGGCGGTGGAGCGTGCGGTGTGGAAGGTGACGTTGCCTTCGACCTTCTGCATCACCTGGTGAATGTGGCCATTGAGCACGGTGACCGAACCGAAGCCTTTCACCTGTTCCAGCGCGCGGGCGCCGTCCTCAGTGCCCCAGCCCCATTCGGGGTAGACGGTCCAGAGCGGGATGTGGGCGAACAGCACGATCGGCGTCGATTTCGACTTGCCGCGCAGATCGTCCTCGAGCCAGGCGAGCTGCTCGGCACCGAGATTGCCGAGGCCGCCGGCCTTGAGGTCGACGACATTGACGAGGCCGATGAAGTGCACGCCGCCGGCGTCGAACGAATACCAGCCTGCCCCCTTGGTACCGCGGCCGTAGCGCTCGCGATAAAACTTCACGTCCTCGTCGAGGAAATCATGCTCGCCGGGCACGTAGTGCACGTCGAGCTTGCTCTGCGAGATGATGCGATCGGCATTGTCGAACTCGGCGGCCTTGGAGAGATGCGTGATGTCGCCAGTGTGGATCATGAAGGACGGCTTGACCGGCATCGCGTTGATCTTGTTGACGGCTTCCTCCAGCGTGCCGAGCGCGTTGGGATTGGCCGGCTTGTCGAAGCCGACATGGCTGTCGCTGATCTGGAGGAAGGTCATTCCGGGCGCCGCCGCGGTCGCAGCCTGCGCGGAATCGATGATGCCGAGCGAGCGCGGGACGCCACCGGTGACGGTCCAGAGCACCCCGGTGCCCGCCCAGGTCATACATTCCAACACCTTGCGGCGGCTTAAGCCGTCCTCACCGTGATCGTGTCCGCTCATCGCGCAGCTCCACTCCGCCCGGAATTGGGCTTCGGAGATGTGATTGGGAGAGGAGGGGACTTATTCCCGGACGCGATGACGTTTTCGTGAGGTGGTTGGACGCGTAGCCCGTATGGAGCGTAGCGGAACACGGGACCAGACTTACGATACTCCCTGGATTTCGCTACGCCCGATCAAAGCTACGCATTCACTTTGCATCCTCCAAAATCATCGTCGCGCCTTTCTCGGCGATCATCGCGGTCGGCGTGTTGGTGTTGCCAGACGTGATGGTCGGCATGATCGAGGCATCGACAATGCGAAGGCTGCCGAGACCGTAGAAGCGCAGGCGTTCGTCGACCACCGCCATCGGATCATTTGCTGCGCCCATCTTCGCGGTACCGACGGGATGGAAGATGGTGGTGCCGATGTCGCCGGCGGCCTTGGCAAGAGAGGCATCGTCGTCGCCGACGGCGGGGCCGGGTAGATATTCGCTTGGGCGGTATTTTGCCAAGGCCTTCTGCTGCATCAGGCGGCGGGTGGTGCGGATGGCATCGGCGCCGACCTGACGGTCGTCGTCCGTTGAAAGATAATTCGGCGCGATGATGGGCTTCTCGTCCGGCGCCGCCGAACGCAGACGTACGGTGCCACGCGATGTCGGCTGGAGATTGCAGGCGCTCACCGTGATCGCGGGAAAGCGGTGCAGGGGATCGCCGAACTTGTCGAGCGACAGCGGTTGCACGTGGAACTGGATGTTGGCGCGTGCGCGCGTCGCATCGGAGCGGGTGAAGATGCCGAGCTGCGACGGCGCCATGGTCAACGGCCCGCGGCGGCGGAAGGCGTAGTCGAGGCCCATCAGGCCGCGTCGAACCAGGTTGTAATAGGTCTCGTTCAGTGTGCGCACGCCTTCGACCTTGTAGATCGCGCGCTGCTGCAGATGATCCTGCAGATTGCGGCCGACGCCGGGCTTGTCCATCACGATGTCGATGCCGAGCGGCGACAGCCAGTCGGCAGGTCCGATGCCGGAGCGATGCAGCACCTGTACCGAGCCAATCGCGCCTGCCGAGAGGACCACCTCGCGTTTCGCACGCGCCTCGATGATCTCGCCATTCTGGATGAAGCGCACGCCGACGGCGCGGCCCTGTTCGATGATCAGACGATCGACCAGCACATGCTTTTCGAGCCGCAGGTTCGGGCGGTTCAATACCGGCTTGAGAAAGCCGCGCGCCGACGACCAGCGCCGGCCGCGCTTCTGATTGACGTGGAAATAGCTGGTGCCTTCGTTGTCGCCGGTATTGAAATCCGGGATGCGCTTGATGCCCATCTCCTCGGCCGCATCGCCCACGGCATCGAGTATGTCCCAGGACAGCCGCGGCGCCTCGATGCGCCAGCCGCCGCCGGCGCCGTGATGCTCGCTTGCGCCGAGGAAGTGATCCTCGAGCCGTTTGAACAGCGGCAGCACGTCGTCATAACCCCAGCCGGTCATGCCGAGCTGGCGCCAGTGATCGTAATCGGCGGCCTGTCCACGCATCGAGATCATGGCGTTGATCGCCGAGGAGCCGCCGATCACCTTGCCACGGGGATAGGCGAGCGAGCGGCCGTTCAGGCCGGGCTCGGCCTCGGTCCTGAACATCCAGTCCGAGCGCGGATTGCCGATGGCGAAGAGATAGCCGACGGGAATGTGGAACCAGATCCAGTTGTCGTCGCCGCCGGCTTCGAGGAGGAGGACGCGATTGCTGGAATTGGCCGACAGCCGGTTGGCGACGATGCAGCCCGCCGTGCCGGCCCCAACGACAATATAGTCAAACTCACCTTCGAGCCGCCTTGGCATTCTGCTTCCACCCAATAGGCATTATGCCCAGGCTTGTCCCAGGCATCCACGCACTTTCCGTTCTAATAGTCAGACGTGGATGGCCGGGACAAGTCCGGCCATGACGGGAGGACAGAGCTACCCCAGATCCCCGCCAGTTGGGTGGACTGGTGCTTGCATGGTAGACAGGCCTGCATTTTCAACAAAGCTTGAGACCCTCCATGCCCATCGTGAACCGCGTCGCCGACCTTCAACCCGATATTCAGGCCTGGCGCCGGGACATCCACCAGCATCCGGAGCTGCTCTACGACGTCCACCGCACCGCAGCATTCGTCGCGGACCGCCTGCGCGAATTCGGCTGCGATGAGGTCGTGACGGGCATCGGCCAGACCGGCGTGGTCGGCGTGATCAAGGGCAGCAAGCCGGCCGGCGAGGGCCTCAAGGCCATCGGCCTGCGTGCCGACATGGATGCCCTGCCGGTCGAGGAACAGACCAACCTGCCTTACGCTTCGAAGACTCCCGGCAAGATGCACGCCTGCGGCCATGACGGCCACACCGCGATGCTGCTCGGTGCTGCGCGTTATCTCGCCGAGACCCGCAACTTCGCCGGCGATGCGGTGGTGATCTTCCAGCCGGCCGAGGAGGGCGGCGCGGGTGGCTTGGCCATGGTCAAGGACGGCATGATGGAGCGCTTCGGCATCGAGCAGGTCTACGGCATGCACAACGGTCCGGGCATTCCGGTGGGCTCGTTCGCGATCCGGCCGGGTCCGATCATGGCGGCGACCGATGAGGTCGATATCATGATCGAGGGCCTCGGCGGCCATGCCGCGCGGCCGCACAAATGTGTGGATTCCGTTCTGGTCGGTGCACAGGTGATCACGGCGCTGCAGTCGATCGTTGCGCGCAGCGTCGATCCGCTGGAATCCGCCGTGATTTCGATCTGCGAGTTCCACGCAGGCAATGCCCGTAACGTGATTCCACAAACCGCGACACTGAGGGGCACCATCCGCACGCTGTCGCCGGAGGTGCGCAAGCTGGTGGAGAAGCGCGTCCACGAGGTTGTGGCGGGCGTGGCGCAGATCACCGGCGCCAAGATCGATCTGCACTACAAGCGGAATTATCCCGTGGTGAACAATCACGCCGCGGAGACCGAGATCGCACGTCGCATCGCGGGGCAAGTTGCGGGCGAGGCCAATGTGCTCGAGATGTCGCCGCTGATGGGCGGCGAGGATTTCGCCTATATGCTGGAAGCGCGCCCCGGCGCCTTCATCTTCTGCGGCAACGGCGACAGCGCCGGCCTGCATCACCCCGCCTACAATTTCGACGACGACGCCATCGTTTACGGCACATCGTATTGGGTCAAGCTGGTCGAGGAATCGCTCGCGGCATCGTAAGGCCAAGCGCAAGATCAAGCCGAAAGCACAAACGAAAAAGGGCCCGCGCATCGCACGGGCCCTTTGTCTTCGAGTGACTGATCGGCTTCAGAAGATCCGCGAGAAGATCACGTACAGCGTGCCCGACAACAGGATGGCGACGGGCAGGGTCAGCACCCAGGCCATCACCATGTTCCTGATGGTGGCGACCTGGAGACCCGAACCGTTCGCGGCCATGGTGCCGGCGACGCCGGACGACAGCACGTGGGTGGTCGAGACCGGCAGGCCGAACGCGTCGGCGGCGCCGATCGTGGCGACGGCGACGAGCTCGGCGGAGGCACCCTGCGCGTAGGTGAGATGGGTCTTGCCGATCTTCTCGCCGACGGTGACGACGATGCGCTTCCAGCCGATCATGGTGCCGAGACCGAGCGCGATCGCGACCGCGACCTTCACCCAGGTCGGGATGAACTTGGTCGCGCTGTCTAGCCCGCCCTTGTAGGCGTTCAAGGTCGCGACCTCTTCCTTGCTGAGGTCGTTTTCCTTGTCCTTCATCAGGAATCGGATCCCTTCCGAAGTCAGGTACATGTCGTTGCGGGTGTTGCCGACGACTTCCGCCGGCACCTTGTTCAGCGAACCGTATTTCGCGACCTGCTCGCCGACATCCTTCACCAGCACTGACAGCGAAGGGTAGGTGCCTTCGCTGATGTGATGCGAGGTGACGTACTGCGTCACCGCAGGACGGGGATCGCCGATGATCGCATGGCCGGCGCCCTTGGCCGCAACCACCTTGGAGGCGGCATCCGAGACCTTCGCGAACTGGGCGACCTGCGACTCCGGCAATGCGCGGTTGAGCGCATAGGCTGTGGGCACGGTGCCGATCAGGATCAGCATGATCAGGCCCATGCCCTTCTGGCCGTCGTTCGAACCATGGGCGAAGCTGACGCCGGTGCAGGTCAGGATCAGCAGGCCGCGAATCCACATCGGCGGGGCTTTGTGACCCTCGGGGGCGGCATAGAGCGCCGGGTTCTTGATGATCAGCTTGAGCAGCAGAAGCAGGCCGGCGGCGCAGACGAAGCCGACCAGTGGCGACAACAGAAGCGCATAGCCGATCTCCGTAGCCTTGCCCCAGTCCACGCCCGAGGTGCCATCGCGGCCGCGCATCAGCGCGTTCGCGACGCCGACGCCGATGATCGAGCCGATCAGCGTATGCGAGGAGGAGGCCGGCAGGCCGAAATACCAGGTGCCGAGGTTCCAGAGGATCGCAGCGATCAGCAGCGCGAACACCATCGCGAAACCGGCGCTGGAGCCGACCTGCAGGATCAGCTCGACCGGCAGCAGCGAGACGATGCCGAACGCCACGGCGCCGGACGAGAGCAGCACGCCGAGGAAGTTGAAGAGGCCCGACCACATCACCGCGACTTCGGCCGGAAGCGAATGGGTGTAGATCACGGTCGCGACCGCGTTGGCGGTGTCGTGGAAACCGTTGACGAATTCGAAACCGAGCGCGATCAGGAGGGCAACGATAAGGAGGATGTAGGGCAGGTAGCTCGTGACCCGCGTGCCGGTCGCATCGACATCCGAATAGATGCTGTAGGCCACATAGAGCAGACCCGCGGCGAGGATGCCGAAGAACAGGATCATCGTCAGCGGATTGAAGCCCTTGTCGAGATTTGGCCGCGAGGCCGGCTGGATCGGCGCGGGATCTGCTACCGCGCGGTCGAATGCAACATCGGTCATGTCTGGACGCCCCTTAACTTTCTGTAAGGGCTATTGTCCGCGATTGATTTGAAGGCTGGATGACAGACGGCGCCTGAAAGGGGTTTTCCCGCCTGTATTCAGGCGGCGCGCGCGGCTTTCTTCTGCAAACCGGCGACGATCTTCAGGTCTTCAACAAAGCGCTGATATTCCAGCGCCTTGGCTTCCGGATCGGGCAGCCGCAGCAGATAGGACGGGTGCACGGTCACCAGCGCCTTGTGACCGTCGGGCAGGTCTATGAGCCGGCCGCGGTTCTTTCCGATCGGGGTGATCTTGCCGAACACGCTCTGCGCGGCGGTCGCGCCCATCGCGACGATGAGATCGGGCTGGATGACGGAGACTTCTCGTTCATACCACTGTCGGCAGGCCTTTATCTCCGGTGTATTCGGCTTTTGATGCAGGCGGATTTTGCCGCGCGGCACGAATTTGAAGTGTTTCACCGCGTTGGTGACATAGACCTTCTTGCGGTCGACGCCGGCCTCCTGCAGTGCCTTGTCGAGCATCTGGCCGGCCGGGCCGACGAAGGGATGGCCCGCGAGGTCTTCCTTGTCGCCGGGTTGTTCGCCGACCAGCATGATATTGGCGGACTTCGGGCCTTCGCCGAATACGGTCTGGGTCGCGTCCTTGTAGAGATGGCAGGCGCGGCAGTGGGCGGCCTCCTCGCGGAGCGCTTCGAGATCGTCGGCAGCGGTCTTGCGTTTCATCGGAGCCTCCGGCCGCTTTTGAGGCTTGTGCGGATCGGTTGCGGCATTGGCGATCATGGCGCCGGTCATGCGTTCGGCGTCCTCGATCAAGGGCTTAATGATCGAAGCCTCGGGCAGGTTCCTCCAATATTTCTTCGGCATCTCCGTCTGCATCGCCTTCACCTTCAGGCGGGCCGGATTGAAGATGCTGGCATAGTAGCGCCGCCAGGTTTCCTCCAGCCGGTCTTCGCTCGGCGCCTCGCTCTTGCCGACGCCTGACGTGAACGAGAGCGCGTGGCCATCCCAATGCGCGCACAAATCCGGCGTCAGGATCGACCAGGGCATATCGGCGAAGCGCTTGGCGAAGAACGGCGCGGCGAGCTCGACGATATGATGCTCCGGCTCGAACCAGGCGACGTAGTGTGCTTCGCGTTCCCTGCCGATCTCGCGGAAGCGCACGAAGGCATGCATCTTGTTGCTCGTCGCGGTAGACCGCCTTTGCCATGGCCGTGACTTGCGCGACATCGAGATCGGTCGCGACCTCGATGAGGTCGTGATTGTCCTTCAGCCGAAACAGCAGGCGATAGAGGATCGCGAAACGCTCGGGATCGCGATGCAGGATCGCGGCCTTGGCGAGCTCGACGAATTTTGCTGGCACGTTGAAGGTGCTATCGCCACCGGCCGGCAGCGGAGACGGCGAGGGTGGCGCGAACAGCTCCGCTTCGCCGCCCTGCACGGTCCAGGTGACATCGACCGGTTTCATTTGGTGAAGCACGAGGCTACGCGCGGCTTTGCGCCAGCCGTCGAAATCGGTTTCGTTCTCGAGGGTGATGTACTGCATCAGAAGCCAAATCCCAGTTGTGTGGCCTTCGGCTTGAACCGTTCGATCAGCCGTGCCTCGTCGAGGCGGTGCGGCGCGGGCCGGTGATCGCTCAGCACGATGAACGGCAGCGCTTTGTTCCGGGGCACATGCAGCCGCGCGAGATCGGCGACGCGGATGGTGGTCGTGCGGCGCGCCGCGATGATGCGCTCGGCCGCCTTGGTGCCGAAGCCCGGCACGCGCAACAATTCCTCGCGGCTGGCCCGGTTGACGTCGAGCGGGAAGCGGTCGCGGTGGCGCAGCGCCCAGGCGAGTTTTGGATCGATGTCGAGCGGCAGCATCGCACTGTCGTCGACGATCTCGCCGACGTCGAAGCCGTAGAACCGCATCAGCCAATCGGCCTGGTAGAGTCGGTGCTCGCGCAGCAAGGGCGGCGCGCGCAGAGGCAGCGCGCGGCTGGCATCGGGGATCGGGCTGAACGCGGAATAATAGACGCGCCTCAGCCTGTATGAACTGTAGAGATTGGCGCTGGTGTGGAGGATAGTGTGGTCGGAGGCCGCGTCGGCGCCGACGATCATCTGCGTGCTTTGGCCGGCCGGTGCGAAGCGCTGCGGCTTGGCTTTCGTCTTCGCGCTACGGCTTTCCTCGGCCTCGTCCAGCTTCAGCCGCAGTCGGCCCATTGTGCGGCGGATCGCGCGCACGTCCTTCTCGGGCGCGAATTGCTGCAGGCTCGTCTCCTGCGGCATCTCGATGTTGATGGAGAGACGGTCGGCATATTTGCCGGCCTCGGAGATCAATGCATCGTCGGCCTCGGGGATTGTTTTGAGATGGATGTAGCCACGGAAGTGATGCTCCTCGCGCAGTTTGCGCGCGACGCTTACCACCTGCTCCATGGTGTAGTCGGGGTTGCGGATGATGCCGGAGGAGAGAAACAGTCCTTCGATGTAATTGCGCCGGTAGAAGTCGAGCGTCAGCTTGACGACGTCGTCGATGGTGAAGCGGGCGCGTGGCACGTTGGAAGAGGCCCGGTTGACGCAATAGAGGCAGTCGTAATTGCAGGCGTTGGTCAGCAGCACCTTGAGCAGCGAGATACAGCGACCGTCCGGCGCGTAGGAATGGCAAATGCCCATGCCGGGCGCGGTCGATCCCATGCCCTTGCCGTCGCTGGAATCCCGCCTCTCGGTGCCGCTGGAGGCGCAGGACGCGTCGTACTTGGCGGCGTCCGCCAGGATTTCCAGCTTGCGTTGCACGTCCATATTGGAATCCCTTTGATTCAGCTCATGAATCCCAAGGCCCGCCAATTCGATTGACTCCCGGGGCGTCGTTAGCTTTATATTAGAACATATCATGAACAAATGAGCTAGCCGCTGGTTCTCTTTTTGAGAGCCATCGGCAATCACCCTTGAGGAGCGGCGTATATGAGCGGCGCACGAACAAGCGCGCTTGCAGCCTTGCGCGGCCAGATCGAGCGCATCGAGACGGCGGAGGTCGTGCATCATCGCGACCGTGTCGCGCTCGGCCATCGCGAGGCCGACAGCGCGCTGAAGGGCGGGCTCGCACGCGCGGCAATCCACGAGGTATTTTGCGAAGGACGTCAGGGCGCGGCCGCGACGGGCTTTGTCACCGGACTTGCGGGGCGCGTGACGGCACGCAAACCGCTGCTGTGGGTGCGGCAGGATTTTTCAGAAATTGAAACCGGTGCGCTGTCGATGAGCGGGCTCACCGAGATCGGTCTCGATCCGCGCCGCATGGTGATGGTGCGCGCCGCCGACGTGGAGAGTGCGTTGCGCACGGCGGCCGATGCGCTCGCCTGCGACGCGCTGGGTGCGATCGTGCTCGAGCTCTGGGGCGAGACGCGGCAGTTCGATCTGGTTGCGAGCCGCAAGCTGACGCTGGCTGCGCAGTCTTCTGGTGTCACCGGCTTGCTGCTGCGGATGGCCGCGCAACCTTTACCCTCAACCGCCGAGACCAGATGGATGCTGCGCGCGGCGCATTCGCCGCCGGGCGCGATGTGGAGTGCCTGGGGGGCGCCGCGCTTCGATGCCGAGCTCCTGCGCAATCGTCATGGCCCGTGCGGCCGGTGGATCATGGAATGGAAATGTGATGAGTGCCAGTTCTCTGAATCGTCGGCGTATCCTCAGCCTGTGGCTGCCGCGCCTGCCCATCGATCGGATCCAGCGGTTCTTCGGCAACGTCGGACTGCATGAAAATAATGCGCCCAGCATCGTCGTTGCCAAGGACAGCAACGCGCTGGTGATCCATGCGCTGGACGAGGCGGCCGAGCGCCTCGGTCTGCATATCGGCCAGCCTTTGGCCAATGCCCGGGCGATGTGTCCTGATTTAAAGGTGTTCGACGCCGATGCCGTGGCCGATGCCAAGACGATCGGCGACATCGCCGACTGGTGCGATCGTTTCACGCCGCTGGTGGCACTCGATCCGCCGCACGGGCTGTTCCTCGACATCACCGGCTGCGCGCATCTGTTCGGCGGCGAGGCTGCGCTGTTGCAAACCCTTGTCCGCGCCCTCGACCGCCAGGGCTTTGCCGTCAGCGCGGCGATCGCCGGCACCTCGGTCTGCGCGCGCACGCTGACGCGGCAATCTTCAGGGACCATCGTTGCCGATGGCGAGGAGGCGGCGGCAATCAGTCGGTTTCCGGTGTCCGCACTTGGCGCGGGTGAGGCCATTACCACCGGTCTGCGACGCGCCGGCCTGAAGACCATCGGCGATGTCGCCTCGCGCACGCCGAGCGAAATCACGGCGCGGTTCGGTGCGCGGTTCTCCACGCTGCTCGCGCATGCGCTGGGGCAGGGCGATGCGCCGATCAATCCACGAAAGCCGCCGCCTGATTACATCGTGGAGAAACGCTTTGCCGAGCCGATCGCGACCGACACCATGATCGCGATGACGCTGTCGCGCCTGGCGGATACGTTGATCGCGTCGATGGAGAAGCAGGGCAAGGGCGCGCGCCGCCTGGAAGCTGCCTTCTTCCGTACCGACGGCGCGGTGCGCGCCATCATGGTCGAAACCGGACGTCCCGTGACGCGGAGCGCGGTCGTCGACCGGCTGTTCCGCGAGCGTCTCGATGCACTCGCCGATCCCCTCGATCCCGGCTTCGGCTTCGACATGGTGCGGCTGTCGGCAAGCCGCACCGAGATCGTGGTGCAGGAGCAGCGCGATCTCGACGCCCATGTCCACGACAATGACGAGCTTGCCGCGCTGATCGACCGCATCGCCGCGCGCATCGGCGGAAAGCGCGTCGTCGTGCACCTGCCTGAGGATACCCATATCCCTGAATGTGCGGTGCTGGCGGCGCCTGCCCAGCATCATCTCGCCGTGGCCATGCAGGCCGAATGGCCCGCGCGCACCGAGGGTGAGCCGCCGCTGCGTCCGTTGCGGTTGTTCGACAAGCCTGAGCCGATCAATGTGCCGTTCGCGACCGTGCCCGACGGGCCGCCGCATCAATTCACCTGGCGCCGCGCGCAGCATGCGGTGGTGCGGGTGGAGGGCCCCGAGCGCATCGCCATGGAATGGTGGCGGCAGGACGGCAAGCAACTGACACGGGATTATTTTCGTATCGAGGATGCCGAAGGCCTACGCTTCTGGATCTTTCGCGACGGTCTTTACGAGGGGGAGTGCTTCGACGACGACGGCAAGCCCGCTCCTCCCGGTTGGTATGTGCACGGTCTCTTCGCATGAACACGCCCGCTTATGCCGAGATCGGCATCACCACGAATTTCTCCTTCCTGCGCGGCGGCTCGGATCCGCGCGACTATGTACACCAGGCCAGCATCCTGGGCATTCCCGCGATCGGCATTGCCGATCACAACACGCTCGCCGGTGTGGTGCGTGCCTACAAGGAGCTCGACAATGACAAGGTGCTGCACAAGCCGAAGCTTCTGATCGGCACCCGCATCGTCTTCATCGACGGCACGCCGGATATCCTGGTCTATCCGTGTGACCGCGCCGCCTATGGCCGGCTGTGCCAGCTTCTCACCCGGGGCAAGCGCGGCGACGACATCACGCGGATCGCGAAGGGCGAATGCCATCTCACCTTCGCCGATCTCCTTGCGTTTTCCGAAGGCCAGCTCCTGATCCTGACGCTGCCGCATCGCTTCGATGCGGCGCAAGCGCAGGACATCCTCGCCAAGCTGAAGGCAAGTCGCGCCGAGGGCGTGTGGCTGGCGGCGAGTCTGGTCTATCGCGGCGACGATCGCCGTCGCCTCGCGCAGTTCGATGATCTCGCCGCAAAAGCAAAAGTGCCGCTGCTTGCGACCAACGAGGTGCTCTATCACCACCCCGCGCGCCGTCCCCTCCAGGACGTGCTGACCTGCATCCGGGAAAAGACCACGATCGAGGCGATCGGCCGGAAGCTGGAAGCCAATGCCGAGCGGTTTCTGAAGACGCCCAGGGAGATGGCGCGGCTGTTCCGCGATTTCCCTGACGCTGTCGCGGAGACCATGCGCTTTGCGGACAAGATCACCTTCTCGCTCGATCAGCTCAAATACCAGTATCCGGACGAGCCGGTACCGCGGGGCAAGACCGCGCAAGGGCATCTGGAGGATCTGACCTGGGCCGGTGTCGACAAATATTTCGGCGGCAAGATCGACGACAAGCTGCGCGCCACCCTGAAGAAAGAACTCGCACTGATCGCCGATCTGAAATACGCGCATTACTTCCTCACCGTGCACGACATCGTGCATTACGCCCGCAGCCAGAACATTTTGTGCCAGGGGCGGGGATCGGCGGCGAATTCGGCGGTCTGCTACGTGCTCGGCATCACCTCGGTCGACCCGACCAAGGTCGATCTGCTGTTCGAGCGCTTCATCTCCAAGGAGCGGCTGGAGCCGCCCGACATCGACGTCGATTTCGAGCATTCGCGGCGCGAGGAGGTGATGCAGTATGTCTATCGGCGTTACGGCCGTCATCGCGCCGCGATCATCGCCACCGTCATCCATTATCGCCCGCGCAGCGCCATCCGCGACGTCGGCAAGGCGCTGGGCCTGACCGAGGACGTCACCGCCGCACTCGCCGACACCGTCTGGGGCAGCTGGGGCAAGGGTCTCAACGACATGCAGGTCAGGCAGGCCGGCCTCGATCCGCAAAATTCCATGATCAACCTCGCTGTCGAGCTCGCGACCGAGTTGATCGAATTCCCGCGTCATCTGTCTCAGCATGTCGGCGGCTATGTGCTCACGCAGGACCGGCTCGATACCTATGTGCCGATCGGCAACGCCGCGATGGACGATCGCACCTTCATCGAATGGGACAAGGACGACGTCGACGCGCTCAACATGATGAAGGTCGACGTGCTCGCGCTGGGCATGCTGACCTGCATCCGCAAATGCTTTGATTTGATCGAGCAGCACAAGGGCGAACGCTGGATGCTGGCGAGCGTCCCGCAGGATGATTCCAGGGTTTACGACATGCTGTGCGACGGGGAATCGCTCGGCGTGTTCCAAGTCGAGAGCCGCGCGCAGATGAACATGTTGCCGCGGCTGAGGCCGCGGACCTTCTACGATCTCGTGATCGAGGTCGCGATCGTGCGGCCTGGTCCGATCCAGGGCGACATGGTGCATCCTTATCTGCGGCGGCGGAACGGCCTGGAAAAGGTGAGCTATCCGTCTCCGTCGCCGGATCATGGCGACAAGGACGAGCTTTACAGGGTGCTGCACAAGACGCTCGGCGTGCCCTTGTTCCAGGAGCAGGCGATGCGGATCGCGATCGAAGCCGCGAAGTTCACGGCCGAGGAGGCCAACGGCCTGCGCCGTGCGATGGCAACATTCCGCAATGTCGGTACCATCGACAAGTTCGAAGACAAGATGATCGGCAACATGATCGCGCGCGGTTATGCGCCTGATTTTGCCAGAAACTGTTTCGAACAGATCAAGGGGTTTGGCAGTTACGGTTTTCCGGAGAGCCATGCCGCAAGCTTCGCGCAGCTTGTCTATATCTCCTCATGGCTGAAGCATTATCACCCTGATGCATTCTGCTGCGGCCTCCTGAACTCGCAGCCGATGGGCTTTTACGCCCCGGCGCAGATCGTCAGCGACGCCCGCAAGAACGGGGTCGAGGTGCGCGAGATCGATGTGTCCTACAGTTTTGCGCAGAGCACGCTGGAGCAGGGAAACGGCGGATATTGCGCGGTACGTCTCGGCTTCCGCCAGATCGACGGTTTCCACTGGCTGGACGAGGATGAGGAAAGGCTGAAAAGAGGCGCGTCCCGGAATGACCATGTGGAGAGAGCGCCCGACTGGGCCGACCGCATCGTCGCCGCCCGCAACCGCCGGCCCTTCACATCGCTGGAAGACTTCGCCCGCGACACCGGCCTGCCCAAGCGCGCGTTGATCCTGCTCGCCGATGCCGACGCGTTCCGCTCGCTCGGGCTCGACCGCCGCGAGGCGCTGTGGCAGGTGCGGCGCCTGCCCGACGATGTGCCGCTGCCGCTGTTCGAGGTGGCCACCGCACGCGAGCAGCCGGACGAGCACGCCAGGCCGTTGCCGGTGATGCCGCGCGCCGAACAGGTGGTCGCGGACTACCAGACCATTCGCCTTTCGCTCAAAGGCCATCCGATTGAATTTTTGCGGGAGATGTTTACGCGCGAGCGCATCGTCGCCTGCAAGGACATCAATCACGACAACGAGCGGCGCCGTGTCCGCTGTGCCGGCGTCGTGCTGGTACGGCAGCGGCCGGGCAGCGCCAGCGGCGTCGTGTTCATGACACTGGAGGACGAAACCGGCATCGCCAATGTCGTGGTGTGGCCGAAGATCATGGAGCAGTACCGGAAGGAGGTGATGGGCGCACGCCTCATCCTGGTCGAGGGCTACATCCAGAGCAGTCCCGAAAAGGTGACGCATCTGATCGCCCAGCGGATGATCGACCGTTCGCACGATCTGGTCGGCCTTGCCAACGACGCCCTCGGCCGCAAGCATCCGGTGCCGGCAGGCGCCACCGTGGTCGAACCGCTCAACGACGACCCCCGCGCCCACACGGATGCGCCCGCGCAAAAAATCCGTCATCCCCGCAATGTCCGCATCCTGCCGCCGTCGCGGGATTTTCATTGAGGGTGGGGGCCGCGCCCCTCTCGCCCCGTCATTGCGAGCGCAGCGAAGCAATCCAGACTGTCACCGCGGAGAAATACTGGATTTGCTTCGCTACGCTCGCAATGACGAGTTTGTTCTAAAAATTCACCCGGTTCGAGATCGCGCCGTCCACCACCAGATTGGAGCCCGTGGTGAACCCCGACACCGGGCTCGCCAGAAACACCGCTGCGCTCGCGATCTCCTGCGGCGTCGCCATGCGGCCGGTGGGGTTACGCTTCATCGCATCATTGTAGCGCTCGGGCATGTTATGCTCGATCGTATTCCAGACGCCGCCCTTGAAATAGACCGTGCCTGGCGAGACCACGTTGACGCGGATCTTCTTCTTCGCGTACTGCCGTGCCAGCCCCTTGGCCATGTGGATCAACGCAGCCTTGATCGGGCCGTAGGAACTCGCCGTGTCCGCTTGCGCCGCGGAGATCGATGAGATGATCACGAAGGCGGCGTCGCCACCCTTGTCGCCACTAGCCTCGAGGAACGGCCGCGCGGCGTCGAACGCGTGCACGGCGCCGAGCAGGTCGAGTCGAAAATTCTGCTCCCACGACGCGGCATCATGGCCTTGTGCCATTGCGCCCGCGTTAGAGAACAGCATGTCGATGCCGCCAAGCTCCTTTGCAGCATTCTCGATCCAGGATTTCAGTGCCGCGCCGTCCGTGACATCCACCGGACCGCCGGTCGTGCGGATCCCGCTGGCCTTCAACTCCGAAACGGTAGCGGCAACCTGATCACCGTTGCGCGCGCACACCGCGACATTGCTGCCTTCGCCGGCCAACGTCGCCGCAATCGCCCGCCCGATGCCGCGCGTCCCGCCAAGCACGATGGCGTTCTTGCCTTTGAGACCGAGATCCATTGGTTGGTTTTCCTTTTTTGTTGGTCGCAGCTAGTGTAGCTGTTTCGAGAGATGCCCAAAAGCCTCCACATCGTCATTGCGAGGAGCTCTTGCGACGAAGCAATCCAGACTGCCACCGCGGAAAGACTCTGGATTGCTTCGCTTCGCTCGCGATAACCGTGTGGAAACAGCGGCCCTCACTCTGGTGCCGCCCCCACCGGCGGGCCGCCGGGCGGGCGGTGCAGGAATGTCAGTGAGACGTAGGCGCCGGCCCAGGAGCCGATCGCCGCGAAAGCCACATAGAAAGCGTTTTCGGTGTAGCTGATCACTGCGTAGGAGGAGAGCATGTACCAGACCGCGCTCCAGTTCGCCGCGGGCACGCGCTTGCGCGCGATCACGGCCGAGGTGAACATGACATAGACCGCGTCGGTGGCCGCCGTTGCGATGAACACGGCGCCTGCGGTGAGGGGATCGATGGCGGCCATTGCCTGTCCTTGTGTGCTAATGCGATGATTGCAAGCTAAAGGGAGAGAAGGGTCATGCAAAGCCCCACCGAAATTCTCAGTGGCATCTGGACCTCCGCCGGCGGTGACGCCGCCGCGCTCGCGCGCGTACGGCTGACGGGCGAGGAGCCGCAGATCCCGTCTTCGTTTCGCGTCGCAATTGCTGGCCAAACGACGATCGCCGCCGCCGGCCTTGCCGCCGCCGAAATCTGGAGATTGCGCAGCGGCGAGGCGCAGGACGTCAGCGTCGACCTGCGCCATGCCGTCGCCGAATGCCGCTCCGAGCGCTACTTGCGCGTCGACGACAAGCCGCCGCCGCCCGCCTGGGACGCCATCGCCGGCGTCTACAGAACCGGCGACAACCGCTTCGTCCGCTGCCACACCAATTTCCCGCATCATCGCGACGCCGTCTGCAAGGTGCTCAGCTGCGAACCCGAGCGCGAGAAGGTGCAGGCCGCATTGATGCTATGGAAGGGCGAGGATTTCGAGACTGCGGCCTACGCCGCGGGCGGCGTCGTTGCCCTGATGCGTTCCTACGACGAATGGTCGGCGCTGCCGCAGGCCCGCGCGCTCGCCGAATTGCCGCTGGTCTCGATCGAGAAGATCGGCGAGGCCCCGCCGAAGCCATGGCCGCAACGATTGCCAAAAGGCGATCGCCCGCTCGCAGGCCTGCGCGTGCTCGATCTCTCTCGCGTCATCGCGGGGCCCGTCGCCGGCCGCACGCTCGCCGCGCACGGCGCGGATGTGCTGCTCGTGTCAGGCCCCGAACTGCCGGCCATTCCGTGGCTGACCATCGACACCGGGCGCGGCAAGCTCACCACCTTCATCGAGCTGAAAAGCGAGGCCGGGCGTGCGCAGTTGCGCGAGCTCTTGAGAGACGCCGATATCTTCTCGCAAGGCTATCGCCCGCGCGCGCTTGCCGCTCTCGGCTTCACGGCGGAGGACGCAGCGACAATCAACCCCGGCATCGTCTACGTAACGCTGTCAGCCTATGGCCATGCCGGTCCCTGGGCTGAACGGCGCGGCTTCGATTCGCTGGTGCAGACCACGACCGGGTTCAACCATGCCGAAGGACAGGCTGCCGGCATCGATGGACCGAAGGAATTGCCGGCGCAGATGCTCGACCACGCCACCGGCTATCTGATGGCGTTCGGCGCGATGATGGCCAAGGCCCGCCAGGCCCGCGAAGGCGGCAGCTGGCACGTGCGCGTGTCGCTGGCGCAGACCGGGCGCTGGCTGTGGAATCTCGGACGGCTCGAAAAGGGCCTGAATACCCCGGATATTACGGGTGAGGCCGTACATGCTGCATTCATCGAGGGCATGCCATCTGGCTTCGGCACGTTGAAGGCGGTGCGCCATTCGGCACTGCTGTCGAAGACGCCGGCGCAATGGAGCCGTCCGGCGATGCCGCTCGGCAGTCATCCGGCAGAGTGGCCTGCGATAAGCTGACGTGAAGCTGACGTGTCGCAAATTTTTAACGCAAACCGAAAGGCGCCCGGCGTTTTTTAGGTTGTTTGAAATTACAATTCGGCACTATTAGCGCGACCGATGACGCAGGCATCCGCCGGTATCATCGCAGACATGACCGGGCCCCATGGTAGTTGAAAATACCAAGCGATTGCAGGTGCTTACAAAACAACGGGTAATTACATCCGTAGTTTTACTAGCTCTTGCCGGTGCCGGGGCCTACGGCTTCCTCTATGCGGGAGCCAAGGAGAAGAGCCACTCCGAGATCTCCAGCCAATCGCGCAGAAATGCGCAGAACTTCACGCCGACGCCGTCGGAATGGGCGACGCTGACGATCGAGCCGGTCAAGGCCAAGACCTTCCGCGCCGAGTATGTCACCGAGGGCAAGGTCGCAGTCGACGAGGACCGTTCGACGCCGGTGTTTTCACCCTATGCAGGCCGGGTGACCAAGCTGCTCGCCAAGCCAGGCGAGGTGCTGAAGCAAGGCCAACCGCTGTTCACGATCGAGGCCGCCGACACCGTGCAGGCCCAGAACGATTTCATTGCAGCGATGAGCTCGCAGAACAAGGCCAAGTCGGCGATCGATCTTGCCGATATCCAGTTCAAGCGCGCCAAGGACCTCTACGAGGGCCATGCCATCCCACTGAAGGACTATCAGCAGGCGGAAGCGACCCAGGTTCAAGCGCAGAACGACATGCGCTCCTCGGCGACAGCGCTGGAAGCCGCGCGCAACAAGCTGCGGATCCTCGGCTTCACCGACGAGACCATCAAGGCGTTCCAGGACAAAGGCGTCATCAATCCGGAAGTCACGATCTATTCGCCAATCGCAGGCACGGTCGTGCAGCGTAAAATTGGCCCCGGCCAGTACGTCAATTCGGGCGCCAGCGATCCGGTCTTCGTGGTCGGCGATCTCTCCACCGTCTGGCTCACCGCCTTCGTGCGCGAGAGCGATGCGGCTGCCGTGTGCGTCGGGCAGGACATCAGCGTCAACGTGATGGCGCTGCCAGGCCGCCCCTTGACCGCCAAGGTCAACTACGTCGCCGCCGCGATCGATCCGAACACCCGTCGCCTGCTGGTCCGCGCCACCATCGACAACAAGGACGGTCTGCTGAAGCCGGAGATGTTCGCCAACGTAACGATCTATTCGTCCGGCGACCGCGCCGCGCCGGCGGTACCGAAGCAGGCCTTGATCTACGAAGCCGACAAGGTCCGCCTCTGGGTGGCACGCGAGGACAAGTCGGTCGAGCTGCGCGAGATCAAGATCGGTCTCATCAATGGCAATCTCGTCGAGGTCACCAGCAATCTCAAGCCCGGCGAGCAGGTGGTCACCAAAGGCAGCCTGTTCATCGACCGCGCCGCGTCCGGCAGCTGATCGACGGGCCGGGAAAAGACAAGCTGAAGACCTGAATGGATCGCCTCGTCGCCCTTGCCGTCAACCGGCGCTTCCTGATGGTCGGGATGTTCGTCGCCGTCCTCATCGGCGGCCTGATCGCGTTCAACCAGCTCAACATCGAGGCTTACCCCGATCCGACTCCGCCGATGGTCGACATCGTGACGCAGAGCCCGGGCCTGTCGGCGGAGGAGATCGAGCGCTACATCACCATTCCGATCGAGACCCAGGTCGCGGGTCTGAAGAACGTGACGACCATTCGCACCATCTCGCTCTACGGGCTTTCCGACGTCAAACTGCAGTTCTCTTTCGCCTACACCTATGACGAGGCGTTGCAGCAGGTCTTGAACCGCCTGGCGCAGCTCGCGCCGCTGCCCGGCAATGTGCAGCCGCAGATCTCGCCGCTCAGTCCAATTGGCGAAATCTTCCGCTACCGTCTCGTCGGCCCGCCGAACTACAGCGTGCTCGACCTCAAGACCATCCAGGACTGGATTCTCCAGCGGCGCTTCCGTGCCGTGCCCGGCGTGATCGACGTCACCGGATGGGGCGGCAAGAGCAAGACCTACGAGCTCCAGGTCGACTTCAACAAGCTGGTCGCCAACGGCCTGACGCTGCCGCAATTGCTCCAGGCGGTCGGCAATTCCAACGTCAATGTCGGCGGCAACACCGTCAATATCGGTCAGCAATCGGCCGTGGTGCGCGGCGTCGGCCTGATCCGCTCGATCGACGACCTCGCCAACACCATGGTCTCGCAGACCAACGGCAATCCGGTGCTGGTCAAGGACGTCGCCACCGTCACCGTCGGCCAGAAGCCCCGTCTCGGCATCGCCGGCCTCGATGAGTCCGACGACATCGTGCAAGGCATCGTCCTGATGCGCCGCGGCGAGCAGAGCTCGCCAACCATCAAGCGCGTCCACCAACTCGTTCAAACCATCAACGACTCCAGCATCCTGCCGCCCGGCGTGCGCATCGAGCGCATCTATGACCGCGGCGACCTGATCGACCTCACGACCCACACTGTGCTCCACAACATGGTGATCGGAATTCTGCTGATCGTGTTGCTGCAGTGGATATTCCTCGGCGATCTCCGCAGTGCGCTGATCGTCGGCGCCACCATTCCGTTCGCGCTGTTCTTCGCGGTGATCATCCTGGTGCTACGGGGGGAATCGGCGAACCTGTTGTCGGTCGGCGCGATCGATTTCGGCCTGATCGTCGATGCCACCGTCATCATGGTGGAGGCGATCTTCCGGCGCCTGACGCAGACGACGCCGATGTCGGAATCCGAGCAGATGTCGTCCGAGACGCTGTTCGGCATGAAAAGCCACGCCATCCTCAGCGCGGCGGCCGATGTCTCTCGTTCGATCTTCTTCGCCGCGGCCATCATCATCGCGGCCTTCCTGCCGCTGTTCACGCTCTCCGGCGTCGAGGGCAACATCTTCGGACCGATGGCCCGGACCTATGCCTACGCGCTGGCCGGCGGTCTGCTTGCGACGTTCACCGTCACTCCTGCGCTGTCGGCGATCATTCTGCCGGCGCATGTTCATGAGACCGAGACCAGGGTGATGCTGATCCTGCATCGGATCTACATGCCGGTGCTGCATTGGGCGGTCGCCAACCGCGGCATCATGCTCGGTGGCGCGTTCGGCCTCGTACTGATGACGGTTGCGCTCAGCCGCTTGCTTGGCCTCGAATTCCTGCCGAAGCTGGAGGAGGGCAATCTCTGGATCCGCGCCACGCTGCCGCCGACCATCTCGCTTCAGGAAGGCAACTCCTACGTCAACGAAATGCGCAAGGTGATCCGCGCGCGGCCTGAAGTGGAATCCGTGGTGTCGCAGCACGGCCGCCCCGATGACGGCACCGACGCCGCCGGCTTCTTCAACGCCGAGTTCTTCGCGCCCCTCAAGCCCGCCAGCCAATGGCCCGGCACCCGCGACAAGGAAGAGCTGACCGCGCAACTGCTCAAGCAGCTTGACGATCGCTTCCCCGGCGTCGAGTTCAACTTCTCGCAATATCTCCAGGACAATGTCTCCGAAGCCGTTTCCGGCGTGAAGGGCGAGAACTCGATCAAGCTGTTCGGCAGCGATCTCCAGGCGCTGACCGACACCGCCAACAAGATCAAGTCGGTGCTATCAACCGTGCAGGGCGTCACCGATCTTGCCGTGTTCACCTCACTGGGGCAGCCGACCATCCAGATCGATATCAACCGTGCCAAGGCCGCGCGCTATGGCCTCGCGCCGGGCGACATCAACGCCACCATCAAGGTCGCGATCGGCGGCGACACCGCCGGTGACATCTACGAGGCAGGAAGCGACCGCCACTTCCCGATCATCGTTCGTCTTGCGCCGGAATTCCGCAGGAGCGCCGAGGCGATCCAGAATTTGCGGATCGGTGCGCCCGGACCGAACGGCACCGTCACGCAGATCCCCCTGAGCGAGGTCGCCACCATCAGCCTCGTCTCGGGTGCGGCCTACATTTATCGCGAGCAGCAGGAGCGCTATCTGCCGATCAAGTTCTCGGTACGTGAACGCGACCTCGGCAGCGCCATCCGCGAGGCGCAGCAGAAGATCGCCGCTCAGGTGCAACTGCCGCCCGGCGCGCACATGGACTGGGTCGGCGAATTCGGCAATCTCCAGGACGCGATCCGGCGATTGTCGATCGTGGTGCCGATCTCGCTGGCGCTGATCGGCGTCCTGCTCTGGTTCAATTTCGGCTCGATGACCGACACGCTGCTCGCCATGAGCGTGATTCCGATGGCCATCTTCGGCGGCGTGCTCGGTCTCTTGATCACAGGTACCGCCTTCAGTGTCTCGGCGGCGATCGGCTTCATCGCGCTGTTCGGCATCGCCGTGATGGACGGCATCATCATCCTGTCGCAGTTCAACCAACTCATCGAAGAGGGCATGGACCGCATGACCGCGGTGATACGCACCGGCGAATTGCAGCTTCGGCCGGTGCTGATGACCTGCGTCGTCGCCGGCATCGGCCTGTTGCCGGCCGCGCTGTCGGAAGGCATCGGCTCGCAGGTGCAGAAGCCGCTTGCGGTCGTCGTGGTGACAGGCATGATGCTCGCCCCTATCGTGATCCTGGTGACGCTGCCGGTGTTGATCTCCTTCTTCTCCCGCCGCGCACGCTGACGCCGCCAATCACAGCATCCGCTGCGCGATCCGCACCAGCATCATGGTGCCGAGGCCCAGCAGCATCAAGCTGGCCAACCGACTGCTCATCGACAGCATGCGCGGCGTCAGCCGTGACCGCGCCATTGCCACGATCGTGCTGAGCACGGTCCACCAGATCGCGGAACCGACGAAGACACCGGCGATCAGCGGGGCTGCCGCGGTCTGCATTGAAAAGGCGTGCAGCGCAGCCAGAAACAGGATGACGGTCAGCGGATTGGTGAACCCAAGCGCGATGGCGCTGAGATAGGCCCGCGCCAGATGCACGTTGTCGACGACGTCGGTCGTCTGGAGCGCGACCGAGCCGCGATGGGTCCGGATCGCGAACCACAGCAGCGTGAGCGCCGAGACGGTGCCGAAGCCGGCGGCATTGGCCTCGACCCGGGGCTGTGCCAGCGAGCCCAGTCCTAAAACCGCGAGAGCGCTGTAGGTGAGATGCACGGTCGCGGCGCCGAAGCCGGTTGCGAGGCCCGTGGCCATGCCGGATGCCAATGTGCGCTGTATGCACAGCATGCCCATCGGTCCGATGGGGGCGGCCACGGTGAAACCAATTCCAATGCCGGAAAAAAGCGCGGCAAGATAATGCGATAAAGGCATGCACCCGCACGAACAAATGAAATCTGTGCGTGTGCGTAGCCCCGAAAAAGAATCGCCGCCTCAACCAGAAGGGTGAGAAACGGACGAGAGCACAAACACGTTCGTGTGAGTCCAACGAGTTTGTGCCTTCGCGACAACAGTTCCACGCCTCATTGTGGAACCGTGTCGCGGTCGTTGAACCGAATTGCGCTTGGCGCGACTCCGAACCCGTAGAGTTGCGCCGGGTTGTCGACCAGGATCTTCTTGCGCACATCTGCATCCGGCGCCCACACCGGAAGCTGGTTGAGCAGGCGGCCGTCGTCGATCTGGTAGAGCGGCGCGATGTCGGTGGCTTTGCGTCCCTCGACACGGCTCGAATCCGGATGCGGCCAGTCCGTGCCCCAGACGATGCGGTCCGCATTCGCCGCGATCAGTGCGCGGGCATAGGGCACCATGTCCTGATAATCGGGCGCGAGCTTCGAGGAGCGATAGGCGCCGGAAATCTTGACATAGGCCTTGCCGGATTTCACCAGCGCGACCAGGTCGGAAAATCCCGGCTGCTCCAGCCCAAGCGAGGCCTCAAGGCCGCCGAAATGGTCGAATACAACGGGTACTGGCGCCGTCTCGACGAGGTCCTTGATCGCCGAGATCATGGGAAGCGTCGTGTAGAGCTGCACGTGCCAACCGCGCGCCTTCATGCGCTCGACTGCGGCGGTGAAGCGCGGCCGGCCGACATTGGGGTCGTTGACGCCGCCGGTCGCGAGATTGAGGCGGACACCGCGAAAGCCGTCTGCCTGCATCGTGTCAAGCTGGGCCTCGGTCGTTTTGTCGTCGATCACGGCCACCCCGCGCGCGGCCGCGCCACGCGCTTTCATGCCGAACAGCGTCGACGAGTTGTCGGTGCCGTAGACGCTCGGCGTCACGATCACCACGCGCTCGATATGCAGCGCCTTGTGCAGCGCGGCCATCTCCTCCGGCGAAGCCGGTTCCGGCGTGTAGACGCGGCCCGCGAAGAACGGAAATTTTTCGACATCGCCATGGATGTGGGTGTGACAGTCGCAGGCATGGGCCGGGACGTCGAAATTGACCGGAGTGGCGGGCTGCGCGGCACGTGCGTGGGCTTTGTTCGACATGGCAACTCCGGCGGCAAGGGAGGCAAGCAGGACGCTGCGTCGGCTGAGCATGGTTTCTCTCCCTGTATTATTATTTGGCAGTGGCATCGTGACAGTATCACATCAGCCCGGCAGCCGCTGCGCTTCGCTGCATAGCTGCTCGACGAGGTCCGCAAGCAGGCGTGAGCCGTCGACGCGCACGACCGGGCAGGGCAGCTTCGCGAGCCACGCCTCATCTCTTGCGAGACTGCGACCCTCGCGATCGCCGGCTTCGTAGTGCGAGGCCCAGTCGACGAACGACTCCGCCTCCTCATGACGCCAGCCGCCCTGTGCGACGGCATCCGCTCCGAAATGCGTAGCCTCGCGGTCACGCAGGCGCTGCAAGCGAAGCTCGCGCGGCGTCGTCACAAAGACGACGAGATCGAAGAATGGGATGAACTCGTCGCCCCAGCCGGTGACCGTTCCGCTCAGCACCCAATCGAGCCGCGGCAGAAACATCTCGCGCATCAGGCGCAGACGCTCGGCAGCGGGGCGCGTGGTCTGGTAGGGCGGCGCCGTCGGCAGCCAGAAATAATCATCGCTGTCGTGATGCGGCAGCGCAAGCCGGCTCGCGAGCGCGCGGCCGATCGTCGTCACGCCGGAGCCGGAGGCTCCCATCAGATGGATGCGGCGGCTTTTCATCGGCACCAAGCCAGACGATTGAAACTACTGCCCCGATGGCGTGCGCAGGCCGTGCCAGGCGTCGCGGACCTGCTGGTAGTGCACCTCGGGCAGATAGTCCGGCGTGTTCAGGCTCAAGGTCTTGACGTCGAGATGGCCGACGGCGCTGAGCAGCGTGTAGGAAGCGATCACGCGGTCGCGATTGGCGCCGATCAGGCGGGCCTTGGCCTGGATCAGATCGGCCTGCGAGTTCAGCACATCCACCGTCGTGCGCTGTCCGCCGGCGGCCTCGCGCTGCACGCCCTGGAGCGCGACGGTCGCCGCCTTCACTTCGGACTCCGAAGCCGAGACCGCGATCTTGGCGCCTTCATTGGCAACCCAGGCGCTGACCGCCGCCGTGCGCGCCTGGTTGCGCACCTGATCGAGCACGAGCCGGCTCTGCGCCCTGATTTCCTTGGCCTGCCGGGTCTGTGCGGCGGCCTGGCCGCCGTCGTAGATCGGCACGGTGACATTGGCGACGATCGAGGCCTGATCTTCGGCGAAGGTGCCGAGCGTCGGGTCGTTGTTGCGGCTCTTGCTGGCGCTGCCCTGGACGCTGGCGCTCGGCAGCAGCGCGCCTTCGGCGACGCGGATGTTGGTGGAGGCGACATCGACGTCGAAGCCCGCCGCCATCACCGCTGGGTGCTGGCGGATCGCCATCGTCAGCGCGTCTTCGCGGCTCTTCGGCAGATAGCGGTCGACGACTTCGGCGGCCCGAAGCTGCGACGGCGCATTGCCGATCACCTGCGCGTAGATCGCCTGGCTCACCGCCAGCGCGACTTCCGCGGCGTTGAGATCGGAAAGCCCGCGGTTGAGCCGCGCCTCGGCCTGGGCGCTGTCGGTCGGCGTGACGTCGCCGGCGTTGAGGCGCCGCTGGGTGACCGAGAGCGTTTCGCGCAGGAAGGCGACGTTGGAGCGCTGCGCCTCGACCAGCGACTGGTTGGCGAGGACATTGGTGTAGGCGGTGACCGCGTCGAGCAGCACACCCTGGCCGACGTTGCGCAGCGCCTCGCGGCCAGACTGCACCTGGAGTTCGGCGGCGCGCACGTTGTTGGCGGTGCGGAAACCGTTGAACAGGGTCTGCGACACGGTGACGCCGATGATCCATGGCTTCAGATTGGCGGTCTGGATGGTGTTGTCGGGCAGCAGGTTGCGCACCGACTGCAACCCGGCGCTGAGGCTTGCCACGATCTGTGGCCGGTAGCCGGCGAGCGCCTGCGGCACGTTCTCGTCGGTGGCGCGCTGCCGCGCACGCTCGGCATTGAGTTGCGGATTGGTCTGGTAGGCCTTGGCGAGCGCCTCCGGCAGCGCTTCCGCCCGTGCGGCCGAGGGCAGGGCGCAACACAGCGCCAGCGTGGTCCATGTCGCGAGCACAGGAGCCACGCCCGATCGATGCCGCGTCATCACGCGACCAGCTCTGGCGGCACGCCCAATCATGTAATCCCGCAAATCCCGGCTGTCCGCCCCCGCCGACGGCGGCTCTCTTAGCTGTTTAACCAGCCGAGGTCCCGCAGGCAAACTGCCGCGGGGGAAACCCCCATGTATTCCGTGCTTGTTGCAGGCACGTCACAGGGATTCTGCGGGAAAGCGGCAGAGCCTTACACCAGGCTGACCGCTCGCCTGCCTTTACCTGTTCTTGTTCACCGGCTTCCGCTTCTCGATGAACGCCGCCATGCCCTCGGAGCGGTCCTCCAGTGCGAAGGTCGAGTGGAACAGGTTGCGCTCGACGCTCATGCCCTCGGCGAGCGTGGTCTCGAAGGCGCGGTTGACCGCTTCCTTGGCCATCGCGACCGCGGGCCGCGACATCGCGGCGATCTTCTCGGCCGCGGCCATCACCTCGTCCATCAGCTTGTCGGCGGGAACGATGCGGCTGACCAGGCCGCTGCGCTCGGCTTCGGCCGCATCCATCATGCGGCCGGTGAGGCAAAGGTCCATCGCCTTGGACTTGCCGATCGCACGGGTCAGGCGCTGGGTGCCGCCGATGCCGGGGATGGTGCCGAGCGTGATTTCGGGTTGACCAAATTTGGCGGTGTCGGCGGCGATGATGAAGTCGCACATCATCGCGAGCTCGCAGCCGCCGCCGAGCGCATAGCCTGCGACCGCGGCGATCGTCGGCTTGCGGCAGCGCGCGACCCGATCGCCGCCGATCGCGGCAAAATCCTCCGAGAACATGTCGATGAAGCCTTTCGGCTGCATCTCCTTGATGTCGGCGCCGGCAGCAAACGCCTTCTCGCTGCCGGTCACGACGATGCAGCCGATGGCGTTATCGGCTTCGAGATCGTCGACGGCCGCGGCGATCTCGCGGAAGACGCCGAAGGAGAGCGCGTTGAGCAGCTTCGGCCGGTTCAGCTTGATGATGCCGACCGCGCCTTTGCTTTCGACGATGATGTGTTCGAACGTGCTCATGCTCCACCCACGCTTTTGGTTGAGCGGGCAATGTGCCCGCTCGCGCGGTGGGCTTCAAGAGGCCGCAAAGCCATCGGCGCGAGGACGGCCGGAACACGCGGCCAGATGCGCGTTCCGGACCAGGTCCCGCGGGCCGGCGATCAGGCCAAAATCACGCCATGAACATACGCGCGGCGGAGGCCAGCGTCAGCAGCGTGCCGACGCCGATGAAGATTTTTCCGATCAGGGAGCTCTGGTCCCAGGCCGAGCTCTGCTGGCTGCTTGCCATCACCGGCGCCGGACGCGGCTGCGCGTCGATCACCGCCCTCTGCGCCGGCGTGTTGTCCTGTTGCAGGGCGCGGTCGATGTCGTTGAGCTGATCGGGTGCGACGACCTGGCTCTCGGCGTTCGGGGCGGCGGTATTATCGGCCGCGGCCTGGACGTTGTCGTTGGCCCGGCCCGTCATTGCGGAAGCGGCAGCCGCGGTCGGCGTATCGGCGGCGGCGAGTTGCGCGTTGGCGTTGGCGATTTCCGGCGGCATCTGGCTCGAGGTCGGCGCGTCACGATTGTCGGCCTTCGTCTCATCGGCCGTTGCCGCGGCGTCCTTCTTGTCGGCCTTGTCGTCGGATTTTTCTGCCGTCTTGGTGTTGTCGCGGTGACGCGACGTGTGATGCCGCTGCTTGGTCGGCTTGACCGTGTCGGCCTGTTTGCCCGCGCTGTCCGACTTGCTGCTTGCGGCTGAATTCGGCGCCGCCTGTGCAACGCCCCCGAACAGCAAGAAAAGCCCGGCCAGGAGAATCAGGGCCGCGCGCCCGCTGGCTTTCATCATGTTGACGATCTCCCCAAATTCCGCCCGTCCCGGGACTGAACAGAGACCCTGGGGCGTGACCACAGCGGGGCAGAAAATGGGAATCTTCGGGCCACACCGGGCAAAAGCGCGGCAAAACCGCTGCCTTCGCAGCCGGCCGCGGGGTGCGGACTGGACCGATCGGTGTTATGAGCCGTCGCAGATCCTGACGGCCGCATCGGTCGCGTGGCCAAGCAAGATCACGAATTCGTGATCTGGCTGATGCCAGCGTAACAAACTGAAAGAGCGGCCGAATTGCATGGTGAGGGGCGCGCGTGCGCGGACGTGAGGACGAGTGGACCGGCCTGATGCGGTCGGCCATGGCAGGCGATGACGCGGCGTATCATCGCCTGTTGAAGGCGGTCACGCCTGTGCTGCGCGCTGCCGCGAGGCGCGGCCTGGCTCGGGCCGGGCAGCCTCCCGACCAGGCCGAGGATATCGTGCAGGAGATTTTGTTGGCGGTGCATCTGAAGCGGCACACTTGGGACAGCGAAGCCCCCTTCGCCCCGTGGCTGTTTGCGATCGGCCGCAACAAGCTGATCGACATGCTGCGGCGACGGGGCAGGCGGATCTTCGTCAACATCGACGATTTCGCCGAGACCCTGCCGGGCGAGGCGCCGCAGGAGACGGTCTCGGCCGGCGAAGTCGCCAGCCAGCTCAATACGCTGCCGCAGCGCCAGCGCGACGTGTTGCAGTCGATCGCGGTCGACAGCACGTCGATCAAGGACACGGCGGTGAAATATTCGATGAGCGAGGGCGCGGTGCGGGTCGCGCTACATCGCGGACTTGCCGCGCTGACTGCCAAACTGCGGGACCAGTAGTCATGGACACCGATCAACTCATTCGCTCGCTCGCGGCCGACAACGCCCATCGTCCGCCGCGCGTCGGCGCGGTGCTGACCATGGCGCTGCTGGTCGCTGCGCCGCTGTCGATCCTGATCTTCGCCACCTTTCTCGGTGTGCGTCACGACGTGATGAGCGCGATGCACAACCCGTTCTTCGACATGAAGTTCGCGGTCACGCTGTCGCTCGCGATCCCGGCGATCATCGTCAGCCTGCATCTGTCGCGTCCCGAGGCCTTGCTGCGTGGCTGGGGCTGGCTACTGCTGCTGCCGGTCGGGCTGCTCGCGGTGGCGATCGGCAGCGAGGCGATGATGGCGCCGGCCATGCCGATGACGATGCGACTGGTGGGCAAGAATTCCAGGGTATGCCTGTTCGCAATCCCTGCGATGTCGCTGCCGCTGCTTGCTGGGGCCCTGTTCGGCCTGCGTCACGGCGCGCCGTCCCATCCGGCGCTCGCCGGGGCTCTCGCCGGCCTGGTGTCGGCCGGGCTCGCCGCGACGCTGTACGCTTCACACTGCACCGACGACTCGCCGCTGTTCGTCGCGACCTGGTACACGCTCGCCACCGCGTTGGTGGCGGCAATTGGCGCGCTCGTGGGGGCGAGGGTCCTACGCTACTAGCTCGCCGGCTTCACGCCGCCGGCGTCGCGCCCTGCTGCATGCGGTGGAAGCGCAGCACCTGCTGCGCGGTCGAGCTGCGCAGCGCCTCGTAAGCGTCGCGTAGCGTCAGCATGTCGGTCTGCGAGCCGCCTGAGAGCTTCTCGCGCAGGGCAATGATGGCGCGGACGCTCGACCATTGCATGGCCGCGACCTTGGCGAGGATCATCACGCCCTCGATCCGGCTTTCGATCATCATGGTCTCGGCGGTCTCGACTGCGACGCCCGCAAGCGCCGCGAGCCCCGCATTGGTCTCGTCGAACTTGCCCTGCTCCGCGAAGGTGGCGACCTGGAGCTCGGTGAGGCGGCCGTCCTCATGCAGCGACTTCACCAGCGCGCGCGCCCTCTCGGTCTGCCTGGTCATGCTGGCGGCGCGGATTCGCTGGGCCGCTTCCTGGACCACGCTGGACACGTCGTCCGCGAACTCGGGGTGCGCGGCCTCCAGCTTCCTGCGCACGGCCAAGGAGGCCTTTGCGACCAGCTTCAAATAATGATGGCGGGGCAAGTCGGGCCGCAGGCCGATGCAACTGGCGAGGTCGTCGTCACGCTCGGCGCGGGTCACGAGGTCGGCGAGACTTCCCTCCGACAGTTGCGCACCCGGATTGCTGACGGTCGATTGCACCACGTCCTCGTCGCCGCGGGTCACCAGCACGTCGGTCAGCGCTTCCGACAGCACCCGCCGTAGCGAGATCGCCTTGAGATGGGCTTGACCCCTGGTGCGCGCGATCTCGATCAGGATCTCCTCGTCCAGCCGTTCGGATTTCGACAGCACCGGGCCGGAAACCTCAATCACCTCGTCGAGCGCGAGCGTGCGGATGATCTTCGGCGGCGCAGCCGCGATCGGTGCGAGGCGGTCGGCGAGCAGCGCCTTGGCGGACGTCTCGATCTGCTCGATCAGGCATTGGAACACGTCATCGAACACACGAACGTGGTCGTCGGAATAGTCCGAGGCGTTGCCCACGAAGAGATCTGTGACGCGGCGCAGCGTCTCGACCCGGTGCGCGACGGTGCCGTGCGAGAGCGCGGTTTGCAATTCCTCGAGCAGATTCTCGGATGATTTGGCGGATTTAGATCTCATTGCCCTGTCCTGGCGGGTTCGGCCCGGCAGCGGCTTCGGTCGCGCCGGGAGAAAATGGATTGATCAGCTGGTTGCAATGCGGTTGCGCCCCTGTGCCTTGGCGGAATAGAGCGCGCTATCGGCGCGCACGAGAAACGTGTCGGCGGTATCGTTGTCGCGCAGCGTCACGACGCCCGCGGAAATGGTCACGCGCATGCCCGGGGAGAATGCGCTCCAGTCCAGATCGGCGACGATGCCGCGCAGCCGATCGAGCGTGCGCGATGCCGCATCGCCGTCCGTCCCCGGCAGCAGCAGCAAGAATTCCTCGCCGCCGTAGCGGCCGAAGCAGTCGGCCGGGCGGATGTTGGCGAAAATGGTGATTGCGAAGGTGCGCAGCACCTCGTCGCCGACGGGATGGCCATGGGCGTCGTTGATGCGCTTGAACCAGTCGAGATCGATGAGTGCGATCGCGCAAGGGGTCGATGTCTGCCGCGATTTTTCGATCTCGGCGTCGAGAAGCCGCATGATGCAGCGGCGGTTGTAGGAGCCGGTGAGTTCGTCGAGCTCCGCCAGCTCCTCGATGCGCTGATAGGCGGCCTTCAGCTCGATGCTGCGCCGGTACAGGATCTTGCGCAGCGTGGCGCCGAACAGGCCGAGGAAGGCGCACTGGCCAATCACCAGCACGAAGCACAGCATCGAGGCGGCCCGTTGCAGCTGGGTCGTAACCGGCAGTCCGATTGGCAAGTCCGAGGCGAGGAAGACCAAGGCGAGCCCGCAAGTGGCGAGGCCCCAGGTGAGCATCGCCTGGCTCGATGTCATACGAAGCGTGCCGAAGGCGAAGATCAGAAACAGCACGGCAAGGAACGCAACTCCGACTGTCGGCACCGCGAGCAGGAACAGCAGCTGCAGCGACATATGCGCCGAGATCTGGAAGACGGTGAGGTAATGATCCTCGAACCGGTCGCCGAAGCCCGCTTCCGACAGCACGGTGAAGGTTCCGATGGTCAGAAGGCCGCCGAGCCAGAACAGTGACGGAACGCCCATGGAGATGACGCCGTCATAGGCGTAGAGCAGCAGGACGGAGGCGCCGAGCGAGTAGCTCGCCACCTGGCCGACATACATCTGGCGCCGCTGCCGGATCCGGCGCGCCAGGACCTCGGGTGCCGCAGCCGCGGTCGTCAGGGCGAGATCCGCGGCCTCAGCGGCATTCCTCTCGGGAAAGGACGTCGCAGCCGTGCTCATGGTCCCGCCCAATGGTGGATGTCAGCCCAAAAATCTACGTGGCAAGCCTTTAGGTTTGGTATCCTTCGAAACCGAATCCACGCTGTGCAGCGCAGGAGCGGGGACGTCGAGCGGCCGAGGAATTTGCCGGCCATGAGGCGTCGTGTGCGACGCGGTCGAGCCAAAGCAGGGCTTCGGAAGACATATGTCGTGCTAGGCTGCTAAGGTTCCATGCACGTCGGCCCCTCTATGCTGGACGGCATTGCTCAGGAAAGTGCTTCATTACTATGTTACCGTTCTTGAGCGCGGCGCCCAGCCGCGGGTGGCAAAAGGAAATTTCGCGTATGTGGGGTAGATCACACAGCCTCCCGTATGACTGCGGTAGGCTGAACAATTTTACCCCTCCCGTCGAACCGTCTGCCGCATCGACCCGACCAATCTTGCGAGACGGCCTTTGAGCGTGACACAAGCGGCTTCGGACGAGATCCTGATCGCCAGGATCGCTCAAGGCGACCGGCTCGCCATGCAGGTGCTGTACGGGCGGCACCATGTCAGGGTGTATCGGTTCGGCCTTCGGCTCGTGCGGGACGAGCAGGCGGCGGAAGACCTCATCAGTGAGGTATTTCTCGACGTCTGGCGTCAAGCCGGCAAGTTCGAGGGCCGATCCGCCGTTTCCACCTGGCTGCTGGCCATTACCCGATTCAAGGCCCTGTCTGCGCTTCGGCGCAGGAAGGATTTTGAGTTGGACGACGACGCCGCGAACGCGATCGAGGACACGTCCGACAATCCGGAAACGGCGGTGCAGAAGAAGGATACCAGTGAAGCGTTGCGGGAGTGTCTGACGGGCCTCTCGCCGGATCATCGGGAAATCGTCGATCTCGTCTACTACCACGAGAAATCCGTGGAAGAGGTGGCCGAAATCGTTGGCATCCCGGAGAACACTGTGAAGACGCGCTTGTTCTATGCGCGCAAGAAATTGGCCGAACTGCTGAAGGCAGCCGGCATTGAGCGAGGCTGGCCATGATGGCTTTGAGCAAGAAGATGCTGGAGCAAGAGCCCGGTGAAATTGAACTGCTGCTGCCGTGGCACGCCGCCGGCACGCTGAACCCGCGCGATGCGCGCCGCGTCGACGAGGCGCTAGCGCGCGATCCCGAGCTCGCGAAGCAATATGCCGCGATCCGCGGCGAGTATGAAGAGACCATTCATCTGAACGAGAGCCTGGGTGCTCCGTCGGCGCGCGCGATGCAGAAGCTGTTCGCGGCGATCGACGCCGAGCCCGCGCGGGCGGCCGGTTCGCTGCCGCTGTCGGCGCGCATCGCCACCTTCTTTGCGAGCCTGTCGCCGCGCACTCTCGCCTGGTCGGCGAGCCTTGGCGCCATGGCCCTCGTGCTGCAAGCCGGAATCATCGGCGCGGTGTTGACGCAGACCCAGACTGCGACCTTCCAGACTGCTTCGCTTTCGACCAGCGCTCCGATCACACGCGACCTCGGCACGACCGTCCCGCCAGCGCGCGCGCTGGTACGCTTCACGCCCGAGGCGCGCGTCGCCGACATCACCGCATTGCTCGACGGCTACCAGGCTTCGATCATCGGTGATGCCAAGGGCGGCATGTTCCGCCTCCAGTTCGACAAGGCGATGAGCCGTGACGAACTCAACTCGCTGCTTGGCAAGATGCAGCGCGAGAAGTTCGTCAACCTCGCCGTCGCGGCGCCGTAAGGCGCTTCCAAGCTGATGACGCGCAAGTCCGAAAGTGGAGTAAGAGCCGGGGTCTGCGCTTCGTCGGTCGCAGCCGCGCTTTTGCTCGCCGCCTGTCTCGGCGTCGAGGTTGCGCAGGCGCAGGCGATCATGCGCACGCCGACGATCAGCGTCCCCTCCCGAATGCCGACCATTTCTCCTGGCATCGCCGCACGCGTCAGTCCGGGCGTTGCAGCCAGAGCGGTGGCCGTCGGCCGCGGTCCCGGTCCGATCGTGACGACGAGGATTTCGGCGCGGATGGGGCCGACGCCGGTGCTGCCTTATGCGCGCTACTCCCCGAACCTCTATCCCGCCTGTACCGCGCCCGATCGCGACGCCGCCGGCGAATGCCTGGCGCAGCAGAACGCAGGCGGCGATGGCTCGGGCAAATCGGGCAAGAAGACCGCCGGAAAGCGGCGCGGCAACAACGCGCCCGTCGCCGCGGATTTGCGTACCTTCGCCGACGAATTCGTCGCCGAGATCGATGGCGGGCTGTCGTCGACCGAGGCCGACGAGCTTGCGCGTCGCCATGGCCTGACGCGCGTGTCCTCCGAGAATTTTCCGCTGATCGGGGCGACGTTCGGACTGTTCCGCATCACCGACGGCCGGCCCTCCGCGAGGGTGCGGCGTGAATTCGCGGCCGACGGCAGCGTGCGTTCGGTCCAGCCGAACTTCCGCTACCTGCTTCAGGACCAGAAATCGTCGGTGCCGACCGAGGGAGATCCCGCGCAATATGCGCTGGCCAAGCTCCGCCTGCCGCAGGCACATACTCTCGCGCATGGCGCCAATGTGACGGTTGCTGTGATCGACTCCGGCATCGACGCCCGACATCCGGAACTTGCCAATTCCATTGCCGACAATTTCGATGCGCTCGGTAGCGCCGAAGGCCCGCACATTCATGGCACCGGCATTGCAGGCGCCATCGTGGCGCATGCCAAGCTGATGGGCAGCGCGCCCGAGGCGCGCATCATCGCCATCCGCGCCTTCGGCGGCACCACCGGCGGGGCCGAGAGCTCGTCCTACATCATCCTGCGCTCTCTGAACTATGCCGCCGAGCACGGCGCGCAGATCGTCAACATGAGCTTTGCCGGTCCCAAAGACGCGGTGATCGAGCGGGCCATCGCGGCGACCGCCGCGCGTGGCCTGGTGCTGATCGCAGCCGCCGGCAATGCCGGCGCGAAGTCGCCGCCGCTCTATCCGGCCGCCAATCCCAACGTGATCGCGGTCAGCGCAACCGACCAGCAGGACCGGCTGTTCACCGCCTCCAACCGTGGCAACTACATCGCGGTCGCGGCCCCCGGCGTCGATATCTTCCTGCCGGCGCCTGACGGCAAATACCAGATGACGTCGGGCACCTCGTTCTCGGCCGCCTATGTCTCCGGCGTCGCGGCGCTGCTGCTCGAGCGCAACTCCGCCTTGAAGCCGGAAGCGCTGCGCACGACGCTGGCGAAGACGGCGCGTGACCTCGGTTCACCCGGGCGTGATGATCTGTTCGGCGATGGCGAGGCCGACGCGTTTGCCGCGGTCATGGCCGTTCCCGCCGCCGGCGCGACGCCGGTCGCGGCCGCATCCGGTACAACAAAACGTGAAGATATCGAGAAGCGTCGCGACGAGCCTGCCATCCGCGCATTAGAGCAACCCTCGTTGTCGAGCACCGAGGATAAAGCCACGGTTTCTCAGGCGGATAGGCCGGCGACGCGATAGCGGCTCCGACAACTTTGCGCGCGGCGCGAAGGTTGAAAAATCAAACGCCGCATTGAACGTTCGGCCCGCTGCCACGACCAAATTATGTGGGAGCGGTTATCCCTCCCCATAAGTCATATCAGGCGCGAGCGCCCATCCACCCCAAGCGCCCATATGGCTCGACCCGTCCGGTTGTCCCCCCGGACGGGTCTTTTCTTTTTGGGCGTCCAATCCCTCGAAGCCTGCGCGAGATCAGCTTCCGGTTGAGAGATCGTGGCTCACTCATCGCCACTGCTCCGCCGGCACGCCGCAAGCGCGCTATGCTTGTGCGAAGCTTGACTCCAAAACCGCTTGAATCTCCGCACGACTACGGAGTTTGGCGACGAAAACATCGTCGTTGCTGGACAAGTCAAAACTTTTCCACAAAATATTCACGTCGCGTCTAAATTGATTCGTGTGCGTTGCGTTGCGTCGCGTCCGTATTTTCTCCTGACGGGCTGATTTATGACACATCGCCAAGAGGCTATTCGCGACGTGGCTATTGGCCGCGACATTGCGGCACGCTGGTGCGCTCTCGCCGAGCAGCGGCTGGTGCATCTCTCCGAGATGTTCGAGACCGGGCGCTGGCGCCGCTATCACTCCGAGATCGCATTTCTCGAAAACATCCAGGAAGCGAAGCTCGCCGTCCAGACCTGGCGCGCCCTTGCCACCGGCGCTGACGTCGCCACGGCGGCCGCGAGCGTGTCGCCCGCATTCGGCTGGTCGCCGGCGACCATGCCCCGCATGTTTCCGCGCGAGCAGCAGGCGCAGACAGTGCAACCGAAGGCCGTGCACATCGTCCCGGAGACCGCCGTGCCGGTCAGGCTCGATCCCAAGCCGGGCGGTCTCGCCGACATCTCCGAAGCCCCGGCCGCGCGGGTCGCCGCGCCTGCCCCGATGGCACCGCTCCAAGTGCCGGCTGCCATGGCGCCGCCCACCGCGCCCGTCGCGATGACGGGGCCCAAGGTGCCGGCCGCGACGGCAGCGCCCAAGGCGCTGGCTGCGATGGCGGCGCTTCTGCCGCAGTTCTCTCCGCCGGCAGCCGAAATTGTCGCAGCCCCCGAGCGCCTGGTTGAGTTCACCTTCAGCCTCGACGGGCTCGAAGCGAAGTATCCACTGCTGCGGAACGCGTTCTAGCGTTCGGGAGGAGGCGAGCAGCGGCAGCTATCGCCGCACCGCATTCCCGCCGACCACCAATTGCGCAAACCGCTGGGCGCCGTCCACCGACAGATCGGACGTCACGGCGCGCGCATGATCGAGCCCGACCACGGCGCCGCGCGGGGTTTCCGAGATCATGTTGTTGTTGACGAGCGCGGTGCCGGCGCCGGGCACGACGGACACCCCGACGCCGGCCAGTGCCTTGCGGATCACGTTGCCCGTGATCGCGACGTCGCGGAGATATTTGCCCCAGCCGGCGACGATGCCGTAGGACGGCGCGTTCTCGATCACGTTGCCGGTGACAGATGAATCCGCCTCGATGTAGATGCCGATGCCGGCATCGTCATCCGGCGCGGTGCCGATCGGCCGCTTCGGGATCAGATTGCGGATGATGTTGCCCTGGACCACGGCGATGCGGCCGCCTTCGTTGAAATTGCAGACGGAGACGCCGACCGCGGCGCCGTCCACAATGTTGTTGGCGATCACCGCGGCCTCGAAAGCGAATTCCGAATAGAGCGCGACCTCGCGCACATCGCTAACGCTGTTGCCGGTGATGTGGATGTTCGAGGTCGAGTTGCCGCGCACGGCGGAGTAATCGCAGTTCTTGATGCGATTGCCGCGCACGATGACGTTGCCGGCGCGGAACGTGTTGATGGCGTTGCCGTACTGGCCGGAGCCGCCGGGGCCGGCCTTGATGTCCTCGATGCGGTTATCGGTGACCAGCGTGCCGTCATCGCCGATGGCCGTGCGCAGGATCTCGATGCCGTTGTCGTTGGTGCCGGTGATGGTGTTGTGGGAGACGCTGAGACCCCTGGCATCGAACGACACCACTGCCGTCACCGCGATGTTGGTAAAGATGTTGCCCGAGATGTCGCCGGAGACCTGCTCGAGCCAGATGCCGCTGCCGCCGGAGCCGGTGATCGCGCAATCGGTGATGCGGACGTCGCGTCCGCCGAGGATCTGGATCAGCCCGCGCCGCGTCGGCAGCGGAATGCCGCCGCCGTCGAAGGTGATGCCGGAAAGGCCGATTGCATCGGAGCCGTCGCTCTGGATCGCCGAGGCCCCGCCGGTGAAGACGAATTTTGTCGCGCCGCGCACGCCGATCAGTTGCGCGCCATTTGGCAAGCGTAGCAACCCACTGCGGTAGATGCCGGGTGGCAGCGCTAGCGGCATCTGCGCCCGCGCAGCCTCGTCGATCGCACGCTGGAGCGCGCGGGTCTGATCCTCGCTGCTGCCGGGCCGCACGCCATATTGCGTGGCATCGCGGCCGAGCAGCGACGTCAGCGGCGCCGCACGCGCGGCGTCGGCTGGTATCGCGAGCGCGCCGGCGAGGCCTGCGGTCGATGCTCCAATGAGATGGCGGCGATTGAGGTCCATGACGCGTCCTCCGGCGGACGCGGGGGTCCGCAGCGGTTAGGTAGCGCAAAAACGGGACCGCGCGGCTGGGGCCGTGAGGATTGTTCGCGGTAGGGTTAAATGTTTACACAGTCGTGTTCCGAGCCTTCCGCGCCAACTGTACCATCTCCATCAGCATCGCTTCCCCGGCGTCCACCAGTTCCTCCAGCGTGATCCGCGGCGCGCCCTTGCGGCGCACGGCGCCACTGCGCGCGAGCAGGGGAATATGGATAAATGCGGCGAGCTTTGGCCCGCCGCCCCTGACGTTTTCGATCGCGCGCCAGCTCAGGTAATTGCAGAGATAGGCGCCGGCGTCGCGCGAGGGCCGCGCGTCGATGCCGGTGAGGCGGGCGGCGCGCAGCAGCCTTGCGGTGTGCGGGCCGAAAATCAGCGCGTCCGCATTACCGGCGATGCCGCGCTTGCTCGAGCGGGTGTTGGCGGCATCGGGCCAGAGCATGGTGACGGCGTTGCGCGCGCGGCTCTCGATGCGCAGATAGGGCGTGCGTGCGGCGAGGCCGAACATCAGCAGCGCGTCGGGCTTCTCTTTCGCGAGCACCTCCGGCAATTGCCGGTCCACCGCGGCATAGGTGACTGGGAAGATGTGGCTGGAGATCGCGGCATCGTCGAGTGCGGGACGGCGCAATTGCACCAGCCGGGCGACCAGCGGCTGGGTCGGATTGTAGGGCGCGCCGGGGAACGGGCCGAAGGCGGTGAGGAGAACGCGGAGCTTGTCGCTCATTGCAGCAACTCCAGGATTTTTTCGGCGGCGAGCGCCGGCGTGAGATGGCCGTCGGCCACCTCGGTCTCGATCTTCCGGACCTTGGTCCGCACCGACGCCTCGCTGCGCAACCGCGCCAGCATGCGCTGCTCCAGCATCGACCACATCCACTTCACCTGCTGCTCGCGCCGCCGCGCGGCGAAATCGCCGGAGGCGTTCATGGCCTTGCGATGATCGAGGACCTTTTGCCAGATCTTCGCGATGCCGTCGCCGGTCAGCGCCGAATAGGTCTCGACCGGCGGATGCCAGTGCTCGGAGCGTGGCGTCAGGATATGCAGCGCGCCGCGATAATCGGCGGCGGTGATGTTGGCGCGCTTGAGATTGTCGCCGTCGGCCTTGTTGATCGCGATCATGTCGGCGAGCTCGACCAGGCCCTTCTTGATGCCCTGCAATTCGTCGCCGCCGCCTGGCAGCATCAAGGCCAGGAAGAAATCGGTCATGTCGCAGACCGCGGTCTCGGACTGGCCGATGCCGACGGTCTCGACCAGCACGACGTCGAAGCCGGCCGCCTCGCACAGCAGCATCGCCTCGCGTGTCTTGGCCGCGACGCCGCCGAGCGTGCCCGAGGACGGCGAGGGTCGGATGAAGGCATCGTCGGAAGCCGACAGCCGGGCCATCCGCGTCTTGTCGCCGAGGATCGAGCCGCCGCTGCGGGCTGAGGACGGATCGACTGCGAGCACCGCGATCTTGTGACCCTGTTCGATCAGATGGATGCCGAGCGCGTCGATGGTGGTGGATTTGCCGACGCCGGGCGAGCCGGTGATGCCGACGCGGAGCGCTCTGCCGGTGTCAGGCAAGAGCATCTGCACCAGCTCGCGCGCCAGCGCCTGATGGTCGCTGCGCCGGCTCTCGACCAGCGTGATGGCCCGCGCCAGCGCCGCGCGGCTGCCGGCGCGAAGGTCATGGGCGAGGGATTTGATGTCCAGTGAAGGCTTTTTCTCAACCATGCCCTGCTTTACAACGCCCGCGTGGGGCAGGCGAGGGCCGCCCGCCCGATATCACCGGGATGTCGCCGCCACTCCGGTCCGCACCGGTTTCAGCTTTCGCCACGCCCAGACCATCACCGGCCACAGCAGCGCCCCGATCGCCATGGCGGCGAGGATCGCGGCCACGGGGCGCTCGAAAAACGGCAAAATGCTGCCGTCCGACTTGATCAGCGAAGTGACAAAGGCCTGCTCGACCATGGTGCCCATGACGATGCCGAGCACCATCGCGGCGACGGGATAACCGTTGGCTTCCATGACATAGCCGATCACGCCGAAGGCGGCGACGGTGACGACGCCGAACATGTTGTTGCCGATAGCGAACGAGCCGACTGCGCAGCACAGCATGATGATGGGCATGATGGCGGAGCGCGGTGCCAGCAGGATGTAGGCGGCAACCCGGATCATGGCGATGCCGAGCGGGATCATCAAAATGTTCGCGATGATGAACATCAGATAGATCGCGTACATGCTCGACGCTTTCTCGGTGAACAGCGTCGGTCCGGGGTTGAGCCCCTTCATGTAGAGCACGCCGATCGCGATCGCAGCGATGGTGTCGCCGGGAATGCCGAACAGTAATGATGGCACCCAGCCCGAGGCGATGCTGGCATTGTTGCTGGCGCCGGCCTCGACCAGGCCCTCGACATGGCCGGTACCGAATTTCTCCGGTTCCTTGGAGAAGCGCTTCGACATCGCATAGGACACCCAGGCGGCCATGTCGGCGCCGGCTCCGGGCAGCACGCCGATGATGATGCCGACGATGTTCCCGCGCGTCATCTGCCAATGGTATTTCTTGGTCAGCTTCCACTGACCGGCCATGATGCTTCCGAATTTGCGCCGCGGCAGCGGCGGCGGCTCGGGCGTCAGCATCGCGCGCATCACCTGGGCGACCGCGAACACGCCGACCAGCGCGGGGATCGGCTCGATGCCGCCGAACAGATCGGTGAGGCCGAAGGTGAAGCGCGGCACGCCGCCGGGATTTTCGATGCCGACGCAGGAGACCAGCAGACCGAGGAACATGCCGGCGATCGCCTTCACCGGCGAGGAGCGCGCCACCAGCGTCGCGCACATCAGGCCGAGCAGCGCCAGCCAGAAATACTCGAAGGTCGAGAACGAGAGCGCGATCTCGGCTAGCGGCGGCGCCAGAATCATCAGCGACAGCACGCCGGCGATGCCGCCCACGGCCGAGAACCACACGCCGGCCCCGAGCGCCAACTCGGCCTGTCCCTTCCGGGTCATGGCGTAAGCCTCGTCGGCATAGGCGGCGGAGGCGGGCGTGCCGGGGATGCGCAGCAGCGCACCGGGGATGTCGCCGGAGAAGATCGCCATCGAGGAGGCCGCCACGATGGTCGCAATCGCCGCGATCGGCGAGAGATAGAAGGTGACGGGGACGAGCAGGGCGGTTGCCATCGTCGCCGACAGGCCCGGCAGCGAGCCGATCACGAGCCCGTACACCGAGGCTGCGAACATCGCGATGATGACCTCCCAGGTGGAGATCAGTGCGAACGCTTCAATCAGGGTTTTCAGCATGGGGTCACCAGGGTGTCGGCAACAGGCCGGCGGGAAGCGGCACGCGCAGCAGCTTGCCGAAGATGAGGTGGATGGCGAACGGCGCCAGCGCTGCGAGCGGCAGCGCCAGCTTCCACTTTGCCCCCAACGCGGTCGAGGTGACGTAGACCATGATCGCCGCGGTGATGATGAAGCCGAGCCGGTCGGCCGCGACCACGTAGAACAGCAACAGCGCCGGCGGCAGCAGCGCGCGCAGGCCGTACAACTTTCCCTGAGGCGGCGGGGCAGCCGCTGCCTGGCCATCCTCGAGCGGGATCAGCTCTTCCGCCTCTTCGAAGGTGTGACCGATCCCGAACACGATCGCGAGCCCGCACAGCGCAAGCCCAATGCCGATCACGAGCGGAAATACGTTGGGGCCGACCGGCTGCCCGGGCACCGGCGGCAGCAGCCAGCCGCCATAGGCGGCTGCTGTGCCGAGCACGACGAGAAACGATCCCGTGACGGAGTCGGGAAGGCGCATGGGAGGATCCTATGAGATTTCTTATCCCTCACCCCGTTCTTACGGAGAGAGGGTGGAGTCCGGGGCTGCGTCCGCGTTGGCGGTGAAAGCTGGACTTGGAGAGACTCCCCCTCACCCGAATTTGGGCTGCGCTCAAATTCGACCTCTCCCCGCAAGCGGGGAGAGGTGACAAGATCACGCCTTGCTCAGACCCGCCGCCTTCATCGCTTCGCCCATCTGGGCGTCGCCCTTGTCCATGAAGCTTGCGAACTGGCCGGCATCGCCCCACACGGTGCCGAAGCCGCGATTGCTCATGAAGTCCTTGAACTCGGCGGAGTCGTAGACCTTCTGCAGCGCCGCGGTGAGCTTCGTTGCGATCTCCGGCGGCAGGTTCTTCGGCCCGGCGATGCCGCGCCAGGCGCCGGTCGCGTAGTCGATGCCCATCGCCTCCTTCAGCGTCGGCACGTCCTTGAAGATGGGATTGCGCGCCGGCGCCATGATAGCAAGGCTCCTGGCCTTGCCGGCCTCGATGATGGCGCGGGCTTCCGGCACCGAGCAGGTGGTGAGGTCGAGGCCGCCGGCGGCGAGGTCCTGCATCGCGGGTGCGGCGCCGTTGGACGGCACCCAGGCGACCTGGTTGGCAGGCAGGCCCATCGCCTGCATCCAGCCGACCAGCGCCAGATGCCAAATGCCGCCCTGGCCGGTGCCGGAGGCCTTGAACTTGCCGGGAGGGGCCGCCTTGATGGCTTCCGCGAGCTCCTTCACCGTCTTGTAGGGCGAGGAGGAGGAGACCTGGATGCCCGGGGGGTCTTCGTTCATCAGCGCCAGCGGGGTGTAGCTCTTCGGCGCCAGCTCCGTCAGCCCTTGCCAGTGCATCATCGAGATTTCGACGGTGAGCATGCCGATGGTGTAGCCATCAGGTTGCGCGGTCGCGATCGCGGTATGGCCGACGACGCCGGAGCCGCCGGTGCGATTGACCACGTTGAAGGGCTGGCCGAGATCCTTCTCCAGAAGCGCTGCGACAATGCGCGCGGTCGCGTCAGTGCCGCCGCCCGCGCCCCAGGGAACGATCACGGTGACGGGCCGCGCTGGATAGGCTTGCGCGCGTACGGGTGTGAGACCGAATGCGGCGGATGCCGCGACTGCGGCAGATGAAGCCGCAAAGCTGCGGCGCGTAATCTTGGACATCAATGCCTCCCAGCGGCGCCCACGACGTCGGGCGCTCTTGTCTATGGCGACATTCTAGTCGGCTTTGCAGCGCGGCTGCAAGGTAGCGCTACCAGCGCTCTGCGGGCAACGCGGCCCTCATGCGTGGAATAGTGGAAGGCGAGGCCGGGAGTCTTGCCCGCCTCGGTTGAGGACGCAAACGTCACCGCGCCCATCTGAGCAGGCTCCGCTTCAATTCCGCGAACCAGTCGTCGCAGTCGCGCTCGCATCGCGCTTCATCTTTGCGACCATGAGCGATGCAGTCACCCCCTTCACCATTGCGGTCATGGCGGCGTCGTTGTCGGCGGTCTCGGTGAAGAATGGGCGGATTGCCGAGCGGCGGCCGAATTACTCTGCCGCCTCGCTATGCCCGAGCCGGGCGTTCAGCTTGCGGATCAGCTCCTCGGCCGCGTCCGCGATCACCGTGCCCGGCGGGAAGATGGCTTCCGCGCCGGCCGCGTAGAGCGCATCGTAATCCTGTGGCGGCACCACGCCGCCGACGATGATCATGATGTCGTCGCGGCCCTGCTTCTTCAGCGCGGCCTTGAGCTCCGGCACTGCGGTGAGGTGGGCGGCGGCAAGCGAGGAGACGCCGAGGATGTGGACGTCGTTCTCGACCGCTTGGCGCGCGGCTTCGTCGGCGGTCGCGAACAGCGGCCCAATGTCGACGTCGAAGCCGATATCGGCGAAGGCCGACGCGATCACCTTCTGGCCGCGGTCGTGACCGTCCTGACCGATTTTTGCGACCAGGATGCGCGGACGGCGGCCTTCCGCCTCCTCGAAGGCGTCGATCAGCGCCTGAACCTTCTCGACCCGGTTACCCATGCTGGACGCCTCCCGCTTGTAGACGCCGGTGATGGATTTGATCTCGGCGCGGTGCCGGCCGAACACCTTCTCCATCGCGTCCGAGATCTCGCCGACGGTTGCCTTCGCGCGCGCAGCGTCGATGGCCAGCGCCAACAGATTGCCGTTGCCTTCGCCCGCCGAGCGCGTCAGCGCGGCGAGCGCGGCCTCGACGTCCTTTTGGTTGCGTTCGGACTTCAGCCGCGTCAGCTTGTCGATCTGGAGCCGGCGGACATTGGTATTGTCGACCTTGAGGATATCGATCGGAGCTTCGTCCGTCGGCTTGTATTTGTTGACGCCGATCACCGCCTGCTTGCCGGCGTCGATGCGGGCCTGGGTCTTGGCCGAGGCTTCCTCGATGCGCAGCTTCGGTACGCCGGCCTCGATCGCCTTGGCCATACCCCCGAGCTCCTCGACCTCTTGGATGTGGCCCCAGGCCTTGGCGGCGAGGTCGCGGGTGAGACGCTCGACATAATACGAGCCGCCCCAGGGATCGATGATGCGGGTGGTGCCGCTCTCGTGCTGCAGGAAGAGCTGCGTGTTGCGGGCAATGCGCGCCGAAAAGTCGGTCGGCAAAGCGAGCGCCTCGTCGAGCGCATTGGTGTGCAGCGACTGGGTGTGGCCTTGCGTCGCCGCCATCGCTTCCACAGTCGTGCGCATCACGTTGTTGAAGACGTCCTGCGCGGTCAGCGACCAGCCGGATGTCTGGCAATGCGTGCGCAGTGACAGCGAGCGCGGATCCTTCGGATTGAAAGGCTTCAGCAGCTTCGCCCAGAGCAGCCGCGCGGCGCGCATCTTGGCCACTTCCATGAAGAAGTTCATCCCGGTCGCCCAGAAGAACGACAGCCGCGGCGCGAAGCGGTCGACATCGAGGCCCGCCGCAAGGCCGGCACGAAGGTATTCGACGCCGTCGGCCAGCGTATAGGCGAGCTCGAGGTCCTGCGTCGCGCCGGCCTCTTGCATGTGATAGCCGGAGATCGAGATCGAATTGTATTTCGGCATTTTTTGCGAGGTATACGCAAAAATGTCCGAGATGATCCGCATCGAAGGCGCGGGCGGATAGATGTAGGTGTTGCGCACCATGAACTCTTTCAGAATGTCGTTCTGAATGGTCCCTGAGAGCTTCTCCGGCGGCACGCCCTGTTCCTCGGCGGCCGCAACGTAGAGCGCGAGGATCGGCAGCACCGCGCCGTTCATGGTCATGGACACGCTCATCTGGTCGAGCGGAATGCCCGCAAACAGCGTGCGCATGTCGTAGATGGAATCGATGGCAACGCCGGCCATGCCGACGTCGCCGCCGACGCGCGGATGGTCGCTGTCATAGCCGCGATGGGTGGCGAGATCGAACGCGACCGAGAGGCCCTTCTGTCCGGCCGCGAGATTGCGGCGGTAGAACGCGTTGGAATCCTCCGCGGTGGAGAAGCCGGCATATTGCCTGACGGTCCAAGGCTGGTTGACATACATGGTCGGGTAGGGGCCGCGCAGATAAGGCGCGATGCCCGGATAAGTCTCGAGGAAGTCGAGCCCGGCCAGATCGGTCTCGCTATAAGCGGACTTCACCAGAATGCCCTCGGGCGTCAGCCACGGCTCGGCGCTGCCTGATGGCGCGGCGCTTGTGGTGCGCTCGAACGCGATGTCTGCGAAATCAGGAATGCGGCTCATGGATTCAACCATATCATAGGCGCTCAATCATGGTCCGGATGCTGATGGCTGACGATGGTCGCCATCTTCTCCGGTCCGTAATTCTGCTGCGTGGTCTGGCTTGGAAGATTGGCGATCCCGACCACCCAGCCGAGACGGGACTCGGTGCCGAACTGCCGCGTCGGCACCACGTGGTCCGGGCGGTCGAACGCGCCGGTCATGATCTCGATCCGATCGCCGTCGATGCGGCCAAAGCTCAGCGGCGTGCCGCAGGCGGCGCAAAAGCCGCGCTCGGCGATGGAGGAGGAGCGGAAGAACGACGGCTTTCCCTTGGTCCAGGCGAAGTCCGTCTTGTTGATGTCGGCAAAAGAGGCGAACGGCGCGCCGCTGGCCTTCTGGCACATCCGGCAGTGGCAGATCGAAACCCTGTTCGGCGCCGTCATGACTCCAAAGCGCACTGCCCCGCATTGGCAGCCGCCGGTGAGAACGGGTTTGCCTGCTTCCGTCATGGCTGCTCCATCCGTCGATACGTGTCTTGCAGCGTCGCAAGCGCATCGGCACCGGCAAAGACGAAGCCGGTGACGCCGGCTGCACGCAGCGCCGCCTCGGCATCGGTCGGGCGGCCTGCCAGATAGATAAGTCGGGCCCCGGCGGTTTGCAGGGCCTGCGCCGCGGCTTGGGCGTGTTCCGCATAAACCTTGTCGCTGGAACAAAGACAGGCGAGCCCGGCGCCGGAGGCCTTGAAGGCGGCAGCCAACTGGGCCGGATCGGCGAAGCCCTGGCTGTCGACGGCCTGGATGCCACCGGTCTCGAACAGGCTTTTGGCAAAGGTCGCGCGCGCCGTGAAATCAGCGGGCGTGCCGAGATTGGCCAAGAAGACTTTCGGCCGCGCGCCGTGTGCCTTCAAGGCCGCATCGGATTTGTCCCGCAGCGCCTCGAACGGTTCCGCCAGCCGGATCGGCGGCAGTGCGTCGAATTTGTATTTTTGCTCGCCATAGGGCGCCAGCGCGATCGGCGTCGCCTTCAGCACCGTCGTCTCGTTCTCGTGCAGGTTCGGAAACTCGCTGGCGCCGGTCAGCACGTCGCGGCGTCTTGCGATGTTGGCGTCGCGGGCTTTTCGCGCGGCCGCGACCTTGCTCTGGAACAGGCCCTGCTGAAGCGCAGCGAAGGCGCCGCCGGCTCTCTGGCTCTCCTGGAATAGCGCCCAGGCCGCGTCGCAGAGCTGGCCGGTCAGTGTTTCGATGCCGCCTGCGCCTGCCGCGGGATCGCTGACCTTGGCGAGGTTGCTCTCTTCCAGCAGCACGAGCTGCGTATTGCGCGCCACGCGCCGCGCGAATGGATCGGGCAGGCCGAGCGCCAGCGTATGCGGCAGCACGGTGACCGCGTTGGCACCGGCAAGTCCGGCCGCAAACGTCGCCATGGTCGCGCGCAGCATGTTCACATAGGGATCGCGCTGCGTCAGCATGCGCCAGGCGGTATCGGCGGCGATGTACAGCGGTTTTGGCGTGAGCCCGCACGCCGTCTCGATACGCGCCCACAGCAGCCGCAATGCGCGGAATTTTGCCATGGTGAGGAACTGGTCTGCATCCGCGGCAAGCCGCGCATAGACCATGCCCTGCGCCTGCTCCAGCGGAACGCCCGCGCCCTCGATCGCGCGGAAATAAGCGACGCCGCAGGCGAGCGCGAAGGCGAGCTCCTGCACCTCCGAGCCACCGGCATCGTGGATCACGCGTCCGTCGGCCGATGCAAACGGCCCCTTGAAGCCGAGCGCGGCGAGGCCCTTGACGCCGCCGGTGATGGCCGGAACGATCTCATCCCAGGTATAGGGGCTGTGGCCCCACACCGCGCAGGCCGCGAGCGGATCGAGCCCGAAGCGGATGTCGCAGGCCCCGGGATCGATGCCCTTGCTCTTCACATATTCCGCGACGTGGATCGCCGCCATCCGCGATTGCGGACCGATCTCGAGCTCGAGGCCGATGCCGGCATCGAGATGGACGTCCTTCAAGATCTTTGCGACTGCGTCCGCGGTCGCTTCCAGCCCGAAACCGTGAGCGGCATTGCCGCCGGCGAACACCAGCGCCAGCCCCGTCGCGCCATTTTCGAGATCGGTCAGTGCCTGTGCATTCGCCGCACTTGCATCGGGATGGTCGATCCGCTGCATGATCTGCCAGGGCGCGGATGCCGGCCGTCCCACCACGGGCGCAATGCCTTTGGCGCGCGGATAGAGCGGATCGATCTTGATCCCGTCATAGGTCTTGCCGACCAGCTTCTCGAACGGCGCGCCCTTTAGCACGCCATCGACCAGCTTGCGCCAGTCGTCGACGGTCGCCTTGGGAAAATCCGCCGCCAGCGGCAGGTCGTCAGTCGCGGAGGTCATGCGGCGAAGGGCTCCCGAAAATCTTGTTGTTCGCAGGCGAAATTGCCACGGCCGGCCGTCCCTGCAAACGGTTGTTTTTGGTTAACCGGTATCCGGAAGCCGCTCAATGCCTTGTGTCGAGACGCTGGCGAGACCGTCATGGACACGAATGCCTGCGATCACGCGGTCGGGCGCGATCTCGGCCAGCGGCACCAGCACAAAGGCGCGCTCGAATAGGCGCGGATGCGGCAGGGTCAGGTCAGGCTTCTGCATCGACACATCGTCATAGGCGATCATGTCGAGATCGAGCGTGCGCGGGCCCCAGCGCCGCTCTTTATCGCGGGTGCGGCCGAATTTCTGCTCGACCTTCTGCATCACGAACAGGAGCGCATGCGGATCAAGGCTGGTCTCGATCTCGATGCAGGCGTTGATGAAGGGAGCCTGGTCCTCGTCGCCCCAGGGCGGCGTCGCATAGTCCGACGAGCGCGCGATCAAAGCGGCCTGCGCCATGCCGCAGATATGGGCGATTGCCTTCTGGAAGGTCGCGCGGACATCGCCGACATTGCCGCCGAGCGCAATCAGGACGCTCGCCATGTCAGGGGTGCCGCGAGCGCGTCAGCATGACGCCGACGTCGTCGAAGATCGCGGCGATCGGCGCATGCGGCTTGTGCACGGTGATCTTGACCGCACGGATGCGCGGAAAGTGCGACAGGATGGCGTCGGCCACCGCGCCGGCCGCGCGCTCCAGTAGCTTGTAATTGGTGTTCTTGAAGGCCGCGGTGGTGGTCGCCACGACGTCGGCGTAGGACACGGTGTCGGCGAGCCGGTCGCTGCGGGAAGGCTCCGACAGGTCGGTATAGAGCTCGAGGTCGATGACAAAGCGTTGGCCGACCTCGGTCTCGTGCTCCATCACGCCGTGGCGGGCATGGATCGACAGGCCGGTTACGAAGATCGTATCGGTCATGGCTTGCTCTCGATTGCGTGCGCCACTCGCAGGGCCTGCAAGGTCTCGGCGACGTCGTGGGTGCGGATGATTTTCGCGCCGCGTTGTGCGGCGAGCAGATGTGCGGCGATCGAGCCGGCGAGCCGCTCGGTCGGCTCCGACGGCGACACCGAGGCGATGAAGCGTTTTCGCGAGGCACCAACGAGGATCGGCAGGCCGAACATGTCGAGCTCGCGAAGTCGTGCCAGCGCAATCATGCTCTGTTCTGCCGTCTTGCCGAAGCCGATGCCGGGATCGAGCACGATCTTGTCGCGGGCGATGCCGGCTTGTGCCGCGATATCCAGCGAGCGCTGGAAGAACGCCTTCATGTCCGCAATGATGTCGATGGCGGGATCGACCCTGTCGCGGTTATGCATGACGATGACAGGGACGCTCCTCGCGGCCACCAGCGGCGCCATGCCGGCGTCGCGTTGCAGGCCCCAGACGTCGTTGGCGATCGCAGCGCCCTGATCGAGCGCAAAGGCCACCACCTCGGCCTTCATGCTGTCGATCGAGACCGGCACGCCGAGCGCCACGATGTCCGATAGCACCGGCTTGAGCCGGGCCAGTTCGTCTGCCGCGGTGACCGGCCGGGCGCCCTTGTAGGGCCGGGTGGACTCGGCACCGATATCGATGATGTCGACCCCCACCTCGATCATCGCCCGCGCCCGCGCGAGTGCCTGCTCGGGCGCGATGAATTCGCCGCCGTCGGAGAATGAATCCGGGGTGACGTTGAGCACGCCCATCACCGCCGGGATCGGCCGCTCCAGCAACGTCCGCAGCACGTCAAGCCCGACTGAACCGGCCGCCGGGACGGATGGGGAGGGCGAGGCATTCATGCGGCCCGCTTTAGCGGTCGGGGAGGGGGAGTCAAGACGGGAAGGCGTGGGTTGCCAGCGTTTGGACAGGGCGTCGCACACCCTCGCTGTCATTGCCCGCGAAAGCGGGCAATCCAGTATCCAGAGACAGTGCCGCGATACGGAGGAGCCGCGGCGTACTGGATACCCCGCTTTCGCGGGGTATGACGGCAGAGTTGGGATGCATTGTTGCTCATCGGGCAAAACAATGCCGAGAGAGTAGCGCCCACCCCGTATGCGGAGAGCAGCAGTCCTAATACGAAATCTTTGGCGGCAGCTTCTTCGCCTTGGCGATGATGTCGCCGACCGACTTCTCCGAGGGCAGGATGCGGAGCAGCTTTTTCTTCTCGTTGGCGTCCCGCATGCTCTGGGCGAGCCTTGCCGGGTTACGGTAGGCGAGCTCGCGCACGGTGGTGACGCCGGCGGCGCGGACCAGACCGACCTTGGCCCTGCCCATGCCGGGGATGCGCATGTAGTCGGAGACGTTGGCCCATTCCAGCAGCAACTGCTCGCTGATGCCGGTCTTCACGGAGAGCGCCTTGCGGCCCTTCACGGTCGAAGCCGCCTCGAGCAGCGCGTCGGTGGTGCGGATACCCTGCGCCTTCAACTTGTTGGCGGCAAAGGCCGACAGGCCCTCAATCTCGGAGATCGGATATGTCATGATACTCGATGTGAAATGCGCAGGCGTCAGGCGAACTGGCTGAGGCCCGGGGTCCCCGCGATGATCTTGCCCATCTGATCCGCTCCGATTTTGTCTCGGCCGAAGCGAAAAAGTTCACGGGCGATGTTCTGAATCTCGGACATGCCAAGTCCCAGGCCCATCAGGCGCGTGCCGACCGCCATCAGGCCGCCGCCCATCAGCCGCGACAGTCCTCCGCCGGTGCCGGATGCCTCGATTGCCGCTTCTGCACCTGGAATCTGGTCGATCAGGACCTGGACGCTGTCGGAAGGACCCTCGTTGCGGAGGAAGCCCAAGATAATGCCGACGGTCTTTTCGGCGACAGCACTATCTATGCTGGCGTTTGTCGCCAGCCGCCCGATTAGCTCGTCCATATGGCCGCCCCTCAGCCGGTTCACATGCCGGAGTATTGCTTTCGAAAATGATCTTGAGCCGGTGTGGTGTGAAATACAAGCGATGAACGCCATCAACGTTCCGATTCATTCTCGAACGCGCGAGAAGTGTTGCAGTGATGCAAGAGCGGAGATGAAATCGGCAAAAAAATGCCGCGATGCGAATGCGTCCTTCCTACTTTCGGCGGATGTCCACCTGCATATTTCCGACGATGTCGCATGCCCGGAGCGCGTTGAATGGTTTCAATCAGCGCGCGACATGCGTTAAACTACGGAACTGTGCATTCGAGTTTCGATATGCGAAACAGGGCAGAGAGATCAGGGAATAATGACCGCACAGGACAGCAAGCTCGGTGATACCGACGACAAAATCTTCGTCGGTAAAGGAAACGAGCAGGCTTGGCTGACGCTGGCGTTCGCCAATCGCCACGGCCTCGTCACAGGTGCAACCGGAACCGGCAAGACGGTCTCGCTGCAGGTTATGGCGGAAGGATTTGCGCGCGCCGGTGTTCCGGTCTTCGCGGCCGACATCAAGGGCGACCTCTCGGGCATCTCCGAGGTCGGCGTGCCCGCGGATTTCATCGTCAAGCGCGCCACCGAGATGGGACTGACGTTCGAGCCCGACCAGTTCTCGACGGTGTTCTGGGACGTGTTCGGCGAGCAGGGCCACCCGGTCCGTGCGACCGTCACAGAAATGGGCCCGCTGCTGCTCGCACGTATGCTGGACCTGAACGACGTGCAGGAAGGCGTGCTCAACGTCGCCTTTCGCGTCGCCGACGACAACGGGCTGACCCTGATCGACATGAAGGATCTGCGCGCGCTGCTCGATGCCATCGTGCCCGATGCGGGCAAGAAGGGGACGGATGCCGAGGACAGTCCGCTTGCCGCGATCAAGAAGGCGGCGCAGGGTTTTGGTAATGTCACCAAGGCCACGGTCGGCACCATCCAGCGCCAGCTTCTGGTGCTCGAGAACCAGGGCGCCACCAAATTCTTCGGCGAGCCGGCGCTGACGCTGAAGGACTTCATGAAGACCGACCGCAACGGCCGCGGCATGGTCAACATCCTCGTCGCCGACAAACTGCTGCAGAGCCCACGGCTTTACGCGACATTCCTGCTGTGGATGCTGTCGGAATTGTTCGAGGAGCTGCCCGAGGCCGGTGACCTGCCCAAGCCGAAGCTGGTCTTCTTCTTCGACGAGGCGCATCTGTTGTTCAACGACGCGCCCAAGGCGCTGATGGACAAGATCGAGCAGGTGGTGCGCCTGATCCGCTCCAAAGGCGTCGGCGTTTATTTCGTGACTCAAAACCCGGTCGACGTGCCCGACCGCGTGCTCGGACAATTGGGCAACCGGGTGCAGCACGCGCTGCGCGCCTTCACCCCGCGCGACCAGAAGGCGGTCGCCGCTGCGGCCCAGACCTTCCGCCCCAACCCGAAGCTCGACACCGCCAAGGTGATCATGGAGCTCGGCAAGGGCGAGGCGCTGGTGTCCTTTCTCGAAGGCAACGGCACGCCGGCGATGGTCGAGCGGGTGATGATCCGGCCGCCATCGGCCCGGATCGGACCGATCACGCCGGAAGAGCGCAAGGCGATCATGGATGCAAGCCCGGTGAAGGGCAAATACGACACCGCCGTTGATGCAGAGTCCGCCTACGAGATGATCCAGAAGCGCATTGCCGGCACGGCGGCGACTGCCGATCCCGGCGCGGCTGGCGGCATTGGAGGCGGTGGCATCCTCGGCCAGATCGGCTCGATGGTCGGCACCATCTTCGGCACGAACGTCAAGCGCGGCCGCCTCTCGACGGGCCAGGTCATCGCCCGCGACGTGACCCGATCGGTCACCAATCAGGTAATCGGGGGGATGGCGGCCAATATCGGCAAGTCCGTCGCCGGCCAGCTTGGTGGCTCGATCGGCCGCACGCTGGTCCGCGGCGCGCTCGGCGGCTTGCTGCGCAGGTAGGCAGAAAGCCTCGTTTGAGGCAACTCCTCCGCAAACCCGCCGCTTGTGCGCGGCGGGTACAAATTCGGGTGATCAGGACTCTCCAAGCGTTCGTTGGTCTGCTAGGTGCTATGGCCCCTGACTGGACCACATCGTGACCTCACCTAAATCTTTCGTTCGATCCGGCGCACTCCGAACCCTGTCGTTGCGTGCGCCACTCGACCTGCTCTTCCTGCTCTGCTGCTTCATCCTGGCTGCCGATGTCCTTGGTCCCGAGATCTTCGGGCACGGCAAGACCAAGGACTACGGCCTGTGGTACTGGGCCGGGCAGCAGGTCTTGAAGGGTGGGCCGCTTTATCCCGGCGATATCCACCAGTACTTCGAGTTCATCTACCCACCGCTGCCGGCGATCCTGCTGGCAGTCCCGAGCTGGTTTGGCAAGATCGCGCTCTACAGCGTGCTGTCGATCCTGAATATTGCGGCGTGGTGGTACACCGGGATGCTCTCCAATGTCATGAGCGGTTCGGGCCGCACGCCTGGCCCTTGGCTGGAGGCGCTGCCCGCTCTCGTCACCGTGACCTTCGTGTTCGACATGTTCGATCTTGGCCAGCCGAACCTCGTCTTGCTGGCGATGATGCTCTACGGCTTCTGGAGTTTGCAGCATCAGCGCTCCTGGCTCGCAGGCTTCATGTTCGCGCTCGCCGCCGCCATCAAGGTGTTTCCCATTGCGGTGCTGCCCTATCTGGTCTGGCGGCGAAAGTGGGGAGCCGCCGTCGCTACGGTCGCGTTCGCCGGCATCCTTCTCTATATCGTGCCGGCCCCCATTCGCGGCTTCGAGCGCAACGCCGCCGAGGTCAAGACCTGGTATCAGGGCATGGTCGGGTCGAGTTCGGAAAAAGGATTTGGCCAGCGCGACGAGCAGAACTGGTCGTGGGTGAACCAGTCACTCATTGCTGTCACGCACCGGCTGGTCCGGCCAATCAACTACAATCAGGAGGATCCGAGCAAGCCGCCGCGCACGATGAATGTCATCGACGTCGATTACAGGACGGCGAACTGGATCGTGCTGGCGCTGTCGGCGTTGCTCGGACTCGGCTTCGTCGCGGTCATGCCACGGCAAGCGCGGCGCACGGCGCGCTCGGACGCCGAGGAACTCGGCATCCTGTTCTGCCTGATGACGGTGGCATCGCCTCTGGCGCGGCAATACTACTTCATGTGGCTGTTCTTCCCGATGACGGTGCTGATGCATCGTGCCGCCTTCGACGAGCGGGCGAACGTGCGCCTGGGAACCTGGCTCGCCCTTGGCGCCGCCGGCATCCTCATGCTGCTGGCGCTGCCGTGGTTTCCAAATGTCTTGCAGGCCTGGGGCAACAACCTCGTCGCCACGGCGGTGCTCGCAGCTAGTCTCGCATGGCACATCCGGCATCCGCCGGTTGCGGCTGGCCTCAACGCCGCGGCAGCGCTAAAAGCCGATAGTTCTTGAGAAGACATCTTGAGCCGACGTCTCGGGATTCGAACGCAGGGAATACGACCAATGGCAAATGCGCAGCTTCAATCCGTGCTCGACCACATCGACAAGGAGTTCGACAACAGCCTGGAGCGCCTGTTCTCGCTGTTGCGGATCAAGTCGATCTCCGCCGATCCGGCCTTCGCGGCCGATTGCAAGACGGCGGCCGAGCATCTTGCCAGGGACATCGCGAGCCTCGGCGTTGCCACTGAAGTGAGGCCAACCGCCGGCCATCCCGCGGTCGTCGGCAAGAGCGTCGCGGGCGGCCGTCCGCATGTGCTGTTCTACGGCCACTATGATGTGCAGCCGGTCGATCCTCTCGAGCTCTGGCACCGTCCGCCATTCGAGCCTGTTGTGACCGACCATGCCGATGGTCGCAAGATCATCGTGGCGCGCGGCGCCGAGGACGACAAGGGCCAGGTCATGACCTTCGTCGAGGCCTGCCGCGCCTGGAAGAAGGTGACGGGGTCGCTGCCGATCGACGTCACGTTCCTGATCGAAGGCGAGGAAGAAGTCGGCTCGAAGAACTTCGTGCCCTTCATCGAAGCCAACAAGGACGAGTTTAAGGCTGACTACGTGCTGGTCTGCGACACCGGCATGTGGGACCGCAACACGCCGGCGATCACGACCTCGCTGCGCGGCCTGCTCTATGAGGAGCTCAAGATCACCGCCGCCAATCGCGACCTGCATTCCGGCGTGTTCGGCGGTAGCGCGATGAACCCGATCCGGGTGCTGACCAAAATTCTCGGCGCGCTGTTCGACGACGACAATCGCATCACCATTCCGGGCTTCTATGATGGGGTGAAGGACACGCCGCCGGATATTCTCGCGCAGTGGAAGAAGCTCGATTTCACGCCGGACACATTCCTCAAGCCAGTTGGGCTATCGATACCGGCCGGCGAGAAGGGCAGGCTCCTGGTCGAGCAAGCTTCCACGCGTCCGACCTGCGACGTCAACGGCATCTGGGGCGGTTATATCGGTGAGGGCTCGAAGACGGTGATCCCGTCGCACGCCTCGGCCAAGGTCTCGTTCCGACTGGTCGAAGGGCAGGATCCGCAAAAGATCCGCAAGGCTTTCCGTGAGTACGTGACGGCGCGCATTCCGGGAGACTGCAAGGTCGAGTTCGGCGACCACTCTGCCGGGCCTGCAATCGCGCTCGACTGGAACATGAAGCCGCTCGCCGCGGCCAAGACCGCGCTGACCGAGGAATGGGGCAAGGAGACCGTGTTGATGGGCTCGGGCGCCTCGATCCCGATCGTCGCGGACTTCAAGCGTACGCTTGGGCTGGATTCGCTGCTCGTCGGTTTCGGCCTCGACGACGACAATATCCACTCGCCGAACGAGAAGTACGACCTCCGCAGTTTCCAGAAAGGCATCCGTTCCTGGGCCCGCATCCTCGCGGCGCTGGCGGAGGTGAAGTAGGGCGCAGTGCGTAGGGTGGGCAAAGGCGCAAAGCGCCGTGCCCACCATCTGTCCCGGATCGCGATCGGCAATGGTGGGCACGCTTCGCTTTGCCCACCCTACGAGACCTTACAAATAAAAACGCCGCCCGGAATTGGGCGGCGTTTCATTCCAAAAGGCGTAGAGGTTCGTTGACCGTTACCCTACACCAAATCCCGAAAATTTCAAGAGCGGTAGCCCGGAAGCTCGCGGTCCAGCTTGCGTAGCAGCGGTGGCCACACGAGGTTGGTGGCGCGCAGCTCGGCGCGGTCGCGGTTGGCGAGCAGCTCGGTGTTCTTGTCGATCGCGACATCGTCGACCGGGTAGACCGGCGTGCCCAGCGCGCGCGTACGCACCTGCATCGAGCAGGCTCGCTCGAGGTGATACATGCGCTCGAAGGCCGAGGCGACCGAGCGCCCGACCGTCAACGTGCCGTGGTTGCGCAAGAGCATGTGGTTGTGGTCGCCTAGGTCCTTCTGCAGCCGCGGCCGCTCGTCGTGGTCGAGGGCGATACCTTCGTAGTCGTGATAGGCGAGGTCGTGGGTGACGAGCTGGGCGGTCTGGTTCAGCGGCAGCAGGCCTTCGGCGCTGCTCGAGACAGCGGTGCCGTCGAGGGTGTGAAGATGCAGCACGCAGATGGCGTCCTCGCGAACCTCGTGGATCGCCGAGTGGATGGTGAAGCCGGCGGGGTTGACGCTGTATTCGCTCTCGGAGAGCTGGTTGCCGTGCAGATCGACCTTGACGAGGCTCGACGCCGTGATCTCGTCGAACATCAGCCCGTAGGGGTTGATGAGGAAATGATGGTCGGGGCCGGGCACGCGCGCTGAGATGTGGGTGTCGACCAAGTCGTCCCAGCCGTAGAGCGAGACGAGGCGATAGCAGGCGGCGAGATTGACCCGTTGCTGCCACTCGGCCTCCGTCATGTTCGACGGCACTTCCTTCAGGCGCGCTTCCGCTGGCGACATGGCTGATCTCTCCGAACATCGTTGTTGCAGGGAGGGAGCGTAGTCCTGCCGCGACCTGCCAGCAAGGCACACAAAGCGCGGCAGTCCAGCGTAGCCCGCATGAGCGAAGCGACATGCGGGGCTGCCTGATAGGCCCCGGATGTCGCTGCGCTCATCCGGGCTACGGTCCTACAAGAGAGAAGAATTTTTACGGCGCCGGGATCGAGAGCAGGCTGGAAATGCTGCTGCCGCGGATATCGTAGACGCGGGCGAACACCACGTCGTCGCGCTTGATCTCGACCAGCACGGGGGCGGTGAGGCCCTTGCAGTAGAACTCACCGAGCGTCATGGCGAAATCGGCGGCATTGGAATCCCAGCCAATGGTGAAGTCGGGGCCGAGCGCGACCTGGGCGGGACGCTGCGGACCGCACACGGCGACCTTCCATTTCCGGTTGCGCGGCGGCACTTCCTGGCGTTCGACCAGCTGCTCGCGCAATTCGTCGGAGGCCTGCTTCAGCGCGAGGCCCCAATAATCCAGCATGAAGCGGTCGTCGGCGCCGCGCACGGTGCCGGCGATGTGGTTGAAGTGGGTGTATTGATAGGGATGCAGGCGGATCATCTCGGCGAGCGAGAGCGCAAGGCCAAAGCAGAAGGTGGCGAGCACGACCGGCTGCCAGGTGCGATGATTGGCGCGCAGGCGCTCCATGGCCCAGCCAAAGGCGACGCCGCCGAGCACCGCCATCGGCGGGATCACGAAGACGAAATGGCGGATGCCATTGTACAGCGCCGGTCGCTTCACCATCGCGATCGCGAGCGGCAGCGTCGCGGCGAGCGTGAGCATCAGCAGGATGGTCTTGCGGCGGGCTGGGACCTCGCGGCGGGGCAGCATAACCAAGGTGCCGATCACGGCGCCGAACGTCAGCACCAGCATCACCTCGGGCAACTGAAGTGCGAACAGCGTCGGCAGATAGGACCAGGGCATGTCAGGCACGGATACGATCGCGCCGTCGAACATCTCCTTCCAGGGTTTCTCGAAGAAGTGCGAGAAGTAGGTCAGCGCCTCGAAGGGATTGCCGGGCTCCATGATCGACCACGGCCAGATCAGCCCCATCACGAGATAGCCGAGCACGAGGCCGGGCAGCAGCACGTAGACGACATGAGCGAAGCGTCGGACCGATTCGCGCAGGCCCTCGCTGCGCAGTTCCTCCAGGAACAGCGGCATGAAGCCGATTACGGCATAGACCAGCGCAAGGCCGCCGAGGATGCGGGTGCCGAGCGAGAGGCCGGCACCAAGGCCGACGATCAAGATCGTGCGCGGCGAAGGCTGCGGATATTCCTCGGCGAGGCGCACAAGGCCCAGCATCAGGATGATCATGGCCACGGCGAAGGGCGCATCCTTCGGGTTCATGAACATGTGGCCGTAGAAGATCGGGCAGAGCGCGAGCAGCAAGAGTGAGGCAAGTCCCGCAAGCGGGCCGCCGATACGGCGGCCGAGCCGCCACGTCACGGCAAGTCCGATCACGCCGACGACGGCGCCGACCAGACGGCGCGTCTCGAACAGCTCGAGCGGAATCACCTTGTGCAGGAGGGCCGCGACCATGTCGAAGCCGCCGCCATACATATAGAGGTTGGCGAAGGAGAGTGCCGCGGTGTCCTTGAAACCGGAACCGAACATGCGCAGCAGCAGGTCGGCATATTCGGCGTGGGTGTAGTCGTCCCAGCCGAGCCCATAGTCGCGGAAGGTCAAGCCTGCAATGACGGCGACCGCAGCCAGCACCAGCATGGCGAGATCGTCGCAAGTCCGTTCAACCGAGCGCCGCAGAGGCGTGTCGATCGCCGAAGTCGTGATGGATGTCATGGCTATTGGTGACCCGGAATCCCCTCTTGGCCCTGCTGGTGCGCGCGGGCCTGCTCCCCGGAATCCCTATAGCGCAGTTCCATTACCAAGTAATTGGGCATTATGGCTAAATTCCTGATGCAACGCAGCAAATCCGACCAACTTGAGAGCAGCCTAGAAGTAGCGAGCCGTAGCTGAAGGGAATGTGAATAAGTCCCTGATTTCCTTTCCTTTAGGAACGCAGCCTATAATTCGACGTTGGCGTGGAACACCGGATGACGGTATCGTGGCGTGACGAGTGTCGCGTATGGGCGCGCGGCCGGGGGTGAGTTCGATGGCGTTGGCATTGTTGATCGCGGGGATTTTCGCCGTTTTGGCGGGCCTCCTTGCGATCCTGTTCGGCTTCACCGTCAGGGAATTCAGTCTCGGCAGTACCCTCATAATCTCCGGTACCATCGGCGTCTGCTCCGGACTGTTACTGGCCGGCCTCTACGTGGTGGTCGCGGAGTTGAAGGGCATCGCCCGCCGGCTGGCTGGATCAATTGCACCATCCGACGTTCGGGTCAGGCCCGTGCTGCCGGGTCTCGGGATGGCCGGGACGCCTGCGCCTGAGCCGGCGGGCGCCGAGAAGATGGAGCCGGCGCCGCCATTGCCGGCCGCAGGACCGCCGCCTTGGCAGAACGAAGCAGCCGCGCGCGAGCGTCCGCGCGTCGAGCCGCCGGCAGCGCCGGAAGCTCCGAGCCCGCCTGAGGTTCCGGAACCGCCGCGCCGGCGCAACCTGTTGTTCGCCTCGACCTCCCGCAAGGAGCGTGAGCGCGCGGAAGCGAAGACCGGCGAGGGCTTGCCGCCGCTGCCGCATGCCGAGCCGTCGGCGGAGCCTGCCGCCCCGGAGACGCCGCCTGCGAGCTTTGACGACGCCTGGCCGAAGCCGGACCGTATGAGGCCTCCGGAGCCGCCGGCCGCCGCGCGGCGCCCGCCACCGCGCTCGCCGTCGACCTTCGCTGAGCCTGCTCCGCCGCCCGCACCCGAGCCTGCGGCTGCGGCCGAGCAGACGCCTGTGACCGTGCTCAAATCCGGCATCGTCGACGGCATGGCTTATTCGCTCTATTCCGATGGCTCGATCGAAGCCCAGATGCCTGAGGGGATGATGCGCTTTGCCTCGATCGACGAGCTGCGCTCCCACCTCGACCAGCGCGGCGCTTGAGAGCGGGCGCAGGCAAATCTGGTGCAGGCAAAGGTTAGCGTAGACAAGTAAAGCGGTGGTGTTCTTGTCACTTCGTCAGTAAATCAGCCCGGATTCCTTAGTCGTCCCATTTCAGCCGAACGTATTGTTGACACGGAATACTTTGGCGTCGTCTCTCGCGTGAGACGCAAGGTGGAGAAAGGCGGGGCCGATGTCGGATGCTGGGGCTAAGAATTTCGTTGAGCTGACGGCGGGCATCGTGTCGGCCTATCTCAGCAACAATCCAACGCCTGCGGCTGAGATTCCGAATCTGATCAGCCAGGTGCATGGCGCGCTGGTGCGCGTTTCGTCAGGCCGCACCGAGACGGCGCCGCTCGAGCCAGCGAAGCCGGCGGTCTCGCTGAAGAAGTCGATCGCGCCCGATTATCTGGTTTGTCTGGAAGACGGCAAGCGCTTCAAGTCGCTGAAGCGCCATCTGCGCACCCAATACAACATGACGCCGAAGCAATATCGCGAGAAATGGGGCCTGCCGGCCGACTATCCCATGGTCGCACCGAACTATGCGGTGGCCCGCTCGCAGCTTGCGAAGCAGATGGGACTGGGACAGCAGCAGCGGAAGCGGAAGTAGAGTTTCTACGACGCTTCCGCGAGCGCCTCTTTCGCGTCGGTCTTGATCCGCTCGACCATCGAGCGCAGGCCGTTCGAACGCTGCGGCGTCAGATGGTCGCGAAAGCCGAACTCGTCGAATACGGCAATGGCGTCGGTCGCAAGAATCTCCTGTGGCGTGCGGCCGGAGTAAAGCGACAGAACGATCGCGACCAGCCCGCGCACGATGTGGGCGTCACTGTCGCCGCGATATGTCAGGATCGGCGCGCCGTCATCGCGACGATCAATCAGCTTCTGAAGCCAGACCTGGCTGACACAGCCATTCACCTTGTTCTCGGCCGAATGCTCGGCTTCGGACATCGGTTCCAGGGTGCGGCCGAGCTCGATGACGTACCGATAGCGGTCGTCCCACTCGTCCAGAATCTCGAAATTATCCCTGATTTCATCGATCGTCGTCATGCTGGCCCAAAGTTCCCGTTCAGGCCAATATAGGGACGCAAAGCGCCGAAATCGATAGGGTTTGGGCGCTAATTCGCTGTCGCGGGCGCCGGGCCGCGCCATTCCAGCGCGAGGTCGTCCTGGGACAGGGTGTCGCGCGGCGCCTCGCTCGCAGCAAGATCGCCTTCGCCGGCCAGCGCGATCGAGCCGGTGTGGTCGGGCGCCTTCTTGTCGGGCTTCTCGAGCTGCTCTTTCTTGTCGTTAATGATCTGGTAGATCTTCTTTGCGCCGTCCTGCGCCCGCTGGCCGATGATGGTGGCGGCCTGTCCGCCGACCTCGCACGCCGTCGGCTGGCGCTTGCAGAACTGGGTCATGTCGGAGACGGCCGCGGTCGCAGCCTGCACCGCGTCGGCAGCGCCGATCTGCGGCAGCTTGTCCGATTCGGGCGTCTTGTCCCGCGGCAGGAGCACCAGCACCAGCCCGAGCCAGAATGTGATGCGAAGCAGAAAGCGCATCTTGCGTCCTGTATGTTAGATCCCGCCGCGGCGATCTCCGCGGATGTCGGACCTAGCAACTCTCGATAAATCGCAAGTGATTGCCTTCCGCTTAATTCGCGGAAAATTGACTCAAGAATCTTTGCTATCGATGGTGTCGTAAATTTTCGATTGACGTCCTTGCCGTGAGCGCTGCCGCCACGCCCGTCCACCATTTCGAAACCATGCGGATCACGGTGAAACCCTGTGTTCACCATCCTCGCCGATGACGTCGTCAAATCGTCTAAAAAGCCCTGCGATGACGGGGTGTCCGGCGGCGCGCCGCGATGCCTTAGTGTTCGTTTAAGGTCGCTCTGACACGGTGGCTCAACGATAAGGAGGCGTTCCGGCGCGTCTTCCCGACGAATGAGCCGAAGCGCGAGACCCGTGACAGTTTTGAGTATCATCCGCGATTGTCTCGATGCGCTGCTGCATCCCTCCGCGCGTTACGACGCGCTGACGCGAGCGCGCCATCGTGCCTTCATGGCCCCGCGGCTGCTCGGCAGCCTAGCCGCCTTTGCCGCATTCCCGGTCTATCTCGCCATGCGCGGCGCGCCGAGCGCGATCGAGGTGGCAGCCTTCGCCTGGCTGATTGCGCCGATCCTGTTGTCCTGGTTCCTGTCGCGCACCGGCCGTTACGAAGGCGCGCATGTGCTGTCGTCGCTGGCGCTCTCGGGCCTGATCATGGCGGTTGCGGTGACGACCGGCGGCATCGAATCATTCGCCGCAATCTGGCTGGTTGTCGTTCCCCTCGAAGCTGCGCTGTCGGCCTCGCGCCGCGTCGCGGCCTTTGCCTCGCTGCTGGCGCTGTCCTGCGCCGGCATCCTGATCCTCGTCAGCCAGCTCGGCTGGCTGCCGATTGGCGATACCAGCGCTGCGGAACGCGGCGTGCTGATAGCGTTCGGCGTCGCCTCGGCGACGCTCTATGCCGCAGGTCTGGCCTTCGGAGCGGAATCGCTCGCGCGCACCAGCGTTGCGCTGCTGTTGCGTGAGGAAGAGCGTTACCGCCTCCTGGCGCGGAACATGAGCGACGTCATCTCGAGGCATCAGCGCAACGGCGCGGTGCAGTTCATTTCACCGGCGGTGGAAGCCATGCTCGGCGTGCCCGTCGCGCAACTGCTCGGCCACGGCCTGTTCGATCGCGTCCATGTCGCCGATCGGCCGGCGTATCTGACGGCGCTGTCCGATGCCGCGCGCGGCGACGTGCGCAGTGTCGAGTTCCGGTTGCGCCGGGAGCGTGCCGGCTCTGAGCGCGGCCAGGTTGATTTCATCTGGGTCGAGATGCGCTGCCGCCCGCTCGATCAGGATATGGGCCGTGATGCCACGCGCGAGGCCGATGTCGTCGCCGTGATGCGCGATGTCACCGACCGCAAGCTCGGGGAGCAGGCGTTCGATCAGGCGCGCAGCGCTGCAGAGGCGGCGGACGCCGCCAAGACGCGCTTCCTCGCCACCATGAGCCATGAGCTGCGCACGCCGCTGAACGCCATCATCGGCTTCTCCGAGATGATCACGCAGGAGCAGACCTTGATGCTGGGCGCGGCCCAGCGGAGGGAATACGCCCAGCTCATCAACGATTCCGGCCAGCATCTGCTCTCGGTCGTCAACGGCATCCTGGACATGTCCAAGATGGAGTCGGGCAATTTCGAGATGGCGTCCGAACCGTTCGCGCCGCGTGCATCATTGATGCATTGCTGCAATCTGCTGGCGCTGAAGGCGCGGGAGAACGGCGTCGATCTTGTCACCGATGCGCCGCAGGATCTGCCTGTCATGACCGGCGATCCGCGCGCCTTCAAGCAGATCGTGCTCAACCTCGTCGCGAACGCCGTCAAGTTCACCGAGCGTGGCGGTCAGGTCACCGTAACGGCCGCGGTCTCGGGCTCGCAGCTTGCGCTGCGCGTCAGCGACACCGGAATAGGCATCGCGCCTGACGATCTCAAGCGCATCGGCGCGCCGTTCTTCCAGGCTGGCAAGACCTATCAGCGCCGTCACGAAGGCACCGGCCTCGGACTTTCGATCGTGAAGAGCCTGGTGGCGTTGCATCTCGGCGAATTGACGGTACAAAGCAGGCTCGGCGAGGGCACTGCCGTCACCGTCAAGCTGCCGCTCGTCTACACGCCGCAAGCCAAGACGTCTGATATGAAGACTTCTGATGGCAAGATGTCCGACAGCAAGGCGAGCGAGAGCAAGATCGCGACCCTGAAGCCGGTGCTACGCCAGGAAGTTCAGGACCATCCTCACGACCAAGTTCAGGACCAACCCGCTCTGGTGAAGAAAAGTGCCTAAAAAGTCTGCCAAGGACGAAGCCGCTCCGCGCCGCCGTGGCGCCAAGGCCGCGGTCATCGATGTCGAGACCGAGCGCAATCTCGTGCTGCGCGTGCTGCTGCATAGCCCCAAGGATACCCTGGCCGGTCTCGTCGCCGTTGCCGCCATCGGCGCGATCGTTGCCAATGCGCTGTTCCTGCAGACCGGCCGGCATCCAGCGCCGATGTTCGGCACCGTGATCAATCTTCCCGCACCGTCGTTCCTGGCGCTGTCGAACCCCTTGCCGCGTCCGCGTCCCGTCGGCGCCGATACCTCGCCGCTCGAGCCGAGAGCGACGGAGTTTCGTGCCGAACCCAGACCTGCGGAAAAGCCGCCTGAAAGGCCTGTCGAGGCGACCGCATCGACGCCGCGCTCGGGCGATCCCATGACCAATCTGGTCAAGCAAACGATTTCGGCGCCGCCCTCCGTCACGCGTCCTCCGGCGCCGATCCCCGTGCAGCAGAGCCCGGCCGCGCGGCGCATCGCCGGCGTGCAGCGCGCGCTGTCCGAATATGGCTACGGGAATTTGAAGATCACGGGCGCGATGGGCGCCGAGACCCAGTCCGCGATCCAGAAATTCGAGCGCGAGCACAAGATGCAGGTCACCGGCCAGCTATCCGACCGCCTGCTCCGCGAGCTCGGCGCCGCGATCGGCCACCCCGTCGAATAGTCGTGACTGTTGTGCGAAGGCTGGTGCTGATTGCACCGCTGTCCTATCGTGCGCTCCATGCGTTTGAAATCAAATATCTGGGTCTCAGCCTATCTGCGCCGGTGCCAGACCGAGGGCGTGTACGGCGCGGTGCGGCGTCGCGGCGCGGAGGAGGCGGGTGCGGTGTTCGTGAAGGTCTCGCTGCTTGACGGCAATGCGATGCTCTATGTGCCGGCGCCGCAGACCTCTTATGAAGACGGTCGGCCGGTCGATCGCTTCTTTGTGCCGCTTGCGCCGCAACCGATGCCGGAGCCCGCGGTGGAGGAGCGCCTGACCAAGGAAATCCGCTTCGACTCCGATATCTGGATCGTCGAGACCGAAGACCGCGCCGGGCGGCATTTTCTCGAGCTGGCGAAGGCCTAACGATCCGATCCGTCAGTCCCTGTCCGCACCGCGGGCGCGGAGCCGGGCTGCACGCCCGGGCGCGTCTGGCTTGCGCCCGCACGTGCGCGCTGGCGCTCGCTGTCATGCAGCGAGGGCTGGTACTTTGCGCGGGTGACGGCGAGCGTCGAGCCGCGCCAGGCGGCCAGCATCACCAGCGCCGCGCGATCGCTGAGGCGATCGTAAAGACGCGACAGCCGGTACACGTCGGTCACGGAGTTGCCGATCTCCGGCTTGAAGAACAGCAGGATACGCTGGAACACCGGGCTCGGCATGTCGAGCGCGCGCGCGGCGACTGCGAGCGCTTCGCCGCTTGCATCGTCGACGATCTGGGCTGCGACGCGCGAGGGCAGGATCAGGCTGTCGCCGAGCTCGGAGGTGAAATTCTCGACATCGCCCGCGATCGCCGCCATCTCGAGGATCTGGATCGCGCGCTTGGCGCGCACGGTCGGAATCCGCGGCGCCGCCTTCAGCGGGGTCTGCGCCAGATTGTGCAGGATCAGCGCGCGCTCGGCGGCGCCGGCGCGGAAGAACATGTCGTGGATATCGGCCGCGTCAGTTGGCTGCATTGCCATGTTCGAGGCCATGCGCAGCTCGGCGTCGCTTGGCGTGCGAACCGGCAAGGGGGCAGGAGGGGGGGCAGAGGCGGGCGCCGGGATTTCGCGCGCGAGCGGAACCCTGCGGCCCTCCTGCGCGGCCGACAGTCCGAGCTTCTGCATGATCGGGGCGGGTGTCGACGGATAGATCGCAAGCCGCGCCTTCACGGCCGCGCGCGTCGCGTCGTCGACCTGGTCGATCAGTCGTGTGGCGAGCTCGACGAACTGGCGCTGCTCGTCGTCGCTGTGGGTGCTCGACTGGACATAGAGGTCGGTCAGCACGCGCAGCAGCGTCGGACGAACATCGACGCCTTCGCGACGGGAGAGGGTCATCAGCCCGTCGAATCCTGGAAACAACGACTTGGTCATGGAGAGATACGCGACCTAGAAGAGATACTCGCCGGCAGCCTATCGCGGGCTCCTTTAAAGGCTCGTTAAGGAAAACGAGGCGTGAAGCCGAACGCCTGCTTTGAAGCGTTCTCGTGCCGCAACGGGACGGTGGGTCCCGCCCGTGCGGTTACGGTGCCGCCGGCACGTTTACACCCCGTTAACCATGAACTGATCTTAATGATCCCCATGTTGCAGAGGCGCGCCGGGTCGCGCGGCAATTGAAGAGAGCTGATATGGGGACCATCATCGAATTTCCGGCCGGTCGCCGGGTGGGCGCGTCGGTGGACGTGGCTCCGCGCGCGGACATGGGCACGATTTTGATCCTTCCCGTGATCCGCATCGAGCGCGAGAGCGACGAAACCAGCGGCGATCACGGGCCGGAGCAGGGCACAGCGCCGGGGCGCCGTCGTCGTCGCCGTTAGCCTTCGGACTTTGCAATGCCGGAGAACCTCCGTCAGATCCGGCCCATCGTAACGGCCCTCATGCTCGCAGTGCTGGGCGCGACGCTTGCCGCCTGTAGTGGCGGCGATTTCGGCCGGACCCGTGCCGACATGCGCAGCGACGACATGCATCGCTGGCTGGGCGCGGAAGTCACCTCCAGCGTTGGCCTGAAGCCATCCCGATTCCAGCTCACCGACGAGGAGCGCCAGCTTCGCGACCTCGCCTATCCCCTGATCGAGCCGCCGCTGTCGCGGCCCGCCTGGAAGAGCGTGTTCGGCGACTACAAAGCGCTGCCCTCGCCCTGGCGGCAAACGATCGTGTTCGACCGCACCATGTATGGTCGCACGCTGATCGACGAGCCGCACCGTTCGCATTCTTCGCGCTATACGCAGCTGATGGAAGACGTGCGCAACGACATCACCCGCTTCGAGCCGTTCTTCGCCTCCGCGATCCGCGTCATCGACCTCGACAAGAAGCGCAACGCCAGCATGGCGCGTGTCTCTTCCCTCTCGCCGAAGGAGAAGGAGGACGCGGTCGAGCGCATGCAGGAGAATTCGCTGATCATCCAGTGGGTGCAGCAGTGCCTCGAGCAGCGCGTGTCGTCCTATCGCTGGGGTCTGGAGCGGCTGGTGATCCAGGCGCCCGACGGCATGGCCGCCGATGCCGACCGCCTGATCGGCGAACTCGCCGCCCAGACCGCCAACCCGCCGGTCGCGGCCCAGCCGCCCTACGGCCGTGCGGTCGTCTCGAAGGGTTAGGATTTTCCGCGGGCGCGCGATCGTTGCCCCGCGGGCTTGCGCCGCTGCTTCCGGAGCTTGCTGACAAGATCCTTCAGCGCATCCGGTAGCGGCACGGATGCGCGATAGGCGAGCCCGACCTCGCGCTTGACCTTGACCTCGATCTCGCGCACCGCGACATCCGGATTGCCGCGCGCTACGCCTTCCGGGACGATGGCGATGCCAACGCCGGCTGCGACCAGCGCCATGGCCCAATCCTCTGATTGCGCGATCGCCGCGGTCTGTCGGGCCTGCGGGTTGCGGCGGAAGAACTCGCTTTGCTCGCAATGGCAGCGGTCGATCAAGGGGACGCCGGCGAGATCGGCGGTGCGAAGCTTCTCCTTCAGGGCCAGCGGATGCGACGGCGGCAGCGCTGCGACATAGCGCTCGCTCCACAGCGCCACGAAATGTTCGTCAGCGCGCAGCATGCTCTTGGAGATGATCCGCGCGTCGGCGCGCTCGTCGCTGCCGACGAGGCGGAGTGCGATGTCGGCGCGCGCCGTCAGCGGCTTGAGCAGTGCGATCGTCCGGGGCACGTCGAGCGTGCGCATCAGGCCGAGCGTCACATTGGTTTTGGTGCTCGGTCTCCTGAACAGGCTGCGCGCCGCGTCGGTCTCGTCGATGATGCGGCGGGCGAGCGTGTGAAACTGCTCGGCCGAGGCGGTTGGCGCGACGCCCTTCTTGTGCCGGATGAACAGCGTGGTGCCGAGCTCGGCCTCCAGATGGGTGATCGCGGTGGAGATCGACGGCTGCGAAACGAAGCAGACGCGCGCCGCCGCGGTCAGGTTGCGCTCGCGGTAGACGGCGGCGAAGTAGCGGAGTTCGCGTATGTCCATAGGATATGCCGATATTTTACCTATGGATCTAGCGATGACAAGAACGCTCTGCTCACAACAGGCAGGGAACGCGCGATGAAAATTCACCATCTCAACACCGGCACGATGTGCCCGATGGGGCGGCGCCTCGTGAACGGCACCGGCAGCCTGTTCCAGCGCGCCCGCATGGTCTGCCATTGCCTGCTGGTGGAGACCAATGACGGGCTCGCCCTGGTCGATACCGGCATTGGACTTGGCGATATCGCAACGCCCGATCGGCTGGGACGACGATGGCTGCGGCAGACCGCGCCAAGGCTCGATCCGGCGGAGACGGCGGTGCAACAGGTGAAGGCACTCGGCTATTCCCCCAAGGACGTGCGCCATGTGCTGCTGACCCATCTCGACCGCGATCACGCTGGCGGCGTGCCGGACTTCCCGCATGCCGCGATCCATGTCCATCGCGCCGAATACGACATGGCGGTGCAGCGCAAGCCGGCGCCGCCGGAAGGGCGCTATGTCACCGGGCAGTGGAGCCATGGCCCGAGCTGGACATTCTATGGCGAAGCCGGCGAGGACTGGTTCGGTTTCAAGGGCGTGCGCGCCCTCGGCGACGCAGAGGCGGACATCCTGATGATCCCGCTCGCCGGCCATACGCTCGGCCATTGCGGTATCGCGGTGCGATCAGGCGACAAATGGCTGCTGCACGCCGGCGACAGCTATTTCCATCACGGCCAGCTCGACGCATCGCCCCGCATGCCGCTGGTGCTGGGCTATTTCCAGCGTCGCGCCGACATGGACCGCGGCATGCGGATCGCCAACCAGGTGCGACTGCGCGCGCTGAAGCTGAACCACGGCGAACGCGTCACGATCGTCAACAGCCATGATCCCGTCGATTACGAGCGTTGCCGCTGCAACGCGCATTGATCGCGCCCGTCAGCGCTGTCCGTCGTGCGCGGAGATCGCGGATGCCGCGAGGCCTCCGATGCGCGCGTGAGGCCGGCCGCCGGTCGCCATCACGAGCCCGAAGGCGATCTCGTCGCGCCGTGGTGAATCCCACAGCGTCATCTCCGCGGTGCCGAAATGGCTGCGGACATAGGCGGCGTGGATGTGCCCGAGCGGAACCATGAGCCGCGTGCCCGGACCGCCGATGGTCTTCGCCGCCGGAACGATCGCCTTGGGCTGACCGAGCACCTCGCGCACGCCCTGACCGCCGGCCTCGTGCCAGACCGCGCCGTGCTCGAGCTCGCCGTCCTCGCCGACGATGATGCCCTTGCCATAGGCTTCGATCTGCGCGGCGCCGCCGAGCTGCGCGATCAGCCGTGTTGCGAGCTCGCGCCCGAGTTCGCGCAAGGATGCCTGAAACGGCATCAGGTCGGGTTCGAAGCGGCCCGCGAAAGGATTGCCGATCACCGCAATGGCCGTCCCGACCAGCAGAGGCTTCTCCAGCCGGGGACCGCGCTCGTGCCAGGTGGTCTCGACGCTAAGCGCGGTCTTGCGGATGTCATGGGACACGTCTTGAGACGACATGCGCAGGCGCTATGCTTCGTCGACGACGGGATTGCGCAGCACGCCGATGTTCTCGATCTCGACCTCGACCACATCGCCGGGCGTGAGGAAAACAGGCGGCTTGCGAGTGAAGCCGACGCCGGCCGGCGTGCCGGTGGCGATAACGTCGCCGGGGACGAGGTCGAAGATGGTCGAGCTGTACTCGATCAGCCGCGGAATCGAGAAGATCAGCATCGAGGTGTCGGACGACTGCACCACCGCGCCGTTGACGCGCGTCTCGAGCTTCAATTTGGTGGGATCGCCGATCTCGTCCGGCGTCACCAGCCATGGTCCGAACGGGCCGGTGCCGACGAAGTTCTTGCCGGAGGCGATCTGCTGGGCGTGACGCTGCCAGTCGCGCACGCTGACGTCGTTGTAGATCGAATAGCCCGCCACGTGATCCCAGGCGTCGGCCTGGCTGATGTGACGGCCGCTCTTGCCGATGACCACGGCAAGCTCGCCCTCCCAGTCGAAATTGTCCGAGACTTTCGGCCGGATCACCGGCGCGTTGTGCGCGACCTGGGAGCGCCAGACCCGGAGGAAGATCGGCGGAAATTCCGTGATCTCGCGCTTCATCCCGAACGCCACGGCTTCATTGTGGTGGTCGAGATAATTGCGCACGGCGCAGACGATCTTCTCCGGACGCGGGATCACCGGCAGATATTTGACGTCACTGAGCGCCATTGTGGGCTTGTGCCCGGCGACGATGGCCTCGCGCCCCGCATAGTCGTCGCTGCCGAGGAAGTCCGCGAGAACAGGATACTGGGGCAGGGCGCGACCGAGATCCACCACGCCATTCTCGGCAACGGCGCCCCAGCTCTCCCGATTCCCGTCCAAGAACGACAGCAGCTTCATGGTACGCCTCAAAGGTTGGCATTTTCGATCTTGCCTATTATTTTCGAAAATCAGGCGAGGCGCAAGCCCGCGACGATAAAAAGCCGTTGCCGCCTATTCGGTATCGAGCAGATGCGCGGCGTAGGTCGCCACGTTGTCGGCGGTCGTGCGGATATGCGCCTCGATCAGCTGCACCGCGAGATCCGGATTGCGCGAGATGGCGGCTTGCATGATCGCCTGGTGCTCGCCGGCCTTGTCGCGCGGGCGGGGGCGGAAATTGGCCGAAAGGTGCCGATAGCGCTCGGCGCGATCGAACAGATCGGCGCGAATGGCGAGGAGTGTCGCGGAGCCGCAGGCGGACACCAGCGCCTGGTGGAATTGGCGGTGGGCGATCTTCCATTCGGGATCGCGCAGCGGATGTTCCGGATCGCGCTGCTCGATTCGCTTCAATCTGTGCAGGGTCGAGATGACGGCGATTTCCCAGTCGTCGTCGCCCCGCTCGATCGCGCGGCGGATCAATTCCACCTCGATCAGCACCCGGGCATCGGTGACTTCCACCAGGTCCTGGCGGCTGACCGGCGCCACCCGAAATCCGCGCTGCTCCTGCGCGTCGACCAGGCCTTCGGCGGTAAGCGCCGTCAGCGCCTCGCGCAGCGTCGTGAAACTTACGCCGAATCGTTCGCGCAGGACGTCGAATCGCAGCGGCTCGCCCGGCGCCAGGCCGCAGGCAATGATCTCCTCGCGCAGCCGATGGGTGATGTCGGCGGCAACGGTCTTGCCGAATTCCTTGCGGGAGCGAATGGCGCTTTCGGACATGATTTCTGTCATTTGAATCGATGGCTCAACATGCCGCGCCAACGACCATCTTGCAATAATTTTCGTAAACGTTATGATTTTCGAAAATATAGCTGGGGAGGCGTGTGACATCATGAGAGCGGTGCTGGTGCGTCAGCCGGGTGGGCCGGATGCACTCGAATTGGTTGAGCTTCCGGTGCCTGTGCCCGGACCAGGCCAGGTGCAGATTCGCGCCGAAGCGTTCGGCGTTGGGCAGCCCGATGTGCTGATCCGGCGTGGCGTCTACAAATGGATGCCGCCACTGCCGGCCAATCCGGGCAACGACGTCGCCGGCCGCATCGCCGCGCTCGGGTCCGGCGTCGAGGGGCTTGCGATCGGCCAGAAGGTGCTGCTGAGCGCACGCGACCTGTCGCAGCGCGGCGGCTGCTACGCCGACTATGTGGTCGCGCCTGCGGACGCCATTCATGTGCTGCCCGACAATGTCGATCTGCAGGCGGCCGTGTGCCTGTCGAACTACCAGGTCGCTTACGCGCTGCTGCACGAGTGCCGCCATCCGCGCGCACCGGCGAGCGTGCTGGTGATCGGGGCGGCGGGTGGTGTCGGCACCGCGCTGGTACAGCTTGCCAAGCTCGCACAGATGAATGTCATCGGCACGGTCTCCACCGAGGAGAAGGCCGCATTCGCGCGGGGCAACGGCGCCGATGAGATCATCTTCTACCGCCGCGAAGACGTGGTGGCGCGGACCCGCGAGCTGACGAAGGGCGAGGGCGTCGGCCTCGTGCTCGATCACGTTTGTGGGCCTGAGTTCACCGGCTATCTCGGCGCGCTCGGCAAATGGGGGACGCTGCTGTCGTACAACGCCTTCGCCGGGTTGCCGGAAGAAAACCTGATGGCGGCGATGCGCGACCATCTCGACATCTGCCCGGCGATACGCTGCTTCTCCTTTCATATCTACGACCACGATCGCGACGGGCGTCGCGCGCTCATGCGCAATGTGATTGACGCGCTGAGCCGCAATGCGATCAAGCCGGCGATCTCGGCGGTCCTGAAGCTCGACGAGGTCAGGCAGGCCCACACGCTGCTCGAGCAGGGCTCCGCGCTCGGCAAGATCATCATGACGCCATGAGGGGGTGGATCGCACGATGACGACACAAGCACCCATTGCACGCTTCACCCGGCTCCGGCACGCGAGCTTTGCCTCGCCAGATCCCGAGCGGTTGCTCGACTATTACCGCGCCGTGATCGGTCTTGGCCTCGTCGGCCGCGACGGCAACCGCATCTTCCTCGCCAACGATGCCGAGCAGCTTTCGCTGGTGATCGAACCCGGCCACGCGGCGCTGACGAGCATCGCCTTCGAGATAGCTCCCGATGTCCAGATCGAGACGCTCGGCGCGGCGCTGAAGCAGGCCGATCTGCGGCCCGAACTTCAGAGCGATCCCCTGCCTGGCGTTTCCAGGCTGCTGTCGTTCAGCGATCCCGAAGGAACGCGCTTCGAGTTGATCCAGGGCTGGACGCCGACGCCCGCGCAGGAGCGGATCGGAGCGCTTGCCGTCAGCAAGATCGGCCATGTCGCGCTTGCTACGCCCGATCCGCGCGCGGCCTCGGAGTTCTACGCGAACATGATGGGCCTGCGCGTCTCCGACTGGATCGAGGATCGCTTCGTGTTCATGCGCAGCGGCTTCGAACATCACACGCTGAACTTCGCCCGCGCGCCCGTCCGTGGCCTGCATCATGTCGCGTTCGAGCTGCGTGGTGCCGCCCACATGCACGAGGCCTGCGATCATCTCGCGCGGCACAAGCTGCCGGTTCTCTGGGGGCCGGTGCGTCATGGCCCCGGGCACAACACCGCGATCTACCACCGCAATCCCGACGGGCATGTGGTCGAGCTGTTCTTCGATCTCGACCGCATGACCGACGAGGCGCTCGGCTATTTCGAGCCGCGTCCCTGGCATCGCGACCGACCGCAGCGGCCAAAAGTCTGGGTCGGCCTGCCGCGCGATGTCTGGGGCATGCCGCCATCGCCTGAATGCACGGAGTTCGCCCGCTAGCGGATCAAACGCGAGTTGAAGAAACGCCGCCTCGTCGCGGCCAACGATAGAACAACCAAAAGGGAGGACGCATCCATGCAACGGATGAAGCGGCTTGCTGCGGCGATTTTTCTGTTTGGCGGTTTTTTCGCAACCACTTCGGCGTCGGCGGAGAATTATCCATCGCGCCCGATCCGCCTGCTGCACGGATTTGCCGCGGGCGGGGCGGCCGACACGCTGTCGCGCATCATCGCCGACGGGCTCTCGAAAAAGCTCGGACAACCGATCATCGTCGAGGCCAAGCCCGGTGCCGGCGGCAACATCGCCGCGGATGCCATTGCGAAAGCGGCGGCCGACGGCTACACGATCGGGCTCGTCACCGGCGCTCACGCCATTTCCGCGGCGACCTACAAGAGCCTCGCCTACCAGCCGGCCGAGAGCTTCGAGATGATCTCGACGCTGGTCTATTACGCGCTCGTCATTGCCGTGCGTAGCGACTACCCGGCAAAATCGCTGGGCGAGCTCGTCGCCATGGCAAAGCAGAAGCCCGGTGCGCTCAGCTTTGGATCGGTCGGTTTCGGCAGCACGCACCATCTCGCAGGAGAGCTGTTGAACGCAGCCGCCGGCATCGAGATCGTGCACGTGCCCTATCGCGGCGATTCCCAATCCGTCACCGCGCTGCTCGGCGGAGAGGTTCCGGTGATCGTCGGCACCCCCGTCCTGCTCGCCTCGCAGATCCAGGGCGGTGCGATCCGCGGCCTGGCGGTGACCTCGCCGGCGCGCACCGCATTGTTGCCCGACGTGCCGACGGTTCAGGAAGCCGGTATCAAGGGATATGACGTGCGCACCTGGGCCGGCCTGCTGGCCCCGAAGGGAACGCCGCCCGGCATCATCGCCGCACTCAATGCGGCGACGCTGGACGCTCTCAAGGATCCCGACCTCAAGCAGCGCCTGGAGACCGCCGTCGGCGGCGAGGTTCGCGGCAGCTCGCCGGAGGAGATGAAGACGCTGATCGAGACCGAGATCAGCAAATGGATCGGCGTGGTGGAGCGGGCGAAGATCCCGAAGATCTGATGGTCGAAGTGCAAAAGTGAACATAGTACCGCCTCGCGCATGCGGTAGTTAACAGCGCGCGAATCGGATTTCCGCGCCGGCGCACATTGTTCGACGGCCCGCTTGAATGTCGGGCAGCGGCGTGCGTCATTGATCGCTCGGGAGGTGAGCGTGGCCGCCAGAGCAATCAGGTATTCGATGCGGGCGTTGATCGTTGCGGCTTGCCTGGTCGCGGCTGCCCAGTCCGCGGCTCAGGAAGACAAGAAAACCGACGACGACAAGCCTGCCGATCCCGATACAGGCGAGAGCACGGTCGAGGAGAAAACGCTCGGGCTGCTGCCGAACCCCTGGCAAAAGTACGGGGTGAAGTTTGCGGCCACCTATATCGGCGAGGTGCTCGGAAATCCGACCGGCGGTCTGAAGAAAGGTGCGGTCTACGAAGGCAGGCTCAATCTCGCCGTCGATCTGGATTTCGAAAAACTCGTCGGCATCGACAAGCTGACCTTTCACGCCAACATGTTTCAGATCCACGGCGAAGGCCTCTCGCGCTCGAATCTGCAGAATTTCTTCGTCGTCAGCGGGATCGAAGCGTTGCCCTCGACGCGACTCTACGAGGCCTATTTCGAGAAGCAGTGGGGCGACAAGAAACTATCGCTCAAGCTCGGGCAGCTGGCGGCCGACAGCGAGTTCTTCAATACCAAGTACACGGATGTGTTCACCAACGCCTCGATGGGTTGGCCGGCGATCACGTCGCTTGCTTTGCCAAGCGGCGGGCCGTCGCCGCCCTTGGCGGCCGTGGGCGCGCGCCTCCTGTGGAACGTGACGGACCAGTTGTCCGTCCTTGGCGCGATTTTCGACGGCGACCAGGCCGGGCCCGGTTCCGGCGATCCGCAGGAGCGTAACCGGTATGGCGTCAATTTCCGGGTCAACGATCCGCCGCTTCTGCTCGGCCAGGTTCAATATGCCTGGAATAACAGGAAGGGTGACCCGAACTTGACCGGCCAGTTCAAGGTCGGTGGCTGGCGTCATTTCGGATCGTTCGGGGATCAGCGCTTCGCATCCAACGGCGTCTCGCTGGCCGCGCCAACGAGCAGCGGGGAACCGCGGCTCTTGTCGGGCGATATTGGAGCCTGGGCGGTCTTCGAGCAGCAGATTTATCGGGTGCCGAACAGCGACGATCGCGGCATCGGCATTTTCGCACGCGTGTCCGGCGCGCCGGCTGACCGCAATCTGGTCGATGTCTATGCAGATGGCGGCGTCGAGCTCATCGGGCTCAGCAATGCACGCCCCGACGACAAGTTCGGCATTGCCGCCGGATATGCGCATGTCTCAAAAAGGGCCCAGACGCTCGACGCCGATTATGCCAGGTTCGTCGATCCGCGCTGGCCGGTGCGAAGCTTCGAGGGGCTGCTCACGGCCGTCTATCAATACCAGATCAAGGATGGCTGGACCGTTCAGCCGAACTTTCAATACATCGTCCATCCCGGTGGCGGCGCGACGGCTCCGGCTAGTCCGCTGCCGGGACGGGCATTGCGCAATGCCTCGGTTTTCGGATTGCGCACGACCCTTAAATTTTAAGTCGAGGCAAACGCGAGTGAGGCCATGTCGGCAATCATCGCGCCTCGACCACCTCGCCATCCTCCTTCACGAACCGGCCGACGGGATTGTCCAGGAGATCGATGACGGCTTCCGAGGGCCGGCACAAGCGTGTGCCCTTGGGCGTCACCACGATTGGACGGTTGATCAGGATGGGGTGCGCGAGCATCTGGTCGATCAGCTCGTCGTCCGACCATTTGGGGTCGTGGAGGCCGAGCTCCTTGAAGGGCGTGCCTTTTTCCCGCAGCAGCGCGCGAACGGAGATGCCGAGGGCCTTGACGAGCTCGACGAGCTTTTCGCGGGACGGCGGCGTCTTCAGATATTCGATCACGTCGGGCTCGACGCCGCTTTGCCGGATCATCGCCAGCGTGTTGCGCGAGGTGCCGCAGGCGGGGTTGTGATAGATCGTGACGCTCATAAGGTAGTCTCCGCGATTGGGATGGGGCCTCGCGCCTGGGGCGGTCCGAGCAGCCAGTTCATCAACAGCATGGCGGCAAAGGCTCCGCAGAGCTCCGCGAGAATGAATCCGGGCAGGTCGGTGGGACGTATGCCCGCGAACGTGTTGGTCAATGACCTCGCGATAGCCACGGCCGGATTGGCGAACGAGGTCGAGGCCGTGAACCAATAGGCCGCCGTGATGTACAGGCCGACCAGCCAGGGGACGGCCGCCCGCTGGAAACGGATGCCCGCGACGATCGTCGCGACCAGACCGAAGGCGGCGACGGCTTCGGCGAACCATTGCGGTCCCCCGGTTCGTATCTTCGCCGAGAGGTCGATCAACGGCAGTCCGAACATCAGATGCGCCGCCATCGTTCCCGCGATGCCGCCGGCAACCTGCGCGACGACGTAAAGTGCGGCGTCGTTCACCGGTAGCTCGCGCTTGCCGGTGAAGACCAGCGTGACGGCCGGATTGAAGTGCGCGCCGGAGATCGGTCCGAGCACGGTGATCAGGACGACCAGAATGGCGCCGGTCGGCAACGTGTTGCAGAGAAGCGCAAGCGCGACATCCTTGGTCAGCGTCTCCGCCATGATGCCGGAGCCGACCACGGTGGCGACGAGAATGCCCGTGCCGAGCGCCTCGGCCGCGAGGCGACGCGGAAGATCGAATTGATCAGGCACGGCTCCGCTCCCTTCGTCTCGGCTTGCAGCAGGCTTGCAGGGTTTCGACGACCGGCTCGCAAACTTCCGGCCGCCCGCCGCAGCAATCCCGCAGCAGGAAGACCGCAACGTCGCGGAATTCGGCAAGGTTGGCGCGGTAGACGATCGAGCGGCTGCGCCGCTCGGAGGTGACGAGGCGTGCCCGCGTCAGGATCGACAGATGCGCCGAGAGCGTGTTCTGGGGAACCTCCAACAGCCGGGCAAGATCGCCCGCAGCGAGACCATCAGGCTCGTGCCGGACCAGCGTCCGGAAGGCCTCAAGACGGGTCGACTGGGCCAGGGCGGCGAGGGCCAGGACGGCTTCTTCGGTTTCCATATATCCAGACCTATGGAAGTATGGCGGCTCCGTCAATCTGAATCCGAAGCGCGTCACCGGCCCCAGTATTTCGAATATTCTAGAAATACGGTTGACGGCACGGACCAGCGGGTGCATTGTGAGGCCATGAAGATCGACGACGCAGCAGCACGCCTCGAAGCTCTGGGTAACCGGACGCGACTCCAGATCTACCGGGCCCTGGTCCGGGCCGGGCACTCCGGCATGCCCGTCGGTCGCTTGCAGGACAAGCTGAAGGTACCGGCGTCGACCCTGTCGCATCACATCAAGACCCTGGTCTCGGTCGGGCTCGTCAGCCAGGTCCGGGAATCGACGACTCTGATTTGCCACGCAAACTTCGACGCGATGCGGGGTCTGGTCGATTTCCTGGCGGCGGAGTGCTGCGCAGACGAAGTCGGATGCAAGACGACGCAAACGGCGGCGTGATCTTTTTTGGCTAGTATTGTTCGATGATTCTAGAAGTATGGGAGGAGCCGAATGAACGCTAAGACGGTCGCCATCATCGGGGCAGGGCCTGTCGGCCTCGCAGCAGCTGCGCACGTCCTGGAGCGTGGCATGTCACCCATCGTTCTGGAGGCAGGATCCGAAGCGGGGCACGCGGTGCGCCAGTGGCAGCATGTCCAGCTGTTCTCGCCGTGGGAATACAATATCGACAAGGCCGCGGCGCGCCTGCTCGCGCCGACGGGATGGAATTCGCCGGACCCGGGCTCCTATCCAACCGGTGGCGAACTGCTCGATCGATATCTGACGCCGCTTGCGACGCGAACGCCGCTGCGCGAGCTGATCCGGACATCCAGTCGCGTCTCGGCCATTAGCCGCGTCGGTTTCGACAAGGCGAAGACGAAAGGGCGTGAGCAGGCGCCGTTCGAAATTCGCTACCAGAACGGCAAAGGTCCCGAAGTGCTGCGCGCCGATGCCGTGATCGATACATCAGGCACATGGTTCTCTCCCAATCCCGCCGGAGGTAACGGTCTGCCCGCAATCGGTGAACACGAATGCGCAGGCCACATTGCCTATGGCATGCCCGATGTCCGGGGGGCCGGTCGCGCCAGATATGCCGGGAGGACCGTTGCGGTGCTCGGCGCTGGCCACTCCGCGGTGGGCACACTGATCGATCTCGTGCATCTCGCCGAGGAAGTGCCGGGGACGCAAGCTATCTGGCTGTTGCGCGCCGCCGATCCCGCCAAGGCGTTTGGTGGCGGCCGGACTGACAAGCTCGCTGCACGCGGAGAGCTCGGCAGTGCGTTCGCTGCGCTCGTTGCCTCCGGCAAGATCAGGGTGGAAACCGAATTCGGCGTCACGCATCTGGCTGAGACCGAGGGCCGCCTCGAGATCGCGGCCGGCTCGGGTTGCAGCGGACGGAGCGTGATCGTGGACGAGCTGATCGTCTCGACCGGCTTTCGTCCCGATTTTTCGTTCCTGTCCGAATTGCGCCTGCGGCTCGATCCCGCTATCGAGGCGCCGGTCGCCCTGGCGCCGCTGATCGATCCTAACGAGCATAGCTGCGGCACCGTGCGCCCGCACGGCGCCCGCGAGCTCGCGCACGAAGAGCCGGGCTTCTACATGGCGGGCATGAAGTCGTATGGTCGCGCGCCAACCTTTCTCATGATGACAGGATATGAGCAGGTGCGCTCGATTGCGGCCGATCTCGCCGGCGACAAGAAAGCCGCCGCAAGGGTGGAGCTCGTGCTACCGGAGACCGGCGTCTGCACGCGCGGCGGCGTCGAAGCCGCCGGCGCCGTATCAGGATGTTGCGGTGGGCCGGCGAAGCAGGAATCAACGGCCTGTTGCGCCGCCGACGAAGCAGCAAAGAAGGCCGGCGCTTCGGGGTGCGGTTGTTTATGAAGTCGGTTCTTGCAGCTGATGCCGGAGAGTTATCCATTGTGGTTCGTGCGCCGTTTCGGCGTGGGGGCGGGAGGACAGCATTCGTAACTTGAGCGGCCGGTCTCTGATCGCGGTGATGTGCATCGGCCAGGTCGGCAATCTGCTGCCGCACGTGACGCTATCCGCCAATCTGGCGCAGCATCTGATGCCGGCGTGGGGCCTCTCGGCGGCCGAAGGCGGCTTGATGGCGAGCGGTTACGCGTTCGGCTACATGCTCGCCGTGCCCGTGCTGACGACATTGACCGACCGGATCGACGCACGGCTCGTCCTGCTCTGGGGCTCGATCGTCAGCGGGCTGGCGACCGTAGCGTTCGGAATCTTCGCGCAAGGGTTTTGGTCCGCGACCGCGATCTGGTCCCTGGGAGGGCTTGGATTTGCCGGCGCCTACATGCCGGGCCTGAAGGCGCTGACGGATCGGCTTCCCGCCGGCGATACCTCGCGCGCCGTCACGCTGTACACGTCGAGCTTCTCGGTCGGCGTCGGCCTCTCGTTCCTGGTCGCGCAGCTGATCGCCGACCGTTGGGGATGGCGGACCGCCTTTCTTGTCACCGGCTTCGGTCCGATCGCGATGGTCCTCGCGTGTCTTCTGATGCAGGAGCAGCGGCCCGCGCCGAAGGCGGGGCGTCTGCTCAACTTCGCGCCCGTCTTCGCCAATCGCGAGGCGCTCGGATACATCTTCGGCTACGGCGCCCATTGCTTCGAGCTCTACGGCATCCGCACCTGGCTGGTCGGGTTTTGGACCTTCGTCGTCGCCCATCAAGGCGCCCCGTCGTGGTTGAGCCCCGTCGTGCTGAGCTTCTGCTTTGCGGTGATCTCGATGCCGGCCAGCATCCTCGGCAACGAGGCCGCGCTGAAATTCGGGCGCCATCGCGCGATCACGGTCGTGATGATCGCGTCGGCTTGCGTCGCGCTGGTCATCGGCCTCAACGCGACAGCGCCGGCATGGGTGCTGGCACTGCTGCTGCTCGTCTATGGCCTGACCGTGCCGGCGGATTCGGGCGCATTGACCGCCGGCATGTCGGCCGCGGCTGTGTCCGAACATCGCGGCGCGACCCTGGCTCTGCATTCGACGGTCGGCTTCGGCCTGTCGGCGGTCGGCGCCTGGGGCACCGGCGCCGCCCTCGATGCAGCCGGCGGCCCGCAGAGCGCGACCGGCTGGCTCTTGGCGTTCAGCGTCCTCGCGGTCGGGATTGCACTGGGGCCGCTGGCGCTGCTGTGGGCGCGGAAGGTGCAGCCTGGTGGGGCGAAGTCGATATGAGGTCGCGCAATTCTACTCGGCGGTGGAAAATCGATCGAGGCGCAATCGATGCCGATGATCGGTCAGAAGGCGAGCGCCTCCCATCACGGCGGCGAGCGTCCCCAATCCCGTCCCGCCGGCGATCAAGAACATGATCAAGAGTTGATACTTGACGGCGTCGATCGGTTCGACGCCTGCAAGGATTTGACCGGTCATCATCCCCGGCAAAGAGACAAGGCCGATCGCAGCCATGCTGTTCATGATTGGCGTGAAGCCGCTTCTCAATGCGTCCCGCAGGACCGGCAGCAACGCCTGATACCGGGTACCGCCAAGAGCAAGGCAAGCTTCGACGGCGGCTCGTTCGCGCACCAGTGTATTCGTCAGCACGTCCAGGCCCAGGCTTATTCCCGTCATGGTGTTGCCCAGGATCATGCCCAACAATGGCAGCGCATAGCGCGGATGATACCACGGATCCGGGCGTAGCTCCGTCAGAAGCGCGAACATCGTGACGGTACCGGCCGCCAGCAGCATGCATCCCGCTCCTAAGCCATAGCTCCAGATACCCGGCAGGCGTCGCTTTTGCCGAGCGACGATTTCCCGTGACGCGAAGAGAACCATGATGACGGCGGCGAGGGCGGTCCAGAGCGGCGAGACCGCGGCAAACAGGAACGTCAATACGTATCCAACGAGCACCAGCTGAAGCACCATCCGCACGGTGGCGATGGCCAGCTGCTTTTCAAGCTTGAGGCGGAGAGCGAGCGAGAGAGCGCCGTCCATGACGACAAGGAGCGCGGGCAGAACCAAATCGCCGTATGCCAAGTGAATGTAACTCACGGCCGATTGTCCTCGATCCCGCCGTCGGCATTCATCACAAGGACCCTCGACCCGACGCGGCAGGCCTGGGCGTTGTCGTGAGTGCTCCAGACGACACTCGTTCCGTTCGAAATGCGTTCCGCGATCAAAGATTCCACTGCCGCCGTCGATGCCGAATCGAGGGCCGATGTCGGCTCGTCCAGGAGAAGAACCCGCGACCGCAGCATCAGCGCCCGCACCAGCCCCAGCCGTTGTCGCTCGCCGGTCGACAGCCTTTGGACCGGCCAGGGACCGCAACTGCACGGCAACCCCAGTCTCATGACCAGCGGTAAGGCATCATCCCAGCAGCTGAAGTGATCTTGCACGATGTCTGACCACCAGCCCGGCTCGGCAGCGAGGTAGGTCACCCGCTTGCGCCAAGCCGGAGCGGGCATGGCCTCCCTGAGCGTTCCGTCCAGTTCGACCATTCCTTCGTTGGGATCGAGGTCCGCGATCGAGCGAAGGAGCTGGGTCTTCCCGGCGCCAGAAGGCCCTTGCAGGGCGACGCATTCGCCGTCCTGCAAGTCGAATGAAACGGAGAGGTGCAAGCGCTTGAGCGCGCGGACCGTCAGCATGTGTCAAAGCTTGCGCCGGAGCCGATCGGCAACTCGCCTCGCGATCTCCGCCGGCGCCTCGTCCGGATAAGGATGCACCGAGCTGACATTGATCTCGCCGAGGACATAGCTGTCGGTCCCGTCGGGAAGGACCGGACCAAGCATGAAGTCGGCGTCCCAAATCGCAGGCAGGTCAAGTCGCGCAATATCCAGCAACGACGTCAGCTGGGGCGTCCACTCGTCTTCCATCAACCGACGCAGCCGCTGGAAACGCGGCTCTGCGTTCGAGGTGTAGAGGCGCGGTCCGGCCTCGGAACGGGCGGCCGGCGAGTCGACCAGGGCTTTGACCTTGTGATAGCCGAAGCCGGCACAGCGATCGCCCGCCATGTAGCAACGCACCACGCCTTCGCTTAAGCGAGGCTGGAATGGTTGGTCGATCACGCTGCCGTTCTCGAAATACTCCGCGCAACGACGGAGAAAATCATCCAGCGTCAGTTCCTCGGGCGCGTCTTTCGTCGCGTCCAGCACCTTTATCATGGAGGAGGTCGGCAGACTCTCGACCTTCCAGACGCCTTGGCCGCCATTGCCCCGGTTGCGCTTGATCACGCGCGGACCAGCGGCGAGCCGTGTCGGCAACTCGGCGCGCATGGCCTCGGCGCTTTGATATAACGCCGTGTCGCATCCCCAGCCCATCGAGCGGGTACGATAGAGTACCTCCTTGGTGCCCATCTTGAGGATGACATCGGGATGAGCGCTGACCCACACGCCCTGAGCCGCGACGTCCCGCAGCAATGCGTCGAGACCAGCGCGATCTCGACGGTCTTGAATGGGGTTGACCCAGACCAGCACGCCGTCAATCGCGAGCAATTGTTCACGAACGTCCTCGGCGAAGCTTTCATCATAGATCGCCGGCTGGGCTTCAATGCCGACGGCGGCGAGTGCTTCGAAGACGTGTACGAAGCGGCTGTTTTGCGCCGTCGCATCCCGCCGCGCGGCAGCGTCTCCGCGTGAGAGGATGGCGACGGTGTGTCGATGAGAAGGGTGTCGTTCGATGTCCATGCGCAAGCTCCACGAATGGCGTGCTGCGCAGAGCTTGGACCGAGGCCTCACGGGGAGTCTGCTTTGTCCCCACGCAAAGGACACTAGCGGGGCCGTCCGCGAGTTTCAAGACATGGCTGGCGCGGTTCCGCGGAGCGGTGAATTCTTTGTGACGTTCGTCGGCGACTTCGGTGGGCCGCCCGAAGCCTACGCCCGTTGACAGCCGCCGCCCTCGGGTTTTTACTTGGGTTCGGGGATGTGCGATCTCCCCGTGAGGCGACATGCCCAAGCATCGCGTCCTGATCACCAAGGGCGCACCATGTCATCATACTTTCCTCGATTGCATCCAGCAGACTGGCTCGATTTCTCGGCACGGCGTCCGCGCCGGTCGCATCGCTGTGCGCATTGATGCCCGCGGCCTGTTGCGCCGTGTTGGCACCGAGTAGGGGAAGATCGCGAAACGGACTTCACTTGGGGCAGGACAAGACCAGGAGAATGATCATGCGAACACGAGCAATCTTCCGCACGGTCCTGTTGCTTGCGATCGCGGGCGTGCTGTCGAGCGCGCACGCTCTGACACAGGAGGAGTTGGTCGCCAAGATCCAGGCGGCCGGCTACGCGCAAGTCAGCGATATCAAGTCGACGGCTGAAGGCGTCACCGCCAAGGCGGTGAAGAACGGCAAGGCGGTGACGCTGGTCGTCGACAGCAGTGGTCGGGTTAAAGAGCGAAACTAAGCCGAGGAGTAGCACGATGAAAAGAATCATCTGGGCCGTGGTCGGCATTGGCGTCTGCCTTCTTGCATTTCGCTTCGGCCCCTTCATCCCGGCATATGCCCAGGATGCCGACTGGCAGAAGGTGGACGAGACCCTGGGCCGCAAGCCCGCCGTCTCGGACGACGTCCGCCGTTACGGCTTTCCCCGCACCGATCTCTCCGTGACATTGGACGGCGTCGCGATCAAGCCGGCGCTGGCGCTCGGTGGCTGGATCGCGTTCAAGCCTGCGCATAGCGGCGCCATGGTCATGGGCGATCTTGTGCTGCTCGAAACCGAGATCAATCCGGTGATGGCGAAGATGATCGCGAGCGGGCTCGAGATCACCGCCGTGCACAATCATCTGCTGCGTGCGAGCCCGGCGACGTTCTACATGCACGTCGCCGGACATGGCGACCCGGTCAAGCTGGCCGCGGCGATCCATGATGCCCTGGCCGAAAGCAAGACCCCGCTGACGGTCACGGCGCCGGCGAATCCGCCGCCCGCCATCGACCTCGACACGGCGAAGCTCGACCAGATCATCGGCGTCAAGGGGCAGGCGAACGGCGGCGTCTACCAGTTCAACGTGAAGCGGCGCGACCCCATCACGGAGGACGGCATGCTGTTGACCCCCGTCGCCGCCATGGGCGTCGCAATCGCCATCAACTTCCAGCCGACGGGCGCGGGTAGGGCGGCCATTACGGGCGACTTCGTGCTGACCAGCGACGAAGTGAACCCGGTTATCCTCGCGCTTCGGACGCGCGGCATTGAGGTGACCGCGCTGCACAGCCACATGCTGGACGAACAGCCTCGGCTCTTCTTCATGCACTTCTGGGCCAACGATGATGCCGTCAAGCTTGCGGAGGGCCTGCGCGCGGCGCTCGACAAGACGGCGAGCACGAAGAGCTGATGCGAGGCGGGAGCTGCGCGCGAAGAGGTTCGGTGAAATGCGAGCTGGCCAAATTTACGCGCAAGTATCGCATTGCAGCACTGAAACGGCTCCGACCGTTCCGAACCCAAGCTTGTATCGGTCGTTACCGTTCTACGAACGGAGGAGGTAGGCATGCGTGTCCTAGTGATCACCGCGGCAGTATTGCTGTCTTGTACGCTCAGTCCCTCACGCGCCGACGAGACGGCTCCTGCACGTCAGGCGCAGGCGACCGTTCCGGTGCAGCCGGATCGAACTCCCGAGCAAGCTGAACAGGCCCGAGACCAAGACAGGAAGAACGCCGAAGACGTTAAGATCGAACGTGATTGGAAGGCGCAAGGCGGCACCGATGGCGATCGCGCCGGCCGAGCCGATCAATCGGATCAGGATCATCAAACGGTGGGACGTGATTGGCGGGCCCGGCCTGACAACGCCGAGCGCCGTTGAGCCAAAATCAATCATCTGCGGTCCAAGCCGACAGCGACATATATGGGTGACACGTTCACGAGCACCAGCAGGTGACGAGAAGCTTGGTCGGATCCGCGCCGTCTAGTGGTTAGAAACAAAGCTTCGACGGCATTGACAAATTCGACCGGCGCGTAATATTTGCCTCACGGGGAAGCGATCTCCCCGTGAGGCGACATGCCCAAGAATCGCGTCCCGGTTTCGACAAGGACGCTGCATGTCTTCCGTTTTCCGATCCCCTCTCCAAGCCCCTTTATCCGTTTCGCGCCCACCAGGGCCTCGCTGTCGGCGGTGGGATCACCGTGCCGACGGACTCTGCCGGGCGGCAGCGATCGTGAACCATCCAACTCGAAATTCATCCGTGATCTCAATGGAGGACTGCCATGTCCTGCGTCATGAAGCCGCTGTCGTGCGACCCGAGTCGAATCCGCGGCATGTCGGACGAAGTCCATTATCGCTTCGTCTACGACCAGGACGGCACGCTTCGAAGCTATTCGATGGGCGAGAGAAGCATCTGACATAACAACTGACGATTCGGGGATACCGAGACCTCCCCGTGAGATGGAGTCCCATCCAAGCGCTCGCCACCTCGATCCCTGGACGATCATATGGACGCACTTGGCTTCGCTATCTTTGCTCTTGCCGCCCTTGCCGGTGGCTTCGTCAGCGGCTTCTCTGGCTTCGCGATGGGCCTGGTCGTCTCTGGTGTCTGGCTGCACATCATCACGCCGATCCAGACCGCCACTTTGATCGCGGGGTACGGTCTGCTCACCCAAGGCTACGGCATTTATAGGCTGCGACATGTCCTGGATCTGCGCAAGGCATGGCCTCTCGCGCTTGGAACAGTCATCGGCATTCCGATTGGCGTTGAAATTCTCGTCTATCTCAATCCCCTCTATCTGAGGTTCGGAGTCGGTGTGTTGTTGATGATTTACTCCATTTACGGCTTGGCGCGCCCTGTGTTCGCGCCCATGAGAATCGGCACCGGAGCAGACATCGCAATAGGCATCTCGAATGGGATGCTTGGCGGGTTGACGGGGCTCGGCGGCGTGATCTCCACGATATCGTGCCAATGGCGCGGTTGGCCGAAGGATTTGCAGCGGGCCGTGTTTCAGCCGGTGCTGTTCATCGCCTTCGTGGTCATCTCCTTGTCCCAGGCAGCGGCCGGCTCCATTACCAGGGAAACACTGGTGCTGTACGCGTTGGGCGTTCCCTTCATGGTCGCCGGCCTTTGGTCCGGCTTCAAGATGTTCGGGACCATCCAGGACGAGACCTTTCGCAAGGCTGTGTTGGCACTGTTGCTGTTGGCGGGGCTCTCGCTGGTCGTCTCGACCCTCCCTTTTTCCGCTGATCGGGCATCATGCTATTGAAGCGACTGGGCGTCATCGCCATCCCGAACGGACTGAACAGCGATTTCGATCACGCCGCGTTCGATCCGAAGACGCGCCGCGTCTTCACGGGGGCCTCCTCGCATTCTCCGATGAGTGATGAGTGCAGATCGAGCGCGGCAGGCCGCGCGCGAATTCAATCTTCTGCATGGGCCAGGCTTGCGCTGCCATCCATGCTGGCTTTGTTGATGGGAGGAAATGCCATGGCCGAGACCCTGAATTTCGACAGCGCTGCTGTCGGAACTTCGCCCGACGGGTGGACTTTGACGATGACCGGCAAGGGACAGCCGAAATGGACCGTCGAGGCCGAGGCTACGGCGCCAAGCAAGCCGAACGTTCTCAAGCAATCCGGACGGGCGACGTTTCCCCTCGCCATCAAGCGCGATACGTCCATCCGTGACGGCTTCGTCGAGGTGAAATTCAAGGCCGTTGCCGGCTCCGAGGATCGCGCCGCGGGAGTCATTTGGCGTGCGAAGGATGCCGACAATTACTACGTGGTCCGGGCTAACGCGCTGGAGGACAATGTCGTTCTCTACAAGACGATCAATGGCGTTCGAATGTCGCTCGAGATCGTGGGTCGCAGAGGCGGCTATGGCGTCAGCGCGCCGGTGTCGTCCGGGCAATGGCACCTGCTGCGCTGCGACTTTGCAGGAAGTCGGTTCAAGGTGAGCTATGACGGAAAGCAATTGTTCGAGGTGGAAGACGCCACCATTCCGGACGCGGGCATGATCGGCCTGTGGACCAAGGCAGATAGCGTGACCCTGTTCGATGATCTGACATATGGTGAGAGCAAATAGGCCTTTGGTCACCTATGCCGGAGATTGCCATGAACGTTCGATGCCTGTCGGTCGCGACGGCCCTGCTGATTGCGTCCATCTGCCCAGTACGGGCGGAGGAAGGTCTGGTCGCCTACAAATCGCTCGGTCCAGAACTGGCGCTCGATCTTGCGCGCGCTGCGTTGGCGAACTGCCGCACCCGTGGATACCAGGTTGCAGTTGCCGTCGTCGATCGCTTCGGCGTCACGCAAGTGATGTTGCGCGATCGCTTTGCAGGCCCTCACACGCCCTCGACGGCAGCAGGCAAGGCGTGGACAGCAGCCTCGTTCAAGACCAGCACGACCGAGCTCAATGCGATCAGCCAGCCGGGGATGATGCAGGCGGGCATTCGCAACCTTCCCGGAGCGGTCGTCATTGCCGGAGGACTGATCGTTGAAGCCGGCGGCTCCCTGGTCGGAGCGGTCGGCGTGTCCGGCGCGCCGGGCGGTGACGCGGACGAAGCGTGCGCGAAAGCCGGAATTGATGCCATACGCGACAAGCTGGACTTCTGAGAAGACGCCAACATCGCGGTCAAAAAGTCCTTCGGCCTTTCACGAGCCTGGCGGCCGTCTGATCCACAGGGACAAGCAGACGCGCCGCGTTCGCACGCGCAGGTGTGGGGCGCTCACCGACAGGAATCGACAATATCCGATTTGTCGCGCCAACCTGAGAAGTAACACCGTCGAGCTTCCCCAACGATTGTTCTCGATAAGCCGATGTCCGCGAGAAGCCGGTCATCCAGTTCGAGAAGCTCGTCGTATTGGCGGCGCCGTGTGATGCCGTCCAGCAGCGCGAGCGTGAGTTTCCAGAACCATGCAGGGCTTGGAGAAGGAACGAAGGCTGCGCTGGATGTGCCGATTGAGCCAGTGGTGCTGTCGCAAGACATGTTTCACCTCCATAATGGAGCGAAACAACGCTTGGCTCGAAAGCTGGTCGGGCGGTTGTGTTTGACCCGATGGCCTTTTCTATCATGCTCGTCTCTGCCGCACAAGCGATCCGCTGATCTGGAAGCTGGAGGCGTCGCTGGAGTGCCGGTCATGCTGAAAGGAACGTTCGGCGCCGCCCGTCCACTGGATCAAGCTGACCGCAACGCGGAGCATCACACCCTGCAAATGAGTGTATCCGACCGAGGAGCACTGATCGGAGCGCCGCCTGATGGTTAAGATCCTCGCTCCCTCAGTGGTGCAACTGAGATCCAGATCCCGAAGAGGCATGCAGCGCACGAAGCAGCACCACGGAACAATAAAAAGCCTTCGCGGTTAAACGGTCTCCCCCGACACCGGAGTCGACCATTTGCAAGCCCATCAGTCAAAACTTGACGGGATCGACGATACTGCGCGTCTTCAACTGCTCATCGACGCAATCGTTGATTACGCGATCTACATGATCGACCTCGACGGCACAGTCCGCAGCTGGAACTCCGGTGCCCAGCGGTTGAAGGGCTACTCGCCTGACGAAATCATCGGCAAGTCGTTCGCATCCTTCTACACGCCAGATGATCGCGCCAATGGGCTTCCAGAGCGCGCCTTGAGCGTCGCAGCACGAGAAGGCCGCTTCAGTGCCGAAGGATGGAGAGTCCGCAAGGACGGAAGCCGTTTCTGGGCATCGGTCATCATCGATGCCGTCCGCAATCAAGCCGGTGAAGTGATCGGCTTCGCCAAGGTCACGCGAGATGTTACCGAACGTCAGGAAGCCCATGAAGAGCTTCTCAATAGTGAGCGGCGCTATCGCCAGCTAATCGAGGCGGTGGTCGATTACGCGATCTTTCAGCTCGACCCACTCGGCAACGTGACAACCTGGAATCCCGGAGCAGAGCGGATCAAGGGCTACGCGCCGCCGGAGATCATCGGTCAGCATTTTAGCGCTTTTTACACGCCCGAAGACATCGAACTCGGTGTGCCCAAGCGTGCGCTTTCAGAGGCGGCGGAGCATGGTCGCTTCGAGGCGGAAGGCTGGCGCCTGCGAAAAGACGGCTCCCGCTTCTGGGCGTCCGTCATCATCGATCGCATCACGGACGAGGCCGGAAACATTGTCGGGTTCGCCAAAGTCACGCGCGACGTTACGGACCGGAAGCGCGCCGAGGACGAGCTCAAGCACGTTCAGGAGCAACTCGCCGCATCCCAAAAGCTGGAAGCGGTGGGGCAACTCAGCGGTGGCATCGCGCACGACTTCAACAATCTGCTCATGATCGTCCTTGGCAATCTCGAAACAGCTGAGCGGCACGCCAAGGCGCCCGGAGCCAATCTGAACCGGGCGCTCGCAAACGCGAAGCGCGGCGCACAGAGAGCCGCGGCGTTAACCAGTCGCTTGTTGGCATTTTCGCGCCGACAAGCGCTCGATCCCAAGCCAATCAACGTAAACAACTACGTCAATGGCCTGCAGGAATTCCTTCAGCGCACGCTCGGAGAGCGCATCGAAGTCCAGACCGTCGGAAGTGCGGGTCTTTGGGAAATCGAAGCCGACGCCAATCATCTGGAGTCAGCCATCGTCAACCTGGCAATCAACGCTCGTGACGCCATGCCCGACGGCGGAAAGCTGACTTTGGAAGCAGCCAACATCTCCGCCGACGATGATTACTGCCGGCTCAATCCTGAACTGGCGCCCGGTCAGTACGTCGCCATTTGCGTGACTGACACCGGAGGCGGAATGTCGCGGGACGTTCTCAGTCACGCTTTTGAGCCCTTCTTTACGACAAAGGAGCCGGGCCACGGCACCGGCCTTGGCCTGAGCCAGGTCTACGGCTTCGTCAAGCAATCCGGAGGCCACGCAAAAATCTACAGCGAGGTGGGGCAGGGCACCACCATCAAGATGTACTTTCCGCGCTTCTCCGGAAGCACACGGCCCGAAGAAATCGCACCTGAGGAAATTGCCGAGGGTGAGCTATCCGAGACCGTTCTCGTCGTCGAGGACGATGAGGATCTGCGCGTCTATATTTCTGACGTCCTGCGGGATCTCAACTATCGCGTCCTCTCGGCCCGCAGCGCTCAGGCCGCTCTGACCATTCTCCTGCAAGACGATTCGAAGGTGGACCTTCTTCTCACTGACGTGGTCATGCCGGGGATCAATGGTCGCGAGCTCGGCAGGCGCGCGCATCAAATTAGACCGGGACTGAAGATCCTGTACATGACGGGCTATTCGCGTAATGCCGTGGTCCATCAGGGAAGGCTTGATGAAGGTGTCAACCTGCTGGAGAAGCCAATCTCGCAAGCAAAACTGGCGCTGAAGGTGCGAGAGATTCTGGATCAGTTTGAATGACCAGGGTCTGACCAGCGGTACTATCCTGACCGCTGGCCGGCGGCGGCCACCGTAGCACCGTCCGTTCTCTGGGCCTTAGCCGTTATCCCTTCCCTGACTGCCTGGTGCCTCAACGGGCACCAGGATTCCCATACTGCGCTCATCCTGAGGGAGTGGATCGGTAGCCGGACTTCCCCGCTTGACCTTTTTTCGCGCCGTGAGATTTTTAAGGGTCCGAAAAAAGCCGGGGGCGGCGATGAAACTGTTGAACGAATACCTGGAGCGTGCCGTCAGTCTGGAGAAATTGGCGGCGGGCGAGCAGGATTCGACCTTCAAAACTCAGCTGTTGAACCAGGCGGCGGCTTACAGAAAGCTGGCGGCAAAGCGCGCCTTGGAATATGGACTGCCGCCACCAAGCCCGCCAGAAGACCCGCCGCAGCCCTGAGAGAGTTAAAAGATCGATCTGGATCAGGGCCGCCTGCGGCCGTGCGGCTGGTCAGCGAGGGCGACGAGGCCCGGTGGCGCATCCTCCAAGAGTATGTCGCGGGCTTTCGCGAATTGATCGGGAAGTTGCGCAAGAAGCTGCACTCCTGAAGTCGAGCTGACATCCGTTGGGCGGGGGACCCTTGCTCCCTGTGTTCAAAATGGAACATAACTCTTTATCGCGAGTTCCTTCCCGATCGCACAGCGGGTGCGCAGGGGGCCAGCATGCAAGGGACGGGAGTTACTATCCTCGTCGTCGAAGACGAACAGCTTATCCGCGACATGGTGGCCGACGCATTGTCAGATGGCGGCTTTGAAGCCGAAGTCGCCGTCAGCGGGGAGGATGCAGTTAGTCTTCTGCAGGGCAACCAAACCAAGTATCGCGCACTCGTTACCGATATAAATTTGTTCGGAAAGCTCGATGGCTGGCAAGTCGGCCATCGCGCCAGGGAGCTAAATCCGGACATCTCTGTGATTTACATGACAGGCGCGGCGGCCGATCAATGGCCCGCCCACGGCGTGCCCAACAGCATCTTGCTGACCAAGCCATTTGCACCTGCGCAAATCGTGACCGCCGTAGCTCAACTTCTGAATACCGGAACTCCGCCCGCTCAGTCCTGAGGGGAGTGGACGAAGCCTTCTCCGACCGAGGCAGCCTTAGTTCTTCGTCAAGGGCTTGGGCGGCTCTTCGGCCATGGCCTCGACATCAATGGCAGGAAGCTCGCCAGTGCGGTCTTTCAGGTCTGCCGCACGCTGGACCAAGCCAGCAGCGACCGTGGGATTTTTTGTTGTTTTTGCCATGCGCAGCAATGCCGCTGCGGCCTCACGGGCGAACTGATTTAAGCGCGACACGGTTGGACATCCGACACTTAGCTGACGTGGAATGATTCAAGGGTCGAATATTCGTTCCGAATTCGGCTTAAAAATGCGCGCACGACACAAGAAGGGCTTCAGCTCGGGGCTGGGCCAGCTGAGGTCCTTCGTGTGTCGGCACCACGTTATTTGAGGTGCGGTTGCGAATGATGCCCAACCAAAGAAGTGGTTCTTGGTTCCCGTTATCAGCCCAAATTTCGAAAAAAAACGGGCCCCAGCTCGCGGGGCTATTGGGGGCATGGAGCTGGGGCCACTCGGGGTCGCCCTTGGGGAAGGGCATCGGGAAAACTTGGCAATCGCAGGAATGTTCCTGTCCTTTTCCAAAGAGCGAGTGTGTAGATCAACCGCACGGCCGCGACTTGAGACGTCCTCGTGAACGACTTTTACGACCCCTGAGCCCCGGTCCTCTGGGGGGGCACACCGCGTTGCAAACTCACTATGATGGATCGAAGCCGCGCAGAGTCGTTGGGCGACCAGTCCTGCAATAGTGAGAGGCGCGGTGATCCACAGCGCTACGAAACCAAGGCGTGTGCGCTGTCGAATTCATACGAAGGGCCAGATCCGGGCGCGACGTCCTCGGGACTACGCGCCCACATCGCAAGACGGCGATGCTCGGTCTGACTTAACGTACGCGCCTTATTCGGACACAGCGAGAACGGTCAGGCCCCTGGTGCGCTTGTGGGGCGTCTCGAAGTCGATCCGCTGTCCCGGCGATAGGCCGATCAAGGCCGCTCCAACAGGCGTCAGGACCGAGATCCGACTGAGCTCGATGTTTGCCTCATGCGGATAGACCAGCACGATCTCTCGGCTCGCACCCGTCTCGTCATCGCGATAGGTCACTTTCGATCCCATCCTGATCACGCCTCGCAAGTTGTTCTCGTCCGTCACCGTGGCACGTTCCATCTCTCGAGCCAGAAAATGGGCCACTCGCGGAAACAGATCCATGCTCGAATTGGCCAAGGAACTGAGGCGCCGTGATTCGTCCTCAGTAATCTTGATCGGCGGCAACGCCGGCTGTTCTCGCCGGCTCTCAGCTTCGAAATTGCGCATTGGTCGCTCCTATGCTGCAGTTGGTCCGGGGTCGTCATCGAATGGGTTGCCTGACCGCGTCGGCCCTCTCCGGAAGAATGGGACGACCTTTGAATCCGATGGGGTCAGGCTTTGGACCCTGACGACATTCAGACATCCGGCGACGAAGTACGGCATCTGATCGCCGACCCGCAGTCCGATCAAAGCTGTACCCAGCGGGGTCAACACCGAAATGCAGGCGGGATCCGACCAGCACTCCTCAGGCCAGACCAGTTGCACGGTGCGACGCGGAGCGCCCCAATTCGTGCAATGGGTGACCCATGATCCGATCGTCACGAAAGGACGGACGTTGTCCGTTTCGTCCGCGACGATATCGGCGCGGTTGATTTCGCCCATGAGGAATATCCCGTCCAAATCTCCTTTTTGGACGGCGAGCCGGGCGAGCTGTTCGAGCCGCGGATAGTCTGATGAGGTCAGTGCAATTTTTGGAAGAGGCAGCACGGCGCACTCCTTCTGCTTCAAGACGACCTCTCGAGTGGAGGTCACGAAAGCTGGAAAAGAGCCCGGACGGCGCGAACACCGCCCGGCTAACCGCCTGCTTGGAGGCGGCCGGCGTGAAGAGCAAAACGCGCGGTGCGCGCATCAATGTCGATGACATAAGCCATGATGCTCTGACTATAGTGGTTCATTTCCCTGGAAACATTGCGACGAAACCGCACAGCACCTGTGCACGCGAAATATCGAGAGGAGACAAGGAGCGTCATTGAAGTGAGACATCGAACAAGCACGCGGGTCTACCCAGCTGCGCAAGAACGTGCGTCGAAGATTACACCGCGTGGGATGGACAGGCTGACGTTGCTGCAGGCGATCGCTCTTGTCGCACCGGTAGGCCCCGGGCGGCGGTTTGACGTGAATGTGAGCCGTAGTTCTACAGAACCATTATTATAGTCGGCATCGATCGCTTGCACCTGGCGATGGAACACTGAACGGGCGCCATGACATGCGATACCGCTCCGAGGTCAGCCCAGCTGAGGACACCGAGCCGGTCGAGATGAGTGGCTGGCGGGGGATCGCGCTCTGCGGATTCTGTGCGTTGCTGGGCGCTCTCGCCGCCGTCGTTGCCGCCGCGACTGGCACCCTTCCACACTGGATCTGAACCGCTCAATCGCGGAGCCAGTGTCCGCCGGAATGGCGGTTTCCGGCCAAACCATCACAATGGCGCTAAAATCTAGCAGTGGAGATATCGATCCGCCTCGGCTAAGCAATTGAGGATCAGCGAAAGCATCTCTCCACCTCGCAGCCTGGGGCAATGAACGCAAATGTTCCTGCTTGCCGTTCTCGTCCTTCCTTTCGCAGGAAGCTTTATTGCGGCGCTCTTGCGGGTCAATGCACGCAACGCTGAGGCATGGCTCGCTGGAGCGGTCGCACTTACAGCTTTTTGCCTCATCGGTGCGGCTTATCCGAACGTGACGAATGGCGGCGTTGTCGGGTGGCGAACGGGCTGGGTCGCTGAACTTGGACTCGCATTTGTGCTGAGGCTTGACGGGTTCGCATGGGCCTTCGCCATGCTGATCACCGGCATCGGTTTTCTGGTGGTGCTGTATGCCCGGTACTACATGTCACCCAGTGATCCCGTTCCGCGGTTCTTCTCCCTGCTGCTCGCCTTCATGGGAGCAATGCTGGGAATCGTGCTCTCCGGCAACCTGCTCCAACTGGTTTTTTTCTGGGAGCTGACCAGTCTCTTTTCATTCCTGCTGATCAGTTACTGGCACCACAACGCGGCGGCGAGAGACGGCGCGCGGATGGCGCTGGTGATCACGTCGACGGGTGGGCTTTGCCTCTTCGCCGGCGTGCTGCTCATCGGGCACATCGTCGGCAGCTATGACCTGGAGCAGGTGCTGGCTTCCGGAAACGCGATCCGTTCGCACGCGCTTTATGTCCCCGCACTCGTTCTGATCCTTCTCGGCGCTCTCACAAAAAGCGCCCAGTTCCCGTTTCATTTCTGGCTGCCGCACGCGATGGCCGCTCCAACTCCCGTTTCAGCTTATCTCCATTCGGCAACAATGGTGAAGGCCGGAGTGTTCCTTCTAGTGCGGCTCTGGCCGGCAATGGGTGGAACGAATGAATGGCTGTGGCTGGTGGGCTCGATCGGCCTGATCACGTTTTTTCTGGGCGCCTTTCTCGCCGTGTTCCAGCAGGATCTGAAGGGGCTATTGGCCTACTCGACGATCAGCCATCTCGGATTGATCACGCTTTTGACCGGACTCGATACCCCATTCGGACAGATCGCGGCGATTTTCCATATCATGAACCACGCGACCTTCAAGGCATCGCTGTTCATGGCGGCCGGCATCATCGATCACGAAACCGGCACGCGCGACATCCGCCGCCTTAGCGGGCTATGGGCCTTCATGCCGATTACGGCGACGCTGGCCATGGTGGCTGCCGCGGCAATGGCGGGAGTGCCGTTGCTGAATGGTTTTCTGTCGAAGGAAATGTTTTTTGCCGAGACGATCGAGGTCCATGACAATTCCCTCGTCGATCAGGCGCTGCCGTACATCGTCACTCTCGCCAGCACGTTCACGGTTGCCTATTCGCTGCGCTTCATTCGCGACGTGTTCTTCGGCCCGGCTCCAACCGGCTTGCCACGCGTTCCACATGAGCCGCCCCTGTTGATGCGACTTCCGGCCGAACTGCTCGTGCTGGCATGCCTCATCGTCGGTGTCGCGCCGGCTCTCACAGTGGCGCCGATCCTCGATACGGCTGCCCGGGCGGTTCTCGGCTCCGCGATGCCGGAGTACAGCCTTCGTCTCTGGCACGGAATTACGCCTGAACTTCTGATGAGCATCGTAGCGATGGCCGGTGGGTTGGGCGTCTACGTCATGCTGCGCTCCTACCTGCTCGCGCATGAGGGACCGCCCTTGCTCGGTCGCATCAATGGCAAGCGGATCTTTGACTGGGTGTTGGTGACATTGTCCTGGCGGCTTGCGCGATGGCTCGCCACCAATCTCGGCACGAGGCGTCTCCAACCACAATTGAGACTGTTGGCTGGCGTGGCGTTCGTCGCTGCCCTGCTGCCCCTCTACGCCCGCGGCCTCTCGCTGACGGGACCGTCAAGGAGGGAATTCGACCTCGTCTTTGGACTACTCTGGGTGGTGGGCGTTGGCTGCGCGGTGGCGGCCGCGGTCCAGGCCAAATTTCATCGGGTGGTGGCGCTGATACTGCTCGGGACCGCGGGTCTCGTCACCTGCGTCAGCTTCGTCTGGTTATCCGCTCCCGATGTCGCGCTGACGCAGATCGTCGTTGAGACGGTTACGACGGTTCTCCTGTTGCTCGGCTTGCGGTGGCTGCCGAAACGCATCGCGCGACCAGGCCCGGCAGAGGCGCCCGACAGCATTCGGTGGCACCGCGTTCGCGATTTCTCCATCGCGCTCCTCGCCGGGCTCGGTTTGGGCACGCTTGCGCTGGCGGCCATGCAGCTCCCGGACAACCACAGCATTTCGCGATACTTCGTGGAAAACGCCTACACGAAGGGGGGCGGAACCAACGTGGTGAACGTCATCCTGGTGGATTTTCGCGGGTTCGATACGCTCGGCGAGATCACCGTGCTTGCGGTCGTCGCACTGACCGTCTTTGCGCTTTTGCGCCGTTTCCGTCCGGCCCCCGAAAGCATTCCCGTTCCCGAACAGCAGCATGCCCAGGATGCCCACGACGAGGCTCATCCCGATCGACAGAAGGGCGACACTGCCAAAGACACGCTTGCTACCGCGGCATTGATGATGGGGCTGCTGTTTCCCGTGATCGGCGTCGTGGCCATTTTCCTTCTCTTGCGCGGGCACGACCTTCCGGGCGGCGGCTTCATCGCCGGCATCGCCATGGCAACAGCATTCATCCTGCAGTATATGGCTCGCGGCACGGTGTGGGTGGAAGCTCGTCTTCACGTCATGCCGGTGCGTTGGATGGGTTTCGGCCTCTTGCTGGCAGGGTGTGCGGGAGCTGCCGCCTGCGTTTTCGGACACCCCTTCCTGACCTCGTACTTTGCATATGCCGAACTGCCTCTGCTCGGTCGCGTCCCCACGGCCAGCGCTCTTCTCTTCGATATCGGTGTGTTCTCGCTCGTCGTCGGCGCCACGGTATTGATGCTCATCGCAATCGCGCATCAATCGCTGCGTCGCTATGGCGTGCCGCTCCAGGCGGGGCAACGCGCGCACGATGAGCGAGCGAAAGAGGAGTTGGTGTAATGGAGCTTAGCCTGGCCATCGGCATAGGTGCGCTTACGGCGTCCGGAGTGTGGCTGATCCTCAGGCCGCGCACGTTTCAAGTCATCATCGGGCTTTCGTTGCTCTCTTACGCCGTCAATCTCTTCATCGTGGCCATGGGACGGGTGCGGACGGGAGCGCCGGTGCTGATCGCAAAGGAGATCGGGGATGCAACGAAACATGCTGACCCGCTACCACAGGCGCTCGTACTGACTGCAATCGTCATCAGTTTTGCGACGACGGCGTTGTTCCTTGTCGTTCTCCTCGCGTCGCGCGGCCTGGCTCGCACCGATCACGTCGATGGTCAGGAGCCCGAGGCGTGAGCGGAATCGCAAATCTCGTCGTTGCGCCTATCGTCCTGCCCCTGCTTGCCGGCGCAGGCATGCTGCTCTTGAATGGAGAGCGGCACCGCAACATCGTGGCTGCGGTCAATGTCGCCGCAACGGTTGCACTCGTTTGCGTCGCGGTGATCTTGCTCGGAATGTCTGATTCGGGTCACCCCGGAATCAGGGAAGTCTATCGCCTGGGCGATTGGCCTGCTCCGTTCGGAATTGTCCTCGTTCTCGATCGGCTCTCCGCGCTCATGCTGCTCCTGACCAGCATCCTGGCGTTGGCGTCGGTTGTGTTCTCTCTTGCCCGTTGGCACCGGACGGGCGCGCATTTTCATCCGCTCTTTCAATTTCTGTTGATGGGCCTCAATGGTGCCTTCCTGACCGGCGATCTCTTCAACCTGTTTGTCTTCTTCGAGTTGTTGCTGGCCGCTTCGTACGGACTTCTGCTGCATGGTTCCGGTCTTGCACGGGTGAAGGCCGGGTTGCACTACATCGTCGTGAATCTGGTCGCGTCTCTATTGTTCCTGATCGGGGTCAGCCTGATCTATGGCGTCACCGGGACGCTCAATATGGCGGACCTCTCGGCGCGGATACCTGCAATCGCTGCGGAGAGCCGCGGTTTGCTCGAAGCAGGCGCCGGCATGCTGGCCGTGGCCTTCCTGCTCAAGGCCGGCATGTGGCCTCTGTGTTTCTGGCTGCCGACGGCCTACGCATCTGCGAGTCCACCGGTGGCGTCGATCTTTGCGATCATGACCAAGGTCGGCGTATATATCATCCTGCGTCTATCGCTGTTGCTTTTCGGTGAGGGCAGCGGCGCGTCAGCGGGCTTCGGCAGTGACTGGCTGTTGTGGGGCGGGGTGGCGACGATCGCCTTCGGAGCAATCGGCACATTGGCATCCCAGGACACCGCCCGTCTCGGCGGCTTTTCGGTGCTCGTATCCTCCGGAACCGTGCTGGCAGCCACCGGGACCGGGCAAGTCAGTGTCGCCGGCGGAGCACTGTTTTACCTGGTCAGCTCGACTCTCGGCATCAGCGCGTTCTTCCTTCTGGCCGAACTCATCGAGCGCGGCCGCGAACCCGGAGCTGACGTGATCGCCGTCACGCGAGAAGCTTACGGAGAAGACCACGGTGCGGACGATACCGAAGAGGAAGTCGGCATGGCCATTGTGGCCACGATGGGATTGCTCGGCGTCGCCTTTATCGGATGCGCCCTGGTCATCGCCGGGCTTCCGCCGCTGTCGGGGTTCATAGCCAAATTCGCGCTGCTGACGGCGGCGCTTCATCCTTCAGAGATGCATCCGGGCGGTGCCGTTCCCGGCAGTGGATGGGCGCTCCTGTTGGCGCTCCTCGTGTCCAGTTTTGCGGCGTTGGTCGCGCTGACCCGAGCAGGTATCCGCTCCTTCTGGGCCTCGCCAGATCGCACCGTGCCGCGTGTGCGCCTGATCGAAATGGCGCCCATCATGTTCCTGTTGATCATTTGCGCGACCCAGACAGTGCTCGCCGGTCCGGTGATGCGTTTCATGCAGGCAACGGCGCAATCGCTGCACGCCCCGGCGGGCTACGTCAGCGACGTCCTGGAGATCAGCGTCCAAGGCAGCCGAAAGGCGGGTGGCGAATGACGCGATTCCTGCCCTTTCCGCGGGTGAGCTTCTGTCTTCTCGCATTGTGGCTGCTGCTCAATCAAGCAGTCACGGTCGGACATGTCCTCCTCGGTTGTGTGATCGCGCTCGTCGGCGGGCGGATCCTCACCGTGCTGGAGCTGCCAAGCACGCACGTCAGGCGACCCGGCGTCCTTCTCCGCCTGTTGGGATTGGTAGCGATTGATATCATCCGCTCCAACTTGGCGGTGGGCCGGATCATTCTCGGCTTTGGGCGCCGGCAGCGAAAATCCGGGTTCGTGAACATTCCGCTCGACATGCGCAATCCCTACGGACTGGCCATGTTGGCTTGCATCATCACCTCGACGCCCGGAACGCTGTGGGTGAATTTCGATGCACAGAAGGGCTTGTTGATGATCCATGTTCTCGACCTGGTCGATGAAGCCGAGTGGATCCGCACGATCAAGCAGCGCTACGAACGCCATCTGCTGGAGATATTCGAATGAGCCAGCTCTTGCTGATCTACGCGCTTGTCGCCGCACAGGTACTTCTGGTGTTGGCTATCGGCTGTGGCGCGGCTCGCATCTTTCGGGGGCCGCGAGCACAGGATCGCGTTCTGGGTTTCGACACGCTGTCCGTGAACGCGATGTTATTGCTTCTGACGTTCGGGATTCGATCCGGCGAAACGCTCTATTTCGAGGCGGCTCTGGCCATGGCCCTCTTCGGTTTTGTTGGTACGGTTGCGCTAGCGAAGTTTCTGCTGCGCGGCGAGGTGATGGAATGAACGGCATCGAACACCTGCCGCCCTGGGCTGCGGCTCTCACGGCATTTCTCCTTCTTGTCGGCGCCGCCGCCACACTGGTCGGTTCGCTGGGCCTTTTGCGGTTCGGCACATTCTACGAGCGGGTCCACGCGCCGACGCTCGGGACAACGCTGGGCACCGTATTCATTGCAGCTGCTTCAATCGTTTGCTTTTCGGTACTTCAGAGCAGGCCCGTGCTGCACGAAATCCTGATCATCGGGCTTGGCGTGGTAACCACGCCTATTGCGCTGACCGTATTGGTGGGCGCAGCGCGATTTCGCGATACCGCCGAAAAGAGTGCGCAAGTTCGCGGACCAGAGGGCAATTAGCGCGAGACGCGCGATTTTTTGGTTCCTTGACCGGCCAGTCGGTCAATCCAGGCTAAATGTCGCATTTGATTTCCTGCATCGCATGCCCACCTCTAAGTACATGATGCATGACGCTGAGTAGTAGGCGAGTTCGCCGAAGTCTTTGCATGTTGGCCGCCTGATCGGAGGCAATCAGCCCCGAACTCAGTCCATGCCGCGTTCGCGAGGGCTGGAAGCTCGGTGCCCGGCAGAGCGAGCAATGCACATGCCGCTCGCAAGCGAGCCGCACCGCAAACAGAGGCAGTGATGACTACAACGCTACGACGCCGGATTTATAGGACCCAGCTGCAGATCCGCCGGTAACCCGGACGATTCAGATCGTCCGGGATGGTACCTCAACATTTCTGCAACCAAAGCCGGGAGTTTCTCATGTCGGTGTTCTTCGCGCTGCTCGTCCTGACCTCATGGGTCATGTTCATCTGGATTTCAGATCCCGATGGCTTCCGCGAGGCATTCGCTCGCCGCCGAGCGCCAATTCCTCACGATCCTAAAAGGTGACGTTGGGAGGTTCACCTCCGTCACCGCGTACAACAGTTGCTTATGAGCGAGAAAGATATCGTGCGCCGCATGTTCGCGGGGCGCGATGCTTGGTTGCTTCTCGGCTCCAGATCGTCGGTCCAGGCCAAACCGGACGAACGAAGCTGGCAGGCAACAGCGTCATAGGCCCTCCGCAAGGCAACCGAATTGCCGCGCTGGTCGAGCTTGGCAGGCCATCGGGCCGGCGGCCGTTCGCAATTGTAAGGATTCTGACATGAATATCGTCGCTGCGACAGATTTCTCGACGCGGTCCAATCGCGCTTTGCGGCAGGCCGGCCTCCTGGCGCGCTCCCCTGATGCAACTCTGCACCTTGTTCATGTCGTCGACGAGGATCAGCCAGCCGAGCTGATCCGCATCGAAGAGCGTGAGGCACAGCGGGTGCTGGTTGAGCAGATCGCATCCATGCCGGAGCTGCAAAACGTTCAGTGCTACCCGATCGTGGTCAAGGGCCATCCCTTTGACGGGATATTGCGAGCGGCTGCAGCAGCCGACGCGGATCTCGTTGTAATGGGAGCCCATCGTAAGCAGTTTCTGCGCGACATCTTCACAGGCACCACAATCGAGCGTGTAATTCGCGGAGGAAGGTATCCGGTTCTGATGGTGAACAACGAGGCGCAGCGGCGCTATGAACGCGCTCTGGTGCCGGTCGATATGTCGGATACATCCGCCGATGCAATCCGCGTGGGGCTGTCCACCGGACTCTTGACACAGGGCGCAACAACGATCCTTCACGCCTTCTCGCCGATGACGAAAGCGCGATTGGTCCGCTCCGGTGCGAGCGCGGCCGTCATCAGCGGATATGTCGATAGCGAGCGTCTGAAGGCAACGGAGGAGCTGACGAAGTTTCTGGTGGCGAACAAGCTCGGCACGCAACGATGGTCTCTCCAGGTCGGCGAGGGCGGGCCCATGCAGGTCATCACCCGTGCTGTTTCGGAGAGGCAGCTTGACATGCTGGTGATGGGGACGCACGGGCGATCTGGATTGGTTCGGGCCTTGATCGGGAGCGTAACGGAAGAAGTCCTGCGTTCGTTGAGTGTGGACGTTCTCGTTGTTCCTCCCGCCGGCTCTGAACGCACAATGTCAAATCCGCTGATCGGCACCGACCCGAAGGCGTGACGCGTACCGCGGCTCATCGCTCGCCGGCGAACCCTTCTTTCCGCGAGACCACGGCTCCCGCTCTGTCGGCTGATCGATAGACTAGCGGCGCCGTCGTTCGCTGTCGCGCGCAGCCGGCTTTGCTGCTTGTGGTTTGGTTGAGCCCCGCGTGATCTTCAGCGGATCGCTGGCCGGAAAGGTTTGCTGCAATTGCCGGTCCAATTCCTCGTCGAGTTCCCGCTTCTCCCGCTGCTTCGATGTTTCGTCATGCTTTGGCATTGCTCAATCTCCGCGTTTAGCACTTGGTGACCGGCCGTCCGTGATCGGGAACAGTTGACGCCAAACCGAGCGGAATTGAGGATTTGGAATCAGCACGGATCTTGAAGTAACAGACCGGTGCTCGGGACATCAGCGTCGCTAGTCCCGCCCGCACGGGGGACAATAGTGTTTCTCGATCATGGCACCTGCGCTCCGGCATGAAAAAACCCGCGGCGGATTGCTCCGCGCGGGTGAACTTTCGATGATGCCATTCTGCCAGTGTTTTGCCCGACGTGTCAAAGCTGAACAGCACGACGGGCAGGGATGTATCGGTTCGGCAAACGCCTAGTTGGTGCAATCAAAATGGCTAATGATTTCAATACCCCCGCTACTGTGCATGGGGTTATTTTTCGTTTTTTTGTTTTTGCGCCGCCGAAGCCGCACCTCAGCGCCGTCCGCGCGGTGCTTCCGCCTTGGCCGGCGGCTCGGTCTGCGGTCCGCAGCTCGCGGCAGCGAGGGTTGACTGCGCTTGCGGCATCAGGCCGGGCTCGGGGGCGAGCGCCTTCATCACGATCAGGCCGGTGGTGCTGGGGGAATCGATGATCAGGCGGTCGGCGGCGGTGATCTCTTCGTCTTCGGGCAGCTCGTTGTGCTGCGGCTCGGTCATCAGGTCGAGCTCGATCACCTTCTTGCCGGCCGAGCGGTCGTTGATGGCGTAGTAGGCGATCTCGTTGCGGGTGTAGAACGACACCGACGTGTAGGCCTGGCTGACGGGGACCGTCAGCTTGATCGGCCCGTTCGACAGATCGTAGCGGCAGATCGCGAGCGCAAAGGCCGGGTCCATGAACGGCATCGGCGAGGTCTGCGGATCGGCGAGCGGAAGCTGCGTGACGGCGTTGAGTTTCGTCATCGGCGTCAGCCGCGAATAGGCGTCCTGGGTCGCGATCCGCGGCAACGCCAGCACGCTGACGAGATGGACCACGAGGCCCAGCACCACGCCGGCAACGATGGTGAACAACAGCCGGATCATGAGCAGCCCGCCGTCGTGATCGTGGGCATCGGCGCGTCGCGCTGGGTGCGCGTGGCAACGCCGACCGGGGTGTCGTAGAGCCGCAGCATCAGCGTGTAGCGTTCGATGCCGCCAGTCGGCAGCCAGTTGCCGGCGCGCGAGCGCGAGGCGATGCGGATCTCGAACGAGCCGTCGGACTGCCGCACGATCTCCTGGCTGGTGAAGCCGTAGCGCTGCAGCGAATTGGGAACGAGATGACCCTTGCGGTCATAAAGCGTCAGCGTCCAGAACCGTGCCGGCGGTGTCACGCCGGAGACCACGACGTCGCAGCGGCCGTCGAGCACCTTCTTCTTGTCGTCGGCGGTGGCGGTGAAGGCGACGCCGTCGCCGGTGCCGATAGGCAGCTCGCCGTTGCGCACGATGGTGGCGCGCGAATAGGGATCGACGTCGGCGGTGCCGGTGCGCGGACGCGCGGTCCAGGGGCCGATGGTCAGCGCGCCGATCTCGGTGCCGCGCGTCGTCGTCATCCAGGTCGCGCCGACGCCCACCACGGTTGCGAGCAGAAGGGCCGTCAATGTGATCAGGATCAGCCGCACTTGTTCGGTCAGTTCTTGCGCGGGGCGGATGCGTTCGCATTCTCTTCCGCATAGTTCTGCGGGAAGGCGAGCGCGCTCGTGGACGATGCCGGTTTGGCTTGCTTGGGGTCGGTGGCGGCCGCTTTGGCCGCGGTCCTGGCCGCGTCATCCAGCAGCTTCTCGACGCGCACCAAAACGTCGGCGCCGCGCTTGGTCAATACGGGCGGCGGACCGGGCTTGGTCTCCAGCACCTTCGGCGCCGCATTGGCCTGTGCGTTGGTGATCCGCTCGGGCGGCAGCTTCTGGCCCATGCCGATACCGGCGATCTCCCGGACCTCGACGCCCTGATGCGCCGCGAGCATGATGTCGTGCCAGGTCTGCGCCGGCAGCGAGCCGCCGGTCATGCGGTTGGTCGGCGAATAGTCGTCATTGCCGTACCAGACCGCGCAGGTGAAATTGCCGGTGTAGCCGACGAACCAGGCGTCGCGATACGCATTCGTCGTGCCGGTCTTGCCCGCGGTCGGAATGCCGTCGAGGGCTGCGCGGCGCGCGGTGCCTTCGCTGACGACGTGGCTCATCATGCCAGCCATGTCGGCGGCTACGGAGGCGGGAATCGCCTGGCGCGGCTTCGGCCCGTCGCGGTCCCAGCGCCAGACCGGATCGCCCGCGCCGGTGCGCACTTCCAGCACGGAATGCGGCGTCACTGCCTTGCCGCGGTTGGGGAAAGTCGCGTACGCCACCGCGTGCTCGAGCACGGTGACTTCGTCCGAGCCGATCGGCAGCGACGGCGTGTCGGGCAGCGGTGCCTTGAGGCCGAAGCGGCGCGCGACCTCGACGATCTTGGCGCGGCCGATCTTGGCCGGGTTCGGCGCCTTCGGCTGCTCCTTCTGGCCGATCGCGATCGACAGCTTGACGGGTACAACGTTGATCGAGCGCGTGATCGCCTGCGTCAGTGTCACCGCGCCGGAATAGGAATGGCCATAGTTCTGCGGGCACCAATTGCCGATGCAGACCGGGCCGTCGACCACGATCGAATTCGGCGTGAAGCCGTTGAGGAGCGCGGTGGTGTAGACGTAAGGCTTGAACGACGAGCCCGGCTGGCGATAGGCGTCGGTGGCGCGGTTGAACTGGCTGGCGCCGTAGTCGCGGCCGCCGACCATGGCGCGGATGCCGCCGTCGAGATCGGAGACGACGGTCGCGGCCTGCGTCGCGTGATAGTCGCGGCCGAACTGGCGCAGCTGGTTCTCGACCGCGTCCTCCGCCGCCTTCTGCACGTTGGTGTCGATCGCGAGCCGGACCACGAAGACGCGCTCAGTGTAGGATTTCGGGAAGGTGTCGACCAGCTTGCGCATCTCGTCGAAGGCGTAGTCGAGATAATAATTCGGCGACGCCTCGTAGCGGCGGTCGACCGCGAAGGCGGGGTTGCGGCGGGCGCCGAACACCTGGCCCTCGGTCATGAAGCCGGCGTCGACGAGATTGTCGAGAACGACATTGGCGCGGGCGCGGGCGGCGGGCAGGTTGATGTGGGGCGCGTATTTGGTCGGCGCCTTGAACAGGCCGGCGAGCATCGCGGCTTCGGCGAGCGTCACGTCACGTGCCGACTTGTTGAAGTAGAAATGCGCGGCGCCGTCGACGCCGAAGGTGCCGCCGCCCATATAGGCGCGGTCGAGATACAGTTTGAGGATCTCGTTCTTGGTCAGGCGCCATTCCAGCCAGACCGCGAGGAAGGCTTCGTTGACCTTGCGCTCGATGGTGCGCTCGTTGCTCAGGAACAGGTTCTTGGCGAGCTGCTGGGTGATCGAAGAGCCGCCCTGGCGGACGCCGCCGGCCTGGGCGTTGGTGACGAGCGCGCGCGCGGTGCCGGCGATGTCGATGCCGAAATGCTCGTAGAAGCGGCGGTCCTCGGTCGCGAGCGTCGCCTTGATCAGCACGTCCGGAAAATCTTCCAACGGGATCGAATCGTTGTGCTTGATGCCGCGGCTGCCGATCGGGTTGCCGTAGCGGTCGAGGAAGGTCACCGCGAGGTCGGACTTCTTCAGCCAGTCCTCGTCCGCCGTCTCGCGGAAGGCGGGAATGGCGAGGGTCAGCATCACCACCAGGCCGCCGAGGCCGAGGGTCGCGGCCTCCGACAGCGGCTCGATGAACACCCAGCGCTTCCAACGCCCGACATAGAAGCGGTCCATGAAGGTCGAGTAGCGCTCGTAGAGCTCGCGGATGCCCTTGGCCGAGGAGAACAGCGAGGAGTCGATGCGCGCATCGAGGTCCAGGAAGAAATTCCGGATCCGGGCCTTCCAATGCGGTGGTATGATCTGGCGCACCTAGAACCCTTGCGGCTTGGTTCGAAAGCGTTCAAGCACCCGGCCGGGGGCGGCATCGAGACGTCTTGCGGGAGTGTTGCGGCAAACCCAAGGCGCCCGGCCAGCGACGGTGGGGACTTGCTGTTCCTTCTAGCCGAGCAGGGCCTATAAACCAATGGTCACGCTTGCGATTTTGAACAACAGGCCTAATTGACCCCGGTTCATTACGGGCCTCACGCGGGCGTTGCTTGCAGCCCCACGACCGCACGCCCTAGATGGCACCAACCGTAGCTCTTTCGAACTTTTGTTGAGGCGCATGACCGCAGCTCCCAAACGACCTTCAGGCCAGGAAGGATTCTTCTGGAAAACCAAGACGTTGGAAGAGATGTCGGGGCCCGAATGGGAGAGCCTGTGCGACGGCTGCGGCCGCTGCTGCCTGAACAAGCTCGAGGAAGATGGCACCGGCGACATCTATTTCACCCATGTCGGCTGCAAGCTGCTCGATGGGGTGACCTGCGGCTGCAAGGACTACGCGAATCGTTCCGACAAGGTTCCGGACTGCGTCCGCCTGACCCCGGCCAATGTCCGCACCCTGAACTGGCTGCCGCCGAGCTGCGGCTACAAGCTTGTTGCGGAAGGCCGCGACCTCTATTGGTGGCATCCCCTGGTGTCAGGCGATCCCGACACCGTGCATGACGCGGGCGTCTCCGTACGCGGACGGGTCGAAGGCAGCGAGGTCGAGATTCCGGACGATGAGCTCGAGAACCACATCGTGCAGTGGCCGGCGCAGCTGCCAAAACGGGCGCGCCTGAAGCGACGTCCGAAGGACTGATCCGCCGCACCAGGTAGATCACGTCCTCGCGATGGCCGTGGGTGGGATGCTCCCATGCGCCGCGGTGCCTGCCTGAGAAGAACTTTGCTGTCTACATTGGCTGCATAGAACGAATCCTTCGCGGCGTTGCGCCGCCTCATGGCTTCCGGTCGAGATGAACAAGTTCGAGCGGCAGAGCAGTTCTGCCGACACCCAGACATTGCCCGACGATATCGCTGAAGAGCTGTCGCGCCTTCCGAGCGAGGTCTTGAGCGTCGATCACGCTCCTTCGCTCGCGCCGCCGGCGCCGCTGTCGCAGGACGAGGTCCGCACCATCGTCATCAGCCTGATGCTGACGATGTTCCTGGCTGCACTCGACCAGACCATCGTCGCCACCGCGCTGCCGACCATCGGACGCCAGTTCCACGACGTCTCCAATCTCTCCTGGGTCATCACCGCCTATCTGCTCGCGTCGACCGCGGTCGCGCCGGTTTTCGGCACGCTCAGCGACATCTACGGGCGCCGTGTGATGATCATCATCTCGCTCAGCCTGTTCGTCGCGGGCTCGGTGCTGTGCGCGATCGCTCCGAACCTGCCGATGCTGATTCTTGCACGCGGTCTCCAGGGACTGGGTGGCGGGGGCATCATGCCGGTGGTGCAGACCGTGATCTCCGACGTCGTGAGCCCACGCGAGCGCGGCCAGTATCAAGCCTATTTCTCCAGCGTCTGGATGGTCGGCGGCATTCTCGGCCCGGTCATCGGCGGCGTGTTCGCCGAGCATCTGCACTGGTCGATGATCTTCTGGATCAATGTGCCGCTCGCGGCGGCGGCGATCGCGTTGCTGCTGCCCAGGATGAAGAAGATTCCGGTGTTCCACCGCAAGCGCAAGGTCGACTGGCTCGGCGGCGTGCTGCTGATGGCCTCTGCCGTCGTCTTCATGCTGGTGCTGACCTGGGGGGGCACGCGCTTCCCGTGGCTCTCGCCCACCGTGCTTGCGATGGTGGGCGGCGCTGTAGCGCTCGCGGTCACCTTCGTGTGGCACGCGCGCCGGGCGGAAGAGCCGTTCCTGCCGCTGCCGCTGCTCGGAGGATCGGTTGTGCCGTTCGGGCTGACGGCCGGCGGTTGCGCGCTCGGTGCGATCACGGGCCTCACGGTGCAGCTGCCGCTCTATTACGAGGCGGTCTATCACCTCAGCGCCAGCGAAGCGGGCCTCGCGCTGATTCCGCTCGCGGCGGTCTCGACCTGCGGCGCGGCCATCGCCGGTCGCACCATGGCGCGGGCTAAGCACTACAAGCGGGTCGCCATCGTAGGAACGTCCTGGGCAGCGCTGTGCGGCCTCGGCCTCACGTTGACGACGTTGCCGCTCTGGGCGCTGCTGATGCTGATGGCTGCGTTTGCGCTTGGCCTCGGCACCACTTTTCCGGTCTGCGTCGTCTCGGTGCAGAATTCGGTCGCCCGTCCGCAGGTCGGCACCATCACGGGCGCGTTGAACTTCTTCCGCTCGCTTATGTCCTCGTTCACGGTTGCGGCGTTCGCGGCCATCCTGCTCATCGCACTCGGTGCCGACGTTCCGCTCGCCGGCGAGCATCACGGCGCCGTCAATGCGATTCCCGCGGACGACATGCGGCATGCGTTCCGCTACGTCTTCGGCGCCGCCACCGCGCTGATGGCTGGCGCCGCGCTCTGCCTGATCATGATGGAGGAGCGGCCGCTGGCCGGTCCGTCCACGACGCAACCCGTCGAGATGGCGGAATAAGAACCGCTAGCCGCGGCGTCCGTCCGGAAAGCTGCTGCTTCGCGGCAATCGGATCGTGAACTCGGTGAACGCGCCGGGCTCCGTCGCGACGTCGATTGTGCCGCCGTGCTGCTTCACCACGATATCGTGGCTCATCGACAATCCGAGGCCGGTGCCTTCGCCGGCCGGCTTGGTGGTGAAGAACGGATCGAACATCTTTTCCTTCACCTCGTGCGGAATGCCGGTGCCATTGTCGCGGATGCGGATCTCGATGCTGTCGCCCCGGTCGCGTGTCGCGGCGATCACCACCGGCTCGTAATCGGCGGCGCCGTCATCCGACTTGCGCTTGGCGACCGCGTGGAAGCCATTCGAGATCAGGTTCAGCAGCACCCGGGTGATCTCCTGCGGAAACACTTCCGCTTGCCCGGCAGCCGGATCAAGCTCGCGCTTCAGCGTCACGTCGAACTGCGGCTTCTCGGCGCGGGCGCCGTGATAGGCGAGGTTGAGGCTCTCCTCGACCAGCGCGTTGATGTCGCTCAGCCGATGCTCGCCGCCGCCCTCGCGGGAATGCAGCAGCATGTTCTTGACGATGGAGTCGGCGCGCCTGCCATGCTGCACGATTTTCGCGAGATTGTCCTTCAACAGTCGGGTCAGCTCGTCGACCTCGCTGCGGACGTCGTCCGCGAGCGGGACAGGCGCGAGCGCCTCGTTCAGCTCGTCCGTCAGCTCGGCGGAGAGCGATGCAAAATTGTTGACGAAGTTGAGCGGGTTCTTGATCTCGTGCGCGATGCCGGCGGTGAGCTGGCCGAGCGAAGCCAGCTTCTCGGTCTGGACCAGCCGGTCCTGGGCAGCGCGCAAATCGTCGAGGGATTTGGCGAGGTCCCGGGTGCGGTCCTGCACCTCGTTGAACAGGCGCGTGTTCTCGATGGCGATCACGGCCTGGTCTGCAAAGGTCTTGAGCAGGGCGATCGCCTTGTCCGGGAAAGGACCGGCCTCCGGCCGCGTCACGCCGATGGTGCCGATCGCGACGCCGTCGCGTAGCATCGGGATCACGAGGATGCTGCGATAGCCTCGCGTCCGCGCCAGCTCTCTCATGGCGTCCGTGAGGTCGGGCTCGGTCTGCATGTCGCTGCGGAATGCGAACTCTCCGCTTCTTGCCACCCGGCTGTGAATGCCGGATGCCGACAGCGGCACCGGGAACGAATTGAGCAGCTCTTCATTGCCGGCTTCGTTGTCGGTGCTGAAGGCGGCCAGGTGCAGCAGGTCGTCGATGACGCGCGTGACGGTGGAGGAATGTCCGCCGACCAGGGACTTGGCGCTGTCGGAGATCGCCTGGAACACCGGCGTCACATCCGCGGGCGAGGCCGCGATCACCTTGAGGATGTCGGCGGTCGCGGTCTGCCGTTCCAGCGCTTCCCTCGTGGTGTTGAACAGGCTGACATTCTTGATCGCAATCACCGCCTGGTCAGCGAAGGTCTGCAACAGCCGCACGTGATGCTCGCCGAACGCGCCGGTCGCGCGCCGCGTGGCGATGATGACGCCGATCGCCTCGCCGTCGCTCATCAAGGGCGCGAACAGCATGCTGCGGTAGCCCCGGACGCGTGCGATGTCGCGGGCTGCGGGTTCGACTTCGGTGTCGGGCAATTGCGCCGCCACACCATTGGCCACGAGCCGGTAGGGCGGGAACTGCGCGAATGGCACCGGGAACGAGGCCTGCAGCACGCGATCGCCGGCCGGATCGGTCGGCGTGAACGCCGCAAGGTGCGCCGCGCCCCCAATGTAGCGCAGCACCGCCGTGGAGAAGCCGCCGATCAGCCGGTTGGCATTGGCCGCGATGGCGTCGAACACCGGCTGTACGTCGGACGGCGAGGCGGCCATCACTTTCAGAATGTCGGCGGTGGCGGTCTGACGCTCCAGCGTCTCGCGTGTCTCGTTGAACAGCCGCGCATTCTCGATCGCGATCACCGCCTGGTCGGCAAAGGTCTGAAGCAACTGCACGAGGTCGGCTGCGAACGCGCCGGGCTCGGCGCGCGTGACGCTGATCATGCCGACTGGCGTCGCCCGATTCATCAGGGGCATGAACAGCACGCTGCGGAAGCCGCGCAGCCGCGCAAGGTTCCGATTCAGCTCCGGGACCTCCGCGGCTTCGCTATCGGGAAACTGGATCGTCTCGCCGCCACGCACCAGCGCAAAGGTCGGAAAGTCGGCAATCTTGCGCGGGAACGACGCCTTGAGCCCTTCGTCCGCCTCGGGGCTCGTTGGTGTAAACGCCACGAGGTGGAGCTCGTCCTCGATGAACTGAAGCACGGTGGCGGAGAAGCCGCCGAGCAAGCGCCGGGAGCTGGACGCGATCGCCTCGAAGACCGGCCGGGCATCGGACGGAGAGGCCGCGATGGTGCGCAGAATCCCGGCGCTGGCGTTCTGACGATCGCGCGCAATCGCGAGCTCGCTGCGAAGCTGCGCGTTCTCGGCTGTGGCCGCCTGCAACAGGCGTTTAAATTCCGCGATGTCGTTGGAAGGGGCGGTCATTCGCAATCCGGCTTGATGCCGCGACAAGCGCGGCACCGAGGCGGATTATCACATCTCCTGCGGCCGGAGCCAGCCTCCGCGACAGCGAGTTTTGCTGCCGGAATCCGGCCCGCTTCACGTGCCCGGCCGCGACACCTCGGTCTCCTTGCTGGTGATGAACTCCAGCAGCACGGGAACGCCTTCCTGCGTCTTCTGGATGCCGCGCCTGATCGCGGGGGTGATGTCCTCAGGTCTCGTCACCCGCTCTCCATAGCCGCCGAAGGCGCGCGCCATCGCGGCGTAGTCTCCGGAAATGTCGGTCGAGCGATATTTCTCGGTCGAGACCGGCATCACCTTCAATTCGATCGCCATTGAAAAATTGTTCAGCAGGATCGACATGATCGGGATGCGCTCGCGCACCGCGGTCTCGAAATCCATGCCGGTGAAGCCGATCGCGGCGTCGCCCCAGACATTGATGCAGAGCTTGTCAGGCTTTGCGAGCTTTGCGCCCATGGCCAGCCCAAGGCCGTAGCCGAGTTGCGTCGTCTTGCCCCAGCCGAGATAGGTGAGGGGCTCGACCGACTTCCAGAACGGCGAAAGCTGGTCGCGGGGGCTGCCGGCATCGTGGGTGATGATGGTGTCGCGGATGTCGACGGTATGTTGCAGGTCCCACAGCACGCGATAGGGGCTCAAGGGCGCATCATTGCTGGTGAGCTTCGGCATCCATTTCGCCAGCCACTCCTTGTGCGAAGCCGCGATCTCGGCTGCCACCGCCGACGCGTCGCGATCCGCGCTGACGGTCTTGCCGATCTCCTCCAGCAGCGCGTCGAGCACAAGCCCGGCATCGCCGACGAGGCCAATCCTGGCTTCCACGTCCTTGTTGAGATGGTCCGGATCAAGTGTGGAGTGGATGATGGTTTTGTCTTTCGGCATCGCGATGCCGAAATTGGTCTCGGTGAAGGAGCAGCCAATGCCGAAAATGACGTCGGCATCAGCCAGGAATTTCGGGACGGCGCGTGGCACCGCAAGGCCGCCGGAGCCAAGCGAGAGCGGATGCGTTTCCGGAAAGGACGATTTGCCTCCAAGGCTGGTCGTCACGGGAATGGCGAGCCGTTCGGCCAGTCGTCTCAGTTGCGGCCAGGCCTGCGCGTAATGCACGCCCTGGCCGGCATAGATCACCGGGCGCTTGGCGTTGACGAGCAGGTCGGCCGCCTCCTTCACATGAACAGGGTCCGCGCCGTAGCGGGTGCGCAGCACAGGTGTGTAGTTCAGCGGCTCGGGCACCTCCTCGTTCCACATATCGGCGGGGATCTCGACGATGACAGGGCCGCCGCGGCCGTTCTTCAGCTTGGTGAAGGCGCGACGAAAAATGTTGGCGACTTCCGCGGCCAGGATGATCGGCTCCGATGATTTCGAAAACGCCTTCATCGCCTCGCTGGAATTGAAGTTCGGCTCGATATGGGCAAGTCTGCGCTGATAGCCCATCGGCAGCACCAGCACGGGAACGGATTCGCCGTAGCATTGCGCGACGCCGCCCATCGCGTTCTCCGCACCGGGGCCATGCTGCATGCAGAATGCGCCGATCGAGCGTCCCGATGTGACCCGCGAGATCGCATCCGCCATGTGGATGCCGACGCGCTCCTGCCGCACCATCACCGGCCTGATATCGGCCTTGGCCGCATGCTCGATCAGATGGTTGACCGGATACCCGCAGAGGATCTCGATCCCCTCGCGCTTCATGATTTCCGCAATCGCGGTGCCGAGCTTCATGGCGTCTCTCTCCCTGGCGTAGGCCGGTTGCTCCGGCTGATTAGGGGAGAGAGGATCAGGAAATTGGCGGAGGGTAAAGCGTGAGCGGATGGGGGTTGCGGTAGGTCAGCTATGCAGCGAGCTGCCGTAGCCGGGATGGAGCGCAGCGCAATCCGGAGCCGTGCTACCCGGGTATAACCGTGACGAATTTCGCCGCGCTCCATCCGCTACGACCGCTACTTGCAGCTTTGGCAGATCCTCAGCTTGCGTTTCAACGCCTCGTCTTCTTGATCGATCAATTGCTCAGCGGCGCCTTTAGCACCCGGGTCGGCCCTGGAGCCCTTCGCAGTGCGTGACCTCACAGGCGGGACCACCTGATGCGACGTGTCGTTGTCGTCGCCGGTGCCTACGCTGAAGCCATCGTAGTCGGCGGCTGGGTTCGGCGCCGATGGAAGCCCGCCGATCACAGGCGGCGAAGCTTCTCTGATGGATACTGCCGGCGGAGGTCTGGAATTTTTGGCGCCCGCGTGCGGCGGCGATGCATTGGGCGGAGAAAGCGAAACCGGCGGCGCGGCCGAAGTCTGTCCTCTCGCGCTGTCCTGCGACCAGACGCCGACAAAGATGAGGCTGAAAGCCAAAAGCATCACGCTTCTCATCCGCATCTCCAAGCAGCTGTGGTTGGTGGATCGAGGTGGGAAGGCTATCAGGACTCACATGGTCGTCAAAGCGGTGCAGTCCGGATTTCGCAGCCGTGACTATGGTTCACAAAGCGTGACCGGCCCGCCGCGCACCAAGGCAGGCGCCGTCAAGTCAAAGAGGAATTTAACGCTTGGGCCCTAACTTGCGCTCGCCATGAGTGACCAGGTCGTCCACAGCGAGGTTCAACCGTTTTCGGCGCGTGCGGCGCTTCCCTGGCTGGTGAGCCTTGGCGTTTATGCCCTGCTGCTGATCCTTGGACCGCGGCTGCTCAATGATCCCGACAGCTATTCGCACATCGAAGTCGGCCGCTGGATCATCGCGCACGGCACGCTGCCGGCGAGCGACCCATTTTCTTTTTCGCGGCACAGCGCACCCTGGATCACCTTCGAATGGCTCTCGGAGGTGATCTACGCCGCAGCCTACGCGCTCGCCGGCTGGCCAGGCGTCCTCGTCGTCGGCGCCGCGGTGATAGCGCTCGCCTTTGGCCTGTTCACCTTCTTCCTGCTGCGCGAGCTTTCGCCGACCCAGACGCTGCTCATGGTGATCGTGGCCGTCATCCTCTTGGCGCCGCATATGCTGGCGCGGCCACATGTACTGGTGCTGCCGCTGATGGTGACCTGGGCGGCGGCCCTGGTACGCTGCATGGATTGTCGAGGGCCTCCGCCGTACTGGGCCCTTCCGCTGCTGGTCGTGTGGGCCAATCTGCACGGCAGTGTGGTGCTGGCGCTTGGACTGATCGGCCCTGCAGGGCTCGAGGCGCTGCTCTGCGAGAAGCGGAGTGAATGGCCACGCGTATTCCTGCGTTGGCTGCCGTTCACGGCGCTTGCGGTCGCGGCGTCCTGCCTGACCCCCTACGGGCCCGAACCGCTGCTGATGCCGTTGACCACACTCGGCCTCGGCCCCGCGCTCGGTTGGATCGCGGAATGGCGGCCGCAGGATTTCAGTCACGTAAGTTTCTTCGAGCTGCTGCTGCTGGCCGGCATCTTCGCGCTCTCGCGTGGCGTGACGCTGCCGGTGGTCCGGGCCTTGGTCGTGATCGGCTTGCTGCATTTCGCGCTGGCCCAGATCCGCAATGCGGATCTGCTGGCCATGCTGGCGCCGCTCTATCTGGCGGCTCCGCTGGGGCGAAAGTTCGGCGGACCGATTGGGGACGATGCTGCCGGCTCGTCACGCGGCCTAAACCTGGCCGCACTCGGTGTGATGATCGTGGTGAGCGGGGCGACGCTGGCGCGTGACATACGGCCGGCTCCGGCCATTACCCCTCAGACTGCCGTCGCTGGAGCCAAACTCGCCACGGCGGGGCCTGTGCTCAACGATTATTCCTTCGGCGGCTATTTGATCTTTGCCGGCATTCCCACCTTTATCGACGGTCGCGGTGAACTGTACGGAGGAGCGTTCATCAACCGCTACAATCGCGCGCTGGCGCTGGTCGATCTCGGCGACTTTCTCAAGCTGCTCGACGAGTACAACATCGCCGCGACGCTGCTCGCGCCGGGGACGCCGGCGATAGCGATGCTGGACCGGCTGCCCCAATGGCAGCGCGTCTACAGCGACGACGTGGCGGTCGTGCACAAGCGGCGAGATATGCCGCAAAGATAGATCAAGCGGTCCCGAAGGCGGCGTATTGGCCGCCGAGCGGCACGCCGCTCAGGGTCGCTTCGAGACGCCGCGACGGCTTGGTGTCCCAGGGCAGCAGCAGGAAATGGCGCGCACCGATCTCGCGCAAGCCGCCGGCAGCCATCAATTTTCGGGTTGTGCCGGCCCCGAGCAAGACGGCGTCCCGGTCGAACTCACAACGCGCGACGGCAAGACGGGTCAGCGGGTTGTACGGATTGTGCTCGATGACGCAGACGAGTCCACCGGGGCGCGTCACGCGCCGCATCTCCGCGATGAATTGCGCCCATTCCGTTGGCACGAGATGGTGCATCACGCAGACGGCCGTGACCAGATCGAAGCTGGCATCGTCGAAAGGAAAGGTGCGGCCGTCGAACTCACGGTAGTCGACCCTGCCGTTGTCAGCGCGCGCCTGCGCCAGGCTGGCCGACGAGACGTCGATGCCGCTCAAGCGGCCGACCATGCCGTGCAGCAGTGGATGAAGGCTGCCTACGCCGCAGCCGACGTCCAGCATGTCGGGCCTCTCCGTGTCGAGCCGCTGCGCGATCAGGTTGCCCAGCAGATCGGCCTTGGCGCGCATGAAGAAATGATGCGGCAAGCCGGAGAAGTCGATCGAGGATTGGACCACGTCACGGTAGTTGTCGTGATAGCCGTCGAAGAGCTCGGTCATGCGCTGTGTCACTCGTTGACGGCGTGGATCGCGGGTGCGGCTGCCGCCTCGTTGCGGTCGAAGCCTGCGCGGGTCTGCACCACGTAGAGCGGTCGACGTTTCACCTCGGCATGGATGCGGCCGACGTAAAGCCCCACGATACCCGTCATCAGCATGTTCATTCCACACAGCAGGGACACGACGACCATCGTCGAGGACCAGCCGGTCACGAGATGACTATCGTTGCTAAGCCACAACAGGATCACCCAGCCGCCATAGAGCAGTGCCAGACCTGAGACCGTCAATCCGCACCAGATTGCCAGGCGCAAGGGCAGATCGGAAAAGCCGAGCGCGGCGTTCATCGCGAGCCGCAGCATCTTGAACAGCGGATATTTGGTCTCGCCCGCTGCTCGCTCGAGGCGGTGGAAGGTGACCTCCGCCTGCCGGAAGCCGAGCCAGGCGATCATGCCGCGTACGAAGCGGTCCTGCTCCGGCATCTGCCGAAGCGCGTCGAGCACCTTGCGATCGATCAGGCGGAAGTCGCCGACGTCGGCGGGGATGCCGACCGAGGACATCCTGCCGAGAAGCCGGTAGAACAGATGCGCGGTCGCGCGCTTGAATCGGCTTTCGCCGTCGCGCGACAGGCGGCGGGCGTGGACGATGTCGTTGCCTTCCTGCCATTTTGCGATCAATTGCTCGATCACTTCGGGCGGATCCTGCAAATCGGCATCCATGACGATGATCGCTTCACCTTGCGCGGCGTCCATGCCGGCGGTGATGGCGATCTGATGCCCGAAATTTCGCGACAGGCCGATATAGCGAAAGCGCGGGTCGCGCGTGGCGAGCGCCTGTAGCACGATCGAACTGGAATCGCTGCTGCCGTCGTCAACGAAGATCGCCTCTGCCGGCCCGTCGAGCCGGGACAAGACCAGGTCGAGCCTGCGCAGCAGCACCGGCAGAACGGCTTCCTCGTTGAACACGGGGATGACGAGGCTGTAGCGGATCGACTGGAAATTGGCCGCCATGCGAGAGAGTCCAACTCGTTGCAGGAGCGGAAGTCTATGCCGGCGGTGGTTAAGGTCGCCTTGCCACAACCATTAAGGATATGGGGCACCGCAGTGGCTTCCAAAAGGCGGGTGCAGATGGTGATGCCCGATTAACCACGCTGGGCAGCCGCGGCTTCGGCCTAGGACTTGCGGTCTAGGACTTGCGGCGGATCTTGTAGAGAACAAATCGCTCAGAGGTGTCCAGCGCTTCCAGCAGATCCGGCAGCGGGTTTGCGGCTCGCGGCCCGAGGACATAGAGATAGTCGAAGTCCTGATGCCAGGTGCGGACGAACGGCGGAACGCCTGCCGGCGGCCGGCTTGCCGCAATCGCGGTAAGCACGCCCAGCGGCACCGGCCCCCCGTAGGGAATGGCAAGACGGCGCACGTCCTCGCGTGGCCGCACGGGCTGCTTGCCCGCTTCCGTGAATAGATTGGGCACGAACGCGTTGGCATAGTGCACGGCCAGCGTAGGTGCATAGTACATCGGATATGAGGTGAGGTCGGCGAAGGGCGGGTCTCCATTGTCGTCCGTGCTGGCGACGAGGATGCGCGAGCCGCGATCGATCTTGTGGAACGACTCGACGATGGCCGCATAGTCGGTGCGGTAAGGCAGCCACACCGTGAGCACGACGGCGAGATTGATCAGTATGACGCCACTGATCGCGGCGAGCGCTGCCATTCTCCACGCCCGGCTGGGCAGCGTCAGCGAGCAGAAGGCCGGCAGGATCAGAGCCGCAGCGGGAATGACGCGCAGGTCGACGAACGAGGTTCCGAACAGCTTCGAGGGAATGACGACGTAGAGCAGCGCGAAGCCGATCGCGAGCCAGGTCCCGGCTGTTTCGAGCTTGAGGACGCCGCGTCTTGCGGCGAAGAACAGCGAGACCATCAGCGTAAGCCCGGTCGCCGCTGCGATCGTCAGATTGTAACCGTTCATGATGCGCAACGGCCAGATCGGCTTGAATCCGATGAACCAGCTCGTTCCTTCGCTTCCGATCGATCCCGCGGTCATGCGCATGATCCCAAAGAGGGCAAGCGTCGGTATGGCCAACGCGCCGAGCCGCGCGGCGGCGACCCCGTACGACCTTCGCCCATGGCGGATGCGCGAGAGCTCGTAGACGCCGAGCGTCGCGCCATAGACGCCGAGGGAGAAGAAATGTGCTGCAAACAGCGCAGCGACGAAGACCATGTTGACGACGAAACGCAGTGGCCATGGGCGCTCCGCGAGCATCAGATAGACGGCGATGCCGCAAAGAGCGAGGCCCAGTCCGAACTCGAAATTCACGAAGCCCCAGCTGAACGGCAGACAATAAAGGAAAGCGAGCGCCGCAAAGCCGGCGAGATGGACCCGTCCCTTCCGGGCCCATTCGAGCAAAAGCGCGCCTCCGACGATCAGCAATTGGCTCAGGAGCAGAAACAGGCGCGTGGCGTTCTCGACGTTGATCAGCCGCGCCATTTGCGGGACCAGCAGATCCATTCCAAGGTTGGGATAGAATGCCCAGGCCACTTCGTAATACGGATTGGCATTGGGAGTGCCGTTCTGGCTCAGAATGTACATCCGGGCGAGATGATTGGGATAGTCGACCATCGCGGGGATAGGGGTCAGCAGCACCGGAAGAAACGACAGGGCCGCCAGGACAGCAAGAACGCTGATCGGCGTCGATCGGTCCGAGCCAAGACGAGCCCAGATTGTCGAGGTCGGCTTGTCGGAAGGAATCATGTCATAGGGCCGCTAGAGTTTGAGCTTACGCTCTACGACAGCGCAACCGCGCGACACAACGCCAATAATGCGAACTTCGCGAAAATCAAACTGGGGTCGCCGCCGCATCGGAAGGAGGAGCCTATCATCCGGCGCGCTGCACGCGGATTCGTGCTGATGCGATTGCGGCGCGCCGGCTATGCCGGCTACTTCATCGCCGCGCTGATCGAGTTGAATTTGCTGCTCAGGAGTGCGCTGCCCGTGTTGTTCACGGCCGTGATGATCGCGAACGCGATGCCGGTGGCGATCAGACAATACTCGATGGCGGTGGCACCATTTTCGTCGGCAAGAAATGACTTGAGCAAAGTCATCGTCAACTCCTGTTCATCCGTCCAACCTAGGCCGGTGCCGTTTTCGGAATGGTAAATTGATTCACTAAGTTTTCGTGAGCGCGCCAAAACGCAGGGCGGATGGTCCTCACCTGCCGTTTGATATGGTGACATCGATTGACTTAAGGTTTCGTCACCCAATTCGGACGCATTTGGCGATGTCGTCATCCCGTCTCAGGACGAGATCTGGCGTTCCGGTGCGGCCTTGCTGGAGCGTTTCAGCACTATCGCCAGACGTCCGACCAGATAGCTGACCACGGACGGCTGCGCTCGCGCGGAGCTGCCGGCCAGGCTTTCTTCCTCGGCCGCGTCGTTGACGATGCCGATGTAATTCTTTCTGGCGTCCTGCTGCTTCACGAGCCTGCAACCCCGAGTTCAATCGAGGGGCGACGATGCTGCGCTGAGCGGGAAGCGTCGGTTAATTTTGTCTTCCGTAGGATTACGTGCCCTCCGGCCGCAGGCAGACGCTGAAAGCGCGGCTTGACTTAACGGATTGTTGAGCCTGTTCTCGAGCGGGGCGCCCGGCTCACTCGCGCCGACCGTCCGCATTCAGCGCCCGCAACACCGCGATGCGGGCGAACATCATCCAGCCGCCGCCGGTCTCGGCCGCGTTGATCAGGGTTTCGATCGCGGTCTGCCAGTGGCTCGCATCCTGCGTATCCTCGGGCAGTCGCATGATGTGATCGGCAGCTTCTTGCAGCGTCCGCAGCTTGCGCCCGCCACGTAACGAGATGGGTTCGTCGAACGCGGTCGACCAGGGCATGTCAGGTCGGCCGATCGACGAGGGGCAGCATCACGGCGCTGTGCGATGCCGCTAGCCGGCCTTCTTCGCCCGGGCCGGCGCGCGCACCGGCTTGTCCGCCTTTTTGGGAGCGGCTTTCGCAGCAGTGTCCTTGCCGCCCTTGCCGGTGATCGGCAGCAGCATCTCACGCTGGCCTTCGACGCGCTTCTTCGGCTTCTTGCCCTTGACGGCGTCCTTGGTCACGTCCTTGGCCACCTTCGCCGCGGGGCCTGCGTCCTTCTCGTTCGCGATGCTCTTCTTCAGCGCGTCCATGAGGTTGATAACGTTGCCGCTGGTCTTGGGCGCGGCCTTTGCTGCGATGGGCGCGCCGCTGCGCTTCTTGTTGATGAGGTCGATCAGTGCGGTCTCGTAATGGTCCTCGAACAGCTCAGGCTCGAACGCGCCGGACTTCTTCTCGACGATGTGCTTTGCAAGGTCGAGCATGTCCTTGGTCAGCTTCACGTCCTGGATGTCGTCGAAATAGTCCTTCTCGCCGCGCACCTCGTAGGGGTAGCGCAGCAGCGTCCCCATCAGGCCGCTCCCGAGCGGCTCCAGCGCGATGATGTGCTCGCGGTTGGTCAGCACCACGCGGCCGATCGCGACCTTGTCCATGCTCCGGATCGTCTCGCGGATCACCGCAAATGCGTCGTGGCCGACCTTGCCGTCGGGCACGAGATAGTAGGGGCGGATCAGATAGCGGCTGTCGATGTCGGTCTTCGGTACGAACTCGTCGATCTCGATCGTGTGGGTGGACTCCAGCGCGATGTCGTCGAGCTCGTCCTTGGTGACCTCGATATAGGTGTCGGTGTCGACCTTGTAGCCCTTGACGATGTCCTCCGAAGTCACCTCGTCACCGGTCTCGGCGTCGACCTTGAGGTACTTGATCCGGTGGCCGGTCTTGCGGTTTATCTGGTTGAACGAGACTTTCTCGGTATCCGAAGTGGCCGGATAGAGCGCGACCGGGCAGGTCACGAGCGACAAACGCAGAAAACCCTTCCAATTGGCGCGGGGGGCCATGGGCTACTCCAAACGCAACGGGGACAGAAGACGAAGATACCATCGGGGAACACCGAATCATAGCAAGGCGGATCGCTGAATCTTGCAACTGCGTTAATCGGCCGCCCGGCGCGCGGTTGCAGCCCGATCCGGCTGCAAAAACCGGAACATCATATCCGATCATGCGTTGCCACTGGACATTCGCCGCGAGGAGTCGCGGCCATCCGATGCGACGGCCAGAAATTGAGGTCACCATGGCAACCACGCGAGACCAACGTCAGATCGTGGAAACTCCGACGGAGGCGCGCCAGGGCGAGCCTGGGCCGTCGGTGGCGGCGCTGCTCGCCATATCAACCGGGCTCGCGATCCTGATCCTCGCGGTCATCTGGTTCGTGTTCTTCCGGACCTGATCGGCAGATCGACCGGACGGTCTGCACCTTCCGACTCGCCGCGTAACGCGGCACATTGCGCCCGCCGTGCCGTCGGTTCGTCCGGTGGCATGGCGGGCGCAGTGCGTTGACTGCGAACTGGTCGGATATGACCAAAAAGTAACGCGGCCGGTTCCCCGGTGTTCATATTCAGTTCACGCCGGAATTGCTCATCTGTGCAGGTGTTCATGCGGCCTAATTCTGGAGAGAAGCGTGCGCCTGCTCGTCGTTGAGGACGACCCCGATCTCAATCGCCAGCTTACCAAGGCGCTGACCGACGCCGGCTATGTCGTCGATCGCGCCTTCGACGGGGAGGAGGGGCATTTTCTCGGTGACAACGAGCCCTACGATGCCGTGGTGCTCGACATCGGCCTGCCGAAGAAGGACGGCATCTCGGTGCTGGAGGCCTGGCGGCGCAACGGCCGCACCATGCCGGTCCTGATCCTCACCGCGCGCGACCGCTGGAGCGACAAGGTCCAGGGCTTCGATGCCGGTGCCGACGACTATGTCGCAAAGCCGTTCCACCTGGAGGAGGTGCTGGCGCGGATCCGCGCGCTGCTGCGCCGCTCCACCGGCCACGCCCAGAGCGAGCTGACCTGCGGCCCCGTCACGCTCGACACCAGGACCGGCCGGGTCAGCGTGTCGGGTAATCCCATCAAGATGACGTCGCACGAATATCGGCTTCTGGCCTACTTGATGCACCATTCGGGGCGCGTCGTGTCCCGTACCGAGCTGGTCGAGCATCTCTACGACCAGGACTTCGACCGCGACTCCAACACGATCGAGGTCTTCGTCGGCCGCATCCGCAAGAAGCTCGACGTCGACATCATCCAGACTGTCCGTGGCCTCGGCTATCTCCTGACCCCGCCGGCCCCCGGCGCTTGAAGCGCGGTGTCTCGAACTATCTCGTCTAGACGTATCTTGGCTTGACGGGCGGCGCAGCAGGGGCCTTGTTCGGGGTCATGAGTTCCGACGCCATGCCACCCCGCGCCTCCGGGATCATTCCGATGCCCGCCAGCTCGCTTGCGAACCGCCTGTTTCTGTCGGCGACCGCGTGGCTCGTGGTGATCCTGGCCATCACCGGCGTGGTGCTGTCGTCGGTCTACAAGAACGCCACCGAGCGCGCCTTCGACCGCCGGCTCAATCTCTATCTCCGCACGCTGATCGCCGAGGTCGCCACCCCCGACGAGCCGCCGGACCGCCAGTTCCAGTCGCTCGGCGAGCCCTTGTTCGAACTGCCGTTGTCCGGCTGGTACTGGCAGATCACGCGGACCGACACCGAAAAGCCGGAGGTGCGCTCCTCGCGCTCGCTCTGGGACAAGAAGCTGCCAAAGCTGGAAGAGCAGGGCACCGAGCTCACAGCCGCGGGCATCCGGATCGCTTATGTCGACGGTCCAGAGGGACAGAACCTGCGCATGGTGGAGCGGCCGGTCGATCTCGGCGCGGACGGCAAATTTCTCGTCAGTGTCGCCGGTGACGACACCGAGATTTTCGACGAGACGCGCAGTTTCGATTACTACCTCGGCGGCACCTTCACCGCGCTCGGTATCGTGTTGCTGCTGACCACCGTGTTTCAGGTCCGCTTCGGTCTCGCGCCGCTCAAGCGCATCTCCGAATCCATCGCCGACATCCGGTCCGGGCGGGCGGAGCGGCTCGAGGGCGAGTTCCCGGTCGAGATCGCACCGCTGGCGCGCGAGACCAACGCGCTGATCGACGCCAATCGCGAGATCGTGGAGCGCGCGCGCACCCATGTCGGCAATCTCGCCCACGCCATCAAGACGCCGCTCTCGGTCATCGTGAACGAGGCCGGCGCGCATGCCACCGATCCGTTCGCGGCCAAGGTGATGGAGCAGGCCGACGTGATGCGCGACCAGGTCGCCCATCATCTCGAGCGCGCGCGCATCGCGGCGCGGGTCTCGGTCGTTGCGACGGTGACGGAGGTGGCACCGGCCATCGAGGCACTGCGGCGGACCATGGAGAAGATCCACCGCGGCCGCGGCATCGTGGTCGAGGCCGAGGCCGATCCGTCGGCGAAATTTCGCGGCGAGCGGCAGGATCTGGAGGAGATGGTCGGCAACCTCGTCGACAACGCCTGCAAATGGGCGGCGTCGCGGGTCTTCATCGAAGTTCTGGCGGAAGCGCCGCAGCAGGCGAGCATCGGTCCGCGGCTGCATATCATCGTCGACGATGACGGCCGCGGCCTGTCGGAGGCCGAGCGCACCCAGGTCTCACGGCGCGGCCAGCGGCTCGACGAGTCCAAGCCCGGATCGGGGCTGGGACTGTCGATCGTGACCGAGCTCGCTGCGCTCTATGGCGGCAGCCTCTCCCTCGGGCGCGCACCGACGGGGGGCCTGCGGGCGGAGCTGGTCCTCCCCGGAATATAATCCCTTGTTCCGACGCGACTATTTGGCCTGCTGCACACCGATCCGGACGAAACCAGGGGTATTCGGAGGGACTTCCTAAACGGCTTCTTAAGTGGCCCCACCTATGATCGAGCAGGACGGATCCCACGTCCGCCATTTTACCGTTCATTACCCGGGCGCATGAGCCAGACATCGATCGAGCGGCTGAGGGACTATCTCGCGCAGCTCCCGCCGCAGGCGCAGGCGCTGCTGATGCGAGAGTTCGAGCGTGCGCTCGAGCGCGGCCAGGACACGGCCGTGGCAACCCTCGTGCTCGACCAGCTGCGCAAGATTGTCCGCAAGACGGAAGCCGACGAGGCCGCACCGCCGCGTACGGACGATCTGTCGCGGCTGCTGTTCCAGGTGCTGGAACCCTTCCTGGTCGAAGCAGGCGCCCCGATCCGGGTCGGGCAGGTCCGCCGCTCCTCGCTGGCTCCGATCTGGCAATGGCTCGGCCGCGACGGTGCTCCGGATAAGCTGAAGGAACTCGAGGCGGCGCTGGCGCGCACGCCGGCCGACAGCGCAGGGCAGGTCGAAGCGCTGGCCTCGAAGCTCCAGGCGGTCGCTGCGGATGCCATCTTCGAGCTGACGGGGCCGGGCGGGGGTGACAAGTCGCGTGCGCTCGCCCGCGTTGGTCCGCCCAACGTGATTGAGGACCTCTATTCGACCGGGGCGGTGCTCGCGGTCCGCGACGCCATTGCCACCTTGAACGAGAAGCTGCCGCGCTCTTTGCGCGCCTTCGGCGATGCCCAGATCGCCTCGGTGACTGCAGCGCTCAACATTCCGGTCCTCCAGACCCCGCAGATGCTGCCCTTCGCGCTCTCCATCGTCGTGCAGCGGATGACCGCGCCGTGGCAGATCATCCGCCTCGCCATCAAGATTGCCGCGTCCGACGACGAGATCCGTGTTGCGGCAACGCCCTATGGCGTCGCCGTCACGATCGCGCTGCATGATCTGTCCTGCGTGGCCGCCATCCTGCGCATGGACATCAAGCGCGGCCATTTCGACAATGTCGCCGCCAATCTCAAGACGCTGCACGACGGCGTGCGAGGCCTGCGTACCGAGCTCGACCTGCGCAACGATTCTGCCTGGGGCAAGCAGTTGACCTCGATCCGGGCCGACATCTCTAACGCGCTGCAATCCGAGATCGACAGTGTTCCCGGCCGCCTCCGCCGCATCCTGCGCCAGCGCGCCGAGAAGGACATTCCGCCGGGCGCGCGGATCGACAGCACCGAGGTCGAGGAAACCGTCGCGCTGATCGATTTCGTCGCCACCTGCCGCAATTATGCGAGCGAGCTTGCGATCAACGAGGTGACACTGCGCACCTATTCCGACCTCCAGCAATATGTCGAGCGTTCGACTGAGCAGCTGGTGCAGTCGCTGCGCGGCGCCGATCACAAGGTCCGCACCTATCGGCAGCAGCAGGTGCAGGCCGCGATCCGCTTCTGCCAGGTGCTGTTCGGCGATGATTATGCTTCGCTGATGAGCCGCGCCGCGGAGAACGCGGCCACGGGCGAGCGCAAATCGTCGCGCGCTAGCTGATCCAGGCGCATATTTCAGTAGTCACAATTTCAGGTTGACGGTGTCGGTGGCTGGCCCTACGGTCGCCGTGCAGGTTTTTTATATTTCTATCTGTGGGCGCATGAAATCCGTTATCAGTTCCATCGAAATCGAGAATCGCGTCGTTGTTGCCAAATATCAAAGGCTGATGGTCGGCGCGAAGGTGGTGCTGGTCGAGAAGGCAAGCGGTCGGCAGCTTCCTGAGACCGTCACCAGGGTTGCATCACCCGTTCCCGTCGGGGCGTTGCGCATCAGATTGCCCGACGCTATCGAGCCGGGAACATACTTCCTGAAGGCCTTCAACGGGCATGGCGAGGACGCCGCTCAAAGCGCGGACTTCGAGATCGGCTAAGCCGTTGGATTTCCACCATTTCGGGACTGTGCGCGGTCGCGCCGAATTGACAATTGTCAATTGCCGCATCGTCCGGCCGTGGTGTAAAGCGACCTGTGGGCGCGGCTTGCGCGCTGCCGGAAGCTTGCCAGATGATGCTATGGTTCGTGTTCGCGCTGATGACGGTCGCGGCGATCTTCGCCGTGCTTTTGCCGCTCGGCCGTAGCGGACGCGCGCAAAATCAGGGCAGCGAGGTCGCGGTCTACAAGGACCAACTCGCCGAGATCGAGCGTGATCTTGCCGCAGGGCTGATCGCCGCGCCCGAAGCCGAGGCCGCGCGCGTCGAGGTCAGCCGCAGGCTGCTTGCCGCGGCCGGCAGCGAGCCCGCAACGGCACCGAAATCCAGCCTCAAATGGCGCCGCGCGGCGGCCGTGCTGGCGCTTGCCGGCCTGCCGCTGGTTGCGATTGGTGTCTATGTGCCGCTCGGCTCGCCCAGGCTTCAGGACTTTCCACTGGCGCAGCGGGAGCGCGGATCCGGGTCCGGCATGGCGCAGTCGCTCGAGAATCTGGTCGTACAGGTCGAGCAACATCTGGAAAAGAATCCGACCGACGGGCGCGGCTGGAACGTGATCGCGCCCGTGCTGGAACGGCTCGGTCGCTTCGACGACGCCGTGCGCGCCTATCGCAACTCGCTCACCTACAATGGCGAGAGCGCGGAGCGCCGGTCCGATCTCGGCGAAGCGATCTCGGCCGCCGCCGGCGGCGTCGTGACCGCCGAGGCCAAGACCGAGTTCGAGCGCGCGCGCGCGCTCAGCGCCGACGACCCCAAGGCGAACTATTTTCTCGGTCTCGCCGCCGAGCAGGACGGCCGCAAAGACGATGCCGCCAATATCTGGCGCGCGCTGCTGGCGAAAGCGCCGGCGGATGCGCCGTGGCGGCCTCTGGTGCAGACCTCGCTCGCGCGGGTGGGTGGCGGTGGCGCGACGATGCCGGCGCTGTCGGATGAGACCCTCGCAGCTTCCAAGGAGATGAAAGAGGTCGATCGCAACGCGATGGTTCGCGGCATGGTCGAACGGCTCGCCACGCGCCTCAAGCAGAACGGCGACGACGTCGAGGGTTGGCTGCGCCTGGTGCGCGCCTATCTCGTCATGGGTGATCGCGACAAGGCGGTGGGGGCATCGACCGATGCCCGCCAGGCGGTTGCCAACGATGCAGCACGGTTGCGCCAGCTTGATGAAGGCCTCAAGACACTCGGGCTCGACGGATGATGATGTCAGGACGAGACGGGCAGGGAATGGATACGCCATGACGCGCAAGCAGCGACGTATGACCATCATCGGCGGCTCGCTTGCCGTGCTCGCCCTCGCGGCCGCGCTGGTGCTCAACGCTCTGCGCGATTCCATCGTGTTCTTCTCGACGCCGACCATGGTCGCCGAGAAGCACGTTGCGCCCGGCAAGCGGTTTCGCCTCGGCGGCCTGGTGCAGCCCGGCTCGCTCCAGCGCGGCGACAATCTCGCTGTGACCTTCGAGGTCGCCGACGGCGGCGCAAAGCTTCCGGTCGCCTTCAAGGGCATTTTGCCCGATCTGTTCCGCGAAGGGCAGGGCGTCGTCGCCGAAGGCGCGCTCGATGCTGACGGCGTGTTCAAGGCCGACACCGTGCTCGCCAAGCACGACGAGACCTACATGCCAAAGGACGTCGCCGATGCCCTGAAGAAGCAGGGGCACTGGAAGGATGATTACGGCGCCAAAGCTTCCGACGGCGTCAAGCCCGCGGCCACGACCGCGCAGGGCAATCCGCAGGGAGCAGTTCGGTGATCGCGGAGTCAGGACATTACGCGCTGGTGCTGGCGCTCGGACTGGCACTGATCCAGTCCATCGTGCCCCTGATCGGCGCGCGGCTGCGCGATGACGCGCTGATGAATGTGGCGCGCTCCACTGCGCTGGCGCAGCTTCTGTTCGTCGGTGCGTCGTTCATCGCGCTTGTGATGCTGCACGTGGAGTCGGACTTCTCCGTCGTCAACGTCTACGAGAATTCCCACTCCATGAAGCCGCTGCTCTACAAGATCACTGGCGTGTGGGGAAACCATGAAGGCTCGATGCTCTTGTGGGTGTCGATCCTCGCGCTGTTCGGCGGATTGGTCGCGGCCTTCGGCAACAATCTGCCGCTGTCGCTGCGCGCGCACGTGCTGGCCGTACAGGCGTGGATCGCCAGCGCCTTCTATCTCTTCATCCTGGTGACCTCCAACCCGTTCCTGCGCATCACCAACCCGCCGATCGAGGGACGCGATCTCAATCCGGTGCTTCAGGACATCGGTCTCGCCGTGCATCCGCCGATGCTCTATCTCGGCTATGTCGGCTTCTCAATTTCGTTTTCCTTCGCGATCGCGGCGTTGCTGGAGGGGCGGATCGATGCCGCCTGGGCGCGTTGGGTGCGGCCGTGGACGCTGGTCGCCTGGATCTTCCTGACGCTCGGTATCGCCATGGGCTCGTACTGGGCCTATTACGAACTGGGTTGGGGCGGCTGGTGGTTCTGGGACCCGGTCGAGAACGCCTCGCTGATGCCTTGGCTTGCCGGCACCGCGCTGCTTCATTCGGCTCTGGTGATGGAGAAGCGCAACGCGCTGAAGGTCTGGACCATCCTCTTGTCGATCTTGACCTTCTCGCTATCGCTGCTTGGGACCTTCCTGGTGCGCTCGGGGGTCATCACCTCGGTGCATGCCTTCGCGACCGATCCAACCCGCGGGGTGTTCATTCTCCTGATTCTCTGCCTGTTCATCGGGGGCAGCCTGTCGCTGTTCGCGGGGCGCGCGACGTCGTTGAAGCAGGGCGGCCTGTTTGCACCGATCTCGCGCGAGGGTGCGCTGGTGCTGAACAATCTGCTGCTCACTGTGGCCTGCGCGGTGGTGCTGTTCGGCACGCTCTATCCGCTGGCGATGGAGATGCTCGCCGATTTCAAGATGTCGGTCGGCGCGCCGTTCTACAATCTCACCTTCGGTCCGCTGTTCACGCTATTGCTGCTCGCCGTGCCGTTCGGGCCGATGCTGGCGTGGAAACGCGGCGATCTGCTAGGCGTCACCCAACGCCTGCTGGCGGCCGGCGTTGCCGGGCTTATCGCCGTCGCGATGGTCTGGGGCTGGGTGCGCGGCGGCAGCGCGCTCGCGCCATTGGCAATCGGACTTGGCGTCTTCGTCATTGCCGGCGCCGTCACGGATCTGGCCGAACGAACCGGCTTGTTCCGGCTGCCGTTCGCGACGACGCTGCATCGTGCCCGCGGTCTGCCGCGCTCGGCCTGGGGCTCGGTATTTGCGCATGCCGGCCTCGGCGTTGCGCTGATCGGAATCGTCTGCGAGACCACCTGGAACAGCGAATATATCGCGACGATGAAGCAGAACGACGTCGCCCATGTCGCCGGCTATGACGTCAAGCTGGACGGCCTGTTTCAGCGCCAGGGACCGAACTTCCACGAGATGATCGCCGAATTCAACGTCAGCCACGACGGCGAGATGCTCAGCGTGATGACGCCGTCCAAGCGCAGCTTCACCACCCGCGGCTCCTCGACCACCGAGGCCGCGCTGCTGACGCGCGGCGCCAGCCAGCTCTACATCTCGCTCGGCGACGCCACTGCCGAAGGCGCCATTGCCGTGCGCATCTATCACAAGCCGCTGGTGCTGCTGATCTGGTGGGGACCGGTGCTGATGGCGTTCGGCGGCGTGCTATCGCTGTCGGACCGGCGCCTGCGAGTCGGCGCGCCGAAACCGGCGCGTGCCAAGCAGCGCCTGCAGCCGGCGGAGTGATCTGATGCGCCGAATGATGGTCGCGTTCATCGCGCTGATGCTGCTGGCCTTGCCTGCGGCGCATGCCGTGCAGCCGGACGAGATCATGTCGGATCCGGTGAAGGAGTCGCGTGCACGCGATCTGTCGCGTGAGCTGCGCTGCATGGTCTGCCAGAACCAGTCGATCGACGATTCCGATGCGCCGCTGGCGCGCGATTTGCGGCTCCTGGTGCGCGAGCGTATCGCGGCCGGCGACAGCAATTCGCAAGTGCTCGATTTCCTGGTCGCGCGCTACGGCGAGTTCGTGCTGCTCAAGCCGCGCTTCGAGCGCCAGAACATGCTGCTGTGGCTGCTCGCGCCGTTGCTGCTGATTGGCGGCAGCCTGGCGCTATGGCTGCAAATCCGCCGGCGCGCGCGAAATGGTGCAGACCTACCGGCTCCGCCGCTCACGCCCGACGAGGAAGCGCGGCTCGCCGCATTGATGGCGGATGAAGCCAAATCCAGCTAGCTACGTTGCTGCGCGCATCAAGCCGGCACTGCACGGGGGTTCCTGGAACTTGGTTAAGTTCCTGCAGGTTCACTAGTTTTGGCCGCGATAAACTGCCGCATCCGCATGTCCGGTTCATTACAAAAGTTTAACCCCGCCGCCAGCGCACGGTAAGGCGACAGCCCCCATCTTCAGGTCCGTAAGGTGCCGCCGTCAGGCGCCAAATGGATTTCAAGGCCCTGGAGATCTCTGCATGACCGACCGTTCCGACCTCTCGAACCTTCCGTCCTACCGGCAGCCCCGCCGGCCCGTTTTCTCGGCCCGCAAGATCGCGCTGATGGCCTCGGTCGTCGCCGGCCTCGGCGCCGCCGTCTACGGCTTCGGCACGTCAACCTCGCCCGCCGACCTGTTCTCGACCCCGGCGCTTGCGCAGGTCAACAACGAGGTCCGCAAGGTCGAACGCCCGATCGGTTTCGCCGACATTGTCGAGCGCGTGAAGCCGTCGGTGATCTCGGTGAAGGTCAACATGAAGGAGAAGACCGCGAGCAATGACGACGGCGATGATTCCTCCTCGCCGTTCCAGCCGGGCTCGCCGATGGAGCGGTTCTTCCGCCGCTTCGGCGCTCCGGATGGCGTCCCGGGCCTGAAGGGTGGTGGCGGTCGTGGCCGCGTGGTGCAGGGCCAGGGCTCCGGCTTCTTCATCTCGGCTGATGGCTTTGCCGTGACCAACAACCACGTGGTCGACGGCGCCGACAAGGTCGAGGTCACCACCGACGACGGCAAGACCTACACCGCCAAGGTGATCGGTACCGACCAGCGCACCGACCTTGCCTTGATCAAGGTCGAGGGCAGCTCGAACTTCCCGTTCGCGAAGCTTGCCGACGGCAAGCCGCGGATCGGCGACTGGGTGCTCGCGGTGGGCAACCCGTTCGGCCTCGGCGGCACCGTGACTGCCGGCATCGTTTCGGCCAGCGGCCGCGACATCGGCAACGGCCCCTACGACGATTTCATCCAGATCGACGCCCCCGTGAACAAGGGCAATTCCGGCGGTCCCGCGTTCGACACCAATGGTGAGGTGATGGGCGTCAACACCGCGATCTACTCGCCTTCCGGCGGCAGCGTCGGCATCGCGTTCTCGATCCCCGCCAGCACCGTGAAGAGCGTGGTGGCGCAGCTCAAGGACAAGGGCTCGGTCAGCCGCGGCTGGATCGGCGTGCAGATCCAGCCGGTGACACCCGACATCGCAGACAGCCTCGGCATGAAGAAGGCCGAAGGTGCGCTGGTTGCGGAGCCGCAGGCGAATGGTCCGGCGGCCAAGGCCGGCATCGAGTCCGGTGACGTGATCACGTCGGTCAACGGCGAATCGGTCAAGGACGCGCGCGAGCTCGCCCGCACCATTGGCGGCCTGGCGCCCGGCGCGACCGTGAAGCTCAACGTGCTGCACAAGGGCCAGGACAAGGTGGTGAACCTCACCCTCGGCCAGCTGCCGAACACGATCGAAGCCAAGGCCGACATCGACAAGGACAGCGGCAAGGGCGCGAGCCGCGGCACCGACGTGCCCAAGCTCGGCATGACCGTCGCGCCCGCCGATTCCGTGGCCGGCGCCGGCAAGGAAGGCGTCGTGGTCACCGAAGTCGATCCGAAGAGCGCCGCAGCCGAACGCGGCTTCAAGGAAGGTGACGTGATTCTCGAAGTCGGCGGCAAGAGCGTGAGCACCGCCGGCGAAGTTCGCGACGCCATCAACACGGCGCGGACTGACAACAAGAACAGCGTCCTGATGCGGGTGAAGAGCGGCGGTCAGTCGCGCTTCGTCGCCGTGCCCATCGCGAAGGGCTAACCAAGGGCTCGGCCTCAGGAGGCCTCCGAGATGAAGGGTGTCGCCGGCATCAGTCGCCCCCGCCGACGGCGCCCTTCGGGGGAGCAGCGCAACGTTTGCTTCCCCTATCTACCTTCCGGTGGAATACGCCCCCCTCCGTCGGAAGGCCTAGGGCGGTGAAGTCCCCCCAGCTTCACCGCCCGCCTTTTTCTCGATGCCAGAGTCTCTCACTCGGCTTGCATGCGATTGCCGCTCGCGCCATGTTTAGAGAAGGTTCACTCCCTTGACCGTTGCCGAACGCACGATGCGCCTCCTCATCATCGAAGACGACCGCGAATCCGCCGACTACCTCGTGAAGGCGTTTCGTGAGGTCGGGCACATTGCCGACCACGCCGCCGACGGCGAGGAAGGCCTTGCCATGGCCGAGAACGGCGATTACGACGTGCTGGTGGTCGACCGCATGCTGCCCAAGCGCGACGGCCTGTCGGTGATCGGCGCGCTCCGCGACAAGGACGATTCGACGCCGGTGCTGATTCTCTCCGCGCTCGGCCAGGTCGACGACCGCATCAAGGGCCTGCGCGCTGGCGGCGACGATTATCTGCCGAAACCCTATTCCTTCGCCGAGCTGTTGGCCCGGGTCGAGGTGCTGTCGCGCCGCCGCGGCGGTCCGGCCGAGGACACGCTGTACCGCGTCGGCGATCTCGAGCTCGACCGGCTCTCCCATCGCGTCGCGCGCGGCAAGGACGAGCTGACGCTCCAGCCGCGCGAATTCCGCCTGCTCGAATACCTCATGAAGCATGCGGGCCAGGTGGTGACCCGCACCATGCTGCTTGAGAACGTCTGGGACTATCATTTCGATCCGCAGACCAACGTCATCGACGTGCACATTTCGCGGCTGCGCTCCAAGATCGACAAGGGTTTTGAGCGGCCGCTGCTGCACACGATCCGCGGCGCGGGATACATGATCCGTGACGGCATTCGGTAAACTCGTCCGCACCACGGCATTCCGGCTGACGCTGGTCTATTTGCTGTTGTTCGCGATGTTCGCGGCCTCGCTGCTGGCCTATTTCGCCTGGAATACGCGGCGGCTGATCACCGAGGAGATCACGCAGACAGTCAATGCCGAGACCTCGGAGATCAGCGAGATCTACGGCCGCCGCGGCTTGCGCGCTCTCGTGCTCGCGATCGAGTACCGGGCGCTGCGTCCGGGTGCCAACCTCTATCTCGTGACGACGCCGACCGGGCAGGCGATCGCCGGCAATGTCGGCTCGCTGGCGCCCGGCGTGATGGCGAAGCGCGGCTGGTCCGAGACCGCCTACCGGCGTATCGAGGACGCCGACGATCGCGACCACCTTGCGCTCGTCCGCGTCACCGAACTGGAAAACGGCTTCCGGCTTCTGATCGGACGCGATCTGGCCGAGCGGCGACGGCTGTTCGGCATCGTGGCGAAGGCCGCGCAATGGTCGATCCTGATCGTCGTTGTGCTCGGCCTGGGCGGCGGCATCTTTGTGGCGCGCAGGGTTTTGAGGCGCATCGATGCGATGAGCGGCACCGCCCATCGGATCATGACCGGCGATCTCAGCGAACGCCTGCCGGTAGGGCGCAGTGGCGACGAGCTCGACCGCCTCGCCGAAAATCTCAACGCCATGCTGGAGCGGATCGAGGCGCTGATGGCGGGGCTGAAGGAGGTCTCCGACAACATCGCTCACGATCTCAAGACGCCGCTGACGCGCCTGCGCAACCGCGCCGAGGAGGCGCTGGCGAAATCCGGCGGCGAGGTCGATTACCGCGCCGCGCTGGAGCGGACCATCGAGGAATCCGACGGGCTGATCCGTACCTTCAACGCGCTTCTGATGATCGCGCGCGCCGAGTCCGGGCAGGCGCGCGGTAACATGGATGATTTCGACGCGGCCGATGTCGCCAACGGCATTCACGAACTCTACGAGCCGCTGGCCGAAGACGACGGCATGACTTTGAAGGTCAGGTGCGAGCCGACGCCGGTTCACGCCAACCGCGAGTTGATCAGCCAGGCCCTCGCCAATCTTGTCGAGAATGCGGTCAAATACGGCAAGCCGGTCGCGCAATCCGCGGGAACCGTGGTCAGCATGGAGGGCAGGCAGATCACGATCGAATCGAGGCGCGAGGGCGATCAGGTGCTGCTCAGCGTCACCGATCGCGGTCCCGGAATCCCCGAAGCCGACCGCAAGCATGTGGTGGAACGATTCGTGCGGCTGGAAGCGAGCCGCACGCTGCCTGGATCCGGCCTCGGTCTCAGTCTCGCCTCCGCGGTCGCGACATTGCATGGCGGTGAGTTGAGGTTGGGTGACGCCCAGCCCGGTCTTGTCGCCACGCTGGTGCTGCCGGCGCGCGCGGGCGACAGGGTTGCTCCGCCAATGCCGGATGTGCCACAGAAGGTGGCATGAACCACTCCGCGCCGGGAAACGCGGACAAGCATGGTGAGAGACTTGCCGCACGCTTCGCGGAGGCTCCCCATATTGCCGCTTCCGTCACCGACCAAGGACGTTTTGAAAGGTGGCTGGCCGAGCTCGAGCCAGCGCAATTCACCCGTCTTGAAGCGCTGCTGGCTCACCGCTTCGCGCGGGACATCCTGGCCGGCATCGCGGAATTCTCGCCTTATCTGTTTGAGCTGCTGCGCGCTGATCCGCAGCGCCTGATCCGGCTGCTGGAATGCGATCCGGATGCGCATCTCGCCACGCTGATCGCGGAGGCGAACGGCGCCGTGCTCGCGGCATCCGATGAAGCCGAGGTGATGCGGCTGCTTCGCCGCATGAAGGCGGAGGCCGCGCTCCTGATCGCACTGTGCGACATCGGCGGGGTCTGGCCGGTGATGCGGGTGACCGCAGCGCTCACCGATCTCGCGGTGGCCTCGGTGCGGGCGGCGCTTCAATCCCTCCTGCGGCAAGAAGCCGCGCGCGGCAAGCTCTCGCCGCCCAATCCCGAGGCGCCGGAGGAGGGCTGCGGGCTGATCGTGCTTGCGATGGGCAAGATGGGCGCAGGCGAGCTGAACTATTCCAGCGACATCGATCTCATCGTGTTCTTCGATCCCGACAATACGACGCTTGCCGCGGATATCGAACCCCAGCCGTTCTTCGTGAGGGTGACGCAGGGGATGGCACGCATTCTCCAGCAGCGCACTTATGACGGCTACGTCTTCCGCGTCGATCTGCGCCTGCGTCCCGATCCATCCTCGACGCAGGTGGCGATTTCGCGCGACGCCGCGCTGAACTATTATGAGCGGGAAGGGCGTACCTGGGAGCGCGCCGCGATGATCAAGGCGCGAGTCTGCGCCGGCGATCCCAGGGCGGGCGCGGCGCTACTCGCGGAGATCGCGCCCTTCGTCTGGCGCAAGCATCTCGACTTTGCCGCGCTTGCCGACGTTCACGACATGAAGCGGCAGATGCAGACCTATCGCGGCCAGAGCGAGGTTGCGGTCGAAGGGCATAACGTGAAGGTCGGGCGCGGCGGAATCCGCGAGATCGAGTTCTTCGCCCAGACCCAGCAATTGATCGCCGGGGGGCGACATCCCGAACTGCGTGTGCGGCCGACGCTCGCCGCGCTCGGCGTGCTTGCTTCCAGCAACTGGATCACGGTTTCGGCGCGTGACGAGCTGACCACGGCCTACCAATTCCTGCGCCGGGTCGAGCATCGCCTCCAGATGATCGCAGACGAGCAGACCCACACGCTGCCCGAGGACAAGGAGGCGGTCGAGCGTTTCGCCTGGTTCTTCGGCTATCCGGATCGCGAGGCCTTTGCCCGCGACCTTCTGCGGCAGCTCGAGATCGTCCAGGGCCACTACGAAAAACTGTTCGAAGGCGACGATCCGACCGGCACGGCCAAGCTGCCGGCGCTCGACTACAGTGCGGGTCCCGACGATCCGCGGCTGCTTCAGTATCTGGCCACGCTCGGCTTCAAGAAGCCTGCCGCCGTCGCGCAGACCGTGCGTGACTGGATCACCGGCGAGTACCGCGTGTTCCGCGTCGAAGCGACGCGCAACGCATTCGTCGAATTCGTGCCGGCTCTGATCGACGGTCTCGCTCATGCTGAGGAGCCGGATCGGGCCGTCGTGGCGTTCGACCATTTCCTTGGAGCGCTTCAGCGCGGCGGCCGGCTGATCACGCTGCTCGGCCAGAACCGCGATCTCGTCGCGCTGGTCGCCCTGGTGCTGGGCGCGGCGCCCCGGCTCGGCGAGATGCTCGCCCGGCAGCCGCAGCTCATGGATGGCCTGATCGATCCGCGCTTCTTCGGCGCCATGCCCGACAGGCAGGAATTGTCGGGGCGGCTTGCGAGCACGGTGCAGGATGCCGGCTCTTACGAAGAGTTCCTCGACCGCCTGCGCCTGTTCGGGCAGGAGAGCCTGTTCCTGATCGGCACGCGCATTCTCTCGGGCACGGTCTCGGCGCAGCAAGCGAGCACGGCCTTTGCTGACGTCGCCGAGGGCATCGTCCATACCGTGCATGGCCTCGTCGCCGACCGCTTCGCCGCCCAGCATGGCCGGATCAAGGGGCAGGAGACCGCGATCATCGCGATGGGCCGGCTCGGCAGCCGCGAGATGACCGCGTCGTCCGATCTCGACCTGATCCTGCTTTACGATTTCGACGGCGACAGTCCGGACTCCGACGGTGCGAAGTCGCTGCAAGGTGCACATTACTTCGCGCGTTTCACCCAACGCCTGATCAGCGCGTTCACGACGCGCACCAATTACGGAGTGCTCTACGAGATCGACATGCGGCTGCGCCCCTCGGGGCGTGCCGGCCCTGTGGCCTCGAGCCTCGTCTCGTTCGCGGACTACCAGGCCAACGAGGCCTGGACCTGGGAGCACATGGCGCTGACGCGCGCGCGCGTCGTGTCCGCTTCGCCCGAATTCCGGGAACGGATCGAGCGCGTCATCCGCGATGTCCTGACCCGCCGCCGCGATCCCGGAATCATCGCCAACGATGTTGCCGACATGCGGCGCGCGATCGCCCAGGAGAAGGGCGAGGCCGATTGCTGGGATCTCAAATATGCCGCCGGCGGCATGGTCGACATCGATTTCATCGCGCAATATCTCCAGCTCGTGCATGCGCACGAGAAGCCGGGGATTCTCGACGCCGGCACCATGCAGGTGCTGGAAAATGCATGTAGGCTTGGCGTGCTCGCGCAATCGGAGACCGAGATATTGCGGGCCGCGGCGCGGCTGTATCACGACCTGACGCAGATCCTGCGGCTCTGCGTCAGCGACCGGTTCAAGCCGGAGACCGCCGGCACCGACCTTCTGCGCGTGATGGCACGCGCCGGCGATGCGCCGCATTTCTCCTCGCTGGAGGCGCGCGTGAAGGAGACGCAGAGCGAGGTGCGCCGTGTCTTCAGGGCGCTGCTGGAAGGGACGTCGTCGTCGGCTTCAGCGAGGTGAGCGCCTCCCGCACGTTCGGCTCCAAGCCCGCGCCGCGGGCGTCGCGGCGACGCGCTGGATGCAGCGCTAGGCATTCGTGGCGGTTTTTGCGTGTCGCAAGGGGTAGGGCATGCTAGCTTGCATGCCACCATACGATCCGAGGGAACGAACGGTTGCTCGACAAGCTTGAACTATTGCTGGCGCTGGCGAAGGAACGGCATTTCGGCCGGGCCGCCGAAATGTGCGGCGTGACGCAACCGACGATGTCGACCGGGCTGAAGCAGCTCGAGGAGATCCTCGGCGTGATGTTGGTCCAGCGCGGCTCCCGCTTCCAGGGTTTTACGCCGGAAGGCGAGCGGGCGCTGGATTGGGCGCGGCGGATCGTGGGCGATGCCCGCGCGATGCGTGACGAGATCAACGGGCTGAAGCATCAGCTCTCCGGCGAGATCCGAATTGCGGCAATCCCGACCGTGCTCGGTATGGTCGCTGCGCTGACGACGCCGTTCCGCGCCAGGCATCCCGAGGTGCGTTTCCGCATCCAGTCCACCACCTCATCCGAGGTGCTGGGGTTGCTCGAGAATCTCGAGGTGGATGCAGGCCTGACCTATATCGAGAACGAGCCGATCGGCAAGGTGCGCACCATTCCGCTCTACAGCGAGAGCTATCGTCTGCTCACCGCGCCGGATCGAATGTTCGGTGATCGCGAGACGGTGACGTGGCGGGAGGTCGGACAGGTGCCGCTGTGCCTGCTGACGCCCGACATGCAGAACCGCCGCATCATCGACCGCGCGTTACGTTCGGTCGGCGCCGAGGCGACGCCGACCTTGACCTCGAATTCGCTGCTGGTGCTGTTCACGCATGTGAAGACGGGGCGCTGGGCCAGCGTGATGCCGGCCAAGCTCGCCGAGACGCTCGGCCTGTCCGATACGGTGCGCTCGATCCCGATCATCGATCCCGATGTCAATTACAGCATCGGCATGGTGATCCCGCAGCGTGATCCGATGACGCCGCTGATCGCGGCGCTGGTCAATGTCGCGCGAGAAGTCGCGCCGTCGCTGCAATCGTAGAATTCAGGCCGCGGCCGATATTCCGGACGCCGACTTGATCGCGTTGCGGGGCAGGGTGACGCGCACGACGGTGCCGACCTCGAGTTTGGAGCGCAGCCGCATCGAGCCGCCATGAAGCTGCGCCAGCGAGCGGGCGATCGCCAACCCCAGTCCCGAGCCGTGATAGGTCTTGGTGAGCTGGCTCTCGACTTGCTCGAAGGGGCGGCCGAGCCGCGCCAGCGAATGCGGCGCGATGCCGATGCCGGTGTCGGCGATCATCAGCACGATCCTGTCGTCGAGCTGCCGGCTGCGCACCACGATGCGTCCGCCGTCGGGCGTGAACTTCACGGCGTTGGAGAGCAAATTGACGATGATCTGCTTGGTGGCCCGACGGTCGGCGACGACGGAGATGGACTTTGCGATGTCGGCGTCGAGCGTCAGGTGCTTGTCCTGCGCGCGGCCGGTGACGACCCGCAGGGATTCCGCCAGCGTCTGCGCCAGGTCGAGCTCTTCCATGTCGAGCTTCATGCGGCCGGCCTCGATCTTGGACATGTCGAGGATGTCGTTGATGACTTCGAGCAGGTAATGCCCGCTGGTCAGGATGTCGTGGCAGTATTCCTGGTACTTCTCCGAGCCGAGCTCGCCGAACATGCCCGAGCCCATGATTTCGGAAAAGCCGATGATCGCGTTCAGCGGCGTGCGCAGCTCGTGGCTCATATTGGCGAGGAATTTCGACTTGGTCTGGTTGGCTTCCTCGGCGCGGGTCTTCTCGCGCTGGTATTTCTCGGCGAGATCGGCGAGTTCGCCCGCCTGGCGCTCCAGGGCTGCCTGCGAGCGCTTAAGGTCGATGACGGTGGCGCGCAGGCGTAGATCGTTGTCGACCAGCTTCTGCTCGTGCTCCTTGATGCGGGTGATGTCGGTGCCGACCGAGACGTAGCCGCCGTCCTTGGTGCGGCGCTCGCTGATGTGCAGCCAGCTGCCGTCGTCGAGCTGCGCCTCGAAGGTCCGCGCACCGGGGCCCTGGCTCGCAGTCTCGTTGTGCCGGGTGCGAACCTCCGGCATGCGGCCGACCTCCAGCACGGTCTCGTAGGAGGTGCCGGGGATGACGGCGCTGTCGGGCAGCTTGTGCAGGCGCTGGAAGTGCGAATTGCAGAGCACCAAGCGGTCGCTGGCGTCCCACAGGACGAAGGCTTCGGGAATGGTCTCGATCGCGTCGCGCAGGCGCAAATCGGCTTCCACGGTCCGCTCGGCGAGGCTCTTCTGCTCGGTGATGTCGACCGCGATCCCGATCAGGTGAACGCTGGAATCGGTCGCGCCGCTGGTCTTCTCGCAGCGGACGCGGAGCCAGATCCAGTGGCCGTCGACATGCTGCATGCGGAAGGTCTGGTCGATGTGGTCGATCTTCTCGGAGATGAGCTGGTCGGCGATCTCGAACAGGTCGATGTCGTCGGACTTCACCAGCGCGTTGACCTCGCCGAAGGTGAGGAGCTCGTTGCGGCCGTCGAGGCCGAGCATTGAAAACATTGACTGCGACCAGAAGATGCGGCCGCGCGACAGGTCCCAGTCCCACAGCCCGCAGCGGCCGCGGTTGAGCGCGGTGTCGATCCGGCCGCGCACGGCGTCGTTGATCAGGTCGCCCTCGCGGGCACGGGTGGACTGCCAGTGGAAGGCGAAGCCGAGGATCAGGACCACGAAGCCGGTGGTGGCCGACAGCGTCACCGATAGCGCGGCGTCCGAGCCCCAGATCGGCTCGTTGCGCTCCTGGATCACGGTCACGAAGCCGGGCAACGATTTGATCTGCCGCGCGGTCGCCATTGCGGCGTTGCCGTTCGGCAGCGTCATGTCGGAGATGTTGTCGTCGCGCGGCGGTGCCGCCAGCAGTTGCGCCGTCGTGATTGCGTCGAGCAGGCGGTCGTTGCCCGAGGGATCGCTGTCGATCGGGATGCGAGCGAGGATGCGGCGGTCGATTCCAGCCGAGGTGACGATGACGTGGCGGCCCGAGGCGGTGCCCCAGGTTGGGATGAGGTCGGGCAGCAACGCCGGGAGGCTCTCGATGTTCTTCAGCCGCTCCTGTCGCCCGGAGGTGAGGCGGTCGATACGCTCGGCGAGCAGGTCGGCGAGCGCCGAGATGTCGTGGCGGATCACCAGCCGCTTCTGGCGCGTCTGGTCGACGACCTGCACGAACGCGCCGAGGCAGATCGTGATCAGGAATGCGATGATGAGCGTCGGCACGGCGCGGCGTAGCGCAGGCTCCGCGATCAGGAGCCGATGATAGGCAGGTTTCGCGATCGATTGCGCCAATCCTTTGATCGAATCGGATTGGACGCACGCGTTCGCGGCGTCTGCACGCGACATGCCTAAAGCCCCCTGGAAACCTGCTTGCAACTTGAGTTCGGAAGCAGCCCCACATCGCTTCCGAATCATGCTCGATTTGAATCCAGATTTCGCGGGCTGTCGAGAGTCAACGAATCGTTAACGCGAATTTATTCTTATCCAACGCGCAGTTTGTGCGTCGTGCGTCCGCAAACTTACGTGCGCGGCGAGTCCGAAACGAGAACGTGTGACTCCTCGCACATTCTCTGTCACGCACGCGGCGGTTCGGCGTGACTGATGACGCGCTTCACGCTCGGGAACGCGCGCCGCAACGCGCGCTCGATCGCATCGACATGCTCGTGCACCCTGATGACGCTCATCGACGGCTCGGCGCGGCAGTGGAAATTCACGATCTCGCCGGCGTCGGTGTTGCGGACGCGAACATTATGGATGTCGTGGATCTCGCCGCTGGCGGCATATTCCGTCAAGGCTGCGGCGATGGCCCGCACCCGTTCCGGTTCGGCATCGACCCCGAACGGCAGTTCCGGTTCCAGCGGCTCGATGTGGACGTCGACCTCGACATCTGCGCCGAACTCTTCCTGGATGTTGCGTTCCAGCGTGTTGGCGACGTCATGGGCGGCGTAGAGCTGCATCCCCCCGTCGACCTCGAGGTCGATGCTGACGATCAGCTTGGCGCCGAGATCGTGCACGGTGACGTGGTGGATGGCGAGGCCCGAATTGTGGGCGATGACCATGATGCGGTCGCGCACGGTCTCGTTGTCGCGCGCCACGGGGACTGCGGTGAAGGTGAGGTCGGTATCGCCGAAGGCCGTCTCGACGGCTGCTTGCGCGTTGCGCTTGATGTCCTCGACCCGGTCGATGGGGTAGGTCCGCGGCACCTTTGCGATCGTGTCGATAAACGTGGTGGCACCGACCATGCGCACGCGGAGCCGCTCGATGTCGATCACGCCCGGCACGCTGCGGATCGCGGCCGTGGCCGTCTCATGCGCGCCTTCCGGAGCGCGGTCCACCAGCGTCTGCACGGTCGAGCCGGCCATGCGCAGGCCGAGCAGGGCGATCATCACGGCCACTGCGGCGGCGGCAGCCGCGTCGCCCCACCAGAAGCCGAGGCCGGCGAGGATCAGGCCCACGATCACGGCGAACGAGCCCATCACGTCGGAGGCGAAATGCAGCGCATCGGCGGCGAGCGCCTGGCTCCTGGTCTCCCGTGCGGCACGGTGCAGGGCACGGGCGCGCCAGAAATTGACGGCGATGTCGATCACCAGCACGACGAAAGGGACGGCGGAGATCGTCGGCGGCGCAACTCCCTCTCGGAGATGGCTGTAGGACTGGACCAGGATTCCACCGGCGAGCACGTAGAGCAGGGCGGTGACGCCCAGTGCCGAGACACTTTCGAGCTTGCCGTGGCCGTAATGATGCTCTTCGTCCGCCGGCTTGTCGGACACCCGCACCACCGCCCAGGTGATGATGGTGGCGACCAGGTCGATCGACGAATGCAGCGCCTCGGAGATTAGCGCCAGCGAGCCGATCGCGATCCCGACCGCGAACTTGGCCGCCGCCATGCCGCCGCTGGCGAATATCGAGATCGCTGCGACTGAGGTCTTGTTGTGTTGGGAGCTCATGGCGGGGATTTAGCAGGCCGCGGGTGAACATCAAGCGACGATCCACAGGCGTAGACGCTAGTGAGTTGCAGGAGCGGGTGAACTCCGTCGTGCCCGGACTTGTCCCGGGCATCCACGTTCTTCGGAGCGACAAAGACGTGGACGGCCGGGACAAGCCCGGCCATGACGAGTGGAGAGACTGGTGCGCTGCCGCTCTCTCTGGTCGTCGCGGCCACTACACCGTCACGACAATCTTGCCGAGGTGCTTGTTGGCCTCCATGTGCTCGAACGCCTTGTCGATATCGTTGAAGGCAAACACCTTGTCGATCGGCAGCCGCAGTCTTCGCGACTCGACCGCGCCCCAGATGTCCTTCTTGACCTCGTCGAAGATCTCACGGATCTCCTCGATGGTGCGGGTGCGGAAGGTGACGCCGACATAGTCGATGCGGCGGGCCGCGTGCAGGTCGAAATTGAAATCGGCATGGGTGCCGCCGAGCCGGCCGACATTGACGATGCGACCCTTGACCTTGGTCGCCGCGAGGTTCTGGCTCGCGACCTTTCCCGAGACCTGGTCGACGATGAGGTCGACACCTTCGCCGTTCGTCGCCTTCAGCACCTCGTCGACCCATGTGGGGTCGGAGGAATTGACCGCGAGGTCGGCGCCATACTCCTTCAGCCGGCCGCGGCGATAAGCATCGGTCGAGGAGCCGATCACGAGCCTGGCGCCCTTGAGCTTCGCAATCTGCATCGCCATCAGGCCGACGCCGGAGCTGGCGCCCTGGATCAGCACGGCTTGCCCGGGCTGCACGCCGCCGATGGTGACGACGGCGTTGTGCATGGTCGCGAGTGCCACGGGCAGGGTGGCGGCTTCCTCGAAGTTCATGTTCGAGGGCGCGTGGAAAAGGCGGCCGTGATCGGCCAGCGTGTATTCGGCAAACGCCGCGCCGCCCGAGCCCATGATGCGGTCGCCGACCTTGAGGCCCTTGGCATCCGGTCCGAGCGCGGCGACCTCGCCGGCCCATTCCATGCCGAGCACGGTGCCGGCGCCGCCGGCCGCGCCATGGGCGTGGCCCTTGCGCATGCCGGTGTCGGCGCGATTGAGGCCACAGGCGCGGACCCGGACCAGCACCTGCGTGCCTTCAGGCTTTGGTTGAGCGACGTCGGAAATCGTAGCGCCACCAGGGCCGTAGACATAAGCCTTCATGAATTGCTCTCGCTTCTTGCAGTGATTATTCCGCAGCCTGCGCTGTCGGATGAACGATCATGCCTTCGAGCCGGCTGCGGATGATGGCCTCCGCTTCGCGCACGATGCGGGAGATCAGTTCGGCGCAGGTCGGGATGTCCTGGATCAGGCCCTGGACCTGGCCCGCCGACCAGATGCCTTCGTCCGAGTTGCCGGTCGCGTAGACCATCTTGCCGCGGGCGCCCGCGACGAGTTCGCGGATGTCCTCGAACTTGGCGCCTTCCTTCTCCATCGCGACGACCTTGGTCGAGATCTCGTTCCTGGCGACGCGGGAGGTGTTGCGCATGGTGCGGAAGATCAGCTCGGTCTCGCGCTCGTCATTGGCCACGATCTTCTCCTTGATGAGCTGATGAATGGGGCTCTCTTTGGTCGCCATGAAGCGGGTGCCCATGTTGATGCCTTCGGCGCCGAGCGCCAGTGCGGCGACGAGGCCGCGGGCGTCGGCAAAGCCGCCGGAGGCGATCATCGGGATCTTGATCTTGTTGGCGGCGGCCGGGATCAGGATCAGGCCGGGGGTGTCGTCCTCGCCGGGATGGCCGGCGCATTCGAACCCGTCGATCGAGATGGCGTCGACGCCCATGCGCTCGGCCGAGAGCCCGTGACGTACGCTGGTGCATTTGTGCACGACCTTGACGCCGTGCTTCTTGAACTCGTCGACATGCTCCTGCGGCTTGTTGCCGGCGGTTTCGACCACCTTGATGCCGCTCTCGATGATGGCGGCGCGATATTCGGCATAAGGCGGCGGCTTGATTGCGGGCAGGATGGTGAGGTTGACGCCAAACGGCTTGTCGGTGAGATCGCGGCAGCGGGCGATCTCCTTCCTGAGGTCCTCCGGTGTCGGCTGGGTCAGCGCCGTGATGAAGCCGAGCGCGCCGGCATTGGCGACGGCGGCGACCAGCTCGGCGCGCCCGACCCACTGCATGCCGCCCTGGACGATCGGGTGCTCGACTCCGACGAGCTTGGTGAACCGTGTCTGCAGCATGATCTGTTTCCCCGCTTGCGTGGCGCTCTTTTATCGGTCGATGCCGGCAGGATGCCGCCCGGGTCGGGAAAAGTCTATTGCGAGGGCGTGCGGTGGAGGCGGGGCGATCATGCGGGGAGTGGGCGGATTCCGTGAGGCGGATAATTGACGCGGGCTCGTGTCCCGGACGCGCTGCAACGCCTCTTCGCGTTGCCGCGCAGAGCCGCGACCCATGCCCAGCGAGCGCTCTGAAAGATGGGCGCCGGCTCTGCAGCGCACCGTCGAACCGGACGATGCTTCGCTCTGCCGGGGGATGCTGCGCTGCGTCCGGGGCACGGACGCACAATCTTCCGATCAATCTCGATCCGACTTGCAAACAGCAGACGCATCTTCGCATCCTCCGGCGCATTTCGCCCGAGCTTTGCCTGATCGCATCGCCCTCGTCGTGACAAGGGCGCAGGGAAGGCCGGGCGCCGGCTGGCACCCGCAAGTCCGTGCGCCAGAAGAATGCACACGGGGTGGACCACAGGTCAGCCAATCGCCCGGCCTTCCCTGCGCGGTGGTTTACGGCTTACTTCGTGCTCTCCCCGGGGAGCGATGCACTATTGCCCCCGTCGCCCCGCAGATGGCTGATGCAAGCGCCCGGTCGGGCAGCACGCATCACCACAGGACTTGACGCACAGACCCCGGGCGTCAGGACCACACGACTTCGCCGTCCGCGCACGTCCTCGCTGGGTCTTCGGGAGCTGGCGTGTGCTCGCACCCGAAACCATGCGAAGACGCTGTCGGCGCCGTGTCGTAGGCGCGAAGCCTGTGCTCACGGTTTCCCGCCCTGCAAGGCTCGCCGCGCCCGACGCCGTCGCGTCCATCGCTGCCCAACCCGCGGTCCGTGACGATCGCGATCCGCCCCTTGTCCCGGGTCAGGGTGTGTCGTAGGTACGCCAAATCCGAATTTCGGTAAAGTGGAATATTTTGGCAGACGGGGATTGACAGGCGGCGCGCGAAATTTGTGCGGCTGTTTTGCCCGACGGGCGAACCCTGCCGGGCTATTCCGTCGACAGCCGCACCATCTGGCGGCCGCCGTTCATTTCCTTGAGGCTGTTGACAAAGTTTTCGGGGCGCTGCCAGCGGTAGGGGACCTTCAATCCCATGTACTCGGCGATGTCGCCGATGAAGCCGGTGCAATTGGTGGTCTCGGCGTTCCAGACCGGCGAGCTCGCCTGCAATTTCTTGATATAGGCAAACACGCGCTTGGCGTCGGCTTCGTTCAGATAGACGCGGTAGTTCGCGGTCAGATACTCCGGGTCGAGATCGCCGTAGCTCGCGCCGGTCTCCGCCGGCACCCAGGTGAGGTGACCAAGCACATAGGCCCAGGTGTCGCCGGCGGGCGTGAGCCCTGCCACTTCGACGGCGCGCTCGCTGGTCTTGCCGTACCAGACGAAGGCGTGGCCCCAGCTCGCCGCCGTGCGGGCGCGGAAATCGACGTAGTACGGACCTTTTTCCGCGCGCGCGACCGGGCGCCGGGTCGATGGCGCCGGCCGTGATACGGTGTCGGTCGTGGCAAGCGCGTTTGCGTCAGCAACGCGCTTGTTCGCTTCGTGGGCCGAGGCCGAAGGTGTCGTACACGCGAGCATGGCCGCGAGCGCGAATCCCGCAAGGATGCAGGGTCCCGATCGATCAGGTTTGTTCGTCACGCTGTGCCCCTCGACTGTCGGCCACTCACGCAGAGTCTACGCTTGCTTCTGCGGGTATTTCGCTAACGCGTCAGTAGCGCGCTGCGACGGGGCCGGGCGCCTTGCCGATCGGGGCCTTTCCAACCGGGCTCTTGCCAATCGGCATCTTGCCGATCGGCGCCTGCTCCGAATAGACGGGAACGGGCTGGCGGCGCGGCAGATCCGCGGCATTCGCGACCGTTACCAGAGCAAGCGTAGCACCCACGACAAATACAATCTTCTTCACAGTCATACCCCTAGAAGGTTTGGTCCAAACACGGCACCGCCGTGCCCCCAGACACGCCTCACAGAAGGGCGGCCGAATGCGTCCACAGTGCGGCATCGGCGCGACATGTTGGCGGCATCTGCCGGCCGCGCGGAGATGTGATGTGTCTGAATGTTTCGGCGCGCTCTGCCCAGCCTACGCGACTCGGCCTCACCCGATCCGGTTCAGGCTGTTCCTGATCGTCGAGAAGATGCCGCCGATGTCTTTTCGCAAACCGTCGAGCGCGTTGAAACTGTCGAAGATGCGGGCGAGGCGGTCTTCGACCTCGCGTTTGCTCTTGGTCAGCGCGTCGACGCGCGAGGCGAGGGTGACGTCGCCGTTTGCCTCGATCTCGCCGACGGTTTTGGCGAGGAGGTCGTGCGTCGTGCCGACGTCCGCGATCATGGCCTCGATTCCGAACACGGGCGCCTTCAGCGGGACGAGGTCAGCCTGCGACTTCGACAGCTCTGTCTTGAAGGCGTTCAGCGTCGCCAGCGTTTCCTGTAACGCACCGAGGCGCTGGCGCGACTGGAGAACAAAATCGTTCAACGCATTCTGGCGGTCGGCAAGCGTCTTGCCCTCGGCGTCGATCTCGACACGGGCGAGCGAGCGTTCGAGCTGGGCTCGGCGCTCGCCGAGCTCTTCGAAGTCGAGCCCGATGCCTTTCAGGATGTGGAAGCTGTCGTCGATGCGGGCCAGGCGCTGCTCGATCTCGATCTTGTTCTTCGACAGCGTCTCGACGCGGGCGCCGAGCGGTGCTTCGCCGCCGGTTTCTAGCTCGTCGACGCTCTTGGCGAGGCGCTCATGGCTGAGGCTCAGCTCGCCGATCAACGCATTGAGGCCAGCGTCCGACGCGCGCAGCGGCACCAGCTCAGCGTGGGACTTCGCTAGATCGTCCTTGTACTGGTTCAGGGTCGCAAAGGTGTCCTGGACCGCGCCGACCCGGGACAGCAGCGTCGATACGTCGCCCGCGATGTCCTTGAGCCGGTCGGCGAGGTTGTTCTTGCGGTCGTCGGTCTCGAGGTCGTGCAGCGAGCGTTCGAGCTGGTTCTGGCGGTCGCGGATCTCAGTGAAAACCGGCTCGACCGCGCGGCGCTGCTCGGCGATCTTGCCGACCATATCGCGCAATTCCTGCTGGCGGCGGCGGATTTCGGCGAGCTGGTCGTGCATGTCGGTGGATTCGTTGCGGCCCCGCTGCAGCAGGGCGCGCTGCTCGGTCTCGCCCAGCTTGTCGTGCAGGGCGGAAACGGCCTCCCGGGGATCGCTCTCGATCAGGTGCTGGACGGTGGCGTCGAGGTGGTTCTGCAGGGCGTGGGCGACGACCACGTCCTCGCGGGTCTTCTTGAGGCGGTCGCGCAATGTGTCGAGGCGCCGGTCCTGGCGCGAGAGCCGCCAGGCGGAGGCGCCGATCAGTGCCAACGCCGAGGCCAGGATCGCGCCGGTCGCAACACGCTGCGGGACGGGCAGGCCTCCGAACCAGGCAGGCAGGTGGCCGACATCGTAACCGAGCGCCTGCTGGGCGAAGATCGCGATGGCAGTGAGCAGAACAAACCAGGCAACCAGGAAAAACAGCCACATCGTGACTTCCTCACGCCGGCACATTATCGCCATAATTGCTATTGGAGAGCGGAACCGAGATCAAGGGCGGCGGGAGCTTGCTGGATAGGTCCGGCCTCACGATCCACGGCTGAATGCGTCAGCCGATCGGTGGAGGGGGAGAGGCGCGTTTCCCGTGTTGGGGGCAGACGTTCAGGGCGCTGGTCATGCCCGGGCTTGTCCCAGGCATCCACGCGCCTCCGCGCCAACAGAACGTGGATGGCCGGGACAAGCCCGGCCATGACGGAGAGAGAAGCTACAGCCGAAACTCGTTGGTCAGCTCGCCGATGCCGTCGATCGCGACGGTCACAATGTTCACCGGCTCTTTCATCACGCCGACGCCGACCGAGGTGCCGACGGCAATGAGGTCGCCGGGGAGCAGGGTCATGTCGTGGGAGATCCTGCTGACCAGCTCCTGCGCGGTGAAGATCATGTCCGATATCGGATAGTTCTGTCGCTCCGCACCGTTGAGGATGGTGCGGACCACCAGCCTGACCGGATCGAGACCGGTCGCGATGACGGGGCCGAACGGGCCGTAATCGTCGATGCCTTTGGCCCGTGCCCATTGCGGGAAGGTCGGGTCGCTGGTCAGGATGTCGTTGGCGGTGATGTCGTTGACGCAGGTGTAGCCGAAGATGAAGCTGTCCGCTTCCGCCGGCGACACCCGGGCACAGGTCTTGCCGATGACGATGCCGAGCTCGCCTTCATACGTGGTCTTGCCATCGTAATAAGAGGGACGGCGGATCACCGCGCCTGGCGTCGTAATGCTGGTGGTGGCCTTCAGGAGGTAGAGCGGCTCCGGTGGCTCGGGCTGGTTGAGCCTGGCCGCGAGTGCATGAAAATTGTTCCAGAGCGCGACGATCTTGCTGGGCACGCAGGGCGCGAGCAGTTCGACCTCCGACAGCGCCAGCGTCTTGCCGGTGGCTGCATGGCGGCCAAACATCTCGCCCTCATGGACGCTGATACCCGACGACGTTAGCGTGCCGAAGCCGGTCGCACCGCTATTCCGGAAGCGGAGCCATTGTTTGATCTCGCCAGCCATCACGCCACCGCCAGTGCGCGCGGATCCGATGGGGTCGGGATGCCGTCGTAGAGACCGGCAATGCGGGCGCGCTGGGTCACCATCGCCAGCACTGAATCGAGGGCGGGGGTGGCGACGCCGGTGAGGCGGCCCATCTCCTGCACGACGGTGACGAGCGGGTCGATCTCCATCGGGCGGCCGCGCTCGAGATCCTGGAGCATCGAGGTCTTGTGCGCGCCGACCTTGCGCGCACCTTCGATGCGGCGCTCGACGTCGACGCGGAATTTGACGCCGAACGTTTCGGCGATGCCTTGCGTCTCCATCATGATCGCGCGCGACAGCGCGCGAGTGGCCGGATCGGTGCAGATCACGTCGAGCGTTGCATGGGTGAGTGCGCTGATCGGGTTGAAGCAGACATTGCCCCACAGCTTGAGCCAGATCTCGTCGCGGATGCGGTCGAGCACCGGCGCCTTCAGCCCGGCTGCGACGAAGAGATCGGCGAGGCGTTGCACGTCCGGGGTGATCTCGCCGGAGGGCTCGCCGAGCGGAAAGTTGTTGCCGTAGACGTGACGGATCACGCCGGGCGCCTCGATCTCGGTGGCGGGATAGACGATGCAACCGATGGCGCGCTCGGGGCCGATTTCGCGCCACTGCCGTCCGCCGGGGTCGATGCTCTCCAGCGTCGAATTCTCGTATTGGCCGCCGTGCTTGTAGAAGTACCAATAGGGGATGCCGTTGACGGCGGTGACGATGCGGGTGTGGGGTCCGAGCAGCGGCTGCATTGTCCCGATCACGCCGGTGATCGAGTGCGCCTTCAGCGTGATGATGATGTAGTCCTGCACACCGAGCTCGGCGGGATCGTCGGTGCAGCGCGGATGCACGGTGTGCTTCTCCTCGCCCGCGAGCAGCGTCAGGCCGCGCTCGCGCATCGCGGCAAGGTGCGCGCCGCGTGCGACCAGGCTGACGTCGGCGCCCGCGTGCGCGAGCTGAACCCCGAGATATCCGCCGATTGCGCCGGCGCCGTAGATGCAGATCTTCATGGAATCCTCGCGAAGCAGCGGAAGCCGGATTTCGGGACGAAAGATCCGGTCCGGCTCGGAAGGTCCGAGCCGGGGACGGTAGTCGCAGGGGGAAGTGAGACGCTTTAAGCTGCTTGCGGCGTGCCGTTGATCGCTTCGTCCACGAAGGAGGCGATGTCACGCATGCTGATAACCGAGACAAGGCTGTAATCGTCGATGACGGGCAGGTGCCGGATGTGATTCCGGTTCATCAGATGGCGGACGTGCTCGATCGTATCGTTTGAGGTGCAGGATACGAGCTGCTGCACCGAGACGAGCTGCGAAACCTTGACGTTGACGGCATTGGCGCCGTGCTCGGCGACGGCGCGCACGACGTCGCGCTCGGTGAACATGCCGACCGCGGTGTTACCCTCGGAGCGGACCACGTCCTTCACCACCAGTGCGCTGATATTGTTGGCGCGCATCAGCTTGGCGGCGATACCCACCGTTTCGTTCATTCGCACCGTGACAACGCGCGGTGTCTTCTTGCGCAGAATGTCTCCGACCAGCATTGCAACCTCCCTGGGTGAATGATGCGGCAAGTGTGGTATACATAATGCCAATCGTCAAGCACTCGATTTGGCTGATCCGAAAAATCTTGAGGCAACAATACTGACATTTGCCGTGAGCCAAAAAGAAAGGGGCGCATCGCTGCGCCCCTGTCTCACCCGTGCAAGGAGTGTTCGTTATGCCGTCTCGGTCTTGGCGTTCCCCGTCGCGGCGTTGGCGCTCTCGGCTTCCTTGCCGAGGATGAAGGAGCGGCGCATCGGCTTGATCACGAACAGCGCCGTCAGGGCCGCCGTCGCGTTCAGCGCGACTGCAACCACGAACACGGCCTTCCAGCCATACGTGGCCGAGATCACGCTGGCGAGCGGAACGAGCAGGGACGCGGTCCCCTTCGCCGTGTAGAGCATGCCGTTGTTGGTGGTTGCGAACTTCGAGCCGAAGGTGTCGCCGCAGGTCGCCGGGAACAACGAGTAGATCTCGCCGAACACGCCGAAATAGACCGCGGTGGCGAGCACGAAGACGACAGGGAGGTGGCCATAGGCCGACAGCGTCAGCAGCATCAGCGCGGCGGTGCCGAAGGCGATGAACATGGTGTGCTCGCGGCCGATCGTGTCGGAGACGAAGCCGAAGAACGGCCGTCCGAAACCGTCGAAGATGCGGTCGAGCGAGATCGCGAACGTCAATGCCGCCATCTGGAATCCGGCGAGCGTGACCGGCGTGTCGGCGATCTTGAAGTCGTGTGCGATCGGGGCGATCTGCGCCGCGGTCATCAGGCCGCCGGAGGCGACCATGACGAACACGAGATACATGACCCAGAAAATAGGGGTGCGCAGCACCTGGGGCGGGGTGAAGTCGATCTTGGTCTGCGGCAGATTGAGCTGCTTCTTCTTCGGCGGGATCGAGATCCGCGGCGGCTGAATGAAGAAGGCGAGCACGAAGACGATCACGCCCTGGCCGATGCCGAACGTGAGGAACGCGTGCTGATAGCCGCTCGTTGCGATCATGGCTGCGATCGGCACGACGGTGAGTGCAGCGCCTGCGCCGAAGCCGGCGGCAGTCGCACCGGCGGCAAGGCCCCGGCGATCGGGAAACCATTTCAGCGCGTTGCCGACGCAGGTGCCGTACACGGCGCCCGCGCCCATGCCGCCGATGATCGCGGCCGCATAGAGCAAGGTGAGGCTATCGGCATAGGAGTTGAGAATCCACGACAGCGCGATCATGACGCCGCCGAACATGATGACGATGCGCGGGCCGTATTTGTCGACGAACCAGGCCTCGATCGGCACCAGCCAGGTTTCGGTGACGACGAAGATGGTGAAGGCGAGCTGGATCGCGGCGCGTCCCCAATGGTGCGCGTGATCGATCGGATCGACGAACAGGGTCCAGCCATATTGCAGGTTGGCGATCATCGCCATGCAGACGATGCCCATGACCAGCTGGAGCCAGCGGAAACCTGTGCGGAGAGGCGCGGCCGTGACAGCGCCATCGGTGCTGGAAATCATCAAGAACCTCCCAAGCGCCTGTCTGGTTCGACACCGGTCGCAAGATGACCTGATGTCGCAATATTGTGGCTTATCGTCGCAAGCGCGCTGGCGACCTTGGTATACCATATTCCAGATTGCAAGCCCTATCTTGGCGCGCGCCTGAAAATTTGCGGAGTTCCTTTAGGGACGGCGGGTTCACGAAAACGTCGCGCACAACGAAAACGCCCGGCCGCGAGGCCGGGCGTTTTGCGCGAGAAGCGCTTTTGGAGCGCGTCAGACGGTCGATTGCGCGACCACGACCTTGCGCCAGGGCTTGAGCACCGCGATCGCCAGCGCCGAGGCCAGGATGTTGGCGCCGGCTGCGATGATGAACACGTTGTCCCAACTGCCCGACGACTGCTGCATGTAGTTGCCGATCGGGACCAGCAGCGCGGCCGTACCCTTCGCGGTGTAGAGCAGGCCGGCATTGGTGGTCGCGAACTTGGCGCCGAACGTGTCGGTGCAGGTCGAGGGGAACAGCGAGTAGATCTCACCCCAGGCGAAGAACACGAAGCCCGAGAGCAGCACGAACCAGAGCGGATCGTGGCCCCAGAGGTAGAGCATCCAGATGCCGATACCTTCCATGCCGAAGGCGATGAACATCGTGTTCTCGCGGCCGATCATGTCGGAGATCCAGCCGAAGAACGGACGCGTCAGGCCGTTGAGCACGCGGTCGATCGTGGCCGCGAAGGTCACCGCGGTCATCGTCACCGCCATCAGCGTGACCGGCACGTTGTCGATCTTCCAGTCCGCCGCGATCGGCTTCAGGTTCGCCGTCACCATCAGGCCGCCGGCGCCGACGATCACGAACATGAAGTACATCAGCCAGAAGATCGGCTGACGCAGCACCTCGGTCGGCTGGTAGTTGCGCCGGGTCTGCTGCAGATTGGCGTTCACGACCGCGTTCGGCACCTGACCTGCTTTCGGCGCGAGCAGGAAGAAGGCGAGGATGCAGATGATAATGCCTTGTCCGAGGCCGAAATAAAGGAAGGTGGTCTGGAAACCGCTGTCCTTGATCATGGCCTGGATCGGCGCGACGGTCAGCGCGGAGCCCGCACCGAAACCAGCGGCCGTGATGCCCGCGGCAAGACCGCGCTTGTCCGGAAACCACTTCAGCGCGTTACCGACGCAGGTGCCGTAGACGCCGCCGGCGCCGATGCCTGCGATGATCATGCCGAGATAGTAGCCGTTGAGCGTGGTCGCCTCCGCGTTGATCGCCCAGCCGGCGGCACAGAGCACGCCGCCGACCAGCACCACGATGCGCGGACCGTATTTGTCGACGAACCATCCTTCGATCGGCACGAGCCAGGTCTCGAACAGCACGAACAGCGTAAAGGCCCATTGGATCGACGCACGATCCCAGCCGAACTTCTTCTGGATGTCGGGGACGAAGAACGTCCAGCCGTATTGATAGTTGGCGATCATCACCATCGCCGCGACACCGACCGCCAATTGCGTCCAGCGATACGTGTCGCTAACGCGCGCGGCTGTCGGGGCGGTTGCTTGCACCATGTCCGTCATAAAGCCTCCCGTGGCGCCTCTCATTTTTCTGCGAGCGCTGGAACGGCATTCTTGTATGCATTATGCCAAGCTTCAAGCGCTGGTCCGGTCACCGTGCGCAAATGCCGCAGGACCTTGCCCGGTTGCGGCTGTGACTCAGGACAGCACAAGTAGAAATGGCCCCGTGATCCGGGGCCATTCATCAAAAGTAGTATGCGGACTGATCTAAAACCGTCTCCCGCTGCGCGCGCAGGCGCGGGCGGCTGTCCGGCCTACAGGCCAAAGCGCGGCAGGTCGCCGTTGTGATTCGAGATCTCGGCGCTCGCCATCAGGAGGCGGTCGATCGTTGCCATCAGGCGGGCGAACAGCGAGGAGGAGGGCGCGAGAGCGACGGAAGCGGTCTTGGACATCGGAAATCCCTTTCTCGAGACGGTCAGTAGTGCTGTCTCAGTTCGAAAGGGAATTTATGTATACCAGATGCCAATGTCTATGCATGCCATTGCATAGCAGCATTTAGCTCTTCGCATTGCAGCATAATAATCCGTTAAATGGGCCGATTTGAGCGGGATATGCCAAAGCCGGCCGAAACTGAACCATTTGACCGTCGATATCCAAAAACGGAGCCTTGGCAGCGGCACATGAAGCCGTTAGTGGTCTGCCCCCTCCAATCATCTGTCAGAGTGGTTCATGTCGAGCGCCTCGCCCGTCGTCTCGATCGGCATCGATTTTGGGACCAGCAATACGGTCGTGGCCCTTGCGGCGGACGACCGCCGGGTCGAGGCCATCCGCTTCGACCATGGCGGACAGCGCCACAGCGTCTTCGTGTCGGCGCTGTGTTTCTGGGAAGACCGGCCGGGAGCCGGCGCCCAGGCTGAAGGCGGCCCGTGGGCGATCGAGCAGTTCCTGGAAGGACGCCATGTCTACCGCTTCCTCCAGTCGTTCAAGACCTTTGCCGCAAGCTCCAGCTTCAACACCACCCAGGTGTTCCGGCAGCGCTACAAGTTTGAGGATATTTTGGCGGCGTTCCTGCGGACGCTGGCGCGGCATGGCGGCGATAAATTCGGCTTCGAGACGTCCACCATTACAGTCGGTCGCCCCGTCCGCTTCGCCGGGGGCAATCCCGACGAAGCGCTGGCGATGCAGCGCTACCGGGCCGCGTTCGAGCGCCTCGGCGCCGGCCACGCCCGCTATGTCTACGAACCCGTGGGCGCGGCGTTCTCCTTCGCCCGCCGGCTGGAACGCGATGCGACCGTGCTGGTTGCGGATTTCGGCGGCGGCACCAGCGATTTCTCGGTGATGCGGTTCTCGCGTGCCGGCGGCGCCTTGCGCGCCGAACCGCTCGGCCATGCCGGCATCGGGATTGCGGGCGACACCTTCGATTACCGCATCGTCGATCACGTCGTCTCGCCGCGGCTGGGCAAGGGCTCGAGCTTCCGCTCGTTCGACAAGGTGCTGCCGATCCCCACCGGCCACTACACCAATCTCGCGCGCTGGCATCAGCTCGCGATGATGAAGAGCAACGGCGACTTGCGCGAACTCCGGGAGCTTGCGCGCACCGCAGTGAAGCCGGCTCTGCTCGAGGATTTCATCACCATCGTCGATCTCGACCTCGGCTTTTCGCTGTACCGCGCGGTGTCCGACGCCAAGGTCGCGCTGTCGGCCCAGGATCAGGTGGAGTTCCGCTTCAAAGGAGGCGGGGTCGACATCGGCTCGACTATCACGCGGAAGAATTTCGAAGCCTGGATTGCCGACGACATCGCGAGGCTCGGGGCCACCGTCGACAAGGTGCTGGGCGAAGCCGGCATCACCGCGCGCGAGGTCGAGAAGGTGTTTTTGACCGGCGGCACGTCTTTCGTGCCGGCCGTTCGAAAACTGTTCGCCGAGCGGTTCGGCAACGAACGGCTGATGTCGGGCGATCAGTTCGAGTCGATTGCGTACGGCCTTGCTTTGATCGGACACAGCCCGGACCCGGACCGCTGGACCGCAAGCGGCGGGCTCCAGTCGAGGGCGGGCGCGTAGCCTACGGTCACGCGGCCGCCCCTAAGTCGCGTCCGATCGCTATTGCTTGATCTCAGGCTCGACGAGCTTCGCCAGATTGCGCAGCGATTCCTGCCAGCCGAGATAACAAGCCTCCGGCGGGATGACGTCGGGGATGCCGGCCTGCGTGATATCCAGCTCGGTGCCGACGGATACTTTCTTCAGGATCACGGTGACCTGGATCTCGCCCGGCAGATTGGGGTCGTCGAACCTGTCGGTGTAACGGAGACGTTCGCCGGGGACGAGCTCGAGATATTCGCCGCCGAAGGCGTGGCTGTTGCCCGTCGTGAAGTTACGGAACGACATCTTGAACGTGCCCCTGACCTTCGGCTCGAAATGATGGACGGTGCAGGTGAAGCCATTCGGCGGAAGCCATTTTGCCAACGCATCCGCCTCCAGGAAGGCGCGATAGACTTTCTCCGGGCTGGTCGTGAGAACGCGGTGCAGGCGGACAGTGCTGGGCATGATCATTCTTCCTCATGAATCGCCGGGCTCGACGTGGGCGTCTACTGCCCGTTCATGTCCAGATGACGAAGGAGATGCTGCCGATCCGACGCGGCGTCTCGATTTTTTTGATGGATCCACGCATGGGGCGCTCGGCAGCCTTCGAGAGCAGCTCGCCGGGGGCGAAAGATGAGCGCTGAATAGCGCGCGTCCTGCACCTACCGCCGGGCTCCCGAGCCGTTAAATTCCGTCAAGCCTTGCAAATGGCGAGGATGAGGTATACGTTGAGGCTGTTCGTTCAGCCGCTGTGCCTTGTTGAATGCGCCCGCGGGCTCCTTTTCCATAGACATCGACGAATAGAATTTGTTCTGCGTGACGATCACGCGGAACCTGCGCGTATGCGCTTTGGAGAAGAAAATGACGACAGGTACTGTAAAGTGGTTTAACGGCCAGAAGGGCTTTGGATTCATTCAGCCGAACGACGGCGGCAACGATGTGTTCGTTCACATCAGCGCGGTCGAGCGGGCTGGTCTTGCAGGTCTCGCTGAAGGCCAAAAGGTCAACTTCGAACTCAAGACCGACAAGATGCGGGGCAAGGTCAGCGCTGAGAATCTCTCGCTGGCCTAAAGCCTTGGTGCCGTTTCACGGATGTACTGAAACGGCCATGCCACCCGCTCGATCCCAGGATTGAGCGGGTTTTTGTCCGTTGCAGAGCAGGGTGAATAATGAGCGCCAAGAGACCGGCCGAACCGTCACCCGAAAGCATCGCGCGTTCTAACCGTCAGCGTTTGGCCGCTGAGGAAGGCGCGCGGGCGATGGTGGACGTTGGAAAGCAAGCCGTCGATGTTCGCAAGAACATGGCGCGGCTTCGAGAGCTGCGCCAGGCCAAGGAAGCGGCAGACGCCGCCCTTCAGGCGTCGCTGCCGCCGTCCGTCCCGACGAAGCGCAAGAAGAAGGTGACGCCATAACTGGCTTCCATTGCGCCGAGGACAATTTGGAGAGGGCCGATCACATGCCAAAGAGTGCGGGTCGTGCCTAGAATAAAGTCGGATGGCGGTGGCACCATCACCTTCTTTCTCGCGCTTGGCGCGGGACGACAGATGTGCCGTCTTGCGACGACGTTCCTGACGCAGAAGCAGGCTTTCAGTTATCTTCGCAAGAACCGGACCGAGTTCGAGCGCATGGCGCGGGCGCAGCTCGCTTCTGGTGCAGTCGAAGACGGAATCGTCGTGCTCTCGATGCTGTAGACCAGGCGGATTTCGGCGCCCCGCCTTTAGCGGAATTCGCGGTCGGAGTCTGGGATCGTCGTGCCTATTCGGAGCCGCTTCCCGGCTTCGCCTCCCGGGCCAATCGCTCCGCTTTCAGCCGTTCGCGATTCTCGTTGAAGGAGTTCTGGTCCTTCGCATAGTCATTGATCGGCTTCTGCGTTGTCGCAGGCTTGAACGCCTTGTTGGCTTCACGCTTGGCGCGATCAGAGGATTGATCTTTCGACATTTAAGCCCTCAATTTGATCAACGAGCGTGGTCCTGGCGAGTGCCGGACGCGACGCCACCCGTGCCCGAACTGAAAGGCCGACTTGCCATCCTCGGAAGCGAAGGCGACCAGTTCTTCAGCGTGGGGCAGGGTCTTTGCGAGGCGTGCTGCACTCGCCGTGGAGATGGCATGCTGGCATTTCCGGCATGCTCGCATTTCCGGGAGCACACCGGTCGAGGGAGCAACGGCCGGCCACCGCATCTGTTCCTCGCGAACCAATCTTTAATCCAGCCTTGGCGGCGCGGCAAGCGCGCCGATCGTGCGATGCAGCCTTTGCGCGCCAACAAAAAGGCCGCCGAAGCCGGCGGCCTTTCGCGTCGTGAGATAAGCCCGCTTATTCGGCGGCCTGCTTCTGCGGCGGATCGAGCGCGCCGGACTTGTGGATATCGGCGACCTGATGGTCCGAGAAGCCCAGCACGGTGCGCAGGATCTCGTCGGTGTGCTCGCCGAGCAGCGGGGATCGCTCCACCTCGCTCGGGGAGTCCGACAGCTTGATCGGGTTGCCGACGGAGATGTACTTGCCGCGGGTGGGGTGGTCGACCTCGACCACGGTGCCGGTCGCGCGCAGCGACTGGTCCTCGGCGATCTCCTTCATCGACAGGATCGGGCCGCAGGGAATGTCGTCCTTGTTGAGGATTTCCATCGCCTCGAACTTCGTCTTCGTCATCGTCCATTGTTCGATGCGGCCGAAGATCTCATTCAGGCGCGGCAGGCGGACGGCCGGCTTGGCGTAGTTCGGATCGGTCTTCCAGGAGGGCTCACCGATCACGTCGCAGATCTTCTCCCAGACCGGGGCCTGGGTGATGAAGTAGATATAGGCGTTGGGATCGGTCTCCCAGCCCTTGCACTTCAGGATGCGGCCGGGCTGGCCGCCGCCGGAATCGTTGCCGGCACGCGGCACGGCATCGCCGAACGGAATGCCTTCGCCGAACTGGCTGTATTCCTTGAGCGGACCATGGGCGAGGCGCTGCTGGTCGCGCAGCTTGACGCGCGCGAGATTGAGCACGCCGTCCTGCATCGCGGCGGTGACGCGCTGGCCCTTGCCGGAATGGGTGCGCTGATAGAGTGCGGTGACGATGCCGAGCGCCAGATGCAGACCGGTGCCGCTGTCGCCGATCTGCGCGCCGGTCACGAGGGGCAAGCCGTCGCGGAAGCCCGTGGTGGAGGCGGCGCCGCCGGTGCACTGGGCGACGTTCTCATAAACCTTGCAGTCCTCGTATGGTCCGGGACCAAAGCCCTTAATAGAGGCGACGATCATCTTCGGGTTGATCGCCTGGATCTTCTCCCAGGGGAAGCCCATGCGGTCGAGCACGCCGGGGCCGAAATTCTCGACCAGCACGTCGCACTTCTTGATGAGCTCGGTGAGGACTTCCTTGCCCTTGGGGTTCTTGGTGTCGAGCGTGATCGAGCGCTTGTTGTGGTTGAGCATGGTGAAATACAGGCTGTCCACATTCGGGATGTCCTGCAGCTGGCCGCGGGTGATGTCACCCACGCCCGGGCGCTCCACCTTGATCACGTCGGCGCCGAACCATGCGAGCAACTGCGTGCAGGTCGGCCCGGACTGGACGTGGGTGAAGTCGAGAATGCGAACGCCCTCGAGCGCTTTTGTCATCGTGTTGCTCCGTACTCTGATCTACCCCTGCACCCGCAGGGACCTTGTGGGTTGAAGGGGATGCTTACTTCTTCTTCTGCAGAACGCTCTGCGGATTGAGATTGCCGATGCGGCCGCTCTCGGAACCGGCGGCCGGATCGATCACGGCGTTGATGAGCGTCGGCTTGCCCGAAGCCATGGCTTCGTTGACGGCGCGCTTGAGCTCGTCCGGCGAAGTCGCGTTGACGCCGACGCCGCCGAAGGCCTCCATCATCTTGTCGTAGCGGGCGCCCTTGACGAACACCGTCGTCGCCGGATCGGCGTTGGCGCCGTTGACGTCGGTGCCGCGATAGATGCCGTCATTGTTGAAGATGACGACGCAGATCGGCAAATTGTAGCGGCAGATGGTCTCCACTTCCATGCCGGAGAAGCCGAACGCCGAGTCGCCTTCGACCGCGAGCACGGGATGGCCAGTCTCGAGAGCCGCCGCGATTGCCTGGCCCATGCCGATGCCCATCACGCCCCAGGTGCCGACGTCGAGACGCTTGCGTGGGCGATACATGTCGATGACACCGCGGGCGAGGTCGAGCGTGTTGGCGCCCTCGTTGACGAGGATCGCCTCGGGATGATCCTTGATGACGTTCTTCAGCACGCCGAGCGCGCCGTGATAGTCCATCGGCGATTTGTTGTTCATGAGCTTCGGCGCCATCTTGGCGACGTTCTCTTCGCGCTTGGTCGAAATCGCCTTGGTCCATTCGGCGGGCGGGGCGGTCCAGCCCGAAGCCATCGCCTGATTGAAGGCGGAGACGACCGAGCCGATGTCGCCGACGACCGGCGCGACGATCTCGACGTTGGAGTCCATTTCCCTGGGTTCGATGTCGACCTGGATGAACTTCTTGGGCGCTTCGCCCCAGTTCTTGCCCTTACCGTGCGAGAGCAGCCAGTTCAGCCGGGCGCCGATCAGCAGCACGACGTCGGATTCCTTCAGCACCGTCGAGCGGGCGGCGCCTGCGCACTGCGGATGGGTGTCGGAGAGGAGGCCCTTGGCCATGCTCATCGGCAGGAAGGGAATGCCGCTCTTCTCGACGAAGGTTTTGATCTCCTCGTCGGCCTGCGCGTAGGCCGCGCCCTTGCCGAGGATGATGAGAGGGCGCTTTGCGCTCTTCAGAACATCAAGCGCGCGCTTGATCGAAGCGGGCGAGGGGATCTGCGCGGGAGCCGCGTCGATTACCTTGACCAGCGACTTCTGGCCGGCATCGGCGTTCATCACCTGGCCGAACAGCTTTGCCGGCAGGTCGAGATAGACGCCGCCCGGACGGCCGGAGACGGCGGCACGGATGGCACGGGCAAGACCAATGCCGATGTCCTGGGCGTGCAGCACACGGTAGGCTGCCTTGCACAGCGGCTTGGCGATCGCGAGCTGGTCCATCTCTTCATAGTCGCCCTGCTGGAGGTCGACGATCTCGCGCTCGGAGGAGCCCGAGATCAGGATCATCGGGTAGCAGTTGGTGGTGGCGTGGGCGAGCGCGGTGAGACCGTTGAGGAAGCCGGGCGCGGAGACGGTGAGGCAGATGCCGGGCTTCTTGGTGAGGTAGCCGGCGATGCCCGCCGCATAACCGGCGTTCTGCTCGTGGCGGAACGAAATCATGCGAATACCGGCCGCCTGCGCCATGCGGCCCAAATCCGTGATCGGGATGCCCGGCACATTATAGATGGTGTTGATGCCGTTCAGCTTGAGCGCGTCAATGACGAGATGAAAACCATCCGTCAATTCCTGCTCGGTGCCCGGTGCTTCGGACTTGGTCGCGGTATTCAGCATGGGCCTTGTCTCCCTGGTCTCAAGATGCCGTTTCAGGCTTTTGGGGGCGATGCCTCGCCCTTTGGTGAACGTTGCCGGCTAGAAGAGTTCCTGACCATGCGCTTCGACGTAAGCGGCAAGGCCAAGGGTGTGATCGCGGGCGCGCTTCTCGGCGAGCTCGGTATCGCGCGCCTCCAGGGCTTCGATCATGCCGAGATGCTCGGGAAGCGACGTCGCGGTGCGGTCCTTGCGTCCGATGGTCAATTGCCGATAGCCACGCACATGCAGCAGCAAGTCGTTGGTGAGATCGACCAGCACCGGTGATTCCGACAGCGAGATCAGCGCCTGGTGGAAGGCGATGTTGGCGCGCGAATATTCCTCGACGTGATCCTCGGGCAGGCGATCCTTGCCAAATTCCTTGAAGTAGTCGCGCAGCGCCGTGATGTCTTTCTTGCGCGCTGTGGCGGTGATGAGGCGAGCCGCCATGCTCTCCAGCGCCGCCCAGGCGCGGATCATGTCGACGATCTCGCTCTTGGTCCTTCGGACCACCATGATGCCGCGGCGAGGAACCGTCTTCACGAAACCGTCTTGCTCTAGCATCGCGATGGCTTCGCGGATCGGCGTGCGGCTCACGCCGAGGCGCTCGGACAACGCGCGCTCGTCGAGCATGACGGGTTCGGGCGTCGAGTAGATGTCCATCTTGAGGATGGCTTCCTTCAAGGCGTCATACGCCTTGTTCTTGAAGCTCGACTCCGGGGCAATACGAACGATTGCGATATCTGCCTCGGCCATGTTCGGCAACGCCTTGGTTGGTTTCCGCAGTGACACGACGAATCTCCTCCAGTGGGAGTCGTCTTTTACAGGATTATTAACGGGAAAGTTTTTGGCATACCAAATACCAGAATGTCAAGCTGCCTATTTTTTGCAGCGTTCTAAGGTGCGCTGCAGCTTGACAAGTTGGCTTCTGGCATACCAAATGCCATCGCCAGCCATTTTTGATCCAAGCCGGCGGAGTAATCTCGGCTTTATGCCACTCCGTTCCGCGACATGGAACAGAGCGCGGCGAATGGAAAGCATCACGGGCAGCCGCAACGCGCGCGCGCTTTGAGAACGCAAGAACCAAGGTCAAGGGAGAGCCACATGTCCAATTCCAAAGATGCCGTCCGCAAGGTGCTTGACCAGGTCAAGGCGGACAAGCGCACCAGCCTGACCGCGCCGGAAGGCAAGCTGGTCTGCGACGCCTACGGCATTGCGGTGCCGAAGGAGGGGGTGGCGAAATCGGCCGGCGAGGCCGGCAAGATGGCCGCCTCGATGGGCTTCCCGGTGGTGATGAAGATCGTCTCGCCGGACATTCTTCACAAGACCGAAGCCGGCGGCGTCATCGTTGGCCTCAAATCGGCAGAAGACGCCGAGAAGGCCTACGAGACCATTCTCGGCAACGCCAGGAAGTACAAGTCTGATGCCAAGATCGAGGGTGTCCAGGTGCAGCAGATGCTGGCCGGCGGCACCGAAGTGATCGTCGGGTCGATCACCGACGCCTCGTTCGGCAAGCTGGTTGCCTTCGGTCTCGGCGGCGTGCTGGTCGAAGTCCTGAAGGACATCACCTTCCGCCTCGCGCCCGCGACAAAGCAAGATGCGCTGTCGATGCTCGACGGCATCCAGGCGCATGAAATTTTGAAGGGCGTTCGCGGCGGCGAGCCGGTGAACCGCACGGCGCTCGCCGATGTCATCGTCAAGGTCTCGCAGCTCGTCACCGATTTCCCCGAGATCGTCGAGCTCGATCTCAACCCGGTGTTCGCGACGGCCAAGGACGCGATCGCGGCCGACGTCCGCATCGTCGTCGACTTCGCTTACGTGCCCAAGCCGAAGCCGCGCCCGACCGAAGAGATCGTCGCGGCGATGAGCCGCATCATGCAGCCGAAGGCGGTTGCCGTGGTCGGCGCTTCGGCCGAAGACGGCAAGATCGGCAATTCCGTGATGAAGAACCTCATCAACGGCGGCTACAAGGGCGACATCTACCCGATCCATCCCAAGGCCGCCGAGATCCTCGGCTACAAGGCCTACAAGAGCGTCAAGGACGTGCCCGGTGTGATCGACACCGCGGTGTTCGCAATTCCCGCGAAGTTCGTGGCCGCGGCGCTCACCGAATGCGGCGAGAAGAAAATTCCCGGCGCGGTTCTGATTCCGTCGGGCTTCGCGGAAGCCGGCGCGCCGGAGCTCCAGGCCGAGATCGTCGAAGTCGGCAAGAAGTACGACATCCGCCTGATGGGACCGAACATCTACGGCTTCTATTATACGCCTGCCAATCTCTGCGCGACCTTCTGCACCGCCTATGATGTCAAGGGCCACGCGGCACTGTCTTCGCAATCGGGCGGCATCGGCATGGCCATCATCGGCTTCTCCCGTTCGGCCAAGATGGGCGTGTCGGCGATCGTCGGCCTCGGCAACAAGTCCGACATCGACGAGGACGATCTGCTCGCCTTCTTCGAGCAGGATCCGAACACGAACCTGATCGCGCAGCACTGCGAAGACCTCAAGGACGGCCGCGCCTTTGCGGAAGCCGCAAAACGCGTCTCCAAGAAAAAACCGGTCATCGTGCTCAAGGCCGGCCGCACCTCCGCCGGTGCCAAGGCGGCCTCGTCGCACACCGGCGCGCTCGCCGGCAACGACAAGATCTACGAGGATGTCCTGGCCCAGTCCGGCGTGATCCGCGCCCGTAGCTTGCGGCAGCTGCTCGAATTCGCGCGGGGCGTGCCGGTGCTGCCGACGCCGAAGGGCGAGAACGTGCTGATCATTACCGGTGCAGGCGGTTCGGGCGTGCTGTTGTCGGACTCCTGCGTCGACAACGGCTTGTCGCTGATGTCGATGCCGCCGGATCTGGATGCGGCCTTCCGCAAGTTCATCCCGCCGTTTGGCGCGGCCGGAAATCCCGTGGACATCACCGGCGGTGAGCCGCCGATCACCTACGTCAACACCGTAAAACTCGGCCTGACGGACGAGCGCATCCACTCGCTGATCCTCGGCTACTGGCACACCATCGTCACGCCGCCGATGGTGTTCGCCCGCAACATGGTCGAGGTGAAGAAGGAGATGGAGGCCAAGGGCTTCGTGAAGCCGATCGTCGCCTCGCTCGCCGGCGACGTCGAGGTTGAGGAAGCCGCCGAATATCTCTACCAGAACGGCATTCCGGCCTATGCCTACTCGACCGAACTGCCGGTCGAGGTCCTCGGTGCCAAGTACAAATGGGCGCGCGGAGCAGGGCTGCTCTGAGCCGACGATGCCGCTTCACCTCTCCCCGCGCGCGGGGAGAGGTGAGAACAGTCAGGTCGCGATGGGCAGGAACGTGATCCGGCGCAAATCGATCGAGCCCCGATCGCCATCGGCGGCCGATCGCGACGCGCGCGACGGCGGCGTGCAGTCCGTCGATCGCGCGCTGTCGATCCTCGAGACATTGTCCGAAGACGACGAAGGCTATCGCCTCAGCGATCTCGCCGTCCGCACCGGGCTCTCGGCCTCGACCGTGCATCGCCTGCTGGCGACGCTGGAAAGCCGCCGCTTCGTGCAGTTCGACCGCGCCGAATCCAAATGGCATGTCGGCGTGCGCAGCTTCACGGTGGGCGCGAGCTTTGCGCGGCGGCGCAATTTCAGTGCCCAGGCCATTCCTTACTTGCGCAAGCTGCGTGATCTTACCCGCGAGACCGCCAATCTCGCCGTGGTCGACGACGAGTTCATCATCGTGCTGACCCGGATGGAGAGCCGCGAGATCATGCGCTCGCTGACCCAAGTCGGCGGCCGCGTTCCGATGGTGACCTCCGGCGTCGGCAAGGCGGTGCTCGCGACCTATTCCGACGAGGACGTCGGCGCCGTCATCCGCCATCACGGCATGCCACGCCTGACCGAGAAATCGATCGTGCGGCCGAGCGACCTGTTCAAGGAGCTCGAAAAGATCCGCAAGCAAGGCTACGCGCTGGATGATGAAGAGGCCTGCATGGGTCTGCGCTGCGTTGCAGCGGTGGTCTACAACGCCTGCGCCGAGCCGCTTGCTGCGATTTCGGTGTCCGGCATGACCAGCCGGCTGACCGATCAGCGGTTACCGGAAATCGGGCAAATCGTCCGTGATGTTGCCGCCGAACTGACGGCAGCGCTCGGCGGGGCAATTCCGACGCCCCGCTAATCGGAAACCGGGGGTATGTCACTGGACAGTGTCGGCCGTTTTGGCTGATATGCGACCAAACGACACGATGCGGCAAACGTCCGCATGAGCCCGGAGACGTCCCATGTTTCAACTTCCCGCGCGCCTCGTCGGCGCAGCCGTCGCGCTGACCCTTGCGGCAGCCACGCCGGCCTTTGCCCAGCAGCTCGAGCTCAAGCTGATGGCACCTGCGGCGCCGGGCGGTGGTTGGGACCAGACCGCGCGCTCGATGCAGCAGGCGCTGGTCGCTGCCGGCGTCGCACGCAGCGTGCAGGTCACCAACGTTCCCGGCGCAGGCGGCAGTGTCGGCATCGCGCAGTTCGTCAACGGCGCCAAGGGCGACGGCAACCAGCTGATGGTCAACGGCTTCGTCATGGTGGGCGCGCTCGCCATGAACAAATCACCCGTCACGCTCGAGCAGGTGACGCCGATCGCGCGCCTCACCGAGGAAATCCAGGTGATCGTGGTGCCGGCGAATTCTCCGATCAAGACCGCGCAGGATCTGGCCGCAGCGGTGAAGGCCGACATCGCCAAAGTGACCTTCGCCGGGGGCTCGGCCGGTGGCGTCGATCATGTGATGGCAGCATTGTTCGCCGGCGCCGTTGGCGCCGACGCGAAGAAGATCAACTACATCCCGTTCTCGGGCGGCGGCGAGTCGCTCGCCGCCATTCTCGGCGCGAAGGTCACTGCCGGCATTTCCGGCCTCAGCGAATATGATGGGCAGATCAAGTCGGGCAAGCTGCGCGCGATCGGCGTGACCTCGGAGAAACGCATTCCAGGCAGCGACATCCCGACCTTCAAGGAGCAGGGCATCGACCTCGTGATCGCCAACTGGCGTTCGGTGGTCGCGCCTCCCGGAATCACGCCGGAGCAGCGCAAGACGCTGAGCGACGCGGTCGAGAAGATGGTGAAGTCGGACGCCTGGAAAGACATTCTCAAGCAGAAGGGCTGGGACGATGCCTATCTCGGCGGCGACGCCTTCGCCGACTTCCTGAAGAAAGAAACGGTGCGTGTGACGGACGTGCTGAGATCAGTCGGCCTGGTCAAGTCATGACCTCAGGCGATCCCGTCCAGCCACCGCGGCGCGTCGATCGCGCCGGCGTCGTCATCGCCGCGCTGCTCGCAGGTCTTGCCGCGGTGCTGGTCTGGGATGCGCACGGCCTGCAATCGACCGCGATGTACGGGATGGGGCCGGAAGCCATGCCGGTCGTGATCGCCTCCGGCCTCGCGCTGCTCGCGATCGGCAATCTCGTTGACGCGCTGCGCGGCGGTCTGCCAGCGCGCGAGAGCGCAGATCCCGTGCCTGTGGTCTTGATCCTCGCCGGCCTTGCGCTGCTGATTGCCATCATCGGCTTCGGCGGCGGGTTCATCCTGGCGACGTCGGCGCTGTTCGTCACGACCTCGGCGGCATTTGGGCGCCGGGCTGTCCTCGTCGATTCCGCCATCGCCCTCGTGATGTCGACCCTCATTTACCTCGCGTTCGACCGCCTGTTGACGTTGAGTCTTCCGGCCGGCCCCCTGGAGCGACTGCTGTGATGGAAACTTTCGCGGCGCTGGCCCACGGCATGGCGGTCGCCGTCCAGCCGATGAATCTCCTCTACGCCCTGATCGGCGTATTCCTTGGCACCGCCGTGGGCGTGCTGCCCGGCATCGGCCCGGCGTTGACGGTCGCGCTGCTGCTGCCGGTGACGTACAAGCTCGATCCTGGCGGTTCGCTGATCATGTTTGCCGGCATCTATTACGGCGGCATGTATGGCGGATCGACTACGGCCATCTTGATCAACACGCCCGGCGAGAGCGCCTCGATGGCGACGGCGCTCGAAGGCAACAAGATGGCCAAGGCCGGCCGCGGCGGGCCGGCGCTCGCGACCTCCGCGATCGGCTCCTTCGTCGCCGGCACCATCGCCACCATCGGGCTTGCCTTTCTCGCGCCGTGGTTGGTCGATTTCGCCGTGCGCTTTGGCCCGGAGGATTATTTCGCGCTGATGTGCGTCGCCTTCGTCACGGTGTCGGCGACCTTCGGCGATTCCCCGATCCGCGGCCTGACCAGCCTGTTTATTGGTCTGACATTAGGTCTCGTCGGTATCGACAAGCTGAACGGTCAGGCGCGGCTTGCGTTCGGGGTGCCCGAGCTGCTCGACGGCGTCGAGGTGACGACGCTCGCGGTCGGCCTGTTCGCGGTGGGCGAGGCGCTCTACGTCGCATCGCGCCGCCACCACACCGAAGAGAAGCTCGAGCCGGTGCGCGGCTCGCTGTGGATGACCAAGGAAGACTGGAAGCGATCGTGGAAGCCGTGGTTGCGCGGCACCATGTTCGGCTTCCCAATCGGTGCGCTGCCTGCCGGCGGCGCGGAGATCCCGACTTTCCTGTCCTATTCCTGCGAGAAGCGACTGACCAAATACCCCGAAGAATTCGGCAAGGGCGCGATCGAAGGTGTCGCAGGACCGGAGGCCGCCAACAACGCTTCGGCTGCCGGCACGCTGGTGCCGCTCTTGACGTTGGGATTGCCGACCTCGGCGACGGCCGCGATGATGCTGGCGGGCTTCCAGCAATACGGCCTCAACCCGGGGCCGCTGCTGTTCGCTGAGCGGCCCGACCTCGTGTGGGGCCTGATCGCGAGCCTGTTCATCGCCAATTGCATGCTGCTGGTGCTCAATCTGCCGCTGGTTGGCCTATGGGTGCGGCTGCTGGCGATCCCGCAGCCGTGGCTCTATGCCGGCATCCTCGTGTTCGCGACCATGGGCACCATCGCCGCAAAGCCGTCGGTGGTCGAACTGTCGATGCTGGCCGGCTTCGGCGTGCTCGGCTTTCTGATGCGGCGGTTCGATTTTCCGATCGCGCCCGTCGTGGTCGGCCTGATTCTCGGCCCGATCGCCGAGAGCCAGCTGCGTCGCGCGCTCGCGATCAGTCTCGGCGATCCCATGACGTTGCTCCAGAGCCCGATCTCGGCGACGCTGCTTGCGCTGGCGTTCATCGCGCTGCTGGCACCCTTCGTGCTGAAAGGGATGGGACGCTTCAAGGCGAACGAGGACTAGCCATTCCGCCGCGAGCGTCTTCTAATGTTACGTTCATCTCGTAGGAAAAGTCATGCCGTCAGAGCTCCGTTCGCCCCGTCTCGCTGTCCTGATCGATGCAGACAATGCTTCGGCAAAGATCGCCGATGGGCTGTTCGAGGAGATTGCCAAGATCGGCGAGGCCAGCGTTCGCCGCATCTACGGCGACTTCTCCAATGCCAGGTCGAGGGGCTGGGCCGACATCCTGTCCAAACACGCCATCATCCCGCAGCAGCAGTTCGCCTATACGACGGGGAAGAATGCCTCCGACATCACGCTGGTCATCGACGCAATGGACCTGCTTCACAGCGGCCGGTTCGATGGCTTTTGCCTGGTGTCGTCGGACAGCGATTTCACCCGTCTGGCCGCCCGCATCCGGGAGCAGGGCATCGACGTCTTTGGGTTCGGCGAACAGAAGACGCCGGAGAGCTTCCGGCAGGCCTGTCGAAGGTTCGTCTACACGGAGAACTTGCTTGCCGCCCCAGCGAACACCCAGGACGCCGCCTCGAGATCGACGTCGCTTCAGCCGCTCGATGCCGCAACCCCCATCATCAAGAAGGTCATCACCCAGATGGAGAGCGAGGACGGCTGGGTGACGCTCGGGGAAGTTGGCCGCCAGCTCGCCAATCTCGCGTCCGATTTCGATCCGCGAACGTTTGGCTTCCGCAAGCTGAGTGACCTCGTGCGCAAGACGAATGCGTTCGAGATTGACGAGCAGAACGGGAGGTCGATGCGGATTCGGGTCAAGCCCGCTGCCGCACCGGCCCCGCGACGACGGAACTCGCGCAGACCTGGGAGGCCCGCGGCGGCAGGCGCTTCTCCGCCTAAAGCGTAAGCAGAGCCTGCCGTTATATTTGCGCTTGCCCGGTCGGGCGCAGGGCGTAACCATCGCAGGGCCATAACGCCACGCGAGGGTTCTGATGACCAGACTTGCCCGCTTCGCCGTCGCACCGCTGCATTCGATGACCCGGCGTCTCGCCGATGTGGCCTCGGCGCGTGTCGCGCCGGATCTCGTCGTCACCGGCGCGCGGGTGCTCTCGACCTATTCGGAGCGCATCCATGCGAACCGCGAAATCTGGATCACCGGCGGCCGCATTGCTGCGATGAAGCCGGCCGGCGCTGCGAAGAATGTCTTCGGCGACGTGCCGGTTTACGACGCGGCGGGCGGCATCATCGCGCCGGGGCTGGTCGATCCGCACATCCACATCGAATCCTCGATGGTGACGGCCTGCGCCTATGCCGAGGCCGCCCTGCTCAACGGCACCACCACAATCTTCTGCGACAGCCACGAGATCGGCAACGTCATGGACGTCGTCGGCGTCGAGGCGATGCTGGAGGACGCACGCGAGGCTCCGCTCTCGATCTTCCTGACGGTGCCCTCGACGGTTCCTGCGACTTCGGCCGCACTGGAGACTGCGGGCGGCGATCTGACGCCCGACAAGATCGCCGGCCTGTTCGACCGTTGGCCGGAAGCCGTCGGGCTCGGCGAGAAGATGGATTTCGTGCCTGTCACCATGGGCGATGAGCGAAGCCACGCCATCCTCGCTGCCGCCCTGAAGCGCGGCCGGCCGGTGTCCGGCCATATCTATGGCCGCGACTTCGTTGCGGCCTATGCGGCGAGCGGCATCACCGACACCCATGAGGCGATCGACCGCGACATCGCCGACGATCTGCTCGATGCCGGGGTCTGGGTGTTCCTGCGCGGGGGACCGCCGACCACGCCCTGGCACTCGCTGCCGCAGGCGATCCGGACCATCACCGAGCTCGGCGCCTCGCACAAGCGCACGGCCGTGTGCACCGACGATCGCGACGCCGACGATCTCCTGCTGTTCGGTCTCGACTGGGTGGTGCGCGAAGCCGTGAAAGCAGGGATGTCGCCGGAGCAGGCCTGGTCGATGGGCTCGCTGCATGGCGCGACGCGCTTCAACATGGACAGCGATATCGGCGGGCTCGGCGGCGGGCGCCGCGCCGATCTGGTGCTGATGGACGACAATCTGAAGCCGCAATGCACCTGGTATGGCGGCGAACTCGTGGTCGAAAACCGAAAAATCACGCCGAAGCTCGAGCAGGCGCTGTCGCAGCGCTATCAATATCCGCAGGCGGCCTATGCGACGGTGAAGCTGCCCGAGAAGGTCAAGCTGACGCCGGAGCTGCCGGCGAAGGCCTGCACTGTCAACGCGATCAAGACCGCGTTGCCCGGCATCACGCTGATCCATGAGAAGATCGCGATCGAGCCCGCAAAGGACTGGCCCTCACTGTTCGCCCGCTACGGCCTATGCTTCGTCACGGTGGTCGAACGCCACGGCAAGTCGGCCGGCAATGTCGCCTACGGCCTGTTGAAGGACTTTGGACTGAAGCGCGGCGCGGTCGCCTCCAGCGTCGGGCACGACAGCCACAACATCATCGTTGCCGGCACCAACGAGGCCGATATGCAGGTCGCGGTCGCCGCCATCAAGGAGCAACAGGGCGCCGTCTGCCTCGTCGCCGAGGGCAAGGTGAGGGCGCTAGTGCCGCTGCCGATCGCTGGGCTCTTGTCCGACAAGCGCGTCACGGAGGTGGCGGAAGAGGTCAAGGCGCTGAAGAAGGAATGGGCGGAGGCCGGCTGCACCATCCCCTACATGGGTTTCAATCTGATTCCGCTATCGGTCATTCCGGAAATTCGTATCACCGACAAGGGCCTCGTGCTGGTGCCGCAGATGCAGCTGGCGCCGCTGTTCGAGTGATCGCTTTCACGGATATCTCGATCTAACCGATTGAGACCGCCACGTTTTTCCCGCGGCTGCCGCATCGTGGAAAATAAAATCGATCTCGTTGAGTGAAGCCCTCGCGGGCCCGATGATCTCGCTCGAGCCAATGCAACTCAAGCGAGGTCCGATATGGCGAAGATGCGAGCCATCGATGCTGCCGTGCGAATTCTGGAGAAGGAGGGCATCTCGACTGCCTTCGGCGTTCCCGGGGCCGCGATCAATCCGCTTTACTCGGCGCTGAAGAAGCGCGGCTCGATCCGCCATATCCTGGCGCGCCATGTCGAGGGTGCCTCGCACATGGCCGAGGGCTATACGCGGGCCAAGGCCGGCAATATCGGCGTCTGCATCGGCACCTCGGGGCCGGCCGGGACCGACATGATCACCGGGCTCTATTCCGCGATCGCTGATTCCATCCCGATCCTCTGCATCACCGGGCAGGCGCCGCGCGCGCGGCTCTACAAGGAGGATTTCCAAGCCGTCGACATCGAGTCGATCGCAAAGCCCGTGACCAAATGGGCGGTGACGGTGCGCGAGCCGGCGCTGGTGCCCCGCGTGTTCAGCCAGGCGTTTCACGTGATGCGCTCGGGAAGGCCCGGCCCGGTGCTGATCGACATGCCGCTCGACGTGCAGCTCGCCGAGATCGAGTTCGACGACGAGACCTATGAGCCATTGCCGGTCTACAAGCCGACCGCGACCCGCAAGCAGGTCGAGAAGGCGCTGGAGATGCTCAATGCGGCCGAACGGCCGCTGATCGTCGCGGGCGGCGGCGTGATCAATGCCGACGCCTCGGATCTGCTGGTGGAATTCGCCGAGATTGCCAACGTGCCGGTCGTGCCGACGCTGATGGGCTGGGGGGCCATCCCCGACGACCACGTGCTGATGGCCGGCATGGTCGGTCTTCAGACCAGTCACCGTTACGGCAATGCCACCATGCTCGAATCCGATTTCGTGCTCGGCATCGGCAATCGCTGGGCCAACCGCCACACCGGCTCGGTCGAGACCTACACCAAGGGGCGCACCTTCGTGCATGTCGACATCGAGCCGACGCAGATCGGGCGCGTGTTCAATCCCGATCTCGGCATCGTCTCGGACGCGAAGGCCGCTCTCGAACTCTTCGTCACCGTCGCCAGGGAGTGGCGCCGGTCCGGCAGGTTGCGCGAGCGCCAGGCGTGGCCCGCTGCCTGCCGCGACCGGAAGAAGACAATGTTGCGCAAGAGCCATTTCGATAACGTCCCGATCAAGCCCCAGCGCGTCTACGAGGAGATGACCAAGGCGTTTGGCCGTGACACCTGCTACGTCTCCGTGATCGGCCTGTCGCAGATCGCCGGCGCGCAGTTCCTGGGCGTCTACAAGCCGCGCAACTGGATCAATGCCGGGCAGGCGGGCCCGCTCGGCTGGACGCTACCCGCGGCGCTCGGCGTGCGCGCGGCGTGTCCGGATCGTGATATCGTCGCGCTCTCAGGCGACTACGATTTCCAATTCCTGATCGAGGAGCTCGCAGTTGGGGCGCAATTCAATCTGCCCTACATCCACGTCGTCGTGAACAATTCCTATCTCGGCCTGATCCGCCAAGCCCAGCGCGGCTTCGACATGGACTATCACGTCCAGCTCTCGTTCGAGAACATCAACGCGCCTGAGCTCGGCGGCTACGGTGTCGATCACGTCGCTGTCGCCGAAGGGCTCGGCTGCAAGGCGATCCGCGTCACCGACCCGAAGGACTCGCAGGCGGCGTTCGCGACCGCGCGCGAATGGATGGCCAAGCATCGCGTGCCTGTGATGGTCGAGTTCATCCTCGAACGCGTCACCAACATCGCGATGGGCACCGAGATCGACAACATCGTCGAGTTCGAGGAGGTGCTGGATCTGCCGCTCGACGAGGTCGCGACAGCGAGGACCGGCGTGCTGCAGCCGGCGGAATAGGGAGATAGCAACATGCCGAAATTCGCTGCGAACCTCACCATGCTCTTCAACGAAATGCCGTTCGTGGACCGCTTCGCCGGGGCCAAAGCGGCGGGCTTTTCCGGGGTCGAGTACCTCTTCCCCTATGATTTCGACAAGGCGCAGTTGCGCGAGCAGCTCGACAGCCATGGGCTGACGCAGGTGCTGCACAATCTGCCGGCCGGCAATTGGGCCGCGGGCGAGCGCGGCATCGCGATCCTGCCGGATCGCGTCAGCGAGTTCAGGGACGGCGTGTTTCGTGCCATCGACTATGCCAAGGCGCTCGATTGCGAGCAGCTCAACTGTCTCGTCGGCATCGCGCCCGTCGATGCCGATCCGCGTGAGCTCAACGAAACGCTGGTCGGGAACCTGCGCTTTGCGGCGTCGACCCTGGCGCGGGAGAACATCAAGCTTCTGGTCGAGCCGATCAACACGCTCGACATTCCCGGCTTCTTCCTGAACGGCACCGAGCAGGCCGTGCAGCTGATCTCCGAGGTGCGCTCGAACAATCTGTTCATCCAGTACGATATCTACCACATGCAGATCATGGAGGGCGACCTCGCCCGTACCATGCAGGAATATCTCCCGCAGATTGCGCACATCCAGCTCGCCGATAATCCCGGCCGCCACGAGCCCGGCACGGGCGAGATCAACTATCCCTTCCTGTTCCGCCATCTCGACGCGATCGGGTATCGCGGCTGGATCGGTTGCGAATACAAGCCGCGCACCACGACGCTGGACGGCCTGTCCTGGCACGCGGCGCAGACTTTCGAGACCTGAGGAAACTTTGACATGATCGACATCGGCTTTATCGGACTTGGCACCATGGGACGGCCGATGGCCGGTCATCTTCTGGCCGCAGGCCATCGCGTTCTCCTGCACGATGTCGGGCCGGTCGCACCCGAGCTGATCGCCGCCGGCGGCGTTGCCTGCAAGTCAAGCAAGGAGGTTGCGGAGGAAGCGGATGCGGTCATCATCATGGTGCCCGATACGCCGCATGTGGAGGCCGTGCTGTTTGGCAATGACGGCGTCGCGGGCGGCATTTCCAAGGGCAAGATCGTGGTCGACATGAGCTCGATCTCACCGCTGGCGACCAAGGAGTTTGCGAAGAAGATCGAGGCGCTCGGCGCGGATTATCTCGACGCACCGGTGTCAGGCGGGGAGGTCGGTGCCAAGGCGGCAAGCCTCACCATCATGGTCGGTGGCCCCGAGCGCGCCTTCAACAGCATGAAGCCGATCTTCGACAGGATGGGAAAGAACGTCACCCGCGTCGGCGCCAATGGCGACGGCCAGACGACGAAGGTCGCCAACCAGATCATCGTCGCGTTGACGATCGAGGCGGTCAGCGAAGCGCTGCTGTTCGCGTCGAAAGCCGGTGCGGATCCGGCACTGGTGCGGCAGGCCCTGATGGGCGGCTTTGCGTCGTCGCGGATTCTCGAAGTGCATGGCGAGCGCATGGTGAAGCGCAATTTCGATCCCGGTTTCCGCATCGAGCTGCACCAGAAGGATCTCAACCTCGCGCTTGAAGGCGCCCGCGCGCTCGGCCTGTCGCTGCCGAGCACGGCAGTGGCGCAGCAATTGTTCTCGTCTTGCACCGCACATGGCGGCAAGGGTTGGGATCACTCGGCAATGGTGCGTGCGCTGGAACTGATGGCGCGGCACGAGATCGCCGCAGCCTGAACTGTTACCAGGTAACAGTCTCCACTTGTAGTTCTGCCTAGATCCGGCGGGGAACCGGAACAATGATCCGGCCCCGCGGTTGAAGGCGCACAACAATCAGTGGAGACATAAGCACATGAAGACCCGTCTTGCGATTACGTTCGCTGCCGCGTCGCTGCTGGCGTCGAGTGCAGCCTTTGCCCAGTCGACGACCGAACAGGGCGCCAGGGACGGCGCTCGCGCGGGCGGCGACGTCGGCGGCCCGGTCGGAGCGATGGTCGGTGGTACCGTCGGTGCGGCGGTCGGCGCTGGTCTGGAAATCCCGAATGCGATCCTCGGCGGAATTCCGCGCGATGATTCCGTCGTGGTCCACGAGCGCGTCGTGGTCGGCGAGCCACTGCCGCCGACCGTGGTGCTGCGGCCCGTGCCGAACTACACCGAATATCGCTATGCGGTCGTGAACGATCGCCGCGTGATCGTGGAGCCGCGCACGCGCCGCGTCGTTAAGATCATCGACTGATCGACCGGAGCGTGAGCTTTGAAGAGACGGGCCCTGCGGAGCGTCACTCCGCGGGGCCTTGACTCGTCAGGGCCGAATTTGCGCGAAACCGCGTCATGGCCCAATCGGCGATGGCCGCCAGCGCGAAACCGATGCAGGTGGTGCCGGCATCGACCAGAAAGTCCTCCAGCCGCGCATGCCGTCCCGGTGCCCAGAATTGCATCAGTTCCAGCAGGCCGATCAGCACCACGGCGATCGCTGTGGCCGACAGGCGGCGGCGCGGATAGGCGAGGCCGAAGGCTACTCCCACCAGGACGAAGGCAAGGGCATGTTCGCCGTCCTGGCCAAGGTCGGAATGGGGCCGTAGGCCTGGCGGGCCGAGGGTTGCAAAGGCGACGGCGGCGGCAAGCAGCCAGGCAGAGGAGCGAAGCAAAATGGACATCCGCACCGCTTAGCACGGATTGCAGCAGCCTGCCGAGGCGCCAGGATCAGATCGCCGTGTAGTTAATGACGAACCGTTAAAGTGGCTCGCGCACGCCAAGGCCGTGCATGAAGCGTTCCCGGATTTGTACGGGATCGCGTCGGGTGGCGCCGACGCCGGGCTTGTCATCGATGCGGACGGCGATCAGGCTGGGCTCGCCGGCCGACATGGCTTCCTCGACCAGACGCTCGAAATCCGCCTCGTCCGCGGCCCAGGCGCTGTTGGCAAGCCCGGAGCCGGTTGCGATGGCGACGATGTCAGCCACGTTCGCGGCCGGTGTCGGCTGCGCGCCCGTGATCTGGTAGATGCCGTTGTCCATCACGATCATGATGAGGTTCTTCGGCTTCAACGCCGCGATCGTCGAGAGTGCGCCGAGCTGCATCAGCAGCGAGCCGTCGCCTTCGAGCGCAAAGACGCGCCGGTCCGGCTGCGCCAGCGCCACGCCCAGCGCGATCGGGAAGGCGAGCCCCATGCTGCCGAGCATGTAGAAATTTTGCGCACGGTGGCCGGCGGCCCAGAGGTCGAAATTGGTGTTGCCGATGCCGCCGATCACGGCTTCCTCGTGCTCGAGTTTCGCGATCAGGCGCGAGGTGACGTCGAAGCGGTTCATCACTTTGGTGTTGCGCACGTCTGTATTCATTTGGGCCGGACTCACTTGTCGAACACCTTGCCGCCCGTGAGCAGCGGGTTGAGGATCAGCGCGACTGGCGCCTGCGTCGTGATGGCCTGCTTGATCGAACGGTCGGCAATGAATTCGAGCTCGTCGAGCCGGGTGATGGTGTGATGCTCCAGCGCCAGCGAATCCAGCACCGGACGCATGGTGCGGCAGACCAGTGACTGGCCGTAGTTGAACTCGCCGAGCGTGCCGCGCTCGGACACGAACATGATAAGCGGAATCTGGTAGGGCACCGCGAGCGAGGCCAGCACGTTGGCGAGCGTCGCAAAGCCTGAGGTCTGCATCAGCACCGCACCGCGCCGTCCGCCCATCCAGGCGCCCGAGACGATGCCGACGGCCTCCTCCTCGCGGGCGGTGGCAAAGGTGGTGAAGAACTGATCGGCGTGCAGGTTCTTGATCAGCGGCGTCAGCACGCGGTCGGGCACGTAAGGGACGAGGCTGATCTCATTCCGCTTTAGGGTTTGCAGGATGATGCCGTGCCAGCTCTTGTCACTGGAGGTCTGTGCCGCCTCGGACGAGGTTTGTTGCTCCGCAATCGGCATTGCGTTCTCCCTTCGGCCGCGCATGCTTCTTGGTCTTTGCCATTGTCTTGGCCGTCGTCTTCCGTCGCGGCGGTCTGCCGAACTTGACGCAGGCAGCGGGATTGTCAACATGTCCGGACTGCACCGTGATCTGCGCCAGACGGCCTGCCGCAGCTGGTGCCGCCGTGTCATAAGCGGCAACAACAAGAGAACGGAGGAACGCATGACAGGAACGCGCGAAGCGCTGGCCCTGCGGATCTCCTGGAGAAAACCGGAAGGGTCCTGATGTCCGTCAACAGCAAGCGCGTCTTCTACGTCAAATATCTGGCCAATCCGATCTATATCGACATCCTGAAGGCGCGGCCCGACGTCCGGCTCGATCGCATCGAGAACGAGAGCCCCGAGGATTATTTCGCGCCGATCATCGAGGCGGCTCATGTCTACCAGATCGGCGCCGCCCGTGACGAACTGGCCCCGCACTTCCATGTCGATGCTGCCTTCCTGAAGCGCGCGCCGAACCTGCTGCTCGTCTCCAGCAACGGCGCGGGATTCGATCCTGTCGATGTCGAGGCTTGCACCGATGCCGGCGTGCTGGTCGTCAACCAGTCCGGCGGCAATGCCCACTCGGTCGCCGAGCATGCGCTGGCGATGATGCTGACGCTGTCCAAGCGCATCATCCAGTCCGACCGCAAGCTCCGCAGGGAGTCCAACGTCAACCGCAACGAACTCGTCGGCAACGAGATCGAGCACAAGACCGTCGGCATCATCGGCCTCGGCAATGTCGGTCGCCGCATCGCCGCGCTGTGCAAGGGCCTGTTCGGCATGAAGGTGCTGGCCTACGATCCGTACCTGACGGCCGAGGTGATGGCCGAGCGGGGCGGCGAGAAGGTCGAGCTCGACGAGCTGCTGCGCCGCGCCGATTTCGTCTCCATCTCCTGCCCGCTCGACAGGGGCAGCCGCAACATGATCAGCGTGCGCGAATTTGCGTTGATGCAGCCGCATGCGTACTTTATCACCACGGCGCGCGGCTTCATCCACGATGAGGATGCGCTGCTCCAGGCCTTGCGCGAGAAGCGCATTGCGGGCGCCGGTCTCGACGTCTGGTCCAAGGAGCCGCCGCCGCCGGAGCATCCGCTGCTCCAGCTCGACAACGTGCTGGCGAGCCCGCATACAGCGGGCGTCACGATCGAGGCGCGGCAGAACATGGGCCGCATCGCGGCCGAGCAGGTGCTGGATACGCTCGATGGCAAGCGGCCGCCGCGCATCATCAATCCGGAGGTCTGGCCACGCTATGTGGAGCGATTCAAGCAGGCGTTTGGTGTGATGCCGACGTAGTTGACAGTCGCTCTGTCCTTCCGGGGTGCGATGCTCCTGCTGCCCAATGTCCCGGTTAGAGCTACGCGCCACGGAACGATCGGCGGGGGGAACCGCGCCCGACTTTGATCCGTGTCAAAATCTCCCTCCCGGATTCCGCCTAAATGGGATAAGAGTGAGCGCCGCCGGGGCAGGCAGGAGGTCCCATGTCAACTTATGTGGTCAGGTTCATGAAGGACGTGCTCGGCCAGTACGGCCGGCAGATCGAGGTGTGCCAGGGCACGCTCGAGATCGACGCTTCCGACGAGGACGAAGCCAGAGAGCGGGCGAAGGCGAGGTTTTGCGAGGATCAGGCGTTGCACCACTGGTCGCTGCATGCCGACCGCATCCAAGTCAAACCGGCTGACTTTCCCTCGTGAGGCCTGGCGGCCGGGCGCCGTGAGGTGACGCCGGCGCCGAGAGGGGACTGCTGCACCGTCTCAGTCGAGCAGCTTGTCCAGTGTGATCGGAAATCGACGGATGCGTTTGCCGGTGGCGTGATAGACGGCGTTCGCGATCGCGGCGGGAACGCCGACGATGCCGATCTCGCCCAGCCCCTTGATGCCGAGCGCGTTGATGTGCGCGTCCGGCTCGTCGACGAAGATCACGTCGATGTCGTGAACATCGGCATTCACGGGAATATGGTACTCGGCGATGTTCGCGTTCATGATCCGCCCGAAGCGGTGATCCATCACCGTCTCCTCGTGCAGGGCCATCCCAATCCCCCAGACCACGCCGCCCATGATCTGGCTGCGGCCTGTCTTGGTGTTGAGAATCCGCCCGGCCGCGACGGCGCTCACGACCCGCGTCACGCGAATGACGTTTAGCTCTTCGTCCACCTTGACCTCGGCGAAGACGGCCGAGTGGGTGTTACGCGCGTGCTTCTTGTCCTCGCCGAATTGATTGAGCTTTTCCTTCTCGATGCGTTCGACGCCGCCGTGACGCATCGCGTCGGCGATCGAGACCGCGCGGCTGTTGTTGCTGGCGCTGGCAATGCTGCCGTCGGTCAGCACCGTATCGGCTAGCTCGGCGCCGGCGAGCGGCGAGCCTGGCATCTTCCCGGCCAGGCGTAACAGTTCCTTGCGCACTTCCTCGGCGGCTGCGAGCACCGCATGCGCGCTCGAAGCGGCCATCCAGGAGCCGCCCTCCACAGGCGCCTGCGGCAGACTGGAATCTGCGAGCCGGACGCTGATGTTCTCGATCGGCAGGCCGAGCGCATCGGCTGCGACCTGAGCCACAATGGTGTAGGTGCCGGTGCCGATGTCGGATGCGGCGCAGGACACCTCGGCATGTCCGTTCGACGTCAGCACGATACGGACGGCGACCGGCATCTGCAGTGCTTCCCACACACCCGTCGCCATGCCCCAGCCGATCAGATCCTTGCCGTCGCGCATCGAGCGCGGCGCAGGATCGCGTCTGCTCCAGCCGAAGGCGTCCGCGCCGCGCGCGTAGCATTCGCGCAACTGCTTGCTGGTGTAGGGCAGGTTTTCGCTCTGGTCGCGATCCGAGTAGCACTTCAGCCGCAATTCGATCGGGTCGAGCTTGAGTGCGACGGCGAGCTCGTCCATCGCGCATTCCAGCGCGCAGACGCCCGACGCAGCGCCCGGTGCGCGCATGTCGCAGGGGGTGGAGACGTCAAGGTGCACCAGCTTGTGGGAGAAGCGGCTGTTCGGGCTCTTGTAGAGCTGTTCGGCCCAGCCGGTATCGTTGCGGGCAAAATCCTCATAGCGCGAGGTGACGGCAATGGCCTCGTGCGTGACCGCGTCGAGGGCGCCATCGGATCTTGCGCCGAGCCCGACGCGCTCGATGGTCATCGGCCGGTAGCCGAGCCCGTACATCTGCTGCCGCGTCAGTACGACGCGAACGGACCGCTTCAGCGCGAGCGCGCCGAGTGTTGCCAACACCACCTGATATTGCGGCCGCAAGCCGGAGCCGAAGGCGCCGCCGACGTACGGCGAGACCACGCGAATGTCGTCCGGCTTCTTGTCGAACACGCTGCAGAGAAATTTGTGGACGTTCTGGACGCCTTGGGTCTTGTCGTAGATCGTGAGCTTGCCATTGCTGTCCCAGACCGCCGTGGTCGCATAGAGCTCCATCGGGTTGTGATGCTCGGTCGGTATCACGTAGTCCGCCTCGTGGCGCACATCAGCTCCCGCAAGGGCGGCTGCGGCGTCGCCCCGCGGTTTATGCGGCTCGTTCTTCTCGGCGGCGTTGCTGCGTTCGCCTTCGAGGTCGGTTGCAAAACCATGCTGCTCATATTCGACCCGCACGAGCGTCGCGGCGAATTTCGCGGTTTCCCAGTCCTCTGCGACGACAAGTGCGATCGGCTGGCCATTGAACTTGATCTTGTCATCATAAAGCGGACGGAAAGGCGAGCCTTCCTCGGGCGCCACCTCGTCCTTCCAGGCCTCGTCCTTGTCGGCCAGCGACGGACGGTTCGCATGCGTGAGCACGTCGAGCACGCCCTTGATCTGCAGCGCCGCATTGGTGTCGAGGCGGGCAATGCGCCCGCATGGAATGGTGGCCTCGACGACGAAGCCATGGAGGAGCTTGTCGGCCGGAAATTCGCCGGCGTATTTGGCGGCCCCGGTGACCTTGGCCCGGCCGTCGACACGCGACGTTGGCGTTCCGACATAAGCGTTCATGGGGTCCTCACGCGATCTTCTTGTGGGCCTGGGATTGCGGCGTGGCATTCGCCGCCTGCGTCAGTGCGCGCACGATGGCGCGGCGTGCGAGCTCGACCTTGAAGCCGTTATGTGAGCGGGCCGTTGCTCCCTGGAGCAAGAGATCCGCGGCGTGCGAGAAGTGATCGGGCGTCGCGGCCTGGCCGCGCAACGCCGCTTCGACTTCAAGGCTGCGCCAGGGCTTGTGCGCCACGCCGCCGATCGCCACGCGTGCCCCGCTGATCGCGTTGCCCTCCAACTCAAGCGCGGCGGCAACCGAGACCAGAGCAAAGGCATAAGACATCCGGTCGCGAATTTTCAGATAACTGTAGTTTTGAGCAAAGCCGCGCGGCGGAAGCTCAATCCCGGTGATGATCTCGCCGGTGCCGAGATTGGTATCGACATGAGGCTTGTCGCCGGGCAGCCGATGGAGATCGGTCAGAGCGATGGTGCGTTCGCCGGAGGGACCCGCGATGTGCACGAGCGCATCGAGCGCGGCGAGCGCCACGCTCATGTCGGATGGATTGGTCGCGATGCAGGCGGCGCTCGTGCCCAGGATCCCATGGTTGCGGTTCAGCCCGTCCATTGCCGAGCAGCCGCTGCCGGGATGTCGCTTGTTGCACGGCGTGGCCGTGTCATAGAAATAAGCGCAGCGCGTTCGTTGCATCAGATTGCCGCCGACCGATGCCATGTTGCGCAGTTGCGCCGAGGCGCCGGCCAGGATGGCGCTGGCGAGCAGGGGATAGCGCTGCTCGATCAATGGATGATAGGCGAGGTCCGAGTTCGGCACCAAGGCGCCGATGCGCAAGGACCCGTCGGGCGTCTCTTCGACCTTGCGGAGCGGCAGGCGGGAAATGTCGATCAGCCGGGAGGGGCGCTCGACATTCTCTTTCATCAGGTCGATCAGATTGGTGCCGCCGGCAATCAGTTTGGCGCCGGGACCGGCGGCGAGCAAGCGGATGGCGTCGGCGACATCAGTGGCTCGAGCGTACTGGAAGTTGTTCATGGCTGGCCCATTGCCTGCTGGATGGCGGCGACGATGTTTGGATAGGCGCCGCAGCGGCAAAGGTTTCCGCTCATCAGCTCCCGGATCTCGTCGGTATCTTTGGCACGGCCTTCGGCGAGCAGTCCGGCCGCCGAGCATATCTGTCCCGGCGTGCAATAGCCGCACTGGAAGGCGTCATGGTCGATGAACGCCTGTTGCAGGGGATGCAGCGCGCCATCCTTGGCAAGACCTTCGACAGTCGTGATCTCCGCGCCGTCCTTCATGACGGCGAGCGTGAGACAGGAATTGACGCGCCGGCCGTCCACCAGCACCGTGCAGGCGCCGCACTGACCATGGTCGCAGCCCTTCTTGGTGCCGCTCAGTGCAAGATGGTCCCGCAAGGCATCGAGCAATGTGGTCCATGGCACGAGATCGAGCGTGTGACTGACGCCGTTGACGACAAGATGGATCGGAATGCGTTCGGAAATCTGATGCGTGACATCGCCCATGTCCTGCTCCCTGCGACGGCGACCGTGCCGGACGTCAGCCGTGTTGACGCGGGGGCACGCCTCCGCCGGCCAATAGCGCCCAACGGACCACCGACCGGTTGGTTCCTTGCCAGCAGTTCGCCTTTCCGAGAGGTTGCGGTCAGCGCTTTGCTTCGCCGAACACCACATTCGGCACGGCGCGGTCGACAACTTCGCGCAGCGCGAAGCTCGATTGTACCCTCGCGACGCGCGGCAGGCGCGACAGCTCCATGCGGTGGATGCGCTCGAAATCCTGGATATCGCGGGCGAGCACGATCAGGATGTAGTCGTCGGTCCCCGACATCAGGAAGCAGCGCACGACGGACGGGCATTTCACCACCTCCGCCTCGAACGCCTTCAGCGCCTCATCGCTCTGGCTTTCCAGCGCGATACGGACCAGCACCGTGGTGGTGAGGCCGAACTGCGCGAGGTCGAGCGTGGCCTGATAGCCCTGGATATAGCCATCGTCTTGCAGCGCCTTCTGCCGCCGCGCGAGCGCGGTGCTTGATAGCCCGACCTTGTGCGCGAGCTCGGTGTGACTGGCCCGCGCGTTGGTCGTGAGCTCCGCGAGGATGGCGAGATCTTTCCTGTCGAGGGCCAAGGTTTCGTTTCCAGCGTGAAAGGGCGTTTGCGCGCCGGAAACCGGCGCAGGGAGGCCAAAGCTAGCGGATATTTGCACGAAACCAAACAGGGCACGTCGCTACGATCATGAGGTGAATCACAAGGAGGCCCGGGATGCGCGTCGGTGTGCCCAAGGAAATCAAAGTGCAGGAATATCGCGTCGGGCTCACCCCGGGTGCGGTCCGCGAATATGTCGCCGCGGGGCACGAGGTGACGGTCGAGACCGGTGCGGGCGGCGGCATCGGCGCCTCCGACGAAGACTACCGGCGGGCAGGGGCCACCATTGCCGAGAGCGCGCGCGACATCTTCGCGAAGTCCGACATGATCGTGAAGGTGAAGGAGCCGCAGACAAGCGAGTGGCCCCAGCTCCGCGAAGGCCAGATCCTGTTTACTTACCTTCATCTTGCGCCGGATCCCGAACAGGCCAGGGGTTTGCTCGCCTCCGGCTGTACTGCGATCGCCTATGAAACCGTCACCGACGCGGCCGGTCACCTCCCCCTGCTTGCGCCGATGAGCGAAGTCGCCGGCCGCCTCGCTATCGAGGCCGCCGGCGCCGCGCTCAAGCGCTCCGCTGGCGGTCGCGGGCTGCTGCTGGGCGGTGTCCCTGGCGTGCAGCCGGCGCGGGTCGTCGTGCTCGGCGGCGGCGTGGTGGGAACGCAAGCCGCGCGCATGGCCGCGGGCCTTGGCGCCGAAGTCACCGTGATCGACCGCTCCATTCCAAGGTTGCGGGAGCTTGATGATCTCTTTGTCGGACGCGTGCGCACCCGCTTCTCCACCATCGAGTCGGTCGAGGAGGAGGTGTTCGCCGCCGACGTCGTGATCGGCGCGGTACTGGTGCCGGGCGCGAGTGCGCCCAAGCTCGTCACGCGTGCGATGCTGACATCGATGCGCCCAGGCGCCGTGCTGGTCGACGTCGCGATCGATCAGGGCGGCTGCTTCGAGACCTCGCACCCGACCACGCATGCCGATCCGACCTATCTTGTCGACGGCATCGTGCATTATTGCGTGGCCAATATGCCCGGCGCGGTGCCGGTGACGTCGAGCCAGGCGCTGAACAACGCGACGCTGCCGTTCGGCTTGATGCTCGCGAACAAGGGTTTTGCTGCTGTGCTGGAAAATCCACATCTGCGCAACGGACTGAATGTGCATCGCGGCCGCATCACCAATAAGGCGGTGGCGGAGAGCCTCGGGCTGGAGTTTGCTCCGCTGGGGAGCGGACTGGCGGCGTAGCGTTGCTGCTCATGCTGGCTTGCGATGGCGTCTGCCGAGCGCGGCTTCGATCGTCTCAGGCTTCTCGATGCGTTCGATCAGCATGTCGATACGGTCGCCGCCCCAGAACAACTCGCCGTTGAACACCATGGTCGGCACGCCGAACACGCCGAGCGCTTCGGCCTCGTCGATGATACGGTCATGCTCGGCGCGGGCGGGGCCATGGACGTAGGCTTCGAACTCACTGGCCGAGCCACCGCAGGACGTGATGACGTCCGTGATTGCGGCGAGATCGTCGATCTCGAGCTCATGGCTCCAGAACCGACGAAACACCGTGTCGTGATACGGACGGAAGAAGCGGTGCTGTTGGGCGAACAGCATGCCGACGCTGGAATAGAACGCGTCGTAGATCCGCCGGGGCCCTTTCATGATGAGCCCTTGCGCATTGGCATAGCGCCGGGCGTCCATATAGGCGTAGCGCACCTTGCGCCAGAAATGCGGCGTGCGCTGTTCCACGGTCCCCATGAATTCGGCAACGCGCAGCGTATAGGGCAGCCATTCGAGCTCGACGCCGTGCGTCTCCTGCAGTTCGAATAGGCGCTTGTTGGCCACGAACGCGTAGGGGCTCTTGTAGTCGGTGTAGACGCGCACGCGGGGGTTTGGCATTGGCAGATTCCTTTCATACGCGCGGCGCTACCTACTCGCCGTGGCGCCGGTGCTCAAATAGGCCGGAAGAAGAAAACTATTGCCCCGGGTCCGTCCGGCGGAAGGAGTTTCCTCTTCGGGAGGCAAAAAAGCCAATCGCTTCCATTGCTGTTTGGGGCCGAAACGACGACATTTCCATCAGAAATTGATGGATTGACTGCTATGGAACGCACCAGGTTTGAGCCTTTCGGCGAGCAATTGGTGTCCGCAACGGACACCCAGCCGCGCTCGCGCGGGTCAAAGCTGCTGCTGCGGGTCGGCACCGGGCTGTTCTGGTCGCTGGTCGCCGGTATCGTGCTGGCGCGCGCGGCCTTCTTCGAGCCCGGCGTCTATGACGGCTTCAGCCGCGTCGCCTCGCTGGCCAAGAGCCTGATCTTCTAAGGCGCGCCTGATCTTCCAACGGGCGCCTGATCTTCCGAGCCAGATTATTCCGGATTGAGGATAGAACTTCCCTCGGCCCTGATATGTCGAAAACTTATTCCCCAATCGGATGGCGCTGCGTATAAATCCTTCTCCTTGGGGAGAGATTTGTGTCGCAGAATCAAGCATCCAGCCCGGCCGACGCCAAGCGGACCACGGCCATCAGCCGCATCGTCGCGCTGATTCCCGGGATCCTCCTCTGCATCGCCGTGGCCGGCGTTTCGGCCCTGCTCGAACGGGCGGAATTGGGCATCTTCCAACATCCCTATGTCGAGGCGCTGGTGATGGCGATCTTGCTCGGCATGGCTGTGCGCAGCTTTTGGAAGCCCGCGCCGCGCTGGCAGTCCGGCATCGCCTTCAGCGCCAAGCAGCTGCTCGAAGTCGCCGTCATGCTGCTGGGGGCCTCGATCAGCTTCGCTGCTATCGCGGCGTCCGGCGTCGCGCTGTTGGCCTCGATCGCGGCCGTCGTTGTGGTCGCGCTCTGCGTTTCCTTCGGCATCAGCCGGCTGCTTGGTCTCTCGACGCGGCTCTCGATCCTGATCGCCTGCGGAAACTCGATCTGCGGCAATTCGGCGATTGCAGCGGTGGCGCCGATCATCGGCGCCAACAATGACGAGATCGCATCCTCCATCTCCTTCACCGCGATCCTCGGCGTGATGATGGTGCTCGGCCTGCCGCTGCTGATTCCGCTGCTGCAGCTATCGGCTACGCAATACGGCATCCTTGCAGGCCTCACTGTCTATGCCGTGCCGCAGGTGCTGGCTGCGACGGTGCCGGCGGGACTCGTCTCGACGCAGATCGGCACGCTCGTCAAGCTGATGCGCGTGCTGATGCTCGGGCCGGTGGTCGTCGGCCTCTCGCTGACGGCGTCGCGCTGGCACAGCGATGCCAAGAAGACCAATGTCGGCTTCTTCCGCCTGGTCCCGTGGTTCATCCTCGGCTTCCTTGCGCTGGCGACCTTGCGCTCGCTCGAGATCGTGCCGTCCACGGTGATTGCCCCGATCACGCGGATCACGGGTTTTCTCACGGTGGTATCGATGGCCGCGCTTGGCCTCGGCGTCGATGTGAAGGTGCTTGCCAATGTCGGGGGACGGGTGACGGCGGCCGTGACCTTGTCGCTACTGCTGCTGCTCGGCATTAGCATCGCGCTGGTGCACTGGTTCAAGTAAGGCAAGCTGCTGCGCATACTCCACTTCCTTCTCCCACAAGGGGAGAAGGAAGTCAGCGCGCAAGTCGAAGATCCCTAAATCACATCCGCGAGCGAATGCCCGTGCAGCTCGATGTTCAGCCCCTGCATGCCCATGTCGTTGAGCTCGCCGCCCATCGCCTTGATGCTCTCCTCGCGGATCAGCGACATCAGTCCGCGGCGCAATGCCAGGAATTCCGACGACATCATCATCGACTGCTGCCGCGGCCGCTCCAGCGGGATCGGAATCTCCGCCTTGATCGAGCCGGGGCGTGCGGTCATGCAGTAGACACGGTCGGACAGGAAGATCGCCTCGTCGATGTCGTGGGTGACGAACAGCACCGAGATCTTCAGCCGCTGCCACATGTTGGTGAGGATCTGCTGCATGATGACCCGGGTCTGCGCGTCGAGCGCGCCGAAGGGTTCGTCGAGCAGCAACACTTTGGGTCCCGTCGCGAGCGCGCGGACGATGCCAACGCGCTGCTTCATGCCACCTGAGAGTTTCTCGGGGTAATGCTTTTCGAAGGCTTCGAGGCCCGCGAGTCCCAGCAGCGTGCGGGCGGCGCGCTCGCGCTGCGAGCGCGGCATGCCGCGCATCTTCAGGCCGAACTCGACGTTCTCCCGCACGGTCTTCCAGGGAAACAGCGAATATTGCTGAAACACCATGCCGCGCTCCGCGCTGGGGCCGTTCACCTTCTCGCCGTCGACGGTGACGATGCCCGTGGTCGGCTTGAGGAAGCCGGCAACCGCGTTGAGCAGCGTCGACTTTCCGCAGCCGGAGGGCCCGACGATCGAGACGAACTCGCCAGGCTTCACATGAATCTGCGTATCGGCGACGGCTTCGACCGGCCCCTCGATGCTGTCGTAGCTGAGGGAGAAGTTCTTGACCTCGATATGGCCCTGCGGTGCCTTGACAACGATCTCACTCATCTTGACCTCCACGGCATCACCAATTGTCCGGCGCCTCGGATCAACATGCTCGATCCGAGGCCAAGCACGCCGATCGCGATCATGCCGAGCGCGATGTCGGCATACTGGACCAGCGAATAGGCCTCCCAGGTGAAATAGCCGATGCCGTACTGTCCGGAGATCATCTCGGCAGCGATCAGCGACACCCAGGCCACGCCCATGCCGACGGTGAGGCCGGTGAAGATGTGCGGGAGCGAGGCCGGAAAATACACATCGCGGAAGATCGAGCGCTCCCGCGCGCCGAGACATTGCGCGGCACGCACCAGCACGGGATCGACCAGCGACATGCCGTGCAGCGTGTTGACCAGGATCGGGAAGAACGATCCGAGGAACGTGATGTAGACGATGCTCTGCTCGTTGGTCGGCCACAGCATGATCGCCATCGGCACCCAGGCGATCGCCGGGATCGGCCGCAGCACCTCCGCCACGGGAAAGATGATCTCGTGGACGAGCTTGAAGCGGCCCATGATCAGGCCGAGCGGCACCGCGACGATCGCCGCGAGCGAGAAACCGAAGAAGATGCGGCGGCAGCTCAAGAGGACGTGCAGCAGGAATTTCGGATCGTGGATCGCCTTGGTGAAGCTCGCATAGACCGCGAGCGGCGAGGGCACGTTGGTGAAGCGCACGAAGAACACGACGCGATAGGTTGTCAGCAGATGCCAGACCAGCAAGAAGGCGAGCAGCGAGATGATGCCGATCGCGGTCGCGCGCAGCCCGCCCCGGTTGAGCCGGTACCAGCGCAGTGCGAGCGTGCCGAAGGAGGGTGGAGACGCGGGTGGCGTGGAGGCGGGCATGGCGCTTGCCTCCGCGATTGCACTTGCCGGCATGCTGTCCTCGGAATGTCTGAGGAGGGCGGGACTGCTCACGTCTTGCCCCCGCCGACCGCCGCCTTCACCGCGTCGTCGAAGCCGAGCACCTTGCCGCTGATCTTGGCGGCATAGGCTTCGGCGTCCTTCTTCAGCAGGAACGGCGCAACCTCACCATTGCCGACCGCGAAGAAAGCCTGGTCTGCGAACAGCTTGATGCCGCGGGTGGTATCGAAGACGTAGGCGACGTTGATCTTCCTGCCCTTGGCCTTGTAGTCGGCATAGGCGCCGAGCGTGCAGCTGGCTGACGAGAAGGGCACGATGCCTGAATCGTCGACCCAGACCTCGCCGGCCTTGCGCGGATCGGCGATCGGTTTCTTGCAGAAGGAATCGTCGCCGGAGATCTCGTAGTTCTTGGTGCTCGCAAGCTGCGCGTCATAGTCGAGCTTCATCTCGGCATAGGCTTTGCGGATGTAGCTGTCATCGACCCATTTCTTCGGGTCGAACTCCTTCATCCGGCCGAGGTTCTGCAGCACCTTGACGTCGGCCGTGGCAGCGTCGATCAGCGCCGGCTTGATCGAGGGATCGGTCGTCATGTTGCCGCTGGGGCCGAGAAAGATATAGACGACCTCCTTGCTGATGCCGGTCCATTCCTGGATCTTCTCGGCGGCGAGCTTGGGATCGTCGCGCAGCCATTGATTGGCGGCGATCACCGCCTTGAAGTAGGCGACGACGACTTCGGGATATTTTTCGGCGAAATCGGTTCGCACCACGATGCCGTGGAAAGTCGGGAGATTGGTCTCGACGCCGTCGAAGATCTTTCGCGCAAAACCGCGGAACGGCAGCAACTCGGCGAACGGAACGAAGTCGGCATGCGCGTCGATCTTCTTCTCCTGGAGATTGGTCGAGCCGACCTCCGGACTCTGGCTCACCAGCTGGAAGAAATCCGATGCATAGCCGCGGTCCTGCATCGCCTTCAACACCATGCCGTGTGCGGCCGAGCCGAACGGCACGCTCACGAGCTTGCCCTTGAGATCGGCGAGATCGTAGTAGGGCGAATCCTTGTGAACGACGATGCCGTTGCCGGAGCCCGACAGGCTGTAGGCGGCGATGCCGATCAGCCGGCTCTTGCTCTCGGGATTGCTGTCAAAAGTGAAGCCGTTCACGATCAGCGGATAGTCGCCCATCATGCCGATCTGCAGCTTGTTGGCCATCATCGCGTTGGTGACGGGCGGGCCGGAGGTGAAGTTCTGCCACTCCAGCTCGAACTTGATGTTGGCGTATTTGCCGTCCTTCGGCAGATATTTTTCGAGGAGATGGAGCTGGCGGATGACGACGCCGGCGGTCACCGTGTTGGTCGTGGTGTCCTGCGTTCCGATGCCCAGCGTGACGGTTTCCGCCGCGGCCGGCTGCGCGAGGAGAAGCGCCAGCGACGTCACCGACATCGCGATCGAGAGCGTGGGAAGATGGCGGACCATTCTCATCCTCATTCGGTTGGATGTGCTGTGGTTGCCATGATTGGGTGAGGGCGTGGGCAGGGCAAATCCGGAATGAGCGCCACAGTCGATTAGTTGCCGGGAAAAGTTGATTGCATACTCCTTGGGCAGTCCTGCACTATTAAGCCGCTTGCATGGGCACCGGCCCTGGTCGCAAGCTCGGTCAGTCGGCCGCCTGCCCTCGCATCTCTTCCAGCACGTCGGACCGGCAGACCACGATCTGGGAGCGCTTGGTCAGCACGATTCCCTTTTCCTGCATGCGCTTCAGGCTGATCGTGACCCATTGCCTGGTGGCACCGACCATGTGGGCGATATCGGCATGGGTGAAGGCGGCCGCGATCACCCGGCCGTCGGCGTCATCGACGCCATAGAGGTCGACGAGATGCAGCAACAGATGCGCAAGGCGCTGTGTGATCGAGCGCGTTCCCAACATCTGGGCCAGCGCCGAATAGCACTTGCCCTTGAAGGTCAGGCCTTCGATCAGGCCGATCGCGAGGTTCGGGATCTCGACCGCAAGGGATCGTAGCTCCTTTCCGGGCAGATGCACCACGCTGCAATTGCTGGATGCAACGCCGGACCATTGATGCACGGTGCCTTCGAACACTTCCGGCCCGCCGACGAAATTGCCGACATGCCAATAGGCCAGCGTGATCTCGCGGCCGAGCGGAGAGGTGTAGAACACCCGGATCCGGCCGCTCTCGATCAGCCAGATACCGTCATGCTTGCCACCCTGGCTGAACAGCGTCTGGCCACGGTTGAGCACTTTTCGGCGGCCCTGCTTCAGCACCAGCTCCCGCTCGCGCTGGCTGAGCTTGTCCATCAAGGGCGGCGGTCCGCCGATCCATTGCTGGTTCTCGGTGAGCAGCAGCGAGGAACCGCCGGTAGGCCGGACCGTTGCGGGAACCGTCCCGCGAACCACATTGGCCGCCGCCTGCAACATCATCTGCCTCCGGAACGTTCAAACCGTTCTAAAGAGGAGCAATGTCCGTGCCAGATTCACTCCGCTGTCATCGCCCGGCTTGACCGGGCGATCCAGTATTCCAGAGACGTCAATGGGCTATCGAGAAGCCGCGGCGTACTGGATTCCCGCCTTCGCGGGGAATGACAGCGAAGCTTGGAAGACGACCTGTGGCGTCTACCGCCCCACCAGGCTCAGCAAATACGGCTTCGGGTAAATCCCCCGATTGTGCCCATCCGAAAACGAGATGTTCAGCCCGTAACCGAGATCGCCGATCTCGGTGATCGCGATGCCTGGAAACCGCTCGGGAAAGCGGCCGTCGAAGCGGGCGCGGGTGCAGTGGGCGCATTTGCAGGAGAGGCGGAGCGTTTCCGCCGCCAAGTCCAGCGTGTCGTCCTGAGCGGTGCGGACGCGGAGCGTCGCGAGGTCGGCGCTTGCTTCGTAATCTGCCACGGTCGGTCCCACCAAGGTCATGACGTGTCTCCGACCCTTCTCTACCTTGCCGCAGCACTGCCGCGATAGCAACTAATTGCCAGGCGCAGGGTGCGCGGCGCTGATCGTCGCTGCCTGCTGTTCGATCATCGCCCACGAAATGTGAAACTAATCGACCGGCAATTTCAGTTCGGCGTTGCCGGATTCCTGTCTCTCCGAAACCTTGTGCGCAATCGAGATCAGGAGAGACAATGAGCGCATTTCAGAAGGAAACGGTTTTGTCGGTCAGGCACTGGACCGACAGCCTGTTCAGCTTCACCGCGACGCGCGATCCGGGCTTCCGCTTCCAGAACGGCCAGTTCGCGATGATCGGGCTGGAAGTCGAGGGCAAGCCGTTGCTGCGAGCTTACAGCATGGCGAGCGCCAATCACGAGGAGGCGCTCGAGTTCTTCTCGATCAAGGTGCAGGACGGTCCGCTGACCTCGCGCCTCCAGAAAATCAGGGAAGGCGACGTCATCCTGGTCGGCCGCAAGGCCACGGGCACGCTGATCACCGGCAATCTCATTCCCGGCAAACGCCTGTTGCTGCTCTCGACCGGAACGGGACTCGCGCCGTTCGCCAGCCTGATCAAGGACCCCGACGTCTACGAGAATTACGAGACCATCGTGCTCGCCCATGGCTGCCGCCAGGTCTCCGAACTCTCCTATGGTGAGCACCTCGTCGAAGGCCTGCGCAGTCACGAGTTCTTTGGACCGCTGATCGGCGACAAGCTCGTCTACTATCCCACAGTCACCCGCGAGCCGTTCAGGAACCGCGGACGCATCACCGACCTGATCGCGTCGAACCAGCTCTTCGAAGACATCGGTCTGTCAGGCCTCGATATCGAGACCGACCGCATCATGCTGTGCGGCAGCCCGGCGATGCTGGAGGAACTTCCCGCGATGCTCTCTGGGCGCGGGTTTGCCGAGGGCAATCACAGCAGGCCCGGCCATTTCGTGATCGAAAAGGCCTTTGTCGAGCGCTGAGGCGCAAATCGCAGCCCCGCGACAACTAATTGCTATCGCCGGGACGCCTGCTGAACAAATCTGATGCAAAGGCGCCGGACCTGCCGGCGAACCAGGAGCAAGCGATGTCACTAGATCAGATCGTCGACGGACTTTCGGAGGTTTCCTGCGACGTGCTCGTCATCGGCGGCGGCACGGCGGGCCCGATGGCGGCGTTAAAGGCGAAGCTGAAGAATCCGAAGGCCAATGTCGTGCTGCTCGAGAAGGCCAACGTCAAGCGCTCCGGAGCGATCTCGATGGGCATGGACGGCTTGAACAACGCCGTCATTCCCGGCTACGCGACGCCGGAGCAGTACACCAAGGAAATCACCATCGCCAATGACGGTATCGTCGATCAGAAGGCGGTCTACAAATACGCGCAGAACTGCTACTCGATCATCGAGGAGCTCGACAGTTTCGGCATCCGCTTCCTGAAGAACGAGAACGGCGACTACGCTGTCAAGAAGGTGCATCATATCGGCACCTACGTACTGCCGATGCCGAACGGCGAGACCGTGAAGAAGGCGCTGTATCGCCAGCTCCGCCGCGCCCGCATCCTGATCTCCAACCGCTACATGGCGACGCGGCTGCTCAAATCCGCCGACGGCCGCATTGCCGGCGCGATAAGCGTCAATACCCGCACCGCCGAGATGCTGGTGATCAAGGCCAAGGCCGTCATCCTGTGCATGGGCGCCGCCGGCCGTCTCGGCCTGCCGACCTCGGGCTACATGTTCGGCACCTACGAGAACGCGGCCAATTCCGGCGACGGCTATTCCATGGCCTATCACGCCGGTGCAGCACTGGCGAACCTCGAATGCTATCAGATCAATCCGCTAATCAAGGACTATAACGGCCCGGCCTGCGCCTACGTCGCCGGTCCCTTCGGCGCCTTCACCGCCAACAACGAGGGATCGCGCTTCATCGAATGCGATTACTGGTCCGGCCAGATGATGCTGGAGTTCTACAACGAGCTGTTGTCCGGGAAGGGCCCGGTGTTTCTCCAGCTCAAGCATCTTCACCCCGACACCATCTCGGAGATCGAATCGACGCTGCACAAGGTCGAACGTCCCACGCGCGGCCTGTTCCAGCAGGGGCGCGGGGTCGACTACCGCAGCGAGTCGATCGAGATGCACATCTCCGAGATCGGCTTCTGCTCCGGTCACAGCGCGTCGGGCGTGTTCGTCGACGACAACGCGCGCACCACCGTCCCGGGCCTCTATGCCGCCGGCGACATGGCGAGCGTGCCGCACAACTACATGCTCGGGGCCTTCACCAACGGTTCGGTCGCCGGCGTCGACGCGATGGAGTTTGCGGACAATCACGACTTCGCGGAATTCGACGCGGCTGAGGTCGCCCGCGAACGTGACCGCGTCATGGCGCCGACCAAACGCGAGGACGGTATTCCGCCGAACCAGATCGAGTACAAGACGCGGCGTCTCGTCAATGACTATCTCCAGCCGCCGAAAGTCACGCGCAAATACGAGCTCGGCATGCGCCGGCTCGCTGAAGCGAGGGAAGACATGCAGGAGCGCATGATCGCGCGCAATGCGCACGAACTGCTCCGCGCGCTCGAAGTCCAGTCGATCATGGATTGCGCGGACATGGCTGTGCATGCCTCGCTCTACCGCGAAGAAAGCCGTTGGGGCCTCTATCACTGGCGGACGGATTTCCCGGAGAAGGACAACGAAAACTGGTTCTGCCACACGCTGCTGAGTAAGCAGGACGGCAAGATGACCAGCGAGAAGCGTGCCGTGGAGCCCTATATCGTACCGATCGCCGACGATGAGAAGGATCTCTACGACAAGCAGCGCATCCGCGCGACAGCCTGACCCGCCGCACAAATACAGGAGACATACGATGCCTCTCGCTTCCTATCAGACATCGGTTCCGGTGGTCGTCGATGACGCCAAATGCATCGCGGACAAGGGCTGCACGGTGTGCGTCGATGTCTGTCCGCTCGACGTACTGCGTATCAGCGATATGACCAACAAGGCCTACATGGCCTATGACGAATGCTGGTACTGCATGCCCTGCGAGGCGGATTGCCCGACCGGCGCCGTCACCGTCAACATTCCTTATCTCCTGAGGTAGCCATGTCGAGCCCGTTCGAATCCTACGACGATCTCGAAGACGCCGACGAGCGGCTCCAGGCTGCCGATCCAGGGGAGCGCCGCGTCGCGATCATCGTGCTCGGCCATTCCGGCGATCCCGCCGCCGTCGGCCATCTCGCCAAAATGGTCGGCGATCCTGATGCCGGCGTCCGCCAGCAGGTCGCGATGGCGCTCGGCGAGTTCGACGGGCCGGAGGCCGCGGCTGCGCTGGTGAAGCTGCTCGTCGATCCTGAACGAATCGTTGCGTCCGCCGCGGCCGACAGCATGGCGGAGTTCAAGGATCCGGCTTGCGCCGAGATCATCCTGCCGCTGGTCAAGCATGCCCACGCCTTCGTCCGCATGGGCGCGTTGCGTGCGCTGAAGGAGCTGCGCTGCAAGGACACACTGAAACCGGCGCTGGAAGCGCTCCAGGATTCCGATGCCGCCGTGCGGGTGCAGGCGATCGGCGTGATCGGGTTCCTCAAGCTGGAGGAATCAATTCCGGCGCTGACCGCGCTGATCAACGATCCCGACGCGCATGTGCGCCGTGCCGCCGTCAGCGCGCTCGCCTTCTCGCAGATGAAGCCCGCGGCCGAGATGATCACGCGCGCGTTGAAGGATTCGGACTGGATGGTGCGGGAGATGGCCGCGGAAACGCTGGGCCTCAACGTCAACGGATCGATTGCCGCCGACCAGCTCATCGCTTCGCTCAGTGACGAGTTCTGGCAGGTGCGGCTGAAGGCAATCCGCAGCCTTGGCCGGATGAAGATCGAGCGCGCGGTGCGCCCGATCGGCAACTGCGTGAACCATGAGCAGGCCAATCTGCGGAAAGAGGCGGCGGCTGCGCTTGGCGAGATCGCCCACCACGACGGCGAAGCGTTCCTTGCCGTCATCGCCGACGATCCCGATCCCGAGGTGCGCAAGAACGCGCGCTGGGCGCTTCAGCAGATTGCGGCCCGAAAAGCGCGGGCGGGGGCATAGAAGCGCGGCGGGCTGCCGCGCTGGACTTCCCGTCCCAGACGTTTATTGGTCTTCGCCAATGTGATAGGCCTCCGCGAGCGAGGCCGATCCGAAAAGAGCGAGGATACGCCCATGACGACATTGACGGTAAAGGACCTTCTTCCCGAGGACGGCACGCGGGGAACGCTCGTCGGCCGCGTCTGGCTGCCGCAGGCGAATGGCCCGGCCGTGGTCGCCGTGCGCGGGGATGGTGTGTTCGACGTCACCGCAAAATTCCCGACCGTCAGCGCACTCTGCGAGGAAGACAATCCGGCGAAGGCGCTTGCCGCGACCAAGGGCGAGCGCATCGGCGATCTCGAGGCCATCGTCGCCAACACGCCTCCCGATCAGCGCGATCCGAAAAAGCCGTGGTTGCTTGCGCCCGTCGATCTCCAGACGCTGAAGGCGGCCGGCGTCACCTTTGCCATCTCGATGCTGGAGCGCGTGATCGAGGAGCGGGCAAAGGGCAATCCGGCCTCGGCCGAAGCGATCCGGAAGGAAGTGACCCGGCTGATCGGCGACGATCTGTCGAAGCTCAAGCCGGGCTCGGACAAGGCGATGCACCTGAAGCAGGTGCTGATCGACCAGAACGCCTGGAGCCAATATCTCGAGGTCGGCATTGGCCCCGATGCCGAGGTCTTCACCAAGGCGCCGACCTTGTCTTCGGTCGGCACCGGCATGGATGCGGGGCTGCATCCGAAGTCGACCTGGAACAACCCCGAGCCGGAGCTGGTGCTGTTCGTCTCGAGCCGCGGCACGATCGTCGGTGGCGCCCTCGGCAACGACGTCAATCTGCGCGACTTCGAGGGCCGCTCGGCACTGCTGTTGTCGAAGGCCAAAGACAACAACGCCTCGTGCTCCATCGGCCCGCTGCTGCGCCTGTTCGACGACAGCTTTACCCTCGACGACGCCCGCAAGCTCGACATCAGCCTGAACGTCAAGGGGCAGGACGGTTTCGTCCTCGACGGCCATTCCTCGATCAGCATGATCAGCCGCGATCCGACCGATCTGGTCGAGCAGACCATCGGCAAGGTGCACCAATATCCCGATGGCTTCGTGCTGTTCCTCGGGACCATGTTCGCGCCGGTTAAGGATCGCGACGCGCCGGGACAGGGGTTCACCCACAAACGCGACGACATCGTCACGATCTCGGCGCCCCAGCTCGGCAAACTCGTCAACCGCATGCGGGCCAGCGACGAATGCGAGCCCTGGACGTTCGGCATCGGCGCGCTGATGAAGAATCTCGCGCAGCGCAAGCTGATCTAGCTCACTGCACGCCGGATGTGGGGGACTCTCCACGAGTCGCTTTGCCTCGATCGACGCAGAAACTCTCTCCCCACCGTCATTGCGAGCGCAGCGAAGCAATCCAGAATCCCTCCCCGGAAAGACTCAGGATTGCTTCGCTGCGCTCGCGGTGATGGGGGGAGGGGTTGCGGGTTCGCCTTTCACCATCCTCCTAGACAGTGTCCTCGCCCCAACTGCCGCATCATTTCGTTCATCTCCGCGTTGCATCCGTGGAATAAAATCGCGCTGCGCGTGACATAGAAGTCGCTCATCCGCTCGCGCGCGCTTTCCCCCTCAATAGTCAAATAATATGACTAGTCGGAACCAAACTTCCGTGAAATAGTCCCTCCCGCCACCTCAAAGGCCGGCCTGTGGGTGCGATGCTACCAATCGGCGCCCCCGGATAACATGTTGGGAGACACGCCTGATGATCGTCAAAGCCCTCTTTGCGGCCAGCGCGACGGCCGCGTTGCTGCTCGCGCTGCCGGCGAATGCCGCCGAGCTCACCATTGGCTTCTCGCAGATCGGATCGGAATCCGGCTGGCGCGCGGCCGAGACCTCGGTCTCCAAGCAGGAGGCCACCAAGCGCAAGGTCAATCTCAAGATCGCCGACGCGCAGCAGAAGCAGGAGAACCAGATCAAGGCGATCCGCTCCTTCATCGCGCAGAATGTCGATGCGATCTTCCTCGCGCCCGTCGTCTCAACCGGCTGGGACTCGGTGCTGAAGGAAGCCAAGGAGGCCAAGATCCCGGTCGTGCTGCTCGACCGCGACATCGATCCCTCCGGGAAGGAGCTCTATCTCACCGCCGTGACCTCCGACAGCGTGCACGAAGGCGAGGTCGCCGGCGACTGGCTGGCCAAGACCGTCGGGTCCAAGGCCTGCAACATCGTCGAATTGCAGGGCACCGTCGGCGCCAGCGTCGCCGCCAACCGCAAGAAGGGTTTTGACACCGCCATCGCCAAGCATGCGAACCTGAAGGTGGTGCGCAGCCAGACCGGAGACTTCACCCGAGCCAAGGGCAAGGAAGTGATGGAAAGCTTCATCAAGGCCGAAGGCGGCAAGTCGATCTGCGCGGTCTATGCGCATAACGACGACATGATGGTCGGCGCGATCCAGGCGATGAAGGAGGCCGGCCTCAAGCCCGGCAAGGAGATCCTCACCGTCTCGATCGATGCGGTCCCCGACATCTTCAAGGCGATGGTCGCCGGCGAAGCCAATGCCACGGTCGAGCTGACGCCGAACATGGCTGGCCCCGCGCTCGATGCCATCGCGGCCTTCAAGGACAAGGGCACCGTTCCGCCGAAATGGATCCAGACGGAATCCAAGCTCTACACGCCCACCGATGATCCGCAGAAGATCTACGACAGCAAGAAGGGCCTCGGTTACTGAGGCGGGTGCGTTGCCGGACGGCCGTGTGTCGGCAGTCCGGCGATCCCGCTCTAAACCGCTGCGCGAACGAACAGGCTCCGTGTCCGCATCGTCAGCGGGCGCCCTTGGGAGTATATTTGTCATGGAGAACAGCCCGATTTCCGCTGCTTCCCTGCTGGAGGTGCGTGGGATCAGCAAGAGCTTTGGCGCCGTGCGTGCGTTGCAGGAGGTCGACTTCACGCTTCGCGCCGGCGAGATCCATGCGCTGCTCGGTGAGAACGGCGCCGGCAAGTCCACGCTGATCAAGGTCGTCACGGGCGTATTTCCGCGCGATGCCGGCATCGTCAGGCTGGGCGGCGAAGAGGTCGCGCCGCGGTCGGCCAAGGCGGCGCTTCAGGCCGGCATCGCCACGGTCTACCAGGAAGTCAATTTGCTGCCGAATCTCTCGGTGGCGCAGAACCTGTTTCTTGATCGGCAACCGATGCGCTTCGGCATCGTGCGCGAAGGCGAGATGCGACGCCGCGCCAAGGCGCTGCTCGCGGATTTCGGACTTGACATCGACGTATCAGCGCCGCTTGGCAATTATTCGGTGGCGATCCAGCACGTCACCGCGATCGCGCGTGCCGTCGATCTCTCGGCGCGCATGCTGATCCTGGACGAGCCGACCGCGAGCCTCGATCGCCATGAGGTCGAGATCCTCTTTCGCATCATGCGTCAGCTTGCCAAGCGCGGCATTGGCATCGTCTTCGTCAGCCATTTCCTCGACCAGGTCTACGAGATCTCCGATCGCATCACGGTTTTGCGAAATGGTCGCCTGGTCGGCGAGCGCGAGACCGCGTCGCTGTCGCGGCTCGAGCTGATCCGGATGATGCTCGGCCGCGAACTGGCCGAGACCACCAGCGCGCGGACCGCGACGCGCGAGCATCAGGCCCGCGAAGTCTGCGCGAGCTTCGAGAACTATGGCAAATCAGGCTATGTCGCGCCGTTCAATCTCGAGCTGCGCCATGGCGAGGTCGTCGGTCTCGCCGGCCTGCTCGGCTCGGGCCGGACCGAGACGGCGCGGCTGGTGTTCGGCGCCGAGCGCGCCGATCGCGGACAGGCGAGGGTGGAAGGCGCGCCTGTCCGGCTTCAGTCGCCGCGCGACGGGGTGCGTCACGGCTTTGGCTATTGCCCTGAGGAGCGCAAAACCGACGGCATCGTCGCCGAGCTCACCGTCCGCGAGAACATCGTGCTCGCGCTCCAGGCCAAGCGCGGTTTGCATCGGCCGCTGTCGCGACGCGAGCAGGACGAGATCGCAAGCCGTTACGTCAAGATGCTCGACATCCGTCCGCCCGATCCGGAGCGTCCCGTCTGCCTGCTCTCCGGCGGCAATCAGCAGAAGGTCCTGCTGGCACGGTGGCTTGCGACTTCGCCGCGGCTGCTCGTGCTGGACGAGCCGACCCGCGGCATCGATGTCGGTGCGCATGCCGAGATCATCCGCCTGATACGCGAGCTCTGCGACGACGGGCTCGCGCTGCTCGTGATCTCCTCCGAGCTCGACGAGATCGTGACCTATTCGGACCGGGTCGTGGTGCTGCGCGACCGCGCGCATGTCGAAGAGCTCGCCGGCGAGGCGATCGATGTCGGCAACATTCTCGCGGCCATTGCGGCCGACGGCGCCGCGACAGCGCATGAGGGCTGGGCATGACCGCGCTGTTGCCGCGCCGCGGCCTTGCCCAGATCCTCGCGTTGATCGTCATCCTGGCGGTCGATCGCGTGGTGTCGCCGCAATTCTTCGATCTGCGCCTCCAGGACGGCCGGCTGTTCGGCAGCCTGATCGACGTGCTCAACCGCGGCACGCCGGTGGCGCTGCTCTCACTCGGCATGGTCCTGGTGATCGCGACGCGCGGCATCGATCTGTCAGTTGGCGCTGTGATGGCGATCTCGGGCGCGATCGCGGCGAGCCTCGCCGACAACCACAGTCTGGTCGTGGTGCTGGCGGCTGCGCTCGGCACCGGCCTGATCTGCGGGTTGTGGAACGGATTTCTCGTCGCGGTGCTCGGCATGCAGCCGATCGTGGCGACCTTGATCCTGATGGTGGCGGGGCGCGGCATCGCCCAGCTCATTACCGAAGGCCGCATCGTGACCTTCTCCTCGCCCGATCTGGTCTGGCTCGGCAATGGCTCTATCCTCGGCCTGCCGGTGCCGGTCGCGATTGCGCTGGGCATGCTGATCCTCACCGGCGCGGTGGTGCGCGGCTCGGCACTCGGATTGCTGATCGAGGCCACTGGCGGCAATGCGCGGGCAAGCGAGCTCGCCGGCGTCGGCACGCGCGCGATGATTTTGGCGGTCTATGTCTGGTGCGGCGTTTGCGCAGCGCTTGCCGGCGTCATCGCGGCGGCCGACATTATGGGCGCGGATGCCAACAATGCCGGCCTCTGGCTCGAGCTTGATGCCATCCTCGCAGTGGTGATCGGCGGCACCTCCCTGTTCGGCGGCCGCTTCAGTCTCGTGCTGGCCGTACTCGGCGCGCTGATCATCCAGACCATGAACACGGGCATTCTGCTGTCGGGCTATCCGCCGGAGTTCAATTTGCTGGTCAAGGCGGTGGTGGTGCTCGCCGTGCTGCTGCTGCAATCGCCGAAGCTGTCCGGCTTTGCCGGCGCCGTGGCGCGGCTGCGGAGGACCAAGGCATGAAAGGCCTGCCGCCCGTCCTCATCACGGCGATCGTGCTCGTCGCCGGATTCGCGCTCTGCGCGATGCAGTTTCCCAACATCGCCTCCACCCGCGTGGTCGGCAATCTCCTCACCGACAACGCCTTCCTCGGCATCGTCGCGACCGGCATGACCTTCGTCATCATTTCCGGCGGCATCGATCTCTCGGTCGGCTCGGTGATCGGCTTCACCACGGTGTTCGTCGCGCTGGCGATCGAGCGCTGGGGAATGCCGCCCCTGGTCGCCTTCGTCGCCATTCTCGCGCTCTCGGCCGCCTTCGGAGCGGCGATGGGCGCGGTGATCCACGTCTTCGATTTGCCGCCTTTCATCGTGACGCTCGCCGGCATGTTCTTGGCCCGGGGTGCCAGCTTCCTGCTCTCGACGGAATCGGTGCCGATCACAGCACCGGTCTATTCCACCGTGTCGGACTTCGCACTGCGACTACCCGGCGGCGGGCGGCTGACGGCGGTCGCGATCATCATGCTTGCGATCGTGATCGGCGGCGCATCGCTGCTGCAGCTCACCCGGTTCGGCGCCAATGTCTATGCGCTCGGCGGCAGCCGGGCGACCGCTAGCCTGATGGGCGTCGCCGTCGGCAAGATGACGGTGAAGATCTACATGCTGTCGAGCCTGCTCGCCGGCATCGCCGGCATCGTCTTCTCCTTTTACACCAGCGCCGGCTATTCGCTGTCCGCCGTCGGCGTCGAGCTTGACAGCATCGCGGCCGTCGTGATCGGCGGCACGCTGCTCACGGGCGGTCAGGGCTCGGTGATCGGCACCTTCCTCGGCGTGCTGATCCAGGGCATGATTCAGACCTACATCAATTTCGACGGGACACTGTCGAGCTGGTGGACCAAGATCGCGACCGGCGTGCTGCTGTTCGCCTTCATCGCCTTGCAACAAGGATTGGTCGCGCTCGCGCGCCGGCCTGTGGCAAAGCGCGCGGGAGCAGTCTCATGACCACCTCGCGCATCCTCGTCATCCCGACGCGCCGGGCGCACTCCAATCACGCGGAGGTGGCCCGTTCGATCGGCGTTGACATCATTGCCGGCCGCTACGCGGAGGGAACGCGCCTGCCTGGCGATGCCGAAATGATTGCGATGTTCGGGGTGTCGCGGCCGGTATTGCGGGAGAGCGTGAAGACGCTGGTCGCCAAGGGTCTGCTCACCACCAAGGCCCGCGTCGGCACTGTCGTGCGCGAACGCGTCGCCTGGAACATGTTCGACGCCGACGTGCTGGCCTGGCACCTGGACGCCGGGATCGACAAGCGTTTCCTCAACGACCTCGCCGAGATCCGCCTTGCGGTCGAGCCGCGCGCGGCGATGCTGGCGGCGGCGCAGCGGTCGGAGCAGGATCTGTCCGAGCTCCGGCGCTGCATGGAGCGGATGCGACTTGAAGCCTCCGACTCCGTTGGCTTCGCCGATGCCGACCTCGCGCTCCACGTCGCCGTCGCGCGCGCCTCCGGAAATCTGTTCATGCGCTCGATCGGGCACGTCATCGAGGCTGCGTTGCGCGCCTCATTCCTGCTCAGCGCACCGGTCGAACCAGAGGACCGCGACACCGTTCTGCTCTGGCATCAGAAGATCGTCGATGCCATCGCGGCCGGTGATGCCACGACCGCGGCGGAGGCGATGGTCTACGTCATTCACAACGGCATGCGCCGCCACGAGGGTACAGTGATCGAGACTGTACCGGCCGAAGCGCTGCCGTCCGCGGAAGCTGGAGAAAGATCGTGACTGAACTTCGCATCGCCATCGTCGGCTTCGGCAAGATCGCGCGGGACCAGCATGTCGGCGCCATCGCAGCGGTTCCCGGCGCGACGCTGGCGGCCGTCGCCAGCCGCAATGCCTCGTTGCCGGATCTGCCGCATTTCGCGACCATCGAAGAGCTGCTGGAAAAAGGTCCGCCGATCGACGCGGTGTCGCTCTGCACGCCGCCTCAAGTGCGCCGCGCCCAGGCGATCGCAGCGCTGAGGGCCGGCAAGCACGTCATGCTGGAGAAGCCGCCCGGCGCCGGCGTTGCCGAGCTCGATCCGCTGATCGCGATGGCGGGTGAGGCCAAGCGAACGCTGTTTGCGACCTGGCATTCGCGCCATGCGCCGGCAGTCGAGCCGGCGCGCGAGTGGCTCGCCGCGCGCCGCATCCGTTCCGTGCACGTCAACTGGAAAGAGGACGTCCGCGTCTGGCATCCCGGGCAGGCGTGGATCTGGGAGCCGGGCGGGCTCGGGGTGTTCGATCCCGGCATCAATGCGCTGTCGATCCTGACCAGGATCCTGCCGAAGCCCGTGTTCGTCACCGCGGCCGAGCTCGCCTTCCCCGCCAATTGCCAGGCGCCGATCGCCGCGAAGCTGACGCTGACCGACATCGACGGCCTACCTGTGACCGCCGAGTTCGACTTCCGCCAGACCGGGCCGCAGAGCTGGGATATCCTCGTCGAAACCGACCAGGGCCGGATGACGCTATCACGCGGCGGCCGGATCATGGTGATCGACGGCAAGACCGTTGCCGAGGCGCCCGATGAGGAATATCGGGAGCTTTACCGGCGCTTCGTCGCGCTCGCCGCGACAGGCGCGAGCGACGTCGATTTGGCGCCGCTTCGTCTCGTCGCGGACGCCTTCCTGCTCGGCAGGCGCACGATCGTCGAACCGTTTGTGGATTGATCATGGCTGGATCGAAAACAGAAAGAGACGTGTTCGGAACGCTGCCGGACGGCCGCAAGGTGGACCGCATCGTGCTGCGCAGCGAGGGCGGGTTCGAGGCGCGCATCATCACCCATGGTGCAGTCTTGCAGGCCTTGATCGCGCCGGACGGCAAGGGCGGCCACGACGACGTCGTGCTCGGCCATGATGGGTTTGCCGGCTATCTCGCCGAACGAAAGTTCTTCGGCGCCACCGTCGGCCGCTACGCCAATCGCATCGCCAACGGACAATTTTCGCTGGACGGCGAGACGGTGCAGCTTCCCGTCAACAACGGTCCGAATGCGCTGCATGGCGGCCTCGACGGCTTCGACCGCAAGCTCTGGGACATTGCGGAGATCGACGATGGCGCCGAGCCCGCGGTCACGCTGACCTACACGAGCTCGCATGGCGAGGAAAACTATCCCGGTCGGCTCGATGTGCGCCTGACCTATCGTGTTACCGGCCCGGCTGAGCTATCCCTGATCATGGAGGCGCGGACCGACCGGCCGACCATCGTCAACCTGACCAACCACAGCTTCTTCAATCTGGAGGGCGCGACATCAGGCACGCCCATTCTCGATCACAAGCTGACGGTCGCGGCCGGGCATTTCCTCGCGATCGACCCCACGGCCATTCCGTTGCCGGAGCCGCCGCGCAGCGTTGCCGGCACGCCGTTCGACTTCCGCGAGCCGCGGGCGATCGGCGAGCGCATCCGCGAGAGCGACCAGCAATTGCGCAACGGCAGGGGCTACGACCATACCTACTGTCTCGCGCGCGACGGTAAGCTCAGTCTCGCGGCGCGACTGGAGGCGCCGCGCTCGGGGCGCATCATGGAGCTGTTCACCGATCAGCCCGGTCTGCAGGTCTATTCGGGCAATTATCTCGACGGCACGATTTCGGGCAAGGGCGGCAAGCTCTACCGGCAGTCGGACGCGATGTGCCTGGAGCCGCATATCTGGCCGGACGCACCGAACCGGCCGGATTTCCCGAGCCCGCGCCTAGCGCCCGGCGAGGTCTATCGCCATCATACGGTCTATCGCTTTGCGGTGAGGAGGTCCTGATGGAACAGGTGCCGACCTCGGTTCTTTCGGACGATCCTTGCCATCTCGGCGAGGGACCGACCTATGACGTGACCACCGACACGGCCTGGTGGTTCGATATCCGGGAGGGGCGACTGTTCGAGGCGCAGCTCGGCAGCGGCAGCATTCGCGTTCATGCGCTGGGCCGGATGGCGAGCGCGCTTGGGCGGATTGATGCCGAAAGGCAGTTGATCGTCGCGGAAGACGGCCTCTATATCCGCAAAATTGCCGACGGCGCGATGAGGCTGCTCTGTCCGCTTGAAGCCGACAATCCCGCGACCCGCTCCAACGATGCCCGCGTGCATCCCTCCGGCACGTTCTGGATCGGCACTATGGGTCGGAAGGCGGAAGCAGGGGCAGGCGCGATCTACGCGTTCCATCACGGCGAGATATCGATGCTGTTTCCGCGCATCAGCATTCCCAACTCGATCTGCTTCTCGCCCGATGGCGCCACGGGCTACTTCGCCGACACGGCGCGCGCGGTGCTCTACGCGGTGCCGCTCAATCCCGTCACCGGCCTGCCGCGCGGCGAGCCGGAGGTGCTGCTGCGCCACACCGGCGTTGGCGGCCTCGACGGTTCGGTGTGCGATGCCGACGGGCAGATTTGGAACGCGTGCTGGGGCGCGAGCCGCATCGACGTCTACTCTCCGCAAGGCGAACGCCTGCGTTCGCTGAGCGTGCCGGCAAAGCAGGCGAGCTGCCCCGCTTTTGTCGGTCCTGGTCTGTCGCGTCTCCTCGTCACCTCGGCCTGGCAGGACATGTATGCGGCGGCGCGTGCCGCCGATCCGCAAGCCGGCTACACCTTCCTGTTGGAGGCCACCGCGCGCGGTCGCGCGGAGCCTGACGTCAAGCTCGCATAGGAGGCTAGAAGCCGCACACCAAATTTCTCGACGACACGAAAAAACAGTCTGACATCCAAGGGAGTGAAACATGTTGAAACTGAAGACGACCTTCCTCGCGCTGGCGCTGGCCGGCGCTGCGACGATGGCCGCGGGCGTCACCGCCTCGGCCCAGGACAAAGCAACAGTCGGCATCGCCATGCCGACCAAATCGTCGGCGCGCTGGATCGACGATGGCAACAATATGGTGAAGGTGCTGAAGGAGCGCGGCTACAACACCGACCTGCAATATGCCGAGGACGACATTCCGAACCAGCTCTCGCAGGTCGAGAACATGGTGACCAAGGGCGCGAAAGCGCTGGTGATCGCCGCGATCGACGGCACCACGCTCTCCGACGTGCTCAAGCAGGCGAAAGCAAAAGGCATCACCGTGATCGCCTATGACCGCCTGATCCGCGGCACGCCGAACGTCGACTATTACGCCACCTTCGACAATTTCCAGGTTGGCGTGCTCCAGGCCGAATCGATCGTGCAGGGCCTCGGTCTTAAGGACGGCAAGGGCCCGTTCAACATCGAGCTGTTCGGCGGCTCGCCCGACGACAACAACGCTTACTTCTTCTACAACGGCGCGATGAGCGTGCTGAAGCCGTACATCGACAGCGGCAAGCTCGTCGTCGTCTCCGGCCAGATGGGCATGGATAAAGTCGCGACGTTGCGCTGGGACGGCGCCACCGCGCAGGCCCGCATGGACAATCTGCTCAGTGCCTACTACGGCAACAAGAAGGTCAACGCGGTGCTGTCGCCGTATGACGGCCTGTCGATCGGCATCATCTCCTCGCTGAAGGGCGTCGGTTATGGCAGCGCCGGCCAGCCGATGCCTATCATCTCGGGCCAGGATGCCGAGGTGCCCTCGATCAAGGCGATGCTGCGCGGCGACCAGTATTCGACCATCTTCAAGGACACCCGCGATCTCGCCAAGGTGACCGCCGACATGGTCGACGCTGCGCTTGCCGGCAAGCAGGTCACCGTGAACGACACCAAGACCTACGAGAACGGCGCCAAGACCGTGCCGTCCTATCTGCTCAAGCCGGTCGTGGTCTACAAGGACAATTGGGAGAAGGTCCTGGTCGACAGCGGCTACTACAAGAAGTCGCAGTTCCAGTAGGCTTCTTTTCTTTCCCTCTCCCCGCTTGCGGGGAGAGGGTTAGGGTGAGGGGAAGCCTCCGCGAGGAAGGAAGCAGTGCGTCTCGCGGAGACTCCCCCTCACCGGATCGCATCGAACGATGCGATCCGACCTCTCGCCGCGAGCGGGGAGAGGTGATCTAACACTGATTGAGGGACGTGAAATCATGACCGCAATGCTGGAGATGCGTAACGTCAGCAAGAGCTTTTCCGGTGTGCAGGCGCTGCGTGATGTCAACTTCTCGGTTGAAGCCGGGCAGATCCACGCCCTCGTCGGCGAGAACGGTGCCGGCAAGTCCACGCTGATGAAGGTCCTCAGCGGCGTCTACCCGGCCGGCAGCTACGAGGGCACCATCATCTTCGATGGCGAGGAGCGCCGCTTCCGCGACATCAACGATTCCGAGGCGCTCGGCATCATCATCCATCAGGAGCTGGCGCTGATCCCGCTGATGTCGATTGCCGAAAACATCTTCCTGTCGCATCCGCCGTCAAAGCTTGGCGTCATCGACCGCGACGAGGTGTATCGGCGCACGCGCGACCTGCTCGCGCAGGTCGGCCTCAAGGAATCGCCGGATACGCTGATCACCGATCTCGGCGTCGGCAAGCAGCAGCTGGTCGAGATCGCCAAGGCGCTGTCCAAGCGGGTGCGGATGCTGATCCTGGACGAGCCGACCGCCAGCCTCAACGAGGCCGACAGTGCCGCGCTGCTCGAACGTCTCATGGCCTTCCGCGAGCAGGGCATCGGCTCGATCCTGATCTCGCACAAGCTCAACGAGGTCGCCCGCGTTGCCGATCACATCACCGTCCTGCGCGACGGCCGCACCGTCGACGGCATCGACTGCCGCGCCGAGCCGATCCAGGAGGACCGCATCATCCGCAGCATGGTCAACCGCGATCTCGCCCATCGCTTTCCGGAGCGCAGCGCAAAGATCGGCGAGCCCGTTCTCACCGTCGAGAGCTGGTCGGTCTACCATCCCATCCATCCCGAGCGGCAGGTGATCAAGAACGTCGATTTCAGCGTGAAGCGCGGCGAGGTCGTCGGCATTGCCGGATTGATGGGCGCCGGCCGCACCGAATTCGCCATGAGCCTGTTTGGCCGGTCGTGGGGCACCACGATCAGCGGTCGCATCCGGCTCGAGGGCCATGAGATCGTGCTGCCAAACGTGGCGGCCGCGATCGACGCCGGCCTTGCCTATGTCACGGAGGACCGCAAGCAGCTGGGACTGATCCTCGCCGACGACGTCCGCAAGAACATCACGCTCGCAAGCCTCGACCAGGTCGCTCCTCGCCGCGTCATCGACGACATCGCCGAGCTGAAGGTCGCCAGCGACTACCGCAACCGGATGCGCATCCGCTGCTCCGACGTTTATCAGGAGACCAGCCAGCTCTCCGGCGGCAACCAGCAAAAGGTCGTGCTGTCGAAATGGCTGATGACCGACCCCAAGGTCTTGATCCTGGACGAGCCGACCCGGGGCATCGACGTCGGTGCCAAATACGAGATCTACTGTATCATCAACGAGCTTGCAGAGGCCGGCCGCGGCGTGGTGGTGATCTCATCGGAGATGCCCGAGCTGCTCGGCATCTGCGACCGCATCTGCGTCATGAACGACGGTGCCTTCGTCGGCGAGTTCCCCGGCGCCGAAGCGACACAGGAAAAGATCATGCGCGCCATCATGCGCAACGACACAAATTATGGAAGCCGCGCCCTGGCGGGTGCAGAGATGGGAGGATCGCAGCCATGACCGACAAGACGGTTTCGCTGCCCGAGGAGGGTCGGCACGGCAGCTTCATCAAGAACAATCTGCGCAATTACGGCATGCTGATGTCGCTGATCGCGATCATGCTGTTCTTTCAGGTCATGACTGGCGGCACGCTACTGCAGCCGCTCAACCTGACCAATCTGGTGCTCCAGAACAGCTACATCGTTATCATGGCGCTCGGCATGCTGCTCGTCATCGTCACCGGCCATATCGACCTCTCGGTCGGCTCGGTCGCGGGCTTCGTCGGCGCGGTGGCTGCCGTGCTCATGGTGACCTACAAGGTCGACTACACGCTCGCCTTTATCGCCTGCCTGCTGCTGGGCGCGGCAATCGGCGCCGCGCAGGGCTATTGGGTGGCCTATTTCAAGATACCGTCCTTCATCGTGACGCTGGCCGGCATGCTGGTGTTCAAGGGCCTCGCGCTTGCGGTATTGCAAGGCCAGTCACTAGGACCGTTCCCGGCCACCTTCCAGAAGCTGTCCTCCGGCTTCATTCCGGAGATGCTGCCCGAGGCCGGCACGCTGCATCCGACGTCGATGCTGGTCGGTGCGGTGCTCGCGCTCGGCCTCGTCTACGCCAGCGCCAAGGGGCGCTCGCGCGAGCAGCTGCACGGCATCGAGGTCGAGCCTTACGCGTTCTTCCTCGGCAAGAGCATTCTCCTGGCTTGCGCTGTGCTCTATTTCACCTATCTGATCGCCTCGCATCGCGGTCTGCCGAACGTGCTGGTCATCATGACCGCGCTGATCGCGCTGTACGGTTTCGTCACCCGCCGCACCGTCATCGGTCGGCAGGTCTACGCGGTTGGCGGCAATGCGAAAGCGGCAAGCCTGTCGGGCATCAAGACGGAACGGTTGACCTTCCTCACCTTCGTCAACATGGGCGTGCTCGCTGCGCTCGCCGGCCTCGTCTTCGCCGCGCGCCTCAACACAGCAACGCCGAAGGCGGGCCTCGGCTTCGAGCTCGACGTCATCGCGGCCTGCTTCATCGGCGGCGCCTCGGCCTATGGCGGTGTCGGCCGCGTCGGTGGCGCCGTGGTCGGCGCCATGATCATGGGCGTGATGAACAACGGCATGTCCATCCTCGGCATCGGCATCGACTATCAGCAGGTCATCAAGGGCCTGGTCCTGCTTGGGGCGGTGTGCATCGACGTTTATAATCAGCGGAGATGAGGCTGCCGCCGACTACGATCGGCTTCAGTGAGCTATTGCTCAACAGGTGAGCATATGATCGAATGACCGAATGGATCCTGGTCAGTTCGATCTCATTATCTTCGATTGCGACGGTGTGCTCGTCGACAGCGAGCTGTTGAGCTGTCAATGCCTGTCGGACGAGCTGTCCGAATCCGGGATATCGCTGACACTTGCACAAGCGCTGGAGCTGTTCCTTGGACGAAGCACGAGCGCAATTACTCGGCATTATCGCGAGCTCGGCCACGCAATGCCGGTCGATTTTCCGTCCCGGCTGAAGTCGCGCGTGTTGATGGCGTTCGAAAAGGCGCTTCATCCGGTTTCTGATGTCGATATGATCTTGTCGGGCCTGCGGGCACCATTCTGCGTGGCTTCCTCCAGCGACATCGACCGTGTCGCGCTCTCCCTTGACGTCACCGGCCTGCGGGCGCATTTCGGCGACCGGATCTACACCGCGCAGATGGTCAGGCACGGCAAGCCGGCGCCCGATCTCTTTCTGTACGCGGCCGAGCAGATGGGCGCGCAACCTGCGCGCACGCTGGTGATCGAGGATAGTCCGAGCGGCGTGCAGGCGGGCAAGGCGGCCGGCATGACGGTCTGGGGATTTGCCGGCGGCAGCCATTATCGCGGACGCGACGGGCAGGCTATACTGTCGGGTGCGGGGGCCGACCGGGTCTTCGCGCGCATGATCGATTTCTGGAAGGACGCCTGACGCCTGCCATGGCCGCCGAGAACGAAAAGTCCAGGCTCGACGACGCTGCGCGTGCCGGCTGGCTCTATTTCATTGCCGGTCACACCCAGGACGAGATCGCGAAGATGCTCCAGGTGTCGCGCGCGTCGGCGCAGCGGCTGGTGTCGCTATGTCTCGCCGAGCGGCTCATCACCTTCCGGCTCGAACATCCCATCGCCGCGTGCATGGAGCTGGCGGCGCGGTTGAAGGAACGTTTCGACCTTGCCCATTGCGAGGTGGTGCCGGCTGATCCCGCCGCGCCGCAGGCCACAGCGGGCATTGCCGAACGCTGCGCCAACCTGCTCGATTCCACCCTGCGTTCGGAAACGCCCGTCATCGTCGCGCTCGGGACGGGACGCGCCGTGCGCGCCGCGGTCGAGCGCGTCACGCCGATCGACCGGCCCAATCACCAGATCGTCTCGCTCGTCGGCAACATCTCCGCCGACGGTTCTGCGAGCTTCTACGATACCGTCGGCCGGCTCGCCGATCGCACCGGCGCACGGCATTACCCGATGCCGCTACCGTTCCTGATGTCGTCCGAGGACGAGCGCAACAAGATGGTCCGGATCGAGCCGATCGCGAAGGTGAAGGCGGTCGCGGAGAAGGCGGATTTGCGCCTCGTCGGCATCGGCCAGATGGACCAGAAGGCGCAGGTCCATGTCGACGGCTTCGTCACCCGCGACGAATTGTTCGAGATGATGCGGCAAGGGGCGATTGGCGAGATCACGGGCTGGGCCTATGATTCCAAGGGCCGCCTGCTGAAGGCCGGCACCAACAAACGGTTGACCAGCATTCCGCCGGAGGTCCCGGCGAAGACCACGACGATCGGCGCCGCCGTCGGCGCAGCCAAGGTGCCGGCGATCGCGGCGGCGCTGAATGGGCGGCTGATCAACGGTCTGATTACGGACGAGGCGACCGCAAGGGCGATTCTGGAGCGCTGAGGCGGTTCGTCGTTTCCCGCGCGGGGCGCGAGGCAGGGATTTCGCCACCCACGCCGCTGTCGTCGTCCGCGACCCGGCTACGCCAAGGCTTCGCCGGGATTGAGGTCTGGGGGCGCCGAAGGTTTAGCGAAGGCGGCAGGCGGACGATCCAGGACGCCGCAGCGCCGCTTGAGGCAAACCGACAGACGGCACGGAGTACTGGATGCCCCTTCGCGGGGCATGACGGGGAGGGCGACGCACGAGCTCCCCCGCATCGCAGCACTCATAAGTTGCCGAAACGTCCGCGCGCCTGCTTGACAACGGCCCGCCCTCAGCCGAACATACGCCCAACGCGTGGGCATATGCTCAAAAGCGCGAGCTTAGGGAGGTCACCGTGAAACACGTCCTCGGCGCCGTCTGTGGCGCGTCTGTCCTGCTGGCTGTCCCCGCGATGGCCGAAACGACCCTGACGATTGCCACCGTGAACAACGGCGACATGATCCGCATGCAGGGGCTGACGGGTGAATTCACCAAGAAGAACCCCGATATCAGCGTCAAATGGGTGACGCTGGAAGAGAACGTGCTGCGCCAGCGCGTCACCACCGACATCGCCACCAAGGGCGGCCAGTTCGACGTCCTCACCATCGGCACCTACGAGGTGCCGATCTGGGCCAAGAAGGGTTGGCTGGTGCCGCTCGCCAATCTCGGCGCCGACTACGACGTCGCCGACCTCCTGCCCAAGATCAAGGATGCGGTCTCGGTCGACGGCAAGCTCTACGCCGCGCCATTCTACGGCGAGAGCTCGATGGTGATGTACCGCACCGACCTGTTCGACAAGGCCGGCCTCAAGATGCCGGAAAGCCCCACCTGGGATTTCGTCGTCGACGCCGCCAAGAAGCTCACCGACAAGAGCGCCGGCGTCTACGGCATCTGCCTGCGCGGCAAGGCCGGCTGGGGCGAGAACATGGCGTTCCTCTCCGCCATGGCCAATTCCTACGGCGCGCGCTGGTTCGACGAGAAGTGGCAGCCGCAGTTCAACACGCCGGAATGGAAGGCGACGCTCACGACCTATGTCGACCTGATGAAGCAGGCCGGCCCTCCCGGTGCGAGCTCGAACGGCTTCAACGAGAACCTCGCGCTGTTCAATGCCGGCAAGTGCGCAATGTGGATCGATGCCACCGTCGCGGCGTCGTTCGTCACCAACCCGAAGGACTCCAAGGTCGCCGACAAGGTCGGCTTCGCGCTGGCGCCCAACACCGGGCTCGGCAAGAACGCCAACTGGCTGTGGGCCTGGAGCCTCGCAATTCCCGCCGGCTCGAAGAAGGCCGAAGCCGCCGAGAAGTTCATCGCCTGGGCCACCAGCAAGGATTACACCAAGGTCGTGGCTGCGAAGGAGGGCTGAGCGAACGTGCCGCCGGGCACCCGAACCTCGCTCTACCAAAACCCTGATTATCTGAAGGTCGCCCCGTTCGCCAAGCTGACGCTGGCCTCGATCGATGCCGCCGATCCGAACAAGCCGACGGTGAAGCCGGTGCCCTACGTCGGCGTGCAATATGCGGCCATCCCCGAATTCCAGGGCATCGGTACGCAGGTGGGCCAGCAATTCTCGGCCGCGCTTGCGGGATCGATGACGGTCGATGCCGCGCTCACCGCGGCGCAATCTTCAACCGAGCGCGAGATGAAGCGCGCGGGTTACATCAAGTGAGCTCGAGCTCTCCCTCCTGAGCTCAGACTTGCGGCCATCCACCGCTCCAGGTGGATGGCCGCCTTCTTCCCGCAAGCGGAGAAGCCAAGAATGGCAACCCGGCAGACGCAGCTTCTCGCACGGACGCTCCTGACGCCGGCCGTCGGGCTGCTGTTCATCTGGATGATCGTCCCGCTCGCGTTGACGATCTATTTCTCGACGCTGCATTACAGCTTACTCGATCCCGGCTCGGAAGCGTTCGTCGGGCTGGAAAACTTCCGCTACTTCCTCACCGACCCCGCGTTCCTCGCCTCGCTCCAGAACACGCTGGTGCTGGTCGGCTCGGTGCTGGCGCTGACCGTCCTGCTCGGAGTTCCGCTGGCGCTATTGCTCGACCAGCCGGTGATCGGCCTCAACATCGTGCGGTTGATGGTGATCGCGCCGTTCTTCGTGATGCCGACGGTGAGCGCGCTGGTCTGGAAGAACCTGCTGATGCATCCTGTGTCCGGGCTGTTTGCCTGGATCGCCTCGCTGTTCGGGTTGACGCCGATTGACTGGTTTACCGACGCGCCGCTGCTCGCCGTGATCCTGATCGTGTCCTGGCAATGGCTGCCGTTCGCGACCCTGATTTTGCTCACCGCGATGCAGTCGCTCGACGAGGAGCAGAAGGAAGCCGCTGAAATGGACGGTGCCAGCGCGGTCTCGACCTTCATCTACATCACGCTGCCGCACCTCGCGCGCCCCGTCACGGTGGTGATCCTGATCGAGACGATCTTCCTGCTCACCGTCTTTGCCGAGATCTACGTCACCACGGGCGGCGGCCCGGGACTCTCGACCACCAACATCGCCTTCCTGATCTATTCGCAGGCACTGATCCAGTACGATGTCGGTACTGCCTCGGCAGGCGGCCTCGTCGCTGTCGTGATCGCCAACGTTGTTGCCTTTTTCCTCGTCCGTATCGTCGGTCGCAACCTGGAGGCATAAGACATGGCGCGTACGGCGACGAGGCAGCGGGTGGTGGTCTCGACCATCGGGGCGTGGTTCTTCGGCTTCCTGATCTTCTTCCCGATCCTCTGGATGGTATTGGCGAGCTTCAAGACCGAGCTCGAGGCTTTCGCGATCCCGCCGTCCTTCCTGTTCTTCCACTGGACCGCGGAAAACTACGCGACGGTGCAGGAGCGCAGCGATTATGTCCTCCACGCGATGAACTCGATCATCATCGCCGGCGGCTCGACCTTGATCGCGCTTTTGATCGCGATCCCCGCGGCCTGGTCGATGGCGTTCTCGCCGACCAAGCGCACCAAGGACATCCTGCTCTGGATGCTCTCGACCAAGATGATGCCGCCGGTCGGCGTGCTGGTGCCGATCTACCTGATCTACAAGTCATTCGGCCTGCTCGATTCCCGCATCGGCCTCGTCTTCATCCTGTGTCTCGGAAACTTGCCGATCGTGATCTGGATGCTGTTCACATATTTCAAGGAGATTCCGCGCGACATCCTGGAAGCCGCGCGCATGGACGGCGCCACCATCGGCCGCGAGCTGATCTACGTGCTGACGCCGATGGCGATCCCGGGGCTCGCATCGACCATGCTGCTGAACCTGATCTTGGCCTGGAACGAGGCGTTCTGGACGCTCAATCTGTCGACCTCGAACGCTGCGCCGCTCACCACGTTCATCGCGTCCTATTCGAGCCCGGAAGGGCTGTTCTGGGCAAAGCTGTCGGCGGCTTCCACGTTGGCGATCGCGCCCATTCTCGTCCTCGGTTGGTTCAGCCAGAAGCAGCTCGTGCGCGGGCTCACCTTTGGCGCGGTAAAGTAGGAAGGGCTGCCGGATCATGGGTCAGATCACACTTCAGGACGTGCAGAAATCCTTCGGCCCCGTGCACATCATCAAGGGCGCGGACCTGGAGATCGCCGATGGGTCGTTCGTGGTGTTCGTGGGGCCGTCGGGCTGCGGCAAGACCACGCTCTTGCGGCTGATCGCGGGGCTCGAGGACGTCTCCGGCGGCAAGATCCTGATCGACGGCAAGAACGTGGTCGACACGCCGCCGGCCAAGCGCGGGCTCTCGATGGTGTTCCAGTCCTATGCGCTCTATCCGCATATGAGCGTGCGCGGCAACATCGGCTTCGGCCTGAAGATGGCGGGGCTGGCCAAGGACGAGATCAACCGTAAGGTCGAGGCCGCCGCCGCAACGCTGAACCTCACGCCCTATCTCGATCGCAAGCCGCGCGAGCTCTCCGGCGGCCAGCGCCAGCGCGTCGCGATCGGGCGTGCCATCGTCCGCGAGCCCAAGGCGTTTTTGTTCGACGAGCCGCTCTCCAACCTCGACGCGGCGCTGCGCGTGCAGATGCGGATCGAGGTGACGCGGCTCCAGAAGCAGCTCGGCACCACCGCGATCTATGTCACCCACGACCAGGTCGAGGCCATGACCATGGCCGACAAGATCGTGGTGCTCAACGGCGGCAAGATCGAGCAATACGGCTCGCCGCTGGAGCTCTACGAGAAGCCGGCCAACCTCTTCGTCGCCGGCTTCATCGGCTCGCCCAAGATGAACTTCGTGACCGGCGAGCACGCCTTGCAGAAGGGCGCAGCAACGATCGGCGTACGGCCTGAGCATCTCAAGATCGAGCGCGACGGTGCCGGCGGCTGGCAGGGAACGATCGCGGTGGCCGAGCACCTCGGCAGCGACACCTTCCTTTATGTCGATGCCGGTCAGCTCGGCATGCTGACGGCGCGCTACATCGGTGAGTTGAGCCTGCACGCCGGCGACCATGTATCGCTGCTGCCGGAGCCCGCGCGCATCCATCGCTTCGACGCAAGCGGCAGCGCCATCCGGGGCTGACAAGAAACGGCAAGAATCGGAAAAAGCAACATGTACCTGGAAAAATTCAAGCTGAACGGCAAGACCGCTTTCATCACCGGCGGCGGGCAAGGCATCGGCTTCGCCTGCGCCGAAGCGCTGGCTGAAGCCGGCGCCAGGGTCGTCATCGGCGATCGCGACAGTAAGGTCGCCGACAGTGCAAAAGCCAGCCTGAAGGCGAAGGGGTATGACGCCGAGACGGCGATCATGGACGTCACCGATACCAAGCGCGTGGCGGAAGTGGCCAACGACGTCGTTGCCCGGCACGGCAAGGTGGACATCCTCGTCAACAACGCCGGCATCGCCCGCAGCGAGACGCCGGCGGAGACCGTGACCGACGAGCACTGGCTCAATGTGATCGACGTCAATCTCAACGGCACCTTCTGGTGCTGCCGCGAGTTCGGCAAGCACATGCTCAAGGCGAAGAGCGGCGCCATCGTCAATGTCGGCTCGATGTCCGGCTTCATCGTCAACAAGCCGCAGGAGCAGTGCTTCTACAATGCGTCCAAGGCCGGCGTGCACCATCTGACGAAATCGCTCGCCGCCGAATGGGGCGCGCGCGGCATCCGCGTCAACGCGGTGGCGCCGACCTATATCGAGACGCCGCTCAACGCCTTCGTGAAGAGCAATCCGAGAATGTACGACGCCTGGATCGGTGGAACCCCGATGGCGCGGATGGGGCAGGTCGAGGAGATCGCCTCCGTGGTGCTCTTTCTCTCGTCCGAGGCCGCGAGCCTGATGACCGGCAGCATCGTGCTGGTGGATGGCGGCTACACTTGCTGGTAGGCTTGCGTCAAAACTGACGAGAGCTTCCGGGGGCGACAATGCCGCGAGCGTATATCGGCGTCGATGTAGGGACCACAAGCACGCGGGCAGGGGTGTTCGACGAGGCGGGCACCTTGCTGGCTATCGCACGGCATCCGATCAGGATATGGCCCGAGGCCGGTGACATCGTCGAACAGTCGTCCCAGGATATCTGGGACGCTTGCACGGCGTCGGTGCGGGCCGCGATGGCGGAAGCTGCAATCGCGCCCGACAGCGTCGGCGGTATCGGTTTCGACGCCACCTGCTCCCTCGTGGTGCTCGACCGGCAAGGCGAGCCGCTCACCATCAGCGCCTCCGGCGACCGGCAGCGCAACGTCATCGTCTGGATGGATCACCGCGCCACGGCCGAGGCGCGGCTGATCAACGAAACCGGTGATGCCGTGCTGCGCTATGTCGGCGGCTCGATCTCGCCCGAGATGGAGATGCCGAAACTGCTGTGGCTGAAGCGGCACATGCGCACGAGCTTCGACGCCGCAGGGCACTTCTTCGATCTGGCGGATTACCTGACCTGGCGCGCCACCGGCTCGTTGCAACGCTCGACCTGCACGGTCACTTGCAAATGGAACTACCTCGCGCATGACGGCGGTGGCTGGAGCGCGCCATTCTTCAAGCGCATCGGCCTGTCGGACTTCGTCAACGAGAAATACGCCCGCATCGGCACCGAGATCGTCGCGCCTGGCACGCGACTCGGCGCCGGTCTAACCGGTACGGCAGCTGCCGATCTCGGCTTGTCACCGGGCACGCCGGTCGGAGCGTCCCTGATTGATGCCCATGCCGGCGGCATCGGCGCCATCGGCGGCCGCGATGAATCGGAGGGCGCGACAGATGTCTGCGACCGCCTCGCCTACATCATGGGAACGTCGGCCTGCATCATGGCGACGACGAAAGAACCGTGCTTCGTACCGGGCGTGTGGGGTCCTTACTATTCGGGCATGGTACCAAATTTCTGGCTCAACGAGGGCGGGCAGTCGGCTGCGGGCGCTGCGATCGACCATCTTCTCAAGTCGCATCCCGGCCACGCGGAGGCGAGCGTGGCGGCGCGCAGCGAGGGCCTCGACCTCATCGAGTTTCTCGAGCGCCGCATCATCGCGCGCGCAGGCGGCGCCAGCCGCGCCGTGCTGCTGGCCCGCAACGTCCATGTGCTTCCTGAGTTCATCGGCAACCGCTCGCCCTATGCCGACCCTGACACGCGCGCGGTGATCGCGGGCCTCGATCTCGACACCGACATCGCCTCGATGGAACGGCTGTTCGTCGCCGGTCTGTGCGGGCTCGCCTATGGGCTTGCCGAGGTGATCGAGGCCTTTGCCGCGCATGGCGTCCATTCCAGCATCATGATCATGGGCGGCGGCGCCAGCCGCAGTCCGCTGGTGCGGCAAATCATGGCGGATACGACTGGCCTCACCGTGGCGCTGCCGCAGACCAGGGAGCCCGTGCTGCTCGGCGCCGCGATGCTCGGCGCAGTCGCCGGCGGCGCCTATGCCTCGATCGGCGAAACCATGGCCAAGATGTCGGCGCTGGGAGGGAAGAGCGAGCCCACTACGCCCGACATTGCCGCCTTTCACGCCCGCAAGCGCGAGGTCTACAAGTTGCTGCGCGAGGTCGATCGCGGCAGCCGCGCGGCGATGCGTGGAATGGCCGGAGGTTGAAACGGATGTTGATTTCCTGCGGCGACGCGCTGATCGATTTTGTCCCGACGCGAAATACCGACAGGCGCGAAGCGGTGATGCCGGCGGTCGGCGGCTCCTGCCTCAACGTCGCAATCGGCATGGCGCGGCTCGGCGCGCCGACCGGCTTTGTCGGCGGGATCTCGACGGACATGTTCGGGCGCATGATCACCGACCACGCCGCTGCATCCAATGTCGAGCTCGGTCTCGCCACCCGCAGCGATCAGCAGACCACGCTCGCCTTTGTTCGTATCATCGCGCGAGAGTCGCATTATGCCTTCTACGACGCCGAGACCGCGACGCGGAATTGGACCTACCGGCGCGGCTCTATTCCCTTCGATACGGTCGAAGTTCTCCATGTCGGCTCGACCACGCTGGTCAATGACCAGGGCGCGAGCGAGACCATGGCCCTGATCGCGGACGCACGAGCGTCCTCGACAATCTCCTTTGATCCGAACTGCCGGCCCAACCTCGTGAAGGACAAGCCGGCTTATCTCGCCCGCATGGCCGAGTTTGCCGGCTGTGCCGATCTCATCAAGATGTCAGACGTCGATTTTACCTATCTGTTCGCCGGCGAGCCGTATCACCAGCGTGCGAGCACGCTGCTTGCACGCGGCGCGAGCCTCGTCGTCATCACCCGTGGCGACAACGGTGCGATCGCGTGGCATGCGGGGGCAGGGCAGATCGAGGTCGCCGCCCCCAAGGTCGTGGTCGCCGACACCATCGGCGCGGGTGACAGTTTTCAGGCGGCGTTGTTGTTCGCCCTGCACAAGCAGGGACGCCTCGCCCGACAGCAACTGAAGGATATCGGCGCGGACGAGCTTCGCGGTGCACTATCCTTTGCTGCCAATTGCGCCGGTCTCACCTGCACCCGTCCCGGTGCCGATCCGCCGTGGAGTCACGAGATTATCTGGAGCTTGTAGCGTCGCGTCACAGCGGTGCCACTACCTTCTCGGCGCATTTGAGGAAGGTCCGGATCAGCGGGCTGTGAGAATCCCGCCGCCAGCAGACCGCGATGTCGATGGAATCGGTCGCATCCCGCAACGGCCGGAACACGATGCCGCGCGGCGCTCCGAGCTGGGCGCAGGCGGGCAGGATGGCGAGGCCTTCACCGGCGAGAACCAGGCTCATCGCCGAATGCACTGTCTCTACCCGGCTCGCAATCGGCATCACGATCTGATGCCGCCGCAGCAGGGCCGCGACCGCGGAGGAGGAGGGGTCCCGCTCCGGCGGAGGCAACGCGATCAGCGGACGGCCTTGTAGTCGTGTCATTGACACCGCGCTCAGGCGCGCAAGCGGCGAACGGTTTCGCACCGCCAGCACGAACGGCTGCGCGCCGATTCGGGCCACCTGGATCTCGGGATGGTGGATCGCCGGCATGCACAGCGGACTGTGACGCTGCGGTCGAGCAGACGCGGCTCGCGCGTCGTGGCACTGAGCTCGGCGAAATCGAGATCGACGCCGGGAACGGATCGCCGCAACTCGGGGATGAGACGCGGCAGCATCGCGTTCGCCAGTACGAACATGTAGCCGACGGACAGCCGACCACGGCTGCCGGCCGCGACCGCGCGCGCGGCCTCGATGCCGTCGGCCGCCAGCGCCAGCGCCTCGCCGGCGCGCGCCAGCAGCGCCTGGCCCGCTTCGGTCAAATCCATGCCGCGCGTGCCGCGGCGGAACAGCGGCGCGCCGACCTCGGCCTCGAGCTTGCGGATTTGGACCGAGAGCGGCGGCTGCGCCATCCGCAGCCGCTCGGCCGCCTTGCCGACGCTGCGCGCCTCGGCGACGGCAACGAAATAGCGGAGCCGGCGAAGATCCATTGGCATACCGAAATCGTATGGGTTGGTGCTCAAAATCGTATTGGACGGCGAGTTAACAAAACTGTCATCCTGGCTGTCAATGCTATCGGCCAACGGTGGCCCGCTTCGGAGCGATGTGACGATGAACGGCGATCCTTGCCTGCTATCCGCAACCGTGCTGCGCGGTCTCATCGCGACAAAGCAGATCTCGCCCGTCGAGCTCACCCGCGCGGTGCTCGCCCGCGCCGAAGCGCTCCAGCCCGAGCTGAACTGCTTCATCACGATCTGCGGCGACGAGGCGCTTGCCGCCGCGCGCGAAGCCGAGCGCAAGCTGATGGCGGGCGAGCCGCTCGGCCTGCTGCACGGCATCCCCGCAACCGTCAAGGACATCGTCAACACCAGGGGTGTCACGACCAGTTTCGGCGCCATTCCCTACAAGGATAATGTTCCGAACGAGGATGCCGTCGCGGTTGCAAGGCTGCGTGCGGAAGGCGCCATTCTGATCGGCAAGACCACGACGCCCGAATTCGGCAGCAAATGCCTGACCGACTCGCCGCTGTTCGGCCGCACCCGCAATGCGTGGAGCGCCGAGCGCTCGTCGGGCGGCTCCAGTGGCGGCGCGGCGGTGGCGGTGGCGAGCGGCATCGCGCCGCTTGCGATCGCAACCGATGGCGGCGGCTCGACGCGGATTCCCGCCGCTTGCAACGGCGTGGTCGGGCTGAAGCAGAGCAATGGCGTCATCCCGCATAGCCAGGCGCTGGACGTGTTCGGCAACCAGACCTATGTCACGCCGATGACGCGGTCCGTCCCCGACACCGCGCTGATGATGCAGGCGATGGCCGGCGAGGATTCTTGCGATCCCTGGTCGATCGGCGTTCCCGTGCCCGACTTCATCGGCACGGCCGCCCCGCGTGGCGATCTGCGTGGGCAGAAAATCCTGTATTGCCTGTCGCCACCCGGACGCCCGGTATCTGTCGACGTCGAGGCCGGCTTCAAGGCGAGCCTCGATCGACTCGCGGGCCTAGGTGCCGAGCTCGAGGAGTTTTCGGGCGAGGGGTTCGACATCGAGCCGATCTGGCGCGCCATCAATCACACGGTCTGGCGGACGCGCTTTGCAAAATTCGCGGCCGAGCATGGGGACGCGCTGAGCGAGGCCTTCCTCAGGCAGCTTGCGCTCGCCACCGACTTCAGTGGCGTTGCCTATCAGGAGGCGATGTTCGCGCGCACGGCGCTGTTCCGCCGGGTGCAGTCCCTGCTTGCGCATGGGCATCTGCTGGCGATGCCGACCCTCACCCGCACCGCCCTGCCGATCGATCAGGACCTGTTCGGCACCATCGAGATCGACGGCAAGCAGTTTGACAGCGTCCGGCCGCACTGGTTCCCCTGGACCATGCCGTTCAACATGACCGGACACCCCGCGCTCAGTCTGCCCTGCGGCTTCGGCCGCGACGGCCTGCCGATCGGCTTGCAACTCGTCGGCCGCTTCCGCGCTGAGGCGGACTTGCTGCGCGTGAGCGCGCTGTTCGAGGCGTCGCATGACCTCCTGTCCCGCTGGCCCGGCTGAGGTGAGGCACATGCCGCAAGGGACTTGTTTGCAAAGCACTTGCCTCCGATGCTCGGACATGTTGATCGTGCTGCGGATGAGCCCTGAATCCGAGCGCGCATGAGCGTATTTGTCCTCCGACGTGTGCTGACCCTGCTGGCGACGCTGGTCGGCGCGTCCGTGATCATTTTCCTGGTGCTGGATGCGCTTCCGGGCAACGCCGCGCAGATGCTGATGGGCGCCGACGCCTCGCCAGATGCGGTCCGCGCGCTCACCGTCAAGCTCGGGCTCGACCAGCCGCTGGCGGTTCGCTATCTGCATTGGATCAAAGGGCTGCTCGTCGGCGATCTCGGCAACTCCTATGTCTACGGCACACCGGTCGCCAGCCTGATCGTGGAGCGGCTGGTGTTGACCATTCCGCTCGCGATGATGTCCATGCTGATCACGGTGACGCTGGCGCTCTCGGCCGGCATCTACACCGCCGCCAACCACAACAAGCTCGGCGACGTCGGCGTGATGTCGCTGACCCAGATCGGCATCGCGCTGCCGAATTTCTGGTTCGCAATCCTGCTGGTGCTACTGTTCTCGGTACGGCTGCAATGGCTCTCCGCGGGCGGCTTTCCCGGTTGGGAGGACGGCGTCTGGCTCGGCATCAAGTCGCTGCTGCTGCCGGCGGTGTCGCTTGCGGTCGTGCAGGCCGCGATCCTCGCACGCGTCACGCGCTCGGCTGTGCTGGAAGTGCTGCGCGAAGACTTCGTCCGCACGGCGCGCGCGAAGGGCCTCGGCAAGCGCGAGGTACTGTGGAGTCATGTGCTGCGCAACGCCATGATCCCTGTGATGACGGTCATGGGCCTGCAATTCGCCAATCTGCTCGCCGGCACCATCGTGATCGAGAACGTGTTCTATCTGCCGGGGCTCGGCCGCCTGATCTTTCAGTCGATCGCCAACCGCGACCTCATCGTGGTGCGCAACTGCGTGATGCTGCTCGCGACCATGGTGGTCATCGTCAATTTCGTGGTCGACGTGCTCTATGCCTTCGTCGATCCCCGCATCAAGGTCCACGATCTGTGAGCGCGCCGTTGACCACCCTCGTCGACGCGCCGGCCGTAGCGCGCCCTCTGCCGGCCCGGACCTTCTGGCGCCGCGCGCTGCGTCATCGCAGCTTCGTGCTCGGCGGCGCGCTGAGCCTGCTGGTTCTCGCCTCGGCGCTGCTGTCGCTGGTGTGGACGCCCTGGTCGCCCTATGAGATCGACATCGCGTCAAAGCTCCGGCCGCCCTCGGCCGCGCACTGGCTCGGCACCGACGTCTTCGGCCGCGACATCGTTTCGCTGCTGCTCGCCGGCGCCCGCTCCACCATCATGGTCGGCATCATCGCGGTCAGCATCGGCCTCACCTTCGGCGTCTGTCTCGGCCTCATCGCGTCGGCCAGGCGCGGCTGGACCGAAGAGATCATCATGCGCTTCTCCGATTTCACCTTCGCCTTTCCGGCCGTGCTCTCGGCGATCATGCTCGCCGCGGTCGTCGGGCCCGGCATGGTGACCTCGATCGTCGCCATCGGCATCTTCCAGATCCCGACGCTGATCCGGCTGACGCGCGGCTCGGCCAACGCGATCTGGGCGCGCGAATTCGTGCTGGCCGCGCGCGCCGCGGGGAAAGGGCGCTTTCGCATCACCATCGAGCACGTGCTGCCCAACATCATGTCGATTCTGATCGTACAGGCGACGATCCAGTTTGCGCTCGCGATCCTTGCCGAAGCCGCCTTGTCGTATCTCGGTCTCGGCACGCAGCCGCCGCAGCCGTCCTGGGGACGGATGCTGAACGACGCGCAGTCGCTGCTGTTCCAGTCGCCGATGCTCGCCGTCTACCCGGGTGCTGCGATTGCAATCGCGGTGCTCGGCCTCAATCTGCTCGGCGACGGACTGCGCGATCTGCTCGACCCTCGACTGGCGCGGGAGCGATGATGATGAGCGAGCGCTCGTCCATGCCGTTGATCGAGGTTGTCAATCTCGGCGTGCGCCTCAACACCAGCCGCGGGCCGGCGCAGGCCGTGCGCGGCGTCAGCTTTGCGCTGAAGCGCGGCGAGACGCTCGGGCTCGTCGGCGAATCCGGCTGCGGCAAGTCGGTCACCGCGTTGTCGCTGATGGGGCTGCTGCCGGATAGCGCGTCCGTCACCGGCAGCATCAAGCTGGATGGCGGCGAACTCGCTGGTTTGTCGGACGCGGAATATTGTCGGCTGCGCGGCAATCGCATCAGCATGATCTTCCAGGAGCCGATGACCGCGCTCAATCCGATGCACACGATCGGCAACCAGGTCGCCGAGCCGCTGCGGCGTCACAGGAAATTTTCGGCATCGCAGGCGCGGCGAGAGGCGATCGCCTTGCTCGACCGCGTCGGGTTGCCTGATCCGGCCAGGCGCGTCGACGCTTATCCGCACCAGTTTTCCGGCGGCCAGCGTCAGCGCGTCACGATCGCGATGGCGCTCGCCTGCGAGCCCGACCTTCTGATCGCGGACGAGCCGACCACGGCGCTCGACGTCACCATCCAGGGCCAGATCCTCGACCTCATCGCCGATCTCGTCGAGGAGCGCGGCATGTCGATGATCCTGATCTCGCACGATCTCGGCGTCATCGCCGAGAACGTGCAGCGCATGATGGTGATGTACGGCGGCACGATCATCGAGAGCGGACCGACCGACGAGGTGTTCCGCCGGATGGGCCATCCCTACACGCAGGGCCTGTTCCGCGCCCGACCGAAACTCGGCGCACGCAAGGGGACGCGGCTGACGACGATATCGGGCACGGTGCCGGAGCTCGCCGATCTGCCTTCCGGTTGCACCTTCGCCGATCGGTGTCCGCTCGTGATCGAGCAGTGCCGGGCTGCGCTTCCAGCAATGGTGGACGTCGGACCGGGCCATTTCGTGCGCTGCATCCGGACGGACGTGTCGATGGCCGAACGCGTCGGAGCGCTGACCGTATGAGCACGGCGCCTCTTCTCGAAGTGAAGGATATCGAGCAGCGCTACACGTTGCCGCGCGAAAGCGTGTTCCGCCCGCCCGGGCAGGTGCGCGCGCTCAACGGTGTCAGCGTGCGGGTCGACGCCGGCAAGAGCCTCGGCATCGTCGGCGAATCCGGCTCCGGCAAGTCGACATTCGCGCGGGTGGTGATGGCGCTGGAGCGGCCGACATCGGGGCAGGTCGCGCTGCTCGGCCGCGACCTCAACCGCATCTCCGCGGACGAGTTGCGCCGCGCCCGCCGCGATTTCCAGATGGTGTTCCAGGATCCCTACGGATCGCTCGACCCGCGCCAGACCATCGCGCGCATCGTCGCCGAACCGCTCACCGTGCTGGAGGGGATTGATAGCACGACGCTACGTGCCCGCGTCTCCGCAGTGCTACGGCAGGTGGGTCTGCGCGATGCCGACATGGAGAAATATCCACACGAGTTCTCCGGCGGTCAGCGCCAGCGCATCGCCATTGCGCGCGCGCTGATCACCCAGCCGAAGCTGATCGTCGCCGACGAGCCGGTCTCCGCGCTCGACGTCTCCGTGCAGGCGCAAGTCTTGAACCTGATGCAGGACCTCCAGGAGCAGTTCGGCCTCAGTTACGTCCTGATCAGTCACGACCTCGCCGTCGTCGACTATCTCTGCGACGAGGTCGCGGTGATGTATCTCGGCCGGATCGTCGAACAGGGCAGGCCTGAGGATTTGTTCGAGCGTTGCGCCCTTCCCTATACGCGAGCGCTGCTGGAGGCCGTGCCGCGGGTGCGCGCCGGCGGAGGCCGGCGGCGGCGCGGAGCCCAGGCGATCGCCTCGCAATCGGCGGCCGCGACCGGCTGCCCCTATGTCTCGCGGTGCGCGCTAGCCGACCAGCATTGCCGCGAGGTTCTGCCTGAGCTACGCAAGGTGGGCGAGACGCATCTGGCCGCTTGCCACAAGGCGGAAGCCGTGATGGCGTTGCCGCAATTGCCCGTGGAAGGTTAGCGTCCGCGGCAGGATTGGCGTAGGCTTGAGACAAGACAAGGCCGGGAGTTACGCATGTTCAGGAAACTATCGATCGTCGCATTCGCCGCCGCACTTGCCGCTGCTCCGTTGCCGGTGCTGGCTCAGAGCAAGAAGGACAGCGTCGTCATGGCGATGGCGCTGGAACCGCCGGGGCTCGATCCCACCAACGCCGCCGCCGCCGCGATCGCCGAGGTCACGCTCTACAACATCTATGAGACCCTGACCAAGATCAACGAGGACGGCACCACCTCGCCCCTGCTGGCGGAGAGCTGGACTGCAGCGCCCGATCTGAAGACCTATACGTTCAAGCTGCGCAAGGGCGTCAAGTTCCACAACGGCGAGCCGTTTGACTCCGCAGCCGTGAAGTTCTCGTTCGAGCGCAACGCGGTCCCCACCAGCACCAACAAGGACAAGAGCCTGTTCCAGAGCTTCGAGAAGGTCGATGCGCCCGACGCCGACACGGTCGTGATCAGCCTGAAAAATTCCGAGCCGAACCTGCCGTTCCTGCTGGGGCAGGCGAGCGGCTCGATCGTCGAGCCGAAGAGCGCTGCCACCAATATCACGCAGCCGGTCGGGACCGGGCCCTATCAGCTGGGCGCCTGGGCCAAGGGCTCCTCGATGACCCTGACCAAATGGGCTGACTATCGCAACGCCGCCGCGATCAAGCTCGCGAAGGTGACGATCCGCTTCATCTCCGATCCGTCCGCACAGACGGCGGCGCTGCTGTCGGGCGACGTCGACGCGTTTCCCCGGGTGTCGGCCCAGCGCACCATCGCGCAGTTCAAGGCGGATCCGCGCTTCAACGTTATGGTCGGCGGCTCCAGGGCCAAGACCATCGTCGGTATCAACCATCGCAAAAAGCCGCTCGACGATGTTCGCGTGCGCCGTGCCATCCTCGCCGCGATCGATCGCAAGGCGATGATCGACGGTGCGGTCGACGGTTTCGGCACGCCGATCGGAAGCTTCTACGTGCCGGGCGCGCTCGGCTATGTCGACACGACAGGCATCAACCCCTACGATCCCGAGAAGGCCAAGAAGCTGCTAGCCGAAGCCGGCGTTACCACCCCGCTCGAGCTGTCGTTGAAGCTGCCGCCGCCGTCCTATGCGCGCCAGGGCGGCGAGGTCCTCGCGGCCCAGCTTGCCAAGGTCGGCATCATCGCCAAGATCGAGAACGTCGAATGGGCGCAATGGCTGTCGCAGGTGTTCGCCGGCAATGGTCCGCATAATTTCGACCTCACCATCGTCAGCCATGTCGAGCCGTTCGATCTCGTCAAGATCACCGAGCCGGACTACTATCTCGGCTACAACAACGACGCCTTCAACGCGCTCTACAAGCAGATCGTGTCGACGCCGGATGAAGCCGCCCGTGCCAAGCTTCTCGGCGACGCCCAGCGCATGCTGGCCACCGATGCAGTCTCGGGCTATTTGTACCAGCCGCAGCTGATCACCATCACCAACAAGAAGCTGAAGGGCGTCTGGAAGGACGTACCCCAATACGAGAACGATTTCTCGACATGGGCGTGGGAGTAGGGCGCGCATGTCGATTGCGCGATGTCGGTGACGATCTCTCCCAACGGAAGAGATCGTCACGAGACCGGTCCAAACAAAAAACCTGAAGAACAACCCCATGCACAGTAGCCGAGGGTAGTGATTTCAATGACTTGCGCGCGACGCGATTGATGAGTTGCGCGTCGCGCGATGCCGTTGACGCGTCGGGCAAAACACTGGCATGATGGCATCATCGAAGAAGGCCGCGCCCGCTTGGTTTGATTGGGCCGCTCGATGCTCCCCCGACTTTGAACGTTCGGAACCCTCATGCGTTAGCTTGGCGCAGGATGGCCGCAGGCCGTGCGATCCGGCGCGAGGGTATGCGGAGTTCGGTTCTTGCTCAAACTATACAGGTGGCCATCCGACGACTGGCAGAAGATCGGCGCGGAGATGCCCTCCGAGATCATCTGGGCTGATCTATTGGACGCAACCGCGGAGGAAAAGCAGTTCGTCGAACGATTGCTCGGGATACGCGTTCCGTCCGAGGATTCGCTCAGCGAGATCGAAGCGTCGAGCCGCCTGATCCTCGACAACGGCACGCTCTATCTCAGCTCGCCGGCGGTCCGGCTCAACGAGAACAACGAGGCCGAGATCACGCCGGTGGGATTCGTCATCGGACCGCACGTGCTGGTGACGGTGCGTTTCGCGCAGCTGCCGATCTTCGAGGACATCGGCAAGCGCATCGGTTCCGATGACAGCCTGGAGAACGGCATGTGCGTGTTCACCAGCCTGATCGAGGCCATGGTCGACCGCGGCGCCGATGTCCTTGAGCATCTCGGCGCGAAGGTCGACAGGCTCTCGCGGGACGTCTTCAAGGGCGGGCTCGTTCGCAGCAAGCGGCCGGTCCGCTCCAGCCGGCGGATGCGCGAGGCGCTGGAAAACATCGGCGAGTTGGCGGATCGGCTCGCCAAGGCGCGCGATGTCCTGCTTGGCGTTGGCCGCATCGCTTCATTCGCCGGCGATGTCGGGGGTGAATGGATCACCGCCGCGTCGAAGAAGCGGCTCGAAGCCGTCTCCAAGGATGTCGCTTCGCTCGGCGATTACGAGACGCGATTGTCGGACAAGATCCAGCTTCTGCTCGATGCCGTGCTCGGCTTCATCAACATCCAGCAGAACGAGCTGTTCAAGATCTTGACGATCGTCTCGGTCGTCGGCGTGCCGCCCACGATTCTGGTCGGCATCTGGGGCATGAACTTCAAGCACATGCCGGAGCTGGACTGGACCTTCGGCTATCCGCTGGCGTGGCTCGCCATCATTGCCAGCGGCGTGCTGCCGCTGATTTGGTTCAAGCGGCGTGGCTGGTTCGAATGAAGCCGCGGCGCACCGTTCGAAATCGATGCGCCGCTTCTTCTGTCAGGCGACTTCGGCGGCGAATTTGCCGATCCAGTCGCGGGCAAGCGTCAAATCGGCCTGCGATAATTGATGGCCCGCCGGCAGGACCTTGTGACCGACCTGCGCGCCCGCTTCGGAAAGCAGTGATGCGAGCCGGGCCGAATTGCTCGCCGGCACGATCGGATCAGCCTGCCCGGACAACAGCAGGATCGGCTTGCCTGCGAGGTTGACCTTGGGCGGATCCGACAGCGGCACCATGGCGCGGAGCAGGATCGCACCAGCAAGCGCGTCCGGCTTCAGCAACAACAGCGCGGCTGCGATGTTGGCGCCGTTGGAGAAGCCGACCGCGACCGGCGCGGCGAGGCCATATCGCTGCCGCGCTTCCGCAACGAAGTCGCCGAGCTCAAGGGCGCGGCGGCGCACGTCGTCCTCGTCGAACACGCCCTCAGTGAGGCGGCGGAAGAAGCGCGGCATGCCGTGTTCGAGCACGCGGCCGCGCGGCGATAGCAGGGCCGAGCCGGGCGAGATCATCTTGCCGAGCCCGAGCAGGTCGTTCTCGTCGCCGCCGGTGCCGTGCAGCAGCAGGAGAGGAGGAGAGCCCGCGTCACGCGCGGGCTCGAAACGATGGATGAATGAACTCTCGGTCACGACACCCTCTCTTCCAGGTTCGGCAACACGCCCTCGATCTGCTTGCGCTGTGCTTCGAGGAAGCTCGGCAGCTTCAGGTCGTGTCCCAGCGTTGCCACGGGCTCGTCGACGGCGAAGCCTGGGATGTCGGTCGCGATCTCGAACAGCACGCCGCCGGGCTCGCGGAAGTAGATCGAGCGGAAGTAGTTGCGGTCGCGCTGTTCGGTCGGGTGCAGGCCGTGATTGCTCACGAGCCTTTGCGCCATCTTGCCCTGCTCGGCGTCATCGGCCGCGCGGAAGGCGATGTGATGCACGGAGCCGCCACCTTGGTGTCCGCGCAGGAAGCCCTTGGCTTCGTAGATGTCGACGACGCTGCCTTCGGCATCGCCCGGTGCCTTGAAGCGGATCACCGAGCCTTCGCGCGCCGTCTCCTTGAAGCCGAACACGTCGGTGAGGACGGCAGCCGTTTTTGCCGCGCTGTCGAGCAGCAAGGTCACGACATGGAAGCCGCGGATCGCATGCTCGGCCGGCACCTCGCCATTGCTCCAGCCGGGCTCGCTCTCGGCGCCGGGGATACCGACGAGCGCGAGCGCCATGCCATCAGGGTCTGTGAACGGCAGCACGGACTCGCCAAAACGCTTCTCCAGCGCCTCATAAGCGATGCCCTTCTCGACGAAGCGTTGCGTCCAATAGCCGAGCGAGCTTTGCGGCACGCGGAAGGCGGTCTGGTGCGTCTCGCCGACGCCGCGGCGCCCGGCCGGCACGCCGGCCCAAGGAAAGAACGTCAGGATGGTGCCGGGGCGGCCGGTCTCGTCGCCATAATAGAAGTGATAGGTGCCGGGATCGTCGAAATTGACCGTCTTCTTGACGAAGCGCAGACCGAGATCACGGGTGTAAAAGCCGAAATTCCTGATGGGGTCGCCCGCGATCGCGGTCACATGGTGCAGTCCAGACATTGTCGGTCCTCCAAAGCTCGGGGAGCGGTCTTGCTCTGCAGGGAAATATCGTTCCGCTTTGGATTGGAGACAATCCATGCAAATATGACGGCTATGTCTACGATTTGGAAACAATCGCCGGCGCCAGCCCGTGGATAAGGTCGCCAGCCTGCGAGCCTTCGTAAAGGTGGTCGAAAGCGGCAGTTTTGCCGAGGCGGGCCGGCAGTTGCGGCTGTCACGCTCGGCGATCAGCAAATACATCGCCGACCTCGAAGAAAGCCTCGGCGTGCAGCTCCTGAACCGGACCACGCGCCATGCGAGCCCGACCGAGAACGGCCAGCGCTATTTCGAGCGCGCGGTCGTGATCCTGTCGGAGATCGAGGCGGCCGACCAGGTCGTGGCGCAAGCGCAATCGGCGCCGCGCGGCCTGTTGCGCGTCAACGCGCCGATGTCGTTCGGCACCCTGCGGCTCGGGCCGGTGCTTGCCGATTTCATGGCGCGATATCCGGAGCTGCAGCTCCAGCTCGTGCTCAGCGACGACCTGCTCGATCCCGTGCAGGACGGTTTTGACGTGACCTTGCGCATCGCGGAATTGGAATCGTCGAGTTTGATCGCGCGAAAGATCATCCCGGTGGCGCGCATGATCTGCGCTTCGCCCGATTATCTGGCGCGTCACGGCACCCCAAAACATCCGCAGGATCTGCGCGAACATGTCTCGCTGACCTACGGCTTCCTGCTCACTGGCAATCAGTGGAAGCTCACGGGAGCGGGCGGCGACCACTGGATCCAGCCGGCCTGGTCGCTCTGCGTCAACAATGCCGAGGTGCTGCGCGATGTCGCGATCAAGGGCAGGGGGCTCGCGCTGCTCCCGGAGTTCATCGCCGCCGACGCCTTGAGGGCAGGCGAGCTGCGGACGGTGCTGGACAAGTATTCTGCGCCGCCGCTTGCGCTCTATGCGGTCTATCCGCCGACCCGACATCTGTCGGTGAAAGTGCGGCTGTTCATTGATTTCCTGGTCGAGCGCTTTGGCCGGGAGGGCGAGGCGTCAACCCGATCAAAATGACCCGCGCGGAAGGGCTGAGCCGAGATATGTCGGCTCCGCGCGGCTCGCTGCTCTATTTTTTGGTATCGAGGAATTGGCGTAACGCCTTCACGGTCACCGCCGGTTGCTCTTCCATCAGCCAATGACCGGCGTCCGGAATGACCAATTCGGTGACGTCAGTCGCGGCGTTTCGCATCACGACCGCCTCTGTCGCACCGAAGGATTTTTCGCCCCCGACAGCCAGCACGGGAATGGTCAACTTGGTCGCGATCGCCTTCTTGTTGTCCTCGGCGTCGGTTCGGATCGACCTGAACTGGGCGAACGCAGCACGCATGGCGCCCGGCCGCGCATAGAGCGCTGCGTAATGACGGCGTGTTGCGTCCGCGATCCTGGAAGGCGTCCCCGCGAAGTCATTCCAGAAGCGGTCGAGGTAGATGCGCTCGCGGCCCTTGACCAGCCGCTCCATGTCCGGGCCTCCGAGATCAAAATGCCAAAGCTGCGGGCTGCGAACCACCTCGTCCCATGGCGGCACCCCAGGCACCGGGGCATCCATCACGATCAGCTTCTCGGCCAGGTCGCGATAACGGGCCGCGTAGGCCTAGGCCACCATGGTTCCGATGTCGTGGCCGACGACGACGGCCTTTTCGATGCCGAGCGCTGCGAGAACGGCCCGCATGTCGGCAGCCTGGGTCCATTTGTCATAGCCATTGTCGGGCTTGCTCGAGAGGCCCATACCGCGAAGATCGGGCACGACAACGGTGTGGTCGCGCGCGATATCAGCGGCGAGCTTGACCCACATGTCGCCGGTATCACCAAAACCGTGAATCAGGATCACGACAGGCCCCTGACCGCCGACGCGAACATGAATCTGCGTGCCGATGGCCGCGATGGTTTTGGTCTTGAAGCCGGACGGAAACTGTTCGACCTCGGCGCGCGCGGCAGGGGCGAGCAGCATGAGAAGAATGGCGAGACATCTTGCGCGCACCGGCGCCTCCGATCATCTTGTATTTCAGTCCAGTGACCGAACGCTGTTAGGCCGGCCGGAGCAATTCATCCAGCGCGTTCATCGAGGCCTCTCGAAGCGCGGCGAGTTCGCGGGCGGCGCTCTCGCATTCGGGCGGGGACATCGTGACTGCCGCCAGCTCGACCTCACGGCAGAATTCGAAAAGGCGGACGAGGCCGAGCGTACTCGCGCCGCTGCCGAGCTGGTGCGCGCCGCGCGCGAGCTGCGCGGGATCGCCAGTCGCCGCAGCCTTGGCAATCTCCTCGACCAGCTTTTCGCTCGTCAGTTCCAGCAGGTCGTGGAGTTTTGCGATCTGCGCCGCGCCCAGCAGCTCCTTCTGGTCATCAAGGAAATGCCGGTCGATCAAGGCGCCTGCGGCGAGCTGCGGCGTGGCTGGCTGGTTTTGGGCATCGTCCTCGATCGCCTCGCGCAGCGCATTGATCAGGATCGGCTTGCTGACGATCCTGGCAATGCCTGCGCCCGCGAGCCGCTCGCGGGCGCGGCGCGACATGTCCGCGGTTACCGCGATGATGCGCGGCATGCTCGGCAGACCAAGCTTGCGGATCCGCGATGCCGCCTCGACGCCGTCGATGTCGGGCATGTGCAGATCCATCAGGATGATGTCGAACGCCTGATCGCGGGCGAGCGCGATGGCCGACGCGCCGTTCGTGGCGATGGTGGCGCGGTGGCCGAGCCTCTCGAGCATCGCTTCACCAACCTCGCAATTGACGGGATCGTCGTCGACCAGCAGCACGCGAAGCTGCCGCGATGGCGGCTGAACCGCACCTTGCGCGATGTCGGTGGTGGCGAGGCCAAGCGGTACCTCAAGCATGAAGGAGCTGCCCCTACCCGGCGTGCTCGCCACCGTCAGCTCGCCGCGCATCAGGCGGGTGAGGCGCCGCGCGATCGCCAGTCCAAGACCGGTGCCGCCGAACCGCCGCGCGATGCTGTCGTCAGCCTGGACGAAATCCTCGAAAATCCGCTTGTGCATGTCGGGCGCGATGCCGATGCCGGTATCGCGCACGGTGATGCGCAGCAGCACATGATCGTTATGTCCCTCGGCGGCCGCGCTCAAGCCGATGCCGCCCCGCGGGGTGAACTTGATCGCGTTGCCCATCAGATTGAGCAGGATGCGATTGAGCCGCACCGGGTCGCCGTGCACGGAAGTATTGACCGACGCGTCGCAGGCGAGATCGAAGGAGAGGCCCTTGTGAGAGGCCTGCGGACGCATCAGATCGGCGGCCGTCTCGATCAGCTGGTCGAGGCGGAAATCGCGGGTCTCCAGAGTCTCGGCGCTGGCCTCCAGGCGCGCATATTCGAGGATGCCGTCGACCAGCGCGATCAGCGTTTCGCCCGACGCGGCCGCGGTCGTGAGGTGGCGCCGCTGCGCTTCGCCGAGACTGCCGTCGTCGAGCAGTTGCAGCACGCCCATGACGCCGTTCAGCGGCGTGCGCAGCTCGTGGCTGACGACCGCGAGAAAGCGCGATTTGGTCTCGTTGGCCGCGACCGCCGCGCTGCGGGCACGCTCGGCGGCATCGTGCTCGGCAAGGGCTTGGTCGCGGGTCTTTTCCAGTTCGGAGGTGCGCTCGATCACCTTGCGTTCGAGCGTCGCATAGGATTCGCGCAAGTGAGCGGCCATCCGGTTGAATTGATCGCCGAGCGCCTCCAGCTCGTCGCCGGTCTTGATCGCGAGCCGCAGGCTGAGGTCGCCGCTGCCGATCCGCCGCGCGCCCTGCGTCAGGATCTGGATCGGCACGGTCATGCGCCGGCTCAGAAAGAGAGAGACCAGCACCGCACATACCAGCAGGATGACCAGGAGAAAAGTCGAGCGCCCGATCGACGCATAGATCGGCGCATAGGCCTCGGTGAGCGGCAGCTCGACGAACACCAGCCAGCCCAACGAGGGGACCGTCGCATAGGTCGACAGCACGCGTTGACCGGACAGATCCTCCTTGACCAGGCCGCCGGAGGGGGGCCCGATGCCATCGAGCGCGGCCCGGACGTCGGGATGGCCGGAGAGATCGCTGCGGCGCAGCGCCCGCCACAAATCGGGATGCGCGATCAGGATACCCATGCGATCGACCACATAGGCCTTGCCGGTGTTGCCGACCCTGATTCCGGCGACGAGGTCCCAGATGAAGCGAAGATTGACCTCGGCGACAATCACATCCGGCGCCAGGCCCGTTCCGCGCGTGGCGAGTGTCATGAACGGCTCGGTGTCGCCGAGGAAGTAGACCGGCCCGTAATATGCGCGGCTTTCGTTGGCGCCGCGGAAGGCCTGCGAGGCGGAGAGGTCGGTCTTGCTGCCGATCCTGTCCGCGACACGGCGCGACACGCGCACCTGCTCGCGGCCTTGGGCGTCGAGCTCGGCGATGTCCGCAATCGCAGGCGAGAGGCGCAGGAGGCGGATGGCGTTCAGGCGCTGGTCCTCGTTCGTGGACAGCTCCGGGGGCAGGCGCGAGAGCCATCTGATCTGGTTTTCGATCTGGCCAATGAACTGGCCGATCTGGAGGGCGGCGCTTGCTGCCTGCTCGCGCTGGGTCGCCGCCAGGAGTTGCTTCTGCTCGCGATAGGAGAACCAGACGTCGAAGCCGGTGTTGATGGCGAGCGCGGCAAAAGCGAGCGCGACGATCGAGTAGAGGTATTTGCGGAACAGCCGGCCGGGAGGTGGCCGCAAATCTCCCTGATCGATCGTCTCGTTCACTCGCGAATCTCGTCGGCGCGCGCGAGCAGTGTGAATGGTATCGTCAAATCCAGCGTGCGAGCGACCGTGCGGTTGATCAGGAGTTCGTATTTCCGCGGCGATTGCACCGGCAGATCTCCGGCCTTGGTACCGCGCAGGATGAGATCGACATAGTCGGCCGAGCGCACTTCGAGCGTCGGCCCGTAGCTCATCAGCCCGCCCGCATCCATGAAATAATAGAACGGGTAAATCGCAGGGACGCGATATTTGGCCGCCGCCGCCACCGCCGCCTGCCGGTGGACCACCAGGAAGCTGTCGACCAGCGCAATCATTGCCGCCTTGGGGGGAGCGGAAAAGGGCCTGACGGCTTCGTCGATCTCCGTTGGCGCGCTGACGGGGGCGGGGATCACGGACACGCCGGCCAGTGCTGCCTCTTGCTCGATGGAATCGAGGAAGAAACGGCCGCCGCGAGGAGTGGTCGCCGGGTTGTACAGGATACCGACGCGCGCAAGATCCGGCACGGCCTCCCGGATGAGCTGAAGCCATTTGCCGCCCATCTCGGCGGTGCTGTTGGTGAAGCCGGTCACGTTGCCGCCGGGATGAGCAAGGCTTTCGACGAAGCCGTTGCCGACGGGATCGTTGGCGGTCGCGAACACGATCGGGATGGTTTTTGTGGCTTCCAGGACGGCCGCGGTTTCGACCGTCGAGCCGGTCAGGATCACATCCGGCTTGAGCGCCAGCAATTCCTGAACCGCGGTCTTCAGCCGATCCGGCGCGCCGAAGGTCGATCGGAGCTCGAGGCGGAAATTGACGCCTTCGACCCAGCCTCGCTGCCTCAAGCCCACGATGAGGCCACCCAGGCGGGAGGTCGGGCTGTCGATCATGCTCCTTCTGGTCAGCTCGTCGTCGAGCGGCAACGCCGTCAGCGATCCCACGACCCGCACGCGATCAGATGTTGCGCCGAGCGCCAGCCACCCCGCGGCGGTCGTGCTGGCAAGGCGAATGAACCCGCGGCGATCGACCGCGAGAGCGGAAGGCCGTTCGGTCATGACATTCTTTGCATGGTGGCTAGCCCCAGGCGCATGCTTAGCGCGAACGGCCGGCATCCACAATTGACGAAAAAATGCGTTTGTGACTGCTCATTCGCAGCGTTTGGCAGTCCGATACCGTATTCCTACGTCGGCAGTCGCTCGCAACACAGAAAATGGATCTCCGGCGTGGCCTGATTAACGCTGCAGCGTGAATTCCTCTGCCCCCCGCCGCTGCTCCCACTTCGCCTGTTCCAGCTCGGGCCGGTCGCATTCGACTTCCGGATAGCCGATACAGAGATAGGCGATGAATTTCCAGGTGTCGGGCACGTCGAGAATGGCGTGGATGCGATTCGGATGGAGGATCGATACCCAGCCAAGCCCGATGCCCTCGGCGCGCGCGGCCAGCCACATCGCGGTGATCGCCGCAACCACGGAATATTCCGTCGTCTCCGGCATCGTCGCGCGGCCGAGGCCGTGACCGGTGTCGCTGGCCTTGTCCGCGAACACGGCGAGGTGGCCGGGGGCCTGTTCGAGACCCGACAGTTTCAGCGTGGCATAGCGTGCTGCGCGCTCACCGGCATAGGAATTCAGCGCGTCCGCGTTGCACGCTTTGAAGTCGTCGATCACGGCGCGACGCCGTGCGGCCTCATCGACGATGACGAAGCGCCAGGGCTGGCTGAGGCCGACCGAGGGTGAGAGACAGGCCGTCTCGATCAGGCGATCGATGGCGCCGTCCGGCAACGGATCGGCGCGAAAGCGGCGCACGTCGCGGCGCCACACGAACAGCTCGCGCAAGTGCTGGCGGAAGGTGTCGTCGAATTCGACCATTGCGTCACCCTCCGATCTGGAAAGCTGCGGCAACCAGCAGGATCAGAATCTCGCCGGTCTGCTCGAACGCGCCGAGGATGTCGCCGGTCTGCCCGCCGATCTGGCGGATGGCAAGTCGCGCCAGCATCAGGCCGGAGAGAGCGAGCAGGATCAGGCTCACCAGCGCCTTGCCCGGCCCAAGCGCGAGCACGAGCGCGAGGATTCCAACAGCGAATGCGATCGCAACGCTGCGGCCCGGCGGTGATCCCGCACTCGCCGACAGGCCGTCAGGTCGCGCAGGCGCGACCTGCGACATGAAGGCCGGCAAGCCCGCGCGGGCCGCAGTGTGCGCAGCGCACAGTGCGAGCGCGACGACCCACGGATTGGCGATCGTCGCGAGCGCGCTCCAGCGCAGGCCGAACGACAGGATCAGCGCGCAGACGCCATAGGTGCCGATCCGGCTGTCGCGCATGATCTCGAGCTTGCGCTCGCGGGTGCGGCCGCCGCCGAGCCCGTCGGCGGTATCGGCAAGGCCGTCCTCGTGCAGCGCGCCGGTGACGAGGGCGGTCGCGGCCAGCGCGAGCAGGGCGGCAAGGTTCGGCGACAGACCCAACAGGCTCGCGACCTTGTAGACCAAGGCGCCGGCAAGGCCGACCAGCAGTCCCGCGACTGGAAGAGCCCAGGTCGCGCGTGCGACGGCGCCGTCAGCTGCGGGCTTCGACAATGCGACGGGGAGGATTGTCACGAACGATGCCGCCATCCTGAGATCGGCGATGACGTCTCGCAAAAATTGGTCGCGCGGCATCATTTCAGTTTCATCGGCAGGCCGGCGACGACGAACTCGGCCTCGTCCGCAACGGCCGCGATGGCCTGGTTCATGAAGCCGGCGGCGTCGCGGAAGCTCCGCGCCAGCGCATTGTCGGGGACGATGCCGAGGCCGACTTCGTTGGTGACGAGAACGACGGGACTTTTCAGCCGGGGCAGGGCGCCGGCAAGCTCCTTGATCTCGCGTTCCCAGTCGCGCCCCCCATGCATCAGGTTGGAGAGCCAAAGCGTCAGGCAATCGACGAGCCGCGCGCCGCCGCCGTCGGTGGCGAGCAGCGCGGGCAAGAGATCGAGCGGCACTTCGCGTTCAATCCAGTCGGTTCCGCGGCGGGCGCGATGCATGGCGATGCGCGCCTCCATTTCGGCATCGAGAGCCTCGGCTGTCGCGAGGTAGACCGGCCGCCCGGGAAAGGCGCGCGTGCGCATTTCCGCGCGCTTGCTCTTGCCCGACCGTGCTCCGCCGGTGATCAAAATGACGGCCATGAAGTCTCCTGTCGGCCTGCACTAATCACCAAACGCGGCCAAAAACAAAGCCGAAATCCGCCAATCAGGGGCTTGCGCTCCGGCCACCCTTTGCGCAACAGGGGCAGGACAGGAGACGGGTGTGGGTTTTGCGGGTGCGATGGCGGTTGCGATGGCGGTTGCGATGGTGGTGGATGCCCTGTTGGGCTGGCCGTCGTGGTTGTTCGCGCGGATCGGCCATCCCGTCACCTGGCTGGGCTGGCTGATTTCTGCCATCGACACCGCCTGGAATCGACCGTCTGATCCGCCGGCATTTCGCCGCGCCGCTGGTCTCGCCGGAGCGCTCGCGGTGATCGCGCTCTCGGTCGCGCTCGGCTGGGCGCTGCAGTCCCTGCTTCCCTTGGGCTGGATCCAGATCGTGCTGGTCGGCGTCCTCGCCTGGCCGCTGGTCGCCCTACGCTCCTTGCACGACCACGTTGCTGCCGTCGCAAACCCGATGCGAGCGGGTGACATCGCCGCCGCCCGAGACGCGGTCTCGCGCATCGTCGGCCGCGATCCCGCAGCGCTCGACGAGGCCGGGATCGCGCGTGCGGCGATCGAGAGCCTCGCCGAGAATGCATCCGACGGCATCGTCGCACCCGTGTTCTGGGGCGCGCTGTTCGGTCTTCCCGGCATTTTGGGCTACAAGGCGATCAACACGCTGGACTCCATGATCGGCCATCGCTCCGAACGCCACGAAGCCTTCGGCTGGGCCGCGGCGCGCATCGACGATGTCGCCAATTTCATTCCGGCGCGGCTGACCGGATTTCTGTTCGTGCTGCTGGCGCCCCAGCGATCCGAGGCGCTGTCGTGCATGACGCGGGACGCACGCCGTCATCGTTCGCCCAACGGCGGCTGGCCGGAAGCAGCCATGGCGGGTGGGCTCGGTGTGCGGCTCAGCGGTCCGCGGATCTATCACGGCAGCATCACGAACGAGCCATGGCTGAATGAAGCTGCGCGCGATCCGCTTGCCGCCGACATCGATCGAGGCTTGACGGTTTACCGCCGCACCATGCTGCTGCTCGCCGGCATCCTTGCGATCCTGGCCTTCGCGTGAAAGAACAGCGCATGCGCGAGCACGGTGGAAATCTCGATCAGGCCCAGCAGCGCTTCGGCGGTCGCGCGGAGGACTGGATCGATCTGTCGACCGGTATCAACCGCCTGCCTTATCCCGTGGGCGAGGTGAGTTCGCGCGCGTGGAGCGCGTTGCCGTCGCGCGCCGAGATCGAGGCGCTGCATCACGCGGCGCGGCACGCTTACCGCACGAGCGCGGCGGTTGTCGCGCTCGGCGGCGCACAGGCGGCGATTCAACTGCTGCCGCAACTTGCGCCACCCGGCCGCGCGCGCATCCTCGCCCCGACCTACAACGAATATGCCGGGGTCCTCTCGGCCGCGGGCTGGGAGGTCCAGGAGGTCGGGGACTTCGACGCATTGGCGGGCGCGGACCTCGCCATAGTCGTCAATCCCAACAATCCCGACGGCCGATGCCACCCACCAAGGGATTTGCTGACGCTGCTGCCGCGCGTCGGTCGTCTCGTCGTCGACGAGAGTTTCGCCGATGTAGCCCCGCAGCTATCGCTTGCATCCGGGGACCGGCCGGGGCTGCTGATCCTGCGCTCCTTCGGAAAGTTCTATGGCCTTGCCGGCCTGCGGCTCGGTTTCGCGCTCGGCAATTCGTCCGACATCGCCAGGCTCGCCTCGATGTCGGGGCCTTGGCCGGTCTCGGGAGCGGCGATCTCCATCGGCTGCCGCGCGCTGCGTGACGATGCCTGGGCGGAGGCCACGTCCGCGCGGCTGGCGCGAGACTGCGGTCGTTTCGACGGCATGGTGCAGTCGCAAGGCTGGACGCTCGTCGGCGGGACCCAGCTGTTTCGTCTCTACGAGACGCCCGACGCGCCTGCCGCGCAGGAGAAGCTGGCGCGTCGCCATATCTGGTCGCGCGTGTTCGCGCGAGAGCCGACATGGCTGCGCCTCGGGCTTCCGGGCGGCGAATCCGAATGGACGCGCCTGGCCGAGGCTCTAGCGCGCTAGCGCGAGCAGGCCGTCGATGTCGAGATGTTGCTCGATGTGATCGGCGAGCGCATCGAGCGCGCTATCGACCCTGGCGTGATAGGGCTCGTCGCCGGCGGGAATGTCGAGCTTCGCCAAAAAGGCCTTGCGGAAATCATCCGACGTGAACAGGCCGTGCAGATAGCTGCCTTGCACGCGCCCGTCGCGCGAGATCGCGCCTTCCGGTTCGCCATTCAGCCTTGCGAATGGCCGCGCGCGATCCGGCCCATCAGTGCGGCCGATGTGGATTTCGTAGGCTTCGATCGGTTGATCCGTCGCGGCATGCACGGCCGCGACACGCGTCAGCGTCTTCTGCGGGCTCATCACCGTCTCGACATCCAGAAGCCCGAGACCCGGTGTGTCGCCGGCGGGGCCCTCGATCCCATCGGGATCACTGACGCTGCGTCCGAGCATCTGATAGCCGCCGCAGAGGCCGAGCACATGGCCGCCTCTGCGGCAATGCGCCAGCAGATCGATGTCCCAGCCCTGCGCGCGGAGAAAGGCGAGGTCGCCGCGGGTGGATTTCGAACCGGGAATGATGACGAGGCGCACATCGCCGGGAATGGCTTCGCCCGGCCGCACCATCACCAGATCGACGCCAGGCTCGAGCTTGAGCGGATCGAGATCGTCGAAATTGGCGATCCGCGACAGCGCGAGACAGGCGATCTTGCATTGGCCCGGCTTGCGCGCATCGCTCAGGCCCAGCGCATCCTCTGCCGGCAGCTCGCCGGCGCGCGCGAACCAGGGCAGCACGCCAAAGCCGCGCCATGCGGTCTTCTCTTCGATCAGCTTGTAGCCGTCATCGAACAGCGTGGGATCGCCGCGGAACTTGTTGATGACAAAGCCCTGGATCATCGCGGCATCATCCGGGTCGATCACTGTCTTGATGCCGACGAGTTGCGCGATGACACCGCCGCGGTCGATGTCGCCGACCAGCACGACCGGCACATCGGCCTTGCGCGCAAAACCCATATTGGCGATGTCGGCCTTGCGCAGGTTCACCTCGGCCGGGCTGCCGGCGCCTTCCACCAGCACGAGATCGGCGCGCGCCTTCAGCCGCTCGAAGCTCTCCAGTACCGCGTCCATCAATGCCGGCTTCATCGCCGCATATTCACGCGCACGCGCGGTCGCGATGCGTTTTCCATGCACGATCACCTGCGCGCCGACATCCGTCTCGGGCTTCAGCAGCACCGGGTTCATGTCGGTGTGCGGCTCGACGCCGGCGGCGAGCGCCTGGAGCGCCTGGGCGCGGCCGATCTCGCCGCCGTCGACAGTCACGGCCGCGTTGTTCGACATGTTCTGCGGCTTGAACGGGAGCACGCATAGGCCGCGTCGCACAAAGGCGCGCGCGAGGCCGGCGACGATGAGCGATTTGCCCACGTCCGAGCCGGCCCCCTGGATCATCAATGCGCGCGCCATCGCGAGTTTCTTAGAACTCGACGCCGGCTTGCGCCTTGATGCCGGAGCGGAAGGGATGCTTGACCAGCGTCATCTCGGTGACGAGATCGGCGATGTCGATCAGCTCGTCCTTGGCGTTGCGGCCGGTGAGCACGACATGCGTCATCGGCGGCTTCGAGGTCACCAGGAAATCGACGACCTCGGCGATATTGAGATAGTCGTAGCGCAGCGCGATGTTGATCTCGTCGAGCACGACCATGCGGAGATTCGAATCGAGGATCAGCTCCTTGGCCTTCTCCCAGCCGGCGCGGGCGGCGGCAATGTCGCGGGCGCGGTCCTGCGTCTCCCAGGTAAAACCTTCGCCCATGGCGTGGAACTGGCAGAGGTCACCGAAATGGCCGGTGAGCATGCGGCGCTCGCCGGTATCCCAGGCGCCCTTGATGAACTGCACGACCGCGCAGGGGAAGCCATGGGCGACGCAGCGGACGATCATGCCGAAGGCCGAGGAGGACTTGCCCTTGCCGGCGCCGGTGTGGACGATGATGAGGCCCTTTTCGCCGCTCTTGGTCGCCATGATCTTGTCGCGGGCGACCTTCTTCTTCGCCATTTTCGAGGCATGGCGGGCGTCGGTTTCGTCGGCCGTCTGGCTATCCGGTTCGGAGGTCATCGGACGGGGTCCTTCGGCTTGACAAGAGGCGGTCGGGGGCAAATGGTGGCCCGGCGTTGGTTCCTGTCCTACGACAGGCGAAGAGGGAATGCGATAGGGTCCGAATCGGCAAGATTTGGTTCCAAAATGCAGCCGCCCCCGCGACCGTGACCGGAGAGATGCCCGAAGCCACTGATCCCCTGGGGATCGGGAAGGCGGGGATCGAAGGGGAAACCCTGCTCCGCAAGCCGGGAGACCTGCCAGCGCGGACGATTTTGGACCGGCGGACGGGGTGTTCCGCGACGGGGAAACGGGCCTTCGCAAGAACGGTTCGTGGGCCTCTTCGCTTCCCGCTGTTTATTCTGGAAGAAGCGATGACCGTCACACTTCATGTCTGCATCACCTGCCGCGCCGGCCAGACGCTTGGCGAGGGCGAGACGACGCCCGGCAAGCGCCTGCATGGTGCGATCCTCGAGGCCGGCGTGCCTGACGGCGTCAGCGTGGTTCCCGTCGAATGCCTGTCGGCATGCAACCAGGGTTGCTCGGTCGCGCTCAGCGCGCCCGGCCGCTGGTCCTATGTCTATGGTCGCCTCTCGGATGCGAATGCGAACGACGTGGTCGCGGGCGCCGCGGCCTATGCGGCCGCGCCCGACGGCCTTGTGCCCTGGCGCAGCCGCCCGGAGATCTTCCGCAAGCAATCGCTTGCCCGCATTCCCCCCATTTCCCCCTTGGCCGTCGTGCCGGAGGCCGCCGAATGAATTCGCTCGCAAAAGTCCCGGTCACGGTCGTCACGGGCTTTCTCGGCTCCGGCAAGACCACGCTGATCCAGCATCTGCTTGCCAATGCCAACGGCAAGAAGCTCGCGGTGCTCGTCAACGAGTTCGGCAGCGAGGGCGTCGATGGCGAGATTCTGAAATCCTGCGCCGATGCGAATTGCCCGGAAGAGAACATCATCGAGCTCGCCAACGGCTGCATCTGCTGCACCGTCGCCGACGATTTCATTCCGACCATGGAGAAGCTGCTGTCGAGGCCGGTGCGGCCCGATCATATTCTGATCGAGACTTCGGGCCTGGCACTGCCCAAGCCGCTGCTCAAGGCGTTCGACTGGCCGGAGATCCGTTCGCGCATCACCGTCGATGGTGTGATCGCGCTTGCCGACGCCGAAGCTGTCGCCGCCGGCCGTTTCGCGCCCGACCCAATTGCCGTCGAAGCGCAGCGCGCGGCGGACGGCAATCTCGACCATGAGACGCCACTGTCGGAAGTGTTCGAGGACCAGATCGCCTGCGCCGACATCGTGCTGCTGACCAAGGCCGATCTTGCGGGCGCGGCAGGCCTCGAAGCGGCCAAGGCGGCGATCACCGCCGAGATGTCGCGCCGCGTGCCGATGCTGGCGATCACCGACGGCGCGATCGACGCGCGCCTCATCCTCGGCCTCGGTGCTGCCGCCGAGAACGATCTCGCCGCGCGTCCCTCGCATCACGACGGCGAAGAGGATCACGAGCACGACGATTTTGCGTCCGTCGTGATCGATCTTCCTGAGGTCACCGATATCGAAGCGCTGGTTGCATCCGTTCAGCGTCTGGCGCGCGAGCAGAATGTGCTGCGCGTCAAGGGTTACATCGCGGTGCAAGGCAAGCCGATGCGCCTCTTGCTGCAAGCGGTGGGCGAGCGCGTGCGCCACCAGTTCGACCAGCCCTGGGGCGCGGGTGCGAGGCAGTCAAAGCTGGTCGTGATCGGCGAGCACGGCGATATCGACGAGGCCGCGATCAAGGCGGGACTCGGTCTTTCAGGATCCGGTATCTGATGCACGTCGTCTTCCGCGAGAGCCGCGGTCTCGAGGAGACCGCGATACCAAGGGACATTGGCCAGGACCCGGCCGATCTCGTGGTGCTCTCGTATTCGGATTCCGATCTTGCCGCGTTCGCGGCCGGCTGGCGCCGTGGCCGCGACAGCCTGCCGTCGCTGCGGCTCGTCAATCTCGCAGAACTTCGTCATCCGCTCTCGGTCGACACCTATGTCGAACGCACGCTTGCGCACGCGCGCGGCATTCTCGTGCGTTTGATCGGCGGGGAATCCTATTGGCCGTATGGGCTCGCGGCCCTGCAGCAGCTGGCGAAGGAGCGCGGCATCGTGCTGGCCGTGCTGCCGGCCGACGGCCGCGACGATACGCGGCTGGACGCGTATTCGACCCTGCCGGTCTCGACGTTGCGGCGGCTCAAGGTGCTCTGCGACACCGGCGGCCCCGTCCCATCGCAAGCCGCGATCGCGCAGCTTGCGCTGGCTTCGGGCCTCTATGCGGGACCTGTTATCGGCGACATGACCGTGCCCGAGATGGGCTTTTACGATCCCGCGCGCGGCGTCATTGCCGCGCCGGCGTCGGGTGAGGGCAGGCCGCGCGCGCTCGTGGCCTTCTATCGCTCCTATCTCACCGCTGCCGACACCGGCCCGGTCGATGCCCTGGTCGCCGCATTGCGCGAGAAGGGGTTCGACGCGTTTGGTGTCTTCGTTACCTCGCTGAAGGCTCCAGGCGTTGCAGATTGGTTGCGCGGATATCTCGCGCAAAATCCTCCGGCCGCGATCGTCAATGCGACCGCGTTCTCGGCGATGGGCGACGACGGCACGACGCCGTTCGACGCCGCATCCTGCCCCGTGTTCCAGGTCGCGCTCTCCACGGCCCGCCGCGAGGACTGGGCGAGCTCGCTCCGCGGCCTGTCGCCCGGCGACCTCGCGATGCATGTGGTGCTGCCCGAGGTCGACGGCCGCCTGTTCGCGGGCGTGGTGAGCTTCAAGTCTGCCGCGATGCGGGATCCCGATTTGCAATTTTCGCATCTGGCACACAGGCCTGACGAGGAGCGCGTGAAGGCCGTCGCCGCGCGCGTTGCGGCCTGGCGGCGCCTTGCGGAGACGCCGGCCGCTGACAAGCGGATGGCACTCGTGCTCTCCAACTATCCGGGCCGTCCGCATCAGATCGCGCACGCGGTGGGTCTCGATGCGCTGGCGTCGGTCGAGGCTTTGGTGTCCGACTTCGCGGAGGCCGGATTTGATCTCGATCCGGTCCATGCCCTCGGCGAGACGCTGCTCAAGCAGACCTTGAGCTGGAGCGTCGCCGATTACCGTGCTGCACTGTCGCGCCTTCCGCAAGTGTTGCAGGATGATCTCGCGCAAGCCTGGGGCGCGCTGGAGACCGATCCGGGTTGTCGCGACGGCGCGTTCCATTTCGCTGCGATTCAATGCGACCGGTCGATCATCGCGGTTCAGCCGGAGCGTGGCGATGCGACCGCGCGCGATGCCGACTATCACGATCTCGCCCGCACGCCGCGCCATGCCTATGTCGCGTTCTATCTCTGGCTCCGCGAGCAGGGCTGTGATGCCGTCGTGCACATGGGCGCGCACGGCACGCTGGAATGGCTGCCCGGAAAATCCGTGGCGCTGTCGCAGGCGTGCTGGCCGGAAGCCCTGATCGGCGATTTGCCCGTCATCTATCCCTTCATCGTCAACGACCCCGGCGAGGCTGCGCAGGCCAAGCGGCGCCTGGGGGCCGTCACCATCGGCCATCTGCCGCCGCAGCTCGCAATATCAGCGGTGCCGGACGGATTGCGCAGGCTTGAACAGCTCCTCGACGAGTACTCGACGGCCGATGGTCTCGATCCCGCCCGCCGCCAGCGTCTGATCGCCGCGATCCGCGATGAGGCACGCGCGGCTGGCCTCGAAGACGATCTTGGCCTCGATGCAGCGGCCGCTCCGGCCGAAGCGATCCCGCGGATCGACCGCTTCGTCTGCGATCTCAAGGAAAGCCAGTTCGGCGACGGCCTGCACGTGTTCGGCCGCGGCGCCTGCGGTGAAGCAGAGCGCGACGCTTTGCGGGCCGCGCTTGCAGGCCGGCGCGTCGCGCCGGGGCCGTCAGGTTCGCCCTATCGCGGCCGCCAGGACGTGCTGCCCACGGGACGCAACCTTTTCGCCGTCGATCCGCGCGCGGTGCCGACGCCGTCGGCGCATGCGCAAGGCATCAAGCTCGCCGAAGAATTGCTACGTCGTCATTTGCAGGATCATGGCGACTGGCCAAAGGGCCTTGTCGTCGATCTCTGGGGCTCGGCGACAATGCGCACCGCCGGCGAAGAGTTCGCCATGGCGCTGCATCTGGCCGGCCTCGCACCGCGCTGGGATCATGCTTCCGGCCGTGTCACCGGCTACGACATCATCGCGCCTGCGGAGCTTGGCCGGCCCCGCATCGACGTCACGCTGCGTGTCTCGGGCCTGTTCCGCGACGTCTTCTCAGGCCTTGCGCAATTGTTCGAGGCGGCAGCCGCGGCGCTGTCGGTCCGCGAGGACGAGGGCGACGAAAATCCATATCGCCATCGCACATCGCGCGTGTTCGCGCCGCGTCCCGGACAATACGGCGTGGGTCTCTCGGCAATCCCGGACGCCTTCACGCCCGAGACGCGCGAAGCCGCCGGCGAAGCGTGGCTCTCGGCATCGTCATGGGCGTTCTCGGCCGATGGCGAAATCAAGCTCGATCGTGCCGGTATCGAGAAGCGGATCGTATCGGCCGATGCTTTTGTTCACATGCAGGATTTGCCGGAAACCGATCTTCTGCTCGCGGCCGACTATGCCGCGCATGAGGCCGGCATTGCGGCTGCCGCGGCCCATCTCGGCGCGGCGGGACCATCGCTCTATCATCTCGATGCGACGCGCCCCGAGCAGCCGCATGCGCGTACGCTGACCGAGGAAATCTCCCGTGTCGTCCGCGCGCGCGCGGCCAACCCGGCCTGGATCGCGGGCATGATGCGCCACGGTTTTCGCGGGGCGGCCGAGATCACCGCGACGCTCGAGCACATGGCCGCCTTCGCGCATCTGGCCGGCGCCGTGCCGCCGCATCTGTTCGACCTCTACTACGATGCGACGCTCGGCCATGACTACGTCCACGCCTTCATGGCCCGCGAAAATCCGGCGGCACTCGCCGCGATGGAAACGTGTTTCACGCGCCTGCATGAAGCCTCGCTCTGGCGAACGCGCCGCAACTCGATTGCGGCTGCGCTGCGGGAGGCCTCATGAGTGCTTCCGTGGTCAAGGGCTGGTGTCCCGGCGCGCTGCGCCCGATGCAATCGGGCGACGGGCTGGTGGCCCGCGTGCGTCCGTTCGGCGGACGGCTCGACGCGGCGCAGATCTCCGGACTGGCTCATCTCGCCGAACGCCATGGCAATGGCCTGATCGACGTGACCAGCCGGGCCAATCTCCAGATCAGGGGCGTCAACGAGACCAGCCACAGGCTGCTGCTCGATGGCCTTTCCCAACTGGCGCTGCTCGACCCGGATGCGGAGACCGAATCCCGTCGCAACATCCTTGTGACGCCGTTCTGGCGTAGCGGGGACGAGACCCAATCGCTCGCCGCCGAGCTCGAGGAGGCGCTCGCCGACAGCCAGCTCGAACTTCCAACCAAGTTCGGCTTCGCCATCGACGACGGCACCTCACGCGTGCTTGCGGGCGATTCCGCCGACGTGCGGATCGAGCGCGATGGTTCCGGCGGACTGCTGGTACGGGCTGATGGCGACAAACTCGGCCGCTCGGTCCCACGTGGCGAGGCCGTGACCACCGCGCTCGCATTCGCCGGCTGGTTCGTGACCTCCGGCGGCGCGAGAGGCGGGCCAGGGCGGATGGCGGCGCATCTTGCAGCCGGTGCAATCTTGCCGGCGGCATTGCGCGGCGAGGCCGAGCCGGCGCCGATCATGGCCGCGGCGCGTCCCGGCCTCTATGCGCAAGGTGCGATGGTCGGGGTCGCCTTCGGACAGATGGCGCATGCAACGCTCAACCAGTTCGCCGGTTGCGGACATGCGCTGCGCATGACGCCGTGGCGGATGGTTTTGAGCGAAGCCAAGCGCGTGATGCCGAACGCGACCGGCCTGATCACCGAGGCCTACGACCCTGCGCTGCGCGTCATCGCCTGTAGCGGTGCGCCACGCTGTCGCGAGGCGCATGCCGATACCCGTGGCCTTGCCGCGGCCCTGGCGCCGAACATCGGCGCGGCCGCACGGCTACACGTCTCCGGCTGTGCCAAGGGCTGCGCCCATTCTGGTCCCGCCGCCATCACTCTGGTCGCGACCGGCGCAGGCTTCGATCTCGTGCGCGCCGGGTCGACGCGCGATGAGCCCATCCTGCGCGGGCTGAATCGCGACGACATCGTCAAAGATCCCTCCATCCTGATGGGAGGGCACTGATGCCGCACACGTACGAGACCGACGGCGCTGCGATCTACCGGCAGTCCTTTGCCACCATCCGGGCCGAAGCCGATCTTGCGCGCTTCACGCCGGACGAGGAGCAGGTGGTGGTGCGGATGATCCATGCCGCCGGCATGGTGGGCCTCGAAGCGCATATCCGCTTCACATCAGGCATGGCGGTCGCCGCACGCGCGGCCTTGCAGAAGGGCGCACCGATCCTGTGCGACGCGCGCATGGTCTCTGAAGGAATTACGCGGGCGCGGCTTCCCGCCGCCAACGCCGTCATCTGCACGCTGGGCGACGAGACCGTTCCCGCGCTCGCGCAGTCCATGCGCAACACCCGTTCGGCCGCGGCCCTGGAGCTGTGGCGGCCGCATCTCGACGGCGCGATCGTGGCGATCGGCAATGCGCCGACCGCGCTGTTCCATCTCCTCAACATGCTGGAGGACCGGGACTGCCCACGGCCCGCGGCAATCATCGGCTGTCCGGTCGGCTTCGTCGGCGCGGCCGAATCCAAGGCTGCGCTGATGGCCGTTTCCCCGGTGCCGGCGCTGACGGTCGAGGGCCGCCTTGGCGGTTCCGCGATCACGGTCGCCGCCGTGAACGCGCTGGCGAGCCGGAGCGAATAGCGATGGGACGCATCATCTGCTGCGGTCTCGGCCCCGGTGACCCTGATATGATGAGCGTGCGCGCCGATCGCACGGTGCGCGGCGCGAGGCATGTCGCCTATTTCCGCAAAAAGGGCCGGCCCGGCCAGGCGCGCCGCATCGTCGAGGGCATGCTGGCTGCCGACGTCACCGAATATCCGATGGAATATCCTGTTACGACCGAGATCGCCTTCGACACGCCTGAATATGTCCAGTTGCTTGCCGGCTTCTACGACGAATGGGCGGAGCGACTGGCGCGGCTGGCGCGCGCGGTCGACGTCGTCGTGCTCTGCGAGGGCGATCCTTACTTCTACGGCTCCTTCATGCATCTGCACATGCGCCTGCAGGGCCGCGTCGAGATCGAGGTGATCGCCGGCATTCCCGGCATGGTCGGCTGCTGGAATGGCGTGGGACAGCCGATTGCGCTCGGCGACGACGTGACGACGGTGCTCATGGGCACGCTCGCCGAGGACGAGCTCGAACGCCGCATGCGCGATTCCGATGCGCTCGTGATCATGAAGACTGGGCGCAATCTCGCGAAAGTGCGCCGCGCGCTCGCTGCCGCCGGACGGCTGGACGATGCGTGGCTGGTCGAGCGCGGCACCATGCCGGGCGAGCGCGTGGTGCGGCTTGCGGAGATCGACGCCGCCGACTGCCCCTATTTTGCGATCGTGCTCGTGCACGGCAAGGGCCGGCATCCGGACGCCGCCGAATGACGGGCACGCTGACCATCGCTGGCCTCGGCCCGGGCAGCGCTGCGCTGGTGACGCCCGAGGTCTCCGCCGCGCTTGCCGCCGCGACCGACATTCTGGGCTACGCGCCCTATGTCGCGCGCGTGCCAGCGCGGGCAGGGCTCACTTTGCATCCTTCCGACAATCGCGAAGAGCTGCAGCGCGCGAGCGAGGCGCTGCGGCTCGCGGCCGAAGGCGGCCAAGTCGTCATCGTGTCCTCCGGCGACCCCGGCGTCTTCGCGATGGCGTCCGCCGTGTTCGAGGCGCTCGAACAGGCGCCGCAATGGCAGGAGCTGCCGATCCGCGTGCTGCCCGGCGTCACTGCGATGCTGGCGGCTGCCGCGCGCGCCGGCGCACCGCTCGGCCATGATTTCTGCGCGATCAATCTCTCCGATAATCTCAAGCCGTGGGCGGTGATCGAGAAGCGCCTGCGGCTCGCCGCGGAAGCCGATTTTGCCATCGCGATGTACAATCCGCGCTCGGCGAGCCGGCCGGAAGGATTTGGCCGTGCGCTCGCGGTGCTGAACGAGGCCGGCTGTGGCGACCGTCTTGTGATTTTCGCGCGCGCGATCAGCGCCGCCGATGAAAAGATCGAGACCGTCAGGCTGAACGAAGCCCGGCCCGAGATGGCCGACATGCGCACGCTGGTGATCGTCGGCAACTCGCAGACACGCCGCGTCGGCCGCTGGGTCTATGCGCCGAGGCAGGCCCGATGACCGAGCCACTGCATGATCTCGGCCACGCTCTCGACCCGCAAGCGTTCCGGCAGTTGCGGCCGCGAGATCATGATCACGGGCAGGCCGAGCCTGCGGGCGGCGTCGATCTTGGCGCGCGCGCCGTCGCCGCCGGAATTGCGGGCGACGATCCGGGTGATGCCTCGCGCGCGCAGCATCTCCAGTTCGCCCTCAAGCGTAAACGGCCCACGCGACACGATGACGTCCGCGGCGAAGGGCAGCGGCGCATCGGGCGGATCGACGAATCTCAGCGTGTAGGCGTGCTGCGGCTTGGTCGCGAACGGCGCGATGTGCTGGCGGCCGATGGCGAGGAACACATTTGCCGGCACTTCAGGCAGTGCGGTGACCGCGGCGTCGACATCAGGTATTTCGATCCAGTTGTCGCCGGGCGCTTTGGTCCACGGCGCTCGCTCGAGAGCGATCAGCGGCGTGCCGGTTTCCGCACATGCCGCGACCGCATTGCGGCTCATCTCGGCGGCAAAGGGATGCGTCGCGTCGATTACATGCGTGATGTGTTTCCGACCAATGTAATCGACAAGTCCGCTTGCGCCGCCAAAACCGCCGATCCGCGTCGGCAACGGCTGACCGGCGGGCGCGCGGGTGCGGCCGCCATAGGAATACACGGCATCGACGCCGGCGCGCGCGATCTCCGCCGCGAGCAGGCTCGCGTCGGCCGTTCCGCCCAGAATGAGGGCGCGCGTCATGGCTGATCCCTGGCTGACCATCATCGGTATCGGCGAAGATGGCCTTGCCGGGCTGTCCGAGGCAAGCCGAAAGGCGCTCGATGATGCCGAAACTGTCTTTGGCGGTGAACGGCATCTTGCACTCGCCGGCATAACCGGGCGCGGCCGTCCATGGCCGGTGCCGTTCGATGCAGAAATCGTGTTGAGCTGCCGTGGTCGCCCGACGGCGGTGCTCGCCTCCGGCGATCCGTTCTGGCACGGGGCCGGCGCGAGCCTCGCCGAGAAGCTCCATGGCGACGAATGGATCGCGTATGCGGCTCCCTCGACATTCTCGCTCGTTGCTGCGCGGCTTGGCTGGCGTCTGGAATCCGTTGCCTGTCTCGGTCTCCACGCCGCGCCATTCGAGCGTCTCGTGCCACACCTGGCGCGAGGGGCACGCATCATTTGTCTCGTGCGCGACGCAAAGGCGGCAGGCGATCTCGCGAAATGGCTGACGGCGCGCGGATGGGGTGCCTCGGCATTCTGGACACTCGCTGCGCTTGGCGGGCCGCGCGAAAGGATCAACGCGCATCGCGCCGACAGCTTCGCAGGCGATCTTGCCGGAAATCTGGTCGCGGTAGCCGTTGAGGCGGCGGGCGCGCAGGGCATCCCCCACAGCTCGGGACTATCGGACGAACTCTTCGTCCATGACGGCCAGATCACTAAGCGTCCGGTCCGTGCGCTCGCGCTTTCGGCGCTGGCGCCGCGTCCCGGTGAACGGCTATGGGACATCGGTGCGGGCTCGGGCTCGATCTCGGTCGAGTGGACGCTGTGCGGGGGCACCGCGATCGCCGTCGAGGCGCGCGAGGATCGCGCAGCGAACATTCGCAGCAATGCGACGGCGTTCGGGTTGGCACATCGGATCACAGTCATCGCGGGAAAAGCGCCTGAAACCCTTGCTACGCTGGACGGGCCTGACGCCGTGTTCATCGGCGGCGGTCTCGACATCGCGATGTTCGACGCCATCTGGCCGCGGCTCTCGCCCGGTACGCGGCTGGTCGCGCATTCAGTAACGTTGGAGACGGAAGCGTTGCTCGGTGAGCTGCACCAGCGCCACGGCGGCGAATTGATGCGGGTCGAGATTGCGCATGCCGCTTCGCTCGGCCGCTACCGGTCCTGGGAGGCCGTGCGGCCCGTGGTGCAATGGAGCGCGGTCCGATGAAGGTCGCCGGGCTCGGATTCAAGCGGGACGTCACGCTGGCCTCGCTGCGTGAGGCGCTTCTGGCGGCCGGTGGTCCCGAAGGCCTCGCAGCAGTGGCGACGGTCAGCGATAAGGCCGACGAGGAGGTGTTGAAGCAGCTCGCGCGCGAATGCGGCTTGCCGATCAAGGCGGTTGCCGCCGAAGTGCTTGTTGGCATCGACACGCCGACGCAGTCAAAGCTCGTCGTGGAAAAGTTCGGGACGGGATCGGTTGCCGAGGCGGCGGCGCTCGCAGCGGCCGGACCTCGCGCGCGATTGATTGCGACGCGGGTGGTCTCGCAGGATCGCACCGCGACCGCGGCGATCGCGGAAGGAGACGGCGCATGACGGTGCATTTCATCGGGGCAGGGCCAGGCGCTCCTGACTTGCTGACGTTGCGCGGCCGCGATCTCATCGCCGCCTGTCCGGTCTGCCTCTATGCTGGCTCACTTGTGCCAGAGGGCGTCTTGGCGCATTGCCCGCCCGGGGCGCGGATCGTCAACACCGCGCCGCTGTCGCTCGATGAGATCGTCGCGGAGATCGCCGCCGCCCATGCCGATGGCAAGGACGTTGCGCGGCTGCATTCCGGTGATCTCTCGATCTGGTCGGCGATGGGCGAACAGCTCCGCCGCCTGCGCACGCTCGACATTCCCTACACGGTCACGCCCGGCGTTCCCTCTTTCTCGGCCGCCGCGGCTGCGCTGGAGGCCGAGCTGACGCTGCCCGGCCTTGCCCAGACCGTGGTGCTGACGCGCACGCCGGGCCGCGCCAGCGCGATGCCCGAAGGCGAGAAGCTTGCCGCCTTCGCCGCCACCGGCGCGGTGCTCGCCATCCATCTGTCGATTCATCTGCTCGACAAGGTCGTCGCTGAGCTGACGCCGCATTATGGCGCGGATTGCCCGGTCGCGATCGTCTGGCGTGCGAGCTGGCCCGAGCAGCGCATCATCCGCGCCACGCTCGCAACACTCGACGCTGCGGTCGGGGGCGAGATGGAGCGCACCGCGTTGATCCTGGTCGGCAAGACGCTGGGCTCGGCGGATTTTTCCGAGAGCCGTCTCTATGCTGCCGACTATGACCGCCGCTATCGGCCGGTCGGCGCCGAGCCGCGCTTTCCGGAGGTGTCGTGATGGCGGCAGGGCTCGTTATCTCCGCGCCGGCCTCCGGCGTCGGCAAGACCACACTGACGCTGGCGCTTGCTCGCGCCTGGCGCAACAGCGGATTGCGGGTGCAGTGCTTCAAGAGCGGCCCCGATTACATCGATCCCGCGTTTCATGCCGCCGCGACGGGACGCGCCTCGGTCAATGTCGACAGTTGGGCGATGGATCGCGGGACAATCTCGCATCTCGTCAGTCGCGGCATTGACGCCGATGTCGTGCTGGCCGAAGGCTCGATGGGTCTGTTCGACGGCGTCGCCGCGCGTGGCGTCTGCGGCACCGGGGCGACCGCCGACATCGCGGAGATGCTGGACTGGCCGGTGCTGCTGGTGATCGATCCCTCAGGACAGGCACAAACGGCGGCCGCGATCGCGGCGGGCCTTCGCGACTACCGCCCCGGTGTGCGCCTTGCAGGCGTCGTGCTCAATCGCGTTGCCAGCCCGCGCCACGAAGCCCTCGTGCGGCGCGCGCTGCTGGATGCCGGCATCGCCGTATTCGGCGCGCTGCCGCGCCATGCCGAGATCAGCCTGCCGAAGCGGCATCTCGGACTGGTGCAGGCCGAGGAGCAGGCGGAAATCGGCAAGCTGATCGACGAGGCCGCGCGCTTCGTTGCCGAGCATGTCGATCTCGACGCGGTGCTGCGTTCGGCGGCCACCTGGTCGCCGCAACCTGCCGCAAGCGGCGTCAACGTGACGCCGCCCGGCCAGCGCATTGCGCTTGCCCGTGATGCCGCGTTCTCCTTCGTCTATCCGCACATGCTGGAAGCGTGGCGCGCGGCGGGTGCGGAGATCTCGACATTCTCGCCGCTCGCCGATGAAGCCCCTGATCCGGTCGCCGATGTGTGCTGGCTGCCTGGCGGCTATCCCGAGCTGCAGGCCGGCAGGATCGCTGCCAATGCGCGCTTCCGCAGCGGATTGCGCGCCTTCGCCGAGACGCGCCCGGTGCACGGCGAATGCGGGGGCTATATGGTGCTGGGCACCGCTTTGACCGACGCCGATGGCATCAGCCACGAGATGACGGGCCTGCTCGGCCTGGAGACGAGCTTTGCCAAGCGCCGCATGCATCTGGGCTATCGTCTGGCCGAGCTCGCCGCGCCGATGCCGGGTCATCAGGCGGGTGCACGCCTGCGTGGCCATGAATTCCACTATTCGACCATAGTCGCGCAGCCCGACACGGCGCTGGCGGTCGTGCACGACGCGACAGGTGCGGTCATTGCCGAGACCGGCTCGCGGCGGGGACAAGCCACCGGCACGTTCTTCCATCTGATCGCGGAGGACCGGTGAGCGGTTTTGTCTCCTTTGTCTCCGCCGGGCCCGGCGATCCCGAGCTGCTCACGCTCAAGGGTGCAGCGCGGCTGCGCGAGGCCGACGTTGTGCTCTATGACGATCTTGCTTCAGGCGCGATCCTCGATCTGGCCCGGCCCGGCGCCAATCTCGTCGCGGTGGGAAAGCGGGCAGGGCGGGCCTCGACCAAGCAGCACCATGTCAACCGCCTGCTGGTCGACTATGCCGTGACAGGCGCGCGCGTGGTGCGATTGAAGTCGGGCGATGCCGGCATCTTTGGCCGGCTTGAGGAGGAGCTCGAGACGCTGCGCGAAGCGGGCATCGGCTACGAGATCATTCCCGGCGTCACCTCGGCCTGTGTCGCCGCCGCGCAAGCCGGCATTCCGCTGACCCGGCGTCACACCTCGCGCCGCGTGCAGTTCGTGACCGGGGCGGACGTCACCGGCGAGCTGCCGCCAGATCTCAATTGGGCGGCGCTGGCCGATCCGGAGGCGACAACCGTGGTCTATATGGGCCGGCGGACGTTTCCGGCGTTGGTCGTCAAATTGATCGAGCACGGGCTCGCCCCAACCACGCCGGCGTTGTTTGCCGAATCGCTCGGCCGTCCCGATGAGCGGCTGGTCCGCACCACCATTTCGGAACTTGCTGAGCAGCTTGCGCGGGGCGGAGCGGCCTCCACGGCGGCCGTCATCCTGTTCGGCGCGCTGGCGGGGAATTATCCGTCATGACCGCCTCGTCCGCCCGTCGCCCCTTGACGCCCGGCCGGCGAAAGAGGCACACAGGAGACGCATGGTGCTCGACGCGGCGCAAAGCGCCGGAGCATAATCGGGAATGGGGATGGGCGGACCCAGTTGCGGCGCCCAAAACCCCAGCCGCCCCCGCGACTGTAAGCGGGAGGGACTTCGATCAGCCACTGGGCCGCGAGGCCCGGGAAGGCCGGAGACTCCCAGTGAACCGCGAGCCAGGAGACCGGCCGTGCATGTTTTGAGGCCAAGGCCGTCGGGTGTGACGGCAAGAAGGATCTGAGCCATGCATATCGAACCCGGACTAGTCTCGGACGCCAAGCTCGTATTGAGTTACGCAACCGGCATCGCTGTCGGCGGTGTTGCCCTGAAGCTCGCGGCTGAGACCGTGCGCGAGCAGGGCATCACGTCGTTCGCGGCGCGGACGCTCGCCACCACGGGACTTGTGTTTATCTTCTTCGAGATCCTGCCGCACTTCCCGGTCGGCGTCTCCGAAGTGCACTTCATCCTCGGCTCGACCTTGTTCCTGCTGTTTGGCGCGGCGCCTGCGGCCTTCGGCCTCGCGTTTGGCCTGCTGTTCCAGGGCATCTTCTTCGAGCCGCCCGACCTGCCGCAATATGGCATGAACGTCACCACGCTATTGGTGCCGCTGTTCGGAATCCAGGCGATCGCCACGCGGATCATTTCGAGCAACACGGCCTATGTCGATCTGAAGTACCGCCAGGCGCTGGCGCTTTCGACGACCTATCAGGCGGGCGTCATCGCCTGGGTGGCGTTCTGGGCGATTTATGGCTCCGGCTTCGGCGCGACCAACCTCGCCAACATCGCGACCTTCGCGGCGTCCTATGCGCTGGTCATCGTGATCGAGCCGCTCGCCGATCTCGGCGTGCTCGCGCTGGCGAAGTCGTTGCGCGGCGTCACCGCGCCCGGCCTCGTCACGCCGCGTTTGCACAACGCGGCCTAGAGACAAGCGAACGGGCGGCCATGATGGCCGCCCTTCGCAGCCACGATGCTCACGCTCTCTCTGATAGGCATCGGTTGCGGCGATCCCGAGCAGCTGACGCGCGCCGCGATTACTGCCATCAACGCGGCCGATCTCGTCCTGATCCCGCGCAAGGGGACTACAAAATCCGATCTCGCCGATCTCAGGCGGACGATCTGCGCGGATGCGCTCACCAGCGACAGGACGCGTATTGCCGAGTTCGATCTGCCCGTGCGGGACGCCGCTGAAGCGGACTATCGCAAGGGCGTGGACGATTGGCATGATGCCGTGGCCGCCGTCTGGTCGCAGACGATCGGGGATCATCTCGAAGGCGAAGGCAAGGTCGCGCTGTTGATCTGGGGCGATCCCTCGCTTTACGATTCCTCGCTGCGTATCGCGCGGCGGCTCGATCCCTTGCCGACAATCGAAGTCGTGCCCGGCATCACCTCGATCCAGACGCTGTGCGCGGCGCATGCGATGCCGCTCAACGACATCGGCGAGCCGTTTCTGATCACGACCGGACGCCGCTTGCGCGATGGCGGTTGGCCGGCAGGTGTCGACACCGTGGTGGTGATGCTCGACGGCGGCACGGCATTCCAGTCGCTTGATCCGGCGGGCCTGCACATCTGGTGGGGGGCCTATCTCGGCATGCCCGATCAGATCGTGATGTCCGGCGCGCTGGCCGAGATCGGCCCGCGCATCGTCGCCGTGCGGCAAGAGGCGCGCGAACGGCACGGCTGGATCATGGACAGTTACATCCTCAAGCGCAGGCCGTAAGGCAAGCGAGGCAGCATGCTCCCCGAATGGGTCACCCAACAATGCCCCGATATCTCCGCAGTCCACCGCGAGGCGGCGGTGGCGCGGCAGGCGCAACTGACGAAACCGACCGGCGCGCTCGGCCGGCTCGAGCAGCTCGCGATCGAGCTTGCGGGCCTGCAAGCAACCGAGCAGCCGCGCGCGGCGCGGGTGCCGATCATCATCTTCGCCGGCGATCACGGCATCGTCGCGCAGGGCGTCTCGGCCTATCCGCAGGAAGTGACCATCGCGATGCTGGCGAACTTTGCCTCCGGCGGTGCCGCAATCTCGGTGCTCGCGCGTGAGCTGGGCTCCAGCCTGGAGGTCGTCGACGCCGGCACGCTGGCGCAGGGGGAGATGGCTGGAATCATGACCGACAAGCCGCGCAGCGGTACGCGCGATTTCAGCGTCGAAGCTGCGCTCACCCCCACGGAGCTGGCATTTGCGTTCGAAGCCGGCCGACGTGCGGTGACGCGCGCACAGGCCGGGCAGCCCGATCTTCTGATCTTCGGCGAGATGGGCATCGGCAACACCACGACATCGGCGGCGATCGCGGCCGGCTTGCTCGGCGTGAGCGCCGCGGAGATCGCGGGCAGCGGTACCGGCATCGACGCGGCCGGCCGTGTGCACAAGGCGCGGGTGATCGACGCTGCAATCGCACGCCATGACATTGCGGGCGCTGCGCCCGAAAAGATCCTGTGCGCCGTCGGCGGTCTCGAGATCGCCGCCATCTGCGGTGCCGTTATCGCGGCTGCACAGCACCGCATCCCCGTGTTGATCGACGGCTTCATCGTGTCGGTCGCGGCGCTGGCGGCGGTGCGGCTCAACCCTTCGTGCCAGCTGTCCCTGCTGGCCTCGCACCAGTCGGCGGAGCAGGGGCATCGGCTGGTGCTGCGCGCGCTGAACGTGCAGCCGCTGATCAGCCTGGATCTCAGGCTCGGCGAAGGATCGGGCGCGGCCATCGCGCTGCCGCTGGTGCGGTCGGCCTGCGCGCTCCACAACGGCATGGCGACCTTTGCGCAGGCCAATGTGCCTGATCGTCCGGCCTGATCAAATCGTCCGCTGATTGACGGAGACGACGCGCCAGCCGGTCGCGAGCCGGTCAATCCTGGTCAGCGACAGCGGATCGATCATGAAGCGCAGGGCCGCTTGTGGCGTCAGGTCGAGCGCGATGCACAGCGCCGCCCGGATCGTGCCGGAATGCACGACGAGCGTTGCGGCCCCGGTGCCGATCTTCGACAAACCCAGGCGGACCCGCGCGACCTGTTCCTCAAAGCTTTCGCCGCCGGGCGGCCGTCCGCGCGCCAGATCGCTCCAGAACCGTGCATAGGCCTCGCCACCGGTCGCGGCGAGTTCGTCATGCCGACGGCCGGTCCAGTCGCCAAAGTCTTGCTCGCTGAATTCGTCCAGCTGCAGCGGCTCGAGTCCCAGCGCGCGGGCCGTTTCGACGGTGCGCCGCGACGGGCTCGCATAGCTCGCGGCGTCCCGCGGCAAGCGCTGGCGCAGCGCCTCCAGCTGCGCGCGAGCACCGAGATCGGCCGGCGCGTCGGCTGCATGGATGATCCCCGAAACGCCATCGACGGGCGCGTGCCGTATCAGCCAGAGGAAGGTCTCGCCTTCCATGCTTTTCTCCAAGGAAACTGGTCGTTGTGGCAATAGCGCCGCAACTGGCACATTGACTCTGTCTGGATCGTAATCCTAGATGCTCGCGACGGTTTCCCCGAGAGGGGATGAAAAGGGAATGCGGTGCGGGGACGTTGTCCCCAATGCCGTGGCTGCCCCCGCAACTGTAAGCGGCGAATCTTGCGTCACGAGCCACTGGGTATCTCGGTCCCGGGAAGGCGATGCAAGGTACTGACCCGCAAGCCAGGAGACCTGCCGTCAGCCGTGGTCACACGCGAAGATGTCGGTCGGGGAGTACAGACATTCGGCTTCATCGGAAGGCTGCAAGCCGGACGATGGGACCCTGGTTCGCGGTGACGTGCCACTGACGTCACTCCGAGGTCCAAGACCGTGTATTCCCTTCGTATCGTACGACCACGCCGTTTCCTACTGGCATCCGCCGCTCTCACATCTTTCGTCGCCATCGACATGCCAGCGGCCTTGGCGCAGCAGGCCCGCGAGCCACTGCCGCCCGTCGAGGTGTCGGCGCCACAATCCCGCAGGCAGTCCAGCCCGGCCGGACGGGACGCGCAGAGCTCACGCCGCGCAGCAGCGCGCCGGCCGGGGACTGCATCCGCAGTGCCCAAGCCCGTCGTGCCGACCACGGCGGCACAGACGCCGCTCAACACCAATGCCGTCGCCGAAAGCGCTTCGCGCCTCGGCCTGACCGTGCGAGAAACACCCGCGACCGTGGAGGTGATCTCGGCCGCAACCATGCGCGAGCAGGGCTACCGCACAGTCTCCGACGTCGCGCAGGGAGCGGTGGGCGTCACAGCCGGCGACAATCCGGCCGAGCCTTCGGCTTTCTCCATGCGCGGCTTCACCAACAGCCAGATCAACACGCTCTACAACGGCATCAAGATCGGTCCGCAGAACATGACCTCGCGGATCATGGACACGGCCAATCTGGAGGCTGTCGAATTCCTGAAGGGTCCGGCATCACTGATGTCAGGCGAGGGCGCCGCCGGCGGCGCGATCAACTTCGTCACCAAGCAGCCGCACACCGGTCCGATCCGGAACGAGGCGGATTTCTCCTGGGACTCGCTGAACTCGTTCCGGGCGCATTACGGCTCGGGCGGCAGCACCAATGTGCAGGGGCTGGACTACCGCTTCGACGTCAGCCGTTCCTCGCTCAACGGCTTTGCCGACGACACCAACACCAAGACGCTCGATGTCTCCGGCCAGCTCAACTACCGCATCTCCGACAGCCTCAAGGTCTGGGGCGCGATCGAGTATCGGGAAGATCGCTCGAAAGCCTATTGGGGTGCGCCGCTGGTGCCGATTGCCTTCAGCGGCTCGCATGCGACGACGGGGATCGTTTCCGGCAATTACGTCTCGAACTACAACAAAACCGATCTCGGTGCCGTCACGATCGACGACCGCACCTTCAATACTAACTACAACGTCCTCGACAACAGGAACGTAGCGAAGGAGGTGTGGCTGCGCGGCGGTTTCGAGCTGAATCTGGCGCCCGACCTGACGCTGAAAAGTCAAGCCTATGCTTACGGAGCTGAGCGCACATGGTTCAACAATGAGATCGAGGCGTTCAATTCCGGGACCAACATGGTCGATCGTGAGCGCTTCTATGTCGCGCACAGCCAACGCTTGGTCGGCAACGTCACCGATTTGATCTGGGACGCGAATATCGCCGGCTTTGACAACCGTTTGGTCACGACGCTTTCCTCAAGCTACCTTGATTTCGTGAGGCCGGGCGCCGCAAATTTCCCCGGCGATTCCATTCCGCTGGTCGATCCGCCTCGCGGCTATTACGGCCTGCTCACCATTCAGCAGCAGACCGCGCGCATCGACAATGAGGCGCTGTCGTTCGAGGACCGGTTGAAGTTGACACGGACCTTTGCGCTGGTCGGCGGCCTGCGCGTCGAGCATATCGGGCTCGACCGCAATTCGACCGACAAGTTCGGTCTGGAGAAGGCGAACTTCCCGTTCTCGCAATCCTGGGTCCCGACCACGGGCCGTATCGGCTACACCTGGGAAGCCGTACCGGGCCTGACCTTTTTCAGCCAATACGCCACCGGCGCAGACATCTCGGCCAACAACATCTTCCTGCTCAATCCGACCGATCCGCTGAACCTGACCACCGCGCGCACCTACGAGACCGGCGTCAAGCACCTGTTCTGGGACAACCGGGCGGAGTGGTCGTTCTCGGCCTACGACATCCTGCGCAAGAACGTCTATGCCGCGGCCGGCGGCATGCAGCTCAACCTTGCCGGACGGCAGGAATCGAAGGGCGTCGAGCTTGCCGCGTCCGTGCGTCCGATCGGTCCCCTGCGTCTCTGGGGCAACATCGCCTATGTCGATGCGCGCTACGCCGACTTTAATTTTGTCGGCGGCTCGTTCTCCGGCAACACGCCGCCGAACGTGCCGCGCGTCGTGGCGAATGCCGGAGCGTCGTATCGGTTCTTCACGCCGTGGCCCGTGGAAGTCGGCGTCACCGGCCGTCACGTCGGCGACCGCTACAACACCGATGCGAATGTCGTGACGATGAAGGCCTACACTGTCGCGGACGTCTATGCCTTCGTCGACATCCCGAAGACGGTGTTCAACGCGGTCGACCAGGCTCGCCTGACTTTCCGGGTGCGCAACATCGCCGACAAGCGCTATGCGATCTGGGGCGATCCGTTCTATCCCGACCAGATCCTCTTGGGTGCACCGCGCACCTATGAACTCTCGGCCGCATTCAAATGGTAGGATGCTGATCGATGATGCGCGCGATCGTCCTGCTGCATCGATGGCTCGGGATCGCGTTCTGCCTGCTGTTCGCGATGTGGTTCGCGACGGGAATCGTGATGCACTTCGTTCCGTTTCCGTCTCTGACGGAAGCGGAACGCTTCGCCGGGCTTGGGCCGCTGGCGAGTGCTGGGACGAGGATTGCAGTCGCCGATGCCGTTGCCGCGAGCGGCATCGCGGATGCGACGCGCGTTCGCCTGATCCAGCGCAGCGACGGCCCGGTCTATGTCGTCTCGGGGCCATCGCGCGCAGGCGCAATCCGCGCCTCCGATGGGGGCGACGCGTCGGTCGCGTCTTCCGACGTCGCATTGGCCATCGCGCGAGATCACGCCCGCAGCCGCGGGCTGGATGCCGGACCAACCGAGATCGTTGCGCGCTCGGACTACGACCAATGGAGCGTGCCGAACGGCTTTGACCGCCATCGGCCCTTGTTTCGGGTTGCCCTCGGTGATGCCGACGGGAGGGAAGTCTATGTCTCCTCGCTCACCGGCGAGATCGTCCTGGATACGACGCGCAACGAGCGGACCTGGAATCTGGTCGGGAGTGTGCTGCACTGGATCTATCCAACGGTCCTGCGAAGCAACTGGTCGCTGTGGGATCGCGTGGTCTGGACCTTGTCGCTGCTGGCCCTGATCGCGGCTTTGCTTGGCTCTGTGCTCGGGCTTGCGCGGATCAAACCTCGCAGCGGTCTGATCGGCTCGCCCTATCGCGGCTGGCATGCGCTGCATCATCTCATCGGCCTCGTTGCGATGGTGTTCGTGCTGAGCTGGATTTTCAGCGGCTGGCTCTCCATGGATCACGGGCGGCTGTTCTCGCGCGGGCAATGGGCCTCCGCTGAATCCAGCGTGATGAACGCTTCACCGAACTGGACGGCGGCCCCATCGCTCGATCGGCAGCCTGTATCGCCATCGACCCGTGAAATCGAATGGTTTGCCTTCAACGGCACTCTCTATCGGCGGGATCGAACGGCCCTTGCCGGTCAGACCTTGATCAAGGCAGGGGACGCGCCCCGCGATGGACCGACGAGATCTCTGGATGTGCACGAGGTCCAGGGGTTGACCGCGCGCCTGGCGGCCGGCTGCGGCGGTCCGTCTGTACTTGCCGAGGACGACAACTATCCCGCGCGGTCCACTGTCCCGGGCGCCCCGGTCTACCGCTCGTATTGCGGTGACCTCTGGTTCGACATCGACGGCGCCGACGGCAATTTGCTGCAAAGGCTGGATCCATCGCGGCGGGCCTATCGCTGGTTCTACGGCGCGCTGCACACGCTGGATTTTCCGGTTCTCGTCGCGCACCCGTTGCTGCGCGACGGCTTGGTCGTCGGGCTCTGCTCCCTTGGCTTTCTGTTCTCCATCACGGGCATCATCATCGGCTGGCGCCGCCTGCGTCCGTCCTTCGCGGCCTGAGAGCCGGAGCGGGCAAAACCACCGCTTACTGATCGTACAATAAAGAGAGGCTGAGCCGACTGCCATGCATAGCTCATAAGCAATCGCATGGTCCGTAGGGCCGGTCGATCGCCTGCAAATTAGACAGTGCGTGCGGGGCGCGTGGATTGCGCTGCAGCGGATGTGGTGTTTCGTCCGGGAAAATTCGTGGTGCGCCGCACTTATGTCGCGTCGAACGATCCACACCGACGTGCTCTCCATGCGGGCAGGGCTGCACTAAAATGTGCCTCGCCGCGCCGCGCCGGTCGCGGGCTGGTCCAGTGCATTGCGACAACTCTGGCCCTATCCCGAGGCCATCGCTCTGTCGCACGCTCGCAAGCGGTGGCATGACAGGGGATGATGATGAGCGCTCTCGGTTTGCGATTGAACCTCGCGAAGGACGGGAACCACCCGGCGTCCGGTTCGAATGTCGTCCGCAGCTGACCCACACATGAGCACTGACGAAAATCACTGGGAAGTTGGCACCGATATCGGCGGCACCTTCACCGACATCATCGCGATCCGACACTCCCCCGCGGAGGCACGGATCGCGAAGGTGCCGTCGCGACCTCAAGCTCCGGTTCAGGCGATGCTGGAGGCGATCGAGGCGGTCGGCCTGCGCAAGAGCGAGATCAAGCGCTTCGTCCACGGCACCACGCGCGTGACCAACGCCATCGTCGAAGGACGGCTGCCGAAAGTGGCACTGGTGGCGACCGAAGGCTTTGCCGACGTGCTGGAGATCGCGCGCTATCGCCGCCGCGATCTCTATCGTCTCGACGTCCCGCCAAAATCGCTGCCGCTGGTGCCGCCGGAACGATGCTTCGGGCTTGCTGAGCGCCTCGATCACGAGGGCCGGGTGCTGAAGGCGCTGGATGACGCGGAGATCGAGCGTCTGGTGGCCTGGCTGAAGGGGACCGGCGTGCAGAGTGTCGCGGTCGCGCTGCTGCATGCCTATGCCAATCCGGTGCACGAGAAGATGCTCGGCGAGCGGCTCAAGGGCGTCGTTGCCCACGTCTCGCTGTCGCACGAGGTCAATCCCGAGGCGCGCGAATACGAGCGGACTTCGGCGACCGTGTTCAACGCCGCGGCGATGCCGATTGCGGTGGAATATCTCAGCGAACTGGAGCTGCGGCTGCCGATCGGTCCCGGCCTGCAGGTGTTTCATTCGGCCGGCGCCATGGTGCCGATCTCGGCCGTGAAGCGGCGGCCGCTGGTGATGGCGATGTCGGGCCCCGCGGCCGGCGTCTCCGCATCGGTCAGCATCGCGCGCCAGCTCGGCACGTCCCGGATGCTGACGTTCGATATGGGCGGCACCACGACCGACGTGTGCCTGATCGTCGACGGTCAGGCCGAGATGACCGACGGCCGCATGCTCGGCGACAAGCCGCTGCGCCAGCCGATGCTCGCGGTGCACTCGATCGGGGCGGGCGGCGGCTCGATCGTGCGCAACGGCTCCGGTGGCCTGACGGTCGGACCGGAAAGCGCCGGCTCCGAGCCTGGACCGGCCTGCTACGGCCGCGGCGGTACCGAGCCGACCATCACCGATGCCAACGCCGTGCTCGGCTATCTCAATCCGGACGCCAAACTCGGCGACCGGATCGGAATTGACATCAAGGCAGCCAGTGATGTCATCGCGCCGATCGCGCGCACTCTGGGGCTGAGCCTGACCGAAACCGCGCTCGGCATCATCAAGGTCGCGAACGCGACAATGGCGCGCGCGCTCCGCCGCGTCACCGTCGAGCGCGGCATCGACGGGCGCGACTGCACGCTGCTCGCCTTTGGCGGTGGTGGCCCGATGCATGCCGCGGGCCTTGCAGATCTCTACGGGATTGCCGAGGTCGTCGTTCCCAGCGCGTCGAGTGCGTTTTCGGCACTGGGCTGTCTCACTGCCGATTTCAGCTTCCTCCAGCAGCAAACTCTGCGCGCTGCGCTCGATGGCATCGACCTCGCCCGTGTGTCGGAGCGGATCGGGGTGCTGATCGACGATGCCTCGGCGCCGCTGATCGCCAACGGGGTTGCCGCGACCGAGATTCAGATCGAGCTGGTGGCCTTGATGCGCTACGCGGCGCAGAACGACGCCATTCCGGTGCCGTTCGCGCGACCGCTCGACGTCATCACGCTGAAGAAGGATTTTCTGGCCCGGCACCACGAGCTGTTCGGCTATGCGACGGGCGAGAGCTGCGTCATCGAGTCCGTGCGGGTGCAGGCGCGCCGTCCATCGACGACCGTCGTGAGCCGGCCGGCCATCGCGGTCAGAACGGTCTCCAAAGGCGAGCGCATCTGCTCGTTCGATGGCTTTCACGACATCGCCACAAGCATCATCAACCGTGCCTCGCTGACCGAAATCGTCAGCGGCCCGGCCATCATTGAAGACGCATGGTCGACCGTGGTGGTCCCGCCCGGCTGGCAGGCGAGGCCTGATGTTTCAGGCAATCTGTTCCTGACGCGGGGGGCCGCATGAAGCTCGATCCGTTCGTCGTCGAAGTCATCCGGCACGGGCTTTCGGCCGCCGCCGAGGAAATGAGCCTGGTGATGACGCGCTCGGCGCGCTCGCCGCTGCTGCGCGAGGCCGGCGACCTGTCGTCGGCGATCACGGACGCCCGCGGCGACCTGGTCGGGCAGGGCCGCGACATCCCGATCCATCTCGGCGCGATGGCCTACACGGTCCTCGAATTGCTGAAAGTGGTGCCGCGCGACAGCCTGAACGACGGCGACGCATTGATCTACAATGTCGGCCCGCTCGGCGGCAATCATCTCAATGACGTCAAGGTCGTGCGCCCGGTCTTCATCGACGGCGAGATCGTGGCGTTCGCGGTCAGCCTCGCACACTGGCCCGATATCGGCGGCACCTGGCCCGGCAGCTATTTTGCGAAAGCCATCGACACCTTCCAGGAGGCGATGCGCATTCCGCCGGTTCTGATCGCCACGGCAAGCGGCGTCAATACGCCGATCGTGCAGCTGCTCAAGGCCAATGTTCGAGATCCGGAATCCTGCGAGGGCGATCTTCTCGCCCAGATCGCCGCAACGAAAGCCGGTGAGAAGCGCATCGTCGAGCTATGCCGCGAGCACGGCAAGGCGGTCTTCACGGCGGCGCAGTCGCGCCTGCACGATCTTTCCGAAATCGAGATGCGCGAGGCGCTCCGCGATCTGCCTGACGGCGTCTACGAGGGCGAGGATTATCTGGACGACGGCGGCGTCGACGACGCGCCCGCGCGCATTCATGTCAAGATCACCATTGCAGGCGACGAAGCGACCTTCGATCTCTCGGGAAGCTGCGACCGCGTCTCGAATTTCTGTAACACGACGCCGTTCATGGCGCGCTCTGCGGTGGCCTATGCCGCGCGCATCATGAGCGGGCGCGACATGAACCAGAACGCGGGCGCGCTGCGGCCGCTGACCATCATCACGCGCCCGGGCTCCATTCTCGAGCCGGGGTGGAATGCCTCGGTTGCGGCCGGCAATCACGAGACCTCGATGCGCATCGTCGATGCGATCTTCCGCGCTATGCAGGACACCATTCCCGAACGTCTGTCGGCTGGTGGGGCGACCACGGCAGGCGTCCTCTTCTTCGCCGAGCCGCGGCAAAACGGTTCGTGGAAGATGCTCTACGAGGTCCACGGTGGTGGCGAGGGTGCGCGGCATGATCGGGACGGCATCTCCGCGACGCGGGTGCATCTGTCCAACACTTCGAACACGCCAATCGAGGTGATCGAGGCGAATTACGCGATCCAAGTCGAGCAGCAGGCCATTCGTCGGAATTCCGGCGGCACGGGAGTCCATCGCGGCGGGGACGGCGTCATCCGTACCTATCGCATCCTGGCGCCGTCGATGCATCTGACTACCTGCATCGAGCGCATGGTGATTGCGCCGTTCGGCATGCAAGGCGGCGAACCCGGCAAGGCCTGCCGCATCTCGCTGATCAGGCAGAGCGCGAACGTCGCGATCGACGGCAAGTCGAACCTGGTGCTGCAGCAAGGCGATCTCGTCACGATCGAGACCTGTGGTGGCGGTGGCTACGGCGCCGAGGCTGCGGAATGAGGGGATTGCAATGAGCAGATTGTTGCGAACCGGGCTGAATGCCGGCGACAGCGCGCCCATGGACGTGGTCGGCGGCGAGGGCGTCTATTTTCATCTGTCGGATGGTCGCAAGCTCGTCGACGGCAGCAACACCGCCGGCGGTCTCGGACATCGTCATCCCGCGATGGTGGAGGCGATCCGCCGCGCCGCGGATACGCCCGTCGTGAACGAGGGCTGGACCTGGGTCGGCCGCGAGCAGGCGGCTGACGACTTGATGGCCACCGCGTTCAAGGGCGAAGACGATTGGGTCGGTGCGGTGCGCTTCTGCATCAGCGGCAGCGAGGCCAATGACATGGCGCTGTCGCTCTGTCAGGCCCTGACGCAGCGGTCCGCGCTGGCGACGCGCGAACGCGCCTATCACGGCATTACGGGCCTGTCGCGCAGCATGACCGTGCAGCCGCAATGGCATGGCGGCCTCGCGGTGCACTCAGGCGGCTCGAAGCTGCCGGCGCCGATGGCGCCGGTGCGGATATTGCCGGCGCCGCAGGGCGCGATCTACGGCGCGCCGGCCAACAATGTTCCCCCCAGCGAATATCTGGCCGATGCCACGCGCCTGCTTTCGGATACGGCAGCGACGATCATCGACTACACGCAAGGCGGCATCTACTACGATGGCGCCTATCAGGACGAGGTGGCGCGGTGCGCGCGGCAGGCCGGCTCCTACTGGATCGCCGACGAAGTGGTGACTGGTGCGGGCCGTGCCGGGCGCTGGTTCGCGTTCCAGGGAGCCGAAAGTCGTCCCGATATCGTGACGCTCGGAAAATCGCTCGGCGGTGGCGCGGCGGCGGTTGCCGCGGTCGTGGTGTCGAAAGACATCGTCGAGCGGCTCAAGGGCACGAGCTGGCAGAATTACGGCACGTTGCGCGGGCATCCCATCAGCATGGCTGCCGTCAGCGCCTATCTGAAAGTCATCAGCGATGACGAGATTTTGGAGCACGTCAGGGGTCTCGAAAAGCTGTTCACCCGCCGCCTTCTGGCGATCGCGCAGAAACATCCAAGCGTGCAGCGCCTGGCGGGGCAGGGGCTGCACTGGACCGTGGAGTTGCACGGGCCGGACTGGCGCTCCTGGCATGCCGACACCACCGAGGTGCCGATTGCCTCGCGCGTCGCGGAGCGGGCGCTGGAGGCGGGCGCCGTGATCGGGACCAGCGGCGAGCAGACTTCCCTGTTCCTCGCGCCGCCACTCGTGATTTCCGAGCATGAGGCCGGGCAGCTTCTGGACGCGCTGGACCACGGTCTCGATATTGCGGATGAGGAGCAGACATGAGGATGGAGCGTGCAGCGCACACGATGCCGATGTGCAGGCGCCGGCTGGCAAGTCCGGGCGATGCTGCGTTATGCTGCGCGCGCCGGCACGTGCTTGAAACTGTAGCTTAGCTCAAAGACATCACCAGGAAATCGCTGATGCGTATCGTCAATGTTGCCGCCGCCCAGATGGGCCCGATCCAGAAAGCGGACAGCCGCGAGGCCGTGGTCAAGCGCATGATCGCGCTGATGGATGAGGCCAAGAGCAAGGGCGCCGACCTAATCGTCTATCCGGAACTGGCGCTCACGACCTTCTTTCCGCGTTGGTACGTGGAGGACCGGGCCGAGTTCGACAATTGGTTCGAGCGCGAGATGCCGAACGCGGCGACGAAACCGTTGTTCGAGCGCGCGGCGCAGCACCAGATGGCGATGAATTTCGGCTATGCGGAGCTGACGCCGGACGGGCATCATTTCAACACTGCTGTTCTCACCGACAAATCCGGCAAGATCGTCGGCAAATATCGCAAGATCCATCTGCCGGGCCATGTGGAATACGACACCAAGCGCTCGCACCAGCATCTGGAGAAGCGCTATTTCGAGCCGGGCGATCTCGGCTTCAATGTCTGGCGCGAGCTGGGCGGCATCATCGGCATGGCCATCTGCAACGACCGGCGCTGGCCCGAGACCTATCGCGTGATGGGCCTGCAGGGCGTCGAGATGGTGCTGATCGGCTACAACACGCCGTCGGTGAATGCGGAGAGGAGCGATGAAGGCGTCGAGAAACGGTTGTTCCATAACCGCCTCTCGGCGCAGGCCGGCGCCTATCAGAACGCGACCTGGGTTGTCGCGGTGGCCAAGGCCGGTAACGAGGACGGACACCCGCTGTTCGGCGGCAGCCTGATCGTCGATCCCAACGGCGAGATCGTCGCCGAAGCGAAGACGGAGGAGGACGAACTGCTGGTCCATCCTTGCGACCTCGATGCCACCACCTTCGGCAAGACCACGATCTTCAATTTCGCGCAGCACCGCCGCATCGAGCATTACGGCCTGATCACCAGCCGTACCGGCGCGGTGCCGCCGCCGGAGACGTGACGTCGATGACTGGCCAGAGCACATCCGGCATATCCTTGCGCGAGCTCGATCCGCGCGACCGCTACAAGCTGCTCTGCGGCGTGGTGGTGCCGCGGCCGATTGCGCTGGTGACGACGCTCGATGCCAACGGGGCGGTCAACGCCGCGCCGTTCAGCTTCTTCAACGTGTTTTCGGAGACTCCGGCGCTGATCGTGCTCGGGCTTCAGCACAAGCCGGATCACAGCCCGAAGGACACCACCCGCAACATCCATCGCGACGGCGAGTTCGTCGTTCACATGGTTGATGAGGCGCTCTCCGCGGCGATGAATGACTGCGCGGTCGATTTCCCGTCCGGTGACAGCGAGGTCGCCGCGGCAGGGCTGGCGACGCTTCCCTCTGTAGACGTGAAGGTGCCGCGCCTCGCCGCGGCACCCTTTGCGCTCGAATGCCGGCGCCATGTCGCCCTAAATTTTTCGCCCGATCGCGAACTGCTGGTCGGCGAGGTGCTCCGGGTTCACGCCCGCGAGGGCCTCGTCGACGAGGCCAACATGTATGTCGATCTCGACGCCTACCGGCCGATCGGCCGCATGTTCGGCAATCTCTACACGACGCAGCGGGATACGTTCGCGCTTGTCCGGGAGAGCCACGCGCAATGGCTCGCGCGGCAGGACGCCAAAGAGCTGAAGGACGCCTAGTGGTTCGAGAACTGCACCGTACCCAGCGCCATGGTGACGGCCGCCTGTGTCGGGTCGATCACGGCAATGCCGAGCGCCTCTTCCAGCGGGCGGCGGTGCCGTGCCATGCCGGCGCAGCCCATCACGATGGCACGGGCGCCGTCCTCGTCGCGCAGCGCGCGGCCGATTTCGATCATTTTGGCCAGCGTGCCTTCGCCCGAGGCGGTTTCCGCGACGCTCATGTTGAGCGGCCGCTCGCCGGCGAGCCGTTCGGTCAGTCCCATCTGCCCGAGATAGCGCATGTGACGTGGGATCGAGCGCTGGGCGATCGCGATGACGCCAAAGGTTTCGGCGCGAGCCAGTGCGGTCAGCACGCCGCACTCGGCGATGCCGAACACGGGGCGGTCGGTGCCTTCGCGACAGACCTGAAGCCCGGGATCGCTGTAGCAGGCGATGACAAAGGCCGCCGAGCTGTTGTCGCCCTCGACCAGCCGCCGCAGCGGCATGGCGACGCCATCGACATCGGCCTGGCTTTCGATGCCGAAGGGACCCTCGGCCAGCGTCTGGCAGACCAGTTCCGGCCCGCCCTCGAAACCGAGCGGCTTCAGCGCGTCCTCCAGCCCTCGCGTGACCGCAGGGTTGGAATTTGGATTGATGACGAGAATGCGCGGTCGGGACATGCTGGTCTTCCTGCAAAATTTCGATCACTTGGCTTGAGCCTATCATGGAGTGCCTCATGACTGAACCCGCTTACGACCTGATCATTCGCGGTGGGCGCGTCGCGACGACGACCGACGTCTTTGAAGCCGATGTCGCCATCTCCGGTGAGACCATCGCCGCTATCGGCCGCGGGCTTCCGGCTGCGAAGCGCGAGATCGACGCGCGCGGGAAACTCGTTCTACCCGGCGGCGTCGACAGCCACGCCCATATCGAGCAATTGTCCGCTGCCGGCATCATGAACGCCGACACCTTCGAGAGCGCGACCGTCTCGGCGGCCTTCGGCGGCACGACCACGGTGATCCCGTTTGCGGCCCAGCATGTCGGCATGAAGCTGCCGCAGGTGGTGGAGGATTACCACGCGCTGGCGAAGAAGGGCGCCGTGATTGACTACGCCTTTCACATGATCATTGCGGATGCGACCAAGGAAACGGTCGAGGAGCATATTCCGGCGCTGGTGAAGCAGGGCCACGCCTCGATCAAGATTTTCATGACGTACGACCGGCTCAAGGTCGACGACGAGCCGCTGCTGGACATCCTTCTTGCCGCACGCCAGTCCGGCGCGATGTTGTGCGCCCACGCCGAAAATCACGGCATCATCGCCTGGATGGTGAAGCGCCTGCTCGCGCGCGGCTACACGATGCCGAAATACCACGCCGTCAGCCACGCCCGCGTGTCGGAGGCGGAAGCCTTCACCCGGCTGATCGGCATGGCAGCGCTGATCGACCAGCCCATCATGATCTTCCACGTCTCCACCGCCGAAGGCGCCAAGGTGATCCGCGATTCGCGCGGGCAGGGGTTGAAGGTGTTTGCCGAGACCTGTCCGCAATACCTGTTCTTCACCGCAGCCGATCTCGACAAGCCCGAGGTGGAAGGAGCCAAGTGGATGTGCAGCCCGCCGCCGCGGACGCATTCAGACCAGGAGGCGCTGTGGCAGGCGCTGTCGCTCGGCGATCTCCAGACCATCTCGTCGGATCACGCGCCGTATCGCTATGACGAGACCGGCAAGCTGCGCGCCGGCCCCAATCCGAACTTCAAGCAGGTCGCGAATGGCCTGCCGGGATTGGAGCTGCGCCTGCCGCTGCTGTTCGACGCGATGGTGTCGAACGGGCGGCTGGGCCTGGAAAAGTTCGTCGAACTGACGTCGACGGCGCCGGCCAAGATTTACAATCTGCATCCGCGCAAGGGCTCGATCACGGTCGGCGCCGATGCCGATATTGCAATCTGGGATCCTAATCGCGAGGTCGAGATCGCCGATGAGATGATGCACGACCTTGCCGGCTACACGCCGTTTGCAGGCCGCAAGCTGAAGGGCTGGCCGGTGTCGGTGCTGTCGCGTGGCCGAGTGATCATCGATGGCAACAAGTGCCTCGCGAGCGCAGGCAGCGGCCAGTTCCTGGCACGCAGCGGCGGCGAGGCGGCCATGCCGACGGGGCGGCTCGTGGCCGACATGGATCCCGAGCGCAATTTCGGAGCGAAGCTACTGTGACGGTGGATCGCGCGCGATGAAGATCGTCATCTTCGGCGGCACCGGCTTTGTCGGGCTCAATGTTGCGGAGGCGCTGCTCGCGCGCGGCCATGACGTGACGCTGTACGACCGTGCAGAGTTGCCGCCATCCGCGCGGCGGTCTCTTGCCGACTACGGCGCACGGCTCAAAGCGGTGCAGGGCGATATCACCGACGCAGATGCCATCGATGCCCTCATCGCCGAAGGAGTTGATGCGATCGTGCTCGGCGCGGCCATCACCGCCGGTGATGAACTGGAGAGGGCATCGACCGCGCGCGTTCTCGAGATCAACGTGATGGCGCAGATCCCGATCCTGCTCTCCGCGATCCGGCATGGCGTGCGCCGGGTCGTCAATCTCTCCTCGGCATCGGCCTATGGCGCCGCGGGCGCGCGGGTCGAGATTCTGGACGAGGACACGCCTTGCGATCCGGTCTCGTTCTACGCGATCAGCAAGTTCACATCGGAGCGATCGGTTGCGCGTCACGCCGAGCTCTTCGGCGGTGATTTCCTAAATGTGCGGCTGAGCGCGCTATTCGGACCGTGGGAGCGACCGAGTTCCGTGCGCGACACGCCAAGCCTCCAGTTCCAGATCTTGGCCGCGTTCGCGCGCGGCGAGCCGGCGATCATGCCTGAAGCGGGCATGCGGGACTGGATCTACGCGCCGGATGCGGCCGAGGCCGTCGCACTGCTGATCGAAGCCGAGCGGCCGCGCCACCGGCTCTACAACATCTCCCGCGGAGAACTTTGGCCTGCGCTGCAATGGGGCGAGGCCTTTGCGGCGTTGCATCCCGGCCTGGAGTGCCGGGTCGCGGCGCCCGGCGAGAAAACCGTCATCAAGCTGCATGGGCCCTATCGCGCGCCGCTGTCGGTGAACCGGATGGCGGATGAATTCGGCTGGCGCGCGCAGTTCGGCTGCGCCGAGTCGGCGGCCGCGATGAGCGCCTGGTTGACGCAGCATAAGGAGTGGATCTGAGATGCGGCTGCAGGGGCGCACGGCCATCATCACGGGCGCAGGCTCCGGCATCGGCCGCGCCAGTGCAAAGCTGTTCGCGGAAGAGGGCGCACGTCTTGCTCTGGTCGATCGCGATCCAGCCGGACTTCAGGAAACGTTGAGCTTGGTCGGCGAGGCAACGACGCATATTGGCGACGTCGGCGATGCCGATTTCGCCGAGGCGGTGGCAAATGATGTGGTAGCACGGCACGGCCAGCTCGATATCCTGATGACTGCCGCTGGCTTCTCCTGTGGCGGCACCGTGTTGACAACGGACCCCACCGATTGGGATGCGGTGTTCCGCACCAATGTCGGCGGCACCTGGCTGTGGGCGAGGGCAGCCGTGCCGCAGATGCAGCGGCAGAACAGCGGTTCGATCATCACGCTGGCGTCGCAGCTTGCGATTGCCGGCGGCAAGGGCAACAGTGCCTATATCGCCGCCAAGGGCGCGATTGTCAGCCTGACCCGGACGATGGCGGTGGATTTCGCGGCGGACGGCATTCGCGTCAACGCCATCGCGCCCGGTGCGATCGACACGCCGATGCTTCGCCGCAGCTTTGCGCGCCACGCCAATGCGGACGAGGTGCGCGAAGCCTCCCGCGACCGCCATGCCATGAAGCGGTTCGGCCAGGCCGATGAGATCGCGCAGGCCGCGCTCCACCTCGCAAGCGATGCCTCCTCGTTTACGACCGGCACCGTGATGGTGGTCGACGGAGGCTGGCTCGCGGCATGAGTGATGCGCTGACAGAGCTGGAAGCGAACGTTCGCGCCGATCTCGCGCGGATCGCGCATCCCGGTGCCGCCTGGCTCGAACCGAAGACGGGACCGGATGGCAAGCCGGCGCTGGATGTGCTCGTGATCGGCGCCGGTCAATCCGGCATCGCCATCGGCTTCGGCCTGCTGCGCTCCCGCGTCAGCAACATCCTGCTGCTGGACAAGGCCGAGGAGGGGAAGGAGGGGCCATGGCTCGCCTATGCCCGCATGCCGACGCTGCGCAGCCCGAAGGACTATACGGGACCTGACCTCGACATCCCCAGCCTGACCTATCAATCCTGGCATGAGGCCCGCTTCGGCACGGAGAGCTGGCAGACACTCGACCTGATCCCGCGCGGCCACTGGGCTGAGTATCTGCTCTGGCTGCGGCGCACAGTCGGCTTGCCGGTGCGCAACGGGAGCGAGCTTCTGGAAATCCGGCCGGCGCGGGATGGTTTGCTGGCCGCACGCGTGAAACGTGGCGATGGCGTCGAGACACTCCATGCGCGCAAGATCGTGCTTGCGACGGGGCAGGAGGGGATGGGGAACTGGATGATCCCCGAGCCGCTGAGCCATCTGCCCATGAGCTCGGTCGCAACCGTCGCCGACGACGTCGACTTCGAAAACCTTCGCGGCAAGCGCGTCGCCGTGATCGGTGCCGGCGCATCTGCCTTCGACAACGCAGCAACCGCGCTGGAAGCGGGCGCGGCGGAGGTGCACCTGCTGTGTCGTCGTGCGCAGATCCAGCTGATCCAACCCTATCGCTGGCTGACTTTCCGCGGCTTCCTCCGCCATCTCAGCGATCTCGACGATGCCTGGCGGTGGCGCTTCATGCGCACCATCCTCGACATGCGCGAAGGCTTTCCGCAGGCAACTTACGATCGCTGCGCAAATCACGCCAATTTCACATTGCACGAGGGCGCCCCGATCGAGGCGGCCCGCGAGACCGATCGTGGTGTGGAATTGCAGACGCCGCGCGGCGCCATACCTGCGGATTTCGTCATCTGCGGCACCGGCATCGACATGGATTTTTCCGCCCGTGGCGAGTTGCGCGCATTTGCCGGCAATATCGCAACCTGGGCCGACCGCTACCAGCCCCCGGAGAGCGAGCGCAGCGCGCGGCTCGGTCGCTTTCCCTATCTCGCCGACGATTATGCCTTCACCGAGCGTGTCGCGGGCGATACGCCGTGGATCTCGAATATCCATCTCTTCGCCATCGCCTCCACCATGAGTTTCGGTCCGTCGGGATCGTCGATCAACGCGATGACGACCGCGGCGCCGAAGCTAGTGAATGGCCTGACGCGCGGCCTGTTTCGTGCCGATGTCGAACGGCATTGGGCCTCGCTTCGCGCCTATGACGTGCCGCAGGCCGTGGTGACGCGGCCAGCGCGAAACTTGGAGGAATCGCGATGATCGTCCATGCGCCGCCGCGACAAAGCGTCCACAAGAGCGCATCAAGAGACTGGCGCGCAACTTGCTTCTTTCTTCACCTGTCCTGTCGGCGTTCTTGTCGAAAATTTTGGGGAAAACGAATGCGTTTTGTGTCTTTCAGGATGGCATCCTCCGTGCTCGCCACCACTGCGCTTCTGCTTGTCGCCGCTGCGCCTGCGCAAGCGCAAACCAGGGCGGAGACGCTGCGCTATGTCACCGGTGCATCGGTCAACACGCTCGATCCCAACATCCCGGGCTCGACGCGGGAATCCTTCGCACTGAGCATGAGCACTTACGACCGCCTTGTGGCGTTCGGCCGCAAGCAGCTCAACGGCAAATGGGTGTTCGATCTCGACAAGATCACCGGCGAGCTCGCCGAATCCTACGACGTCAGTCCGGACGGACTGAAGCTGACGTTCCGTCTGCGCAAGGATGCTAAGTTCCAGGACGGCTCGCCCGTGACCGCCGAGGACGTCAAATGGTCGCTGGATCGCTGCGTCACCGCGCCGATCCTCGGCAAGGCACAATTGCTGACGGGATCATTGACGTCGGCTGACCAGTTCAAGGTGATTGATCCCCTCACAATCGAAGTGACGCTGCCAAAACCCGACAAGCTCGCGCTGCCGAATCTCGCGACCGTCTACCCGCTGATCATCAACTCGAAAGTCGCCAAGGAGCATGCGACACCAGAGGATCCATGGGCCACGGCCTGGCTGAAGGAGCACACCGCCGGCAGCGGTGCTTATGTCATCGAGAGCTTCAAGCCCGGCGAGCAAGTGATCATCAAGCGCAACGAGGATTGGAACCGCGGCTCGCCCGACAAGCCGGCGTTCTTCAAGCGCGTAATCGTGCAGTCCGTGCCGGAGCCCGCGACCCGCGCCAATCTTGTCGAGCGTGGCGATGCCGATCTCGTCGTTGATCTCCAGGCCAGCGACGTGCAATCGCTCGAAGCCAAGGGCAAGCTCAAGGTGATCTCGACGCCGCAATACAATTCGATCACCTTCGTCTCGATGAACAACCAGATCCCGCCTTTCGACAACGTCAACGTCCGCCGCGCCGTCGCCTTCGCGCTGCCCTATGAGGACATGTTCAAGGCTGCCCTGTTCGGTCGCGGAGCCCCGCTGTTCGGTGCGACTTGGCCGGATGGCAAGCCGTTGAACGGCATCTATCCGTTCCAGGCGCCGGTGAAGACCGATCTCGACAAGGCGAGGGAGTATCTGAAAGCTGCTGGACTCCCGGAGGGTTTTTCGACCACCTTCAGCTTCAACGTCGGCCAGGCCTCGACCGCCGAGCCGATGGCGGCCCTCGTGAAGGAATCGCTCGCCAAGATCGGGATCAAGGTCGACATCCAGAAGCTGCCGGACGCGCAGATGTCGACGCAGATCAACGAGAAGAAGCTGCCCTTGTTCACGGAAGGCATCGTCGCCTGGCTGCCCTCGACCGATTACTTCTACCGCAACTTCTACACGGGCAATCAGCGCTGGAATTACAGCTCGATCAACAATCCGGAGCTGGCGACGATCGCGCAGGAAGCGCGCTTCGAGCCCGACAAGGCCAAGTACGAGGAGGATGGCCGCAAGCTCAACGCGATCCATTTCAGCGAGATGCCGCAGATCCCGCTGTGGCAGCCGAACCAGGACGCCGTGATGGCCTCGTCGATCGAGGGTTATACCTACGAGTTCCATCGCCAAGTGGATTATCGGGACGTCAGCCGCAAGTGATCTCGACATGCAAGGGCTCTGAATGGTGATGACAGGTCTTGGTGCGACGGTGGCGCGGGCGGGGAGGCGGCTTCTGTCGTCGCTGCCGGCGTTGTTCGGCGTGCTGGTCTTCACCTTTCTACTGATGCGGGTCCTCCCCGGAGATCCCGCGGTGTTCTTCGCCTCGGGGCCCAATGCCGGCAAGGAAGAGATCGAGCAGATCCGCAAGCAGATGGGGCTCGACAAGTCGGTGCCGGAGCAGCTCGTGTTCTATCTGTCCGATATCGGGCGCGGCAATCTCGGCCGCTCCATGATGACCGGCCAGCCGGTCCTGAAGGACCTTCGCGAACGGCTGCCGGCCTCGCTGGAGCTCACCTTCACGGCGCTGCTGATCGCGCTGATCGCGGCGGTCCCGCTCGGCGTGGTCGCAGCCTTGAAACCGGGATCGCTGGTCGATCACGGCGTGCGGCTGTTCTGTGCGCTCGGCGTCTGCGTGCCGACCTTCGTCTCGGGCCTGCTGCTGATCTATGTGTTCTACTATCTGCTCGGTCTTGCGCCTGATCCGACCGGGCGGATCGACGTCTTCACCTCACTGCCGCCGCAGCGCACCGGGTTCCTGTCGATCGATTTCCTGATCGCGGGGGACATCGAAGGCTGGTGGGCGGCCTGCAAGCAGTTGATCCTGCCGGCGCTGAGCATGGCCCTGTTCGTCATCGCGCCGCTGGCGCGGATCACACGTGCCTCGATGCTGGTCTCGCTCGGTAGCGATTTCGTGCGCACCGCGCGCTCCGTCGGATTGTCCTGGCAGAAGGTCGTCGTCACCTATGCGCTGCGCAATGCGATCCTTCCCGTCATCACCATTGCCGGCATCGTGTTCTCGACGATGCTTGGCGCCAATGTCCTGGTGGAGAAGGTGTTCTCCTGGCCGGGCGTTGCCTCCTACGCGCTCGATGCGCTGCTGTCGTCCGACTATGCGCCGGTGCAGGGATTTGTGCTGCTGATGGCTGGCATCTTCGTGCTGGTCAATCTGGTCGTCGATATCTGCTACGGCATCGCCGATCCCAGGGTGTCGATCGGATGACCAGCGCAACCCTCCGCCATTCGGTCTGGATTTTGCGCGGCAACCCGCTGACCGGCGTCGCCGCGGCCGGTGTCCTGCTGTTCGTCCTGGTCGCGATCTTCGGACCGTGGCTCGTGCCCTATGATCCCATCGTCTCCAATGTCTCGGAGGCCTTGCAGCCGCCGAGCGCGGCGCACCTTGCCGGCACCGACCAGCTCGGGCGCGACGTGTTCAGCCGCCTCGTCGTTGCGGCACGGCTCGACCTGGCCATCGCGGTCTCGGCGGTCGGCATCTCCTTCGTGATCGGCGCCGTCGTGGGCTCGTTCTGCGGCTATGCCGGCGGCAGGCTCGACCGCTCGGTCGGCCGCTTCGTCGATGTCATGATGGCCTTTCCGCTGTTTGTGCTGGCGATGGCGATGGTTGCGGCGCTCGGCAACCGGATCGAGAACATCGTGATTGCGACCGCGATCATCAATCTGCCCTTCTACATCCGCTTCGCCCGTGCCGAGGTCAACGTCCGGCGCAATGTCGGCTGGGTGGAGGCGGCGCGTTCCTGCGGCGAGAGTCATTTCTCGGTGGTGCTGCGCTTCCTGTTGCCGAACATCCTGCCGGCGATGGCGGTGCAAATCTCACTCAACCTCGGCTGGGCGATCCTGAACGCCGCCGGTCTTTCCTTCATCGGCCTTGGCGTCAAGCCGCCGACCCCGGAATGGGGCATCATGGTCGCGGAGGGGGCGCGCTTCATCTCGACGGGGCGGTGGTGGCTGGTGGCCTTTCCGGGCCTCGCGTTGATGATGGCCGTGCTGTGCTTTAACCTCCTCGGTGACGGGATGCGGGACATTCTCGATCCGCGCATGCGCACATGAGCGAGGAATTGCTCAGGATCGACGACCTCCACGTCGAATTCTCGACGCGACGAGGGATGGTCGAGGCCGTGCGCGGTGTGACGCTCACGGTCGAAGCCGGCGAGATGCTTGGCCTCGTCGGCGAAAGCGGCTCTGGCAAGTCGGTCACCGGTTTTGCCACGACGCGGCTGCTCGATGCGGCCGGCCGCGTCACCGCAGGCAAGATACTGTTTCGCGGGCAGGACGTCACAAAACTCAGGGGTGACGATCTCCGGCAGCTCCAGGGCGCCGCGATGTCGATGATCTTCCAGAACCCGCGGGCGGCGCTCAATCCGATCCGCGCGATCGGTTTGCAGATCGCGGACGCGATCCTCACGCACAAGCGGATATCGAAGGATGCCGCCCGCGCCGAAGCGCTGGAGCTGTTGCGCGCCGTCCAGATCCGCGACCCCGAGACGCGGATGAACGCCTATCCGCACGAACTCTCGGGCGGCATGTGCCAGCGTGTCATGATCGCGATCGCGATTTCCTGCAATCCCGCGCTGTTGATCGCCGATGAGCCGACGACCGGACTCGATGTCACCACGCAGAAAGTGGTGATGGACCTCCTGGCGGAGATTGCCGCCGCGCGCGGCATGGCGACGATCCTGATCACGCACGATCTCGGGTTAGCGGCGCGATATTGCCGCCGTATCGCGGTGATGGAACGCGGCCGCATCGTCGAAGAGGCAAGCCCCAGGACGCTCTTCGGCGCGCCGCAGCACGCCTATACCAGGCGTCTGGTGGCGGCGTCGCCAACCGCGACCTCCCGGATTGAGGATCTCGTGACGGAAGAGGAGCGGGAAGGCTACGCGGCTGTCATCGGCAGGCCCAGACGGGAGCCCGTCCACGGGACTCCGCCGCTGCTGGAAGTGCGCAAGCTCGCAAAACGCTTCGACGAGGGCGCTGCGGCGGTGGCGGACTTCTCGATGACGATGGCCGGCGGCGAGAGCGTCGGCCTCGTCGGTGAATCCGGCTCCGGCAAGAGCACGACGTCGCGCATGATCTGCCGCCTGATCGACCCGAGCGAGGGCGAGATCGTGTTCGACGGCCAGGCGATCGGCCATGTGGCGTCGCGCGACTTTCACCGCTCGCAGTTCCGCAAAGATATCCAGATGGTGTTCCAGGACCCGAACGAGAGCCTCAATCCGCGCTTCACCGCCTTCGACTGCATCGCCCATCCCCTGATGCGGCTCGATCGTATGCGTGGGGGCGATGCGCTGCGCAAGCGGGTGGAAGACTGCGCCGATCGCGTGGGGCTGCCGCTGGATCTGTTGCCGCGCTTTCCGCATCAGCTCTCCGGCGGCCAGAAGGCGCGCGTCGGCATCGCCCGCGCCATCGCCTGCCGGCCGCGCCTTCTGGTGCTGGACGAGCCGACCGCTGCGCTCGACGTCTCCGTTCAGGCCGTGGTGCTGCAACTGCTCGACCGCCTGCGGCGCGAGAACGACATCGCGCTGCTGTTCGTCAGCCACGATCTCAACGTGGTGCGGATGCTCTGCGACCGCACCATCGTGCTGCGCAATGGCGGCATCGTGGAGCAGGGCGAGAGCCGGGCGTTGTTCGACAATCCCAAGACCGACTACACGCGCAAGCTGGTCGAGGCGATCCCGCATATCGAGACCGGCCCGGTGCTGGCGGCCGCGCTTTGAGGTCTCGACTGGCCCAGCTAGTGCGGATATCGCGCTGGCGAAGGTCTGGTTAGTGGCATACCATTTGCACGCCAATGAGCTCTGGTTTCACCTGTTCTTGGCCAACGATGGCCGGCATCACGGCACTATTGGGAGGATTTCATGGATCGCAGGACCGTATTGAAGGGACTGGCCGGCGCGGGCGGTCTGGCATTGAGCGGCCTCTCGGCCCCTGCGATCGCACAAGGCGCCTCCGCGCGCACCCTGCGCTTCGTGCCGCAAGCAAATCTCGCCAATTTCGACCCGATCTGGGGCACGCAATATGTCGTGCGCAATGCCGCCGCGCTGGTCTGGGATACGCTCTACGGCGTCGATTCCGCACTGCAGCCGCAGCGGCAGATGGTCGAGTCCGAGGAAGTGACCGACGACGGCACCACCTGGACGTTCAAATTGCGGCCGGGGCTCAAATTCCACGACGGCGAGCCGGTGCTGAGCAAGGACGTCGTTGCGAGTCTCACTCGCTGGGCGGCACGCGATCCGATGGGGCTGATGCTCAAGGCGCTGCAGCAGGAACTCACCGCTGTCGACGACCGCACCTTCAAATGGGTGCTGAAGCAGCCGTTCCCGAAGATGCTCTACGCGCTTGGCAAGAACAATTCGCCTTGCGCCTTCATCATGCCGGAGCGCATTGCGCAGACCGACCCGTTCAAGCAGATCGGCGATTATGTCGGCTCGGGGCCGATGAAGTTCGCCAAGGGTGAGTGGGTCCCGGGCGCCAAAGCCGTGTTCGAAAAATTCGCCGACTATGTGCCGCGGCAGGAGAAGGCATCGTGGCTCGCCGGCGGCAAGCAGATGCTGCTCGACCGCGTCGAATGGATCGTGATGCCGGATCCGGCGACCGCCGCGGCCGCGTTGCAAAACGGCGAGATCGACTGGTGGGAGAATCCCATCGCGGACCTCGTCCCGGTCCTGAAGAAGAACAAGAACATCAGCGTCGACATCGGCGATCCCCTCGGCAATGTCGGCTCGTTCCGCATGAACTTCCTGTATCCGCCCTTCAACGACGTGCGGGCGCGGCGCGCAGTGCTGATGGCGATGAGCCAGGAAGACTATATGCGTGCGCTCGTCGGCGACGACAATTCGCTGTGGAAGTCGCTACCCGGCTTCTTCACGCCCGATACGCCGCTCTACACCGAGGCGGGCGGCGAAGTCTTGAAGGGCAATCGCGATCTTGACGCTGCAAAGAAGCTGCTCGCCGAAAGCGGCTATTCCGGCCAGCCGGTGACGTGCCTGGTGGCGCAGGACCAGCCGATCACCAAGGCGTTCGGCGATGTGACCGCCGATCTCCTGAAGAAGCTTGGCATGAATGTCGACTTCGTCGCGACCGATTGGGGCACCGTCGGCTCCCGCCGCGCGCAGAAGACACCGCCCGGGCAGGGCGGCTGGAACATGTTCCACACCTGGCATGCAGGTTCGGACTGCATCAATCCGGCGCCCTACACCGCCATTCGCGCCAACGGCGACAAGGCGTGGTTCGGCTGGCCGAGCAGCCCCGGCACCGAGAAGGAGGTCACGTCCTGGTTCGAGGCCAAGAACCTCGACGAGGAGAAGGCCGCGGTCGCTCGCCTCAACAAGGTCGCGCTCGAGGACGTCGTCTACGCGCCGACCGGCTTCTTCCTCAGCTACACGGCCTGGCGCAAGAACGTCTCCGGCATCACGAAAGGGCCGCTGCCGTTCTTCTGGGGCGTGTCGAAATCCGCATGACCCTGCGCTGAAGCCAGATGCTCTCCTACATCCTCCGGCGTATCGCCTCGACCTTGCCCGTGATGGCGATCGTCGCGCTGTTCGTGTTCAGCCTGCTCTACATCGCGCCGGGGGATCCCGCCGTGGTGATCGCGGGCGATCAGGCAAGTCCGGAGGATGTGGAGCGCATCCGTCAGAGCCTCGGGCTCGACCGACCCTTCCTGATCCAGTTCGGCAGCTGGGTCTGGCGCATTCTGCACGGCGATCTCGGCACCTCGATCTTCACCAATCTGCCGGTCTCGACGATGATCGGGCAGCGTCTCGGGCCGACGCTGTCGCTGATGACGGTCACGCTCCTGCTCACGATCGTAGTCGCGGTGCCGCTCGGCGTGCTGGCGGCGTGGAAGGCGGGAAGCCTGATCGACCGAGCCATCATGGCCTTTGCCGTGTTCGGCTTCTCCCTGCCGGTCTTCGTCGTCGGCTATGTCCTCGCCTACGTCTTTGCGCTGGAGCTCGAATGGCTTCCCGTGCAGGGCTATACGCCGCTTGCCCAAGGCATCTGGCCCTGGCTGCAAAACCTGATCCTGCCGTCGATCGCACTCGGCTGTGTCTACATCGCGCTGATCGCGCGTATCACGCGCGCCACCATGCTCGAAGTGCTGCAACAGGATTATATCCGCACCGCGCGCGCCAAGGGCCTCGGGCAGGGCGGCATCCTGTTCGTCCACGCGCTGAAGAACGCGGCAGTGCCGATCGTCACGGTGATCGGGATCGGCATTGCGCTTCTGATCGGCGGCGCGGTCGTCACGGAAAGCGTGTTCGCGATTCCCGGCCTCGGCCGGCTCACGATCGACGCGATCCTGCGCCGCGATTATCCCGTCATCCAGGGCATCGTGCTGCTGTTCAGCTTCGTCTACGTCCTCGTCAATCTGATGATCGACGTCGTTTATACGCTCGTTGACCCGAGGATCCGCTATTGACCGACACGACCGTCAATCCGCAAGCGCTGCCGGCGGGCTTCGTCCTCGCGCCGCAACTGCCGGAGATTCTTCGGCCCGTCGTGATCCGGCGCGGCTTCATCGGCCTGCTGCGGGGCCATCCCACCGTCGCCATCGGTGGCACGTTGCTGCTGATACTCGTCCTGATCGCGATTTTTGCGCCTTATCTTGGCACGGTGGATCCGACCGCACTTGCGCCGGCCAAGCGCACCCGCGCGCCGTCGGCGCTTTACTGGTTTGGCTCCGACGTGCTCGGTCGCGACATCTATTCACGCGTGCTGTTCGGCGCGCGCGTCTCGCTCACGGTCGGCTTGTCCGTTGCGATCTTCGCCTCCGCGGCCGGTCTCGCCATCGGCATCGTCTCCGGCTTCATCCGCTGGGCCGACGGCATCTTGATGCGCTTCATGGACGGCCTGATGTCGATCCCGCCGATCCTGCTGGCGATCGCGCTGATGGCGCTGACACGCGGCAGCGTCGGCAACGTCATTCTGGCGATTACGGTTGCCGAAATCCCGCGGGTTTCCCGTCTTGTCCGTAGTGTGGTGCTGTCGCTGCGCGAGCAGCCTTACGTGGATGCAGCGGTAGCCTGCGGCACGCGCACACCGATGATCATCCTGCGCCACATCCTGCCGAACACGCCGGCGCCGATGCTGATCCAGGCGACTTACATTTGCGCCAGTGCGATGATCACGGAAGCGATCCTGTCCTTCATCGGCGCGGGAACGCCGCCGACCATTCCGTCCTGGGGCAACATCATGGCCGAGGGGCGGGCGCTGTGGCAGGTCAAGCCCTACATCGTGTTCTTTCCGGCGGCGTTCCTGTCGGTCACCGTGCTCGCCGTCAATCTGCTCGGCGATGGCCTTCGCGATGCGCTCGATCCGCGCATGGCCAAGAGCCTTTGATGGCGAGGGGCTGATCGCGATGGCACTGCTTGAAGTCGAAAACCTCCAGACCCACTTCCGCACGCCCAGCGGCATCAACCGCGCGGTGGAAGGCGTGTCGTTCCATGTCAACGAGGGCGAGACGCTCGCCATCGTCGGTGAGTCCGGTTGCGGCAAGTCGGTGACCTCGATGTCGCTGATGCGGCTGATCCCGGAACCGCCCGGCAGGATCGCCGGCAGCATCCGCTTCGCGGGCAAGGACCTGCTGCAAATGTCGGATCGCGAGATGCGCGCGATCCGCGGCAACGACATCTCGATGATCTTCCAGGAACCGATGACCAGCCTCAATCCGGTCCTGACTGTCGGCCGCCAGATCCGCGAGACGCTGATGATCCACCAGGGCCTGGACAAGCAGGCCGCGGAGGCGCACGCCATTGAGATGTTGATTCTGGTCGGCATTCCCGAGCCGACGCGTCGCGTGCGTGAATATCCGCATCAGCTCTCCGGCGGCATGCGCCAGCGCGTCATGATCGCCATTGCACTCGCCTGCAATCCAAAGCTTCTCATTGCGGACGAGCCGACCACCGCCCTCGACGTGACGATCCAGGCGCAGATCCTGAAATTGATGCTGGATCTCAAGCACCGGGTTGGCGCAGCCATCATCCTGATCACCCACGATCTCGGTGTCGTCGCCGAGATCGCCGAACGCGTCATGGTCATGTATGCCGGCCGCAAGGTCGAGGAAGCGCCGGTGGCGGACCTGTTCCGATCGCCGCGTCATCCGTATACGCAGGGCCTGCTCGGCGCAGTGCCGCGGCTCGGCTCGTCGCTGACCGGCACCGCGAGACGGCTGGCGGAGATCCCCGGGCAGGTGCCTGATCTGCGCAAGCCCATCGTCGGCTGCGTCTTCGCCGGACGTTGCGCGCTCGCGACCGATCTCTGCCGGCAGTATGCGCCGGGGCTCGAAGAGAAGGGGCCACGTCACGTCGCGGCCTGCCATTATGCGGCCAAGGGAGCGGTCGCGGCATGAGTCCCCCGCTGCTCCAGGTCAACGACCTCAAGAAGCACTTCCCGGTTAAAAAAGGCCTGTTCAGCCGCAAGTCCGAATCGGTCTATGCGGTAGACGGCGTGTCGTTCGAGATCGCGCGCGGCGAGACGCTGTCGCTGGTCGGCGAGTCCGGCTGCGGCAAATCGACGGTCGGCCGCGCCATTTTGCGACTGTTCGACATCACGGCAGGGCAGGTCATCCTCGACGGCCAGCGTATCGACGACGCTCATCCGAGCACGATGCGCCAGATGCGCCGCCGGGTGCAGGTGGTGTTCCAGGACCCATTCTCGAGCCTCAATCCGCGCATGCGCGTGCGCGACATTCTGGCCGAGCCGATCCGCAATTTCGGCCTCGCCAAATCCGCGATCGATCTCGAGACACGCGTGACGGCGCTGATGGACACCGTGCGCCTGCCGCGCGAGGCGCTGAACCGCAGGCCGCACGAATTCTCCGGTGGCCAGCGCCAGCGCATCGGCATCGCGCGTGCGCTCGCCGCCGAGCCCGAGCTGATCGTCTGCGACGAGGCGGTGTCGGCGCTCGACGTCTCGGTAAAGGCCCAGATCGTCAATCTGCTGCAGGATCTGCAGCGCGAGTTCGGCCTGGCGCTGCTGTTCATCAGCCATGACCTCGCGATCGTCGAGCACATGACCCATCGCGTCGCGGTGATGTATCTCGGCAAGATCGTCGAGGTGGCGCCGCGCTACGAGATCTTCGCCGCGCCAAAGCATCCTTACACCAAGGCGCTGCTCTCGGCGGTGCCGCTGCCCGAGCCTGGCGCTCAGCGCAATCCCATCATCCTCAAGGGAGACGTGCCGAGTCCGATCAACCCGCCGAGCGGGTGCCGCTTCCACACCCGTTGCCCATACGTATTCGATCGCTGCCGGACCGAGGAGCCGACGTTGCGCGCGGCTGGACCCGAGCAGTGGGTGGCCTGTCATCTCGAAGAAGGTGCGACGGTGACGAGCGGCTAGCCGTCTGGGCGGTCGCAAAGCTCTGGATCGAGGCGCAGGGGCGTCAATCGGGCGAGGATGACACTCTGCTCCTGTTTTGCCCGACGAGTCAAAAACGTTTGCGAGGAAAATTCATGTGTAAAAACAACCTCATTCTACTGTGCATGGGGTTGTTTTCGCGTTTTTTGTTTTAGCCGCCTTCAACCCTGGCGGCGCAGGAAGCCCGTGATCGTGACCTTTTCCCAGATGTCGGCCGCGGCAAACGGATCGGCTTGGTTGAAAGCCTCGACCTCGCTGCGGCCGGGCGCCTCGATCAGGAACAGGCTGCCAATCATCCTCTCGCCGTCGTCGGAGACCAGCGGCCCTGACATCACGATCTTGACGCCGAAGCGCGAGGTGTCGCTCAGGAAAGCCTTGTGGGCGTCGTAATTGGCGAGCCGGATCGGCAGCGCGCCGGCGCGGTCGAGGGCGTGAATGGCGAACAGCATGATGGTCTCCGTTTATATCACGTTTTCTTGGGACGGCCGCGGCTGCGGCCGTCCGGGCTTGTCGTGATGGCGGCGGTTGGTTACTTGCCGCCGAGCTTGCTGGCTTCTTCGAAAGTCGGGCAGCTCCGTTGCTCCAGCGGCACGTCGAACGGCTGGTAATTGTCCTTGGTGATCACGGTCGGCTTCAGCACGATCTCAGCAATGACGGGCTGGTTGCGCAAGGAGCGGATCGCCATCATGGTGCCGAGGCAGCCTTGAAAGAATCCGTTGTAATCGCCGCTCGCGAGCAGCTTGCCGGACTTAATCGCGTCGATCGCTTCCTTGGTGCCGTTGATGCCGATCACCTGCGCCTTGCGGTTGGCGCCGTCGAGGGCCTCGATCGCGCCGACCGCCATGGCGTCGTTGGCGGCGAGCACGCCGTCGATCTGCGCGTTCGACTGCATCAGATTCTCCATCACCTGGAGCGCCTGGAGCCGCTGGTAATTGCCGGGCTGCGAGGCCAGCAGTTTCGCACCGGCGTTTTCCTTCAGCGCGTCGTTGAAGCCGCGGACGCGGTCGACATTGGTCAGCGAGCCCTTGACGCCCTCGATGATGACGATGTTGCCCTTGCCGCCGAGCGTCTTGAGCAGGAAGCGCGCGGTCTCGAGCCCGAGGCTGTAATCGTCGGCGCCGACGAAGGACAGGAACTTGCCGCCGGCCGAGCGGTCGGTGATGTTGACGACGGGGATCTTGGCGTCGTTGATTTTCTCGACGCCAGGCACCATCGCCTTGTAGTCGACCGGCGTGAAGACGATGGCGCTCGGCTTCTTCACCACGACGTCTTCGATCTGGCTGAGCTGCTCCGGAATGCTGTCGGGCTTGGTCGGGATGTACTGCAGCGTCTTGGCGTTCAGCATCTTCGCCATGTTGTCCGCGCCGACTCGCACCGTCTGGAAGAACGGGTTGGTCTGGTTCTTGGTGAAGACGGCGATGGTCTCGCCGTCGGCTCGCGCTTGCGTGGTGAGCGCAGCCGCCATCAGCAGCGGCAGCGCCAAATAGCCCAGTGTCTGTTTCATGTTGCCTCCATCCCTCGTTTTGCTTGTTGGTCGTTCAAGAACTCATTGCGCGCGGCGGCGGGTCTTCATGTCGAGCCAGACCGCGAGAATGACGATGATGCCGGTGACGAGCGGCTGCCAGTTGGCGCTGACCGACAAGAGGTTCATGCCGTTCAGCACCAGCGTCAGGATCAGTGCGCCGATGAAGGTGCCGAACACGGTACCGACGCCGCCAAACAGCGAGGTGCCGCCGATCAGCACCGCGGCGATCGCGGGCAGCGTCAGGCTTTCGCCGATGTCGGCCTCGGCCGAATTGAGCCGCGACAGGAAGATGATCGAGGCGAGCCCCGCCATGGTGCCGGAGACGGCGTAGACCAGCAGCAGGCGTCGGGCGACCGGAATGCCGGAGAGCCGCGCCGCGACCGGATTGGCGCCGATCGCGTAGATCTCCTGGCCCCAGATCGTTCGCTGCGCAAACAGCGTTCCGATCCCGAGGAACACCAGCAGCAGATAGACCGGGATCGGCAGGCCGAATAGATAGCCGCTGCCGATCTGGCGGAAGCCGGCCGGGAAGCCGTGAAGGGTTTCGCCCGCCATGTACCAATAGGTGAGGCCGTTCAGCACCCAGAGCATGCCGTAAGTGGCGATGAAGGAGGGGATGCGCAGCGCGGTGACCATGACGCCGTTGAGGAGCCCAACGATGCCGCCGCAGGCAAGCCCCGTGAGTATGCCGAGCGCCGGCGAGCCGGTCTTGTGGATCACGGTCCCGGCGATGCAGGCGGACAGCGCCACATTGGCGCCGACGGAGAGATCGAGGCCCGCGGTCAGCACCACCAGGGTCAGGCCGGAGGCGATGAAGAAGGTCAGGCTCGCCTGCCTGAGCACATTGAGAATGTTGCCGAGGCTCAGGAAGGAATCGCTGAGCACGGCGAGCACCGCACAAATCAGCAGCGCCGCAAGCAGGCGATAGAACATTTGGATCGCGTCCTGCGACAGGAACGAGCGGGGCGGCGCGATGGCGTCTTTGCTGATGTCGGTCATGCGCGGCTCCGCAGGCCGTCAAGGAAGAGGGCAACGATGACGAGGACGCCGACGCTTGCGACCTGCACCGAGGACGGCAGCGAGATCAGGTTCAGCCCGTTGCGCAGCACGCCGACCGAGAGCACCCCGAGCAGCGTGCCGAGCAGCCAGCCATTGCCGCGCTCGAACGATGTGCCGCCGACGGCGACGGCCGCGATCGCATCGAATTCGAGACCGAGGCCCGCGGTTGGATGCCCGGAATTCATCCGCGCAGTCATCAAGAGGCCGGCGATGCCGGCCATGGCGCCGCCGATCGCATAGACCGCGATCAGCAGCTTGTTCGGTGAGAGGCCGGCGTAGCGCAGCGCCTCGCGGTTGCCGCCGAGCGCGAAGATGTAGGTGCCGAAGCGGGTGTGATAGAGCAGGCCGTGGAAGACCGCGTAGGTCACGAGTGCCATCACGATCGGCACGGGAATTCCCAAAAGCGTCGCCGAATAGATGTCGCGCACGCTGTGGGGGATGCCGACCACGCTGTGGCCGTCGCTGACGATCAGCGATAGGCCCTGCGCCATGCCGAGCGTGCCCAAGGTCGCAACGAAGGGCGGGATGCCCACGATGGCGACCAGCCAGCCATTGGCGAAGCCGAAGGCCGCGCCGACGAGGAGCCCGGCACCGAGGCCGAGCAACATCGAGTGGGTGGTGAGCGAGACGATGGCGACGCAGAGCGAGGTCAGCGTCAGCACCGCGCCCATCGACAGATCCAGCCCCTCGGTCATGATGATCAAGGTCATCGGCAGCGCGAGCATGGTCAGGATCGTCGACTGCACCAGCACGTTGGAGAGGTTGGCGACCGACAGGAAGCCGGGCGCGATCGTGCTGAACAGCGCGATCAGCAGCACCAGCACGATGGCAACGCCGGGAATCCGTTGCAGCGGATTCGGTTGAGAGACGACCGCGGCCTCACGCATGATGCATCCCCAGTCGCACGATGTTCTCCTCGGTCAGCTCGCTACGCGCGAGATGCCCGGCGATGCGCCCTTCGCGCATCACATAGGCGCGGTCGCAGACGTGGCAGATCTCGACCTGTTCGGACGAGATCATCAGCGCCGCCGCGCCTTCCGCGACAAGGCGGTCGATCAGGGCGAAGATTTCGGCCTTGGCGCCGATGTCGATGCCCCGGGTCGGCTCGTCGAAGATGAAAAGTTTCGAGCCGGCGGCGAGCCACTTGCCGATCACGACCTTCTGCTGATTGCCGCCTGAAAGCAGGCCGACGGTCTGCCGTGCGCTAGGCGTCGCAATGCGTAGCTGACGGATCAGGCCGTCGGCAGTGCGCTGCGCACTGCGCTGGTCGAACAACCCGCTCGGGAACAGTTTTCGCAGCGCCGACACTACCAGATTGTCGCTCACCGATCGCAGCAGCGCGAGACCTTCGCTCTTGCGGCTCTCCGGGATCAGCGCAATGCCGCGGCGGGCGGCGAGGTCGGGCTCACCGGAAATGACTTTGCCGTCGAACACGATCTCGCCTGATGTCACGGGATCGGCACCGAAGATCGCGCGCGCGACTTCGCTGCGACCGGAGCCGACCAGGCCACACAGGCCGACAATCTCACCGCGGCGCACCTCGATGTTGATGTCGGCGATCCCCGTCGATGAACTCAAGGCCTTGACCTCGAGCAGCAGCTCGCCGGGCTTGTCGGCAAAATTGCGCGGGTAGGTCATGTCGACGTTGCGACCGACCATCATGCGGACGAGCTGGTCCGGCGTGACGTCAGCAGGTTTGACGCCGTCGATGCGGCGGCCGTCACGCAGCACGGTGATGCGGTCGCCGAGCGCGAACACCTCCGCCATGCGGTGCGAGATGTAGACGATCGAGACGCCGTCGGCCTTCAGCCGCGCGATCAGCGCGAACAGCAGCTCGGTCTCGCGATCGGATAGCGCCGCAGTCGGCTCGTCCATCACCAGGATGCGGGCGTTCTGGCTGATCGCCTTCGCGATCTCGACCATCTGCTGCTGCGCCACCCCCAGCTTGTCAACGATGGTGGAGGGATCGATGTCAAAGCCGATCGTGCCGAGCACGCGCGCCGCGTCGGCCAAAATCTTGCGGCGATCGATCGTGCCGGGGATGCGGCCCTTCGGCTCGCGGCCGAGAAAAATGTTCTGGGCGATATCGAGATGGGGGACGAGGGAGAATTCCTGGAAGATCACGGCAATGCCGAGCTTCTGCGCGTCCGCGGCCGAGTGGATCGCGACCGGCTCGCCTCTGTAGTAGAACTCGCCGGCATCGGCGCGATAGGCGCCGCACAGCACCTTCATCAGGCTCGACTTGCCGGCGCCGTTCTCGCCCAGCAGCATGTGGACTTCGCCGGGGAAGACGGCAAAGGAGACGTCGTCCAGCGCCTTGACGCCGGGAAACTCCTTACTGATGTCGCGCAGCTCAAGGAGCGGGACAGGTGAGGCGGGCTCGACGGCTAATGCGGCGGTGCTCATGCCTGCGCTCCGCCTGCAAAGATCTTTCCGGGGTTCATCAGTCCGTCAGGGTCGAGCGCGGTCTTGATCGACCGCATCACATCGACGGCCTCGCCGAGCTCGTCGGTGAGATAATCGATCTTGCCGAGCCCAATGCCGTGCTCGCCGGTGCAGGTGCCGTCCATGGCAATCGCGCGGGCGACCATGCGGGCCTGCAGCGCCTTGGCGCCTTCGGCTTCCTCGGGCCTGGCCGGATCGATCAGAATCAGCATGTGGAAATTGCCGTCGCCGACATGCCCGACGATCGGCGCCGTAAAACCGTGCTCGTCCGCGTCGCGCCGGGTATCCGTGAGGCATTCCGCCAGTCGCGAGATCGGCACGCAGACGTCGGTGATCACGGCACGCGCGCCGGGGCGCAGGCCCAGGCCCGCATAGAGCGTGTTGTCGCGGGCGTGCCAGAGCCGGCTGCGATCCTCCGGTGCCTTGGACCAGGCAAAGCCGTGGCCGCCATGGTCGGCGGCGATGGCCTGTGCGGCCTCGGCCTGCTCGGCGACGGAAGTCTCGGAACCATGGAATTCAAAGAACAGCGTCGGGGCTTCGCGATAGCCGAGCTTCGCGTAGGCGTTGATGCCGCGCATCATGACGTCGTCGAGCAACTCGATACGCGCGATGGGGATCGCGGACTGGATCACGGAGATCGCGGTGTCCACGGCGTTGTGCAGGGTGTCGAAGCTGCAAACCGCGGCCGAGATCGCCTGCGGCACGGGATGCACCTTCAGCGTGATTTCGGTGATGAGTCCGAGCGTGCCCTCGGCGCCGACGAACATGCGCGTCAGGTCATAACCGGCGGCTGACTTGCGCGCGCGTCTGGCGGTCCGGATCACGCGGCCGTCGGCCAGAACCACCTCCAGCGCCATGACGTTGTCCTTCATGGTGCCGTAGCGCACCGCCATCGTGCCGGAAGCTCGCGTGGACGTCATGCCGCCGATCGAGGCGTCGGCGCCGGGATCGATCGGAAAGAAAAGCCCGGTGCCGCGCAGCTCCGCATTGAGCTGCTTTCGGGTGATGCCGGGCTGCACGACGACGTCCATGTCGCTATCGTGCACCGTCAGCACCTTGTTCATGCGTGCGAAGTCGAAGCAGACGCCGCCCGCGACCGCGGCCGCATTGCCTTCGAGCGAGGTCCCGGCGCCGAACGGTACGATGGGCATATTCGCGCCAGCGCACAGCTTGACGATCTCCGCGACTTCCTGCGTGGTTTCAGGGAAGACGACGATGTCGGGCGGCAGGTTGCGATAATGCGACTCGCTCTGCCCATGCTGATCGAGCACGCCACGCGCGACGCTCGCGCGCGGGCCGATCATGCCTGTGAGGCGATCGGCCAATATGCTCGTGCTGACTCGCGGTCCCATTCTTACTCCCTGTCTGGCCCTGTTGTCGGACTCTTGTCTGGTCCGCCGTCGTTCAGCTTAAGCGGCTCTTGCGCTGCTAGCGACCTGCTTCAGGCCGAAATCATAGTTGAGGTGAAAATACTCGATGTCTACCATGCGACCATCGGGCGCACGGCCGGGCGGGCACTGCACAAATTCGCGGATCAGGCTGTCCTTGACGCCGAACACCACGTCGCTGTCGAGATACTGGTCGCCGGCCACGAACACATGGGTCACGAGTTGCTCGAAGCCGGGCGCCGAGATCATGAAATGCACGTGCGCCGGGCGCCAGGGATGGCGGCCCTGGACCGCCAGCATGTCCCCAACTGTGCCGTCATGTGGGATCGGATAGGCAGCCGGCTTGATCGACCAGAAATTGAAGCGGCCGTTCTGGTCGGTGTGGAAGCGCGCCCGCATCGCAAGATCGCCGATCTTGTCGAGCTGCTGCACGTCGTAATAGCCATCATCGTCGGAATGCCAGACATCCACGACGGCGCCGGCAAGCGGCCGTCCGTCGACGGTCGACACCGAGCCGGTGACGAGCATCGGATCGCCTTCCATCGGGCCGGAGATGTCAGCGCCGTTGTCTTTCTCGGGCGACGCCTGCACGAAGAACGGACCGAGCACCGTGGTTTCGGTGGCGCCTTCCGGCACGGGATGATTGATCGCGTCGACCAGCATGGAGACGCCGAGCGCGTCCGACAGCAGGATGAAATCCTGGCGCTTGTCGTCGCACATGTGGCCGGTGCGGGTCAGGAACTCGATGCCGTATTCCCATTCCTTCTGGGTCGGTCGCACCTCGCGGACGAAGGCATGAAGGTGGCGCACCAGCGCTTCGCTGACCTGCTTGATCCGCGGATCGGTCGCGCCTGCGATCCGATCCAGCACCGCGTCCGTGATCGTGTTCTCGTTGAAATTTCGCATAGGTGCCTCCGTGAATCAGAGTTTGGGCTCGCCAAGGCCGGACAGCCGCTCGAGGTGCTTGACGGTCGCGATGAAGTCGGCGTCGCCGTCGCCCTGCGCGACCAGCGAGCCATAGGTCTCGCGCACCTGGGCCGCGAGCTGAAGCGGCACGCCGACGGCGTGGCCGGCACCGAGGATCAGATCGAGATCCTTGGCCATCTGCCTGCAGGAGAAAGTCGAGTCGAAATCGCGGCTGCGCAGCGGCGCGGTCTTGTATTTCACCATCGGCGAGGCGACCGCGCTGTCGTCGAGGACTTTCAGAATGTCCTGCCAGCCGATGCCGCCCTTGCGCGCCAGCGCCAGACTCTCCGCCATCATCGCGGCCGACACCGCGATCATCAGATTGACCGCAAGCTTCGCATATCGCGCTTCCTCGCCGGGCCCAAGATAGGTCTGGGCGCGGGTGAAGGCGGCAAGCAGCGGCTTTGCGTTTTCGTAGGCGTCCTCCGGGCCCGAGACGAAGCAGCTCAGCGCGCCGGTGTGGACGATACTGGCATTGCCCGAGACCGGCGCCCGCAGGTAGAAGACACCGCGCGCCTGGGCGGCGGCGTCGACCTCTGCGGACGCCTCGACGCTCACGGTGCTGGTCTCGATCACAACAGATCCAGCCGCCATCGCGGCGATGAGGCCGGTTGGGCCGAGCAATGCGCCGCGCAAGGCAGCGTCATCGGGCAAGGACGTGACGATCGCGGCCTTGCCGTCCACGGCCTCGGCCGGTGAAGCGGCAATCGAAATGCCTTGCGTGCGAGCCTCCTCGAGCCGTGCGGCGCTCCGGTCGAACGCGGTCACCGCATAACCGGCCTTGGCGACGAGCACCGACATCGGCAAGCCCATCTTGCCGATCCCGATGAAAGCGATGTGTTTCGAAGCGTCCGTCATTGTTGTTGTCCTTGACGCCCTCAGGCGGCGTGTCCCTGTCGTTCGATGTCGTGCACCAGTCGCCGGCCGGATTGCACGAGCAGTTCCTTCTTCGCCCCCAGGCCCTCGGCCAGCAGCCGACCATTCCGCTTCTTCCACACGCCGCCGATCATCACGGCCTCGATATTGGCAAGGCTCGTCTGCATCACCACGGTGGAAACGGGATCGTGCACCGGGACGAGGTTGAGATCGGAGCAATTGATGATGACGAGGTCGGCGAGCTTGCCCGGTGTCAGCGAGCCGATCTGGTCCTCGCGGCCGAGCATGCGGGCGCCTTCCGTCGTGATCCAGCGCAGCGCCTCGCGGACGGGGATCGTGGTCGTCGCCGGAATGGTGCCGCTGGCCTTGCGCGACTCGGCGTTGTCGAGCGCCCGCTGCATCGAGAGCGCAACGCGCGCGGCGGAGAAGAGGTCGCCCGCCAGTACGGATTCCAGATCGATGCCGATGGTCGGCCGCACGCCGCGCTTGAGCAGCCGTCCGGTGATCGGAAAGCCGTGGCCCTGGATCATTTCGTTCTCCGGCGTCACCGAGAAGGAGACGCCGAGATCGACCATCCGGTCCAGCAGTTCGTCAGGCAGGTCATTGCCATGGACGATGTTGATGCCGGGGCCGACTAGACCCGCCCCGATCAGCTTCTCCCAGCCACCGGGCGTCTTCGCGGGACCACCGCCCTGATGCATGGATGCGATCAGCTTGAGCTCGTGCGCCATGCGGAAATCGTGCATGGCGACGTCGAGCGTCGAGTAATGTGGCCCCAGGATCGCAAGGCCGAGCGTGACGAGGCCGTCGCGGTCGGCGAGGGGCCCCGCCAGCAGTCGTTCGACCTCATTGCGTGGATGCGGCACTTCCGAGAAGTGCGGCTCGCCCGGTTTCGGTTCGGGCTTGGGCGAGCCGTGGAAGAAGGCCGCACGGATACCGCTCTCGATCAGGCCGCGCACGGCGGCGTCGGTATGATCGGGCGTCGGATTGTTGTGGCACCAGTCGGCCAGCGTGGTGGTGCCCTGGTTCATCTGGTTCAGCGCGCCCACCAAGGTCGCGATATAAATGTCCTCGGGCCTGAAGACCGTAGCGAGACCCGCATGCATGCGGCGGAAATATTCCAGCAGCGTCCAGTTGGCGGCATAGCCGCGTAAGCCCGTCTGCCAGGTGTGCATATGGGCGTTGATCAGGCCGGGGATGACGATGCGCCCGGTGCCGTCGACGATCTCGGTCTCGGCCGCGCCGCCGACGTCGATCGATGGACGGACGTCAACGATGCGGCTGCCCTCGATCAGCACGTCGCCGCCAGGTAAATCGCCGATCGTGTCATCCATGCTGATGATGACAGCGGATTTGAGGAGCGTGCGCCGCATCGAATCAAACTGCCGTTTTGATGGCGCCGGGCGGCTCGCCGGCCCAGGCGCGCGTGATCAGGTCGCGGATGGCGTCGCGTTCGAGCGGGCGCGGGTTCCAGTAGGCGTTGGTGACCGCGAGGTCGGCAGCCTTGTCGATGCCGCCTTCGGGCATGCCGATGTCGCGCAATGCGACCTTCGCACCCAGCCGCTTCGCGAGCTCGAAAAGTCCTTGCGGTGCATCGGCGGCGCCGATTGCGCGTGAGATCCGCGCCATCGCATCGGGCACGGCCGGCGCGTTATAGGCCAGCGCGTGCGGCAGCACGATGGTGTGGGTCTCGGCATGCGGCAGGTCGAAGGTGCCGCCGAGCGTGTGGCAGAGCTTGTGATGCAGCGCCATGCCGACGGTGCCGAGGCAGACGCCGCACAGCCAGGCGCCATAGAGCGCTTCGGTGCGAGCCTCGCGATCGTCGCCCTTGGCGGCGATGGCGGGCAGGGCACGCGCCAAGGCGCGAATGCCTTCTTCTGCCATCAGCGAGGTGACGGGATTGGTGTCGCGCGCGTAGAGCGCTTCTACCGCATGTGCGATGGCGTTGATGCCTGATGTCGCGGTCAGGCTCGCCGGCAGCGTCAAAGTGAGATCGACATCGTAGATCACGGTCTCCGGCAGGATGGCGGCGTCGCGGACCGTGGTCTTCAGGCCATTCTCGGTCTGGCCGACGATCGGCGTCATCTCCGAGCCGGCATAGGTCGTGGGAATGCAAAGCTGGTTGATGCCGGTGCGCAAGGCCAGCGCCTTGCCGAGGCCGGTCGTGGATCCGCCACCGAGGGAAATGACGCAGTCGGCCTCGCACGCCTTCATCGCCGCGAGCGCCCGCTCCGTGACCTCGACCGGCGTGTGCATGGTCGCGCCCGGAAAGATGCCGCCGTAGAGCGGACCGAGCGCCGCGCCCAAACTTTTGCCTTGCGCCTCCTGCTGCGGCGTCGTCAGCACCAGGGCGCGCTTGCCACCGAGCCGCTCGACCTCGGCCTTGGCCGAGGCCAAAGCTCCGCTGCCGAACACGACGCGGCAGGGCAGGTTTTCAAAGGTGAACGTACCGATCATGCGCCGGTCTCTTTGATGGGATAATCGACCTGGAAGCGTCCGATCCGCAAGTCGCCCAGCGCCTCGCGCACGCGCAGATGTTCCGGGTGGGTGGCATAGGCCGCGAGCGCAGCGTGGTCGGTGAATTCGGAGAACAGAACGACGTCGCAGGCGTAGTCGACATCGCTGACATCGAGACCGACTTCGATATGGGTGAGGCCGTCGATCCGGCCGCGCAGCCCCTCGAACAGGGTCTTGACCTTGACCCGGGCGGCAGAACGCTCCGCCGGCGTCTCGCCGCGCAGCCGCCACATCACGATGTGCCTGATCGGGCCCGACATTTCCCTGTTTCCTCGCCTGCTATCTTGCTTGTGTTTAGGCCATTTTGACTTGCGGGATACGGAAATAAAGCTCAATAATCGTAAGTCTCTTTTCCTGTTTGCGAAAAAATGGACCGCCTGCTCCAGTTGGAAGTATTCGCCAAGACGGCCGAGCTCGGCAGCATGTCCAAAGCTGCCGAAGCCCTACGGATGTCGAATGCTGCCGCGAGCCGCCATCTCAGCGCTCTCGAGGAGCGCCTTGCAGTCCGGCTGATCGAGCGCAACACCCGTCGGCTGTGGTTGACTGAGGCGGGGCAGGAGCTGCTGGAGCGCTCGAGCCGGGTTTTGAGCGAGTTGGCCGAGGCCGAGGACATCGTCAGCGATCGGGCGCTGTCGCCGCAAGGCATGCTGCGGGTCACGAGCTCGCTGTCCTTTGCGGTGATCTATCTGGCGCCGATGCTGCCAGCCTTCCGCGCGCGCTATCCGAAGCTCAACATGCAGATCACCACCGCCAACCGGTACTCCGATTTCATCGAGGCCGGCATCGACGTGGCGATCAGGACGCGCGAGCAGGAGCCGGATTCCAACATCATCGTCCGCCGCATCGGCCAGATGCGGCGGGTGCTCGCTGCTGCGCCGTCCTACCTCGCAAGCTGCGGCGAGCCGGAGCAGCCCGCCGATCTCGCGCGCCACAACATGCTGATCTACAATCTCGCCAACGATCCCTATTCGCTGCGCCTGCGCAAGGGCAATGGCGCGCAGACTGTTCGCATCACGTCGACGCTCGACAGCAATGACGGCCAGGTCATCCGCGGCGCCGCGCTGGCGGGGCTCGGCATCCTCATCCAGCCGCTCTATATCGTGCAAAGCGATATCGCTGCGGGCCGCCTCGTCCCCGTTCTGATGGACTGGGAGCTGCCGCTGCTCACGATGAACATCGCCTACCAGAACCGTGCCGGACTGCCTGCCAAGATCAGGGTCTTTTCCGACTTCCTGGTCACCCACATCCGCGAGCATTCGCAGCCGGGGATCTGGATCGACGCGGCGAAGTGAGCGACATTTTCGAATTCAGGCGGCTTTGTAGAAGGCACATCCATTGAAAGCCAGGACATCCGGCACCGCATGGCGGCATGCCAACATCGGTCGGCTGCTCAACAACGCGGTGCGGCGCTTCGAAGGTCGTGTGCTCGAACTGATGAGCGAGAAGGGGCATGGCGAAACGAGGATCGCGCATGTCGGCCTCACACGTAATCTCGACGTGGAGGGGACCAGACTGACGGAGCTCGCCCGCCGCGCCTCCATGAGCAAGCAGGCGATGGGCGAGCTGGTCGATCAATGCGCCGAGCTCGGCTTGGTCGATCGGATCGCCGATCCGACCGATCGCCGCGCGCGCATCGTCATGTTCACGCCGGCCGGGCGCAAATGGCTCGATGCGTTCCGCGACGCGGTCGACGTCGCCGAGCAGGAGATGCGCGCCGAACTCGGCAAGGCCACGATGGATGCGATCCTGAAGGGACTGGCGGTCTATGGCGCGACGTTCGATACGCTCGATGACGCCAAGTAGTCAGGCTACTTGACGATATCGTCAGGCGACCTTACCATGCGGAATAATGCTGGTTGGGAGAAGCGCCTTGGAAACATGTCTGACGGCCTCGGTGCTCATCGTGGGTGGGGGGCCCTGCGGCCTGATGCTCGCCAACGAGCTCGGCCGGCGCGGCGTGTCCGCGATCCTGGTCGATGAAAAGCCGGGCACGGCATTCAATCCGCAAGCCAATGCGACGCAAGCGCGCTCAATGGAGCACTATCGGCGGCTGGGTTTTGCCGACGAGATCCGACGCGAAGGTCTGCCTGCGGATTATCCGACCGACGTTGCGTATTTCACGCGCTACACCGGTTACGAGCTGGCCCGATTTCAATTGCCGTCATCGTCACGCGCGGGCGAGCTCGTCAAGGGCATGTCGGGCTCCTGGAGCGCCGCCGAGCTGCCGCATCGGGTCTCGCAAAAATACGTCGAGGCGGTGCTGCGCCGCCACGCCGAACGGCTTCCCGGAATACGGCTCAGCTACGGTCATCGTCTGATCAGCTACGTCGAGAGCGGTGACGGCGTTATCGCCGAGATCGAATGTCTCGATGACAACAGCCGCTTTCAGGTCCGGGCCGACTTCCTGGTCGGAGCCGACGGGCCGCGCTCGATGGTCCGGCAATCGCTCGAGATCGTCTACGGCGGCGAAACCGGAACGCAGCGCGATTTCATGGGCGGCCGCATGCTGGCGGTCTATCTCCGTTCGCCTGGCTTCTACGCGAGCATCCCGCATGCCAAGGCGTGGATGTACAATTGCTTCAACGGCGACCGCCGCGCCTTCATGGCATCCGTGAATGGTCGCGACGAATTTGCGTTTCACACGCAGCTTCGGCCCGGGGAAGACGAGATTGCGATCACAATCAACGAGGCCAAAGCAGCGTTCCAGCGCGCTTGCGACGCGCCGATTGACTGCGAAGTGCTGTCATTCGTGACCTGGACCGCCGGCCACGCGCTGGTCGCGAACGGAATGCAGCGGGGCAGAGTGTTCCTCGGCGGCGACGCGGCGCATCTGTTCACGCCGACCGGAGGCCTTGGCTACAACACCGCGATCGAGGATGCGGTCAACCTCGGCTGGAAGCTCGCAAGCGTCGTCAAGGGTGTGAGCCCGGCGGGGCTGCTCGACAGCTATGAGGTCGAGCGGCGTCCGGTGGCGCTGCGCAACACCGATTATGCGCGTCGCTTTGCCGACTCGCTCGGTCTGTTCGCTCCCGCGCCTGACATCGAGGACGCCACCGAGGCCGGCGACGAGGCGCGGCGGACGGCGGGCGTCTATCTCGAACAGCACGCCCGCGCGGAATTCAACATTCCCGGCGTCACCTTCGGTGGGCGCTACGACGGCTCGCCGATCATCGTCTCCGACGGCAGCCAGCCGCCGCCCGATGCCGCGAACGTCTACGTTCCGAGCGCCTGTCCCGGCGGCCGCGCCCCGCATACGTGGTTGGAGGACGGCGTCTCGCTGTACGACCTGTTCGGGTTCGAGTGGACGCTGCTCCAGTTCGGCGAGGTCATGACCTCTCAAGCGTCAGTCGTCGAGACCATCCGTGTGATCGGGGTTGATGTGAAACTCGTCACGCTGCCGAAATCCCTGCGCGATCTCTATGAGGCGGATCTGGCTTTGATACGCCCCGACCAAATCGTGGCTTGGCGCGGCAGCGCGTCACAGGCTGGTACGATCGGGCGCGTCCTTGCCCGAGCACTCGGACACAACGCGAGCGACGGCGCACGGCTGGCAAGCTGATCGACTCTCGCCGTTGCATCCGACCAGCGGCTGCGGCGGCCAATAACAACAAGACAACAAAACGACAAATGACACCGGAGGAGGAAACCGTGACGACAAGAGCATTGGAGCACTACGACGACCATGCCGCCGCCGGCGCCACTGCCGAGCAGACGGCGAGCAGCCGCCGGCGTATCCTGATCGCCGGCACCATCGGCACCGCGATCGAATGGTACGACTTCTTCATCTACGGCCTGATCGCGCCGCTGGTGTTCGATCAATTGTTCTTTCCGAAGTTCGACCAGCTCACGGCGACGATTGCGGTGTTCGCGACGTTTGCCGTCGGATTTTTGGCGCGTCCGCTCGGCGGGCTTGTATTCGGCCATTTCGGTGACCGTCTCGGCCGAAAGTCCGTCTTGCTGTGTACGCTGCTCATGATGGGACTTGCGACCATGTCGATCGGATTGTTGCCGACCTACGCCAGTGCAGGCGTGGCTGCGACCGTCGCGCTCGTGGCGTTGCGCTTCGTTCAGGGGTTTGCGCTCGGCGGCGAATCGACTGCGGCGATCCTTATGGCGATCGAGACGGCGCCCGGGCACCGGCGCGGCTTCTCGGCCGCGGTGATCCAGGCCGCAGGACCCGTCGGTGTCGTGCTCGCCTCGTTTGCGGCGCTCACGATCGCGCGGCTGCCGGAAGCGGACCTGCTGTCATGGGGCTGGCGCGTGCCGTTCCTGATCAGCGCGGTTCTGGTCGCGCTCGGCGTCTATATGCGCCTGCGCATCGAGGAGAGCGCGACATTCCGAAAGGCGAAGGTGACGGAAGTAGCGCCTGTGGTCGAAGCGCTGCGGGAACATTGGCGGCCGATCCTCATCGTATTCTTCGCCGAGATGGCGCAGACGTCCTATTTCTATCTGACAGCCATCTTCACCATCTCCTTCGCGACCCGTCAGCTCGGCGTCCAGAAAGACGTCATCACGCAGGCCGTGCTGTTCGCCAATCTCGTCGGGCTCGTTGCGATGCCACTCATCGGAGCCTGGTCCGACCGTATCGGACGAAAGCGTCTGTTCTTGGCCGGCGTGGTGCTTGCAGCCATCTCGATGTTTGCATTCTACGGTGTGGTCGCGAGCCGCGACACGGTGCTGGTGACGGGCGCGGTGATCCTCGCCGCGGGGGTGATCCATCCGCTGATGTTCGGCAGCGAAGGAAGCTATTTTCCGGAATTGTTTCCGACCCGCATTCGCTTCACCGGCGTGTCGATCGGAAAGCAGCTCGGGACGGTGCTCGGCGGCGGCATTGCGCCGCTGGTCGCCACCAGCCTGTTTGCGCAGACGGGCTCCACCTACGCGATCACAGGATACTACGTTGCGCTCGCGCTCGCGGCGATGATTGCGCTCGGCTTTGCGCGTGAAACCGGAAAATCGCGGCTGCTCGGCTAGAGCGAGCGCCATTATCAACCCCAGGGAGGTTTTTCATGGACGTCAGTCTTCTCATCAACGGGCAGGATCAGGCCGCTTCCAGCGGCAAGGTGTTCGAGCGGCGCAATCCGCTGTCGCAGGAGGTCGCAAGCCGCGCGGCCGCCGCGACCGCTTCCGATGCCGACGCCGCGGTGGCGGCGGCCTCCGCCGCGTTTGCCGCATGGTCGGCGCTCGGCCCGAATGCGAGGCGAGCCCTGTTGCTGAAGGCCGCAGATGCGCTTGAGGCCAAGCGCGACGCCTTCGTCCGGATCATGATGGCCGAGATCGGCACGACGGAGATCTGGTCGGCCTTCAACGTCAAGCTCGCGACCGGCATGCTGCGCGAAGCGGCGTCGCTCACCACGCAGATCGCCGGCGAGGTGATCCCGTCGGACAAGCCGGGATGCCTCGCGATGTCCATTCGACAGCCCGCCGGCGTGTGCCTCGGCATCGCCCCGTGGAATGCGCCGATCATTCTCGGCGTTCGCGCCGTGGCGACGGCGCTCGCCTGCGGCAATTCCGTCGTGCTCAAGGCCTCCGAGATATGCCCGGGGACGCACCGGTTGATCGGCGAGGTCTTCAAGGACGCAGGCTTTCCGCCCGGTGTCGTAAATGTTCTGACCAACGCACCGGCCGATGCGCCCGCTCTGGTCGAGCGCCTGATCGCCAATCCGGCCGTGCGGCGGATCAATTTCACCGGCTCGACCCGCGTGGGTCGCGTCATCGCCGAGCTGGCCGGGCGCCAGCTCAAGCCAGTGCTGCTCGAACTAGGGGGCAAGGCGCCTCTGGTCGTGCTCGACGATGCCGATCTCGATGCCGCCGTCGCGGCCGTGGCGTTTGGCGCCTTCATCAATCAGGGCCAGGTCTGCATGTCGACCGAACGGGTGATCGTCGACGAGGCGGTAGCGGCGTCCTTTGTCGACAAGCTCGCGAAGAAAACGGCTGCGCTTCCGGCCGGCGACCCGCGCTCCGGTCCCGTTGTCGTCGGCTCGATGATCGACGAGGCGCCGGCCAAGCATGTCGTTGCGTTGATCGACGACGCGATCGCCAAAGGCGCCGTCAAGCTCGCGGGCGGCGACCGGGTTGGCACGGTCGTCCCGGCCACCGTGCTCGACCGCGTGGTGCCCGGCATGCGCATCTATACCGAGGAGAGCTTTGGTCCCGTCGTCTCGGTGATCCGGGCAAGTGGCGTGGATGACGCGGTGCGGCTTGCCAACGATACCGAGTACGGCCTCTCGGCCGCCGTGTTCGGCCGCGACGTCGCGCGTGCGCTGACGGTGGCGCAGCGGATCGAAAGCGGCATCTGCCACGTCAACGGCTCGACCGTGCATGACGAGGCGCAGATGCCGTTCGGCGGCATGAAGGGATCGGGCTACGGCCGCTTCGGAGGTCAGGCCGGGATCGCCGAGTTCACCGATCTGCGCTGGATCACCATCGAGACCCAGCCGCAGCACTATCCCTTCTGACCGCGCAACAAGCGAAGCCCATCAGGACGCTATTCATGAATTCGAAAGTTCTCACGGTTCGGGAAGCGACCCTCGGTGTGCTTCGCTCCTTTGGCGTCGATCGCGTTTTCGGCAACCCCGGCTCGACCGAGCTTGCCTTCCTTGGCGACTGGCCCGACGACATCGACTACGTGCTCGGATTGCAGGAAGCCTGCGCCGTCGGCATGGCAGACGGCTATGCGCAGGCCACGGGACGAGCGGCGTTCGTCAATCTGCACTCGGCGGCTGGGCTCGGTCATGCCCTCGGCAATCTCTTCACCGCATTCCGCAACAAGACACCGATGGTCGTGACAGCCGGGCAGCAGGCGCGCAGCCTATTGCGGATGCGACCCTATCTCTTCTCCGAGGACGCCGCACAGTTTCCAAAGCCCTATGTGAAATGGAGCGCCGAACCGGCGCGCGCCGAAGATGTTCCAGCGGCGATCGCGCAGGCCTTCCTCACCGCTATGCAGCATCCCCGCGGTCCGACATTCGTGTCGGTCCCGTCGGATGATTGGGCGCGGCCCGCAACCGCTCCACCGGTCCGCTGCATCGCGACGGAGTTTGCGCCCGATCCGGCGGCGATCGTTCGGCTCGGCGCGGCAATCCGAGCCGCCAAAAAACCTATCTTCGTTGTCGGACCCGAGATCGATCGCAGCGGCTGCGTCGACGCGATGGTCGCTGTGGCCGAGCAGGCGAGCGCGGCCGTTTGGGCAAGCCCGATGTCGAGCCGTTCGAGCTTTCCGGAATTGCATCCGCTGTTCGCCGGCTTCCTTCCGGCAGCACCGGGAGGGCTCGCCCGCGCATTGCGCGGCGCCGATCTGATCGTCGTGGTCGGCGCGCCGGTGTTTACTTTCCATGTCGAAGGACAATGCGAATTGCTCGACGATGGAACGCCGGTCTGGCAGATCACGGATGATCCGACGGAAGCCGCATCCGCCTCTGTCGGTGACACCATCATCAGCACGCTCCCGAAGGCGCTGGCTGGGCTGCTGTCGGTGATGCCTGACATCGCGGAGCGCGAGGTGCCGGCCGCGCGGTTGCGGCCTGCCGCTCCTGCCGCGCAAAATCCGATTCCGCCGGGCTATGCGCTCGCCCGGCTCTCGGCGTTGATGCCGGGCGATGCGATCGTGGTCGAGGAGGCGCCGTCGCATCGTCCCGCCATCCAACAATTCCTACCACGGCCTGGCGCGGACAGCTTCTACACGATGGCGAGCGGCGGACTTGGTTATAGCCTGCCGGCCTCGGTCGGCGTGGCGCTGGCGCGGCCAGGCCGCCGCATCGTCGCCCTGATCGGTGACGGATCGGCGATGTATTGCATCCAGGCAATCTGGACCGCGGTGCAACGCCGCCTGCCGATCACTTTCGTGATCATGAACAATTCAGGCTATGGCGCGATGCGCGCCTTCAGCCAGCTGATGCAGGCGCATCGCCCGCCCGGGATCGACCTGCCCGGGCTCGACTTCGTGGCGCTCGCAAGGGGAATGGGTTGTCCGGGGCAGCGCGTGACCGATGTCGGCGACGTCGACGCCATCTTGACCGAAGCGTTGGCATCAAGCGGTCCCGCGCTGGTCGATATCGCCGTCGACGACGCCACGACGGACCTGTTCAGCCATCCGCGCTAGCTGGCGGCAGAGGGGCTGGTCCGCGGCGACAAGACAGCCGATGGAAATTTGCCTCCGAAGGCACGGGTCTTGGGTTGGACACGCGACCCGTCGATCACCTCGAGTTGTCCGCAGCGATTCAAGGTATGCAACTTCCTGCCGGGCCATGCTGGCCCTGGCCGCAGAGAGTGGCGGATAATCTGCTTGAACGTCGTCGGCGACAGTTCGACGATTTCCGCCAGGGCGAGCGCTGCCCCATATCCGCCGGCACAATCCTGGACCGGGCGCCACAATTTGTCATTGATGGTGACGAAATTCCCCGCAGGCCGCGTGCTCGCGCGGTCGATCAGGACCGGGTTGCTGGCATGCGGCAACCACGGGCCCATGAGGTGCTCGGCGTGATAGATCGCCAACGAATCCGAATACCCGCCAGTGCCATCGCGCCAGGCTCCGAACAGATAGTGCAGGCCGTTGTGCCGCGTGATCGTCACATCGGCGAGTTCAAGTCCTGAAAGCAGCGTCGCGTGGCGCTCCCATTTGTCCGGGAACCGAACGCATTTATAGATGGCGACGTCCCCATTGGTCGAGCTCTCCGGGATCATCCACAATGCGCCATCGTCCTCGATCAGGAACGGATAGGAGAGGTGCCAGGGCTCGTCCAATACGGGCACGACCGCTCCGACCGGGCCCTTATCGTCGAACTCGATCGCGGAAATGATTCCTTTTCCAATCCGGTGATCGAGATCCTCAAAGAAGACGAATGTTCTTCCCTGCCACGTGATGGGGAAAGGATCGGCGTAGAAGTGGTTTCCGGGATCGGCAAGGACGTTCCAGCGAGGCCCTGACAGGTCTCCGGTCTGCCAGACGCCTGCGCCCTTGTTGATGCGCCATCCGACATGCCAATGCGGGGCATAGCAGCAGAGGCGATAGATCTCCTTGGCGATCGATATGGTGAGGCCGCGCGCGACATAAGCCGTTGGCGGGCGGCCGTTGTCCGCTCGGGCCGGTCGTGCCAGCTGCGGCACGATGCGCGGTCGTCCCGACAGGATGGCGGCCACCATGGTCAGGGTTCGCGCCATGACCGTTTCCAGGCCCCCGCTCAGACCGGCCGCGATTTCGGCGGAGGGATGGCCACGATCGAGGACTGCACCGTCGACCTCGTCGACGATTTCGATCACCGGCAGATCGCCGGCGAGAATGGCGGCAAGAGCTGCGTTTTCGCCTGCCACTCCATTGAACAGCGGGCGGAGATACTGCCGGGCGGAGCAGTTCGGATCCCGCGCGCCACCGGTGAAATCGACGATGACGTCTGCCGTGCCGGCGCGAGCCTGCATCCGGTCCGGACTGATCTTCAGCCTTTCGGTGCCGCTGTGTTTGCCCTTGTGCAACACCAAACGTTCGAGTTCGAACAGCATGTCGAGACCCGCCGGCCGCGGCTCCGCCGTTGCCGTCCACGCGATCTGGACCGGTACATCCCGCCCGTCGATCGACAGCGTCTCGCGGCCCATCCACCGCCGCGCATTCTCAATTTCACAGCGAAACTCGATGGTCATGTCGAGCCGATCCGTTTCCATGCGCCCCGATCAAATGACCTGGCCGAGAATTCGAACGTATTCCTCCACCATGGCGTCCACTGAATAGCGCAGCTTCAGGCCTTTGGCGTTTTGCCGCAGTTCGTCGCTCAGTTTTTGGTCCGTCAGGAGCCTGGAGACGGCGGCCGACAGCTTGGTATGATCGGAGGCATCGACGAACAGCGCTGTCGGCTTCCCTTCGACGGACAACACTTCGCGCAAGACCGGAAGATCGGTGACGACCGAGGGAACGCCGGCGTTTGCAGCCTCCACAGCGGCGAGGCCGAAGGTCTCCGCCTGCGTCGGAAATACGAACACGTCGAGAGCGGCGAGAAACTCCGCCATCTGGCGTGGGGTGATTTCGCCGAGCAGATGCAGCCTGTCCGATACTTTCAAGTCATCCGCCAACTGCCGCAGCCGGGCCTCGTCGGCTCCCTGCCCGGCCAGTGCGAGGTGCCAGGAGGGTTGATCCGGCAACAGACATATCGCCGCGTCGAGCCGCTTGTGCGGGTGTAATCTTGCTGCGCAGCCGAGCAGGGGGCTATCCGGCGGGAGATTGAACTTCTGTCGCGCAGCTTGCTTCGACAGGGTGAGCGCCCTGTCGTCGAAGCCGTGCGGGACATGCACCATGCGCGCGCGATAAGCCCTGGGGTAGCGCGAATACTCGCGCTGCATGTCCAGCGAGTTGAGCGTGATGCGGTCGAAGAAGCCGAGGCTGCCCATGACGATGTCGGCCGTACGGACCGGCCAGCTCATCGACAGCGCGGATGAAACCTGATTGGCGATGACAGGTGCGCGGCAGATCAGGCGCGCCACACCGGCGCCGATGACATTGCCGAAGTGCTGAAAGGTCAGAACGGCGTCAGGCCTGGTGGCCCTGATATGGCGGCCGAGCGTCCACAGCATTTGCAGCAGCGCCAGCGGATTTCCCGGCCGGCTCGACGCGCAATAGACCGTGTGGGGCGGCTCATCGAACGAATCCGACTTGCGGAAGAAGAAAAGATTGGTGACGCGATAGCCGCGGGCGGTCAGCCCGGCGCCAAGCAGGCGCGAGATCTCCTGCGCACCGGCGTTCTCAGCCTGGGTCTGTACGAGCAGCACGTGCGGCTTGCGTCCGCCACCGTTGGGCGACGGGAGTGCTGTCGCAGTCGTCTCGCCCAACGCCTTGTTTGGCTGGTAATGCAGCACGGATCCCGACCCATTAGAGAAGCGAATTTTTCACCTTCTTAACTCCGTATCTACCATGCGGGCATCGCGCGGACACCGACTAGCAATAAACGGAGTTAATGCGCCCTGCCGCAAGGGCATGAGGGAATTCCGCTGGTTCCCGACGAAGTGCAGAGGACGCGGGCAACCGCCGATTAACCATCGATATTTGGGTTGGAGCGGGCCCACTAAAGCATATGAAAACGACGCACATTCCGCCGGTGCGCCGACGGCTGCTGGTGCGCTCTCCTTCATGCGGGACACGCGCGACATATGCTGACGCTCTATTCGCCGGAGTCCGCGCCACGGACCGCGTAGGCGCTGGGCTTCGATGCCGAGAAGCGCAAAAGCCCTAGAATCGAAGGATCGACGCCGGTTCGCCGGCGACAGAGGATGTTGAGGACGATGGTCGCTAACGCGAGCGACACAGTGGCTGAGATCGCTGCGCCAAGAACGCCGAGCCAGGGAATGAGGACGAGAAATCCAACCAGCCGTAGCGCTACGTTCCCGGCAATCACGGGGACATACTCGCGCTCATGGCCGGTCAGTTGCAATATCGCCGCAGACGGACCGCCCGCCGCCTGGACCGCCGTTCCGATCGCGAGCACGATCAGGACCCAGTGCTGCGCAGCGAAATGTGGCCCGAACAAGTTGAGTAGATGGGGACCTCCAACCCAGATCAGGAGGAGTCCGCTGACCACGCACACCGCGGTCACTTCCGCCATGAGCCGCAACGTTCGCTCGAATTCCTGATGGTTCTTGCTGAAGTACAGCGAGGGGAGCCGACGTGCGCCAAAGCTGTACAATGCGGCCGACAGCATGGCGAAGATGTTGGCCAGGCGCGAAGCGGCAAAATAAATTCCGGCGGTTGCCGGGTCCAGCATCCAGTAGACCAGAATGACGTCGAAATACTGGTTCGCGGCTTCGAGGATGGATGCGACCCAGAAATGAAGCGCGCTCGATCTCCAGCGCGACGGTTCGGAACGCACCGCCGTGCCGCGGAAATCCGGCAGAACTCGCGCAATCGCGATGATCTGTGCGACCAGTCCGACCGACATGGCAATCGTCATCACGGCGATCAATTCGGCGGGATCAAGCTGCCGATGGCCGAACATGATTGCGAGCAGAAACAGCACCACGCTGACTCGCCAGAAGAACTCCCTGTTTCCTTCCCCCATGAGAATGCTGACCAGCGAGCGTGCGATCTGGCTGCCAAGCATCAGTCCGGCATTCACGGCTGTGTAGGCCGACACCGCGACAACCAGCAGCCACGAGGCGCCTTTGATGTTCGCGCCGATCGCGATTGCGCCGATCGCAATCAGCATCGCGACGGAGGAAATCTTGAAGCTCGATAGCAGCACGCCCTTGGTGAGATCAGGCTGATTTCCCACCCGATACTCGTTCAGAAATCGCACCAGCAGCGATTCCTGGCCCACCAGACCGACGACCGCTGCCATCTGGGCGACCGAAAGCCAGGTCGCAAAGATGCCAAACCCATTGGGCGACATCGTTCGTGCCGCAAGCGAGAACAACGCGAACGCAAGCGCGCCGCTACCAACCTTGAGAAGGATGGTTCCGGCAACACCGCGCGTCACGTCGCGCCGCATGAACTGGACGATGGATTCGATCATGGAGATTTAAGGGGCAACTTCCCCTGAAGAGACATTTTCCGATTACCTGCGACAGCCTAGCATGCCGAAAAACCGCGAGTGTTAATGGACGGCCTCCATGATCCCGCCGGCCGCGGCGACGTCGCGGCCATGCCTGTTGCTTCACTATGGAACATCGCTGACCCCATTGTCCCAGATAGAGCAAAGTGCGGCCCGGTCGCGTGGCGGCAGAGCGCCGCATCGACGGCCGATGAGGCGAGATGAGCCGTTGGAATGCGGACCGGCTCGGCGGGAATGGCCGAGCAAGGCGCGTGCCGGATCTCATCGGGCCGGGCAGGTCTCCGCTGCGTTAACCGAGATATCGAGAAATGATCGCGTTTGGTCCTACGATGCGACATCAGGCGAGAGAATTGCACGGGCAACCATCGTTGACCGTGGGAGCCTGGACCATGACGGCGGATAGCAACGTGACCGAGCCGAGCGCTGGATCTGCGACCGCGGCGATCGTCGTCGACATCGCGATCGTCGGCGGCGGCCTTGCGGGCTCGCTCGCGGCGGCCGTGCTCGCGCGGGCAGGGCATCGTGTCGCTCTCGTCGACAAGCGCGCGGTCCATCCGGACGAGTTTCGGGTCGAAAAAATAGGCGGCCGTCAGCTGGAGATGTTGCGCAAGCTGGGCTTCCTCGATGCGCTCGACAACGTGGCCTGTCGATATGATCAGGTGCTCAACATCAGGGAAGGCAAGGTGGTCGATGTCAGCGTCGGCCGGGCTTACGGGCTTCCATATGCCGATCTCGTCGCCATGGCGCGCAGCCAGCTGCCTGATCCGTCCAGCCTCATTGTCGATGAGGTCACTGCGGTCAATTGTCGCGACGATCTCCAACATGTCGAGCTCGCGTCAGGGGGGCGCATAACTGCGCGCCTCGTCGTGCTGGCCACGGGCATGGCGGGCGTGCTCGGCTACAAGCTCGGCATCAAGCGGCGCGTGCTGGCCGAGCGCCATTCGGTTTCGTTCGGCTTCACGATCGCCCGCCGCGACCACGCGCCGTTCGATTTCGAGGCGTTGACCTGTTATGGGGAGCGCACAGCGGACGGCATCGATTATCTCAGCCTGTTTCCCGTGCGTGCCGGCATGCGGGCAAATCTCTTCATGTTCCGAGACCCGACCGATCCGATCATGCGCGAGCTGCGCCGTGAACCGGAGGCGACGGTCTTGCGCCTGCTTCCGGGATTGCGGCCCTACCTTGGCGATTTCCACGTGATCGACCGGGTGCAGAATTGGGTGATGCACCTGTCCGTCGTGGAAGGACATCTCCAGCCCGGAGTCGTGCTCATCGGTGATGCGTTCCAAACGAATTGTCCGGCCGCCGGCACGGGCGTCGCCCGTCTGCTGGTCGACGTCGAGCGCCTCTGCACCGAATATGCGCCGCGTTGGCTCGGGACCGAGGGCATGGGCCGGGAGAAGATTTCTGAATTCTATTCCGATCCCGACAAGGTCGCGGCGGACCAGCAGTCACTGAAGATGGCGCGCTTCCGGCAGGCCCTGACGTCCCGCAACGATATTGGCTGGGACGTGCGGCGGCGGCTGCACTTCCTGCGACGCAGTATCACCCACCGGCTCGATCAGATGCGGCCCGGCTGGCTCGCGCAGGTTCGAAGCGCGCTACGCGCCTGAGAGCGGCACCCGGTCGGCCCCTCGCACCGGTCAGCGCGTCGGCGTTGAGGTCCGGGTCGGCAGGAACCTGAACTCCGACATCCGCTTGGCGGCCAGCTTGAGCCAAGGCGCCTGTTTCAGTGCGAACAAGGAGATGGCGCCCGTGGTGCTGCCCGCCTGCGTGACCGTCCACATCGGTGAAGGCTGAGCGCCGAACTGCTTCTTGTAGGGCTCGTCGCCGATGGTGAAATCGAGCATCTGATCCCCGCGCTCGATGCAATCCTTCGCCACCTGCTCGAACATCAGCGCGCCCAAGGACTGGCTTTTGTATCCGGCAATGTCGAAGGCGCCCATGATCACGAGGAAGCTGCCGTGATGGCTGAGTCCGAGCACGGCTGCGATGACCTCGCCGTTCATCTTCATCGCATAGAGCCGGACAAAGGAGCCGAGGCCGCGCTGCGCCACGTCGGAATAGAAGCCGTAATATTCGGGGCGCTGGAGCAGATCTCCGTCGCCGTGTGCCTGAAAGCGCGGCCCGCGAAATTTCTTCATCACGTCCAGCACCTCCAAGACAGCGGCACTGTCGCGGCAGCATGAAAAACTCAAGTCCCCCTTCTTCTGGAGCTGCCGGGCTTTCTTTGCGAGCTCCTTCTGGTAGGAACGGTCCAGCGCACTGGCGCGCCATTGCTCGAACGGCGCGACCAGAACGGTCGCATAGGCATTGGTGTCCATCGCTATGCGGCGGGGCGCAGCCAGCAGGTTCTCGATCGGAAGCCGTCCATCCGGCAGCTTGGTCATCCGGAGCAGATCGAACGGGCGGACGAGGCACCGGATTTCTGCGCAGGCACTCTCGTCCTTGAGCAGCTCGGAAAATACCTGCGGGCTGCATACGGGCGCGAGGTAGTCGGAAACGCGGAGGTCGGCGAATTCGACGGTCCGTATCGGGCCGCGCCGGATCCGCAGCAAGGGCAACACCATCGCAAGGGCGCCCGTCGCGCGGTGGCGGACCACGACAACCAGAGGAGTTGCGCCCACATGAGACGCGAGCCTGGTGTAGAGGGTGTCGAGCCAGAGCGGATGCTGGAACGCGGTGGCGGCCGAGTTGTCGAACAGCTCCGCGTAGTCCGGCGACAGGAAGTCGAATCCCTGCTCGATGGCGATGTCGAATGTGTTGCTAGGTCTGTTCATACGCAACCAAGAAAGCAGATGGCTCGGGACGATTGATGGAGCCGGATCTACGCTCTATAGCAGGGTCGTTACGGGGGAGACACCGGCGGCGTATGATTTGCATTAATCCTTCGAGCGAGGCGCGTATGGTTACCAAACCGCTAATTCCTCATCGAGCGGCCTCGCAGCCGAAACAGCCACGACCGCGTCAACCCCCCTCGTCAGAAATATTCCACTTTACCGAAATTCGGTTTTAGCGTATGTGTCGTCCATCCCGGCTCATCCTTGAGGGGCGATCTTGTGGTCGTCATGTTCGCGAGCCGGGCTTGCGGTGGACGCGGCAGCGTTCGGGTGCGAGAGGCTAAGGGCAGGGCGGATTGCTCTCCGTGAGCCCAGGCTGCGTTCCGACGAGCGGCGCTGCTAGGCTTCGTCTCGTCTGTAAGTTTCCGGCTCCGTCGACAGGGCTGGGAAAACTGCGGCGAAATGGCGAACCGTGCGTACGGCAAAAACCGTGTGGTCCTGGCCGTCGTTGCTACGGTCAAGCCCTGGCGAATGCGGCATCTGCGTCAACCGGCGCGGTGGCGGTGACTTTCGTTGGGACGAGGGAGGCCAAAGAGAACTCGGCTCCCGGGAGAGCACGGCATAAGCCGTCCAACCATCGCGCAGGGAAGGCCGAGTGATTGGCTACACCTGTATGCTGCTGTGCGGTTTTCCTGCGTGTGCTTTTCGCGCAGCGGACCGCGGGTGCCAGCCGGCACCCGGCCTTCCCTGCGCCCTCTTGGACAAGAGGGTGAAGCGACCAAGCAAAGCTCGGGCGAAATGCGCCGCGAGAACGCGAAGGCGTGTCCGTCTACCTCGAGATTCCGGTTCGAGCACCGATGTCTTGTCCCTAACGCTAGGGACAGACACGTTGCCGCGATCCGCTTAGCATGATCCGCCCGCTTGCTCGGGACCGCAGGAGGGAACGCGTATGTCGGACGACGTGCCTTCTGGGCAGCGTCGGTGCGTCCCGGAGAGCAGTGCAAGCTCGAGCCGGGGCGCCCGATGCAGCCGGCGGAGTCATCAAAGCGGACAGGGAGGAACGGGACATGAAGATCGGTTTCGCGCGAGCCTCGCTTCTTGTGGCATGCGTCCTTTTTGGAAATGCTGCTCACGCGGACATCAAAATTGGAATTGTGATTTCGGCAAGCGGCCCGGGATCCGCTCTGGGACAGCCGCAGCTCAAGACGGTTGCAGCTCTTCCGAAAGAGATCGGTGGAGAGAAGGTGACCTATATCGTCCTGGACGACGAGTCGGATTCGACCAAAGGGGTCCAGAACGCACGCCGGCTGGTGATCCAGGATAAGGTCGACGTGCTGGTCGGCTCCTCTCTGACCCCGGTGACCATGCCGATGCTGGATGTCGCGCTCGAATCGAAGACGCCGCTGCTGTCGCTCGCTGCCGCTACGGCCATCGTTCAACCGATGGATGAGAAGCGTGCCTGGGCTTTCAAGGTCGTTCCCAATGACGACCTCATGGCGGCCGCCATCCTCAAGCATATCGCGACATCAGGCGTGAAGACGCTCGGCTATATCGGCGTTTCGGATGGCTACGGCGAGGGCTACTACAAGGAGGTGAGCCGCCTCGCGCCTGCGTTGGGGCTGACCGTAACCACACATGAGGTCTACGCGCGCGCCGACACCAGCGTCACCGGTCAGGCGCTGAAGGTGATGTCGACCAATCCCGATGCCGTCTTCATCGCGTCCGCAGGAACTCCGGCCGTCCTGCCGCAGCAGGCGCTCCGCGAGCGCGGATACGCCGGGAAGATATTTCAGACACACGGCGTGGCCAGTGAGGAGTTCATCAAGCTCGGCGGCGCGAACGTCGAAGGTGCGGTATTCGCGGGCGAAGCTTTTACCATTGCCGCCGATCTTCCCGCAGGAGATCCGTTCCGTCGTTCGACGGAGGAGTTCGTGACCGCGTATGAAGCGGCGAACGGACAAAAGCCCAACATGTTCGCTGCTCACCTCTGGGATGTCGTGGCACTGATCGGAAAAGCTGCACCGGATGCGCTGAAGACGGCAAAGCCTGGCACAATCGAATTTCGCGCGGCGCTGCGGGACGCACTCGAGCGTGGGCAGAACATCTATCTCAACAATGGGCTGTCGAACATGAGCAAGGCCGATCACAACGGCTATGATGAGCGCTCGGCCTTTCTCATCAAGGTCGAAGGCGGGAAGTTCCGCCTGGCAAAGTAGCGGCGCGCCGATGCACGATCTGGTCTGGTCCGCCTCAGACCCAGCCGCCATCGACGATGTAGTGCTGGGCTGTGCAGGCAGAAGCCTCGTCGGAAGCGAGGAAGATGGTGAACTTCGCGACCTCGTCGGGCATGAGCTTGCGCTTCAGGCATTGTCGTTGCATGAGCTCGACCTCGCCCTGGGGTGTCATCCATTTATCGAGCTGGCGCTCAGTCATGATCCATCCCGGCGCTATCGCGTTCACGCGGATATTGTAGGCGCCGTAATCGCGCGCCAGAGAGCGTGTGAGACCGATCACACCCGATTTGCTGGCGGTGTAGGCGGCCATGCCGCCTTGTCCGGCGATCCACGATACCGAGCCGAAATTGATGATAGCGCCGGCGTTCGCCGCCTTCATGTCCGGCAACACGGCCTGCGCAGCAAAGAACTGGTGCTTCAAGTTGACCCCGATGCGGTCGTCCCAATATTCCGGTGTCATTTCCTCGGTGCTGTGCCGCTCGTCATGCGCGGCATTGTTGACGAGGATGTTGATCGCGCCGCGCACATTGCGCGCCTCCGCGACACCGGCACGTAACGCGGCAATATCGGTCAAGTCGACACGCATGAAACGCGCGCTAAGACCTTGATCCGACAGCTCGCGTGCCAGCGATTGGCCCGCGTCGACATTGATGTCGAAGAACACGACATTGGATTTCTGCTGTGCGAAGCGCCGCACGATCGCAGCGCCAATTCCCGATGCGCCTCCGGTGACGAGAACGACCTTGCCGGCGAGGTCGGAATAAACGGCAGCCATGGATATCCCTCGATTTGCGTTGGGGGCAGCGCGACGCGGCCCGACTCTCCCGCTCACCTTAGCGACCTCCCTCGTGAGGTGCATAGGTCAGAATTTCAGTTGCGTACCTCAAAAATCGAAGGCAGGATTGCATCAAAGAATAAGAGCCCTTGGGAGGAATGTGATGAGACTGCTCGGGAAACTGGGACTAGCCGTTGTCGCATGCCTGTTCGGAGCGAAACTCGCTGCGGCCGAAACGACGGTCAAGTGGCTGCACATCGAGGCCAACCCGGCCCAGGTCAAAATCTGGGAGGAGGTTGCGCGCGCCTATGAGGGGTCGCATCCCGGCGTCAAGGTCGAGATGCAGTTCCTCGAGAACGAGGCCTACAAGGCCAAGCTGCCGACCATCCTGCAATCCAAAGACCGGCCCAACATCATCTACAGCTGGGCCGGCGGTGTCCTGAAGACGCAGATCGAGGCCGGTGTGCTCGACGACATCACCGATTCTGTGGAGGGCTACAGCGACAGTCTCACACCGGCGGCGCTCGCCGCCTTCACCAGCAACGGCCGTGTTTATGGTCTGCCCACGGCGCTCTCGCAGGTCGGCTTCCTCTGCAACAAGGAGCTGATGGCCAAGGCGAAGGTCGACCCTGCCGGGATCAAGAGCTGGGACGATCTGCTTGCTGCCGTGAAGACGTTGAAATCCGCCGGCGTGACCCCGATCGTGGTCGGCGGCGCCGATAAGTGGCCACTGCACTTCTACTGGACGCATCTTGCTGTGCGCATCGGCGGCAAGGCGGCGTTCGATGCGGCGTTGCGTGGCGAGAACGGCGGCTTTGCCGGGGAAACCTTCCAGAAATCCGGCGAGCTGTTCAAGCAACTCGTGGATCTCCAACCGTTCCAGAATGGCTTCCTGGGTTTCAAGAACCCGCAGGCGGTCGGCTATTTCGGCGACGGCAAGGCGGCGATGACGCTCGCGATCAGCACGGTCTATCATCTGCAGCGCGCTCTCGCCGCCGACAAGGTCGGATTGATCGAAGACAAGATCTGCTGGTTCGACTTCCCGGTCGTGACCGGCGGCAAGGGCGCTCCGACCGACACGCTCGGGGGCATCACCGGTTGGTTGATCACAAAAGGCTCGCCGAAGGAGGCTGTCGATTTCCTGAAGTACTTCGTCTCCAAAGAGGTGCAGACGCGGCTTGCCGCGGGCAACTTCATCATCCCGGTGGTGCAGGGTGCGGATGTCGGCCTCAACAACGCCTTCATGAAGCTGATCGCCGCCAATCTAGCGAAGTCGAACTACCACCAGAACTTCTATGACCAGAGCCTGGGTCCGTCGGTCGGCCGCGTCGTCAACGACGTTACTGCCGAGATCGCCGGCGGCAGCATGAGCCCGCAAGAGGCTGCCAAGGCGATCGAGGCGGCGTGGAAACAGGGCAACTGACGGTGACGCGGCGGACCGCGAGCGTGTCGGCGATCGGCGCTGCTGGCGAGATGATCCCGCAGGTCACGGTCCGTGGCCCGAGTTGGGACGGCAGGCTGACGGTGCTCATCCTGTTCCTGCCGCCGGCGCTGCTGTTGTTCACGTTGTTCGTTGTGCTGCCGATCGGCGAAGCAGCCTGGTATTCGGGCTTCAATTGGAACGGGTTCGGCAGGCCGACCAACTGGATTGGCCTGGACAATTACCGCTTTGTGCTGGAGACCCGCGCCTTCTGGCTCGCTCTGCGCAACAACGGCCTGATCATCGCTGTTTCGCTCGCCATCCAGCTGCCGCTTGCGCTCACCCTGGCCTTGATGCTCGCCGAACGCTTTCGAGGGGCGGTGGCGCTGCGCATGCTGTTCTTCATGCCCTATATCCTGGCGGAGATCGCGACCGGGCTGATCTTCAGCTTCGTCTATGATGGCGACTACGGCCTTGTGGCCTCGATCTGGCGCAGCTTCGGCGCCGAGCCGCCGCATCTGCTTGCATCGACGGATACGGCCATGCTGGCGGTGCTGATCGTGGTCGTCTGGAAGTACTTTGGCTTCCACATGATGCTATTCATCGCAGCGCTCCAGGGCCTCGACAAGAGCCTGGTCGAGGCGGCGCGTATCGACGGCGCGACCCGATCGCAAGCCTTGCGACATGTGGTCATCCCCTTGCTCTATCCGACGATAAGGCTCTCCGTGTTCTTCGCCATCGTCGGCTCGCTGCAGCTGTTCGACCTCGTCATGCCGCTGACGCGCGGGGGGCCAGCGGACTCCTCGAACACGATGGTGAGCTTTCTTTACAACAATGGCATCTCACGCATGCGGGTCGGCTACGGCAGTGCCATCGGCGTCATCCTGTTTGCGATCTGCGTGACCTTTGCCTTCACGTACAAGCGATGGTTCATGCGCGATGAGTAACGCCAGGACCATCCGCGCCCCGTTCGATCCCTCAGTATTGTTCAAGCTGGTGTTCCTCGCCGTCGTTGCCATCATCGTAGTGGTGCCGCTGCTCGCGACCTTGTTCGGTGGCTTCAAATCGCTCGGCGAACTGCGCGTCAATCCGTTCGGCCTGCCACGCCACTGGGAGTGGCAGAACTATGCCGACATCCTGTTCTCGGCACGCTACTGGCAGCTCTTGCGCAACTCGCTGATCATCTCGACCCTCACGGTGGCCCTGACCCTGATCGTCGCCTCGATGGCGGCGTTCACCTTCGCCCATATCAGGTTCTATGGCAGCTCGATGCTGCTGAGCTACCTGACGCTGGGCCTGCTGTTTCCGGCCGCGACGGCGGTGCTGCCGCTCTTCATCAAGGTCCGCGATCTCGGGCTGCTCGATACATATTTTGGCGTTGCCCTGCCGCAGACGGCCTTCAGTCTTGCGATGAGCGTGTTGCTGCTGCGGCGCTTCTTCAAGGACATCCCGTACGAATTGCTGGAGGCCGCGCTGGTCGACGGGTGCAGCTATATCAAATTCTTCCGCTATGTGACGTTGCCGTTATCGCGGCCGATCCTGGCGACCGTCGGTACCATCACCTTCGTCAACAGCTGGAACGCCTATCTGCTGCCGCTGGTGATGCTCAACACCGACGCGCTCTATCCCTGGCCGCTCGGTATCATGATTTATCAGGGCGAGTATTCGTCCGAGTGGCATCTGATCCTGGCCTTCATCACGTTGACCATCCTGCCGACGATCATTCTCTTCCTCCTGGCGCAGAAGCACATCGTCGCAGGCCTCACCGCCGGCGCGGTCAAGGGATGAACGGTACCTCACGGAGATCACAATGAGAAAAGTCGGCATCGGCATCATCGGCTGCGGCAATATCAGCACCGCTTATCTGAAGGCGGCCCAGCGCTTCGCGGTCATGGAAATCAAGGCGCTCGCCGATATGCGCAGCGATGCGGCAGAGCGGCAGGGCGCCGCCTTCGGGTTGCCGGCGATGCGGGTTGATCAGCTGCTCAAGCGAGACGACGTTGAGATCGTCATCAATCTCACTGTGCCACTCGCCCACACCGACGTCAGCCTGGCGGTGCTGAACGCCGGCAAGCACGTTCATTCCGAGAAGCCGCTCGGCATTAACGTCACGGAAGCGCGCAAGGTGATGGAGCTCGCCGCGCAGAAGAATCTTCGCGTCGGTTGCGCGCCCGATACGTTCCTGGGCGGTGGGCACCAGACCGCGCGCAAGCTGATCGACGATGACGCGATCGGCACGCCCGTGGCCGGCAGCGCGTTCTTCGGCTGCCCCGGCCATGAGCGCTGGCATCCGGCGCCGGGTTTCTATTATTTGCGCGGCGGCGGCCCTATGCTTGACATGGGCCCGTACTACATCACCGATCTCGTGCAGCTGCTCGGCCCGGTGGCGAGCGTGATGGGCTCGACCGCGCGTCCGAAATCCGAGCGGCTGGTCACCAGCCAGCCGATGAACGGAACGCTGATCCCGGTCGAAGTTTCGACCCATGTCGCCGGCACGCTCGAATTCGAGAGCGGGGCGGTCGTCTCGATCGCGATGAGCTTTGACGTGCCCAAGCACCGGCACGCGCCAATCGAGATTTATGGCGACAAGGGCAGCATGCTGGTGCCGGACCCGAACCGCTTCGGCGGCGAGGTGCAGGTCGCCAAGGCTGGCGGCGACTGGGAGCCGGTCCCGCTGACCCACGGTCATGTCGATGGCGAGTTCCGTTCCATTGGCGCCGCCGATATGGCCTCCGCGATACTGAACAACCGGCCGCATCGTGCGAGCGGCGCGCTCGCTTTCCACGTGCTGGAGGTGATGGAGGCGTTCCAGATCTCTGCCGACGAAGGCCGGCGCGTCAAGATCGAGAGCCGCGTCGAGCGGCCGGCGATGCTGCCGGCCGGGCGCGAAACCGGACAGATCGACTGAGGGAATGACCATGCGCAAGGCATTAATTGTATGGGGCGGCTGGCCGGGACACGATCCCGATCTCTGCGCTTCGATGATCCGCGGCTGGCTGAAGGCTGAAGGCTTCGAGGTGCGGATCGAAACCACCACCGCCGCGTTCGCCGATCCCGCGATTCACGACCTGTCACTGATCATCCCGATCTACACCATGTCGAAGATCGAGAAGGCGGAAGCGCTCAATCTCTGCGCTGCGGTCCGAAGCGGCGTCGGGCTCGCCGGCCATCATGGCGGCATGGGTGACGCGTTCCGCGATTCCGTCGACTACCAGTTCCTGTGCGGCGGGCAGTGGGTTGCGCATCCCGGCAACATCATCGACTACAAGGTCGACTTGACGAAACCGGATGATCCCATCATGAAGGGCCTGAAGAGTTTCGAGCATCGTTCCGAGCAGTACTACATGCATGTCGACCCCGCCAACGAGGTGTTGGCGACGACGACCTTCACCGGCGAGCACGCCCCCTGGATCGAGGGCGTGGTGATGCCGGTGATCTGGAAGAAGCGATACGGCGCGGGCAGGGTGTTCTATTCCTCGCTCGGCCACCGCGCCTACGAGCTCGACGTACCGGAGATCCGGACGTTGATGACCCGCGGCATGCTGTGGGCGGCGCGCGAATGAATGCTGGTGCGAGCCAGCCGGTGATTCGTGCCACGCTTGAGGACGTTGCGCGCACGGCGGGTGTTTCGCTCGCCACGGTCGACCGCGTCGTCAACCGGCGCGAGGGCGTGCGCGCCAAGACCGTCGCGCGGGTCGAGGCCGCGGTGGCAAAACTCGGCTATCGAGCCGACGTCGCGGCCGCGCGGCTTGCCCGCGGGCAGACGTTCCGCTTTGCCTTTGTGCTGCCGACGGGCAGCAACAGCTTCATGACCAACCTGACCGAGCAGGTCCAGCGCACCGCAGACTGGCTCGCCGGCCAGCGCGGCTTCATTGATATCCTGCGTGTCGACGTGTTCGATCCGGACGTACTCGCCGCCGCGCTGGAAAATCTCTCGCCTGCCTATCAGGGCGTCGCCGTGATCGCGCTCGACCATCCCAGGGTGCGCGCCGCGATCGACGAACTCACTGCGCGCGGGGTCGCTGTGGTGACCCTCGTGTCGGACGCGCCGAGCTCGCGCCGGCTGCACTATGTCGGCATCGACAACCCGGCGGCAGGCCGCACCGCTGCAACGCTGATGGGACGGTTCCTCACTGGTCGCAAGGGGACGGTGGCCGTCATCGCGGGATCGTTGTCGCTGCGCGATCACACCGAACGGCAATTCGGCTTCCACCAGATCCTGTCCAGCGAATATCAGAGCCTAGTCGCGCTGCCGGTGATCGAGGGCCGCGACGACAGCGAGCGCACCCGGGAGCTCACTGCGGCACTGCTCGCGCGCCAGCCCGATCTGCGCGGCATATACTGCTGCGGCGCCGGGAACCGTGGCATCGCCGACGCGCTTGAGGCCTCGGGACGGGCGCGCGAGGTGGTCTGGATTGCCCATGAGCTGACCCAATACACGCGGCGTTTCCTGGTCCGCGGCACGCTCGATGCCATCATCAACCAGGATCCCGGCCACGAGGCACGGTCTGCGGCGCGAGTCCTGCTCGCGCATTGTTCGGGTGAGCCGATCAGCCCCGACCAGGAGCGCATCCGCATCGACATTTTTCTGCGGGACAATCTGCCGTAGCCTCGACTGACCTGCGGGGCGCATCAGAAGCTCTCGGCCATTGCGGCCAGGCGTCGATGGGCTCGTTCGCGAGCCACCTCAATGGGCTGTTGCGGTCCGGTGGTTGGTCCGATCGGAATGAAACGGACATTGCTGATGCCGACAAAACGCAAAATTTCGCGCAGGTAAGGCGCTGCCATGTCGATGCGCCCGCGATTCATTCCGGTGGCGAAATCGCTGCCACTGGCAATGATGACGATGGTCGGCCGGTCCTTCAGCAACGGGATATACCCCAGCGACGGATCGAACCGAAAGGTGAGCCCGGGCTGGACGATAATGTCGAACCATTGCTTGAGCTTATAGGGAATGCCGAAGTTCCACATTGGCGTCGAAATCAGCACCCGCTCGGCGAGCGCTAAGCGCACCGCCATCCGCTCGGCTTCCGCGAAGCTGTCCCGCTGCGCGTCGTTGAAGGCCTGCGCCTTCATCCGTGCATATTTGGCTTCGACAATGGGGCCTGAAAATTCCGGCAAGCGCTCGCGCCAGAGATCCATAACGTCCACGTCCCAGTCGGGCCGAGCTCGGCGAAAGCCGTCGAGGAAAACGCGTGCGCCGGCGCCTGACCAGGAGTCGCCGCGGGGCGAGCAAGACAGGTGCAGGAGCTTCGCCACCGCTCATCCCAGCGCTTTGATGACCGCATCGGCCTTGGTCACGACGGCGACGTTCTGCATGGCGAAATTGATCGACGCGGCGTGCCAATCGGCGTTCATGGTCGAGCAGCAATCCTCGGGAACGATCATGAAGTAGCCCTTGTCGGCACCGGTCCGCGCTGTGTGCTCAACTGACATGTTGGTCCAGGCGCCGGTGTTGATGATCATGTCGCGGCCGGTGGCTTTCAGGATCGTTTCGAGCCTCGTGCCTTCCCAGGCACTCATTCGCACCTTCTCGACCACGAAATCGCCGGGCCGTGGTTCGAGACCTGACACCGGTGCCGCCCCCCAGCTTCCGCGCACCATCGCCTTGCTGTCGACGAGACCCTCGAACAGCGGCGCATTCAGCGTCACGCCGGGCGCGCCGGGCTCGACGACGAACCAGACATGAATGATGGCGACGCCGCGCACCCGCGCCGATTCGGCCAGGCGGCGGACATTCTCGACGACGCGCTGCTGCTTCGCGTGACCTGGCGCGCCGGAATCGGCAAAGGCGCCGCCGTCCATGATGACGTCGTTCTGGAGATCCTGGATGATCATGGCGCAGCGTCGCGGGTCGAGCTGCATTTCGCCGTCGGCAAGGATGGGGGCAGCGGAAGCAGAGCCCGCGGCCGCCGTGCCGCTGCCTCGCTTGCCGCTCATATAGGGCTCGTGGCGCGGTCCGACCCTGGTGGGAATGGCATAGACCGAGTGCGTCGAAGTCAGATACAGCGTGCGGAAATCCGGCCCGCCCCAGGTAAGGTTGGCGACGAGTTCGGGCAAGCGGAGCTTGCCGAGCAGCTCGCTCCGCGGCGAATAGACCCAGACCCCGCCGGGTGCCGTAACCCAGACGTTGCCGTGCTGGTCGCACTTCATGCCGTCGGGCAAGCCGGGCTCGAGCTCGGAGCGGATACCGCTCGCGAACACACGCGCACTCGACAGCGAGCCGTCGCCGTTGACGTCGAATACACGGATGAGTGCCTGTACGGTGTCGTTGACATAGAGCAATTTCTCGTCGGGCGAGAAGCACAGCCCATTCGGCTGGTCGAACAGATTGCGATCCACGACCAGCTTCGGCTCGGCGCCGGGCACGACGCGATAGACGCCCTGGAAACCGAGCTGCCTCGGCCGCTCGACGCCATAGACCGGCATGCGGCCATACCAGGGGTCCGAGAAATAGATCGCGCCGGAGGAGTGCACGCAGACGTCGTTGGGGCTGTTGAGCTCCTGTCCCCCAAAGTGCGAGGCCAGCACCTCGCGCCGCCCGTCCGGCCGCTCGCGGATCAACGACGATGTCGCGTGCTCGCAAACGACCAAATTAAGTTCGGCGTCATAGGTCATGCCGTTGCATTTGTTCGACGGGCGTTTGACCTCGGCAATGCCGTGCCGCGAATCCCAGCGCCGGCGCACGTCGCCCGGCATGTCTGAGAACAGCAGATAATGATCGACCGGATGCCAGATCGGTCCCTCCGTGAAGTCAAAACCGGTGCCGATTTGCGCGACTGGTGCGTAGGGATCGATCAGGGTCTCGAATTCGGAGCGCAAGGTGACGTGGGTCATCGGTCGATCCTCTGGCGTCTAGGCCGGAAACCAGTTGCGCTGGGGCAGAGACTGCACGACCGGCCCAGGCACCTGGTCGTGCAGCCGGCCGACGACGTTGCCGCCTTCGATCTTGGCGGGGCGGTCGTGGACCGGCAGCAGATAGCGCGAATTGCTGAGCAGCTTTTTGATGGCGGCCTTCTCGGCCCGCTTGGTGGTGCCGTGGTTGCCAGTGGTGCGTGGCTCCCAGTCGTGGATCTCGTTGAAGGGCGTCACGATCTGATCGTTGAAATCGTAGATCACGTCGCCGCAGATGGTGGCGATGCCGTCGGCGGTTTCGACGATGATGTTCATCGAGCCCTCGGTATGCGCATTCGCAGCGTCGCAGTAGACGCCCGGCATCAGCTCGATGGGACCTGTAATCTCGAGGTCGAGAAAGCGCAGCGCACTCTTGGTGTGCAGACGGTCGATCAGATGCTTGATATCCGGCGCCGGATATTGCGGATGCATCAGGCCGGACACGGAATATTCAAGCTCCCGGCGGTTGAGGACGACGGTCGTGTTCATCGGAAACAGATCGTCCTTGCCGGCGTGGTCGATGTGCAGATGGGTGTGGCAGACGAAACGCACATCGCCCATCCGCACGCCGTGCCGCGCAAGCTGGTTCTCGATCATGTGCTCGTGATACTGCAGGCCGCGCATCCCCAGCGTTTCCATGATCTGGTTGGAACGGTAACCGGTGTCTACCACGACCGGATACTTGCCGCCGAGGATCAGGAAACCGAGGGTGAGGACGCGGCGGGTGCGGCCGCAATCGCGGCCGAGAACCAAAAAGCTCGATTCCAGCTCAATATCGCCATAGTCCAAAATCTTGATCTCCAGCGGCATTCCGTCCCTCCCTGTGTCCGTTCTCGTTGTTTCCTCGGCGCTCAGAGCCGATAGACGCGCATAGCGGTGGTCTTGAAAATGGCTTCGCGCTGATCATCGCGTAGCGGCGCCGCGGCGGCACGGAATGCATCGATCAACGCGCGATAGCTGGTCCACAATTTCTCGATCGGAAAATTCGAGCCGAACAGGCAGCGTTCGGCGCCGAAGATCGCAATCGTATCGGTCAGGACGGATGCGACATGCGCGGGGTCGTTGCGGTGGATGAAGGTTCCGAGCCCCGATAGTTTCGACACGACGTTCGGGCATGCGGCGAGGCGGGCCATCCCGGCGCGCCACGCGGCGCGGCCTGCCGGTGAAAGGTCCTCCAGCATGCCGGCGTGCTGGAGGATAAAGATCACCTTAGGGCAGGATTCCGCAAGGCGCGCAGCGTCAGGCATCTGTGGCGTGAACACCTGAAGCTCAAAGCTCCAGCCATAATCCGCAAGGCGGGCGATATTGCGCTGGATCACGGGATCGGTGCAAAGGTCCGGCCGCGCGGCAAAGCGATAAAGCGGGTTCTCGTGCCAATGCAGTTGCATGCGAACGCCGCGTACGAGGGCATAGCGCTTCAGGCGGTCGAGCTGTGGACGCACGTCGTCCACCGAAAAGTCGGCGTAAGCTACGATGGCATGCGGCCAGCCGTGCTCCTCGGCGGTCTGCTGCACCCAAGCGGCCTCGTCCTCGAAGCGGTCATTGGCCCAGTTGGTCTGGACATAGACCGAGCGGGTAACGCCGCTGCCCTCGATGTCGCCGAGATATTCCTCGATCGGGTAATCGCGCCGGATCGGCTCGTATGGACCGAAGATGCGCGGCTGCATCGGACCCACCAGCCAGGGCAGGTCGGTCTGGCGCCAGATATGATGGTGTCCATCGACGACGTCGGTCACGCAACTCTCCTTTGTCCCAGCGCCAGCACATGCGCGACGATCGACGCGCTCGAGCCACCATCGACGAGGTCGTCGACGAAGCGTTCGATCGCGACCAGCGCTTCGGTCTGCGGGCGAAAGTCGGGACCGGACGCGAGCGGCGTCAGCCAGCTCATGCGCCACGCACGGCGCGATAGTTTCGCGACCGCATCGCGCAGCGCATCGGGTTCGCCCCGTTCCAGGCCGTCGGAAACGATGATCACGGCAGCGCCCCGCGCGTATCCGCCGAAGCGGGGCACGGCGAGAAAGGCCTGAAGGGCGTCGCCGATTCGGGTGCCGCCGTCCCAGTCGCTGACCGCATGGGCCGCCGCCCTGAGCGCCTGCTCTCGGCGTTTGAGTCGCAACGGGCGGGTGATGCGGGTCAGCCGCGTGCCGAAGGTGAAGACCTCGACGTTGGGTGCCGCCTGCACCAGCGTGTGCGCGAACTTCATATTCTCTTCGGTGCGGGTCTTCATCGAGCCGGAGACGTCAATCAGAAGCAACACCTTGCGCGGGCGTTGCCGCCGCTTCAAACGTCCCAGCCGGAGGATTTCGCCATCGCTGCGAACGGAGTCGCGCAGGGTGCGGCGCAAATCCGCGTAGGGTCCGCTGCGAGCCCGCATGCGGCGATGGCCGCGCCGCTTCGGCAGGCGCCTCGGCGCCTCGCGGGACAGCCGGCGCAGCGCATCGGTGGTCGAGAGCTGCGCAAAGCGGCGCTCGACCAGGGCTCCGGCGCGCGCAGCTGCGAGACCGGACTCGTTGGCCTCGTCCGACAACAGCGGCTCGTCGTTTCCACGGGCCTCCTCTTGCAGCCGAACAGTCTCGTCGTCCTCACCGTCATTGACGCGGTCGATTGCCTCGTTCCCGCGAAAATGCAGATCGAACAGCCGGTCGAACGTTGCGCGACGCTCTGGTGGAGGGGCTAGTGTTGCGAGGGCTGCCTGCCGAATGTCCTCCAGGCTGCGGGGACCGAGCAACTGGATTGCGGCCAGGAACGACGTCGTCTGTTCCGGTGCGACGGCAAATCCGTTCGTTCGCAACAAGCCGACGAACGAGATGAATACACGCGCAGCGCGCGGCAATTCGGGTTCGGCGCTCATGCAGAGGCCTCCGCCAGCAGGGCATCGAGGCGCGGCGAAATGAAGTGCAGATCCTCCTCGTCTTTCAAGGCAACGCCGATCGAGCGCCTGAAGGCATCAGGCCACCGTGCGCCGCCCTTGTGCAGCAGCGTGGCGGCCTCGGCCCAGTCGACGGCCTCGGCGATCCCGGGCGCCTTGCTGAGTGGTTCGCGTCGCAGCTTCTCGACGGCGGCGACGACGGCCCGCGCGGTGCCCTCGGCGACGCTGGAGGCCCGCATCATCACGATGCGCGCTTCGCGTTCGGCGGAGGGATAGTCGATCCAGTGATAGACGCATCGCCTCCGCAACGCTTCATGAAGATCCCGCGTGCGGTTCGAGGTCAGGACGACAACCGGGCGCTCAGAGGCGCGAACCGTACCGCGCTCCGGAATCGAGATCTGGAAGTCGGACAGGAACTCGAGCAGGAAGGCTTCGAATTCTTGGTCGGCGCGGTCGATTTCGTCGATCAGCAGCACAGTTGAGTCAGGTGCGCGCAGCGTCGCCAGCATCGGTCGCTCGATTAAAAACGTTTCGCCGTAGATGTCGACGCTCTCATCGCCGGCCTGGCGGATTGCGAGCATCTGGCGCGGATAGTTCCATTCGTAGAGTGCGGCAGATGCGTCGATGCCTTCGTAGCATTGCAGGCGGATCAGGCGGCGGCCGAGGACCGCGGCAATGGCTTTGGCGGCCTCGGTCTTGCCGACGCCCGGCGCGCCCTCGAGCAGCAATGGCTTGCCGAGTGCCAGCCCGAGATAGGCTGCGGTCGCCAGCCCCTCGTCGGCAAGGTAATAGGCTGCCCGAAGCGCTTTCTCCAGTGCCTCTGGGCTGTCGATGCCGACGATGTTGCTGCGGACGGCCATCGAGACCTCAGCGCCGCGCCTGAGGGCGCGCGCCGCCCTCGGCCTTGATCGCGCGCAGCACCTTCTCCGGCGTAATCGGCAGATCGTCGATGCGCACGCCGACGGCGTTGAAGATGGCGTTCGCAACGGCCGGCAATACGGGATTCGCGCACATTTCGCCGGGCCCCTTGGCGCCGAAGGGGCCATCGGGAGCGGGGCGTTCCAATACGGCGATGTCGTGCGGGCAGATATCGCCAGGACCGGGCATGACATATTCGACGAAGTCGCGAGGGCCGTGGACCGGGTCGGGATAATAGGGTTCTGGCGTCTCGTAGAGCGCGTGACTGACGCCCATCCAGGCGCCGCCGACGAGCTGTTGCTCGACCAGGCGCGGGTTGAGCGCACGGCCGAGCTCATAGGCAGAATCCATGCGGATCATCGTGACCTCGCCGGTCTCGTCGTCAACCTCGACCTCGGCGACGAGACAGGCATGGGCGTAACAGGTCGCCGGCGACATCTCGCCGGTTTCCGGATCGACATTGGACAGAGGAACCAGGAAGATGCCACGACCCGCGATAGTCTTGCCCTGCTTGAACTGCGCGGCGATGGCGACGTCCTTGGTGGAGATCGAGCGGTGCGGCGCGCCCTTGACGTGGATGTTGCCACGTCCGTCGGTTTCGAGATCGGCGGCGTTGACCTCGAGTTCTTCTGCGGCCGCCTCCATCATCACGCCGCGCGCCTCGCGCGCCGCCGCCATCACTGCATTGCCGACGCGATGGGTGCCGCGCGAGGCGAACGAGCCCATGCAATGCGGGCCAGTATCGGAATCGGCGGTATCGACATAGACGTCCTCGACGGGTACGCCGAGCGTCTCTGCGCAAATCTGCCGCGTGACCGACTTCATGCCTTGGCCGAGGTCGATCGAGGACAGCGCTACGGTGAACTTGCCGCTTGGATTGGAATGAACCAGGGCTTGGCTGGGATCGCCGCCGAGGTTCATGCCGATGGGATAGTTGACCGACGCGATGCCGCGTCCGCGATGTCGCGTCATCTCAACGCCTCCTGGTGCCGAACACGGATGAGAATCGGCCCGCCCCATGCGAGGATGATGTTGGTCGCGGTGGCGACGGCGATGGCGGTGGCGGCGCGGGCGGTGGGGGCTCGCGCGGGGGTTCGCGCGACGCGGCCGTTGGCAGGCGATCATAGCTCGTGCGCTGCTGCGCCGGCGCGGTCGTCCGTGCGTGGATGTCGGCAGGCGTCCGCGGGATGGCAGCGCGGCTGCCGCCTCCGTCTTTGCGGGAGGAGGCGCGCTTGAACTCGTCGCGGATCGGCCATTTGGCTTTCTCGGCCGCGACCTGGACGCACTCGATCAGCGCCGTGTTCTTGGCCTCGCGCCGATGCGCCTTCATGTCGCCGTCGCGATAGGCATTGAGGATGCGGAACTCCATCGGATCCATGCCGACGAGGTTCGCGAGCTTGTCCATCTGGCATTCGATCGCAAAGTCCATGGCGGTGACGCCGAAGCCGCGCATCGCGGTTGCAGGCGTACGGTTGGTGAAGACGCAGTAGACGTCGCCATAGACGTTCGGGATGGTGTAGGGTCCTGGCAGATGGGCTGCGCATTTCACCGCTGCATAACTGGAGAGCCGCGTATATGCGCCGCTGTCGAAATATGCGCGGATCTTTCTCGCGACGACGCGGCCATCGCGCATCACGCCGTCCTTGATGTAGATGCGCTCGGCGCCGCGCGGCGGGCCGTATTGCATCTCTTCTTCGCGTCCGAACACGTAGCGCACGGGACGTCCCGTCAGCATCGCACCCAGGATGCATAACGGTTCGGTCAGCGTGTCGACCTTGCCGCCAAAGCCGCCGCCGACGGTGCCGCCAATGAAATGGAAGGTGTTGGAAGGGACGTCGAGGATCTTGGCGCAGGTGTCGACCGAGAAGAACAGCGCCTGCGTCGACGTATAGACGACATAGCGCCCGTTGGTGTCGGGCGCCGCGATCGACCCATTGGTTTCGGTCGGCGCGTGCTCGATTGGTGACATCTGGTAGCGTTGTTCAAGCACGTGATCGGCGGTCGCGAGTGCGGCATCGGCATCGCCGAAGCGGAGCTTTTGGTGGTCGTATGTGTCGTGATAAATGAAGGCATTCTTCGGATAGGTATCGTTGACGACGGGCGCGCCGGCCTTCAGCGCATCTTCCACGTCGAACACGGTTGGCAACGGCTCATAGTCGATCCGCACCTTTGCGATCGCCTCGAACGCCTCGCGCTCGCTGTCGGCGACGATGGCCAGGATCGGCTCACCCTTGTAGCGGACCTTGTCGACGGCCAGCGATGGTTCGTCGTCCTTGCCGAAATTGATCAGGCTCAAAAGTGTGTTGAGGTTGCGGGGCACGTCGGAGCCGCGGATGATCCGGCGCACGCCGGCTGAGCGCTCGGCGTCCGCGGTATCGATCCGCCGGATCCTTGCATGCGAATGGGTCGAGCGAACGACTTTCAGGTGCAGCATGCCCTGGAGCTTGTGGTCGTTGAAATAGCTCGAGGTGCCCGTGACATGGCCAAGCATGTCCTGGCGCTGTGTGCCCTTGCCGATCTCGTTGAGATTATCGTCGCGCTCGTCGGCGAAGATGTCCTTGCGTAGTTCCAGCATGATCTGGTCCTTCAGGCGCTCACCCTGCCGCCGGAGGCGGCGAGGATGGCGTTGATGATCGGCTCGTAGCCGGTGCAGCGGCAGATGTTGCCGGAGATCGCCTCCACGATCTCGGCGCGGCTCGGGGAGGGATTGCGGTCGAGCAGCGCCTTGGCAGCCATCAGCATGCCCGGCGTGCAATAGCCGCACTGGGCAGCAAAATTCTCGGCGAAGGCGCGCTGCAGCGGATGGAGGTTCGGTCCCTGCTTCAGGCTATCCAGCGTCTCGACAGAGCGGCCGGCGACGGTCTCGGCCAGCGTCAGACAGGAGAGATGGAGCTCGCCGTCGATCAGGACGCTACACGTGCCGCAGCCCCCCTGGCCGCAGCCGAATTTCGGCGTCATGTCGCCGATCAATTCGCGAAGCGCGACGAGCAGGTTGGTGCCGCCATCGACGAAAATGGCGACATCGCTGCCATTGTGACGAAATTGCAGGGCAGTCTTGGCCATACGATCTATTCCTGACCCAAGAGAAGACGACGCAGATGGACGCCGACGATCTCGCGGCGGTACCAGGCGCTGCCGAGCGCGTTGTCGGAGGGCGATGTTCCTTCCGCCGCTGCGGAGGCTGCGGCCGCAACGGTCGCGGCATCGAGCGAGCGACCTTCCAGAGCGCGTTCGGCCGCCCGCGCACGTATTTGCGTCGGCGCCATCGATCCCAATGCGATTCGTGCCCCGGCGACCCGCCCGCCACTGATGGGCAGATGTGCGGCGAGCGTGATGACCGAGCCGCCCTTGGGCTTGATCCGTGCGATCTTGCGGTAGCGAAAAGCCTCCGCGCTAGTCGGTCGCGTGCATGACACCGACAGCACGAGCGCGCCCGCCTGCCTTTCACGTGACTGCAAGAACTCCTCAATTGGAATGTCGCGCGATCCAAAGCCGCCTTGCAGGGCGACCGTGGCATCGAGCGCAAGCAGGGCGACGGTGAAATCGCCGTAGGGATTGGGCGCAAACAGATTGCCGCCCACGGTACCCATGTTGCGCACCGCCGGGCCGCCAATCGAGCGGGCAGGGGCGTGCAGGAAAGCGAGGTCGCGCTCGCCCAGAATCCGGGCGAAAGTTACGCCAGCACCCAGGGTGATCCGCGGACCAGATGGGTCGATGCGCGTCAAGGCTTGGTCATTGGCGCGCACGATGGTCGAGAGCGAGATATCGCCTTCGTTCAGCGCGCGCATCACCAGCGTGCCGCCACCGAGATAGCGCGCGGTGCGATCGGACGACAGCGCGGCGGCGGCCTCGCTCGAGCTCGTGAAGGTCTTCACCGTCACAGTCATGTTGACACAGCCTCCTTGAGGTACCGGCGGATCGCTTCGAATCCCGTCTGGTAGATATCTTCCGCGACCATGTGGGTGATCCGGTCCTTGTCCTCCGGCCGCGTCGAAAAGCGGGATTCCCAGTGCCAGAAGGTGCGGTCGCCGTCGGTCACGGGCAGCAGGCGGACATGAGCCACATAGTTGAACATCGGGACAGGCGTATCGAGCAGGCAATAGCTGAAGGCCTGCTCCAGATCCGACAGCGTCAGCAATTGCTCGCGCAGCTCCGAGCCGTCCTGCAGCTTGAAGCGCCTGACACAGCCGATTTTGTCTGGGGCCTGCGCACGCTCGATCGTGGAGGCTGCGACCGCCGGATGCCAGCGATCGTGCCCGTTGAAGTCGCGCAGCACGGCCCACACGGAGCCGGTCGGCGCATCCAGGATCGTGCTCTTGACGATATGCGGCACGGCGCTCAGCCTCCGAACTGGCGTTTGAGGGCGTCGAAGCCGCCCTGGAACACGCCACCCCCGATATTCGCGACGAGCTCCGCCTCCCGCTCGGGTGCGCAGTCGAACTCCGCGGTCCATTCCATGAAGGTCTGGTCGCCATCCGTGACCGGCGTTAGCCGAAGCGTCGCGACGTAGTCCTCGACTCCCATCGGGGATTCGAGGATCGAGTAGGTGCAAAACATATCGTAATCGGACAGGCCGAGCAGCTTTTCCCGGATGCGATCACCGTTGCGCAGGCGAAAATCCCTGACGCAGCCGATCTTGTCGGAGGGCTCGCCGCCCTCGATGCGGCTTTCCGCAATCGCGGGATGCCAGTTCGGCAGACCGTTGAAGTCGCGCACGCGCGCCCAGACGCGATCGTTGCGTGCGTTGACGACGGTTGAGACGTAGACCCGGGCCATGGTGCGACCTCAGCTCTTCTTCCGAGGGCTGCGCTCGGCGGGCGGCTCGCCGTCGGCTGAAGGCGAGGGCGCAGTGGCTGGCTTCTCGCCACCGCCGCCGCTCTTGCGCGCGGAGTCCTTGATGCCCTGCATGTCGCGAGCTTCCCGGATCAGGCCTGGCATCTTGGCGAGGCTGCCACCTTCGACGCCGATGTCCGCCAGAAGCGAATCGATCAGCGGCGCCTGGACGCGGTAGCGCAGCGCCGAGTCGATCACCTCGTCGGTGGCGCTACGGCCGCCATTCCCGCCATGGCCGTTGCCGTTGAGACCATCGACTTGCAGGATGCGGATGCCCTCGATCTTCTCCATCGGCTTGACGCTCTCACGGACGATGCCCTCGATGCGGTCGAGCAGCTTTCTACGGAATAGCGAGTAGCGCGCCTGGTCGGTCAGCACGTTCTCGGCCTCGTTGAGCATACGCTGCGCCTCGGCCTCGACTGCAGCGCGGATCCGTTCGGCTTCCGCGGCAATTCGCGTCTCCTCGGCCTGCTTCTCGGCGATCAGGATCTCCACGGTCTTGCGACGCTTCGCGATCTCGCTCTCGCGCGCGGTTATGACGCGCTCGGTGGCTTCAGTGGCATGCACCCGCGCTTCCTCAGCCGAGGCCTTGGCCGCGGATTCCTCCAGCGACTTGAGGTGGATAGCAATCGCCTTTTCCATCAAGACGGTCTCGACCTCCTTCTCGCGATTGATTTCGAGCTTGCGCAACTCGCGCTCGCGGCCGATGCGGGCCTCGTCGAGGCCGCGATCGGAGGCGATGCGGGAGCGCTCAACCTCTTCCCGCGCGGCAATCTCGGCTTCCTGGAGCGACTGGACGCGAGCGACTTCGAGCTGTTCGATCGAACGGCGGCGCTCGATTCGCGCCGCCTCCAGCGCATGCTCGCGCGAGACGTCGGTGGTCTCGACCTCCTTGCGCGCGACAATCTCGGCCTGCCTGACCTGGCGGTCGGCGTCGATGCGCTCGGACTTCTTGGTCGAGAGCGCGATGACGCGGTCCTCATCCGCGATCTCGATCGCCTTCTTGTGCTCGATATTGAGGACTTCGCGCTTCTTGGAGGACGTGATCCGCTCGGCCTCGAGCGCGAGATCGACGCCGATGCGCTGGCGTTCGATGGTGTCGCGCCGGTTCAACTCGGCGGCCTCGATCACGGCAGTACGCTCGATCTCGAGCGCGCGCGTGTCACGCTCGGCCTGGATACGCTCGGCTGCAACGGACTTCTCCTGCGCGATCCGGGCGGCTTCGATGGCTTCGCGTGAGGCAATGTCGGCTTCCTCGATAGCCCGGTTGCGGGCGATTTCCAGCGACCGCACGCGCTCTTGCTGGGTGATGCGGGCAGCTTCGGTGGCTTCGCGCGCCGCGACCTCTGCGACTTCCAGCGTCTGATTTCGCTCGATTTCCAACTGCCGGGTATTCTGCTCGACCGCGATGCGCTCGACGGCGAGCCTGTGCTCCCGGTCGATGCGCGCCGCCTCGACCGCGCGCTGCGCCTCAATCTCGGCTTCCTGGATGTTACGCACCTGCTGGATCTCCAGCGCACGGGTGCGCTCATCGGATGCGATGCGCTCGACATTGACAATCATGGTCTGGGCGATGCGGGCCTTTTCGGTCGTCTCGCGGGCAGCAATCTCGGCTTCGTCCACGGCGCGGGTCCGGTCGATCTCGCGGCGCCGGGTCTCCTCTTCGTTAGCGATGCGGGCGTCGGTCACGACGCGGTCCTGCTGGATACGCGCTTTCTCGATCGCTTCGCGGGCGGTGATCTCGGCTTCCTCGACGGTCCGCATCCGCTCGATTTCGCGCTGGCGCACCTCGCGCTCGGAAGCGATGCGGCTGGTATCGATCGAGCGCTGGTTGGCGATCCGGGCTTTTTCGATTTCCTCCCGTGCGAGCAGTTCCTTCTCCTCGATGGTGCGGGTGCGCTCGATCTCCCGCTGGCGGGTCTCACGCTCCGAGGCGATACGGGCTTCGGCGATCGCCTGGTCGTTGGCGATTCGCGCCTTCTCGATGGTTTCACGGGCGGAAATCTGCGCCTGCTCAGCTTCGGTCTCGCGCAGGGCCCGTTCGCGTGCGACCTCGGTGCGTTGCAGGGCGCGGCGCATCTCGATGTCACGCTCCTGTTCGAGGCGCGCCGTCTCGCTTTCGCGTTCGATCTCGAGAGCCTGCCGCTCGGCCTCCAGGTTGCGGGAGCGGATCTTGATCATCGAATCCTGCTCGATGTCGTTGCGCAGTTTGCGCTTGGCCTCGATGTCCTCCATCAGGCGGGTCAGACCTTCGGCGTCGAAGCGGTTCGAGGGGTTGAAGAATTCGAGATCGGTCTGGTCGAGATCGGTGATCGCGACTGATTCCAGCTCGAGCCCGTTCTGGGCGAGGGCCTCTGCGGCGTTCGCCTTGAGGCGGGCGACGTACTCACCGCGCTGCTCGTGCATTTGCTCGAGGGTCATCTCCGAGGCAACGGAACGAATGGCCGAGATGAATTTGCCGGCGAGGAGGGCGTGGAGCTGTTCGGGCTCCATGGTGCGGCGGCCGAGTGTGGCGGCCGCGATAGACACGGCTTCGCGGGTCGCCTGCACGCGGACATAGAAATCGGCCTCGATGTCGACGCGCATGCGGTCACGGGTGATCACGGCGTCCTGGCGGGAGCGCACGATGCCCATCGGCTGCACGTTCATGTTGACGGGCGTGTAGTCGTGGATGAACGGCAGCACGAAGGCGCCGCCGTTGATCACAACGCGCTCGCCGAGCAGGCCGGTCCGGACGAATGAGGTCTCCTTGGACGAGCGGTGATAGAGCCAGTTCACGATGTAGACGCCGACCACGATCACCACGACGGCGACGATCAGCCAGAGGATCAATTCACCGACCAGAGTCCCTGACATGTTTCTCTCCCTCGACCTTTCGGCGTTATCGCGCGCCGATCGCCTTGAATTTGCGAACCTGATCCGTCAGCGCCCGCTCGACCGGCAGCCGTTCCATTGAGGAGGCGCCGTAGAAGCCGTGGCAGTTGCGTGTGTTCCTCATGATGAAATCGGCATCGTCCGGATCGGAGATTGGTCCGCCGTGAGCGAGCACCAGAATGTCCGGATTGACGCCGAGCGCGGCGGAGGCCCAGGTATCGATGTGCGCTGGGCAATCCGTCAGCTTGAGTGCGGTCTGCGCGCCGATGCTGCCCCCGGTCGTCAGGCCCAGATGACAGACGATGATATCCGCGCCTGCGATCGCCATCGCGGCAGCTTCCTTCTCGCTAAAGACGTAGGGCGTCGTCAGCAGGTCCTTCTCGCGCGCCTTTGCGATCATGTCGATCTCGAGGGCATAGGACATACCGGTCTCTTCGAGATTGGCGCGGAACACGCCGTCGATAAGGCCGACGGTCGGAAAGTTTTGTACGCCAGCGAATCCGAGCGCTTTCAATTGGTCCAGGAAAAGATCCATGTCGCGGAACGGATCCGTGCCATTGACGCCGGCGAGCACTGGCGTCCTGGTCACCACGGGCAGCACTTCGCCGGCCATCTCCAGCACGATGGCGTTGGCGTCGCCGTAAGCCATCAATCCCGCGAGCGAGCCTCGGCCGGCCATGCGGTAGCGGCCGGAATTGTAGACGACGATGAGGTCGACACCGCCGGCCTCCTCGCACTTGGCCGACAGGCCGGTGCCGGCGCCGCCGCCGACGATGGGCTCGCCGCGCCTTGCCATCTCGCGGAAGCGATTCAACAGTGCAGCGCGTTCAAACCGGGCCATCGGTCACCTCGCTAGTCTCCGGCGCGCCCCAATGCGGCCGAACAATGTTCGGAACGCGCTGACGATGGTGGAGGCGAACTCGGGGTCATTGATATTCTTGGGAATGCGGATGAGCTGACGGTTGGCGGTCTGCCGCACGTTGCGCTCCAGCGTGCGGAACAGCGCCGCATCGGCGTCCGGATCCCAGAATGGCTGTCCTCGCGCGTCGAGCGCGGAGACACCGCCCTCAGGCAGGAAGAAGCGCACCGGGCCGTCCATCCGGTTGAGCCGGTCGGCGATCCAGTGCCCCATGCGCTCGTTCTCCTCTGCAGTGGTGCGCATCAGCGTGACCTGCGGGTTGTGGACGTGGAATTTCCTGCCGCGGTAGCGCTGCGGGATGGTCTCGGGGGCGCCGAAATTCACCATGTCCAGAGCGCCCACCGAGCCGACATAAGGCACCCGGCTGCGGATGATGGCGCCAAAGCGGTCGTCGATGGCCGGGAACACGCCGCCCATCAGGAGATCGCCGACCTCCGTAGTCGTGAGGTCGATGACGCCTGCGAGCTGTCCGGAATCGACGAGCTTCTCCATTGAGCGTCCTCCGACGCCGGTGGCGTGGAAGACCAGGCACTCGAAATCCTCGCGCAAGTCGGCCGCGATCTTCTGCCCCGCCGGCGTGGTGACACCAAACATGGTGATGCCGACCGACGGCAATCCGCTGTCGCCGCGATCCTTCCGCGCATGCTGATCAAGGCGCGCTTTGACCATGCCGGCCAGCGCGTTGGCGCCGTTGGCCAGCACGGCGCGCGAGATCGAGTTGAGGCCCTGAACGTCGGTAACCGAATGCATCATGGTGATGTCCGCGGGGCCGACATAGGGCCCGACGTCGCCAGAGGCGACGGACGAGACGATGAGCTTCGGCACCCCGACAGGAAGCATCCGCATACCGGGCGCGACCAGCGACGCTGCGCCCGAGCCACCGGCAGAAATCACGCCGGCAACATTGTTCTGGCGTCGCAACCAGCTGGCGAAGGCCTCGGCCATCGCGGCGACGGCGGCGCCGCGGTCGGGTCCGAATACCGCCGATCCGCCGCGACCATGGTTCAAGGCAATCTCCTGGGCGGAGACGTCGCTGGCCGCGTGCCTGCCGCTGGTGGAGACATCGACCAATCGGGTTCGCAGGCCGGTCCCGGCGATGATGTCGCGGATGAAGCGGAGCTCCGTGCCCTTGGTGTCGAGCGTACCGACGACGAGGACGACCGGAGGGCCCTGCGTTTGTGCGGCGACCGGTTCGCGCCGTCGCCGTGCCGTCTCGTCGAGTCGCATCACCTGTGTCGAGAACATGCGGGCCGCAGCCTCGATGCGGGCGATCGGCACAGGTTGCGACCACCGTGTCGGCGGCGTCGGGTTTGACATGTAGATGCGGATCGCGCCGCCTGGACGCGTCTGCTGCGGAGGAGGCTTCGCTTCCGTATCCGCCGGTGGCACGTCGAGGTCGAGCTCGAGTCCGGCGTGCATTCCGACACCGAGCAGGCGCTGCTGCAGTTCGCGATCGGCGGCAAGCCGCACCGAATCGATGATGCGGTTGACGCGGCCGTTGACCATGATCGCGACATTGCGCGACACGGCGGTCGCCACGCCGATATTCTGCTCGATCACGAGCACGGACATGTCGCCGTCCTCGCCAAGTCGTAGCAGCATCTCCTCGACCTGGGCCACGATGACGGGCGCGAGCCCCTCAGTGGGCTCGTCCATGATCAGGAGCCGCGGGTTGGTGAGCAACGCGCGCGAGATCGCAAGCATCTGTTGCTCGCCGCCGGAGAGCTGGCCGCCGCCGTGATCCTTGCGCTCGGCCAACCGCGGAAACGTCTTGTAGATGCGCTCGACCGTCCAGGCGCCGCGGCGCAAGCCGGCGGCAAGCCGCAGATGCTCATCGACGCTGAGTGAACGCCACAGCCGCCGTCCCTGCGGAACGTAGCCGACGCCGAGTCGGGCTATGTAGGCAGGCGGCTGTCGGGTGATCTCATCCCCGCGGATGCGGATCGAGCCGCCGCTGACCGGCACCAGCCCCATGATGGCCTTGCATAGCGTGGTCTTGCCCATGCCGTTGCGGCCAACGACCGAGAACACGCCGGCCTCGAGCGTCAGATCCACGCCCTGCAGCGCATGCGAATGGCCGTAATAGACGTCCAGGCCGCGGACTTCGAGCGCGGCGGCGGTACGGCGGACCTCATTCATGGCCGCCTCCGAGGTAAAGCTCCTGCACTTCGGGATCGGACTCGATCTCTTGCGGACGGCCTTCCTTGAAGATCCGCCCGTTGTGCATCATCGTGACGCTCTCGACGACGCGCAGGGCGACGTCCATGTCGTGCTCGATGATGATGTAGCCGATATGCGCGGGCAGGGAGGTCAATATCTCGATCAGCTCGGCACGCTCGGTCGGCGACAGCCCCGCGGCGGGTTCATCGAACAGGACGAATCGCGGCGCGCCGGCAAGCGCAAGTGCGATCTCGAGCTGGCGCTGCTGGCCATGCGCGAGCTCGGCAACGCGCTGATCCTTCACGCCCGAGAGATGGACGGCCTGCACGAGATTTTCGGCCGCGTGCATCAACGCATCGTTCTGACCGGGGCGGAGAAACGAGAAGCGTCCCCGTGAGACGCCACGGCAGGCGAGGTAGACATTGTCCTGGACGGTAAGGCCCGGAAACAGCGCGGAGATCTGGTAAGTCCGGCGCAGGCCACGGCGGATGCGCTCATAGGGCGGGAAGTGCGTGACGTCCTCGCCGAAGAAGCGGATGGTGCCGGAAGAAGGTGGGAAGTCGCCGGTGATGCAGTTGAACAGCGTAGTCTTGCCGGCGCCGTTAGAGCCAAGCACGGCGCGCCGTTCGCCGGGGCGGACGGTAATGGTGATGTCGGTGAGTGCCGCCAGCGCGCCGAACAGACGTGTCACGCCGCGCAGCTCCAGCGCCGCGCGGGCGCCCACGACAGAGAGGCGTTGCGCGACGCTATCCATGGTGGGATCCTTGGCTGGATCCTTGGTCAGATTCTCGGCCACGTCGTCCGCTTGAACTTGCCGCGCCGGAGCGTTGGCGGCGCCGCCAGCTCTGCCAGAGTCCGATGACGCCGTCCGAGGACCAGAACACGATAGCGAGGAAGCCGAGGCCGATCAGGAGCCGAAAGCGGTTGCCGTCGAGCCCCAGCTTGACCAGGAAGTCGAGTGCGAAGGTCCGCAGCAGTACGAAGATCAGCGCGCCCATAAAGGGTCCGATGGGACGCGTGATGCCGCCGACGACTGCGATGATGAGGATATCGATGCAGGCCCCAACGCTCACGGATCCCGGCGAAATCTGCCGGTAATTCCAGACCTGGAGTACCCCTGCCAGCGCCGCGACGAAGGACGCGAAGACGTAGGCCGCGACGCGATGCGCATTGACGTTGAAGCCGAGTGCCGCCATGCGGCGGGGATTGTCGCGGACACCTTGCAACGCGAGGCCGAACGGTGCGCGGGAGATGTAGTCGACGGCGAAGTAGCACAGCGCGGCTACTGCGAGGACGATATAGTAGAATGGAATGTCGGCGCGCCAGTTGACGCCCCAGAAATGCGGTGTGGCAACGGTATTGATGCCGGTATGACCGTTGAAGATCGCCCAGTTCTGGTTAGTGAAATAATAGAACGCCGCGCCGATCGCGAGCGTGATCATGATGGTGTAGATGCCCTCGGTGCGCACCGCCAGCGCGCCGCCGAGCGTGCCGAATATGGTCGCGAGCGCGAGCGCCATTGGGACCGCAAGCCACCACGGCCAGCCCAGGCTGATATTGGCGTTGCCGCTGACGCCAAACACCGCGACCATATAGGCGGAGAAACCCGCGATGGTGAGCTGCATCAGGCTGACCATGCCGCCATAGCCGGCAAGAAACATCAGACTCAGCGCCATGGTTCCGAGGATCAGCGTGGTCGCAAAGATCTCGATCAGGAAGAAGCCGTTGGCGATCAGGGGCATGATTAGGAGAATGGCCGCGACGGCCCAGGCCGCCGGATTGTCGATCTCCGGCCATCCGCGCAATTTCGAGCGCTGCACCGCAGTGGCGGGACGAACCGGGACGCGGGCGTCGTGGGCGAGGGACATGTCAGCGCCTCGTCAACAGGCCCTGCGGCCGAATTGCCAGCACCAAAACCATGATCAGGAAGGTCACGACGATGGCGTAGGTCGGGATGTAGACCGAGCCGAGCTGTTCGGCGAGGCCGATGATGAGCGCGCCCAGCGCAGCCCCTGGGATCGAGCCCATGCCACCGACGATCACAACGACGAGGGAGGCGAGCAGGAAGCGGATATCCTCGCCGGGTGAGAGCGACTGGAACGTTCCGCCGACAACGCCCGCAACGCCAGCGAGGCCGGCGCCGAGCGCAAACACCACCACGAAAACGAGTTGGATCCGTACTCCGGTCGCAGCCAGGATGTCGCGATCGTCGACCCCGGCGCGGATGATCATGCCGATGCGCGTGCGGTTGAGCGCCAGCCACATCGCCACGCCGATCACGACGGAGGCGACGAAGATCACGAGTCGGACCAGGGGATAGCGGAGATAGACCGGCTCACCTGAGGACTTGACCGCAGTGACCAGCGGCAGCTCCACAGGTCCGATCAGCCAGTTCGGGGTCTGGATCTGATAGAAATCGCCACCGCATGCCCACAGCATCAAATCGGCGAACACGATCGAGAGTCCGATCGTCACCATGGTCTGGCGCAGGTCCTGGCCTTCCATGCGGCGGAAGACGAGGACCTGGAGCAGGACGCCGACCAGTGCCGTCAGGATGAAAGCGACGATGAAGCTGAGGACCCATGAACCGGTCGCGACGCTGATGGCGTAGCCGACATAGCCGCCGAACAAATAGAGCGAGCCGTGCGCGAGGTTGACGTTACGCATTAAGCCGAAGATCAGCGTAAAGCCGCTGGCGACGAGGAAATAGAGACCGCCGAGCGTGATGCCGTTGAAGAGCGCGTTGAGGAAGACCCGCTTGCGGCCGAACGCATCTTCGACGCTCTGCGGCCACACTGCGAAAATTAGCCAGAGTGCTACCGCGATTGCGATGATGACAATCAGTGCCCAGGCGGGATGGCGTTCGACAAAGCGGGTCATGATCGCCGCTCCGTCTTCGCGTCACCCCATCTCTCACCCCGCAAGCGGGGCGGAGGGGCACGCAGACCGTCGCCGGCCGCAAGCCCTGCCATGAACGTGCGCTCCCTATCGCGCGCGATCCTCGTTTCGGGATCGCGTTTGTCGCATCCTAATGCGACTGTAACGGAGGCGCTTGATCGTGAGTATCTTTTCGCGTGACCTCAGGCGCGCAAAACCTTGGCCGCGCGGCGATAATCGGTCGGCGCCATGCCGACATTGGCAGCGAAGAAGCGGGTGAATCCGCTCTGCGACGAGAAGCCGAGATCGAAGCCGATATCGGCGATCGGCGCTTCGCTCGCCACCAGCGCCTCCAGCGCCTGCTCCATCATCAGCGTGTTGAGATAGAGGTGTGGCGTGACGCCGGTCTGGGTGCGGAAGAGCCGGTAGAAATGCGGCCGGGAAAGGCCAGATTCGCGCGCGATGGTATCGAGCTCGATCTCGGCGCCAGGACTCTCCGACATCATCTTGATGCACTTGCGCACACGAAAATCCGTGACGGAACCGTTTGCGCGCGGATCGCGCGCGGTCGCCGCCTGTTGCCAGCTTTCGTCATAACAGATGTCGATCAGGCTTCTCAGCTCGCCATCGAGGCTGTTGAGCGAGGGAGCGCCGCACACGAGGGCGGCTGCGTGCCTGATGTGCTTGTCCAGCGCAACGGACCGCGTGAACTGGGTGCGGCCGAAGCGCAGGCGGTCGGCGCCGGGCGCGTCGGGCGCAAACCACTCCGCATTGACGTAGAGCACGAAGAAAACGGCGCCGCCTTCGAGATCGGACGGCAGGAAATTATGCGGCTCCCACGGATTGACCGCGACGACGGAACCTTCGGTGAGCTCGTAACGTCCGTCACTGACATCGATGCATGCGGAACGCCCGCCGACATGGAAGATCAAATGACCTTCGCGATGTGCGTGGATGTTGAAAGGGCGGTTCAACTGATAGACCGTCGCCCGACCAAAGCGGCCGTGGAAGACGGCGAGCGCCCGGCTCATGCCTCTCCTCCCAAAAGCTCTTGGTATTTTTTGGTAGCGTTCAACAACCGAGGAGAGAATGCAAGGGCGCACGTGTCGCGCTTCTGGCAAATCTCTCCCCGGCCGGTCATCGCTCGCGAATGAGACTAGGTCAGTATTTCTTACATTCCGGTACTGTGCGGCTCGGCAAACCGATTTTGGCGAACACCGCGGGATCGTAGCCCAGCGTTTGGTTGACGTCCGGGATCACCTTCACGACCTTTGAGAACAGCGCGCCCTTGCCGTCGTCGACGACCTCGGTGACAAAGTTGGTGCCGATCGCCTGGCGGTTGGAGTCCAGCTTGATCTTGCCGTTGGGTGCGTCGATCTCGATCTTGGCAAGGGCCTCCTTGTACTTGGCCTGATTGTTGGAGAGATCGCCATTGACCTGGCGGAGCGCCTGGATCAGCGCCATGGTCGAGCCGTAATAGTTGGTGGCGAGCAGCGATGGGCTCGGGAAGCGCTTGTTGGGCGGGAAGGCGTCCTGATAGTCCTTCACGAACTTCTGCCAACTTGGGTTCTCCCAAGTGTCGGCCTGGCCGCTCGCGGCCAGCGTGCCGATCAGGGCATTCTTGGCGTTTCCCTTGGACGACAGGATGGTCTGGTCGATCATGATCGAGCCGCCCATCAGATGCGCCTTGCCGCCGGCCTGCTGGTACTGATTCAGGAAGTTGACGGCGTCGGCGCCGCCGAGGCCGAGATAGATTGCGTCGACGTCGTCGGGCAGTGCGGCGATGACCGAGGCAAAGTCCTTGGTGCCGAGCGGCACCCATTGCCGGTTGGTGACCTGTCCGCCGGCACCGCAGAACTCGAGCACGAGGCCGAACACCTGCGTATAGATGAAGGAGTAGTCTTCGCCGACGGTCGCGATCTTGCGATACTTCTTTTCGTCATAAGCATATTTGCCGAGGCCCACCTGCCACTGCGCACCGTCCATGTTGTAGCGGAAAAAGTTCGGAGCCGGATCGACATAGGTCGTTTCCTGGGCCCCGGAGGCGGCGTTGATGAAGGTCAGTTCGGGATGGGTCTTTGCAAAATTTTTGACCGCGATGCCTTCGTCACCAGAGAGCGGCGACAGCAGGATCTGTACCTTGTCCTGCTCGATCAGCTTGCGCACGGCTCGTACGGCGGAGTCCGGCGTCGCGTCGGTCGAGGCGATGACAAATTCGAGTTCCTTGTCGCCGACCTTCTTGCCGAGGACGTTGAGGGCCGTCTGGAAGCCGCGGATGCCGTCCTCGCCGAGTACGGTGTAGGTGCCTTCGAGCGTCGCGGTGACGCCGACCTTGATCTTCTCCTGTGCGAAGGCGGTGCCCGAAAGTAACAGGCTGCTCAACGCGATCAGTCCTAGACTGCCTTTCAACATTGCTCTCCTCCCTGGGCGTTCTTGTCACTGTTTTTCACCGCGCCTTGACGCGCCCGCCGCGCGGTGCGGCGTTCGGACAAGGCTAACGGTTCTTGAAACGGAGGCTAACCGAACTCCGATGCAGCGCACGTGCTGGAGCCGTGCGCGGCTTAACGGGCAGTCTCATTTTGAATGTTGCGTCGCGATTAACATCGCGGTGCAACAGGCGTCAGGCTTCCCGATTTGCACCCGCCAGCCGCATGGCGGCCGCGGACTGCCGCCGCTTGAATTGGATCGCTCGAATAGAGGAGAAATCAATCGTAGGCGTTGCGTCATTTCGCGGCGCGCGGCACTCGCTGGTTATACGTTGTGGCAGGCGATCGTCCGACCGTCCGCACCGACAGATCGAAGTTGTGGCACATCGACGAGACAGCGATCGCTGGCCATAGGGCAGCGGGGCGCATATGCACAGCCGTGCGGTCGCGTGAAGAGGCTTGGCGGTTCACCCATTTCGATCGCGCCCTGGATCCGTTTCGATGGATCGGGCTTCGGAATTGCCGCCACCAACGCGCGCGTATAGGGATGGAGCGGATGATCCAGGACCGTCCGCGTCCCGGCCTGCTCCACGATGCGGCCCATATACATGACAGCAACGCGGCTGCTGATCTGCCCGATCACGCCAAGGTCGTGCGAGATGAAGAGCATCGACAGTCTCAATTGGTCACGCAGATCCATCATCAGATTGAGCACTTGGGCCTGCACGGACACGTCGAGGGCCGAGACCGGCTCGTCGGCGACGATGATGCACGGCGTGGGAAGAATGGCGCGTGCGATTCCGACCCGTTGCCGTTGCCCGCCACTCAGTTCGTAGGGGTAGCGAGCGGCGAAAGACGGGTTCAACCCGACGGCCGTCAAGGTGGCAGCTATGGCCGCGCTGCGCTCGGCGCGGTTCTTGAAGAAGCCGCTGATGTCGGCCGCCTCCGCCACCGAATCTCCAATTGCGCGCCGCGGGTTGAGCGATGCATTGGGGTCCTGGAAAACCATCCGGACGCTCAGACGCGTCTCGCGGAGGCCGGAGCCGCGGGCTCCGATCATTTCGGTTCCCTTCAAATTGAAGTTGCCGCTGTCGGGCTGGACCAGCCCGACGAGGGCTCGGCCCAGCGTGGTCTTGCCGCAGCCGGACTCGCCCACGATCCCGAGGACCTCGCCTTCGGCCAGCGACAGCGATACACCATCCACCGCCTGCACCCGGTATTTCCGACCGGCCCGCCTGGCACTGAACGAGACCATCATGTCCCGGACCTCGAGGATTACATTGCCGCTCATGGCAGCTCTCCGCCGGCCAGCGGAAACGCGCAGAGCACCTCGTGCCCTTGGGAAGCCTCCAGGCGGGGCGGGGTCGCCACGCGGCACTCATCGCGCACCGCTGCGCAACGCAAGGCAAACACGCAGCCAGCGGCGACCGAACCTGGCAGCGGCGGCTGACCAGAAATGGTCGGCAGCCGGCGCGCGCCGGAATTTCGCGACGGCATGCAATCCATCAGTCCGCGGGTGTAATGATGACGGGGTGCGCCGAACAGCGCATCGACTGAAGCGGTTTCCACGATCTGGCCGGCGTACATGACAGCGACACGATCGGCGAGCTGCGCAATGACTCCCATGTCGTGAGTGATGAACAATATCGCCATATCGAGCCGATTGCAGAGCTCGCGCAAGAGCCCGAGAATCTGAACCTGTATGGTGACATCCAGCGCAGTGGTCGGTTCGTCGGCGACCAGCACCTGTGGCCTGCAGGCCAGCGCAATCGCGATCATGACCCGCTGGCGTTGGCCTCCGGACAACTGATGGGGATACGCGGACAGCTGCATTTTGGGGTCGGGCATACGTACCAGTTCGAGCAGTTCGCGCGCACGGACCAGCGCCGCTGCGCCCGAAATTCCCTCATGCACGCGTACGGCTTCGGCGATCTGATCGCCGATCCGACGAACAGGGTTCAGTGAGGTCATCGGCTCCTGAAAGATCATTGCCATGCGGCCGTGGCCCGCTTCGACACGTTGCCAGGGCTGCAGCTGCGTTACGTCGCAGCCCTCCAACAGGACGCGCCCGGCCCGGACTCGGGGACCGGGCTGCGGCAGCAATCCCATGACCGCAAGCGAGGTCATGCTCTTTCCGCAGCCGGACTCGCCGACGAGGCCGAGGATCTCGCCCTTGGCCAAGCCGAAGGACACGCCCGCGACGATGTCGACCGGCGCGGTTTCCGGCCCCACTGACACCGTAAGGTCGCAAACTGTCAGCACGGCCTAACCCTTCTCACCAAAGACTTGACGGAACCGCGGATCGAGTCGATCGCGCAATGCATCGCCGACCAGGTTCAGAGAAAATGCCGTCGCCACGATCATCATGCCCGGGAAGAAGAGCAGCCACGGCGCCCGGGTGATGAAGGTCCGTGACTCCGCCAGCATATTGCCCCAGCTCGGAATGTCTGGAGGGGCGCCGAGGCCCAGGAAATCGAGTGAAGCCGCGCCGAGCTGCGCGAACGCGAAGACGAAGCTGGCCTGCACGAGAAGTGGCGAGACCAGGTTCGGCAAGATGTGCCGACTGATGAGCCATGCCGCTCCGGCGCCCATGCTGCGGGACGCCTCGACATAGGTTTCCGCGCGCAAGCGCAGCGTCAGTCCGTAGACGATGCGGGTCGTCGTCGTCATGTAGCCGATCCCAATGGCCAGAATGACGGTGGCCACACTCGGGCTCAAGATGACAATCAGGCCAAGTGCGAGAAGCAGAGTCGGGAAGGCCATCAGCACGTCGACCATGCGCATCAGCAGGTGACCCAGCCGCGGGAACAGTGCGGAAAGTACGCCGGCCGGAACGCCTGTCGCGAGAGCGAAGACGACCACGCCCGAGCCGATCAAAAGTGCCATGCGTGCTGAATGAATGGTGCGCGACAGGGTATCCCGGCCGAATTGGTCGGTGCCGAACCAGTGGGGCATGTTCGGGGGCGTCAGGCGGATCAGGGGATCGATGGCATACGGATCGTAAGGCGACAGCCAGGGTGCGAAGACCGCGGCGAGCACAGTCGCCAGAAGGACGCCGAGCCCGGCCAGCGCGATCGGGCGGGCGATGAACGGCTTGAGCCACAATGTCACGCTGTTGCTGCTCATTGAAGTTCAACCCGCGGATCGAGCAGACGATAGCTCAGATCGACGATCAGATTGATCAGGAGATAAACCACCACGATGACCAGGATGACGCCCTGGATCACAGGGTAGTCTCGGCGAAGGATCGACTGAACGACGAGGCGGCCGATGCCGGGCAGGGCAAACACGGTTTCGGTCACCACCGCCTCGGACAGCAGCGCGGCGAAGGTGAAGCCGAAGGCCGAGACGACCGCCAGGAGTGCATTGCGCCAGATGTGGCGGCGCACGACCTGCCACGGCCGGATTCCCTTTGCCCGCGCCGTGCGCACGTAGTCCTCCCGGGAGACGTCGAGCATGCTGGCGCGCGTCAGCCGCAGGATCAAAGCAGCATTCGGAGCCGCAAGCGCCAGGCTGGGGAGGACGAGATAGCGGAGATTGACGACACCGCCTTCGAAGATCGACGGATAGCCGGAGCTCGGAAACCAGCCGAGCCACGCGGCGAAGATCAGGATCAGATAGAGCCCGACCCAGAACGTGGGTATCGAGGCCATCAGCATCGCCCCACCGGACAATCCCTGATCGAGCCACGTGCCGTGCTGGACCGCCGCAATCATTCCGATCGGCACGCCGATGACCGCAACCCAGATCATCGTCATGGTGGCGAGCAAGGTGCTGGTCTCGGCGCCATCGGCAATCACCGACAGCACGGGCGCCTGGAAGAAGATCGACCGCCCGAGGTCGCCCTCGAGCACATGGCCGGCCCAAGTGAGATATTGCAGGATGATCGGTTGGTCGAGACCGAGCTGGTGTCGCAAGGCGTCGATCTGGTCGGGAGTCGCGGTATCACCGAGCAAAACATAGATCGGGTCACCCGGCACGATATGGATGAACGCGAAGATGATGATGGACGCTGCCAGCAGCGTCACCGCCGTCGTTCCTGCGCGCTTGAATGCGTAAGACCACATGTGATTGGGCGCCTGTCAGCGGCAACGATGCGCGCCGGCGCCGGCGCTCGACAGTCCTCGCGGCCTCATTGCCCGTCCTTATTTCGTGGACACATTCCAGAACACGGGACCGTTAGGGTTGAGCCCCTTGAGCTTGGGAGAAGCAATGTCGTAGGTGTAGGCATCACCTACTTTCATCACCGGTACCTGCTCATAGATCAGCGACTGGATCTTGTCCCATGTCGACTTGCGCGCGGCTGGATCGGTCGTGTTGATCAACTCGGCCCGAAGCGAGCCGATCTCCGGGCTGTCCCACCAGCCGGGATAGCTCGCATTCAGGAACGTGAGCAGCAGCGGGTCCGGCGCGAAGGAATGGTGGGTGACGAAGATGTCCCACTGTTCCGGCTGGCCGCGCATCTTCAGAAGGGTCGCCCAATCGACGACCATCATCTGAACATTGATTCCGGCGTCGGCCAGCTGACGGGTGAAGACGGAGGCTTCGTCATAGTGTGCCTGATAGTTCGTCGAGACCAGCAGGCGGATCGGCGTCCCCGTGTAGTCCGCCTCCTTTGCGAGCTCCTTGGCCTTCTTCGGATCGTGCGCACTATAATTTGAGGCGCTTTCCGTCGAGTACCAGGGGGTGCCATTGGGAAAGATCGATCCTTCGGCATTCCACAGGTCTTTGGGACCGAAGGCGACGCGCAGCGCCTGCGACTTGTCCAACGCGGTCTGGATGGCGCGGCGGAGCTTGTAATTGTCCTTCAGGATTCCCTGCTTCGAGTTCATGAAGAAAAGGCCGAAGATCGGCGCGTTGGTACGCTGCACCTGAACCGATGGATCTTTGCTCAGGGACTCGTACAGATCGCCGGAGATCATTTCCGCGTAGTCGTAGTCACCCGCCTGCACGCCGCTCACGCGCGTGCCGACGTCAGGCACCGGAATGAACCGGATCTTGTCGAAGCTCGCAACGCGGGCGCCGGCGAAGCCGTCACCCTTTTCCTTCACCGGCTTGTAGCCCTCGAACCTCTCCACCTCGACATAGCGGTTCGGCCGCCACTCCACGAACTTGTAGGGCCCGGTGCCGACATAGTCCTTTTGCTCGATCGGCCGGTTCCCCGCTTTGGCGGCTATGTCTTCCGGATAGATCACAAGACCGCCATTGACGTCCGCAATGAGAGCCTTCCAGGCGCCGTTCGGCGCGGACAATTTCAGCGTGACTTCATACTTTCCGGTCGCCTCGACCGACGTAGCCGCCGCCATCAGGAGCTTGCCGCGCGCACCGAAACTGCCCCATCGCGTCATCGAGGCGACCACGTCCTTGGCGGTCATCTCCTTGCCGTTGTGGAAGAGGACACCTTCGCGGAGCTTGATGACGATGGTCCGACCGCCGTCTTCCGTGCGATCGCCCTCGGCCAGCATCGGACGCGGCGTATAGGTCGAGTCTAGCGCATACAGGGTCTCGAAGATGTGGCGGCCGATGACCGATGCGACGTCGGCGGTCGTCAGCATGACATCGAGCGGCGGCGGTTCTCCGATGGTGGCTTCGCGTAGCAGGGTGGCGGCATTGGCCTGCGCAATCAAAAATGACGCGGTGGCCAGCCCCACGACGCCACGCATCAAGACACTTGGACCGTATCTCATGATCGCCCTCCCGCCTTGTTGAGCCGCCTGCTTCCCGGTGCAGGGATGTGCCTTTCAGCTGTTGGGCTGACGGCACGCTATTGCTTGTTTGAAAGTTACATACACAATTCGGCGATTATCAAGCGAAAAATGCTGTTCTTGATGAGGCATGCCGATATACGTTTGGTCGATGCTGAAGGTTTCTTACGGCAGCTTCTTGCCAAGGGCGCAGGTTGATCTGACCTGGGAAAGGGCGGGCAATGGCGCGTGCAAAGCGAAATCACCCGGCGAGAGCCGTTGGTGCAGCAGTCTCGAAGCCGCCCGGCGACGACAATGTCGTGGCCGGCGACATCATCTCCCTCATCAGGCAGAGCGCTCCAAGCCTCAGCCCGTCCGAGCAACGCGTTGCCACGGTGCTGCTGGCCGATATGGAGTTTGCCGTTCACGCCAGCAATTCCGAGTTAGCCCGTCGGGCGCGCGTCAGCGAGCCGACGGTAACCCGATTCAGCCGCTCCGTCGGTTGCCGGGGCGTCCGCGACCTCAAGGTGAGGCTGGCTCAAGCAATGGCGGTCGGGCGGATTTACGTTGAGCTTCCCCCGCATGTCGGGACCGATCTGGCGCGCCCCGCGCTCTGGCGGTCGGTGTTTCAGGAAATTCGCCGTGCAATTGCCGCTGCCGAGGAGGGACTTCGCAAGGAGGACATCGAGCGGGCTGCCGAAGCTATCTCCCGCTGTTCGAAGCTTGCAGCGTTCGGGGTGGGGGGCGGTTCCACTCTTGCGGCGGCGGAGGTTCAGAACCGGTTCTTTCGTCTTGGGATTGCCGTCTCGCATGCCTCCGATCCGAGCTTGATGCGCATGATTGCCGCGACCTTCGGACGGGATGATGTCGTCGTTGCCATCTCGACCACCGGTGCAGCGAACGAGGTGATCGAGGCAGCCAGTATCGCCAAGCAATACGGCGCCTTGGTCGTCGCAATTACCAAGCCGCAAAGCAGGTTGGCCTCAATCGCCGATATTGCGCTTGGCGTACACGTGCCCGAAGCGCCCGACGCGCTCAAGCCGACGGCGTCGCGCTATGCATTTCTCGCCACCATCGATCTGCTTGCGGCGTCAACTGCCTATTGCAAACCGCTCGAAGCCCAGGCGCGCATGCGGCGGATCAAATACGAGTTGCTGAAGGGGAGCGACGGGGACGCCAAAGGGCCGCTGGGAGACTGAGCGGGCAATTAGCGCACCGCCCGCCTCTCGGGATTATATTCGCAGCATGGCCGCGATCTCTTGCGCTGCTTCAAGCAGCGTGCGGTCTTGTCCGCGCGCGGCGATGACCTGAAGGCCGAATGGAAGTTCGCACCGATCCGTTCCGCACGGCAGCGAAATCGCCGGCAGACGAGCATGATTGACAAAGGGCGTTAACGCCGCGTGCGCGCGCGGGCTCGCCGCGCGGCCACCGATCATGTCGGGTCCGAGCTGGGTGAATGGCCAGGCGACACAGGGAACGGTTGGCGCCAGCAGCAGATCAACCTCGGTGAAGAATGCCGCGAAAGCATTGGCGATTGCGGCGCTTGCCAGCAGCGCACCGGCAACGTCGGCGCCCGACCACGACAGCCCTCGCTCGATCTGTCTGGCGATGTCAGGATCGAACACGGTCGGATCCTCGCGGAAGGCATCTCGATAGAGTGCGGCGAGGCCGGCCTGCTGAAGCGGCATGATAGCCTCTTCCGTCGCGCCCGCCGGCCAGACGGGATCGCGCTGCGCGATGCTGAGGCCAGCGGCGGAGAGACGCGCGATGGCGAAAGCGAGCCCTTCAGCGACAACATCGTCGACGGCGACGTCGAGCCCAAGGCGCGGCGAGAACGCGATGCGCAGACCGGCGATGTTTTTGGCCTCTTGAGCGATGCCGGCTGAATCCGGATCGCGCGGATCGACGCCGGCCATGGCCTCGAACGCCAGCGCGATATCGGCAACGTCAGTGGCGATCGGCGCGATGACGGAGAGGCCGAAAAACGGTTCGGCGAAGCCTGGCCCATAGGGGATCGCGCCATAGGACGGTTTGAACCCCGCGACGCCGACATGGGCCGGCGGCCTGCGGCTCGAGCCGCCCGCATCGGTGCCGATCGCTAGCGGCACGAGGCCGGCCGCAACCGCCGTGGCAGGGCCGCCCGACGAGCCGCCGGGCGTCAACGTGGGATCCAGCGGATGCCGCGTTGGCCCATACAGCGGCGAGGTGGTCACGCCCTTGCAGGCGAATTCCGACGTTGCGCCGATGCCGACGACGACGGCGCCGGCCTTGCGCAGCTGCTCGATTGCAATCGCATCCTGCGGCGCGACGAATTCGGCGAACAGGCGCGAGCCCTGTGTCACACGCCAGTCACGGACCCAGATGTTGTCCTTGACGACGACGGGGACACCGGCGAGCGGCATCGTCTCGCCGGCACGCAGGCGATCATCGACCGCTGCGGCGTCGGCAAGCGTACGCGCAGGAGCGGTCGTCACCACTGCGTTCAGCGCCTTGGCGGCCTCGATGCGCGCAAGCGCGGCCTTGGCGGTCTCGACCGCACTCGCTCGTCCGGCGGAGACGTCGGCCGCAATCTCGCACGCGCTACTTCTTCCCTTTGTCATGGCCTCCCCAGACCAGTGCCAATGTGCCGCAGAGGGCGAGGCAAGCCAAGGCGAAGAAGGCAGCACCGAGACTGGCTGCGCTGTCCAGGAAGGACACCAGCGCCGGTGCTGCCAAGAGGCCGGCGTAGGATGCGGTCAGCACCGCGCCGGTGGTTTCGCCAATCCTGTCCTGCGGGGCGAGGCGTGCGATCTCGGCGACGAAGACACCGTTCCACCCGGAGGCCGTCAGGCCGAACAGAGTTGCAATCGCGAACTGGCCGGTCCGCCCGAGCGATACGCCATCGAGACCCAGCAGCGCGGCGCAGAACGTCATACCGAGGCCGATGACGACGAGAACTCCGCGCGAGGCATTGAGGCGCGTTGCGACGAAGCCCCAGCCGAGCCGGCCGATCAGGCCGCCGGCCTGGGCGCAGGCAAGCGCCATGCCGGCCTCGACATGGCTGAGGCCGAGCTCGCGGGTGCCGAGCGTGACGAAGACCGTATTGAGCGACACCTGCATCGCGCTGAAGGGCATCGAGGCCAGCGCCAGCATTGCGATGCGCCGGTCCGCGGTCACCAGTGCCAGCCGCGTGCGAAGGCTAAGCTCCGGCAGTGGCACGACCTTGACGGCGTAGGCGGGCCGCAGGCGCTCGAACCACGCTATCGCCAGCAGCGCACAGGCGCCCACGGCGGCATAGCACCAGGCGGGCCCGAGCGAGATTGCGATCGCGGGCAGAACCAGCGAGCCGCAGACGGCGCCGATCTGGTTTCCGGTCTGGCGAACCGAGAACACGAACGCGCGCCGCTCGGCCGTCACGAGCCGCGCCAGCAGCACCGCGCTTGCGGGCGTCTCCGGTCCGAAGGCGAGGCCAAGACAGAGGCCGGCTGCGAGCAGGGCCGCCGTCGAGCCGAGCGAAGCCAGCGCCATGCTGGCGATGATCGCCGCCGCGCAGAGGCTCGCGATCCGCATCGAGCCCAGGCGGGCGATGAAGCCGCCGCCCCAGAACGAGGCGGGAATGCCGACCGCGAACACGGCGCAGGAGAACATCGAGAGCTGCCAGACCTCGATATGGGCGCGCGGTGCCACCACGCCCGGCGCGAACAGAGCCAGAGCCACCAGCGCCTGCAATGAGGTCGTGGCGCCAAGCGCGGGCAGCAATGCGGGCGCTGGTCGAACGGCCGTGTTTGCGTCTACCATGGTGCAGCGCTCTCGGGGGGAACATTGTGGCAGGTGGCATTTCCATTCACGCGGTCGATGTGGCGAGCGGACGCCCGGCGCAGGGTCTGCGCGTCGAGATCTGGCGGATCGATCCGGACTCGCTGCGCGTCGCCGACGGACGGCTTGGTGTCAACGGCGTGCTCGATCATCCCGTTGCGCAGGGGGCGGGCGTGACGGCGGGCGAGTATGAGGTCCTGTTTCATCTCGGCGAGTTCTTTGGCGAGCGCGACGGATTTCTCACGGTGACCCCGTTCCGCTTTCGCATCAAGAATGTTGACGAGCATTTTCACCTGCCGCTGAAATTCACGCGCTGGGGCTATTCGCTGTTCCGCGGCGCCTGATCAGTTGGTCAGCCGCCGCGATAACCCCGTGACGCGCTCCATAATCGCGACCAACGCGACGGTTGCAATGATCAGCACGCCCGACAGCGCGGCGATGGTGACGTCGAGCTTGCCCTCGAGGTCCTGCCACATCCGGATCGGCAGCATGTCGGTGGCGGCATCACGCAGGAACAGCGACACCGGCACGTTGTCGAAGGACGACATGAAGGCGATGAAGGCGCCCGCGATGATGCCCGGCCGGATCAGCGGCAGCACGATGCGCCGGAACGTGTAGATGCGGCCGGCGCCCAGCACGGCCGAGCTCTCCAGCAGGGTCGGCTCCAGCTGGGCAAGCGCCGCAATCGTATTGCGCACGAAATAGGGCACGCAGACCACGGTGTGGCCGATTACCAGCGTCAACGGCGACACCGGCAGGCCGACCAGCGAGAACAGCATCAACGCGGCAAGGCCAAAGGCCAGCGCCGGCAGAACCAGCGGCGACATGAAGAGGGAATCGAGCAGCCGCGCCGACAGCGTCGGTGAGCGCGAGATCGCGAGCGCGGCGGCAACGCCGAGCACCACGGACAGGCCCGTCGCCCACAGTGCCACGATGAGGCTGTTCTTGGCTGCGAAGTGCAGCTGCCAGGCGTTCCACAATTCGGCGTACCAGCGCAGCGAATAGCCCGGCGGCGGAAAACGCAGCGAGAAGCCGCTGGTGAACGAGACGATCAGCACCACCAGCGACGGCGCGATGATGATGATCAGCGCAATCGCGGCGATCAGGCTCATGACCAGCTCGAAACTGAACGCCTCCAGGGTGCGCTTGCGCCCGCTCATCACGCACCTCCATAGCCGCGCGACAGGCGGCCGAGCGTGGTGAAGACGGAGACGACCGCGAGCACCGCGAGCAAAAAGATGATCGAGATTGCGGAGGCAAACGGCCAGTTCTGCAGGGTCGAAGCCTGCTGGTAAAGATACATCGGCATGAACAGCATCTGTCCGCCGCCGATCAGCGACTGGGTGATGAAGGCCGTGATCGCGGCGGCATAGGTCAGCGTGCAGCCGGCGATCACGCCGGGCAGCGACAGCGGCAGCACGATCCGGAAGAACGTGCGCCAGCTTCCAGCGCCGAGCGAGCAGGAGGCGTCGTCGAGATTGGAATCGATCCGGCCGAGCGCGGTGATCAGCGGCAGCGTCATCAGCGGCATCTGCACCTGCGCCAGCGCGAGGACGACGCCGAACTGGGTGTAGAGCAGTTTCAGGGGCGTCTCGATGATGCCGAGCGATTGCAGCGTCGCGTTGATGATGCCCTGGCGGCCCAGGATGACGATCCAGGCGAAGGTACGGACCACGACGCTGGTCAAAAGCGGCAGCAGCACGATCAGGATGATGATGGTCTGAAGCCGCGGCCCGACCCGCTGGTAAAGCCAGGCGATGGGAAAGCCGAGCACGAGGCAGACGGCCGTCACCTCGGCCCCAAGCAGCAGCGTCGAGCCGAGCACGCTGAGGCTGAAGGGATCGGTGAGGAAGTGCAGATACTGGCCGAGTCCCCAATGGAGCGCGGCCGTGTCGTTGTGCAACGAGAGCCACAGTAATTGCAGCAGCGGCGCCACGAAGAACACTAGGAAGAACAGCGCCAGCGGCGCTGCCAATCCCATCCCGTAGGACGTGACGTCTCGTGATGCCGGTGCTGTGCCCATCATGAGTCCTTGAAGCTCTAGATCTTGATCTCGCGGTTGAAACGCTCGATCCAGGCCGAGCGCTGCTCGTTGATCTTCTTCCAGTCCTGGAACACGAATTTCTGCTTCAGCTCGGCCGTGTCCTTGGCGAGCACGCGCGCGATCTCGCCGCCCATCGCCACCTTGGAATTGGTCGGCACGATCAGGTAGGGCGGGTTCATCAGCGTGGTCTGCACTTCCGGGGTCAACGACGCCTCGATCAGCTTGAAGGCGAGCTCGCGGTTGGGCGAGTTCTTGACGATGTGGATCGTGGTCTTGAAGGCGATGGCACCTTCCTTCGGGGCCACGAACTCGACCGGCACGCCGCGCGCTTTCAGGATCTGGATGGCGTTGAAATTGCCGGGCGAGATATCGATCTGGCCCTGCTGGAACAGGGTGGCGAGCGCGCCGGGATTGGCGGCGACCGCGGCGAGGTTGGGCTTCAGCTCCTCGATCGCCTTGAAGCCGGGATCGACATTGGCTTCCGAACCGCCGCGCATCTTGGCGATCTCGACCAGCCAGCCGGTGCCGAGCGTCGAGTTAAGGTTGGTGATGCCAACGCGGCCCTTGAACTCGGGCTTCCACAGATCGGCCCAGGAGGTCGGCGGCGTCTTGACGGCTTCCGGATTGTAGGTGAGGCCGACGACCTGAAAGAAGGGGGCAGGGCCCATCGGCTCCTGGGCCTCGGCGATCAGGTCCTTGTAATAGGCGCTCTTCTCGACGGGGTATGGCTCGACCAGATCCTGGCCGATTGCGACCAGGGCCGGGCCGGGATCGTGCAGCATGACGTCAATCGGCGGATTGGCCTTGGCGGCGTTCACCTTGGCGATCTGGTCGACCGAGAGCATGGGGTCGAGCACCATCGCGGCATCGGCGTTCGCCTTGCGAAAGGCCGGCACCAGCACGGCCTTGTGCGCCTCCTCCCAGCTTCCGGTGAAGGTCGCAAACACCAGCGGGCGGGCCTGGGCGTAGCTCAGTCCGGGAAACGCCTTCATGGCGCCGAGTGTGAGTGCGGTCGTCATCAGGCTTCGGCGGTTCATGATCATGGTCGAACTCCCTCTGGACAAAAACTGAATTCAAAGCGTTGCAGGAAAAGCGTTTGCGAGCGACGGGGCGAGCGGCGCGAGGCGCACCGCGGCGCCGCTCTCCAGGGTGCGCGTCTCGCCGATGCGCGCCTGGGAGATCTTGACGCCGGAGCCGTCCGCGGTGGTGACCTCGTGGACGACGGTGGCTCCTAACGGCAGCGACATGCCGACCACGCCGGCAAAGCCGGTCTCGTCGCCAACGAATTGCAGATGCTCGGGGCGTATGCACACGGTGACGCGGCCGCCCTCGGTGAGAGCGCCGCCGGCGGGACGCGCAATGATTTCCGCGCCGGCATCGAGGCGGACTTTTGCGGCCGTGCGGTCTGCCGAGACGACCACGCCGGGCATGCGGTTGCTGGCGCCGACGAACGTGTTGACGAACAGGGTCTGCGGCCGGTCGTAGACGTCCGACGGCGACCCGAACTGCTCGAGCTTGCCGTGGCTCAGGACGGCGACGCGGTCGGCCATCGACAGCGCTTCTTCCTGGTCGTGGGTCACGATCAGCGTGGTGATGCCGGAGACGCGCTGGAGCCGCTTGACCTCGATCTGCATGTCGAGCCGCAGATTCTTGTCGAGCGCGGCAAAGGGCTCGTCGAGCAACAAGATTGACGGCTTGATCGCGAGCGCGCGGGCCAGCGCGACGCGCTGCTGCTGGCCGCCGGAGAGCTGCCGTGGCAACCGTTCCGACATGGTCGGCAGCTGCACCAGATCCAGCAAGCGCTGTGCTTCGCGCTGGCGGGTCGCCTTGTCGATCCCGCGCGCGGCAAGCCCATAAGCGACGTTCTCGCTGATGCTGAGATGGGGGAATAGTGCGTAGTTCTGGAACACGATGCCGACCGCGCGGCGGTTCGGCGGTAGCGCGTCGACGATGTCGTCGCCGATGATGATCCGCCCCTGCGTCTGCGCGATGAAGCCGGCGATGATGCGCAGCAGGGTAGTCTTGCCGCAGCCGGAGGGGCCGAGCAGGGCGATGATCTCGCCCCCTTTGATGTTGAGATTGATGTTCTCGACCGCGAGCGCGCCGCTCGGATAGCGGTGGGTGACGGCGTCGACCACGAGCGATCGGCCGCCTTGCGCTTCAGCCATGGTGTTGCCTCCCGTTGCCCCGGAGTAGAAAGCAAGTCTCATGCCCGCACCGGTCGCTTTTCGCCGCGAGGTTTGGCATGGTGGGGTGATGACGTCGGATCGATCGGTTTGCGACCTCACTGCCACGGCCCTCGCACGCGCCCTCGCGAAGGGCGAACTCTCCTCGCGCGACGCGGTCGAGGCGCATCTGGCGCGGATCGCGAGTCTTGATAGCCAATTGGCGGCCTTCGTGACTGTCGATGCGGAGGGGGCCCGCCGTGCCGCTGATATCTGCGACGCCGCGCCAACGCGGGTCGGCCCGCTGCATGGGGTGCCCATAGGGATCAAGGACCTCACCGACACTGCGGGGGTTGCGACCACGTACGGATCGGCTCTGTTCCGCGATCATATTCCGGCCGAAGACGATCTCGTGGTCGCGCGATTGCGGCGCGCTGGCGCGATCATTCTGGGAAAGACCAACACACCCGAATTCGGCTTCGGCGCGGTCTGTACCAACAAATTGTGCGGGCCGACGCGCAATCCGTTCGATCCGGTACTGACTTCGGGTGGATCTTCCGGTGGCTCCGCGGTTGCGGTCGCGGCCGGCATGGTGCCGTTGGCCCATGGCACCGATTTCGGTGGCTCCGTGCGCACGCCCGCAAGTTTTTGCGACGTCGCCTCGATCCGGCCGACGCCCGGTCGCATCCCGGCGCCGCATCGCCCCCTCGGCTGGGACATGCTCGCCACCCACGGTTTTCTCGCCCGCGGCGTCGACGATCTCGAGCTTGCGCTGTCGATCTGTGGGGGAGGCGATGTGCACGACCCACTCTCGATCGGTGTCGTCAATGAGGATCGGCCGGTTGCAGTGCGTCCCCGGATCGCAGCGACGCCCGATTTCGGGATCGCGGCCGTCGCGCGCGATGTCCGTGCACGTTTCGCCGCGGCCTGCGAGGCGCTCGGAGCCGTGGCCGATGTGGTGCCGTCCGCGCCCGATTGCGGCGGTGCGATCGAGGCATTTCGGACGCTGCGCGCCGCGCACATCGCCAACGGCTATGGCGAGCTGCTGAAGTCGCGCCGCGCCGAGCTGACGCCCACCGTGATCTGGAATATCGAGGCGGGCGCAAAGCTCTCCGCGGAGGACTATCTCAATGCCGAGCGTCGCCGCACCGCGATCTATCGCAGCTTTCGCGAGCTGTTCAGCCGCGCCGATTTCCTGGTAGCGCCGGCGGCGTCCGTTTTGCCCTGGCCGAATGAGATCAGCGACGTCACCACGATCGATGGCGCGGCGCTGGAGACGCCGATCGATTATCTCGCCGTCACCTTCATCGTGTCGCTGGTCGGTTTCCCGGTGCTGACCCTGCCGGCCCCCCGAGCGGAGAACGAGCTGCCGTTCGGTATCCAGATCATTGCACCGCCGGGATGCGAATCCCGCCTGTTTGCCTTCGGCCGTACGATTGAGAACAAGCTTGGTTTTTCGCATCGCTGGCCGCAGCTCCCCTAGTTATCGCGATGCTCGAGCCGGGCGGCGAGCGCATCGGCAAGACCAAGGGTGGGTTTGGCGGCGGGCCGGCGGTACGTGCCTGCGGTTGCCTTGCGCAGGCGAAGCGCGACCAGGGCCTCGGCCTGCTTCACCGACGCGATGACTTGATCGACGACTGGGACGGGGATCCGGTCGGCCACGCGCTCGGCGAGGCCCGAGAGCGGCGCACCTGCAAAAATCAAGACGTCCGCGTCGTCCTCCACGATCGCGCGCCGGGCGAGATCGACCAGCACATCCTCCTTCTCGGTGCCGACCTCGGAGATCGCCTGGAACGGCGTATCGAGCATGCGGATGCCGGCGCAGCGCTCCCACAGCCCGTGGGCGCGGACGCATTCCTCGTACCAGGGGCCGAGCGCCTGGGCGAAGGTGACGATGGCGAAACGCCGTCCGGCCATGCAGGCGGTCAGCATCGCCGCTTCCGCCATGCCGACCACGGGAATGTCGAAGGTTTCGCGCGCGGCGAACAGGCCGGGGTCGCCGAAGGCGGCGATGATCGCGGCGTCGACCTTGCGATGCTGCCCGGCCAGCATCTCCAGCGCAATGGCACCGCCGATCTGTGCCTCGGTGCGTGTCGAGATATAGGGCACGCCGCGGGTCGCGGTGCAGGGGATCAGCTCGGTCCCGGGCGCAGCCGCGCGCTGCCCGACATCCGTCATCAACTGGGTGACTGCGGTGCTGGTGTTCGGGTTGAGCAGCAGCAGCTTCATGATTGCGCCGCCGTCTGCTTGGCTTGAGAGGCCGCGATGACTTCGAGCAGCGCCGTGCCGGTGCGCCGAACATGGGCGCCGAGCAGGCGTCCTGCGGTTTCGCTATCGCGCGCCTCGAGCGCGGCAAGGACGCCGGCGTGCTCGTCGACCGAATTGCTCCAGCGCCGGTCGGCGCCGAGCGCGAGGTAACGCGCGCGCTCGGCGCGGGAGATTAGCGTCACGTGCGCCTCGCGCAGCGGCGTGTTGCGCGCCATGCGGACGATGGTGTCGTGGATCTCGCCGTTGATGGCGAAGTACTCGTCGAGCTTGCCGTTGCGATGATGACCTTCCATGCGGGTCTGAAGCGTGCGCAGGCGGGCGAGATCGCGCTCGGTGGCGCGCTCGGCGGCGAGCTCGGCGGCCAGCCGCTCGATGCCGGCCAGCGCCTCGAACAATTCCGAGATGCCGTCGACGGCGAGGTCGGCGATGCGCGGGCTGCGGTTGGGGCGGAGCTCAATCAATCCCTCGGCCGCGAGCACTTTCATCGCCTCGCGCAGCGGAGTGCGCGATACGCCCAGCTCCTTCGACAGCCTGGTTTCCTGGGTCTGCGATCCCGGCGGCAGCTCGCCGCGAATGATCATCGTCCGCATCCGCGCGGCGGCGCGCTCATGCAGGCCCATCCGTTTGAGTTTGGGCGACTTTCGGCCCGGGTTGGGTTCGGATTTTTGCGGCACGCCGGCCTTCCTGCTGACGTGCGATCGTAGCTAATTTCCTTCACGTGAGGTGCCCAAATAGAAGACGTATGTGGCTCAAAACACGTGCATATCGAATAAATTGTATGCAGCATGCAGATTGCGGGTTGCGTGGACCGATGCGGACGCGGATGATCCTTTTGAGGAAGCGGAGGAGCGCTTTCGCCGCAACGGAGCGACTGCGATCGATGTCAATTGTGCGCAAACGCCTCGGCATGATCACGCCGTCCTCCAATTCGGTGCTGGAGCCCGTCACCAGTGCGATGCTCGCCGGCGTGGCCGATGTCACCGCGCATTTCTCGCGTTTCCGCGTCACCGAGATCGCACTCGACGCCGCCGCGCTGAACCAGTTCGACGCCTCGGTGATGCTGCCTGCGGCGGACCTGCTGGCCGATGCGAAGGTCGATGCCATCGCCTGGAACGGTACGTCCGCAAGCTGGCTCGGCATCGGCAGAGACCGGAGCCTTTGCGAGGCAATCACGGTGCGCACCGGCGTGCCGGCGACGACCTCCACGCTCGCCTGCATCGATGCCGCTCGCGCGCTCGGCGCCAAACGTGTCGGCCTGGTCTCGCCCTATACCGACGACGTGCAGCGGCGGATCGGTCACGTCTGGGCCGAGGAGGGGATCGCCCCGCACGCGGAGCGGCACCTCGGACTGCGCGACAATTTCTCTTTCGGCGAGGTCGCGCCTGCGACGATTGCTGGCATGATCCGCGCTGTGGCGGCTGACGGCGCCGATGCTGTCGTCATCCTCTGCACCAACCTCGACGGCGCCGCGCTGGCGGCTTCGCTCGAACGGGAATTGAATGTCGCGGTGGTCGATTCGGTAGCGGTCACGCTGTGGCGAACCCTGGAGCTCGCCGGCGGCGATGCCGGGGCTCTTGCCGACTGGGGGCGGATCTTCCAGACATCGACGGTCATCAAGTGATGGAGACTCCTGTGACGCAGCTCGATCTTGCTATTCGCGGCGGCACCATCGTGACGGCCAGCGACGAGTTCCGCGCCGATATCGGCATTCGCGACGGCCGCATCGTCAGCATTGCTGATCATCTCGAAGGCGCAGCGCGCGAGATCGACGCGACCGGGCTGCTGGCCCTGCCGGGCGGGATCGACAGCCATGTCCACATCTCGCAGGCCTCCGGCCCCGACGTGGTGATGGCCGACGACTTCGCCTCAGCGACCCGTTCGGCAGCCGCCGGCGGCAACACCATGGTGCTGCCGTTCGCGCTGCAGCAGAAGGGCACGTCGCTGCGGACCTGCGTCGAGAACTACCGCAAGCTTGCCGAAGGCGAGTGCTATATCGACACGGCGTTCCATCTCATCATCTCCGATCCGACCGCGGTCGTGCTCGGGCAGGAGCTGCCGGCCCTGGTCAAGGACGGCTACACCTCGTTCAAGGTGTTCATGACCTATGACGACCTCGTGCTCAGTGACAAGCAGCTGCTCGAGGTCTTCGAGGTCGCGCGCCGCGAGGAGGCGCTGGTGATGGTCCATTGCGAGGGTTACGACGCCATCCGTTTCCTGACCTCCAAGCTGGAACGCGAGGGCCATATCGCGCCCTATTATCACGGCGTGTCGCGGCCACAGGCGGTCGAGCGCGAAGCCACGCATCGCGCCATCAGTCATGCCGAGGTGATCGGCGTTCCCATCATGATCGTGCACGTCTCCGGGCGCGAGGCGATGGAGCAGGTGCGCTGGGCTCAGCAGCGCGGATTGCCTGTTCATGCCGAGACCTGCCCGCAATACATTACGCTGACGGCTGACGACATGAAGGGTCTGAACATGGACATGTCAGGCGCGAAATATGTCTGCTCGCCGCCGCCGCGCGACGCGGAAAGCCAGCAGGCGATCTGGGAAGGCATCACCACGGGCGTGTTCCAGACTTTCTCGTCCGATCACTGCCCGTTCCGTTACGACGATCCCAGGGGCAAGCTGACGCCGAACGGCCGCACCTCGTTCCGCTGGGTGCCGAACGGCATTCCAGGTGTCGAGACCCGGCTGCCGATTCTGTTCTCCGAAGGCGTGTCGAAGGGACGGATCAGCCTGCAAAAATTCGTCGAGCTGACCGCGACCAACCATGCGCGCATCTACGGCCTCTATCCGCGCAAGGGCTCGATCAGCGTCGGCTTCGATGCGGATATCGTGCTCTGGGATCCCAAATTGAAGAAGCCTATTCGGCAGGCCGATCTGCATCACGGTTCGGACTACACGCCATGGGAAGGGTTCGACGTCACCGGATGGCCGGTAACGACGATCGCCCGTGGCCGGGTGGTGTACGAACACGGCAGGATCGTCGGCGACAAAGGCGCAGGCGACATTCTCAGCCGCGGCAGGTCGAGCCTGATCTGATCGGACTCAACGCGTTGCTGCTCAGCTATGGCGCCCGTGCGCGCGGCGCGACGGCCGTCTCAAGTCCACAGATCATGCCGGTCATATGTTCGTATCCAGCCTTCGCATGCGGCAAAACGAATCTAATCAATTCGGACAAGGTTGTCAGGCCGTCCCCCATAAGGCGACGTCCTTGACACGATTCTCGAAGCTGCCTGGTGGCGTCGTCCGACCTGTGCCGGGCGCTCAGCCGTGCGGAATGAAGCCGTTCAACGAAGCGTCATGGCGCAGATGTTCGACCAGCCCGGCGGCATCGCGGCCGCCATTGCGCTTGGGATCCTTCATTTGCGCGCAGATCTCGGCGCCGCTTTTTCCGAACCGGATGAAGTCAACGGGAGCGAGTTGCCAGTCGATGCCGGCGCGGGGCGGAGCAGGAGCCGGTTCGTTTACTTGCGTCGAAGTCATGTGACAGGTTGAGCAAGGGATCGCCTCCTTGTCTTTACGGCTTTCTCCACCGTGGATGTTCATGCCAGCGGGCAGCATCCGCGCTCTCCTGCATGAACAGTTGATAGACGGTTGCCGGCGCGTCGCCGGCCCTACTTGCCGGCGTGGGCGCGGAGCTGATGTCATGGCTGGATTCTCCCGCACGTCAATTTGGGCAAGTATCAGTTCATTCGGATTTGGCTAGGCGGCCATTCGCAACAGATCGACGATGTCGGCTTCGCTTTTAAAAGGCCGCGGATTGGCCTGCACGAAGCGATGATTGATCGCAATCTTGCTGATCTGCTCGAACTTGTCTTCGCCGATCCCGACGTCGGCAAGGCGACCGGGTAGTCCAAGTCTCCTGGTGAATTCTGCGAAGGCGGCTGCCGCTTCCATGCCCGGCTCGCCAAGAGCCGCTGCTAAGCGCGTTTGCGCATCCTCTGTGAACGCCTTGTTGTAGCGAAGTAGGCTCGGCATGATGACCGGTGTGCAATAATAGTGTGGTACGCCGAAGGTCCCGCCAAGCACGTGGCCGATGCCGTGACTGGCTCCCATCGGGACCCGCGCCTGGAGGCCGAAAGCGGCGAGCCACGCGCCATATTGAGACAGTCGACGCGCCTCCAGATCATCGGGTTGCTGCAAGGTCCGTTGCATTCCCTCTCGAAGCGTGCGGATGCCGGCCAGGACCACCTCGTCGCTAAGCGGCGTGCCGGCGGGTGAGCACAATGCTTCGATGCCGTGGTCCATCGAGCGCGTTCCCGATCCCATCCAGAGCTTCGAGGGCGTATGGACGGTAAGGGCAGGGTCGAGAATGATCGCCACCGGCATCATCAGAGAATGGAAGAAGATCTGCTTCAGCCTGCTGCGTTCATCGGTGACGAGCGCTGCTGCATTGTATTCGCCGCCGTTCAGCGTGGATGGCACCGCGATCTGTCGAACCTTTGGCGATCGGAACGGAGAGACGGTGACGCCCGGGCCCATGGGAAATGGATCGAAACCCGCTTCGTCACGGATGTCATGTTCCATCGCCATGATGACGATCTTGGCGAGATCGATCGCCGAGCCTCCCCCGACGGCGACCACCAGGTCGGCTCCGGCGTCTTTGGCTTGACGGGCAACCTCGGCAGCTTGCTTGCGCGTGGTGTGCTCTGCAATTCCATCGAAGGTCGCGACATGTCTTTCGCCGAGCGCACGCCGGATCTTCTCGATCTCGTCGGTCTTGGTGTTCAAGGTGCGGCTGACGATCAGGAAGACGCGCTTGGCATCCAGCCGCACCGCTTCATCGTTCAAGGCCTCAGACGCAGCTTTGCCGTAAACGACACGGTCGATCGCCGGAAAATTGTGTATCCCTGCTTTGCGCATTTGCGTTCTCCCTGTGAGTTATCAAGCACCGATCTTCAAGCGGCGACAGTGTCGCGAATCTGTCGCGACGCCGTTTCCAGAAAGGCCTGAGCGAGATCGGGATCGTTGACGACGCGTGAGAGTGTCAACGCTCCGACCATCGTCGAAAGAATGGCCATGGCTTTGCTCCTGGATTCCTCGTCGCTCGTTTCGGCAATCAGGCGGCTGAGGATTTCGATATGCGCTTTGATCCCGCCTTCGAACGACGCTTTCACCTCGCTGCTCTGTCTGGCCACATCCGAGCCGAGCGCCACGATCGGGCAACCGTCCATCTTTTCGTCGCGATGATCCGTGCTGAGATAGAACCCCATCACCGCCCAGAGGGGATCCTCAGGGGCCGCGGCGATGGCGGTCGACCATCGCAGCGTGGCGCTCTCCAGCGCGCGCGTCGACGCCTGCGCGGCCAGGTCCTCCTTTGACTCAAACTGCTTGTAGAATGCGCCTTGGGTCAGCCCGGCAGCTTCCATCAGGTCCTTGAGGCCGATGCCGTCAAATCCCCGCGACCGAAACAGGCGGCTTGCGACATTGATGACGTTTTGCCGGTTTTCCTCAGCCTGAATGCGACTCACTCGCATCATTGGTCTCCCCATTTTAGATTGCGTTCGACATCTATTATCCGATATAGAGCTCGAACGCAATCTATCTGGCATGAGGCCACGTTATGAAAAAGCGACAGATGATCGTGCTGGGGAGCGTCCTGATCGCGGGATGCGCGGTGGCCGCATTCGTTACGCTTCGCGCGCCGGCGGCCTCGGCCGTGAGCGATCCGAGGCAAGAAGCCCCGATCGTCAGGATCACGGCCGCGGCGCGGGTGACCGGATCGGAGCGTGGCTTCACCGGCATCATCGGGGCGCGGGTGCAGAGCAGCCTCGGTTTTCGCGTTCCCGGCAAGATCGTGGAGCGGCTTGTGAATACCGGTGAGCAGGTCAAAGCCGGTCAGCCGCTGATGCGGATCGACGAAACCGACCTTCGTCTTGCGGTCACGGCGAAGCGCAACGCCGTTGCTGCCGCGCGCGCGTCCGTCGTGCAGACCGAAGCGGACGAACCGCGATACGCCAAGTTGGTGAGCAACGGCTGGGCTTCCCGACAGCGCTACGAGCAAGCCAAGGCCGCGCTGGATACGGCCGAGGCGCAGCTTGCGAGCGCTGAAGCCGATGCACGGGTTGCCGAGAACGAGGCGACGTACTCGATCCTGGTCGCGGACGCGGACGGAACGGTGGTCGAAACGCTTGGCGAGCCCGGGCAGGTCGTTTCGGCCGGCCAGACGGTTGTTCGGATTGCCAAGGCCGGTCCTCGCGAGGCGGTGGTCGCGCTCCCTGAAACGATCCGGCCGGCAATCGACTCCGTGGCCGAGGCCAGCGTGTACGGAGTAGCCGAAGGGTGGCGCTATACGGCGCGTTTGCGGCAATTGTCCGACGCCGCCGATGCCCAGACCCGAACCTATGAAGCCCGGTATGTCCTGGACGGTGAAGCCGCGGCCGCACCACTTGGCGCGACGGTGACCATTCGGCTACCGAGCCAAACGAGCGAGCCGCAAGTTCAGGTGCCGCTCCGAGCAGTGCTCGATGATGGCCGCAAGACCGGAGTTTGGATCCTCGACAGCGCCACCTCAAGCGTACGCTTTCGGCCGATCAAGCTTGTTCGGGTGACCGACGAAACCGCCGTGATCTCCGGCTTGAATTCTGGTGATCCAATTGTTTCGCTCGGCGCTCACCTCCTGCAGGAGGGCGCTCGTGTCAGGACCGCCGCTGAAAGCCGGAGCAACTGAAGAGTCTCAATCGTTCCGCCCCAGCCGCTGGAGAAGCACATGTACAGCTACATCGTCGAGCAGGAAATCCGAAAGACCTTCGACCATGTCAACAACCATCGCTGGGATGAAGCGGTGAAGGCGGTCGCGCCGCACATCCATCACCGTGTTTCCGGCCATCACGCGTTGGGCGGGGAGCGCCACGACAAAGCGGCCCTGCGCCGCTGGTTCGAGCGGCTCGGACGCGTCCTGCCCACGCTCCATATCAGGGTCAACAACGTCTGGGTGAAGGGCTGGCCCTGGAACACCACCGTGTTTGTCGAATGGGACGGCACCGCAACGCTGCTCGATGGCGACGGCTCGTACGTCAACCGCGGTCTCCACGTGTTCACCCTGCGGTGGGGCAGAGTCCATGCCCTCGAGGAATTTCAAGATTCACAGGAAGCCGCGCGCGGGCTTGACGCCCAAGCGGCAGCTGGCCTCAAGGAAGCTGCCGCCCAGCCAATTGTAAGTTAGCAGATGAACCTTAATCTTTCCGCGATCGCCGTTCGCGAACGGGCCGTTACCCTGTCTTCATCATCCTGCGTTCGGGTTCAACGCCATTCTTGGCCTGATCGGACTGGCAGGCATCCTGATGCGCAATACCCTGATCCTGACCGAACAGATCAAGGAGAATCGTGCTGCCGGCCTCGATGACTATCACGCCGTCATCGAAGCCACCGTGCAACGCACCAGGCCGGTGATCCTGACCGCACTTGCCGCCGTGCTGGCCTTCATTCCTCTGACGCATTCCGTGTTCTGGGGATCGATGGCCTATACGCTGATTGGCGGCACGGCAGTTGGCAAGGTCCTGATCCTGCTGTTCCTTCCTGCGCTTTATGTGGCCTGGTTCGCATCAAGCCAGCCCCGGACGAGCTCTATGAGCGTTCGGCGAAGGATGCAGAATTGCGAACAGCAATCGCCGCCGAGTAGGGCTCGGCGAAATCTATCCCTGCTGCGCCGTGGGTGCCTGGCTAGATAAGCCAGGCACTGCGTGGTCTCGCGGCGGCCTTATAGTTCAAAAAAAGAATGTGCGCAGCAGCATGGAAATGCGCCAGCGATCCTGTCCTAGAACAGCCGAAAACGCGGCCTTATACGCAGGATTTAGACCAAATTATTTCCAAGTACGAGGACGGGGCCTGTCGTCCAAGTCACGGCACGTGAGCATCTAATCGCTTGACGAGTTCAAAAAAAGAACTGTAGGCTGCGCACGAGATGGCCGAACGCAACGGCCGCGACGTGCCGGATTTACGGCTGGACCTGTTCTGCGCGATGCCTCTTCGCAAAGGGCGCGACGAGCCGCCACCGGCGCAACAAAACAAAGCCGCACACTCGAGAAGGGGTGCAAGTTTGGGAGGACGCAATGCTGGTGAGATGGAAGATCGTCGCGGCTCTGGCTCTATTCCTGAGTGGTCCCGCATTCGCCGCCGACGAGCCGGGAATCTCTGCTACCGAAATCAAGATTGGCGGGGTTTTTCCCTTCAGCGGACCGGCATCATCGATCGGTCTCGTGGGCAAGGGGCTCATGGCCTACGTTCAGGCGTTGAACGACCGCGGCGGCGTCAAAGGACGCAAGATCAACTACATCGCCTATGACGACGGATATAGTCCTCCCAAAGCGGTGGAGCACGTCCGCAAGCTCGTTGAGAGCGACGAAGTGTCGTTCATGTTCGGCCAGCTCGGAACCCCCGGCATCTCAGCCACTGCAAAATACCTTAGGGCCAAAGGGGTACCGAGTGTCGCCATCGTCAGCGGCTCGTCCAAGTTCACGGACGTCGCCAATTACCCGCTGATCACCACGGGTCTTGTCAGCTACGACACCGAAGGAAAAATCTACGCCAAATACCTGACGAGAACGCTACCGAACGCCAAGTATGCCATCCTCTATCAGAACGACGATCTCGGCAAAGATTACCTCGCTGCCTTCAAGGCGTTTCTCGGCAAGGATTTCGACCGCAAGGTCGTCAGTGCTTCCTACGAGGTCACTGAACCGACGATTGATTCGCAGATTACCAATCTGAAGAGCTCGGGTGCCGAGGCCTTGGTGATCGCCGGGACGCCGAAGTTCGCGGCGCAAGCCATCCGGCAAGCTTCGGTGATCGGCTGGAAGGCGACCGTGATCATCAATTTCCCGTCCGGATCGGTCGGAGGCACGCTTGCACCGGCCGGGCTCGACAAATCGGTCGGCGTGATGGTCGGCACGACCAACAAGGATGTCCTGGACGAGACATGGAAGGACGATCCGGGCATGCGGGCTTACCGGGCATTTTTCGACAAGTATCTGCAGGGCGCCGATATCACCAACGGCAGCTATCTGACCGGCTATCAGCAAGGCGTCCTGCTCGAGCAAATCCTCAAGCAATGCGGTGATGATCTGTCGCGGAAGAATATCCTGGCGCAGGCGAAGAACCTGAAAGACGTCGTCGTTCCGACTGTGCTGCCCGGGATCAAGGTCAACACCAGCGAGACCGAGAACATGATCTGGACGCAGATGCGGCTGCAGCGCTGGACCGGCACGACGTGGCAAGCGTTCGGAGACGTCCTGGACGCCAGGTCCGAGTGACGCTTGGCGCAGCCCGTTCTATCCATCCGCGGCAATTCAGGAGATCGTTTTCGATGTCGACGAAGCCATTGACGTTTGCGCCAAGGGAGCTCTCCGTCGAGCGCCGGACCGACGGCACGCTCATATTGAGGTCGCCGCTCGAATTGGGGCCATGTGACTGGCGCGTCACCGATTTTCTGCCGCGCTGGGCAGCCGCGGCTCCGCAGCGAATATTCCTCGCACAGCGCAATGCCAAAGGGGGATGGGACGAGATCACCTATGGCGAAGCATGGTCGCAGGTCCAGGCGGTCGGCCAGAGTCTGATGGACATGGGCGCAAAGCCGGCTGACAGGCTGGCCGTGCTTTCGGGCAACTCCATCGAGAACGCGGTGATCTCCTTTGCGGCGATGTCGATAGGTGTCATTCTGGCGCCTATATCGCCGAACTACACGCTGATGCCCGGCGGCCTTGCGCGCCTCAAGGACATCGCGCAGGTGCTGCGTCCGAACTTCGTTTTCGTTCAGAGTGGACGCGACTTTTCCGCGGCCCGTTCCATTCCCGAATTGGCAGACTCGACCTGGATCAGCGTCGATGGCGCGCCGGAGACGACGCCCTTCCGGGTCCTGACGGATCGAACGGACCGTGAAGGATTCACGCGTGCGTCGGGTGCAATCCCCAGCGACGCCGTTGCAAAAATTCTCTTCACCTCCGGTTCGACCGGCCTGCCAAAGGGCGTGCTGAACACGCATCGCATGATGGCGAGCTCGCTGCAAATGGGGAGCCTGCTGGTGTCGCCTCCGGAGGCGCCGGTTCAGGTCGAATGGCTGCCGTGGCACCATACGATGGGCAGCAACGTCATTCTTCACGGCATTCTCAGGAACGGCGGGACGCTCTACATCGATGACGGTCGGCCGCTGCCTCAGCTCTTTCACAAATCGGTGGCGAACCTCAAGGAGATCTCGCCGACGGCGATGTTCAACGTTCCCGCCGGCTATAACCTGTTGTGCGATGCCATCGAGAACGACTTCGCCCTCGGCGCCAGCATCTTCAAACGGCTGGATCGATTGAGCTACGCGGGGGCTGCCATTTCGCAAGGAACGCTCGAAAAACTCTATCGGCTGACTTCATCGGTCACGGGCCGGCGGATTCCGGTGATGTCGGGGTACGGGACGACCGAAACGGCGCCGACAATCAGCACGACGCATTGGGCAACGGATCGGCCGGGCGAGATTGGCCTTCCCGCGCCGGGCGTGCAGCTGAAACTGATCCCTGTTTCCGACACGTACGAGGCCAGGGTCAAGGGCCCCAACGTCACCCCCGGTTATCTCGGCAGAGCCGATCTGACGGAGAAGGCTTTCGACGAGGAGGGGTTCTACCGCATCGGCGACACCGTGTCGTTTATCGATCCCGAGAAGCCGGAGTTCGGTCTGCGTTTCACCGGCAGAATTTCGGAGAACTTCAAGCTCGCGAACGGCACCTGGGTTGCGATCGGCAATATGCGTGCCGCCATCCTGGCCGCAACGCGCGGCGTCCTACTGGACATTGTCGTTGCCGGAGAAAACCGTGATGCCTGCGCGCTGCTGTGCTGGCTGAATCCAACCGAGGCGGCGCGGATTTCGAACGCGCCGGCTGCGGATTTGACCTGCGACCCCAAGGTGATCGAATTCCTGAGACATCGTTTGCAGGAATACAATGAGGCCGTCGGAAGCAGCGAAAAAATCTGCACGTTCACCCTGCTGAAGGATCCGCCCTCATTGGCCGCGGGAGAAATCACCGACAAGGCCTATGTCAATCAACGTGCTGTGCTCAAGCACCGGGCTGAACAAGCGGACCGTCTCCACTGCAACGAACCCGACGCAGCCGTGATTCGAGTCTGATTCAGTGCCTGACGCCGGTGGCCGGCTCAAGCGGCGCTGCGGCGCGCCTTTGCCTTCGGCTTGTCAGGTGCGGCTGTCGTCAGCGGGCTTTGGGCGCCGGGGCCTGGATGGGTATGAACCTCCTTGGCCGAGAGCGGCTCGCCGCATTCAGAGCACACCATGACCGGGTCGAAGTCCTTTCCGCACTTGCGGTGCTGGTGCAGCAGCGGCCGGCCGCGCTCGTCGACCATGTGAGTGTCGCCCCAATGCACGAGCGCCATCATGATCGGATAAAGGTCGAGACCCTTCTGGGTCAGGATATATTCGTGCCGCTTTGGCGCCTCCTGGTAGGGAATGCGGCGCAGAATGCCCTGCCGGACCAGCTTCTTCAGCCGTTCGGCGAGGAGATGACGTGTAATTCCGAGCGCCGACTGGAATCCTTCGAAGCGCCGCGTGCGCAAAAAACATTCGCGCAGGATCAGAAGGGTCCAGCGGTCACCGATCACGCCGATGGTTCGGGCCATCGAACACGGCTCTTCCTCCAGTTCTTTCCACTTCATCCGTATTCTCCAGTCATCCCAGCGAGACCCGCTCGAATCGCTGCCGAGGCCGCCATATTTGCCTTGCATTCTAGATAGGTACTGAATTCCAAACAATACCCGATGAAACGGTCAAACCAGCATAAATCTAGCCGAATTTGACAGTTCGTTTTTAGAACTGTAGAAGTGAGAACAGGCAAGCCATGCGATTGGATCGCCGGTCCCTGACCATCCAATACGCTCTGCGGGAGAAAGCGGTCATGACCCTCAAGGTTGAATTCCAGTTCGATTTCGGCAGCCCAAACGCGTATCTGGCGGAGGTCGCCATCCCCGGGATCGAGCGGCGGACCGCGGTAAAATTCGAGTACGTCCCGGTCCTGCTCGGCGGGATCTACAAGGCGACCGGCAACATGTCCCCGTTCGACTCGCTTCGCGGGATCAAGAACAAGCCGGAATACCAGGCGCTCGAGACCCAGCGGTTTATCCGCCGCCACAACATCACGAAATTTCGTCAGAATACCTTCTTTCCAGTCAACACTTTGATGCTGATGCGCGGCGCCGTCGCGGCCCAGTTCGAAGGCGTATTCGAACCCTATTTCCGCGCCGCCTATCATCACATGTGGGAGGAGCCCAAGAAGATGGATGATCCCGAAGTGTTCCGGACCGCATTTGCCTCCTCGGGGATCGACATCGACAGGCTGGTTACGCGCGCGCAGCAGGATGACGTCAAAAAGAAGCTGATTGACCTGACCAATGACGCCGTCGCCCGCGGTGCCTTCGGCTCGCCGACATTCTTCGTCGGCAAGGAGATGTTTTTCGGCAAGGATCAACTCCGGGACGTCGAGGAATCGATCGTCGAACAGACCCGGCAGCCCGTTTCCAAGACCGGCTAGTTACCGACTTGCGGTCCGTGCGGGTTGAGGCGAAGGGCTGGCGGTAAGCCGGAGTTTATCCTCAGCCCGTCGGCAGAAAAACAATCCAGGGAGAGTGAAATGGCTGGTCCGCTTAGCGGCGTTCGTGTCCTCGATCTGACCGGCGTGGTGTCGGGCCCGTTTGCGACCATGTTTCTGGCGGACCAGGGCGGCGACGTGCTCAAGATCGAGCCGATCGGTGGCGATATCACCCGTCGCAGCCGGGCCACCATCGACAAGGACGGCGAGTTCTCCGCGCTGTTCATCTCGTCCAACCGCGGCAAGCGTTCGCTCTCGATCGACGTCAAGAGCCCCGCCGGGCACGAGGTGCTGGCCAAGCTGGTCGCGCAGGCCGATGTTCTGGTGCAGAACTTCCGGCCCGGCACCATGGAGCGCCTCGGCCTCGGCGTCGAAGAACTGCGCCGGCGTCATCCGCGCTTGATCTATGTCTCGATCAGCGGCGTCGGCGACACCGGGCCCTATGTGAAGAAGCGCGTCTACGATCCAATCATTCAGGGCCTGTCGGGCTTTGCCGATATCCAGTCGCAGCCGGTCACCAATCGCCCGCAGATGATCCGCACCATCGTGTGCGACAAGACCACCGCCGTGTTCACCGCGCAGGCGGTGGCGGCGGCGCTCTACGCGCGTGAGAAGACGGGGCAGGGGGATCATATCCAGGTCGCGATGCTGGACGCGATGATTTCCTACCTCTGGCCGGAAGGCATGATGCAGTACACGGTGGTCGGAGCCGAGGCCGCTGCCGCCGATCCCAACGACCGCCCGGATCTCGTGTTCAAGACCAGCGATGGTTACATCACGGCCGGCACCATCTCAGATTCCGAATGGCAGGGCTTCTGCCGCGCGTCCGGCGATCCCGAACTCGCCAACGATGCCCGGTTTGCGACCCCGTCCGCGCGTTCGGTGAACGCCACGGCGCGCATCAACAAGATGGCGGAGTATATCGGCCGGCACACGACCGCCGAATGGCTGGAGCGGTTGGACGCTGCGGATGTCCCTTGCGCGCCGATCCTGCGGCGCGGCGAGATCATCCACAATGAGCAGGTCGTGGCGCGCGGAATCATCGCGGAGTTCGACCAACCGAAGGTCGGCCGTGTGCGCCAGCCCAAGCCCGCGGCTCGCTTCGAGGTCAACCAGGCTGCCATCGGCGGACCGGCCCCGCGCGTCGGGGAGCACTCGCGCGAGGTGCTTCGCGAACTGGGCTACGATGATGGCGCGATCGACGATATGGTCGCTGCACGCACGTTACGCGTGGCCATGTAGGTCGATGCACTTCGCGCGTCCGGCGAACGGTTCTCAGGCCTTGGCAGGCGTCGGTTTAATTGGTGCGCGCGGAGCATTCGCGGCAACCGCTCGCTGGTAAGCCTCCCGGCTTCGCATGCGCTCGAGATAGGGCTGCGCATTGTCGCAGATGCCTACCCCGTAGGCGACCGCCCAGTCCAGGCACGTCGTCAGCAGGATGTCGGCGCTGCTGAATCGCTCGCCCATGATAAAATGTCGGCCGTCGGCCAGCGCGACCTCGACATGGCGCAGCTGCGCCCGAAAGTATTCTGCGGCTTGAGCTACGACCTCCGGCGCGACGCCGTAAATTGGGCCGAGCGCATCGGCGCTGTGACGGCGCATCACATACAGGCTAGTCGAGTCGAGCTCGGTGACGATAAAGAAGCACCATTCCAGCCACGCGGCATAGTCGCGGGTGGATTCAGGGATCAATGCACGCTCCGGCGTTGAGTACATCCGCGACAGATAAGCGACGATCGCGGCGCTCTCGCCGATGCGGAAATCACCGTCCTGCAGCAGCGGAATCTTCTGGCGCGGATTGAGCCTGGTATATTCGGCGGTCTTGGTCTCGCCGGTCCGTGGGCCGATCGGTTTGATCTCGTAGGCCAGCCCCAGCTCGTGCATCGCCCAGTGCGGCCGAACGGTGCGGCTTGTCCCGACGCCCCACAAAGTGAGGTCTGGATTGTCGCTCATGTCACCATTTCTCTACGGCGGGGCGAAGATCGAGTTCATGGGTCCAGCCGTCGCGGCTTTGCTGATGGGCAAACCAATACGCTTCGGCAATTGAGGAGGTCTTGGTCAGGCTGTCGGGCGGGATCTCACTGGCCTCGATCCCCCTGGCCGCTTTCATGCGCTGATGAATAGCCTCGCTATCGACGCCAGCGTCGATGATGAGATGGACGACGTGAATGTTCTTGGGCCCGAGCTCGCGCGCCATCGCCTGGGCCAGCGCGCGAAGGCCGAATTTTGCCGACGAGAACGCGACAAATCCCTTGCTGCCCCGGATGCTTGCGGTCGCACCGGTAAAAAGAATGGTGCCGCATCGGCGCGGCAGCATGACGCGCGCGGCTTCGCGTCCGACCAGGAAGCCGGCGTAACAGGCCAGCTCCCAGGCCTTGAAGAAGAGCTTTTCGGTAGTCTCCAGCAGGGGCTTGTTGACGTTCGAACCGGCATTGAACAGGCAGATCTCGATCGGACCGATGTCGCGCTCGACGCCCGCGAATAGCTTCTGGACTTCTGCTTCCTGACGGGCGTCGACGCTGAAGGCGTGGATGTTGTGGCCTTTCGCCCTGAGCTCGTCGACAAGCGCCTGAGATTTGGTCGGATCGCGTCTGCAGATGCAAATAGTGTAGCCGCCGCTGGCAAACCGCCGCGCAACGGCAGCGCCGATGGCATCACCCGCGCCGACCAGCATCGCGACCCCGCGACTTTCTCCCATGCTGCCTCTCCCATAAGTTCTTATTTGATACGCTAGGGGTATCGGTTGGAAGTCCGGTTGTAAACGGTGTTCTCAAGAGCGCTGGAACAGGGCAGTAAGCTTGCCGTTTTCTGATCCGATCGTGACAACAAAATAGCGATTGACGAGTTCTAAAAAAGAACGCATGCTTCGCTTCGAGGCGCAATGCTGAAAAAGGCGCCGATGTTTTTCATTCGGGAGGCGGTTAGTCGTGGCGAAGCTGTCGCAAGCACTCGGTCTCGATCAAACCGCTTTTCGGTTTGCTGGCCGCATCGACCAATCGACAGATCGCCATCTTGCCAAAGCGGTGGACCAGATCGGGCCGATCGAGGACTGCGCCACGACCATGGTAGCCGCGATCGGCGCGATGGCGAATCCCGATCGTTCTGGTCTCGCTCAAAAAATGTGGTCCACCAGGGCCGATAGAACTGCTTCGCACACAGCGCGCCTAACCTAACTGGGAGAAGTTCCTTGAAAAAGAGAAATGCAACCGTCGCCGTGATCGGCGCGGGCGATTTCATCGGTGGCGAGATCGCCAAGAAATTTGCCTCCGAGGGCTTTACTGTCTTCGCGGGTCGCCGCAACGGCGACAAGCTGGCGCCGCTGGTCAAGGAGATCGAGGCTGCCGGCGGCGAGATCCACGCACGTTCGCTCGACGCGCGCAAGGAGGAGGAGATCGTCTCCTTTCTGAGCGACGCCGACAAGCACGCACCATTGGATGTCTGCATCTTCAATATCGGTGCCAACGTCAACTTCCCGATCCTCGAGACGACCGAGCGCGTGTTCCGCAAGGTCTGGGAGATGGCCTGCTACTCCGGTTTCCTCGCCGGGCGCGAGGCGGCCCGGCTGATGCTGCCGCGCGGCCAGGGCAACATCTTCTTCACCGGTGCGACCGCTTCATTGCGCGGTGGCAGCGGCTATGCCGCCTTTGCCAGCGCCAAATTCGGACTGCGCGCTGTGGCGCAGGCGATGGCGCGCGAACTCGGCCCGAAGAATATCCACGTCGCGCACCTCGTTATCGATTCCGGCGTCGACACCGAATGGGTCCGCCAGCGGCGCCTGGAAGCGCTCGGGCCTAATGCGCTCGACGATCCGGATCTGCTGATGCCGCCGGCCTCGGTCGCGGCGTCCTATTGGCAGCTGTATCAGCAGCCGAAGAGCGCCTGGACCTTTGAGCTGGAAATCCGCCCCTTCGGTGAGAAGTGGTAGGAAGCGCAGATGGAACTCGCACTGTCTCCCGAAGATGCGGCCTTCCGTGATGAGGTGCGCGCTTTCATCGCCGAAAACTATCCGAAGGAAATGCGGGTCCCTAATCCGGAGACCGACCTGACCAAAGAGCAATCGTTGCTCTGGCACCAAATTCTCTACGAGAAGGGCTGGATCGCGCCGCTTTGGCCCAAGGAATTTGGCGGCCCTGGCTGGTCGATCACCCGGCGTTTCATCTTCGAGCAGGAGACCAGCCGGGCCGGGACGCTGCCGCCGTTGGCGTTCAGCGTCACCATGGTTGGTCCGGTCATTTACACCTTCGGCAATGATGCCCAGAAGCAGAAGTTCTTGCCGCGGATACTGTCGGGTGAAGACTGGTGGTGCCAAGGCTATTCCGAGCCGGGCTCAGGCTCAGACCTCGCCACCGTCCGGACCAAGGCTGTGCGCGACGGCGACCATTACATCGTCAACGGTCACAAGACCTGGACAACGTTGGCGCAGCACGCCGACTGGATCTTCTGCCTGGTGCGTACTGATTCGAGCGCCAAGCCTCAGGCGGGCATCTCGTTCCTCCTGATCGACATGAAGTCGCCAGGCGTGACCGTGCGTCCGATCATCACGATCGACGGTTCGCACGAGGTCAATGACGTCTTCCTCGAGGATGTCCGCGTTCCCGTCGAGAACCTGATCGGCGAGGAGAACAAGGGCTGGACCTACGCAAAATTCCTGCTGGGCAACGAGCGCACCAGCATGGCCGGGATCGGCCGGTCGACGCGCTACCTCGACCGGTTGAAGAAGATCGTGAAAGCGGAGATCGCAGCGGACGATCCGGCGCATCTCGAATTTCGCAAGGAGATCGGCCGGCTCGAGCTCGATGTGCTCGCGCTCGAGGCCACCGAGCTGCGGGTCGTTGCCCAGATGGCGCGCGGCATCGATCCGGGGCCCGCGGCCTCGCTGTTCAAGATCCGCGGCACCGAGATCTTCCAGGGCATTACCGAGCTCACACATCGTGCCATCGGCAACTATGGCCTGGCGCTTCGCGAGCAACCGTCGGGCGCAAACCAGTTCATGCCGGGTGCCGATTACGGCCACACAGCGTCGGAGAAATACCTGAACGCGCGCAAGCTCAGCATCTACGGTGGATCAAACGAGATCCAGCGCAACATCATCGCCAAAGCGGTGCTCGGTCTCTAGCAACAGCGCAACAAGAGGATCGGATGGATATCCAGTTCACGGAAGAGCAGGAACTGTTGCGCTCCAGCGTACAGCGTATGCTACGCGACCAATACAGCTTCGAGGCGCGCCGCAAGATCGTGGCCAGCGAAGAGGGCTGGAGCCGCAAGCAGTGGGGCGCTTTTGCGGAGCTCGGCCTGCTCGCCGCGCCATTCTCCGAGGAGAGCGGCGGACTTGGTGGCGGCCCGCTCTCTACTATGATCGTTGCCCAGGAGTTCGGCCGCCACCTTGTCGTGGAGCCGTACGTGGAGACGGTCGTGCTGGTCGGCGGCTTGATCGAGCAGGCAGGGACGAAAGAGCAGAAGCAGGCCTTCATTCCCGATATCATCGCCGGACACAAGATCTGGGCGCTGGCCTGGACCGAAAAAAACTCGCGCTTCGATCTCGCCAATGTCGCGGCCACGGCGCGGCGAGAGGGAAAGGACTACACGCTTAGTGGTGAGAAGACCGCCGTCATAGCGGCGCCTTGGGCCGATTATCTCATCGTCTCCGCCCGGACTGCCGGCAAGCGCGACGATTGTGGCGGCGTCAGCCTGTTCGTCGTCGACGCCCGGGCGGCGAATCTCGAATTGCGGAGCTTCAAGACCATCGACGGCCGCCGTGCCGCGGAGATCACTTTCCGCGATGTGCGCGGCGAGTTGCTCGGCAGCGAGGGCGAAGGCGTCGCCCTGCTGGAAGGCTGCCGCGACAGGGCCATCGGCGCGCTCTGCGCCGAGGCGGTCGGCGCGATGGCCGAACTGAACTCTGCGACGCTGGAATACGCCAAGGCCCGAAAGCAGTTCGGCGTCACCATCGGCAGCTTCCAGGTGTTGCAGCACCGGATGGTCGACATGTTCATCGCGCATCAGGAGGCGCTTTCCCTGATGCAGCATCTCAGTCTCAGCCTCGGTGCCGGCGAAAGTGGCATCTCGCGCCTCGCCTCCGGCGCCAAGTCGAGGGTCGGCTATGCCGGCAAGTTCATCGCCGACCAGGCGGTGCAGCTCCACGGCGGCATGGGCATGACCGACGAATTGAACGTCGGTCACTACTTTAAGCGAATCTCCTCGATCAATATCCAGTTCGGCGATCCCGCTCACCACTTGCTGCGTTATGTGCAGCTCGACGCGGCAGCGTAACCAAAGAGGCAGCCATGACGACAGAGGCAGTTATCGTTTCCACCGCCCGCACCGGCGTCGGCAAGGCCTATCGCGGTGCGCTGAACAACACCGAGGGGCCGACCATGGCTGGCCATGTGATGGCCGAAGCGGTGAGGCGCGCGGGCGTTGAGCCGGACGAGGTCGAAGACGTGGTGATGGGTTGCGCGATGCAGCAGGGCACCATGGTGATGAACGTCGCACGCAAGGGGGCGGTTCGTGCCGGCCTGCCGGTCACCGTCGCCGGCACCACGATCGATCGGCAGTGCGCCTCCGGCCTGCAGGCGATCGCGGTCGCGGCCCGCTCGATTATGCTGGACGGCGTCGAGATCGCGATCGGAGGCGGGATCGAATTGATCAGCCTGGTGCAGAACGAACACATGAACAGGTTCCACGCCGTCGACGACGAGCTGATGGCGATGAAGCCCGAGATGTACATGTCGATGCTCGACACTGCCGAGATTGTCGCCGAGCGCTACAAGATCGGTCGCGACCGGCAGGACGAATACAGCCTCGAATGTCAGCGCCGCATTGGTGCCGCGATGCAGGCCGGTCGCTTCAATGACGAGATCGTCCCGATCACAACGACGATGGCCGTCGTCAACAAGGACACCAGGGAAGTCTCCTATCAGCAGGTGACGCTGTCGAAGGACGAAGGGCCGCGCCCCGAGACCACGGCGGAAGGACTGGCGAAGATCAAGCCGGTATTCGAAGGCAAGACCATCACGGCCGGCAATGCCAGCCAGCTCTCCGACGGAGCATCGGCCTGCGTGCTCATGAGCGACAAGACCGCCGCCAAGAAGGGCCTTAAGCCGCTCGGCATCTTCCGCGGCTTCGTCGCCGCCGGAGTCGAGCCGGACGAAATGGGCATCGGTCCGGTCGCGGCGATCCCGCGCCTTCTCAAGCGCCACGGCCTGAGGATCGATGACATCGATCTTTGGGAGCTGAACGAAGCCTATGCTGTCCAGGTGATCTACTGCCGCGACAAGCTCGGCATCGATCCGGACAAGCTGAACGTCAATGGCGGCTCGATCGCGATCGGCCATCCCTACGGCATGACGGGCAGCCGGCTTGCGGGCCATATCCTGATCGAGGGGCGGCGGCGCAAGGCGAAGTACGGCGTGGTGACCATGTGCATCGGCGGCGGCATGGGCGCGGCCGGCCTATTTGAACTCGTCAACTGATCGGAAAGCGGAGAAAGCGCACGTGAAGACAGCAATCACTGAACTGTTCGGCATCCAGCATCCGATCATCCAGGGCGGCATGCATTATGTCGGCTTTGCCGAGCTTGCCGCCGCGGTCTCGAATGCCGGCGGTCTCGGCATCATCACCGGCCTGACCCAGCGGACGCCGGAGCTGCTGGCGAAGGAAATCGCGCGCTGTCGCGACATGACCGACAAGCCGTTCGGTGTGAACCTGACCTTCCTGCCGAGCTTCACTGCACCGCCTTATCCGGAATATATCGCCGCCATCAAGGAAGGTGGCGTCAAGGCGGTGGAGACCGCCGGCCGCAGCCCGGAAGCGTACATGCCCGCGCTGAAGGCTGCCGGCATCAAGGTGATCCACAAATGCACTTCGGTGCGGCATTCGCTGAAAGCCGAGAAGATCGGATGCGACGCCGTCAGCGTCGACGGCTTCGAATGCGGCGGCCATCCCGGCGAGGACGATATCCCGAACATGATCCTGCTGCCGCGCGCGGCGGATGAACTGAAGATTCCGTTCGTGGCCTCGGGTGGCATGGCGGATGCGCGCAGCCTCGTTGCTGCGCTGTCGATGGGCGCCGCCGGCATGAACATGGGTACCCGCTTCGTCGCAACCAAGGAAGCGCCCGTCCACGCCAACGTCAAGCAGGCCCTCGTCAAAGCCACCGAACTCGATACCGTGCTGGTGATGCGCGCGCTGCGTAACACCGAGCGCGTGCTCAAAAACAAGGGTGTCGATCAGTTGCTCGAAGTCGAGCGCGAGAAGGGGACGAGCCTCAAGATCGAGGACATCCATGAGCAGGTCGCGGGTGTCTACCCCAGGGTGATGGTCGATGGTGACATGGATGCCGGTGCTTGGAGCTGCGGCATGGTGGTCGGACTGATCCACGATATCCCGACGGTGAAGGAGCTGATCGACCGCATCATGAGGGAAGCCGAGCAGATCATCCGGCAGCGGCTGACTGGATTTCTTGACGGTACTGTCGCCGATCTGGCCACGCGCGCCGTTGCTTGACAAAGGTTTGCATGCGAGCGCTTCAGTGCCGAGATCAATGCTCGCTGATCGCATTGAGCAGCGGATCGGCGTGACCGATTGATCTCTCAAGTTGGGGGGGCGGGCCAGGCGACAAGCAAGCTGAAATGTCGTTTTCACCGAGGAGCGGCCAATGAAGTACTATCTCTGCAAGTACATTCCGCCCCGGGCGGATTTCCTGGCGACCATGAGCGCCGCTGAGAAACAATGGATGAAGCAGCACGGTGCGTTCCTGGATGATCTGCTCGCAAAGGGGCAGATCGTCGCGCACGGACCCGTCACGGACCCGCGTGGCGGTTATGGCGTGTCGCTCTATCAGATCCCGGACGATCTCGACATCGAGGCGGTCACCTCGGAAGATCCTGTCGTGAAGAACGGCGCCGGCCACTATGAGCATTACCCGATGATGCATTTGAAGGCGCGCGGCTGAGATCCTCCCCTGGACCAATTTGGCAGCGTGGGTGGCATGACCTTTGATCTGTGCCAGCACGGGTAGGCCATCGCGATCGGCGAGACAGCGTTTTGCAAGGATGGGAGCCGCGGCGCCGTCGGCATTGGCGGGGGAGGCGGCCGGCGTAATAGTGCCGTTGGTGCGGAACGCTGCCTTCAATCCGGGAACTTGGCCGGACGGCGTGCTGCACGTCAAAAAAGTATCAGTTCACATCTGAAATGGTGGTGGCGTGCCTAGGTACTGGTCGCTACTCTGCCAACGAGAGGAAGCGCTGAACCAATCAGCCGATAAGGGAGCGGAGGCGGATCATTACAAGCCGCACCGGCCTGAAGGGAGGGGACATGGAACCGGACCTGGAAGTTGTCCAGATACGGCGCGGCGAGTCATTCAAGGCGTGGTCGCACGGCTACCCATTCCACACCGTCCGCTGGCATTTCCATCCCGAGTACGAGCTCCATCAGGTCGTGGCCACCAGCGGACGCTATTTCGTCGGTGACTTCATCGGCGACTTCGAACCAGGTAATCTCGTGCTCACCGGCCCCAATTTGCCGCACAATTGGGTGAGCGATCTGCCGGCAGAGTGCGCCATCCCGCTACGCGGACGCATCCTTCAATTCAGCGAAGAATTCATCGGCGACCTGATGAAGGTCATGCCTGAGCTTTCGGGCCTTGCCGCACTGCTGGATTTTTCCCGGCGTGGTGCGCTGTTCACCCGCAGCACGAGCGATGCGCTCGTCCCACTCATGGAGGAGATCGTCACGGCGAACGGCGTGCGCCGGATCGAGCTGTTCTTGATGATCTTGGGGATACTCTGTCGCGCCGCGCGACAGGCGCGTCCGCTGTCCAGCCCAAACTATCTGCCCGATCCGTCTGGCTACATGTCCGTGGGAATGAACAAGGCACTCGCATTCATCCGGAAGAATCTGACGCAACCTTTCGGCGAAGCGGAGCTTGCTGCGATCGCCGGTCAATCGCAAAGCGCATTTTCGCGCTCGTTCCGCCGGCACACGGGCATGTCATTGGTGCAATACGTTAAGCGGCTGCGTATCAATCTCGCTTGTCAGATATTGATGAGCGACGAGCAGGCTTCCATCACCGACATCTGCTTCGAGGTCGGCTTCAACAATCTCTCCAATTTTAACCGGCAGTTCCTGGCCGAGAAAGGCATGCCCCCTTCGCGCTTCAGACGATTGTTGGCGCACAACATCGATGCGGCGCACGCGGCCTAGCCGCATAGGAGCAAAGAAGGAGGATCGTTACGGAAGAATGACGCGGACACGCCGACGGCGGTGTCCGCGACAGCAATCGTTCGACCAGAATTCTGCGCGGCTCCGAGCACCGGCGCTCATCGTGCCGTCGGAAACGGAAGCAGCGAGGGCCTGACTTCGAAGGATCAACGACGACACCCTGACACCCAGTCTGGAAAGGAAATCTGAAATGAGAAAGTTCTCTGCTAAATATGCGGGCACAATTGGCATAGCCCTCTCGCTGCTCGGCACAACAGCCATTTCTTCGCGGGCCGCAGAGGTGAAGAACGCGACCGTCGCCTTCCTGATGCCGGACCAGGCCTCCACCCGCTATGAACAACATGATTATCCGGGCTTCGTCGCAGAGATGAAGAAGCTGTGCGACAGTTGCAAGGTGATCTACCAGAACGCCAGCGCGGATGCCGCGCGGCAGCAACAGCAATTCAACTCGGTGATTTCGCAGGGCGCCAAGGTAATCGTGCTCGACCCCGTCGACTCCACTGCCGCGGCATCCCTGGTCAAGATGGCACAATCGCAAGGCATCAAGGTCATTGCCTATGACCGGCCGGTCCCCGACGCCAAGGTCGATTTTTACGTGTCCTTCGACAATCAAGCCATCGGCAAGGCTATCTCCGAATCGCTCGTCAAGCATCTTAAGGCCGCCAACGCGACGGCGAAGGAGGGCGAAGGCGTACTCGAAATCAATGGATCGCCGACCGATGCCGCTGCGGGACTCATCAAGAAGGGGATCCACGAGGGGCTTGATAAGAGCGGCTATCCAATTCTGGCCGAATACGACACGCCGGACTGGGCGCCGCCGAAGGCGCAGCAATGGGCGAGTGGCCAGATCACCCGCTTCGGCAAGAAGATCCTCGGCGTCGTAGCTGCCAATGACGGCACGGGCGGTGGCGCAATTGCCGCCTTCAAGGCCGCAGGTATCGAGCCGGTGCCGCCGGTGACGGGCAACGATGCGACGATTGCCGCGCTTCAGCTCGTCATCGCAGGCGATCAGTACAACACGATCTCCAAACCCAGTGAGATCGTGGCAGCTGCTGCGGCGCAAGCGGCGGTGAAATTCCTCTCCGGAGAGATGCCCAAGGCGGAAGCTACGCTATTCAATGCGCCATCGAAGTTGTTCGTGCCGGCCGTCGTCACTCAGGAGAACCTGAAGGCGGAGATTATCGATAAGAAGATCCAGACGGCCGATCAGCTCTGCACGGGCCGATATGCCGCGGGTTGCAAGAAGCTTGGCATCACGCAGTGACGACGTCGGTCCCGGCCGCTTCCGGCGGCCGGGACGAAGGATGAGAGGGCGAATTGGGACATGACCACGATCTCGGATGCCGATGACGCGCAGGGCGGACCGCGCAAGCCGGTCTTGAGTCTTCGCGGAATTTCCAAGCATTTCGGCGCCGTGTCCGCCCTGACCGATGTTGATCTCGATGTGCATGCCGGCGAAGTCGTGGCACTTGTGGGTGATAACGGTGCAGGAAAATCCACGCTGGTGAAGATCCTTGCCGGCGTGCACCAACCCACCTCCGGAACGATCACGTTCGGCGGTGAACATGTTGTCCTGTCCGACCCATCCATGGCACTCGGCCTCGGCATCGCCACCGTTTTCCAGGATTTGGCCCTCTGCGAGAATCTCGACGTGGTCGCAAACATCTTCCTCGGCCGCGAGCTCAACCCGCTGCGGCTCGACGAGGTCTCCATGGAGCTTCGCGCCTGGACCTTGCTCAACGAGCTGTCAGCGCGGATCCCGAGCGTGCGAGAGCCCGTGGCGTCGCTCTCCGGCGGACAGCGCCAGACCGTGGCGATCGCGCGCTCGCTGCTGACTGAGCCGAAACTCATTCTGCTCGACGAGCCGACTGCGGCGCTCGGCGTTGCCCAAACCGCTGAGGTGCTAGACCTCGTCGAACGCGTTCGCGCACGCGGTCTCGGCGTCATCATGATCAGTCACAACATGGAGGACGTCCGCGCGGTTGCCGATCGGATCGTGGTGCTGCGCCTCGGTCGCAACAACGGCGAGTTCGATCCCGACGTGTCCAATCAGGATCTCGTTACGGCGATTACCGGAGCGGACGAAAATTCTGTCTCGCGCCGCGCCAGGCGGCGCCGCGCCCCTCAGTCGCCGGAGCTTGGGCGATGACCGACGACACGCAACAGGTTTCGACGGCGCGGTTGCTCGACCGCAGTGACGAACGAGTCAAGCACGCGGACACGCTTGGAAACATGATCGGCGCCTTTGTGGACCGTGTGCGGTCGGGTGATCTCGGAGCGCTGCCGGTGGTCGTCGGGCTCATCGTCATCTGCGCGGCGTTCGAGACTCTCAACCCTGTTTTTCTCGCGCCGAACAATCTGGTCAATTTGCTTTTCGATTGCGCGACAGTGGGTGTGATCTCGCTGGGCATCGTCTGTATCCTGATGGTCGGCGAGATCGATCTGTCGGTCGGATCGGTGAGCGGGTTCTCTTCGGCGCTCGTCGGCGTGCTTTGGGTCGCTCAGGATTGGCCGGTCGCCGTGGCGATCGTCACGGCGTTGGTGCTGGGCGCTGCCATCGGCGCGCTCTATGCATTTTTGTTCAATCGTCTGGGTATGCCGAGCTTCGTCTCGACGCTGGCCGGCCTGCTGACGTGGCTCGGCCTGCAGCTGTATCTGCTCGGCTCCTCCGGCTCGATCAACCTTCCGTATGGATCGACGCTGGTCAATTTCGGACAGATGCTCGTCATGCCGTCGATCGTATCCTACGTGCTGGCGGCGGTCGCGAGCGTGGTTATGTTCGTGACCGGCTACCGAACGGCCGCGCGCCGGCGGGCGGCGGGGCTATCGGCCAGTTCGCTTGGCCGCATGGTGCTGAAGGCGCTGCTGGTCACCATCGTGCTCGAATTCGTTGTCTATTATCTCAATCTCGGGCGCGGCATTCCCTGGATGTTTGGTCTGTTCGTCGGCTTGTGCGTGATCATGAATTACGCATTGACGAGAACCAAATGGGGCCGCTCGATGTCTGCCGTCGGCGGCAATCGCGAGGCGGCCCGTCGGGCTGGCATCAACGTTCGCCGGGTCTATTCGACCGCATTCATGTTGTGCTCCACGCTGGCCGCTGCCGGCGGCATTCTGGCCGCAGCGCGGCTGGCATCTTCCAGCCAGCAGGCCGGGACCGGGGATGTGAACCTCAACGCGATCGCCGCCGCGGTCATCGGTGGCACGAGCCTGTTTGGCGGCCGCGGGAGCGCCTATTCCGCGCTCCTCGGCGTCATCGTCATCCAGTCCATCGCGAGCGGCCTCACGCTGCTCGATCTCTCCTCGTCGCTGCGGTACATGATTACGGGCGCAGTACTTGCCATTGCAGTCATCGTCGATTCGCTGGCACGGCGCTCGCGCCTTTCCCACGGCCGAGCTTGAACAACTCTCATAGGAAAAGGACAAGCCTTGGCCCAGGAACTTGCAGAAAAAGTCGCGGCGATCACCGGCGCCGCATCGGGCATCGGTCTCGAATGCGCTAGAACATTGATCGGGGCCGGCGCGCGGGTAGTGCTGATCGATCGGGCGGAGGAGGCGCTGAGCAGCGCCTGCGTTGCGCTGGGCGATCAGGCGATTCCTTTACGTATCGACCTCACCGATCCCCTGAGCATGGAAGAGATGATGCCGCAGGTGCTGGAGAAAGCGGGTCAACTGGACATCTTCCATGCGAATGCTGGTGCCTATGTCGGCGGCGAGGTGCTTGGCGGCGATCCCGACGCCTGGGACCGCATGCTCAATTTGAACGTCAATGCGCTGTTCCGGTCGATCCATGCGGTGCTGCCGCACATGGTTGAGCGCAAGAGCGGCGACATCATCGTCACCAGTTCGATCGCAGGTCTCGTGCCTGTCGTCTGGGAACCGATCTATACCGCGTCCAAGCACGCCGTGCAGGCTTTTGTGCATACTCTGCGCCGGCAGGTCGCGAAACACGGTTTGCGCGTCGGCGCCGTTGCGCCCGGTCCAGTCGTGACCGCGCTCATCAAGGATTGGCCCAAAGAGAAGATCGAGGAGGAAATGGCGGCCGGTGGCTTGATGCAGCCCGTGGAAGTCGCGCAGGCAGTGCTCTTCATGTTGACGCGCCCGAGAAACGTCACCATCCGCGACCTCGTCATTCTGCCGCAGAGCAACGATCTGTAACATCTTCCGATCGGCGATCCTGAGATGAACAAGCAACCCGATAACCGCCATTTCCTTGGCATCGATGTCGGCACCGGCAGCGCACGGGCCGGACTCTTCGACCGCTCCGGCAGGCTCCTGGCGAGTGACAGCGCCCCTGTTGCACTTTGGCGGGAGGCTGGCGACGTGGTCGAGCAGTCGAGCGAGGATATCTGGCGTGCCGTATGCCGCAGCGTGCGTAGCGCGGTGGTGCAGGCGGGTATCGCGGCGGACAGTATCGCTGGCATCGGCTTTGACGCGACCTGCTCGCTGGTGGTGCTTGGCGAGGCGGGTGTGCCGCTGCCCGTCGGGCCGTCCGGCGATCCTGCTCGCAACGTCGTTGTATGGATGGATCACCGCGCTGCGGATCAGGCGCGCCGTATCAACCAGTCGGGCGAGAAAGTTCTCGACTATGTCGGCGGAACGATCTCTCCCGAGATGGAGACGCCGAAACTGTTGTGGCTCGCCGAAAACATGCCCGAGACGTTCTCCCATGCGTGGCAGTTTATGGACTTGACTGATTTTCTCACTTGGCGTGCAACAGGGAGTTTGTCCCGCTCCATTTGTACCGTGACGTGCAAGTGGACCTATCTGGGCCACGAAGACCGCTGGGACGATCAATTCTTCCGCAGGATTGGCCTCGGCGTGCTGCCGGATGAGCAGTTCCGCAGGATCGGCACCGAGATCGTGCCCGGCGGGACCAGGCTGGCAGCGGGCCTGACGGCGAAGGCCGCGGCCGATCTCGGACTCGCGACGGGTACGCCGGTCGCCGCCGGCCTCATCGATGCACATGCCGGCGGGGTTGGTACGGTGGGGGCGCGCGGAGCGGCGGGTACGGTGCTCACGCGCATGGCCTATGTATTCGGAACGTCCGCCTGCACCATGTCGACCACACCGGACCCATCCTTCGTCCCTGGCGTTTGGGGACCTTATTTCTCCGCCATGGTGCCTGGGCTTTGGCTCAATGAAGGCGGACAGTCGGCCGCCGGCGCTGCGATCGAGCATCTGTTGCAGATGCATCCGAATTCCGCGCAAGCGACACAGGCTGCGGGCCAGAAGCAGCAGACGCTTGCCGATTGGCTTGCCTCGGAAATCGAATCACGCGGCGGTGCCGAAATGCTCCCGGATTTGGTCGGCCAGCTTCATGTCGTCCCCGAATTCCTCGGCAATCGAGCGCCGTTCGCCGATCCCGGCGCGCGCGCACTGATTGCGGGCCTTGATATGCGCTCGGATCTGGAGAGTCTGCTCGCGCTTTATCTTGCAGGGCTTTGCGGCCTCGGCTGCGGGGCCCGGCAGATCGTTCGCGCTCAGCAAGACAAGGGCATTGCGGTCGATACGATCGTGGTCAGCGGCGGTGCCGCAAAGAGCCGCCTCGTGCGGCAGGTCCTCGCCGATATGACGGGTTTGACGGTCGCTGCGCCAGCCTCTCCGGAGGCCGTCCTGCTCGGCTCCGCGATGCTTGGATCAGTTGCCTCGGGCGACCATTCCGACCTCAGTGAGGCGATGCAGGCGATGTCGGTCTTGGGAGACATCCATCAACCCCAGGCCGCTTTGGCAGGCTGGGTTGATCAGCGCATGGGAGCCTTCGAGGCTCTGCAGAAGGTCGGCCGGGCAATTAGAAGAGCTTCTTAGCTCTTGCCAACTGGACCCGGCACCAAGCACGGCATCTGACCGGGCCGAGGCGCGATCCTAGACCATCCGTGGTTCTGAGAGCCCATGGGGCAAGGTCGTTGCGATCGTGAACGGTGAGCGCCAATGAGGCAGGACCGCTGCATCCTGGCACGACGCATCTGGTCGCGGACCTGACGGAGAAGTTCGACGACATCAACTGGCTCGTCGCGGCCAAAGGCGGTCGCCAGCGTCAGGGGGCGGCTGAAGGGATCCTGTGGGCGGGGAGTAACCCGGGTCTCGCCCCGCTGTAGGCGGGGCGAGATGCCTGCTTTTCTCAGATGAGGAAGTCGGTCGGGTGCAGGCTCGCGGCGTGGACACCGTCGAGTGTAATGGTGTCGCTCGCCGATACATGAATCACGGCATCGCCGTCGGCATTGTCGCTGATCAGCTTCGACAGCGCCGTCCAGTCCGCAAAGCCGTAATCGTGCAGGTTGATCAGATCGTGCTCGGTCACGGTGCTGCCGACCGCCTTGTTTCCTTGATCGAAGTCGGTGATGAGGTCGTTGCCGGAGCCGGTGTTGAAGACGAAGGTGTCGCTGTTCCCGCCGCCCGAAAGCTGGTCATTTCCGGCGCCCCCGTTGAGCAAATCCTTGCCGCCGGTGATCGAGCCCGGTGTTGCGGGATCATAGACCTTTGCATCGCCATACAGAAAGTCGGTGGCCGCTCCGCCGGTGAGGATATCGTTGCCGCGATGGGCATTGCCGGACATGGTCGGAGCGTCGCCGAACAGCATATCGCGCGCATCGTCGGTGTACTCGGTGCTGATCTTGACCGTGAGGATGTCGTTGCCACCCTGTGCGTTGTCGGTCAGGGACGTGGAGGAATCTCCCGACAGCGACGCACCGGCCCAGACGTTTTCGCCGCTCATGGTCAAGATGATGTTGTCGTTGCCGCCATGCGCATCGCCGCTGATGGAGCCGATGGCATCGCCGCTGGCTCTCGCTGAACCCTCCCGGGTGTTCAAGCTGATGTCGAGCGTGTCGTTGCCGCACCTGCGCCGTGCCGCTCATGGAGCCACCGGCATCGCCGGCGTACACATTGTCGAAGCCTCGCCAGCCCACAGCGCCCGTGATGGTGTCACTGCCGCCGTGCGAATTGCCGGACATGTCGCCGGCGACATCGCCGAAAGCATGCACGTTGGTGTACATCGAGTGGTCTTGGGTATCGATCGTGTCGTTGCCGCCCCTGGCGTCGTCGGTCATCGCCTGGGCATCGCCGACCACGAGGGCGGCGTTCCAGCCGTAGTTGACGTTGACCGTGAGCGTGTCGTTGCCGCCGTGGGACTGGCCATGCAGCGTCGTGTTGTCGTCGCCAAAGATCGTGACCTCTGCTTCGGGCTGAGTGATGGTTGCGGTCACGGTGTCGTTGCCGCCCCAGGCGTCCGTGGTGGTCGGAAAGTTCGGATCTCCGATGACGGTTTCGATTTGGCCAAATTGGTCGAGCAGGATGTCGATGGTGTCGTTCGGCAGATGCTGCATGGCGTAACTCCCATTTCATTGTCGGAGGCGGGCCTGACATCGGCAAAACTCTTGCGCGACGTGCTGTGACCACGCTTCACGGAGACGAATCTAGCTTTGGTCGATGGCGGAGATTTGCTGGAATTCGGGACAGAGTTTGTTCGCGACAGGTTTCGCTGCGCCGTGCGGCGAAACTGGTCGGTGCGCACTCGCGATTGCGATGTCGCCCCGCGCGTCGGGGTACGACATCGCCGCTTTGATTTATTCCCTCAGATGATGAAGTCGGTCGGATGCAGATTCGCCGCGTGAATCCCGTCCAGCGTGATCGAGTCGTTGCCGGAGAGATGAATCACGGCATCGCCGGAAGCATTGTCGCTGATCAGACTCGACAGCGCCGCCCAGTCCGCGAAGCCGTAATCCTGCACATCGATCAGATCGTGTTCCGCTGCGGTGCTGCCGACGGCCTTGTTGCCCTGATCGAAGTCGGCGATCGTGTCGTTGCCGGAGCCGGTGCTGAAGGCGAAGAAGTCGCTGTTCCCTCCGCCCCACATCCAGTCGTCGCCCGCTCCGCCGTTCAGCGTGTCGCTGCCGCCGGTGATCGAGCCTGGCGTCGCCGGTTCATAGATTCCTGCATCGCCATACATGAAATCCCGGCCGACGCCGCCATTGAGGATATCGTTGCCACCATGAGAATGACCGGCCATGATCGGCGCGTCGCCGTACACTGACGAGACCGCATCCGCGTACTGGCCTTCGATCTTGACGGTCAGGACATCGTCGCCGCCCTGGGTAAGATCGTCAGGGACGTCGACGAGTCCCCCGACAAGGTCGCGCCGGCTATGGCGCTGTCGCCGTTCAAGGTGACCGTCATATTGTCATTGCCGCCTTGCGCAAGGCCGCGCAGGGCGCCGATGGCGTCGCCACTGACGGTCGCCACGCCGTCCGTGGTGAGCACGCTGACATCGAGCGTGTCGTTGCCGCCGTGCGAGGTGTCATCATGGAACCGCCGGCATCGCCGGCGAACAGGTTGGCGCCACCGCGCCACGCGATCGAGCCGGTTATCTCGTCATGGCCGCCCTGCGCGTTGCCCGACATGTCCCGCGCGACGTCGCCGAAGGCCGAGACAGTGGTATAGACCGTGCCATGGGCATCCGCGACGATGGTGTCATTGCCGCCCTTGGCGTCCTCGATCATCGATTGGGCATCGCCCACCACGAGAGCGGTGTTCCAGCCGCCGCCGATATCGGCGAACAATATGTCGTTTCCGCCTTGCGAGTGACCAAGCAGCATCGACTGGTCATCGCCGAAGATCGTGAGCCTCGTATTGAGCTCGGTGACGTTGCCGTCACGGTGTCGTTGCCGCCCGAGACGTCCTTGGCTGCGGGAAATCCGAGATCTCCGTACACGGTCTCGATTTGACCAAACTGGTCAAGGATGACGTCGAAGGTATCGTTCGGCAGATGCTGCATGGCGTAACTCCCATTTCATGTCGGTAGCGGGCCGGACGTGTGCACCAGTCTTGCGACACGCTTGATCGACACGCTTCACCGGAAGCAAATCTGCCCTTGGCAAATGGCAGAGATTTGAATGAATTCAGGAGAGAGTTTGATTGCTCGCATCGATCTGCGGTCGCGCCCGCGAGAAAGAGAATGTTGATGGAACTGTCGGCGAGGATCTACCGCCGATTGGCGCGTTCGAGTGCGAGCTTACTTCTCCTCTGGTTGGGATGAAGCGCAGCTTTCGCCGTCGTCATTTCCTCGATCAAGTCGGCGATACCGTCTCTCGCGATCTTGTCAGTGACAAGAGACAACAACCGACTATGGCGCGCTATCTTGTTGTCGATCTCATCGCATTTGCCGCACGTGAGCATACCCTGCGCTATTGCAGGCGGAGCGAACGAGGCAACTGAGACTAAAAAATGTTCATTGCCGAGCTTCGTTCCTGCCGCCATGGACGGTTGGGACGCTGGCTTGCTGTGCGAGCCAGTGACGGCGGCGGTTTTTACTTGTGCGTCGGTGGGACCTCATTGAGGAGCTTCGAGACCGCAGTGACAAGCTGGGCCGGTGCAAACGGCTTCTGCAACAGGATGCTATTTGGGACGCCCTGCGAACCCCAATCGTTACCTCGGCAGACGAGAGGATGTCAGTCGCGAAGCCTGCCTCCAGCAGGGCTTCCTCGACACCGCCTGCAATGGGTATTCATCCTCCACCACCAAGATGAGAGGCGACGGCGCTGTCATGTTCACTCCGTCTCGGAACGCTGAACCTACTATGTTGCGGCGCTTTGTTCCCTGAAAATGTGTCCAAAAGTGAACATAGGCCGATCCGAGGGCCCCAGGGAGCTGGCCGGCTGCATGGCGGATATCAAGGCCGACGAGACGGAGCATGGGCGCACTCTCAATCTTCCGTGGTGGAGGACGTAGCGCCGATCCGCATGATGGTCTGCGACATGCTGGAGGAGTTGGGCGACAAGGTCATCGCCGAAGCAGGCACCCTGAAGGAAGCAATCGAAGTCGCGCGGGTGGCAGACTTCGATCTGGCCATTCTCGACCTGAGGCTTGCCGATGAAACAACTGAACTGGTGGCGGAGATCACTCGTGGTCGCGGGTTGCAATTTTTCTTCCTGACCGGCCACACATCCGATGGATTGCCGGGCGGCTTCCGCAATGCTCCCCGATTGGAGAAGCCCGTCCTCTGCTCCGCGCTCGCGGAGATGATCGAAAACTGCGCCAGGTCTTGACCAGCGAACAGGCCGCTCGCGGGGAGTTTCACGCTGCCAACTTGCCCTTCGCCAAGCTTTCAAGATGTTTCCACGCCAAAGCGGCCCTCAACCACTTCAAACGCTCGGCAGCACAGGTCGCGGCGACCGCTTTGCGCATTGCGGCGATGGCCTCTGCTTGATGGTCAAGGTCTCTGGTCATCGGAGCGATCATTCGCTCGAATTATTAAAGCCGACGAAAATTTACGGCCCGGAAAACTACCGGCTTGCCCCGCCGTGGAGCCTCCATCCAAGCCCTGTGCTCGCTCAGTCCGGCGCCATCCGCTCGCCTTGTCCTGCGAGATAGGCATCATATGTTAAAGCACGACTCAGCAATTGCAGCCCGATAACCTGGCAACAGGCTGGGGACGCGGGACGATGGCACAGTCACGCTATCCGTTGATCCGGAGGTGGACACCGGAAGAGCATCAACAGCTGCTGGTGATGGCGGCGGCTGGGCGCCGACCCGACGAGATCGCCCAGGCGCTCGGCAGGACAGAGCCGGCCGTGCGAGGCCGCGCCAACCTGCATAACATCCCGCTGCGACTGATGACGCAAAAGCGAAACGGCCCATGATCAAGGGCGCGTTTGGACCAATGCCGATGGACTATTTCGTGTGGCTGGCGAGGGGAGGCGGCCGCATCTTCGTCATCGACACCGGGTTCAATGCCGAGGTCGCGAAGCAGCGCAGGCGAAATTACCTGCGCTGCCCGGTAGAGACGCTTGCCGCGTTCGATATCGACGCTGCCCACGTCAAGGACGTGATTCTCACGCATCTGCACTACGACCACGCCGGCAATTTCGACCGATTTACGCATGCGCGGTTTCACCCTCAGGAGCGCGAGCTTGCCTGTGCGACCGGGCGCTACATGCTTTATCCTCGGCTGTCGCATTCGTTCGAAGTCGAGGATGCCGGGAAGCGTAGCTGTGCACGTTACATCGGTGCGGTCGCTGCTCGCCGACGAGACCTCGACCAAATGGCTCGATGCTGCCGTGAATACCAGGCTGCCTTGGGCCGCAGGGTACCGGACCCGCTGCCGGGCGCCAGGGCGCCGCCATTCGTGCCGGTGCTGCCGATGATGCCTGTACCGCCGAGTATACCGCACCGTCTGGCTGCTGGCTGCGAGGGCCAATGAAAGGATCGGGTAGGTCCGACGACCTTTCGCACTGCCCGGTCGCTCCCTTCGGAAGGCGGCGCCAAATGTCGGTTCGTAGACGAGGACCGAGGTTTGCAACGCAGCGCCAAGCCGACGCGACTGGCTCATCCTCAATGGAAGTTGGCGCTCGGTCGGCGTGTTTGCTCACGGAGGCCGATGACCGAGGAACTCCAGAACTCTATTTGGCGTGCGACAAGATCCTTTATTGCCAATCAGCCCGGCGCTAGTCTCGAGCCCATTGAGGCGCCTTAAACTTATTCCAGCCGCGAGTTGAGGGGCATTCGATTGCATCGGAAGGAAGATGGATGAGGGCAGTGATCGTCGGTGCGGGAATGGGCGGGTTGATGACGGCCTTGGCGCTGCGTCAGTCGGGAGTGTTCGCATCGGTCGATGTCTACGAGCAAACGAAGGTGCCTAGCACCGCAGGCGCCGGGTTGAACATCCCGCCCAACGGGGCGCGAATATGTCGTTGGCTAGGCGTCGACCTGGATGGGGGAGATTCCAAAGGCCCCGACGGGGTCATTGACGGCGGCCGCGCGGCAATCCTGGAGTCGACACGACAGTTCAACGCAGATGGGAGCGTGACAAAGAGGCCATTCGATCATGTCACCGCCGCAGGCGACGGCGCCGGCTTTCATCACATGCACAGGCTGGACCTTTTGATGTGCCTGTACAAGCGAGTGTCCGACTTCGGTATCGACAGCGGCGCGCCATGCCCGATCGCGGTGCACATGGACTGCAGACTGACGCAGCTGCGTCAGACCGCAGGCGAGGTAATAGCGACCTTTTCGAATGGTCGAACCGCCACGGGAGAGCTTCTCGTAGGTGCGGACGGGATCAACTCTGCGACGTTACAGCTGGCGTGGCCGAATTCGCGTCCCAAGCGTTGGACGGAGGTAACCTGCTTTCGAGGACTCATTCCGCGGACGGGGGTTGCGTCCCTCCGCAAAGCGAACGGTAACCCGCTGGACCACAATCCCATCAACTCCTTCAGCATGGACCGCCATCGGGCGGATAGGAGCGGCGCGACCACGTACTGGGTACGCGGCGGCGAGTTGTTGAACGTGTGGATCGCGCATTATGAGCCTGAGTCCGCCGCGTTCGAGCAGGAGGAGGGCGACTGGTTTCCCGTCAGTCAGCAGGAGATCGTTCGCGAGGTCGGCGAGGCATTCGCGGGCCATCCCAGCAGAGACGACCTCATCGCTCTGTCGGGGGCGATCGTTCGTCCTACCAAGTGGGGTCTCTACGATCGCGATGCGCTCGAAACCTGGGTGCAGGGCCGCATCTGCCTGCTCGGTGACGCGGCGCACCCGATGCTACCCACATTCGGTCAAGGAGCTGCTCAGTCCTTCGAAGACGCCGCCGCCCTTGCCAGCGCCTTTGCGCTTCACCAGCGCGATGTGCCTACAGCCTTGTTGCACTACGAACGCGTGCGGCATTACCGCGCTACCCGCTTTCAATTGGGATCCAAATTCGCCTTCGACCATTTGCGAGCGAAGGACACCGCTGAGCAGAAGGCGCTACTGGAGAGACTCGATGAGCGTGTGAGTCCTGCCTTTGCCCATGATAAGCGCGGCGGCGAGGACGATTCCTGGATCTACGCCTACGACGCCCGCAAGATCGGCAGCGAGTTGCCTGCCAAGAGGCTAGGTCCGTGGGACTTCCGCCGAACCGCCAAGGTAAGGTACGGTGGGATCAAGCTCTGGATGCCCGCCAATCCGGCGAAGGGTACGCGCCGCGTCACGCGCGAAGAGGTCGCTCTGCACAACACACAGAACGACTGCTGGATCATCATCTCGGGAAAAGTTTATGACATCACCGAGTGGGCCCCTCATCACCCTGGCGGCGCTGGAATCGCACGAATGTACGCTGGCAAGGAGGCCACTGCCGAATTCGGTGACTTCACAGCACCGAGGCCGTCGCGCACATGGCAAATTTTTGCGTGGGCGCTCTCGTCGAGAATTGAACCACCTCGTCGTAGCCGGGCACCTGGCGGCACTGCCGTAGGCCGCATCCGAGCCGCGCCATCGACCCGCCTCGCACATCGCGAAGAGAATTCCGACAGCCGGTAGACTTCCAAATATCGTGCCGGCTCGCGACGGCTGAGGCGCACGACATTCGCGGGCCAACGCACTTACCGTCACGCGAGACGACCGCATCGGTCGCCGAGGCGAGTAATGCCATTCGAGTTCTGGTCGTGGAGGATGAAGCTCGGATCTGCAGCTTGATCGAGGACGCCTTTTCGACGGCGGTTTCGAGGTGCCTACTTGATCAATTCGGGGGACGGTCGCGCGGACGACGAACCGGCCGCGCGAGTAGCCGGCGGAAACCGAGGCTCGCAATCCTCGACCTGCGCCTCGAGGAAGCCGTTCGCGACAATGAGCGCCTTGACCGCCTCCCGGGTGTCTCGACCTCAGGCAGCGATGGCCTGGTCGGCGGCAGCCTCCAATTCGAACGGTACCGGTCGGGATGGCTCCCGATCCCGATTCACTAACCCAAGTCTACCTAAGTATGGTCACTTCATACCTGCGCGCGATGGCGCCGACCAAGGGCTAATGTTACTGATACATCCAGACTGAAAAGTAACGGAACCGGCCCTGCGAGCCGCAGTTGCGGGACGAGACCGGCGGCGTAGCGCCCGCCGGCCCTTCTCCCGATCTAGCGGCGCTTCGCCGCTCAACTGACGCTTACGGCCGTAGTTTGTGCAGAGAGTCCGCCATGAGAAACATCGCCGACCTCCTGATGTGGTTCAGACGGGGAAGCCAACGCGTGTCCAATACTCAGGTTGTAGCTATGGCTGAAGATCGATCCAGCATGGCTGATTTTGTCCGGATCCTGCAGGCCTGCGATCAGGCCCAGTAAGACAGGGGTTTGGTGCGAGCGCGTCAGTCCGTGATGCGGACGTCCGAGCAAACCAAAGCCAAGACCTCACACCACACCGCGTCCAGCTGTTTATGCCTAGCACGTCCGTTCAGGGTCAAACAGCGACAAGAGCAGAGGACTCTGATTTGCAGCTTCGGGCAAACTGCGGAAGTCACTCGGCTCCAGCCTTGGTTCAGTTCGGCGCTGATGTCAGTCAGCCCCAACGGTTCGCGCGCCGCATACAATGAAGCTAGCGCGGGATTCTGCTAGGCCCGGGCCGGGCCCAGCAACCGCCTGCTGAGACATCCAATGACTTCGCACTCTTGATTGGCCCCGCGCCGCGCTGCCAGCAACATGAACCGCCTGCATGTCCCGTTCCTGCAGGGCACCCGCCGCATTGACAACGACATCAACGCCGGCAAGAGCGTCCTTCCATTTCGAAGCGTCGGTGGTCCGACCATATCGAGGGTGATGTGGTGCGTATTAGGTGCCGGTGGGTGGCGCGACACCAATACGCATTCGGGCCCTTCGGCAGACAGTCTGGCCTGGATTGCCGATCGAACAAGCCCCGTGCCACCAACGAGACGGATGCGCATTGACTGGTCCTTCGATCGGCGGCGGCTTTCGCAAATTGCTGATCGAACAATTAGAGGTGTGGACGGTTAAAGCACGGCTGATGCAATCGTTCCTCGCGGCGGAACAGGTGAGTTGGCCGCAAGCAGCGCCTTATCGTTGGCAAGCATCGCTTTTCGAGCGCACGACGATCGCCATCGACGTTGCGGCGTCATCGATATCGACGGCAGGTCATTCAAAGGGCCAGATCCGGCATTACGGCTTCCACTTCGTGCCGCTTAGTCGAAGATCTCTTGAATCGGTGACATGTCGGCTTTCGGCGGCAAACCACAAGTAAGTTCAGCCTATCATCTACCGCTGCTGTTGACTCCAAGCAGATGAAGCCTTGGGATGGGTATACGACTGCCGAACCCGTCGAACTGGGCCAGGGACTTGCGGGAGCACAACCACATTCTTGGTGAGCTCTTAGCCAGTGTTTCTGACCGCCTCTGCCAGCATGGAGTAGAGCTGCTGCTTGCTGAATTCCTTGGGCGGCTGCCTCTGCACTGCGTTCCGCGACACCTTCCGTGCGACTGGACGGGCGCAGGCAGCCGACGAGGTCGGCCTCAGCTTCGGGCGCGGCCTTATCTTGGGCGTTGCTGTGGGCGGCTTGTGGCCGCGCTTCAAGCCCAGACGGGTCAGCATGCCGCACACCGCGTTACGACTGCACCCGAGACGACGCGCAATCTGCGCCGCGCTCTGTCCTGCGGACCAGAGCCTGTTGAGGAGCGCTATGTCTTTCGCATCCCAGCCCATGAGAGATATTATAGCGCCGGCTGCCGAACACGCCAGTCTAGTCTTCGTCCGGCTCGCGCACGACCGGCGGTTCGTCAGCGTCATCTTCCTCTTCGTCGTCCTCGTCGTCTTCATCGGGATCTCTTGGCGGCATCGCGGTGCCCATAAGCACAAGCGGTGTCCAGTAGATCGCGGCGGTGGAAAATGCTTCGAAGGTATGTTGCTTCATGTGGCTGCTACTCCTCGAGAATACGCGTAGTCGCATATTCATGGCGATGGCACGCGCGTCCAGGGCGCGATCGGTGCAAACGAGATGGAAACATCAAGTCGACGACATGAGCAAAGGAGGGCAACCGGCACGCAAATGGCGGCGTTTCAGCTACTTTATGCCCGAGAACTCATTCGGCTCTATGTTCACCAAAACCTCGCCGGTGGTGATTTCGGGAACTCCAAGATCGAGGTCATGTAGACTTGCTTGAACAAACGCGAGTATCTTGTCGTTCGCTGCATTGGCGCTTTCGCGATCGTCAAATATCATCACGGCGATACCAACGCCGTCGCCCGCATCCAGAACTTGGTAAGATCTGAAGCCGTGCGATTGCCTTAGGATCTGGCCGACGCCGCTCTTGGCGCGGCGAGCGGCGTCCGCTACCGAACGAACCTTGGTGTACTTGCGAATGACCATGTACATGAGGCCACCATGCGCCACACGCCTCGACGCATCAAAGCATATCGGTCCCGGTCGGACTAGGGCCAACTTCCGAGACCGGGCCACAGTGTCCGGCTAGGCGAACAGGGCAACGCGCCTTTTCCAATGAGTCCTCCTCGCCCTGCGCATGGGGCGAGGTGCTGAGGCTCAGGAGCCCTCGAACTTGAACGATACGTTGAGCTTGGCGCGATAGGCCTCGACCTTTCCCTTGTCATCGAGCTGCATATCCAGCTTGACGACCTCTGCAATGCGAAGATCTCGGAGAGATTTTGCAGCTTGCTCGACCGCATTTGCGGCGGCCTTCTCCCACGAGTCGTTGCTGGTACCGACCAGTTCAATGACCTTGTAGACGCTATCAGGCGTGTCGTCCTCCTGTCCGGGATGACGAAGGAAATCTAGCATCAGGATCTCGACCCCGATACGGGGATGCCGTCCGGAGCCGGAAAGGGACAAAATTGCATTTGGCGGGGGCAGCTTTTGGCCGGAGCCAACCTGCCGGGCCAGCGCCATCATGTCCGCTCCTAGCGAGCAGACGGAAAAACGTCCGATTGCCTGTCACTTTCCTGTTTGACCCGGTGCCGACCATTTCAGTCTCGGGTCACTCGATCGCGGCTGCTGAGACTAACCAAAAATACGAACCGGCTAAGCCGTCCAAGCCCCTGGCTCCGGCGCTTGCCACCAGGCAGGGATTCGCATCCGTGCTGGCTTGCCCTTGTCCACCTGCTCTAGCGACGGTCTGTAGATAGCTATCGGTCAGATCTCATGATTTGCCGCGGAAGCAGGAGCACTACATTGATCTGGCGATCGAGGATCGTCGTGGCGATGATCGTCGTCTTCGAACTCATCGTGGCGGAGCATTTAACTTAGTGCTAGAGACAACCCTCGCTCAGGCCGGCAGACCGGCATCACATCCACAATCTTGCCTCCCGACCGGTTGCGCTTTCACATTGCCATGCCAGCGTGGAGATCGGTCCAAATCTTACCGCAGCGTCGCCCATCAACGGGGTGGTTGCGTCGCGGACCGAGGACAGGATCGTCGCCCGGCGAAACGTGGACGGCTCGATTAATTGAGCGCGCTGCCGCGTATTGCCGCCAAAGTGCTAGACGAGCTTATGAATTCGGGGGCCAGGCGCGCAATTAATCCATCACGCTGCCAGATTTAAGCCGCATGGGGCCCATATTGCCGCGAAGGCTTTGCCGGTGGGGACGCATTGGCGCGAATATCGGTGTTCGCAGTGCAATAGATCTTGCTCACTGTCCATTCGGTCTTGAACGAGGAGCAGAAGCCCTCCGTGGCCGCGTCGTTCCTTCTTGCTCGCAATTTGCGTTCGACCTTTATGGATCACTCGGCCTCGAGCTTCATGCCTTTCGGCTCGGCCAGAGATCAAAGAGCGTCAAGATGTTCTGCCGACCCCCGCCGCCCTGGAGCAGGACAACGCGACATGCTCGCGATGCTGGCGACGCTGGAGTTCTCGATCTCTGCTCTGTCGCGCCTTGGCCCCTGTCGCTAGCGCCCCTGAAACCTGAACAGCACATCCTGCATGAGCCTCATCCCGCAGGATGCGCTCTTCAGAAGCTAGAACCGACAGCTATCAGCGGCAGCCGTAGCGACCGTTAATCAGAACGCGGAGACATGCCGTGCCAACCGCGGCCGCGCCAACGGCCGCGCCGCCTACGACCGCGCGCCATGTGGTGCGCCGTGCAACGCCGGCGACTGACACGAGTGTCAAGGGGCGCCCGACGCGCAGGGCGCCAATTTCCTCTATGTGCGCCGTAGGGTTACCGGATCAACCAATTTGCAGCGCCGCGCGCCAATCAGCGTGAGGATGATTGGGGGGGCGTACCCCGAATCGATGTGGTTTGCCATCGAAGCCGTGTGCGAGCGGCCACTAATCCTTACCTCCTCGTGATCTATGGCCTTTCCATGCTCGATCTAGTGGAAGGCGGATGCACTTAGGACGAAGTGATGCACTGGCGCGAGCGGTTCAGGGCTCGCTGCGGAGCGGCCTGACGTTGCTCAGCAACAAGTCCGCTGCCAAGATCGACACGCTGGTCTATCGCATCAATCACGCCCCAACCGCGCCCTGTTTCGCCGGGGCAATTCGGAAGAGCGGAAATCGATCCATTGCCAGTGATCGTCCCCTGAGGCACGGCTTACGGGCACCGAGTCGGCCATAGGCTCGATTGCCGCAGTGGCTGACGTGACGAGCGCGAACAGAGCGATGAGAACGAGCGGCGATGTTGGATCAGCGGATCCCCGGTTCGAGCCTGGTGCGCCAACCATATCAAAACTGTTCGTATTCAATTAAATTACGGATGGGGTCGACGAGAACAAGGCGGATCTGGTGCGACGTTTTTTGCGTATCGTGCCCCGGATAGCAGTGCGACTTATGCTTTTCCTTTGTTTCTGCATCTTCGCGCAATGCGAAACGGTGTGCAGATTAAACGGCACAGGTCGATTACGCGCTCGTCGTAGAATAGGATACTAAGGCGCGCAAATGCACAACCTGTTTTGCCTAGTCGCCTCGTGATCCCTCGACCGTTTCTGCGACAGCTTGGTGATTTAATCCCCGTCGCGGCAGCCAGGATCGGCAGGGCTGCGATCGACTTGATCTTCTCGATCGCAAAGCGCGAGGTGCGTGCTCGAAGTTGGAACCAGCAATCCGGCCATAATCAAGAAGCGTCGGCAGGGTGGGCTGGTACGGTGAAGTGAAAAATTGCGCCGTGGGGCTGGTTGCGCGTCACCCACAAGCGTCCGGCATGCGCTTCGATAATCGAACGACAGATCGACAGTCCCACCCCCAAACCGCTGGGCTTCGTCGTGTAGAAGGGGGCGAAGGCGTGCTCGAAGGTTTCAGAGCTCATCCCCGGTCCCGAGTCCTTCACCTCGACGAGAACACCGTCCGGTGCACCCTGCGCGGTGGTGATCAGCACTTTCTTGGCTCCATTCGCGACCGTGCCGATTGCCTGGACAGCGTTGATAATCAGGTTGAGAACCACTTGTTGCAATTGGACGCGGTCGCCCTCGACAAGCGGTAAGCTGTCTGCAAATTCCGTCTGCACTGAGATGCCGTTCTTCATCGCTTCGCCGCGGGTAAGCTCAATAACGTCCCTGATCGCCTCATTGATGTCCAAGCGATCCTTCCGGGGCGGTGCTTTTTTTACGAGATCGCGAATTCGTTGGATGATGTCGCTGGCCCGAGCGGTATCGTTCATAAGCCAGTCCAGTGATTCCCTGACCCTCTCAAGATCCGGCGGATTTCTGTCCAGGAAGCGCGCGGCCGCACCAGCATTCATGGATGCCGCGGCAATCGGCTGGCTCACTTCATGCGCGATCGAGGCCGTGAGTTCGCCCATGGTGGCGAGGCGGTTAGCGTGCGCAAGCTCCTTCTGTATCTCGCGCAGCGCCTCTGCGGCCCGCTTCTGTTCGGTGATGTGCCGTCCAACGCCGCGATAACCGATGAAGTGGCCGGACTTGTCGAGCACCGGTAGCCCGGAGACGGACACGTAGCGCTTGCCGCCATCGGGCGTAGGGCGCGCGAGCTCGAAATCGCGGAACGGCAGGTGGGCATCGAGCGTCTCCCGATGCTTGCGCCAAGCCTCCTCGCCGGGCTCCAAGTAGGGCACTTCCCAGCGCGTCTTACCAAGTTCAGAGCCCGACGCGGGTGCGTCGACCATGCCTTCGGCGAATTCCTGGCGAATGAAACGATGCCGCGCATCGGATTCCCAGTACACGTCGAAAGAGAACTGTACGAGAGTCCGGAAACGCTCCTCGCTCTCCTGCAGAGCCACTTCCGATCGTTTGCGCTCCGTCAGGTCAACGACAAAGGAGACGCCCTGGTCTCGTTGTTCGTCGAACGCAGCCATGCCGATCAACACCGACACGCGGCTTCCGTCCTTGCGGAAATACTCTTTCTCGAACGGCTGCACGCTACCCATCTTTTTTAGTTCCGGGATCCACCATCGCTCGTGGCGGTCGAGCCATTCAGGCGGCGTCAGGTCAGTCCAGCGCAGGCGGCCCGAGACGAGATCCTCACGGTCGTATCCCGCGATGTTGAGAAACGCATCGTTGGCCTCCAGAATCGAACCTTCAAGCTCCCAGATGATGATTCCGATGATGTTGGCATCGACAAGGCGTCGGATTTTCGCTTCCCGTTCTCCGAGATCGCGGTACAAAGCCGCATTTTCCAGCGCGATTGCTGCCTGTGAGGCGAGCAGCTTCAGCACCGCAATTCGCGCCGGTGCAACAACGTAGGGCGTCAGTGTATTCTCGAGGTAAAGCACGCCGATAACTTTCGCACGGTTGATCAGGGGCATGCAGAGAATGGAACGAGCGTTGCGCTGATTAACGTAGGGGTCCGCGGCAAAGGGAGGCTGGACCGTGGCATCCTCGAGAACCGCGCACTCTCTGGTTCGCAGTACGTAATGGAGAACGGATTCGGGAAGGAGATCCGCGGTCACCGCTGTATTGCGCATTTCAACAGTAACTTCATCGCCGGTTGTGGTGGCTTCCGCTTCGATGCGCGGCTCGGTGTCGTGCGACAAGATCAGCAGACCGCGTTCAGCCCCTGCTTGTTCGATGGCAGTGCGCATGAGCGTCTCGATAAGCGTCTCCAGAACCATCTCACCTGACACCGCTTCCGACACCTTGATGACAGTGGCGAGGTCGAGATGCTCGACCGGCGCTCCAATCGTGCTCATCGGGCCTGGCTCTGATCTCGCCTCCCTGAGGTGCGGATGCATATCCTCAAGTTGCCGCACTTTGCCGTCTGCCCCCCAACGAACATAGCAGTCGCGCGCTCTCCGCAAATAGATGCCAGAAAAGTCTTCGAAACCACGCTCGCCGTAAAACCGCGCGGCCAATTCATAAGCGAGCGCCTCGTGGTGGACGAAGCCGTTGTCGCGAGCGGAGCGGATGGCTTGTTCATAGAGACGCTCCGCGTCCAGTTCTCTGCCTTGGAGACGGGCGATCTCGGCGCCGGTTAGAATAGCGCGGTCCGCGAAATTCTCCGGGCAATTCTGTGCCCACAAATCGAGCTGCGTGTGGTGCCCAGTCAGGGCCTCAAGGTGCCCTTGACGTTGTTCGGGCTGTGCCGAATTCCAGCATGCAGCGTGCGATAGCGCTGCATAGAACTCGTATTCCACCGTCTCGAGTAGCTGCGGTGGTGACCACGGCAGTCTCCGTGCCTTCGATGCGGCGTCGACGGCCGGCGAATAGTCGCCGGCAAAGAAGCACGCTTGCAGCTTGCGGATCCAATACCAGCTCTCGGGCAGCGCGAATGCCGGATCGGCGGCCAAACGCCGTTCGAACCGAAGCTCGTCGGACGGGTCGTCGTGCAGAGCGCCGAAACGCCGCGTCAGGCCGCGCAGCATACGGATTAGCCCAACCTGGGGCATTATGATGTCGGCCACCAACGCAAACTTCGCCTTCTTGCTCAACTGCAACCCGTGCTCGGCTTCGCGCTGCGCTTCTGCAAGCGCATCGCCCGCCGCAAGGAAATTCGTATTCAAGCTGGCGCAGCTGAAGGCCGCGAACGTGACATCGCCACTGCTGCTCGCGGCCTCAAATGCCCGCTGAAAGGCGTCTCGGGCATGCTGGAGCTGCTTGGTCCATGAAAGGACAAGGTTGCCGTAGTTCAGGTAGGTCCTGGCGTGCACGCGCGAAAATCCGCACCGCTCGACCAGCTCAGTGCCGATACGGCTGAATCGAAGGCCCGCCTGATAGTCGCCGAAGCGCGCGCCGGCAATGGCGCCGAACATGACGTAAGGAACGCATGAAGCATCGTTGTTCCCCCACTCGAGGCTGATCTCCACCGCTTTTAGGGCCACCAGTGAGCGAAGGTTCGCATCAGTGAAAAACGCCGGCGGCATGAGCGCCGTCAAAAGATCTATGGTCGCTAGTGCGAGTGCATCACTCATTAGCGGCAGATCCAATAGCTCCTCGACCGACCGATTCCCGAGCCGAGATCGGACGTGCTCGTATTCGCGTCGGACGTCATCATCGCTTGGGTGGACTACCCATCGAATCCCGAGTTGTTCCAGATAGCTGAGACCGGCGCTAACCGCGCGGTCCGGCTCACTGAGCGCCGTATACAGATCCACCCGGCGGCGCGCGACGACAGCAAGGTCGGCGGCGGTCGCGGTTCGCGTCGTCAGCTCCTGTAAGCGCTGTTCTGCCTCCAGGACCGAGCCGGTCACGAACTCGCATTCGGCGCGATGCAACTCGAACGCAAAGGCAAGCTGCTGGCGTTGTTCCCAGCAGTCGTCTGGTAACATTGCGGCACCGGCAGCGGCATAGTTGAGCGATGCCGCGTAGGCCGCCGCCCCCCACGCGCGCAGGCTGGCTGTCAGATTAAGCTCTGCGAGTTGCTCGCGTTCGTCTCGCGAGGTGATCAAGGACCCGCCACGGTTGAGCTGGTTAACGATCTCGAAAATAGCCTTCTCCCACTTCTCCCGGGGGGTCTGCGCCAGTAGCTCCCGACCGATTCGCAAATGCAGCGCCGCGCGTTGATCATCAGCAATCAGCGAGTAGGCGGCTTCGTGCACTCGATCGTGGACAAACCGATACACTCCTGGCTGGTGCTCGACCAATTCCTGGCGAATGGCCTCCCACAGATCCGCGTGTACCCGCTGCTCGGAGCGACCGAGGACGATCGAAATTGTCCTCGTGTCGGCGACGTTGCCGAGACAGGCCAGCCGCTGCAGCGTGATCTGCGTCTCGGCAGGCAGGCGGGTCAGCTTTGCGATCATCAGATCCACGACATTCTCGGTGTGGCCCTTGACGCGAATGCGAGCGAGATCCCAGCACCAGAACCGTGCGTCATGATCGAAGCGGACCAATCCCTCTTCGGCAAGCGCCTGAAGGAATTGAATCACAAAGAATGGGTTGCCGGCCGTCTTATCGTGAATCAACTTCGCGAGTGGCGCGGCACGCTTCGAATCGCAGCGAAGAGCATCGGAAATCAAACGCGAAATGTGTGAGCTGGCAAGCGGCTCTAAAATGATCTGCTGCACGTTAGCGCCAGCACTCTTTATGGCCTCAAGCCTGTACCACAATGGATGAGCGAAAGTGACCTCGTTGTCGCGAAAGGCGCCGATGAGCATCAGGTATTGCAGATCGGAGCGGGTTAAAAGGTCCTCAACCAGATCGAGCGTGGCGGCATCGACCCACTGGAGATCATCGAGGAACAACGCCAATGGATGCTCGGACTGTGCGAATACCCCTATGAAGCGCCGGAGCACGAGACGGAAGCGGTTCTGTGCTTGCTGCGGGGGGAGCTCAGGGACGGGTGGCTGCTCTCCGACGATCAGCCGCAATTCAGGGATCAGGTCGGTAACGAGTCGTCCATTGGCGCCCAGCGCACCATGAAGCGCTTGGCGCCAGTGCGTCAGCTCGGCTTCGTTCTTGCTCAGAAGGAACCGCACGAGGCTCTGAAAAGCCTCCACTACCGTTGAATAGGGAATATCGCGTTTGTACTGGTCGAACTTGCCTGATGCGAACAGCCCGTGGGACGGAACAAGGCGACGATGGAGCTCATTGACTACCGAGGATTTACCAACGCCGGAATAGCCGGTAACCAGCATCAATTCCGGCGCGCCGCTCTTGATCATCCGGTCAAAGGCGGACAGCATGGCTTTAATCTCGCGGTCCCGTCCGTAGAGCTTCTCAGGGATCCGCAGTCGGTCGGGCGTGTCGTATTGTGCGAGCGCAAACTCTTCGACGCGGCCTCCGGTTTCCCATTCGATCAGGCAGCGGCGTAGATCATGTTCGAGGCCTGAAGCGCTCTGGTAGCGTTGCTCGGCGGATTTGGCGAGCAGCTTGAGGACTATGGTCGAGATTGTAGCCGGTACAGTGCTTACCCGCTCGCCGGGCGCCACTGGCTTTCGCGCAATGTGGCAATGCACCCACTCCATGGAATGTGCCGCTGAGAACGGCAACGAGCCGGTCAGCATCTGATAGAGCGTAACGCCAAGTGAATAGAGGTCACTGCGGAAATCGATCGAGCGGTTCATCCATCCGGTCTGTTCGGGCGCCATGTAGGGCAGCGTGCCCACGATGAATTCCGGCGGCCCAGGGGCGCGTCGCTCGCGGGCGAGGCGCGAGGCGATACCGAACCCGGTGAACCGGACCCGTTCGTCCTCGCAGTTCACCATAATATGCGCCGGCTTCACGTCCTTGTGGACGAGGCCGCGTTGGTGCACCTTGTTCAGGGCTGCGGCGATGCCGATCGCGAGCTGCAAAAAGCGTCCGATGTCCATGGGCGCACCAAGCAACTGTTCGAGCGGCTGGCCACCAGGATCCTCAAGCAGCAGCACTGGACGGTCACCATCGCACTCCAGCCCGAGCGGCCGCATTGCCCAGGTCTCATCTAATTGGTCTTTCAGCGCAAACTCGTGATCAAGACGATCGAGGAGGCCGGACGAAGCGTGTTTCGCCTTGGGAAGTACCGCCAATACAGTTCTGCATGCGCCATCGGAAGCCGGACGCAATGGCCGACAAAAGATGCGGTCATCGTCCTCCCATAGCACTTGGAACCTGCTGTCCATGCGCATCAACCCAAAACACTGGGTTCAACCCCGAAGCCTCCGCGTGACCAATGTCAGGTGAGGAGGTACTGTGTTGCGCTCTGTGGCCACATCGACACTGCCATAAAAGCGGGGTTCTGCCCAGCGTAAGCTGCGGCGCCAGCCAGATGACGGCGAGAAAGCCGAAGCGGCGCTAGCCGGACATCAACCGTGATCGCGCGCGAGCCGGCGGGCGAATTCAGCGGTGTATCGAACTCGAAATATGCTGCCCGATGCGTCGCCACAACTTCTGCTGGCCGTCCGGACCGGCTCGAATGCGAACGGCTTCTGCGGCTCAGGTGTGGTCTGGGCACCTGATTGCTGTGCGGTGCGGCCCACGAGCTGATTGGCTCATAAAGCGGACGCGCACCGCCTTTGATTTCGGTCGCCGGCCTTCATCCTACTCAGTCGTAACAATCCGTGGTTAATGTCACCATCATTCAGAATTCAGAGCTATCGGATGTAGGCGCGCCAGCCGCTGACAGCGCCCTTTACATCTCGCGGGGTCGATTGGCTTCGGCGCTGGCGTTTCGGTTCTCATGTTGTGCGCGGATCGGCCGATCCGTCGACCGTGCAGGCCACAGCCTCAAATAGCAGATTGAGATAGTTGCAGGTCCTGATTTGCACTTATGCGGCTGTGTCGTTGGTTCGTTGGTTCGAACGTTTGTGAGATAGTACGACGTCCGAGGACACTTCCTGAAAGTAGCTCAAACTTGCCCATGATAGACCGGAGCGAGAGAGGATGATCGTACCGGTGGTCATCCGCGCAGAGGGTTGAATTGCTGGTCGGCATCGTGAGGTCCTCCCCAGGCGGCGCGGGAGACGTTTGTGCCCGTTAACAGCGGCGCCGGCCGGCGTGTCGCCCCCTTAGGTTCCTGAGATGATCAGAGCGGCCTGTCCCGTTGCGCAATGCAGCTTACATGGGGACGTCAATTGTCGCACATCTGTGTCGACGAGCCTGGATTTGTACGGGGTTCGCCAGCATAGGCGGGCCGGTGCTCACGAAGCTGGGGCATGAAAGCAACAATCCACAACACGTTGCACCAGCGCACCACTGTTAATTTGCGCGATCGGGACGATTCAGGCCTGCTCTCTGCAACGAACCTAGTAGCTGCGGGGGATGACAATGACTGTCACGCGTGCGATTGGCGCTGCTGCCTTGTTTCTGATGACGCTTAGCTCTGAAGCCTATGCTGCGCGCCAGCACAGACCGGGAGAGCGGATTTCTTGCTCAGAGGTCAAATACTACGTTGCTAAGTATTCGGCGGCCCTGGCTGAGATGTATGCCCGTAACCACGGGGCCACCGGCGCCCAGATCGAGCGGGCGCGGCGTTGCTTGGCCTCGAATGAGGCTGCCGAAACAGGGCAACGCAGGTCCTATAGCGAATGAGCATGACGCAGCCTTCGTAATAAAGCGCGCTGGCCGGGGATATCCTGCAAGGTCAGGGCTGTACGCCTACCCGCGGTCGCAGCTGACGATCGAAGTTAGCTGATTGCCTTGCACGCGCAGATAGGCCTTCCGACTAGTGGCCAGGCGAGCGCGCGATTGCACACTCGCACGCGAGGCCGCTCCGCAGTCATGTCCTCCTCCGCTCATCGCATGCTGATTCCCAATCATCGGTGTCGGGCCATATCCTCTTATCGCTCCAATTTGGTGCCAAAGGCTGTCGCAGCAATTGCACGCTCGACCTCGGAAGCCAACACGCTCAGATGATCGGCAAGCCTCGCGAACAACTCTCGCTTTTGCAGGTCGGTGGCCAGATCGCTGATCGATTTGCAGTCGGCTGCGTCTTTGAGGAGGTTCTCCAGCTGCTCTTGCATGTCTCTCATCGTCTGTGTGCCCCAAAGGCACCCTCGGCTTCATTCAGTTGAACCGATTGAGGCGTACTTGAGCTCCCGCCGATCCATTTCCGAACGGAGCGATTCAGCATAGGTGCGCAGATTGTCGCCAACAAGGCGGGAGCGTCCGCCATTTGCGCGATCAGCCAACACCTGTCGCCGCACGCTTTCCCAAAGAGACAATACGGTCTGATCTTTCGTTTGAAAAGGTCATCCACAGGCCTCCAGTACATGGCGCGCCGATAGTACGCGTACCTCATGAGCGGGATTGTTCGGTTGCGGACATTGCCGTGGAGAAGCTAGGCGCCCGTTGCACATTGGCCACATCGTCCATGTCCGGGATAACGGGCTATCACGCCGAAAGGCGCGATGGTTTGCGGCATCCCCCCGTTTCAGTTACTACGTCGGCAGAACCAAAGCGCGAGACCGGGCTGCATTCATAGAGAAGATCCCCTCGATTTCGAGACGCATGGTATCGTGGCATTCGCACGCCACCGCTGCGAGCCGCAATGGATCAATCTCGATTTCTCCTCGCCGTTCAGATCTGATCGCTCCGGAAGCGCGCAGGTTGCGCATCAGGAGCGTCACTGTCGTTCGTCGCACACCCAGTATTTGCGAAAGCGCCTCTTGGGTGAGTGCGAGGACGTCGTGGTCGGCACGGTCGCGAAGATGGAGCAGCCAGCGTGCCATGCGGGCTTGGGCCGGATGCAGCGCATTGCAGGCGCCGCCGATTTGTAGCTGTATCAGCATCGCTTTGAAATGAATCTGGACTGCGTGGCGGATCGCGGGGCTTCGGCTAAAAGCGGCGTGGAATCGCGATGCGGGGATCCGCGAGGCGATGCCCGCGGCACGAACGACGGCGGTAACGGCCGAAGGGGACGGCCCTAGCACGGAAAGAGTGCCTACTGCTCCCTCGCGCCCTATTGCGGCGCTGGCGACCGTCTGTCCGTTGGCCATGTCGATCATCACAGAAATGGCGCCACTATGAGGAAAGAGGACGTGCTCGGTCTGGTCACCCGCCTGCGAGACGACCGCATCCCGATCGAGCGCTACCATCTCTAGCTCGGGCGCCAGCAGTTCGAGGTCCGCCGCCGGCAGTGTTGCCAGAAGTCGGTTGCCAATTTCGGCGGGAAGCGTCACTGCGGCCTACCTCGAACGATCCGCCGCATCGCATTTCGAGCGTCATAGGGCGGCCAACTCGAACTTTGTTTGAATCCGCCTACGCCTCGCGCCCCGAAGTCCAATTCAGCTGCGGAAGTTCTCAATCTCAAAAACTCCAACCACACGCGTCTCGGAGGCGAATTGTTGTCTCTCAGGATGATTTAGGAGTTAGGTCCCAGCGCGCCGCTGCACAATTGCGAAATGCGCATGGGTAACACCATAGGGAGTTCCGCTTTCCGGGACGCGGCAAGCGCTGCGGCGATCTCGGAAGTGTGGGGCTCGGCTTGACCTAGAAGCTCAACAGCTACGTGATGAAGCCGGGTCATTTCCGCCAGGACAAACGAGACAGTCTGCTTAGGAAGGCCCGGCAGAACGAATTCACGTCTCAGATAACCGAGTGGCTGACCTTGTCAGTAACCGAGTGGCTGACCTTGCCAAGATGGCAGCCACCGAAATAGGGCGCCTCCGTTGGCGGCATGAGTGGCGGCTCAAACGAGCATCCACATCGTAAACGCGGCGCAGAGGCAGATCGTGCCCACGACAGTCATCCGGCAAAGAAGCGCTCGGTCCGGTCCATGTCGATCATCTTCGAGATCGATCCACGCCCATAAACGTTTAAAGCTGCACGCTGGCTCCTGCTTGCGCGCGTCGCAATCTGTCAGAGCTTACGTCCCATTAGACGGTGTGAGCGCAGTCGTGCGACGAACGAAGACGACGCCGATCCACGAGTTGGAGCGTTACATGCGGTGCAAGGATTGTTCGGACGTGCGGGGCTATTGCAGCGGGCAAAACGGACGATCTGTTCTGTCTGTCGCAGAAAGATACCGTTGATGCAGAACCAAAACCAGAATGTTCGGGTCGGGATTCGAGTCGTATCGCCACCAACATGGCAACGACTTTGTACGCTAAAGTACGATCTTCTACGATGTTGTACTCTGACAGCAGCGGTTCGAGCGCTCGTACGGATTGTCTCAGCCGCGAAAGCGCGGCGAACCTTCTGAAAGTCAGGTCGATGCCACAAGCGGGCGTTGCGGGACAGCGGGCTCGAAGAAGGGGCGGCCGAGTTCGACCGGCTCGGACGCAGGGGAACGCTTCCTCCTTCTACTGAGGCTGGTCCGGTCCCTTCAGCTTTCGCGTGGGCTGCGATCGAGGTTCACCGAGAAATAGTCGACCACTTCCGTAGCCTCGGCGCCTTGCCTGAAACCCCGCTGTTCTTCGAAATCGACGGAAGGACCATATGGATGAACTGCTGGCGGCGTACAATGACATCACCGCTTCCGGATTGGGCCCTCCCAACCGCAATGCGATGCGGCGAAGGCGGAGCAGCGTTCGCTGGCGGAGCCATGCGCAAAGTTCGGTTGTGCACGCCGATCTAGCCGGCTTGACCTCTTCCGCATCAGCCACGCGTTCGCTGAGATGGCGGCTTAAACTCCACGACCTCGTGCTGGTCGCACGGATTAGCTCGCTCATTTTTCTTGACGATTAGCTCAAGCTCGAGAGCCTCGAAGGCGAGTTCATCCGCCAAGCGCTTAAACAGCTCGCGCTTTTCTATGTCCGTCGCTTGCTGGCTCATCAGCATAAACTCTCTGGCGTCAGCGCGGACCTTTTCCAAACGTCGTCGGAGGTCCTTCATGTGTGCCGGCTTAGCTTTTAAACTTATCCTTGGCCCGAACAAATCAGTTTGCTGGTTCGGATCCACCCGGAGTCAACTGCCGAAACTCGATACTGGTTCTATGCGGACCGCCAAATTCGCCGCTCTTCGTGCTGCGATATTTGGGCCACGCTCCATGACCCCGCCCCTGTTCAGGGATTGCGGGCTGAGGACGGCCGTCTTGGCCGATGAGCCATCCCTGTCCGGCTCTCGCCGGATGATGCATAGAACTAGCATACCTGAAGGGGGCATGAATGTTCGAAAGCGCACAGACGCGAGTGTTGCGCCGGACTAGGCTGGGAGCGATCCTGGACGCTCGCAAAGCGCTCGGGACCCAACGGCCTCGGGGAGATGCGAAAATGTGCCGGCTGCGCTGAAGCGGCTCCGTCCGCGAACGCAGTGTTGCCGGTTGCGTGCCGGGTATGAGGCAGGAGTAAGCTCGGCAGATTTAGATCAACGATGGTCGTTCTCGTGCGTACTTTTCTTCTCATTGTGGGAATATGGCTACTGGTGAACGTTCTGTTCGTTGTAGTTGTCCTGCCCTCGCGCAGACCGTCACCTACTCGGCGAGCAGGAATTCCATCTCCGGTGACGATTAACACGACGGCCGGTCGCTCGGACGATCACGACCCACCACTCCTGCAGCGCGCAATGAGGCCGGTTGCAATCAGGGTTCTTTTCATCGTGCTCATCCCTCCAGTCCTTCGAGCGTGGAATGCGGTTAGGCGGCACTTCAGAGGGCACGACAACTAGACACGGCCATCGCGTGCTTGAGATTCTCGTCGATGTCCTCACTGCGCCGCGGGCCCCCCGAGCGATTCAGCGAGACCATCAGCACAGCGCTCTCGCTATGGCCATGCCTCGAAGCATGGTTATGACCCGCGCTTCAACGATGATGTGAGGAGCTCAGAGCCCAGGGGGAACAGCCGGCGCCAGCATTTCCATCCCAAAATGCCGCAACGCGCGCTCAATTGGTCTGCCGCTTTTCGGCTGAAGCCCGATCGATTAGGAAATCGTCCAATTTTCGGCCGCCTCGAAGCTGCGGCCGCAGCCATCGAGGCAGCCTGCCGCGACCCGACCATGTCTCCGCCGGGTTCTTCGGATTGCGATATTTGGGACGAACGGGCGGGTATGGACGGCGCTCGCGATTGAACCGCGTGGCCTCGTTGGCCAGTCCAATCCTGTGGAGCCGTTCCTCCAAATGTGCTTTTTGCATCAACATTTTCTGAGTGAGTTTGGCGGCGACCTCTTGGTGAAATATCCAGAGCTCGTCAACGGAGAGCGAATTGAAATGCGCGGTGTTCATGGCTCCATCCCTAATCTTGGGCAGAAGGCCCAGGCAGACAAGTCGGGAATCCGGGAACAGACAAGCCCTCAGTTAAATATTGATCATGCAATCCACATTTAATACGAGAGGTAGCAGGGAGAAAGGCGCGACAGTGGTAATATCGTGGCGGAGTATTTAAATCGCCGCGCGGGGTAGCCACGTCTCGTGACCTCCACAAACTCACCCTTGGCCAGTTGCGCTTTCGTGCTCGGGGACGAGCGCAAAGATGGCGATCACCGGACGGCGGCGCGGACGGCTCGATGAATCGCGCTGCCTCGTGACCGGCATATTAATCAGGTAGCCAAGAGTACAATTAATTAATTCATCGCGCCGCCCGATTTAAGCCGCATGGGAGCCGTTGTCGCCGCTAAGGTTCGAGCGGGGGGTGGGGCGCACCCGGGAGTTTTCGATGTCCGGTCATTTGCGATTATACTTCGCCAGTTTGGTGCTTGTCGGAGGTTTATCGGCGGCGCCTGCGTCTTCCAACCCTCTTGCCGACTTCTTCAATACTGCTACGCCCCAACCCACGGTAACCTCTCCGCCGCAAGCCGAATGCGTCCCGCGTCCCGGTACCTCGACCACTGGTGGACAGCATTGGGTCTACCGAATGGACGGTCGCCGCAAATGCTGGTTCCTGGCCGAGGGCATCGCGACGGTGAAGAAGCCGATTCGGGCTCGCATGGCCAAAGACCGCAGCGCCAGTTTGGACGAGAACGGGACGAGGTGGAGCGCGGTCGTTGATGCGCGCGCGGAGGTGCTGCGCTCCGCACCGCCCGAGCAATCTCAGCCGCCTGTACCCGAAATGAAGGTAGCTGATGCCGCTTCCAATCTCGGCACGGGGTCGGCGGCCCCCATTGTCGATCTTCCCAACCAGATCACCTCCGAACACTCCGCACCGGGCCAAGTCGACGTTGGGCAGCTTCTCGCCGACGCACCTCAAGATATGCCGCTGGGCGCGCGCACTGCAGAGGCGCACGGCGAAGCGCGCAGCTGGACGGCCTGGTTCGGTGTACTGCTGATGACGCTTGGTGGCCTCTCGCTCTTGAGCTCGAGCCGCACGCTTCGGCATGCGTGGAGATTACGTTAGCTTAGATGCGAGGTACATCCGCCGCGCAATCAATGGATTCCACGAGCCGGTATAGCCGAACTGCCACACGTACAAAGATTCCGTGCGCCACGCCTAGTTTGGCACCGGCTTAGACGGACATTCGAGTACGATGACGGTCGCCTTTGGGATCGGACTGCATTATGCGGTACAAGGTGTTCGTGGTGGACGGCAGCCGGCAACTGATCTGCGCTGCAAAGCTCGACTGCATTGATGAGCAGACGGCGAGACGCCGAGCCGAGCAAATGCATGACGAGCACGACGTTGAGCTTTGGCAAGGCGATCGACTCGTTGCTGTGTTCCGAAGTGCAACGTCGAATGAAGGTCGGAGCTAACGCGCGATCCTGAATCGACGGCCGGTCTCGCCGCCGAGTTAGTTCGAGCATTGTGAGGCACCCCGGCCTGGCTGGTTGCCGACATGTCGCAGCGACGTCGTCACCAAGGCTCGCTACTGCGGTCCCGGCCGTCTCTAAACGGCTCTTGCTCCGCCGCTCGCTTTGGTACGCCGTCTTCTGCCCATCGTTCTTGCTTCTACATGTCGGAGCTTGCGTCGAAGCTTCTCCACCTCTCTAAGCTCCTCCAGAAGCGCCTGGTGCCGTTCATTCAGAACAGCACTAGAAAAAATCTGACGCGTACTCGACATCACATGCCTCAGAAAATGATTTGAAGTAAGAAGTCGACGAAAAGCGAAAGATAAAGAATACTCCACCGAAGCTCAATGAGCTGAAGCCGCAGCCGCCAGATGCTCCCAGTACTCTGCCTCTGCAAGCAGTTTCCAGCTTCTCTCAGGTTGGAGTGCGGCAGTCTGTCGGCATAGCAGCGCCATTGCACGCAGGCGGCGGGCAGCTTCCATTTCAACCTCCCATGTTTTCCCCCAACATATTTTTCGTTTTTGCGATGGAGTCATCATGATTATATGACATAATCAAATTTCTCATTTAATGGCGGTCAATTTGGTTCCATTTGTAAGCCGACCGGGAACTGCTTTCGGTTTAAGCTTCACATGGATTTCGAATGCTTGCTCGCCGACCCCCGCTGCGCGGTAAAGCGAACGAGACTGCACGGGACGGCAGCACGAGATGCGAAGCTTCATGCGCGAGCATCGCAATGTCAGAAATCCCAGCCGAGGACTCCTCGCCGCCCTCCAGGGCACGTGCGTCGGCTACTGAGACAGTTATCTTCTTTGGCTTTCAAGGTGATGGCAACCAAGACAGCATCAACAGGGTCAGAAGCAATAGATGTCGCGTGCCTGCTGGGCTTCGCTCCGACAGTTCTCATCATGGCGTATGTGGGCGGCCTAAGCGAAGGAGCCAACGGGTTGCGCAAGACTTTGCAGCAAACACGGTTGGGAGGATCAAGAAAGAGTATCAGGAGCGGGATTGGGTCGTGCTTCGGAACCTCTCCAGTGGGCTGCTCCTGCGTGATCTCGTGGAGAAAGAGAAATTGCAGTTCGTGCGCCATACGTGTCGTTCTCCGAAGTGAGTTCATAGGCATGGAGCCGGGGATTTATCGAGGGGTCAGTAACCTAAAACAAACGAGCCTGGATGCAGAAACCGCCCCATTAAGTCCCGAGGCCGTTTTGCTTGACTAGAAGCGAGGAAGCAATTTCTCGTCCTCGTGCTGAAAGCGCAATTGAGCCTGGTCCAGGTCGCGGCCCGCTTCAGTAGGGTTGGGCGGGGTCAGGCATCGGCAGATTCGGTGCCTTCGGGAGTATCTTCGACGGGTCGAACTGCGCGAGGATCTGCTTGCCCATAGCCACCGGATCTTTGAAAAAATCCAACGGAGACGGGAAATTGAAGCTGCCTGGCAGAGAGTGCAGGGCGTTGAAATCGGAAACGTCATCGACGCCAAGCACTACCTCCTCACCCTCGACGACGAAGTGCTTCTGGCGGTTCTTCAGAGCGGCCGCGGCAATCCATGGGTAACGCTCGATCCAATCCGTGCCATGCGCGATAGCGGGCGGCACGCGTTTGTCCGCGGATACGTCCTGCTCTCTTGCGAGGCAGCAAAGGATGGGGAACGACGGATGCGCTCGCTCCAAGGCAAGCTGGGCGATTTTAAAGCACAGGGTCATTTTTAAATGAATAAATAATATAATGCCAATTTAAATGTTGACCGATATTTAAAATAGAATTAATTTGAGAGTGCCTGGCGCCGGACGAACGCGTCTGGCCACCGAGAAACGGCTCCCGTATCCCGCCCCTGCTTACGCCATGAGATGTGAGGGGCCGTTTCTTGGCCGATGGTGAGGCGGATCATCCTCCGCATGGCTACGTTTTTATCGTCCCCACCATGACAGCAGCGGTGTTACTGGTTGAAATCGCAATTATTATTGTTCTCGTCACGATTTGACTGACGCGAGAAACTAACAGCTGATGAGAAGCGGCGCGCGATCACGCATGATCGTCTCAGTCAGCTCGCCGCATCGTGCGGTCGATTTATCTTGTCAAAGTGGAAAAATGACCCGCCGGTCACACCGGTCGTTTTAGTCGTTGCTCTCACGAGCTTAGACCGCATGCCGGCCAGTATCATGTAAGTAAGGCGCCGCCAGATCAGGTTCATAACGGCTATGAGTGCATTTAGCCGCTCGAGGCGGACTTCAGCGCGGGCGCAAAGCGTTCGGAGAATGTTGCGGCCTTGGCTCCCGGGCTGCAGAAAGAGCGGCCGAGATAATCGTTGAACACCCCACGAATGCGATCGCGAGTAAGGCCGCACCGAAAAATAGTTTCCTCATCTTACTCTCCTCGAGAGGACGTCAATGCCGTTCAGTCTTGGAGGGCGTTGTTTCGCGTCATTGCGTGTGAGGCTCGAAACGGTTTCCTGCCCGCGGTCGTGACTCAAGCTGGGGTTATGGCGGTAGGACCTGCGTTGTGCGCCGCGCAACAACATATGCTCCGAAAAGACCGATGGCGGAGAGACGGCCCCGGCTTCAGGGTTGGCTTTTGAGGTACGCCGGAGCCGCTCCGCCAGCTTGGGCAAGCTAGCGAGACAGCAACGGCGCAGTGAGGACACGGGTTCCTCGCCGCGCAGGTCAGGCGAGGTTTAATTGGCACAATGTAATCCGCCGCGCTTTATCTTCGTTTCTACCCTGCGGCAAGCCACAATGCCTCTGACACTGCGGATGATAGGCCTGGATGATTACACGGTTCACGAGGACCGGCAGCTAGTCGGGCGCATCCGCTACGCCAACGAATGCTCCCCGGGGTTTTGGTTGTGGACGTGCATCGTGACGCTTCCCGGTCCGCCGTTCGGGAAAGCTGGCTCACTCGATGAAGCGAAGGGGCGGTTCATGATCGCATGGGAGAATTTCAAGGCGAAGCATACGGCGGAAGAGTTGGGGAAGGCCTTCGCTGAGATGAATCGCGCCAACCGACCAGACCATTATCTGCGCTCAGTGCGTTAGCGCGTCGCATTTGATTGCGACAAAATTCGCCGGTTCACATTGCGGGCCATTTCCAAGCCGACGAGTTCGTCCCGGCTGTGTAGGCGCCAGCAGTGAGATTGCCCCGGCTTCAGGCCGACTTTTGGGTGGCCGCGGCCGCTCAGTTAGCTCGCGAGGAGCCGGCAAGATTCTCAAGCTCCCTATCGAGGTGTTCGTTCCCTGCTGGTCCACCGTGGGAAATTGACGGGAGGGCGCCGGTTCACGTTGGCTGCCTTCCTCATGTGGGCAACATGACGCCTGTCCCAGTACAGGCGGTCATTCATCCAACTCGCATTTTAAACTAAATCCTAAGTTGGTGGGCTTTTCGTTTTTATCAGCTTCTGTCATGTGGCGACGGTCATTTAGGAGAGACGTGCGTGGCGACAGGTGTTGTGAAGTGGCTCAACCAAAGGCTATGGCTTCATTCAGCCCGACGACCGCGGGAAGGACGTCTTTGTCCACATTTCAGCGGTGGAGAAGGCTGGCTTCAGTGGTTTGGCAGAAGGTGCAAAGGTGAGCTACGAGATCGTGAGCGATCGGGGCGAGCAGTCCGCAGGTAATCTGAGACGGTAGGCGTGGCTGGGACAGGGCCCGCCGGTTCGCACAGGCGGGCCGGGCGCTTTGACCACGTATCGAATTTAGTACTCGCTTTGGCGGCAATCTTCGGCGCGTTCACCGCTCCAGTTCCTTGATGGCGTCCTTTAGCAGCTCGAGAAGCCGGATTTCACATGCCCCCATGACGAACTGATCGGCGTCGTCAGGCACGACAATCTGCCCCTGCACGTGTCCATCATGGGACTGGATGATGAAGTCTCGGGCCTTGCACGCTTCGTTGCGGACGTTCGTTATCGCCTCAAGCGGACCCCATTCAATTCTGACAGCCATTGCTAACCCTCGCTCTTGGCGGAACGCGCGCGAGCTACTGCGGGTCATGCGAGTTGAGGAGCGGTAAAGCCGGCACATCGATCGGCTCGCCTGGCGGTCGATCAACCCGGTTCGCTTTCTTTCCGCTGACGAGGACACCAATATAGCCGTCACCCCGCCCTGCGATCATCAGCCAGTGCGGGAATGCCAAGGACATGGTCGCTGGCCTCAAAATACCGCGCTCACGGGCGCCGTAGGACAAACCTATTCAATCATTTCGCGATTGAACAAGTCAAACATTTAATATATTTAATAGATGCATTGTCTATTTAATTGTGAGATATCAAGAGCGCGGGGTGCACTTATGCCCTCGATAGAGTCTATGCACTTCGGCAGCACAGCGCCTTCCGACCAGCACCCCTATGATCGCGAGCCGGGTGCGCCTCCTGCGTGGCGTCCTTCGGCAGGTGGGCCAATCGACGCCGAGCCGGAGGCCGCGAATGACACCGCGGGCGAATGGCCTCCGCTCCCGTTTCCTGATGGCTGGTACGCCACCTGCTGAGTTGTGACGCGGCGTCTGCCTATATGGTGCTGGCAACCGGCAAAGCCGGCACTTGAAAGCGTCTGCGGGCCGGCGGGGTTGCCAGTTAGCACAGTGGGCGAGGAGTCACCTAATCAGGATGATATGTAAGATACTCGACAGGCAGTGTCGGAAGAGGCGATACTCTTGAGGCGGGGTGATGGGCCTAGTCGCGTCATTTTGCATGTCTGAAGATGTACTTCGCTTCTACCAGTTAGCTGACGTGTGCAGGGAACGGACGGCGCAAGCCCGTCAGTTCCGTCGACGCGGAGCCGTGGCTAAAGCTTGCTGAGGACTGGCTCGAATTCGCACGAGCCGACCAGCAACGGCGCGCTTACGAGCCGCGCTGCATCCGATGAACAGCGACCAGAAGATCTGGCCGCTCGAGCACCTCCACCAGCTTGTCCAAGATGATGCGCTCGTTATTCCGGGGCCTCGGTTCTAAGTATTTTTCCAAAATGCGCTGGGCGTCACTCACAGCCTGAAGAGCTAGCTGTTCATCCGTCATCTGTTAGCCTCCGGTGGCCAATCAGAACGGAAGAACCTACGTGTAAGATAGTTCCAGATCCTTTATTGCCGGTTGATGATGCGGTGCTCACGATAGGTGGGGAGCCCCCGTCAATGGAAGCCATGCTACTGCTTCCGAGGCGAGGCCATTTGTCTTCAGGGGCATCCCATCCCCGTCCCAGTCTGGAATTTTGGGAGGCAATGGTGAAATCGGCTGCCCTGCCGGTGGACTGGCGCGAGGCTGCCAGGCCGAAGCATAGGGTCAGCGTCAACGCAGTCACCACTAGCAGCGCGGACATGAACTAGCTCACGCGCACCTCTCTCACGCCCGAGAGCGCGCATAGCCGAAGGCTTCGGCCGGAGCCATGCACCGCTGAAAAACACCGACAGAATGACGATCCAGGTTCAGCCCTTCCTTCCGCACCTGCAATTCAAGCCAGTCGATGCCGGACTCGGCCTGAGCCGCCTTCCGGGCGCGGGAGTGCTTCACAATGGTCTGCGCGCTTCGGTATGAATGCCCAGTGATGTCGCAGGTCATCAGCAAGTCGCAGCCAGCCCGATCGAGCAGCATGACGCAGGTATCACGTAAGTCCTGGTCGTGCTTTTGTCGAGTTCGCTGGCGCCATTGACGAACATCAGCGTGGGGCAAGGCTTCAGAACGCCATGCTGTCTCATCGCCATTGCTGTCGCGTGCGGCCTGCGCCAATCCGCCAATACACGCTTGCGCTGGTCGACCGCTCGAGCGCGCTGCGCCCTATTTCCCTCATCGAGATGAAGAGGGGCAAACAGCCGATCGATATTTTCAATCAGTTCGGCGGCCAGTCGCTCTGCGCGGATAATTGACTGGCGCGTGTTGTCGCGCGAGAAAGCCGAAGATAAATGCGGAATGCGAAGCCCCTTGCTCAAGCCTCACCACGCGAGGATCGTGAAGTTCACTCCCTTCAGGGCAGTCGAGCTGCACAGCCTCTACGCTCGTTCGCTAACGCAGGATAAATCGGGTTCCAGTCACTCCTCGGGGGTCCGCTCCCCCGCGGCTCGCCGTCGCTGCGATTGAGTGCTCGGAGGCGACTGCAATGCAGGTACAGCCGAGGCGCGTCGCTCCGCCTCTTGGACTTTAAGCCGCAGATCTTCCAGCTCTGACAGTTGACAAACGAGGTCGTTCAACCGTTGGACAAGAAGGATCGAGCTATAACCCTGCATCAACGCCCTCCTGAGTCTGCAGCTATCCAGACAGCAAAAGGACCCCAGCCTCAGGGCGGTGAAGCTGGGGCTATCGAGCCGCCTTGGTGAAGGCAGCTGCCCCTTGGGGAGGCACGGGAAAACTTGGCAATCAGTAAGTCGTTCCAAGCCGAACAAAATGAGCCTTGCTTGGGGCAATGGGGAAAGCTGGGGCCCGACTGCATCGCCCACTTGGGGAGAGGAATCGGGCAAACGCGGTAATTGGCGAGCCCGTACCAACCGCCGTGCCTCCGAAAAACGTTAGCGGCCTCTGTCGTCCTTGCCGTTGGGACAGCCATCGCCGCCGCCGTTACCCCACGGCTCGCTTTTTGCTCACCTCCAAAAGCGCGTGTGCCGGCGAGTGGGTCGCTCGATAGGCAGTGTCGACCGATCGAAAGCGCAGCCGGACGGCTGTAAATTAGATTGAAATTCCATATTTAATATAGTTTAATATAGAAATTAAATGACGATTTTCAGAGTTTTGGGATCATGCCTCATTCTCCGTCCATCGTGCCTCATCCATATCCACGTGACGTCTATCTTGTGCTCGAGGATTATGGAGGTGGGCTCGGCCGTGCCTGGAGCGAAACCTCCGAAGACGACACTGGTCGAGCGACGCTGATGCGCCAAATAATGGAAGGTCAATACAAGCACCCTGCTCGGATCGTGGTCTTCAACACGGTTGAGGGATGGTCGCGTGATGTAACCGTAGAGATCGCAGATGAACTGCGCCGCTGCTTTGTCGAGTTCGATGACATTGCGCCAGCCGCGTTGGAATTCATCGAGAGAATCGGAAGGAACTGACTGTGGTGCGCAGTCGTGCCTTGCTTTGGTTTGCGCTAATCTCACAAACTTATCCGAGATGAGGACGATGAGCGGCAGCACGAACAAACAAGCGACGACGTGGGTGTGAGATAACCGCCTGGTGCGGCATAAGACCAACCCTTCTTGTGTTTGGAGTTGCCATGTCGGTGGGTTATGGTCGCGCTGTTGAATGGGACGGAAAGATCCTGACAGGCTCGGTGGTCGTAAATGGCGTGACGACCAAAGTGACTGCGGACCGAGCGATCATCCATGCGTATGCCGCGGGATTCAGCGATGCGCTCAGTTGGGAGATTGATCGCTTTCGGATAGAAATCTTTGAGAAGCTGATGCCATTCCTCCTTCGTCAGAATAGTTGACGGTAAGCTATGACCTCGCCGCGTGTCGGGGATTTTTCGGCAACGATGCTGATGAACTTCCGCTGCCGTGCACCTTACCTGACTTCCGGCAAGCAGATATCGTCATAGGATTAAAAGAGGCGGAGCATCAATCGATGGTCGAACGCCGCTTTCCTGGCCATCGCGGACCGGGTCCAGAATTGGCACGTGGACGATCTCGATGCCGCAGAGCCCTGTGATGCCCTGCCGCACCTGGAGCTGGCGGTCGCGAATCTGATCGCTATGTTGCGAACGGACGACCTGCGGTCCTAAAGGCCCGTCGGCGAGCCCGAGGCAGGACGGTAGGAGACGCGGGGCAGCCTCCGCTCGATGGCGAGTCGTCAAGGTCCACGTTCATAGTCGCCAGGATGTAGCCGAAGGGTGAGCGCAAGGCATTCAGTTCCTCGACCTCGATCTCCATCCGTATTCCCCATGCGGAATCGTTGCGGTGATCTCGACGTCATTGCCGGCCGACACGCGCCAGGCTGCCACCCCGAAGCACAAGGTCAGCGTCAGGGCGAGGGCAAGCAGAAGCATAGAGACGAAATGGCTCACGCGCGTGTACCCGCAAATCTGAAACCAGTTGAGAGCGTGCACAGAGGCGCGATTCGGAAAATGCAGACGATCTGACGCATCGGCCGTTTTCCCCATCCTTACACGGGGCCAAAAGCGCTCACGATCCCGATCGTGATCGGCACGAGCGCGACCATCACCCACAAAGCGGGCGAGCTGGAGGACAGGCCAACGACCAGTATCAAAACACCGATACCTACGAGGGCCGCTGAGATTGCGTAGGCGACTGCTTTTTCCATCTATCGATCCACGACAACAAGGGATCGGTCGCACAAGGACTCGAGGCAAATCGAAACGTTCCTTTCTTGATTTAACTCGGCCATAGAATCCTATTTAATGCTAGTTTTGCAACTTAATTTCGCCAAATTAAAAGGCGCTTTCTGCGCGTCGGGGCAGGGCTATTAACCCGGAGTCCTGCATGTTCATTCGAGTAGTCGTAGCTTTATTGCTCGCTTTTGCGACATCCATTTCATCTGAAGCGCGCCCCTTGCGCGCCGCTTTGCCACCTGAATGCAACGTGATTATGCCATGCGACTTTTCATCTTCGCTGGTGCAAGCGCAGAGATACACGAGACCGGCACCGCGCCTGCAGCGAGGTGCCGTTGCTAGCCTACGGATGTCTGTGGCCAGCTCAGGGGCCTTAAGTAGTGAGATCGTTAGCGGTCGTCCGGCCGGTTGCCCTCGATCGTTCTGCGGATGTGGTGCGGCGATCCGAGTGTTTGGTCGGGTAGTACCGGAACTGAACCTCGCAGCCAATTGGCTGCGCTTTCCCCGCACCTCGCCAGCACCGGGAATGGTTGCCGCGCGACGTGGACACGTCTTCGTCCTTGAACAGCACATCGCTGGTGACATCTGGAAGGCGTACGATGCCAACTCAGGTGGGCACGCAACGCGAATTCACCCGCGCTCCCTGCGAGGGTACACCATCGTCAACCCTCATGCGGCTTAAAGCCATCGCGCAGCGTTCCCGTTAGAGTTTTCTCGCCACGTTCCGGAGCATCCGGTTCGCGGCTTCCGCTCAAAAACAGGGCCGCAGCAGTTTTCGCTGCGGCCCTGAAGTTGCAACTTGATTCTGCGCCGGCTTGTTCTCGCAGTTTGTCCCGAACACCGAGGTTGATAGGTCCGCCATCATGGGAAGCTTCAATGCAGCCAGGGCGTTCCATGACGATCATTGGTGTTCACATCAGAACGATAGAATTCGACGATGCGGTGCTTCATTGAGACCCGGACACGATAACCAGCGGATATCCAGGCTCTCGCTTGAGGACCTGCTCTCTTCAGTGTGCTCCACCACGCAGTGAAGGTGTAGGCCGATCTCGGCAGAGGCTTCCCCAAGATCGCTTCAATTTCTGAAAAGGTGAGGCGGAGACTTTGACCGTTCTCCGTTCGCAGCCTTTCATGCAATGGCTGGTAAATCGACCTCGGCATGCGAGCACCATATCGACAAAATGGGCCGGCTGCCCGGCATTGGAATAGCAGACTGGTGCATATAGAGCGCGGAGGCAAAAGGCATTATCATTCAGGTCTGCAAGACCTCGCGGAGCCTGACGCAGCGACGTCTCTTCAGTGTTCCCTTAGCTCTAGGTCTCTCAGCAGCACGTGGAGAAAGTCGCTGGCGTGGTCATAGCGTTTACGACCATTCACGATCTCGCGGGTGCGCGGCTCCAGTGTGCTGGCGATGGCTTCAGCGCCGGGTAGATCAGCCTGGTGCGACCACTGCTGTAGCAGCCGATCAGGAATGCCTTTAGCGGATCCAGGCAGCTTCAACACACAATAATCGCCATTGTGCTTGTGATCAGCTTTCGCATAAAGAGCGAATAACGCTCGAAAGGCATTACGGGAAACGGCAGGTTTTGCCATTTAACATCCCCAACATAAAATCGACTCGCTTTAAGTTTAGAAATCTGACGCGTTAACAAAATAAAATCCAGTGTAATTTAATCGCTTGCCCTCGAAAAAGAGGTCATCAGAACTGACGTAAATCGAAGCACTGTGCGTCACAGCTCGCGCCGCCCTGCATCTCCGATACCCTATGCTGCTACGGGACAATCGACCTTAGCAGGCGGCCGAGTAGGATGGGAGGGGCAGGGGCTGCCCCGCAAAATTGCTACCAGACCTCGCAAGTGACTGAGACGAACCGATGTTCGCTCAACCCGCTCCCGAAGTCGCTCTCGTGCGCATGATCAGACAGTCGGTCTGGCGCTGCCCGGTCAATAGCGCGCGATAGATCTGTCCCGATCGAGGCCAGTCAATTTGCATCGGCTGCGGCGACCCACTCGATCGGGGTGTCGCGACCGCAGGCCGGCACCTAGCCGCTCGATAGGCATTGTCTGGTCGCCATTTCATGGCTTGACGTAGGTCCATCCCTGCTCCTGCAACTGCATCACCCTAACGACGCCCGACCTCACCACTTGGGCTTGGGCAACGATCGGAATGTCTTTATTTTCGGCCTTTTGCATTTTCTCTTGCGTGTTTCCACAGGCTTTGAATGATACTTCCGGCGTGCTCAGAGCCATTTCCTCAATTCGCGCTTTCACCGGCGATGTGTCATCGCGGAGCATATGGAGGCCGGGGCCGAAGGTAATCACCTCCACTTTCACTCCTTCACCAACCTCCTTGTAGTATTGCGCGACGTTGAGTGCATTGTTCAATGCAAGATTCATTGACGCGGAGTCGCTTGTGTTGACCTGAAGGATTAAGCGGTGCTCTTTCTTGGCAGCAGACGATGGCGCGATGCGCGCCAGCTCAAATTGTTTTGGCGTCGCGGCCCGCGCCGATGAATTCGCGTGCGTTCTTGCCGCGCCATGTGTTGAGGCTGCAGGCAAACTGGGCTGTGCCGAGAGCAGGCGAGTCTCCTGTGCCGCGGAACTAGACAGCCCGACCGGGAGCGAGATGATTGTCGCGATCATCGCTGTGATAATCTTCGGAAATTTGTGCATTATGTTGTTTCTCCAAGCAAGCTGAGGTTCATGATCAATTGTTGGGCTTCGCGATCGCGCGTGGCCATTTGCATGTTGCCGCCAATTTTGCACGTACGCTCTCGATACCATAGAGAGCGAACACTGCACCGGCGCTAGTCCCCGTTCGGCGTGACACATGCACGGAAAGTTCGCTGTGGCCGGGGATCGATTGCAACAGGCGAACGACATCGCCTTCAAGCGCGACACCGCGTACCGACGTAATTGTTGAGACCTGAAGAGGTGGATCATCATTGATGCGCAGGGATAGGGTGTAATCCTCGCGACGGCCCGACAGGCCGGCTCCATCAAGCAACACTTCGGTCAGGCCGCCGCGACAGCGTATCGACAGGCTCATTGCTGCGTCCCCTTGAGATGGTAGTGTCGCCTTGATGATCGATGAATAATCAACTGGCGAGGTGGTCTCGCTGACGATCCACGCCCCGGCTCCATTTGCGGGCCGATCAGAGACGCGAACCGGCGCCATAGGGTCTTCGGCGCCTCGGGCCCGAGCGAGGTCATTTGCGATCGCGAGCGTCACGACGAGAGCGATCAGGGTGAACGTCATTGCGCCGCCTGGCTCGAACGCGGCAGACGATCGAGCCAGGCCTGCGCCGCGGGAGAACGCGTCAGGCCAGGGACCGTCGCCGCCAAGTTGATCGACTTCCATTTCGGATCGAAACCGGGCTCCTGCAGTTTGTTGATCCGCGAGAACAGGCGGTCGACAAAGCGCGCCACACGATTAAAGCGATTGGATTTGATCGGCCAATTGAAAGCGACCAGCACGGTTGGAACGGCAATAGTTGTCACGCGTTCCCCCTGCCTGATCAAGTTTGGATAATCAGCTGCGTCCAGCCAAGATGGCAGATAATAATCTTCGAACTTGCTCTCGTAGGGGACCGGCAAGAACTTGAAGCCGGCATCCCAGCGACCACGTATGAATGCATCCACCGGCTTCGATGTTATGAAAACGACGGCGGCCAGCTCACCCCTGCGCATTTGTTCCATCGCAACCTGATGGGGGATGAATGCCTTATCGACCTCGATCCCCAGCCGGCTGAAGATCAGCGGGCCCGAATAAGCTGCGGCGGTACCTTGGGTGTTGAAATTGACCTTCTTTCCGACCAGATCACTCAAGCTCTGAATTTCGGGCCTGACGAATACGTGCAGTTCAGATGGAAACAGGTTGAGCACATAGGTGATCCGTCGCTGGATGTCCGGCACTTGGCTCTTGTACTCGTCAAGTGCGTCGGAATTGATGATTGCTGCATCAATGCCCCGCAAATACAGCAGCGAATTGACGTTTTCGGTTGCGCCACGGGTCACGATGGGCAGCACGTGGAGGTCCGTTCCATCATCGGCCACTCGCGCCATTTCCGCGGCAAGCCGAATGGGAGCTCCTTCCAGCAGACCTCCGGCTATTCCGACAGTCCAATCGTTCATGGCCGCAATTTCCGCCCTTGCATGATCCGCACGCGCCCGCGGAGTCTGCTGGGCCATTGCTGGGCAACAGCCCATGATCAAAAGCGGAGCGGATATCACGATGAGGAGAAACCAAGAGCGTATTCCAACCAGCTGCTTCATCGATCCGGCTCCCCTAGGAACGTCTACTCTGTTTTGTCCGCTGCGCTCTTCACTTCGACACGTAAGTTTAAGTTCGATCTGTCGATACAGCGCACGACCATTTGTCTGCACCGATGCTGCTAATGACCAAGTGCGTCGAATCGCTCCCTTGCCTCCTTGACCCCTCCGGCTGCTGCTCTGGCGTAAAGCTCTCGCGCCTTGGACGTGTCGCCGCGCGTTCCGCTCGCGCCCCATTTTGCAAGCAGGCTCGGATCATACGTTTCCGCGAGGGCGAAACTTGCCGGTGCGCTCCCTAATTCAGCAGCACGCTCCAGGACAACTCGTGCCGCGCCAATATCGCCTTGTCGAAGCAATCCGGTTGCGCGAGCGATCAATCGCACGAGTTCGGCGGCGTTTTCGTTCCGGAAAACCGGGGATGGCGCCTTCGGCTCAGCTGCTGTGACCACGAGCTCTCGCGCGAATTGCGCGGGCGGCGCCTGCGGCGATCCCAGCAGCAGTGTTCGGAGCAGTTCCCTTGTTGGCGAATTGCCGGCTCCGCCTTCACCCGACACCCCGGCGGGTAGCCACGGTCCGATACTCGTGCGCGCTGCGGCAAGTTCTTGCTCATCTCGGCCGGATTGGTTGCATTCTCGCCGGAGCTGATTTTTCAACTGTTCGGCTCGATCATCGTTTGCCGCGGCTTGCGCTTCATAGGCGAACAGCTTGGAACGCGCCAACGAGAGCTCTTGCGCCAGCGCATCTGCTCTTTCGTGCTCCTCCTTTAATGACAGCTTCAGTTTAGCCGAGGTATTCTCCGCTGTTCGTTTGGTCTGCATCGTTTCTTCGGTTGCCTTCGCGATCTGCTGGGATCGGTTGTCGAGCTCGATTCGCGTCGTCGCGAGCGTCTCCTCCAGCTGTTTGGTACGATCGTGCTCCTGTCGGAGGCTTGCCTGTACCTGAGCCTCCGCTGCCTCTTTTGCACTGATCTCTGCGGCTTGTCTGGTTACCTCTGCGGACTGGGTCTCCAGGTCGTGATGAGCGGCTGTCAGATTCTGCTCCAGCCGGTTTGCCCGATCTTTCTCCCGCTCGACAGCCTGTTGCAGCTCCCTCGGATCGCTCTGTGCCCGGCGTTCGGGTTCGCGACCCTCTGCGCCGATTTCGCGGCTTAGCCGTGCCTGCACTTCGAAATCGTTGCGCGCCTTGACAAGTTCCCGTTCCAGACGCTGCGTGTGCAAGCGCTCCTCCCGGAGCGATTTCTGGAGCTCATCGGTTTCATTCTCGGTGGCCTCCGCAATGCTGGTCCATTGCTCGCGTGCATGCTGCAACAGCCCCAGCACGGTATCCTGCTCCCGTCGGCATGTTCGAAGGTCAGCAGCAAGGGCCCGTATCCTCTCCTGTTCTGTGGCGAGCACTTGCCGCGATCGCTCGGTATTGCTGATTGTGGCTTGTGCGAGCTTCAGGGGCGTCGTGTCGGCAGATGGTTTCAGCCGCGCCGCGGGCCACCCTCCCGAGCCGGTCGTGCCGCGCAAGTGCGTCGCCATGACATGGGCGTCGCTCGCCGGCCGATTTGGCTCCTGCGCGAGAACGGGTATGGTCAAAACCGATATTACCGTCAGGACAGTCGGTGCAACCCACGCCGACCTTGTTGCGCAGGTGCGCGCACAGCTACGAACACAATCCGAGGCAATCCACACGCCTGCGCGGCGAACGGGCGATTCAAGGCCCGACCCTGCCTGCATCGGCGCTTGTGCCCACATCCGCGACATTAATGCGTCAATCCGTTTCTCAATTTCAATTTACCCTTAGGCAAAAATAAACCATATTTTATTTTATTCAATCATTTATCGCCAATTAAATGTTCGGCCGATACTGCCGGTCGCTTGAGAAGGAGATCGTCCAATGCTCCACCGACTCCCCCGCTGATCATTGCGATTATCACGAGCGTAGCTGTGCTGGCCTGGCCCAAGCAGGCGGCGCAGTGGCGGGCTCCGCGGGTGCCGGCACTGGGACGGGCACGGGCAGCGCCAACACTGGTGGGTCAGCTCCGTCCGGCATGGGTACAAATGCGAGCAGCGCCAACCCTGGTCCATCGGCGCCTCCAGGAATAGGGACACGAGACGTTGGTACCGGTGCAAACCTGAACCGCACCAGTCAAACCAACAGCCCGGACGTTCAACCCACCACGTCGAAGTCGCGGGCGGCGGCGCAGGCCAAGAGAAATGCCGGCGCTGGCCACGCTCAAAATGGTCTGCCGATCGGAGCTATTGGCACCGGCACGAGCAACGAGGAGCAGATGATCGTTGGACCGTCACCTAACCGAAAAATACCGGCAGCGAAGGTCGACGGAAATATCGCTGGAATAGTTGGTAGGGGCTCCAGCCTTTCGGACCAAGTGAGCCGGCCGCGCGCCGCACGAACTGGGGAAAAAGTGCTGGACGCCAAAGTGCAAGTCCAACGGCGAACGACAGATTCGCACAAGCGCATTCCGGACTCAGAAAACAGAACTCGGTAGTCTGAGCGGACCGAGCCGGGCAGCCGAGCGCGCTTTGGCGTCCCTGCTCAGGTCTGCGCGCCGCCCGACGAAGGCGCCGGCAGGGCTTGGTTCTCCATGGGGCGCCTTGAAGAGGACTGACGCCCCGCACACGGCCGAGTGGGATTTGGGCTAGGCGAGAGCATTCACGCGGTTATGCGAGCGCTCGATTCCGCGGCATTCGGATCACGTCCGATCGGTCGGAGCGAGGAGCCAGCCGTGCATTGTTCGAAATGCTCGCGAAGCATGTCATTAGCCAAGTGCTCCCAGAACTCAGCTTCGGCGAGAAGCTTCCAGCTTCGATCTGGATGATGCGCAGAAGTCTGTCGGCACAGCGACGCCATCGCGCGCAAGCGGCGTACGGTCTCCATCCACTCCTCCCATTATTTTTCCCCACCTTATTTTCTGTTTTGCGTCATATTAATTATGATTATACCGGATAATCAAATTTGCCTTCCGTGGCGCGACTACCGAAACGATTTGACGCGAACGACTTTCGGCTTTGCTTTCAAATTGTCTTTCAGATGTAGCGCTGCTTCATAAGACTAAAAAGAGATAAAAAGTCAGGCTTAAACCAACTCAGGTGCGGGACATGATCCGCAGCATGCCGCTCGTGGATGATCTCGGTCAGAGCCGGAAAGGGACGCCGGATCCAAGTGCAGCACTTTTCCTGACACAGAGCCTTCACTCGCATCGGCCTGCCTTGAAACCCCGCTGTGCGCACGCCTCATTGGGGAGCGATCGGGCGGCTTGGAGCTGTGCAAGGGTTATCGGAGGCTTCAAGGTCGATCCGTGAAACGATCGTCTTCGAGTTCGCTGAAATTACGCGCGCCGCTCGCCATCATTGAATCCGCGTGCGGCAACTCGTCCCAAACCGGGGCCTACGCATCCGTGACGCCGGCCCTAGTCTCGCTCGTTCTCCGAGGCTTCGCCCTTCCGCCCTTCGCACTTGCTCTCGTAGCCTGTGCAATTGGGCAAGCAGGCTAACGAGCTCCATCGCCGTTTGACGCAGAACAGCCAAGCGGCTGCAAACCCCACTACTCACTACAATACCCCCAAACAGGCCCTTGCAGGATCAGCGATCGGAAGCGTTAGTTTGCGCCGACCTGCCGGTGTGACGCTTAACTTGCGGTTCATGAGGGCGTCAGTTCGCTTTACGACGATAGGCCAAAATATTTCGCATCCCTCCAGTAAGCCCTGGCAGAAATAGCCGCCAAGACAGGAATCTGGATGAACGCTGCGCCATGATTGAGCGCATCCAGCCCGTACCAAGACTAGTCGGTGCGGCAACCATGCCGCAACAGGTCAACTCCGCACACGGGGCGTCAAATGAGGCGGTCGGCCCAAATTCGTGTAATGCTAGTCAGTTCGGCTCCGCGTCTGTACCGAAGCCCGCTACGCATCAGCACAGCGGCGCTTCCTCGAATATCTCCCCGGGCCGCACGACCGGCTCATCGACCCAGGCCTCGCGAGCGAACCAGTTGTGATTGGCGCGACAGACCGGGCAACGAGTATTGCCATAAAACACAACGCTCCGCAGGAAAGCCTCACGGTCCGACCTAATACCAGTAGGAATCGCGCGACCGGTTTGCGGACATTTGACCATGATCATTCCCATGCGAGCCTCCCTAGGAAATTATTATTCGTTGTCGAACGAAAGAGAACCGGCCGGCTGGAGTGCGTCGTCATCTCAGTGTGGGTTACTTGGGGGGCATCGCACACTGGGAGTGCTTGTTCGAGCAGGGCGGGTTGCTCGTGACGACGTTTTTCCAACCGGCCGGATCGCTGCTTGAGCGATTCCTTGGACGCCGCCGCTCTTTGGCTCGGCAGCGCGGGCGTTGATTATGCGTCTCTCGAAAGCTCCTTAGGCGCCACTGAAAATGGGCCAATCTGAGCGGGTGGGAGTTTTGCGCGTGCTATGCCGCTCGCGACGAAGACGATCATATCGCCCGTGATGGGCAAATTGGCTAATTCGATCACCGGTTTCACTCCACTCTCGTCAGCGAAATATTTTTCGTTAGGATTTAATCCTGCAAATTAAGCCTTGCGCTGTCGGTCTGGTTTGCGACTCTCGTCGAGTTTTATTTTTCGCTGTCCCGCACGCAGGAGGTCAAGATCATCGCGGCGATTTCTGCGACGCTGTTTCTCGGTCGGCTGTTATTTCGACGGAGGGCCCGCTTCTTGGTATTTGAATGGTTGCATCCGGTTCAAACATGAAATAAATATTGATTATATTGTTATCATATAAATCTCGTTGTTAATTGTTGTCAATGACGTAAGCTGTTTTCGTCAATTTTTTTGGTCGGAGGAGACGATGCGGGAATCAGTCCAGAAGAAGCGCAACTCCACCTCGGCTGCGAAGCAGTTGGCTCAAATGCGCGAGAAGCTAGCGAGCATCAGCGAGAGGGAGCGCGTTCTAGGAGAGCGGAGTGCTGCTCGCGAAGTTTACCGCTATCTGCTGGACTCTCACCGGTTGACCGCGCCGGCGACCTTTCTCGGAGGACAAGTGTTGAATATTTCTCTATCTGGGGTGAACGAGGGTGGTCAGCTGGCGGCGTGACCGGGGCCGTATGGTCATTCGAAATGAATCCCAGTCAGGCGATGTGCATCCGCACTGAGGTGGACTTGCGCCGTTGTAGCACGGCGATCAAGCCGAATTTCCTCGGCAACTGCAGCTCGTTTGAACGCGCCGTGGACAGGACATTGCCGGATGTTGTCGCCACCGCGTCGACACGGCGGCGAAACAGATATCGTTGCTATCGGGAATAGCCATGCTGGAAAAAACATCGGCAGAGATGGTGTTGAGACCCGCCGCGGGTGCAATCTTCGCGCTGGTGGACGGTCGATCAGTGCTTTTCAGCGAGACAAGGCAGAAGCTCTATGAGTTGGACCAGCTAGGGGCATTCATTTGGTGCAAGTTGGCACAAGGTGCTTCTTTGGAAGACGTCCATCAGGAGCTCGGGCAGCTAGGCATTGGCGAGCGCGCAGCGCGCGAGTTCACGTGGCAGGCGATGAACGTCTGGATCGATCGAGGGGTGCTCGATCTCGACTGGCGAATGTCGGCCGATTGTGCCTTCTCGACGGTTCTTGGTCAGCGCAGGATCAGCGTCCGGGCTGCAAATCGGGAGCTCTCGCAACAGTTGATTTCGCTATTTTGTGTTACGGACGACAGCGGCGAGGAGGAGGATATTGCGATCGAGACAATGATGCTCGGCGATCAGGTATTCTTCCGCGGGAATGACGGGAGCATCCATAGATGTGAAGCCGCAGCTCTGGCCCCTACAATCAAAGCTCACATCACCGAGCGACTTATCCGAAGCAATCAGTGGGCTTTCGCGCTCCACGCCGCTTCTCTTGCAAAGTGCGGCATGGGCTTACTGCTGTGCGGCCAACCGGGAGCCGGCAAGTCGACTCTTGCACTAGAATTGGTAGACGCTGGATTTCAGTATGCCGGCGATGACGTTGCGCTGATTGGGGCTGACGGAACGATCTGCGGCATCCCATTTGCCCTCACCCTCAAGCAGGGATCGTGGCGGTTGCTATCCCGACTGTATGGCGATTGGAACGACGTGACGCACCGCCGGTCCGATGGCGCCGAAGTGCGGTATTTGCCGATTCCGGATGCGCACAATGGGAGCCTCTCTGCCAAGTGGATCATCTTTCTGAACCGGGTCGCAAGCGGCCCCGTCGAGCTGACCCCCCTGGATCAGCTTGATTCGATCAAGCGGCTCATTGAGGGCGCTTTTGCCGCAGACGGGAAGCTGTCGCAGTCCGGCTTTTTCGCTTTGAAGCGGATTGTTGCGGGCGCACGATCTTTCCAACTCATCTATTCGGAATCGGCGCAGGCTCGACAGCTGCTGATGGACTTGTGCGATGACAAGGCATAGTGCGGCACTGACAAGCCTATGCAACTGCTTGCGAGGCTTGCCGCCCGTCGACGTGGAGTGGACCTCCGTCATCGGGCTCGCAAACCAGACGTTGACGACGCCTGCGCTCATTGACTTCGTTGATCAATTTGCATCGGTGTTGCCAGAGGACGTGTGCACCTATATCCGCCAGATCCATCGCCGAAACGTGCTGCGCAACGATCGGTTGGCCGGTCAACTGGAAGAGGCCGTCATTGCGATGAACGGCCAGGGAGTTACGCCGGTGTTGCTCAAGGGTGCGGCAACGCTAGCCACAGCACCTGTCGAGCGGCGAGGAGTTCGGCTGATGTGTGATCTGGATATTATGGTCGTGCCGGACGAAGCTGAAAGGGCGGTCGCCGCTCTGGGCGCAATTGGCTATGAAATTCATGATCAAGCGCGCCCCGAAAGCCGGAGATGGTATGTCGAGCTAAGTCGACCGCGGGATGTCGGAACCATCGATCTGCAACGGGCCGCTCCAGGCCCCGCGTACCTCTATGCTGGCCCCGGACATGCCCTGAACCATTGCGTCCCCGCGCTGCTGGGGCGGGGACGCGTGTACGTCCCGACGCCCACTTATCGAGCGCTGATGTTGATCATCCACGATCAGTTTCAAGACTACGGCTACTGGCTTGGCGAACTCGATCTGCGGCATCTGGTTGAGTTGCGCGACTTGAATGATTCCGAAGGGCTGGACTGGCAGGAACTTGCCTCTCATTTCTCGGGCGAACTGATGAAAAACGCGGTCGAAACCCAACTGCTCGCCCTTGCTGCGCTGCTTGGGGTCGATATCCCGCGCTCAATGCGCACCCGGCTGATTCCTCGTCTGCAGTTCATGCGACAATTAATGCAAGCGCGCCTTCCGGCCACACGTGTGCCGTTCCTCGCAATGACGGTCCTGGACCTCAGAAACTACCGGCGGGAGGCGACCTCTGGTTGCACGCAAACCGGCATGCGGCGGCCTGGATTGTGGTCCGTGCCAAGAACGGACACCTTACAGTTCCTGTTGAGGGCCGCCACCGCCGTTCGTGTCGGAAAGGTGTAAAGCCAGCAAGCTCGCACGCCTTCAAGGCCAAACAGTTTTAGCAAACGACATGTCTGCAGTTGCGCGGAGTTAATGCCCTTGTCCACCGGCATTCCGATCGGACGACTCGTCGTTCTCGCGAATCCTGAACTCTTCGAGCGTGTGCCCCGATTGGAGCGCGGCAACTAGCCAGCGAGGCTGTTTACCACGCCCCGACCAAGTCTCCGTCGGGCGGAGTGGATTGAAGTATTTTGGCACGACTTTCGGGTATTTGCGGCGCGGCGGCTCGCTCGTTCCGGCATTGGCGGCCCGGCGTTCAGCTTCACCGAATTGATCCGGCTGGTTGAGTTGCGCAAGACGCTTTTCGAGCTCTCGCTTCTCGACTGTGATCTTTTCGGCAAGTATCTTTGTTAGCTCTTCGTGAAGGAGCCAAAGTTCCTCAAAGTCCATGGCTTCGAGATCTTGCCGACGCATAGCATTCTCGTCACCGTTGGACTGACTCCTGATCCATCTGTCATCAAGCTTTCGAGCAATTATTGCCCCAGCACCCGATCAACGATGGACCAAAGTCAGTGTTTCAGATCCATACGACAATGAATAAATAATATATTATTTAATTAAATATTGCGAGGGTTATTTTATTAATGGGGATAGACAGATCAATGACTTGCTGCAGAGCAAGAAACGGGAAGATCTCGATCGAGTTCTTCTTGTGCGGCACAGTCGGAGCATCTTCCCCCGGCTGTACCCCTCGGACATTCGGGCCTGGAACTCAAATCGAGCACGGGCCGTTTGGGCTGACGGACATTGAGTTGGTTGGCGCCCGCTTGCGCATATCCGAAGGCGTGCGATAACGAAATTGCCCAAAAACGAGGGCAGCCTACGCGTCAACCATATTCATCGAGAATGTTGTGGTGCAGATGACTTGTACCGGCGCTCGATGTGATCCCATCACATCGGTTCGCTTGAATAGTCCCACGGCTGCCCGCTGGACGTGTGAAATTTATCCGCTCCGCAATTAGATTATGCGGATAGCCCACTGTTTCGGCTTGATTGATTGTTGCGACGCAGTTATCTGGAATGCGGATTTAAGTACGGTTCCATACTTTTGTTGGGAAAACCGAGTTCACCATCTTGATTAATGTCGATCCGGGGCATATTAAGTTTGGCGCAACTACAGGGTGCGAGCATGCCAGCTAAGAAACTCGAGTTAGAATCAATGTCCCTTGACGATCTCTGGTCGCTTCATGAGGAAATTAGCGGGATCTTATCGGACCGAATTAAGGCAGAAAAGCACGAACTGGAGAAGCGCTTGGCGGTCCTCGGGGGCGGGGTGGCTGTTTTGACGGCCTCAAGCGGACCGGGCGTGTCTCCGCCTGCCAAGGCGAGACGCAAATATCCGCGTGTGCTGCCGAAATACCGGAATCCCCAGACCTCCGAGACCTGGTCGGGGCGCGGCAAGCGGCCGCGGTGGTTGGTTGCTGCCATGAAGTCTGGCCGAAGAATTGAGGACTTTCGCATAGGGGATGCAAGTCCGAAGCTTCGTCAGCGCGCGTAACCTGATCTGCACTGTTCGACGGAGGGGTGGGGTTAAATGGCCGCCGCAGTGCCCGTGATCCTGTGGGCCTAATAGGCGTTGCGTCCCCGCAGCACTTCGAGGGGAGTTCGCAGCAGGATCACGAGATCAAGCCGAAGGCTCCAGTTGTCGATGTACCAGAGATCGTATTGTACGCGTGTTTCGACCGTGATGGCTGTGGGGGTTGGACCGCGGCAGCCATGGACTTGGGCCCATCCGGTCAGTCCTGGCCTGACCCTGCGGCGTAGGGCGTAGTTCCGCACGAGCTTGTCAAATTCTCCGTCATGAGCCAAGGCATGAGGACGGGGACCGACCAGCGACATGCTGCCGTCGAGAACGTTTAACAGCTGTGGCAGTTCATCGAAGCTTGTCCGTCGCAGCCATTTGCCGACGCGCGTCACCCGTCGGTCGAGGCGATGGGCCTGAAGGATCGCCGGCCCGTCCTCGAGCACATGCATCGTCCGGAATTTGCGGATCAGGAAGATCCGGCCATTAAAACCACAGCGTTGCTGTCGAAAGAATATGGGGCCGGGCGAGTCCAGCTTGATTGCAAGTGCGGCCAGCACAAGCAGCGGGGCAAGTATCGTCAAGGCGAGCGCGGCGCCGAAAAGATCAATGATTCGTTTGGTCGCACAGTCCAGCTGCGTAAGCGGCCCACCCTGGAGTTCAACACAGACCGTACTTCCAAGGCTTCGTGTGGGGTGTCGAAGCAATTCGGATGTCGTACCGACCGGCACGAACACAACCGGTAGCGGCAAGACCCGCAAATCGGCAACGAAGGCCCGGAGTTCGGGCCATCGTTCCGGGTGCGCTTCCACAACCACCTGGTCGAGCTCGGAGCTGCGAATGTAGTCAATCACGCGAGCCGTGAGCCGCCTTCGACAGGCAGGACCGAAGCCGATTGGGGGCAAGCTGAACCGGCCTCGGACACAATAACCATGCATCGCCAGCGTTTCAGGCAGTCCGGCGTTTTTCGATGGCGGCTGGTCGCTGACCAGAACAATGTTTGTGCTGGCGAATTTTCTGCCGCTCAGGCCCTTCCCGAGAAGCGCTCTCACTCCCCACCGCTCGGCCATAAGCAAGCCCAGGCCCAGGACAGCGAAAAGTGTGCCCGCTTGGTGAGAAGAGCCCGAACCAATTGCAAAACCGTACCCGGCCCATATCAAGAACAACAATGACGCCCATGCAATCCAGACGGCGCGCATCTGACTTCGCAGGACGAGGAGCTCGGCCGGCCGATAAAGACCGTGCGTCTTCAAGAGGCAAACGAGACATGTTGCGCTGACTAGGGCCAGGCCAAGTGCGTTGCTTAAGTCGCCTGCAGCCCATCCACTCTGAGCTCGGCTCACCCACATCGAAACGACGCTCGCAAAAAGAATGGTCGCAATATCCGCACAGAGCGCCACGTATTCGATCGACTCGTAACGAAGGGGCCATTTGTGCTGGCGGGATACCGACGGCCTGGGACCGATACGGTCCCTATCTTCCTCATGGGGGAAATGTCGGTTTATGAAATTCATTGTCGGGATACCCGAGACCTACAATTTAATTATTAATAATTAAATGAATATATCAAGTAAAAAATCACAATTCGCGCTACTTTAAATGTGCCGAGGTTGATCCTTGGCGCCGGGGGCCGGCGGATTCTTGATCGCCTAGGAATTGAAAGGAATAGCCGGGCGCTAGCGCGGCTTTCTCTCTCCCGAGACCCTGTTCGGCGGTGAAAATTCGCTTCCGGTCCCGGGAACTCGGATGCCCGCATGCATACCCTGAAGATAACCGGGATCTAACTCAGAAATCAGATTGTCCGCAAAAGCCTTGCCATCAGCTCCTGCGGATTTATAGGCGGCGAGGAGGGCCGGTCTGAGGGCAGGCTGATCTGCCAAGGCAATTTTCACGTCACGCTTTATCAGCTCACGCAGTTCGGGCTCACTTGCAACCGAGCCCGTGCCGAGGACGATAGTCAGCCGTAGCGGAAGTAGCGCCAGATCATTTGGTGCGGTGTAGTACGAGAGTTTCAGCAAAGCGATGAGGTCATATCCGGTCGACTTCTGCTCCTTCGAGATCGCCGCCAGCATGAGCCAAAGATCACCTCGCAAAGGCGAGTAGTGCAGTGCATCCGCGAACGCATTTAGCGACGCGAGATGTGTTCCGTCCTCGGGCCTTGAACCAGCAGTTTCATCGACCTTGGGCTGTGCCGTGGCGGGAATTTCTGCGCCCAAGTCGCCGTGGGCGGGAAGAGACTTCGACGGCGTACTCGAAAGCGCCTGGATTGAAGTGCGGCTGAAGGCAGGTTGTCCAATCGGCAGACCGCCGAGATGCGGTCGCTGCGTGAGCAGCCAGGCTGATTGCGCAATCAGAACAACCGCGACGAAGCCCAGCCCAAGACGCACTGACGCATTGCCGAACGCGCTTGGGCGCATTGGCGGGTTCATCGGATCTCGACTGTTTACGCCATTTGCGGACCGCGATGATCGTGAATAGGAGATCTCGCTGGCAGTACTGGGTCGGCTTTGAGCGAAAGCCAACCCGAACAGCGCAGCAGCGAGCAGCGATGCACCGTATTCGAGAATTCCATCCTCAATCAGGGCCAGTACAGCTAACGAAACCGCAGCGCCTGAACCGATAGCAGCGTAGACGTAGTCGTGACCACGCAGCAAGGAACGCCTGAACAAAGTAGCGGCGCCAAGCACCGTAACGATCAGCAAGCCGCAAAGAAAGGTCCGGCCCATTTCGATAGCTATGGCCGCGGCGGCCGTGGGGCGCTCTCGCGCCGCGGCTGTGCCGATGTCTCGATGAATTGGTAGCACTACCGGGTATGCTCCTGCGCCGAGGCCGGTCGGCGCGGTGTCCTGCAGCATCCGTTCAGTCGCAGCTTGCTGATGTCGGGATAGGGCGATCGTCAGATCGGTATCCTGCCTCATTGGCACAATGGTGAAGCTCGCGAGAAACAGGACCGCAGACGTCGCAAGCACGCCTGCTGTGCCCCAAATTCCGTAGAACCAGTTGCGGATGGCGAACACGGCCAACACAATTACCATGCCAAGCAGTGCAGCAACGACAATGCTGGTCTGGCCGCCAACAAGAATTCTCGCCAGACAGATGAGCATTGCCAAAAGAGCGAGCGATAGTTTCGTCGCCCAACCTAGCGCGGAGCCTGAAGGTTGCTTAATGCGTCGGCTTTGCTCCAATGCACCGACCATCATCCCAGAGGATAGCAACAAGCCCAGCGCCGCCGGAACCGCACTATTCACAAGCAAGAGAGCGGTATCCGAGCCGCTTATCTGCCGTAACATTGCATACCCGCTGACGCCAGCTGCGACCGAGACAAGAATGTAGAGGAGCTGTGACGCGCACTGTTTGTCCAACGCGACCACTGCCGTGAGGAGCGCGAGGGCGATGACCGCGTTGTAGTGCAAAACCGCCTGCACGGTTGTGCGAACGTCAACTGTGATCCGTTCGGCAAGGGGCTCATTCAAGGCAGCTGATGCGGCTTGCCATATAGGACTACCGAGTCCATGGATCGGAAGTGGAACGAGCTGGAGAGCCATCCAAACCGCCGGCGCAGCGAGCGCAAGGATGAGAAGGGGCCGTAGACGTCGTGCTAGTCGCGCGACTGCGGAGGAGGAGATGAAGATTGCTGCTCCCAGTACAGCGACGGCGAGAAGAGCCGAGAATATGCCCTGAACGCGCGAGACTTCGGGCGTTGCAAATGCCGAGGCGATGGTCATAAGAACAGCCAGCATTAGGAATTTGACGACCATATAGCATCACCCCCTCTGTCTGACCGATCGGCAGATGCTCAGCTCGACAGGCACTCTGATCTGCCTTCTAGAATTGCAACGCACCGCGACACGGCCAGTTCAAGAGCCCGAAAGGCCGTACCGAATGTAGTGGCTGTCATCATAGTAGTCGCTGCGTCCGGCGTCGTATCGCGCCATCGCCTTAATGTCAGTCTTATTAAATACCGCGCCGATGAGCGCGTCGGAAATGGTCGGAGCGGTATGCAAAGCATGCTGAACGACGTCAATTTTAGTACGCCCCCATTCGACGACCAGTACGTAGCAATCGATCAGAGGAGCGGTCACGCGCACGTCGACAAGAGGAGTGAGCGGCGGAAGATCCACGATGATGTAGTCGTAGCTTTGCCGGAGACGATCAAATAGCTTGCATATCGATGGGTCGGACAGAATCTCGCTTGTATGAAGCAGAGGACCGCGACGAACCGCCGGAAGGAATGCAAGGTTTGTCCTTGGATCTCTCCAGATTGCGTCTTCAAGCGAACAGCAGCCGTTCGCAACTTCAATGATGCCATCTGGGGCTTTGGGCGCGACGCTCGCCGAGAGCGTCGGATTTCTGAGGTCGCAATCGACAATGATGGCTTTCTTGCCGCTGTGTCCGATGAGTTGCGCAAGCGAGGCGGAAATCGTCGTCTTCCCTTCGTTGGGAAGAGCGGATGTTATGCCAATCACCTGGTTCGGGGTCTTCGCCGGACTATGATCGATTGCAAGCTTAATCGAGCGAATTGCCTCGGTATACCGTGAGAGGGGCATGCCGACGACGGCACGATGAATGTCCGGAACGGTCGAAATTATTCGTTGGCTCAGTTCCTCTTGCGTCTGTTGGAGCCGAGCCGCTGGCCTCTGCTGTCGGGACACACTTAGGATCGGGACGAGAGACAAGCACGGGAGTTCCAGCGTGGCCTCGAGTTGGGACGTGGTGCGGAAAACACGGTCCATCACGTCCCTGACGAAGGCCAGGAGTATGCCGAGCGCAAGTCCGCTCAGAAGGCCGATGCCAAGCACCACCTTGGTCTTTGGCTTGCTCTTGGTTTGGGCGGCCGAAGCGGGGAAGATCACCCGCGTCTCTGAAATGGGGAAGGTCTCTTGTTGTGCCGAACCCATGTAGTGTTGCAGAAACGTCTCGTAGAGCGCGCGCAGGCTCTTGGACCGGCTCTCCAGATCTCGAATGGTCAGTTCCGCCGAATTTGTGAGGCGCGAATGCGACACAGCTTGGGTAAGTTGTTTCTCGAGCTCCTGTTGCCGCTGCTGGGCGGCCTCAAAGTCGTTTCGACTGGACTCGGCAAGTCTCCTGACTTCCTCAAGAATCGACGTCCGGAGATCCCGCACTCGATTCCGAAGATTGACGACCGCGAGGTGATCGCGTCCATAACGCGTCGACCATTCAGATTCGCGTCGTGCCAGGTCGAGATATTGCTGTCTAAGGCTCGTGATGATCGGGCTCTGGAGCACGTCGGCGCCCAGCGCCTCAGGTAAACCGGCCACAGGCGAGCTCTTGGAGCCGGTCTGCAGGATGGTTTCATAGCCCTTGAGTTTTACCAGCGCATCGGAGGTCTGTGCACGAGCAGCCACAAGGCGGGCATTGAGCTCATTGATTTGCTGCTCGCCAATCGGCTTACCGCCCGGCGAGACAATGTTGTTCTGAGACTTGTAAGCATTGACGGCGCGTTCAGCGGTCAACGCCTCATCGCCAAGATTGCGGAGACGGTCCTGCAGCCAGCTTGTTGCTGTCCGAGTGGCATCAAACTTTGCGCTGAGCTGGCCGTTGATATAGGTGCTTGCGACTGCATTTGCGATCTCCGCGCTCAGCACGGGATCGCTCGAGCTGAAATTCACTTCGATGACATGGCTATAGCTAATCCGGCCTGCAGAGAGGCGGTCCAGAAAAGCCGCAATGGTGGTTTCGGACGGCTGATTTGGTGCCGCAGACTGCGCATCTTTCAGAGGATCGGATCTCCACCGCTGGATCCAGCGCTGGAGGGAAGACAGGGACAGGTCCGGCGCTTTGAAGTCGGGGTGATTGGCTAGCTTCAGTTGGTTGATCACTTCGACAGCGGTTGCTCGTGATTTGATGATCTGTAGCTGCGTCTCGATTTGAGCGACATCGACGAGCGGCTCCGAGAGAAGTGACTGCTGCTGGAGGAATTGGGCTCTTGGATTTGCGAGAATGATTTGAACCTGCGCCGTGTACGTTGGCGGCACCAGCCGCAGGTAAATCAGGCTGCTCGCAGTTACGAGAGCTGCGGTCACAAGGATCACGAGATATTGGCGCCGTACAAATACGATGCCCAATTTGATCAGCTCGCCGACGCCAGCGCCATCGCGGTCGGGCTGCAGGATCATTGGAAGGCGTGTTCTTTCGGATTGGAGCGGATGGGTATGAAGCATCAAACAGGCCTCTCGGGCAGTGATGACGTCGCGCGGGGGGCGGGCGCCGCCCTCGTTTTGAAATGGGTCGCATCATTTAAAATCAATATATACTATAAAATGTCGCTTGCAAATTAAATGAATATTGAATATTTAAGACAACGGAATTAAACGGGATGGTCGGCGACCACTCACCGGAGCGCGGATTGATTGAGCCTGACCTGTTCCTCCGAGCCACCTGCTGGGCTCGGCCGGTCAGTTTGGAGGGCTTCGGGGAAGATCGGGCCGTCTCATTTGAAGGGCGGCGGCTGGCGGAGAATGCCGATGCTGGAAGTGCGAAGTTTGGCGATTCCGGACGTCAAATTGGTCCGAACAGAAAGGTTTTCTGACGCCCGCGGCTATTTTTGCGAGACGTTTCGTCGCTCCGCTTTTGCGGAAAAGGGGATTCCGAACGATTTCATCCAGGACAATCAATCATGCTCGGAGCCGGTCGGGACGGTTCGCGGATTACACTTCCAGCGACCGCCGTTCGCGCAGGCCAAGCTGATCCGGGTGCTAAAGGGAGCGATTCTCGATGTTGCGGTCGATCTTCGGCGCTCCTCCCCGACGTTCGGCAGGCACGTCTCGGTCAAGCTGGACAGCGAGAGCGACGAGCAGTTGTTCGTTCCAAAAGGGTTCGCTCACGGCTTTTGCACACTGCAGCCTCAAACCATGGTCTTCTACAAGGTTGATGAGGTCTACTCTCCCGCGCACGACGGGGGAATTCATTGGGCCGATTCCGACTTGGCGATCGAGTGGCCCGTGAAGGCCTCAGAGGTCCGGCTTTCCGCAAAGGACCGAACGCTTCCCAACTTCGACCAGCTTGTTTCAGTGTTTGAATAGAGGACGTGGCATGCGTGTCCTGGTGACGGGCGGAGCGGGATTTATCGGTTCTGCCGTCTGTCGACAGCTGGTGTCGGAGGCAGGGGTCACCGTCGTCAATGTCGATAAATTGACATATGCGGCCAATCTGGCGTCGTTGGCATCCATCGACGGCTCAAGCTCCTATCGGTTTGAGCAGCACGACATCTGCGATCAGGAGGCTGTAGATCGTCTATTTGCTCGATGGGAGCCAACTGCGGTCATTCATCTAGCCGCAGAGAGTCATGTCGACCGCTCGATTACAGGTTCGGCAAAGTTCATCACTACCAACATAATCGGCACCTACACGCTGATGGAGGCAGCCAGGCGATACCATGATCGGTTGCCAGACGAGCGGCGGAAGCAGTTCAGATTCGTCCACGTGTCGACGGACGAGGTCTACGGTTCTTTGGGATCGTTCGACCGCTTCCGGGAAGATACACCCTATCGGCCGAGTTCGCCTTATTCAGCGAGCAAGGCGGCTTCGGATCACCTCGCGCTCGCCTGGCATAAGACCTACGGCTTACCGGTTGTCGTGTCGAACTGTTCGAACAATTACGGACCGTTCCAATTCCCGGAAAAGCTCATTCCGCTGACGATTCTCAACGCGATCGAGTACAAGCCGCTGCCTCTCTATGGTGATGGCAGCAATGTGCGTGACTGGCTTTATGTAGAGGATCACGCAGCCGGTTTGATACGGCTGCTGTTCGAGGGCAGGCCGGGAGAGAAGTATAATTTCGGCGGGGACAGCGAACGGTCCAACCTGGAGGTTGTCAGCCAGATCTGTGACGTGCTTGATCGATTACGTCCCGGGCCGGCAGCGAGGCGGTCGCTTATTACGTTCGTGCCGGACCGTCCGGGACACGACGCACGTTACGCGATCGACGCGTCTAAGGCTCACCGCGAGCTGGGATGGCAGCCGACCCGAAGCTTCGAGCAAGGTCTCGCCGACACCGTGGAATGGTATCTGGCCAGCGGCGCCTGGTGGGCGGGCGCTCGCAACAGCGTCTACGACGGATCGCGTCTCGGTCTCCCAGGCACCCTACACTGAGGTCGCACATGATTGAACGATCGATTTTGATTGCTGGTCGGAATGGCCAATTGGCCAGCTGCCTTCGTGATCTTGCTAACCTTCGCGGCTTGCCTGCGGTGGCCCTCGGACGCGAGGAGCTGAACCTGGAAGTCCGGGAGGGGATCGACAGGATGGTTGCCTCGGTCGCTCCCTCTATGATCATCAACGTCGCTGCCTATACGGCTGTAGATCAGGCAGAATCCGAAACCGGAAAGGCCTTCAGCATCAACCGCGACGGTGCGGCGGCGTTGGCGGATATCGCATGGCAGAGAAATATTCCATTTGTACATTTGTCAACCGAATATGTCTTTGATGGTGCGAAGCATGAGGCTTACGACGAGTCAGACGTTCCAGCACCGTTGAACGCGTACGGCGCTTCGAAGCTAGCCGGCGAAGCGGCTGTCTTGGCGGCGCATCCGCTGGCCACCGTCGTCAGGTCCTCTTGGATTTACAGCGCGATTGGCAGCAACTTCGTTCGGACGATGTTGCGGCTGGCCGAGACGCGCCCGATTGTAAAGGTCGTTTGCGACCAGCAGGGAAGCCCAACTTCGGCCGTGGATCTGGCGGCGGCGCTCCTCCACATTGCCGAGCGGTCGCTCACCGGCGATCGCCGCACCGCGGCGGGAATTTTTCACGTGACCGGCCAAGGAACGACGACCTGGCACGGCTTTGCAGAGGCAATTTTCGACGGTTTATCCCGTCGGGGGAGGCAGCCTCCAAAGCTCGAAGCGATTACGACCGAGCAGTATCCTTGTGCTGCGCGCCGGCCACCGAACTCGCGACTGGACTCATCCAAAGCGGAACGCGTGTTTGGAATTCGGTTGCCGGCTTGGCTCGACTCTCTCGAAACCTGTCTCGACCAACTCGTCGGAGAAGGAGACACTGATGCTGAAGGGAATCGTCCTGGCTGGCGGCAGCGGAACGCGCCTTTATCCGATCACGCGCGCGGTCAGCAAGCAATTACTGCCGATCTATGACAAGCCGATGATCTACTATCCCTTGTCGGTGTTGATGCTGGCAGGGATCCGCGAGATCTTGGTCATCACCACGCCGGCAGACCGGTGCCATTTCGAGCGATTGCTCGGAGATGGAAGCCAATGGGGCATTCGCCTCAGCTATGCCGAGCAACCCCGTCCGGGAGGGCTCGCGGAGGCGTTTATCGTTGGGGCCGATTTCATCGGAACCGACCGCGTGGCAATGGTGCTCGGAGACAATATCTTTTTCGGTAGTGGCTTGCGTGAACTGCTCGCCAGGGCTGCCTCACGCGAGGAAGGCGCAACTGTCTTCGCATATCACGTGCGCGATCCCGAACGATACGGCGTCGTTACGTTTGATGATGCGGGACGTCCTGCACGAATCGAGGAGAAACCGAGCAAGCCGACGTCGAACTGGGCAATCACGGGTCTTTATTTCTTTGACAATCGTGTGGTGCGGTATGCCCGTCGCGTCGAACCGTCGGCCCGCGGAGAACTCGAAATAACCGATCTGCAAATGCGCTACCTCTCGGCGGACGCTCTCCACGTCGAACGTATGGGGCGGGGCTTCGCATGGTTGGACACCGGCACGGTCGAGTCGCTTATCGAGGCAGGGACTTTCGTGCAAACCATAGAAAAGCGGCAGGGCATGAAGGTGGCTTGCATTGAAGAGATCGCCTTGCTGCAGGGCTTCATCGATCGAAACCAGCTTCTCGCGCTGATTCAGCCGCTGGAGAAGAGCGGGTATGGGAGATACCTCAACGAAATTCTGCGCCTTTCGGCTGCTGATTCCGCTATCGAGGTCGCCTGATCCAGCTATCAAATTTAATATATAATGAATTGACCTTCGCTATCCATTTAAATTAAATGTATTTATTAGAAATTGCGAGAGGCTGGCCATGCTGAATCAAAGGTCGAGCGTCTTCTATCGAGGAGCAAGGCCTCTCCTCCCGGAAGAAAGTGACTTCAACCCGACGATCCCAAGCCTGGAGCGACCGCCCTTCTGGGCCGCGACCTGGAGCAACAATCTGCCGGTGTGGCAGCCGCTCTGGATTCCATCCCGCGCAGGCCTGCCAGTTGGGAGCTCGAACGTCGGGACCGAGGCAAGTGTGGTCGCAGGTCCGGGTGCAAGTTCCCGGCAGCTGACCGCCATCGGCGGTGTGCTCAGTTACGCTGCCGCAGCGTTGCAGACAACATTGTCTGCCCAGCTGTCGGGTGCGACTCGTTGGATCAATGCGAGCGGCGGCTATTGGAATGTTGCTGCGAACTGGAGTGCCGGCGTTCCGGATATCTCGTCCACCGCGTCCATCGATGCGCCGGGACGCTATGTTGTTGCAGCCGCAGGCAATGTCGACATAACCAGGCTGGTTGTCGATGCAGATGCGACAGTTTCGCTCGGGGCTGGAAGCTCATTCGTCGTAGAGGGCGACGCAACAAACGACGGGAACGTCAAGCTTGGATCCTTCAGCGGAGAGCGCGTTGCTGCGGCAGATTTTAAGGGAGACGTCCGTGGATCGGGGGACTTCGCGATTTCCGACAAGGCAACTCTCGAGATCGGAGGGGCGGTCTCTGGGCAAGTCTTGAGTGGATCTTTTTCCGGAATAACCGTGTCCTTCGAGACCGATGCGGGCAATCTTATCCTCGATCACTCCACCCAATTCCACGGCCTGATCGGAAGTTCATCGCCGGATCGACCGCTTTCGGCTGGCAATCTCATTGATCTCAGGGATCTTTCCTTCACGTCGACGATGTCGGCGTCGGTTCATTACGACAGCAGCTCAAATATCAGTACGGTCGATTTCGGCAACGGAGCCGACAACGTCACCTTGCTGTTCTCCGGGAATGACCCGAACTGGACCTTTGCAAGCGACGGCCAGGGCGGCACCGTCGTTGCGGACCCGACCAACCCGATCGTGCTGGAGAATCAGAAACAAGGCACGCCGCAAAGCGTCTGGCAGATCGCCGCTGGCGCAGACTCAACGAAAATCCAGGGGTTCACGACGGCGATAAGTACCAATGTCGGCAGCACCGTTCAATTCAAGATCAACAACCAGACCGGCGCGCCGAACTACCATATCGATATCTACCGGCTTGGTTACTACGGCGGCAACGGTGCCCGGCTGATTACGAGCTTGCAGCATCAGGCTGCGGCCTCGGTGATTCAACCGGCCCCGTTAAAGGATACGTCCACTGGTCTCGTGGACGCCGGCAACTGGAGTGTGACTGACTCTTGGACAGTTCCGACGACCGCCGTATCAGGCGTCTACATTGCCAATGTTATTGACGGCACGCAGGTTTTCCAAATTCCGTTTGTCGTCCGCAGCGATGCGTCCACCAGCGCTATCGTGTTCCAAACGTCTGACCAAACCTGGGAAGCATATAACCCTTGGGGCGGGGCCGATCTTTACGCCGGCAACGGACCTGGTATCAACGGTTCCGCCTATGCCGTGAGCTACAACCGTCCGATCACGACGCGTGACGGCGGTCTGTTCGGCACCTCCAATGACATGGTGTTCTCGGCGGAGTATCCGGCGATCTACTGGCTCGAGCAGAATGGATACGATGTCTCCTATATCTCCGGCATCGACGCGGCGACCAGCGGATCACTCCTGCTCAACCATCAAGTCTACATGGACGTTGGCCATGACGAATATTGGACCGACAGCCAGGTTTCCAACGTCCAGGCGGCCGGCCATGCCGGCACCAACTTGATGTTCCTCAGTGGCAACGAGGTGTACTGGCAGACAAGACTCGCGGCCAGCATCGATCCCAGTCACACCGCGAACCGAACCCTGATTACGTACAAGGACACCCACGCCAATCAGTTGATCGATCCGACCGGGACGGCAACAAGCACGTTCATGGACGCGCGTTTTGCGTCAACCGGAGGCATGGCGGGGATCCCGTCCAATGCCCTCACCGGCACGGTGTTTCAGGTCGACTCCGACCGTACTGACGTGATCAAAATTCCGTATGGCATGACGAAGTTACGCTTTTGGCGCAATACGTCGGTCGCCAACACGCCGTCTGGCCAATCGGCGTCCCTTGTACAAAATTTGCTTGGTTACGAGTGGGATTCATCGCCCGACAATGGCTTCCGCCCGGCTGGACTGGTCGATGTGTCGTCGACGACGTTGCAGATCAACGGCCAATATCTGTTGGACTATGGCAACACCACGGGTAACGGAACGGCAACGCATAATCTGGTCGAGTTTCGCGACCCCGTCAGTGGTGCTTTGGTTTTCGGAGCCGGTACGGTGTTCTGGTCGTGGGGCCTTGCCTCCGACCACGATCAGGTGACGGGCTCGGCGACGCCGATTGATCCGAATGTTCAGCAGGCGACGGTCAATGTGCTCGCCGATATGGGCGTGCAGCCCGCGACGCTGCAGGCGAGTCTGGTGATCGCATCCCAATCGAGTGATCACACGGCGCCGACCTCCACCATCACGAACGTTTCGGCCAGCAGCGTCCCGGAGAGCCAGTCGGTCACCGTCACGGGAACGGCCAGTGATGTGGGTGGCGTCATCGGCGGTGTCGAAGTCTCGACCGACAGCGGAAAGACGTGGCATCCCGCCACCAGCGGTTTCGGCACCGCGAACGTGACATGGTCGTATACATTCACCGCAGGCGCTTCCGGCCAGTACAAGATCGAAAGCAGGGCGGTGGATGACAGCGTCAATCTTGAAACTCCGGGCGCGGGAGTCGGCTACACGGTTACGCCTTCGACGAACTTGTCGATGTTTAGTCCGACGGATACGCCGGCCGTCATCACCACCAATGATGCCGGCGCCGCAGAACTGGGCGTGAAATTCGTCGCCGCCGTATCGGGCGACATCACCGGCATCCGGTTCTACAAGGGGCCGCAGAACACAGGGACGCATCTTGGCGATCTCTGGACTACCAGCGGCGCGCTGCTTGCAAGCGCGACGTTCACCAACGAAACCGCTAGCGGTTGGCAACAGGTGAATTTCGCGACACCAGTGCATGTGCAGGCCGGGCTCACCTACGTCGCCTCCTACCACACGAATACCGGTCAGTACTCCACGACCGACTTCTATTTCGATAACGCCGGACATACCCGCGGTCCCTTGACGGCCACAGGTAGCGGCCTCAATGGTGTCTATGCGTACGGTCCCGGACCGCTTTTCCCGAACACCGTTTCGAACATAAAGGCTGATAATTATTGGGTAGACGTCGTCTTCAGGGACACCACCCTGCAACCGCAGGCCAACAATGACAGCGGGTTTAACGTTGCGGAAAATGGTGTGCTGAGTATTCCGGCGTCGGCGCTCCTCGCCAATGATACGGATCCGGCCGGCCTGTCGTTTTCGATCACCAGCGTGAGCAGCCCGGTCAACGGGAGCGTAAGCTACAACGCACAAACTCAGACGGTGACGTTTACTCCGACCGCGAATTTCGCCGGACCGGCTCAATTCTCCTACACCATCACTGACACGAGCGAGGCCAGCGGAACCGGCCAGGTCTCCCTCAATGTCAATTACCCGGTTTCCGCTCAGAGCCTGTTCGCCACCACCGACACGCCGAGTGTGGTCAATTCGGGTGACACGAGTTCCGTCGAGGTTGGAGTCAAATTCAGCGCCTCGGTCAACGGGACGATAACCGGCCTCCGGTTCTACAAGGGTTCGTTGAATACGGGTACACACGTCGCGCATCTCTGGACTGCGACGGGAACGCTGCTGGGCACTGCGACTTTCAGCGCCGAGACCGCCAGCGGCTGGCAGCAGGTAAGCTTTTCGAGTCCGATAGCCGTTACCGCGGGCACGACATATGTCGCTTCCTACCACACCAACGGCAACTATTCAGACACTCAGAGCTATTTCACGAATTCTATTACCAATGGCCAGTTGAGCGCGCCAGCGGCCGGGAATGGAGTCTATGCCTACGGATCCGGTGCGCCGTTCCCAACCAACGTTTACAAGTCGAGCAACTACTATGTTGACGTGGTGTTCAACGGATCCTCCAACACCAACGCACCGCCGACGGCGGTCGCCGATACTGGCGACGCCACGGAGAAAGGCGGCCTCGCCAACGGCACGGGCGGCTCGCCCGCTACGGGAAACGTACTGACCAATGACACGGATCCAGACGCCGGCGACACCAAGACCGTAACTGCGGTCGCCTTCGGCTCGACCGCTGGCACGCTTGGCTCGACTTTGAATGGAGCGCATGGTGGCCTCGTGCTCAATGCGACGGGAGCTTTCACTTATACCGTCAACGAAACCGATCCCGCCGTGCAGGCCCTGCGGCTTGCGACCAACACGGTGACTGACGTCTTCAATTATACGATGCGCGACGCCGCCGGCGCGACCTCGTCCACGACACTCACGATCACCGTTCACGGCGCCAATGACGCGCCGGTGCTGGCGGTCCAGACCGGCAACCAAACGGCAACGGTTGGTTCGGCCTTCTCGCTGACGCTGCCTGCCGGCACCTTCACTGACGTTGATTCCGGCGATTCGCTCGCCTACACGGCAACCGCCGCCGATGGCTCGCCACTGCCTGGCTGGTTGAGTTTCAACGCCACCACCCGGACCTTCAGCGGCACACCGGCGTCTGGCGATGTCGGCACGGTCAGCGTAAAGGCAACCGCAACCGATCTCGGCAGTCTCGCCGCCAGCGAAACGTTCAATATAGCGGTGACGACGACGCCGAACGCACCGCCGACGGCGGTCGCCGATACTGGCGACGCCACGGAGAAAGGCGGCCTCGCCAACGGCACGGGCGGCTCGCCCGCTACGGGAAACGTACTGACCAATGACACGGATCCAGACGCCGGCGACACCAAGACCGTAACTGCGGTCGCCTTCGGCTCGACCGCTGGCACGCTTGGCTCGACTTTGAATGGAGCGCATGGTGGCCTCGTGCTCAATGCGACGGGAGCTTTCACTTATACCGTCAACGAAACCGATCCCGCCGTGCAGGCCCTGCGGCTTGCGACCAACACGGTGACTGACGTCTTCAATTATACGATGCGCGACGCCGCCGGCGCGACCTCGTCCACGACACTCACGATCACCGTTCACGGCGCCAATGACGCGCCGGTGCTGGCGGTCCAGACCGGCAACCAAACGGCAACGGTTGGTTCGGCCTTCTCGCTGACGCTGCCTGCCGGCACCTTCACTGACGTTGATTCCGGCGATTCGCTCGCCTACACGGCAACCGCCGCCGATGGCTCGCCACTGCCTGGCTGGTTGAGTTTCAACGCCACCACCCGGACCTTCAGCGGCACACCGGCGTCTGGCGATGTCGGCACGGTCAGCGTAAAGGCAACCGCAACCGATCTCGGCAGTCTCGCCGCCAGCGAAACGTTCAATGTTGCGGTGAGCACCGCGCCCTCGACGGTCAGCTTGTTCTCGAGTTCCGACACGCCATCAGTGCTATCAACGTCCGACACATCGCAAGTCAATCTTGGCGTACGGTTTACGTCCTCGGCGGCCGGAACCATCTCCGCAATCAAGTACTACAAGAGTGCGAATGACACCGGTACTCACGCCGGCTCGCTGTGGAGTAGCACAGGCACGCTCCTGGCGACCGCAACCTTCTCCAACGAGACCAGCAGCGGTTGGCAAACCGTGACGTTCAGCAGCCCAGTATCGATCGCGGCCGGCACCACCTATGTCGCGAGCTTCCACAGCAACGGCCATTATGCCGATACGCCTAACTACTTCGCCACTGCCCACGCGAATGGCCCGCTCACGGCTGCCGCAAGCAACAATGGTGTCTATAGCTATGGAACAGGAAATCTGTTTCCGACTAGCACATTCAGTGCCACCAATTACTGGGTCGACGTCGTGTTCAACAATTCCACCGGCGGCACGAACCAGCCCCCGATCGCCAATAACGACAGTGGTTTCAATGCGACCGAAAATGTACCTCTCAGTATTTCCGGTTCGACGCTTCTAGCAAACGATACCGATTCGAATGGGGATGCTCTTACGATCACGGGCGTCAGTGGCGCCGTCAACGGTACAGTCGGTTTCAGTTCTCAAAACAACACTGTGACGTTCACGCCAGTCAACGGATACACCGGACCGGCGTCGTTCAACTACGTCATCGCGGATGGCCGGGGCGGCACGGCAAGCGCGAGGGCGGATGTCACCGTCCATGCGCCGTCCGCGAGCACTGTGAGTCTGTTCAGCGCGAATCCAACGCCAAGCGTGGTTACAGTGAATGATCCAAATTCTGTCGAACTGGGTATGAAGTTTCAGGCGTCCACCTCGGGCGACATTGTTGGCGTGCGCTTCTACAAGGGACCATCCAACACGGGGACGCACGTCGCCGATCTCTGGAGCAGCACAGGCAGCTTGTTAGCCACCGCGACCTTTTCCAACGAGACGGCGAGCGGCTGGCAGCAGGTCAACTTCGCGACGCCAGTCACGATCACGGCGGGAACGACTTATATCGCTTCCTACCACACTGCGGGCAACTACTCGGACGATCCAAACCTGTTTGCCAATGCGGTGACCAACGGACCACTAACGGCTCCGTCATCCTCGTCAAGCGGGGGTAACGGCGTCTACGCGTACGGATCCGGCAGCCTCTTCCCGAGCAACACCTTTAACGCGACGAGCTACGCGGTCGACGTCGTCTTCAGGGCGCAGCTCGCAGCATAGGAGATTTGGATGCACGCAGAAATTTATACTGACGGGATTGACGAGGTTACAATTGGCGGATCGATCGTGCGGGTGGATCTGTTCAGTCTCTCGCCTACGGAACGTGACGCCAACAATGCGCCAAAGAAGGTCTTTCGGCAAAGGTTGATCTTTTCGGCGGAGTCGTTCGCGAACTCTGTCGAGGTGATGCAGACCGCGCTTCAAGGTCTCGTAGACGCCGGCGTCGTTCAACGCAATCAGCCGAGAGCGCCAGGTGCAGCGCCACAGGCTGCTGTGCGAGTCGAGCGTGCCCCATCGGTTTCGGACAGCTCACGATCTCAAAATGTCTCAACCAACTTCCGTTGAAATCGAACAATGTGAACCGGCAGCGCCCCTATCTGAGGACGAGCCGCGTTTGGCTACCCGGACGGCGCTCGAATGCCTTTCAAGGGTCGCTGCCCATCACGGTATCGATCTGCCGTCGGACCGTTTGCGTCATGCATATGCCGTCGATGATGCCGGCATCTCGACTGACCTCTTGCTGCGCATGGCGCATGAGGCCGGGCTTCGCGCCCAGGCGACGCAGCTCGATTGGAAGGCACTATGCCAGCTCGGCGAAGCCTATCCGGCTCTTGTTCAGCTCTCGAACCAGAACTGGGTGCTTGTGGTCGGCGCCGGGCCGGAACGCGATGCCATAACCGTCTTTGATCCCTTGGCTGAGCGGAGGGACGAACCGCTGCTCGTCGATGCCGAACGATTTTGTGCCAGATGGCTCGGAAAGGTTGTCCTGTTCAAGCGCGAGAGTCGTTCAACACAGGGCCCGAGGACCTTTGGATTGCGCTGGTTCGTACCCGAAATGCTCCGGGAATGGCGCTTGTTCTCTGACGTCGCGATCGCCGCCGTCTTCCTGTATGCGCTCGGCCTCGCGCTTCCAATCTTCTTTCAACTCGTGATCGACAAGGTTCTTGTCCACGAGAGTCTCACGACGCTCTACGTACTCTCGGCTGGCGCGATTATCGCGCTCTCCTTCGATGCCATATTCAGCTTCTTGCGTCGTTACCTGCTGCTTTATGCCACGAACAAGATCGACATCCGGGTTGCGACCAAAACGTTCCGGCACCTTTTGGGACTTCCCGTAACCTTCTTCGAGCATATCTCGGCCGGTGTGCTGGTGAAGCACATGCAGCAGGCCGGGCGGATTCGCGAGTTTCTGACCGGTCGACTGTTCCTGACCGCATTGGACGCGCTTTCGCTGTTCGTCTTCCTGCCTGTCCTCGCGCTCTACAGCGTTAAGCTGACATGCGTCGTCCTGGCCTTTACCGCCATCAGCGGTAGCGTGATTGTGATTTTGATGGGACCGTTCCGACGACGGCTCTACCAGCTCTACCAAGCCGAAGCCGGCCGCCAGGCTCTTCTGGTCGAGACGGTGCACGGAATGCGCACGGTGAAGTCTTTGGCCATGGAGCCCAACCAGAACAGGGCATGGGACGATCGCTGCGCGCAATCGGTATCGATGCGTTTCGGGGTTGAAAAGATCTCGGCGGGCGCCCAGGCACTGACCGGTTTTCTCGAGAAGATGATGACGCTCGGTATCGTGGCTCTGGGCGCGCTGGACGTCTTCGGTGGCGAGATGACGATCGGCGCACTGGTCGCCTTCAACATGCTGGCGGGACGCGTCTCGGGGCCGCTGGTTCAGATGGTGACCATGGTTCACGAGTATCAGGAGGTCGCGCTGGCGGTTAAGATGCTGGGCGAGGTCATGAATAGGCAGCCGGAACGGGACGGTCATCGGGACGGGCTGCGTCCCGATTTGGTCGGCCAGATCGAGTTTGAAAACGTGACCTTCCGCTATGGCGAGGGAGCGCCGGCGCTGGACGACGTCTCGTTTTCAATCGCTCCCGGTTCGGTCTTTGGGATTGTCGGTCGGAGCGGCTCAGGCAAGACGACGCTGACGCGACTGATCGCGGGAATGTATCCGGTGCAGCAGGGACTACTACGGATCGACGGCCATGATTCGCGCGAGATTGATCTTACCCACCTGCGGCGGAATCTCGGGGTCGTGCTCCAGGACAATTTCCTGTTCCGGGGCACCGTGCGCGAAAACATCGCTTGCGTGAAGCGTGACGCGACGTTCGAAGAAGTTGTCAGGGCGGCCCAGCTCGCCGGCGCCGACGAGTTCATAGAGCGGCTGCCGAGGGGATTCGATACCATGCTCGAGGAGCAGGCATCGAACCTGTCGGGCGGGCAAAAGCAGCGGCTTGCGATCGCCCGCGCCTTGATCGTCAACCCGCGCATTCTGATCCTCGATGAAGCGACCAGCGCGCTGGACTCCGAGAGCGAAGCGATCATCCGGCGCAATCTGCGGCGTATCGCCGAAGGACGGACCGTCATCATTGTATCGCATCGGCTTTCGATGCTGTCGGATGCGAGCCAGATTTTGGTCATCGACCGTGGACGAATCGTCGATGTGGATCGTCACGACGGGCTGCTGGCGAAGTGTACGATCTACAGACATCTCTGGAATCAGCAGACGAGACAGGTCGCATGACCGGTGCCGAGAAAAGCAGGGCGGAGGGGAGCTCCGGCAGATCGGGGCCTTCGACCGTTTCGCGGAAGCGGCGAGGGCTGTCGAGGCCCGCGTCGACGGCATCTCGCGTAGTTGCGGAATTTCAGTCCGACGCCGCCGAGATCGAGCAGGGAACGCCACCGCGCGGAGGACGGATCACGCTCTATTGTGTCGTCGCCCTGATCGCGACCGCGATCGCGTTCGCGTGCGTGTCGCGTGTCGACATGATTGTGACGGCACAGGGCAAACTGATTACCACACGTCCCAACCTGGTCGTCCAGCCGCTGGAAACATCGGTCATTCGGGAAATTCGCGTTAAGGCCGGCGATCCGGTTAATCGCGGCGATGTCCTTGCGATCCTCGATCCGACATTTTCTCAGGCCGACCTTGATCAACTGCGCAGCCGCCTGGCGGGTTTCGACGCCTCCATCGACCGGGTCCGGGCGGAATTGGACGGCGTTGAGTACGTTCTCGAGGAGCCTGCGAATGCCGATCAGGCGCTGCAGCGAAAGGTATTTCTCCAGAGAAGGTCGGCTTACGATCTTCAGATCCAGAACTACGACGCGCAGATTGCGTCCGCTCAGGCCAATCTGAAGACGGCCCAGGATGAGGAATTCGTTCTGACCCAGCGGCTGGAGACCATGCAGTCCATTGAGGCCATGCGAAATGTGTTGATGGCGAAGGAGGTCGGTTCAAGACTGAACTTCCTGTTGTCCCGGGACGCGCGGCTGGAGGTTGAAAGCAATCTGGCGCGTGTTCGTGGCGCCATTGTCGACAACATGCATCGTTTGGATAAGGCCCGTGCAGACCAAAAGGTCTTCGCTGCAGAGTTTCGCCGCACTGCCTATCAGGAGCTCGTGGAGACGTTGCCCAAGCGTAACAGCGCCGCGGAGGAGCTCAAGAAGACGGAGCTTCGCCGGCAATTGATCGTGCTGCACGCACCGGCTGATGCGGTGGTACTTGAAATTGCCAATCGGACGGTGGGTTCAGTAATTCGCGAGGCCGAGACATTTTTTGTATTGGTCCCTCGCGACGAGACGCTCCGGGCGGAGGTCAACGTCGAAGGTAGGGATATCGGACAGCTGACGGTCGGGCAGGCCGTACGAATCAAGTTTGAAGCATTTCCGTTCCAGAAGTACGGCACGGCAACTGGTGAGATTGGGGTCATCAGCCAGGACTCATTCTCGCCAGACGCGAAGGCCGATGGTGCGCGCCGCCCGTCAGCTCCCTTTTATCGCGTACTGATCGATTTGCGCGACATGCATCTTCGGCTGCCGCCGGAACGCGTTCAGTTCATGCCAGGTATGGCGGTCACCGCCGAAATAAAGCTCGGAAAGCGGACGGTGATTTCCTATTTCCTCTATCCCTTGCTTCGCGGATTAGATGAAAGCATCCGGGAATACTGACCCGATTGACTATGGTGTAGTGCGATGATGATCGGTCCCAATTTTGGTGTGAAGCTGGCAGTGCCGGCCGCGGCGAACACGCCGTCCCTCAACTCACCGCTGATAAACTATGCGCTCAAAGGCCTGGAACGCTGCTGGTTGCCCGGGGAGCGCCGTTGGTCGCACATTTATCACCTCGACAGACGTGCTTCCCCAAACGAGTCGATACCGCATAGTGACGTGTTTTATACCCTCAATGTCCTGCTTGGGATGTCGCGGGTCGTGGAACGTCCGATCGGTATCGATATCCCAGAGATATTCCATCGAAATGTCATGCAGCTCACCGCACTTCCAGTGCGCAAATATGCCTTTGGCATGGCCTTGTGGGCCGCCGCCGAGCTCGACCTTCCGATTCCGGAGCAGGTGACGCGCGAGCTGAAGCGGACTCTGTCGGATGAGTCACGGTGGAGCACGTTTCGGGCGCAGGATCTGGGCATGCTGCTGACGGGAGTCGTCGCTCAGGCAAGGGCAGGTAACAGGGAGTGGACGTGCTTCGCCGCCCCGCTCTTTCGCTTCCTGAAGGAGCGTTTCCATAGCGAGTCGGGACTGTTCTTCGACGCCCCGGGTGGCTTTCGACGCCGTTTCGCGTCATTTGCGACCCAGACCTATCTCTCCATCGCCTGCTATCAGTATGGCGAATTCCTTGGCGATGCGTCTGCGCTTGTCATGGCCGATACTTGTGTGCGCGATCTCATAGCGGTCCAGGGGCCACAAGGCGAATGGCCCTGGTTTTTCGACGCGCTGAGCGGCCGCGTCGTTGATTTCTACGAAGTCTATTCAGTCCATCAGTATGGAATGGCCCCGGCGCTGCTGGAATGGGCAGAGCGCTTTGGGCGGCGAGAAGCGCGGGACGCCTTGATCAAGGGATTCAACTGGGTACTTGGTCACAACCAGCTGGGCCGGACCATGCTCGTGCCTGAACTAGGCCTGACCATCCGTTCGCAGGTACGCAAGCATGAATTGAAGACCAAGGCGCCGCGGGTGTTGCGCGCGGTCAAGAACGTCTGGCGCGACAAGGGGGGGACGCTGATCGACAACGCGAACGTGGGTGTTCGGCTTGAGTGTCGCAGCTACGAGCTCGGCTGGATCCTGTGGTCATTCGGCCGACGTTCCGATTTGCTGCAACTGACGCACGACCACGTCTTTGGTGCGGAACCTGCTGAACTGGCGTGAACTAACGGTTCCAAGCCATTGCTCGCCGCCCGCCCAGGTGCGAAAGCATCGTCATGGCACGATGTGCTCGGACAGCACACAGAACGGCGATAGCCTTGAGACGGGGGCTGCCGCCATGTAGACGGTCGCTGGTTAGTATCGTAACAGCGCCTGGCGCAAGTGATGCCAGGACCAGCAAAGCCTGCGCAATCCAACGCAATTGCCATGCTGGATTACCTTCAGCCATGTTGCGATAGTGTGCGATTTGTCGATCCCATTTTGCATAGAGCTCCCGAAGGGAGCTTCGCGCTGGATGGAAGACGACCATGTCGGGGATGTACCGAAATCGGAGTCCGGCACGTAGTGCACGCTGCCCCCACTCCATGTCTTCCGCAACATCGACGCCAGCGAATGGGCCGACGCGATCGAAATCGCGACGAAGCACTGCCATATTTCCTGTGCCGGAATAACCGTGGCGCTCGATATAAAGCTTGAAGCGGTAAGCGAAGACGGTCTCATAAGCTGCAACGGCACTAAGACTCTCATTTTCCGCCGTCCAGATGCGAACGTCGCCCCCGAGGACCGTGTCAGGCGGCGACGAGCGCGACCATTGCACTATGATGTGAAGCCAATCCGGATGCGCCCTGCAATCCGCATCGATGAAGGCGAGCATCTCACCTCTCGCGATCGTCACGCCGGCATTGCGCGCTGGACCGGGACCGGGCTCCGATTCATGCAGCAAAGACACCCCGGGATGTCGAGCAACGACGTCCGTTGGGGACGTTGCCGATCCGTTGTCTACCACGATGACCTCGAACGAATGCCGACTCAGGGTCTGTGCGTCAAGGCTACGCAAACAGGCTTCCAGCGCATCAGGCTGGTTGAGGTGGGGAATAATGACGGAAATCATCGTTTAATTTCCCATTTAATTTCTGTTCCGTTCGCCGCCTGCCCTCATCTGCCCGGCAGCTTTCATTCTCCGCAGCGTGTGGCCAAGTTCGATCATTTAAAACTTGCAATTAAATATCCGCTGCGTATTATCTCTATAATAATCTTAAATGCAAACTTAAATGGGGTCTGGTTTTCTGGGAGTAGTTCCAATGCGCGCATCATTTCTGGGATGCCCCGTCGACTTCCTGACAATGGCTGAAACCGTCGAATTGGCGCGCGGGGCCATGCGCAGCCGTCAGCGGTTGCAACATGTGGCGCTGAACGTCGCCAAATTCGTCAATATGCGATCCGATCCCGTGCTTGCGGCCGATGTCGCCAACAGCGATGTCGTTGGCATCGACGGCATGGGAATTCTCTGGGGCGCCCGAGCGCTCGGGCTTCCGGCGACGTCGCGGGTCGCGGGCGTGGATCTCCTTGCCGAGTTGCTTGCGGTATGTGCGCACGAGGGCTTCAAGCCCTATTTCCTGGGAGCCACTCCCGTCGTACTACAACAAGCTGTGCAAGTGGCGCGCGGGAGGTATCCTTCACTTGCCTTTGCGGGCTGGCACGACGGCTACTTCAAACCCGAGCAAGAGAATGACGTCGTCCGGGACATCCAATCCAGCGCGGCTGATTGTCTTTTCATCGGCATGCCGACACCCCGGAAAGAGCGCTTTCTCGCCGCCCATCGCGATGATCTCGGCGTACCCTTCATCATGGGCGTGGGTGGTGCGTTCGATGTTCTAGCAGGCATTGTTCGGCGCGCGCCGGTACAGATGCAGCGGCTCGGGCTCGAATGGCTGTACCGCATCTATCAGGAGCCTGGACGGATGTGGTGGCGATACGCCACGACGAACACGCTGTTTGCAGGCGTCTTGGCGCAGGCCCTCATCAAGCAGGCCCTTCGGTATCGGCTTGGTGCGCCCGGCGTCGTTCCGCCGGGTCCCAGCCGGATCGGAGGGTAAGGCGTGCGCAAGCATTTTTTTATCCTTCTGGGAACCCGGCCGGAAGCAATCAAGCTTTTTCCAGTCATTAATCTGCTCAAGGCTGAGAGGAGCAAGGACATTTCCGTGACGATCTGTGCGACCGCACAGCACCGGCAACTGCTTGATCAGGTCCTCAAGCTGGCAAAAGTGGTCCCGGATTTCGATCTAAACGTCATGACGACCAATCAGACGCTGGATCATCTGACCGCGCGGCTGCTCGGACAAATTGGCGAGCTCCTAGAAAAGTTGAAGCCCACCAGGGTCATTGTCCAAGGCGACACGGCGACGGCAATGACGGGCGCACTGGCATCCTATTATCACCGCATACCGCTCTCCCACATCGAGGCCGGACTGCGCAGCGGTGATATCTTCGCTCCGTGGCCGGAGGAGGTGAACCGCAAGATCGTCGGCTCGATCGCCGATCAACATTTTGCTCCAACAGAGCGCGCAGCATGCGCGTTGCGTTCTGAAAACGTCGCGGATAACCGCATTCACGTTACCGGAAACACGGTGGTAGATGCTCTCATCCTCGCGAAAGCCATGGTCGACTCCGATCCGGGACTGTCGTGCCGCTGGGATGGCATCAAGAAGCGTCACGGCAATCGGCGCATCATCCTGGTGACCTGCCATCGCAGGGAAAATTTCGGCGGAGGCGTCCTCAACATCGCTAACGCGTTGGAGACTATCCTGCGCAGGGAGGACGTTGCCGTCGTGCTCCCCGTGCATCCGAATCCGAATGTCCGTGACCTGTTTGCGTCTCGGTTTTCGGACCACCCGCGGGTCGTGCTTACTTCTCCCCAGGAATACACTGATTTTGTAAGCCTGCTCTCGCTATCTTATCTGGTCCTGACAGACTCAGGCGGCGTACAGGAGGAGGCACCGACTTTTGGAAAGCCGGTCCTGGTGATGCGCGAGACAACCGAGCGTCCTGAGGGGGTGGAAGCGGGAACGGCACGCCTGGTCGGTACGAACTACGAGCGGATCGTTGCTGAGACATTTCGCCTGCTCGACGATGACGAGACCTATGCTGCCATGTCGCGTTCGCACAATCCGTTCGGTGACGGGCACGCGAGCGAGCGGATCGTGAAGGTCCTTCTCGATGCATGAATTCCAAAAAATCAATGTCCTGGGACTTGGCTATATCGGTCTGCCGACCGCAGCGCTTATTGCGAGCCGAGGTTTTCAGGTGGTTGGCATCGACACCAATGAGCGCATCGTCGACACCGTTGCGTCTGGCAAAATTCATATCGCCGAGCCCGATCTGGACGGTCTCGTCTCGAAGGTCGTGTCGAGTGGCACGCTCACCACGTCCAAAACGCCGCAGCCGGCCGACGTTTTCATCATCGCAGTGCCGACGCCCATCGATCGCGAGAACCGTCCGGACCTGTCGAGCGTGAATGCGGCCGTCGACAATATCATAGATCTCCTCGCGCCAGGCAATCTTGTTATTCTCGAATCGACATCGCCGATCGGAACCACCGAAGCCATCGCGAAGCGGATCGTTGAACGCAGGCCAGAGCTGCACATAGGGATCAACGGCAAGGAGGATGGCGCGATTTACGTGGCCTATTGTCCCGAACGCGTGTTGCCGGGACGGATTTTGACCGAGCTTATCAACAATGACAGGTGCATCGGCGGGATTACGCCAACCTGCACGCGGCGTGCTCAACGGTTCTACAAAATGTTCGTTCGCGGTGCTTGCGTCGGCACAACGGCGCGGGCGGCCGAGCTGGTCAAGCTGACGGAGAATGCCTTCCGCGATACCAACATAGCATTTGCTAATGAACTCTCGCTGATCTGCGACAGGTTCGACATCAACGTCTGGGAGGTGATTGACATCGCCAACCGTCACCCTCGCGTAAACGTATTGCGGCCCGGGCCAGGTGTTGGCGGGCACTGTATTGCGGTAGACCCCTGGTTCATCATTGATTCCGCGCCGGATCTCGCCCGTGTGATGCGAACAAGTCGGGAAGTGAACAATGCCAAGACACAGAAGATCATCGAGCGCGCAGAGGCGCTGATCGACGATCATCCCTACGCAAACATTGCTTGTTGCGGATTGACCTTCAAGGCCAATGTCGACGACCTGCGTGAAAGCCCGGCCATGGAAATAGCTACGCATCTCGCTGCGAAATACGGCGAGCGGATCAAAGTTGTCGAGCCGAACTTGCGCCGTCTGCCACCTCAGCTGGCGGATCATCGTGTTGCATTCGTGAGTATCGAGGAAGCCCTGCGCAGTTGCGAAATCGCGCTTCTCCTCGTCGATCATGATGAATTCAAGATGGTGCCGCTGGCAGAGCGGCGGCACCTCGACGTCATCGATACGCGAGGCATATGGCAGGATATGCCGGCGCGGACATAGCGCATACAGTCGTAACTCCCGAATGGGTCGAGGTTAGCATGCGAGATAGCCAGCTGGGAATCGGCGTCGTTGGATACGGCTATTGGGGCCCCAATCTCGTTCGTAATTTCTCGATCAATCCCGCCACCCGCGTTGTCAGCGTGAGCGACCTTGATCCAGCTAGACTCGGCGCCATGGGGCAGGTCTACCCCGGGGTCACAACGACCACTCGCTATGATGATTTGCTGAAGGATAGCTCTATTGATGCAATCGCCATCGCTACGCCGGTGCACACACATTACGAGCTGGCAATTGCGGCGTTGAAGGCTGGCAAGCACGTGTTGGTCGAGAAGCCCCTAGCGCCGAGCGCCGAGCTGGTGACCCGCTTGATCGACGAAGCGGACCGGCGCGGGTTGACGCTGATGGTCGATCACACCTTTCTCTATACGCCAGCGGTGCAGAAGATTCGTGAGCTCTTGCTGAAGAATGAGCTTGGAGACATCTACTATTACGATAGTACACGCTCGAGTCTCGGACTCTTTCAAAAAGATGTAAATGTGATCTGGGATCTGGCGGTGCACGATATCTCGATCATCCATCATATCTTCAATGAGGAGCCGGTCGCGGTTTCGGCAACGGGGTCCTGCCACGTAGCCGGTTCGCCGGAAAACATGGCCCACATCACATTGTTCTTTGCCAACGCGTGTGTGGCCCATGTCAGCGTCAACTGGCTCTCGCCTGTCAAGGTGCGCCAGACGTTCATCGGCGGAAGCAAGAAGATGATCGTTTACGACGATCTCGAGCCAACCGAAAAGGTCAAGGTCTATGATAAGGGAATTACGCTCGATACGCCTCCGGAGGATGCGCATCAATTTCGGATTGGATATCGTGCCGGCGACATGTGGGCTCCGCATATCTCGCCAAAGGAGGCACTACAAACGGAAGTCGAGCATTTTGTCGACTGCGTGCGTACCGGCGGGCAGCCGATTTCGAGCGGCATGTCTGGGCTGCGCGTAATCGAGGTGCTGGAAGCGGCATCGTTTTCGATCGCAAAACAGGGGGCGCCGGTGCTCCTGAGGGAGCCTTACGGGGTTCAGCAACGCGCCAGGGCAACAGCTTGACGTGCGGGAAATCTAGCTGATCTGATAGTCTGGCAGAAGACCCGATGGACCAGGTGCAACGTTCGATCTTGTTCTCCGCGCTCGATCGTTACGGCACCCTTGTGCTGCTCTTTGTCGCAACCGCGGTGCTTGCCCGTTTGTTGTCGCCGGAAGAATTTGGCATCTATGCGGTCGTGACCGCGGTCACGTCGATCATTGCGGCCTGCTTCCAGGAGTTCGCAGGTGCAAGCTATTTGATCCAGAAGCGAGATCTGTCGCGCGCGAGTGTGCAGACCACGTTCACAATCACCCTCGCAATCTCGGCAGTCACCGCTTTGGTCCTGTTCACGTTTGCGCGGTTTGTCGCTCGTATGTTCGAGCTGGACAGCTTGCGTCAAGGCATCGAAGTTTCCGCGATCAATCTACTCCTATTGCCGTTTTCTGGGACTATTGCCGCTTTGTTCCGTCGTGAGATGCAGTTTGGAACACTGGCAATCTGCAACCTTGCCTCCGGTGCAGCAGCCGCGATCGTTTCGACCGGTCTCGCAATGGCCCACTTCAGCTACATGGCGCCGGTGTGGGGAGGCGTTGCCGGCAACGCGGTGCTGGCCCTGATGCTGCTGATTTGGCGGAGAGATCTCGACGCGATGCGGCCGTCGCTGGTCGACTGGCGGGAGATCGTCGGCTTCGGCCTCTATTCAGGAGCTGTTAGCGTTGTCAATGTGTTCTATGGCCTCGCGCCGCAGCTGTTCCTGGCAAGAATCCTCGATTTTGCCTCGGTCGGCCTCTACAGCCGAGCAACCGCATCGACACAGATCTTTGACAAGTTGGTCACGCAAGTCTTGAGTCCGGTCGTCATGCCTGCGGTTGTTGCGCGAAGCAACGCCGGAGGTGATCTCAAGGCCGTCTATCTTGCTGCTATTCGGTTGCTCTCGGTTGTGCAGTGGCCGTTCTTGATTTCGATTGCGATCATGGCCCGGCCAATCATTGTGATCTGGCTCGGCCCGGCGTGGCTGGAGATCGTCCCGCTTGTACAATTACTGTGTATTGCCAACCTCGCCCTTTTCGCGGCCTGCCTGACTTACCCTGTGTTTGTCGCGGTAGGAAGGGTGCAAGATGCACTGATCTCGTCGCTGGTTTCGCTGCCGCCGTCGCTCCTCGTCATCTTCGTCGCCTCGTTCTTCGGCGTGCACGCCGTCGCAGCGTCTGCGCTCCTGACATTGCCCTTCCAGGCTGCGGTCGCGGTGCATTTTCTAGGACGCCATCTCCGCCTTCGGCCGAGCGAATTTGCGCGTAGCCTGCAGATGAGTGCAACCGTAACGGCCCTCGTAGCTTCGGCAGTATCCATGTGCGCGACGCTGACCGAGGCGGAAGGCCTTTCGCCTCTTGTTGGATTGTTACTAACGTTCTCTGTTGCTGTGCTGTGTTGGTGGCTGGGACTAATGATGACGGGGCACCCGCTGTTGCAGCATCTTCATCATGCACTAATGGGTCTTGCGCGTATGGTACCGGCGCGGTGGCCCTCGCGTACGGCGCTCTAGCGGATCGCATAGCTTGGAGATCGAAGATGCCTATTGCGCAAGACGTCGTGCTCGGTCGCAATGTCCGTATCCTGCATCCAGACCTGGTGAACCTGTATGGTTGCGCCATTGGTGACGAGAGCAGGATCGGAACCTTCGTCGAAATCCAGGCGGGGGCGAAGGTCGGTGCACGTTGCAAGATATCGTCGCACAGCTTCATCTGCGAGGGAGTCACGATCGAGGATGAAGTGTTCGTCGGTCATGGCGTAATGTTCACGAACGACAAACACCCGAAGGCAACGACGGCGGATGGTCGTCCTCAGCAAGCGTCGGACTGGACGCTGCAGCGCACTCGCGTCGGTAGGGGAGCTTCGATCGGCTCGAACTCCACGATTCTGTGCGGAGTGACGATTGGAGAGGGGGCCTCCATAGGTGCGGGTGCGGTGGTGACGAGAGACGTTCCGCCTGGGGCTGTCGTCGCGGGAGTGCCCGCTCGGGTATTGTCTGCGGCTGAAACGGCGGTCTTGGGCGATCGCGGCTCAGCAAAGGCGCTTCGTAAACCATTTTAAATTCCCACATAAACGGTAAGATTTAAAGATTGATTAAATATAATAATGCGGGTTAAATGTATTATAATGTTGGTCCAATAGAGGACTTGAATCTTGATACCCTTCCTGGATCTGAAAGCCCAATATAGCCAGATCAAGCCGGAAATCGATGCGGCGGTCGCGAGAGTCGTCGGCAGCGGGCACTTTGTGCTCGGCCCAGAGGTCACTGCGTTTGAGGGTCGCTTCGCGGAATATTGCCGGACCGCCCATTGCCGCGCGGTGAACAGCGGAACCTCGGCACTTCATCTTGCCTTGCTGGCGGCGGGCGTCGGAACCGGTGACGAAGTCATCACGGTATCCATGACCTTCGTCGCGACAACCGCAGCGATCCTCTACAGCGGAGCCAGACCGGTGTTTGTCGACGTTGACCCGGTAACATGGACGATGCATCCCGGTTCGATCGAGGCTGCGATAACACCGCGAACGAAGGCGATCCTGCCGGTTCATCTCCACGGGCAGATGGCCGACATGGACTCCATTATGGAGATCGCGCGTCGTCACGGTCTGGTAGTCATCGAGGACGCCGCGCAGGCGCATGGCGCGGAATACCGCGGACGTCGCGCGGGCTCGATTGGCGATCTGGGATGCTTCAGCTTTTACCCCGGCAAGAATCTTGGAGCCTTTGGCGAGGGCGGGGCCGTCGTAACCGATCGGGCTGAATTGGCACGCCGCGTGTCATTGCTGCGGGATTGGGGACAGGAGACGAAATACAATCACGTCATTCCCGGATACAACTATCGCATGGACGAAATTCAGAGCGCGATACTGAACGTCAAGCTGAACTACATTGAGCGCTGGACGGAAGCTCGTCGTTCGCTCGCTGAGCGATACAATGCACTGCTGTCTGATCTTTTATGCCCGCGTCCCCAGCCGCCCCCGTACGCCCGTCACGTGTATCACGTCTATGCGGTCAGATTGCCGTGGCGCGACGAAGCGCTGACGCTATTGCGTGAAGCCGGTATCGGCGCCGGGATCCACTATCCCGTTCCGGTGCATCTGCAGACTGCCTATGCAGAACTCGGTTATCGTGCCGGTGATCTTCCCGTCACCGAGATGTTGGCGAACGATTTCCTCTCTCTTCCCATTTATCCAGAGTTGCTGCCGGAACAGGTGGTCGAGGTTGCCTCCACACTCAGGAACGCGGCACTGCGGCCCAGCGAAGTGACAAGCGACCGAGCAGAGCATCCAGAGAGTCTCGTGACAAGGTTCCACAACAGGAGAGCGTCTTGATTGATCTCAAGGGAAAACGCGTTCTGGTCACCGGCGGCGCAGGTTTCATCGGCTCCCACATCATTGATCTGCTCTGCGATGAGGGCTGCATCGAGATCGTTGCCATCGACAACATGATAAGAGGCCGGCCGGAAAATCTCGGGCGCGCGCTCGGACGTGGCCCGGTGAGAGTGGTTCATGGCGACATACGCGATCGCAAGCTGATGGAGGCGTTGCTCAAGGCTGCTGATATTGTATTTCACCAGGCGGCGCTCCGAATCACTCATTGTGCGGCCGAACCACGCCTTGCCAAGGAGGTCATGGTGGACGCCACCTACGACCTGCTGGAGTTGTGCATCAAGCACGATGTTGAGAAGATCATCGCGGCGTCGTCGGCATCCGTATACGGCATGGCAGAGGAATTTCCCACCACCGAGCGCCAGAATGCGTACAACAACCGAACTCTCTATGGAGCCGCTAAGGCCTTTAATGAGGCTTTGCTGCGTACCTTCAACGATGCGTACGGGATCGACTACGTCGCACTTCGATATTTCAACGTCTACGGCGGGCGGATGGACATCCACGGCCGGTATACCGAGGTCTTGATCCGCTGGATGGAGCGGCTGGAAGCCGGATTACCTCCGATCATTTTTGGTGACGGTCATCAAACCATGGATTTCGTCCACGTCCGCGACATCGCGCGTGCCAATATCCTTGCGGCCAGGGCAAAGATCACTGATGAGGTGTTCAACGTCGGGAGCGGCACGGAAACCAGCCTGACGGAGCTGGCTACGGTGCTTGCCTCCGTGATGGGACGCCGCGGCCTGGCACCCGAATTCGCGCCGGAACGCTCCGTTAATCCGGTGCCTCGACGGCTGGCATCAACCGGCAAAGCAGAGCGTTTGCTGGGGTTCCGCACCACGGTTTCGCTGGAACAGGGGCTCGCCGAGCTCGTGAAATGGTGGCGATCCGAACGCGAACTTGCTTCCGGCTCCCAGCGGCAGGCGGCGGCATCGTGATTCCGATCGCGGCGCCGCTGCTTGCGGATGAAGAAGCCGATGCTGCGCGCGCGGTCGTGCTGTCGGGCTGGGTGTCGCAAGGCCCGGAGGTGGCCGCGTTTGAGGGTGAGTTCGCCGCACTTGTTGGCGCGCCGCACGCCTGTGCCGTCGCCAATTGTACGACCGCACTTCAGCTTGCTTTGGCAGCGTTGGGTATCGGCACCGGCGACGAGGTGATCACGGTTAGCCACTCCTTCATTGCGACGGCGAACGTCATCCGATACCAGGGCGCCACTCCGGTTTTCATCGATATCGACCCGGAGACCTACAATTTGGATTGCGCTCGGCTGGCCGAAGCCATCACCGAGCGCACGCGTGCGATCATCGCGGTCCATCAGATGGGCATGCCGTGTGATATGGCAGCGCTCATCGCGGTGGCGCGACGCCACGGCATCGTGGTGATTGAGGACGCGGCCTGTGCCGCCGGATCGCAGATCCGGATGAACGGCGAATGGGAGCCGATCGGCAAGCCGCATGGAGACATTGCCTGCTTTTCCTTTCATCCGCGAAAGGTAATCACGACAGGCGAGGGCGGAATGCTCACCACCGCTGACGCCGAGCTTGATCGCAAGTTCAGGCTGTTGCGGCAACACGGCATGAGCGTTCCGGATATTGTGCGTCACGGGTCGCAGCGCGTCATTTTCGAGGAGTACGTCCTTCTCGGTTACAATTGTCGAATGACGGATATGCAGGCTGCGATCGGGCGCAAACAGCTCGAGCGGCTTCCGCAGCTGATCGCGCGGCGGCGCAGGCTGGCATTCCGTTACGCCGAACTGCTTGGGAATATAGAGGGGCTGCGGTTACCTTTGGAGCCGGGGTGGGCGCGATCCAACTGGCAGAGCTACTGTGTACGCTTGCCTGATCGCATCGAGCAGAGGGCGACGATGCAATCGCTGCTAGACCAGGGAATCGCCACCCGTCGGGGCATCATGTGCTCGCATCGGGAGCTGCCCTATGCCGGCGCGAATCCGGGCCACGATCTGCGACAATCTGAGCTCGCTCAGGATCACGCGATCCTGCTTCCGCTTTACGCGCAGATGCAGGATGCGGATCAGGAGCGTATCGCGAATGCGCTGAAGGATGAGCTCGCCCGCTGAATTTGCAGCCCCGATTCACGGTGAGTCAGGAATCGGGCTGCCGGGATATCCCAGCAGCCGGATTCGGCACGCTCCTGTCTGATCGCGGACCGATCGCTTTCGTTGCCGGGTGGGTGGCAGACAGCACCGCCGAGATTCGGGCTCGATCGTTGTCGTCTTCGGCGGAAGCCAGACCCATCCAACGCTGGTATTTCCGTTGGACCTTGTAGCTGGCTAGGCTGACGACGCATCGACCGGCATCTGTCAATCGTCTTCCGGTTGACATCTTGGTGCGCACCGCGTGCAGATAGGTTTGCTCTATCGTTTTCGCGGCGTGCACGAGGCTGAAGCGGTGCTCCACCAGCCGTCGGCCGAACTTCCCAAGCTCGTAACGGAGCGATGCAGAGGCGAGAGCGGTCTCGAGAGCCGATCGAAGGGCATCTGCGCCGGCGCCGCGCGAGCCGTTGCCCAATCCGTACCAGCCTTGTCGCAGGAAGGTCGGCGCACTCTCGGGCGTCAACAGCTCACTGAATCCGTCCTCGCCAACGACCACCAGCGGTTTCCCAAAAGCCATCCCACGCAGCGCCGAACCGCCTTGGCCGATAATAATATCCGCGGCTGCATAGCCGGGGCGCGGATCGGACATCTCGCCCACCAGTACTACGGCATTCCGGCCGACCAGGTAGTTGGTCCGGGCAGCGCGCTCTTCAACCGTGGGGCGCGCGGGTCCGTCGCCTATAATCAGCAGCCGCACTGGCCGACCTTCGAGCGCCATCTCGCCAACGGCATCGCACGCCGATAGCAGACCCTCCAATTTCAAGTTCGGCACCAGCCGACAGACCATCGCGATGACGACCTGGTCAGGTCCGATACCTTGAGCAACGCGAAAACTGGTGCCGTCGACCAGGGGATGATCGGATATCGTATCGACCGGAGGCTCTAGCAGGGTAACCTCCCGGTGTCCTGCTACGACCGCCGCGCGAAGGATCATCTCTGTACCTACGGTCAGAGGAATGGCGCGCGGAAGGAAGGAGGGTACGGACATGGACATGACCGTCCCCACCACAGCAGCCCGCGTCGACAGACCAACGCTCAGAAAAGCCTCGACGATAGGTGGCCATTCATGGCCGTGCACCACGTCTATCGCGCCGTCCTTTACAATGCTGCGCAGCATCTGACCGACCCGCGGCGAGGGGCGGGCTCGATGCCGTGGAATTCCGATGTGTCTAAGCCCTGCCTCTCTTACCTTGTCCAAAAGGGGGCCGGTTTCCGACGCCACGATCACGTCATGACCGAGGTCTCGAACGCCCTCGGCGAGCTGCAGGGCATTGAGTTGCGATCCTCCCAGTTCCATGGAATGCGGATAGATCAGCACCTTCATGCGGGCAGAAGCCTCCAAAGTGCTGCACAGGCTAGCGGACCAGCGGCCGTCACGAGCACCGTAATCAAATGCTGGAATAATATTTAATTTAAATCAATATAATATCGACACTGAAATGCAAATAATTTATCTTGTGGTGATCTTTCTACGATTGCGGGCCGCAGAGCTCGTGGATTGGGATTGTCGCACACAATGAACGAGCATGTCGTGGTGGACGTGGCGCGCCGGGTCAATTCCGCACACCCTCGCGTGCTGGTAGCTATCGCGAGCTACGGGAGCTCGAACGATCGCTATCTTGAGCAGATCATCAAGGAATACAGGTCGATGGCATTCGCGGTTGACGTCGTGATGCTGTCGAACATCGACAAGAGCACTGCGTTCGAAACGGAGTGTCTTGTTGGCCTGCCCACCAGCGATCCGTGGTCGCTGCCCTTTGCCCATAAGAAGCTGTTCGCGGAGCGCCGCGACCAATACGATCTCTTCATCTACTCGGAAGACGACATTTTGATCAGCGAGCGGAACGTGCGCGCGTGGCTCAACGTGACGCCGTTGCTGCCTGATAACGAGATCGCGGGTTTCATACGGGTTGAAATCGGGGACGATGGCAAACGAAGTTACCCGGATGTTCACGCTTATTTCCATTGGGATACGTCTTCGGTGCGGCGTCGAGGCGATCACGTTCTGGCGCACTTTACCAATGAGCACGCCGCCTGCTTTGTGCTAACCCGCGAACAGCTGCGCAACGCGCTGAATTCGGGTCGCTTCGATGTCCTGCCTTACGATGGGAAGTATGACCTGCCTTGTACGGCAGCGACCGATCCTTATACACAGTGCGGGCTCAAAAAATTAATCCCAGTATCGCATCTGGAGGAATTCACCGTCCACCACATGTCCAACAAATACGTGGGAAAGGTTGGAACCACGGCGGAGGAGTTTGACAGGCAGGTGGAGGCCTTGCTGCAGATCGCCCAACGGGCCTGCCCTCCTCAGTCGCTCCTCGCGAGCGAAACCAAGCTGCCGCGTGGGGTTTATTCGAAAGATTACTACGAACCTCTGGTGCAGCAGGTTGTGCAACTGATTCCCGTTACATCACGCAGCGTGCTTTCAATCGGTTGTGGTTCGGGAGCTACCGAAACTTGGCTAGTCCAGAAGGGCATCTCTGTAACGGCAATTCCCCTGGATCCGGCCATCTGTCGTGGCGCCGCGGAAAACGGTGTCGACATCATTGAAGGCGATTTCAGGGTGGCACGAGCCTGCCTTGACGGCCGCCGGTTCGACTGCATCCTCATGCTGAACGTACTTCATCTCGTTCCCAAGCCAGTTGACGTTCTGTCGGCGTTCGGCGATCTGCTCACACGGGACGCTCCGATCATCATTCAGAGTCCAAACATGGCGGGTTTGCCCACGATTTGGAGACAATTGCGCGACTGCCGCATCCAGGTGCCCCGAACGTTTCAGGCCGCGTGCGCTCATTTCAGCTACAGCGGCAGCGTCGAGAAATGGTGCAGGAAGGCCGGTTTGAGCACCGTGCGAACCGTGGGGGTGCCCCACCGGCGCGCTGCGGTATTCTATGATATTGCACCCGCCATTGCAAAGCTCGCTCTCTCTTCGGACCTGATCTGTATCGCCAGGAGAGGCCAGTGAACCAGAGGCAGCAGCGCGCCTGCTGGCGAGAGCAAAGGGCAACGCTGTTTGCAGCATCCACCCTGTCTCGCGGAGGCGTCCCAACTTGAACCGAACGCGATTGGCAGGACTCGAGGCGATCAGCACCGCGACATCCCAGGACTGGAAGGCCTCAGATCTTACATCACCGCGCGAGGCTTTGGCTGGCCGGCGGCACCAGTTCGCCGCTTGGTTCGTCCTCGCCGGCTTGATCATTCCGGCCTGGGAAGCGCAGGTCTCGATCGCGGGCGCAAAGTTTACCGCAGGGCGTTTGGCCGTGACGGTATTGGTCGGGCCCGCGCTCGTGCTTCTTACTCGGCGCGGGCGGCATGCGGTGACTTGCGATCTTCTTGCCTTCCTGACCGCTGCCTGGATGCTTCTGGCCGCAGCATCAACTGCGGGTTTTGCGGCCTTATCCTCGCCTGCAGCGGAGAGTCTGCAATTTCTCTTCAGCTATGTCGTCGCCAGGGGCTATTTTTCCTCTCCGGCTGCGCTCGACACCTTCGTGCGGGCTTTGAAGATCCTGACGGTTGCGGTTGTCCTTGTCGGGGTGGCCGAATATATGACCGGACGCTGGATCGCGCACGAAGCTGCGGCGGCGATCTTCGGTACTTCGCCCCTGGGTTCGGTAACTCGAGGCGGTTCGATCCGCGCGACTTCCACCCTTGATCATCCAATCCTGTTCGGCGTCTTCTGTGCGCTCGTCAACCCGATAATCCTGCTATCGGAACGGACGGGTCGAAAGCTCCTGCTCTCGCTGGTCTGCCTACTGGGATGCATTCTCTCGCAGTCCTCGGCCGCGCTGATGGCTTATTTTTTGGGGGTGGCAGCCTATTCGTACGACCACCTCATGCGGCGGCTTCCGGGTCGATGGGCAATCTTCTGGACAGTTCTTGCCGTCGCGATCGGCGCCCTCATGACGGTCGCGCAACACCCAATCGGCTGGTTAATCTCGCATCTCACTCTGGACCCTGAGACGGGTTACTATCGCATTCTGATCTGGGATGCGGCGTTTTACCGAATCGCGCAGAGCCCGCTGACGGGGTTCTCGTTCGAGCTGTTTGATGAAAACATCCTGGACTCGACTGTCGATTGCGTTTGGCTTGTTGAGGCGCTCCGTTTCGGCATTCCGGCGACGATGTTGTTGCTCGCGACGAATTTGACGGCGGTCTGGCCTGTCACGAGACACGTTCAGGTGAAATCTGATGATTTTCAAGAGCGGATGAACTTCGCGTTCACAATCGTCGTCCTGTTATTCTCATTCAGCGGCATCACCGTCCACTTCTGGAACTATATGTGGATTTTCTGGGGACTAGCCATTGGCATAAAGGCCTCGCTTCACGAAAGCCTTTATTACCGATGTTATGCTACCCGAGGGCCCTAGAGATCCTCAAGTGGGTTTTGGATAGGAACCACGTGAAGGTAGTGTCTGGCCCGGCCAGACCCTGTGCAAAATCACCGCGATCATCGAAATAAGGATCGTAGCCGAACCGCCTCAAGAAATCGATCAGTTCACGTATCGGGTAAGCACACATCAGTGCGGGCGCGCATTGGTGCAGGGTCTCCTGAGCGCCCTTCAGGATTTCGAGTTCGGCACCCTGCGCGTGAAGCTTGATCAGCATCGGGAACATACGGAAGGAGTCAAGGGTCCTGCATTTCACTGTATGCTCCGCGACCGTTAGCCTAGTCTCATCGAAGCGAAACATGCGGCCGCGGTCGCGTAGCCATTGCGTGGCTTCGTCCCGGCTTATCGCGGCCATGCCGTCGCAATCCCATCTTCCATATCGCGGGATAAAGAAGGTCAGCTCGCCCATGTGCTGTCCCAGCGCGTAGTCGTGAATCGTGACCCTGCGGTCGTCCTGATATCGCGAGATCAGGCGCGCGGCCGAACCGGGCTCCGGTTCGAAGGCAACAATATCGCAATCTGGTCGCAGTCGCCTGAAAGCAGCGATACTTTGTCCGCGGTTGGCGCCCACGTCAATGACCAGCCCGCCACGGTGGCCCAACCGGGAAACACCGCCGAACTCGGGTTTCGAGACGTAGCGGGCGACGAGATCTTTGACGGCGAATCTAAGCGGCGCCGCACCCGGAATGTGGGCGTAAAGGAAGCGTGCAAACGCCTTGGTACTCGCGGGCTTCAGCTCAATCGCCATGCTTGTTCACGACCCCTACGATGACCGGCTGGGGGAGTTAAAACCTACAGTGATATTTAATTTCAGTTGCGATTAAATATCTCTCGAATAGATTATATCTAATAAATAGTCACGTGACGCAAGAATTATGCGCACCGCCCAAGGGCGTCGGACTGATGAACAAGGGGTTTCTCCTATTCCTCGAGGATCTTGGCCGGCGCGCACCGGTCAGGAGGTGTCGCTATGGATATACATGCACCTCGGCTTGCATCCTTCCGCCGACCGCGCGATCTTGCAATGCAGCATTCTGGTTAGTGGTTGCGGTCCTTATGTCAGATCGCGCGCCCGGTTACATCGTCCACATTGCCACGCCAGACCGGCCTATTCTTGCGGAATGTTGCGTAGCCCCAACGCCCTTTGCCCATTCGATTGTTCGTGAAGGATACGCCGGTAATCGAGCCGCCGCTGAACTGAGCGTCCGAATAGACGGTAAAGCCGCCACCGATCAGCCGGTTATTGTCGACGACGACGTTGGAGATCGCGTTGAACCAGTTGTCGATCATGATCGCCGACGTCTGGGCGTGGCTGTTAATAATCGTGTTGTGACGGACGTTGATGTCGTGTCCGCCATCGATCTGCACCCCGTCGTAGTGTGGCGATCCAGGAGCGACAAGATCATGCACATAGTTGTCTTCGAACAGGAGAGGGGCCGTGACATTAATGCCATTTTCAACGCCATGGATATTACACCGACGGATCGTTCCGTATCCATTGATGCCGTTCGAACCCTCAGCGCCTTTCACGCCGAGCCCGTCGATCTCGCAGTCCTGGATGATTGGCGGCACACTCAAATTCTCCGCCACATTGACGACGGCGAGAACTGCAGCCGTAATCCTGCAGTGCTCGAGCGTGACCGCGCTATGGTTGATCTGGACTGCTCCTGAAATATCGAGCCCGCGAATAAGCTGTCCGTCACCGGTCGTGGTGACCGGGCCTGAGGGAGGCAGGTTCGTCGTCTCCATAACGCCCGTGCTGGTTTCGTCCGGATATTTCAGAGCAGCATTGCGCGAGTCGGCGGCGAGCGTCGCTCTCTCGGAAAAGACGCGATGGCCCACGTCTTCCCAGGGAGGGCGGACTTGATCGCGTTGAGCTCTTTGAGCATCGATCGCGGCGATCATCATGAGGAAGGAACGTCGCGAGACCAGCGCCATGGCCAAATCCTCCGCCCCACGTCCGCACGACCCTCGAGATCGGGGAATAGCCGATCGGCGTTCCATGGAAGCATCGGCGGACAGTTTTCGCAAACCAGCGTAGTTCCGCGCTTGGGCGCGGTCAATCAAGGACTAGAGGCATTCATGTGCGATTCATTGCGGTCGACGCGCGACGGACGCCCCGGCGTCGTCAGCCCCAGATGCCGGTTCGATATCGCCATCTTGATAGTTGGCTTCCGCAATTCTGAGGACATTCTAACTTGCCTGGCAGCTCTTTCCCGCATGGAATGTGAAGCAGCCTTTGACGTGTTCATCTGCGAGAATGGCGGACGAGAGGCCTACCGCGAACTCGTCGAGCGGCTGAATTGTCCGTCGTGTTTACTCGCAGAATGTGATCCTGCGGACGGACGTGTGGACGGACGTGTAGATCGGGCGGCTTCCTTCACGGAGGTGCGACGGCTGCAATTCAAGAATCGGGCTTCGAATGTTTGGGTAGGTTGCGCTGAAGAAAATCTTGGCTACGCGGGAGGGATCAACGCGTGGCTCAAGCCTCTGACGTTGATTGCCGGGTGGAAGGGAATATGGATACTTAATCCGGATGCCGAGCCGAGGCCGAATGCGCTTGCGGCCCTGATCGAGCGGGCGGAGAAAGGCCGAAAGGCCATGGTCGGGAGCACCATCCTGGAATCTGGAAGCGAGGACCTAATCCGCTTTCGGGGAGGGCTCCACTGGCAGACGCTCGCGGCGAGAGGCACGGCGGTCGGGTTGCATGACAGGATCGGAGATCCGTTCGATCTGTTTGCAATCGAGGAGGGTCTCGACGCTCCATCCGGCGCGTCGACATACGCAACACGCCAATGTGTCGAACAGATCGGCTTCATGGAAGACAGCTACTTCCTTTTCTTCGAGGATCTAGAGTGGGGCGCGCGAGCAAAGAAACTCGGTTTGGGCTACGCGAGCGATTCGATCGTGGCGCATCGGGGCGGAACGACGACTGGATCGTCCGGCACGCTGCGTGGACTATCGAAGCTGTCTGTCTATCTGGAGCATCGAAATGCGATCCATTTTGTCCGGAAACACCGCCCGTGGACACTGCCGATCCGCATCGTCCTTTCGTTGCTTTACGCGCTTCGCTTCTTAATGCACGGTGCACCTCGTAACTCCGTTGCGACCTTGGAAGGCCTATTCGCCGGTCTTTGCGGAGAGACAGGGCGGCCGGCTTGGCATCGATAACGGCGCCTAGTTGTGGTTTGCGCGCTCGGTCTCAGTCGAAAGCCGAGAGTGCGCGCGCAAACGGAGCTTGTGATCTGCATACACAAGTATAGACGAACAAACGATGGTGTTAAATGTACCGTCGCAATTTCGAGGATTGAGCTCACAGTCTTCAGCGACACGGATGTCGCCTGTCGATAAAATCAAAAGCACGCTTTTGATCGTGCCGGACGAACTGGGTTGAACTTAAAATGCACGTCCGATTAAGACTTTAGAGCTCCGCATGCGAAGTGCTAGCTCGCATCTGTTGTGTCCCGAGAGTTTTTGGGTTGATGCCTATTTAAATCGACGGAATATTAGAGGCTTAAAACGCTAATAATCAAATCGGGCGCTCATTGCAGAAAAATGACCTCGGCGAGGCCGTCGTCTCGTCCAAAAAAAGCCGCGCCGGATCAGCCATTACGTTTCGGCGAATGGGACCTACCACGCCTGAGCGCATGGGGGTGAAGGCTTCGGATTTTGCATGTCGCATTGTTCGAGGGCAATTAAACTGAATCACACAGGAGACTTTGATTTGGCGACGACAACAACTGGATGGCCGGACGCAACAAACACAGGTGTACCTGCAGGTGTAACTCTTACGCCATCGGGCGACTTGGTCATTACTCAGGCGGGGACGGTAATCTCTGGGCTTAACATTAGTGGGACGGTCTATATCAACGCTCCCAATGTGACGATCGAAAACTGCAAAATTACTGCGGCGAGTTTTGCGGTCGTGCAAATCAAGCAAGGCGTGACGGGAGCCGTCGTCCAGAACTGCGAGATCAATGGCGTCGGCAGCAATAACGACGGATCGAACGGCATCAGCGGCCAGGGCACATTCACCGGCAACAATATCTATAATGTCGAAAACGGCATTAATGTGCAGGGAAGCTCGACAATCATGGGCAACTACATCCATGACCTGAAGGCATCCGGATCGCCTCACTATGACGGCATCCAGGTCGATGGCGGCGTATCAAACGTGACCATCAGTCACAACACGGTCATCAACGACTACAGCCAAACCTCGGCGGTCATGGTGGACAATTATTTCGGCCCCATTTCGAATGTCAGCGTCAGCAACAACCTGCTCGTCGGCGGCGGCTTCACCGTCTATTCCGATGCGCAGTTCAACGGTGGCTCGATTACCGGCGTGTCCTTCACAAACAATCACATGGGATCTGGCTATTGGGGTGTCACCGATTTCAATCTGAATTCGCCGACCTATACCGGAAACGTCAATGATGGCGCGACGCTCGCGTCGGCCCTGAATACATCGGCGAACCAGGGTCCGACGACTTCACCGAGCCCCGCACCGAGCGCGCCGGTGATCGCGTCCTGGTCGCCCGACACCGGTGCGACCGGCGACGGCGTCACTGACGCCAACAAGATCTCCCTGCACGGAACGGCCGCTGCAGGCAGCACCGTAAAGGTTTACGACGGCTCGACCCAGATCGGTACGGCAACGGCCAACTCGAGCGGCAGCTGGGACTACATTACCTCAGTCCTGACTGACGCCAAGCACGCACTGACGGCGACCGCGACCAACGCGTCGGGCCAGACCGGCGTGGCGTCGGCCGCGCTGGCCGTCACGGTCGACACCAAAGCGCCGACTGCGCCGACCATTGCCAGCCATAGCGTGAACAGCGCCAATCAGGTGGTGCTGTCGGGCAATGCCGAAGTGAGCAGCGTCGTAAAGGTGTTCGACGGCACGACCCAGATCGGGACCGCGATGGCCAACAGCAGTGGCGTGTGGGGCTACACCAGCGCCGCCCTTGCGGCCGGTTCGCACAGCTTCACCGCGAAGGCAATGGACGTAGCAGGCAACACCGGCGCGGCGTCCACCGTGTTCGCGGCTAACATCGGGACTTCGACGTCCCCAACCACACCGACGTCGCCGACGCCAACTCCTGATAAAGTAATCGAGTCGGCTGGTGCGACAAGTCTCGTTGAGAGTGGCGGCAAATTTTACCTCAACGGCAGCAGCGGATCGGGCCCCTCGCTGAAGAACCACGGCGTCGACTTTGTGGACGGGTCAGATTACACCTGGGCACCGATTGGTGCGGAGAAGACGGCGACGGGCTATCTGGTTGCCTGGAAGGAGGCGAGCACCGGTCAGTACACGGCCTGGAACACCGACAACAACGGCAACTACGTTTCCCATGTCAGCGCCCTGACCGGCTCCACGTCGGGCGGCTCCGTGTCGGGTACGAACTCTGGCCTCAAATCGCTTGAGACGAGCTTCCATCAGGATCTCAACGGTGACGGGCAGATCGGTACTTCCAGTGCTTCCACACCGACGTCGCCAACGCCAACCCCTGATAAAGTAATCGAGTCGGCTGGTGCGACAAGTCTCGTTGAGAGTGGCGGCAAATTTTACCTCAACGGCAGCAGCGGATCGGGCCCCTCGCTGAAGAATCACGGCGTCGATTTTGTAGACGGGTCAGATTACACCTGGGCACCGATTGGTGCGGAGAAGACGGCGACGGGCTATCTGGTTGCCTGGAAGGAGGCGAGCACCGGTCAGTACACGGCCTGGAACACCGACAACAACGGCAACTACGTTTCCCATGTCAGCACCCTGACTGGCTCAACGTCGGGCGGCTCCGTGTCGGGTACTGACTCTGGCCTTAAATCGCTCGAGACGAGCTTCCATCAGGATCTGAACAGTGACGGGCACATCGGTACTTCCACCGCAACTGCGTCGTCCACCGTATCCGACAGCACCAGTCAGGTCGTTGCGACTTCGGGCAGTACGCTCGTCGCCTCGACCGGCAACACGACCTTGAAGGGAACGTCAGGCAATGACATCTTCGTTGGCAGCAGCCAGGCCGACACTTTCGTGTTCGGCGCGAACTTCGGCCACGACGTCATCAAGGACTTCGTTGCTCGAGGTCCTGCTCACGACACGATCGAGTTCAGCAAGACTGTGTTCGACAGTTTCGCGAGCGTTCTCTCCCACGCGGCCCAGTCGGGCGGCGACGTCGTCCTCGCGACGGGGAGCGACACGCTCACACTGAAGAACACCAAGCTGGATGCGTTGACCAGCCACGACTTCCACTTCGCGTAAGGGGCGAGTCAACCACACAGACGAGTACTCAACAACTGCCTCGGGGATCTCTTGGGGGATCTCCCGAGGCTTGTTTCAAGGGCGGGTGTCATGACTGACTCTGGACGGCGGGGGGTGATCTCCCCGCTTGTGAATTCTTATCGTATCCCACTTATGCATTTGGCAGGACTATGGTCTGTCGGACGACAGTGGGCGGATCACGCCGAACTGCGGACGCCGCGACTGACCGGCTGGGCGAAGCGCCCGGTCGAGGCCCTGCGGAAACGGATATTCGCTGGTCGATCCCGGCCGGCGGAGGACTATGACGAGCCGGATTCAGAGATGTCGGCTTTCTTACGGTCTTGCCGCCGGATTTTCTGGGCTCTCGCCGCCTTCAGCGGCATGAGCAATCTCCTTATGCTCACCGGCTCGTTTTTCATGCTGCAAGTCTATGATCGGGTGCTGCCCGGGCGCAGCATACCGACGCTAATCGCCTTGATGGTTCTTGCTACGGTTCTTTACCTGTTCCAGGGCGGGCTCGATCTCGTCAGGAGCAGGATCAGCTCCCGGGTCGGCCGGTATTTCGATGAAAGGCTCAGCATTCGCATATTCGACTCGCTTGTTCGCCTGCCTTTGAAGACCAGAGCGGACGGCGATGGCTTGCAGCCGGTGCGGGATCTCGATCAGGTCCGCAGCTTCCTGTCGAGTGGAGGGCCGACGGCGCTCTTCGATCTCCCCTGGATGCCGATCTATCTCGGCATCTGCTTCCTCTTTCACTTCTGGATTGGCGTGACTGCGCTGGCCGGCGCGCTGGTCCTAGTCGGCATTACGATACTTACGGAAACACGTACGCGAGGGCCGGCAAAGGCATCCTCGCGCCTCGCCGTCTCGCGGACCGCACTGGCGCTCGAAGGGCGGCGAAATGCCGAGGTCCTGCAGGCGATGGGCATGCGGCAACAGGCGGGCTTACGTTGGCGGGATGTCAACGCGAAGTACCTCGCGGCCCATGAGCAGGCAAGCGATGTCGCAAACGGACTCGGTGGTGCCTCCAAGCTCTTCCGGGCGATCTTGCAATCGCTGGTTCTTGCCGTGGGCGCCGTCCTCGTTATCAATCAGGAATCCACAGCCGGCATCATCATTGCGGGATCGATCCTCACCGCGCGGGCACTGGCGCCCGTCGAAATGGCCATCGCGAACTGGAAAGGATTCGTCGCCGCGCGGCAATCGGGGCAAAGGCTTGATCGCTTGCTGAAGCTTCTGCCTCGCGAGGAGGAGCGGTTGGCATTGCCTGCGCCCGTTGAAACTCTCACTGCCGAGCACCTCTATATTGGCGCCCCGAACTCGGAGAGGCCCACCGTCAGTGAAGTGTCGTTCCAGCTGCGGAGCGGGCAAGCCGTTGGAATCATCGGTCCGAGCGGGTCCGGCAAATCGACGTTGGCACGCGCGCTGGTGGGAGTGTGGCCGTGCATTCGAGGCAGGATCCGGCTCGACAACGCTTCGCTCGATCACTGGTCTTCGGACGCCCTCGGCAAGCACATCGGTTATCTGCCTCAGGACGTCGAATTGTTCGACGGCAGCATTGCAATGAACATTGCACGGTTCGATCCGCAGGCAACGGCCGCCGCAGTTCTGGAAGCTTCGCATGCCGCGGGCGCACACGATCTCATCCTCTCGCTTCCAGACGGCTACGGCACGAAGATCGGCGAAGGAGGGTTAGCGCTGTCGGCAGGGCAGCGGCAGCGTATCGGGCTCGCGCGCGCCTTTTACGGCAAGCCGTTCCTGGTCGTACTTGATGAACCCTCTTCCAATCTCGATGCCGAGGGCGAGGACGCCTTGACCGAGGCGATCTTGAACGTGCGCCGTCGGGGCGGAATTGTCGCCGTTGTTGCGCATCGACCGAAGGCGTTGGAAGGCGTGGACCATGTCTTGTGCCTCGGGGAAGGCAAGGTGCAGTCCTTCGGCAAGAGAGAGGAGGTCCTCAAGAGAGTGTTGCGAAATCCCACTCCGCTCAAGGTCGTCGCGGAAGCTCAAGGAGGTGGCCGATGAATGGCCAGGTGACGCCGGCGATGCAATCCATCCAGCGTTACATGATCGTGGGTATGATCATGTTTGGTTTGGTAACCTTTGGGGTCGGCGGCTGGGCGACAACCACCCAATTGTCGGGCGCGGTGATCGCCCAAGGCGTGGTCGTGGTGGATTCGAGCGTCAAGAAGGTTCAGCACTCCACTGGTGGGATCGTGGGAGAGTTGCGCGTGCGGGAGGGCGCGCGGGTCAATGCAGGGGATATTTTGATCCGCCTCGACGAGACGCAGACGCTCGCGAATGCCACCATCGTCACCAACAGCCTCGATGAGCTGTTCGCGCGGCAGGCTCGTCTGGAGGCCGAGCGCGATGGCGCCGAGCACGCTGTCTTTCCCAAGGTGCTGCTCGACCGGGCCAAGGAGAGCAACTCCGAGGCGAGCCGTGCGATCACTGCCGAGCGAAAGCTCTTTGAGCTGCGTCGTCAGGCGCGGGGCGGCCAAAAAGCGCAGCTGCAGGAGAAAAGCGCGCAGCTGGAAAACGAGATCAAAGGCCTTACGGGGCAGACCGAGGCCAAGCAGAAGGAGGTCGAATTTATCCGGCAGGAGCTGGAGGGCGTGCGCAGTCTCTGGCAAAAAAATCTGGTGCCGATCGCGCGGCTCAATTCTCTCGAACGTGATTCCGCTCGCCTCGAAGGCGAGCGCAGCCAGCTGGCAGGAATGATTGCTCAATCGAAAGGCAAGATCGCCGAAATCGGACTCCAGACCATTCAGATCGACCAGGACCTGCGGACGGAAGTTGGCAAGGATCTGATCGAAACGCGATCGAAGCTCTCCGAGCTGAGCGAGCGCAAGACTGCGGCCGTCGATCAATTGAACCGGGTCGATATCAGGGCACCGCAAACCGGCCGCGTCCACGAGCTGAGCGTGCACACCGTTGGAGGTGTGATCTCTCCAGGCGAGCAGATCATGCTGATCGTGCCCGATGCGGACTCGCTTGCGGTCGAGGTCAAGATCGCACCGCGCGATATCGACCAGGTCTATATGGGGCAGACCGCGACAATGCGCTTCGCGGCGTTCAACCAGAAGACCACGCCCGAAATCGACGGAGAGGTCAGCATGGTCTCGGCAGACATTACACAGGATCAGCGTGCCGGCACCAGTTACTACACGGGCCGTGTCCTGCTGAAGCCGGAAGAGCTGGCGAAACTCGGGTCGGCCAAGCTGTTGCCCGGCATGCCGGTCGAGGTCTTCATCAAGACGGCAGGTCGGACCGCGCTATCCTACCTGCTCAAGCCGCTGCACGATCAGGCAGAGCGCGCATTCAAGGAGCGCTGACTCTTCGCGAGAAGATAGCAGAGCTCGACTGCCCGAATTCGGGCCTGGCGCCCGCTCCGTGGGCGCCAGCGTTGCGATCAGCCGCTGCTGCTGGGCGGCCGGAAGGCACCGGTGACGGGCCGCGGCTGGCCGAAGAGTGCGCCTTACAAGTCGGACGGCACTGCGGTCTGGTCTGAAGCATCGACCGCGGCGTTCTGGTCATGTCGGGCCGTCGCGAGAGATGGCGAGATCGATCAACCTCCTGATCAATAGCAATAGATCGCGCGGTTTTCGACGGAAGGGGCGTAGCGGATGTCTGTCGTCCGTGGGCGAGACCACGGATCGCTCGAACGACCGTCCGCTCAGCACATCCATCCGTTTAGCGTACAGGGTCATCGCGGCCAGGAAGACAAGTTCAGCCCCCAGGATGATGAGTAGCCCATCTGGCAGATGAAACTGTCCCGATCGATTTGGGGCCGGCGAAATTAGACCAACGCTTCAAATCGTATGGGGCGATGGTTGCCCGGCTCTAAACGCGCGAAGCACGTTCCGTGGGGTGCTTGAACGGCTTTTTCAGCAGGCCATCCGAGCCGACCTAACAGTGTCTGCTGCTCATTCTCCCCCATTCTTCGTCGCCAGGATTGTGAGCGCGATCGCGCGCCTTGCAGGCGGTTGTCACGTCTATTTAATTGTTGAATTTTATTATACGCATTATATTGTATTTAATTGAGGTTTTAATATCATAATTGCGAGTAATGTTCTTGCGACAGGGCGGTCGCGCTCTGGGTTGAATCCGGGCCTCAATTGGCGTTCGCGGGGGATCGGCAGATGCAACGTATCTCGGGGCCAATCGTCACGGCAGCCGTAGCCGTCATGATCGGAGGCGTCCACTGGGCGCGTGCGGCCCCGTTGACCGTGCAGACGGCCCCGCGAGCGGCTCTTGCGCATATCGAGCTGGGACGCCCGACGCTTCCGCCCCTCACTTACACGCTGTTTTGCCTCCGCTATCAGGGCGAATGCCGGCTGCGTCGCTTCTTCCGGGGCGGGCCGATCCGGCTGACCGAGAGGCGATGGGCGGATCTGCGGGAGATCAATCGTGCGGTCAACTTGGCGATAGCGCCAGCTCGCAACGAGCTCGGTCTTGCGGGTGAGACCTGGATCATCAACCCCGCTCGCGGGGATTGCAACGACTACGCGGTGAGCAAGCGCCACGAGCTGCTTCAGCGCGGCTGGCCGGCGCGAGTGCTGTTATTGAGCGAGGTCGTTGTCGACTCCGGAGAACATCATTTGGTGCTTCTGGTGCGTACCGAGAGTGGCGATGTCGTCCTTGATAATCTCACGCCGCAGATCGTGCCGTGGTCGCGGACGCCCTATCGCTGGGTTCGCGTGCAGAGTCCGGGCCGCGATGGGCTGTGGGCGGCGGTTGGGCGGGAAGGGGCGTGAAACGCCAGCGCCGGGAGCCTTGCTTGGCAAGAACGGCCAAGAGCTACTCCTGAGTGCATTTGAGTTGCTCGAGCGAAGCAAGCCTGTCCTCAAGCGCAACGATCCGGCGGAGAAGGTCAAGGCGTGACAGCCCAAGGGTAGCTCGCGTCGATCCAATGACGAAAGCGGCAGCACATGGCCGTTCGGAACTGGCAGTGAGGACGCTGGACACGCGCAGGACGCCGTCGCCGGTCAGCACATCCACCCAACCTTCGGAGGGTGACCGGCCCACGATCCGGCCCGGCACGCGGCCGATATAAGAGGGAGCATCAAGCCGCGGCGAAGCCTTGGCGATGATAAGCCGCTGAGCGTCAAGATGGGTGAAGGCACCAGGAAAAGGCGGAGTTAATCCGCGGATCAGTCGATCAATGACGTCGGTCGGCTGTCGCCAATCAATCTCGCCATCGTCCGGCACGCGGGTGCAGCCATAGGAGGCCTGATCGATATTCTGGACGGTGCCCTGATAGCCGGCAACGACTCGCAGAACGACCCCGCCGAGCTCACGCTCCTGGATGGCGTTGAGACGATGGTACAGGCACGCGACCGTGTCGTTCGAGCCGATCGGGATCGCCTGCTGAAACAGCAGATTGCCGCCATCGAGCTCCGGGATGACAAGGTGAATGCTGATTCCGGCGGTCGTCTCGCCATTGATGATTGCCCAGTTCACGTTGGCGCGGCCGCGATAATGAGGTAGAAGCGAATAGTGCACGTTAACAAAGCGACACAATGCAAGAATTTGCGGCGGGATTATCCGATCGAAGGAAGAGATCACGACGGCAGCGGGACGCAAGTCGGCGATCGCTTTCCGAAGCTGGTTCAATTCCTGCAACTCCGTGACCAAGATGCCCTGGGCGTTCGCAAACGCCCTTAGCGCGCTGGCTTCGGGTTGGTCCGGCTTCCGGAAGACCTGGACCACGCGGCACTGCGCAGCCAACGACCGAAGGGCAGTGAAGCCTGTCGGTCCGTCCGCGAGAAGGAGGACATCGGGCTGCAGCCGCTCGGTCATGTCATTCCTGCCATGGTACGAGCTGGGCAAAGCCGTCCCGTGTCACGGCACCGCCGCGCCACACCCATTCGGCTGCCCGCAATCCTCCAGTCTGCAATCGTACGATCGGCTCGGGGCCAATCTCCGACAGCAGGATGCCCATATGGCCCTGCCCGACCGGCTGCGTGGGCCAGAGGGAAAAACCATTTCGGGCCAGCGCCGCTCGATCGACGTCGCCCCAGAACTGTACCACGACGGCGCCGGCGGGCGCGCATGCAGCCAGATGCGCAGCTTCCGCTTGGCCGATACGCGGCGCTGCCGCTGGCTGCAACGCGACAACGAACGCGTCCCATCCTTCGGGATGGACCGCCGCAGCACTGTCGAACGTCGTGACGCTCGCCCCCGAGCTTGCTAGTCCAGTGCGCAACGGGACAAGGAAGTCATTGTCGCAGAGCAGACCGATTCTGTTGCCGAGCACCGCCAAACCGCAGTCGTGCAGCTGTTTCACGGCGAGCGGTCCGAGGAATGAGAAGGCGTCCACGGCGGGGTGTCGCTCGTTGACACCGACCACCGGGATTTTGCGCCTTGCACACGCTTCGATATCCAGGTCCTCACGACGAAATTCCCACGCCTCGAACATCAAGGCGATCACGGCGTCGTTGCGCAAATGGGCAATCAGCGGAGCCGTCAGGGGGCGAAGGTGGCCACTGTTGGTTATGATGTCGACATTGCAAAGCACTTCGGGGCTGATCTTCTCCAGGATTTCGATGCGATCAGCGACGCCCAAGGGGGCAGCGAGCTCCAGAGTCTCTTGTTTGGCATCGGCCACGGTCCCGTGGCGGCCAGCTTTTGCAAGCGCGTAGACGTGCTTGGCTCCGGACATCGCGGCGAGGACGGCAGTCACGGCGTAGGCGCCAGTCGCCGCTTCGGTCAGCACGGTCAATTCCGAAAGGTCCAGCCCTGTTCGCTCAACGGCGAGCTTCATCAATGTTCGCAGCCGAACAGGCGAGAAGCCCGGCCTCGAAGGAATTCGCTTGTCGGTATCGGCTGGTCGCGGTTGGGTGAAGGCTGTTCCGGCCTCAATTCCGGTCGTGGAATGGGATCCCGCCATTGCCGCTGCAAATACTGGATTCATGATGCCCTCGACCGGCGCGCTCTGGATATCCGATCGCGTGCCGCCCGGAGCACGTTATAGAGCGGATCGGGTATGAGGGCGCGGAGATGATCCTGCCAACTCATTCGCTCAATGCAGTGGTCTTCGCCGGGACGCGCGGCCCAATACCGGACGCGGCGTTCGCCCGGCGCCGGGACGCGGCGCGTCGTCGTGTAGTAATACGATGCGACAGAAAGGCGCATTCGACCAGGCGGACATGTGACCGGATCAGGGAGGCCGTGAAGAGTGGCGCCGTGTGTCTCCCAGAGGATCATGGTGTTGAACTGCGGGAAGATACGGCGTCCGAGAGCTGACATGTCGGCAGGCCACAGCTCGAGGCTGCCGCCGTAGGCTTCCGGCCAATCCCGGTTGAGATAGATGAGGAGATTGACCCGGTGGAACAGTCGGGTCGTCGGATGAACCTCGAAATCGCGATGAATCTTCGTGAAGCCTCCCGGAGGCGTTCGATGTACCCCCGCGAATTTGTGGGTTGGATCGGAGAGAAGATCGCGAACTCCAGTGATGGCCGACACGAACTCACGGAAACGAGCGCTATCCACCAGGCTCAGCAGATGTTGAGTGGCTGGCCCGAGCCCGTGAGAAATCTCCTGCTTCACCAGGCGATCGGTGTTTGTGGCAATCATGTTGGTTTCATGGAGCGCGACGCATTCGGCAGCAACCATATCCAGTAATTTCTCGGGAAATGCGTCGTGGACGACAATGTGCGGCCAGGGTTTTGCACTGGCGTATTCAGAGCGCAGGGCATCGCCTCGGGCGAAGAGGCCGCTTAGCGAGTGAAGTTGTACGTCGACATGCAATTTCGCGGACTCCCGCTGTGGCGGCTACGAGCTGCCCCCTTCCAGGCATGCTGCCCACAAATTTAATTCTATGACTAAAACTCCGCGAATTAAATGTCAAATTAAATAACTGGAGGTGTGAGCTGCGCACGGTGGAGATTGGGGGATCTTCTCCGAGGCAGAAATGTCGTTTCAGTCTGCTGCTCCGCGAAGTCGAATAGGCCCTGTGACCAAATTTAAATCATTAAATTAATATACATCAGTTGCCACGCGATGATTTTGGTCTATCCTGCAAAGCGGGCTGGCTGTTGCAGGATGATCCCATGACCCATCTCGATACCGACGGCGAAGATCGTCGTGAGTTCTTGAAGAGCTGCGGAAAATTTGCCGCCGTCACCCCTCCTGCCATGACGCTGTTGCTGTCCACCTCTCTTACGTCAACCGCGATAGCCAGTTCAGGCGGTCATATTGTTCATGGCAACAATGGCTACGGCAACGGCGGCGGTGACGGCAGTCCGAACAATAAAGAGGATCGCGATCGCTAGATGTTGCTGTGGACAGCCGCGCCATAGCAGTGTCTACGGCGTCGCGACCGTCGCGGGGCTCAACCGGTGCGGCGGCGCTTGTGGCTGGATGAACGGTTGATCAACAAATCGTTCAGCTTCTTGCCGGCTCGGAGCTGCGCCTTCAGCCAGCGGGGTTGCTTGCCACGACCGGACCAAGTCTCGGACGGGTTTTTCGGATTTTGATACTTCGGCAGCACGGGCGGGTAGGGGCGGCGCGCACGTTCCCCGTTGGGGGCCCCGGAAGTTCCCTCGATCCTGCGAAGCCGCTCTTCGAGCTTGGCTTTTTCCGCAATCATTCTCCGACTAAGAACAGTCGTCACTTCATCGTAAAGCCGCCACAGCTCAGCTGTGGTCGCGGATGCCCACTCTTCGTTCCCCATGGAAGCCGTCCCCACTACTTCCGATTTGAAATAGGAGGGGGGCTTATCAGGTCGAAGCCCCGTCGGGCAAGCCTGATCGGCCCGCGCACAGAACTCTAGTGTGCAGTGCGGTACTTCTTGGCGCTACCAGCCGGGCCTGTGCCTTCGACCGGCCGGTCGCCTCCCAGCCGGTCTCCGCCGGCGGACCCTTCGCATCGGGCCGAGCAAGCGCTGCTCGGCCATCGACACGCGACTACGTAAATTCTGCAATTCGGTGAATTGAACGATCAGAGATTCATGCGTTTGCCGCAAAACAGCCGAAGAATACATATGACCACCTACTCATTACCAGCGATGTCCCGTGACCGCAGATTGAAGTTTGCCGGGTTAGCGAAAATGTCGCCCGAACTTTGCTGACCAGGTTTTCATCGGTGCTACTGCCGAAGCAGAGCCGTTATCGTTCGCGACGTCTGATTAATGGTTGGAAAATTTCCACTCCTCATATTGATGTTGGATGAATAGTATTACTTTTTGAGCCTCCTCTTCGTGTTATGGGGCGAGGCTTTCAGCTGCCTCGCTCCGGTCAAGTTTGTCGAATGTTAGATTTGAATCGTGAATGTGACTATATATCGTTCGTAATAAGTGGTCGGTGATGAGCTTGATGGCGGTTAACCAATCCTGACAGGCAGCCACATACTGGACCGCCAGATCTGCGGGAGAGTTTTGCAGATCATAGCCAGGTGAGAAGGCGCTGTTTTGTAGATGAATCGGCTGCTTCGGATTTTCCATGGAGGACCGCAATCCTACGGTGCTGCACGCATTCTCAAAGCGAGTTACAGTGGTGTGGCCATCATGCGTTGCCGATCGCCGTGACGAATTGACAGTGCGGCATTTTGGCAGAACGGATTGTTGTGCTTCCCGCGCGTCTTGAGGTGAATGCAGGAATAAAAACTGCCGCGCGGGGTATCAGGAATAGGCAGGGGAAGCATGCGCCGCATCAGAGTCGTCATCGCGGATCGGCACCCGATCGTCTTGCAGGGGATCAGCAGCGTCCTTGCGGCGCAGCGCGATTTCGCGATCGTGGCCGCCTGCGGCGATACTGCAAGCTGCATTGGGGCCATCCGACTTTTGGTGCCCGACATTGCACTGGTCGATATTGCAATGCCCAGTATCAGTCGACCTGACATTCTGGCTATCGCAAACACCGCTGGCCAAGGTACCCGGGTCATTTTCTTCGCTGAAAAGGCCGGCGATCAAAGGTCGCAGACGCTGGCCGCGGGCCGCGCCTGCCTCGTCCTCACGAGGGATGCTGAGCCGGAGATGCTGGTCGCGACCCTGAGGAAGGTTGCGGAACGCCAGGGGCCGGCATCGCGGTCGCCGTGCACAGGTGGCGAGGTCCGTGGGGAGTCTCACATCGGTGAGGAAAAGGCTCCGACGCAGCTGACCGACCGGGAACGGCAGATCATGAGACTTGTATCGGAGGGGCTGTCGAACAAGGAGATTGGGCGTTTCCTGAACATTACCGATGGTACGATCAAAGTCCACCTTCACCACATCTTCCAGAAGCTCGATATCAGCAATCGAACAGTTCTCGCGGCATTTGCAATTTCGCAAAACGGGCAACATGCGGCCGCACGTGAACTCGCCCCTTCCGGCCTACTACAGCAGGATTCGTCGGTTCGAAACGACGAGGACGTCAAGCGTAGCAATGTCCTTCCGGAACGTACGCGTTAGCTGGACATCGCATCATGCTGGGCGGTGAGCATCGGTTGCGGCGCGCAGATGCTCGGCCATGTTGCGGCAGGCTCCTTCGGCCTCAGCCAATGTTCGGAAGGGCGACCCGCTGATCTTGATCGCGCCGTTGTTCTCGTAGAGTGGTCGCCAACTCGCCAGGTACCCGAAGCGTCCGTGAAAGCCTGGACCGGTAGGGCTCTCCAGGCTGATCACAAACGAGAAGCCATCGCCGCTCGCGCTCCAGATCTCCATGTTTTCGATTGGCCGGTGAAATTGCAGTGGCATGGCAATCATCCGTCGTGCGCTGCTCTTGACCCAGCTAATCAGATATATGCATATTAAATATTAATTTGATACTCTCGATTGGGGCTCCGGCAACGGGCTAGCAAGCCCGAAAGGCCATGGAAATGCTGGCAGTCTGCCGGCGGCGCACGCCTCGCAATCTCCATTTTTCAAACAAAATTTTGGTTGAAAGTCTATTTAATATATAATACCAATAAAGTAAATTTAAATCAAGGGGAGCGCATCGTGAGCCAAAGTGGCAATGAAGATGACGACCGGCGGGCGTTCCTGAAAACCTGCGGAAGATTCGCGGCCGTGACACCCCCCGTCATGACGCTGCTGCTGTCGACCTCGCTGACCTCGACAGCCATCGCACGTTCAGGCGGACAGAACGGAGCAACGCATGGCGACGACAAGGGCCAGTCGTTCCTCGACAATGATCGCCCGTCCTCTGCAGCGTCGGGGTCCTCTGGCGGCGGGGCATCTGGAGGCGGGGCATCTGGAGGCGGGGCATCTGGAGGCGGGGCACCTGGAGGCGGTGGCGGACCTGGGGGGCGGCGTGGTGGGGCATCTGCTGCCGGAGGGCCATCCGGCGGTGGCGGCGGATCCGGCGGAGCGACCGGTGGCGAAGGACCTTTCGCGACGGGAGGGAACTCCGGAAATCCGGCCGCATATGGAGGGGTCGATTGTGCAGATGAAGAAGACGACGAGCGGAGGCACAAGCCCGAGTGCGAGCGAGCCGCCACTCGACTTTCGAGCGCAACCCGCTCCGAGCCTTAACAACGGTTCGATCCGCTGTTGTTGCAAGCTGAGCAGCCAGACCCAATGGAGCGTGCCGCGCGCCGGGGCACATGAGTACTTTTTTAACGCGCCGCCGCATCGTCATCGGCAACGCAGCATGCCGAATTAGTCGCGTTTTCCTTTGATTGCATATTTTTGCCCAAGTCAAAGCTGGCGGAATTCTCGCGGACATATTGCTAGGAGAACTCACATGAAAATCTGCGCTCGAGTGGACAACCCTGCCGCTGTTCTTCGCCAGCGTCTCGAAGCCCTTGCCTCTCAACTCGCAGAACTTGAGAGTCTCAGGGACCGGGTGGATCGAGAAGAGAACCATCAGCGCGAGCGGCGCCAGTGCGGCTATCTCAGACGACGAGCAAGCTCAGAGTGCAACCGAGCGGTCGCTGCAACGTCGCAGATCTAAAGCTCCGCCTTGTCGCAACCCATCAAATTATTTCAGCGAGAGTCCGAAAGCGAACGGATGTTTCGAATTTAATCGATCATATTTGGCTTCGGCAGGGGGCGAGCGGTTCATCCGCAGCAGCCTCCGGTCACGCCGAGAACAGGGGCGCTGGTTTTCTGACGCAGTACGTGCCGGGAGCGGGGGTCTTCAATCCATTAACTAGTTTCGCTTGAAAGGATGAAAGCTCGTGAATGATGCCAATGTGAAAGTCGAAACGCAGGCCGATCCGGTGAATGAGAATACGAATGGTGCAAAACCAAGGATCGATTTGCCGCTTTTGAATTTCCAGGAACTCTTCCGTGGATTCGCCGAGCAGGGCGCCGCACAGACCAAGAAAAATATCGCGAGCATGAAAGCGACTTCCGAGGAGATCAGCGACATTCTCCGTGAAGCCTGCTCAATGAACGCCAGAGGGGCCGTCGATTACGGTGCCAAGGTCATCGAGATTTCCAAAGACAATACCAGGGCCACCCTGGAGTTTTTATCCCGGCTCGCTGAGACCAGGTCGCTGCTGGATATCGTGCATCTTTCGACCGCCCGAAGCCGCGAGGCTTTCGAAGTCGTCTCCGCACAGAATCGGGAGCTCTGGGAGCTCGCGCAGAAAGTTGCGATCGAGACGACCGAGCCCATCAAGACCAGCTTCAATAGGGTGTTTCACAAGACCGTCTGAACCGAGGCTACCGGCCGCGCGGTTCGACTGGACGGACATCTCCGCGACGAGGGGACGCTCGGTCCAGTCGATGGCGGGGCAGCGTGCCCTGACCGCACAACAGGTTGCAGGAGATCAAGATGGGTGTGGTGATGATCAAATGCCCGGAAACGGGCGACGCCATTTCGACGGGTATCGAAACCGATCGCGAAAGGTTTCGTTGCAGCGCGGTATTCTTTCGCGCACCTATTGCCGGGTCTGCGCGGCTACACACGAGTGGTTCGCGCGAGAGCCCTGGGTCTACGAGCCTGCCCTGGATAGTCGGTTGCCGGGCGGCTGGCAGGCGTCTCGCGCCGGCGCGGCGTGAATAAGTCCTGCTGCGCCACGCGAAACGATCCGATCGATTCTGCGGCTCATCACCTTGTAGCACTCGCATGCCACGGCTTCGAGCCGCGGCCGGTCAATCTCGAGCTGACCGCGGCGGTTGGATTTCAAGGCTCGTGACGCGCGCAATGCCCTCACAACATGCGTGACCGTGGTGCGCCGGACCCCCAGTAGCTCCGACATAGTCTCCTGTGTCAAAGGGAGGGGATTGCTGCTATTCGCCCGGTCGTGAATTTGAAGCAGCCAGCAGGCCATCCGGGCTTCGACGGAATGCAGTGCATTGCAAGCCGCGACGTGCTGAACCTGCGTCAGCAGCGATCTCGTGAAAATCTGCGCCATGGATGCGATGGCGGGGCTGCGCCCCAGAGCTGACAAAAATTGCGCCGCCGGAATCTGCAGCACGGGCCCTGGTACGCGGACGACTACCGTCACAGATGAGTGGGATGTGCCAAGCGCCAACGTTAGACCGATCGCACCTTCACGACCGATCACCGCTGTGGCGGCAGTCTGCCCGTTCGGCAAGTCCACGATGAAGGCAATCGCGCCGCCACAGGGGAAGAGAAGGTGCTCGATCCGATCTCCCGATCGGACCAGTACGGCGTCGCGCTCGAGCACGACTTTCCGCAGGTGAGGCGCAAGCAAAGCGAAATCGGCCGGCGGCAAGGCTGCTAACAATCGATTACCAACTCTGGTCGCGTGGTCCATCATGGGATTCGTCCCCACCGATGTCCGGCGCTAGGTCTCGTGCCGGCTGGTGCCAGCTGGTCTGCACTACTCAACAGCGATCCAATCGGTCACCGGAGATATGGTTCCAATTGGGAGTCGTGCGTGTGCGACGGCACCGCCACGCACGATCCCGCGAGATCCTGCGATTGGCGCCAACTGGAGACCGGCAGGCTCGCGGGCATTGCAGTTGATTTCGGCCGAGCCTATCGCTCGTCCGCCTTCTCGGGAACCGGAAGAGTGTCCTCGGAGCGGACGCTCTATGCCTGTGGGACGGATGCCAATTTTTGGCCGAATATGCTCAGGCGGCGACTGCCTAATCATTGAACGTTCTTAACTCGTGGCTAAACTCTTAATCAGGCGGGTCCCAGGTTTGGGCCCCGCCCACCGCACCTCGCAAAGCCTTAGGCCGATCCACGGTTTGAAGACCGAATTAAAACGGCTTTTCACGTCGAGACCGGCAACGATAGCTGGCGGTTCAAAAGCCGAGACGACGATCACGCGACCCGCGCTCGTCTCGCCTCCGCTATCCCGGCCAGCTCCGACGAGACGAGCGCTACCAGCAAACCCCGCCGCGCAAAGGGGCCAAAATTGGACGCCGATGAGGGGGCAAATTTGCAAACGATGACGTAATTGCGGTCGGCGCTCGTGGCATGCAAGCCGCATTATCGTCGAGCCCTCGCAATCACCTGATTCGAAGGAGCTCCCATGAAGCAGTACGTCGGGCTGGACGTCTCACAGAGAGAAACCGCCGTATGCGTTGTCAACGAGACTGGCCAAGTAATCTTCGAAGGAAAAGCCAAGTCTAATCCTGGTGCCTTGACCGACCTGCTTCGCAACATGCGCCTCAAGCCGAGCGTATCGGCTTCGAGACGGGTGCGATGGCGAGTTGGCTATGGCATGAACTCCGCAGGGTTGAGCTTCCGGTGGTCTGCATCGACGCTCGGCATGCGCACGCAGCTTTGTCGGTCCGTATGAACAAGAGCGGTCAGAATGATGCGCGAGGCCTTGCAGAACTGGTGCGAGTGGGATGGTATCGAGAGGTCAAGGTCAAAAGTGAGGAAAGCCAAAAGATCCGAGCGATCCTTGTCGCTAGATCTCGGCTAGTGTCGATGCGCCGAGACATTGAGAACCAGATTCGTGGCTTGATCAAGGAATCTGGATTACTATTCCCTCGCGCGATCGGCCAACAGTTCCGCAACCAGGTCAGCGAATTCTTAGGCGCTGATCATTTACTCCTCAACGTGATATCGCCGCTGCTCTCGATCCATGAGAACATCTGTCGAGAACAGGAAAAGTTCGACAACGAGGTCCGCCAGTTGGCGAAGCTGGACGAGACGACGCGGCGACTGATGACGGTCCCGGGTGTCGGCGTCGTCACGGCCCTAACGTTCCGCCACACGATCGATGATCCCTCGCGCTTCCGATCGGCGTCGACAGTCGGCGCTTACCTCGGCCTTACGCCGCGACGTAGCCAATCCGGCGAAACCGACACCAACGGAAAGATATCTCGACGGGGCGACCGGCTTCTCCGAACTTACTTGTTCGAGGCCGCCACTGTCCTTCTTTCTCGAACCAAAAAGTGGTCTTCTCTAAAGGCCTGAGGCATGAAGCTCGCCAACCGGATCGGCATGAAGAAGGCAAAGGTCGCAATTGCCCGAAAGATCGCCGTGATTCTCCACTGCATCTGGGTCGATGGCACATCGTTCGACTGGGTCCAGCCGAAGCCAATCTAATATTTGCTCGCAAGTTCCTGGTCCGGTCCGCCGGACTGGCGATGTCCCGCTGGGACGGTGGTTGTGGTGACCTCGGTCAATCGGCTGGTGGCGGTTCGCCCGCACTCCGCTGCAGACGTTGAGGCGCCCGATCCGGACATCATCATGAGGCGCTCGCGACCTCGGAAAGGACCATGACCCCATCTACGACATCAACCCAACTCGCTGAAGCCGCCAACGATGTCGATTGCCAATCCCGCTAGGCAATCGTCTCGCCATCCGCGATCGCTCCGTCTCCGCAACCTGACCAGCTCCGACGGAGCAATCGCTACGGGCGTGTCACTGGAGAGAGGAAGAATGGTAACTTGACAACAAACCGCAATTAAAGGGCCGATCTCCTCCAGAAGAATGTTCAAGGCGCTCGGGCCTTCTAAGCACGCGATCGGCCATACCGGAAGGGCGGCAAAAGCACTGGGTGAAGAGGTCAAGAACCGGATCATCCCGCAGTACACCGGGAGCTTTGATCGGGCGAGCCTTTGCGGCGCTCGGGTTTCGGAGGACTCTCTCGAACGCGAGGCAATCTGCACGTCTTTGCGCCCGATGATCCGAGCTGGACGCCATCGACCTTCCAACGTCAAAACCCGCGTGAAAAAGTCCGGAATGCCGAATGGGCTGCTCACGTTGAGAGACGCCCCCCGTTTTAGAGACGTTGCGGACTAGGCACGGTACTGCATTTGGCCCCGAATTCGATCAATCCGGGCTAGAACCTTCTCTCGTGACGATAGCTGTCGATTTCAAATATATGATTTAATTCGTTTAAAAATGTGATTTAATCATAACAACGAAACGTTGTAAGTCATTTGGACGCATCTCCGCGGCAACCTGCGGACCACGAGGGAGGTTCACATGGCTGTTCTCTTTGGCGACACAAGTGGATCACTCACGGGCCGACAGCATGGCGCAGCGCAAACACTGGTTGGTTCCGATCCGACAAACACACTGTTCGGGGATGCTGGCGTGGACTTGCTCGGCCGCGCGATCGGCGGCAACGACACGTTGCTGACGTCCGGCTCTGGAAGCCTATATGGTGATGCGGGCGGAAACATTTCTGATCATGCCCGGGGCGGCAGCGACACGTTGTCCGCTCAAGTATCGGCGCCCGCTATCATTCCCGGCGAGACCTTCAGCCTGGATATGTACGGTGATGCTGGAGGCAACATTTCGGACTGGGCCATTGCGGGCAATGACATGTTCAATGTCGAATTGCCCCTGGCCTTTACGCCCGGAGTGAGGGTGAATGCCTATGGCGACGCTGGCGAAACATTGTCTGGTCAGTCCCAGGGTGGTGACGACAACTTCGGCGTCACTGCTGGCGGACATCAAACAATTATCGTGTATGGAGATGCGGGTGGAAACCTGATCAATTGCGCGGTCGGCGGTAATGACACATTCGTTGGTCACATCGGACCGGATGGGAGTTTTGTGTTCTATGGCGACGCTGGCGGAGGCTTGCTCGGGCATACCCGGGGCGGCAATGACAGCTTCACTGCGAGCGGATCCGAGTACAACAACTATCTCTATGGTGACGCCGGCGGCGACATGGCCGGTCATGCGGCCGGCGGCAATGATAGTTTCGCTGTGAGCGGGATTAATCCGTTCAATTTTGTCTTCGGCGATGCCGGTGCAAATATGTCCGCTTCCGCCGCCGGGGGAAACGACACGTTCGACGACTCTAGCGACGCAACACTCGCTGACCGAAATGTCTTTTCCGGCGATGCTGGCGGGAACATGTCCGGCTCTGCCCACGGAGGGGACGACACGTTCAACAAGACCGGCTTAGGAGGAAGTACGTTCTATGGCGAAGTCGCGGGCGACATGTCTGGTCGTGCCCAGGGCGGCAATGACACATTCCAGGCCTCGGGCACGCAAAACCAAAATCTCTTCTACGGCGATGCCGGCGGCAATATGGGCGATCAGGCCGTTGGCGGCGACGACACCTATTTCGGTGGCAACGTATTTTCCCAGCTCATCAATCAAGCATATGGCGATGCGTCGACTATGTCGGGCCGCGCGCATGGCGGCAATGACACCCTGGTCGGCGGCAATGATCCGAATCCGCATGCCGTGGGCAGCTACGAGACCATTCTCGTCGGCGATGCCCAATCCATGTCCGACTACGCGCGCGGCGGCAACGACAGGCTGGTTAGCGGCACGGGAAACGATGACATATGGGGTGATGCCCAGATGATGCTCGGCTTTGCCCAAGGAGGGAACGACACGTTCGTGTTCGATTTCGATAACGGGCACGATAAAGTCGAAGACTTCGGACAGGGACTCTCGAATCAGGGCGCCGATCACATCGACGTCTCTGCGCTCGGTATCGAGAACTTCAGCGATCTGAGCTTCTCACCGTTCGATCCTGTCACGCACGAGAGCACGGTCACGTTCAGTCCAGGCAACGACGTGGTGGTGCATAGCCAGCAAGCACTCAGACCTCAGGATTTTATCTTCGCGCCACATCAAGACGGTTTGTTGGCCTGAGCCGTCGCTCAAGACCGCCCGCACGCTCGACATACATTCAGCCTCGTGCCTACTTCAGGGCGCGACGAGGTTATCGGGTTATGGTCGGTCCCAGACAGCGTTCGGTCCCATCCCGTCGTGCTGCATTGTTTTCCGTGTGGACACGCGAAGCTGAAAGTTGCTGCGGTGCAGGTCCGGTTGTGGACCCAAAGCGGACTCCAGCGCATCGCGCTGCCCCTGAGGGAGTAGCGAAGCCTCGAATAGCCTTGGAGCAACTTATGGGCGCACTTTCGTGACCGAGCCCGTTAACATAGTTAAATTGATTTGCTGGTTTTTCCCGATAGTTTTTTGCGCAGGGGAGAACATTCATGCGAAGCTCTCGCGCAATCCTTTATGCCCAACGACTTAGCGAACTCACCTCTCAGCTCTCAGAATTGGAATATATTCGAGGTCTAGTCGAAGAAGCAGAGCGAAGCGCCCGCAGTGTGCCTCCATTACGCTTGACACATCCTGCTTCGCGCCGCCTTCGAACTCGTGAACCAGGCGCCCTGTCTGTCCGCTTCCGTCGCCGCGCGCCACCAAGCTGGAATGCAGGCGCTATCAGCCCCCGACAACGACAACCAAGTCAATCGGACTTTGCTGGAGCCATTCCCCGACGGATGGTGGGCTTCCTCCTAAAACCTCTCCAAGCGCTGGCTTACCGCGCCTTGGACGAGAGCCAGGGAAGCGCCAGCAATGATAAGCGACTTCGCACGTTGATACGCATCGCCGGCCGAGGGTCTAACCGTAGGCGCCGGTGGCTGAGAGACAATTCCGCGCTCCCGCCTGCATGTTAGGAGCGCAAATGGCCGAAGAATTCAGCGCCGAGACACGCCGCCGGCTCGAGCGAGCCAACGAAACCATCGCTCAAAGTCGTCAGTTAGCCACGGAACATCGCGCACTCGTCGCTGAGTGCGAACTAAATCTCCGACACAGGCTGCTCAACATTGCCACCCTGCCTACTGATGACCTGGAGCGCCGGGTCCGCGCACCTGAGGGGAGTGGACTGCACCCCCTTGTGGCCCATCAAGTTGCGCCTCGTTCGGAGGAGGTCCGCTCATCGCGCCACAGCAGACCAGGTTGTTCAACTTGAGTTCTTCGCATTTTGACCCATTGCAAAAGCTTCGAGCGTTCGTCTTTACGAACACGTGCTGGGGACCCACTCCATGCCACAGCACGGGATAAACGTTGTGCTCGACATCGCCAGGAATGTCCTCCCTTTAGCCATGAGTTGCTTCGGGGTGATTGCGGTGACCCACAGCAGTCGTCAAGCTACTGGCTAGTTTTCTTGATGCAAACTGGCTCACTGTTGGGGACGCTCTTGCAATCCCAATCTGGGCCGAAGCCAGATGCCTGATGAACGGATGGATATCGAACAAGAAAGACAGCACAGACACATATCAGAACAACGGCAAAGAGGACGACGAAGACGTCACTGCGCGCGAACTGCCACCTGAGCCATCTGATCGTTCGTTCCAGGGTTAACTACCATTCTCACAATTAGCCTCGCCTCGCTAAAGATTCATTCGACCAATTCGGAGAAATTGAGCAATTGGCGCGAGGCCAGCTTTTGGCCCATCGCTTCCTTACGCGGTGTCGCTGCATGTCGGCTCACAAGGGCAGACCGGAAGTTTGCAGCCAGGGGCCAGGTCGGCGGCTTGTGACCCGTTGCTAACGCGAGCTAGTGAGCCTTCATTGCGCGCAATAGAAAACGAAGGCCCGAGCGTTCGTCACGCTTAAGACAGCGGATCCGTTTGCGGGTCGGTTATTTCGGACTACGCAGCGTGGAGCGCTGCTCATTCCACGCCGCCAGCAGAGGTTTCAGCAGCTCGTCAAGCTGAAGCGTGCTGGGTTGGCGGCCGGACGGGACGGCATTGAAGGATCCATCGGGATTGGACTGCCGTGACGATGAAGATGCCCTGGCCAAAGCCAGGACCACCGCCAGCGAGATTGCATCTGCCCCCCGCGTGCACGACCCGCGCCGCATCGCCATTGAGGACGAGGCCAGCCGGCAAGTTACCATCATTCCAGTGATCAATCACCACACCAACATAGGAGGATGACTCCGTGGCTGCCGACAAACCGGTCGGCGACAACGCGCGCAAAGGCGCGGTGAAGAAGCGGTCGCAGACCAAGACCAGGATGGGCGGCGCGACGACCTGGACCAAGCGTGACAGGTCGAGCAGCGAGTTCATGGCCTTGAAGTAGACCAGCAAGAAAACTAGCGCCAGAAAAAGTGATCTCGTTCAGCCTTACCGCTGTCGAGCTGCTGGGCGCGTTTCGAGATATGCGCATAACCAAACGCGATCCCAAGCTTGTCATCGGGACGTTTTGTCGCTGAGCCCGATGAACTCCAGGCCGGCGTCGGCATAAAGGTCGATCAGATTGCGGTCGGCAGGGGCGCCGGAAACTCTGCCGAATATGTCGATGCGCGGTCGTCGCTGCCTCATATTTCTTGAGGACGGTGGAGTCGTGCGACTACAGTTCTCGCGAAAGCTGCTCAAAGCTGCTAACGTTTCTTCAAACGTAGACGCTGGTTTATGATTTACGGTAACCTCTTTCGCTCATCGCCATTTCTCTCTCCGGAGATCCAGGTGGCCCGCTGTGTTTTGAGCCCAAAGCCCGTTGCTCTTGCTTGCGTGTAGAATCGGTGGTGGGCGGCCTCACTCTTCCGCCACTCTCACCTTGAAAGCACCCTAGCCAACGTCCGTTGACACCTTTGCGACTGTTGCAACATTCGCGTGGGCCGGTGCTGACCGAACTCGGTGGCAGCTGTCCGTGAAATCCACCATCAATGTGCCGTCCGTTTCGAGTCCAGTAAGGCGCGCGGAACATCGCCGACATCGTCAAGGTCAGGCGCCTGGCCGTATCCCATGCGTTTCATCTGCTCATGTACCTGCGCCATTTCAGCGTCGCTGAGGCGCGGCGGCTCGCCGATAGCCAACGCATGGACATACATCTTCGCCAGCGTCTCCACCTCCAAGGCGAGCCAAAGCGCCTTTTCAAAGGTCTGGGCCGTCACGATCAAGCCATGATGGCCAAGGAGGCAAGCGTCGCGATCTTCGAGGGCCTTGAGGGCGTAGTCCGATAGTGCCTGCGTGCCGAAACAAGCATATGGCGTACACCGGACATCGTTGCCACCCGCAACTGCGACCATATAGTGGAAGCAGGGAATATCACGTTCGTGAACGGCGAGAATCGTGCTGAAGGTGGAATGCGTATGCAGCACGACGTTGACGTCTTCGCGTGCTCGCAGAATATCGCGATGAAAGCGCCATTCGGATGAAGGCCGATGGTTGCCCTGGTAGTTCGCGGCAAAATCCATCGCGACAATGTCCTCTGGCTGCATCCGATCATAGGGCAGACTGGTAGGCGTGATTAGCATGCCGTTTGGAATCCGGTGCGAAAGATTGCCGGATGTGCCCTGATTGAGACCGTTTCGATTCATCTCCCTGCAGGTATCGACAATGCCTTGGCGGAGATCGGCATGATTACGGTCTGTCATGAAGCGGGCTCCGAGAAAGCGATCCAGGACTGGTAAGCGGTGGAAAGGTCGCGCGGTTCGAACCTATCGTTGCTGAGTGATGTGACGGCTTCAAGGATCACGCTTGAAACCGGCAGCGTACGCGAGAATCGCCGCCACAGCAGCGCAGCACCAAGCGCCGTTCCGTCGGGAGATCGACTCACCCAGACACTCTGCGAGGATCGCAAAGCCGCAAGACAACGGGCGAAGGGCAGGTTTGCGGCAAAGCCACCATCGATGACTATGCGTTTTGAGCTCTCGAGCGCATCAAGGCAGCGGTTTGCGCTGAACGCTGCGTAGAGCACCGCCAATGCCTGCCATTCGGCAGGCGTTTCGGGGGGCGGCCCGATGACTCGTCCGCGGCGAGCAGCGCCCGGAAACAATCCATCATCGCCGACGAATGAGGGGAGCGCCAGGGTTCCTCTCGACAGCAGGGTGGGCAATGCGGCAAGGACGGCTGCATCAGAAGCAAAATGTTCCCCGCGGATGAGGTCGTATTCGCGGCCGGCCGCGATCAACGTCGAAGGTGCATTCTCCCCATCGACATCGATATTGAGAACCATCGCGCGCGCGCAATCGAGTTTGTCCAGGGGGAGGCCGCGCTGAAAGCCGATCATCCAAGTACCGGTCGATAGGATCGAGGCATCGGCCATGCCGGCGGCCTTGTAGCGAAACAGGTTGGCGTTGGAATCATGCACGCCGCAGAGGATCTCGGTCGATTGCGCCAGGCCAGTGCGCCTGGTTACAGATTCCGAAACCGTCCCTAGCACCTCACCGGCGGGTACGCATTCGGGCAACAGATGGCTCCAACCGCGCTTACGCATAAGAGAAGAAGGCTGACGGTGGATGAGGTCCCAGATATGGCTCTGAGCCGCGAGCTGCGAGATTTCGCTGGCCGCACGTCCACCAAGCCGCAGGGCGAAAAACTGCGCGGTGGTCAGATAGGCTTTTGCGCGAGCGAATTCGACGGGATACGCGCTTTCCTGCCAAAGCAGCTGTTTTCCGAGCCGCATCGCCCCTCCGATTCCGCAAAACACCTCATCGTAACCAGGCGCGATCCGGGCATATGCTTCATCGATTGCGGGCGGAGAGACGGCATCATAGTCCATCATCGGCAGCACTGGCGTATCACCGTCGACGAGAACCGCGCCGCATCCATGCGCAGCCACGATCACGGCGCCAATGGCATGGCGTTGAGACAAGTCGGCAAGGGTATCGAGAAACCACTCTTCTAACCCGGCAAGGTCATAGGCGAGGTACGAGCCCTGAGTCATAGGCACATTTGGAAGCCCGTGTGTTTCGAGCGGCCAGCCGTCGTCGCTCGCCACGACCAGTTTGAGATTGGTCTTGCCGATGTCGAGAACTGCAATAGGGTTCGAGACGATCGAGCGCATCATCGCCGGCTACCGCGGCGCTTTGCCGGCGACATGAGGAACCGCCGCGACGGCAATCAAGATTCCACCCCAGATCGCTAGCGTGAGGAATTGGCTGAGGTTCAGAAGGTTGAATGCCGAGGAGATCACCTGAAGGATGATCAACGCAAGCAATAGCCCGCCGACTTTGCCGAAGCCGCCAAACGGATCGATGCCGCCGAGCACGGCCGCGAGAATGGTGACCAGCAGATAGCTCTCGCCGTATGCCGCGTTGGCCGAATTGAAACGTGCCAACATGACGACCGCCGCCACGCCCGCGAGCAAGCTGGAAAATAAATAGAGTTTGAGGAGGACGGCGCGGGTATTGACGCCGGAGTAACGGGTCGCCTTCTCGTTCGAGCCGATCATGTAAACCTTTGCACCGAACGGCGTCGCGTTCAGCATGAGCGCGACGGGCAAGGCGCAGAACGCAAGTACGATCAGAGCAAAGGGTACCCCGAAAACCGTTCCGTTGCCGATAAACACAATCGGCTCCGGGAATCCGGAGATGACGTTACCGCGCGACAGGCCGATCGCGAGACCCTTGCAGAGCGTCATCGTGCCGAGCGTGGCCAGGATCGGCGAAACGCCGAGATAGGCGATGACAAAACCATTGAGGAGGCCGACCAATGCAGCCACTGCAAATCCTGCAGCGATCGCAAAGACCTGAATGCCGACCCAGGCAAGGCCCTGGCTCCCCGGGATGTAGCGCGTCAGCAGGAAGGCGATGGTCAGTCCGGACAGATTGGCGGTTGCGATGATGGAAAGGTTGAGTCCACCAGATAGCAGGGCCAGCATCATCGCCAGTGAGAGGATGCCAAGTTCGGGCATCTGGAAAGCCATGGATTGCAGCGTGTTGACCGAGAAGAACCGATCGCCGATCGTGATCGCGAACACGACCCAGAGTGCGAACAACAGCAGGATGAGGGTGGCGACTGTGCCGCTGCTGGCGAGACCGACCATGCGCCGGCGAAGCGAGAGGGCAGGGGCGTTGCTCATCGGGGCGCGCTCCGGGTTCGCCGCTCGCGCTGCGACCAGGCGGTCGCAGAGACCGAAATGAGAATAACCAAGCCGACGAAGAACGGCGACCAGTAGGACGAAACGCCCAGCAAAATGATTCCATTTTGGAGTACCGCGAGCAGTGTCAGGCCCAAAAACGTGCCGAAGACCGTGCCGACGCCGCCCATCAGGCTGGCGCCGCCGAGCACGACGGCAGCGACCACATCGAGTTCCTTGCCCACCAGCACCGTCGGGGCAACGGACTGCGCGAGTTGTGCCTGAATCAGGGAGGCGATTCCGGCCATGACACCCATGTAGCAATAGACCAGTATATTGAGGCCGAAAATGTGGAAGCCGAGCCGCTGTGCGGCGTCGGTATTGCCTCCCATGGCATAGATTTGCCGGCCGATATTGGTTCGGTTAAGCAGGAGCCAGGTGACGAGAAATGCCAGCACGAGCGCGAGGATCTGCAGATTGACACCGTAGGAGCTATCCTTGCCCCATTCGAACTCGAACCAGAATATTCCGGTCGCAAACCAGTCGGGCAACGAATAGATGTATTTGCCGCCGGTGAAGAAGATCAGAAGCCCATAGAAGATGTTCAGCGTCGCGACCGAAACGATGATCGATGGTATTCGAAGTTTCTGGATGAAAATCGCGTTGAGGGCACCGAGCGCACCGCCAATTCCAATCGCGATGGCGAAGACGCCGATCCAGTTCGCCCCGTAAGCATTGGCAAGCGAAAGTGTGACATATTGCGCCACCGACGCGGTCGCGGTGAATGAGATGTCGATTCCACCGGCGATCAGGACGACCAGCAGCCCGAGCGCTAGGATGCCGACAAATGCATAGGAGGTCAGCAGATCAAACAGATTCTGCATGGTCAGGAATTGGGCGTTCGCGAAGCCCAAGCTGGCGCAGAGCCCAAGGATGACTGTCAGCAGCCAGAACTCATGGCTGCGACGAAACCTGCCGAATGATGCCATGTGCGATTCAGGCATTGACGGCCTGCCCAAGCGCATCTTCGGAAGTGGCTGCGGCAGGCACGTCGGTTGTCAAACGACCATCCCGCATCACCAGGACGCGATGACTATGATAAAGGACCTCGGAGATTTCGTCCGATATCATCAAGACCGCGACGCCGTCGCGGGCCAACCGCCGGATGATTTCGTAAATGCCGTCCTTGGCGCTGATGTCGACGCCCACCGTGGGGCTATCGAGGATAAGCACCCGCGGATTGGTCGCCATCCATTTGGCGAGCACGACCCGCTGCTGGTTGCCCCCGGAGAGCGTCTTCACCGGGTTGGCGGGATTGGAGACCTTGATCCCGAGTTCAGCAACCCACCGAGCGACATGGGTCTGTCGCGCGCGTGCGGCAATCAGGCCGAACGCGCCAGCCAGACGATCCAGCACCGCAAGCGTGACGTTCGCCGTGACGGACTGATTCAGGATGAGACCAAGCGTAAGCCTATCTTCGGATACGTAGGCGATCCCTCGATTGATCGCCTCTGCATTTGTACGGAGGGCGATGGGCCGCCCGTCAAGTGCGATAGTGCCGCGATCGGGCGGCTTCATGCCGAACAGGGATAGCGCCAATTCGGTTCGCCCTGAGCCGAGCAGACCGGTGAGACCCACTACTTCGCCCGCGCGCAACTGCAAGCTTACATCCTCATACTCGCCCTCGCGGCCCAGGCCCTTAACTTCCAGCACAACCGGGCCAGCGGCAAGCTCAGGCGCCTGTATCTGATACTCGAAGGACTTGCCAGTCATCAGCTGGCTGAGTTTCCGCCCATCGATTGTGTCTGCGGCAAAAGTACCGACTTTGGCGCCATCCCGCAGCACCGTTACGCGCTGGGCGATTTCAAGCACCTCATCGAGACGGTGGCTGACGAAAACGACGCAGATGCCGGCACGCTTCAGCTCGCTTACGAGCGCGATCAGGGCGTTCACCTCGTGGCGGGTCAACGATGCCGTCGGCTCATCCATAATCAGGAGTTTGGCATCCGCAGCCAAGGCGCGGCAGATCGCGACCAGCTGGCGTCCGGCAATGCTGAGCTCTGACACTTTCGCGTCCGGGTCGAACGCAACGCCGATCTTTGCCATTGTGGCCTTCGCGGCGGCGCGCATTGAGGCCCAGTTCACCGAATGGAGGCCGCCAAGATGGTGCGCCATCGCGATATTCTCGGCGACGGTGAGGTTGGGGAATAGCGAAAGATCCTGGTAGATGACCTGAATGCCGCAATGCGTGGAGTAGACCGGGTTCAGTTTAGGATATTCCTTGCCGGAAATTGCGATACGGCCGCCAGGCTCCGGTGCCTCGACGCCCGAAATGATCTTGATCAGGGTGGACTTGCCGGAGCCGTTTTCACCGACCAGGCAATGCACCTCGCCGACTTCCAGAGTGAGATCGACGTCGCGGAGCGCGTGCACGCCGCCGAAGCGCTTCGATATGCCGGACATTTCCAGGAAAGTCACCAAAGGTTCGCCTGCAATGGAGTCGTGCGATCACTCGAGTGGTCCCGCATTCCCGACCGGAAGGGCCGGGAATGCAGCGCGACGAGGCGACTAAACCGGTCCGGCCTAGAGCCCTCCCGCGATCAGACCGTCGATGGTTTCCTTGTTGATGCGCATGATCTTGTCCACCTTGATCTGCTTTCCTGCAACGTCGACGGCTGCCTTGCCAAGGCCGGGTACATCGACGCCATCCGTGATCGGCTTGCCATCGAGCACGAGTTTGGCCACCGCGACCATCGCGTAACCCGCATCGGTGGGATTCCACAGAAAACCCTCGCGGATCGTATCATCCGCGATAAGCGACTTCGCCTGGCTTGGCAGTACAGTGCCGACAACGGCGATCTTCTTGCCAAGACGTTGCTGACGCACAGCATTTCCGGCCCCGATTGGTCCGTTCGAACCGAAGCCGAGAATACCACGCAGGTTGGGATAGGCCTTGATCACGTCAAGCGTCGTGCGCTGGCTGGTGTCGATCTCGTCGGCGCCAGGGAAGCGGTCGGCGACGAGCTTCATTTTTGGAAAATTTTTCTGCTGGTAGGCAATCGCGGCATCGGCCCATTTGTTGTGAAGTGGCGTCGTAAGAGTCCCGACATAAACCACATAATCACCTTCGCCGCCCATGTCCTTGGCGAGACGTTCCATCTGCACCTCGCCGAACCGAACGGAGTCGATCAATTCCACATTCCAGTCACGGCCTTCCTGTTCCGGACCCTCATGCGTGATGACCTTGATTCCGGCGGCCTGGGCGCGCTTCAGTACGGGCTCGCAGACTTTTACATCAAGCGGCACCAAGCCGATCACGTTGACCTTCTTGGCAATCAGATCCTCAAGCAGCTTTACTTGCTGTGCCGGATCGACGTTCGCCGGGCCAACCATAGTGGCATTAATGCTGAAATCCTTCGCACCCTTCTGGATTCCCTTTTCAAGTGCGTTGAACCACGGAATTCCCGCGATCTTCACGACCGTGACCATTTCCTTTTGGGCTTGCGCAAAGGCAAAGCCCGGAAAACCGGCACCGGCCAACGCGGCCGTACCACCGATCAGCTTGAGCGTCTGGCGTCTGTCCATTGTTCCCTCCCAGGAAACGATCTTGGATTCCGCACCCTTGACCTGACAGTCGCTGGGTGGGGCAGTCGAGCCTGTTCTTGCTTGGGGGCAGAAAGTGTTGCCTGTCCAACCGCAGGACCTTGAAGGACATTAGAGACCGGCGCTTCAGAACGTGTCAAGCAAGTGACATGTTCGCCAGCCACCGTCGCGGTGCGATACCTGATCTCGCCGTCGAGCTGCTGAGTGAGGAGCTGCGAGCGATCGGCGTTGCTACAGCCATTATCTTAGCGGAGGAGCGCCAGGCCGCCGGACGAAAGCAAGTAGTCCCAGCCTCTGGTTTTCAAAACCCGGCTTCAGCAAGCGGGCTTCGTTCGGCTTCGCGTAGCGATTCACACTTTTCCCTGAGTGTCATTTTTTTCGTCACGCGCGTGGATGCCACCATGAAAGCCCGGCCATCGCCAGCTTCGCCGTTGCACAATCCCTTGCCGCCCACGAACATCCGACTGTCATTGTTACGTTTTCTGCTTCCACAATTGCCGTCGGTTTGGCCGTGCGTTCAGATCGTGTCTCGCGCCGGAGCGTCCGCCCTCGGCTTGTCAGCATCGCAAGCTGCGTGCCATCCTAGCCCGACACGCGCATGGGAAGGTCAATTCCCGGCATGGCTACGCGCCGCGTTAGGGTGGAACACAAACGCTCAGGGAGACACGACATGGTGTGGACGCTTCGTCTGGCGGAGCTGGCTTGCGCCGGCTTGCTGTTGTCATCGGTGAGTGCTCTGGCAGGTCCAAAGGTCGTCTCCGGTCCCGGCGCCGACCCCGCCTGCTTCAAGCCGTGGTCGTCCGAGACCAAATTCTTTCAGTGGCCCAAGAAGGCGGGCCCCTACAGAATCGCGCTGGTCAACGGTTTTGTCGGCAACACCTGGCGCATCCAGATGGTGAAGACTGCCAAGGCTTTCGCCGATCAGCCGGGTATCAAGGAGAACATCAAGGAGTTAAAGGTTGTTTCCACCGGGACCGATGTCGCGGCGCAACTTGGCGCGATGGAGGATTTCATCAACCAAGGCTTCGACGCAATCGTTACCATTGCGGTAGCTCCCGACGGTTTTGATCGCATCATCCGTCTTGCCGACAAGAACAACGTCGTGGTGGTGCCGTTCGACAACGTCCTCGACACCGACAAGGTGATGATGGTCAACGAGGACCAGAAGGAAATGGGCCGCATGTCGGCCAAATGGCTGATCGACGAGAGCGGCAAGAAATCCGGCGACATCCTCGAAGTCCGTGGCCTCCCGGGAAACTCCGTTGACCGCGATCGTCATCTCGGTTTCCGCGAGGTAATAGAATCGCCCGGCAACAGCTTCAAAATCACCGAGGTGGTTGGTAATTGGGACACCGGCACCTCGCAGAAGGTGACTGCAGATGCGTTAGCTGTGCATGGTCATTTCGACGGAGTATTCACCCAAGGCGGATCCGACGGCACCGTGCAGGCACTGATGGCTGCCAAGCATCCCTTTGTGCCGATGTCGGGCGAGGGCGAAAACGAGTACCGTAAACAGATTGCCGATCACGCCAAGGACGGACTAAAGGGAATGTCCTACGGCCAGTCGCCGGCGCTGGTGGCGATCGCGACCAAGGCGGCGATCTCGGCGCTGCAGGGCAACATTATGCCGCAGCTGATCTCGATCCCGATTCCAGTGGCGACCTACAAGGATCTCAAGCCGGGCACGAATTACTGGCCCGAGCTCAATGCCAACTTCTTTGCGCCGAACCAGTTCACACCGTGCGGCGTGAACTTCACTGCACCGGAGATCATGTCGCAGAGCGAGAAGAACACCCAGTGACGGCTCCAGCGATGTCTCTGTCACGGCCCGGCATTCGCCGGGCCGTCGTTGCGTGAAGGCCCGGCCATGCCGGCTGCCGATCCGACGCAATCCGCCTTCCTGGAGCTTGCCGGCATCTCCAAGCGCTATGCCGGCGTTCGCGCGCTTGAAGGCGTCGACTTCGCCTGCGAACGCGGCAAGATTCATGCCGTGCTGGGCGAGAACGGCGCCGGCAAGTCGACCCTGATCAAGATCATTGCCGGTGTGGTGCAGCCCGACAGCGGTCGCATGCGCCTCGCGGGGAGCGAGGTCAGCTTCGCCACGCCGTCGGCGGCGAATGCGGCCGGTGTCGTCTGCATCTTTCAGGAACTATCGCTGATGCCCGACCTCTCGGTCGCGGACAACATCTCCATTGCATCCCCGCCGCGGCGGTTCGGCCTGATCGATGCGAAGGCGCAGCGCCGCCGCGCCGAAGAGCTTTTGTCCGAGATCGGCTGTGAGGACGTCAACCCCCTGAGGCGCGTGCGCGATCTGCCCCTATCGAGGCGCCAGGTGGTCGAGATCGCGAAGGCGCTCGGCAAGCGGCCGCAGTTGCTGATCCTCGACGAGGCGACATCGGCACTGACGAGCGCCGATGTGGAGAAGGTTTATGCGATGCTGGCGCGGCTCAAGGCCGAGGGCGTCGCAATCCTGTACATCTCGCACCGCATGCACGAGGTCGAGGCGCTCGCCGACCGGGCCTCGGTGTTTCGCAACGGCCGCCATATCGAGACCTTCGACAAGGGGAGGCGTTCGACCGCCGATATCATCCAGCTCATGATTGGGCGTGACATCGCGGCCCAGTATCCGCCCAAGCCGGCGCGAAATGCCGCGAAGCCGGTGCTGGCGCTCGAGAACCTGTGCTGGGAGAGGCAGCTCGATCGCATTTCACTGAGCATCGGCGCCGGCGAGATCGTCGGGCTCGGCGGTCTCGACGGGCAGGGCCAGAAATCCCTGTTGCTTGCGCTGTTCGGTGTTTTGCGCGGTGTCACTGGTCGCCTCACGGTGGCGGATCGCGAAGTACGTCCCGGCTCCCCGGCGGCGGCAAAATCGGTCGGCATCGCGCTCGTCCCTGAGGACCGCAAGACCGAAGGGCTGATGCTGCCGATGTCGATCGCGGACAATCTTGCGATCGCATCGCTCGACGCGCTTTCCACTGGCCCATTCATCGATACCGGCCGGGAACGCACCGCGATCCAGCGAGCCATCGCGAGGCTACAGATCAAGTTGGACGCAGCGAGTGATGCGGTCTCGACGCTGTCGGGCGGAAACCAGCAGAAGGTCGTGCTCGCCAAATGGCTGATGACCGATCCGCGCATCATCCTGCTCAACGATCCCACGCGCGGAATCGACGTAGGCACCAAGCAGGAGCTCTACCGGCTGATGCGCGAACTCGCCGACCAGGGCGCCGCAATCCTGTTCTACTCGACCGACTATGACGAGCTGATCGGCTGCTGCGACCGCGTCGTCATCATGTATGACGGCCGCATCGTGCGCGAGCTCGAGGGCGACGACCTCACCGAGACCAACATTGTCGCAAGCTCCCTGAATGTCGACACCGATACCGCAGCGGGGGCGGCGCATGCTTGACGATATCGCGATCAGGATCCGCCAGAACATCGGTCTGGTCACCGCCATCCTGTTGTTCTGTGCCCTCTACATTTTCTACAACGCCGCGCATCCCCGCGGTTTCTCCTCCGCCGTGCTGGTGCAGAATGGCGACGAAATCTTTGCGCTCGCCATGCTGGCGATGGCGCAGACAGTGCCGGTCTTGATGTCGGGCCTTGATCTCTCCGTCGGAGCGGTCATGACCATGGTGGGCTGCTTTGCGAGCTACCTCCTGACCGGCGCGGCAGGTGGTGCGCCGCTGCATCTCGACATGTTCGGCGTGCATCTCGGCCTCGGCACCTTTCCGGGCGGCGTGAGCGGCATTCTGCTCGGGATCGCCGTGTGCCTTGCGATCGGCGCGGCTGCCGGCTTTATCAATGGTTGCGTCGTCGTCTATGGGCGCATCCAGCCGATCATCGCGACGCTTGCGACCGGCGCGGTCTACATCGGCATCGCGCTTTTCCTGCGTCCGACCCCGGGCGGCAAGATCGATGTTGATCTGAACTGGGCGCTGACTAACTCGCTCGGCGATTTCGCCTCGACCGTGCACATCTTCGACGATGGCGCGGCTGCCTGGTTTGCGCCGTTCGCCTGGATCCCTGTGCCCTTTGTGCTTCTCGTTCTCATTCCGCTGCTGGTGTGGGTGCCGTTCCGCCGCTCCGTTCTCGGCCGCGCCGTCTATGCGATCGGCTCGGCCGAGGGCGCGGCTTATATGTCCGGCCTTCCGATCGAGCGCGCCAAGATCGCCGCCTTCACGCTCGCGGGCTTCTTCGCCGGCTGCGGCGGTCTCTTCCTTGCTATCCAGACTTCGTCTGGGAATGCGGACATTCCGCAGGCCGGCGCCTATACGCTCAACTCGATAGCCTCCGTGGTGATCGGCGGCACGTCGCTGCTTGGCGGAACCGGCAGTGCGATCGGGTCGATCTTCGGCGCCATGGTCTTGCGCGTGATTTCCTTCTTCTTCCGCATCTTCGACATTGCCCCTCTTCTGCAGCCGCTGTTCGAGGGCGTGATCCTGCTCGCTGCCGTCAGCATCGGCGCGTTGGGTATGCTGCGCGTCAAGAACACGTTGGAGCTGTTTCGATGACGGCGGCCTCATTCAGCCTCTCGCGCGACGATCGCCCGATCCTGATTGCGGCGGTGTTCATCGTCGTCATTCTCGTCGCGGGTACGGTTTACACATTCGCCCGTTTCGGCAGCGCTCCCCTGTTGTCTCCGGCCTATCTTCTGCAGCAATTGCAGATCGGTGCGTTCCTCGGGATCGTCTCGGCCGGCATGATGATCGTGATCCTGATCGCGCAGATCGATCTGTCGGTGCCCTGGACGCTCGCCGCCGCGGCCATGATGGCGACCTCGGTCGGCGGTCCTCTCGCAATTCCGGTCGGGCTCGGGGTCGGCGTTCTGGTCGGGCTCGTCAACGGCGTCGGGGTCGCGTATCTGCGGGTCCCCTCGATGATCTTTACGTTGGGCGTGAACGCCGTGATGCGCGGCCTGATGGTCGCGCATACTGGCGGCTATGCACCGCAGACCGGGGCGACCGACCTGATGCGGATGCTGGCGGGCGATCGTACGCTCGGCATTCCCAACGCGCTGTTCGTCTGGGCCGCGGTGTCCGTGCTGGTGGTCGTCATCCTGCAGCGCATGTCGCTCGGCCGCTACATCTACGCCATCGGCAACAAGGAGGCGGCGGCCTATCTGGCCGGCGTCAACACGCGCCGCGTCACGGTGGTCTGCTTCGTGCTCTGCGGCCTTGCTGCCGCGCTCGCGGGCGTGCTGCTCGCCGGCTATTCCACCAAGGCCTACCAAGGCATGGGAGACGCCTATCTGCTGCCCTCGATCGCCGCCGTCGTGATTGGAGGCACCAACATCCTCGGCGGCCGCGGCCGCTATCTCGGCACGCTGATCGGCGTCGTCCTGATCGTGCTCCTGAACAGCGTATTGTCGATCATGGAGATGCCGGAGGCGGGCCGCCAGGTGATCTATGGTCTCGTTATCATCTTCATGCTGCTCGTCTACGGGCGGGGCGAACGCGTCACGAGCTAGATGGCCGGCCTAAGCTTACACGGCCGCGCGCGTATTGAGGAAGATCGAATACAACGAGGTCTGTCCGCAAATGTACAGGCGGTTGCGCCGTGGACCGCCGAAACAGACATTCGCCACGATCTCACCGATCGGGAACGTGCCGATATGCGTCCCGTCGGTCCCGTAGCAGAACACGCTCCGTCCCGCCGACGTCCAGATGTTGCCATGGATGTCGCAGCGAAATCCGTCATAGAGCCCGTCGGGGCAGGTGGAAAACAGCGAGGGCTCAGCGACCTTGTCTCCCTGCACCTTGTAGGACCAGATCGTCGCGGGCAGCCCGTCGACGTGGGTCGCGCCGGTATCGGCGACATAAAGCAGCTTCTCGTCTGGCGAGAACGCCAGCCCGTTCGGCTGCACGCGGTCAGAGACGACCAGGCTGATCTCGCCGCCCGCTGGACCGATCCGGTACACGTTGGAGGCGCCAATCTCGGATTTGGTCTGCCGGCCCTCGTAATCGCTGTCGATGCCGTAGGTCGGATCCGAGAACCAGATCGAGCCGTCCGATTTCACCACGATATCGTTGGGCGAGTTCAGCCGACGCCCTTCGAACTGCTCGGCAAGCACCGTGATGGAGCCGTCATGCTCGGTCCGGGTGACGCGGCGCATGAAGTGCTCGCAAGTGACCAGCCGCCCCTCGCGATCGGTCGTGTTGCCGTTCGAGTTGAAGCTCGGCGAGCGGAACACCGACACCGATGAATCCGTCTCGTCGAAGCGCATCATCCGGTTGTTCGGAATGTCGGACCAGATCAAATAGCGGCCGGCCGGAAAGTAAGCGGGTCCTTCGGCCCAGCGGCAGCCGCTGGTGAGTTTTTCGAGATTGGCGTGACCAAAGACCAGGCGGGCAAAGCGTGGATCGTGCGTGACATAGGGGAGCATCGTTCCTCCTTCGTTGCCGCAGGTCGTGAAGTGCCCGCGCGCCGGTTCCGCTTTTCTTAGCAACCCGAATGTATGAGCGGAATAGTCTTGTACGAGACCCGCAATCCTCGCGTTGACACCCGACGGCAAATACATACGCTGCGCGTCGCTGCAATGAGACGAGCGCGCGATCAAGGCGCGAAGAAGGAAGAGCAATCCACCATGATTTCGCAATCAGCTTTGCCGCGCCGCACACTTGGCCGGACCGGTCTCGAAGTCTCCATCCTCGGGTTCGGAACCGCACCGCTCGGCGATCTCTTTCTCGAGCTCGACGACCACACTGCAATTGCCGCAGCGAGCCGTGCCTTCGAGCTCGGCATCAATCTGCTCGATACATCGCCGCACTATGGCAACGGCCTGTCGGAGCATCGCTGCGGAACGGCGCTCCGGCGCGTGCCGCGCAAGGATGTGGTGCTTTGCACAAAAACTGGTCGCTGGATGGATCCGTTTCACCAGCCGGAGACTCGGTCCGGATTTATTGGTGGACAGCCGCACCGAGCCGTCGTCGACTATTCCTATGATGGCACCATGCGCTCGGTCGAGCAGTCGCTGTTGCGGCTTGGCACCGACCGGATCGACCTGTTGCTGATCCATGATGTCGATGTGTGGACCCACGGTAAGGACGCGATCGAGGATCGGTTTCGCGAAGCGATGTCCGGGGCCTATGTAGCGCTGGACAAACTTCGTTCCGAAGGTGTGGTCGCGGGCATCGGGATCGGCGTCAACGAGGCGGAGATGTGCGTGCGCTTTGCGCAGGCCGGGTCCTTCGAGGTGATGCTGCTCGCCGGGCGTTATTCGCTGCTGGAGCAGCCAGCACTCGAGGAGTTCATGCCGCTGGCGCTGAAGCAGGGCATCGCGGTGCTGCTTGGCGGCGTGTTCAATTCGGGGATTCTGGCGACGGGCGCCATCAAGGGCGCCAAGTACAATTATCAAGACGCACCGCCGCAGATCCTTTCGAAGGTTGCTGAGATCCAGCGTATCTGCGCAGCTCATGACGTAGCGTTGCCGACGGCCGCTCTACATTTTGCGCTGGGTCATCCCGCGGTCGCGAGCGTGGTTCTCGGGGCGCATAATGCGCAGGAGGTCGAGCGCAATGTGGCAGCGCTGACCACCACAGTGCCGGGCGCGCTCTGGAGCGATCTCAAGGCCGCGTCCCTGCTGGAATCGGAAGCGCCTGTTCCGAGGTAGACCGGATGAACACGCTTGAATTGGTTCAAGCCGAGGGCTCGGATCACCGGGAAAACAGCTCCCCACCGCTCGGGCTCGCCCCCGTAGGTGCGCGGCACGTGGGACTGGCTCAGTGCCGATTGCGGCGCGGATTGTCGGCCGTGCGTTGAAGTCCGCGATCGATCTGAGCAAGGGAGTCTATGTTGTCCGCTAGGTATGGCCAAGGCGTTCGAAATCTGCGCGGGCGTCGCGGGCCGTGTGGATCAGACCGCCATACCTGTCCGCGATTGGCTTAAACGATCCAGGCAATCGATCATCGATGACGAGATGGTGGCAGTCGTCGAGATGGCCGCCCCGGACCGTCGCATTGCGACCGAACTTGGTGATGTCGGCCACTAGCACGGACGTTCGCGAATTGGCCACAATGGATTGACGCGCCTTGACTTCATCGGCATGGAAATCGAGCAGCGTGCCGTCCTCATCAATCCCCCCGACACCGAATATACCAAAGTCGGCGCGGAAACCCGCGAAGAAGCGCGCAGCCGACTCGCCAATGATATCGCGATCGAGTTGCCGCAGCGTGCCGCCCGCGATGCTGATCTCCACGTCCGGATTGTGCGCGAATGCTGCGGCCACGTTCAGGCTGTTGGTGATCACCCGCAGATCCCGACGGCGGGAGAGCGCCTGCGCGACGTATTCGGGCGTCGTGCCAAGTCCGATCATCAGTGACGTCCCGTCAGGGATGAGGTTGGCGGTCGCGTGCGCGATCCGCCGTTTCGCGCTGGCGTTTAACCTGTGCCTGCTGCCATAGGCGAGGTTCTGGTTCTGGACCGGGAGGCCGACCCCGCCATGCACCCGCCGGAGCAGGCCCTGGTCGCAGAGTGCATTCACGAGGCGGCGAATGGTCTGCTGAGTGACATCGAAACGCACCGCGAGCTGCTCGATGGAGGCGAAGCCTTGCTCGCGCACGATCTCTAGTATGTGGGTCTGACGGGTCGTGGCGGTCCTGAGCATAGGCCCTCCGTTCTCAACGAAAGTATCATTTGAACTCCAAGGACGCAATTTTCTGGTTTCATATGGCGTTACGCTATGTTCAAATGAACATCGTGGTGGCTACGCCGACGAATGCGCGTGGCACGAGGGAGGGCGCATGGACCGGTCTGTCTGCGGTGAGCGGCCTTGCATGGGTCCGTTGCAGCGAGCCGTCGCCAGCGGCGTAGCCGCATCACGGTGAGAGCGAACAGGCCATGTCAGCGATCACGCTGAGTCATGTCTCCAAGTTCTGGGGCGCGATGCGCGCCGTCGATGACGTCAGTCTGACAGCGAACGAGGGCTCGCTACTTGTGCTGCTGGGACCGTCCGGCTGCGGTAAGTCGACCACGCTGCGGCTGATCGCCGGGCTTGAGGATGCTGATGCCGGTACGATCGCCATCGGCGGCGTCGACGTGACCCATCTGACCCCGGCGCAGCGGAATATCTCCATGGTCTTCCAGTCCTATGCGCTGTTTCCGCATTTGAGCGTAGCCGAGAACATCGTCTTCGGACTGCGTGTGCGTCGCGTGTCGCGCGCGGAACGAGACGAGCGGCTCCGGCGTGTGGCCGAGATTGTTGGCCTTGCGCATCTGCTTGAACGCAAGCCGTCGCAGCTATCTGGCGGCCAGCGCCAGCGGGTTGCACTGGGACGAGCCATCATTGCGGAAGCGCGGGTCTGCCTCATGGACGAGCCGCTTTCAAATCTGGACGCCAAGCTGCGGCATGAGATGCGGACGGAGATCCGCGCCCTGCAACAGCGGCTCGGAATGACGATGGTCTACGTGACCCACGATCAGACCGAAGCCATGACGATGGCGGATCGCGTCGTGCTGATGCGCGATGGTCGTATCGAGCAGAATGGCACACCAGAGGAGCTATATAACCGGCCGGCGACGGCATTCACGGCGCGGTTCATCGGCACGCCGCCGATGAACCTGTTGCGCCAGGGTGATCATCTCATCGGCATCCGGCCCGAGCATATCCGCATCGTGTCGGGCGGGGACCATTTTGCGCGCGTCAGGGCGATCGAGCATCTTGGGGCCGACAGCATCGTTCTGTGCGAGGTCGATGGTCAGCCCATCTCGGTGCGGCTCGAAGGTTTCAGCAAGGTTCGGCCAGGCGAGGATGTCCGGATCGCGTGGGAACCCGGGCTCGAGCATCGGTTCGATTCAAGTTCGGAAACTCGCTTGGAGACCATCGTCACAGAGGGCCAGCGGGCGATATCCGGTCGATAGCAGCGGCTGTTTCAAACGCAGTAACGAAGGAGATTGTCCCATGTTTGCGCGACGAACGATGTTGATGGCAGCGGCGTTTGCCGTACTCTCGATGGCTGCACGCCCGGCTGCCGCGGTGGATCTGACCATGTACTATCCGGTCGCGGTCGGCGGTCCCGTCACCAAGATCATCGACGACATGGTCTCGCGCTTCGAGAAGGACAATCCCGACATCAAGATGACGGCGGTCTATGCCGGCAACTACACGGATACGATGACCAAGGCGATGACCGCCATGAAGGGCGGGCAGCCGCCGCAACTGTCGGTGTTGCTGTCGACCGACGTGTTCACGCTGATGGACGAGAACGCGATCGTGCCGTTTGACGATCTCGTCGGCGACAAGGCCTGGTTCAAGGAGTTCTATCCGGCGTTCATGGCGAACGGGCAGATCGACGGCAAGACCTGGAGCGTGCCGTTCCAGCGTTCGACCATCGTGCTGTACTGGAACAAGGACGCCTTCAAGGAGGCGGGCCTTGATCCCGAGAAGGCGCCGGCGTCCTGGGACGAAATGGTCGAGATGTCGAAGAAGCTGGTCAAGAAGGATGGCGGCAACACGACGCGCTGGGGCATCGAAATTCCCTCGACCGGATATGCCTACTGGATGCTGCAGGCGCTGGCGATCGAGAACGGGCAGAAGATGATGAACGAGCCCGGCAACGAGGTCTATCTGACCGCTCCGAAGACGGTCGCTGCCCTCGAGTACTGGGTCGACCTGTCGCGCAAGCACAACGTCGCCCCGGCCGGCAGCATCGATTGGGCGACGCTGCGCAACGATTTCCTCGAAGGCAAGACGGCGATGATGTGGCACACCACCGGCAATCTGACGGCGGTCAAGGACGCCGCGAAATTCCAGTTCGGTGTGGCCATGCTGCCGGCCAGGGAGCGGCGCGGATCACCGACCGGCGGCGGCAATTTCTACATCTTCAAGAGTGCGTCTCCCGAACAGCAGAAGGCGGCCGTCAAGTTCATTCAATGGATCACGGCTCCGGATCGCGCGGCCGAATGGAGCATGAAGACGGGCTACGTGGCAGTGTCGCCGGCCGCCTACAAGACGCCGACGATGGAGGCCTACGCAAAGGCCTTCCCGCAGGCCACAGTTGCGCGCGATCAGCTGGAGCACGCGGTGCCGGAGCTCTCCGTTCATGAGAACGGCCGCATCTACAAGTTCATCGGGGATGCCGTGCAGGCCGCGATCACGGGCGCGCAGAAGCCGCAGGAAGCGCTGGCCGCCGCGCAACAGCAGTCCGACCGCGTCTTGCGCGCCTACAAATAGGGACGTGGCGGGATGGCGCGCCACCGCCATCCCGCCGGCTCACAGATGTCCGACTCCATGGTCTCATCGCCAATAGCCCCGCGCCGTGCCCGATCGCAAGCGTGGTGGAACACCGTGAATGCCTGGCTGCTGCTGCTGCCGGCGGCCGTCCTGCTACTCGCATTCACGCACTTTCCGATTCTGGCGACGATCCGGCATTCGCTGTTCGTCACGCGCCGCAATGGCACGGAGGCCTTCGTCGGGCTTGACAGCTATCGGTCCATGGCGGCCGATCCGATCTTCTGGAAGGCGCTGGTCAATAATTTCTGGTTCGCGCTCGGCACGATCCCGACCTCGATTGCCCTGGCCCTGGTGATGGCGATCTGGGTCAATCGCAACATACGCGGCCGCGGCTTTCTGCGACTGGCCTATTTCACGCCGACCGTGCTGCCGATGATCGCCGTCGCCAATATCTGGCTGTTCTTCTACACGCCGGATTACGGGTTGCTGGATCAGTTGCGCGGCCTTTTCGGTCTCGGTGGCTGGAACTGGCTGGGCGATCCCTCGACGGTGATGAGCTGTCTGATCGTGATGGTGATCTGGAAGGAGGCCGGCTTCTTCATGATCTTCTACCTGGCGGCGCTGCAGCAGCTCTCGCCGGACCTCGAAGAGGCCGCGTCCATCGAAGGCGCGAGCCGGTGGTACACGTTCCGCCGGATCACGTTCCCATTGCTGATGCCGACCACGTTGTTCGTGGCGATCAACGCAGTCATCAACTCCTTCAAGTTGGTGGACCATCTGGTCATCATGACCAAGGGCGGTCCGAACAACGCCAGCACGCTGCTGCTCTACTACATTTATGAGGTTGCCTTCACCTTCCAAGATTCCTCTTACGCGGCAACGCTGACGGTTGTGCTTCTGATGCTGCTGAGCTCGGTTGCGCTGATCAAGTTCGGTTATCTCGATCGCAGGATCCACTATCAATGAGAGGCCGGACACGCCCCATTGAGGCCGTCGCAGCATGGCTCCTGGCTTTGATCTGGCTTGCCCCATTGGCCTATGCCTTTTGGAGCGCGCTGCATCCGGCCGCTTACGCCACGTCGTTCAGCCTGTCCGCGCCCTGGACGCTGGAGAATTTTGCCCGGGCCTGGAACCAGGCGCCGTTCGCTCGGTACTATCTCAACACGGTGGTGCTGGTGACGCTGATCCTGGTTGGTCAGCTCATCCTGTCGACGCTGGCCGCCTATGCCTTTGCGCGCTTCAGGTTCAGGGGCAGCGGCATCGCTTTCGCCCTCGTTCTGCTCCAGCTGATGATCATGCCCGACGTCTTGATCGTCGAGAACTACCGCGCGATCGCCAAGCTGGGATTGCTCGATACGATCCCTGCGATCGCGCTGCCCTATCTCGCGAGCGCCTTCGGCATCTTCCTGCTGCGGCAGACCTTCAAGGGGGTGCCCCAGGAGTTGGTCGAAGCCGCGCGGGTCGAGGGAGCGGGTCCGCTCGGAATCCTGTGGCGGGTCTATGTCCCGCTGGCTCGCCCGACCTATGTCGCCTTTGGCCTCGTCTCCGTCAGCTATCACTGGAACAATTTCCTGTGGCCGTTGATCGTCACGAATTCGGTGGAAGCGCGGCCGCTCACCGTGGGGCTTGCCGTGTTCGGCGCGCCTGAGACCGGCGTGGATTGGTCAGTGATCACGGCGGCAACCGTGATGACGATGGCGCCGCTGCTGATCGCGTTTCTGCTGTTCCAGCGTCAGTTCGTCCAGTCATTCATGCGTGCAGGCATCCGTTAATGAGACTTCTCACCTGGAACATACAGTGCGGAAAGGGCTGCGACGGCGTGACCGATCTGGCAAGGATCGTTGCCGTCGCTCGACAGACGCTCGATGCGGACGTGTTCTGCTTCCAGGAGGTGAGCGCGAACTTCTCGAGATTTGGTGATGGAGCGGATCAGAGCGAACAGCTGGCAGCCCTTTTGCCCGGCTACTCCGCAATATTCCGGCCCGCGATCGAAACTGTCGATCCTGATGGCAACCTCCATCGCTTCGGTAACATGACGCTGTCGAGGTTGCCGGTGCTGCAGATTGCAAACCATCTGCTGCCATGGCCGGGCGTAGCCGCGGTGCGCAGCATGCGCCGTCACGCCCTGGAGGTGACGGTTCAGGCCTCGTTTGGCGCGGTCCGCGTCGTCAACACGCATCCCGAGTTCCATTCGGCCGGCCAGCGCGAGGCGCAGATCGCTCGCCTGCTGGATTTGCAGGAGGACGCGTCAATGAGTCCGAGGCAGGCCGGCTTCCGGCACGATGAGCCATATGGAAGTCAGACCGTCGCGGCGTCGAGCCTGCTGTGTGGTGATTTCAATTTTGATGTTGCCGACCCTCAGCACGCATTGATTGCCCGATCTGGCCGGCCTCGTCTGGCGTATCGGGATGCATGGACCGCCGATCGTCCCGGCCGCGCGCGTGCGCCGACTTGCGGAATCTACGACCGCGCGCAGTGGGCCGACGGGCCCGACTGCCGCGACTTCATTTTCGTGACGGAAGATTTGACCGGCTACGTTCGCAGCATCGAGGTCAACGAAGCGACGGATGCATCCGATCACCAACCCATTGCAATCGAAGTTTCGGAATAGAGGAATAGAGGAGCTACTAAAAAGCTGTCGTTGCAAGGGGGGCTTCCTCGGTCTACGTCGCGATACGTCTGAACTCGGTCAAACAAAAAAGAATGGCACGCCACGATGAACGCGACGGCGGCTGACCTCAAAGCCGCGCCTGAATTTATGCACTCTGGCAGGTGGGCCAACACGTGATTGATTCAGAAGGCGTCCAATGCCCTTTTACGTTTGGCCGAAAGCGCGAAGGCGGCAAGCAAGCCGACAATAACAAGCACGCCGGCCAGCTTCTGTTCGCCTTCGACAGCTTCCGGCACCTGCCGAGGCGTGCGCGCAAGCATCGAGGAGGACGCGGGCGTCCGGAGACTGGTACGCGAGGCTAGGCGGGCGCCTTCAGAGAATTGAGACGCTTGCGGAGAAATGCCAGCACCACGATCTCGTCGGGAGTGAGCTTGGCGTACTGGCGCTTGAACTTCTGCGCGATCTTGGCATCAATCATCTTCACGAGGTCACCAGACATGTAGGCGTTCAGGACTTCCGGGTGCACGTAGCACTTGCGGCAGATCGCCGGTGTGTTGCCGAGCTGCTTCGAGACGCTTTCGATCGCGGCGACGACGTTGCGCTTGGCCTCGGCCTGGCCGTCGTACTTCTTGAATTCGGCAAGCGCCAACGCCGCCAGAACCGTCCCCGCCCAAGTTCGAAAATCCTTGGCGCTGAAGTCCTCGCCCGTGATGTCCTTGATGTAGGCGTTGACGTCGCCGGAATCGACGGTGCGGGGCTGTCCGTCCTCGTCCAGGTACTTGAAGAGCTCATGTCCCGGGATCTCCGCGCAGCGCTTCACGATCGCGACTATCCGCTTGTCCTCGACGCGAAGCTTCCACTGTTTGCCCGACTTGCCCGTGAAGTCGAACCGAAGGACGCCGCGCCCGATCGCGACGTGCTTGCGGCGCATGGTGGTGAGCCCGTAGGACTTGTTTTGCTCGGCATACTCGGCATTGCCCACCCGGATCAACGTCTTCTCCAGAAGACTGACGATCGTGGCCAGCACCTTCTCGCGGGGCAGTCCGTCCCGCTTCATGTCGGCGGCGACCCGCTCCCGCAGCGCTGGCAGCGCGGTCGCGAACTGGATGATGTGCTCGTACTTGTTCTGGTCGCGCAACTCGCGCCATTTTGCGTGGTAGCGGTACTGCTTGCGGCCCCGCGCATCGAGCCCGGTTGCCTGGATGTGGCCGTTCGAAGACGGGCAGATCCACACGGATTCGTAGGCCGGCGGGATGCCGATTGCTTTGATGCGTCGGATGACGGCGGCATCGGTGATTCGCTTGCCGTCCTTGTCGTAGTAGCTGAAAGTGGTTCCAGTCCGCTTGCGCGTGTACCCCGGCGCGGAGTCGCTGACATACCGGAGGCCTTCTTCCGCGATGGTGGCCGCGACCTCGGCGGTGCGGTCCAGAACCTCTTCTTCGTTGCTGGTTTGTCGGAGCATGGGCCGGTCCCTCGGAAGCACCCTGGGATCGAGGCTCCACTCTTTCTAAAGGGATGAAGACACCGGTTGGTTCCGCTCGGAGGTCGGTGGACGCGAGGTGTGGATCAGTGGCCCTCCAGAATAGCGGGACCTCAGATGGAGAGCCGGTCCGGTTCTTTCGACAAGGCGCTGCGCAGTCGATGACGGCATGGTCTAGCTTCAGACAATCGCCACAAATTTCACCGACACGCTTCCCACAGTCAATCTTCAGGAAGGCCGCCATGTCCCAGTATTCACTCGATGTATTGCGTCGGCGCTATGTCGTCGAGAAAAGACCGCTCGAAGCCAGCATCGAGCAGATCTTGCGGGCCGACGCCCGCGCGGGAGCCCGTGCCATCCTGGCCTCAATCGATAAACGGCGCTCCGAAAATAGGTCCGAGGGGCAGCGCCTGCGAAAGATGCTCCGCTTCGAGACCTCTCTCTGGGAAAGCGGCCATCATGCCGTGGCAGGCGTGGACGAGGCGGGAATGAGCCCTCTCGCCGGGCCAGTCTCTGCTGGCGCCGTGATCCTGAAGCCCGGCACGCGGATAATCGGAATCGACGACTCGAAAAAACTCGATGCCGCCGCTCGCGAAGAACTCGCGAGGGAAATCAAGGAGAAGGCAGAGAGTTGGTGTGTAGCATTCGTCGAGGTCGAGGAGATCGACGCGATCAACATCTATTGGGCAGGCATCCAGGCGATGCAGCGTGCGGTCCGGGGCCTAGGGTTGGCGCCGCAGCACTTGCTGATCGACGCGAAGCGGTTGAAGGAAATCGAGATCCCTCAGCAGTCCATCATTAAAGGTGACGCCAAGTCCGCCAGCATTGCGGCCGCCTCCATCCTCGCGAAAGTCGAGCGCGATATGGTCATGCGGACGCTCGACGTGCGTCACCCCGGCTACGGGTTCGCGGATCACAAGGGCTACCCGGTGCCGGCTCATTATGAGGCGCTCGCCAGGCTTGGTGCATGCGCAGCTCACCGGAGGTCGTTCGGACCTGTACGCAAGGCCCTCGGACTGCCGCCCCTGCCGCCGTGGCCTTCGGCATCCGAGCGCACCGCTGGTTGAACTCCTGGGGTCCACGTTTCGTCTCGGCGTACTATTTTCGCGGCCATTTCTTTTCGCGAACGACGTCCTCGGCCAATTTGTCCGACCTCAGGCCGAGATAGACCGGCTGGCGCAGCTCGCCCTTGCTGGTCCACTCCGCTAATTTCACTTCCGCGACCTACGAAGGATGCACCCAGGTCGTGACCCGCTCATCCTTTACTTTGGCTGCGGTGCTTGCTGAACGCGATCAGCTTGTGGCGCGGCAGGAGGGCCTTGAGCCGGTGCTTGCGCTATAGTTCGGCCGACATCTCTGCCCGCAGGTCCGTCAGGGCGACATTTAGGCGTGCACCTATAATCGTCAGCAGGCCAAAGGTCAGCGCGGGCGAGAACAATGAAGGCAGGGGCGATGAATGCGCAGCTGCAACATTCGTTTGCGGCTGCGCCTGTTCGAAACGTTCAGACGTCACGTTTTCGGACTTGGCTGAGGCATAGGTCCGGCTTGAGGAGTTTGAGGAGGTGTCGGAGTGCTCTGCTGCTGAAGCGCCGCGGGGTCGCCACCCGCATGAGGGACGCACGTACCGATGTTGCTGAGCAGGCGTTTGGCCTGGAGGTCGCGGACCTTTGAGTATTCGCGTCGTCGCTCGATATTGGCCGCGGCCCATCGGTCCCAGGCCTCGAAAGCGTCCGTATAGTGCTTTCGCATCTGCTCCTCGGCGGCAAGGCAATCGGCGAACTTGTCGAAAACCAGGTCGGTGTTGACCGGGGTCATGCCTCCTACCAGGACAACGAGCATCCATTTCATCTTGCCGATCGCCTTTCACACCGGGCGAATTCTCCGCTTACGCGCAGAATTCCGTTCACTGTGGTTAGATCGCCCGACGGCTGCGACCGGCTACAAAACCGTAGACGAAAAGCACGATGATGGCGCCTACCACTGCCCCCACTAGTCCTGCGCCTTCTCCTGGCCGGTACCAGCCGAGAGATTGGCCAAGATAGGTCGCTACGAACGCGCCCACTATTCCCAGGATGGTGGTCAGGATGAAACCCGAGGGCTCGTTGTCGCCGGGCATGATGAACTTCGCGATGACGCCTGCGATGAAACCGATGATGATCGTCCAGATGATGCTCATGTCTCTCCCTCGATCGCTGTGGTGTTATCCCGCCGATGAAGCCGGAAGACGTCCATCAGGCGTGTATTTGTCCACGGCAGTCGGAAGCTCTCGGGACAAACGGTCGAGAATCTCCTGCTGCGACAAGCCGGTCTGCTGCTCCAGTTTTTGAAGGACGTCCGGACCGATAGCCTGCTGGAGTTCGGGCGGGGTGACTTCGCGGTTCGGCCCCTGATTGATCCAGGATTGAGCCACATCGCCTTGCCCGTTCTGCCTGAAGTGCTCGAGCAATTCGCCGATCCCGCCGTTCAGCAGCGAACCCACGCCTCCGGTGCCCGCTAGGCCGCCAAGGCTGCCGAGCATGCCGCTCAGGGAATCCTTGGCACCCGCCGGCTGGCCGGAGGTCGCATTGCGAAACATGTCCGCCAGCTTGTCCCGATTTTGATACCCCGCGATTGCGAGCATACCCAAGAGGGCGGTCATCGATGGCATTCCGCGGCTCATTTTCGGCTCCTGAGTTCAACGATCGGCAACCAACCTACGCTGGGCTGAGAAGTTCCAAGTTTTCCCGAGCCGTGGGTTTGGGAAAGGAGGATCTAGAGAAGCATCTGCAAGAAAACGGGAGCGGGCTCCGGGCGAAAGTCCGGAGCAAACCAGCTCGCGCGACGTGCGCCAAATGGCCGCTTTGCTCATGCGGCGCGACGAAGCCTTCGTGCAGGCGGTCGAGGAACTGAAAATGGAAAAGCCCACCAAGTTGGAGCCGCGATGCTGCGTCGCTCGCGTTCGTTCGGCCTCGCGCTCGCAACAGCTTCTTTGAAGGAACTCGCGATTCCTTGAAGCGTCGCACCGCGATGAGTTTCGCGGGCGGAGGAGCAGATGGCAGCGAAGAAGAAGACCGCACGGGGACGCAAACAAGATCGCGCCCGCGTGGCTAACGGCCAGGACTACGAAGTGCGATACGATTCCTCCTGACTTGAACGCGCCAGCTGCCCGACTTGAGCTTCTTAAAGGTCGGCACCGCGTGTGCGCTCCACCCGGATTTCATGTGCGCTAGTGTGCACCGGGAGATCAAACGCGGTACAAACGTGTGCAATTTTGGCTAGTTTGGAGTGCACACGTGTGCACTTGTTCCTGCTCTAGTCCATTGTAAGGATAGGATAACTACTTGGAATATCAAGAATATCGCTTTTCCGTGGCGCCCATGATGGATTGGACCGACCGGCATTGCCGGGTGTTCCACCGTCACCTGACGAGGCGGGCGCTGCTCTATACGGAGATGCTGACCACTGGCGCCATCATTCATGGTGACCGGAAGCGGCTGCTTGGGTTCGACCTGGTCGAGCACCCGGTCGCGCTTCAGCTCGGCGGGTCGGATCCACGCGAGCTGGCGCTGGTGGCGCGGATCGGCGAGGAGTTGGGTTATGACGAAATCAACCTCAACGTCGGCTGCCCCTCCGACCGCGTGAAGGACGGCCGTTTCGGCGCTTGCCTGATGGCAGAGCCTGATCTCGTGGCGAGGTGCGTCGAGGCGATGAAGGGTGCGGTGGCCGTGCCCGTGACCGTGAAGTGCCGCATCGGGATCGACGACCAGGATCCCGAAGTCGCGCTCGACAACCTTGCGCACGCAGTCGTTGACTCCGGCTGCGATGCGCTGATCGTACATGCCCGGAAAGCATGGCTCAGCGGTTTGTCACCGAAGGAGAATCGCGACATCCCGCCGCTCGACTATGATCGCGTCTATCGCCTCAAGCGCGCGATGCCGGATGTGCCTGTCATCATCAACGGCGGCATCCCCGGTGTCGACGAGGCAAGGGCACATCTCGATCACGTTGACGGCGCGATGCTTGGACGAGCCGCCTATCAGGAGCCGTGGCGGCTGCTCTCGGTCGATACCGACATTTTCGGCGAGGCGGCGCCGCATGCCTCGATGCAGGATGCGCTCGAAGGGATGGTGCCCTACATCGAACAGCAACTCGCGCGCGGCACGAGGCTGCACTCTATGACGCGGCATTTCGTCGGCGCATTCCACGCCGTCCCCGGCGCGCGCGCCTTCCGCCGGCATCTTGCCGAGCAGGGGGTGAAGCCGGGCGCTGGCCTCGAGGTGCTACGCGAAGCGATTGCGCGTGTCGGTGCGCACGTACCGGCGGAGGCGGCGGCCTAGCCGTAATCGCATGACGAGCCGGATTGCAAGAGTCTAGTCGACTGCCAGGCGCGAGCGGCGGCGACTGGTCTGGAGCTCCGGATAACCCGTGAGCATCAGCCTGTCGGCGCGCACGCCCCAGCTCTCCAGGCGATCGAGGAAGCTCATCCCGAGCAGGTTGGTCTTCATCTGCCCGCGCTGTACGACGAGGGCTGGCACCGATTTCTCGACGAGGTGACCGACGGAGAGGCGGTCGATCGTGAGGCGGGCCGCCTTGGTATGACCGCCCGCGGTTTCGAGATCGACGTCGTATTCGAGCATCTCGAGCGGCAGCCCGATCGCCTTCGCGGTTTCCCAGGTCAGCACCACCGAGGTCGCGCCGGTGTCAATGACCATCGGTGCGGCCACGCCGTTGATCTTCGCGCGCAGCGCGAATTCGCCGCCCTGGCCGCGCGGAATCTGCACGGCGGGCGCGGGCGCTGCGGTCTGCGTGCGAAAGATATGCGAGACCTTGCTGCTTGCGCGCGCGATCTGGTCGGAATCGCCATAGGCGACGACGGCACCGGCCGTGCAGGCGAGCATGATGAAGACGAGCAGAAAGCGGATCATTGCGCATCTCCAGATGCGCGCCGACCGGTCAGGTGTGTTTCGGCGATCCCGCGATGGGCGGAAGTCCAGCCTGATTCATGCGCGCCGGCAACAGCGCCATGAGGGCGAGCCGCTCCGCGCTCTCCATGGCGTGCCAGCGCGCGATCTCCGGCAATGTGCGTCCGCAGCCGAAGCACAGCCTGGTCTTGGGGTCGATCATGCAGACCGCCACGCACGGCGTTTCTTTGCTCATTGGGGCATAGTGGCGGATGGTCGGGCATGTCTGCAAGCATCTCGTTACGAGCCCGTACCCGCGCTCATGATCGGCTTGCGGCGGGGCCGGCGCTTCTCGTCCGCCACCGCGGAACTCTCGGGTTGGAGCGGCGGAGAATCATCCGACATCGGCGCCAGCGCGCTCATCACGCGCTCGGGCGGGAAGGTGACGATCACTTCGGTGCCGATGCGCAGCTTCGATTTCAGCGTGAACGTACCGCCATGCAGGTCGACCAGATTCTTGGCGATCGGCAGGCCGAGACCGGCGCCCTGTTCGGCCGACTTGATGGAATTGGAGCCTTGGCCGAACGAGGCGAGCACGACCGGGATCTCGTCCTCGGGAATCCCGGAGCCGGTGTCCTTCACCGAGAGATATTGTCCGCCTGAGGCCGTCCAGCCGGCCTTGAGCCAGATCTCGCCGCCCTGCGGAGTGAACTTGATCGAGTTGGAGAGCAGATTGAGCACGACCTGGCGGATCGCGCGCTCGTCGGCCCACAGCCGCGGCATTGCCTGCTCGAACACCTCGTGGATGGTGATGCCACGGCTCGAGGCGCGCAGCTTCATCAAATGATGGCAGTCGGCGACGATGCCGACCAGCGAGACCGCTTCCTCGTTGAGCTCGTAGCGGCCAGCCTCGATCCGCGACAGATCGAGGATCTCGTTGATGAGGTTGAGCAGGTGGACGCCGGAATTGTGGATGTCGGCCGAGTACTCCTTGTAGACCGGCACGGCATGCGCGCCGAAAATCTCGCTCTTCATCACTTCCGAGAAGCCGAGGATTGCATTGAGCGGCGTCCGCAGTTCGTGGCTCATCTGCGCCAGAAAGCGCGACTTGGCCACATTGGCGGATTCGGCGCGGTGGCGCGCTTCGTCCGAGATCGCCTTGGCTTGTTCGAGCTCGCCGATCAGCGCGTCCTTCTCGGCCCGCGCCTCGAGCGTGGCGAAGGTCGAAGAGTGCAGGCGGTGAGCCAGCAACACGAAATAGCCTTCGGCGGCGACGGCGAGCGCGGCCAGGATGTAATTATCCAGCGAGCCGGTCATCACGAAGCTCAGCGCCATCGCGACCGCGACCGGTGCGGTGGCGGCGAGGGCGGCGATCGGCAGATTGGCGGCCAGCATGCTTGATACTGCGATCACCAGCAGCATCAGGAACATCATCAGCGTTTCCGTGATCATGTCGAGCACGGGATGGATCAGGATCGCCATCCAGCAAAGGCCATAGAGCAGGTCGAGCACGACGAAACGCGTCTGCCATGCGCGCGTTGCCGCGGGCGAGGCGGGCTCGGCCAGGAAGCGGTGGCAGCTGCGGATCATTGCGGCATGAATGCAAAGCATGCCGGCGGTCCAGGCCGCGGCCGGGATCGGCTGCATCCACAGCCCAAACAGCACGCCTGTCGCGACCACAAGCAGCATCACGACATAGGAGGCCGACAGCCGCGTCTGGGCGTACTGGCGCAGCATTTCGGCATCGAAAGCCGGCCGGGTTCCACTGGTCGACGTTAACTTATCGCGCGCCTCGCGCACCCGCTGTGCCGCAGCCCGGCGATGGCTCGCCGACGGCACGCTCACCGGCTCGGCCGGAAGCTGCACAACCTCGGGCTTTTCAGCGGGTTTACTCATCGCACAACAACAATTCCTGCCCGCGCGGGACGGGCCTTCTGCATTGTCTATCTCTGGCAAGAAATCCTTAAGAGGTGACTTAAGGAGCTAAAGAATTACGTTAACCCGGCGTTAATTTTGGATCCGGCGTGAGCCGCTCAATGCAGCGCCGCGTGCTGCGCGATGTACACCACGGCGCCCGCCAGATAGCCGGCGAGCGCGGGAACGGCGATGCGGCGGGCGTACCAGAGGAACTCGATGCGCTCGAGCCCCATGGCGGCGACGCCTGCGGCCGAGCCGATGATCAGGATCGAGCCGCCGGTTCCGGCGCAATAGGCGATGAACTCCCAGATGAAGCTGTCGGGTGGATAATGCGCGAGGTCGTACATGCCCATCGTCGCGGCGACCAGCGGCACGTTGTCGATGACAGCACTGAGCAGGCCGAGCACGATCACGATGATGTCCTGTCGGCCGATCGCGGTGTCCAGCCATTTGGCCAGCATGGAGAGCAGGCCGGCATGTTCGAGGCAGGCGACCGCGAGCAAGATGCCGAGGAAGAATACGATCGAGCCCATGTCGATCCGCGTCAGCGCATTCGCAAGCGTGAGGGGACCGCGGACATGCTCATCCTTTTTGCGATGAACGATCTCGCCGACCAACCACACGATGCCAAGCCCGAGCAGGACGCCCATGAAGGGCGGCAGGTGCGTGACCGTCTTGAAGGCGGGCACCGCGATCAGTACGCCGAGTCCGAGATAGAACATCACGTTCCGCTCGAACGGATCGACGCCCTGCAATCCGTCCTCTTTCGGCGGTGGTGCGATGGTCTTGCCCTTGAGTGAAAAGCTGATGAATGCGAGCGGCACCAGCAGGCTGAGCAAGGAGGGCAGGAACACCGCGCTCATGATTTTCAGGGGCGAAATCTGTCCGCCGATCCACAGCATGGTCGTGGTGACGTCGCCGATCACGGTCCATGCGCCGCCGGCATTTGCGGCGATGACGATGAGGGAGGCGAACAGCAAGCGGTCGTCGCGCTTGGCGATCAGCCGCTGGATCAGCGAGACCATGACGATGGTGGTGGTCAGATTGTCGAGGATTGCACTAAGGAAGAAGGTAACGAAGCCAATCAGCCATATCAGACGGACCTGGCTGGTCGTGCTGATGCGGGAGGTGATGACCTCGAAACCGTCATGGGCGTCGATGACCTCGACGATGGTCATCGCGCCAACCAGGAAGAACACGATCTGCGCGGTGGCAGCGACGGACTCGTCAAGCTGACGGCCGACCAGCGTGTGGTCGCCGGTCGCGAGCGCGTAGATTGTCCAGAGCACGCCCGCGCCGAGTAGCGCAGACGCGCTCTTGTTCACCCCGATAGGATGCTCGAGCGCGATCGCCGCATAGGCGAGGATGAAGATTGCGGCGAGTGCGGTCAGCAAGGCAGGATCACTTCGTGAGGTGTCAGCGATTCAGGCGCGCGAGCAGGCTCGATGTATCCCAGCGCTTGCCGCCCATCTTCTCGACCTCGGCGTAGAACTGGTCGACGAGCGCGGTCACCGGCAAATTGGCGCCATTGCGGCGGGCTTCGGCTAGCGAGATCGAGAGATCCTTGCGCATCCATTCGACCGCGAAGCCGAAATCGTATTTGTCCTCGTTCATGGTCTTGTAGCGGTTCTCCATCTGCCAGGACTGCGCGGCGCCCTTGGAGATGGTTTCGATCACGGCGGCGACGTCAAGGCCACTTTTCTTGGCGAAGTGAATACCCTCGGAGAGGCCCTGGACGAGGCCGGCGATGCAGATCTGGTTGACCATTTTGGTCAGCTGGCCGGAGCCGGCGGGCCCCAGCAATTTGCACATCCGCGCATAGGCGCCTGTGATGATCGGCTCGGCGCCGGCATAGGCGTCCTGCGCGCCGCCGCACATCACCGTCAGCACGCCGTTCTCGGCGCCGGCCTGGCCGCCGGACACGGGTGCGTCGATGAACTTGAAGCCGGCCTTGGTCGCGGCCGCATCGAGCTCACGCGCGACCTCGGCGGAAGCGGTGGTGTGGTCGACGAAGGTTGCACCCTTCTTCATGCCGGCGAACGCGCCGTCGGCACCGATCGTGACCGCGCGCAGATCGTTATCGTTGCCGACGCAGCACATCACGAAATCCTGGCCCTCGGCCGCGGCCTTCGGGGTCGCCGCGGTCTTGCCGCCGAACTTGTCCGCCCACTCCTTCGCCTTGGCCGCGGTGCGGTTATAGACGGTGACCTCATGGCCCCCTTTTTTCACGAGGTGTCCGGCCATGGGGAAGCCCATCACGCCGAGACCGAGGAAAGCGACTTTAGCCATCTGTAGTACCTTGTCCGTAGTTTGGGTTTTACGGTTCTTGCCGGGCGAGGGCCGTCCGGTTCCGCCATTGCGGCAGATCGGGCGCACCATAAACCCTTGAGGCCGGAGGGCAACGGGTTCGTTTGGCCCCCGCCTGTGTTAGGATGGTGGACCTAAGGACTTCAAAAAAAGGGAGCGAAGGCATGGGCGGCGTAAGCGTGGGCGTGCTCGATCATTTCAATGTCCGGACCCGGAATCTGGCCGAAACCGTCCGCTTCTACGAGGACGTGCTGGGCCTGGAAAAAGGCGCCCGGCCGAATTTCGCCTTCCCCGGCGCCTGGATGTACAGCGAGGGAAAGCCGGTGGTGCACCTCGTCGATATTTCTCCGACTGCCGAGCCACAAAAGCCGGATTCCGGCGTTGTCCACCACGTCGCCTTCGCCAGCCGCGGGTTTGACGGCATGAAGCAGCGGCTGGCCTCAAAGGGGATGAAGTTCGACTCCCGCCAAGTGCCCGGCGGTGAGCTCTGGCAGATCTTCGTCCACGACCCCAACGGGGTCATGATCGAGCTCAACTACGAGGCGGCCCTGGAGCAGGGGGCCGCGCCCGCCGAGATGGCTGACGATATCGGCAGGCAGTAGCCTTTTGGGCGTTTCCGCTCTAATGGGGCATCTTGAATTCTAGGAGATGCGCTTTGAGCGTGACGCAGCAACAGGTTCTCGACAGCCTCGCCAGGATCAAGTCGCCCCGCGGGGTCGCGCTCACCAATGCCAATGTGCTGAGCGCGATCAGCGCGGCCGACGGCAAGGTGTTCTTCTCGATCAATGTCGAAGCCGCCGAAGCGCGAGCCTGGGAATCCGTCCGGGCCGAGGCCGAGGCCGCGGTGCGCGCCATTCCCGGCGTCACCACCGTCATGGTGGCGCTGACCGCCGAGCGGAAGGCCGGCGCGGCGCCGCCACCGCCGCCAACTCCCAGCCGCGGCACGCCGGGCGTGCAGCCCGTCCACGCCCACAAGCCGCCGCCGCAGGGCGGCGCCCAATCGCCGATGGCGCGGCAGTCCGAGATTCCGGGCGTCGCGGCCGTGATCGCGGTCGCCTCGGGCAAGGGCGGTGTCGGCAAATCCACCACCGCGCTTAACCTGGCACTCGGTCTGCGCGATCTCGGCCTCAAGGTCGGGCTGCTCGATGCCGACATCTACGGCCCATCGGTGCCGCGGCTGACGGGCCTGCATGAGAAGCCGGAGCTGAACGACGAGCGCAAGATGATTCCGCTCAAGCGCTTTGGCCTGGCCATCATGTCGATCGGCTTCCTGGTGGAGGAAGAGACCGCGATGATCTGGCGCGGGCCGATGGTGATGTCGGCAGTGACGCAGATGCTGCGCGACGTCGTATGGGGCCAGCTCGATGTGCTCGTCGTCGACATGCCGCCAGGCACCGGCGATGCCCAGCTCACGCTGGCGCAGAACGTCCCTTTGAAGGGCGCCGTGATCGTCTCGACCCCGCAGGACCTGTCGCTGATCGACGCAAGGCGGGGGCTTGCGATGTTCAAGAAGGTCAACGTGCCCGTGCTGGGCATCGTCGAGAACATGAGCTATTTCCAGTGCCCGCAATGCGGCACGAAATCCGACATTTTCGGCCATGGCGGCGCGCGCCACGAGGCCGAGAAGCTCGGGGTACCATTCCTGGGCGAGATCCCCCTGCACATGGCGATTCGCGCCACCTCGGATGCGGGCACGCCCGTAGTGGACAGCGAGCCGGATGGTCCCCATGCGGCGATCTACCGCGCCATTGCGGGACAGGTGCGGGACCAGCTCAAGGGCGTCATCGCCGCGGCCTAAGCGGATCCAAGCCGATCCCTTGAAACCAATACCTTGGGGACATGCGACTTTCGTAGAGCCCTGTCATGCCAATGTCGCGTTTCGAAAGCAGGGCTTCCGTGTTAAAGGCCCACGGCAGTCAAGCCCCTTCGGTTCGACGCGGCCCAAGAACGCGTCGCCGGAATGAGCGGCAGCAAAGAGGAAGTTAGGGGAAACGCCCCAACAAGGAGAGACTGAAGATGAAGCGTCGTGATTTCCTGAAAGTGTCGGCAGCCGGCGCGGCGGCGACCGCCGCGGTGGCCTCGCCGGCGATCGCGCAGTCCTCGCCCGAGATCAAGTGGCGCCTGACGTCGAGCTTCCCGAAGTCGCTCGACACCATCTATGGCGGTGCCGAGCAGATGGCGAAGTACGTCGCCGAGATGACCGACAACAAGTTTCAGATCCAGGTCTTCCAGGCGGGTGAAATCGTCCCGGGCCTGCAGGCGCTGGATGCGACCCAGAAGGGCACCGTCGAGATGTGCCACACGGTGTCGTATTATTACGTCGGCAAAGACCCGACCTTCGCGATTTTCGCGTCGGTGCCTTTCGGCCTGAATGCACGCCAGCAGAATTCCTGGCTGTACCAAGGCGGCGGCAACGAGCTCGCCAACGAGTTCTTCAAGAAGACGAACGTGGTGGGCTTCCCCTGCGGCAACACCGGCACCCAGATGGGCGGCTGGTTCCGCAAGGAGATCAAGACCGTTGCCGACCTGTCGGGCCTGAAGATGCGCATCGGCGGCATTGCCGGCCAGGTGCTTCAGAAGGTCGGCGTGGTGCCGCAGCAGCTCGCCGGCGGCGACATCTATCCGTCGCTCGAGAAGGGCACCATCGACGCGGCCGAATGGGTCGGTCCCTACGATGACGAGAAGCTCGGCTTCGCCAAGGTCGCCAAGTACTACTACTACCCGGGCTTCTGGGAAGGCGGTCCGACCGTTCACGCCTTCGCCAACATCGACAAGTGGAACGAGCTGCCGAAGAACTATCAGGCGATCCTCACCAACGCGACCGTCAACACCAACACCTGGATGGCCGCGCGCTACGACATGGTGAACCCCGGCGCGCTGAAGCGTCTGGTCGCCGGCGGAACGCAGCTTCGCCCGTTCACCAATGAGGTTCTGGAAGCCTGCCTCAAGGCGACCAACGAATTGTGGGGCGAGATCTCGGCCAAGAATCCCGACTTCAAGAAGTCGATCGACGCCATGCAGGCCTACCGCTCCGACGAATATCTGTGGTGGCAGGTCGCCGAATACACCTACGACAGCTTCATGATCCGCTCGCGCACCCGCGGCTGATCTTCGAGCAAGTCGCAAGACGACACGCCCGGTCTCGTTCGCGAGGCCGGGCTTTTCTTTGGGGCGACGCGATCGGAATAGGCGAGCGGATATCGGCGAGCGGCGGTGTCGCCGGGGGACGGGCGGGGCCTCCAACAAAAAATCTGAAAAACAACCCCATGCACAGTAGACGAGGGGTGAGAGGACAAGGCGTTGCGAGTGTAGCCAACAGCTTGATGCGATGGGCTAATTGGCAGGCACGCCCGAGCATCGCGCGGTCGAGGGCAACTTCGTATTTTTGGGCGTCAAAGCGGGCAGGCGCGCGTGCTTCAGCGAGATCGTTTGACTCGTCGGGCAAAACAGTGGCATAAAGGCATTATCGCAAAATCCGAAATGAGCGCCTCGGCGGCTGGCCTGGGGTTGATGATGAGCTTCGATCCCGATGAGGTTCAAAGCGCGCTGCGCAAGGCCTGGTCGTTGGCAACCGCCAGTCAATGGACGGCGAGCAATCCGGCGGCGGGGCAATGCAACGTCACCTCGCTGCTGATCCACGAGCTCTTCGGCGGCGAGTTGCTGAGGACGCCGCTGCCGGCCGGCGACCATTTTTACAATCGCATCGGTGGTCGGCGGTACGACTTTACGGCCAGCCAGTTCGATCAGCCGATTGCTTACAGGGATTTACCTGCAAGCCGTGCCGATGTGGAATTGGGAGCGACAAGCGATGAACTGGCCGAACTCAGAGAGGCTTTTCAGGAGCGTCGTACGAAGTAAAGCCAAGGGCCAATCGCAGACGGGTGACAGGAGTGGGCGCGGGAAATCAGCTCAACATCAATTCGCAAGACGGTCTTTGCTCATGCGCAGGATGACCACCACACCCTCTTCCGACCAGTCAAAAGTTATAGTCCCGCCAAGCTGGGCGGCCATACTTCGGTGCACCAACTGGCTTCCAAAGCCTTCGAGCTTTGTTGGAGCGACAACGGGGGGACCACCCCGCTCCGTCCACTTGACCACGACCTCGTCCTCGTGAGCGTTGCACGATACGTCCAGGGTGCCACTTGAAAGGGACAGCGCACCGTATTTCGCAGAGTTGGTTGCCAGTTCATGCATCACCAAGGCGAGTGCTGTGCTGGAAGCCTCTCCCACGTTCATCTTGGGGACCGAGACACGAATACGAACGCTGGCTCCTTCCTCATCGTACGGCGCAAGCAGAACAGAGATGAGGTCTCCGAGAAGCGTCCCTTCTCTATTTCGTCCCGGTACCGGGCGCACAAGGTCCTGAGCACGTCCAAGAGCCATCAGGCGACTGGTCAGCTCCTGGGCCATATCCTCTTTTGATGCTGCCGAGCGTGAGCTCATTTGCGTCAGCGCCGTTGCGACGGTGAGAAGGTTTTTCAGCCGGTGGCTCATCTCGCCCGCCAGGAGCTCGTTGGCTTCCTCGGCTTGCTTGCGTTGGGTGACGTCCAGGAAAATACCGAACATCGTTCGATCCGCGATGTCGGCATCGTCGCCCTGGCCCCGCGCGGAAATCCAACGGATATCGCTGCCGGTCAGAATACGAAAATCTATCTCGTAAGAGCCTACGACTGCGCGAGTAGCGGCAAATGCCGATCTCACCCTCTCAAGATCGGCGGGGTGGATGTTCTTGGACAGTATCTCGAACGTAATTTTCTGCTCGCCCTTGGGCACCTCCCAAAGGTCGTACGCGGGTTCATCCATGGTGATGGCGTCGGTATCAACGTTCCAGGACCATAGAGCGACACCGGCGGCGCGAGTGGCAGCCCGGAGGTGCTTTTCGTGCCACAAGGGCATCGTCACCTGGCTAGGAACCATTGTGCTTCGTTTTCCCGCTTTATCTGACCAATCGGCACCTCGGCCAACGGGCGATCGACAGATACCATACCCGGTCGAAAAGGTCTCCGTTCGACCGAGAGGGCGGGTTGAAGTGTGGTCCCGCGCCCGAGTTGGCTCAGAAGCGATCCTCCGCAAACGAGCCGTGAGGTTCGCCGACGGCGATCAGCGGCGTTGTTCGTGAGCGATTACGCGTTGCTTCGCGAAACGCCTGGGCCTTCCCGTCCATGGGTCAACACGGCCTCGGCAGCAGCTTCGTCGATGGCCGCCATCACATCAGCGGTTGCGGAATGATGAATCATGTGTCCCGCTCCGTCGATCCGGTGCAATTTGCTCTGCTTGACCTCGCCATGCAGCCTGACCGACTGCTTGATATCGATCAGACGATCGTTCTGGCCCGCGATAATGATCGTCGGCATCTTGAGTTCTGCATAAGTCTTCGAACCTGAGAATGCGGCGGAGATCAACATCGTCGCTTCGGCCGCTGTGGCCCGCATCTGTGATGGGCGCAACGCCATTTCTTTCGGAAAGCCGGCGAACTTGTTCGGGACCGGCCGGGGGCCAAACAGCTTGCGCAACATCGCGGGCCACATCATCCGACCGGCTAGCGGCGAAATCGTGGAGCTGATGACGTCCCCGACCACCGGTAGGGCGGACAGCACCGACGCCGCGCTGTCCGCGCGGGGAGTCGGGAAATAATAGCCCGAGGCCAATACGAGAGCCTGCACGAACGAAGGATGTCTTGTCGCCAGCGCAACCGCAACCGACGCTCCCCATGAATGGCCAAGGACAATCGCTTGAGAGACGCCCAACTGATCGAGGGCCTTCTTGAACAGGTCCGCCTGGGCATCCGGAGTCCAGACGACGTGCCTTGGCCGCGAGCTATGCCCAAAACCGGGACGATCGAACACTATGACCCTGTAGTTCTCGGCTGCGAGATCGATCAATCCACTCGAGACGAAATCCTGGACCATGCTGCCATTGCCGTGAAACAAGACTAGCGGCTTGCCTCTGCCGCGTTCCAAATAGTGCAGGCGAACCCCCTCGACGTCGATGAACCGACCCTGCGGAGGATTATCGCGTTGCGCTTTGTTCGCGAGCCGCCGGTTTATGATTGCGGTAGCCGCAACGAGGGTACCTGCGGCAGCAAACGCGGCGGCGCCTGGATGTCGCGTGATGGCGCCCAAGCAATCGGATAGAAGGGAGCTGGAACGTGTTCGTCGTGCAAGGCGCATGTGCATTACCTTAGGTGGTCTGCACGACGCCCCATCAAATGAGAAATGTTGCAGCTGAGTTGAACGGTTCGCGGGGGTGTTCGTTCCTCGGCAGGGCCGACGGCGGCGGGGCCCAAGGAGGTAAATTTCCGGGCCATCCGCGACCTCATCCGCTCGTGCCCGGACTGGCTTACAGGAACCTGACGGAAGGGAGCGGCCGGCCCGCCGGGTGCTTTTTCGCTGGCCGAGATGCCCCGGATGATGGAAGACAGCGAAGATGCGGCGGAAGCCGTGCGGTGACACCGGAACATCCCGCGGGAAAATGCGATGCGCCTTCTGATCGTCGAGGACAATGCCGAGCTGTCGCGGCTCGTTGCCGGCGGGCTGTCGGCGGCCGGCTATGAGAGCGACATCGTCGGCAGCGCTGCCGAAGCGCGCGAGGCGGTCAGCAGCGTCAGCTATGCCGCGATGATCCTCGACCTCGGACTACCCGACGGCGATGGCCTGTCGGTGCTGCGTGAGCTTCGCCGGCAGATGGAGCCGTTGCCGGTGCTGGTGCTGACCGCGCGCGGCGGCTTGCAAGATCGTGTCAGCGGCCTGCGCAGCGGCGCCGACGACTATCTCGCCAAACCGTTCGCGATGGAGGAGCTGGTGGCGCGACTGGAGGCGATCCTGCGCCGTCCGGGCCAGTTGCTTGGCCGCTCGCTGCGCCTCGCCAACCTCGTCTATGACACCGAGAGCCGCCAGATCTTCGTCGACGACCAGCCGCGCATCATCTCCGCGCGCGAGACCTCGGTGCTCGAGATCCTGCTGCGCCGGCAGGGGCGGGTGGTACCGAAGAAGAACGTCGAGGACCACATCTTCGGCCTCGATGGCGAGGTCGCCTCCAACGCGGTCGAGGTCTACGTCTCGCGGCTGCGCAAGCAGCTCGCCGAGCATGGCGCCAAGGTCGTGATCCACACCATCCGTGGCGTCGGCTATCTCATGGCCGAGGAGAAATAGCGTGGCCCGGATCGGATCTCACGCCGGATTCCGCGCCGGGATCCATGGGAGGTCGCCGACGTTCAAATCGCTGATCTGGCGCATCGTGTTCCTGCACATCGTGGCGGTCGCGGTGGTCGCGATCTTCCTGCCGCTGGTGCTGTTCTGGCTGCTCAATTCAGAGATCGACCAGCTGCATCGCGATGCCATGCGCGCGCAGGCCGAGGTGTTGGCCGAGCGCATCGTCGCCCAGCCCGACGGGCTGCTGACGTTCAACCTGCCGGACAGTCTCAAGGGCCTTTATTCAGAAGCCTATGGCCGCTACCAGTACGACATTCGCGATGCCGGGGGGAATCTGCTGTTTTCGTCGCGGCGCAAGACCGGCACTGCGGCGGCCGCGCCACCGCCGCTCTCCGAAACGATTTCCGGGGCCGGAGTCACCCGCACCGTCGACGGCAAGGTGATACGCATTCGCGTCGCGGAGGACCTCGCGCACCGCGACGTCATCATCGACGACATCGTATCGAACTTCTTCCGGCGGGTCGGATGGATCACCATTCCGATCCTGCTGGTCCTGCTCGGCATCGACATCATCATCTTTCGCCGCGCTGTTGCGCCGCTATGGAAGGCCTCCGAGGAGGCGAGCAATATCGGCCCGGCGCGCACGGACATCCGTCTGCCGACGGAGCAGATTCCGCGCGAGATCATGCCGCTCGTCACCGCCGTCAACCAGGCGCTCGACCGCCTCGAGGACGGCTTTCGGGTGCAGCGGCAGTTCACCGCCGACGCCGCGCATCAATTGCGCACGCCGCTCGCGATCCTGCGCACGCGGATCGAGACGCTCGGCGATGGCGCCGCACGGCATGCGCTGCATGCCGACATCGAGGGCATGAGCCGCATCGTCGCGCAGCTACTGGAGATCGCCGAGCTCGACACGCTGGTGCTCGATCCCGGCGAGACCGCGGATTTGCGCGCGGTCTGCGCCGAGGTGGTCGGTTCGATCGCGCCGCTCGCGATCGCACAGCACAAGGATATCGCGCTGAGGGGCACCGAGGCGCCGGTGCTGATCCACGGCAATTCGGTGATGCTCCAGCGCGCGATCTTCAATCTCGCCGAAAACGCCATCAAGTTCACGGCAAAGGACACGTCGGTCGATGTCGAGGTGAGCGAGGACGGTGCGGTGCGCGTGCGCGATTGCGGCCCGGGAATTGCGGAAGCCGAGCGCGAATTGATCTTCCACCGCTTCTGGCGCGCCGACCGCCAGCGCAGCGACGGCGCGGGCCTCGGGCTGTCGATCGTGCGCGCCGTCGCGGATGATCACGCGGCGACGGTTGCGGTGGACAATCTTCCCGGCGGCGGCGCGCAGTTCACGCTGCGGTTCAGGCTGGCGGAGAAGTCGGACGACGTTGATTTGAACGCGGCGCGGCGCTGACGCGCCACTTTCTCCCACATCCGCCTTTGCCAAGGCTTCGGCGGACGTGAGGAGAGAAGGAAGATCGGGCTATTTCAGCTTGCCGGTGGACAGATCCATGATCATGCGTGTGGTCAGATAAAGCCGCGGCACGATGCTGTTGAGCTGCACATATTCGGCATCGTTGGAATGCGCGCCGAACCCCGACAGGCCCATGCCTTCCACCACGGCTCCGCTGGTCTTGAGTGCGGCAAACGCCGCGTCGGTGCCGCCGCCGGTCGCCTTCTCGTCGACTTTGAGAGGCAGTCCGATCTCCTCATAGATCGTCTTGCCGTGGGCCGCGACTCGACGTGAGGCGTCGTTGGCCTCCAGCGGCGGACGGCGCACCTCGAATTTCAGCTCGACCTTGGACTCGGGCAGCAGGTGATTCTTGATCTTCTCCTGCAGTGTCTTCTCGAGCTCGTCGAAATCGGCGACCTTAAGTGCACGTGCGTCGGCCTGGGCCGTGGCCTCCGCGGGGATCACGTTGCGGTTGGTGCCGGCCTTGGAGACCGTCCAGTTCAGTTTCAGGCCCTGCTCTGGTTTGGACAGGTCCTTCATCTGCAGCAGCTGGTGGGAGAGTTCGTACAGCGCGTTGACGCCGCCCTCGGGCCGTGAGCCTGCATGCGACGACTTGCCCTGCACCGTGAGATAGGCCGAGCCGATGCCGCTGGTGGCCAGCCGCAGCGTGCCGTCGGTACCGCCGCCTTCAAAGGAGAACACCACATCCTGATCCGCAGCGAACCTGGTGATGGTGCTGCGCCAGCCCGGTGAGGAGATCTCCTCGTCGCCATTGGTGAGCACCGTGAGCGTGCCGTAGTCCCGGAAGCTCAGCTTCTGCAGCAACGCCACGGTATGAAGAATGAGCGCGACGCCCTGCTTGTCGTCGGCAATGCCGAGGCCGTAGGCCTTGTCGCCGTCGATGCGGAACGGTTGATCCTTCAGCATGCCCTTCAGGTACACGGTGTCCATGTGGGCGATCAGCATGATCTTCTTGCTGCCGGTGCCCTTGAATACGGCGTGTACGGCCGGGCCGATCTTCTCGGGTGTGTCGTCGAGGCGATAGACGTCGGTGGGTTCGAGGATCTCCACCGTGCCGCCGAGCTGCTTGAGCTGGCCGGCAACGCGCTGGGCGATCTGGTTCAGACCTTCGACATCCTTGCTGCCGGATTCGATGCTGACGAGATCGCGCAGCGTGTCGAGCAGCGGCTGCTGCTCTTTTTGCGCCAACGCATGGACGTCGGCCATGACATTCGCGCTCAGCTCAGCATGCGCCGGCATTGCCGCACATCCCAGCCAGAGCGACGCGATCAACGAACCAACGAGCGATGGAGCAGGGTAGGATCGCGACATGCGTGGCGGCCTTAGGTTGGGGGAATGGCGCGGTATGCCCGTGTTTCCGGCGCTTGTCACGTGCCCGGCGCGCCCGTCATGCCCGGCCGAGGCGGGCGTGATGGGAACGGCCAGGGCCGCGGCCGTCTAAGCCTAAAGTCGTAGGACCGGATGGCGCGGGAGCTGGGCATTTTCGTCCCTCACATCGTGAGGGATGGAAATCGGACGACACATGTTCCATGCTGGCCTCCAAGCCTCGGCAAGAAGGCCCATCGTCACAATCCATCAGGGTAGGACATCATGAAAAGACGAGATTTCATCAAGGTCACCGGGCTTGGTGCGGCGGGTGTCGCCACGCTCGCCGCTCCAGCGATCGCGCAGACGACGCCCGAGATCAAATGGCGCATGCCGACGAGCTGGCCGAAATCGCTCGACACGCTCTATGGCGGCGCCGAGATGATGGCCAAGATGGTCGCGGAAGCGACCGACAACAAATTCCAGATTCAGACATTTGCCGGCGGCGAGATCGTGCCGGGCCTTCAGGTGCTCGATGCCGTGCAGAACGGCACCTGCGAAATCGGCCACACCGCGTCTTATTATTATTTCGGCAAGGACCCGACCTTCACCTTCGGCTCGGCCGTGCCGTTCGGACCGAACATGCGCATCAACCAGGCCTGGTACATGCTGGGCGGCGGCAGGGAGATTCTCAACGAGTTCTACAAGAAGTACAACGTCGTCTCGCTGCTTGCCGGCAACACTGGCTGTCAGATGGGTGGCTGGTTCCGCAAGGAGGTCAAGACGCCTCAGGACTTCAGCGGGTTGAAATTCCGCATCGGCGGCTTCGCCGGCAAGGTGATGGCCAAGCTCGGCGCGGTGCCGCAGCAGATCGCCGGCGGCGACATTTATCCGGCGCTGGAGAAGGGCACCATCGACGCCGCGGAATGGGTCGGGCCCTATGACGACGAGAAGCTCGGCTTCGTGAAAGTCGCGCCGCATTATTACTTCCCGGGCTGGTGGGAAGGCGGGCCGATGCTTCTGGCCTTCGTCAACCAGGACAAGTGGAACGCGCTGCCGAAGCACTATCAGAGCATCCTCGAGCAGGCGGGGCACTACGCCAACAACTGGATGATGGCGAAGTATGACCAGTCCAATCCACCGGCGTTGCGGCGCCTGCTCGCAGCCGGCGCCAAGCTGCATCCGTTCTCGCCCGAGGTCATGCAAGCCTGCTTCAAGGCGGCAAAGGAGCTGCACACCGAAGTCTCGGCTACCAACGCGGACTTCAAGAAGGTCTACGAATCGCTGACCGCGTTCTCGAACAACGGATATCAGTGGTTCCAGGTCGCCGAAGTCGGCTATGACAACTTCATGGCGCGCAACTCGCAGAGCTGATCGCAGAGCGCACGATCGGCCCAAACGAAAAAACCCGGAGCTTTCGCTCCGGGTTCTTTTTTGCAGGCGGGCCGGGCGCTATTGCTTCGGCTGGCCGAAGTCGAGCGGCGGCAGATCGATCTGGGGAATATCGATCTTGATGCTGTTGGGATCGACGGTGGACTGCACGCCCTTGTAGTGCATCACCATCGACGGCAACATGATCACGAGCAGCACCATGATCATCTGGATGACGACGAACGGCACCGCACCCCAATAGATCTGTCCCGTCGTGACCGGCTCCATGCGTTTGCCGGTGACGCGATCGGTATAACGTTCCTTCGGCGCGACCGAGCGCAAATAGAACAGCGCAAATCCGAACGGCGGATGCATGAACGACGTCTGCATGTTGACGCCCAGGATGACGCCGAACCAGATCAGGTCGATGCCGAGATGCTCGGCAGCCGGCCCGAGCAGCGGGATCACGATGAAGGCGAGTTCGAAGAAGTCGAGGAAGAACGCCAGCACGAAGACGAAGGCGTTGACGAAGATCAGGAAGCCGATCTGGCCGCCGGGCAGGGAGGTCAGCAGGTGCTCGACCCAGACGTGGCCGCTGACGCCGTAGAAGGTGAGCGAGAACACGCGTGCCCCGACCAGGATGAAGACGACGAACGCGGACAGCTTCGCCGTCGATTCGGTAGCCTGACGGATCAGGTCCCAGGTCAGCCGCCGCTTCGCGGCTCCGAGAATGAGGGCGCCGGCTGCACCCATCGCACCGCCTTCGGTGGGCGTCGCGACACCGATGAAGATCGTGCCCAGCACCAGGAAGATCAGGAATAGCGGCGGCACCATTACGAAGGTGGTCTGTTGCGCCATCTTCGAGAGAAAGCGGTAGCCCGTCAGCTTGTCGAGGACCCAGTTCGCGATGGCGACGAAGAACGCGAAGAGGATGCCGAAGAACATGCTGAGCACGACGAAGTCGGCGCCGTGTGTCTCCGAATTCCGCATCATGAACCAGCCGAAGACGCAGCTCGCCAGGAACAGCACGCCGAGCGACTTGAGGCCGCGGTCGCCGCTCTCCTCGCGGAAGCCGATCGCCTCCTTGGGAAGACCAGGCGCCGCCTTCGGGAAAATCATGGTCACGAGGAACGCGTAACCCGCATAGAGGCCGGCGAGCACCAGGCCCGGAATGAACGCGCCCTCGTACATGTCGCCGACCGACTTGCCGAGCTGGTCGGCCATCACGATCAGGACGAGCGACGGCGGAATGATCTGCGCCAGCGTGCCGGAGGCCGCGATGATGCCGGTCGCCACGCGGCGGTCGTAGCCGTAGCGCAGCATGATCGGCAGCGAGATCAGGCCCATCGAGATCACCGAGGCCGCCACGACGCCGGTGGTCGCCGCAAGCAGCGCGCCGACGAACACCACCGCGTAGGCGAGGCCGCCACGGATGGTGCCGAACAACTGGCCGATGGTGTCGAGCAGATCCTCGGCCATGCCGGAGCGCTCGAGCACCAGTCCCATGAAGGTGAAGAAGGGAATGGCGAGCAGCGTGTCGTTGTTCATCACGCCGTAGACGCGCTCCGGCAGGGCCTGGAGAAAGTCCGGGTGAAATTGTCCGAGCTGAACGCCGATGATGGCGAAGAACAGGCCTACGGCGCCGAGCGAAAATGCCGCCGGATAGCCGAGCAGCAGCACGATCACGAGCGTCGCGAACATGATGGGCGCCAGATTGGCGATAATAAACGCGGTCATGACTTCCCCCTAAACCGTCGCCAACGGCTACTTCTTTTCGATCGCTTCGACGAGGTGCTCGACCTCGGCCTCCAGTGCGGACACCTGCGACTCGTGTGGGTCCGGGATCATGCCGCGCATGATCGCGATTCGCTTGATCAGCTCGGAGATGCCTTGAACGAGCAGGAGGGCGAAGCCGATCATGATCAGCGCTTTTGCCGGCCATTGTGGCAGGCCGCCCGCATTGCCGGATTGCTCGTTGATCTGGAGCGAGCGCAGGAAGAACGGTATTCCGGTCACGATCATGACAACGGTCAGCGGGATCAGGAAGAAGATGTGCCCGATGATGTCGATGATGTTGCGAGCCCGTTTCGGCATCATGCTATTGAAGATGTCGATCCGGATGTGCTCGTTGTCGAGCAGCGTCCAGGACGCGCATAGCAGGAACACGATGCTGAAAAGCACCCATTGCAGCTCGAGCCACGAGTTGGAGGACGTGTCCAATGTCTTTCGGATGATCGCATTCAGCGCCGAGATGACGACGGCGAGCAGGATCAGCCACGCCAGACGCTTGCCCGTCCAACGTGTGAACGCGTCAATTCCATTGCTCAGCTTCAGGAGCGCTTGCAAGATTGGTCCTCCCCGATTTGCCCCGGCCGTCTTGACTGCGCCGAGTGGGCGCGTTGGCTTGTCTCGCCGCGCAGGCATGAGGCTGCCGCACCAAACCAGCGAGCGTGCCGCCAGTCAATCGGAAGTTTGTTGATAGTTAAGGGGAATAAGCCGCGGCCGGCCAGCCGATGTTAGCCGCCAGTGACGCTCATGTGCCTGGAGACGCTGGGGCGGTCGTGGCGGCGGTCGATAATGAAATCGTGGCCCTTGGGCTTCAGCCCAATGGCGCGGTCGATCGCATCCGCAAGCAGCGAATCGTCGTCCGATGCACGCAGAGGTTTGCGCAAATCGGAGGCATCCTCGTGGCCGAGGCAGGTGTGCAACGTTCCCGTGCAAGTGACGCGCACGCGATTGCAGGATTCGCAGAAATTATGGGTCATCGGGGTGATGAAGCCGAGCTTGCCGCCGGTCTCGGCGACGCTGACATAGCGCGCCGGCCCCCCGGTGCTCTCGGCCAGATCGGTCAGCGTGAACTGCTGGGCAAGGCGCGCGCGCACCAGCGACAGCGGCAGATATTGGTCGATTCGTCCCGATCCGATCTCGCCCATCGGCATGACCTCGATCAGCGTCAGCCCCATGCCCTTGCCGTGGGCCCAGCGCATCAGGTCGGGAAGTTCATCCTCGTTGAGGTTCTTCAGCGCCACGGCGTTGATCTTGACCGCGAGGCCCGCGGCGCGTGCCGCCTCGACGCCTTCCAGCACCTTGTCGATCTCGCCCCAGCGGGTGATCTCGCGAAACTTTTGCGGGTCGAGCGTGTCGAGCGAGACGTTGATGCGGCGGACGCCGCAATCGGCGAGTTCGCTGGCATGTTTCGCAAGCTGGGTGCCGTTGGTGGTCAGCGTCAGCTCGCTCAGCGCGCCGCTCTTGAGGTGCCGCGACAGCGAGCGCACCAGCGTCATCACGTTACGGCGGACCAGCGGTTCGCCGCCGGTGAGCCGCAGCTTCTTCACACCCTTGGCAATGAAGGCCGAGCAGAGCCGATCGAGTTCCTCCAGCGTCAGCAGGTCCGCCTTGGGCAGGAACGTCATGTCTTCCGACATGCAGTAGAAGCAGCGCAGGTCGCAGCGGTCGGTGACGGAGACGCGCAAATACGAGATGGTCCGTCCGAACGGATCGGTCATCGTGCTCGACAGGGGGCTCGCGGAAAGTCCGTTCATACCAAATGCCTTGTCACTTGCGGCAACGCGAGCAGTTTTGCTTCAGCGGTGTCCTGGAAGCAATCTAAGCATCGAATGCGTCAGAGACAATTGGGGGATGACGGAGGTCAGCGCATGCCCGCGTTAGGATCGGGGAAAGGCGAGCCCGCAGCCGGTGCGGCAGCAGCCGGGGCGACCGCGGCCGCCGCCGGTTTCGGTTTCTTCGGGCGGTGCGGCTTGCGGACCGGTTTTGGCGGAACGGCCGGCTGGAGCTCCGCGAAAATCGGGTTGGGGTCGGTGGTGATCGAGGCGGGCGTGGTGAAGTCGCCGGGATTTCTGATGACATTCACCGGTACGCTCACCGGCTGGTATTTTGGCAGCGCGAAAGCGACCGTGAAGGGGGCGTCGGGAGCGGGAACCGCGACGGAGCAGGGCGTCTTGCAGCCGGCACCCAGTGAGGTCGTGGCGTCAGCACCCGGGGGATTGGATTCGAGCCGGACCTGCACGGTCGGCGGGGCCGATTTGAACATGTCCCAGGACGTCGAAGACATCGAGGAGCAGCCGGCAAGGGTCGCTGCTCCCAAGAGACTGACCCCAGCTAGCGCAATCGCAATGACACGACGCATGACCATCCACTTCTACTGCGACGAACCGCCACATCCCCGGACAAACTTAGGAGTGTCGTTCCGAACGAGCAACCGGCCGGCCGCACATCGTTAGTAGATGGTTAAAGCGGGATTCCGTGGAATAACTAAGCTATCTCAGCTACTTGAGACCTGCCTGCGCGGTCATCAGGCTGCTGGCGGCTGCCGGCAGGTCGCGCATGTGATGGATCAGCCGGTCCGGCTTCAACTCGGCAATCGGGACGTCCGTATAGCCGAAGCTGACCCCGATCACGGGAACTCCGGCGCGCCGGGCCACACCGACATCGGGTCCGGCGTCGCCGACCATGATGCTGGCTTTCACCTCGCCGCCGGCCCGCGCCACCGTTTCCCGGAAAATGGTCGGATCGGGCTTCTGGACGCCAAAAGTGTCAGCGCCGCAGATCGCGGCGAAGCGCCGGCTCAGGTCGAGCTGATCCAGCAGGCGCTTCGACAACCATTCCAGCTTGTTGGTGCAGACCGCAAGGCGATGGCCCTGGGCTGCAAAATGGTCGAGCGCGGCCTCCAGACCCTCGAAGGGCCGGGATTCGACGGCGATATTGTCGGCGTAATAGCCGATGAAATCGGCCGTCATCCGGTCCATGTCGGCCACCGTGACGCTGCGGCCCTCGGCCTCCAGCCCCCGCTCGATCAGCTTGCGGGCGCCGGCGCCGATCATGTTGCGGGCCGAGGCCATCGGCACGGGCGGCAGCCCTTCGCGGTCGAGCACGTAATTGAGCGCGGTGATCAGGTCGGGCGCGGTATCCACAAGCGTGCCGTCGAGATCGAAGACGATGGTGTGGGAGGGGGTCATGGTCCAGCGCTACCGGCCCGGCCCCGCCCGCGCAAGGGCCGAAGCCATAAGATCACCTTATAAGGTGGGTCCGGAGGCCTGTTCCCCCAGACCCTGTTCTCCGAGGGAAAACGAGGCTACACAGGCCGCCGCAAGCCTAACACTCGTAATTCAGGGACGGCGCAAACGTGAACATGGACCAGTTGAAGCGGCAGGCTGCGGCGCGCGCCCTCGAGGACGTCCGTGACGGCATGCAGCTCGGGCTCGGTACCGGCTCGACTGCAAAACATTTCGTCGAGCTGCTCGGCGAGCGGGTCCGCGCCGGACTGAAAGTGATCGGCGTGCCGACCTCCGAGGCGACGCGTCTCGATGCAATCCGCTGCGGCGTGCCGCTGACCACGCTGGATGAGATCGATCATCTCGACATCACCGTCGACGGCGCCGACGAGATCGATCCCGAACTCAATCTGATCAAGGGCGGCGGCGGCGCGCTGTTGCGCGAGAAAATCGTGGCGGCCGCCTCGGATCGCATGATCGTGATTGCCGACGACACCAAATGGGTGCCGACACTCGGCGGCTTTCCGCTGCCGGTCGAAGTCATCCCGTTCGGGCTCGGCGCAACGCGTCGCGCGATCGAGAAGGCGTTTGCGGAATGCGGCGTTTCCGGGCAGATGGCGGTCCGCAACGGCAAGGACGGCCACGTTTTCGTCACCGATGGCGGCCACTGGATCCTCGATGCCCAGCTCGAAAAGATTGAGGATCCCGCCCGCCTCGCCACGGCGTTGAGCGCGATCCCCGGCGTCGTCGAGCATGGTTTGTTCATCGGCTTGGCCAGCTCGGCTGTCTTGGCGGGTGGCGAGGGAATTCGCGTGATTGAACGGCGAAAGCCGAAAGGAGACTAGGAATGAAGAGCGTTTTGAAATTGTTGCCGGTCGCGACCCTCGCTGTGGGACTGGCCCTCTCGGTCGCCCCGGCCGGGGCCCAGCAGGCGGCTCCGCCGAAATCGTCGCCGACGGCCATCGCGGCCGCCAAGGAGATCCTCGCGATCAAGAACGCCAGTGCGATGTATGCCAACGCCGTGCCCGGCCTGGTCGATAAGACCAGGATCGCGCTGATCCAGCAGAACCTCAACTATCAGAAGGATCTCACCGAGGTCGCCGGGGTCGTCAACCAGCAGCTGGCAGGCCGCGAAAAGGAGATCGGAGAAGGCATGGCGCAGGTCTATGCCAGCGAGTTCACCGAGCAGGAGCTGAAGGATCTCGTCACCTTCTACAAGTCGCCGCTGGGCAAGAAGCTGATCGAAGCCGAGCCGCGCGCGATCGGGCTGAGCATGGCCTTCATGAACTCCTGGGCTCAGAACTTCTCCGAGACCGTGATGGGTGCCTTCCGCGCCGAGATGCGCAAGCGTGGCAAGGAGATCTGACAGTCCCTATCTGATCGGAATCCGGATCATGTTCTGAAAGAGGTCGGAGTGGACAATGGCTGAATTCGACGTCGACCTCTTTGTCATCGGTGGCGGTTCGGGCGGCGTGCGCGCCGCCCGCATCGCGGCCGGCTACGGCGCCCGCGTCATGATCGCGGAAGAGTACCGCATGGGCGGGACCTGCGTGATCCGCGGCTGTGTGCCGAAGAAGCTGTTCGTCATCGGCTCGCATTTCCGCCATGAGATCGAGGACGCCGCCGGCTTTGGCTGGACCGTTCCGTCTGCGACCTTCGACTGGCCGACGCTGATCGCCAACAAGGACAAGGAGATCGCGCGTCTGGAGGCGGCTTACACCGCCAATGTCGAGAAGTCGGGCGCGCAAATCGTCAAGAGCCGCGCGGTGATCGAGGACAAGCACACCGTCCGCCTGCTCGAGAACGACCGGAAGATCACTGCAAAATACATTTTGATCGCCACCGGCGGCGCGCCCAATCACGGCGCTCCGATTCCCGGCATCGAGCACGTGATCTCCTCCAACGAGGCGTTTCACCTGGCCAAGCTGCCGAAGCGGATCGTGATCCAGGGCGGCGGCTACATCGCGCTGGAGTTCGCCGGCATCTTCGCCGGCTTCGGCTCCGACGTCACAGTCATCTATCGCGGCGACAACATTCTTCGCGGCTTCGACGAGGATGTTCGCGCCCATGTCCGCGCCGAGATGGAGAAGCAGGGCATCACCATCCTGACCGGCTGCACGGTGACGAAGGTCGATCGGCACGGCGAGGAATTCACCACGCATCTGTCGAACGGATCGAGCCTTGCCTCCGACCAGGTGATGTTCGCGATCGGCCGCCATCCCGCGGTCGCCAATCTCGGCCTGGAGAAGGCCGGCGTCGCCATCAACCCGCGGAACGGCGGCATCGCGGTCGACCATTTCTCCAAGAGCTCGGTCGACAGCATCTACGCGATCGGCGACGTCACCCATCGCTTCAACCTGACGCCGGTCGCGATCCGCGAGGGCCATGCGTTCGCCGACAGCGTGTTCGGCAAGCGCGAGGTGCAGGTCGATCACGCCAACATCCCGACCGCCGTGTTCTCGCAGCCGGAGGTCGGCACCGTCGGCCTGACCGAGACGGAAGCCCGCGCGCAATTCAGCCATATCGACATTTACAAGACCACGTTCCGGCCCATCAAGGCGACGATGTCGGGCCGCGATACCCGCGTGCTGATGAAGCTCGTCGTCGATGGTTCAACCGACCGTGTGCTCGGCTGTCACATCGTCGGCGATGCCGCAGCCGAGATCACGCAGGCAGTCGCGATTGCGGTGAAGATGAAGGCGACCAAGGCCGATTTCGACGCGACGATCGCGCTGCATCCGACCGCGTCCGAAGAGCTCGTCACCATGCGCACCCCGACCGCCCGCCACGTCCGCCAAGCGGCGGAGTAACTCCGCTCAGCCGTACAGGTATCCGACCGGCTTGCCCTCGGTGCGCAGCGGACGGATGTCCTTCTGCGTGATGATCTGACCGGCGAGGCCGTCGATCTCGTCGCGTTGCGTCGGCGTCCAGCTGCGGAGGTCGTTCATGCCCTTGAGAAGGCCGAGCCGAAGGACCTGCGTGTTCTCACCAACACCGACGAGGCTTGTGGCGTTCTTGCCCGCCGTCACCACATCGCCGGCCGCGAGCTCAAAGGTCTCGCCAGTCTTGTTCCTGAATTCGGCCGTGCCGCGGATCACGCGGTAGATCACGACCTCGCCCTTGGCGAAACATGTGGTGTCCGCCGCTGACGACGTGCTCTTGGACAAGAGCGATTGGCCGCGCGGATCGGTTGCGATGATGTGGCCGGCGACGAGGTGACCGCTCGGAGCCTCGATCCCGATATCGCGCACGTAAACCGGCATGGCCGATTTGATCGGGCTGTCGGTGAGCGGCTTGAACAGCGCATCCAGCGCCAAGGGGTCCTGGAGCCAGAAGCCTGCATCGACCGGGCGATCATGCAGAGAGTGGCTCCATGCCACCCGCGGCGTCTCGGCTTCGTTGATCTGGTCCGGACCGACGATGGTCGGGTTTGGAAACGTCGTCGGGTCAGTGATGAAGGCTTCGAGGAATTTGCCCGAATAGCCCATCGAGATTGGATCCGGCACCACCGTCTGCGGCGTCTTCAGATTCTCTTCGGTCGACAGTCCCGACCAGGTGTAGAACAGCTGTCGGTGCACGATCGCGCTTTGCAGCATCACCGCGCCGGGGCCGACATTATAGAAGCGCCCGTCATAGTCGAACGTGAACGCGCCCGACGTGACCAGCACGAGCTGAAAGCCGCCCGGCGGCAGATGAAGATGGAAGTCGGTAGGGCCGGTGTCGGGCAGATAGATCGGCAGATTGGTCGCGACCTCGTGCAGCAGGAAGGTTTCGTTGTTGGCGTGGAAACCCTCGTTGGCGCGATTGTAGAGGGCCTGCGGCCGGTACGTTGCCTCGAACTTCGCATTCCGGTCGCGATCGATCGCCACGAACTCCTGATCGTTGAGGCGAAGGGGCGCGCCGTCCGGGCGGGTGAGGCCGGTGAATTTGAGATCGCCGGTGGCATGCACGTTCATGGCATTCTCCGATCTGGCCCGCTCACCCTGTCTCGGCGCACGCATCTTGCTGAGAGCAGGGGATCAGGCCTGATGCTGCCTTGCGAATTTTAGGCCAGTCGAGGCGGTGCGCGGCACGCAAGGCTTTGCGACTCGCCGCCACGCGATGAAAAATCGAGGTTGCACTTGAGGTTAGATGACACGCTTGACCAGCCTGCATGGCCATGTTCGCCCAGTCTGCAATCCTGGTGACGAGACGTGTCTTGTCTAATTTGGCGGCATTCTGGCGCGGATGCGCAGCTGCGCCGATCAGGAGAAGTCGGCGGCCGGGTGTCTGAAGCCGTTCATTCGAAAGCTCGACGGACGGTCCGCTCGGGCTTGCCGTACGGGCTGTCAGCCCACTTCGCCATGTCCACTGCACGCGCCTCGATGAGCTCGCACCAGAGGCAGCTGAGCTCCGCGCGCCCTTTGGCCGAGAGCATCGGAATGAGGCCATGGCCACAGCCAGCGCAACATTTGACGTGATTCATCGTTCTCTCCGCGACCTTACGCATTCAGGACCGACATTGTTGCTCGCGAAGCTTGCGCGGGCGCTATGAAGGCGCGGGAACGCCTGCGGCGGGGGTGCTCGTGCCCGAGATCGTCGCGTCTGCGATCCAGCGCGACACGGCGGCGATATCTTCCGCATTGTCGCGGAAGGCGCGAAGCTGGAATTCGGCCGAGCTGCCGCGTTCGACGATGGTGCGACAGTGTTCGACCTCGGCCATGCAGTTCAGCGCGGCGGCGTCTTCGGCGATGTGCTCGATCACACGGGAGAGCAGCTCGGAGATCTCGACCGGCCCGTCCTTGGAGGCAAAGATGCAATCGGTGCCGTAGCGCTGGGCGCGCCATTTGTTTTCCACCGCAATTGCGCGTTCGACCGCGGTGACCTCTTTCGAGAGATGAGGTCGCAGGTAGAGATAGCGGGTCAGGCAGCGATAGAGCGAGGCAATGGCAACGGCGTCGTCGACGAAGGTGCAGGTATCGGGCGCACGCAGCTCGAGGGTCGGGTGCTTCATCGAGGGGCGCATGGCCCACCAGATGTGACTTTCATCGGGGATCACGCCCGAGCGCTGCAACGCGCCGACATATTCGTCGTAATCCTGCCGGCTCTCGAATAATTCGGGCAGGCCAGTGCGCGGCAGCTCGGAATAGGCGGCGAGCCGATAGCCCTTCAGTCCGGTCTTGTGTGAATTCCAGAACGGGGAGGAGGCCGACAGGGCGATGAACAAGGGCAGATGCGGCAGCATCGCTCGCATCACCGCCATGCGCTTTTCGGGATCGGGCAACTGGACGTGCACGTGCATGCCGCACATCAGGTTGCGGTGGCCGATGCTGCGCAGATCCTCAATCATCTCCTCGTAGCGTGGCTTCGGGCTCGGCTGCGACATGCGCCAGACCGCGGTCGGGTGCGTGCCGCAGGCCATGATCACGAAGCCGTATTGTGCCGCGACGTTTGCGACTTCGCGACGCAGGAAGCGAAGCTCTTCGCGCGCGTCGGCGACGTCGACATGCACGTTGGTGGCGACCTCGAGCTGCGACTGTAACATCTCCCGCATCGCCTGGCCGCCTGTCGACCAATTCGCAGATTCGAATAGCTCATTGGGGGTCTGGATCGCGACCTCCAGGCTGCGGCGATCGGCGAGGAAGTATTCCTCCTCGATACCGAACGAATATTCCGCAGCCTTGCCGCGTCCGCCGGCCGAGCGAATGACGAGGTGCTGCCTGTCCTCGGAGGAATCAAGCCGCAGCAGTTTCAAGACGTCTGACGCCAATGTCATCGTGCCACCCGGCCAAGGTATTTACCCGCGGGCGATAATCCTTCTGGCAGGAGCGGGTTCCGCGTCGACCTCACTGGAAATTGCAAGATCGAACGGAACAATTTTCGCGCTCTCGGACGCACGTGCGACCAGCGCGTGATTCGCGGGCACTTCCGTCCAGTCTGTTTCCTTGTCGAACGGCTCGGAGACGACGATGACTTGGCCGCCAGCCTCGCGGAAATAGAGCGTGTTGGCGGCATCGTTGACCGCAACCCGGAAGGCATAGAGATCCCGGCCGTTGGCGATGGCGCTGGTGAAGCGTAGCCGCTCACGAAGCTCGCCTTCGTTGACGAGGCCGACGAGGGCTCGCAGCACGCGATGCGTTGCGCCGAGCGGATCGGCGTCGAGACCCGCGCCCATCATGGCGAGAAACACGGCTTCCGAATCGGTCGTGCCTGTCCGCGAGGGGTAGTAGGCATCGGGGATCAGCGCCTCGACCTTGCGCCGTAGGCGATTCCAGCTGCCGACGAAACCATTGTGCATGAACATCCACTGGCCGCAGGCAAAGGGATGGCAGTTCTGCCGCGTCACTGCCGTGCCGGTGGCGGCGCGCACATGGGCGAAGAACAGATGCGAGCGCAAATGGCGGCAGAGGTAGCGGAGATTTTCGTCCGACCAAGCGGGGCGTGTTTCACGATAAAGACCAGGCTCCGGATGCTCACCGTACCAGCCGAGACCAAAGCCGTCGCCATTCGAGCCCGCCGTCGACTGGAGCGAGCGGATGCTTTGCGCGATGAGCGAATGCTCGGGCTCGGTGACATAGGGCTCGAAGGACGTGGTCTCGCCCCGGTATGCGATCCAGCGGCACATAGGAATTCCGTCAGGAGATGCTTGCTGAAATGTATCAACGAACCTGACAGGACGATGGTTCCCGACAGCGAGTGTCGGAACCAAGTGGCTACTAAACCGGAACCGGAATCAATGGCGCAACCTCGCGATCACCAGCGTTCTCGCTCGCTGCGAGACCTTGCGCGACGCCGACACGGTCAGCCTCGGGACGGTTCTGGCTCATCTTGCGCTTGCCTTCGAACCGCACGACGGGAATCCGCACGCCGACGATTCCGCGCAGCTGAGTTGCGATGAAATCTTCGGGGGCATCGGTAACGGCCCACGGCTTTGCACGCGATCCTTCATGCCTATTCGTGAGCCGCGTCACGGCGTCGAGCAGGCGCTCGGGCTCCTGGAAGAATTCGACCGGGCCGTAGGCATGCACCGCGACGTAGTTCCAGGTCGGCACGACCTTTTCGGTTTCCTGCTTGGTCGCGTACCAGGACGGCGTCACATAGGCGTCGGGACCGCTGAAGATCGCCAGCGCATCTCCGATCGGCGGCAGTTTCCATTGCGGGTTGGCTTTCGCCACATGTCCGTACAGCACGCCATGTTCGCCTTCGCTCTCGTCGAGAAGCAGCGGCAGCGGCGTGGCGACGGGGCCTTCGCTGGTGGCCGTGACCAGGCTGGCGAGGCGGGCGCCGCGAATGGTCGCTCGGATGCTCTCGATGTCGTCCTTGAAGGCGGGAGGGATGTACATGTCTATCTCCGGTGTTGCTCTGGAGATAGCCGGAATCTGGCCTGTAAGAAACTGCCAGTTATCGTCTATTTGATCAGTCCAGTTTGGCGACGGCTTGTGCGAGAAGCCTGCAGCCGCGCTCGATCTGTGCCACCTCCAATGCCGAATAGCCCATGACGAGGCCGACCGTCTTCCGCGGTCGGCGAGGTCCGACGAACAGCGCAGAGACGGAATAGATGCCGACGCCCTTTGCATGGGCCGCCTTGATCAACGCGTCCTCTCGCTTCTGCGGCAGGTCGTCGAACCACGCCACGATGTGCAGGCCGGCGGCCGTGCCCTCGATCCGGACGCGGTCCCCGAACCTGCGGCGAAGCGCGTCGAGCAGCGCCCGCTGGCGTTCGGCGTTGCGCCGGCGCACGCGCCTGATGTGGCCGTCATAGGCGCCGCTTTCCAGCATCGACGCGAGAGCGTCCTGTTCGATCAGCGGCGTGTGCCGGTCCATGATCTGCTTGGCGGCGGCGATCAGGGATCGCAGGGCGGAGGGCACCACCAGAAAGCCGATCCGCAAGGTCGGCGAGAGCGTCTTGGAGACGGTGCCGAGATAGATCACATTGCCGCCGCCTTCCAGCGCGTGCAGCGGCGGGATCGGCTTGGTATCGTAGCGATACTCGCCGTCGTAATCGTCCTCGATCACGTAGGCGTCGTTTGCCCTGGCCCAGGCGAGCAATTGGTGCCGGCGGCCGATCGGCATGACGCCGCCGAGCGGATATTGGTGCGACGGCGTGACATAGGCGAGGCGGGCTTCGACGCCATCGAGCCGCGCTGTCTCCAGTCCGTCCACGTCGACGGGAATCGGGATCGCCTCGGCGCCCGTTGCTGCGAAAGTATGCCGCGCCATCTGGTAGCCGGGATCCTCCATCACGAAGCGGTCGCCGGCATCGAGCAGCAGGCGCGCGCAGATGTCGAGGCCCTGCTGCGAGCCGTTCACGACCACGATCTGATCGACCTCGCAGCGGACGCTACGCGACCGCCACAGATAGCCTTGAAGCGCGGTCCGCAGCCGCAGCGCTCCGCAGGGATCGTCATAGGCCAGCCGTTCGGGCTTGCGCGCCATCGCAGCGGTCACGGCCTTTTTCCATGCCAGTACCGGGAAATCCGACGGCGCGAGCTCGCCATAGCGGAAGTTCGCGACGAGCCCGCGCGGCGGCTCAGACCAGCGCGGCGGGTCTTGAAGCAACCGGCTCCCGAAGGCCGACAGCCGCACCTTCCGCGCCGACGGCCGCGACACTACGCGCGTGCGTCCTCGCTCGACGACGGCGCGAGCCACACGCGGTCGCGCGCCATGGCGTGTCTCGATGAAGCCTTCGGCGGCGAGCTGTTCGTAGGCGATCGTGACGGTCGAGCGCGCCACGCCCATCTCACCGGCCAGCGCGCGGGAGGACGGCAGCACCCCGTCGATCCCATACACCCTCGCCAGGATCTGATCTCTCAAAGCCTCGTAGATCTGGCGCGCGCCCATGCGGTCGGGATTGGTCTTCATCTGGATCATCCACATTCCGAACCGGCATTCGCCCGGGCGGACGATGTCGGAATGTGGTTCTAATCCCGTTCGCCGAGAGTTTCGACGTAAGCCTTGCCGTAGGGATGAAAATGCTCCCTGCGGCCCTGGTCCCACAGTGCCCTGAGGCCGGGCGCCGCGATGTCCCAATCCGGCCGGCACTTCATGCCGACTGCCCTGAGGTCCTGGCGGAGCTCTTCGACGGTTGGACGGCCGAAGAACCAGTAGCCGTTGTAGATCTTGTGAATGACGAGGCCGGGCTCGAGCACGATCACGTGCGGAATCATCGGATTATGGACGGGGTCGGTGTATTCGGCGATGTCGAGATCCTTCTGAACGAGGCGCCGCGAATCCGAGAGAAAGGGCCAGTGCGCTCCGACGCCGCTGCGATATTCGCTGGTCTGGGTGATGTTGTCGGTCGTGATCGTGACCATCCGGCAATAGCCCACCTCCATCTCGCGATGGAGTTGCAGCAAGCCTTCGGCCTGGCGACGATCCTTGGGACAAAATCCGCCGCGGCCGAGCACGAGCACCATTGGATCGCCCGCCTGCAGTTCGGAGAGCTTCCGGTGCTTGCCGGTGTGGTCGCTGAGTTCGTAATCCGGGAAGGTTACTCCCGGCATCATGTCAGGTCGCATTGCGCTCTCCCACTTTTACAGATCAACCACGACGTCGTTTCGGGGTCGTGAGCAGCAGATCAGGACATTGCCGTCCGCCGGCGGATCGAGCGGATCCGGCGCATAGTCAACCGTCCCCGCGATCAACCCGCTCTCGCAATTGTGGCAGACGCCGGTCCGGCACGACCAGCGCACGGGGACGTCGCACGCCTCGGCCAATTCCAGCAGGCTGGCATAGGATGGTCCCCAGCGGACATTGAGGCCACTCCGGGCGAACGAAACCATCGGGCCGGGGCCGGGGGCACCGATCGGCGGGTGCGCCCGCTTCTGCGGGGAGGACGCTATGCCGGGCGTCAAGGACGGTCCGGCGCCGAACAATTCGGTGTGGATGCGATCCGGTGCGACGCCCAACGTGGTGAGGCCAGCTTTCAGATCGTTCATGAAACCTGCCGGTCCGCACAGATAGAAATCGCCGTCACGCGGCACGCTCAGGGTCTGGAGCAGGCGTGCGTCGAGATGTCCGGCTGTGTCGAACGCCACATTGAGACGATCGTCCGGGTCAGGCGCGCTGTAGCAGACGTGGCTATGGTGACGAGAGAGCCCACCTAGCAATTCGCGCGCCTCGGCGGCGAACGCATGTTCGCGGCCATTGCGAGCGCCGTGCAGCCACCACACGTCCCGCGTCGTCGCTTCGGCGGCGAGCGCGTGAAGCATTGCGAGCAAAGGGGTGACGCCGATGCCGGCGCTCAACAGGATGACGGGGCGTGCATCTTGCCGGAGCGTGAAACTGCCGCGTGGCGCACCTAGTTGCACGGCAGCGCCGGCCAGCAGCTCGTCGGCAATGTAACGGCTGGCGGCGCCGTGAACTTCGCGCTTGATGCTGACGCGATAGGACGCGGCATCGGCGCCGCCCGACAGCGAATAGCTGCGTGTCATCGCCTGCGCACCGGAGGGCTCGAGCTTGATGACGACGAATTGACCGGGCAGGGCGGCCGCCACGGGATGTCCGTCGGCGGGTTCGAGGATCAGCGACGTCACGTTGCCGCTTTCGGCGATCTTTCGCGCCACGCGAAAGGAGCGGAATCCGCGCCAGGCCGGAGCTGGGCTCGCCGCCGGCCCAAGCCCGGCGTTTCCCGCGGTCTTGTTGTCCTTCTGCTGCTCGAGCAGCGCCTCGAAAGAACGGCGCCAGCCGCGGCTCAGCGCGGGAATCCGCAGCGCGCGCTCCAGGCGTTCGCGCGGATGAGGCGGCAGGTAAAGCAGCGCATTGATCTCGAACACGCTCATGCGCTCGGGTCCCACAGCGATCTGTGTGATCTCGTCACCGGCTTCGACGTCGCCTTCCTCGATCACACGGAAATAGAATCCGGGCCGCCCGTGCCTGACGAGCAGCGCGGCCATGTCCGGCTCGTCCATGCGAATGCCGAGACGGTAGCAGGTGACGCGCGGCTGCGTCACTTCGAACACCGCGGAGCCGATCCTGTAGCGGTCTCCGATGCACACGTTGGTGTCGGCGAGGCCCTCGACCGTAAAGTTCTCGCCGAACTGGCCATGAACGAGGTTCGATCGACCCAGATGCTCCTGCCAGTACCGGTAGGATTCATCCTGATAGACGAATACGGCACGATGTTCGCCGCCATGACCGGCCGTATCGCCCTGGCCGTCGCCATCGATGTTGAGCCGGCGCACCCTGCGCGGGCCTGTGACCTGTGCCTTCCAGATGCCGGTGTGGACGGTCCGACCCTGCCAAGCGACGTCGCGCGGCAGGCCGACATTGACCGAAAGCAGACGTGCCATTGCGTGTTCCCGATCTGGCTGCGCGGTTCTGCCGTCATCATTGCATCGGATGGGGTTTTTGGCTCGTTAGTCGTTGTTAGACGTTGCGAGCAAGCCTTGCCACCGGCGGCGCTGAGGCCAATTTGAAATGCGTAACGTAAACGCAGTCGGTACAACGGGAGATCACGATGGATGATCAGGGCAAGCTGGCCGCGCTCCAGCGCCATTGGGATGCTTCGGATGCGAACGATTTCGAGGCCGAGCACGACATCTATCGCGAGGACGCGGTGCTCGACTATCCGCAGTCCGGCGAGCGCATCCGCGGTCGCAGGAAGATTCAAGAGAGCCGGTTCGTGCAGCCGAACAAGAAGCGCTTCACGGTTCGGCGGATCGTCGGCAGTAACGATCTCTGGGTGAGCGAATTCGTGCTGACCTATGACGGGGTGCCGTCTTACGTCGTGAGTATCATGGAATTCCGCGACGACCTCGTGGCGCACGAGACGCAATATTTCGGCGACAGGTTCGAGCCGTCGCCCTCGCGGGCGCATCTTGTCGAGCAGGTGGGGTAGGCTGAGTGCTCCGCACTCCGCTGTCATCGCCCGCGCAGGCGGGGAATCCAGTACGCTGCGGCTTCTCGACAAACTACGGACGTCTCGGAGTACTGGATCGCCCGCCTGCGCGGGCGATGACAGTAAAGGACATGATCGCAGGTGCGGAGCGCGCAGAACTGCTTAGCCAATGTGGAAACACGGAACCCGATGCGGCGGCTGGTCGCAGTCGCGTCGTCTTGATTCCGACAGCCCCATCTTTATGTGTGAAACGAACAAGAATCCGGGCCCCTCTGGCGAGGAAGTCGACGCTGTCGGCAAAACCTCGTGATGTCGGATGACCTGTCCCGCGCGAATGCGATGGATCGGCCGATCGTCGGGCCTTCTTGAGAGTCTCTCCGACCGAATCGTCCCCATCGCAGCTCCGTGCGGTCTTTCGCAAGATAAGGGAGCAACGATGTCCGACGCCAAGCATTCAAATCCGATCGAAATCGAGATCACCGAGCCATCCAGCCTGAACGAGCAGGCTGCGGTGGCACTGGTGATCGTCGGCGCGCTGGTTGCCGTCGCCGACCGGCAAGTTTCGCCGGTCGAACGCGACGAGGTCGTCCGGTTCATCCGGGATCGCAAGCTGGCGCCGCATATCTCGGACGACCGGCTCTACGCGATGTTCGACGAGCTTGCTGAACGACTCGAGGAGCCGGATTTCGCCAATGTGGTGATCGAGAATTTGCGTCCGGTTTCAGACCTGCCGCTGTCGGCTCATTTGATGGAACTGTCGGAGCGCGTCGCGGCCGCGGACGAGGACGTGCATCCCCACGAAGTGCAGGCGATCAAGCTGTTGCGCCTGCTGACGCTGGTGCTGCCGCGCGCAAAGCAGGTGACGCCGGGTGCAGTGCGCGCCGAACACCGCATCGCCGCCGAGGAGTAAGCATGAGCGTAGTTTCGGACGAGGATAAGACAGGGACTGCGGGCGCTAGCGGCCAGATGGCTGGCGGCGACCCGCGCCTCGACAAGCTTGTCCGTCGCCTGCCGCCGCGCATGGGCGACACCGTCACCTATCTGCTCAAGCCATCCAGCCGCTGGGTGAGAATCCCTTCGGGTGCGCTGCTGATTGTCGGCGGCGTGCTCTCCTTCCTGCCGGTGCTCGGCGTCTGGATGCTACCGCTCGGCCTCGCTTTGCTCGCGGAAGACGTGCCCGCGCTGCGCTCCGGGCGCGCCAAGGTTCTGGATTGGGTCGAGCGGAAGAAGCCGCACTGGCTCGATCCGTCCGCACCGAAAAATGACCAATCATGACTGAATTCATCACCACCGAAGCGCTGACCGCGCTGCTTCAGGTCGTCCTGATCGACCTCGTGCTCGCCGGCGACAACGCCGTCATCATCGGCCTTGCCGCAGCCGGCCTCCCGGCCGAGCAGCGCCGGCGCGCCATCGTCGTCGGCATCATCGCCGCCACCGCCCTGCGCATCGTCTTTGCCGGCGTCGCGACCCAGCTTCTGCAAGTGATCGGGCTATTGCTCGCCGGCGGCGTGCTGCTGCTCTGGGTGTGCTGGAAGATGTGGCGGGAGCTGCGCGAGCAGTCCGCGCATGCGAACGAGCTCGCGTTCAGCCATGGCGGCAGCAGCGCTGCGCCTGCGTCCCGAAAGACCTTCAGGCAGGCGGCGGTGCAGATCGTCGCCGCCGACGTCTCGATGTCGCTCGACAACGTGCTCGCGGTCGCGGGCGCTGCGCGCGAGCATCCCTACATCCTCGCTTTCGGCCTGCTATTGTCGGTCGCGTTGATGGGCGTCGCCGCCGATTTGCTCGGCCGCGTGCTCCAGAAGCAGCGCTGGATCGGCTATGTCGGCCTCGCCATCATCGTTTACGTCGCCTTCGAGATGATCTATCGCGGATCGCTCGAGCTCGCGCCTGTGATCGCGAGTCTCTGAGGCAACGCGCCTGTCCATCATCCGGAGTGATCAATGACGTCCGAACCCAAAGCACCTTCGGCGGATTCCGTGCCGGCGCCGCAAATCGGCCCGTTTGCCCAACTCATCTTTGGCTCGCGCTGGCTGCAGGTTCCGCTTTATGTCGGCCTCATCGTCGCGCAGGCCGTCTATGTGCTGCTGTTCCTGAAGGAGCTCTGGCACCTGGTCGTGCACTCGTTCGACGCCAGCGAGCAGCAGATCATGCTGGTCGTGCTCGGGCTGATCGACGTCGTGATGATCTCGAACCTGCTGGTGATGGTGATCGTCGGCGGTTACGAGACCTTCGTCTCGCGCCTGAACCTCAGCGGTCATCCGGACGAGCCGGAATGGCTCAGCCACGTCAATGCCAGCGTGCTCAAGATCAAGCTTGCGATGGCGATCATCGGCATCTCCTCGATCTCGCTGCTCAGGACCTTCATCGAGGCGGGCAATCTCGGCACGACGCGGAGCAATTTCACCGAGAGCGGCGTGATGTGGCAGGTGCTGATCCACCTGACCTTCATCATCTCCGCGATCGGCATCGCCTGGGTCGACCGCCTCGGCGATAGCGGCCAGCGCAAGGGAGCCGGCCACGGCTGAGCGTCAGACGTCGGCGTTTGATCAGGCGATCTGCGGATGCGCCGCGTTTTCCCGCCGCTCGCGCTCGCCCAGTTCGCGCACCAGCTCCTGGAGGAAGGATTCCGTGTAAGCGGGGAGGGTGCGCTCGGCGCGAACGTAGATGCCGAGATCTGACCACACCGGGCTGCCGGCATTGTCGAGCGGCAGGAAGACGAGCCGGCTGTCGCGCGACAGCCTGCTGATGCCGAGCTGGGTCTGGAAGGCGACGCCGACGCCGCGCGCCGCGAGCTCGCGCATCAGGTCGATCGAGTTGGCCTGGATGGCCGGCTCCGGTGTCTCGGAGAGCTGCGCGATCAGCGGCTGGAGCAGATGATAGATCGACAGCTCCGGCAGCGCGTGGATGACGGAAAGGCGAGACATTGGGGCAGCGTGACCGTCTTGCCGCGCGCCAGTGGATGCTCGCGCGCGACGACCGCGCCCAGGCGAAACCGTTTCAAGGCGACCTGGCGCAGGTCCGGCGGATGCCGCAGCGCCATGGCGATGCCGATGTCGGCCTCGCCGCGGCTCAGGGCCTCCAGCACGTCCGACGATCCCTTCACCTCGGTGGTGAAGCTGACGCGCCGGGCGCGGCCGCGATGGGAGGCTATCAGGTCGGGCAGCACCGACTCCGTGAGCGACTCGATGCAGGCAATGCTGACGGTGCCGTGCCAAGTCCCCGCCAGGGATGCGACGTCCGAGCGGAAGCGGTCGAGGTCCTGGAGCACGTTCATGACGTGCCGGGCCAACATCTCGCCGACCGTCGTCAGCGTCAGGCCGCGCGCATTGCGCTCGAACAAGGGTGACCCAACCTCCTGTTCAAGCTTGAGAATCTGGCGGCTTACGGCCGACGAGGCAACGTTCAGCATGCGCGCAGCGGCCCGGATCGAGCCGGTGCGGCGGACGGCGTGGAAGTACTGGATGGCCGGTGAGTGAAATCGCATGGGACCCCCGGCCGGACTATAGCCGTTGCCGAAACGGCATCAACGTGTACGAAATTCTGTGCTTTTCGAGTGCGCTCCTCCCACCTAGGTTCGCCGCCGGCTTGGCCGGTCCTGTCGGGCCGTCATGCCATGCGCAACGAGGCGCCAGGGGATCCCGGGTGGACGAGAACATTGTTTGCGAGGTCGCGCCGGACACGCGTCTGGTCGATCGCCGTCGCGCGGCGGCCTATGTCGGCGTGACCGCCGGACGCTTCGAGCAGCTGGTGCGCGACAGCGTCGTGCCACCGCCGGTCATGGTGGACAACAAGCGGCGCTGGCCGCTCGCGTTGCTCGACGTTGCGAAGGACGCGGTTGTCGCCAGCAGCATGCCGTGCCTGCCGCAGGTGATGGTCGAGATTGCGCAGGACGCGCGTCCCTGCGAACGGGCCCCCGCACCAGCCTCGCACGAACTGCCGGATAAAAACTGGTTCGAGCAGCGCGCGCGGTTCGTTCAGCGCGTGCGCCGGTCGCTGCTGTCGGGCAACGAGATACGGCTCTTGCGCGAGTTCAAGCTGCTCAGGCAGAACCAGATCAGCATGTTCGGCTATTACGGCAGTTTCGAAGCCCTGATCGTGCGCGGCTACATCGTCGAGCTCGCGCGAAAGCCGCCGTCGAGCCGTCCGCTGGTGACGTACCGGCTGACCGCGCAGGGCGAGCGGGTCATGGCGGCGCTCAAGGGCGAGCCGGCGATCTGACCGGCGCGGACAAGGCGATGGCATCCTCCGGCATCATCGCACGGCGTGCATCTCCAGAAATGCCTTCACGCCGGTGACGGTGCCCGTATCCGACGGCACATAACCGGGCAGGGTGGCGATGGCTGCGCGAAAATCGGCGCTGCGGATGATCTCCAGGATGCGCTGCATCGGCCCGGTGTCCAGGAACGCGCGCTTGCAGACGAAGAAATAATCCTCGGTCAGGAGCCGGATGAAATCGAGGCCGAAATGCCGGGCGGCGGCTTCGACGCCGAAGCTCGCATCAGCCATGCCGCTCGCGACATAGGCTGCGACCGCGGCGTGGGTGAATTCGATCTGCTGCGCGCCGTTGATCCTGCTCTCGTCGATGCCGTTTGCCGCAAGCAGTTGGTCGAACAGAAGCCGCGTGCCGGAATCGTGGTCGCGGTTGACGAAGCGGACTTTTGGTCCGGTGAGATCATCGAGCGAAGCGATGCGCAGCGGATTGCCGCGCGCGACCATCAATCCCATTTCGCGTGTGACGAAGCTGATGATGCGATCCTCGCGCGGATCGAGCCATTCGCGCGCAGCCTTGATGCCCTGAGCCCGCAGCGCGCCGTGCGGCAGATGCAGGCCGGAGAGATCGCAGGCGCCCTGCGCCAGCGAGACCAGCGAATGCTGGTTGCTGACATAGCGCAGATCGACGCCGATGCCGGGCTCGCGGTCGAGGAATTCGCGCAGTTTTGCGACCGCAAAACCGTGACTGGCATGCACGCGGATCACCGACGGGCGCTGCTCGAGGAACGGCTTGATCTCGCTCGCCAGCTCCTGTGCCAGATTCTCAAGCTGAGGTCCGAGCCGGGCCTGCATGCGCTCGCCCGCCCACACCAGCCGCTCGCCGAACGGCGTGAGTTTCGAGCCCTTGCCGCGCTGGGTTTGCACCAGCGGCGTGCCGAAGAACTCCGACCATTGCTCGATCAGATTCCAGACATGGCGATAGGAGAGGTGCGCATCCTTGGCCGCGCTGGTGATCTTCCCGGTTCTCCTGATCTCGTTGAGGACGCCAAGCATGATGACGGCGGTGCGCGGATTGCCCTCCCGGCGAAACCGCCAGACGGCCTCGATCTCGATCTGAAGCATTGGTCCTCCCTATGAACTACATTTCATATGACCGCGGTCCATTTGCAATCCATATCATATTTACTCCCGTCCACAGGCGCCTAGTCTGGTATACCAGAACTGGAGGAATATGATGTCTGCTGCATATGACTTTGCACACTCGCCGGCCACCGAGTTCATGTCCCGGCCACAGCATCTGCTGATCGACGGTCGCCGCGTCCCGGCGAGCTCCGGTCGCACATTCAAGTCGCTCAATCCGGCCACCGGGCAGGTCATCGCCATCGTCGCCGAAGGCAACGAGGCCGATGTCGATCATGCAGTAGCGGCCGCGCGCCGGGCCTTCGAAGGCCCCTGGCGCACGATGCGGGCGTCCGAGCGCGGCCAGATCCTGCTACGCTGGGCAGACCTGCTCAAGGCTCACGCCGAGGAGATCATCGAACTCGAGTCGATCGATGCGGGCAAGCCGATCGCCGCGACATCGCGGCAGGATTTTCCGGCCGCCGTCGACACGCTGATCTACTACGCCGGTTGGGCCGACAAGATCAGCGGCGACGTCGTGCCCGTGCGCGATGATGCCCTGACCTACACCGTGCGCGAGCCGGTCGGCGTGGTCGCGGCGATCGTGCCCTGGAATTTCCCGCTGATGATCGGGATGTGGAAGCTCGCGCCGGCGCTGGCCTGCGGGTGCACCATCGTGATGAAGCCGGCCGAGCTGACCTCGCTGTCGGCGCTACGCATCGCCGAGCTCGCGCTCGAAGCCGGCCTGCCGGCGGGCGTCTTCAACGTCGTCACTGGCCCCGGCCGCGTCGTCGGCGACGCGCTGGTCAATCACCCTGACGTCGACAAGGTCACCTTCACCGGCTCTCCCGGTGTCGGGCGGGGAATCATGAAGGGCGCCGCAAGCAACTTCAAGCGCATCTCGCTCGAGCTGGGAGGCAAGTCGGCCAACGTCATTTTCGACGATGCCGATCTCGAAGCCGCATCGAAAGCTGCGGCTTCCGGCATCTTCTTCAATGCGGGCCAGGTCTGCTCGGCCGGCTCCCGCGTGCTGGTGCAGGAGAAGGCCTATGACGAGGTCGTCGAGCGGCTGGCGGCGCGCGCAAAGTCGCTCAGGATCGGCGACCCGCTCGACCGCAAGACGGTGCTCGGTCCCGTCATCTCCGAGAAGCAGATGAAGTCGGTCCTCGATTATGTCGACATCGGCCGGAAGGAGGGCGCGACCCTCGTCACCGGTGGCGAGAAGGTCGGCGATCGCGGCTACTTCATCAGCCCCGCGGTGTTCGCGAATGTCGCGCACGAGATGCGGATCTCGCAGGAAGAGATCTTTGGCCCGGTCGTCAGTGTCATCAAGTTCAAGGACGAGGCCGACGCTTTGCGGATTGCCAACGGCACGGCTTACAGTCTCGCCGCCGGCGTCTGGAGCCGCGACATCGGCAAGCTGCAGCGCTTCGCCAAGCGAGCGCGCGCGGGCACAGTCTGGATGAACACCTATGGCTATACCGACGTGCGGCTGCCCTGGGGCGGCGAGCGCGACTCCGGCCTCGGCCGCGAGCACGGCACCGCCGCGCTAGACAATTTCACCGAGCCCAAGGCGGTCTGGATGAATCTGGCCGTTTGATACCTCCCGAGCGGCCAAGCCTGGAGCCCGCCTGACCACCCGTGCAGGCGGGCTCTTTTTCGAGATCGATAAAATTGTCTGCATTCCGCTCAGCTGCGGCAAACCGTGCGGACAAGAACCGCGCGGCCTTAAACCCCGGCTTTGGAACCGGCGTGCATCCTGCCTGCAAAAGGGTGGGGCATCAGCATGTCAGTTCTCAGGGAGGTCGTCGTCGCAATCGCGGGAGTCTACGCACTTCTGTTTGCGTGCGACGCAATGTTCGGGATCGGCGAGGCGCGCTTCGACGACGTTTATTACAGCGCCAGCTTCTATGCGCCGCGGCCGAAGGAGTTTCGTTTCGCCGGCGATACGCCGCCGGCGGTCCGCGTCAGCGAGGCGTTTGCGCAATTCGCGCCGGGCGAAGCCAAGCCGAACAAGCGCTACTCGTCGCTGACCACGATCCTCCGGTAAGCACTGTCTATTCTCCCTGGATCCATTCCGCGACGCCACGCCACAATGTGTCGCGATGTTCGGGGCGGAAGAAGCCGAAATGGCCAATCGCCTTGGCGCCGACGTCGGACGGCTTCACGTTGATTACCTCCGGCTTGATTGCGGTGAATCCGCTCGCAAGCAGCTCGACCGCGGGCCGCGTCGCCCAGGGATCGTCGGAGAAGCAGAGTGTGCGCAACTCGCCCTTGAACCTGGCGAAATTCTCCAGCGCCGGCAGCTTTGAATCGAAGAGATAACGGGGGCTCGAGACCCACTCGGCCCATTGCAGGAAGACGCCCTTGGGCAGATCCTCGCCGATGCCGGCCCAGCCCGGCGCGTAACCGAGCGCGTGGACGAGCGGCACGCCGACAAAATTCATGAAGGCGAAGACGCGGTATTTTTCCGGCGACGTCATCAGCCGCCAGGTCGCCGCCTGCGAGGCCACGAACGCGGCGCGCGAGATGTCCGCGTTGTTCGCGATCAGCCCGAGCGCCTGGCCGCCAAAGGAGTGCCCGACATAGGCCAAGGGCAGAGTGTGGTAGCGCTCGCGCATCCAGTGCACTGCGGCGGTGACGTCGAGCGCGGCCCAGTCCGACATCGAGGCCTTGAAGCCGACCAGCGATTTCGGTTGGTTGTAGCCAACCATCGCCGGCAGCCGGGAGTCGCCGATGCCGCGATAGTCGTAGGTCAGGACTGCGCAGCCGCGATGGGCGAGATAGGAGGCAAAGCCGCGATAGATTTTTCGCGGGACGGCAGTCGCCGAATTGACCAACACGGCATGACGTTTGGTGCCGCGGGGCAGGAATAGCGTGCCGGCCAGCGCATACCCGTCGGTCGCCGGGAAGCTGATCTCGTCGATGAAAACGTCGTCCAGTGCCGCGTCCATGGACCGAAGGTATCTGCCAGTTTCCAAGCCGTTTCCCAGCAAATGCGAATTTGGCTTTCCCCGCAAGGCTTTGCAGTGCCAGACGGATTTACAACTGGCGGCCGGTGGCCAGCCTGTGTATAAGGCGACCCTCGCAACCCACAGATCAGGTTGTGCTTTTTGCTTCACGGAGAGATTGCGATGTCCGAGCGGTGGACGCCCGAGTCCTGGCGCAGCAAGCCGGTGCTACAGGTGCCCGATTATCCCGACGCCAAGGCCCTGGCCGACGTCGAGGCGCAGCTTGCGACCTTTCCGCCGCTGGTGTTCGCGGGCGAGGCGCGCAATCTGAAGAAGGCGCTGGCGCGGGTCGCGGCCGGAGAGGCCTTCCTGCTGCAGGGCGGCGACTGCGCCGAGAGCTTTGCCGAGCACGGCGCCAACAACATCCGCGACTTCTTTCGCGTGCTGCTCCAGATGGCGGTGGTACTGACCTATGCCGGCGCCGTCCCGGTGGTGAAGGTCGGGCGCGTCGCCGGCCAGTTCGCAAAGCCGCGCTCCTCGCCGATGGAGAAGATCGACGGGGTCGAGCTGCCGAGCTATCGCGGCGACATCGTCAACGACATCGCTTTCACCAAGCAAGCGCGCGTCCCTGATCCGCAGCGCCAGCTGATGGCCTATCGCCAGTCGGCCGCGACGCTGAACCTGCTGCGTGCGTTCGCGACCGGCGGTTACGCCAATCTCGGCAGCGTGCATCAGTGGATGCTCGGCTTCCTCAAGGACAGTCCGCAGTCCCGTCGCTACAAGGAATTGGCCGACCGCATCTCCGATGCGCTCAACTTCATGCGCGCCTGCGGCCTCGATCTCGAGGCCCATCCCGAGCTGCGCGCCACTGATTTCTACACCAGCCACGAGGCCCTGCTGCTCGGCTACGAGCAGGCCATGACCCGGGTCGATTCCACCACCGGCGACTGGTACGCGACCTCGGGCCACATGATCTGGATCGGCGACCGCACCCGCCAGCTCGACCACGGCCATATCGAATATTTCCGCGGCATCAAGAATCCGATCGGGCTCAAATGCGGCCCGTCGCTCAAGCCCGACGAACTGCTGAAGCTGATCGACGTGCTCAATCCCGACAACGAACCGGGCCGGCTGACGCTGATCGGCCGCTTCGGTTCCGACAAGATCGGCGAGCATCTGCCGAACATGATCCGCGCCGTAAAGCGCGAGGGCAAAGTGGTGGTCTGGTCGTGCGATCCCATGCACGGCAACACCATCACCTCGACGTCGGGTTACAAGACGCGCCCCTTCGACCGCATCCTGTCCGAGGTGAAGTCGTTCTTCGCGATCCACGCCGCGGAAGGTACCCATGCCGGCGGCGTGCATCTGGAGATGACCGGCCAGGACGTCACCGAGTGTCTCGGCGGCGCCCGCGCGATCACCGACGAGGATCTCAACGACCGCTATCACACGGTCTGTGATCCCCGGCTCAATGCCGAGCAATCCATCGACATGGCTTTCCTGGTCGCAGAACTGCTGAAGCAGGAACGCGCCGGCAAGGTCAGGCCGATGCCCGCCGCAGCGGGGCTCTAGAACCTTGCTGCGGATCTGGAAGGCCACGATCAATTCCCGTAACGGTCTGGCCTTTGCGTTCCACTCGGAGCAGGCCGTCCGCGAGGAAATCGTTGCGCTCCTCTTGTCGCTGCCGCTTGCATGGTTCGTCGGCGCGACCGCGATGCGCGCGGTCGAGCTGATCTGCGCGGTCGCGTTCGTGCTGGTGGTCGAGCTGCTCAATACGGCGATCGAGAAGCTTGCCGACCGGCTGACCATGGATCACGACAAGCAGATCGGACGGGTCAAGGACATGGGCTCGGCCGCGGTCGGTGTCGCGCTGCTGATGGCCGGCGCGTTCTGGATCATCGCCATCATCGAGCGCTTGGGATTTCTTTAAAGCGCGTATCGCGCTTTAAACTGTTTTTTGAGCATGATCTTTTCGGAAAACCGCTTCACTCTTTTCCGGATCATGCTCTGATCGGAGCGCCATGACCGAACGTCTCAACGCATTCGCGGTCACGCTCGCCCAGCTCAATCCGACCATGGGCGACATCGAGGGCAATGCCGCGAAAGCGCGCGCGGCGCGCGTGCAGGCAGCCGCCGACGGTGCCGATCTCGTGCTGTTTCCGGAATTGTTCATCGCCGGTTACCCGCCGGAAGATCTCGTGCAGAAGCCTTCCTTTCAGGCCGCCTGCCGCGCTGCGATCGAAGCGCTGGCGCGCGAGACCGCCGATGGCGGGCCGGCCATGCTGGTCGGCACGCCCTGGGTCGAGGAGGGCAGGCTCTATAATGCCTGCACGCTGCTCGATGGCGGCCGTATCGCTGGTCTGCGCTTCAAATGCAATCTGCCGAATTACGGCGTGTTCGACGAGAAACGGCTGTTTTCGCGCGGGCCTGCCGCCGGCCCCGTCACCGTGCGCGGCGTGCGCGTCGGTGTGCCGATCTGCGAGGACATCTGGCTTGAGGAGTCCGAGGACTACGAGAACGTGGTCGAGACGCTGGCCGAGACCGGCGCCGAGATCATCCTCGTGCCGAACGGCTCGCCTTACGCCCGCGACAAGGCCGACGTGCGCTTGTCGGTCGCGGTCGCGCGCGTCACCGAGAGCGGTCTGCCGCTGGTCTATCTCAACCAGGTTTGCGGCCAGGACGAGTTGGTGTTCGACGGCGCCTCCTTTGCGCTCAACGGCGACCTTTCGCTCGCAGCGCAATTGCCGGCGTTCGCGGAGAGCATCACCACACTGCACTTCACGAGAAGCGGCGATGATTGGCGTTGCGCCGGGCCGATCGCCGCGCAGCCCGAGGCAGACTACGCCGACTACGCGGCCTGCGTGCTGGGCTTGCGCGACTACGTCGCCAAGAATGGCTTTCCCGGCGTGCTGCTCGGCATTTCCGGCGGCATCGACTCCGCGCTGTGCGCGGCGATCGCGGTCGATGCACTCGGTTCCGATCAGGTGCACGGCGTGATGCTGCCTTATCGCTACACCGCGGCAAGCTCGATTGCGGACGCCGGCGAGCTCGCCGGCCATCTCGGCATCCGCTACGAGGTGCTGCCGATCGCCGAAGCGGTGACCGGGTTCGAGACCATCCTGTCCGGCGTCTTCAAGAATCTGCCGCCCGATGTCACCGAGGAGAATCTCCAGGCCCGCACCCGCGGCACGCTGATGATGGCGATCTCGAACAAGACCGGCCTGATGGTGGTGACCACAGGCAACAAGTCGGAGATGTCGGTCGGCTACGCCACGCTCTATGGCGACATGAACGGCGGCTTCAATCCGATCAAGGACATCTACAAGACGCAGGTGTTTCGGCTGGCAAGCTTGCGTAATTCGTGGAAGCCCGAGGGGGCGCTGGGGCCGGCCGGTGAGGTGATCCCGCCCGACATCATCACGCGTCCGCCGACCGCGGAGCTGCGCGAGAACCAGACCGACCAGGATTCGTTGCCGGCTTACGACGCGCTTGATGCCATCCTGGAGCGTCTCATCGAGCGCGAAGAGCCGCTCGATATAATCATCGCCGCGGGCTTTGACCGCGAGACGGTCACCCGCATCGACCATCTCCTCAACGTCGCCGAATACAAGCGCCGCCAGGCCGCGCCCGGCGTCAAGGTCACAGCCAGGAATTTCGGCCGCGACCGCCGCTATCCCATCACCAACCGCTTTCGCGACAAAGGCGAGCAGCTCGCCGCTCCGGATGAGACGCTGGTCTCGCGTGGGAGCAAAGCCTCGATCGACGCGTTTGAGGGGTAGGGGCTGCCAGTTCGGGTAGCTTGGAGATTGCATTCCGCTGTCGTCATCCAATGAGGTGATCCATATCTTCTGGCATCCTGCTTGGGCGATCGAATTCGACCATAGAGCATTCATAGGTGTGCTCCGGAGCTGGTGGTGGGCGAAAGCATGGCAGACGAAATCTCCCTTGACATGGATGATCTCCGAGAGGTTGCAGCCTATGCGGCGGCAAATGCCGCGGACGTGCTGGAAATATTCGAGCGGGCGCATCCAGTGGATTTCCGGCCGCGTGACGCAGTCGAAGCAGCGCGGACCTTCGCGAAGGGAGGCAAGCGGGTAAAGACCCTGCGCGATGCAGCCTGGGCAGCGCTGAAGGCAGCAAACGAATCCAAAGGTGCGGCAGCCAGCCAAGCCGCACGCGCGGCGATGAGTGCCTCATCCGCGGCGTATCTTCATCCCCTGGCTCGATCGACCCAGGTCAGGCACATTCTTGGCGCGGCGGCCCACGCCGCACGGGCCCTCGAACTCGAAACGGCTGCGAATCCCGGTGTCGGTGTAGACTATATTGAGCACGCCGCCCGGCGCGCGACGCCTAGATTTGTTCGTGTCTTGGGGCGCTACCCGACAGCGCCGCTTGGCGGCGGCCGGGTCGGGGAACTCTTGCGCGCAATTGATTGGATGATTCGCGAGGCAAACGGTCTCGCCACCCATTTCGCTGTTATCAGCCGCGAAAGCAGATGATCCAGTACGCTGCGCCGGTCGTCGTGAAAACCAGCTGATGCCAGCGTACAGGATGGCCCCCGCTTTCGCGGGGGCATGACAGCGGAGGACGTGACCTACTTCTGCTGCTGGGGCAAGAAGCTTGGTCCGACCGAACGGATCGGCTTGTTCTCGGACGAGGTCGTAGCGGTGCCGGTTTCCACCGGCGGCGTTGCTGCCGGGGCGCCAGCCGCCGTCGGCGCCGGAGTCGCACCCTTTTTGCCATTGGCGGCAGGCGTGCCCTTGTTGAGCTGCCGCTGCTGCATTTTCTTGGCGCTCTCCTCGGTGACGATGATGTCACCTTGCTGTTCGGCCGACGCCTTGTCGTCGGCCGATTTGAGCGCGTCCGCCCAGGTCTGGCCCGCGGCCTTGCAGGAGCAGGACGGGTTGAACTCGCTGCGGAATTTGAACGCGGTCGGCAGCGCCGTGTAGGGCTGGCCGCTGGTGGAGACCGCGGAGTTCATGTCTTCACCGGGATTGCGATGGGTGTAGAGCACGGCCTCGGCGGCCGGGCACAGCGCCTTGCAGGTCTTCTCGTCGTCGGGGAAGCGCGCCGGCACGGTCGCAAACGAGACCGGGAAGTAGGCGCCGTCGCAGGTGCGCACGCACACGGTGCGATAGGTGCCTGATTGCGGGCCGAGATCGGAAGGCGGCACGCCTTGCGGATTATTGGGGTTGTTGCCGCCGAACAGATTGCTCAGGAAATTGCCGCCGCCTTGCGACTGCGCCGCATTGGCATATTGCGGGCCGCAATTGTTCTGCGCCAGCGCTGCCAGCACCGAGCGGCGCTGGTTGTCACGCTCGGGGCTAAAGCCGCCGGGGCCGCCGCCGCGCAGGCGTTCGAGATTGCCGGTGATCTGGTCCAGATTGGCGCGCATCTGCTGGATCTGGGTGTTGACCGGACCGCATTGCGCCGACTGGCCGCTGAACAGCGAGAAGAAGCCGGAGGAATCGCAACCCATGCGCTTGGCCTGCATGGTGACACGATCGAGCTCGGCCTGCTGCTTGGTCTGAGATTCCTGATAGCGGCGGATCTGGTCTTCGCGCGCGGGATCACCGCCGCCGCCACGATCGAGACCGGCGAGCTGACCTTCCAGGCGCGCGCACATCGGGTTGGGTCCGAGCCCGTTCTGGCCGGGCTGAGGCGGCGGTCCCGGCGGGCCGGCCTGTGCGAACGCGTTATTGGCGAGCGCAACCGTGCTGAAGAGCACGGCACAGGCAAGGATCGAGCGAGCACGGGAGAGAGACAAAAATTCAGGCATATCCGCCATTCTAGCGAGGTCACGGCCACGCGTGATGTGGGGAGGCCGGAGCGCGCCCTCCCATAGCCGCTTCCTGCGGCATCGTCACGTCGTTTCAGAGGCCAGCGATTGGGCCTAAGGTACGCCAGTTCCGAGCGAATTCAGCGCTGGCAGGTGATTGCGACATATTCGTCGCAATGGCCATGGGAGCAGTTTGCGCCGGATTTGGGGACAGAGCCGGTAATTTCGTCGGGATCGACCCGGCGATAGGCCGAAGCCTGGGCAAAATCGCGTGACTGGCAGTAGGTGCGGGCGACCTGCGCGCCGCATTTGTCGCTCTTGGCCAGGCACTGATCGACGCCGTAGCCGTCCGCCTGGTTTGGGATGATGAAGACGCGGGTCTCCGCGAGAGCGCTGGACGCCGCAAGGATGGAGGCGCAGGACATGAGCGCGAGCAATGATCGCATGAAAACACCGGGGCAAAAAATGTGAACTGCCAGTTCCAGAATGGGCTCAAATGGTTAAGGAGATGAACCATCTGCGCGCGGCGGCTGCGCATTGCGGAGATAAGACGGCGTTTTCGCGGCTCTCTTGACGCGGGGCCGCCTCATAGCCCATATGTTCCGTCATGAACGGTCTCCTCGTCATTTGCGCCATTTGCCGCGAGATTACGAGCTAGCGATTCGCTGGCTGGAGCCGTCTTTTCTCAAAACCATTGAGAGCACTGGACGCCCGGCCAACAGCCGACGGGTATCCTTATGGAATTGCGCCTTTACGATACGCTGAGCCGGGAAAAGCGCACCTTCGTGCCGCTCGATGCCAAGAACGTCCGCATGTATGTCTGCGGACCGACGGTCTATGACTTCGCCCATATCGGCAATGCCCGGCCGGTGATCGTGTTCGACGTGCTGTTTCGGCTGCTGCGCCATCTCTACGGTGAGGCGCACGTCAAATATGTCCGCAACATCACCGACGTGGACGACAAGATCAACGACCGCGCCGCGCGGGATTTCCCCGGCCTGCCGCTGAACGAGGCGATCCGGAAAGTCACCGAGCAAACCGGCAAACAGTTTCACGCTGACGTCGACGCGCTCGGCGCGCTGCGGCCGAGCGTCGAGCCGCGCGCCACCGAGCATATCGGCGAGATGCGCGAGATCATCGAACGGCTGGTTGCCGGCGGCTTTGCCTATGTTGCCGAGGATCACGTGCTGTTCTCGCCGCAGGCGATGAACGCGGCCGATGCCGGGTTGCCGCGCTATGGCGCGCTGTCCAATCGTTCGCTGGACGAGATGGTTGCCGGCGCCCGCGTCGATGTCGCGCCCTACAAGAAAGGCAACACCGACTTCGTGCTGTGGAAGCCGTCCAAGCCCGGCGAGCCGTCATGGCCGTCACCCGCCGGCGTCGCCGCGCAGGGGCGCCCGGGCTGGCATGTCGAGTGCTCGGCCATGGCCTGGAAGCATCTCGGCGAGCACTTCGACATCCATGGCGGCGGCATCGATCTCGTGTTTCCGCATCACGAGAACGAGGTCGCGCAGACCTGCTGCGCCTTCCACCGGGACCGCATGGCGAACTACTGGATGCATAACGGCTTCCTGCAGGTCGAAAGCGAGAAGATGTCGAAGAGCCTCGGCAACTTCGTCACTATTCACGAACTGCTCGCGGACTGGCCGGGCGAAGTGCTGCGCCTGAATATGCTCAAGACGCATTACCGCTCGCCGATCGACTGGACGATGAAGTCGCTGGAGGAGAGCGCCAGGACGCTCGACGATTGGTATCGGGTTGCGGCTGACGTCGCATCCGGCAAGCCCGCCCCCTCAGTGGTCGAGCCGCTGCTCGACGACCTCAACACGCCGCTGGCGATCGCGGCGCTGCATGGGCTGCGCGGCAGCGATGTTGGTGCCCTCGCGGGTTCGTTGCGTCTGCTCGGCTTTCTCTCCGAGAGTGCCGCGCAGTGGGAAGGACGCAAGCAGCAGGCGAGCGGCGTCGATGCCAAGGAAGTCGAGCGCCTGATCTCGGAGCGGACGGCGGCGCGTGCGCGCAAGGACTTTGCGGAGTCCGATCGTATCCGCGATCTGCTTGCCGCGATGGGCGTTGCGATCAAGGATTCCAAGGAAGGGACGACGTGGGAGGTCGCACGATGAAGCGACCCGATACGCCTTTTCCGCGGCACTGGTTCTATTACATCGCGCTGAAAATCCTGCTGCTCGGCGCTGCCGTGGCGCTGGCGCTGAAACTCTATGGGATGTGGTGAAGACGATGGCACAAGCACTCCCAAAGCCTGGCTTGCGGCCCTTCCTGCCGGAGGACGTGCCGGTTCTCGCCGCGATCTTCACCGCCAGCATCGAAGAGCTGACCGGCGAGGACTATAGCGAGGCCCAACAACAGGCCTGGATGGCGTCGGCGGAAGACGAAGAGTTCGGCAAGGGGCTCGCCTCCGACCTGACGCTGATCGCAACGCTGGAGGGGTCACCGGTGGGTTTTGCCTCGCTGCAGGGCAAGGATCATATCCGCATGCTCTATGTGCATCCGGCCGTGGCCGGGCAGGGCCTCGCGACCATGCTCGTCGATGCGCTGGAAAAGCTTGCGGGCGGCCGCGGCGCCGACAAGCTGACGGTCGATGCCAGCGACAACGCGCAGGGCTTTTTCGCCAAGCGCGGCTATGTCGCCATGCAGCGCAACAGCATCACTGTCAACGACGAATGGCTGGCCAACACCACCATGCAGAAGACGCTCGGCAGTGGACCCGCGTCGGGAGCGCTGCAATGAGCAAGGAGCGCCTCTATCTGTTCGACACCACGCTGCGCGACGGCGCGCAGACCAACGGCGTCGATTTCACGCTGACCGACAAGCAAATCATCGCCCAGATGCTCGATGAACTCGGCATCGACTATGTCGAGGGCGGCTATCCCGGCGCCAATCCGACCGACACCGAGTTCTTCGGCACCAAGCCGAAGTTTTCGCATGCGCGCTTCACCGCCTTCGGCATGACGCGGCGAGCGGGGCGCTCGGTTTCCAACGATCCCGGTGTGGCCGGGCTGCTGGAGGCCAAGGCCGACGTGATCTGCTTCGTGGCGAAGTCGTCGGCCTATCAGGTGCGCGTTGCCCTGGAGACGACGAAGGAGGAGAACCTCGCCTCGATCCGCGACAGCGTCGCAGCAGCCAAGGCCGCCGGCCGCGAGGTGATGCTCGACTGCGAGCATTTCTTCGACGGTTACAAGGAGGATTCCGGTTTCGCGCTCGCCTGCGCGAAAGCTGCTTATGAAGCCGGCGCGCGCTGGGTGGTGCTGTGCGACACCAACGGCGGCACCATGCCCAACGAGGTCGAAGCGATCGTCACCGAGGTGACGAAGCACATCCCCGGCGATCATCTCGGCATCCACGCCCATAACGACACCGAGCAGGCGGTGGCGAATTCGCTCGCCGCGGTGCGCGCCGGCGCGCGGCAGATCCAGGGCACGCTGAACGGCCTCGGCGAGCGCTGCGGCAATGCCAATCTCTGCTCGCTGATTCCGACCTTGAAGCTGAAGGCCGAGTTTGCTGACGCCTTCGAGATCGGCGTCACGGCGGAGAAGCTCGCGACCCTGGTCAAGGTGTCGCGCACGCTCGACGATATGCTCAACCGCGTTCCGAACCGGCATGCGGCCTATGTCGGCGAGAGCGCGTTCGTCACCAAGACCGGCATCCATGCCTCTGCCGTGCTGAAGGATCCGCAGACCTACGAGCATGTCTTGCCGGAGCTGGTCGGCAATCATCGCAAGGTGCTGGTGTCCGATCAGGCCGGCCGCTCCAATGTCATTGCCGAGCTCGACCGCGCCGGCATCGCCTATGAGAAGAGCGATCCGAAACTGTCGCGGCTGGTCGAGGAATTGAAGGAGCGCGAGGCGCAGGGCTACGCCTATGAATCCGCCAACGCCTCGTTCGAGCTGCTGGCGCGGCGCACGCTCGGCAAGGTGCCGCATTATTTCGAGGTCGAGCAGTTCGACGTCAATGTCGAGCAGCGTTACAATTCGCATGGCGAACGCGTCACCGTGGCGCTGGCGGTGGTCAAGGTCGACGTCGCCGGCGAGCATCTGATCTCGGCGGCCGAAGGCAACGGTCCCGTCAACGCGCTCGACGTTGCCTTGCGCAAGGATCTCGGCAAGTACCAGAAATATATCGAAGGCCTGACGCTGATCGACTATCGCGTGCGTATCCTCAACGGCGGCACCGGCGCGGTCACGCGCGTCCTGATCGAGAGCGAGGACGAGAACGGCGACAGCTGGACCACGGTCGGGGTGTCCCCCAACATCATCGACGCCTCGTTCCAGGCGCTGATGGATTCGGTGATCTACAAGCTGGTGAAGTCGGGCGCGCCGGCGTAGGGCGGCGGTGCCACAAACGGGATGACGAGCAGGAGAGGGGGCGCGACCCATGATCGATCACATCTCTGTCGGCGTCAGCGATCTCCAGCGCTCGGCGACATTTTACGAGGCGACACTCGCCGCGCTCGGTCTCGCTCGCCTCGTCACGCGGCCGCGGACGATCGGCTTCGGCAAGGCCTATCCCGAATTCTGGATCAATCTGCGCGAGGGCATGCCGCACGTGCCGCCGGAGAGCGGCGTCCATATCTGCCTGCGGGCAAAGACGACCGTCGAGGTCGATGCATTTCACGCCGCAGCGCTGTCGGCCGGCGGCGCATCCGACGGCGCGCCGGGTATCCGCCCGCACGATCGCGTGCGTTATTACGCAGCCTTCGTTGTCGACCCCGATGGTAACCGGATCGAGGCGGTGACGTTTCCTGCGGACTAGAGCTTGCGCGCCATTTCCGGTGCGAGCTGCTTTTCCGCATCTTCGATCTGCGCTGCAGCCGATTTCAGCTTCGGCAAAATCTCTTCGATCCGATCGGCCTTGAGGATGTCGACCGAAAGGCCGGTGCGGATGAACTCGGTCTGGCGCATGTGCGACAGCAGCGAGAACAGCGGCTCCCAGAAATTATCGATGTTGGCCAGCAGTACCGGCTTGGCGTGACGTCCGAGCTGCTTCCAGGTCAATTGCTCGACCAACTCCTCCAGCGTGCCGACGCCGCCCGGCAGCGCCACGAAGGCGTCGGAGCGTTCGAACATCAGTCGCTTGCGCTCGTGCATGTCGGGGGTGACGATCATCTCCTGCACGCGCGTCAGCGCGTTTTCCCGCATCCGCAGGAAATCGGGGATGATGCCGGTGACAGTGCCGCCGTGATCGAGGACGGAGGTCGCCACCGAGCCCATCAGGCCGAGCGAGCCGCCGCCATAGACGAGGCGGATGTTGTTCTCGGCGAGCGCCTTGCCGAACGCCTTGGCGCCTTCGGTGAAACGGGGATTGGTTCCTGGGCCGGAGCCGCAATAGACACAGACGGTTTTGATCGTGCTCATTGGTGCCATGATGCATTGCAGCGAAGGGGCGTCAAGCCCAATCGGTGATTCGGGGCTTCCGGAAATCTACCGGTAAACCACGACGAACAATCCAAGATTCGCCATCTGGCGGGGTGCATGGGCATCGGTAAGGCTCTATATGACAAACGAAAATCCTTAATGGCAACGCAGCCCGCATTCGACGGGCTTTTCAGGCTTCTTGATGGACCAAGCTCAATCGCCCGCCGGCGCCAACGTTCCTGATCCCGCCGGGGGGCCGCTGGAGCGGGCCACGCTGATGGGCACGCTGGCGCATCTGTGGCCCTATATCTGGCCGGGCGACCGTTTCGACCTGAAGATGCGCGTGGTCTGGTCGATGGTGCTGCTGCTCGCCGCCAAGCTGATCACGCTGACGGTTCCTTTCAGCTTCAAATGGGCGACCGACGCGCTGACCGGCGCCAACAGTGCGCCAGTTCAGGCCGACAATTGGCACCTCTGGGTGATCGCCTCGCCGCTGCTGCTGACCGCCAGCTACGGCGTGATGCGCATCGTGATGGCGGTGCTGACGCAATGGCGCGACGGCATTTTCGCGCGCGTTGCCATGCACGCGGTGCGCAAGCTCGCCACCATCACTTTCATCCACATGCACGAGTTGTCACTGCGCTTCCACCTGGAGCGCAAGACCGGCGGCCTGACGCGCGTGCTCGAGCGCGGCCGCGAGGGCATCGAGGTCATCGTGCGCATGGTGATCCTGCAGCTGATCCCGACCATCGTCGAGGTCTCGCTGCTGATGGCCGTGCTGCTGTGGCAGTTCGATTGGCGCTACGTGCTTGCGACCCTCGTCACTGTCGCGGTCTACATGTACTACACCTACATCGCGACCGAGTGGCGGATCGGCATCCGCCGCAAGATGAACGATGCCGACACCGAGGCGAACACCAAGGCGATCGACTCGCTGCTCAACTACGAGACGGTCAAATATTTCAGCGCCGAGGCCCGTGAGTCACAGCGCTACGACCGGTCGGTCGCGCGTTACGAGGAGTCGAGCGTCCAGGCCTATACTTCGCTGGCCGTGCTCAACACCGGGCAGGCCGTGATCTTCACGCTGGGGCTGACCGCGACCATGCTGATGTGCGCGATCGGCGTGCGCAACGGCACCAACACGGTCGGCGATTTCGTGCTGGTCAACGCGATGATGATCCAGCTCTACCAGCCCTTGAACTTCATGGGCATGGTTTATCGCGAGATCAAGCAGGCGATCATCGACATCGAGAAGATGTTCAACGTGCTGGGGCGCGAGGCTGAGATCAAGGATGCGCCGGGCGCGAAGCCACTGGTGGTCTCCGCGGGCAATGTGCGTTTCGAGGATGTGCGCTTTGCCTATGAGCCGTCCCGTCCGATCCTCATGGGCATCAGCTTCGAGGTGCCGGCCGGCAAGACGGTCGCGATCGTCGGCCCGTCAGGTGCGGGCAAGTCGACCATCTCGCGGCTTCTGTTTCGCCTCTACGACATCTCGGGCGGCAAGATCCTGATCGACGGCCAGGACATTCGCGAAGTCACGCAGGCGAGCTTGCGCGCGTCCATCGGCATGGTGCCGCAGGACACCGTGCTGTTCAACGACACCATCCGCTACAACATCCGCTACGGGCGTTGGGACGCCAGCGATGCCGAGGTCGAGCAGGCAGCGCAGCTGGCGCAGATCGATCATTTCATCCGCATGGCGCCGAAAGGCTACGAGACCCAGGTCGGCGAGCGCGGCCTGAAACTGTCCGGCGGCGAAAAACAACGGGTTGCGATCGCGCGCACCGTGTTGAAGGCGCCGCCGATCCTGGTGCTGGACGAGGCGACCTCCGCGCTTGACACCCACACTGAGCACGAAATCCAGGGTGCGCTCGAGCGCGTGGCGAAGAACCGCACTTCGCTGGTGATCGCCCATCGGCTCTCGACCATCGTCGGCGCCGACGAGATCATCGTGCTGGACCAGGGCCGCATCGCCGAGCGCGGCACCCACGCGAAACTGCTTGGGGAGGGGGGACTTTACGCCAGCATGTGGAACAGGCAGCGCGAGGCCGAGGCGGCGCGCGAGAAACTGGCGAGGATGGCCGATTCCGGCGAGGCGCCCAACCGGGAGCCACCGCCGGTCGCCGATGTCCTGACGGCGCCTGCGGCGGCGGAGTGACCTTGTCTCCGGTCCCAACTCTGGCCTAAACAACACCACCGCGCGGGACGACCTGCGCCATCAACCCTGAGCGGCAGATAGCGATGTCCATTCTCGATTCGATCCAGCGTCAGATCCCGCCGATCCACAAGGAGGGATATCCCTTCATCGGCGGCTTTGCGCTGGCAAGCCTCCTCCTGTTCTGGCTGTGGTCGCCGTTGGGGTGGATCGGCACCATCCTGACCGTATGGTGCGCGCTGTTCTTCCGCGACCCCGTGCGCGTGACCCCCGTGCGCGAGGGGCTCGTGGTGTCGCCCGCCGACGGCCGCGTCTCGATGATCACTATGGCGCTGCCGCCGGCCGAGCTCGGCCTCGGCGATCGGCCGCTGCCGCGCGTCTCGGTGTTCATGAGTGTGTTCAACTGCCATGTGAACCGCAGCCCGATCGCGGGCCGGGTGGACCGTATCGCCTACCGGCCCGGCCTGTTCATCAATGCCGAGCTGGACAAGGCGAGCGAGGACAATGAGCGCAACTCGCTGGTGATCACGACGCCGACGGCGCGGATCGGCGTGATCCAGATCGCGGGTCTGGTCGCCAAGCGCATCGTCTGCTTCGTCAAAGAGGGGCAGGCAATCGGCGCCGGTGAGCGCTTCGGTCTGATCCGATTCGGCTCGCGGCTCGACGTCTATCTGCCGCTGGGCACGAAGGCGCTGGTCTCGGAAGGCCAGACCGCGATCGCCGGCGAGACGATTCTGGCGGATCTTGCCGGAGACGACCCGAGCCGCGCCTACCGTGCCAATTAACCAATAAGTCGGTCCTGAGGGGCCTTCCGCCGCAATGGCGGAGGGGAACGCGGCTTGCTATATCTCGCCCCAAGGTGAGGACGAGCCATGACGCCTTATGACTTCAAAGATCCTGATGTGCGCCGCCGGCGGTTCCGCCCGATCCCGGTGCGCATGCTGGTGCCCAACGTCATCACGCTGCTGGCGATCTGCGCCGGCCTGACCTCGATCCGGCTCTCGATCGAGGGGCGGATGTCGCTCGCGGTCTACGCCATCGTGTTCGCGGCGGCACTCGACGGCATCGACGGCCGCATCGCGCGCATGATCAAGGGGCAGTCCAAGTTCGGCGCCGAGCTCGACAGCCTCGCCGACTTCGTCAATTTCGGCGTGGCGCCCGGCCTGATGCTGTATTTCTGGCAGCTGCACGAGCTCGGCAATGCCGGCTGGATCGCCGCCATGGTGTTTGCGATCTCCGGTGGCCTCCGCCTGGCGCGCTTTAATGCCACCATGGACGATCCCAACAAGCCGGCCTTTGCCGCCAACTTCTTCACCGGCGTGCCGGCGCCGGCCGGCGCGATCACGGTGCTGCTGCCGATCTATGTCGCGTTCCTCGATCTCGGCCGGCTGCCTGCGGCGGTGACGGCTGCGTATACGCTGCTGATCGCCTTCCTGATGGTGTCGCGCCTGCCGGTGTTCTCCGGCAAGACCAAGCGCATGCGCGTGCCGCCCGAGCTGGTGCTGCCGGCGTTCGTCGCGGTGGTCGTGTTCATCGCGATCCTGATCGCCTATCCCTGGCACGTGCTGTCCATCGGAACGGTGCTGTATCTGCTCGCTTTGCCGCTCGGCTACAAATCCTATCGCGACCAGGCGCGCGCGATGGAAGCCACCGCGCCGGCTGGAGGCGAGGTCTCCTCGCCGCCTTCGGCGCCGACGCTGGCAAACCTGTCGGAGCCGCCGCGCGAAGACGACCGGCCCGACCGGCTGCACTGAACGGCAAGCGCCAAGCAGCCAAGGCACTGAACAGCGAGACTTGGATATCTGCCATGAGGCGCCCTGAGTTGGGTTGAGGCCCGATCTCGGCTATATCGCCCGGTGCAGGCGGCACCGCACCAACAGCGGCCGCCAATCTGGGAGAGAACGCTGTGACGAATACTGCGACCGGGCCGCTGCCCGCTTCCGTCCTCGAAGCGCTGGGCCGCTATGACACGCCGACGATCTGCAATGCCATGGAGATCGTGGCGCCCGAGCGCCGGCTGATCGGCTACACCACCAAACCACTGGTCTGCCCATTTCCCGATCTGCCCCCGATCGTCGGCTATGCCCGCACGGTCGCGATCCGCTCGGTGCTGAAAAATTCACTACCGCCGGAAGAGCAGTCCAAGCGCCGCATCGCATATTACGAATATGTCGGTACCGGCCACGGTCCGCGCATCTCGGTGATCCAGGACATCGACGGTCCCGACGTCGGCTACGGTGCGTTTTGGGGCGAGGTGCAGAGCAACGTGCACAAGGCGCTCGGCTGCCTCGGCGTCATCACCGACGGTTCGATCCGCGACATTCCGCAATGGGCGCCGGGCTTCCAGGCGCTGGCCGGCTCGATCGGCCCGTCGCATGCGTGGGTGCATGCCGAGAGCTTTGGCGGCGAAGTGCGCGTCGCCGGCATGACCGTGAAGTCGGACGATCTGATCCATGCCGACCAGCACGGCGCCGTCGTAATTCCGCACGATATTGCCGCAAAGCTGCCCGAGGCCGCCGAACTCTGTGGCCGCCGCGAGACGCCGATCCTCGAGATCGCCCGCAGCCCCGACTTCTCGTTGGAGAAGTTGAAGGCTGCGCTGAAGCGCTCGGCGGAGATTCACTAACGGCGGGACCGCGATGATCTACGGTTGCGACGCCGCTCGCAGGCTGCCCTGTTCCGTCAGGAACAAGGCGGCCTGATCCGGCTCGCCGAGCACCGCGGCAGCGCATCCGATCAAGGTGAAGCCGCCGGCAAAATCCCACAGGGTGATATCTTCCGCATTGTCCGGCATGTGGATCAGGTGCGCTACGATCACGGCGAGGGCCGCCTCGGCAAAGAGCAGCACGCTGAACGCCGGCAGGACGAGCCCGGGTTCGAGCATGTGGAGCGCCAGCACTGCGGGAAGCGCGGTGAGAAGACTGAACAGCGTCACCATTGCGATGCCTTCCGCCATGAGGTGCCGGCCCGGATCCAGAATACCAATTGATCGGTCGCCCCCGATGTGGCGCAGGGCCGCAGCCGAAGGGATCGCGTGCACGGGTGACGGGTGCGCGCGACACCGTATGGTTAGCAAAATGTTGAGATCCGTGTCGGCAGTCGGCAAAAGCCGGCGCCTTTCAGCGCGCTGCGGCCGCCAGGCGCGCCGGCTCAACTTAACCTTTACGCGTCTTTAATCGCGGCTCACTAGGGTTTCCGATGCGGTTCGGGGTTGGGCCGCGCCATCGGCCAGGACGGCCGTTGTTGCGTTCGCGTTGGAGTCTCCCATGGATATCATGACGAGCATCGGGCTCGTGGCGGGCATTGTCGTCATCGCGACGATGATGCTGCTGGGCGGCGATCTCCACATGTTCGTTTCCGAGCATGCGATGATCATCATCTTCGGCGGCTCGACGGCCGCGACCATGATCCGCTTTCCGCTCTCGACGCTGATCCACGGCCTACCGCTCGGCGCCAAGTTTGCCTTCACTATGAGCCGTCTGTCGGCGCACGATCTGGTCGACGAACTCGCCCGCATCGCCGAGATCGCCCGCAAGCAAGGGCCCGTGGGTTTGGAAAAGGTCGAGACCGACGAGCCGTTCCTCGCCAAGGGCATCCGCTACGTCGCCGACGGCTACGACCTGGACTTCATTCGCGACAATCTCGAGCGCGACCGCGATAATTTTTTGATGCATCTGGATGAAGGCAGCAAGATCTACCGCGCCATCGGCGACTGCGCCCCGGCCTTCGGCATGGTCGGCACGCTGATCGGCATGGTGCAGATGTTCGCCAACATGACCGACCCGTCAAAGCTCGGCCCGTTCATGGCGACCGCGCTGCTCGCGACTCTCTACGGCGCGCTGGTCGCCAACCTGTTTTGTACCCCGATCGCCGACAAGCTGCATGGAAAGCTCCTGGACGAAGAGACCAACCGCACGCTGATCATCGACGGCATCCTGATGATCCGCGACTCCAAGAGCCCCACGTTGGTCCGCGAAATGCTGCTGGCCTATCTGCCCGAGAAGCACCGCCACGCTGAAGGCGAGCCGGTGCCGGCCTGAGGCCGCGCGCCGGGATTTGAGATATGGCCAAGAAGAAGCGCGGCGATTCACACGGAGGCGGTCACGGCTGGTTCGTGACCTTCGCCGATCTGATGGGCCTGATGATGAGCTTCTTCGTGATGCTCGTCGCGTTCTCGACCCAGGATGCCAACAAGCTGAAGGTCGTCGCAGGCTCCATGCGCGACGCCTTCGGTGTCCAGACCGAAGCGCGCTATTCCGGCATCGTCGAGTCCGACGGGCTGCCGACCCGCCCTCGGCTGAAGAACGTCGATCACATTCAGCCCGAGGACTCCTCCAACACGCCGACGCCGGACCAGGAGGATCGTGACCGCACGTCGGGCGCGAAGATCAAGGTCGACCGCAATTTTGCGCTGGCGGCGGCCTCGCTGCGCCAAGCGTTGCAGGACATGCCGGAATTGACCGAGATGTCGAAGCACATCATGTTCGAGGAGATCAAGCAGGGCCTCAACCTCGAGATCGTGGACCAGGACGGTCGCTCGATGTTCGCCGACGGCTCCAAAGTCCCCTATGACCGCACCCGCCGCCTGATCGAGAAGCTCGCTGTCCCGCTCAAGGCGACGCCGCTGCGCGTCTCCATCGCCGGCCACACCGCGGCTGGATTCGTGCCGACCCGCAGCGACTACGGCGCCTTCGATCTGTCGGCCGACCGCGCCAATGCCGTGCGTCAGATCCTCGAACGCGAGGGCCTGCCGGCCGCCCATGTCTTCGCCGTCGCCGGCAAGGCGGATACCCAGCCGCTGTTTCCGGACGATCCCTCGCTCGCGGCCAACCGGCGGGTGACCATCACCCTGATGCGCGAAGATCCGCCGCTGCCGCCGAATCTGAAGCCGTAGGGCGCATTCGAGCGAAGTGGACCCTGTTTCGCGCGAAGAAGCGCGACAAAACAAGGATGTAGAGCCAATTCCCCTTCAATCGGGGACTGAAGGCTCAGGGCTCTTGTGCCACCATCTTACCTGAGGCATGTCGTCGCGTGGGCAACGACCGTTGCTGCGCCGTCACAGCATCTGGCCCGGTGCCTGCTATGGTGATGTGCCGATTGACAGGGGCGCCGGAACCGTCAAAAGGCGCCGGATCAATTCTCGGGCAGAAGCGTTCCAGTTTCATATGACGGCGAGCATCACATCGACCGAAGCTCCGGACGGGCCGGTCACCTCGGGTTTCTGGGGCCTGACGCTCGGGAGCATCGGCGTCGTCTTCGGCGACATCGGCACGTCGCCGCTCTACGCATTCCACGAGGCCGTCAGGGGCGCGGCCCATGGCCAGCCGGTCTCGCGGGTCATGGTGCTCGGCGTGCTCTCGCTGATCCTTTGGGCGCTGCTGATCGTCGTCACCGCCAAATACGTGCTGCTGCTGCTGCGCGCCGACAACAACGGGGAGGGCGGCACGCTTTCCCTCATGGCGCTCGGCCAGCGCGCGCTCGGGCGGCGGAGCTGGTTCCTGATGGCGCTCGGCGTCGTCGGCGCCTCCATGTTTATCGGCGATTCCATGATCACGCCGGCGATCTCGGTGTTGTCGGCGGTCGAGGGTCTGAAGCTCGCAACGCCCGCCTTCGAGCACTATGTCGTTCCCCTGACCGTTCTCATCCTGACGCTGCTGTTCGCGGTCCAGAGCAAGGGGACGGCACTGGTCGCCTCAGCCTTCGGGCCGGTGATGGTCGTCTGGTTCACCGTTCTTGCCGTGCTGGGTGCCGTTCACATCGCCGACGATCCGTCGGTGCTGGCAGCGATCAATCCCTATTACGCCCTGCAATTCCTGCTGTCGCACGGCACGATCGGCCTGGTGACACTGGGCGCGGTGTTCCTCGCGGTGACCGGCGGCGAGGCGCTCTACGCAGACCTCGGCCATTTCGGCCGCAAGCCGATCCAGTCGGCCTGGATGTTCTTCGTGCTGCCTGCGCTCCTGATCAACTATTTCGGGCAGGGCGCACTGGTGCTGTCGGATCCGAGCGCGATCGAACACTCCTTCTATCGCATGGTGCCCGAGCATTTCGTGCTGCCGCTGGTCGGACTTGCGACCGCGGCGACCGTGATCGCGAGCCAGGCGGTAATCACGGGGGCCTATTCCCTGGTCTATCAGGCAGTGCAGCTCGGCCTCCTGCCGCGCTTCGAGGTGCGCTTCACCTCGGAAACTCATGCCGGCCAGATCTATCTGCCGCGTGTAAACCGGCTGCTGCTGATCGGTGTGATGCTGCTGGTGCTGTTGTTCCACACCCCCAGCAATCTGGCTTCGGCCTACGGTATTGCGGTCTCCACCACCATGGTTGCTGACGGCATCATGGGCTTCATCGTGATCTGGAAATTGTGGAACTGGCGCGCGGCGACGGCCGCAGCGGTGATCCTGCCCTTCGTCGTGGTCGACATCAGCTTCTTCAGCGCGAATCTTCTGAAGCTGCTCGAAGGCGCCTGGGTGCCGCTGCTGTTCGGCGTGATCATGGCCGGGACAATCTGGACCTGGCGGCGAGGGTCGGGGATCCTGATCCAGAAAACGCGCCGCATCGAGGTGCCGCTGGACGATCTGATCCGGAGCCTGGAAAAGCGGCCGCCGCACATCGTCAAGGGCACCGCGGTGTTCCTGACCAGCGATCCCTCCTTCGTGCCGACCGCGCTGCTGCACAATCTCAAGCACAACAAGGTGCTACACGAGCACAACGTGGTCCTGACCATCGAGACCGCGCATACGCCGCGGGTCGATCTGTCGGAGCGGTTCCGGATGGAGAGGATCAGCGACAAGTTCTTCAAGGTCCGCCTGCGCTTCGGCTACATGGAGCAGCCGAACGTGCCCAAGGCACTCGCGATCGCGCGCAAGCAGGGCTGGCAATTCGACATCATGTCGACCTCATTCTTCGTGTCGCGGCGCTCGCTGAAGGCGTCGGCGCAGTCCGGCATGCCGCTTTGGCAGGACCATTTGTTCATCGCGCTGAGCCGGTCCGCCAACGACGCCACCGACTATTTCCAGATTCCCACCGGACGCGTGGTTGAAGTCGGAACCCAGGTCACCATCTAAACGGCATCCGGCCAAGCCATGCAAATGTGCATGGCTAAGGTCCAAAATCTGGCTAGGCTATGCCGGCAGCGCAGGCCTATAAGCCCCGCGCCCTTCTGCCGTTGTGCAGTGAAGCATTTTTAGAGGCCACCAGGCTCTCCCATGACAAGTGATATCGCGATTTCCGCCCCGGAAACGGCGGCGGCCAATGGGCATGGCGATGCCCACACCACTGCCGGCTTCGGTGCGCTGACACTCGGCAGCATCGGCGTGGTCTACGGTGACATCGGCACCAGCCCGCTCTACGCGTTCCGCGAGGCGGTGATGGCGGCTTCTGGCGCGGAGGGGGTGCCGACGCCGGCGGCCGTGCTCGGCGTGCTCTCCCTGATCCTGTGGGCGCTCATCGTCGTTGTGACGCTCAAATACGTCGTGATCCTGCTCCGTGCCGACAACAACGGCGAGGGCGGCACGTTGGCGCTGATGGCGCTGGCCCAGCGCGCAGTCGGCACCCGCGGAACAACCATCGTCCTGCTCGGCATCATTTCCGGAGCCCTGTTCTACGGCGACGCCGTGATCACGCCGGCGCTCTCGGTGCTGTCGGCGCTCGAAGGCATGAAGGACGTCACCCTGCACTTCGAGCCCTACATCGTGCCGCTGACCGTGATCATCCTGGTCGGTCTGTTTGCCGTGCAGTCCCGTGGCACCGCTCGCGTCGCCGCCTTCTTCGGCCCGATCATGTGCGTCTGGTTCGCGGTGATCGCGATCGCGGCGATCCACCCGATCATCCAGCAGCCGCAGGTGCTGTTCGCGCTGAACCCGCTCTACGCCGTGTCCTTCATGATTCACCACGGCATCATCGGCTTCGTGACGCTCGGCGCGGTGTTCCTGGCGGTCACCGGTGCCGAGGCGCTCTATGCCGACCTCGGCCATTTCGGCAAGCGGCCGATCCAGACCGCCTGGCTGTTCATCGTGGTGCCGTCGCTGGCATTGAACTATCTGGGGCAGGGCGCCCTCGTGCTCGGCGACCCCGGCGCGATCGTGAGCCCGTTCTTCCAGCTCTTTCCGCAAGGTTTTTTCCGCGGCTGCATGGTGGTGCTGGCCACCGCCGCAACGGTTATCGCGAGCCAGGCGGTCATCACCGGTGCCTATTCGCTGACGCGTCAGGCGATCCAGCTCGGTCTGTTGCCGCGGTTTGAAATTCGCCATACGTCCGAAGCCCATTCCGGCCAGATCTTCATCCCGCGCATCAACCAGCTCCTGCTCGTCGCAGTGGTCCTGCTGGTGCTCTTATTCCGCTCCTCCAGCGCGCTGGCCTCGGCCTACGGCATCTCCGTCACCGGGACCATGGTGGTTACGGCGATGATGGGCTTCGTGGTGATCTGGAAGGTATGGCGGTGGTCGCCGTTCACGGCTGCCGCCCTGATCGCGCCGTTCTTGTTTCTCGACCTCACCTTCCTGGCCGCCAATCTGCTCAAGGTGTTCGAGGGCGGCTGGGTGCCGCTGGCGCTCGGCGCGCTCATGATCATCCTGATGTACACGTGGCGGCGCGGCAGCCGGCTGCTGTTCGAGAAGTCGCGCAAGCTCGAATTCCCGCTCGCCGACCTGGTGGCCATGCTGGAGAAGCGGCCGCCGCAGCGCGTGCCCGGGACCGCCGTGTTCCTGACCAGCGACCCCCTGAGCGCGCCGACCGCGCTGATGCATAGTCTGAAGCACTACAAGGTGCTGCACGAGAAGAACGTCATTCTCACCATCGAGACCGCGCAGACCCCGCGCATCGATCCGGCCGAGCGGGTGAAGCTGGAACAGATCTCGCCGACCTTCTCCAAGGTGACGCTGAAGTTCGGCTTCATGGAATCGCCCAACGTGCCGAAGGCGCTGGCGATCGCCCGCAAGCTCGGCTGGCAGTTCGACATCATGTCGACCTCGTTCTTCCTGTCGCGGAGGGCGCTCAAGCCGGCCGCCCATTCCGGCATGCCGCGCTGGCAGGACCGGCTGTTCATCTCGCTCAGCCGTTCCGCCAACGACGCCACCGACTATTTCCAGATCCCCTCCGGCCGCGTCGTCGAGGTCGGCACCCAGGTGACCATCTAAGTGACGATCTGATCCTCCGTTGGAAGGTCGCGCTTCAAGTCGCTGCGATTTAGCTTTAACTTGCGCAAGGCAGCTCAAGCCTTTGTAGCGCTTGATTTTCGCGGGCCGAGAGGCGAGGTTGCCGGCCGCCGGGATCGCCCCGGCAGCGGCCCGCGACGTTGGAGGATGATGTGGCAAATCAAGTACAGGATCTGACCCCGGACGAGGTCTCCAAGGGTGTTGCGGAAGGGCGCTATCTCCTCGTCGACGTGCGCGAGCCGAACGAGGTCGAGGCCGAGGCTTATCCCTACGGCGTGGTCGTGCCGCTCTCGACCTTCGATCCCAAAGCGATCCCCGATCCGGAGGGTAAGGAGGTCGTGTTCGCCTGCCGCTCGGGCAAGCGTTCGGTGACGGCCTCACTGGCGGCGCAGGCCGCGGGCCTGCCTTACGACAAACATCTGGCCGGCGGCATGCTGGGCTGGAAGGCGGCGGGTCTTCCCAGCAAGGTCGGCGGCTGACCCCGCCGATGTCCAAGAGCTCGTCCCTCAACAAGGTCTTCGCAGACCTTCCCGTCACCATCTTCGAGGCGATGTCGCAGGCTGCGCGCGACAATGCCGCCATCAATCTTGGGCAGGGCTTTCCCGACGATCCCGGGCCCGAGGACATCCGCCGCGCCGCGGCCGAGGCCTCGCTGAACGGCTACAACCAGTACCCGTCGATGATGGGCCTGCCGGAACTCCGTCAGGCGATCGCGACCCATTACGGCCACTGGCACGGCCTCGAGCTCGATCCGATGAGCGAGGTGATGGTGACCTCCGGCGGCACCGAGGCCCTGACCTCGGCCATCCTCGCCGTGGTCCAGCCCGGTGACGAGGTGGTGTGCTTCCAGCCGGTGTACGATTCCTATCTGCCGATTATCCGCCAGGCCGGCGGCATTCCGCGCCTGGTCCGGCTCGAGCCGCCGCATTGGCGGCTGAATGAGGACATGCTGAAAAGTGTCTTCAATTCAAAGACCAAGGCGGTGCTTTTCAACAACCCCCTGAATCCGTCCGCGGTGGTGTTTCCGCGGGAGGACCTCGAGCTGCTGGCGCGCTACTGCCAGGAGTTCGACGTCATCGCGATCTGCGACGAGGTCTGGGAGCACGTCACTTTCGACGAGCACAAGCACATCCCGCTGATCACCATCCCCGGCATGCGCGACCGCACCATCAAGATCGGCTCGGCCGGCAAGATCTTCTCGTTGACAGGCTGGAAGATCGGCTTCGTGTGCGCCGCGCCGCCGTTGCTGCGCGTTGCCGCCAAGGTGCACCAGTTCCTGACCTTCACCACCGCGCCGAACCTCCAGGCCGCCGTCGCCTACGGCCTCGGCAAGCCCGACGAGTATTTCCTGTCGATGCGCAAGGACCTGACGCGGAGCAGGGACCGCCTCGCCAAGGGCCTGGAGAGCCTCGGCTTCCCCGTGCTGAAGTCGCAGGGCACCTACTTCCTCACCGTCGACCTGTCCCCGCTCGGGCTGAACGAGAGCGACACCGAGTTCTGCTGGCGGATCGTGAAGGACTACAAGGTCGCGGCTATCCCGGTCTCGGCCTTCTACGAGCAGGACCCTGTGACCTCGGTGGTGCGCTTCTGCTTTGCCAAGAAGGACGAGACGCTCGACACCGCACTGGAGCGACTGTCGGACGCGGTGCGCGGGCGCAAGAGGTAGGGAGATGACCAACGTCAGCCGCTGTGGTTTTGGCCTTGCGATCGCCGCCGCGCTGACGTTGCTCTCCGCTCCTGCCGTGGCCGAGGAGCGGGTCGTCAACTTCTACAATTGGTCGAACTACGTGGCGCCCGACGTCCTCCAGGCCTTCACCAGGGAGAGGGGCATCAGGGTGGTCTACGACACGTTTGACGCCAACGAGACGCTGGAGACGCGCCTGATGGCCGGCAAATCCGGCTATGACGTCGTGGTGCCCACCGCCTATTTCCTCCAGCGCCAGATCAAGGCCAACATCTTCCAGAAGCTCGACAAGTCGAAGCTGCCGAACCTGGCCAATGCCTGGCCGGTGGTGACCGAACGTCTCGCGATCTACGACCCCGGCAACGTCTACGCCGCCAATTACATGTGGGGCACGACCGGCATCGGCTACAATGTCGCCAAGCTGAAGCAGATTCTCGGAGCGGATGCCAAGATTGACAGCTGGGACATCGTGTTCAAGCCGGAGAACCTCGCGAAATTCAAAGACTGCGGCGTCCACATGCTGGATTCCGCCGACGACATCTTTCCGGCGGCGTTGAACTATCTCGGGCTCGATCCGAACTCGACCAAGCAGGCCGACCTCGAAAAGGCCGCCGATGTCGTCACCAAGGTGCGGCCCTCCGTGCGCAAGTTTCATTCGTCCGAATATCTGAGCGCGCTCGCCACCGGCGAGATCTGCTTCGTGGTCGGCTGGTCCGGCGACATCATGCAGGCCCGCGCCCGCGCTGCCGAAGCCAAAAGCGGCATCGAGATCGGCTACGCCATCCCGAAGGAGGGCGCGCAGATGTTCTTCGATAATCTCGCGATCCCCGCGGATGCCAGGAACGTCAGCGAAGCCTACGAGCTGATCAACTATCTCTACCGTCCGGACGTGGCCGCCAGGAATACGGACTTCCTGTCCTACGCCAATGGCAACCTCGCCAGCCAGAAACTGGTCGATCCGAAAATATTGAACGACAAGAACATCTATCCGGACGAGGCGACGCTCGCAAAGCTGTTCGTCATCACGGCGCGTGAGCCCGCGACCCAGCGGGTCATCAATAGGCTTTGGACCAGGGTGAAGACGGGGCGGTAAGCACTACTGTCCGCTACCGCCACCTGCGGTGCAGCCACAGCCACTGCTCCGGATGCTCGCGCACCCAGTTTTCCACCACGCTCGTGATCGCCTGCGTGGTGCCCTGGATGTCGATCTTGCCGTCGGCGTCGCGCACCGGGTGGACCTCTTCGGTGATCTCGGCGGTGAAGCGGCCGCCGGGCAGGCGGATGACGCGGACGCCGTGGATCGGGCATTCGACCTGTCGTAACAGGCGCGCCAGCATCGGATTGGCGCGGGTCTTGCGGCCGAAGAAGGTGACCTCGACTCCGCCGGTCAGATACTGGTCGATCAGCATCGCGACGTGCTTGCCGTCCTTGAGCGCCTGGGCAAGCCGCAGCGGCGCGTCGCGCCCCGCCGGGATCAGCGTGCCCATGTTGACCTGTCGCATCTCCTGGATGATGCGGTCGGCGGAGGCGATATTCGGGCGGCGGTAGAGGATCGCTGCATCGAGCCCGTGTGCGACCGCGGCGAGCGCCGGTAATTCCCAATTGGCCAAATGTGCGGCGAAGATCAACGCTGGCTTGCCGTCGTCGCGGATTTGATCGAACAGCTCGATGCTGCGGCTGGGCAGTTCGATCCGACTGTTTTCTGGATGATCGCGGTCGTAATCCCAGACCTGGTCCATATGGGCGAATTCGGCGCCGACGCGACCGAGATTGTCCCAGACGCCCATCAGGATGGCTTCGATTTCCTCGGGCGACTTGTCCGGAAACGCCGCGGTGAGATTGGCGCGGCCGATGCGGTGCTCGCGCAGGCGCGGGCCGATCAGTTTGGTGACGCGTGCGAAAAAGTCCGAGGTCTTGGCTGGATCGAAATAACGCGTGGTGCGCAACATGCCGACGGTGGCAGCGCCGATCAGCCCTCCACCGATCGACTTTGCCGTCTGCCGCGCGCGGGCCTTCGTCCTCGCCGGAAGCAGCGCCATGCGTCCGGTCAGGCCGGTTCGCGGGTCAGGATCAGCGAGGCGTTCTGGCCGCCGAAGCCGAACGAGTTCGACATCACCGCGGTGACGCGGGCATCGCGTGCCTTGTTGCCGACGACGTCGAACAGGATCGTGGGATCCGGATTGTCGTAGTTGATCGTCGGCGGGATACGCTGATGCTCCAGCGTCAGCAGCGAGAAGATCGCCTCGACCGCGCCCGCGGCCGAGATGGTGTGGCCGACCATCGACTTGTTGGAGGTGACCGGAATCTTCGAGACGAGCTCGCCGAACACGGCCGATGTCGTATTGTACTCCATCTTGTCGTTCTCGGGCGTCGCGGTGCCGTGCGCGTTGATGTGGTCGATCTGATCCGGCGTCATGCCGGCATCGGCCAGCGTCTTGTTCATGCAGCCGATGATCGGCTTGCCGTCGGGCGAGGAGCGGGTGCGATGGAAGGAATCGGTGAGCTCGCCGCAGCCGGCGATTACGCCGAGTATTTTTGCGCCGCGCGCGGTGGCGGCTTCATAGCTTTCGAGCACCAGCGCACCGGCGCCTTCGGCCATGACAAAACCGTCGCGGTTCTTGGAGAAGGGACGGGAGGCCGCCTGCGGCGGGTCGTTCTGGGTCGAAAGCGCCGAGAGCAGCGAGAAGCGCACCAGCGCCTCCGGATTCACGGTGCCGTCGGTCGCCACGCACAGCGCGGCATCGGTCTCGCCGCGGCGGATCGCCTCGACGCCGAGCTGAATCGAGGTCGCGCCCGAAGCGCAGGCCGTCGACAACGAGATCGGCGAGCCCTTGGTGCCGAAGGTCTCGGCGAGGTAGGCCGCGACCGAACCGAACATGAAGCGGTGGTGATAGGCGCTGTACTTGCCGCCACCGGAGATGCGCAGCAGATCGTCGTAATTGAAGTCGGGTTTGCCGACGGCGCGGCCGAGTTCGCGGCGCTGCGGCCATTCGACTTCGACCGGTGCGACCGCAAGAAAGAGAGGACCCGGGAAATCCGCCTTGGTGCCGATCCCGGCCTGGTCCAGCGCTTCCTGCGTCACCAGTTCCGCCATCCGTTCGGACAGGCCGGTGGAGGAGAACGGATCGACGCTGACGAAATCCACCGTGCCGGCCATCGTGGTTTTGAGGCCGTCGACCGGAAAGCGCGTGATGGTGCGGATGCCGGATTCGCCGGCGACGAGCTTCGCCCAATTGTCGGTCTTGCCGTTGCCGAGCGAGGTCATGATGCCCATGCCGGTGACGACGACGACGGGACGCCCGAGTTTGTCGCGTGGTGCAGTCATGTCGATCCCCGCTTGAGCTGGAGCATGATCCGAAAAAGCGTGACGCGGTTTTCCGAGAAGATCATACCCAAACAATAACCTGCCAAAGCGTAACGCGCTTTAGCTTACTGCCTCGACCAGCGCCATGCCTTCGCCGCGCCAGTGTCCGGCCCCCACCACCACAATCTGGGTGGGCGCTCCCTGCATTTCAATCTCGGTGCCCGTGGAATCGTTCGGCGGAAACAGCGCGCCGCGAGAGATCGACAGCGCGGCGAGCGCGATGCCGAGCGGGAATTGCGTCTCCATGGTGTGGCCGAACATCGTGCCGGTCGAGCGCACCGGGAAATCGGCGTGGCCCTTCAGGAAGGCGCGCTCTTCTGATGTCGCAGGCTCCGCGCCGGTCGCGCCGGATATGATCGCGCCCTTGCCGTCGCGCTTCGGCAACTTTGCCCAAAGCTTCTCCAGCGTCGCGGCCATGTCGCCGGGGGTCTTACGACGGGCAAGGTCGGCAACGACGCTCGACAGCTTTGCGAATGGTTTTGCGCCGCGCGCTTCCGCATGGGCCTTCGATTCCAGCACCAGGAACGCGCCAGCCGAGCCGAGCGCGAAGCCGGCGTGGTCCTTGCGCGCCCACACGGGGGCGAACTTGTCCTTCAGATTGAAGTCGCCGAATTCGTAGAGGACCATCAGGTCCTTGCGCTCGCCATTGTGCGAGCCGCCGATCAGCGCGATGTCGCTCTCGCCGGAGGCGATGCGCGACAATGCAATGCGGGCGGCATCGGCGCCGGCAACCTCTTCACCCATGAAGGTGCGCGAGGTGCCGCCAATGCCGTGCACGATGGCGATGTTGCCGGCGAGCAGGTTGGAGAGCTGGGCCAGGAACAGCGTCGGCCTGAGATCGCTCATCAGCCGCTCATTGAGGAAGCCGGGCGCGTTGGCGCCCTTGGCCTCGGCCGTGAGCACGCCGGTGTCGACGTTGAGATCGCGTTCACCGCCGCCGGCGGCGACCACCATGTCGATCTTCGACAGGATGTCCTTGTTGCCCTTGATCCCGGCGGAGTCGAGCGCAAGCCCGGCCGCATAGGTGCCGATGCGCTGCCAGGCTTCCATCTGGCGCTGGTCGCCCTTCTTGGGGATCTGGCTGTCGAAGGTGACAGGCATCAGGGGGTGCACAATGTAGGGTGCAAAGCCCTTCTCGTCGACATTGATGCGCTTCTCCTGAAGCGCGGCCCAGTTGGCGTCCAGGCCCTCGCCGAGCGAGGTGGCCAGGCCAATGCCGGTGATCCAGACTTCCGTCTGGGCAGGCTTCGAAGCAGTCTCGGTCATGGCAATACGGCCTGTTGCGGAAAGCCGACGCGTTTGGCGACCGCGTCCATGTGGGCGCGCATATCCGCATGGGGAAAGGGAATCTGCGTGAAGGTCAGCGTCGAATTCGCGCGCAGCTTGCCGCCGACCTTGATCTTGGCTTCGGTCACGGCGTAGCCTGAGCCCTGATGGGCCAGGCTCGCCTCGATGCTCATGAGATCGCCGGGGAAGACCGAGCCGCGGACCTTGGCCTCCTTGACGGCAGCCAGGATCGGCATACGCTCGAATTTGAGCACGCCAAGCTGAAGCCAGCCCGAGGCCTGCGCCATCGATTCGATCAGGAGCACGCCGGGCATCAGGGGATAGCCCGGGAAGTGCCCTTCGAAGATGGTGCTCTCCATCGGGACCTGAGCCTCGACAACAATCGTCTTCGCGTCGACGTTGAGGTCGACGACGCGATCTATCATGTGGAAGTATTCGAGTTGCATGACCGCGCGCTTAGGCGCTCGCGCCCTTGGCCGCAACCAGTTCGTCGATGCGGGCGCACAGGTTTTTCAGCACGAAATACTGCTCGGTGGTCGCTTTGCCGTCGTTAACCTCCTGAGTCCACTTTTCCAGCGGCAGCTTGATACCGAACTGCTTGTCGATCGCGAACGCGATGTCCAGGAAATCGAGGCTGTCGATGCCGAGGTCATCGATGGCATGGCTATCCGGCGTGATCGTGTCGCGCGGGATGTCGCAGGTTTCAGCGATGATCGTAGCGACCTGATCGAATGTGGAGGACATCACTAAGCCTTTGATATATTGCAGATGTTTGTCAGATTTTCCAGAGTGGAACGATGGGTGGGCATCGCGCCCCGATGACGCCCTCAACCCCCCTCTGGCCGGGTCGAAAGCCCGTATATCGGAGCGCCGCCCTGAGTTCAATGGAGCCGGACGGGTGTGGGGACCGGGCTGGGGACGCCCCGGCTGAGCCGTTTCGGCCGAAGGAGCGCCAGCGGGCCTACCAGACGTCTTGCTTACCAGATGTCCTGCCTAGATGTGCGGCGTCGTGATCTTGACGCAGTCGCGGCGGCCCATCAGCACGCAATCCTGGGTCCGGCGCAGGTCGGCGATGCTCACCGCGAGCCAGATCCCGATCGCGGTCAGTGCGATGGTGAAGGCCAGCGCCGCGATATTGGCGAGCATGCGACGGCGGAAATCGTCCGGTTCGGTGCGGGGCTCCTCGTAGCGCGACAGGTCGAGCCGCTCGGGCGCGACGCGCAATTGCTGCACGCTAGCGTTGCCGCGGTGGGCCGTCGGGGAAGGCGAGGTGCGCGGCCTGAACTGGAGCACCCGGTGCTCGTCATCCGAGCTTATGGGCCGCTGGGTTGTCATGGTGCAGGGATCACTCCGAAGCAGCGATTTTTAGATAGCATACGTAGTGAACGCGTTGCAGAAAATTTTCTCAACGCGCACGTGCATTGCGCGTTCGCACTATCCTGCAGGACTGCGAACGAAGGACCGTGGAACCGTGGTCGTTCCGGGCCTGCAGAGGGTGCGATGCAATAATATCCACCGAGCCGAATGCATTTGCCGGCGCGGTGCCCATGACATAGTCCAGGGAACCTGACCACGCAGCTGCAACCATGTTAGGGGCCTTTCGACCATGACCAATACGCGCGAACCGAGAGTGCATCCGGTGTCGATCCTGTCGCTGCGGCCGACGCAGATGACGGTCGGGATGCGCGAGGTCAAGGAGAAGCGCAAGCGCTGGCGCGAGCACGACAAGAAGAAGCAGGCCGATCTGCTCGGCAAGCATATGATCCCCGTCGTGCACGGCCCCGACGAGCGCTATTACGTGATCGACCATCATCATCTCGGTCGCGCGCTGCACGACGAGGGCGTCAAGGAGGTGCTGGTCACCATTGTCGGCGACCTCAGGATGGTCGAGCGCGAAGCGTTCTGGGGCGTGATGGACAACAAGCGCTGGGTTTACCCCTACGACGCCAAGGGCGAACGGCGACCATTCCGCGATTTGCCCAAATCCGTCGTCGACCTCAAGGACGATCCTTTCCGGAGCCTTGCCGGCGAACTGCGCCGCATGGGCGGCTTCGCCAAGGACACCACGCCCTTCTCCGAATTCCTGTGGGCCGACTATCTGCGTCGAAAGCTGTCGCGCAAGGCTGTGGATGCCAATTTCGACAAGGCGCTCGAGAAGGCGATGTCCTCAGCCAAGAGCAAGGATGCGATCTATTTGCCCGGCTGGTGTGGGCCAGCGGACGATGATTAGGCGCAACGCTCGCAGCAGCGAGGCATGCGGCTCCGCAAACCGGATCTGATCACAGCCTCTTGAGCGAAACCATCTTCCGTCCGCACGAAGCAGTGCTGAAACCAAGCCGTGCCATCTGTTGGAATTGTCGAGCTCACACAGGAGGCCGAAATGCGCCATCTGGTTTTCGCCGTTGCCCTGCTCGTGGTCGCTTCAGCCGGGATCTCGGCGTCGTTTGCCGCAGTTCACCATGCCAAGACGTTGACTTTTTCCGAGCGCTTTGCCCCGGCGCTCGAGTTGATGGCGCAGCGCTAGGACAGGTTCACGCCAGTTCAACCAGCAGCGTCGCGATCGATTTTGCGCAACCGCACAAAGGCGGCCCAGGCCCGCGGATAATCCTTGTCCGCGGGATCAATCGTAAGTAGCGCGCGGCATGCTTCCTTGATCTCCTCGGGCGAAGGACGCTTGGCCGGAACCCCGGATGATTTGGCCTCCTCCCAGCGAGCCTCGATGCCTTTCGCAAACGCCAGGGCCTCGGCGCTCGTCCGCTTCTGCGCCGATTTCGCCAGCGGATGGTCCGAGGGGAAGTTCGGCCATGCAGCCGGCGGCTGATCGACACGCCACGTCAGTTCATCTGCTTGTCGCGCCTCCACGCCCGAACCTGAATGCTGTGCTGCTGGCGCCCATCCTGCCCCTGCCGAGGCTGGCGAACCCGATGAGCCGGCTGATCTCCGCGGGACCGCCGAACCTGGCGCGACCGCCGCTGTCTGTGCGGCCAGCTGGCCAAGCTGTTGTTCCATCGTTCCGCCGCTGGACTTGGGGATGACTTTTTCGATGGTCTTGATCATCGACAGCGCGCCTGGCGGTGTCAGCGTGTTCTGGTCGGCAATTTTGTCGTCGGCCGCGCCCGGGCAGGGCTTGTAAGCAGAGCGCTGCGACGTCATCCGGCCGTCGTCGTCGATACGGGCAAAATCGATCGCGACGGTGTAAACGAACGCGGCCTCGACATACTGCCTCTCCTTGTCCATCGCTTTTACGGAGCCGCATACGTATCTTGCCTGGTCTGCATCGATCGTTCGCAGGCCGTTGAAGTGAGCTGAATTCGGCGCAACGAGGACGCGCAAGACGGCAGCCCGCGCCTTGCCATGCTCCGATTCGAACATGCTCCATATCTCGTTCGCGTTGATGATCTCCGGCTGATAGTTCCATGCGTATCCGGCCGCGAAGAATGCCGTGCCAATACAGGTCGCGATAACAAATGCCCGCACGTTCATGAGAAGCCCCCCAACAGGCACGGCTCATCCGCGTCTCCGGGGACGGAAACTGCGCAAGTTGTCCCAAGGCGTTTGTGCTAGTTGAGGGTGAGATTCTTAATTAAACGTGTGCGATTGCGAAAACACAGAGTTCCCGTCAAGCGGGAACTCATCCGCTGCATTGTGGCGATGCGTTCCTTCCGCGCTCGCGGCGGTCGGTCATTTCTTCGGCAGCCGTCCCATCAGATAGAATTCGTCGTTCGGCCGCATGCCGGTGAAATTCGCCAGCCGGTTCGACAGTGCGAAGAAGGCGGAGATTGCGGCGATGTCCCAGATGTCGTCCTCGCTGAAGCCATGCGGCGCGAGCGCAGTGAAATCGTCCTCGGAAATCCGCTGCGCATCGGCCGAGACCTTCATCGCGAAGTCGAGCATCGCCTTTTGCCGCGGCGTGATGTCGGCCTTGCGGTAGTTCGTGGCGATCTGGTCGGCGATCAGCGGGTTCTTGGCACGGATACGCAGGATCGCGCCATGCGCGATCACGCAATACTGGCACTGATTGGCTGCCGAGGTCGCGACCACGATCATCTCGCGTTCGGCTTTGCTGAGGCCGCCGTCCTTCTCCATCAGTGCGTCGTGGTAGGCGAAGAAGGCGCGGAACTCGTCCGGGCGGTAGGCCAGCGTCAAAAACACGTTCGGCACGAAGCCGCTCTTCTCCTGGACGGCGAGGAGACGCGTGCGGATGTCGTCAGGGAGCGCATCGAGGGCGGGAGCGGCGAAGCGTTGCACAGGCTTTGTCATGGGCATGGATTCCGGCTTGGGGCCGGCAACCTTAGTCGATGCGGGTGCCATGCTCAACGTGACGCCAGGCTCGCAATGCCGGCGCTGGAAAACAAGCGTCGCTTTACCGCAGCGGCTTCTTCAGCAGCGAGAAGCGGTCCGGATCCAACCCCATCGACGGTTGCAGCATCGGGGCTTCGATGCTGGAGAGCGTCTTCGCGGGCGGCGCCGAGAACACCGGATCGTTCGGCACGTCGCGCTGCGAGGTGGCACCGCGCCAGCGCTCGAGCACGGCGCCGACGAAATGCATGTCGTGACCGGAGGTGACGGAGGGCACGCTGCTGATGGTGGCTTCGCCGCGCGGCAATTGATGCGGCGGCACCTCCTTGAAGCGCAGCCGCGTCGGCAGCGCGACACCTTCGCCGAATGCCAGCACTTCTCGGGTGCCGAGCGAGGGAACGAACGAAAGCAGGTTCGCGGCCGCATCCGACACCGCGGCGCGCAGCAGCGCCTGGTCGCGCTCGTTGGCAAGGCGCATCGTGAACAGCGTGTTGCACTGGGAGATGATGGTGGCGTCGAGCTCGGCCGGACGCTGGGTGATGAGGCCGAGATAGACGCCGTATTTGCGGCCTTCCTTGGCGATGCGCGACACCGCCTTGCGGGTCGGCCCGAAGCCGACATTGCGATCGGCCGAGGCGTAGCGGTGAGCCTCCTCACAGACGAACAGCATCGGCGAAACGCCATCGCTCCACAAGCCGAAGTCGAAGGCCATGCGGCAGAGCACCGAGACGACGGAATCGATGACCTCGGCCGGGAAGCCGGCGAGCTGCATCACCGTCATCGGTTTGCCGTTGGCCGGCAGGCGGAACAGATGACTGATCACCTCGGCCATGGTGTCACCGCCGACATTGGCGTTGTCGAACATGAAGGCGTAGCGCGGGTCGTTGCGGACCGCCTCGATGCGGGAGATCAGCTTGTGATAGATGATGCGCGAGGAGCGGTTCTCGAGCTTGCCCATGCGCTCGTCGATCAGCGACATCAGATCGACCAGGCGATAGGGCACCGGCGTATCGACGGTGTAGCCGATCTGCTTGGGATCGATGCGCTTCAGGCCAATGCGGTCGGCGTTCTGGTACTGGGTGTAGACGCCCTTGGCGAGCGGAATGACCTCGGCGAGGACGTCGAGCTCCTCAGGCACGCCGGCGCGGCCGCCGAACAGCACGTCGACGATTTCCTCGAAATTGAACAGCCAGAACGGCAGTTTCAGATTGCGCGGGTTGAGCACCAGCGCGCGGTCGCCGAAGCAGCGGCCATATTCGTTGTGCACATCGAGCAGGAAGATGCGCAGGTTCGGGCGTGCCTTGAGGATCTCGTTGAGCAACAGCGACACACCGGTCGATTTGCCGACGCCGGTCGATCCCAGCACTGCAAAGTGCTTGGAGAGCATTTCCTCGATGTCGACATAGGCGACGACGGAGCTGTCCTGCTGAAGGAAGCCGACATTGATCTGGTCGGAACCGGTGGGCGCGTAGATCGTGCGCAGCTCCTGGCTCGTGATCAGGTCGACCGAATCGCCGATGGTCGGATAGTTGGTGACGCCGCGCTGGAATTTGGCCTTGCCGGTCGCGTTGAGGATTTCGCCCAGCAGGTCGACCGAGGCGATGGCGATCAGATTGTCGTTGCTCGAGAGGTTCTCGCAGGACACCTCGGTGATCATGGCGACGATGACCGAGCTGGCGCAGCGGATACTGACGAAGCGGCCGACGGTGGCCCGAACTTCCGAGACCGGCATGCGGCTTTCAGCCAGCAGCCCGACCCGGGCGAGCGATCCGCGAACCGAAATCACGCGTCCAAAGGATGTCACAATGAATGAACCTGGCAAGAGCAACGGGTTGCCCGGACTATGCACGGCCGTCGCTGGACAAACGGTTAAGCGGCAGGCGCCGGCGCTTCGTTAAATCCGCGACAATTCGGGTGCGAGGTTTGTTCCCAATACATACTCCCTGGCAGTAGCGGCGGAAAATGCTGCTTTTTCCCGGCCGACGGGTGAGAGTGCTTAAGAGAGATTTTACCATTCGGGCAGTCGGTCCGCGGTTCCGGGACGGGTTGGTCATCCCGGATGGCCCGTCATCCGTTCCGGGCGGCGATGTTTGATTTGTTGACGGGACCTAATGATTTGTACATTGGTACAAATAAACCGGCGGCCTTGTGCCGCCCACCGGCGCGTGAGTGGATTGCAGCCTGTGCCAGATCGCGGGATCCGGTCCAGCGGATCGCAAGCCACATCTTGGAGGACACCATGCAGCCCGAACCGATCCTCGATCTCGCTCATCTCGGCCACATGGAGCTGTTGACACCCAAGCCGGACGAGAGCCTGAAATTCTTCGTCGACGTGATGGGCATGACCGTCAGCGGACAAAAGGGCGAGTCGGTCTATTTGCGCGGCTGGGACGATTACGAGCGCTATTCGCTCAAACTGACGGCGTCGAAGACATCGGGCATGGAGCACATGGCGTTACGTGCGCGCAGCCAGCAGGCGCTGGAGCGTCGCGTCGCGGCGCTGAAAGGGTCCGGCTTCGACATCGGCTGGATCGACGGCGACATGGGGCAGGGGCCGACCTTCCGCTGCCGCGATCCCGATGGACACATCGTCGAGCTCTACTACGAGACCGAATGGTATCAGGCGCCGCCCGAGCTGAAGCCCGCACTGAAGAACCAGGCGCAGCGCTTTCCCGCGCGCGGCGTCAATGTCCGCCGCCTCGATCACCTCAATTGCCTCGCCGTGGACATCAAGGCCAACCGGGAGTTCTTCGAGAATTATCTCGGCTGCCGCCTCACCGAGCAGATCGTGCTGAACGACGGCCGCGAAGCGGCGATGTGGCTGACGATGTCGAACAAGAGCTACGATTTCGCCTATTCGCTCGACCATTCCGGCACGGCCGGCCGCTTCCACCATGTCACTTACGCGCTCGACAGCCGCGAAGAGATTCTGCGCGCTGCCGACATCTTCCTGGAGAACGGCATCCACATCGAGACCGGCCCGCACAAGCACGCGATCCAGCAGACCTTCTTCCTCTATGTCTACGAGCCCGGCGGCAACCGCGTCGAAGTCGCCAATGCCGGCGCGCGCCTCATCCTCGCGCCCGACTGGAAGCCGATCGTGTGGACGGAAGACGAACGCAAGAAGGGGCAGGCGTGGGGCCTCAAGACGATCGAGTCGTTTCACACGCACGGCACGCCGCCGGTGCAGCACAAGAAGTAGCGCTCAGTTCGCGGCGGCTCTCACACGCGCAATCGTCTCCTTCACACCGATCCATGCTGGCCTGTCGGGTGCGAACTGCTTGCGCAGGAAGGTGACCAGCTCCTCGACCTGCGCATCGCTCATGCTGTTCTTGAAGGCCGGCATATAGCCGAGATTGCTCGACACCGGCTCGGCGATGCCGTGCAGGATGATTTGCACGAGATTGTCCGATGTGGCGCTGTGCAGGTTGCTGTTGAGGGCGAGCGAGGGGCGGCTGCCGAACAGCGCCAGGCCGCCGACCTCGTGGCAGACGGCGCAGGCGCCCTGATAGAGGCGCGCGCCGGTTGAGGACGCCATCGTGACTTGCGTTGAAGCTTCTAGCTTCAGAGCGATCGCATCCTGCGCTTTCGCGTCGGTCGCGGTGTCATAGAACGAGTTGAGATACACGGCCATGGCGCGGATGTCCTGATCGGGCAAGGCTGTGAGATCCCTGACAACAGGCGCCATCGGTCCGGCGGCGACGCCATGATACCGCGAGTGGCCCGTGCGCAAATAGGCGAACAGCTCGTCCTCGCTCCATGGGATCGGCGCGTGCGAGAGTGAGGTCAGCGGCGGCGCCTCCCAGCCCTCGGCAAAGCCGCCGGCGAGATAGGCGCCGCGCTGCTCGGCGCCGAGCGCGTTGCGCGGCGAATGGCAGGCGCTGCAATGGCCGAGGCCCTCGACCAGATAAGCGCCGCGATTCCAGACTTCGGACTTGGCAGGATCAGGTTTGAACTCGCGCGTCTGATGGAACAGCGTATTCCATCCGGCAAGTAGCGGGCGGAGATTGAACGGGAAGGCGAGCGTATTCGCAGGCTGCGTCGCGCGCACCGCAGGCTGTGCCATTAGATAGGCATAAAGCGCCTGCATGTCGGCATCGCCAGTCTTCGAAAAGTGCGTGTAGGGGAAGGCGGGATAGAGTTGCCGTCCGTCGCGATGCAGCCCGTCGCGCATCGCGCGCTCGAATGCGGGATAGGACCAGGCGCCGATGCCGGTCTCGACGTCGGGCGTGATGTTGGTCGCGTAGATCGTGCCGAACGGCGTCTCCAGCGCGCGGCCACCGGCGTTGAGCGCACCGCCGATCATGGTGTGGCACTCCGCGCAATTGCCGAGTGCGGCCAGTTGTTGCCCGCGCGCGATCGTCGCTGCGGAATAGACCGATGGGTCTGGCCGCGCGATCGGTGCGATGGCGCGGCCGGGCAAAACAGCCGCACCGATGCCAATCGCCGCGGTGCAGACGGCCGCGACCGTCGCGAAGATGCCGGCGCGTTTGGCGAATGGATTCTCCCAGATACGGGATGGTTGTGGCGCAGCGGGAGTGGGCAGCGCCTGCGGCGTGGTCGGCCCGCCGCTGTGCAATCCATTCAGGATGCGCTCGGGCGTGAACGGCGGCTCGCGAAATCGCACGCCGGTGGCATCGAAGATCGCGTTCGCAATCGCAGCCGCACTCGGGACCGAGGCGGATTCGCCGACGCCGAGCGGCGGCTGGTCCGGCCGCGGCAGCAACAACACGTCGATCTTGGGCACGTCAGGGAAGGGGATGATCGGATAGGCGCCCCATTCCCGCGCCGCGACTGCGCCGCGCTCGAACGAGACCTCCTCCATCAGTGCGCGGCTGGTTGACTGGATGACGTTGCCATGGATCTGGTGGCGCACACCGTCCGGGTTGATCATCAATCCGGAGTCCTGCCCAGCAACCACGCGCGTCACGCTGACCTCGCCGGTCGACTTGTTCACGGCAACGTCGGTGACCCAGGCCGACCAAGCCGCGCCATAGCCGGGGAATTTGCTGTGGACGTAGAGCGCATAGGCAAAGCCGCGCCCATGCACGATCTCGCCGTCTTTCTCTTCGCGCACCGGCCGCGGCGTCCAGCCCGCCCGCTCGGCGACCGCATGGACGAGATCGACCGCGCGCTGGTCCTTCAGGTAACGCAGGCGATATTCGATCGGATCGACGCCGGCCTCGGTTGCGGCCTCGTCGATATAGGATTCATGCGCAAAGGTGTTGGGCAGGGCCGAGACGCCGCGAAACCAGGACGCGCGCACGATCGGCGCCATGTCGTGGGCTACGACGCGCATGTGGCCGTAATCGTAAGGCGGGATCGCGGTGCGGTCGCCCATCTGGAGGACGTCCGGCCTCGGCGATATCCGTCCCGTCAGCAACAGCGCCAACGTCGGCGCGGCATTCGACGGATAGCGCGTAGCGAGATCGTAGGCAGCGACGTCGCCCGCCGCATCCAGACCGCCATTGACGTCGATGAGCTGCGCGGCGCCTTTGGGCTCCCAGGCGTGTTCCTGCTCGCGCGTCAGCTGTACGCGCACGGGCCGGCCGACCGCGCGCGAGAGCAACAAAGCGTCCGCGGTGACATCGTCGGCGCAGTTGCGGCCGTAGCATCCGGCGGCCTCCAACCTGATGACCTCGATCTCGCTCTCGGGACGCTCGATCAGCAGTGACAGGTCTGCGCGCAGCACGTGCGGGTTCTGCGTGCCCGACCAGACACGGATGTTGCCGTCCTGGAAGTCGGCGACCGCGCAGGACGGGCCGATCGAGGCATGCATCTGATATGGCCAGACGTAAGTGCGCCGCATCGGCTTGGCCGCACCGGCAATGGCAGCATCGACGTCGCCCTTGTCGATCAGCGTGCGCGGCGTGGACGGGCTGGCACGCAGCGCCGTTTCGACGTTGGCGAGATCGGTCAGATCCGGCGTCGGTCGCCAGCTCACCGCAAGCTGCTCCGCCGCGCGGATCGCGTTCTCCTCGCGCTCCGCGACGATTCCGACGAAATCGCCGATGCGTACGACGGCCATGATGCCGGGAATGTCGCGCACCGAGGATTCATCGACCGAAATCAGGCTGGTGCCGACGAACGGGCCGGCGTCGACGCCGGCATAGGGCGGGCGCACCACGCGGCCGTGCAGCATGCCCGGCATACGGATGTCGTGCACGAAGGTCAGCTCGCCCGTGGCCTTGGCGGGCAGGTCGACGCGTGGCATCGATTGGCCGACAATGGCGTAATCGCCGACCGGCTTGACGGCGACGTCGTCGGCAAGCTCGAGACGAATGGTCTCTCCGCCGATCAACTCGCCATAGCTGACGCTGCGATTGTCGTGCCCGCGCACGAGGCCGTCTTCGATCCTGAGATCGGCTGCCGGCAGCTCCAGGCGCTCGGCCGCACGTGCGATCAGGAAGTGACGCGCCTGCGCGGCGGCTTTGCGCAGGGGAACGGCAGTGATCTGAATGGTCTCGCTTGCGATCGTGGCGCCCTGGTTCGGCACCGTTGCGGTGTCGCCGAGCACCACGACGAGGCGGGCAAAGGAGACGTCGAGCTCTTCAGCCACGATCTGGCCAAGCGCCGTGCGGATGCCGGTGCCGAGATCGACATGACCATTGTAGGCTGTGACCGAACCGTCCGCGGTGATGCGGACGAAGGTCTCGGATGTGCACTCGTCCACCGTGCGGACGACGACGAGCGAGCCGGATTGCAGCTCAGCTCCGTTCGGATGCGGGGAGGCCATCAATCACCGGCCTCGGCAAGCTGACCAGACGCACGCATCACGGCGCGAAGGATTTCGATATGCGTGCCGCAGCGACAGAGATTGTAGCGCAGCGCCGCCAGCGCCTCCTGTTCGGTGGGCTGAGGGTTGATCGCAAGCAGCGCCTTGGTCGTCATGATCATGCCGTTGAGGCAATAGCCGCATTGCGCGGCCTGCTCGTCGATGAAGGCCTGCTGCACCACATCCGGCTCGGCGCGGGTGCCGAGCCCCTCGAGCGTCACGATGTCGCGGCCGGCGCAGCCACTGATCGGAATGACGCAGGAGCGCGCCGCAGCGCCACCGATCAGGACAGTGCAGGTGCCGCATTCACCGAGGCCGCAACCGTATTTCGGACCGTTGAGCGCGAGATCGTTGCGCAGCACGTAGAGCAGCGGCGTGTCTCGCGCCGCAGTGATCTCGTGGATTCTGCCGTTCACGGTGATGCGGATCGGTGTCTGCGTCATCCTCGTTCCCAAGTCGAGTCGTTGAGCGCCGCGGCCAAGGCTTCGCGAATTCCAAGTCCGCGCAAAATCTACGTTGCGACGATACCGTTTGTACACAAACGTGCAAGCCAGACATGCCGCAGTGCAGCGCGAGTGCCTTCTTTGTGGACAGGGCGGATAGGCAAATGAGGTTTTATGCGGCAGGCGTATGTTTTGCGCCGCACCGCCGCTTGACAGTCATCGGGAGGGCGCGCAACATCGTTCGTGTACAAATGATAACTGCACAGTCGGCTGGCTTTGACATGGTGACTGAACCTACGAGCGCCGCCATCGACAAGATCCGCTGCGATGCGTGTCCGGTGATGTGCTACATCAAGCCGGGCGCGGCGGGCGCCTGCGACCGCTATGCCAATCACGAAGGCAAGCTCGTCCGCGTCGATCCGCATGTGATCCTGGAGCGCACCGTGTCGCATGGCGGCAAGCTCGTTCCGTTCAGCCGCACCGAAGATTGGGACGGCAAGATCGTCCACGAGCCTTCCACCTTTGTAACGGCGATCGGCGCGGGGACCACCTATCCCGACTACAAGCCGGCGCCGTTCATCGTCTCGGCGGAGGTCGATGGCGTCGACATGGTGACTGTCGTCACCGAGGGCATCTTCTCGTACTGCGGCATCAAGGTGAAGATCGACACCGACCGTTATCTCGGGCCGGAGACGGCGACCGTCCGTGCACAAGGCGAGGCGGTCGGTCATGTCACCACCAGCGAATACGGTTCGCAGATGCTGTCGCTCGGCGGCGTGCACCATCTGACCGGCGGCTCCAAGAAGGAAGGCCGCGTCACCTGCGACACGCTGATGGACCTCGCAAATTGCAAGGCGGTCGAACTCACCATCGACGGCGGCGCGAGCGTGGTGGTGCAGGCCGGCCAGCCGCCGATCGTCAACGGCATGAAAGAAGAGCGCATGCGCGTCGGCTGCGGCTCGGCGACCATCGGCATGTTCGCCAAGCAATGGCACGGCAAGGTCGACGAGGTCGTCGTGGTCGACGACCATATCACCGGCGTGCTCTCGGAGCACCAGGCCGGCAAGCTGCTCGACATCGCCGATACCGGCATCAAGATGAATGGGCGCCGCTCGACGCCCGGCCGCTATTTCCAGGTCGCCGATCCCGGCACGGGTTGGGGCGGCACCAATATCTCCGATCCGCTCGCAATCCTGGGACCGTTCGACGCGAAGGAGGCCAAGCCTGGCCTCTCGATGCTGATGGTCTCCACGACGGGCGAGCATTCGTCCTATTACGTGCTCGACGAAGCCTTGAAGCCGGTCGAGACCGAGATGCCGGAGGACCTCAAGTTTTCGGTCGAGCGCATTCAGGAGAATTGCGAACCGGCGCTGTGTACGGTGCTGTTCATGGCGGGCGCCGGTGGTTCCTTGCGGGCGGGCGTGACCGACAATCCGGTGCGGCTGACGCGCTCGGTGAAGGACGCGCTGACGCGCGTCACCAGTGGCGGCGCGCCGGTCTATGTCTGGCCGGGCGGCGGCATCACCTACATGGTCGACGTGACGCAGATGCCGGCGGGGGCATTCGGTTACGTGCCGACGCCCGCGCTGGTGGCGCCGATCGAATTCACGATGAAGCTGTCGGACTATGCGGCGCTCGGCGGGCACATGGATTATGTGAAGCCGCTCGCCGAAGTTCAGGGCGGCGACGATGTCCGCCAATTGCCCTGGCAGAACCCGATCCCGGGACCCCGGGCATGACAAGGCTCCCGCAAATCGCGTTGCTGTCTGACGGCCGGCGGCTGCATTTGCAGGATGGACCGATTGACCTGATCGTCGAGGCGGGGGGGGCGGCCGACGCAGTGCGCGAGGCCTATAAGGCTGCGGCCGAACGGTTCACCGGGCTTCTCGACGAGCTCTGCGCGGAACTGCCGGAACTGCGGACCGCTGTCGAGGAGCGGACCTCGTTGAGAGGCGTTGTGGCGCGTCGCATGCACGCCGCGGTGGCGCCCTATGCCGGTGATGGCTTCATCACGCCGATGGCCGCTGTGGCCGGCAGCGTGGCGGAGGAGGTGTTGGGCGCAATGCTGAACGCTGCGGCGCTCGATCGGGCCTATGTCAACAATGGCGGAGACATTGCCCTGCATCTCGGCGAGGGCGAGCATTTTTCGGTCGGCCTGATGGACCGGCCCGATCGCGACGGCGTGATGCGGACAATCAGGGTGGACGCCGATGATCCCGTGCGTGGCATTGCGACCAGCGGACGGCACGGCCGCAGCTTTTCCCTCGGGATTGCCGATGCGGTGACCGTGCTGGCCGGAACGGCGTCGCAAGCCGACGCGGCCGCGACGATCGTTGCGAACGCCGTCGATCTGCCGGAGCATCCCGCCATCATCCGAAAACCTGCGAACGAACTTCAGCCCGACAGCGATCTTGGCGCGCGGCTCGTGACCCGCAACGTTGGTGGATTGTCGCAGAACGAGATCACCACCGCGCTCGAATCTGGCGCGGAATGTGCACGGCAATTATTCGATCGCGGATTGATCGAGGGTGCCGTGTTGCAGCTTTGTGGTGATATGATTGTCATCGGGACCAAGGATATTGAACGGCAACGATCGCGCCCGCTTGTACAAGAGAACGCGGTCCATGCCTGAACTGGGAAGCGGTTTGAGGAAACAATCATGAGCGCGATCATCCGCAAGATCGTCACCGTCGTCGAAGAGACGCAGATGGAGATGGGCCGCCAGGTCTCACCGCCGACGCGGCGTGCGGCGGCGATCGCCGTGATCGAGAATCCGTTTGCTGGAAAGTATGTCGAGGATCTCTCGCCGCTGATCGCGATTGGCGAGGAGCTCGGCGAGCTGCTCTCGAAGCGCGCGGTGGCGGCGCTCGGCATCGACGGGTCCAAGGCGCAGAGCTATGGCAAGGCCGCGGCCGTCGGCGAGAATGGCGAGCTGGAGCATGCAGCCGCCATCCTTCACCCGAAAATGGGCGCGCCGGTGCGTAAAGTGCTGGGCAAAGGCGCTGCGCTGATCCCGTCGTCGAAGAAGCGCAGTGGACCCGGCACGACGCTGGACGTTCCGCTGGGCCACAAGGATGCAGCCTTCGTGCGCAGTCATTTCGATGGCATGGAAGTGCAGATCAACGACGCGCCGCGCGCCAACGAGATCATGGTCGCGGTCGCCGTCACCGACAGTGGCCGTCCTTTGCCGCGCGTCGGCGGGCTGACCGTTGCGGAGATCAAGGGCGAAGACGGACTGCGTTAATCTTTTCAGAAAGTGGAGGTTGGGATGCGAGCAAAGAACTATTTTGTCGGGGCGGCGTTCGCGCTGTTGGCAAGCGGCATGGCTCATTCGGCCCTTGCGCAGGACATCAAGATCGGCGAGATCAACAGCTACTCGCTGCTGCCGGCGTTCACTGAGCCCTATCGCAAGGGCTGGCAGCTCGCGGTCGAAGAGATCAATGCGGCCGGCGGCATCAACGGCAAGAAGCTCATCGTCGTCTCCAAGGACGATGGTGGCAAGCCGGCAGATGCGCAGACCGCGGCCAACGAGCTGGTGTCGAGCGAGGGCGTGGCGATGCTGACGGGTACGTTCCTGTCGAACATCGGTCTTGCGGTCAGCGACTTCGCCAACCAGAAGAAGGTGTTCTTTCTGGCGGCCGAGCCTCTGACGGACGCCATCACCTGGTCGAAAGGCAACAAGTACACGTTCCGACTGCGTCCTTCGAACTACATGCAGGCCGCGATGCTGGTGGAAGCGGCCAGCAAGCTGCCCGCAAAGCGCTGGGCGACGATCGCGCCGAACTATGAATACGGCCAGTCCGCGGTCGCGGTGTTCAAGAAGCTGATGTCGGAGAAGCGGCCCGACATCCAGTGGGTCGATGAGCAGTGGCCGCCGCAGGGCAAGATCGACGCCGGTCCGGTAGTGCAGGCGGTTGCCGCGGCCAATCCCGAAGCGATCCTCAACGTCACCTTCGGCGCCGATCTCGTCAAGCTCGTGCGCGAAGGCAACACCCGCGGCCTGTTCAAGGGACGCGAGGTCGTCTCCTTCCTCACCGGTGAGCCGGAATATCTCGATCCACTCAAGGAGGAGACACCCGAGGGTTGGATCGTCACCGGCTATCCCTGGTACTCGATCAAGACGCCCGAGCACGACGCGTTCCTGAAGGCCTATCAGGCCAAGTACAACGACTATCCGCGCCTCGGCTCGATCGTTGGCTACCAGACCATCAAGTCGGCGGCGGCGATCCTGGCGAAGGCCAATTCGACCGATCCGGAGAAGCTGATCACTGCGGCGGAAGGACTTTCGATGCCGTCGCCGCTGGGCGAGATCACCTTCCGCAAGATCGATCACCAGTCGACGCTCGGTGCCTATGTCGGCAAGACCGCGCTGAAGGACGGTAAGGGCGTGATGGTGGACTCGTCTTACAAGAAGGGCGCGGACTATCTACCAAGTGATGCCGAAGTCGAGAAGCTGCGTCCGAAGGATTGATCCAAAGTGAGACCGGGGCCTCGTGGTTCGAGACGCGCGGCGCAGCCGCGCTCCTCACCATGAGGGTCCCGACCTCATCCTGAGGAGGCGCGTAGCGCCGCCTCGAAGGATGAAGCCTAATATTGCGACTTACGCTTAACCCGGACCGCAGATGGCCTTTTACGTCGTACAGTTTCTGACCGGTCTCGCCAGCGCAGCGTCGCTTTTCCTGGTGGCGTCGGGCCTGTCGATCATCTTTGGCGTGACGCGGATCGTGAATTTTGCGCATGGCGCCTTTTACATGATCGGCGCCTATGTCGCCTTCACGCTGACGGAGCGCCTGTCAGGTGCATTCGGCTTCTGGGGCGGCATCGTGGTGGCGGCGTTCGCGGTGGCGCTGATCGGCGTCATCGTCGAGATGGTGCTGCTCCGGCGCATCTATCACGCGCCCGAGCTGTTCCAGCTGCTTGCGACCTTCGGCCTGACCTTGATGGTCGAGGACCTCGTCGTCCTGATCTGGGGCCCAGACGATCTCGTGGGGCGCCGTGCGCCCGGCTTCAAGGGGGCGATCGACTTCTTCGGCCAGAACATTCCGAGCTATGATCTGTTTCTGATCGTGCTCGGACCGGTCGTGCTCGGCATTCTCTGGCTCTTGTTCCAGCGCACGCGCTGGGGCGTTCTGGTGCGCGCAGCGACGCAGGACCGCGACATGGTCGCGGCGCTGGGCGTCAATCAGAAATGGTTGTTCACGAGCGTGTTTGCGGTCGGCGTTTTCCTCGCCGCTCTCGGCGGTGCGCTCCAGATCCCACGCGATGCCGTGCATCATGCGATGGATTTGCGCATCATCGTCGAGGTCTTCGTCGTCGTGGTGATCGGAGGCCTCGGTAGCATCATCGGCGCTTTCGTCGCGGCTGTGCTGGTCTCCGAGCTCAACGCCTTCGGCATCCTGATCTTTCCAAAAATCTCTATCATCCTGGTCTTCCTGGTGATGGCGGTGGTGCTGATCGTGCGGCCCTGGGGCTTGTTCGGCAGGCCCGAGGCGCCGGCCCGCAAGACGCCGGGTCTCACCGTCAATCCCTGGCGACCGCTGACGTCGAATGAGCGGTTGGCTGCGTTTGCAGCGCTCGTCGTCGCGGCGACACTACCGCTGTTCGCCGGCAATTATGCACTGACCGTCGGCTCGGAGATCGCGATCTCAGTGATCTTCGCCGTCAGCCTGCACTTCCTGATGTCGGTCGGCGGGCTCGCGTCCTTTGGTCACGCCGCCTATTTCGGCCTCGGCGCTTACGGCGTCGCTTTCCTCGCCAAGATGGCCGGACTGCCGATGATCGTCTGCCTGTTGCTCGGTCCGCTGCTCGGCTGCATGGGCGCTGCCGTGTTCGGCTTCTTCGCGGTGCAGCTCTCCGGCGTCTATTTTGCGATGCTGACGCTCGCCTTCGCGCAGATCGTCTGGTCGATCGCGTTCCAGTGGGTGAGCGTCACCGGCGGCGACAACGGCATCCTGGGCGTCTGGCCCTCGAGCTGGGCGGCGAGCCCATCGCATTTCTATTGGCTGTCGCTCGGTGTTGCGGCGCTCGTGACGATCGCTTTGCGGGCCATGGTGTTCTCGCCGTTCGGCTATGCGCTGAGGGCGACGCGCGACTCGCTGCTGCGCAGCGAAGCGGTCGGCATCAACACCAAGCGTATCCAGTGGACCGCCTTCGTGATCGCGGGCACGACCGCGGGCATTGGCGGCGCGCTGTTCGCCTACCTCAAGGGCAGCGTCTTTCCGGACAATCTCGGCATCTCGCTCTCGGTCGACGCCCTTGTCATGGTGCTGCTCGGCGGCGTCGAGACGGTGTCGGGCGCGGTGATCGGCGCCATCGTCTACAAGGCCTTGAACATCTGGCTGGTCAGTCAGACCGACCTGTCAAAACTCGTGCTCGGCGGTTTCATCGTTCTGATCGTCGTCGTCTTCCCCAAGGGCATCGTCGGCATGCTGGAGATGCTAGCGCAGCGCCGCAGGAAGACGTCGCCGCCGGGGTCACCCTTGCTTGCCAAGCCGATCGAGTCCGCCGAATGAGCGTCGCGCCCCCACTTCTCGCGGTCGAAGGACTGACCAAATCCTATGGCGGCGTCCATGCCGTGCGCGGCGTCTCGTTCTCGCTGCGCGCCGGTGAAATCCTGGCGCTGATCGGACCGAACGGCGCGGGCAAGAGCACCTGTTTCGACATGCTCAATGGCCAGAACAAGCCTGATACCGGCCACGTCCGCCTGCTCGGCGAGGACACAACCGGCAGGAAGCCGCGCGAGATCTGGCGGATGGGCGTGGGTCGCACCTTCCAGATCACCGCGACCTTCGCGACCATGACGGTGCGCGAGAACGTGCAAGTCGCGCTGATCTCGCATGGCAAGCAATTGTACAATCTTTGGGGCTCGGCGCCGAACTTCGACCGCGGCGAAGCCGGGCGACTGCTCGAGCTGGTCGGCATGGGCGGTTACGCCGATCGCCCCTGCGGCGAGCTTGCCTATGGCGATCTCAAGCGGCTCGAGCTCGCCGTCGCGCTCGCCAACCAGCCAAAGCTGCTGCTGATGGACGAGCCGACCGCCGGCATGGCGCCGCGCGAGCGGGTCGATTTGATGCGGCTGACCGCGCAGATCGCCCGGGAAAAATCGATCGGCGTTCTCTTCACCGAGCACGACATGGACGTGGTGTTCGAGCACGCCGACCGCATCATCGTGCTCAACCGCGGCACGCTGATCGCCGAGGGCTCGCCCGCCCAGGTCCGCGGCAATCCGCAAGTGCAGGCGGTCTACCTCGGCGAGGGCCTGCTTTACGAGGCCGGGCATCGCGAGGGAGCATCGGCATGAAGCTCACGGTGCAGGACCTCAATAGTCATTACGGCCCGGCCCATATCCTGTTCGACATCGGCTTCGAAGTCGGCGAGGGGGAAGTCGTGGCATTGCTCGGCCGCAATGGCGCCGGCAAGTCGACGACGTTTCGCTCGATCGTCGGGCTCGTCGCGCAGCGCTCAGGACGGATCATGTTCGAAGGCAAGGATGTCTCGGCGCGTCCGACACATGAGATCGTGCGGGATGGGCTTGGTTACGTGCCGGAGGAGCGGCGTATCTTCACCGATTTGACGGTGGAAGAGAATCTCGAGGTCGGCCGCCAGCCGAAGCGCCCGAACGCGCCGCACTGGACTCGCGACAAGCTGTTTTCGCTGTTCCCTAACCTCGGCGAGATGAAAAATCGCCCGGGCGGCCGCATGAGCGGCGGCGAGCAGCAGATGCTCACCATCGCGCGCACGCTGATGGGCAATCCATCGCTGGTGCTGCTGGATGAGCCCTCGGAAGGCCTGTCGCCGAAAATCGTGGAGCAGATGGTCGAGGCCATCCTGACCATGAAGAAGGAGGGCGTCAGCATCGTCGTCTCCGAGCAGAATCTGCATTTTGCGCGGCTGATCTCCGATCGCGCCTATATCATCGAGCGCGGCCGCATCTGCTTCGGCGGCACCATGGCCGAGCTCGACGCGCGTCCGGATATCCGCGACGCGCATCTGTCGTTGTGAAGGCAAAGGGCAAGGGCATCGAGCGGATGGCGAGAAGCGTCGCGGCGAAGAAAAGCGTCAAACCGGCAAAGCCGCCTTATGTGCTCGACGAGCAGGTCGGCTTCATCCTTCGCCAGGTCTGGCAGCGCCACAGCGCGATCTTCTCTCGCGAGATCGGCACCAACATTACGCCGACGCAATGGGCGGCGCTGTCGAAGCTCGCCGAGGCCGGGCCATGCTCGCAGAACCAGCTCGGGCGCCTGACGGCGATGGACGTGGCGACCATCAAGGGCGTGATCGATCGGTTGACGGCGCGCGGCCTCACCGAGACCAGCCAGGATCCGGAGGATGGACGGCGGCTTCTGGTCAGCCTGACGCGCGCGGGCCAGCAATTGGCGGAAAAGGTCGCGCCGAATGCGCTTGCGATCACACGAGAGACGCTGGCGCCGCTCGAGGCAAAGGAGCGCGAGATGCTGATGGCGCTGTTGAACAAGCTGCGGTGAGGCGCGACTAACCTCGGTGAAGGTCTTGTCGAGGTTTTTGACATGAGAGCGGCGACCCGGTTTGCTATGGCTCTGGGCATGAGTGTGATGCTGGCGGGCCAGTCTGCTCCCGCCCTGGAGGCGCAAGCCTATGAGGGGTTCTGGGCGTCAACCAAAAAGGATTGCCGCGACGAGGACAGCGCCAACCGCATGAGCATCGAGGGCGGCAACCGTCTCTATTGGTACGAGACCCGGTGCCGCGCCAGCGAGATCACTGCCGACGGGAAGCTCGCCTGGAAAATGAAGCTCGCCTGCGAAGGCGAGGGTGAGAAGTATCGCTCCAGTCCCCGGGTTTCCATTGCCGCGGACGGCAAGCTGGTGATGGACAACAGCCCGGTCGGGCCGGGCAAGCGCCAGACCTATGTGCGTTGTGAGATAGCGAAACCGCGGTGATCCTGCTACGTCTTCCCCGGCCATTTTGCGCGATAGCGGATTTCGCTGCCATCGGCGAGCCGCCGCCACGTTCCGAACTCCGGCGTATGCGGAGCCGAGGCCGTCAATCCGATCGGGTAGATTCGGCTGGGCTGTCCCTGGATGTTGACGGCGAGTTGCCGGTGCGAGGTTCGGAACGCCAGTTCGACTTCGCCTGCGATGACGGGCTGATCGCCGTCACTATGGAAGCCAGCTGCGTTCAATTCGCCCGGCATGGTGTTGAGGTCCGTCTGCAATTCGATGGTGATATCTTGCGGTGATTTCGGCACTGTTGCGCCGGCCGGAAGGCGAACCTCGAAGACGAGCAGAGGAGTGGCGCCGTTTCGGTTGAGCCAGGGCGTGGCCGTCATGTACGCGACGCCCAGGTAGGTGGCGGCGGCGGCCACGCAAAGCAGGACCACGACACCAAGCGATTTCAGGCTGTTGCGCGCGAGACCGCTATTGCCTGCATCCGTGCCGGAACGCGTTACCAGCCAGCTGGCAAGCACCACGCCAGCGATCGCTCCGATGGGTGAGTAGACGAACAGTGCCAACAGGCCAGACGTGATCGGGTCCGCCCGGTTGCCCAGATCGAGCACTGAAAACAGCACAAAGGTCGCGACATAACCTCCGACCGCACCGGCTACACCGGCGGCAATCCGCGACGAATTCTTCATGTCTCCCTCGGCGTTCCAGCAATGAACTGCCTGCGTTAGACGCAGCAGGCCGACGACTTGTTCAATGCTGTCAAGGGAGCACGGGAGCGGCGAGCCGCTCCGGCTGCGTCACTTCGCCACCACCTCGGGCACCCTGCCGGCCGGCGGGGTGTTGCGGCTGCGCTGGGTGCGCACGATACCGTCAATGATGGTCATGCCGATGCCGGGGAGGTCGCCGAGTTGGACGCTGTCCAAAATGTTCTTGCCGGCCGAGTGCTGCGCCTTGTCCATGATGACGAAATCGGCCGAGCGGCCCACTTCGATCAGGCCGCAATCCAATTCGCGCATCCGCGCCGTGTTGCCGGTCGCCAGGCAAAACGCGACCTCGGCCGGGAGGTCGCCAAGCGAGGACAGCATCGACACCATGCGGAGAATGCCGAGCGGCTGCACGCCGGAGCCGGCCGGCGCATCGGTGCCGAGGATGACGCGGTGCAGATCGCCCATCTCGCGCGCAATGCGCAACGTGAACAGCGCCGAGCGCTCGTTGCCATTGTGAACGAGCTCGAGGCCGCGCTTGCAGCCCTCGCAGATGCAGCGGATCTGGTCGTCGGGAAGCGCGGTGTGACCGCCATTGATGTGGCCAACCACGTCGGTGTCTGCCTCAAGCACCACATCCTTGTCGATCAATCCGGAGCCGGGGATCGAAGGACCGCCGGTGTGGATCGTGCTCTGGATGCCATATTTGCGGGCCCAGCCGACCATTTTTCGCGCCGTGGGGCCGTCCTTGACGCCGCCCAGGCCGACTTCGCCGAGCAGCTTGACGCCGGCTGCGGCCAACTCCTTGAAGTCCTCCTCCACCATCTCGCACTCGATCACAGGCGCGCCGGCGTGAACCTTCACGCCGCCAGGCCGCAGATTCCAGAATGCACGCTGCGCGAAGATGGCCATCGCCTTCAACCCCACGACGTCGCGCGGGCGGCCGGGCATATGCACCTCGCCGGCGGAAATCATCGTGGTGACGCCGCCATGCAAATTGCTGTCGATCCAGCCGATCTGGTTCTGGCGCGGCGTCCAGTCGCCCGCAACAGGATGGACATGGCTGTCGATCAGGCCGGGCGCCACCGTGGTGCCGTTGGCCTCGACGATGGTGGTCGCGCCTTCGGTGTTGAGGTCCTTGAAGCGGCCGATCGCGGTGATCTTGCCGTTCTCGGCGACGATGGTGTCGCCGTCCAGGATCGGCTTTTCCAGCGCGCCGGACAGGATCAGGCCGATATTGCGGATCACGAGCTTCGAGGGTCCGGTGGCCTGGGGTGCGTCATGCGCCATGGAATGGGTCCTTGTCCTTAACTGCAACGCTTCCGATCTTGGGCAGCCTTGACCGCGGGATCAAGCCGGATTATTCATTAGTATACAAATGATCGTATACAAACGACGCATAGCTGCCGCCTTGAAAACCGCCACGACGCGCCACGGAAGGGTGAGATGAGCAATTTCAATCAGGAAGCCGTTTTGAGCGTCCACCACTGGACCGACACGCTGTTCTCCTTCAAGACCACCCGCAGCCCGACCTTCCGCTTCCGCAACGGCGAATTCACCATGATCGGGCTCAAGGTCGGCGAGAAGCCGCTGCTGCGGGCCTACAGCGTCGCCAGCGCCAATTACGAGGACACGCTGGAGTTCTTCTCGATCAAGGTCGCGGACGGCCCGCTCACCTCACGGCTCCAGCATCTAAAGGAAGGCGACGAGATCATCGTCAGCCGCAAGGCCACCGGCACGCTGGTGATCGACAATCTGGAAGACGGCCGCAACCTCTACCTCATCGGCACCGGTACGGGCCTTGCGCCGTTCCTGAGCGTGATCAAGGACCCCGAAACCTACGAGCGGTTCGAGAAGGTCGTGCTGCTGCACGGTTGCCGACACGTGAAGGAGCTCGCCTATGGCGAGATGATCACCGAGACGCTGCCCAAGGACGAGCTGATCGGCGAGTACATCCGCAACCAGCTGATCTACTATCCGACCGTGACGCGCGATCCCTTCCGCAATCGCGGGCGCATCACCGATCTCATCACCTCGGGCAAGCTGTTTTCCGACATCGGCCTGCCGGCACTGGAAGCCGCCCACGATCGCGTCATGATCTGCGGCAGCCCGGCGCTGGTGGCGGATACCCGCGTGCTCCTCGGCGAGCGGGGTCTTGTCGAGGGCAATCACGGCGAGCCGGCCCAATTCGTGGTCGAAAAGGCCTTCGCCGAGCGCTGAGCCCGGAACCCCGCGCAAGAAGACCGTATTTTCGCCGCCGCGCGCCCGTTGCGGCGTCGATTCGGCACGCGATACACTGTGGGAACGAATCAGCGGAGTTCCCACATGGTTGCGGACAGCGACAGCAATATCGCCTGGCACCGGGTTCAGTTGAAGAAGAACCGCGCCGAGTTGAAGACGCTCGAAACCGCGCGCTTCACGATGGGCGAGATCGCGTCTTCGAAGCGGAACGGCCAGACCCAGAAGGCGCTCGGGGAACTCAAGCGCAAGATCCTGCAATCCGAGCGCGTGATCGCCGATCACGACAAGCGCACGCGCCGTCCGCTCACCACCGACCTGCGAAGCCTCAGCAACGGCAGCTGGAGCAATTGGGACGCCTACACCAACCAGCAGCAGCGCAAGATCGGCCCGCGTTCGCCGGGGCGGGGGTAGACTCGACTCTCACGCCTGCACCGAAGCCGAAGCGGAGGTTCCGTATCCCTTGCGCGGGCGGCGTCGTGCACCATCTTGGTGAGACCCCGTCAACCGCTTCGGTGATCACATGGCACCACGCCTCGATTTCACCAGCGAGGCCTTCTTTCGCGATCCGCCCAAGGCGATCGCAACGTTGCGCATGTCCGGTCCTGTGGTCGCGGCGCGATTTCCTCTCGTCGGCGATGTTTGGATCACCACGACCCATGAGGCCACCGCGCAGGTCCTGAAGGACGGCACCGATTTCACGCTGCGCAAGGAGGATGGGGACGTCGCGGGTTTGCGCTGGTGGATGCCGAACTACGTCAGAACCATCGCCAACAACATGCTGACAATGGACGAGCCTGACCACACAAGGCTGCGCAGCATTGTTGACGAGGCCTTCCGCCGCCGCGCGATCGTCGCGATGGAGCCGCACATCCGCGCCATCGCGGACGGTCTCGCCGACGAGCTGTTCCTGGCAGGAAGCCCGGCCGATCTCGTCCAGCGCTATGCGCGCATCCTGCCGCTCGCGGTGATCTCCGAGCTGCTCGGATTGCCGTTGGCCGATCGCCCCCGCTTCATCGCCTGGGCCAATACGATGTCCTCACTTACGAACGTCGCCAGCTTCTTCCGCATGCTGTTCGCGTTCCGCAAGATGCGAGCCTACCTCGAACGGCAGCTGCAGATTGCCCGCGTGCGGGGCGGCGAAGGCCTGATCGCGGAGCTGGTTCAGGTCGAGCGCGAGGGCGGCCAGATCACGCCGGACGAAATGGTGTCGATGGTGTTCCTACTGCTCGCGGCGGGCTCCGAGACCACCACGCATCTCATCAGCGGTTCTGTCTACGAGCTCCTCAGAAATCCCGGCGTCCGCGACTGGCTGGCACAGGACTGGAGCCGCGTCGGGCTTGCGGTGGAGGAATTCCTGCGCTTCGTGTCGCCGGTGCAGTTCTCCAAGCCCCGCTATGTGAGGCGGGATATCGAGCTCGCGGGCGTGCGTCTCAAGAAGGGCGATCGCGTCATGGTGATGCTCGCCGCCGCGAACATGGACCCGGCGATGCATGAGCGCCCCGAGAGCCTCGATCCCGCGCGCAAGCCGAACCGTCACATGTCCTTCGGAACGGGCATCCATTTCTGCCTCGGCCATCAACTCGCGCGCATCGAGGCAGCGTGTGCCCTGGAAGCGTTGTTTGTGCGATGGCCGCGGCTTGGCTTTGCTGTGGACGTGTCTCAGATCCACTGGCGCAAGCGACCGGGCATGCGAGCGATCGCGAACCTCCCTGTCGCGCCCGACGGCCACGCAGCACAGGCGACAGCATCAGCTGGATCGATGTTGGTTCGTTCCCAGCCAGTGGCCTGCTGAGACTTACACCTTGCGGAAAATTTCTCTGCAGTCGTCGGTAGGAACGGCATGCCGTTGCTCTAGTTGTTTTTGCGACATCGAAAGCCGCGACGAGTTCCTCCGGTCGATGTCGCAGATCAACAACAGGAGACAGCATCATGACCGGCAAGATGCCACCTGTTCCCGCCGAGAATCAAAGTCCGAAGGGAACCGGCGACAGCAAGCAAGTGTCCTCGACTGCCCCGCGCGGCCAGCAGCGTGCGCAAAATCCGGACCAGCAAAGCCAGCAGGGCAACATCAAGCAGAACACCACCAACCAAGGCTATCAGCAAGATCGCTGAGGAGCGGACCCTCATGTCGACATCCACCAAGACACCGAACAGCATCCGTCAGGGCGGACCAGGCGCATCGCATGAGAATGCGAAGGCACCGCTCGAAGTGAAGAAGCCCGCGGCGGACGACCCGCAGCGCAACCACAGCCGCGTCTCCGGCGGAGGTGGCGAGCACGATTCACACCACAGGCATGACGAGGCCGGAAAAGGCGGAGGCAGGTGAGGCATGACCAACAAGCAACCCAAACTCTACGCACCGACGGAAAAGGATATGCAAAATAACCCCATGATCGGCGGATCGAAGGGCGCAACGATGGCCGGTATCTCGCCTGAGGACCTCGAGGACGCCTTGGGCGAGAACACGATCGAAGGCGACGTCGAGAACGACGTGAACGCCGCTGGCGACATCGACAAGGACATCGCACGCAGTGGCACGCACCGAAGAGGCCGATAGCTCCGGAGGACGAGCATGCAAGGCAAGAAGACCCACGAGCAACAGGTTCGCATCCTCGAGCGCAAGCCGGATGTTCCAGACGCGCGAGAGCTTGAGCGCGCCCTCGGCCACAATCCGGAGAATACGGCCGTTCACCGGGCGAGACCTGAGGCGCGACAGAGTGAATTCCCGGTGAGCCGAGGCGGCCTCAACCAGGAAAGCGATCACAACAAGCACAATGATTCCGGCCAAAGCGGACACAAGCCGCCGAAACCGACGCCGGCACAGCAGAAGCATTGAGCTGCACGGGCGATCAAAGCAAGAGGAGAAAAAGATGCCAGGTGGTCGTGGCAGCAAGACGCATTTCAGATCGGGCATGCACGGCAAGGGCGACGGCAGCGGCGCCATGACGGACGTGCCCAAGGAGAAGATCGGCGACAACATGGTGCTGTCAAACCGCGACAAGGCGCAGCACTCGGACATTCGCGGCATGGACGGCAAGGCGATCCAGACCGAACAATATCAGGACCACTCGGCCAACCGGCTCGACGAGGAGCCGGGCACCGACGAGACCTGAGAGCGGCGTTCCTTCCCGCTGAACTCGCGGACCGGCTTTCAGCCGGTCTGCTTTTTTGTCGACCCGAGATCACGCTCCCAGCCGAACACGGAACGGCCGTCGAGATCGGGCGAGGCCGCACGCTCTCCGGCGATATAGGATTCGACGGATGGCCCATGCGCGGTGCGCTCCAGCCGCCGCGCCTGGTCGTCGAGGCGCTTGATGGCTTGCATCTCTTCCTCGCGCCCGAGCTTTGCGTTCTGAATCGCCCCCTTCAGCACGCGAATGGTTTCGTCATAGACCTTGAGTGGAACAGGGTAGGGATGCCGGTCCTTGCCGCCGTGGGCAAGCGAGAAGCGCGCGGGATCGTTGAAGCGGTAGGGCGCGCCGTGCACGACTTCGGCGACCATCGCCAGCGAACGAACGGTGCGAGCGCCAACGCCGGGAGTCAGCAGCAGCTCCGGAAAGTCGACCGGGCCGCGCTCGGCCGCAGCAGCGAGTGTGCCGTGCAGGCGGCGCGCAAACACGTCCTTCGGCCGCACGTCGTGATGCCCGGGCATGATCAGGTGCGGCAGCGTCGCCTGTGCGGGCGCGGGCGCAGTTCCGGTGAGCCGCTCGAATTCGGAAAGGATACGATCCGGGCCGAGATCGCTCAGAAGCTCGAGCTGCGCGGTGCGCGAGATCTCGGCGCGATGGTCGGTGAGGTTGACGATCTCGCCTTGCCGCGGCCCGTCGATCGCGCTGTGCGGTGCGTCGACAAAACTCTTCAGCGCCTCGGAATGCCAGTGATAGCGGCGGGCCTGCCGCTTGTCGCCGTTCATGCCTTGCTGCACCACGGTCCATTTGGCGTCGGCGGTGACGAAGAAGCCGTGCAGGTAAAGGTCAAAGCCGTCCTGGACCGCGGCGCTGTCAACCTTCGCCACGAGGCGACTCGCACGCGTGAGCTTTGCGCCGTCGAAGCCGATTCGGTCGCCGAGCTGCATCAGCTCGTCCGGGGTCTTGCGCGAGTGCTGGCCACGCCCGCCGCAGACGTAGATTCCGAGCTCGTCCTGGAGCGGTCCCAGCCCGCGCTTCAGCGCGCCAATCACCGACGTCGTGATGCCGGAGGAGTGCCAATCCATCCCCATGACGGCGCCGAACGACTGGAACCAGAACGGGTGCGAGAGCCGCTGGAGGAATGCATCGCGTCCGTAGTGATGCACGATCGCCTGTGTGACGATCGCGCCGAGCGACGACATGCGGGTCGCCAGCCAGGGTGGAACCCGGCCGGTGTGAAGGGGAAGATCGGCGCTGCCGGTCCGTCGAGTCATGATTGACCACAAATAGCGCAGTTCGGCGATGATTGCACCAGAGGGATGCTGCATTGCACCGAGCGGGGGAGCGAACGACGCTGCAACGCGTTGAACGCAAGCGCGGATGCAATGCGGGGACATTAATGGATTGGCAGACCCTTTTGGCCGACATCGACAGGATGTTCGGGTGGATCCCGTCGTGGTTCGTCGGCCTCACTCTAGTCTTGGGCGCGATCCTGATCGCCCTGTCGATCTATCGCCTCTCGGTTTGGCTGTTCAACCGCGCCTTCGGAACCCGCCTCCCGCTCGTGAGCGTGTTCATCGCCCGCACCGCGGGCCCAACTCAGCTGGCCCTCAGTCTTGCCGCCGTAGCGTTGGTGCTGCCGCTCGCGCCGCTGGACGACGCCTTCCGCACGCCGCTGACGCGCCTGTTCGTCGTCGCCTTCATTGCGCTGATCGGCTGGATCTCGATCCGGATCGTGGATATGAGCGCGGCACGGTATCTCCAGAACTTTCGCGACGTCACCGAGAATTTTGTCGCGCGCAAGCACGTCACCCAGGTCCGCGTCTTCAAGCGCGTCACCGATATCATCATCGTCATCATCACGGTGTCGACCGCGCTGATGACATTCGACTCGGTCAGGCAATACGGCGTCAGCCTGTTCGCCTCCGCCGGTGCCGCCGGTATCATCGTTGGTCTTGCCGCCCGGCCGCTGCTGAGCAATCTGATCGCGGGCATGCAGATCGCAATCACCCAGCCGATCCGCATCGAGGATGCCGTCATCATCGAGAACGAGTGGGGCTGGGTCGAGGACATCGCCGCGACCTATGTGGTGATCCGGCTGTGGGACTGGCGCCGCATGGTGGTGCCGCTGTCTTATTTCATCGAAAAGCCATTCCAGAACTGGACCCGCGACACTGCGTCCCTGATCGGCGTGATTGCGTTTCATGTCGATTATCGTGCCGACGTGCCGCGGATCCGGCGCTGGCTGGAAGAAGCAGTGAAGGAGTCCAAGCTCTGGGACGGCGAGGTGGTCAATCTCCAGGTCGTTGACGCGGATGCTCGCACCATCGAGCTCCGCGCCCTCGTCAGCGCCAGGAACGCGCCGCAGTCCTGGGACCTGCGCTGCGAGATGAGGGAGAAGCTCATCGCCTTCATCCGGGACGAGATGCCGGAAGCGCTGCCGCGCGAGCGCGCGATCCTGATCCCGTCGGGAGGAGGCGACGATGACGCCGATTTCGTGCGGCGTCCCGCGCCGCCGGAGAAGATGCGGGCGAGCGCACGCATTTGACCTACTTGCGCGTCGGCCTTCGTGGCGCCGCGCAAGCCTGCCTGGCGCTGGATCGTGTCCAGCGCGCTGGTCCTCATGCGAAGCACCTCACTGCGCGCGGATGTCGGCGGCCTTCAGCACCGGCTCCCATTTGGTCGCCTCGGCATGCATGTAGGCGCCGAAATCCCTCGACGATGAGCCGACCGGGGCCGCGCCGATCTTGCCGAGCGTCGACAGTACGTTTGGGTCCTGCAGCGCCGCCTTCAGATCGCTTTCGAGCTTCGTGACGATCTCCGGCGGCATTTTTGCGGGACCAAGAACGCCCCACCAGACGGAGACGTCGTAACCCGGCACGCCCGACTCGGCGACGGTCGGAACATTGGGCAGCGCCTTGGAGCGTTCGGCCGAGGTCACCGCGAGCGCGCGCACCGCGCCGCCTTCGATCTGGCTGATGGCTTCCGCAAGTGGATTGATGCTGAGCGGAATGTCGCCGGCGATCACGGCGGTCAGCGCGGGGGCGCCGCCCTTGTAGGGGATCGCGACGATCTTGGTGCCGGACATGTATTTCAACAGCTCACCCGCGAGGTGCGCCGAGGTGCCGTTGCCGGACATGCCGTAGGAGAGCTTATCCGGCTCCTTTTTCGCCGCGATGAGGAGATCACTGAGCGTCTTATAGGGGCTGTCCTTGGCCACGACGATCGCGAGCGGGGAGGAGGCGACTTCGCTGATCGCGGTGAAATCCTTGAACGTGTCATAGGGCACCCTCGGATAGATGAACTGGTTGAGTGGATGGCCGCTCGCGACGAGGATCAGCGTGTAGCCGTCGGGCGCGGCCTGCGTCAGCGCTTGGGACGCGACGATTCCGCCGGCGCCGGGACGATTGTCGATCACCGGCTGCTGGCCCCAAGTCCCGGCCAGCGCCTGAGCCAAGGTGCGCGCGAGCACGTCGACGGCGCCGCCGGCCGCATAAGGCACCAGGATGTGGACCGGCTTGCTCGGATATTTGTCGGCCTGTGCGGCGGTCCCCGCGAGCAGCAGACCGGCGCCCACCATCAGACCGCTGATGGTCTTGTTGAAACCCAGCCATTTCCCAGCACTCCTTTGCACCCAGCGGCGGTCTCTCGGCCTTTCCGGGTGTCATCCATGGTTTTTGTTGACGAGACCTGATCTTTTGTACGATAGTACAAATCACATGATCCGCAACCCCGCCAGCAAGGAAACGGCCCGCAAGCCGAACATGCGCGAGGCGATCCTCGCCGCGGCCGAGGAGCTGTTCGCCACCAACGGCTTCAACGCCGTGTCGGTGCGCGATATCGCACAGGCCGCCGGCGCCAATCCCGGCAGCGTCACCTATCATTTCAAGACCAAGGACGGCCTGCTGCTGGAGATCTACCGGCGCCATTGCGGGCCAATGAATTTGCGCCGTTCCGAGCTGCTCGCGGCCGCCAAGCGCGTGCGCGATCTCCAGGATCGGCTCGAAGCGGTGGTGCGGGCCTATGTCGTGCCGGCCTTCACCTCGGGCAGTGATCTTGCCGGGGGCGGGGCGCGGTTCACGCGGCTGCGCGCGGTGATGTCCGCGGAGGGCAATGAAGTCGCGCGAAAGATCATCGCACAGACTTTTGACGACACCAGCCACGCCTTCATCGATGCTGTTCACGAAAGCCTGCCGCACGTTCCGCGCACCGATATCGTCTGGCGCAGCCACTTCCTGCTTGGCGCACTCTATTATTCGCTGGTGACGCCGGATCGCGTCTCGCGCCTGTCGCGCGGCGAGGCCGACGGCAGCGATGCCGCAAGTGCCATCGAGCAATTGGTGCAAGCCACCGTGGCCGCGTTCCAGGCGCCGGCGCTGGATCAGGCGCCAGCACGGCGACGGCCGGTCGTCAGCAGCAAGACTTGAAGACACGATCTGGTTCGGCGGTTTATCTGATGGCAATGATGTACACGCCGACCATTCCGCCGCCCGATCCGGACACGCGCACGCCGAAGTTCAGACTGCCGAACCTGTCTTGCGATGCGCATTGCCACATCTTCGGGCCCGGCGCGAAATACCCTTACGCGCCGGAGCGTTCCTACACGCCGCCGGATGCGCCGCTCGAGGATTTCCGCGCGCTGCATGCCAAGCTCGGCGTTGGACGCGCCGTCATCGTCAATGCGAGTGTGCATGGCACCGACAACACGGTGGCGCTTGACGCCATCGCGCAGAGCAACGGGGCCTATCGCGCGGTTGCCAATATCGACGACACCATCACCGAGCGCGAGCTTCGCGTGCTGCATGAGGGCGGCTTCCGCGGCTGCCGCTTCAATTTCGTCCGCCATCTCGGCGGGGTCCCGGACAAGCAGGTGTTCGACCGCATCGTCGCGCTGGTCGCACCGCTCGGCTGGCATATTGATCTGCATTTCGATGCGATCGACCTGCCTGAACATGCCGACACGCTGATAAGGCTGCCGCTGAGCTACACCATCGACCATATGGGACGGGTGAAGGCGTCCGAAGGGCTCGACCAGCTGCCGTTCAAGATCCTGGTCGAGCTGATGCAGCGCGACGAGAAATGCTGGGTCAAGATCTGCGGCTCGGAGCGGGTGTCATCGGCCGGTCCGCCGTTCACCGACGCCGTGCCGTTCGCGCGAAAAATTGTCGAGACGGCGCCCGACCGCGTCATCTGGGGCACCGATTGGCCGCATCCCAATGTCAAGGCGATGCCGAACGACGGCGATCTCGTCGACCTAATCCCGCTGTTCGCGCCGGAGCCGGAGTATCAGCAGAAGATCCTCGTCGATAATCCAGCGCGGCTGTTCGAGTTCGGCCAATGACGGCGCTAGCGATCGACAAGCCGCGCGGCCGCGCCTGGTGGAAGGAGCTCTGGATCCAGGTGCTCATCGCCATGGCGGCCGGAATCGCGCTTGGGATCGTCAATCCCGAGGGGGGCGCCAGGATGCAGCCGCTTGGCGACGCCTTCATCAAGGCGATCCGGATGCTGATCGCGCCGATCATCTTCTGCACGGTCGTCCATGGCATCGCGCATATGGCCGATATGGCCCGTGTCGGGCGCGTCGCCGTCAAGGCGATCGTCTATTTCGAGATCATGACCACGATCGCGCTGATCATCGGTCTCATTGCGGTGAACTTGCTCAAGCCCGGCGTCGGCATGAACATCGATCCCGCCAGTCTCAATGCCAGCGCGATCGAGCCCTATGTCAAGCAGACGGGCGTGATCGGCTTTGTGCCGTTCCTGATGAACATCGTGCCCGCGACGTTCATCGGCGCCTTTGCCGAGGGCAACATCCTCCAGGTGCTCTTCATCGCCATACTGTGCGGATTTGCGCTGGTGCAGCTCGGCGAGCGCGCCGCGCCGCTGGTCCATCTCATCGACATCGCCGCCAAGATGGTATTCACCATCGTCGGATTCGTGATGTGGGCTGCGCCGATCGGCGCCTTCGGCGCCATCGCCTTCACGGTCGGCAAGTTCGGCGTCGGCTCGCTGGCCTCGCTGGGCAAGCTCCTCGGCGGCTTTTATCTCACCTGCGTGATCTTCATCATCGTGGCGCTCGGCCCGGTCGCGCGTCTGTGTGGCTTCTCGCTGCTCAAGCTGATCCGCTACATCTGGGAAGAGCTCTTGATCTGCATCGCCACGACATCGTCCGAGACGGTGCTGCCGCGGATGCTGACCAAGCTGGAGCAGGCCGGCTGCGAGCGCAGCGTCGTTGGGCTGGTGATCCCGACCGGCTATTCCTTCAATCTCGACGGCACCTGCCTCTACCTTGCCGCCGCCTCGGTGTTCCTGGCACAGGCGACCAACACGCCGTTTGGGCTAGCCGAGCAGATCGAGCTGCTTCTGATCCTGCTCGTGACCTCCAAGGGCGCGGCGGGAATCGCGGGCGCCGCCTTCGTCGTGCTGGCGGCAACGTTGTCCGCCACCGGCAGCATTCCGGTGACGAGCGTGGCGCTCGTGCTCGGCATCCACCGCCTGATGTCGCAAGGGCTGACGCCAACCAATCTGATCGGGAACGCGGTCGCGACGATCGCGATTGCCAAATGGGAAGGCGCACTCGATGCCGACCGCCTGAGGCGCGTGCTCGACGGCGAGGAATCCGCTGTCGCGACTCGATGAACCGATGACGTTGACGAACGATAGAGGGGAGTTTGTCCCATGAAAACAGGTCTCGTGATCACGGCCCATCCGGGCGATTTCGTCTGGCGCGCCGGCGGCGCCATCGCGCTGCATGCGAAGAAGGGCTACCGCATGAAGATCGTCTGCTTGTCTTTCGGCGAGCGCGGCGAGAGCCAGTTCGCCTGGAAGGAGAAGGGTGCGACGCTGGAATCGGTCAAGGCCGGCCGCAAGGACGAGGCGGAGCGGGCGGCCAAGCTGCTCGGCGCCGAGATCGAGTTCTTCGATTGCGGCGACTATCCGCTGAAGCTCGCCGAGGCGCATTTCGACCGCATGGTCGACGTCTACCGCGAGCTCAATCCGAGCTTCGTGCTGACGCATGCGCTGGAGGATCCCTATAATTTCGACCATCCGAACGCGGCGCATTTCGCGCAGGAAACCCGCGTGGTCGCGCAGGCGATGGGCCACAAGCCCGGCGCGCAGTACAAATATTCGGCCCCGCCGGTGTTTTTGTTCGAGCCGCACCAGCCGGAGCAATGCAACTACAAGCCGGACCTGCTCCTCAAGATCGACGAGGTCTGGAAGGAGAAGTACGAGTCGTTCCAGATCCTCGCCGCGCAAAAACATCTCTGGGGCTATTACGAACGTGTCGCACTCAATCGCGGCATCCAGGGCAGCCGTAACACCGGTGTGCCGATGACGTATGGCGAGGCCTATCAGCGGCTGTTTCCGACGGTTGCGGAGGAGTTGGCATGAAGCCGGTCGTCGTTCGCAACATCAAGCGTGCCGATCCCGCTGGGATGGCGGAGTACGGCGTCTCGACTGTGCACGAGGCCTATGATCGGCTCGGACTGATGAAGCCGTATCTGCGGCCGGTCTGGGCCGGCGCGGCGATCGCCGGCCCCGCCGTCACCGTGCTGGCGCAGCCCGGCGACAACTGGATGATTCATGTCGCGGTCGAGCAGTGCACGAAGGGCGACATCCTCGTCGTGGGCTGCACCACCGACAACACCGACGGCATGTTCGGCGAGCTGCTCGCAACCTCGCTGCAGGCGCGCGGCGTGCAGGGATTGATCATCGATGCCGGCTGCCGCGACGTCAGGGCACTGCACGAGATGAACTTTCCGGTGTGGTCGCGCGCGGTCTCGGCCAAGGGCACGGTGAAGGCGACGCTCGGCTCGGTCAATGTCCCCGTGGTCTGCGCCGGCGTCAACCTCGATCCCGGCGACATCATCGTGGCCGATGACGACGGCGTCGTGGCGGTGCCGAAGCGCTACGCGGCCGAGGTCGCCGAGAAGGCGAGGAAGCGCAACGCGGACGAAGGCGGCAAACGCAAGCGGCTGGCTTCGGGCGAGCTGGGCCTCGACATGTACAGCATGCGCGAGGCCTTGGCGAAGGCCGGGCTCGTCTATGTCGACAATCCCGAGGACGTCTAAAACAATCAGCGGAGTGGGCCGATGGATCGTCTCAAGCTGAAGGCCGTGCTCGGCAGTCACCCCCATGTCCAGGCGGTGAAGAGCGGCGAGCTCCGCTCCAACCGCTTCGACCTCGACTTCATCGATTACACGCCGACCAACACTGCGTTCAAACCGATGGTGCGCGAGCAAGCCTTCGACGTCTGCGAGATGGCGATCGTCACCTATCTGATGGCGAAGGCGCATGGCAAGCCCTTGGTGCTGCTGCCTGCCACAATGCTCGGCCGCTTTCAGCATTCCTACGCGCTCTATAGTTCTGCGCAGGGAACTCTCGGGCCGTCCGATCTCGAAGGCAAGCGCGTCGGCATCCGTTCGTTCACGACCACGACCGGCGCCTGGATCAGGGGCATCCTCGCCAACGACTACGGCGTCAACCTCGACAAGATCCGCTGGGTCACGTTCGAAGACCCGCATGTCGCCGAATATGTCGACACCACCGAGCGCGCGCCGAAGCACAAGAAGATCCTTCAGATGCTGCTCGACGGCGAGCTCGACGTCGTCCTTGGTGAGGCCTCGAACGATCCCAAGCTGAGGCCGCTGTTCCCCGATCCGGCCGCGGAAGCCGCCATATGGTACGCGCGCCGCGGCGTCGTGCCGGTCAACCATCTCGTGGTCGTGACCGAGCAGCTAGCGAAATCGCGTCCTGACGTAGTTTCGGGCATTTATGATCTCCTCAAGCAAAATAAGGCGCAGGCGGGGCCTGCGGCAACGCCGGACCTGGTTCCGTTCGGAATCGAAGCGAACAGAAGGTCGCTGGAGTTGATCGTCGACTACGCGTTCCAGCAGGCGCTGATCCCGCGCCGCTATGCGGTTGAGGACCTGTTCGACGCAACAACGCGAGGACTGAACTGATGGCGGGCGATCCCAAGCGATGGCAGGTCGGGCTGGTCGGTTATGGCGAGGTCGGCAGGATTCTGGCCGAGGATTTGCGCCAGCAGGACATCAAGGTCACAGCCTTTGACATCAAGCTCGCGGGCGAGCAGGGTGGTTGGCTGCACGAGCATGCTGAAAAATTCGGTGTGGGGCTCGCAGCCTCGCACGCCGAGCTGACCGCCAAGTCCGATTTCATCATCTCCGCGGTCACCGCGAGCCAGGCCGTGCCGGTGGCAAAGGCCTGCGCGGCCGCGATCAATCAGGGCACCTGGTTCCTGGATTTCAATTCGGCGTCTCCCGCCGCCAAGCAGCGCGCTGCCGCGCTGATTGATGGCGCCGCCGGACGTTATGTCGAGGGCGCGGTTATGACGTCGGTGCCGCCTTATCGCATCAAGGTGCCGCTGCTGCTCGGCGGTCCCGGGGCCAGGGAGCTGGAGCCGCTTTTGAACGGGATGGGTTTTGCGGCCAAGGTTGCGGGCGACAAGCTCGGGGTTTCATCGGCGGTGAAGATGTGTCGCAGCATCATGATCAAGGGCCTGGAGGCCATGGTGATCGAAAGCTTCACTACCGCGCGCGCCTATGGCGTCGAGGATGCGGTACTGGCTTCGCTGGCGGAAACCTTTCCCATGATCGATTGGGAGAAGCAGGGTGCTTATTGCTTCCAGCGTGTGATCGAGCATGGCCGCCGCCGCGCCGAGGAAGTACGCGAGGTCGCCGAGACCGTGCGTGAAGCGGGGCTGACGCCGTGGTCCGCGCAGGGCACCGCCGAGCGGCAGGCCTGGGTGGCGGACCTCGCCGACGAGGGCCTGTTCGGAACGAAGGGTACCAAGGAGTTCGCCCGCAACGCTGACTGGCGCACCGAGGCGGACCGAATCCTGGCGAAGATCAATCGCGAGAAATAGGGCGGCTCCTGCTCAGGACTTCGCCGTGCGAGAGCCAGTGAGTTCGTCGCGGGTGCGTTCGATCAGCGCCATCAGGTCTTCGGCCTTGCGGGCCAGCCGATCGTTCGCGACTTCGGTCCGGAATTCTGCGCGGATCGATCGAATACACTTGTCGGCGGTATCGAGCGTCAGGAGCATGCGCGTCAAGTCATCTTGGGTCCGGATGCTCACCAGATCGAGGTTTGACAGGACATGCCCGATGCCGTCGAGCCGTTTTATAGCGGCCTCGCCGGGCGTTCTCGCTCGAATGGCGTGATGGTCGATGCTGCTGAATGCGCTGAACATGTCGATGCTTCCCCGTTGAATGCAGACTTCAGTGCAGGTTCTGCTTTCAACGGCACCGCGGGACTGGCAATATGCTCAGCTATCGGCAATCAGCGCGGATCGACTATCCGGTATTCTACCGGATTCGGAACATGAGAACGATCGACGGTAACATCTAACGGAAAAAACGCGGCAATTCGCCCCGCTTCAATGCAGATATGCGTCCAGAGCGGCTCAGGAGCCGGGGCGGAACACAGTGGGCCGTTGCCGCGCAAAAGTCTGCCGGCAGCTCTTGAAGCCCATTACGACATCCGGCAGCTCGGCGACGGCGAAGCGGCTGTCTTGCGTATCGAGCACGATGAGATCGGCGGGGTTTCCGACCTTGATGCCGTAATCCCCAAGGTTCATCAGCCGCGCCGGCAGCTCGGTCACGAGATCAAGGCAGGTATCGAAGTCGTTCACCGAGGCATGCGCGACGTTGGCGTAGAAATTCGCCATTCGCAGCAGTGAGGCATCGCCGAACGGCGTGAAGGGATTGAGCACGTTGTTGGTCGCGATCGAGCACAGCACGCCGTCGGCGGCGAGCTTGTGGGCGAGCGTCAGCCCGCGTGGCGCGTTGTGGGTCGCTTCCCGCCCCATCAGGTACAGATCGGTTGCCGGCAGCACGGTGACGGCAACGCCAGCCTTGGCCAGCTGCGCGGTGGCGGCCCTCAGCCGCTCCGGTGGCAGTGCGGAGAGTTTCGTGGCGTGGCCGATTGCCACGCGCCCCCCATATTTGCGCCGCTCGGTCTGCCGGCAGACCTCGTCGAGGTGCCACCAGGAGGGATCGAGATCGAAATCGAGATGGAGATCGACGTCCAGGTCGAACGCCTCGGCGAGGTCGAAGATGCGTGCGAGATGGGCGTTCGGGTCGGTGTCCGTGTAGGGGCAGCCGCCGATCACCTCCCCACCATCGCGCAGCGCCTGGATCAGAAGCTCCTCGCTGCCGGGATCGTTGGTGAGGCCTTCCTGCGGAAAGACACAGAGCGACAGGTCGATCGCCCAGGCATAGTCACGCTTCAGCGCCTTCACCGCCTCGAAGCCGCGCAATCCGATGCGGGGATCGATCTCGACGTGGGTTCGCATGCGCGTGGTGCCGTGGACGATAGCACGTTCGAGTACCCGGGCGCCGCGCGCGTAGACGTCCTCGACCGAGAAACCCTTCTTCATCTCGGAGACGGCGCGGATCGCTTCGGAGACGCTGCCGTGATCATGCCCGCAGCGGCCGAGCAGGCAGGCCTTGTCGAGATGGATGTGGCTGTCGACGAAGCCGGGCAGGGCGAGGCGTCCGCCGACATCGACTTCGGCAGCCTCGCAAGCGAGCGTCGGTTCGATGGCGGTGATCCGGCCGCGCGTGACGCCGATGTCCATCGGGTCGGCGGCACCACGCAGCAAGGCGTTGCGAAAGATAAGGTCAAAGGCGGATTGGGCGGTCATGGCTCTTGCGGAAGGAATTTAGTGCATTCGGCCGCGTTTGGCGGCTCCAGATTGTCGGCAGTGTAGCGACGGAAATGTTCAAAATATATGCACGTATTCCCCGAGAGCGGCGTTAGTATTCCGCAAGCCCTGGAGAATGAGCCATGTCCGCTGCCGCAAAAGCCGAAGCCGGTCCGTCGTCCGACGCCGAGATCGTGGAAGCCTATCTCACGGCGTCGATGATCCCCGATCCGGACGCCGCGGCTGCCTATATGGCGCCGGGCACGGTGATCACCTTTACCGGTGGGCGCGAGTTCGATCATCCGCGCGGCCCGACCGCTTTCAACGCCAAGCGCTACCGCTGGGTCAAGAAGAAGATGGACCGTTTCGACGTCTGCCCCGGCGACGGCGAGACCGTGGTCTATAGCGTCGGCACGCTCTACGGCGAATGGATGGATGGGTCCGCGTTCGAGGGCAACCGCTATGTCGACCGCTTCGTGGTGCGGAATGGCCAGATCACCAAGATGGACGTCTGGAACGACAGCGCCGAGCGGATCCTGGTCCAGCGCGGCATCGACGCGTAACAGCCATCCTGGCGCTTGAGCGCCCCGACTCCAGGGGGACAAAAGGCCGGTCCACCATATCGCAAGCCGCGATACCTGATAGATGCAAGCTCGTGTGGCGGCTGCCGCGCGCCTGCGCTATCAACGGTGCGATTGCTGCGCCCGGCATGGGGGCGCAAGCCTCCTCGAGGAGTTCCCGATGCGTTTACCCACCGTTGTCCTGGCCCTCACATGCCTTGCAACTGCCGCCTCCGCCGAAGACCTGTCGGGTACGCTTCAGAAGGTCAAAGAGACCAAGAAGATCACGCTGGGCTACCAGGAGGCCTCGGTCCCGTTCAGCTATCTCGACGGCAACCAGAAGCCGGTCGGCTTTGCCATGGATATCTGCCTCAGGATCGTGGATGCCGTGAAGAAGCAGCTCGGTATGCCCGACATCGCCGTCGACACCCTCGCCGTGACGTCGTCGAACCGGATTCCGCTAATGGTCAACGGGACGCTCGACCTGCATTGCTCGGCGACCACCAACAATGCCGATCGCCAGAAGCAGGTCGCCTTCACCAACACGCACTTCCTCAGCGCAACGCGATTTGCGGCCAAGAAAGCCGCAAAGATCAACACCATCGACGATCTCAAGGGCAGAGCGGTGACGGCGGTGGCCGGCTCGGTCAACCTGACACAGCTCGCCAAGGTCAACACCGAGCGCAATCTGGGCATCAATGTGATGCCGGCCAAGGACCAGGCCGAAGCCTTCCTGCTGCTGGAAACCGATCGCGCCCAGGCCTACGCGCTCGACGACGTGCAGCTCGCGGTGGCGATCGCGCGCTCGAAGGAACCACAGCTCTTCATGATCAGTGAGGAGACGTTCTCGAAGCCCGAGCCTTACGGGATCATGTTGCGGCGAGAGGACGCTCCATTCAAGGCGCTCGCCGATCGCGCGACTGCGGAGCTGTACGCCAGCCAGGAGATCGAGGTCCTCTACAAGAAGTGGCTGGAATCGCCGACTCCGCCGAACGGCCTCAACTACAACGTCCCGATGTCGGGCGCCTTGCGCAACGCCTTCAAGAAGCCGAGCTCCAGCTTCGATCCCGATGTGTACGTGGTGAATTGAGTGAGGGCGCCACGGCGCTGGTTGTAATCGGGCTGCGTGTCAGCGTGCCCTCGCCCCTTGCGGGAGAGGGCAGCTCCGCTGGTTGATGCAGACTCACTGGGGTGAGGGGTTTGTCTCCGCGGAAGCAGACCCCTCATCCGGCGCTTCGCGCCACCTTCTCCCGCAAGGGGAGAAGGAAAGAGAGCGAGCCGCACGAGCGGAATGCTTCGTCCTACGCATTCGAATATTTCTTCAGCTCGAACCGCGCGATCTGGTTCCTGTGCACCTCGTCCGGCCCATCCGCAAGCCGCAGCAAGCGCGCGGTCGCATAGGCCTGGGTTAATCCGAAATCGTTCGACGTGCCGCCGCCGCCGTGGGCCTGGATCGCCCAGTCGATGATCTGGCAGGCCATGTTGGGCACGGCGACCTTGATCATCGCGATCTCCGCTTTCGCCACCTTGTTGCCGACGGTGTCCATCGCGTAGGCGGCGTTGAGCGTCAGCAGCCGCGCCTGCTCGATCATGATCCGGGCTTCTGCAATGCGTTCCTGCGTCACCGTCTGCTCGGAGACCGGCTTGCCGAAGGCGATGCGGCTGCGCACCCTCCGGCACATCTTCTCCAGCGTGCGCTCGGAGAGCCCGATCAGCCGCATGCAATGGTGGATGCGCCCCGGGCCGAGGCGTCCCTGCGCGATCTCGAAGCCGCGGCCCTCGCCGAGCAGCATGTTCTCTTTGGGCACGCGCACATCGGTGAAGACGACCTCAGAGGCACGGTCGGGCACACCATAGAAGCCGAACACGGGCAGGGGGCGCTTGACCTCGACGCCCGCAGTGTCCATCGGCACCAGGATCATGGATTGCTGCTTGTGGCGGTCAGCATTGTCGGGATCGGTCTTGCCCATGAAGATGCAGATCTTGCAGCGCGGGTCGGTCGCATTGGTGGTGTACCATTTGCGGCCGTTGATGACGTAATGGTCGCCCTCGCGAACGATCGAGCTTTCGATGTTGGTCGCATCGGATGAGGCGACGGCAGGCTCGGTCATGGCGAAGCAGGAGCGGATTTCGCCTGCGAGCAGCGGCTTCAGCCAGCGCTCCTTGTCCTCCTTCGTGCCATAGCGCTCCAGCACCTCCATGTTGCCCGTGTCGGGCGCCGAACAGTTGAAGACTTCGGGTGCGAGATGCGAGCGGCCCATGACCTCGCAGAGCGGGGCATATTCGAGATTGGTCAGGCCGGCACCGTGGCCGGAGTCCGGCAGGAACAGATTCCAGAGGCCTTCGGCGCGCGCCAGCGGCTTCAGCTCCTCGACGACCGGATAGACTTCCAGGGACCCAGCTCCTCCGCCTCGCGATAAAAGCGCTCCTCATTAGGATAGATGTGCCGATCCATGAAACTGTCGAGCTTGCGCTTGAGCTCGACGACTTTGGGGGACATCGGGTAGAGCATCTTTGGCCTCCTCGATCGATGGGCGGGGCGATGCGCGGTCGGCTCAAGCGACGCGATACTCTCTGAATTTCTCGCGCAGGGCCGATTTGAGCACCTTGCCGGTGCCGGTCATCGGGAATTCGTCCAGAAATTCGACGGCGTCAGGCATCCACCAGCTCGCGATTTTCGGACGCATGTGGTCGAGCAACGTCTTGCCGTCGACGGTCGCGCCCTTTTTGCGGACGACGAGGAGCAGCGGCCGCTCCTGCCATTTCTCATGGTTGATCGCGACCACGGCGGCTTGCAGCACATCGGGGTGAGACAAGGCCACGTCCTCGAGTTGGATCGAGGAGATCCATTCGCCGCCGGACTTGATCACGTCCTTGGAGCGGTCGGTCAGCGTGACGTGGCCCTGGGGGTCGATTACGGCCATGTCGCCGGTGATCAGCCAGCCGTCGCGGTCGAGGCCTTCGTCGAGTTTCATGTAGCCGGACGCAACCCACGGTCCCCGCGCGCGCAGATGGCCGACGCTCTTGCCGTCACGCGGCAGCTCGTTGCCGCCGTCGTCGACGATGCGCAAGGCGGTGCCGAAACAGGCGCGGCCGGACACCTGGCGGCGCTCGAACTTCTCCTTGTCGTCGAGATGCTCGGAGCCTGGCCGCAAGCCCGGCATCGAGCAGCCCAAGGCTTCAGTCATGCCCCAGGCCTGGACGTAGTCGATGTCATATTCGCGCTTGAGCTTCTCGACCATAGCGCGCGGCGGCGCCGAGCCCGACGACAATGTTGCACGAAGTGTCGAGAACCTGTTGCCGGTGCGCCCGAGCCAGTCGAGCAGGATCAGCCAGAAGCTCGGTACGCCCGCCGACAGCGTCACCTTCTCGCCTTCGAGCAGTTCATAAAGCTTGTCGGGCTCGTAATTGCGACCGGGCAGCACCAGCTTCGAGCCGGTATAGGGCGCGGTGAACGGCATGTTCCAGCCGTTACCGTGGAACAGCGGCGCCATCGGCATCATCACCTCGCGCACGCCTTCCAGGTGCCCGGGCAGGAAGTCGAAATTGCAGGAGACCATGGTCTGCAGGATCGCGGCGCGGTGCGAATAGATCACGCCCTTCGGATTGCCCGTCGTGCCGGAGGTGTAGCAGATGGTGGACGCCGATTTTTCGTCGAACTCCGGCCAGGCGAAGCCGGCGTCGTTCTCGTTCTCCAGCAGCTCCTCGTAGCAATGCACGTTGGCAAGCTTGGTCTGCGGCATCCGCTCGCGCGAGCACATCACGACATAGGCTTCGATCGATGTGAGCTGCGGCGCGATCGCCTCCACGATCGGCAGCGTGGCACGGTCGATGAACAGCAGCCGGTCCTCGGCATGATTGACGATGTAGACGAGTTGTTCGGGAAACAGCCGCGGGTTGATGGTGTGCAGCACATATCCCATGCCCGGCGCGGCGTAGAACATCTCGAAATGCCGGTGCGTATTCCAGGCCAGCGTGCCGACGCGGTCACCGGACATCATGCCGAGCCTCTTGAGCGCCAACGCCATGCGCTTGATGCGCGGATGGGCGTCGGCATAGGTATAGCGATGGATGTCGCCTTCGATCTCGCGAGCGACGACCTCAGCCTCGCCGTGATAGTCGGCGGCATACTGGATCAGGCCGCTGATCAGGAGCGGCATATCCATCATCAATCCCTGCATCGTCTCCTCCGGACCGCCATGTCGCTGCATGACGTACGCTTGTGATGTGCGCTTGAGGTTAGCGGAACGCCACGCGACGTTCACGCAAAAAGCGAGAGACGCGATTGCATGCGTCACTTTTTCAGGGCTAAGTGATGCGAGCTGCCGGCGAAGCAGTGTCCGCCGGGGGAGGAAACGGATGACAGCGGAAAGACACAAGACCGGTGCAGCCGGCGAATCTACAATCGACATTGCCGCACTCCGTGCGCGCTATCGCGACGAGCGCGATCGCCGCCTGCGCGCCGAAGGCAAGGCGCAATATGTCGAAGTGACCGGCGAGTTCGGGCGCTATCTCGACGATCCCTGGGCCAATTCCGGATTTGCCCGCGAGGCCGTCAGCGAACAGACCGAGGTGCTGATCGTGGGCGGCGGCTTCGGCGGCCTTCTGTGCGGCGCGCGACTGCGCGAAGCTGGCATCGATGATTTCCGGGTCGTGGAAAAGGCAGCCGATTTCGGCGGCACCTGGTACTGGAATCGCTACCCTGGCGCGGCCTGCGATACCGAGAGCTACATCTACCTGCCGTTGCTGGAAGAGACCGGCTACATGCCGGTGCGCAAATATGCGCGAGCCCCCGAGATCTACGAGCATTCGCGCCGCGTCGGCCGTCATTTCGGCCTCTATGAGCGCGCGCTGTTTCAGACCGTCATCACCCACATGGAATGGCGGGAGCAGGAGGCACGCTGGCTGGTCGAGACAGATCGCGGTGATTGCATCCGCGCGCGCTTCGTCATCCTTGCTGGCGGCCCGCTGAGCCGTCCGAAGCTGCCGGGCATTCCCGGTATCGAAAGCTTCAAGGGACACAGCTTCCACACCAGCCGCTGGGATTACGCCTACACCGGCGGCACGGCCGAAGGTGATCTTAGTGGTCTTGGCGACAAACGCGTCGGTATCATCGGCACCGGGGCCACCGCCGTGCAATGTGTGCCGCATCTCGGCCGCTCGGCCAAGGAGCTCTACGTCTTCCAGCGTACGCCGTCGGCGATCGGCGTGCGCGACGACCGCCCGACGGATCAGAGCTGGGCGCAGGGGCTCAGGCCCGGCTGGCAGCGCGAACGCATGGACAATTTCACCGCCGTGATCTCGGGCGAGCCATTCGAACAGGATCTGGTGCAGGACGGCTGGACCGGCCTGCTCGGCGAGATCCTGCTGGCGCCGCGCCGCCAGCCGCAGCCGGTGACTTCGATCGAGGAGGCGCTCAAGGTCATCGAGCAGGCCGATTATCGCAAGATGGAAGAGATCCGAGCGCGCGTCGATGCGATCGTCAAGGATGAGGCGACGGCTTCGGCGTTGAAACCCTGGTACAAGGCATTCTGCAAACGGCCGTGTTTCCACGACGAATATCTCGACACCTTCAATCGTCCCAACGTGCATCTCGTCGACACCAGGGGACAGGGCGTCGAGCGCATCACCGAGAACGCGGTCGTGGTCGACGGCAGGGCTTATGAGCTCGACTGCCTGATCTATGCCAGCGGCTTCGAGGTCGGCACCGACTACGCCCGCCGCATGGGCTTTGAGGTCTACGGCCGTGACGGCGTGAGCCTGTCGGCGCGCTGGCGCGATGGCGTCAAGACGCTGCACGGCTTCTACAGTCGCGGCTTCCCGAATTGCTTCCTGATCGTCATGGTGCAGGCCGGCCAGAGCGCCAACTTCCCGCACATCATCGACGAGCAGTCGCAGCACATCGCCTATGTGATAGCCGAGGCGCGCAAGCGCAAAGCCCGGACGCTGGAGCCGACGCTCGATGCCGAGAACGCCTGGGTCGAGGAGGTGGTCAAAGCTGCGCTCGGCCGCCAGACCTATCTCGCCGAATGCACGCCCGGCTATTACAACAATGAAGGCGTGTTCGATCCGATCGCGGCGAGAAACAGCCAGTATTGGCGCGGGCCGGTGGCATTCCTGCGGCTGCTGGACAAGTGGCGCCAGGAGGGCAATTTGGATGGACTGGAACTGTCGTATGATCACGCCCTGGAGCCGGCGCCTTCGTCCGGGTAAGCTCGGGCATTGGATCACCCAGGGAGAGGACGTCGGACATGATCAGGGGCAGAACTGTAGCTGCGGCGGTTTTTGGGGCGATGACGCTGCTCGGCTGCCTGGCGCCCGCCGCCCACGCCGCGCAATGCGGCAGTTCGTCGGCCGGCTTCGAGGCCTGGAAGCGCGAGTTCAGCGCGGAGGCGCAGGGCAAGGGCGTCGGCCAGACTGCGCTCTCGGCGCTAATGCAGACCAATTACGCCAGTGCCACCATCGCGGCCGACCGTGGCCAGCGCAGCTTCTCGCTGACGCTCGACCAATTCCTCGCCAAGCGCGGCGCCACCACCATCGTTGCCAAGGGTCGCCAGCTCAAGCAGTCGCAAGCCGCCTTGTTCACCTCGATCCAGCAGCGCTATGGCGTCCCGCCGGGGCCGCTGATCGCGATCTGGGGCATGGAGACCGGGTTCGGCAGCCAGCGCGGCAACCAGAACATGCTCTCTTCGATCGCGACGCTCGCCTATGACTGCCGCCGTCCCGAATTCTTCACTGAGCAGCTCTATGCGGCGCTGAAGCTGATCGATCGCGGCACGCTGTCGGGGGCAACCCGCGGCTCGATGCACGGCGAAGTCGGTCAGACCCAGTTCATGCCCAAGAACATCCTGGCCTACGGCACCGGCAATCTCGAAGTTGCCGGCAATGCGCTGAACTCGACGGCGAATTTCCTCAAGGCCCATGGCTGGCGTGCAGGAGCGGGTTACCAGCCGGGCGAGCCGAATTTCGCTGCCATTGAAGCCTGGAATGCCGCCGGCGTTTATCAGAAAGCGATCGCCCTGATGGGACGGCAGATCGACGAGGGCGGAGGTACGGCCGCCTCGCGCTGACAGAGCCGCGTTTCGAAGGGGCTCAAGCTTCTTGGTTTTGGCGCGTTTGCTTTATGCGAACCGGCATCCACTTCGCTTGAGAACGCTCCTGCTCAGCAAGGCGTGATGCGCCGGCAAGAGAAAGTTGTTGCCAACTGGAACCGACGGCACGAGGTTTGCTTTGATCGAACAGGGCTGGGCATGAGGAGACTCAACATGGCAACCCAGATCGTGATGGACCAGACTGGCGACACGCGCCACGAGTTTGATCCTGGCAATGCCGAAGCGCTGGCGCGAGCCGAGCGGCGCTTTCGGGAGCTGACCGGAGCGGGCTTCACGGCCGCGCTGCGAACCGGACCTGGCGAAGTCACCCGGATCCGATCGTTTGACCCGACCGCGCAGGAAACGCTGTTCTATCCCCGCCTAGTCGGCGGTTGATCTGAGCTGCTCATGATCGCGGCAGTTTGGCTCCGTGGGCCGGCGCGTGCGCGTCTGCATGCGCTCCGCGAACTCTATCGGCGCTTCTTCGGCGAGAACACGCCGGATGCTCGCGGTCGCCGGCTCCTGGCCGAATGGCTGTCACCGGCGCAGCGCGCCCAATTCGAGCAGCACCGGTATTTCGATGTCGTCGGCGGCGATACCGGCAAGACCTATCGCATCCATTATGGCACCGCCGCCAACGTCCATGAGATCGACGAGGCCGGAAATGCGACGATGGGGTGGTGCTTCGTCCCGTCAGGCTTTCTCGTTCCCGGCGACGTGATGCTCGCACAGAAGATCGCGCTCGAAACCGACGAAAGGGGAGCTCTCGCGCTCGCCAACAGGTTTCCGCCAGCGACGCATTCGGAGCACTTCTACCGACGGCCGTTCTAGGGCGTGGCTATCAGTAATGGGTGGAGCGATAGGCATCCACCGCGTGCGCTGCAAAAACGCCGACGCTGCAAAGCGCGAGCAAGGCTGAGATCAGCTCGATCATAACTCGTCCTCCTGCGGCGGCAGGGAGACGAGGTGCTGACAGCAGGAATAATCCCAGATCAGGTTGAGGAAGAATTGCATGGTGGCCGTCCCTGTATGCTTTTGACAACGAGATAACCGACCATCTGTTTCAGGCGTGTTTCGTCGCATCTGGAAACGGGTTTCTTGGGGAACCCCGGGCTGGTTTGTGCGCTGCGGAGCCGCTACATCCCGCTCTTGCTCAATCCCATTAGCCGCGAGGCGGCGCATCACATTGCGAGGCGAAATCATGGCGCAGGTCGAGTGGTTCGACGATCTCACCATTGGAATGCAGTTCAAATCCCCCGAAGTTCACGTCACCGAGGCCGACATCAAGCGGTTCGCGGCCGAGTTCGATCCGCAGCCGATGCATCTCGACCACGAAGCCGCCAAGCAGACCCTGTTCAGGGGTCTCGCTGCCTCGGGATGGCACACCGCCGCGATTGCCATGAGCCTCGCGATCCAGACCCGCCCGTTCGGCCCGCATCCGTTGATCGGCGCCGGCGTCGACGGGCTGCGCTGGACCATCCCGGTGCGGCCCGGCGACCGCCTGCATCTGGTCGGGGAGGTCATGAGCCTGACGCCATCGAAGTCGAAGCCGCAGGGCATCGCACTGGTGAAATGGACGATGTTCAATCAGAACGGCGAGGAGGTTTACACCTTCACCCCGATCGCGATCGTGCCGCGGCGAACCGCCTGAAGCCCTTGCGGGTCACCGGCAGAGGTGGTCATCTCAGTCCAGGGAACACGCTGGAGGCTGACATGAAACGATATCTTCTCGCCGCCGGGCTCCTGGCAGGCGCCTTGAGCGCAGTCGCTTTGACCGCAAGACCGGTGCAGGCGCAACAATCCAAGGTCGGCGACTGGACCATCGAAAAGCGTACGCAGGACGCGCATTGCAATGCGAGCCGCGGCTACAAGGACAAGGAAGACGAGAACCGGGACTACGTCATCGTCATCACCCATTCCGAGAAGGCGATCGTGATCGTGATGATCTATGACGGTTGGGAGTGGGACAAGGTCGGCGAGATCCTCCGGGCCGATGTCGGCACCGACGACGCCGATATCATGAAGAAGGCGAAGTGGGAGGTCATGGACAAGACCACCGTGCGCGGCATCTTCGAATACGATCAGTCCATGATGGACCGGCTGTCCAAGGCCAAGCGTCTCTCGCTCGATTTCGAGGACGATGACGATGACAGCATCGAGATGCAGGTGCCGCGTGCCGGCGAAGCGCTGGCGGCGCTGAAGTTCTGCGAGGAGAATCGCAAGTAAACTGCCGGAACCGAATGCGAGGCCGGCGAGATCGGTGGCGACACGGTTCTGCGGTGCGCGCCGGTGTCTGACTCATCGCACGCGTGACGCATCGCATATAGTCCGCGCGCTGTTCGCATTTATCCTAGTCTTTGGCGAAAACGTCCAAGCCGCATCCTGCGGTTGACGTTACGCAAGGACGATGTTCGATATTCCAGCATTTCGTTGCAACGTTTTCTCCCCGTCGAAGGCGGCCATTGGACGGCCCGTCTCCTTCGCCAGTCCCCGGATCGCGATCTTTCTCGCACGCCCGAGCCATACGCAGATTGCGTCGTCCGGCCGATGACAATCCTCCACGCAAATCGATTCTCGTCCCTTGTCGGCGAGATCTACGACGCCGCGGTCGATCCCGCACTGCGCAGCGGGGTGCTGGAACAGGTTTCGCATTTCGTCGGCGGATGTGCCGCGACCATCCTGTCCAGGGACAGAGCCAGGCTCTCGATCGAGATCCACGAGCATTTTGGCACCGAATCCCGCTTCCGCCAGCTTTATCGCGACCGATATGTGGAGCTGGACCCTCTACTCGATCGCCATTTTACGCTCGCGGCGGAGCAGACGATCGGCGTAGCCGACATCATGCCTCAGGCGGATTTTCTGGCAACGAGCTTCTATCGCGAGTGGGTGGAACCGCAAGGAGCGATAGACCTTGCAACCATTGCCCTCGAGAAGTCGGACACGCGCACCACAATCCTGCAGGTGTTGCGCCACCGGTCGCGCGGAATGGTTGACGAGCCGATGCGTGAGCGCGTGCGGCTGCTGGCTCCGCACCTTCAGCGCTCCAGGATCATGGGCCGACAGATCAGGGCACGCTCGCATACCGTGGACGACCTTGCCGAGGTCTTGGATGGGCTGAGCACGGCGATCTGCCTGCTCGACGCAGATGGCCGCGTCGTGCATGCCAACGCAGCATGCCGCGGGCTGTTCGCCGATGCCAGCCTGCTCGCAATGGTCGGCGACCGGATCGTGGCCCGCAACACCCAGACTGATAAAATATTCCGCGGCCTGTGCGAAATCGATTCAGGCAGCGAAACTCGTTCCGCTGCCCGCCGCCAGATCGAGCTTGCGACATCAGTTGATGGACAGCACTATCTGCTCCACGCCTTTCCCTTGAAGCGCTGTCGCACTCCATCGCGAGATGCTGCAGCCACGGTGCTGTTCGTTCAGAAGGCATCGGCGGCGACATGGCTCGCGGCTGATGCGATTGCGGCGGCCTTCAGGCTGACACCGTCCGAACTGCGCGTTTTAATGGCCATCATCGAGATTGGCGGTGTTCCCGACATTGCGGCAAAGCTCGGCATCGCCGAAACGACGGTGAAGACGCATCTCGGTCGCCTGTTCGAGAAGACCGGCACCGGCAGGCAGGCCGACTTGGTCAAGATCGCCACCGGCTTTGCCGTTCCATTCGCGCATCGAACGAATGGCGGTGACGACGCCGTGTGATCCATTTCACAAGGCTCGCCGATACGTGCCGCGATCTCAATGCATTGTGATGAGCCGAGCTCCCGTGTCCTCCGAATGCAGGACGCGAGTCATTTGATACTTTCGTATATCGCGATCCAGAAAAGTGAAGAGCAGCAAGCGCCACGAAGAGATGCGACGACGGCGTCAAACGCGAGTGTGAGGAAACGACAGCGCACGGCCGGACCTGCTCGTCGGTTGGAGGATTGCAGTGAGCCAGTTTGATTTTTCCATTATTAATGTTTCGACGAACGAAATTCCCGAAAACGAGCGTATCCCGCTGCTTCGCGATTTCTACTGCCGCGGGGTGTTGAAGGCGGAGGTCGAGGCGAGAGAAGGAAAGCCGGCTACGGCGAGCTTCACGTCCCACGTCTTGCCGGAAGCCCAATTGCTGATCGGAGGATTGTGCGGAGCGCGCGTCAGTCGCACCAAACACCTGGTTGCCGATGGCGACGACAGCCTGGCCCTGATCGTGAATCGATCTGGCGTACTTGGAATATCCGAGCGGGGACACGATCTGAGCCTTCGTGCAGGGGAGGCGGTCCTGACCAGCGCGGAGGACGTCACGACGTTCGAGCGATTGTCGCTGGGTAGCTGCTTCTCCCTACGCGTGCCGAGACGCGTGCTGGCGCCGATGATCGTGGATGTCGATGACGCCGTAATGCGTGTCATGCCGGAGAGCTCGACAGGACTTCGATTGCTGGTCAACTATGCGGAGACACTGGTGCGGGAGAAGGCGTTCGCGACGCCAAATTTGCGCCAGCTCGGGGTCGGGCATCTGCACGATCTTCTGGCAATCGTTCTCGGTGCCACCAACGAGCCCCGGGAGCTGGCCGGGCGGCGCGGCGTGAAGGCGGCACGGCTGCAGAAGGCCAAAGTCTCCATCGCCAACAATTGCTGGCGGCAGGACCTGTCGGTGGCCACAGTCGCCCAGGAGCTCGGCGTGACGCCGCGTTATCTCCAGCGCCTGTTCGAGGCCGACGGCAAGACGTTCTCGTCCTTCGTGATCGAACAACGCGTCAAGCGCGCCCATCGCATGTTGCGGGAACCCGGATACGCCGAGCGGACGGTCAGCTCGATCGCCTACGATGTCGGCTTCGGCGATCTCTCCTATTTTAACCGCTGCTTCCGTCGAACTTATGGCGCCACGCCCAGTGACGTCAGGAGCGGCGAAATGTCGTGACCGCGCACGACTGAGTTTCAAGTCAAATGCCGCTTGGAGACGGCAGGGGCGGGCGTGCGCCGCCCCCAGTTGGAGTGTTGCATGCGCCGTTTTTTCTTTGATCTTATGATCGGCAATATCGTGAAGATCGATCCGGGCGGCATGGTGTTCGAATGCCCCGAAGCGACATTCGTGGTGGCCAACGAGATGGCAAGCCACCTGTTCGTCTGGCGCGACGATTTGCGCGACCGCGATGCCTGCATCCGGGTCAGAAACGCCGACGGGCGCGAGATCTATCGCGCCGCGGTCTGGTCGGAGAATCTGGAGAAGGTCGGCTGGGACGAGATGTGAGCATCCCGGTGCGGTATCGCGACTCTGCATCAGTAGCACCCGAAACGAATATCCGCTCGTTACCGGCCGACGCCTCATCCGATCGGAGGATGCCGCATGCTGTGGTTGTGGTATGCTTGGTGATATTGATCACCCAGGCCATTTATAGCCATGCACGGACCACGGAAACTGCCCGACCTGGTCGAGGCCATCTACGATGCCGGGCTCGATCCCTCGCTGTGGAATAACGTCGTCACCGGCATCCGCGACTTCGTCGGCGGCCAGGCCTGCGGGCTGTTTTCCAAGGACTCGATCAGCAAATTCGGCGTCACGCACTATTATTGCGGGGCGGACCCGCACTACATCCGGCTCTATTCCGAGACGCATTCGAAGTTCGATCCGCTGACGGTCCTGCCGCCGCATGGCCAGATCGTCAGCATCCCGGATCTCGTCAATTTCGATGAATATCGGCGAGGACGCTTTTACCAGGAATGGATGCGGCCGCAGGGTTGCAGCGATGCGGCTAACGTCGTGCTCGAGAATTCGAATGCGAGCTGCCCCGTGATGATGACGGTGCTGTCGGGCCGCCGGATGGTGGATCCGGTGATGAAGCAGCGCCTCTCGCTGATCTTGCCGCACGCCAGCCGAGCGTTGCTGATCAACCGCGCCATGACCTCGCAACTGACGCTGGCGACGGCGTTGGCGGAGGTCCTGGACAATTTGGCCTGTGGCATCTTCCTGCTCGATGGCTTCTGCCGGGTGGTGCACGCGAATTCCGCAGGGCACGCCTTGCTTGCGGCCGACGATCTGGTTCGGTCCGTTGCCGGGCAATTGGTGACCAGCAGTGCGGAGGCCAATCAGACACTGTGGGAAGCGTTCGCGACCCGCCATGAAATTGCGCTGCTTGCCGCAAAGGGGCACGCGTTTTCGCTGCTTTCGCCTTCGGGCGAGCGCTACGTCGCGCACATCCTGCCGCTGTCGTCCGTCCTGCGGGACGGCAGCGAGCGGGTGGTCGATGCCGTCGGTGCGCTGCTGCTGCGTAAGGTATCGCTCGGCGGACAGTCCTATGGCGAATTGATCGCGCGGACATTCGACCTTACGCCGGCCGAGCTGCGCGTGTTCCTGTCGATCGTCGAGGTTGGCGGCGTCCCGGAGACGGCGGTCGCGCTTGGTATCGCGGAAACGACGGCGAAGACGCATCTGCATCGCGTGTTCGCCAAGACGGGCGTTTCGCGTCAGGCCGATCTCGTTAAGCTCGCGGCAGGATTCTCCAATCCGCTTGTGAATTAGACTGTTGAATTTTGCCTTCACGATTGAACCTTTCGCTCCCGCGAAAGACTCACGGAAGCCGCCAGGCATGAAGAACATTTCGCCATCTCCATGTGTCACCATTGGCTCTTCCGATGCCCCGACCTCCAAAACCGTCCGAGTTGATCGAGACTATCTATGACGCGGGTCTCCACCCGGAGTTGTGGAGCGAGGTCGTTGTCAAACTCAATGCCTTCATTGGCAGCCAAGCCTGTGGTCTGATTTCGAAGGACCCGGTCAGCAAATCAGGCGCGACGCATTATTATTGCGGGGTCGATCCGTACTACATTCAGCTCTATGCGGAGACCTACTCCCGATACGACCCGCTTGCTCGGCTTCCGCGCTATGGCGAGGTGCGCAATATCCCTGATCTCGTGGATTTCGACGAATACCGCCGCGGCCGCTTCTACCAGGAATGGCTGCGCCCCCAGGGCTGCGTCGACGTCGCCAACGTGGTGCTGGAGCAGTCGAAGTCGCCGTGTCCGATGCTAATGACCGTGATCCCGGGCAGGGAGATGCTCGGCGCGGAACAGCGGGCGCGAATGCAGTTCCTGGCTCCGCATGCGAGCCGGGCGCTGTTGATCAACCGGGCGATCGAGCGGAAGCAGCAGCGCGCGGTCGCGCTTGCCGACGTCGTGGACCGACTGAATGCCGGTGTCATCCTGCTCGATTCGACCTGTCATATCATCCACAGCAATCCGGCCGCGGCGATGATCCTAGACGTCGACGATGTCCTGCGGTCTGTCTCGGGCAGGTTGGTGGCAAGATCTTCCGCTGCTAATTCAGCCTTGCGCGATATTTTCCGTGACACCAGCGAGGTCGCGTTGGCGGCATCTTCGGGACGGAAAATTCCGTTGATGTCGCATGACGGTTCCTACTACGTCGCGCAAATCATCGCGCTGCCATCATTGCTGCGCGACGGGGTGGCCGAGCGCAGTTCGGCAGTGGGAGCCCTGTTCATCTGGAAAGCGGAACTCGACGGCCGCTCGTGTGCCGGGCTCATTGACCGCACCTTCGAGCTCACGCCTGCCGAACTGAGGGTCTTGCAGTCAATCGTCGATGTCGGCGGCGTGCCGGAGACGGCGGTTGCGCTCGGTATCGCCGAGACGACGGTGAAGACGCATCTGCATCGCGTGTTCGCCAAGACCGGCGTTTCTCGTCAGGCCGATCTCGTCAAGCTCGCAGCTGGATTTTCCAATCCGCTCGTGCACTGAGACGCGTTCAAAAACGCAGGCGAGTCGCCGTAGCTCGCAATAGGTTCAATCACAAGCATCATTAGAAAGTTATCGCACGTCGTTCGATCGAATGACGCGATTTTCCGCGTTGTCTTCTACTAGACGTCACACGATCTGTTGTTCGACCTACCAGATATTGTTGTGAAGCAACTCACTGCGAGCGGAAACGAATTCCGTCAATCTCTCGTGCAGGTTGAGAGGAGATTGTCATGCGGACGGCGTCACCAGTTCTGACAGGAAGATTCCGCGATATCGTCGCCCGCATGGGCGCGGTACTCCGCGCGCAGCGGGAAATCGACGCGGAGCGCGTGTTGCGGCGCTATCGCCACCTGCTGGACCAGCCGCACGAAGCGCCGTGTTTGAATGAAATTATTCCCGTTTCCCGTGAAGAGGATATCTTTGAAAATGCCAACGGAGTTGATCCGCGCGAGCGCACGAGCGACCACCCCAAATTCGAACGTGCGTAACGCCAGCATCGTCGCAATCGCGCTGACGGCAGCGCTCGTCGCTCTCGAACTGGTCGGCCTCGCGATGCTGGAGCGATCTCATGCTTACGCGCAGCCGTCGGTTCCACTCGTGCCGACCGTTTGCACCGAGAGCACCGATGTCCCCGTCTCGCAAATTCCCTACGATTGATCGGAGGGCAAATTGTGCCTGATGTCACGACTCTGATGCTGCTCAGCGTTGCCGTGTTCGCCGGCGCCTTTGTCTCCGGACTCTCGGGATTTGCCTTTTCCGCGGTAGCGGGCGCCATCCTGCTCCGGGTGTTTCAGCCGCTCGAAGCCGTACCGCTGATGATGGCGTGCAGCATCGGCGTGCAGGCCACCAATCTGTGGTCGCTTCGGCGCAATATCCGCTGGGAAGGCAGTCTGCTGCTGATCGTCGGCGGCTTGATCGGCGTTCCCATCGCGGTGTCGCTGCTCCAGAGCACCGATACGCATCTGCTCCGGCGCGGCTTCGGCATTATCGTTGCGCTCTATGCGGCCTACATGCTGCTGCGGCCGACGCTGGTGACGGCCGGCGAGGCGGTCGGGCGGCACTGGGTCGCGTTGATCGGGTTCGGTGGAGGACTGGTCGGCGGACTGACCGCGATGCCGGGCGCGATCCCGACGATCTGGTGCGACATGCGCGGCATGCCCAAGAGCGAGCAGCGCGGCCTGGTGCAGCCGTTCATCGCCGCGATGCAGCTGTTCGCGATCGCGCTGCTGTTCGGACATCAGGATCTGTCGTCAAAGGTCTTCGTCGATCTCGCGGTTAGCCTGCCGGCGCTGTTCGCAGGCTCCGCGCTGGGCGTGATCGCGTTCCACAGGGTCAACGAGACGGTCTTTCGCAAGACCGTGCTCGTTTTGTTGTTGCTGTCGGGGATTTCCCTGATCTAGTGCCCGACGGGTTGCACCGGCGCCGCGCTGGTGTCGCTGCCGTGATGCGTCAGCGGCTTCATGCCAGTGACGGTCCGCAGCAGCACATAGAACACCGGCGTCAGGAACAGGCCGAATACGGTGACGCCGATCATGCCGGAGAACACGGCGACGCCCATGGCGCGCCGCATCTCCGAGCCGGCCCCGGTCGAGAGCACCAGCGGCAGCACGCCCATGATGAACGCCATCGACGTCATCAGGATCGGGCGCAACCGCAGCCGGCTCGCCTCGATTGCGGCCCGGATCGGGGTGCGGCCTGCGAATTCGAGCTCGCGCGCGAATTCGACGATCAGGATCGCGTTCTTGGCCGAGAGTCCCACCAGCACGATCAAGCCGATCTGGGTGAAGACGTTGTTGTCGCCCTTGGAGATCCAGACACCGAACATAGCAGCCAGCAGACCCATCGGCACGATCATGATGATCGAGAGCGGCAAGGTCAGGCTCTCATAGAGCGCGGCCAGCACCAGGAACACCAGGAGGATCGCCAGCGGAAACACCCACAGTCCGGAATTGCCGGCGATGAACTCCTGATAGGTCAGGTCGGTCCATTCGAAGGCAAAGCCGGGCGGCAGCGTCTCCGCCGCGATCCGCGTCGCGACCTCCTGCGCCTGTCCGGAGGAGAAGCCGGGAGCAGCCGCCGCGTTGATATCGGAGGACAGGAAGCCGTTGTAGCGGATCGCCCGCTCGGGTCCCGCGCTCTGGCGAACGCTCAAGAGCGCCGAGAGCGGCACCATGTCGCCCGAGGACGAGCGCACCTTCAACTGCCGGATGTCGTCGGCGCGGGCGCGGAACGGCGCGTCGGCCTGCACCCGGACCGAATAGGTGCGGCCAAACTTGTTGAAGTCGTTGACGTAGTAGGAGCCCAGGTAAATCTGCAGCGTGTTGAACACCTCCGTCACGGGCACGCCCAATTGGAGCGCCTTGGTGCGATCGATGTCGGCGAACAGCTGGGGCACGTTGACCTGGAAGCTCGAGAACACGCCGGCGATCTCCGGCGCCTTCTGCATCGCCGCCATGAACGCCTTGGTCGCCTCGTTCAGCGCCTCATAACCGAGACCGGCACGGTCCTCGATCTGCAGCTTGAAGCCGCCGATGGTGCCAAGGCCGTTGACCGGCGGCGGCGGGAACATGGCGATGAAGGCTTCCTGGATGCCGGCATATTTCTTGTTCAGCTCGGCCGCCAGCGCGGGGCCGCTGAGAGAAGGATCCTTGCGCTCGTCGAACGGCTTGAGCGTGGAGAACACGATGCCGGCATTGGAGGAGTTGGTGAAGCCGGCGATCGACAGGCCCGGAAAGGCGACCGAACTCTCGACACCTGGCTGGGTCAGCGCGATGTCGCTCATCTTGCGGATCACCTCTTCAGTGCGATCGAGCGCTGCGCCGTCGGGCAGCCGCGAGAAGCCGACCAGATACTGTTTGTCCTGGCCCGGCACGAAGCCGCTCGGCACCTGCTGGAACAGAAGCGCGGTCACGCCGATCAACACCACATACAGTCCCATCACTGCGGCCTTGCCTGATATCACCTTGGTGACGGTGCCGCTGTAATTCTCCGACGAGCGTGTGAACACCTTGTTGAAGCCACGGAAGAACCAGCCAAGGCCCTTTTCCATGATGATCGTCAGCCGGTCCTTCGGCTCATTGTGTCCCTTGAGCAGCAGCGCCGACAACGCAGGCGACAGCGTCAGCGAATTGATGGCGGAGATCACGGTCGAGATCGCGATCGTCAGCGCGAACTGCTTGTAGAACTGCCCGGTGAGGCCGGAGATGAAGGCGAGCGGCACGAACACCGCGATCAGCACCATCGCAATCGCGATGATCGGCCCCGACACTTCGCGCATCGCCTGGTAGGTGGCGTCGCGCGGCGACAGCCCTCCCTCGATGTTGCGTTCGACGTTCTCGACTACGACGATGGCGTCGTCGACGACGATGCCGATTGCGAGCACGAGCCCGAACAGGCTGAGCGCGTTGATCGAGAAGCCGAACACGTGCATGACCGCGAATGTGCCGACGATCGACACGGGCACCGCCAGCAGCGGAATGATCGAGGCGCGCCAGGTCTGCAGGAACAGGATCACCACCAGCACCACCAGCGCGATCGCCTCCAGCAGCGTGTGAATGACGGCCTCGATCGAGGAGCGCACGAACTGGGTGGGATCGTAAACGATCTGGTAGGACACGCCTTCCGGCATATTCTTCTTGATCTCGGCCATGGTGGCACGGACATGATCGGAGATCTCCAGCGCGTTGGAGCCGGGCGCCTGGAAGATCGGAATCGCCACTGCCTGCTTGTTGTCGAGTAGCGAGCGCAGGCCGTATTCGGACGCGCCGAGCTCGATGCGGGCGACGTCGCGCAAGCGCACGACTTCGCCACGCGTACCGGTCTTGACCACGATGTCGCCGAATTGCTCTTCGTTCGCAAGCCGCCCTTCCGCGTTGACGGACAGCTGCAGGTCGATGCCCTTGACATTCGGGGAGGAGCCGACCACGCCGGCAGCGGCCTCGACGTTCTGCGCCTGGATCGCCTTGACGATGTCGCTTGCGGTGAGCCCGTGTTCGGCAGCCTTCTGCGGATCGACCCAGACCCGCATCGAATAGTCGCCGGCGCCATAGAGCTGGACGTCGCCGACGCCGTCGATCCGTGCAAGACGGTCCTTGACATTGAGCACGGCGTAATTGCGCAAATACGTCATGTCGTAGCGGCCGGTGGGCGACAACAGATGCACGACCATGGTGAGGTCGGGCGACGACTTCTTGGTGATGATGCCGAGCTGCCGCACCACGGCGGGCAGGCGCGGCTCGGCCTGCTGCACACGGTTCTGCACCAGCTGCGTCGCCTTGTCAGGATCGGTGCCGAGCCGGAATGTCACCGTCAGCGTCATCGCGCCATCGGTGGTCGCCTGGCTTGACATGTACAGCATGCCTTCGACGCCGTTGATCTGCTCTTCGATGGGAGTCGCCACCGTCTCGGCGATCACCTTGGGATTGGCCCCGGGATAGGTCGCGCGCACGAGGACGGAGGGCGGCACGACATCGGGATATTCCGAGATCGGCATCGCGAACAGCGAGATCAGGCCGGCGAGGAAGATCAGGACCGAGAGCACACCGGCGAAAATCGGACGATCGATGAAGAACTTCGAGAGATTCATGGCTTTGCCCCTGCGCGAGAGACGACCCTCCCGCCATTCCCGGGCGCGGGAAAAGCCCGCAAATCCGGAAATCCAGAAGTGATGTCTTGGTAGTTCAACAAATTCGACATTCCGGCTCGCGCTGCCCGCGCGCTCCGGAAGCGGAGAATGCTAGCGTTGCACCACGTCCTGTTTGCTGTGGTTGGAGGCCTGCTGCGGCCCGCGCGCGCCCATCGACGCGATCTCCGTCTTGAGCAGGGCGCCGGGACGCACGCGCTGGAGGCCGTTGACGATAATGCGATCGCCGGTCTTCAGTCCCGTCGTCACGATACGCAACCCGTCGACCGAGCCGCCGAGGGTGATCGGCCGGTAGACCGCGCGGCTGTCGTCGCCGACCGCCATCACGAACTTCTTGTCCTGGTCGGTACCGATCGCGCGCTCGTCGATCATGACCAGCGATTGCTGCTTGGGCTGGCCCATGCGCACGCGGGCGAACTGGCCGGGGATGAGACGCCCGTCCTCGTTTCTGAACACCGCGCGGACACGGATGGTGCCGCTCTGGCCGTTGACCTGGTTGTCGATGAGCTGGATGTGGCCCTTGGCCGAGAGGCCGCCTGAGGTCGTCATCTCCACCGGGATCTGGTCCAAATTGCCGCGCTTGCCGGAGACATCTGCGATCGAGTTCAGCGCCCGCAGCACCACCTCCTCATCCGCATCGAACGACGCGTAGATCGGATTGACCGAGACCAGCGAGGTCAGCACGGGGGAGGCGGTGCCGGCGGCGACGAGATTGCCGACGGTGATTTCGATCTTGCCGACGCGGCCGTCCACGGGTGCACGTACCTCGGTGTAGTCGAGATTAAGCTTTGCGGTCTGGAGCGTCGCCTCGGCTGCCTTCACGTTGGCGATGGCCTCGCGGTTGGCGTTGTCGCGCTGGTCGTAGTCGCGCCGCGTCACCACGGCGTTGCCGACCAGCTGCGCGCCGCGCTCAAGTTCATTCTGCGTGAACACGACGCGCGCTTTCGCAGCTTCGAGCTGGGCCGCGGCCTTGTCGACCTCGGCTGCGTAGGGCGCCGCGTCGATCTTGAACAGGATGTCACCAGCCTTCACCAGCGCGCCTTCGATGAAGTTGGCCGACAGGATCGCGCCGGCCACGCGCGGGCGAAGCTCGACGCGTTGAATGGCCTCGAGCCGACCGGAGAAATCGTCCCACAGCACGGTCTGCTTTGGTTCGATCAGCGCGACCGTGACAGGGACGGCTTGCTCGGCCGCGGCGGTCGCGGTCGCCTGCGCGGCACGAAAGTAATGGCCGGTCGCGATCGAGCCGGCTACGGCGAGAGCGCCCACGATGGCGACGCCGCCCAGAAGGCGGCGGACATGGCCGGGGCGAGAGGTATTTTGGGAGGGGGGCATTTGCGCTCCAGATATGTAGTGTTCACTACAGATGTGGAGCTGGATACCGCAGCGCAAGATACTTATGTACCATTCGCTAAGAAAATTGTAGCGGTTTACCGCAAGAATTGGCAAGTGGAAGAGAAAATATAGCGAGAACAAAGAGATAGGATCCGGCGTTAGGGTCAGGGACGACGCCGATTTCGAGGAGAAGAGGCAAATGGGCATGGGACGCCCCCGCGAATTCGACGCCGAAACGGCGTTGGACCAGGCGATGGAAGTGTTTTGGCGCCATGGCTATGAGGGTGCCACGATCGCTCAGTTGACCGAAGCCATGGGGATCAATCCGCCCAGCCTCTATGCCTGTTTCGGCAACAAGGAAGGGCTGCTGAAAGCCGCGCTCGACCGCTATACAAAACTGCGCAACGTCTGGATGGACGAGGTCGTGGCAGCGCCGACTGCCCGCGACGTCGCCGAACGGATGCTGATGGGCATCGCCGACAAGCAGACCGATCCCGCCAACCCGCCCGGTTGCCTGCTCGTGCAGGGCGGCATTGCATGCGGCACCGGATCAGAAAGCGTCCCCTTCGAACTCGCCGCTCGGCGCGCCCAGAACGAGGACCAGCTTCGCGATCGTTTTGTTCGCGCCAAGGCCGAAGGCGATCTCAAACCGACCTCAGATCCCGCGGCACTCGCGCGCTACGTTTCGGCCGTCTCCGTCGGCATGGGCGTGATGGCGTCCTCAGGCTCCGACCGCGAGGCATTGCAGCAGGTCGCGAGCGTGGCGGTGCAGGCGGTCGAGGCGCAGTCGACTGCAAGAACATGACGAGCGTTGTCGTCTCTATCATCTCATCGATTGCGTGGCAGGCAGCGACGGCGGCGGGACGAAGCCGCCGAACGCGCGTTCGATCAGTCCGGCGAGCGCAATCGGTGTGCGGTCCTCGAGATAAGGCCCGATGATCTGGACGCCGATCGGCAGCCCCGATGGCGTGCGCTCGATCGGAACGGCCGTTGCAGGCAGTCCGCAGGTCGAAGCGGGGTCTGCCCAGATGAAGCACGCATCGGCATAGGGATAGAGCTGTCCATCGATATCGAGTTGCCGCGCGTCGAACGGCTCGGACTGGTCCTGTGGAAACGCCGGTACGGCGGCGGCCGGGTAGATTACTGCGTCGAACTCGCGGAACAGCTCCTGCCATCGTTGTTGCAGCCGCAGGCGCGCCGCGTCGGTCGCCAGCCATTCGCGATGGACCATCGCCCAGCCGCGCGCGCGCTCGGCCTGCAGGCTGCGGTCGTCGGGCGAGAGTTCTGCGGCAACTCCTTGCGCCTCTGCGAGGGCGGCCGGTGTCAGGCGTGGACTTCGCGCTGCGTTCAACAGCTTCATGTAAAGGCGGGCGGATTCGGCGAGATCGGGCAGAGACGCACTCGAGCGCGCGACGCGTGCGCCTGATCGTTCGAGCCGTTCCGACAACCGCCCGATGGCGGAACGCACGGCATCGCCTGTCGGCATCAACGGATGCGTATCGATCACGAGAATCCTGAAACCCCTGAACTGGTCGTGTCGTGAGGCCGGCAACGCAAGACGATAGCCGATCCCGTCGCGCGTCTCGTCGGGGCCGGCGATCACGTCGAGGGCGAGCGCGAGGTCCGAGGCGGTGCGCGTCATCGGCCCGACGACGGCGAGATCACCCTGGCCGGCAACGGGCGGTGCCGGCGGAAGGTTGTATCCGCGCAGCGGGACCAGGCCGAGGCTCGGCTTGTGTCCGAACACACCGCAGAAATGCGCGGGCACCCGGATCGAGCCGCCAATATCCGAGCCGATCGACAGCGGTCCGAATCCCGCAGCCAGCGCCGCTCCTGATCCGCCTGAAGAGCCGCCGGGCGATCGGCCGAGATCCCACGGATTGTTCGTCGTACCGTAGATGTCATTGTAGCTCTGGAAATCTCTGAGGCCGATCGGGATATTGGTCTTGCCGATGATGACAGCACCCGCCGCCTTCAACCGCGAGACGACAAGGGCGTCCTCCGCGGGTTGGAAATCTTTGAAATGCGGAAAGCCCCACGTCGTCGGCAGGCCAGCGACGTTGAACGGTTCTTTCAACGTCACGGGGATGCCGAGCAATGGCTGCCGCTCGCCGCGACCAAGTGCGGTATCGGCGGCGCGCGCGGCGTCTCGTGCGCGATCGAAATCGCGAACGATGACGGCATTGATCTGCCCGTCCAGCGCCTCGATGCGCGCGATCGTATGCTCGATCAACTCGGACGCAGAAAGCTTGCGCGCGTGCAGGGCGCTCAGCAATGTGCTGATCGAGCCGTAGTCCCAGTCAGTGGCGGTCAATCCGGGCGGCATCACGATCTCCATTGTCTTGCATCGCCGCGTCGATGTCGCTCGGCTGCAAATCGATCCGAGTATCGAGCATGCAATTTGGCGGATGGTATGAGGAGGCCACGCAACGGGAACCAGATCTGTCCGCGGGTCGGGGGCCGGAGGCGGCGCCTGGCCATCAGATCGCGGGATACCCACTGCTTGCCGCGGTCTATGCGCGATCGAGGGCTCTGTACGGGCTGCTGCTCACGTGGCATTGGGGGCGGCGAAGCCTGGATACTGACGACCATGTTCGCCCTGACATTCCTTGGGACCTCCGCCAGCGTTCCGTCGGCGGAGCGCAACCATCCGGCTCTCCTGGTGGAGGCCACGGGCAAGCGCGTCCTCATCGATTGCGGCGAGGGCACGCAGCGCCAGTTGCTGCGCAGCGGCGCGGGCTTTCGACGGCTTGACCGCATTCTGCTGACGCATGCCCATCTCGATCACGTGCTCGGTATCCCCGGTCTCTTCTCGACGCTGGGGTTGCGTCAGCAATCGGACGCGATGACCGTCTATGGAGGCCAGGGCACGCTCGACATCGTCATCCGCATGCTTGCCGGCCTGTGGGGCGCGGGCAGGGCGCCGATCCCGGTGGAGTTCGCACCGCTGACCGAAGGACAGGTTATCGACGCCGGCGACTTCACCATCGATTGCTTTCCGGTCCGTCACCGCGACACCGACAGCTTTGGTTTTTGCTTCCAGAGTCCGGCACGCCGCCATCTTGAGCGGGAGCGCCTCGCCGAGCTCGGTGTTCCCGATGGGCCGCTGCGCGGAGAACTGGCCGCGGCACGACCAGTCGTGATCGCCGGCCGCACGATCTATCCCGAAGACGTCATGGGGCCGCCGAGCGGCGGCAGGAAGCTTGTGGTCATCGGCGACACCGAAACCACTGACGGGCTGTCCAGGCATGTCGCCGACGCCGATCTGCTGGTGATCGAGGCGACCTTCCTCGATCGCGACGCCGCGACCGCCCGGGACTATGGTCATCTCACCGCGCGCGAGGCGGCTTCATTTGCCGCCGCGAACAACGTCAGGCAACTCGTGCTGAATCACATGTCGGGGCGTTATCGCGACGAAGAGATTCTGGCCGAAGCGACAACGATTTTTCCAAACACGCGGATCGCCGCCGACTTCGATCGCGTCGTGATTTAGCGGCACCGCTCAAAGAGAGCGCAACCTCTGACTGTCTGATTGTGAGCTGCTTAACCTGCGGTGGCTGGGGAACTAGGATTCGAACCTAGACAAACAGAGTCAGAGTCTGTTGTGCTACCGTTACACCATTCCCCAACGGAATAGCCGAACAAATTCAATGACTTGTTGATTTGTCCGGCTGTGGCCTATGGCACTTATCGCGCAAATCACGGCTCAGGCGTGGAGGGTTTCTACCCGCTCGGCTGTGGGCTGGCAAGCGCTGCGACGCAGGGATGTTTTGCGGTCCACATGGGACGTGCGGGCCGTGGCATCGTGGGCTCCGGCGGAGCGCCGCGGCGGCGCGCGACCGTTTGCCTCATCCGAAAATCACGGTTCCTGGTCGGATCGTCACGCACCGCATCGTCCTTCGGACACACAACCCAAGGAGATCCGTGATGCCCTATGTCGATGGTTTCGTGCTGGCCGTGCCGAAGGACAACATCGAGGCTTACAAGGCGCTGGCGAAAACGGCCTGCGCGATCTGGATGGAGCACGGTGCGCTCGATTATGTCGAATGCATCGGCGACGACGTGCCCTACGGCGAGCTGACTTCGTTTCCGCGCGCGGTGATGGCGAAGGAAGACGAGATCGTGGTGTTCGCCTGGATCGTCTATCGCGACCGGGAGACTCGCGACACCGTCAACAAGAAGGTGATGGCGGACCCGCGGCTGAAGTTGGATGGTATGCCGTTCGACGGCAAGCGCATGATCTACGGCGGCTTCACGACGCTGCTGCGGGCGAGCGACGTGATGGGGTAAGGACGCTGACCCGGCCCACACGTCGGTGCTTGTCCATGCAGCGTCGTGGCAAGCCGTTTTACTTGCCGGTACGGGGCCAGCATGCCATCCTCTCATCGCCAGGCATAAACAACCGGAAGCGGGCGCTTAGCCGAGCTTCCAAAAAAACTGGTTGGGGAAACCCTTGGGAGGTTTGATTTCATGAGATTGAAGCACGTCACCGGGCTGCTTTGCGCGGCCGCGATGTCCCTTGCGCTCGCTTCAGCCGCGCAGGCCCAGGACAAGGTCGTCAAGATCGGCGCGATCCTGCCGATGTCCGGCGGCACCGCCTCGATCGGGGCGCACGCCAAGGCGGCGCTCGAGGTCGCAATGGACATCATCAACAACGCTCATCCCGAGCTCGGCACTCTGCCGCTGGCCAAGAACGCAGGCCTTGCGGGCCTCGGCGGCGCCAAGATCGAGATCGTGTTCGCCGACAACCAGGGCAACCCGGCGACAGGCCAGAACCAGGCGCTGCGCCTGATCACGGAAGACAAGGTAGCCGCCGTGTTCGGCTCGTATCAGTCCGGCGTCACGCTGACCTCGAGCGCCATCGCCGAAAAATACGGCATTCCCTTTCTAAACTCCGAGTCGGTCGCCGCCAATCTCACCGAGCGCGGCTTCAAATGGTTCTTCCGCACCACGCCGATCGCCACCGACTTCGCCAAGGCCTATGTCGATTTCCTCGCCGACATCAAGGCGCAGGGCGCCAAGACCGATGCAATCGCGCTGGTTCACGACAACACCGAATACGGCACCTCGGTCGCCAACACGATCAGCGCCGCCTTCAAGGAGAAGGGCCAAGCCATCGCAGTTGACGTCGCCTATCCCGTCAATGCGACCGATGTTCAGGGCCAAGTGCTCCAGCTCAAGGAGAAGAAGCCCGACGTGATCATCATGATCAGCTACACGTCGGATGCAATCCTGTTCGCCAAGACCATGCAGTCGCTCGACTACAAGCCGGCGGTGCTTTTGGCCGATGACGCCGGCTATTCCGATCCCTCCTTCATCAAGGCGGTCGGCAAGATATCGCAAGGCGTCTTCAACCGTTCGTCATGGTCGGTGGGGCCGGCCGGCTCACCATCGGCCATCATCGCCGACATGTACAAGAAGAAGAGCGGCGAGGAGATGGACGACACCGTCGGCCGTCAGATGCAGGGCTTCTTCGTGCTGGCCGACGCGATCGACCGCGCCGGCTCGACCGACCCGGCAAAGATCCAGGCCGCGTTGAAGACGACCGATCTGAAGCCCGAGCAATTGATGATGGGTTACAAGGGCGTGAAGTTTGACGACAAGGGCCAGAATATCCTCGCCTCCGGGCTCATCATCCAGCTCCAGGATGGCGAGAACTACACCGCGGTATGGCCGAAGGCCAACGCCGCGAAGGCGCCGGTGCTGCCCTACAAGGGCTGGTGAGATTGAAGGCGGGGCTGCGCGCCCCGCCATTTCCGAAATGATTTGATCAGAGCAACGCTGGCTCATGTCCTTTGTACTCGTGCAGGTGATCGTCGGCGGACTTCTGCTTGGCGCTGTCTATGCCCTGTTTTCCTCAGGCCTCACGCTGGTGTGGGGCATGATGAACATCGTCAATTTCGCGCATGGCGATTTCGTCATGCTCGGCATGTACGTCGCCTATGTCGTCTACACGCTGTTGGGAGGAGGGCCGATCCTCGGCGCGCCGCTGGCAACCCTGGTGCTCGCGACCGTCGGCGTCGTCGTCTATTTCGCCCTGATCCGCGATATCATGAAGGGACCGATGCTGGCGCAGATCCTCGGCACTTTCGGGCTTGCGCTATTGCTGCGTTATTCCGTGTTCTGGTGGTTCGGGGCCAACTTCCTGTCGATGCCTCCGGACATCGTGGGCGGCACTTATGCGTTCGCGGGCCTGCGCATCGAGGCCTCGCGGCTGCTTGCCGGCGTGGTCGCGCTGCTGGTCACGCTCGGGCTGCATCTGCTGCTCACGCGGACCTCGCTCGGCTCGAAAATGCTGGCGGTGGCGGAGGATCAAACAGCGGCCCAGCTCATGGGCATCCGTCCCGATACCATGCAGGCGATCGCCTGGGCGATTGCGGCCGGTGCCACCGGGCTTGCCGGCGCGCTGATTGCGAACTTCTTCTACATCGTGCCGACCGTCGGCGAGACGCTTGGCATCGTCGCCTTCGTCACGGTGTCGCTCGGCGGTTTTGGCAGTGTGCCGGGCGCCCTTGTCGCAGGCCTGCTGATCGGCATGATCGAATCGCTGTCGGGCTATCTGATCGGCGCGATCTACAAGGACATCGTCGTCTATGTCCTGTTCCTGCTCTTCCTCTGGTTCCGGCCGCAAGGCCTGATGGGCAAGACCTGATGGGAAGGCTGTGATGCGGCGCTTGATCTGGCTCTCGGTCGTCGCAGCGTTCGCGATCTGCTATCCGCTGCTGCTGTCCTCGCCGTTCCAGCAGCGTCTGGGCGCGCTGGTGCTGCTTTATGCGATTGCAGCGTCCGCGTGGAATATCGTCGGCGGCTATGCCGGCCAGGTCTCGGTCGGCCACGTCGTCTTTTTCGGCTGCGGTGCTTATGCCGCGATGGGATCCTACGCAAAGTTCGGCCTGTCGCCCCTGTTCGGCATCCCCGGCGGGATCGTGCTCGCCGTGGGCTTGGCCGCGATCATCGGCGTGCCGACGCTGCGTCTGTCGGGCCATTATTTCAGTATGGCGACCATCGCGGTCGCCGAGACGATGCGGCTGATCGTGACCAACACCGACTGGCTCGGTGCGGCCGTCGGGCTCTCAGGGCCGACCGTGCCGCGCAACATCTTCGATCTCTCGTTCCTGTCGTCGCTGCCGTATTACTATCTCTTCCTCGCAATCCTCGTGATCACGCTGTTGATCACCTGGTGGATGACCAACAGCCGCATGGGATTTTACCTGCGCGCGATCAAGGACTCCGAGCGCGCGGCGCGCTCGCTCGGCGCACCCGCCAGTCGCACCAAGCTCTACGCCTACATGCTGAGTGCGGCGCTGACGAGCGTCGCCGGCGCGCTCTATGCCATGATGTTCGGCTTCGTCGACCCCGAGTCCGGGTTCGGGATCCTGATTTCGGTGAAAATCCTGATCATGGCGGCGCTGGGCGGGGCAGGGCTGTTGTTCGGGCCCCTGGTCGGTGCCGCGATCCTGGTGCCGCTGGAGGAGATCTCGAACAGCTGGCTCGGCGGCAAGGGCGCCGGGCTCACCTTCGTGCTCTATGGCGCGATCATCGTGGTGATCGCGCGCTTCCAGCCCGGCGGTCTGCTCAGCCTGTTCACTCGGCGCAGCAAGCCGACGAAGGACACGGGAGCTGGCCATGCTCCTTGAGGCACGCGAAATTACGAAGGCGTTCGGAAGCTTCAAGGCGGTGGACGATGCCTCCGTGACCTTGGAGCAAGGCGACATCCTCGGCCTGATCGGCCCGAATGGCGCGGGCAAGTCCACCTTCTTCAATTGCCTGACTGGCGATCTCAAGACCACTTCGGGCTGCGTCCTGTTCGAGGGCCGTGACATCACCGACTTCGCGCCGGAGCTGCGCGCCGGGCTTGGGCTCGCTCGTACCTTCCAGGTGCCGCAGACATTTGAGGGCATGACGGTGCTGGAGAACGTCATGATCGGCGCATTCCTGCGCACCTCGCATCGCAAGGACGCCGAGACCAGGGCGCGCGCGGTGCTCGAGCGCGTCGGCATGATCAGGCTTGCGGATGCGCCGGCGCGCTCGCTCGGCACCCCCGGTCGCAAGCGGCTGGAGATCGCGCGGGCGCTGGCAACCGAACCGAAGGTGCTTCTGCTCGACGAAGCCATGGCCGGCCTCAACGCCCATGAGGTGAGGCTCGCCATCGACCTCGTGCGCGACATCCATCGTTCCGGCATCACCCTCGTGATCGTCGAGCACATCATGGAAGTGATCATGTCACTCGCCAGCCGCGTGATGGTGTTCCACCAGGGCAAGGAGATCGCCCGCGGATCGCCGCGCGAGGTCACATCCAACCCGGCGGTGATCGAGGCCTATCTCGGCAAGCGTGCAGCCAAGGCAGCGGCCGGCCACACGCCGGTCGAACTGATGGGCGGGCCGGACCTATGAGCGGGCCGTTGCTGCGGATCGAGCACCTCGAGGTGCGCTACGGCGATCTCATCGGCGTGTCCGACGTCTCGCTGGAGGTTCCTGAAGGCAGCGTCGTGGCGCTACTCGGCTCCAATGGCGGCGGCAAGACCACGACGCTGAACGCGATCGCCGGCCTCATTCCCGTGCATTCCGGATCGATCCGCTTTCGCGGCGAGGATATCGCCGGCGAGAGAGCCTTTGCGATCGTGCGCAAGGGGCTGGCGCTGTCGCCAGAAGGCTGGCGGCTGTTCGTGCAGCAGAGCGTCGAGAACAATTTGATGCTTGGCGCAACGCCGCTGCGCGACAAGTCGCGCCAGGCCACGCTGCTCGAACGTGTCTACGAGATCTTTCCGCGCCTGAAGGAGCGCCGCAACCAGCGTGCGGGCACCATGTCCGGTGGCGAACGGCAGATGCTCGCGGTCGGGCGCGCGCTGATGAGCGACCCGAAGCTGTTGATGCTGGATGAACCTTCGCTCGGTCTCGCGCCGGCGGTGGTCGAGTCCATGTACGAGACCTTCGGCCGCCTGCATCGCGAGGGCCTGACCATTCTGCTCGCCGAGCAGTCGATCGAGCTCGCACTGGAGGTCTCGGATTTCGCCACGGTGCTCCAGGTCGGCAAGAGCGTGCTGTCGGGCACGGCGGCGGCGCTCGCGGAGGATCCGCAGGTGCAGAAGGCTTATCTGGGCGTGGACTGACCGATTTTCCGCCTGGAGGCGCCCGGTATCGGCGGCGTTAGGCTGCAAAATGGATATGCAACAGTAACGGCGAGGCGTCGCTACTTGATCTTGTCGTAGGCCGCCGCGAAATCGCCGAGCGGCATCGGGATCGCGATCGTTTCCTTGGCCATGTTCTGGAAGGAGACCTTGAGCTGCTTGCCCGACCGCAAGGTCGCAAGCAGGTCCGGCGCGATCGGCGTGGAGGCGTAGCAGCCGCGGTTCTCGCAGGTCTGGATCTGGAGATCGACCGTCTTGCCCTCGTCAACCTGGAGCTTGGCGCCGATGGGAAGGTTGAGGCCAAGCGGCAATTGCAGCAGCGCCACCGGTGTGCGGGTGTCGGGCGCGATGCGGATGTTGATCAGAACGATGGTCTGGCCGGTCTTGGTCAGCACCGCGTTCTGCTCCATCGCGCATTCGAGCGGTGCGTCGCGGCTGACGCTGGTGCAGCGCACGACCCAGCCGGGCTGCTGCGCCGCAGCGCCGTCAGCCTGCGGCTGCGTCGGAGCCGGTGCGGGCTGTGCCGCCGGGGCAGACGGAGCTGCATTCTTCTTGGCGCCTTGCTGGGCATGCGCGGCACCCGCCGACAACAGGACAGCGGCGGCAAGCGCGACAAGTCTGGATTGGATGGGCATGGCAAGACCGCGTTGACGTGAACCGAGGGTCTCGCTGTAACGTCGTGAGGCGCGCGGTGCAAGCTGCTACTCGGCAGCTTCCTTAACGGTGCCGTGCTCGACCGTCTCGTCGCCTTCGCCGTCACCCTTGCGGCCCCAGCCCGAGAACCAGTTGTTGAGCTCGTCGAGATAGAGATAGACGACCGGGGTGGTGAACAGCGTCAGCGCCTGGCTGACGATCAGACCGCCGACCATAGCGTAGCCGAGCGGCTGGCGAATCTCGGCGCCGGTGCCGTGGCCCAGCATCAGGGGCACGCCGCCGAGCAGGGCAGCCATCGTCGTCATCATGATCGGACGGAAGCGCAACAGCGCTGCCTGCCGGATCGATTCCGCCGGCGTCTTGTGCTCGTCGCGCTCCGCGGCGATGGCGAAGTCCACCATCATGATGCCGTTCTTCTTCACGATGCCGATCAGCAGAATGACTCCGATCAAAGCAATGAGGCTGAACTCGAAGCCCGCCGCCATCAGGATCGCGAGCGCGCCGACGCCGGCCGAGGGCAGCGTCGACAGAATCGTGATCGGATGGATGTAGCTCTCGTAGAGGATGCCGAGGATCAGATAGACCACGACCAGCGCGGCGAGGATGAGGAGCGGCACGGTGCCGAGCGACTGCTGGAACGCCTGTGCCGTGCCCTGGAAGCTCGAATTGAGCGTCGGCGGCGCGCCGAGGTCCGCCATCGCCTTCTGCACGGCCTCCGTAGCCTGGCCGAGCGCGACGCCCTGGGCGAGGTTGAAGCTGATCGTGATCGCCGGGAACTGGCCCTGGTGGCTGATCGAGAGCGGGCGAACCGGATCGGTGCTCCAGGTCGCGAAGGTCGACAGCGGCACCTGGTCGCCGGTCAGCGGAGACTTCAGGTAGAGCTTGTTCAGGCTCTCGAGGCTGCCCTGCATCTCCGGCAGGATCTCGAGAATCACCTTGTAGGTGTTGAGCTGGGTGAAATACTGCGTGACTTGGCGCTGTCCGAAGGCGTCGTACAGCGTGTCGTCGATCAGCTGCGGCTGGATGCCGTAACGCGCAGCCGTATCGCGGTTGATCTTGAGCTGAACCGTGGTGCCCTGGGTCTGCTGGTCGGTCGCGACGTCGCGCAGTTGCGGCAAGGTCTGCATCTTGGCGAGAATCTTCGGCGCCCAGTCATTGAGCTCGGCGAGATCGGCGTCCTGCAGGGTGAACTCGAACTGCGTACGCGTCGGCCGGCCGCCGAGCCGGACGTCCTGGGCCGCCTGCATGTAGAGGCGGGCGCCGGACACCTTCTCGAGCTTGGGACGCAGCCGCGCGATGATCTGCTGCGCCGAGGCATTGCGGACGCTGAGCGGCTTCAGCGTGATGAACATGTTGCCGTTGTTGCCGGCGCGGCCACTGCCGCCGATGTTCATCGCGATCGTTGCGACGTCGGGGTCGTCCATTACGATTTTGCCGAGCTCGACCTGGCGGCGCTGCATCTCCGCGAACGAGATGTCCTGGGAGGCTTCCGAGGTCGCCGTGATCAGGCCGACGTCCTGTTGCGGGAAGAAGCCTTTCGGGATCAGCACGAACAGATAGACCGACAGGGCAAGGGTGGCGAAGAAGATCGTGAGCGTGGTGCGGCGCCAGCTCAGGGCATGGTCGAGCACCCATTCGTAGCCGCGCAACATTGCATCGAAGCCGCGCTCGCTCCATTGGTAGAACTTGCCGTGGGTGACCTCGCCATGGGCGCGCAGGAAGCGCGAGGCCATCATCGGCGTCAGGGTCAGCGACACGAACATCGAAACGAAGATTGTCATCGCCAGCACGACGGCGAATTCGCGGAACAGGCGTCCGATGATGCCGCCCATCAGCAGCAGTGGAATCAGCACTGCGACCAGCGAGATGCTGATCGACACGATGGTGAAGCCGATTTCCTTGGAGCCCTTGAAGGCCGCCGCCATCGGCGATTCGCCTTCTTCGATGTAGCGCGTAATGTTCTCGAGCATCACGATAGCGTCGTCGACGACGAATCCGACCGCGATGGTGAGCGCCATCAGCGACAGATTGTCGAGCGAATAGCCGACGACCCACATCAAGGCGCACGCGCCCAGCAGCGCCAGCGGCACTGTGATTGTGGGAATGACGGTCGCCCAAAAACTGCGCAGGAAAATGAAGATGACCATGACCACCAGCGCTATGGTCAGCAGCAGCGTGAACTGGACGTCCTCGACCGCGGCGCGGATCGTCGTGGTGCGGTCGCTGATGAGCTCGATCTTGATCGCGGGCGGGATCGCGGCGACGAGGCGAGGCAGGGTGGCCTTGATCCGGTCGACGGTTTCGATAACGTTGGCGCCCGGCTGCTTGAAGATCACCAGGAACACGCCGCGCTTGCCGTTGGCCCAGGCCGCCTGCTTGGCGTCCTCGGCGCCGCTGACCGCTTGGCCGACATCGCGGATTCGCAAGGGACCGCCATTGCGATAAGCGATGATGACGTCGTTCCAGTCCTTGGCCTGCGTGAGCTGGTCGTTGGCGTAGATCGTGTAGGCGCGCTTCGGGCCGTCGATGTTGCCCTTGGGGCTGTCGACCGTGGTGATCGCGATCTGGCTGCGCACGTCCTCCATCGACAGGCCCTTGGCGACGAGTTTCGCCGGGTCGATCTGGATGCGGATAGACGGTTTCTGCTGGCCCCCGATGAAGACCTGCGCGACGCCGGAGAGCTGGCTGATCTGCTGGGCGAGCTGGGCGTCGACCGCGTCGCTGACGCTGGTCAGCGGCAATGTGTCTGAGGTTGCCGACAGCAGCAGGATCGGCGCGTCGGCCGGGTTGACCTTGCGGTAGGTCGGCGGCGACGGCAGGTTCTTCGGCAGCTGACCGCTCGCGGCGTTGATGGCGCCCTGCACGTCGTTGGCGGCGCCGTCGATGCTGCGGTTGAGGTCGAACTGGATGGTGATCGACGCGGTGCCCAGATAGCTCGTCGAGGTCATCTGGGCGATGCCCGGGATCTGGGCGAATTGCCGTTCGAGCGGCTGGGCCACCGACGAAGCCATGGTCTCTGGGCTGCCGCCCGGCAGATTGGCTGTGATCTGGATGGTCGGGAAGTCTACCTGCGGCAGTGGCGCGACCGGCAGCAGGGGATAGGCGACGAGACCGACGAAGAGAATGCCGGCCATCAGCAGCGAGGTGCCGATGGGATAACGGATGAAAGGTGCCGAAATCCCGCCCGCGTTCATTCCTGTCGGACCTTGTTCTGGGCCGGATCCGTACTCGCCACGGCCGTGGAGACGAGGCTTCCGGGCTGGACCTTGAATTGGCCGCCGGTGATCACTTGCTGCCCGGGCGTCAGCCCTTCGTCGACGACCGAACGTCCGTCGATGCTGTAGCTGACCTTGATCTTGTGCACCTCGGCCTTGTTGTCCTGATTGACAGAATAGGCGTAGAGGCCGTTGGTGGAGTGCTGGACCGCGTCATCCGGGACAACGGTCGCATCCTTGAGGGTGCGCACCAGCAGGCGTGTCGACACCGATTGACCGGGCCAAAGCGCGTGGTCCTTGTTCTCGAACACCGCCTTGAGCCGGATCGTGCCGCTGCTGGTGTCGACCTGGTTGTTGATGACGGCAAGCTTGCCCTCGGCCAGCGTCTTCTTGCCGTCGGTGGTGAAGGCGATCACCCTGAGCGCGCCGGCCTTCTGGCCCTCGCTGATATAGGGCAGCTGATCCTCCGGCGCGGTGAAGATCACCGAGATCGGCTCGACCTGCGAGATCGTGACGATACCGGTCTGCGTCGAGGCGTTGACGATGTTACCGATGTCGACCTGGCGCAGGCCCGCGACGCCGGTGATCGGCGCCTTGACCTGGGTGTAGTCGAGCTGGGTCTGCGCGTTGGAGATCGCGGCATCGTCGGCGGCGATCTGCGCCGTGAGCTGGGCGACCGTGGAACGCTGGGTGTCGACCCGCTGGGCGGTGGCGAATTCGCCGAGCTTCATGGCGCGCTGGAGCTCGAGATTGGCGTTGGCCAGATTTGCCTCGTCCTGGGCCTTCTTGGCCTTGGCCTGGTCGAGCGTGGCTTGATAGGGACGGGGATCGATCGAGGCGAGAAGCTGGCCCTCCTTGACGATCTGGCCTTCGGTGAAGGCGATCTTGTCGATCTGGCCATCCACCCTGGTCCGGACTTGGACGGTGTTGAAGCCCGCAACCGTGCCCAGACCGGTCAGGTAAACCGGAAAGTCCACCTTTTGAACCGGCGAAACGCTCACAGGGACGGCGGACGGGCGCTGCGGCCCCTTTTGTGCGGTCTGGGTTTTTCCGGCGTCGGGCGAGCCGAATTTCTGCCAACCATAGTAACCTGCGGAGGCCACGGCCGCGATGATCAGAATCCAGAGGATCGGCCGGGACTTTTTCATATCGTCTCGTGTCGGCTCTTATGCCCTAAGCTACGAATTATGAGGCAATCATAGGGTTCCAGGAGGCTTGTATAATACACGCCAAGTTCCAGTGTAAACAGCACTATCGGTTGAGAATCCTAAACAATTGGAAAGCTTTGCACGGGTTAGGCAGCTCCGTGTCACTACGGTGTGCCGTGCTGCATTCCCCCCTCAGGAACGATCAGCGTGCAAAGTTTGTGCAATGCTCGAAAGCGGTGTGCTCTGGACTGAGCGGCGCCGCGCCTAGGCCGCAAGGCGACGGCTGGCAGGAACGGTTCTAATCGTGCGGAGCTCGTTTCGGTTGTCAGGGAAATCGGCATCGGTCATATCGACGCGCCACAACGGGAGCGCAGCATGGACGAACTGAACGGCAAGCTGATCGCGTGTCAGATCCTGATCACGGGACTGATCGCACGCGTCGCCAACGAGCAGCGTGATCCCTTGCGCTTTCTCACCGAGTTCCGCGACGAGATCAGAGCCGTCGTCAACGGCGTCAACATCGCAGGCATGGACAACAGCGACCGCGTGCGCGCGGTGGCGCGGAAGACCGTCGATGAATTGTTCTCGTTGATGAAGCCGCCAAGCAGCGATTGACCATGCGCCCGCGACCGCCGATTTAGCAGCATTTTCACGCGCTCTTTAGAACGACTCCAATCTCGATTTAGAACGATTTCAAACGGCAGTTTAGAATCGCTTTGATCTGGACTTATTCAAGCGTTCTCGCGGCTTACTCGCATTGACCCGCAATTTTGCGGCCGATACCAACACTCCAATCGCTCATCGAAGTGAATGGGCGAACTGGAATATGGGGCGTGTTTGGTAATGGGGCAGGTGGTCGCACCGAAGTCGTTGCGTTCGGTCGCAGCATTCGATGAAAAGTTCACGAGCGTTTCCGGCAAGAAGGTCTCCGCTGTCGCCGGCCTGATCGCAGCAGCATCGGTGTCGAGCGGCGCGGAGGCTCAGCAGTCGAACCTGCCGCCGGTGACGGTCGATGCGCCGGTCGCGCGTCCGCGCCCGGTGGCTTCGAAGCCGACGGCGGATCAGGTCCGCGCGCGCAATGCGCTTCGCCGCGCCGCGCAGCGGCAGCAGGCGGCGCAGCAGACCGCTCCCACCACGCCGTCCGGCGAGGTTGACCGCAATCCGTATTCGGATCCGGCGGCGCCATACAAGGTCGACCACGTCCAGGCCTCCGGCAAGTTTCCCGAGCCGATGCTGAACACGCCGAAGACCATCACCGTGCTCAGCAAGGAAGTTCTCGAGGACAAGAACGCCACGACGCTGAAGGAGATCGGGCGCTCCACCGCTGGCGTGACGCTGGGGTCGGGCGAGGGCGGCAACGCGTTTGGCGACCGCTTCTTCATCCGCGGCTTCGATGCGCGCAACGACGTCTTCATCGACGGTATCCGCGATCCCGCGGTCTCAATCCGCGAAAACTTCTTCACCGAGCAGATCGAGATCCTGCGGGGCCCCGCCTCGTCCTACGCCGGCCGCGGCACCGCTGGCGGTGCCATCAACATCGTCACCAAGCAGGCGGGCGACGTTAATTTCAAGCGGATGGATACCGAGTTCGGCACCGACAGAACCAAGCGCGTCACGCTCGACGTCAACCAGGTCGTCGATCCGACCTTCTCCGTGCGCGTGGGCGGCCTGTTCCAGGACGCCAACGTCGCCGGCCGCAACTATATCACCGACGATCGCTGGGGTTCTTTCATCTCGACCAAGTACACCCCGACCAACGACATCAAGATCACGACGAACTATGTCCACACCGATCTTAGCGGCTACCCGGATTTCGGCGTGCCCTTCTACAGGCAGGGCAATGTCCCTGTGACGTCGGCGGGCATTCCGCGCGGAAACTGGTACGGCTTCCTCAATCGCGACTTCCAGACCGCACGGCAGGATTTCGGCACCGGAACGATCGAGTACAAGGTCAACGATGCCATTACGCTGACCAGCAAGGTTCGCGGCGAGCACTCGCTGCTGAACTACATCGGCACCTTGCCGCAGAACCCGAACACGACCAGCCCCAATCCGCTGCTCTGGACCACCACGGCCAGCGCGCAGAGCCGCTTCCAGAACGTCGACGTGTGGGCCAACCAGAACGAGGCCACTTTCAAGCTCGTCACCGGAGGGGTCAAGCACACCGCGGTGTTCGGCGTGGAATACGCCAACGAGAACATCTCGATCGACCGTTACACCGGCCTCTCGTCGGAACTATTCGGCGGCGGCTCGACCAGCAACGGAGCGGTCACGGGGGTCAACCTCTACTCGCCGCAGTACACCTACATTCCCTTCAGCAACACGCCATCGCTGGTTGGAAATCCCACGCGCTATGGTGTCAACACCAGCAGCGTCTACGTCATGGACACTGCGAACTGGCAGGACACCATCATTGTGAATGGCGGCGTGCGCTACGACGGCTATAATATGAGTGCGTCAGTCAACGCGCCCCCCGCCCTAAAAATGAACGCCGATCTTGTCAATTACAATGTCGGCGCGGTCTACAAGCCGATCTCGATCGGCAGCCTTTATGCAGCCTATGCGACCTCGGCCAATCCGTTCGGGTCGGAGCTTGATGCGACCGCGACCGATTACGGTGGTGTTCCGCCCAACACGACCGTTTTGCTCGGACCCGAGCGCAACAAGGCAATCGAGCTCGGCACCAAATGGGAGCTTGCCGACCGTCACCTGCTGGTGACCGGTGCGCTGTTCCAGACGACCAAGGACAATGCGCGCGAGACCGTCAACAGCGTGCTGACTTCGGGCGCCGCCTACAGGATCCAGGGCATCGACATCGAGGCCGAGGGCAAGCTCACCGACCGCTGGAGCATTTTTGGCGGCCTGGTGCTGATGCAGTCGAAGGTCACGCAGAGCGGCGTTGCCTCGAATCTCGGTCTGCAACTCGCCAACATAGCCCACCAATCGTTCAGCATGTTGACCAAGTACAAGTTCGACGGCGGCTGGGAACTCGGCGGGCAGGCGGTGTACCGCTCGAAGGTCTATGGCGGCACGTTCGCGGCCAACACCAACGAGTTGCCGAGCTATTGGCGGTTCGACGCGTTCCTCGAGAAGAAGATCGACCAGAACTGGACCATGAAGTTCTACGCCCAGAACCTGACGAACAAGCTCTACTACGACTCGTTCTATCGCAGTGCCGTGCCTTTCGTGGCGGTCGCGCCGGGACGGGCGTTCTACCTCGTGACGACGGCGAAGTTCTGATCATGTTGACGTGCCTGCCTGGCGTTCTGAGCAAGGATGATGTGGCGGATTTCCGCCGCATCATGGACGCCAGCGATTGGGAGGACGGGCGCTCCACCGCCGGCTCGCAGTCGGCGATGGTCAAGCGCAACGAGCAATTGCCGCCCGACAGCGAAGTCGCGCGAAAACTCGGCAACCGCATCATTTCGGCGCTGACCTCGAACCCGCGCTTCATCGCGGCGGCGATCCCGCTCCAGATATTCCCGCCGCTGTTCAACCGCTATGCAGCCAGCAGCGGCCACCATTTCGGCCTGCACGTCGACAATGCCATCCGCGGCGACCGCCTGACCGGCCTCCGCATCCGCACAGACCTGTCGGTGACGCTGTTCCTGGCCGAGCCGGAGGAGTACGACGGTGGCGAACTTGTGATCGAGGACAGTTACGGTTCGCACGAAGTCAAGTTGCAGGCCGGGGACTGCGTGCTCTATCCCTCGACCAGCCTCCATCTGGTCACCCCGGTGACGAGGGGAACGCGGGTTGCGTCTTTCTTCTGGCTTCAGAGCATGATACGGGACGATCAAGCCCGGAGCATGATCTTTGACCTCGACACCGCGATACAGGCGCTGGTGGAACGGCTCGGGCGTGACGATCCCGAAACGGTCAAATTGACGGGTATCTATCACAACCTCATTCGCTACTGGGCCGAAGTATGAAGATCATGTCCTTCCAAGCAAGCCTTGCCGCAGCTCTTGTGCTGGCGGCCGCCTGGCTTGCATCCCCTGTTTCCGCCCAGACACAGGCCACGCCCGCGGCACCGGTCCAGTCGACGGCTCAGCCGTCCCCGGTCGGCCCGGCCCCGGTTGTTGCTCCGCCTGCGGCGCCGCAAGCTGCCGCGCCTGCGGCTGCAAAGTCCGATACTGCAGCCGGCATCGCGCCCGCCATGAAGGAATTGTCGCCCTGGGTGATGTTCATGTCGGCGGACATCATCGTGAAGGCGGTGATGATCGGGCTCGCTTTTGCATCGCTGATGACCTGGACGGTGCTGATCGCCAAGTCGATCGAGCTGTCGATCGCCGCGACCAAGCTTCGCTCGGCGCTGAAGAAGATCGCGGAGGCGCGCTCGCTCGCGGAAGCGCAGATGGCGCTCGGCTCCAAAGCGGGGATCCTGCCGTCCTTCCTGGCGGCGGCGCTGCGGGAGGCGCGGATGTCGGCCGGCCTGTCCAGTGACACCGGCATCAAGGAGCGGGCGGCTTCGAGCTTCTCCGAGATCATGCGCGCGGAGGCGCGGCGCATCCGCGTCGGCATGGGTGTGCTCGCGACCATCGGCTCGACCTCGCCCTTCGTCGGCCTGTTCGGCACGGTGTGGGGCATCATGAACAGCTTCATCGGCATCTCGAAGTCGCAGACCACGAACCTCGCCGTCGTTGCGCCCGGTATCGCCGAGGCGCTGCTCGCCACCGCGATCGGTCTGGTCGCCGCCATTCCCGCCGTCATCATCTACAATTACTTCTCGCGCGTGACGAAGAGCTATCTCGAGCTCGTCAGCCGTGCCTCGGGCGCGGCGGGGCGGTTGCTCTCGCGCGATCTCGACCGCAGCCACGGCAGCGTGCATTCGCGCGCGGCGGAGTGAACCATGGGCGTTTCGCTCGCAGACAATGATGACGACGACGATTTCGGCGAAACGCATGAAATCAACGTCACGCCGTTCATCGACGTCATCCTGGTGCTGCTGATCATCTTCATGGTCGCAGCGCCGCTCTCGACCGTCGACCTGCCGATCGATCTGCCGACGTCGAGCGCGACGCCGCAGAAGAAGCCGGACAAGCCGACCTATCTCAGCATCAAGCCCGATTTGACGCTTGCCATCGGAGAGAACCCGGTCCACCGCGCCGAGTTGATCGGCACCCTCGACGGGCTGTCCGACATGAGCAAGGACAAGTACGTGTTCCTGCGCGCCGATCGCTCGGTGCCGTATGGCGAGTTGATGGGCGTCATGGAGCTGTTGCGCTCAGGCGGCTATTCGCGGGTGAAGCTGGTTGCGCTGGAAGGCGCTCCGGGGGCGCCCGCGGCAGGCGCCGCTCAGCCTTAGAGGCCCGCTATGTCGGACGAGTCCAGACCAGCCCGGACGCTTTGGATTTTGGCAGCGATGGCGGCGCTCGCGCTCCATCTGGGCGGGGCCGCGCTCGCGTTGGCGCACCTGCGGGCCGATGACGCCGATGACGGCCTCGGCGCGGCCGGCGCGGAGTTCGCTGTCGAGATGGCCTCGCCGAAGGCGCCTGACACCGACCTTCCGCCGGGACCGGATAGTGAAGCGATGCAGGAGCAGCAGGCGCTTCCCGAGCAAAAGGCCGAGACCAAGGAAACCGAGCTTCCAAAGGATCAGTCGCAACAGGTCGACGATCCCGATCGGGTCGTCACCGAGAACATTTCGAAGAAGCCGCAGGACGAGGATCCGAAGATTGCGGCGGTCGAAACGCCCGCTGCGGAGGCCTCGCCGAAGTCCGTTGCGACGGCGCGGCAGACGCTCGACGAGGACGCGCGCGAGGCCGAGAAGGCACTGGCGCCCGTGCTGGGCATCGGCAAGGACATTCTAAAGCTCACGGCAGACTGGAATCGCAAGATTAGCGCGCACCTTACGGCCCACAAGGTCAATCCGGAAGGCAAGGAGCCCAACAATCAGAAAGTCAAGGTCAGCTTCGCGATCAACCGACGGGGCAACGTGCTTTCAGTCGACGTTGTCGAGTCGTCCGGGGATGCAGCTTACGATGCGGCCGCGATCTCGATTGTCCGCAAATCCGATCCCATCCCGCAGCCGCCTGCCAGCCTGACCGACGACCGGTTCGAGCGCACCGTCGACATCATCTTCACGCCGCCGGACGCAAGGAAAAAGAAGAAGACGGCTCAGCGCCAGTAGAGCCTGATCCCGACATAGACCACGACCAGGCAGGCGAAGATCAGGGCCACCGGGAGCGGCCGCTTCTGGGTTGCGCCCGCGGTCGCTGCCCGGAAGAAACTGGCCTTCTTCAGCTTCGGTTCGGGGCGGCGGAAAGCGGTAACATTGTCCGCCGCCGGTTCAGCCGCCCGGGGGCGGACGTCAGGTGGAGTTCCCGCGCCGCCCATCTCGGCATAGTAGGCCTTGTAGATGGCGCCGATGGTGGCCTCGGTAGCCTCACCCTCGTTCATCTGCGCCCGCAGGTTCTTGTAGCTCAGGAGGAACTCCTGCGCCTCCGGAGGCAGCGCGGACGACCCGTTGAGCTTGGCCATCATCTTCCAGGTGGCAAAATCGGCGCGAGCGCGGGTATCAGCGCGTCGCGCGATCAGCATATCGGCAGCTTTGACCAAGTCGGCCTCGAGCCCTTCGGCTTGTGTTCGGGTGTGCTGTTCAACTACGTATTGCCGGTCAGAATGAGAACAGCCTGAATCACATAACCAGTCAACGTTCGCAGTATTGCTGAAATAACATCAAGATTTAGACCGAACTGCGAGCCTGCCAGCGGTAGCAGGATCAGCAAGCCGATCAGAATCAGCATCCCGAACGGCTCGAGCCGCGCCAGCGGGAGGGCGAGTGGCCGGGGCAGCAGCCCTACCGCGACGCGCCCGCCGTCGAGCGGCGGGATCGGCATCATGTTGAACACCGCCAGCACCGCGTTGATCAGCAGTGCGTTCTTGAGATTGTCAAAGATCCATTGCGCCGAGTTCGCTGGGGCCCAGGGCAGGGCGTGCAGGGCAAGAGCTGCGGACAGCGCCAGCAGGATGTTGGTGGCGGGCCCGGCCAGCGCCACCCAGACCATGCCGAGTCTGGGGTCGTTGAGCTTGCGGAAATTCACCGGCACAGGCTTGGCATAGCCGAACAGGAATGGCGAATGCGCGAACAGCAGCATCGCCGGCAATATCAGCGTGCCGAACGGGTCGATGTGGCGGAGCGGGTTGAAGCTGACACGGCCGAGCTGCCATGCGGTATCATCACCGAGACGATGTGCGACGAAGGCGTGGGCAGCCTCGTGGAAGGTGATGGCGAGCACCAGCGGCAGCACCCACACCGAGAGGTCATACAAGGAAATGTTCACGGCTCGTCCGTCCCGGTTTGCCTGCGGTCTTGCAGCCGACCCAGCCAACCGGTGGTGCAGCAACGCGTCACCCCAACATAGGGTGGGCGGTCCCGAAATGCCACGCCGCAAATGATCGGCGAGACCAGCGGCCGTGACGTGGAGCCTTGGCGCCGGATGAGCTACGTCGGGATCGTCCCGTCATATCGGATCATGCCGTCCTCGATCGTCACCCAGCCCATCTTTTCGCTGACCCAGATGTGCTCGGTGGGCACAAACGCGTTGCGATCGTCGAAGGTCGCCAGCGCAACGCCAGCCAGCGTGCCGTTGCGCCGCCAGGCGAACAGGCGCGTGCCGCAGCGCTTACAGAACACGCGGTCGATGTTCTCGGACGACGCATAGCGCTCGGTGTCGCCCTCGACAGTCAGTGCGCGCTGGTCGAATTGCGCGCGGGCGAAGTAGGGCGAGCCCATCGCCTTCTGACAGAGGCGGCAATGGCAGATGCGGACGTTGAGCGGCTCGCCCTCCGCCTTGAACCGCACCGCGCCGCACAGACATCCGCCTTCTCGGATCATGGCTGCCTCAATAGGTTGCCCGCCCACCCGAGATGTCGAACACGGCGCCGGTCGAGAACGCGCAGTCCTCGGATGCGAGCCAGCTCACCATCGCGGCTAGCTCTTCCACCAGCACAAAGCGCGCTTTCGGGATTTTCGACAGCATGAAGTCGATATGCTGCTGCGTCATCTGGTCGAAGATCGCCGTCTTCGCAGCCGCGGGAGTCACCGCATTGACGAGAATGTCGTGTGCGGCCAATTCCTTGCCGAGCGACTTGGTCAGCGCGATCAGGCCGGCCTTGGACGCCGAATAATGCGAGGCGTTGGGATTGCCTTCCTTGCCGGCGATCGAGGCGATGTTGACGATGCGCCCGTACTTCTGCTTGAGCATCCAAGGCACGATCGCCTTGCAGACGATGAAAGGGCCGTCGAGGTTGATGCGCAGAACTTTCCGCCATTCCTCGAGATCGGTCTCCCAGACCGGCTTGTTGACGCCGGCGATGCCGGCATTGTTGACGAGGATGTCGATCTTGCCGAAGGCGGCCAGCGTCGCGTCGCGGGCCTGCTCGACGGCCGCGGTATCGGTGACGTCGACCTTGAAGACGCAGGTGTTATCGCCGATTTCCTTTGCCGTCTTCTCGGCCAGGGCTGCATCAAAATCCCAGATCGCGACCTTGGCGCCGGAGGCGACGAAGCGCTGAACAATGGCGCGGCCAAAGCCCTGCGCGCCGCCGGTGACGATGGCGACACGGCCGTTGAGATCGATCTTGTTCATGCCGGGCCTCTGGCGTCAGAGCATGTAGCCGCCGTCGACCACGAGGTCGACACCGGTGGTGAAGGCGCTCTCGTCGCTGCCGAGATAGACCGCCATGGATGCGATCTCGTCGGCGGTGCCGAGCCGGCCCATCTTCTGGCGGGAGACGAACATCTCCTTGCCCTGCGGCCCTTGCGCTGCGGCACGGTCGAGCATCGAAGGCGTCTCGACGGTGCCCGGGCAGATGCTGTTGCAGCGGATGCCCTTGGTGATGAAGTCGAGCGCGACCGCGCGCGTCAGCAGCGACACCGCTGCCTTCGAAGCGCTGTAGACGTAACGGTTGGCCGGCGGCCGCAGCGCCGCGCAGGAGGAGATGTTGACGATGCTGCCGCCGCCGCCCGCGAGCATGTCCGGCAGGAAGGCCCTGATGGTCCGGTGCATCGACTTGACGTTGAGGTCGAACGAGAAATCAAAATCCTCTTCCGAACACTCCAGGATGGTGCCGTGGTGCACGAAGCCCGCCGCGTTGAGCAGGATGTCGACCTTGCCGACGCGCTTGGCGAAGGCGTTAACGTCGGCGGTGCTGCGCACGTCGAGCTTCGCAGTCTCGGCAATACCTTCCTTAGCCAGGCTCGCGATGCCGCTCTCATTGATGTCGGTGGCGATGACGGTTGCGCCTTCACGCGCGAATGCAATGGCGCATGCGCGCCCGATGCCTGCCGCTGCAGCCGTGATGACGGCGCGCTTTCCCTTGAGGCGGTCTGCCATTTGTATTCTCCTCGATTTTCTCAGTGCCGTAGCCCGGATGAGCGCGCGAGCGCGATATCCGGGAGCGGATGTCCCGGGTGTCGCTCCGCTCACCCGGGCTACGTGTTCCTAACTCAGTGATTATCCCGCGCTACGCCAAATGTGCCGGCGACGTTCTGATAGCGCGTAGCGAGCTCCATGCAGGCACCGGTCGACTGCTGGCCGACGGTGTTGCGATAAAGCTCCTGCCACGGCGTCTGGTTCGGCGGATGCTTGAAGCCGCCATTCGCCGCCAGCTCGGCGTGGCGCTTCTTCACCTCGTCGTCGGAGATGAGAATGTTGGCACTGCCCTTGTTCAGATCGACGCGTACCTTGTCGCCGTTTCTGAGGATCGCGAGCCCGCCATTGGCGGCGGCTTCCGGCGAAGCATTGAGGATCGAAGGGGAGCCCGAGGTGCCCGACTGGCGGCCGTCGCCGATGCAGGGCAGGGACATGATGCCGCGCTTGATCAGCGCCGCAGGGGGCTGCATGTTCACGACCTCGGCGCCGCCGGGATAGCCGATCGGGCCGGTGCCGCGGATGAACAGCACGCAGCGCTCGTCGATCTCGAGTGAGGGATCGTCGATCCGCTCGTGATAGTCCTCGGGACCCTCGAACACGATGGCGCGGCCCTCGAATGCATTGAGATCGGTCGGGTTGCTGAGGTAGCGATCGCGGAACTCCTTGGAGATCACGCTGGTCTTCATGATCGCGGAATCGAACAGATTGCCCTTCAGCACCAGGAAGCCGGCGTCCTTCACCAGCGGCTTGTCGTAAGACCAGATCACGTCGTTGTCGGGTTTTGGCGCATTGGCGCAGTTCTCGCCGATGCCGCGGCCGTTGACCGTGACCGCGTCCTCGTGGATGCGCTTGTGCTTCATCAGTTCGCGCACCACGGCCGGCACGCCGCCGGCGCGGTGGAATTCCTCGCCGAGATAGAAGCCGGCCGGCTGCATGTTCACCAGCAGCGGCACGTCGTGGCCGACCTTCTGCCAGTCGTCGATGGAGAGCTCGACGCCGATGTGGCGCGCCAGCGCGTTAATGTGGATCGGTGCGTTGGTCGAGCCGCCGATCGCCGAATTGATCACGATGCAGTTCTCGAACGCCTTGCGGGTCAGGATGTCCGAAGGCTTGAGGTCTTCCCAGACCATGTCGACGATGCGTTTTCCCGTCTCGTAGGCGATCTGGCCGCGCTCGCGATAGGGGGCGGGGATCGCCGCACAGCCCGGCAGCGAGAAGCCGAGCGCTTCCGCGAGCCCGTTCATGGTCGAAGCGGTGCCCATGGTGTTGCAATGGCCGACCGAGGGCGCCGATGACGCCACGATCTCCATGAATTCTTCATAGTCAATCTCGCCGGCGGCGAGGCGCTCGCGCGATTTCCAGACGATGGTGCCGGAGCCGGTGCGCTCGCCATTGTGCCAGCCGTTCAGCATCGGCCCGCCCGACAGCACGATCGCGGGCAGGTTGACGGTCGCCGCCGCCATCATGCAGGCCGGCGTGGTCTTGTCGCAGCCCGTGGTCAGCACCACGCCGTCGAGCGGATAGCCGTAGAGGATTTCGACGAGGCCGAGATAAGCGAGGTTGCGGTCGAGCGCCGCGGTCGGGCGCTTGCCGGTCTCCTGGATCGGATGGGTCGGGAATTCCATCGCAATGCCGCCGGCCTCGCGGATGCCTTCGCGGACGCGATGGGCAAGCTCGATATGGTGGCGGTTGCAGGGGGAGAGGTCGTTGCCGGTCTGCGCGATGCCGATGATCGGTTTGCCGGACTGGAGCTCGGCGCGGGTGAGACCGTAGTTCAAATAGCGCTCCATATAGAGCGCGGTCATGCCCGGATTATGCGGATTGTTGAACCATTCCTGCGAGCGGAGGTGGCGGCGAGCGCCGTTGCCGGCGGGGGCATGCCCATTGGTTGGTTTTTTTGTCATTGGTTTCTCCTGCAATGCAAACGCACTGGCGTCCGTTTTATGGTATCGGCTTGTGCGATGCCCAACGGCGCGAGCGACGATTTGCCTGCCCGCTGGCGGGTCGTTTCCTCACAAATCCGATACTAGTCATGGCCACTTGGTAACGCTACCATTTTGTTCGCAACACCCCCGCCTGAAACGGCTGGCCGGTTGTCGGAACGCCGGGCCGACGAGCTTTGCCGCTCGATCACCTTGAAGCCGAGATCGAGCACCGGCTGCTCCGGACGCCGTCCGTCGATCGCGTCGATCAGCATGCTGGCGGCCGTGTTGCCCATCTCGTAGCGGTTGGTGCGCACGCTCGTCAAAGTCGGGACGGCGGAGGCCATGAATTCGAGATCGTTGAAGCCAACGATCGCGATCTGTTCGGGGATCGCGATCTCGCGGCGCCTGCATTCGAACAGCACACCCAGCGCGAGGTCGTCATTGGCGCAGAACACCGCGTCCATGCCGGGCTCCCGCGCCAGGAGATCGGTGAACAGGGCGCCTCCGAGCGTTACCGAGGTCGGAGTCGCCGTGGTGACGACGAGGCGTTGGTCGAACAGTCCGGCGTCTTTCATGGCCGAGACGTATCCGTCGAGCCGGCGCTGCACCCGCGGATCCATCCGTGCGCCGACGAAACCGATCTTGCGGTGACCTTGCGCGAACAGATGCGCAACCGCCGCACGGGCTGCGTCATAGTGCGAAAAGCCGATCATCATGTCGATCGGATTGGGTCCGATCTCCATGATCTGCACGATCGGGCAGTCGGCGGCATCGAGCATTGCGCGCGATTCCGTGGTCTGGTCGATGCCGGTGACGATCAGCCCGGCCGGCTTCTGCGCAAGAAACAGCCGCAGCAGCTTCTCCTCCTGGAGAATACTGTAGCGTGTGTTGGACAACTGGATCGAGTAACGGCTGTTTTCGGAGGCGTCGTAGATGCCGCGTAGCACGTCGGAGAACACGTTATTGGTCAGCGACGGAATCAAGACACCGATCACCTCGGTGCGCTGCGAGGCCAACGCGCGCGCCGCCAGGTTCGGTACATAGCCGAGCTCCCTGGCTGCGCTCTCGACCCGGGTCCGTTTGGCGAGCGACAGCGCCTCGGGATTGCGGAAGAAGCGGGACGCTGTGATCGGGCTGACGCCGGCGAGCTCGGCGACTTCCGCCAGCCGGATTTTGCCTGACTTGGTGCGGTTTCGACCCATTTGCTGCTCTTAACACACTCAATGTCGCAAACAAAGGAACGTTGACAGCGCTACCAGCACGGACTAACCAAAGACAAATTGCCAAAACCGCACAAACTGCCGACAATGTCGCCCGCTAAGGTTGGGCTTCGCTCGGTGAAGTCTGAAAAACAAGACGGTCGCGGCGCGAGATGCGTCGTGGACTTTCGAGGAGGGAGCTAGATGTCGTCTGTGCAAATCCGCGACGTGCGGAAATCGTTCGGCAATTTTGAAGTCCTGCACGGCGTTTCGATTCCGATCGAGGACGGCCAGTTCGTTGTCCTGGTTGGCCCCTCCGGCTGCGGCAAGTCGACGCTTCTGCGCATGCTCGCCGGTCTCGAGAACATCACCTCAGGCACGATCTCGATCGGCGACCGCGTCGTCAACAATGTCCAGCCCAAGGAGCGGGACATTGCGATGGTGTTCCAGAACTACGCGCTCTATCCGCACATGACGGTCGGCGAGAACATGGGCTTCTCGATGAAGCTGCGGGGCGAGAGCACCGAAGAGATCAACAAGCGCGTCAAGCGCGCCGCCGAGATCCTGGCACTGTCGCCGCTGCTCGAACGCTATCCGCGCCAGCTCTCCGGCGGCCAGCGCCAGCGCGTCGCCATGGGCCGCGCCATCGTGCGCGATCCGCAGGTGTTCCTGTTCGACGAGCCCTTGTCGAACCTCGACGCCAAGCTGCGCGTCGCGATGCGCACCGAGATCAAGGAGCTGCACCAGCGGCTGAAGACCACGACGGTCTACGTCACCCACGATCAGATCGAGGCCATGACCATGGCCGATAAAATCGTGGTCATGCATGACGGCATCGTCGAGCAGATGGGTACGCCGCTCGAGCTCTACGACAAGCCCGAGAACCAGTTCGTCGCCGGCTTTATCGGCTCGCCGTCCATGAACTTCCTGAAGGGTCATGTGCGGGTCAACGGCGTTGCGATCTTCGAGGGGCCGAATGGCGTCAAGCTGCCGCTCAGGAACGCGCCGGCGGCGTCCGACGGGCGTCCTGTCGTTTACGGCGTGCGTCCCGAGCATTTCACCATCGCTGACGACGGCGCCGATGCCGAGATCGTCGTGGTCGAGCCGACCGGCTCGGAAACGCAGGTGTTTGCGAAGCTCGGTGGTGAGCAGGTCGTCGCGGTCTTCCGCGAACGTCACCAGTTCAACCCGGGCGACAAGGTCAAGCTGAAGCCCGATCCTTCCGTGATTCATCTGTTCGACGAGGCGACGGGCAAACGCGTATAGCGACGCCAAAGAACTGCCAAGCAGAACTGCCCCAATACAAGACGACCCAATACAAATATAAAATTTAGGGAGAGAACGATGAGCGATTTCGACAGGCGAAGTGTGCTTAAAGTCGGTCTGGGCGGCGCGGCGCTGCTGGCCGGCCCGGGCATTGTCCCGGTACGCGCGGCGGAGTGGACCAACACGCCCGAGCCGAACGCTTCCATCCGCGTCTTGCGCTGGAAGCAGTTCATTCAGGCCGAGTTCGACAAATTCGCCGAGCAGACCAAGGCGTTCTCCGAGAAGACCGGCGTCAAGATCAAGCTCGAGGCCGAGAGCTGGGAGGACATCCGCCCCAAAGCCGCGGTCGCCGCCAATGTCGGCGCCGGTCCCGACCTGATCATCGGAACGCTCGATGATCCCCACAAATTCCCGGAAAAGCTGATCGACATGACTGACGTCGCCGACTATCTCGGCGCGCAGTATGGCGGCTGGTACCCGGTTGCCGAACGCTACGGCAAGAAGGGCAACAGCTGGATCGCCATTCCGCAGGGCGCGACCGGCGGCTGCCTGAACTATCGCGTTAGCCACGTGAAGGCCGCCGGCTTCGATGAATTTCCCAAGGACACTGCCGGCTTCCTCAAGCTCTGCCAGGCGCTGAAGAAGAACAACACGCCGGCCGGCTTCGCGCTCGGCCACGCCACGGGTGACGCCAACGGCTGGTGCCAGTGGGCGCTGTGGGCCTTCGGCGGCAAAGTCGTCAATGAAAAGAACGAGGTCGTGATCGACTCGCCGGAGACGATCGCCGCGCTCGAATACGTCAAGCAGCTCTACGAGACCTTCATCCCCGGCGTGCTGTCGTGGAACGACTCGAACAACAACAAGGCGTTCCTCAACGGCGAGCTCAGCCTGACGCTGAACGGCATCTCTATCTGGACCGTCGGAAAGAACTCGACCGATCCGAAGCAGCAGGAGATCGCCAAGGACATGAACCACGCGCCGATGCCGATCGGTCCGGTCGGCGTGTCGACCGAGCAGCAGAACGTGCTGGTTTATTACGGCTACAAGCACTCGAAGTATCCGAAGGCGGTCAAGGAATACATCAAGTTCATGATGGACAAGGCGAACTACGACGCCTGGGAGGTCTCCTCCAACGGCTACGTGTCGCCGCCGCTTCCGGCCTACAACGACAACCCGGTGTGGACGTCGGATCCGAAGATCACGCCGTATCGCGACTGCCTGAAGCGCTGCCGCGACAACGGCTATGCCGGCGATCTCGGCTATGCCTCGGCCGCCGTGATGGGCGACTTCGTCGTCGTCGACATGTTCGCCGAGGCGGCGTCGGGCTCCGTGACGCCGAAGGCGGCAGCCGCACGCGCAGCCGAGCGCGCCAAGCGCTACTATCAGGTCTGATCAGCTCCAATCTACGCGGCGTCCGGTTCGCCGGACGCCGCGACTTTTCGTCGAGGGGAATCCGACATGGCAGTTATGGCCGAGTCCACTGTCGCGCAGGCCAAGCGCAGCAGCTTGTGGACCAGAGCATTCGAGAGCCGGCATTTCCTCGGCGCGATGTTCATGGTGCCGGCAATCGCCATCCTCATCCTGTTTCTGGCTTACCCGCTGGCGCTGGGCTTCTGGCTCGGCATGACCGACACCAAGATCGGCGGCGCCGGGCGCTACATCGGCTTCCAGAATTTCGTCTCGCTGGCGAAGGACTCAGTGTTCTGGCTTTCGGTGTTCAACACGATCTTCTACACGGTCGCCGCCAGCGCGGTGAAATTCGCCATCGGCCTTTACCTGGCGCTGCTGCTCAACGAGCGGCTGCCGATGAAGTCGATGATCCGGGCGATCGTGCTGTTGCCCTTCGTCGTGCCCACGGTGCTCTCTGCGATTGCGTTCTGGTGGATTTATGACAGCCAGTTCTCGATCATCTCCTGGGTGTTGATTAAGGCCGGCCTGATCACGCGCTATATCGATTTCCTTGGCGATCCCTGGAATGCGCGCTGGTCGGTCGTCGCCGCCAATATCTGGCGCGGCGTGCCTTTCGTGGCGATCACGCTGCTGGCGGGATTACAGACCATCTCGCCCTCGCTCTATGAGGCCGCCAATCTCGACGGCGCCACCAATCTGCAGCGCTTCCGCCACATCACGCTGCCGATGCTGTCGCCGATCATCGCGGTCGTGATGACGTTCTCGGTGCTGATGACCTTCACCGACTTTCAGCTCATCTACACCATCACGCGGGGTGGACCGATCAACTCCACCCATCTGATGGCGACGCTGTCGTTCCAGCGCGCCATCACCGGCGGCAATCTCGGCGAGGGGGCGGCGATCTCGAACGCGATGATTCCGTTCCTGGTCGCGGCGATCCTGCTCAGCTTTTTCGGGCTTCAGCGTTCGCGCTGGCAGCAGGGCGGGAGGGACTGACCATGACCACGGCAGACGACCAAAGCGTCGGAATGGACTATCTCGAGAGCTTCCCGCGGAAGTTTTTTCGGGTCTACCTTCCGCTCGGCCTGATCATCTTCTTCCTGCTGTTCCCGTTCTACTGGATGGCGGTCGCGACGTTCAAGCCGGACGCGGAGATGTACGACTACGAAAAGTACAATCCGTTCTGGATCGTGCATCCGACGCTGGAGCACATCAAGAAGCTGTTCTTCGACACCGACTATCCGCTCTGGATGTGGAACACCGTGATCGTCTCGGTGTCCTCGACCTTCATCTCCCTGTTCGCCAGCGTCTGCGCCGCCTATGCGATCGAACGCCTTCGCTACAAGGGCTCGCGCTATGTCGGCCTTGCGATCTTCCTCGGCTATCTGGTGCCGCCCTCCATTCTGTTCATTCCGCTGGCGGCGATCGTGTTTCAGCTCGGGCTGTTCGACGGCAATTTGGCGCTGATCCTGACCTATCCGACCTTCCTGATCCCGTTCTGCACCTGGCTCCTGATGGGCTATTTCCGCACCATCCCCTATGAGCTGGAGGAGTGTGCGCTGATCGACGGGGCGACGCGGCTGCAGATTCTGATGAAGATCACGTTGCCGCTTTCGCTGCCGGGCGTGATCTCGGCGGGCATCTTCGCCTTCACGTTGTCCTGGAACGAGTTCATTTACGCGCTGACCTTCATCTCCTCGTCCGAAAACAAGACGATCCCCGTCGGCGCGATCACCGAGCTCGTCAATGGCGACGTCTACCACTGGGGGGCGCTGATGGCGGCGGCTCTGACCGGCTCGGTTCCCGTAGTTATCCTTTATTCCTTCTTCGTGGAGTATTATGTGTCGGCGATGACCGGCGCCGTGAAGGAATGATCGCGGGGCCTGCCTCGAGAGCGCGCCAGGACGAATCGCCGAAATCGGCGCGTTCCGGCCAATAAAAGGAGTAGGCTCTTGCACATTCTGGTTCTGGGCGCCGCCGGCATGGTCGGCCGCAAATTGTGCGAACGGTTGTCGCGCGACGGCCGGCTCGGCAAGAGCGACATCACCAAGCTGACCATGCATGACGTGGTCGAGCCGAAGGCGCCGGAAAGAGCCGGGTTTGCCGTCGAGACCGTGTCGAGCGATTTCGCCGTGCCGGGTGCGGCCGAAAAGCTGATCGCCGGCCGTCCGGACGTGATCTTTCATCTCGCCGCGATCGTCTCGGGCGAAGCCGAGCTCGATTTCGACAAGGGCTACCGCATCAATCTCGACGGCACGCGAATGCTGCTCGATGCCGTCAGGCTTGCAGGCGGCGGCTACAAGCCGCGCGTGGTCTTCACGTCCTCGATCGCGGTGTTCGGCGCGCCGTTCCCCGATGCGATCGGCGACGAGTTCTTCCACACGCCGCTTCTGAGCTACGGTACGCAGAAGGCGATCGGCGAATTACTGCTGGCCGACTATTCCCGCCGCGGCTTCCTCGATGGCATCGGCATCCGCCTGCCGACCATCTGCATCAGGCCCGGCCTGCCCAACAAGGCGGCATCGGGCTTCTTCTCCAACATCCTGCGCGAGCCGCTGGCCGGCAAGGAAGCGGTTCTTCCCGTGTCCGAGGACGTCCGCCACTGGCATGCCACGCCGCGCTCCGCCGTCGGCTTCCTGCTGCATGCCGGCACCATGGACCTCGCCGCGGTGGGGCCGCGCCGTAATTTGACCATGCCGGGCCTGTCGGCGACGGTTGGCGAGCAGATCGCTGCGCTGAAGCGCGTCGCCGGCGACAAGGTCGCCGCCCGCATCAAGCGGGAGCCCGACCCCTTTATCGTCGGCATCGTCGGCGGCTGGCCGCGCAACTTCAATGCAAAGCGGTCGCTCGAGCTCGGCTTCACCACTGCCGAGAAGACTTTCGACGACATCATCCGCATTCACATCGAAGACGAGCTCGGCGGCAATTTCGTCGCCTGATCTCTGACTGAGCGGGTAAAGTGATGGCGAGCGTTGCTTGCATCGGCGAATGCATGGTCGAGCTCCGGCAGGCCCAGGGTGGACAATCCGCCGGACCTTCCAGCGGGCAGGGCGGGGGCCTCTACTCGCGTGGATTCGGCGGCGACACCCTCAACACGGCCGTTTACCTCGCGCGGCTCGAGGTCAAGGTCGATTATTTCACCGCGCTTGGCGACGATGCCCTGAGCGATGAGATGATCGCGGCCTGGACTGCGGAGGGCGTCGGCACGAGGCGCGTCGCGCGGCTGCCCGGCAAGCTGCCCGGCCTCTACATGATCCAGCTGGATACGAAGGGCGAGCGCCAGTTTTTCCACTGGCGCGACAGTGCGGCGGCGCGCCAGCTGATGAATCTGCCGGAGACGGACGATCTCCTCAACTCGCTGATGAGCTACGACATCGTCTATCTCTCTGCGATCACGCTCTCGATCTACGACACGGCTGGGCGCGAGCGCCTGCTCGCGGCGATCAAGCGCGCGCGTCTGCTTGGCACCCGCTTCGTGTTCGATACCAATTTTCGCGCGCGGGGATGGCCGGATCGTGAGGTCGCGCGCGAGGTGTTTTCAGCGGCCTTCGCGGCAGCCGACATCGTGCTGACCTCGACCGAGGATCTGCTCGCTCTCTATCCTGGCGAAAGCCACGAGCAGTTGATGGCGCGCATCCCAAGCCCCGAGCTGGTGTTCCGGCTCGCCGAGCCGGTCAGCCTGCTGCGCTTTCCCGGGGGGCCCTACGAGGTCCGCGCCGAGCCCATGACCAAGCCCGTGGTCGACACCACCGCGGCCGGCGACAGCTTTGCGGCGGCCTATATCGCGGCACGGCTCGCCGGTTCCGACCCGGTCGAGGCCGCGCAGGCCGGGCACCGCCTCGCCAGCCTCGTCATCTGCTATTCCGGCGCCATCATTCCGGGTTATGCCATGCCGCCGAAGAAACGGCATCGGCCGGCGACCACGCGTCAAGCGACCAAGTGAAACGAAAGCCAAGATGACCACGACTGCCCAACAGAACCACCTCGCCGCGCTGTTCAAGGCCGCGACTGTCATTCCCGTCCTCACCATCGAGCGTATCCAGGATGCGGTGCCGCTGGCGCGTGCGCTGGTGGCCGGCGGCGTCCGCACGCTGGAGGTGACCATGCGTACCCCTGTTGCGATCGAGGCGGCGAGGGCGATGATGGCCGAGGTGCCCGAGGCGGTGGTCGGCATCGGCACGATTCTCAATCCGGCCGACTTTACCCGTGTCGAGAAGCTCGGCGTTGCGTTCGGCATCAGCCCGGGCTTGACCCCGGACCTCTTGAAGGCCGCGACCCATAGCTCCTTGCCGTTTGCGCCGGGTATCGCCACGGCCTCCGAGCTGATGATGGCGCTGTCCTACGGCTTCGACATCGCAAAATTTTTCCCGGCCGAGCAGGCCGGCGGCATCAAGGGGCTGCGCTCGCTGGGTGGGCCGTTCCCGAACGTGCGGTTCTGCCCGACCGGCGGGGTCGGCGAGGCCAATGCGGCAACCTGGCTCGCGGAGCCCAACGTGGTCGCGGTCGGCGGTTCCTGGCTGTGCCCGACGGCGGAGATCAGGGCCGGGAACTGGGCCGGCATAACTGCCATCTGCCAGCGCACCCTCCAGGCGCTTAAACCCGCGTGAAGTCTTGCCATCCCTGAGCTAAGACTTAGGTCAGCAAGAGACCGCCAGGGAGAAAGACCATGACCGCCAGCATCGTCGGATGGGCGCATACGCCGTTCGGCAAGTTCGACACCGAGACCGTGGAAAGCCTTGTGGTGAAGGTCGCCAATGAGGCGCTGGCGGATGCCGGCATTTCGGCCGGCGATGTCGACGAGATCGTGCTCGGCCATTTCAACGCCGGCTTCTCGCCCCAGGATTTTACCGCCTCGCTGGTGCTCCAGGCCGACCCGAAGCTGCGCTTCAAGCCGGCGACCCGGGTCGAGAACGCCTGCGCCACCGGCTCCGCCGCCGTCCATCAGGGCGTGCGCGCGATCGCGGCCGGCGCGGCCAGGATTGTCCTCGTTGTCGGGGTCGAACAGATGACGCGCACGCCGGGCCCGGAGATCGGCAAGAACCTGCTCAAGGCGTCCTATCTTCCCGAGGACGGCGACACTGTCGGCGGCTTCGCCGGCGTGTTCGGCAAGATCGCCAGCTCCTATTTCCAGAAATACGGCGACCAGTCCGATGCACTGGCGCTGATCGCGGCCAAGAACCATAAGAACGGCGTCGCCAATCCCTTCGCCCAGATGCGCAAGGACTTTGGCTTCGACTTCTGCCGCGCCGAGAGCGAGAAGAACCCCTACGTCGCCGGCCCCCTGAAGCGCACCGACTGCTCGCTGGTCTCGGACGGTGCCGCTGCCCTGGTGCTGGCCGACGCGGAAACCGCCAAGGGCATGAGCAAGTCGATCGGCTTCCGCGCCACCGCGCACGCCCAGGATTTCCTGCCGATGTCCAAGCGCGACATCCTCCAGTTCGAGGGCTGCACGGTCGCTTGGCAGCGCGCACTGGAGAAGGCGGGCGTTACACTTTCCGATCTCTCCTTCGTCGAGACCCATGACTGCTTCACCGTCGCCGAGCTGATCGAGTACGAAGCGATGGGCTTGACGCCGCGGGGGCAGGGTGCCCGTGCCATCAAGGAAGGCTGGACGCTCAAGGACGGCAAGCTGCCGGTCAATCCGTCCGGTGGCCTGAAAGCCAAGGGCCATCCGATCGGCGCCACCGGCGTCTCCATGCACGTGATGACCGCGATGCAGCTCGCCGGCCAAGCGCCCGAGGGCATGCAGCTTAAGAATGCAAAGCTCGGCGGCATTTTCAACATGGGCGGTGCGGCGGTTGCCAACTACGTCTCCGTGCTGGAGCCGCTGAAGTAAGGCTGCTGCACGGTAGGCAAGGCGTGAAGCGCCGTGCCCACCTTCTTATCTTGCGCTAGATCATGGTGGGCTCGCTGGGGGCCCTTAAAGCTCTTGATCGATTTGCAGGGGATGCATCATGAGCAATGACTACGAAGATTCGCTGTCGATGGACGCACTCAACGATCGCATCGCGATTCTCGAGGACAATATCCGCCAGCTCATCGAGCAGGCCGCGGCCGCCTCGGGTGAGCAGAACGAGTCGCGGATCGCTGACCGCATCAACCAGCAGAATGATGAGCTCGACCGCCTCCTCAAGATTCGCGATTCCCGTCAGAAGAAATAGCCGCCTTTCGCCGCCGGCGCATGCGGCCATACGCCGGCGGCTCTTGCGCATGCGCCGCCACTGCCGTTAGCTGGACCGAGATCGCAGGCCTCACTTGAGGCCGCGCAATCGGGAGCGAACGATGGGGCCGCTGAAGGGCATCAAGGTCGTCGACATGACCACCGTGCTGATGGGCCCCTATGCGACCCAGATGCTCGGCGATTACGGCGCAGACGTCATCAAGGTGGAGTCTCTGGACGGCGACGTCACCCGCCTGATCGGCCCGATGCGGCACGCAGGCATGGGCCCGGTGTTTCTCAACACCAACCGTAGCAAGCGCTCGATCTGCCTTGACCTGAAGAAGCCCGCCGGCCGCGAGGCCGTGCTCCGCTTGCTGAAAGACGCCGACGTTCTCGTCTACAACGTCCGCCCGCAGGCGATGGCGCGGCTTCAACTCGGCTATGACGTTGTTTCCAAAATCAATCCGCGGCTGGTCTATGCCGGCGTGTTCGGCTTCGGCCAGGACGGGCCCTATGCTGCAAAACCGGCCTATGACGATCTGATCCAGGGCGCCACCGCGCTGCCCGCCTTGATGGCGCAGACCGGCGACGGTGTGCCGCGCTATGTGCCGAACGCACTGGTCGATCGCATCGTAGGCTTGACTGCCGTGGGCGCGATCTGCGCCAGCCTCGTGCACCGCGACCGCACCGGCCGCGGCCAGCGCGTCGACATCCCGATGTTCGAGACCATGGCCGGCTTCGTCATGGGCGACCACATGGGCGGATTGACCTATGAGCCCCCGCTCGACAAGGGCGGTTACGCCCGCCACCTCTCGCGCGACCGCCGGCCCTACAAGACATCGGACGGTTATCTCAGCGTCATCGTCTACAACGACAAGCAGTGGGAGAACTTCTTTAAGGCGACGGGACGCGACGACCTGCGCGCCGACGTGATGTTCTCGACATTCGCCGGCCGCGCCGCCAACATCGACGTCGTCTATGCCGAGCTCGCGCGCATCTTCGAGACGCGCAGCACCGCGGAATGGATCGACCTGCTCACCAAGGCCGACGTGCCGGTGATGCCCATGCACGACCTCGCGTCGATGCTGCACGATGAGCATCTGGAGGCGACCGGCTTTTTCCCAGTGGTGAACCATCCAACTGAAGGGCCGATCCGGAGCATGAGGGTGACGGCCACCTGGTCCGAAACCGAAGCCGAACCGGTGCGGCTCGCGCCGCAGCTCAACGAGCACGGCGCGGAAATCCTGCGCGAGATCGGCTATTCCGCCGACGAGATCGACGCCATGGTCCGCGATGGCGTCACCCGTTCGCCGCCCCGGAATGACGATGCACTGGTGCGCCCATGAGCTTCATCACCGGCGTCGGTCTCACGCCTTTCGGCAAGCACGAAGGCTCGTCCTCGCTGGAGCTGATGAGCAAGGCCGCGCAGGCTGCGCTCGACGATGCCGGGCTCAAGCGTGCCGAGATCGACGGCATCCTCTGCGGCTACTCCACCGTCTCGCCGCACATCATGTTGGCGACCGTTTTTGCCGAGCATTTTGGCATCCGCCCCAGTTACGCCCATGCCGTCCAGGTCGGTGGCGCGACCGGGCTCGCGATGACCATGCTCGCCCATCATCTCGTCGAAGCGGGCGTCGCCCGCAATGTGCTCGTCGTGGCCGGCGAGAACCGCCTCACTGGACAGAGCCGCGACGCCTCGATCCAAGCGCTGGCGCAGGTCGGCCATCCCGACTACGAACTGCCGCTCGGCCCGACCATCCCCGCCTATTACGGCCTCGTCGCTAACAGATACATGCACGAGTACGGCGTGACGGAAGAAGACCTCGCCGAATTCGCGGTGCTGATGCGCACCCACGCCTGCACTCATCCTGGTGCGCAATTCCAGGATCCCATCGAGGTCGCCGACGTCATGGCCTCGAAGCCGGTGGCGATGCCGCTCAAGCTGCTCGATTGCTGCCCGGTGTCCGACGGCGGTGCCGCCTTCGTCGTCAGCCGCGAGCGGACCGGAGAGGCCGGCGTGCGCATTCGCGGGTGTGCCCAGGCTCATACCCATCAGCACGTCACTGCAGCGCCCGCCCTGAGCGAGCTCGGCGCCGAGATCTCCGTCGCCCGCGCCAGGGAGGCCACCGGCCTCGCGATTTCCGACGTGCGCTACGCGGCGATCTACGACAGCTTTACGATCACGCTCGCGATGCTGCTGGAAGATCTTGGCCTTGCTGGCCGGGGCGAGGCAGCCGCGCGCGTGCGCGCCGGCCATTTCAGCCGCAATGGAGCGATGCCGCTGAACACCCATGGCGGCCTGCTCAGCTACGGTCATTGCGGCGTCGGTGGCGCCATGGCGCATCTGGTGGAAACGCATCTCCAGATGACGGGGCGGGCGGCGAATCGTCAGGTGCGCGACGCCTCGATCGCGCTGCTGCACGGCGATGGCGGCGTGCTGTCGTCCCACGTCAGCATGTTCCTGGAGCGGGTGCGATGAGCGAGCGTCTAGCCGACTGGACCAAGGGCGAACAGGCCGTCATTTATCAGACCTGCACCGCATGCGGCCATGTGCAGTATTTTCGTCGCGCCTTCTGCGTGGCCTGCGGCGCGTCCGATCTGCGCGAGCAGCGCGCCAGCGGCAAGGGCAGGATCTATGCGACGTCGCTGGTCTGCCGCGCCGCCACGCCCGAGACGCGGTCGCACGTGCCCTACAACATCCTGCTGGTCGATTGCGCCGAGGGTTTTCGCATGATGGCGCATGGTGAGAATGATCTCGCCATCGGCGATGAGGTCAGTACGAGCTTCAAACTGTTCGCCGGCAAGCTGGTGCCGTTCTTCGCCAAAGACAGATAGTGAAATTTAGATGCTCCAATGTGGCCCGGATGGAGCGGAGCGAAATCCGGGTTTTCGCCTCACCGATAGACTTTCCCGGATTGCGCGCTCCATCCGGGCTACTGCGGCAACGCGAGCGGTGGGATCCGTCATTCGGGGGCGGTCCTGAGAGACCGAGCCTGGAACGGGAATTCTGGGCCTGGCCTGTGCGAGGGCCACCCCGGAATGACGAAAGCTCTCACCCGACTCTTAACTAGCGCCCGTAGAACAGGATGCTGGCGATGACGAGCATCGCCATCACCGCTAGCATATGCGCGAACGCTTCCGAGGCCGCCCCCTTGGTGGCTTCCTTCATTCCATTTTCTCCCTAGACTTGGGCGTGACTCATCGATGCGCGGTTAGCGCCCAACGGCCAATTGTTTTTACTCGGAACACCCCTTGCGAGTATCCGCCGCGATCAAGTCCCCACGCGGCGAATATCGACTGTGCCAAGGTCGTTCAGCAATGCGGCGGCATTTTGACTCGATGTTGTTGCTCCTGCGGACGCGCAAGAATACAGTTTCGTGGAAATTTCGCCGCTAACGACAAAAAGCATCAAAGGCTTAGGGAAAAACTTCAGGAAAATCATGGCCCGCATCAACTACAGCGACCCGTCCAGGGCATCCGACCGCACCCGGGAGATCCTCGACAAGAACCGCAATGCCAACATCTTCCGGATGATGTCGCATTCGCCGAGCTATTTCGAGCAGTACTGCCGGCTCGGCGGCGCCATCCGCCACAAGGGCGAGCTCGATCCGATCGTGCGTGAGCTCGCGATCACCCGCACCGGCATCCTGTGCGAGGCGCCGTATGAGATCGTCGCGCACAAGCGCATCGGCAAGAATGTCGGTGTCACCGACGAGCAGAATGAGGCGCTCGAGAACTGGCAGGCCGCGAGCTGTTTCGACGAGACGCAACGTGCCGCACTCGCCTTCACCGACGAGATCGTCAAGCTGAACAAGCCGACCGATGCAACCTTCAAGGCGATCTCGTCGAAACTGACGCCGGCCGCGCTCGTCGAGCTGCAGCTCTCTGTCGGCTTCTACATCATGACGTCAAAGTTTCTGGAGACCTTTGAGATCGACCTTCAGCCGGTCACCGAAGTGGTAGGCTGATCGAGGCATTGCTGTGAGGGACGCTCATGACGATCGATGAATATGCCGCCTGGGCTGCAACGATTGCGAAAGTCGATGAGCGTCCGTCCAACGAACGGCTGTCCTATCTCGGGCTCGGCCTCGCCGGCGAATCCGGCGAAGTCGCCGACCACATCAAGAAGCTGCTGCGCGATGATTGGCTCGATCAGGCCGGCCTCGTCGAGGAGCTGGGCGATGTCATCTACTACTGGGCCTGCCTCTGCGTGGCGACCGGCCAGCAGCCATCGGAGCTGCTCAAGACCAGTGCCGCCAAGATCAAGCGGCGGATCAGCGAGGCGGCGAGCCGCTAGGCCGCTCAGGTGGAGGTCAAGATATCCACTTTGGCGTTGGCGACGATCAGGCGCTCGGCCAGAAGCTGCGCAAGATTGCGCATGATGCGTTCGCTGGCGTGCGGGTGCTGCTTGCGGAAGCGCTCGAACGCTTTCAGAGGCGCCTCGAACGCGGTCGCAGCCATATCCGCGAACACGTCCGCGGAGCGGGTGGTCTCGATCAGGGCCATCTCGCCGAACGCCATGCCGGCGGTGAGTGTTGCGAGCCGCACTCCGTCGGGCAGGGTGACATGCACCGCGCCGCTGCGCAGGAAGAACAGGGAATCGGCTGCGGCGCCAGTGGTGAGGATTTTCGCGCCAGACTGATAGATCCGGATCGTGCAGATCGAGGCGAGGTCGGTCAGCTCTTCCGCGCTGAGGCCTGCGAGCAGCGGCTGCTCGGAAAGCTCGGTGGTCTCGTGAAAATCGATCGAGCCGCCATAGCGGTAGACGATCTGGTCTTCGGCCCATTCGATCGCGGTGTCGAGCACATAGAAGTCGCGGACGTTCTTCAGCTCCGCGGTCCACTCCCGCAGGCTGTCCCATTCCTTGGAGGCGCGCCTGACGCCTGACAGGACGACGGTCACATTCAGCGCCGCCAGCTCCTCGAACGCTTCAGCCACCAGCCGTGCCCCGGCGCGTGTGGTGGAGGTGACGCGGTGGAGATCGAAAATCACGAATTGCGGCCGCGGCCGGCCCGCAAGCCGGCGTGAGACATAGTCGACCGCCGACAGCGACAGCGTGCCGACCAGCTCGATGATCCGCACCTCCTGCTCGTGGGCTGCGAGAATATCGCGCTCCTGCGGGCGGCGCACGCGCCGCGACGGGCTCTTGCCGATGTCGTAATCGGCGATGACGGCGTTGCGTGCGTCGTCGCTGCGGTTGAGCATATGCAGATCGTAATGCGAGGACAGCGCCTCGCAGACCTTGATGCCGCGCACGCTGTTGCCGTGCTTGTCGAGCCTTGGCGAATAGCTGCCGAGCCCGAGGCGGGCGGGGAGGGCGGCGAGAATTCCGCCGCCGACGCCGCTCTTGGCAGGGATGCCGATCCGGTAGATCCATTCGCCGGCATAGTCGTACATGCCCGACGACGTCATCACCGACAGCGTGCGCGAGATCGCGTAAGCGCTCAGCACCTGCTCGCCGCTAACCGGGTTGAGGCCGCGGTTGGCGAGCGTTGCCGCCATCACCGCGATGTCGCGCGCGGTGACCAGCACCGCGCATTGCCGGAAATAGACGTCGAGCACGGCAGCGACATTGTCCGAGATCACCGCATTGGTCTTGAGGAGATAGCCGATGGCACGGTTGCGGTCGCCGGTCTGGCTTTCGGAAGCGTAGACGGCCTCGTCGACGGCGAGATCGCGGCCGGCAAAACGACTAAGCGCGAGGCGAATTTGCTCGAAGGCATCCGGACCCTTGCTGTCGTGGATCAGCCCGGTGCAGGCGATCGCGCCGGCATTGACCATCGGGTTGAATGGATGATTCTCCGAGTTGAGCCGGATCGAGTTGAAAGGATCGCCGGAGGGCTCGACGCCGATTGCGCTCTCCACCCTGTTTGCGCCGAGCAGGTCCAGCGCCAGCGCGAACACGAACGGCTTTGACATCGACTGGATGGTGAAGGGCGCCCTGGAGTCGCCGACCTCGTAGACATGACCGTCCAGGGTCGCGAGGCTGATGCCGAAACAGGCAGGATCGGCCTTGCCGAGCTCGGGAATGTAGTCGGCGACCGCGCCCGAGGTCTCTGCCGAGAATTCGTTGAGGCAATTGTCCAGAAACCGCAGCAAAGGCGGCTTCGAGCGGGTCCAGGCGGTAGCGAGAGGCGAAAGCGGTTTCATTGCCTCTCTTTGTGCAACGCAATCAGGGCACGCGCAACCCGTCCGGCACCACGGTCTGCCGCCGGACCAGCAGCAGGGCGAGCAAAATCGTGGGGATCAGGATGGCGAGGCCGAGCAGCGTCACCTGCATCTGCGACAGCGGCATGATGCCGCCGCCGGGGGTGGCCACCACGAAACCGCCGATCACCAGCAGCACGCGGATGGGCCACTCCAGCGCACCGGCGCCGCGGAGATCGCCGACGAAGGGCTGGTAGCCCTGGATGCCGCCGCAGATGAACAGCGTGCCGAACGCCGCGAGCGCCATCAAGCCGAGACCGGCCAGATAGGGGCTCGGCCCCTGCAGCACCAGCGCGGGATTGAGCACGAAGAAGAACGGGATGAAATAGATGATGCTGCCGACCCACATCGATTCCCAGCCCGTCTTCATCGCCGGCGAGCCGGCAATACCTGCCGCTGCGAATGATGCAATCGCGACCGGCGGGGTGATCGACGACAGCATGCCCCAGTAGAAAATGAACATGTGCACGGCCATCTTGTTCAGCCCGAGCTTCTCCAGCGCGGGTGCGACCAGGATGGCGAGGAAGATGTAGCAGGCCGTCGTGGTCAGGCCGAGCCCGAGAATCAGGCTAGTCAGGGCGCACATGCCGAGCAGCAGGAACGGATTGTCGCCGGCGATATGCAGCAGGTCGTTGGCGAGGCTCGACACCACGCCGGTCATCGAGAAGGCGCCGATCAGCAGGCCGCACCCGGCGAGGATGCCGACAAGCTCGACGAAGGTGCGGCCGTTGACCTCGAGGAATTTGCCGATGGTCGCGACAGTCCAGCGCGTGTCCTTCGAGAACAGCTGGTTGAGCACAAGAAGCAATGCGGTGGCGTAGAATGGCGCATGGCTCTCGCGCTTGAAGTAGAGCAGCATCACGATCAGAAGGGCGATGACGAAGACGTAGTACCAGCCATCCTTGATCGTATCCATGACCCGCGGCAGCTCCGCGCGCGGAATGCCCTTCAGCCCGTGTCGTGCGGCGTAGGAATCGACCTGCATGAACAGGCCGATATAATAGAGCGCGGCGGGAATGATGGCCGCGATCGCGACATCGGCGTAGCTGACATTGAGGAACTGCGCGATTACGAAGGCGGTCGCGCCCATCACCGGCGGCGCCAGCACCGCGCCGGTCGAGGCACAAGCCTCGATCGCGCCCGCATAGGAGGCGCGAAAGCCGCTCTTCTTCATCACCGGAATGGTCATGGTGCCGGCGGTCAGCACGTTGGAGATGATCGAGCCTGACATCATGCCGAGCAGGCCGCTGGCGAAGATGCACACCTTGGCCGCGCCGCCGCGGAACGTGCCACACAGCGCGAAGGCGAGATTGATGAAGAACTTTCCGGCGCCGGTCATCATCAACGCGGTGCCGAACACCAGGAAGCCGATCACGGTGTCGGCAAACGCCTGGATGGGAATGCCGAGCAGGCTCTCGCCCGACAGCACGTGATAGGCGGTCGCCTGCTCCAGCGTCGACTGCGTGCCGCGGAACGGCCCGAGCCAGCTGGATTCCGCGAACAGCGGATAGACGGTGAAGGGAAGCACGCTCAGTAGCAGGCTCCAGCCGCCGGTGCGGCGCAGCGCCTCCATCAACATCACCCACATCACGAGACCGGCTGCGATCACGCTGTTCGGCGCGCCGCCGAATTCCCAGCCGGCCTCGGCGGCCTTGCGGACGTTCGACATCAACAGCAGCGCGGCGGCAAAGGTCACGACGAAGCAGAGAAGGTCATACCAGGGAATCCGATCGAGCGACGCGCGCGGGGTCCCCGGGAAGATCAGGAACGTGAACGGCAGCATCAGGGCGATCAGGAGGTAGAAGTATTCCGTGTTGAGCTGGGTGTAGCCGACGAAGAAGCGCAGCGAGAATTGCTGGTTGATGCAGAGCAGGATGGTCGCGGCGGTCGCGAGGACGAGCAGCCAGCGCCACGCGCCACGCAAGCTTCGCACGCGCGTAACTTCCGCTTCCTGCATGTTGGCGGCGGCGCCATGCGGATCGTCGAACACGATCCGCTTGGCCCCGTCCTGGGAGGGGGTGGAGACTGAAGCAGACGACATGATCGACCTCGGGCGTGGACAATTAACGCTGTGAACTAATCCTCGAACCCGTTCGGCATGTCGGCCTTCGCAAGCGCCGCAGCACGCGCCTTCATCCAGGCGTCGAGGAACGCCTTATCATCCGCAGGCGGATTGGATTTTCCGTAGTCGGTCCACGCGGCGCCAAGCACCTCTTGCCGCTTGATCAGTCCGTTGTTGTGCGCCTCCTGTGCGTCGTTCCATTGCCCGGCCTCCTTCAAAGCCTTCACCGCGCCGGGATGCACCGGCACCACCCAGTTCTTGGTCTGGCGATCGGCCGCAAGCCCGCCGGCGCCGGGCGCGGAGTCCTTGTAGGAATCGTAGTTCACGATCATCGCCTTGGTGATCGCATAGACCTGCTCGGGGGCTTGCGAGGCGTAGGCGACGAAGATCGGATAGGGATAGTTGCCGAGCTCGATCGGCTTGTCCGGCGAGATACCGGCGCCGCAGGTCGCGGTCTGCGGGAAGAAGAACGAGCCGACCTTCTGCATCCGTGCCCAACCTTCCTTGTCCTTGGCGGGCAGCGGCGGCCAGACCAGCCCGCGCGGCGAAGTCTCGGCTTCCTTGGCGGGACCGGTGATGGTGGTGCCGAAGGCCGCATCGGTGTCGTTGTTGATCAAGCCCTTCCACATCGCGCCGTAGCTTGCGAACTCGACGATCTTGACGTCCTTCTGCGTCAGGCCGGCGAAGGCGAGCACCGCGAGCGAGTTCTGGTTCAGTGCCGGCGAGCCGACGACGAAGCCGACGCGCTTTCCCTTGAGGTCCTTCAGCTCCTTCACCCCTGTATCCGCGGCCACGCCGAGCGAACCGCAATTGCAATCAACGCTCGAGAGCAGGATCTGGAGCGGCTGCGGGCCCCATTCCCTGGAGCCGAACTCGAACACGCCCTCCTGCGCGAAATAGGTCCCCGATCCCATCGCCGCGGAGACCGCGCGCTTGGCGCGCAGCGGCGCCAGACGCGCGACATCGTTGCCTGCGGGGAGCACGCGCACGTCGGTCGAGTATTTGTCCTTCATCATCTTGCCGACGCCGACCGCGATGTTGAAGCCGGCGGTACCGGTGTCATAGGCGGTGAACGTCAATGTTGCCGGCAGCTTGATGTCGTCGGCGAATGCATAGCGTGTAGACACAAAAGAAAGGCCTGCCACCACGGCAGGCGCGAGCATGATCAGCCCACGACGCATGTTTCCCTCCAATGATCCTCGCGTTTGCCGCGACGATTTCTTTCTTTGTTTGAAACAGGTTTTGTTTGAGAGATCATGTCATCGCGGTCAGGCGATGGCAACGCCGTACCGCGAACACAGCAATGAGGCTGACAGAATGTCGCGGAAAACGACGGAGAATGCAGTCAGCTTGCGACGATTGCGATCGCCTGTCCTTCGGTAACGACGTCGTCGAGCTTCACCAGAAGCGATGTGATCTCGCCGCTCACAGGCGAAAGCACCGGTATCTCCATCTTCATCGCTTCGACCACCACAATCTCATCGCCATCTGCAACGGTTCCTCCAACTTGCACGGGAGTTGCGCAGACGCGTCCGGCGATCTCCGTGACGATCTTAATTTCTGGCATGCCATCGCCTTTTTGTTGTGGTCGCAAAATGCCTGAGGTAGTTTCTTCTGCAAGCGGAATTTAATTCCGCACAGCGGAACAAGCGGTAGGGATCATGGGACGACGTTCGGAGCGGTTGAGTAGACAAGGTGCGCTCGCTGGCGAAGCCGGTGAGGGTGATGTCATCCAGGTGGTGTCGCGCGCGTTCGACGTGTTGCGGTGCTTCGAAGGCCACGAGGCCAGGCTTGGCAATCTCGAAATTTCAAATCGCTGCGGCCTGCCGCGCTCCACGGTGTCGCGGTTGACGCACACGCTGACGCGGATGGGGCAACTGGTTTATCTGCCGCGCGATCAGAAATATCGCATCGGGCCGAGCGCGGTGGCGATGAGCGCCTCGATGATGAAGGGCGCGCAGCTGCGCAGCATGATTCGCCAGCGGCTCCAGGAACTCGCCGAGCAACTGCCGGGCACCGTCGGCTTCGTGGTCCCCGATCGCTTCCATCTGGTCTATCTCCAGTTCGCGCGTTCGGCCTCGGCACTCGGGCTGCACGAGGGCACCGGCAGCCGCATCTCGATGGCCTCGACCGCTGCAGGCGCAGCCTACACTGCGGCATTGGCGCCCGAGGTCGGCGATGCCTTCATCGCGGACATGGAGCGGGAAGCTCCCGAGGCTGCGAAAATCCTGCGGCCCCGCATCGAGGCCAACCGGCAGTCGCTGCATGAGCGCGGCTATGTCGTGGCCTGCGGCCTGTGGAGCCCGCATATCAACGGGCTCGCGGTGCCGATCTGGTCGCCGCAATACCAGACCTTCGTCGTCATCACGATCGGACTTCTGTCGGCGATGTACGACGAAGAGCGCCTGCATGCCGAGGTCGCGCCGCTGATGCTCGCGCTCGGCCGTTCGCTCGGCAGCCTGATGGAGGGCGCGGAAGGCGACGTCTTCAACGCCCGCATCCCGCGTAAACCGGTCGCCATGGCCGTGCACAACAATAACAAGCCGATCAATTCGGAGGGAGTGAATGAACTGGAAGCCGGAACTCGACGAGCTCGCCCGGCGCGAAGCCTTCGCGCGGGAGATGGGCGGCGTTGACAAGGTCAAGCGTCAGCATGACCAGGGCCGACTGACTGTTCGGGAGCGTATCGACAGACTGAGCGACAAGGGCAGCTTTCACGAGATCGGTGCCGTCTCCGGCGTCGGTGAATACGATTCCAGCGGCGAGTTGCAGAAATTGACGCCGGCGAACTGCGTGTTCGGCCGCGCGCGCATCGAAGGCCGCACCGTCGTCGTGGTCGGCGACGATTTCACCGTGCGCGGCGGCTCGGCGGACGCGTCCATCTCCGCAAAACCGCTGATGGCGGAGGAGATGGCGCATGATCTCCGCCTGCCCATCGTCCGCATCATCGAAGGCTCCGGCGGCGGCGGCTCGGTCAAGACTATCGAGACCAAGGGCGCGGCGAACTTGCCGGGCGGCATCGGCGGCACACGCTGGTATCGCTTCACCACCGAGAATTTGTCGCGCGTGCCCGTGGTCGCGCTCGGCCTCGGCTCGGTCGCAGGGCTCGGTGCCGCGCGTCTTGCCGCCAGCCACTATTCCATCATGACCCGGAAGTCCGCGATGTTCGTCGCAGGTCCGCCGGTGGTGAAGGCGCTGGGGCAGGACCTCTCGAAGGAAGAGCTCGGCGGCGCCGACATCCAGACCCGCGCCGGCGCGGTCGATCATGCCGTCGACACCGAGGAGGAGGCGTTTGCCTGCGCCCGGCGATTCCTGTCCTATCTGCCGTCGTCGGTCTACGAGCTACCACCGACCTTGCCCTGCACTGACAATCCGGAGCGCACAGAAGAGGCGCTGATGAGCGCGGTGCCACGCAACCGCAAGCAGGTCTACAAGATACGGCCGATCGTCGAGCAGGTCGTGGACAAGGGCTCGTTCTTCGAGGTCGCCAAAAATTTCGGCAAGCCGATCATTGTCGGCCTCGCGCGGCTCGAGGGCAGGGCGGTGATGGTGCTTGCCAGCGACAGCTTTCACTATGGCGGCTCCTGGACGGCGGATGCCTGCCAGAAGGTGGTGCGCTGGGTCGACTTCGCCGAGACCTTCCATTTGCCGATCGTCTATCTCATGGACTGCCCCGGCTTCATGATCGGCCTCGATGCGGAGAAGGCGGGCACCATCCGCCATGGCGTTCGCGCCATGACCGCGGTCAACCAGACCACGGTGCCCTGGTGCACGGTGATCCTGCGCAATGCCTTCGGCGTCGCCGGCGTGGTGCATCAGCCCGCCGACCGCTTCTCGATCCGCTACGCCTGGCCGTCGGCCTATTGGGGCTCGCTCCCGCTCGAAGGCGGCATCGAAGCCGCCTACCGCGCGGATATCGACGCGGCCGAGGACAAGGCGGAGAAACTGAAAGAGATCGAGGACCGCCTCAACAAGCTGCGCTCGCCGTTCCGCTCCGCCGAAAAATTCTGGGTGGAGGAGATCATCGATCCCAGGAAGACGCGGTCGCTGCTGTGCGAGTTCGCGCGGCTCGCGGAGCCATTGCGAAAGCCGGGGCCGCCGGAGAATTTTTCGATCAGGCCGTAGCCTCAGCCGTCACTGCGAGCTGCTGATGCCGATCTCAGCCTAATTGCAGTTGGGCAAAATTGATCTATCGCAACACGTCGCGTCCGATTGTCTGCAAGCGTCTCGTTTGAAACGAGGGAGAGACGTCATGACAAATGCGGGTAACGCGCTGCTTTGGACGGCCATATTTTTCTGCCTGTCGTTCGCTTCGATTTTTGTAGTCTGGTTTGCCGAGCGGTTGCGCGCGGGCTTCGTGAGGAAGCCGTAAAGCCTCCTCGGTTCGCTCCCTCGTCACCTGCTGACCGGACGGCGGATGCCAGCCGCCGGGCGGTGCCCTTGGCGTCGACGGCGTTGTCCTCGCGCTTTGCGCGGCAGCGATGACGTGACCTCAAAACAATAACGCGCTACGCTTCCCGGGCAAGAACAAGAGGAAGCGCCAATCGTGTATGACTTCATTATCGTGGGCGGCGGCTCGGCGGGGTCCGTGCTGGCCCACCGGCTCTCCGCGAGGAGCGCCAACAAGGTCCTGCTCTGCGAGGCCGGACAGGACACACCGCCCGGAGACGAGCCGGCCGAGATCAAGGACAGCTATCCGGGTACGGCCTATTTCGATCCGCGCTTCCACTGGACCGAGCTCAAGGTCACGACCCAGATCGTCAGCCACAACAATCCGGATGAAGGGCGCCCACCCCTGCGCAAATACGAGCAGGCTCGCGTGCTCGGCGGCGGCTCCTCGATCAACGGCCAGATGGCCAACCGCGGCGCGCCGACCGATTACGACGAATGGGAAGCGCGCGGCGCTGCGGGGTGGAGCTGGAATGATGTGCTGCCCTTCTTCAAGAAGGTCGAGCGCGACCTCGATTTCGACGGTCCCTACCACGGCAAGGACGGCCGCATCCCGGTCCGCCGAATCCCCAGGGAGCACTGGACGCGGCATTCGCAGGCGTTCGCGCAGGCCTTCCAGCAGGCCGGACATCAGTTCCTGCCGGACCAGAATGGCGAGTTCGTCGACGGGTTTTTCCCGGTGACGCACTCGAACCAGGCCGAGCAACGCGTCTCGGCTGCCATGGGCTATCTCGATCGCGACACGCGCAAGCGCGCCAACCTCACGATCTCCACCAACACGCAAGTCAGGGAATTGCTGTTCGAAGGCACGCGGTGCGTCGGGGTGAAGGCGGTGGTCGACGGGCGGGAGCAGGAATTCCGCGCCCGCGAGATCATTCTCTCCAGCGGCGCCATCCATTCGCCGGCGCATCTGTTGCGCGCCGGCATCGGCCCGGTCGGTCACCTCAGGGATATGGGCATTCCCGTGTTGATGGGGCTGCAGGGCGTCGGCCAACGCCTGATGGATCATCCCTCGATCTCGCTGTCGTCCTTTGTCCGCCGCGGCGCGCGGATGAACGAGCACACCAGGCGCCACATGCAGCTTGGCCTGCGTTACTCGTCCGGGCTCGAAGGCGTACCGAAAGGCGACATGTTCGTCGTGCTGCTCAGCAAATCGGCCTGGCACGCCGTCGGTGAGCAGATCGGATCGCTCCTGACATTCGTCAACAAGACCTATTCGGAGACCGGACAGGTCAAGCTTGCCTCGCGCGACCCGGCAGTCGAGCCGATCGTCGAATTCAACCTGTTGTCCGACCGGCGCGACCTTGATCGCCTGATGAGCGGTTTCCGCAAGATGGCGGCCGTGCAGATGAGCGACGTCGTCAGGGCCGTGACGGACAAGCCGTTCCCGGCCTCCTATACCGACCGCGTGCGCAAGATCGGCGTGGTCAACACCAAAAACAGGATTCTCACCAAGATCGCCGCGGCCCTGATGGACGGGCCGGCGGCGCTGCGCCACTACATGATCGACAATTTCGTGGTCGAGGGCTTCACCTTCGACGACGTCATCAACGATGACGAGGCGCTGGAAGCCTTCGTGCGCAAGGCCACGATCGGCGTGTGGCACGCCTCCTGCTCGTGCCGCATGGGCCGGACCGATGATCCGATGGCGGTGGTCGATCCAGAGGGGCGCGTCAAAGGCGTGCAGGGCCTGCGCGTCGTCGATGCCTCCATCTTCCCGGTGGTGCCGTGCGCCAACACCAATTTTCCAGTCCTGATGTCGGCGGAGAAGATCTCGGCCGCGATGATGCAGTGAGCTGGCGCCGCTTTCGGGGCGCGAACTGGCTTGTCGACGCTGACCGGCTGGGACCGCCAGTCAGACCGCAAAAGCTAAAATAGGGGGCGAGAACGGTTCCGCGGCAGACGGTCTGGCGGACATGCATCTGAAGGCGGAACTTGGAACCCGGCTTGGGCGTTCTTTGCCAAATTTCGCCTTACGGCCGGGGCCGGACCGCTGACCGCGCGTCCATCTCGGGGCCGGAGCGCACTTTTGGCGATGGAGCTTCACGGGGGTTCAATGATCAATTCATCGAGCCGGGCGCAAACCAGCGACCCCGGAGAGTTGCCCAGGATTTCGACCGGCAGTGATGGCCTCGACGATATCCTGTACGGCGGGCTCGATCCCAATCGCATGTACCTCTACGAGGGTCGGCCCGGCTCGGGCAAGACCACGATGGCGCTTCAATTCCTTCTCGAGGGCGCCCGCTCCGGTGAACGCGTGCTCTATATCTCCTTGTCGGAAACCAAGCGTGAGCTGACGCTGGTTGCACAGCGGCACGGCTGGTCGTTGCAAGGAGTCGACATCTTCGAACTGGTGCCGCCTGAGACGACGCTCGATCCGGAGCGCGAGCTCACCGTCTTCCACCCCGCCGAGATGGAGCTGAGCGAAACCACGGGCCTGATATTCAAGGAGGTCGAACGGATCAATCCCGCGCGCGTGGTGCTGGACAGCCTGTCCGAGCTCCGCCTCCTTGCGCAGAACCCGCTGCGGTACCGGCGCCAGGTTCTGGCCCTGAAGCACTTTTTCACCAACCGCAACTGCACGGTCATCCTCCTCGACGATCTCTCGTCCTCCCAGGACGATCTGCAACTCCATTCGATCGCGCATGGCGTCGTGATGCTCGAACAGCTCGCCATTGATTATGGGGCAGAGCGCCGGCGGCTTCGCGTGATCAAGATGCGCGGCATTCGATTTCGCGGCGGTTTCCACGATTTCACGATCGAAGCGGGAGGGGTGCGGATATTCCCCCGTCTGGTGGCGGCGGAACATCACACCTCGTTTATCGGTGAGTTGACGCCCAGCGGCAATGCACACCTCGACCAGCTACTGGGAGGAGGGCTCGAGCGCGGCACCAGTGCGCTGCTCTTGGGCGCCGCCGGTGTCGGCAAGTCGTCTCTCGCGCTGACCTATGCGATCGCGGCGGCAGATCGCGGTGAGCATGCGGTGTTCTTTGCCTTCGATGAAGGTCGCGGTACAGTGGAGGCCCGGGCTCGAACGCTGGGCCTGCCGCTTGAAAGCCATCTGCAATCGGGACTCATCCGATTTAAACAGATCGATCCCGCCGAAATGTCCCCCGGCGAATTCGCCGCCAATGTGCGCAACAGCGTCGAAAAGGACAACGCCCGAATTGTTGTCATCGACAGTCTGAACGGCTACCTCAACGCAATGCCGGATGAGCGATTTCTCATCCTCCAGATGCACGAGCTCTTGAGCTATCTCGGGCAGAAAGGCGTGCTGACCGTCCTTATCCTCGCTCAGCATGGGCTGGTCGGCCCGATGGAAACGGCCCTCGATATCAGTTATTTGAGCGATGCCGTGCTCATGCTGCGCTATTTCGAGGTCGGCGGAACGGTGCGGCGCGCCCTCTCGGTCGTGAAGAAGCGCAGCGGCAATCATGAAAATTCCATCCGCGAGTTTCGTCTTGGCAGTGCCGGCATTACGGTCGGTCCTCCGCTGACCGGATTCAGCGGCATCTTTTCCGGGAATCCGCGTTACTCGGGCACGGAGATACCGGAGGGGCTGTCGGAATGAGCGCCGACCGCGATCATTGCGTCCTCGTGTTTGCTCCGATTGGCCGCGATGGACCGGCATCGGTCGAGCTTCTCCGCAGTTCGAATCTCGTGGCAATCAATTGTCGAGGTCTGCCTGAACTGGTCAACGAGATGTCGGCTGGCGTGGGCGCGGTGCTTCTCGCCGAGGAGGGCTTGTTCGGAAAGGATACCCAGCCGCTGGCACATTGGATCGAGCGGCAGCCGCCCTGGTCCGACCTGCCCTTTGTCATTCTTACCAGCCACCGGGAGCAGCCGGCGGTGGTTGCCTGGCGCCGCAGCATCGTCGAGACACTCCGCAACGTTTCGCTGCTCGAGCGCCCGGTTCAGCCGATCACGCTGACGAGCGCAATTCAATCCGCAATGCGGGCCCGCCGGCGGCAATATGAAATTCGGACCTTGCTGCAGGCGCGCGAGCGGACGGCCCAGGAGCTCGAGAAGCTCGTGGTCGAGCGCACCCGTGCCCTCGAGGAGGCCAACAAGCATCTGCGGGCCGAAATGGAAGAGCGCGCCCGCGTCGAGGAGACCCTTCGTCAGGCCCAGAAGATCGAGGCCATTGGGCAATTGACCGGCGGAGTAGCTCACGATTTCAATAATCTGCTGATGGTGATCTCCGGTGGATTGGACATGCTCGACCGACAGACCGATCCTGATCGGCGGCGTCGGCTGTTGGAAGGAATGGTTCAGGCGGCGCAGCGTGGTGCGGGCCTGACCAGGCAGCTTCTGGCTTTTTCACGGCGGCAGAAGCTCCGGCCCGAGGCCGTCGACATCCCCGCGCAGATCGGCGGCATGCGCGAATTGCTCGATCGGAGCCTGAGAGGCGACGTTCACGTCGAGTTCGATTTTCCGGAGGGGCTTTGGCCGGTTGAGGTCGATCCGGGAGAGCTCGAACTGGTCATTCTCAATCTGGCGGTCAACGCCCGCGATGCGATGCCGAACGGCGGTACGATCGTTGTCCGTGGCGAGAACCTGGCCGGCCTGAACGAGAACGAGATCGCGGGCGATTACGTTCGCCTATCCGTGGTCGACAGGGGTGTTGGAATGAGCCCCGAGATCCTGGCGCGGGTCTTCGAACCGTTCTTCACGACCAAGGATGTCGGGAAAGGCTCGGGCCTGGGGCTTGCTCAGGTCCACGGATTTGCCACGCAATCACGCGGGATGGTTCGAATAAAATCGATCGTCGACGAGGGCACCAGCATCGAGCTCTATTTGCCGCGATCCAGGAATATCCCTTCGGGTGAACGGCACCTCATCGACCTGAACAGGGCGCGGCCCAAGAAGGCCAATCAGGGGCGAATCCTCCTCGTCGAAGACGACGACGAGGTCGCCGCGCTCGTCAGCGAGATGCTTGCGCAGCTCGGTTACCAGGTCACGCGGGCGGCCAGCGCTGCGGCGGCTCTCGGTGCCCTAGCGGACGGCCGCTCCGTCGATCTGGTGTTTTCCGATATCATGATGCCGGGCGGCATGAACGGTGTCGAACTCGCGCGCGAGATCAGAAGAAGGCGAAGCGACATTCCGGTCCTGCTGACGAGCGGATACGCCGAAGCCGCGGTTCACGACGCCGAGCAGGCCGGGATCCGGATCCTATCGAAGCCTTACCACATCGACGAGCTCGCCGCAGCGCTCGGCGCTGCAAAATCGGACTTTGCGATAGCCACAGGAGCGGGTTTGGCGACGACTCGGGGTTGACCAAGCGCGCAACAATCACCGGCCGGGTTTATGGCTCGAGGGGTACCCTGCGCAATTGTGCGCTCGGGCCGGTCGACGCCCATCGGTGAGCGGCGCGTGCACATGCGATCGCGTTTCGGTTGCGACGACACGCGTTCGTTCTCTGCGAGTTATCTATCTCCGCCGCTACGTCTGGGCTATGAGGACTGCAGAAATCGGCCTGCAAATGAAGCCACTTTTGGCCGTTCTTTTAGCCGATTTCAGCCAAACTGTTATTGGTTTCTCATTGCCGGGGCAGGGATCTTCAATTTGGAGCCCTGCAATCTTCAAGGCGGTTCTTTCTGCGTGTCTCTTGGTTGCCCTCAGCTCCGTCGCTTCCGAAGCACGGACTTATCGCATTCATCAAGTACCTGAATGCAACGTCACGATGCCCTGCGACTTCTCATATGCGCAACCGCGCCGTGAGCGGGCTTCCCGGTCCCCACTGAATCCCAGGTCCTCGCTACAAGCCTATCGCGCGACGCAATTGACAGTGACCGACGCGGGCGGCGCCCCGACGACGAGCATCTCCAGCGCCCGCATCGTCGGCAGTCGTCCGGCAGGGTGTCCTTCCTCCTTCTGCGGCTGCGGCGCGGCTCTGCGCGTGTTCGGCCGTATCGTGCCGGAATTGAATCTTGCGGCCAATTGGCTGCGCTTCCCGCGGACATCACCCGCACCGGGAATGGTCGCAGCGCGACGTGGACATGTATTCGTCCTCGAGCAGCATTTGGAAGGGGACATCTGGATGGCGTACGATGCCAACTCGGGCGGACACGCGACGCGAATGCATGCGCGTTCATTGCGTGGCTATACGATCGTCAACCCGCGCGGGGGGTCCCTCGCCTGAGCGGCCAGCCGACATAATTGCGACACATGAACATCCGCAAGGCGTCTGTTGACGGTTACGGCAGGTTCGCCTTGCTGATTTTCGATCTGCGACGGCTGGTCGCGCTTTACCTTCAGGTACGTCTTCCGCAATCGAGCGGCACCCCGAACCCGGACGACCCGCCTCGTGTCGGGCGGATCGGTGACGCCGCATTTTACGGCGTCACCGGCACCATCAGATACTAAGCCATCGCCGCTTGCGGCTTCGGCTTCGGTTGTCGCGACAGCGTCAGCACGATCAGCGAGGCGAACACGCAGAGCGCGCCGGCGATGAAGAAGGCGGGCAGGTAGCTCTGATAGACCGTCCGCGAGAGACCGGCGCCGAAGGCAGCGGTGCCCGCGCCGAGCTGGTGGCCTGCAAAGATCCAGCCGAACACCAGATTGGCGCGCTCAGGTCCGAATTTCTGCGCGGTCAGGCGCACCGTGGGCGGCACAGTTGCAATCCAGTCGAGCCCGTAGAACATCGCGAAGATCGAGAGCCCATAGAACGAGAAATCGCTGAAGGGGAGGAAGATCAGCGAGAGCCCGCGCAGGCCGTAATACCAGAACAGCAAATAGCGGTTGTCGTAGCGGTCCGAAAGCCATCCCGACATGATGGTGCCGAAGAAGTCGAAGATGCCCATTGCAGCCAGCAAGCCCGCGGCCTGCACCTGCGGGATGCCGAAATCGAGGCACATCGGAATCAGATGCACCTGCACGAGGCCGTTTGTGGATGCGCCGCAGACGAAGAACGTCGCAAACAGGACCCAGAACGCGCCGCTCTTCGAGGCCTCGCGCAGCGTGCCGAGTGCGACGCCGGTGATCGAGCCATGGCTGACGGGCGGCGCTGGCAGGGGTGTGGTGCCTTCGTCGCCGAACGGGCGCAGGCCCAAATCGCTCGGACGGTCGCGCATCGCGAGCAGGACCGCGAGGGCGGAAACACCAAGTGCGATGCAGACGAAGCCGAGCGCAAGCCGCCAGCCGAAGCGTTCGGTGAGGCTTGCCAGCAGCGGCAGGAACACGAGCTGACCGGTGGCGACGCTCGCGGTCATGATGCCGACGACGAGGCCGCGCCGCGCCGCGAACCAGCGCGTCGCGATGGTAGCGCCCAGCACCAGCGCGGTCATGCCGGTGCCGATCCCGATCACGACGCCCCACAGCGCGACGAGCTGCCAGACCTCCGTCATGCCGAGCGAGAGCACCAGCGCCGAGACCACGATGAGCTGCGCGGTCAGCGTGACATTTCGCAGGCCGTAGCGGTTGAGCAGGGCCGCCGCGAACGGCGCCATCAGCCCGAACAGGATGAAGCGAATCGACAACGCCGACGAGATCTCCGCCGTGCTCCAGCCGAATTCCTTCTGAAGCGGAACAATGAAAACGCCGGGCGCGCCGACCGTGCCGGCGCTGATCAGCGCGGTGAGGAAGGTCACGCCGACCATCACCCAGCCGTAGTGGATATTGCGGCGGCCGAGTGTTGCCGCGAGCCAGTTCGAGATCATTGGGCCTCAATCTTGATGGGCAGGCGAGAGCCTGCGCAAGTTTTCAGAATGGCACGGGACGCGTCTGTCGGAAATGACGGAGTTCCCTCATTTCCGGACGTTCTCGTCAGTGCGTCAGGCGCTCTACCGCGATCGCAGTAGCTTCGCCGCCGCCGATGCAGAGCGCGGCGACGCCACGCTTGAGGTTTCGCGCCTCGAGCGCATGCAGCAGCGTCACGATCAGCCGTGCGCCGGTGGCGCCGATGGGATGGCCGAGCGCGCAGGCGCCGCCGTTGATGTTGAGCTTGTCGCGGGGAATGCCGAGATCGCGCTGGGCCGCCATCGCCACCACGGCGAAGGCTTCGTTGATCTCGAACAGATCGACATCGCCGGCATTCCAGCCGACTTTGTCCAAGAGCTTGCGGATCGCCGGGATCGGGGCCGTAGTGAACCATTGCGGCTCCTGGCTGTGGGTGGTGTGGCCTTTGATCACGGCGAGAGCCGGCAGGCCGCTGCGATCGGCGAGCGAGCGCTTCGTCAGAACCAGCGCAGCGGCGCCGTCGGCGTTGGCGGAGGAGGCCGCCGGCGTGATGGTGCCGTTGGCGCGGAACGCCGGCTTCAGCCCGGGGATCTTTGCGGGATCGACCTTGAGCGGATGTTCGTCATTGGCGACGATGCGGGGGCCGGCCTTCTCACTCAGCGTGATCGGCGCGATCTCGGCCTTGAACGCACCGCCCTCGACCGCCTTGCGTGCGCGGCTGAGCGTTTCCATCGCAAAGGCGTCCTGGTCCTTGCGGGTGAACTGATAGACTTCTGCGGTGGCCTCGCCGAAATCGCCCATGGAGCGGCCGGTCTCGTAGGCGTCTTCGAGGCCGTCCATCATCATATGGTCGATGATGCGATCATGGCCGGCGCGATAGCCGCCACGCGCCTTGGCGAGCAGATACGGCGCGTTGCTCATGCTTTCCATGCCGCCGGAGACGACGATCTCGGCCGAGCCGGCGCAAATGATGTCGTGCGCCAGCATGGTCGCTTTCATGCCGGAGCCGCAGACCTTGTTGACAGTAGTCGCGCCGGTGGCATCGGGTAGGCCGGCGGCCCGCGCAGCCTGGCGCGCGGGGGCCTGGCCCTGGCCGGCGGGAAGGACGCAGCCCATGAAAACCTCGTCGATTTTCTCCGGCGCAAGCTTGGCACGCTCCAGTGCCGCGCCGATCACGTGCGATCCGAGCTTGTGCGCGGCCAGCGGCGAAAGCTCGCCCATGAAGCGGCCGAGCGGTGTCCGGACGGCGGAGACGATGACGACGGGATCGGCGGCTTCGGCCATGGGTGAGACTCCGTGAGATGCCAACTATGTAAGATTACGGTCATCATATGATGCGGCGCAAAAAATGCAACTGCGCGGGGCATGAGAAATTGTCGTAGGTCGGATGAGATTTGCTCGTTCGCTCGGACGAGGTGGAGAGCGCCTACCGCTTCCGATTCACAAACGCGCCCATCAGCCGCGTCGGCTCGTCCGTCAGGAACGACTCGCCGAAGACTTTGACGCTCAAATTTACCGACTCGGTCAGCGGCAGCTCCTCCCATTGCCGCAACAGTGCCTTCTGCGACCGCAGCGCCTCGGGGCCGCATTCGAGCAGGGCTTTCACGAGGTGCTCGACCTCGGCATCGAGCCCGCCCTCCGGCGCGACCTTGTCGACCAGTCCCCAGGCGAGCGCCGTCGGCGCGTCGATGTTCTCAGCGGTCATCACCAGCCAGCGCGCGCGGGCCCACCCGATCAGGCGCGGCAGCAGCGCGGCATGGATCACCGAGGGAATGCCGACCCGCACCTCCGGCATGCCGAAATGCGCGTCACGGGCGGCGATCCGGAAATCGCAGGCCGCGGCGACTTCGAGCCCGCCGCCGAGGCACCAGCCGGGCATGCGCGCGATCATAGGGGCCGGGAAGGCGCGCACGGCCTCGCAGAGGTCGCGCAGGCGGCTGATGAAGGCCTCGGCGGACTTCTGGTCGAGCTTGGCCATCTCCTTGATGTCGGCGCCGCCGATCATGCTCTTCTCGCTCTGGCCGCGCAGCACCACGACCCGGATGCTGCGGTCGGACGAGAGCTGCTGCAGGCCTTCGCGCACCGCATCGGTGACGGGCGAGCTCAAAATGTTCAGCGAGCCGGCATTGCAGATCGCGACATGAACGACGCCGCGCGCATCGCGCGTCACGCCGCAGTGGTTGTTGAGCATTTCCATGAGAGGATCTCTGAGCTTCGTAGACGTGCGAATACGCCGGTCAGGTCACACTTCCGGGCCGAAACGCATTGCTTGTCAAGCCGGCGGGGAGGGAGTTGCCAGCGCTAAGTCCGCAGCATAGTATGATGAAAATCATACAAAAGAGGCCGCGATGACCGACATCGATCAACTCGACCTGTTTTCGCCTGCGGGCCGGCGCGAGCGGGTGGTTGAATGGCAGGTGCCTGCGCCGGTTGCGAAAGTGGCGATGGGCCTGTCAGGCATGGATGCGATGCTGGGCATCCGCGACGGAAGGCTGCCGCCGCCACCCTTTGCCAAGCTGATCGGCTTCATCATGGCCGTGGTCGAGCCGGGCCGGATCGTCATGGAACTCGAGCCGCGCGAGGATCTCGAAAACACCATAGGCCTCCTGCACGGGGCCACAGCCGCCGCGCTGCTCGACACCGCCATGGGGTGTGCGATCTCGACCCGGCTGGAGCCCGGGCAGGGCTCCGTCACCCTCGATCTGAAAATGACCTTCCTGCGTCCGCTCTCGGTCCGGTCCGGGTTGATCTCCGCCGAAGGCAAGGTGATCAAGCTGGGACGCCAGACCAGCTACGCCGAGGGATTTGTCCGCGACGGTAAGGGGGCGCTTGCGGTGCACGCAACGGCGACCTTTTCCATGATCGGCAACAATTTTACCGGGAATTAATGCGCCGTCCGGCCGATATCCGTGTTATTAGATGACCCCCGACATCCAATGAGATCCGCATGCGCTATTCCCGGGAACACAAGCAGGAAACCCACGACCGCATCGTGAAGAAGGCCTCCGTGCGGCTGCGCGAAAAGGGCGCCCACGGCATCGGTGTCGCCGACCTCATGAAGGAAGCGGGCCTGACCCATGGCGGCTTCTACGCCCATTTCGATTCCCGCGAGGCGCTGGTGATCGAGGCGTTTGGCTACGCTATGGATCGCTCGATGGAGCACTGGCGCAAGCAATCCGATCAGGTCACGCCGGAGAAGCAGCTCAGTCAGATCGTTGAGACCTATCTCTCCGCGGTGCATCGCGACAACCCCGGTCACGGCTGCTCGATCCCCGCGCTCGGCGCCGAGATCGCCCGAGAGAGCCCGAAGACGCGAAAGGCCTTTGCCGGCAAGCTCGACGAGATGATCGAGATGATCACGGACTTCATCCCGAATCTGCCGCGCAAGGCCGCGCGCAAGCAGGCGATCGCGACGCTGGCGACCATGGCCGGCACCATGTTGCTCGCGCGCATTGCCGGCTCGAGCGAGCTGTCGGATGAGGTGCTGAAGACGGGCAAGGACAGCGCGCTGGACGGCGCGCGGCGTGAGCCGAAGGCTGCGGCGGCGAAAAAGGCGAAGCAGAGCTAGGCTTCAGAGCCCCGCAAACAACGCCCGCTCGCGCTCCACAATCTCGGAAATATAATCCGCCACCGCGCGGATGCGTGCGAGGTCCTTGCTGTCGGCGTGCATCAGCATCCAGAAGGTGCGGGTGATCGAGACCTCTTCCGCCAGCACCGCAATCAGCTGCGGATAGTCGGCCGCCATGAAGTGCGGCAGCACCGCAATACCGAAGCCGGCGAGCGTGGCGTTGAGTTGTGCGATCAGATTGGCGCTGCGCAAGCGCGCGGAGATCTTCGGCGAGACCTGCGGCAGATAGTCGAGCTCGGGCGTGAACAAGAGCTCCTCGATATAGCCGACGAATCGATGCTGCGGCAGGACCTCGCGCGAGGTGATTTTCGGGAAGCGGTCGAGATAGGCGGGCGCGGCATAGAGTCCGAGCCGGTAGTCGAGCAGCTTGCGGCCGACGATGCGGCCTTCCTTCGGCATGGTCAGGCTGATGGCGATATCGGCCTCGCGCTTGGAGAGGCTGAACAGCCGCGCGGTGGCCACCAGTTGCAGGTCGAGATCGGGATACCGGTCCGCGAACGGCGCCAGTCGCGGCGCCAGGAAGGCGGTGCCAAAACCGTCCGGCGCGCCGATCCGCACCGTGCCGGTCAGCCGCGCCACGGAGCCACCGACCTGCTCCTGGTTGGCGACGATGGTCGATTCCATCGCTTCCGCGCTGTCGGCGACGCGCTGGCCGGCCTCTGTCAGCAGGTAGCCGGTCTTGCGCCGGTCAAACAGCTTGGCCGAGAGGTGCTTCTCCAGCCGGTCGACGCGGCGGATCACGGTGGCATGGTCGACGCCGAGCTGTTTTGCCGCAGCCGAAACCGAGCCGCCCCGCACGATGGCCAGCACGAACCGGAAGTCGTCCCAGTCGATAGCGCCTTGATCCAGCATTTTCGCACATCTATGGTGCATTATCTCAGACTTGAATCCTATAAAATGCAGGTCGATAGGATTTGTCAAAGCGTTCAAGCTCGCCTCAAGGAGACCATTCCATGCGTTCAGTCGGACATTTCATTGGTGGCAAGGAGGTCAAGGGCACCTCGGGCCGCACCGCCGACGTTTTCGAGCCGATGACCGGTGACGTTCAGGCCAAGGTGGCGCTGGCGTCCAAGGCCGAGGTTCGCGCCGCCGTGGAAAACGCCCGCGCCGCGCAGCCGGAATGGGCCGCGACCAACCCGCAGCGCCGCGCTCGCGTCATGATGAAGTTCGTCGAGCTGGTGCAGCGCGACTACGACAAGCTGGCCGAACTGCTTGCCCGCGAGCATGGCAAGACCGTTCCTGACGCCAAGGGTGACATCCAGCGCGGCCTCGAGGTCGCGGAGTTCGCCTGCGGCATTCCGCATCTGATGAAGGGCGAGTACACCGAAGGCGCCGGCCCCGGCATCGACATCTATTCGATGCGCCAGGCGCTCGGCGTCGTCGCCGGCATCACGCCGTTCAATTTCCCGGCGATGATTCCGATGTGGAAGTTCGCTCCTGCGATTGCCTGCGGCAACGCCTTCATCCTGAAGCCGTCGGAGCGCGATCCCGGCGTGCCGATGATGCTTGCCGAACTGATGATCGAGGCGGGCCTGCCGTCCGGCATCCTCAATGTCGTCAACGGCGACAAGGAAGCGGTCGACGCCATCCTCGACGATCCCGACATCAAGGCCGTCGGCTTCGTCGGCTCCACCCCGATCGCGCAATACATCTACGAGCGCGCCGCCCAGACCGGCAAGCGCTGCCAATGTTTTGGCGGCGCCAAGAACCACGCCATCATCATGCCGGATGCCGACATGGACCAGGCAGTCGACGCACTGATCGGCGCCGGCTACGGTTCGGCCGGCGAACGCTGCATGGCCGTGTCAGTCGCGGTTCCGGTCGGCAAGGCCACTGCCGACCGCCTGATGGAAAAGCTGGTCCCGCGCGTCGAGAGTCTCAAGATCGGCACCTCGATCGATCCCTCCGCCGATTACGGTCCGCTGGTGACGCGCGAGGCGGTCGAGAAGGTCAAGGGCTATATCGACATCGGCATCAAGGAAGGCGCGACGCTCGCCGTCGACGGCCGCGGCTTCAAGATGCAGGGCTACGAGAACGGCTTCTATCTCGGCGGTTCGCTGTTCGACAACGTCACCAAGGACATGCGGATCTACAAGGAAGAGATTTTTGGCCCCGTGCTCTCGGTCGTGCGCGCGCACGATTACAAGGAAGCGCTGGCGCTGCCGTCGGAGCATGATTACGGCAACGGCGTTGCGATCTTCACCCGCGACGGCGACGCCGCGCGCGACTTCGCGGCCAAGGTCAACGTCGGCATGGTCGGGATCAACGTGCCGATCCCGGTGCCGATTGCGTATTACACCTTCGGCGGCTGGAAGAAGTCGGGCTTCGGCGATCTCAACCAGCACGGCCCGGATTCGGTCCGCTTCTACACCAAGACCAAGACGGTGACCTCGCGCTGGCCGTCCGGCGTCAAGGAAGGCGCGGAGTTCTCGATCCCGCTGATGAAGTAACCGTCGTTGGAGCGAAGCTAACAGATGCAGTTCGCTCTGAACGAGGATCAGATCGCGGTTCGCGACATGGCGTTGGCGTTTGCGGCGGAAAAGATCGCGCCGCACGCGCTGCGCTGGGACGAGGAGAAGCATTTTCCCGTCGAGGTGATGCGCGAGGCCGCCACGCTCGGCATGGGCGGCATCTACATCCGCGAGGATGTGGGTGGCTCCGCCATGACACGGTTCGACGCGGCGCTGATCTTCGAAGCGCTGGCGACGGGCTGTCCGACCACCTCGGCCTTCATCTCCATCCACAATATGGCGTCGTGGATGATCGATGCCTACGGCAGCGACACCCAGCGCCACAAATGGCTGCCCAAGCTCTGCACCATGGAGCTGATCGCGAGCTACTGCCTGACCGAGCCCGGCGCCGGCTCGGACGCGGCAGCGCTCCGCACCCGTGCCGTGCGCGACGGCGATCATTACGTTCTCAACGGCCAGAAGCAGTTCATCTCCGGCGCCGGCGGGACCGATCTCCTGGTCGCGATGGTGCGCACCGGCGGCGATGGCCCCGGCGGCATCTCGACGCTGGTCATCGACGGCAACACGCCGGGCGTCTCGTTCGGCGCCAACGAGCGCAAGATGGGCTGGAACGCGCAGCCGACCCGCGCCGTGATCTTCGAGAACGCCCGCGTGCCGGTCGCCAACCGGCTGAGCGAGGAGGGCGTCGGTTTCAAGATCGCGATGGCAGGCCTCGACGGCGGGCGTCTCAACATCACAGCGTGCTCACTAGGCGGCGCGCAGACCGCGCTCGACAAGGCGCGTTCCTACATGAAAGAGCGCAAGGCTTTTGGAAAACGCCTCGACGAATTCCAGGCATTGCAGTTCCGTCTCGCCGACATGGCGATCGAGCTCGAGGCCGCGCGTACGTTCCTGTGGCGCGCAGCGGCGGCGCTAGACCGCAAGGATCCCGACGCCACGATGCTCTGCGCGATGGCCAAACGCTTTGGCACCGATGCCGGCTTCGAGGTCGCCAACCAGGCGCTTCAGCTGCACGGCGGCTACGGCTATCTCAGCGAATACGGCATCGAGAAGATCGTGCGCGATTTGCGCGTGCACCAGATTCTCGAAGGCACCAACGAAATCATGCGGCTGATCGTGGCGCGCAAATTGATCGAGGGCGCCCGATGAGTGGAGCGGAGGAAGGCGATCTGGTCGCATGGGTCGAAGGCTCGGCCGGATTTATCAGGCTCAACCGCCCCAAGGCGATCAATGCCGTGACGCTGGAGATGTTTCGCGACATCGACAAGGCGCTCGACCGTTTTGAGGCCGATCCCGCCGTTGCCGTGATCGTGCTGGAAGGTGCCGGCGAGCGTGGCTTGTGTGCCGGCGGCGACATCCGTGCGCTCTGGGAAAGTTCGAAGGTCAATGGTGACCTCGGCAAGATCCTGTGGCGGGAAGAGTACATCCTCAACGCCCGGATCAAGAAATTCCCGAAACCTTATGTCGCCTTCATGGACGGCATTGTGATGGGCGGCGGCGTCGGACTCTCGGCGCATGCGAGCCATCGAATCGTGACTGACCGTACGAGGCTTGCGATGCCCGAGGTCGGGCTCGGTTTCTTTCCCGACGTCGGCGGCACTTGGCTGTTGTCACGCTCGCCGGGCGAGATCGGCACTTATTTCGGCCTGACCGGCCAGACCATGAACGGCCCCGATGCGATCCATGCCAGGTTTGCCGACGCGGTGGTATCGGCGGCCAAATGGCCCGAGTTGCGCGACGCGCTGACCAAAGTTCGCCAGGGCGTCACCGCGGCCGATGTCAGCAAGCTCATCAACGGTTTTGCGACCGGGGAGATCGCGGGGCCGGTCGCCGCAAAGGAGCCGGCGATCGACGCACTGTTCGGCTTCGACCGCATGCAAGACATTTTTGCCGCGCTCAAGCGCGACGGTTCCGAGTTCGCGCTGGCGACGTTGAAGGCGCTCAACGAAAAATCGCCGCGCGGCATGGTGGTGACGCTCAAGCTGCTGCGGCTCGCGCGCACCGCGTCGAGCCTGGAAGAATGCCTGGTGCGCGAATATCGGGCTGCGCTGGAAGTCTTCCGCAGCGACGACTTTCGCGAAGGCGTGCGCGCCGCCGTGATCGACAAGGACCGCAATCCGACCTGGTCGCCGTCGCGAATCGAGGACGTCACGCCGGACATGCTTGCGCACTATCTCGCCGAGATCGGCGCCGACGAATTGAAGTTCAACTAACAACGTCTTTCAAGCGGAGGAAACCAAGATGGCCACGATCGCATTCATCGGTCTCGGCAACATGGGCGGCCCCATGGCCGCCAATCTGGTCAAGGCCGGCCACAAGGTCGTCGCTTTCGACCTCGCCGAGGCCTCCCGCAACCAGGCCAAGGCCGACGGTGCCGGCATCGCAGAGAGCGCTGCGGGCGCCGTGAAAGGTGCCGATGTGGTCGTCACCATGCTGCCGGCCGGCAAGCATGTGCTCGGCGTGTGGGGCGAGGTCGTTCCCGCGATGACCAAGGGCGCGTTGATCATCGACTCCTCCACCATAGACCTCGAGAGCGCGCGGCAGGCGCATGCGCTCGCGGCCAAGCACGGCGTGCTTTCGGTCGACGCGCCGGTGTCCGGCGGCACCGGCGGAGCCAAGGGTGCGACGCTCACCTTCATGTGCGGCGGCGAGGACAACGCGTTTGCAGCGGCAAAGCCCGTGCTGGAGAACATGGGCAAGAAGATCGTGCATTGCGGCGGTGCCGGCGCGGGCCAGGCGGCAAAAATCTGCAACAACATGATCCTCGGCATTTCCATGATCGCCGTGAGTGAGGCGTTCGCGCTGGCCGAGAAGCTCGGGCTCTCGCACCAGGCGCTGTTCGACGTTGCCTCGACCTCGTCGGGCCAGTGCTGGTCGCTGACGACCTATTGTCCGGTGCCCGGGCCGGTGCCGACCTCGCCCGCCAACAACCACTACAAGCCGGGCTTTGCCTCGGCACTGATGGTGAAGGATCTGACACTGGCGCAGGACGCCGCCAAGGCCGCCGGCGCGGCGACGCCGCTCGGCAAGCATGCGCAGGAAATCTATCAGGCCTTTGACGCAGCCGGCCAGGGCGGGGTGGATTTTTCCGGAATTATCGAGCACGTTAGGGAGCTGGCCGGGAAAGCCTAATGACGACATTTCAGGAAGCGCGCGCGTTTCTGCTTCACAACCGCACGGACTATGAGACAGCGGTCAAGGGCTTCCGCTGGCCGGATCCGATTCCCTTCAACTGGGCGCTCGACTGGTTCGATGCCGAGCTAGCGGCGAATGCGGACAGCAAGGATCGTCCTGCGCTCTGGATCGTCGATGCCGCGCAGGATCGGCAGACCAAGCTCTCGTTCGGGGCGTTGTCGCGCCGCTCCAACCAGGTCGCCAACTTCCTCCGCGCGCAAGGCTTGAAGCGCGGCGATCATCTCCTGCTGCTGCTCGGCAATGTCGTTCCGCTGTGGGAGACGATGCTGGCCGCGATCAAGCTCGGCGTCGTCGTGATTCCCGCGACGACGCTGCTCACCGCCGACGAGCTGCGCGACCGGCTCGATCGCGGCAAGGCAAAGGCGGTGGTGGCCGCGCAGGACCAGGTTGCGAAGTTCGCAAGTCTTGGCGCCGATAATATCGTCCGCATCGTCGTGGGCGAGGCCTCCGATGGCTGGCTTTCCTATGATGACGCCGCAAGGGCGTCGGAGAGCTTTGCAGCCGACGGCCCGACCAACGCTGACGACCCGATGCTGCTCTATTTCACCTCGGGCACCACGGCAAAGCCGAAGCTGGTGCGGCACAGCCAGCGCAGTTATCCCGTCGGCCATCTCTCGACCATGTATTGGATCGGGTTGAAGCCCGGCGACGTCCATCTCAACATCTCCTCGCCCGGTTGGGCCAAGCACGCCTGGAGCTGTTTCTTTGCGCCGTGGAATGCGGGCGCGACCGTCTTTGTGGTCAACCAGCCGCGCTTCGACGCCAAGGGGCTGCTTGCCACCATTGGCCGCTGCGGCGTCACCACGCTGTGCGCGCCGCCGACGGTGTGGCGGCTGTTCATCCAGGAGAATCTTGCGTCGTTCAAGGTGGCCTTGCGCGAGGTCTGCGGCGCCGGCGAGCCCCTCAATCCTGAAGTGATCGAGCAGGTGCAGGCCGCCTGGGGCCTCACCATCCGCGACGGGTACGGCCAGACCGAAACCACGGCGCTGGCCGGCAACTCGCCGGGGCAAAAGATCAAGGTCGGCTCGATGGGCCGGCCGCTGCCGGGCTATCGCGTGCAGGTCAGCGACGCCGATGGTCATCCGGCCAAAGAGGGCGAGGTGGCTCTAGTGCTCGGCGAAAACCGCCCCGCCGGCCTGATGCAGGGCTATCAGGGCGACGACGGTGGGCTGTCCGGCGCCGAAGGCGAGCTTTATCGCAGCGGTGACGTCGTGTTCGAGGATGACGATGGCTATCTCACTTTCGTCGGCCGCTCCGACGACGTATTCAAATCCTCCGACTATCGCATCAGCCCGTTCGAACTCGAGAGCGTGTTGCTCGAGCACGAGCTCGTCGCGGAAGCTGCCGTGGTGCCGAGCCCGGACCCGATCCGGCTCGCGATCCCCAAGGCCTATGTGCTGCTGACATCCGGTGCGGAGCGTTCGCCGGAGACGGCGCTCTCCATCTTCAGGCATCTGCACACGCGCCTTGCACCGTTCAAGCGCATCCGGCGCCTCGAGATCGTCACGGAGCTGCCGAAGACGATCTCGGGAAAGATCCGCCGCGTTCAGCTGAGACGGCTGGAGCGTGACGACGACCGCAATGATGCCCTGCGCGGCCGGGAATTCCGCGAAGAGGACTTTCCGGAGCTGCCGAAAACACGGAGTGAGACCTAAGTGAACGAAGTCTGGAAGAAGCCGCCGATTTCCTTGGACGCCTATCAGGCCATGGTTGGCAAGGAGATCGGCGTGTCGTCGTGGCACCTGGTCGATCAGCCCCGCATCGACACCTATGCCGACGTGATCGAGGATCACCAGTTCATTCACGTCGACCCGGAGCGTGCGAAGAACGAGACGGCGTTCGGCACCACCATCGCGCACGGCTTCCTGACGATGTCGCTGCTGTCGATTATGTCCTACGAGGTGATGCCCGTCATCGCGGGCACCACGATGGGGGTCAATTACGGTTTTGACAAGCTGCGTTTCATCTCGCCGGTGCGCTCGGGCAAGCGCGTTCGGGGCCGTTTCGTGCTGGCGGAAGCCAAGCTGCGCAAGCCGAATGAATTGCAGTCGCGCACCAACGTCACCGTGGAAATCGAAGGCGAGGACAAGCCCGCGCTGGTCGCGGACTGGCTCGGGTTGATCTATTTCGCCTGAGTGGGCCGTCGCTGCCGGGCTTGACCCGGCAGCCCATCGCTGCTCAAAAGTTGTCCAAATCGGTGCGCTCGAACCCTCTCCCTCGCGAGAGAGGGTGGCGAAATCGAGCGGAGCGAGATGAAGCCGGGTGAGGGGTATCTCTCCACACGCTCATCTGCCGAGACAGATCCCTCATCCGGCGCTTCGCGCCACCTTCTCCCACAAGGGGAGAAGGGAAGACAGCACAAGGAAGCACAATGGCAATCAGGTTCGACGGACGCGTCGCCATCGTCACCGGCGCGGGCAATGGTTTGGGGCGCGCGCATGCGCTGGGATTGGCAAGCCGCGGCGCGAAAGTCGTGGTCAACGATTTCGGCGGCGCGCGCGACGGCAGCGGCGGCTCGCTGTCGCCGGCGGAGACCGTTGTCGAGGAGATCCGCAAAGCGGGCGGCACCGCCATGGCCGACGGCGCCGACGTCTCGAATTTCGAGCAGGTCACCGCGATGGTCGAGCGCGCCACCAAGGAGTGGGGCAGCGTGGACCTCTTGTGTGCCAATGCCGGCATTTTGCGCGACAAGTCGTTCGGCAAGATGGAAGCGGCCGATTTCCAGAAGGTGCTCGACGTGCACCTCGTCGGCACCTTCTATTGCTGCAAGGCGGCCTGGGCCGGCATGCGCGATCGCAACTATGGCCGCATCGTCCTGACGACGTCGTCCTCCGGCCTCTACGGCAATTTCGGCCAGGCCAATTACGGAGCGGCCAAGTCCGGCATGGTCGGCCTGATGAACGTGCTGGCGGAAGAAGGCCGCAAGAGCGACATCCGCGTCAACATCATCTCGCCGACGGCAGCGACCCGCATGACGGAAGAGCTGCTGCCGCCGCAGGCGCTGCAGTTGATGAAGCCGAACGCGATCACGCCCGCGGTCGAGTACATGCTGAGCGAGGACGCGCCGACCCGCACCATCATGGGCGCCGGCGCCGGCTCGTTCGCGGTGATCAAGATCGTCGAGAGCGAAGGCATCAACCTGCCGGAGTCCGAGTGGACCCCGGATGCGGTCGCGGCGCATTTCGCCGAGATCAGCGACATGTCAAAAGCGAAGGCGCTGCAGGGAGCTTTCGAGCAGACGCAGAAATACGTGGCGCAAGCCGCTGCGCGCGCCGGGGTAAAACTCTGACAGCGGTCGCCGTCATCGGCGCCGGCCCTGCCGGTCTGATGGCGGCCGAAGTGCTCGTGCAGGGTGGTGCTCGCGTCACCGTCTACGATTCGATGCCGTCCGCTGGCCGCAAATTCCTGATGGCCGGCCGCGGCGGGCTCAATCTCACCCACAGCGAACCGCTGCCTCAGTTCATCACGCGCTACCGCGAGGCGGCGCAGAGGTTGCAGGCTGCGATCGAAGCGTTTCCGCCTGACGCGCTGCGCGCCTGGAGCGAGGCGCTGGGCGAGCCGACTTTTGTCGGCTCCAGCGGGCGTGTGTTTCCGAAGGCCTTCAAGGCCTCGCCCTTGCTGCGGGCCTGGCTGCGACGCCTCGATGCCGCCGGCGTGCACTTTGCGTTTCGCCAGCGCTGGATGGGCTGGGACGGGGACGGACAACTGGTCTTTGACCCACCCGGCGGCGAAGACGCCATCGCCGCGGACGCCACGGTGCTGGCACTCGGCGGCGCCAGCTGGCCGCGACTGGGCTCCGATGGCGGCTGGACGACGATCCTGGCCGACAAAGACGTTGCGATCTCGCCGCTGCGGCCGGCGAACTGTGGCTTCACCGTCAATTGGTCCGAAATTTTCCGCACGCGCTTCGAAGGCCAACCCCTCAAGGGTATCACGCTGTCCTTCGGCCCACACCGCGCCCGCGGCGAGGCCACGATCACAAGCGGCGGGATCGAGGGCGGGGCGATCTATGCGTTGTCCGCCGAGCTGCGCGAGGCGATCGCAGCGAACGGCGCAGCGGTCCTTCACGTCGCGTTGCGGCCGGATGTCGATCATGGCGAACTCGTCAAGCGCCTGTCCGCCTCGCGCGGCAAGCAATCCTTCTCCAACTTCCTGCGCAAGGCTGCGCAGCTGTCGCCGGTCGCGGGCGGGCTGTTGCAGGAAGTCGCCATCGGTGCCGGCCGGTCGTTGTCGGCAATGTCGGCTGAACAATTGGCGGAGCTCATCAACGCCGTGCCGGTCAAGCTCATGGGCGTCGCGCCGATCGCGCGCGCGATCTCCAGCGCCGGCGGGATTTCCTTCGATGAACTCGACTCGGACTTCATGATCCGCAAGCTGCCGGGCGTGTTCGCAGCCGGTGAGATGCTGGACTGGGAGGCGCCGACCGGCGGCTATTTGCTCCAGGCCTCGTTCGCGACGGGAGCGGCGGCGGGCAGGGGTGTGTTGCGACGGCTCGCCGAACTGTCGTCCTGACCATCCGCATCATGACGTCCCGGTCCGGGTTGCGAGATCCGTGAGGAGGCCGAGCACGCCGAAGCTTGCCGCCACTGCGCAGACCATCGTCCAGCCCCCGTAGCTCCAGGCCAGCGATGCCGCCGCCGCGCCGATGCCACCGCCAATGAAGAACAGCGCGACGAACAGGCCGTTCATGCGACCGCGGGCCTCGGGGCGCAACAGGTTGATGGCGCGGCGGCCCAGCGTCTGGTCGGTGGTGATGCCGACGTCGAGCAGGATCGTGCCGAGGCTCAGTACCAGCAGACCGGTGATCTGGGATTCAAGCACGCTCGCCCAGGCACAGAGCGCAAGCGAGCCGATGATGAGCAGATGGGCGGCAAAGAACATCGGCCGCGCCCGGCCCTTGTCGCCCCAGCGTCCCGCGATCGGTGTCGCCGCGGCACCCGCCACACCGATCAGCGCGAAAGCCGCAATTCCCTTGGCATCGAGCTCGAACGGCGCATCCGGCAGCCGTAGCGCGACCGCCGACCAGAACGCCGTGAAGGAGGCCATGACAAGCGAGGCGGTCCAGGCCCGCACGCGTAGCACCGGCTCTTCGCGCAGCAGTCTTGGAAAGGACAGCAATAAATCGGCGTAACTCGCGCGTGCCGACGGTCGAAGGGTTGGAAGGTAACGGGCGAGTGGGCCGGCAAGCAGGGCCATCAGAGCGGCCGAAACGACATAGTAGGCGCGCCAGCTCCAGAGATCGGCGATCAGGCTCGCTGCAGGTCGTGACAAGAGGATGCCGATCATCAATCCGCCCATCACCTCGCCGATGGCCTGACCGCGGCGATCCGGCGCCACCATGGATGCGACCAGCGGAACCATCATCTGGATCGCCGCGCAGCAGGCGCCAAGGATGAAGGTGGCGAGCAGCAGGAGCGCAGGCGTCGGCGCGAGCGCCGTCGCGAGAGCGGCGAGGATGGCGCAGCCGAGCGTGCGGAGGATGACAAGCCGGTTCTCGACGAGATCGACCAGAGGCACGAGCAGCAGGAGGCCGAGTGCATAGCCGAGCAAGGTCAGCGTGCTGATCAGGCCCGCCTGCCACGCAGGCATGGACATTGACCGGCCGATCAGGCCGAGCAGGATCTGCGGCGCGAACAGATTGGTGACGACGACACCGGCGGTGATCGCGCCGAGCCAGATCAGCGGCCGCTCGGCGAACTGGTTTCGGGACGCGGGCCTGGCGGTTTCGGAGATACTCATGGGACCTCGCAGCTGTGGCGCGGGACCCTTTAAGCGGGGACATCAATATGCTACAATTCAAATAAGCCTATAAAGAATATGCGAGTTTGTTATGAATACCCATGACCTTGTTGCCTTCGTCGCCGTGGTCGAGACCGGATCGATTGTCGCAGCTTCGGCGCGTCTCAATCTCACCCAGCCTGGCGTGACCCGACGCATCCAGAATCTCGAGGAGATGTTGGGGGCGCAGCTTCTGGATCGGCTCTCGAAGCCCCTGAAGCCGACGGCAGCGGGGCATGAGGCCTACGAGCAGGGCAGGCGCCTGCTCAGGATGCTGGACGACCTCAAGTCGGGCGTTGCCAGCGACGGAATGGTCCGCGGCGAGTTCAGGCTCGGCCTGACGCCGTTTCTCTCGGAAGCGGGCTTGACCGCACCACTCGATGCGGTGCGCGCCGAATTTCCCGCGCTGGCGGTGCGGGTGGTCTCCGGTTGGTCGCCGAACCAGCTCGAGCGTGTCTGCCGCAACGAGCTCGATGCAGCCGCGATTTGTCTCCCCGACGGTGCAGTGCCGCCCGCCGATCTGGCGGCCGACGATCTCGGCGCGCAGCCCGTCGTCTTCGTCGTCGCACGCGAGATGAAGATCCCGCGCACCGTCGACCTGGAACGGCTGTCCCAACTGTCGTGGGTGATCAACCAGGACGGCTGTGGATTTCGCGATACGCTGAAGCGAAAATTCGATGCCTCGCATCTGCCGTTCAACATCGCCGTCGAGGCGCTGGACAGTGAGCTCCGCCTGTCGCTGGTGTCGCGCGGCCTCGGCGTCGGGCTGGTCACCCCGATCGCCCTGAAACGTAGCGCATTTCGCGACAGGCTCAAGCCGGTCGCCGCGCGCGACTTCAAACCCGCCGTGCGCGCTTGGGTGGTGCATCGCGCCCCCGCCGGTCGGCTGGAGCGGCCGATCAAACTCTTTCGCGACGGATTGGTCCGGGAACTCCAGGCACTGATCGGGGGCTAGCTATCTCAGCTTCCCCCGTGCCGCCACCGGCAGCGTGCCGATGATCTCCTCGCCGCGCACCATCACCACTTCGTCCATCATGTTGACGACGACGCAGACATGATTTGGCACGACCCGCACGACGTCGCCGACGTTAGGCCGGGTGTTGCTGCGGGAGAGGTCGAGGAAGCCGTGCTCCTCGGCGAAGCGTGCGATCTTCGCTTCGGGGTGCTCCAGGATGAGGCCGTGGCCGTCGAGGCCGCCGGTGTCCGTCGTCAGAGTCTTTGAGCCGGCGTCCAGAATCCCGCGCTCAGGCGCGGCGCGGCTGACCACGGTCGAATAGATGTGCAGCGCGCAGTCGTCCCAGGTGGCGACGCCGGCCGCGACCTGCATGCGGTCGTTATAGATGTAGGTGCCGAAGCGATGCTCGGTGCCGCCCTTGAGCTTGCCGAGGTTCTTCAGGTTCGGCGTGCCGCCGGTCGAGACGATTTTTGCATCCAGCCCGTGTGCGCGCACGCCGGCCAGAGCTTCGTCATAGAATTTTTGGGCGTCCGCCCAACCAGTCTCGGTCGGATACAGCATGAAGCCGGCGAATTGCAGGCCCTTGGATGCGGCAATCTTCTGCGCCAGTGCAATCGCCTCGGCGGGCGTCTCGACGCCGGCGCGCTGGCGGCCGGTATCGCATTCGACCACGACCGATAGCGGTCGACCTGAGGCTGCGGCGGCCTTGGGCAGGCCGGCGACGACGGTCGAATTGTCAGCGGCGACCGTCATGTTGGCCTTCGCCTGCAGCGCCCCTAACCGCGCCATCTTCTCTTCGCCGAGCAGGTTGTAGCTGATCAGGATATCGTCGATGCCGGCATTGGCCATGATCTCGGCTTCACCGAGCTTCTGGCACGTGATGCCCTTGGCACCGGCCGCGATCTGCATCTTCGCGATGGTGGGGTTCTTGTGCGTCTTGACGTGGGGACGGTTGGCGATCCCGGCGTCGTCGCAAGCCTTCTGAATCCGCGCGATGTTGCGCTCTACCTTGTCCATGTCGATAACGGCGCAGGGCGTGCCGTATTCGCGGGCGATCTTGGCGGCAAGGGTCGTTGTCATGGAAGTCTCTGAGTTGGCGCGCATCCCGTTTGCAAAAGCGGTGCCCACTTTTGCGGAATGCACGCTAGGCCTGTTCAATCTCTTCGCGCCGCACTTCGAGCTCCAGCCATTTGTCCTCGGCCTCGGCCAGTTCCTTTTGCGCCTTCGTCAGAGCGTCGGAGGCCTGGTCGAAGCGCTTGCGATCCTTGCGAAAGAGATCGGGGTCGTCAAGGAAGCGCTGCTGCTTGGCGATCTCGGCCTGCAGCTTGGCGATGGTCTTGGGCAGCGTCTCCAGCGCGTGTTGCTCGTTGAAGGTCAAGCGTCGTCTCGCGACGCCGGACGGCACGGCTGATCGCTGCTCTCTCGTCTCTTCGACGGCCTTCGCGGTCGCGCGCTTCACGTCGGCGCCGCGCTGGGCCAGCATGTCGGTATAGCCGCCGGCATATTCGAGCCAGCGTCCGTTGCCCTCGGGCACGATCACTGACGTCACCACGCGGTCGAGAAAATCGCGATCGTGGCTGATCAGAATCACGGTGCCCTCGTAGTCGCTGAGCATCTCCTCGAGGACGTCGAGGGTCTCCAGGTCGAGGTCGTTGGTCGGCTCGTCCAGCACCAGGAGGTTGGAGGGTTTTGCCAGCGCGCGTGCCAGCATCAGCCGGCCGCGCTCACCGCCCGACAGCACCTCCAGCGGCGTGCGCATCTGTTCCTGGGCGAACAGGAAGTCCTTCATGTAACTGACGACATGCTTCGGCTTGCCGCCAACCATGACATGGTCGCCGCGGCCGCCGGTCAGCGCCTCGGCCAGCGTCGTCTTCGGATCGAGACTTTCACGATGCTGGTCGAGCGTCGCCATCTCGATGTTGGCGCCGAGCCGTATGCTGCCGCTGTCCGGTGCGCTGCCGCCGGTCAGCATCTCGATCAGCGTGGTCTTGCCGGCGCCGTTCGGGCCGACGATGCCGATGCGATCGCCGCGCTGGACGCGGATCGAGAAGCCGTCGACGATCTTTCGCTCGCCATAGGACCGGCTGATATTCTTGGCCTCGATGACGAGCTTGCCGGACTTGTCGGCCTCGGCAGCCGCCAGGTTGGCGTTGCCCGTCGCGCCGCGATGGGTGCGGCGCTGGTCGCGCAGCGCGTGGAGATTGCCGAGTCGCTTGACGTTGCGCTTGCGGCGGCCCGAGACGCCGTAACGCAGCCAGTGCTCCTCGTTGACGATCTTGCGGTCGAGCTTGTGCTGGTCGCGCTCTTCCTCCGCGAGCACCTCGTCGCGCCAAGCCTCGAAGGCACTGAAGCCGCGGTCGATCTGCCGGATCTGGCCGCGGTCGAGCCAGGCGGTGCTGCGCGAGAGATTGCCGAGGAAGCGCCGATCGTGGCTGATGATCACCAGCGCGCAGCGGCGGCTCTCCAGTTCACTCTCCAGCCATTCGATGGTCGGAAGATCCAGATGGTTGGTCGGCTCATCCAGCAGCAGGATGTCGGGCGAGGGCGCCAGCACGCGTGCCAGCGCGGCGCGGCGCGCTTCGCCGCCGGAGACATGCGCCGGATCTTCTTCGCCGCTGAGACCGAGCTGCTCGACCAGATAGCGCGCCTGATAGTGGTCGTCGCCAGCATTGAGGCCGGCCTCGACATAAGCGAGCGTGGTGGAGAAACCGGAGAAATCCGGCTCCTGCGGCAGATAGCGGATGGTGGCGCCGGGCTGCACGAAACGGCTGCCGCCATCCGGTTCGACCAGGCCGGCGGCGATCTTGAGCAGCGTCGATTTGCCGGAACCGTTGCGGCCGATCAGGCAGACGCGCTCGCCGGTCGAAACCGACAGTTCGACGCCCGCCAGGAGCGGCGTGCCGCCAAAGGTCAGCTTGATATCGCGCAGTTGAATCAGCGGTGGCGCCATGCGGTGTCTCAGTCCTGTCTTGTTGCGGCCTGGTCGGCGCGGCGGCGCTGAATGCGGCGGATGGTCTGGTCGAGCGTCGACAGAAACGTCGAGCGGTCGCGCGGTGAATACGATTTCGGACCGCCGGTGACTTCGCCGGCCGAGCGCAAATCGGTCATCAGGTTGCGGACCGCGAGCGTCATCCCGATCGATTCCTCGGTGAACGCCTTGCCGTTGGACGCGATCACATCGGCGCCGGCCTTCACGCAGCGGCTTGCGAGCGGAATATCCGAGGTAATGACGATGTCGCCGGGCCCGGCGCGTTCCGCGATCCAGTCATCGGCTGCGTCCATGCTGGCACCAGCGGCGATCCGCTCGATGAGGGGATCCTGGGGCACGCGGATGAAATTGCCCGCGACCACGCTCACGGGCAGGCCGTGCCTGCCGGCGACGCGATAGATCTCGTCCTTCACCGGACAGGCGTCGGCGTCGACATAGATACGAGTGGTGTTTTGAGGGTTCGTCATGGTCCGTAGATGGGGCTTGCGAAGCGGTTCCGCAGCAGCCGCGTGGTACCCCATTCGGGCCGCAAAGGCGAGGGGATTGACCCCGGTTCCTCAGGGCCTACGATCGGGCCGAAACAACAAGAAATTGGGGAAAGCCAAGCCATGCCGAACCGGCTCGAAACCTATCGCGTCCAGGCCTACAACACGGCCAAGCAATCCGAAAACAAGATGCATGACGATGCAGTGGCGCGCCGTTTCGGGTTTTCCGGTGGGTTGGTCCCCGGCGTCGACGTCTTCGCCTACATGATGCATGTGCCGGTGGCGCGCTGGGGCCGCGATTTCCTGTCGCGCGGGCTGATCGAGGCGCGTTTCATCAAGCCGGTCTATGACGGCGAGACCGCCGACGTCGATGCGACCGAGCACAACGGCCTGCTCACCATCGAGGTGTTCAGCCGCACCGAGCTGTGTGCCACCGGCACGGCGTCGCTGCCGGCGATTGCGACTGCGGTATCGTTGAGCGACTATGTCGAGGTCCCCGCGATTGCCGAGCGCAAACCGGTCAGCCCGGCAACATTCGAGACCGGCAAATGGCTGGGCACGACACCGCGCCGCTGGGCCGGGCAGGATGCCGCCGACTATCTCGCCGACATCCGTGAAACCGATCCGATCTTCGCGGGCGGGGGGCTCGGCCATCCCGGCCTGATTCAGCGCGTCATGAACCGCGTGCTGGTGGACAACACGATCCTCGGCCCCTGGATCCATGTCGGCAGCCGCATGCAATTGCTGTCAGCCGCGCGCGCCGGCGACGAGATCACCGCGCGGGCAAAAGTCACCGCGAACTACGAGAAGAAGGGCCACCGCTTCGTCGAGCTCGACGCGCTGGTGGTCGCCAACGGCACGACGCCGCTGGCGCACTGCCAGCACATCGCGATCTACCAGCCGCGCGAGCAGGCGGCGGCTTAGGCGGCATGTAAGGGGCGCAGCGCGTCCTCACCCTCGCTGTCATTCCCCGCGAAGGCGGGGAATCCAGTACGCCGCAGCCTATCGGTCAATCGCTTCCGTCTCGGAGTACTGGATCGCCCGGTCGAGCCGGGCGATGACAGTCTGCTTGTGGAGGCAGAAGGGCAGCCCTACGCCGCTTTCCCCTTCGCATCCTGGATCGCGCGCCACACGCGTTCCGGCGTCAGCGGCATGTCGATGTGCTTGATGCCGTAGTCGGAGAGCGCGTCGATCACCGCGTTCACGACCGTCGACAGGCTGCCGGCGCAGCCGGCTTCGCCGCAGCCTTTGCTGCCGAGCGGATTGGTCGTGGCCGGCACCGGGTGGTCGCCGACCGTCATGTTCGGAACGTCCTCGGCGCGCGGCAGAGCGTAGTCCATCAGCGAGCCCGTGATCGGCTGGCCGCTCTCGTCGTAGCGGACGTGCTCCATGAGAGCTTGGCCAATGCCCTGGACGACGCCGCCATGGAGCTGGCCTGCGACCAGCAGCGGGTTGATCACCGTGCCGAAATCGTTGACCGCGCTGTAGCGCACGATCTGCACGACGCCGGTCTCAGGGTCGATCTCGACCTCGGCGACATGGCAGCCGTTCGGGAAGGCTGACGGCACCGGTTCGCTGGTGTGATCGACGTCGAGGCTGTCGGGCACGCCCTCCGGCATCTTGCCGTCGTGCAGGCGCTTGGCGAGCTCCATGATGTCGATGCTGCGGTCGGTGCCGGCGATCGTAAAACTGCCGCCTTCGAATTCGATGTCGGCTTCGGATGCCTCCAGCATGTGCGCGGCGGCGCGCTTGCCCTTTTCGATCACGAGCTTGGCGGCGCCCACGATCGCCATGCCGGTCGCGGTGATCGAGCGCGAGCCACCGGTGCCGTTGCCGGTGTGGACGATGTCGCTGTCGCCCTGCACCAGCTTGACGCTGTCGAAGGGAACGCCGAGCTGCTGGCAGAGGACCTGCGCGAATGCGGATGCATGGCCCTGACCGTAATCGAGCGTCCCGGTGATGAGCTGCACCGAGCCATCGGGATCGAACACGATCTTGCCGAGCTCGACGCCGGGAGGTGCGGTCACCTCCAGATAGGAGCCGACGGCGATGCCGCGCAGCTTGCCGGACTTCTTGCTCTCCTTCTTGCGCTTGGCAAAATTCTCGTGGTCGGAGATTTCGAGGGCCTTGTTGAAGACGGCCTGGAAGTCGCCGCTGTCATAGGTGACGCCGGAGGACGCGGCGAACGGCATCTGGTTCTGCTTGATGAAGTTGCGCTTGCGCAGGGTCAGCCGGTTGATGCCCATCTCGTCCGCGGCGCGGTCGATTAGCCGCTCCATGTAGTAGTTGGCCTCGGGCCGGCCGGCGCCGCGATAGGCGCCCATTAACGTGGTGTTGGTCAGCACCGTCTTGATGTCGACGGCCATCAGCGGCGTGCGATAGACGCTGGAAAAGTTCTTGCTGGTGTTGAGCGAGAGCGGGCTGGGCGCAACGCCGGTGATGTAGGCACCGAGATTGCCGTAGCCCGAGAGCTTGGCGGCGAGGAAATGCCCCTCGGCATCCAGCGCGAGTTCGGCGTGAATTTTCTGCGCACGGCCGTGGCTGTCGGACAAGAAGCTGGTCGAGCGTTCGTCCAGCCATTTCACCGGCCGTCCCAGCGTCTTTGCCGCGTACAGGATGCACATGTATTCGGGGTAATTGATGTTCTTCATGCCGAAGGAGCCGCCGACATTGGCGGTGAGAATGCGCACATTTTCGTTCGGCACTTTCAGGTTCTTGGCGAGATTGGCACGGTTGCCTGCCACCCCCTGCGTGGGCACCTGAAGAGTGTAGCGCTCGGTCTTCTTGTCATAGGAGGCAAGGCCAACGCGTGGCTCCATCGAGACCACGGCGACGCGGGTGTTCTCGATGTCGACCTTGGTCACGTGAGCAGCACTGGCGAAGGCCGCGTTGACCTTGTCGGTGTCGCCATAGTGGTAGTCGAGCGCGACATTGTTCGGGATGTGGTCGTAGAGCTGCGGCGCGCCGGGTTTTGCGGCTTCCTCGGGATCGGTCACCGCCGGCAGCGGCTCGATGTCGAGTTCGACCGCCTCGGCCGCGTCGCGCGCCTGGGCCAGCGTCTCCGCCACCACGAAGGCGACGGGATCGCCGACGAAGCGGACCTTGTCGGTTGCGAGCGGCTGGCGGTTGGTCTGGAGCAGGGGCGAGCCGTCACGGCTCTTCAGCGGCAGGCCGCAGGTGAAGGGGCCGTAGCCGGCCGCATCGAGGTCTTTGCCGGTCCACACCCCGAGCACGCCCGGCATCGCTCTGGCTGCATCGATGTTGATGCCGCGAATGACGCCATGGGCATGGGTCGAGCGAACGATCACGGCATGGGCCTGGCCGGGCAGGTTGAAATCGTCGGTGTAGCGGCCCTTGCCGCGCACCAGGGTATCGTCCTCCTTGCGGCGGACCGGCTGCCCGACGCCATATTTTTGCAGTGCAATAGCGTTGTCGAGCGTGGAGGATTTAGTGTGTTCTTGCATGGAATTGACCTGAAAAGCCGGCAAATGCGCGGTTTGGGGGGCGCCTGGGGTCCGGACCCCTCAAAAATAACCCACCGGCCCGCTCACGACAACGCACGAATGGGCATGGTCCCATGTGATGCGTTGTTGCGCAGGATTGGTGCGCTGCTAATGTTTCAGGCGAAAAAGCAATTCCAGATCGGCCTAACCGGCCGCGGAAAGACAGTTTGTATGAATGACCACACGCGGCTCCGCGACGGCCTTGCGCCGCACGGTGAGCTGGGGTCGATGGCGGCGGCGTTCGCCACTGAACCGGCCGTCGGCGCGCAAGCGCCGGGAACCGGCGTCTACGCGGCGCTCGACCTCGGCACCAACAATTGCAGGCTCCTGATCGCCTGTCCGACCCACGACGGCTTTCGCGTGGTCGATTCCTTCTCGCGCATCATCCGGCTCGGCGAGGGCGTCTCGGCAACCGGGTGCATCAGCGAGGCCGCGATCGAACGCGCCATCGTGGCGCTTGGCATCTGCCGCGACAAGATCAACCTGCGCAAAGCGCGGCGGCTGCGGCTGATCGCCACCGAAGCCTGCCGCGCCGCCTCGAATGCCGAAGGCTTTCGCAGCCGCGTCGCTGCCGAGACCGGGATCGAGCTCGAGGTAATCGACCGCGAGACCGAGGCGGCGCTTGCCGTGCTCGGCTGCTCGCCGCTGGTCGATCCCAGGGGGCGCGGCGCAATCCTGTTCGACATCGGCGGCGGCTCGACCGAGCTGGTACGGATCGAGCGCGACGCCGCAAATCCGGAGCCGCGCATCAAAGCCTGGATGTCGATCCCGTTCGGTGTGGTCACGCTTGCCGAGCAGTTCGGGGGCCGCGACGTGACCCCCGAGATCTACGCCGCGATGGAGCGCGAGGTCGCCCATCACATCGCGCCGTTCGCCGAACAGCATGGCGGCGATCTCACTGATATGCATCTGCTCGGCACGTCAGGCACTGTGACGACGCTCGCCGGCATCCATCTCAACCTCGCGCGCTACGACCGCCGCCGCATCGACAGCGTCTGGATGAACGATACCGACGTCACCGCGACCATCAACAAGCTGCTTGGCATGAGCTACGAGGAGCGCGCCGCGAACAGCTGCATCAGCGTCGAGCGCGCCGATCTCGTCCTGGCCGGCTGCGCCATCCTCGACGCGATCCGCCGCGCCTTTCCGCTGCCGCGCCTGCGCGTCGCCGACCGGGGCTTGCGCGAAGGTATGCTGGTCGAGATGATGCGCGAAGACGGCGCGCTCAGGAGCTGGTGAGATGGCCAAGGACACCACCGGCCGTTTGCACGTCCAGGTCAAGACCCACGGCAAGCGCAAATTGTCGTCGAAGCTCTGGCTGGAGCGGCAGCTCAACGACCCCTATGTGGTGAAGGCGAAGGCGCTGGGCTATCGCTCGCGCGCCGCTTTCAAGCTGCTCGAGATCGATGACAAATACCGGCTGCTGAAGCACGGCATGGCTGTGGTCGATCTCGGTGCGGCGCCGGGCGGCTGGAGCCAGATCGCCGCCAAGCGCGTCGGCTCGGTCGACGGCAAGGGCAAGGTCATCGCGATCGACCTATTGGAAATCCCTGAGATTGCCGGGGTCGAGTTCGCACAGCTCGACTTCATGGACAATGACGCGCCGGACAAGCTCAAGGCCATGCTCGACGGCGGCGCCGACATCGTGATGTCCGACATGGCTGCCAACACCACCGGTCATCGCAAGACCGACCAGCTTCGCATCGTCGGCCTGATCGAAACCGCTGCCGCGTTCGCCTGCGATGTGCTGAGGCCGGGCGGGACCTTCCTGGCGAAGGCGTTCCAGAGTGGCGCCGACGCCGAACTGCTCGCCCAGCTCAAGCGCGATTTCGCAACGGTGCGCCACGTCAAGCCGGCCGCGAGCCGTGCGGATTCCTCGGAGCGCTACGTTCTCGCGACGGGATTTCGGGGCGGGGCGACGCAATAGCGGACGAGAAGAGAGCCTACCCCAGCCGCTGATCCCGCACATCCTGCGTATCCTCGGTCGCCGCCTTGACGGCCGCCTTGGCCGCGCCCTTGCCGGCGCCCTTGCGGCTCGCGATCTCCACGGCTTTGCGGCCGGAAACTTCGTGGCCGGCATCGGCGGGCATCTGCCAGAAGAACCAGCTCGACGCCGCCGAGGTCACGGCGATCACGACGAAGGCCGGCGCAAACACGGTGGCGTCGAGCTCGCTGACGTGGCTGAACCACATCGTCGTCTCCACGGAGGCGGCGCCGACCGCGACGCCGGCCGAGACCGCGAGCTGCTGGTTGACGCTGACGAGCGTGGTGGCGCGGCTCATCTGCGCCTGCTCGACCTCGGCATAGGCCACCGTGTTGATCGCGGTGAACTCGAGCGAACGGAAGAAGCCGCCGACCACCAGGATGATCATGATGATCAGCAGGGGCGTCGTCACGGTGAAGAGGGCACAGGCGGCCAGGAAAACCGCACTGATGATCGCGTTCACCGTCATCAGGTTGCGGAAGCCGAAGGCGCGGATGATGCGCGCGGCCAGCGCCTTCATGCCCATGGCGCCGAGCGAGGAGCCAAACGTGACGAGGCCGGACTTGAACGGCGAGAGGCCGAATCCGATCTGCATCAGCAGTGGCAGCAGGAACGGCAGCGCGCCGATGCCGAGCCGAAACATGAAGCCGCCGAGAACGGCCGCGCGCAGTGTCGGCAGCCTCAGCAGCGTAAAGTCCAGCACCGGCGACCCCGTTCGCCGCGCGTGAAGGACATACAGCGACATCGAGATCGATCCGCCGACGACCAGGGCGGCAACCGTGCTCCATGGCAGCAGATTGAGTCCGGCGACCGACAGCCCGAAGGCGATGCCGGCGAGCCCGAGGCCCGCGAGCACCATGCCGTAGAGGTCGAACGGCTCTCGTTCCTCGCTTTTGATGGGATCGATGAAGCGCAAGGCCATGAAGATGCCGAGCAGCCCGATCGGGATGTTGATCAGGAAGATCCAGTGCCATGACGCGTAGGTGGTGATGAAGCCGCCGAGCGGCGGCCCGATCACGGGGCCGATCAGGGCAGGGACCGTCACCCACGCCATCGCGTTGACCAGCGCGCTCTTGTCGACCGACCGCAGCAGCACGAGGCGCCCGACCGGCGTCATCATTGCCCCGCCCATGCCTTGGAGGATGCGCGCGAACACGAAATCGGTGACCGATGTCGAGAGCGCGCAGCCGACCGAGCCGACCATGAACACGCCGACGGCAATCGCAAACACCAGACGCGCGCCGAACCGGTCGGCGGTCCAGCCGCTCGCCGGGATGAAGACCGCAAGCGACAGCAGATAGGAAGTGATCGCGAGCTTGAGCGTCAGTGGGCTGGTGCCGATGTCGGCCGCAATCGCGGGCAGCGACGTGGCGATCACCGTCGAGTCCATGTTCTCCATGAAGAGAGCAGTGGCCACGATCAGCGGAATGATGCGTTGCTTGTCGACCATGACGGATTGGTAATGGACATCGGGAACGAAGGGCGAGAATTGCGGCTTATCACCGCCACTGGGCCGCGACCATTGCGGATCGACGCATAGCACCTAAATCCCGCGTGACCCCAGGCGGGTGCGCCCTGCGCCGGAGATCACGATGATCTGCCGTTCGCCAGTACGTGCCGCCGCGAAGGCTATCCGCCGCCGAACTTGCCCAAAAAAGCCTGTGCATGGCTGGCCGGCGGTCCGAATTGCTTTGATTCGTCGCCCGCCCGTGCTATCGACCCGCGTCAACCCCACCGATGGGCTCCGATTCTCCGGCGTTGCCGCAAGGTACGCCGAGGGCGGCGCTCATCCATAGCTATTTGCGGCAGGGCCGCGGAAGGAGTTGGCACATGGCCACGGTGCAACAAGGCATTCGCGAAGCCCTCACGTTCGACGACGTGCTGCTGAAGCCGGGCCTGTCGGACGTCATGCCGGGCGAGGTCGACATCCGCTCCCGCGTCACCCGCGCCATTCCGCTCAACATCCCGATCATGGCCTCCGCCATGGACACGGTCACCGAAGCCCGCATGGCGATCGCCATGGCGCAGGCCGGCGGCATCGGCGTCATCCATCGCAATTTCGATCCCGAAGGGCAGGCTGCCCAGGTGCGGCAGGTCAAGCGCTACGAGTCGGGCATGGTGGTGAACCCGCTCACGATCAGCCCGGACGCCACGCTGGACGATGCGCTCAAGCTGATGAGCGATCACGGCATCTCCGGCATTCCCGTCGTCACCGGTGCGGGCAAGTCCACGCCGGGCAAGCTGGTCGGCATTCTCACCAACCGCGACGTCCGCTTCGCCACCGACCGCCAGCAAAAAATCTCCGAGCTGATGACCCATGAAGGTCTCGTCACGGTGCGCGAGAATGTCAGCCAGGACGAGGCGCGGCGGATGCTGCATCAGCATCGCATCGAGAAGCTGCTTGTGGTCGACGAGCAGTATCGCTGCGTCGGCCTGGTCACCGTGAAGGACATGGAGAAGGCGGTCGCCCATCCGCTGGCCTGCAAGGACGCGCAGGGCCGCCTCCGCGTCGCCGCCGCCACCACGGTCGGCGATAGCGGCTTCGAGCGCACCGAGCGGCTGATCGATGCCGGCGTCGATCTCGTCGTGGTCGACACCGCGCACGGCCATTCCCGTCACGTGCTCCATGCGGTCAACCGCATCAAGCGCCTGTCCAATTCCGTGCAGGTCGTTGCCGGCAACGTCGCGACCTCGGAGGGTGCGCAGGCGCTGATCGATGCGGGCGCGGACTGCATCAAGGTCGGCATCGGCCCGGGCTCGATCTGCACCACGCGCATCGTCGCCGGCGTCGGCGTTCCGCAGCTCACCGCGATCATGGATGCGGTCGAGGCGGCGAAGAAGTCGGACATCCCCGTCATTGCCGACGGCGGCATCAAGTTTTCCGGAGACCTTGCCAAAGCGCTCGCTGCCGGTGCCGACATCGCGATGGTCGGCTCACTGCTCGCCGGCACCGACGAGACGCCCGGTGAAGTGTTCTTGTGGCAGGGCCGCTCCTACAAGGCCTATCGCGGCATGGGCTCGGTCGGCGCGATGGCGCGCGGCTCGGCCGACCGCTACTTCCAGCAGGACATCAAGGACACGCTCAAGCTCGTGCCCGAAGGCATCGAAGGCCAGGTGCCTTACAAGGGCCCGGTCGGCAACGTCATGCATCAGCTCGCGGGCGGCCTGCGCGCCGCGATGGGCTATGTCGGTGCAAAGGACATGAAGGACCTGCACGACAAGGCCCAGTTCGTCCGCATCACCGGCGCGGGCCTGCGCGAAAGCCACGTCCACGACGTCACCATCACGCGCGAAGCGCCGAACTATCCGGGCGGGGGTTAGTCTCCGCTCTCGTGCCGCTCGGCTGCGCGTTGTTTTTCGCGCGCTAGCCTCGCATGCGCTGTCATGCCCCGGCTTGACCGGGGCATCCAGTACGCCGCGGCCTTTTCGGCTCGATCACGGCCGCCTCTGGAATACTGGATCGTCCGATCAAGTCGGGCGATGACAGCGAGGGCGTAGTTGGTGTGTACCAAACTTCATTTGCGGCGCTGTCGCGCCACCACGCTCCACCGTTTTTGTATTGACGCAGCTGCCTCCCTCCGCTTCCGTCCACGCCGAAGTATAATTTGGAGGAAGCCATCATGTCCCAAGGCAAACGCATCGTTCTCGCCGCGCGTCCCGTCGGCGAGCCAAAGCCGTCCGATTTCCGCATCGAGGAATTCGCGGTTCCTACGCCTGCCGCAGGCGAAGTCCTGCTGCGCACGATCTGGCTCTCGCTCGATCCCTATATGCGCGGGCGCATGAGCGACGGTCCGTCCTACGCGACGCCGGTGCCCGTCGGTGGTGTGATGGAAGCCGGTACGGTCTGCGAGGTCGCAGCCTCCAACAATCCAAACTTTGCCAAGGGTGACATCGTGCTCTCGCGCGCGGGCTGGCAGACGCACGCGATCTCCGACGGCAAGGGGCTGAACAAGATCGACCCGAAGCTCGCGCCGATCTCGACGGCCGTCGGCGTGCTCGGCATGCCCGGCATGACCGCCTACACGGGCCTGCTCGATATCGGCAAGCCGCAGCAAGGCGAGACCGTCGTCGTCGCCGGCGCCTCCGGCGCGGTCGGCTCGGCCGTGGGACAGATCGCGAAGATCAAGGGCGCACGCGCGGTTGGAATCGCAGGCGGCAAGGACAAATGCGATTACGTCGTGAAGGAGCTCGGCTTCGATGCCTGCATCGATCACCGCGATCCCGATCTGGCGACGAAGCTGAAGGACGCCTGCCCGAAGGGTATCGACGTCTATTTTGAGAATGTCGGCGGCGCCGTGTTCGAGGCGGTGTTCCCGCTGCTCAATGCGTTTGCGCGCGTACCCGTCTGCGGCCTCATCGCCCACTACAACGACACTGAAGCGAAGCCGCCGAAATGGGCCGCCAGCATGATGCGCGCGACCCTGACCAAGCGGCTGACCTTCCGCGGCTTCATCGTCTCCGACTTCGCCTCCCGCCATGGCGACTTCCTGCGCGACATGTCCGGCTGGGTCCGCGAGGGCAAGGTCAAGTACAAGGAGTTCGTCACCGAGGGCCTGGAGAGCGCGCCCGAAGCCTTCATGGGGCTTCTCAAGGGGGCCAATTTCGGCAAGCAGCTGGTGCGGGTCGGGCCGGACAAAGCTTGATCGGCCGCTCTCGCCCCCTCGGGGGCCGGGTATGGTTAACAAAGAGTGACTGATCGGCCACACCCGCCCGTAAAAGCCGCAGGTGTGACCGTCGGTTCATTGACGGGCTCGCGAAGGCATTGAATCATTGCGCATATTTCAGGTGCGATGATGTTAGAGCTTGTTGTTTTCTGCGTAATCCTGCTGGCTGCCGGTTATTGGGCGACCATGTTTGTCATGGGCCGTCGCGACGACGTCATCCATGGCAAGTTCGTCCATACCGAGGACGTGTTCGCGCAATCCGCGATGCCCACACCCACGCCGCCATTCCCCAAGCGCCCGGTCAATGCCGCGCGGCCTGCCAATGTTCTGCCCGCCAATACCGGGGCCAAACCGGTGAACAGCGACGCGCTGCAGTCCTTGCTTGCCGCGATCCAGCAGGATCTCAAAAGCGTCGCTTGAGCAGCGATGGGCAGCGCTCATGCTCGCCGCCCATCTTGGGGCGATCGAACAAAGTTTAAAGCACGCGATAGCGGATTGTGTAGGCGTCTTGCGGGGCGACCGGGCTTGCCAGCGGCGAGGCGATGCGGTCGGCGAGGTGCCAAGGGCCGAACTGAGGGCCGAACTGAGCGCCGGACTGTTCGGAGCGATGCGGCTCGGCCGGCAGGCGGAGGCGGAATTCGAAGGTGCCCTTGCCGGGCAGGTTCACGACCAGCACGCGGTCCGCAGTGCGGTGGTTGAGCGGTACCGCGCCACGCAGCACGGAGCGGCCATCACCGAGCTCCCGCACGCCCTCGACCAGTGCCAGCGTCTGGTTGCGGTCGGTATGCAGCTCGATCTGGGTGTCGGACGCCGCCGCCAAGGTCTCCTTGGGCATGCGGATCTCGAACTCGACCGCGGGTTTCGAGGGATTGAGGCCGAGATAGGCCAGCGCGGCATGGCGCATGTCGTAGGCGGCAAACGCAAACAGAGCGAGGGCGGCGAGCGCAGCGAGGCCATGCCTGAGGACATCGCGCCAGGTCCGATAGCTCATTCGGAAGTAGACCGTCATTGCCAGCGCCACCGCGAGCGCCGTCGCGATGCCTGCCAGCGCCGACATCAGGATGCCGAACTGGCCGTCGGCGGACTCGGTCAAAGCGCCGGTCAGGCTGCCGAACTGGCTGAAGAGGGTGTTCATGGCGGTCTCTCGCCTTGCGCGCCCCAAAGGGGGAAATCGCTTTAACTGTCGACAGTGGGTCGCCTCATCGGGAACGCCGGTTCAACTCGTTGATTGTCAGGACCAGCGGTGACCGCTAATGGACGCTAGCTGTGGTCTCCGCCGGATGGGAAATCCCGGGAAATTCCGATGTCCATTCAAATGGTTTTGCTGCCGGTCTTCGTGCAGGTCGGTCTCACCTTCGCGCTCCTGATCGCCATGGCGCTGGGACGCCGGCGCGCGCTCGTCTCCGGCGAGACCAAGAGCCGTGACATTGCGCTCGGCGAGCCCAACTGGCCCAAGGGCGCCACACAAATCGCCAATTGCTACCGCAACCAGTTCGAATTGCCGGTGCTGTTCTACGCCCTGATCGCGCTGGCGCTCCCGTTGCGCCATGCCGATCTCTTCATCGTGCTGATGTCCTGGGTGTTCGTGGTGACGCGCTTCGTCCATGCCGGAATCTTCGTCTCCTCCAACAATCTCGGGCGCCGCTCCACGATCTGGCTCGCCGGCGTGCTCGTGCTGCTCGCGATGTGGATCTACTTCGCACTGAAGATGCTCTTGTTGATCTGACGGTTAGCCGTCGGATTTGATCTGAAAGATTCAAATGACTCCCGCTGCCCGGCTGTCCGCAGCCATCGAACTGATCGACACCATCGAGAAGGACCGCGTGCCCGCGGCCAAGGCGCTGAAGGAGTGGGGCACCGCGCACCGCTTCGCCGGATCCGGCGACCGCGCCGCCATTGCCGGCCTCGTCTGGGACGTGCTGCGCCGCTATGCCTCGAGCGCCTACCTGATGGATTCGGATACCGCGCGTGCGCGGCTGATCGGCATGCTTCGCCTCGAGCGCAACATGGATACGGCGACGATGGCCGCGCTGTTCGACGGCAGCCGCTTTGCCCCCGCGCCGTTGACCGAGCCCGAGCAGGCCGCGCTCGCCTCGCGGTCGCTTGAAGGTGCCCCGGCCGCGATCGCCGGTGACTATCCGGAATGGCTGGATCCGTATTTGGCAAAAGCGTTCGGCGACGAACGCGTCGCGGAGGCGGCCGCGATGGCGAGCCGGGCGCCGCTCGACCTGCGCGTCAACACGTTAAAATCCAATCGCGACAAGACGCTGGGGGCGCTTGCTCACCTTCATGCGAAACCGACGCGTTGGTCCGCAACCGGCCTGCGCATCGAGCTTTCGGCCGATGCGCGCAACCCCGGTATCCAGGCCGAAGAGGATTTTATCAAGGGTGCCATTGAAGTGCAGGATGAGGGGTCACAGCTTGCGGCTGCCTTGACCGCGGCAAAACCTGGCGAGCAGGTGATCGATCTCTGTGCGGGGGCCGGCGGCAAGACGCTGGCGCTCGCCGCGATGATGCAGGGCAAGGGCCGGCTGATCGCGACCGACAGCGACAAGCGGCAACTTGCGCCCATTCACGAACGCCTGTCGCGCGCCGGCGTCCACAATGCCGATGTGCGCACGCCCAAGGGCGAGGCCGATCCGCTGGCGGAGATCAGCGCGACCGCCGACCTCGTCGTGATCGACGCGCCCTGCACGGGAACCGGAACCTGGCGCCGCAATCCCGATGCCAAATGGCGCATGCGTCCGGGCGCGTTGGAGATCCGCTTGCGGGACCAGACCGCGGTGCTCGATCGCGCGGTTCCGCTGCTCAAGGCCGGCGGCCGCATTGCCTACATCACCTGCTCGGTGCTCTCAGAGGAGAACGGCGACCAGGTGAGGGCGTTCACCGCCCGCCATCCCGAGTTCGCTGTGGTGCCGCCCGAGCAGACCGCGAGCGTGCTCTGGGACAAGGCCGAGGAGTTTGCGCAAGCCGCGCTGCAATCGCCGGAAGGCTGGCTGATGACGCCGCGGCGGACGGGGACGGACGGGTTCTTCGTCTCGGTCTTGAAGAAGGCATAGCCCACCCCACGACATCGCGGATGACGCGACGCCTGTCTCACCAAACAAGAACCCCGCGAACCGGAACCCGGTCGCGGGGTTTTCTAACTCGACGTTCTGCCGGTACGTCCGTGGTCAGAACGGTGCGCGGGCTTTAGCCGACGCGGAGATTGTCAGCCGAGGACTTGCCGCTGCGACGATCGGCGACGATGTCGAACGAGACCTTCTGACCTTCGTTGAGGGTCGAGAGGCCAGCGCGCTCGACGGCGCTGATGTGCACGAACACGTCCTTGTCGCCGTCATCCGGCTGAATGAAACCAAAACCCTTTTGATTGTTGAACCACTTCACGGTGCCCATAGCCATGGGAATTTCCTTTGCTTAAGAAGTTAACACGCGGACCGGTACGCACTATTGCGCCCATAGTCCTGATCAGTCGATGTTGGAGAAATCATCTGAAGCGTGCGCGCCCGTCAGCAACGAAGCGAAGCGGCCCAGTCGTTCGGCCAAGTATCGATGATCACAATATAGCGAGATTTTGGGGCCACTTCAAGGCACCACCCGCCGCTCGGGATGTCGCCGAATTTTGCTATTTTGCGGTGCAAATTAACCCTTCCGGGGCGCCTCAATCGACGATAAACAGCGTCGCCCCCGTCGTCGTCGAGGATCGGTGCGCTGCATCGCCGAAATCCGAGACCTGGTAGCTCATCCCCGCCGTGAGCTTGAACTTGCGGCCGTCGCGCAGCTCGCTGTCGAGCTCGCCCTGCAGCACGTACAGCACGTGGCCGCGGTCGCACCAATGGTCGGCGAGATAGCCCGGCGAATATTCGACCATCCGCACCCGGAGATCGCCGATGTCGAGCGTACGCCACTTGGCTTGCCCGGTCTCGCCGGGATGGACGGTCGGCTCGACCTTGCTCCAGTCGGTGACGGTGAAAGGGGAGGTGGGGAGCTTCATGATGGTGATCCTGAGGCGGCGACGGCAGTGCCGTTACTATCGGATGCTTTCGCGGTAGTCCTCATTTTTACAGTTCTTATTGTTTTCGGCCCTTATTTTTGCCCATGCATCAGCGCGCAATCTGCCGTCACCGGCATCCTGCTTGCGATGATGACCCAGACCAGCAGCGCGGCGGCACTGATTCCCGCGCCGAGCACGCAGACGCCGGACCAGCCGGCCATCGCGTACACCATCGTCGACGCGATCGCGCCAATCGCGCTTCCGACCGAGTAGAACACCATGTAACCGCCCACCAGTCGGCTCGCCGCATCGGGCCGCACGGCGATGATCAGGCTCTGGCTCGTCACGTGCACGGCCTGGAGTCCCAGATCCAGCACGATCACGCCGGCGACGACCAGCCAGAGCGAGCTTTGCAGGCAGGCGATCGGAGCCCAGGCACCCAGCATCAGCAGCAGTGACAGCCCGGTGGTCCGCTGGGCCCATCCGAGATCGGCAAGCCGCCCGGCATTGCGCGCCGCGAGCGCTCCGGCGAACCCGGCGACGCCGAGCAATCCGATGGTGGTATGCGACAGCGCGAAGGGAGGCGCCGAGAGCGGCAGCACGATCGACGTCCAGAACACGTTGAGATTGGCGAAGATCAGAAACGCAAACAACGCGCGCTCGCGCAGTATCGGCTCCTCGACAAACAGCGAGGCGGTTGAGCGCAACAGCGACAGATAAGAGGATCGGGCCAGCGCCGACTGCCGGCCGCGCGGCAGCACGCGCAGGAGCAGCGCCGCCATGGCCAGCATGAGGCCGGCCGAGACCAGGTAGACCATTCGCCAGCCGCCGAAATCGGCCAGCGCGCCCGAGGCGAACCGCGCCAGCAGGATGCCGGCGACGACGCCGCTCGTGACGGTGCCGATCGCGCGACCGCGCCCGTCCGGTCTGGCCAGCGTCGCGGCGAAGGCGACGAGGACCTGGACGACGACGGCGAGCATGCCGACTAGCGCCATTCCCACAAGCAGCACGGCGGCATGCGCCGCCGTGCCGACGATGACGAGGCCGATCGCCGACAGCACGGTCTGGCCGACGATCAGGCGGCGGCGATCCCAGAGGTCGCCGAGCGGCACGATTAGGATCAAGCCGAACGCGTAGCCGATCTGGGTGAAGGTCACCACCATCCCGATCGCGGCGGGGTCGATGCCGAGATCGCGCGCCATGGCATCGAGCAGCGGCTGCGCGAAGTAGATATTGGCGACGCTCAGGGCGCAGGTCAGCGCCAGCAGCATCGCCATCCCGTGCGAGAGCCCGCGCCCGGCGTCATCGTCGGCTTTTTCGTTGGCCCTGGTCGGTCCGGCTGTCGCGGCATCGTGACTTGTCATTGTCGTCTCCAGCACGTTCCATCTAGTCTTAAAATAAGACCAGTTGCGCGGCGTGCTGTCTAGTCCTATTTTAGAACCAGTTCGGAGGACGGCGAATGAAGCGGACCGGTTTTGCCGAGGCTGACTGCCCGGTGGCGCGTGCACTCGACGCAGTTGGGGACATTTGGTCGCTTCTGATCGTGCGCGATGCCTTCGACGGGCTGCGTCGATTTGGCGATTTCCAGAAGAACCTCGGCATCGCCAAGGGCATGCTCACTGCGCGGCTGCACAGGCTGGTGGAGCTTGGCGTGCTCGAACTGATTCCGGCCTCCGACGGCAGCGCCTATCGGGAATATGCGCTGACCAAGAGGGGGCGCGAGCTGTTTCCAGTCGTGGTCAGCTTGCGCCAATGGGGCGAAGCGAATCTCTACGCGCGCGGCGAAGTCCATTCGGACCTGGTGGACGAGACGGGCCAGCCGGTCGGGAAGCTCGTGCTTCCGTCGCGGGCCGGTCGTCCGCTGGCATGGTCCGATACCAGGGTGAGAAAGGCCGGTCTGCGCAAGCGCTGATTCGCGTCGGCCTTGGTGCGTCCTCGAGCTAGAAGCGCGACTCAGGGCACCGGATGATTCGCCGATCCCTGCACGATCTTTCCGGCCGCGTTCACCCGCAGATATTCGCAGATCCGCTTTCCCCGCTCGTTCTCGTAGAACACCACCACGCTATCAGGGCTGACGAACAATTCGATCAGCGAGAAATGCAGGTTCGGCAACAGCGCGAGCGCCTTGCCCCAATAGGCGCGTAACGCATCCTTGCCGCGCACGGTGCCGCTTTCATCGAACCCCAACATGGGGATGCGGTCCGAGGTCATCACGGCGTCCTCGTCATAGAGCGTGAGCACGCGCTCGAGATCGCCGGTATTCCAGGCCTCGACCCAGGTGCGGCCGAGCGCGGCGAGAGTCGACGGCTGATGATGGTGTGGCATGACGTTCTCCCTGATCGGCCCTTGATGACGAGCCATATTAGGTCAATAATACTTACCTATATCGATTTGTCCATGCCCAAAGAAGAATGTGGGCGCGCGGCCCGCGCGGTTGCGGGAAAAGCCCCCGTCGCGTATCTGCTTGCCATGACAGCAGCACAGACCGACCGCTCCGCGTCGACGCCCTCGGCGCATGACAAGATTCTCATCGTCGACTTCGGCAGCCAGGTGACGCAGCTCATTGCGCGTCGCGTGCGCGAGGACGGCGTCTATTGCGAAATCGTCCCGTTCAACAAGGCCGAACAAGCCTTCAACGAGATGAAGCCGAAGGCGGTGATTCTCTCCGGCGGCCCTGAATCCGTACATGAGGCGGGATCGCCCCGGGCGCCGCAAGCGATCTTCGATTCCGGCGTGCCGGTAATGGGCATCTGCTACGGCCAGATGGCCATGGCGGAGCAGCTCGGCGGCACCGTCGAGGGCGGCCATCACCGCGAATTCGGCCGCGCCGATGTGGAGGTGAAGGCGCCGAGCAAGCTGTTCGAGGACGTCTGGTCGGCAGGCGGCAAGAACCAGGTCTGGATGAGCCATGGCGACCGCATCACCAAGATGCCGCCGGGCTTCTCGGTCGCCGGCACCTCGCCGAACGCGCCGTTCGCGATCATACAGGACGAGACGCGCAAATATTACGGCCTGATGTTCCACCCGGAAGTGGTGCACACGCCCGACGGCGCCAAACTGATCCGAAATTTCGTCCGCAAGATCGCAGGCCTTTCCGGCGACTGGACCATGCGCGCCTTCCGCGAGGAGGAGATCGCGAAGATCCGCGCCCAGGTCGGCACGGGCAGGGTGCTCTGCGGCCTGTCCGGCGGAGTCGATTCCGCGGTCGCGGCCGTGCTGATCCACGAAGCGATCGGCGAGCAGCTCACCTGCGTTTTCGTCGATCACGGCATGCTGCGCCTTGACGAAGCGAAGACGGTCGTCGACCTGTTCCGCCACCACTACAACATCCCGCTCGTGCACGTGGATGCCTCGAAGCAGTTTTTGGGCGAGCTCGAAGGCGTCACCGACCCGGAAGTGAAGCGCAAGACCATCGGTCGCCTCTTCATCGAGGTGTTCGAGGCGGAGGCCAAGAAGATCGGCGGCGCTGACTTCCTGGCGCAAGGCACGCTCTATCCTGACGTGATCGAGAGCGTCTCCTTCACCGGCGGCCCGTCGGTGACGATCAAGTCGCACCACAATGTCGGCGGGCTCCCCGAGCGCATGAACATGAAGCTGGTCGAGCCCCTGCGCGAGCTGTTCAAGGACGAGGTGCGCAAGCTCGGCCGCGAGCTCGGCCTGCCCGAAATCTTCGTCGGCCGCCACCCGTTCCCGGGCCCCGGCCTCGCCATCCGCTGCCCCGGCGAGATCACCCGCGACAAGCTCGAGATCCTGCGCAAGGCGGACGCGGTCTACATCGACCAGATCAGGAAGCACGGTCTCTACGACGACATCTGGCAGGCCTTTGCCGTGCTGCTTCCTGTGAAGACCGTGGGCGTCATGGGCGACGGCCGCACCTACGACTTCGTCGTCGGCCTGCGCGCCGTCACCTCCACCGACGGCATGACCGCGGACTTCTACCAGTTCGACATGAAGTTCTTGGGCGAGACCGCGACGCGCATCATCAACGAGGTGAAGGGCGTGAACCGGGTGGTGTATGACGTGACCAGCAAGCCGCCTGGGACGATTGAGTGGGAGTAGTTTTTAGAGACCGAGGCATGCTGATGCGCGCCGCGTTGAAAGTGGTGATGGCCGCAATATTTGCCATGCCGGCTGCGGTGGCTCTGGCGAAGTCTCCGGACTGCGCGAGTTGGCCCAATAACATGGCCCTCGTGCACCTCAAGAACGCCGGCCTGATTGATATCCCATCAGTGATCGAGGCGCAGACGAAGGCCGTTCGTCTCGCATCCGAAAAGATCGGCAAAGACCTCTACCAGCAGGTTTACGACATCACGTTTCACACCAAGGATGGCAAGACGATCGAGGTCATCACGAAAAGCCAAGCATCAAGCGAGGAATGCTCGATGAGCGGCGTCGACATCTACGTGGTCTCGAACAAAATCGGCGGGTCGGCGGAGCTGCCATCTGACGGCAGGACTAAAAAGTGATCCGGTTGCATCGAAAGCTCAAGAACCGAAATTGACCTGCAGCGGATGCGTAGGGCGGATTAGCCGCAAATCCGGCCTCTCTCGCCGAGTCGCGCGCAAGATGGCAGATTACGCTTCGCTAATCCGCCCTACGATCTCTGTCACGGCTTCACGAACCGATACACGAAGCGATCGGTTTTGCCCTTGATGGCGGGATCGAACACCTTGATCGTGTGCGGATCGTCCTTGTTCGCGAGCAGGGTGCTTTCCGCGTCCAGCACGAAGCCGGCCGCCTCCACCTCCTTGCGAACGGATGCAGGCTCAATCCGATGCAGCGATTGGGCCTCGCTCGTGCCCGCCCCGAGCGCGGCGGCGTGGTCGACGATGACGTAGCACCCGCCGGGCTTCAGCCGCTCGTAGACGGCGCGATTGAAGTCGGCCGCCGTCGCGCCCCTGGCCTGGATCAGCGCGGTGTGGAGGTCGTGATAGAACAGGTGCAGCCACAGGACATCCGCTGGTCGCGTGACCTGCGGCATCGCCACGAGGTCCGCTGACACGGCTTCGACGTTGTCTCGGCCCGGCTCCTTCGCAAGCCTCCGCATAAGGCCGAGCGGATCGTTCTTGAAGTGCGCGACTTCGGCCGGCACGAAGCTGTCAACCCGTCCTTCGGGTCCCACGATCTCGGAGAAGACACGGGTCCAGTCGCCGTCGCCTGGGTAAACGTCGATCACGGTGGCGCCCGCATCGATACGTGCGAACCGGATCAACTCGGACAGCTTGGATTGGTCGTACATCTGGATTTCCTTTAGGCTTGGGCATTCGACACGCGCGCGGCTCGTGCCAGTGCCTGCGTGTCGACGTACTCCCGGATGTTCGTCAGTTTGCCGTTGCGAACGGTGATGGCGAAGACCCAGTCGTCCCTAAACGTCTTGTTCGTGGCTTTGATCTTTCCCTTTGCGAATCCGACGACCAGGACCCGGTCTCCTTGCGCCACGAACTCGCGGGGTTCGGTGGACGTTTCGATCGACTTGGATGCCCTCTCGAGCAAATCCGCCACCCCGTCGTGCCCGCGATGCGTTCCGGCCAGCGGCCAGTCCTCGCCGGGGATGATCCACTCGATGTCTTCGGCGATCAGCGCCAGCAGAGTTTCCCTGTCGCCTCGGCCGATCGCGGCGAAGAAGTCCTTCACGGTCTGGATGTTTGTCTCGATACTCATGGGAATTTCTCCATTTCGCTCCGATCGGATCGCGCTCGATCCGATCGCATGCTTCGTGTCCTCGTGTTCATCAGTCGAACTTGACCAAATCCTTGAAGATCAGGTGGCCCCAGCTGTTTCCGCGCGCCTGCACAAGCAGCCCGCCTTCCGAAAGCCCGCCGAGCTTGATCGGCGCGAAGCCGAGAGTTTCCGCAAGCGTGCCAATCGCCGCTGCGGCAGCGTCATCGTCGCTCGCCAGGAACACGACTCTCCTGCCACCATGGACGGCCGGATCCTGGGCAAGGACGGCAGCACCCAAATGGTTGAAGCCCTTGACCAGTCGACCGCCGGTGAAGGCTTGCGCGAGGGCCTTGGACGAAGGTTGTCCCCCCAGTTTCTCAGGCGGCACGCCGTAGGCGTTGGTCACATCGACGATCGTCTTGCCCTGCCAGGTGGGCAGCGCTTTCGCGACATCCTGGTGCGACTCGAAACGGACCGCCAAAAAGACGATGTCCGCCTTGACGGCGTCCGCCAGCTTTTTGGGAATGATCGAGGGTCCGATCACGGCCGCGGCGGATGTAAAGCTTTCCGGGTCGCGCGTGGTTGCAACGGAGACTTCGATGCCGTTGCGGGCAAACGCGCTGGCCAGGGCTTGGCCGATAGGGCCGAAGCCGATGATTGCGTAGCTCATGATGTTTCTCCGAACTTGTGTCGATGGCGCGGTCAGACCTGGGCCATGCCGCCATCGACGGCGAGCTCCACGCCGGTGATGTAAGAACTTTCATCGGAGGCGAGGAACGTGACGGCAGCCGCGATTTCCTCCGGCTTGCCCCTGCGACCCATCGGGACCTGTGAAGCAAATTGGCTGGCCGCTTGCTCGGCTTGCTCGCGGGTCAAGCCCGTCGTCTCCAGGGCGGGGGTCTCCGTTGGCCCGGGGCTCATCGTATTGACGCGGATTTTGCGGTCCTTCAGCTCCAGCGTCCAAGCGCGCGAGAAGCTGCGCACCGCCGCCTTGCTCGCGGCGTAGACGCTGAACCCCGGCAGCCCCTTCACGTTCGACACCGAAGAGTTCAGGATGATCGAACCGCCGTCCTTAAAGAGGGGGAGGGCTTTCTGCACCGTAAAGAACAGGCCCTTCACGTTCACATCGAAGGTCTGGTCGAAATGGGCCTTGGTCGCTAGCGCGAGCGGCGCGATTGTCCCCGCGCCTGCGTTCGCGAAGAGAATGTCGATGTGACCATGTTTCTCCTTCACGACGGCATAGAGCCGGTCCAGATCTTCCAGGCGCGACACGTCGCTCACGACCGTCGTCACGTTTCTCTCGATGAAGGCTGCGGCCTCCTTCAGCTCTTTCTCGCGTCGCCCGGTGATCACCACGTGCGCACCTTCGTCCACGAAGCGCTTGGCCGTGGCCAATCCAATGCCGCTGCTGCCGCCGGTGATGACGGCGATCTTGCCTTCTGGTTTTTTCATGATGTTTATCTTTCATTGTGTGTGGGCCAGGCGCGGGACCGCGCCGGGATCAGAGTTGCGCCAGGCCGCCGTCGACGGCGACTTCGCTGGCGGTCATGAAGCTGCTGTCCGAGGAGGCGAGAAAGGCAGCCACCGCCCCGATCTCCGCCGGATCGGCCATGCGCTGCAGCGGAGTCATCGCGGCGAACACCTTCTGTCCCTCTTCGCCCAGCGCTTCCTTCGCGAGTTCGGTCGCGGTCGCTCCGGGCGACAGCACGTTGACCCGGATGCCGCTGCCTTTCAGGTCCTCCGCCCAGGTCCGCGCGAGGTTTCGCACGGCCGCCTTGCTCGCGCTGTAGGCGCTCATGGCCGGGGCGCCCGTCGTGCCGGCGCTCGATCCCGTCAGGATGATCGAACCGCCCCGGCGCATCAGCGGCAGCGCCTTCTGCACCGTGAAAATCGTACCCTTCACATTGGTGTCGAAGGTTTCGTCGATGTGCGCGGCGGTGATCTTGCCGAGCGCAAGCTGACTTCCCGCGCCGGCATTGGCGAAGACGATGTCGAGGGTTCCGCGCTCGGCCTTCACCGCCGCGTAGAGCCGGTCGAGGTCGGCCTCATCCGAGACCGAGCCCTTCACCGCGCGTGCATTAGGCCCGAGGGCGGCGACAGCAGCGTCGAGGGCTTGCTGTCGGCGGCCGAAGATGAAGACGAAAGCGCCATCCTCGATGAAGCGCTTTGCCGCGGCGCGGCCGATGCCGGTCGCGCCACCCGTGATGACTGCAACCTTGCCGTCAAGCTTTCCCATGATGTCTCCTGTCGTGGTGTCGGGGCAGCATCTGCCCCCGAGGACCCCGACATAGGTCCGCCGGCCCTAGGCGTTGAGTGCGGAAGCGCGCACATCGGTGGTGCGAAATCGATCCGGCCGGACGACTAACGCCGACGGCGACGATCGGTGTCCGTCGCTCAGAATGGACCCTGCTGGCCGGAACCGGCTATGATCACCGCCCATACTGCTGTAGGAGGCATCAGATACGGCTTGAAAAGGCGCACCGCGCGGTGCGGGATTGCACCATGATCGACTGGGACGATGTTCGCTATTTTCTAGCCGTCGCGCGGGGAGGCTCGGTGCGGGCGGCCGCCGAGCACCTCGGCGTGAACCACGCGACCGTGCTGCGACGCATCGCCCAGCTCGAGGAACGCCTTGGGGTCCAGATGTTCGAAAAGCTGCCTTCGGGCTACCGGCTGACGGCTGCGGGCGAGGAGGTCCTCGAATTCGCCGACCAGATGGAAGCCTCGTCACACCAGCTGGAGACGCGCGTGTTCGGGCGCGATCAGAGCGTGCGCGGGCGTCTGCGGGTGACGCTGGCGCCGCCGATGGCGACACATTTGCTGATGCCTGATTTCGCCGATTTCGCGCGTCTGCATCCCGATATCGAGATGGATGTCCTGTCGTTCGGCGAACTGGCAAATCTGACCAACCGTGAGGCCGACGTCGCGATCCGCGTCGTCTACGAGCGCAAAACCCTGCCGCAAAATCTTCATGGCATGAAGGGACCGGAGCTGTTCGGCGCCGTCTACATGTCCAGGGATCGACTGGCCGCGTGGCGTGCGGGCGCGCCGGATCCCTTCCGCTGGATCGTCATCAGCATGCACGGCATCCCGGATTGGGCCAGCGCGGGCGAGGTTCGCACCACGGACGTTCCATTCAGGACCAGTGACGCCGGAGCGCAGATCGCTGCTGTCCGGCAAGGGCTGGGGATCACGACACTGCCGTGCTTCGTCGGCGATGCCGACCCGCTGCTGGTGCGGGTGCCGGGGACCGACCTGCACATGTACGGAACGGTCTGGCTCCTCACGCAGGGAGAGACGCGCAAGACCAAGCGCGTGCGGCTGTTCACGGAGTTTGTATCCCGCAGGCTCGCCGCGTACGCGCCGCTGCTGGCGGGGCTGTCGGTGGCGCGCGAGTGACGCGGGGCGGGTCGTGGGCGGAAAGCTTGGCCTCGACAGATCAATGCGTTATCGTGCTTCCGAAACAATCGAGTGGGAGTAGGGTTGTGACTGCTATTGATCCAGCATCGCTGGGTGTTGTTTCCTGGAGAGGCAGCGCCGCTTAGGTCATGGGGTTTGGGGTATTCATCCATCGATTGGACTCGATCTACGACGACAGCCCCGCTGAGCAGTACCAATTTCCCAGTCAATATCTTCATCGCGTTGAAGCCTGCATCGGCGATTGGATAGTATATTACGAACCGAGCAAGGTTGCTGAAACGCGCGGTTACTTTGCAATTGCTCGGGTTCAGCAGGTTCTTCCCGATCCCGGTACTTCCGGGATGTATCTCGCTTTAATGGAACCGGGAAGCTATCTCGATTTTGCCAATTCAGTCCCATTCAACGGACCGACGGGTCCAGTAGAGCGCGGTGTTCTTAACGAACAGGGGCGGATTTCAGGACGCGCTCAGTCCGCAGTCCGCCCAATCTCTCCCGACGATTTCAATAGAATATGCGAGCTTGGTTTCGCGGAGAACGCGCCGCTGCTGCCGCGGCGCGACGGCGACCTTCCATCGCTCGATCTTAACGACCAGCCGCAGGTGCCATTCGCGGTTGAGCAGCAGCGCGACCGTGTTAGCGTAACGATCTCGAAAGTCCTGCGTGATCGAGTTTTCCGCCGCATCGTGCTGCGTGCCTATGAAGAGCGTTGCGCCATCACCGGCCTCAAGCTCATCAATGGAATGGGGCGCGCGGAGGTCGCGGCGGCTCACATACGCTCCGTCGAGGCAAACGGGCCGGACATCATCAGCAATGGCGTTGCTCTTTCGGGCACCGCACATTGGATGTTTGATCGTGGTCTCATCAGCTTCGCGGACGATCTGGAGATATTGATCTCGCGCCAGACAAACGATCTGGAGGGAGTGCAATCGATCATCAACAAGACGGGGCGCGCTCTTGCGCCGCGTCGTGCGTCAGATCGGCCACATCCGCACTTCTTAAAGTGGCACCGCGAGCATTGTTTCAAGCAATAAGCAAAACCATACGGCTCATGCGCTCGTACCCGCCCGCCGCTGAGCCGCAATCAGCATCTCCACAAACGCGGTCACCTTCGGCGGGCGGAAGCGGGCTGCGGGGTAGACCGTGTGGATGCCGCCGGATGGCAGTTGCCATTGCGGCAGGATGTGGATGAGGCGGCCCGCCGCGAGATCGTCGGCCACCAGGAAATCCGGCAGCACCGAAAGGCCGCCGCCGGCGAGCACCGCTGCGAGCACCCCCGGCGTCGTGTCGATGGCGATGCTCGCCTGCAGGCGCACGGCGCATCGATCGAGATCACCGCGCGAGAACTGCCACAGCAACGGCTCGCGCAGCGCCATGTTGGCGATGAACGGTAGCGTCACCAATTCGTCGGGATCGCGCGCGGCGGCGATCCGATCCGCGAATGCGGGAGCGCCGACCAGACATTGCCGGAACGATCCGATCTTGCGCGCCTGCAGGCTGGAATCGACCAGCCACCCCACACGGATCGCCATGTCGATCTGGCCTGAGGCGAGATCGACGGTCTGATCTTCGAGCGTCAACTCCACGCGGCAGTGGGGATAGCGTGCCGCGTAGGCCGTGACGACGGCGACGACGACGGCGGTGCCGTAGTCGTTGGGCGCCGTGATCCGCAAGGTGCCGGTCGGCGCGGCGGCTGCCTGAGCGAGCTCGTCGAAGGCATCCTCCGCTTCGCGCAGGATCATGACGCAGCGCGCATGAAACATGCGGCCCGCCTCGGTCGGATGAACCCGCCGCGTCGTGCGCACGAGCAGGCTGGTGCCGAGATCGCGCTCCAGCTGCGCTACCTGCTGGCTCACCACGGCTTTGGTGATGCCGAGCCGTTCGGCTGCCCGCGTGAAGGATCCGGTGTCTACGACCGCTGCGAAGTAGGCCAGTCGGTTCAGGTTCATGGGCTCGTCTGGTTACGTCTGATTGTCAGTATATAACATACATTCTGTCTGCTTTGTTGATATTTATCTACCAATTTGAGCGTGCCACGTTGCGGTTCAAGGAGATCGCCATGTCCGCGCCCATTCAAATCACCTACCTGTTCGATCCGCTCTGCGGCTGGTGCTACGGCGCCGCCACGCTGCTCGAACAGCTCGTGACCTGTCCGGATTTCGCTGTCGAACTTGCGCCGACAGGTCTGTTCGCCGGCGAGGGCGCCCGTCCGATGGACGACGGCTTTGCCGCTTATGCCTGGAGCAACGACCAGCGGATTTCGCGCTTGAGCGGCCAGCCCTTCAGCGAAGCCTATCGCCGCGATGTGCTGGGCGACCGTACGCGCCTATTCGATTCCGGTCCGGCGACACTGGCGCTCACGGCTGTCGCGCTCACGGCGCCTGATCGGGAGTTCGCGGCACTGAAAGCCTTGCAGCTCGTCCGCTATGTCGAGGGACGCGACAGCACGGACATCGCCGTTCTCTCGGATGTGCTGCGCGCGATGAATTTGCCGGAGGTCGCCGCGCGTCTGGCGAGCCCGGACGTCGCACTGATCACCGCATACCGCGCGCGCCTCGAGGCTGCGCGTGCCGAGATGCGCCGATTCGGCGCCAACGGCGTCCCGGCCCTGATCGTCGGGACGGGCCATGATCGCCGCCTCGTGCAAGCAAGCGCCCTGTTCGGCAGCCTGGACGTCCTCGTCGACGGACTGAAGGCGGCCTGAGCGCAGCGATCAACAGAGGCCGGACCATCCAGCTTTCATTTCGCAATCGTAGACAAGCACCAGGAGACCAACATGCCGACAAGGAGAACCATCATGAAAACCACTCTCGCCGCGGGCGCCGCCGCCGTCTTCGCACCCGCAGGCCTCGGCCATGCCGCGGGCGGGCTCGCCTGGAAGCATTTTCCGGCCGGACAGAACGGCTTCTTCCGGGCGCCCGTTCTGGTGTCCGGGCCAAGCGAAGCCGTGCTGATCGATGGCGGCTTCACGCTGTCCGATGGCAAGGCGGTCGCCGACGCCATCAAGGCCACCGGCAAGAAGCTCACCACCATCTATATCAGCCAGTCGGACCCGGATTATTATTTCAGCCTCGGCGCGATCAAGGCTGTCTTCCCCGAGGCCCGCGTGCTCGCGTCGCCAGCGACATTGGCGGCCATTCACGCCAGCGTCGAAAAGAAGCTTGCCGTCTGGGGGCCGCAACTCAAGGCGAACGGCCCGCAGGTGCTGGCCGATGTGGTCATCCCCGAAGCGTTCGACGGCAAGACGCTCAGCGTCGACGGCGAGACCATCGAGATCGTCAGCGCCGACGGCCTGGCCAACCGGCGCTATCTGTTCGTACCCTCGCTCAACGCGGTGTTCGGCGGCGTGCTGATCTTCTCCGGCGTCCATGTCTGGACCGCCGACACGCCGACCAGGGAGCAGCGCGCCGCCTGGATCGCCAATCTCGAAAAGATCGCGGCGCGCAAGCCGGCGATCGTCGTGCCCGGCCATTTGTCGGCGGATGCGAAGACCGACCTGTCCGGTGTCGAGCACACCATCGCCTACCTCAAGGCGTTCGACGAAGAGTTGGCCAAAACCAAGGATTCGGCGGCGCTCAAGGCGGCGATGGAAGCGCGCTTCCCCGGCCTCGGCATGGGCGTTGCGCTCGACATCGGCGCCAAGGTCGCCACCGGCGAGATGAAGTGGGGTTGAGATGGGGGCGAACCTCGACCTGATCCGCGCCACCTATGAGGGATCATCGTCGGAAGAGAACGGCCGCAACTTGCTGGCCGCTCTCGCTCCCGATGCCGCATGGACCGAAGCGGAAGGGTTTCCATACGCGGGCACCTATGTCGGGGCCGAGGCGATCATATCAGGCGTGTTCCGGCGTCTCGCCATCGAATGGACCGGCTACCGCGCCGATGTTCACACCTATCTCGAAGACGGCGACCGCGTCGCCGCCTTCGGCGTCTACTCCGGGACCTACAAGGCGACGGGCAAGTCCATGCGCGCCAATTTCGCGCATCTCTATCTGGTGAAGGACGGCAAGATCGCCAGCATGACCCAATATGTCGACACCGCGATGGTGCAAAAGGCATTGGAGCCTGCCGGCCGGTAACAGCCGCATCACGTCGGAATGCAGGAGGGGGAGCCCGCGACATGCGGGCTCCCCTTTTTCGTTCCGGCGTCTGCTAGATCTTGATGGAATTGTGCGCGGCCGAGGAAGTCCACCGCGCGCGTGAACGTGGTCATGGATATGACCGCCGGCCCCGTCTATACCGAGGTCCCACGACAGGCCAGAGCGGCGTTCGTATCCTCGCAGGTCTGGCGTTGAAGATATGACTGCCGACGACCTTGGATTTTGACGTGAGGAGCCATGGCGGTTTCGGAAGACAACAAATCTCTCGCCCGCTATCTGAGAGATGTTACGCAGGGTTCACCGACGGTTACGAAATATTGGGATGACGCCCACGTCAGTGACGTCGACATCATGATCATCAAGAACGTCCCGGCAGGAGACGTTTCCACTTATGCCAGCCTCGCGCTCTCTGACGCGAAAACGGGCCTGACGTCTGGCGGCAAGGCCCTGGGCGTCGAGATTCTGCTCGCTCTGGCGACGGAATGCGCCGAGGGCGCCAACATGATCGCGACCTGCGCGTTCAGCATCAAGAAGGGCGAGATCACACCCTTGCCCGGCGTCGTCATTCCGCGAGCCCTGGAATTGTATGGCGAAGGACGCGAGATGAAGCACGCCATGCTCATCTCTCCGTTCTTGTGGGAGCTGGAAACACAGTCCTTCTCGGCCAAGTCCGTCGCCTGGCTGCAGGTACTGCCTATTTCCGACGCCGAGCGGGACTACGCGCTGGCGAACGGGCCCGAAGCGCTGGAGGATCTGCTCCAGGACCGACAGCGACGTGTTTGACATCGATCGTCCCAGCGCTCTTTGATACCCTGACCGCCGCTATCTTCGTGGACGCCTGCGCTTCGCCTAGAGGATGTTGATGGCATTCGGCCCGATGGGTATCGCTTCGCGTCTCCCTACCGCGGCGCCAGCCCCGCCCCGTTTTGAAATGCCAACAGCCCAATGCAGAAAATCGCTGCGCCAACCCACAGCACCACCGGGACCAGGTACGGCGACGAAATGACTTCGAGCACCGGGAACGCTTTGTCTGAAACAAACCTTCTGTGCGCCACCCATGCGGTTGCGACGAGCGGTGTGAAGGCGACTGCGAGGTAAAGCGCCCCCAGGACCCAGCCAAAGGCGCTCAAATCCCTGGATCGCGTGACCTCTCCCGCGAAGCCAAGCGCGGCAATTGATACGAACGCGCCCAACGCGCTGATGAGGAACTCGGCGGCCAGGACGACGATGGATAGAGTTGCAGTCATGCTTGGATTCCGTTTGCGAATGAGATTTCCCTGAAGCCGCAGCCCGGATGGCCGGTGACCGCATCAGCCACGATTGAAGTCCTCAAGATCGCGGATGAAGCGTTCGAAGTCGGGCGCCAGTTCGTGCAGAGGAATTCATCGGTACCGGCATCTTGAAGGGGAACGCCCACTTTGTGGGTGAAGGTGGGCCGACAGTCTAACGCGCAGAGGAAGGTGCTTGCAATCGGTGTGGTCTTCCCTGAGGAAACCAGTTGTCGGACGTAGCTCCATCCGGGCTAGCGATCCGTGCCAAACCGCAAGATCGGTCGAGCGTGTCATGGCCGTCAGCGACTAGATGGAGCCGCCACGGAGGAGGGACGATGAAGGCGCCGCTGCAAAACTATCAGGACCGGATGCGACGGGTGGTGGACCATATCGATCGGCATCTCGACGGAGATCTGGACCTGGACGGCTTAAGCGCTGTTGCCGCCTTCTCGAAATTTCATTTCCACCGGCAGTTCTCGGCAACCTTCGGATTATCTGTGCATCGCTATGTCCAGCTGGCCCGCATGAAGCGCGCTTCGCACCAGCTGGCCTATATGGACGCCCTTGATGTCACGGATGTTGCGATGGATGCCGGTTACGACGCACCGGATGCCTTCGCCCGCGCCTTTCGGCAACGGTTCGGGCAATCTCCGTCGTCGTTCCGGAAGTCTCCCGACTGGGAGCCGTGGCTTGCGGCCTTAGGGCCTCTCGACAATGCGAGGAGCAAGCTCATGCAGAAGACCCTTACCACTGACGACGTGACGATCCGCGATGTGCCCCCGACACCGGTGGCGATCATGGAGCATCGCGGCGACCCGGCGACGCTTCCCGCCACAATCCAGCGCTTCATCGCGTGGCGCAAGGCGGCTCACCTGCACCCCAGCACAAGTCCGACCTTCAATGTTTGGCGTTCCGAGCGCCGGCCTGCATCACCCGCCGATTACAGCGTGGACCTTTGCGTCGGGACCGCACAAGCGATCGTGGCGAACGGCGAAGAAATCAAGGCCAGCGAGATCCCCGGCGGACGCTGCGCGGTGCTGCGCGTCGTCGGCTACACCGACAATCTCGAGCCGGCCGCGCTCTTCCTTTATCGCGACTGGCTTCCCGCCAGCGGCGAAGAAGCGCGCGACTTCCCGATCTATTGCCAGCGGCTGAGCCTGTTCCCGGAGGTGCCGGAGCACGAGACGGTCGCGGACGTTTTCTTGCCGCTGAAGTAGCGTCTGCTGACGGCGGCCTGTCACTCCGATCGCGGAGACCGGCAGGCCGCCATTCGCGGATCAATACCGCCACGATGTGATCCCGCGTTCAACTCGGGAAACGGGTGGCAGCTCGCTGGTGCCTGATGTCTTGTTCGGCTCCTTTTTGACATCAGGAGAGTCTCACGGTGGAACTGGCAAACAAGACGATCATCGTAACCGGCGCCAGCAGCGGTATCGGTGCTGCCGCAGCATCGTTGTTCGCGTCCGAAGGCGCCGATGTGGTGCTCGGGGCGCGTCGCGGCCCCGAGCTGCAGGCCGTTGTTGCAAGCATCAAGAGCGCCGGAGGGCGCGCGACGTTTCTCGCCGGGGATGTTCGGGACACCGGCCATGCAGCCCGCCTTGTCGAGCACGCCGTCAAGACTTTCGGAAAGCTCGACGGCGCTTTCAACAATGCCGGCATTGTCGGCGAGATGACGCCAGTCCCCGAGATGAGCGTCGAAAACTGGACCGATGTGCTTGCGGTGAATCTCACCTCGGCGTTCCTCAGCGCGAAGGCGCAGATCCCGGCACTGCGCAAGCAGGGCGGCGGTTCGATCGTTTTCACCTCGTCCTTCGTTGGCTTCAGCAACGGGGGCCTGCCGGGAATGGCGGCGTACGCAGCCTCAAAGGCAGGACTGATCGGCCTGGCTCAATCACTGGGCGCCGAGCATGCGGCCGAAGGCATTCGCGTCAACGCGCTTCTGCCTGGAGGGACCATCACCCCGGCGGCGGGCGAAGGAAATCCCGACGCCCTGAATTTCATCGCCGGGCTCCACCCGATGAAGCGGATGGCCAGTCCCAAGGAGATCGCGCAGGCGGCGGTTTTTCTCCTGAGCGACCGGGCATCGTTCATGACGGGCAGCCCCATGACGGTTGACGGCGGCATGTCGGTCCGCCTGACCTGACCACGAATCCGCTCGGGCCCGATCGACGGGGCTCTGCGCCGTCGATCGAGCCAATTGATAGCGGGGCGCGCAGTGCGCGAAAGGCCTGCTTCACCCGTGCGCCTCCTGCCAGTGCGGATAGGTGACATAGGCGGTGACGGCGCCTTGCTCATGCGAGCGAATGGTGACCTGCGTGCCCTTGGGCATGTGGACGGTCTCGCCCGGACCGGCGGTCACGGTGCCGGCGTTGCTCGACACCGAGAGCTTCCCTTCGAGCACGATCATCACGTCGTCGACGGCGATTGTCTCGTCGAGGATCTGGTTCGGCGCGTAGCGGCCGTAGCCGATGGTGATCGGCGCGCCGTGACGCTGGTCGATCACGTTGCCGACGAATATGTCGCCATCCTGGCCGGGCGAACGCTCGAGCGTTGCGTCCGAGATGGCAAACTTGCGAACTTGCATGAGATGTCGTCCGTCTTTTCAAAGTGGGCGGGTTGAGGACGATAGAAGCCTCAGGCAAGTGTTTTGTTCAGCGCGCCTTGCGGGACCGTTTGACGCAGATGGTGCGACGATGGCTGGCGCGCAGGAGACGATTGGTGCCCAGCCCACGGCGACGGTCGCCTCGGCGCAAACACTGGATGTTCGCCACGCGTCTCCATGATACGAAACCCCCGTCGTTCGCTTCCGGAGCCAATGTTCATGTCTGCCACCGCGCCGAGTCAGTCGCCCGCAACCTCCGCCGAAACCGATCCCGAAACACTCGGCTGGATGAAAGGCTTCCCGCCGTCGCCGGACCGCACCATCAGCTTCCAGGATGGTTCGTTCCGCAGCTTCCCCGAGCTACGCTGGGCATGGAGCAACATCCGCCAGCTGGTGCCGACCGTGAATGTCTGGCGCGGGCGGGGCCTGCATCGGTGTTGCCGCGGGAAGACCACGACATCGGTGCGTCGGCCTCGACCACCATGGACAGGCGGCCCATGACGTTCGCGAAGATGCTCGAGGAAACCTACACCGACGGCATCGCCGTGCTGCATCGGGGCAAGCTGATCTATGAGCGCTATTTCGGCGCGTTGAAGCCGCACAAGCCGCATATCGCGATGTCGGTGACGAAGTCGTTCACCGGCTTGCTCGCCGGCATTCTGGTCGCCGAGGGCAAGATCGATCCGCAGGCGCCCGTCACGGACTATGTGCCGGAGCTGAAGGCGAGCGCGTTCGGCGACGCGCGCGTGCACGAGGTCATGGATATGACCACCGGGCTCGAATACACCGAAATCTACACCGACAAGAACTCGCATGTGTGGGGACTGCGGCGCGCCAACGGCATGGCGCCGATTCCACCCGACTATGACGGTGCGACCACCATCTTCGATTTCCTGGTCGGGCAAAAGAAGCAGGGCGAGCACGGCAAGGTCTTTGCCTACAAGACCGTCAACACAGACGTGCTGGCCTGGATCATCCGGCGCGTCAGCGGCATGACGTTGTCCGATCTGCTCTCCGAGCGCATCTGGCAGCCGATGGGCGCGGAGGAAGACGCGCATTACCACGTCGATCGCATCGGCACCGAAAGCGGCGGCGGCGGCCTGTCGACCTGCTTGCGCGATCTCGCCCGATTCGGCGAGACCATGCGCAATCACGGCCGCTTCAACGGCCGGCAGATCGTGCCTTCATCTGTCGTCGAGGACATCGCGCGCGGCGGCGATCCCGAAAAATTCAAGCCGGCTGGCTACACCACGCTAACAGGTGCCTCCTATCGCAATCAATGGTGGGTCACGCACAACGCCCACGGCGCCTATATGGCGCGTGGCGTTCACGGCCAGGGCATCTATATCGATCCCAAGGCCGAGATGGTGATCGCGCGCTACGCCTCGCACCCCGCCGCGGGCAACGCCGCCAACGATCCCGTGACGCTGCCTGCCTACATGGCGCTGGCGAAGGAGCTGATGGCGGGCGGGTGAGGTACGCCTATGGCAGCTCCCGCCAGCGCATCGGCAAAATGCCGTCCTGCCTGAAACTGGCGAGGAAGCGGAACCGGGCGGCTTGCGGATTGGGACGGGCTTCGATCGGTGTGCCCAGGATCTGCACGACGTCGTTCTCGTCATAGGTGGGCCAGGGTGGCAGGCCTGATCCGTTGGGATCGCCGTGCGCTGCGAAATTCACCCAATAGGCCATCATGGTCCGCGCCAGAGCGCGGTCCTCTTCGGCCGGCGGTGCCGAGCTGCCGATCACCTGTTGCGGAGTGAGTGTGCCGAACACGAACGGAATTTCAGTCACGTGCGAGGCGATCGGCGTGTAGTGCGAGGTATAGCTGAAGTGATAGCCGTAGACCGGCGCTCGTCCCCCGCGCCGATGCAGACGCAGCCACTGCCAGCATTGCTCGCCGACCACGATGTCGCCCGTGAGCGCCGCCGCGGAAGTCCTGGCCTCCGCATCGGTCGCCGCGGGATAGACCTTCAAGAAATCGGTCATGCGCTCCTTCCCGAACATCGCCTCGGCCGCGGCGAGAAAGACTTGTGCCGATTGATCGGGGAGTGACTGCGAACGGAAAGGAAATTCCTCGGCCGCATTCCAGCCCGCCAGCAGCGGGATGTGCATCTGTTCGCCGCGCCGGAAGCGCCGCGCGGGCACATCAGGAACGACAAGACCATCGATACTCGGCGAGAAGGCCGTCACGACCGGGCTGGTCCTGAAACTCCACGGCGCGGCTGCATTCAACGAATCGGCCGGCATGCTGCGCAAAGCTGCGATCGACGCGTTGTCCTGCTGCCGGGCAAAAGCGAGACCACGCGCGCGGGCTTCTTCAAAGCCCTGAAGCGGGCCGTGTTTGCCATCCCAGAACGCGCCGCTCTGTCCTATGGCCTTGTGAAACAGTCCGTGCGCGAGCGGCGAGGCGATCAGGATTCCGACGGCCATGGCGCCGGCGGATTCGCCGAACACGGTGACGTTCTCGGGGTCGCCTCCGAAGCCGGCGATGTTGGCCATGACCCAGCGCAGCGCCGCCAGTTGATCCTGCAGGCCGTAATTGCCTGAAGGCGCCTCCGCGTCGAGATCGGGGTGGGCGAAGAAGCCTAAGATGCCGAGGCGGTAGTTGAAGCTGACGACGACGACACCTTTCGCTGCTAGCGCGTTGCCATCGGTTGCGGGATTCGCCGAGGAGCCGAACTGAAAGCCGCCGCCGTGAATCCACACCATCACGGGCCGGTTCTCAGCCGCGTGCTTCGCCGCGGTCCAGATGTTGAGATAGAGGCAATCCTCGTCGCGCGGTCCCGGCCGCGGGTCGTTTTCGAGCGCCGATAGACACCCCGCGCCGAACACAAGCGCATCGCGCACGCCATCCCAGGACTCCGGGGGCTGCGGAGCGCACCAACGCAGAGGCCCGACCGGCGGTGCTGCGTAGGGAATGCCTTTGAACGCGATCACGCCGCTTGCATCGCGCGGGCCGCCACGCACGGCCCCCGCTTGCGTGCGGACCACGCGTTGCAGCCCGGCTGCTGTCGTACTCGTGAAACCATGCATGGCCGTTTCTTTCGATAGCGTGGGCGGCGCCCGGACGCCCCCGGGCAGGTTCAGGCGGCACCCTATCGACATTCCTCTTCGCTCGATTTAGATGTTCTGCCAATCAATTTCTAAAAACCGGCAACATGCGGCAGCCGCTCCGTTTTCCATGGCCTGATCTTGATGTGGATGATGTCTCCGCGCCCGTTATCGCCGTGCGCGTCGACGTGATCGGGACCAAGGACGAGGTGCCCGATCACAGGCACCGCAAGGGGCAACTTGTCTTTGCGCTGGGCGGCGCCGTGACGTGCCGCGTTCCCACCGGTCTGTGGATGGTGCCGCCGCATTGCGCGGTGTGGATTCCAGGAGGCATGCAGCACAGCAACCTCGCGACGGAAAACGCCCGGCTGTTTTTCGTCTACATCGAGCCTGAGGTCGTGGACCTGCCGGATCGGTGCTGCACGCTTTCGATCTCCCCACTGCTGCGTGAAGTGATCGTCGAGCTGGCCAATCAGATCGCGGATGACGAGGCGAGGGTGGAGCTTCTGGCGAGCGTCCTGCTGCGCGAGCTTCCCCGCATGCCGGTTCAGCAGCTGCATCTGCCGCTCTCGCCCGAGCCGCGGTTGAAGAAGATTGCCGCGGCGCTGGCGAAAAACCCTTCCGATCGCAGGACGCTGGCCGAATGGGCCGATCGCGTCGCGCTGAGCGAGAGCAGCCTCGCGCGTCTCGTGGTCAGGGAGACGGGCTTAAGCTTCGGGCGGTGGCGCCAGCAATTGCACCTGATCGTCGCCTTGCGGGAGCTGACGTCCGGCGCGAGCGTGCAGCAGGTGTCCGCCGATCTCGGCTACGACTCCGTCGCGGCCTTCATCACCATGTTCAAGAAGGCGCTCGGGAAACCACCAGGGAAATATCTGAGCGGTATTTTCCCTGAATATAAGAATTGACTTATATTAGCGTCGACCGATATTAATCCTGGCACGAAACGACAAGGAGGAGCGCCATGGAGATCGACGTCGTCAGGGTATTAGGGCTGGTTACGCGTTCGGTGAGGAATTTCGAGAAGGACGGGAAGGCAGCCAGTGCGGTGACACTGACGCGGCTTTACGAGACCAGCGTCGACGATCTCTGGGACGCAGTGACCAGCGAGCAACGCATTCCGCGCTGGTTCTTGCCGGTCGAGGGAGATCTCCGGCTCGGCGGAAAATACCAGCTCAAGGGGAATGCAGGCGGGACCATCACGGCATGTACGCCGCCGACCCATTTTGCGGCGACCTGGGAATTCGGCGGCGCGATGAGCTGGATCGACGTCAAGCTGACGGCAGAACGAAGCCAGGCGCGGCTGACGCTCGAGCACACCGCGATGATCGAGGATCATTGGAATCAGTTCGGTCCAGGGGCAGTCGGGATCGGCTGGGATCTCGCCATTGCCGGGCTGGAGCGATATGTTGCGACCGGGGCATCGGTCGACCATGAGACGGCCGAGGCATGGATGGGCTCTCCCGCGGGCAAGGAATTCATGACGAGCAGCGGCGAGTATTGGCGCGCAGCGCATGTCGCAAGCGGCGTGGATCCTGCGTCCGCGAAACAGCGGTCGGACCGTACCATCGCTTTCTATCGCGGCGAGACGCCGCCCGACGTGGCGCATCCGGGCACAGGAAGCTGATGCAAATCTTCGAGGTCCTTGCCGACCCCGTCCGCCGTCGCATCCTCGAGCTGCTTGCGCCCGGCGAGATGGCGTCCGGCGAGGTCGTCGAAGTGATCGGAGCGGAGTTCGGGATCACGCAGGCCGCCGTGTCGCAGCACCTCAAGGTGCTGCGCGAGAGCGGCTTCGCGACGGTTCGGGCGGAGGCGCAAAGACGGCTCTATTCGGTCGATGCTGCGGGCCTCCAAGCGGTGGATGCATGGATCGGTCAGTTCCGCAATTTCTGGGAGCCGAAGCTGGATGCGCTGGCGACGGAAATCGCGCGCGGCAAACGCGAGCGTCGTAACGCGCCAATGAGCAAGCGGAGCGGGAAGCGGGCGTGAAGGCATCGCGGCCACGCCTCATGGAGACGTTTCCGTTCTTTGCCCGGCGGGGGATGGGCTTAAGCGGCGGCATCTCGGTGTCGCCCGGGCTGGCGGCCCATCTGAGGCCGTACTGCAGGTTCGCGGCCTGCGCGGCGGCGACAAGCTGTACAAAGCCCCAGACGATTGCGGCGGGCAGCATCGATAGCTCGAAGCTCATCGCCATTGGCTGTCCCCCAATCTGCAAGAAATCAGCGCGATCCCGGGTGCCATCCGGGAGTTTGGGAATCTCGGGATCGAGGTGATCCCAGGCATATCCGCGCGAGCAGAACAGCACGACGGACGGTTTGAACGTGCTGGCATCGTCCAGCGTGCCGACATAGATGGCGATTAAGTCCGGCTTCTCGTCCGGCTTGTTGTAGATGGGCGAGCCGCAGTTCGGACAGAACCCTTTGCGCTTGACCGCGCCGCTGACGGCAGTGCGCTCGATTTCGCGCACCTCGCCTGTCACCGCGACTGCGCTGCGCGCGAACACGAAGATGGAGCTGTGGCCGCTGCCGGTATCGCGCTGACAGTCGCTGCACTGGCATTGGAAGCCGCGGATCGGCGCGGACGCAATGGTGTAACAAACCGCGCCGCAGGCACAACGACCTGAATATGTCATTCGTCTCCCTCCCAACGGGCCGGCGCGATTTCACACAAGCCGGATATTTGCCGGCCCGCTCACTCGCGCGACATCTTCTCGAACCTCTTCACCAGCCGCTCCCGCTTCAGCCGCGACAGGCGCTGGATCCAGAACATGCCGTCGAGCTGGTCGATCTCGTGCTGGTGGCAGACAGCACGCAAGGCTTCCGACTCCTCTTTGTGCATGCTGCCGTCGAGATCCCGATAGCTGATCCGCACGCGGGCGTGGCGCTGGACCTCGTCGTTGACGCCGGGCATCGAGACGCTGCCTTCGCGATGCAGGATCATCTCGGGTGAGGCCCATTCGATCTCCGGATTGACATAGGTCTGTGCACCGTCCCTGGCGTCGAGCTCGAGCACGACGACGCGCAAGGGCACGCCGACATGCGGCGCCGTGATGCCGATGCCGGGCGCGGCGCGCATGGTCTCGAGCAGATCATTTGCAAGCTCGCGGAGCGCATCGTCGAACGCGGTGACGGGGTGAGCCGGCATGGCGAGCCGGCGGTCGGGATAGCGGACGATCGGGCGAATGGTCATGCAAGCTCCTAGCACTCACGGATGGTTGAAGCATCCCGTTCTTGACGCCCTACCAACTGGAAGGTAGCTAGGGACCATGACCCACGTTTCCTCGACAGCCGACGACATCCTGGCCTGCGCGCGCAGCTTGATCATCGCGGGCGGCTACAATGGTTTCAGCTACGCCGACGTGGCCGAGGTGGTCGGTATCCGCAAGCCGAGCATCCACCATCATTTCGCCAGCAAGGTCGATCTGGTCCGCACGCTCGTGTCGCGCTACCGCGCCGAAGCCGAGGCGGGACTGTCCGCGCTCGAGCGCAATGTCCCTGATCCGCGCGACCAGCTCGAAAACTATGTCGCGTACTGGAAGGCGTGCATCAATGATGCGACAGCGCCGTTCTGCGTGTGCGCGCTGCTGGCCAGCGAGCTTCCGATCCTGCCGGAGGAGGTTGCGCTCGAAGTCCGTGCGCACTTCCGCTCCTTGGCTTCCTGGCTGACGGCCGTCATGGAGCGTGGCAAGCGGAAAGGGCAACTCAAACTCTCCGGCACAGCCCGCGTCGAGGCCGAAGGATTCATGGCGACCATTCACGGCGCCATGCTGTCGGCGCGTGCCTATGGCGATCCAAAGATGTTCGGTGTGATTACCACCCCGCTGCTGGACCGGCTGTCCAACAAGCACTGAGAGACATCGGCGAGACGATGACGATAGCCAGCAAGTGGGCTGGATCGAAGACGGTTTCGTTGTGTGTAAGAAAACTACCAACTAGTAGGTATAGGAGAGACTGCGATGGCGCGATATCAATTGAATCCGGTTCATTGCGACCGCGAGCGATGGCTGAAGCAATATTACTTCGTGCGAGCGGCGTTCTCGGTTGCCTGGGTCGCTGCTGCGTTTGCCGCCGGGGCTTCTTCTCCAGTGATCGCCGGCGCCTTGCTCGTCCTCTATCCCGCATGGGACGCCGCTGCCAACTTCGCGGACGCGGTTCGCAGCGGCGGACTCGCTCAAAGCCGCCCGCAGGCTCTGAACGTTGTGGTCAGCCTGGCGACCACCGTCGCGGTGCTCGTGACCTTGCAGATGAGCATGAACCGGGTGCTCGGAATCTTCGGGGCATGGGCGATCCTGTCGGGATTGCTCCAACTCGGAACGGCCATCCAGCGCTGGCGGAGTTTTGGCGCGCAATGGGCCATGGTGCTCAGCGGGGGCCAGTCGGCTCTCGCAGGCGGCTTCTTCATCTTTCAGGCCACGATGCCCGCGATTCCCTCGATCGCGAATGTCGCGGGCTATGCTGCAGTCGGTGCGCTCTACTTCCTGGTCTCGGCGGTCTGGCTCACGGTCGGCGAGTGGCGGCGTAGCGCGGCTGTTTGAAGCCTTGCCATTCAAGCCTTGTCGCGGACGCTCACCCGTCCGGATAGGGCGTGCCGTCCTTGTGCACGAATCGGCCGTCGGAGTTGGCGCTCATCATGTCGATGTCGGAGCAAATCGTGAGATCGTCGGGCGAGCGAGAGCCGACTTCGAGATAGAGGGCGATGGCGCTCGAACGGTTGATCAAGTGATGGCCGTTGCCGCTGTTTTTCGCGAAAGCGGCGCAGTCACCGGCGCGGAGCACGATCTCGCATTTGTCCTCGATCAGCGTCACTTCGCCTTCGAGGACATAGACGAATTCGTCCTCATGCGAGTGCCAATGCCGCTGGCTCGACCAGTTGCCGGGCGGCAAGCGCATCAGGTTGACGCCGAAATCGGACAAGCCTCCGGCATTGCCGAGCCGCTGCCGGACCCGATCGGCGCAAGGTGCATCGAAGGGCGCGGGGTAGCCGGCGCCCTTGCGGGCGGGTACGGCAGCGATGTCGATTTTCGGCATAAGCATTTCCCTGCAGTTCTCTAGCGTTGCGTGGCCTGGCACATCGCGGAGCGCCAGGCGCGTCGTCGAACCCGGTCACGGATTTCGCCGCATCCGCACGGCCAGTTCCGCACGGCAAGGCCGGATGGCGCGCGAGGAGGCGGACGATCACGTTAGCGACGGGACGAATTCAATAGCGGCGGGATGATGCCATCATGCAGGTGTTTTGCCCGACGAGTCAAACGGCGGGTCTTCCTTCGCACTGCAAAGAGCTGCGCTGTAAGTCCTTGATCCGACAGCGCCCCGCTACTGTGCATGGGGTTGTTTTCGCGTTTTTTGTTTGGCAGGTCACAAAAGCGTGCCGCAAAAACTTGCGTCGGCCTGTCGGCCCACCATGTTCCCATTCGTCTTCCACCCAGACAGATCTGACGGGAGACCAAAATGAACGCTTCCTCCTATCGCTGGGTGATCGTCGCCGCGGGCGGCTTGCTCGGCTGCGTCGCCATCGGCGGCATGTTTTCGCTGCCGGTATTCCTGCAGCCGATCGCAAAGGACACCGGCTGGTCCGTGACCGGCATCTCCAGCGCCATGACGATCGGCTTTCTGGCAATGGCCTGCACCAGCATGGTCTGGGGCACGTTGACGGACCGGTTCGGGCCGCGGCTAGTGGTGCTGACGGGATCGACGGTGCTGACCGTGAGCCTGTTCGCGGCGAGTCACGCCACCTCGCTGCTGGCGTTTCAGTTCGTCTTCGGGCTTCTGGTCGGAGCGTCCTGTGCGGCGATCTTCGCGCCGATGATGGCGACCGTGACCGGCTGGTTCGACACCCATCGCAGCCTCGCGGTCTCGCTGGTGTCGGCCGGCATGGGCATGGCGCCGATGACGATGGCGCCGCTCGCGGCCTGGCTCGTCTCCGGCCATGACTGGCGCACCTCGATGCAGATCGTGGCGCTGGTGGTCGGCGCCATCATGATCCCGGTCTCGTTCCTGGTGCGCCGCCCGCCGGCGCTCGCGCACGCCGTGGCCGCGCCTGCGGGCGAGGGCGCCGTGCAAGGTGAGATGTCGATGGGAGAGGCGCTGCGCTCGCCGCAATTCCTGATCCTGCTCGCGACCAATTTCTTCTGCTGCGCCACCCATTCCGGCCCGATCATCCACACCGTCTCCTATGCCGTGAGCTGCGGCATCCCGCTGGTCGCGGCGGTGACGATCTACAGCATCGAAGGCTTTGCCGGCCTTGGCGGACGCATTGCCTTCGGCCTGATGGGTGACCGCTTCGGCGCCAAGCGCGTGCTCGTCTCGGGCCTGCTGTTGCAGGCGTTCGGCGCACTCGCCTATGTCTTCGCGCACCAGCTTGCGACGTTCTACGCCGTCGGGGCCGTCTTCGGCTTCATTTATGCCGGCACCATGCCGCTCTACGCGGTGCTGATCCGCGAAAATTTCCCGCTCAAGATGATGGGCACGGTGATCGGCGGCACCGCCATGGCCGGCAGTCTCGGCATGGCCACGGGCCCGCTCGCCGGCGGCCTGATCTACGATGCGTTCTCGAGCTACGCTTGGCTCTATATCGCCTCCTGGGCGATGGGCCTCGGCGCCTTCCTGATGGCGATGAATTTCAAGCCGTTCCCGAAGCCGCGCGCGGATTTGGCGCCCGCGGCGGCGTAAGCAAGTTCATCGAGGCGCAGCGCTAGAGCTGCGCCTCGATCGCGAGCTTGTCGACGATGGACCACACGTGCCGTATTTTTCCGTCGCGAAATCGATAGAACACGTTTTCGCAAAAGGACACGCGCCTGCCGTTCACATCCAGCCCCAGAAACTTTCCAGCCGGCGTGCAATCGAACTTCAGCCGGGACGCGATGTGGGGCGGATCGCAGACCAGCAGCTCGATGTCGAAATGCAGATCCGGAATTGCGCGAAAGTCCTGCTCCAGCATGGCGCGATAGCCGGACAGTCCGAATGGTCGCGCATTGTGGGCGACGTCATCGTGGACGAACTGTCCGAGGGCGGGCCAATCCTGCCGGTTCAGGCAGGCGATGTAGTCGCGGTAGATGTCGGCGAGGTCGGACCTGGTCATGGCGTGCTCCTGCGGCTCCGGCCCTAACGCGGCAACGAGAGAAAAGGCGCCGGCGCTCACAGGCGTTTTTCGAAGAACAGGTCCGGGTAGGGGTCGTCATTGAAGCGGGGGATCTCGCTCCAGCCGCTTCGTCGGTAGAGCTGGCCGGCTTCCGCCAAGGCGCTGTTGGTGTCGAGCCGCAATAGCTTGATGCCGAGCCCGCGCGCGGCGTTCTCGGTCATGTCCATCAGGCGCCGGCCGAGCCGCAATCCGCGCGCCGCCGGTGCGACCCACAGCCGCTTGATCTCGGCATAGCCGTGATCGGTGCCCTTGAGCCCGACGCAGCCGACCGGTAGCGTGTCCGACATCGCGACGATGAACGTGCCGCGCGGGCGGCGCATATCCTTGGCGTCGGGATCGCGCGACAGCGAGACGTCGAACCCCTGCTTGAAGCGGCGGCCGAGCTCGCCATAATATTCGCCGAGGCAATAGCGCGCCTGTTCGCTCCGCGGGTCCATCTCGTCCAGCGTGACGCGCTCGCGCGTCAGCGCGGAAGCAACCAAATCCATCGCCGCCAGCAGCGCCTCGCGTTGCGCATGTTGGGCGAGGAAGCCCTCGGCCTGCGTATTCGACAGCGCCTCGTAGGCCGCGAACTCGCGCCGGCCCGCACGCGTCAACGTCGCGACGCGACGGCGCGCATCGTCCTCATGCGCATTGGTCTCGACCAGCCCTTCGTCCTCGAGGCAGCGGAGGAGGCGGCTCATCAGGCCGGAATCGAGGCCGAGATAGTCGCGAATCTCGGCCACGTCCGAACGTCCATGCCCGATCGCGTTGAGCACGCGCGCCGCCCCCAGTGGCCGCCCGCGTCCCAGGAATGACGTGTCGAGCGCGCCGACAGCGGACGTGACGGCACGATTGAAGCGGCGGACGCGGGAAACAGGGTCGAGCATGATATATCTGACTTTAGTCAGACATATCATCGAAGTCAATCAGTGCACGTTTTCGCTTCACCAGCGAACTGCGCTTCAATCCAGGCCCAGGACCTTGCGGGATTTCCGCGTGAGTTTCGCCGCGATCAGCGCGTGCGCCTGCGCCAGATAGGCCGTGAGCTCGGCGTCCGGCAGCGCGTTGTTGCCGACGAGTTGCACCCATTTGGCGCGCGCCAGATAGGGCGCCGGCCGCGCAAGGCCGTGCTCGATCAGCATGGCATAGGCCATGTTCGAGACCTTGAACATGTAGCCGCCGGAGCGCGCGGCAAAGCCGCCGCCGAGTGCGAACATCTTGCCGCCGACCTTGAACACGGAGGTGCCCTCCCACTGCACCACCTTGGTGACGGCGGGCAGGCGCAGGCAGCGGGTTTCGAAAGTTTTGGGAGTCATCGCCTAAGCGATAGCACAGCGTACGCGGCTTGCAACGCCGCAACGATGGAGCGCCTCTGCGTGCCGCACCGCGTCCGCGATACGAGAGGAACGACCCCACTTGTATCGTGCCGTCCGATCCCCCACACTCCACATCACTCAATCAGTCACAGGAATAAGGTCATGGCTCGCATTCGCTGTATCACCGAGATGGGGATGGGCGTCGACGTTCACGGCAGGGACGCCACCAAGGCGGCGAAGCGTGCCGTTTCTGATGCCATCAGGCATTCGAGCCTCGGCTTCTTCCGGATGATCGACAAGACTGCGAACGACATGTTCGTCGACGTCACGATCGCGGTGCCGAATCCCGAAGCCGTCGACAAGGACGCGGTCGCGAAGGAACTGCCTTACGGCACCGTCACCGTCAACGCGGTGAAGGGCGGGCTGGAGATTCCCTCGGCTGCGGAGCAGGGTAACGACCCCATCCTCATCGCCAATGCCGCCGTCATCGTCAGCTTCGATAAGGACTAGGCCGGTGTCCGACGGTGACGTGACCCTACTGGATCGCCCGATCTGGAGCGCGCTGACGACCAGCCACAAACATCTGGCCGAGGGTGGCCCGGGAGCGCTGCGCTATCCGGTGGACGTGACGCCTTTTGCCGACATGGTCGACATGTCCGAGACGAGCTTTGCCGAGCTCGGCAATCTCCTGTCGGGCTCGCAGGTCGCCGCGCTGTTCACACCCGAGGCCGTCGACGTTCCCGCCGGTTTCAAGGTCGTGCTGGCCGGACCCTGCGAGCAGATGATCGGCTCCCCGGCCGATAGCCCGCTTCGCGATGCCGAGATCGTCCGGCTGGGTGCAGCCGACGTTCCCGCCATGATGGCATTGACGGATTTGACGAAGCCCGGTCCATTCGCGCGGCGCACGCACGAACTCGGGACGTTTCTTGGCATCCGCGCCGGCGGCGAATTGGTCGCGATGGCCGGCGAGCGCATGAAGCCGGGCAATTTCGTCGAGATGACGGCCGTCTGCGTCCACCCTGATCATCGGGGGCGGGGCTACGCGCAGGCGCTGCTGGCGGCGGTCGCGCGGCAGATCGAGGCGCGCAGCGAAATTCCGTTCCTGCACGTGTTCTCGAGCAACTCGTCGGCCATCGCGCTGTACCAGCGGCAGGGGATGCGGACTCGGCGCCGCCTGCACGTGACTGCGTTCATGAAGCAGAGATGAGCCGCGCCGTCCGGTCAGGCTTCATATCTGGCGAATTCACGCTATATCGATCCCAACCATCATTGGGGAAACACATGGACGCCAGAACACCTGATTTTTCCGCCACGCGGACAGCAATGCAGCGTTACGTCGATCAGGAGATCATTCCGGGTGCATCCTGGGCGGTGCTGCGGGGCCGCGAGGTCGTCGATCAGCAGTGCGTCGGTTTCGCCGATCGCGAGACCAGCACCGCGCTGCGGCCCGATCACATTTTTCGCGCCTTCTCCAATACCAAGATCTTCGTCACCTGCGCGATCATGCTGTTGGCCGAGGAAGGCCGCATCGGGCTCGATGACGTTGTCGAGAAATTCCTGCCGCAACTCGGCAATCGCAAGGTTCTGAAGCCGGGCGCTTTGAGCCTTGCCGACGTCGAACCGGCGAAGAGCCCGATCACGATCCGGCAGCTTCTGACCCATACCTCCGGCCTCAGCTACGGCATCTTCGATCCCGGCACGGTGCTGTTCAAAAGCTATAACGAGGCACGCGTTCTCAATCCGTTGACGCCGCTGACTGACATGATCGACCGGCTCGCCGATCTGCCGCTGTCCTTTCATCCCGGCGCGTCCTGGGAATATTCGGTTGCGACCGACGTGCTCGGGCGCGTCGTGGAGGTCGTCTCCGGCAAGCCGCTCGACGCCGTGCTCAAGGCGCGCATTTTCGAGCCGCTCGGCATGACCGACACCGGCTTCCACGTGCCGGACGCGCAGCAGGGCAGGCTGGTCGCCCTCTACAACGGCGCGGATGTGCTCGATCCCATGAAGCCCGGCCTCACCCGGGCCGACGACCTGCCTTATCCGCAGGCCTATCGGCGGCAGTTCCCGCGGCTGTCGGGTGGCGGCGGACTGGTCTCGACCTTGCCCGACATGCTCGCTTTGATACAGGCGCTGCTTCCCGGCTCGGATGCTCTGCTGAAGCCGGAGACGCTGCGGCAGATGACGACGAACCAGCTGCCCGCCGGCGAGAACATTCGCTTCGCCAATCTCGGCCCGATCCCCGGCAAGGGCTTTGGCCTCGGCGGCGCGGTCACCTTCGCGCCGATGCCGTTCGATCCCCCGAATTCGACCGGCGAATTCCAGTGGGGCGGCCTCGCCGGCACCCATTGGTGGATCTGCCCGCAGGCCAATACCGCCGGTGTGCTGATGACGCAGCGCTACATGGGCTTCTGGAATCCGTTCTTCTTCGAGTTCAAGCGTCTGGCCTATCAGGCCGTCGGAGGCTGATCGCGAAAAAAATTGCAGGTTGCCGCGAATCCTTTCCGGTCGTCGCGCCCTCTCTTGACGGTCGAGGCATTTTGCTTCGGCTCATCTCGGAGGATGTGATGGCATTTTACAGAAAGAACATCGGCGGCCTGCATCAGGCCGTGCGGATCGCCTTAGGCGTCGCGGTGGCGGTCGCGGCATTCGTGTATCTTACCGGCGCTGCGGCGTGGCTGGTTGCGCTCGGCGGCGCCGGCTTCGCACTGACCGGCCTCGTCGGCTATTGTCCGATTTGCGCGATGGCCGGCATCGGAAGAGGAGGCGCGTCGTGAGCGCGGCCGGGATCTCGCCGGACCTGTTCGAGGCCGCGCGCCTCGGCGATCCCCAGGCGATCGCGTCTCTGCTCGAGACGGCGCAACCGAACATCCGCCGCTACGCCCGCGCCACCTGTCGCAGCTCGGCGGACGCCGAGGATGCGACGCAGGAGGCGCTGTGGATCCTGTTTCGCCATGTCGGCACGATCCGCTCGTGGCTGGCGTTTTCGGCCTGGCTGTTCAGTGTGGTCCGCCGCGAATGCCTGCGGCTTGCCCGCAAGGCAGGCCTCGCGCCGGCGATCGACGACGGAGAGGCAGAGGCGCTGCTGCTGTCGCGTCCTGAAGCCGATTTGCGGATCGACATCGCGGCGGCCTTCGAGGCGCTGCCGCCGCACTACCGCGACGTCGCGCTGATGCGCGACGTCAAGGAAATGACCATCGACGAGATCGCCGTCGCGCTCGGCGCGACCCGGCAGACCGTGAAGGCACGTCTGCATCGCGCCCGCGCCCTGATGCGCGAATATCTGACGAGATGAGCCATGACCGATTATCAAAGCCGTGACGACCTGAAATCTATCCCGGCCTTCGTGGCGCTCGCGCCGGTCGAGGCCAACGCGTTCCTTGCGTTCAACCACGCGGTCGAAGGACGGATTGATCCCGCTAAAATATCGCGAGCTGATCTCGCTCGCAGTCGTGCTCACCACGCAATGCGCCTATTGCCTCGACGTGCACACTGCGCAGGCGGCGAAGGCCGGTGCAACGCGCGAAGAAGTCGCGGAAGCCGCGTTGATTGCGGCCGCGGTTCGCGCCGGCGGCACGCTCGGCCACGCGTTGCTGGCGCAGCGCCTGCTCGGCCGGGTCTTGAGCGGCTGCTCGCGCTGCCGCATGCCCGGGCGATGATCGACATGCCGATCGGATTGAAATGGAGTGGTTATCGCATCTGCGATTTGCGCGCACGCGAGCTGGTCGGTCCCGCCGTGTTTCTCGGCGCCCGCCGCGATCTCTGGACGTTCGCCGATATGGCGGCAGCCAATCGCCACTACTGGGAGCGCGAGGGCAAGGGCAGGGGCGTATCGGCGCAGCTCTGGAACATCAGGGACAAGATCAGGGACGTCGACGCGATCATGACGCCGGCGCGGCAGGCGACCATCGGCGAAGCGCATCCGGAATTTGGCTGGGCGGGTCCGGCTTGCAAAGAAGACATCGGCGGAGGGCCGCGGGCAGCGCATCGCACTCCTGCAGCAGCGCGGCTTCGGGCGCTTGCCGACATGGCTGACTCAACGACATGGCACCGGCATCGGCGGTGACGATCTGATCGACGCCTGTGCCTGCGCGATCGCGGCACGCGACAGCACGCAGCGGTTCGGCGGGGAGGAGACCGATCCGCGGGGCTTGCGGATGGAGATCAATTATTGAGGCCGTCGGGGTGCGAGGAGCCGGGAAAAAGCTGCAATTTATTTGAAGCTTGCAGGAACAGACGACGGCTGGCCCGCGTTCCTCGTGCGAACCGAACACGGAGAAGCTCGTCCGATGAGGGATGTCAGTCAGTTCGCGACCGCGATGCTTGCGCTCGTCTTCACCGGAGCACTGCTCGTCACCGGCCAGCTCTTCATCGAGCAACGCGCACAGCGCGATGTGATGCACGCCACCAACCATTTGCTGCGGCCATTGTGACCTGTACGGGAAAATGACCTGACTACTCGACCTTGCGTCGTTCGTCCGCTCGCCTAGACTAGGCGGCATCTCATGAACGAAGCCGGGGTCCTGATGTCCGATCTGTCCGCCTTTCCCATCACCAAGCGCTGGCCGGCCAAGCAACCGGAGCTGCTCCAGCTTTATTCGCTACCGACGCCGAACGGCGTCAAGGTCTCGATCATGCTGGAAGAGATCGGGCTTCCCTACGAAGTCCATCTCGTCGATTTCGGCAAGGATGACCAGAAGACGCCGGAATTCCTCTCGCTCAATCCGAACGGCAAGATCCCGGCGATCCTCGATCCCGATGGTCCCGGCGGCAGGCCGCTGCCGCTGTTCGAGTCCGGGGCGATCCTGCAATACCTCGCGGAGAAGACCGGCAAGCTGCTGCCGCAGGACGCCGCGCGCCGTTATCAGACCATCCAGTGGCTGCATTTCCAGATGGGCGGCATCGGGCCGATGTTCGGCCAGGTCGGCTTTTTCCACAAATTCGCCGGCAAGGACTTCGAGGACAAGCGGCCGCTCGAGCGCTACGTGGGCGAAGCCAAGCGGCTGCTCGGGGTGATGGAGATGCATCTTGCCGGCCGGCAATGGTTCATGGACGACGATTACACCATCGCGGACATCTCCATGCTCGGCTGGGTGCGCAACCTCATCGGGTTCTACGGCGCCCGCGATCTCGTCGAGTTCAGCCAGTTCAAATCCGTCGCCGCCTGGCTCGACCGCGGGCTGGCGCGTCCGGCGGTCGAGCGCGGGCTGAACATTCCGAAGCGGCCGTGAGATCAGGTTAGCGCCTTTTGGGTCATGTAGAGCGCCATCAGCAAGATGAGGGCGATCATGACCCGGCGCAGCACCGATTTGCTGACGCCATTAGCCGCGCGTGCGCCGAGATCGGTGCCGACCCAGAGGCCGGCAAGGATGCCGATGATGGCAGGCCAGCCGACCATGAGGCCCTTGCTCCAGTAGATCCAGGCCGCCGGAATATTGGTCGGGATGACCGAGAAGACGAGGCTGACGAGCTGGGCCTGATGCTGCGGCACCCGCAGGCCCGCCGCGAGCCCGACGGTGATCGCGAGCCCACCGCCGATGCCCATGAAGCCGGAGGAAAATCCGGCAAGCATGCCGATGAGGAGCAGCGGCAGCCAAGGCAGCTTGTCTCGGTCGCAGGTCTCATTGCTTTTCTCCTCGCGGTCGCGGCGCGGGATCAGGAGAGCGATCAGCGCGACGAGATAGACGACGTAGGTCCATTGCAACACCGAGTCGGAGACTGCGGCCGCAGCGTAGCCGCCGCCGGCACCGCCGAAGAGAAACCCGATGCCGATCCAGACGATCCACAGCAACGGGCTGCGATTGCCGCTCTGCCGGTAGCGGCGAACGCCCGCGAGTCCCGTCGGTGGAACCTGCGTGATCAGCGATGTCCCCTGGGCGACGTGTTGCTCGGCGCCCAGTAGCAGTACGCTGAAAATCACGAGGCCGCCTCCGGGACTCGTGCCCATGAAGCCCGATGTCAGCCCGCCGATGAGGCCGACCCCAATGCCTGCGAGCAGGTCATGGACCCACGACATCGCTCAGCTCCTGGTCCGTCGCTTGACGTCGGCCTTTGTGGTGCGAAATCCATCGATCACGCCGGTCACGGCCGCCATGCAGGCCTCGATGTCAAAATCCTGGCCCCAGCATTTTTGCAGCACAAAACCCTGGAAGATCGCGATCAGCACGCGCGCGATCGCTTCCGCACCGAGATCGCGTTTGATGAGGCCGTCATGCTGGCCCCGCTCGACCAGGGCGACGATCAGGGCGCGGGGCATGTCGATGCCTTCCACGACGCTGGTGCGGACGCGGCGGTTGCGTAGGGCTTCGGCCCAGCCATGGATGCCGACACGGCGGCGCGCTTCGCCGGCGGAGTCGGTGAGCCATTGCGCGTAGACGCCGACCAGCGCGTGAAGTCCTTCGATCGGATCGCCGGATCCTTGCGCGACCGAATTGAGCACGGCCTCGCGCCGATGCCGGTCGTCGGCGAGTGCCTCGATCAGATCGTCCTTGCTCTGGAAGTAGAGATAGACCGCACCGTGGCTCAGCCCCGACCGTTTGACGATGTCGGCCATCCCGGTCTGGTGAAAACCGTCCTCGGCGAAGCAGGCAAGGGCGGCTTCGAGAATCTGCTGCCGCCGGCCTTCACGTTGCTTGTCGCTGATTTTCGGCATTCGGCCATCCACAAAAAACTGACAGATCAATCGTTTAGTCGTTCTGCAGGACAAGCGGTTCCGTAGCACTGGATAAGATAAAAAACGATCAGTCAGTCATTTTTAGCTCAAAGAGTATCAAGCCCGAGGAACCGGGGGCCGGGAACGAGGAGGTGAACCTTAAAGGGCGCCCCCGGCGGCCAGGAACCGCCCCTTGAGCGCGCGGTGCTAGAACAGCCGTCCGCCGTTCGGCACGGGCTTGCTCGGCTGCACCAGCACGACCTTGCCGTCGGCATCGGGGAAACCGAGGGTCAGCACCTCTGAGACAACGGGGCCGATCTGGCGCGGCGGGAAATTCACGACCGCAGCCACCTGTTGGCCCACTAGCGTTTCAAGCGGATGATTTTCGGTGATCTGCGCCGAGCTCTTGCGCACGCCGATCGCGGGACCGAAGTCGATCCACAGCCGCCAGGCCGGCTTGCGCGCCTCGGGGAACGGCTTTGCATCGACGATGGTGCCGACGCGGATATCCACCGCGAGAAAAGTGTCGAAGTCGATGGTCGGCGACGCAGTCGCGGCTGGATCGTGGGTGACGTGCATGGAGTGTCCGTTCGAAGAGCTGGGATCGTTTTCGCAATATTGTCGCGCGAACCGGAGTTGCGTACAACGCCTTGGGATCACGATACGACGCATGCGCGAGGAACGCTTTGCCCAACATCATCTACGGCATCAAGAACTGCGACACCATGAAGAAGGCGCGCGCCTGGCTCGACAGCCATGGCGTCGCCTACGCGTTTCACGACTACAAGACGGCGGGCGTGGAGAAGGACAAGCTCAAGCAGTGGAGCGAGAAGGTCGGTTGGGAGACGCTGCTCAACCGCGCCGGCACGACTTTCAAGAAGCTGCCCGATGCCGACAAGGAAGGCCTCTCCGAGAAAAAGGCGCTGGCGTTGATGCTAGCGCAACCATCGATGATCAAGCGGCCGGTGCTTGAAGTCGGCGGCAAGCTGCTGGTCGGCTTCAAGCCGGAGATCTATGCCAAGGAAGTCACGACCAAGGAAGCCGCCGCCAAATCGCGCTGACCGCTAGTTCAGCTCGATGATCTCGGTGGGAACACCTGAGCCCTGCTGGTCCGCGAACTCGACCAGTTCGGCCGGCGCGATGCGGCCCGGGGTGCGATGGAACAGGTCGTGGTCGATCACCGCGCGCAATCTCGGGCGCGGCAGCGCGTCATTTCCGCGCATCAGATTCTTGATCTCGAAGCCGCCGTCCTCGCAGAAGGTCTTGAGCGACGCGATGATGTGACAGACCTTGCCGTCGCTCTGGAACGGCAGCAGCAGGCGCTCATAGGCGACGATACGGCCGTAGATGTCATCGACGTCGGCAACGCTGTAGACAGGCAGCCCACGCGCCACGCATTCATGATAGACCGGCATCACCAGGGGCGCGAGACGCGGCCCGATATAGTCGTCGAGCAGAACGCCCTTGCCGGTGTGTCCATAGGCGCGCGAGATGCGCGTGCCTTCGCTCTGGATGGTCAGACGCGGTGTCGGCATCGACGCATCCACCGTATAATAGATCAGATCGGAGAGCTCTTCCTCGAGCCGCGCAGGCTGGTACTCCCAGATCGCCGGGGCCGTCTGCTCGCGCGCATAGAGCCGCAGCCACGTGTTCAGGAGATCACGCTGCCTGATCGACTTGACCACGGAAGGAGCCGCGCTTGCAAAATCCAAGACAATATTCCCGGCGAATAGAAATTCCGGACGCATGAAACCCGCGCATGATCCTCGCTGCGGGAAAATTTTCTATGAAGGCTGGCGCATGGAACGAAAGACCGTTAACGACGGCTTGATGACCGGCGCTTTGCGAACCGGGAAGCCGGGCAGGCGCGACATCAAAACATGTCCGACTAAGGGAGCATAAGTCTCCCGGCCGGAGGCCTGACCTGCTCAGCTTTCCGCCTTGCCTAACCCCCGTCACCTCCGGCATATTCCGCGCCCGGAGGCGGCGTTCCGGATGAGCTCAAGGGAGTGGCTCCAAGGGCCTCCGGAAAGCCGAAGCAACAAGGATAGCCACGCGCGTTGTGCGGGCAGGGGGAAAACTGTTTGGCCGATGAGTTCATTCTCGAAACGGAAGGCTTGACCAAGGAGTTCGCGGGCTTCTTCGCCGTCCGCGACGTTGCGCTCAAGGTTCGCCGTGGGAGCATTCACGCGTTGATCGGCCCGAACGGCGCCGGCAAGACGACGTGCTTCAATCTTTTGACCAAGTTCCTCAAACCGTCTGCCGGAAAAATCCTGTACAAGGGGCAGGACATCACCGCGATGGCGCCCGCCGACGTGGCTCGCCTGGGGCTGGTTCGCTCGTTCCAGATCTCGGCGGTATTTCCCCATCTCACCGCGCTGGAAAACGTGCGCGTCGCGCTTCAGCGCCAGCACGGCAGCTCCTTCGATTTCTGGCGCTCCAAGTCCGTCCTCAACCAATTCAACGATCGCGCGCGCGAGCTGTTGAACGATGTCGGCCTCAGCGAGTTTTCCAATACGCCCGCGGTCGAGATGCCCTACGGGCGCAAGCGCGCACTGGAGATCGCAACCACGCTCGCGCTCGACCCGGAGATGATGCTGCTGGACGAGCCGATGGCCGGCATGGGCCACGAGGACATCGACAAGATCGCGGCGTTGATCAAGCGCATCTCCGCGAAATACACCATCCTGATGGTCGAGCATAATCTGAGCGTCGTTGCCAATCTCTCCGACATCATCACCGTGTTGACGCGCGGCCAGGTGCTGGCGCAAGGCCATTACAGCGAGCTCACCAAGGACGAACGCGTCAAGGAAGCCTATCTGGGAGCCGGTCATGGCTGAGACTGCAACGGCGGAAGCTCCCGCAAAGGCCGCGAGCGGCGGCAACCTCCTCCAGGTCCGCAACCTCGAAGCCTGGTACGGCGAGTCCCACATCCTGCACGGGATCAACTTCGACGTGAACGCGGGCGAGGTCGTCACCCTGCTCGGGCGCAACGGCGCCGGCAAGACCACCACGCTGAAGTCGATCATGGGCATCATCGGCAAGCGCACCGGCTCGGTGAAGTTCAATAACCAGGACATCATCCGCACGACCTCGGACAAGATCGCGCGGATGGGAATCGCGTTCTGCCCGGAAGAGCGGGGAATTTTCGCCAGCCTCGATGTCCGCGAGAACCTGCTGCTGCCACCGGTGGTGCGTCCCGGCGGATTGCCGCTCGAGCAGATCTTCGATCTGTTTCCGAACCTGAAGGAACGGCTCAACAGCCAGGGAACCAAACTCTCCGGCGGCGAGCAGCAGATGCTCGCGATCGCGCGCATCCTGCGCACCGGCGCGAACTTCCTGATGCTGGACGAGCCGACGGAGGGTCTCGCGCCCGTCATCATCCAGCAGATCGGCCACACCATTGCGCGGCTCAAGAAGGAGGGTTTTACGATCCTCCTGGTCGAGCAGAACTTCCGGTTCGCATCCACTGTCGCTGACCGCTATTACGTGGTCGAGCACGGCAAGATCATTGACGGATTTTCCAATGCGGAGCTCGCCGCCAACATGGACAAGCTCCACACCTATCTCGGTGTCTAGAACTGCCAACAAGAAGATTCATAGGGAAGTAGCATGATGACAAAGTCGATTGCGTCGTTTCTGCTCGGCACGGCGCTGGCCGTGACCACCGCGGGCGTAGCCTTCGCGCAGGACAAGACCGTCAAGATCGGCGCGCTGTCCGATCAGTCCGGGCTCTATGCCGATCTTGGCGGGCCGGGCTCGACGCTCGCCGCGCAGATGGCCATTGAAGATTCCGGTCTGGCTGCGAAGGGCTGGAAGATCGACATCATCTCGGGTGATCACCAGAACAAGCCCGACATCGGCACCGCGATCGCGCGGCAATGGTTCGACGTCGACAAGGTCGACCTCATCGTCGACGTGCCGAATTCCGGCGTGGCGCTCGCGGTCAACAACGTCATCAAGGAAAAGAACGGCGTCTATATCAACTCGGGCGCGGCGACCTCGGATTTGACCAACGCGCAGTGCTCGCCCAACACGGTGCACTGGACCTACGACACCTACATGCTTGCCCACACCACCGGCCAGGCGCTGGTGAAGGCCGGCGGCGACACGTGGTTCTTCCTGACCGCGGACTACGCCTTTGGCGCGGCGCTGGAGCGCGACACCACCGCTGTCGTTACCGCAAATGGCGGCAAGGTGGTCGGCGGCGTCAAGCACCCGCTGAACACGCCGGACTTCTCGTCCTTCCTGCTGCAGGCGCAGGCTTCCAAGGCCAAGATCATCGGCCTTGCCAATGCCGGCGGCGATACCACCAACACGATCAAGCAGGCGGCCGAGTTCGGCATCGTCAAGGGCGGCCAGAAGCTCGCGGCGCTGCTGCTGTTCCTCACCGACGTCAAGGCGATCGGGCTCGAGACCGCACAGGGCCTCAACTTCACCGAGACCTTCTACTGGGACATGAACGACCAGACCCGGGCGTTCTCGAAGCGCTTCGCCGAGAAGATGAAGAACAACGCGCCGCCGACCATGGTGCAGGCCGGCGTCTATGCGGGCGTGCGTCACTATTTCAAGGCACTGGAAGCGCTCGGCGGCAACCCGCATGACGGCGTCAAGGTCGTCGAGAAGATGAAGTCGATGCCGACGGAAGACGATCTGTTCGGCAAGGGCGAGATCCAGCCCAACGGCCGCACCATCCACAATGCCTATCTGTTCGAGGTGAAGAAGCCCTCCGAGTCCAAGGGACCGTGGGACTTCTACAAGCTGGTCGGCACGGTGCCGGGCGACCAGGCCTTCACGCCGCTGTCCGAGAGCAAGTGCGCGCTCTTGAAGAAGTAAGCTAACCGCCCGCAGGCCATCAGGCCTGCGGGCGACTTTCAGGGAACGCCGAAGGGACCAGGTGCGGGATCGATGCAGGCTCTTTACGCTCAGCTACTGGTAGGACTGATCAACGGCTCGTTCTACGCGCTGCTCAGTCTCGGGCTTGCCGTGATCTTCGGCATGCTCAACATCATCAATTTCGCCCATGGCGCGCTCTACATGATGGGCGCGTTCGTCGCCTACTTCCTGCTGAACCTCGGCGGCATCAACTACTGGTGGGCGTTGCTGCTTGCGCCTGTTATCGTCGGCATCTTCGGCATGATCCTGGAACGGACCATGCTGCAATGGCTGACCGGGCTGGATCATCTCTACGGCCTGCTGCTGACCTTCGGCATTGCGCTGATCGTGCAGGGCGTGTTTCAGAACTATTTCGGCTCCTCCGGCCTGCCTTACGCCATTCCGGACCAGCTCAAGGGCGGCATGAATCTCGGCTTCATGTTCCTGCCGGTCTATCGCGGCTGGGTCGTCATCTTCTCGCTGGTGGTCTGCATCGCGACCTGGTTCCTGATCGAGAAGACGCGGCTCGGCGCCTATTTGCGCGCCGCCACCGAAAACCCGACGCTCGTGCGCGCCTTCGGCGTCAACGTGCCGCGCATGATCACGCTGACCTACGGCCTCGGTGTCGGCCTTGCAGCGCTCGCCGGCGTGCTGTCGGCGCCGATCAACCAGGTGCGGCCGTTGATGGGCGCCGACCTCATCATCGTGGTGTTCGCGGTGGTCGTGATCGGCGGCATGGGATCGATCATGGGCTCCATCATCACCGGCTTCGCGCTCGGTGTGATCGAAGGCCTGACCAAATATTTCTACCCCGAGGCCTCCAACACCGTCGTGTTCGTGCTGATGGTGCTGGTGCTCTTGGTGAAGCCAACGGGATTGACGGGAAGGGCGGCCTGATATGACAGCCTTGACGGACGACACGCTGCCGGTAACCCCGCGCGCGATCCGCGACGAGATGATCGTGTTCGTGGTGATGGCGCTGCTGCTGGCTTCGGTGCCATTCACGGGGGTCTACCCGTTCTTCGTGATGCAGGCGCTGTGCTTCGCGCTGCTCGCCTGCGCCTTCAACCTGCTGATCGGCTACGGCGGTTTGCTGTCCTTCGGCCATGCGATGTTCCTGGGCACGGCCGGCTATTGCAGCGCGCATGCGCTGAAAGTATGGGCGCTGCCGCCGGAACTCGGCATCCTCGTCGGGGTCGCCGGTGCCTTCGTGCTCTCGCTCATCACGGGCTATATCTCGATCCGCCGCCAGGGCATCTATTTCTCGATGATCACGCTGGCGCTGTCGCAGCTCTTGTACTTCATCTACCTCCAGGCGCCGTTCACCCATGGCGAAGACGGCATCCAGGGTATTCCGCAGGGACGCATGTTCGGCGTCTTCGATCTGACCAAGCCCACCGTGCTCTACTACGTGGTGCTGGTCGGTTTCCTCGCCGGCTTCCTGCTGATCTTCCGCATCATCAACTCGCCGTTCGGCGAAGTCCTCAAGGCGATCCGCGAGAACGAGCCGCGCGCGATCTCGCTGGGTTACCGCACCGATCAGTACAAGTTCCTGGCTTTCGTCCTGTCGGGCACGCTGGCCGGCTTTGCCGGTGCGCTGAAAGTCTTCGTGGCGCAGAATGCCTCGCTCACCGACGTGCACTGGTCGATGTCGGGCGAAGTCGTGCTGATGACGCTGGTCGGCGGACTCGGAACCGTCTTCGGTCCCGTGGTCGGTGCCTTCGTGATCATCGCCATGCAGCAATATTTGGCGGGGTTCGGCCAATGGGTGACCGTGATCCAGGGCTCGATCTTCGTGATCTGCGTGCTCACCTTCCGCCGTGGCGTCATCGGCGAAATCGCGCATTACTTCCGGCGGTCGCTGTAAGTCATTGATATAATAGAAGATGTGTTGACGCGCGAAAGCGGTGGATGATCCAGCTCCACGGGCGTGAGGTGGCACGCGCGTGGATCGAAAATGGTCTATGACAGTTTCATGACGGCCCGCTTGGGCCAGGCCATCATCCAACCGGTAGTCTCTCCCCCATGATGCGATTGTTTCGCGCTTTCCTGCCGAAGGAAGAACGGTTCTTCGACCTGTTCGACCGCCACGCCCAGACCGTGATCCAGGGCTCGATCGCGCTCCAGAGCATGCTCAACGGGGGCGAGGAGACGCCGGTCTATTGCCAGCGCGTCAACCAGTTCGAGAACGATGCCGACAACATCACCCGTGAGGTGCTGACCGCGGTGCGCCGCACCTTCATCACCCCGTTCGACCGCGGCGACATCAAGAACCTGATCACCTCGATGGACGACGCCATCGACCAGATGCAGCAGACCGCCAAGGCCGTGATGCTGTTCGAGGTCCGCAGCTTCGAGCCGCCGATGCGGGAGATCGGCGGGCTTCTGATCGAATGCGCCAATCTGGTCGGCCGCGCGCTGCCGCTGATGCAGAAGATCGGTCAGAACGTGGCCATGCTGACCGCGATCACGGAAGAGCTTGGCAAGCTGGAAGGCCGCGTCGACGATCTCCATGATATCGGGCTGAAGGAACTGTTCCTCAAGCATCGCGGCGGCAACGCGATGGATTTCATCGTCGGCGCAGAGATCTACGACCATCTCGAGAAAGTCGCCGACCGCTTCGACGACGTCGCGAACGAGATCAACAGCATCGTCATCGAGCAAGTTTAGGGCAGGGGCCACGCCGTGGATGTTGCGTTGGGTCTTCCCGTCCTGGTCGGATTGATCGCCGTCGCGCTGCTGTTCGACTTCCTGAACGGCCTGCACGACGCCGCCAATTCGATCGCGACCATCGTCTCGACCCGCGTATTGCGGCCGCAATACGCGGTGTTCTGGGCCGCGTTCTTCAACTTCGTCGCCTTCATGGTGTTCGGGCTGCACGTTGCCCAGACTATCGGCACCGGCATCATCGATCCCGCGATCGTGGATGCTCAGGTGATCTTCGCCGCGCTCGTCGGCGCCATCGTCTGGAACCTTGTGACCTGGGCACTCGGCATCCCATCGTCCTCGTCTCATGCATTGATCGGCGGCTTGTTTGGTGCCGGTGTGGCCAAAGCCGGCCTCTCGGCGGCGGTCTGGAGCGGATTGTCCAAGACGGTCATCGCCATCGTGCTGTCTCCGCTCGTCGGCTTCCTGCTCGCGATGGTGCTGGTCGCGATCGTCTCCTGGGCCTCGGTGCGCTCCACGCCCTTTGCCGTGGATCGCGCCTTCCGCATCCTGCAATTCGCCTCCGCCTCGCTCTATTCGCTCGGCCATGGCGGTAACGACGCGCAGAAGACCATGGGCATCATCGCCGTGCTGCTCTATTCGCAGGGCCAGCTCGGCGGCGAATTCTTCGTCCCCTTCTGGGTGGTGCTCGCGTGCCAGGCCGCGATGGCGATGGGGACGCTGATGGGCGGCTGGCGCATCGTTCGGACCATGGGCCTGCGCATCACCAAGCTGACCCCGATGCAGGGCTTTTGCGCCGAGACCGGCGGTGCCGCGACCCTGTTCATGGCGACCTTCCTCGGTGTTCCCGTCTCGACAACCCACACGATTACCGGCGCCATCGTCGGCGTCGGCGCCGCCCGCCGCCTCTCGGCGGTGCGCTGGAACGTCGCCAGCTCGATCGTCTATGCCTGGGTGATCACGATGCCGGCCTCGGCCATCGTCGCCGCGCTGAGCTGGTGGGCGGTCAAGATCTTCCTCAGGTAACCAGCTTCAGTCCGACAATCCCGGCGACGATCAGCCCGATGCTGGCGAGGCGGAATGCGGTGGCCGGCTCGCCGAACAGGATGATGCCGAGCGTCGCGGTACCGACCGCGCCGATGCCGGTCCAGACTGCATAAGCGGTTCCAATCGGCAGCGATTTGAGGGCGAGCCCGAGCAGGATGATGCTGCCGGCCATGGCGCCAAGCGTGAGGACCGACGGAACGAGCTTGGTGAACCCCTCGGTATATTTGAGGCCGATCGCCCAGGAGACCTCCAGCAGACCGGCGACGAACAGGATGCTCCAGGCCATGACGACCCTCCATTCAAGGCAGGGTCGTCCCCGCGACTGGTGTGCTGATAGAAAGGGAAGGCCGTCCGTCCCAACCTGATCCGAGCCGGATATGGGGCTGGCCGGAAAGCTCCGCAATCACCAGATGAGGCTTGATCAGGCTCATTTTCCCTGCCAAACGCTGCCGCAATGTCCGACATCGCCACCACAGCCGAATCGACGGCCCGTTCCTCGCTTGCCGCTGAAGTGTCGCGGCGGCGTACGTTTGCGATCATCTCGCATCCGGACGCCGGGAAGACCACGCTGACCGAAAAGCTGCTGCTGTTCGGTGGCGCCATCAATCTGGCCGGCCAGGTCAAGGCCAAGGGCGAGCGGCGCAACACGCGTTCGGACTGGATGAAGATCGAGCGCGAGCGCGGCATCTCGGTCGTGACCTCGGTCATGACCTTCGAGTTCGAGGGCCTCGTGTTCAACCTGCTGGACACGCCGGGCCACGAAGACTTTTCGGAAGACACCTATCGCACGCTCACGGCGGTCGATTCCGCCGTCATGGTGATCGACGCCGCCAAGGGCATCGAGGCGCGCACCCGGAAGCTGTTCGAGGTCTGTCGTCTTCGCGACATCCCGATCATCACCTTCATCAACAAGATGGACCGCGAGAGCCGCGACGTCTTCGAGCTGCTCGACGAGATCGAAAAGACGCTGGCGCTCGATACCACGCCAATGACCTGGCCGGTCGGCCGCGGCCGCGAGTTCCTCGGTACCTACGACGTCGTCAATGGCGGCGTGCGCCTGCTCGAAGGCGGCGGCGCCAAGACCGGCGCGGCGCAGCAGATCGAGATCGCCGAGCTCGCCAAGCTCAACGCCAATCTCGACGTATCGGCGGTCAAGGACGAGCTCGAGCTCGTCACCGCGGCTTCAAAACCGTTCGAGCTCGAAGCCTTTCGCGAGGGCCATCTGACGCCGGTTTATTTCGGCAGCGCGCTGCGCAATTTCGGTGTCGGCGACCTGCTGCAAGGGCTCGGCAAGTTCGCGCCCGAGCCGCGCGCGCAGGAGAGCGACCAGCGCAAGGTCGAAGCCACGGACCCGCGCATGAGCGCCTTCGTGTTCAAGATCCAGGCCAACATGGATCCCAATCACCGCGACCGCATCGCCTTTGCCCGCCTGTGCTCCGGCAAGCTCAGCCGCGGCATGAAGGCGAAGCTCGTGCGCACCGGCAAGAGCATGCCGCTGTCCAGCCCGCAATTCTTCTTCGCGCAGGACCGTTCGGTCGCGGACGAGGCCTATGCCGGCGACGTCGTCGGCATTCCCAATCACGGCACGCTGCGCATCGGCGATACGCTGACCGACGGCGAGGATTTCAACTTCGTCGGCGTACCGAGCTTTGCGCCGGAAATCGTCCGCCGCGTGCGTCTCACCGACGCGATGAAGGCGAAGAAGCTGAAGGAAGCGCTTCAGCAGATGTCGGAAGAGGGCGTTGTGCAGGTGTTCCGCCCGCGCGACGGCGCGCCCGCATTGGTCGGCGTCGTCGGCGCGCTGCAGCTCGACGTGCTCAAGGCGCGGCTGGATGCGGAATATTCCCTGCCTGTCGAATTCGAGGTCAGCGAGTTCCAGCTTGCGCGCTGGGTCTCTTCGGACGACCGCAAGAAGCTCGACACCTTCATCTCTGCCAACACCTCCAGCATCGCCGACGATGTCGACGGCGATCCCGTCTATCTGGCGCGAAACGAGTTCTATCTCGGCTACACCAGGGAACGTGCCGAGGGCATCGAGTTCACCAACGTCAAGGACGTCAAGAAGAAGGGCTAGGGCGTTTCGTGCGCTCTGTAGCCACTCCCCCTCCGCTGTCATGCCCCGCGAAAGCGGGGCATCCAGTACGCCGCAGCCTCTCGATTCAATCACAAACGTCTCGGAGTACTGGGTCGCCCGGTCAAGCCGGACGACGGCACCGTCCTTGGACGCGCGCATGTGAACAGCCGCAGGCTTGACGTTGCCGACGGCAATGCCACGTTCACCCATGTGGCCTTGCGAGTTCGCTTCATGTGGCGCGGCATCCTTGTTTTCCTCCTGCTGGCGATCTCGACGATCGCCGCCGACGCTCGGCCGCGGCAAATCAACCCAATTCCGTTTTCGCACGAACCGTGCAGCGTTCTCGACGGCAGGCCCTGCACGCCGTCCTATTGCAGCCCGCTCGAGCCTGGTCCATGCATTCCCGAGATCGACTATTCCTACGGGCAGAACCTCCAGCTCACGATCCAAAGCGTGCCAGCGGACGCCGATCGCGCCAAATACCAAAAGCCGGATCACGATCTCGATACGATCGGCGATCTCTTCGCCGAGCTGCGCACCTGCTGGTCACCGCCATCGGACAATGCGCGCGCGGGCATGCAGATCGCCGTGCGTTTCAGCTTCAACAAATCGGGCGGCCTGATCGGCCCGCCGCGCCTGACCTTTGCGACCGCAGGCGTCCCCGCCGAGACGAGAACCACCTATCTTAATGCAATCAATTCATCGTTGAACGCCTGCCTGCCGCTGAAATTCACCGGCGGTCTTGGCGGTGCCATCGCCGGGCGGCCGATCGCGATCCGGTATGTCGACAATCGCGAGATCAGCAAGTAGCGCATCAGTTGCGACCCGCGGCCAATCGATGATACGCCATGGGCTGGGGCGCTGGTTGAGGGGAGAATCTCGTGGGTCTGCTGGTTATGATCCTGGGGCTTGCGCTGTTTTTTGCGGCGCATGTGCTCACGACGAAACGCGAGGCGCGCGCGCAGGCCATCGCGAGAGTGGGCGAGGGGACCTACAAGATCCTCTATTCGCTTGCCTCGCTCGCGGGGCTCGCACTGATCATCTGGGGCTTCGCCCACTACCGCGCGACGGGCTGGATCGACGTCTGGTATCCACCGAAGGCGCTGAAGCACATCACGCTCGCGCTGATGCTGCCCGCGGTCATCCTGGTGGTTGCGTCCTATCTGCGCGGCCGCATCTATGCGAGGCTGAAGCATCCGATGCTGGCCGGCATCAAGCTGTGGGCGGCGGCGCATCTTCTGGCCAATGGCGATCTCGGCTCCATCATCCTGTTCGGGTCCTTTCTGGGCTGGGCGGTGTATGACCGCATCACGCTGAAGCGTCGCACCGATAGCGGCGGTCCGCCGATTCCGGTCGGCGGCGTCACCAACGATCTGATCGCGGTCGTGGTTGGAATCGTCGCTTATCTGGCGCTGGCTTTTGCGTTCCATCCCGTCGTCATCGGCGTTCCCGTGATGGGCGGCTAGCCGATCAGCACAAGACAGGACCGCATGCCCGTGCGCGGAAGGTAACGAAAGTAACAAGCCAAGGGCAATCCGATGGACTGGTCGCATTCTCAGATCCCGCCAATGCGGTTCGAGGCGCGCTTCGGCGATCGGGTGGTACCGGCATTTTGCGATCGGCCATCGAGCCTGTGGGCGATGATTGCGGACGCCTGCGCCCGCAATCCCGACGGCGAAGCGCTGATCTCAGGCGATGTCCGGCTGAGCTGGCGGCAGGCCGTTGAGCAGGCTGCGCGGATCGCGGCGGGATTTCGCAAGCTCGGATTGCAGCGCGGCGATCGTGTCGCGATCCTGCTCGGCAACCGCGTCGAATTCCCGCTGCTGCTGTTTGCTGCCGCGCATGAGGGGCTTGTCACGGTGCTGCTCAGCACGCGGCAGCAGAAGCCGGAAATCGCCTATGTGCTCGCCGACTGCGGCGCCAAGATCCTGATCCACGAGGCGGCACTTGCGGAGCGGCTGCCGGACGCACTGGACGTGCCCGATGTGATCGACCGCATCGCCATCGACCACGATCCGGCTCTGTCGGATTTCGCGGTGCTCATCGACAACGCCCCGGCCGCGGCGCCGGTCGAGACGAGCGAGGAGGACACCGCGATGATCCTCTACACCTCGGGCACGACAGGCAAGCCGAAGGGCGCGATGCTGGCCCATTGCAACATCGTCCATTCCTCGATGATCTTCATGTCCTGCCTGCAATTGACGGCGGCCGACCGTTCGATCGCGGCAGTGCCGCTCGGCCATGTCACCGGCGTGGTCGCCAACATCACGACGATGATCTGCTGCGGTGGCGCGTTGATCATCATGCCGGAGTTCAAAGCCGGCGAATATCTCAAGCTCGCCGCGCGCGAGCGCGTCACCTACACGGTGATGGTGCCGGCGATGTACAATCTGTGCCTGCTCCAGCCCGATATCGAGAGCTACGATCTGTCGAGCTGGCGCATCGGCGGCTTTGGCGGCGCACCGATGCCGGTTGCCACCATCGAGAAGCTCAAGGCGATCATTCCCGGCCTCGGGCTGGCGAATTGCTACGGTGCGACCGAGACCACGTCGCCGTCCACGATCATGCCGGGCGAGTTGACGGAAAGCCATATCGACAGCGTCGGCCTGCCGTGTCCGGGTGCGCGCATCCTGGCGATGGACGCGGACGGGCGTGAGCTGCCGCCTGGGGAAATCGGCGAGCTCTGGATCCAGAGTGCGTCCGTCATCAAGGGCTACTGGAACAATCCCAAAGCCACGGCCGAAAGCTTCACCAGCGGGTTCTGGCATTCCGGCGATCTCGGCTCGGTCGACGCGGAGGGATTTGTCCGGGTGTTCGACCGGCAGAAGGACATGATCAATCGGGGTGGCCTCAAGATCTATTCGGCCGAGGTCGAATCCGTTCTGGCCGGCCACCCGGCCGTGGTTGAGAGCGCGATCGTCGCCAAGACGTGCCCGGTGCTGGGGGAACGCGTCCACGCCGTGGTGGTGACGCGTGCACCGGTGGACAGCGAGGCCTTGCGCGCCTGGTGCGCGGAGCGGCTGTCGGACTACAAGGTCCCGGAAACCATGGTGATCACCGCGGAGCTCTTGCCGCGCAATGCCAATGGCAAGGTGCTGAAGCGGCAGCTGCGGGAGCCGTTGGGAACCTGACCCGGGGAGGCGTCTCTCCGGGCTGTCCCGGGTGGTTAACGCCTTGATCGGGCTCGCTTTGCCTTGCCACCGCCATATCGTTAGGGTACCCCGCCGCCACGTGGGGACGGGATTCCTGACGCGAACGCTTCGGCGCGCGCACCCGGACGGGCATGGGATTAGCATAAGTGTCTGAATTATTTGACGAAGTCGACGAGGAAGTACGTCGCGAACAGCTCAAAAAGCTGTGGGATAAGTATTCGATTTTGTTCATCGCCCTGATGGTGCTGATCGTCGCCGCCGTGGGTGGCTGGCGCGGTTACCAATATCTTGAAGCCAAGAAGGCTGCCGAGGCCGGTGCTGCCTTCGAGAAGGCCGCTGAGCTGTCCGAGCAGGACAAGCATGCGGAGGCCGAGGCGGCCTTTACCGAGCTCGCAGCCAAGGCTCCATCGGGCTATCGCACCCTGGCGCGTCTGCGTGCTGCGGCCGAGGCGGCGTCCCGCGATCCCAAGGCAGGCGCCAAGCTGTATGACGACATTGCCGCCGACCGCAGCGTAGGCGGCGAGTGGCAGGATCTGGCGAAGATCCGCGCCGCCGGTCTCCTGCTCGACAGCGCCGGCTATGCCGACATGCAGCAGCGGCTGGAAGCCTCCACCGCGCCCAAATCGACCTTCCGTCACGCCGCCCGCGAAATGCTGGCGCTGTCGGCCTGGCGCAACAACGATGTGACTGCCGCCCGCAAATGGCTCGACGCGATTGCCGAGGACGGCGAAACGCCGCCCGGCGTGCGCTCACGCGCCGAGGCGCTGCAGGCCCTGCTGCCGCCCGTAGCGAAGAGCTGAGCCGAGAGCTGAGACGAGATACCGACATGCGCCGCACGCCACGCTTAATCGCAGCCGCCGTCTTGATCGCCTTCACGGGCGTGCTGGGCGGTTGCTCCAGCTTCGATCCGAGCGACATGCTCGACTTCCTCGACACCAAGAAGAAGCTGCCGGGCGACCGCAAGCCGGTGTTCCCGGAAGGCGTGCCGGGCCTCGAGCAGGGCGTTCCGAAGGACATGTACAAGGGCGCGCAGCAACAGCCCGATCCGAACGGACCCGCCGTCGCGGCCTTGCCTGTGGAGCCCCAGCCCGAGCCGAAGCCGGCGAAGGGTGCCAAGGCGAAAAAGACCAGGCCGCCGGCCAGTGCGGCCGTCGCGCCGGCTGGGGCGCCCGCCGGCGAAGTCGATGGCGAGGCCCAGCCGGAGGCCGCTCCGCCCGCGGCCACTCCGCCGCCCAGGCAGAAAATCGTGCGCAAGCGCACCACCGCGCCGCCGCCCGATCAGCCCGTCCAGCAGGCGCAACCGACCCAGACCACCCAGCAGCAAACGCAGGGCGCCTTCCCGGCACCGATGCCGAGCGGCAGCTTCTCGCGCTAATTTTTCATTTCATTGACAGGCGCGGCTCCGGCAGCGCACGAATGACCCATGTCCTTTAAGATTGCCATTATCGGCCGACCCAATGTCGGCAAGTCGACGCTGTTCAACCGCCTGGTCGGACAGAAGCTCGCGCTTGTCGATGACCTGCCGGGCGTCACCCGCGACCGCCGCGAGGGCGAGGCCAGGCTCGGCGATCTCGACTTCACGATCATCGACACCGCCGGCCTCGATGAGGGTGCCAAGGGCTCGCTGACCGCCCGCATGCAGGAGCAGACGGAGGCCGCGATCGCACAGGCGGACGCGCTGTTCTTCGTGATCGATGCCCGCATGGGCCTCACGCCCAACGATCGCGCCTTCGCCGATTTCGCCCGCAAGGCCAACAAGCCGGTGCTGCTGGTCGCCAACAAGAGCGAAGGCAAGCATGGCGATGTCGGCGCGATGGAGGCCTTCGCGCTGGGCCTCGGCGATCCCATCCAGATCTCGGCCGAACACGGCGAGGGCATGGGGGAGCTCTACGACGCTCTGCGCCCGCTGATGCCGGAGCCGGTGGAGGACGAAGAGTTTGAAGACGACGAGCCGCTGACCGAGGAAGAGGCCGCCACGCGCCCGATCCGGGTCGCGATCGTCGGCCGGCCCAACGCCGGCAAGTCGACGATGATCAATCATCTGCTCGGCGAGGAGCGCCTGCTGACGAGCCCGGAGGCCGGCACCACGCGCGATTCCATCGCGGTCGAGATCAACTGGAAAGGCCGCGAGTTTCGCGTGTTCGACACCGCGGGTCTGCGCCGGCGCTCGCGGATCGAGGAGAAGCTCGAGAAGCTCTCGGTCGCCGACGCACTGCGCGCGGTGCGCTTTGCCGAAGTCGTCGTGATGATGATGGATGCGCAGAACCGCTTCGAGGAGCAGGATCTTCGCATCGCCGACTTGATCGAGCGCGAGGGTCGCGCCGTCGTGCTCGCCGTCAACAAATGGGACCTGATGGAGAGCAAGGGTGGCGGTGCGATCTCGAACCTGCGCCGCGACGCCGATCATTTGCTGCCGCAGATCAAGGGCGTGCCGATCGTCGCCGTCTCCGGCTTGATGGGCGAGGGCATCGATCGATTGATGCAGGCGATCCAGGATGCCTATGCGCTTTGGAACCGGCGTGTGTCGACCGCGGCGCTGAACCGCTGGTTCGAGGAGGCGGTCCAGGCCAATCCGCCGCCGGCCGTGTCCGGCCGACGGCTCAAGCTGAATTACATCACGCAGACCAAGGCCCGCCCGCCGAGCTTCGTGCTGTTCTGCTCGCGTGCGGACGCGGTGCCGCAGTCTTATCTGCGCTACCTCACCAATTCGCTGCGTGAGGCCTTCGAGCTGCCGGGCACACCGGTGCGCATCACCTTGCGCGAGAAGGCCAATCCGTTCGCCCACAAGCGCAAGCGACCATCGTGAGCAACGACGCCTGCGAGGCGATGGCGCAGGGCGCAGCGCCGGTCCGGCGCGGCGCGGTCGCCTTCATCTTCGTCACCATCCTGCTCGACATGCTCGCGCTCGGCGTGATCATGCCGATCCTGCCAAAACTGATCGAGAGCTTCGTCGACAACGACACGGCGCATGCGGCCCGCATCTTCGGTCTGTTCGGCACCGCCTGGGCGCTGATGCAGTTCGTGTTCTCGCCGGTGCTCGGCGCGCTGTCGGATCGCTTCGGGCGGCGGCCGGTGGTGCTGCTGTCGAATTTCGGGCTCGCGGCGGATTATGTGCTGATGGCGCTGGCGCCGTCGCTGGTCTGGCTGTTCGTCGGCCGCGTCATCTCGGGCATCACCTCGGCCAGCATCTCGACCGCCTTTGCCTATATCGCCGACATCACGCCGCCGGAGCGGCGCGCCGCGGTGTTCGGCAGGATTGGGGCTGCGTTCGGCGCCGGCTTCGTGCTGGGCCCGGCGCTGGGCGGTCTGCTCGGCGATATCGATCCGCGCCTGCCGTTCTGGGCCTCGGCGGCCCTGAGCTTTGCCAATGCACTCTATGGGCTCTTCATCCTGCCGGAATCGCTGGCGCCGGATAAGCGCGCGCCGTTCCGCTGGAGGAGCGCCAATCCGCTCGGAGCGCTCCGCCTGCTGCGTTCCAACGCCGTGCTCGCTGCGTTGTCCGTCGTCAACTTCATCGCGCAGGTCGCGCATGTCGTGCTGCCCTCGACCTTCGTGCTCTATGCCACCTATCGCTACGGTTGGGATTCGAAAATCGTGGGGTTGACGCTGGCGATGGTCGGCATCTGCGCCATGGTGGTGCAGGGGCTCGCGATCGGCCCGATCGTGCGCGTGCTCGGCGAACGCAACGCGTTGTTGATAGGCCTGTGCTGCGGCGCGGTCGGCTTCGTGATCTTCGGCGCGGCGCCGACCGGGCCGCTGTTCTGGATCGGCATTCCCGTGATGTCGCTGTGGGGCATTTCGGGCGCCGCCATGCAATCGCTGATGACGCGGCTGGTCGCGCCCGATCAGCAGGGCCAGTTGCAGGGCGCGACCGCGAGCGTGCAGAGCGTGTCGCAGCTCGTCGGCCCGTTCCTGTTCACGCTGACGTTTTCATATTTCATCGGCGTCAGCGCGCCGTGGCAGCTGCCCGGCGCGCCGTTCCTGCTCGCGGCGGTGTTGATGGTGATGTGCGTGGCGATCGCGGTGCGGGCGCTGGGAGCGACGAAGACGGTTACGTAGGGTGGGCAAAGCGAAGCGTGCCCACCGCCTTCTTCAGTTGTGGAGAGATGGTGGGCACGGCGCTTTCGCGCCTTTGCCCACCCTGCGACACCAATGCCTTTACTTCTTCACCAGCGGGCACTCGCTGTCCTTGAGCGGCTTGGCCGCATCTTCCGCCGGGATGGTGGCGATCAGCTTGTAATAGTCCCACGGTCCCTTGGATTCTTCCGGCTTCTTCACCTCGAACAGGAAGGCGGGAATGATGCGGCGTCCGTCCTCGCGCAGCGGGCCCTTGCCGAACAGCGGATCGTCGGTCGGAAGCTCCTTCATCTTGGCGACGACCTTGGCGCCGTCATGCGGATTGCCGCCGAGCGCGTCCATGGCCTTGAGGTAATGCAGCACGGCGGCATAATTGCCGGCCTGCGTCATCGAGGGCATCGCCTTGTTGGCGACCTTGTCCTGAAAGCGCTTCGAGAAGGCGCGCGTGCCTTCGTTGAGATCCCAATAGAAGGATTCGGTGAAGGTCAGGCCGTGCGCGGTCTTCAGACCGAGCGAGTGGACGTCGTTGATGAACAGCAACAGCGCGGCGAGCTTCTGGCCGCCTTCGACGATGCCGAACTCGGCCGCCTGCTTGATCGAGTTGGTGGTGTCACCGCCGGCATTGGCGAGACCGATGATCTTCGCCTTCGAGTTCTGCGCCTGCAGCAGGAAGGAGGAGAAATCCGACGTGTTGAGCGGATGCTTGACGCCGCCGAGCACCTTGCCGCCGTTCGCGGTGACGACCGCGCTGGTGTCACGCTCGAGCGCGGCACCGAAAGCGTAGTCGGCGGTCAGGAAGAACCAGCTGTCGCCGCCGGCCTTGGTCAGCGCCTTGCCGGTACCGTTGGCGAGCATGTAGGTGTCGTAAGTATAGGAGATGGTGTTGGCGTTGCAGGCCTTGCCGGTGAGGTCGGCACTGGCACCGCCATTGTTGAGCAGGACCGCGTTCTTTTCCTTGACGACGTTGCTGACGGCCAGCGCCACGCCGGAGTTCGGGGTGTCGGCGATCACATCGACCTTCTGGGTGTCGATCCACTGCCGCGCGATGTTGACGCCGACGTCCGGCTTGTTCTGGTGGTCGCCGCTGATCACATCGATCTTCCAGCCCTTGGCACGAAGACCGGAATCTTCCACCGCCATGTTGACCGCCGCCACGGCGCCGGGGCCGCCGATGTCGGCATAGAGGCTGGACATGTCGTTGAGCACGCCGATCGTGACCGACTTGTCCTGGGCGAAGGCGGATGTGGCAAAACCGAAGGCGGCACAGGCCAGAAGGGCCGCAGAGCGGCGCGCGAACGTCGTCGTCATAAAAGATTTCCTCCATTGTCAAACATGCGGACGGCTCTCTTGAATGGGAGCCTTGTTCCGGCTGATGGCTCTACCGTGTCCCACGGCCGGCGGCAATGCGCCTAAAGCCGGATGACGCTGCGTCGCAGCGTCATCCCTCCGTTAACTTTTGGAGAAAATGCGTCGAGACGCTATTTCAGCGCGTCCGATGTCAGCTTGAATTTCTGGATGCGCTTCCCGGTGTCGACCTCGGCGGTATAGACGTTACCCTTGGCGTCGATCGCCATGGCATGCACCCAGTGGAATTGTCCGGCATTGCGGCCGTTGTGCCCGAAGCTGCCGACCACGTTGCCGTCCTCGCGCTTGATCACCCTGATCTCGTTGTTCTCGCCGTCGGCGCTGAGCAGCCAGGTCTGCTTCGGGTCGGGCCAGATCGCGACATCCCACACCGCGCCGTTACCGAGCGTGTTCTTCTCGAAGAAGAACTCCTTCACGAAGCTGCCGTCCGTCTTGAACACCTGGATGCGGTTGTTGATGCGGTCGCAGACGTAGACGAGGCCGTCATTGGCGAGCTTCACGCAGTGGACGGGATTGCCGAACTGCTGGGACACTGGCGCCTTCGGATCATACGCCGCCTGCTTGGTGTCGTCGGGCTTGTTGCCGTAGGCGCCCCAGTGCCGCTTGTAGGCGAGCGTGGTCGCGTCGAACACGATGACGCGGCGATTGCCGTAGCCGTCGGCGACGTAGATTTCGTTGGCGGCCTTGTCGATCGCGGTCTCGGCGGGCTTGCCGAGCTGCGTCGTGTCGTTGCTGCCGAGGCTCGGCGCGATCTTGCCGATCTGGGCGACGAACTTGCCGTCGAGCGTGAATTTCAGGATGGCGTTATCATTGTCGGCATTGCCACCGACCCAGACGAAGCCGCGCTCGTCGACCTCGATGCCATGCTCGCGGCCGACCCATTCATAGCCTTCGCCCGCGCCGCCCCACGATCGCAGCAGATTGCCGTCGCTGTCGAATTCGAGCACCGGCGGCGCCGACACGCAGCATTTGGAACGCGGCGGGGTGAGGCTCGCGCCTTTCTCGTCGTCGGTGAGGGAGCGGGGACGATGGATCACCCAGATGTGGCCCTGCCAGTCGACGGTGATGCCGCCGACCTGGCCGAGGATCCAGTTGTTCGGCAACGGCTTTGGCCAGGACGCATCGACCGCGAAGGTCGGGACATCGCCGGCGGTCGCCGCGCCCGGAAGCGCAAACGCGACGGCCGCGATCAGGACGGAGAGGACGCGAGAGACATTTGCGAGCGCATGCGTCGAGCCTGCGCGATTCCGCCATGGCGCCATGGCAACCTCCCTTTATTGGCCTGCAGCTTGCTGCCGCTTGAGCGCGGGCAGTCAATCGCGGGGAGACCATCAAGTCAATCAGGCCGGGGAGCGGAAGCTCATCAGGCTGCGGGTCTTGTAGTCGTAGAACTTGCCGGTCTCGGTCCAATCAGGCGCGCACATCGGCACGATGAATTCGGCGACCTGCTCGGCTGTATCGAGTGTCGCCGGATCCTCGCCCGGCATCAGAGTCGCGCGCATGCGGGTGCGGACGGGGCCCGGATTGAACAGATTGACGCGCAGCTTCGTATTCGCGGTCTCCTGCGCCCAGGCGCGCGCCAGCGTTTCCAGCGCCGCCTTGGACGCCGCGTAGGGGCTGACATAGGCGGTGGCCTTGTTGGCGGCGCCCGAGGTGATGAACACCGCGCGGCCGGCGTCGGACTGCTTGAGCAGCGGCTCCATGCAGCGGATCAGCTGGAAATTCGCGGAGACGTTGACCGCCATCACGTCGGTGAAGGCCTTCAGCTCGATATGGCCGATCGGTGAGGAGGGGCCGAGCACGCCGGCATTGCCGACGAGGATGTCGAGCTTGCCGTAGCGTTCGTGCAGGCCGGCGCCGAGCCGCGCGATGCCGTCGGAATCGGTCAGGTTGAGCGGCACCAGCGTGGCGCTGCCGCCATCCTTGCGGATCTCGTCGTCGAGCTCTTCCAGCCCGCCCTGCGTACGCGCCACGGCGACGATATGCGCGCCGGCCTTGGCCAGCGCCTTGGCCGTGGCGAAGCCGATGCCGCGCGAGGCGCCGGTGACGAGAGCGATGCGATTGGCGAGAGGATTTGTCATGGCGGCGTTTTACAGGCGTGGATGGCCGGGACAAGCCCGGCCACGACGGAATTTAGGCTCTCTCAATCCAGCGCTGGCGAGAGTTGGCATTTTCCGGAACTGTCTCGATCGAAGGCCGCGCTAGCTATCTCCGCCACCGCCGCCATAGTTGGTTTGCCCGCTTCGATCCGGGCGATCGTCCGGGGTGACCTTGCTGCCTTGGCGAAAGGCAAACCAGATAAATCCGACCAACATCAGACCGCCGACGATTGCGATGATGGCTTGCATCGTGGCGGCCTCGCGTCAGCTCGCCTCCGCAAGCAGCGACAATTGCCGCGGCTGCTGCTCGGTCTGGGTCTGGTCGGTGAGGTGGGTCGGATACGCCCCGGTGAAGCAATGATCCGAGAATTTCGGATTCGCGGGGTCGCGGCCGGGCTCGCCCATGGCGCGGTACATGCCGTCGATCGACAGGAAGGCGAGCGAGTCGGCGCCGATGATCTCGCGCATCTCTTCCAGCGAATGCGTCGCCGCAAGAAGACCACCACGGTCCGGCAGGTCGATGCCGTAATAGTCGGGATAGAGGATCGGCGGCGAGGCGAGGCGGAAGTGCACTTCCTTGGCGCCGGCATCGCGCATCATGCGCACGATCTTCTTCGAGGTGGTGCCGCGGACCAGCGAATCGTCGATCAGGATGATGCGCTTGCCTTCGATCGCGGCGCGGTTGGCCGAATGCTTCATGCGCACGCCGGATTCGCGGATCGCCTGCGTCGGCTGGATGAAGGTGCGGCCGACATAGTGGTTGCGGATGATGCCGAGTTCGAACGGGATGCCGGAATGCTGGCTATAGCCGACCGCGGCGGGCACGCCGGAATCCGGCACCGGCACCACGACGTCGACCGGCACGTGGCTCTCGCGCGCGAGCTGCGCGCCGAAGGCCTTGCGTACCTCGTAGACCGAGCGGCCGTGGACGATGGAATCCGGACGGGAGAAGTAGATGTATTCGAAGATGCAGGGGCGCGGCGCGATCGGCGGGAACGGCTTGTGGATGTCCTGGCCGCTCTCGTCGAACACGATGACCTCGCCGGGCTCGATGTCGCGGACGAAGCGCGCGCCGATGATGTCGAGTGCGCAGGTCTCGGAGGTCAGGATCGGGCAACCATCGAGCTCGCCGAGCACCAGCGGACGGATGCCGCGCGGATCGCGCGCACCGACCAGCTTCTTGTTGGTCAGGGAGACCAGCGCATAGGCGCCCTCGATCTCGCGCAACGCGTCGATATAGCGTTCGATGAAGCGGCTGCGCCTGGAGCGCGCGACGAGGTGCAGGATCACCTCGGTGTCGGTGGTCGACTGCATCATCGCGCCGTTCTTCACGAGCTCGCGGCGCAGCGTCAGGCCGTTGGTGAGGTTGCCGTTGTGGGCGACCGCAAGGCCGCCGGCATTCAGTTCGGCGAACAGGGGCTGCACGTTGCGCAGGATCGTCGCGCCGGTGGTGGAATAGCGGACATGGCCGACTGCCATTGTGCCGGGCAGGCGATCGATCACCTCGCGGCGGGAGAAGGTGTCGCCGACGAGGCCGAGGCGGCGTTCGGAATGAAAGCGGCCGCCGTCATAGGAGACGATGCCGGCGGCTTCCTGGCCGCGGTGCTGAAGGGCATGCAGGCCGAGCGCCGTGATGGCGGCGGCATCGGGGTGGCCGTAGATGCCGAAGACGCCGCATTCCTCGCGCAGCGTATCCCCCTCCAGATCGTCTTGAAGTTCCAGCGCGGCCGGGCCGAGATCAAGTAGGGCGTCCTGGTCAGGATTTCGCATCTCGTCCGAGCCTCTCGTTAGGGCTTAATCAACGCGCCGCGGGTTTCTCGATCAGCTTTTTAAGGCTGTCACGAGCCGGTTTGCTGTATCCGTCGCCACTGCCCGAAGGCTGCTGCTCGGAATCAGTTTGCTCTTCATCTGGTTTGTTTTTCTTGAATCTCTTCAAGATGGTGTTCTCGGGGTCGTCAGGCAAGAGGGCCATCAGCCAATCCCCGGTTCCCTGCAGCACCACGCGGGATTTGGCCCCCGTGACCCAATCCGGGCGCTGCTTGTCCGGCACGAGCCAGGTGAAGAACAGGAAGGCGACCACGACGATCAAAAGTCCGCGCGCCAGCCCGAACAGAAAGCCGAGGGTGCGGTCCAGTGCGCCGATGCGCGAATCCAGGATCATGTCGGAGATCCGGACCGTGATCACGGAGACCACGACCAAAGTGCCCACGAACACGCCGGCAACCACGACCACGCTCGCGACGGTATCGTTGTTGAAATAGGTCTTTGCGGTCGGCAGCAGCTTCGAGAATGAATAAAGCGTGACAATCGCCGCCGTGCCCCAGGCCGCGATCGACAGGATCTCGCGCATGAAGCCGCGAACCATGGCGAGCAGGCCCGAAATCAGCATCACACCGAGCAGGATCAGGTCGAGGATGGTTACTGGCATCGGCTGGTCTGGTCCGCTCGTACTTCAAGGTGCTCAGCGAATCGGTGCTTGGCCGCCGCCCTAAGTGAGGGCCAGACGACGTTCCCGGCAAGGCCGCAACCACGCAATCCCATGCTGCTTTTGTGACGGCTGTATAGCGGCGAGGGCGGGGGACGTCACCACCGGCTAACCCTCTCCACGGCGGAATCTTGCTGGTGTGGCATTTTTCTCTGCCGGTGCGCTCGAGTCGCCCCGCCGGGAGCCGCGTGCGGCGATCTCGGCGACCAATGTCGTCAGGCTGTTGATCGCGTTCAGCGACAAGCCGGCATCGCCGCCGGCTTCGCCCCGGGCCGATTCGGGCAGAACGGCACGCTGGAAGCCGAGTTTTGCCGCTTCTTTCAGCCGGGCCGGGGTCTGCGCTACCGGGCGCACCACGCCGGACAGCGAGATCTCGCCGAAATAGACCGCATCGGAGGGCAACTGCGCATTAACCAGCGAGGACACCAGCGCCGCCGCGGCGGCCAGATCAGCCGCGGGCTCGTGGATGCGCAGGCCGCCCGCGACGTTCAGATAGACGTCGTGGCCGGACAGCTTCACCCCGCAATGGGCTTCCAGCACCGCCAGCACCATCGATAGCCGGCTCGGATCCCAGCCCACCACGGCCCGGCGCGGGGTGCCGAGCGAGGTCGGCGCCACCAGTGCCTGCAATTCGACCAGAACGGGTCTTGTACCCTCGATACCCGCGAAGACTGCGGTGCCGGGCGTGCCGAGATCGCGCTCCGACAAAAACAGCTCGGAAGGATTGGTGACTTCGCGCAGGCCAAGCCCGGTCATCTCGAACACGCCGATCTCGTCGGTCGGCCCGAAACGATTCTTCACGGCGCGCAGGATGCGGAATTGCTGCGAGCCTTCGCCCTCGAACGACAGCACCGCATCGACCATGTGCTCGACCACGCGAGGGCCGGCGATCTGTCCGTCCTTGGTGACATGGCCGACCAGGATGATGGCCGCGCCGGTCCTTTTGGCAAAACGGATCAGGGCCTGCGCCGAGGCGCGCACCTGCGTCACCGTGCCGGGTGCCGATTCCACCGTGTCGGTCCACATGGTCTGGATCGAATCGATCACGATCAGCCGCGGCACCGCGCCCTCAGACAGCGTCGAGACAATGTCCTCGACCGACGTTTCGGCGGCGAGCTGCACCGGCGCATCCGACAGCCCGAGCCGTTCGGCGCGCAACCGCACCTGCGCGACCGCCTCTTCGCCGGAGATGTAGACGACGCGGTGTCCGGCGCGCGCGAGCAGGCTTGTGGCCTGCGTCAGCAGCGTCGACTTGCCGATGCCGGGATCGCCGCCGACCAGCAGCACCGAGCCGCGGACAAAGCCGCCGCCGGTCACGCGATCAAGCTCCGTCATGCCGGAGGACAGGCGCGGGGCGTCCTGGGTTTTTCCGGACAGGCTCTCGAGCGCGAAGGTCCGCCCCTTGCGCTTGGAGCGGATCGACACCGGCACGCTGCCGGTCGTGTCCTCCGCCGCGAGCGTATTCCACTCGCCACAGGACTCGCACTTGCCCTGCCAGCGGTTATAGGCCGCGCCGCAGTTCTGGCAGACGAAGGAAAGTGTGTTCTTGGCCATGGGGACAGCGAGTCCGGGGACAGCGAGTCGGGGATTTCAGGTTTGCTGATAGCACGGAATGACGGGTCGAGAGAGTGAGTCCGGGCGCTCCCCGAAGCCCGGCTACGGCTGCGCCGCGTTCCAGAGCATGGAGAGGCCGGCCGCGATCATGATTGCGTCCATCACCAAGCGGAACATCTCCGGCTTCAAGCGCAGCACGAAGCGTTTGGCGATGAAGGCGCCGGCCATCAACGACGATCCTGCGACCAGGCCTTTGACGAACACATCGCCGGTCAGCGCGCCGAAACGTTCGAAGGTCACGGATTTCGCAACATAGAGCCCGAGCGAAGATGCCGCTTCGGTGGCGAGGAAAGCGCCGCGGGACAAGCCGTAGAACAGGAATAGCGGCACGCTGAGCGGGCCGGTGGAGACGACGATGCCGGTGAGATAGCCGATGACGGCCCCACCGATCGCCAGATGCCAGAGATTGGCCTTGAGATCGTGCCGCGCCAGCCAGTGCCGAACCGGCACCATCGCGATCAGGAAGACGCCGATGGCAAGATCGACGGCGTGCGAGGGCAGCGCCAGCAGTGTCCGCGCGCCGAGCACGGCGGCTGGAATGCCTGTGACCGAATAAGCCGCGCAGGCGCGCCAGTCGACCTCGCGCCACCACGCCAGGATTCGTGAGAAGTTGGCCATGACGGCGGCCACCGCCATGATCGGCACCGCCTCCTTTGGCCCATAGGCATAGACCAGCACCGGCATCAGCATGATCGACGAGCCCGTGCCGACGATGCCGGAAATGGTGCCTGCGACGAGGCCGACGATGAGGACGAAGAGGAAAGCCAAAACCGTCTCCACGAATCGGGAGAGTTTAGCCGCGGCCCGCGGCGCGGGCGATCCGCGAGGCGAGAGAACCTTATCTTGCCGAGAGCCCGGCGTTAACCATCGCCGACGGTTCCAGTCTGAGCGAAATCGCTTCGAAGTTTCTTAAATCTTACTGGGTACCTCTCTTGGGCATAGTGACCTGGGGGAAGAAGAGTATGGGTAAGCGAGCCAAACGCGGAAAGGCGCAGACGTTCGCAATCCCGATGGCCGCGAGAGTTGCAGTTGGCGCCGTCGCCGTCGCAGCGTTGGGGTACAGCTTGCTGTCCCGACCGGCGAACGTGCAACCGGCACGAAAGCCGTCCGCGCACGAAGCCCAAGCGTCATCAACTCCGGTTTACGTCTCAACGCCTGTTCATGCATCAGCTCCGACGCCGGCTTCGGCTCCGCTTACGGCCCCGGCGCCTCTGGTCGAACCGCCCAAAGCGGCTGACGTTCCCGGAGCATTCGTGCGGCAGGTGGTTGACTACGCCAGCCGCCAGACGCCGGGCACCGTGATCATCGATACCAAGAACACATTCCTCTATCTCGTTCTGAACGACGCGCAGGCACTGCGCTATGGCATCGGTGTTGGCCGCGAAGGTTTCACATGGTCCGGTGAGCAGACTGTGGCTCGTAAGGCAGAATGGCCGGATTGGCATCCGCCTGCGGAGATGGTCTCGCGTCAGCCTTATCTGCCGCGGTTCATGGCCGGAGGTCCTGGCAACCCGCTCGGCGCTCGGGCGATGTATCTGGGCGAGACCGAATATCGAATTCACGGCACCAACAAGCCCGATACGATCGGGAAGCGGGTCTCGTCCGGCTGTATCCGACTGACCAATGAGGACGTCGTTGACCTCTATGATCGCGTGAAAGTCGGCGCGAAAGTGATCGTGCTTCCGACGACCGTTGCCCGCCGAGCACCCCAGGGAGCGCCAGCCGACGCCGCGTTCCGGTTACCGGACCCGGCATCACCGCCGAACCGGCCCTCGGCAACTCACGCGCAGATGCCGTCATCTGGAGCGAAGATCGCCGAGGCGCAGTAATTCGTCCTCCGTCCTCATCCTGAAACGGAGGACAAGGAGGCAATTCAAGTCGCCTACGAGGTCATCCGGCCCGAAGCTTGTGACAGGCACAACAATTTATGGCTTGTAGGGCGGAGGACAGACCACCACCTCGCCCGGAGAACTTCTCCGGCACGGCTCAGTCACCCCGATTGCGGTATGAGTATAAGCGTAGCTCAGAGCTGCGCCGGTTAGAGCAGCACCAAGGATTGCAATTTGCCATCGCAATTTCATGCCTTCGACTTCCCGAAGAGGGGCGTCGACGCGCTGCCCCTTCATATCGAAGCCCGAGCTGTCTCCCGTAGGCCCTTCGCATCGCATGACGCGCTGCTGCGATGAAGTCCACGCTCAACCGTGTCGACGACCACTTCTGAAAACATCCCGCCAGTGTTTGCCCGACGCGTCAAATCGGTGTTTCGGAGCATGCGTAACCCATTGATTTGCCAGCCATCGGCTACTGTGCATGGGGTTGTTTTTCATGTTTTTGTTGAGTTGGCGCGGCAAGTCGGTGCTCGCAGCACATGGGGCAAGTCCGGCTACGCGCTGCTGACAGCATGTTGGCAGCAGGGTCCGGCTACGACCATCTCCTGACAAAACAAAGAGTGGGTCATGCGGGTCGAGGGAAGATGTCATTGCGGTGAGACGGTGTTCGAGGTGACGGAGGCGCCCGCGAGCGTCACCCGTTACACCTGTTCGCTCTGCGCCAAGCGCGGCGCGTTGTGGGCCTATTACACGCCGGCGCAGTTTCGGCTGCTGTCGCCCGCGGAGAACCTCGCGACCTATCTCTGGGGCAGCCGAACGGTCAAACACCATTTCTGCGCAAGCTGCGGCTGCGGTACCTATTCGGAGTCGCCGGACTGGTCGACCGGCAAGCCCGATTTCGACAATCCGAGGGTCGCCGTCAACGCGCGCCTGTTCGACGAGTTCGATCTCGAGACCGTGCCGGTGACCATGATCGATGGCAAGAATTTATGGTGAGCATGCGCTCTCGCGCATGTCTGCTGCTCGTCCGTGCTCTTGAGGCACTCTTGAAAAGCTGATCTGTTTCCGGCCCGACAGAAAAAGGGGAGGAAGCCGATGATGCGTCTTTTCGCGCGAGTGATGCTCGCGATGTGTCTGGCCGTTGTAGCCGGCTTCAATGCGCAGGCGCAGACCAGGCCCAAGGTCACGACATCAGGACCGGATTTCCCCAAGGCCGCGCTGTTCGTCGGCAACAGCTTCTTCTATTACAACAACGGCATGCCCGGGCATCTCTCCTTCATGGAGCGGGCTGCGGACCCTGAAAACAAGACGGCCTATCGCAACACCATGGCGACGATCGGCGGTTCCGGCCTCGATTGGCATGACATGGACAACCTGCTGCGGCCGGGTGGCCTCGGCGCCTATTCGTTCGACGAGCAGAACAACGTCGTCTTCAACAAGCCGGGCAGGCAGTACGACGCCGTCGTGATGATGGATTGCAGCCAGTGCCCCATCCATCCGCAATTGAAGGACGCGTTCACGACCTTCGTAAAGAAGGACAGCGAGATCGTCCGCGCCAACGGCATGCGGCCGGTCTTGTTCATGTCCTGGGCTTACGCCGACAAGCCTGAGATGACGGAAGCGTTGGCCGAGGCCTACACAATCGCAGGCAATGCCAATGATGCGCTGGTGATCCCCGCAGGTTTTGCCTTCGCGCGCGTGCGCAAGCTGCAGCCCGAGCTCAATCTGTATGCGCCGGACAAGCGGCACCCGAGCCCCGCAGGCACATATCTGGCGACCTGCGTGACGTTCGCCGCGCTGACCGGCCGCTCGCCGGTCGGCAATTCCTACACGATGGGACTGGACGGCCCGACGGTGGAGCTGCTGCAGAAAGCAGCGTGGGACACGGTGCAGGAGTATTACGGGCGTTGACCTAGCGCAGCACGACCCACGCCGGTGCGTGGTCGCTCGCGCCTTCTTCGCCGCGAACCTTCTTGTCCACGCCGGCTTTTGCCAGGCGTGAGACGAGGGCAGGGCTGAGCAGGAGATGGTCGAGCCGCAGGCCCGCATCTCGCGGCCAGCGGTTTCGCTTGTAATCCCAGAAGGTGTAGATGCGCTGCTCGGGGTGCAGTTCGCGGATCGCGTCACACCAGCCTTGTGCCAGCAGCGAGGCAAAGGCCGCACGGCTCTTCGGTTGGATCAAGGCATCCTTGTCCCACGAGCGCGTCGGATAGATGTCGAGCTCATCAGGTGCAACGTTGTAGTCGCCGGCGAGCACCACGGGCAGCTCCTGCTTGAGCAAGGTTCTGGCATGGCGCTTGAGCCGCGCGAACCAGTCGAGCTTGTAGTCGAATTTCGGTCCCGGCTGCGGATTGCCGTTCGGCAGGTAGATGCTGGTGACGATGACACCGCGTACCGCGGCCTCGATGTAGCGGGCTTCGTGATCGGCAGGTTTTCCCGGCAAGCGATCGCGGGTGAGAATGGGCTCGGCATTGCGGGCCAGGATGGCGACGCCGTTCCAGGTCTTCTGTCCACACCACACTGCGCCGTAACCGGCCTTTTCGATCGCGGTCGCCGGAAATTCGCCATCACTTGCCTTCAACTCCTGAAGTGCGACGACATCTGGCTTCGCCGTTCGCATCCATGCCAACAGATTGGGCAGGCGGCGATTGATGTTGTTGATGTTGAATGTCGCGATCTTCATGTAGAGCTACCGGCTCCTGCCTTCCGCTACCGGAGAAACAATGTCCAAGTTGAGCTTTGCCGTCATCGCCGTCGCCGTTGCGTTCTCCGGGGTTGCCTCGGCACAATCATCCGATCCGCGCGGCGCGTGCAAGGCGGACTATGACAAATTCTGCGCCGGCATTGCGCCGGGCGGCGGCATCGTCGCCTGCCTCAACGCCAAGCGCGACAAGCTCAGCGCAACCTGCAAGACGGCGCTGGACAGCAGGAAAAAGAAGTAGGCGGCAAGCCGCTCAGCCCGGCAGCGGCGGCGGGCTTGTGGGCTGTTCGACCGATGGCGGAGCGGGCGTCTGCTGCTCGACCGCCTGCGCGGAAGCCGGCCTGGCCAGCGGCTCCACCACGTTCCCGCCCTTGTAGATGCGGGCGTAGCGGCGGCCGAGGCTGGTCAGCACCTCGTAGCCGATCGTTCCGAAATGATGCGCGAGCTCGTCGACGGTGATGCCCTCGCCGAGCAGCGTGACCATGTGGCCGCGCCGCGCCGCGTTCGGCGGCAGATCGGTGATGTCGATCGCGATCAGGTCCATCGAGACGCGGCCGGCGACCGGACAGCGCTTGCCGGCGACGATGACCTCGGCGCCGCGGGTGCCGTCATTGGAGCTTGCGGCGCGGAAATAGCCGTCGGCATAACCGACCGCGATGATCGCGAGTTTCGTCGGCCGCCGTGCCGTCCAGGTGCCGCCATAGCCGACGCTCTCGCCGCGCTCGACATTGCGGATCTGCACGATGCGGGCCTTGAGATCGACCACCGGCTGCATCGGATTGTCGGCCTCGGGCGTCGGGTTGACGCCGTAAAGCGCGGCGCCCGGCCGCACCATGTCGAACTGGAAGGGCGCGCCGAGGAAGACGCCGGACGAATTGGCGAGCGCCGCCGGCACGCCGGAGAATTCGCTGGCGATGCCGCGAAAGGCCGCGAGTTGCTTGGCATTCACCGGGTTGTTGAGCTGCTCGGCCGAAACCAGATGGCTCATCACCAGCGTAATGCCGTGATCGCCGGCGTTGATGCGGGGGATGATAGCCTGCGCTTCCGCAAGCGTCAGGCCGAGCCGGTTCATGCCGGTGTCGATGTGGATGGCGGCGCCACCGGTCCAGCCGGTGCGGCGGCAGAACACGTCCCATTCGGCGAGCTCGTTGAGATCGCCGATCACGGGGCGGCAGTTGATCTGGGCGTAGTGTTCGCCGGTGTTCTGGAAATAGCCCCCGAGCACGTAGATCGCAGGCTCGGGCACCTCCGCGCGCACCTTACGCGCTTCCTCGATGGTAGCGACGAAGAAGGTCTTGCAGCCGGCCTTATTCAGGGCACGCGCGACCTGCTCGGCGCCGCAGCCATAGGCGTCTGCCTTGATCACCGCCGAGCATTCGGCCGGCACCGCCGTCTTCTCGAGCTTACGCCAATTGGCGATGATGGCATCGAGATCGACGGTGAGCACGCCGCCGAAGGTCGCGAGCGCGGCAGCCTGATTGGCCTCCGCGGAGAGAAGGCCGGATTGCGGGATCATTTTCGGGTCGGACGCCATTGTCATGGCGCCGTTTTACGCAAGAGGCCGGTCAGGTTCAACCCAGGGAACTCAGTAGTCGCCGCCGCCGCGGTCCGGCACCTGGCTGTCCGGCGCAAGGTCGCCGAACCGAGTGACCGACGCTTCGAAGGCCAGATCGACGGTGCCGGTGGGGCCGTGGCGCTGCTTGCCGATGATGACTTCGGCCTTGCCGTGCGCAAGATCCATGTCCAGGCGCCATTTTTCGTGCTCGGGTGTGCCCGGGCGCGGCTCCTTGTTTCCGAGGTAATATTCCTCGCGATAGACGAACAGCACGACGTCGGCGTCCTGCTCGATCGAGCCGGATTCGCGCAAATCCGATAGCTGTGGCCGCTTGTCGTCGCGTGATTCGACCTGGCGCGAGAGCTGCGAAAGCGCAATCACGGGCACGCTGAGTTCCTTGGCGAGCGCCTTCAGACTGGTCGTGATCTCGGTGATTTCCTGCACGCGGTTTTCGCTGCGCTTGCCCGAACCCGACAAGAGCTGGATGTAGTCGATGACGATGAGGTCGAGGCCCTTCTGCCGCTTCAGCCGGCGGGCGCGCGCCATGAGCTGCGCAATCGAGAGACCGCCGGTCTCGTCGACATAGAAGGGCAGCGACTGCAGCTCGATCGAGACCTCGCGGATCTTCTCGAAATCGGCCTCCGAGATGCCGCCGCGGCGGATCGACGAGGAGGGAATGCCGGTGCGCTCGGCCACGATACGCGTGGCGAGCTGGTCGGCAGACATTTCGCAGGAGAAGAAGCCGATGACGCCGCCATGGGCGGCCTTCATGGTGCCGTCGGCCTGGAGTTCTGGAACGTAGGCCCGGGCGACGTTGTAGGCGATGTTGGTTGCAAGCGACGTCTTGCCCATGCCGGGGCGGCCGGCGACGATGATGAGGTCGGAGTGCTGCAACCCGCCCATCTTGGTGTCGAGGTCGCGCAGGCCCGTCGAGATGCCCGACAGCTTTCCATCGCGCTGGAACGCTTTCGCGGCCAGATCGACCGCAAGCGTCAGCGCCTGCGAAAATTTCTGGAAGCCTCCGTCATAGCGGCCGGATTCGGCGAGTTCGTAGAGGCGGCGCTCGGCGTCCTCGATCTGCGCCCGCGGCGCGAAGTCGACCGGGGCGTCATAGGCGACATTGACCATGTCCTCGCCGATGCCGATCAGGTCGCGTCGCAATGCCAGATCGTAGATGGTGCGCCCATAATCCTGCGCATTGATGATGGTGGTCGCTTCGGCGGCGAGGCGCGCCAGATATTGCCCAATGGTCATGCCGCCGATGTCGGTGTCGGCGGGCAGGAAGGTCTTCAGGGTGACGGGCGTCGCGATCTTGCCCATCCGGATCAGGCTGCTGGCGGTCTCGAAGATGGTCTGGTGCAGCGGCTCGAAATAATGCTTCGGCTCCAGAAAATCGGAGACGCGGTAAAACGCGTCGTTGTTGACCAGGATCGCGCCCAGAAGGCTCTGTTCCGCCTCGATGTTATGCGGCGCGCTCCGATAGGCCGGGGTTCCGGCTTCGGGCGCGAGTTTGAGAACGTTCGAATCAGTCAGGGCCATGGTCGAGCGATAGCAATTTTCTGGGGCGGATGCGGGGCCGGGATAAAGCGCCGCCTCAGCCCAAAGCGGAAGCAAAAGCTCGCCGCTATCAACCGATCATTAAAATGGTGGATGATTGACCGCCGCAGCACGCGCCGCGCTTGACGGATTTTCGTGGAACCAGGTCGCGGCCTAGATGCGGTCGTTACGCACCCCGGAAAACGCCCGATGAAGTGAACCTGACGGGTTGCCGGGCAGACATATCGAGACGCGCGCAAATGACGCACGGCGAGGCGCTTTTGGCTCGGTTTAGACCAGCAGGAGGTAGACCAGTGCAACCAGGGCCGCCCCGACGCCGGTAGCGATCAGGGCGTAATCGGTGCGGAGGTCGTCCTGCACGTCGAATGAGGTTTTGGTCTTGTTGCTCATGGCGACGGTCTAAGCCAGGGCCGACGAGACTTATGTGAAGCAGATCACATCTCCCCGGATTCTTTCGGGGGTACAGCCGGAACAGGTTAGCGGGCGGGGGGTTGTCTCCTGATCTGCCACCAGGGAACGAGGCAAGCGATGCGGCCAGAACGGCAGCCCTGGAATTGGCGAAGCGAAGCAGGCAGCCGACTTTGGCTGTCGGGGCTGATCGCGGCCATGGAGCACGCTGAGCGGCCGGAAGTGCGTCGGGAACCGGTCGCCCCTGAAATCCTGAAAGCGCTGCGGATGCAATTGGCCTTAACGGCCTCTTCCCCGTCCGCTCCGGTTTCGACCCTGCGCCACTAGGACTCATTCACCAGCCAGCTTCAGCCTCGGCGTGGCGCCGGCTTCGACGGCCCGCAGTCGGGCTTCTTCACGCGCGATGTAGTTGCGCGTCATCGGCACGACGCCCTGACGGCGGGTGAGTTGAATCTGGAAGTTCATCATATGCTGCTTGCGGAACGTCATCTCGCTGGCTGCTAGATAAAATTCCCACATCAGCGCGAAGCGCTCGTCATACAGCTGCACGGCTTCTTCGCGTCGCGCCATGAAGCGCTCGCGCCATGCCTTCAGGGTTTCGGCGTAATGAAGGCGCAAAATCTCGATGTCGCAGACCAGCAAGCCCGCCCGCTCGATCGCCGGCAGCACCTCCGAGAGGGCGGGGATGTAGCCGCCCGGAAAGATGTATTTGGCGATCCAGGGATTGGTGGAGTCCGGGCCCTGCGAACGGCCGATCGAGTGCAGCAACATGACGCCGTCCTTATCCAGCAGCTCGGCGCAGCGCCGGAAGTAGGTGTCGTAGAAGCGGGCGCCGACATGCTCCAGCATGCCGACTGAGACGATGCGGTCGAACGGACCGGCGATGTCGCGATAGTCCTGAAGCAGGAATTTGGCCGATCCGGTCAGGCCCTTTTCGGCTGCGCGCGCATTGGCGATCTGCAACTGCTCGGTCGACAACGTTATGCCGGTGACGTCAGCACCTGCGATCTCGGCGAGATAGAGCCCAAGTCCGCCCCAGCCCGAACCGATGTCGAGGACGCGCTGGCCGCTCTTGACGAGCAGCTTTGCGGCGACGTGCCGTTTCTTGGCAAGCTGTGCATCGTCGAGCGTGCTCTCCGGCGTCTCGAAATAGGCGCAGCTATATTGCTTGTCGGCGTCGAGGAAGAGCGAATAGAGCCTCGCATCGAGATCGTAATGATGTGCGACGTTGCGGCGGGATCGCGGGCGCGGATTGAACTGCTTCAGGTGCCGCACCAGATAGCGCAGGTGCCACCAGGGTTTTGCCCAGTGCGGCAACAGCTCGGGTTGACCGAGCAGGATCGCGAGAGCATCAGCTATGGTGCCATGCTCGACAATGAACTCGCCGTCCATATAGGCCTCGCCAAGCCCGAGCTCGGGATTGACGAGGATCTTCCGCTCTGCGTCCGCGGTGACGAAGCGGACTGCGACCGGTTCGCCCGAGCCGTCGCCGACGGTGAACTTCGAGCCCTTCGCCGTGGTCACCGTCATCGACCCGCGGCGGATGAATTGAGACAGGAATTGACGCAACAATCGGTCCATCGGCACCCATCCTCTCGAGCGAACCCGAAGAGATGCGACTAACCCGGCCTTTCACACCCTACGCCCGGGCATCTCAGCGGTTCCTATGCGCTTGCATCTAGATCTAGGGAGGTGTCCCGGGCCCGCTATTGCGCTGTGCTCAAAGCGGATATTCCAAAACCGCTTAATCACATCCTTGCGCGCGGTGCCTGCTTCCATTCGCGGCTCAATCGGATAAAAGGTGACCCGCCGCGGCGCCGCCTGCCGGCTGCACCTCTCGGAATTCAATGGAGATGATGGGAATGTCGAGCCGAGCGCTCAGCCTCGCGACGATCTTGCTTCTGATCGGCTTCGGCGCGACCGATACCGTTTTCGCGCAGGCGACGAACCTCGAGGCCGGCAAGGCCCCATCCCAGCTTTTCGCGCAGACCTGTAATGCATGTCACAAGAGCCCGCGCGGCCTTTTGAAAACAGTGGCGCCGGGCTCCTTGCCGGGCTTCCTGCGCCAGCATTACACGACCAGCCCCGACATGGCCGGCGTGCTTGCCTCCTACCTCGTCTCCAACGGGGCCACCGACACCCGCTTCCAGGCGAAGGACGGCCATAAGGACGGCAAGGACAAGAAGGACGGCGCCAAGGATAAGGACAAGGAAGCCAATACCAATCCCGCGCAGTCTCCTGAACATCAGGGCCGCCGGCAACGTTCCCAGGAGTCCGCCAAGCCGGAAGGCGAGGGTGCCGCTCCCGCGGCCGAGGGCGCGCGTCAGAAGCGCGCCGCGCGGCCGGCCGAAGAAGGAACGAAGGAAGGTGCGAAGCCCGAGGGCCAGGCTGTCCCCGAAGGGCGCAAGGCCAAGCGTCTCGGCAAGCGCGGCAAGCCGGGAAGTGATGAGGCGCCGAAGGTCGATGCCGCGGCGCCGACGGCAGACGACAAGAAGAGCGAGCCGAAGGTCGAGTCCAAGCCTGAGACAAAGCCCGAGACTGCGAAGGTGGATTCCGGCGAAGCTAAATCCGAAGGCAGCAAACCCGAAGGCAGCAAGCCGTCCGACAAGCCCGCCGAGGCCAAGCCGGAAAGCGCCAAGGTGGAGCCGCGCGGCAGCGAAGCTCCGGCGTTGCGGCCCGATCCGGTGCCGCAGGTGATGCCGGCCGCACCGTCCGCCGCGAAGCCCCCCGAGCCAGCTGCGCCCAAGGCGGCGGAAGAGGCTGCTCCCAAGCCCGCCGCGAGCGCCGAACCGCCAGCGAAGTCGCAGGAACCGGCGCCGCCCGCGACCGCTGCGACTCCACCGGCGCCAGCCGAATCGTCCGGTCCGCCGACGCCGCCGATTTCGCGATAGGCGACCACATTTTTAGACATGCGAAGGCCGCGCTCTCGCGCGGCCTTCGTCGTTTCGGCTACAAGCTCAATCTGTTGTCGCCCGCGGTCGGCGAGAAGCGGATCTGCCGGGCGAGGGTGATCAAGTCGGGCCGTCAGGTCTCCGTCGCCGCAGCCGGCGTTTTCTGCGTCAGCGCCGGGGTCGAGACCATACGGCGACGGCGCTCGCGTCGATCGCGATGCTGAGCAAGGATTGTGCCGCCACAACGAAAAACCCGGCCGCCTGAGGCGACCGGGCTTCGAAAGCCTGCGCGAACGCGAGGCTTACTTCTCGGTCTCTTCCGCGGCCGGCGCCGGCTCGGCGTCGTCCTGCAGGGCTTCCGGGTCGAAGAACTCGCCGGCGGCTGCGATCGCTTCGGCCGCAGCATCCCGGTCTTCGTTCCGGCTCGAGATGTCCTCGCCGCGGTTGATGCGCTCGGCCTCGTCCTGGCTGCGCGCCACGGTGACACTGATCTCGACCTCGACCTCGGGGTGGATGGCGACCGTGATGGTGTGCTTGCCGATGGTCTTGATCGGCGCATCGAGCTGAACCTGCGGGCGGGACAGCGAAACGCCGTCGGCTTCGAACGCCACGACGATGTCGCGCACGTTGACCGAGCCGAACAGTTGACCGGCTTCCGAAGCTTGACGGATCACGATGATGTTCTTGCCCTGGATCTTCTCGGCGACCTTGGACGCCTCGCCCTTGGACTCAAGGTTGCGAGCCTCGAGCTCGGCCTTCATGCCGTCGTACTTGGCACGGTTGTCGGCGGTGGCGCGCAGCGCCTTGCCGCGCTTGAGCAGGAAATTGCGGGCATAGCCGTCGCGAACCTTCACGACTTCGCCCATGTGACCGAGCTTGTTGACGCGTTCCAGCAAAATGACTTCCATATTCGTTCTCCTTTGATGTGTTGAGTGAGGTGGAATTTCGAACTTGAACTTTCGGACTTGAACTCAAGAGGTCGGCAGCGGCGGTGGCTGGCGCGTGCGAAGGAAGCGTTCGCGGAGGCCGAACACGGCATCGGCGAGGCCGAGGATCACCATCGCGATGACGGGCCATCCGAACACGACGACGACGGCGTAGGTCGAGCCGAGCCAGAAGGTGCGGCTCTTCAGCGCCAGCGTCAGCGTATGCAGCACGGCAAAGCCGGTCAGCGCGTACCCCATCATCAGCGCAGCCGTCGCGATTTGCGCCGCGATCGCAAGCAGTCCGCCGGTGAAGCAGAAGGCGAGCGCGACGCAGAGCGCCACGAGCGTCATCGGCGGCAGCTCCGCGGTCATCAGGTCCGGCCAGGGGCGCCGCAACCGGCCCGACGTCGCCGTCACCTTGGTGCTGAGCCAGAGGTTGAGGGTCAGCGTCATCATCGCAACGATGGTGGCACCCGCCGGCAAGATACGCACCAGTGCGCCGACGAATTGGTCGGTCTCGCCGGAGCTCTGCGGGTCGGCGGCGCGGAGGAGGCGCATCAAGCCACGGCGCAGCGTGCCGGTGATGGTCTCCGCGTCGGTGCCGATCGTGAGCAGCGCGGCGATCGTGGTCAGTGTGGCGAAGCCCGCGATCCACAGCAGGATACGGCCGACCGGATACCACTCCAGCGCAGGCTCGGTGGGCGGCTCGGCGGCGGGCTCCGGCGCGGCGGCTCCGACCGGCCGGCTGAGCAGGACGAGATGGCCGAGCCACCAGGCCGGCAATGCGACGGTGAGGGCGAAGGCGATGCAATAGGGCAGGCCGAACAGGGCGCCGAGGCCAAGCGCGGCGGCGATGCCGCCGAGGCTCGCGCAAAGCGGTCCCCAGCCGATCGAAGCGACCATCAGCGGCAGCGGTGCGAGATAGAACAGGACGAGCGAGATCAGCGCGCCCGAAATGATCGAGGCGAACATCAGGGCCGACGCAGCGCCGGCGATCAGGGCTATCAGTCCAAAGGCCATCATCAGCTGTCCCGCTCCCTTCGAGCGGTTAGAGGCATCTCGCCCCAACCATCGGCGACCGGACGACCCGGAAGCCTTATGAGAAACTAGGTCGTACGGCCGGCGGCGTGTCGCCGCCGGCCGTATTCGTCTTAGCGAATGACGTAGGGCAGCAGGCCCAGGAACCGCGCGCGCTTGATGGCGCGGGCAAGCTCACGCTGCTTCTTCGCGGACACCGCGGTGATGCGGCTCGGCACGATCTTGCCGCGCTCGGAGACGTAACGCATCAGCAGCTTGGAGTCCTTGTAGTCGATCTTCGGAGCATTCGCGCCCGTGAACGGGCAGCTCTTGCGGCGACGGAAAAACGGGCGGCGTGCACCAGCTTCAGCCATTGTTCTTACTCCCCATCCGTCGTGGTGGTGGTGGTGGTTTCAGCGTCTTCACGCGGACGGCGCGGACCGCGGTCACCGCGGAAGCCGCCGCCTTCACGATCGCCACCACGGAAACCACCCTCGCGGTCGCCACGGAAGCCACCGCCTTCGCGATCGCCACGGAAGCCGCCGCCACGGTCGTCACGCTCGCGGTCACGGTCGGCCTTGCGCATCATCGCGGACGGGCCTTCCTCGAGCTCCTCGACGCGGACGCTGAGATAGCGGATCACGTCTTCGCTGATGCGCTCCTGGCGCTCGATCTCGGCGATCGCCGCGGACGGCGCGTCGATGTTGAGCAGCACGAAATGCGCCTTGCGGTTCTTGTTCATGCGGTAGGTGAGGGAGCGTACGCCCCAATTCTCGGTCTTGGTGACCTTGCCGCCGAGACCTTCGACGATGCCGGTCATCTGCGCAGTCAGCTCTTCGACCTGCTGCGTGCTCGCGTCTTGGCGCGCGAGAAAAACATGCTCATAGAGAGCCATGGAAGTCCTTTCCTCATGTTGGCGCATCGCCCGGCGTCAAGCCCTTAAGAGGCCTTCGGAAAGGACTCTGGGATTAAGCTCAGAAGGCGGAAACACGGGACGACGGGCCGACTGGCCCTGCCACACCAAAATCACGAATGATTTGCTGAGACCGTCCGTTCAGCTCCCGGCCGGGGTCTGCGGATGGGCGCCTTATACGGATTTCGGCTGACTTGGCAAGGTTGCAGGCGCCGTTTCGGCGCGGGGATCGCAATGCGGGCGGCCGGATCCGCCGCCGACCATCATACCGGCTTGATTTATTTGTTTGTATATCATACAAATAAATCAAGCGGAGCGAGCTCCAATGGCAGAAAAGCCGGCCCACGAGCCCCTCAAGGAGGCAGGCGATCCCAAACACGCCGCCCGCGCCACGCGGTCGGCCGGCCGCAAAATGCGCTCGCTGCTGCTTGATGCCGCGAGCCCGCTGTTTCGGGAGCGGGGGCTGTCGGGTACGGCGATCACCGACATCGCGGCCGCTGCGAACGCGTTCCCGAGCCAGATCACCTATTATTTCCGTACCAAGGAGGCGCTGTTCGTCGAATGCGCCTGCCGCGAGCTGCTGTATCTGGCGCGGGCGACCGAGCAGGCGGCGCTGAAGGCGCGCGCGCCGCGGGATTATACCCACGCGCTGGCCGAGACCGTGACGACGAGCGATTCGGTGGCCTTCTTCGCCGAGGCGCTGACGCTGACGCGGCGGCGCCAGGATCTCGCGCCGCTGGTCGAGCGCACCATCGAGCGCCTGCACAGGGAAGGTGCGCGGGCCTATGCGAGCCAGGTCGCGCGGCACGGCTGGCGCTCCCTGCGCGCGCCCGACGAGAGTTCGCGGCGGTTCTGGGCCGTCGCCATCGGCGTCATCCTTGAGGGCTACGCCATGGGCCGTTCGCCCGAGGCGCTGTGCGCCGAGATGCTGCGCGTGCTGGGCGAACAGGCGAAATCCTCTGATGACACTGCGCGGCTGCGCCTCGTCGACGCGCGCGACGCATCGAGCAATTCGAATGAGGAGGATTAGGCCATGACTGCGCTTCGCATGCGTGCCCGCGATTTCCTGACCGACGAGCAACTTGCCGACGTGCGCCGGCGCGTGACCTGGAAAGGCGTCGCGCTGATCGCGCACGCCTGGGCGCTCATCATCGCGGCAATCGCCTTGGTCGCGTGGTGGCCCAATCCGATCACTTATGTGCTCGCCGTTGCCATCATCGGCTCGCGCCAGCTCGGGCTCGCGATCCTCATGCATGACGGCGCGCATGGCTGCCTGTCCCCCGACGAGAAGACCAATCTGACCCTAAGCCAGTGGTTCTGCGCCTATCCTTTGTTTGCGGAGACGCGCAGCTATCGGCGCTATCACCTTCAGCACCATGCGCGCACCCAGCAGGAGGACGATCCCGATCTCGTGCTGTCGGCGCCGTTTCCGATCACGAAGCTGAGCTATCGCCGCAAGTTCATTCGCGACCTCACCGGGCAGACCGGCTACCAGCAGCGCAAGGCGCAATTGCTCAACGCGCTCGGGCCGAAGGACTGGCCATCGCGGCAGCGCGCGGCGCATTTGTGGGAGAAGCTTGGCCCGCAATGTCTGGTCAATGGCGCGATGTTCGCAGCGCTCACGGCGGCCGGCGTGTGGTGGGCCTATCCGCTGCTATGGCTGCTGCCGCTCCTGACCTGGATGATGGTCATCACCCGCATCCGCAACATCGCAGAGCACGCGGTCGTACCTGACAGCAACGATCCCCTGCGCAATACCCGCACCACCTATGCCAATTTCCTCGAGCGCTTGTTCATCGCGCCGTACTACGTGAACTACCACCTCGAACATCATCTCCTGTTCTACGTGCCCTGCTACAATCTGCCGAAGGTGCACCGCTTGCTGAGTGAGAGCCGGCATGCGGGCCGGATGGAGGTGCAACCGAGTTACGCCGCCGTGCTGCGGCTTGCGACCGCGAAGCCGAACCGCGATGACCGGCCGGGGCAATTGGTCAACAGCGCGCGCCGTGCGCAGGCGGGGTCCGAGGTCGATGCCAACCAGACGGCTGGCGGATTCTAGGAACCCGTCACTCCGGTTGAAGGCTGCCAGTCGAAGGCTGATCGAAGTTCCCATCTTGGCTTGACATTCCGGCCCCGGACAGTGTCTACGGCCCCCTTTGGAGCTTGATCCGGAACCATGGCCTAAGGCCGCGAGTCATCGGCTGCCGGTTCTCGCAGGGATCACGCCCGACAAGCAGGGAGCGCCGATGACGGCAGCATTCACATTTCCGGGGCAGGGTTCCCAGGCGGTCGGCATGGGCAAGGCCCTGGCCGATGCCTTTCCGGTGGCGCGCGCCGTGTTCGACGAGGTCGATGCCGCGCTGGGGGAGAAGCTGACGGCGACCATCTGGGATGGTCCGGCTGAAACCCTCCAGCTCACCCAAAACGCCCAGCCGGCCCTGATGGCGGTGTCTATCGCCACCCTGCGGGTGCTGGAGGCCGAAGCCGGGTTTTCCGTGCGGCGGGATGCGGCCTTCGTCGCCGGCCACTCGCTCGGCGAATATTCGGCGCTGGCCGCGGCCGACAGCCTGACGATTTCCGACACGGCGCGGCTGCTTCGCATCCGCGGTCTCGCAATGCAAAAAGCTGTGCCGGTCGGCGTCGGTGCGATGGCCGCTCTGCTCGGCCTCGACTACGAGGCCGCCGTGGCGGTGGCGGAGGAGGCCGCTCAGGGAGAGGTCTGCCAAGCCGCCAACGACAATGGCGGCGGGCAAGTGGTCGTCTCCGGCGACAAGGCTGCGGTCGATCGCGCCGTCGAGATCGCCAAAACCAAGGGCGCTAAGCGAGCAATGCTGCTGCCGGTGTCCGCACCGTTCCATTGCAAACTGATGCAGCCGGCTGCCGACGCAATGGCGGAGGCGCTGGCCGGGGTCACGATCAAGGCGCCGGCCGCCCCGCTGGTGTCGAATGTGCTGGCGAGCGCGATCACCGATCCCGACGAGATCCGCCGGCGCCTGGTCGAGCAGGTCACCGGCACTGTGCGGTGGCGCGAGTCGGTTGCCTATATGGCGGGGCAGGGCGTCACCCGTTTCTTTGAGATCGGTGCCGGCAAGGTGCTGACGGGCCTGGTCAAGCGTATCGCAGACGGTGCCGTCGGCGTTGCGGTCGGTGGTCCCAACGACATTGCTGCTGCCCAAGATGCATTGGCTGCTGCCAAGCAGGCCTGAAGCGCGATAATTCGTCGTCGCGCGCGAGTTCTACAGTTGACGCACGACCCTTTCGGAAAACCGCTGCGCGCGTTTCCGGATCGTGCCTTGGAGGAGTTATCGATGTTCGATCTGACTGGCAAAAAGGCGCTCGTCACCGGCGCAACCGGCGGCATCGGCGGCGCGATCGCGCAGGCGCTGCACGCGCAGGGCGCCACCGTCGCGATATCGGGGACGCGCAAGGAAGTGCTGGATGAGCTTGCAGGCAAGCTCGGCGAGCGCACCCATGTGCTGCCCTGCAATCTCTCCAAAGTCGAGGAGGTCGAAGCGCTGGTGCCCGCTGCGGAGGCGGCGATGGGACAGGTCGACATCCTCGTCGCCAATGCCGGCATCACGCGCGACAATCTCTTCGTGCAGCTCCGTGACGAGGACTGGGAGGAGGTCATCAACATCAATTTGACCTCGACCTTCCGCCTTGCCCGCGCCGCAACCAAATTGATGATGCGCAAGCGCTTCGGCCGCATCATCGCCATCACTTCGGTGGTCGGCGTCACCGGCAACCCGGGGCAGGGCAATTATACTGCGTCGAAGGCAGGCCTGATCGGGATGATCAAGACGCTGGGTGCCGAATACGCCAAGCGCGGCGTCACCGCGAACTGCATCGCTCCCGGCTTCATCAAGACCCCGATGACCGATGCGCTCAACGACAAGCAGCGCGAAACGATTCTGACCAAGGTTCCGGCCAATCGCCTGGGGACGCCAGAGGACATCGCGGCGGCCGCCGTCTACCTGAGTTCGAACGAAGCGGCCTATGTCACCGGCCAAACCATCCACGTCAACGGCGGCATGGCCATGATCTGACGCCTCATGCCGCACCGCCCCTTGGGCAGCCGAATGCGGCAAACGGCCGTTTCCGGAGCGAAATGAGGCTTGTAGTCAACGCAATTGAAGTATGATAACCGGACCTTCAACGGATGGGCAAAGAACGCCATTGCAGGTTTTTGAAACCCTGTATATTGGCGATGCGGAGCCTTGGCCGTCATTCGCCGGGCCTGCATCGGTTAGGATGGGGCCAGATCAAAGTTCGTAAGCGAAGGCAGTCAACGACCACGACGGCTCGTATCGTCCCGGGGGGTCGGGTCTACAGGGAACAACACGAGGTTATGCAATGAGTGAGATTGGCGAGCGGGTTAAGAAGATCGTGGTCGAACACCTTGGTGTTGAACCCGAGAAGGTTGTCGACGCTGCGAGCTTCATCGACGACCTCGGCGCCGACAGTCTGGACACCGTCGAGCTGGTGATGGCGTTCGAAGAGGAATTCGGCTGCGAGATTCCGGACGATGCCGCGGAAACGATTCTCACCGTCGGCGACGCCACCAAGTTTCTCGAGAAGAACGCGAAGAGCTAACGCTCTTCATTTTCGCGGGGACAACATTGAAACCGGACGGACCGCCCAACAGCGGTCAGCCGGTTTCTTGTTATTGGCCGTGAATCTTTCGATGCGGAGTTTTCGGACATGAGGCGGGTTGTCGTTACGGGTCTTGGCATGGTTTCGCCACTCGGCTGCGGAGTCGAGCCGACCTGGAAGCGCATCCTCGACGGCGAAAGCGGCGCACGCAAAATCGAGAGCTTCGATGTCTCCGATCTTCAGACCAAGATCGGCTGCACGGTCGTGCGCGGCGACGGCACCAACGACACTTTCAATCCCGACATCTGGATGGAGCCGAAGGACCAGCGCAAGGTCGACGACTTCATCATCTTCGGCATGGCCGCAGCCGGCCAGGCGCTCGACGATGCCAACTGGCATCCCGAGACCGAAGAGGATAAATGCGCCACCGGCACCATGATTGGATCCGGCATCGGCGGCCTCAACGGTATCGCCGAGACTGCGGTCCTGCTGAAGGAACGCGGGCCGCGCCGGGTCTCGCCGTTCTTCATTCCGGGCCGCCTGATCAATCTCGCCTCCGGTTATGTCTCGATCAAGCATGGGCTGAAGGGGCCGAACCATTCGGTGGTCACGGCCTGCTCGACCGGCGCTCACGCGGTCGGCGATGCCGCCCGCCTGATCGCGCTCGGCGATGCCGACGTCATGGTTGCGGGCGGCGCGGAATCGCCGATCGGCCGCATCGGCATTGCCGGCTTCAACGCCGCGCGTGCACTCTCGACAGCCTTCAACGAAACGCCTGAGAAGGCCTCGCGTCCCTACGACAAGGACCGGGACGGCTTCGTGATGGGCGAGGGCGCCGGCGTTCTGGTCCTGGAAGAGCTCGAACACGCCGAGCGCCGCGGCGCGAAGATCTATGCCGAGGTGATCGGCTACGGTCTCTCGGGCGATGCCTACCACATCACCTCGCCGTCACCCGACGGCGACGGTGGCTTCCGCAGCATGGCGGCAGCGCTCAAGCGCGCCGGCCTCACCGCGTCCGATCTCGACTACATCAATGCGCACGGCACCTCGACACCGCTCGGTGACGAGATCGAGCTCGGTGCGGTCGAACGTCTGCTCGGCAATGCCGCTTCCAAGGTCGCGATGTCCTCGACCAAATCGTCGACCGGTCACCTTCTGGGTGCGGCTGGCGCGATCGAGGCGATCTTCGCCATTCTCGCGATTCGCGATAATGTCGTGCCACCGACCATCAACTTGGACAATCCATCGGTCGAGACTGCGATCGATCTCGTGCCGCACAAGGCGAAGAAGCGCGAGGTCAACGTCGCGTTGTCGAATTCTTTCGGTTTTGGCGGTACCAACGCGTCGGTGATCTTCCGGCGTCCGGTCCAATAGTTTGTGTTTGCGACGAATCCACCGTTTTGCCGTATTCGGCGATAGTCATACAAGTGGGCGCGTGTACTTGGCCAGACAAGCGATTGTCGGGTCGCATTTGAACCGGCAGGATTCAGGTTGCTTCGATGAGTGAAAGGCCGCCCATTTCGCCCCGGAGCCCGCGGGCAGCGCTCGAGCCCGAGCAGGTCCCGCCGCCGCCGAAGCGATCGGACCGCGCGCGCAATCCGTTCGTGATCGTCGGCAACGCCATCATCACCCTGCTGCTGATTGCAATGATCGGTGCGGGCGGCGTGTACTATTACGGCCGGCAGGTGCTCGAGGCGCCGGGACCGCTGAAGGAAGACAAGATCGTCAACATCCCGCAGCGCGCCGGCAAGCGCGACATCGCCGAGACGCTGAACCGGGAAGGCGTGACCGACGTCAATCCGTGGGCGTTCATTGCCAGCGTCGCTGCGTTGAAGGCGAGCTCGGACCTCAAGCCCGGTGAATACTCGTTCCAGAAGAACGCGTCCTTGCGCGACGTCATTGCCACAATCGTCGAGGGCAAGGTGGTGCAGCATGCCGTGACGATTCCGGAGGGCCTCACCTCCGAGCAGATCGTGGCGCGCCTGTCCGACAACGACATCTTCACCGGCAGCGTGCGTGAGCTGCCGCGCGAAGGCACGCTGCTGCCCGAGACCTACAAGTTCCCGCGCGGCACCCCGCGCGATCAGGTGATCCAGCGCATGCAGCAGGCGCACAAGCGCGTGCTGACCGAGATCTGGGAGCGCCGCAATCAGGACATTCCGGTCAAGAGTCCGGAGCAACTGGTGACGCTGGCCTCGATCGTCGAGAAAGAGACCGGCAAGCCTGACGAGCGCAGCCGTGTCGCCGCGGTGTTCGTCAATCGCCTGAAGCAGAGGATCAAGCTGCAGTCCGATCCCACGATCATCTATGGCCTCGTCGGCGGCAAGGGCACGCTCGGCCGTCCGATCAAGCGCAGCGAGATCACGCAGCCTTCGCCCTACAACACCTATGTCATCGAGGGCCTGCCGCCGGGCCCGATCTCCAACCCCGGCCGCGCCTCGCTCGAGGCTGCCGCCAACCCGGCCCGTACCCGCGACCTCTATTTCGTCGCGGATGGTACCGGCGGGCATTCCTTTACCGAGACCTACGACGCGCACCAGAAGAACGTCGCCAAGCTGCGCGCCATGGAAAAGCAGATCCAGAACGACACGGTCGAGCCGGCCGAGGACGCGCAGCCGCCGGCCGGCGCCGCGCCCGGCGCCGCCGATACGCCGACGGCGACGACGCCGGCACGCCCCAACCAGCAGAAGAAGCCGCCGGCCGCTCGCCCCGCGGGTCCGCCGCCGGCCCGACAAGGCGCGGTGCAGGCCTCGCCCCCGGTGGTGCAGCGCTAGGCCTGCGCGTAGACCTGCCCCGCGGGACTTTGCGGATTACATTTTCCTGCAAAATAGTCTTAAGATTCGCGTGGCTTGATGGCCGCGCGAATCCCGTGCTTCTGGAGAAATTGACCTGATGGCGTTGTCGTCCATGACCGGCTTTGCCCGAAGCCACGGCGCGAGTGGGCCGTATACGTTCGAATGGGAATTGAAGTCGGTCAATGCCAAGGGCTTTGACTTGCGGGTGCGGCTGCCGCAGGGGTTCGACGAGCTTGAGGCTCATGCCAAGAAGCGCGCCGCCGAGCTGCTCTCACGAGGCACCGTCTACGCCAATCTGACCGTCAAGCGGGCCAATGCAGCCACCAGCGTCCGCGTCAACGAGGACGTGCTCAACGCCGTCCTCAAGGCCGCCGCCGTGATCGCCGGCAAGGTCGATGCGGTCGCGCCGAGCGTCGACGGGCTTTTGGCCATCAAGGGGGTCATTGAGGTCGCCGAGCCCGAGGGCGACGAGGAGGAGGACAAGGCCGCGCGCGCCGCCGCCGCGGATGCCTTCGACAAGGCGCTCGCCGAACTCGTCGAGATGCGCAAGCGTGAGGGGACCTCGCTCGGGCAGATCCTGATCCAGCGCGTCGACGAGGTCGAGCAGCTGGCGAAGAAGGCGGAGGCCGCGCCGGGTCGCAAGCCCGAGGCGGTCAAGGCCAGGCTCGCCGAGCAGATCGCGAGCCTCCTCGACACCTCCGACCGTTTTGATTCCGACCGCCTGATGCAGGAAGCGATCCTGATTGCGACCAGGGCCGACATCCGCGAGGAGCTCGATCGGATCGCCTCGCACATCGCGCAGGCGCGCGAGCTGATCGGCAAGGGCGGCCCGGTCGGGCGCAAGCTCGACTTCCTGGCGCAGGAGTTTCACCGCGAAGTCAACACCTGCTGCTCGAAGTCGAACGACATCGAGCTGACCAATACGGGGCTCGCCATGAAGAACGTGGTCGAGCAGTTCCGCGAGCAGGTCCAGAATCTGGAGTGATCGATGACGATTGGCGGTCACGGAACTGATGGTGTCGAGCGGCGCGGATTGATGTTCGTGCTGTCCTCGCCGTCGGGCGCGGGCAAGACGACGCTGTCGCGCATGTTGATCGACCGTATGCCCGGCCTTCGAATGTCGGTGTCGGCGACCACGCGGGCGATGCGGCCGGGCGAGGTCGACGGCAGGGATTATTCGTTCGTCGACAAGGCTACCTTCGGCGCGATGGTGAAAGCCGACCAGCTGCTGGAATGGGCGACCGTGTTCGACAACAGTTACGGCACGCCGCGTGCGCCGGTCGAGGCGGCGCTGTCAGCCGGGCAGGACGTGCTGTTCGACATCGACTGGCAGGGCACGCAGCAGCTCCGAGAGAAGGCGCGCGCCGACGTCGTCAGCGTGTTCATCCTGCCGCCCTCGGCTGCCGATCTCGAGAAGCGGCTGCATTCGCGCGCGCAGGATTCCGACGAGGTGATCCGCAAGCGCATGAGCCGCGCCAGCCACGAGATGAGCCACTGGGCCGAGTACGACTACATCGTCATCAACCACGACGTTGACGAGGCCTTCGCCGAGGTGCAGTCGATCCTGAAGGCCGAACGCCTCAAGCGCGAGCGGCAGACCGGCCTCGTGGGCTTCGTGCGAGGTCTGCAAGGTCAACTTCAAGGCTAGTAGGCTGCGTCAGCCGCGGCCCGTCCTTCGCCAACCGTTCCAGCATCGTCGTGATCACGTCGATGTCGATGGCGTTCTCGACTCCCGCGTCGTCATGGCCGGCCGGCTCTTCGTCATTCACGTCGTTGGCCGCGAGCTGCGGTGCGGCGTCGATCTGGAATTCTCCGTTGAAGATATCGGCCTCGTCGAGCTCTGCGGCCTCGACGTGGACTTGGTCTTGCGCTTGCGGGGCGAGCTCGTCGATCACATCGATCTCGCGATCGATCGCGGCGAGCTGCGCGGTCTTGAGCTGGGTTGACTGCGGACGCAGGGCATCGAAATCCACCGGGCGGGGCTGCCGAGCGTGCGGCGCGCCGGCGGGCGCAGCGTTGAGCCAGGGTGCACGGCCATCGTCGTGATCGTGCGGCTCAAAATTGTCCCAGTTGACGCGGCGCTGGTCGGCGGCCTGGACGCGCATGCGTCCACCGGCGAAGCGGTAGATGACGCTGGCGAGGATGCCGGCAAGCGCCAGCGCGCCGCCGATCACGAGCAGCAGCATCTGGAGCGAGCCGGTCTGCTTGTCGGCGGTGCTGTCTGCCGCGGCCAGAGCCATCGGAGCAGGGGACTTCGCCGGCTTCGCGGTCGGCTGCGCGGCGGCCGCGACAGGTGCAGGCGACGGCTGCTCTGTGGGCGCGGCGGACGCCGTGGAGGCGTCGGGCCAGCGCCCGGCGACGGCGGGCTGCTGTGCGTTGGCGTCAGCGGAGGGGTTCGCAGCTTGCTGCGTCGGCGCCGGTCCCGCCTGTGCAGGCGTCTTCACGGCGGCGATGCTCTGCGGCGTCAGATATTCGGCGCGCGCGTCCTCGACCGAGTGCTGCTGCGGCACGGCTGAATCCGCTGCAGGCGTATCGGGCGCAGTCTGTGCGGTTTGGGTGGCCTTGCCGCCTTCGGCGCGCAGATACCAGCACTGCCGCTTGGTCGCGCGCTCGAGGCGATAATGCCAATGCTGGCCCTGCGGCGCGGCGCCCTTTGGCGAGCCAAGGCAGTCGCTCGCGGCATTTGCCGTGCTCGGTGGCGTCGATGCATTCTGCGACACGGCGGCAAGTGGCGCGCCGGCAATGATGCTGCCTACGAGGGCAGATAAGAATTTTGCGGTGCGGTTGCCCATCCTGGTCTCCCGATTACGCATGACGCAACTCGTTACCTTCCCTTTGTCGTCAAAGACTTGGGTGGCAATGAGCCGCAAATCCGGAGAGGATGTGGCCTGAATCGGGCTTGCGCGGCGTTCGTTCCCCCGCGAAACCAGACTTTTTCGCTGCTATTGCTTGGTCGAAGTCCAGGTTCCGCCGCAGCCGTCCGAGCGGCGGAAGGAACCGGAGCCGCTGCGGGCAGCGAGGCGGCCCGAGCCGGTAAAGGTCACGCCATCACCTTGACCGAACGTGCTGACCGCGCCGCTCGCGCTGACGGTACCCGTGACGCCTTGGCCTATGACCTTGCCCGAGGAGACCACGACCGCGCCGGACGTGGTGCCGCCGCAGCCGACGCTGACGACCATCCAGGCGCCGTCGAAACTCCCGCCACCGCCTCCACCACCGCGTCGCGAGGAGCTGCGCGGCTCCTCGGCGGGCTTGCTGCGACGCGCCGAGGGGGCCGGCTCGGCGGAACGATCCGACCGCGAGCCGGACAGCGATTTCTCGTCATTGCCGATCGAGCCGCCGGCGCTGCCGGACTGCGCAACGGCGGACGGTGGAGCGCCGACGGCGGACAGGAAGACGGTCAGGGCAATCGCAGGGATGATGGCGCGCATGAGTAAAAATCCAGAATGAAAAATCGTATCAGCGGCCGGAGCCGTCGGCACAGACGGAACCGATAATGCGGCAAGCTTTGCCAGCCTTGCCGCATTCGTCAAGCGCGGCATCTTTCGCGCGCTGCACGCTGTCGCGCTGGACCAGCGACCAGGATTTGTCGGAGATCGCGAACGCGCCGCAGCGGTTGCCATAGAAAGACAGCTCGATCGGACATTTGGCGCCGGCGCAATTGCCGCGCGCATCCGCCACCGCCGCGCGCCGCGAGGCGTGGTTCCAGGAGATGCCCCATTTGCTGCCGTCGGGGCCGTAGACGATCGAGCCCCATGGCTTCAGGTCCTCCATCTTGCGCATCCGCAACAGCAGGCCTTCGGTGGCTTCGCCCGTCGGCGCCATGGAAATCCGCTGCTGGAGTTTCGTGATCGCGCGGGTCAGTCCATCAGGGCTGTCAGGATCGAAATTGAGCTCGTAGAGCCGCTCGCTGAGTTCGCTCAGCAGGGCGGCATCGCGCAAGGGGACGCGGTCCGGATCGGCGCGCAGCCGATCCGCCGGCGGCGGATCGGGCTGCATCGCTGCGACCTGCGGCGGCGCGGTTTGCGTGGGGGCGACGAAATAGAAGGTGCCGTCGATCGGCGAGGACGACACCCAGGGCTGCTGCGCGCCGGACGTGGCGCGCTTCACCGCGAGGCCGACCTGGTTGAAGGTCTGGAACACGTCGAGGCCCGCGGTCCGGACCGTCGCGGCCAAGGCCTTGGTGTAGGGGCTGTGGCCGTCGCTGCCGTCCTGGGCGACGTTGCCGGGTTGGGTTGCGTAGGAGATCAGCGTGCCCTCGGGCGCGCGCATCTGCGCGAGGCCGCCATCGGAGGCGCGCAGGCCGCGTGAGCCGAAGGGGTTGTTGCGGCAGGCGTCCAGGATCACGAGGTTGAGGCGCGTGCCCGATCCTGCATCTGGCGCAGCACGAGGTTGACATCGGTCATCTGGAAGTCGACGTCGGCCTCGCGGGTCGGATTGGCGCCGACCGGCACGAGATAGTTGGCGCCCGAGACCTGCACGCCGTGGCCGGCATAATAGAACAGCGCGACGTCGGCGCCCTGCACCTGCCGGCCAAAGCTCTGCACCGCCAGATCCATCGCGCCCTTGTCAAGATCGAGCTGGGCGCGGCCTCCGACCAGCGTAAAGCCGAGCAGGCCAAGCGTGTCCGCCATCAGGCTCGCGTCCTTGGATGGATTGTCGAGCGGCGTGATGTTCTTGTAGGCGGAGTTGCCGACCACGAGCGCGATGCGCTTCTCGGCCGATGCCGGGTGCGTTGCGACGACGAGCAGGGCTGCGACCAGCATCGCCAGCCCCGGGACGCGATTGAAAATCCTCGCGCGCATCAAAATTCCCCAAACAATATCGCCATTCTACCAGCTCGAGGCGCGGGCGAAAAGCGGTGCGACAGTGTGTACAGCGTTGGCCGGTCGCGCCGGGGAGGGCGCACGCTTGCGCGTTCCCGCGGCAGATTCTGCCCGAACCTTGCTGCCGTTCATCGCCCAACTGGAGGCCAAAGGGCGCAGGGAAGGTCGGGCGCCGGCGGCACCCGTTGGTCCGTGCGCTACAGGAATGCACACGGGGTGGACCGATAGGGTGGCCGATCGCCCGGCCTTCCCTGCGCGGATGGTTTTAACGGTGTCCTTCGTGCTCTCCCCGGGGAGCGATGCACTATTGCCCCCGTCGCCTGGCCGATCGATGATGCGCGCGCCCGGTCGGGCCGCCACATCACCGCGAGGCTTGACGCACAGACCCCGGGCGTCAGGACCACACGACTTCTCCATCCGCGGACGGTCCGGCCGAAATCATCGAGGGCTTGCGTGTGCTCACCCCCGATGACCGACAAGCCCGCTCTCCAGCGCCGTGTCGTACGCGTCGCGCGAGGACTCACGGTTGCCCGCCCTGTCGTCACGCCGCCCGCGCCGTCGCTGCCGCGTCCACCGCCACCCGGCCCGCATGTCGTGACGGTCGCGAACGCCCCTTTGGCAGGGCCAGGATGACGGGCGTATGCCACAAATCCGAAATTCGGAAAAGCGAAATATTTTTGCGCGGAGGCCTTGACGGGGGTGTTTTGCCCGACGCGTCAGCGCCGGTGGCGAACGACCCAAATCGGGCTTGGAGCCACCTGAAACGCTTGTCATCCGCTGGCAAGAACAATGTCGAAATGCGCGATCAACGCATGCCTCTCAAGGCGTGATGGCGAATTTTGCAGAGTAACGATTAACCTTTCCGGATGCGGGGCCGCATTGAGCCAGCGGTCGGTCACGTTTTCTTCTTCGCCAGCGAAATACAACTGGGTCACCAGGCAATCGAACCGCCCCTCAACGGTGAGATGAATGTGCGGCGGCCTGACCTCGCCCTCTGCTGTCGGATAGCGGCCCGGTTTGACGGTACGAAAGCTGTAGTGCCCGGCCGCATCCGTTGTGAGACGCGCGAAGCCTTTGAAATTGGGATCGAGCGGCGCCGGATTGATATCACTCGGATGACGATATTTCCCCGCCGCGTTGGCTTGCCAGATGTCAATGCGTGCATGCGGCACCGGCGCTCCCGAACGCGTGAGCACGCGTCCGCTGAGATGGATGAGCTGGCCCAGCGCCTCAGCGGTGCTGCCGCTTGGACGCGCCAGATCGGTTGCCAGATCGGGGTGCTCCGAGACCGGGTAGAACGGGCCGACAATCTGCGGCGGCGTGATCGCCAATGCTGCTGCATCGCGGCCACTCGTCTGGGCTTTGGATGGGGTCTGGCTCATCAAGGCAGCTTGATATCCGCATCCTTGACGACCTTGGCCCAGTGGGCGATGTCACTCCGGATTCCCTCACCAAATTCTGCGGCGGTGCCACCCACGGCTACGGCTCCTATCTTGTCGAGGGAAGCGCGGATCTTCGGCTCGAGAAGTACCTTGTTAATTGCCTTGTTGAGCTGCGACGTTACTTCCGCAGCCGTTCCACGCTTCGCTGCAAAGCCGATCCAATCGGCTGTCACCAGATCGGGAAAGCCTGCCTCGATCACAGTGGGAATGTCTCCCAGGGCAGCAATCCTGGTGGGGGCGGTGACGGCAAGCGCTCGCAACTTGCCGGTCGCAATGAGGTCAATAACCGGAAGCGTGGTGACAAACATGTATTGGACGTTGCCGCTGATCAGATCGGTGATTGCTTGGGAAAACTGCTGGTAGGGCACGTGGGTGGCGCGCACGCCCGCCTGCAATGCAAACATTTCGCCGATCAGGTGCGAGGGGGTGCCGAAGCCCGCGGAAGAGAAGTTGAGCTTCCCTGGCTTGCTCTTGAGCAACGCCACCAGACCGGCTAACGAGTCGACCGGCAAGGAAGGCGTTGTAACGAGCACGGTGTAGGATTTCGATATCTTGATCACCGGATCGAAATCCACATCCGCCCGTGTCTCCGCCTTCGGAAGCAGGGCCGGGGTGACCGTCATCGGAAGGCTCATGGTCAGCAGTGTATAGCCGTCCGCCGGACGACCGCTCACGTCGTTCATGGCAATGGTCTGCAGCGCACCGGGGCGATCTTCCACCACAAGTCGCCAGCCTTCATTGGCCGCGAGCTCGTCGGCGATCATGCGGCTGATGATGTCGGGCGGTGTCCCCGCGCCGGCAGGGACGACAACACGTATGAGATTGGACGGATAAGGCTGCGCGGCGACCTTGCCGGGCAGCAACAATCCCGCGAGGCTTCCGAGCAGGAAGGTGCGACGGGGTACGTGAATGTTCGACATGGCTGCTCCAATCCTTGGCGGTGGAGGGTAACGCGAATTGCAGCTTGTCCCGCGGACCTATATAAGAAAAGTTCTATTTCTCGATAGTTCTATTCCATTTCGGAAAGGGTCGCATGCTCGATGCATCCCAGATCAGCCGTCGGATCAAGCTGCGGCAACTGAACGTGTTTATCGCCGTCGTGGAATACGGGAGCATGGCGAAGGCGGCCGAGCACCTAGCAATTTCTCAGCCTGTCATATCCAAGATGATCGCAAGCCTGGAGCAAACGATCGGCCTTCCGCTTCTGGAGCGCAGCCGGCTCGGCGTTGAGCCCACGCTTTACGGCAAGGCCTTGCTCAAGCGCAGCATTGCTTTGTGCAACGATTTGCGGAGTGGCGTCGACGAGCTGCAATCGCTCGCTGATCCCGCGGTGGGTGAATTGCGCATTGGCAGCACCGAGCCCGTGATGGCCGGACTACTGCCGGCCATCATTGACCGGCTATCCCGGCAATATCCGAGGCTCGCGCTTCACATCATCGAGGGCGAACCGCCGGAGCTTCAGGATCGTCATCTGCGCAATCACGACATCGACCTCATGATAGGGCGCCTGCCGAGCCCGACACCGGCTGCCGATACCGATGTCGAAGTGCTGTTGCACGAAAGCGGTGTCGTTGTCGCAGGCTTGCACAGTCCGTGGGTGGGGCGGCGCAAGATCCGCCTCGACGAGCTGGTCAACGAGCGTTGGTGCCTGCCGCCGCGCGAAAGCTTTCCGGGCGGCTGGATTGCCAACGCATTTCACGCCTCCGGGCTGGAGGTGCCACGTGCCAGCGTAACCGTGTATTCGATCCTTATGCAGTCGGCGTTGCTCTCGTCGGAACGATTCCTGAGTTTCCTTCCGGCATCGATGTTGCACTTCAGCGCGAAGCGGCTGTCGATGAAGGTTTTACCGGTGGAAATGCCTATTCAGATGTGGCCGATCGGGATCATTGCGATGAAGGGCAGAACGCCAAACCCTGCTCAGCGGCTGCTCGTCGAGTGCGCCCGGGAGGTCGCAAAGCCGCTCGCAGGTAAGCGAAACGCGCGTCGTTCCGCTCCTGCGCGGCCATCGTCGGCTACCCCGGGGTAAGGCGCTGGCCGGGCGAGCGCAGCGAGCATTCCGGAGTGCTGCCGCGGAACGATTTCTGGAATGCTTGTCTTCGCCGGAAATGACGCCGAGGAGATGGCGGTCCAACCGGATCACCTCGGGAAACTTATGCTTCCGGCCGTCGTTTAATTGCGGCTGAGGAGACGCCATGCCGATCAAGGACCAGATCAAAAATCTCGCCAAGAAGTTCGTTGAGGATCACCCCGACGCGGCAACGCTGCGGGCGCTCGTGCGGGCTCGGAAGCCGACAGCCATCCGTTTCCAGGACGATGGCATCGTGCCGAATAACCCGCATTTTCCCGTCTTGCTCTATCGCGGCGCGGTGAACCTGAAGACCCGGCGTTTTGCTCCAGAGGTCATCATCGACACGCTGTTCGATCGTCACGGTTGGGGCCGCTCTTGGCGCGATACGGTTTATGACTTTGTCCACTATCATTCGCAGATCCACGAAGTGATGGGCGTGGCACGCGGCACGGCCAGGATCGAGTGCGGCGGGATCAAGGGGCGAATCCTGAGCGTGAAGGCCGGAGATGTTCTGGTCCTTCCCGCAGGCACCGGACACCGACTGATCGAGTCCAGCCGGGACTTCCTGGTCGTCGGAGCGTATCCGCAGGAGGGGACGTATGACGAGTGCACCGACACGCGAGAGCGTCCTGACGCCAGCAAACGCGTCGCCAAGGTCCGCAAGCCGAAGACCGATCCCGTGCTGGGTGCCGGCGGCCCGTTGCTCAAATCATGGCGGATAAAGCCATCGCGATCGTGAGGCGGGGGATCGCTTTTGCTGTGCCGGTTCGAATGTCGTTCGTTGGGACGCCGCCCGTCTTTGTCAGGTCAGATAATCCGGCGTGAAATCCGCGAGCGCGCGGAGCTCGTCGGGTTGCAACAGCTCGATCTCGCTTCCCTCCCAGGCAATCAATCGGCGCCCTCTCAGCTCCTGGATGGTGCGATTGACGTGGACGATCGACAGTCCGCAGGCATCGGCGACGTGCCGCTGCGTCATCGGCATCTGGAAGCGGCCGTTCTTGACGAGGCCCACGACCTCCAGCCTTGCGGCGAGCTCGCAGATCAGATGGGCCACCTTCGGCAGTGCCGCCTGTGCGCCGAGGCGCGCGATCCATTGTCGCGAGATCGCCGCATCGATCAGCGTCTCGCGCCAGAACGCGCGGGTCAGGTGAATGGAGCCGTCGAGCAGCTGCTTGAGTTGGCTGTGTGCGACGTAGCCGACGAGGGAAGGGCCAAGACCGACGAGGTCCGCATCCATCGGCGAGACCAGCAGCGTGTGGAGGCACGGCATGTCGCCGGGAACGTGGAAGGCGAGGATCTGGCTGCGATCGCCGACGATGCGCGCCTGATAGAGGAAGCCGCTGACGACGAAAACGCAGCGAGAGGTATCTTCACCCTGGCGCAGCAGGGTCTCGCCGTCGGAGACCTGGCGCAGCGTGGACGGCAGAGCCGCGATCTGGCGGCGTTCGTCGTCGGAGAGGCCTTCAATCGCCTGGAGATGTGCGATGAACTTGGGGTGCGGCATGGAGAGGAGGAGGTGTTTCAGTCGTCACCCGGCATCGCCGGCTCGAGCAGGCATCGTGAGAGTTTCGCGATGGTCCAATCGGACACGGGAACCGCCTGGAACTCGCGGATGGCGCGCGCAAGCTCCTGATCCGACATCGGCCGCGCCGGCTCCTTCAGCGTGCCTCGCTCGAAGGCAGCGCTGATACTGTCCAGGTGCTCGCCCGACTCCGATGCGAACAGGTGGCGAATGCGCTTCAGGATCGTCGTAGAGCTCATGCGAATGGCGGGCGCAGTCAGCGATCGAGGGACGGTGGGCTGCGACCAAGTAATGTCGCAGACCGGTAGCAACCTGTGCTTCCGACCCGCGTTCTAGTCCGCTGGATACGGGCCAGATGTATCATTTGATCGAACCGGCAGGATTTTTGGCGGGACCTATGGAAAAAGCGCATGACGTGCTGATCCGGAACTTGGGCGAGCACACCGCACTCGCCCAGGAGGATGTCGCCGAAATTCGCGGGCTGACCTTTTTGCAGCGCGAGTTCGCGCCGAACGAGGATTTCATCCGTCAGGGCGACGAACCCGAGCATTCGGCGCTGGTCGTCTCCGGCATGATCGCGCGCTACCATTTGCTCGACAGCGGCCGGCGGCAATACCTCGCGTTCCATCTGTCCGGCGACCTGCCGGACTCCCAGGGCTTGTTCATCGACCAGATGGACCATGGCCTCTGCGCCCTCGGGCCTGCCTCGGTGGCCTTCATCCCGCATCGCGAATTGTTCATTGCCTTCCGGCGACGGCCGACCTTCGCACTGTCGGTTTGGCGCGAGACCCTGCTCGATGCCGCGATCTTTCGCGAGGCCATCACCAACAACAGCGCCCGGCCGATGCACGCGCGCATGGCACACCTGTTCTGCGAGCTGTTCTACCGCGCCCGCGCAGCGCAGCTCGTCCGCGGCAATCGCTGCCGCCTGCCGCTCAGCCTGGCGCAGCTCGGCGAGACCTTGGGTATGGCGATCGCGACGGTGAACCGGACGCTCGCCGACCTCAGGCGGAGCGGGACCATGGACATGCACGACGGCGAGCTCATCGTCATGAAATGGCGCGAATTGCAGCGGCTCGGAGGCTTCAGTCCGACCTATCTGCACTTGAAGCGCCAATCGCCGCCGCATGCGTGAGACCTAAAGCTAACCGTCCGCGGCCGTGCGTCCCATCACCTCGTCAAAGTGCTTCTTCACCCAGTCGTTGCAGGAGCAGGCTCTGGCTTCGAGCGCCGGCGCATCTAGGATCAGGATGGCGCCGCGGCGTGTCGCGAGGATCCGCCTGGCCTTGAACATCTGGATGACGCGGCTGGCATAGCTGCGGGACACGCCGAGCATGCCGGCCAGCTGCTCATGGGTGAGGGGGATCTCGGGGCCGCCGACGTGCTCCTGCGCGGAGATGATCCACTTGGCGGCGCGCTGCTCGATCGAATGCGCGGCATTGCAGGCCGCGGTCTGGAGCAGCTGCGCGAACTGGCAGTCGGCGTAGCGAGAGAAGATTTGCAGAAGCGTGGCCGACCTCTGTTGGGCCTGCTCGAGCACGCGCGGCGGCAGCCGCAGCAGGGTGCCGCCCAGCTTCACGACGATGCGCGAATAGGCCAGCGAGGCGCTGCGGCCGGCGGCAATGCCCACCGCGCCCTCGCGCCCGACCAGCAGGCTTTCGACCTCGCGATCGTCCTCGACCGGCACGGCGAACGACACGAGCGTGGAACGGCAGGGAAAATGGACCGCCGCCACCTCGTCGCCGGCATGATAAAGGATGTGGCTCGCCTCGAGTTCGACCGGCTGGAGGTGCGGCGCGAGCAGTTCGAAATCCGGGCGGCTGAGCTGCTGGAGAAGATCGTTCTGGGGCCGACCGGTCACATGTCTTGCTCTGGCCGGGAATCGGCACCGGCCAGAACCCTACGTTTCCGTGACGGAGCCGACGGTTCCAAAGTGCACACAAGGCGTTTTTCAGCCGTTGAAAAATGGCCTCCGGCTTGCGGAATTCCAGAAAGTTTTGGCAAGGCATGGGACGAGGCAATGGCGCAGCCGAACCCAGCGGCCTTCAACAATGCGAGCTCTGTGCAGGAGTGCACACAGCAGGGGCGCGGCTCCAGCGTAGCGCGCTCGTCGCGGAGCGCCGCAGCCCGTGCGCTCTGCCCGACGGACCGCCGGCCTATACCTCAACGCCGCCGGGCCGGCGGGCCCGAGGGCGGCCGGGATGTTCATCACCCGAAGTTCGTCACCCGAAGCGTGCTTCGCAATCGTGCGCGGGCCGGCCTTTTTCCGCGTGGGCGCGATAGGCATCGATCGCCCTGTTGGCGAGCATCAGTTGCCGGCGCTCGCCGGTCCTGAGCTGGGCCTCAATGGCGTCGAGCAGGACGTTCGCCGTCTCGTCCGGGGAGCCGAGCTCTCCGCTCTGCTCCAGGAAACTCCAGGCGATGAAGAATGCGTTCTCGACGGTGCAGCGAATGGACATGGCTGCCAACGCGGCGCGGCCGTTGCCGTTCCGCGGGACAGACGAATGCTTTGAATTGGCGCGCGTGCCCGCTACTTCAGCGAGCTGCCGATCGAGGTGAACTTCTTGTTCAGCGTCGCGCCGAGATTGTTGACGACGGCGATGATCGCAAGCGCAATGCCGGCGGCGATCAGGCCGTACTCGATCGCTGTGGCGCCGGACTCGTCGGCGAGGAAGCGGCGGATCGTCTGCATGGTTGCCAGAAATCCAAAAAGAGAGCTGGCGAGGACCGTATTCTGCAGAGAGCGGGTTCCCCAATTTGGAACACGGGTCTGCGTCAGTTTCTAGTTCTTGAGCACGATGCGGCCGACGACCTTGCCGGCGCGAAGCTCGTCGATCCATGTTTGGACGTCGGCCATCGGCTCCTCGCGCATCGGCGTCGGCTTGATCTTGCCGGCGCGGGCGAGCGCCATCAGCTCGTGAGCCTCGGTGAGTGTGCCGACCATGAAGCCCTCGATGGTCATGCGCTTGTAGACCCATTGCACCATCGGCAACGTGAACTGGCCCCCCATCAGGCCGGAGACCACGATCTTGCCGCCGCGCGCGGCGACGGCGACCGCGAAAGCCATGGACTTCTCGTTGCCCGCGAAGTCGACGATCTCGTCGAAGCCGCCATCGGTTTCCTTGAGGATGCGCTTGACCACGTCGGGCTCGGCCGGATCGTAGGCCACCGCCGCGCCGTTCTTCAGCGCGGTTTCGCGCGCGGCACCGCTGAGGTCGGCGACCGTGATCGGCTGCTTGAACATGGCCGCCGCGAAGGAAAGGCCCATCATGCCGACACCGCCGAGGCCGATCAGCAGGAGGTTGCGCTGGCGCGGCCGGTCGACCAGGCGCTTGAGCGCGCCGTAGGCGGTGACGCCGGAGCACATCAGCGTCGCGGCCTGGTTGACGGGCAGGGGATCGTAGTCGAGCAGATATTTCGCGTCGGGCACCAGCACGTGGGTGGCGAAGCCGCCGTCGATGGAGACGCCGAGAAAGCGCTGTCTGGCGCAGAGATTCTCGTCGCCATTGGCGCAGTCGCGACACTGGCCGCAACCGATCCACGGAAACACCGCCTTCTTGCTGCCGACGAGACCGGCGAATACCTCGGGGCCGACTTCGTCGACCACGCCCGCGATCTCGTGGCCGAGCGTGAAGGGCAGCGTCATGCCGCGCGTGGTGTCGAGCTTCTTGCCGCCGCCGAGATCGGCGTAGCCGTCCTGGATGTGCAGATCGGAGTGGCAGAGGCCGCAACGCTCGATCCGCACCAGCACCTCTCGACCTTGCGGCTTCGGCGTCTCGACGATGGTCTCGCACAGCGGCGCATCGAACTTGACGAGGGACTGCCGACGCATCAACGCCATATTTCTTCCTCCGAAATTATCTCTCTGTTTCGCTGCGTATATTGGCCAATTCACGGGCCATGGCAACAAAGCCGGAAATCGGAACGGTCTCCGCGCGCCGCGTCGCATCGACGCCGGCAGCTGCGGCGAGCCGCGCGGGATCGGCGCCGAGCGCCTTCAGGCTTTGCCGCAGCATCTTGCGGCGCTGGCCGAAGGCGGCGGCCGCGACCTGTTCGAGCAGCTTGCGATCGCAGGCGAGAGGCGTTTCGCGCGGGATCAGTCGCACAACGGAAGACGTAACCTTCGGCGGCGGCACGAAGGCGGACGGCGCGATGTCGAACAGGATCTTGGTCTCGCAGCGCCAATTGGCGAGCACGCCGAGTCGGCCGAAGGCCTCTTCGTCCTCGCGCGCCACGATGCGCTCGCCGACCTCGCGCTGGAACATCAGGACCATCATTTCGTACCAGGGCGGCCAGGGTTCGGTGGTGAGCCAGCCGACGAGGAGGTGGGTCGCGATGTTGTAGGGCAGGTTGGCGACGATTTTTGCTCTTTCGCCTGATAGCAGCGGGCGCGGGTCGAAGGTCATGGCGTCGCCATGGACGATCTCGAGTCGGCCGGGATAGCGCGCAGCAATATCCTGCAAGGCAGGGATCGCGCGCTCGTCATGCTCGATGGCGATGACGCGTCTGGCGCCGAGCGCGAGCAGGGCGCGCGTCAGCCCGCCCGGGCCGGGGCCGATCTCGATGATGGTGGAATCCTCGAGTGGAGCCGCCGCACGCGCGATGCGCGCGGTGAGATTGAGGTCGAGGAGGAAGTTCTGGCCGAGCGATTTGCGCGCCGACAAGGCGTGCTGGCGAATGACCTCGCGAAGCGGCGGGAGGTCATCGATCGTGCTCATCGGGTTTTCGCAGCCGCCATCCGGCTCGCAAGCCTCAACGCAGCGATCAGGCTTGCCGGATTGGCCTTGCCGGTGCCGGCGATGTCGAAGGCGGTGCCGTGGTCGGGCGAGGTGCGGATGAAGGGCAGTCCGAGCGTGACGTTGACCGCGTCATCGAAGGCCACAGTCTTGATCGGGATCAGCGCCTGGTCGTGGTACATGCAGACGGCGCAGTCATAGCTGTTTCGCGCGGCTTCGTGGAACATGGTGTCGGCGGGGAGCGGTCCCTTCGCCTCGATACCGTCGCCCCGCAACGTCTTGATCGCCGGCGCGATCACGGTCTGCTCCTCGTGGCCGAGCGAGCCGTCCTCGCCCGCGTGCGGATTGAGGCCGGAAATCGCGATGCGCGGATTCGCGATGCCGAAGCGGGATTTGAGTTCGGTCGCGACGATGCGCACGGTCGAGACGATCAGCTCGCTGGTGAGCTGGGCCAGTGCATCGCGCAAGGAGACGTGGATGGTCACGGGCACTACGGCGAGCCGCGGCGACCACAGCATCATCACCGGCTGCGGGGTGGGGCCGTCTTCCGCGGCGAGTTCTGCGAGGAATTCGGTATGGCCGGGATGGCGGAAGCCGGCACGATAGAGCACGCTCTTGGCAATCGGATTGGTGACAACGGCGCCGGCGCGGCCCTCGCGGACATCCGTGACCGCCTGGCGGATCGAGGCGAGCGCGGCCGGCGCGCTCGATGCGTCGGGCTTGCCGGGCGCGGCGCTCGCGGGCTCGCCGGACGCAACCACGGGCAGGGCCTCGGGGAAGGCGGCCTCGGCCTCGCCGGTGGTCACCGAAGCGATCCTGACGGCAGCGCCGAGCGCCTTGGCGCGGCGGGCGATCAGCGCCTCGTCGCCGAGCAGATAGAAGGCGGGCAGGTCCAGTTCGCGGCGCTTGAGCCAGGCTGCGATGGTGATGTCGGGGCCGATGCCGGCAGGCTCTCCCAGCGTCAGGGCGAGGGGCTTGGCAGGCTGCTTGGCCATCAGCGGTTGCGATACTCGATCATCGCCGCCTTGCGGAGCTCCTCGAGATAGGTCTTCTGGGTCTTCTCGTACTTCTCCTGATACATCTTCTCGCGGACCTCGCGCTTCTTCGGCGTGTCGATCATGGTCGGCTTGCGCGAGCACAGCACCACCATCTCGATGCCTGCCTTGGTCGTCTCGGGCGCGGTCAGGTGGCCGATCGGCGTGTCGTCGAGCACCTTACGCAGCGCCTCGGGTAATTCAGCGGTGGTCTTGGTGACGACGTCGCGGATGGTGGCGTTCGGCGTGGAGCGGAACAGCGAATTGGCTTCTTCGCAGCTTCCGACGCGCGAGCGATACTGCTCGGCTTCCTTATGCCGTGTCTCCAGGAACGCCGGCGACGAGCCCCGTGGCACGATCAGCACGATCGGCTGCATCTTGTATTCGGTGCCCTCGATCTGCAGCTTGTCGCCGGTCTGGGCCTGCACGGCCTGCGCGACGTCCTTCTCGCCGACCAGCAGCTTCTCCTTGAAGCGGCCGCGCACGAGGCTGGTCCAGACCATCTCGGCCTTCATGCGGCTCTTCAGGGTTTCGGGGCGGACGCCCTTGACCTCTAGCGACTTGGTGAGCTGGTCCGGCGAGATGCGCATGCGCTGCGCCATGCCCTCGTAGGACTGGTTGATGTCGGAGACGCCGGGGTCGACACCATATTTCTTGCCTTCCTTCATCTTCACCCGGTCGTCGATCAGCTCGTTGATGACGTCCTGGCGGGCCGGTGTCTTCTGCGTCGTCAGCTGGTCGAGCTTGGAGCGCTGCTCGATGTCGAAGTCGGTGATGGGATCGCCGTTGACCATCAAGACGATGTTCTGCGCACGCAACGGCGCGCCCGCCAGCAGCAGGGCGGCGAGGATGAGGAAGAGGCGGAAGACAGGCAATGGGATCGTCATATTTGTCGCTCGCATGTCAGCCGAGGTGAACCTGCGATCGGGAACACGCGGCCGGCACCTTCAAACCGTTCACTGGAGTCCGCCGCCGGAACTGCTGGTGGTCGCTGTGTTCGCCAGCGTGCGCAGGCCGATCTGGAACATGATCGCGTGGTTCAGCACGGGCGGGGTCGAGCCTGCGGAATAGCTATACGCAGTTACATAGTTCAAGCCGAGCACAAAACAATCGTCGACGTAGCCGGCACCGAGCACATACTGGTTGATCTTGTTGGCCTCAAGGTCCCAGCGCGCCGAGCCCGTGACCACCCAATTGGCCGCGAGCTTGATCGAGCCTGACGTCAGGATGCCCTCGCGGCGGGTTAGATAGCCGAGTTCCGGCTGCGCCGCGTAATTGCCGTACAGCATGCTGACTGACCAGCGGTTGAAGTTGGCGCGGCCTTCCGCCTCGAAGCGCTGCACGTTCCAGGTCTGCTCGTCCATGCGCGAGCGAACGCTGAACGTATAGGTGCTGTTGGGCGAATAGGCGGCGCTCGCCACATAGTCGGAGCGCGGCCTTTGCAGGCCGGAATCCACGCCGGTATTGATGGAGTCCTGGACCGCGAAGGAGTTCATGCCGAACAGCTGGTAGGACTGGCCGAACAGCGTCTTGATGGCTCCGCCCCTGTCGAACTGCGTGGTGGACTGCACGCCGACATTGGCGCGGCCGCCGCCCTCGACACGGTCGTAGCCGGAGAACTTGTCGACGCTGAACAGGTTCGAGGCGTCGAACACCATGCTCTGCGCGTCCTCGTTGGGGAGCTTGCCGGCATAGGTCTCGTTCGGCCGGATGATGATCTGCGCGATCGGCTCGATGGTGGTCGAACCCCAGGGCTGAACGTTGATGAAGGGGTAGCGGTATTCGAGGCCCACGGTCGGCATCAGGCGGAGCGCCTGGGTATCGCCGACGGGCAAATAGTTCGACACGCCCGGCTGGTTGGAGACCGAGGAGTTGATCGCGTCGGCGCGGAGAATGGCGAACGGCGTCCAGATTTCACCGAACGGATCGGTGAAGGACTTGCGCCACTGCGCTTCCGCCGTCAGGCGGGTGTAGGTACCCGGGAAGCCGCGCAGCAGGCACTGCGACGGCGTACGCGCGAGCGGATCGGCCGACACCGTCGTGCACAGGCTGTTGGTGTTGGCGAGCGTCGTGATCGGATCGAACACCGCGGTGTCACGCGACAGGTTCACGAAATTGGTCTTGTAGCTGAACTCGCCGCCGAAGACTGGATAGTTCAGCACGTTCGAGTAGTCGATCACGGGGTAGACGACCGGCACCTGGTTCTGGTTGCCCGAGTAACTCAGCCAGTACATCGTGCGCGCGTCGAAGAAGCTGCGATTGCCGACACCGGTCAGGTAAAGCTGCGAGAGTGCATCCGTCGGCAGATACAGGAACGAGCCCAGCGGATCGCGATATTGCGACAACCGATAGTCCGAGAAGAAATAATAGTCGGACATCAGGACACCGTCCCAACCCCAGACCCATTTGTCGTTCAGCGCGAACTGACCCTTGGTGTCGACGGCGCCGCGGAACTGCTTGTCGCCGGGCTGGCCAGCGAGCGCGCTCCGATCGAGCTGGTCGATGCCGTAGACGCGGATCTGATAGGCGCCGTCCATCAGGCGCTGGCGAAATTCGGCCTGGAACAGCACGCCCTGCCTGGACGTGATGCGCGGGTTGAAGGTGGCGTCCATGTCGGGCGCGATCGCCCAGTAGAACGGAACCTCGACGCCGTAGCCGAACGGCGTATTCGACGTGAAGCCCGGCATCAGGAAGCCGGTCTTGCGCTTCACGGTCGGGTCGGGCGTCGAGAAATAGGGCATATAGGCGATCGGCACGCCGAAGAATTCGAGCTGCGCCGTCTCGAAATACAGCATCTTCTCCTGCTGGTCGTGGATGATGCGCGCACCCTTGACCTGCCAGAGCGGCGGCTTCTTCGGATCGTCCTTGCACGGCGCGCAGGCCGTGTAGACGCCGTTCTCGAACACCGTGTAGTTGCCGCTGGAGCGATCGGAGCGGCTCGCCGCCATGCGGGTCTGGTCGGCCGTATCAACGCGCAGCGAATCGACGAAGCCGTCACGGTAGTCGTCGGACAGGTCCAGGATCTCGGCATAGGTGATCTTGCCGTCGGCATCCGTCATACGGATGTTGCCTTCGGCATGGAGCCGCTTGGTCTTCTGGTCGTAGATGACCTTGTCGGCCTCGACGCTGGTGCCGTTGTAGAACAGCTGGACGTTACCGACCGCGGAGACGCGCGAATTGTTGTAGTCGTAATCGACCTCGGTCGCCTGAACCAGCATCTGGTTGTCGTTGACGGCCTTCGGCGGCTTCGCACGCGGCGGCAGCGGATTGTAGGTGAAGCTCTGGGCGAATGCCGGCGTCACGGCGGCAACGTCCATCACGCCACCGAGCGATGCCACGGCGGCGACAGCAAGCAGGAATCTGCGAATGGACAAGCCACACCCGTTCGCGCGCACCAATGTGCGCCGCGTCAAACGAGACACGGGCCCTCGGTGGACGGCCGTCACTATCCGTCCTCCTGATACAGCAAGGCCAAAAAGCCGGTGAGGCCGCCCACCACCACGGGCAACCACGCCGCAGCGATCGGATGCATCAACTCAGCCTTGCTCAAATCTTCAGTCACTTTCGACAGAACGTAGAGCAGAAAGCCTGCGCCCACGCCACTCAAAACCATCTTCTGCACGCCGCCCATCCGGAAGAAGCGCAACGACACGGAGGCCGCGAGCATCACCATGGCTGCAAGCAAAAACGGCTGTGCCAGAAGCTTCTGATACTGGAGTCGGTATCCGGCTGTCGCGAAGCCCGAGCTTTCGGATGAGCGGATGTAGCTCGGTAGTTGCCAAAAGGACACAGTCTCGGGTGTGGAAAAGCTGTTGCGGACCTGGGCCTCGGTCAGCGTGGTCGGAATCTCCAGGCTGGCCTGATCGACCGGCGGCGAATCCAGCGAGAAGCGGCGGACGCCCTTGAACAGCCAACGGCCGGCCTCGAGCGTCGCCTCGCGCGCCTCGACCCGTTCCTTGAAGTGCTGCTCTGTGTCAAACCGGAACAGCGTGAGTCCGGTGAGCCGGATACCCTGCTGCTCGCTGCGCGCCGCATTGATGATCGTCTCGCCGTCGCTGGTCTTCTGGTTGAGCCAGAAGCCGGAGGCGTCCTGAATGCCGCCGCCGGGCGCCGAGCCGAACAGCTCGGCTTCCATGCGCTTGGACAGCTCGCGCAGATTGGCCGACATCGGATTGTAGGCGACGGTGGCGATCACGCCGATCAGGAGCGCGCTGCCGAGCGCCGGCGAGATGAATTGCCATGCGGAGACGCCGGCGGCGCGCGCGACGACGAGCTCGAGCCGGCGGGAGAGGGCGAGATAGCAGGTCATGGCGCCGATCAGCATGCAGAACGGCGTCAGCTTCTCCAAAAGCTGCGGCACGCGGAACAGCGAGGTCTCGGCCACCATGACTGCGGAGGCGGATGCGAGCCCTGAGGTCTTGCGCACCATCTCGATGTAATCGACCAGCACCAGCAGCAGGAAAATGCCGGCGAACACGCCGAGCGCCGCGACCACGAAACGGCCGGCGAAATAGCGCCCGAGTGTGTTGGTGAGCATGCTCATGCGGTGGCCGGCCGTCCGAACAGCCGCGCGATGCGCGCGTTCGACCTGTTGATGGCCTCCATGAGGCGCGGCGGCGGTTCGACCACAAGGCCGCCAATGATGATCGCCAGCCCGACGCCGATGGCACCAATGACCATGGCATATTGGACCAGCACCGCGCCCGGCGATTTCACCGCCATCACCGAGCAGGCGAAGCCGGCCATGCGCAGGCCGAACACGGCAAGAATCGAGGAGCCGATCGAGAAATTGCGGCTCTGGCGCGTGGTGCGAGGCGCACCCAGAAACGCAAAGGTCAGCACGGCAAAGGCGAAGGGATAGATCGGCGCCAGCAGGCTGTCATGCAGGGCCGAGCGGAACTGGCCGGGAATCTGCTTGTAGACGGGATCGTCCTCGGACGGCGAGAGCAACTCCCAGAGATAACGCTCGCGGATGCCGAGGGTGACGTCGCGGCCCTGGCCCGAGAACTTGGACATGTCGAAGCCGTAGCGGCCGAACGCCACCAGCGCGGGATCGCGCTTGCCGGCCTCGAAGCGCTGGAGATTGCCAGTCTCCAGCACCAGGAACGATCCGGTCTCGTTCTTCACGACTTCGCCGTGCTCGGCGACGATCGAGACCCGCTCGTTCGGATCGCGGCGGTCGTCGATGAAGATGCCGGCGAGGATGCCGCCGGGCTGGCGTTCGCGAATCCGGATCGTCAGGTTCTTGTCGAGCTGGGCGAAGCGGCCGGGCTGCAGGATGTTGGTGAGCACGTCGGCGGTGATCTCGGCGTCCCACTGCTTGATCCGCCGCATGCCGTCGGGAGCGAGATAGGCCGCGATGAAGGCGACCAGCAGCGCCACCACGCAGGTGGCGTAGAAGAACGGATAGAACAGCCGGAATGGCGAGAAGCCGGCGGCATTCATCACGATGATCTCGGAATCGGTCGCGAGCTTGTTCAGCGTATGCGAGATCGCGATCATCAGCGCGATCGGCGAGATGATCAGGACCAGCGCGGGCACGACGAGGCTGGTGATCCCGAGGAAGGTCAGGATGGTCTGACCCTGGCTCGTCATCAGGTCGATGCCGCGCAACGCTTGCGTAATCCAGATCACGCCCGTGAGGCTGACCAGGACCAGCGCAAACGACGCGAGCGTCGTGCGGAAGATATACCTATCGATTGACCCCATGCGCTACCGCACGAATCCCACCAAGTCCCCAATGCCGGCCGGAATTCCGGCTGTCCAACCAATCCCCGCAAGGGGATCCCCAAGGTCGGCCAACCATCTCATCCGCCGGCTTACTCTCTCAGTACCATCCCTTTGATCCGTCAACAAAATGGCTGCCCCGTGGCACCCTCAATATATGGTTAATATTTCCCTCGTTGTGGCCCCTCGGCCACGGGGGGTGCTTGGCATCTGCCGGGCCGGTGGCCCATAGTGCGGCACGCTCAGTGAATCGCCGTTCAGCTCCGGCCCGTGGCCGGGACCGCCGATCGGTAAAAAGCGCAATGTTTTTGAGGAGTTACTCATGTCCGATGCCATTAAGGTCGGCTTCGTTCCATTGTCTGCCGCCGCCCGTGGCATCATGGTCGTGTTCTGCGACGACAGCCTGAAGCTCGGCCCGGCGACCGCCAAGGCGCTCGGCGGGGCCACCGAACTCGTGAAGCGGGCGGCCACCGCCGCCGCCTTCAAGGGCAAAAGCGGCGCGGCGCTCGACATCCTTGCGCCCGAAGGCGTGAAGGCCACCCGCCTGATCGTGATCGGCGCCGGCAAGGCGACCGGTCTGAAGGCGAACGACTTCCTCAAATTCGGCGGCGTGGCGGCGAGCAAGCTTCCGGCCGGGGCGGCGGCCATGACTATCATGGCGGAACTTCCAAACGGCGCCATGACCAGCGAGCAGGCGGTCGCGATCGCCTCGGGCCTGCGGCTGCGCACCTACAACTTCGACCGTTACAAGACCAGGAAGAAGGATGGCGAGGAGGGCGGCACGCGCGCCGACGTCTCGTTTGCGGTCGGCGACGTGGTCGCCGCGAAGAAGGCGTTTACATCGGCGGCTGCGATCGTGGACGGCGTGATCATTGCGCGCGACCTCGTCAACGAGCCGCCGAACGTGCTTTTTCCCGAGGAGTTCGCGCGCCGCGCAGGCCTGCTCCGCAAGCTCGGCGTCAAGATCGAGGTCCTCGACGTCAAGGCCATGGACAAGCTCGGCATGGGCGCTCTGCTCGGCGTCGGCCAGGGCTCGGCGCGGCCGAGCCGCACCGTGATCATGCGTTGGGACGGCGGCAAGAAAGGTGAGGCGCCGGTTGCCTTCGTCGGCAAGGGCGTCTGCTTCGACACCGGCGGCATTTCGATCAAGCCGGCCGGCAGCATGGAGGACATGAAGGGCGACATGGGAGGCGCTGCCTGCGTCGTCGGCCTGATGCATGCGCTCGCGGCCCGCAAGGCCAAGGTCAACGTCGTCGGCGCCATCGGCCTGGTCGAGAACATGCCGGACGGCAACGCGCAGCGCCCAGGCGACATCGTCACCTCGATGTCGGGCCAGACCATCGAGATCATCAACACCGACGCGGAAGGCCGCCTGGTGCTTGCCGATGTGCTCTGGTACGTCGCCAAGAAAACCAAGCCGAAATTCATGGTGGATCTGGCGACGTTGACCGGCGCCATCGTGGTCGCGCTCGGCACCGAGCATGCCGGAATGTTCTCCAACAATGACGAGCTTGCCGAGCGGCTGCTGGCGGCCGGCATCGAGAGCGGCGAGAAGGTCTGGCGCCTGCCGCTTGGCCCTGAATACGACAAGCTGATCGATTCCCAGTTCGCCGACATGAAGAACACCGGCGGCCGCCATGGCGGCTCGATCACCGCGGCGCAGTTCCTCCAGCGCTTCGTGGATGGCACGCCCTGGGCGCATCTCGACATCGCTGGGACCGCCATGGGCGCGCCGAAGACCGACATCAACCAGAGCTGGGGAAGCGGCTATGGCGTTCGCTTGCTCGACCGTCTGGTCGCAGATCACTACGAGCGCAAATGACCCGAGATGACTGAAGTCCTCTTCTACCATCTGCAAAACATGACGGTGGAGAACGTGTTGCCGCCGCTTCTCGAGAAATCGCTCGAGCGCGGCTGGCGCGTCGTTGTGCAGTCGAATTCGCCGGAGCGCGCCGATGCGCTCGACGCCCATTTGTGGACCTATCGCGACGATTCCTTCCTGCCGCACGCGACATGGCGGGTGAGCGACGCTGCCGATCAGCCGATCGTGCTGGCGGTCGAGGAGGACAATCCGAACGGTGCCAATGTCCGCTTCCTCGTCGACAACGCCGCGCTGCCGCAGGACGCGCAGGCCTATGAGCGCATGGTGCTGCTGTTCGACGGCGACGATCCGGACGCGCTTGCGTTCGCCCGCAGCGCCTGGACGGATTGCAAGGCGCGGGGATTTGATGTCACTTATTGGCAGGCTGACGAGCGGGGCCGGTGGCAGAAGCGGAATTAGCGGTCGCTCGCAATTAATGATAATTTGCACTTTTCGGGTGATGATGGCTTTTGTCACCTTCGTGCCGCAAAGTGATGTTGCTACAATTGCTTAGGGCCGATCCTTCACTCGGGGATTTTAGTTTATCGTGCGACATCAAAAGCTTCCCAGCTCGCTCATAATTGCGTTGGCGGCCGTAGCCCCGCTGGTTGCGGGCTGTTCGGGCGGGACCGATCTGTTGTCCAGGGATGCCCAGTGGTTCAACACGCCCAGCCGCCTGTTCATCAAAAGCATCTCGATTGAGTCGCCGCCGCTGACCCCCGACAAGCCGGTTGGGGCCGAGGATCTGGTCAGCGCCGACGGGGCTTGTGCCGGCATGGCGCCGCCGCCCGGGCCGGCTGATGCGAATGCGTCGACGACCGCGCCGGCTCCCATGGGCGGCACCGTCGCGCTCGGCCACACCGAATGCGATGTGGTGCGCGGCATCGGCGCGCCCTCGAGCGTCAACCTCTCCGGTGATGCCGCCGGCAGGCGCGTTGCGGTCGTGACCTGGACGACCGGTCCGCGCGCTGGCATCTATACCTTCACGGCCGGTCGCCTGTCCTCGATCGAGGGCACGCCGGAGGCGCCGGTCATGCCGAAGGCGACCAAGCCGAAGCCGAAGAAGAAGTCGGCGTAACACAAGTCGACCTTTTGGCCTGAAGCTGGTTGCGGCTGTCGATGCGATCAGCCGCGCACTCCTATCCCCATCATCAAGCGGCTTTGCATTCCTTGATCGCGGTTGCCGAGGCGTGAACCGTGATCTCTCCCGTTCGCGCTCGCCGGCGATCTTGTTCGCGAGTTTCGACATCGCGGATGCCGACCTTCGCCCAAAGTGCCTTCATTGCCTCGAGCTGCGTTCTTCCGCGCGCGTTGAAAATCACGGGGGCGTTACGCGTGATCCGTGATCAGGCGGTTCGTGATGAGCAAGCCTTCGCATCCGCTGTCGGAAACTGCCCCGAAGCAAAACTGGAGGAAATCTCCAGAATAATCACGCGCGTCTCAAGCAACGGTTCAAGAATGTCATGTGCGCGAATGCTACGCGTCGAACGGAGGGGCTAGGTCGGAAGGATCATTTGGATGTCCATTACCTCTGTGTTTTCCCCGGTTACGGGGCAACTCATCATTTTCGGCGACAGCGCGAATAACGGCCTCGTGATAAGTCGCGACAAGTCCGGCCGCATCCTGGTTGATAACGGGCACGTGAAAACGGTTGGTGGCGAACCCACGGTCGACAACACCACCGCGATCGACATCTTCGGTCAAGGCGGTGACGACACGATCACCGTCGACGAATGCCACGGACCGATGCCGGCGGTGCACATCTTCGGCGGCGACGGCAATGACAGGATCACGGGCGGCTCGGGAGCCGACCTCCTGTTTGGTCAGGCCGGCAACGATTTGATCAAGGGCGGCGGCGGCAACGATCTGCTGTTCGGCGGAGCGGGTAACGACGTCCTGGACGGCGGCAGCGGCGACAACCAGCTGTTCGGCGAGGCCGGCGACGACGTCATGATCTGGAATCCCGGCGGCGGCACCAACCTGTTCGAAGGTGGTGAGGGCAACGATACGGCTCAGGTCAACGGAAACAACGCCGCCGAGACGTTCACAATCACGGCGAACGGCACCCGCGTGCGGCTCGACGGGACGGGCGCGGCGCCGTTTTCGCTCGACATCGGCACGACTGAAAATCTCGTCTTGCACAGCGGCGGCGGCGACGATGTCATCACCGCGGGCAATGGGCTCGGCAGCCTGATCTCGCTGACGCTCGATGGCGGCGCCGGCAACGACCGGATCATCGGCGGCGACGGCAACGACCTCATCATCGGCGGCAGCGGCGACGACATCGTCAATGGCGGACGCGGCAACGACGTCGCCCAGCTCGGGAGTGGCGACGACACTTTCATCTGGAATCCCGGTGACGGCAGCGACACGGTCGAGGGCGGCTCGGGCAGCGACAAGCTGCTTTTCAATGGCGCTAACATCAACGAGACCATCAACATCTCGGCCAATGGCGGCCGGGTGCGCTTCACCCGCGATGTCGCCAACATCACGATGGATCTCAACAGCGTCGAGCAGATCGAATTCGATGCGCGTGGCGGCGCCGACAACATCACCGTCGGCGACCTCACCCGGACCGGCGTCAAGCAGGTGCTGGTTGATCTCGGAGCCGTTCCGGGAGGGACGCAAGGCGACGGCGCTGCTGATACGGTGACCGTCAACGGCAGCAACGGCAATCAGCACATCGAGGTCACAGCCGCGGGCACAACGGTCACGGTCACGGGGCTGCCGGAGGTCGTGACGATCGCAAATGCAGAGGCCGGCAACGACCGGCTGGTCGTGCAGGCGCTCGGCGGCAACGACGTGATCGATGCATCCACGCTCGGCGCGGCGATCGGGCTGACCATCGACGGCGGTGCGGGCAACGACACCATCACCGGCAGCCAGGGAGCCGACACCCTGATCGGCGGCGACGGCAACGACAAGGTCATCGGCGGCCGCGGCAATGACGTCGCGCTTCTCGGCGCAGGCGACGACATCTTCACGTGGAATCCCGGTGACGGCAGCGACACTGTCGAAGGCCGCACGGGAACCGATACGCTGGTGTTCAACGGCGCCAATGTGGCCGAGACCATGTCGATCTCGGCGAACGGAAGCCGTGCGCTACTCACCCGTGACGTCGGTGCTATCGTCATGGACCTCGCCGGCGTCGAGCACGTGCAGATCGCGGCGGCAGGCGGCGCCGACAACATCACCGTCAACGATCTGACCGGGACAGGAATCACGCAGGTTGCCATCGACCTCAGTGCCGGCCCCGGCAGCCAGAGCGGCGATGCCGCGGCGGACCGCGTGACCGCGAACGGCACGACCGGTGACGACAACATATCGGTCGTGACCGCCGGCGGATCGATCGTGGTCAACGGCCTCGCTGCGCAGGTGACGATTGCGCATGCGGACGCCGGTGATGTGCTCGGCATCAACGGCGGCCAAGGCAATGATGTCATCGATGCGTCTTCCATCAAGGCGGGACAGTTGTTCCGCCTCAACATCAATGGCGGCGACGGCAACGACACCATCACAGGCAGTGCCGGCAATGACATTGTGAACGGCGGACGCGGCAACGATTTCGCCAATCTCGGTGCGGGCGACGACACCTTCATCTGGAACCCCGGCGACGGCAGCGATACCGTCGAAGGCGGGAAGGGCACCGACACTCTGGCATTCAACGGCGCCAATATCAGCGAGAACATCAACATCTCGGCCAATGGCGGCCGGGTGCTGTTCACGCGAGATGTTGCCGCCATTGCGATGGACCTGAACGGGGTCGAACATGTCGACTTCAATGCTCTCGGCGGTGCCGACAACATTACGGTCGGTGACCTCTCCGGCACCGGCGTCAGCCAGGTCGACCTCGATCTCGGCGCCAATGACGGCGCCGCGGATACCGTGACCATCAACGCAACCGGCGGCAACGACGTCATCACGGTGACCGAGCACGACGGCATCATCACGGTGTCGGGGCTTGGCCAGGACATCAACATTACCGATGCCGGCGCGGGCGACAGGATCGTCATCAACGGTCTCGATGGCGACGACGTCATCACGGCCTCCGGTCTGCACGGCGGCATCCAGCTCGTTGCCAATGGCGGCAACGGCGACGACGTGCTGATCGGCAGCCCCGGCAACGACACGCTGGCGGGTGGTGCCGGTGATGACGTGCTGATCGGCGGCGGGGGCCTCGACGTCCTCGACGGCGGCACCGGCAACAACGTCGTCATCCAGGGCGGTGCGTTCGCGGCCGCGATGCTGCTCAACCAGGCCATGGCGGCCAGCTTCGTCCCGGCAGGTGAGGGGAACGGCGAGATGCCGCTGCCCGATCCGCACGCGATGCAGAACCAGGTGCTCGCACCGCCGCAGCACGCCTGAAGCCGACTGCATCGGCCCGGAGAACGCTCATGACGACGAACGCGGTCTCCACCGATACGGGGCTCGATGCATTGCTGACACTGCTGCATCTGCAAGGTGTTGCGGCCGATCGCGAGCAGCTCAGGCACCGGCTGGGCGCGGCAAGCTTCGGCGCAGCGGATATCGTCCGCTGCGCCAGGTCTCTCGGACTTAAAGCGCGAACCTATCGAACGCAGTGGAGCCGTCTGTCGGACACCCCGCTGCCTGCGATCGCAATGCTGCGGGACGGCGGCTTCATGGTCATCGCAAAGGCCTCCGCCGATAAGGTGCTGGTGCAGTCCCCGGAGGCGCAGCGTCCGGTACTGATGGATCGCGACGAGCTGTGCGCGATCTGGGACGGCGGTTTGATCCTGATGGTTCGGCGCGCCGGCCTGTCCGACCTCGGGCGGCACTTCGATATCACCTGGTTCATCGGCGCGATCGGCAAATACCGGCGGCTGCTGGGCGAGGTGCTGGCGGCTTCGTTCTTCATCCAGCTTTTTGCGCTGGTCTCGCCGTTGTTCTTCCAGGTCGTGATCGACAAGGTGCTGGTGCACCGCTCGCTGTCCACGCTCGACGTCCTCGTCATTGGCCTCGTCGTCGTCTCCCTGTTCGACACCGTGCTCGGGATCCTGCGCAATTACCTGTTTGCGCACACCACCAACCGCATTGACGTCGAGCTCGGGGCACGCCTGTTCCACCACCTGCTGGCGCTGCCGATGGCGTGGTTTCAGGCCAGGCGCGTCGGAGATTCCGTGGCCCGGGTCCGTGAGCTCGAGAACATCCGCAATTTCATCACCAGCTCGTCGCTGACGCTTCTCATCGACCTGGTCTTCACCTCGGTGTTCCTGGCGGTGATGTTCGCCTATTCGGCGCAGATGAGCTTCATCGTGCTGGCATCGTTCCCGTTCTACATCGCGATCTCGGCCGTGGCGACGCCGCTGTTTCGCCGCAGGCTGGACGAGAAATTCCGCCGCGGCGCCGAGAACCAGGCCTTCCTGGTCGAGAGCGTCAGCGGCATCGAAACGCTGAAGGCGATGGCGGTCGAGCCGCAGATGCAGCGCCGCTGGGAAGAGCAGCTCGCAGGCTATGTCGCCGCGAGCTTCGGTGTCACCAGCCTCGGCAACACGGCTAGCCAGCTGGTGCAGCTCGTCAGCAAGGTCGTCACCGCCGCCATTCTCTATGTCGGCGCCAGACTGGTGATCGGTGACGCATTGACCGTCGGCGAGCTCGTTGCCTTCAACATCTTCGCAGGGCGGGTGTCGGCCCCGGTGCTGCGGCTCGCGCAGGTCTGGCAGGATTTTCATCAGGCGCGACTGTCGATCGCCCGGCTCGGCGACATCCTCAACAGCGCGGCGGAGCCTGCTTACTCCGCGGCCCGCGCGGGGCTGCCGCCGATCCGGGGCAACATCCGCTTCGAGCACGTCTCTTTCCGCTACCGGCCCGATGGGCCGGAGATCCTGCACGATGTCTCATTCGACATTCCAGCCGGACAAACCGTCGGCATCGTCGGATCGTCCGGTTCGGGCAAAAGCACCTTCGCCAAGCTGGTGCAGCGGCTCTATGTACCGCAAGGCGGCCGCGTGCTGGTCGACGGAATGGATCTGATGACGACCGACCCGGCCGGACTCCGTCGGCAGATCGGAATCGTGCTCCAGGACAACATGCTGTTCAACCGGTCGGTGCGCGACAACATCGCGCTGGCCGATCCAAGCCTGCCGATGGATCGCATCATCGATGCGGCGAAGCTGGCGGGCGCGCATGATTTCATTCTGGAGCTCCCCGAGGGCTACGATACGGTGGTCGGCGAGCGCGGCTCGACGCTCTCGGGCGGGCAGCGCCAGCGCATCGCGATTGCCCGCGCACTGGTGGGCAATCCCCGGATCCTGATCTTCGACGAAGCCACCAGCGCGCTCGACTATGAAAGCGAGCGGATCATCCATGACAACATGAAGGAGATCGCGAAAGGCCGCACCGTCCTGATCATCGCGCACCGTCTGTCCACCGTCCGCGGCGCCGATCGCATCTTCACCCTGGAACGCGGCCGTCTGGTCGAGGACGGCACGCATGATGCGCTGATCAAGACCGGCGGCCGCTATGCCGCCCTGCATCGTCTCCAGGGAGGCATTTATGAGGTCGGCTAACACTGTGCCGGCCGCTCGTCCGGAGCAGACCGTGATCCCGTTCCGGAATGGAAAGGGCCGGCGCGCCGAGGAAGTCGCCTTCCTGCCGGCAGCGCTGGAAATCACGGAAACACCGCCATCGCCGATCGGCCGCGCCATCGCCCTGGCCCTCATGCTGCTTGTCTGCGCGGCGCTGGCCTGGTCGGCTTGGGGCACGATCGACATCGTGACCTCCGCAACCGGCAAGGTCGTGTCGAGCGGGCGAAGCAAGGTGATCCAGCCGTTCGAGACCGGCGTGGTGCGCGCCATTCACGTGCAGGACGGGCAATCGGTCAAGGCGGGCGACCTGCTGATCGAGCTCGATCCGACGGTGAACGCCGCAGAGCGCGATCGTCTGCATGACGATCTCATGGCCGAGCGGCTCAACGTCGCGCGCCTCCGCGCCGCATTGGCGGGCGGCGAAGGGGTATCCGCTGATCTCGTCGTACCAGAGGATGCCGATCCCATGCTGGTTGCGACGCAACGGCAGCTCCTCGCCAATCAGGTCAGCGAGAACAGGGCCAAGCTCGCGGCGCTGGCACGTCAGGAAGCGCAGAAGGAGGCCGAACATCAGACGATTGCGGCGACGATTCACAAGCTTGATGCGTTGCTGCCGATCACCCAGCAGCGTGTCGAGATCCGCAAGACGCTGATGGAGAAGGAGATCGGCTCGAAGCTGACCTACTATGAGACCCTCCAGCTCCAGATCGAGCAGCAGGAGGAGCTTCGCGTCCAGAGCAGCCGCTTGAAGGAGGCCGAGGCGGCCGTCGCCGCGATCCGGGAGACCCGCATCCAGGCCCTGGCCGAGTACAGGAAGAGTCTCTCCGACGAGCTGGCTAAGAGCGAACAGAAAGCCAATGGCGTCGCACGCGATCTGATCAAGGCGCAGCAGAGGACGAGGCTTCAGCAACTGACGTCGCCGGTCGACGGCGTCGTGCAGCAGCTTGCGGTCCACACCGTGGGCGGCGTGGTCACGCCCGCGCAGTCGCTGCTGGTAATCGTGCCGACCGATACGCGGCTCGAGATCGAGGCGATGATCTCCAATCGCGATATCGGATTTGTCGAGGCCGGGCAGGGTGCTGCCATCAAAATCGACACTTTCAATTTCACCCGCTACGGGCTTCTCGCAGGCCAGGTCGTGAGCGTCTCGCAGGACGCCATCATCCGCGACCGGCCGCAGGAGCGCGGGAGCGACCGTCCGCTCGCGACCCAACGCGACAGCAGCGAGCCCAGCGGGCAGGAGTTGAGCTACAGCGCCCGCATCTCGCTCGATCGCACCCAGATGCAGGTGGACGACCGCCTCGTCAGCCTGTCGCCGGGAATGGCGGTGACCGTCGAGATCAGGACCGGTTCGCGCACCATCCTGAGCTACCTGCTATCGCCGCTGCAGCGCTACCGGCACGAGATCATGCGCGAGCGCTAGTTCCCGCATGATGCCGACGAAGCTTCGCGAGACGCGCTGAGAACCAATCGGGCTTTTCGGCAGCTACACCATGCCGCGGGCGCGCCACTCCTGATGAAGTCATTTTGGTGTGGCCCCGCAGCCCGGAATGCGTACATAGGAGCAAGCAAAAAAATTTGGAGGAAAGCATGCGGCTCATTGCCCTCGTATCGGCTCTGGTCCTGCCGTTTGGCGCGGCGCTCGCCCAGGACTATCCGATCAGGCCCGTCACCATGCTGGTGCCGTTCGCCGCCGGCGGACCTACGGACACGATTGCTCGCCTGACCGCGGCCGGCATGGCGAAATCGCTTGGCCAACAGGTCGTCGTCGAGAACGCGCCCGGCGCCGGTGGTACCATCGCCACGACCCGCGCCTCGCGAGCCCAGCCCGACGGATACACGCTGCTGATCCATCATGTCGGCCTCTCGACGGCCGCCACACTGTACCGCAACCTCAGCTATGACACGAAGACGGCCTTTGCGCCGATCGGGCTTGTGACCAATGCGCCGATGACCATCATCGCGCGTCCGGATTTTCCGGCCGACACGCTGAAGGAATTGATCGCCTACGCCCAACAGCAGGGCGACAAGCTGACCTATGCCAATGCCGGACTCGGCGCGGCGTCGCATCTCTGCGGCATGCTGTTCATGACAGCGATCCAGAAGCAGCTCACCGCGGTGCCCTACAAGGGCAACGGCCCCATCATGAACGACCTTCTCGGCCGGCAGATCGATCTTACCTGCGACCAGGCGACGAATACCACCGGCCCGATCATGTCGAAGCAGGTCAAGGCCTATGCGATCACCACCAAGGAGCGGCTGAAGAGCCTGCCCGATCTGCCGACCGCCGACGAGGCCGGCCTCAAAGGGTTCGAACTTGGTGTCTGGCACGGCATCTATGCCCCCAAGGGAACGCCACCGGCGGTCGTTCAGAAGCTGACCGCGGCGCTCCAGTCCGCCCTTAGGGATTCCACGCTGATCGCCCGGTTCAACGACATCAACACGGAGCCGGTCCCGCAGGAGAAGGCGACGCCGGAGGCGCTGGCCGCGATGCTCGCGAGCGAAGTCGACCGTTGGGCTCCGATGATCAAGGCAGCGGGCCAATTCGCGGACTGAGCCATTCCTGCTCAATTCGTGCCGACATCGCTGCGTGAGCGGGCTAAGTCACCACGGTAAAAAACAGTCCATTCAACAGCCAATCACCCGGTAGCAAAATACCGGTACTGTGCATGGGGTTGTTTTTGCGATTTTAATGTCGGGCCGGTCGCGGAGGCGTCAGCCCGCCGCCTCGTCGAACTGCGTGCTCGCCTCGAGCCACTGCTCCTCGGCGCGCGCCAGCGCGTCGGCCGCATTGGCGCGCGCTTTCGACAGTTGCGCGGCCTGCTTGGGATCGCGGGTGAAGATGTCGGGCAGGGCCAGCGCAGTGTCGATCTTGCTGATGATCGCGCTGACGCGGGCGATCTCGGTCTCAGCTTCCGCGATACGTTTCTTCAGCGAGCCGCGATTGTCCGATCTCGGACGCTGCGGCTTCTCGCTCGGCGCGTTGCGCTCTCGCGGGGCGGGCTCGCCATTGCGCGCGGACAGCACCAGGCGGCGATATTCGTCGAGGTCTCCGTCGTAATTAGTCACGGTGCGGTCGGCGACGATCCAGAGTTGATCGGCGCAGGACTCGATCAGATAGCGATCATGCGAAACCATGATGACGGCGCCGGGGAATTCGTTGATGGCTTCCGCAAGCGCGGCGCGGCTGTCGATGTCGAGATGGTTGGTCGGCTCGTCCAGGATGATCATGTTGGGGCCGAAGAAGGTCGCCAGTCCCAGCAGGAGCCGCGCCTTCTCGCCGCCCGACAATTTTCCGACCTTGGTATCGGCCGCCTTGCCGGAAAAGCCGATCGCACCGGCGCGGGCGCGTACTTTGGCTTCCGGCGCCTCGCCCATCAGCTTGCGGACGTGGTCGTAGGTCGAGGCATCCTCGTTCAATTCGTCGAGCTGGTGCTGGGCGAAATAGGCAATCGAGAGCTTGTCGGCGCGGGTCACCTTGCCCGAGAACGGCGCGAGGCGGCCGGCGAGCAGCTTCACGAGAGTCGACTTGCCGTTGCCATTTGAGCCGAGCAGCGCGATGCGGTCGTCATTATCGACGCGCAAGGTGACGCGGTTCAGCACGGGCGTGGTCGGATCGTAGCCGACCACGACGTTGTCGGCGGCGATGATCGGCGGCGACAGGATTTTCTCGGGCGCGGGAAAGCTGATCTCGCGTACGTCCTGGGTGACCAGCGCCGTGATCGGCTTCAGCCGCTCCAGCATTTTCACACGGGACTGCGCCTGGCGGGCTTTCGAGGCCTTGGCCTTGAAACGGTCGACGAAGGCTTGCAGGCGGGCGCGTTCGGCTTCCTGGCGCTTGACCGCTTTGGCATCGAGCATCTCGCGCATGGCGCGCTGCTCCTCGAAGGAGGAGTAGGTGCCCTTGTAAAGGGTGAGCTTGCTGCGATCCAGATGCAGGATCTGGTCGACCGAGCTTTCCAGCAGGTCGCGATCATGGCTGATCACGATAACGGTGCGCGGATAATGCGCGAGGTGATCCTCGAGCCACAGCGTGCCTTCGAGGTCGAGATAGTTGGTGGGCTCGTCGAGCAGCAACAGGTCGGGAGCCGCAAACAGCGTTGCGGCGAGCGCAACGCGCATGCGCCAGCCGCCGGAGAATTCGGCGCAGGGGCGGAGCTGGTCGGCGGCGGAGAAGCCGAGACCGGAAAGGATGGCTGCGGCGCGGCTCGGCGCCGAATGCGCGTCGATGTCGACCAGCCGGGTCTGGATCTCGGCGATCTGGTGCGGGTCGGTCGCGCTCTCGGCCTCGGTGAGCAGTGCGTCGCGTTCGAGGTCGGCCTTGAGCACGACCGAGATCAGGCTCTCGGGGCCGTTCGGCGCTTCCTGCGCCAGGCTGCCGACGCGCCAGCGGGGCGGCAGGCTGACCGTGCCGTGCTCGGCGGCGAGCTCGCCGCGGATCACCTTGAACAGGGTCGATTTGCCGGTGCCGTTGCGACCGACCATGCCCACGCGGGATCCGGGCGTGATCTGCACGGAACTCTGGTCAATCAGAAGGCGTCCGGCGAGGCGGATGGAGAGGTCGGTGATGGAGAGCATGCGGCCTTGTCACCGCACCCGCGATCAAACGCAACCCGTTTTTCTGTGTTTGCAAGCCGGTGCTTGTCAACTCAGTGCGAATCGCGCTCGCGCTGCTTCAGCTCATTGAGGAGTTGCTCGAGGTGCGTCGGCAGCCTGGCTTCGGGCCGCAGGCTCTGCTGGAGCCGTTCGCCCACCGCATCGCGGATCGAGCGGCTGGTGCGCCGGTCGATTTGCTCGCTATCGTCGGCGAAAAGGCTAACCATCGCAGAGTTCCGTGTTCTCAAAGAAGCGACACGGTACCAAGTCCTTGGCCCCCAAATGGTTTCGCCACTCGCGGCGATTGCGCGGCATTCTAGCAAAAATTGTGTGAAGCCGCGCAATATCCTCTCCGAATACAAAGCCCCGGCGCTGGGGGACGCCGGGGCTTCGCCTGGAAGGTACCTTGGGGGCTCAGGTATCTTTGGAAAGGTGCTGTCGGGCTCAGTAGCAGCGGTTGATCATCCGCCAGCGGGGTCCCCAGGGGGTTGGGACCAGCCGGCGCACATAACAGCCGCCATAGCCGTAGGAGACGACGGGGCCGCGGGCATAAAAGCGCGGTCCACCCCAGCCGTTGCCGTGGTGCCAGCCACCGCCGCCGTGCCAGCCGCCGCCGCCACCATGCCAGTGCGCGGAGGCGGAGGTCGGCGCCAGCGCGGCACCAAGCGCAACCGCGGCGACGGCGGCGAGGGAAAGTTTCCTCAACATGGTGATCTCCTCAAATCTGTTGGCGCGGGGCTATCGCGTCGATGGAAAGGCCGCCGAAACGGTCTGCCTCTGAAAGAGGCTTTGGTTTCGATGGACCCGAGGTTATCCGAGCGAGGCTGAACCAAACCCTGACGAGGCCTTCAGAATGGGTTCATCTGGGTGAAATCATTGTAATCCACGTTGGACTTCCAACCCTGAAAGGGGACCCACCACGCGTCCGCAATGGATGGGAAGGAGACCACGCTGAAGCTAAGCTTCGCGTCTGCCTTGAGTGCTACGGTCATATAGACCTGCCATGGTCGATCCTCAGTCACACCAGGAAGGGGCCTTCGCGTGATCACCGTTTGGGGCGGACAGACCTCGCGATCGATCCGGGTCGTATGGGTGCTGGAGGAGATGGGCCTTCCCTACCGCGTGCGGCAGGTGGACATGCTGGCCGCCAAGCAGGACCCCGAGTTCCTGGCGGCCAACCCCGCTGACTACATCCCGGCGATCCAGGACGGCGACGTCGTCATGGTCGAGTCGATCGCGATCATGGAGTACCTGATGGCCCGCTACGGGCCGACGCCGCTGGCGCCCGCGCCGCAGGATCCCACGTTCCCCGCCTACCAGCAATTTCTGCATCTGGGCGAAGCCGGTCTCGCGACCCTGATGATGCCCGTCGTCGTCAGCCGCTTCATCGCGCCCGACGCCGAACGGGAGAACTGGGGCGCGACCTGGTGCCTGCAGTCGTTCCAGAAGCGGCTAAAGCTTGTCAGCCAACGGCTTGCCGACTCGTCCTACCTTGCCGGCGAGGCTTTCACAGCAGCCGACATCTCGGTGACCTACGCCCTGAACCTGGGCCAACGGAACTGCGGGATCACCCTCGGCGACGCCGAACAGGCCTATTTCGCCCGCACCACCGGCCGCGACGCCTACAAGCGTGCCATGGAGCGTTCGCACGAAGGGGTGAACACCTGATTCCCGTTTCGTCCGCGAATCGAGACACGAGAGGTCAGCACTCAACGTCATGGGGTCGAAAGCGGCCCTAAGCCCGACGCCGACCTTCGGACGCCCAGATCGCCGCCATCTACAAGTATCGGTTCAGGTGAACACTCGCCCTCGGCCTGCGGCGAAGCCCCCGCGAGCCCGTTTGGGCGGTCGCTTGCCGTATCGCGAAGGCGCCGATATAAGCCCGGCAACTCCGAACCACTGTTTCTCTTCAAGGACAACATCATGGCCATCGAACGCACCTTCTCGATCATCAAGCCCGACGCCACCGCGCGCAATCTCACCGGTGCGGTTAACGCCGTGATCGAGAAGGCGGGCCTGCGCATCGTCGCGCAGAAGCGTATCCGCATGACCAAGGAACAGGCCGAGACCTTCTATGCGGTCCACAAGGCGCGCCCCTTCTTCGGTGAGCTCGTGGAGTTCATGACGTCGGGCCCCGTGGTCGTCCAGGTGCTGGAAGGCGAGGGTGCCGTCGCCAAGTATCGCGACGTGATGGGCGCGACCGATCCGTCCAAGGCGGCTGACGGCACCATCCGCAAGCTCTACGCAAAGTCGATCGGCGAGAACTCCGCGCACGGCTCGGATGCGCCGGAGACCGCCGCGATCGAGATCGCGCAGTTCTTCTCGGGCAACGAGATCGTCGGCTGATCCGTCAGCCGATAAGGTAACGAGACGCGGCGAAAGGACGTAGTGTGAACTGGCTCTGGCAGATCTTCGATCCCGCTACGATCGGGGCATTCTTCACCCAGTTCCGCGTTGAGATGGCCGAACCGACCTTTTGGGTCGCGGTCGGCAAGATCATCTGGATCAACATCCTCTTGTCCGGCGACAATGCGCTGGTGATCGCGCTTGCCTGTCGCGGCCTCAAGCCGCGGCATCGGCTGTGGGGCATGATCCTCGGTGCGGGCGCCGCGGTGCTGCTGCGGATCATCTTCACGGGCATCGTCGCGAGCCTGATGGAGTTGCCGTACCTCAAGCTGGTGGGCGGCCTCGCGCTGATCGTGATTGCGGCCAAGCTGCTGGTGCCGGAGCAAGAGGACGAGGACGGCGTCGAGTCGGCGTCGCATCTGTGGCAGGCCGTGCAGATCGTCGTCGTTGCCGACATCGTCATGAGCCTGGACAACGTCATTGCGGTGGCCGCGGCCGCCAATGGCAGCGTGCCCTTGCTGGTGCTCGGTCTTGCCATCAGCGTGCCCTTGATCGTCGCCGGCGCGGCGCTGATCATGGCGCTGCTCGCAAAGCTGCCGGTTCTGGTGTGGGCCGGCGCGGCGCTGCTCGGCTGGATCGCGGGCGAAGTGATCGCGACCGATCCCGGCATCGCGCCGAGGCTGCATGCGCTGTTCGACGGTCCGTTCGGCGCTTCGCTCGACAACATGCTCGGCGCCTTGCGCATCCCGCCGCAATTCGCCCATGGCGGCGGAGGCGGCGACTATCTCTGCGCAGCTCTCGGCGTCGTTGTCGTGCTGGTCGTCGGCTCCATCTGGCGCCGCCGCAGCATGAGCGCGGCCGCGCTCGAGTCCTCCGAACGCCACGTCAAGGCCTCGGCGGAGTAGATCTATCTTTTGAGCATGATCTCTTGGGAAAAGCGCTAGCGTCGGACGATCGAGCCGGCGCGGTTGATCAGGCGGGCGAGCGCGCGGAAGCGGCTGCCGACTCGATCCGCGACGAGATCGCCGAGGCGGTGCTCGAACACCAGCAACAGCTTGCGGCCCATGCTGCGGAAATGCGTCGCGGGCAAGACGCCCGGACGCGCCGCCGAGATCAGATGTGCGACGCGGAAGGCCGCGCCCAGCAGGCGGGCGCGTTCGAGCTGCGCCGGCGTCAGCAGCTCCTGCATGGCGACCGGCGGCTGGTTCTCCTCGCTGAGGCCCGCATAGCGATAGAACACGGACAACCCGACGAAGGCGCGCTCGGTGTGGGTGATCGCGCCGAAATTACCGTTGACGACGAGGCTCAGCGTCTGCTCGCCGCGATGGTCGGGATGCACGCGCCACCCGATGTCGGACAGCAGGCACGCGGCGTGGCGCAGGCGGCGGTCTTCTTCGGTCTCGCGCAGCTTCACCACGCGCGCGAGGCGGTCGGTCCAGGCGATCAGCTCGCGGGCGTGCTTTGCCGAACGCGACAGCAGCTGGTTCAGCTCCTCGGCCGCGCAGATCAGTCCGTCCTTGTTGCGCTCGGACTCCGGCAGCTTCTCGTGCAGCAGGCCCTCGCGCACGCCGAAGGTCGAGAACACGATGGTCTTCGGCTTCGCCACCCGGATGATGTGCTCGAGCACCAGCGCCGCATAGGTGAGGAGCGGACGCCGGGCATCGGCGACGATCTCGATGTCGGCGAGCATGCCGGCGGCCGCAAGCCGGCGGAGACGACGCGAGAAATCGAGCGCCTCGGCCGCCGAAATCGAATAGCCGTGCATCACCTGCAGCGGATAGCCGCTCTGGATGATGTGGATGCGCGCAAGCGCGCGCCAGGTGCCGCCGACCGCGTAGAAGCTGCGGCTGCTCCCCGCCTTGAGCTGCGGCACCCCATCGAGCGCTTCGCGCACGATGCGGTCGGCGCGTTTCAGGGATTTATGCGCGAGGTCCTGCAGCGCGAGGCCGCCGAGCGGCAGCGTCACGCCGCTGCGCACGGTGTTTTTGCGCACGTCGATCAGTTCGAGCGAGCCGCCGCCGAGGTCGCCGACGATGCCGTCAGGATGATGGATGCCGGAGATCACGCCAAGCGCCGACAGCCGCGCCTCGCGCGGGCCCGACAGGATCTCGATCTTCACCGCGCAGATGCGCTCGGCTTTCGCGATGAAGTCGGCGCCGTTGGAGGCATCACGGCAGGCGGCGGTCGCAATCGCAAACACCCGCCCAACCTGCATGACCCGGCACAGCGCATGGAAGCGCTTGAGCGAGGTCAGCGCCTTGTCGACGGCGTCGGGCGCAAGCAGTCCCGTGCTCTGCACTTCGCGCCCGAGGCCGCACAGCGTCTTCTCGTTGAAGATGGGAATGAGGCTCCGCGTCAGTCCCTCGTAGACGACGAGACGGACCGAGTTGGAGCCGATGTCGATGACCGCGACGCTCGAGCCGCGCTTGCGCGGCCGCTTCACGTCGACGATCCCGGATCAGGATTGATGACGTTCATTACGGCGCGTGAGGCGGCGCGGCGAGGATTCCTTGAGCGACTTACCACGGCCAGACAGACTCGGATTTGTCATGAAGTAGTTGTGGACGTTGAAAGGCTCCTCGCCCTTCGCGGTCTTCATACGCGTTGAGGACCCGTCCGGCAACAATTGCCAGCTCTGTTCATTGTCCTTGAGATTCGCGACCATGATCTGTTCGAGAACCTGCTGATGCACCGTGGGATTCTGCAGCGGACACAGCACCTCGACGCGGCGGTCGAGGTTGCGCGGCATCATGTCGGCTGAGGAGATATATACAGCCGCTTTCGCGCTCGGCAGGCCCTGGCCCATGCCGAAGCAGTAAATTCGGCCGTGTTCGAGGAATCGTCCGATGATCGACTTGACGCGGATGTTCTCCGACAGGCCGGGAATACCGGGCCTGAGGCAGCATATACCGCGCACCACGAGCTCGACCTGCACGCCGGCCTGGGAGGCCTCGTAGAGCGCGTCGATGATATCGGGGTCGACCAGCGCGTTCATTTTCATCCAGATCGCAGCAGGCCGGCCGTGCCGCGCATGCGCGGTCTCGCCCTGGATGTGCTCGATGATGCGCTTGCGCAAGGTCAGCGGAGACACCGCCATCTTTTCCAGATCGCTCGGCGCAGCGTAGCCGGTGATGAAGTTGAACACGCGCGCGGCGTCGCGGCCGATGGTCGGCTCCGAGGTGAAGTAGGAGAGGTCGGTGTAGATGCGCGCGGTCACCGGGTGGTAATTGCCGGTGCCGGTGTGGACGTAGGTCGTGAGGCTGCCGCCCTCGCGCCGCACCACCATCGAGAGTTTCGCGTGGGTCTTCAGTTCGAGGAAGCCGTAGACGACCTGCACGCCGGCGCGTTCGAGGTCGCGCGCCCAGCGGATGTTGGCCTCCTCGTCGAAGCGGGCCTTCAGCTCGATCAGCGCGGTGACGGATTTGCCGGCTTCGGCGGCTTCCACGAGCGCGCGCACGATCGGCGAGTTGCTGGAGGTGCGGTAGAGCGTCTGCTTGATGGCGACGACGTCGGGGTCGCGCGTCGCCTGCTGGAGAAACTGCACCACGACGTCGAAGGATTCGTAGGGGTGATGGACGACGAGGTCCTTCTGCCGGATCGCAGCGAAGATGTCGCCGCCTTGCTCGCGCACGCGCTCGGGATGGCGCGGCACGTAAGGGGTGAATTCGAGATCGGGCCGGTCAAGGCGGGTGAGCTGCGAGAGCTCGTTCATGGCGAGCACGCCATCGACCAGGAACACCTCGTCGTCGGCCGTCGACAGCGCGTGCTGCACGAAACTGCGCAGCTGCTCCGGCATCTTGGCGTCGATCTCGAGTCGGATCACCGAACCGCGGCGGCGGCGCTTCAGCGCGGTCTCGAACAGGCGGACGAGATCCTCGGCCTCTTCCTCGATTTCGAGTTCGGAGTCGCGGAGGACGCGGAAGGCGCCCTGGCCGTGAAGATTGTAGCCGGGGAACAGGCGGTTGATGAACAGCGCGGTGGCCTGCTCCAGCGAGATCAGCCGGACGACCTTGCCGTCAGCCGGCAGACGGATGAAGCGGTCGATCTTGCCGGGCATGCGGATCAGCGCGTTCATCTGCTTGCCGTCGGCGGCGCGCGTGAGCTGGAGCGCGATGGTGAAGCCGAGGCTCGGAATGAACGGGAAGGGGTGGGCCGGGTCGATCGCGAGCGGCGTCAGCAGCGGGAACACGTTGCTGAGGAAGTAGTCCTCGACCCAGGTTCGTTCCGCCTTGGTGACCTCCTTGCCCTCGACCAGCACGATACCCTCGTCGGCGAGCGTGCCGCGCAGGTCGCGCCAGATTGCCTGCTGGTCGGAGGCAAGCTGCGAGACGGTCCGGTTGATGAGCGCGAGCTGCTCGGACGGGGTCAGACCGTCGGGGCTGCGCTCAGCAATACCCTCGCGCACCTGGGCCTTGATGCCGGCGACGCGGACCATGAAGAACTCGTCGAGGTTATTCGCTGAAATCGACAGGAATCGCACCCTCTCCAGCATGGGGTGGCTGGGATTGACCGATTCCTCCAGGACGCGGCGGTTGAAGTGCAGCCAGGAAAGCTCGCGATTGATGAACCGCTCGGGGCTCGATGCGATCGCCGGCGGGCCTTCGGCTTCCGGGGCTTTTTCTTTAACTTCAACAGCTTGCGCAGAATCCATCAGAAGTCGGTCCATCCAGTTCGCCCCAATTTGCGACTTACGCGCAAAACCCGCGGGAGCATGTGTTAGAGCGATGACGTTTCGATGACATTGATGTTCCGCCGCCCGGCCGCGTCAACCCGCCTTGGTCAGACATCCCGGAGCAGCTCGGCCGCCAGGGCCCGGGTGACGGGGCGGCCGAGGCGCAAGGCCTCGCTGTCCAGCAGGTCCACAGCCCGTCGGGCGGCGGCCGAGGACCGCTCCAGGCGAGTGGCGAGGTAGCTGACCACGCTCTCGTCCACCGCGAGCTGGCGGTCGGCGCAGAACTTGACGATCAGGCCGCGGAAGAGCTGGTCGTCGGGCGGCAGCAGCGAGACAACGGGGACGGCGCGGAGCCGCGAGCGCAGGTCGGCGAGCTCGATCTCGAGAGACGCGGGCACCTCGCGTCCGGTGAAGAGGACGTAGGCGCCGTCCTCGCGGGCCAGATTCATCAGATGGAACAGGGCGCGCTCGTCGAATTCCCTGGCTTTGGGATCCTCGACCACCAGAGCGCCGGTGGCGAGCGCAGCCGGGACGGCCTCGGCGGTCAGCCCATTGGCCGTGGTCGAGCGGGCGCCTGAAGCCTCGGCCCAGATCGCGGCGAGATGGCTCTTGCCGCTTCCTTCCGGGCCGGCCAGCCACATGATTCGGTTCGGCCATTCCGGCCAGGCGTCGATGAGGGCAAGACCGGCGGCGTTGACGGGGCCTTCGAGGAAATTGTCCCGGCTCAGGCTCTCCGCATGCGGAAGCGAAAACGCCAACTGTCGGGGATGAACGCGGCTTGGCACGCTTGCTTTGCTCCGTGCCGGCGTGCCGGCTTCGTTTGACGAGATGCGACCTAATCGAGCGGGAGTTGGCCTTTTACGGGGCCGCTCCCAACTCACTTGGCCTCGATCGTGCTCATGTGCCGCAACCATTCGACAAGATAGAGCGACACGGAGGAGAGCGTGAAGACCGTGACGAGGCCCATCAGGATTATATCATAAGGACCGGGTTTGAAGCCGAAGGCGAGGGCGGCCAGCACCAGCGCCGCGAACGCCACTTGGGCCACAGTGTTGAGCTTGGATACCTTTGAGGGCTTCATCTCCACAGGTCGGTCGAACAGCCACGATATGATCACGGCGGCGACGATCATGATGTCGCGCGAGACCACCAGGATGACGATCCAGCGCGGAATCGCGCCCCAGATGCCGAGCGCCATGTAGATCGAGACCAGCAGCGCCTTGTCGGCGAGCGGGTCGAGCAAGGCGCCGAGCTCGCTCGTCATGTTGAAGCGCTTGGCAAGGAAGCCGTCGACCGCGTCGCTGATACCGGCGATCAGGAATACGGCGAACGCCACCTCCATTTGGCTCGACACGATGGCCCAGACGATGATCGGGACCAGCATGATGCGGCCCAAAGTAATGATGTTCGGTATACTCACACGGCGCTTCCCGGCACCCGGCCTGACCTCGAATTCGGCCCTTTGGAGGCTGAACCGGTTGATATCTCTACATAGTATACGGCGGCGCGCCATGCGAGCCATTGCGCGTCCCCGGAATTCGACGTAACCAGCCGCAAACCCACTGGAAATCGGGCATGACCGACCGCAAAAACGGCCTCACTTACGCCGATTCAGGCGTCGATATCGATGCGGGCAACCGCTTGGTCGACCTGATCAAGCCGATGGTGCGCGCCACCGCACGGCCCGGCGCCGACGCCGAAATCGGCGGATTCGGCGGCCTGTTCGATCTCAAGGCGGCCGGTTTCAAGGATCCCATCCTGGTGGCCGCGACCGATGGCGTCGGCACCAAGGTCAAGATCGCGATCGAGACCGGCCTGCATGGCGGGATCGGCATCGACCTCGTCGCCATGAGTGTCAACGACCTCGTGGTGCAGGGCGCCGAGCCGCTGTTCTTCCTCGACTATTTTGCCTGCGGGAAGCTCGATCCGGAGGCGACCGCGTCGATCGTCGCCGGTGTCGCCGAAGGCTGCCGCGAATCCGGCTGCGCCCTGATCGGTGGCGAGACGGCCGAGATGCCCGGCCTCTACAAAGACGGCGACTACGACCTCGGCGGCTTTGCCGTCGGCGCCGCGGAGCGGGGCACGCTCTTGCCGCGCAAGGACATCGCCGCCGGCGATGCCGTGATCGGGCTCGCTTCGTCGGGCGTGCACTCCAACGGTTTCTCGCTGGTGCGCAAGATCGTGGAACAATCCGGCCTCGGCTTCGGGGCGCAGGCGCCGTTTGCGCCCGTCATGACGCTCGGCGGCGCGTTGCTGACGCCGACGCGTCTCTACGTCAAATCCTGCCTGCGCGCGATCCGCGAGACCGGCGCGGTGAAGGGGCTTGCCCACATCACCGGCGGCGGCTTCACCGACAACATTCCGCGCGTGCTGCCGAAGCATCTCGGCGTCGGTATCGATCTGGCGCGCCTGCCAGTGCTGCCGGTGTTCAAATGGCTGGCCGCGCAGGCCGGCATCGCCGAGCTCGAAATGCTGCGGACCTTCAATTGTGGGATCGGCATGATCGCGATTGTCGAGCCGGACAAGGTCGAAGAGGTCGTGGAGATCTTCACTGACGCCGGTGAGACCGTGGCACAGCTCGGCAGCGTGATCCCGGCCGAGGGCGAGCACCGCGTCGTCTATAACGGCCATCTCGACCTGGCGCTGTAATGACCGGCGCTGTAATGAAACGCCGCGTCGCCATCCTGATTTCCGGCCGTGGCTCCAACATGGCTGCGCTGATCAAGGGCGCGGCCGCGCCGGATTTTCCGGCGGAGATTTCGCTCGTCATCTCGAACAAGGCCGATGCGCTGGGGCTGGAAAGGGCCAAAGCGAGCGGCGTGAAGACGCTGGTGATCGAAAGCAAGCCGTTCGGCAAGGACCGCGCCGGCTTCGAGAAGGTGCTGCAAGCAGCACTCGATCAGCACGGCATCGAGCTGATTTGCCTCGGCGGCTTCATGCGCCTGTTCACGGCCGAATTCACCAAGGCGTGGTACGGGCGGATGCTCAACATTCATCCCTCGCTGCTGCCGTCCTTCCCCGGTCTCGACCCGCACGGCCAGGCCTTGCGCGCCGGCGTCAAGCTGTCCGGCGCGACGGTGCACTTCGTGATCCCCGAGACCGACGCCGGCCCAATCGTGATGCAGGGCGCGGTTCCCGTCAGCGACCACGACACGGCGGACACGCTGTCGGAGCGTATCCTTGAAGTCGAGCACCGCATCTATCCCGCAGCACTGAGCCTGCTCGCGACCGGCAAGGTCCAGATCGAGGGCGATGTGTGCAAGACCGCGGGCAGCGGGCCGTCGGAGAATTTTCTGGTTTCGCCGTTGGTGCGGTGAAGCGCCGTCGCACTCGGAATACTTCTCATTCCAAACAAAAACCCCCGGCAGAGCCGGGGGCAACGTCATGATCTCTTGCGCAGACCGCGAGAGAAATCAGGAAACCTTGAGGTTCTCCGCGGATGCCTTGCCGCGGTTCTCCACGAGATCGTATTCAACCACCTGATTTTCATTGAGGGTCGAGAGTCCGGCGCGCTCGACGGCGGAGATGTGGACGAAGACGTCCTTGTCACTGCCGTTCGGCTTGATGAACCCATAGCCCTTGGTCGGGTTGAACCATTTGACGGTGCCCTTTTGCGGCATCCTCAGTCTCCTCCGCTAGATACAAAAACGACGCGGCCGCTTTTCGCGTGCCACGCCACAAACGGGCTTCCGGTAGTCTGTTCGAGTCTTGAGTCTCAATGTCGCGAAACGCACAGTCGAGCGGCCAATTCCGATTGTGTCTGATATTGCAACATGAAAATCGCCCGTTAGCAAGCCGCGCGCGAATTTCAAGACTTCGACCCGAGTGCCCGTCCGCAATTTGCGACCTGTGGCCGCGGAACCACAATCGGAAGCAATGCCTTTGCCGGGACGCGCCAGCCGGTTGACCCTCAGTAACAGTTCGGCACAAATCGCGGCACGCGTGCGCCGCTCCTGTTGCTTTTTTGCGCGCCGCCCTTTGCTTCAGGATTTGTCGCCATGTGCTGCATTTCGCAGCCCTCAGAGACACGGCAGGCGATCAGGCTGAACCGCGTCCGCTGGATCGCGGCTGCCGTGGCGTTTGCTCTCATCATGGTACTGTCGACGAAATCAGGCTTTGCGCAGAGTCCCACGCCCACGCCGACCCCGACACCCACGCCGTCACCGACGCCGATTCCGATGCCAATTCCGATGCCGACCGCGACCAATTACGACCAGTCGGCCGGCAACAGCTCGCTCAATCTCGGCTCGAATTTCCTGGAGCGGCTCGGAAACCAGGCATCTGGCGGCGTCAACCGGGCGTTTCGGACCAATCCCGGCGGCGGCGGCGCGTCGGCGAGCACGGAAGACCCGCGCTACCGCACCTGGTTCGAGGGTTATGGCATCTCGGTCCGGACGGATGCGCAAGGAGACTTTGTCGGCGACAAGCGCAAGACGTTTGGCGGTGTCGCAGGCTTTGGCGCGCGGCTCGCGCCGGGTGTCAATCTCGGCTTCTCCGTCGACCAGAGCCACACCGATATCGACGTGCCGCTCGCACTTCAGTCCGCCACGCTGGATCTGACGCAACTCGGCTTCAGCGGCTCGGTCGACAAGGGCCCCTGGACCTGGGCCTTCGCGGTGGTGCACGGCTTTGGCAAGGTCCGCTCCAGCCGGGATACTGGCCTGGGACTTGCGACCGCGGGTTATCGCGCCGCAATCGACGGCGCGCTGACCGAGATCAGCTATTACTGGACCAAGGACCAGATGCGCATCGTGCCCAAGGGCGCACTGGAATATGTCCGCGCCACCAGCGTCGCGTTCCAGGAGGTTGGCGGCCTCGATCCACTCAATGTCGGCTCGACGGCGCTCTCGCGCGCGCGCGTCATGATCGGAGCCGAGATCGGGCGCTACTTCATCTTCGACCAGAAGATCCTGGACCTGTCCGCCTACGGCAAGTTCGTCGACAATTTCTATCAGAACCTGGGATCGGTGCAGGTCAGCCTCGGGACCCAGAGCATCGTCGTGCCCGGCATCGGCGAGAGCCGCTACGGTACGGATGCAGGCGCCTCGGCCTCGCTCAGCCTGACCAACACGGCGCGGCTCTACGTCAACTACGACGGCAAGTTCCGCAACGAGCTGACGTCGCACCAGGGCACGGTCGGCTTCGAATATCGGTGGTGAAGCGAAGCCTGCCCGCGTCGGCCAGAGGAGGATCCGGAAAACTGCGAAGCGGTTTTACGAAAGCATCATGCTCGAGCTTTAAGTCGGCATTGCCGCGACATAACCCGTCAATCCAAAGGCCGCGCGCGCGGCCGTCATCATCGGCGCCAGCGCGTTCGGGTGGATGAACTCGTCGCGGAAACAGGGATGGATCTTGGGATCGAAGATTTTCTTCAGCCAATCGACCACGATCTTGTGGCGCTCGGAGGCGCGGAACTCCTTATGATAGGTGAGCCAGAGATCGGCGTGGTGGCTGACGCCGAGATCGACGGCAACCAGCGGGGCGCCGAGCGCGATCGAAACCGTCGGCAGGAATCCGATGCCGGCGCCGCGCTCCACCGCATAGAGCACGCCGACCGAGGAGTTGGTCTTGATCCCGACGATGCCCTCGAGCGACTTCAGTCCGAGCACGCGGGCGTAGGCGCCGTCGTCGACCTGCGGAGCGCTCTGCTTGATGATGCGGTGGTTCTTCAGCTCGGCCAGGGTCGCGGGCACGCCGTAGAGGTTTTCGTACTCCTTGGAGACGAAGGGATAGATGTGCAGGCGGCCGAGCTTGGCGACGATCAGATCGGGATTGGTCGGCGGCTCGAGCTGGATCGCGATATCGGATTCGAGCCGCGCGACGTCGGCCTGTTCCATCGCGCAGCGCAGGTCGACGGTGATCTTGCGATAGGTTTTCTGGAAATCGATCAGTCGCGGCAGAATCCAGAAATTTCCGGGGCCTTCCGTCACCGCGACGCGCACGGTGCCTGACATATCGTTCGACGATCGCGAAGCACGCCGGAACACATTGAAGGCATGACGCTCCATGTGCGCGACGTCGGCGATCATCGCGCTGCCTTCGTCGCTGAGCGTGAGCCCGCTCTGGTCGCGCAGGAACAGCTTGCAGTCGATGCTCTCTTCGAGCCGGTCGATCCTGCGCATCAGGGTGGTGGAGGTGAGCCCGAGCTCCTCGGCGGCGTTGCGGAAGCTTTTATATTTTGCGCAAGCTAAAAACAGTTTCAAATCGTCCCAGGACATGTCCAGGGTTTCTTCACGGTGCTGCATCACCGCAGCACCCCGGTGCAATAACTGCTGCATACGCCTGATCCCCAGCCGCTAAGCTCATCGCCATAGCGGGGCACGAAAGCCGCGAACGATAGAGGGGCGACATGAGTATGGAAAGGGGCTCGTTTGCCGCAAGGCATGATTTCGACGCGCTGCCGCTCAGTCCGGATGTCGACGTCCGTCGCGCCAAATTTTCCGAAATCGCCGCGCTTTCGCAGTTGGCGCACCGGCTGGTGCCGGGCGTTCGGATCGGGGCGACTGAGCTTGCAAAATATTTCGCCTTCGATCCCGAGAGCATCCTGACTTTCAGCCGGAAGGGCAACCTTGTCGGCGGCATGGCCTTCCTGTTTCTCAACGATCGCGGGCATGATGCGTTGCTGCTCGACGAGATCTGCCTCACCGCGCCGGAGACGCGCTATCTCGCGTCCGCGAAGGAAGACGTTTCCGCTATCTACATCTGGGCGATCGCGGCGACGGGGCGCGGCGTCGCCGGTCTCGGCAAGGCCGCGGCTCATCTTAGACAGCTAAGGTTTCGCAACGCGGATTGCTATGCGCAGCCGTCAACCGTGGCCGGCCGCGACATCATGAAAGCGACAGGCTTCGAGCCTGTTCCAAGCTTCCAACCCGACCTCTGGTGCTACGAGCGGCCCTGGCATCGGCAGCCGATGCGCATGCCGAGCGCGATCATCCAAGCAAGGAGTTTTGCAGATGCACGGTACTAGGATTCCTCTCGCCAAGCCCGATTCCCGCGCCATCACCATTCGCCTCGCGCGCGATCTCACCGATCTCATGCTGGTCACCTCGATCCGCTCAGCCGTCTATCTCGCCGAGCAGGATTGCCCGTTCGATGAAGAGTTCGACGGCAACGACATGGTTGCCGCGCATTTCATCGGCTATGTCGGCAACGAGCCTGCGGGCTGTCTGCGGGTGCGGTTCTTCGGCGATTTCGCCAAGGTGGAACGGCTTGCGGTGCGGCACCAATACCGGCGGTCGCGCGTCTCGTTCAAGCTGGTACAAGCGAGCGTCGACTATGTGAAGCGCAAGGGCTTTCGCAAGATCTACGGCCAGGCGCAGGACCGGCTGGTCGATTTCTGGGCCCATTTCGGCGCCAAGCCGCTTGGTCACAATCGCAAGATCACATTTTCCGACTTCTCCTACACAGAAATGCTGCTGGAGATCGAACCGGGTCCGGATGCCATTACGCTGGACAGCGATCCTTACGTGATCATCCGCCCCGAGGGCGATTGGGACCGGCCGGGCGTGCTCGACGCCTCGGCAGGACGGGCTGTGACGTCGCCGCTGCGGGACGTCGCGCTCGCTGGCCGTTGAAACTGGTGCAGCTGCGCGCAAAACCATGCTGGTTTCCATCACAGACGATCCGCCGATCCTGGTCTGCGCGGATCTCCAGGTCGAATATCTGACCCCCGGACGTCGCCACGTCATCCTCGACGGCGATGCCGCAACGGCGCGCTGCGTGGAACTGCTGACGTTCTGGCGCGACAATCTCTGGCCGGTGATGCATCTGAAGCGCATCGCGCAGGCGGCCTGGTTCAATCCGGCATCCAAGCTGACCGATTGGATCGCGAAGGCGAAGCCGCGGCCGGGAGAAATGACCTTCGAGCACCCGCTGCCGTCGGCCTACAGTTCGGCGCGGTTTGTGGACTACATGTCCAATATCCGCAATGTCCGTTGCGTGCTCGCGGGCTTTTCCCTGGACGAAACCGTCCTGGCCACCGCTATTGACGGGTTTCACCGCAGTCATCGCTTCCAGGTGGTGGCCGACGCGGTGGCCTGCCGGCAGCCGGGGACTGGCGATGCTGCCGCCTACAAGCATGCGGTAGTGAATGTGATCGGGAATTTTGCTACAATCCAGTCCAGCGCCGAACTGATCAGAACCAGCGGCGCCGTTGCGGTGTAGGCGGCCGCGATCGACGGATGGAGTGGGACATTGTCACGGGGAGATCAGCTCGAGGAGCTGGCAAGCGACCTGTCGCGTGCCGCCGAGGCGGCACGCCGTCTTGGTCTGCCAACGACGGTGTATCTGCTCTCGATGGCGCTGGTGGAGGTGCGGGAGGCCGCTGCCGCCGATAGCGATGGGAATGACGACGGTGCGGCGTGACAGCTGCCCGATGTGCGGCTTTGTGCAACGCAGCTGAGCGCTTCCTGCCGACGAATTGACGTTGCAAGTTTTGCGCGGTGGCAATAGCCAAGGAGCTGGATCATCGAGTGATGACGCTGGCCGCGCCGGCGACGTGACGCTTTCAAGGATTCCTGCAAATGTCCATGCTGCCCAATTCGCAAGAGGCCCGGGATGTGGCCTACCAGCTCCATCCCTACACCAACGCGCGCGCCCATCAGCAGGCCGGTCCCCTGGTGATCGAACGCGGCGAGGGGCCTTACGTGTTCGATGCGTCAGGCAAGCGCTATTTCGAGGCGATGGCAGGCCTGTGGAGCGTCGGACTCGGCTTCAACGAGAAGCGGCTGGTCGACGCCGCGCACAAGCAGATGCTGGCGCTGCCGTTCTATCACACGTTCTCCGCCAAATCGCACGGGCCCTCGATCGATCTCGCCGAGAAGCTGGTCGCGCTCGCGCCTGTTACGATGAGCAAGGTGTTCTTCACCAATTCCGGCTCGGAGGCCAACGACACTGTTCTGAAGTTGATTGCCTATCGTTCCAATGCGCTCGGCCAGCCACAGCGCAAGAAGGTGATCAGCCGGATGCGCGCCTATCACGGCGTCACCATCGCGTCCGCCAGCCTCACCGGGCTGCCGAACAACCACCGCTCTTTCGACTTGCCGCTCCCGAACATCCTGCACACGGGCTCGCCGCATTTCTACAAGGATGGCGCGCCCGGGGAGAGCGAGGAAGCGTTCGCGACGCGGCGGGCCGAGGAACTCGATGCGCTGATCCAGAAGGAAGGCCCGGACACGATCGCTGCGTTCTTCGGCGAGCCGGTGATGGGCGCGGGCGGCGTCATCGTGCCGCCGGCGACCTATTGGGACAAGATCCAGAAGGTGCTGAACAAGTACGACATCCTGTTGGTCGCCGACGAGGTCATCTGCGGCTTCGGCCGCACCGGCAAGATGTTCGGCTGCGAAACCTACGGCATCAAGCCCGACGCCATCGTGGTCTCCAAGCAGATCACCTCGAGCTATTTCCCGCTGTCGGCCATCATGATGAACGATCGCATGTTCGAACCGATCGCCGACGAGAGCAACAAGATCGGCGTGCTCGGCCACGGCTTCACCGCGGGCGGCCATCCGGTCGGCTCGGCGATTGCGCTCGAGAATTTGAAGATCATCGAGGAGCGGGGCCTGGTTGCGCACGCCGCCGAGCTCGGTGGCTACATGCAAGGCAAGCTGCGTGAACTCACCAGCCATCCACTGGTGGGCGAGGTCCGCGGTGTCGGCATGATCGCTGCGATCGAACTGGTGCTGGACAAGGCGCGCAAGACCGCAGCGGCAACGCCGGGCGCCGTCGGCGGCATGGCCAGCCGCATGCTGCAGGAGCGCGGCGTTATCTCGCGCAACATGCTCGATGCCATTGCCATCTGCCCGCCGCTGATCGTCACCAAGACTCAGATCGACGAGCTGGTCGCGGCGATTTCAGGTGTGCTGGACGACATGAAGCCGGAAGTGGCGAAGCTGACGCCGGCGTAGGAACGGCGCTTCACGCGTGAGCGTAGCGCTCTATCACACCCCCGGTGTCGTCCTGGCCTAGTGCGCAATTGCGCACTAGGCCAGGACGACATCGGGAGGCATCGGGGCTATTCCGCTCGCTGAACCCCGATCACGCGGCCTTTCTCGACCGCCAGCGCCAGCTCGCCGCGCTTCAGTTTCAGGGCGGCCTCGCCGAACAGCTCGCGGCGCCAGCCGCGTAGCGCCGGCACGTCGGCCTCGTCGTCGGCCGCAATCTCCTCGAGATCGTCGACGGTCGCAATCACCTTGCTGGCGACCGCATGGCGCTCCGCGGTCATGCGCAGCAACACCTTCAACAGTTCGACGATCGCGGCGCCATTGTTATTGTTGCGCGGCTTTTCCAGCTTCGGCAGCGTGGCGTGATCGCGCGCCAGCCCGCGCTCGACAGCGGCGACGATGTCGGCGCCCCATTTGGATTTCTCAAAACCCTTCGGCACGGAGCGCAGGTTTGCGAGCTTCTCGATCGTGTTCGGCGCATGGGTCGCGATGTCGCTGACGGCCTCGTCGCGCAGCACGCGGCCTCGCGGCACGTCGCGGCTCTGCGCCTCCTGCTCGCGCCAGGCGGCGACCTCCATTAGGACCGCAAGGTCCTTGGGCTTGCGCACCCGCGTCTTGAGCCGTTCCCAGGCGCGCTCGGGATGGAAGTCGTAGGTCTTGGGCGAGGTCAGGACTTCCATCTCGATCGAGACCCATTCGCTGCGCCGGCGCTTTTTAAGGTCGGCATCGAGCGCTGCGAACACGTCGCGCAGATGCGTGACGTCGGACACGGCGTAGTGCATCTGCTCCTTGGTCAGCGGCCGGCGCGACCAGTCGGTGAAGCGGTGGGTCTTGTCCGGGCGGTGTCCGGTGACCTTCTCGACCAGGGCGTCGTAGGCGATGCTGTCGCCGTAGCCGAGCACCATGGCCGCGACCTGGGTATCGAACACCGGGTGCGGGATGATACCCGCCTGGTGCCAGATGATCTCGATGTCCTGGCGGGCGGCGTGGAACACCTTCAACACGCCCTCGTTGCCCATCAGCTCGAAGAACGGCTTGAGGTCGATGCCCTCGGCCAGGGTGTCGATGACGATTGCTTCCTCGGCGCTGGCCATCTGCACCACGCACAGCAGCGGGTAATAGGTGGTCTCGCGCAGGAACTCGGTATCGACGGTAATGACGGGGTGCTTGGCCAGCCGGCTGCAGGCAGCCGCAAGGTCAGCGGTGGTGGTAATCAAATCCATGAACGGCCCATGACAAGTCCATCAGCCGTTCTGCCGAAAGCGCTGTGATGTCAAGGGGCTCGAAGCGAATTCGAGCCTTGCATTTGGACCGGAATCGCATTTTCCGACGAAAATCCTATTCGTAGCGGACCCGCCGGGAGGGTTTGCGCGCGCAGGGCAGTGCCACCACGACCACGCACATGGCGACCAGCGCCAGCCCCAGGAACTCGAAAACCAACAGATCCACGGCAAAATCCCCCAGCAACATTGCTAAACTTGTCGGGGGCGAATTGAGGGTCTGTTAATTCTCGTGGTTACCGGCGGCGGGTCGGGCCGGATGGTGGACGGGGGGTTAACGGCCGCGGCATGCTATGCAGGCGTCACGGCATCCGGCGTCAGGTCATGAGCTTCGGCAGGGCGGTCGCCAAGGCGTCCACGGCGGCGCGAACTTTCGGCGGCATCCGGGACGAGCGTGGCCAGAGCGCGTGACAGTCGTAGAGAAATCCCGGCTGACCGCTCAACAGAGTGACGAGTCTACCGGCGCGCAGGCGTTCGCGGACTAGCCAGTATGGCAGCCAGGCCAGTCCCATCCCCTGTGACGCGGCGTCCGCGATCGCGTCGAGATCGTCGAGCCTGAGCCTTCCCGCCGGCACGATTTCGCTCGGAGGCTGGCCCTCGCGGGGAAACAGCCACGGCCGGACGCGTCCGGAGCGGCGATAGATGATCGCCTGATGCTGGGCAAGATCGTCGAGCGATTTCGGCTTGCCGTTGGCGCGCAAGTACGAGCGCGTGCCGCACACCACCATGCGCTGGCTTGCGATGCGCCGCGTCATCAGGCCGGATTGATCGTGTAGATCGCCGGTCCGGATCGCAAGATCATAGCGGCCCTCGATGATGTCAGCGATCGGGTCGCCGAACGAGAGATCGAGCTCCAGATGGGGATATCGTCGCGCGAGCTTCATCAGCAAGGGGGCGATGCAGTGCCGGCCCAGCAGGGCGGGCATGGTCACGCGGAGCCGGCCACGCGGCTCGGACAATTCATCGGAAGCGACGGCGTCGGCGGCCACGGCTTCAGCGAGCACAGTGCGGCAGCGCTCGTAGTAGGCTTGGCCAGTCTCGGTCAGGCTCTGGCGCCGTGTGGTGCGGTTGAGGAGGCGGACGCCCAGGCGCTCCTCGAGGAAACGAACGTGCTTGCCGACCATTGGCCCCGACATTTCGAGCGCATCGGCGGCAGCGGCGAACGAGCCCACATCCACCGCCTTGACGAAGACGGCCATGCTGGTCAGGCGGTCCATGATTGCAAACTCCTGGTTTCGACTGTTCACCTCTCCGCACGCTTTATCCGGCGCCGCCCGGTTGGCATAGGTCCATTGAATTCAATTATTTTGGAGTGTGTTCATGGCGCGCGTCGTTCGCTTCCACAGACATGGTGGCCCCGAGGTGCTGCGCATCGAGACCGTCGACGTCGCGCCGCCAGGGAGGCGCGAGGTGCAGATCAGGGTCAAGGCCCTCGGGCTCAATCGCGCGGAAGCGCTCTTGCGGAAGGGGACCTATATCGAGACCGCGACCTTTCCGTCCGGCCTCGGTCTCGAGGCCGCCGGCATCGTCGAGGCGATCGGCGAAGGCGTGAGCGGCTTCTCGCCGGGCGAGGTCGTCAGCATCGTGCCGCCCGTGTCGATGGTGCGATGGCCGGCTTATGGCGAGCTCGTCACGTTTCCGGCGGAGTTCGTCGTGAAGCACCCGCCCGAGCTCGGCTTCGACGCCGCGGCCGCGGTATGGATGCAATATCTGACGGCGTTCGGCGCTCTGGTCGATATTGCTGGGCTGGAGCGAGGGGAGTCCGTAGTCATCACCGCGGCGTCGAGTAGCGTCGGGCTTGCAGCGATTCAGATCGCGAACCGGATCGGTGCGATCCCGATTGCAGTGACGCGAACCTCGATCAAGCGGCAGGCCCTGCGCGATGCTGGCGCCGCCGACGTCATCGCCTCCGTGGAAGAGGACATCCGGTCACGGCTGCAGGACATTGTCGGCTCAAACGGCGTTCGCGTGGTGTTCGACGCGGTCGGCGGTCCCATATTTGGGCCGCTCACCGCCGCGATGTCGCCGGGTGGCGTTCTCATCGAATATGGCGGCCTGAGCCCAGAGCCAACGCCGTTTCCGCTGGTCAACGTACTGACCAAGAGCCTGACGCTGCGCGGCTATCTCGTGCACGAGATCATCCGCGACCCCGCGCGGCTTGCTAAGGCGAAGACCTTCATCCTCGACGGGCTGCGGGACGGCGCATTGCAACCGATCATCGCCAAAACGTTTCAGTTTGAGGAGATCGTCGAAGCGCATCGCTTTCTGGAGTCAAACGAGCAGTTCGGCAAGATCGTGGTAACGATCTGAGCGAATGATCGTCTTGAACAAACGATTTCGGCACCCCCGCATCTGGATTATGCCTTCGGCTCGTCCACGTGCGCACCGAGCTTGCCTCACGTCCCGCAGAACGTCTGCAGCACCCGCTGCTCCGGCAGCGGCGGATCGGCGTAGGCTGCATAGTCCGGCTGGCCCTCGAACGGTTTAGCCAGCACCATCACGAATTCCTCGAACGGCGTGTAGTCGTCATCGTTGACCGCGGCCTGGATCACGGCCTCGACGCGGTGGTTGCGCGGGATGAACATCGGGTTGACGGCGTGCATGGCGGCTTGCCGTTCGGCTGCGGTTTGCGGCTCCAGCGCCGTGCGCTCGTGCCAGCGCCTGGCCCACTCGTCGAACGCCGCGGGGTCCATGAATTGCGCGCGTGCATCGTCAGCAGCCGGATCGCCAGCGGCGTCGCCGAGTTTGCGGAAGGTGAGGGTGAAGTCGGCCTGGTTCTTGGCCATGGCGTCCAGCAGGTCCTGGATCAGCGCGTCGTCGCCGTCGCGCTCCGTGAACAGGCCGATTTTCTTGCGCAGGCCCGCCTGATAGGCGTCGCTGAACGTGTCGGAGAAGGCGCCAAGAATGTCCTGGGCCTCGGCGACCGCCTTTTCCTGATCGTCGGAAAACAGCGGCAGCAGGCATTCGGCAAGCCGGGTCAGATTCCACAGCGCGATGCGCGGCTGGTTGGCATAGGCGTAGCGGCCCATCTCGTCGATCGAGGAAAACACTTGCGACGGATTGTAGGCGTCCATGAAGGCGCACGGACCGTAATCGATGGTCTCGCCTGATATCGATGAGTTGTCGGTGTTCATCACGCCGTGGATGAAGCCGACTAGCAGCCAGCGTGCGACCAGATCGGCCTGGCGTGCGACGACGCCACCGAGCAGCGCGTGATAGGGCCGCTCGGCGCCGAGCACCTCCGGATAGTGCCTGGCGATGACGTGGTCGGCGAGCCGGCGAATGGCATCGGTGTCGCGGCGGACGGCGAAGAACTGGAAGGTGCCGACGCGGATATGGCTCGAGGCGACGCGGGTCAGCACCGCGCCGGGCAGCGCGGTCTCGCGGATGACGTGCTCGCCGGTGACGACGGCAGCGAGTGAGCGCGTGGTGGGGATGCCCAATGCGAACATCGCCTCGCTGACGATGTATTCGCGCAGCACCGGCCCGAGCGCGGCACGGCCGTCGCCGCGGCGGGAGAATGGGGTGGGACCGGAGCCCTTGAGCTGGATGTCGCGGCGGATGCCGTCCTTGTCGATGACCTCGCCGAGCAGGACCGCCCGTCCGTCGCCCAGCTGCGGAACGAATTGCCCGAACTGGTGGCCGGCATAGGCCATGGCGATCGGATCGGCGCCGGCGGGAACCGTCTTGCCGGCCAGGATTTCGGCGCCCTCAGGGGTTTCCAGCACATCAGGATCCAGCCCGAGCTGGACCGCCAGCGGCCGGTTCAGCTTGATCAGCCGGGGCGCTGCCACCGGCGTCGGTGCGACCCGGGCGAAAAAGCTGTCCGGCAGCGCCGAATAGGAGTTCTGGAACGGGAAATGGACTGTCATGGCCTCAAGATAGGCGTGGAACGCCTGATGGCAAAGGCTTGAGCCGAGATTGGGCAAAAATGGCCACTTCCAGCCGAAAACGGGCCGTTCCCTTGGTTGCCGCCCCCGTCCTGCCGAGGTAAACCCTGCCGCAACTTTGAACCTGCCGTTTCGGCGGTTCGATTCGATCCTCCGACATTGAATTTGGGACGACCATGCATCGCTACCGGTCACATACATGCGGCGCGCTCCGCGAGAGCAACATCGGCGAGACGGTCCGCCTTTCAGGCTGGGTCCATCGCGTTCGCGACCATGGCGGCGTGCTGTTCATCGACCTGCGCGACCATTACGGCCTGACCCAGTGCGTGGTCGATCCGGACTCGCCGGCGTTCTCGCAGGCCGAAAAGCTGCGTTCGGAATTCGTGGTGCGGATGGACGGTAAGGCCCGTCGCCGCCCCGAAGGCACCGACAATGACGATCTGCCGACTGGCAAGATCGAGATCTATGTCAGCGAGATCGAGGTGCTGGGCCCGGCCGGCGACCTGCCGCTGCCGGTGTTCGGCGACCAGGAATATCCTGAAGACGTCCGTCTGAAGTACCGCTTCCTCGATCTGCGTCGCGAGAAGCTGCACCAGAACATCATGACGCGCGTCGAAATCATCAAGTCGATGCGTCGGCGCATGGAGGGGCAGGGCTTCTTCGAGTTCAACACGCCGATCCTGACCGCGTCCTCGCCGGAGGGCGCGCGCGACTTCCTGGTGCCGTCGCGCATTCATCCCGGCAAGTTCTATGCCCTGCCGCAGGCGCCGCAGCAGTACAAGCAGCTCTTGATGATGTCGGGCTTCGATCGCTACTTCCAGATCGCGCCCTGCTTCCGCGACGAGGATCCACGCGCGGATCGTCTGCCGGGCGAGTTCTACCAGCTCGACGTCGAGATGAGCTTTGTCACGCAGGACGATGTCTTCGCCGCGATGGAGCCTGTCATCACGGGTGTGTTCGAGGAGTTTGCCAAGGGCAAGCCGGTGACCAAGGGCTGGCGCCGGATTCCGTTCGCGGAAGCCTTGCGCAAATACGGCAGCGACAAGCCGGACCTGCGCAACCCGATCGAGATGCAGGACGTCTCCGAACACTTCCGCGGCTCCGGCTTCAAGGTGTTCGCGCGCATGTTGGAGGACCCCAAGAACCAGGTCTGGGCGATCCCGGCGCCGGGTGGCGGCTCGCGCGCCTTCTGCGACCGCATGAACTCCTGGGCGCAGGGCGAAGGTCAGCCCGGCCTCGGCTACATCATGTGGCGCGAGGGCGGCGAAGGTGCCGGTCCGCTTGCCAACAACATCGGTGCTGAGCGCACCGCCGCGATCCGCGCGCAGATCGGCGTGAAGGAAGGCGACGCCGCCTTCTTCGTCGCCGGCGATCCCGACAAGTTCTGGAAATTTTCAGGGTTGGCCCGCAACAAGGTCGGCGAGGAGTTGAACCTCACCGACAAGGAGCGGTTCGAGCTGGCCTGGATCGTCGACTTCCCGATGTACGAGTACAACGACGAGGACAAGAAGGTCGACTTCTCGCACAACCCGTTCTCGATGCCGCAGGGCGGTCTCGATACCTTGAAGGGCCAGGACCCGCTGACCATCAAGGCGTTCCAGTACGACATCACCTGCAACGGCTACGAGATCGCCTCGGGTGGCATCCGCAACCACGTGCCGGAAGCGATGGTGAAGGCGTTCGAGATCGCGGGCTATGGCGAGCAGGAAGTCGTCGATCGCTTCGGCGGCATGTACCGCGCCTTCCAGTACGGCGCCCCGCCGCATGGCGGCATGGCCGCCGGTGTCGACCGCATCGTCATGCTCTTGTGCGGCACCAACAATCTGCGCGAGGTCTCGCTGTTCCCGATGAACCAGCAGGCCATGGACCTCCTGATGGGCGCACCGTCGGAGCCCAGCCCCAAGCAGCTCCGCGAGCTGCACGTGAAGGTGAGCCTGCCGCAGAAGTGAGGCTGTCTCCACAGCGTCATTGCGAGCGAAGCGAAGCAATCCAGAATCTTTCCGCGGAGTGACTCTGGATTGCTTCGCTTCGCTCGCAATGACGGGGAGGGATTTTCGCCGGTCCAACTGCCATCCCCGCGCGCAGCGTCGTTCCCTACAGCCCCGTCGACGCCTCGATCCTGAACTGCGCAAGCGCGCTCTGTGGGTCGGTTTGCAAGAGCTGCATCAATTGCATCAGCGGTGCCTTGGCGCGCGGGGACAGCTTGATGGAAAGCGTCTGGCCCGGCGTCTCGACGAAGCGGGCGATCGCGTCCGCGGCCGCGTTCGCATCCGGATTGGCGGAAGCAACTTGCTCGCGTTTAGCCTTGATGCTCTCGACGAGCGCCTGGCGTGCGGTATCGCGGCTGACATTCTGCATGCGCGCGAACTGCGCCGCGACGAGATCGATGACGCCGCTGTCGCGCAATGAGAATTCGAGCGTGCCCGCCTCGATCCGGGCCGCCTGGCCCATGAGCTGGGCCGGATCGGCCGAAAACACCTCGCGTGGTACGTTGCCGAGCGCCATACGCAGTTGCGCTCTTGCGATGCCTCCGATGTCGAGGGTCGCGGGCGTCAGAGCGAAGCTGTTGGACTGTTCGGTCCAGGCAGCGCCGAGATCGAGGTCGATCGCGAGCTTGTCGATCCCGCTGGCAATCAATGGAAGCTGTTTTGGACCGGATGGATCGGCTGGCGTGACAAATTTGGCAACCACATGCGCCTTGCTCGGGATCGAGCCGACCAGCTGCCCCCAGTCCAGGCTCAGTGTGTCGATCATGACCAGCTTATTGGTGGTCTTGAACGGCGCCGTCACGCCCTTGATCTCCGCGCCTGCGAGCACGCCGAACCGCCCGAGCATCTGATCCGGCGAGGGCGCCCGCCCGGCAGTGGTGAGGCTTGCTGCCCAGCGCATCAAACTCGCCGTGCTGAAGGACTTCAGCGCAAAGCGCTCCATCTTGAACTGTCCCTGCGGAGACGGCGCGTCGACGCCTTCGACCGCGAACTCGCCGTCGCGAAATCGGATGGCACCAACCGTGGCCGTTCCTTGCGGCGTGCCGACCGACATCTTGCCGATTTCGGCCTTACCGATGCGAAGACCCTCATAAACTCCGGCGAGCTTCTCCAGCAGCTCGCGGGCCTGCGCCGGAGTCGGCGGGGCCGATTGATCCCGTGGCAGCGCGGCAAATATCTCGGCCAGCCGGAATTTCGACGGCTGGACGGCGATGTCTTCCATGGTGAACCCGTCGACATCCACTCGCATCCCCTGTGCCGATTTGAGCGCATAGGGGGCCGTCGAGACCTGCCGATAGACCCGGCGATAGCTGTCGTCGCTGGCCGTCTGCGGATCGAGCGCGGCGATGATCGCGGTCGCGTCGAAATCGTTGACGATGATGTTCGACGATTCACCCGTCAGCTTGTCCGTCTTGCCGGGTTGCTTCACGTCGACCGAGATCACGGCGCGGTCCGACTTCATCCCGTCAATCTTGCCGTGCTTTAGGTTCTGGATCGCCAGTCCGGAATAGGTGACCTCGCCGCTGCCGGCGGCGCGGGAATCGAAGCTGATCGTGAGGGTCGGAGCCGTGAGCGACGATGCAGCGACACTCGCATATTGGCCGAGCACGTAGCGGTACATATCGACCAGCGAGCTGTCCGCCGGCACCTGACCCGCCTGAACAGGACCGGCATAGTCGCGCATGACCAGGTGCGGGATCTTGTACGCGACCTTCAGCTTGGCAGCGCCGATCTGGTCCAGCGTAACCTCGAGCCCGGTGATGTCGACGGCGTCGGCCGAGATCCTTGTTTCGTCGATCTGGCGAACGCCCGTGATCCTGATCTGCGCCTGCGGTGCCTTGCCCGGCGTAACCGCGATGTCCTCGATCGTGATGGTGCGCGTGGGCAGATCGAAGGCGATCTTGCCGTAGCTAGCCTTGCCGCCTTGCTTGCGGATTTGCTCGAACGCGGTCTCCACCTCGGCGGTGACGCGATGTTTTGCGTAGAAGCTGAAGCCCAACCATCCGCCCGCGGCCACCACGGCCACGACGATGAAGCCGATCAGGATTCGCTTCATTCCCAGCTCCAGTTGCTCGCGTTGCAGCACGCAACCTGCCATATTCGCAAAGCAACGCGCGGTCCAGGGAAAGCGAGCGCTATCAGATATTTGACCGCGCGCCCTGTTGATGGGGCCGCAATCGGATGTTGCCACCGGGCCGCCCGACGTGCTTCATCCCGTTTCCATGACCCGGAAATACCACCCGAAGGCGGGCCGGTCAGGACAACGTAGTTTGAGGCCGGTAACGCGAGGCAAGACACCGCATGTCGTCCTATTCTGATGATCTCCACCAGGCGGCGCTGGCCTATCATCGGCTGCCGCGCCCCGGAAAGCTCGAGATCCAGGCGAGCAAGCCGCTCGCCAACCAGCGCGACCTCGCGCTGGCCTATTCCCCCGGCGTCGCCGCCGCCTGCATGGAGATCGCCAAGAACCCCGCGGAAGCGGCGACGCTGACGATACGCTCCAATCTGGTTGCCGTGGTTTCGAACGGCACCGCCGTGCTCGGCCTCGGCAATATCGGCCCGCTGGCCTCGAAGCCGGTGATGGAGGGCAAGGCGGTCCTGTTCAAGAAATTCGCCGGCATTGACGTGTTCGACATTGAGATCGCGGCCGACACCATCGAACGCGTGGTCGAGACCGTGGCCGCGCTCGAGCCGACCTTCGGCGGCATCAATCTCGAGGACATCCGCGGACCGGAATGCTTCGAGATCGAGGCGCAGCTCAAGGAGCGCATGAAGATCCCGGTCTTTCACGACGACCAGCACGGCACCGCGATCATCGTCGCCGCCGCGATCACCAACGGTCTGCGCCTGAACGGCAAGAACCTGTCGGACGTCAAGATCGTGGCATCGGGGGCAGGGGCCGCAGCGCTTGCGACACTGAACCTGCTGGTGTCGATGGGGGCGCAGCGCAAGAACATCTGGGTCTGCGACATCGACGGCCTTGTTCACGAAGGCCGCAACACCACGATGGACCGCTGGAAGGCGGTCTATGCGCAGAAGACCGACAAGCGCACGCTCGCCGACGTCATCGGCGGCGCCGACATCTTTATCGGCCTCTCCGCACCGGGCGTGCTCAAGCCCGAGATGGCCAAGGCGATGGGCGACAAGCCGCTCATCATGGCGCTCGCGAATCCGACGCCGGAGATCATGCCGGAGGAGGCGCGCAAAGCCCGTCCCGACGCCATGATCTGCACTGGCCGCTCCGACTATCCGAACCAGGTCAACAACGTCCTGTGCTTTCCCTTCATCTTCCGTGGCGCGCTCGATGTCGGCGCCACCGCGATCAACGAGGAGATGAAGCACGCCGCCGTCGAGGCCATCGCGCAGCTCGCGCGCGAGGCGCCGTCCGATGCGGTCGCGCAAGGCTTCGATACCGGCGAGACGCAAGGTTTTGGCCCGGGCTCGCTGATCCCGAGTCCCTTTGATCCGAGATTGATCCTGCGCATCGCGCCGGCGGTGGCGAAGGCCGCGATGGAATCGGGCGTTGCGACCCGGCCCATCACCAATTTCGACGAGTACACCGCGTTGCTCGAGCGCTTCGCCTTCCGCTCCGGCCTCGTCATGAAGCCGATGTTCGCCAAGGCCAAGACCCAACCGGTGCGCGTGATCTACGCCGAAGGCGAGGATGAGCGCGTGCTGCGCGCCACCCAGGTGGTGCTGGAAGAGAAGCTGGCGATGCCGATCCTGGTCGGACGTCCGTCGGTGGTCGAGGCCCGCATCGAGCGCTTCGGCCTGTCTATCAAGGCCGGCAGGGACTTCGACCTGGTCAATCCCGAGGACGATCCGCGCTACCGCTCCTACGTGCAGTCCTATGGCGAGGTCGCCGGCCGCCGCGGCGTGACGCCGGATGCGGCGCGCACGGTGGTGCGCACCAACAACACCGTCATCGCGGCGCTCGCGGTGGTGCGCGGAGAGGCGGACGCCATGCTCTGCGGTGTCGAGGGCCGCTACATGAGCCATCTGCGCCATGTTCGCGAGATCGTCGGGTTCACCCCGGGAATCAGCGACTATGCGGCGCTGGCGCTGCTGATCACGAGCAAGGGCGCCTTCTTCATCGCCGACACCCAGGTGCGGCCCAATCCGAGCGCCGAAGAGCTCGCCGAGATCGCCTCGCTCGCGGCGGTCCACGTCCAACGCTTCAACATCAAGCCGAAGATCGCCTTCGTCTCGCATTCGGATTTCGGCAGCTACGACACGGAATCCTCGCGCAAGATGCGCCGGGCGACCCAGCTCCTGAAGGAGAAGCATCCGGAACTCGAGGCCGACGGCGAGATGCAAGGCGACACCGCGCTCTCGGCCGCCGCGCGCAAAATGGTGCTGCCGCACTCCAAGCTCGAGGGCGAAGCCAACATCATGATCATGCCAAGCCTCGACACCGCCAACGTCGCCTATCAGATGATCAAGTCGCTGGCGGACGCGCTCCCCGTCGGGCCGATCCTGATCGGCCCGGCGCGCCCGGCTCACATCCTCACCCCGTCGGTAACGGCGCGCGGCATCCTCAACATGACCGCAGTGGCTGTGGTGGAAGCGCAGGAGCGCGCGTCGCGGCAGCAGCCGACGTTGTTTACGTAGGCCGCTGCGTGGCCTTCCCCTCTCCCCTTGTGAGAGAGGGTGGCTCGCCGCGGAGCGGCGAGACGGGTGAGGGGTTGCTTCCGCGCGCACATTTCTCACGGTTGAATTGCAGAGCGCGACCCCTCATCCGGCGCTTCGCGCCACCTTCTCCCGCGAGGAGAGAAGGTGCAGTGCCGGGCCACCAACTTTGAATTGCTCGCAGTTAGCCATTTCCCCGTTTGTAAACCGGCGAATGTATCTTCATAATCGCGAAGTGCTTTCGCGAGAATTCAAAAGCCTGAGCAAAGAGGCCGATCATGCCAGCGTTCGTGACTTTCGGGCGGATCCTGTTCGCCGTGCTGTTCATCTACACGGGTGCGGCAAGACTGTTTGCCATGCAGGCGACCGTTGATTTCATCGCCGCCAAGGTCGTGACGCCCGACATGATCGCGCCTTACGCCAAGCAGATCGAGACGGCGACGGCCATGACCACGCCGCAACTGCTGGCGATCGCAGTCGGCGTGCTCGAGATCATCGCAGGCGTGATGATCGCGCTGAATTTCGGCGCGCGCTTCTTCGCGATGCTGATGATTATCTATGTCGCGGTCGCGACCTTCCTGTTCTACGACTTCTGGAACCAGGTGCCGCCTGACAACGGCAAGATGCTGGTCGACGCGCTCAAGAACCTGTCGATCATCGGCGCCCTGTTCATGATCATGGGCTACGGGCGCGCCACGCGTCCGGCCGAAGCGGCCTACGGGGACGTATAAAGGTTAAGCCACTACGTCCTGCGCCATGGCGTCACCGTCACGTCATGCGCGGCGTCGAGCAGATACGGCGCGCCCGGCTTCATCCCGTGTGAGGCCAGCACCTCCTGAGGCGTGCGCCCCGGTACTTCGACAAAACAGCCCTCGCCGCCGGGCAGCCGAAGGTGCGGGGCTTCCGACAGCCAGAACGTATCGTAGCGATCCATGAACATGTCGAACACGACGGGGCCGCCGATGATTGCGACGGTGCCGGAAGCGACATCGGCGAACGCAAAGGCGTCCTCAAAGCTGGCGTGAGCCGGATTCCACAAGGTCGCGTTCGGCATCTCGGGATCGACGGTCAGAGTCTGGATCTTGCGGGTCAGGATCAGGCGCTTGCGCTTGGGTGAATTCGGCTGCTGCTCATGCGAGTGACGGCCGTGCACGATCAGCGCGGCGCGATCGAGCGCCTGCTCGAAGAACAGCTTGTCGCCTTCGAACTTCAGGCTGTCGGGCATGACATGCTCCGCGTCGGCGAGCATGCCGTCCGCGGAGACGATGACGTAGCCTTCGATGCGAAAGGACAATGGCGCGGCTATTCGGAGACCGTCGTCACGACGCTGTTGACTGGCCGGTTGCTCACCGTCGGCAGCTTGACGTCCTTGAGCAGCTCCTGGTCGTATTCCGGCAGCGTCGAGGCCGGGAACTTGGCGCGCATCGCCACCACCTTGTAACCGCCGGCCTTCAGGCGCTTGAGCAATTCGGGCAGGGCTTCCGCAGTGTGCTTCTGGAAGTCGTGCATCAGGATGATGCCCTTGCCCTTGCTGTCGAGCTTCTTCATGACGGTCTCGATCACCTTCTCGGGCTTCGAGGCCTTGAAGTCGAAGGAGTCGATGTCGCAGGAGAAGATCGCTGTGTTGCGGTTGCCGAGATAGGTGACCATCTCCGGCGGATGCTGGAGCGCCGGGAAGCGGAAGAAAGGCGAGGGCGAAATGCCGCCGAGCGCCCATTTCACCGCGGAAAGACCCTTCTCGATCTCTTCCTTGCGCTGCGCTTCCGTGAGCTTCTTGTTGTTGAGGTTGGCGTGCGACCAGGTGTGGGTGCCCACGGTATGGCCGGCCGCGTAGACCTGCTTCAGGATCTCCGGCTCGTAGGTCGCGTGCTTGCCGATCGAGAAGAAGATGCCGGTGGTGCACTCGTCGGCGAGCGCCTTCAGCACCGCGGGCGTGTTCTTGGGCCAGGGGCCGTCGTCGAAGGTCAGCACCACTTCGTGGTCGCGCAGGAAATCGAGTTCCTTAAAATGCTCGAAGCCGAAGCCAGGACCGCCCGTGGTATCGATCTCGACGGTGCGGGCGACCCCAAGCGCGCCCGGCGTGTTGCAGGCTGCGCGGGCGGGCTGCGGCGGCTGTTTAGGCGGGGGAGGATTGACGAAGCCCGCCGGCGCGGCGGCTGCTGCAGGAGCGGGTGCCGGAGCCGCAGCGGACGCAGCCGCTGCCGGTGTTGCCGCCGGTGCGGCCTGCGTCGCGGCAGCGGGCTTCGCAGCCGGGGTCTGCGACCATGCCGCGCCCGTCATCGCCAGAGACATCGCGCTTGCCAAAATCAGTCCTGCCGCCACACGCATGGTGTTATCCTCGAGATTGATCCCGTTGTTCCGCCGCGGCTTTTCGCATCCGGCAAAACCATCCTGCCCCTAACGATCCTAGCCTAGATGGTGGGCCCTCGCCATTGCAACGGCTGTTTGGCGCGCCAGCCCAATTGTGCCCAACCGGGTTGGGGACGCGTGGCGTCAAGTGTCGGCCAGCGCCTTGGCGATCGCCGTCTTGATCCGCGTGTCGGCCGGTTCGACCGCGGATGCAAAGACATCGGCGATATAGCCGTCCCGGCCGATCAGATATTTGTAGAAGTTCCAGCGCGGAACTTCTCGCGGGCGCGCCTCTGCCGCCCATTTGTAGAATGGATGCGCCTTCGCACCGACCACGACGGCCTTGGCCGTGATCGGGAAGGTCACGCCGTATTGGTGGTGGGCGGTTTCCGAGATTTCGCTGGTGCCGCCGGGCTCCTGTCCGCCGAAATCGTTGGAGGGCACGCCAATGACGGTGAGGCCGCGTTCGCGAAACTCGCCCCAGATGTCTTGCAGGCCGGCATATTGCGGCGTGTAACCGCAGAGCGAAGCGGTGTTCACCACCAGCAGCGGCCTGCCAGTGAAGGCCGCAAGGCGGATGTCGTCGCCTGACAATGCCGGGAAAGAGAAGGCGTAGGCGGAAATTCGGCTCATGCCGCCATCCGCCAGTGCACGCGTCGCCGGCGCCAGCGTGCCTGCAAAGGCGGCGATGAGTATGGTCCTGCGGTTCATCATGACGGCGTCCCCCGAAATGATCCGGGGCGCATGTTACCCCGTCGGTGCGAGCGGCGTCGTCAACACGGCGTTATCTGCCGCGATGAGGCGCGTTAGTACAGCCGGACGATGAAATCGGTGCCTTCGCCAGTCTCGCCCTGGTTGATGCCCTGGTCGGAGACGATGATCGAGCCGCCCGATGTCAGCATTTCGTTGATCCTCGCGATCGTGTCGGCCGGGATCGAGACGCGGTCCAGGGCCTCGGCTGGACTGTCCGGCGGGACCACAGGCTTTACGGCGACGGGAATCACCGCCGCGCCACGTTGGCGGCCTGTCACGCGGCCGTCATCTTCGCGCGCGGCAGAGCGGACCGACACTGGCAAGGACACCACCGACCAATGCAGCGCATTGGAATCGGCCTTGTCGATTTCGGCGGTAAAGACATGCGTGCCGAGCGGCCGATCACTCGCGGCGATCGTGACAGGCACCTCGAACAGCGGCGCAAAGTTCTGCCGCACGTAGAGCTTGGAATCCTTGCGGCTGATGAAGACCGCGATCTGGCCCGCTCGCTTGGGCGCTTCAGGTTTTGCCACGGGCGCCGGATCGGCAACGCGGGTTTCGTCCTTCTTGACGTCGGTCGTGGCCGCCTGCGCTGGCGCCGCGGCCGGTGCATCGGATGTCTTCGCGAGTTCGGACTTCGGCGTCTCCGCGGCGTCGACAGGCTTCGCTTCAGTGTTCGCGGGCTGCGCGGCGTCTCCGGCCTCTGGCTTGGCCGCGTCCGTCGCCTCAGCGGTCTTGGTCTCGGGCTCTGCCGTTGTCTCGGTGTTGTCGGCCGATGCCGAGGCCTCCTCGCGGGCGGGGGCATATCCGGTGGTCACGTCCGACATCACGGTGTGGCCGACCGACGAGCGCAGCTCGGGCACGCCGTCGGCGCTGGCGGTTTTCGTTTCAACCGGCTTTGCTTCGATGGCCGCGGTATTGGCCGTGCCCTTGTCGGCTTTGTCGCCGGCATTGGTCTGCGGCTCGAGGCTGGCCGCGGGTTGCGGTGGCACGCGCACCGAGGCAAGCAGCGGATGTGAGAACTTCTGCGGCGACATCTGACCGGGCGAAACGATCACGCGCGCGCCCATCCTGGTCCAGTTCCACATCTTCACCGCGAACGCCATCGGCATGCGGATGCAGCCGTGCGAGGCCGGATAGCCCGGCAGCACGCCGGCATGCATGGCAACGCCCGACCAGGTGATCCGCTGCATGTACGGCATTGGCGCGCCGCTATAGATGTTGGAGTGGTGGAATTTGTGCTTCTGGATGACGCTGAACACACCCATCGGCGTCGAATGGCCCTTCATGCCCGTCGACACCGGGGATTCCGCGAACACGCCTTTGCTGTCGTAGACCGTGACCTTCTGCCGGTCGATCGAGACGACGATGACGAGAGGACCTTGCGGTTTCGTGCCCGCTTCTTTTTCGGCAACAAGGTCTTTTTTGCCGACCGCACCGCGCTTCTGCGGTTTCTGGCGCGGGACGTCGAGATGGCGCTCCTGGCGCCCGTAGGACCCGTCGGAATAGTCCGTCCAGTAATAAAACGCTGCGTCCGCCTGGCTTGCCGTGCCGATCGCACCCGCCGCCGCCAAAATGGCGACCTGCCAAAGCCGCGTCGGCTTGGCAGAAAAACCGGCCCCGTTCACGCTGTTCATCCTCGAATCCATAATCCAAATCAGATGTTAGTCTCTCAGAGGGGATACGCGTTCACCAGCATGGCGGTTCTGCCATCAGCTACATTTGTCCAAAGCGTAGCAAAAAAGCCTCACGGAGCGGTAAACGGCGGCCGTGTCGGCTTGCCGGTCGTCTTCCTGATCGGTCGCCTCATCCCTACATTGCTGGAAGTTGTTACCGGAGAGGTTCATGTCATCTCGTTTCCCCAGTCTTTCCAGCATCCGCTTGAAAGGCCTCGCTTTATTCCTCATGGCGTTGACCGTGCCGGCAGCGTCCGCCTTCGCCGCCGACGAGCCGGATCTGATCTTTCGCCGCTCGACCGTGTTCAAATGGATGAGCCCGAACGACAAGCTTGCGACCTACGGCCTCGACGATCCTGAAGTCGAGGGCGTGGCCTGTCATTTTACGGTGCCGGAGAAGGGCGGCTTCAAGGGCTGGCTGGGCCTTGCCGAGGAAGTCTCGGACATTTCGCTCGCCTGCCGTCAGGTCGGCCCGATCAAGTTCAAGAACAAGATGGAGCAGGGCGACGACATGTTCCGCCAGCGCCGCTCGCTGTTCTTCAAGAAGATGCAGATCGTGCGCGGCTGTGACGCGAAGCGCAACGTGCTGGTCTACATGGTCTATTCGGACAGGCTGATCGAGGGTTCGCCGAAGAACTCGACCTCGACCGTGCCGGTCATGCCGTGGGGACCGGCGGACGCCAACGTCCAGAAGTGCGGAGAGTTCTTCACTCAGTGACGCTCTTGCGTTCACTCAGTGACGCTCTCGCGTGCACTCAGTGAGGGGTTTGCGTTCACTCGATGATGTCAGCGCGGATGGCGCGCGGTTTTGCAAGATGCGAGCCGGTCAGCCGCACGAATGACTGCGGCGTGGCCTCAAAGCCCCGGCTCGATTGTAGCGCCATTTCGCCAGGCGAATGGGCACTGCTGTGAACAGGTCGTTGCTCCCGGCGGTCCGTTCGTTGGTCCGCATCGCGCGTCGTTGCGCGATTCTGCGCGGTCATGATGGCTGTTCCTCACATGAACGCGCTCGGCGATGCTCGGGCGTCCTCGGTCTCGATAGCTTGGGTCGCAGTCGAAGCGCCCCCGGTTCGACAGGACCCAGCCTTCGTTCGGCTTCTCTTCAGCAGAAAAACGTAAAACGCATGTGAAGGGTGTGAGGCGGGATCATGACGGCGCCGGCGTTCCGAGCTCGCCGGAACCTGCCAGGCTACATTGGGTGACCGCACGACCCATCTGAAAAGATTGAGATTTTCCATGGAATATGTCGTCGCCTCGAGCGGGACGAAACAATTCTCACGGAGACGAAACCATTTTCCGGCTTTGGCGCATCACGCGCGAAACCGCCCATGGTTATCAACCTCACAACGACGACGGCGCACGCCGGCCACCGAATTCGGAGAGAACTTCATGCGCACGCTCAGCCTCATCCTTGCTTTCGGTTTCGTGCTCGCCGGCTCCTCGTTCGCAGGCTCGCCGGACGGCAATGTCCCGGGTATCGGTACTTTCCAGTACAGCGGCTCGCCGATCATGATCCCGGCACCGCAGCCGATCGTGGTTGCTGCGCGCTTCTGATCGCCAACAAGAAAAATCAGCCAATAAAGGCCATCATGCTTGCTCGTTCCTGCGCCGCGGCGTTCATATCCCTTCTGACGATCAGTGCCGTTCAGGCGCAAGTGCGCTCTCCCTCCAGATTACCCGATCCCCGTACCGAGTTCGTGAGGCAATGCGCGCCGCGCATGCTCGGGCGATGGGAGCATCCGGAAGAGGTCTGCGGCTGCCTGCACGATCATGCTGCCGCCGTCGTCGAGGATCGCGATCTTCGCGAGGCCCTGCTGCGCGGCATCAGCGAGACCGGGGTGCCGACGATCGAGACCGACTGGGTGCCGGCCGCAAAGCAGACCGAAATCGGCCCGACCTTCACCAAGATCGCCAAGCCGACCCTGCAATGCATGTTCGATCCGGCGAAGTAGCGCTCATCGCTTTGATTTCGGACCAAATCGCGACACGCAGATGCTCGTCCGTGCGACGCCCTTGTCGGTCATTTTGGCGCCGCGCACTTCCTTGACCTGTCCGGCGGGGCAGGTTCCGTCGTCCACTTGCACGCGCTGGCCGAGCTTGAGATCGACGATGTCCTGCTCGCGTCCGACCGAGCCTGCGCGCGCCGTCGCGGCGAGTGCGATGAAGATCAGGAGCGAAAGGCAAGTCGCGCGGCGTAGCAGCATGGGGTGAGCTCCGGCATCGGTGCCGCAATGTAGGGAGCGGCAGCCGATTCTCATAGTGAACGTTCGTCACGCCCGCCGGGCCGGCTTGCGCCTCGCGCGCAAGGCCACTCGCGATTCCCGCGCGAGCCGCTCGGCGGATGCGACGAGCTTCGGAACCGCGTGGCCGGAAAATCCCAGCACGAAACCGGGTAGAGGGCGTGAGCGTGAATAAGTGTCGGCCAACAGCCAGCCTTCGGCGCCGGCGGCCTGCTTGGCTTCTGCCGCCACCAGCAGATCGACCGAGGGATCGAACCGGGCGACAAGATGCAGGCCCTGTGATGGGACCGGCACCGACAGCAGGCCGTCGGATGCGGCTTCGAGCGTCCCGGCCAATGCGTCGCGCGCCTCGCGGTAAAGCTTGCGCACGCGCTTCAGGTTCGCCGCGAACGCGCCGGAATTGAGCATGTCGGCCACCGCGCCCTCCATCAGCGTGCCGGGAAAGCGGTCGAGGGCGGCCCGCGCCGCGGCGACATCCGCAATCAAGCGCTCGGGCAGGGCGCAATAGCCGATGCGCAGGCCCGGAAACAACGTCTTGGCGAACGTGCCCATGTAGATCACACGCTGGAGGTGATCGATGCCGGCCAGCGACATCAGAGGCGCGCCGTCATAGCGGAACTCGCTGTCGTAATCGTCTTCCAGCACGAAGGCGCCGGCCTGCCTGGCCCAGTCGAGCAGCTCGAGCCGCCGCGGCATCGACATCTGCACACCCAGCGGAAACTGGTGCGACGGGGTCACATAGGCTGCGCGCGCGGACGGCGCCGCTGCGCGGCCTTTGGCGACACGCATGCCATGCGCGTCGACGGGAACGGACACGGCACGATAGCCGCAATGCGCGATGGTTTTCCGCGCAGCGGGGTAGCCGGGGTCTTCGCACCAGACCTGGTCGTTGGGCTTCAGGATCGCGCTCAGCACGATGCGCAGCGCGTGCAGCGTGCCCGACGTCAGCATGATCTGATCGGGATCGCAGCGCAGGCCCCGCGCCGACAACAGATGATCGGCGATCGCCGCACGCAGCTCGCGGCTGCCACGGGGATCGCCATAGTGCAGATGCTCAGCGCCGAAGGCGCGCATGCGACGGCCGACAAAGGCGCGGAAACGCTGCACGGCGCGCGCGTCGATATGGGTGCAGCCGAGCGAAAACGCGCCTTGCCCGGGCGTTTCGACGCTGATCTTCGGCCGCTTCGGCTCAGCCGCGCGCGCGGGGATGCGCGCGGCGACGAAGGTGCCGGAGCCGACGGTGGCGTCGGCAAAGCCGTCGGCAATCAGCCGCTCATAGGCGGTGACGACGGCATTGCGCCGAAAGCCGGTCTGTTTGGCCAGCGTGCGCGACGGCGGCAGCGGCTCGCCGGGTTTCACCAGACCGCCGACGATCATCTCGCACAGTGCCTGATACAGCCGGTGCGCCGACGAGGCGCCAGCCGTGATGTGCGGGCCTGCGAGGTCGAGCGGCAGCTCGGCTTTGGCCGGCGAGGGGACAGAATTGGTCGGAATTTTTCGCATGGAATTGGCACTATCGCAGACCAAATCCACGGATACAACTGCTCTGGAATTGTTCAAATCCGACAGGAGCGGCCGTGAGCCAGACCGAGAACCAAAATTCCTATCCGACATCCGCGCGCAATCAGGTGAAGCGCCGTCACGACCGCGGCTTCTACGATCACGACACCGTTCATCGCATCCTGGATTCCTCGATGCTCTGCCACGTCTCCTACGCCATCGACGGCCAACCCTATTGCACGCCGACTTTCTTCTGGCGCGAAGGGACGAAACTGTACTGGCACGGCTCGAGCGCCAGCCGCATGCTGCGCAACCAGACCCGGGGCGAGCGCGTGTGCCTGACGGTCGCACATCTCGACAGCCTGGTGCTGGCGCGCTGCGGGTTCAATCACTCGGCCGATTACCGCGCCGTGATGGCATTCGGCACCGCCTATCTCGTCACCGATCCCGAGGAGAAAGAACGCGCGGTGATCGCGATGGTCGACCGCTTCTTCCCGGATCGCACCGCCAGCCTGCGGGCGAGCAACACGCAGGAGATCAAGGCGACCTCCTTTATCGCGATGGAGATCGAGGAAGCCTCCGCGAAAATCCGGGCCAAGGGTGTCGCCGACGACGACGAGGACTATGAATTGCCGATCTATGCCGAGCGCATCCCGGTGCGCACCGTGCTCGGTGCGCCGGAACCTTGCCCGCGGCTGCTCGACGGCGTGAGCCGGCCGGCGACACTGAATGGCTATTCGGAGGGCCGGCTGCTCGAAGACGCATTGCGGGATGCCTATTTTGCAGAGTACCCGAACGGCTGAAATCGGTTAGCTTACGCTCCATCGATGATCTCAATGCCCGATTGGAGTTGCCTGATGAATGCCGAAACGCAGCAGAGGATTCTTGACGCCGTTGATGCCGGCTTCGAAGCCCAGCTCGCGACCACACGCGATTTCGTCGCGATCCCCTCGACGCGCGGTGCGGAGGGGCCATGCCAGGACATGATGGGCGACCTCATGCGCGCGCGCGGCTACGAGGTCGACGACTGGCACATCAATGTCGACGACCTCAAGGATCTGCGCGGCTTCGGGCCCATCGAGCACGATTTTTCGAAGGCGCGCACTGTGGTCGGCACGTACCGGCCCAAAACCGAGGCGGGCAAATCGCTGATCTTGCAGGGCCATTGCGACGTGGTCCCCGCAGGGCCGCTCGAACTGTGGGACACCCCGCCATTCTCGCCCGTCATCAAGGACGGCAAGATGTTCGGTCGCGGTGCCTGCGACATGAAGTCGGGCACCATCGCAGCGCTCTCCGCGCTCGATGCGATCAGGGCCGCGGGCCTGAGGCCGACGGCGCGGATTCACTTCCAGTCTGTGATCGAGGAGGAGAGCACCGGCGTCGGGGCGCTCTCGACGCTTCAACGAGGCTATCGTGCGGATGCCTGCTTCATTCCTGAGCCGACCGGCGGCAAGATGGTGCGCTCGCAGGTGGGCGTGATCTGGTTCCGCCTGCGCGTGAAGGGCCATCCGACCCATGTCGCCTTCGCCGGCTCCGGCGCGAATGCAATCATGGCGGCCTATCATTTGATCCAGGCGCTGCAAAAACTCGAGATCGAGTGGAACGAGCGCGCGAAAGCCGATCGTCACTTCAAGACGCTGAACCATCCCATCAACTTCAACCCCGGCATCATCAAGGGCGGCGACTGGGCTTCCAGCGTGCCGGCCTGGTGCGATGTCGATTGCCGGATTGCCGTGTTGCCGGGCTGGTCGATCGCCGATCACCAGAAGGAGATTCTTGCGTGTGTCGCCGCCGCCGCACGCAACCACCGCTTCCTCGCCAACAATCCGCCGGAGATCGAATGGTCGGGCTTTTTGTCGGAAGGCTATGAGCTGACCGATGCGGCCGCGCCTGAGGCGGCGTTCGGCAAGGCCTTCAGCACCGTCTATGGCGGCCAAATCGAAGACCTCGTCTTCACCGCGCTAACCGACACCCGCTTCTACGGCCTCAATCACGGCATCCCGAGCCTGTGCTTCGGCGCGAGTGGCGGCGAGATGCACGGCTTCAATGAATATGTCGATCTGGACTCGCTGAAAAAGACGACCAAGGCATTGGCGCTGTTCATCGCGGATTGGTGCGGGGTGGAGCAGGGGTAGGGGCCTTCCCCCGTCATTGCGAGGAGCCCTTGCGACGAAGCAATCCAGACTGCCACCGCGGAGGCAGACTGGATTGCTTCGCTGCGCTCGCAATGACGGGGGCTGCCCAATCCACCCGCGTCCCAAAATCCTTTAAGCTTAAAATAAAGACTAGGATGGCGGCCGCGCCGGTGGCAGACTAAGGCCCGGTCCGCAGGACAGTCCGAGGAAGGCACGATGCGCGATTGGGATGACGCCTACGCCAATTCGGCCCATATCCCGGGCTCGGACAAGATACCGGCGCTGTGGGCGGAGCGCGCGGCGGCTTATCGCGCCGGGCTGAAGGAGTTTCGCGCTGACATCGCCTATGGCCCCGCCGAGCGCCAGCGCCTCGACCTCGTCCTGCCCGACGGCGACAGCAAGGGCCTCGTCGTGTTCGTCCACGGCGGCTACTGGATGCGCTTCGACAAGTCGACATGGACTGATCTCGCCGAAGGCGCGCGCCATCACGGCTGGACGGTGGCACTGCCAAGCTACACGCTGACGCCGGCCGCGCGCATCTCCGACATTACGGCGGAAATCACCACAGCGATTGCCAAGGCGGCCTCGCTGGTCGCGGGCCCGATCCGGCTCGCCGGCCATTCCGCCGGCGGGCATCTCGTTACGCGTATGCTGTGCGACGACAGCCGGCTGGAGCCCGCCGTCTACAACCGCGTCGCCGGCACGCTGTCCATCAGCGGCCTGCATGATCTGCGTCCGCTGCTCAAGACCAGGATGAACGACACCCTGCGCATGACGATGGAGGAGGCGACGCTGGAAAGCGCGGCGCTGCATCTGCCGCGCGGGCCTTCGCCGGTGACCGCCTGGGTCGGTGGCAACGAGCGGCCCGAATTCATCCGCCAGTCCGATCTGATGGCCAATGTCTGGACTGGTTTCGATGTGCCGACGCGTCTTGTCGTCGATCCCGGGCTGAACCATTTCACCGTGATCGACGCCCTCAAGGACCCGTCGTCGCCCATCACCGCGCGCCTGATCGGCCTCGACTGACGAGGCCTTGAAGATCGATCGAAAGGGCCTGCCATGACGTCCAGCCAATACGATCCCGCAAGCGAAGGCGCTGAGACCGATTTCGCCCGGCGCATGTCCTATGGACACTATCTGGCGCTGGACGCGATCCTCGGCGCGCAGCATCCCCTGTCGGAAGCCCATGACGAGATGCTGTTCATCATCCAGCATCAGACCACCGAGCTGTGGATGCGGCTCGCCATCCACGAGCTCAGCGCCGCACGCCGTTCGATCGCGAAGGATGAGGTGCAGCCTGCAATGAAGATGCTGGCACGGATGTCGCGCATCTTCGAGCAGCTCAACGGCGCCTGGGACGTGCTGCGCACCATGACGCCCAGCGAGTATACGCGCTTCCGCTCGCAGCTTGGCCAGTCCTCAGGCTTCCAGTCGCGGCAATACCGGCAGATCGAATTCCTGCTCGGCAACCGCAACCACGCCATGCTCAAGCCGCACGCGCACGATCTGGAAACAACGCAGCTGCTCGAAGCCGAGCTCGCAACGCCAAGCCTCTATGACGAGGTGCTGCGGCTCGCCGACCGCAACGGGCTCAAGATGCCTGCGGCCGTGCTGGCGCGCGATGTTCGCGAGACTCATAGCTTCAATGAAGGTGTGCTGCAGGCTTGGCGTATCGTCTACGAGGCGCCGGAAACGCACTGGATGCTCTACGAGCTCGCCGAGAAGCTGGTCGATTTCGAGGACTATTTCCGGCGCTGGCGCTTCAACCATGTGACGACGGTCGAGCGCGTCATCGGCTTCAAGCGCGGCACCGGTGGCACTGGCGGCGTCAGCTACCTCAAGCGCATGCTGGAGGTCGAGCTGTTTCCGGAACTCTGGCGCGTGCGCACGATCCTGTAGAGAATTCCATGACCAAGCTTCGCGTCTACGACGACACCAAAGCGCTGTTCCATATGCCGGACGGTGTGATCTATCTCGACGGCAATTCGCTCGGCGCGTTGCCGCTTGGCGTTGCCGAGCGCGTCAGCCGCGTCATCACCGCCGAGTGGGGCGATGACTTGATCCGCGCCTGGAATACGGCTGGCTGGTATGCCCAGCCGCGCCATGTCGGCGATCGCATCGCGCGCCTGATCGGTGCGGAAGCCGGCTCCGTCATGGTCGGAGATACGCTGTCGCTCAAGGTCTATCAGGCGCTCGCCGCCGCGCTCGACATGAACGCGTCGCGCAAGGTCGTTCTATCGGACACCGGCAACTTTCCGACCGACCTCTACATGGCCGAAGGCCTGATCGCGACCCTTGGCCGTGGCCATCAATTGCGCCTGGTGGCGCCGGAGGAGATCGAGGCTTCGTTGTCGGAGGAGATCGCGGTGCTCTACATCACCGAGGTCGATTACCGCACCGGACGGCGCCACGACATGGCGAAGCTGACTGCAAGAGCGCATGCGCTCGGCATCGTCACGGTCTGGGACCTCGCGCATTCGGCCGGCGCGCTGCCAGTTGACCTTGCAGGCACCGCCGCGGATTTCGCCGCTGGATGCACCTACAAATACATCAACGCCGGGCCCGGCGCGCCGGCCTTCCTCTACGTTGCGCCGCGCCACGCCGACAGCGTGCGCGCCGCTTTGTCGGGGTGGATGGGACACGCAAAGCCGTTCGCGTTCGAGCTTGCCTATGCGGCCGCCGGCGGCGTCGAGCGCATGCGCGTCGGAACGCCGCCGGTGCTGGCAATGGCGGCATTGGAAGCTTCGCTCGACATCTGGGACCGCGTCGATATCGCCGAGGTCCGGGCCCGCTCGCTGGCCCTCGGCGATCTCCTGATTGCCGAGGTCGAACGCCGCTGTCCGTCCTTGAAGCTTGTTACACCGCGCACGCATGAGCGCCGCGGCTCTCAGGTCTCCTTCGCCTTCGACGGCGGCTATGCCGCGATGCAAGCCCTCATCGCCCGTGGCGTGATCGGCGATTTCCGCGCGCCAGACATCATGAGGTTTGGCATCACGCCGCTGTATATCGGCGAGAGCGAGATCGTGCGCGCTGCCGAGTTCATCGAGGAGGTGATCGCGGGCGAGATTTGGCGACGGCCGGAGTATGAGGTGGTGAATGCGGTGACGTGAGGTACGAACGCTGTCTCCCCGTCATTGCGAGCGCAGCGAAGCAATCCAGAAATGTATCCGCAGAAAAATTCTGGATTGCTTCGCTGCGCTCGCAATGACGACCTCGGACGTCATTGCTTTGCCGCGAAGAGCAATTCACCCTGTGAGCAGAATGATTTGGGAGGAGATCCGATGACGCCGCTCGAGAAACTTAAAGCAATGAAGATGCCGTTTGCCGAACTCAAGGGCGTCGAGTTCGTCGAGGCCGAGAAGGATCGCGTGGTAGCGCGGATGACGGTCAGGCCCGATCTCTGCACGTTTCATCACACCATTCACGGCGGCGCGGTGATGGCGCTGGCCGATTCCGTCGGCGCGGCGGCCACCGTGATCAATCTGCCGGAGGACGCCAAGGGCACGACCACGCTCGAGAGCAAGACCAACTTCATCGGCGGGGCCAAGGAGGGAACCACGGTAATCGCGACCGCCACCCCAATCCACAGAGGCCGGCGGACCCAGGTCTGGACCACCCGGCTGGAGACCCAGGACGGCAAGCTGGTTGCCGTGGTGACGCAGACCCAGCTGGTCCTGGTGTGAATACGGGGGCTTGATTCCATTAACGAATTAGTCGCCCCCGTGCCCGAAACTTGGGCAGGTTCCGGTCTTGAAAAGTTTGTTGCGATGCACAATATTGGAGGCCTAGGGATTCGAACGCCTCCTCGAGGGACACCAAGAGGAGTTTTGACTTGTCACTCGCAGCAGATTTTGGACTTGAAGTAACCAACCGCCCGAAGTCCGTTCAGGGCTACGTGCGGACCTTGAGCCAGCAGGAAGAATTGCCGCTTTTGCGCGATCACCTGCTGAGGCTCGATGCCGAAAGCCGGCACGACCGCTTCAACGGTTTTCTCGACGACAGTTTTATCGAGCGTTACGCCGCCCGCTGTGCCGAGGACGGCACCGTGATCGTCGCCTATATCGTCGATGGCGTGGTCCGCGGTGCGGCCGAGCTGCATCCGCCCGAGGGCGATTCGCTGCCCGAGGTCGCCTTCAGCGTGGAAGCTTCGGCGCGGCGCCAGAACGTCGGCACCGTGCTGTTCAGCCGCCTGATCGCGGAAGCGCGCTGGAAAGGCTACAAGCGCCTGCGCATCACCACCGGCGCCGAGAATCACCCGATGCGCGCGCTCGCCAGAAAGTTCGGGGCGCATCTGCAATTCCGTCATGGCGAATCGACCGGCACGATCGATCTCGCCAAGGCGCCTGAGGACGAACTCGCTGATCTCGCGGCCTCGCCATTCAGGGCCGGCCGCGCTCTTCTCAGCTTCAACTCGACCTGCTGGAAGATCATCTCCAGCATCTACGGCAATCGCGCCGCCTGACCTGAAAAATCCGATTGGAATCAAAAAAGCGGACCGGTAAAACCGGTCCGCTTTTGTATTGTATGTAGGGAACTAGGCCGTCAGGTGCCGGTGCGCTTGTGGTTGCCGAAGCGGCGCACGACACGGCGTTCGACCACCACCGAGCGCTGCGCACCCTGTTCGCCGGCGATCACGCGGGTCGAGGTGATGCGGCTGTTGGTGCGAACCTGCTTCTTGACCTCGGCCTGGACGACATCGAGCGGCATGCCCATCAAGGCTGCGGCGATCTCGGCCTGCTGCTCCTGATCATCGGTGATGCCGACGGCGGCGAAGATCGCCTCGTCTAAGGTCGGCGGATCGTGGCGCACGCGCCGCGTGCCATATTTGGTATTCCAGTCTGCGTTCATAACGGCCTCGGTTTCGATGCCGGGATACCTAGTGCCGTCTATGTTGCATTGCAATATGAAATCGGTGTGGCATCTCAGCTATGCACCGGTTGGGTGTCAGGGTGGTGACGGGAGACCGGCAACATCCGCAACCCGCTGTTGTGGCCAGCGTTTCAGCGCCGCCTGGCCAGCTTCCGTCAGCCCGTAAATTCCCCGCTCGGTGCGTTCAAACCAGCCATACACATTGTTAAGCATGATCTTGCCGGCATCGGGACAGCGCTGGCGCAATTCGCTCACCCGCCGCGGGCCTGCCGCGAGCTCCGAGGCGCAGGCCAGTGCCTGCTGCCGATAGGCCGTCATGATCGGCGCGCGCGTGCTGCCGCCCAGCGCCGGATCGCCCTGGCGGCGCTGATGCTCTGCGACCAGGCGCGAACGGACCTTCGGCTCCCGGCGTGGGGCTGCCGTCGGCGGCTTCACCAGCACCTCGACCTGACCGCGGTCGGTCACCCCGAGCATGCCGAAGCCGAGGCGGCGACAGAGATTGCGATAGCGTGCGTCGGTCTCGCGTCCCTTGCCGCGCGCTGACATCTTTGCCGCAATCCAGACCTCGTCGCCGGCCGGTGCACGATCGACCGCCTGAAGGATCAGCTCGAGATTGAAGGTCAGCTTGAGCTCGCCGATCACCACCACCGGAGGATCGCCGGCGCTGAGGCCCACGAGATCGCAGCCGCCGATCTCGCCCTTGACCGTGAAGCCGAGCTCTTCGAGGAAGCGTTTGACAGGCAGATAGAGCGTGGTTTCCAAAGGAAGCTTCCGAATGTCACGTTCGATCGGAGAATCAGTCTGCGGCAGTTTAGCCCCGGAGTGGACTTAGAGCTCTGCGCCATTTGATCGGGAACAGATGATCCGGCTATCCTGCGGGTGGGACAATCGGGCGCTTCACGAAGATGACCATCAGGAATGGGCTCTATCATATCCGCATCGAAATGCTGGATGCCGTTCAGGGCGGCAACCAAGGCGTCATGGTGATGCGCGACGGCACCATGCGGGGCGGGGACTCATTCTTCTTCGCCTACGGCAGCTACACCTCGGCCAACGGCAAGTGGAAGGGCGAGCTGACCAACGAGGAGCATTCCCCCTCGTTCGACGAGCGCCCGGTGTGGGGCCGCAAGGTCGTGACCATCGGCTTCAGTGGCACTTACAATGGCGAGACCGCGTACGGCGAGGGCATCGCGCTCGCCGGCAAGCAGAGCATCCGTTTCAGAGGCAATCTCCGGCTCTTGGTGCCGGATTGATTACACCCGCCCGCCAACCGGGATCAGCGCGCCGGTGACGCCGCTGGCGGCATCGCTGGCGAGGAACAGAATGACTTCGGCGAGTTCCTGCGGTGTCACCCATTTGGCGAAGTCGGCCTTCGGCATGTCGGCGCGGTTGGCCTTGGTGTCGATGATCGAGGGCAGCACCGCGTTCACGGTCACCTTGCCTTTCCACTCGCTCGCCAGCGCCTCGGTGAGCCGGTGGACGCCGGCTTTCGACGCCGCATAGGGGCCCATGCCGGAGCCGGCCTGAAGCGCGCCCATGGCCCCGATATTGACGATGCGGCCGGCCTTGGACGCGGCCAGATGCGGCAGGGCCGCCTGCGAGGCGTTGAGTGCCGTCAGCACGTTGAGCGCATGCATGCGCTGCCATGTCTTGACGTCGCCGTCGCCGACGGTCTCGAAGGCGAAGCCACCGGCGATGTTTACCAACACGTCGAGCCCGCCAAAGTGTCTCGCCGCTGCCTCGACCGCCGTCTTTGCTTGTGCTGCGTCGGACAGATCGACGCCGCCGATCTCGATGCGCTCAGGCATCGCGGAGATTTGCGATGGCGCATGGTCGATGCCGGCCACGCGCGCGCCGCGTGCCAGCGCGGTCTCGGCGACCACCTTGCCGAGCGCGCCGAGTGCGCCGGTCACGATCAGAACCTTGCCTTGCATCATTGTTCTCCCGGCACGGCCGCTTAAGATTTACGGCCGCCTACGATTGCAGATAGCGCGCCTTCAGTGCGATCCGCTCCGGTGTGCCGAGCTCGAGACCGTCGCGCAAGTAGGTTTCGAGATCGCCATACTCGCTACCGACGGCCTCGAAAGCAGCCGCAAGATACGAGGCCTCGACGTTGCCGATCGCGTCGAGAACATCGGCGGGAAGATCGGAGACGTTTGATGCGTCGCGCTTGTAGTGCTGGTTGGTCAGCAGATAATCCTCGGCAATGACGTCATCAGATACGCCGAGCGCATGCAGGATCAGCGCGCTGGCAAAGCCGGTGCGGTCCTTGCCGGCGGTGCAGTGGATCACGAGCGGCGCGCGGTCCTCCAGGAGATGCCCGAACAGGTTGCGAAAACTGGCCGTGTTGTGGCGTACATAGTTGCGATAGGATTCGCGCATGAGTTCGAGCGCGACCGGCGCGGTCAACCTGCCCCTGCCGAGCTCGGCGCGCAGCGCAGCCACGACTGTCGGCTCGATCGGCAGCGAATGCACGGCGATCTCGTTGACCACGCAGACACCCGCCGCGCGTTCCTCGACGCCGCGAAAATCGAAGGCGCTGCGCACGCCCAACGCGCGGACGATCTCGATATCGGCAACAGTGAGCTGGCCGAGATGGTTGGAGCGGAAGATCTGCCGCCATCGCGTAATACGGCCATCTGCGGTCGGATAGCCGCCGAGGTCGCGAAAATTGCTGGCGCCTTGCAGGGCGAGATGGCGGGCAGGGAAGTCTTTCATGGAGGTGTCTTGTCAGGCATCTGAAACGGTCTGTGATCACCTGCGCGACCATATAATCCCGCAATCAAGTCCGGAATGGAAAAGGGCCGAAACACCGTTGTTTCGACCCTTTTTCGAACTGACGCCGGGCATCGAGAGACCGCGGCGGTATTGAACCGAACGCAGGCATCAGCGATCCCATTTCGGCTTGGCTTCATCGACTGCTTCCTGATGGTACCAGCTGCCGCTGCAAATCGTCTCGTTCACGGGGAGCGAGGCGTGGTTGGCGGGAAGGCGGGTCTCACCGTTGCGGCGCCCCCCGAGAGCCGAGCGGCCCCCGACAGGGAATTGGTAGATCTGTGCAGATCCGTGACTCAGTCCATTGTTCATCATTGCGGTATCTCCCGAGATCGCAGCGCTGGGCTTCCATGGTGCGCCCGACTCGTTGGCTTGTGGTTACTGGAATCCCCATATCGGCCGTGCATTCCGAAATGCAAAGTGCTGAAAAGGAAATCACCCTTGGCCTATTTTGTAGGCAGACTGCATTCTGCTTCCTCTAAGGCAGCGCTCAGGTGGCTAACGCGTGGGCCGTTGCGAAGGTTGCGGGCGACGGTCGCAGTCTTGGCGAATATTGCCGGACGTTGATGCGCGTTTAGCCGGCAACCTTAGACCCGGGCCGGCCTGCTTCAGAATCGGGCGATTTCCGCGGGATTTTTGCGATGCAGCTTCACGCAAAGGTGCGCCGCTATGACGCATGGCGCACGGGCCGATCCGCCGGGAGGGAGAGGGGGGCCGGCGGCGGTGGAAAACCTCCCGCGCTGCGGCCTTTTGGCACGTTAAATGCTTGGAAAGGGTCGGCCGATGTTGGCCGGGTAAACAATCGTGCGGGGGCCTGCGGCCCCCACCTTTCGCATCATCTACAGAGAGGCTCAATGACCAAGTATAAGCTCGAGTACATCTGGCTCGACGGATATACGCCGACTCCGAACTTGCGCGGCAAAACTCAGATCAAGGAATTCGCGTCGTTCCCGACGCTCGAGCAGCTTCCGCTCTGGGGCTTCGATGGCTCCTCCACCCAGCAGGCTGAAGGCCACAGCTCCGATTGCGTGCTGAAGCCGGTCGCGGTGTTCCCGGATGGCGCCCGCACCAACGGCGTGCTCGTGATGTGCGAAGTCATGATGCCCGACGGCAAGACCCCGCACCCGACCAACAAGCGCGCCACCATCCTTGACGATTCCGGCGCCTGGTTCGGCTTCGAGCAGGAATACTTCTTCTACAAGGACGGCCGTCCGCTCGGCTTCCCGGCCTCGGGCTATCCGGCGCCCCAGGGTCCGTACTACACCGGCGTCGGCTTCTCGAACGTCGGCGACGTCGCCCGCAAGATCGTCGAAGAGCATCTCGACCTCTGCCTGGCTGCCGGCATCAACCATGAAGGCATCAACGCGGAAGTCGCGAAGGGCCAGTGGGAATTCCAGATCTTCGGCAAAGGCTCCAAGAAGGCCGCTGACGAAATGTGGATGGCCCGCTACCTGATGCTGCGCCTGACCGAGAAGTACGGCATCGACATCGAGTTCCACTGCAAGCCGCTCGGCGACACCGACTGGAACGGCTCCGGCATGCACGCCAACTTCTCGACCGAGTACATGCGTACGGTCGGCGGCAAGGAGTACTTCGAGGCGCTGATGGCGGCCTTCGACAAGAACCTGATGGACCACATCGCCGTCTACGGCCCGGACAACGACAAGCGTCTGACCGGCAAGCACGAGACCGCGCCCTGGAACAAGTTCAGCTACGGCATTGCCGATCGCGGTGCTTCGATCCGCGTGCCGCACTCCTTCGTCAACAATGGTTACAAGGGCTATCTGGAAGACCGTCGTCCGAATTCGCAGGGCGACCCATACCAGATCGCTTCGCAGATCCTGAAGACGATCGCCTCCGTGCCGGCCGACAAGAAGGCCGCCGCCTAAGATCCTCCCGGCCCGGGCTGGGGGGCTGGCCCGGGTTGGACTTCGATCCGCCGAAGCCGAAAGGCTTCGGCGGATTTTTCATTTTGCTGACAGCCGTTGCGGAGACTCATCGGACCTCATGGCCGGAAACTTGTCCATCGCCGCCGAAAGCGGGATAGAGTGCGTCTGGGTGCGCGCAGGGCCGGGGACGGCTGGTGTTTGAAGGCTTCTACAAGGTGAGATTTCAGCTCGGCGACCGGGTCGGCCGGAGCGTGATGCATGCCGGCAACGGCAAGATGCTCGGCGGCAATTCGGCCTTCGCCCATATCGGCACCTACGTGAAGACCGAAGCCGGCGTCGACGTCGTGATCAACACCGTCCGCCACAACCCCGATCCGAACTATCGCGCCATGGCGGGCACGGACGATGCGACGTTGCTTGCCAAGGGCTGGGCCGACGGCGATCTCTATCGCTTCAAGGGCGAGCTCAAGGAGCTGCCCGGCGTACCCTTTCAGTCGTTGATGACACCGATCACCGAAGACGAGATGCCGATCGCCGGCGGTGTCGGCGAGGCCGGTATCGCCGACGGGCTCTACTCGGTGCATCTGCGCATGCTCGATGGCGTCGACGGCGGTCTCACCGGCGTGATGCTGCTCAACAAGGGCCGCATCCTCGGCGGCGATGCATCGTTCTATTATCTCGGCAGCTACACCGCCGCCAACGGGCGCTGGAAGGGCCAGATCCTCAATCAGGAGCACACGCCGGCCAAGGACGATCCGATCTTCGGCGGCCACGAGGTCGGCATCGGCTTCTCCGGCACCTATGATGCCGAAGAGGCGGTGGTGGAGGCAACGGCGCTCGCCGGCAAGCGCAGCCTGCGCCTGACCGCCGCGCTCAAGCTGATGCACCGCGCCTGATCGTCACGGGAATCGCTGATGGAAACAATTCGCATGCTCTCGACGCTCGGCCTGATGGGCGCGATGCGCAGCCTCTCCTCCGCGTACGAGACCGCGACCGGCGTCCACATCGATGCCGATTTCGCGCCGACGCTGGCGCTGCTCAAACGGTTGCGCGACGGCGAGGCCGCCGATCTCGTCATCCTCACCCGCGAAGGGCTCGACGAGATGATCGGCGAGGGCCGTGTGATCGCCGAGAGCGCTGCCGATCTCGCGCGCTCCTTCGTCGGCATCGCGGTGCGGGCAGGGCAGGCACATCCCGACATCGCCACGGCATCCGCACTGCGCAACACGCTGCTCGCGGCGCGGTCGGTGGCCTATTCGCGACTGGGGGCGAGCGGGGTCTATTTCGCCCGGTTGATCGCGCAGATGGGGATCGCGGAAGAGATCAACGCCAAGGCCACCATCGTCGAGCAGGGCTTTACCGCGGAGCGGCTCGTGAGCGGCGAGGCCGACCTCGCGGTGCAGCAGATCAGCGAGCTGAAGCAGGTCGAAGGCATCGAGGTGGTCGGCCCGATCCCGCACGATCTGCAAACGCCGGCCGTGTTCTCCGCCGGTCGGATGACAAACGCCGAGAACGCCGACGCCGCTGACCGGCTGCTGCGCTATCTGGCATCGCCCGAGGTGGTCCCCGTGCTGCGCCAATCGGGACTCGAGCCTTGAATTTGCCGAGACTGCGACGCAACCTGGCGTCCATGCGGACTTTCCTCGTTGCCATCCTTCTCACGCTTGCGGTGCCGTTGTCGGGGCATGGGCAATCGGCCGACCTCGTGCTGTGCGACCGGGTCGCGGCCGATCCCAGCGATCCCGACAAGCCGGCCGACGTCAGGGGCGCGACCGAGATTGCGGCCTCCGACGTTGCGACCGCCATCAAGTTCTGCAAGCAGGCCGCGCCGTCGTCGCGGCGCGCGATGTTCGCGCTCGGCCGCGCCTATGCGGCCAACCGGCAACCGGCGGACGCGATGGCAGCCTGGCGCAAAGCTGCCGACAAGGGATCGAGTGCGGCGATGGTCGAGCTCGGCGTGGCCTACGGTACCGGCTCCGGCGTCGCCAGGGACGAAGCGCAGGCGCGGAAATTGTTCGAGAAGGCGGCGCAGGCCGGCAATCCCCGCGGCATCAGCAATCTCGCCGCGCTCGGCGGCAGCGGCGGTGCCGCGCCGGCCGATCCCGCACAGGCGCGCGCATTGCTGGGCAAGGCCGCCGAGACCAACGCGGAGGCGCAGTACCAGCTCGGCATGATGCTCTCCGAAGGCAGGGGCGGGGCGAAGGACGACGCCGCGGCGCGCGCGCTGTTCGAAAAGGCTGCCGCGCAAAACCATCCCGGCGCGCTGGAGCGGATGGGCGCCTTCGCGCAGGAGGGCCGCGGCGGGCCAAAGGACAAGGACGCCGCGAAATCCTACTACGAGCGCGCCGCAGCGCTCGGCGACGAGGATGCCAAGCAGGCGCTGGAGCGGCTGCGCTGTCCCTATGCGATCAAGGACAAGCAGGGCAAGCTCGTCACCACGCTGTGCTTCTAAAGCCCGATGAACGCGCTGTAGATTTATTTGTGAGCATGATCTTTTCGGGAAACCGCTGCGCATTTTTCCGGATCATGCCGTAGCACCTCGGCCGGCGGGTTCGAAGCCGGCTTTGGTGAGTGCGCAAGGACCGTTCGCGACCGGCCAAACAAAAAAACTCGAAAAACAACCCCATGCACAGTAGCCAAGTGGTTGAAATCACAGGCCTGCAAATGGTGTGAAATCGCCATATGCGGAATTGCCGAAATTGCTTGCGCCGTCGGGCAAAACAGGCGCATGATGGCATCATGGCAGGGCGTGGCTTCGCGAATGGCCCTGCGCGAAAAAGCCCGATGGTCTTGATGCGATGGCAGTGCTAGGTAGCGCGTGCTTTCCTTATGATTTTGCGGGTCACTTGCGTTGCTGGACGGGCTCTACAAGGTTGAATACGGCGTCAACGATGCCTTCGGCCGCAGCATCATGTGCATGCATGATGGCAAGCTGCTGGGCGGAAATTCGGCCTTCGCGCATCTCGGAAGCTATTTCGAGCGCGACGGCGAGATCATCGCCGAAGTCATCACCGAACGGCACAACGACGATCCCAACTACAAGCCGCTGATGGGGGCTGATGTCGCCGCGATCGGCGCGCGCGGCCGACTCGTCGGCAACCAGATCCGTCTCGCGGGCAGCGCGGACACGATGCCGGGCGCCGGTTTCTGGGCCAATCTCACGCGGCTCGATGACGAGGGGCTGCCGCCGCAGGGGACGATCGGTCCAGGCGGGGTGGTGAACGGGCTCTATGCGATCCATCTGCGCGCGCTCGACGGTGTCGATGCCGGGCTCTCCGGCGTCATGCTGCTGATGGACGGCCGCATCCTCGGCGGAGATGCGTTCTTCTACTATCTCGGCTCCTATTCCTCGGCTGACGGCCGCTGGAAGGGCGAGATCCTCAACCAGGAGCACACGCCGGCGAAAGGCGAGAACCCCGTGTTCGGCGGTTATGAGGTCGGGATCGGCTTCTCCGGTACCTGCACGGCGGACAGCGGCGAGCTCGAAGGCATCGCGCTCGCCGGCAAGCGCAGCCTGCGGCTTGCGGCTTCGCTCAAGCTGATGCGAAGGGCGTAGGGCAGGTTACTCAAAGCTTTGGGATCTCCGCTCGAGAGGCTCAACAGGCCTGACGTCCGAGCCGCGGCAATGTCGGCAGGTGACCCCCAAGCGGACATATCGAAATCAAGACAGATCGAAACGGCCGAGACGAGAAGCACTGCGGCTCAGCTAGGGAAGTCCTTTTGTCATCGTAAAGGGATTGAACCCACGTTCCGCAAGGGCAGCCCACGAAGCTGCGCCAAGATGTGACAATCGGAAATAGTTTCGCGGCTTGGTCGGGTCGGTGTCCAACACGAACCCCGTCGGTAACGCGCGGACAGTCGTGGCATAGAACCCACCATCGGGCGACCTCTGGGATTCGATGACAGCGATCAGCGATTCTGCCCTCTTCGTCTTGCCGAGCAATTTCATCAAGAGAGCCATTTGGCTCGTCCCTTCGGTCCACACACCGTCTCGGTCTTCACCGTAAGAAAAGCCTCCGCCGACACTCATTCGCTGTTCGGCGGTCGTCATTGCCGATGCAAATTTCCCGGCCGCTCCGTGAAGCGCTGTTAAAGGCCAGATCTGGGCATCCAGAGCCAAAATCGGATTATGCGTGACACCGTCTTCAGCGGTTCCTGCGGCGAAACAGACGCACCCCGGATCCCACATCGTATTTACAAAGTACTCGGCAACCGTTGCCTTATCGCGCCAGCGCGAATCGCCTGTGCGGATCGCAAGAAGGCCAAACGCGGCGGCGAGGTCAGTATTATGTTCAGTCGATTTCCACGTCCGCACTTCCGGCGTCGGTTCGTGCCCAAACGTACCTCCCGTGAAACCGCCAGTACCGCGCGTATCGGCCCATTGCGCGACCCAAGCGCCAAGCCGCGCTGCACCATCGCGAAACGGGGAGCCGGTGTTCACATCATCAATCGACAGCAACGCCAACATGGCCCATGCCATGTTACCAACATCGCTTCCCACCTGATATCGATCCTCCAACCATTCGTTCCGATTATTGTCCCACCAACCCGGAAGTTTGGCGGAGCCATTCGCCACCACACCCGCGGCGTAAGCGTTTCGGAGCCGTCCATCATGCCAGGTCCGGTCATTATCGACGGCCCAGAGGATCGCCGCGCCCATCCGACTTGCTTTGTCTCGCTCACCGCAACCGACCAACGCGATGACGGCCACCGCATTGTCATAGAGGTATGCGGCGCCATGGAGAGGCCCCGATTCCACGGTCGGATAGCTGGGCAAAAACAACGGCCCTGGCTGCGCCTTATCAATTTGACTAGCGAGGTACCCGCATGCAGACGCTTCCGGTGTTGCCAAAGCCCGTAGTGGAGCGGTGGCTAAAATGATTATGAAGGTCGTTACGATCCATACGAAGGTTTCTATTCGGGCCACTTGGCCGTTCTCCAGGGTGGACGATGATTCTATACCCATCGGCGAAGTCTGGAAGTGGCCCCATCGCAATCGCGCTTGCGGTGCCCGCTCATGTCCGAAGTTAAGGGTAGACCGCCCGTCCTAACTGCCCACGGCCGAAACCGGCGCTATTGACCCACCGCGGACTCCGACGCATCGAGCTCCCCCTGAGGGAGTGGACGGTCGGGTTCCGATACTCGGAACTAATCGGGATCGCAACGGGATTCACATGCCTTAATGAAGCCGCGCACGACCGCTGCTTTAATTCGCGGTTCGGTAGCGAACTTGAGTAATGGGGGCGATCATGCAGGACTTTCAAGCTGAGCTGGCCTCTCGGCTCAACGAACTCTATTGCCGGCTCTCAGAACTGGAAAATCTTCGACTTCAGATCGAAGATGCGGAGCGATGCCATCGGGTTGTGATTGCACCGCCGCCCCTCGCAACTATTTCGCCGTCAAGCTCGAAAAGAGCCTGCACTTCGCTGAGGGAGCGGACGCGCTTTTGACCACCCGTGGCGGACATCGCTGTGTTGAGCTATAAGCGCAGTAGCGAACGTCCTTTTGGCATCATCTGATGGAGCAGCAAGGTCAGTGGCAGGTCGCTGGTAGTGCGCCCGAAGTGTACGAACGGGAGTTGGTCCCGGCTGTGTTTGGGCCATGGGCCCCCGTCCTGATAGAGCTCGCTCGGCCGAAGCTGGGCGAACGCGTAGTCGATATTGCTTGCGGCACTGGAATAGTGGCGCGCCTTGCGGCGGTGAAGGTGGGCCCTACCGGGATCGTGACGGGCATCGATCTCAATCCTGGCATGTTGAACGTGGCACGATCGCTCGGGATGGCCGATGACGCTGCCTCGGTTCAATGGCAGGAGGCCAGTGCAGACAAACTGCCGTCCGCTGACAGCGCGTTTGATATTGCGTACTGCCAACTCGGCCTCCAGTTCTTCGCCGACAGACCAGCTGCTTTGCGCGAAATGCGCAGAGTTCTATCTTCAAGGGGAAGGCTCGCCCTCATGGTGTGGTGCGGCATCGATCAAAGTCCCGGGTTTGAATCTTTAGCCAAAATACTGGAGCGCCACGTCGGTCCAGCGGCGGCCACAATCATGCGAGCTCCATTTGGACTCGCCGATGCCGATGAGCTGAGCCGACTTGTCGCTGCTGCGAACTTTCAGGATATCACGGTTCAACGGAGGGTCGGTGCCATCGAGTTTCCATCCGTCGAACGATTTGTATCTAGCTATCTTGCGGGTTCGCCACTGGCCAGTCATGTATCGCAAGCAAGCGAGGTGGCTCGCGAACACCTGGCCGAAGATACCAAGTTGGAGTTGGGAAAATACGTGGGTAGTAGCGGGTTATCGTTCCCGATAGCAGCTCACCTACTCACCGCAACCGCTTGATACGTCCGCTGATGGCATGGCCCTTAGCGGACCGCTGGCCTAGCCGCGCGGCCCCCGAGGGAGTGGATGATCCGCCGGTTTGCACGGGAACTTTTGTGCACTTTTGCACTTATCAGTCCTGCCGCGATGGTCGCGCTGATCAAGCGCTCCATCGAACTCCTCCAAGCTTCAGCTCCTAAAGTTCAAAGCCGAATGCCATCCGGTCGTCGACCTCCGAGCGATGCACCGTCCTGAGGGGAGTGAACTTCATCCATCCGTGCACGATGAGGCTTGAGCGGGGGGCTCATTTGGCGATGCCCGCTTCTGGCCCGTGGCTGACCTCAGCCCAGAGCGCGGCGATGTCCGCTTCGTGCAAGTGACCCGACCAAGGTTATGCTGGCTGAAGAGGGCAGCCTTTGACCCCTGGCAGACCTAGGCTGGGCGCTTGCTCGAGCTGGTCAGACGATCATGAGACATCGGCTGCAGTATGCCGTACATCAGTGTCCGCCATAACCATTCGACCGGGCCGTACCTGTACCGGTCTAACCACCAACCGCTGAGAAATACCTGGCAGACGTAGACGAAAAGCCCGATAGCCAGTGCTTCGCCGCCCCGAGCTGCCCAAATAGCCCGAGGCCGTATCCGTAGAAAATCCAGCCAAAGATCATGGACTGAGCGAGGTAATTCGTGAATGCCATGCGCCCTAGCGGCGCAGCCCAGCCCAGCAATCGCTTGCCGTTCGCCAGATCGGCGACGGCGATGATCATTGCACCGTAGCCGAAAGCCAGCAGGATCGTGCCGGTGGGAGTGGCCAGTGCGCCGAGACCGACGCCCGCTACGACGCCGCTTACTCTTAGGAGGATCAAGACTGCGCCTAGCCCAGTACAGCTGATTGCTGTCAAGAACAGGAGTGGACGATCTCGCTTCCTCAAGGCATTGCTGCGCCAGACGAGGGCACCAATCAAAAATAGCCCTATCGTCCGCGGGAATACGTAGATGTGGAGAGGAACGATCACGGGGATTTCGCTGACCCGGAACGCCAGCACCTGCCCGAAGCTGCCCCCTGCATAGACCTGATTGGCTTCAAGCACATGGCCTTGCAACGAAGCCAAGCTGGGAAACAATCCAGGAGGGGACCACACCTGCATGGCCAAATACAGCGCCAGGAATGTCGCCGCGCCGCATGAAAGCAGCCAGCGGGGGCCAAACAGGAATGGTAGGACGACTAACCCTGCGATCGCATATTCGGTAAGAATGTCACCATTCCAGATCAGGAAAAGGTGAATCAGTCCAAACGTCAGCAAGGCGATCAGACGGCGAAACAACAGAAGCGCGCGATGCGGGTTCGTCGAGAGGTGCTCATATTGAATGGCAAGTCCAACTCCGAATAACAGTGAGAACAGGGCAAATGCCTTCATATCGACCGCGAGCATCAAGACTGTCTCGACCGCGCGGTCAAACGGAGGTGCCGGTCGCCCGGCGGGTAAGAACTGCTCGAAGATTGAGACGCGGAATTCAGTGACGACGTTAATAGCAAGGACGCCGAGCAACGCCAGGCCGCGAAGCACATCGATAGTTTCGATGCGCTGCCTTGGGTTCACAGGGCCGGAGCGGCTCTCACAGCTTATGGCGACCATGCGCGAGCACTATAGGTTGGGGGAGGAGATTGGGCCAGTTCAGTTCTGGTATTGGCCGGCCTGCAGCGGACTTCGGTGCATCGGTACTAGAGAGCCTATGGTCGTCTATTCCGGGAGGAGAGCTTGAAGAACATTCAGATTATAGATCGCGCGGTCAACGCGACGTTCAGCTTGTTTCAAGCGACCGATGATGAGTTCGCTGCTATCTTTCCCGGCCCGGGCCAAGACATGGAGTTGATTGAGGACTTTACCGAACGCGCTGGGGAAGAGCAGGCTTTGCGAATATTGTCGCCCGTATGGGGGCGCCCCATTTTGAAGCGCGATGCGCAAGGTGTCCACGGGACGCTGTACTTCGAGTATGCCGACCGGAGGCAATCTCTTCCGGAATCTAAGAGAGAGGTCGATTGGCCCGATTCTTACGTTAATCTTGCGCAGCGCAAGCTGTTTGCCAGTATCTGGCCCTGCGACTCGCGGCGATGTCGGCTTGTAACCCGTTGCAGACGTTCGGACGACCAGCCAGATTATAATTGTGAACAACGTCACAGAGCCGAAGCTTGCCTTTTGGCAAGCTCTACCTACGCTGCGCACATGTTGTTCGGGGCTGCGATGGGCGCGTTTCCCTGCGTTTTATTGGTCTTTTCATCTTGCTTGCTTGCGGCTCAGCGGGAGGCGGACCGACGTGCAAGCTGCGCGAGGCTGGTAGCGGCAGTCAATGCGGCACAGTTCGGCCAAGTTTGATCCGAGAGTTCGCTGGCGAATGGGGGCACTGATGGCCAAACTGTATTGGATCTGTGCTGCCGTACTCGGCTGCTTGATGTCGCCTGTGCAAGCTGCCGGTGTTCAGCTTCTGGATACCGATCCAAATCTGGCTGGCGCTATATGGTACCCTTGCGCAGCAGCGGCGCAACGAGTGCCCCTCGGCAAACTCACTGTCCAATTCATTGAATCGATTGAAGGTACGAAGGACTGTCCCGTCACAGGAACGAACTTGCCACTCGTGATCGTCTCGCACGGACGCGGCGGTTGGTTCGGACAACACGATGACACGGTGCAGGCCCTGGCAAACGCTGGATTTGTCGTCGCCTCGATCAACCTTCCGGGTGACAATGGAAACGATTCCTCGCAACGAGACAGCCTTTCCATTCTGGCAACCCGGCCCGCCAGCATTATCCGATTGCTTGATTTCATCTTGAATGACTGGAAAGACCGGGCTGCGATTGATTCCTCCAGGATCGGCTTCTTTGGGTTTTCGCTCGGCGCCTATACCGGATTGGTGTTGGCGGGCGGCAATCCCGATCTCCGGAGATTTGCGCTCTACTGCTCGGACGCGAACCGAACGCGGGCATGCGAGCAACTCCGTAGCGGCGACATACCAAGCAGCTTGCCTCACGAACCTCGTATCCGAGCCGCAGTGCTCGCCGATACGGCAATTAACTTTGCCTTTCCCGCTGACCGCTTGGCAGACATCACAATCCCGCTGCTGATCTGGCGATCAGAGTTTGGCGGCGCAGGCGTAGACCCGAAAAACTCAGCGCTCGTTGCTCAGTCGCTGCCCGGCAAAAAGGAAGTGCGCGTGGTGCCTGCCGGTCATTTTGCTTTCCTGTCGCCATGCACGGCAGAGTTCGCGGAGAAGCTTCCTCGCTTCTGTACTGACCCGCCGGGTTTCGACAGGACGGCATTCCATCGCGAGTTCAACGCCAGCATCATCAATTTCTTTCGAGAGACTCTCGTTCGCCAGGGCGAGAGCCGTTAGCAGCCGATCTATGAGCGCGATGGACGGCCGCATCCTGGGCGGCGATGCGTTCTTCTACTATCTCGCGGCGAGCTCGAAGGCATCGCACTCGCTGGGAAGCGCAGCCTGCGATTGGCGGCATCGCTCAAGCTGATGAGGCGGGCCCAGAACGGTTACTCAGAGATCTCGGATGTCTGCCGAGAGGGTAACGCAGGCCTGACGTGCGACCGCGGCGAGGTCGGCAAGTGAGCCCAAGCTGACGTCTGGCCCAATATCAGCACGTTTTGACGAGATCATTAGTTTATGCTTATCATTAGTTATGGCTAATGATAGATCCGCTACCGTAACGGCAACCCTTCGGCGAAGCATGGCTAAAGACAGCGTGCAACTGGCCGCTCTGGGCGATTCGACCCGCAGACGAATATTCGCATTGCTGGGCGCGCGGCCGCGCACTGTCGTTGAACTCACCCGTGAACTGACTGTCTCCCAGTCAGCCGTCTCTCAGCATCTGAAGGTGCTGCGCGAATCTCATTTGGTTCGTGCCGAGCCGAAGGGAGCCAGCAACATTTATCACATCGATCCAGCGGGGCTCAGCCAGATGCGCGCCTGGCTTGACCGGTTCTGGAGCAGCACACTGGCTGCGTACAAAGTGGCCGTAGAAAAATCAGTGGAGGACCAGAAATGAGCATCCGTGTATCGGCGGCACCCATCAAACAATCGATCGTGGTTGAGGCGCCTATCGAGCGCGCGTTTAAGGTCTTTACGGAAGACTTCGGCAGCTTCAAACCACGCGAGCACAATCTGCTCTCCGTGCCCATCGCAGAGACCGTGTTCGAGCCCCGGGTCGGCGGTCACATCTATGATCGAGGTGTCGACGGCAGCGAATGCCGCTGGGCGCGTGTGTTGGCTTTTGAGCCGCCGAATCGCGTGCTTCTAAGCTGGGACATCAGCCCGCGCTGGCAAATCGAAACCGATCCAGACAAGACCAGTGAATGGGAGGTGCGGTTCATTGCCGAGACGCCAAGCCGGACTCGATTGGAACTTGAGCACCGTCACCTCGAACGTCATGGCCAAGGTTGGGAAGGCGTGAGCGAAGGCGTTGAAGGCGATCAGGGTTGGCCGCTCTACCTGAAACGGTTCGCCGAGCGGATAGCCCGCGAGGCTTGATATCCGCGTAACCTATGCGACGTGATCGCATTTGCGGAGGTCCTTATGACAGCCTACTGGCTTAGCATTGTCGGGGTGCTTGCCCTTTGCCTCCTGTCAATTTTGCTGGCGGTCTATTCAGGATTCTCCAAAGGCAGGGCCGGGGCACTCTCCGGACCTGTCTTGCCGTTGGATGACGATAACCTGCTGTACCGGATCGATCGCGTCCACATGAACGCAGTGGAGGCGCTGCCGCCTTTTGTCGTCCCGACAGTCCTGGCTACGTTGGCAGGGGTAAGACCCGTCACGCTTGCAACGCTTGTATGGGTCTATGTCGCAATTCGTCTGATCCACGTTGCGGTCTATTTGCGCGGCGGTAACGCGGCCAAAGGCGGCAGCGTCAGAACCATTCTCTATGTTTCAGGTGCCCTCGTAACGGTCATCCTCATTGTCGTAACCGCCCTGGCAGCCATCCACTAGGGTATCAACGCTGGCCGCCTGACGACAGCGGCTTTTGGCCCGAAGCGAGCGATCTGTGCAATTCGCAAGTTGTGGCCCTGCAGACGTGGGCTGCAGCGTGAAATTCAGCATGATCTGATGAAGCTGCTGAACTGGAAATTCTGTACCGATTGCCACGGCGTCGCGTGCTTATGACGCCGATGATCCGTCAATGTGAAGCCGGCGCCGAGCAGTGCGGTGATGCTGTCAGCGGTGTGACGTGTCACGGGCAAGCCGCTGCATTTCTCCGGACCATCGATTGCGAATGTGCCGATGATGACATGACCGCCAATTTTTACGGTTCTTCGGACGCACGCGACATAAGCCGCTTGTTCTTCCGGCGCGGTGAGAAAATGGAACGCTGCACGGTCGTGCCAGATGTCATAATGGCGCGCTGGCTGCCACGTCGTCACATCGGCGACGATCCAATGCACGGCGTCGCCAGCGGCACCGAGCCGTGCACGCGAGGCCGCGAGCGCCGCGTCGGACAGATCAAGGACGGTCAGATCTGCATATCCAGCCGCCAGCAGCGCATCGACGAGCCGAGCCGCCCCACCGCCGATGTCAGCAATCGGTGAGGTAAGCTCTGCGGCGGCCAGTGCGATCAATTCGAGCGAAGGCGACGGGCTCTCCTGGAACCAGCTTAACTCGCGTTCGCCCTTGCTCTCGTATACGTTCTCCCAATGGGCCGCCCGGCCTGAAATCGTCATGAAACCCGATCCCTTCCATGCTGACCCCGCCAATACTCGACCGCAAGCATTACTCCATCCCTTCAGTGTTCTCGCCCTCGGCGCTCCGGCGTGAAGCGCGGCGACAGCGCGGCCTGCCACGGCAGGATGTCCGGAGGTCTGCATTCTAGACCCGGACGGCGATCTCGTCAGGTGACCCAAGGCGGACCATGACCTGCAAATTCCGAGCTGGCGATCACTTCTAAGATTGCCTCGTTGAGCCGGTTTCCCACGCTACCGGCCCAAATTGATTTAGAAGTGGCCCAAATTCGTTCCTGTATCTGGAACTGAGTATCTGGTTTAGAGTCTCGTGATCGCCGCCCGGTCCTTGGCTTTTATCGGTGACAGAGAGTCCTGCACGCTCCCGCCTTTGACAATCGCGGTGAGCTATGTGTGAGAAATGTGACGAGATCGACCAGCGCATTGCGCGGTACAAGTACATAGCATCGCGTATCACCGACCGAATTACGCTCGTTGGCATAACTGAATTAATCGAAGCTGCGCCTGCCAAGAAGGCCGCTTTCCATTGCAAACCCGAGCAACAGTGAGGCCGCGTTGAACCTAAACGCCGGCGGTCCCGACCAATGTCTACTGGAGGATTGCGGTTTCCAGTTCCAACGTGGCGCCACTGAGCATTATTGGGCTTGGTGGCGTTTTCGTTTAGGGGGAATTTCGAAACTCAGAGCGGCCTATTTCGGCCTCGATAGGGCGCTGGCCTGTTTCCCACCTCAGTGGCCCGGTTTGATTTTAGCCCCGTCCTGCCTTTCTTTGTCGCAATCGCTCAGCTTGTCCAAGGCATCAGTGGCTTAACCCACATATAGGGCGTAGACTCAGCCGATCACCGCCCCGCCATCGGCATCTATCGGTGACTGAGAGTATCGCGCTCCCGCCTCCTACCCGGAGAGCACCATGCGCACCAAAGCCGTACAACCCAAATTGTCGTTGCAGAATAGGCTTATGCTCGAGGCCAACCGCCTCGAGGGCGATGCAAACAGGCTGCCCCATGGCCCCCTTCGGGAAGCCATGATCCGCGCAGCGGGACTAACCGAAAGTGCGCATCGAATCGAGAATTGGCTGTCCTCGGCAAGTCTACGAGCGCCAACGTGACCAACGATCGCTGTCGTATTCGTCTTCCTGCATCTCAGCGAGGTCCGAGACGAGCCAGAAGGGGAAGGGCATCCAGGGCAGCCCTGCGGCTTCAGCCGTTATCGCAGCCTGCCGAGCCACAGCGCGGCGAGGGACTGGCGACTGCGCACGGCGAACTTGGCGTAGATCGACTTGACGTGGAAATGCGTGGTGTTCGGACTTTGCTCGAGCTTCTGCGCGATCTGCCTTTCCGTGTCCCCGGCGAGCAGTCCGAGCAACACGCGGCGTTCAGCGGGTGTGAGGGGCGCGTTGGCGATGAGCAGTCCGTGGCTGAGCAATTGTTGACGGTGAAACCATCTCAAGGCGCGCATCACGAAGCCCAGACGCTGGCCGTCCTGTGCCGTAAAGCGGGGTTGCTGCGCATCACGAAATACGAACAGGCGAATCCTCAAATCGTCATTGAGCGCAATGCGCACGGAGATGCTGTCGGCGAAGCCGACGTCCAGATAGTGGCGCCGATAGTGCTTCCCCTTGAACCATTCCGGCGGCAGCGTTTCGAACAGCAGGCGGACGCGGAACGGCTCGTCGCCCGACATTGACAAGATCTGGGACAGGTCGACGTCGTCGGACCAGAGCGTATCGTACTGCTTCTGCACGGATGCCGCCACCGCCGGTATCGGGTCCAGCACCCTGACGAGACGCGGACGCCAGCCGAGCAGGGGATCGGTCCGCTTCGGCGAAGGCAATCGCACGACCACGCCCCACAGCACATTGCGTGCCGACAACATGGTGCGCAGTGCGGACAGCAGGTGGGTCAGCGCGGCGTCACTGTCGGCGACCGAGAAGTCGGCCAGCTGATCCCAGAGCGCATAGACGTCTTGATTTAGCGGATCGATGGGATCCGTGGAGAGATGCATGTCATTTCCAGATTGTGCCGGTCGCCGAGCTCAGAGGCGACCCCAGAGGCCTTCGACCTGCGCGAGCATACATAAAGTACAGCGAACCACCTTTCCAGGTAGTTCTCAGATGCACCAAATGGCGCGATATCGGCACGGTTACCGGGAATACAGATTCTCTCAGCGTAACGACATTGGGAGATCGACGATGCGTACGACGACGGGCGCGCGCCGGCCTCCAAGGCCTGGCGAAGGCCGGACGGAGAGGCGATGGCGGCGCGGTTTTTTCCTCGCCCTGTCATCCGCGGTGCTGATTACACTCTCAGCCTTTGCGCAGCAGCCACCGGCAAGGGTGTCGATCCGCCCCGGGCGTTAGCGTTCCCTGATCAAGCCGCTTTTGCACGCGTTTCCGTCGCTCTCGGAAGTTGATTGGCATGGAAATCTCATGATCCGGCCAGCCTGCCGGGTTTCTGATCGGCTCGTCGAGTCAGAAGAGCACGGCATCGTCGCTTTCATCATCTCGGCACTGCATGCGTCGCGGCGCCGCCTGGCAAGCCGCGTCATACGCCAATGTGAGCATTTGCTCGGAAACGAAGCCCAAAAAACGTCCGGAGAACAAGAATGGTGACGAGCAGAGTGACGCAAACAAGATTGGCGGCCCGATCCCATGCCCACAATGAAACGGGCTGGCTGCTGGCAGTCGCCGCCGCATTCCTCATCGTGCACGCCGCCGCCTGGATCATCTGCGGACATGTTTCGAGCAACGAGGGCGCGCATTCCCAACCTGAGCCGATATGCCTGTCGTGCGATTGACGGCGCTCCTGGATTGCAAACCGATCCGCGGAGTCGATGCGCCGGCGCTCATAAATCGCAGCGAACCACCTTTCTAGGTAGTTCTCAGACCCCTCGTGTGACGCGATATTCGGCGCGGTGACTGGGAAGACGGATTCTCTCTGCGTAACGACATAGTTGAGCGGGCCTCCGCAGAACTTAAGCGCGTGCAGAACACGTTGCCGATATACCACCCCGCCTCGCAATCGTCGCGCCGTGACGATTGTTTGCCGTTTTCAAGGATCCAGCCATGCAACGCTTTTCTGTTTCGTGCTCCGGTCGCGAGACATTCCCGGTCGTCGACACGGCAAACAAGAGCGTTTCTGGAGTTACGTCATGAAGGTCAAGCTCGGTTCGACGACGCGGCTGCAAAACAGCAGCAGCATTCACAACAAGATGTCAGGTGGGGCAATGTCGGGCTTTGGACGGTTTTCGAACGGACGGGCCGCGCTGCTGGCTTTGGCATCAACCGGATTGGTCGGGATCGCGGTCCCGGCGTTGGGACAGGATGCGACCTGGCTGGCCAACCCTGGCACTGCCGACTACAACACCGCCGCAAACTGGGCCCCGGCGACGGTGCCAGTCGGCACCGCATTGTTTGGCAGCTCGAACACGACCGCGCTGACGCTCTCGGCCGACACCACGGTCGGCGGTTGGACCTTCAGTCCAGGCGCCTCGAACTATGTTCTCGACAACCACAACTTCCTTCAAACTCTCACTTTCAGCGGTGCCGGCATTAGCGTTCAGGGCGGCAGCGCTACGATCACCAACAGCGGCTTCCGGAGCTCCATCGCTTTCAACGGCAGCAGCTCGGCGGGCGGCGCCACCATCACTAACACTGCAAACGGCATCACGATCGGTTTCAACGACAGCAGCACGGCCGGCAGCGCCACCATCACCAACAGCTTCAGCAGCACCATCAGTTTCGCTAACAGCAGCACGGCCGGCAGCGCCGCCATTACCAACGGTGGCGGTTCGACTTCCTGGACGCCAGCACCGCCGGCAGCGCCACCATCATCAACAACAACGGGCTGCAATTCGCTGACACCAGCACAGGCGGCAGCGCCACCATCATCAACAACGGCAGCCTGGAATTCGCTAACTTCGCGACGGGCGGCAACGCCGCCATCACCAACGGCGCTTCGAGCGTTACGGATTTCAGCGACTCGACAGGGCCCAACAATGATCACAAGCTCAGCGCCGGCTCGATCAATGGCGCCGGGCTCTTCAGCCTTGGTCAGAACGAATTGACGGTCGGCGGCAACAACCTCTCCACCAACGTCACCGGTGTCATTGCCGACGGTGGCGCTGTCGGCGGCACCGGCGCCTCACTCGTCAAGGTTGGTACCGGCACGATGACGCTGTCCGCTATCAACACATACACCGGCGCGACCACCGTGAACGGCGGCACGCTGGCGGTCAACGGCGATATCACCTCGGCAAGCGGCGTCATCGTCAACGCCGGCGGCACGCTCGGCGGCATCGGCACGGTCGGCAACACCAACGTCAACGGCGGCACGCTGGCGCCTGGCAATTCGATCGGCACGCTGACGGTCAGCGGCAGCCTGACATTGACGGCGGCATCGACCTATCTGGTGCAGATATCGGGCGCATCGAGCGACATGACGGTTGTGACCGGCACCGCCAACCTTGCGGGCAAGGTCACGGTCGATCCGCTGGCGCGCATCAGCGCAACCACCACCTACACCATCATGATCGCGGGCACCGTCAACGGCGCCTTCGACACGGCAGGCGTTCTCGCCGGCAACAGTTTCGCCCGCAATGCGCGGGTGAGTTATGTCGGCAACGAGGTATTACTGACGGTCGATCCCGGCCTGCTGTCGCCCAACCTGCCCGCCAACGCCAATATCAACCAGAAGAACGTCGCGGCCGGAATCGACAATGCGCTCCTGGCCGGCGCCAACATGCCGGCGGGCTTCAACGCGCTGTTCGCTCTGACCGGCTCCGGTCTCGCCAACGCCCTGACGCAGGTCTCCGGCGAAACCGCGACCGGGTCGCAGCAGTCCACCTTCAATGCGATGAACCAGTTCATGGGGGTGATGACCGATCCGTTCATCGCCGGGCGCGGTGACGGTGCAACCGCCGGCGGCAACGCAACCGGTTACGCCGACGAGCAAGCGCTGGCCTATGCCGCGAGGAAGCGCAGCCCGAACGACGCGCTGGCGGCGATCTATACCAAGGCACCAGCTGCGGTGCCGTTCCAGCAGCGCTGGAGCGTGTGGGCGGCCGGCTTCGGCGGCTCGCAGAAGACCGACGGCAACTCGATCGCCGGCTCGAACAACACCAGCAGCAGCCTCTATGGCACCGCTGTCGGCGCCGACTATCGCATCTCGCGCGACACGCTGGTCGGCTTTGCACTTGCCGGCGGCGGCACCAATTTCAGCGTCGTCAACGGTGGCGGCGGACGCTCCGACCTGTTCCAGGCCGGCGCCTTCGTGCGCCACACGCTCGGCGCGGCTTATCTGTCCGGCGCGCTCGCCTATGGCTGGCAGGACGTCACCACCGATCGCACCGTCACCATCGCCGGCATCGATCGCCTGCGCGCACAGTTCAATGCCAATGCCTATTCGGGTCGCGCCGAGGGCGGTTATCGCTTCGTCGCGCCCGTGATCGGCGGGATTGGCTTCACGCCGTACGCCGCAGGCCAGTTCACCACCTTCGACCTGCCGGCCTATGCGGAAGGTGTCGTCTCGGGCGCCAACACCTTTGCACTCGCTTATAATGCGAAGAGCGTGACCGACGCGCGCAGCGAACTCGGCGTCCGCGCCGACAAATCCTTTGCCATGCAGAGCGCGATGCTGACGCTGCGCGGCCGCGTGGCCTGGGCGCATGATTTCAATCCCGACCGCGGCATCGGTGCGACGTTCCAGACGCTGCCGGGCGCCAGCTTCTTCGTCAACGGCGCGGCGCAGGCTTTCGACTCCGCGCTGGTCACGGCATCCGCCGAAACCAGATGGATGAACGGCTGGTCGACCGCCGCGACATTCGAAGGCGAGTTCTCCAGCGTGACGCGCAGCTACGCCGGCAAGGGCGTGGTGCGATATGCGTGGTGAACCCCTCGGGTGGCAGCGGTGCCGTTGGAAACGATCAAGCAGTGCCATGACTTGATGACGCTCGGCGTGAACTACAAGTTCGACTGAACTCCGTTCGCGGGACGGACCGCTTCGACGTCACGGCGCCGGGCAGGCCGCTCCGGTCTTCACCCAGGCCTCGACCAGCGCGCCGGCCTGCTGTTGCGTGCCCGGCACGGGCGAGCGGCCGAAGCCGGGCTTCCAGGCCCAGCCGACGAGGGTGTCCTTGCCGATATGGTCGATCAGGTCTTCCACCTTGCGCCCGCCATTGCGCGCGGGATCCCTGATCTGCTCGCAGATCTCGCCGACGGTCTTGCCCTCCCAGGCCATCTCGCGCGGGGCGAGATGCCATTCGGGATGGCCGGGTATGCGGCCGGGCTCGAAATTGGCCTTCTGGTGGCAGGTGTTGCAGCGCATCGCCTCGAGCCCGTGGCCGTCAGCGCCGCGCGTCACCGGCGGCTGATGCAGGCGGGCATTGTCGCCCTGGTGCGGCCTGTCGCCGGCCGGATGGCAATTGGTGCAACGCGGATGCGTCAGCACCTTGCCGAGCTCGGTGAAGATTGCGGCCGAGCGCTTCTCTGTGTCGCCGATCGAGGCAAAGCTCTCGGGCGAGGCGAGGGCGTGACCTGCCGTCTCCGACGCCGCGTAGCCTGCACCGAAACTGCCGGCGAGGGCGGCGACCACGGCAATCATCTTGAACCGCACGTCGGAGATCATGATGCGCGTCACTTGGTGGCCATGAGGTAGCGCTTCGAGTCGGCGAGGATCACGTCGCGCACCGCCTCGTGATATTTGACGTAGCCGGTGCAGCGACAGAGATGACCGTCGAGCGCACCCGCGATGGTCTGCTCCAGCGCCTCGCGCGCGACCGGTGTCCGCGACAGGCGCTCCAGCAGGACCTGGCCCTCATTGAGGAAGCCGGCGGTGCAATAGCCGCACTGAAAGGCGAAATGCTCGATGAAGGCCTTTTGCAGGGTCGAGAGCTCGCCGTCCCGCGCGTGCCCCTCGACGGTGCGGATCGACTTGCCGTCGAAATTCACGGCCGGCGCGACGCAGGTCGGGCTGGTGGTGCTGGTGCCGTCGGGCGCATCGATGATGACGGCGCAGCTCAGGCATTGCGCGGCGCCGCAGCCGAACTTGGTGCCGGTCATTCCCAGCATCTCGCGCAGAAAATCGTTCATCGAGAGATCGTCGCGGACGTCCATCGGGCCGTGCTTCTGGCCGTTGATGGTGAGGCTGAGGGTCGTCACGCGAGCACTCCCTTCAACAGGCTTGCGGTGACCGGCAGCGCACGGAAGCGATGGCCGGTGGCGTCGTGGATGGCGTTGATCAGCGCCGGCACGATCGGGATCATCACGACCTCCGCCATGCCCTTCGGCGCTTCGTCTGGTACTAGCGGCTTCAGCATCTCGATCTCGAGATCGCGGAGCGGCAGGTCGGAGCCGCGTGCGACCAGATAGCGCCCGAGATTCCATTCGCCGTTGCCGGGGCCGCCCTCGAACGGTGGGAGGGTTTCGAGCAGCGCGTAGCCGACGCCCATGGCGAAGCCGCCCTCGGCCTGGCCCATCACGACCTCGGGCACGAGCGCGGTGCCGCATTCGAACACACTGTAGGCCTTGGCGATGCGCAAGCTCCCGGTTGCGCGCTCGATCTCGACGCGGACGACCGTGCCGCACATCGAGGTGTAGGCGGTGCCAATCCGGTTGTTGTCGGTCGGCGGAAACTTGACGCTGGTGCGGTTGATCCGCTCGAACTTGCCGTTGCCTTTGCGGATCGCCAGCGCATCGATCTCGGCGCGGTATTGCTCGCCGGACACCGGGAAGCGTGCCCGCGACCACGCCCAGCGCGAGAAGCTGTGCGCAACCGCACCGGTGACGAAGCCGCGCGCGTGAGCTGTTGCGGCCAGTACCGGCAGCGCCAGCGGTTCGAGGCCGGGCATGGTGAGCTGGCCGTTCTGCCAGCTTGCGGCGTCCCATTGCCCCGCGCGCCGATCGGTCTTTGCGACGCGCCACAGCTCAAGCGCCGCGGGCCACAGGCCGAAGCGGAAAATCACGCGGGCGGCTTCCGCGGCCGAATGCGTGCCGACATGCGCGCCGATCGAGGAGCTCGTCGGCGAGCTGATCGCGGGCACCCAGCGCGGATTTTTCTCCGCGGCGTCCTGGGTCTTCTGGTCCATGGTGGAGGGATCGCCTGATGTGACCAGCCCGAGCATGTCATAGCTGTCGACGCGAGCGACCGAGACCTCGTCGGCGATGGCGCCGAGATGGCCGGCGACCCGGTTGGCCAGCGCCGTCCCGATGCCGTTGCCCATCTCGACGTGATCGCAATAGATGACGATCCTGCCGTCGGGGGCGAGCTCAACGCGTCCGAGCGAGCCGTCCGCACCGGAGCCATAGTCTTTCGTCACGCAGGCAACGCCGGTGCCGACCAGCCGATCCGACGAGGTCTGCTTGAACTGTGCCCGCTGCTGCCAGATCGGGTGCTTCTCGAGCTTGTCGAGGATTTCGGGCGTGCGCACCGAGACGATGTAGGGATTGCCCGTCATGGTCCGACCGTTCTGCGGCAGCGCGTTACGCCGCCGGAATTCGATCGGGTCGCGCTTGAGCTCGGAGGCGGCTTCGTCGATCAGGACCTCCAGCGCCGTCATGGCTTGCAGGATGCCGTAGCCCCGCATCGAGCCTGCGCTCACGCCGCGCGAGTGCACCGCGACGGTCCTGACGTCGACCTTCGGAATGTCGTAGATGCCGATCGCGCCGGTGGCTGCGACGACGGCGACGCTGGCCGAGAAATGGGCGAGCCCGCCGCCGTCGAGCACGTGATCGGCAGCGAACCCCTTGATCTTGCCGGTCGCGCGATCGATGCCGATGCGCGAGCGCATCTTGATCGCGTGGCGTTTGATGCCGGCCTGAAACTGCTGGTAACGGTCATGCGCCAGCCGCACCGGCTTGCCGGGAAAGCAGACCGCCGCGAGCGCCACATACAGAATGAAAGGCGTGTGATCGCGGCCACCAAAGCCGCCGCCGACATGGGCGAACTGCGCGTTGATGTGTGCCGGCTTGTAGGGCGCGCGGGCCTTGCCGAAGAGATGCGCGATCGACTCCGCCGCTTCGTAGGGCGACTGGACGCCGAGCAGCAGTTCGAGATTGCCGCCCTTGCCGTCGTACCAGGCGAGCCCGCATTCCGGCTCCAGGAACATCGGGTCGACCGATTGCGTCTCGAACTCGCGGTCGAGCACCAGCATGGATGGGTCATCCGCTGCAAGCTCGGCGCGGATCTGCTCGCCATATTTCGCCGCCTTGGCGTAATCCGCCGGCGTGTCCTTCGCGAGCGGCGACCACACCGGCAGCGCCGCGCTCTGCACCTTCTTGGGCGAGACCCAGCCGGCCTGGAGCGGCGAATAGACGTCCGGTTGGTCAGGCGAGGGACCTGCCACGCGGGTGAAGCGGAAGGCCCCGTAATCGGGCACCACGACAGGCCCGGTCTCCTCGCCGAATTGGACGAACGTGCCGTCGCGGAGCGCGAGACGCGCCTGGTCGAAGGCATCGAACTTTTCGAAGATCAAAAGCGCGACCGGCTGCCCGAGATAAAGCGGCGTCTTGCCGATCGGACAGAACAGGTCGCCCGCATAGAATTCCGGCACCTGCGTCCCGATCCGATCGAGATCGGCGGCTGTCACTACCACCGACGGCTTGAGCGCGCCGCCGAGGCGGCCGAGGTCCAGCCCGGTATAGACATGCGTGGCGTCATTGGCGCGGACCAGGATGGCGTGCGAGGTGGCTTGCGGCCAGCCCGGCAGGTCGTTGGCGCGGAAGTCGGACGCGTAAAGCTTCGCACCGGTGACCTTGGCGACGCCGTCGACACGGCCGGCGCCCGTTGTCGCGGGATTGAACTTGCCGCGTCCAGGCAGCGTTTCGTGCGCTGCGAAGGGAACGCCCGCCGCGGACGCCAGATGTGACAGGCTGACCGAGATGCCTCCCGCCGATAACCACTTCACGAACTCACGTCGCGAAGGCGTCATGATCAGATCCTTGGACAGAGTTTCGAGAACATCGGGATGCTGGCAGCATTCGATGTACGCAGGCCACGGACCCGCGCGAGCGCCGAATCCGTTACGATTCATTGACGATAGAACGGGCGAGGAGGTTTACAACCAATGAATGTGATACGCTTACGGCTCGAATTGCGGTTTCGAGCTTGCTTTAAAATCGAATCGAACGGAAGACCGTCAGGCAACAGGGGGCGAAATGCAAATGCAGCACGATTCGAACGGTGCAGCTTCAGTCACCAGCGTGACAGGGACTATGACATTGTCGCGCCGCCAGTTGCTCGATTGCGGTCTCAAAGCCGGCGCGTTGTCGCTGTTCGCAGGTGCCGCGAACGCCCAGCACGCCGTGCACGACCATGCTGGCATGTCCCACACCGCGGACATGTCGCCGACCATGGGGATGGTCGCTGAAACGCCCGTTCCTGCCATGGACCAGGCGCTGGTCGAGCCCGAGGTGCGGCGGTCCGTCAATGGCGTGCTGAGCACGACGTTGCGGGTCGGCTACGCCTATCGCCAGATCGGCGGCGTCCGGCTCTATGTCAGATCCTATGACGGCGGCAGCCCCGGCCCGACCTTGCGCATGAAGCCCGGCGAAACCCTGCGCATCAAGATGATCAACGATTTGCCACCGAACCGCGATGGATTGCCGGCCGACATCAGCCATCCGCACCAGTTCAACAACACCAATTTCCACTTCCACGGCGCGCATACCAGCCCGAGCGGGATTTCCGACAACGTCATGCGCTCAATGGCGCCGGGCCGCAGCTACAACATCGAAATCACCCTGCCGGCCGACCACACCAGGGGCACCTACTGGTATCACCCGCATCACCACGGCAGCGCCGACATCCAGATGTCCTCCGGCATGGTCGGCGCCGTCGTCATCGAGGGCGATTTCGCCGACGTCCCCGAGATCGCGACAGCCCGCGAACGCCTCATGGTGCTGACCCAGGTGGTCTACGATGCCAACGGCATGGTCGAAAATTTCGAGACGCTGTTTCCCGAGACTGCGACGCGCTTTCTCGCCATCAACGGCCAGCGCCGGCCAATGATCGAGATGCGGCCCGGCGAGGTGCAGCGTTGGCGCATCCTCAACGCCGCCTATCAGGACGACATGCTGCTCGACCTCGAAAAGCACGATCTGCATGCGATCGCCTATGACGGCATCCAGCTCGGTGCCATGCAGCCGCTCAAGCAGGTCCTGATCGCGCCGGGGCAGCGCGCCGACATTCTGGTGAAAGCAGGCAGCCCCGGCACCTACGCCTTCAACGCGGCGCCCTACGACCAGGGGCATCCTTCGCCGGTGGGGCCTCTGGCGCGGGTCGTGGTGTCAGGCGCGCCGATGGACATGCAGCTGCCGCGCGCCCTGCCACCAGCGCCGCTCGCGACCATCAAGGACTCCGAGATCACCAACCGCCGCAAGGTGGTGCTGTCGGCCACCGCGCCGGAGGCCGATGCCGCCGGCCATTGGCAGGAATTCGAGTTCTTCGTCGACGGCAAGAAGTTCGACCCCGGCCGCATCGATCAGCGGGTCAAGCTGGGCGCGGTCGAGGAGTGGACCATCGTCAATACGCATGAGCATGACGACCACGTCTTCCACATCCACACCAACCCGTTCCAGGTGATCTCGGCCAACGGCAAGGCGCTGGCGGTGCCGGAATGGCGGGATTCCGTGATCGTGGAGCGCAAGGGCGGCGTGGTCGTGTTCCGCTCGCGCTTTATCGATTTCACCGGTGTCTACATGCTCCACTGCCACATGATGAACCACGAGGAGATGGGCATGATGCAGACGGTCGAGGTCTACAAGCCGTAAGCTTCTGGGAGGACGCCTCTCACCAGGCGTATCTGACCACGCCCTTGCCGGCGTAGGAGCGCGTGACCTCGGAGAACTCGCCCTCGAAGGTGCCTGCCGCAGACCAGCCGTTCATCCATTTCATTTCGAGGGACGCCGTCGTCAGCGCGGACTCGCTGGCCTGCCTTGCGCCGTTGACGGTGAAGCTGGCGCCGGGCAGCGCCTGGAAGGTGGAGTTGATGGCGTGGTCCGGGTTGAAGTCGTGCGCCCAGGCCGCACGGCCTCGCAGCGAGAGGATCGCGTTCGGCATCGCCCAGGATCTGTCGGCGCGGACGCCGAGTTCGCTTCGGGTGTCGGTGACGCTCTTCGAGCCGTAGGCCAGCGCAAAGGTGTTGGTGCCGGAGACGACGGACTCGGCGTAGGCCGGCAGGTCGAAGGTGGTGAACTGCCCGGCCGCATAGGGCGTGAGGCCGACGCCGCCGATCCACGGCGTCACGAAGCGGTAGCCGCCTTCGAGGCGTCCCGACCAGGCGTTCGCATTGAACTGCGCGCGCAGGTGATCGACGCCGGCAATCGTCACGGTGCGGTCAGTGGTGACATCCTGCCAGCCATAGGCCAGCGCGCCCGAGACGTAGGCCGCGCCGAGCGTGTGGCGCACGAAGGCGCCGGCCTGGAACAGGTCGGAGCGACCGCTGCCGCCATTGACGACGTTGAAACTGCTGCCGCCACCGGCGAGCGCAAAGCCTGCGACGGTGTTGGGTGAAAGGATATAGTCGGCACCGGCCGCCATGCCGAAGATGCGGCTGGTGCTGGTGTTGGAGCCTGCCGCGAGGTTGCCATCGGTGGTTTGCGCGCCGCCGAAGCCGGCCGCCCACACGCTCCAGCGCGGATCGTAATTGCTCCGCAGCGGCGCCTTGCTGTAGATCGCGGCATAAGCGTCGCGCTCGTTCTTGCTGCGCGGCTTGCCTGACGAGGCGTAGGCGTTGGCGGCAACATTATCCTCGGCATAGGCCGGCGCATGGACGCCGTCGCCGCGTCCGGGCGTGAACGGATCGGTCATGATGCTCATGAACTGGGTCATGGCGTTGAAAGTGGTCTGCTGCGACCCCGTCGCGGTCTCGCCCGAGGCCTGGGTCAGGCCGGCCGGTGTCAGCCCGCTATAGACCAGCGGAATGCCGCCATTGGTGTTGAAGTAGCCGACGATGGCATTGCCGACCCCGTTCTGGTTGCCAGTCAAACTGCCGCCTGGCGGGACGAAGTTCAGGACCAGGTTCAGATAGGCGTGGGTGGGATCATAGCTCAGCGTCGTATGGAAGTTCGTGGGCAGGTTGGTGTCGACCACCGCTCCGAACGTGCCGCTGACGCTGCCTGCTGTGAGGATCGTGTACTGCGTGGCGACGTAGCTGCCATTGGCGTAGGTCGCGTTCACCGTGGCGCCGCCGAGCGTGGCCGAACCCGTCACGCCGATGAAGCTCGAAGTCGTCGGATTGATCTGCACCATGTAGATGGCGCCGGACTGAAGGGCGAGACTGCCGGTTACGTTCAGCGACGTGCCTGCGGCGCCGTTGCCCGCCGCCAGGGTGCCGCCGGTGTTGATAACCGTATTGCCGACGGTGCCGACGCCCGACAGCGTGGCGCCGCTGCTGACGGCGGTCAGCACCGACGATGCGATCGAGCCGTTCACCACAAGCTCGCCTGCGTTGACAGTCGTGCCGCCGGTGTAGGTGTTGGTGCCCGACAGTGTCAGCGTGCCGGTGCCCTGCTTGGAGACCAATCCGCTGCCGCCGATGGCGCTGCCAAAGGTGACCGCATCCGAGCGGTTGAAAATTAGCGCCGCGTTGTTGGTGATGTTGCCGAGGACCGAGCCTGTGGTGCCGCCGTTGCCGATCTGCAAGGTTCCAGCGGAAATCGTGGTGCCGCCAGCGTAGGTGTTGGTGCCCGACAGCGTCAGCATGCCGGTGCCGGTCTTGACCAGCGCACCGCCGATTCCTTGGATCGTACCAGCAACTGTGGTCGACTGGTTGTTGCCGCCAACCGTGATCGTTTTTGTGCCAAAGTTGAACGTGCCCGTGCCACTGATCGAGCCGGCAGTCGTCCCCGCGGATGTTAGGGTCGAGAAATCAACGACACTGCCCGCAAAAGTCCTCAGAGTGGCATTGCCGCCACTGCTCGTATCGAAAAACTGGACCAATTGCAGGGTGACATCGGCGCTGCTGGCTGTGCTGTTATTGAAGAATTGCAGAACGCCACTGCCGTTGAATGCGGCGCTGCCGGCGCTGCTCGCGTTGCTGAACGTGGCGGTGCTGTTCACCAAGATCCTTGCAGTGCCGGCTGAGCTGGTGTCCTTGAACACCACAGCGGGGCTGCCGCTGAAGGCGTTGATTTGCGCGTTCCCGGCCGTGCTAGAATTGTTGAAATAGATCCTGTTGGCAGCGCCACCGCCGCCTAAGCTAATGCGGGAATTACCGGCCGTGCTGGTGTCGTAAAAGTTGACGCTGCCGCCGTTCTGGATGTCAAATTGAGTTGCAGGAGCAGCTCCTGCGCCGGCCGTGCTGCTGTTGTAGAAATTCAGAGCATTTGTGTCGTTGCGTATAAAGACTTGGCCGCCCTGGGCATTGATACCAGCGTCGATGAAGGAAAGAGACCGGCTATTGGTGAAGTGGTAAGTCGACGCGCCGCTGTTGAAGGTCCAGCCGCCGAAGCTGGCGTCGGCCGAGAATGAAACTGCCGTCGTGCTGGAGGTGCCAAAGAACGCGGTGCCAGTTGGCACCACGGCCGGGCTCCAATTGGCGGCGGTGTTGAAGTCGCCCGTGCCTGGGCTGGTCGACCAGGTCGAATCTGCGGCCTGCGCCGCCGCCGTACCGGCCAGCGTCGCCGCCAAGGCAGTCGAAGCCAGCCACGCTGCCCGCTTGGTTGAAATCCGCCGAAATCCCGACACTTGCCCACCTGACGTCTTGTTGACTGCCAGGCCATTGGCGGCACGACATGGCGACGCTATCGGAGTGGAACCCCTGGAACAATGAACCGTTGTTCGCAGCCGAGGCCATTGCTGGCGGCGTGCGTCATTTCAGCCACAGGCAGCAACTTCGGCGTGCGGCCAAGGTTCTCTCCGAGCAGACAACACGGGCTCGGCCAGGCTTCCCCTGGCGGCCTGCATGGCCTATGACGCTGCAACGCAACAATCCCCCAAAAAGACCTCATGATCCGCCTCGACAACGTCAGCAAGCAAGCCGGCCACCAGATCCTGTTCATCGAAGCGTCCGCCGCCCTCAACAAGGGCGAGAAGATCGGGCTCGTCGGCCCGAACGGCGCGGGCAAGACCACGCTGTTCCGGATGATCGCCGGCGAGGAACTGCCCGATGAGGGGCAGGTCTCGACCGATCGCGGCATCACCATCGGCTATTTCAACCAGGATGTCGGCGAGATGGCCGGCCGCAGCGCCGTGGCCGAGGTCATGGACGGGGCGGGACCGGTGAGTGCGGTGGCCGCCGAGCTGCGCGAGCTCGAGACCGCGATGGCCGATCCCGACAAGGCCGACCAGATGGACGAGATCATCGCGCGGTACGGCGAGGTGCAGCACGCGTTCGAGGAGCTCGACGGCTACGCGCTCGACGGCCGTGCGCGCGAGGCGCTATCCGGCCTCGGCTTCAGCCAGGAGATGATGGACGGCGACGTCGGAAAACTCTCCGGCGGCTGGAAGATGCGCGTGGCGCTGGCGCGTATTCTCTTGATGCGTCCCGACGTCATGCTGCTCGACGAACCCAGCAACCATCTCGATCTAGAAAGCCTGATCTGGCTGGAGAAGTTCTTGCACGACTACGAAGGCACGCTGCTGATGACCTCGCACGACCGCGAGTTTATCAACCGCGTGATCTCGAAAGTGGTCGAGATCGATTCCGGCTCGCTTACGACCTACGCCGGCAATTACGAATTCTACGAGCAGCAGCGGGCGTTGAGCGAGAAGCAGCAACAGGCGCAGTTCGAGCGCCAGCAGGCCATGCTCGCCAAGGAGATCAAATTCATCGAGCGGTTCAAGGCGCGCGCATCTCATGCGGCGCAGGTTCAGAGCCGGGTGAAGAAGCTCGACAAGATCGAGCGGGTGGAGCCGCCGCGCCGCCGCCAGACGGTGGCGTTCGACTTCCCACCGGCGCCGCGCTCGGGCGAGGACGTCGTTGCGCTCAAAAAGGTCTTCAAGGGCTACGGCAGCAAGCGGATCTATGACGGGCTCGATTTCATGATCCGCCGCAGGGAGCGCTGGTGCGTGATGGGCGTCAACGGCGCCGGCAAATCGACGCTACTCAAGCTCGTCGCCGGTGCGAGCGAGCCGGACGAGGGCACCGTTGCAGTCGGCGGCAGCGTCAAAATGGGCTATTTCGCGCAGCACGCGATGGATTTGCTCGACGGCGAGCAGACGGTGTTCGAGTCACTCGAATATGCGTTTCCGACCGCGGGGCAGGGCTCCCTGCGCGCGCTCGCCGGCTGCTTCGGCTTCTCCGGCGACGACGTCGAGAAGCGCTGCCGCGTGCTCTCGGGCGGCGAGAAGGCGCGCCTGGTGATGGCCAAGATGCTGTTCGATCCCCCGAACTTCCTGGTGCTGGACGAGCCGACCAACCATCTCGACCTCGCCACCAAGGAGATGCTGATTACGGCGCTGTCGGATTTCGAGGGCACCATGCTGTTCGTCTCGCATGACCGGCATTTTCTCAGCGTCCTGTCGAACCGCGTGCTGGAGCTGACGCCCGAAGGCATCCACCAGTTCGGCGGCGGCTACACCGAATATGTCGCGCGCACGGGGCAGGAAGCGCCGGGGTTGCGGTCGTAGTGATCGGCGGTAGCCCGGATGGAGCGAAGCGTAATCCGGGTTTCGTGCCGCGTGGCTAGTCGTGCGCTGCGGATGGTCCGGCCCCGGATGTCGCTTCGCTCATCCGGGCGACAGGAGTCCGTGGAAATCTCGTAGCCCGGATGGAGCGTAAGCGTAATCCGGGTCAGTCTTCGCGTTCGCCGAAGCTACCAACTATCTCTCCAGCTCCTCCCCAATCGGGCGGAAGCACGCCTTCGCGGACGTAGCGGTGAAGCGATGAATGCGGCCAGTCTGCCGGCGAAGAGACATACCCGTGCTTGGCCGGGTTAAAGTGGATGTAGTCGGCGCAGCGTTCGAAATCGGCGTCGTCACGAATCGTGTGCTCCCAAAACCGCCTTTGCCACAGAGAGAACTCCCCCCGACGATTGCGGGAGATGGGGGCACCTGAAACAGCCAGTTGATGCGTGAAGGAGCTCTTGATCCGCCGCCATCGGCCGGAAAAATCAGCGTCATTGTCCGGCAGCGTCATGATGACGTGCAGATGATCAGGGAGGACCACGATTGCTTCGATCGTGAATGGCCTTTCAGCGCGCGCCACCCGGAATGCGTGGCGCAGCTTGTCCACATGATCGACCAACACGGATGATCTTCGATCATCCAGCGTCACGGTGAAAAAGAAGGTCCCACCAGGGAGAAGATTGCGCCGATAGCGAACCACGCGAGCACCTTCCCGGATTACGCTTCGCTCCATCCGGGCTACAACCAGATCGAGAGATTTGCAATCCATTCGCTTGCTTGCACGTTTCAGGGGCTCTCGCTACGCTGTTTCAAAAAAGCGGAGCGAAATAGCCATGAAGCAACTCCGGATCGGCGACATCACCATCGATGCGGTGATCGAGCGGGAGGGGCCGTGGCGGCGGCCGCAGGATTTTTTCCCGGCTTATGACGAGGGTGTGTTCAGGCACCATCTGCCGACCATGGAGCCGGAGGTGTTCGATGCCGCGCGCGGCATGATGGTCATCACCTATCAGACCTTCGTGGTGCGCACGCCGCGCTATACCATCCTGGTCGACACCTGCACCGGCGAGGACAAGGGCCATCCGCCGCCGTTCGATTTTCCCGGCAAGGAACGCTGGCGCAACGAGCTGTTCGCGCTCGGCATCGGCTTCGAGCAGATCGACTACGTGTTCTGCACGCATCTTCATATCGACCACACCGGCTGGAACACGACCTTGCGCGATGGCCGTTGGGTGCCGACGTTTCCGAATGCGAAATACGTCTTCCACAAGGGTGAATATGCGGCCTGGGAGGCCGAGCATGCCAAGGGCCGCAACCCGCCCGGCACCGTGTTTCGCGACAATTGCCTGCCGATCGTCGAGGCAGGCCAAGCGCTGCTGGTCGATGACGATTACGCGCTCGACGACACCGTCACGCTGACGCCGACGCCGGGGCATTCGCCCTGCCATTGCTGCGTGAACATCTTTTCGAAGGGGCGCCGCGCGGTGGTCGCCGGCGACCTCATGCATCATCAGATCCAGTGCCGCGAGCCGGACTGGTCGGCCAAGCCGGATTGGGATGCGAAGCAGTCCGCGGTGTCGCGGCGAAAGTTTTTTGCTTCCGTCGCCGACACCGACACGCTGATCCTGCCGATTCATTTCCCGGCGCCGACGGTCGGGCTGATCAGGCCGCTCGGCGCCGCCTTTGATTATCGTTTCAAGCGGGATTGACCACTGGGTCGCCGTCATGGCCGGGCTTGTCCCGGCCATCCACGACCATGGCTGCACGAAACAAAAACGTGGATGCCCGGGACAAGCCGGGCAAGACGAGTTCGTGGAGCGCCCGCGCGTCGAACGCTTTAGTACGTATAGAACATCCGCTGGATTTCCTTGGTGTCGGTCGTCTTGGTCAGCGCCAGCATCAGCAGAATGCGCGCCTTTTGAGGATTGAGCGTATCCGAGACGACGAAGTCGTGCTCGTCGTCCTTGGCCTCGCCGTTGCGCGCGACGATGCCGTTGCCGACCCGGCTGCTGCGCACGATCACGACACCCTTCTTGCGGGCCTCGTCGAGGGCTGGCTCGACCGCGGGGCGAGCCAGGCTGCCGTCACCGACGCCGGCATGCACGATCCCCTTGGCCCGGGCGGCGACAAACGCGTCGATCGCGACCCGGTTCATGTTGGCGTAGCCGTACACGATGTCGACTTGCGGCAGGACATCGAGGCTGGAGACGTCGAATTCGGAGTCCGCCGTGTGCCGGCGCGTCGATTGACGATAGAAGTACGGCTTGTTGCCCTGCATGTAGCCGAGAAAGCCGAGTTCCGGGGCACGGAAGGTGTCCGCCGTCGAGGTGTTGTTCTTGGTGACATCGCGAGCCGCGTTGATCTGATCGTTGAGAGCAACGAGCACGCCCTTGCCGACGGCCTCGTCACTGCCTGCGAGGATCACCGCATTGAAGAGGTTGATCGGTCCATCCGCGCTGATCGCCGTCGACGGCCGCATCGCGCCGACGACGACGACAGGTTTCTTGCTCTTGACGACGAGGTCCAGAAAATAACTGGTTTCTTCGATCGTATCGGTCCCGTGCGTGATCACAATGCCATCGACGTCGTCCTGCGCGAGCAGCGTGTTGACGCGCTTGGCAAGCTTGAGCCAGTAGTCATTGTTCATGTTCTCGCTGGCGATCTGGAAAACCTGCTCGCCCTTGACGTTAGCCACCGTTTTCAGTTCGGGGACGGCATTCAGGAGCGTCTCAATGCCCACCGTGGCGGCGGTGTAGCCGACCACGGTGGTGCTGCTCGCCCCGCTGCCGGCGATCGTGCCGCCGGTTGCGAGCACCATGACATTGGGCAGTCCCGGGCCCCGCGCGTTCGCGGCTTCAAGTCCGATGAGCAGCGCGAAGAGCAAGCTCATTGCCGCGATGAAGTGATGACGCACTCGAGGTTGCCACATCTTGACGTTCCCTTTGCTAGAAAGCCTTGTCGATGCGCCCCGTTTCGCTCAGCACCGCATGATCGGTCAGTCGAGAGCTCCTGTCTAGGGCGACGCTGCTTTCGGATGATTTGGTCTGGAAGCCGGCACACGGAAACACACACGCGAATGGCCGGGACAAGCCCGGCCATGTGGCAGTTCGTCTGGCGATTGCTCGCTAAAGCAGCAGCGAATTTGCGGCGCCTTACGCGCCCATCTCGCACTTCTTCATAAAGCTGTTCTTGGCGGCGCCGGCGAGCGGCTTGCCCTCGGCGCTGACGGCCTTGGGCGCGCAGGCTTCGGCTTTGCACTTCTTCATGAACGAGGTCTTGGCGGCGCCAGCCAGGGCCTTGCCGTCCTTGCCGACCGCCTTGCTTTCGCAGGTGTCCTCCGCGAGGGCCGAACCCGCTGCGAACGTGGCAACGATCGCAGCCAGGAAAATCCGCTTCATCATGATTGTCTCCCTAAACCAGAAATGGCACGCGGATTGGAGCCGGAAATCGTGGCGCAATCAAGCTGGATGAGCGCCTGCCGCCCGGTCTTGCTGGCGATTTCCGACCGCGGGTACGAAAGGGCCGACGCCTGCTGCACTGCTCGCTGACCGGGACGGGCGATCCTGCTAGCTTCAGGCGAGTTTAGCCGAAAGGGAGCATCGTAATGGAGACCCTGATTGCGAACATGCCGGATGCCGCTTCTGACCGGCATTCTCACCTGGTTCGGCCGCAAGAGATGGAATGGCAGAAGACGCGCTTTCCCGGCTGCGAGGCCAAGACGCTGCTGTTCGATCGCAGCAGCGGTCTGATGACGGCCTTGATGCGCTTTGCGCCGGGATCGGTGCTGCCCGATCACGAGCATGTCGGCGTCGAGCAGAGTTATGTCATCGAGGGCGCTCTCGTCGACAACGAGGGACCGGCCAAGGGGATTACCTGCAAGGCCGGCGAATTCATCTGGCGCGAGGCGGGCAGCCGGCATGCCGCCTGGTGCCCGGAGGGCGCCCTGATCCTGGCGATCTTCCAGGTGCCGAACAAGTTCTTCGAAGCCGACGGCCGCGTCGTCGATGCCGCCGGTCAGGATTGGGACCAAACTTGGGGGCACACCGACGCGCAGCGGGCGGGGAAGGCGCGGTAGGCGGCTCTTCGAAGCTCAAGTGCCGTCATTGATGCTTCTGACGAGCGTGGTGACCTGAACGGCGATCAGCCGCCGCATCTCCTTGCCGTTCCTGGCGGTTTCGCGCAGTCCCCGCATGCCGAACACCAGGCATCGCGCCAGCACCTCCGGCTCGACCGCTATCCCGGCGGCATTCACCTGATCGCGGATGAGGTCGGCGACCAAACACTGGAAGTTGTCGTAGACCTTCCGAACTGCGGGGAAACGGAGGTCGAACAGATCTGCCGAATCGGGATGCGCCTCGATCAGGTCGAAGCCATGCGATCCCCAGGATTTACAGGCGTGGAGCAGCCTGGCGTGAAGGCCGTCGAGGCGCGCGATTGCGGCCCTGATCTCCCGATGCTTCTGCTCGTCCATTCGCTGGATCACCGCCGCGAACACGGCGTCCTTGTCGGGGAAGAGCAAATACAGCGCCGGCCGCGACATTCCCGCCCTGGCGGCGATGTCGCCCATCGTCGTGCGGGCATGGCCGTAGCGGGAGAAGACCTCCGTCGCAGCCTCGACGGCGAGCTCTTCTTTCGAAATGCTGGAACGAGCCATGAGCCTCACAAGCGTCGGAACTGAACGTCGGGTCATATTGACAAAGTATCAATAATTGTCAATATGACCGAAAGCGGCATGAAGCGAGAGGTTCTGCGAGATGAACGATGAAGCGCGACTGAAGACCTGGAACACCTATCAGGCGGCGTGGGGACCCATCGATGAGGACGAGCGGCGTCGGCTGCTCGAGCAAAGCGTGGTCGCGGACTGCGTGTATACCGATCCGGGCTCGCAGGTTGAGGGACGCGACGCCTTGATGGCGCGCATCGGTCAAACCCAGCTCAAGTTTCCTGGCGCGCATTTCAGGAATGACAGCTTCCTCGAGCACCATGATCAAGGGCTTTTTCGCTGGACGATGTATGACGGCGCCGGTCGCGTGTTCGTCACGGGCGAGAGCTTCGGCCGTTTCGGCGACGATGGCCGCCTCGTTCAGGCGACGGGCTTCTTCGAGGTGCCCGCTGCCAAGTCCTGAACGCCGGCCGGCGCGGCGGTCGATCCTGCCGCTCCGGATATCGCCCTCAGGCGCCGCGCGCGAGAAGCGCCTTGAAGTCCGCGCGTGCGCGCTGCGCTTCGGCTCGCGCCACCTCGGAGGCGTCGCCGAGGCCGAAATAGCCGTGGATCAGGCCGGGGCCTTCATGATGCTTCACCGGCACACCGGCTGCCTCCAGCGCCCGTGCGTAGGCTGCACCTTCGTCGCGCAGGGGATCGAACCAGGCGGTGGTGACGATCGCGGGCGCGACGCCGGCGAGCGAAGCCGCGCGCAGCGGTGAAACGCGCCAGTCGGTCGCATGAGAGGGATCGGCGAGATAATGACCGCAAAACCACTCCATCACGGCGCGCGAGAGGAAGTAGCCTTCGGCATTCTCGGCGCGCGAGGGGAAGCGTGCGTTCTCGCGCGCGTCCGCATAACTCCCGAGGACGTCGGTCACGGGGTAGACCAGGAGTTGCGCCGCGAGCTTGATGCCGGCGTCGCGGCAGGCGATCGCGGTGGTGGCGGCGAGATTGCCGCCGGCGCTGTCGCCGGCAACGCCGAAGCGTTTTGCATCGCCGCCAAATTCCGCGACGCGGCCAAACACGTCGCTGACCGCGGCAAAGGCGTCCTCGAACGCGCCGGGAAAACGCGTTTCGGGCGGACGGCGATAATCGACGGAGACGACGACCGCGCCCGTCTCGATCGCAAGGTTGCGTGCCTGCCGGTCGTGGGTCTCGAGGTCGCCCGCGACCCAGCCGCCACCATGGAAGAACACCACGGTCGGCGCCGGCGTGGTGCCGACGCGGTAGACCCGTGCATCCAGCGGACCGGCGCCGCCTTTCACCTTGATATCCGCGATGATGTCGACCGGTGGTGGCGCTATGGCCGCGCGTGAGGCAGCCAGTGCACGCAAGGAATCGCGGGCGCTCTGTGGCGTCATCGTCGTGGCATCGCGCATTGGCAGCAGCGGAATGATCTGGGCGATGACGGGATCGAGCGGTGCAGCCATGTTGGCTTTCATGGGATCCTCACAGGGTTCTTGGTCTTGCTTGCGGGTTAGCATAGATATTGCGCGCCGCATCGGCAACCGCTCGCGTGTTGGCGCGCCAGGGGATGAACGGGCAGGGAGGTCTTGAGGTGGAATTCGAAACGCTGGTCCAGTCGCGCCGCAGCGTGCGCGGCTTCAGGAACGAGCCGGTGCCGCGCGCGGTGATCGAAGCGATCATCGACAGCGCCAAGCGTGCGCCCTCGTCGATGAACACCCAGCCCTGGCACGTCCACGTGCTCACGGGCGGTCCGCTGGAACGGCTGCGCCGACGCAACATGGAGGAGATGGTTGGCGGCGCCAAGGTGAAGCGCGACATCGTCAGTCACGGCGAGTATCAGGGCGTGCACCGGACCCGGCAAGTCGACGTCGCCAAGAAACTGTTCGGCGCGATGGGGATCGCGCGCGACGACAAGCCGATGCGGCAGGACTGGGTGCTGCGCGGCTTCCGCCAGTTCGATGCGCCGGTGTCGCTGGTCTTGACCTATGACCGCGTGCTCGATCCCGGCGCGGTCTGCCATTTCGACCTGGGCGCGCTCTGCTACGGCATCGTGCTCGCGGCCTGGGACCGCGGTCTCGGTTCGGTGATCAACGGGCAGGGCATCATGCGCTCTGACATCGTGCGCGAGGTCGTAAACATTCCGGAGGACGAGGTGATCATGACCTGCGTCGCGATGGGCTATCCTGACGACAACTTTGCCGCGAACGCGGTGCGCTCCGATCGCGAGGGCAACGACGATTTCGTGCGCTACGTCGGATTCGCCGAGTAGTGCGGGCAGAGGAGATTATTCTCTCGCCGAAATTTTTGGTGCGGACCGCTTGGCGGCCTCTTGCAATCTCGATCGTGCAGGAGGAACAATGTGCGGACTGAAAGGTTTGATGCTGGCGCGAGGGAATTGACATGCGGCGGCTCGCTAGCCTGGTTCGACGGTTCTTCGGCCCGCGAGTGCGGCGTCCGATCGATGATGATCCAAGTCTTCCTTTCACACCCGAAGAGTTCGGCCGGCTGATCCGCAGCGGCCGGCACGAGGACATGAAGCTGCTGGCCGAAGGGCTCGCCTGCCGGACCGTTCCGCGCCGCACCAGACATCGCGCCGCGCACTAGACTGGGGTCGAGACGGGTTGCTGCGCTTACCTCGTGAGAGCGACCTGCCTGAACGCGGTCAGCAGCGCCTTCTCCAACTTTCCGCTCATCCCGCATAGGATGTCATAGGCTTCGCTGCGTGGCAGCGTCGGCTTGTAGTGCCGATACTCGATCAGGGCCGCGAAGATGTCCGAGATCGTGAGAATCCGCACGATGTCGCCAATACTCTCGGCCCCGAGTGCATCCGGATAGCCGCTGCCGTCAAGAAATTCGTGATGATGCCGCACGGCATCGAGGATCTCCGGTGAGATATTGTCGTGGTCTTTCAGGAAATCGTAACCCGCAATCGGGTGAGTCTCGATCATGGCACGTTCGGCCGGATCGAGACGGCCGGGCTTGTCGAGGATGGCAAGCGGGATCCGGGCCTTGCCGAGGTCGTGGAACATGGCCGCCGAATACAGCCGCTCGAGGTCGGCGCGGCCCACACCGAGACTCAGTCCGAAGTCGATCGCAACGCCGGTCACGAGCAGGCAGTGCTGGTAGGTTCCCTCGTGGTGGCGCCGCACAGTGGTGAGCCACTCGGACAAGCCATGCTGGGTGATGCGATCAGCGATCTTGCGGCCGGCTTCCTTCGTGCCGTCGACATCGATGGGCTCGCCGAGCGCGACGGCCGTGAACATCGACGCGATCGCCGTCGCCGCGGCCTCGACGGCATTGTCCTGCTGCGGCGCCTGACCTGAGGAAGCAGACGCCTCTTCGGCGGAATCAGCCAGCGCTGCCAGCAGCTTGATCTTGTCGATCGTCCCGGGAAGGACGAGCGTGGCCCCGAGCGCGTAGGCCTGCGAGATACTCATGTGAGAGGGGTGCTCGACCAGGAAGATGCGCTTCGTTGCCTTTGCGAACTTTATGGCTCGTTTCTTGATGGCCGCGATGGTGTGGACGTCACGCAATTCCGCACGGATGACGATCGCGAACGGCATCTGGGACAGCTTGGCTTCTGCGTCGAGCCGTTCGCCTGCGACGGCAAACCGTTGCTCGAGAATCGAACAGACGCTCGACAATTTTTCCGAGGAGTCAGCCAGCACATGCACGAATGGGCGTGCCGCTTCCTTCTCTCGGATGCCGCCGTCGCCTTTGACGGGGCGGGATATAGTTCGCGCGTTCTGCACGGTTGACCTGAATCATGCTGGAGTTGGATCGGGCTGATGAATCCTTGGGCCTATTTGTTCTGAGCGGCAGCCTGCACAGAGGCTGCCGGTTTCTTCTTGCCGTCTGCGGTGACGAAGTGCACGCCGGCCGTGGTGCCGTCGATCCAGACCAGTTCGCAGCGCCGGTAGGCGAGCCCCGTCGAGGACAGCAGCAGGAAGAATTCCTTGGCCTGGAGCACGTCGAGCGTGCCCTCGACCTCGATCTTGGCACCGCTTTGCGATATGTCGAGCAAAACGCAACTGCGCCGCCAAGTGCCGTCCGAGCCCATTAGATTGACAGGCTGCTTGTGATCCATTTTTACGCGCATCGCTTTGCGACCGTCGAACTTCATCGGCTAACCCCCATCTTCGGGCTGCAATTTCCCGGGTCGCCTGTGCTGGCGTTTGCTACTATTTGCCCCCATCGCACTGTCCATTGGCTGGTGGACAGAAGCAGCGTCTCGAAGATCCGTTGCGCGCGCTCGCGCTCGGAATAGGAGAGCCTTTTTCCGCTGCGGTTGCTCAGGATGGTAAGGGTGGTCTGCCAGTTTAGCCGCGACGCCCGGCACGCCATGACCAGCCCCTCGCAATCGTCATCGCTCGCGACATGCTCGATAATTTCGAGCGGCGCCCCTGAAAGCACCGACAGCGCCGTGAACAAATTGGCCGTCTCGCCGCGGATCGCAAAGCGGTTCACCGTGGAATCGTTGAGCTTGCCGACGCGGTTGAGGGCGACGATCTCCGGCCTCGCGCCCGCGTAGTCGGCCCGGCAAGGCCGCTTTGGCGGAGCCGGCTCCGCTTCCGGCACCGGCGCTGCGGCGGACGGGGCGGGTGCCTTCCGGGCTAGTGGGGCGGAGAGCAGCTTGCGCACGACCAGATCGGGCGTGCCGGGCCGGAGCACCAGCGCCTTCGCGATCTCGCCGTCCTGGTCGGCCTTGGCAATTAGCGCTGCATAGGCTGCGTCGGAGAATTTCGTTCCCTGGTTCTTGATCAGGTCAAGGCAGATCGGGCCGCCGTGCTTGATCAGCGCCTCAGTCACCGTCGGCGCGATGTCGCTGCGCGCGGCGATCGCGCGTCGATGCCACTCGCCACGGGAGTCAATGACAGCCTCGAGATCGGCTGCGGAAAGTGCACGCGACTTGAGCAACACAGGACATGCCACGTCCGGACTATCGTGCGAGGCGAGACGCCACAATGTTTCGGGAGGCGCGATGTCAAGTTCCGCGAGCGCCGTGCTGAGCTGAACCAGTGCGCTGGCCTCGACCCGTTCCGTCAATCGCAGCAGAACACCGTCGACCACGTTGACGAGCAATTCCCGGCACTGGCCGCGGCTGCCAGTGAGCAACTGCACCATGCCGGCGAGAATGCGTGCGCAACGGTGCGGTGGGTAGGTTGCGACCACCTCTTCCAATTCAGCAAGAATATCAGCAGGCGAATTTGCCATCATGGCAGGGGCCTGACCTAAAATTAATTTGGACTATCGAACTGCACCTATTCCGCCCGACAGACGTTAATTTGAAGTTTGGATTTTGCTCGTCTAGGTATATCTGCACCGCTGGCCACACGGAAAACGCTATCGAAAATTGGCGAGATTTGATGCGCCGCCTTGTCCTTGGACTTCGACGCTCGCCAACTGGTCGGCATAGTTCGAAGTGATTCTTTCAGACTTAAGGCACACGGAGCGCAGAAGCGGGCCGGCATCGTCGCCGGACGCGTGTGTTGCGACGCGAAGTTCACATTGCCATGAATAGAAGTGATGATCCGCCGACGCTGGCGCCAAAGGTATTTCGCTTCACCGACGTCGATGAATTTCGAAACGCCATACGAGGGCTCGACTTCGAGTTCACGCCTTTTGTACGGAGGATTTCGGCCGAGCAGAGTATTCTGTCGCTACCCGGCTGCGACGTGAATTTGACGCGGGCATTTCCGCGGGTCGTCGACGCACAGCTCGTCGAGAATTGTACCGCGATCGGATTCACGATGGACGATTTGGACGTGACCGTTCGATTCAACGGCGCGCGGCGTATACGACCCGTTATCGTCATCGGCAGCGGCGGCGCGGCTTACACCATCATCGAGGAGGTGCAGCGGCAAATCGCCTCGGTGGTGTTCAGGCCGGAGGTGACGGATCGCGGCTGGCCACAAGCAACCCTCTGCTTCAAAATCTTCGAAACGACCGCTGCGGGCTTGAGCCGGCTTCGCGGTGTGGTCCGGGAAGTCTTGGAAGCCGCGTCGGAGCCCGTCGCCTCGCCCGACTTGCCGCTGAAGGCGGCCGGCATGAAGGAGACCCTGCTCGGCGCTGTGGACGCAATTTTCGAAAGTATCGTTCCCGCGCGATGGACCCTGCGCCCCAATGACGAGCGCAACTTCAAAGTCTTTCAGGACATCCGCGCGCTGCTTTCCGACGACCTCTCGCTGCCCATCTACAGCGACGAGATCGCGCGCAAACTCGGCTTGTCCGTTCGCACCATGCACGACGTCGCCCGCCGCTATCGTGGAATGAGCCTGCACCGCTACTTGCGCCTGCGGCGGCTGTGGCTGGTGCGTCAGCGGCTGCTCGCGGGTGCCGATAGTGTCAAGGCCGTCGCGCTGGCGTTCGGCTTCTGGCATCTCGGCGACTTCTCCAGAAGCTATCGCGACCAGTTCGGCGAGACACCGTCGCAAACGCTTGAATCCGGACGGCGAACTTAGCGCGTCAAAACGTTGAGGGCCGGCCTGATGATCCGTGCTAGACTGCTGCCCATGAGCAATCGCATTCTCGTCCTCTACGGTTCCTACCGTTCCGACCGCATGGGCATACGCCTGGCGAATTTCGTCATCGATCGCCTGCGCGCCCGCGGCGACGACGTCGTGTTTATCGACGCCAAGGCGATCGGCCTGCCGATGCTCGATCGCATGTACAAGGAATACCCCAAGGGCTCCGCACCCGAGGCGCTGGAGAAGCTCGCCGGAGAGATCCGCGGCGCCGATGGTTTCGTCTTCGTCACTGGCGAATACAATTGGGGCATCCAGCCGGGCCTGAAGAATCTTACCGACCACTTCCTCGAGGAGTGGTTCTGGCGCCCAGCCGCGATCGTGAGCTACTCGGCCGGCCGCCTGTCCGGCGCGCGTGCCTCGACCGCCTGGCATGGCACGTTGTCGGAGATGGGCATGGTGGTGGTGTCGAGCACCATCGGCGTCGGCCCGATCGCACAGACGCTGTCGGAAGCGGGTGAACCGATCGGCGAGGGCGGCAAAGCGCTGGAACGCTCGTTCCCGCGCTTCGCCGACGATCTCGCATGGTGGATCGAGGCGGCCAAGGCGCAGCGGGCGCGCAAGGCGCCGCCGTACTAAGCCCTTACGCCGACCTGACCTCACCGAGGAAGCGGTCGAACTGTCCGGCGAGATCGCGTGACTGGGACGAGAGCTGCTCGGCTGCGCCCAGCACCTCCCGCGCGGCCGTACCGGTGTCGTCGGCGGCGCGCTGCACGCCTGAAATGTTGGTGTTGACCTCCTGGGTGCCGCGCGCGGCTTCCTGGACGCTGCGGGCGATCTCCTTGGTCGCCGAGCCCTGTTCCTCGATCGCGGCCGCGATCGCGGTGCCGATCTGGTCGATCTCGCCGATGACGTCGGCGACGTTGCGGATCGCGGTGACGGTCTCGTCGCTCGCGGCCTGGATCGCCGAAATCTGCTCGGAGATTTCGGTGGTGGCCTTGGCGGTCTGGCCCGCCAGCGATTTCACCTCGGCAGCAACTACCGCGAAGCCGCGGCCGGCGTCGCCGGCGCGGGCGGCCTCGATGGTCGCGTTCAACGCCAGCAAATTGGTCTGCTCGGCGATGCTCTGGATCAGCGTGACGACGTCGCCGATCTTCTGCGCGCCCTCGGCCAGCGCACGGGCGGTGTCGCCGGTGCGGCGGGCGTTGTCGACGGCGCGGGCCGCGATCTCGGTGGACTGGGCCACTTGACGGCCGATCTCCGAAATCGAAGAGGTCAGCTCCTCGGTGGCGCTCGCGACCGTCTGCACGTTGCTCGATGTCTGCTGTGAGGCGGCGGCGACGACGGCGGCCTGGCTGTTGGTCTGGGCAGCCGTCGAGGTCATCGACTGCGCCGTGCTTTCCATGGTGGCTGAAGCGCGGGACAAGCCGCCGACGAGCTCGGTGACCTTGGCTTCGAACGCGCGGGTGATCCCGTCGAGCGCCTGTGCGCGGCGCATCTTGCCGTCGTTCTCGGCCTGCTTCTCCGCCGCGAGGCTGTCGGCCCGGATCATGTTGTCCTTGAAGACCCGGACCGCCGCGGCCATGGCACCGATTTCGTCGGAACGCTCGGCGCCGGGAATCTCTTCCGTGACCTCGCCTTCGGCAAGCCGCGACATCCGCGTCGTCAGGTTGACGATCGGGGCGCAGACGCGGCGGCGGACCGTGACGATGAGGCCGGCGCTGGCGATCAGCACGGCGAGGAGGCCCGCGAGTGCGATGGTGAAGCTGGTGTGGGCCGCAGTGGAGGCACCGGCGAGAATCTGCTCGGCGTTGTCGTAGAAGGCGTCGCGGACCTCGATAATGGTGCTGAGGCCGCGCTGCGTGGCGGTGTAATAGGTGTCCATGTCGTGTTCGTACTTGCCGCTGACCGCACCCTCCTTCACCAGCTTGAGCTCGCGGCCGAACTCTTCGATGTAGATCGCGTTGAATTTCTCCAGCGCGGCGGCGACGTTCGCCGGCGTTGCGGGATTGCCGCGCAACTCCAGCAGCGACATCACGATCTGATCGTTGCGGCCCTGCGAGCGGCTGATCTCGGCCTTCTCGGCATCGGTCGCCGGTTTCTTGCCGCCGACGAGATTCTTGTGCAGGCTGGAGTTGAAGCCGCCCACGTCGCGCAATGTCATCGCGATGTTGGCGTAGCTTGCCTGCCGGTAGGCATCGCCGTTGAGGATCGCCATGCGGCGAACCTGCTCGTTGAGCAGCGCGGTCACGCCGGCGTTGAGCACGGCGTTGTCGGCGACGATCTTCTTGGCGGCATCCTTGCGCGCCTCCGGCGGGCCTGCCATCGCCTTGTCGATGGCTTCGCGCAGCGCCGTGAACTTCGAATTGATGGCGTCGATGTTGCCGCCGGTGGTGTTGCCGTCATCGAACGGGCCGGGCAGGTCCTTGCGCAGCGCGTTCATCCTTTCGCGGGCGGCATCGGTCTGCTTGCGCAGCTTGTCCTGCTCGGCAAGCAGCGCCGGGTCGACCGCGGGAGGGCCGTAGAGGATGTTGGTGGAAAAGCCGCGCTCGGGATTGAGGTAGCGCGGGATGTCGCTGACGGCGCGGACGATCGCCAGCCGCCCCTGCGCTTCGGTGATCCGTTCCATCGTCTGGTATTTCGTCACGGCGACGTAGACGGCGAGGCCGCCGCCCACTGTCGAGAGCGAGACGATGGCGGTGGTCAGGAGCGTACCGATTTTCATGATTCTGTCCGGCAACTGGCGCGGGAAATTATTTGCACGGACAATAGGCAGGCGATGTTAATCCCGGGTTTACGCTGGTGGCTGCGGTCACTTGGGCTGTCGCTCAAGGGCCGCGAGGATATCGAGCGTTGCCTGATCGCGCTTGCCCGAAAAATACCGGGCGAGCGCCTCGTCGAAAACGGGCTCGTCGGACACCGCGTCGAACAGCGTCATCGACGAGCGGAATTTGGCATCATCGGGCGCGCCGAGGATGGCGTTGATGGTCCGGCCCTCGACGGCGAGCACGAGCCGCGTGCATTCGATCAGGCGCGGACCGAGGATGGGGTGGGCGAGGTAGGCCTGGGCCTCGGCGCGGGAGGTGATGGCGTAGCGCTGGGACATGGCGCTGAAGCCGAGACCGGCGACCTGCGGGAAGACGAACCACATCCAGTGGCTCTGCTTTCGGCCCCGGGTCAGCTCCCCCTGGACGTCGCCATAGACCGGGTCCTGGGCCCGGACAAAGCGCTCTAGATCGAACGGATCGGTCATAAGATACCTCGGGATACCCTGGAATGGCTTGCCGGGGCCCTTGCCGGCCGCGATTATGCCTAACTTTTGGCTCCCAATGTGGTAGCTGGTAGAGAATCTCCGGGTGGGGGTGGGTCCCCTCGGGGGTCGATTTTGGGGATCTGATGGTTTCCGACCGGGCACGAGCCGAGGGGCTATTGTCGCGCCGCCGTATTGGGCGAGCCGAGACGATATTGCTGTCTCTGGCCGCCGTCGCGCTGGCACTGGGCGCTGCCGCCTGGGTCGCGGATATCGGCGGTTCGGCCTCGCTGGTCACCGCCGCACTGCCGCCGGCCAATGCGCCTTCGTTCGATGATCGATTCGCTTCGGCTTCCAGCAGTCCGCCCGCCCGCGAGCTCGGCCTGCGAACGCTGGAGCGCTCCGCGGTCAATGCAGTCCAGCTCAAATTGCGCGATGCCAAGGCGATGCTCGCCCAGAAGCTCCAGGGCGACGACTGGCGCTCGACCCTGACCGATGACGACCGGCATATGTCCGAGGAGACGAGACAATCGCAGCGTGCTGACGCCATCCCGATGCCGCGCTCGCGCCCGCCCCAGGCGGACATCTCCGCCCAGATTGCCTCAAGCCAGGCTTATGCCGAGACCAACCCCCGTGTCGACAACCGCAATTTCTTCGAAAAATTCACCGACAAGATCAGGCTGGCCTCGCTGACGCCCGACAGCGGCCTGTTCGGCAAGGCGCCGGATCTCGCCGCGCTTGGCTACGATTCGCGCACCGCGGTCTACGACATCTCGGCCAAGGCGCTTTACCTGCCGAGCGGCATCGCGCTGGAAGCGCATTCCGGCATGGGCGCGCTGATGGACGACCCGGAGCACGTCGACCAGCGCATGGTTGGCGCGACCCCGCCTGCGACCTACGACCTGAAGCCGCGCGAAAAACTGTTTCACGGCGTCCGCGCACTGCGCTTGACGCCCACCGAGGGCACCAGCGCGCTCGGCCGCGTCGGCCTGCTCACCCACAATTACATGCTCGGGCCTCGTGGCGACTCCAACGGCTGCGTTTCGATCAAGGACTATGATCGATTCATGAAAGCCTACGACAACGGTGAGTTCAACCGTCTGGTCGTGGTGCCGAGGCTGACCCCATCGGCGACCGCCTCGCAGCGCGCGAGCACCGAGTCCTGATATCTGCTCCGGATATTGGCCTGCTACGGCGGGGCTGCCGTTTTCCTTTCGTTAAGCCGTCATCGTCCAGAAGCAGCCCATGAGTGATCCGCAAAGTTCCGAGACCCCGCTGCGCACGACGTTCAAGATCAAGCTGAACGGCGACACGCTGGCGATCGCGACCGTAGGCCAGGCCTATCAATTCCTCACCAATTTCAAATCGGTCGAGTGGATGGAATTCCGCTCGCTGCATGAAGACGCGGTCGCGGCGCTCGAAGGCGCCGCCGAGAACGCCATGCTCGTGGTGCAGGCGACCAACGCCGTGCGCGCGCTGTTTGTGAGCGCCAAGCTGCTCTGAGAGCGACACGGGAAATTTGGGAAGATTCCCGGATTGCGCCGCGCTCCATCCGGGCTACCGCTCACTAGTTGAACTCCGCTATAGCAACAGGCCATGGTCTGCGAAGATCGCGCTCAAGCCGATACGTTGAAACATAGTTCAGGGAGAGACCATCATGAAACGCCGTACATTCCTCAAGGGCGGCGCGGTTGCCGGCGCGACGACGCTGGTTGCCGCACCTGCGATCGCGCAAAGCGCGCCCGAGATCAAATGGCGCCTGACCTCGAGCTTCCCGAAGTCGCTGGACACTATCTACGGCACCGCTCAGACTTTTGCGAAATATGTTGCCGAGGCCACCGACAACAAATTCCAGATCCAGACCTTCGCGGCCGGCGAGCTCGTTCCCGGCCTGCAGGCGCTCGATGCGGTCAGCACCGCTTCTGTCGACATGGCGCAGACCCCGCTCTATTTCTACATCGGCAAGGAGCCGGCGCTGGCCTATGCCACCGGCGCGCCGTTCGGCATGAACCATCGCCATCAGGAATCCTGGTGGCATTTCGGCGGCGGCGCCGACCTCACCAATGAGGCGCTGAAGCCGTTCAAGGCGCATGCCATCCTCTGCGGCAATTCCGGCACCCAGATGGGCGGCTGGTTCCGCAAGGAGATCAAGACCGTCGACGATCTCAAGGGCCTGAAATTCCGCATCGCCGGGATGGGTGGTCATGTGCTGGCGCGGCTCGGCGTGGTCCCGCAGCAGATCGCGGGCGGCGACATCTATCCGGCGCTGGAGAAGGGCACGATCGACGCAGTCGAATTCGTCGGCCCCTATGACGACGAGAAGCTCGGCTTCCAGAAGGTCGCCAAATATTACTACTTCCCCGGCTGGTGGGAAGGCGGCGCCATGCTGCACATGATCGTCAACGACGAGAAGTGGGCGTCGCTGCCGAAGCAGTACCAGGCGATCGTCAACCAGGCCGCGTCGGCCGCGGGCGCCTGGATGCTCGAGAAATACGACAGCGTGAATCCGGCGGCGCTGAAGCGGCTGATCGCCAACGGCGCGGAGCTGAAGGCGTTTCCGCAGCCGGTGCTGGAGGCCTGCTACACCGCGACCCAGGACCATCTGAACGAGCTCGCCATCAAGAGCGACCTGTTCAAGCGCACCAAGGAAAGCCACGACGCCTATATGAAGGAGCTGCTGTTCTACACGCAGATCGCGGAGAATTTTTACGACAATTATCTGCTCGGCAAGATGCGCAACAAGGCTTGATCGCGCAAACTCCCGTAGGGTGGGCAAAGGCGCACTTGCGCCGTGCCCACCACTGCTTGCTTGCCTCGCCATGGTGGGCACGCTTCCTCCTTCGCTCTTCGAGCTACGGCGGACAAGTCGCTTTGCCCACCCTACAGCATCTATCGTGCGGTGAATTAAGCCGCGCCCAAACCCAGCTTCTCGTAAATCCGCCGCGCATAGGCGCCGAACGCGTCCGTCGTTTTCAGCGGCAGAGCCCGTGGGAAGGGCAGGTCGATGGGGAAATAATCGGCCATCTTCGCAGGTCCGGCCGTCAGCACGGCGCAGTGCGAGGACAGGAACACGGCCTCCTGGATCGAGTGCGTGATGAAGATGATGGTCTTGCCGCTCTCGCGCCAGATCCGCAGCATCTCCAGATTCATCTGCTCGCGCGTCAAGGCGTCGAGCGCGCCGAACGGCTCGTCCATCAGGATCAGTTTCGGGTCGTGAATGAAGGCGCGCGCGATGGCGGTGCGCTGCTGCATGCCGCCGGACAGCTCGCGCGGATATTTCTGCTCGTACCCGGCAAGACCCACCAGATTGAGCAGATCGCGCGCCCGCTCGCGCGCGGCCTTCATCGGAAGACCGACGATCTCTGCCGGCAGCAGCACGTTGTCCAGGATGGTCCGCCATTTCAGCAGCAACGCCTGCTGGAACACCATGCCAATGTCGCGGGTCGGATCGAACGGGCTTTTGGCGTTGCCGATCTTCACCGTGCCGCCGTCGGCGTCGTGCAAGCCGGCCAAAATCTTCATCACGGTGGTCTTGCCGCAGCCGGACGGGCCGACCAGCGAGACCAGCTCACCCTCCTGCACGTCCATGGTGACGTCGGACACCGCGAGGAATTCGGCGCCGCCGCTGCGATAGACCTTGCGGACGCCGTGCAGGCTGATGAAGGGGCTTGAGCTCATGCCAGCCATTTATCCAAGTTTGCGGCCACGAACGCGTCGTCGCTGAGGTCGGAATGCTCGCGGTACACGCGCTCGATCTCGTCCTTCTGGCCGGGGCTCAGGCCCTCGTTCGGATCGAGGCACCACAGGCCCTGCATCAGGCCCTGCCGTCGCAGCACCTCATGGCAGCCGGCGATGCAGCCGTGAAAATCGTTGGCGACGTCGAAGAAGGCGCTGTTGCAATCGGTGACGCGGGCATCGAGCGCGAGCAAATCGGCCGGCACGCTGTCCTTGTGCCGTGCCGCTTTGCAGCGCTCGAACTGTTTGATCGCGCTCGCCGTCCACACCGACCAGTGGCCGAGCAGGCCGCCTTTGAAATAAGTGCGCGTGGTGACGCCGTTGTCGCGGAGGTCGAACGGCAGCATCAAATCGAGCAGGATGTGGTCATCATTGCCGGTATAGAGCGCAACGCGGTCGAGCGCGCCGGCTGCTGCGACGCCGCGCAAAACATCAAGGGTCCGGTAGCGGTTGAACGGCGCGATCTTGATCGCGATGACATTGTCGATCGAGGCAAAGCGCTGCCAGAACCGGCTCGACAGGACCACGCCGCCGACCGCCGGCTGAAGATAGAAGCCGACCAGCGGAATTTCGGCTGCGACCGCTGCGCAATGCGCGATGATCTCGTCCTCCGACGCCCTCTTCATCGCAGCGAGACTGAGGAGCCCTGCGTGATAGCCGATGTCGCGCGCGGTGCGGGCTTCAGCGGTGGCCTGCCTAGTCGGACCGGCGATGCCCGCGACCAGCGCCAGCGGACGCTTGGTCCAGTTCGCCGCCGTCTCGGCGGCGAGCTCCAGCACGGGACGATAGAGGCCGACGTCACGGATCGCGAACTGCGTGGTGTGCACGCCGACCGCAAGGCCGCCGGAGCCGGCTTCGATGTAATAGCGCGTCAGCGCGCGCTGATGCTTTTTGTCGAGCTGGCGTTCGGCGGTGAGCGCGAGGGGATGCGCCGGCAGCACGGTGCCGTCGGCGATCAGCTTGCGGATCTCGCTGTTGATCTGGCTGTGGTGCATGATGTCCTATCCGAATTCAGGGCCGGCGACGGCGAATGGCATGTCTTCACCCGCGGTCTTAGCGGGGCCGAACCGCATGCGCTGGAACGGGCGCTCGATGATCCAGCCGGATGCGGTCAATCCTTCAGGGAACGCGGCTTGCGACGCGACGGCATCGAGCAGCAGCGGTCCGGTCTCCGATCGCGCGATGGCATCGACCAGGGTCAGCGCGGCTGCCGCGTCGTCGGCAAGCAGCGGGCCGATATGGCGCGCGGTACGTCCGTCGCGAACCAGCGCGATGGCGCCGTTCGCGGCGACGATGCGCGAGCCGGAACGCTGCGCGAAGTTGGAGAGCAGGGCGGTTCGATCGAGGCCCGTGGCGCGCCGGTCGCGCGCGCGGAGCGCGTCGAGCGTCGCGGACGAAGGTGCCTGCCCGGACGCGGATGCCGATTTCACCAGCTTGAGCCGGCGCAATTGCAGGGTCGGCGTGAACCCGAGCGGCCCATAGACGGCAGCACCGTCCGGGGTTGCGTCGAGCCAGCTCGTCAGGCCGCGTTCGCGCGCCATCGCCAGGCAGGCGTCGACGAGCCGCGTGGCGAGACCGCGTCGGCGATGGCTTGCCGTCACCAGCACCATGCTGATCCAGGCGTTGTCGCCGGGGTAGGGCAGGAGTGCTGCGGTCGCGACCAGTTGCGCGCCATCACGGATGCCGAACGCGACGCCGTCGCTCAAGAAAAACCGCCAGTCGTCTTCATTCTGGTTCCAGTGCGCCTCTGTCGAGAGCGCGAGGCCCGCCGCAGCATCCTCGACGCCAAGCTGGATGATGCGCGGATCGTCAGTAGCGTCCATCGCGCACCTCGTATTTGGTGGGCTTGCCGAGGCTCGGCATGGCGCGCGACACCCAATCCGCCGTCCAGGCGATCAGCTGCTCGGTGTCGACGACCGGCAGGCCGAAAAGCTCGACTGCCTTGGACGTGTCGGTCAGCCACGCGGTCGGCTCTTCGTTTCCTGTCAGCACCGGCATACGGCCGAACCTGGCGCCGAATCTTGCTGCGAGGTCGCGCACCGCCAAAATCTCGTGGCCGCTGACATTGATCGGCGAGGTCGGCGCTGTGCAATGCGCGAGGCAGCGCAGCGCCTGCGATGAGGCATCGCCCTGCCAGATGAAATTGACATGACCGATGCTGAGGTCGATCGGCGTGCCCGTGAGCACTTTCAAGGCGATGTCGTGCAGCACGCCATAGCGCATGTCGATCGCGTAGTTGAGGCGGAATAGCCGCCCGGGCGTTCCGAACTTGCGCGAAAAATACTCGAACATGCGCTCGCGGCCCACGCAGGACTGGGCGTACTCGCCGGGCGGGTTCGGCGCCATGTCCTCGCCCGATCCTTTGCCGTCGACGGGGACGAACGGATAGATGCAGCCGGTCGAGAACGCCACGATCCGCGACGAGGGGAAGGCCTGCGCGATCAGTGCCGGCACGTGCGCATTCATCGCCCAGGTCAGCGAGAGATCGCCCTCAGCGCCGAATTTGCGGCCGGCCATGAAGACAATGTTGGGCGCCTTCGGCAGCGCCTGAATCGCGGTCTCGTCCATTAGGTCGCAATTGATAGTCTCGACGCCACGCGCGTGCAGCCAGTCCTTGACGCCGGCGTCGCTGAAGCGGGCGACGCCGATGACACGGCGATCGGGCGCTGCGGCCTTGGCAAGCCCCGCAAGCGTCGGCCCCATCTTGCCGGCGACGCCGAGGATCATGATGTCGCCGTCGACCCGGGCGAGGTCGTCGATCAATGCCTGGGTCGGCCGGCACAGGAGATCGTCGAGCGCAGCGATATCAGGGATGGTCTTCGGCAGGTTGTGGCGGGTGAGGAGCATGGTTTTGGTCCTTGATCTTCAAGTTTGTCTTGCGTCGCCGACGACGAAGATGCGTTCGAGGACGAGCACGAAGCCGTAAAGCGCGACGCCGAGCAGGGTGAGCAGCACGACGGCCATCACCATCGCGGGCGTGTCGAGCGACGACTGCACCTGGATCATGAGGTAGCCGAGCCCGCGCTCGGAGGCGATGAACTCGCCGACTATGGCGCCGGCGACCGCGAGGATGGCGCCGACCTTCATTCCGGAGAAGATGTAAGGCAGCGATCCCGGCAGCTGGATCTTGCGGAACAGCGTCCAGCGCGAGCCGCGCAGCGATTTGACGAGGTCGAGCAGATCCGGCTCGACCTCGCGCAAGCCCCGCGCGGTGGTGAGCAGGATCGGGAAGAAGCAGATGCTGAAGGCGATCAGGATGTTCGGCACGATGCCGTAGGAGAACCAGACGATGAGGAGCGGACCAAGCGCGACCTTCGGGATCATGTTCAGCGTCACGAACAGCGGCAGCAGCACGAGGCTGATCAGCGGCGCCCAGCTGAAGATGACGGCCAGCGTCACGCCGACGAAGGCGCCGAGCGCAAAGCCGCCGAGGATCTCGATCGCCGTCACCAGCGTGTTGGCGCCCCAGGCGTAGCTCGCGGTTCCCAGCGTCTGGATTGTCGCGAGCGGCGAGGGCAGGATGAACTTCGGGACGTGGAAGGCATCGACCAGCACCTGCCAGAGCACCAGCACGGCGAAGTGCACGATTAGGACGATCGCAAAGCTGCGCGTATTGCGGGCGCCGTCTCCTGTCACCGGTTACCCCCTGCTGTCAGCGGCCACCTTGCCGCTGGTCGCAAGCCTAGCCGTCCCGGAGGGAAGTTTCAACCAGTTGGTTGATTATGGCCGGAGCGAATGCAGCACGAGATCGGCGACGTGCCGGCGGCGGGCGCGGCGCGCGGCCCGGCTCGACAGGTCCTTGCCGAAGATCGCCGACAGCGTCGGCGTGTTGGAGAGATAGAAATAGCTGAGGCCCGCGATGGAGATATAGAGCTGGATCGGGTCGATCCCCTTGCGGAACATGCCGGCGCGGACGCCTTCGTGAAGGATGTGGGACACGCTCTTCACCAGCGGCGAATGCATCGCCTCCAGCCGCGTCGAGCCGCGGACGTGGCGGGCACCGCCGCGGTTCTCGTCGTTCAGAAGCACGATGAAATCGGGGTTCGTCGCGAGGTAATCGAACGAGGCCTCGATCAGTTTCCGGATCGCCTTTCCCGGCGGCAGGCCTTCGAGATTGAGCTGACGTTCCTGCTCGCGGATATCGGCGTAAACCCATTCGAGCACGGCGAGATAGAGCGCGTCCTTGTCGCCGAAATAGTGGTAGACGAGCTGCTTGTTGACACCGGCGCGCTCTGCGATCTCGTCGACGCGGGCGCCGGCAAAGCCGTGCCGGGCGAACTCCTCGCGCGCCGCGGTGAGCAGCTTCTTGCGTGTGGCGACCGGGTCGCGCCGCTGCGGCACGGTGTCGCCTGAACGTTTTGCGGGCATTTCCAACCAAACAGTTGACAAGTTGAGGGCGGCCTTGTTGCATTGGTATCCTCACGGGGGGAGAGCGACAAGCCGGTCGCGGGCAACGAGGAGAGATGCGATGAAGCGTTTGCAGGCGGCGGGCTCGGCCCTGGCGGTGGCCCTGATGCTCGGATCACCAGTCGTGCCCGCGAACGCGGGCGAGGCGGTCAATCTGATTCTGAACTGGGCGCCGACGGCCGATCACTCGCCCTATTATTACGCCAAGGCGCAAGGCTGGTACGAGAAAGCGGGCATCGATCTGACCATCGAGGTCGGCAAGGGCTCCGGCGTCTCCGCCGCCAAGGTCGGCTCCGGCGGCTCGCCCTTCGGCGTCGCCGATCTCGCCACCATGCTGGTGGCGAAGAGCAAGGGGGCTGACGCTGTTGCCGTGATGAGCGTCTACGCCAACACCGGCCAGACCTTCTACTGGTTGAAGAGCTACGGCGTGAACGGGGTGAAGGATTTTGCCGGCCACAAGATCGGCAATCCGCCCGGGGACGCCTCGCGTGTGATGTGGCCGGCCTTCGCCAAGGCTGCAGGGCTTGCGCCCGACTCCGTCGGCTTCGTCAATGTCGGGCCGACGGCGAAGATCGCCGCGCTCAAGAGCCATACGGTCGACATCATCAGCGACTTCTACAACGAGCACGATTTGAAGGTGATCGAGTTCGGAAGCGATCTCGGCTACGTCAATTGGAAGGACATCGGGCTCAACCCTTACGGCAATTCGCTGATCGTCAACGGCGGCTATCTGCAGAAGAACCCGAAGCTGGTCGAGGCGTTCGTGCGGGTCACGCAAAAGGCCTTCGCGACCTGCGTCGCCGACGCCGCGCCCTGCCTGAAGGCGCTGCTCGATCAGGTCTCCGGTCTCGACAAGGAGAACCAGGAGCGCCAGTGGGAGCGCATCAAGTCCCTGATGACGGACGAATTCACGACGACGAAGGCACTCGGCTGGATCGACGGCGAGCGGATGAAGAAGGACTACGATCTGGTCCAGACCTATCTCGGCATGGAGAAGCCGTTCGACGTCACGACGGCGTTCACGACCAAGATGCTGGACCCCGCCATCAAGATGGATGCGAGCAAGGTGAAGAAGTAGGGGGCTGGTCGCCGCGCCGGCCCCACATTCCGCTGTCATGCCCCGGCTTGACCGGGGCATCCAGTACGCCGCAGCCTTTCGGCTGACCCGCAACCGTCTCGGAGTACTGGATCGCCCGCCTTCGCGGGCGATGACCGTTGTGCGGGGCGAGAGCGCCTGCTCAACGCCCTTGGTGCGCTTCCATGCCACGTAACCCCACGGAGAAATTAACCGGCCATTAACCATATCGGCGGCATCGTTAACCATTCAATAACAGGGGACGAGTCGGCCGCTATGGAGGCTGCAGTAAAACCTCAACGCCAAATGGTTCGCCTGCGCGGGCGCTCCTATGTGGCCTTCGTCTTCGTGCCGACGGTTCCCATCCAGGACTGGCTGCAGGAGATCGACACCACCATCGCGCGCTCGCCGGGCTTCTTCGCCGGCCGCCCCGTGGTGATCGACCTGTCCTCGGTCGATCTCAGCCAGTCCGGCATCGGCCATCTGCTCACCAGCCTTCAGGACCGCAACATCCGCGTGCTCGGGATCGAGGGCGTGGAGGAGGGCCGGTTGAACCCCATGATGCCGCCGCTGCTTTCGGGCGGGCGCAGCTGCGTGGTCGAGCCGAGTGCGCCCAAGAAGGTCGAGGCAAAGGTCGAGACCAAGCCGACCTCGCTGCTGCTCGAAAGCCCCGTGCGGTCGGGCCAGACCGTGATCTTCCCCGAGGGTGACGTCACCATTTTGGGCTCTGTCGGCTCCGGCGCCGAGGTCGTTGCCGGCGGCTCCATTCACATTTACGGCGCGCTACGCGGTCGCGCCATGGCGGGCGTGAACGGTCACACGAGCGCGCGCATCTATTGTCAGAAGATCGAGGCCGAACTGCTTGCAATCGATGGTTTTTACCAGACCGCCGACGATATCGACGCGGCCCTGCGCGGCAAGCCGGCCCAGGCCTGGCTGCAGGGCAACACCATGCGAATTACTGCGCTGAACTGACCAGAAGGAGATTTGAGAGATGGCCAAGGTACTGGTCGTGACGTCAGGCAAGGGGGGCGTCGGAAAGACCACGACGACCGCCGCACTGGGGGCTGCGCTCGCGCAGCGCGGCGAAAAAGTCGTCGTCGTCGATTTCGACGTCGGCTTGCGCAACCTCGACCTCGTGATGGGCGCCGAACGCCGCGTCGTGTTCGACCTCATCAACGTGGTGCAGGGCGTCGCAAAGCTGCCGCAGGCCCTGATCAAGGACAAGCGGCTGGAGAACCTCTGGCTGCTGCCGGCCTCGCAAACCCGCGACAAGGACGCGCTGACCGAAGAGGGCGTGGGCAAGGTCATCGACGATCTGCGCAGCCGTTTCGACTGGGTGATCTGCGACAGTCCGGCCGGCATCGAGCGCGGCGCCTCCATGGCGATGCGCTTTGCCGACGAAGCCGTGATCGTCACCAATCCCGAAGTCTCCTCGGTGCGCGATTCCGATCGCATCATCGGCATGCTCGATTCCAAGACGGTGCGGGCCGAGAAGGGCGAGCGGGTCGAGAAGCACATTCTCATCACCCGCTATGATCCCTCGCGCGCCGCGCGCGGCGAGATGCTGACCATCGAGGACATCCTCGAAATTCTTGCAACACCTTTGCTCGGCATCATCCCCGAGAGCCAGGACGTGCTGCGCGCCTCCAACGTCGGCACGCCCGTGACGCTGTCGAACGCGGAAGGCGCCCCGGCGCGGGCCTATATCGATGCGGCGCGGCGGCTGTGCGGCGACACCGTGCCGATGCAGGTGCCGACCGAGCGCAAAGGCTTCATGGACCGCCTGCTGCGACGGAGGGCCGCATGAGCATGGGTCTGCTTCGGCTTCTCCGCGGCAACAAGGCCTCTGCACCCGTCGCGCGCGAACGGTTGCAGATCCTGCTTGCCCATGAACGCGGACTGCGCGGCCAGCCCGATCTGCTCGGTGTGCTGCGTGAGGAAATTCTCGCGGTCGTCTCCAGGCACGTCACGCTGGACCCGACCAAGGTCATTGTCCGGCTCGATCGCGGCGACGAGGTCTCGACCCTCGAGGTCGATATCGAGGTGCCCAACGATTTCGAGCGCAAGCGCGCGGCGGCCGGCTAGGGACCTCAGCCGCGACGCTTCAAATTGGGGTGGGTGAAAAGGCGGTCCGCTGGGCATAGCGGGCCGCCTTTGCGCGCCGACATGAACGCTACGGAACGAGGTCCGGGGCTCAATCGTTGTGAAAAACCCGCGGCGGCGCGATGCACCGCGGTTTCGTCAAACGGGAGAACGCCCATGATGACCGAGGTCCAGGTCCACACCGTCGCGCGCCAGATGCTGGAACAGCATGGTTTTGCTGCGATCGCGAAGGCCGCCGAACAGGCCAGGGCTTGTGAGGGCCGCGGCGAGGCCGACGAGGCCAAAGAGTGGCGTCACATCGCGGACGCGATGAAGATCATCCGCGGTCCGCACCAGAACTGACACTCCCCCGCGTTCAACGCTCCCCGCGGTCAGCGCCCTGCGGCGAAGTGCGATTCTGTGTCTGCGGCTGGGAGCGCTCGCCCGTCTCCTTGCAGGGGAGCGGCTCCCACGAGCCATCCGGCGCCTGCTGATAAGCGCTACACGACGAAGACGAGGTCGATTTGTCCTCGCCCTTCTGGGCATTGGAATTCTTCGCCAGCACGGGCGCAGTCAGCATCGGTGCGACGGCAAACGCGACCGCGAGAAGGACATGGTTGATCCGCATGGGGCTCCCCTGTTCGAGTTCGAAAAGAGCCGCATGCTGGCGAGAAATGTGACGATTATTGGCCGAACCAAAAATTCCGGCGCGGTGTGCTTAACGCCGCACGATCACGCTAGCCGCCCTTGCTGCGGATCAGGCCGGCGAGGTTGGTCTTCTGGGCCTCGCACCAGCCGGGCATGCCGAGGCGGCGTTGGTTGAGGTCGGTCGCCTGGGTGGCCACCGCGACCTCGGCCATCAGATCGTCGTCCTGCTTCTCACCCATCTTGCCGCCCGTGTGCATCCAGGCGATCGCCTTGCGGACCTTCTCGGTGGTTCCTTCGGGCAGCTGCATCTGCTCCGCCTTCTGCACCAGATCCTGGTAGACGATATCGGTGCCCGGACATTCGACCTTGGCGGCGAAGGCCTGCAAGACCAACGTGACATAGGTCGAACGTGGATGGTCGGCCGCTTGGGCCGGCGCGGCCAGCAGCAACAGGGCCGTCATCAGAAAACCAGCGCGCATCCTTGGTACCTCCCCGAATTTTCGGGAAGGCTAGCGGCTGCCGCGCCGCTCCGCAATGGGGATGGCGTGCGCCCGCGAAGCCGGCCGGCGAGCTAGCGCCGCCAGGCCGGCACCGGATCCAGCGGCGTGCGATAGACCTCTTTGTGATCGCGGTCGGTGACGCGCACAGCGCAACCCTTGCTTTGCAGCTCGGGCTTCACCTGCGACAGCTCGGTAGCCAGTTGAACGGCGCGATCGGAGGCGACCTCGATGTCTTCGAGGATGATACCGCCCTGGTTCTTGAACTCTTCACCAACCACGAGATCGAAGGAATAGTAGGGCATCCGAATTCCCCGGTGTGACGAATTGAGCTTCGGGTGGACGTTTCAACACATGACCGATGGTACCACTGAGTCGATGTTTATCGAATGAACGGCGCGCGCAATCTCTATGCTTATGGCGCAGAAATGATGTGCAGCATTCAAGCGTGTTAAGATTTTATTAAATATGTCGGCGTGATCATGAGGCATGGAATTGCAGCAGAACCGGGCTCCGGGAACCGGCAGCTGCAAGAGAAGGCCGCCGGCATAGATCCCGACGGCCTTTTCTCTTGATGGAAAACGATCGAAGCTCGCTTCCCGTAGTCATCCGGATTCAACGCATCACATCGACTCGGGCAGCATCGCTGGCGCGACGCTTCGTGTCGTCGCGTGACGATCGTTCAGCGCAGCGGCATAGGCGGGCGCACGACAGGTCCATCGTCGTCGGCAACGGCTTGCGTCGTCATGGCAGCGGGCGGTGGGGCTGCGGCAGCCTGCGAGGCCGGCGGCGGCGGAGCGAGCGGCGCCGGCGAATAAGCCGGCATGTAGGTGTGCGACACGACCGGCTTCGGTTTGCGAACCGGCGGCGCCGCGGGCCGCGGCGGTAGCGCGGACATTTGCGCGCGCGGATCGACGCGCGGCTTCGCATCGGCCACCGGCTTCGGCGCGGGCGGCTTCGCCATCTCGCGTGCCATCTGCTCCTGCCCGGCCTTCAACTCGGCGATGTTGGTCTTGAGCTGCTCGATCTGTTGCGCCATCGCGGTGAGATCGCGCGTCATCGACTGCACCGATTGTACAGGATCGGGTTGTGTTGCCGGGAGCACTGCTGCTGCAAGCTGGGTTGCAGGCGGAGCCGCAGATTGATCGGCCGCTTGATCCGTTGTGGCTTGATCCGTTGCGGCCTGGTCCGCAGGCGGCGCAGCCTGTGCGGCGGCGAGCGGTGCGGTCTGCGAGGTCGAAGGCAGCAGCGACGCCAATGCCGGGGTCCATTCGGCGAGCATCTGTCTTGCGGTGTCGCCATGTTTCTCCCAGGCGACAGTAGCGGCCGCGCTTCCGCCCGCAAACAGCATCGTGACGAACGCGCCGCGCAGCCATTTGCCAGCGGAGGAGCGCTTCTGCCGGCTGAGACCATCACCGGCCGCAACGCGCACGGCGGTGTCGACCGAGGGCGCTGCCGTCTGCGGCTCCGCGACGGGACTGAACTTCGGCTCCGGATTCATTCTGGACTTCAGCGTGAACGCCGGATCTATTTTGGGTTCGGGACGGGCCGTGATCTCAGGCGCGAGCGCGGGCGCAACGCTGAGAGGGCGCGAGGCCAGCAAAATGTCAGGCGAAATCTGCACCGCGTCGTGCGGGTCGTTGTTCGTGACCGTGTCCTTCACGATCTCATCGACGATTTGCCGAGAGTTCAGCGTCGCGAGCATCGCAGCTCCTTTGAAGCCTGGGTGTTTTGAAGCCCCAGGTGTTGAGTATTGAGGTATCGGTCGTTCGCATTGGCGCGAGCAGATCCGTTGAGGTGGGCCCATCCAAATCCCCAAATCCGATGAGGCCCAAGCACCATGACCCACGAGTCCAGCCGGGTTTGACCAAAGCAAGGCGAGGGGATGGAGACTGTGCGACGCTCTTGCGCCGTTTGTGGTGATGGAACCCGCCTCAGACAACACGCGTAATTGTTCCACAATGCCTTGTTTTCAGCACGATTTTGGCAGCATCTGGTGTTGCTGGGGGCGCTGCTATCGCTATTGGGGCCGGCGGTGCCAAGATCCTTATTCGTTCTACTCGTCCTTGCCATGCTTCCGTTGGGCGGCTGCATGCAGACGACGCTTTCGCCATCGACGGACGCGAGCATGACGACCCGCGACCGGCAGTTGCTGGCGCATACGCCTTACGCGCAAGCAAACGTGCCCGAGCAATATCTCCGTCATATCGTCGATTATCCGCGCAAGGAGCAGCCGGGCACGATCCTGGTCGATACCGATGCGCGCTATCTCTATTTCGTGCTGCCCGAAGGCAAGGCGATCCGCTACGGCGTCGCGGTCGGCGAGGAGGCCATGGCGTTCTCCGGAGTCGCGCGGGTCGGTCGTCTAGCGGAATGGCCGGATTGGGTTCCGACGGCGGACATCCAGGCGCGGCTCGGGCCCTATCCGGCGCGGGTGCCCGGAGGCCCCGCCAATCCGCTGGGCGCGCGGGGCATCTATCTCTATGCCGGCAACAAGGACACGCTCTACCGCATCCACGGCACCAACCAGCCGGAATATATCGGGCAGGCGATCTCGTCCGGATGCATCCGGATGCGCAACGAGGACGTGATCGATCTCTATGACCGGGTGAAGCTCAACTCAATGGTCGTGGTGCTGCCGCCCGGACAGAACGCGCAAGTCGAGGCGCGGCCCAGCTGGCGCGGGTGAGGTCGCCCTAGTTCTCGGGACGGGCGACGCGCCATTGCAGCGTCGTGGCATTGCCATTGGCCTCGCCCGGCGCCTTGTCGGCCGGCGAGGTGTAGAGCGGACGATAGCGATAGGCCCACATCTTGCTGCCGTCGTTACGGTTGATCACGGTGAAGTCGCCGACCGCTTTGGCATCGGCCGTTGCGGGCAGCGGCACCCAGCTCTCGACGCATTTGCCGTTGCAGTTCGACGTCTTGCCGGTGGTATCGCGCTCGTAATAGTAGAGCGTCATGCCGTTGAGGTCCACGAGCGTGGGGCCCTGCTTGGTCAGGATGACTTTCGCCGGTGACGTCGCGGGCTTCGGCGGCGGAGGGGCATCGCCGCCGCCATGGCCATTCGCGAGCGCCGGAGCGGTCGAGAGCGCGATCGCCGCCGCCGCAATGAGGAACCTGAACATCCGAAACTCCAGACCGGCAAAGTTAATCGCGCGTTAAACGCCGAATGCCGTCGACCGTAACAGCCGAAGGTTAGTTCCTGGTTTCGCGATACTGCGACAATGAGGGGTAGAATTACGGGGCTTTCTGTCTTGGCACGTTTTCTTGACGCGAAGCGGTATCCACCTCGCTCGAAAACGCTCTATGCCTGCACTCCGCGCAGCGGGGCGCGGCTGAGCTCGTTGCCGGCGGCGATGGCCTTGTGCAGAAGGCGCATCAGATCCTCACTTTCTTTCGCGCTGAGGCCGCGCAGCATGATGCGTTGCGCGGATTCCACGGCCGGCGTGATCTTGCGCAGCGTGCGGCGGCCTTCGTCGGTGATCTCGAGCTCGCGGGCACGGCGGTCGCGGCGCGAGGCGCGGCGCTCCGCGAGCCCCTTCTGCACGAGCCGGTCGACCACGCCGGTGATGGTGGTGCGGTCGTAGGCGATCAATCCTGCGAGCGTCACCTGGTCGAGCCCCGGATTGGCCTTGATGGTCGCGAGCGCGGCGTATTGCACCGGCGTGAGGTCGAAGCCGGCATCCCCGACCTCGGCCAGAAACACCGCGACCGCGATTTGCTGGAACCGGCGCGCCAGATGTCCGGGCATGTCGTTGTTGTCTTTCACCGAATTTCTCCGTTGGGGCAGAACGGCCGGGGTCGTTGACAAGTATACTGATAGTCAGCATACTGAGCAATATCCAAACAGAACATCGGCGGGAGAGGTGCTCATGCAATTCCATCTCAATGGATTTCAGCCGGGCGACCCCGAAATCGCCGATCCCGCCGCGCGCATTCAGCCTTCTGGCGCAACGGGGGGCGTGCCCGAAGAGGTCGATGTCCTCATCGTCGGCTGTGGCCCTGCGGGCCTGACGCTTGCGGCCCAGCTTGCGCAGTTTGCCGACATCAAGACCTGCATCGTCGAGCAGAAGCCGGGCCGCTTGCTGGTCGGGCAGGCCGACGGCATCGCATGCCGCACCATGGAGATGTTCCACGCCTTCGGATTCAGCGAGCGCGTCCTGAAGGAAGCCTGTTGGGTGAACGAGACGACATTCTGGAAGCCGGACGAGCGGGTGCCGGAACATATCGTCCGCAGCGGCCGGGTGCAGGACGTCGAGGACGGTTTGTCGGAATTCCCGCACGTTATTCTCAACCAGGCGCGCATCCATGACGGCTTTCTCGACGTCATGCGCAAGGCGCCGGGCAGGCTCGAGCCCCATTACAGTCGGCGCCTGCTCGACCTTCAGGTCGATCCGGCCGCGGGTCCCGCCGACCATGCCGTGACAGCGCGGCTCGAACGGGTCGATGCCGAGAACGAGGGCAAGGTCGAGACCATCAAGGCGCGCTATGTCGTCGGCTGCGACGGCGCCCGCAGCACGGTGCGCAAATCGATCGGTCGCGAGTTGCTCGGCGATTCCGCCAATCATGCCTGGGGCGTGATGGACGTGCTGGCGGTGACCGATTTTCCCGACATCCGCTTCAAGGCTCTGATTCAGTCGGCGAAGGACGGTAGCCTGCTGATCATTCCGCGCGAGGGCGGCTACATGGTCCGCCTCTATGTCGAGCTCGCCAAGCTCGACATCGGCGAGCGCGTCGCCAATCGCAATATCACCGCCGACGACGTGATCGCGAAAGCGCAGCGGATCCTCAAGCCGCATACGCTCGATGTGAAGGAGATCGCGTGGTGGTCGGTCTACGAGATCGGCCAGCGCCTGACCGACAAGTTCGACGACGTGCCGGAGACCGAGACGGCTACGCGTCTGCCGCGGATATTCATCGCCGGCGATGCCTGCCACACCCACAGCCCGAAGGCGGGGCAGGGCATGAACGTCTCGATGCAGGACGCTTTCAATCTCGGCTGGAAGCTCGCTGCCGTTTTGCGGAAGCAGTCTGCGCCGAGCCTGCTGCATTCCTATTCGGACGAGCGCCAGGCGGTTGCCAAAGAGCTGATCGATTTCGACCGGGAATGGGCGGGGATTCTTGCGTCCGCCGCCAAGGCCGGCGGCGCCGACGCCGCCAGGACGCAGGACTATTTCGTGAGGCACGGTCGCTACACCGCGGGCACGGCGACGCATTACCGCCCGTCGGTTCTGACGGGAGCGACGTCCCACCAGCATCTCGCGCAAGGCCTCGTCATCGGCACGCGATTTCATTCCGCACCGGTGATCCGGCTTGCGGATGCCAAGCCGGTGCATCTCGGTCACGCTGCGCAGGCGGATGGCCGCTTCCGCATCTACGCTTTCTCCGGCGCTGAGGATCCCGCAGCAACCGGATCGGCCGTTCGCGCCTTGTGCAATTTTCTCTCCGATGCGCGGGAGTCGCCGGTCCGGCGTTACACCCCCGCGGTCGCCGACATCGATAGCGTGATCGACCTGCGGGCGGTCTTCCAGCAGGATCATCGCGAGCTCGCTCTCGAGGCGATGCCTGCGCTGCTGCTGCCGCGCAAGGGCCGCTACGGCCTGATCGACTACGAGAAGATGTTCTGTCCGGACCTCAAGAATGGTCAGGACGTTTTCACCATGCGCGGCATTGACCGCAAGGCGGGCTGCATGGTCGTGGTGCGGCCGGATCAGTATGTCGCGACCGTGCTGCCGCTCGATGATTTTGCTGCGCTTGCTGCGTACTTCGACGGCTTCATGCTGCAAGTGAACTGACGGGCCGGCGGCGCACACGTAGGCTCTCTCTGCGCGCGGTGTCGATGAACGGCGAATGAATATTGAACCGCGCGCGGCATCCGTCTCGATCTTTTGGCGGATGAGACCTTCGTACGCGGAACGCCCGTTCCGCTGGCGCGTTCCGACTCGAAAGAGGAGGACTACGCCATGAAATTCCGAAGCGTGTTGTTAGCCGCATTGCTGCTCGCCCCGACGGCCGCGCTGGCCGCACCGGGCATGGTCACCGTCTCGACCGGCCTGCGCGCCGGGCCGGGTTCGGGCTTTCCCCTGGTCGATCGCATCCCCGAGGGCGCCCGCGTCGATATCCATGGTTGCCTGCGCGGCAACGCCTGGTGCGACGTGAGCTTCTCGGATGACCGTGGCTGGGTGTCGTCGCAATACCTCGAATATCTCTACCGCAATCACTACGTCTATCTCCCCGACTATGTCGACGAGATCGACGTGCCAATCGTCCCCTTCGTGCTGACCTCGTACTGGTCGAGCTATTATCAGGGGCGGCCCTGGTATCGGCGGCATGCCCACTGGAATAGCTACTGGACTTCGCATCAGCGCGACGCGATGCGGATGACGATCGATCCGCGCGCGGCTCGCATCGGCCGCGCGGCAACGCGCGATGCGGCGGTCGCACTCGGGCGCAACGGTGCGAATGTCAAGGAAAGTGTCAAGGGCGCGGCCGCGGTCTCCGGTCGCGATGCCATAACTTCACGGCGCGACGCCGCGATGGCGAGGCACGAGACTGCGGTGACGGCGGACCGGAGCCGTGCGGGACGAAGCGACCGCATCGCGCATGAGCGGACCAATCTCCAGGGCCGCAATCCGCGCGATGCACAAGCGCGCATCATGCACGAGCAGGCCGCACACCGCGCGGCTGTGCGTGCGCAGCCGATGGCGCGCCCGCATGAGGTGCCGCGTGTATCAGCGGCGCCGGCGAGCCGGCCCGCGATGCCGCATGTGGCCCAACCCAACTTGAGCCACGGCTCGCCGATGAACGCTCATGCCCAAATGCCTGCGCCGCGCGCGGCTGCGCCTGCGATGCCTCACGGCGGTGGCGGCGGCGCACCTCACATCAACGCCGCGCCGCACGGCGGCGGTGCCCCGGCCGGCGGTCCCGGTGGCGGGCACCAAAAGCACTAAAGTTGCCAACGAAAGCCCGGCCCTCGCGCCGGGCTTTCTGTTTGGGCCGGAACGGGTTCCCTGCCCATACAATTTAAGAAGCTTCTTCGCGGGCAGATTTCATCGATCGTAATATGTCTACTCAAAGCTGTAAGCATTCCACTCGGGGCAGCGGGGCACGGGAGGATGACGACGATGAGACAGAACCAGGCGGAGACGCGCCGCCACAATGTCGCCAAGCGGTCGATGACCAAGGAAGCCAAGCAGCTGTCCGGCCTGATTGCCGGATTGCGCCAATCTCTCGAGGTGATTCAAAAGGAGCGATCGAGCACCAAACTCTCCGGCGCCGAGATGGGCCTTCTCGACGAACGCCGCAACAATTTGTTGCTGACCATCGCAGCTCTCGACGACCGCCTCTCGGCGGTGCAGGGGCTGATCGATCTTGGCCGTCCCCATATCATTCGCGTCCACTGATCGGAGCGCTGACCTGATGCTATCGGCTTCGTCGCGGCGGCGACGGAACCGGGCTCAGCTGTCTGCTCCGCGTGGCATAGGATTGGCGTAGCACTGGGCGGACTGCCCGGAGGCGGTCGCGGCGCACTGCGCGATCGTCGCAAAACTGCAATCGATGCTGCGGCCGTCGATCGTGTAGATCTCGATGCAGACGGGATGGCGCGGAGCGTAGGTCTGGGCGGCTGTCGGCGGCACGCCGAGCAGGCCCGCACCAAACAAGCCCGCGACAAGCAGAATCGCATTGATGAAGCGGCGCACGATCGATCTCCTTCGCTCAGCCGGAACAAAGCACAATGCTGCCGCGGATGGCACCAAATTGCCACGCTCCCGGCGAATTGCCGCCAAAGCCCGCTGCCACGACGAGAGCAGGTGCAGGGGCAACGCAAGGGGATGCGCATTGGCCTACAAGATGGTCGCAGAACGCGACAACGAGAAGTGCAGTTTTGCCCGCGAGAGCCGTTTGCTCATCGTGGCGAAGGCGAAGGTTTGGGCGAGCGAGGGGTGGAAGGTCGTCATCACCGACCAGGACGGCAAGGCCTACGCGCCGCCCGACTTCGATCAGCTATTGGCGGCCTGACCGCAAGACCGGGCAGGACGACATTGATCTCGTACTTTCGACCGGGGCGCGATCTGATCGCGCCCCTGATGACTCTTCCAACGATGACTCTTGCAGCCGCGGCCGTTCTGACGGCGACATTTGCCGCCGCGCAAAATCTCGATGCCGGCAAGTCGCCGCAAAAGCTCTTCGCCGATGGTTGCACGACGTGCCATCGCAGCCCCCGCGGCCTTGCCAAAGGGCGCTTCAACCTGACGCTGTCCTGGTTCCTGAAAGACCATTACGCAACCAGTTCGGATACAGCCAAGGCACTTGCCGCCTATCTGGAATCGGTCGATGCGGCGCCGCCGCGAGTTGCGGCCAAGCCTGGCGCGAAGCGATCCAGGCCGCATCCTCCCAAGCCGTCGCAAAGCCAATAGCGTGAGCCGGCTGCGAGACGGCGTCGCGAAGCTGAAGGCCTTGCCGGCATCAATGCACCGTGGCCGCCGAGAACAGGTTGATGACCACCACTCCGGACACGATCAGCGCGATGCCGACGAAGGCGGCAGCGACATTGCCGGGTCCAACTATCACGCGTCAGTGACGAACCTGCGACACGGCGGAGCGCAGCACGAAACCGCCGCGCGATGGTTCGCGCGGCGGCTCATTGGTGTCGCGCCGATTCGACGTGGCGTTAGTTGATCCGCACGGAGAGTTCGACGTCCTCGGCAAAGGCCGTGGACATGTAGCCGCTTCCGGGGCTGCGCATGCGCGCCAGATAGTCGGGGCTGTCGTCGGCGTTGTCGGCGACGATGATCGCGCCCGGCCGGAGATGGCCTTCGACCAGATCCAGGATATCGGGGTAGAGCGCCTTGGCGCCGTCGAGCAGCACGAGATCGATCGTGTCGGGCAGGTCGACTTGAAGCATCTTCAGCGCGTCGCCTTCGCGGATTTCGACGAGGTCCAGCAGCCCGCCGGCCGCGAGGTTCTCGCGCGCCCGGGCCACCTTGGACGGTTCGAATTCGCTGGTGATGAGGCGGCCGCCGCCATTGTCGCGTAAGCCCGCGGCAAGGTGCAGGGTCGAGATGCCGAACGAGGTGCCGAACTCGACGATCGCTTTGGCGCGGGAGCTGCGTGCGAGCATGTAAAGCAGTTGACCGGTCTCGCGGGAGACCGCGAGCGGTGCGTCCTTCAGCCGCCCGTAGAGGTCGCGGTAAGCGGTCTTGCTCCGCATCATCCGTGCGCGGTCGGCGTCGGTCACATCGGCGAAGGCGGCTCGCATCGCGCCGCGCGCCGCTTCGTCCTGGTCGAACAGACGATCGAGCAGTGGCGCAAGTGATGTGATGGTCGGGTGGTCATGTGTAGTCTCCAGATGTCGCCGTGCTGCGAGTGCTTGCGTGAGAATTGAAATACGACTAATTCGTCGCATTCGCTATTCGCGTTGCCCGAGGGTGCCATGGCAGATCGCCGAAGCCATTCAGTTTCCTCACGAAAACAGCCACAGCAGGCCCGCTCGAACGAGCTGGTGGCGGCCATTCTGGACGCGGCTGTTCAGGTCTTGGCCAAGGAGGGGGCGCAGCGTTTCACGACGGCGCGAGTGGCCGAGCGGGCCGGGGTGAGCGTCGGGTCGCTCTATCAATATTTTCCGAACAAGGCGTCGATCCTGTTCCGCCTCCAGAGCGACGAGTGGCGGCGCACGAGCGAGCTCCTGCGCGGCATCCTGGCGGACCGGGCGAAACCGCCACTGGTACGGCTGCGCGCGCTCGTCCACGCCTTCATTCGTTCCGAGTGCGAGGAGGCTGCGATCCGCACGGCGCTCAGCGACGCCGCGCCGCTCTATCGCGATGCGCCCGAAGCACACGACGCGCGGGCCGCCGGTAAGGGCATCGTCGCGGCCTTCATGCGGGAGGCCCTGCCCAGGGCGCCGGATGCGACGCGGGCGCTTGCCGGCGAGTTGATCAAGACGACGCTGAGCGAGGTTGGCAAGCAGTTCTCGGAGACACCGCGCAACGAGGCGGAGATCGCGCGTCACGCCGACGCAATGGCCGACATGTTCTGCGCCTATATCGATGAGCTGGCACGACTCCGGGATCATTCCTGACATCCGCGTTTGCGGGCCAATACCCCTTCTGACTTGACTGGATCATGAGTTAGCCTCGGTTTGTCCTTCAGCCAGTCAACGAGCGCCCCGCCATGCATGTCATCCGCCCCCAATTCCGCATCGAGGAGCAGCAAGCGCTGGAATTCGCAAGCCAGCGCGGCTTCGGCACGATCGTCGCGGCGGATGAGCGCGGTCCACGCGCCTCGCATGTGCCCTTCGTGCTGGAGCAGCGCGACGGGCACACGATCGTGCAAATCCATTTCACCGCCAGGAATCCGCTCGTCCCGCTCGCGGACAGCACACGGCGCTTCCTGCTGATCGTTGCCGGCGACGACGCCTACATCTCCAATGACTGGTATTCTTCGCGCGACAACGTCTCGACCTGGCTTTACGAGGCCGTGCACCTGTCGGGCGTGGCGCATCTGCGCGGGCTCGACGAGAACCGCGGGCACGGCGATGCACTACTCGCGGTCTCGGAAGCGCGCTTGCCAAAAGCACCTTGGGATCTCGCACGGATGGAGCCCGGCAAGCGCGAGAGCATGCTGGCTGCGATCCGTGTCGTCGATCTCGTGGTGGATACCGTCGAAGGGCAGGCCAAGCTCAACCAGCACAAAAGCGATGTGGATCATGTCGCGGTCGTGGACCGGCTGGCGCGGTCGGAGGAGAGCGGGCATCGGCGGCTGGCGCGGAAGATGCAAGCGCTGCGGCCGAGACTTGGATATGATTTTTCGTGATCCGGGCGACCCTTCTCTCGCTAGACAATTACTCCTACGGACCTCCCTCATGCTCGTCATCTCCATTCAAAGCCAGGTGGTCCACGGCCATGTCGGCAACAGCGCCGCCGCCTATGCGATGCAGGCGGAAGGGGTGAATGTCGCGGCGGTGCCGACAACGCTGCTGTCGAACCATCCCCGCTATCCGACCTTGCGCGGGCGGGTGCTGGAGACAGAGCTCGTTGCAGATCTGCTGAGAGGCGTCGAAGAGCGCGATCTCGTCGACGAGGCTGCGGTCCTCGTTACCGGTTATCTCGGTTCGCCGGGCAATGCCGCTGTCATCGCCGATTTCGTCGAGCGGGCGCTGACCCGCAATTCGCAGCTGGTCTATCTCTGCGACCCTGTGATCGGCGATGACGGCCGGGCCTATGTCGCTGACGGCATCCTGGACGTGGTCCGGCACCGGCTGCTGCCGGCCGCCAATCTGACCACGCCGAACCAGTTCGAACTCGGGCTGCTCGCAGGCCTCGACATCGCGGATGCGCAGGGCCTGCGCGCGGCGTGCGCGGCGCTGGCCGGGACTGGGCGCATCGACGTGGTCGCCACCGGTTGCACGCTCACTGATACGGCGGAAGGGCAGGTGGAAACGATTCTGTGCGCCGGCGGTCAGTTGTCGCGCTTTGCGACGCCGCGCCTTTCGATCCGCCCCTCAGGCACCGGCGATCTTCTCACCGGCCTGATCGCGGCGCATCTGGCCAAGGGCACAGCGACCGAGGCGGCGGTGCGGCTCGCAGTCGAAACCATCTATGCGGTGCTGGTGCGCACGCAGGAAGCAGGCACCGCGGAGATGCGGCTTGTGCCGTTGCCGACGCCGCGACGATAAGCCGTCAAACTCAGGTCGCGCGCTTCGTGGCTGATTGCGCTGATTTCTGCGGCTTCGCGGGGACCTTCTGCTCGCGCGTCGCCTGTGCCTTCGCCTTCGGCGGCTTTGCGCTTGCCACGGCCCGCGCTTTTCTCGGCTTGGCGTTGGCTTCCTTGCGGTCCGACGTGCCTCGGCGCGAGACGTATTCCGTACCATCGACCGGGCCGACATGCGGGGGATCGCGGCCGAGATAGGGGCGGCCGATGCCGAGCGCCTTGCCATTGGCGTCGACCCACTTCCACAGCACCTCGGTCGAGACCCAGCGCTGCGCGCGGTTGTCGCCCTTGGTGCTGACGATGTCGGCCGCCATGCCGTGCCCGTAGCCGCCGCGCGTGCTGCCGCCGTGATAGGAACGGTCGGAGGCGGCCTTCAGGCCACTCGCGATCGACTGGCGATAGTCGTCGCGGAACGCGCTGGTGATGCCCGGCGAAAGCCCGGCAGCCTCAGCCGCGAGCAGTGTGCGAAACAGCTTTTTCTTGAAACTCTTGTCCATGCCGCCGATGACGTAGTCCATCATCGACATGCCGGCGCGGTCGGCCGCCTTCGGATCCTTCCAGCCAAAGTCCTCGTCAACCAGCTTCGTGAAGCTGCGCATCACTGTGACCATCTTGCCCTTGCGCTTGACGGTGACGGCCCGGCGATCTGTGACCTTGATCGAGTCTTCCTTGGCCGTGCGCTGGTAGAGCGCCCAGAGATAGCGGTCGATGCAGGCTTCCATCACGTAGCATTCGTCGAGGACCGCGGTCGTGTCCGCAGACGGCGAGGCCTTGCTCGCCACGGGCGCGGGGCCGGTCGCGATTGTCGCGGGCGACAGCGCCTCCGTCGTCACGATCTCAGTGGGATCGGCGGATGCGAGCTTTACCAAGGGCTCCGGCGCCGGAGCCGGAGCAACCTCGCTGGCGACTGGTGTCGGGTCAGGCGACATCTGCGGCGCGAGCGGCGCTTCGGTCGGCAAGATCAGCACTGGGTCGGCCGAGGCGAGCTTGATGGCCGGAGCTGGCGCCTCGGGCGCTGCCGCTTCAGCATTGACCAATTCTGGTGTCGCAGCGATAGCGGCCGCGATATCGGAGGTCAGGGCAACGCCGTCCTCGATGGCCGCAGCGTGCGGGATGTCGGCGAGGTCAAGTCGGCTGAGATCCTTCGCGCGCGAGACGGCGGAAGCATTGGCGCCGCTGTTCTCGATGAGGGCCGGGGCATAGGCGGACAGAGAGAGCGCCAGCCAGCCGGCGAGAACCGCCGAGGGGCAGGAGACCGCCACCAGAAGAGACCGCCGATCATTCATGATCCCTGCCTCCAAACGGTTCTGTTGAACCTCGTCTTCTCCGAATAGTCTGACCAGACAGTCTTGGCCAAACAGTCTTGCACGAAAAGGCACGCCGCGCGTCGATTGTTCTGGGGAGGGTGTGGCGGCGCAATGGCGCAATTCGGCGAAAGCGGGCTTTTCGAGCAGGTGTTGCGCGGCGGCAACGCGGGTTCCATTGCGGTTCCAGGGGCGCTTGCTCGCCAGCGTTGTGCAAAAATTCGATAAGGCGAATATTTTGGCGCGGGCCGCGTGGCGGTGTTTCGCAGGCACGTTGGGCAACCTTGTAACGGCTAGCGCGTTAGGCGCGCATGACGCATTCGTCGCTTCGTCCGATGGACGCCTTCGATCCCACCGAGCCCGCCATCCTGCACGACCAACTCTCCGATACGATCATCACCTGGACTGCTGAGCAGGCCGACGATTTCAGGCGTGCCAGCCGGCCGGGCCAAGACGGAACCGTGATTTGGAAAGGCTACGTTTTCGACGGCTGGGGCCACGTGCTCGGCGGCTGACCGCTGCTCGTTAGAGTGTCATTTCGCGCCGGGGCGGTGATTTTGCCAAGACATTGCGCGCATTAAACATATTGCCATGCATCCGGCGCGTTGTTGCGTTGCAACAGCGCATATCGCAATGCAGCAAAATGCGCTTAAGTGTGCTCCGAATCTTCCACTGAAGGAGCATCACCCATGAACAAGAAGACTCTGTCGATCGCCGCCGCCATCCTGACGGTCGCGGGCAGCACCGCGGCTTTCGCCGCCGAACTGCCGACTTATGAGGCGAACGGCTTTCCGGTCTCCCCGATGCAGGTGCGCGTGCTCGGTGCCGCGCATGTCGAGCAGCAGGCCTCGGCGCCCACCAACGTTGCTTCGGTCCACCAGGCCCGCGTTCTGTCGCCGCGCAAGGTGAAGACCGCTGATGTTACGACGGGTAGCGCCCGCTGATCTGGGGGCGCCACAAGCCAACGTCAAGCCAATGTGATGCAGGCTCGCTTTCTCCGAGTCTGCCCGGACCGCGTTCCCTTTCGGGAGCGCGGTCTTTTTTTGGCGCAGCGAGTCATGATCACGTGCCGGTTGTGTACGGCCGTTCAAAGCGAGTGTGATCTCTTTAATAGTTGCTTTCCGGATCGCGGCGCTTGATGCGGGCGCCGCATATTGAGCAGCCAAGAATCATTTTCATAATGGAGTAGTCATGCCCGTTGCACAGAAAGCCGTTGTTGCAAGCGTCTCGCCCCGCGCGTTCATTCTCAAGCATCTCGCCTTGTTCGCAGCCGCCGCGCTGTTCGTGTTCGTGCTCAGCCTGACGTATGGGCTCGATCTCAGCCCCGGTTTTTTCTGAGCGATGGCGCGCTGGCGTCTCTCGCTTGCGTGCCAGCCTTGCAGGCACATGGGTTGAGCGACGGCCTCTGTCGGCGTACCGCTTTGTCCCATGGATCAGCGGACGAGCGGCGCTCGCATTCGGAAGAACGATCAAGCGCCGGCGCTTGTCGGCGTGCTCTGCGGCCTCGCCGCGGCGCTGTTCTGGGCGCTCGGCTTTGCCGGCACGCGGCATGGCCTTAAGCTCGGCTTCACGCCGGTCGATCTGCTCGTGCATCGCTATGTCTGGTCCGGCATCGCGTTCCTGCCGCTGGTGATACGCGGCGGAATCTCCGATCTCTGCGGCATCGGCTGGGGCAGGGGCCTTGCGCTGATGGTGCTCGGCGGCCCCGTGATGTCGCTGATCTCCTACACTGGATTTCTGTTCGTGCCGCTCGGTCATGGCAGCGTAATCCAGCCCTCCTGCGCGACGCTCGGCGGCCTGCTGCTCGCGGCCTTGTTCCTGAAAGAGCAGGTCTCCGCGTCGCGCATCGCCGGCGCCTTTGTCATCGTCGGCGGACTTGGCGTAATCGGCGCGGAATCGATCGGCCATATCGGGGCCGACGGCGTGCTGGGCGATCTGACCTTCGTGCTGACCGGATTGATGTTCGCAGGTTTCGGCGCGCTGGTGCGCCACTGGCGTGTCTCAGCCCTATCGGCTGCGCTCGTCATCAATGTGCTGTCGCTGTTGCTGCTGCCGATCTACCTCATGACCGGCGGACTCGCGCGGATCGCGTCGATCGGGTTCAGTGAGAACGCTATCCAGGCGCTGGCACAGGGCGTGCTCGCCGGCCCGGCTGCGCTTTATCTGTTCGCCGTCTCGGTCCAACGCCTCGGCGTCGCCCGCGCCGCCGTTGTCCCCGCCTGCGTGCCCGCGCTGACGGTGCTCACCGGCTGGCTCCTGCTCGGCGAGCCGCCGACACTATTGCAGACGGCGGGATTGGTGACCGTGCTGTGCGGATTCTATCTGGCGCAGAGACAGCGATAGATCGCAGCCTCCAGACGGCGCTTACCATTCGATGGTGGTAAACTTGACGCCGCGGCAGGTCAGCTCCCGCCCCAGCCGTTCGGCGCGCTCGCTGGCGGATTTGCCGCGAGTCCGGGGCCTCGGCTACGCCTTCCTCACGAACTCCGATTTCAGGTTCATCGCGCCGATGCCGTCGATCTTGCAGGCGATGTTGTGGCCGTCGGTGGCGTCCTGCAGGCGGATGTTGCGGACCTTGGTGCCACCCTTGACCACGGAGGAGGAGCCCTTGACCTTGAGATCCTTCATCACGATGACGCTGTCGCCGTCGGCGAGCGCATTGCCGTTGGCATCGCGCACGCCGGCCTCTTGCGCGGCGTCCGCGACGGCCTCTGCCGTGCCGCTCCATTCATGGCCGCATTCCGGGCAGACCCAGAGGCCGCGATCCTGATAGGCGTGCTCGGAGTTGCAGGTCGGGCATTTCATCGCGTCGGTCATCATTCGCCTCGTCGCCCGTCACGGGCGCGCCGCACGCTGTCCGCCGGATAAAGATGGATTGGGAGCAAATCCTTTACCATGGCTTTCAGTCCTGGTCGAACCCTTGGAAATTTAGGAGTTCAGGAAAAACTCTGCGGTATCGAGGTCCGGAATTTGCGGCTGCGACGTCGCCGCGCAAGGAGCGTCCCGTCATGAGCGAGCACCGCGCCGCCGTCAGACATCACATTTTGCGGACCGGCATTGTCGAGTTCGACAACGGCACCGGCAAGGTCATCAGCGCGCCCTGCACGATCCGCGATGTCTCCGGCACCGGCGCGCGCCTCGGCCTCAACGCCTCGCTCTGGGTCGCCGAGCAGTTCACGCTGGTCTTCAGCAGCGGACTGCGAAAGGACTGCCGGGTCGCCTGGCGCAAGGGGAGGCTGATCGGCAGCGCGTTCGCGGACGGCTATGCCAGCGCGGACGAGCAGGCCGTGATGATGACCGCGGACGAGCAGTCCCGGCACCGGCTCGGGATCGGTGCGCGCGTGAGAAGCGCGCGCGAGAGGCGCGGCTACACGCAAACGCAGCTCGCAGAGCTGATCGGCGCCACGCCGGTCTTCGTGTCGCTGGCCGAGCAGGGTGAGGCGGACATTCCGCTCTACCAGCTCATGCACATCGCCGATCTCCTGATGGTCGGCCTCGACGGGCTCGTCGCGGGGCCGGCGCCTGAGGATGTCGACGCAGCGTAGGTGGCGAGCCGTCAAAACAAAAACGTCGAAAACAACCCCATGCACAGTAGAAATCTCGAGGGATTTCAGTGTGTTGGAAATCCGAAAACGTTGGTATTGGGCCTACGCGCCCCGCATCGACTTCGGCGATACCGAATCGAATTTGACTCGTCGGGCAAAACAGGGGCAGTATGGCATGATGGCGCCGCAGGAAGCTGGTGGCTTGCCAGCTGCGGAGCGACATGCCGAAAAAAGCAAAACCAAAAAGAAAACTCAAGACCTACCAGACCTCGCTCGGTTTCTACGACCAGGCGATCGCCGCGCCCTCGATGAAGGCAGCACTGGACGCCTGGGGCGCCAGGTCCAATCTGTTCCATCAGGGCGCCGCGAAGGAGACCGACGACCCCGACATCGTCGCGGCAACGATGGAGAAGCCGGGCGTGGTGCTCCGGCGTCCGGTCGGCTCGGACGGCCCGTTCACCGAGCATTCCGAGTTGCCGACCGATCTCGCTGACGACGAGGCCAAGCCAAAAAAGCCCAAAGCGAAGTCCAAGCCGAGAAAGCTTCCGGCGAAGGCTGCAAAGCAACCATCCCGCAAGGTCGACGATCAACAGGCGCGCAAGGCCGCCGCGGCGTTCGAGAAGGAAGAGCGGCGGCGGGAAGCCGAGCGCCGCAAGGAGGAGGCCGCTCGCGCCAAGGAGCGCGCGCGCCGCGACAAGGCAGTCGCGAACGCGCAGGCGGCGCTGGACGACGCGAGGCGGCAGCACGAATCGCGGGCGGAGGCGATCGAAGCTGAGCGCGCGGCGCTCGAGGAGCGTGCCGAGACGGAGCAGAGCCGGTGGGACAAGCAGAGGATGAAGCTGACGGAGGCGGTGCGGCGCGCGCGGGAGTAGGGGCCGCGGTCGACAGTCTGGATTGCTCCGCTCCGCTCGCAATGACGGCGGGGCGGCCGGCATCGGTCATTCCGGCAAAGCTTGATCGCAAATTCGCTTGCCTTGCTTGACGTCCTTTTGCACTCTTGGGGGAAGGAGACCAACGCATGAAGATCATGACTGTCGCGTGTGCGCTCGGAACCGCCCTGGTGCTGTGCAATCTCGGGATATCGGATGCCGAAGCCCGGGCGCGGAAGGCGCGAGTGGTGGATGAACAACGGCTGAGGGTGGATGTCCCCGTGCTCCGGCCGACGCCGTGGGATTACAATATCGTTCCACGCTATCGTTATCGCCCGGAAGACGACCGGGTCGATCCCTACGGCCCGCCCTTGGTATCGTCATATGTCCGCTACGAGGGATGGCGCTGGCCGTACTGGTGGTGAAGGCCACCGACGGACGCGGAATTGATTGGCTCCTGTAGCCCGGATGAGCGAAGCGATATCCGGGACGTTGCCGCAGCATTCCCGGATGTCGCTTCGCTCATCCGGGCTACGCTCCTTTGCTAGTCGCCGTCCTCCGCGGCGAGCCGCACAAACTGCCGCTTCATCGCGTTGACCCTGGCGACATAGCTCGCGACGAGGTGATCGCCGCAGCGTTCGTCGGCGGCCATTTGAAACTTGCGGCGTGCGAAGGCCGTTGCGGGGCCTGCGCCGCAGAGATGGATGAAGGCGGCGAGATCCTGCCTCTCGCGTGCACTCGCCTTCACATCGCCCGCGCGGGCGAGAACATCGGCGAGATTGCGGTCGAGATACACCGATGCCAGCTCGATGGCGTGGCTCGGAATCGCGCGGCTATAGAGGAAGGTCGAGCCGCAGCCGGCCTCCGTGACCGCGTTGCCACGAACGCAGAACCGCGCGGCGTCAGCAAAGGCTGCGTCCAGCATCTGGAAGAGGCCGACGGCGCTCGATGCGGGCCGATAGATCGCGAGCGGATTGAAGCTCCATCGCCAGCGCCAGTAGGTGCGCGCGAGCGGATTGCCCGATGTCTCGACCTGCGCCAGCGCGGCCAGCAATTCCGGCGTGATCGTCGCGGTGGAATGCTTGCGGAACAGCGGCCCGTATTGCCGCCACGTGTCCGATGGCTCCTTGTCGAGCGCATGGCCGACTAGGACGAACAGCTCGGTCGGCTTGCGCACCGTTTGATAGGCGATGTTCACGAGGACGAGGACCGCAAGCAGCATCGCCGCGCCGCCCGCGATCCGAACCATCCGCGGTGCGCGGGCGAAGGTCTTTCGCATCGATCGCGCGCTACGCCGGAGCTTGCGAAGGCGAGGGAGGGGGCGCTTGCTTTGTCCTGGCATCGGTCTTCTGGGAGTGCATTGCGGAGGCTTTGTACCTGGTTAACGCTGTCACCAGGCCTTGAAATCCGGCTTCTTTTTCCTCTGGTCGCCTGTTTTCAAGTCGCCGCTCCGTACTCCCACGGCAGCTCGAATCCTTGATGGAAATAACCCGAGGTTGTACTGTGCGCCGCAGCAGGGTTAATTTTGTGTGAATGGATCGGCTGGAATGACCGTAATCGAAAGCGTGGTGCCAGCGGAAGCTGCGGAGCGGAAAATGCCGCCGGGCGTACTGGTCGAAGGTCCCGTGGTCGACGCCAAGTTTCGCGATTCCTACATCTCCTTCGTCATCATGATCGGTGGGTCGATCGCGGCGCTGGTCTGGGCCTTCTGGCAAGGCATCGGCTGGGTGGAGGTTTCGGTCTTCGCCGGCACGTTCGCGCTGTCCACGGTCGGCATCGGCTTCATGCACCGCTACTTCGTGCACCGCAGCTTCCGCTGCGGTCCGGTGATGCGGACGCTGTTCGCGGCCATCGCCACCATGGCGGTGCAGGGCTCGATCCTGAAATGGGTGAGCAATCATCGCCGGCATCATCTTCACTCCGACAAGCCCGGCGACGTCCACAGCCCTTACTATGACGGCGACGGCAACCCCTATGTCACCTTCGCCAAGGGGATGATGCATGCGCAAGGCGGCTGGGTGTGGGACCAGGCCACCACGGATGCCGAATACTACGCCAAGGATATCCTGGCCGATCCGATCGCCATGTTCTTCACCAGGACGCGCTGGTACTGGTACGCGCTCTCGGCAGTGATTATTCCGGGCGCGATCGGCTACGCGTTTGGCGGCGTGCACACGATGACCGGCTGCATCCTGTTCTCCGGCCTGTTCCGCAGCTACCTCATGACCATGGCGACATCACTGGTCAACTCGGTCTGCCACAGCGACGGCCGCTACGGCTACCGCCGCTTCGATCTCGACGACGGCACCACCAACGAGTTCGTGACCACGATCCTCACTTTCGGTGAAGGCCTGCACAACAACCATCACCGGTTTCCGCGCGACGCCTACATTTCGCACGCCTGGTACGAGATCGACATCAACGGCCTGATCATTTTGGGACTCGGCAAGCTCGGATTGGTGCAGGACATTTTCTCTGCCGGAAGCCGGACGCTTCGCTCGGGAGATCCGGACGGCGGAAAGCGTCCAGTGGCAGATACCGAAGCGATGGTCTGAAGCCTACGGGCTCAGTGCTCCACCACGCCAAGGGATTCGGCCACACCAAATCGGCGGCGTGGTGAGGCGGTTGGCTCACTGGCGCGGGCGCTTTGATGACCCACGGGACACAAAGTTAGGCCGATGAACTATCTGGATCTCATGGACGACCGACGGCCACCGGCGCCCTCCAACGCCATCCGCGCGCTGGAGCAACACATCGGTGCGCCGTTGCCCGCGCCCTACAAGGAGCTGCTGGCGCAATCGGACGGCGGCGGCTTCGACCGCTGCGGCGTCGAGCTGCCTTGGCGCAACGACCGCACCGTCTTGGACGTGCTGTTCACGACGCATCCGACCGACAGCTACGGCGTCATCGACAATTACGATGTGTATCGGGGCATGAATCGAATCCCCCGACTGAGCTGCCCCTTCGCTCCCGATCCCGGCGGCGACCTGTTCCTGCTGAGTCTGGAGGAGGACAGTTATGGCCAGGTCTTCTACTGGGATCACGAGCATGAACCGGTGGACGGTGGCGACATGTTCGCCGATTTCCCGAACACAAATGAACTCGCGCCCGATCTTGAGACCTTCATTCTCGGCTTGGGAGAGGGGTGAATGGATATGCAGCCGTTCGGGCGGATTGAGCCCTTGCGAAACCCATCATGATCGCGTGGGGCCGAACGACAAAAGGGCGGCCATAAGCCGCCCTTTCGGTTTGCGCGTCATCCGTCGGATTTCGCTTAGCCCTCGATGATATAGACGATCTCGTGGGTGTGCGGACGAAGAATGACGTACCTGCCGTGCACCAGAATGAACTCGTATCCGCGCCACTCCGGATAGATTTCGACGATGCGGCTCGGGATCGCATGATAACGAACGCCTGCCGGGACGGTGGTGCCGATCGAGATGTTGAAGTTCACGTTGGTGACTTCCTCGACCTTCTCCTGCTTGATGGCCGAAGTGATCTGGGTACGCTTTTCGGCGGGAGGCGCCGCGACCGCCGTGGTAGCGGCATTGCCGGTCGTCTTGCCCTCGGGCGCCGAAGGCTTGCTCTCGGCGGTCGGGGTCTTCACGTCCTTCGACGTGGTGGCCGAATCGGGCGCCTTGGTCATCCCATTCGCCTTCATCTCGCCGGGCGTCTTGCTGTCGGCAGTCGGCTTCGAAGTGGTGGCCGGGGCCATTGTTTCCGTGGTCTTCGCCTTGCCATCGGCTTTGACGTCGCCGGAGTGCTTTGCGTCAGGCGCGCCCTGTGCGTGCTGCGGCGTTGCCGCTGCCGGCGAGCCGTGCGGTGCCGCGGTGGGGGCGTCCTTTGCTGTGGGCGCATTCATCGGTGCCGCGGTTTCGGCTTTCGGCGAAACGGCAGCGGGGGACTCCGCACCCTTGGCGCCGCCCTGATTGACGCCTTGAGCCATTGCAGTGCCGGTCGCAGCGAACAACGCCACAACGGCGACGGAAGCCAGCAAAGTATGTTTCATCTGATCTCTTTCAATTCATTTGAATATGATGCCGACGAACGTCAGCCATGGGAACGAACGGTCTCGACGGGCTGCAGTTCCGATTCTATTTCTGGTTTAACGACGATTGATGCCTCGACATCCGAACAAGCTGCAAAATAGATGAGTCGGCGATAACAAGAGCTTTGCATCCCGCGTTGGCTTGGACGCGACCAATGAATTTCAAACATAAGTTGTGATCGGAAGGAACTCTTGCTCGATGGGGCTGTTGTGTCAGTGATCCCCGAGCGTTGCGAGATCGAACCTCCGATCCTCGCCTGAGTTAAAGACCGCAGTCGCGTTGTGAGTGCGACTCGGCGCGAAGCGTCCTCCGTGCGTATCAACCGGAAAACCTTCATGAACAACCCCGATGTTCGCAATGCCATTCAGATCGACCGCGGCTCCAGCCTGGCGATCTCTCATGAAATAGCAGACCGCCTTCGGATCAGGCTTCGGGGTGAGCACGACCCATTACCGCGACATCTGACGGCCCTGGTCGACCGGATTGCGCAGATCAGCAGCCATTTGAACCAAGTGATCGAGGTCACAAAATGAGAATGTCCGGCGAAAGCCTTTTGGTGATCTTGTTTGTCGGTCTCGTCGCCGGCTGGCTGGCGGGCCAGATCGTCCGCGGGACCGGCTTTGGGATCATCGGCGATATCATCATCGGAATCCTGGGCGCGTTTGTCGGCAGCTGGTTGTTGCCTCAGCTCGGCGTGCATCTCGGCAGCGGCATGATCAGCGCGATCGTCAACGCGACCGTAGGCGCGGTCCTGCTGCTCCTCGTCGTCCGGCTGGTGCGCGGTGGTGGTGGATGGGGAAGCAGCTGGCGCGGCAGCTGGGGCCGGCGTTGGTGACCCTTGCTCCGCAGCCGCATCAGGCGCCGGTGAGACGCCCGCGGCAAAGACGCTCGTGATGACCTCCGGATCGGATCCAGCATGTTAGACTTTTCGAATGCATCTTTTACGCCTGAAACCATCGGCATCATGAAAACTGCGCTGGACACGGCGGTGGCGTCACTGCCGGCCCCGGTCAGCTCCGCGCATGTCCGGTCGATCGCGGAAACAATCCTTCGCACAGCGAAGGAGGGCGAGCGAGACCCCGCTGTCCTGGAGCGCATGGCGTTGATGGAGCTTCAGATCTCGCCGCGTGATTGATGCCGGTCCGCGAGCGTGCGTGCCGGCGCAGAAGGGCTCGCGTTCATTGCCGTTCCCTGATGTTTCGATGGAACTCTGGGGCGGCGGAAGCATTCATCTCTGCCGCTATCACGCGGCTCCTGGAGAATCCCCAACATGATACGTCATTTGTTGATCGGCGTTGCCGCGTGCGCAATCGCGGCAATGTCGACATTTTCCGCTTCTGCCATGCCCCGCGTTGCGGCTGAGACGTTGGTCTCTGGCTCCGACAGTCCGGTGATTCTCGCGCGCGGTGGCCATGGACACGGTCACATGGGACGTGGCGGCCGCGGTCATCACTACGGCTGGAGCAGGGGCCGTCATCGCGGTTGGCGCTAGCCGCACCAACGCAACATCCGGGGCCGCCTTCGATTGGCGGCTCCGTAACGTCAGCTCATCCGCCCCGCGGGCTCACCAATCCGGATCCCCATAGTAGGGATCGACCATATAGGGCGGGGGCATCCAGGGCCCTCGCGACGGCCGGGGTCGCCGAGGTGCGGCCGCTTGCACGTGCGGCCGTGCGGGCGCAGCGGTCTCGTTGGTGATCACGCTCCGCGCGGCGGGTTTCGCGGATGCCGATGCGGATGACGTCGTCAGCTCCTTTTGCAGCGCCTGGACCTGTGCGGCGAGGCGCGCATTGGCCGCCGCATCCTTCTCCTGCGCCGCCTTGAGCTGCTGAATGGTGTCGGCCTGCTCGCGCAGCGTCTGCTCGTTGCGGCTTTTCAGTTGCTCGAGCTTTCCGTTCATGCTCGCAAGCTCGCTGGTGATGGTCTTGAGCGATTGCGCGAGATCGGACGACGAGGGGTCGGGAGCCGGGGCGGTAGTTCTTGAAGCGTCGGGTCTTGAAGCGTCGAACCCCGCATTGCTCTCCGTGTCCTTGCCGGCGGGCGGCGCGGGCACCGTGCCGGGCTCATCCGCGGCAGCCAGCTGCACGGCCGGCGGTTGCGCCGGACTTTCAACCGCGGACGCATGCGGAGGCTCAGTCGCGGCCGGCGGAGCCCATCGCGCCATGATCGACTTGGTCATAGACCTGGCCTCATCGCGATATTGCGAAGCGAAGGCGGCACCGAGAATGCCGATCGCCAGCACGAGGCCGACCAGAGCGCGCAGCATGGGCCGGTCTCCCATGAGGCCTTGATTACGAACCCTGCTATCCGGCGCCGGCGCCGCGGCCTTGGGGGTCTTGTCTTCGGGAATCTTGTCCTTGGGAGTCTGGACGGTCTCCGCACCGGCGCTTGCTCGCGAGACCCGCGGGCCTTCGTTGCCGCGTTCCATTCCGGAAACCAGCCGGTCCAGCCGCGCCAGGTCTTGCTCTGCGCTCTTGATCCGGTCGTAGGCCCGCGCCAGCCCGCCGTCGGCGCGCTCTGCCTCCGGCTTGGGGGCGTCAGGCTTGGGCGCGTCTGGCTTGTGGTCGTCAGGTTTGGGGTCGTTCGTCTCGGGCACCGATGCGCTCTCGATCCAGTCGGGCGTCAATGGGAGTGCGGCAGTCTGATCGTCGGAACGATAGGTCTCGCCGTCATCCAACACAACGCGCGTCCGAAGGAAAAATTATGGCGAGGCCTCGGGGTGGGGCGGTCGTGGGGGTATGCAACGGGCGCCCTTGATCTGGATCAAGCATGCGGCGCCCGACCGTCCCCACCATGCAGACATTCATCGGAAGGAACACATGGTTCAGACAAGAGCGATCGTCCTTGGTGCCTTCGCGGCCCTGCTGCTGGCCGTGCCGGCCAAGGCCCAGGTGCTGGTCGACGTTTCCAAGATCAGCTGCGACCAGTACATCACCCAGCGCATCACCCACATGCAGACCGTGAACGTCTGGCTCGCCGGGTTCTACGCCGGCCGCCGCAACAATCCCGTCGTGGATACGCAAGCGCTGAACAAGAACGGCAACAAGCTCTCGCGCTTCTGCGAGTCGCATCGCGAGATGCCGCTGCTGGAGGTGGTTGAGGCCGATACGAAGTAGGGGCGGGGCCGCCCAGCCTCGGAGTGCGGCAGTCCTATCGCCGGAAGGAGAGGTTGCGCCGCTGTCCCCCCAACGCGCGTGCGAACGAGAAATTATCGCGGGCACGGGGGTGGGGCGTGGCATTGCCGAACCGGCATGCGTCGCGAGCGTCAGGTACATGACCGAAAGCGGTGTGGCTCCCGCTGATGCCCTATGTAGGTAAAGCGTGACACTTTCGCTGTCTCGTTATGAACCCGGCCGCCAGATCGCAAGGGCCCGCATTGTTCTAAATCAACAAACCCGCTCACTAGCGAATTGCGCTGACGCACCGTCCCAATCCAGGAAGGAGAGTGGACATGTCGCGCCGAACCATCGTTTCACTTACCGCATCCGCAATCATTGGCATCGCCTGCATCGTGACTGTTTCGACTGACGCCTTCGCCTATCGAAGAGGCGTCGGGGTTGGTCGGGTTGGTGTTCATCACGGCGGTGTCTATCGCGGTGGCGTCTATCGTGGTGCAGCCGTGCGCCGCGGAGTTGCCGTGGGCGTCGGAGTTGCTGCGGCTGGTGCGGCAGCTTACGGGGCTTACGGAGCCTACGGCGGCTATCGCCGCTGCGGCTACGAACCTTACCCGCCTTGCTACTAGCCGGTCTTTGCGCAGCGGCCAGAGCACCGTCGGTCGGCTGTGCGCGGAGCACCTCTCTCCGAGTGGGGAGAGGTGATCCGAGTTCCGGGCCCGCACACACGCGATCCGAGCTGTGCTCGCTTCACCGTGCGTATTGGCGCGTCTGTTGCTCGACAGGTCGACTTCTAGCGAGGCGCACGTGCCATCTTCGCCGGCCGCGACCAGGAGAGGTTGAACGCCGATAAATCTATCCATGCGTGCAATTGGGCAATCGGGAAAAAGCGGCAAAACTGCGGCTGTCAAGGATACATCAGAGTAGAACGGAGCTTATCCCCGTAATAAACCCGATGCTGTTAAGGGTTCGGGGTGCGTATGGGAGATCAATAATGGCAAATGTCGAACAATTGCGCAGGCGGGACGGAGTAAACTTGGTCCAGCTCGAGGAGGACATTGCATCGATACGCTCGGGAAGCTCTCTTGCTTCCATTGCTCTGCCTGATTACGTCGAGCACACCGCGGGCGTGACGCGCGTCGGCGCGCTCAGTGCAGAGGCGGTCGTTCGGGACTATGAGTCCGCTGCAAAAGAGATCGAGGCCATGGGCACCGAGTTGATCGACGCCGCGCAAAAATGCGAGGCGCTGACTGCCCAGGTCCATGATGCGATCGCCTTCATGCGAGAAACGGCGGCGGAGTATCGTGAAGAGGGTCGGAAGATCTTCAAGCGCATCGAAGAATGCGCGCTGTTCACCGAAGACGTCCGCAAGACATGCGAACAGGTCAAGCGCAGGATGGTCGACGTCTCGCTAGGCTCATCGTCCAACGAGGAGTTCGCACCGCAACAGCCCGAGTTGAGCGGGATCGCCGCCAAGGTGTCGATGAGCGAGATACGGTGAGGCGGGCGTAGATAGCGCGTAGGCTGGGTTGAGCTCTAGGTCGTAGGATGGGTTGAGCCCTTACGAAACCCTTCATCTCTCGCCGATCGAGCGGTGATGGGTATCGCTTCGCTCCACCCATCCTACGAGCTGGAGCCAACAATCAATAGCGACCGCCGTGGCCCTTTTGCTGCGTGATCCAGTCCGACAATGTTTTCGGTGTCGATTTCGCAGTCCGGCCCGGTGATGCCTTCGGATTGTCGCGAACGCCTTTCGTCGGACGGGTGCGCGGCGCTTCCGTTCCGTTGACGCTCTTCGAGCCATCCATAGATGCTTCCGCAGCTTCCTTCTCGAGGCGCAGCTGTTTCAATCGCGCCATTTTGATGCGCTCTGCCTCGACTGCGGGTCCTTCGGACAGCAGCGGCCTGTGTTGAGCGACCTCCGCCGGGACGATGACACCGATAATGGTTGTCTCGCCGAGCGCCTTGCAGGCTTCGAGCCGATGCAGTCCCTCGACCAGAACGAGGCGGTCTCCGTCGAGCCGGACGGAAATGGGTTCCTGTTGTCCGATGTCCAGCATACTTTCAGCGATCTCCCCGACGATCTCGGGCTTGATGGCTTTCTTCTGCTTCGTGGGAACGAAGATCTTCTCGATCGGGAAGCTTTCCGGTTTGGGCATAACTTGACTCCGCTTCTACCGGGCGCGCCGGAACCGATGCCGGGGGTGGTCGGAGTTTAGGAGGGAAGGGCTCGACCGCAAAGGTAATTTCGGCGGCGGGGTGTCAATGACTCGTAGGATGGGAAACCCATCCTTCTGTGGATTTGGCGGAGATGGGTATCGCTTCGCTCCACCCATCCGACGAGCTGGACGCGGTCGACGCCAATACGAAATAGGGGTGGGGCCACCCAGCCCTGTTCTATTCAGGAGACCAGTCGATCCAGCCGCGCAGGGCCTGCTCTGCGCTCTCGATCCAGTCGGGCGTCGCTGGGAGTGCGGCAGTCCGATCGTTGGAACGACGGGTCGCGCCGCTGTTCCACACAACGCGCATGTGAAGGAGAATTTATGGCGAGCTCTGGGTGGGGCGGATCAAGGCCGGACACCGAACTGTGCTCCTACAAGCCTGGACGCCTACGCAACAGCCTGCAACGAGCTATAAGCAGTCTCGCGCTGCTATCAAACGAGTTGATATGGTCCACGCGCACACCAAAGAAATTGAGATTGTCCTCCGCAAACGTAAATTTGAAAATCGAATAGGGCTCCATCGGCAGGCCCGACTCAGCTACTGGAAGAAAGTATCGATTGGTACTTGTGCGCTTCGTCTTCGTGCCGCCGTGTACAAACGCGCCCGTGCCAAAATCAAACGCGAGCTCGACAAGAGAAGGCTGATCTGGTTCGTGAATAAACTGCGAAAGAATGATGCGGGTCCGACTCAAATCGGGCCCTCGCTCCCAGTACTCGCCCAGCCTCAAAGTCACACTCTCAGTGCTTACGCCGTCGTCAGGAATCCGAAAATCGGACAGCTCACTAGTTGGAACGAGCGGTTCTACTGACTTATCTCCTGTCGCGGCCGGGCCGCTCATGTTTGATCCTAGTTGCTCGAGCTTTTTCGATAGTCGATGGTTGAAAAACCATATGACGGACACGGTAGTTATTGCGGGAAAAAGGATGATCGGCCACACCTTCAGAAGGCCTGCAACCCCGTGTTGCACGGGAAGTTGCGGTAACGCCACGTAGATACCAAAGAGCAGCGCTACAAAGGCGATCGCCGCTTGTATAATCTGGCCCCGATTAGCAAACCACTTTCCTGCCATTGATCCTCACATATTACTCCAGCTAGCTTGTGGCTGCGAACCCGTCATTCGCGCTGTGTCATCGACAAACATCGCTTCTCTCCAGACAGTCCTACGAACTGCGCCCGTAGTTCGCGCTCGTGCGGGTTAGGCTTGCTGCTCCGGGGCGCGACGAGACACCGTATTAAGCTTTTCCGGCAGAGGTGGCCTATCAGGAAGCACCACGGTCTCTTTGCGGCCGCCTGGAAAGATGAGTGTACCGCGGCCAATAAGCCAAAGATTGAGGCCTGATCCGAACGACCAATAATCGCGAATGGAGTCCGCGATCGCCCTAATTTCTGGCAAGCTCAGGTGGACAAAACTCCAAACGTTAGGCTTGCTTCGAGACCCTTTCCCGAAAGTAAGATGAGATTGCTCAGGGTTGTTCAAGATGGAATGAGAGTGCGCCAGAAAATTTCTATTCCATTCAAGGACTTCGAATCCTTTCAGGAAGTGCAGCACAGATTCTCGCGCAGTTTCATCTTCTTCTTTCGTCTGTGCAGCTTCTCGTATTAGATCGCAAGTATTGTAATTTGAGAGGAGTCCAAAAATTTTTTGGGCAGCCTCGGGGTCCGTTACCACGTACTTTGCGAAGAACGTCAGCAGCACAAATTCTAGTTGATTGTATGCAGAAGTGATCACGCCGAGTGCATGCAGATGATCAAGCTGTCCGATGTGCCAGTTGGGATCAGGCCAATCAGCTTTGCTTGTCATGCGAGGAAACCTCCAGAGATTGATTGCTTGGCTTGCAGATATAGCTGCGCTCATCCGCGCTACGCTTGCAATCGACGTCAGGTGCTGTCGATTGGTGGATCTATTCCAATCACAAATGCTCCACCATCGATAACGGTCCTCATGAGAATCCCCTCGATGGATATGCCGGAAAGACGGTGTGAGAAGGGGCCAGTTTCGAGGCGCGTTTTTATGAATGCGTCAGACTGTCCCCTACGGCGTAGGTGGTCCACTTCGTTCTTTATCTGTCGTATGACCTCTTGTCTTTCGCTAACGATTAGCTCTTCCGGAGAGGTCCTCGTCAGAGAATTTTCCAAGAAAAACATTCGCTCTTGCACGTCCGCTAGGAAGCGATCTCGAGGGTCCTCGCTTCGTCGCATTCGAAAACTGGCATTTGCTTGAGTAATAGGATTGCTGACTTTGTAGTCAGCAGCCCTTATCGCTCTGGCCGCGTCTGCCAGACGGCTTCGGGCGGCTTCAGTACTGTGCCAATCCATCAAATCAACGAAGATCGTTCGATGAGAAATGTTGTCAAATGGTAAAGCTGTGCCCAGCTTGGCCATATGTATCGTGGGTTTCTCTGTTGAGTGCCTAATCCCCAACTCATAAAAGGCATTGGGATTCAGATCAGTAAGATCGGCAACCACGAGATCGGAGTTTATTATGTCGCTTACGACGCGATCGCCGATCATGCCGGGGTCAGCATCCTCGTCGGCGCGCTTGACTTTGTAGTTGAACTCCCCCGATTCGAGCACATGCCTTATTACTGAGTGCAGAAGCAAGTCAGCGTGTTTTCTCTCGGACGTGCCATCCCTGCCGATCGGGCCGATAACAAAACATAGGGGACACTGCTTCGACTTTTCGGGCAAAAGGTTTCTCCTGAAAGCCAAACCTTAGATGGCACGTCTTCTGGTTGCAAACAGAAAGGCGGCCTCGCGGCCGCCTTTCCGTCAATGTATAGTCAGGTAAGCCCGGTCGCGACCGGACCCCTCACGAACACCCCGTCGTCGAGCCGCACGTATCGCACTTCATACACGTGCCATTCCGTACCAGCGTGAAGTTGCCGCACTCGCTGCACATTTCGCCTTCGTAGCCCTTGGCTTTCGCTTCCGCGCGGCGCTCGGCCTTGCTGGGCACTGCGACTTGGGCGCTGCCGGCCTTGCTCCATTGCAGGGCCTCTAACTTCTCGGTGGGCGAGAGGTCGTGGGCCACTTCCTGCTTCAGCGCGACCGCGCCTTCCAGGACGTCGCCGGCACGGCCTGCGCCGTGCGAGGCGAGCGAGGTGACCTTGCTGCCGCCGGCCGGTGCGCTGTCGTTGCCCTGCGCGACCGCGGTCGAGCCGCCGCGCATCACCACGAGGTTGTCGGTGCGGGAGCGGGTGAGGCCGCGCGACACCAGCTTGGAGGCGCGCTGGCCGTGATCATCCGGCTCCTTGCCTTCCTCGACGCCCTTGCCGAGCACGTCGAACCCGGTCTCGCTGGGATCGACATGGGCAAGGTCGAAGCGGCTGAGATAGCTCACAGCCAGTTCGCGGAAGACGTAGTCGAGGATCGAGGTCGCGTACTTGATGCTGTCGTTGCCCTGCACGGGGCCCGCCGGCTCAAAGCGGGTGAAGGTGAAGGCGTCGACATATTCGTCGAGCGGCACGCCGTACTGCAGACCCAGCGACACCGCGATGGCGAAGTTGTTGATGAAGGAGCGCAGTGCCGCGCCTTCCTTGTGCATGTCGATGAAGATCTCGCCGATGCGGCCGTCGTCATATTCGCCGGTGCGCAGATAGACCTTATGTCCGCCGACGACCGCCTTCTGGGTGTAGCCCTTGCGGCGATCCGGCATCTTCTCGCGCTCGCGCATCACGATGATGCGCTCGACCAGCTTCTCGACGATCTTTTCCGAGACCTGGGCGGTGCGCGCCGCCATCGGCTTGTCGTAGAGGCTCTCGACCGCATCGTCCTCGTCCTCATCGTCGGCGATGAGCTGCGAGTTGAGCGGCTGGCTGAGCTTGGAGCCGTCGCGATAGAGCGCGTTGGCCTTGAGCGCCAGCTTCCACGACAGCATGTAGGCGGACTTGCAGTCCTCCACGGTGGCGTCGTTCGGCATGTTGATGGTCTTGGAGATCGCACCCGAGATGAAGGGCTGCGCCGCCGACATCATGCGGATGTGGCTCTCGACCGAGAGATAGCGCTTGCCGACCTTGCCGCAAGGGTTGGCGCAGTCGAACACCGGATAGTGCTCGGCCTTGAGGTGCGGGGCACCTTCCACCGTCATCGCGCCGCAGATGTGGACGTTGGCCGCCTCGATCTCGCGCTTGGTGAAGCCGACGGCCTGGAGCAGGTCGAAGCCGGGGGCCGCGATGGCCTCGGCACCGATGCCGAGCTGGTCGCGGATGAAGTCCTCGCCAAAGGTCCATTTGTTGAAGGCGAACTTGATGTCGAACGCGGTCGGCAGCGCCTTCTCGACCTTGGCGATGGCTTCGTCGGTGAAGCCCTTGGCCTTCAAGGTCGAGGCGTTGATGCCGGGCGCGTTGGAGAGCGAGCCGTGGCCGACGGCGTAGGCTTCGATCTCCGCGATCTCGCTCTCGCGATAGCCCAGCGCGCGCAGTGCTGCGGGGACCGCACGGTTGATGATCTTGAAGTAGCCGCCGCCGGCGAGCTTCTTGAACTTCACCAGGGCGAAGTCGGGCTCGATGCCGGTGGTGTCGCAATCCATGACGAGGCCGATCGTGCCGGTCGGCGCGATCACCGTGGTCTGGGCGTTGCGATAGCCGTGCTTCTCGCCGAGCTCGAGCGCCGCATCCCAGGCCGCTTGCGCATGGGTGACGAGGTCGGTCTGCGGGCACGACACCAGGTCCATCGGCACCGGGTTGACGCTGAGCCCCTCGTAGCCGTTGGACTGGCCATGGGCGGCGCGGCGGTGGTTGCGGATCACGCGCAGCATGTGCGCGGCGTTCTTCTTGTAGCCGGGAAAGGTGCCGAGCTCGGCCGCCATCTCGGCCGAGGTCTTGTAGGTGATGCCGGTCATGATCGCGGTCAGCGCGCCGGCGATGGCGCGGCCTTCCTTGCTGTCATAGGACAGACCCATGGTCATCAAGAGGCCGCCGATATTGGCGTAGCCGAGGCCGAGCGTGCGGAACTCGTAGGAGAGCTCGGCAATCGACTTCGACGGGAACTGCGCCATCATCACCGAGATTTCGAGCACGATGGTCCAGAGCCGGCAGAGATGCTCGTAGCCTTCGACGTCGAAACGCTTGGAGGGGATGTCGTAGAACGTCAGCAGATTGGCGGAGGCGAGGTTGCACGCCGTGTCGTCCAGGAACATGTATTCCGAGCACGGATTGGAGGCGCGGATGTCGCCGGACGCCTTGCAGGTGTGCCAGTCATTCATGGTGGTGTTGAAGTGCAGGCCCGGGTCGGCCGACGCCCAGGCGGCGTAGCCGATTTTTTCCCAGAGGTCGCGCGCCTTCAGCGTCTTGGTGATCTTCTTCGTGGTGCGTCCCACGAGATTCCAGTCGCCGTCGGTCTCGACCGCGCGCAGGAAGTCGTCCTTCAGCGACACCGAATTGTTGGAGTTCTGCCCCGAAACCGTGAGATAGGCTTCCGAATCCCAGTCGGTGTCATAGACGTCGAACTGGATGTCCTTGTAGCCCTGTTTTGCAAATTGGATGACCCGCTTGATGTAGTTGTCGGGTACGAGGCTGCGGCGCGCCAGCTTGATCTCGCGGCGCAGCGCCGGGTTCTTCTCGGGATCGAAGCAATCGTCGCCCGAGCCTTCGCAATTGACGCAGGCCTTCAGCACCGCCTTGAGGTGCTTCTGGTTGATCTTGGATCCGGTGACGAGAGCGGCGACCTTCTGCTCCTCCTTCACCTTCCAGTCGATATAGGTCTCGATGTCGGGGTGATCGACGTCGACGACGACCATCTTGGCGGCGCGGCGCGTGGTGCCGCCCGACTTGATCGCGCCCGCGGCGCGGTCGCCGATCTTGAGGAAGCTCATCAGGCCGGACGAGCGGCCGCCGCCGGAGAGGCGTTCGCCTTCGCCGCGCAGGCGCGAGAAGTTGGAGCCGGTGCCGGAGCCGTATTTGAACAGGCGCGCTTCGCGGACCCAGAGGTCCATGATGCCGCCCTCGTTGACGAGGTCGTCACCGACGCCCTGGATGAAGCAGGCGTGCGGCTGCGGATGCTCGTAGGAGGATTTCGACCGGGTCAGCTTGCCGGTGAAGGGGTCGACGTAATAATGGCCCTGGCCGGGACCGTCGATGCCGTAGGCCCAGTGCAGACCGGTGTTGAACCATTGCGGCGAGTTCGGCGCGACCATCTGCATGGTCAGCATGTAGCGGAGCTCGTCGTAGAAGGTCTGGGCGTCCTCGTCGGAGGAGAAGTACTTGCCCTTCCAGCCCCAATAGGTCCAGCAGCCGGCGAGACGGTCGAACACCTGCTTGGCCGAGAGCTCGCTGACATAGCGCTCTTTCTCGGGCAGGAGGGCGAGCGCCTCGGTGTCGGGAACGGAACGCCACAGGAAGGAGGGGACGGACTCTTCCTCGACCTTCTTCAGGCGCGCGGCAACGCCGGCCTTGCGGAAGTACTTCTGGGCGAGGACGTCGGAGGCGACCTGCGACCACGCGGTCGGCACCTCGACATTGTCGAGCTTGAACACGACCGAGCCGTCGGGATTCCTGATCTCCGACGTGGTCAGCCGGAAATCGATGCCGGCGTAAGGTGACTGTCCCGAAGTGGTGTGGCGCCGCTCAATCCGCATGGTCTTGCCCCGTCCTATCTTTGACCGGACCGCCTCCGTTCAGGCGTGCCGGGTCATCATTTCATTTCGCGGTGCTCGAGGCCGCCTGGCCCTTGGCATCGCAGCTCAGCCGGTAGACCCGGCCCGTTTTCTCCCGACGCGATTGCTCGATGCGCGCACCGATCATCCGCCGGCACGTCCAGACCCATCCGCCCCAAAGGGATGAGCCCGACATGCGTTCAACGCCCCACAACGTCACGTCTTCAACCATTGCCATCCGGGCCTGTTTCCAGCCCGTTCAGGCGCCCGAAAAGTCCGCTCTCGCCGGGCAGACAAGCCCGTATCCCGCTGCCCTTGTCTGGCTTGGCGGAGTGCTGTTTTGCAGACCCTTTGGGGGAGTGCCGGCGGGACGCAAACACACTCGCGCCGAACGGATCGAAAACTAGGACTCTCCGTTACGCCCGTCAAGAACTAGTGCGAGTTCCTGAATCAAATACTAAATATGGTGGATTATGGGGGATAACAGGGGGCAGGCCCGCGCCTGTTGTTGAGCCAAGTATCAGTGAGTCCTCAGGGATTCCCAACCGAAAAAATTTGCATCTTGGGGTGCCGCTGAGGCTTCACCCCGCTGTTCACAGGGCAGGTATATTTTTGAATCGCGGGCTTGCCTCGGGGGGACTCACGTAGGGCTACGGAAGGTGAGGGCAGGCATGCCCGCCGGGGTGGTGGTGGGAGGCGCGAATCCGCGCCAAGCTGCCCTCGATTTTGCCGGACTACCCACATGCTTGATTCGACTCGGCCGGTGCTGCGAGCGCGCATCGCCCCGGCCGGCCTGATATTCCTCGCCATCACCTCGGTGGGCTGGGGTTTCAATTGGCCGGTGACGAAATTCCTGCTCTCCGAGCTGCCGCCGCTGACCTTGCGCGGGGCGACGGGCGTGCTCGGCGCGGTGCTGCTGGCGGCGCTGGCACTGATCCGCGCTGACAGCCTCAGCGTCCCGCGCGCGATCTGGCCGCGCCTCGTGACCGCCGCGATCCTCAACGTCACCGGCTGGATGGTGCTGATGGGTCTGGCACTGCTGTGGCTGCCGGCGAGCGAAGCGGCGCTGATCGCCTACACCATGCCGGTCTGGGCCTCGCTGATCGCCTGGCCGGTGCTCGGCGAGCGGCCGACCTTGTTGCGCACCATCGCGCTGGTGATGGCCTTTGCCGGCCTGGCCTCGATCATGGGCGGCAACGGCTTTGCCGCCACTGCGGACAAGCTGCCGGGCATCGTTATGGCGCTGTGCGGCGCGCTCGGCTTCGCCGCCGGCACGGTGTTTTCGAAGAAGTACCCGATCCGCCTGCCGCCGATCACCGCCGCGGCCTGGCAGATCGGGATCGGCTGCCTGCCGATCACTATCATCGGCCTCGCCATCGAGACCACGCATCTGGAACTGGTGACGCCGGTCGGCTGGTGGCTCCTGGTCTATTCGACCGTGGTGCAGTTCTGCATCGCCTATGTCAGCTGGTTCGCTGCCCTTGCGCGCCTGCCGGCTTCCGTCGCCGCGATCGGCACCATGGCGGTGCCCGTCATCGGCGTCGTGGCGTCCGCGATCGCGCTCCACGAGCCGCTGGGGGCAGGGCAGATTGCCGCGCTGGTGTTCACGCTGGCGGCCGTGGTGCTGGCGACGCGGTAGGGCGTATATTCATGAGCGGCTGGCCGCCTGGACTTCCGGTTCATCGTCAACATCGGCCGGAGAGCGGAAGGTCTCCGAGCTCGCAGATGCGCCAAGAGCCGACCTGCCTTGCGGGGGATTGTCTCTACCCAAATCGGTTGGCGAACTCTACGACCGCTGCTGCAACATCTTTACGCCTGGCGTCCGTGCGTGTGAATCCCAGCGGTCCTGTGAACCTGATAACCACCTTTTCAGGATTGGATTTCGGCCGAGCATCGGTCGTCCAAGATAGCTCTCCGGCCCGGACCTTGACAACATCGCGACTGGTGCACGCGGACTCGATCGATGAGAATATCTGCTTTGCTTCATCGACCGAAAGCTTCATCGATTGACACTCACCAGCGCCGACCGACACAAGGGTCAAACCAGACCGTTCGACGCGGAAGTACAGCCCATTGGTCAGCGTGACTTTTTCCTTAGGTCCCAACTCGGCGCCAATACGGGCCAGCGCTTGAGACCCAACTCGCGACAGGAGCCGTCCCAACACTTCAAAAAAGACTTTGATCTTTCGGTGATCATTCATGGGTCGGGCGCCATCGTACGTGGTCCGATGGGGGACCAAAGCACCTCGCCATTGGCAAACAGTACAACATCCACTTCGGGTCAGCATACGAAGAACTCAACTGAGCAAATCTGGTCCGCCATGCTTCGGGGAGCGACCTCCTGGAGGGCTGCCGCCATCTGCAAACCTTCTCAGAAATACTACGTCTTTTCTTTCTACCCCGGGAGCGAGGTTTCGGAGAGCGTTCGTAGCGAGATATATCTCAAGCCCGACCAGAAGCGGTATTCCCGCGCCCCAAATGTAGATCAGGCCACGCATTGTTGCCTCCGTCAGGATAATTTTGAGCCGCTGCTTCGGGCAGTCTTCCAGGCCAAGGAAGCGGCCACGACAAACGACACGAAACAGAACGCGATCACCCCCAAAGCGCGGACATCGCGGCGCGGCTCGTTGAGCCACACGAGAGCCGCCAGGCAAAGGAGCGCCGGGACCGCGCAGGCTTGTGTTGCGATATACCGACGCCTCAGCGCCAACGGCGCGCGGTCCCCCCAGATAAACGCCTCAACCTGAAACTTGCGAGAAATTGCGTCCGTCCGGGGGAGGCACGACCTATCTAGCTCTGCCACGATGGATTGAAATCCCCATCCGGCAATGCCCAGCAGTGAAAGTCCAAAAAAAGAGTAAGAACAGCGACACTTCACGTGTCTAGCAGCTTCAACACAACCGCGCGAGACCAGTTAGTCCGCAATGGGTCCAACAGCGGACCAACGTTGGGATGCCCGACCTCAGGCGAATACTCTGCGGCGGTGGCGAATGCTGGAGGGCGAGCGCCCATAGAGTTCGCGAAAGACGGCGTTGAACCGGCGCACGCTGCCAAAGCCAGCTCGGTAGGCGATCTGGGCCAGTGGTTCAGTCGTCTCGTCAAGTAGGCGCTTCGCCCTCTGTACACGCCTGGTCTTCGCGACCTGTTGGGGGCTGGCCCCGACGTACCGTTCGAACAGACGCGCAAGGTGGCGCGAGCTTACCCCGAGCCGATCGGCCAGTGCGGCAACCGAAGCGTCATCCAAGGCGCCACCATCGATCAATTTCAAGGCCCGCGCGACTGTCGAACGCGTGCCATTCCAGGCAGCACAGAAGGGCGCGGTCTCCGGACGGCAACGCAGGCAAGGTCGGTACCCCGCGGCCTCGGCGGCCGCTGCAGTTTGATAGTAGGTCACGTTACGGGTCAACGGCTGCTTCACCGGGCAAACCGGGCGGCAGTAGATTCCCGTGGTCTTCACTGCCGTGTAGAAACGGCCGTCATAGCGGGGATCGCGCTGCAAGCGCGCGGTGTTGCATACCTCAAAACTGAGCATGACTCATTTTACCGCAGGCCGCAGCCAGAAGAATAGCCCTGAGATGATCAGGTCCGATTCCGGCCAGCGATATCGGTGCGCCCTTCTTATAGAGAAGGTCCAACTTCGCTGAGCACTTGGAGAAGCAAAAATGAACAGCACGAATCCTAAAGAGATCGTCATCAATGCCTGGAAGACTTTTAAAATCCGTGATGCGCAGTTGATCGCGGAGCTGTTTACTCCCGATGCCGAATGGATCGCACCGGCTGGAAATGCCACGGCGGTCGCTCTCAAACACACCGACCACATGATTGGACCGGACCAAATCGCACAGTTTATTGCCTCGGAAATGCATCATCTGTTCTCGAACGTCGACATCTCGTTTCGGGGCATTCATGCCGATGGCGATACTGTGATCGTCGAGGAGCGAATGCGAGCCACTCTTCCTGGAGGCAAGCCCTACGAGAATGACTATTGCTTCGCTTTTGTCCTTTCCGGCGAGCGGATCAAGCTGGTTCGCGAATACATGGACACCCGAAAGGGCTGGCAGATGATTTTCGAGCCGCTTTAAAGGCTGCTTTGGGTCACAAGCGGTCCTCGACCGGCTGCGCAGGGCAGGTCAGCTCTGGGCCACGAACAGACTCCTTTGCTCTTGCCGTGTCCAAGAAAAGCCGCCTCGCGGCGGCCAGATGTCGGAAATACATTTCGATCACTACGCTAGTGCGGACTGCCGCAGAGCCTAGGCTACAATCGGCCGGTGACCCGGTAGACTCGCGCCTCGCCTTCGACGCCGCGCAGCGGCGCCTCGAACTCCTCGACATGGTGGCCCGCCAGCAGCTGGCGAACAGCGGGCGCGGTGTAGAGTGCTTCAGTGAGACAGATTTCGCCGGCGTCGGCGAATGATTGCACCCGCGCGGCAATATTCACGGTCTGGCCGAAATAGTCGAGATTCTCGTTGAGGGTCACGGCGATGGAAGGACCGCAATGTGCCCCCATTTTGAGAACGACGGCGGGCTGGCCGTGCTTGGAGTTGAACTCTCCGATGTCCCGCAGAATGTGCAGCGCTGCCTCCACGGCATCCACCGGCCGGAAAAACGCAGCCATGACGGCGTCGCCGATGGTCTTCACGATGGCACCGGCATGCCGATGGGCAATTGCGTCGAGGAGAGCGAAATGTTCGCGGACGAGAGCATAGGCATTAAGATCCCCGAGGCGCTCGTAGAGCGCGGTCGAACCCTTCAGGTCCGTGAACAGGAACGTCACCTGCCGAACGCCGAGGCCCTCCTCCTCATCTACGCGCTCTGAGCGGAAGAGCTTGCGGAACGTCTGACGCGTCAGCAGCATCCCGCCCGAGACGTAGGGATCGAATTCGAGGGTCGGCTTCTCTGGCATTTCCAAGATTTCAGGTGGCCAGTTGATCAGGAGCAGCGAACCGCGCTTAGGGCCGGTGTTGCTGATCTCGAAGATCACAGGCCCCGACGGCACGGCCGAAACGGCGGGCGTGAACCGCTGCCCGTCATAGGTGGCACGAACGATCGTCGGAGTATTCGGCATCTGCACGGCAGTGGGATCGAGCGCGACCGGGAGCGTAAAGCCCGCCTGGGTCTGGACGTTGACGCCTGAGACCGCGCCCGGCCCAATATCGGTCTGCAGCGTCGTTGTCAGACCGGACGGCAGATAAGTCATTCCGCGAACGAAACCGCGCAAGACATCGACAAATCGAGTCTGTCCGCCGGGCAGCCGTCCGCTGTTGGCGAACTTGAGCTTCCAGTGCAGATCTTCGATCGAGAGATTGTCGACGTCATACAAGGCGAGGTGCCGAATTTGCGGCGAGACGGAGAAGGACACTTCGATGAAGTCGTCGAGTTCGGTGTGACCCTCGATATCGCAAAGCCCGCAGACGAAATGGCTCCGGAGCGCACGGAGCCTCCCGAAGCTTTCCAGCACCAGACCCGAGTGGGGGCAGAGAATGTCCCAATGCATGTCGACCAGCCCGGCGCGAGCGGCATGGAGAAACAGATCGATCGACTCCGGCTCAGCCACACTGCGATCACGGGCGAACGCCAGCGGATTGGCGCGGTACAGGCTGACCTCGTCACCACTGCGAATCAGCGTTTCGAACTTGGAGATTACGCGCGGGCTCCAAGTGCGGGCCTGCTCGATCTGCGTCATCTTGCTTTCGAGAAGACGCTCGTCAATGGATGTCATCGATCAGCTCCTGACGATGGCAATCTATCAGCTTCGCCCGGTCCTCGCGAGCCATCCGATGCCGCACGGACTATTGCACTGCAAGGATTTTCAATCCACCCATGTCGCTTATGGGTCAAAGTGCGAAGAACTCAACCTGAGCAAATCTACTCCGCCATGCCTCGCTGGATGGACCTCAATATGGTGCGCCCACGACGTCGCTGAAGCCCCAAAAGCTGACCCGTATATCGGGAGATGCCGCGCATTGCAGTGAGTCCGATCACATGCAGGAACGGTGATCTGCTCCAACAGGGCCGTTTGAGAAGGGTAGCTTCCAGCGAGGGGACAGAATGGAGAAGTATGGAGGGGCGCCATCGAGGTGCGTGACTATGACCCCGACTGGCCGGTTCGTTTCCAGCAGGAGTGCCGTCGCTTGCGATTTGTGGTCGGTCCGGCGCTCAAGATCGAACACATGGGCAGTACGTCTGTGTCCGGCCTCTCGGCCAAACCGATTATGGACATCTTGGTCGGCCTCCCGAACTTGTTGCGCGCGAAGTCCACGTTTGTGAGGCCATTCGCGCAACTCGGATACACCTACATCCCCGAGTACGAAGCATGGTTACCTGGTGAACTGTTTTTTCGGAAGAGGATGCCTGGACCCTGGACACACCATCTTCACATCATGGAGCAATGCAATCCACGCTGGAGAGATTTCCTGCTGTTTCGCGACTACTTGCGCTTACACCCGGAAATCGCTGCCGCGTACGGAAGCCAAAAGAAATCGCTCGCGGATGAATTTGGCAAGAACATCGAGGGCTTTCGCAAAACAAAACATCGGTTGTGAGGGAGATAACCGACAAGGCGCTATCAGCATTCGGGAAGTATTGTTTGCGCTGCCACAGCGACGGGATATGCCGTGCGGCGCTGCTAAGATGTCCGCTTCGGGTCCACAAGCGGGAATGCCAACGAGCAGCTCCTTGCTCGAGCCTCACAGCGCAAGGCACGGGTGGAGTTCTCTCCCTTCAGGCGCTTGGCAGGGACCGAGTAAGGAGCTGCCGGCGAGCCTTCTTCAGATCGGTCGCCAGTTTTATTTTCTCTCTCAAAACGAGGATTTCGGAATATTCCTTTTGGATCTCTGGGCGGGTGCGAAGTGCTTCAAGCTGCTGGGCGGTCAGTTTCAGTATCGCGGCAATATGCGTACTCTGGATGTGGTGCATGGCAATCAAATCCGCTGTTGGAAAAAAACGGAACGGCACGATACAGCGAACTGCGGTGCGGCGTCGCTGGAAATAAACAGCCAGCCTTACTGTCGTTTTTTTTGCAGCGCGTCACTGCCCTCATCAGGTGGGGGGCTGCCGTCTGCTCATAATGAATTTCTTGACCGCATGAATCGTGCGAGCAAGCTGTCGCGGCCGGCGACTACGCGGCGGCGTGACTAACACAACGAAGAGCAGGTTCAGCAGCAGCCAGCAGCCGACCGCGATGAAAATGTACTTCATAACTCCTCAAGGGTGCCCTCGGAAGAGCACTGCAAGAAGAGCGGCAGCAACAATCGCGAGCCAGATCATCGAAACAACGAAGCTGGCGAAATGCCAATCTACGTCGCGGCGCCTGGTCTGCATTGTGTCTCCTTCCGGAGGCCGTGTGTGGTCGTCTCAGCGGCCTCTATCGTCCTTGCCGTTGGGGCTGCCGTCTCCGCCGCCGTTGCCCCAGCCGTTGTTGCCGTGATGGTGATGGTCGTCGTGGACCGCGCCTGCGCCCGACTTCGCGATCGCATCCGATGTAAGGGATGTCGACAGGAGTAGGGTGATGGCTGGAGGTGTCACCGCCGCGAACTTTCCGCAGGTTCTTAAGAACTCGCGACGGTCGTCCTGATCTGGCATGCGTTTCTCCGTCCAGAGATAAGCCTAAAAATTAAATCACAATAACTGAATTAAATCAATTTAATTTCGTTCCAGAAGAAAGCGGCCGCCCACTCGTCAACTCCCTCAGGGGAAGCTCGACGCGCTGGAGTCCGCTGTGGTCACAAGCCGCCGACCACGCCGAAGGTGAGAGCTTCCGCTTTGCCTTGGTAAGCCGACGTTTATGAGGTCACGTCCTCGGCGAGAGCGGCTTCGACCGCTCGGCTCGGCGGCAGGCCAAGAGCAGGTCAGGAACTCGCGGAGGCGTTGCGGATTGGCTCTGTCGGCCGGACTGAGTGCCTCCAGCGAGACGGCTATGGCGAGCGACCGCAACACATTCCTCGGCGTCGCGGCGTGCGACCTTGCCCAGCCTCTAGGCGAAGCCGACATCGTCATCTTCGGAGCTGCCGACGCCACGCCGCATGTGAGGGGCAGGACCAGCCATGCCGCGAATGGCCCAGCGGCCATTCGCAATGCTTTGCGCGTTTATCAGACCGACCTTGCTAGGTGGGATTTCGACCAAGACGGAATCCTGCTCGACCCGGAGCAAATCCGGGTCGTCGATGGCGGCGATCTTGCCACGTCACCCGAGGCCCCCGAGCAAAACCGGAATGCAATCAGGACCGCCACCAGGAAGATCCTGAAGTCCGGCGCGGTACCCATGCTGCTCGGCGGAGATGATTCTGTCCCCATACCGTTCTTCGAGGCGTTCGAAGACATGGGCAAGCTGACGATCCTGCAGATCGACGCGCATCTGGATTGGAAGGACCAGCGCGACGGCTCAGCACATACGTTTTCCAGCACGATGCGGCGCGCTAGCGAGTTGCCTTGGGTCGAACGCATTGTGCAGGTCGGTTTAAGGGGTATCGGCGGCTCGGGCCTGCAGGAGCTCAGTTGCGCGCGGAATTGGGGCTCCAGGATTTTTACGGCACGAGAGCTCAAAAGCCGGGGCGTTCAAGCCGTCCTCAGTGCAATCGAGGACAGCGCGAACTGCCTGATCACGATCGATTGCGACGGCCTGGATCCGTCCGTCATTCCCGGCGTGCTGCTGCCGCAGCCCGGCGGCTTGTCCTATTTCGACGTCATAGACCTGATCGCGGGCGTCGCCTCGAAGGCCAGAATTGTCGGTCTTGATCTGGTCGAATTGGTGCCGGAGCGTGATCTGCAGAATATTGGGGCGATCTGCGCAGCGCGGATCATCTGCAACGCCATTGGACATATCGCCAAGCAGAAACGCTAGCCGGTGGGCATGTGTCCGAGCGCCTTGCGGATCATCGCGGCGAGCTGGTTGCGGCGGTAGGGTTTTGTCAGCAGCATGACGCCGTCGTCGAGCTTGCCGTGGTGGACGATGGCGTTGTCGGTATAGCCGGAAGTGTAGAGCACCTTCACGCCGGGGCGGATCGTCGCCACCTTGTCGGCGAGGTCGCGTCCGCTCATGCCGCCGGGGATGACGACGTCGGTGAACAGCAGATCGAACGGCTGGCCGGCCCGGATCAACTCCAGCGCGGCCTTGCCGTCGGGTGCGGCGACAGTCTGGTAGCCGAGGCTCTGGAGCTGCACGGTGACGAAGTTGCGCACCAGTGGATCATCCTCGACCACAAAAATGGTCTCGGCGCCACCCTGGGCCGGCGGTGCGGCAGAGGTGACTGGCTCGGTCATGCCTTCGCCCGGCGGCAGATAGAGCTTGATCGTGGTGCCGTGGCCTTCCTCGCTGTAGATCTTGATGTGGCCGCCGGATTGCTTGACGAAGCCGTAGACCATGGAAAGGCCGAGGCCGCTTCCCTTGCCGACCTCCTTGGTGGTGAAGAACGGCTCGAACGCCTGCTGTTGCACCTCGGCCGGCATGCCGGTGCCGGTGTCGCTGACGGCGAGCATCACGTAAGGGCCGGGCCGCACGTCGGGATTGCTTTGCGCATAGGCCTGGTCGAGCACGACGCGGTGGGCCTCGAGCAGCAGCTTGCCGCCGTTCGGCATGGCGTCGCGGGCGTTGATGGCCATGTTGAGCAGGGCATTGGTGAGGCGGGACGGATCGATGTGCGCGGTCATCTGACCCTGTTCGAGCACGGTCTCGATCTCGATCTGCTCGCCGAGGGTGGGGCGCAGGAGTTTCGCGATGTCCGCGACCGCGGCGTTGATCTCGACGTTGCGCGGCTGCAGCGGCTGCCTGCGCGCGAAGGCGAGCAGATGCTGGATCAGCTCGGCGCAGCGTTCGGCGGCCTCGTCGATCAGGCGCGCCACGCGCTGGAGCTCGGGCTGCTGCTTCAGGCTTGCCACCAGCGTCTCGGTATTGCCGGAGATCACGGTCAGCATGTTGTTGAAGTCGTGCGCGACGCCGCCGGTGAGCTTGCCGATGGCATCCAGCTTCTGCGACTGGTACAACTGCCGCTCGGTCTCGCGCGAGGTGGTCGCGTCGTGATAGACCAGCACCGCGCCGGAGACGTTGCCTTTCCCGTCCAGCATCGGCCGGCCGCTGATCATGAGATGACGGGGAGCATTGCCGCTGTGCGGGCGGACGATCATCTCCATGTTCTCGAACGGCTCGCCGCGCAGCACGCGTGCCGACGGCAGCTCGTCGGGCTTGAGCGGGGTGAGGCCGTCGCCGTGAAGCACGGTGGACATCGCGCGCAGATTGCGCAGGTTCATGCCGGTCCGGTGCAGCAGCATGCGCTCGGCGGCGGGATTGGACAGAAGGACATTGCCCTCGGCATCGATGACCAGCACCGCCTCCGCCATGCTGTGAAAGGTGCTCTGGAGCACGTTGACCGAGAGGCGCAGCTCGTCATGCGCGGTGACCAGATGCTCGGTGCGCTCGGCCACGGCGGCCTCGAGCTGCTGCTTGGCGGCCGTGGTCTCCATTAGCGTGCTCTTGAGTGCGCCCTCGCTGCGCCGGCTCTCGCGCATCATCATCACGACCAGCAGCAGGATCACCAGTGCGCCGGCGACGTCGATGCCGAGCAGCACGATGCCGGTGCGGCGCGAATCCTGGGAGCGCGCCGCGAGCAATCGTTCTTCCTCTGCGCTCAAATGATCGAAATTGCCCATCACCGTGTCCATGAGGCCACGGCCCTCGCCCTTGCCCTGGACTGCTGCAATGCCGGCCTGATCGTTTCCGGCGCGCAGGCGCATCACTTCGGCGGCGATCTCGATCCGGCGCAGCGCCAGCGGCTCGGTGCCCTCGAGCAGCGCGACATGTTCGGGAGTGTCGCGCACGCTGCGCTTGAGATCGGCGAGTGCCGGTGCGATCCGGGCGTGCACCGCCTGGAATTCTTCGCTGAAGCTCGGGTTGCGATAGATCTCGTAGCCACGTGCGGCGCTCTCGGCACTGCGCATCAGCACGCGCAGGTCGGAGATCTTCTTCAGCACCTCGACGGTGTGATTGACCCAGGCCGCATCGGACCGTGACTTGACGTCGAGGCCGATCGAGGCTGCGGTGATGATCAGGAGGATGGCAAGTCCAGCACCGAGAATGACGCGCTGCGTTGGGATCAAGGGACTTCTTTCTTGTCCTTCGGCTGCGAGCCATCGCCCGGCACGGCGATGCATTCCCGGATCGTGGTCAGCAGCGTGTCCGGCGTGAACGGCTTGCGCAGGCAGCGGGTCGCGCCAAGCTCCAGCGCCATCCGGAGGAAGTCGGGAGAGGGCGAGGCGGATGATGCGAAGGCGTAGCCGGACATCGCAATTAGCGGAACCGCCGGCGCGCGCTCGTGAAAGATGCGAATGGACTCGAAGCCGCGCATGTGCGGCATGAAGATGTCGACCAGCATCACGTCGAAATTCTGTGTTTCGAGCGCAGCCAAACCCGTTTCTCCGCCGTCAGTCAACGTGACGTCGAAGCCCTGACGTTGGAGGAGGACCTCGATGGTCGCGCCGACCATCGGATCGTCATCAACCACGAGAATGCGCGGCATGACACTTCCCAGTCATCGAAGTCCCCACAGCCAAGTTGATACAGGGGAATCGCGCGTCGGGTCAATTTGGGATTGGATAAGGGTAGATATGCACGGCGCGGTGAATAAAGGTCCGCTCGCATCGATTGTACGCGACACTTGCCGATGACGAATACGAGGCGAGCGAAACAGGTGAGGCGCCTGAATGAAAAAGGCGCCGCATCGCTGCGACGCCTTCTTCTTCAAGTGTTTCAGGTCGTGTTACGGGCAGGGATGACGCTGGCCGTCATAGCCCAGATAGGTGCCGGACGCCGGATCGTAGGACTTGTAGCGCTGCGCGCAGTAGGCCGCGGAGTCGCCGCCGCCATCGGGGACCACGGCCACTGTCGGTTCATCATAGTAGCTGTCGCCGTAATAGTAGGGGTCGTCGTAATACCCGCCGCCGTAATAGGCGTACGAGCCGAGGCCGCCGATCGCAGCGCCGGCCGCGAACCCGGGCCAAAAGCCGCCGCCGTGACGATGATGCCAGTGACGACCACTCCAATTGCCGCCACCGCCCTGCCAGTTGCCCGCAGTCGCGACGCTGCGTGTACCGCTGTAGGACGGCGAGAAGGCCTGTCGGCTCACCGTGCCGGCTGCGAAGCTGCCACCGCCCGGACGTACTGCTGCGCCGGCCGCGAAATTGCCGCCGCCGCCGCCGATCCGCGCGCCGCCGAAGTTGCCGCCGCCCATGCGGGCGCCGCCGCCACCGAAATGTGCCCCGCCGCCGCCGCCACCGAAGTGTGCTCCGCCGCCGCCACCGAAGTGTGCTCCGCCGCCGCCACCAAAGTGTGCTCCGCCGCCGCCGACCGCTGCGGCCCGACTTTGGGCAAAGCTCGGCGTCGCCAACGGGATAACCAATGCCACTGCCGCAGCCGTGCTCAAGACTTTCAGACTTTTCATGATCAAAACTCCTTTTCCCGGAAGCAAACCCCATGAAAGGGCCGGAGTTCCTGGGATCACGGGGGTTTGCGTGCGACGAAAAGTTCTCATGGCGACGCTGTATCCGGCATGAACGGATCGCGTCCGATTTGCGGCAGCGTTCCGTGCCGGGGACTGCATCTGCAGCGCGGCATTGCTGCCCGCGCCGAACTGGACATTTCGCCGTCCGGATGGCATCAGGACCCGACGAAGCAGGGCCCTTGCCGCATGAAACAGTTCTTCCTCAAGTTTTTCACCTGGTGGAATGGCCAGACGTTTGGCACCCAACTCTGGACCAAGCGCTACGGCGAGCTGGTCGGCCAGGACGAGCAGGGCAACCTCTATTATCGCACCCGCGGCGGGGCGATCGACCCGGTGCTCGGCTTCGAGCGCCGCTGGGTGGTCTATAACGGCTACGCCGAGGCCAGCCGTATCCCGCCGTCCTGGCACGGCTGGATGCATCACACCGTCGACGTGCCGCCGACGCAGGACAACTACCAGCCGCGCGAATGGGAAAAGCCGCACCAGCCCAATCTCACCGGCACGGCCAACGCCTACCGTCCCGCGGGCTCGACGCTCGCCAGCGGCAAGCGGCCGAAGGCGACCGGCGACTATCAGCCCTGGACGCCGAGCTAGCCTTCCGATTCCCGTCTCAACCCTTGTCGTGGGGGTGGATGCACCCGCATCCGCCTCGCTTTGCTGTGGACAACGGGAACAGCGGGGATGAGTGCTGCGCGGGCATTGCAGCCACGCGGGCGATGCGGCTCAATGGTCGCATCTTACGGAGATGGGAGACCATCGCGTTCGGTTCGGGCAACAGTTCGCGACTGTCCCGAAATGCAGCGGCCGCCGACCAGGACTCGATCGGGAGATAGGCCCCCGGTCTGGAAGCTCCGAAATCGCCCGATGAAATGTGCAGCCGCCGTAAGACAGGAAAGGCCGCTCGGGAAACCGGGCGGCCTTTTTCTTTGATAGAGGGACGACTGATTTCGCGTGCCCCGGACGCTGCGCGGCACCGCTACGCGATGCATCGCGTCCGGGACACGAGAGTGGAGACTAGGTCATCCGCTCGGCCGCACGCTTCACCGCCTCTAGCCGGCGCGCCTGACCCTGCGCGCCGCGCTCTTTTAGTAATGCCAGCACCTCCGCCGGCGCGGTATCCGGCGAGCCTGCATTGAACGGCGGGGCCGGATTGTATTCGAGCTGAAGCTGGATCGCCTCCGCGGTGGTGCGATCGACCATGATCGACACCAGGGTCAGCGCGAAATCGATTCCCGCGGTGACGCCGCCGCCGGTGATGCGGTTGCGGTCGACGCAGACGCGCGTCTTGGTCGGCGTCGCGCCGAACTGAGCGAGCATCTCCATCGCGCTCCAATGCGTGGCGGCGCGATAGCCCTTCAAGAGGCCGGCGGCGCCGAGCGCCAGCGATCCCGTGCAGACCGAGGTGACGTATTTGGCACCCTCGGCCTGCCGGCGCAGGAAACCGAGCACCTCCTCGTCATTGAGCAGATCGTTGGTGCCGCCGCCGCCGGGCACGCAGATCACGTCGAGCTGCGGGCAGTCGGCGAATGTCGTGGTCGGCGTCAGCGTCAGCACGGAATCGCTCGGCACCGGCTCGACCCGTTTCCAGATCAAATGCAGTTTTGCGCCCGGCACAGAGGAGAACACCTGCAGGGGACCCGTAAAATCGAGCTGGGTGACGCGCGGAAACACCAAGAAACCGATCTGGAGCGGGGACGACATGAGAGCCTCCAATTATGAGCTTGACGGAAGCAGCCTCTCATGATGCCTTTCCGTCCAGAATGGCGTATTTCCCTCGCTTTCGGACATAACCATGATCGGCATCCTGATCTTCCCGGACTTCCAGTTGCTCGATGCGGCCGGCCCGATCTCCGTGTTCGAGATCGCGGCGCGCTGCACGGGCAAGACGACGACCGGGATCCGCGTGCTGGCGGTGAACGCGGGGCCGGTGCGCAGTTCGTCCGGCGTTGAGATGATGGCGCGCGAATTCAAGTCGGCCAATGCGATCACGACGCTGGTCGTGGCGGGAGGTGCGGGCGTGACGGATGCCGCGCGCTGCGAAGTCACGCGCGCCTTCGTGCAGCGGCTGGCGCGGCGGGGCGTGCGGGTCGCGAGCGTCTGCTCGGGCGCCTATGTGCTCGCCGAAGCAGGCCTGCTCGACGGCCGCCGCGCCACCACGCATTGGGGACGCACGCGGGATTTCGTCGCGCGCTATCCCAAGGTGAAGTTCGAGCCGGACCAGATTTTCACCCGCGACGGCAATGTGTGGACGTCGGCCGGCATCACGGCCGGCATCGACCTTGCGCTCGCGATGGTGACGGAGGATCACGGTGAGCAGATCGCGCAGGACACGGCGCGGCAGCTCGTGCTGTATCATCGCCGCAGCGGCGGCCAGTCGCAATTCTCGTCACTTCTGGAATTGAAGACGCCGAACGGCCGCTTCGGCGCGCTGCTGTCCTGGGCGCGCGAGAACCTCGACGCTCGCTTGACTGTCGAAGATCTCGCCGACCGCGCCGGCATGAGCGCGCGGCATTTTGCCCGCGCCTTTGCCGCCGAGACCGGCACGACGCCCTCGAAGGCCATCGAGCGCTTGCGCATCGAGGTCGCGCGCGAGCGCGTGCAGTCCTCGCGCGAGGCGATCGAACTCGTCGCGGAGACGACCGGTTTCCGCGATCCCGAGCGCATGCGGCGCGCCTTCATTCGCGCCTTCGGCCAGCCGCCGCAAGCGCTGCGGCGCGCGGCAAGGGCCGGGTAGGGAGAATTGATCGAGTTGGAGAGCCCGCTTGAGCGGGTGAGCACACTTGGATATTTGAGCAGACTTGCATATTGCGCGGCATTTCCCCTTTTGGAGCCGGAACGGACCTCGTCAAGCGAATGCACCCGTTGTAGACGATGTGTACAACACGTACCGTCGCCGATCCGATGCAAGGAACCCCAATGACCGATCGAGAAAAGATTCTGATTGCCCTTCGCGAAAAACCTCTGAAGACCTTCGAAGTCATGAAGCGCGTGAACATCAAGAATCAGGACGACTGCCAATCGCTCCTGTTGAAGATGCGTGACGAAGGCGCCGTGAAATTCGACATTCACAAGGGACATTGGCGCGCTGCGTGACGACATTCGCCTGGTCACCAGCGGCCTCGCGACGGCAGAGCGGACATGACTTGCGTGTTGGCAAGGCTTGCGGATTGGTTCAGCCCGATGCGGCCTTGCCGCCGGTCGCCGCGGCGCCCGAGGCCTGTGCGCGCGCCGTCAAGCGCCGCGCGATCGGCATCAGCATGTAGGGCGCCAGGTGAATGGGAAACTGCGTCATCGCGAAATAGAGCCAGGTGGTGGGCGGCAGCGCGCCGGCAGTCGCGGCGAGCATCAGGCCCAGATTGCGCTGTGACACCATCAGCCCGAGCGCCAGCGCGCGCTCATAGCCGATGCGGCGGAACAGCAGCGTGGTGACGGCGAGCAGCGTGAAATAGATCGCGAAGGCGAGAGCTGCGAAGCCGATGGTGGAGACCGGCCGGGCGACGAGATCGCTCGCGACGTCGCCCATGATTGCGGTCGCGAAGACCAGCAGGATGACGATGTTGAAGCCGTCGATCGGCTGCCTGTGGCGCTGGATCGCGGCCGCGCCGAAGATCTGTCGGATCACGGTGGCGGCCAGCAGCGATGCGGCGAGGATGCCGAGCAGCTTCAAGCCCAGCGCAGGCGGCGAGATGCTGAGCATGCCGTCGAGGAACAGGCTTGCGAACAGCGATGCCGTGAACGGTACCAGCGCCGTCGCGCTCACCAGCGTGACCAGCACCAGCGTGGCGTCGAGGCCCATCAGCGCCGCCAGCGCCGGTGCGGCCATCATCGGCGAGGCCATGCTCTGCAGCATCAACGCCAGGGCAAGGTCGGGCGCGCGCGCCGTGAGCCCGGTGACATGGACGATCAGCCCGATGATCACAGGCACGCCGATCATGGTCCAGACGGTCGCGGTCGCGACCAGCGCCGGCCGGCGCAGATGGCCGGTGAGCGCGGCGAGATCGACCCGCATGAAGGAGATGCAAAGCAGAACGAAGATCGCCTCGGTGACGTAGGGGCGCAACAACGCCCCGAGCGGCGGTACCGCGAGCGCGATGAACACGCCGGCGGCCACCGCGCGGGTGCCCTGGCCGCCAAGCCATGTCAGCCCGCGCAGGGGGAGGGCGAATATGTTTTGAAGAACGGGCGGCATCGGGAACGGCGTTTCAGGCCAATCCTTTCAGCCACGCGCCGATCTCGCTCACGGCGACATTGGCCTCTCGCAGCAATTTCCCCATCGTGAAGAAGCCGTGGAACTGGCCGGGATAATGCTTGGTAGCCACGGCCACGCCGGCCTGCCTCAGCCGCTCGGCATATTCGTCGCCTTCGTCGCGCAGGGGATCGGCACCGGCGGTCAGCACATAGGCCGGCGGCAGGCCGGCCAGGTTTGTCGCCCGTGCCGGCGAGGCGCGCCAGTCGTGGATATCGGCGGCGCCGTTGAGATAATGGTCGCGGAACCAGCGGATCACCGAATGCGTCAGCAGCACGCTCGTCTCGGGTTCGCGGTGAGAGCCGTGCGTCATGGCGAAATCGGTCGCCGGGTAGATCAGCAATTGGCCCGCGATCGCAGGACCATTGCCGTCGCGCGCGGCGAGCGCGACCACTGCGGCGAGATTGCCGCCCGCGCTATCGCCGCCGATCGAAAGCCGGGAGGCGTCGATGCCGAGCTCGCGCGCGTTGGCGGCGACCCATTTGGTCGCGGCGATCGCGTCATCGATGGCGGCGGGAAATTTGTGCTCTGGCGCGAGGCGGTAGTCCACCGAGATCACGATCAGCGCGCCGGCGTCGGCGAGCTGGCCGCAGACGACGTCATGGGAGTCGAGATCGCCGATCACCCAGCCGCCGCCGTGGAAGAACACCAGCGCCGGGGACAAGCCATCATACCGCCGCGGCTCTTTCGGAACATAGAGGCGCGCGGGAATGGCGCCGTGCGGTGCCGGGATCGACAGCGGCGTGACGCGCGCGAGGTCAGGTGGCTCGGGATTGGTCGCAAAGCGCGCCTGCGCGTAATAGGCCCGCGCTTCCGGTGCGGTCAGGGTCTCATAGGCGGGCCGGCCGGCCTCCTGAAAGGCCTTGTAGACGGCGGCGGCATCGGGATCGAGCACAACGGGCATGGGGAGCGACCTCTGGGTTTCCAGTTATCGTTGGAGTTCTTTTCGGGGGCGGGCCGCCTCGGCCGCCGGGAAGCGTGCTCGACTATTCCATCCGGGGGCCGATCTGGCCAGACCGGGCCGGGAAGGGCAGGGATGCCGCCCTTCCCCCGCCGTATTCGCCGTGTTAACCGGATGGCCTGCGAGCGGCGGTAGCCCCTGTAGAATGTCCTCCAGCAAGCCCGATTCGCTGTTGAAGCCGCGCGAGATATGTTTCGAACATTTACCCTGACAGGTCTTGCGGCGCTTCTGGCCGCCACCGCACTGACGGCTGCGACGCCGGCGCAGGCGCAGATCGGCACGATCTTCTCCGATCCGCCGCCGCTGCGGCCGCCCGGCACCATTCCGCGTGGCCAGCCCCAGCCGCAGCCGCAGATCCCCGATGACGACGAAGAGGTGCCGGAGCTGCCGCCGCAGGGCCGTGTGCTGCCGTCACGTCCGATGGCGCCACCGCCGGGCCGGCAGGGCAATGTGATGCCGGGGCCGGTCGAGACCCAACCTCTGGCGCCGCCGCCCGGTTCTAGCGCCGCTCCGCCAAACCAGCCGCCGCCCGTCGCGGTCGCTCCGCCCAATCCGCAAGGCGCCCCGGGTGCGCCCGGTCAGCGCCAGCCACAGCAGAAGGGCGGACCGGGCGGCGCTGTCCCGCAGACGCCGGCGAGCCTTCAGCCGGGCGACGAAGTCGTCACCGAGCCGCCGGCCCAGAAGATCGTGAACAAGAAAGCGACCTTCTCCGGCCTCGACAAGATCACCGGGCGCATCATCAACTTCGACGAGGAGATCGGCGAGACCGTGCAATTCGGGGCGCTGCGCGTCAAAACCGACGCCTGCTACACGCGGCCGGCGACCGAGGCCGCCAACACCGACGCCTTCGTCGAGGTCGACGAGATCACCTTGCAGGGTGAGGTGAAGCGCATCTTCTCGGGCTGGATGTACGCGGCAAGTCCGGGCCTGCACGGCGTCGAGCACCCGATCTACGATATCTGGCTCACCGACTGCAAAGAGCCGCAGCAAACGATTGCGACCGCGGCACCGGATCCCGGCACCAAGCCGGCACCGCCGCCGCCCGCGCAGAAGAAGGCCGCGCCCAAGCAGGTGCAGCAGCGTCCGCCGCAGCCGTTACCGCCGATCCAGCAGCAGCAGCCGGCACCGCCGCCACCTCCTCCGCCGCCCGAGCAGCGGCCGGGTCTGTTCGGTTTCCCCGGGTTTGGCCGCTAGGCCAAATCCCGCGGGGTTTGGTCGATAATCCGGTTATTGCCGCGCGGCGATGATCTCGAGCGCGCGCGCGCCCGGGATCGCTTCGCCGGCCGAGAGCCTCAGGAAATCGCCAGGCCCGCCCGCGAGCGCCTTGTCGAGCAGCGCGGTGTAGCGCCGCCGCGAAATCTCGGCCGCGCCAAAACTCTTCAGGTGTTCGGTGACATATTGGGTGTCGAGCAGCTCGAAGCCGCCATGGATGAGCCGCGCGACCAGATGCACCAATGCGACCTTGGAGGCATCGCGTGCGGTGTGGAACATGCTTTCGCCGAAAAAAGCCCGGCCCAGGCTGACGCCGTAAAGGCCGCCGACGAGGTCCTCGCCCTGCCAGGCCTCGACGCTGTGGCAATGGCCGAGCTCGTACAGCCCGCCATAGAGGTCGCGGATGCGCTTGTTGATCCAGGTGTCCTCGCGCCCGGCTTGGGGTGCGGCGCAGCCGGCGATCGTGGCCTTGAAGGCGGTATTAACGGTGACGCGGAATGAATCCGAACGCACGGTGCGCGCGAGCCGCGAGGCCACGCGAAATCCGTCGAGCGGGATGACCCCGCGCAACTCCGGCTCGACCCAGAACAGGGTCGGATCATCGGCGCTTTCAGCCATCGGAAAGATGCCGCAGGCATAGGCGCGCAGCAGCACGGCTGGCGTGATTTCAGACGGGGCAGAGTCGCGCGAAGTCATGGCGCGTCATAATAGCAGGATCGCAAGGCGGTTGCGATGGGCGGTGCGGATCAGTTCGCTGCGGCAGCAGCCGGCTTGCCGGCGGCAGCCGGGACACGGCGGAACATCAACATGACGCGGGTTCCGGAATGGTTGGGGTCGCGCTCGACCGAAGCGTCGAGCTTGCTGGCCATGGCTGCGACGATACGCTGGCCCATGCCGGTGGAGCGCGGATCGGCCTTGACGTTGTCGCCGACGCCATCGTCGCTGATCGACAGCAGGAGATCGTCGCCCCGCGAGGTCAGCTCCACATGGATCGGGCCGGCGCCGTCAGGGTAGGCGTATTTTACCGCGTTCATCACCAGCTCGTTGACGATGATGCCGACGGCGACTGCACGGTCCGGATCGATCTCGATCGGTTCGGCCTTCAGCGTCAGGCGCGACATCCGGTTGCCCTCGGCCGAGCGGCGCAGATCCTCGAGCAGCGAGTCCAGATACTGGTTCAGGACCACGCTCTTCAGGTCTTGCGAGGTGTAGAGGCGGCGGTGCACTTGCGCGACTGCGGCCACGCGGCCCATCGCATTGGTCAACGCAGCCTTGACCTCGTCCTGCGCGGCGGAGCTGGCCTGCAGGTGCAGGAGGGAGGCGATGATCTGCAGCGAGTTGCCGACGCGGTGGTTGACCTCGCGCAATAGCAGCTCGCGTTCGGCTGCAAGAGCAGCGTAGCGGTCGCGCGAGGCATGGATCTCGGCTTCGGCTTCCTCGCGCGCCTTCTGCAATTCGGCTTGGCGCAGCGCGCCATCGGCCGCGACGTGAAGCAGGGGAATGAAGTCGCCCTTGACGTCCTTGACGAGATAATCGGCCGCGCCCGCCTTCAGCGCCGTCACCGCGATGCTGGAATCCTGCGAGGCCGTGACGAAGACCACCGGCGGCGCGCCCGGGATCGCCATGATCTGCTCCAGCGTTTCCAGTCCGTCGAGGCCGGGCATGTATTGGTCGAGCGCCACCACGTCGATACCGCCGGTCGTGGCCGCGCGGCGGATGTGCTCGAGGCCTTCCTCGCCGCTTGCGGCGTGAACGACCTTGTAGCCGCGCCGTGTCAGGCCGCGATCGACCAAGCGCGCCAGCGCCCCGTCATCGTCGATGTAGAGCAGTGTGGGCGTACGTTGATTCATGGGGCGGCGGGCGGGACCTGGATGACCGAGAAGAACAAGCCGAGCTGCCGGATGGCATTGGCGAAATTCTCGTAGTTCACGGGCTTGGTGATGTAGACGTTGCAGCCGAGCTCGTAGCAGCGTTTGATTTCCTGGGAATCGTCGGTGGTGGTCAGCACCACCACGGGCGAGGCCTTCAGGTATTTGTTCTCCTTGATCTGCTTTAAAATGTCGATCCCGGTCATGTCGGGGAGGTTGAGATCGAGCAGGATCAGGAGCGCATTGCCTTTTTGCACGAGCCCGCTGCCGTCGGGCCCGAACAGGTGCTTCATCGCCTCAGTGCCGTTGGCAAAGGAGATGATCTCGTTGTTGACGCCGGACCTCCGGATGTTCCGCTCGATCAGCCGCGCGTGGCCCTCGTCGTCCTCGATCATGATGATGGTGACGGGTTGAGTCATTGATCCGCGTTCCGGTTGCTGGCGTTCCAGGTGATGGGCAGCGTGATGGTGAACGTGCTGCCCGTATTCAGTTCCGATGATACCGACATGGTGCCGCCGAGGCGACGCACAAGTGCACGCACATGCGCAAGACCGATGCCCTGACCGGGCTTGTCCTGGGTTCCGGCGCGGCGAAACAGGTCGAAGATCCGCTGGTGGTCCTTGGCGTCGATGCCGCGGCCGTTATCGCTGATCTCGAAGATAGCGTAGCCGAGCTTGGTGCGCCCGCGGATTCTGATCTCGCCGGGGACGCCGGGCTTGAGATATTTGATGGCGTTGTCGATCAGATTGGAGAAGATCTGCTCCAGCGCCAGGCGGTCGCTGACGAGATCCGGCAGCGGGGCGATGTGGATCTCGGCCTGCGCATCGGCGGCCTGATGCGCCAGCGTCGACACGATGGCTTCGATCAGCTCGCGCGTGTCGATCTTTTCCGGCTGGAACTCGCGCCGGCCCTCGCGGGTGAGATTGAGGATCGCCGAGATCAGGCGGTCCATCTTGGCGATCGACGACTTGATGAAGCCCAGCGCTTCGGAAAAATCCTCTGACAGCTGCTTGTCCGGACCTTCGAGTGCGATCTCGCCGTCCGGCAACGGCGGCCCGTCGGCCGGGACATGGGTGAGGCTGCCGATACGGCGGAAAATGTCGCCGCCGAGCTCTTCGAGCTCACTGGTGAAGCCCATGATGTTGACGAGTGGCGAGCGCAGATCGTGGCTGACGATATAGGCAAAGCGCTGGATCTCGTTGTTGGCTTCGCGCAGATCGGCCGTGCGTTCGTCGACCACGCCCTCCAGATTGACATTGGCATCGCGCAGGCGCGCCTCGGCATCGTCGCGGGCAAGGGCCGAGCGCCGCACCAGCCAGATCGAGATCAGGGCCAGCAGCACGACGAGGCCGGAGCCGATGCCGGTCATCGACGCGGCCAGGGTCTGGCTGCGGTCCGAATTGATCGTTCGCAGCCGGAACAGCCGTTCCTCCTCCTGAATCATCCCGGTCGCGACATTGGCGATCGCGGCCGTGGTGTCCGTGGAGGCGATCTCACGGACCAGCGCTGCGGCCTTCTCCGGCTCGCCGCGCCGGATGAAGTCCATCTCCTGCACGAACTGGCCGAGCCTAGTCTCGATCGCCGCGCTCAGCTTCTCGATGCTTTGGCGTTGCTCCGGATTGTCGCCGATCAGGCGCGTGAGCCTGTCGAGAGCCGGGACGATGGCCGCCACGGCCTTGTCATGGTCGACCTTGAAATCCTCGCCTTGTGTCAGAAGGTAACCCCGGGCGGTGCTCTCGGCGCGGCGGATTTCCAGCAGGAGGGCGTTGATCTGGTTCTCCGCCTCGATCGTGTGAATCACCCATTTGCTGTCGTCTCTCGCCTTGTTGACGAGGTAGACGGAGCCGGCGCTGATCACGGTCAGCACCAGGAGACCGGCCGCGAACAGCAGGATCTGCCAGAATCTACGCCGCCGCTGCGCGTCAGCGATCACGACGGTCTCGCTCGATCAGGCTTGCCGGACTTCAAAACGCCCCCTCGGAACTGTCCCCATCGTGCCAAACGCGATTAGGGCCAAAGGGTTCCACGGGAAAGGACGGCTACTTCGGGGCGGGTTCCGCCTTGTTGGCGAGATATTGTTCCAGCCAGTGGATGTGATAGTCGCCGTTGATGATGTCGTCTTCGCGCACCAGAGCGCGGAACAGCGGCAGGGTCGTCTCGATGCCCTCGACCACCATCTCGTCCAGCGCCCGGCGCAGCCGCATCAGGCACTCGCCGCGGGTCTTGCCGTGCACGATCAGCTTGCCGACCAGCGAGTCGTAATAAGGCGGGATCGTATAGCCCTGATAGACTGCGGAATCGATCCGCACGCCGAGCCCCCCGGGCGGGTGATATTGCGTGATGCGGCCGGGCGAAGGACGAAAGGTCTGCGGATTCTCGGCGTTGATGCGGCACTCGATCGCGTGGCCGATGACCTGGACCTCGTCCTGCCTCGCCGGCAGGTCGCCGCCGGCGGCGATGCGGATCTGCTCCAGCACGAGGTCGATGTCGGTGATGCTCTCGGTGACGGGATGCTCGACCTGGATGCGGGTGTTCATCTCGATGAAGTAGAACTCGCCGTCCTCGAACAGGAACTCGATCGTGCCGACGCCGAGATATTTCATCTCGCGCATCGCCTTGGCGCAGGTCTCGCCGATCTTGGCGCGCGCAGCCGCGGTCAGCACGGGCGAGGGGCCTTCCTCCCAGACCTTTTGGTGGCGTCGCTGCAGCGAGCAGTCGCGTTCGCCAAGATGAATCGCGCCGCCGCGGCCGTCGCCGAGGATCTGGATCTCGATGTGACGCGGCTTCTGCAGATATTTCTCGAGGTAGACGGAAGCATCGCCGAAGGCGGATTTGGCCTCGTTGGCGGCCGTCGACAGCGCGACCTGAAGATCGGCCTCGCTCTCGGCCACCTTCATGCCGCGGCCGCCGCCGCCCGCCGCGGCTTTGACCAGCACGGGGAAGCCGATCTTCCTGGCGATCGCCATCGCGTCGTCGTTGTGGCCGACCCCTCCGTCGGAGCCGGGCACCACGGGAATGCCGAGCTTCTTGGCGGTCCTCTTGGCCTCGATTTTGTCGCCCATCAGGCGGATGTGCTCGGCCTTCGGGCCGATGAAATGCAGATTATGCTCAGCGAGGATTTCGGCGAAGCGCGCGTTCTCCGACAGGAAGCCGTAGCCGGGATGCACGGCATCGGCCCCGGTGATCTCGCAGGCCGCGAGCAGCGCGGGCACGTTGAGATAGCTGTCCTTGGAGGCCGGCGGCCCGATGCACACGCTCTCGTCCGACAGGCGCACATGCATGGCATCGGCGTCGGCGGTGGAGTGCACGGCGACGGTCGCGATCCCGAGCTCCTTGCAGGCCCTGAGGATGCGAAGGGCGATCTCGCCGCGATTGGCTATGAGGATCTTGTCGAACATGGTGTCCTTATTGGACTGACGCGCGGAAAGCGGCGAGGGCGATGAGACCGCCCTCGAACGTCACTCAATGATCACGAGCGGCTCGCCGTACTCGACCGGCTGGCCGTCCTCGATCACGATCTGCGTCACCGTGCCGGCGCGCGGCGAGGGGATCTGGTTCATGGTCTTCATGGCTTCGATGATCAGCAGCGTCTGGCCGACCGAGACCTTGCTGCCGACCTCGATGAACGGCTTGGCGCCGGGCTCCGGCGCCCAATAGGCGGTGCCGACCATCGGCGAGGTTACGGCGCCGGGATGCTTCGACAGGTCGGCAGCGGCAGGCGCGGCGGCAGCTGCGACCGCCGGGAGCGCGGCGGGGGCAGCTGCCATCTGCATCGGCATGGTCGCGGCGACGCTGATATTGCGGGCGACGCGCAGGCGCAGGCCGGCACGCTCGATCTCGATTTCGGTGAGGCTGGTCTCATCGAGCAGCAAGGCGAGCTCGCGGACGAGGGCGGAATCCTCGCTGGAAAACTTTGCGGCTGCTTTGTCGTCTGGCTGGCGCGCCATGTTGTTTGATCCGAATGTTCTGTGTGAAGGGGAGCGTCAGGCTTTGGGCTTGATGCCGAGCTTGGCGGCAAGGCCCTGGATGGCGAGGCGGTAGCCCTCGATGCCGAAACCGCAGAGGGAGGCGAAGGCCGCGCGCGCGGTGTAGGAGTGATGTCGGAAATTCTCGCGGGCGTGAATGTTGGTGACGTGCACTTCGACCGTCGGGATCTGCACCGCGAGCAGCGCGTCGTGCAGCGCGATCGACGTGTGCGAATAGCCGCCGGCATTGATGATGATGCCCTTCATCTTGCGGGCGTGTGCCTCGTGGATGAAGTCGATCAGCTCGCCTTCGCGGTTGGACTGCCGGCAGTCGGCCTTGAGGCCGAACGTCGCCGCAGTCTCCCGGCACAGCGCCTCGACGTCGGCCAGCGACGCATGCCCGTACTTCTCGGGCTCGCGCGTCCCCAACATGTTGAGGTTCGGCCCGTTCAGGACAAGGATCGTGTCGGTTGCTGGTTCGGCCATTCCAATCCCGCAAGAGCTGCTTCAGCGTGGCGGGGGTTATAGGTAACAAAGCGCGTGAGGGGAAGCCTTGAAGGACCTCCGAGGTGGCTTCAGATACCTCATCCGGGGTGCAAAAATCTGTGTGGAAGCTACGGAAATTGCTCGTTAACCAGTCCGAAGCATGGCTGCCGGCCGAACGGCAAAGGGGCGGGCATTGCTGCCCGCCCCCGATGGTTGCCGGGTATCGTCTTACGTGTTCAGGACAGCCACGATCTCATAGGTGTCCGGATTCACGATCACGATCTCATCCTTGACCAGGACGTAGCGATAGGTCCGCCATTCCGGATAGATCGTCACGACGCGGGACGGCAGGGTATGCAGCTCAATACCCTCGCGCGGAATGCGGGTGCCGACCGAGATCGAGAAGTTCACGTTGGTCACCGGACGCACGTGCTCCTCGCGGATCACCGAGGTGATCTGCGTGCGTTGCTCGGTCGAGAGCTTGGCGCCCGCGCCGGCCTGACCGACCGTCGTGTTGGTGCTGCTCTGACCCTGCGCGTTCTGGTTGGAGCTGGTGCCGGTCTGACCCTGCGCGTTCTGGTTGGTGCTGGTGCCGGTCTGGCCCTGAGCGTTCTGGTTGGTGCGCGTCTCGGTACCCTTCTGGTTCTCGGCATTGTTGGTGCTGCTGGTGCCGCTCTTGGCGCCCTCAGCCTTCATGTCCTTCTGGTCCTTGGCGCCGGACTTGCTCGTGTCCTGACTCATGCTCTTGGACTTGTCCTGCTGACCCTGCGCGCGTTCGTCGGTGTGCTGGCCCTTGGTGGCGCCGGACTTGTCCTCAGCCGCGTTCTTGTTCATCTCGCGGCCGGAGTGCTCGTCCTTTGTTGCGCCGGAGGATTTGTCCTCGGCGGACGTGCCGGACTTCATGCTGCTGGAGCCGCCGGCCTGGCCGACGGTGCCCTTCTCATGGGCGGATTCCTTACCCATCGAGCCGCCGCGTTCGGCGGCGCCGCCGGAGGGCTGCGAATGCTGCGTCTGCGCACCACCGGCGCCGCCACCGCTGTCGCGGTTCATGGTGCCCTGTGCGTTCGCCAGACCGGTGCCCGCGACGAGCGCGAGTGTGGCAACCGAGATCATAAAGCGGTTAGACATGGAATTCTCCTCACGGGTTCATTTGCGTCATTGCCCGCGCCGACAACGAAAGGAGATTTGAGTTGTTCCGGAACTTCGGTGGTTCCGAGGCTTTTGTTTGTTGAATGCCAGATGAATGCGCGCGCCAAATTTCGGCGCAATGAAAAGGCCGGCTTTTCAGCCGGCCTTTTCATGCGTGAAGTTGTAGAGCAGATCGCTGATCAGCAAGTCGCCTTGTTAGCAGGTCGCCTTTTTAACAGGTCGCCTTGCCGCAGCGGGCCACAGCGATCTTTTCCTTCAGGCTATCGACACCGACGGCGCCGACAACGATCTGCTTGCCGATCACGTAGCTCGGCGTGCCGTTCATGCCCATTGCTTCGGCGAGCTTGAAGTTCTCCTCAATGGTGCTGCGCACCTCGGCGCTGCCGATGTCCTTCTCGATTCGAGCGGTGTCGAGGCCAGCTTCCTTGGCCGCCTGAAGTGCGCGCGCCTTGTCGGCCGCGCCACGACCGCCGAGCAGCTTCTGGTGGAAGTCGAGGTACTTCTTGCCGGAGGGATCCTGCATGCGCACCGCGACGGCGACCTGGGCCGCTTCGACCGAGCCCTGGCTCAGTACCGGAAACTCCTTCAGCACCACCTTCAGCTTCGGATCGGCCTTCATGAGGGTGAGCATGTCGTCCATCGCGCGCTTGCAGTAGCCGCAATTGTAGTCGAAGAACTCGACGAAGGTGACGTCGCCGTCCTTGTTGCCGAGCACGACCTGGCGCGGAGAGTTGAAGATCGCATCGGAATTCTGAGCGACGCTGGCCTCGTGTTTCTGCGTCTCCGCCGCGGCCTGGCGCTTGGTGAGCTCGGTCATCGCTTCCTCGAGCACCTCGGGATGGGTGACGAGATAGTTCTTGATGATCGCCTCGATGTCCGTGCGCTGGGCATCGGAGAAGCTGTCGGCCGACGCGGGCGCGGCTGCGCCGAACATGGCGAGCGCAAACAGCGCGGGAGCAAGCAGGCGCAGCGAAGGCATAGGCAAATCCTCTTATCCAAAGCAGGTTTCGGAAAACGTCCCGGCGGACTTAAGCTCGGTGTCGTGACGTCGTTTCGTAAGGCGTCGTGGCGTAAGGCGTCGTCTTGTAAGATCGTCTTGGTCTTGTCAGTTGCGCGGCGGTTTCGACGCCACGATGTCGTCGGCCTTGACCCATCCGGGCGTGCCGACGGCGAAACGGGTTTTCGCGCGCGTCGCAAGCTCGCGGGCGGTCTTGTTGTCGCCGCGCAGATAGGCGGCCTGCGCCGACGCCAGATCCGCCTCGGCATAGTCGCCTTTCCGGCCATACGCCATCGCGAGCTGCATGTAGCCGAGCACGGCCTCCGGTTCCCGTGCGACCGCGGCCCGGAGAATCCGAACGGCGTCATCGGTGTAGGCCTTATTATCGGACCCAACCAGAGCCTGCCCAAGTAACATCTCGATGAGGGGCGCGTTGTTCGAAAGTGCGACAGCCTTGCGCAGGGCCGGGATCGCCTCCGCCGGCTTGCCGCCCTCCAGCAGGGCCTGGCCGCGCACCTCGTAAAAATACGCGTTGTTGGGCTGGACCTGGATCAGCGCGTCGATCTGGGTGAGCGCGCTGCGCAAATCCCCGTGCAGATAGGTGCTGATGGCGCGGGCATAGCGCGCCGGCATGCTGTCGTTGGTCAGGGGATAGCGGCGGTACACCGTTTCCGGCCGCTCCATGAAGGCGGAGATCTTGGCGCGCACCATGTCGTGGCGCAGCTGGAGCGCGGGATCGTCCTTTTTGTCCCAATAAGGGCTGGCGCTGGCGAACTCCTGCAGTGAAGCGACGCGCTCGGCGGGCATCGGGTGCGACTGGAGATAGGGATCGGCGCCGCGAGCCGCGAACAGGCTCTCGCTGGTGAAGCGCTTGAAGGTCTCGTACATGCCCTTCGGCGACTGCTGGGTCGCAGTCAGGAATTTCACGCCGGCGCGGTCGGCGTTCTCCTCCTGCTGGCGCTGATAGGACAGCAAGGTCCGGCGGATCATCTCCTGCGGGCCGGCGAGGGCGGCGGCTCCTGCATTGGCAAGGCCATTGTTGCCGGCGCTGCCGCTGCCGCGGGTGCTGCCGACCGCCATCGCGCCAGCACCGAGCAGCATGGCGATGATCATCTGGGTCTGGGCGTTGGCGAGCTGCTCGCGCAGCTTGGACAGATGACCGCCGGCCAGATGCCCGGTCTCGTGCGCGAGCACGCCGATGATCTGGTTCGGCGTTTCCGACTGGAGGATCGCGCCGTAATTGACGAAGATGCGGCGGCCATCGGCGACGAACGCGTTGAACGAGCCCTCGTTGACGATCACCATCTGGATGTTCTGCTTCTCCAGGCCGGCGACGCGCAGGATCGGGCGGGTGTATTCGCGCAGCAGCTGCTCGGTTTCGGTGTCGCGCAGGACCGGCGGCCCCTTGGCCTGCGCATGCGCGGCCGAGAACGGCGTCAGCGCGATCGCAGCCGCCGCGAGGAGGGAGATGAGGGCGGTGGCCTTCTTGCGCAATGCGATCTGGAACAACATCAAGCGGTCTGGGTCAAAGGGTCTTACCAGCAGGCTGGTCAAGCATTCTTGGTCGAGCAGTTTCGTGATTGGTTTTGGCGATTGGCGGCGGACCGGATACGCGATATGCCCTTTTGAGCCGTTCCCCTTATGAGCCGTACAATGCGGCCAGTCTGGGGCGCAAGCACCCCGTTTTTCCCGGGTCGGACGGATCGGCCCCGCCAGCGAATAGCAGAAATCGATGCACGATGGGACCTTGAGGAACCGGTTGGGGCAGTGGCTCGCGCCCTCCCGCCGCAGCGATGTTCCCCCGTTCATGGTGATGGACGTGATGGCCGCGGCGGCCCGAATCGAGGCGGCCGGGGGCCATGTCATCCACATGGAGGTTGGCCAGCCCGCCGCCGGCGCGCCTAAGACCGCGATTGCAGCCGCCCATGCGGCGCTCGAGGCCGGGCGGATCGACTATACCTCAGCGCTCGGCATCCCCTCCTTGCGCGAGCGCATCGCGCGGCATTATCGCGATGCCTATGGCTGTGACGTCAGCCCCGAGCGGGTCGTAGTGACCACCGGCTCCTCCGGCGGGTTCATTCTGGCTTTCCTGGCGATGTTTGAGCCGGGCGACCGCGTTGCCGTGACGGTGCCGGGTTATCCGCCGTACCGTCATATCCTTACCGCGCTCGGCTGCGAGCCGGTGCTGATCGAGACCACGAACGAGACCCGCCATGCGCTGACGGGCGAGGCGCTGCTGGCCGCCCATCGCAAGGCGCCGCTGAAGGGCGTGCTGGTCGGCAGTCCCGCCAATCCGACCGGGACGATGATGTCCCGCGAGGCGCTCGCCGGCCTGATCGCTGCGGCGGAAGACGCCGGCATCCGTTTCATCTCGGACGAGATCTATCACGGGCTCGACTACGCGTTTCCCGCCGTGACGGCTGCGGCGCTGTCGGACCACGCGCTCGTGATCAACTCGTTCTCGAAGTATTTCTGCATGACGGGCTGGCGCGTCGGCTGGATGGTCCTGCCCGAGATTCTGGTGCGGCCGATCGAGCGGCTGCAGCAGAACCTGTCGATCTCGGTGCCGTCGCTGTCGCAGATCGCGGCCGAAGCGGCCTTCGACGGCGCGGCCGAGATGGAGGAGATCAAGCACGGCTATCAGGAAAACCGGCGCATCCTGATCGAGGGATTGCCCAAGGCCGGCCTGACCAGATTTCTGCCGGCCGACGGCGCGTTCTATCTCTATGCGGACGTCTCGGATTTCACCTCCGACAGTTTCGAGTTCGCCAAGCAGATGCTCGAACAGGCCCATGTCGCGGTCACGCCGGGCCTCGACTTCGATCCCATCCATGGTCGTTCATTCATACGGCTCTCTTATGCGCGTTCGGCTGCGGAGATGCGGGAAGCAGTTGACCGGATCGCTCACTGGCTTAAATAGCCGCCAGTTTTCGCCCGCCTTCTGGAGTGCAACTTGTCTGACCGTTCCGTCCCCTCTACCACCACGCATTCTCCTCTCGCCGCATTGATGTGGCCGATCCGGCCGGGTGAAACCGTCGGCGCCTTGCGCGCTGTCGTGCTGATTGCGCTCGGCACCGTCTTGATGGCGCTGTCAGCCAAGGTGAACCTGCCGCTGCCTTACGTCCCCATGACGTTGCAGACGCTGGTCGTGTTGATGATCGGCGCCGCCTATGGCTGGCGGCTTGGCAGCGCAACCATGATCGCCTACCTCGCCGAGGGCGCGATGGGCCTGCCGGTGTTTGCCGGCCCTGTCGGTGGGATTGCACCGCTGGTGGGCCCGACCGCGGGTTACCTGTTCGGCTTCATTGGCGCCGCCTTCGTCACCGGCTGGCTCGCCGAGCGCGGCTGGGATCGCAGCGTAACGCTGCTGTTTGCGGCCATGGCGGCCGGCCACATCCTCATTCTGGCCGCGGGCTTTGGCTGGCTGGCCTTCGGTCTCGGCCTGGGCGCCGCAAAGGCGTGGCAGGTCGGCCTGATGCCGTTCGTTGCGGCGTCGCTGGTCAAGAACGCGCTGGGCGCGACGTTGATGCCGGCGATACGCCGGGTGGTCGATCGCGGGTAAAGCGCGCAATATCGAGCAGTTCCGATTGACAGGGCCGGCCAAGTTGATCTTGGCTGGCCTGGCGTTTTGAGGGGGAGTGAAACAATGACGACGACAACGATGGTGGGGGCGCCGGTCGCGCCGCCCGCCGCCAAGCCGTGGTACAAGGTACTTTATATCCAGGTGCTGATCGCGATCGTGCTCGGCGCCATCGTCGGCTGGCTCTGGCCGTCGGTCGCCACCAATGAGTGGATCAAGGCACTCGGCGACGGCTTCATCAAGCTGATCAAGATGGTGATCGCGCCGATCATCTTCTGCACCGTTGTCTCGGGCATCGCCCATATCCAGGACGCCAAGAAGGTCGGCCGCATCGGCGTCAAGGCGCTGGTCTATTTCGAGATCGTCTCGACCTTCGCACTGGTGATCGGCCTAGTCATCGGCAATCTGGTGAAGCCGGGTGCGGGCTTCGGCGGTGCCGCCGCCAATGCGCAGGCCGTCGCCAACTACGCCAAGCAGGCCGAAGGCCAGAAGTCGGTCGACTTCGTGCTGCACATCATTCCGGACACCGTCGTCGGCGCCTTCGCGCAAGGCGAGATCCTGCAGGTGCTGCTGTTCTCGGTGCTGTTCGGCTTCGCCATCATGGGGCTCGGCGAACGCGGCCACACCATCCGCTCGTTCATCGACGACGCCGCGCATGCGGTGTTCGGCGTCATCTCCATCGTGATGCGCGCAGCCCCGATCGGTGCATTCGGCGCGATGGCCTACACCATCGGCAAGTTCGGCACCGGGGCGATCCTCAACCTGGTCGGCCTGATCGCGACGTTCTACCTGACCGCGGCGCTGTTCGTATTCGTCGTGCTCGGAATCATCGCGCGCTTCGCCGGCTTCTCCATCTTCAAGTTCCTCGCCTACATCAAGGACGAGCTGCTGATTGTGCTCGGCACCTCGTCCTCGGAAAGCGCGTTGCCGTCCTTGATGGAAAAGCTCGAGCGCCTCGGCTGCTCCAAGTCGGTGGTCGGCCTCGTGGTGCCCACGGGCTATTCGTTCAATCTTGACGGCACCAACATCTACATGACGCTGGCGACGCTGTTCATCGCGCAGGCGCTGGGCTTCGATCTCACCTTCGGCCAGCAGCTCACCATCCTGGTGGTGGCGATGCTGACCTCGAAGGGCGCCTCCGGCATCACGGGCGCGGGCTTCATCACGCTGGCGGCGACGCTCGCCGTGGTCGATCCGCGCCTCGTGCCGGGCATGGCGATCGTGCTCGGCATCGACAAGTTCATGAGCGAGTGTCGCGCGCTGACCAATCTGTGCGGCAACGGCGTTGCCTGCGTGATCGTCGCCTGGTGGGAGGGCGAACTCGATCGCGACAAGCTCAACGCCAACCTCGCCCGGCAGATCGATCCGACCGACATGGAAACGGCGGTCACGACGGACTGATCTGCATGTGGCGGTGCCGAGCGCCGTCAGATGTTGAAATAATAGGGCTGGTCGAGATCCTCGATCAGCCCTTTTTCTTTCGCTGCGAGGGCTTAGAACCGCTCCGGCCGGTACGGCGTGGGATCGATCGCGGGCGTTTCGCCGCTCATCATCTCCGCGAGCAGGCGCCCGGTCGCGGGTCCCAGCGTAAAGCCCTGGTGGCCGTGGCCGAAGTTCATCCAGAGGCCGGGATGGCGTGGGGCGGGGCCGAGCACCGGCAGCATGTCGGGCGTGCAGGGGCGGGTGCCGAACCATGGGTCGGGCTCGACCCGCTTGCCGAGGTCGATCAGCTCGCGCGCGGAAGCTTCCGCGCTGGCGAGCTGCACGGGCGTTGCCAGCGCGTCCAGGCCGGTCAGCTCCGCGCCGGTGGTGATGCGGAGACCCTTCGCCATCGGACCCATGGCGTAGCCACCGGCCTTGTCGACCAGCGGCAGATCGAGCGAGGCGCCGCCGCTGTAATGCATGTGGTAGCCGCGCTTGCGCACCAGCGGGATGCGATAGCCGAATTTGAGCAGGAGATCGGGCGACCACGGCCCGAGCGTCACGACGGCGTGGGCGGCGTCGACGCGCCCATGGTCTGTCTTGACCGACCAGCCGGTGGCGGTCTGCTGCAGGCTTTGGGCATCACCGAGCACGATGGTGCCGCCGAGGCGCTCGAACAGATCGGCATAGGCCGTGACCAGCGCGCCGGGATCGGACACGGTCCAGGTGTCGAGCCAATGGATCGCGCCGGGCAGGTCGTCGCGCAGGACAGGTTCGGCCTTGGCGAGCTCGGCGCCCGAGAGCGCACGAAACCTCACGCCGAATTCGCGCTGGTCTTCTTCCGCCGCCTTGACGGCGAGATCGAACGAAGCTGCGTCGCGATGCAGGTGCCGGTATCCCGCGCGGCGGATCAGATTGTCGGCGTGGGCTTCGCGAATGAGGATGTCGTGCTCCGCCGTCGCGTAGGCGATCAGCCGCGCCCAGGCGTCGATCGCCTCACGATGCCGCTTCGGCGCCGAATGCCACCAATAGCGAAGCAGGGGCTCGATATGGAGATGAAGCGAAGACAGGCTGTAACGCACGTCATTGGTGCGGCCGGTCGCGATCTTCAGGAGCGTGGCGAGGTCGCGCGGCATCGGGTAGGGGCGCACCGCTTCCGCCTGGATCATGCCGGCATTGCCGTAGCTGGTCTCTCGGCCCGGCTCTCTGCGGTCGATCAGCGTGACGGACCAGCCACGCTGCTGCAGGTGCAGCGCCGCGCTGACGCCGATCATGCCGCCGCCGAGGACGATCGCGCTTTGCATTGAGCTGACCTCGCCAAATCAAAACCGCCCGGTTTGGCCGGGCGGTTTCAACTATCTTGTTGCTCTATTCGCCGCCGCCGAAGCGGCGGGACCACCAGCCGGCACGACGCGGTGCGGGCGAGGTTTCGCTTGCCGCTGAGGGCGCGGGCTCCGGAGCGGGTGTGGGCGGGGCAACCGGCTCGGCCGCCTGTGCAACCGGTGCCGGTTCACTCTGGCTGCTCGACAGGAAGCTCACCTTTTCCCGAACCGTCGAACGGCGTCGTGCAGCCTTGTCGTCCGCGTGCTCCTCGTCCGCGGCCGAAGGAGCCGGCTCAGGCTGGGCCGTTGCTTCAATCCGTGCTTCGGCCCGCGGCTCAGGCTGGGTGACCTGAGGTTCTGACGTGTGCTCGGCCTGCGCGATCGAGGGCGCTGCCTCGCCGCCAAAACTGTCGAAATCGGCGACTGCGTTGGTGGCTTCCGACGGCGCATTGGCACTAAGCTCGTCGCTGATGGAGCCGGCGAGACCTTCCTCGCCAGGACCGCGACGGCGGCGGCCACCACGGCGACCACGCCGGCGACGGCGATCGGCGCTGCCCTGCTGCTCGCCACGGGCTGCCTGTTCCTCGCCTTCCTCGCCTTCCGGTTCGGCCTCGGCATCCTCTTCGCCTTCGCCGGCCGCCATGGCCGTCTCGGAAATAGCGGGCGCGCCATCCTCGCGCGTCTCCTCGTCCCGCGGACCACCGCGACCGCGGCGGCGACGGCGACGCTTGCGGCGCTGGCTGTCCTGCTCGGTAGCGGCGTCGCCTGCGGTCTGCTCCTCGATGAGACCTTCGGTCTCCTCGGTCTCGACCTCGGATTCGCTCTCCGGATCGAACTCCTCGTCGTCATAGGCCTCTTCGACCAGGGGCGGCGGGCTTGCGGCCGCCTGGGCCGCCAGCAGAGCCTTGGCGGCTTCCAGCGTATGCACCTGCTCGCCGCGGTCGATGACATAGGCCTGCGGTCCGCTGACGCTCGGGTCGGCGATGACCGACAGCGTGACCTTGAAGCCGTTCTCAAGGTCGCGCAGATGGCCGCGCTTGTGGTTCAGCACATAGAGCGCGACGTCGGTGCGGGTGCGGACCACGAGGTTGTGGGTTGCGCCCTTCATCAGGATCTCTTCGAGGCCGCGCAGCAATTGGAGCGCAACCGAGGACACCGAGCGGACATGGCCGGTGCCGCCGCAATGCGTGCAGGGATCGGTTGAGGATTCCAGCACGCTAGCGCGGATGCGCTGGCGTGACATCTCGAGCAGGCCGAAATGCGAGATGCGTCCGACCTGGATCCGCGCGCGGTCCTGCCGGAGGCAATCGGACAGCTTGCGTTCGACCGCGCGGTTGTTGCGCTTCTCGTCCATGTCGATGAAGTCGATGACGATCAGGCCGGCGAGGTCGCGCAACCGAAGCTGACGCGCAACCTCCTCGGAGGCCTCGAGATTGGTCTTGAGCGCGGTATCTTCGATATGATGCTCGCGCGTCGAACGGCCGGAGTTGACGTCGATCGAGACCAGCGCTTCGGTCTGGTTGATCACGATGTAGCCGCCGGAGCGCAACTGTACGGTCGGCGAGAACATCGCATCCAGCTGGCTTTCGACGCCCATCCGCGAGAACAGCGGCTGGCCGTCGCGATACTGCCTCACCGCGCTCACATTGGCGGGCATCAACATCTTCATGAAGTCGCGCGCTTCGCGATAGCCGGCATCGCCCGCCACCTGGATCTCGTCGATCTCCTTATTGTAGAGGTCGCGCAGCGAGCGCTTGATCAGCGAGCCTTCCTCGTAGACGAGGGTCGGGGCCTGCGACTTCAGCGTCATGTCGCGCACCGTCTCCCACATGCGGATCAGGTACTCGAAATCGCGCTTGATCTCGGGCTTGGTGCGGGCGGCACCCGCCGTGCGCAGAATGATCCCCATGCCCTCGGGCACGTCGAGATCCTGCACCACTTCCTTCAGGCGCGAACGGTCCTGCGCGCTCGTGATCTTGCGGCTGATGCCGCCGCCGCGCGCGGTGTTCGGCATCAAGACGGCATAACGGCCGGCGAGTGAGAGGTAGGTCGTCAGCGCCGCGCCCTTGTTGCCGCGCTCTTCCTTGACGACCTGCACCAGCATCACCTGGCGACGCTTGATGACTTCCTGGATCTTGTACTGGCGGCGGGGACGGAAGGTGCGCTCCGGCACTTCCTCCAGCACATCGTCGCCGCCGACGGATTCAACGACGTCCTCTTCGGCTTCCTCGTCGTCCTCGTCTTCGTCGTCATCCTCGGCCGTCGCTTCAGAGTCGTGATGCGGAGCCTGCGCACTCTCGCCCGCGGCGTACACGGCGTCGGCAGGCTCAGCAGCCGATGTCACGGCCTCGGCAAGATCGTCGGCGTGTGCGTCGGAGGCAAACTCCTGCGGCTCGGCAACGGCCTCGGTGGCGACCGCGGGCTCGGCGCCGATCGCTGCGACAGGCGCCGGTGTCTCGTCGGAATGATCATGGTCGTGATGATCGTGCTCGCCATCATGATCGTGGTCGTGATGTTCGTGCACGTGATGATCGTCACCATGGGCATGATGATGGTCGTCGTGGTCATGCCCTTCGTGGTCATGTGCTTCGTGGCCGTGATGATCGTGGCCTTCGTGCTCGCCGTGATGCTCTGCGTCGGCGTGCAGGTGCTCGCCCTCGTGCGAAGCGCCCTCAGGCAGGGCCTCGCCCTGGACCTGCCGGGCCGCGGGATCGCCTTCGACGACCTCGCTGCGGACGCGCTCGCCATGGCTACGGCGGCGGGAATTGCGGTGGCGGGAGCGGCGGCGGCCCTGGGAGCGGTTCTCGCTCTCTTCCTCGGCCTCGCGATGGGCCTGCTCCTCGGCTTCGATCAGCGCCTGCCGGTCGGCAACCGGGATCTGGTAGTAGTCGGGATGGATTTCGCTGAAGGCGAGGAAGCCGTGGCGGTTGCCGCCATATTCGACGAAAGCGGCCTGGAGCGAGGGTTCGACCCTTGTGACCTTGGCGAGGTAGATATTCCCGCGCAGTTGCTTGCGTTGCGCGGTCTCGAAATCAAACTCTTCGACGCGATTGCCGCGGACCACGACGACCCGGGTCTCTTCCGGGTGGGTGGCATCGATCAACATCTTGTTGGGCATGTCTTAACTCTTGGCGGCGGCGGGCGCGATTCACCGTGGGCGCCATCAGCGCTGCCGGGTGACGCGACGGTCCACCTGATTCGGGGGTGAGGGGAAGGCCGAAACACCGTCTCTCGCGCCTTGCCGAACCGAAAGCCGGAGGACCGAAGCGGCGCGCGGAATTGTCACTCCGCAGCGTCGCGAATGGTCCTTCAGAATTGGTCGGCACAGTCTGGCGCATCAAGCGTCGGCCCGTATGAAACATTGGGCGGCGGGGCCGCCCCTCAATCAGTTGCTGTTGGCCAGGCATGGCGCGAGCGCGCTCGCCTTGGGGTATTACGAACCGCTCCCTTGGGATTAAGGGACCGGGTAACGGGTTGCGCCGCTGTCAGAACCGTCCCGGAAACGTGTTGGTAACCGAGGACCGTTCCGCCGCCGGGGCTTGCCCCGCTCCACCTTGCTGCCGCGCACCGCGCTGGACTTAGAGGGGAACGGAAAAACGCTGGAATTCCCAAACCTTGAGAGTTCCGGCGCTGCACCGGGAGGCTGAATGCGACACAACCGGAAATATCGGCCGTCAGCATTCCGTACATACGTGGATTGGGCCATCCGTGCAAGGAGCGTCGCACGGCGGTCACAGTCAGCGAGTTTCGCGTGTCTGTCATTAAGGATCGTTTAACCCTGTGGTTCTATTGCGTTAAAGAGGCTGCTCGGAGGCACGGAATCGGTGGCGAGCCGCGCAAATCAAAGGATCCTGCTGGGATGCGTGCTGCTCTGCGCGGCGGCATTGCCGTGTGCTGATTCCTCGCGCCTGAAGGCCGCGGAAAGTCAGCCTCAACTCCCTGTTGCATCAGCGAATTTCCCAACGGCCTCGGCCGCCCGACTGGCCGGGGACGGCAGGCAGACTCGCTTTGTCCTCGACATCGATCAGACCGTTAGCTTCCGCGCAGTCACTCTGGCCGACCCGTATCGGGTGGTGGTTGACGTTCCCCAGGTCAATTTTCAACTTCCCGCCGGGACCGGGTCCGGCGGACGCGGACTGGTCAAGGCCTTCCGCTATGGGCTGGTGATGCCCGGCGGCTCCCGAATCGTGTTCGACCTGACGGGCCCGGCCAAGATCGCCAATTCCTACGTGGTGGAGGCTGCCAACGGCCAGCCGGCGCGGCTGGTGCTCGAAATGGAGGAGGTCGAGCGCACCGCCTTCGTGCCGTCGCTGGCTCCGGAAAACCGTCCTGAGCTGCGGCCGGCTATTGCCGATCCGCCGCCCGCGACGGTTCCCGCATCTGCCCACCCTGAAGCCGGCCAGAAGGCCGATGGCCGCGCGGTGGTCGTCATCGATCCCGGCCATGGCGGCATCGACAACGGCACGCAGTCGAGCGGCGAGAGCGAGAAGAATCTGGTGCTGGCCTTTGGCCTGGCGCTGCGCGAACGGCTGGAAAAGACCGGCAAATATCGCGTGGTGATGACACGTGACGACGACACCTTCATCCCGCTCAACGACCGGGTCAAAGTCGCCCGCAACCTCAAGGCGGCGTTGTTCGTCTCGATCCATGCCGACGCGCTGCCGCGCGCCGAGGGCGATGCGCAGGGCGCGACCATCTACACGTTGTCCGACAAGGCCTCCGACGCCGAGGCGCAGCGGCTGGCGGATGCGGAAAACCGGGCGGACGCCATTGCCGGCTTCAACCTCGCGGAGGAGCCGACCGATGTCGCCGACATCCTGATCGATCTCACCCAGCGGGAAACCCGTACCTTTTCAAGCCGTTTTGCCCGCCTGTTGATGGGCGAAATGAAGTCGACGGTGCGGATGCACAAGCATCCCCTGAAGTCAGCCGGCTTCCGGGTGCTGAAGGCCCCCGACGTGCCGTCGGTCCTGGTGGAGATCGGCTATGTCTCCAACAAGGGCGACCTCGAGCATCTGGTCTCCGAGGGATGGCGGTCGCGTGCCGTGGGCTCGATGGCGCAGGCGATCGATGGATTTTTGGCCAAACGGATGGCCACGGCCGGATCGTCGAATTGACGACCGGGGGATCGTCATATTGACGACCCGGGGATCGTCGAATTGAGAGTGATTTTCCGTCCCGCCGCAAAAGCCCTAGTTTGGCCACAGCGGGCGCTTTATAAAAACGCCGCAGGGGGTTCCGGAATCGGCGAGAATCCCGCTCGGCAAGCGCCTTGAGTCCGGCACTAATAGTATTGAGTAAAGCCGGTGAATTCGCGATGGTTTGGTGCCTGTTTCTGGTGCCAGGGCTGATCTTTGGGCTGATCCAGAGTTTGAACGGATAAACAGATAATGCGCTTGCTGGTGCGGTTCATGGGCTTCCTGTTCGCCGCGGGAACGGTGTTGTTCCTTGTCGGGGTCGGTGCCGTCGCAGGCCTGATCTGGCATTTCTCCAAGGACTTGCCGGACTACTCTCAGCTTCAGGATTACGAGCCGCCGGTGATGACCCGCGTGCACGCGACCGACGGCTCGCTGCTCGGCGAATACGCCAAGGAGCGGCGGCTGTACCTGCCGATCCAGGCGGTGCCGAAACTCGTGATCAACGCCTTCCTTGCGGCCGAGGACAAGAATTTCTACGAGCATGGCGGCATCGACTACACCGGCATGGCGCGGGCCGGCGTGGTCTACATCCAGAACTACGGCTCCAACCGCCGTCCGCAGGGCGCTTCCACGATCACCCAGCAGGTCGCCAAGAACTTCCTTCTGACCAACGAGGTCTCCTTCGCGCGCAAGATCAAGGAAGCCTTGCTGGCGATGCGGATCGAGAAGACCTACTCGAAGGACAAGATCCTCGAGCTGTATTTGAATGAAATCTATCTGGGCTTAGGTGCCTACGGAATCGCGGCTGCGTCGCTGGTTTATTTCGACAAGTCGGTGAACGAGCTGACCGTGGCGGAAGCGTCCTATCTCGCGGCGCTGCCGAAGATGCCCGCGACGCTGCATCCTGTCCGCAACCGCGACCGCGCCATCGAGCGCCGCAATTACGTGATCGATCGTCTGGTTGAGAACGGCTGGGTCAAGCAGGCCGATGCCGACAAGGCGCGCAAGGAGCCGCTGGCCGTTACCAGCCGTTCCAACGGCGCCCACACCTTCGCCGGCGAATATTTCGCCGAGGAAGTGCGCCGTGACATCTTCGAGCGTTATGGCGAGAAGAAGTTATACGAGGGCGGTCTCTCGGTCCGCACCACACTCGATCCCAAGATTCAGGTCATGGCGCGCAAGACCATGGTCGCCGGTCTCGTCAACTATGACGAGCAGCAGGGCTATCGCGGCGCCATCAGCAAGCTCGACATTTCTGGCGACTGGGGCGTGAAGCTCGCCGAGATCAAGTCTCTGTCCGATATCTCGCCATGGCGCATGGCCGTGGTGCTGGAGACCAGCGACCAGTCGGCGCGCATCGGCTTCCAGCCGAGCCGCGAACTCGGCGGCGCCATCAGCAAGCAGCGCGAGACCGGCCTCATCACGCTCGACGGCATCAAATGGGCAAGAGCGGCCTCTGGGGCTGCGAAGGGCAGGGCGGCGAGCGCGGTGTCGCAGGTGCTCCAGCCCGGTGACGTGATCTACGCCGATCCGCTCTACAAGGACGCCCAACCTGTCGAAGGCCAATACCGCCTGCGCCAGATCCCCGAAGTCTCCGGCGCGATGGTGGTGATGGACCCCTGGACCGGCCGCGTGCTGGCGATGGTCGGCGGCTTCTCCTTCGACCAGAGCCAGTTCAACCGCGCCACGCAGGCCTATCGGCAGCCCGGTTCGTCGTTCAAGCCGATCGTCTATTCGGCTGCGCTCGACAACGGCTATACGCCTTCGACTGTCGTGCTCGACGCCCCGATCGAAATCGATCAAGGCCAGGGCGCGGGCGTGTGGCGGCCTGAAAACTTCTCCTCGGGCAAATTCCAGGGGCCGGTGACGCTGCGCAACGCATTGCGGCAGTCGCTCAACACGGTGACGGTGCGCCTCGCCCAGGACATCGGCATGCCCTTGATCGGCGAATATGCCCGCCGCTTCGGTGTCTATGACGAACTGCCGAACTATCTGTCCTACGCGCTCGGCGCCGGCGAGACCACGGCGATGCGCATGGTCACGGCCTATTCGATGCTCGCCAATGGCGGCCGCCGGGTGAAGCCGACCCTGATCGACCGCATCCAGGATCGCTACGGCCACACCATCTTCAAGCACGACCAGCGCGAATGCCGTGGCTGTGACGCGCCCGGCGGCTGGAAGAACCAGAACGAGCCGCAGCTGATCGACCGCCGCGAGCAGGTGCTGGATTCCATGACCGCCTATCAGATCACCGAGCTGATGGAAGGCGTGGTCCAGGCCGGTACCGCGACCGTGGTCAAGCAGGTCGGCAAGCCGATCGCCGGCAAGACCGGCACCACCAACGAGGCCAAGGACGCCTGGTTCGTCGGCTTCTCGCCCGACGTCGCCGTTGCCATCTATATGGGCTATGACAAACCGCGTCCGCTCGGCAAGGGCAACGCCGCGACCGGCGGCCATCTCGCAGCTCCCATCGCACGCGACTTCCTCCAGCTCGCGCTCGCCGACAAGCCCGCGGTCCCGTTCAAGGTGCCGGCCGGCATCAAGCTGGTGCGGGTCGTCGCCAAGTCCGGCATGCGCGCCGGTCCGGGCGAGACCGGCGGAACCATTCTCGAAGCCTTCAAGCCGGGCACGGCGCCGCCGGATAACTACTCCGTCATCGGCGTTGCCGATGCCGATGGGCGAGGCGGCGTGCCGGCGTCGCAGCAGCAGCAGCCGGATTCCGGTTTCTTCATGCGGCCGGGCACCGGCGGGCTGTACTAAGGCTTAGGACAAGACAGACGTTCGTCGCCGCGGCGGTTGCGCTTTGCAGCCGCCGCCGCTACATCCCGTTGTCATTAGACGCGGAAAAATTCCGCGAGACCAGAGAACCACATGCGCGCCGAAATCGAACGGTTGGTAGAAGAGATCAAGCAGTCTGTCGGGCTGCTGAGGAGGCATCTTTGACGTCGAGAAATCGACGGCGCGCCTCGCTGAGCTGAACAAGCTCGCAGAAGATCCCAATCTCTGGAACGATCCCCAGAAAGCCCAGAAATTGATGCAGGAGCGCACCTCGCTTGAGGATGCGCTCTCCGGCATCGGCAAGGTCGAGCAGGAGCTCGAAGACGACATCGGCATGATCGAGCTCGGCGAAGCCGAGGGCGATGAGGGCGTTGTCAAGGAAGCCGAAGCCGCGCTCAAGACCCTCAAGAAGGAAGTCGCCCGGCGCGAGCTCGAGGCGTTGCTGTCGGGCGAGGCGGATAGTTTCGATTCCTATCTCGAAGTGCATGCCGGCGCCGGTGGCACCGAAAGCCAGGACTGGGCCCAGATGCTGCTTCGCATGTACTCGCGCTGGGCCGAAACCCACGGCTTCAAGGTCGAGGTGCTGGAAGAGTCCGAGGGCGAAGAGGCCGGCATCAAGTCCGCGACCATCCAGGTCTCCGGCCACAATGCCTATGGCTGGCTGAAGACCGAGGCGGGCGTGCATCGCCTGGTGCGGATCTCGCCGTTCGATTCCAACGCGCGGCGGCACACCTCGTTCTCGTCCGTCGCTGTGTTTCCGGTGATCGACGACACCATCAAGATCGACATCAAGGAATCCGACGTCCGCGTCGACACCATGCGCTCCGGTGGTGCCGGCGGCCAGCACGTCAACAAGACCGAGTCCGCGGTGCGGCTGACGCATATCCCGACCGGTGTCGCCGTGGTCTGCCAGGCCGGCCGCTCGCAGCACAAGAACAAGGCGCAGGCCTGGGACATGCTCCGCGCGCGGCTTTACCAGATCGAGCTGAAGCGGCGCGAAGAGAAGGCCGCCGCCGACCAGGCCGCCAAAACCGACATCGGCTGGGGCCACCAGATCCGCTCCTACGTGCTCCAGCCCTACCAGATGGTGAAGGACCTGCGCACGGGTGTGCAGACCTCCGACACATCAGGCGTGCTCGGTGGCGATCTCGACGACTTCATGGCCGCGACCCTGGCGCAGCGCGCCTTCGGCACTCCCGGCGCCGACATCGAGGACGTCGACTGATGCCCCGGATCGCCTTCATCGGGCTTGGGCGGATGGGCCATGGCATGGCCGGCCGCTATCTCGATGCTGGCTTCACGGTGACGCTGTGGAATCGCAGTAAAACAAAAGCGGAAGACCTGATCGCGCGCGGCGCGCTCTGGGCGACCTCGCCTGAGGACGCGGCGATCGACGCCGACGCCGTCGTGACCATGGTCGCCGATGATGAGGCCTCGCGTGCGGTCTGGCTCGGGCCCGAGGGCGCAGCCAAGACCGCGAAGGCCGGCACCATTGCGATCGAATGCTCCACCGTCTCCTATGACCATGCGCGCGAGATGGGCCGCGAGATGAACGCTCGCGGGCTGATCTATATCGATTGCCCCGTGACGGGATTGCCGGATGCGGCCGCGAGCGGAAAGCTGACGTTGCTCGTTGGTGCCGATGCCGCCGATCTCGAACGCGCGCGGCCTTATCTGACGCCGATCGGCTCGACCATCCGCCATTTCGGCGCGGTCGGTTCCGGCACGGTCTACAAGCTGATCAACAATCTGATGGGCGCGATCCAGATCGCCGGCCTCGCCGAGGGGCTTGCCATTGCCGAGCAGGCCGGGCTCGACATGAACCTCGTGCTGGAGTCGATTCAGGCTGGCGTGGCCGCGAGCCCGCAGGTGCAGCGTCATTCCAAGCGCATGGTCTCCCGCGATTTCTCCGGCGCGACATTCACGGCAGCGCTGCGGCACAAGGATGCCGCCTACGCGGTGAAGCTCGCCGAGAGCCTGCTGGCCGACAAGCCGCTGGTCGCGCGCGCCGCGGTGGAAGCCTACGCGCAAGCGAAGGCCGCGATGCCTGACGACGACGAAGGCAAGATGATCGAACTGGTGTCGCGGCCGAAGAAACCGTCCTAGCGGCCGCATCGACATGGGGCAGCCTCGTTCGGAACGCGGTCTCGGCATTGCCCTCGTCATATCAGCTGCGATTGCCTGGAGCACGGCGCCGTTCTTCACACGTCTGTTGCCGTTCGATCCCTGGACCATTCTGTTCTGGCGCGGCGTGTTCGGCGGCAGTCTGATCTCGGTGTTTCTCGTCGTGATGCAGGGACGCGGCGCGCTGCGGCAATTGGTGGCGCCGGGACGCGGCGGCTTGCTCGTCGCCTCATTGTCCACGCTCGGCATGGTTTCCTTCATCCCCGCGCTCCAGATGACCAAGGTGATGAATGTGGCTGTGCTGATCTCCACGCAGCCGTTCGTGGCCGCGGCGCTGGCGTGGCTGTGGCTTGGCGAAGCCGTAACATGGCGTACCCTGATCGCGAGCCTCGTTGCCTTTGGCGGCGTCGCCATCACGGTCGGAGGCATCGAAGCCGGGGCTGATGTTGGAGGCGTGGCGCTGAGTTGCCTCATGGTACTCGCCATCTCGGCGATGACGGTTGTGATCCGACGCTACCAGGAGACATCGATGGTGGCAGCGGCGGCGTTGTCGAATTTCCTGGGAAGCCTCGTCAGCCTTCCGTTTGCGCACGACCTCGTCCATATCGACAGCGCCAACCTCGCGATCCTCGCGATGTTCGGCTGCTTTCAGGTGGCGCTGGGGCTGACATTCTACATGCTCGGCTCGCGCCTCCTGCCGTCGAGCCAGGCTTCCCTGATTGCGACGCTGGAAACGCCGCTGATGCCGTTCTGGATCTGGATTGCCTTTCGCGAGATACCTGCTGTCCACGCCCTTGTTGGCGGTGCCCTGGTCATTGGGGCGGTGGTTGCGGATATCGCGGTTGACGCGCGAAGTCGCGATCGATCCTGAATCTCGCCCTTTACCCAGAAATCGGGTGGCAATTCTGGTCGCGCAGTCCTAGCAGATCGGACCATCGCTGTGAGACGCCCATGTCCCCGAACGACAACCGTATCGACGCGCGCGACTGGTCGCTGCTCACGGTGCTCTCGGTGCTCTGGGGCGGCTCGTTCTTTTTCAACGGCGCGGCGCTGCGGGAATTGCCGCCGCTCACGCTGGTGCTTTTGCGCGTTGCACTTGGCGCCGCCATTCTGCTACCGCTGCTCCGTATCCAGGGTATTGGCTTTCCCAAGGGCATCGCCGGCTGGAAGCCGTTCGTCGCGATTGGGCTCCTCAACAACGTCATTCCGTTCTCGCTGATAGTGGTCGGCCAGACCTTCATTCCGAGCGGGCTGGCGTCGATCCTGAATGCCACCACGCCACTCTTCACGGTCATCGTGATGGCGGCGGCAGGCGAAGAGGCTTTGCGGCTGCGGCGCGTCGTCGGCGTGGCACTGGGTCTCGCCGGCGTGATCATCCTGCGCGGATGGGGCGTCGAGACACGGGCGGGGCAGGGGCTCGGCATCCTGCTCTGTCTCGGTGGCGCCTTGAGCTATGGCTTTGCCGCGCTGGCGGCGCGGCGGTTGTTGAAGGACGCAGCCCCGCTGGGGACGGCCGCGTTTCAACTGATGGCTTCCACGGTGATGATGGCGATCGTCGCTGGCGCAATGGAGCAGCCGTGGCGTTTCCCAATGCCGGGCGTGACGATTTGGCTGGCGGTGCTTGGCCTTGCCGGGTTGTCGACGGCGCTCGCCTATATCGTCTTCTTCCAGATCCTGCGGCGGTCGGGCGCGACCAATGTGATGCTGGTGACACTGCTCATTCCCGTCACCGCCATTCTTCTGGGATGGCTTGTGCTGGGCGAGCCGATCTGGATGCGAGAGATCGCGGGCGCGATCGTGATCGGCAGCGCATTGCTGGTGATCGACGGGCGCGTTCTGGACCTGCTGCGGCGCGGCACATAGTTCTGGAGCGCTCGTTTCATCTCACGGAAAATCGCGGCGCTTGCCAGCCGTAAGCGAGCTTGCGACACTCTCGGCAAAACAAGACTACAAAACAGGGGAGAGAACGATGCTGGGTCGTCGCAATAACCTTGCTGCCCTCGCCATTCTTGCTGCCGGCGTGCTCGTCACGACGCCGGCCCTGGCGCAGAAGAAATACGATCCCGGCGCCACCGACACCGAAATCAAGCTCGGCAACATCATGCCCTATAGCGGGCCGGCGTCGTCCTATGGCGTGATCGGCAAGACCGAGGCCGCGTTCTTCAAGATGATCAACGACCAGGGCGGCATCAACGGTCGCAAGATCAATTTCATCAGCTATGACGACGCATATTCGCCGCCAAAGGCGATCGAGCAGGCGCGCAAGCTGGTCGAGAGCGACGAGGTGTTGCTGATCTTCCAGCCGCTCGGCACGCCTTCGAACTCCGCCATCATGAAATACATGAACGCCAAGAAGGTGCCGCAGCTCTTCGTCGCCTCCGGCGGCACCAAATTCGGCGACCCCAAGAATTTCCCTTGGACCATGGGCTTCCAGCCGAACTACCAGAGCGAGGGGCGGATCTACGCGAAGTATATCCGCGACAACTTCCCCAACAGCAAGATCGCAGTTCTTTGGCAAAACGACGATGCTGGCAAGGACCAGTTCAAGGGCCTGAAGGACGGACTCGGTGACAAGGCCGATATGATCATCGCCGACAAATCCTATGAGGTCAGCGATCCCTCGATCGACTCGCAGATCGTTGCGCTTCACGATTCCGGCGCCGACATCTTCTTCTCATGGGCCGCGCCGAAAGGCTCGGCACAGGCGATCCGGAAGGTCGGCGAGCTCGGCTGGAAGCCAAAATTCTTCCTCGCCAATACGGCTACCTCGATCGCCTCGGTGCTCAAGCCCGCCGGGCTCGACTATGCCAAGGATATCATCTCGACAGCATATTTGAAGGATCCGACCGACCCGACCTGGGACAAGGATCCGGCGGTCGTCGCGTGGCGCACCTTCATGGATAAGTACTATCCCGAAGGGGACAAGACCAACGCCAACAACCTTTATGGCTACGTCCAGGCGGAGGCGATGGCGCAGGTGCTGAGGCAGTGCGGCGACAATCTCACCCGTGACAACGTGATGAAGCAGGCCACCAGCCTGAAGGATTTTCACACCGACCTGATGCTGCCCGGGATCATGGTCAACACTTCGGCCGACGATTATTTTCCGATCGAGCAGATGCAGCTGATGCGCTTCAACGGCCAGGCTTGGGAGTTGTTCGGCGACGTCATCACCGGTGAGGTCGGCCACGAGCGCGGCCAATAGTCAGGGCTGGCTCCGCGGCGGGCCAGTTGCCTGGTGTGATGAAGACGGGGCGAGCCTGCCGAAGCGTTGCGATTGCGAACGAAGCTGCGCACCTCGTCGTTCCCGGCATCCGTCCGCTTATTCGGTGACGAGATCGGCGGCGCGTTTCGCCTTCTTGCCGGTATTCTTGACTGTCTCGTCTCCGACCTTTTCGGCCTTGGCGCGAAGCTCACATTTGGTGCGGATCTCGTCGAGCTCGTCGTCGGTCAAATGCTCAATTCCCACGAAGGAATTTTGCACCGCGCTCACCCGGATCAGTTCGTCGAGCTTCACCTGAATGGCCGCGCTATCGCGATTCTGGGAATTCTGAATCAGGAAGACCATCAGGAATGTCACGATGGTGGTGCCGGTGTTGATCACCAACTGCCATGTGTCGGAGTAATGGAAGATGGGACCGGTGACCGCCCAAACCAGGATGATGCCGGCTGCAATCATGAATGTCAGCGCTCGCCCGGCCGCTTGAGATGTTCGGTTAGCAATATCGCTGAAGAGTTGAGCCGCGTTGTTACGTGGCTGGTCCGCTTTGCCCTTGGCCGGACGAGCTTTCGTATGGGTCTGTTGCATCAGAAGATCGCGCCATTGAGGACCTGCGACCTAACGCGAAGGGAACTCCGAAGTTCCGCCATGTAAACCTGGGACGAGACGAGCGCGCTCTCAACGAGCCTAGCCCGCGCTGAGTCGCACGCCGGCGCGCAAGAACTTCTGCGGATCGACCGCTTCGCCGTCGATCCGGGTTTCATAGTGCAGATGCGGCCCGGTGGAACGGCCGGTCGACCCGACGAGACCAACGACCTGGCCGATTCTCACGATCTCGCCGACCCGGACATTGATCTCGGAGAGATGGCCATAGCGCGTCGCAAGGCCATTGCCGTGATCGACCTCGATCATGCGGCCGTAGCCGCCGGACCAGCCGGCCGAGACGACCTTGCCGTTGGCGGTGACGCGAACGGGATCGCCGCTCGCGGCGCGGAAGTCGAGCCCGGTATGCATCGCGGGCCGGCCGAGGAACGGATCGCTGCGCACGCCGAAGCCGGAGGTGAACTCGACCTCGCCGATGACGGGCTTGCGATAGGGCACGAGCGCGAGCGTGCGATTGAGCCGGTCCATCTCGGCTCGGGTGTTGTTGATGCGATAGAGCTGCTTCTCGAACGGCCCCGAACTGGCGGTGATTTTAACAGGCACGAACGGCCCGCCCATCGCGGTGCGCGGCACGGCGGCTTCGAGATTTGCGAGGTTCAGGCCGAGATCGCTGACGACGCCGCGCATCCGGCGCATGCGCGAATCCATGCCTTCCTCGACGGCGTTGAGCGCCGCCATCTGGCGACGCTCGACCTGGTCCAGCGAGGTCGTGAGCCGAACGACGACGTTGTCGAACCCCTGGTTCTTGGCGAATTGATTGACGGGCGGAGCTGCGAGGGTCGGCGCGCGCGATTCGAGCCGCGCTTCGCGATCCGGCGGCGCCACGAAGATCACGGTGTCGCTGATCGGCGAGGGCTTTGGCGTGCCCTGCGTCGTCTGGCTGGCATCGCCACGCTGCGGGGTGGAACGTGGAATCGATCCGGTCACGTCCGGCATGGACCCGAGCGCCGTGGCACGGGACTCCAGCGCCGTCTGGCGCTTCATGATCTGGTCGAGCTTCTGGTCGAACTGCTCCTGGTCGAGCAGCTGCCGGCTGGTGGTGCGGTCGACCTTGGCGCGCAGCTCGGCGATGCGGTCCTCATAGGCGTATTGCATCTCGGCCTGCCGGGCGATCAGCCGGGTGAGGACGTCGTCGCGGAAGGCGAAATAGGTCGCGGTTGCGGCCGACCAGAGCCCGAGCAACACGACAGTGCCGACCACGATCCAGAACACCACAGGTCCCAGGCGAACCTGCTTGCCGTGATGCACGATGGTGTAGGCGTCGTCGGTGTCCGGAAGGGGAAGCGCGGTTGCCACTGCGGCGGCACGGCGATGAAAGGCCCGTCCATGGTCGTGCGGGTGATGTTGGGGGTACTGCGAGAGTTGGGCAGAACTTTTCGACATCGGCACTCCCGCGCCGATCGGATGAGTCCGTGCGGCCTAATTGCCGCGGCAATCTGGGCCGGTCATGGTTAATTTTCCGGAAACGGAACCCCTTGAATTTAAATGATTGGTTAAAGGCGCCTTGCGGCTTCCAGCACCTCGTCGGCGTGGCCTTCGACCCGGACATTGCGCCAGATCCGCGCGATCTTGCCGTCGGCGCCAAGCAGCATCGTGGTGCGAAGAATTCCCAGGAAGCTCTTGCCATACATGGACTTTTCGCCCCAGGCGCCGTAGGCCTCCAGCATCTCGTGCGTCTCGTCCGAGATGAGGGGCACGCCGAGACCGTGCTTGTCCCGGAACTTGTCCTGAGCCTTGACCGGATCGGCGGAGATACCGAGCACGGCGGTGCCAGCCTTGGCGAAGGCGCCGGTGAGCCGGGTGAAATCGATGGCCTCCGTGGTGCAGCCCGGCGTGTCGGCGCGGGGGTAGAAGAACAGGACCAGCTTCTGGCCGGTATAATCCGACAGCGCGACGACGCCGCCGCCGTCGCGGGGCAGGCGGAAGGCGGGAGCCTTCTGCCCCTCAGCCAAGCCGGCCTTCGCCGCCGTTTCAGGCGCGGATGCCGATTTGGAAGAATTTAACCGTTTCGATGCGGCCTTATGCGATGCTGTCTTTGCTATGGTCCCAGTTGATTTGCTCGCCGGTGTCCGCTGTGTTTTCGCGAGCTTGGTTTGAGTCGCAGCCCGCGCTTTCACGGGCGTCTTTTTAGCCGTCGGAGTGACGGAGGGCGTTTTGGACGATTTCTTTCGGGATTTCTTGGACATACGCCTTCCTTTCGTCGCTTTCGGCGGGTCAACCAAAGCGGTATTGCAGCCCTTTTCCGCTATGCCGGAATCGTGCCCTCGGCGGGGCGAGTCTGACGACGCCGGAGTCTGGTTACAAGGAATTCCACGCACCACCCCACTGCTCGTTGAACGCGCTCCCGGGGCGACATGACGAACAGAAGGAATATTCGAGGTATGGCGGCAATGCCGGCGCGGGAAGCTTCGCTTCCCGTCGACGGCTGCGGCCCCGGCGGCGCTCAATCCCACGACGGGCGCCTGTATCGAGAGGCAATGGCAAGGAATACGTCGCCCCAGGATTACAATCGGGATTTGGATCGACGCGGCAGCCAACCAGAGCAGCAGCAATGGGACGACGCCGACTGGGATCCGGATCAGGAAGCGGCGGCGGGCCATCGGGCGCGCCGGCTGTTGTCGCGTTCCAATTCGGGCTTCCATCGCTTCGCTGACGGGTTTGGGCCGTTGCGCCGCTGGTTGGGCGGCGGTCGCTGGCTGAAGCGCGTGGCCGTGGTCGTCGGTGTCCTGGTCGTCATCTTCGTCGGCTGTTTCGGCGCGCTGTGGTGGCGGCTCGGCGCCGGTCCCATCAATCTCGACATTGCGACGCCGTGGCTCGCGGCCGCGATCGAGGACAATATCGGTCACGGCAACACCGTGGAGGTCGGCGGCACGCAGATCGAGCGGGCCGGGCGGATCCGCATCGCCGTGCGCATCCGTGATATCGTCGTGCGCGACCACGATCACGTCATTGTCGCCACCGCGCCGAAGGCCGAGGTGAAGCTGTCGGGTGCGGGCCTGCTGATGGGGCATCTGCGCGCCGAAAGCCTCAACCTCGTCGATGCCGAGCTCGCAATCCGGATCGCGCCTGACGGCACCGTCACGGTGTCGGCCGGCGACACCGCAAAGCCGCTCGCAACCGGCGTCGCCTCCAAAAGGGACGCGGGACTGCCGCCGACTTTCCCGCGCAACGGTGTGCCACCGCCGCCATTCGCCACCGAGCCTGCGACCTCCGACGCACCGCAAGCCGCGCCCCAGGCCACGTCCCCGACTGGCATTCTTCAGGGCCTCGACTGGCTCGACAGTCTGAGCATGACCGGCCTCGACGGCCAGAATCTCAACGAGATCGGCCTGAAGAACGGCAATCTGATCGTCGACGACCAGCAGCGCGGCAGCAAATGGACGTTTGAGAACATCACGCTCAGCCTGCGCCGACCGAGCCGTGGCGGCGTCGCGCTCAGCCTCGGTGAAGAGGGCGCGCGTCCGTGGTCGTTGCGTGCCACGATCGGCCCCACCGAGAACGGCGTGCGCTCGGTCGATATCCGCGCCGACAAGGTCTCGACCGCCAACATCCTGCTGGCGCTGCGGGTGAAGGACCTCACCTACACCGCCGACCTGCCGCTGACCGGCGAGCTCAAGGGCGAGCTCGGCCGCGACGGCGTGCCGACTTTCTTTCGCGGCAAGATCACGGTCGGTGCGGGCAACATCATCGACACCGATACGCCCGATTATCCGATGGCGATCGACTCGGCCGAGATCAATGTCGAGTGGGACGCCAATCGGCGGGTGCTGGTCGCTCCGTTCAAGGTCCTCTCGGGCGCGAACCGTCTGACGCTTCTGGCTCATGTCGAGCCGCCCAACGGCACCGTGAATGACTGGCAGCTCGGTTTCAGCGGCGGTTCGATCCTGCTCGGCGGCATCGACAACGAGCCGCCGCTGGTCTTCAACCGTATTGCGATCGGCTTCCGCTTCGACACCGACCACAAGAGGCTGCTGTTGACGCAGGCCGATATCTCCAACGGAGAGATCGGCGTCGCCGGCACCGGTGCCATCGACTATTCGGGCGAGCCGCGGCTGACATTGGGTTTCGCGGGAACGCCGATGTCGGCCTCCGCGCTCAAGCGGATGTGGCCGACCCTTGTCGTTCCCGAGTTGCGCGAATGGGTGATCGAGCGGATCGAGCGTGGAACGCTCCAGCGCATCGAGATCGGTGTTAATTCACCGACGAAGAATCTTCCGCGCAAGGGCCCACCCATTCCCGACGACGGCTTGTCGGTCAATATCGTGGCGAGCGGTGTCACGGTTCGCCCCGTCGATGGCCTGCCCGTGGTGCACGATGCCGATTTGAAGGCGCGCGTGACCGGCCGCACCGCGACGGTGAATATCGGGCAGGGCATTGCCGATACGCCGGCGGGCCGCAAGGTCACGATTTCCGACTTTGTTTTCGAGGTGCCCGATATGGCACCCAAGCCGTCGCCGTCGCGGACGAGGTTTCGTGTCGAAGGTCCGGTGCCTGCGGCCGCCGAAATGCTTTCCAACGATCGCTTGAGCGATCTGTCGTCGACCGTCATCGATCCCAATACTAGCAAGGGGACGTTCTCGGCGAACGTCCAGCTTGGGCTGCCGGTCAAGGGCGAGCTGACCAAAGCCGACACCACCTACAGCGTTACGGCCGATCTCAACGGTTTTGGTGCCGACAAGCTGGTGATGAACCAAAAGCTGGAGGCCAACAACCTCAAGATCGTCGCGAGCAACCAGGGCTATCAGGTCAAGGGCGACGTCAAGATCAACGGGCAGGCGGCCTCGCTCGATTACCGCAAGCCGGCCGAGGGCGATGCGGACGTCAAACTGCAGACCACGCTGGACGATGCGAGCCGCGCGCGCCTCGGATTCGATCTGGGTCCCGCCGTCAGCGGATCGGTGCCGATCAGGCTGTCGGGCAAGATCGCCGGGGGACCCGACCAGACGACGAAGCTCGGCATCGAGGCCGACCTGACCTCGGTCAAGCTCGACAACATCCTGCCCGGCTGGGTCAAGCTGCCGGGCAGAGCGGGCAAGGCCAGCTTCAAGGTGGTGCCGACGGCGCAATCGACGCGTCTGGAGGACATCGTCATCGAAGGCGGCGGCGCCTCGATCAAGGGGGCGCTCGAGGTCGATGCCAACGGCGAGCTCATGAACGCGAACTTCCCGACCTACGCGCCATCCGACGGCGACAAGGCCTCACTGAAAGTGGAGCGCAGCCAGGACGGCGTGCTCAAGGGTACGATGCGCGGCGACGTATTCGACGGCCGCGGCTTCCTGAAGTCGGCGATCTCAGGCAATTCCAAGGACGATGCCAAGAGCAAGACGAAGAACCTCGATTTCGACATCGACGTGAAGCTCGGCGCCGTCATGGGTTTCAACGGCGAGGCGATGCGCAGCGTCGACGCCAAGATGTCGCGGCGCAATGGTGCGGTCAAAGCCTTCACGCTGAGCGGCAGGATCGGAAAAGACACGCCCGTGGCAGCCGACCTGCGCGGCGGCCGCGCCCAGGGCAACCGCGAGGTCATCTATCTCCAGACCAGCGATGCCGGCAACTTCCTGCGCTTCACAGACACCACCAACAAGGTCTTCGGCGGCCAGATGGTGGTGGCCATGGAGCCGCCGACGTCGGAGCCTACGACACGGGAAGGCCTGATCAACGTGCGCGACTTCTCGGTCAAGGGAATGGAGCAACTCGATCGCGTCGCGGCGGGGGCTCCCAACGGCGCCCAGAACGGCGTAGCCTTCACGGCGATGCGCGCGGAGTTCACGCGGCAGAACGGCGCGCTCACGATCCGCGACGGCGTGGTCAAGGGGCCGATGATCGGCGCCACCATCGAGGGCTCAATCGACTTTCCCGGCAACCAGGTTTGTATGAGCGGCACCTTCGTCCCGATGTACGGCGTCAACAACATCTTCGGCCAGATCCCGTTGTTCGGCATCTTCCTCGGCGGCGGCAACAATGAAGGATTGATCGGCGTGACCTACGAGGTCGTCGGCACGCCGGCAGCGCCCGTAATGCGCGTCAACCCGATTTCGGCGATGGCCCCCGGTCTGTTCCGCAAGATCTTCGAATTCAACACCGGCAAACAGAACTCGCCGTTCGAGGAATTCCCGTCGCAGTCGAACGATGGCTCGACCGGGTCGACGCGCCAGCTATCGAGCGGCTGCACCCTCGCGCGACGTTAGTGGCGAGGCTACACCTTGGTTTCCGCGCCGCCTTACGCCGCGCGCACGCCCGCAAGGAAGGTCCCGACTTCGCCAGAGAGCTGCTCGGCCTGCTTGGAGAGGTTCGAGGCTGCTGCGAGCACCATGCCTGCGGCATTGCCGGTCTCGTTCGCTGCCGTGCTGACGCCCCCGATATTGGTGGTGACTTCCAGGGTGGCCTCCGCGGTCTGCGAGACGCTGCGGGCGATCTCGGCGGTGGCGGCGCCTTGCTCCTCGATCGCGGCGCCGATCGAGGTGGCGATCCGGCTGACCTCCTCGATGGTGGCGGTGATGCCGCCGATGGCGTCCACCGCTTCCTTGGTCGCGCCCTGGATCTGGGCGATCTTGTCGCCGATCTCGCGGGTGGCTTCGGCAGTCTGGCTCGCCAGCGATTTCACCTCCGAAGCGACGACAGCAAAGCCGCGGCCGGCTTCACCGGCGCGTGCGGCCTCGATGGTGGCATTGAGCGCGAGCAGATTGGTCTGCGCCGCGATGCTGGAAATCAGCTCGGCGACGTGCTCGATCTGCTGGGCGCCGTCCGAGAGAGCGCGCACGATGGTGTCGGTGCGGCGTGCGCTGTCCACGGCGCGGCCGGTGACCACGGCGGACTGCGCGACCTGACGGCTGATCTCGGTGATGGAGGAGGAGAGCTCCTCGGCGGCGGCCGCGACCGTCTGGACGCGCTGGCTGGCTTCGGTGGCGGCCGAGCCGACGACGGCGGCGCGGCGGTTGGTGCCTTCCGCGGTCGACGACATCGACTTGGCGGTGACCTCCAGCTCGCCGGAGCCCGAGGCCATCAGGCCGACGAGCTGGCCGACGGATGCATCGAACCGGTCGGCAAGCGAGATCAGCGCGTCGCGCTTCTCCTGTTCGCTGCGGGTCTTGGTGGCGACCTGCTCCGCCTCCAGCTTGCGGGCCGTCAGCGCGGTCTGCCTGAGCACTTCGAGGGTCTCGGCCATGCGGCCGATCTCGTCGCCGCGACCGGTCTCCTCGACCGCCGTGTCGATGGCGCCTTCGGAAATGGCCTGCATGCGGTTCTTCTGGCGATCGAGCGCGCCGAGCACGTCGCGGGCGATCAGCCAGGACAGTGTCGCCATCAGCAGCATCAAGCCGATGCCAATCGCCCCCAGCTCCAGCGTCAAGGCTCGCACGTCGGCGTCGATGTCGTCGACATAGAGGCCGTAGCTGATCGTCGCGTTCCAGGGCGCGAATTTGCGCGCGAAAACGGTCTTGCGGACGGGCTCCGTCTGGCCGGGGCGGGGGTAGAGATATGAGGTTACGCCGCCCTGAGCAGCCTGGTTGCCGGCCGTTACGATCGCATCTGCGATGAGGACACCGTTGGAGTCCTTGGCGCCCGTGATCTTGCCTTCGAGCTGCTGGTTCGCGCCATTGATCAGGATCGAGGTATCGGCGTTATAGACCACCGGATAGCCTTGGCCGCCATTGAAGCTCATGCGGCGGCCGCGCAGATGGAACTGGATTTTCGCTTCCGCCTGCGTCAGCTTGCCGGCGCCGACCTCCTCTTCGAGTGATTGGGCGAGGTTGTGGAGCATGTCGACCGCGGTCCGCATCTGCTGAACGCGATCCTCCAGCATGCGGCTCTTGCTGAGCACGGACGACACCCCGATGATGGCCGTGACCGTGAGTGCCGAAAGACAGACCATGCTGGCGAGCTTGGTGCGGATCTTGAGGTGACTCAGCAGCTTCATCACGGCCTCGACGGAATGGTTATTGTTGCTCGCGTCGGTAGCATGAAATTCTTACCAATCATGAATGGACGCGTGCGACGGCTGCCGCGCAAGCGGCGTGCGCAGCCGCGTGCGCAAACATGCAGGTCGCCATGCGCTTCTCGGGCGCATGGCGCGTCAACTCGGAGAAAAATCGTGTGGGTCTTTAGTCGCGACCTAATCCGTTGGGAGCGGCAATGAACCGATTCGTTCACCGCCTCATCATGTCGATGCTGCTGGTCGCGGTCCTCGTCCTGGTCTGGAACGTGCTGGGCTCGCGCTGAGATGGCACCCGTGAACATACGGATGCCATCTCTTCATTCGCGAATCAATCGCTGACGCCTCAGCGCCGCGCGAACGCGCCGCTAGTCCTTGCCCATCGCCGCATCGGCGCTGACCGAGCCGCCGCCGGCTGCCGAGAGGTAGAGGCAGGCGAAGCAGAACAGGATCGCCGCGGTGCCACCATTGAGCAGCGGCAGGAACACCGGCGTTTCGCCCTTGAACATGTGCCCCATGAAATAGGCGAAGGCCATCTCACCCGAGAGGATGAATGCCGCGAGGCGGGTGAACAGGCCGATCATCAGCAACGCGCCAAGCACGAGCTCAAGCGTACCGGCTGCGTAGATGATCGGCGGGATGTTTGCGAAGTAGGGAAGCACCGGAAACTTGAACAGCTTGGCGACACCGTACTGGAACAGCAGCAGGCCGGTGATGAAGCGAAACAGGCTCAAGAGAACCGGTTGAAAGCGAACGAGATAGGGAAAGTTCATTGGTTTGTGCCCTCCATCCAATGCTGCGACTAGGACCGCATTCAGTTCCGCCCTGCAAGCCGCCCAAGGGCAATTTGCGCTGACATTTTTGTCATGTCGGACAAAACACCGCAGGAAGGACTTTTAGCCGCGTGCGATCCACATCTTCGTAGCTGTTCGCGTCGTGCCCATCCGTAATTTCCCGGTGACGCGAATGCGCTCAAGTTACCTTCAGGAGACCTACCGCCGCAAGGCGGGCACGACCAGGAACGGGATCATCCCGAGCACCACGCTCGCGAGTGCGAAGGCGAGCAGCGCGTTGTAGCCATGGGTCGCGTCATGGATCAGGCCGCCGCTCCAGGAGCCGAAAGCCGAGCCGAGCCCGCTGCCGATCGAGATGGTGCCGTAGATGGTGCCGATGCGCTTGCCCCCAAAGATCTTCATCGCGGTCGCCGTGATCAGCGGTCCACGTGAGCCCATCATGCTGCCGAAGCAGACCACGAATCCGGTGAGCAGGAGGAAATTGGCGGAGTATTGCAACAGCCACAGCAGGAAGATGCCGAGGATCGAGATCGCGTAGCTGAGCAGCACCGACGGCCGGCGACCGATCAGGCCGTCGAGCGCGGACACGCCTAGCATGCCAAACACCAGCACGATGCCGGAGAAGCCCCAGGCCGTGGCGGCCTGCAGCGGTGGAAAGCCGGCATCGATCAAATAGGCCACGATCTGGGCGGCGATCGCATACATGCCGACCGCGGTGAAGAAGAATGTCGAGAAAAGCGCCCAGAAGGCGTGATGGCGCATCGCGCTCGGAAGGGTCCAGCCGTGATCGACGAAATCCGGATCGGTCTTCTTCGCGATCTGCGGCGAGCCCGAGGCGAACAGCCGCCATGGCAGCAGCATGAGCGGCACCAGCAGGCCGAGCGCGGCGAAGCCGAACAGCTGGTAGGTTTCGCGCCACCCCAGATGATCGATCAAAAGCTGCGAGGCCGGCAGCAGCGCCAGCACGCCGCCACCCATGGCCGAGTAGACCACCGCCATCGCGGTCGGGAGTTTTGGGCCGAACCAGCGGCCCAGCAGGATCGAGTTCGGCACATTGCCGATGAAGGCGACGCCAATGCCGACGCAGAGTCCGATCGAGAGCTGGAACTGCCAGAGTGACTGCGCGTGGCTTGCGATCAGGAAGGCCGAGCCGAGCAGCAAAAGGCCCAGTGCATAGACGATGCGCGGTCCGGAATGATCGAACAGGCGCCCGACCAACGGCGCCGTCAGTCCGCTGACGAGCCACGTCAGCGAATAGATCGAGACCACTTGGGCGCGATCCCAGCCAAAGTTTTCCGAGATCGGCTTCAGGAAGACGGTGAAGCTTTCGCTGAGGCCGCGGCCGAGCACGGCGAGTGTGAAGCAGAGCGCGAGCACCACCAGCGCGGTGCGCACGACGCCCTGCGGCGTCGCCGTGACGCGTTCCCTGGTCGCTTGCTTGGACTGTTCCTCTAGCGTGTTCTGGTCCATTGCCGATCAGGGAGCGCGCTTCAGCGCGCCCTGACAAGCAGCGAAAAGCTCATACGCCTATGCAGGCCTTAGGAGGATGTGCTTCTTCTTGCCGAACGACAGCTTGACCACGCCTTCCGGCGTCAGGTCGGCCGCCGACAACGCCATCTTCTCGTCGGTGACGGGCTCGTCATTGACGCGCAGGCCGCCGCCCTTGATCTGGCGCCGTGCTTCGCCGTTGGAGGCAACGAGGCCCGCCTTGACGAAGGCGTTGAGCACGCCGAGGCCGGCGTCGAACTCGCCGCGCGGAATTTCCACGGTCGGCAGGCTCTCGGCCAGCGCGCCTTCCTCGAAGGTGCGGCGCGCGGTCTCGGCCGCCTCGTTCGCTGCGTCGCGGCCATGCAGGAGCGCGGTCGCCTCGGTGGCGAGCACCTTCTTGGCCTCGTTGATCTCGGAGCCTCCGAGCGCCTCGAGCTTCCTGATCTCGGTCATTGGCAGCGTCGTGAACAGCTTGAGGAACTTGCCGACGTCGGCGTCTTCGGTGTTGCGCCAGTACTGCCAGAAATCATACGGCGAGAACTGGTCGGCGTTGAGCCAGACCGCGCCCTGAGCGGTCTTGCCCATCTTGGCCCCCGACGCCGTCGTCAGCAGCGGCGTCGTCAGGGCGAACAGCTGATGCGTGCCCATGCGGCGGCCGAGATCGACGCCCATGATGATGTTGCCCCACTGGTCGGAGCCGCCCATCTGCAAGTTGCAGCCGGTCCGCCTGGCGAGCTCGACGAAGTCGTAGGCCTGGCAGATCATGTAGTTGAACTCGATGAAGCTCATCTCCTGCTCGCGCTCGAGGCGCAGGCGCACGGAGTCCATGGTCAGCATGCGGTTGACCGAGAAATGCCGCCCGACGTCGCGCAGCATCTCGATGTAGTTGAGCTTTGTCAGCCACTCGGCATTGTCGAGCATGATGGCGTCGCTCTTGCCCCCGCCATAGCGCAGCACCTTTGCGAACACGCCGCGGATCGATTCCTTGTTGGCCTCGATCTCGGCGACGGTGCGGATCGCGCGCGTCTCGTCCTTGCCGGAGGGATCGCCGACCATGGTTGTGCCGCCGCCCATCAGCGTGATCGGCTTGTTGCCGGACTGCTGCAGCCAGTGCAGCATCATCATGGTCAGGTAGTTGCCGATGTGCAGCGAGCGGGCGGTGCAATCGTAACCGACATAAGCCGTCGCCTCGCCCTTGGCGGCGAGGGCGTCCAGCCCCTCGAAATCGGAGCATTGGTGGATGAATCCACGTTCCTGCAACGTGTTGAGGAAATCCGATTTGAATGCAGTCATTTGTCGGCGCGCCTGACAATTCTTGGTTTACTGTTTTGGGAGCAATTTAAGGGTCTTCCGTGGGAACTCGGTTGCTGCCCGCCACTTTGGCCTGTGGCATTATAAGATGTGTCCCTCTGGCACAAGATCGGCATGCCGGAAGGGTCGCTTGAGGACGCTGATCCATGATGTTGACGGCACTCGGTTTGATGAGCGGCACCTCGCTGGACGGGGTGGATGTCGCGCTGATCGAAACCGACGGAAAGCAGGTGAAGGCATTCGGGCCCTCCGGTTACCGGCCCTACACTCCGGCCGAGCGCAACCTGCTGCGGCAGGCGCTGAGCGAGGCCGTGCACCTGGCCCAACGCGATGCTAGGCCGGGAGTTCTGGCCGAGGCCGAACGCGCAGTGACGCTCGCGCATGCCGAGGCGGTGGCCGCCTTCGTCGCCCAGAACCGGATGAAGCCGGAAGACATCGACATCGTCGGCTTCCACGGCCAGACCGTGCTGCACCGCCCCGAGAAGCGGCTGACGGTGCAGATCGGCGACGCGCCGGCGCTGGCCAGGGCGATCCATATCCCCGTGATGCATGATTTTCGCGCCGCCGACGTCGAGGCCGGCGGGCAGGGCGCGCCATTAGTGCCGGTTTATCACCGCGCGCTCGCCCATTCGCTGGAGCGCGAAGGGCCAATCATCGTGGTCAATATCGGCGGCGTCTCCAACATCACCTATATCGACGGCAACGACACGCTGATCGCCTGCGACACCGGACCCGGCAACGCGTTGCTCGACGATTTCATGTACCGCACCATGAATCAGGCGTTCGACGCGGACGGAAAGCTCGCAGCCCTCGGCAAGGCGGACGAGGCCTGGATCGCGCGGGCGCTGCAGCTGCCGTTCTTCGCAAGCCCGCCGCCGAAATCGCTCGACCGCAACGATTTTGCCGCGCTGAAGCTCGGCGATGTCCTGCCGGCCGACGGCGCCGCAACGCTGACCGCCTTCACCGCGGCGGCCATTGCCCGCGTCATCCCGCTGCTGCCACGCAGGCCGCGGAGCTGGATCGTCTGCGGCGGCGGCGCCCGCAACCGGACCATGCTCCAGATGCTGCGGGAGCGCGTTGGGTCCGCCACTGTCGAGGCCGCGGAGGCAGTCGGCTGGGCCTCCGACGCCATCGAGGCGCAGGCCTTCGGCTTCCTCGCCGCGCGCGGCCTGAAGGGCCTGCCGCTGTCGTATCCCGGGACCACGGGCGTGCCGATGCCGATGACGGGCGGGGTGATCGCGCGGCCTTGAGATCATAGGCGGGATGATGCAGATGCATTGATCTTGACAGGTAGATGCATATGCATCTATCTTTGATGCAGTTGCATCTAACCGTCGGGATTCTCGCCATGACCGCTTCACTGAAACTGATCAGCCACAAGCTTTGCCCCTATGTGCAGCGCGCGGTGATCGCGCTCAACGAGACGGGCGTGCCGTTCGAGCGGGTCGACATCGATCTCGCCAATAAGCCCGACTGGTTTCTCAAACTGTCGCCGCTCGGCAAGGTGCCGGTGCTGGTCGTGACGAGCGAGAAGGGCGAGGTCGCGCTGTTCGAGAGTAACGTGATCTGCGAGTACATCGAGGAGACGCAAGGCGGCGTGAGACTGCATCCGGCGGATGCCTTGGAGCGTGCCGAGCACCGGGCGTGGATGGAGTTCGGTTCAGCAGTGCTCGCCGATCTCTGGGGCCTAGAGACCACGACCGATGCGGCGACGTTCGAGAGCAAGCGCCAGGCGCTGATGGTGAAGTTCGCCCGGGTCGAAGCGGCGCTCGGTGCCGGTCCTTATTTTGCTGGCGAAGCGTTCAGTCTCGTCGACGCCGTATTCGCCCCCGTCTTCCGCTACTTCGATCTGTTCGACGAGCTGACCGACCACGGCATTTTCCGCGATGTGCCGAAGGTCCGCGCATGGCGCGCCGAACTGGCGAAGCGTCCGAGCGTCCGTACTGCGGTGGGCGCGGACTATCCGCAATTGCTGCGCGCCTTCCTCGTGCGCCACGAGGCGCATCTGCTCAAGCTTGCGGCCTGAGCCCACGCCGATGTCGCAATCCATGGCCTGGCTGATGCTGGTGATCGCAGGCGCACTCGATGTTGGCTGGGCGATCTCGATGAAATATGCGGAAGGCTACACGCGCGCTGGCTGGAGCGTCGTTTCGCTCGTGCTGCTCGTAGCCTTCGTTGTCCTGCTCGGGCGTGCTTTGAAGGTGCTCGAGGTCGGCGTCGCCTATTCGGTCTGGACCGGCATCGGCGCCGCCGGCACCGTCGTCATGGGTGTGGTGCTGTTCGGCGAGGCGCTGAGCGCGATGAAGATCGCGGGGATCCTGCTGGTGCTGACGGGGATCGCGGCGCTCAAGCTGGCCTAGAGCTCTGCGGCCATTTTCGCGAGCGTCGCGATCGTTTTCATGTTGCGCGCGGTGCCGGTCTTGGCGGCGGGGATGACCAGCTTCGACGTGCCCATGCCGTCGCCGTAATGCACGTAGATCTCGCGGCGGCCGAGGCGGATCTCCTCCTTGTTCTGGCCGCGAATGCCGGCGAGCGCATCCGCCGGCGGCGCCTTGTCGAGGAAGATCGCGACGGTACGGTTGGGGGCGGCCTTTGGAAACGGATTATCGGCCAAGACCTGCGCCATCTCGGTGGCGCTGCGCACGAGCACGCCGACCGGCGCGCCGGCATAGGCGTGCAACCGCTTTTCGAGTGCGGTCTTGATCGCAGATTGCGACTTGCGGCTTGTGAAGACGACGTTGCCGCTTGCAATATAGGTGCGCACGGCGGCGTAGCCGAGCTCCTCGCACATGGCCTTGAGTTCGCTCATCGGCAATTTGCCGGTGCCGCCGACATTCACGGCACGCAGCAATGCGATGAACGCACCCACGGAAAGCTCAGCGCACGTTGGCGAGGCGCATGTCGAGATAGGCGGTGATGGTTTCCATCAGCGGCTCGAGCTTGGCGTCGAAGAAGTGGTTGGCGCCCGGGATGACCTGCTGGTCGATCACGATGCCCTTCTGGGTCTTCAGCTTCTCGACCAGCGTGTTGACGTCCTTGGGCGGCACCACCGCGTCCTTCTCGCCATGCACGATCAGCCCCGAGGACGGGCAGGGTGCGAGGAACGAGAAGTCGTAGAGGTTGGCGGGCGGCGCGATCGAGATGAAGCCCTCGACCTCGGGGCGGCGCATCAGCAGCTGCATGCCGATCCAGGCGCCGAAGGAGAAGCCGGCAACCCAGCAGGCGCGCGCTTCGGGATTGATGGTCTGCGCCCAGTCGAGCGCCGCGGCCGCGTCCGACAATTCGCCGGTGCCGTGGTCGAACGAGCCCTGGCTGCGGCCGACGCCACGGAAATTGAAACGCAGCACCGAGAAGCCGCGATGCGCGAACGCATAGTAGCACTGGTAGATGATCTGATGATTCATCGTGCCGTGGAACTGCGGATGCGGATGCAGGACCATCGCGATTGGCGCGTTCTTCTGCTTGGCCGGATGGTAGCGGCCTTCGAGGCGGCCGGCGGGGCCGGTGAAAATAACTTCAGGCATGATGATCTCTTGATTGATCCCTTGAAGACGCTCTTCAACAATCAACCGATTGTGCGGATTTCATCGGCTGCTGGGCCGATCAAGCCGCGAATGGAAGGGTGGAGCGGCGCCCTCGGATGATGCGCGAGCGGCGCGCGGCGAACTGACGCGCGCGTTCTAACATGAGGCGAGGGTCAAAAAGCAAGCATCTTGAACATCCCGCAATCGGCTCAAGGCGTTAGCGTGTCATGGCCGTCATCGCGCGAAGGCGATTGGGAATCGAGATTGCCAAGCGCTGCCCGGGGGCCCATGTCGGGTACCAGTGCGGGCGAAGCAGCCTGGTCCGAATGGTAACATAATACGTCATGCCGAGCCGTGTTTATCTCGACTGGAACGCGACCACGCCGCTTCGCTCCGAGGCGCGAGGCGCAATGCTCGCAGCCTACGAGCTGATCGGCAATCCGTCCTCTGTTCACGCCGAGGGGCGCGAGGCGCGACGGCTTGTCGAGGGGGCGCGGGCCATCCTTGCGACCGCAGTAGGCGCGCTGCCGCGGAACGTCGTCTTCACCTCCACGGGAACCGAAGCCAACGCGCTGGCGCTTTCACCGGGGCTTCGGGGGCCGTCTGGGGGGCCTGTCGAGCGGCTTCTGGTCTCGGCCGTCGAGCATGCTTCGGTACTGGCAGGCGGCCGGTTCCCGGCAGATGAGATCGGTCAGATCAGGGTCACACGCTCCGGCGTGATCGACCTCGATCATTTGAAGGCGCTGCTCAGAGAGGGCCCGCCGGCGCTGGTCTCTATCATGGCGGCCAACAACGAGACGGGCGCGCTGCAGCCTATCGCCGAGGCCGCGGGAATCGTTCACGGGGCCGGCGGCCTCCTGCACGTCGACGCAATCCAGGCGCTTGGGAAAATCCCCTTCGATATCAAGGTGATCGGTGCGGACCTTGCGACCTTTTCTGCGCACAAGATCGGCGGCCCCAAGGGGGTCGGCGCGCTGGTCGTGGCCGAGGGCGTGGCCGGACTTGAGCCGGTGCTGCGGGGCGGCGGGCAGGAGCTGAACCGGCGTGCCGGAACCGAGAATGTCGCCGGCATTGCCGGCTTCGGGGCATCCGTGCGGGCTGCCCTTCAGGCTTTGCCGGAGGATGCGGAACGGATGGCAACCCTCAGAGATCGCTTGGAAAATGGCATTCGCTCCATGGCCGGCGCAACGGTCTTCTCAGATGACGCCAGGCGGTTGCCAAATACCGTTCTTTTCACGGCTCCCGGCTTGAAAGCCGAGACCGCGGTGATCGGTTTCGACCTCGAAGGTGTCGCGGTGTCCTCGGGCTCTGCCTGTTCCTCGGGCAAGGTACAGCCGTCCCACGTGCTGTCGGCGATGGGGTATGATCCCACCGTCGCCCAAGGAGCGGTGCGTCTCAGTCTGGGCTGGTCCACGGAGCCGGATGACATCAACAGGGCGTTAGAGGCTTGGCGAAAGCTCGGTAATACCCTACTTAAGGGATAAGCGATGAAACACGGCTTGAACGGTTCTAAGCGCGTGCGTCCCGCCAAGAAACATCGTAATAGTCGTCCGAATTTGATGATCCACCGCGGTCCTTGAAACCGCGAGCGGAGGATAGAATGCCAGCCGTGCAAGAGACGGTCGAGCGCGTGAAGCGCATCGACGTCGATCAGTATCGTTATGGGTTTGAGACCCTGATCGAGTCCGACAAGGCCCCAAAGGGGCTGTCGGAAGAAACCGTCAAGTTCATCTCCGAGAAGAAGAACGAACCCGCCTGGATGCTCCAGTGGCGGCTCGAGGCCTATCGGCGCTGGCTGACCATGACCGAGCCGACCTGGGCCCGCGTCGACTATCCCAAGATCGACTTTCAGGACCTCTATTATTATTCGGCTCCCAAGCCGAAGAAGACGATCACCTCGCTCGACGAGATCGATCCCGAGATTCTGAAGACCTACGAGAAGCTCGGCATTCCCTTGCGGGAAGTCGCCATGCTCGAAGGCGTCGAGCCGAAGCCCGGCGAGGAAGACCCCAACAGGCGCAAGATCGCGGTCGACGCGGTGTTCGATTCGGTCTCGGTTGCGACCACCTTCAAGGCCGAGCTGAAGAAGGCCGGCGTGATCTTCATGCCGATCTCGGAGGCGATCCGCGAGCATCCCGAGCTGGTGCAGAAATATCTGGGATCCGTGGTGCCGACGTCGGACAATTTCTACGCAACGCTGAACTCGGCGGTGTTCTCGGACGGCTCGTTCGTTTACGTGCCGCCGGGCGTGCGCTGCCCGATGGAACTGTCCACCTACTTCCGCATCAACGAGCGCAACACTGGCCAGTTCGAGCGCACGCTGATCATTGCCGACAAGGGCTCCTACGTCTCTTATCTCGAGGGCTGCACCGCGCCGCAGCGCGACGAGAACCAGCTGCACGCGGCCGTGGTCGAACTCGTCACGCACGACGACGCCGAGATCAAATATTCGACGGTGCAGAACTGGTATCCCGGCAATTCGGAAGGCAAAGGCGGCATCTACAATTTCGTCACCAAGCGTGGTGACTGCCGCGGCAACAATTCCAAGATCTCCTGGACCCAGGTCGAGACAGGTTCGGCGATCACCTGGAAGTATCCGAGCTGCATCCTGCGGGGCGACAATTCGCGTGGTGAATTCTATTCGATCGCGATCTCGAATGGCTATCAGCAGGTCGACAGCGGCACCAAGATGATCCATCTCGGCAAGAACACGTCGAGCCGTATCATCTCCAAGGGCATCGCCGCCGGCAGATCGCAGAACACCTATCGCGGCCTCGTGACGGCGCATCGCAAGGCGACCGGCGCGCGCAACTTCACCGCCTGCGATTCGCTGTTGATCGGCGACAAATGCGGCGCGCACACCGTGCCCTACATCGAAGCCAAGAACTCGTCGGCGACGTTCGAGCACGAGGCCACCACGTCCAAGATCTCCGAGGACGTGCTGTTCTACTGCATCCAGCGCGGCCTCACGCAGGAGGAGGCGGTCGGCCTCGTCGTCAACGGCTTCGTCAAGGACGTGCTGCAGCAACTGCCGATGGAATTCGCGGTGGAAGCGCAGAAGCTGATCTCGATCTCGCTTGAAGGATCGGTCGGCTAGCGCCGGCCCTCGCGGCGCGCGTCGCGCGCCCTATGCATCATTTGAATAAACTGGACACCAAGATGGCTTTGCTTGAAGTGAAAGACCTCAAGGTTCGTGTCGAGGAGCGTGAGATCCTCCATGGGTTGACGCTGACCGTGAACGAGGGCGAGATCCACGCGATCATGGGGCCGAACGGCTCCGGCAAATCGACGCTGTCCCACGTCATCGCCGGCAAGCCTGGTTACGAGGTCACCGACGGCGAGATCCTGTTCAAGGGCGAAGACCTGCTCGCGATGGCGCCCAACGAACGGGCCGCCAAGGGCGTGTTCCTGGCGTTCCAGTATCCGGTCGAGATCCCCGGCGTCTCCACCATGAATTTCCTGCGCACCGCGCTGAACGCGCAGCGCAAGGCGCGCGGCGAGGGCGAATATTCGACGCCCGACTTTTTGAAGAAAGTCCGCGAAGTCTCGAAGTCGCTGAACATCCCGCAGGACATGCTCAAGCGCGGTGTCAATGTCGGCTTCTCCGGCGGCGAGAAGAAGCGCAATGAGGTGCTGCAGATGGCGCTGTTCGAGCCGAGCCTGTGCATCCTCGACGAGATGGATTCCGGCCTCGACATCGACGCGCTGCGCATTGCAGCCGACGGCGTCAACGCGCTGCATTCGCCCAAGCGCGCGATGGTCGTCATCACCCATTATCAGCGGCTGCTGAACTATATCGTGCCTGACGTCGTGCACGTGATGTCAAAAGGCCGTGTCGTGAAGAGCGGTGGCAAGGAACTGGCGCTGGAGCTGGAAGCGTCCGGCTACGCCCAGTTCGAGGACGCCGCGTAAGGAATTTTGAGATGAACGTTGCTGTGGCAAAGACCGGAAACGGCCGCGCGGTGAGCGATCTCTTCGCCAGCGCCGAAAGCCGGCTGCCGGGTTCGCCTTCCGTGATCGCGGTACGCCGCGAGGCGTTCGAGACCTATGAGCGTCTCGGCCTGCCGCACCGCCGGATCGAGGAGTGGAAGTACACCGATCTGCGCGCGCTGGTCGGCGAGGTACTGCCGCTCGCGGCTGCGCCCGATGCGACTGCGTTGAAGCGCGCCGCGGACGCGGTGAAAGCACATGCGATCGCCGGCGCCCGCAAGCTGGTGCTGGTCGACGGTGTGTTCGCTCCCGATCTCTCCGACGTCAAGGCGCTCGCCTCCGAGGCGAGCTTTAAGACGTTGCGGGAGACGCTGGAGAAGGATTCCGGTCTGTTAAGGACCGCGGCCATCGATGCGGTGATCGCGCTGAACGCGGCGATGGCGACCGACGGTGTCGTGCTTGATATCGCCGACGGCACGCAGCTGTCCGCGCCGATCCAGATCATCCACATCGCGGTTGCATCTTCCGCGTCGGCTTTCACCCGCTCGCAGGTTGCGGTCGGGAAGGGCGCTCGTGCCACCATCATCGAGAGCTTTGTCGCGGCCGGCGCCAAGGCTTACCAGGTCAACGATGCCGTCATCCTCTCGGTTGACGATAATGCCGACATCGCGCATATCCGTCTGATGGACGATTCGCCGGATGCGGTGAACATCACCTCGGAGTTCGTCACGGTCGGTGCGAATACAAAGCTCAACTTCTTCAACATGACGACCGGCGCGGCAGTCAGCCGCCTGCAAGGCTTCATCACGCTGGCAGGCGAGGGCAGCGAGCTCTCGGTCAACGGCGTGAACCTGTTGCAGAAGACCGAACACGGCGACACCACGCTGGTGGTCGACCATGCCGTGCCGAACTGCGTCAGCCGAGAAGTTTTCCGCGCCGTGATCGACGATCGCGCCCATTCGGTGTTCCAGGGCCGCATCATCGTTCGTCCCGATGCGCAGAAGACCGACGGCAAGATGATGATCCGCGCGCTGCTGCTCTCGGATGAGGCGGAAGCCGACAACAAGCCCGAGCTCGAGATCTTTGCGGACGACGTCTCCTGCGGTCACGGCGCCACCGCCGGTGCGCTGGACGACAGTCTGCTGTTCTATCTGAAGGCGCGCGGCCTGCCGGAGAAGCAGGCCCAGGCGCTGCTGATCCAGGCCTTCGTCGGCGAGGCGATCGAGCAGATCGCCGACGATGATCTGCGCGAGCACGTGATCGGCATTGCCGAGCGCTGGCTGGAGCGGCGCCAATGAGCACGCATCCGGCAGTCAAGAACGGCTCTTACGACGTTGCGCGCGTGCGCCAGGATTTTCCGGCGCTGGCCATGCAGATCTACGGCAAGCCGCTGGTCTATCTCGACAACGCCGCATCTGCGCAGAAGCCGAGCGCCGTGCTCGATCGCATGACGCAGGCCTACACCTCCGAATATGCCAACGTGCACCGCGGCCTGCATTATCTCGCCAACGCCGCGACCGAAGCCTATGAGGGCGGCCGCACCAAGGTGGCGCAGTTCATCAACGCGCCGCGGACCGAGGAAGTGATCTTCACCCGCAACGCGACCGAGGCGATCAACCTCGTCGCCTCGTCCTGGGGCGAGCCGAACATCAAAGCAGGCGACGAGATCGTCATTTCGATCATGGAGCACCACTCCAACATCGTGCCCTGGCATTTCCTCAGGGAACGCCATGGTGCCGTGATCAAATGGGCGCCGGTCGACGACGAGGGCAATTTCCTCATCGACGAATTCGAAAAGCTGCTGACGTCGAAGACCAAGCTGGTCGCGATCACGCAGATGTCGAACGCGCTTGGCACCATCGTCCCGGTCAAGGACGTCGTGAAGATCGCCCACGCCCGCGGCATTCCCGTGCTGGTCGACGGCAGCCAGGGCGCGGTGCATATCCCAGTCGACGTCCAGGACCTCGGCTGCGACTTCTATGTCTTCACCGGCCACAAGGTCTACGGGCCGACCGGCATCGGCGTGCTCTGGGCCAACTACGACCACCTGGTCGCGATGCGCCCCTATAACGGCGGCGGCGAAATGATCCGCGAGGTCTCGCGCGACATCGTCACCTACGGCGATCCCCCGCACAAATTCGAGGCCGGCACGCCGGCGATCGTCGAGGCCGTCGGGCTCGGCGCCGCGATCGACTACGTCAATTCGATCGGCAAGGAGCGCATCGCCGCGCACGAGCACGATCTCGTCACCTACGCCCAGGATAAGCTGCGCGAGATCAACTCGCTGCGGCTGATCGGCACGGCGCGGGGCAAGGGCCCGGTGATCTCCTTCGAACTCAAGGGCGCGCACGCCCACGACGTCGCCACCGTGATCGACCGCCAGGGCATCGCGGTGCGCGCCGGCACCCATTGCGTGATGCCGCTTTTAGAGCGGTTCAACGTCACAGCCACATGCCGGGCGTCGTTCGGCATGTATAATACGCGGGAAGAAGTCGATCATCTGGCACAGGCGCTGTTGAAGGCGCGGGATTTGTTCGCATGAGTGACACGGCCGAAATCAAAGCCAATCCGATGGAAACCCAGTCGGCGCTGCCGCCTGAGGAGACCGAGCGTCTCACCACCGAGATCATCGCCGGGCTCAAGACCGTGTTCGACCCGGAAATCCCGGCTGATATCTACGAGCTCGGCCTGATCTACAAGGTCGAGATCAAGGACGATCGTTCCGTCGATGTGCAAATGACGCTGACGACACCGAATTGCCCGGCCGCCGGCGAGCTGCCGACCATGGTCGAGAACGCGGTCGCCAGCGTCCCCGGCGTCGGCGTGGTCGACGTCAAGGTGGTCTGGGAGCCGGCCTGGACGCCGGAACGCATGAGCGACGAGGCCCGCCTCGTGCTCAACATGTGGTGACGCGTAACCTCGGCTTTAGATCCTTGTTAGATCCTTGGCATTGAATTCGCTCGGCAACGGACCACATCATTGACATGACACAGATATCGTCGGGCTCGACACCAGCATCCACTCCAAAGCCGAGGCGGCCCCGCCCGCAGGTCATGCGGCTGACGGACGCTGCCGCCCAGCGCATCAGCGAGCTGACCCAGCGGGCCGATTCCGAGATCGTTGGCCTGCGCGTCGGCGTCAAGAACGGCGGCTGTGCCGGACAGTCCTACACCGTCGAATACGCCCATGATGTCCGGCCGACCGACGAGGTCGTCGAGGACAAGGGCGTCAAGATCCTGGTCGATCCCAAGGCCGTGCTGTTCCTGCTCGGCACCGAGATGGACTACAAGGCCGACAAGATGCAGGCCCAGTTCGTTTTCAATAACCCCAACCAGATCTCCGCCTGCGGCTGTGGCGAGTCGGTCGAGCTGCGTCCGGCGCAGATCGACGGGTAGTCCGTTTCTCGCAAATCACTCCGCTGTCGTCCTGGCGAAGGCCAGGATCCATACCGCGTGATCTCGCGGTGATCGTCGGTGCCAATACCGACGCTGGCACGACTGGCAGTCTTCGCTAAACTCCCTCCCGTGGAATGGGTCCTGGCTTTCGCCAGGACGACCGTGCGGAAATAGTTCAGCCATGGACCGCGAATTTCTGATCGACCTGTTCGCCGATTTCGGCCCCGTCGCCATCCGGAAAATGTTCTCCGGCTACGGCATCTCCGCCGACGGCGTCAACTTCGCGCTGGCCTTGCGCGCCGGCCTGTTTTTTCGCGCTGACGAGATGACCATCCCGGATTTTGAGGCGGAAGGCTCGAAGCCGTTCCAATACTCGACCCGCGCCAAGACCGTGGTGGTGAACTCCTATTGGGAGCTGCCGGCCCGCCTGTTCGACGATTCCGCGGAACTCGCGCAATGGGCGAGGGCCGCGCTTGCTGCTGCCCAGCGCGCCAAGGTGAAGAAGCCGCCCAAGGTGAAGAAGGCGGCGAAGAAGGTTGCGAAGAAGCCCGTTGCAACGAAGCGGCCGACCAAGAAGAAAACAATGCGCAGGGCGGGCAAAGCGAAGCGTGCCCTCCGCTGAGGTGCTGGTGTGGGAGATGATGGGCATGGCGCTGAGCGCCTTTGCCCACCCGATGGGACTTCACTCCACGGCCTTGGTCAGACCAACCCGCATGTCCCTGGCGGTGAAGACGCAGACGCCGTCGGCCAGCACGCGACCGTCGGCAATTCCGAGCACCAGCTTGCCGCGCCGGACCATCCTCATGGAGACCTCGTAGCGCACGCGTTGCGCGTTCGGTGTGACCTCGCCCGTGCACGCGACTTCGCCGACGCCGATGGCGCGGCCCTTGCCCGGCGAGCCCGACCATCCCAGCCAGTAGCCGACCATCTGCCACATGGCATCCAAACCCAGAGACGCTGGCATCGTGGCATCGCCGTGATAGTGGCAATCGAAGAACTAATGGCCCGGCGCGATGTCGAGCTCGCCGACGATATGGCCCTTGCCGAACTCTCCGCCATCCAGGCTGATCTCCGTGATGCGGTCCATCATCAGCATCGGCGGCGCTGGCAATTGCGCATTGCCCGGCCCGAAATAGCCGCCCTCGCTCGATCTCAGCAGCTCGTCCCTGGTGTAGGACGGTTGCGGTGAGTGAAAATCATGCGGATTGGGCAAGACGACAAGTCCTCCGGATCTTCGCAGTCGGACGCCTCAAGACGGCGAGGGAGATGTCGTTCGTCGGGTCAGAATGTCAAGCGCTGGCGGTGCGCGGCTTCGGCGTCACGCCACCCGGTTATGGGTCTCGACCGTGAATTCCGGATCGGCCTCGCAGATCACGCGGTTGCGGCCGTTGCGTTTGGCGGCGTAGAGGCAGGCATCCGCGCGTTCGATCAGCGCATCGGTGTCGTCACCCTGCTTGAGCATGGAGACGCCGACGGAGATGGTGACCCGGCCAAGGATTTCGCCGGTGGACTTCTTCTTTAGTTCCTTCGCCATCACCGCGCGGCGGATGTGATCGGCCACCGTGAGGGCCTGGCGCAGCGCGGTGTTGGGCAGCACGACCGCGAATTCCTCGCCGCCATAGCGGGCGGTGATGTCCTGGCCCTTGATGGTCTGCTTCAGCGACAGGCCGACCAGCCGCAGCACCTGGTCGCCGGTGAGATGGCCGTAGGAATCGTTGAACGACTTGAAATGATCGATGTCGACCAGCAGCAGCGACAGCGGCTCGCCGGAGGCGAGCGCGCCTTGCACGGCCATGTCGATCATGCGATCGAAATATTTGCGGTTGCCGAGCCCCGTCAGCGGATCGGTCAGGCTCTCGGCGCGGATCGCCTCCAGGCTCTGCTGGAGGTTGCTGATCTCGCTCCTCGAGAGCGTCAGCCGGTCTTCCAGCGCCTTGTTGGTCTCGCGCATCTCGCTGGTCGAATGCAGCAGCGTCTCGACGATCGACTTGATCTGCTCGCGGCTTTCGGCCGATGACAGCTTTTTGGTCGCGTCCGACAGGCTCGCATCGTAGGAGCCGGTCATCGCGAGCGCGTCGCCGAGAACCTTTATGACGTCGTCGATCTCGCCGATGACGCGCGCGCCGACCTTGTCGATGCGCTCGGTGGTCTTGATGTGGGAGAGGTAGGTCTCGTAGATGTGATCGAGATCGGCTTCGGTCAGCTTGCCGCTTCGCGCCAGCGTCTCGTTGATGATCTTGTTGAGCGGGGCGTTGTAGCCGGTGGCGTAGACGTACCAGATCTCGTAATTGCGGGGAATTGCCGTCTGCCGTAGCGATCGGATCTGACCGAGCGCTACCTGGGCGAACGCCATCGTGCGTTCGTGTTCGTCGAGCAACTTGACCACGGAACATACCCCACAGCGATCGGCGTGCCGACGACCGCAGCAATACTTAAATTATGTTCGTAGGCTAACGGACGATCGTGAACGCCCCGTAAATATACGTCCACGAATGCATCCGAAAAAGTGCGCGCCGGCTTGGTTTCAACCAAAGCCGGGCGCGCATCGTGCTTCAGGCGCCGGCGGGGGAGCGAACCGGACGCAGCAGAAATGCCGGCAGATGCGAGTGGTCACCCGGCTCGCTGTCGGCTTCGCGTTGGCGGCGCGGCTCGGGACGGCCGATCGACGGCACATGCGACGGATTGGCCTGCTGGCGCGCACCGTCACGCGGCTCGGATGATGGCTTGGCTTCGCGCGGCGGCCTGGCTTCACGCGAAGGTCTTGCTTCACGCGGAGGCCTTGCCTCGCGCGCGGGCCTTGCTTCGGAAGCGGGCCTTGCTTCGGAAGCGGGCCTTGCTTCGGTCGAAGGCTGTGCCTCGCCACGCGGTTCGCGCGGCTCGTGGCTGCGCTCACGATCGCGGCCGCGCTGCGGCTTGCCGCGTCCGCCGCGTGACCGTTCACGGCCGCGCTGCTCGCGCGGACGCTCGCTCGCGTCGGAAGCATCGGTGCGGACTTCGAAATCGCCCTCCGCGCGTGGAATGCTCTGGCCGATCAGCTTCTCGATCGCCACCATCGATTTCTGGTCGAGCGGCGTGACGAGCGAGATCGCCATGCCGGACCGGCCTGCGCGACCGGTGCGGCCGACGCGGTGGACATAATCGTCGGGATGGTGGGGAACGTCGAAATTGAAGACGTGGCTGACCTCGGGGATGTCGAGGCCGCGGGCGGCGACGTCGGATGCGACCAGCAGGGGCAGCTCGCCCTTGCGGAACTGCTCGAGTGCCGCCGTGCGGGCCGACTGGTCCATGTCGCCGTGCAGCGCGCCGACGCTGAAGCCGTGCTTTTGCAGCGATTTGTGAACGACGGCGACCTCGCGCTTGCGATTGCAGAAGATGATCGCGTTCTGGAGATCCTTGGCCTCGCGCAGCAATCGGCGAAGCAGCTCGCGCTTCTCGTGCGCCTCGCGCCCGGCCGGGACCTGACACTGCGTAACGGTGACAGCGGTGGTGGCGGGCTTCGATACCTCGATCTTCTGCGGATTGTGCAGGAAGGTTTCGGTGATGCGCCGGATCTCCGGCGGCATGGTCGCGGTGAAGAACAGGGTCTGCCGCGTGAACGGGACGAGCTTGCAGACGCGCTCGATGTCGGGAATGAAGCCCATGTCCAGCATGCGGTCGGCTTCGTCGATGACGAGCAGCTCGACGCCGGTGAGCAGCAGGCCGCCGCGCTCCGTGTGGTCGAGCAGGCGGCCGGGAGTGGCGATCAGCACGTCGACGCCGCGCGTCAGCTTGGCATCCTGGTCGCCGAAGGAAACGCCGCCGATCAGGAGGGCGACGTTGAGTTTCTGACCCGCGCCGTAGCGGTCGAAGTTTTCCTTCACCTGCGCCGCGAGTTCGCGGGTCGGCTCAAGGATCAGGGTGCGCGGCATGCGCGCCCGGGCGCGACCCTTTTCAAGGATGGTAAGCATCGGCAGCACGAAGGCCGCGGTCTTGCCGGTGCCGGTCTGGGCGATGCCGAGCACGTCCTTGCGAGCGAGGACGTGAGGGATCGCCTGTTCCTGAATGGGGGTGGGGGTGGTGTAACCGGTGGCCGCCACTGCGGCGAGGACTTTTTCGGATAGTCCGAGATGGGTAAAAGACATTGAGCCTCTGGTCGAAACCGCCGTTCGGATTCGAGGGTAATAAGGCTGTCGCGTTCCACCCCAAAACGGCGCGCTCTCAAAGAAGCTGGGGGTGCTGACTCACGCGAACAAAGCGCCAAGCTCAGGAATCGCTCTTCGATACCGAGCCGCGTCGACCCGGAACATAGGCGGGAATCGGCCAAAGTCAATGGAGCGGGCGCGGGAAGGCCCTAAAAAACCTGAGGTTTTCGCCCAAATAGCGGGCGCGGCTGCGGTTTTCCGCCCAATCAGGTGATCGGCCGGAGCTGCTCAAACGCCGGCTAACGCCCGTCCGGCCCTCGGGCGCGAAAGTCGCCGGGGGCCATCCCGTAGGCGGCGTTGAAGACCCGGTAATAGGTCGCGAGGCTGTCGAAACCGCAGGCGGCCGCGATGTCGGCGATCAACCGGTCCGGGGCTTCGCGCATCAGGCGGCGGCTCTGGTTCAGGCGTTCGTCCGTCACGGTTTGCGAGAAACTCCTGGCGGTACTTTCGAACAGCATATGCAGGTGACGCACGGAGACGCCGAGCAGGTCGGCCACCATGGTTGGCGCGAGATTTGGGTCTTGCAGGTGACGCGCGATCAGGCGCCGTGCCTGCGAGAGCCGGGCGGTCCGCAACGCTGCCTGCCCGAGGCGGCTGCCGGGCCGCAGGATGCCGCGCTCGACCAGCGCCAGATGGGCTAACGCCTGGACGAGGGTAGCGGCATCGGCGGCGCCGTCATCACCCGGGGCAACCGTACCGAGATCGGCGAAGCAGGCGTCGAGCAGGGGCTTCAAGCCGGGATCGTCGAACGTCCGGGGCGCAAGCTCGCGCATGCGCTTGTCCTGCGTGGAGAGGCCGCTCAGCGGGACTTTCAGGATCCGCAGGTGGAAGCCCCCCGTGCTCAGCGGCGCGGCGCGATAGGGCTGGTCGGTATGGCTGGTGGCGAAGCTGCCATTGGCGATCGTGAATTCGCTGCCGCGCATGCCGCCGAACCAGCCGCCGCTGCCGAGCTGCTGGTAGACGCAGAGGCTGTCGCCCGGCGCGTCTGCGATGTCGGTCACGCTGCGCTCGACCGTGTAATGGGAGGCCTTCAGGTCGACGAAGCCGGCTCCGCCGAGCTGGCGCAGCGAGAATTCGCCGAAGAAGTCCGCGCGGCGTTCGCGCTCGAGTTCGACGGTGATGCCGAACAGGCCCTTGGCGCGCACCTCGCGCCAAAAGTCGAATCGGTCGTGCGGCTCGACCTCGTCGGTGCACCAGCGATACACGGCGGCCCCCACTCCAGCGGAATTGCCCACAAGAATTGACCGAGAAAAAGCAAATTCCGGTGGCATCTACCATAGGCTAGACGACAGACCTGAGTCCTCAGGGCTGTTGAACCAGCGATGTGGCTGGGCCGACTATCACATCAACGACGCGGTTCCCATGAACCGCTGTTCGAAGGAACCGGCATTGGCCGTTCTTGAGGGATTTTCGATGACGCGTCGGCTTTTCAGGGTCCTGGCAGCGCTTGGCCTCGCGGCCAGCCTTAGCGGTTTCGCGCTTCCCGCCTGTGCCGAGAAGCGCGTCGCGCTCGTCGTCGGCAACAACGACTACAGGAACGTTCCGAAGCTGCTCAAGGCGGTCAACGACGCCCGCACCATGGGCGATACGCTGAAGCAGCTCGGATTCTCGGTGATGGTCGCCGAAAACCAGAGCCGGCAGCAGTTTTCGGAGACGCTGCTCGCGTTCGATCGGACGATCGAGCCCGGCGACACCGCGTTCTTCTTCTATGCCGGCCACGGCTTCGAAATCGCAGGCCAGAACTATCTGCTGCCCACGGACGTGCCGGCGGCGACGGAAGGGCAGGAAGAGCTGGTGCGTGACGCCTCAATTCTGGCCGATCGCATCGTCGAGCGCCTCCAGAACAAGAAGGCGCGAACCTCGATCCTGGTGTTCGATGCCTGCCGCAACAACCCGTTCGAGCGCAAGGGTACCCGCGCCGTCTCCGGTGGCGGCGGGCTTGCCCCGATGGTACAGCTGCCCGAAGGCGTGTTCTCGGTCTTCTCGGCGGGCCCGCGCCAGACCGCGCTCGATCGCCTCTCCAACGATGACGCCAATCCCAATTCGGTGTTCACGCGCACCTTCGCCAAGGAGCTGCTCCAGCCCGGTGAGAACCTGGTGCAAGTGGCGCAGCGTACGCGCCGTCTCGTGAGCGAGATGGCCGACACTGTCAAGCACAGGCAGGTGCCGGTCTATTTCGATCAGATGGTCGATGACGTCTTCCTCAGCGGCATCGCCAAGGATGCCACCGCGCGCCCGGCCGATCCGCCGGCGCAGAAGCTCGCGGCGCTGCCACCGGTGTCGGTGCCGCGCGTGCCGAAGGAGGAGACCACCAACGCGCCGATCGCGAGCTTCTCGCGTCACAATGGCGGCTGGAGCGTGGTGTTCTCCTTTGCCGATCCGACCCTCGGCGTTTCCTGGCGCATGGCCGGCAACGGCGACTTCCGCGAAACCGGCTTCATCGATACGCTCGACCCGCGCACGCGCAAGAGGATGCCGAACCCGTCGATCGAATTGCCGCCGGACGCGCAGGCCGGCACCATCGAGGTTCGCTATGTCGACCAATCCGGTGACATGCAGGGGCCGTTCCCGATCAGGTTCGATCCCGAAGCCGCGCTGATCCGTGACCAGCGCAAGATCCTGGACATGACCGCGACGAGCTGGCTGTCATTCCGCGAGTTCAACGGGCTGCTGGTCTACTACACGCACCTCGTGTCCTACCGCTGCGCCATCCGCGAGGTGCGCATCGGCATCGATACCGCCGTTCCGAACCAGGTGTTGAAGATGCCGGGCTGCGACATGCGCGATCCCAGTGCGATCAGCGCCGGCATGCCGCTCTCCATGAAGCTCGCGCCGGCAACGCAGTTCATCTCGGTGGAGCTGACCTATCGCGACGGCAGCGTGTCGGAGATCAAGAGCTTCCGCAGCGCGAACCGCAGCAACAACTGAGGTGTCGAGCAGGCCGCGTAGCTATTCGCGGCGCTTCCGGATGAAGCGTTTGAGGGCCTCGATCAAGGACGGGGTCAGCGGGAAGAAAGCGCCCATCGCGATCGAGATGATGACTTGGCGCGGCAGGAGCTTGACCTACTCCTCGTACGGATAACCGTTCTGTTCGATGCGCACCGGCGCAAGCGGCGGCCTGCGCGGTGCGATCATGATCAAGACGAAAAGCACGTTGATCAGGATCCAGACGCCGAGCAGTATGAGGATTGTCTGCACTGCAATTTCCCGAATGAGTCGGAATTGGAGGCAAGGCTAACGGCCATTCACAACCGCAGCAAATGAATCTTGCTTGCTGCACTGCACAGAATGCTTGGCTCGTGAGGGAGGACCCGACCGTGAAACCCGATACGTTGCAGCGTCCCCAGGGCTCCCCGCTGAAGGTGCGGTGTTGCATCGTCGGCGGCGGACCGGCGGGCATGATGCTCGGCTATCTCCTCGGGCGCGCCGGCATCGATGTCGTGGTGCTGGAGAAGCATGCGGATTTCTTCCGCGACTTCCGCGGCGACACCGTGCATCCTTCGACGCTCCAGGTGATGGACGAGCTCGGCCTGATCGACGGATTCCTGAAGCTGCCGCATCAGCGCTTGCAAAAGCTGGACGGCCTGTTCGGCAGTACCCCCGTTCGCATCGCCGATCTCAGCCGCCTCCGCACCAAGTACCCCTTCATCGCCTTCATGCCGCAATGGGATTTCCTGAATTTCCTGCGCGAGGCCGGCCAGCGCTTCGCCTCGCTGCAGGTGATGATGAACACGGAGGCCGTCGATCTGATCCGCCGCGGCGAGACCATCGCCGGCGTGCGGGCGAATACGCCTGACGGTATCGTGGACATCGAAGCTGATCTCACCATCGCATGTGACGGCCGGCATTCGACCGTGCGCCAGCATTCCGGCCTCGAGGTCGAGGAGATCGGCGCGCCAATGGACGTGCTGTGGTTCCGCGTCGGACGCAAGGCGAACGAGACCGAGAACCTGTTCGCGCGCGTCGAGCCCGGCAAGATGATGATCACCTTCGACCGCGGCGACTATTGGCAGTGCGCCTATGTCATCGCCAAGGGACAATACGACGCGGTGAAGGCGAGGGGATTGCAGGCGCTGCTCGACGACGTCGTTCGCATGGCGCCGGTCCTGAAGAGCGGCATAGCCGAGGTGAAGAACTTCGACGATGTCAAGCTGCTCACCGTCGCGATCAACCGCCTGCCGCGCTGGACGCGGCCGGGCCTGCTTCTGATCGGCGACGCCGCACATGCGATGTCGCCGGTCGGCGGTGTCGGCGTCAATCTCGCCGTCCAGGATGCGGTCGCGACCGCAAACCTGCTGGCGGACGAGCTGCAGCGCGGCTGCCCGTCGGAGGACGAACTCGATGCCGTGCGCCGTCGCCGCGAATTCCCGGTGAAGATGACGCAGCGGATGCAGATGATCGTGCAGAACAACATCATCAGCGGCGCCTTGCAGGGCGGCGACCGGCCGCTGAAAGTGCCGCTGGTCCTGCGCCTCATCACCGCGCTGCCGTGGCTCCAGGGCATTCCGGCGCGCCTGCTCGCGCTTGGCGTCCGGCCCGAGCACGTGCAGTCGAAGGCTACGCCGGCACGGTAGCGCAAGGGCCCGGTAGGGATAACGCGGCGTTAAATCGCGCTCGACGCGTTGCCTGCGTGCAACAGCGCAAACGGATTGAAGGCGCGCTGCTTGCCAATCCGACGTCTTAACTGTCTTGATTCAAATTTGAGTAAGACCTGCGTGTGAGCGTGCACCCATCAAAGGACACGGGGTGTACCATGCGTAACAAGTTGATTGCCGCCTTCGCCTGCACGACCGCTCTGATTTCGACCGGCGCCGCTTCCGCCGCCGATCTCGGTGCTCGGCCCTACACAAAGGCGCCGGCCTATATGGAGTCGATGTTCAACTGGACCGGCTTCTATGTCGGCGGCCACATCGGCGGTGCATGGACCAACGAGCAGTTCATCAACAACGGGACCGGCGCACCGTTTGGCGATCTGACCCCGGGGCAGGGCTACCGTCAGCGCAACTCCGGCATCCTGGGCGGCGCCCAGATCGGCTACAATTGGCAGGCCAACAACTACGTGTTCGGTATGGAAGGCACGATCTCGGGCCTCGACAACAAGGGCTCGTTCTTGAACACCGCGTTCGGCGCGGGTGACGACGTGTTCTCCTGGCGCACCAATGTGCTTGCCACCGTCGTCGGTCGCGCGGGCTTCGCCGTGCAGAACAACCTGTTCTACATCAAGGGCGGCTATGCCGGCGTGAACAACCGTCTGTCGGTCACCGATACGGTCGGTCCGGCCACCGGTTCCGGCGGTCAGACCCATTGGGCCAACGGCTGGACCGTCGGTGCCGGCTGGGAATACGGCATCACCCGCAACTGGATCGTCGGCCTCGAGTACAACTACGCAGCCTTCGCCAGCCAGACCTATCAACTCGGCGGCACCTCCGGCAATTACAGCTTCGATGCCAAGCCGCGCGACCTGCAGTGGGCCGTCGTGCGCGCCAGCTACAAGTTCGACGCGCCGGTCATCGCCCGCTACTAAGTGGGTCAACGAACGACCAAGCAGCCATAAAGACGATCACTGCCCAAATTCAAAAGCCCCGGCATTGTCCGGGGCTTCTTTTTTGTGTGCAGATTTATTGGTGCGGCCTACGCCATCACCGAGAACCCGCCATCGACGGGGATCGCGGTGCCGGTGACGAAGTTGGAGGCGGATGAGGCGAGGAACACGGTGATGCCGGCGAAGTCGTCGATGTCGCCCCACCGCCCCGCAGGCGTGCGTGCCAGCACCCGCTCGTGCAATCCCGATACCTGCTGCCGCGCACCGCGGGTCAGGTCGGTGTCGATCCAGCCCGGCAGGATGGCATTGACCTGGATGTTGTCGGGCGCCCACGCATTGGCGCAGGCGCGCGTGTACTGAACGATGCCGCCCTTGCTCGCCGCATAGGCCGTCGCGAAGCTCGCGCCGAAGATCGACATCATCGAGCCGATGTTGATCACCTTGCCGTTGCCGGACGCCTTCAGCGCCGGATAAGCCAGCTTCGAGCACAGGAAGGCGCTGGTGAGATTGGTGTTGATCACCGTGTTCCACTCGTCGAGCTCGAGCTCGTGCGGCGGCTTGCGGATGCTCATGCCGGCATTGTTGATGAGGATGTCGATCCGGCCGAAATCCCTGACGACGCGATCGATCATCGCGGCGATGGCCGCCTTGTCGGTGACGTCGGTGGCAACACTGATCGCCTTCACGCCGCGCTGGCTGAGATCAGCGACGGCGGCGGCGGATTTGGTTTCGTTGCGCCCGACCACGGCGATGTTGGCGCCGGCATCGGCGAGGCCACGGGCCATTCCGAGCCCGATGCCGCCATTGCCTCCCGTGACAATCGCGACCTTGCCGCGGAGATCGAACCGACTGGTTGTCATGCTGCTATTCCCTGGTTCTTCTATTGGTTGCTCTGCCAGATCAGCACCAGCCCGAAGCCGGCCATGGCTGCGCCATAGCCGGCCCATTGCAGCTGGTTGACCATGAAGCTCGATCGCGGCCACGCGACGGTGCCCGTACCCTGTCCGATCCAGAGCAGCCCGACGGCAAGGGCAAACAGGCCTGCTATCAGCAGAAATCTGCGCATGCATTCCTCCCCGGCGGTTTGCTTCTGTCGTGACGCGACATGACGATTGCCGCGGCCCGAAAACTTGCCGGGAGACTAGCCGTAGCCGTGGTCGGGATACAATGGCCGCTGATGCAGGCCGCAGGGCGGATGCATGTCCATACGCAAGGTCCGCTGAAGCACCGTACAACGAAAAAGCCCCGGACGATGCCGGGGCTTTGACGTCTGAACTTGCGTTCGGATCAGTACTTCGCGACGACCGGACCGGTCCAGTTGAAGCGGTAAACCAGCGAAGTCGAGATCGTCTGGTTCCAGCTGTTGGCGCGAATGCTCTGACCGACCGGGAGGTTACCGGCATCGAACAGGATGTCCTGGGTCTTGGCATTGTAGAAGGCCGAACGGTACTCGGTCTTCATGAACCAGCCGGGCGACTGGATGCCGAAGATGTTCAGGTTGTTCTCAACGCCGCCGCCGATGAACCAGCCATTGCGGTTGTAGCCGTTGAGGTGAACGCCGGCCGGAGCGCCAGCCAAGGTCATGAAGTTGGTGCTGCCGAAGTGGGCGCCGGAGTAACCGCCGTTGACGTAGGAGAGAACGTTCGGAGCGACCAGCCAGCCGAGGCGCACACCAGCGGCCCAGGAGTCTTCCAGCTTCTGGTTGCCGGTGATGCCGAGCAGGGGATCTTGAATGGTAGCACGGATGCTGCCGAACTGACCGTCAGCGAACACGCCGGCGACCCAGGTGCCACTGAACTGCCAGTCGTAGCCGAGACCGACGGTGCCGAACCAGCCCGAGCCACCCTGGCGCTGATCGATCGTCAGGGGAACTGCGCCAACCGTGGTCTGGACGCGCTGGTCAGAGGCCGAGAGGCCGCCGCCGGCGCCGCCGAAGATGTAGAAGCCGGTCCAGTTGGCGACGGGAGCCGCCATCGGGGCCTTCGCGTAGGGACGGGCGCCAAGGTCAGCGGCCGAAGCCGAAGCGGTCATGGCAGCAACCGCGGTCAGTGCGAGCAAAATCTTCTTCATCTTAAAAATCCCCAAGCTTTGGTCTGTCTGGCAGGCGCGAGCGCACTGAAGTCCGTGTGATCTGATGTCCTGGACTATACCTGCTTCTCTCCGAAATGCTGTTGCAGAGCAGGCACAGTCGCCGGGAAACGCCGCACGGCAGGGATTCTGGGTGCCGTCGTGGAAATGTGAAATAAGTACGCATTATCAATGCAGTACGTCGAATTTTGCGATTTGCGTTTTGGTAGATTCTCGTTAGCGAATCCGGCTTTGTCCGAAATGGAGGCAGTCCTGCATCAGTCATGGCTCGGTGAGTCGTTGGCCGAGTCGCGGCGCGATGAGGCCGGGAATCAACGAAATCGAGGCGGACGTTGGCGGGATTGGCGGGAAAGAGCGGTTGTCATCTCCCAAAAAACAAAAGAGCCCCGGGCATCATGCCGGGGCTCTGGATGGATACGACCGGGCAGCGCCTGCGGATCAGACGTCCAGCAGGTCGTCATTGGCGAATTCGGCCTTGTCCGAGATGAAGGCGAAGCGGGCTTCGGCCTTGGTGCCCATCAGGCGTTCCACCGAATCCGCCGTGGTGTCGCGGTCGTCGGCGAGCAGAACCACCTTCAGCATGGTCCGCTTGGCCGGATCCATGGTGGTTTCCTTGAGCTGCGCCGGCATCATTTCGCCGAGGCCTTTGAAGCGATTGACCTCGACCTTGGCGTTGGCGTTGAACTCGCTCTTGATCAGCGCCGCCTTGTGCGCGTCATCGCGGGCGTAGACCGACTTCGTGCCGTTGGTCAGCTTGTAGAGCGGCGGCACGGCGAGGAAGAGATGGCCTTCGTCGATCAGCCGCGGCATCTGCCTGTAGAAGAAGGTGATCAGCAGCGACGCGATGTGGGCGCCGTCGACATCGGCGTCGGTCATGATGATGATGCGCTGGTAGCGCAGATCCTCTTCGCGATACTGTGCGAGCATGCCGCAGCCGATCGCCTGCACGAGGTCGGCGAGCTGCGTGTTCGCCGTCAGCTTGTCCTTGCCGGCGGACGCGACGTTGAGGATCTTGCCGCGCAGCGGCAGCACGGCCTGGGTCTTGCGGTCACGCGCCTGCTTGGCGCTGCCGCCGGCCGAGTCACCCTCGACGATGAAGAGTTCTGAGCCTTCCAAGCCTGCATCGCTGCAATCGGCGAGCTTGCCGGGGAGGCGCAGCTTCTTGCCGGCGGTCTTGCGCGCGGTCTCCTTCTCCTGGCGGCGGCGCAGCCGCTCCTCGGCGCGGTCGACCACGAAGTCGAGCAGCCTGTTGGCCTGGTTCGGATTGCCCGACAGCCAATGGTCGAACGGGTCCTTCATCGCCTGTTCGACGATGCGCTGCGCTTCGGCAGTGGCGAGACGGTCCTTGGTCTGGCCCTGGAATTCAGGCTCGCGCACGAACACCGAAAGCATCACGGCTGCACCCACCATCACGTCTTCTGACGTAATGGACGACGCGCGCTTGCCCTGGCCGACGCGTTCGGCGTGGTCCTTGAGGCCGCGCAGCAGCGCGCTGCGCAGCCCGGATTCGTGCGTGCCGCCGTCGGGCGTCGGCACAGTGTTGGTGTAGGAAGACAGGAAGCCGTCGGCATCCGCGGTCCAGGCCACCGCCCATTCGCAGGCGCCATGCGCGCCGTTGCGGCCCGACTTGCCGGAGAAGATGTCGGGATGCACCAGCGTGTCGGCATGGATCGCGGCGGCCAGATAGTCCTTGAGGCCACCGGGGAAGTGGAACGTCGCTTCCGCCGGCACGTCGTCGACGCCCTTGAGCAGTTCGGGCGCGCAATTCCAGCGGATCTCGACGCCGCCGAACAGATACGCCTTCGAACGCGTCATCTTGAACAGGCGCTGCGGCTTGAACGCTGCCTTGGCACCGAAGATGTCGGTGTCCGGCTTGAAGCGCACGCGGGTTCCGCGGCGGTTGTTGATCTTGCCGAGATCCTCGAGCTTGCCCTTCGGGTGGCCGCGCTCGAACGTCATGCGATAGAGTTTCTGGCTGCGCGCGACCTCGACCTCGAGCAGCGAGGAGAGGGCGTTCACCACGGAGATGCCGACGCCGTGCAGGCCGCCCGAGGTCTCGTAGACCTTGGAGTCGAACTTGCCGCCCGAGTGCAGCGTGCACATGATGACTTCGAGCGCCGACTTCTTCGGGAATTTTGGATGCGGATCGACCGGGATGCCGCGGCCGTTGTCCGTGACGGTCAAAAAGCCGTCCGCGCTCAATTCGACTCCGATGAATGTCGCATGCCCCGCGAGCGCCTCGTCCATCGAGTTGTCGATGACTTCGGCGAAGAGGTGATGCAGCGCCTTCTCGTCGGTGCCGCCGATATACATGCCGGGCCGGCGGCGCACCGGTTCCAGACCTTCGAGGACCTCGATGTCGGCTGCGGTGTAGTCGGCCTCGGCACCGCCCGCGCGCGGGGCGGCCTTGGCGGCGCGGGGCTTGGGCTCATCGCCGCCGAAAAAATTGTCTTTTGCTTTGGGCTTCAACTGCTTGGACATATATCTTTATGCGTTTTGAGGGCCGCATGAGCGGCGAATCGGTTGGGCCGACTATGCCACTTCTCGCCTGGAAAGGTTATCGCGGGGCGGGCCGGGCGGTGTGGTTGGGAGCCAATCCCGGCGATTTTACGCCGCATCCCCATCAATTCCCGGCAATGTGACGGTCCGGTCCGGCTGGACCTGGCTTTGTGACTTGATGTCACACAAGTCATTGGCTTACCAGTCCTTTTCATCGAGCAGCACCTTCGGGCAGGACGGAAAGGCTATTTTTGAATGGAGCAGTTTGCGCACGGGCTCGCCGATTTCGTGCGCGCTCACCAGACGTGGGCAGCTCCCATCGTGTTCGTGCTCGCCTTCGGGGAGTCGCTCGCCTTCATCTCGCTGCTGATCCCGGCCTGGGGCGCGTTGGTCGCTATCGGCGCGCTGATCGGCGCGAGTGGCATCAGCTTCTATCCGGTCTGGATCGCCGGTGGCATCGGGGCGGCGCTGGGCGACTGGGTCTCTTACTGGTTCGGCTATCGCTACAAGGAGCAGGTCGCGCAGATGTGGCCGCTCTCGCGTTATCCGGAACTCCTGCCCAGAGGCGAGGCCTTCGTGCGCAGCTGGGGCGTGCCGAGCATCTTCATCGGCCGCTTCTTCGGCCCCTTGCGTGCCTCCGTGCCGCTTGCAGCCGGCATTTTCGAGATGCCCTATTGGAGCTTCCAGGCCGCCAATTTCGTCTCGGCACTGATCTGGTCGGCGGCGCTGCTGCTGTTCGGAGATGTGATCGCCAAGATCATGGAATGGATCTGGGGCGTGGTGTGACGTCGGAACCTTGACGGCGACCGCAGCTGGCCTTATAGCACCGCGCCATGATCAACGCCGCGACCATCCTGTTCGCCCGTCGCCGCCGCCGCTCTTTAGCGGTTTGGGCCGTCGATCGCGTTTGAGATCATCGTCTTTGCCGCTGGATCCGATCCGCGGCATTCTCTCTCCTGTCAGTGCGATCTGATCCGGCGGCCACCAAGGAGGCCAGCAGGAGACTACGATGTATACGCCACCCTTTTTCAAGCAGGACCGCGCCGCGAGCCTGAAATTCGCCGACACGCGCGGCTTCGGCACCATGTGCGCCTTCGACGGCCACAAGCCGATCGCCTCGCCGCTGCCGTTCTATTTGACCTATGCCGCGGACGGCACGCCGCAGGCCGCGTTTCATGTCGCCCGTCACAATCCGCTGCTAAAGCTTGCGGACGGGACGACCTCCTGGCTCCTCGCGGTCAACGGCCCCGATGCCTACGTGTCGCCGGACTGGTACGTCTCGCCGGATCAGGTGCCGACCTGGCTGTACCAGTCGGTCCATCTGACCGGGCCGGTGCGGTTGTTGTCGGATGGTGAACTGGCCGTGCAAATCGATACGCTCAGTAACAAGTTCGAAAACTGGCTGTTGCCGAAGAAGCCGTGGACGTCGGGCAAGATGACGGCCGGGCGGCTCGAGGCGATGAAGAAGGCGATCGTGGGTCTGGTCATGACGGTTGAGGAGGTCGAAGCCAGCTTCAAGCTCAACCAGCACAAGTCCGACGCCGATTATATGGCGATCGCCAATGCGCTTGGCGCGCAAGCCCATGCCGACGCCAGGGAGATCGCGCAACTGATGCAGGACGTAAGGCCGGAGGCCTTCGCATCCGAAACCAACATGCTCGAAAGGAGCGCGCCATGAGCCTCACTGAAACGACGAAAGCACCGACCACTGGCGCTGCGACAAAGCCGGCCACCGTCTTCGTCGACGGCGGCTCCGGCACCACCGGGCTTGGCATCAACGAGCGGCTGAAGCTGCAGAGCGACGTGGTCGTGAAGACGATTGCCGACGACAAGCGCAAGGATCCCGCGGCCAAGAAGGCGCTGATGGAGAAGGTTGATCTGGTCATCCTCTGTCTGCCCGACGATGCTGCCAGGGAAACGGTTGCGCTCATCGACAGCATGGGGCCGTCGGGCCCGAAGGTGCTGGATGCCTCGACCGCGTACCGGGTCGCGCCCGACTGGGCCTATGGCTTTCCGGAACTGACGCCGGATCAGGCTGGCAAGATCAATGCTGCGAAGAAGGTGTCCAATCCCGGCTGCTATCCGACCGGCGCGATCGCGCTGCTGCGACCGATCGTCGATGCCGGCCTGCTGCCGCGCGACTATCCCGTCACCATCAATGCGGTGAGCGGCTATTCCGGCGGCGGCAAGTCGATGATCGCGAGTTTCGAGGACGGCAGCGCGCCGTCCTTCGAACTCTACGGCCTCGGCTTCGAGCACAAGCATCTGCCGGAGATGCAGCTCTATTCGAACCTGACGCGGCGGCCGATCTTCATCCCGTCGGTCGGCAACTACCGGCAGGGCATGCTGGTGTCGGTGCCGCTCCAGCTCGACACGCTGCCCGGCAAGCCCAGCGGCGCCGATCTCCAGGCCGCGCTGGCAAAGCGTTACGCCGGCTCGAAATACGTCTCGGTGATGCCGCTGCAGAACGAGACGACCAAGGGTGGCAAGCTCGAGCCGGAAGGGCTCAACGAGACCAACACGCTCGAACTCTACGTCTTCGCCAGCGACAAGTACCATCAGGCGGTGCTGGTCGCGCGGCTCGACAATCTCGGCAAGGGCGCGTCCGGCGCGGCCGTGCAGAACATGCGACTAATGCTGGGATTGCCGGAGGCGTAGGAGCAACATTCGCTGCTCGTCATGACCGGGCTGGTCCCGGGCATGACGGCCGCGAGGGGCGCTTCTCAGTACTTCGCGATGATCGGGCCGCCGAACCTGTAGTTGATGCGGGCCGTGATCAAGTCGACGTCCTGGCCAATGCGGTCGGTACGTGAGAACGTGCCGACGGGTGCCAGCACGCCGTTTGCCGTGAGGGTAACGTCGCGCCGGCCCATGAACAGATGGTCGTATTCGAGGCCGACCGACCAGTTCGGCGCAAAGCCGTATTCGATGCCGACGCCGACCGTGCCGCCCCAGCGGGTGTCGTCGGCACCGTCGAACTCGGCTCCGGCCAGACCGCCGGTTCCGATGCCGCGGTAGCGATTGCGGGTGACGGCGGCGCCGCCCTTTGCGTAAAGCAGTGCGCTGTTCCAGGCGTAGCCGATCTGGCCGGTGAACAGGCCGAAAGCATCGACACGGGTGCGGTTCGCGACGCCGAGCACGGTGCTGGCGTTCCGGCCGGAGAGGTCCGCCCAGTCGCCCTGCGCTTCGAGGCCGAATACGAAGGCGCTGCTCTGCCAGCGATAACCGATCTGGCCGCCGGCGACGCCGCCCGTCGCGTCATGGCAGCCTTCCGCAACGCCGGCCGCGAAACCAACCGTCTGGTCCCAGCAATTGCGTGACGAGCCATAGCCGCCGTTGGCGCCGATGTAGAAGCCGCTCCAATCATAGATCGCGGCGATCATCGGCGGCGCCTTGGTGTAGGGACGGGCGGCGAGATCTGCGGCGTTAGCCTGGGTCGCGACGGCAACGAGCGACAACGCGCCGACGGCGGATGCAATCTTCCAATTCATGTCTGCCCCGAATCAATCAATTGCGATGGGCAAATATACCTCTGGATGTGCGATCCATCGTGTCAGCCCAAGAGGGCATTGCTGCTTTTTTCCGCACTGTCGTCATTCGGCAACACCGGCAGCCGCGATAGGCCTTCGAGATTTCACCCGTTCGTTGCAGGCGCCAACCCAACCGGGGCCGATCAGAGCACCTTGAAGATCGCGAGCGCCAGCACGGCTTGGGCGAGAAAACCGACGGTGAAGGCGAGGGTGCGGAAGACGGGAATACCCATCGCATAGACGATCAGATGCGCAACGCGCGACCAGAAATAGACGGCGCAGGCAAGCACCGTCCACTTCGAGGAGTAGTCGATCGCATTCAGGATCAGCACCAGCGGCGCGAACAGCACGAGGTTCTCGACGGCGTTGTCATGCGCGAACATCAGGCGGTTCGCCCATTCCGACTGCGGCTTGTCGGTGCGCGAGGGATTGGCCATCGCACCACCAAGCCCGCGAATCTGGCAGCGGTTGATGGTGTAGGGAATCCAGAGGATTCCAGTCAGGACCACCGTCAGTGTCAGCCAGAACAATTCACGCGTCATAACCCGGTCCCCTCATCAATTTCTGCTGCAGGCATGGAGCTTATACGAAAGCGCGAAAGATTCTGCTATGCGCGAACCCTGACATAGCTGCCGGGTGCGTCCTCGATCGGGGGAAACGCCTCGCTGCCGACCGTGCGGGCCGGGACTTCCTCGGGATCGAGTGCGCCCAGCCATTGCCGCCAGTCCGGCCACCAGGAGCCCTTGTGCTCGACCGCGCCCTTCATCCACTCGGCGACGTTGGCGGACTTCACGTTGTCGTTGGTCCAGTACTGGTATTTGTTCGAGGCGGGCGGATTGACCACGCCGGCGATGTGGCCCGAGCCGGACAGCACGTATTTCACCGGGCCGCCGAAGAACTGGGAGCCGTACAGCACCGATTCAGCCGGCGCGATATGGTCCTCGCGGGTTGCGAGATTGTAGATCGGCACCATGACCTTGGAGAGATCGAGCAAGGTGTTGTCCAGCACCAACGTGCCGGTCGAGAGCCGGTTCTCAAGGTAGCAATTGCGCAGGTAGTACGAATGGTTCGACGCGGTCATGCGGGTCGCGTCCGAATTCCAGTGCAGCAGGTCGAACGCGCTCGGCTGCTGGCCTTTGAGGTAATTGCTGACGACATAGGACCAGATCAAATCGTTGGAGCGCAGCATGTTGAAGGCCATCGCCATCTTCGAGCCTTCGAGCACGCCCGCCGCCTTCATGTCCTGCTCGAGGGATGCGATCTGCTCCTCGTCGACGAACACGAGCAAATCACCGGCATGGGTGAAGTCGACCTGTGCCGCGAAGAACGTCGCGGACGCCACGCGCTGGCGGCGCTTCTCGGCGAGCCAGGCCAGCGTGGTCGCGAGCATGGTGCCGCCGACGCAATAGCCGGCGGTGTGCACCTTCATCTCGCCGGTGACCTTCTCGATCACGTCCATCGCCGTGAGCGGGCCTTCCTTCATGTAGTCTTCCCAGCTCTTGGCGCCGAGGCGTTTGTCGGGATTGACCCATGAGATCACGAACACGGTGATGCCCTGATCGACGCACCATTTGATGTAGGATTTCTCCGGCTTGAGATCGAGGATGTAGAATTTGTTGATCCAGGGCGGGATGATCAGGAGCGGCGTGCGCAGCACCTTCTCCGTCGCCGGCGCATACTGGATCAGCTGCATCATCTCGTTCTGGTAGATCACCTTGCCGGGCGTCGTCGCCATGTTCACGCCGACGACGAGATTGTCCGGATCGGACTGACGGATCTTCAGCGTGCCCTTGCCGGCGGCGATGTCCTCGGCCAGCATCTTCAGGCCGCGCGCGAGATTTTCGCCGCTGCTGGCCACCGTCGCGCGCAGCACTTCCGGATTGGTCAGCACGAAGTTGGAGGGCGATATCGCGTTGGTGACCTGCTGGACGTAGAACTCGGCCTTGCGGCGGGTCTGCGGATCGAGGCCATCGGCTTCGCGCACAAGCTCCTGCGCAAATTTGGTCGTGAGCAGATAGAGCTGCATCATGAAATCGAAGAACTGGTTCGACTTCCATTCCGGATCGGCAAAGCGCTTGTCGCGCGGCGAGGGTGCGATCGCGGGCGGTGCGTCCTGACCGGCCATGCGGCGCGCCGCCGAGCCCCAGAGGTCAAGATAGTCCTTGGCGAGCTTGGTCTGGAGTGCGGAGGCCCGCGACGTATCCGACAGCCAGTATTCGGCGACGGCGGTAAAGGTCTTGATGACCTCGGTAAGCTCCGCCGGCGGACGATCCTGCACCTCGCCGCTCTCGCGCGGCTTCAGGTACGCGGCAAGCGCCTTGCCGCCGCTTTCCATCGCCCGCGCGACATTCATCGCGAAGGCTTCCGCATCGAACTTCGTCTCGGGTTTGGGCGTATCGGTGGTGGCCATACTCATGAGGAGAACAGTAACGATTCATTCCGTATTCGTCACCGCGAAGCTCGCATGTTTGGCGTTAAACACTCTCGAAGATGTGTTGCAGTGCGACAAATTTTCTTGGTTCCGTCACAATCGAGCCGCACCGCTCGGCTTGATGGACTGGGGCTATTTTCTCGCTCGCACCATTTGGGCAGCAATGGTTTGAGCTTGGGCGCGGACTTGGGTAAGGTTGCCCGGGGCCGTGCTTTGGGACGAAGTGGGGATTTCCCTAGTGTTGGCGTTGAGGGACCTGCAAAAGTCGCGGCGGATCTGTGGCGCGCTGCTGATGGCGACGCTCGCCCTGGGCGGCTGCTCGAGCCAGCTCGCGGATATGACGCCTTCCGATGCTCAAGCGCATCCCAGAGAGGCCGGTAGCTATCTGCCGGTGCACGATCTGCCGCCGGATCGCGATCAGGCCGTCATGCCGCCGGACCAACGCGCCAAGATCGAGGCCGAACTTGCTGCCGCGCGCGACCGTCAGGCGGTTGCCACCAAGGACGCGAAATAGGGCGCCGCAAGGTAATCGCTGGCGCCTCCGCCTCGCCGTGCTAAAAGACCTTAGTTCAGCCGAGAGTCAGGGCGAACGACTTCAGTCAACATCGTCGATGATTGCTCTAAGTATTTGATCTTGAGTAATTTTCGCGAGAGATGCGGACGCCTTCCGCCTGGTCTTTATGGCCTGTCGATTCTGTCCTGACCGGTTGCCCGGAGCTGAGAGAGCCATGGAAGAATTTTACCGCATCCGCCGCCTTCCGCCTTACGTGTTCGAACAGGTCAACCGGGCCAAGGCAGCTGCGCGGAACGCCGGCGCCGACATCATCGACCTCGGCATGGGCAATCCGGACCTGCCGGCGCCAGCGCACGTGCTGGAGAAGCTGAAGGAGACGCTGGGCAAGCCGCGCACCGACCGCTACTCGGCCTCCCGCGGCATCCCCGGGCTGCGCCGGGCCCAGGCCGGCTACTACGCCCGCCGCTTCGGCGTGAAGCTCAACCCCGACACCCAGGTGGTGGCGACGCTCGGCTCCAAGGAGGGCTTTGCCAACGTGGCGCAGGCGATCACCGCGCCCGGCGACGTCATCCTTTGTCCCAATCCGAGCTACCCGATTCACGCCTTCGGCTTCTTGATGGCGGGCGGCGTGATCCGTTCGGTGCCCTCGGAGCCGACGCCGCAATTCTTCGAGGCTGTCGAGCGGGCGATCGTGCATTCGATCCCGAAGCCGCTGGCGCTCGTGGTCTGCTATCCTTCGAACCCGACCGCCTATGTCGCGAGCCTCGACTTCTACAAGGACCTGGTCGCGTTCGCGAAGAAGCACGAGATCCTGATCCTGTCGGATCTCGCTTATGCCGAGGTTTATTTCGACGAAAGCAACCCGCCGCCTTCGGTGCTCCAGGTGCCGGGCGCGATGGACGTTGCCGTCGAGTTCACCTCGATGTCGAAGACCTATTCGATGGCTGGCTGGCGCATGGGCTTCGCGGTCGGCAACGAGCGCGTGATTGCGGCACTCGGCCGCGTCAAATCCTATCTCGACTACGGTGCGTTCACGCCGATCCAGGTCGCAGCGACCGCCGCGCTGAACGGACCGGACGATTGCATCAAGGAGATGCGCGACACCTACCGCAAGCGGCGCGACGCGCTGGTGGAATCGTTCGGCCGTGCCGGCTGGGAGATCCCGCCGCCGGAAGCATCGATGTTCGCCTGGGTGCCGCTGCCGGAAGCCTTCCGCAGCGTCGGCAGCATGCAGTTCGCGACCCTGATGGTGGAGAAATCCGGTGTCGCGGTCTCGCCCGGCGTCGGCTTCGGCGAGCATGGCGAAGGATATGTCCGCATCGCCATGGTGGAAAACGAGCAACGGATCAGGCAGGCCGCGCGTGGCGTGCGCCGCTTCCTTGAAAGCGGCATCGAAACGTTGCACAACGTCGTTCCGCTCGCCACTCGGCGTTAAGTTCTCTTCCGCAGGTTTTCCAAGCCATCATGGTTGCACCCCTGAAAGTGGGCATAGCGGGGCTCGGCACCGTGGGCGCCGAAGTTGTCCGTCTGATCGAAACGCAGGCGCGGGTGCTTGCCGGCCGCAGCGGCCGTGGCATCCGTGTCGTCGCCGTCACCGCACGCTCGAAGGCGAAGAAGCGCGGCGTCGATCTGCGCGGCATCGAATGGGTCAAGGATCCGCTTGCCCTCGCCACGCATCCGGGCATCGACTGCTTCGTCGAACTGATGGGCGGCGCGGGCGATCCCGCGCTGGCGGCGGTCGAGGCCGCGCTCGCCGCCGGCAAGTCCGTCGTCACCGCCAACAAGGCGTTGCTGGCAAAGCACGGCCTCAAGCTGGCAAAGGCCGCCGAAAAGCACGGCGGCGCGCTGAATTTCGAGGCAGCCGTCGGCGCTGCGATCCCTGTCATCAAGACGTTACGCGAAGGTCTTGCCGGAACCGGCATCAACCGGGTCTACGGCATCCTCAACGGCACCTGCAATTACATCCTGACCCGGATGGAGCAGGAGGGCCTGTCCTTCGCCGAATGCCTGAAGGACGCGCAACGGCTCGGCTATGCCGAGGCCGATCCGTCATTCGACGTCGACGGCCACGATACCGCGCAAAAGCTCGCCATTCTCGCCAGCCTCGCTTTCGGCACGAAAGTTGCTCAAAGCGCGGTGTATGTCGAAGGTATCTCCTCCATCGCGCCGGAAGATCTCCGTGCCGCTGACGATCTCGGTTACCGGCTCAAGCTGCTCGGCGTCGCGGTTCGCACCGCCACGGGCATCGAGCAGCGCGTGCATCCGACCATGGTTCCGAAATCCTCCTCGATAGCGCAGGTGATGGGTGTCACCAACGCGGTCACGATCGATGGCGAGGGCATCCCGCCGATCACGCTGGTCGGCCCCGGTGCCGGTGGCGCCGCGACCGCATCCGCCGTCGTCGCCGACATCGCCGACGTTGCGCGCGGCATTCGCGCCAATCCGTTCGGCCGGCCGATTTCGCAGCTGCGCGACACCAAGAAGGCGCCGATGGAGCGCCACGAGGGCGGCTACTACATCCGCCTTCTGGCACGCGATTTCCCGGGCACCGCGGCTGCGATCGCGACCCGGCTCGCGGAGCAGAAGATTTCAATCGAGTCGATCGTGCAGCGCCATCCCAATGGCGGCGCTGCGCTGGCAGACGGCAAGGCGGTCCCGGTGCCTGTCATTCTCATCACCTATGCCACGCATGAGGACGCCGTGCGCCGTGCGCTCGCGGCCGTGCAGAAGGACAAGGTGATCAGCGGACGGCCGCAGGTCATCAGGATCGAGAAGAACTGACACGGTTCGAACGAACTGTGGGTGTTACGAGTTGATGCGGCGGAGATGTCCGTCCAAAACTGTTTCGAAGGAGTGAGCCGATGTCGACCCATATTTCAGTCCCGCCGCAAGCATTGCTCGAGCGCATTCTCACGCTGGAGATTGTGCGTGTGACGGAGCGGGCGGCGGTGTCTTCGGCGCGTCTGCGCGGGCACGGCAACGAGAAGGCGGCCGACCAGGCCGCGGTGGACGCGATGCGGCGCGAGCTCAACAAGCTGCCGATCGAGGGCACCATCGTCATCGGCGAGGGCGAGCGCGACGAGGCGCCGATGCTCTTCATCGGCGAGAAGGTCGGCATGAACGCCGGCCCGCAGGTCGACATCGCCGTCGATCCGCTTGAAGGCACCACGCTGTGCGCCAAGAACATGCCGGGCTCGATTGCCACCATGGCGATGGCCGACGGCGGCACGCTGCTGCACGCCCCCGACGTCTATATGCAGAAGCTCGCGATCGGTCCCGGTTACGACAAGGGCGTCGTCGAGCTCGATGCGACACCGGCCGAAAACGTCCGCCGGCTCGCCAAGGCCAAGGGCGTCAAGCCCGACGGCATCACCGTTCTCGTGCTCGACCGGCCACGCCATGCCAGCATCATCGAGAGCGTGCGATCGACTGGCGCCGCCGTGCGCCTGATCACTGACGGCGACGTCGCCGGCGTGATCCACTGCGCCGACCCCGACAATACCGGCGTCGACATGTATCTCGGCACCGGCGGCGCGCCGGAAGGCGTGCTCGCGGCCGTGGCGCTGCGCTGCATTGGCGGCCAGATGCAGTGCCGTCTCATCCTCGACTCCGACGAGAAGCGCGAGCGCGCCGCCAAGATGGGCGTCAGCGATCCCAAGATGATCTACGGCATCGAGGACATGGCGCGCGGCGACTGCCTGTTCGCAGCCACCGGCGTCACCACGGGCTCGCTGCTGTCGGGCGTCAAATTCCGCAAGGACGGCGTGATCGAGACCGAGACGGTGGTGATGCGCTCCGTCACCGGCACCGTGCGCTACATCAAGGCCGAGCACCGCGAGCTGGCGAAATTCCACCTCGACTGACGACTGCCGTCATTCAGGACGGCGCGACAGCGTCGAGGCCGGAATCTCGTGCCAATAACCTCTGGATTCTGGGGCCGCTCTGACGAGAGTCCCCGAATGACGAACAACAAAAAGAGGAAGCGCACATGTCCGACCTCTCCGCCGTCAAAGCCCTGGTCTTCGACGTGTTCGGCACCGTCGTCGACTGGCGCACCAGCCTGATCACCGACTTCATCTGGTGGGCGAAGGGCCGCGGCATCAGCGCCGACTGGACCGCCTTGGTCGACGGCTGGCGCGGCATGTACATGGCTTCGATGGATGACGTGCGCAAACATCCCGAGCGCGGCTACGTCATGCTCGATGATCTGCATCGCCGCTCGCTCGAAAAACTGGTCGCGCAATTTTCGATTCCAAGCCTGACCGAGGCCGATCTCGATCACCTCACCAAGGGGTGGCACCGCTTGCACCCGTGGCCCGACAGCGTCGCCGGCCTGACCCGACTGAAGACGAAATTCGTGATCTCGCCGCTGTCGAACGGCAATGTCGCGCTGCTCACCAACATGGCGAAGTTCGCAGGGCTTCCCTGGGACCTCATCATGTCGGCCGAGCTGTTCGAGCACTACAAGCCCGATCCCGAAACCTATCTCGGCGCCGCGCGCCTGCTCGGCCTCAAGCCGGAGCAGGTGATGATGGTCGCGGCCCACAACGGCGATCTCGCCGCCGCGCAGAAGAACGGGCTGAAGACGGCCTTCGTGGCGCGGCCGACCGAATACGGTCCGCTTCAGAAGGTCGATTTCCAGGCCACCGGCAATTGGGACATCGTCGCCAAGGATTTTGGTGGGATCGCCGACAAGCTCGGGTGCTAGGGCGGCTGACGCTCATCCGAGGCGGACGAGGCCCGGAATGCTGAACATATGGGCCAAGGCTCAGCCTCGCAGGACGTTCCACGGGGCGAAGGCGTTGTTGACGCCCTCGAGCGCCGGTCCGAGTTGCGGCATATGCCGCAGCAGCACCGATTTCATTCCGTTGTTGTGGATCCAGTCCAGACCGAAATTGGTGTAGACTTCCGCCCGGTAGTCATCGGTGAAGAACCGGTCGCTCTTGAGGCGCCGCGATGCCATCAGGATGAAAATGCGGAAGGCGGTATCGCTGAAGCCAAAACCGTCCGGCAGGTCTTCGGCCAATAGTCCGACCATCAGATCAACGCGATCGACGTCGCCCTTGTAGATCGCGCGCATCTTCCTGGCCGCGCCGGGGATGCTGGTGATTTCCTCGAATGTGTTGACCCGCTTCTTGCCGACCAGTTCGCGGAACCGGTTGTAGCGCGGCACGCCGCGCTCGCGATCACGCATGATATCGATCGCGGCCACGTCCAGCAGCGGCTGGCCGTCTTTCGTGAACTGGCGCAGGAAGTTGGGAAAATTGTGGAGGCGAATGGCGCCGGGATGAGCGGTGCCGAACGAGTACAGCAGGTTGGCGAAGCCGTGAGTCTGCATGAACTTGCGGGAGGCGGGGCCCTGCATATGGACGAGATTGCTAGGGGTAACCTCAGTGGTATCGAGCCGCCGTACATCAAGGTTTTCCGGGATCAACGGGTGCAGGCGGTACACGGCGGTGAATTCCTCCGTCATCGCGTAAGGCGCGCTGTGCTGATCCGTCGGAGAGCCGACGATACCAAAGGCGGCTTCGCTGTTCTTGCCGAGCACCGCGCGCAGCACCTGGCACGGGATCCCCGACCAGTTGGCGTGCATACTGAAGTCCAGTGCGGGATGGCCGAGGATGCCTGGCGTCCATTCGACGGTGTGGATCTTGGCGATCAGGGCCGCGTTGATCAGGCGCGCATGCTGGAATAGCTCCTCGTCCTTCCAGGTCGGATACCGCGCCTTCAAGCCGTCGCAGATGACATTGTGCTCGCGTGCGAAGAGGTTGTGCAGCAGGCTGAGCCCCACCCACCAATTGTCGTTGAAGCCGGTGAGATCGGCGCCGGGATGCACCGGATCGGCTGGAAGCATCCCATCATCGCCGACCGCGATCTTCCCATCTGCCCCGGAACGGATCTGCATCTGCCTTGCGCGGTCGCTGCCGTAGATTTGTCCGGCGTCCCACCAGTGCGAGTTGAGGTTGCGGAACGTGGGGGTCGCGCCGAGCCATGGTTCACGTGGCGTCCCGTCGCAAACGGTCCGACGGATCTTCATGCAGCCGTCGATCCGCTCATGGGCCGGCCATTCGTCGTTTGGCGTCAGCGGAATTTTGAACTCGTTTCCCGACTTAGGGGCCCCATGGCTGAACCAATTATGCGTTTCGAACTGGATCCAGGCGGCGGCCAGCAGATTGAGGCTGGTCGCCGGAATAAATTCGTGGCGCGCCAGCAATTCCTCCGAGATCACGCGCGGACTGGGTTCGAGCAAATCGTCCAGGCTGTCCGGTACGCATTCGGACAGCGCGAAGTTACGTCCGAACCGGGCGCCAGCCATCCCCATGCGCGGATGGTCGAGGCTGTTGAACGAGCCGTCGGCGGAACGCCACCGGTCATTGCCCGTGTTCCAGCGAGGCGATGACGTGCCGTAGCCGGTATGGTGCAGATTGCGCTCCCGCAGCCGGTCGCGGAACGCCGAGAGATTGGCGGCTCCGAGCAGGGTCGGCAGTTTGTCCCATGTGACAAAGAAGTTGACGGCCCGATAGATAACATCCGGGACCCATTGGAGCAGGTCGCGATGGAAGACAAAACCATCGTTCTCGCGGGACATTGACGCTCCCAAACGCAATTGAGCGAAATGAACTTAACTTGCAACTAGGAAGTAATGTTCGCCAACGCCGCCGGAGGCATCACGCAATTTGAAGTTCTTTACCGGCCAGTCGGACGGCGGTGATCGTTCGGATGGTCCGGGCGGCGCGTGCGTCGCCCGGACCAGATCCGGCGATTACAAAGTCATCTGCATCGGTTCGGGATAATAGTGGAATCCTTCACCCGCCTTGGCGACATGGCCATAGCCCGGCCAGGCGAAGTGATAGGACATCACGGGCGTCTTGTTCGCAGCAAGCATGGTCAGCAGTTTTACGCGTGACTCGGCCGCCTGCTTCGGGTCCGTGTCGTAGGAGAATTCCATCCGCGGCCGCTCGAGCAGCAGGACGGGATGATGCGACAGGTCACCAAGGAAGGCGAAGGACTTGCCGGCCGACGAGACCATGAAGATGGTGTGGCCGACGGTATGACCGGGCGCTGCGATTGCCTGCACGCCAGGCAGAAATTCCTGGCCGTCCTTGAAGAACACGATGCGGTCGCGGACCGGCAGCAGGTTCTTGCGGGCGTGAACGACGAAATCCTTGGCCGCGCTACCGAGCTTGCCTTCGTCGGTCCAGAAGTCGAAATCGGTCTGCGAGATGTAGATCTGCGCGTTGGGAAACAGCGGCTTGCCGCCGTCGTCCACGATGCCGCCGATGTGGTCGATATGGGCATGCGAGCAAACCACGGCGTCGATGTCGCCGGGCTTGATGCCGGCCTCGGTCATGCTCTTCTGCTGCCGACCGGTGGTGGCGCCGAACATCTTGGATGAGCCCATGCCGGTATCGAACAGGATGAGCTTGTCGCCGGTGTTGACGATCGGCGAGTTCTGCTCGAGCACGACATTGTCCGGCGACAGGAAATTCTCGACGAGCATCTTCTTCACCTCTTCCTTGGAAACACCGGTGAAGGTGCCCGAGGGATCGCCCAGGGGAAGCGGTCCGTCGGACACGACGGTGACTTCGGCGTCGCCGAGAACGAAGCGGTGCCAGTAGGGCGTCTGGGTGCCGAGCTTGGGAGCGCGCGCCAAGGCGCTGCCGCCGAGCATTGCGCTGGCACCAAGGCCAGCCCCGAGGGTCAACAAGGACCGACGTGAGACATCGATTGTCATGCGTTTCCTCCGCTTTTGTCTTTTGTTTTGCGCAATTGCTTGCGCGTTACATTCGGCCCGCGCCGATGGTCGAATGCTGCGCCGGTTCAGGCAGGCGAGCAAGTGGAATTGATTTGGCGATGATCTCGGTTTGTCGAAGTTGGATGCGCAATTCCGGCGCGCGACAAAAGACGTCCGTTGCCGACGAGCCTCGTCAGCACGATCCGTGCCAGTACGGCCAAAAGCAATCAATGATTGTGTCGTGATTGTGTCTGCTGGCCGCCCGATCTGGCGTGACCGCAAGATTCTTTGTACGTCGCGAACCTATGGCTCACGCAATTCTCGGCGTGGGCTCGCTCCCTTCCGTTTCGGCAAAGCCCGCCTGCAAAACCTCTTCGCGCTTGTGGCGCAGATGCGCGCGCAGGATATGGGCGAGGCCGACGCCGTCGCGCCTCTGCAGGGCATTCAGGATGGCGTCATGCTCCTGCAAGGCGACCGCCCAGCGCTCGGCCGTCATCGGCGTGACATAACGCGCGCGCCGGATGCGCGCGGTCACGGACGCATACAACCCCGCGAGCACCGGGTTTCCGGCCGCAGCGACGATGGCTTCGTGAATGGCGCGGTTGCCGCGATAGTACTGGATCAGATCGCGTTCGCGATAATGTCGCACCATGTCAGCGTGCGCGGCGGCGATCGCGGCGATCTCGGCATCGGTGATGCGTTCGCAGGCGAGTTCGCCGGCGAGCGCTTCGAGGCCTTGGCAAACCTCGAACAGGTCGCGCATGTCCTTGTCGGTCAGTTTTGCCGCACGCGAGCCGCGGTGGGGCAGGAGCTGCACGAGACCTTCGGCGGCGAGCACCTTGAGCGCCTCGCGTAGCGGGGTGCGCGATATCTGGAGCCGCTCGCACAGCTCACGCTCGGGAATCCGCGCGCCCGGCGGGATTTCGCCGTCGAGCAGGATGGCCCGGATGCGGCCGACGACTTCCTCATGAAGCATGGGTCTGAAGTCCATTTGAATGCAAAAATGAAGCTACATTCCGATTAAGGCAAGTTCCAGCTTGTAAATCGACAATTTTGCATTCAAAAATGGAGAAAAGTAGAAGGACAATGAGGAAATGGACCAGCAGGTGAAGGCGGAAGACCTCGTTTTCGAGCGCCAGGACGGGATCGGGCGGATCACCTTCAACCGCCCGCAGGCGCGCAACGCCTTCACTTTCGCGATGTATGAGCGGCTCGCCGCGATCTGCGAGGAGATCAACGACGATCACGCGATCAAGGTACTGGTGCTGCGCGGGGCCGGCGACAAGGCGTTTGCCGCGGGCACCGACATCAATCAGTTCCGCGATTTCAAGTCGCCGCAGGACGCGATCGACTACGAGAACCGCATCGATCGGGTGCTGACCACGCTCGAGCAGTGCCGCGTGCCGACCATCGCAGCGATCAACGGGTTCTGCACCGGCGGCGGCGCGGGCATTGCCGCGGCATGTGACCTCCGCATCGGCACCCAAAGCGCGAAAATCGGCTTTCCCATTGCCCGCACGCTCGGCAACTGCCTGTCGATGTCCAATGTCAGTCGTCTCACCGCGCTGATCGGCGCCGCCCGCGTCAAGGATCTGATCTTCACGGCGCGGCTCGTCGACGCGACCGAGGCTGCCAGTGTCGGGCTGCTCGGCGAGGTCGTCGAGGATATCGCCGCGCTCGAAAGGCGCGCGGACGAGGTTGCCAAATTGCTCGCCAGCCACGCGCCGCTGACGCTGAATGCGACCAAGCAGGCCGTGGCGCGCCTGCAAAGGCGCCTGACGCCCGACGAGGGCGAAGACCTCATCCTGATGTGCTACACGAGCCAGGATTTTCGCGAAGGGCTCGATGCTTTCCTCACCAAGCGCGCGCCGCAATGGCGCGGCCAATAGGACGCCCCGATGCAAAGCGATCGCTCGCAATCAACCTCCGGCCGTTCGGGGCCGCTTGCCGGCCTCAAGGTCATCGATCTCACCCATGTCATGGCAGGGCCGACCTGCACCTTGATGCTGGCCGATATGGGCGCCGACGTCATCAAGATCGAGAAATCGCCGAACGGTGACGACACCCGCCATTCGGTGCCGCCGAAGATCGGCGACGAGGCGGCCTCCTTCCTGATGATGAACCGCAACAAGCGCGGCATCGTGCTGGATCTGAAGACCGATGGCGGCAAGCAGGTGTTGCGGCGGCTGATCGCGGGCGCCGACGTGCTGGTCGAGAATTTTGCGCCGGGCGCCATGGAGCGCCTCGGCTTCGGCTATGACGACCTGCACAAGCAGCATCCAACGCTGATCTATTGCTCGCTGTCTGGCTTCGGCCGCACCGGACCCTACAAGCATCGCCGCGGCTTCGATCTGGTCGCCCAGGCCATGAGCGGAATCATGAGCTTTACCGGCGAACGTCCCGATGGTCCGCCCGTGAAATGCGGCCCGCCGCTGTCCGACATCACCGCCGGCCTGCTGGCGAGCATGGGCATCCTCGCGGCCTACACGCACCGTCTCAAGACCGGCGAAGGGCAGTGGGTCGAGACCTCGCTCTATGAGGCCGCGCTGGTGCAGACCTACTGGCAGTCGACCATCGCGCTGGCCGCGGGCACCGCGCCGCGGGCCATGGGTTCGGCGCATCCGCTCAACGCGCCATATCAGGCGTTCGAGGCCTCGGACGGCTGGTTGGTGGTCGGCGGCGCCAACAAGAAGCATTGGCTGTTGATGCTGGAGGCGCTCGGCGCAAGCGAGCTCGCAGCCGATCCACGCTTCGTCACCGGCGCCGACCGCATGGCCAATTTGAAGGAGCTCGAAGCTGTTCTGAGCGAGCGCTTCCGCACCCGCACGCGCGCGCACTGGCTGGCGGCACTGGACGAGAAGGGCGTGCCGTGCGGCCCCGTGCACGACATGCTGGAGGCGCTCAGCGATCCGCAGACGCTGGCGCGCGAGATGGTTGTCGAGGTCGAGCATTCCACGCTCGGGCCCGTGAAGACGATCGGCTTGCCGGTCAAGTTTTCGGAGACCCCAGGCAAAGTGCGCACGGGCGCGCCGGTCTACGGTGAGCATACAAGCGAGGTGCTGGCCGAGCATGGGTTCGACCGGAAGCAGATCGACGCGCTCGAACAAGAAGGCGCAATCGTGTTGGCATCGGGAAGAGGCGAGGAACGGGTCGCCTGACCGGACGTCGAAAACAACAAGAACAAGAGACAAAAATAAGCTGGAGGACATCATGGGTCAGACATCAAAACTTCTGCTCTCCGCAGCCGCAATTGTGCTCGCCGGCACGACGCCGGCGCTCCCGGCCTGGCAGCCGCAAAAGCCGATCGAGTTCGTGGCGACCGCCGGGCCCGGCGGCGGCACGGACAATCTCGCGCGCGCCGTGCAGAACATCATCACCAAGCACAAGCTGGTGGAGCAGCCGATCGTCGTCGTCAACAAGGGCGGCGGCAGCGGCGCGGAAGGCTATGTCTACGGCAAGGCGTCCGCCGGCGATCCCTACAAGGTGATCTTCGGCACGTCGAATGCCTGGCAGCAGCCGCTCGTCTCCAAGGTCGCTTTCAACTACACCGATCTCACCCCGATCGCGGCGATGGCGCAGGACGAGTTCCTGCTCTGGGTCAAGCAGGACGCGCCCTACAAGACGGCGGGCGATTATCTGAAGGCGGCCGCATCAGGCGAGTTCAAGATGGGCGGCGCGCAGTCAAAGGATACCGACGAGGTGCTGACCCGCATGATCGAGAAGGCCGGCCACATCAAGCTGACCTATATTCCCTTCAAGAGCGGCGCCGAGACCGCCGTGCAGCTCGCCGGCGGACACCTCGACTCTCACGTCAACAATCCCAGCGAGAGTCTCGGGCAATGGCGTGGCGCCACCCAGCGCCCGCTTTGCGTCTTCAGCCCGAAGCGGCTGCCGCAGGGCGCCAAGGTCACCGCGACCGAAGGCTGGGGTGATGTTCCGACCTGCGTCGAGCAGGGCCTCGACATCAAGCAGTATGAGCAGCCGCGCACAGTGTGGCTCCCCGGCAAGGTCACGCCGGACCAGGCCGCGTTCTATGTTGACCTGATGAAGAAGGTGCAGGCGACGCCGGACTGGAAGGACTACATCGAGAAAACCTCCCAGGTCGACACGTTCCTGACCGGTGCCGAGTTCGACAAGTTCATCAAGGAGGATCTCGAGCGCGTCAGGCTGGTTGCGAGCGAGCAGGGTTGGTTGGTCAAGTGAGGCGGCGCACGCCTCAAACCCCTCCGCCGGAACGACAGCGAACGCTGGGAAAACACGTGCGCCATAATCGGACACTGTACGTGGCCTGACCGGAGCCCTCGATGATATCGCGCCGCGCTCTCGAACTTGCGACAGCCGTTCTCACCGGAAGCTTCGGTGTGGCGGTCGTCATTTCCAGCCTCGATAACGGCATCGGCTGGTCGAGCGCGGGCGTGGACGCCGGGACGTTTCCGTTCCTGACCGGGATCATCATCGTGCTCGGGAGCCTCTACAACCTGTTTCGAGGTGTCATGCCGGCCGCGACGCTCGCCAGCGTCCCAATTGCCATCACATCGATCGAGCTGCGCCGGCTTGCCGGCCTGTTCGTGCCGGCCGCGATTTTCGTGGCTGCGATCCCGTTGGCCGGGATGTACGTCGCCTCGGCCCTGTACATCTTCGCGGTGCTGGCGATCCCCCGACAACAATCCGTGCCGCGCGCGCTTGGCATGGCGGCGGCGACAGCGCTTGCGCTCTACGTCGTGTTCGAGCGCATGTTCCAGGTGAGCTTGCCGCACGGCGCGCTCGCCGCGGCGTTCGGCTTCTGAGGGAGAGGCCGATGGACAATCTCGGAGAACTCCTTCACGGCTTCAGCATCGCGATCACGCTGCCGCATCTGGCGCTGATGGTGATCGGCGTGCTGCTCGGCATTCTCGTCGGCGTGCTGCCTGGGCTGGGTGCTCCGAACGGGGTGTCGCTGCTGCTGCCGCTGACCTTCGGCATGCAGCCGGTCTCTGCCATCATCCTGCTCTCCAGCATGTATTGGGGCGCGTTGTTCGGGGGATCCGTGACCTCGATCCTGTTCAACATCCCGGGCGAGCCGTCGTCTGTCGCCACCACCTTCGACGGCTACCCGATGGCGCGCGATGGACGGCCGACGACGGCGCTCGCCACCGCCTTCGGCTCGGCGGCATTCGGCGCGCTGATCGGCGTCATCCTGATCACCTTCCTCGCATCATGGGTGGCGCAAGTCGCACTCGCCTTCGGGCCGGCGGAATATTTTGCGGTCTATTTTCTTGCCTTCGCCAGCTTCGTCGGCATGGGCGGGGCTGCTCCGATCAAGACTGTCGTCGCGCTGGCGATCGGCTTTGCCATCGCCGCCATCGGCATCGACACCGTCTCCGGCAGCGTGCGCCTCACCATGGGCGTCGACGAGCTGGTCAAGGGCGTCAACTTCGTCGTCGCGGTGATGGGCCTGTTCGGCATAGGCGAGCTGCTCGTGGCCGTCGAAGAGGAGTTTCATGCCCGCGCGGTCTCGTCGAAGATAGAGTGGCGCGAGGTGTTTCGCGCGATCGGTCGCCTGCCGCGGCATAGCGTTGCGCTGTTGCGCAGCGCGGCGATCGGATGCTGGATGGGGATCACGCCCGGTGGCCCGACTGCGGCGTCGTTCATGAGCTACGGCATCGCCCGGCGCTTCTCGCGCCGTGGCCGATATTTCGGCACCGGGGAGCTTGAAGGCATCATCTCGCCGGAGACGGCCGATCATGCGGCTGGCACTAGCGCGCTTCTGCCCATGCTCTCGCTCGGCATTCCCGGCTCGGCCACTGCGGCCGTCATGATGGGCGGGCTGATGATCTGGGGCCTCAATCCCGGGCCGATGCTGTTCGTCGACCAGAAGGACTTTGTCTGGGGCCTGATTGCCTCGATGTATGTCGGCAACATCGTCGCCGTCGCACTCGTGCTGCTGACCGTTCCGGTCTTCGCGGCCCTGATGCGGATTCCCTTCGTGATCATCGCGCCGCTGATCGTGATCATCTGCGTCGTCGGCGCCTATTCGGTATCGAACTCCTATCTGGATGTCGTCATGATGCTCGGCTTCGGCATCGTCGGCTATCTCTTCAAGAAGCTGTTCTATCCGCTGGCGCCGCTCGTGCTCGCGATCGTCATCGGGGATAAGGCCGAGGACGCGTTCCGGCAGTCGATGCTGATGTCCAAGGGATCGCTCGGGATCTTCTTCGCCAACAAGCTGGTGACATGCCTGATCGTGGCCGGCATCGCACTTTTGCTGCTTCCGCTCGTGCTGCAGCTTGCGCGCCTGCTGCGCAAGCCTGCGCCGTCCACCGACGAGACGACAGCCCAAGAGAGAACGCAAGAGAGAGCTCAAGAGACCGCTCGGGAGAAAGTGATCATATGACCGCAAAGCCGCTCATTGCATTGGCAATGGGAGATCCCGCCGGCATCAGCCCGGAATTGACCGCAAAGCTCGTGGTGCAGGACGATATCCGCGCCAGCAGCCAGATTGTCGTGATCGGCGACCGCCGCATCTTCGACGCGGGCGCGCGCGTTGCCGGCGTCGAGCCGGAGCTGACAACAGTGGAGCAGGGAGCCGATCTGCGCGCGGCGGAGGGCGAGACTCTGTTCGTCGATCTCGGCCATCCCGATCCCGGCGACATCCAGCAGGGGATCGCGAGCCTTGCCGGCGGCAGGTTCGCGCTTGCCAACTACAAGCATGCGCTCGAGCTCGGCCGCGACGGCCGGGTCGATGCCGTCTGCTTTACGCCGTTCAACAAGCAGGCGATGCGGCTGGCCCGCGCAGAGTATGACGACGAGATCGCATTCTCCGCCGAAGTGGTCGGACTCAAAACCCCCGCAAGCGAGTTCAATGTGCTGGACCGGCTGTGGAACGCCCGCGTGACGTCCCACATCCCGCTCAAGGACGTCGCCGCGCGACTGTCCGGCGAACGCATCCATCGCGCGCTGAAGCTGACCGATGCCTGCATGCGCAACGCCGGCTTTGCGCGGCCGCGCATCGCGGTGGCCGGGCTCAATCCGCACGCCGGTGACGGCGGCAATTTCGGCCGCGAGGAGATCGACATCATTGCGCCCGTGGTCGCCGCCGGCCGGCGCGATGGTATTGCCGCGGAAGGGCCGTTTCCCGCTGACACCGTATTCCTGCGCGCCAAGGGCGGCGCCTTCGATGCGGTGCTGACGATGTATCACGACCAGGGCCAGATCGCGATGAAGCTGATGGGTTTTGATCGTGGCGTGACTTTGCTTGGCGGCTTCCCGTTCCCGATCTGCACGCCCGCGCACGGCACCGCGTACGACATTGCCGGGCAGGGCATTGCATCAATCGGGGCCAGCCGCGCCGCGCTGCTGCTAGCCGGAGAGATGGCGGCTCGTCGCGTCGCCTGATTTCTCCGAGGGCGCCTGCTTGTGCCCGCGGTGGCCGTGCGCAGCTTCGGGCCTCCGGGAAAAAGTGGAAACTTCCGCCGTCGTAACGAGTTGCTGTCCCATGAACGTCTCCATCTCGGAGTTGGAACATGGTAGACGACGACCCGCTGCGAACGGCGGTGGATATTGCTTGGTCCGTTTACCGCGCCCGGCATCGCCACGTCGATGCCGCAGATTGCCGTCGCTGCCTGCTCGAGCGTCATCTGCAAGGGAGATGGGAAGCGCGCGGGAGCGATGCCGAAGAACTCACGGGATTCGGGATTGCCTACCTCGATCGGCTTCCCGAGGACGAATGTTAAGGCTCGTGGAAGGGCTCGTCTGCCGGGTCGCGGCCGCAAGTGCCAGGCCGAATTGGACGCTGCTCGCGATTTCGAACCTTCTGTCCGCCGCGATCGTGCTGATCGTGCGTGCGGCGGCTTGACGGGTAGCCTGCCATGCGCATCGCCCAGCTTGCTCCCCTGGCCGAAAGCGTCCCTCCGAAGCTCTACGGGGGCACCGAGCGGGTGGTGGCCTGGCTGGTGGATGGGCTGGTCGAGCTCGGCCACGAAGTCACGCTGTTTGCGAGCGGCGATTCCAGGACGAATGGTGCGCTTCATCCTGTCTGGCCCCGCGCGCTGCGGCTCGGACAAAAGGGGGCGGACCCGACCGCCGCAAGCGCGATGCTGATGGAGGCAATCGCAAGGCGTGCGAAAGAATTCGACGTAATCCACGCGCATGTCGACTGGCTGTCCCTGCCGTTGCTCAGTCGTCTCGGCGTGCCGTTCCTCACGACCATGCACGGCCGCCTCGACTTGCCCGGACTACCCGACGTCGTCAGGCACTTCCCTGAAGCATGTTTCGTGTCGATTTCCGATCATCAGCGGCTGCCGCTTCCGGATGCGAAATGGATCGGAACCATCCAGCACGGGCTGCCGCCCGATCTGTTTCGGCCGTCCTACGAACAGGGGTCCTATTTGGCGTTTCTCGGGCGGCTCACCGCAGACAAGGGTCCGCAGGACGCGATCCGTATCGCGCGCGCAGTCCAGATGCCCCTCCATATCGCCGCGAAGGTCCCGCGCGCCGAGACGGCCTACTTCAGGAACCACATCGAGCCGAACGTCGACGGCAAGGATATCCGGCTTGTTGGTGAAGTCGATGACGCAAAGAAACAGCCCTTCCTTGCCGAAGCCGCTGCTCTGCTGTTTCCGATCGATTGGCCGGAGCCGTTTGGGCTGGTCATGATCGAAGCGATGGCATGCGGAACGCCCGTGATCGCCTATCGCTCCGGCTCCGTCCCCGAAGTCGTCGAGCATGGATTGACCGGCTTCATCGTCGAGAACGAGGAGCAGGCCGTCAAGGCGATCGGCGAACTGGGAAAACTGGATCGAAGGAAGGTGCGCGCCCGCTTCGAGGAGCGCTTCTCTGCGAGCCGAATGGCGAGGCAGTACGAACACCAATACCGCAAGCTCGCTAGCGCCGCGGCTCGGGAGTTGATCACTGAACCGTCGGAAACGTGAAAGGACCCGGCGATGTCGCTCGGAAAAGCGGGGCAGATTTGCATCTTTCTGGTCTTCGCTCTGGCTGCGCCGCCGGCGTTCGCCGCGGAGATCGACGCCGCTGCCATCAACGTCGCCGAGCCGTCGAAGAAAACCCTGTCGAACGATAAGCCGACCGCGGCGGGGGTCCGGTTGCAGGTCCTGCTGGACCGCGCGCACTTCTCGCCCGGCGCGATCGACGGCAGATTCGGCGAGAACGCCAAAAAGGCGTTGCGGGCCTATGCCGAAGCACGGCAGCTGCCGGTTTCGGACGCCGTGACGGACGATGTCTGGACCGCGTTACGGGCGGACGACCGGCCGGTGACGATGACCTATGCCATCACCGAGCAGGACGTGGCGGGTCCTTTCCTGAAAAAGCTGCCGTCGAAGATGGAGGACATGAAGGAGCTTACAAAGCTCGGCTTCACCAGTGCGCGCGAGGCCCTGGCCGAGAAATTTCACATGAGCGAGCAGCTCCTGGCCGCGCTCAACTCCGGGCGCCATTTCGATCGCGCCGGCGACACCATCGTCGTGGTGGACACATCAGGCGCAGGCGAGGGCATCCCCACCAAGGCCGAGAGGATCGAGGTCGACAAGGTCAGGCAGACCGTAAAACTGTTCGACAAAACGAATGCGCTGATCGGATTTTATCCCGCGACGGTCGGCAGCGAGGAGAAGCCGTCGCCCTCAGGCACGCTCAAGGTCACGGAAGTCAGCCGAAATCCGTACTATCGCTACAATCCCGCTTATCGCTTCAAGGGCGTCCATTCCCGCAAGCCCTTCACCATCAAGCCCGGCCCGAACAATCCGGTCGGCACGGTCTGGATCAACCTGTCTGCCGAGGGCTACGGCATTCACGGCACGCCCTCGCCGGAGAAGATTTCCAAGGCGGAATCTCACGGCTGCGTGCGTCTGACCAATTGGGATGCCGAGCGCGTCGCCGGGCGTGTCTCGAAAGGCACGCCGGTGGCATTCGTAGGCAGCCCCGGATGAAATCAACGCCTCGAGGTGGCAATGCCGCTCGCCGATTGTGCGCTATTTCGGGATCGGCATAGTCAGCTCCTTGTCGGCCGTATCCACCACGAAGACGGCCAGCAATTTTGCGGGTTCGGTCTCGCTGGCATTGGCGCTGACGGCATGGCGGTCGCCGGGCTTTTCGGAGAAGTTCTCGCCCTTGTGAAAGACCTTGACCGGGCCGTCATTGACCTGACTGCGGATCGCTCCTTCCAGGACGGTGGCGTAGATGAAAGCCGAGGGCGCGTGGATGTGGGCCGGCGAGGAGCCTCCGGGACCATACTCGACCAGCACGCCCTTCATGCTCTTGCCCGGGACATTGGGCAGCGCCTGGTCGAACACGACCGTCACCTTGGCCGTGGGCGTCGCCGTCTCGGCGGCATGGGCTGTCAGGAATGATGCGGCATAAACAGCGGTTGCGATCAGCAATCTGCGCATGGGGGTCTCCTCAAAGTCTCGCGAGCCATGTTGCGAGCGGCGTCGTGCCAAGCCGCGCCTCGCCAAGAGGGTTCAGCGATGTGTCGTCGATGGGAGCGCCGTAGTACGGCGCCTTTGGGTCTCCCACCACCGGTCGGGGGTCGCCGGACGCCTTCAGGCGGCGTGCGATGAATTCATTAAAGGGCGCCTTCTCAGGTCCTGCGATATCGATCGTGCCGTTAAGCGGCGGGCTAATCGCGACTTCTGCGAGGCGATCGGCCACGTCCTCGGCCGCGATGGGCTGAAACAATGCCGAGGGAACAACGATCCCACCCTCGGCCGCACCCATCTCGGCAATGGCGCTGAGGAATTCGAAGAACTGGGTGGCGCGGACGATCGAGTAGGGGACCGGCGAAGACTTGATGATAGTCTCCTGCGCCAGCTTGGCGCGAAAATAGGAGTTATCGGGCGAGCGCTCGGTTCCGACGATCGAGAGCGCCACATGATGCTTCACCGCCGCTGCGGCCTCGGCCGCGACGAGATTCTTGCTCGAACGGTGGAAGAATTCGAGCACGGCGGCAGGCTCCCAGGACGGCGCGTTGGCAACGTCGACGACGACATCGGTCCCCGCCAGCACTGCTGCGAGACCTTCCCCGGTCACCGCGTTCACGCCCGACTTCGGCGAAGCCGCGACCGCGTCGTGGCCTTGCTGCTTGAGCTTCGCCACCAGCTTGGATCCAATCAATCCGGTCCCGCCGATCACGACGATCTTCATGGCCTATCTCCTCGGCACGTTGCGGGCGCGAGCGTTTCAGGGTCGACGGAGCGCGCGTCGCGATGCGATGAGGACTCTTACCGGGGAAATGGGGCAGGCTCTTGCCTGTAACCGGCCTGCCTTGTCCAAAAATGCTGAAGATGTTTATCGATCGCCGAAAGTTGCATATCGAAACAGTCCGACGCGCGGAGCGCACCGCTGGCGCCAGCCTCTCACCAGCGGCGCTCGCTAGATTGCAGCACGTCCTTCGTTTCGGCGTTCGGTTATAGACGGCATTCGCACCACGCAGCGGAACCCGACATGGCTGGCGATCGGCTCGGCGTGCCGCGCGGCCGGACGATATCGGCGGCAATAGTTTGGCGCGCAGAGGTGCGAGCCGCCCTTGAGGACCTTGCGCGGAATCTGGATGTCGGGGAGGCGAGGGTCGTAGCTTGTGTGCTCACCGCCGCCGCGGGGATTTTTGGGGATGCAGCAAGGTTTGGCAGCGTCGGCGACGTGTTTTGAGCGCCCACCAGTCGGAGGTCCACTCCCAGACATTGCCGATCATGTCGTAGAGACCGTAACCGTTCCGCGGGAAGGCCATGACCGGCGAGGTACGCTCGTACCCATCCTCGCCGAGATTCTGGACGGGGAAGTTGCCCTGCCAGATATTGGCCATGTGCTTGCCGCCTGGCATCAGCGCATCGCCCCAGGCGTATTCCTCCGCCTCGAAGCCGCCGTGCGCCGCAAATTCCCATTCCGCCTCCGTCGGCAAGTCCTTGCCGGCCCAGTGGGCATAGGCTGCCGCATCGCTAAAGGAGACGTGAACGACAGGATGGTCGTCGAGGTCCTTGATGTTGCTGCCGGGACCATGCGGATGGCGCCAGTTGGCGCCGCGCAGGAAAGTCCACCACTGGCTCCAGTCGGTGAGATCGGTGATGCGCGGCAGCGGTGAGAACACCCGCGATCCCGCGTAGAGCATCTCTGCCAGCGCGCCCGGATAGTCCTTCGGATCGGGAACGATCTGCGCCTCGGTGACATGGCCGGTTGCGGTGACGAACTGCTTGAACTGCCGGTTGGTCACGGGCGTGCGGTCAATGCAGAAGCCGTCGACAGCGACGCGATGGCTCGGCGCTTCCTCGGGATAATGATGGTCGGATCCCATGCGAAAGGTTCCGCCGGGAATGAAGACCATCTCGCCGGTCTTCAAATCATCCGGCACCCACTCGCAGTGATCCAGATCCGCTCGCAACATGGTGGAAGCTCCGATACGCGCATTCCACCTGATGCTACTGCGCCAACTCTGGCAGACTTCGACGATAGCTCTCTGCCCGGCCCATTAGACGCATTGTCTAGCCCCATTTTTCTGGCACTCGGGGAGAGGAGGACGCTGCGTCAACATCTCTTTCTTTTGCACGCACGTTTTCGACCACGCGGCAAATCCATGCCGCGTGCGCTCTGCCATCCCCAAAGCGCGTCCGCTCAATATCGCTAAGGTTGCGAACGGTACCCGAAGACTGGACGGCTGGGATGTGCAGTTTGTGCCAGTCTGCGGGGGAGTTGGTGAGGCCTCGCCTGCCGCAGAATTGTCGCGCTTCAGTAACAGGGTACAGCCATGGGGCAAGTCCTCCTGGTTGATTCGCGCAAGCTGGACGGTTTCGAAGGACTTCAGCAGGCCGTCCATGGCTCGCATGTCGATGTGATGCAACTCGGCCGCGGTCGGTTGCGCGGAACGTTGTCCCATGTCGGCATCGGCGACTTCTCGCTCAGCATCGGTGCATTCAACGTCGGCATGCGCACGCAGCGGGTTTCCAGCGACGACAGACTGATCATCGGCATGCTGCTCGCAGCTGAAGAGCGCGTCGCCCACTGGTCGTTCGACATGCAGCTCAACGATGTGCTCGTCATTCCGCCGCTGCTCGAACATGACGGGGTTTTTCACGGCGGCTCCGCTTACGCCGCCATGCGGTTCGACCTCAACGAGGTCGCGACGCTGTTCGCCGGAAAAGCACGGCTGAGTGATCCTGACACCTGGCGCAGCCGCGGTCATTTCCGCGCGGACATCGAGAGCGGCGCAATCGCCTCGCGCCGCCTGGTCCGGATCATGTCGCACCTGCGCGACAACAAATACGGACTGACGCCATCAACAGCCGATTTCTGGAAACGATCGATCGCCGAATGCATGGCTACCAACGTCGCGTCGTCGCTGCCACCCGACGGCAATGGCTGGCTCCCTTCCGCGCGACGGCTGATCCGCAAGGTCGAGGAGTTTCTCGACGACGCCGGCACCCGTCCGGTGCACGTGTCGGAAATCTGCGCGGCGCTCGGCGTATCGCGGCGCACCCTCCACCGCGCGTTTCAGGAGGTATTCGGTCTCGGCCCGGTCAGCTTCCTCAGGCACAAGCGTCTTTGCGCTGTTCATTCGATCCTGCACCAGAGCGCACCCGGCTCGACCACCGTGACAGCGGTCGCCATGCAGCAGGGCTTTTACGAACTCGGCCGGTTCTCGCAATACTACCTGGCAATGTTCGGAGAGCGTCCGTCGCAAACGCTCGGAATTACGTCGCTGCGGGCCGTCGAAGACGATATCACCAGAGCCTAGCGCTCTGAGGCTGGACCGCGAACGACGCCATGATCGCATGCATGCCAGTGTTTTGCCCGCGTCAAACGGCGAAAAAACCGTCATCAAAACAACGAGATGGCTACTGTGCATGGGGTTGTTTTCACGGTTTTGAGTTGGATAGGCGAGCCGCCTGCAGCTTCAGGCCCCGCAGACGATCACGCCGTACCAGCCCAGGCCGCGATAGGTCTCGTAGCCGGGCGTCGCATGGAACGCGACCAGCGTGCCCGAGCCGTCCTGGTAGAAGCCGGAACGCTGGCCGTTGAGCGACAGCGAGATGCGTTCGCTGAGAATGCCTTGTCCGTCGGAAGCGGCGATCACGCGAAGATTGGAGTCGACCAGCAGCACGCGCGCCTTGTCGCTGTCGCCAACGCGCACGCCTTGCACGATGGCGCGGGCCTGCGCCTCCCAGTCGAAATGGATGGCGAGCACCCCGATCGGCGCGCCGTTGGCCTGGCCGCCGGCGCGGACGCTGGCGCAATAGGTCGCGACCTGGGCATTGCCGAGCAGCGGCTGGTTCTCGACGTCGCCGGCGACATAGTCGTCGCCGGAGCGCAGGGTCTTGGCCTCGCGAAACCATTTGGTGTGGGCGACGTTCTGGCCGACAGCGCGAAAGCGGTCGGCGCGGCCGTTGGCGATGACGTTGCCGTCGAGATCGCAGAGCCAGAGGTCGAGATAGACGGTGTAGGCTCCTAGGATCACACCGAGACGCTGCGAGGCATGGGACACGGCCGCGGCGTCGGGCGAGGCCGCGCAACCGACCAGCGCGGAATCGGTCGCCCACCAGCGCACGTCGCAGGTCCGTTCATAGAGGTTGCGGTCGATCAGCTCGATGGCGTTGAGCGAGAGGTCGACCATGCGCTCGCCGCGCGAGCGCTGGCTCATGCGGTCGATCGAGGCGACGAGGTCGCCGGTGCGCTTGGTCAGCTGGCTTTCGAGTTCGCGGGCGATAGTCTCGACCTGCTGGCCGACGCCGCGGACCTCCTGCGCCACCACGGCGAAGCCCGCGCCCTGCGCGCCGGCGCGCGAGCTTTCGATCAACGCGTTCAGCGCCAGCATCTTCATCTGGTTGGTGATCTGCTGGATCGCCTTGGTCTTGTCGACCGCGATCTGGTTGACCTCCGCCGTGAGGCGGTTGATCAGCGCGGAGATATCGGAATCATCATGAGCGGGTTCATTTGCGATCGGCTTGGCTTTGAGACCCAGCGCAGCAGACATCGGGGGCTTCCCTTGGCAATGAGGTCTGATCTGCAACGAACCCGGAACAATCACTGACAGATCGAATACGATTCTTTTTCGAAGATTCCGCCTAACGCCTGCTTAATTTGCTGTTTTGCGGAATGCTCAAATGATAGTCAGTCCGGGTAGCAAAGCGGCAATCCACCGCTTTGTGCCGCGCAGACGTTGCAAATCCCGAGGGATTGCGGGCCAATCGTCCGTCGGCCGGACGATGCAATCCCTCCGGCTCCCAGGTTCCTCAAACCGACAGCTGTTCATGACGCCGCCCGCTACCGCCTTGCCCGTCGAAGCGCCCCAGGCGTTCCTGGGAGTGGCGCGCTCGCTCACCGACAAGCTTTGGCGCGACCGGCTGGATGCCCGCGGGGCGGCGAAAGCGCTTGCCATCGTGCAGCGCCACCAACTGCCCGAGCTCCTGGCGCGGGTGCTGGCAGGCCGCGGCGTCGACAGCGACGCCGTCGCAGATTTCCTCGATCCCACCATCCGCAAGCTTCTGCCGGACCCGTTCACGGTGACGGAGATGGAGGCCGCCGCGAAGCGGATCGCGGATGCCGCAGCGAACGGCGAGAAGGTCGCGATCTTCGGCGACTACGATGTCGACGGCGCGACCTCGGCGGCGCTGCTGACCTGGCATCTGCGGCATTGCGGGCTCGATCCGCTGATCCACATTCCCGACCGCATCTTCGAGGGCTACGGGCCCAACACGGAAGCCGTGCGCGCGCTGGCCGAAAAGGGCGCCACGCTGCTCGTCACCGTCGATTGCGGCACCACCAGCATCGAGCCGCTCGCCGAAGCAAAACGTATCGGCATGTCCGTCGTCGTGATCGACCATCATCAGGCCGGCACGGAGCTGCCGGAGGTCGACGCGCTGGTCAATCCGAACCGGCTCGACGATCTCTCCGGCCTCGGCCATCTCGCCGCCGTCGGCCTCGTGCTGGTGACGCTGGTCGCGGTCAATCGTGAATTACGCCAGCGCGGCTTCTGGAATGCGGAGATGCCCGAGCCGGATCTGCTCGGCATGCTGCATCACGTCGCGCTCGGCACGGTTGCTGATGTCGCGCCGCTGATCGGTCTCAACCGCGCGTTCGTCGCCAAGGGCCTGATCGCGATGCGGCGGCGCGACCATGTCGGCCACACAGCGCTGATGGACGTGGCGCGGCTCAACGGCCCGCCGGAGGCCTGGCATCTCGGCTTCATGCTGGGGCCGCGCATCAATGCCGGCGGTCGCATCGGCCGCGCCGATCTCGGCGTGCGCCTGCTTTTGGAGGGTGACAGCGTCGAGGCCGCGCGGATCGCCGCCGAACTCGACCGCCTCAACAGCGAGCGCCGGGTCATCGAGCAGGCGGCCGAAGCGCAGGCCGAAGCCGAGGCGCTCGCCTCGATCGGGCTCGAGGACAAGATCGGCGTGATCGTCACGGCCTCCGAAGGCTGGCATCCCGGCGTGGTCGGTCTCGTTGCGTCCCGGTTGAAGGAGAAGTTCTCGCGGCCCGCCTTTGCGATCGCGCTGGAGCCCGGCGGCATCGGCACCGGCTCCGGCCGTTCGATTGCCGGCGTCGATATCGGCAAGGCCGTGCGGCAGGCGGTCGCCGATGGCATTCTGCTGAAGGGGGGCGGCCACGCGATGGCTGCGGGGGTCACGCTACGGAAGGAAAAACTCGCCGAGTTTCGCGCCTACCTCGAGAATGCGTTGGGGCGCGACGTTGCCAAGGCGCGCCACGTCAACGAGCTCTACATCGACGGCGCGGTCTCCGCGCGCGCGGTGACGACCGAGCTTGCAGCGACGCTCAACCGCGCGGGTCCCTTCGGCAGCGGCAATCCGGAAGCCGTGTTGGCGCTGCCGGCGCACCAGCTCGTCTATGCCGACGAGGTGGGACAGGCACATTTGAGGCTACGCTTCAAGTCGGGCGACGGCGCCATCGTCAACGGCATCGCGTTCCGTTCGATCGGACAGAAGCTCGGCAACGCGCTCGTCGCCAATCGCGGCCAGCAATTGCATGTCGCGGGATCATTGTCGGTCGATCGCTATCAGGGCGCCGAGCGTGTGCAATTCCGCGTCATCGACGTCGCGCTACCCGATCAGGGACCATCCATGATTAGATAGGCCCGGCAAACAACAAAAAAGCTAACAGCAAAACTGGGAGTGAACATGGCAGGGCAGGTTGAGGGTAAAGTGGCGCTGGTGACGGGCGGCGCCTCCGGCATCGGCGAAGCCGTCGTCGAGCTATTCGCGCGCGAGGGCGCCACCGTCATTGCCACCGACATCGACGAGCTGCGCGGCCCCGAGCTCGCCAATCGCATCACCAAGGCCGACGGCAAGGCGATTTTCCTGGAGCAGGACGTCACCAGTGAAGAGCGCTGGATCGAGATCACAGCCGAGATCGCGAAGCGCTTTGGCCGGCTTGATATTCTCGTCTCCAACGCCGGCATCGGCATCGCCGTGCCCTCGATCGTCGACATGACGCTTAGCGACTGGCGCAAGCAGAACGCGATCAACCTCGACGGCGTCTTCCTCTCGGTCAAGCATTGCCTGCCCTTGATGCGCAAGACCGGCGGCGGCTCGATCGTCATGATGTCCTCGCTCGCGGGCCTGCGCGGCGCGCCTGGGCTGTCGGCCTATTCGGCGACCAAGGGCGGCGTGCGGCTGTTCGCGAAGTCGATCGCGATGGAGTGCGCGGCCGCCGGCGACGGCATCCGCGTCAACTCCGTCCATCCCGGCATCATCGACACCCCGATCTGGGGCAAGATCCCGACCGGCGCGACCGGCAACCAGGGCAATGCACCGATCGATCCCGAGGAGCGTGCGCGCCTCGTCACGCCGCTCGGCCGCGCCGGCCATGCTTCTGAGATTGCCTCCGGCGTGCTGTATCTGGCCTCCGATGCCTCGTGCTACGTCACCGGCAGCGAGCTCGTCATCGACGGCGGCATGAATGCCGGCGGCGTGCCGCGGCGGCAATAGGCCGTCGCGCGGGCTGCGAAGGGCAGGGTGGCGCCCGCGGGGGCTGACGCGCAGGCGTCGGACCTGTACAACGCGGGCGTCTTCCGAACGACAGAGGTGTCCTTCCGCCATGGCGCACAGCCTTCACTCTTCGTCCTCCACGCCAGCAACGTTCCGCTCGAACCGTCCGGACCTCGTCACCGACGCGATCCGCAGCGCGCGCGAGGATCTTGCCGCCTGCTTTCGGATGGCTGCGCGCAACGGCTTTGAGGAGGGCATCTGCAACCACTTCTCGGCCGTGGTGCCGGGCCATGACGATCTCTTCCTGGTCAACCCTTACGGCTACGCCTTCCGCGAGCTGACCGCGTCAAAGCTGCTGATCTGCGATTTCCACGGCAGCGTGCTCGACGGCGAGGGCGTACCCGAGGCGACCGCGTTCTACATCCATGCCGAGATGCACAAGCGCCTGCCGCGCGCCAAGGTCGCCTTCCACACCCACATGCCCTACGCCACGGCGCTGTCGATGACCGAAGGCGATCCGCTGATCTGGGCCGGCCAGACCGCGCTGAAGTTCTATGGTCGCACGGCCGTGGACCGCGACTACAATGGCCTTGCGCTCGACAACCGCGAAGGTGCGCGCATCGCATCCGCCGTTGGGGATGCCGATATCATCTTCATGAAGCATCACGGCGTGATGGTGCTGGCACCGACCATCGCGGAGGCCTGGGACGATCTCTACTATCTCGAACGCGCCGCCGAGGTGCAGGTGCTGGCGATGTCGACCGGGCGACAGGTGCTGCCGGTCGATCCCGCGATTGCAGCCGAGACCTACAGGCAGATGCGCGAGGGCGATTCCGAATCTGCACGGCTGCATCTTGCGGCGATCCGGCGGCAGCTCGATGCGGAGGAGCCGCAATACCGGCATTGAGCCGGCCTAAGACCCCTGGCGTAGCTTCGCCAGCACCTTCAGCCCGCCATAGCCGTCCGCAGGCACGATACCGGCCCTCTGCTGAAAATCCTTGATTGCCTTCATCGTGTCGTTGCCGACGCGGCCGTCGGTGCCGCCGGTGTCGAAGCCCGCCTTGGTCAGGCGCGTCTGCATCTCCTGCACCTCGGCGAGTGTCAGCGCGCGCTCGGAGCCGGGGAACGGCTGGATGAAAGGCGGGGCGCCGAGGCAGCGGTCGCCGAGATGGCAGATCGCCAGGGCATAGTTCATCGAGGGATTGTAGCTCTTCACCGCGTTGAAATTCGGTCCCAGCAGAAACGTCGGCCCGCCCGCAACCGGCGTCCACATCTGCGCGGATGCGGAGGCTTGCGGAAACGGCTGGCCGTCGGCGCGGGTGACGCCGGCCGCCTGCCAAGCCGCATAGGTCCGGCTGCCGCTCATCTCACCGGGCGTGCGCACCTCGTAGCCCCAATGCTCGCCGCGGTGCCACTTGCCGCGATTGACGAGATATTTTGCCGTCGAGCCCAGCGCGTCGTCGGGCTTGCCGAACGGCGACACCTTGCCGTCGCCATCATAGTCGATGCCGACATTGAGCCAGACTTCCGGCATCCATTGCGAATGCCCCATCGCGCCGGCCCAGGATCCCTGCATCTGCTCCGGCGTGCTCCAGCCCTTGTCGACGATGCGTAGCGCGTTGATCAGCTCGGTTTCCCAATAGGCCTTGCGTCGCGGTTCGTTCCAGGCGAGGGCGGCGAGCGAGGGAAACACCGGCGTCATGTGGTTCTGCTGCACCAGCGGATCGCCATAGGCGGACTCGACGCCCCACAGCGCCAGCAGCGTGCCGCGCTCGACGCCGAAATCGCGCTCGATGCGCGCGAGCAGCGCCTCGTTGTTCTTCAGCGCGATCTTGCCGTTGATGATGCGCCAGTCGGAGACGCGACGGTTGATGTATTGCCAGACCTGCTCATGAAATTCGGGCTGGTTCCGCATCTGCTTGAACACGCTCATGTCGGGCTCGACCCGCGCCATCGCACGCTGCCATGTCGCAGCCGAGATGCCCTTGGCCATGGCACGAGCGCGAAAACCCTCACGCCATTCGTCGAAGCCTGGAGGTGCGGCGAAGACATGCGTCGGGAAAGCGAGCAGGGTGGCGGCGCCGATCGTGAAGGCGCGGCGGGTATGATGGATCGAGGAATCAGCGTGTTTCATCGACTTATTGTAGCGGGAAATGCGGCTCCTGTGAGTCGGTTCCTGGAGGGTCGGGAACGGGACGTCCGTCCTGTTCCTTCCGGAACAAATTGTCGCACTCACGCATTCCCTCCGCATGCAATCGAGGAGGACGAGATGAGGAAATATCTGTTTGCGGCCGCCATGGTCACCGCTATCGCAGCCCCCGCATTCGCCGACGAAGTCGGTGTTCATGTTGGTCCGGTCGGCGCCGGCGTGACCGTCGGACAGTCCCCGGAATATCGAGAGCGTGACCGCGATCGTGATCGCACCACCGTGATCAAGGAGCGCGAGCCTGCCGACCGCACCACCGTCATCAAGAAGGAAGATGAATTCGGTAACCGCGAAAAGACCGTGATTCATCACGACAACGACTAACGGAGCGGGGCCCCGGCCGATGGTCGGGGCCCGCCTTCCGTCGAGAATTCGGGGTCGAATGAAGATACGCGCGCATGCAGAGAGCCACGTCGTCGAGCTCGACGACGGATCACAATGGCAGATTTTCCCTGGCGATCTCGCCACCACACTGAGCTGGAAGCCCGAAACCGATCTGCACCTGGAGCGAAGCGGCGAGCGGGTGAGTTCGCATGAGCTGGTGAACGACGCCGATCAAAGCCGCGTGCGGGTGATCGCAGCGGGCGAGACCTGGCCCGATGGCGAGGTTAAGAAAGTGTTGAAGGGCGGGTAGGGCGCGCCTGCAACGGGTCGGATATCCCCAATTTTGAGCCTGTCACTTTACGGTCGATTCGCTTCCGTCTGCGCACAATGCGTGAATGCAGGAGCTGTTCGACATCATCCGCGCCAATCCCTGGCCGTTCGGCGCCGGGTTGTTCGTCGTCGTCCTGATGATCCTCGCGGAGAACTTTGGGCGCGGTATTCAAGGCCACGGCGCCGTCAGTGACTTCCCGGATTCGGACGGTGGCGACGGCGGAGGCGGCGACTAGGTCCCGCCAGCGGCAAGCGCGCTTCGCCTAGTCCTCCTGCAAATCGGCCGCGATGCCTGCGAGCCAGCGGCGAATGCTTGCCTCGGCCTTGACATCGAGCCCGGCGGCCAGCCGCTTCTCCAACGCAATCACCCTTTCCCGGCACGCTTTCAAAAGCGCCGTGCCGCGCGGCGTCAGCGTCCATTGCTGGATGCGGCCGTGGACGGGATGCGGCGTCATCACAATCGCGCCGTCACGCTCGAGATTGCGGATGATGACGCCGACGGTCTGGGGCGTCAGAAAGGTGAGGCGGGCAACGTCGGCGCCCGAGAGGCCCGGATAGGCGTTGAGCATGGTCAGCACCGCGAATTGCGGTGAGGTGACACCGAGATCGGCGAGCGACCGCTCCATCGTCAGACGGACTGCGGCGTGGGCCTGGCGCAAGAGATAGCCGAGATAGCCTTGCTCGCCGCGCTTGCCTTCCCCTGGGGCTGGCACGCGCACGGCGTCAGGCTTGGCAGTCTTGCGCCGGGATTTCGATCTCGTGATACTGGGCGACTTGCGCAACATGTAAGTGCTCTTATAAGATGTAAGCGGTCTTACAATACCACGAGGTGAACGGCAATGTCACACGCCCGCAGCGAATACGAGGATTTCAAGAAGATCGCGCCGGATGCGTATGAGCTGGTGCTGGCGCTCGGCCAGGTGGCGGCCAAGGCCGGTCTCGACAAGCAGCTTCTCGAACTGGTCAAGCTCCGGGCATCGCAGATCAACGGCTGCGCCTTCTGCGTGCAGCATCACATCCTGCTTTCGGAGCGGATCGGCGTGCCCGTCGACAAGCTCAATTTGGTCGTGGTCTGGCGCGAGGCGCCGATCTTTTCCGCGCGCGAACGTGCCGCGCTGGCCTGGACCGAGGCGCTGACCTGCCTGCCCGACGGAGTCGGCGAGGGCGTGTATGCCGAGGCGAGCCGTGAATTCTCCGAGACCGAACTGACGTACCTGACCTCTGCGGTTGCCTCGATCAACGTCTGGAATCGTTTCGGTGCGGCGTTTCGCTGGACACCGGCGAAGCGACCGGTCGCAGCGAATGCGGCGGCATCCTGATTGCAACGAAGGGAGATCGTGATGACGGTAGTAAGTTTGCCCACCACATTGGCGCCATCGCGTTCGATGGCGATCGCCGTCGTCGGCGGGCTTGCGTGCGCGCTTGCGATCGGCAAGGCGTTGCCGGTGACGATGGACACCATTTCCGGCGCACTCGCGCCGCTCTGCGCCACCGCCGCCGAAAGCTCGCCGCTGGACAAGGTCGAGCCGATCGACTCCTACGCGCTGCCGAACGTGCCGGGCAAGCGCGTCACCATCGTGCGCGTGTTCTACGGCCCTGGCGGGTTCTCGCGGCCGCATCGTCACGCAGGATCCGTCACCGCCTACATAACCAAGGGCAAGATCCGCTCCCAGCTCGGCGGCGGCCCGGTCGAGACGTTCGGCGTCGGCCAGTCCTTCTTCGAGCCGCCCGGCTCGACGCATCTGGTCTCGGCCAATGCCAGCACCACGGAGCCGGCGGAATTGATTGCCGTGTTCGTGGCGGACGAGGGCGCGCAACTCACGACGTTGCTGGAGTAGCCGGCACCCGCAATCTGCAGCCGCTTTTGTTCAGGTCGGCTGCGATCGCTTCAGACGTTTCCATAGCGGTGAAAGACCGTATGTGACGGCCGGTATCGCAACTGCGCCGACAAGGAGCCCAATAACGCCTGAAATGGCTGCCTCGACCGCCCATCCGACGGTGCCGGCAATGGAGGGAAGGCGGTGCGCGGCAGCCTCGGTCGCGGCATGAACCGTATGGCCGACTACCGGTGGGCCGTATTGTTCGATGCCGTGCAGGATGATGCCGCCACCGACCCAGATCATCGCGGCGGTGCCGATGGTGCTCAGCACCGCCAGGAAGACAGGCATGCCGCGGACCAGCGCACGTCCAAGCAATCGGATTGCGCCGCCAACAAGCGAGGCGCCGTCATACCGCGCAAGGGCCAGGCCGACATCGTCCGCCTTCACGATCAAGGCGACCACGCCGTAGACTCCAACAGTGATGAAAATGGCGACGAGTGCGAGCACGAGCGCCTGGGTCCAGATGCTGCCCGCCGGGACGGCCGCCAGCGTGATCGCCATGATCTCCGCCGACAGGATGAAATCCGTTTTGATGGCGCTTGCGACTTTCTTGTCCTCGACCGACCGCGCGTTCAATGCAATTGGCTGGGGCTGGGCTTCGTGGTGGCGCGCATCATGCGGCATCGCGGCTTCGAGCACCTTCTCGGTGCCCTCATAGCACAGAAAGGCGCCGCCCAGCATGAGCAGCGGCGTGACCGCGGCGGGAAGGAAATAACCAAGCAACAGGGCAATGGGCAGCAGGATCAGCAATTTATTGCGCAGCGACCCAACCGCAATCTTGCCTACGATCGGCAGTTCGCGTTTCGAGGCAAAGCCGATCACGTAGTTCGGCGTGACGGCTGCGTCATCGATGACCACGCCAGCCGCCTTTGCTCCCGCCTTGGCCGTTTGGCCCGCGACATCGTCGAGCGAGGCTGCCGCCACCTTTGCGATCGCTGCGATATCGTCGAGAAGACCAATCAGTCCGACACTCATCAACCCAGTTCCTTCGGCCTTCCATCGGGCGGTGTGTGCGACAACACGCTTTTGCACTGCCTGGCAATGGAAGGAGCAAGCCGTTAGTTCTCGTCGCCGCCCGATCCCTCGCGCAGGTCCGGCTTGAGCACGTCCTCCGGCAGCGCATGCGCCACAGGCTGTGGCGTGCCGGCGATCTCCGGGCCGACCTCGCGGCCGCGGGCGTGGATCAGGCGCTCATAGGCGGAGACCAGCGTGACGTAAGGACTGACCCAGATCCAGCCGTCGCGGGTGAACACTTGCACGTCGAAATGCAGGTGCATCGAGGTGCCGGCGGGATGGTCGAGATAGTTCGAGACCACGCCGATCTTCTCGCCCTCCGATACGATGCGGCCATTGAGCAGGCCATCGGCGTTCAGCGCCTGCGGGTTCATATGCATGTAGCGGAAGCGAATGTGCTCGCTCCGGCTGTTGATTTGCAGCGTCACAGCCTGGTCCTTGGAAGCGCGTATAACCCTCGCATCCCGCACGGCGACGACGGCGCGCTGCTTGGGATCACAGGCTTGGCGGCCTTCACCAGGCGGTGGGCACTCGGCCGCGCGGATGTCCTCGCCCTGATGGCCATAGCCGCCGCCGCATTGCCAGACCTCGAAACTCCGGGATTCGCAGAAATTGTCGCGCCAGGGATAGGCGGTCGTGCTCTCGATCTTGTCGCGCTTGGCATAGGATTGCGAGTGCACGAACGCGGGCGCCTTCTCGAGAGGAAACCGGATCTGTGCGTAGGCCATCACGTCGGGATGGCCGCCCTGCTTGCGATAGCCGGTGTTCGGGATGATGTCGCCGCTCGGCCTGTAGGTGAAGTCCGGGGAGCGTACCGTGGGACGATCGAGAATGTTGGAAGCGATGTCCGTGAGCGGCCGCATGCGCTGGCCGCCCGCCACGCGCAGCGCCTTCAGGAAGCGCTCGGCGATCGGATAGGCCTCCTTGCAGGCAAGCCGCCGCGGCTTGGCAACGCTGTCGAGGCATTGGATCGACACCACATAGGCGACGCCGAAACGGGTGAAAGCGTAGCGCATATAGCCTTCCCGGATGAACTTGCGCAGGTCCGGGTAGAGCGCCGCGAGCGGTTTGACCGGCTCGCCCTTGCCGCCCGAGGGATCGGCAATGTCATAGACCAGCGCCGAGCCCGTGATCTGCACCTCGACCGGCCTTGCGAAGACCCGGCTCGGCATGCCGTCTCCGGTACCAGGCTCGAACGAAAAGGTCGCGCTGTAGCCGGCGGGACCTGCATCGAACAGGTCGACGGAATTGAAGTCAGCCTGGTAGCGCGACAGCGCGACGGTCGCCGGCGCGCCATTGCGCCGAGCTTCGAGATACGCGGCAGCGTCGAACGGCAGCAGCACGGGCACGGAGCTGCGGGCGATGCCGGTGAAGAATTGCGAGGAGATCGCGTTGAGCTGCACCAGCGCCGGCATCGCGCGCGGATCGTAGCGCGGCACCGAACGACGGGGTGCGAAGATGAAGTCTTCCGCGGCCCGGGGATGGACGTTGATTTCGGTGCGGAGCTGGTCGAGCGCCGCGCGCCAATCGACGCGCAGCGCCGTGAGTGAGGGGCTGCGGAACTCATCCGCAGCAAGTGGAGAGGCAATGAGGAGCGAAAGCGACGCCAGAAGTTGCGAGACGAAGCGGAAACTTTTCCCAACCACTGTCTCGCCCCCGGCGGCACCTGTTGCGCTCGCTTTGGTCCCGTCAGTCCTTGGCACGCTCGGAGTAGGAGCCGTCTTCGGTCATCACGACGATTCGGGTGCCGACGGCGATGTGCGGCGGCACCGTGGTGCGAACGCCATTCGAGAGCACGGCGGGCTTGTAGGACGAGGAGGCGGTCTGCCCCTTGGTCACGGGCTCGGTCTCGATCACTTCCAGCGTCACGCGCTGCGGCAGGGCGATCGATACCGGGTTGGAACCGTGCAGCGATAGCTTGACCGTCATGCTCTCCTGAAGATAGGCCGCCGCATCGCCGATCACATCCTTGGACACCTGGACCTGGTCATAGGTCTCCGGGTTCATGAAGTGATAGCCGTCACCATCTTCATACAGGAAGGTGTAGTTGCGCTCTTCGATTGTGGCCTTCTCGACCTGATCGGTGGTCTTGTAGCGCTCGGAGATCTTTACCCCGTCCGAGATTCGGCGCATTTCGATCTGGCTGACCGGGGTGCCCTTGCCGGGATGGATGTTCTCGGCGGTCACGACGACATATAGCTTGCCGTCTTGCTCGATCACGTTGCCCTTGCGAATAGAACTGGCGATGACTCTCAAAGCTGTATTTCCTGCTTGCTTGGCCCGGCTCGGGCCAGGACGTGGTCAAATTGATGGGGGACCTGGGGCCCCAAATCAGACCGCGGCACCCGTTTCGGGCCGCAACATACTGGTTTTGCCGTTGGATGCCAGCATTTTGCTGGCTTGCGGGACAGCCGGTTAATGGCTGGGGACAAGCCGATGTCGCCGTTCTGGTCCCCCTCGCGGCATCTCGACCGCCGGCCCTTCTTGCAGGCCAGGGGAGCCATCACTGGGGCTCTACGGGGATTTTTCGTCGAGCAGGGCTTCGTCGAGGTCGAAACCTCCGTTCTCCAGGTCTCCCCGGGCAACGAGACCCACCTGCACGCCCCCCGGACCGAGATCATGCGGCCCGACGGCAGCCGTGTGAGCCGATATTTGCGGACCTCGCCGGAATTCGCCTGCAAGAAGCTGCTGGCGGCCGGGGAGACCCGGATTTTCGAGTTCGCCCGGGTGTTCCGGGACCGTGAGCGCGGCGACCTGCATTTGCCCGAATTCACCATGCTGGAATGGTACCGGGCAGGCGCGCCCTATGACGCCATCATGGCCGACTGCGTCGTCCTCATCGCCCGCGCGGCCCAGGCGACCGGTATCGGCGCCTTCACCTTCCGCGGCCGGACCGCAGATCCTTTCGCCGAGCCGGAGCTTGTGACGGTTGCCAGCGCCTTCGAGCAGTTTGCGGGAATCGACCTGCTTGCGACCATTTCCGGCGGCGAGGGCGACCGCGCCGCGCTCGCGCGGTCAGTTGCCGGCAAGGTCCGCGTGGCCGAGGATGACACCTGGTCCGACATCTTCAGCAAGGTTCTGGTCGAGCATGTCGAGCCGCATCTGGGGCAGGGCCGTTTGACCATTCTGTTCGAATACCCATCTCCAGAGGCGGCACTGGCGCGCGTGAAGGCGGGCGATCCCCGAGTCGCCGAGCGGTTCGAGGTCTATGCCTGCGGTGTCGAGCTCGCCAACGGTTTTGGCGAACTGACCGACGCCGAGGAGCAGCGCAAGCGCTTCACGCAATCCATGGCAGAGAAGCAACGCCGCTACTGCGAAGCCTATCCGCTGGACGAGGACTTTCTGGCCGCGGTCGCGGCGATGCCGGAGGCGAGCGGCGTCGCGCTCGGATTCGACCGCCTGGTAATGCTGGCGAGCGGCGCATCGCGAATTGATCAGGTGGTGTGGACGCCGCCTGCAAATGAAACGTTGAGCGAGACATGATGAAGAGCAATCTTGCGCGCACATTGCGCGAGCCGGCCGAACTTGTGGCCGAGCAGCTTGTGTCAGCCACAGCGCTGCCGGTGCTCGATCGCATTGCCGCACGCTATGCGGTTGCGATCACGCCGGCGCTGGTCGATCTGATCGACAGGTCCGATCCCGACGATCCCATTGCGCGCCAATTCGTTCCGACTGCCGCAGAGCTGGAGATGCAGCCGGGCGAGAATGCAGATCCGATCGGCGATCATTCGCACTCGCCGGTTCCCGGGATCGTGCATCGTTATCCCGACCGCGTGCTGTTCAAGCTCGTTCACGTCTGCGCGGTCTATTGCCGCTTCTGCTTCCGCCGCGAGATGGTCGGACCCGGCAAGGAGAACGCGCTCTCGGACGCCGCCTATCGCGCGGCGATCGACTACATCCGCGCGCACAGCGAGATCTGGGAGGTGATCCTGACCGGGGGGGATCCCCTGATGTTGTCGCCTCGGCGGATGGGCGAGATCATGGCCGATCTGGCCGGAATCGATCACGTCAAGATCATCCGCCTTCACACCCGCGTGCCGGCGGCCGATCCCGCGCGCATCAGCGACGAGATGGTGGCGGCGCTCAAGGCCGAAGGCGCCACCACCTGGGTGGCGCTGCATGCCAACCATGCGCGCGAACTGACGGGGCCCGCGCGTGCCGCCTGCGCGCGGCTGGTCGATGCCGGAATTCCCATGGTAAGCCAGTCCGTGCTTTTGCGCGGCGTCAATGACAACGCAATCGCTCTTTCGGATTTGATGCGAGCTTTCGTCGAATGCCGGATCAAGCCCTATTATCTGCATCACGGTGATCTCGCGCCCGGCACGGCGCATCTGCGAACGACACTCGCCGAGGGGCAGCATTTGATGCGGCAGCTGCGCGGACGGGTGTCAGGACTGTGTCAGCCCGACTATGTCATCGACATCCCCGGCGGTGCCGGCAAGTCGCCGGTGGGGCCGAATTACGTGTTGCCGATGCAAAATACCGCACCTGATGCGGGTGATGCGGCATCGGAAACGCGCTATCGTATCGTGGATTATTGCGGCGACGTTCACCTCTATCCGCCCGAGACCTGATTGGTCGTGATGGAGATGCTGGCCCGAGGAATGGAGAAGCAAAATGAGAAGCATCATCCTAGCACTGTCGCTTCTGACGGTGTTCGGCAGCGCCGGCTTCGCGCAAACGGGAAGCAAGGGATCGACGACCTCGGGACAATCGGCGGGTTCTTTGCCGCCTGCGCCCGTCGGTCATCGGCAGCCGCGCGCTGGCGACGTGCCAAGTGAGAAGAACCTGAGCGACCCGAACGATCCCCTCAGCAAGGAAAATCAGGCGCTCGACAAGAAGATCAAGAGCATCTGCCGCGGCTGCTAGGCGCCGGGAAAGCGGGCAGGGTGCGACAGCCTCACCCCGCCCGCAATCGTTTGGTCAGGCGGAGCGCTCGTGCAGCCCTGCGCGCTTGATGTTGCGCCGGATCTCGACCGCGTCAGCGAGCTGCTTGAGCACGGTTGCCGTGGTCGCCCAGTCGATGCAGCCGTCCGTGATGCTCTGGCCATAGGTGAGCGGCTTGCCCGGCACCACGTCCTGGCGTCCGGCGACGAGATTGCTCTCGACCATCACCCCCATGATGCGGTTCTCGCCGCCAGAAATTTGCCCGGCGATGTCGGCCGTCACGAGCGGCTGGTTTTCCGGCTTCTTGCTCGAATTAGCGTGGCTCACATCGACCATCACGAGCGGTGCGACGCTTGCTTTCGCCAGATCGTTGCAGGCCGCCGCGACGCTTGCCGCATCGTAGTTCGGCGTGCTGCCGCCGCGCAGGATGATGTGACAATCCTCGTTGCCCGCGGTTGAGGCGATCGCCGAGCGGCCGAGCTTGGTCACCGCCATGAAATGATGCGGATTCGAGGCCGACTTCACAGCGTCCGCCGCAATTTGCACATTGCCGTCGGTGCCGTTCTTGAACCCGACCGGGCAGGACAGCCCCGAGGCCAACTCGCGATGGATCTGGCTTTCGGTCGTGCGCGCGCCGATTGCGGCCCAGGACACGAGGTCCGCAATGTATTGCGGCGTCGTCATGTCGAGGAATTCGGTGCCGGCGGGCAGGCCGACATTATTTACCGCCGAGAGCACGTTGCGCGCCAGCCGCAGGCCCTTGTTGATGTCGAAGCTGCCGTCCAGATCAGGATCGTTGATCAGGCCCTTCCAGCCGACCGTGGTGCGCGGCTTCTCGAAATAGACCCGCATCACGATCTCGAGTTGGTCGGCAAGCTCTTCGCGCAAGCTCGCGAGGCGCTCGGCGTATTCGAGCGCGGCCCTGGGATCATGCACCGAGCAGGGGCCGACCACGACCAGAAGCCGGTCGTCCTGGCCATTGAGAATCGCATGAATGGCGTTGCGTGCGGCCATCACCACGCGCGTCGCGGTGAGCGTGCGCGGGACTTCCCGCATCACCTCTTCGGGCGTACTCAGCTCTTTCAGTTCGCGGATACGAAGATCGTCGGTCGTGCTCAGCACGGCGGGCTCCTGTCATTTTGAGACCCTGCCGGCCAATAAAAAAGCCGCCAGGTCTGGCGGCTTGTTCGGACGTTTGCTGCAATGTTTCAGATTGAGCGCGATCCTCCTGCCGCCAGCGAGCTGTCGTAGCTAAAGTACCAAATATAGCTGGTGACGAGGGTGATCATCGCCCGTCATATAGCGTGCGATCGGCGGCTTGTCACCCCCCAATAGACGTGACGGCCACGCGGCGCCTCAACTGTTGCTTTTGCGTGCCGCCAGCGCCATGCCGATCAGGGTGGCGCCGCCGAACAGCAGGTTGATGCCGACGAGGATACCGATCGCCCATTCCGCCGAGCTCGGCAGTCCCGTGATCACCATGAACGAGATCGCGATGTCGACGAGGCCCGAGATCAGGAGCCACGACCAGCGGCCGCCCGGCTCGCGGCGATGCTCCAGCGCGTACATGATGGTGGCGACGCCCTCGGCGAGGAAATAGGCGCCGAGCACGATGGTCAGCGTCAGCACGGCCTGGATCGGCCGCGCCAGCAGCAGCATGCCTGCAAGCACGGCCAGCGCGGCCGAGATCAGCGACCACCAGAAGCCCGGCGTGCTGCGCGCCCAATAGGTGGCGATCAATCCGCCGATGCCGCTGATCAGGAACATCCAGCCGAGGAAGATCGCAATCGCAAGGCTTGCGAGCGGCGGCAGGATCAGCGCGGCGACGCCAAGCACCGCAAGCAGGATGCCTTCGAACAGAAAGGCCTTCCAATGTGCCTTGACCGTCCCGCTCATGGCGGATTGCAGCCGGGAAAAATCCTCAGGCGATGTCATGGGCAGGCTCCGGATCGAGAGGTGTGTCCTCAAGCTAGTCTAGTACGTGCACACCGCGCTTGCCATCCCGCGGCTCAGCCGCCGCCGTGCGCCGACGAAAAACCTTCGCCGCTGGTGCGGATGCGGTTGCGGCCGAGAACATAGATCGCGGTCGTGACGATCAGAAGTGCGAGGCCGAGCAGGATCGAGACCAGGCCGATCGGGATCAGGGCCAGCGTCAGATTGCGCTCGGGATTGATGAGCCAGTGATGGATCGAGGTCAGCACGAAGGCGAGCCCGAGAAAGCCGACGCCGCCACCGGCAAGCAGCAGCGCCCACATCCGGCGGAGCTGGCTGAGGCGCTCGCGCGCGACGTCGGTTCGGGGCGCGTGATGGCGCGCGACGCGCCGTACCAGGCGGATAGCGAAGGCGATCGAGCTGAAGCCGATCAGCAGGCTCGCGCCGCCCAACCACATCCGCAGCGCCGGATCGAGATCCGGCATGCGCTGAAGCGTGAGCAGGGGGAAGTCGAAGGCCGAATGCAGGGCGAGCGGACCTGCGAAGATCAGCAGCCGGCTGGAGAGACGAGCCCAGTCGCGATGATGGCGGTTGGCACCCAGCGCCGTGCCGGCGCGCGCGATGGTCAGATAGGCGCCGGCGATAATACCGAGCGCGCCGTGGAACGGCACGGTCAGCACGCTGCGCAAGGCGGCCAGCGAGCGCCACATTTCGGCGTGCTGGACGAGATAGGCAAGGTTCTCGTAGGCGGCGAAGCCCAGGCCGACGGCAGCGCCATAGACCACAGTGTCCATCGGATTGGCGAAGGTCCGCCGCTTGGTCGAGGCGACCAGCACGATCGCGATCACCTTGACCGCTTCCTCCGGCAGCGCGACGCCGAAGATCGAATGCATGGCCAGTGCCGCCCACGGGTTGTCCGGGGCCGCAACCATCTTGGCGAAAGGGGCGCGGGCCAGGCCCAGCAGCGAAATGCTGGCCGCGCCGAGCAGGAAAGCGGTCCAGACCTGGGCCGGCGGTCCGGGGCGTTCCTCGGCGGCAATGACGAGCCACAGCATCAGCAGCGCCGGGGCAATGGCGGCCGTTCCGATGACGGTGGGTAACGCTTCAATCAGGTACATCGGCGCCGAAAATAGGTTCCCTTGATCCGCTTATCTACATTCCCTGATGCGACCTTGTGTCATGCGCTTGCTGTCGCGTCTCTTAACAAGCGTGACAGCCTGCGTTCATCAGGACAGTCGCCGAGGTGCAGAATAACGAGCGCAATCAATTGCATGACAGAACCACCTCGTCATCCCATGACAACGGTCGCGAGCCCGTCATCGGATCGCGATTGGTAAGTCAGATCAAGGCAATGTGCAGGTTTCTTCGATTGACGATGCACGTGTCGCCGCGGCAAGTCCAGAGCCGGGATTGCCCCGTCCGGGCTACGCACGGCCGGCCGAGCCGGTCTAGTCACGCTTGATCGCGCGGGATGGGGACGCGGTGCGGCGGCCCCGGAGTTGCTCCACCTCCCAGAAGGCGCGGATAAGGCACGTACCAAGGCAGAGCACGATGAGCAACAGCAGAAAGGCCTGATCGAAGGCGGGGATGTGAGTCATGGCAATGATAAAGCAACGGGCGTGCCACGCGTTCCCGCCACGCGCCCTGCCGCGGCGGCTGGCTGCCGATCGTAGCCCGCTTTGACTGTCTCAATGCGTGGTGAGCGGCGGCGGCGCGTCGGGCGCGACGTCGAAGGCGCCGAGATGGAACTCCTCGCCGGTGGACGCGTCCGGCTCGGAATGCTGCGCCATCAGCGTGAACGCGGCCTGCGGGTATTGCTTCCAGATATCGAGATCGTCGGCGGTGATGGTGAGCCAGCCGAACGTGTACATGTAGCGTCCGGGCTCGGTGACCCGGCCGACCCTGTCCCAGGTGATCTTGTCGACTCTGACCTTATCGACTGTAATTTTCTCGACTGCCATTCGGTCCCCCGATCGCAAGTCTGCAAATGACGTCCGGAACGAGGCGCGGACCTTCAAAAGCTTATCTCGAAATAGGGCTGCGATAGGGCAGCGCGGCCGGAGGATCAGGCCGATTGCAGCATGGCCGTGCGGACGATCAGCCGGACGACGTCGTCCCGCGACTGCTTTTCGGCGAATTTGACAGCAAAGCCGTTTTCGAATTTGCGGATCACGCGCCCGACGCAAGCGCCGACCGCAAGCGGGGTTCCCACTGGCGGATCGTATTCGCAGGATATCGCGACACCGGCCGTGGAGACGTCGATGATGAAGCAGGCATGGGTGCTGCCGTCGGCGAGCGTCAGGAAGGTGTGCGCGACCTGCGGAACGAAGCGCGCGTCATTCCGCAGCTCCTGGACGCTGGCGTCCTTTTGCTTCTTCTCGAGCCAGGTCAGCTTTTCCGACATCCAGGCGCGCCGGGCCCGCGTCATGTCGAGCTCCATCAGGAAGCCCGATTTCAGCGTCGCGCTGATGGTGCATTGGAATTCGCCAAAATCCTGGAAGTAGGAGGTCACGCGCTCGCCGACCTTTCCGACTACGGGAACGTCGACCATCATGCGGAACGGTGAAACGCGGCTGGTGCGGCAGGCGAAGGTACGGAGCTTGCCCTCGCAATCGTACCAACGCGGCAGCGAGTAGCTGCCACTCACGGTGACATGCACGGCACGCTGTCTGAGGAACTCTGCGACGGACATGGGCGCCAATCGTGTTTCGGAGGTTTTCCGTAATTCCACGGTAGCAATCAAATTCTAAGCAAATGATACCGGCGCTCACGAGCAGGGGTAAATTTCCGGTAAATGCGCAGATCGGGGCGGGCGGCATAGCGCCGCGATTGTCAGGCCCGTGACCTCACGATCGCGTCATCCGAGCAGCACCAGCAGAGCCAGCACGCCAAGGGCCATAGCGAGCTTGATCGTCGCGCAGGCCAGGCCGCTCGGTCGCCTCTCAAATCCGAACCACGGCAATGCATGCTGCATCGCGCGCGTTGCGAATGCTTCGACGATGGCGAACAAAAGAGCGATTCCGGCGAGCAAGGACCACGATGTGTCTGGAAGCATCCATGTCGCGAGCCAGGCGGGGACGGACGCTTTCAGCGATGCCAGCAGCGCGAACCATCCGAACAGGTAAGCCCTTGATGATGTCGGGCCCGATCGTACCAAGCTCGAGACGGATGCCGATCTTTGCAAGAGCGAGTTCGATGCGCTCGCCATCGGTGAAGAAGAGAAAGGCGCCGAGGTAGAGAGGAACGCGCGACTGAAACAGCAGCGCGATGATGCCGAACAGGACGGCGTAGCCGCAGGCGTCCCCGAGAATGTTCGTGCCGGCCGTATGCGACGGCTCCAACGCAGGCGTTGCCCGAGGCAGCGACCTGGCGCGCGCCATGTGCTCCAGCATTCTGGCGCGCCGCTCCGGCACGTAGGCTGCCGTGCGGTGGATCCATGGCGGCAGCGCCGGCGAGGCAATCCCGGCCTGGTCGTCCGAGGGAGATTTGTGCTGCGCCATCGGCCTGCATCCGGTTCAGTCTGGACATTGGTCGGAGGCGAGGGGCAGGGAGGTTCATGCGGGGCGGCAGATTCGCCCTGTCATCCAACGGCGGATGATGGCGCTCCCTAGCGGAATCGAACCGCTCTCTCCACCGTGAAAGGGTGGCGTCCTAACCGATAGACGAAGGGAGCAAACCCAGGGCCCCGCCGCTTTTCGCGGCACGGCCGCTGGCCGCCCGAGTCATGCCCGGCGGCTGCAGCGGGCGAACCTATAATGGCCTTTGGCGCCGTGGGCAAGCCGTTCGGGAACGGTCTTTTGGCACCGGTGGATAGCATCCCACCCAAGGATCGGTCGGCCGAATTCAACGGTTTCTTAGGTTCCCTGAGCTAGCGCTGGACTGGGAGAATTTAAGCCGATGCCACCGCCCAAGAAGCGCGCAGCCCGCAAGTCGCTGTCGCAGCATGCCTGGATCACGCTCGACGGCGGATTCGCAGCGCGGCAATGCCTGGTCCAGGACATCTCCGCCACGGGCGCCAAGATCACGCTGGACGAGGATGCGAGCCAGCTCCCGGGCGTGATCCGGATGGCGTTCGCGCGCGATGCGCGGACCGGGCGGAGCTGCCAGGTGGTGTGGCGCCGCGGCAAATCGGCCGGCATCAAGTTCATCTGATCCCCGGGCAAAGCGACCCCGATGGCGCGCGACGCCGGTCCGGGCTAGAACGGCCTGCATGCGTGCGCCGCTCCTCATCCTGATCTCGTTGCTGACGACGTCCGCGGCCGCGGCGGAAGCCTTGCGTCTGCCGCCTCCGGAGCGCCCACAGGCTGGCAAGGCCTTGCCGCTGAAGGGTGCCGGCGGGAGCGCGAAAGCGGGCTCCTGCGCCGCCTATGGCCGCGGCTTCCATCTGGTCGAGAGCACCGGCACCTGCGTCAAGATCGGCGGCTCGATCAGCGTCGAGACCACGGTCAGGCGCTGAGCCCCCATGCCGCCGGACATCATGCGGCCCGAGATCATCGTCCCGTTCGTGACGTATTGCGCGCTGCTGTGGTGGGTCGGCCGCGGCCTGAGCTGGACCGCGCGGCTCGCCACTGCGGCGGTCACGCTCGTGCTGATTTTCTGCGTACTGCTGTTCGAGCGCGGCTGGCCTTAACAAAAAAACGCGAAAACAACCCCATGCACAGTAGCCGCCATCTCCCGGCGCCGCGCGGCAAAATGCCGATTCATCGTGCTCGTAACGGACTTTAAGCCGCGCCACCGCTCACGACATCGGCGGTGCCACAAATTGCGCAAAACCGGGCCGTTTGCCGAGTTCGGCGAGCCAGCGCGTCAGATGCGGCTGCGCGGGCCGGGTGATGCCCTCGACGCCGAGCCAGCGCCGCGCATAGGCGCCAACCGCGATGTCGGCGAGCGTGAACGCATCGCCGTCCATGAACGGACGCGTGGAGAGCAGGCGGTCCGCGATGGCCCAGACCTCGGCGGCGGCATCGGCATCCTTTTGCACCTGGATCATGTCGCGCTCGGCGGGCGGCGTGCGCACGATGCCCCAGAACACCGGGCGGTCGACCGGCTGCACCATCGACAGCGTCCAGTCGAGCCAGCGGTCGACGCTGGCGCGCAGCCTCGGCGCCTCAGGATAGATCGGCGTGCCGCGCCCATGCGCGAGGCAGAGATAGCGCATGATCGAATTGGATTCCCACAGCGTGAAGTCGCCCTCGACCAGCGTCGGGATCCGCGCATTGGGATTCATCGCGAGATAGTCGGCGTCGCGGGTCCTGCCGAACGCCATGCCGGCGTCGATGCGCTCGTAAGCCAAGCCGAGCTCGGTGAGGCACCACAGCACCTTTTGCACGTTGACCGAATTGGCGCGGCCCCAGATCGTCAGTTTTTGGTCCGGCACATCATCCTCCCGCGGCGCTTCTTTCGGCGCGGGTAATAGCGGAATTCACTGCGGCGAGCGACGGGCGATTGCGCCGATCCTCTCATGCAAAAGGTCCGCATGCAAAAAGCTCCGCCCGAGGCGGAGCTTTCATTGCAAGGCAAAGCCTGGTCAGGCGATCAGCGGCCGAAGAACAGCCACAGCAAGATGATCACCGGGATCGGCACACCCAGCATCCACAACAAAATTCCGCGTCCCATCGCGTCCTCCTCCAATTGCATTGTCGAAGAGAGAACGCTTAGGGCAGGGGCTGGTTCCGGCAAAAAGGCCTACCAATGGCCGATGTTGGGCATCGACGACCACGGCTCCTGCGGTGGCTTCGGATCGCCCTTCTGCAACAGCTCGATCGAGTGCAAATCCGGCGAGCGGACGAAGGCCATGTTGCCGTCGCGCGGCGGACGGTTGATGGTGACGCCGGCCTTCATCAGCTTCTCGCAGGTGGCGTAGATGTCGTCGACTTCATAGGCGAGATGGCCGAAGAAGCGATCCTCACCGTATTTTTCCTCGTCCCAATTCCAGGTGAGCTCCACCAGCGGCGCGCCGCGCGTCTGCGGCTGCTCCTTGAGTGCCTCGAGATCGTCCGACGAGCACAGGAACACCAGCGTGAAACGCCCCTTGTCGTTCTCGATCCGCCGCACCTCCTTCAGCCCCAGCGCGTCCTGGTAAAACTTCAACGCGACATCGAGATTGCGCACGCGCAGCATAGTGTGAAGGTATCGCATGATTGTTGCTCCCTTGAACGGATGGGGTTTTGCTTTGGGCCGGGACGGCGGGGGTAGGAGATAGCAGGAAAATCCGGGGAGGGGCAGGGGCGGGTGCACATGTGCATGAGGGCGAAGCCGGCTGATGAAGTAAATCAGCCGGCGAATTTCAATGCACATTCACCGCAATCCCAGTGCCGCACACGCGCCACTTGCAATATCGCCCGGGCCAGTCTGCTGCCGCGACCTATTGCGCCGCGAGGCGCTTTCCGGCCTGCTCGATCGGCGGCATGAAGAGCGATACCGCGGTGCCTTCGGGGTCGCGAAACTGGAACGTCCTGTTGCCCCATGGCATCGTTTTCAACTCGTGCACCAGCGTAACCTTGTCTTTCAGGCGCTGATAATCCGCATCGATGTCTTCAACCTGAAACTCGATCACGGCAGTGCGGTTGGCGCCGGGCTCGGCACTGTTTTCTTTCCAGAGCGCGACCGTCTCGGCTGCGCCGATTGCGAGGTTGGCGCCCGGCGTCACGATCTTGGCGAACACCGGCGCGAGCCATTCGGCGGAACATCCGGTCACCATTTCGTAGAACGAAACCATGATTTTGATGTCAGTAGCGATCAGGCGAGTGGAGGCGAACTTCATGGCATGTCCTTTGGTTGACCGCAGAGTTGAGCGGCATCGCGGGGCTCGTCGCACACCGCTGCTGCCACCCTGATGTCAGCAGTCACGATGCCACGCCGAGCGCGCCGTGAATGGCGATGGCATTGCTCAAGCGCTAGAAAACGAGCCCTTCACGAAGCCCCACAGCGCTAACCGGGTCCTCAGAACGTGACGCAAATCGCAGAACTGGGCCACCTCACTCACGGGGGACACGGGGTTGTTTAGCCGTTGGCAGATGAACTCCCCGCGGAACTGACGCGACTAACCGCTTTGGCCAATATTCTAGGCGAGCTTCTGTTTGCACTTATCCGCTCGATTGTTGCCGGATGGGCGTATGCGCTCTGGGTCAAACTGGCGACATGGCTCGAGCCGAAAATTCAACGGCGTTGGGTGAAGATTGCCGTAGGAGGCCTCCTCGGCCTGGCAGCCTTTTTTATGATTCCGATCGTGATGGCGCTGTTGGGCCTTTGAAGACAATGAAATCCGTTCTCACCGTCGCACTGGCAATCGGGGCCCTCGTCTCGACGGTGCTGCTCGTCATGGAGCAGCTAACCGACTACTCCACCCCTGTGATGGCATGGGAGATGCCGGGTATATCCGCAGCTTACCTTTTCTGGGGAGCTGTCGGCAGTTCCGTTTTCTTGGGCGTCGCCATCACTTGGGCCGTGAACGCCATCGTTTACGGGGCGCCCGCTTTCGTTGTCCTTACAGTCATCAAGCTGGCAATCCGCGATCTGCCGAAGTGACAGAACTGAGCTCGGCGCGGAGCCGATGCTCAGCGCGCTCAAGAAAATGAGCGGCAGCAGGTCATGCAAGGCGCCTGACGCGCCTTGCATGATCGTCTGAAATTTCGCCTGCCGGCGAGCGGCCGGACGGCCGACATCATGAACCACGACGGAGTTCGAGGCGACGAATGCCCGTAAACGAAGGTCTCTCGTCGTGAAATGGTTTAGACGATACGCAGTTGGCTGCCTGATCGCGGTGCTCCTGTTCTCGGGCCGAGACAGTTATAAACGGCCCGGCGAAGACATGCGCTACGGGGCCATCCTTATGGTAGCCGCCGGTTGGCCTGTTGTTGCCGCGATTGTCGTGGGAAGCACCATCGGTGACATCGTACATGACGTGAAGCAAGGCAAAGCAGGATGAGTGCCCGGCTCGCAAAGCGACAGGCCGCAATCCCGGCATTGAAGTTGTGGAATCGACATTGCGGGATCGTGCGCTCAATCGACGCTGTCTGTGCCCGACGAAATGCAGCGCGCTCAACGTTTGTGAATGCAGCGTTGGCCGAACGCCTGCAACCTTCCCGCGACACTTCTGATCATCGGTGAGTCATGTTCTTCCGTCTCGCAGGGGCGGGGCGTACATGCCCGCTGTCTACTTCTCGAGCCCGGCCTTTTGCCGCATCGTGTCGATCAGCTCTGACGCCTCTGCCTTGGTCAGATCCTTCTTGGGGAGGGGCTTGTGCGCCTGCTCGGCGAGGGTCTTGAGGTAGGATTCCTGGGCGCCGGTCATCGGGTCGTCGCCGGAAACCCAATCCTTCGGATCCTTTTGTGTGTTGTCCCCGGTGTTGTCAGCTGTCTTGTCAGCCATCGCGATCTCTCCTTTTCCACCTAACGTCGGCGCGCGCTTGTCGTTCCTCATTTGTTCGTCAGTCGAAAACGTGCGGAAATTGAACGTCTCGAGATCTGCCATGAAGAACCGACCTACTGGCCAGCGCGGAACAAGCGCTCCCGCCAAGCGTAGGTTCTGCATGAGCGAGAACCTGTCCCATCTCATCGAACATTCCGTGCAGATCGCCTGGGATTATCTGGAGCGCACCGGACAAGTCAGCGACGCGCCGTTCACCAGCCGCTTTCTCTCGGCCGCCGTCGAAGGGATGGTCCGCAAGGGCGAGCACAGACGCCTCATGCTGGCCAACCGGGCCATCACGGCGTTCGAGCGGCTTTCCAATAGGCAAGCTGCATAGATCGGTCCCCGGCCTTCGGTCGTCACTGCGCGGCGGTCCTGCAGTTCTCCCAGTGCAATTTGTTGAACCCCGGCGAAGCCCGGCGCGACCAACCGCCATGCTGCAAAGCCTGCTCGGCATCGGAATTGGCTTCGCGGCCTATGTGCTGAGACACCAAAGAGGAAAGTCGTGAAGGCGATCACACTGCTCGCGGTGGCGGCCATGCTGCTGGTAGAAATCTTCGGGTCGAAGGCGAGCGTCGGCGGCTCGATGAGCTTCATGCTGGTCTTTGTGCTCGTGATGCTGGCTGTCGCGATCTACGAGGCTTGGTCGAACGAGCGCGGCGCGATCGGATGGATCGTCAACCTGTTCGCTTCGGCGGTTGGCGGGCTGGTTGCGGTTGCCCTGATCGGGATGGCCGTGGAGGCGATGCTGCCATACCTTCACCTCGAAGGTTCGCTCGCGTCCTCGCAACATCCCCTGAAATACGTCCTAGTCGCAGCCATTGCGATCTGCATGGTGCTGGGATCATGGCTGCCGCTGTTGGCCGTCAACCGGTTTCGTCACTGAAGGGCACCCGGCGTCGCGCTCCCTAGCGCTTTGCTTCCTGCTTGCCACGCCTGATTTCCTCAGCCTCGTCCACCAGCTTCAAGGCGGCGCCGTCGTAGCTCAGCTTGAGCCCACGGCCGACAGTCCATATCCATCCGTCCCGGGCGTCCCTGGTTGGCTGGGCGTTGAACTGGTCGGAGATCGATTTGACGGCAGCGTCTTGGGGACCCGGATTGTTCAACTCCGCAATGACGCGCCAGATGGGATGTTTGGGATCAGGATTCCCAGGGTCAACGTCGTCGGCAAAGATCGTGACCTTGGCGCCGTCGACTGCGCACTCCAGGACGTAGGAATCGCGAATCTGACGGCAGCGGTAGCGACGTTGCGTGACGAGCTTGTTGGTTTCGTCGAATGTCATCCCTGGCGAAAAGCCGAGGATGTCGACTTCTTCACGAGTGCCATAGACGCAGGCTTTAGAAAGCCGGGCTGTACCGCCACGAGAACGGCGGCAACAACAACGATCAAGCCGGCGACAACAATGGCAATCTTCATCAGCCCCTCACAAGAAACGTTCGACCATACAACAGCCGGAGCGTTCTACCAGCCATCGCCCTGCATGCTTCGAGCCTCCGGCTATTTTTGTAGGACTGCACCTTCGGAGGATCACAGCTTCGGAAGATCGCATGGGCACGTATCGGCTGGTCATGAACGTGAAAAACCGCCCCTGACATGACCAGGGGCGGCTTTCACCAAACGGGGTTTCGAACGCGATCTAGTGACCGGTGCCCGGCTTCGTCGTCTTCGGCGGCTTGCCGTCTTCGATCCGGCCTTCGTTGCGCAAGTCGCGACCTTCCTGGGCCTTCTTCTGGCTCTCGGGGGACTTGCCGTGTTCGTTCATCTCTTCTTTGATGAATCCGGCGCCTTCCTTCACTTTACCTTCAACGCTCATGACGATCTCCTTGCTGGAGATGGGGCAACTCGCGGCAAGACCTGACCGTTCCGGTGCGCGCACGATTGTGAGGAGTGCATTCGACAGGTTCCAAAGACCCTTCTCATGAAATGGCCGCGCCGCTTGTGGAAGCGACGCGGCCGGGAAGCGAGCCGTACAGGAAACCGGCTTACTTCTTGTTGCTGCGGGTCTTGGTACCGCCCTGGTCGCTGCCCGGGCCGGAGCCGCCCTGGCCGGAGGCGTCGGGCCTCACCATTCCGCCCTTGCTCATGCCGTCATGGCTCACGCCGGTCGTGCCGCTGCTCATCGTGCCCTTGTCCGTGTTGGTCATGCCGGGCTTCTGCATGTTGTCGGACTGCGCGGCGGGGCCGGTCTGGGTCTGGCCAAGGCAGAGCCGCACATGAGGCCGAGGGCGGCGGTCGCAATGACGAGCTTCTTCATCTCAAACTCCTGGTTGGTTGTGTGGGCCAACGGGAGCGCAGAAACCGTGTTCCTAAAACAAGGCGTTCCGGAGTGCAAAAATTCTCGTCTGCAACGAGGCGTTGTCGGTTCTGCTTGAATCAGAACTGCTCCGGATTGTTGTGACGCGTTTTCGTCCCGCGAACTTGAAAACGCTCTAAGCCGCAAGCCGCTGATCGGCCGGGCCCGTCAGGTGCTTGAGCACTTCCGCGTGCTCCAGGTCGGGAACCGCAATGGCCGTGTGGCTGTAGCTCGTATTGGTTCGTGAGTTTGCAATCCTGTCCAGGATCTCGCCGCCCTTGATGACGTGGAGACCCATGCCCTCTCCCGACGGGAAGATCGCGAGCACCACGTCATAGGCTGTGATGACGGCGCGAAGCGCTTCGGCCTTGTCTTCGGCAATGTCGACGAACACGCGAACATCGGCCGCGAGTTCACGCAGCTCGTTAAAATCCAGCACTGTGGGGTACTCCAACGCAACGATACTAAGAGGAGCTTGGAGGCGTTAGGTTACCGAAGTCTCAACGGCGCATGCCCAGCCAAAGGTTTATCGACCAGGCGCTCCCGTCCAGCCGATAGGACGCGCGGGCGTTGCCGCTTGCTCGGCAAGGCGCCGGCACGGAAAGAACCTATGGAGCGGGAGGGACGAAGCGCGCCTCATACCCATACGGGCGTCACGCGATACGCGCGTGACTCATGCGCGGTTTACTTGGCGTATCCCTGGGAGCGGAGCCACGCGATCTTGCGGTCGCCATTGATCCAGTCGTCGGCGTCTGCCTTGCTGGTGAAGCCCTTGATTTCGCGCTGTTCGCTGTCCGGGTAATCCGCCAGGATTTTCCAGTCGTTGTCTGCAATGCGGACGGTTTTGAAGGTCACTTTTGTTTTTGCCATGCCGCATTATGCAGGAGATGGCCGGAAAAGAGAACCTGCCTTGTGACGGTCACCGGGGTGGCCGGGCGCAGACCTCGGGGGTCAGCCTGATCGGCAGTGCGGGGCCGGGTCCAGGCAAAGACGAAAGCCCCGCCTGGGGAAGCGGGGCTCTCTGATGGGGGGTGAAGCTTGGGGACTTCAAAGAGTTAGACGCCTCGGGGAGAAAATGGTTCAACGCGAAAACGGCGGAAGCTGCGGCATCTTTGCCGGGGCGTCCGGCCCTCCGCAGAACCCCTGCTTGCGTTTTGGGCGTCGATGGGTTCTAAGCCCCGTCACTTCATGAAAGTTGGCATGAAACAGAAGCGCGTTGCGCGGTCGGACCGCGTCCTGAGCAAAGCCTGCTCGCGCGCACAGAAGGAAATTCAGACATGGCGAAGATGACGAAGACTCAGTTGATCGATGCAATTGCCGAGGGCACGCAGCTGTCGAAGAACGACGTGAAGTCGGTCATCGAGTACATGGCGACGGTCGGCTACAAGGAGCTCAACGAGTCCGGCGAGTTCGTCATTCCCGGCTTCGTGAAGATGTCGGTGGTGAACAAGCCGGCGACCGAAGCCCGCATGGGCGTCAATCCCTTCACCAAGGAGCCGATGCAGTTCGCCGCGAAGCCGGCGAGCAAGTCGGTGAAGGCCTCGCCGCTGAAGGTGGCCAAAGACTCCGTCTAAGGGCTCGCGTTTTCGTTGCGGAGGCTTCTTTTCGCGGAGCGCTGCAATGATTGCTTGCTTGTGCTGAACCAATAAGGAACTCTCTTAAGGAACTCTAGGGCGTCGTCAGGCTTTGCTTCCGAAAGGGAGAAATCACATGACTGGTCTCAGCGAAGAAGAGATTCGAAATCGGGCCTATCACCTCTGGAAGGAGGCTGGCGAGCCCGCAGGCACGATGGACACCTTCTGGTATGAGGCCGAAAAGGAGCTTCTCGCCGAGCGGACCAAGCAAGGCGAAGTCCCACCCGGCATGACCGACAATTTGTCGGTCTGACTTTGCTGGTTTAACAGGCGGACAGGGGCGAGCGTCGACAGTTCTCAAAGCAGCCACCCGGCATAACACCCGGGTGGCTGCTTTGCTGTTCGGGCCCTCGTTCGAATCGAGTCGCCTCCGTGCGGCCGCCTCAAAGAAAAACCCCGGTCTTGGGGACCGGGGCTCTTCAAGCTGGTCGGCCGCGTTGCGACATGCCGCCAGCACCACCGAATTCGACCTGACAACGCGGGGCGGGAAAACTCGTTCCGGCCGCTAGTCCGGCGATACGGACACGTCGATGATCGCCGGCGTATCGACCTGGCGCTCGCGCCAGACGATGAGATCGCATTTGGGATTGAGCCACTGATATTCGGAGCCGCGCGCCTTCAGGTGCGCGAGCGCTGCATCATGTGCGGCGGTCTGATCCGGCGCTTCGACCATGATCTCCACGGTCTCTTCGATCTGACGCACCACTTCGACGGCGTAGTATTTTCTGGTCACGATCCCTAGCTCCGGAATGACTAACGGGGAGGGCGGTGGCGCGTTCCCCAAAAGAAAAACCCCGCGCTTTCGCACGGGGCCTTCTTGGCTGGCGGGGAAGGGATTTCAGCGCCTAGCCGCCGCGCCGTGGCTCGAACTTAAGGTTGAAAACCTAAAAAGCAACCGTCGGCGCGCGGAAGGCTCAAGGCGATGTGCCCGGCGAATTTCACGGGAGGGGCTGGACTTGTTGTTCCCATTTTGTTCTAGTGAGGCATCTCTTTTGGCAGCGACATTCTCTGGAGGTGCCCATGACTGTCGAGAAACAACGCGAAGTGATCAGGCTCTGGAATCAGCTCAGGAAGCTTGATGGTCCGGCCGCGGAAGAACTCCGCATCCAGATCCTCGAATGCTTTTCGGAGAAGGCTCTATCGAAGGATACGGCGAAGCGAGCGGCGTGATGAGCATCGCACTATCTCGATGACAACAGGCAATCGCGCGCGCCTTCACCGATCGTTAGGGATCGTTTTGCGCTGGATTTCTCGACTCCGATTCGTTCCTTGCGAACGAAATGGAGTCGGATGCAGAACAAGTCGTGGCTTCTGTGTCGATCCGGGACACGCCTTTCCTGACCAAGCCGGCGTGATGCTTCGCACAGTCCCGTTCGCCTGTCCTCGCTACGAGTGAGGCGAGGGAGACGCGACATGGATGCGTGCTGTTGCTCGAGATGTTCGCCGAGATCGCAAAAGTGTTTTGGTACGACCGGCACCCGCGCTTGCGCAACGACAGGCCCTCGGTGCCGCCGGTGCCACCGCGGTCGAAGTCCGAAGACGCGATGTGAGCGCGCGATCGTTGGCGACTGCGGTCGTTTGCGTGCGAACGATATATTAAGGCTTGCTTCGTGCCGATTTCTGCGATTCCGATTCGTTCTCCGAGAACGAAAGGCAGGCGAAGCTGGAACAAAGCCGGACGACGGATCACCACACCTTCGCTTCACCGTCTCGACGCTCTCCGTCTCCGGCGCTATCGTTGCCCCGGCGGACGCAACATGAAGAACGGGCTTTATTCCATCCACATCCACATGCTCGACGGCGTGAAGGGCCGCGACAGCGGCGTGCTGATCCCGCGTGACGGCGTTCTGCTCGGCGGCGGGCCGTATTTCTGGTCGCGCGGCGCCTACACGATCCGGAACGGCAATTCGGACAACGGCCCTTCGGAGCACGGGACCTGGAAGGGCGAGCTTGTCACCACCAGCATACGCCGTTTGCGGATGGCTTCGCCCGGCCACTGTTCGGCGGAGTGGAGGCAACGAGCGGCTTCTCCGGGACGTTCAGCGACGACACGGCCGAGGTGTTCGGCACCGTGCTGGTCGCAGGCCATCGCAGCCTCGGTTTTCGCGCGAGCCTGAAGCGGCTCGCCGAGTTCTGAAGACGCTTGTTCTGAAGAGGCTTGGCGAACTCCTAACGGAAGCTTGCCGCGAAGCCGATAACCCTATTCGGTTAGGTTAAAAGCGCAATCGCGTTGCACTTGCCGCCACTTGCGATAGGTGTCTGGCGAAGACGCGATCCGACTTTGGCCAACAAGCGACTTTGGCCAACAAGCAATTTTGCCAAGAACGAATTCATGACACCTTTTTCAGAACCGTCCTTTTATCAGGGCGACCGCCACACCTACCGGCGCGTCGCCATCGTCGGCACGCTCTTTTGTCTGGCTTTCGTGGTGATCAGCGTCTCGCTGCGGCCACAGCTCGAGGACACGCGTGTCGCGGTCAAAGCCGACAGGCTGATGCGCACGGCGGGCCAGCCACCGCACACGAATTAACGGTCGTCGGTGGAGGTCTGATGGTCGGCGGAATTGCTCGGGCACGCGGTGCCGTGTGAGGCGAGCGCCACGAAGCCGGCATAGCCGGACAGGTTGAGCAGGATTTCGAGCCAAACGGGCATGTCGGCCTCCTTTCTCCTTGAAGGCTACGCCAACGTGCGCGCGAAGCGCATGTTCCCGGACAAGGCGGACCGGCGCCTCAAAGTGGGGTGGTGGGGTCGAGCCGCCGGCCGAGGGCGCCTACGGACTCGCTCGACGGCTGTTCCTTAAGGAACTCGGCAATCGCCCGCGCCAGTTCGCCGTCGCTCATCGGGGTCGGCGGCGGGCGCAGCGTACCGACACCGAAACTGCGGACGATCTCGTCGTAATGCTGATCTCCGGATCTGGGAACGAGCCTGCGGATACGGGCCAGCAACGTGGATATCGGCACTTTATCCTCCTCGGCTCCCCGCTGGCAGCAATTGTGGCGCATTGCCAATGCTGTGCGTGGAACTGAAAACCCCGCCAGCATCGGTGATGCTGACGGGGTCTTCGTGCTGTTGCCTCAACCGGACGGCGGAGGCTTCCGCACTTGAGCAAACAATTCGCGGAACGCGTGCCCGTTCCATGCGTGGCCGGATTTATTCCGAATTCGGTTCCACAGGCTTGCGCGCAACCATCGCAACGCGCCGGCGTTGTCTGCGCGAGATACGAAGGAGGAGATTCATGATGAGGAAGACACTGGCAGTTCTGGCTACCGTCGCGGCCGTTGGCGTGACCGCGGTCGCGGCGCCTTCGCCTGCCGAGGCGCGCGGCCGCGGCATCGGTCCGGGCCTCGCGTTCGGTCTTGCCGCCGGCGCCATCACCGCGGGCGCCGTCGCCGCGTCGCATCCTTACGGCTATGGCTACGGCCCGCGGTATGGCTACTATGGCGGCCCCGCTTATGCCTACGGCCCTGGTCCCTACGCTTATTACGGTGATGGACCGTACTACCGCCGCCACCATTATTACCGTCACTGGTAACGGCTGAACAAACGAAAAGCCCGGAGCAATGCTCCGGGCTTTTTTCATGCTCGGTGATCCGGTGTCGTTACGGCCAGAGCGAGGGCCGTTCCGCCTTGCGCGCGTTGTCGAGCGTCGACACGAAATACTCTTCACGTTCGCGCTTGAATTTTTCCTGGGTGGCACGGAAGGCGGCGACACGGGCGGCGATCTCTTCGCGTTCGCGGATTTTGCGTTGTTCGTCCTCGGTCATGTTAAATCCCCTCTGCACGTGAGTATGTGTCCTACTGAACCCAAGCACTGCCGCCGCAATCACGTTGAGTCGCGTCAACACATGCATTGGCGCTTCTGATTGGGGCGTCAATGGGGAGGAGGCATTGCAGGATTGTGATAAGCGAGGGTCGGAAAAAATTGCCGACCATGTCTTGCGTGGCGGTGGAGAACAGCGTCAATAATCTTGTCGCTTGCGCATGTTGCAGCTAGCGCAAAAACAAATCAGTAAAACAAAAGCAAAACGGGAGGCGGCGTTGATTGCATCGGATCTTCGCAGCGGCGTCGAGCGTCTTGGCGACATGATCGCCGAAGCCAAACGGATCGTGCCGTTCACCGGCGCCGGCATCTCGACCGAATGCGGCATCCCCGACTTTCGCTCGCCGGGCGGAATTTGGACGCGCAACCGCCCGATCCCGTTCGACGAGTTCGTCGCCAGCCAGGAGGCGCGCGACGAATCCTGGCGCCGGCGCTTCGCCATGAAGGAGGTCTTTGCGGCGGCCAAGCCCGGCCGCGGCCATCGCGCGCTCGCCTCACTCTACCGCGCCGGCAAGGTTCCCGCGATCATCACCCAGAACATCGACAATCTGCATCAGGCCTCCGGCGTCGCAAGCGATCACGTGATCGAACTTCACGGCAACACCACGTATGCGCGCTGCATTGGATGCGGGCAGGCCTATCCGCTTGATTGGGTGAAGCGCCGCTTCGACGAGGAGGGCGCCGCGCCCAACTGTACCGTGTGCGACGAGCCGGTGAAGACCGCCACGATCTCCTTCGGCCAGACAATGCCCGAGGACGAGATGCAGCGCGCGACGGCGCTGTCGCAAGCCTGCGATCTCTTCATCGCGATCGGTTCCTCGCTGGTGGTATGGCCGGCCGCGGGCTTTCCGATGATGGCGAAGGAATCAGGTGCACGCCTGGTGATCGTCAATCGCGAGCCAACCGAGCAGGACGACATCGCCGACCTTGTGATCCGCCACGACATCGGCGAAACGCTGGGGCCCTTTGTCGGTGATTGAGGCAGCAATTTGATTCGCGGCTGTGCAAGCTGTTCATAGGTTCCGCCGAATCTCTTTTTTGTCTATGCGTCGCAACCGGGAGTGTTATCTTTTGAGTCGAAAGATTCGCGTCGCGTCGAGTTGAGAAGATTCTCTAAAGACGCGTGATTCGGCGCCGCCATTCAGGCGGGTTGCATGGCATGTGTGGGGTCCGGGGTTATGGGGTCGTCGGACGGATTTGAGTCCAAGAAGGTCGGAGTTCCCGCGGTGGGCGAACACGGCGGTGGCGGTCGCGACAGTGCACTCAGTCCGTTCACCGGACTTGGTGAGAGCAGCGCCAACCTCGTCGAGGTTCACGGCGTCATCAAATGGTTCGACGCCTCAAAAGGCTACGGCTTCATCGTTCCCGACAATGGCTGGCCCGACGTGCTCCTGCACGTCACCGTGCTTAGGCGCGACGGCTTCCAGACCGCCTACGAGGGCGCCCGCATCGTCGTCGAGTGCATCCAGCGCGCCAAGGGCTACCAGGCGTTCCGCGTGGTCTCGATGGACGAGTCGACCGCGATCCATCCGGCGCAGATGCTGCCGCCGCGCACCCATGTCACGGTGACGGCGACCAGCGGGCTGGAGCGGGCTCAGGTCAAATGGTTCAACCGGCTGCGCGGTTTCGGCTTCCTGACCTGCGGCGAGGGCACCCCCGACATCTTCGTGCACATGGAAACGCTGCGCCGCTTTGGCATGACCGAGTTGCGGCCCGGCCAGTATGTCCTGGTCCGGTTCGGGCCCGGCTCCAAGGGCATGATGGCGGCCGAGATCCATCCCGAGACGGGATCGCCGGTTTCGTCCCACTAATTCCATTCCCGCGATCGTGAGCAGAGGTGCGCTGGCTGGCGGGCGCGCCTCTGGCTTTTCCGGTGACCGCCACGTAAGGACTGGTCCAGTCCCACGCCTCGAGAGCCATCCATGAATTTCGATCGAAAGGCCGTCTTCGCCCTTGCGAAGGGCTGGCTTGCCGCCATCCTTGTCATCGCCGGCTGTGCCGTCGCGAGCGCACCCGTGCGCGCCGCCAGCTTCCAGCCCCTCGAGATCGTCACCAGGAACGGCGTGCAGGTGTTCTCGGTCGAGGTCGCGACGACGGAGGAAGAGAAGCAGACTGGCCTGATGTACCGTAAGGAACTGGCGGACGGCAAAGGCATGCTGTTTGACTTTAATCCCGAGCAGGAGGTGTCGATGTGGATGAAGAACACCTACGTCTCGCTCGACATGATCTTCATTCGCGCCGACGGCCGAATTCTGCGCATCGCCGAAAATACCGAGCCGATGTCGACAAAGATCATCTCATCCAGGGGGCCCGCGCGGGCTGTTCTGGAGGTGGTGGCAGGCACGGCGCAGAAATATGGCATCCGCGCCGGCGACCGCGTGGGCCACCCGCTGTTCGGCAGCAAGTAGGCGGGAGGGCTTATTGCCCCGTCCTGGCGGTCTTTTGGGAAGCTTGCTCGCGCCTTTGGAAGGCTTGCTGGCGCTTTGGGAAGCGTGTATCGACGGGGCTCGCCGGACATTCGGGGTATAGCGCAGCCTGGTAGCGCGGCAGTTTTGGGTACTGCAGGTCGTTGGTTCGAATCCAGCTGCCCCGACCAGTCCGAGGTGGGCCAGACCCGCGCCTCAGAACAATAGCCAATCGGCGAGGCGCCAGGCGAGCGCAGCTCCAGCCGTGCATGGCGCGCGTTCGATGCCGATGCCCGCAGCCGCCAAAGCCTTCCTAACCCTCGGCGCTCATTCCCTGCGCAACGCGACTTTCCGCGCGACATTTCAAGGCATTGGGGCGGGTCGGGCGGCGCGGAATGCGTAAAACTTTGTCGAACCTTTAGGCGTCGTCCTAGACATATTGGTGTTGGGGATTTCAGCGCCCAATGCCTAACGGACGCCGCCAAGCGATGATATTCCGCTTGCGCGGCGTTACGCTTTTCCAACCATCAGTTCGTTGCGTACCAGCCGAACGGAAACGGCAGGAACGGCCAGGCCAGCTGATTGTCGTTGGCGGCCTTCCGCGACTCTTGCTCCGGCGTCTTCGCGGGCAGAGCAGGCGGCGTCGAACGCAGCGCCAAGCGCAGACATGCACATTGCAAATTCATCGTGGTGGCCCCCGCCCATCAATCGTTTTCAAAAATTCGCGTCAGCCTGGAAATCAACGCGCGTCCTCAAAACGACGCGCTCATTCTCAAATCGCACACAGTCTAGGAAAATCGGCGGCCGCTTTCAACCGGTCTCGCCACGCGCTCACAGGAGGTAAGGTTGATCGGTTAGGTTAAGAGCGAGCGGTTGTTGCGGGCGCCTTCGCGACTGTTATCAGATCGGTTCGGCTTGCGACGGTCTGCCTGAAATTCGTGCTCACACGACATCACAGTTCGTCGCAGCGCTCGTATCCTGTGAGTTCTGTATCATGTCTCTCGATCGCAACGTCCGAACCGTCGGTCCGCAGGCGAGCTGGACCGAGATCTGGCACCTCTGGACCGTGTTCGTGCCGCGCCGCTCGATCAACGGGCAGCTCGTTTACGGCAAGGTCTGGCGCCGCCACGACGGCCGTGACTGGATCTACAAGAAGTTTACCGAGTACGACAGCGAAGCGGCGGCCTGAAGCGGCGGCGCTATCGTCCGGCGGGATCGGAGCTGCCCGTTCAAGCGGCCTTTGCGGCCGCAGTCTTGGGCGGCGGCGGCTTCAGCGGCTTGTCCTGCTTCTTCGACCAAGAGATGTAATAGGCCACCGTCGTCATGATCGCGATCCCGGCGACGCTGACGAAGATCTGCGCGAACAGCGAGCCCGAGCTCATCGACAGCTCGAAATGACCGACGAAGGACAGGAACACGCCGACGCAGAACACGGCGAGCGACTGCTGGCCGCACACGATGATGGGGTCGAACCCTTTCCATTCCAGGCCCGGCCAGTCCTTGGGCACGAAGCGGATCACCAGGATCACGATCACGACGAAGTGGATAAAGCGGTAGGGCGCGAGGTTGGTCTTGTCGTTCGGGTTGAACGCCGAGAACAGCCATTCCGGGAACATGCCGCCGAGGGTCGGGAAGCGGCCGGCCATGGTCATGACCAGCGCAAACAGCATGTAACCAAGACAGAGCCACAGCGTGACCGGTGCGTTGATCAGCGTCATCGAGCGCCGCGCGCCGCCCATGGCGCACCAGGCGCCGAACACGAACAGCACCTGCCAGCAATACGGGTTGAAGTACCACTGTCCGGCCGGATAGGCGTTCAGGTTCAGGCCGAAATGGCGCGCGGTCAGCCACAGCACGATGGACAATGCCATCGTCAGGTCCGGCTTGCGCAGCATGAACCAGAGCACGGGCGGAAACAGCCCCATCAGCACGATGTAGAGCGGCAGCACGTCGAGATTGAGCGGCTTGAAGCGCAGGAACAGGCCCTGGCGCAGCGTCTCGGTGGCGTTGTCCACCAGGCCGGCGACGTTGAACTCGTTGATCATCTCGGAATCGCCGAAGCGCAGCGCCAGATAGCTGATCGAGGCGATGTAGATCACGAACAGGATGATGTGGGCGACGTAGAGCTGCCAGACCCGCTTGGTCAGCCTCGTAGCACCGACGAGGAAGCCGCGCTCGAGCATCATCCGCGCATAGACGAAGGAGGCGGTGTAGCCGGAGATGAAGACGAACAAATCCGCGGCGTCGGAAAAGCCGTAGTTGCGGGTGGTGATCCAGTTCACCACGTTGTCGGGGATATGGTCGAGGAAGATCGCCCAGTTCGCAATGCCGCGAAACAGGTCGAGCCTGAGGTCACGGCCCTTCTCGGGGAGCGTGGCGTTGATGTTCAGGAAGGACATGCGACGGGAGCTTTCGGAGGGTACGGACAGGTAGATGTCAACGAAGCAGGGCCACCGGGCGAGACCCCGGCGCGGAAGGCGGGTACGCAATTGTCACGATGCAGCATAATGATTATACCCATCGGCGAGCCATCCCGGGGCCGGAATCACCGATCAGTTCCCTAAAGGTGTCTCTATACTATGCCCGCGGTTTCCACCAACTGCTACCGTGACGCATCGAAATCGAACGAAAAGACGAACAAGAGGCCCGGACCGTCCATGACCGCACGCATTTTCAAGCCCGCCAAGAACGCGATGCAATCCGGCCGGTCGAAGACCAAGGAATGGCAGCTCGACTACGAGCCCGAGCAGCCGCGCGCGGTCGAGCCGCTGATGGGCTGGACCTCGTCCGGCGACATGAAGCAGCAGATCACGCTGCACTTCCACAGCAAGGAAGAGGCGGTCGCCTATTGCGAGCGCAAGGGCATCGCCTACCAGGTGATCGAGCCAAAGGAATCGGTGCGCCGTCCGGTCGCCTATGCGGACAATTTCTCGTTCCGCCGCGGCGAGCCGTGGACGCATTGAGGGCGGGCAACGAAACTCTCGTCATGCCCGGGCTTGTCCCGGGCATCCACGTTTTAGCGTCCACGTAAAAAGCCCGCGGTTGGCCGGGACAAGCTCGGCCAACCACGCCGGTTCTTCCCATCGTCCTGCCCTTGGCAGCCATTCCGCCCCGTGCTTCGCTGTCTCGCATGATGCGACCATGACGAGGTGGGCTATGGCGGGGCGTGACCAGCTCGACGGCGTCGATCTGAAAATTCTCTCCGAGTTGCAGCAGGACGGGCGGGTTCGCAATAACGAGCTGGCGCTGCGCGTCGGGGTATCCGGGCCCAACTGCGTGAGGCGGCTGAAATCGCTGTTCAGCCGCGGCGTGATCCGGGCGGTGCGCGCCGTTATCGACGAGCGGCTGCTCGGCTACGAGGTGGTGTCGTTCGTCTCGATCCAGCTCGGCAGCCAAGCCCAGCCGGTGCTGGCGGCATTCGAGAGCTCGATCGCCGCGATCCCGCGCATCCAGCAGTGCTGGCGGATTTCGGGAGACACCGACTATCTTCTCAAATGCGTGGCGCCGAGCGTCGAGAGCATGCGGCAGCAGCTCCTGCATTTCGCCGCGATGCCGAACGTGAAGAACGTCCGCAGCTTTCCGGTGCTGGGCGTGGCGAAGGACGTGCCGCTGCCACTGCAGGAGATCGCGGCGGCAGGATAGTTCGGCGGCGACGGGTCCCAAAACGTAGCTCGCGTAACGACATCCAAACATCCGAAGGCGCGGGAGTGACTCCCTTACCGGGATACAGGTTCGGATAAGGCGGATATAAACCTAAGTAACTCACCTAACTGTGACATGTGATTTGCGAAGTTCTGCAATGCGCCGAAGCGTGATTGCCGGTTCCTGGTGCTGGCCTACATGCGAGGTGTGAACCTCAGCCTGCGTCGCATGCCGAGGCCTCTTTTGTGGGACCCTGAAGCAGGAAAAGACAACATGACCTCGATCTCGAAGACGTTCGTCGCATCCGCTGCGACGCTGTTTGCATCTGCGTTTCTCATGATGACCGCGCCGGCTGCCCAGGCAGAAGACTACTGCATCACCAATGGTGCCCAGGCCGCGCATGGCTGCGGCTATCCGACGATGGAGGCCTGCCGGGCCGCGGCCGGCGGCATCGGCGGCTCGTGCTCACAGAGCGGCGGCGCGAAGACGTCGACCGACGCGCTGGCCTTCCAGCCGAAGCAGACGCACTCGCGCACCAAGCTGCGCCCGGGCGGGCAGACCAACTCGAACTGATCGAGACCGGTTTGGAAATGTTGCGGCCTCCGAGTTGGATCTCGGAGGCCGCAACAGCATGACAGCACGCGCGTCAGCGATACCTGCCGCGAAACTCGCGCGGTGAGGCGCCGGCCCAGGTGCGGAAGGCGCGGGAAAAGCTCTTCTCGCTGCGGAAGCCGGCGATCTCCGCGATCCGCTTGATCGGGCTACGACTGCGCATCAGCTCCTGCTTCGCGAGCTCGAATTTTGCCTCTTCCTTGAGATCCCGCAGTGAGGTCGCTTCATCGCGCAGGCGCCGATGCATGGTGCGGGTGGAGAGTGCTAGCTCGCTTGCGACATCCTCGGCGCCCAGACTGCGTCCGCGCGCATTGCGGAGTACGCGGCGAACGCGCTCGACCAGCAGCCGGTCGCGCCGATAGGGCAGTACGGTCAGCCGCAGCGCGCCCTTGAGCATGTTGTCGAGGTCCGCCGCGCTCCGGGTGAGCGGCAGCGACAGGTAATGCTTGTCGAAGGTGATGGAAGCGCGGTCCGCACCGAAGCGGATGTTTCGGCAAAAGATGGTCGGATAGACCGAGACGTGGCCGGGCTCGGGGTACGGAAATTCCGCGGCGCGGAGCGCGATTTGCGAATCCACCGCCCAGCAGGAGAAGCCGAGAACATAGCGGAGCAGGGTGACCAGGCAGAATTCGCGTAGAGGTCCGAGGTCGGCCAGTTCGCGGATGGACACGACCGCGGTCTCCTCGCCGACGGCGAGATCGAGCAGCACGTCCTCGGTGAGCAGACGATGGTGCCGGCACCAGCGCTTGAGCGCGACCTCCAGCGTCGGGGCGGTGATCGAGGCGCGGCACAGCATGCCGTAGGTGCCAAAGGGCAGCCGCCGCGAGAACCAGCCGAGCGCCTCGTCATCGAGTTCGCGCATGGCATGGCCCGCCAGCGCCTCGAACTGGCCGGCCGTGACCCGCCCATCCGGAGAATTGACAAGGTCCGGCGTTACCTGACCCCGGCTCAGCGCCTCGGTCGGATCGCGGCCGTAGCGTTCGTAAGCGGCAACGACGCCGCGGACGAAGGCGGCAGGGGTCACGGCACGGCGCGGGATCGCGGTTGCGACTTGAAAAGGCATCGGAAAATCCTCTGGGAAAATCCTCGCCAAGTTTGGCGGAAAATGCAACCTTTTCGACCGCAGAAGGGCCCCGATGCCGCTAGGTTCGGTCCCCAAAATAGGGAGGAATCGCCTTGAATATCCCGAGCATCGATTTCGATCTGGGCGAAGACATCAGCATGCTGCGCGACACGCTGCGCGCCTTCGTGGAGGCGGAGATCGCCCCGCGTGCCGCCGATATCGAGAAGGCCAATCTATTCCCGGCGGACCTCTGGAAGCGCCTTGGCGACCTCGGCCTGCTCGGCATGACCGCGCCGGAGCAATATGGCGGCTCCAACATGGGCTATCTCGCCCATATCGTCGCGATGGAGGAGATTTCGCGCGGCTCGGCCGCGGTCGGCCTCTCCTATGGCGCCCACTCAAATCTCTGCGTCAACCAGATCCGCCGCAACGGCAATGATGCGCAGCGCGAGCGCTATCTGCCAAAGTTGATCTCCGGCGAGTATGTCGGCGCGCTCGCGATGTCCGAGCCCGGCGCCGGCTCAGACGTCGTCTCGATGAAACTGCGCGCCGACAAACGCGGCGACCGCTACGTGCTCAACGGCTCGAAGATGTGGATCACCAATGGCGGCGATGCCGACGTGCTGGTGGTCTATGCCAAGACCGATCCGGAAGCGGGCCCGCGCGGCATGACCGCCTTCCTGGTCGAGAAGGGGACGAAGGGCTTCAGCCACGGCCAGCATCTCGACAAGCTCGGCATGCGCGGCTCCAACACGTATCCGCTGTTCTTCGACGAATGCGAGGTGCCGGAGGAGAACGTGCTTGGCAAGGTCGGCGAGGGCGTCAAGGTGCTGATGTCCGGCCTCGACTATGAGCGTACGGTCCTCTCGGGTGGACCACTCGGGATCATGGCGGCCTGCATGGACGCGGTGGTGCCCTATATGCACGAGCGCAAGCAGTTCGGGCAGCCGATCGGCGACTTCCAGCTCATGCAGGGCAAGCTCGCCGACATGTACGCGACCTGGCAGGCCACGCGCGCCTATGTCTATGCGGTGGGGCGTGCCTGCGACCGCGCCAATCACGCGCGCAGCTTGCGCAAGGACGCCGCCGCTGCGATCCTCTATTCCGCCGAGAAAGCGACGTGGATGGCGGGTGAGGCGATCCAGGCGCTTGGCGGGGTCGGCTACACCTCCGAATTTCCGGTCGGACGCCTGTGGCGCGATGCAAAGCTTTACGAGATCGGCGCCGGCACCTCGGAGGTCCGACGTATGCTGATCGGTCGCGAATTGATGGCCGAGACGGCTTAAAACCTTCACGCGATTGGAATCAACATGCCGCTCCATTCCAGCATCGATACGTCTTCGTCGGACTTTGCGCGCAATTCCGAGGCCATGCGCACCCTCGTCGCGGATTTGCGCGAGAAGCTGAGCCAGGTGGCCGGCGGCGGCGGCGAGGTCTCGCGCAACCGCCATACGTCGCGCGGCAAGATGCTGGCGCGCGAGCGCGTCGACCTGCTGGTCGATCCCGGCACCGCGTTCATGGAGCTGTCGCCGCTCGCGGCCTATGGCCTCTATGGCGGCGACGTGCATTCGGCGAGCGTCGTCACCGGGGTAGGGCGTATCTTGGGCCGCGAATGCGTGATCGTCGCCAACGACGCCACCATCAAGGGCGGCACCTATTATCCCATGACGGTGAAGAAGCATCTGCGCGCGCAGGACGTGGCGCGGCAGAACAATCTTCCCTGCGTCTATATGGTCGATTCCGGCGGCGCCTTTTTGCCGCTGCAGGACGAGATCTTTCCGGACGAGCGGCATTTCGGCCGCATCTTCTACAACCAGGCGCAGATGTCGTCGCAAGGCATCCCGCAGATCGCCATCGTGATGGGCTCCTGCACGGCCGGCGGCGCCTATGTCCCCGCGATGTCGGACGAGAGCATCATCGTGCGCAACCAGGGCACGATCTTCCTCGGCGGGCCGCCGCTGGTGAAGGCGGCGACGGGCGAGGTGGTGACCGCCGAGGAGCTCGGTGGCGCCGACGTGCATTCGCGACAATCAGGCGTGACCGATCATTACGCCCAGAACGACGCGCACGCGATCGGCATCGCCCGCCGCATCGTCGGCACGCTGAAGCCATCGGTACGGCCAAACCTCAACATGCATCCGCCGCGTGATCCCTTGTTTGCGGCGGAGGAGATCTACGGCGTGGTGCCCGTCGACGGGCGCAAGCCGTTCGACGTGCGCGACATCATTGCGCGCGTGGTTGATGGTTCCGAGTTCGACGAGTTCAAGAAGCTCTACGGCACGACGCTGGTGTGCGGCTTCGCCCACATCTGGGGTTTTCCGGTCGGCATCATTGCCAACAACGGCATCCTGTTCAGCGAGAGCTCGCTGAAGGGGGCGCATTTCATCGAGCTGTGCTGCCAGCGCGGCATTCCGCTGGTGTTCCTGCAGAACATCACCGGCTTCATGGTCGGCAAGAAATACGAAGCCGGCGGCATTGCGCGTGACGGCGCCAAGCTGGTGACGGCGGTCGCGACCGCGTCGGTGCCGAAATTCACCGTAGTGATCGGCGGCTCCTACGGCGCCGGCAATTACGGCATGTGCGGCCGCGCCTACTCACCGCGCTTCCTGTGGATGTGGCCGAACGCGCGCATCTCGGTGATGGGCGGCGAGCAGGCCTCGATGGTGCTGAGCCAGGTCCGCCGCGACAATATCGAGGCCAAGGGCGACAGCTGGTCGAAAGAAGACGAAGATAAATTCCGCGAACCTATCCGCGCGCAATATGAGAGCCAGGGGCACCCGTATTACGCGACCGCGCGGCTGTGGGACGACGGCGTGATCGACCCGGCCGACACAAGGCTGGTGCTCGGTCTCGGCCTCTCGGCGGCATCGAATGCGCCGATCGAACCGACGAAATTCGGCCTGTTCAGGATGTGATGCGATGGACCGCTCAAAGCTCTACCGCCGTTTTCGCACCCTCCTGATCGCCAACCGCGGCGAGATCGCCTGCCGCGTGATCCGCACCGCGCGCGCCATGGGCCTGCGCGCGGTCGCGGTCTATTCCGAGGTGGATCGCGACGCGATGCATGTCGCGCTCGCCGACGAGGCCGTGCTGCTCGGGCCCGCACGTGCCCGCGACAGCTATCTCAATCCCGAACGGCTGATCGAGGCCGCGCGCAAGACCGGCGCGGAGGCGATCCATCCCGGCTATGGCTTCCTGTCGGAGAATGCCGAATTCGCCCAGGCGTGTTTCGACGCCGGACTGGTCTTCGTCGGCCCGACAGCGGCAATGATGACTGCCATGGGCTCGAAGTCCGGCTCCAAGGCGCTTATGGAGAAGGCCGGCGTCCCGCTGGTGCCAGGCTATCACGGCGAGGCGCAGGACGATGCGACGTTGGCGAAGGCGGCCGAGAAGGTCGGTTTCCCGATTCTGGTGAAGGCGTCCGCTGGCGGCGGCGGCCGTGGTATGCGCATCGTTCGCTCCGCGGATGAACTTGCGCCTGCGATCGTCAGCGCGAAGCGCGAGGCCAAGGCCGCGTTCGGCGACGACCGCATGCTGATCGAAAAATATGTCAATAACCCGAGGCATATCGAGGTGCAGGTGATCGGCGACAGCCACGGCAATCTGCTCTCGCTGTTCGAACGCGAATGCACCCTGCAGCGCCGCCACCAGAAGGTGATCGAGGAGGCGCCGTCGCCGACGCTCAATCCCGCCCAGCGCGAGACGGTCTGTGCCGCCGCGCGAAAGGCTGCGGGCGCCGTCAACTATGTCGGCGCCGGCACCATCGAGTTCGTGTCCGACGGCAAGGACGTGTTCTTCATCGAGATGAACACTCGTCTCCAGGTCGAGCATCCCGTGACCGAGCTGATCACGGGGATCGACTTGGTCGAGTGGCAGTTGCGCGTCGCTTTCGGCGAGGCGTTGCCGCTGAAGCAGGACGAGATCAAGCTTCACGGACACGCCGTGGAGGCGCGGGTCTATGCGGAGAACCCGACCAAGAACTTCATGCCGTCGGTGGGCAAGATATCAACCTGGCGTCTGCCCGCTGAAACGGGGGGGCTGCGCATCGACTCCGGCTATCGGGAAGGCGATACGGTTTCGCCGTACTACGATGCGATGCTGGCAAAAATGATCGCCTGGGCGCCGACGCGGGATGTCGCGATCGAGCGGCTGAACCGCGGGCTGGAAGAGTCCGACGTCCGCGGCATCGTGACCAACATCCCGTTCCTGTCGGCGCTGATGACGCATCCGAAGGTGAGGGCGAACGCGATCGACACCGGCTTCATCGAGCGCGAACTGATGGTTCTGACGCAGGCCCCGGCGGCGCCGGGCGAGCTCGAGCTCTGCGCCGCGGTGGCCGCTGTGATTAACCACGAGCGGCAGGCTGCACAGGCGGACGCGAATTCGCCCTGGCAGACCTTTGGCTGGATGCCGGTCGGCCGCCGCCAGCGCAATTTTGCGTTTCGCGCGGGTCATGGTGTTGGTCATGGGTCCGAGCAGAAGATCACGCTGAACTATGGCAGCGGACCAGCGACGCTGGTGATCGGCGAACGCGAGCTGGCATTTGCGATCGCGCCCCGGGACGGCGGCTTCGACGTGACGCTTGACGGCGTCAAATCGTTCGTCGCGGCCGTGATCGACGGCCATGAGCTGTATTTGCGCACGCGCAACGGGCGATTCGACCTGCATTGGGTCGATCCGTTCGGCGGCGAGATGGAGGAGCAGGCCGGCGCGGACAAGATCGCAGCGCCCTTGCCGGGCACCGTCGTCGCCGTGCTGGCGGAGGAGGGCGCCAAGCTCGAGAAGGGGGCGCCGATCCTCACCCTGGAAGTGATGAAGATGGAGCAGACGCTGCGTGCGCCCTATGCCGGCGTGCTGAAATCCATCAAATGCAAGGTCGGCGACATCGTCCAGGAGGGCGTCGAGCTCGCCGTGGTCGAGCCTTCCGGAGAATGAGATGAGCGATAAGGTCCGCATCATCGAAATGGGGCCGCGTGACGGCCTCCAGAACGAGAAAACGGCGGTCAGTGTCGAAGCCCGGATCGCCTTCATCGAGGCGCTGGTCGCGGCCGGCCTCAATACAGTCGAGGTCGGCGCCTTCGTCTCGCCCAAGGCGATCCCGCAGATGGCGAGCTCGGACGCCGTGCTGCGCGGCGTTCGCCATTTGACCAGTGCCGAATTCCACGTGCTAGTGCCGAACGAGAAGGGCTATGACGCCGCGTGCGCGGCCGGCGCAAAGATCGTCTCGGTGTTCGCCGCGGCCTCCGAGGGCTTTTCGCGGGCCAACATCAATTGCACGGTCGCGGAGTCCATCGAACGGTTTAAGCCGGTGCTGGCGCGCGCCAGGGTCGATGGTGTCAAGGTCCGCGGCTATATCTCCTGCGTGCTGGGCTGTCCGTTCGACGGCGATATCAAGCCGAAGGCAGTTGCCGATCTCGCCACCACGCTGTGGGATCTCGGCTGCTACGAGATCTCGCTCGGCGACACGATCGGTGTCGGTACGCCTGATAAGGCCAAGGAGATGCTGCGGGCGGTCAGCGCCAACATCCCTCCCGCCAATCTCGCGATGCATTTTCACGACACCTACGGCCAGGCGCTCGCCAATCTCTATGCGGGGCTGGAGGAAGGCGTCCGCGTCATCGACGCCGCCGCCGGCGGCCTCGGCGGCTGCCCCTACGCGCCGGGCGCGACCGGCAACGTCGCGACCGAGGACGTCGTCTATATGCTCGGGGGCATGGGGATTAGGACGGGTGTCGATATGGACCGGTTGCTGGCGGCAACCAACGAGATGAGCGGCGTGCTGGGTAAGCCGCCGGTGAGCCGCGTGGCCTCCGCACTGAACGCGAAGAGGAAGCGCGCCAGCTCCTAGTTCTCCATTATTGCGAGCGCAGCGAGCAATGATGGTGGACGCAGCTACCTGCTCCCGTCCGGCCCCATCACCAGGTCCGGCAGTGCGGTCGAGATGCCCGGCACGAAGCAGAGCAGCAGCACCGCGAGCATCATCAAAAGCACGAACGGCAGCGTGCCCCAGATCACCTCGCGCAGGGGAATATCCGGCGCGACGTTGCGGATGACGAAGATGTTGAGGCCGACAGGCGGATGGATCAGTCCCATCTCCATCACGATGGTCATGACGACGCCGAACCAGATGATGTCGAAATTGGCGGCGCGGAGCGGCGGCAGGATGATCGGCGCGGTCATGAGAATAATCGAGACCGGCGGCAGGAAGAAACCGAGCACGACGACCATGACGAGGACCGCGAACAAGAGCCCCCAGCGCGGCAAATGCATCGCGACGACGGATTCGGCGGCCGATTGCGAGATGTGCAGATAGCTCATCACGTAGGAATAGAGCAGCGACATGCCGATGATCATCATCAGCATGGTCGATTCCCGGATCGTCGATTTCAGGATCGGGGCAAGGTCGCTCGGCCGCCACACGCTGTAGATCGCCGCGATCAATGCCAGCGCCAAGAGGCCGCCGAGGCCGGCGGTCTCCGACGGCGTGGCGTAGCCGCCATAGAGCGCGATCATGACGCCGGTGAGCAGCAGCACGAAGGGGATCACGCGCGGCAGCACGCTGAAGCGTTCCGCGAGCGTGTACTCGTCGCGGGCGAGGATCGCAGCTTCCGGGCCGCCGTTCTTGTAGATCGCTTCGGCCGCGGCGTATTCCTGGCGGAAGCGGATCACGGCGTAAACGCCGAACAGCGAGACCAGCAGCAGGCCGGGCCCGATACCGGCGAGGAACAGCCGTCCTAGCGATTTTTCGGCGGCGACCGCAAACAGGATCATTGTGATCGACGGCGGTAGCAGAATGCCGAGCGTGCCGCCGGCGGCGATGATCCCCGCGGCGAAGCCGCCGGAATAGCCGCGCTTGCGCATCTCGGGGATGCCGGCCGAGCCGATTGCCGAGCAGGTCGCGGGCGAGGAGCCCGCCATCGCCGCAAACAGCGCGCAGGCGAACACATTGGCGACGCCGAGCCCGCCGGGGACGCGGTGCAGCCAGGCGTGCAGGGCCGAGTAGAGATCCTGGCCGGCGCGCGACTTGCCGATCGCGGCGCCCTTCAGGATGAAGAGCGGGATCGACAGCAGCGTGATCGAGGCCATTTCCTCGTAGACATTCTGCGTCACCGTGTCGAGAGAGGCGGCGGGCATGTAGATGCCCATGAACACGACTGCGACCGCGCCGAGCGCGAACGCGATCGGCATGCCTGAAAACATCACGACCAGCGTCGCGATCCCGTAGGCGAGGCCGATACCGAAAACGCTCATGAACGCCTGGCTCCAGCGAAAGGCAGCGCAAGCTGCACGAGGATCTGGACGCAGAGCAGGCTCATGCCGAACGCCATTAGCGAATAGGGGATGGCCAGCGGCGGCGACCACATCGAGTTCGAGACCTGGCCGTCGACATAGGCTTCATGCGCCAGTGTCCAGGACTTCCAGGCGAAGAAAGCGCAGAACAGAAGCGTCACGGCATCGACCAGCCAGAGCCTGATCCGGTTCGCCAGTGGTGAGAGCAGGCCGACGAAGGCCTCGATGCCGATGTGACCGCGGTTCTGCTGCACGTAGGCGGCCGTCATGAAGGTCGCGCCGACCAGCAGGAACACCGCGGCCTCGTCCTGCCAGTAATTGGCAGCCTTGAACAAGGCGCGGCTGAGCACGCTGTAGCTCAGGATGGCGCAGGCGGCGATCAGCGCAATCGCGGCGAACACGACGATGATGTTGTTGAGGATGGCGAGACCGCGATCGATCGCTGCCGCAAGGCCGGTCCTTGCGGCAGCGTTTACCTGGTCGTCACGATCCGGAAGCGGACCGTGGCTCATGCGGCGACGTCGGTCGCGAGCTTGAGCAGGTTGGCAGATGTCGCGGTCTTGGCGCCGTAGTCCTTCCATGCGGTGTCGCGGGCGATGTCGCGCCACTTGCCGACGGTCGCGGCATCGAGCGCCGAGACCTTGGCGCCGGCCTTCTCGTAGACCTTGGCGACCTCGACGTCGTCGTCCTGCGCGCCCTTGCGGCCGAAGGCTTCGAGCTCGGTGCCGACCGCGAGCAGGACGTCCTGCTGGTTCTTCGGCAGCTTGTCGAAGATCGCCTTCGACATCATCAGCGGCTCGAGCATGAACCAATAGGACGCGCCTGCGCCCGAGGTCAGCGATTTCGCGACCTCCTCAAGCCGGAACGAGATCAGGCTGGTCGAGGAGGTGATGCCGGCATCACACGCCCCCGTCTGCATCGCTGCGTAGATTTCGTTCGAGGGCACCGACAGCACGGATGCGCCGGCAGTCTGCAGCACCATGTCCATCTCGCGCGAGCCGCCGCGCACCTTGAGACCCTTGGCATCTTCGGGGGCCACGATCGGCTTGGAGCGGCTGGCGACGCCGCCGGCCTGCCACACCCAGCTGAGCAGGATGATGCCCTTGTCGGCGAGGAAGTCGGTCAAGGCCTTGCCGACCGGCTCCTTCTTCCAGCGCATGCCCTGGTCGTAGGTGGTGACGAGGCCCGGCATCAGGCCGATATTGGTTTCCGGCAATTCGCCGCCGGCATAGGGCATCGGATAGAGGCTGATGTCGAGCGCGCCCTTGCGCATCGCGGAGAACTGCGCGTTGGTCTTGATCAGCGAGGAGTTCGGATAGATCTCGGCGGCGATGTCGCCGTTGCTGCGCTTGCTGACTTCGGCGGCGAACACGCGACAGAGCCGGTCGCGGAAATCGCCCTTGTCGACGGTGCCGCCCGGGAATTGATGCGAGATCTTCAGCGTGGTCGCGGCATGCGCGGTGCCGGTGCCGAAACGGAGAATGGCGGGTGCGGCGACGGCGGTCGCGATCAGGTGGCGGCGCGTGAGCATGGCGTGATTCCCTTGGACGGTTCTTGGACGGTTCTTTGGAGCGTTCTTGTTTGCCTTGATCGTGGGCTGGTCTTGGAGACCGCGCTGAGGCCCATCCTAGCCGGTCTTTCAGACAATGTTCTCTAGTCTGATAGTTCGAGACCGAATGCCGCGGCAAGTGTCGGTGATGCTGCGTTGCACACTCCCGATCTCCTACATCCGCAGAACCAAGGATGGCGGCGGGCTCGCGGAAATTTATCGGCGGCTGCGTAACAACGCCCCGTGGCAATCCGTCGAGATCAGATAGCGGCGTCCGTCGCTAACCAACATCATCTCGAAGGGAAGACCAGTCATGACCATTCGTACCCGCATCGCGCTCGGCATTTCGGCGGCCGTTCTCTCGCTCGGCCTCGCGCTGTCGCCGGCCGCCTTTGCCCAGGACAAGATGGGCAAGGATGACGGCATGATGAAAAAGGACACGATGTCCAAGGACGGCATGAAGAAGGACACCATGTCCAAGGACGACGGCATGAAGAAGGACACGATGTCGAAGGACGGGATGAAGAAAGACGACGGGATAATGAAGAAGCACTGATCTTCCAACGTCGAGAGGCGCTTGCGACAGGCAGACGCGCGCCAAAAATCCGGGGGCGGTCACGTAGACCGCCCCCGGAGCATTTGTTTCAGTCCAAATTCAATTGAACGTGACTTGCGCGCGTTAGACTTGCAAACGTTACTTGCGCTTCGCCTTGCGGGCGGCGTAGCGGGCGTCCCGCTTGGCTTTTTGCTCGGCCTCGGCTTCGGCCGCCTTCGCGACGGCTTCTTCGGCCTCGCGGGCGATCCGCGCGGCCTCGAGCGCGGCAGCTTCTTCTTGAAGGCGCTTCTGCTCGGCCTTTTCCGTGTCGCGCGCAGCCTTTGCTTCGGCGCGCTTGGCCGCAAGGGCCTCGCGCTCCGCACGCTTCGCCACAACCGCGGGATCATCCGGCCCCGGCTGCGACTTGAATTTGTTCAAAAGGTTCTTGCGTGCTTCCTGTGCCGCCTTTTGCCGGTCGGAGAAGCCTGGTTCCCTAAATCCACTCATCGGCGAACCTTGTCATCCTCGCTTTCGATCCTACATCACTGCCTGTTGGTACGTCGGCTGGGCATAGCGGGCGCCGCGCGACGCAGATGCGTGTACATCGGCGCGCGCCGTGATGCCACCTATAATCGCAGCCGATCAGGTAGACGAAAATCGCCGCCCCCGACGATCTCTCGTAGCCCGGAAAAACTGCCGAATTGTGATGTCCCTCATAAGGGGGCACCAGGGCGGTGCCTAGCGTCCGCCCCGGTATGAGACGCGGAGCACGGGTATGACGATCTCACGACTGAGCCTGAAGGCGCTCGCAATCGCGGTCGTGGTGGCAACCCTGGCCGGTGCCACGCTGCTGCTCGCCGGTCCGCAGCCGATCGAAAGTGCCGTCCTGGGCACAGATTGGGAATGCACCCAGACCGCGTTTGTGCTTACGACCTGCGCTCCGCGCGTCCAGCAGGCGATCCCGGCGGCCGAAACCTCCCGCAAGGAAGCGATCCGGCCGACCCGAGGCTAACCGGGAGAAGCTGGACGGGATGTGACGCCACGCCGCAGAAGTGATAAAGCCCGCTCGCCCCCGTGATCGGTCAGCCATGTCCAAGCCCGAAGCCAGTTCCGAAGCTAAGCCCGAACCGGGCGCGAAGCCGAAATCCACTCCAAAACCTCAATCCGGTGACAACCGCCGCGGCGCCATCGCTGGCTTGATCATCGCGATCCTGATCCTCGGCGTCGGCTGGTGGCTCGCCCGCGATCTCACCTCCGCGAGCAAGATGCAGGACTGCCTGATGTCCGGGCGAAGCAACTGCAATGTGATCGAGCCGGCCCACTAGAGGCATGCCAGAGCGACCCGCGCGGACGAAAAAATGTCGTGATCTTAATCATTTGTAACGGGACTTAGCCGACCAAAGCAGGTCAGTCATGTCAGCCGGCATCAGCTCAGCGCGAGCCGAATCGTCTATCGCGCCAGGCATCACGGCGGTTGACGGCAATCGAAAGAGTAGGGGGCAAGCACGCATGAGTGTGTCCAGTCGCATCAAGATCATCATTCCCTTGGTTTCGGCGATGTCATTGCTCGCCGTCCCGGCGCAGGCTCAGGACGCCAGACCGCCGAGAGACGCCGCCCAGCCATCGGCCGGGCCAGGCGCCGGCGCGCCGCCGCAGAACATGCGAAAGGGGCCGCCGCCGCAGCAGGCTGCCCGGCCGGCGCCACAGGCCGGCGTCCAGCCCTACGCCGGCGGTCTTGGTCATGCTGGTCCGGGTCCAAATCCTGCTCTCGCGAGTCCAGGTCCTGGCCCTCGCAATGCCGGCGGTCCGCCGCCCGGACGCAATTACGCCAGGGGTCCCGCACCGGCGCGCGACTGGGGCGGACACACCTATCGCGGCCATCTCGCCTGGGATGGCGGACGCTGGCGCCACGAAGTCCACAACGGCCGCTCTGGCTGGTGGTGGGATGTGGGCGGCGCGCGGTATTATTATCCGCAGCGGATGGACGGGCCTCCGGCCTATATCTCGGAGGATTATTACGACGACGTCCCCGTGGCCTATGCTCCGCCCGTCGCCTACGAACCGCCGCCGCCGCCGCCACCGGCCGATCCCGGCGCGAGCGCGCTTGGCGGCGCTATCGTCGGCGGCGTGCTAGGCGGCCTGATCTCGGGCAACGCCTCGGGTGCGGCCGCAGGCGCTGTGATCGGCGGTGCCACCGGCGCGATCGCCGGCGCGACGGCTGCTTCGCGCCCCGGCTACTATCTGGCCCAAGGCAACTGCTACTACCGCTATCCGAGCGGCCAGTACGTGCAGGCTGATCCACGGGCTTGTTACTGAGCACGCCAGGCGAGGGCTGAAGCGAAGAGGCGGCGAAAAGCCGCCTCTTTTCGTTTTGGCGCTGGCCCTCAGCTGGCCGGGAATTGATTCAAGGGGATCGCCCCGCGCGTCAGGACACTAGCCAGCTGAAGAACGCGATCGCGGCCCAGACCAGGCCTGCGATCCAGGCCAACATCACGATGCCGATGGTCGCAAGATAAGCGATGCCGAGCGGGTCGGATCTTTCGCCTCGCGTCGGGACGGGAATTTCGGCTGCGGCTTCTTGCGTCATGACGGGAATATCTCCCAAGCCTTCTCGCTCTCTGGGAGCGCTGAGGACTGTTTAGCGGAGGCGCCGTGCGCCGGCTGTGACGCACTTCACAGATCGGTACGCATCAAGCCCCCAATCGGGGCGGGTCGTTCGACAGATGCGTGAATTGGATTGCGTCGCAAATCCGCGAGGACGGCATTACCCCGCAATCATACGGACGAAATTGCCACGCGCTTGTCCAGATCGTCCGGCTAGAATTGGCTTCATGTGTACCAAGTACGATCCACAGCATGAAGCCGAGACGGCGATGAAGCGCGCCGTGGCGGCCGAAGGTCCTGACCGGCAACGTCTCATCGAGCTGGCCCTGGCCTGGCATCAACTCGCCCGCGACCGGCGCGAAGAGCGGACGGACTGAGCTCTCTCTGTTACGAGAGAACTGGTATTCACAGAAAAACCCCGTGCTCGGGGGGGACAAGCACGGGGTTCTCGAGAGCCGATCGGGGCTGGCAAATCGGCACCACTGGATTTCGAACGCGCCGATCGCAAGTTCGTTCCGCGCCCCCTTCAATTTTTTCGCGCGAGAACGCCGCCATCGGCGCCTATGCTCGTGACACTCGACGCCTGACGCGAGCCGCCGAAACGCTCCGTTAAGACTCGTTCGGACGACGATTTTCCGATCGCGATTCGTTTCGGGGAACGAAGCGGAGCAGGACCGTGAACAAACAAAAAGTCCCCGACGGGCTGCACTGTGTCAGGCAGCTTCCGACTTCGGCACCGCGTCGGCATTGACCGAAAGCTTGACGACATCGCCTTCGACGGCACCGACATATTTCGTGTCGATGTAATGATGATGGTCCTTGTGACCTTCCGGGTTGTCCTTCCGCGTCAGCTTGATACGGTTGCCCTCGACGCGGTCGACGGTGCCGACATGTGCGCCGTCCTTGCCGACGATCTTCATGTGCTCTCTGATCTCGCTCATGATGTTCTCCTTGTGCCGTGTCAACGGCGAGGACCGGTCTTCGTTGCAAGGATAGGCGGGCCCGGCTGTTGGAGCCAATGCGCTCGCCGAACGTTGAATGGCAGTCGCAATTGCCAAGATCCGCATCAAGACGCTCATCAAGATCCGCATGGAGACCTCCGAGGCCTATCTCGATCGAAAGCACAGGGAAATCGGGCTGCTGAACGATTGCCTGAGGAGCCCGCTGCATTTGGCTCGGCCGCAATCGGTCGACGAGGTTGTGGTCTCCAAGTTTCAGCTCGCCGCCGCACTACGCGCGGAACATGCGCTGCAGGACTGGAGAGCGACGGAGACGGCCTGGTCGCATGCGGCGTCTCCCAGCAGCGGTCCGTTCGTGTTCAGCTACGACTATCAGCGCGCGGACCTCAAGGTGAGTGGTCCCTCGTTCTATGAACTCGAGCGGGGCTGCAGGAGCGAGGCGATCTATACCGCCTCCGGCATGGCCGCGATCTCCGCGCTGCTGCTCGCGTCCGCACGGATCATCGGCAAGGCAGACGTCGTGGTGCTGCCGGGCACTTACGGCGAGACACTGGAGCTGATCGAGAGCCTCGTCCCCCATTTGCGGCTTGTCACCGCCAGCCTCCCGCTGGGCGAAGCGTTCGCTGCGGCAGCCTTGCCACGCTTTCTCCTGCTCGATTCATGCGCCCCTGCCGGGGCGTTCGAAGCGGCTCTGCGTTGCGACGGTTCGGGGCTCGATCTCTTGATTTTCGACACGACATGTTTCGCTGGCAGATCGGGGCGCATCCGGCGCGTCCTGAGATGGGCCGCGCGATGGGACATTGCAGTCGTGTTGGTGCGAAGCCATAACAAGCTGGATTCGCTCGGGGTGGAATACGGCCGGCTCGGCTCTGCCGTGTTCGTGCATTGGAGCCGGAAGGACCTCAAGGCGGGCCAGCTGCTGTCCGAAAGCCTGGCGGCGGAAACCCGCAATGCCGTCCGGCTTCTCGGTGGCGCGGCGTTGCCGGCGCACTTCCCGCCATTCGTGGGCTCTGTGGCCTATTGGGCCCTGACGAGAAGGCGCGTCGCTGCGATTCTGCGCAACGGTCGCCACGCGGCGCGATATTTCGCCGCCGAGCTCGCTTCGCTCTCGGCCGAGCTGCATTTCACCCACGGCCTCTATGTCACGCTTCGCGGCAGGCGCGCCCTCGATGAGGCGACCGCGCGGCAGGCCGCCGAGGACATGAGCCGCGACCTGAGCGGCAAAGGCTTCCCCATTCGCCACGCCGGCAGTTTTGGTTTCGATTTCGCGGCGACCGAGTGGTTTCACGACGCGACGACGGATCGGTACAGCGTCCGGGTGGCGGTGCCGGATTTGCCGACTGAGTTGTGGAAGGATCTAGCAGCGGCGATTGCCGGGTGGTGGGCGCGACATCAAGGCGACACTGAAGGGTGAGTGCGGTGCAAGGCCATGACAGAGCGACCGAAAGCGTTTCCTTACAGGGAATGCACGTGGCATGTTTCAGACGAACAGTCCCGGCAATGGCTTGCGGTGCTTGAAAAGACGGGTGCAGCCAACGTCCGAGCGCGCCTAGCCCAGACCGACGCGGCATCCGCAGGAGCGATCGCGATCGGAACCGCGCCCGTCATGACGATCGGGTTCGCCCAGGAATGGCTGAACTGGAAAGATAATCAAAAATCCGAGGCGGATATCGAACGGCACGAGCGGCAGATCTGGTGGACTCGGACCGCGGCAATCGCCGCATCGGTCGCCGCCTTGAGCGCACTGTTCGGCTGGATTTGGACGATCTTCATCCGGGGGAATAACGGCCTATAACAAACATGATTATTACGTTGCGCATACATCGGCGAGACGAGAGCGGCGACTGCGCTGTTTCAATCGATCGCCAGGCATTCTTCGAGGGTAGGCTTCGGGTGGCCGCGACGCGTCCATGCCTGAACGGCAAAGGCAAGTTGATGCTGACTCGCCGCAGCGTCCGAGATGGAAGCCTGCGCCGTCGCGATGGGCTTTGTGATCACACCGGAGTTCACGACGCCCGCGTCAACTGCCAGGAACGATATTGCCACAACCGCCACCGCAGATGCGATAGCCATTCTCGTCAAGTCGGATAGTGGCATCGAAGTCCCTATTGGTCGCGCGTCGCCCGGCGGATAGATAGGGCTCGTTTGCCTGAGTCAAAGCCCGGAGCGAGGCGGCCCACGCGTTCGTGAAGGACGGATTCTGCAGGTGGGCGCCGTAGATCGGGCTCACGATGAACGGATGAGACCGAAATTGGCGATCCCGGCAGGAATCGAACCTGCAACCCTCAGAGTAGAAATCTGATGCTCTATCCAGTTGAGCTACGGGACCGTCTTGAGCCGCCCTGGTTGGGGGCCGCTGTTCATCTACTATGCCATTATGAAAAATATCGTCTTTCGCCAAGCCTGAACCGAACCGTTTTCGTCGAAGCCGCGACAAAGCGGAACGGTGGGGTGTCAGGGTGCCGGGTTGAGCGGCAGCAGACTGGACGATGGATCACATCGCCGGGAACGCTGATCAGCTTCCGGGACACGGCCGCCGGACGACTGGTCGGATATTGCTGCGCCATCAGGACGGCGTGCGCGGCGGTAGCTTGATCGGTCTCCTCTGGGCGTGCCTTGTCATGGCGAATGCGACGGTTTGCACCTTTGGTTCCATCGCCTTGAGTCCGTCACCTTTCCGCGCATTTCATGCGACAAGCGGCGTTCGTCCGCGATTTCCGGGAGTCCATCCATGATCGGTCTTGTTCGCGCCGTCACACTCTGCGCCACGCTGGCGTTCGGCCTTAGCGTCGCGCAGGCCGCCGACAAAGCCTTCAAGCGGGACGACCTCGCCGATTCCGCGATCAAGCTGGAGGCGCAGATCAAGGGCGAGGCGGGGCCGGTCGCCAAGACCGGCGCGAGCTTGCGCACCGACGCCGATGCTGCCTTCCGGCGCAACGACTATCGCACCGGCCTGTCGGTGCTCGGCCAGATCGCGGCGACCACGCCGGAGGACGCAGGCAACTGGCTGCGGCTGGCAAAGGTCATCTTCCAGATATCGCCGAAGAGCTCGAGCGAGCAGACGTTCCTGCTGGAGCGCGCCTCGACTGCCGCCTACATCGCCTACCAGCGCGCCGGCAATGCGGGCGAGGAGGCCGACGCGCTCGCGGTGCTCGGCAAGTCGCTGTCCGAACGCAAGCTGTGGCGGCCGGCGCTCGATGCACTGCGGCTGTCGCTGGAGATGCGCGAGGTCGCCGACGTCCGTGGCCAATATGAGAAGATGCGCGACGAGCACGGTTTTCGGCTGCTCGACTACACCGTGGACTCGGACTCCGCCAGTCCGCGCGCCTGCTTCCAGTTCTCGGAGGAGCTGGCAAAACGCACCGATTTCGCGCCGTACCTCGCGCTGGCGGGCCAGGACAAGCCGGCGCTGTCGGCCGAGGGCAAGCAGCTCTGCGTCGACGGGCTGAAGCATGGCGAGCGCTACAACATCAATCTGCGCGCCGGCCTGCCGTCCACCGTGAAGGAAGGCCTTCCGAAATCGGCCGAGTTCAACGTCTATGTGCGCGACCGCAAGCCCTTCGTGCGCTTCACCAGCCGCGCCTATGTGCTGCCGAGGACGGGCCAGCGCGGCATTCCCGTCGTCAGCGTCAACACGCCAGCCGTCAACATCAACGTGTTCCGGATCGGCGACCGCAATTTGATCAACACGGTGGTCGACAGCGATTTCCAGAAGACCCTGTCGAAATACCAGCTCAGCGATCTCGGCGGCGAGCGCGGCGTGAAAGTCTGGACCGGCGAGCTTGCCACCGCGATGACGCTCAACCAGGACGTCACCACGGCATTCCCGGTCGACCAGGCGCTTGGTGAACTCCAGCCCGGCGTCTATGTGATGACGGCCGCGGCCAAGGGGCCGGGCTCGGACGACGACTATCAGCTCGCCACCCAATGGTTCATCGTCTCCGATCTCGGCGTCACGGCCTATTCCGGCAATGACGGCATCCATGTCTTCGTGAATTCGCTGGCCTCGACCGATCCGGTCGGCAAAGCCGAGGTGCGGCTGGTCGCGCGCAACAACGAGATCCTGGCCACCCGCAAGACCGATGAGAGCGGCCATGTGCTGTTCGAGGCGGGGCTTGCGCGCGGCGAGGGCGGCCTGTCGCCGGCGATGCTCACCGTGACCGGCGAGAAGGCCGACTATGCCTTCCTCAGCCTCAAGTCCTCCGCCTTCGACCTGTCGGACCGCGGCGTTTCGGGCAGGGCCGTGCCTGCGGGCGCCGACGCTTTCGTCTATGCCGAGCGCGGCGTCTACCGCTCCAGCGAGACCGTCTATCTCACCGCGCTGTTGCGCGACGGGCAGGGCAACGCCGTCACCGGCGGGCCGATGACCCTGGTGATCGAGCGTCCTGATGGCGTCGAATTCCGCCGCGCCGTTCTGTCCGACCAGGGCGCGGGCGGGCGCACCTTGTCGGTGCCGCTCAACTCGGCCGTCCCGACCGGGACCTGGCGGGTGCGCGCCTTCACCGATCCGAAGGGCTCTTCGGTCGGCGAGACCACTTTCATGGTCGAGGACTACGTCCCCGATCGGATCGAATTCGACTTGTCTGCCAAGGACAAGCTGATCAAAGCTAACGCTCCAGTGGAGCTTAAGGCGGACGGTCATTTCCTCTATGGCGCGCCGGCCTCGGGGCTAGCGCTCGAAGGCGACATGCTGGTCGCGCCCGCGTCCGAGCGGCCGGGCTTCGCCGGTTACCAGTTCGGCGTCGCCGACGAGGAGACCACCTCGAACGAGCGCACGCCGCTGGAGAACCTGCCGGAAGCCGACGCCAACGGCGTTGCGACCTTCCCGGTCACGCTCGACAAGCAGCCGGCCTCGACGCGGCCGCAGGAGGCGCAGATCTTCGTCCGCGTGGTCGAGACCGGCGGCCGCGCCGTCGAGCGCAAGATCGTGCTGCCGGTCGCGCCTGCTGCCGCGATGATCGGCATCAAGCCGCTATTCGGCGACAAGAACGTCGCCGAGGGCGACAAGGCCGAGTTCGATGTTGTGTTCGTCTCGCCCGAGGGTGAGAGGCTTCGCCGCGACGGCCTGCGCTACGAGCTCCTGAAGATGGAGTCGCGCTACCAATGGTATCGCCAGAGCAATTACTGGGAGTACGAGCCGGTCAAATCGACCTCGCGCGTCTCCGACGGCGACGTGACAGTTGCCGCGGACAAGCCGTCGCGGATTTCGCTGACCCCACAGCCCGGCCGCTACCGGTTGGACGTGAAGTCGAACGACGCCGACGGGCCCGTGACCTCGGTACAGTTCGACGTCGGCTGGTATTCCGACGGCAGCGCCGACACGCCGGACCTCCTGGAGACCTCGATCGACAAGCCGCAATACGCCTCGGGCGACACGATGACCGTGTCGGTCAACGTCCGCAGCGCCGGCAAACTGACGGTCAACGTGCTCGGCGATCGCCTGCTGACGACGCAGACCATCGACGTCAAGGAAGGCACCGCCCAGGTGAAGCTCCCGGTCGGCAAGGACTGGGGCACCGGCGCCTATGTTGTGGCAACGCTGCGCCGTCCGCTCGATGCGGCCGCGCAACGCATGCCGGGCCGGGCGATCGGACTCAAATGGTTCGGTATCGACAAGCAGACCCGTACATTGCAGGTGAAGCTGACGCCGCCGGCTCTGATCCGGCCGAATGGGCTGCTGAAGATCCCCGTCAAGCTCGACGGGCTCAATCCGGGCGAGGACGCCAAGATCGTGATCGCCGCGGTCGACGTCGGCATTCTCAACCTCACTAATTACAAGCCGCCGGCGCCAGACGACTATTATCTCGGCCAGCGCCGCCTGAGCGCGGAGATCCGCGATCTCTATGGGCAACTCATCGACGGCATGTCGGGCACGCGCGGGCAGATCAAGTCCGGCGGCGACGCCGGTGCCGCCGAGCTCCAGGGCTCGCCGCCCGCGCAAAAGCCGCTCGCGCTCTATTCGGGCATCGTCACCGTTGCCGCCGACGGCACGGCCGAAGTGAGCTTCGACGTTCCGGAGTTCGCCGGCACCGCGCGCGTGATGGCGGTGGCGTGGACAGCGACAAAGCTCGGTCGCGCCAACACGGACGTGGTGATCCGCGATCCCGTGGTGCTCACCACGACCCTACCGCGCTTCCTGCTCAACGGCGACCACGGCACGGTCAATCTCGAGATCGACAATGTCGAAGGGCAGGCCGGCGACTACGTCATCAACGTGAAGACCGGCGGGCCGGTGAGAATGACCGGCAATCCCGCGACCACGGTCAAGCTTGCCGCCAAGCAGCGGAATTCGTTCACGCTCGCCATCGACGCGACGGCGGCGGGGCAGGCGACGCTCGACGTCGACATCAAAGGGCCGAATGGCCTGGCGCTGGCGCGCCATTATGCGCTCGACGTCAAGGCGGCGACGCAAGTGCTGGCGCGGCGCTCGATCCGGACGCTGGCGAAGGGTGAGAGCCTGACGTTGACCTCGGATATGTTCGCCGATCTCGTGCCGGGCACCGGTAGCGTCTCGGTCTCGGCCAGCCTGTCCACTGCGCTCGATGCGGCGACGATCCTCAAAGCACTTGACCGCTATCCCTATGGCTGTTCGGAGCAGATCACCAGCCGCGCCATGCCGTTGCTCTATGTCAACGAGCTCGCGGCCGGTGCGCACCTGGCCATGGACACCGAGGTCGACCAGCGCATCCGCGACGCCATCGAGCGGCTGCTGGCCCGCCAGGGCTCGAACGGCTCGTTCGGGCTGTGGTCGGCAGGCGGTGACGATTCCTGGCTGGACGCGTATGTGACGGACTTCCTGACTCGCGCCCGCGAAAAGGGCTTTGTGGTGCCGGATGTGCTGTTCAAGACCGCGCTCGACCGCATCCGCAACTCGGTCGTCAACGGCAACGAGCCGGAGAAGGACGGCGGCCGCGATCTCGCCTACGGCCTCTATGTGCTGGCGCGCAACGGCGCGGCGCCGATCGGCGACCTCCGCTATCTCGCCGACACCAAGCTGAGCAACCTCGCCACTCCCATCGCGAAATCGCAGCTCGCCGCGGCGCTCGCGCTGGTCGGTGACCGCAACCGCGCGGAGCGGGTCTATGGCGCAGCCCTCGACAGTCTCGCCCCAAAGCCGGTGCTGGAGTTCGGCCGCACCGACTACGGCTCGCAGCTCCGCGATGCCGCAGCGCTGGTGTCGCTTGCCAGTGAAGGCAACGCGCCGAAGGCAACGCTGACGCAGGCGGTGTCGCGGGTCGAGACTGCGCGCGGGCTGACGCCCTACACCTCCACGCAGGAAAATGCGTGGCTGGTGCTGGCGGCGCGCGCGCTCGCCAAGGAGAACCTGTCGATGGAGGTGGACGGCCAGCCGGTCAAGACCGCGCTGTACCGCAGCTACAAGGCCGCCACTCTGGAAGGCAAGCCGCTGAAGATCACCAACACCGGAGACGCGCCGGTGCAGGCGGTGGTCTCGGTGTCGGGGTCGCCGGTGACGCCTGAGCCCGCGGCATCGAACGGCTTCAAGATCGAGCGCAGTTTCTTCACGCTCGACGGCAAGCCCGCCGATATCAGCAAGGTCAAGCAGAACGACCGCTTCGCCGTGGTGCTGAAGATCACCGAGGCCAAGCCCGAATACGGCCACATCATGGTGTCCGACTATCTGCCGGCCGGCCTGGAAATCGACAATCCAAAACTGGTGTCGTCGGGCGACAGCGGCACGCTGGGCTGGATCGAGGATGGCGAAGAGCCCGAAGATACCGAGTTCCGCGACGATCGCTTCACGGCTGCCGTCGATCGGGCCTCGGATTCCAAGGCGGTCTTCACGGTGGCCTACGTCGTGCGTGTGGTCTCACCCGGCAAATACGTGCTGCCGCAGGCCTATGTCGAGGACATGTACAATCCCTCGCGCTACGGCCGTACCGGGACCGGCACGGTCGAGGTGCGGGCGGCGAAGTGAGTGGTGATGGGATGAGCGACAAGGAGCCACATGCTCCGCCGTCATGCCCGGGCTTGTCCCGGGCATCCACGGACTTTGGTGCGAGAGGCAAGAACGTGGATGGCCGGGACAAGCCCGGCCATGACGGAGCAAGGGGCAGGGGCCCGCGTGTCCTCTCCGCGCTGGCATTCTCGCTCATCCTCACCATCGTCGGCGTCGTCGCGTGGGTTTACTCCCTCGGTCCGCTGCCTTTCGACGACGCCCGCCAGGTTTCCACCACCATCGTCGATCGGAATGGCAAGCTGCTGCGCGCCTATGCGATGGCGGATGGACGCTGGCGACTGCCGGTCGAGACAAAAACGAACGTCGATCCGACCTATCTGAAGCTGCTGCTCGCCTACGAGGACCAGCGCTTTTACGCACATGACGGCATCGACCCGGTGGCGCTGGGGCGCGCTGCGTTTCAGCTTGCGACGCGCGGCCACATCGTCTCGGGCGGCTCGACCATCTCGATGCAGCTCGCGCGGCTGATGGAGCCTCGGCGGCAGCGCTCGCTCTATGCAAAGCTGCGGCAGATCGTGCGTGCGATCGAGATCGAGCGCAGCTTGAGCAAGGAGCAGATCCTCGACCTCTATCTGGCGCTCGCGCCTTACGGCGGCAATCTCGAGGGCATTCGCGCTGCCTCGATCGCCTATCTCGGCAAGGAGCCGAAGCGGTTGTCGCTGGCTGAAGCCGCGTTGCTGGTCGCGCTGCCTCAATCGCCGGAGACCCGCAGGCTCGATCGCTATCCCGATGCGGCGCGCAAAGCGCGTGACCGCGTGCTCGACCGCATGGTCGAGGAGCAACAGATCAGCCTCGACGATGCGAAGCAGGCGAAAGCCGTTCCTGTGCCGAAACTGCGCAAGCCGATGCCGATCCTGGCGCCGCACGCCTCCGATGCGGCGCTTGCGACGGTCAAGGACGCGCCAGTCATCAAGCTGACGCTCGATGCCACCCTCCAGAAGGTGCTGGAGCCGCTAGCGCGCGATCGTGCCATTGCGTTGGGGCCGAACATCTCGGTCGGCATCATCGTCGTCGACAATGAGAGCGGCGACGTGCTCGCGCGCGTCGGCTCGGCCGATTATTTCGACGAGCGCCGGGCAGGGCAGGTCGACATGACCCGCGCCATCCGCTCGCCGGGCTCGACGCTGAAACCCTTCATCTACGGGCTGGCCTTCGAGGACGGTTTTGTTCATCCGGACAGTCTGATCGACGATCGGCCCGTGCGCTTCGGCTCCTACGCGCCGGAAAATTTCGACATGACGTTTCAGGGCACGGTGCCGGTGAAGAAGGCGCTGCAGCTGTCGTTAAACGTGCCCGCGATCGTGCTGCTCGACCGCGTCGGCGCGAGCCGGCTGGCCTCGCGGCTGCGTCAGGCCGGTGGCAATCTGGTTCTGCCCAAAGACGAGGCGCCGGGACTTGCCATGGGCCTTGGCGGCGTCGGCGTGACGCTGCAGGACCTCGCCCAGCTCTATGCGGGCTTCGCCCGGCTCGGCACCACCAAGCCGCTGCGCGAGATCATGAGCGACGGGGACGAGCGCGAGCCGCTGCGGCTGCTCGATCAGGTCGCGGCCTGGCAAGTGGGCAATGTGCTGCTCGGTACCCCGCCGCCGGAGAACGCGGCTCATAACCGCATCGCTTTCAAGACCGGCACCTCCTACGGCTACCGCGATGCCTGGTCGATGGGCTTCGACGGGCGCATGACCATCGGGGTCTGGGTTGGCCGGCCCGATGGCGCGCCGGTTCCGGGCCTGATCGGTCGGGTTGCCGCCGCGCCGATCCTGTTCGACGCCTTCGCCCGCACCGGCAAGACGCTCCTGCCGTTGCCGAAGCCGCCGAAAGGAACTCTCGTGGCCAGCAACGCCAAGCTGCCGTTGCCCTTGAGGCGGTTCCGCCCGGTCGGGGATCTGGTGCGGACCGGGGGCGAGCAGGCCCTGCACATCCAGTTTCCGCTGAACGGCTCGCGGATCGACGTCGATCGCTCAGGTGGCGAGGGCGGCGCAGCCATGCCGGTCAAGGTCGCCGGCGGCGTTCTGCCCATGACCGTCATGGTTAACGGAACGGCGCAGGGCGAGATCGACGGACGGCGCCAGCGGCTGATCGATCCGCCCGGTCCGGGCTTTGCGCGGCTGACCGTCATCGATGCCACGGGCGCCGCGGACACAGTTGTCATTCGAATTCAGTGACCCTGCCTCAAGCGGTTGTGGCGATGGCGGTTTCAGCGTAAGCGGAACCGATGGCCGAGACCTATCCAACACCCCGTTTTGGAGCTCCCCGCGAGCCGAAATCCCCGGTGAATCCGGGCAGCCGGCTCGTGTCCATGTTCGACATCGCCACGGCCAGCCACGTCCGCGCGGTCGCCTTCCTGCTGCTGTGCGCGCTGCTGCTATTCCTGCCGGGCTTCTTTACGATTCCGCCGGTTGATCGCGACGAGGCGCGCTTTGCGCAGGCCACCAAGCAGATGGTCGAGAGCGGCGATTATGTCGACATCCGCTTCCAGGAAGACGTCCGCTACAAGAAGCCCGTCGGCATCTACTGGCTGCAATCGGCCGCGGTCGAGACGGCATCGGCGCTCGGTCTGCCGCGGGCCGAATTGCGCATCTGGGTCTATCGGCTTCCCTCGCTGATCGGCGCGATAGGCGCCGTGCTCATGACCTATTGGACGGCGCTCGGCTTCGTCACGCGGCGCGCCGCGGTGCTTGCGGCTCTTCTGATGTGCGCCTCCGTGCTGCTCGGCGTCGAGGCGCGGCTTGCGAAGACCGACGCCATGCTGCTGTTCTGCGTGGTCGCCGCGATGGGCGCGATGGCACGGGCGTATCTGTCGTGGCAGCGCGCCGAGGACGAGACGCATCCGCCCTGGAGCTGGCCCGCGATCTTCTGGACGGCTCTCGCTGTCGGCATCCTGATCAAGGGCCCGCTGATCCTGATGTTCGCAGGCCTGACCATCATCGCGCTCGCGATCCAGGACCGCGATGCCTCCTGGCTGTGGAAGCTGCGCCCGCTCTGGGGCCTGATGTGGATGCTGGTGCTGGTGCTGCCCTGGTTCGTCGCGATCTTCTGGCGCGCGGGCGATGCCTTCTTCGCCGATTCCGTCGGCGGCGACATGTTGAGCAAGTTGGGCGCGCAGGAATCCCACGGCGCGCCGCCCGGACTGTATCTGGTGCTGTTCTGGATCACGTTCTGGCCCGGCGCGCCGCTCGCGGCGATGGCCGCGCCCGCGGTCTGGCGCGCGCGGCGCGAGCCCGGCGCGCAATTCCTGCTGGCCTGGCTGGTCCCGTCCTGGATCGTGTTCGAGGTGGTGCTGACCAAGCTGCCCCATTACGTGCTGCCGCTGTATCCTGCGATCGCGATCCTCACCGCGGGCGCGCTCGAGCGGCGGGTGCTGTCGTGGTCCTGGCTGATGCGCGGCTCGGCATGGTGGTTCGCAATCCCCGTGGGCGGCTCGATCATCGCGGTCGTCGGCGCGGTGATGCTGACGCGGCAGCCTGCTTTCGTGGCATGGCCGTTCATCGCGGCCTCGCTGATCTTCGGCCTGTTCGCCTGGTGGCTTCACGACAACAATCACGCCGAGCGCTCGCTGCTCAACGCGCTGGTCGCAGCCCTGATGCTCGCGCTAACGGTCTACGGCATCGTGCTGCCGTCGCTGACGCCGCTGTTTCCGAGCATCGAGATCGCACGCGCGCTTCGCAACGTCACCTGCGTGGGCCCGAAGGCGGCCGCGGCCGGCTATCACGAGCCGAGCCTGGTCTTCCTGACGGGTACGCAGACGGTGCTCACCGACGGTTCGGGTGCGGCGGATTTCCTGCGGCAGGGGAGCTGCCGTTTCGCGCTGATCGAGCAGCGTTCGGAGCGCGGCTTCGTGCAGCGCGCCGAGGCGATCGGGCTGCGCTACAAGGTTGGCACCCGCATCGACGGCTACAATTTCTCGCAAGGGCGCGCGATCTCGATCTCGATCTTCCGCTCGGAAGGCACCGAGTAGGATGTCGGCACCAACCGACATCTCGCCGCGCGCGAGCTATCGCGCACAATTGCTCACGCTCTCGGGGCGCGCCCTGGCACAGCTCGTGCGCACGCCCTCGCATTCGCGCCGCGCCGAGGCCGCGCGAAAGCTGGCGCGGCATTCGCTTTGGCTGAGTGCGGCGGGCGCAGCCCTGGTCATCGCGCTGATGGTCGTGTTCGACCTGACCGAGATCCAGCTGATGCCGGCACGTGGCGCGCCCGGACTGTGGCCGATCCGCATCCTTACCGATTTCGGCAAGGACGAGTATGTGCTCTCGGTGCTCGGGGGCCTGCTGGTGGTCCTAGCGCTGGTTGCGGCGGGATTGCACGGCACCAGCCGCGCGCTTCTGCTCGGCCTCGGCACGCGGCTGCAGTTCATGTTTTTGTCTGTTGCCGTGCCCGTATTCGTCGCCGAGATCCTGAAATATCTCATCGGTCGAGGACGTCCGTTCGTCGGCGGCAAGGCCAATCCGTTCAACTTCGTCCCATTCGAGGGGACCGGGGCCTATGCCAGCCTGCCGTCGGGTCATGCGGTGACGGCGTTCGCGCTGGCGTTCGCGGTCTCGGCGCTGTGGCCGCGCCTGCGCGTGTTCATGTTCACTTACGCGATCGTGATCCTGCTAACGCGATTGGTGCTGCTTGCGCACCACCCGAGTGACGTGGTGGCCGGCGCCCTGGTCGGCTTGGTCGGCGCCTTGGCGGTGCGCTACTGGTTCGCGGCCCGCAGGCTCGGCTTTGCCATCCGTGCCGACGGCACCATTGTGCCTCTTGCAGGGGCGGTCTCGGGCCGCCTCAAAAGGGTTGCCCACGGGGCATCCGCCCCATAAAAGCGGCTGCCTGCCGGGACCGCCGGTTCCTTAAGGCAAGCCAATTCCAACCACGAGCTTCGATTTGTCGTCCCAGCCTTCGGTTTTCCAGCCCTCGGTTTCCATCGTCGTTCCCGTGCGCAACGAAGCCGACAACATCGTGCCGCTGATCGAGGAGATCGGCGCGGCGCTCGACGGCCGCTGGGCCTATGAGATCATCTACGTCAACGACGGTTCGACCGACGCGACCGGCGAACGGCTTGGCGCCGTCATGAAGCAGCGGGACAATCTGCGCCAGCTGCGCCACGCCAAATCAGGCGGCCAATCCGCGGCCGTGCGCAGCGGCGTACGTGCGGCACGCGGCGCGATCGTGGCGACGCTCGACGGCGACGGCCAGAACAATCCGGCCTTCCTGCCGGACTTGATTTCGGCTGTCGAGAACGGAAGCAAGGTCGGACTTGCGGCTGGACAACGCGTCGGCCGCAAGGATACCGGCTTCAAGAAATTCCAGTCACGTGTCGCCAACGGCGTCCGCAACGCGATCCTGAAGGACGGTACGCGCGACACCGGCTGCGGCCTGAAGGCGTTCCGGCGCGAGGTGTTCCTGATGATGCCCTATTTCGACGGGCTGCACCGCTTCCTGCCGGCGCTGGTGCGCCGCGAGGGTTACGAGATCGCCTATGTCGACGTGATCGACCGTCCGCGCCGCTCCGGCGTGTCAAACTACGGTTTCTTCGACCGGCTGTGGATCGGGATCATGGATCTCGTGGGCGTCTGGTGGCTGATCCGCCGCAAGAAGCCGACGCCGGATGTGACTGAGGTGACGGCATGATCATCCAATACGGTCAGGCGCTGAGCAATTATTTCTACGATGTCTTCGTGGCCAAGTTCGACTTCTGGCTCGCGTTCGGCCTCGTCGCGCAGCTGTTCTTCACGGCACGCTTCCTGGTGCAGTGGATCGCGAGCGAGCGCGCCGGCAACAGCGTGGTGCCGATGGCGTTCTGGTTCTGCTCGATGGGCGGCGGGCTGATGACGCTGGTCTATGGCGTCGTCAAGCGCGAGCCTGTCATCATCCTCGGCCAGGCGCTCGCGACCATCATCTATATCCGTAACATCATGTTGATTGTGAAGAACCGCGGCCGCGCGTCAAAGACGCTGGAGCGCTGATCCAGGCTAGCGCGGCAACGCGGACGCCGCGCCCGGCGCGGGCAGGGCGGCGGTCTCCGCTTCGTGCCTGCGATGGGGCTCCCCGGCCGCGTCGAGCACGGGATAGGCGACCGAGCAGATATGCGAGTGGATGCGGCGCAGGTCCCGCAGCACGTCGAGATGCAGCGACGTGGTTTCGATTGTCTCGGGGCGGCCCTCGCGCAGGCGGTCGAGGTGGCGCTCGACGGCGGCAAGCTCGGTATTGCGCAGCGCAGTCTTCTCCACCAGCAGCTTGCGCGCCTCGTTGGCGTCGCCCGACATGAAGACGCCGAAGGCGATGCGCAGCGAATCCATCGTGCGCTTGTGGAAGGCGGCGAGCTCCTCGGCGCCCTCGGGCGAGAACTGGAAGCGACGCTTGATCTTCTTGGTCGCGAGCTCGCTCAGGCTCTTGTCGATGATATCGCCGATATGTTCCAGATTGATGGCGAAGGAGATGATCTCCATCGCGCGCCGGCCCTCGCTCTCGTCGAGGCTGCCGCGCATGAGTTTAGTCACGTAGAGCTTGATGGCTTCGTCGAGGCCGTCGACGATGTTGTCCATCTTCGAGACCTGGTCGACCAGCGCACGGTCGCCGCTCATCATCGCCGCCATCACCTTGCGCAGCATGATCTCGACGAGATCGCCCATGCGCAGGGTTTCGCGGCCGGCATCGGCCAGCGCCAGCGACGGCGACTCCAGCGCGGTTTCGTCGAGATAGCGCGGCCGGGCCGGATCGGCCTCCTGAACACGATCGGGCAGGAGCCGGGTCAACAGGCGCGACACGGTATCGAGCAGGCCGATGAAGATGATGGCCGTGCCGACGTTGAAGGCGATATGAAACGCCGCCGTCATCCTGGCGAGATCGGGCTGCCAGGCGTGCATGTGCTCGGCGATCGGGCCCAGGAAGGGCAGGACCAAGGCGATCCCGATCACGCGGTTGACGAGATTGCCCACCGGCAGGCGATAACTGGCGGGATCGTCACGCTTGGCGCCTTCGAATACGGGATTGATGGCGCTGCCGAGATTGGCGCCAAGCACCAGTGCGAGCGCCGCGTAAGGCGAGATGAACTGCGAATAGGCGAGCGACATGATCAGCAGCACGCTGGCGACGCTCGAATGCACCGCCCAGGTGACGAGCGCCGCGATCACGATGCACAGAACGGGATCGCCCGTGATGGAGGACATCACGATGCGGACGCCCGGCGCGTTCTCGGCCGGCGCCAGCGTGTCGAGCAGGATGTGCAGCGACAGCAGCATCAGCCCGAGGCCGATCAAGACACGGCCAACGTCCTTGATCCGTGAGCGTGGACCCACGCGGAAGGCGACCAGTCCGAGCACGAACAGGACCGGCGCGACGGCGGCGATGTTGAACGACAGCACCTGCACGATCAACGTCGTGCCGACATTGGCGCCGAGCATGATGGCGAGCGCGGTGACCAGGCTGAGCAAGCCCTCGGCTGCGAACGAACTCGTGAGCAGCGCGGTCGCGGTGCTGCTCTGGAGCAGGGCAGTAAGGCCGAGACCGGCGGCGAACGCGTTGAAGCGGTTACCAAGCGCCTTGCCGAGGAGCCGTCGCAAGTCCGGGCCAAAGGCGCGCAGAATCCCGCTGTGGACCATGTGCAGGCCCCACAGCAACAGCGCCACGCCGCCCATCAGATCGAGCAGTACCAACGTTCCCATGCTCCGTGTCCGGATTGGAGTCGATTGGTGAGGCTAGCGCCAAATGCTTGAGGTTCAAACCATTTGTTGGCGCGTCGGCGTTAACGTTTGCGGCTTCTGCACGTTCCCACGGCGTGATGCCTTGTGAGCAGGCTCACATTGCTGCCTTGAGGGCAGCGAAGCCGCGATCGAGGTCGGCCTTGAGGTCGTCGACGCTTTCGAGCCCGATATGCAGACGCAGCGTCGGGCCGCCCGGCGACCATGTCGTGGCGGTGCGATAGGCGTCGCAATCGAAGGGAATCGCCAAGCTCTCGAAGCCGCCCCAGGAAAAGCCCATGCCGAACAGTTTGAGCGTATCGAGCATGGTGTCGACCGCCTTCTGCGGCGCCGGCTTCAAGACGATGCTGAACAGGCCCGAAGCGCCGGTGAAGTCGCGCTTCCAGATCGCATGACCCGGATCGGTCTCGAGCCCCGGATGCAGCACGCGCGCGACCTCGGGACGGCTCGCAAGCCAGCGCGCCATGTCGAGCCCGGAGCGATGATGCTGCGCCAGCCGCACCGACAGCGTACGCAGGCCGCGCAGTGCCAGGAAGACGTCATCGGGACCGGCACAGACGCCGAGCAGGCGGATGCCTTCGGCGATCTGCGGCCATGCCCTGGCATTGGCCGAGATGGTGCCGAACATGATGTCGGAATGACCGCCGATATATTTGGTGGCGGCCTGCATGCTGATGTCGACGCCCTGTTCGAGCGAGCGGTGATAGAGCGGCGTCGCCCAGGTGTTGTCGTCGATGACGATCGCGCCGCGGGCATGCGCGACCTCGGCGATGGCGCGGATGTCTGGCATCTCGAACGACTGCGAGCCTGGCGCCTCGACCAGCACAGCGCTTGTGTTGGGCCTGAACAGCTTGTCGATGCCGGCGCCGATCATCGGATCGAAATAGGTGGTCTCGACGCCGTAGCGGGTGAGCATGCCGTTGCAGAAATTGCGCGAGGGCCGATAGACGTTATCGCAGACCAGGATGTGGTCGCCGGCCTTCAGCACCGAGAGCAGGGTGGTCGAGATCGCCGACAGACCCGACGGCACGATGCCGACGCCGGCGCATTGCGGCCCCTCTAGCGTCATCAGCGTCTCCTGGAACGCCTTGGTGGTGGGGGAACCATGGCGGCCATAGGTGAACTCGCCGCGATGGGCGTGCAGGTCCTCGGCGGTCGGATAGAGCACGGTCGAGCCGTGGAACACCGGAGGATTGACAAACCCCTTCTGCGCCTTGGTGTCGCGGCCGGAGGTGACCAGCCGGGTCTCGGCGTGCTGTTCGGAGGGGGGTGAGGAATCCATGCGTCTGCTTTCAAAAGCGCGTTTCCACCAGGCACGCTGCGCCCGCGGGCTGGCCGAAAGGCCGCTGTCGTTAATAACAGAACACAGAAGAGTCCCGTCAACCCCTTGACCCGGCAGGCCAGTCGTTCTGTTATCGCAGGTGCTATTCAGTCGCCGCATGTTGAGGGGCCTGCCGCGACCTTCGATCCATCGCCTGACCGGACCAAGCGCCACAGCCGTAACGGCGGGCGCCTGTCGGCGGGGATTAAGGCAGGGCCTCCCGGGATCGGCGGGTGATCGGCAAGGATTTCCAGCATGACTCTTGCAGGGCTGGTCTTGAGACGGCTAGCCCTGGCAGAGGCGATCGCAAAGACAACGTTCCTGACCTTGAGACGACTTTGAAAGGCCCAAAGCCCATGAAACGCGTAACCCTGGCTCTCTCTCTCGCCCTCGCCGCCGGCCTGTCTGCCCAAGCCGCCGATGCGCAAACGCTCAAGACCGTCAAGGACCGGGGCATGCTGTCCTGCGGTGTCAGTCAGGGTCTGCCCGGCTTCTCCTCGCCGGACGACAAGGGCAACTGGACCGGGCTTGATGTCGACGTCTGCCGCGCGATCGCCGGGGCGATCTTCAACGATCCGACCAAGGTCAAATACGTGCCGCTCTCCGCCAAGGACCGTTTCACGGCGCTGCAATCCGGCGAAGTCGACGTGCTGTCGCGCAACACCACCTGGACCATTTCGCGCGACACCTCGCTCGGCGCCAACTTCACCGGCGTGACCTATTATGACGGGCAGGGCTTCATGGTGAAGAAGTCGCTCAAGGTGAACTCGGCGCTCGAGCTCAACAGCGCGTCGGTCTGCGTCCAGACCGGCACCACGACCGAGCAGAATCTCGCCGACTACTTCAAGGCCAACAACATGAAGTACGAGGTGATCGCGTTCGGCACCAACGACGAAACGGTCAAGGCCTACGAGGCCGGGCGCTGCGACGTCTTCACCACCGACCAGTCGGGCCTGTACGCCAACCGCCTGAAGCTTGCCAATCCCGGCGATCACATGGTGCTCCCGGAAATCATCTCGAAGGAGCCGCTCGGTCCGATGGTGCGCCACGGCGACGACCAATGGTTCGACATCGTGAAATGGACGCTGTTTGCCATGATCACCGCCGAAGAGCTCGGCGTGACCGCGAAAAACGTCGACGAAAAGGCGAAAGGGGAAAATCCTGAACTGAAGCGCGTTCTGGGTACCGATGGCAATTTCGGTGAACAGCTCGGCCTAAGCAAGGATTGGGTGGTGCGCATCGTGAAGGCCGTCGGCAATTACGGCGAAGTGTTCGACCGCAATGTCGGCGCAGGCTCGCCGCTCGGTATCAATCGGGGTCTCAACAATCTCTGGAACAAGGGCGGTCTCCAATACGCCCCGCCGATCCGCTGATCCCGCCTGACCCGCGCTCGCGGCGATGAGCATCGAGGCTCGCAAACCCCCGCCCCAGATCGCGCTGAAGATCAGGCGCGTGCTGGGGGGCAAGACGGGCTGGAACGGCATCGCCGTCCAGTTTGCCTTCGCTGCGATCCTGGGCTGGATTGCCTATGAAATCGTCTCCAACGCCCGCGCCAACCTCGAGAACCAGCATATTGCCGCCGGCTTCGGCTTCCTCGCGAACAACGCCGGTTTCGACGTCAATCAGACGCTGATCTCGTATACCGGCTCGGACACGTTCCTGCGCGTATTCCTGGTCGGGCTCCTCAACACGCTCGTGGTCTCGGTGGTGGGCATTGTGTTCGCCACCTTGATCGGCTTCATCGTCGCGCTGTGCCGGCTGTCGCCCAACTGGCTGCTCGCGCGCATTGGCGAAATTTATGTCGAGATCATCCGCAACTTGCCGCTGCTATTCCAGATCCTGTTCTGGTACCTGGCGGTGCTCGCGGCCTTGCCCAATCCACGACAGAGCATTTCGCTGCTCGGCATAGCTTTCGTCAGCAATCGCGGTCTCGTCATTCCCCGCCCGATCGGCGAGAGCGGCTTCGAGGCGTTTCTGGCGGTGCTGGCCCTCGGCATTGTGGCTTCGGTGGCGTTGCGCATCCATGCGCGCCGGGCGCTGTTCGAGCGGGGTCAGGTGATCCGGATCTGGCCCTATATGCTGGGCCTGCTGTTCGGACTGCCGCTCGTCACCATGCTGGTAGCGGGTCTGCCCTTCAGCTTCGAGCTGCCGCAGCTCAAGGGTTTCAATTTCGCCGGTGGCTCGCGGATCATCCCGGAGTTCGTGGCGCTCACGTTGGCCTTGTCCACCTATACGGCCGCCTTCATTGCCGAGATCGTGCGCGCGGGCATCCTCTCCGTCCACAGCGGACAGATGGAGGCGGGATCGTCGCTGGGCCTGAGCCGCGGCACCACGCTGCGCTTGGTCGTCGTGCCGCAGGCGATGCGCGTCATCGTTCCGCCGCTGACCAACCAGTACCTCAATCTCACCAAGAATTCGTCGCTGGCCGTCGCGATCGGCTATCCCGACCTCGTCTCCGTGTTCGCCGGCACGTCGCTGAGCCAGACCGGGCAGGCCATCGAGATCATCGCCATGACGATGGGCGTGTATCTCCTGATCTCGCTGATCACCAGCGCCGTCATGAGCGTCTACGGTTGGCGCGTCAGCCGGAGTCTCGGCGCATGAGCGATATCACCTCGTCCAGTTTCGTTCGCCGGGATCTTCTGGATGAGCGTCCCGCGCCGGTGAAGACCACGGGCTTCGTCGGCCTGGTGCGGACGCGCCTGTTCAACTCGCCGACCAACATCCTGCTCACGATCGTCGGCGCCTTGCTGCTCTGGTTCACCATCATTCCTTCCGTCAAATTCCTGATGGTCGATGCAGTCTGGACCGGCAAGGATCGCACGGCCTGCCTCGCCGAGAACGCCGGCTTTACGGTCGGCGCCTGCTGGCCCTACATCCAGGCCAAGCTGCCGCAACTGATCTACGGCTTCTACCCCGAAGCCGAACGCTGGCGGGTCAACCTCACGCTCGTGTTGTCAGTAGTCCTGTTGGTGCCGTTGCTCATTCCGCGACTGCCGTCGAAAGGATTGAACGCTGGCCTGTTCTTCCTTGCGTTTCCGGTGGTCGCATTCTTTCTGCTGCATGGCGGCGGCATCAAGGGATTTGGCCTGAGCTGGACCGCTGACCTGCTGCAATTGTTCGACGACAGCATCATCGGCGCTGGGCAGGCTCTGCTCGGTCTCGGCAAGACCTCCTCTGCCGCACCGCTGTTGTGGGTCGTCGGCAATGTCATCGTGCTCGTGGGTACCGCGATCTACTGGCTGATCTTTCCGCTGACCTGGCTGCGTGACCAGTTGCAGGGGACAGGCCAGTCGGTCTGGGCCGATTTCGCCATCACTGCCGCGATCGTCTCACTGATCGCCTTCGTTCTCGGCGGCGGCCTCCGCACCGGGGGGCGGGCCCTCACATCCAGCATCGTCACCTTCGCCGCCATCGCAATCGTGATCAAGCTGATGGGGCTTGATCACGGCGGACTGCCGATCGTGCAGACGAACCTGTGGGGCGGACTTCTGGTGACGCTGGTGGTCTCCGTCACCGGCATCGTCACCTCGCTGCCGATCGGCATTGCGCTGGCGCTTGGCCGCCGCTCGACCATTCCGTTGATCCGGATCTTCTCGATCGCCTTCATCGAGTTCTGGCGCGGCGTGCCGCTGATCACCGTGCTGTTCTTTGCCACCTACATGCTGCCGCTGTTTCTGCCGGGCAATTTCACGGTCGATGGTCTCGTGCGTGCGCTGATTGGAATCTCTCTGTTCACGGGCGCCTATCAGGCCGAGAACGTCCGCGGCGGGCTGGCTGCGATCCCGCGCGGGCAGGGCGAGGCGGCCGCGGCATTGGGGCTGTCCTGGTGGAAGACGACCTCGCTGATCGTGCTGCCGCAGGCGCTACGCCACGTCATTCCGAACCTCGTCAACAGCTTCATCTCGCTGTTCAAGGACACTTCGCTGGTCTCGATCGTGGCGCTGTTCGATCTCCTCGGCTCGCTGCGGGCGTCGTTCTCGGATCCGAAATGGTCGTCGCCATCGACCGCTTTCACAGGGTTCGCCTTCGCCGGGATCATCTACTTCATCTTCTGCTTTGGAATGTCACGCTACTCGCTCTTCGTTGAGCACCGCCTCAACGCTCACCGCCGCAACTGATCGAGGTCACCATGTCCGACCCCATCGTCAAGATTTCCGGCCTGAACAAATGGTACGGCGAGTTTCACGTGCTGCGCGACATCGACCTTGCGGTCGAAAAGGGCGAGCGCATCGTGATCTGCGGCCCCTCCGGCTCGGGTAAGTCGACGCTGATCCGCTGCATCAACGCGCTCGAGGAGTTTCAGGAAGGCGAGATCGTCGTTGACAGCATCGAGCTCGGGCCGAACCTGAAGCATGTCGACGCGGTGCGGCGCGAAGTCGGCATGGTATTCCAGAGCTTCAACCTGTTTCCGCACCTCTCCGTGCTGGATAATTGCACGTTGGCGCCGATCTGGGTGCGCAACATTCCCAAGAAGGACGCCGAGGCGGCGGCGATGAAGTTTCTGGAGCGGGTCAAGATCCCGCACCAGGCCAACAAGTTTCCGGGACAGATGTCCGGCGGTCAGCAGCAGCGCGTCGCGATCGCCCGTGCGCTGACGATGAACCCGAAGGTGATGCTGTTCGACGAGCCGACCTCGGCGCTCGACCCCGAAATGGTCAAGGAGGTGCTGGACACCATGGTCGACCTCGCCGAGGAGGGCATGACCATGCTGGTGGTCACCCACGAGATGGGCTTTGCCCGCGAGGTCGCCAACCGCGTGGTATTCATGGACGCGGGCCAGATCATCGAAGCCAACACGCCCAAAGAGTTCTTCGCAGCCCCGCAGCACGCCCGCACAAAACTGTTTCTGAGCCAGATCTTGCGCTGAGCGCGTGCAATCCGGTGGCGTCGCCGGTCCAACCGACCCGCCAGCTTGGCACCATGCGAATCGGCCAGCCTCTTTTCGGGCCATAGTCCGGAGAGAGACTTTGCAGAGCAGCGCCGGCGCGCGCGCATTCCAGAACGCGCGATTGCAAAAGAAATCGAAGAAGCAGGCGGACGCGCTCATGTCCGCCGCGGTTCAGGCACTCGGGCAGGGCAGATACGCGGAGGTCGAGGCACTCTGCCGCCGGATTTTGACAGAGGTTCCGGATCATTTCGACGCCGCGCACCTGCTCGGCCTGCGCGCGTATGATGGCGGGCGGCTCGAGGAGGCGCAACAATTGCTCGAGCGCGCGACGGCGCTCGATCCGCGTTCGCCCGATGCCCATGGTAATCTCGGGGCAGTGTATTTCACCCTCCAGAGGTTTCAGGACGCTCGCGCATGCCAGGAGAAGGCGATTGCGCTGAAGCCGAACTCTCCGATCGCCTTGACCAATCTCGGCAATACGCTGCTGCACATGGGCCTCGCCGAGCAGGCTATCGAACTGCACGAACGCGCTATCAGGCTGAAGCCGGACTATGCCGATGCATTTTGCAATCGGGGCATGGCGGAGCTGATCGAAGGCCAGTTCCAGCGCGCCAAGGGGAGTTTCGATCGCGCCCTCGCGTTTCAGCCGCGCCACGCGGAAGCGATCGCGGGCAAGGGCATGGTATGCATCGAGCTCCGGCACTACGAAGAGGCGGCCGCAGCGGTCGCGGCAGGGCTCGCGATCAAGCCGGATTCACCGAAGATTCTGGCGCAGCGCGGACGGCTCAATCTCGATCTGTCGCGCCTGGAGCAGGCGCTCGCGGACTTCGATGCGGCGCTGGCGCTTTCACCAAGGCTCGAAGTCGCCTTGCAGGGAAGGGTGCAAGTCAACATTCTCATGGGCAACACGGCTGAGGCGATTGCGGCGGTCGAAACCTTGCTGGAGGAAAATCCGCGATCCGACATCGGAATTGCGCTTTTGGCTTCCTGCTATGCGAGCCAGGGAGACATTGCGACAGCGCTCGAACATCTCGATGCGGGGCTGGCAATCGCGCCTGATTATGCGGACTTGATCGGGCGCAAGATATTCTTTCTGGATTATCTCTCCGAGGCGGATTTTGCGGTCCATCAGGCTGCGCGGAAACATTGGTGGAAAGCGATCGGCGCCAAATTACCGCAAAGGGCGTTGTCGCCCCGCACGCTCGATCCGGACAAGCGGATTTTGGTCGGATATGTCGCGTCCGAATTCAGGAATCACTCGGCGGCGTTCGCTCTGTTGCCGGTGCTGCGCCATCATGATCACGCCAGGTTTGAGATCGTCTGCTATTCGTGTTCGCCGTTACAAGACGAGATAACGGACGAATTCAAGTCGTTGGCGGACGTCTGGGTCGACGCCTGGCAGATGTCGGACGACGAACTGGCCGATCGCATTCAGGCTGACAAGGTCGATATCCTGATCGACGTCTCCGGGCACACCACCGGCAACAGGCTCCATGTCTTCGCCCGCAAGCCGGCCCCGATCCAGGTCTCGGGGTTTGGTCACGCCACGGGCACGGGCCTTCAGACCATGGACTACGTGCTCGCGGATCCCGTCTTCATTCCGCAATCGGCGCGCCATCTGCTGGCTGAAAAGGTCTACGACCTGCCGTGCCTGATCACGATCGATCCCATTTTGGATCTACCTGCATCGGAGCCGCCCATGCTCCGCAACGGCCATGTGACCTTCGGCGTATTCAACCGCATCTACAAGATCTCGGACGAGGCCGTCCGCGTGTGGTCGAAAGTGATGCGCGAGGTGACGGGTTCGAAGATCATTATCAAGCATACTCTGCTTGACGATCCCATGTTGCGCGACAATCTGGTCGCGCGGTTCGTGGCACAGGGCGTTGCCGAGGAGAATGTCACCTGCCTGGGCTCGTCGCCGCGCCCCGAGCACCTGCGGGCGTTTGCGAACGTCGACATATCGCTCGACACGTTCCCGCAAAATGGCGGCGTCAGCACCTGGGAATCGCTCTATGCCGGCGTTCCGGTCGTGGCCAAGCTTGGCAACGGCGCCTCGTCGCGTGCCGGTGGTTCGATCGTGGCTGCGGTCGGTCTCGACGACTGGGTGGCCGAGGACGACGAGGGCTATGCCACGATCGCCTGCAAATATGCGGCGCAGCCGGCGTATCCGGCGAAGTTGCCAGCGAGTTGCCGGCCCGGATCGCAGCGTCTCCCGCCGGCAATGTCGAAATCTACACGCGCAAGGTCGAAGCGGGCTATCGCCAGTTCTGGCGCGACTATTGTGCCGCGGCTGTCGAAGGCAGCGAGGTTGCGTAGGGGACCGGCAGCGCCGGGCCGCTGAGCCCCGGGAAATCCCGGGGGTGTCACCGTGCCAGCTGACCGGCAGGTCGGGCTTGCGAATCAGTTAGACTCTGCCCCGGGCCATCTTCCGGAGAGACACCTTGCAGAGCAGCGGCGGCGCGCGCGCATTCCAGAACGCGCGATTGCAGAAGAAATTGATGAAGCAGGCGGACGCCGTCCTCTCCGCCGCGGCTACCGCCTATGGCCAGGGCCGATATGCTGAGACTGAAGCACTCTGCCGGGAGATCCTTAAAGCGCTGCCCGATCATGTCGACGCTCTGCACCTGCTCGGCATGTGCGCGCATGACGGCCGGCGCCTGGAGGAGGCGCAACAGCTGCTCAAGCGCGTGATTGTGCTCGATCCGCGCCTGCACGATGCCCATAACAACCTCGCGACCGTGCATTTCGATCTCGGCAATTACGAGGAGGCGCGGCGGTGCCAGGAGAGGGCCATCGCGCTAAAGCCGAATTTTGCGGTCGCGCTGACCAACCTCGGCAACACGCTGATGCATCTGGGGCAGTACGAACAGGCGCTCGAGCTGCATGAGCGCGCCATCAAGATCAAGCCGGATTATGCCGACGCGTTCTGCAATCGCGGTATGGTCGAGATTGTGCTTGGACAGATCATGCGCGCCAAGGAAAGCTTCGACCGCGCCCTGCTGTTTCAGCCCCGTCACGCCGAGGCTATCGTCGGCAGCGGCATGGTCAGCATGGAGCTGCGGCACCACGACGAGGCGGCCGCCAAATTTGCCATGGCGCTGGCGATCAAGCCCGGCTCGCCGAGGATCGTGGCCCAACGCGGGCGGCTCAGTTACGAGTTGCAGCGCCTGGAGCCCGCGCTTGCGGATTTCGAGGCGGCGCTTGCGATCTCGCCCAAGCTCGAGCTGGCGCTACGCGGCAAGGCCCAGGCCTGCCTCGTCATGGGAAAGACCGCGCAGGCGATGGCAGCCGCAACGGCCCTGATCGAGCAAAATCCGCGCTCCGAGGTGGGGCTGGCGCTGATGGGCTTCTCTTATTCGAACCAGGGGGACATGGACGCAGCGATCGAGTATCTCGATCGCGCGCTGGCAGTCCGGCCGGACTATGGGGATGCGATCAGAGGAAAGATCTTCCTGGAGGACTACCGCGCCGAGGCCGATTTCGTGGTCCAGCAGGCGGTGCGAAAATCCTGGTGGGACCAGATCGGCTCCAAGCAGCCGCGAAGGGAGTTGCCGAAGCGGCCGCTGGACCCGGAAAAGCGGATCGTGGTCGGCTATGTCGCTGCCGAATTCCGGCAGCACTCCGCGGGGCTCACGCTGCTGCCAGTGCTGCGCCATCATGATCACACTAAATTTGAAATCATCTGCTACTACTCATGGCCGGGCGCGGACGAGTACACCGCCATGTTCAAATCATTGGCCGACGTCTGGGTCGATGCCTGGGGGCTTTCGGACGACGAACTCGCCGATCGTATCCAGGCCGACAATGTCGACATCCTGATCGACGTTTCGGGCCACACGACCGGTAACAGGCTGCAGTGTTTTGCGCGTAAGCCGGCCCCGATCCAGGCCACTGGCTTCGGACACGCGACGGGCACAGGCATGCCGATTATGGACTACGTGCTCGCGGATCCCATTTTCATTCCGCCGTCGGTTCGGCATCTGTTTGCCGAGAAAATCTACGATCTGCCGTGTCTGATCACCATGGAGCCTGTCTCGGATCTGGCGCCTTCGGAGCTGCCGATGCTCCGCAACGGCTACGTCACCTTTGGCGTGTTCAACCGCATCTACAAAATATCGGATGATGCGATCCGTGTGTGGTCGCGCATCATGCGGGAGTTGCCGGGATCGAAGATGGTCCTCAAGCATGGTCTGCTCGATGATCGCCTGCTGCGCGATAGTCTGGTCGCGCGTTTCCTCGCGCAGGGCGTTGTCGAGGAGAACATCACCTGCCTCGGCACCACCTCGCGCGACGACCATCTGGCGGCTTTCGCCCAGGTCGATATGTCCCTCGACACGTTCCCGCAAAATGGCGGCATCAGCACCTGGGAATCTCTCTACAAGGGCGTTCCCGTCGTGGCCAAGCTCGGCATCGGGGCCTCCTCGCGTGCCGGCGCCTCTATCGTGACTGCCGTCGGCCTCGGCGACTGGGTGGCCGAAGATGACAATGGCTATGTCGAGATTGCTCGCAGGTTTGCGTCACAGCCCGATTATCTGGCGAAATTGCGCACGGAATTGCCGGCCCGGATCGCGGCTTCGCCCGCCGGCAATGTCGAGACCTACACGCGGGAGCTCGAGGCGGGTTACCGAAAGTTCTGGCGCGACTATTGTGCCGCCGCCGCGGATAACGCTGACGTTGCGTAGGCGAGGCCCGGGTTGGGCACCGGCATCTTCCGGGGGATTGCCGGGCCGCCTAAACCGGCGGCTCTGGCCGCGAATCAGCTAGAATCGTCTCGGGCATCCTCCGGAGAGAATCCTTGCAGAGCAGCGGCGCCGGCGCGCGCGCGTTCCAGAACGCGCGATTGCAGAAGAAATTGAAGAAGCAGGCGGACGCGATCATTTCGACCGCGAATGCGGCCTATGGCCAGGGCCGGTATGCGGAGACCGAGGCGCTCTGCCGCCAGATCCTGAATGAACTTCCGGAGCATTTCGGCGCCTTGCACCTGCTTGGCTTGGGCGCGTTCGCGAGCCGACACTTCGAGGCAGCGAAACAGGCCCTCAAATATGCCGTGACGGTCGACCCACGCTCGGCACAGGCTTTTTCCGATTTGGGAGCCACGCATTTCGCACTTGGGGAATATGAGGACGCGCGTACGTCCCTGGAGAGAGCCATCGCGTTGAAGCCCAGCTTCCCGATGGCCTTGGCCAATCTCGGCAATACCTTGTTGCATCTAAACCGCGTCGAGCAGGCTATCGAACTGTACGATCGCGCGATCGGGCTGAAGCCCGATCATGCCGATGCGCTTTGCAATCGCGGCCTGGCAGAGCTCGCGCTGCGCCAGCTTGATCGCGCCAAACAGAGCTTCGAGCGCGCACTGTTGTTTCAGCCGCGAAACGTCGAGGCGCTCGTCGGCAAAGGTTTGGTCAATATCGAGCTCAAAAACTTCGACGAGGCCAAAGGCGCGCTGGAGGCGGCGCTCGCGATCAGGCCAGGCTCGGCGAAAATCCTGGCGAACCGTGGACGGCTCAATCTTGAGACGTCGAGGTTGGAACAGGCGGCGGCGGATTTCGACGCGGCCCTTGCGCTTGCGCCCAAGCTCGAGGTGGCCTTGCAGGGGAAGGCACAAGTCGCGCTCGCCATGGGAAACACGGCGCAAGCGATTTTAGCCTGCACCATGTTGCTGGAGGAATATCCACGCTCAGCGATCGCGATGGCGCTGCTGAGCGCTTGTTTTGCAAATCAGGGAGAGATCGCGTCGGCGATCGAGCTTCTCGATGCGGCGCTGGCCATTGTGCCGGATGCATCCTTGATCGGCCGGAAGATCTTCTTCCTCGACTATCTCTCCGAGGCCGATTTCGCGGTTCAGCAGGCCGCACGAAAGCAGTGGTGGGACGCGATCGGCTCGAAGTTGCCGCGAAGGACTCTTGCCCCCCGGCAGCTTGATCCCGACAGGCGGATCGTGGTCGGCTATGTTGCTGCCGAGTTTTGGCATCACTCGGCGGCGTTCGCTCTGTTGCCGGTGCTGCGCCATCATGATCACGCCAGGTTTGAGATCGTCTGCTATTCGTGCTCGCCGGTAAGAGATGAGATGACCGCCGCATTTAGGTCCTCGGCGGATGTCTGGGTCGACGCCTGGCAGATGTCGGATGACGAGTTGGCCGATCGCATCCAGGCCGACAAGGTCGATATCCTGATCGACGTATCCGGGCACACGACCGGCAACAGGCTCCATGTCTTCGCCCGCAAGCCGGCCCCGATCCAAGTCTCCGGGTTTGGTCACGCCACGGGCACGGGCCTTCAGACCATGGACTACGTGCTCGCGGATCCGGTCTTCATTCCGCAATCGGCGCGCCATCTGCTGGCTGAAAAGGTCTACGACCTGCCGTGCCTGATCACGATCGATCCCATTTTGGATCTACCTGCATCGGAGCCGCCCATGCTCCGCAACGGCCATGTCACCTTCGGCGTGTTCAACCGCATCTACAAGATCTCAGACGAGGCCATCGAGGTGTGGTCGAAAGTGATGCGCGAGGTGACGGGTTCGAAGATCATCATCAAGCATACTCTGCTTGACGATCCCATACTGCGCGACAATTTGGTCGCGCGGTTCGTGGCACAGGGCGTTGCCGAGGAGAATGTCACCTGCCTGGGCTCGTCGCCGCGCCCCGAGCACCTGCGGGCGTTTGCGAACGTCGATATATCGCTCGATACATTCCCGCAAAACGGCGGCGTCAGCACCTGGGAATCGCTCTATGCGGGCGTTCCGGTCGTGGCCAAGCTTGGCAACGGCGCCTCGTCGCGTGCCGGTGGTTCGATCGTGGCTGCGGTCGGTCTCGACGACTGGGTCGCCGAGGACGACGAGGGCTATGCCGCGATCGCCTGCAAATATGCGGCGCAGCCGGCGTATCTGGCGAGGTTGCGCAGCGACTTGCCGGCCCGGATCGCAGCGTCCCCCGCCGGCAATGTCGAAATCTACACGCGCGAGGTCGAAGCGGGCTATCGCCAGTTCTGGCGCGACTACTGTGCTGTGGCCTCCGAAGGCGGCGAGGGCGCCTGACCGTGCCGGGTGAGGCGAGCCTCGAATTGCGCCGGCCACCTTAGTCCTCCGGAAACCATGCGGCGCTCCGCGACCGTGCCGGTTCATGGCTCCGAAAGCTATCTCTGGGCATGTGGCGCCAAAAGGGTGCGCCAATGCTCGGTTTCGTCTTCGGCTTGAACGCCCGGCTCGGGCGATTACATTTCTTCCTCGCGACGGTCGCGCTTGCGATCGTGATGACGGCGATCTGCTTTGCAATCGCAATGGCCGTGCTGAACAACACCTCGCCCGGCGCGATCCGACCCGAAGACCTCACCAAGAGCTGGGCGATGATCGCCGCGATCGTGTTCTTCGGAGTTGCGACCCTCACGCTGCAATCGATGCGCATCCGCGACATCGGCTGGGATCCGGTCTGCGTGGTGCCTGCCTGGTTCGCGCTCATGATCGTCGACCATGTCGTCGCGGGCCGGTTTCCGGCCTGGGCGATCGGGGAGGAGCACCAGGCAACGGCGGTCGGCGCGCTCGTCAACCTCGCGCTGATGCTCGCGCTCATGTTCTGGCCGAGCGGCGACAGCGAGGGCTCCTACGGCGCTCCCCTCCCGCCGCGCACACGCGCGAACAAGCCTTCGCTATCGAACGAGCGCCTCGCGCGGGTGTCGCAGGGATCGTCTCGCTCGAACTGGAGCTAGACGGCCGGCTTCCGGAACGTTCTAGACGAACGGCAGCTTGATGTTGCTGCGCTTCTCCAGCCATTCAGGCACAGGAAGGCTCTTGGCGCGCATGAAGTCCGCATTGAACAGCTTCGACTGGTAACGGCTGCCGGAATCGCAAAGCACGGTGACGATCGTCTTGCCGGGCCCGAGCTGTTTTGCGAGACGCATCGCGCCGGCAACGTTGATGCCGGTCGAGCCGCCGAGGCACAGGCCTTCGTGCTGGAGCAGTTCGTAGATCACCGTCACCGCTTCCGCATCGGGAATGAGATAGGCGTCATCGACCTTTGCACTCTCGACGATTGCGGTCGCCCGGTTGAGGCCGATGCCCTCGGTGATCGAGCCGCCCGGCGTCGCCTTGGCATCGCCCGTTCTGAAATATTCATACATGCCGGCGCCGTGCGGGTCGGCGCAGGCGATCCTGACGTCCTTGCTCTTCTCTTTCAGGAAGCGGCTGGTGCCGGCCAGCGTGCCGCCGCTGCCGACGGAGCAGACGAAGCCGTCGATCTTGCCGCCGGTCTGCTCCCAGATCTCGGGACCTGTGGACTCGTAATGCGCCTTCGCATTGTCGAGGTTGTTCCACTGGTCGGCGAACAGCACGCCGTTCGGCTCCGTCTTGCGCAGCTCGTCAGCAAGACGGCGGCCGACATGCTGGTAATTGTTCGGATTGGAATAGGGCAGGGCCGGCGATTCCAGCAGCTCGGCGCCGCACAGCTTCAGAAAATCCTTCTTCTCCTGGCTCTGCGTCTCCGGGATCACGATCAGCGTGCGGTAGCCGCGGGCGCTGGCCACGACCGCAAGACCGATGCCGGTATTGCCGGCGGTCGATTCCACGACGAGACCGCCGGGCTTGAGCTGGCCGCGCTTCTCGGCCTCGAGGATCATCCATTTGCCGGCGCGATCCTTCACCGACTGGCCGGGATTCATGAATTCGGCCTTGCCCAGGATGGTGCAGCCGGTCAGTTCGGAAGCGCGCTTGAGCTTGATCAGCGGGGTGTTGCCGATGGCTTCGACAACGTCGTTTTTGATGGTCATGTCAGGGGAAATCACTGGCAAGGGGTTGATTAGGTTGGCCAGAACCTAGTGCTTGAAATGCCAAAGGGGAAGGCTTTTGCGCTGCGGCGAAACCCGCGAAAATCCCCGTAAGCAGTGAAAATTTGGAAGGAGAGATCGCCGCTGCTGCTGTGCTACGCCGCGGGATATCGGTAGGAGGATGTGGCCGGCTTCTGCCAAAACATGGAAGATAAGGGTCGTCGCCAGCGCACCCTCCATTGGATGTCAGCCGTCGCCGTCGAAGAGTGCGGATAGTACGCGGGAGGCGGTCAAGATATCGGCACGACGAACGCTTATTCGTTTTGCGATAATGGACAACCTCGCGAAAGTGGCCAGGCCCGGTTTCGCGGCCGGACTGAAGCCGCATCGCGAGCGGTGCAGGCGGATTGGAGGGGGTTGGCGTCGGTGTGGCGGCAGTATCACATGAAATCTTGGTAAGCTCGAACGCACTCAGGAACGACCCTGAAATTCAAGAAACACCTGCAGGACAGCACCCTTTTGTATTTTCTCAGCTCTAAGATCGTCGCGCTTTGGGGGGCACCTCGCAACTGCGGGACTGTCCCGCGGTTCCGCGTCCGGCTAGTATGAGGCGCACAATTTCGCTGAAAGCATCACTTGTGAACGAGTTGTCCAAAGCCCCCCGACGACCGCGCTGCGAATCGGCTAATCCGGCCGCGCGGCGGCGGTTCGATCTGCCCGGCGGGGGGTGGATGTGACACAACGTGTTCCGGCGATCGCCGTGCGGCGGTCACCAGGCGCGACGTCCCGGACGCGACGTGCGGCGCGCTGGCTTGCGGTCGCTTGCCTCGCCGCCGGTTCGGGCGCCTGCGTGCTGACGCAGGATCTTCCTGATCCCGCGCTCGACGTTCCCACGCAATACAAATATGCCGGGAAGGCCGATGCGCCGCCGTCGCTGGATTGGTGGCGCAGCTTCCGCTCCGCGGAGCTGACACAGCTGATGGAAGAGGCGCACACCGTCAACCTCGACATCGCCGCCGCCGTTTCGCGCATCGTCGAGGCCGACGCTCAGGCGCGGCAGGCGGGTGCGGCGCTGCTGCCGAGCCTGTCCGGCACCGGGCAGGAGGCCTATTCGCGCACCTCCGGTTCCTCCGCCTCGGGGCTAACCAATGGCGGCCGTGAGGTCGTCAACTACCAGGCTTCGCTGAGCGCGAGCTACCAGCTCGATTTCTGGGGCCAAAATCGCGACGCCCTGCAAACGGCGGAAGAGACGGCAAATGCCAACCGCTTCGATCGCGACGTCGTTGCGCTGACCACGCTTGCAGGCGTCGCTAACGCCTATTTCCAGGTGCTGGCCTCGCAGGATCGCATCAGGACCTCACAGCGCAACATCGCGAGCGCGCAACGCATCCTCGATGCCGTCAGGGAACGGCGCAAGGCCGGCACCGGCACCGACCTCGACGTCGCCCAGCAGGAGAGCGTGCTCGCAAACCAGAAGGCACTGGTGCCGCCGCTGCGCCAGACGCTCGACCAGAACGTCAATGCGCTTGCAGTCCTGGTGTCGCGGCCGCCGGAGAGCGTGCGCGTGCTCGGCGGCTCGCTGAACCGGATCGCGATTCCGCGCGTGACGCCGGGACTGCCGTCGGAGCTCCTGACGCAGCGGCCCGACATTCGCCGGCAGGAGGCCCAGCTCGCCTCCGCGACAGCGAACGTCGGCAATGCCCGCGCGCAATTCTTTCCGACCATCCAGCTCACCGGCAATGGCGGCTATCAGAGCTCGGCCCTGGTCTCGCTGTTCCAGCCGCATGCGGCATTCTTCCAGCTCGTCGGCAGCGCGACGCAGCCGATCTTCGACGGCGGCAAGATCCTCGGCAATTTCGAGTTTGCCAAGGCGCGGCAGGACGAATTGCTCCAGACCTACCGCAAGACCATCATCCAGTCCTTTGCCGACGTCGACAACGCGCTGTTCTCGATCAAGCAGACCACGATCAGGCTGCAATTGCAGCGTGACGTCCTCAACGCCTCCCGCCGCGCATTCGATCTCTCCGAGCAGCAATTGCGCGCCGGTACCGCCGATATCGTCACCGTGCTCAATACGCAACTGACCCTGTTCCAGGCGGAAGACGCGCTGTCACAGGCGCAACTTGCCCGCCTTCTTGCTATCGTCAGCCTGTATCAGGCGCTCGGCGGCGGCTGGGAGCCGAGGATGGAGAAACCGGTCAATGCTCTTTAAGCCGGACACGAAGCAAGGCGCGAAGGAGGGAACGGCAAAGAAGTCGCGCGGGCGCGGCTTCGTCATGACCCTGATCACGCTGGCGATCCTCGGCGGGCTCGGCTACTACGGCTGGACCATCTGGCACCAGCAGCCGCAGCAGGCGAACGGCCGCAATCAGCGGCCGGATCTGCCGGTGCCGGTGCTGGCGGCGACGCCCCGCATCCAGGACGTTCCCGTCTACCTCGACGGCGTCGGCGCGATCCGCGCACTCAACACCGTGACCGTCCGCTCGCAGGTCGACGGCAAGCTGATCGCGGTCAATTTCACCGAGGGACAGGACGTCAAGAAAGGCGACGTGGTCGGCGAGATCGACCCGGCGCTCTACCAGGCGACGTACGATCAGGCCGTCGCCAAGAAGGCGCAGGACCAGGCCCAGCTCGCCAACCAGCGTATCGACCTTACGCGCTACGAGCAGTTAGCTGCCTCCAATGCCGGATCCAAGCAGCAGGCCGACACCCAACGCGCGCTGGTCGCGCAGACCGAGGCGTTGGTCAAGGCCGACCAGGCCGCGATCGACAATGCAGCGGCGACGCTGAGCTACACCAAGATCGTGGCGCCGATCTCGGGCCGCGCCGGCCTGCGCCAGGTCGATCAAGGCAACATCATCCATGCCTCGGACACCACGGGTCTCGTGGTGATCACGCAATTGCAGCCGATGGCGGTGTGGTTCAGCCTGCCGCAGCAGCAGATCATGCGCGTCAACGCCGCGGCATCGAAGGGCACGCTCGCGGTCGACGTGTTCGGCAATGACGGCCTCACCGTGATCGACACCGGCAAGCTCACCGGCATCGACAACCAGGTCGACCAGACCACGGGAACGCTCAGGCTCAAGGCCGAATTTCCCAACGCCAATTACCAGCTCTGGCCCGGCCAGTTCGTCAATGTCCGCCTCAAGGTCGAGACCTTGACGCAGGCGCTGGTGGTACCGACCTCTGCCGTGCAGCGCGGACCGATCGGCACCTTCAGCTATGTCATCGGCGAGGATAACATCGTCTCGGCCAAGCCGGTGACGGTGACGCAGCAGAACGAACATGACGCCGTCATCGCCAGTGGCCTGTCGGCGACCGACAAGGTCGTCACGACGGGCTTTGCCAATCTGTCCGACGGCTCCAAGGTGGTCATCGGGCGCGACGATCAGACCCCGTCGGCCGATCTCGCGCCGCGCAAGCGCTCGCGCGGGCCGGATGGTCAGAAGAAGGACGGCGCAAAAGACGGCCAGAAGGACGGACAAGACAAGGACGGCGAGTTCCGCGCCAAGCGCAAGAGCAGCGAAGGCGACCAGAAGGGCCAGACCGGACCGGCACCAGGGCCTCCGTCAAGTCCGGGTGCATCGGGAAGTGGAGCCAAGCAGCCATGATCCCGACAACAGCCGCCTGAGCGGCAGGCGCATCCCATGGGCGTCTCCGAACCCTTCATCCGCCGTCCGATCGCGACCTCATTGCTCGGCATCGCGCTTCTGATTGGCGGGCTGCTCGGCTATTTCGCGCTGCCGGTGTCCGCGCTGCCGCAGGTCGATTTCCCGACCGTGCAGGTGACGACGCAATTGCCCGGCGCGAGCCCCGACGTGATCGCCTCGCTGATCACCGCGCCCTTGGAGCGGCAGCTCGGCCAGATCCCGTCGCTGTCGGCGATGAACTCGACGAGCTCGTTCGGCGTCAGCCAGATCTCGCTGCAGTTCGATCTCAACCGCGACATCGACGGTGCCACCCAGGACGTCCAGGCTGCGATCAACGCGGCGGCCGGCGTGCTGCCCAAGACGCTGCCTTATCCGCCGACCTACGCCAAGGTGAACCCGGCCGATGCGCCGGTGATGACGTTGGCGCTGCGCTCCGACACAATCTCGTTGCGGGCGATGAGCGACATCGCCGATACGCTTCTGGCGCAGCGGCTGAGCCAGATTTCCGGCGTCGGGCGCGTCTCTGTGCTCGGCGGACTGAAGCCAGCCGTCCGCATCCAGGCGGATCTCGCGCGGCTCGCCGCCTATGGCATAGCCATGGAAGACCTGCGCACCGCGATCGCCAGTGCCAACGTCTCCGGGCCGAAAGGCTCGCTCGACGGCGCGCAGCAATCCTACATCATCGCCGCCAACGACCAGATCGCCGCCGCCGACGCCTACAAGCCTGTCATCATCGCCTACCGCAACGGCTCGCCGGTCACGATCGCCGACGTCGCCCAGATCGTCGATGGGCTCGAGAACGACCGCACCGGCGGCTGGTACCAGGGCTCGCCCGCCGTCATCATCGACATCCAGCGTCAGCCCGGCGCCAATGTGATCGACGTCGTCAGCCAGATCCGGGCGGAAATCCCAAAGGTCCAGCGCGCTATTCCGGCCGGCGTGAACCTCACCATCGTCTCCGACCGCACCGTCACCATCCGTGCCTCGGTGCGCGACGTGCAGTTCACGCTGATCCTCAGCGTCGTGCTGGTGACGCTGGTGGTGCTGCTGTTCCTGCGTTCGCTACGCGCCACGCTGATCGCCGGCGTGGCGCTGCCGCTGTCGCTGATCACGAGCTTCGGCATCATGTATTTTGCCGGCTTCAGCCTCGACAATCTGTCGCTGATGGCGCTCACCATCGGCACCGGCTTCGTCGTGGACGACGCCATCGTGATGATCGAGAACATCGTCCGCCACATGGAAAACGGCGACAGCGCGATGGAGGCTTCGCTGAAGGGCGCCAGCGAGATCGGCTTCACCGTGATTTCGCTGACGGTATCGCTGATTGCGGTGTTCATCCCGCTGTTGTTCATGTCGGGCCTTGTGGGCCGCATGTTCCGCGAATTCGCGCTGACCCTGACGATCGCGGTCGTGACCTCCGCCGTGGTGTCGCTGACGCTGACGCCGATGATGTGCTCGCGCCTGCTGAAGCATGCCCATGAAGAGCTGGCAGTGCCGGGTCTTGCCGCGGTCAGCCGCTTCATCGACCGCACCGTCGGGTTCTATCACCGCACGCTGCTCTGGGTGCTGGAGCGCCAGCGCGCGACACTGGTCGTGACTTTCGCCACGCTGATCGCGACCCTGGCGCTCTATGTCGTCGCGCCAAAGGGCTTCCTGCCGCTGCAGGACACCGCCTCGATCACGGCGGTGACCGAAGCCGGTCCCGACGTCTCGTTTGCGGAGATGCAGAAGCGGCAGGCCGAGGCGGCCGACGCCATCAAGGCCGACCCCGATGTGACCGGCGTGGTCTCGGTGATCGGTGCAGGCTCGGTCAATCCGACCACCAATGTCGGCCGTCTTGTCATGACGCTGAAACCTCGCGGCGAGCGGCGCGACGATGTCAGCGTCGTCATCACCCGCCTGAAGGGGCGGGTGGCCGCCATCCCCGGCATGACCGTCTATTTCCAGCCGGTGCAGGACGTGCAGATCTCGACCCAGTCGAGCCGTTCGCAATACCAGTACACGCTGACCGGCACCGACGCCGCTTTGGTGTCGGAATGGGCGCGCAAGCTGGTTGCCGAAATGCGGCGCGATCCGCTGTTCCGCGACGTCTCCTCGGAAGCGCAGGAAGGCGGTCTGCGGGCGCAGCTCACGGTCGACCGCACCCGCGCCGGCCAGCTCGGCGTCAGCCTCCAGGGCATCACCGACACGCTCAACGACGCCTTCGCGCAGCGCCAGATCTCGACCATCTACGGCCAGGCCAACCAGTACCGCGTGGTGCTGGAAGCGCTGCCGATGTACCAGCGCGATCCCTCGATCCTGTCGAAGCTTTATCTGCCGGGCGCGGCGAGCGCGACCGCCGGTGCGCCCAACGCGCAGGTGCCGCTCTCCGCCGTGGCGACGCTGATGCGCACCACCGCGCCGCTCGCGATTTCGCACCAGGCGCAATTCCCGTCGATCTCGCTCAGCTTCAACCTCGCGCCGGGCGCGGCGCTTGGCGATGCCGTCGAGGCCGTGAAGACCATCGAGACCCGGATCGAGATGCCCAACAGCATCGTCGGCGTCTATGCCGGCGACGCCGCCGAATTCGCCAAGGCACTCGCCGGCCAGCCCTGGCTGCTGCTGGCCGCGGTGATCACGATCTATATCGTGCTCGGCGTGCTCTACGAGAGCTACATCCATCCGATCACGATCCTCTCGACGCTGCCGTCCGCCGGCGTCGGCGCGATCCTGGCGCTGATGCTGTGCGGGCAGGATCTCTCGGTGATCGGGCTGATCGGCATCATCCTGTTGATGGGCATCGTCAAGAAGAACGCGATCATGATGATCGACTTCGCGCTCGAGGCCGAGCGCGGGCAGGGGATGTCGCCGAACGAGGCGATCGTACAGGCTTGTCTGCTGCGCTTCCGTCCGATCATGATGACGACGCTGGCCGCCCTGTTCGGTGCGCTGCCGCTGGCGATCGAGAGCGGCACCGGCGCCGAGCTGCGCTTCCCACTCGGCATCTCCATTATCGGCGGCCTGCTGCTCAGCCAATTGCTCACGCTCTACACCACGCCGGTGATCTATCTCGCCCTCGACCGCATCAACCGCCGCCTCGAGCAGGCGCTGCCGCCGGCCGAATCCGGCGGTCCGCCCGTCGCGGGCGCGACCGAGGGGATGCAGTGATGGCATCGATCTCGGAGCCCTTCATCCGCCGCCCGGTCGCGACCACGCTGCTGTCGATCGGATTGTTCCTGCTGGGTATCGTGGCTTACGAGTTCCTCCCCGTTGCCTCGGTTCCGAACATCGATTTTCCCGCCATCTTCGTCTCGGCCAGCCGTCCTGGCGCCGACCCGTCCGTCATGGCCGCGACGGTTGCCTCGCCGCTGGAGCGGCGGCTCAGCGAGATCGCGGGCATCAACCAGATCACCTCGACTTCGTCACTCGGCACGACCAGCATCCAGCTCCAGTTCGACATCGGCCGCAACGTCGACAAAGCCGCCCGCGACGTGCAGGCGGCAATCAATGCGTCGCTGGTCGACCTGCCGAGCGATTTGCCGACGCTGCCGCGCTTCCGCAAAGCGAACACCGCAGGCGCGCCGGTCTTCGTGCTGGCGCTGACCTCGAAGACGCTGTCCGCCAGCGCGGTCTACGACGTCGCCGACACCGTGCTGGCGCAGCGCATCTCGCAGGTGCCGGGGGTGGGCAATGTGACGATCTCGGGTGCCGACCAGCCGGCGGTCAGGATTCAGCTCAATCCCGTCGCGCTGTCCAATGCCGGCATCGCCACCGACGACGTGCGAACTGCGATTATCAACGCCAACCCGCTCGGTCCGGTCGGCATCTTCAACGGCGAGCGCCAGAGCGAGACGCTGTCGCTCAACAAGCAGATGCGGACGGCGAAAGAGTTCCGCGACATCGTCATCAAGAGCGCGAAGGGCAATTTCGTCCGGCTCTCCGATGTTGCCGACATCGAGGACTCCGTCCGTAACGCCCGTTCCATCGCCTGGTTCAACAAGCAGCCGGCTGTGCTGATCCAGATCACCAAGCAGGGCGATGCCAACGTCATCGATACCGTCGACCGGGTGAAGGCGCTGATCCCCGCGCTGAAGCAGTGGATCCCGGCCGGGGTCGATATCTCCACCTTGGTCGACCGCACCAGTACGATCCGCGCCAGCGTGCTCGACATGCAGTGGACCTTGCTCGCGACTGCCATTCTCGTGATGGTCGTCGTGTTCGTATTCCTGCGACGGCTCACGCCGACGATCGCAGCCGGAATCTCGGTGCCGCTGGCGCTGGCCGGAACCTGCGCCGGCATGTGGGTCGCGGGCTTCTCGATCGACAATCTTTCGCTGATGGCGCTGGCGATCTCCGTTGGCTTCGTGGTCGACGACGCCATCGTCATGATCGAGAACATGTACCGCAATCTCGAGCACGGCATGCGGCCGCTTCAGGCGGCATTGGACGGCGCCCGGCAGATCGGCTTCACCGTCGTGTCGATCAGCCTGTCGCTGATCGCGGCCTTCACGCCGCTGATCTTCATGGATGGCGTCGTCGGCCGGCTGCTGCGCGAGTTCTCCCTGACATTGACCTTCGCCATCCTGGTCTCGACCCTGGTGTCGCTGACGGTGACGCCGATGATCTGCGCCCATTACATCCGCCAGACCACGTCTGGCACGGCGACCCTGTTCGACCGGATCATCGAGGGCTCGCTGTCGCGCATCGTCGCGTTCTACACCCGCACCTTGCGCACCGTGCTGGAATATCCGCTGCTGACGCTGCTGGTGTTCTTCGCCACCATCGGCCTAACAATTACGCTCTACATCAAGATCCCCAAGGGCTATTTCCCGACCGACGATTCCGGCTTCGTCATCGGGGCGACGCGCGCCTCGGCCGACATCTCGTTCCAGTCGATGCTGAGCCTGCAGCAGCGGCTCGCCGACATCGTGATGCAGGATCCGGCAGTGGCCGGCATCGGCTCCACCGTCGGCAGCGGCGGCGGACCGGGCGGCGCGACCTCCAATCGCGGCACCATGTTCATCAGCCTGAAGCCGCCGGAGGAGCGCGACCACGTCTCGACCCAGGTGGTGATCGACCGTCTCAGGCGGGCGTTATACCCGGTGCCCGGCATCCGCCTGTTCATGTTCGCCGCCCAGGACGTGCGCGCCGGCGGACGGCAGAGCGATTCCGACTACCAGTACACGCTGACCAGCACCGACCTCGGCCTGTTGCAAAAGTGGGCGCCGATCGTGGCCAAGCGCATGGAGAGCGTCGAAGGCATCACCGACATCTCCAGCGACCGCGATCCCGGCGGGCTTCAATTGACCTTGTCGATCGACCGCCAGAAGGCCTCGGCGCTCGGCGTTCGCGTCCAGGATATCGACAACGCGCTCAACAACGCGTTCTCGCAGCGGCAGATCGGGATCATCTACACCCAGCGCAACCAGTACATGACCGTTCTGGAGATCGACCCGAAATTCCAGGTCGACCCGTCCAACCTCGATCGCATCTATGTCGCCGGCGCGGGTGACGCGCAGGTGCCGCTGTCGGCCGTGGTGCATGCGACGCGCGGGCTCGCCGCGCTCGCGGTCTATCATTCGCAGTCGTTCCCATCGACCACGGTGTCGTTCAACCTGTTGCCGGACGTGCAGATCCAGGCCGCAACGCAGAACATCCAGCGCGCGGTCGAGGAGCTGCATATGCCGGAGGGCATTCGCGGCAGTTTTGATGGCAATGCTGGCGATTTCGCCAAGACCAGCGGCCGCCAGCCGCTCCTGATCCTCGGCGCGCTGGTGGCGATGTATATCGTGCTCGGCGTGCTCTATGAGAGCCTCGCCCATCCGCTCACGATCATCTCGACGCTACCCTCGGCGGGACTTGGCGCGCTGCTGGCCTTGCAGCTCACCAACACGCCACTGACCGTGATCGCCTTCGTTGGCATCATCCTGTTGATCGGCATCGTCAAGAAGAATGGCATCATGATGGTTGATTTCGCGCTCGATGCCGAGCGCCAGCGCGGCCTGTCGTCGGCGGAGGCGATCTTCGAGGCCTGCCAGGCGCGCTTCCGGCCGATCCTAATGACGACGATGGCGGCGCTGTTCGCCGGCATTCCGCTGGTGGTCGCGACCGGGCCCGGCACGGAACTCCGCCGTCCGCTCGGCATCACCATCATCGGCGGGCTGTTCGTCTCGCAGATCCTGACGCTCTACACCACGCCCGTGATCTACCTGCTGGTCGACCGCCTGCGCCGCCGCTCCGAACCGCGCCCGCTGGCCGCGCCGGCGGAATAGGCGGGTTGTTGAACTGCCGTGCAGAGCGTATAGCGGCGACTATGTCGAACCCCACCGCCGCCGCGCCGGCCGATCCTATCCCCGAATGCCCGCACTGCCAGAAGCCGATGCCTTTGTGCATCTGCGACAGCGTCACGCCCATCAAGAACCGGCTCTCGCTCCTGATCCTTCAGCATCCGCAGGAGCAGGACAGGGCGCTCGGCACTGCGCGGCTGCTTGCGAAGCATTTCGCCGGTGCCACGCTGCGGGTCGGCCTGTCCTGGCCGAGCCTGTCGAAAGCGCTGGGGCAACCCATCGAGAACGCCTCGCACTGGGCCGTGCTCTATCTCGGCTCGGCGCACGCCACCGATCTCGAGGCCGAGGGCGAAATCCTGGCTCTCAATCGCAAGAGCGAGGTCGCGGACAACCAGCGCGCGCGCCTCGCCAAGCTCGAAGGTGTGGTGCTGCTCGACGGCACCTGGAGCCAGGCCAAGGCCCTGTGGTGGCGCAACCCCTGGATGCTGAAATGCCAGCGCGTCATCCTGAACCCGACCACCCCATCGCGGTACGGGCGCCTGCGCAAGGAGCCTCGGAAGGACGGACTGTCGACCATCGAGGCTGCGGCGACGATCCTCTCCGCTCTGGAGAAGCGCCCGGACATCGCCGAGACGCTGAATGCCAGCTTTGAACGGATGTTAACCCGCTACCGCGAGGTCCAGACCGAGATGCCCGAATTGGCGCCAAAGCCGCCGGTGAAGGACCGCCGGCGCGGTGTCCGGCGGGTCAAGCGAGCCTGACTCCGGTCCGGATCATCCGTACGGCCGATTGTCCCGCGAGAGGCGGGCGGATAGAGACCGTCGGCCAATAGGCCGCTATCTGCTATCCTCTCGCACGATCGGAACGCCGGAAACGAAGGGGCCGTCGCATTCAGCTTGCAGCCAAGGAGATCCTTGCCCAGGCGGCGCGGTTCGATCGTTGGGGCACGCTTGCCCTGATGGACGTTTCGCTACGCTATCGGCGTACCGTCATCGGCCCGCTCTGGATCACACTGACGCTCGCGGCGACCATTGCCAGCGTCGGCACGGTCTATGCGGCACTGTTCAGACAGGACATCACGAGCTTTCTGCCGCACTTTGCCGTCGGCCTGATCGTCTGGACGCTGATCGCGACGACGCTCCAGGAAGGTTCCCACATCTTCGTGGCATCAGGCCATTTGATCAAGGCGGTGCCGGCGCCGCTGATCGTGCACGTGCTCCAGATGATGGCGCGCAACGTCCTCATCTTCGCGCATCATCTGGTGATCGTCGTCCTGCTCTATCTCCTGATGCCGTGGCCGCTGCATGGGAGCATGCTGCTCGCGGTACCGGGCTTCGCGATCCTGCTCACTGTGCTGCTGGGTGGCTCGGTCGCGCTCGGTATCCTCTGCGCGCGGTTTCGTGACATCGGCTCGGCGATCGTCAGCGGCCTGCAATTCGTCTTCTTCCTGACGCCGATCATCTGGACCGAAGACAGCGCGCGCGGCACCGCGTTTTATTGGCTGATCCGCGCCAATCCGTTCGCGACGCTGCTCGATCTGGTGCGCAGGCCGCTACTGTCGCAGTCGACCGATGCGGGGCAATGGCTCCTCGGGGTCATCTATGCGACCGTCCTGGCCGTCATCGGCCTCGGCTGCTACGCGAAATACCGCCATCGTGTGGCGTATTGGCTGTGAGGCACGAGATATGACCCCCGCAGCTCATATCGCGCTTCGCAACGTCTCGGTGAGGTTTCCGGTGCTGTCGTTCCGCGACCGCTCGCTGCGCAGCCGGTTCGTCAACGCGATGACACTGCGGCGGACCACGGCGACCCCGCACATCGTCTCCGCGTTGAGTGACGTCAACCTCGACATCCGTGCCGGCGATCGCGTCGCCATCATCGGCGCCAATGGCGCCGGCAAGACCACGCTGCTGCGGGTGCTCGCCGGCATCTACCATCCGACGTCGGGCAGCGTGGACGTGCTGGGCCGCTGTCTGCCGCTGTTCGATCTCTCGGCCGGATTCGACGAGGAAGCGACCGGCTACGAGAACATCATGCGGCGTGGCCTCGTGATCGGCGCACGGCGCTCCGAGATCGACGCCAAGCGGGGGGAGATCGCCGCATTCACCGAACTGGGCGACCGGCTCGACCTGCCGCTGCGCACCTATTCCAGCGGCATGATGCTGCGCCTGATCTTTGCAGTCGCAACCGCCGTCGAGGGCGAGATCGTGCTGCTCGACGAATGGATCGGCGTCGGCGACCAGCAGTTCCGCAAGAAGGCGCGGCAGCGGCTCGACGAGATCGTTGTACGCGCCGGCATTCTGGTGCTCGCCTCGCACGACATCGAGTTGATCAAGAGCACCTGCAACCGCGCGATCCTGCTGGAGGAGGGGCGCATCGTGGCGGCCGGCGCGACCGATGAAATTCTCGGCCAATATCTCGGCGGCGCGAAGGCGTAGCTGGTCCGGTCGGGGTTGCCTAAACCTGTGATCCCCTATATTGCTCCGCCCTCGTTGGGGCCACGTGGCGGAGTGGTTACGCGCCGGTCTGCAAAACCGTTTACTCGGGTTCGAGTCCCGACGTGGCCTCCATCACAACCTCCTGATATTTCAGCAATATTCGATCGTATCGCGGCTGCCATCGGCCCGCGCGGGCGATGCGTGCTGGCCGCGCACACCGGGTTTGCCCGGGGCCCGGCGGAAACCCGCCATTCAGCCCGCTGGCATAGTCTTCGCATCTGCGAAGTGATGCATCCCAACGATCGAGCGCTGGAGAGCACGTGAGCGAAACCGTCCGATTTGTCCCGAAATCCGAGCTGGAGCGGGCCCGCCTCATCCGCGAGGCCCGTGCGATCTATGACAGCATCTTTCCGCCGGCCGCACCCGACCAGGCGCCGCAGGACGGCGGAGAGCGGGTCAAGACCTGATCGCGATCACGCGGGATTTTCACCGCGTAGCTGCCATAGCAAAACGCCCGCGGAGCGCGGGTGCGTCGGCTCACGGTGAAATTGGCTTCAGCAGGCCGCGTACCAGCCGTCCGGGAAAGGCACCAAGGGCCAGGCGCCCTCATTGTCATTGGCGGCCTTGGGCTTCGCGGAGGCGTTGGGCTTCGCGTAATACGTCCACGAGCGCGGCACGAAATCCTCCCCCGGCACGAACGCCAGATCTTCATGGACCATGGCGTCCTGGACGGCATCCAGCAGCAAGTTGAATTCGGCTTCGCTCATCACACCCTCCGGACCGCGGATGGCGCAATATCGCAAAGCCGGTTTGTTTCCCGGTTGAGCCGATCGATCGCATTTTAACGATCCGCCAATCGGGTCCCGATTGGTTAGCGATTGATGAAATCGCGTTGGGAAACTTAGGTTCCTGCCGGGGTGCCCGCAGTGTGAAGGATGTCACATCTTTCGCTGTTTATTTCTCCTACCCCTTTGCACACCGGCCAATACAGGCCGGTCGGGCAAAGCAGACGGGAGACTGGTCATGAAGGCGCGGTTCTTGCGATTTGCGGGCGTGAAAAGCCGGGCGCGCCGGGCCTCGACGGTCGGGCTGTTCCTGACGCTGTTTGCCTCCGCCGCCCATGCGCAGCAGGGAACACCCGAGCAGCGCCGGGCCTGTACCCCCGACGTCTACCGGCTCTGCGCCGGCGAAATCCCCAACGTCCGCGCCATCACGGCCTGCCTGCGCCGTAACAGGCCAAGCTTGAGTGAGGCTTGCCGCATCGTGTTCGATCAGGCCGGCGGCTGACATACCGGCCCTGTGGGTTTGTGCGCAGCAAGTGGCTCGCGCGGGCAGGCGAATCCGGCATAGTCGTCCTGTGGATACACCTGTGGGTATGCTGCGGACAGGCTGGGGACGGCGGGGGATGTGCTTCGGATGTCGGCCGCAGATGCGTCCTTTGATTGTCATATCTCTGTCAAATGACCTCACCGCATGATTCGCTGATCGTGCAGATCGCGGCGTTACGCAAGATCATGTGGTTTCCCCGAATTCGCAATTGCGCGCTACAGCGTCCCGCATTCACGAACAGTTTTTGAGCAGCTGCCTGCCCAAATGGCGGGCTCCCTCCATCCAATTTTTTGTACGCCCGCGGACAAGCTTTCCGGTCCGCTCTCCTCCTAGGCTCGCTTCCGCGATCTGGAACATGGCCATTGCCATGACAATTCGAAGGAGCTGGAGATGGAGAGACCCGTATTGCCCCAGGCGCGGGGGAACGCACGTGCATCGCTGTCTTGGCACAAGGCCGCGCTCGGCGCCGCGGTCACTTTCGGCGCGCTGGCAGCCGCGCCCCTGAGCGCGCAGGCTGCGGCGCCTGCGGCCTGCGCCGCGCTCCAGGACAAATATCCGGACTGGAAGGGCAAGACCCTCGTCAACGCCATCAACCCGCACACGCCGGGCTATGAGACCATCGATCCGAAGGATCCGAGCAAGTATATCGGCTTCGACATCGATCTCGGCGAAGCCATCGGCGAATGCCTCGGCTTCAAGTTGACCTACAAGCCGGTGACGTTCGCGGCGCTCCTGACGACGCTGGCCGCGGGACAAGCCGACATCGTGATTTCCGACATCTACGCCACCAAGGAGCGCGCCAAGGCCGCCGACTTCATCACCTATTCGAAAGTGTTCGACGGCGTGCTGGTCGCCAAGGGCAATCCGAAGGGCATCAACGGCATCAACATGTCGATGTGCGGCGCCGCTGCCGCCGAAAACACCGGCTATGTCGAGGTGCCGCTGATCCAGGCGCTGATGCCTGAGTGCAAGAAGGCCGGCAAGGCCGAGCCGACCGTCCAGCTCTACGACAACAACGCCAACTGCATCCAGGCGATCCTCGCCGGTCGTGCCGACACCTATGTCAACGACGTCAACACCGTCGACAGCGCGGTGAAGGCCTATCCGGACAAGCTGGAGAAGGCGACCGCGGTGACGATCCCGTATTCGGTCGGCATCGCCGTCCCGAAGGACAAGTCTAAATTCCGCGACGCCGTGCTCGCAGCCCTGATCGAGGTGCAGAAGGCCGGCACGCATATGGAGCTTCTGAAGAAGCATGGGCTCGACGTGAACAACTTCAAGGAGCCTGACATTCTGACGGCCGACTGATGTCGCTATTCCTCCATTACCTGAGCATGCCGTATCTGCTCGAGGGCATCGAGCTCACCCTCGAGGTGACTGCCCTCGGGCTCGGCGGCGGATTGATCCTTGGATTGATCCTCGCCGGCATGCAGCTCTCCCGCTTCTGGCTGCTGGCGGCGATCGCCAGGGCCTACACCGTGATCTTCCGCGGCACGCCGCTGATCCTGCAAATGGTGTTCGCCTACGACGCGTTGCCGCATATCGGGATCAAGCTGCCGGCGGTGCTGGCCGCCGGCCTTGCGCTGGCCTGCAACGAGGCGCCGTTCATCGCCGAGATGCTGCGCGCCGGCGTGCTCGGTGTCGACCGCGGGCAGGTGACGGCCGGCCAGGCGCTCGGCATGACGCCGCGGATCCTGATGTGGCGGGTGATCGCGCCCCAGGCGATCCGCACCATGATCCCGGCCTTCGGCAACGAGGCCGTGAGTGCGCTGAAGAATTCGTCGCTCGCCTCCGTGGTCGCGGTCCAGGAGCTGACCCTGCGCTCGACCCAGCTTGCGTCCTCGACCTTCGACTTCTTCTCGATCTTCTTCGCCTCGGGCCTGCTATACCTGGTGCTGACCTTTGCCATCAGCATCATCCAGCTTTTCGTCGAATGGTTGCTCGATCTCGATCGTACCAAGGGCCGCCAGCGCAGGCTCGCCGATTACCTGCCCTGGCGTCGCGTCGACCTCGCCACCAAGCTCGAACTTGCCGCAGCGACCGTCGACGTCCAAGTGCCTGGACAGGCTGATCTCACCGACACGCCGCCGCCGGCCTTGACCCGCGAGGAACGCACCCGGCGCGCGGCGACGATTTCACGCAACAACATCGCGGTCGAGACCAAGGACCTCACCAAGAGCTACGGCGCGCAAAAGGTGCTTGGCGGCCTCGATCTTACGGTGCGCGTCGGCGAGGTCGTCGCGCTGCTCGGGCCCAGCGGCTCCGGCAAGAGCACGCTGCTCCGCTGCATCAATCATCTCGAAAGCTGGGACGGAGGCACGGTGCGTGTCGGCGGCCGCCGCCTCGGTTTTGGCGACGACGGCAAGCTGCTGCCGCCCCGCGCGATCGCCAATGAGCGGGCAAGCGTGGGCGTCGGCATGGTGTTCCAGCAATTCAATTTGTTCGCCCACCTCTCGGCCAAGGAGAACATCGCCGGGCCCTTGCGCTGGGTGCACGGCATGACCCGCATCGATGCCGATCGCCGCGCCGCCGAGCTGCTCGACCGGGTCGGGCTGTCGCACCGAGCCGACGCGCTGCCGCGGCATCTCTCCGGCGGTCAGCAGCAGCGCGTCGCGATCGCCCGAGCGCTCGCACCGAACCCCAGCGTGCTACTCTTGGACGAGCCGACCTCGGCGCTGGATCCCGAGCTCGTGAGCGAGGTGCTGGAAGTGATCCGGCGTCTCGCCGTCGATGACGGCCTCACCATGATCATCTCGACGCACCAGATCCGCTTCGCCGACGAGGTCGCCGACCGCGTCGCATTCCTGAGCGGCGGCACGATCATCGAGGAGGGGCCCGCGCACGACGTGCTCTCCAACCCTCGCAATCCGCTGACCGCGCGTTTCCTCAGCGTGATGGAAGCCGACAAGACTCCGGAGGCGGTGCGATGAGAACCGCACCCACGACGTTCAAGACCGTGTTTCCAGAAGAGGCCACCTCATGAAGCATCTGACGCTGCCGGTTTCGCCTAAGACCGTCCACTGGGGTTATTTCTCCAAGAAGGTCGCGCCGGCCCTGACCCTGCGCTCGGGCGATCGCGCCACCATCGAGACGCTGACCCACCACGCCAACGACGATTACGAGCGCATGATCCAGGGCGATCCCGGCGCCGAGAGCGTGTTCCAGTGGACGCGCGAGCACAAGGCAGTCGCGCGGCGCGGTTCGGGCCCGACCGAAGGCCCGTTCATCCGCGGCGCAGGCGAGGGGATCGGCGTGCATCTCCTCACCGGTCCGGTCGCGATCGAAGGCGCCGAGCCCGGCGATATCCTTGAAGTGCGCATCCTCGATATCAGGCCGCGGCCGAGCTGCAGCGCCTGTCATGCCGGCCGTTGCTTCGGCTCCAACGTCGCTGCGAGCTGGGGGTTTCACTATCACGATCTGATCGAGGAGCCGAAGCCGCGCGAGGTCGTCACAATCTTCGAGCTCGACACGTCAGGCGAGCCCTGCGCCAAGGCGGTCTACAACTACGTCTGGACGCCGCAGACCGACCCTGACGGCATCGTGCATCCGACCATCGATTATCCCGGCGTGCGCGTCGATCACGCCACCATCAAGAAGCGCGAGAACATCCTCACAAGCGTCAGGGTGCCGGCACGGCTGCATTTTGGCACCATGGGGCTCGCGCCGTCGGAGGCCGATTTCGTCAGCTCGATCCCGCCGAGCTATACCGGCGGCAACATCGACGACTGGCGCATCGGCAAGGGGGCGCGGATGTTCTATCCGGTCGCGATCCCCGGCGCCTATTTCTCGGTCGGCGATCCCCACGCCGCGCAAGGCGACAGCGAGCTTGGCGGCACCGCGATCGAGACCTCGCTGACCGGCGATTTCGAGTTCGTCCTGCACAAGAAGGCCGATCTCGCCGGCACCAGCCTCGAAGGTCTCGATCATCCGATGCTGGAGACCGATCAGGCGTGGTCGTTCTACGGCTTCACCTATCCGAACTACCTCGCCGCGCTCGGCGCCGACGCACAGACCGAGATTGCCAACCACTCGAGTCTCGACCGTGCGATGCGCGATGCGTTCCGCAAGCTCAGGAGGTTCCTGATGACCGTGCACGGTTTGAGCGAGGACGAGGCGATTTCGCTGCTATCGGTCGGCGCCGATTTCGGCGTCACCCAGGTGGTCGATGCCAATTGGGGAGTTCACGGCACGATCCGCAAAAACATCTTTCGGTGCGACTGATGGGCCGTAGCCCGGATGGAGCGCAACGCAATCCGGGTTTGTCACGCCGGACTCAAAAGGCCCCCGGATTACGCTTCGCTCCATCCAGGCTACACATCGTGCTCGACGTTGACATCGCGCTCCAACACTTTGAAGAACAGCTCATTTCCAGGATGAGGACGTGACAAAAGACCGTCATTTGCGGCCCCTCGCTGCGACGGATGACCACGTTCGTCTGGCACAGAGGTTGCTTCGATCCACTGCAATCTGGGTCGATCCGATGAGCTTCCGTCCTTTCACGAGCGAGTCCTACGCTCAAGACGACCGCCCCGAAGCCTGGCGGGACGTGCTCGCCGCGGTCGGCCTGCAGCCGGCGGCAGGCCATTGCTTCCTGGATGGGCACGCAACGGCGTCACATCGCCACGCTGCAGGCGTTGCGCTGACGCGCATGGCGGCCGGCGCCCAGACCATCGGTCCGCGTCCGCAGGCCAACGAAGACCTGCCGATTGCGCTGATGCCGGTCGAGGACGGCATGGTGCTCAAGAGCGCCGCCGGCCATCGCATCGTTCCGGTGGGCCATCTCGTGCTGCTGCCGCGGAGCGGGGACTGGAGCATCGTATTCCAGCGCGACATGCGCGCCGTCGTGCTGTCGGTGACCTCGGAGGCGCTGCACGGCCGCCTCTCGGGCAGGCCGCGGCTCGGCGAACCCAGGGTCGTTCCGCCCAGCGGCTTTGCCGATGTCTTCGCGCGCTTGATGGACGCGACCGCGCGCACGCTCGACACGCTGAGCGATGCCGAATGGAATGCGGTCACGCAGTCGCTCGTCGATCTGCTGCTGACACTCGCCCATCAATTGGCGGCTTCGACGTCCGACGCCGGATCGAGCGCGACGCAGTCGGCACTCCTGCACCGGATCTGCCAGACCATCGAACGCCGCCTCGACGATCCCGGACTGGTGCCGGCGCGCGTCGCGCAGGCCGAAGGGATTTCCGAGCGCTATCTGCAAAAGCTGTTCGAGACGGTCGGCGACAACTTTACTCATTACGTTCGCGAGCGGCGGCTGCAGCGCGCCTGGGCCGATCTGTCCAATCCGTCCGAGGCGCATCGCTCAATCTCGGAGATCGCCTACGCCTATGGGTTTGGCGATTCCGCGCATTTCAGCCGCGCCTTCCGCCATCGCTTCGGGCTGCCGCCGCGCGAGTTTCGCCAGCAGGAAGCGGAGCGGGCGACGACCCAGCAGGGGATAGCCGGTCAGCGCGGCTGGCCGCAGGATGCGCTGGCGCAGCTTCGCGTGCACCCGGCGAGCGCCGAGGCGCGCGGCAATCTCGCCCGAACCGACATCGACGAGCCGAGAACGGCCGAACGCAAGCATCATCATCTTCCGATCGAAGCCCACCGTGTTCATTGGGGATATTTCAGTCGCGCGTTACAGCCGCAGCTCGAGATCAATTCGGGTGATACGATCACGATCGAAACGCTAACGCAGCATGCCTCCGATGATCCTGAGCTGATGATCGCGGGCGATACCGCCGCCGAAAGTGTATTCGGTTGGACCAAGGCGAGGAAGAACGTGGATCGCCGCGGCGCGGGTCCGATGGATGCCAGCATATTCGGGCGCGGCGCCGGCGAAGGCTTTGGCGTGCACATCTGCACGGGGCCCGTGTCGGTGAAGGACGCCCAGCCCGGCGACGTGCTGGAAGTCCGGATCCTCGACATCGTACCGCGCACAAGTCGTCATCCGAAACATTCAGGGCGCGTGTTCGGCTCCTCGGTCGCGGCCTGGTGGGGCTATCATTACGACGAATTTCTTTCAGGACCGAAGCCGCGCGAGGTCGTGACGATCTACGAAATCCTGGACGATACCGATGCGCCGCATGCCCGCGCGCTGTATTCCTACCGCTGGGAGCCGCAGACCGACCCGTTTGGCGTGGTGCACGCCACCTACGACTATCCCGGCGTTCCGGTCTTGCCCGGCACCGTGAAGCGCCGCCACGCCGTGCTCGACGGCATCCGCATTCCCTTGCGCCCGCATTTCGGCGTGATCGCGGTGGCGCCGCGCGAGGTCGATTTCATCGACTCCGTGCCGCCGTCCTATTTCGGCGGCAATCTCGACAATTGGCGCTTGGGGAAGGGGGCGACCGTCTATCTTCCGGTCTCCGTTCCCGGCGCATTGTTATCGGTCGGCGATCCCCATGCCACGCAAGGCGACGGCGAATTGAGCGGCACCGCGATTGAATGCTCGATGACCGGAACCTTCGAGGTGATCCTGCACAAGAAGGCCGACCTCTCCGGCCAACCCTTCGCCGATCTCTCTTATCCCCTGATCGAAACCGAATCTGATTGGGTCCTGACCGGATTCAGCCATCCCAACTACCTCGCCGAGTTCGGCGCTCAGGGCCAGAGCGAGGTTTACGCAAAGTCCTCGCTCGATCTCGCCATGAAAGATGCGTTTCGCAAGATGCGACGCTTCCTGATGAACGTGAAGGGGTTGAGCGAGGACGAGGCGATCGCGCTGATGTCGGCCGCCGTCGACTTCGGCGTCACGCAGGTGGTCGACGGCAATTGGGGCGTGCACGCGATCATCAGCAAGCGCCTGTTTCTGGACGCGCCTTAAACCGAAGGATACTCCAGTGAAATTCCACATGATCAGCGGCGGACCCAAGCCGGTCGCGCCCTTCAGCCACGCGGTGGAGACCGACGGTTTTGTCTTTGTCACCGGCCAGATGCCGGACACGCCGCAAATCCCGGGCGTGCTGCCGGAGGGCATCGTGGCGCAGACGAGGGCGGTGATGGAGAATTTGAAGGTGGTGTTGGCGGGCCTCGATCTCGGTTTCGAGCACGTCGTGATGACACGCATCTATCTCACGCGTTTCAAGGAAGACTACACCGCGATGAACGAGACATATCGCGCGTTCTTTCCGCCCGACCGCCTGCCGGCCCGCACCTGCGTCGGTGTCACCGGGCTTGCCTACGACGCGCTGATCGAGATCGACCTGGTCTGCCGCCGGCCGTGAGGAGATGATCCGTAGCCCGGATGGAGCGAAGCGCAATCCGGGATTCGTTTAACGGATACAGGGTGCCGGATTACGCTTCGCTCCATCCGGGCTACAAGCCCTTGCGTTGCCCGACGGGCAAAACACCCAAACGACGGGTCAATCCGCTCGCGCGAAAAGATTCTACTTTACCGAAATTCGACTTTGGCGTATTCAGTCGCCACCTCATCCCTGTCAGCGGGGCGTATCGCGATCGTCACGAACGCGGGGTGAGCTGCGGTGGACGCTAGTCACATCGGCGCGAAGGGCTTTGCAGGGCGGGCAACCGTGAGCGAAAGTGTCGGGCACACGACCGGTGCAGCCTGCGTACGGCAAAATCGTGTCGTCCTGGCGCCCGGGGTCTGTGCGTCACGTCTTGTGGTGATGTCGCTGCCCGACCGGGCACGCAGCATCAGCCATCCGCAAGGCGACGGGGGCAATAGTGCATCGCTCCCCGGGGAGAGCTCGGCATAAGCCGTCAAACCACTGCGCAGGGAAGGCCGTGTGTTGGGCTTCACCTGTATGCCGCTGTGCAGCCTCTTGTAGCGCAACCTTCGCACAGTGGACCGTGGGTGCCAGCCGGCACCCGGTCTTCCCTGCGCCCTCTGACGAGGAGGGTGTACGAAACAAAGCAAAGCTCGGGCGAGCCAAGCCGCGAGGGCGCGAAGCTGTGTCTGCGACAAGAATCATATTCGCGCGGTGCCGGGCGCCCGCCCCGGAGACAACAAACCCCGCGATCTATGAATGCCGGTTCATTGCTGCGGAGAATTCGAATCGATAAGAATTGCTCGCTGCGCGTCTCGCGTCGTGCAGAGAGCCGGAGGCGGATCGATCGCGTCTTGCACCTTTCGATTGCGCCTCCGACGAATCCTTCGAGGCAACGCCATTGGTTGCCGCGGCGCCTGCGCCGATCGACGTCAGGCACCGAAAGCCCGTTTCGATCGGGGGAATTTCATATGAAGTATTTTCTGTCTGCACTGATCGCGGTCGGTCTATCGATTGCCGCCGCGCCGTCGTACGCGACTGACGCCCGCAACGTCACTGTCGTCAACGAGACCGGCTATGCCATCAAATTCCTGGGCTTCAACGCCCCGGACGATGGCATGGACGAATGGGACAACGAGCTGGACAAGGTTTTGCAGAACCAGGCGAGCACCTATGTCGAGTTCGACGATGACGACGAAGGATGCGTCTGGAACGTCCGCGTTGACTGGCAGAACTATGACGAGACCGTGCTCTGGAAGAACGTCAACCTCTGCAAGTTCACGGCACTCCGGCTGCGCTACGATTCCGGCACCAAGACCACTTCGTTCGTCGCCGAGTAACTTGACCTGAGGCCGGGCGGAGGAGGGGCCGCGTGCCCTTCCTCGCCGCAATGTGCCACATAGCGAATTCGTCCTTTGCAAGCGCAAGCGGCTTTGTTATACGCAGCCGCGCGCGAACGACAGGTTCGCCCTTTTCCTCGGTAGCTCAGCGGTAGAGCATCCGACTGTTAATCGGATGGTCGCTGGTTCGAATCCAGCCCGGGGAGCCAAATTCCGCTTCATTTTCAGCAACTTGCGCCCAGACTCTGATCTGGCGTGCGATCTCGTTGCAGCAGATCCTCAACTAGATGTGTACCGCGGCGAGCCCGCATCCTCCGCGGTGACGCCAAAACGACTCAATTGAAATCGAGCTTCCAGAGGCCGGTCCTTTATGGAGCTGATTCCCATGCGAGACATCCAGGTCGACCGTTTCCCGCTGGCCCCCTCCATTCTGCCGGCGGACATCCCCGAACTCAGCGACGACGAATGCCTCGCTTGTCTGGCGCGGGCGGTCGAGACCCACGATTCGGCACGGCTGGACGAAGTCGCCGCATTGATCGGCCGCCTCGCGGTCACGATCGAATAGGCGGCTCACCCTCGACGTTGCGAGTTGCGGAAGGGCCCGGTTTGCGGGCCAAAGCCATGTTGCGTTTTCGCAGGGCCTGTTCCAAAGATGCCGCCAACTTTCGTCCGCGGCATCGTCCGCCTTGCAGGGTCCGCAAATGTCCGTTTTCTCGACGGCGCGCCTAAAAATGGTCGATGGCCAGGTGCGCACCAGTGACGTCACCGACCGTCGTGTTCTCGACGCCATGCTCACGGTTCCGCGCGAGGCTTTCGTGCCCGCCAGCCGGCAGGCATTGGCGTATCTCGACCTCGATCTCGACGTCAGCGAGGGAGGCGCCAAGCGGTTCCTGATCAAGCCGCAGCTGACCGGCAAGCTGCTCCAGGCCGCCGAGATCGGCGAGGATGACGACGTGCTGGTCGTCGGCTGCGCCACGGGCTATCTCGCTGCGCTGACCGCCAAGCTCGCGCGCAAAGTCATCGCGACGGAATGCGATTCGGGCCTGGCGGCAAAGGCCAACGACGCCTTCGCCGCCCTCGGGTTGGCCAACGTGGCCTGCAAGGCCGCGGCCTGCACCGAGGGTGATGCCGCCGCAGGTCCCTATGATGTGATCGTCCTCAACGGCGCCACCGAGGTGACCCCGGCAGGGCTGCTCGGGCAGCTCAAGGAGGGGGGGCGCCTGGTGGGGGTCTCGGCCGAATCCAGGCCGCCGCGAGCCATGATCGTGACCCATACCCACGGCGAATTCGGCCATCGGGCGCTGTTCGATGCCGCAGCCCCGGTCCTTCCGGGGCTGGAACGGGCCGCCGCCTTCGTCTTCTGACGGCTTTGGCCCGTTAAAATCCCGTTCTGAATCAGAAGTGTGGCCGGGATGCTGCACGTGAAGAGTTTCCACCGAGAACACCCCTCAGGTAGTTCCGTCGCGCTTGACCGCGTCCTATGTTGCGGCGGGGCAACGACTCCACTCGTAGACGGTAACCCAGCTCGCGGGCACGAGCCGGGCGTTAGAATGAACGGAATTTTTGGATGCATGGGGTGAAGCTCTTCACCGGAGCAGCGGTTTCGGTCCTGCTGCTGGCGCTTGCCGCGCCGACGCCTGCCTTGGCGGATACGATCGAGGCTGCGCTGGTGCGCGCTTATCAGAACAATCCGCAGCTCAACGCGCAGCGCGCCCAGGTGCGCTCGACTGACGAGAACGTGCCGCAAGCGCTGTCGGGCTATCGCCCCAAGGTCGGGATCAATCTCAGCACCGGCTATCAATATCAGGATATTCAGCAGACGCAGAAGGCTGTGCCGATCCATAGCGACCCGCCCCTTCAGCCCAATAGCGCCAGCCTGACCATCAACCAGACGCTCTATAACGGCAATCAGACCGCCAACAGGACGCGCGTGGCGGAAAGCCAGGTCTCGGGATCCCGCGAGGCGTTGCGTGTGCTCGAGCAGACGGTCCTGCTGCAGGCTGCGACCAGCTACATGGATTATCTTCGTGACTCCGCCACACTCGAAGTTCAGCGCAGCAATGTGCGCGTCCTCGAACAGACGCTCAAGCAAACGCGCGATCGGTTCAATGTCGGCGAGGTGACGCGCACGGACGTGGCGCAATCCGAAGCGCAGCTCGCGGCAGGCAGGACCCAGGCCCTGACGGCCGAATCGAATCTCACGACGACGCGTGCCAATTTCCGCCGGATCATCGGCAACGAGCCGACGAACCTTGCGCCGGGCTCGCCGGTCGATCGTTTCCTGCCCGGGACGCTCGCCTCCGCCGTCGGTCTCAGCCTGGTGGAGAACCCCAACGTCACGGCATCGATGTTCGGCATCGACGTCAATTATCTCCAGGTCAAGATCAACGAAGGCGCGCTGCTGCCGACCCTCACGGTTCAGGCTGGCATCACCCAGTCGTACCAGCAGACCCTGACGGTCTTCCGAACGACGACCGCTTCCGCCATCGCGACCGCCTCGGTGCCGATCTATCAGGGCGGCGCTGAATATGCGCTGATCCGCCAATCGAAAGAGAACTTGGCGCAGCAGCGCCTGAATCTTGAAACCACACGCGATCAGACCCGCGCCAACGTCGTGCAGGCCTGGGGCCAGTTGGAAGCCGGCAAGGCGCAGGTGCAGTCTGCGCAGGCGCAGGTTACGGCCTCCGAGATCGCGCTGAACGGTGTGCGCGAGGAAGCCAAGGCCGGCCAGCGCACCACGCTGGACGTGCTCAACGCGCAGCAGGCGCTGGTCAACGCGCGCGTGGCGCTCGTCACTGCCCAGCATGACCGCGTGGTGGCGTCCTATTCGGTGCTCAACGCGGTCGGTCGTCTCGCGCCGCAAGTCCTCGGCCTCAACACCACTGTCTACGATCCCAGCGTGCACTACCATCAGGTCCGCGACAGCTGGGCCGGCGTACGCACGCCAGACGGACGCTAGAGTCCCGTAATCATCCGGTCGGCCTCGCAAATAGCCGAAGCCGACCGGTGCTTTGCTTGCAATCAGCAAAATCCCTGACATAGCCTTGCCAAGAAGGATGCGGGTCGATTCGCTCTGCATCCGATGCCGTGTGCGTAAAGCATGAGTGCCGAGGGCAGGGGCGCACCGCTGCACGTTGAGCTGTCATCTGGGGACAAGTCGGGCTGCCGTGACGAAAATGTCGGGCCACCCATCCGGAACCGGCCAATCCTGTCGTGCTTGGTGTAAAACAACGCATGCGAGGGCGTTGATGATGTGGAGTCGGAGATGACGCAGCCTGCAAAGGTCACAGAACCCTCGATGGAGGAGATTCTGGCCTCGATCCGGCGCATCATTGCCGACGATGAGGCCAAGCCGCCGCCGGCGGATGCCGCTAAGCCCGAGAAAGCTGCCGCCCCCGCCGCGTCACCGAAGCCGCAGGTGATCAACGATATTCCGCCATCCAAGGTCGCGCCGCCCAAACCGGCCGCCGAAAAGCCGGCACCGGCTCCGGCCGCAAAGCCGGCAGCGCCGCCGGCCGCCGCACCCGAGGTGGATGCATCCAACAATCAGGACGATATCGACGCGCTGCTGGCGGGGCTCGACGCAGCCACGCCCGCGCCGGAAATCCGTGCTCCCGAGCCGGAGCCCGAACCTGAGCCCGACGTGCTGGAATTGACCGACGATATGGCGCTGGCGATGGAGCCGACGCCGCCTCCGCCGCCGCCGAGCTTCCGCAAGGTCGAGCCGCGCGACGATCTCGAATTCGCCGAATCGCCGGCGCCGCGTCCGACGCCGGCATCCTATGCGCCCGTGGACTTCGATGCGCCGCCGCTGCCGCCCCAACAGCCGATGCTGGCGCAATCGACGGTCTCCGCGGTCGAATCCGCCTTCAATTCCCTGGCCCACACGGTGCTCAGCAGCAATGCGCGAACTCTGGAGGATCTGGTCAAGGAGATGCTGCGTCCGATGCTGAAATCCTGGCTGGACGACAATTTGCCGGGCCTGGTCGAACGCATCGTGAAGGCCGAAATCGAGCGGGTATCGCGCGGCGGCAGGTAGATCGGGCCGCAGAGCCCTCATAAAGCCCTGCTTGTGGGTAATATTCTGTTTCCCGACCGGACCGGAAAGCCCTGTTGCCGCCTGGCTTTCCGTTGACTTGTCCGTTGACTTGGACCCCGTGCGCGGCTTTCTAACAGCGCCATGATCGAGAAAAATTACCAGCCCGCCGATATCGAAGCCCGCATGTCCGTCGTGTGGGAGGACAGCCTTGCCTTCAAGGCCGGCCGCCCAGACCGCCGCGACGCTGTGCCCTTTACCATCGTGATCCCGCCGCCGAACGTGACGGGCTCGCTGCACATGGGCCACGCCCTCAACAACACGCTCCAGGACATCCTGTGCCGGTTCGAGCGCATGCGCGGTCGCGACGTGCTGTGGCAGCCCGGCACCGACCATGCCGGCATCGCCACCCAGATGGTGGTGGAGCGGCAGCTGATGGAGCGCCAGCAGCCCAGCCGTCGCGAGATGGGCCGCGAGAAGTTTCTGGAGCGGGTCTGGCAGTGGAAGGCCGAGAGCGGCGACACCATCATCAACCAACTCAAGCGGCTCGGCGCCTCCTGCGACTGGTCGCGCGAACGCTTCACCATGGACGAGGGCCTGTCCAAGGCCGTGGTCAAGGTGTTCGTCGAGCTGCACCGCGACGGCCTGATCTACAAGGACAAGCGGCTGGTGAACTGGGACACCAAGCTGCTCACCGCGATCTCCGATCTCGAAGTGCAGCAGACCGAGGTCAAGGGTAGCCTCTGGTACCTGCGCTATCCGATCGAGGGCAAGATCTTCAGCCCCGAGGATCCCTCGAGCTTCATCGTCGTTGCCACCACGCGCCCGGAGACCATGCTCGGCGATACCGGGGTGGCCGTGCATCCCGACGACGAGCGCTATCAGAAGCTGGTCGGCAAGAACGTGATCCTGCCGCTGGTCGGCCGCAAGATCCAGATCGTCGCCGACGATTATTCCGATCCGGAGAAGGGCTCGGGCGCGGTCAAGGTGACGCCGGCGCACGACTTCAACGATTTCGAGGTCGGCAATCGCCACGGCCTCGCCCGAATCAGCGTCATCGACAAGGAAGGTTGCCTCGATCTCCTCGACAACGAGGATTATCTGCGCGACCTGCCGGAAGGTGCCTCGCAGTTCGCCGAGGAGTTCAACAAGCTCGATCGCTTTGCAGCGCGCAAGCGCATCGTCGAGCGACTGGAATCGTTCGGTTTCGTCGAGCGGATCGAACCTCACACCCACATGGTGCCGCATGGCGACCGCTCCGGCACGGTGATCGAGCCCTATCTGACCGACCAATGGTATGTCGACGCCAAGACGCTGGCGAAGCCCGCGATGGCCGCCGTGCGTTCGGGCGAAACCACCTTCGTGCCAAAGAACTGGGAAAAAACCTATTTCGAGTGGATGGAGAACATCCAGCCCTGGTGCATCTCGCGCCAGCTCTGGTGGGGCCACCAGATCCCGGCCTGGTACGGTCCTGATGGCAAGGTGTTCGTCGCCGAGACCGAGGAGGAGGCCGTCAGCCACGCCCTCGGCTATTACGTCGAGCAGGAAGTCATCACGGTCGAGCAGGGCCGCGAGATGGCGCTCGACCGCAACAAGCGGGACGGCTTCATCACGCGCGACGAGGACGTGCTCGACACCTGGTTCTCCTCGGCGCTGTGGCCATTCTCGACCCTCGGCTGGCCCGCAGACGCGCCGGAAGTGCAGCGCTACTACCCGACCAACGCACTGGTGACGGGCTTCGACATCATCTTCTTCTGGGTCGCCCGCATGATGATGATGGGGCTGCACTTCATGAAGGAGGTGCCGTTCTCGACGATCTACATCCACGCCCTCGTCCGCGACGAGAAGGGCGCCAAGATGTCGAAGTCGAAGGGCAACGTCATCGATCCGCTCAGCCTGATCGACCAATATGGTGCGGACGCGCTGCGCTTCACGCTGGCCGCGATGGCCGCGCAGGGGCGCGACATCAAGCTCGCCACCAGCCGTGTCGAGGGCTATCGCAATTTCGCGACCAAGCTCTGGAATGCGTCGCGCTTTGCGGAGATGAACCATTGCGCCGTGCCCGAAGGCTTCGAGCCGGCGAAGGTCAAAGAGACGCTGAACCGCTGGATCGCACATGAGAGTGCGCACACCACGCGCGAGGTGACCGAGGCGATCGAGGCCTATCGCTTCAATGACGCCGCCGGCAGCATCTACCGCTTCGTGTGGAACGTCTATTGCGACTGGTATCTCGAGCTCGCAAAACCCGTGCTACTCGGCCCCGACAGCCCTGCCAAGGCCGAGACCCGCGCCATGGTGGCATGGGCGCGCGACGAGATCCTGAAACTGCTGCACCCCTTCATGCCCTTCATCACCGAGGAGCTGTGGGAGGTGACGGCCAAGCGCGACGGTCTGCTCGCGCTGGCACCGTGGCCGCTGAAGCCGGCCGGGCCGACGCCGGAGCAGCTTGCGATGCTCGCGGCGACGACGGGGCCGACCGACGCGCTCGTCTCGCCGGTTTGGGTGCTGCCGATCTTCGACCATGCCGACTTCACCGATCCCGCGGCCGAGGCCGAGATCGGCTGGGTCATTGACCTTGTCACGCAGATCCGTTCGGTGCGCGCCGAGATGAACATCCCGCCGGCGACCCTCACGGCGCTGGTGCTCGCAGGCGCCTCGGCCGAGACGAAGGAGCGCGCGCCGCGCTGGAGCGACGTCATCAAGCGCATGGCGCGGCTGTCGGACATCTCCTTCGCCGACCGTGCGCCCGACGGCGCGGTCCAGCTCCTGGTGCGCGGCGAGGTGGCCGCGCTGCCGCTGAAGGGCGTGATTGACGTCGTCGCCGAGCGCACGCGTCTGGACAAGGAGATCGGGAAGGCCGACGCCGACATCAAGCGTGCCGAGTCCAAACTGGCCAACGAGAAATTCGTGGCCAACGCGGCCGAGGAGGTCGTCGAGGAGGAGCGCGAGAAGCGCGAGGCCGCGCTCGCCCGCAAGGCCAAGCTGCTCGAGGCGCTGGAGCGGCTCAAGCAGGCGTCGTAAGCTTATTTCGGAAACGGCTTGCTGAGGAATTTCGAGCCCCTGACACCATAGCGCCAGGGCAGCTCGACCGCCTTGGTGATGCCGATCCGGATGCCGGCCGCCACCTCGAAGTCCTCCGTCCGCGCATGCAGCGCGATCGGCGGACGGTCGAGCGGCAAGGCATTGTGCGCGATGGTGATGCCGAGCGCTTCGGTCAGCTTGCCCGGGCCCGAGCACAACGTGTGCAAATCCTGGAGATGGCGGCGCCGCCGCATCGCGGCGATTCCGTGGGTCGGCTCCAGCGCGCGGATCAGCACGGCGCTGGCCGAGCCTTCTTCCTCGCAGACGAAGTTCACACACCAGTGGATGCCGTAGGAGCGGTAGACATAGGCAAAGCCGGGCGGGCCGAACATCACCTGGTTCCGCGGCGTCGGGCCATTGTAGGAGTGCGCCGCCGGCTCGGTATGATGATAGGCCTCGACCTCGACGATGATCCCGCCAACGCCGTTGACCAGCATGGTCGCACCGATCAGATCGGGCGCGACCTCGTGGACGCTGCGCGCGAAAAAGGTACGCTTCAGGGCTTTGCCGAGCCGAGGAGTAGAGGTCTTCGAGACTGGAGCCATTCGAGGTGAGAATCGCCAGAGAACAGAGCAGGATATTGCCCATATCTGCCATGTTCCCTGAAGCGGTGCGAGCCGGGTTGCGATGCCCGGCCAGACCGACTAGGTAGGACTTGGTCAGACCGGACACCCCATGGTCGTTATCGTCGATACCATCTCGAACCCGCTGCGCCCACGTCACCCCGAAAAGGTGAACCGGCCCGATTCCGCTTCGCCGCCGAAGCCGGACTGGATCCGCGTACGCGCGCCCAACACCCGCGGCTATGCCGACACGCGCAACATCGTGCGCGCCAACGGCCTGCATACGGTGTGCGAGGAGGCGGGCTGCCCGAATATCGGCGAGTGCTGGGACAAGAAGCACGCGACCTTCATGATCATGGGCGACACCTGCACCCGCGCCTGTGCCTTCTGCAACGTCAAGACCGGCATGCCGAATGCACTTGACGCGGCCGAGCCGCAGAACGTCGGCGAGGCTGTGGCCAAGCTCGGCCTTGCCCATGTCGTCATCACCTCCGTGGACCGCGACGATCTCACTGACGGCGGCGCCGAGCATTTCGCCCAGACCATCCGCGCGATCCGCGCCGCGTGCCCCTCGACCACGATCGAGATCCTGACGCCCGACTTCCTGCGCAAGGAGGGGGCGCTGGAGGTCGTCGTCGCGGCGAAGCCCGACGTGTTCAACCACAATCTCGAGACCGTGCCGTCGTGCTATCTCACGGTGCGGCCGGGCGCGCGCTATTTCCATTCGATCCGGCTGTTGCAGCGGGTCAAGGAGCTCGATCCCACCATCTTCACCAAGTCCGGCATCATGGTCGGCCTCGGCGAGGAGCGCCACGAGGTGCAGCAGGTGATGGACGATCTGCGTTCCGCCGACGTCGATTTCCTGACCATCGGGCAATATCTCCAGCCGACCCGCAAGCATCACGCCGTGATGCGCTACGTGCCGCCGGACGAGTTTTCGTCCTACGAGAAGGTCGCCTACACCAAGGGTTTCCTGATGGTGTCTGCGACCCCGCTCACCCGTTCGTCGCATCATGCCGGCGAGGATTTTGCGAAACTGAAGGCCGCGCGGGCAGCAAGCGCCCGCTGAATCGCCATGCCCAATTTTTCGAGCAAGCGTCGTGTCGATCACAGCGCGTCCGAGATGTTTGATCTGGTCGCTGACGTCGAGCGCTACCCGGAATTCGTGCCGCTGTGCAGTGCGCTGAAGGTCCGTCAGCGCATGGCGAAACCCGACGGCACCGAGGTGCTGGTCGCGGACATGACGGTGTCGTTCAAGCTGGTCAGGGAATCCTTCACCAGCCGCGTGACGCTCGACCGCGCCAATTTGAAGATCCTGGTCGAATATCTGCAAGGTCCCTTCAGCAATCTGGAAAACCGTTGGACGTTCGAGCCCAAAGGCGAGAGCGTTTGCGATGTCGGCTTCTTCCTTGCCTACGAGTTCAAGAGCCGCATGCTGGCGCTCCTGATGGGCTCGATGTTCGACGCCGCGTTCGCGCGATTTTCCATCGCCTTCGAGAAGCGGGCGGATGCGATCTACGGACGGCGGAAGCTGGTGTCGTCGTAGTGGTTGCGGACGGGCACGCTCTCTCCTCCTTCATTGCGAAGAGCCCTTGCGACGAAGCAATCCAGAATCCCTCTGCGGAGAGACTCTGGATTGCTTCGCTGCGCTCGCAATGACGATGGGGAAGGCAGGCGTGCCAAAATTTCAATCCACCGCCTTCACGACATCCGGCGGCTGCGAGGCATAATACGCAGCGGCCTGCTCGATCTCCAGCGGCGTCATCGCACGGGCAATGTTGCGCATCTCTCGCCGTTGGTCTGGCATTACAGGGCCCACTCTCCAACATCGCCGCCGGCGTCATGCTGCTGCTGTTTCGACCCTTCCACATCGGCAATGACGTCGAGGTCACCTGCATGGCGGGAAAGGTCAAGTCTCTACGGGCTGGTGTGGGGCGCAGCCATCGTCAATCACAGCGCGATCAAGCAGTGCGTGCTCGATCACGTGAGTGCTTAACTCGCGGCTGCGTGAGGGATCTCACCCCCGCGGTCAGCGCGGCGGCCTGCGCTTCACCGCGTGCCGGCGCGGTGATCGTGTCACGCGCGGGCGCAGGCGGGTTACTGCGGCGGCACGTTTCGGCTTGGCCGTAACTTGCGGGCCGCGGGCGAGATCCATCAGCATGCGCAGCGCCTCGACCACGGAGCGCTGACGCACGGCGGTGCGGCCGATGGCGCCAAAGCGATGCTCGCGATGGACGATGCGTCCGTCGCGCGCGGCGGCGGCGAAATGCACGAGGCCAACCGGCTTGCCGGGCGTGGCGCCGCCGGGGCCGGCAATGCCGGTGATAGCGACTGCAAGATCGACGCCGGCACGCTCCAGCGCGCCGACCGCCATGGCTGTTGCCGTCTCCCTGCTGACGGCGCCGAAATTGGTGAGCGTGCTTACCTCGACGCCGAGCATCGCGCGCTTGGCGTCGTTGGAATAGGTGACGAAGCCGCGATCGATGACGTCGGAGGAGCCGGGGATGTCGGTCAGCGCGCCCGCGACGAGACCGCCGGTGCAGGACTCCGCGGTCGCGATCGTCAGCTTGCGCATCCGGCACAAATCGAGCAGCGAGCGGGAGAGTGCGCGTGCGTCGCTGCCGCCCATGGCCTAGACACTCCAGGGCAGGCGGATGGTGGCGCTCGCGGTGGCCGCGATGCCTTCCTCGCGGCCCGTGAAGCCGAGCCGCTCGCTGGTGGTCGCCTTGACCGCGACGCGGGAGATGTCGACGCCGGAAATCTCGGCGATGCGCGCGCGCATGGTCTCGCGCAAAGGGCCGATCTTCGGCCGCTCGCAGATCATGGTCACCTCGAGATTGGCGATGCGGCCGCCGCGCTGGGTGACGCGCTCGATGGCGTATTGCAAAAACTGGTCGGAGGAGGCGCCTTTCCACTTCGCGTCGCTGGGCGGAAAGTGCGATCCGATGTCGCCGTCAGCGAGCGCGCCCAGGATGGCGTCGACCAGCGCATGCAGGCCGACATCGCCGTCGGAATGGGCCAGGAAGCCTTTGGTGTGCGGCACGCGCACGCCGCATATCATGAGATGGTCGCCCTCGCCGAAGGCGTGGACGTCGTAGCCCGTGCCGGTCCTGATGTCGCCGAGCAGGCTTGCCAGCCGCGCTTCCTCGCGCACGAAATCCTCGGGAGTGGTGAGCTTCATATTGGCAACATCGCCTTCAAAGGTTGCAACCGTCAATCCCGCCCATTCGGCAATCGCGGCATCGTCGGTGAAATCGCTGCGCCTGTCCTTGGCCGCGCGACGATGCGCTTCGAGGATGACGTCGAAACGAAAGGATTGCGGCGTCTGCGCAATTCGCAACCGCGCCCGGTCCGGCGTGTCCTCGACATTGTCATTCTCGCCGGTGATCTTGATGGTGTCGGTGACGGGAACGACGGGGATCGCCGCGCCGGTGCGGCTGGCCGCATCGATCGCGCGGGTGATCACGCCTTCCGAAACGAAGGGTCGCGCGGCGTCGTGGATCAGGACGATGTCGGGCTTGTGCCTGGCGAGCGCTTCGAGACCGGCGAGCACCGAGGCCTGCCGGGTCGCGCCGCCATTGACCGGCGCCTCGTGGCCGAGCCCTGCGACCGCCGCCGTGAACATGGCGCTGTCGTCCGGGTTCACGACTGGCTGAACTGCGAACACGTCCGCATGACGGCTGAAGGCCTCCATGGCGCGATAGATCACCGGCACGCCGCCGATCTCGCGATATTGCTTGGGGCCACCGGCGCCTGCGCGCAGGCCGCGTCCGGCAGCGACGAGGACGACTGCGGTGCGCTGTGATTTCGCCATAGGACTCAAATACTCATTTGGTGATGAAGAGAGTCGGGGGTGGGGTGATCGCCGCATGCCTCTAGCACGGCAGGCCCGCAATAAAAGGGGGTTTCCCCGGATTGTGGGAAACAGCATTTTGCTGCACTGCACTTGAAAGATTTGCAGAACTGTCTAAACTGTAGGCATGACGCTTGACTGCACAAGAATTGTGCGCAAGATAGGTCATGGCAGGCGCGATGAGGCGCTGCCAACGCAACGAGACCCCTGTGACCGGCTCGGTAGTATCAGGCTCTAAGCCATTGAAGATAGGCGATATTGATGTCGCCACCCCGGTCTTCCTGGCACCGATGTCGGGGGTGACTGACTCGCCCGTCCGCCGGCTTGCCGCGGAGTTGGGGGCCGGTCTGGTGGTGTCCGAAATGACAGCCAGCGACGAACTCGCCAATGGCCATCATATGTCCCGGTTGCGCTGCGAAGCCACGGGGATCGGTCCCCACGTGGTCCAGCTCGCCGGGTGCGAGACGCATTGGATGGCGGAGGGCGCCCGGATCGCTGAAGCCGAAGGCGCCGATATCATCGACATCAACATGGGCTGTCCGGCTCGTCACGTCACCGGCGGCCAGTCCGGTTCCGCCTTGATGCGCGACCTCGACCACGCCGTCAGCCTGATCGAAGCGACGATCGCGGCGGTGAAGGTGCCAGTGACGTTGAAGATGCGGCTCGGCTGGGACGACCGCACCCGCAACGCACCGGAACTGGCGCGGCGCGCACAGGCATCAGGCATCAAGCTCGTCACCGTGCACGGCCGCACCCGCTGCCAGTTCTACAAGGGCGAGGCCGATTGGGATGCGATCCGCGCCGTACGCGAGGCCATCTCCATTCCGCTCGTCGTCAATGGCGACATCACCACTTACGAGAAGGCCCTCGCGGCGTTAAAGGCCTCCGGCGCCGATGCCGTGATGATCGGCCGCGGCGCGCAGGGCCAGCCCTGGCTGCCCGGCCAGATCGGCCGCCGCCTCAAGGGTGGGGCGGTGGAAGCCACGCCGCCGCTCGAGACGCAGCTGCATTATGTGCGCACGCTTTATGAAGGCGTCTGCGCGCTCTACGGCCTGCGCATCGGGCTGCGGCACGCGCGAAAACATCTGGGCTGGGCGCTCGACGTCGCGGCCGATGTGAGCCGTGCGCCGGCCGAGAAGCTGAAATCCTGGCGCCAGAAAATCCTCACCTCGGAGGATCCGCACCTCGTTCACCGGTCACTGCAAGATGCCTTCGACGACTTCGCATGGAGCGCCGCTGCATGAGCTCAGTTGCTGAACATCGTCGGCCGTTTCCGTCCGACAGCGATGCCATCCTGGACGCACTTCCCAATCCCGTGCTGATGATCGGGCCGGACGGCAAAATCGTCGCCGCCAACATCGCAACCGAAGCCTTCTTCGATATCTCGACGCAGTTCTTGAAGCGGCAGTCGCTGAAAGAGCTGGTGCCGTTTGGCAGCCCCTTGCTGGCGCTGATCGACCAGGTGCGTTCGTCGAATGCACCTGTCAACGAGTACAAGGTCGATCTGGGCACGCCGCGCATGGGCGGGGACCGCCAGGTCGATCTGCACGTTGCCCCCGTCACGGAACGGCCCGGCCATATCGTGGTGATGCTCCAGGAGCGCTCCATCGCCGACAAGATGGACCGCCAGCTCACCCATCGCAGCGCCGCGCGCTCGGTGATCGCGCTCGCCGCGATGCTGGCGCACGAGATCAAGAACCCGCTCTCGGGCATCCGCGGCGCGGCGCAGCTCCTGGAGCAGCAGGCCTCCTCGGAAGACCGCATGCTGACGCGGCTGATCTGCGACGAGGCCGACCGCATCGTGACGCTGGTCGACCGCATGGAGGTGTTCGGCGACGAGCGCCCCGTGGTGCGCGGCCCCGTCAACATCCATTCGGTGCTCGATCACGTCAAACGGCTGGCGCAGTCCGGCTTTGCCCGCAACATCCGCTTCGTCGAGGATTACGATCCCTCGCTGCCCCCGGTGCTGGCGAACCAGGACCAGCTCATCCAGGTGTTCCTCAACCTGGTGAAGAACGCCGCCGAAGCGCTGATCGACGTTCCCGACGGTGAAATCCAGCTCACCACCGCGTTTCGCCCCGGCGTCCGCCTGTCAGTCCCCGGTCAAAAATCCCGTGTATCCCTGCCGCTCGAATTCTGCGTGAAGGACAACGGACCAGGCGTGCCGGACGATCTTCTGCCAAACCTGTTCGATCCCTTCGTCACCACCAAACAGACCGGCTCGGGTCTGGGCCTCGCTCTGGTCGCAAAGATTATCGGGGATCACGGGGGCATCATCGAATGCGAATCTCAGCCGCGCAAGACAACCTTCCGCGTGCTGATGCCGATGTATTCCACATCGGTGAAACATGCCGATCAAAGCAGTCACGACGGCTCTGCCGGAAAGTCGTCGTCTGCGTCACAGGGGGCGAAATGAGGATTAACGATGCCCGCAGGTAGCATTCTCGTTGCTGATGACGACACCGCCATCCGCACGGTTCTCAATCAGGCACTATCGCGCGCCGGCTACGAAGTGCGGCTGACCGGCAATGCCGCAACGCTGTGGCGCTGGGTCAGCCAGGGGGAGGGCGATCTCGTCATCACCGACGTGGTGATGCCCGACGAGAACGCGTTCGACCTGTTGCCGCGGATCAAGAAGATGCGGCCGAATTTGCCTGTTATCGTCATGAGCGCGCAAAACACCTTCATGACGGCGATCCGGGCCTCCGAGCGCGGCGCCTATGAATATCTGCCGAAGCCCTTCGATCTGAAGGAGCTGATCGCCATCGTCGGCCGCGCGCTGGCCGAGCCGAAGGAGCGGGTCTCGACGCCGAACGAGGACGCCGAGATGGAGGCGATCCCGCTGGTCGGCCGCTCGCCGGCGATGCAGGAAATCTATCGCGTGCTGGCGCGCCTGATGCAGACCGACCTCACCGTGATGATCACGGGCGAGTCCGGTACCGGCAAGGAGCTGGTGGCGCGCGCGTTGCACGACTACGGCAAGCGCCGCAATGGCCCGTTCGTCGCGGTCAACATGGCGGCGATCCCGCGCGACCTGATCGAGTCGGAGCTGTTCGGCCATGAGCGCGGCGCCTTCACCGGCGCCAACACCCGCGCCTCCGGCCGGTTCGAGCAGGCCGAGGGCGGCACGCTGTTCCTGGACGAGATCGGCGACATGCCGATGGAGGCGCAGACCCGTCTACTGCGCGTGCTTCAGCAGGGCGAATACACCACGGTCGGCGGTCGCACCCCGATCAAGACCGACGTGCGCATCGTCGCGGCCTCCAACAAGGATCTGCGCGTCCTGATCCAGCAAGGCCTGTTCCGCGAAGATCTGTTCTTCCGCCTCAACGTCGTGCCGCTACGGCTGCCGCCGTTGCGCGAGCGCATCGAGGATCTGCCCGATCTCATCCGTCATTTCTTCGCGCTGGCGGAGAAGGACGGCCTGCCGCCGAAAAAGCTCGACACGCTGGCGCTGGAGCGGATGAAGCAGCACCGCTGGCCGGGCAACGTGCGCGAGCTCGAGAACCTCGCCCGTCGCCTCGCGGCGCTGTATCCCCAGGATGTGATCACGGGCTCCGTCATCGACGGCGAGCTGGCGCCACCCACGGTCAGCCCGGGTGCCGCCGTCCAGCATGGCGTCGACAATCTCGGTGGCGCCGTGGAGGCGTATCTCTCCTCGCACTTCCAGGGCTTCCCGAACGGCGTGCCGCCGCCGGGCCTCTATCATCGCATCTTGAAGGAGATCGAGGTGCCACTGCTCACGGCCGCGCTCGCGGCCACCCGCGGCAACCAGATCCGCGCCGCCGATCTGCTCGGCCTCAACCGCAACACGCTGCGGAAGAAGATCCGGGATCTCGATATCCAGGTGTATCGGAGCGGCGGCTAGCCCCACGCAACGGCCGGTGGCTCAGCTCCCCCTACCAAGCGGAGCTGAGCCTGTCCGATCGCGCTGGCCGTCGTGGCTGACGCGGTGAGCAGAAGTCCCGATCGGACTGAAATGTTCCGCAGGAACATTCAAAGGGTGATTTCAGCCGCGGAACGCGGCCTCACACCTATCTGACAAACCGGCCTGAGACCTGTATTGCGCTGGCGACGTTCGCATTGGGCTCCTGCACCCCGAGACCATTGACCAGCAGGTCCGCCGCCACGATCAGCAGCAGCACGGCCGATACCATCATCGCGAGAAAGAACCTGTGCATGCTGGTCAAGCCGCCGGGGCTGGAATCCGTTCCCGCCCTCCGGCATGTCGCTGTGGATGCGCGGGTCGGTCGCGGCGGTGACGCCGCGGAATTGTCGCAATTCGGCAACAATGTGGTACGAATACATCAGTAGCCGCCCGCCGCGGCCCCCCCGTTTTCAGCACCCATTGCCGGAATGACCAGCGCAGACACCTCGGCCGCATCCTTTGACACGGCCCCAGCAGAAGAGCCCCGGCGTTGGTCGGCGCGACGCTGGCTGGCGCCGTTCGCCGTGGCGCTGGCGCTGCTGTCGGCCTTGCTCACCTTCCTGGTCCTGACCGGCCTCACCAGCATCGAACTGACGCCGCAAGTTGTCCGTTCGTTCTATCTGAGCAACGCAGCCACCATCCTGCTGCTGGTCGGCATCATCATCCGCGAGCTCTGGCAGCTGATCCTGGCGCGACGGCGGGGCAGGGCGGCGGCGCGCCTCCATGTCCAGATCGTCAGCCTGTTCTCGATCGTGGCGGTGCTGCCGGCGGTGCTGGTCGCCGTCGTCGCCAACGTCACCATCGAGCGCGGCCTCGACCGCCTGTTCTCCGGCCCGACCAAGGAGGTGATCCAGAATTCACTGACGATCGCGCGGGCTTACATGCAGGACCATGCGCAGCTGATCCGGGGCGACATTCTCGGCATGGCCAACGACATCGCCCACGCGCGGCCGCTCTACGACCAGGATCGCCGCTCGTTTCGCGAATTGCTGACGTCCAGCGCCGCCTCGCGCAATTTGCCGGGCGCGATGATCATCGACAAGAACACCAACATTCTCGAATCCGCCGACACCGGCATGCGGCTGGCCTATTCGCCGCCGGCACCGGACTTCCTCAGCAACGTCAACGAATCCGAACCCGAGATCGCGGTGCTGCCCGATGCGAGCTTCGTCGCCGCGGTGGTCCGCTTGCGCGCCTTCAGTGACACATTCCTCTACGTCGCACGGCCGCTCGATCCGAATGTCGTCAACCAGCTCAAGCAGACCGAGGTCAGCGTCGCCGAATACGCCCAGATCGAGTCGCGCCGGCTCGGCATCCAGGTCGCGTTCGCGCTGATGTTCGCGGTGATCGCGCTGACCATCCTGATGGCCTCGGTGCTGATCGGCCTCAACTTCGCCAACTCGCTGGTCTCGCCGATCCGACGCCTGATGAACGCGGCCCAGACGGTCTCGACGGGCGATCTCCATGTGAAAGTGCCGGTGCACCAGTCGGAAGGCGACCTCGCCCAGCTGGGTGAGACCTTCAACAAGATGACGGAGGAGTTGCGTAGCCAGCGCGACGAGCTCGTCAACGCCAGCGAGCTCATCGACAGCCGCCGCCGCTTCATCGAGGCGGTGCTGTCGTCCGCGAGCGCCGGCATTATCGGTGTCGATACCTCAGGCAGCGTCGGCATTCTCAACCGTTCCGCCGAAAAGCTGATCGGTCACTCCGAAGCCGAGACGCTCGGCCATCCGCTCTCCGACGTGCTGCCCGAGCTCGAAGAGATGATGAAGACGGCGCGGGAAGGGACCCAGCGCCTGGTGCAGGGGCAGATCACGATCACGCGCGACGGGCAGGAACGCAATCTGTCGGTCCGCGTCAGCGCCGAGAAGACCAGCCAGCCGCACGACAGCTACATCATCACGCTCGACGACATCACCGAACTGGTCTCGGCGCAACGCACCTCGGCCTGGGGCGACGTCGCGCGCCGCATCGCGCATGAGATCAAGAATCCGCTGACCCCGATCCAGCTCTCCGCCGAACGCATTCGCCGCAAATTCGGCAAGGACATCACCGAGGGCAAGGACAAGCAGATCTTCGAACAGTGCACCGACACCATCGTGCGTCAGGTCGACGACATCCGCCGCATGGTCGACGAGTTCTCGCGCTTTGCGCGGATGCCTAAGCCGGTCATGGAGGGTGAGGACGTCGCCGACACAGTGCGGCAGGCGGTGTTCCTGATGAAGGTCGCCCACCCCGAGATCGATATCGAGGCCGAGTTCAAGGAAGACCCGCTGCGCGCCCAGTTCGACCGGCGGCTGATCTCGCAGGCCGTCACCAACATCGTCAAGAACGCCACCGAGGCGATCGAGCAGGTCCCCCTGGAGGAGCTCGGCAAAGGCCGGATCGACGTCGTGGTCTCGCGCGAGGGCGAGGACGTGCTGATCGACGTCGTCGACAACGGCATCGGCCTGCCCAAGGTGGCGCGCTCGCGCCTGCTCGAGCCCTATGTGACGACACGCGCCAAAGGCACCGGCCTTGGGCTCGCGATCGTCGGTCGCGTGCTGGAAGACCATGGCGGGCGCATCGAGCTGAAGGATGCCTCGGACTTCCGCGAGGGCCAGCGCGGCGCCTGGATGCGGATGCGTTTTGCGATCGCCGGCGCTCCCGCGAAAAGCGAGGGGGCCGAACCGGCAGCCGCGGCAACGACCAAGCCGGAAAGCGGCGAAACGGCCACGCAATCCCACAAGGATCCGGAAACAAAAGAGGCGGCCGTCGAAACCAAAGAGCCGGCTGAAAAGACCAATGATTCAACGAAGATCAAAGCCTCAACAGGCAGCTGAGAAAACAGGCGATCCATGGCAAGTGAAATTCTGATTGTCGATGATGAGGCCGATATTCGGGATCTCGTTGCGGGCATCCTCGAAGACGAGGGCTTCGTGACCCGGACCGCGCGCGACAGCGATACGGCGCTCGCCGAGATCGCCAACCGCAGGCCGCATCTGGTGTTCCTCGACATCTGGCTGCAGGGCTCCAAGCTCGACGGCTTGCAGCTCTTGGAGCAGGTCAAGAAGGACAACCCCGATCTGCCGGTCGTGATGATCTCCGGCCACGGCAACATCGAGACCGCGGTCGCCGCGATCAAGCGTGGCGCCTACGACTTCATCGAGAAGCCGTTCAAGACCGACCGGCTGATCCTGGTCGCGAACCGTGCACTGGAGAACTCGCGGCTCAAGCGCGAGGTCAAGGAGCTGAAGCAACTCGCGCCGAGCGCAAGCTCGCTGGTCGGCCGCTCGCCCAGCATGAACCAGCTGCGCCAGACCATCGAGCGTGCGGCCAAGGCCAACAGCCGCATCCTGATCGTCGGCCCCGCGGGCGCCGGCAAGGAACTGACCGCCCGCACGTTGCACACGGCCTCGGGCCGCGCCGACGGCCCCTTCGTCGTCATCAACGCCGCTGCGATCACGCCCGAGCGGATGGAGCACGAGCTGTTCGGCATCGAGCAGTCCAACGGCGAGCACGCGCGCAAGCCCGGCGCACTCGAAGAGGCTCATGGCGGCACGCTGTTCATCGACGAGATCGCGGACATGCCGCGCGAGACCCAGAACAAGATCTTGCGCGTGCTGGTCGAGCAGTCGTTCCAGCGCGTCGGCGGCAACGGCAAGGTGCAGGTCGACGTCCGCATCATCTCCTCCACCGCGCGCAACCTCGAAGAGGAAATCGCGGCCGGTCATTTCCGCGAGGACCTCTATCACCGGCTCTCGGTGGTGCCGATCCGCGTGCCCGCATTGTCGGAGCGGCGTGAAGACATTCCGGAATTGATCGACTATTTCATGGAGCAGATCTCCGCGGGCAGCGGCCTGCCCAAGCGGCAGATCGGCCAGGACGCGATGGCGGTACTGCAGTCGCATGTCTGGCCGGGCAATGTGCGCCAGCTCCGCAACAACGTTGAGAGAGTCATGATTCTCGCCGCTGGCGGGCCGGAAGTCATCATCACTGCCGACATGCTGCCGCAGGATGTCGGCTCCATGGTGCCCGCGATGCCGACCAGCAACAATGGCGAGCACATCATGGGCCTGCCGCTGCGCGAAGCCCGCGAAGTGTTCGAGCGCGACTATTTGATTGCACAGATCAGCCGTTTTTCAGGAAATATTTCTCGCACGGCCGAGTTTGTTGGCATGGAACGCTCGGCGCTGCACCGGAAGTTGAAGGCGCTCGGCGTCGGCTAACGCTGCGACGTCGTTGGAATAGGCGAGGAAAATCATCGATTTCCGTAGTTTTTCGGGGCAATACGGCATGGGCTGCCGCGTGAAGCGGCTTGCCTAATAAGCCTACCTGTCCTCTAATTGAACCGCTGTCCCCCCGAGGGGGATCTCATGAGGGACGGCAACCGGACGAGGACCCCGAGTTTCAAAAGAGGGCCGCAACCGGCGCAATAAAAAGAAACTCAAAGCGAGAAAAAAACAATGGCGGCAGACCGCGCACAAAACCTGCAGGACACCTTCCTTAATCACGTTCGCAAAACCAAAACGCCACTGACGATCTTTCTGGTCAACGGAGTGAAGCTCCAGGGCATCGTGACCTGGTTCGACAATTTCTGTTTGCTGCTTCGGCGCGACGGTCACTCGCAGCTCGTCTACAAGCATGCGATCTCGACCATCATGCCGGGCGCTCCGATCCAGCTGTTCGAAGGCGGTGAGGATCAGCCGGCTTGAGAGTGATCTGATTGGAACCCCGGAATTTCGACGGGGATGCCGACCGTCCGCGGTCGGCAGGGGGTACGCAGACGGGGCGGGTGCTTGTCATCGGTCCCTATTTGCGGGTGCGCGCAGGCAGTGCCGACGCGCAATCGGAAGCTCATGTCGTGCGTGACGCGGAAGCCCGGCTCGACGAAGCCGCCGGCCTCGCGCGCGCGATCGATCTCGTCGTTGCCGACGCCATCATCGCGCCGATCAGCCAGATCCGCCCTGCGACCTATATCGGCAAGGGTAAGGTCGAGGAGATCGCCGCGCTCGCCAAGAGCCTCGACGTCGAACTCGTGGTGATGGATTGCGCGCTTGCGCCGATCCAGCAGCGCAACCTCGAGAAGGAGTTGCAGGCAAAGGTGCTCGACCGCACCGGTCTCATCCTGGAAATCTTCGGCCGCCGCGCCAAGACCAAGGAAGGCTCGCTCCAGGTCGAGCTCGCGCATCTCAACTATCAACGTTCGCGCCTGGTGCGCTCATGGACCCATCTCGAGCGCCAGCGCGGCGGCTTTGGATTCATGGGCGGTCCCGGCGAGACGCAGATCGAAGCCGACCGCCGCCTGATCCAGGAGCGCATCTCCAAGCTCGAGGGCGAACTGAAGAAGGTGCAGGCCACACGCCGCCTGCATCGCGCAGGCCGCCAGCGGGTGCCGTACCGCGTCGTGGCGCTGGTCGGCTACACCAATGCCGGCAAATCGACGCTGTTCAACCGCCTGACCCGCGCCGACGTGCAGGCCGCCGACATGCTGTTCGCCACGCTGGATCCGACCCTGCGCGCGCTCACCCTGCCGCATGGCGGCAAGGCGATGCTGTCGGACACCGTCGGTTTCATCTCCAATCTGCCGACGCAGCTCGTCGCCGCCTTCCGCGCCACGCTGGAGGAGGTGCTGGAGGCCGACGTCATCCTGCATGTGCGCGACATCTCGCACGACGATGCCGAGGCGCAGCAGAGCGACGTCGACGCGGTGCTGCGCCAGCTCGGCATCAATCCCGATGATTCAGGCCGCATCATTGAGGTCTGGAACAAGATCGACCGTTATGGTCCCGAACAGCGCGAAGAACTCTTGAATATCGCCGCGCGCAGGCCGGAGGACCATCCCGCGATGCTGGTGTCGGCCGTGTCGGGCGAAGGGGTCGACGCGCTGCTCGCCGCGATCGAGGAGCGCTTGGCCGCCAAGCGCATCACGCTCGACCTCTCCATCGATGCCTCCGACGGCGCCGGCATCAGCTGGCTGCATCGGAATTCCGAAGTGCTGGCGAAAGAGCTGCACGACGGCCGCTTCGACATGACGGTGCGGGTGGACGAGACCAAGCGGGATATCGTGGTGAACCGGTTCGATGCCGTGCCGCGACTGTCCGTGTAGTTAGTGTCGTCCCGGCCGAGTTAGCGGCCGGCTTGCTTGCGCTCCTCTGGTGACGACTGCTTCGCACTCTTCGCCTCATTCCACAACGCGTCCATCTCCGCCAGCGACGCCTGCTCGAGGGTCCGCCCCTGCGCCTCCAGCGCCCGTTCGATATAGGCAAACCGCCGCTCGAACTTCGTGTTGGTCGCCCGCAGCGCGGCTTCCGGATCGGCATCGACATGGCGGGCGAGGTTGACCAGCGCGAACATCAGGTCGCCGGTCTCTTCCGCCAACCCCTCGCTGTCGTTGCGATCGAGTGCGGCCTCGATCTCGTCGGCTTCCTCGCGGATTTTTGCCAGCACCGCGCGCGGATCGTTCCAGTCGAAGCCGACAGTGGAGGCCTTGCGCTGCAGCTCCATGGCGCGCGTCAGGGCGGGCTGGCCGGCCTTCACGCCTGACAGCAGCGACTTGTGGGACGGCGCTTCCTGGGGTGGCCGGCGCGCGGCGCGCTCGGCTTTCTCCTCGGCCTTGATGCGGTCCCAGACTTCCTTGACGTGGGAGGAGGCGAGATTGCCCTCCTTGTCGGCGAAGACGTGCGGATGGCGCCGGATCATCTTGCGGGTGATGGCCTCGACGACATCGCCGAAGGCAAAGGCGTTCTGCTCCTCGGCCATCTGAGCATGGAACACCACCTGCAGCAGGAGGTCGCCGAGCTCCTCGCAGAGATCGTCGAGATCGCCGCGGCTGATGGCCTCGACCACCTCATAGGCTTCCTCGATCGTATAGGGGGCGATGGTCGCAAAATTCTGCTCGAGGTCCCAGGGGCAGCCAGTCACCGGCGTGCGCAGCGCCGCCATGATCTCGATCAGGCGGGAAATGTCGCGGGAAGGGGTCATTGCGGGCATTCTCCTAGCTCTCAAGCCTTATGCCAAAAGCGCCCCCGTTCCCAGCGTAGCGCGGCGGAACAGGGTGATTTCCACCGGTTGGCGCGCCAGATTGGCGAGCCGCGTGCGCAGTGCTAAAGCGCGGGCCATGACTGACGCATCTTCATCCGAAACCGCGCTGGTGCTGTTTTCCGGCGGCCAGGATTCCACCACCTGCCTTGCCTGGGCGCTGAATCGTTTTGCGCACGTGGAGACGCTTGGGTTCGATTACGGGCAGCGCCACGCCATCGAGCTTGCCTGCCGCGACCGGCTGTTCGACGGCATCAAGGGCCTGCGCACGGATTGGGCTTCCAGGCTCGGGGAGAGCCACACGCTAGCGATCCCGACGCTGGCGGCCGTGTCCGAGACGGCGCTGACGCGCGACGTCGCGATTGCGATGGGCGCCGACGGCCTGCCGAACACGTTCGTGCCCGGCCGCAATCTGGTGTTTTTGACTTTCGCCGCGGCGCTGGCCTATCGGCGCGGCATCAGTTACATCGTCGGCGGCATGTGCGAGACCGACTATTCCGGTTATCCCGATTGCCGCGACGACGCCATCCGCGCGATGCAGGCCGCGCTGTCGCTCGGCATGGCCCGCAAGTTCGAGCTGCATACCCCGCTGATGTGGATCGACAAGGCCGCGACGTGGAAGCTCGCCCATGACCTCGGCGGCGACGGGCTGGTCGACCTCATCCGCGAGCAGTCGCACACCTGCTACCTCGGCGAACGCGGCGCGCAGCATGATTGGGGATACGGCTGCGGAGAATGCCCGGCGTGCAGCCTGCGGGCGAAGGGGTGGCGGGAGTACGTGGCGGGACGGTGATACCATAGACTCGGTGTCATCACCCGCGAAAGCGGGTGATCCAGTACTCCGAGAAGGTAGCGATAATCGACAGGCCGCGGCGTACTGGATTCCCCGCCTTCGCGGGGAATGACAGTGTTGGTTGGGATTAGAGTGTACCCAAGCAACGCGCAAAGGGACTACGGCGCAAAATCCTCCGCCTTCAGCTCGATCGGCTTGCCGTGCGGGGTGCGATCGGCCGCGTGGTCCCAGGCGTCGCGGTAGCGATGCAACGTCTCCGCAGACGCAACGCCCTTGCGCGCGACCAGCCCCTCCAGCGTGGCGAGCCAATGGAGATAGTAGGTCTCGCCCGTATCGGGATCGCCGGCCGCCTGCGCGCGCTTGATCTCGGAGGCCAGGGCTGCCGCCCATTCGGGCCAGGTGAACACGCCGCGCTCGTGCAGCGTCAGCGCCATCGCGAAGGCGTGCGCCTCCCAGGGCGCGCGGAACACCGGGCCGTCATCGTCGCGCGGAATGCTCGGGATCGCTGCCGTCGCGGCAGCAGCAGCCGTGCTGCTCATCACGCCGGGTCCAGATACGGCTCGAACGCATCGATCGAGACTTTCGAGGTCGGATCGCCGTCCGCGCCCCAGAGATCGCGGCCCTCGAACACGACAGTGTAGAGCCATTGCGGATTCTCGCCGAGCTCCATCGCCGCCGAGTCCGGAAACACGTGGCAGCCATGGTTCAGCTCGACGATTCCGACATGACCACGCACGTAGCGCGGCAGGCGGGTGTGGGTCGCCGGGTGAATGTTCTTCGCGCGGACCTTGTCACCGATCTTGAATTTCGCCGGCGCCGGGGCAGGGCGGGCGAACTTGCCGCGCACCATGATGCGCTCGACCTGGCCGAGATCAAACTTGCCGTGCTTGAGCGCCTTGGCCGGCTGCATCGCGTGGCCGGCGGCGACTTCCTCCCGAGTGAGGTAGCCCTTCTCGATCAGCATCTCCTCGAGCCCGAGAAACCATTTCTTGTAGTAGGAGCTCGAGAGATAGATATGCGGCGGGATCGTCTCGCGATAGAAGCGCGAGGTGTCGATGTTGAAGGCGCCGGCCGCGCCCATCGCGCGTACCATGGCGAGAACACGCGACTCCCATTCCTCGTGGAACACCGGCTCGTTCGGTTCGGGCTCGACCTTGCCGAACCCGTCCATGCCGCCCATGTCGTGCACGCCGTTCATGACGGCGCCCCCGGCGCCTTGGGAAAGCCGGTGCCGATCATGGAATCGCGCGTGACCAGCTCGGCGAGCTGCTCCTCGCTCCAGCCTTCGGTCCCTGCGGGGCGCATCGGCAGCACCAGAAAGCGCGTTTCGGCGGTCGAATCCCATACCCGGATTTCAACGTCCTTGGCGACTTGCACGCCGAAATCGGCGAGCACGCCGCGCGGGTCCTTCACCGCGCGGGAGCGATAGGGCGCGGCCTTGTACCAGACCGGCGGCAGCCCCAGCATTTCCCAGGGGTAGCAGGAGCACAGCGTGCACACGACCATGTTGTGACGTTGCGGCGTGTTCTCGACCACGACGAGGTGGTCGCCGACGCGGCTGACATGGCCGAGCGTGCCGATCGCCTTCGAGCCGTCCTCCAGCAGTGCCTTCTTGAACGCCGGATCGCTCCAGGCCTTGGCGACAACGCGCGCGCCGTTATGGGGGCCGATCCGGGTCTCATAGGCCTGGATGATGGCGTCGAGCGCGGCCGGCTCGACATAGCCTTTTTCGGTCAGGATCGTCTCGAGCGCGCGCACGCGCAGCTCGGTCTCCGACAGCTCGGAATGGTCGTGATCGTGGTGATGATGGTCGCTCATGGGGCGAAGATAGTCCCAGAATCCGGGCGTTGTCGAGGCGAAGACTCTGCTAACATCGCACCATGGGCTGGGCTGCAAGAACCGGAATAACCGTCGCAATCGCGGCTCTTGGCGCATTCGCGGCGCAGGATGCGCGCGCCGCGAATGGCGCCTATGCGGTCGATGCCGCCGACATTTCCGATGTCGGCTCCTGCAAGGTGGAAAGTTGGCTGTCGGCGGCTTCCAACACGGATTTTTCGGCGGTCGCCAATCCCTCCTGTGTCGTCGATCCCTTCAGGCCGATCGAGCTGAGCCTGCAGACCATCCGGGCCCGGAGCGGCGGCGACTGGAGCACGACAATCGCGCCAAAAGCCAAGACGAATTTCGTCCCGACCGGAATCGGCCGGTGGGGATTGTCGGCCTATGGCGGAGGATCGTTCGACGCGGCGACCGGCGAGGCGCTAGCCGCCTTTGCCGTCATCCCCGCGACCTTCCGCCTGTCGGAGACCATGCGCATCAACGTCAACGGCGGCTGGCTCTGGGATCGGACGGTGGATCGCCATTACCTGACCTACGGCATCGGCTTCGATTGGAAATTCACCGACACGCTGCAATGGACGATCGAGGCGTACGGGCAGGCCGGCGCCGCCGAGGTCGCAAGCATCGTGCAGCCGCGTTTCCAGACCGGTGTCCGCTACCGACCGAACGAGATATTCTCCGTCGATCTGATCTACGGCCGCAACATCACCGGCGAAAATGCCAACTGGATCACCATCGGGACCACGATCCGGTTTCCGGTCCATGGAAGCGAACCCGAACATCGGCGCACCGGGCATCTGTGAGCGCCAGGAAGACCAAGACCAGGGGAGTTTGCGTTGCCTGACTATGTCAAGATCGAGAAGGGCCTCGGGCCGGAGGGACGGATTGCGGTGGTGCGGTTCGACCGCGGCGACGGCATCAATGCGCTATCGCCAGAGGCTTTACGCCAGCTCACCGCGGCCGCGCGCAGTTTTGAGGATGACGCCGCAACCTCTGCCGTGGTGCTGACAGGCAGCGCGGCTGCGTTCAGCGCCGGCTTCGACCTCAAGGATGCCGAAGGCCGCGCGCGCAAGGACATGGACCTCGGCACGCTGCGGCGGCATCTCAAGCTCGGACCGCGCCTGACCCACGCCTGGCAGGAGATGGAGCAGATCACGATCGCCGCCATCGAGGGGTTTTGCGTCGGCGGCGGCGTGGCGCTGGCCGTCGCGCTCGACTTCCGCGTCATGGGACGCGATGCCCATCTGCGCGTGCCCGAGATCGGGCTCGGCATGAACATGAGCTGGCAGAGCATTCCGCGCATGCTGCATCTGATCGGCCCGGCGCGCACCAAGCAGGCGGTGATCCTGGCCGATCAGCGCATCAGCGCGGATGAAGCCTATGAGTGGGGCCTGGTCGAGCAGGTGGTCGATCCCGGCCATGCGTTCGATGCCGCGATGGAGCTTGCGCGCAAGGTGGCCGCGCAGCCGCCGCTCTCCGTTGCCATGACGAAACTCACGGTCAACCGGCTGGCGCATGCGCTGGATAATCTCGCCAGCCACATGGACGTCGACCAGTTCGCCCTGGCAAGCCTTAGCGAGGACCATAAGGAGGGCGTCGAGGCGTTCCTGACGCGACGCAAACCGAAGTTCAGAGGGCGGTAGAAGCCGGCCAGGCATTGATTGCGCCGCCGACTATCCGTATACGCGGCGCTGGGACAAAATAGGCCCGATCAACGGGCCGGCAGACGACAATGACGATCGAGGGGGAGGGCCCATGACCACTGGCACGCAGGCACCCGAGGCGAAAGGGTTTCGCTGGAAGCTGATCGCGCCGCTCGCGGTATGGCTGCTGATCTATCTGTGGCCGGTGCCCGCAGGGCTCAACGCCAATCAGTGGCACTATTTTGCGATCTTCGCGGCCGTCATCACCGGGCTCATCCTGGAATCGATGCCGGTCGGCGCGGTCGGCCTGATCGGGCTGACGGTTGCCGGCGTCGGCGGTTATATCGATCCCGATCCGACCAAATCGCTGCGCTGGATGCTGGCGGGCTTTGCCGAGAGCACGGTGTGGCTGATCGTCGGCGCCTTCGTGTTCTCGATCGGGTACCGCAAGAGCCAGCTGGGCCGGCGTATTGCGCTCGTGTTGGTGCAAAAGCTCGGCACCAACACGCTAGGTCTCGGCTATGCGGTGGCGATGTCGGACTTCTTGCTGGCGCCGGCGACACCGTCCAACACCGCGCGCAGCGGCGGCATCGTCTATCCCATCATCAGCAACATCCCGCGCATCTACGGCTCCGAGCCAGGACCGACTGCCGGCAAGATCGGCACCTACGTGATGTGGACCGCGTTCGCGTCGACCGCCGTCACCAGCTCATTGTTCTTCACCGCGCTGGCGCCCAATGCAGCGGCGCTCGCCATCGCCAAGAAGACCGCCGGAATCGACGTCAGCTGGGCGCAGTGGTTCATCGGCTTTGCGCCGCTCGGCCTGCTCCTGATGGTGCTGGTCCCGCTGCTCAGCTACGCGGTCTGCCGCCCCGAGGTGAAGAGCAGCCCGGAAATTTCCGAATGGGCATCGAAGGAGCTCGCGGAGATGGGCCCGATGTCGCGCAATGAATGGATCATGCTGGCGCTGATCTTGCTCGCGATGTTCCTGTGGATCGCGGGCTCGAGCCCGGACATCCGCGTGCCGCTTCTGGGCTCGAATTTCGTCAACGCCACCACCGTCGTGTTCATCGTGATCTCGCTGATGCTGGTGACGGGCGTGATCGAGTTTGCCGACATCGTCGCCGAGAAGGGCGCCTGGGAGGTGTTCTTCTATTTCACCTCGCTGCTGACGCTGGCCTCGGGCCTCAACGAGATCGGCTTCATCAAATGGTTCGCGACCGAATACGCAAAGCCGCTCGCCGGGCTGTCGCCGTCGACCGCAATGCTCCTGCTGGTCGCGCTGTTCTTCTGGATCCACTATTTCTTCTCGAGCATCACCTCGCATGCCGCCGCCGTGCTGCCCGTGGTGCTCGCGGTCGGATCCGGCATCCCCGACCTACCAGTCACGACGCTCGCCATGCTCTGCATGTATTCGCTCGGCCTGATGGGGGTGATCTCGCCTTACGCGACCGGGCCGGCGCCGATGTATTTCGGGAGCGGCTATATCGGCAAGGGTCAGTTCTGGGGTTTTGGGCTGATCTTTGGGATGCTCTATTTCGCGGGGCTCCTGCTGATCGTATGGCCCTGGTTGCAGGTCCACTGAGTCGGGCGGGAGGCAATGCGGCGGCAGATGAATTTTCTTCAGCGGGAAGACATTTGAAAAACTTCGTCCAACTCCCCGCAAATATCTGACATTGCCAGAGCGACCCGAAAGGGCGATTGTGCGTGCTGCGGTGCAGCGCGCTCCAGCCGAGTCCTCATCGCGGTTTCACTCTCCGTCGCTTGATGCGACCGTTCCCGGATGCCCAGGGGCAAGGGAACTATTGTGCATGAAGGCCGCCTCCATGAACGTCCACCCGTCGCTCGCGATCGGACAGCCGATCGAAAAGTTTGACGCGATCTCAGCTCACGCGATCTCACCTGCCGCGACTGCGTCCGACGCGATGGTCCGCTTCGAAGGCATCTCGAAAACCTATCCGGCCTATCGCGGCAAGCCCGGCGTCAATGCCCTGCAAAACATCGACTTCGCCATCCCGCGCGGTTCGATCACCGGAATCATCGGCCGCTCCGGCGCCGGCAAATCGAGCCTGGTCCGGCTCATCAACGGCCTGGAGAGGCCGACCACGGGCCGCGTCGTCGTCGATAACAGAGATATCTCGGCGCTCTCGGGCCGCGACTTGCGGCTGGCGCAGCGCTCGATCGGCATGATCTTCCAGCACTTCAATCTGCTGTCCTCCCGCACCGCTGCCGCCAACATCGCGCTGCCGCTGGAGATCGCCGGCTGGGCCAAGGCCGATATCCGCGCGCGCGTGGCCGAGCTGCTTGCGCTGGTGGGCATCGCAGACAAGCACGATCGCTACCCGTCAGAACTCTCCGGCGGCCAGAAGCAGCGCGTCGGCATTGCCCGTGCGCTCGCGACGCGGCCGAGCGTGCTGCTGTCGGATGAGGCGACCTCGGCGCTCGATCCGCAGACCACGCGGGCGATCCTCGATCTGCTCGCGAACATCAACCGCGAGCTGGGCGTGACCATCGTACTGATCACCCATGAGATGTCCGTGGTGCGCCAACTTGCGGGGGATGTCGTGGTGCTCGATGCCGGCCGCGTCGTCGAGAGCGGCCATGTCGCCAACATCTTCACCTACCCCAAGCATCCGATCACGCAATCCTTCCTGGCCGAAGTAATCGGAGACAGCCTGCCGGTGTCGCTGGCGAGCCGGATCGTTTCGGAGCAGCCTCCGGCCGGACAGGCCGTGATCCGCGTCAAGGTGCGCGGGGCAGGGGCCGGCGACACGATGGTGGCGCGGCTGGCGCGCGAGCTCGGCCTCGACGTGTCGCTGCTGTCGGCCCGCATCGACGAGATCGGCGGCCAGCATGTGGGCTCGCTGACGCTTGGTATCCCTCTCGGCATGTCCGGCGGCGAGGACGCGACGACGCGCACGCTGGCCTGGCTTTCACAATATCAATTCCCCGCGGAGCGTCTCGGCTATGTCGCCTGAACTCATCAACCTGATCATCCAGGCGACCGGCGAGAGCCTGTACATGGTCGGGCTCGCCGCGCTGATCGGCACCGCCTTCGGCCTGCCGCTCGGCGTCTTTCTCGCGACCAGCCGGAAAGGCGAGCTGTTCGCGGCGCCCATCGTCAATCGCGTGCTCGGTGCCGTCGTCAACGCGACGCGATCCACGCCTTTCATCATCCTGGTCGTCGCCATTATCCCGTTCACGCGGTTGGTGGCCGGCACCTCGATCGGATCGACGGCCGCGATCGTACCGTTGACGATCGCATCGGCGCCGTTCATCGCGCGCCTGGTCGAGGCCGCGATCCGCGAGGTCGATGGCGGCCTGATCGAGACGGCGTCCTCGTTCGGGGCCTCGCCGATGCAGATCGTGCTCAAGGTGCTGATCCCCGAAGCGCTGCCGGGTCTTCTGCTGGCGCTGACGCTCGCGGTTGTCAGCCTGCTCGGCTATTCCGCCATGGTCGGCGCCGTCGGAGGCGGAGGCCTGGGCGATCTCGGCATCCGCTACGGCTATCAGCGCTTCATGCCGGAGATGATGCTGGCCGTCGTCGTGGTGCTGATCGCGCTGGTGCAGCTCGTGCAGAGCGCCGGCGATTATCTCGCGCGCCGGGTTAATCGCCGGCTGCGACATCGCTGACGCCGTTTAAGACATTTCGAACAAGCAGGTTCTTGTCGGTCTGGAAGCATTCCAAACTTCGAGACACGACTGAGTGCATTCGTCGCACGCGTTGCGCACGCGTCTGGAGAAATTCTAACGCAGTTCCTATCGCACTCCGAAATCGCCTGCGTTAGGGCGAGGCATCAAAAACGATACCGGCGAAGCCGGCAGTGCGTGGGGCCTCGACAAACGTGACCGATTTCCAACTTGCTTCGCGTGCCGACACGCGTCGTCGACAGATACAGACTCTCTTCCTCGGAGCGGCCAGCACATTTGCTCTCGTCGTTCCCTTCGGTGCCGTGGAGGCGCAAACGCAGATCCCCGCCGTCACCGTCGAAGCCCCGGCTCAGCGCGCCCGGCCTGCAGCGGTCGCCTCAACGCGACAGTCAGCGGCGACACGCACCGCGCGCGCCAATCGTCGCTCTCCGTCGCAGCAAGCTGCGCCAACCCAGTCGGCATCCTCGAACGACGCCACCGGTGAACGCTCCAATGGTCCGGTGCGCGGTTTCGTTGCGACGCGCAGCGGCACCGCGACCAAGACGGATACGCCGCTGATCGAAACCCCGCAGTCCGTCTCCGTCGTCACGACCGACCAGGTCAGGAACCAGGGCGCGGTCTCGATCGGCGAGGCGTTGCGCTACACCGCCGGCGTCAGCGGCGACGTCAACGGCGGCTCGGACACGCGCTTCGGCGCCCTCCAGATCCGCGGCTTCGACACCACCATGTCGGGCCTCTATGTCGACGGTTTGCGGATTCCCTCCAGCAATTACGTGCACTTCAACGGCCTCGATCCCTATGGCGCCGAGCGTCTCGAGGTTCTCAAGGGCCCATCCTCGGCGATGTATGGCGGCAGCGGCACCGGCGGCATCCTCAACTACGTGACCAAGCTGCCGACGGCCCAGCAGTTCGGCGAGGTCTCGATCTCGGGCGGCAGCTTCAACCGCTATCAGGGCCAGTTCGACATGGGCGGTCCCGCCAACAAGGACGGCACCGTGCTGTGGCGCCTGACCGGCGTGGTGCGCGACGGCGAAACCCAGGTCGACTTCACCAAGGACAACCGCGTCTTCGTCGCGCCCGCCGTCACGTTCAAGCCGAACGATGACACCACCATCACGATCCTCGCCAACTACCAGCGCGACCGGGCAGGGTGGGGCCTCCAGTTCTTGCCGGCCTCGGGCACGGTGTGGCCAAACAACGGCCGCACCATCCCGGTCTCGTTCTTCGCGGGCGTGCCGAGCTTCAACGCGTTCAACACCGAGATCGCGACCGCCGGCTACCAGCTCTCGCACAATTTCACCGACAACATCACATTCCGGCAGAATTTGCGCTACGCCTACCAGCACAACGAGGAGAAGGTGTTTTTCGGCGGAGGCTATACCGACGAGGCCGCGGGACAGCTCGCCCGTTTCGGCAGCTACAGCAACTCCTACATCGACTCCTTCGCCGTGGACAACCAGCTCCAGGGCAAATTCACCACCGGCTTCCTCAGCCACACCACGCTGGTCGGGATCGACTATCGCAACACCAGATTCCGCGACACCGCCTTTGGCGTCACGACGTCCGCGCCCGAGATCAACGTCTTCAGCCCGGTCTACAGCTACGACTGGACCATGGGCGCCATGAGCGACGACACCGGGGTCAAGCAGTCGCAGGTCGGCCTCTACGCGCAGGACCAGATCAAGCTCGGCCGGCTCTCGTTCCAGCTCGGTGGCCGCCAGGATTTTGTAACGACGCAGGTCGGCAGCGGCATCTTCAATACGTCGGTCGCGAAGGATGCGTCGGCCTTCACCGGCCGCGCCGCAATGATGTACAATTTCGACAACGGCATCGCGCCCTATTTCAGCTACTCGGAATCGTTCCTGCCGGTGCTCGCGACCGGCCCGAGCGGACAGCTGCTCAATCCCGAGACCGGCGTGCAGTACGAGGTGGGCGTCAAGTACCAGCCGCTCGGATGGAACGCGCTGTTCACCTTCGCCGCCTTCGACCTGACGCGCGACAACGTCGTCACCTTTGCGCCTCCGCTCAACATTGCCGAGCAGACCGGTCAAGTGAAATCGCGCGGCCTCGAGCTCGAAGGCACGATGTCGCTCGCCGACGGCTGGAACCTGCGCGCGGCCTATGCCTATGTCGATGCAATCGTCACGCAGGATCCGGTGAATGTCGGCAAGGCGCCGGTCACCGTGCCGCTCAACCGCGCCTCGCTGTGGAACGACTATACGCTTCAGACCGGGCCGCTCGCGGGCCTGCAGTTCGGCGGCGGCGTCCGCTATGTCGGCGCGACCTGGGGCGATGACGCCAATACATTCAAGGTCGGATCCGCGACCGTGCTGGACGCGCTGCTCGCCTACACCAGGGACAATTGGCGCCTGTCGCTGAACGTCACCAATCTCGCCGACACCCGCTACGTCGCCGCCTGTTACAGCCTGTCGGGCTGCTTCTACGCAGAGGGACGCAAGGCCATCGGCAAGCTGACGTATCGGTGGTGAGGTCTAGGACGGTCCGGCAATGGCGGCCGGGCCTGCTTGATGAGAGAAGACGATGAGAGCGATATTCGGCAAGCTGCATCGCTGGGCGGGACTGCTCACGGCCGGATTCCTGTTCTTCTCCGGTATCACCGGGGCGATCATCTCCTGGGATCACGAGATCGACGAGGTCCTGAACAGCCATCTGTTCGACGTCAGCAGCAAGGGCCCGGCCATTCCCTCGATCGATCTCGCCAAGATGATCGAGCAGCGCGATCCCCGCGCGCGCGTTGTCTACCTGTTCATGACGCCGGAGGAGGGCCACTCGCTGTGGTTCTTCGTCATGCCCAGGATCGATCCCGCGACCGGCAAGCGCTATCCGCTCGACTACAATCAGATCTTTCTGGACCCCAATACTGGCGCCGAGCTCGGCCGGCGCTATTGGGGCGCGGTGTGGCCGGTGACGCGCGAAAACTTCGTCTCGTTCCTCTACAAGCTGCACTACACCATGCACATCCCGGAATTCTGGGGCAGCGACCGCTGGGGCATGCGCCTGCTCGGCGTGATCGCCATCATCTGGACCATCGACTGCTTCGTCGGCTTGTATTTGACGCTGCCCTCGCGCCGGCGCGCCTGGGCGGCGCGGGCACCCCAGGTCACGCGCCAGCTCGAACGCGGCTTCTGGGCGCGTTGGGCGCCCGCGTGGACCATCAAGACGTCAGGCAGCGCCTACCGGATCAATTTCGATATCCACCGCGCTTTCAGCCTGTGGACCTGGGGCGTGCTCTTCATCATCGCCTTCACGGCGTTCTCGCTGAACCTCTATTTCGAGGTGTTCTCGCCGCTGATGAAAATGGTGTCGAACTACACGCCGACGCCCTATGAGCAGCGGCCGTATCGCGATCTCGACGACCCCATCGAGCCCAAGGTCAGCTTCGCCGACATCGCCGCGCGCGCGGCGGTCGACGGCAAGGGGCGAGGGTGGACCATCCCGGTCGGCTCGGTCAATCACGGCCCGGCCCACGGCGTCTATGCCGCGGCCTTCTTCCACCCCGGCGACGATCACGGCGCCGGCGGCGTCGGCCCGGCGCAGCTCTATTACGACAGCGAGGACGGTCGTCCGATCGGCGAACGGCTGCCCTGGGTCGGCACCGCCGCCGACATCTTCGTACAGGCGCAATTCCCGCTGCATTCGGGCCGCATCGTCGGGCTGTTCGGCCGCATTCTGATCTCGGTCATGGGGCTGGTGGTGGCGGCGCTCTCGGTCACCGGAATCGTGATCTGGTGGCGCAAGCGCCGCGCCCGCGTGCGCGTGCGGGCGACGGCGGCGATGCGCCCGAGCCGGCAGCAGCTGACACCGGCGGAGTAGGGCGTTCGTCCGGCGCGGATGAACCTTCCCGCCCGGCACCGGCACAAAGACTGGAGATCCCCCCGTCTTGCCGGAAATCGCATGAGATCGCTTGCCTTGCTCTGCCTGCTCGTCTTCGCTACGCCCGCCGATGCGGCCACGCCCGAGCAGCATTATCTCGACCTGCGCGATCGCTACATCGCAAAGTTCTCGAAAGCTGCGGAAACGACGAGACCTATAAGCAGCACGATGCGGCGCTCAACGAGTTGACGGGCGTCCTGCGCAGCCTGGTGGGTCCCGTCGCAATCAAGGGACTGCCGGCCGACGGCAAGACGAATGCGGACACGCTCTTCAAGGGCGACTCCGGCTTTGGCCATCTCGACGGGCTCGGCTTCGCCTCCGAAGGCGACAAGATGCAAGCGGTGGCGACCACGACCGGCTTGCTCAGGCACTGGCTTCGCGAGCACCGCGAGGACGGCATGCCGCAGGAGATCGGCGCGGCGTTCAAATCGGACCGCTTCTACTATCAGGCGATCCAGGACTCCGCCTTCGCCAAATATGCCGAGCTGCCGATCACGAAGCCCGCGGCAGCGAGCGCTGCGGTCGCCGTACTGGGCGTGCGCGGCAATGGCGATTTGAAGGGACCGCCGCATGAAATCGACGTCGTCGCGATCCAGGGCGACAAGGTCTTCTTTCTCGCCGCAAGCGACGCGGTGAAGACGGCTGAGATCCCGGCCTGCGAAAAGGTCTGGAAGCAGATGATGGCCAAACCCATCGACAAGAAAGACCCGCGCGGCGACATCACCCGCGAAGACAACGCGATGACCGCGTACACGGCGTGCTTCGCCAAGGAGGCACCAAGCCAGAGCTGGTATGCGACGGCGGTCAAGAAAGCGCAGAGCCAGCTGGAGTTGCTGCTCGTGCGCTAGAGCGATCATCCAGTTACCTTCGGGGCTACAACGTTGCGCGCCGCCCTGGCTCAAGAATGCGCAATCGGAAATTGCAGCTTGTCCTGCAGGCGCAACCAAGGCCAAGCAGCGCGAAATCGCCCAAGCCCGCTCGACGAGGTCGTCGGCCACACTCCGCCCGGATTCGGCGACGTCCGTGGAACTCGGTCGCGACGAGGGGGTTGCACTGCGGTTGGAACCGAACGGGTAGCACAGTTGAATCGCCGGCAATTCCTGGAAGCCTCGGCATTGACGCCATTGGCGACATTACTACCTGGCGCAGTCTCTGCGGCATCGGCGGCGGAGTTGCCGTTTGGTCCCTCTTATGTCCGCGACCTTGCCCGCAATTTGGCGAGTAAGCCCTTTGCGCCACCAGAGGAAAAGGTCCCGGACGCGCTCAAGGATCTCACCTACGATCAGTACCGGTCAATTCGCTTTCTGCCGGAGCGCGCGGCTTGGCGGAGCGAGAAGCTGCCCTTCGAGGTCCAGTTTTTCCACCGCGGCTTTTTCTATAAGAACAGGGTCGACATTTACGAGGTCGCCGGCGGACGAGCCGTACCGATCAGGTACCGGCGCGACGATTTTGCATTCGGCGACAATATCGGCCAGGTACCGGACGCCGATCTCGGGTTTGCCGGGTTTCGCATTCACGCCCCGATCAATCGCCCCGACTATTACGACGAGGTTTGCGCGTTTCTCGGCGCCAGCTACTTCCGTGCCGTTGCCAAAGGCGAGACCTATGGCCTGTCCGCGCGCGGTCTGTCGATCGATACCGGCGAGAGCAAGGGGGAGGAATTTCCCTTCTTCAAGGCGTTCTGGCTGGAGAAGCCCGCGCCGGGTGCCACATCTGTGGTGGTCCATGCGCTGCTTGACAGCAAGAGCGCTACCGCAAGCTATCGCTTCACGATCAGGCCGGGCGCTCCGACGGTCTTCGACGTGGAGATGTCGCTCTATCCGCGGATCGAGCTGCAGCATGCCGGCCTGGCGCCCATGACAAGCATGTTCTTTTTCGGTCCGAACGACCGACACGATGTCGACGATTTCCGCCCTGCCGTGCACGACTCCGATGGGCTCGCCGTGTTCAACGGAAAGGGCGAGCAACTCTGGCGTCCTCTCAACAATCCGCGCGATCTGCAAGCCAGCACATTCAATGATCTCAATCCTCGCGGCTTCGGCCTGATGCAGCGGGAACGAAACTTCTTTGCCTACGAGGACATCGAATCGCGCTTTGAGCGTCGCCCAAGCCTCTGGGTCGAACCGATCGGAGATTGGGGAGAGGGCAGTGTGGTCCTCTTTGAGATCCCGACCAAGGAGGAAGTTCACGACAACATCGCCGCCTTCTGGCGCCCGAAAACAGCTCTCCAGGCCAAGAGCGAAAACAACTACACCTACCGTCTGCACTGGGGTCCGGACGCGCCGAAGCCCAATTCGCTGGCTCGGTTCACCCGCACAGGCGTTGGCGCGCGGGGCGACGACAGCAAATTGTTCGTGCTCGAAATCGTCGGGGACGGACTGAAGGCGGTCGATCCCAACAAGGTAAGGGGTGCCGTCAGCGCCGACAAATCCGAGATCAAGAACGTCGTCACACAGCCAAACCCGGAAACCGGTGGCTGGCGCCTGAGTTTCCAGTGCGCCGTGAAGGACGCGCCGATCGAGTTGAGGGCGATCTTGATGCAGGGCGAACAGCCGATCTCTGAAGTCTGGGTTTACCGATGGGCGCCCTGACGACCTCGCCCGCGCTCTCGCTTGAGCTTGGCACTCGGTATCTTCCCGACGAAACGCCTCTCCCCATGCAGCCTTGCCGATTGGACCGGACTAACCGTGCCGATCCGGGGCGACTGCGGACCGCCCCTGCCGTTGCAGCGCGACGCCTGTTCATTCTTGGCGGAACGGTCGCGATTACCGCTGCGGGCGCTGTTGAGATGTACGATGTTCTCAAGGTTGGTGGCGTCACGGTCCTCGAAGGCATGGTGTTCGGGCTGTTTCTCGTGCTGCTCGCCTGGATCGCGTTTTCGTTCGTGTCTTCAGTCGCCGGTTTTTTTGTGCTCCTGCGGGGGCGACCGGATGTGCTGCCAATGGACAGCCAGGGTCCGCTGCCCACGATCACCGGCCGAACGGCGATGCTGTTGCCGACCTATAACGAGGATCAGCACCATCTCATGGCGCGACTCCGCGCCATGTACGAGTCGGTCGGCGAAACCGGACAGGACCCGTTGTTCGATTGGTTTCTGCTCAGTGACACGACAGATCCGGACATCTGGATTGCCGAGGAGCTTGCGTTTCTGGAACTGCAGCGCAACTGCGGTTCGGGCCATCTCTACTATCGTCACCGATCCGACAACACCGCCCGAAAGTCCGGCAACATCGCCGAATGGGTGAGGCGGTTCGGTGGCGCCTACGACTACATGATCATTCTCGACGCGGACAGTCTGATGAGCGGAGAGACCATCGTGCGGCTGGCGGGCGCGATGGAATCGAACTCGCAAGCCGCGCTGATTCAAACGCTTCCGATCGTCGTCAATGCGCGAACCCTGATTAGCCGGCTTCAGCAGTTCTCGGGTCGTTTGTACGGCCCGCTGATCGCGGCCGGGAACACCTGGTGGCATGCCTCAGAGGGCAACTACTGGGGACATAACGCCATCATCCGGGTGCAGGCTTTTGCGCAAGAGGCGGGCCTGCCCGAGTTGCGCGGGAGGAAGCCTTTCGGCGGCCATATCCTCAGCCACGATTTTGTCGAAGCCGCACTAATGCGACGAGCGGGATGGGGAATTTTCATGGCTCCAGGTCTCGGCGGGAGTTTCGAGGAGGTGCCCCCGTCGCTTCTGGATTTCGCGGCGCGCGACCGCCGCTGGTGTCAGGGCAATCTCCAGCATCTTGCCGTTCTACCGGCTCGAGGCCTGCACTGGGTCTCCAGGCTTCACCTGTTGACCGGGATCGGATCCTACCTCACCGCGCCGCTGTGGCTGCTGTTTCTATTGCTCGGAATCCTGACCTCCTTGCAGGCCTATTTCGTCAAGCCGGAGTACTTTCCCAAGGGCTTCTCGTTGTTTCCAACGTGGCCCGCACAGGATCCCGTGCTCGCCGCCTGGGTCTTTGCCGCGACAATGGGGCTGCTCATCGTGCCCAAATTGCTGGCCTACCTCGTTTTGCTCACCAAGCGTGCGGAACGGCAGGCATTCGGCGGCGGATTTCGCGTGCTGCTGGCGGTGGTCGCCGAGAGCCTGCTTGCCGCCTTGATCGCCCCCTCCATGATGATCTTTCAATCCACCGCCGTGGCGGAGATCCTGCTGGGCCGTGACGCGGGCTGGCAAGTGCAACGGCGAAGCGATGGCAGGATCACGCGCGACGAAGTCTATCGCAAGTTCACGGTGCCGACCCTATGCGGTCTGGCCATGGCGGCAAGCGCCTACGCCGTGTCGCTCCCGCTGCTGCTCTGGATGTCACCGGTGATCATCGGCCTGGTTTGCGCCATTCCGATCGGTCTCGTCACCTCGACGGCACCGCGAATGGCGCGCCTGTTTGCAACCCCGGAGGACAATCGCGTGCCGGCGCTGCTGCAGAGGGCGAGAGAGCTTGCCAGCCTGGATCGAATCGAGCCACACGGGGCCCTGATCGAACTTAGACAGAATCCCGCGTTGCTGGGACCGCACATGCAGTCCCTCGAAACGCCGCCGCGCAAATCGGGCCAAATCGACATAGATCTCGCGATCGGCCGGGCCAAGATTGAGCAGAGCGACGATTTCGAGGAAGTCGTCAGCAGCCTCAGCGCACGCGAGACGCTTGCCGTGCTGAAGCACCCACACGCCCTCGAGCAGGTCATGCGCATGCCGCGAGCTACCGCTTCCGCGGAAGTCTAGGTCATGGCGGTGTAGGACAGGGGTTGACGACCCGGCTGGGCTTGGGCCGAGAGCGAGATGTCTGCTGTGCGCGCGGTCCCAGCCTACAGCGAACTGCCACCCAAATTCCAGCCGCGACCACCCTCGCCAAAGATCTCGTAACCCGTCGCCGTCACCGCAACCGTGTCCTCGAGCTTGATGAACCCGCGCTTCGGATGCTTCATCGTGGTCTCGATCGACACCACCATGCCAGTTTCGAGCGGCAGCCGCGCATCCGTGTCGTCGTAGGGGATCGGACCTTTGGCCGTCAGGCGAGGGGCCTCGTGGCTGACGAGGCCCATGCCGTGGGCCAAAAACTCCGTGCAGTCGCGCTGGGTGATCTTCGCGAGCTGCCGCTCGGCCGCGACGTAGATGTCGCCGCCCATGGCGCCCGGCCTGACCGCCGCGAAGGCGGCGCGCTGGACCGCCTCGATCTCGGCCAGACAGTCCTTCAGCTCGACATCGGGATCGCCGAGCACGGCCATGCGCGCGAGGTCGCCGATATAGCCGTGATAATTGCCGCCGGAATCGAGCGACAGCACGTCACCTTGCTCCCAGCGCTGCGCCGAGGGCGCCCGGTTGTGGCTGTTGCCGCAGGCGAGCAAGCAGTATTCGAAGGTCAGCCCGCGATTGGCTTCGGCGAGCCGCAAGGCGTCCGACAATTGCTGCTTGGTCGTGCCCGGCCCGTGCCCGGCGATCACCGCCAGCATCGAGGCGATCACCAGTTCGGACGCCGTCTTGAGCTTCGCAAGCTCGTCCGCCGACTTCACCGCCCGCAGCCGCTCCAGCACCAGCAGCGCGTCCTTGAGCTCGGCGCCGGGCAGGGCGTCACTGAGCGCCCGGCCCGCATCCATCGGCAGGAACGCCATCTCGACCCCGACCCGCTTCAGGGGCACGCCGGCATCGCGGATCAGGCTTACGGCCCGCGTAATCGCATCGACCGAGCCGTTGGACTCGGTCCGCACCTGCGCCACCCATGGCGGCGCCACGGCGCGCTGATGGGTTTCCAGACGGTGGCCGACATAAACCGCCTTGTCGGGTGCGCCCTTGGGATAGACCAGCACCGGCAGATAGCGGCTGACGCCGAGCGCATCCATGTAGTCGAAGAAGATCGCGCGCTCGGCACCCAGCAGGTACTGCACATTGTGCTTGGAGGTCGCGACCAGGACGTCGAGCCCGGCAGCCTCCATCAGGCGGTCGAGCTTGGCGGCGTCGAATGGAATGGCGCGCGAGCGGTCTGCGCGGGCGACGTTCTCCTGCATGACGAACCTCCCAATGCTGCCGTGGCGACAACCGCTGCGTCGGTTTGCCCGGGGATTTGTTGGCACAAGTTTGATCCGAAAGAGGGGTTCTGGGTAGCTGCGGAATGATCTGGCCTGACCTGCACAGCCATATCCACGATTCGCATAAGGTATATTATGGAATATCATTATATCAAATCAGATCAGTTATTTAGCTAGAATTCCTCTCATCGCACCTTCGTTCCCGGTCCTTTTCCAGGCTGGCCGTCGGACCTGGTCCCGACTTTGACGGCTACTGTGCATGGGGTTGTTTTTCGGTTTTTGAATCGGGCCGATGCCGCCGAAAGCCGATATTGCCGTGAGGATGTCCGGCTGCAATAAGCGAGGCTTCGCGAGATCGCAGATGACCTTCTGACCTTCCGTCCGTATAGGTTTGCATCTCAGAACAACAACAAACTTTCCGAGGAAGCAGACCCATGAGCTTTTCCCGCCGCACGCTTCTCAAGGCCTCCGCCGCGACCGCGGTCCTGGGCGGCCTCAGTGCGCCCCATGTGGCCCGCGCCCAGAGCGCCGAGTTCACCTACAAATACGCCAATAACCTGCCGGACACGCATCCGCTGAACGTGCGCGCCAAGGAGATGGCCGCGGCGATCAAGGCCGAGACAGGCGGCAAGTTCGACCTCCAGATCTTCCCGAACAACCAGCTCGGGTCTGACACCGACATGCTGAGCCAGATCCGGTCCGGCGGCGTCGAGTTCTTCACGCTGTCGGGGCTGATCCTGTCGACCCTGGTACCGGCGGCGTCTATCAACGGCATCGGCTTCGCGTTCCCGGACTACGGCACGGTCTGGAAGGCGATGGACGGCGATCTCGGCGCCTTTGTCCGCGGCGAGATCAAGAAGGCCGGGCTCGAAGTCATGGACAAGATTTGGGACAACGGCTTCCGCCAGACCACGTCGTCGAGCAAGCCGATCACCCATCCGGACGATCTCAAGGGCTTCAAGATCCGCGTGCCGGTGTCGCCGCTATGGACCTCAATGTTCAAGGCATTCGATGCGGCGCCCGCCTCGATCAATTTCGCCGAGGTCTATTCCGCGCTGCAGACCAGGATCGTCGAGGGCCAGGAGAACCCGCTGGCGATCATCTCGACCGCCAAGCTCTACGAGGTGCAGAAATACTGCTCGCTAACCAACCACATGTGGGACGGCTTCTGGTTCCTGGCCAATCGCAAGGCGTGGAGCAGCCTGCCCGAGGATGTGCGCACCATCGTCGCCAAGAACATCAATGCCGCAGCGCTCAAGGAGCGTGAGGATACCGCCAAGCTCAATGCCAATCTGCAGCAGGAGCTCGCGGGCAAGGGCCTGACCTTCAATCAGCCCGCGGTCGCGCCGTTCCGCGACAAGCTGCGCTCCGCCGGCTTCTATGCCGAGTGGAAAGGCAAATATGGCGACCAGGCCTGGGACCTGCTGGAAAAAGCCGTCGGCAAGCTGTCGTAACGCGTTGGAGCCGTCATGGCTCATCTTGAGGTCGAAGTGAGCGGAGTGGCGGGCGAGGCGGCTGTTCGGTCCCCTCGCCGGCCTTCCTTGCTGGCCTCGACGGAGCGCGCACTCGGTCTCCTCGTCGAAATTCCGGCGGCCATTTTGGTGGTCGCCGAGATTGCGATCCTGTTTGCCGGCGTGGTCGCGCGCTACGGCCTGCACCGGCCGCTGATCTGGTCGGACGAGCTGGCCTCGATCCTGTTCCTGTGGCTCGCCATGCTGGGCGCGGCGGTGGCGTTCCGCCGTTCCGAGCACATGCGCATGACCGCGGTCGTCGCCAGCGCCAGGCCGGCCACGCGGGCCTGGCTCGATCTGGTCGCGACCTGCGCGGCGCTGGCCTTCCTGGCGCTGATCGTCTGGCCGTCCTGGGACTACGCCTACGAGGAAAGCTTCATCACCACGCCGGCGCTGCAGATCTCCAATATGTGGCGCGCCGCGGCATTGCCGGCCGGCATCTGCCTGATGGCGGCGTTCGCGCTGTTGCGGCTGCTGCGCGCAGTCGATTACCGCATGGTGCTGACGGCCGCGGTCGCCGTTGCCGTCGTCGTCGGCTTGTTCTGGCTGGCGCAGCCATATCTGCGGCCGCTCGGCAATCTCAACCTCGTCATCTTCTTCGTCGGCGTCGCCGGCTTCTGCGTCTTTGCCGGCGTTCCCATCGCGTTCGGCTTCGGGCTCGCCATCTTCGGCTATCTGGCACTGACCACGCGCACGCCGGTCATCGTACTGATCGGGCGGATGGACGAGGGCATGAGCCACCTCATTTTGCTCTCGGTGCCGCTGTTCGTATTTTTGGGGCTCCTGATTGAAATGACCGGCATGGCACGGGCCATGGTGGCGTTCCTGGCCAGCCTGCTCGGCCATGTCCGCGGTGGGCTGCATTACGTGCTTGTCGGCGCGATGTACCTGGTCTCCGGCATCTCAGGTGCCAAGGCCGCGGACATGGCCGCGGTCGCGCCCGTGCTGTTCCCGGAGATGAAGCAGCGCGGCGCCAAGCCCGGCGATCTCGTCGCGCTTCTTGCGGCCACCGGCGCGCAGACCGAAACCATTCCGCCGAGTCTCGTGCTGATCACGATCGGATCGGTCACGGGCGTCTCGATCGCCGCTTTGTTCACCGGCGGCCTGCTGCCCGGGGTGGTGCTGGCGATCACGCTGTGCATGCTGGTGTGGTGGCGCTACCGCCACGAGGACATGAGCCATGTCCGTCGCGCCACAGGCGGCGAGATCGGCAAGACCTTCGTCATCGCCCTGCCCGCGCTCGCGCTGCCCTTCGTGATCCGCTACGCCGTGGTCGAAGGCATCGCGACCGCCACCGAAGTCTCCACCATCGGCATCGTCTATGGCGCCCTGGTCGGCCTCCTGGTCTACCGCCGCTTCGACTGGCGGCGGCTGTTTCCGATGCTGGTCGAAACCGCGGCGCTGTCGGGCGCGATCTTGCTGATCATCGGCACGGCGACCGGCATGGCCTGGGGCCTGACGCAATCAGGGTTCTCGCGCTCGCTGGCGTCGGCCATGACCGGACTGCCGGGCGGCGCGGCGACCTTCATCGCCGTCTCGATCCTGGCCTTCACCATCCTCGGCAGCGTGCTCGAGGGCATCCCGGCGATCGTGCTGTTCGGGCCGCTGTTGTTTCCGATTGCGCGTGCGGTCGGCGTGCACGAGGTGCACTATGCCATGGTGATCATTCTCGCCATGGGTATCGGGCTATTCGCCCCGCCCTTCGGGGTCGGTTATTATGCCGCCTGCGCCATCGGACGCGTCGATCCGGCCGAAGGCATCAGGCCGATCTGGGGCTATCTGCTGGCGCTGCTGGTAGGATTGATCGTGGTCGCCGTCTTTCCGTGGATCTCCATCGGATTCCTGTAGGCCGGCGCGTAAGGGAGGTGTCGATGAGCGAGCGGCAGAACCAGTACAATATCGGCCTCGACAAGACGCCCGCCAACTACGTGCCGCTGAGCCCGTTGAGCTTTCTCACACGCAGCGCCGCGGTCTATCCCGATCACGTCAGCACGGTCTACGAGGGGCGCAGCTTCACCTGGCGCGAGACGCATGAGCGTTGCAAGCGCTTTGCTTCGTACCTTGCCGGCAAGGGCATCGGCGTCGGCGACACCGTCGCGGCGATGCTGCCGAACATTCCGGCGATGAACGAGGTGCATTTCGCCGTCCCCATGACGGGTGCGGTGCTCAATGCGCTGAACATCCGGCTGGATGCACCTTCGATCGCATTTCAGCTCGACCATGGCGGCGCCAGGATCATTCTGGTCGACCCCGAATTTTCCGGCGTGATCACCGATGCGCTGTCACAGATGAGTGGCCCAAAACCGTTCGTGATCGACGTCGACGACGCCGCCTTCAAAGGCGGCGGGCGCATCGGCGAGATCGAGTACGAGGCCGCGCTCGCGCAAGGCGATCCTGACTTCGCGGCGATCCTGCCGGGCGATGAATGGGATGCGATCGCGCTGACCTACACCTCGGGCACCACGGGAAATCCCAAGGGGGTCGTCACCCATCACCGCGGCGCCTATCTGAACGCCGTCAGCAATATTCTCGCGGGCCAACTCGGCCAGCATCCGGTGTACCTCTGGACGCTGCCGATGTTCCACTGCAACGGCTGGTGCTTCCCCTGGACCATCGCAGCCGCCGCCGGCATCAACGTCTGCCTGCGCAAGGTCGAGCCGACGAAAATCTTCGAGCTGATCAAGCAGCACGGCGTCACCCATATGTGCGGCGCGCCGATCGTCTACAACACGCTGATCAACGCGCCCGATGCACCGAAGGGCGATGCCGCGCGCCGCGTCGTCGGCCTGATCGCCGGTGCCGCGCCGCCGGTCGCGGTGCTCGAGGGCGCCGAGAGCATCGGCATCAAGCTGACGCACGTCTATGGCCTGACCGAGGTCTACGGCCCCGCTTCCGTCTGCGCCGAGCAGCCTGGCTGGGATGATCTGCCCGCAGCCGAGCGCGCCAGCCTGAAGCGGCGGCAGGGCGTGCCCTACCCGCTCGAGGAAGCCGTCACCGTCATCGATCCGCAGACCATGAGGCAAGTACCGCGCGACGGCGAGACTATCGGCGAGGTCATGTTCCGCGGCAACATCGTGATGAAGGGTTACCTCAAGAACGACAAGGCGACGCAGGAAGCCTTCGAGGGCGGCTGGTTTCACACCGGCGATCTCGGCGTGCTCGACGCGCAAGGCTACGTCATCATCAAGGATCGCTCCAAGGACATCATCATCTCCGGCGGCGAGAACATTTCCTCCGTCGAGGTCGAGGACATCCTCTACAAGCACCCGGCCGTGCTGTTTGCCGCCGTGGTCGCAAAGCCCGATCCGAAATGGGGCGAAGTGCCCTGCGCCTTCGTCGAGCTGAAGGACGGCGCAAGCGCGAGCGAAGCCGATATCATCGCCTTCTGCCGCTCGCATATGAGCGGCTTCAAGACGCCGAAGGCCGTGGTGTTCGGGCCCATCCCGAAAACGTCGACGGGAAAGATCCAGAAATTCCTGCTGCGCAACGAAGCGGGATCGGCGAAGGCGATCTCGGCCTGAGCTTGTCTCGACCTCCGCGGCGGTTGGGTGTCGCCGCGAAATCATTGCGTAGTTTCGACTAGTCGGCTTCGCCGAGGCCCCGTCGTCCTCACATCTTCTTGTAGGCGTCAACCAGCGCCTGGCCGTCGGCTCCCGCCTTCTTGAGCCAGTCGGCAGTGAGCTGCTCGCCAATCTTCTGGAAGCCGGCCTTCAGGGCCGGGCTCGGCGGCTCGACCGTCATGCCCTTTGCCTTGAGCTGATCGATGTACCAGGTGCTCTTGTCCTGCCAGGCCTTCCAGCCGCGGGTTTCCGCGATCGCGGCGGCCTTGAGGATGGCCTCCTGGGTCGGCTTGTCGAGCGCCTCGAACGCAGCCTTGTTGACGAAGGTGTAGTCCTTCGGGATCCAGGCTTGCACGTCATAGAAGTACTTCAGCGACTCCCATGCCTTCGCATCGTAGCCCGTGCCGCCTGACGACATGAAGGAGTTCACGACGCCGGTCGCAAGTGCCTGCGGCAGCTCGGCGGCTTGAATGGTGACCGACTGCGCGCCAACCAGCTCGCCGATGCGCGCGGTCCCAACGTTGTAGGCCCGCCATTTCAGGCCCTTCATGTCTTCGATGGTCGCAAGCGGCTTGCTGACATAGACGCCCTGCGGCGCCCACGGCACGACGAACAGGAGCTTCAGACCCTGCGCATCGAGCTTCTTGGTAATCAGCGGCTTCGACGCCTGGTACAGCTTCATGGCATCCGGGAAGCTGGTCGCCAGAAACGGCACGACGTCGACGCCGAATACCGGATCCTCGTTCTCGTGGATCGACAGCAAGACTTCGCCCATCTGCGCCTGCCCGGTCATCACCGCGCGCTTGATGTCGGGCGCCTTGAACAGTGAGGCGCCCGGATGAACCGTGATCTGGAGCTTGCCGGACGTGCCGGCTTCGACGTCCTTGGCGAACGCGACGAGATTCTCGGAGTGCGGATTGTCGGCCGGATATGCCGCCGGCAGATTCCATTTGGTCTGAGCCAAAGCGGGTGTCGCAGCCAGCACGGCGCTGGCGATCAAGGATGCGCGGAATAAACGAGACATCATCGGGCTTCTCCTCACAGTCAATTTCAAAACCGGTACGCTCAGTCTGGGAAAGCAAGCTTGGGCAGGAACATCACGATCTGCGGATATTCCGTGATGATGAACACGGCGGCGAGCAACAGGACGAAGAACGGGAACGCCGCCCGCGCGACGGTCAAGGTATCACGCCCGCTCATGTTCTGGAGCACGAACAGATTGAAACCGACCGGCGGCGTGATCTGCGCCATCTCCACGTGGATGATGAGATAGACGCCGAACCAGACCAGGTCGAGACCGGCCTGCTTGACCATCGGCAGCACGATCACGGCGGTCAGAACGATCATCGAGATGCCGTCGATCAGGCATCCCAGGATGATGTACATGATGCTCAGATACAGCGCGAGCATGCCCGGCGTCAGCTGCTGGCCCTGGACCCAGGTGGCGAGCGCCGCCGGAATGCCCGTATAGGCCATCGCTGCGGTCGTGTAGGCAGCGCCTGCCAGGATCAGCATGATCATGCAGGTCAGGCGCGTCGCGCTCATGATGCTCTCGAGGAAGTTCTTGCGCGTGAGCGTGCGGCTCCACCACGCCAGCAGCAAAGCGCCGCTGACACCCCAGGCCGCACACTCGGTCGCGGTCGCAAACCCCAGCACGAGCGAGAGGAAGACGGCCAGGATCAGCAGCAGGCACGGAACGAGCTTGGCCGACTCCTGGAGCTTCCGCCGAAACGACATCGGAGGGTCACGCGGCGGAATCTTGCTGGGGTTCAGCAGCGACCAGACGATGATGTAGCCGGAATAGAGCACCATCACGAGCACGCCGGGCAGGAAGCCGCCGAGGAACACCTGAAGCACGGAGACATTCGCCGTGACCGCATAGACCACCATCGGGATCGACGGCGGGATCAGCAGGCCGAGCGTGCCGGAGCCCGCGAGCGAGCCTAGACTCAAGCCCTTATCGTAACCACGCTTGTCCAGTTCGGGCAGCGCGATCTTGCCGATGGTCGCACAGGTCGCCGCCGACGAACCCGACACTGCCGCGAAGATGCCGCAGCCGATCACGTTGACATGGGTCAGACGCCCCGGCAGCCACTGCACCCAGGGCGACAGGCCCCGGAACATTTCCTCGGATAATTTGGTGCGGAAGAGGATCTCGCCCATCCAGATGAACAACGGCAGCGCAGCCAGCGTCCATGACGAGCTTGCGCTCCATGTCGTGGTCGCGAGCACGGAGCCGAGCGGCAGGCTCGTGGTCAGCGCCATCGCCACGAAGCCGACGAGCCCCAGCGAAACCGCGATCCAGATGCCACTTCCCAGCAGCACGATCATGACGCCGAGCAGAATGAACGATAGTTCGATCATGCCGAGATTGGCCATCGTCAACCTCCGCCGCCCTGCGATATCCGCTCGATGAATTCGTCCGGAGTCTCGTCCGGCGAGCCCTTCTCGTAGCTCGGCCGGTTGCCGCTGATGACACTGACCATTTCATCAATGAGCGCGATCGAGAGGATCACGAGTCCGCCGGAAAACCCGAGCTGCGGAATCCAGAGCGGAAGCGCGACGACGCCCTGCGCCACGTCGTTGAAGCGCCAGGAATCGTAGGTCATCTGCACGGCATGCCGGGTGAAATAGAGGATGAAAGCGGCGGCAATACCAAGGGCCACGACCTCCGCCACCTGTTTGGAGCGCCCATGCAGACGCTCCAGCAACAGGCCGACCCGGATCATCTCTCCGCGCTTGAAGGTGTGAGCGAGGCCGAGGAATGCCATCGCGGCCATGCACCATGAGGCGAAATCATCGCCGGCGGGAATGTTGACCGCAAACTGGCGCCCGATCGACATGATCATCATGATTGCAAAGATCGCAACCATGAAGGCGCCGGCGGCGTAGCCCGCACCGAGATAAAGGAGATCCAGCGCGCGTCGCACCGGCCCCCGGCTCGTGACATCGTCCCCTGCCAACGCGATCCCCATCCTCATACGAAGCGATTCAGAAGGTCCCGGCGATCGCACGTCGCGCGCCGGTCCTGCATGAATATCGCCCCTGCCCAGCGCCTGTCTTTCAGACGTTAGATCAACATGATGGGGCTAGCGCAAGCAAGGAGTATGCCGGCTCTCGCCGGAATTTCCCCCGCAGGTTCAGCGGGTCTCCAGCCGCAGCCCGTCATACGCGGGCACCACTCCCGCCGGCAGCGACTGCCGGATCACCTCATAATCGACGTCGGCCGTCATGTTGGTGATGACGGCGCGCTTCGGCTTGAAGCGCTCGATCCAGGACAATGCGTCGTTGATGCTGAAGTGGCTGACATGGCTGGTGTAGCGCAGGCCATCGACGATCCAGAGATCCAGATTTTCCAGCGCGCCCCAGCTCTCGCGTGGGATGTCGTTGAGATCGGGTGTGTAGGCGGCGTCGCCGATGCGATAGCCCAGCGCGGGAATGTTGCCGTGCTGCACCAGGAAGGCCGTCATTGTCACCGGGCCCCCCTTCCCCTGGATGGTCTGGCTGTCACCGGCCTCGATCGACTGCGCCGTCAGGATCGGCGGATAGTCGCTGCCCGCCGGCGAGACGAAGCAATAGGAGAACCGCGACATGATGTCGTTCGCAGTCGTCTGATTGAGATAGGTCGGAATCCGCCGGCGCATGTGCATCACGACCGAACGCAGATCGTCCATGCCGTGGGTCTGGTCGGCGTGCTCGTGGGTCAGGAACACTGCATCGATGTGGTCGACATTGGTCGAGAGCAATTGCTCGCGCAGGTCCGGCGAGGTGTCGATCACGATACGCGTGGTGCCCTCGTCCGATGTCTGCTCGACCAGCAGCGAACAGCGGCGACGGCGGTTCTTGGGATTGTTGGGATCGCAGGCACCCCAGCCGAGTGCCGGACGCGGCACGCCGGCGGAGGAGCCGCAGCCCAGGATCGTCAGCGTCAGCGTCATGCGGCTCCCAGTTCTAAGGTTTCACCCTGGAGAACAGGCGAAAGAAGTTTTCGCTTGTCTGGCGCGAGATCTCGTCAAACGACACGCCGCGTGTTTCGGCGAGCACTTTTGCGACCTCGACCACATAGGCCGGTTCGTTGCGCTTGCCCCGGAACTTGCCCGGCGCAAGGTAGGGCGAGTCTGTTTCAACCAGAATACGGTCGGACGGCAGTTCGGCCGCAAGCGCGCGCAAGGCCTCGGACTTCTTGAAGGTCAGGATGCCCGTGAAGCCGATATAGAGCCCGAGCGAGACCGCCTTCAGCGCCAGCTCGCGCCCGCCGGTGTAACAATGCAACACCGCGCGAAACGATCCCTTTGCCGTCTCCTCTTCAAGGATACGGCCGCAATCCTGGTCAGCCTCGCGGGTGTGGATCACCAGCGGCAGGCCGGTGGCGCGGGCGGCGGCGATGTGGGCACGAAAGCCCCTCGCCTGCGCCTCCGGCGAGCCGTTGTCGTAGAAATAGTCGAGCCCGGCTTCGCCGAGCGCGACGACCTTGGGATGCTGCGTCAAAGCGATCAGCTCGTCCGGCGCGATGCCGTCTTCTTCATCAGCGTTATGCGGATGGGTGCCGACCGAGCAATAGACGTCGTCATAGCGCTCGGAGATGGCCAAAAGCTGGTTCAGTTTCCTCACCCGCGTCGAGATCGTGACCATGCGGCCGATGCCGGCCGCTCGCGCCCGCGACACGATCCCGTCGAGATCCTCCGCAAAATCCGGAAAATCCAAATGGCAGTGGCTGTCGACCAGCATGGTGCGAACGCCTTTAGGCTGCCGGCTCGATATAGCGCGGGAAGGCCGGCGTCGGCGCGGGCAGCGTCGTACCGGGCGCGATGCGCGTTGCGCCACCAAGCGCGGCGAAGTTGCGCTCCGCTTCGGGGATACCGAGGCTGTTCAGCAGCAATCCCGAGGCCGTCGGCATCGCCGGCTGGGCCAGGATTGCGATCTGGCGCACGACTTCGGCGGTGACGTAGAGCACCGTCCTCTGCCTGACAGGATCGGTCTTGGCGAGCGCCCACGGCGCTTCGCCCGCGAAATAGCGGTTGGCTTCCGCGACCACGGCCCACACGGCATTGAGCCAGTGATGGATTTGCTGCGTCGCCATCGCTTCGCGGGACGCCGCGAGCATGTCGTCAGCCTGTGACAGGATCGCCTTGTCGTTGTCGCTGAATTCGCCGGGCTCCGGGAGCACGCCGCCGAGCTGCTTCGCGATCATCGACAGCGAGCGCTGCGCGAGATTGCCGAGATCGTTGGCTAGATCGGCATTGATGCGCGCGACGATGGCCTCGTGATTGTAGTTGCCGTCCTGGCCGAACGGCACCTCGCGCAGAAAGAAATAGCGCATCTGGTCGACGCCGTACTGGTCGGCGAGGTTAAAGGGATCGACCACGTTGCCGACCGACTTCGACATCTTCTCGCCCCTGCTGAACAGGAAGCCATGGGCATAGACCCGCTTCGGGAGGGGGATCCCGGCCGACAGCAGGAAAGCCGGCCAGTACACCGCATGGAAGCGGATGATGTCCTTGCCGATGATGTGCACGTCGGCAGGCCAATAACGCCAGTTGTTGTCGCTCTCGTCGGGGAAGCCGACGCCGGTGATGTAGTTGGTGAGCGCGTCGACCCAGACATACATCACGTGATCCTCGTCGCCGGGCACCTTGACACCCCAGTCGAACGTCGTGCGCGAGATCGAGAGGTCGCGCAGGCCACCCTTGACGAAGCTCACCACCTCGTTCTTGCGAGAGTCGGGCCCAATGAAATCGGGCTGCGTCTCGTACAGCTTGAGCAGCTTGTCCTGATAGGCCGACAGGCGGAAGAAGTAGCTCTTCTCCTCGACCCATTCGACCGGCGTGCCCTGCGGCCCGAGCCTCACGCCGTCCTCGTTCAGGCGCGTCTCGTCCTCCGCGTAATAGGCTTCGTCGCGCACGGAATACCAGCCGGCATAGATGTCGGCATAGATATCCCCGTTCGCTTCCATGCGCCGCCAGATCTCCTGGCTGGAGCGGTGATGCTGCTCCTCGGTGGTGCGGATGAAGCGGTCGAACGACACGTTCAGGCGCTCGTCCATTTGCTTGAAACGGCCGGCATTGCGGGCGGCGAGCTCCGAGACGGACATTTTTTCGCCGGCCGCGGTCTGAACCATCTTCTGGCCATGCTCGTCGGTGCCGGTCAGGAAGAACACATCCTTGCCGTCGAGTCGGGCGAAGCGCGCCAACGTATCGGTCGCGATCGCCTCATAGGCGTGGCCGATATGCGGGCTGCCATTGGGATAGGCGATCGCAGTCGTGATGTAGAAGACGTTGTCGCGCGCGGGGACGGCCACGGGCGTGTTGGCGTGCGGCGCTGCGACGGACTTCGGCGCGCGCGGGGCCTTGGGTTTCGATACATCGGGCTTCGCAGTCTTCGGCGGCGTGGCGACAGGAGCTGGTGCGGCGGTCACTGCGGGCGCAGCCACCCTCGCCGTCTTGGCTATCTTCTTCGCCGGGGCCTTGTTTTTCGCCGAGGCCTTGTTCTTCGCCGAAGCCTTGGCTGGCTTTTTGGTTCCTGTCTTCACCGTCTTCTTGGCGACGACCTGCTTCTTCGCTGCCTTCTTTGCCGTCTTCGCGGCGCTCTTCTTCCCGGTTTTTTTGGCGGCCGTCTTTTTGGTCTTCGTGGCTTTCTTGACGTTCTTGGCAGCTTTGCGCGCGCGCGCGTTCACGGCCTTCTTCGCGCCTTTCTTGACGGCCTTGGTGGCAGCCTTCTTCTTGCTGCTCTTGCCCTTAGCGATTTTCTTAGCTCGCGCTGCCACGACGAATTCCTTTACCGGCTTCTCGAAATTGGGAAACGAACCTGCGTTAGTTTATTGTCTTGAGCACGATCCTATCGGAAAAACCGCTGCACACTTTTCCGGATCATGCTCTAGCGCGTTGCGTCCGCCAGCCAGCCGAACACCGAGAAGACTAAGGGCTTTCGCTCCAGATTATAGGTTTCGGTGTCGCGCGCGGCGCGGACGATCTTTTCCCATACCTCAGCTAGGCGCGCAAGGCGCGGCAGGTTCTGGTTGGCATTGGCCTCGTCGGCGTGCAGGCGTTCCGCGATCCAGCGATCGATGCCGTCGATGAAGGCGGCAAGCGCAACGCGGTCGCTGGTGCCCAGCGAATCGCCGAGCGTATGCAATTCGCGCGGATCGACCTGCGGCAGTCGCGCCAGCAGCGCGGCCGTGCGCTGCTGAAGCTTCAGGGCGTCGCCGCCGAGCAGCGTCAGCGCCCGCGCGACGCTGCCCTCGGACGCCTCCGCCGCCTCGCGCAACGCCGGATCGTTCGGGTCGAGATCGGCAGCGGTTGCGGCTGCAGCAATCACGTCGTCGGTTGCGAGCGCGCGCAGGCGCAGCTTGCGGCAGCGCGATTGGATCGTGGCGAGCACGCGCGCTGGCGCGTGGCTCACCAGCAGGAACAGCGATTGCTGCGGCGGCTCCTCGAGAATTTTCAGCAGCGCGTTGGCGGCATTCGGATTGAGCTCGTCGACGGTATCGACGATGCAGACGCGCCAGCCTTCGGCCGCTGCGGTCGAGCCGAAGAAGCCGATCGTCTCGCGCGTCTCGTCCACGGTGATGACGGTGCGCATCACGCCGCGGTCGTTGGCGGTGCGCTCCAGCGTCAGTAGGCCACCGTGCGAGCTCGCCGCAACCTGCCGCGCCACGGCGTGATCAGGATTGATGGCGAGGTCTTCGGCGCGCTGCACGGAAGGCGCCGACGGCTGGCCGTGAGCGAGCACGAAGCGCGCCATCCGATATGCCAGCGTCGCCTTGCCGATGCCTTGCGGTCCGCCAATCAACCAGGCGTGCGGGATGCGCCCACTGCGATAGGCGGCGAGCAGCACGGTCTCGGCTTCGCGATGGCCGAACAGAACGCTCGTCTCGCGCGGATGAGACATGGCGGTTTCGCGCTCGGTCTGACGCGGGCTCATATGGACACCACCGTTGCCGGCGTCGGGAGCAGGCGATCACGCATCGCGATCCAGATGCGACCGGCAACCGTGTCGGGATCGGAATTGGCGTCGATCAGCACGCAGCGCGCGGGCTCGTCCGCCGCGATCTTGCGATAGGCCTCGCGCAGGCCCTGATGGAAACCGAGCTTCTCGGCCTCGAACCTGTCCGGCGTGCCGCTGCCGCGGCGCGCGGCGGCGCGCTGCAGGCCGATCTCGACCGGCAGGTCGAGGATGATGGTGAGGTCCGGCTTGAGATCGCCGATCGTGACCCGCTCCATCGCGTTGATCAGCGCGGCCGGCACGCGGCCGAGGCTGCCCTGATAGGCCCGCGTCGAGTCGGCGAAGCGGTCGCACAGCACCCACGTGCCCTGGTTGAGCGCTGGCTGGATCACGGTGTGGACATGATCGTCGCGGGCGGCCGCGAACAGCAGCGTCTCGGCTTCGGGTCCGAGCAGCTTGCCCATGCCTGACAGCACCAGATGGCGCATGATCTCGGCGCCCGGCGAGCCGCCCGGCTCGCGCGTGACGAGGATACGCATCCTGGCAGCCTTGAGACGGTCGGCGAGCTTCTTGATCTGGGTCGACTTGCCCGTCCCCTCGCCGCCTTCAAAGGTGACGAAACGCCCGCGTCCGGACGGCCACTTTACCGCGCTTTCACTCATGATCAGAGCTTCTCGGCGCCCGCACGGAACATGCCGATCACCAGCTCGCTGGCGCCGTCGATCGCGCGGCGCACGGTCGAGCCGGTGCCGATCGCGTCAGCGGCATAGACCGGCGTCTCCACTGCGATGTTGCCGCTGCGCCAGACCCTGACCAGCCCGACCTTCTGCCCGGCCTCGACCGGCGCGCGCACCGGGCCGTTATAGACGACGCGCGCGATCAGCTTGTCGCTGCCGTTCTTGTGCACCATCACCTTCACGGGCGTCTTGGCGACCAGTTTGACCGAGCGGCTCTCGCCGCCGAACACCTTGGCGTAGCCGACCGGCTGATCGGCCGCGATCAGGGTGCGGGTCTCGAAATTGCGAAAACCCCATTCAAGCATCTTCTTGGCTTCGGTCGCGCGATCGTCGGGGTCTTCCAGCCCGTTAATGACAACGATCAGCCGCGTGCCGTTCTGCACCGCCGAGCCGACCATGCCGTAGCCGCCTTCCTTGGTGTAGCCGGTCTTCAGACCGTCGGCGCCTTCCATCGAATTGAGCAGCGGATTGCGGTTGGGCTGGCGGATCTTGTTCCAGGTGTATTCCTTCTCGCCGAACAGTTTGTAGAATTCGGGGAAGTCGAGAATGATGTGCCGGGCGAGAATGCCGAGCTCGCGCACCGTCATCTTGTTGGCGGGGTCCGGCAGGCCGTTGGAATTGCCGAAGGTCGATTTCGTGAGGCCAAGCTCGCGAGCTCGCTTGGTCATGAAGTCGGCGGCGAAAATCCGCTCGCTGCCCGCCATGGCCTCGGCCAGCGCAATGCAGGCGTCGTTGCCGCTCTGGATGATCGCCCCGTGCAGGAGATCGTCGACCGTGACCTTGCTGTTGATGGCGGCGAACATGGTCGAGCCGCCGGAGGGTGCGCCGCCCTTGCGCCAGGCGTTCTCGCTGATCCGGTATTCGTCGGTCAGCTTGATGTCGCCCTTCTTGATGGCGTTGAAGACGACCTCGGCGGTCATCAGCTTCATCATGCTCGAGGGCGCGCGGAGCTCGTCGGCGTTCTTCTCGAACAGCACACTGCCGCTGGAGGCCTCGATCAGGATCGCGGTCGGGGCGTCGCCGTCGAAGCCGGAATCATCTGTTTTCTTGGCGCCCTGGACGCTCTGGTTGGCGGCGTAGAGCGCCCCGCTCCAGCCAATGGCCGCCACCAGAGCCGTCGCGATCAGCCCGCGCGCCAGCGCTCCGGCGGTAAACCGGGTGCGCCTAAACGAGGAAAGATGAAATTCCATGGCCAAGCCCTGAGAGCGGCGTTCTAACAGTTGGAGCCGGTGCAAACAACACGGGGTGGCCGCTTGTCCCGAGATTGCACGATTCTCATCCCGCCCCTATCGTGGCACCTCAGATTTTCTGACCAAACCCCTGAAACAAGGCGGAAAAGCGATGTCATCCACCCGCGTGATCAAGGCCAACGGGATCGACCTGTTCATCCGCGAAGCCGGTCAGGGGCCGCTGGTGGTGCTGTGCCACGGCTGGCCGGAACTCTCCTACTCCTGGCGCCACCAGATCCCGGCGCTGGCGCAGGCCGGGTTTCGCGTCGTCGCCCCCGACATGCGCGGCTATGGCCAGAGCTCAGCGCCGCCCGAGGCGACGGCCTATTCGATCTTCGACACGGTCGGCGATATCGTCGGCCTCGTGCAGGCGCTTGGCGAGACCAAGGCCATGGTGGTCGGCCACGACTGGGGTGCACCGGTGGCTTGGCACGCGGCGCTGTTCCGGCCCGACATCTTCACGGCGGTCGCCGGCCTGAGCGTGCCACCGCCGTTCCGCGGCCGCGGCAAGCCGCTCGAACTCCTGCGCCAGGGCGGCATCACCAATTTCTATTGGCAGTACTTCCAGGCGCCGGGCGTTGCCGAAGCCGAATTCGAGCGTGACGTCGCGCGCACCATGCGCATCGTGCTCGGCGGGCGCGGCCTTGCCGATCCCTCCGCGGCCATGTTCGTGCTGGAGGGCAAGGGATTCCTCGGCCACGGCAACCCGGAGGAGCCTCTGCCGGCCTGGCTCACCGAGACTGACCTTGCCTATTTCACCGAAACCTTCCGCAAGTCCGGCTTCCGCGGCGGGCTGAACTGGTATCGCAACCTCGATCGCAATTGGGAGCTGACGGCGCCCTGGCAGGACGCGCAAATCCATCAGCCGTCGCTCTTCATTGCCGGTTCGAAAGACGCCGTCATCACCGGCCTGATCGGAGCCAAGCGCGTCAACGAACTCGAGCGCGTGCTGCCCAATCTGAAGCGAAAGCTGATCATCGAGGGCGCCGGCCATTGGGTCCAGCAGGAGCGGCCCGACGAGGTGAATGCGGCGCTGGTGAAGTTCTTGAAGGAAAGCGCGGCTCAGTAGAGGCCGCGACCGCTCAGGATGCCGCGGGCCTCGGCAGCGCCGTCCGAGGCGTAGGCGCCGGACGATGTGCTCTCGGTCGCATAGCGGCCGTCCCCGTCGTAGGACACGGCGCGGGCGTTCTGTAGCGCCCGGCCCCGGTTGCGGCTCGAGGCCGACATTTCCGAGGTCGCACTGAGTGAAGCCATGTCGGCGGAGGTGTTGCCGAGATTGTAGGGCCGTCCCTCCGGCGTCGGAACTTCGCCGCGCATGGCGCCGCGGTTCGACGACGGCAGCTCCGGCACGAACGGTCGCGCCGAGGCGACCCGGACCATCGAGGGCGACGGCGCCGGGGTCCCGGTGCGCAAGGTCGCCATCAGCTGGCGGTCGTCGGAGCCTTCCAGCGGCGCCCGGCCGACATACTCGACACGGACCTTGGCGATCCCATTGCCTTTGAATTCAAGCAGTTCGGCGGCCTTGTTCGAGACGTCGATGAGCCGGTTGCCGTGATAGGGCCCGCGGTCATTGACGCGGACGATCAGCGACTTGCCGTTCGAGACGTTGGTGACCCGCGCATAGGACGGCATCGGCAGGGTCGGATGCGCCGCGGTCAGCGAGCCCATGTCGAACACCTCGCCATTGGCGGTCAGGCGGCCGTGGAAATCGTCGCCGTACCAGGACGCCATGCCCTCGGCGCGGTAGTTGACGTCCTCTTCGGGCACATAGGTCCGGCCACCCACCACATAGGGCTTGCCGACGCGATAGGCGCCGCCGCCCTTCGGGACCGGATCGCCCAAAGCCACGACCCGGGGGCTCGAGGACACGCCGTATTTCGGATCGACCCGGCTGGCGAATTTGTTGGAGGAGGCGCAATTGGCGAGCGCAAGGCAGGTCGCGGCCATCGCAGCAGCGCGCGCGGCCCGCAAAACCGAATCTGACCGTCGGATCCCCATTCGCCCCAAATACCACTTTGCCGGAGGCGTACCTAACCCGCTTTGGCTACGGGTAGCGCTGTCCGGTCCTTTGCTCCGAGGCGGCCCACCACCGCGTCGGAAGTGGTAACGATAACGCAACCCGAACACGGCGGAAATGGGGAGCGCACGGCGTTCACGCCGGGATGGTAAACAGGGCGTATGCGCTCGCCCCGTTGAACTACGGGGCGCCGGTGCCCTGCTCTGTGCCACGCCTGGACATTCTGTTGCGCCAAATCCTCACTCCACCCCCATTGTCGCGCCGCTCAGTGGAATTCTTTTGACTGTGCAAGGCCGCCCGCGTTTTCTCGCGTGCAGGGCGGAATGGAATGAGACGATGATCGAGACGGTTTCGGCACTGATGGGTTTGGTAAGCGCGGGGATCTTCCTGGCCCATGCGTTTGAAGGTTACCGCACGAGGGCCTGAGGCACTCGCGCGGACGGCAAGCATCACCCTTTCAAGACGGCGCGTTCGGACATTTTTAATCGATCCGATCGAGCATCGCAGACGAGAGCGGCAGGTGTCCCATGCGCAACCATGACCTCGTATCCGATGGCTTCCTGGCATTGACCGCCGGTGGTCTAGTCCTGCTGTGCTCCAGCCTCGTGGCCTTGGCCTTCGCCTGAGCACCCAGCACTTCCCGAACAATACGCTTACCGCAGTCCAAGCAGCGAACGCCGATAAAGACTGTCACGGGCTTCGCTCAGGCAGACGAAGCTGCCGTCAAAACCCTGGCCGTACCGCTTCTGGCCTTTGCCGTAATAGACACCTTTGCTGAAATCGAGCCAGACAACCCGGTCGTGCGGGCAGTGACGCTGCGCCTGCGCCTCGTAGCGAAATGGCGTCAGCGGCGTGGCCGATACCTCAGCGCCGCAGCAGCCGACCAGGATCGTAGCAGCGAGTGCGATCGCGCTGGCCCATTTGCGGAAGCTGCTCCAAGATACTCCGCAAGATATTCCGCAAGACACCACCCGCCTCCCGATCCCAGCCGTCGAGGGCCGGCCTGCTTTCACTTGTCCGCTTCGAGTTGCTGCAACGCCTGGTGCATGCATTCCTGAAGCCTGGCTGCGACCTGTTCGCGCGCGACGCCTTTGGCGGCAAGATCGCCTGCCACCTTGTCGAGGATCTCGTCCATCGAGTGGTTCTCCAGATGGTCCGTCACCAACGCCGTCGCATAGCCGGCCGCGGCATCGCCGCTGAGGCCGAGCTGGGTTGCGGCCCAGAGCCCGAGCAGCTTGTTGGACCGGGCCGTGGCCTTGAACATGAGCTCCTCGTCGTGGACGAATTTGGCCTCAAAGCCCTGCTCGCGCTTGTCGAACGTGGTCATGGTCAGCTCCATTTCGTTTTTCGCTGATCGGGATCGGACTGGCTGGAAGCGAACGTCTCCGTGGTTCAAATCAGGGTCGTTGGAAGCTTCCGGCGGAAGCCAAACGCCGTCAAGCCCGCTGGGCGTGCCCAAGGCACCCACCAGCTCTACGCCAGCCAACCCGGCTAGGCAGAGATGTTTACTGTTCATTAAGCAGACTCAGCGCCGCATGGCCGGGGACATCGAGAGCTGACGCATGAACAAAGAACTGCGGGAGTTTCGACGGCTTGAACGGGTCTGCCTGGAGCAGGCAGCCCTCTCCACCATGGACCTCGCGCGAAGCGGGTTGCTCAAGGTCGCTGACGATTGTCGCGTCGCAGCGGAAGCGATCGAGGCGCAATCGCCTCGCAGACCTTTCGCAAGTGCCGTTCAGGCGCTGAAGCAGGCGTTGAGCGTGACCCGCATCCCTCACCGGCACTGAGACCGGCGCTCGCGGGCAAGGACATCCTTGACGGGGCGACCGCGTACGGTCAGCCCTTCGCCTCCGTCTGTTCACGTGCCAACCGTTCGGCCCTCAGCCGTTCCTTGTTGGCATAAAACGCCTTCTGCGCAGCTTCATGATCGCGCATGGCTTTTTCGGCTTCGACACGGCGTGTCGCATCGCGCGCCTGCCGCTGCTCGGGAGTCAAGGGCTTGCGCCGGTAGGAAATGTCTTCCGTCATGGCCAGATAATGCTGAGGTGAGGAAAGAGTTCCTCGTGGTCCCGCTGAGCGGCACTGCGGGCCGACTGCATAATGTGCGAAAACAACCCCATGCACAGTAGCCAAGTCCTTCTGCAGACAGCACTTTTTTATCGCACTTTCGATGCGTTTGACCCCGCAGGGATCTCGATGTCCGCAATAACAGGCAAATGGTCTGAATAGGCCCTCGCGCCTTCGTCGGTCCAAACCTTCCCGATCGGGCTGTCGGACGTCGCATAGATCCGGTCAAGCCGCAGCAGGGGCAAATGCGACGGGAAAGTTCGCAGCCGCGTACGGTTTGGGCAGACCTGCGCGAGCACGCGCCGCACCGATTTGATCCAGAACCAGTCGTTGAAATCCCCGAGGACGACGGTCCTTCCAGGTTTCACCAGGCTCACCAGCGCCTGAGCCTGCGCGTGGCGCTCGTGGATGCTCAGGCCGAGATGCGTGGCCACCACGCGAACATCGCCAACCGGTGTCAGCAGTCCCGCGGCGATCGCTCGGCGCGGCTCCCGCTCACGATACGACACATCGACGATCTCGGGCGGGCCGGAGAATGGAAAGCGGCTCAGGAGCGTCTGGCCGTAGTCGCCATCGGCCGTGACGATCGACTTGGCGTGAACACCGTGATCGCCGACGACGCTCGCCAGCTTCGCAAACGGATCGTCCGATCGCGATCGCGAATCCACCTCCTGAAGCGCGACGACATCGGGAGCCCATTTGCGAATGATGGAACAGATCCCTTCCAGATCGAACTTCGGATTGAGATTGAAGGTGCCATGCACATTCCACGTCATGAAGCGCATCAGCGCCTCCCGGCGAGCCACGTCGCGACGAATTGCGCGCCGGCGCAGATCGCGAGCCAGCCCAGGAACGCCAGTGCGAGCAGCAACATGTTGACCCAGGAGGCGTTCCTGGCGAGATCAGCGATCTGAGCCCCCAAAACTGCCATGGCGAGAATGCCGGGCGTCATGCCGAGCAGCGTTCCGACCAGGAAGTCACGCAGAGGCAGCGTGCTCGCGCCAGCCACGACATTCACCACTGAGAACGGCGCGATCGGGATCATCCGGATGACGACGACAGCCAGAATGCCCTTGCCGACAACACGTTCCTGGATGCGCGCGGTACGTCGTCCGAGCAAACGCTGGAGGCGTTCGCGCCCGAGTGCCCGTCCGATCGCAAACAGGATAAAGGCGCTGAGCACGACCCCCGTCATGGCGGTGACGAAGCCTAGCCATGGTCCCAGTGCGGCAGCAGTCGCCGCAATGAGCACGAGAACCGGAAACACGACCAACCCGCCGACGACGAAAGCTGCAATCGCGAATGGCGGACCCCAGACGGACTGCGAATAGGCAGACAGGAATGTCGACATTCGGTCCGCGTCGGCGAAATCGCTCAAGGAGGTGTACGACCAGGCCATCGCGAGGCCGAAAAGCGCCATGGCTATCGAGACGATCCCGATGATCGTCTTCGTGCTCCACATCCGCGATGCCGCCCGCTCCAGATGAAGAGGCGCCTCAGGGTCCGCCACCGGCTGAACCATCGTGGCCAGAGCGCTGGTCAGGACCGAAGATTCAACGTCCCGCAGCGCCTTCGTCCCGCTTGCGACGTCGTCCAGGAGCGCAAAAAGACGATCTTCGTTTTGCGCGACGGTCTGTTCATCGAGACCGCAGAAATGGGCGATCAGGCGACGGCGGACCGAGGCGATGAACTCCCGATGCTCGTCTGATGCGGCTTCGAAGATCAGGTCACATTCGCTATCGGCACCCATCGATCGATTGTTCAAATTGGCCGAACCGATCCTCAAGATTCGATCGTCGACGATCATGAGCTTGCTGTGCACCATCACGGCCGCTTCCGTATCCCCGTTCCCCGAGACCGGGTAGACGAAGCGGATGCGATCGGCGACGCCGGCCGAACTGAAGCAATCGATGAAAGCGCCCCGGCCGTTCTGCATCGCTTGGGATTCCAGCCATGAGGAGTGCAGTTTTGGGGTGACGATCAGAACCCGAAGCGAAGGCACGCGCAGCATCTGCTCCGCCAATTCGCGCGCGATCTTGGTGGCGCTGGTGAACTGGTTCTCGATGTACACGAATTTCGTCGCGGACCGCATCGCTGCAATCAGCGAGCGTTCGACCTCCCGGAGCGTCGAACCTGCCGGACAAACCACCTCGGTCCTGGCGATACCCACCGGAATATGTTCAGCCTCGACCGGCACAATCGCCGGCCAGCGCAAGCTTTTCAGCGGGCGCCGATCATCAATCTGTTGGCCCGCCGCGCGCCAGCGTTGCTCCACGAGGTCGAACAACTGCGCCGCCGCATCCCCATCGACCACGCATTGAACGTCATGAAACGGCAGGTATGGCTTGCCCTGGGGATCACAGCGCGATGCGTGATCGGCGCGATGATCACTGGTGTCCCAACGCCTGATCGTCAGATCGAGCCCGCCGACGAACGCCAGTGAACCATCGACACAGACGATCTTCTGGTGTTGGGCCGACCCAAAGGGAAGCGTGGCATCCAGGTGAAACCGGACGCGGCCATCTGTGTCGGCGGTAAATTTGGCCGCGGAATTCCATTCCCTCTCGGAGGCGTAGAACGAGACGAAGTCCCAGACGAGAATGTTGATGTGCAAGGTGGGACGGCGGTGGACCAGCGCGCGCAAGAATGGGCCGAGTTGCTCCGGCAAGCCATCATCCGCTCGCCCGGACTCGCCGACCAGCTTGGTCTCACTATGGATATCCCACCCGACGATATAGACGAGGTCCTGCGCCTGCAGCAGGGTCTGCCGCAGGGCCGCGAAATAAGCGGCAGCATCGTTCAGAACCGCCACACGCCGCGCCTCGCACCGCCGCCAGACGGTGTCGCCGGGGATCAGGGTCGATGAGCTCTGAAGCAGGGAGACCTCGCAATCTGCGTTCGCGTTGAAACGCACTGACGCGCAAGGGGTTCCCCGACTCAGAACCAGAGTGGCCGTTCAGCGTGCGCGGATTCCGGCGCCACAGTCGCCCATTGTCGCTACTTGGTTCGGACAGTCTTCGCACCTGCGCCTTTCAAGGCGTCCGCGATCTTCTCAGGCGCATCGCCGTGAAAATCCACGGAGACCTCGATCCGGCCTTCCAGCTTCTGGTGTCCCTCCGGCGCAGGCGCGGCCTTGGCGTCAGGACCGGCCGGGCGTGTCCCCGACGTGTTCGCGCCACCGACGGGCTGGACGAAGACGTCGCTTCGCGGCACGCCGCATTCCTGCACGACATGCTCAACCGCAAGCTCGGCGCCGCGGCGCGTGTCGAATTCTCCGATGATCGTACTTTCCAAGGGCGCCCTCCATGGCTGGACGAGAGTGCCAACAACGGGTCAGCGAGGGCCAGGTTCCTGAACCCGCGGGCGGTTAGAACCGAACGATCCCGAACAGAACAAGCAGCGCGAGAGTGATCAACCCGGAGACCAGCAGCGAGCCGAGACATCCCAGCCGGTTCGAGAAAAAGAAGAACATACCTCGCCCATCCCATAGCTTCGTGACGAGCTAAGTTCTCCCATTCGACAGCGTTCCTGGAGGCGCTTTGGGGCGCGCGAACGAGGACCAATCCAAGAACCAATCGTTTCGCGGGACGTTGAGTCCGCGATGTCAGACGCTTTTGATTATTTCCGAGCGCACGCGGTCCGAGCCCTTTGCAAGGCCCGGGCGATGCCGCGCGGACGAATGAAACATCTGCAAACCGTCGTGGCCCGGATCTACCACCTGCTGACCAAGGAGGCTGCGCATGGGCCCAACCTGCAGCACATGGACGACTTCCGGGCAGCCCAGAAGCTCGAGAAGTCGATCGACTGAACTGCAATGACGGTGACGCTGCACGCCCTCCCCCGACGCGCTCAGCTCCCTTTGGGAGCGGTCCTTGACTGCGACCCTGCAAGCCCGGGATTGATGGCCAGCGACGCGCCGGCGGCGCCGCCGGCTTCATAGGCCGTCATCGACACCATCCGGCTGCTGCTGCGCTGGGTCCGCATCTTCAGGTCGAGCTTGTCGAACTCCGCATCGACCACCGACGTCTTGAGAACCACCAGCCCGCGGCCGGTGCTTTCGTTGATGTGATCGCGACTGGCCTTGATCGCCACCAGCCTGTCCGCGATGGACCCCACCATCCCGAGCGCGAAGGAGGCATTGGCCAGATGCCGCTCCTGGTGCCGGAACCTGCTGTAGTCGACCGAGGTCTTGAAGCGGCCGAGCTCGGCGCGGACGGCGCCGTCGATCAATTCGGCCAGATAATGCGCGACCTCGATGTCCGCGCCGAGGCCGAAGAACACATAGCTGCTCTCGCCGGCCGTGTTCTTCTCGCGCCAGACCCGACAATCGCAGAAACGAGCGATCGCCCCGATGCAGTCGTCCAGGGGAATTCGCTTCTTGCGAAAAGTCTCGTAGACCTTCCGCTCGCACGGCGACGCCCGCAGTTCGACGTCGGACAGCGACAAATCGTGGCGATCCAGCAGTTCGGCGACCTTGGCGGCCGCAGACAGCGCCTCGTCCTCGGTGCAGCCATTGGCGATGGTCTTGGAACGCAACGCCTGAATGCGGAGCTTCAGCTTGTCGAGTGCAGCTGGATTGGATGTCTGATTCACCGATCACCTGTCCGGGTAAACCCGACGGATAGAACCCGGTCGGATAGACCGGCGGAAGGGGTCTCTTGTCAACTGTATTGATCTTCGACTTTTTTCGAACGGACCTCACTCCTTCTACGTGCGGTGCACGACCTCGCGGCACTGACCATAGAATGCAGAGACGAGGCTTCACTACAATCGCGCTCTCGCTCGATTTCCACCGCAACTGACAAATCACTGTCGGGAGCAGACCACCACAAGCCGAACGGGGTTGCGTGAGCGCCTTGGCTTTGGCGGCGTCGTCGTGTTCACAGTATTTCGAGCTTGCAGCCAGCCGGCTTTGATCCCTGCGCTTGTTGAGGTTAGCCGCAGCAGAGTGGTGGATTGAAGGACGCACTGATCAAGGCCGTCGATCGGTTTTGTGCCGCGACACATAGGGACTGGACCCGCTGTTAAGGTTTAGCGGTCAGGTTAACCCCAGCGAACGTTTGGCTGAGAGCGTCGAACTCGATATGACCTCGAATAGAGGAATATTCGAATGTCCAATAGAACCGCATTTCAAACTGCAGATGCAGACGAGCCCCACAACTTTTTTGATCTCGTCATTCCCCTCACCTTCAGCGCTGTAGCCCTCCTGGCCACAGCTGTTTCGCTGGAGGCGATTGGGTTCATCGCTTGGCAGCCATCCACCTTTCTGGTTGCCTATATCTTTGACTGACGCGATTGGCTGGCATGAGCGAATTCGAAGGCCTCTCTGACCACTTCATTCTGCGGATGCACGAGTTCATTCGCCAAGAGGTTCAAGCAGATAGGCTAGCCGGCGCGCGTTTTGTCGGATTGCCAGCGAGGCTGCGCGCGGAAGCTCTTGCACGGGAAATCGAGCGACGCTGGGCTGGTACGTAGACTTCCCAGATTCCGGAGTCGCTACCGCCACAGCCGGCGCGTGACGTTGAACAACGCCGCAAGCGGGACGCCCACCAACACACCCAGCATGCCGTACGATGTGACCAGCAGCGCAGCGCTAAGCGGCCCTGCGCTTTTCGCAAATCCGTAAGCTGCGCCTAAGCCTCCCAGCGTCACGGCAAAGACGACCATATTGCGGTCGTTGCGCGCCTCGATGTTATAGATCGGGGGCCTTTTGCGGTGAAGAACGGGAGGACCGAACGGCACCTTCGAGCCGCAATTTGGACAGGCCGACGCACTCGGTGAAACCGGGTGGTCACAGTCGTGGCAATCGATCAGCTTTTTGGTCTGTCCCATGCCGCAAATCGTAGCGGCGGAGCGGCCAGTCCACAAGTTCGGCAGCTACTCCCAGCACACCGTCCTGCATGACCACAGCAGGGCCGCTCTGATCCTCCAGCATTCTCCGCGCTTGACCGGCTTGAAAACCTGCGCGCCGCGCGGAAGGTTGACCAGCTCGGGACCTTTCTCGCCCACCATGGCGAGTCCACTCGGGGCCGAACTGGTGCCGCTTGCGAACATGGGAATGGAGAGGCCGCCCGCTCCGGCGCCGAGAGCGGCACCAGACCACGTGGGCACGCTGCTGGAGCCCGCGCTGCCACCAAGCCCAAGCAACGAACCCAACCGTTTTAGATCAAGCGCTTCTTCGACACAGAAAGACGGATTAGGGCACTATTGGACTAGGAGGTGGCGGAAGGGGTGCCGGTCAACCTCGCTGAATCGCTCGTCTTTTCCACCTGCGCCGAGAACAATCTACGGTCCTATCCACGGTTAGTCTCGCAACCTCACGGCCGAAGTTTTCGGCCATCTTAAGCAGCGCGCCGGCCTCGCCTCGCACCCTGCTCTCCTCCACCAGGTCGCGGCACAGTCGCTCCATTGCCGGGAGTTCGTCGGTGTTGTGCTGATCTCGCCCCATGCGGGCGATCAATCATGAACGTATTCGTCGGCGCAGCAGCAGCCTCCGTAGCCAGCATGCCTCTAGAAGCGCTGGCCTCGCCGCTTCCAGCCAGCGTGCCAAAGCTTGCCTTCGATGGCTCCCAATGCGGCGACGCAATGCGCGAGGCCTATTACAAGCTCGATGAAGCGAACGAGGCCTTGAAGCTGACGGCTGCGGACTTCCAAAGGGTATGGAAGGCTTGCGGCGAATGGCAAAAAGCCAATCCGCAGCCGGGCGCCCACCGCGCTCACAAGAAGTATTGCCGGCGCTACGATAAGCACATGGACGAGATCAACTATGATGCGGTCTTCGATGCGCATCAGAAGGCGCGCGACGCCTTCAAGGCCGCACAACTTGCCTTGGCGAACGTCAAGGTCCGCGACCTTGCCGAATTGTGCCTCAAAGCTTGCATGATCTATGTCTTTGAGGACGTCAGGCAGCCGCACCTACGCCATGTCGATCCGGTGATTTCAGTTTCCGTCGCGATGGATCTGGCCGCAATGGCTGCCCCGACGAAGGGCGAAGCCTGAGCCTCCAGGCCCGCCGGTTCACGGCGGGCCCGTTGTTCTCCGGGCGAGAACAGATTGCGCTAATAATAAATCTTCGTTTGTTCCTTGCGCGTGTATTTATAAGCGGAACACGTAGAAGTACGTTGCCTTAGTTGGCGGCCGTATGCGCCGGTTCACGCTGGCGGGCCTTTGCGAACCCATCGTTACGTTGGCTTTCGCAAGCTCGTGGAGCTCAGCCATTGCTGAATATGCAGCGCGTTCTCACTGAGCTGCGCGGCCTTCAAAAGAGCTTCCCGCTTTGGCCCCGGAGGCGTTGCTTCGGCCCGGGTTCGAGCGGCGCTCGCCATTTGAGTTAGGCGTTCAGTGAGAGAAGGGATGAGCTTGACCATAGATGGCTCCGCGTATTTGGCGGGAGCACGTGGCTCTCAGTCACCGATATATGCCGTGATGGGCCGGTGATCGAATTACTAGGCGCCGGTTCCGCAAGAATAGATAGTCAATTCGCCGTAGGTTCTCGGCCCTTCAGAGGACCCCTGTTGCCTCACCTGGCGGCCCTTCGCGCCGCCTCAACATGGCGGGGCTTTCCTGTAGTTGCCGGCGATCTCCAGCAGCGCCGCGCGCTCTACCGGATCGTCAGTCTGGGCCGCCAACGTGCGGCAGATTGACTCAATGTCGGGCTCGCGATAGCGCGCGCTGATTGTACGTTCGATTGTGCGCTGGAGCCAATCTACAAGTCTAAGTAGCTGATTTTGCTGGTGTTTTGGCGGAAGGGGTGGGATTCGAACCCACGGTACCCTTGCGGGCACGCCGGTTTTCAAGACCGGTGCCTTAAACCACTCGGCCACCCTTCCAAGTTCGGAATTGCTGTCGCTTAACGCAGTCGACGGCGCATGGCAACGCGAAGTTGGCGCCCGCCCCTTCCCCGGCATCGGATCTGTCAGGCGAGCGTCAGCCTGTTCCCTTACCCTATGCCCTCTCGGCGATCCCGGACACTGGCGACATCTCCCAGGGCGTCGCCGGTTGCGAGGCCCGGTTTGGAGTCGCCTCCGTTTCCGGGCCTCGTTTGCTGGCTGCAAAGAAAAGCGGCGCTCCCGTTGGGAGCGCCGCTTGAATTCTTCGTAAGCTAGCTTGGCTCAGTACCCGCAGGAGGCACAGTTCATCTGCACCGGGGCGTAATAGGAATAGCCCGGCTGGACCATCTCGACGCGCTGGCGCGTGGCGTATTGCGGCGGGATGCGCTCGTACTGGACGCTCGGCGGCGCCACCATCACGGTCTGCGGCACCATCACGGTGCGGTACTGCGCCGGTGCGCGGTGCGCCACGACGGAGCCGGGCGACACCATCACGGTCTCGTCGACGGTGCGGTATTGCGGCTGCACGTATTGCTGCTGGTAGCAGGTCGTGCACGGCGGCGGCGTGTAGCAATTGTAGCAGCCGGCGGAAGCCGCGCCGGTCATTGAAATCGCAGCGACGACTGTTGAGAAAACGACAGCGAGAGTGCGAGACATTATTGTGGTGCCCCAATTGCCCGAAACGGATTTGCGAAGATCGATGGCAGTATACGCCGCAAAATTCTGAGCTGCCGAAGTTCATCGGGGCATCCTTAATGCAAACGGCCGGCTTGCGCCGGCCGTTCAGAACTTGTTGACCATGCGCGATGCGTGATGCTTGCGATCACACCCGCACGTGACGCACTTACTTCGAGCGCCGCTTCACCTCGCGCACCGCGCCGCGCGCGGCGCTGGTGGTGAGCGCGGCGTAGGCCTGAAGCGCGGTCGAGACGTTGCGCTTGCGGCCGATCGCCTGCCATGCGGCATCGCCCTTCGCCTCTTCCACGGCGCGGCGCCTGGCGAGCTCCTCGTCGAAGACCTCCAGCGTGATGCTGCGGTTCGGGATGTCGATGGCGATGCGATCGCCGGTCCTGACCAGACCGATGTTGCCGCCTTCGGCCGCTTCCGGCGACAGATGGCCGATCGACAGGCCCGACGAGCCGCCCGAGAAGCGTCCGTCGGTGACGAGCGCGCAGGCTTTGCCGAGGCCCATCGATTTCAGATAGCTGGTCGGATACAGCATCTCCTGCATGCCGGGACCGCCGCGCGGGCCTTCATAGATGATCACCACGACCTCGCCGGCAACGACCTTGCCGCCCAGAATGCCTTCCACGGCGGCGTCCTGGCTTTCGAATACGCGGGCGGGGCCGGAGAATTTCAGGATCGAGGCGTCGACGCCGGCGGTCTTCACAATGCAGCCGTCCTGCGCGAGATTGCCGTAGAGCACGGCGAGGCCGCCGTCCTTGCTGAAGGCGTGCTCGAGGTTGCGGACCACGCCCTTCTCGCGGTCGGTATCGAGCTCGTCGTAGCGGCGCTCCTGGCTGAAGGCGACCTGGGTCGGGATGCCGCCGGGCGACGCCCGGAAGAAGGTGCGGACAGACTCGCTCCTGGAGCGCTTGATGTCCCAGCGCTCCAGCGCGTCGCTCATGGTCGGCGCGTGCACGGTCGAGACCGACGTGTCGATCAGGCCGGCGCGGTCGAGCTCGCCCAGGATGCCCATGATGCCGCCGGCACGATGCACGTCCTCGACATGCACGTCGGCAACCGACGGCGCGACCTTGCAAAGGACAGGCACGCGGCGCGACAGCCGGTCGATATCCTGCATGGTGAACTTGACCTCGCCTTCATGGGCGGCGGCGAGCAGATGCAGCACCGTGTTGGTCGAACCGCCCATCGCGATGTCGAGCGTCATCGCGTTCTCGAACGCCTTGAAGTTCGCGACATTGCGCGGCAGCACGCTAGCGTCGTCCTGCTCGTAGTGGCGGCGCACGATATCGACGATGGTGTGGCCGGCCTCGACGAACAAGCGTTTGCGATCGGCGTGGGTTGCGACCACCGTGCCGTTGCCGGGGAGCGCAAGGCCAAGGGCTTCAGTGAGGCAGTTCATCGAATTGGCCGTGAACATGCCCGAGCACGAGCCGCAGGTCGGGCACGCCGAGCGCTCGATCACCTTGACGTCCTCGTCGCTGACCTTGGAGTCGGCGGCTGCGACCATGGCATCGATCAGGTCGACCGCCTTGGTCTTGCCCTGCAGCGTGACCTTGCCGGCCTCCATCGGTCCGCCCGAGACGAACACGGCGGGGATGTTGAGCCGCAGCGCCGCCATCAGCATGCCGGGGGTGATCTTGTCGCAGTTCGAAATGCAGACCATGCCGTCGGCGCAATGGGCATTGACCATGTACTCGACGCTGTCGGCGATCAGCTCGCGCGACGGCAGGCTGTAGAGCATGCCGTCATGGCCCATGGCGATGCCGTCGTCGACCGCGATGGTGTTGAACTCCTTCGCCACGCCGCCGGCCTGCTCGATCTCGCGGGCGACGAGCTGGCCGAGGTCCTTGAGATGGACGTGGCCGGGCACGAACTGGGTGAAGGAATTGACCACCGCGATGATCGGCTTGCCGAAATCGCCGTCCTTCATGCCGGTCGCGCGCCAGAGGCCGCGGGCGCCCGCCATGTTGCGGCCGTGGGTGGTGGTGCGGGAGCGATAGGCTGGCATGGCGGTTTCCGTCCTCGGGTTTGGCTGGCCGGGCGCGGCAAAATTTCGAAGCCGCCTCAGGCCTTTCCGGCCGGATAGCGCACGGGGGGAACGCGCGCAACGGGAACTTGGGCCGGACAGGGCTCCCCTGCTCCCGGCGCGTGGGCACCGGCGGATCTGCGCCGTCATGCCCGGGCTTGTCCCGGGCATCCACGTTCTTGATGCGGAAAGGTCGTGGATGGCCGGGACAAGCCCGGCCATGACGGAATTATTGCAGTTCGGGATCGAGCCGGTCGGCGATCACGGAGACCGGCAGCGTGGTCACGACGATGGTGGTCGCCGGTGCCGGCATGATGAGGGCCACATGCGCTCGCGCGCTTGCATTGGTTTCAGGCAACCGCGCGTGCAGGCGCATGCGCCGCGAAAATTCAAGCGCGATGAAATCCGTAGTGATCCGGAATGGAATCCTATTCCGATGTCGCGTACATCGCGGTACATCGATCGGCGGCCTTCCAAGGGCATCACCCTCTGATCGCGCACCACGGGGTTGGGGGACCACATGGGGCGGGGGGATCAAAGGCTGGGGCAAGGTTACGAGGTCCGGACTCCTAGGCACTCCGGACCTCGGGACTTTCTAGTTTGAACGTGATTTCGCGCCGCCGGTTTGATCAGCCGTGCGGCGCGAAGTCGTTTTGGCGTCGTTATGCCGACACGGCGCTAGCGTGTCTGCGGCTCGATCGTCACCGTGCAGTCGCCCTGCCCTTGCGTCGCGACCACGATGTTGCCCGCGGGAGCGCCGAGGGCGATCGGCGCGGATGAGCCGCCGCCGGGCATCTGGACAGTCACGCTCAGGGAGTCCGTTCGCGCGGTCGAGCCCACGGTCGAGGGTTCTGCCTGGGCCACATTACCCGAGGCGTCACGCCGCATGATCTGGCAGTTCACATTGCTGCCCCCGGCGGCCGCCATGCTCGATGAGGTGCCGCCGCTCATCTGGGCGCGGGCTCGTGAGGGATCGCGGGGCACCTGGCTGACGATGCGATGCGTCCGCGGCTCCACAATGACGACGTCGTCGCCCGTCGAAAAATATTCGTAGTCCCGATACTCGGGCTCGATCGCGACGATCTCGGGCGGAAGCCTGTGGAGGCGCACGCGCGAGGGAATGGTTTCACCGACCCGGATCGAGATGTTCAGATTACGCTCCGGCTCCGCCAGGCGTGCGCGGCTCACCGTTTCGGAGATCCGCACCTGCTTCTCGGACGTCACCTGGGTCTGCTGATTGGCCTGCGTGTTGGTCTGGGGCGTCTGATTGGCTTGATTGGTCTGCGTGCCTGAAGTGGCAGGCGCGGTCTGCGCATTGTTGGTCGGGGCCGTCCGGTTCGTGTCGGTCGCTGTGGCCGGTCGGTTGTTCTGTTGCGCCGGCTGCTGCTGCTCGGCCGCGTTGCGCGGCGGCTGGGTCTGGTTGCGCTCGTTCTGGTTGGCCGCAGCTCCCGTGCGCTCGTTCTGCTGGCCAGACGTGCCGGACTTGGACTTCTCGGACTCGGCCGTTGATTTCTGCGGCGCGGACTTGTCCTGCTTCGTCTCGGCGCTGTTCTTGCCGTCGCGTCCCGGTTTCGGGCTCTCCGCCTCACGGTTGCGATCGCGCGAAGGCTCACGAGATTCCTGGGCCTGATCCTTCGACTTCGGCTGGCTGCGCTCGGCAGAACTGGCCGGCTGGCGCTTGTCGTCACTCGCGTCCTGCTTGGCAGCGCCGCCCTTCTCCTCGCGGCCCGCACCCTGCAATCGCTCCTGGGCGCCCTGCGCGCGCTCTTGAACCCGTTCTTGGGCGCCGCCGCGTTGCGGCCCGGCACCTTTCGCCGGCTCCTCGGTCCGTCTCGGCTCGTCCCTTCGCTCACCGGGCGCCTGGGCGTAGGCGAAGCCGGAAGCAAGCATCAGTCCGATAGCCGCGGTCGATAACATCAAGTGCTTGCGCATGGTCCCTCTCCTGGAAAATTCGCAACGACAGACGCGAACGTTCTGTGGGTGCGAAGGTTCCTGATCAGGAACGAGGGCTGATCACGCGGGTCTCACATCGGGTCCTTCAGCGTGAGCCGCGCCGTGAATGTCACGCTGGTCTTGCCAACCAGCGCCATGCCTTCGACTTCGGCGCCGTCGGCGGAATAGTCGCCGGAAAAGCCGCAGGTCACTTCCCTGCCGCCGAACGCGAGCGGCTTGCCGACGGCCTCGGTGTGCTGATTGACGGTCATGTCGCCGCGCCATTTCCCGTTCCGGAAGGTGTAGCTGCCGGTGTAGTAGAAATAGCTGTCGCCGCCCATGATGCGGCCATCGCAGAGCACGACGACGCCTTTGGCCTGGCCGCGCTTGCCGTCGCGCATCTCGATCTCAAAGATGTAGAGGCCGTTGAGGACCTTCTGTGGGTTGCCGCCCTGCTCGGGCCCATCGCCGGCCGACATCGCTCATCTCCCGTTCAAACCGGCACATTCCGCTCGAGATCTTCAAGCCACGCCGCAGCGCTCGAATCCGACGGCGCACGCCAGTCGCCGCGCGGCGACAACGAGCCGCCGGCCGAAACCTTGGGTCCGTTCGGCATCGCCGAGCGCTTGAACTGGCTGAAAGCGAAGAAGCGGCGCAAGAACACCTCCAGCCAGCGGCGTATTTCCTTGAGATCGTAGGCCTTGCGCTTGTCGGTCGGAAATGCCGGCGGCCACTCGCCCTGGGCAACGTCTTTCCAGGCCTGCAGCGCCATAAAGGCGATCTTGGACGGCCGCATGCCGAACCGCAGCGTGTAGAACAGGTTGAAATCCTGGAGCTCGTAGGGGCCGACCGAAGCTTCCGTGCTCTGCGGCTTCTCGCCCGGCTCAGCCGGAACCAGCTCCGGCGAGATTTCGGCCGACAGGATCGATCCAAGCGTTTGGTTGACGTCGTCGCTGAACTGCTTGGAAGCAATCACCCAGCGGATCAGATGCTGGATCAGCGTCTTCGGAACTCCGGCATTGACGTTATAGTGCGCCATCTGATCGCCGACGCCGTAGGTGCACCAGCCCAGTGCGAGCTCGGAAAGATCGCCGGTGCCGATCACGAGGCCACCATGATGGTTGGCGAGCCGGAACAGATAGTCCGTGCGCAGGCCCGCCTGCACGTTCTCGAATGTGACGTCGTAGACCTTCTCGCCCTTGCCGAAGGGATGGCCGATGTCCTTCAGCATCTGCGTCGCCGTGGTGCGAATGTCGAGTTCCTGCCAACTCGTCTGCAGCGCCGTCATTAGCCCCAGCGCATTGGTCTTGCTGTCGCTGCCGGTGGCAAAGCCCGGCATGGTGTAGGCGAGAATGTTCTCTCGCGGCAGGCCAAGAAGGTCGACGGCCTTGGCGGCGACGATCAAGGCGTGGGTAGAATCGAGTCCGCCAGAGACGCCGATAACGACGCGCTTGGTACCGGTCGCACGCATGCGCTGGACAAGGCCCGCGACCTGAATGTTGTAGGCCTCATAGCAGTCCTGCTCGAGCAGGCTCTCGTCGCTCGGCACGAACGGAAAGCGCTCGACCTTGCGCAGGAAGCCGATATCGGCGGCCGGGGGCTTCAAGGCGAAGCCGACTTTTCGGAAGAAGGCTTCGCGCTGCCGGCGATTGTCATCGAACGTACCCATCAGCGCGCGTTCCTGCCTGAGCAGGTCGAGATCGACGTCGGCCAGCGTGATCTGGCCGCCCTGCCGGAACCGCTCGCCCTCGGCCAGCAGCACGCCGTTCTCGTAGATCGAGGTCTGGCCGTCCCAGGCCAAATCCGTGGTCGATTCCCCTGCCCCTGCGGCGGAATAGACGTAAGCCGCGAGGCAGCGGGCTGAAGTCGATTGGCACAAGAGCGCGCGCGAGCGGGCGCGGCCGATCGTGATCGGGCTGCCCGAGAGATTGATCAGCACGCTCGCACCCGCGAGCGCGAGCTCGGAGGCCGGCGTCACCGGGATCCACATGTCCTCGCAGATCTCGACGCCGATGGTCAGGCCCGGAACGTCCTCGGCTGCGAACAGGAGGTCGACGCCGAACGGGGCATGCAGCCCGCCAAAGGCGACCATCTCTCCGACGATGCCGGCGCCGGAGGCGAAATGCCGCCCCTCGTAGAATTCGCGATAGGTCGGCAGGTAGCTCTTGGGCACCACGCCGAGGATCTTGCCGCGATGGATGACGACCGCGCAATTGTAGATCCGATTGCCAAAGCGCAGCGGCGCGCCAACGATCAGGACGGTCATCAGGGACGAGGATGCCTCGACGACGGCCACAAGCCCGCGCTCGACCGCATCGAGCAGCGGATCCTGCTTCACGAGATCTTCGATTGCATAGCCGGACAGGCCGAGCTCGGGAAACACGGCAACTGCCACCGACTGCGCGTGGCAGTCCTTCGCCGCCGCCAGAACCGCAGCTGCGTTGGCCGTCGGATCAGCCACATGAGAGGTGGTGACGCAGGCCGCCACGCGCGCAAATCCGTGGGCATAGATCGAGTGGAAACTCATCGAGCAAAGTCCCTTTGTCTCGTCGCGACCGGCCTCCGCCAGCTCTGGACTCCATTTAACCCATCGACATGGCCCCGTGCAGGTCATTCAACGGCATGCATAACGGATTTGCAGCTTCGCTGCCCGGCCGTGCCCTTGAGGCAGTCTCAGGCTCTGCGCGCCAGCATGCCGGGCAGATCGTCGCGCAGCCACTCGGCGATCCGGGGCCAGGCATGGGCGTGGGTCCGCGCGCCCATGAACAGGCCAAGATGGTTGCTGGGCTGGGAGGCCGCCGCAATGAAGGCCGGCGGTGTGCCGAGCAAGCCGGCGGTGGCGAGCGCCTGCGCAGCCGGCACGACGTCGTCATCGAGTCCGGCCAAAAGGAAGACCGGCGCCTTCACGTCCTTCAGATCAATCCCGCGGCCGAGTGCCGTGAACTGGCCGCGCGCGATCCGGTTCTCCCGGAAAATCCAGTTGACGATCTCGAGATAATAGGTGCCGGGCAGATTGAGGGGCTCGGCATTCCAGCGCTCGAAGCGCGCCAGCAGCGCCGCACCGTCCTCGCCGGAGAGGTCGCTCTGCAGCGCCGTCGCGATGTCGTCGCGGCTCGGTGCCTTCGACCAGACCCGCAGCATCTCTTCGCCGCTGACATTGCCGCCGCCGCGGGCGACGAGCTGGTCGTAGACCATCTCCGGCGCGTTGCGGGCGAGCTGCGACAGCCTGGAGTCAATGGAGAGGTCGACGGGCGCGCCAGCCAGTACCAGCCGCCGCACCTTGGCGGGAAAGCGCGCCGCATAGAGCAGCGAGAGCCAGCCACCCTGGCACAGGCCGACGAGATCGACCGGCGCGCCGATTTCGTCGATGGCGACGTTGAGATCACCGAGATAGCTGTCGATCGAGAGATAGCGCATGTCGGGTGCGGCCGAGCGCCAGTCGGTGAGATAGACCCGGTCGATGCCGCCATTTTGCAGGGACTGCACAACGCTGTGGCCGGGCGCGAAGTCGGCGATCAGGGCCCGGTGCAGCGCATAGGGCGCGCAGACCAGTGCCGGCTGGCCGGCCCCCGTCCGCGCGCAATTACCCAGGCGCATGGTCGCAAGCTCCAGCGCGACGGAGTTGGGCGTGGTCCAAGGCAGGCTGCTGTCGGCCAGCTCCGACGGGCCGCGCTCGAGCCATCCAAAGCAGGCGTCCATGGCAATCCGCGCCGCAGCGAACGGCCACAGCAGCGGGTCATCCGGGACCGGCTCCGGTGCGCGCAGCTGTTTGCCGGTCTTCTCCGCCATGGCTATCCCACGGTCCTCACAGGAAGGCCTCGAAGCTGACGAGCGAAATACCGCGCTCGCGAAAACTCTGATGGGTCGCGGCCACCGAGCCGTCGAGATCGATGCCGCGGCAGGCGTCCTCGATGACGGCGACCTCGAACCCGGCCTTGCGGGCATCGTCCGCCGAGAAGCGAACGCAGAAGTCGAACGCGAGGCCGGCGACGAAGACGGTGTTCAACTCGCGTTCGCGCAAATATCCGAGCAGGCCGGTCGGCGTTGTCCTGTCGTTCTCGAACAGCGCCGAATAGGAATCGATGCCGCGCCGAAATCCCTTCCGCACCACCAGATTTGCGCGGGTGACGTCGAGATCGCGATGAAATTCGGCGCCTGCGGTGCCCTGCACGCAATGGCTCGGCCACAGCACCTGGACGCCGTAGTCGAGCACGATGGTCTGGAACGGCTGTTTGCCCGCATGGTTCGGCGCAAAGGAGACATGATCGCGGGGATGCCAGTCCTGGGTCAGCACCACATTGGCGAATTTTTGGGCGATCCGATTGATGGCGGGGACGACCTTCTCGCCGCCGGGCACGGCGAGCGCCCCGCCCGTGCAAAAATCGTTCTGCACGTCGATGACCAGCAGCACGTCGCGGTCGGAAATCTTCATCGCAAGGTCCATTCCAGGCCATCCGCGCGAGCGGCGCCGAAGGCACGTCTGCAGTGTCGATCTTCCCGGGCTGCTTCGCAACCAACGAGAAGGTGCGGCGATCTGCGCGAATGCGCCCCGTCGGTCCCGGGATGCAACGGTTTGGGCTGATGCGTGTTGACTAGATCCACCCGGGGACGGATTCTGACAGCCGTTCGCGTCTTGCGATCGGATAGAGCGGAGGAAGCGGTTCCCGCAGCCGGAAAGGCTGCGGCAGCCATACGCACATGACCATCGGCAAGACAGGACAGATTCTTCTCGCCGATATCGGCGGCACCAATGCGCGCTTCGCGCTCAGTCAGGGCGATCAGACCGGACCGATCGACTACGTCAAAGTGGCAGACTTCCCGACCGTCCGGGAAGCCATTGCCGATGTTCTCGCGCGTCGCTGCCACGGCCAACCGCCCCCAAGGGCCGTGCTGGCCGTCGCAGGACCGGTGACCAACAACCGCTGCGTCATGACCAACAGCCCATGGGTCATCGACGGCAACGAGCTTCAGCCGGCCCTCGGCTTCGACAGCGTCCATGTTCTTAACGATTTCGAGGTGGTGGCCTGGTCCCTGCCCGCCCTGCAGCCCGCCGACCTGATCCCGCTCGGCGGACAGGATGGCCTTCCCGGAGAGCCGTTGCTGGTGGTCGGACCCGGAACCGGCTTTGGCGTGTCCTGCCTGGTCGAGCGCCACGGCTCACGGCTGGCCGTCGTCACCGAGGCGGGCCACGCGACCCTGCCGGCGGAGGACGAGCGCGAGGAACGCGTGATCGCGTGCTTGCGCCGACGCCTCGGCCATGTCTCCATCGAGCGCGGCGCGTTGTCCGGTTCCGGCCTGCAAAGCCTGTACGAGGCGCTGGCCGAGGTGGAAGGCGCTCAGGTGCCGCATCGCGATGCTGCTGCCATCACGAAGGCCGCCCTGGAAGGCAGTTGCGAGCTCAGCCGCAAGACGCTGGAGATGTTTTGCGCCATCCTCGGCTCGGTCGCGGGCAATCTCGCGGTGACCTTCGGCGCACGCGGCGGCGTTTATATCGCCGGCGGAATCGTGCCGCGCTTTCCCGACTTCCTTGCAGCCTCCGCATTCCGGGCGCGCTTCGAAGCCAAGGGACGCTTCCAGGACTATCTGCGCGACATCCCGACCAGACTGGTCACGAAACCTGATGCGAGTTTCCTCGGCCTGACGATGTTCGCGGAGCACAACCAGCCTTAAACGGCGCGCGCCTCCGTCCGCGGGTTCCAGTCATGCACAGCTGATTGCGCGGCACGCGCGCGCGACGCGGGATCGTGCTTGCGCGCACGTCCCGGATGAGAAACAATCCTAGCTTGTGTGTGGCGTAGTTGCGGGGGCGTGACATGCGTAAGCAGGATCTGGGTTTCGACTATCACCGCTATCACCGCCTGCTGCTCGAGGCGGACGACGAGGGCAAGCGGCTGGCCCTGATCGAGCTCTTGATCGAGGAAAAGGCGCGTGACCGCCTCGCAGCCCAGCGCGCTTCGGACCGCGCCGCCATGACGGCCCACACCATCGCCACGGTGCTGAAGAACGGGCGCCACTGAAACGCGTGATCGCACTTCAGTGCCCGAAAATGCGGTATCGATTGCGATTTCGTTAACGATCCCTCGAAAGCTCGCGTCAAACTTTTTGCTCTAGGAGTTCCCGACCTGATCCAATTCAGGGGCAACAAAGGGGGGAATGAACATGAGCATGATTTCGATCGCCGCGATGCCGGCCACCAGCGAAACGCGTTTGGCTGATTCTTCGTTTTCTTCGTTCAAGACCATCTTGCTGTTTTGCTGCACGGGCCTGGTCGCCTCGTTCGGCCTGATGGCGCGCGGCATCGATCTCGGCGCCGGCCTGATGTGAAGCCGCGACGAATTCCGTCGCGAAATGGCCGCCCCTGATGGGCGGCCATTTTCATTTTGGTCTCAGTTCGGCGTCTTCGCTGCCGCTTCCGGAAACATCGAATCGATCATCGCCTTGAGCTGATCGATCGAAATCGGCTTGCGCAGGATCGGCCGGCGCCTGAGCAAGGACGGCAGCAGCTCCGGACCGTAGCCCGTGGCGAACAAAAACGGCTTCCCGCGACGCTCGATCAGATCGGCGACCGGATCGACGTAGAGGCCCTTGAGATTGATGTCGAGGATCGCAAGATCGTACTGCGCGGTCATGGCGAAAGCGCTGGCGTCCCGAACATTATCCGCTTCCGCGATGACGTGGTGGCCGAGTTCCTCCACCATGTCCGTCATCATCATCCGGATCAACGTCTCGTCTTCGACCAGGAAAACGGAGAGTCCGTCCGCCATATCAACCCCGCCCATCAGCTTCCCAAGCTAATCATAACCGAATTGCGAAGAGCATTCACGAATTCGTGGCGGGGTCCGTTAATTCGACGCGCCCGATCCGATTCCACTTGATCAATCCAGTCCTCGTTCGTGGCTGAGCCGCACCATCTCCTGCACGAACACCTGCTTTTGTTTGTCATCGAGGCTCGAATAGAGGGGCTCGGCGGCGTCGGCGACATTGCGCTGGTCGGCAGCGCGGTCGATCAGGAATTGGGCCTCGTTGCGCATCTGCTCGACGATGTCGTCGGGAGGATCCCGCTTGGCGCGCGCAACCCGCAGGTTGAGCCGCTCGGCACCGTTATGCCCGAGGTAGTGCATGGCGCTCGAGAAACCGTACCAGTGCTTCTCCTGCTCGGGCGTGAGGTTCAGCTCGGTCTTGATCCGCTCGATATAGGAGTCGCTGTTGGTGACGATCTGGTCGGCGGTCAATTGCGGCGCGCCGGTCTGGGTGAGGACCGTGACATCCTTGTCCTGCGGCGCGTTCTTCGCCTCCTTGCTCGCCTTGGCGCCCTTGCCCGCCTTGGCGCTCTTGGCATCTTTGTCCTTGCCGGCGCCCTGCTTGGCGTCCTTGGCCGCATCCTTGCTTGCATCCTTGCTCGGATCTCTGGCGGCAGGCGCCTGATTGCCATTATTGCCAACGCCGAGCACGCCGGTGAACACACCGACCACACCGCCGATAGCGCCGCCGAGCACACCGCCGACCGGACCCGCCGCCTTGTTCCCGGCCGCCGCTCCTTCCTGAACCCCTTTGACCAGGCCTTGAGCGTTCGCCACCGCGGCTGCGCCGAGCAGCAACACGAAAACGGACCCCAGCGCGAACCATCGTCGCAGGTAAAGCCGCGCGGGCGGCGCCGGGTTGATCATTCTGGTCTCCATCTCGATCTGATTAGGCTCTTGGGGATGAGAACCACCCGCCAGCTGCAACTCTATCGTTTTCACCGCTTCGAGGTCTAGGCGCCGACAAATGCTATCCACGCCCGAAAAGTGTTTGCCGCGAGGTGCTTATGCAGGCTCCTTGGAAACTGCGGCGTAATTGCGCACATGTCGGTCGGGCGCGCCAGCGCCAAGTGTGCGTCGCAAAACAACCGGCCGTGGTTCATGGTCCGCGCATGAGGTCGAGGGCGCTGCCGCGTTCCCGGACACAACGTTAGTTCTAGGCGCAAGCCGTTCGGTTTTCTCGACAGACGCAATCAATCATGATCTGATCGCGCTACCAATTTGCCTTCGAAGCCGACGGCATCAACAAGAAACGTCGAACAAGAAACTTTCGAAAAGAAAATCAAAAGCAGAACTCGGAAGAGTTCAGAGGAACGCCAGAACAATAAAACACCCAAGCGAGGAAACGAGATGTCACGCAAGACACTGACGCGACGTCAATTTGTGGCTGCCACTGCAATGTCCTCCGCGGCGCTGATCACGGCGCCCTATGTCCGAGGCGCTTACGCCGCCGGCAAGCTCTCGATCGGCTTCTGGGACCACTGGGTGCCCGGCGCCAACGATGCCTCCACCGCGCTCGTCAAGGAATGGGGCGAGAAGGAGAAGGTCGAAGTCTCGATCGACTACATCACCAGCAACAACAAGAAGATCGAGCTGACGGCAGCGGCCGAAGCCCAGGCCAAGTCCGGTCACGACATTCTCCAGATGCCGAGCTGGTGGCCGCACGCCTATTCCGAGAATCTCGAACCGCTCAACGACGTCATGGAGCCGCTCATCAAGCAGAACGGCGAGGTGAACGACACCGTCAAATATCTCGGGCGGTCGGGCGGCAAATGGCTCGCAGTGCCCGCGACGCCGGGAAGCCAGATCAAGGGCCCCTGCTCCCGCATAGATCTCATGAAGAAACACGCCGGCATCGACGTGCAGGAGATGTATCCAGTCGGCGCTCCGCCGAAAGCAGACAACTGGACCATGGAGACGTTCCTGAAGGCGGCCGAGGCCTGCCACAAGGCCGGCTTCCCCTTCGGCATCGGTCTCGGCGAGACCACCGACAGCGTCGACACCGCCGGCGCGATCTTCCAGTCGTTCGGCGCCGAGCTCGTCAACGCCAAGGGCGATATCACCGTCAAGACCGATGCAGTGCGGCAGGCGCTCGAATTCTACAAGAAGCTGATCGCCGTCCTGCCCACCGACGCGCCGTCCTGGGACGATGCCTCCAACAACAAATGGCTGATCTCGGGCCGCGGGGCGATGATCCTGAATCCGCCGAGTGCCTGGGCGGTCGCCAAGCGCGACGCACCGCAAGTCGCCGAACAGTGCTGGACGCACGGCTTCCCGTCCGGTCCGAAGGGACGTTTTGCGCCCTTCCTGCCGTACTTCTGGGGCGTCTGGGCCTTTGGCAAAAACAAGGAAGCGGCCAAGAGCTTGCTTGTTCACCTGTCCTCGCCGGCGGCGATCGAGAAGTTCGTCGCGGCAAGCGGCGGGTACGATCTCCCGGCCTACGCGAACATGACGAAGTTCAAGACCTGGGCCGAGGAAGGGCCGCCGAAGGGCACGCTCTTCCACTATCCGGATCCCTACAAGCAGCAGACGATGTCGATCGCCGCGTCTCCGGCGCCGCCGAAGATCGCCCAGCAGATCTACTTCCAGGCGACGCTGACCAAGATGGCGCTGCGCTTTGCGCAAGGAGAGAAGTTGGAAACCGCGCTCGCCTGGGCCGAAGGCGAGTGCGAAGGCTTCATGCGAACCTGAGCCGGGTATGTGCCATGGCGGTTCACGCTTCGCGCGTGAGCCGCCGAGGCACACTCGCTCGATCCGCTTGCCGAATGAAGCCGACGGCTGCGCCGGCTTCGCCGTCCTACATGTCCTGCTACGTGTCCTGCAAAAGAGGCTAACGTCATGGCCGATGTCGTCGTTGAGCAAGGCCGTCCCGCTCGAGCTGCGAGCCCGCGCAAACGGGCGAGCCTGCGCAATGCAATGGGACGGAAATCGACCGTCGCGTTCTTCCTGACGCTGCCGCTGATCCTCCTGATCGCCCTGCTCGTGCTCTATCCCGCCTTCTATTCGGTCTACCTGGCGACGCTGAACAAGGCGATGACGAAGTTCGTCGGTCTCAGCAACTTCACCTTCCTGTTCAAGCGCGAAACGTTCTGGATGGTGGTGAGACAGTCCTGCATTTTTGCGATTACCGCCGTGGTCTTCAAGGCGCTGATCGGCTTCATCGTCGCGCATTTCGTCCACAACATTCCCGGCAAGAAGCAACGTAAATGGCGCGGCATGCTGCTGGTGCCTTGGGTGATCCCACCGGCGATGAGCACGCTGGCATGGCTGTGGCTGTTCGATCCCTCCTACAGCGCCTTCAACTATACGCTGTCGTTCTTCGGCATCGGTCCGATCCCGTGGCTCGGTGACACCTTCTGGGCGCGTTTCTCCGTCATCCTCGTCAACGTCTGGTACGGCGCGCCGTTCTTCCTGATCATGTACCTGGCCGCCTTGAAATCCGTACCCGACCAGCTCTACGAAGCCGCAGCGATCGACGGCGCCAATTGGTGGCAGAAGATCTGGCACATCACCCTGCCGATGATGCGCAACATCATCGCCATCACCACGCTGTTCTCGCTGATCGTCACTTTCGCCAATTTCGACATCGTGCGCATCCTCACCTCCGGCGGTCCGCTGGACCGGACGCATTTGTTCGCCACCTGGGCGTTCCAGGTCGGCATCCAGAGCAGCGACATTCCGCTCGGCGCCTGCGTCTCGCTGTTCATGGTGCCGATCCTCGCCGTCGCAGCGGTCTTCATCCTGCGCGATGTCAACAAACGTGGGAACGAAGCCTGATGAGCACGCTCGCAATCGACAAGGCCGGACCGACACGCAAGGTCAAGCTTCGAAGCATGAGCCGCGACCGCACCTGGGCGCTGCGCTGGTCCTACTTTTTCCTGGTGCTGTTTGCGATCTTCTTCCTGATCCCGCCGATCTACATGCTGATCACCTCGCTCAAGAGCAGCGCGGAGATCTCGGCCGCCACCAATCCGTGGTGGGTATTTCATCCGACGCTGTCGAACTATGTGGAGCTATTGACCTCGAACCAGTTCCTGCGATTCTTCTGGAATTCGTCGATGATCTCGATCGTGGTCGTGATCGTGACGATGCTGATCAGCATTCCGGCGGCGTTTGCATTGGCGCGGATGAAGTTCTGGGGCTCGGCGACGCTCGCGACCGGGGTCTTTCTCACCTATCTGATCCCGGACAGCCTCCTGTTCATTCCCTTGTTCAAGATGCTCGCGGTGGTCCAGGACGTCACCGGCATCACCCTTCTCAACCGCTGGTACGTGCTGGTGTTCATCTATCCGACGCTGACCGTGCCGTTCTGCACCTGGATCATGATCGGTTATTTCGCCTCGATCCCGAAGGAGCTGGACGAGGCGGCTCTCATCGACGGCGCCTCCTGGCTCCAGACCCTGACGCGGATTTTCATTCCGGTTGCCCTCCCTGGCCTGATCGCAGCGACCATCTTCGCCTTCACCGTGTCCTGGGCGCAGTTCCTCTATCCGCTGGTGTTCACGACATCCATCGACCAGCTCGTGCTGCCGGTCGGCATCACCACCACGCTGATCAAGGGCGACGTCTTCAACTGGGGGCAGATCATGACCGGCGCGCTGCTTGGCGCTGCCCCGCCGCTGGTCATCTACGCCTTCCTGATGGACTATTACATTGCCGGCCTGACCGCCGGCGCCACAAAGGGTTGATGTCTTATGGCTGAGGTTGCGTTGCGGAAGGTGGTCAAGCGTTACGACGACGTCGAGGCGGTGCGCGGCATCGATCTCGACATCTCTGACCATGAGTTCATCGTGCTCGTCGGCCCCTCCGGCTGCGGCAAGTCGACGACCTTGCGGATGATCGCGGGACTCGAGGACATCACCGACGGCGACATCATGATCGGCGGGGACGTCGTCAACGACGTGCCGCCGAAGGACCGCGACATCGCGATGGTGTTTCAGAACTACGCGCTCTACCCGCACATGACGGTCGCGGAGAACATGTCGTTCGGGCTGCGGCTCAAGCACTATCCCAAGGCCGAGATCAAGGCGCGGGTGACGGAAGCCGCCCGCCTCCTCGACATCACCGACCTGATCGACCGCAAGCCGAAGCAGCTCTCCGGCGGCCAGCGCCAGCGCGTCGCCATGGGGCGGGCCATCGTGCGCAACCCAAAGGTCTTCCTGTTCGACGAACCGCTGTCCAATCTCGACGCCAAGCTGCGCGTGCAGATGCGGATCGAGATCAAGAAGGTGCACCAGAAAGTGCGCACCACGACGGTCTACGTCACCCACGACCAGGTCGAGGCGATGACGCTGGCTGATCGCGTCGTGGTGATGAACAAGGGTCGGATCGAGCAGATCGGCACCCCGAACGAGCTCTACCACAAGCCGGCGACGCGCTTCGTCGCGGGCTTCATTGGCTCGCCGGCGATGAACTTCATTCCGTGCCGTCTCGAGGACGTCGGCGGCAAGCTCAACGTCCGCCTGACGGATCGCATCTCATTCCCGGTGCCGCCGGCCCGCGCCGCCCGTTACAGCGCGCTGCCCCGATCTGAAAACCTGTTGCTCGGCATCCGTCCCGAACATCTCACGGAATCGCATGCGCATCTCGAGCCGGGTGTCGAGACCTTCGACACCGTGCTTGATGTCACCGAGCCGATGGGAATGGAGACGCTGGTCTATTTCGGACTGGAAGGCACGCCCGTCTGCGGCCGTGTCGATCCCAATGCGGGCGCCAAGGACGGAGCACCCATGCGTTTGGCGATGGACCTCAACAATATGCACCTGCTAAACGAGGCGACCGGCGCCGTCTTGTGACGGCCGGCCAAGAAACTCGCGCAGGTAGGGACGATGTCGACCAACAAGAAGAAAATCTTTGTCACGCAAACTTTGTCGCAAGGGGCGCGCGCCCTCCTCACCCAGCGAGATGATATCGAGCTCATCGAGTTTCCGAACCTGATCTCCGCCAGGGATTTCGAGGCCTTGCTGAAGAGCCACGCGCCGGTCCATGGCGTGGCGCTCGGCGCCACCGCTTTCGGCGAGACCGAGCTCGAAGCCTCGAAGGACATGAAGGTGGTGACCCGGATCGGCGTCGGTTACGACGCCGTCGACGTCCCCGCCCTCTCCCGCCGCAAGGTGCCGCTGATGGTCGCCGGCAGCGCGAACTCGCCCTCGGTCGCCGAACAGGCGCTGTTCATGATGCTGACACTGGCAAAACGCGCGCAGGAGATGCACGCCTGCGTGAAAGACGGCAAATGGGCGGACCGTCTCGGCATGCTGCCGTTCGATCTCTACGGTAAGACCGTCCTCATCATCGGCTTCGGCCGCATCGGCACCCGCACCGCCAAGCGCTGCCTGGCGATGGACATGAATGTGCAGGTCTATGATCCCTACAAGGCAGCCGCAGAGATCAAGGCAGCAGGCTGCGAGCCGGTCGCCGACCTCGATGCCGCGCTGCCTCACGCCGATTTCGTCACCATCCACTGCCCGAAGACGCCGGAGACCGTCGGTCTGTTCGACGCGGCGCGGATCGGCCGGATGAAGCCGAAATCCTACCTCATCAACACCGCACGCGGCGGCATCGTGAAGGAGGCGGCGCTGTACGACGCGCTGGTCTCGGGCAAGCTCGCCGGTGCCGGCATCGACGTGTTCGAGGCGGAGCCGCCACCGGTCAGCAACGCGCTGTTCGCGCTGCCCAACGTCATCATGGCGCCGCACGTCGCCGGCGTGACGGTCGAGGCGGTGAGCCGGATGAGCGAGCAGACCGCGCGCAACATCCTGAGTGTGCTGGACGGCGATCCTATCCGGCAGAACATCATCAATCAGGATGTCCTGGGCTGAGCGCATCTCCGGGCTAGGCGGTTCTCTTGGGCGGGGCGATCAACCCGCCGCCTTCGGAACGCCAGAATGAGTCCCATTTTGGTGCAGATCGAGCCCTCACTCAGCCTTAATCAAACCGCGTAATAGGTCCGGCCGCGGCGGCAGTGGGACAGACTTGCCGGCCGCGTCGAGCTGGAGGATGGACCCTTGTCAGAGATCGACCCGACCGACCACGCGTTGGCGACCATCGCCAGCATCCTGGAGCATCCTGAACCCGTCCTCGTCGTGCGCGAGACCGAGACTGTGCGCGAGACCGAGACTGTCACCGTGACTGAAATGGTGGTTGCTGGTGAGCATGGGGTCGCGGACGAGCACCCGATGGTCGACGAGCATCCGGTGGTCGAGGAGCAGCCGCTGGTGCCGGAGCACGCCGACGCCGACGGCTACAGCAAGGTCGGCCCCGGGCCGATGGTGGCGATCCGTCTGAAATGGACGGTCCATCGCGGCGATGACGGCCAGTTCTACGTCCACGAGACCATCGGCGAGCAGTCCGTGCCCGTGGTCAGCGGCCCGATGACCGGCGAAGCCGCGGTGCATTTCGTCGACGCGCATGAGGACGAGGCGCATCGGCGCTTCGAAGAGCTGCGCAGCGAGATCGCCGGCCGCAGCTCGCTCGCCGATTACGAGCGCAAGGGCGAAGCCTAGCGCGCTCTCGCGCGAAGTGGATGCCGGTTCGGCTTATCGTCGTCCGAGATAATCCTTCTTCACGAGCTCGACGCCTGCGTGCCGCAACAGGTCGTAGGCGGTCGTGACGTGAAAGAAGAACTGCGGAACGCTGAAGGTCAGCAGCAGCGTCCGCCCGGTGAAGGGCAACTCGGTCCCGTTCTTCAGCCTGAAGAAGACATTCCGCTCCGCCGCAGCATTGATCTCTGCGCGCGGCAGGCTTTCGATGAACTCGATTGACGTCGCGATGCGGGCCTGGAGCCCGGCCATGTCGTGCTCCAGCACCGGCAGCGCCACCGGCTCGCGGTCGGCGAGCAAGGCCGCGGCGACCGTGGCGTGGCGACAGGCCTCGCCGATCTGTTGCGCCAGATCGTACATGTCGGGCGCCATGCGCATGCCGAGCAGGACGGCCGGGTTGAACTTCCGGGCCTCGGCATAGGCAACGCCCTTGTCGAGCAGTGCGGAGAGGTTGCGCAGATACGGCACGAAGAGTCCGACCGAGGCGTCATACATTGAGATCGTCACTTCAAAATTCCCTTCAATTCCGCCTCGCCAGAGACGGGCATCTGGTCTAAATCCAGGCCTCAAGACAGGCCTCGAGAGCTGCACAATGACAGCTTGGACATGGGTGGAAAAGAGATGATCGTTCGAATGACCATTCGAATTCTGGCGACTTTGGCCGTGGTCCTGCTGGCAAACCTTTCGGCCCACGCACAGCAGACGGCGCCGTCCCGCCTCGACGAGATAGTCAAGCGCGGCACTTTGCGCGTCGGCATGACCGGCGACTACAAGCCCTTCACCTATCTCGACAAGACGACGCAGCAATTCAGTGGCTTCGATGTCGACATGGCGGAGGCACTCGGCAAGGCGCTCGGCGTCAAGGTCGAATTCGTGCCGACGGCCTGGCCGAAGCTGATGAAGGATTTCGAGGCCGATCAGTTCGACATCGCCATGGGCGGCGTCTCGGTCACGCTCGACCGGCAGAAGAAGGGCTTCTTCTCCACGCCGATCATGCGCGAGGGCAAGACGCCGATCGCGCGCTGTGCCGATGTCGGCAAATACCAGAGCATCACCGACATCGACAAGAAGGGCACCCGCGTGATCGTCAATCCCGGCGGCACCAACGAGCGCTTCGCGCGTGCCAACATCAAGGACGCCGACATCACCGTCTTCCCGGACAATACCGTGATCTTCGACGAGATCGCCAAGGGCAATGCCGACCTGATGATGACCGACGCCTCGGAGACGCGCTACCAGCAGAAGCAGCATCAAGGCGTGCTCTGCGCGGTGCATCCCGACAAGCCGTTCGATTTTTCCGAGAAGGCCTATTGGCTCCAGCGCGACATGGCGCTGAAGGCCTTCGTCGATCAATGGCTGCATATTTCGATGCAGGACGGCAGCTACAAGAAGATCTACGCCGCCTGGTTCGATTAGGGCCGCGTCCTCCTGTCGCTTGTGCCGGCCAAACTTTGGACCGGCTCCGGTGTTATTGAACCCGAAACGCAGAAGCCACGACTCATACGGTGACAGTGATCTAGATCACTTTTTGCGATCGAACCGGGGCGTAAGCGTCGGTGCGGGGACCACCTGTTTCAGGAGATGCGAAATGAGGAAGCTGTTGGCCACGGCCGCATTCCTTTTGGCGAGCACCGCTGCGCAGGCGCAGTACACCTTCGACTATGGCGGGCGCACCATCCGCATTGATCCCGACCGCGGCACGGTGCAAATCCCCGGCGTCTACGACAACACCGGCCAGGGCAAGGCGAAGAAAGCCAAGAACGATGCCAAGGGGGCTCCCAAAGCGGACCCGCAGGCACCGCAACAGGCCAAGGCTGATCCGCAGCCGCCTGCCGATCCGGCGCCGGCCCCAACACCTGTCACGGCGCCGCCGGCGGCCGAGCAGGCCCCTGTCCAAGCTCCCGTCCAAGCCCCCGTGGCCGTGGCGCCTCCTGCCCCGCCAGCGCCTCCGGCCACCACGGCTAACAAGGCTCCGGCCGAAGAGGCGCTTGTGCCGCCGCCTCAGCCGACCCCAAGTGCTGCCCCGACGGTGGCAGTCGCGCCGCCGGCGCCATCTCCGCCTCCTGTCCCGGCGCCTGCTCCCGTTCAGTCGGCCGCCGTCGCGCCGCCGGCTCCCGCAACCGCGGCCACGCGCGACCTCAATTCACCGCTCGGCGTCTGGCTCACCGAGGAGAAGGAAGGCAAGGTCCGCATCGAGCAATGCGGCAGCAATCTCTGCGGCTACTCGGTCGATTCGAAATCGAACCAGAATGGCGAGCAGGTTCTGATCAACATGAAGCCCGGCAAGGACCAGAACAAGGACCCAAAATGGTCCGGCCGGATCCTCGATCCGAACTCCGGCTCGACCTACGATTCAACCATCGCGCTGAAGGGCACCGATCGCCTGCGCGTGCAGGGCTGCGCCTTCGGCGGCATGTTCTGCGGCGGCCAGACCTGGACGCGGGTGAACTGACTTCCCGCGACACTCTGACCGAGACAAAGGGCCCGCAATGCGGGCCCTTTTGCTTTTACCCCTCGCTTTCCGGGATGTGCGCGACATCACAGAGCCCGTCGCGCGCGTGACAGCCCTCACATCGCCGGTTCCGCGTCCGTGACACGATCCCCGCATGATCAACCCTAGGGGCGTGTCATGAACGGATTTCGCAAGGCTCTCTTCGCCACAATCATAGTCATCGCGTTGCCGGCCGCGCAGGCCAGCGCCAGCACATTCGACGGCGCATGGAATGTCCGCATCTCGTCATCGAGCGAGACCTGCGGCAACGGCTCGACCGTCGCCATCGGCATCAACAACGGTCAGATCGCCTCGAGCAGCGCAATGGTGACGGCGTCGGGCCGCGTCGCGGATGCCGGCAGCATCAATGTCACCTTGAGCACCGGCATCAAGCGCGCCGTCGGCTTCGGCCGCCTCAGCGGCACCTCCGGCTCCGGCACGTGGCGCGGCAGCATGTGCACGGGAACGTGGACCGCCGAGCGGATGTAAGGTGTCGTGCCCCGGACAAGCAGCGACGAGAAGCGTTGCTGCGCAGAGCCGGGACTCAGCAGTCCTGATGCCGTCAAAAGTTTTGGGCCCCGGATCGGCGATGCATCGCCGCGGGGCGATGCGTCTTGTCCGGGGCACGAGAGCTAGCCCAACGCGGCCCCATACTCCGCGTCGCTCACCGGCTCCAGCCACGTCGAATAGACGCCGTCGAGCGCTTCTTGCATGGCGATATGGCACATGCCGTTGGTCGGCGATCCGCCGTGCCAGTGCACCTCACCCGGCGGAATCCAGACGGTGTCGCCGGGACGGATCTCCCTGACGGGCCCGCCTTTGGTCTGAACGCGGCCGACACCGGAGATGACGTAGAGGGTCTGCCCGAGCGGATGATGATGCCAGTTGGTGCGTGCGCCAGGCTCGAACGAGACACGCGAGCAGTTCAGCCGTGCCGGCGCGGGCGCCATGATCACCGGGTCCTGCCAGACGGTGCCGGTGAAATTTTCCTTGGGCGCGCGGCGGGTCAGCCGCGTGCCTGCAACAGTGATCTCCATTGGGATTACCTCGCTTCTTTCCCGATTACTTCTTGCTTGCTGCGTAGCGCGCCTTGGTCTCGGCGTTCATGGGATAGAGGCCCGGGAGCACCGCGCCATTGTTCACCTCGTTGACGATCCAGGCTTCCATCCGCTCCTGCTCGACACCCTCGTTGAGCACTTGTTCGAGCATCGCCTGCGGGATCAGCACGCAGCCGTCCTGGTCGGCAACAACGATGTCGTTCGGGAACACCGCAACGCCGCCGCAGCCGATCGGCTCGCCCCAGCCGACGAAGGTCAGACCGGCGACTGACGGCGGCGCGGCATAGCCGTCGCACCAGACCGGCAGGTTGGTGCCGAGCACGCCCTCGACGTCACGCACGACACCGTCGGTGACGAGTGCGGTGACGCCGCGCTTCATCATGCGCGCGCATAGGATGTCGCCAAAGATGCCGGCGTCGGTGATGCCCATGGCGTCGACCACGGCGATGCAGCCCTCCGGCATTGCCTCGATCGCGGTGCGGGTCGAGATCGGCGACGACCATGACTCCGGCGTCGCCAGATCCTCCCGCGCCGGCACGAAGCGCAGCGTGAAGGCCGGTCCCACCAGGCGCGGCAGACCCGGACGCAGCGGACGCGCGCCGCGCATCCAGATGTTGCGCAGGCCCTTCTTCAGCAGGACCGTGGTGATGGTGGCAGTGGTGATGCCGGCGAGGGTCTTGCGGGCTTCGGGGGACAGCGACATGGAAACAGACGAGCTCCGGATGGGCGGGAAAGAACGCGCGCATCTTGCGGGGTGCGGGCCTTGCGTCAAGGGCCAATAGGATACCAATCATGCAGGGCCGCAGCGCAGTTATGCGTCGCGATAACAAGGGTTTATCGCCTCCCCCTGCATTAATTTATTGGACTTGCGGGCGCATTTACGCGAAGCAGGGACAAGCGGAGCTCAAGGCCGAGCCCGCGTATCTCCAGAAGCCCGATTTCGACAGCCCATGTCCGCGACGCTTCCCCCGCCCCGCCTGCTGCCCAGTGGCGACAGCGCCGTCACGGTCGAGTTCAGCCGTACCATCGACGACGACGCCAACCAGCGCGTGCTGGCGCTCGACAAGGCGCTCGCAGCGAGTCCGATCGATGGCATCACCGAGTCCGTGCCGACCTATCGCTCGCTGCTGGTGCATTACGATCCCGGCAAGATCGGCTTTGATGAACTTGGCGAAAAGCTGCTCGCGCTCGCCAGCCAGCCGCTGCCGCCGGCCACCAAGGCCCGCCGATGGCGAATTCCCGTCGCCTATGGCGGCGAGCACGGCATCGACCTCGAGGACGTCGCGAAGGCGCTGAACACCACACCCGACGACATCGTCGCGCGCCACGTCGCCGGCGACTACAAGGTTGCCATGATCGGCTTCACGCCGGGCTGGTCCTATCTCAGCGGCCTCGACAAATCCCTGCAGATGTCGCGGCGGCAGAATCCACGGCTGCTGACGCCTGCCGGCACGATCTCGATCGGCGGCATCCAGGCCGGAATCCAGTGCCTGGCGGCCCCGAGCGGCTGGCACCTGCTCGGCCGCACGCCGGTGCGGACCTATCAGCTCCACCGCAATCCGACCTTCCTCACCGAACCCGGCGATCGCGTGACGTTTTTCGCGATCGACCACAAGACATTCGAGGAACAGGACCGCGCTGCCGAGGCCGGCGAGATCATTGCCGAGCAGGTGGTGGCATGAGCCGGCTCGTGATCGCCAGCATCGGGCCCGCAAGCTCGGTCCAGGACGGCGGACGCCATGGCGCGCAACGCTATGGCCTGACGGTCAGCGGAGCGATGGACCGCCTGTCGCTCGCGGCGGCGAACACGCTTGTCGGCAACGAACCGTTCGCAGCCGCTGTCGAGGTCGGCCCGTTCGGCGCCGCGTTCACCGCGCGCGACGGTGCCGTGCGCGTCGCGATCTCAGGCGCGCCGCGCAATGCGGACATCGCCGGCAGTCCGGTCGCCACGGACACATCGGTGACGCTGAAAGACGGCGAGACGCTGACGCTGGGTTTTGCTCGCGGCGGTGCGTTCACCTATCTGGCGATCGAAGGCGGGATCAAGGGCGAGCCGGTGTTCGGCAGTCTCGCAGTCAACGCCCGTGCCGGTCTCGGCAGCCCCTACCCGCGCCCGCTGCAGGCCGACGACGAATTCAGCGTCGATGCCGCAAGCGGTGCACCGGAACAGCGCATCGAACTGCCGAAGCCGTCGAGCGGTCCGATCCGCGTCCTGCTGGGTCCGCAGGACGACGAGTTCGACGACGCCAACAAGGCGCTGTTCCTCGACAGCGAGTGGAAGATCTCGGCGACCTCCGATCGCATGGGCTACCGGCTGGAAGGTCCCGCGATCAAGCATCTGCACGGCCACAACATCGTCTCCGACGGCACGGTCAACGGCAGCATCCAGGTGCCCGGCAACGGCGCGCCGATCGCGCTGATGATGGATCGCGGCACCTCCGGCGGCTACCCGAAGATCGCGACCGTGATCACGGCCGACGTCGGCCGTCTCGCGCAGACCTCAGCGGGAACGGCGTTCCGCTTCAAGGCGGTCAGCATGGCCGAGGCGCAGGACGAGGCGAAGAAATTTGCGCAGCTGATCCGCAACCTGCCCGATCGCCTGCGTTCTGCCGACACCGTGGCGCTCAACATCGAAGCGCTCAGCGATGCCAACGTCGCGGGCTATGCTGTCAGTGCCGTCGACGCCGGGACCTGGCAGGTCGCGGCCGAGCCGTAAACGACAAGACGACCAGAGACGGAGAGCAACCCATGAAGACGATCGATCTGAATTGCGATCTCGGCGAAGGTTTTGGCGCTTGGGAGATGGGCAATGATGCCGCCATGATCGAGCTGGCGAGCTCGGTCAACGTCGCCTGCGGCTTCCACGCGGGCGACCCCGACATCATGCGCCGAACGGTCGAGCTGGCGAAGGCGCGCGGCGTCTCGGTCGGCGCGCATCCTGGCTATCGCGACCTGCACGGCTTCGGCCGCCATCCGATCGCGGGCCTGAAGGCCTCCGAGATCGAGAACCTCGTCGCCTACCAGATCGGCGCGCTGCAGGCGATCGCGACCGCGGCCGGCCACAAGGTAACGCATGTGAAGGCGCATGGCGCGCTCTCCAACGTCGCCTGCGAGGACGACATGACGGCGAAGGCGATCGCCGCCGGCATCAAGGCGGTCGACCCGAGCCTGATTTTCGTCGTGCTCGCCAATTCCAAGCTGGTGAAGGCCGGCGAAGCCGCCAATCTGCCGATGGTGCACGAGGTGTTCGCCGACCGCGCCTATGAGGACGACGGCAATCTCGTCTCGCGCAAGAAGCCCGGTGCAGTGCTGCATGACGCCAAGGCCATCGCCGACCGCGTGGTGCGCATGGTGCAGGACGGCGCGGTGGTCTCGGTCACCGGCAAGGTCATCAAGATGCGCACCGACACGGTCTGCATCCACGGCGATACGCCGGGCGCCGTCGACATCGCGCGCGGTCTGCGGCAGGCTTTGAAGGATGCAGGGATCGAGGTCGCGCCGTTCAAGCGCGGAGCGTGATCAGAACGGGTGTACCGACAGCGTGCCGAACACGATCGCGGCGATGACGGCGAAGGCGCTGTACATTGCGGCATGATGCACGCTCGCACCGGTCCGCCGCGAGAGCGAGCGCGCGTAGAAGTGCAGCCTGGCTTCCGCCGATAGTTCGCGCATGGTCGATCTCCAACGCCCCATTCGGACGATTATGAAGGATCAACCGGGGTGGCGGGCAAGAGACCGGCGGAAATAGCGATGCGGGTTCTCTGAAAACCCCGCATCGCAGGAGCAAATTCTCCTCGCCCGCCACTTCCGAGAATCTTATTCGCTCAAATCCGAGCCAGTTGGAACCGGCTCGGATGACCGTAGGATGACATCTAGTAGACGTCAGCCTGGAAGCGGCCCGTCTTCTTGAGTTCTGCGACAAAACTGACGGCTTCGTCGGTCGAACGCGCCCCGAATTGGGCGACGATATCGACCAGTGCACGCTCGACGTCCTTGGCCATGCGTTTGGCATCGCCGCAGATGTAGAAATGCGCCCCCTCGGCGAGCCACGTCCACACCTCGCGGCCGACCTCGCGCATGCGGTCCTGCACATAGAACTTCTTCTCGCCGTCGCGCGACCAGGCCAGCGACATACGCGTGAGCAGGCCCGAGGTCTTCATCGCGTTGAGCTCCTCCTGGTAGAAGAAGTCGCAATCGCTGCGCTGATGGCCGAAGAACAGCCAGTTCTTGCCAGGCGCACCGGTCGCCTTGCGGTCGAACAGGAAGGCGCGGAACGGCGCAATGCCGGTGCCGGGGCCGATCATGATGATCGGCGTCTTCGGATCCTGCGGCAGGCCGAAATTGTGCGCCTTCTGCACATAGACCTTGAGCTTCTCGCCCTCAGCGATGCGCTCGCCGAGGAAGGTCGAGGCAACGCCGATGCGCTTGCGTTTGCCGATCACGTAGCGCACGGAATCGACCGTCAGCGACAGCTTTCCAGGCGTCGCATTGTGCGAGGACGAGATCGAATAGAGCCGCGGCTGCAGCGGCTCGAGCGCCTCCACGAAGGCTTCGGGATGCGGCCGCGTGCCCGAGAACTTCTGCAGCGCCGCCATGACGTCGAGCGTTGCGGCATCGCCATCGGGATCCTCGCCCTGTGCCAGCGCCCGCGCCTTCTCGCGCTGCGCGCCGCCGGTGATGAAGGAGAGCAGTTCGAATAGCGTGTCGGGCGCCGGCGACAACGAGACGTCGTCGATCAGCACCTCGCGCAGCGTCTTGCCGTTGACCTTCGTGGTGTGGGAGGCACCGAGCAACGCGATGACCTGGTCGACGAGGCCGAGCTCGTTCCGCGCGAACACGCCAAAACTGTCACCGACGACGTAGTCGAGTTTGCTCTCGGAGAGATCGAACTCGACGTGATAGGTTTCCTTCTCGGACTTTCCCTTGTTGAGAAGACGGCGCGACAGGAAGGTCGCCGCAACGGGGTTGTCCCGCGAGCGGCCGGGCTCGGCGATCGTCACGGTCACGGCGGGGGCCGCCACCGCGTCTTGCTTGTCAGCCGGCTTTGCCGCCGGCGCCTTGTCCAGCTCTTCGTGCAACGACTTCAGCATCCGTGCGGTTTCCTTGCCACCGGGGACGCAGAGGTTGAGGCGCGCTTCACTGCGGCTCGCGATCGCCTCCGAATAGTCGTGGCAATTGTAGCCGCACTGCCCGCAATCCTGCTGCGCCATCGCCGCCATCATCTTGCGCCGCACGGGACGGCCTTCGGCGAGCTTCATCCGATCGGCGATCGGCATGGTCTGGTCGTGCCACGGCGCTTCACCGTCGTCACCGTCACCAGCCTGCATGACCGCGGCGCCCTGCTCCGCCGACAGCGGCGTGGCCGCCTCAGGCGACAGCAGCCCGGCAAAGAAGCCGTTCAGCCAGGAGCGTTGCGCGTCGGAGAACGGGGCGCTCGTGGGAATAATGTCGAGTTTGGGTGGAGGGCTGATCTGGTTCATGAGGACACCTCGGCATCGGCAAGCTTGCGCAGCGTCTCGCCGTCGTGGCGGCGCGCAAAGGACAGGAAGGTTTCGTCAGGAGACGAGCGATGGGCGATATAGGCCTTGAGCAGCCCTTCGACCGTCTTCGGCGCGTCCTCGGCCTTGAGGTCGTGATAGACCTCCTGACCGACGTCGGCGTCAGGACCGAACCCGCCGCCGGTGAAGAGATGATAGCCCTCCACCGTGTCCTCCTCGTTGACAGGCACGCGCGCCCCGATCAGACCGATGTCGCTGATGTAGTGCTGGGCACAGGAATGGTGGCAGCCGGTGACGTGGATGTTGACCGGCTTGTCCATCTCGACGCGCGGCTCGCACCATTCGCCGATCTCGGCGGCGTGACGCTTGGTGTTGGAGGCGGCAAAGCGGCAACCGGCATTGCCGGTGCAGGCGATCAGGCCGGCGCGGATGTGCGAGGCCTCGGCCGCGAGCCCGATCTGCTTGATCGCCGCAACGGCAAGCTCGACATTCTCGTCACGCACCCCTGATATCAGCAGGTTCTGCCAGACGGTCAGACGGATCTCGCCGTCACCGAGGTCCAGCGCCACCTTGGCGAGACCCCGCATCTGATCGCAGCTGATCTTGCCGAGCGTCAGCGACACGCCGATCCAGTTCAAGCCGTCCTGCTTCTGCTTGTGCACGCCGATATGCGCCATGCGGTCCGCGGCCGGCCGCGGCGCAAACGCCTCTTCCGTCACGCGCGTGAACGGCGTCTTCAGCCGCTCTTCGACCAGCTTGAGAAAGCCGTCATGGCCCATGGCGTCGAGCACGTATTTCAACCGCGCCTTGTTGCGGTTGGTGCGGTCGCCGTGCTCGATGAAGACGCGCACGATGGCGTCGGCAACGGCGGTAGCGTCTCCAGGCTTGACGACGATGCCGGAATATTTCGCAAAGTCCTTGTGGCCGGTGATGCCGCCGAGGCCGAGGCGGAACCAGATCCCGGGTTCGACGCCGAACCCATCCTTCACCTCATACGCCGTGAAGGCGATGTCGTTGGTCTCCTCGAGCACCGCGATCTTGCCGGCGCCGTCGAAGGCGACGTTGAACTTGCGCGGCAAGCCATACAACGAGCGATCGTTCAGGATGTGGTAGTGCCACTCGCGCGCATAAGGCCGCGTGTCGATCAGCTCCTGCGGATCGATGCCCGCCGTCGGCGTTCCCGTCACGTTGCGGATGTTGTCGGCGCCGGAGCCGCGCGAGCACAGGCCGAGATCCTGTATGCCCTCGATCAGCTTCACGGCGTTCTTCGGCGGGATCTCGCGAAGCTGGAGATTGGCACGCGTCGTGACGTGGCTGTAGGGCCCGCAGGTTTCATCGGCGAGGTCGGCAAGGCCGGACAGTTGCCAGTGCTTCATGATGCCGTTCGGAATGCGCAGACGGCACATGTAGGAGTCCTGCGTCGGCGCGACGTAGAAGATGCCGTAATAGCGCCAGCGGAAATTATCCGCCGGGCTCGGCGGCGTATTGTCGAGCGCCTGCTGGCGGAGACGCGGATAGGCATCGAAGGGATGCTCGTCGCGCTTGACCTTCTCCTGGTCGGCGAGCTTCTTGCCCGCGGCGATCACCTTGTCCTGCGCCTTGATGTGCACGGCATCGGGACCGGTCGGCTCGGCGTTCGCCTTGCCGGCGCCGCCGCCGAGACCGCGACCGACCCGGCTGATCTGCAGACCGGTCGTGAAGCCTTCAAGGTAGCGTTTCTGGTCGTCGGTAAAGTCGACTGAGACGGTGTCGAGTTTCATGGTCAGTAACGAAGCTCCTGCGGCCACCTGGGTGGTTTCGACGGAAAGTGCACGACCCGCGAGGAGCTCGGCTGGCTCGAGAGCCGGCTGCGCACCCAGCGGTCCGAACAGCTTCGTTGCTGGGGACTGGCGCAGCAGGCATCTGTGACAGGCTGGCCGCACTGCAACATTCAAGTTGCGTGCCAGCTTCGATGAAATGAAAATGTGTGAGGTATCAGGTAATTAAGAGCGCGCCGGGGAACTCTGGGCTCCGGAACTCTTATGAAATTCGAGCAGTCGGCCTAAAATTTAAACTCGGATCTCCAGCGCTCAAAAACGATGCAGACCCGAATCACACCTTCCAGCGGCCCACCTCGAAGGCCTCGAGATGCCCCCGAATATTGGCGGGATCGAAGGCGGGGCCGGCGAATGCGCCGAATGCCGCGGGGGCTTGGGCGGGCGGCCGGCGCCCGAGGGCGCCGTCGTAGAGATCGGGCCTGAACACGGCCATCGCCGTCTTGACGCCGTCGGGCGTCAGCGTCGTCTGCCCCCAGCGCACCATCTGCGCATAGAGCCAGGCGGCCTGGACCGGATCGGGGCGCCCTGCTTCCTCGCGTCCCACCAGGAGGTAGCTGCCGCTCTCGCGAAAGGTGCCGTCCGGCGAAATCTTGAGGCGCCCCGTGAGGGTGCGCTGGATGACTTCGGCATCGACGCCGATCCGCTCCGGCTGCGCCAGGATCTGCGCCGCTTCGGTCCGGTTTTCGGGATGCTCGATGAACTCGGCGGCTTTCACCGCCGCGCGCACCAGGCTGGCTACCACGTCGGGATTCTTGTCAGCCCAGACCTGGCGGAGCGCCAGCACCTTCTCGGCCGCATGGGCCAGGATGTCGGAGACGAAATGCAGGATGTGGCCGATCCCGAGATCGACCGCGATCGAATTCCAGGGCGCACCGACGCAGAACGCATCGACATGCCCATTGGCAAGACTGTCGACCATATAGGGCGGCGGCAGCACGACCAGCCGCACGTCCTCGTCGGGATCGACGCCGGCCGCCGCCATCCAGAACCGCAATTGATAATTGTGGGTCGAGAACGGGAAGGTCATGCCGAAGGTCAACGGATCGGCCCCAGCCTTGCGCCGCTTGGTGACCACGCGCGCCAACGCTTTTGCCGTGGCGAGCGGATCGAAGCGGTCGCCGTCGATCTCCTCCATCAGCGCGGTATGAAGCGCCGGCGAGACCGTGATCGCGTTGCCGTTGATGCCGAGATTGAAGGGCGCCGCGATCGGCACCTTGACGTGGCCGAGCCCGAGCGAGGACGCAATCGCGACGGGAGCGAGCAGATGCGCGGCGTCGAACAAGCCGATATTGAGCTTGTCGCGGACGTTGGACCAGGAGACCTCGCGGACCAGTTCGACCTCGAGCCCTTCAGCCGCGGCAAATCCCTTGTCGACGGCAACGATCAGCGCTGCGGCATCGACCAGCGGAATGAACCCGATGCGGAGGGGAGCGGTCATTTCAGCATCTCCGACGCGGTGATGATCGACTGGGCGATCTCGCCGATTTTCTTCTTCTCGCGCATCGCAGTGGAGCGCAGCAGCACATAGGCCTCGTCCTCGGTGAGGCCTTTCACCTTCATCAGGATGCCCTTGGCCTTCTCGATGACCTTGCGATCCTCGAGCTGCGACTTGGTACGCTCCAGTTCCTCCTGGAGTTTTGCGAAGGCATTGAAGCGCGACACGCACAGGTCGAGGATCGGCTTGATGCGCTCCTTCCTCAGCCCGTCGACGATATAGGCGGAGACCCCCGCCTCGACCGAGGCCTGGATCGAGGATGAATCGCTCTGGTCGACGAACATCGCGATCGGCCGCTTCACGGCGCGGCTGACCTGGAACATCGCTTCCAGCACGTCGCGGCTGGGGTTTTCCAGATCGATCAGGATGATGTCGGGATCGACCGCATAAATCCGGGCGAGCAGGCTCTGCATCTCGCGGATATGGACGATCTGCGTAAATCCGGCCTCCCGCAACCCTTCTTCGAGGATCGCAGCCCGGATCGGGCTTTCGTCGACGATCACGATTTTGGGCGACTGTTCGGCGCTCATTGCTCACTCACCACCAGTGATTCATCCATAGCATGCCCGCGAGCCATGCAAAGGGTTGTAATTATGGGCAATTGGGACTAGCTCAACCCTGTCAATCAGGCAGATTTGGATATGGATCAGACGGCTGCGCCGAAGGTCAGCTTCGTGTCGCTCGGGTGCCCCAAGGCTTTGGTGGATTCCGAGCGCATCATCACGCGTCTGCGCGCCGAGGGCTACGAGCTCGCCCGCAAGCATGACGGGGCCGACATCGTCATCGTCAACACCTGCGGCTTCCTCGACAGCGCCAAGCAGGAATCGCTCTCGGCGATCGGCGAGGCCATGGCCGAGAACGGCAAGGTGATCGTGACCGGTTGCATGGGGGCGGAACCCGAGCAGATCGAGCAGGCCTATCCCGGCGTGCTCTCCATCACCGGCCCGCAGCAATATGAGAGCGTGCTGGACGCCGTGCATCGCGCGCTGCCGCCCGCCCACAATCCGCATCTCGATCTGGTGCCGCCGCAAGGCATCAAGCTGACGCCGCGGCACTATGCCTATCTGAAAATCTCCGAGGGCTGCAACAACCGCTGCACCTTCTGCATCATCCCGAAGCTGCGCGGCGACCTGGTCTCGCGACCGGCCAACGACGTGCTGCGCGAGGCCGAGCGCCTGGTCGACGCCGGCGTGAAAGAGCTGCTGGTGATCTCGCAGGACACTTCGGCCTATGGCGTCGATCTGAAATACGCCGAGAGCCCGTGGAAGGATCGCCAGGTCCGCGCCAAATTCATCGACCTCGCGCGCGAGCTCGGCGAGCTCGGCGCCTGGGTCCGGCTGCAATATGTCTACCCCTACCCGCATGTCGACGAGGTCATCGCGCTGATGAACGAGGGCACGGTGCTGCCCTATCTCGACATCCCGTTCCAGCATGCGAGCCCCGAAGTACTGAAGGCCATGAAGCGCCCGGCGGCGCAGGACAAGACGCTGGCGCGCATCAAGCGCTGGCGCGAGCAATGTCCTGATCTCGCTTTGCGCTCGACCTTCATCGTCGGCTTCCCCGGCGAGACCGATGCGGACTTTGCCTATCTCCTCGACTGGCTGGACGAAGCCGAGATCGATCGGCTCGGCTGCTTCAAGTACGAGCCGGTCGCCGGCGCCACGGCGAATGCGATCGAGAACCCCGTGCCGGAAGAGATCAAGCAGGAGCGCTACAATGCACTGATGGCGCGCCAGCAGAAAATCTCTGCGCGCAGGCTGAAGCGCAAGGTCGGCACGCGCCAGCAGATCATCATCGACGAGGTCGGCCCGACCGTCGCAAGGGGCCGCTCCAAGGCTGATGCGCCCGAGATCGACGGCGCCGTCTACCTGTCGAGCCGCCGCCCCTTGCGCGTCGGCGAGATCGTCACCGCCAAGATCGAGCGCGCGGACCAGTACGACCTCCACGGCAGCGTCGCGGGATTCTGAGATTCCGGTCGCGGCACGCCGGCAAGACCGGCGCGCCTTAGGCATTTTCCACCAGCCGGCGTTCAGGCTGGGCGTGCCCGAACTACGAGGTCATGTCGCTTCTCCCGACGCCTGCTGTTCGTCGCGTGCGGCGAACACTTCCTTGGCTGCGAACAGCCCGTTCAGCGCCGCCGGGAAGCCCGCATAGACGGCCATCTGCATCATGATCTCCACGATCTCGTCGCGAGACAGGCCGACGTTCAGACCCGCCTCGAGATGCACTTTGAGCTGAGGCGCGGCATTTCCGAGCGCCGTCAGCGCGGCGATCGTGGCGATCTCTCGATCGCGCAGGCCGAGGTCCGGGCGGCAGTAAATGTCGCCGAACGGAAACTCGATCACGTATCGTGCGAAATCCGGAGCTATGTCGGCGAGTGAGGCGACGACCTTTTCGCCGGCACTGCCGTCAATACGTGACAGGGCCCGCTGACCGCGATCGAAGCGACTTTCGTCTTGTGTTTGGGCGTGCGTCATTTTCCTTCGTCCTCTGTTCGTCGCTGGCATAGCCGGCGATCTTGGTATCAAGGACGAGCAGGCATTCCTGGAGTTCGGCAATCTGCGTGCGTACCTGTTCCCGGTGGACTTCCAGAATCTGCCGCCGGCTTGTGCCGGTAGCGTCGCCTTCATCCCGAAGCGCCGCGTAACGCAACATGCCCCGGATCGGCATTCCCGTGGTCTTGAGCCGCCCAAGGAATGCGATCCATGTGAGGATCGATGCGTCAAAGTCGCGCTGGCCGGAGCGATCCCGGTCGGCGTATGGCAGCAGCCCGATGCGCTCATAATAGCGCAGCGTGTGCGTCGACAGGCCGGTCCGTTTTGCGAGGTCGCCGATCTTCATGTGTGCCCGTTCTCGTACTGACGCACGTACAGATACCCCTTCGAGCGCGCTCTAAGTCAAGGGGGATCGAAGGTGCAAAGATTTCGGCGCGCCGGCTGGGCGGCAGCGTCGCGGCACTCCGAGCTTCAAGATTCCGCCAGCCATTTCGGCACCCAGCGCTCCGGGCGCGGGGCGCGGGCAAGATCGGCTTGCGCCTCCGACAGCTTCGCGGGCTCGCCCTCGATGGTCGGGCGCACATCATATTCGAAGTTCGGCATGACGCGGCCGTCGGCATAGAGACCGAATTTCATGGCGTACCACAGCCCGAGCTCGGGCTGTGCGCGGCGCATCTCCTCACGCAGATCGCGCAGCAGGGATTCGATCGAGGCGGCTTCCTCGAACGGCTGCGGCCCGCGCGACAGGACGCGCGCCTCGTACTGCTTGCCGACGATCGCGACCTCGAAATGCGTCTTGTCCCAGGCGTTCTTGCCCTTGGGGAGATGCGCGGTCAGGCGCCAGCCGAGCTCGGCCATCAGGCGATGATTGGCCCAATAGTCTTCGCGCTCCCGGCTCCATCTTTCCATGAAGCCGCGAAAGTCGGGCAGCTCCGAGGGATGGTTATCGGCCGCCGCCGTCTCCCCGGTCGGCCGTCCTGTCAGCCACTGCGCGAGTTCGACCGTCTGGCATTCGACCTCGTCATGTGGCTTCAGATCGCTCCAAGCGTTGTCGAATTGCTGTGATGTCAGTTTTGCCAGCAGACCATCGAGGCTCGGCGCCAGCAGCTCGTGATCGCCCTCGGACCCAAGCCCCACGATCGGCGGATTGTCGCGGTCGAGACCCGCGCCATACCAGCCGCCAACAGCCGAGCCATCCGACAGCCGCATGAACAGCGAAAACCGGTCGCGCAAGGGACTGCCGTCAACAATAGGCGCCTGATCGGAAAACTGGCCCTGCAGCGAGAAGCAGCCGACGCTGCCCCAGGGCCGTCCCTTCAGCCAGCCGGCAAAGTCCAGCAACAGCGGCGGCGCCTCGATGCCCGGCGGAAACGCGCCGCGAATGCTGTCGAGGTCGATCGAATAAGGCGTGTCGGACAAGGCTTAAAACTATCTGGTTGGTCCCGCCCCTCTTGGTCCGAACCGTCATCCGTTCGGTTCGAGCCAATTCGCGTTCGCTGATCACAAACGCGCTAGAGACGTAATGGTTTCCAGCCGCCCATCTCTCTCCTGCCCCATGCACGCTGGGCGTGTGGTCTGCAAGGCGGCGCTTGACAAGCCCGGCCATTCGCGTGTATTGCCGCGCCCCATGATCAACGCTCGGACCCATCAGCGCACCGAAATGCTCCGCCGTCGCTTCCGCGACGATGAGAGGGTGCGCCATGTCCGACGACGCCGCTGAAGCACTGAATTCAGCGTAGGTTTTCGAGAAGGCCGTACCCGCAAGGTGCGGCCTTTTTGCTTTTCGCGCCCCCTTTTCCACCCGCCTCCAGAGGAGTTCGACATGACCACCGCCACCCATCCGTATGACGCGTTGATGGACATCGCCGCTCGGCCCAAGGCCGTGTTCGTCCGCGGCGCCGGCTCCTACCTCTGGGATGACAGCCGCAAGCGCTATCTCGATTTCGTACAGGGCTGGGCGGTCAACTGCCTCGGCCACTCCCCGCCCGCGATCGCCAACGCGCTTGCGGCGCAGGCCAAGCGGCTGCTGACGCCAAGCCCCGCCTTCTACAACGAGCCAAGCCTGAAGCTCGCGCAGGCGCTGGTTGCAAACAGCGCGTTCGACCAGGTGTTCTTTGCCAATTCCGGCGCGGAAGCCAACGAGGGCGCGATCAAGCTCGCGCGCAAATATGGCAGCCTGCATCGAGGTGGCGCGTTCGAGATCATCAGCTTCGAAGGCGGCTTTCACGGCCGCACCTTGGCGACGATGTCGGCCTCGGGCAAGAAGGCCTTTGAGCCGCTGTTCGAGCCAAAGGTCGCCGGCTTCAAGAAGGCGAAGCTCAACAACATCGCCTCGGTCAAAAAGCTGATCAACGACAACACCGTCGCCGTGATGATCGAGCCGATCCAGGGGGAATCAGGCGTATGGCCGGCGACCGATCAGTTCTTGCAGGAGTTGCGCGCTCTCACCGACGCGCACGGCCTCCTCCTGATCTTCGACGAGATCCAGACCGGGATGGGCCGGACCGGCAAGCTCTTCCACTACGAGCACACAGGCATCGCGCCCGACATCATGACGCTCGGCAAGGGCATCGGCGGCGGCGTGCCGCTCGCGGCGCTGCTCGCGACCGAACGCGCGGCCTGCTTCGAGCACGGCGACCAGGGCGGCACGTTCAACGGCAACCCGATCATGTGCGCGGCGGGGCTTGCGGTGCTCGACGAGGTCAGCAAGCCGGAGTTCCTGAAGACGGCGACCGAAACCGGGCTGCTGCTCGAAAGCGAGCTGCAGAAGGTCTCGGCGCGGCATGGGCTCGGGGAAGTGCGAGGTCGCGGGCTCCTGCTCGCGCTCGACCTCAAGCTGCCGATCGCGCCCGGCATCGTCGCGCAGGCGTTCGAGGCCGGCGTCCTCCTCAACGCGCCGCAGGTCGACACGTTGCGCTTCATGCCGGCGCTGAACGTCACGCGGGCCGAGATCGCCGAGATGATCGATTGTCTCGACGGTATCTTGACCAGAGCCGGCGCGGCACGGCGAGTGGCGTAGACGGCTCGCTCTCTCTCCGTCATGGCCGGCTTGTCCCGGCCATGTACGCCTTGAGGCGCGGCACGAACAACGTGGATGCCCGGGACAAGCCCGGGCATGACGACTTCGGCAAGACGTTCTCTACGGCTTCAAGATCGACGCGCCCGTGGTCTTGCGACTCTCGAGATCGATATGCGCCTTGGCGGCGTCTTTGAGCGCGTAGGCATGGTTGATCGGCACGTGGAGCTTGCCGTTAATGACGGCGGCGAACAGCGTGTCAGCGCCTTCCAGCAACTCCTTGCGCGTTCCGATATAGTCGTTGAGCTTGGGCCGGGTCGCAAACAGCGAGCCGTGGGTGTTGAGCTCGGCGATCGAGAACGGCGGCACCGGGCCTGAGGCATTGCCGAAGGAGACGAACATCCCGCGCGGCTTCAGGCAGGACAGCGAGCCTGGGAACGTCGCCTTGCCGACACCGTCATAAACCACGTCGCAGCCCTCGTTGCGGCTGATCTGTTTGACGCGCGCAACGAAGTCTTCCTCGTTGTAGAGGATCACATGGTCGCAGCCATTGGCCTCGGCAAGCGCAGCCTTCTCGCGCGAGCCGACGGTGCCGATGACGTGGGCACCCATTGCCCTCGCCCATTGGCAGGCAAGCAGGCCGATGCCGCCGGCCGCGGCGTGGATCAGCACGCGATGATGCGGCTCGACCTTGAAGGTCTTGTGCAGGAGATACCACACCGTCAGCCCCTTCAGCATCAGCACGGCGCCCTGCTCGTGGGTGATGTGGTCGGGCAGCTTGACCAGCCGCTCCCAGGGGATGTTGCGCTCGCCGGTATAGGCGCCGAGATTGTGGTAGTAGGCGACGCGGTCGCCGGGATGGAAATTCGTCACGCCCGGCCCGACCGCGACGACCTCGCCCGAGGCTTCGTTGCCGGCGATGAAGGGCAGCCCCGGCGCCTTGTAGAGGCCGGTGCGGTAATAGACGTCGATGAAGTTCAGGCCGACGGCATGCTGGACGATGCGCACCTCGCCGGGCCCGGGCGCCGGAACATCGACGCTCTCATAGACCAGGGCTTCGGGGCCTCCGACCTTGTGCACACGGACGGCTTTGGTCATCACCTGACCTCCTTTTCTCGCGGGCCAGCGAAAGACATCGCGCCCGCCTTGTCAACTCGACGCGGGCTGGAACGCCTAGACCGACGGCTTGCCGGTCTTCCTGCGGTTGCGTTTCGCTAGCACGTTGAAAAACTCGACCGCTGCCGAGAACGCAATCGCGAAATAGATGTAGCCGCGCGGGATGTGGAATTGGAATCCGTCCGCAACCAGCGCGACGCCGATCAGCACCAGGAAGGCCAGAGCCAGCATTTTCGTGGTCGGATGCTCCGCGACGAACCGCGACACCGGTCCGGCCGAAATGTACATGATGAGACAGGCGATCACGACGGCCGCGATCATGATTTCGAGGTCCTGCGCCATGCCGATCGCCGTGATGATCGAGTCCAGCGAGAACACGATGTCGATGATCACGATCTGGACGATGACCCAGAAGAAAGCGTTACGAGGTGACTTCTCGCCGCCCTCGCCGTCATCGGCTTCGACCTCGCCATGAATCTCGTGCGTCGCCTTCGCAATCAGGAACAGACCGCCGCCGATCAGGATGAGGTCGCGCCAGGAGAAGCCGTAACCGGAAAACGAAAACACCGGCGCGGTCAGGCCGATCAGCCAGACCAGGAGGCTGAGCAGGATGATGCGGAAGATCAGCGCCAGCGCGAGCCCGATCTGGCGGGCGCGGTGCGCCTGCTTCTCGGGAATGCGCGAGACGATCACCGACAGGAAGATGACGTTGTCGATGCCGAGCACGATCTCGAGCGCGGTCAAGGTGAGGAGCGCGGCCCAGGCTTCGGGGCTGGTCAACAGGTGCATCATGCGAAGGATCTTGTCAGCCGTATCAATGCGTCGCTGAAGCTGATCCAGAGCGCGATCGCGCAGAGCGCGACAGTCACACCGGTGCCGACGCGAAAGTCCATCTGCAGCGTGTAGAAGGAGAGCAGAGCCCAGATGGCGATCAGCGACATCGTCAGCCAGCGCAGCCGCACGACGCGCACCGGATGCAGCACGTGGAACGGCACGAAGGTCAGCACCACCAGGGCCGCTACTAGCAGCGTCGAGAGCAGCGGCGGCCAGTGCAGCAGAAACAGATAGAACGCCGCCGCATTCCACAGCGCCGGAAAACCGCGGAAATGATTGTCGTCCGCTTTCATGCGCAGATCGGCGAAATATAATGCGCTGGTGACGATGATGGCGACGCCGAGCAGGGGAGCTGCGACCGGCAGCAGCAAGCCGCTGGCCACGATCGCATAGGCCGGCACGAAGACGTAAGTGACGAAATCGACCACGAGGTCGAGCACGTCGCCCGACCAGTTCGGCTGCACGTCCTTGACGTTGAGCCGGCGCGCGATCGGCCCATCGATCGCGTCGATGATGAGGGCGACGCCCAGCCATTGAAACATCGCCGCCCAGTGCTCACGCACGGCCTCAAGCATCGCCAGCAGCGCGATCGCCGCACCGAACGCGGTGAAGATGTGCACCGAGAAGGCAGCGGCGCGGATCGCGGGCCTGGGCTTCAGGGAATCCTCTTGGCTGTCCATGACTTCTGCTATCAGAATGACACCGGTTTGCACATAAGCCATTGCGGCGCCTGGTCGCACAATTCGTCATAAAATCAGGGAAATATGAGTGGGCTTGAATTTGCCGCGGGGCATGTCCAATGTCGTTCCATGACAGATGCATCGACACTCTTTGACGCGGCCGTGATCGGCGGCGGACCGGCGGGACTGAGCGCCGCCATCGCATTGGCGCAGGCGGGCGCACGGACCGCGCTGGTGGCGCGTCGCATGCCTTATGCCGACAATCGAACCACGGCGCTACTCGGTGCCTCCGTCGATCTGCTGGAGAGCCTCGACGTCTGGCCGCGCTGCAAGGACAAGGCGGCCGCGCTCGAAATCATGCGGCTCGTCGACGACACCGGCCGGCTGTTTCGTGCGCCGGAGGTCCGGTTCTCCTGCCACGAAATCGGCCTCGATGCCTTCGGCTACAACATCGACAACCGCTCGCTGATGCTGGCGCTGGAAGCGCGCGCGGCCGAACTGCCCGATGTCGTCCGTTTCGACGACGAGGCCGAAACTGTCGTCATCGAAGCCGATGACGTCGCGATCCGCACGGCCGCTGCGCAATTTCTCTCGGCCCGCCTCGTGGTCGGGGCCGACGGCCGGCATTCGCTGTGCCGCGAAGCCTCCGGCATCGCGGTGACGCGGCGCGAGCTGACCCAGACGGCACTGACTTTCAACGTCGGGCACGCGCGGCCCCACCGCAACGTCTCGACCGAGTTCCACACCCCGCATGGTCCTTGCGTGTTCGTGCCCCTGCCCGGCGATCGTTCCAGCGTCGTCTGGGTCTCGGCGCCTGCGGACGCCGAGCGGCTTCGCGGCCTGAGCGATGAGGAATTGTCCGCCGCGATCGAGAAGCAGTCGCATTCGATCCTCGGGCGCATGACGGTGGAGCCGGGCCGCCATCTGTTCCCGCTGGCGATCGAACGTCCCAAATCCTTCGGCGGCGACCGCATTGCGCTGGTCGGCGAAGCCGCCCATGTGGTTCCCCCGATCGGCGCCCAGGGTCTCAATCTCGGCCTCCGCGATGCCGCCGACATTGCGAGGCTTGCAGGCGAGGCCATCGCATCAGGCCAAGATCCCGGCGCAGCAGACGTGCTCAAGCGTTATGACCGGGCGCGGCGTCCGGACATCCTGAGCCGGACCTTTGCGATCGACATCGCCAACCGCTCGCTGCTCAACGATTTCCTGCCACTCCAGCCCGTCCGCGCGGTCGGCATGCACCTGCTCGGCGCGATCGGCCCGCTCCGGCGTTTTGCGATGCGCGAGGGGCTCACGCCGACTTGGCGGAAGTAACCGCCGCTCAAGGAAACGCCAGCCGGCCAGTCTGGATCGCCCACATCACGCTGGTCAGCGTGACCACGGACGCAAACGTCCCGAGCAGCACCGCGACGGAGGCAGACTCGATCCAGGCGTCGTTCTGCCGGGCGATGACGAACACGTTTAGCGCCGGCGGCAGCGAGGCCATCAGCACGGCGGTCGCGGCCCAGGGCTGCGCAAACGGGCCGAGCGCCAGCATCAGGCCGAAAGCTGCAAGCGGATGGATCAGGAGCTTGATCGCGATCACGCCCGGCACTTCCCACGGGACCCGATCGAACGGGCGGAGCGCCACGGTCACGCCGAGCACGAACAGCGCGGTCGGAGCGGCTGCGTTCTGGAGGAAGGTGATGGTGCGATCGAGTGCGACGGGCATCTCGATATGCAGCGATGCGAAGGCCGCGCCAAAGCAGGCCGACATGATCAGCGGGTTGAGCACGATCTGCTTCAGCACGACGCCGAAGGCATGCACGATCGAGGGATGATCGCGGTCGGAGAGCTCGATCAGCAACGGCACGATCGTGAACAGGAAGATGCTGTCGCAGCAGAAGATCAGCGCAGTCGGCGCGGAGGCCTTCGGCCCGAGCACGGCGAGCGCCAGCCCCGGTCCCATGTAGCCGATATTGCCGTAGCCGCCGGAGAGCCCGGCGAGCGTCGCCTCGCGCAGCGTCAGCCCGCCCAAAACCTTGCCGACGACCAGCGCGAGTGTGAACGCCGCAACGGTCGACAGGGTGGTCGCGACCAGGAACGGCGGGTTGTTCAATTCCGAAAACGGCGTCTTCGACATGATCGCAAACAGCAGCGCCGGCAGCGACACATAGAGCAGGAAGAAGTTCATCCAGGCGAGGCCCGATTCCGGCAGGGATTTGACCTTGCCACAGGCGAATCCAACGAAGATCAAGCCGAAATATGGTAGAGCCAGATTGAGGATATCGACCATTGATGAAGTGTTTTCTGAAGATTGGGGGCCTATCTGCCCCGCAACCGGGTTAATTCCAGATCAGGGCACTAGCATCGGCCACAATCCTGGTCTATCGACGGGGAATGATTAAAGCGCGGACCGCCAAATTCCAGATCGGACAGGTCGTGCGCCACCGGATCTTCTCGTTCCGGGGCGTGATCTTCGACATCGATCCGGAATTCAACAACACCGAAGAGTGGTGGCTGTCGATCCCCGAGGAGGTGCGGCCCCACAAGGACCAGCCGTTCTATCACCTGCTCGCGGAGAACTCGGAGTCGGAATACGTCGCCTATGTCTCCGAGCAGAATCTCGTGCCGGACGATTCCGGCGAGCCGGTCCGGCATTCCCAGGTCGCCGAGATCTTCGTCAAGGACAAGACCGGCTATCGCCCGCGCAATCCTTCGCTGAACTGAGTTTCGAAGCCATCAACTGGCCAGCAAAAAAGGCGCTCGAACCGAGCGCCTTTTTCATATGCGGGATTGATCCCTGATTACTTCTGTCCGGCCGGAGCGGCGCCAGGCGCTTGCTGCTGCTTCTTCTGCAGCTCTTCAGCCTTCTTCTGGAGCTCTTCCTGCAGCTTCCTCTGGGTTTCCTCGAACACCTTCGGATCGGTCGGCGGGCCGTCATAGGCCTTCTGGAATTCGCCGGCGAGCGGCAGCGGCAGCGTCAGCGGTGCGCCGTTGGCATTGATCGCCTGAACAACGAGGTTCTGGCCCTTCTTCATGTTGTTGATAAACTCGGGCGTGGCTTCGTAGTCGGACATGCAGCCGTTCTGGAAGCAGATCACATACGGGCTCTGCAACGGCGGATTGTTGTCCACGATGATGCGGGTGCCGTGCACCAACTGCATGCCGAGCGGCAGCGTCACGCGCAGGATCTTTTTCGGCTCGCCTTCTGGCTCGATGATGACGGCCGCGATGACCGGCTGGCCCGACTCGATACGGCCGTCCTTGCCGGTGAAGCAGACCTGCTTGGCATTGGCGTCCTGGCCCTTGAGGCAGAACTTGGTCCAGGGGGCGTAGATCAGCTGGATTTGCTGATCGGCCGGCTGGGCCGCGCCCTGCTGCGCTGGAGCGCCCTGCGCCGGAGCGCCCTGGGCGGGTGCCGGCTGGGCCGGTGCCTGAGCGGCCGGCGCCGGAGCCTTGGGGGCAGCCTTCGGAGCGGCCTTCGGGGTCGCCTTGGGCGCGGGCGTGCCCGGAGCTGGCGCGGGAGCCTGGGCCTCGGCGGCAAACGGGACGGCCAACGCCGTCGCCGTCAACAAGGCGAGAAGTCGCCCGCGCGGCCGGACGGACGCGGCCAAGTAACGGAAATTCATTGCGGAAAACCCTTTCTGAACGGGAAGTGCCCGAACCGCTTCGACGCACCGAGCCTGGCCGCGTTGGGCGCGGCTCTCTCCCCGTCAAATGAGGCAGATAAGTGACGGGCTCGGCGCTCTTGCGCGATTGCGTGCCTTCTTAACGTGGCCGACGAAAAGATCAATGCCGACAAGCGCCTTTGACCGCGCGTCGGCGTGCGCCCCCGGGAAAATCCCTGTGATAGGATTCAGGCCTGCGGTCCTCGAATCAACGTGTCCACATGTTCATGTTCCAGCGCCTTCTCGAGGGCCGTCCTGAAGGTCTTTGCGTCCGCCTCTGTGTCCTGGCTTTCGCCTTGGGGCTCCCGTTTTCCTTGGGGCTTCCGGCCAGCGGCGCAGAGGCCGAGGAAGCCCACGCCATCGCCATGCACGGCAAGCCGGCGATGCCTGCCGGTTTCACCCACATGCCTTACGTCAACCCTGACGCCCCCAAGGGCGGCCGGCTGACCTGGGGCGTTCTCGGCACCTTCGACAGCCTCAATCCCTTCATCGTCAAGGGACTGGCCGTGCAGCCGGTCCGGAACTACGTGGTCGAGAGCCTGCTCGCGCGCGGCAATGACGAGCCGTTCACGCTCTACGGACTGCTCGCCAGATCGGTCGAGACCGATGACGAGCGCAGCTTTGTCACGTTCCACATCGATCCCCGCGCGCGCTTCTCCGACGGCAAGCCGGTCCGCGCCGAGGACGTGCTGTTCTCCTGGCAGTTGCTGCGCGACCACGGCCGCCCCAACCACCGGCAATATTACGGCAAGGTGGCAAAGGCCGAGGCGCCGGATCCCCTCACCGTCCGCTTCGACCTTGCGGGAGCCAATGACCGCGAACTGCCGCTGATCCTCGGCCTGATGCCGATCCTGCCGAAACATGCGGTCGACGTCGCGGCTTTCGAGGAGACGACGCTGTCGGGCCCGGTCGGCTCCGGCCCCTATCGCGTCACCGCCGTGAGGCCCGGTGCCAGCGTGACGCTCACCCGCAATCCCGACTATTGGGGCCGTGACCTCGCCATCAATCGCGGGCTCTACAATTTCGAGGAGATCAGGCTCGACTATTTTCGCGAGGCCAACGGCCAGTTCGAAGCTTTCAAGCGCGGCCTCTATGATTTCCGCATCGAGCACGAGCCGCTGCGCTGGCACGACGGCTACGACTTTCCCGCGGCGAAGAATGGCGACGTGATCCGCGACACCTTCAAGCCGGGCGTGCCGCAACCTTCCGAATTTCTGGTGTTCAACACGAGGCGTCCCATATTCGCCGACATCCGCGTGCGCCAGGCCTTGACGCTGCTGTTCGATTTCGAGCTGGTGAACCGCAACTACTTCTTCAACCTCTACTCGCGCGTCGCCGGCTATTTTGCCGGCTCGGACCTCTCAGCGTATGGCAAGCCTGCGGATGCGCGCGAGCGCGAGTTGCTCAAGCCGTTCGCCGCGCAGATCCCGCCTGACATCATGGACGGCAGCTACCGCCTGCCGGTGACCGACGGTTCGGGCCGCGACCGGACCACGCTGCGCGCGGCGCTGAAGCTGTTGTCGGAGGCCGGCTACGATCTCGACGGCACCGTGCTGCGCAACCGTGCGACCAAGGCGCCCTTCACCTTCGAGATCCTGGTCACGACCCGCGACCAGGAACGCGTCGCGCTTGCCTTTCAGCGCGACCTCAGGCGCGCCGGCATCGAGCCCAGCGTGCGATCGGTCGATCCCGTGCAGTTCGACCAGCGCCGGCTCGCCTACGAATTCGACATGATCCAGAACCGCTGGGACCAGTCCCTGTCGCCCGGCAACGAGCAATATTTCTACTGGGGGAGCGCTGCCGCCGACAGTCCGGGCACCCGCAACTACATGGGGGCCCGGGATCCCGCGGTCGATGCGATGATCGCCGCACTGCTGGAAGCCCGTGAACACACGGATTTCGTATCCGCGGTGCGGGCGCTCGACCGCGCTTTGATCTCCGGTTTCTATACAATCCCCCTGTTTAACGTATCCGAGCAATGGATCGCGCGCTGGAATCGGATAGAACGGCCAGAGGCCACCTCGCTGTCCGGCTATTTGCCGGAGACCTGGTGGTCGAAGGGGCAGCCGCAAGCTCATCAAGCAAAGTGACGCCGTGAACCAGCCAGCCGTATCGCCGACGCTCGACACACTGTTTCAGCGCACGCTGATGCGGCAGCCGCACGCGACCGCTCTGCTCGACCCCCTGAACAAGTTCCGCGTGACCGGGCACGAGCCGCGGCGGATGAGCTATGCCGAGGCTGACACCGCCATCGAGGCGCTGTCCGCCTATTTCGTCGAATCAGGCCTGCCGGCCAATTCCGTCATCGCCATCCAACTGCCGAATACGGTCGAGTTCGTGCTCACCGTTCTCGCCGCCCATCGCGCCGGTCTTGTCGTCGCCGTGCTGCCGCTGCTCTGGCGCCATGCCGAACTGACCGCCGCTCTCAATCGTACCGCGGCGCGCGCCATCGTCACCATGAGCACGGTCGACGGCGTCAGCTATGCCGATCTCGCCATGCACGCGGCCGCGGAAGCCTTCTCGATTCGCCATGTCTGCGGCTTCGGCACCAACCTGCCCGAAGGCATGGCCTCGCTCGACGACGTGCAGGCCCGTCCGCCCGGCACAGCGCGCGCCGTGATTCAGGATGGCCGCAAGGCGGCGATGATCTCCTTCGACGTCACCGCCGAAGGCTTTCGTCCGGTGCCGCGGCCGCATTTCAGCCTGATCGCCGGGGGGCTCGCGATGTCGCTGGAAGCCGACATCAGGCAAGGCGCAACCGTGATGGCGGCGTTCACGCCGATGTCGTTCGCAGGGCTCGCCTCCTCGCTCGCGGTGTGGCTGCTGTGCGGCGGCACGCTGGCGCTGCATCACCCCTTCGAGAACGACGTGCTGGAGCAGCAGATCAATGCGCACGAATGCGACGTGCTGATCGCACCGGCACAGTTCGCCCAGCGGCTCGGCGATTCCGAGCTGGCGGCGCGGATGCCGAGCTTGCGCAACGTCATCGGCCTGTGGCGCGCCCCCGAGCAGGTGTCGGCGAGCGAGGCATGGATTGCGCCGCATGCGCCTTTCACGGACGTCTATCTGTTCGGCGAGGCCGGATTGTTCGGCGCCCGGCGTGGCGAGGACGGCATGCCGGTGCCGGTGATGCCGGGACCGCACGGCGCGCCGCGCGAGCAGTCGGGTTCGTCGATCGCCGGCGAGATTCTGCTGACGCCGAAGGGCACGCTCGGGCTGCGCGGCCCGATGGTGCCGATCGCGGCCTACGCCCCGCCGCCGCCGGTCGGCGACAGCCTGATCGCGCAGCCGCCACGCGACTATGTCGACACCGGCTACGCCGCGCGGCTCGACCGTCCCAGCGGCGCGATCTGCATCACCGCGCCGCCCTCCGGGATCATGGCCGTCGGCGGCTACCGCTTCCTCTCCAACGACCTGCAGGAATGGGCGCGCCGGCTCGGTCAGGGCGCGCTGCTGACCGCGCTGCCTGACCGGCTCTCCGGTCACCGGCTCGCGGGCCGGGCCCAGGACAATGCCCGCGCCCGCGAGGCGCTCAGCGAACTCGGGCTTAACCCCCTGATGGTCGAAGCTTTTCGCGACCGTTCCGGGCCGGTCTAAGCGGAGTTTCGACCGTTCCATTGACGCTACATTAAGGCGGCCGGACTAGATTGCGCAGCACCTGTTGCGTGACCAGAGTTTCTCGATGTCCCAGGCCGGCCCGATCCTGTTTGTGTCCAATGGCGAGCGGCCGACCTTCCTTGCGGCGCTGGACGAGGCGCGCTTCTTTCCCGTGATCGACACCGGCTGGGCCGGCGCGGTGCGCGCGGTCGAAGAGGTGCAGCCGGCCGCGGTTCTCGCCGCGATGCATGCCGGGCACGAGCCGCATCTGGCGCCGCTCGCCAGCAAGATCGCAGAGCAATCCCCTTACCTTCCCTTCGTGGCATTGGATGCGGCGGGCGCGCTCCCGCACAACGTCCTGCCCTTCTCTTCCTCGCGCGCCGGCCATTCCGAACGCCTGATCGCGCGGCTTCGCGCCGCTCTACGGATTCGCACGCTCCATGCCACGGTGCTGCGCCGGCTGCCGGAGGTCAAAGTCGCGCTGCCGGAGGCTGATCCCGTTCGCGATGCCACGGTGCTTCTGATCGGCCGCGGCGCGGCTTACCCCGCGCTTTCCGTCGCGCTCGGCGAGCGCGTCGGCGTGATCGGGGCGCTCTCGATCGAGGCAGCGGCCAAGCATCTCAACACCCGCGACCTCGACGGCGTCGTGCTCGCCGAAGGTTTTACCCCCCGCGTGACCGATGCCTTTCTCACGGTGCTCGCCGAGGACACCCGCTTCCGCAGCCTGCCCGTGGTCGTCACTGCGCATCAGTTGACGCAGACTTACGACCTGCCCAATCTCGAACTGATCCCGGGCGAGCCGGCGAAGGTCGCCGCCAACGCGCTGCCCCTGATCCGCCAGCACGCCATGGAAGCCCAGCTGAGCCGTACGCTGCGCTCGATCGATGCCGGCGGCTGGCTCGACCCGCGCAGCGGCCTGCTCACGGCGGAAGCTTTTGCGCGCGATTTTGCCAAGGCGGTCGAGCAGACGCTGGCCCGCGGCGGCGGCCTCTCGGTCGCACGCTTCGCCTTCGATCCCGGCAATTCCCGCGCCCAGCTCGATGCCGCGCGCATTCTCAGCCGGCTGATGCGGCAGATGGATTTTGGCGTGGCGCAGAAGGACGGCTCGGTCGTCGTCGTGTTCGCGGAGACCGACTTCCGCACTGCGCACATGATCGCCCGCCGCCTCTCCGCGGTGATGCGGCACACGTCGAACGGCAAGCACGAGATGCGCAGCGATCCCGTCGTTTCGGTGGATTCGCTGTCGCCCTCGGATACGGCAAGGTCGCTGCTTGGGCGGCTGTCGGCCGAGGCATCGCGGGCGGCGTCGTAATCATCCGCGAGCGCTCGCTGCCGTCGGAGCTCGACTGCTCACATGTGGAAGCTTTACGCGAAACGCACCGTTCGCATTCTCATTCGCGAGGGCCGGCCGCTGGCGCAAAAAACCCGCGGCCGGTAAACGGTCGCGGGTCAAAAAATCAGAAGCTCTGCCAGTACATCCGTGGTCAAAGCAACGTCATTGGGATTGCGACAGCCTATGCGGCGCGCAGATCTTCAGCAGCAGACTTGCCGGTCTTGCGATCTGCAACGATTTCAAAAGAAACCTTCTGCCCTTCGTTGAGGGTATTCATGCCGGCGCGTTCAACGGCGCTGATGTGAACGAAGACATCCTGGCTGCCCTCGTCCGGCTGAATGAATCCGAAGCCCTTTTGGCTGTTAAACCACTTCACAGTTCCCGTCGTCATGGGGATCGTCCTTTAAGATAGATAAACGTTTAGCCGCGCTCAGAAGCGCGGTGGGTGTCGTCGAGATCTGGAGGGAGGGTCGTCAGTCAGGCGCGCTTTTCAGCGGCGAGGCCAAGTCGTTCGGCCGAAACTCGATAGACCGAACCTAGCAACTGTTCGATCATTGCGCAAGTGATCATATGTCGCTGTTCCGAGATCCGAGTGCGGCGCGTCGTTTCGCGCCGCCTCCGGAAACCTCTACGCCGCCTTCTTGCTCTGCGCGAGCTGCGCCAGCTGGCGCATGATCTCGGTGGTGCCGGCCAGACGCTCTTCCGGCGTCTCCCAGTCCTGCAGGAACACCACCTTCATGTCGGGCCGCACCTTCGCGGCCTGGCCGTGGCTGCGGATGAAGCTCACCAGCCGGTCGGGATGGGCGAAGGAATTGTCGCGGAAGGCGATGACGGCGCCCTTCGGACCGGCGTCGATCTTGCCGACATTGGCTTGGCGGCAGAACGCCTTGATCGCGGCGACCTTGAACAAATAGCGCACCTCGTCCGGCAACACGCCGAACCGGTCGCGCATCTCGGCGCCGAAGTTCTCGATCTCCTCCTCGCTGTCGAGGTCGGCGAGCCGGCGGTAGAGTGACAGCCGCACCGAGAGATCGCCGACATAATCCTCCGGAATCAGCACGGGCATGCCGATGGTGATCGTCGGCGACCAGCGGTCGGCCGCGGGCTCGGACACGCCAGCCTTGAGGTTGACGATCGCCTCCTCCAGCATCGATTGATAGAGCTCGAAGCCGACCTCCTTGATATGGCCGGACTGCTGCTCGCCCAGGATATTGCCCGCGCCGCGGATGTCGAGATCGTGCGAGGCGAGCTGGAAACCCGCGCCCAGCGTCTCCAGCGATTGCAGCACGGTGAGCCGGCGCTCGGCCTGCGCCGTGATCTTCTGCTGCGCCGGCAGCGTGAACAGCGCATAGGCCCGCAGCTTGGACCGGCCGACGCGGCCGCGGAGCTGATACAGTTGGGCAAGGCCGAACATGTCGGCGCGATGCACGATCAGCGTGTTGGCGTTGGGGATGTCGAGGCCGGATTCCACGATCGTGGTCGACAGCAGGATATCGAACTTGCCGTCGTAGAACGCCGTCATGATATCCTCGATCACGGCGGGCGGCATCTGCCCGTGCGCAACCGCAACCTTCATCTCCGGCACGTTCTTGTCGAGGAAATCCCTGACCTCGGCGAGGTCGTCGATGCGCGGCACCACGTAGAACGCCTGGCCGCCGCGATAGCGCTCGCGCAGCAGCGCCTCGCGGATCATCAAGGGGTCGTGCGGGGCGACGAAGGTGCGGACCGCGAGGCGGTCGACCGGGGGCGATGCGATGATCGAGAGCTCGCGCACGCCGGTGAGCGCCAATTGAAGTGTGCGTGGAATCGGCGTGGCCGACAGCGTCAGCACGTGCACCTCGGCGCGGAGCTGCTTCAGCCGCTCCTTGTGGGTCACGCCGAAATGCTGCTCCTCGTCGACGATCAGCAGGCCGAGATCCCGGAACTTGATCGACTTGCTGAGCAGCGCATGGGTGCCGACGACGATGTCGACCGAGCCGTCGGCGAGGCCCTTCTTGACCAGATTGAGCTGCTTGGCGGGCACCAGCCGGGAGGCCTGCGCGACCTGGACCGGGAAACCCTTGAAACGGTCGGTGAACGTCTTGTGATGCTGACGGGCGAGCAGCGTGGTCGGCACCACGACCGCGACCTGCTTGCCTTCGAGCGCCACCGCGAAGGCGGCGCGCAGCGCCACCTCGGTCTTGCCGAAGCCGACGTCGCCGCAGATCAGCCGGTCCATGGGACGGCCGAGCTCGAGGTCCTTCAGCGTGGACTCGATCGCACCAAGCTGATCCTCGGTCTCGTCATAGGGGAAGCGCGCGCAGAACTCGTCGTAGAGGCCCGGCTGCACCGGCAGCTTCGGCGCCTCATGGAGGTGGCGCTCGGCGGCGATCTTGATCAGCTCGCCCGCGATCTCACGGATGCGGTTCTTGAGTTTGGCCTTGCGCGTCTGCCAGCCCGAACCGCCGAGACGATCAAGTTCGACCGTGGTCTGGTCGGAGCCATAGCGCGACAGCAGCTCGATGTTCTCGACCGGCAGGAACAGCTTGGTCTCGGCGGCATAATGCAGCTCGAGGCAGTCATGGGGCGCGCCGGCGACGTCCAGCGTCTGCAGGCCGATGAAGCGGCCGATGCCGTGATCGACATGGACCACGATATCGCCGGCGGCGAGGCTCGTCACCTCCGAGATGAAATTGTCGAGCTTGCGGCTCGCCTTGCGCGGTCGGACCAGGCGATCGCCAAGGATATCCTGCTCGCTGATGACAGCGATCTCGTCGGTCTCGAATCCGCTTTCGAGGCCGAGCACGGCCAGCATGGTCTCGTTGCGCGGGGTCGCCTGCACCGTGCGCCAGCTGTTGACGCTGGTCACGGGGGTGAGCTTGTGATCGCGCAGCATCGAGGTCATGCGGTCGCGCGAGCCCTCCGTCCAGAGCGCGATGACCACCTTCTTGCGGTTTGTCAGTAGCCCATGCACATGTGCGACGACGGCTTCGAAGACATTGATCTTGTTATCGTTGCGCTCCGGGGCGAAGTCTCGTCCCTTGCGCGCGCCGGCATCGACCACGCTGGTACCATCAGCGGGCACCGAAAACTGGGTGAGCCGCACCAACGGCATCCCGCTCTCACGCTTGCCCCACTCCTCCTCGGTCAGGTAGAGCCTGTCAGGCGGCAGCGGCTTGTAGATGGCACCGCCGCCCGGATGCTCCATGGCGTCGCGGCGGGCCTGGTAATAATCGAGGATCTGCTTGAAACGCTCGCGGATGGCGTCCTCGGCCTGCGGCTCGATCGCGACGCAAGCTCCTTGCAGATAGTCGAACAGCGTGTCCATCCGGTCCTGGAACAGCGGCAGCCAATGCTCCATGCCGGGATGGCGGCGGCCCTCGCTGACGGCCTCGTAGAGCGCATCGTCGCGCTCGGGCGCGCCGAACTCAGCGACGTAGCCCATGCGAAAGCGGCGGATGGTCTCGGTGACGAGCTGGAATTCGGAGATCGGCACGAGATCGAGCGCGCGCATGTCGAGCAGCGTGCGCTGGGTCTCGGCATCGAAGGTGCGGATCGATTCCAGGCTGTCGCCGAAGAAATCGAAACGGACGGGCTGGTCCAGGCCGGCCGGAAACAGGTCCAGAATGCCGCCGCGCACCGCGTATTCGCCGGGCTCGCGCACGGTCGAGGAGCGGTTGTAGCCGTTGTGCTCGAGCCAGGCGATGATGGTATCCATCGGCACGACGTTGCCGGGGGCGACCGACAGCGCCTGCGCCGCGACGAGCTCGCGCGCCGGCACGCGCTGTACCACGGCGTTCACCGTGGTCAGCACGATCAGCGGCTTGTCGCTACCGGTCAGTGACGCCAGCCGCGCCAGCGTCGTCAGGCGCTGCGCGAGGACGCCACCATGCGGCGAGACGCGGTCATAGGGCTGGCAGTCCCAGGCCGGGAAGGTCAGCACGGGCAAATCGGGCGCGAAGAATTGCAGAGCACGTTCGAGCTGCTGCATCCGCGGCCCGTCGCGACAGATCACCGCGAGGCTGACAGCCGGCTTCTTCGGCCGCGCCGCGATGGCGCGCGCGAGATCAGAGATGACGAGGCCCTCGGCACCCTCGGCAACATTGGCAAGCGTGAGCGCGCGGCCGGGCGTGAGCAGCTCGGCCGGCGATTTCATCCCCTGCTTCATACGTCGCGGTCCGCGATCGGAAACCCCTTGATGCGCGCAAACAGCGGGCCGATGACGTCGGCGGCAAGCACCTTGTCGCCGGTGATGGCGGCATAGAGGTCGGGATCGGCCTCTTCGAGCAGGGTCTCGAGCTGCGTCAGCTCGTCATCGGACAGATTGCCGATCTCGGCATCCGCGAACCGGCCGAGGATCAGGTCCATCTCGCGCGTGCCGCGGTGCCAGCAGCGGAACAGAAGCCGCTTGCGGCGGTCGTCCAGCCCGTTGCTCGATCGTGTCGTTCCCGTCATGTCTCAATTCCAGTCAAACGCCAAAAGCCCGGACGTGCCGGGCCGGGGTGATATAGCCACTCGGGCGGGCCCTGTCAGCCCTCGATTTGTCATGGCCCGCTGCCCCGCAAGGGCACGAAAAACACGTGGATGCCGGGCATAAAGCCGGGCATGACGAGCGAAAACGGTCCTAGATTCGCCTGATGAGCCCCAGCCTGCTCAACCCGCTGTTTGCCCCCGTGACCAGCCTGCCCGGCGTCGGTCCGAAGCAGGACAAGCTGCTGCAATATCTGCTCAGCCGCAATGAGACGCCGCGGCTGGTCGATCTGTTGCTGCATTTGCCGAGCCAGGTGATCGACCGTCGCGCCCGGCCGAAGATCCGCGACGCCGTGCAGGGAACCATGGTGACGCTGGAGGTCACGGTCGACCGCCACCGCCCGCCCCCGCCGCGCAATGCGCGCGCGCCCTACCTCGTTTACGCCAGCGACGACACCGGCGACGTCGTGCTGACGTTCTTCCGCGCAAAGCCCGGCTATGTCGAGAAGCTGCTGCCGATCGGCGAGAAGCGCTTCGTCTCCGGCACGCTCCAGATGTACGACGCCGTCCCGCAGATCGTGCATCCCGACCGGGTGCTGGACGAGGAGGCGATTTCCAAACTCTCCGGCATCGATCCCGTCTATCCCTTGACCGAGGGCCTTGCACTCGGCTCGCTGCGCCGTGCGGTCGCGCAGGCGCTGCAGAAGCTCCCGGCACTGCCGGAATGGATCAGCCCGGAGGTGCTGCGCCGCTGCGGCTTCCCGCCGATCGCCGAGGCGCTCACCCGCGTGCACCAGCCGGTCGAGCTCACCGACATTCTGCCCGACCAGCCGTTCTGGTCGCGCCTCGCCTTCGACGAACTCCTGGCCGGGCAACTTGCGCTTGCCCTGATCCGCGCCCAATTGCGACGCCCGGCCGGTGTGCGCAACGCCGGCGACGGGCACCTCCGCAACAAAATCATCGATGCCCTGCCCTATGCGCTGACAACCTCCCAGCGCGACGCAGCAGCCGCCATCGCCAATGATCTACAACAGCCGGTGCGCATGTTGCGCCTGCTCCAGGGCGACGTCGGCTCCGGCAAGACCGTGGTCGCGCTGCTGGCCGCCGCTGCCGTCACTGAGGTCGGCAAGCAGGCCGCCTTGATGGCGCCGACCGAAATTCTGGCTCGTCAGCATATCAAGACCATCGCGCCGCTCGCCGAGCGCGCGGGCATGCGGGTCGCGATCCTCACCGGCCGCGAAAAGGGCAAGGAGCGGCGTGACCTGCTGGCACAACTCGAAGCCGGCGAGATCGACCTGCTCGTCGGCACCCATGCGCTGATCCAGGACGACGTGATCTTTAGCGATCTCGCCCTCGCCGTCGTCGACGAGCAGCATCGTTTTGGCGTGCGCGAGCGGCTGGCGCTGACGGCAAAGGGCGAGGCCGTCGACGTGCTGGTGCTGAGCGCCACGCCGATTCCGCGCACGCTGGTGCTGACCTATTTCGGCGACATGGACATCAGCGAGCTCAGGGAGAAGCCGGCCGGCCGCCAGCCGATCGAAACTCGCACCATATCGATGAGCCGCCTCGGCGAGGTCACCGACAGCATCGGCCGCGCGCTCGAATCCGGCAAGCTGGTCTACTGGATCTGCCCGCTGGTCGAGGAATCCGAGGCCGAGGGTACCGAGCACCTGACCAATGCGACCAAGCGCTTCGAAACCCTGCAAAAGCGTTTCGGCGACCGTGTCGGCCTCGTCCACGGCCAGATGAAGGGCACCGAGAAGGACCGCGTCATGGGCCAGTTCGCCGCCCACGAGATCGGTCTGCTGGTCGCGACCACCGTGGTCGAGGTCGGTGTCGACGTGCCGGCGGCGACCATCATGGTGATCGAGAACGCCGAACGCTTTGGCCTCGCCCAGCTTCATCAATTGCGCGGCCGCATCGGGCGCGGCTCGGAGGCCTCGACCTGTCTGCTGCTCTACTCCGAGCCGCTCGGCGAGATGTCGAAAGCACGGCTGAAGGTGATCCGCGAGACCACCGACGGCTTTCGGATCGCCGAGGAAGATCTGAAGCTGCGCGGCGAAGGCGATGTGCTCGGCGTGCGCCAGAGCGGCCTGCCCGGCTACCGCATCGCCCGCTCGGAGGTGCACGGCCAGCTCATCACGCAGGCCCGCGACGAGGCGCTGCGCATCCTGAAGGACGATCCAAAACTCAAGGGCGAGCGCGGCGAGGCACTGCGCTGCCTGCTGTATCTGTATGAGCGGGATGAAGCGATCCCGCTGATCGGAGCGGGTTAGCTGGCCGCTCGTTGCCGCCCAATCTCATAAGCCGCCACATGCGCTCGGGCGAGATCCAGCAGGGGCGTGTCGATGCCGAGTGCACGAGCCCGGTTGGCCATATCGCCGAGGATATGCTCCGCCTCGGTGACCGAGCCGCGCTCGATATCACGCAGCATCGAGGCCTTGAGCGGGGAATCCGGGGTCGTGAACAGCTTCCGGTCAAACTCGATGAAAGGCGCTCGCGGCTCAAAACCCGAGGCCGTGGCGACGGCGCAGCATTCGGCAAACAGGCGGAAGATGGATTGCTCGCCGTTCGGAACGGCCAGAATGTCTCCGATGCTTGCACGCATCAGGCAGGTGATGCCGGCGAGCGTCGAGAGCTGGACGAATTTCTCCCACATGTCCTGCATGATCGCTTCGCTGGCGCGCACGTCGATACCGGGCACGTGCAGCAGCGTCTCCAGGGCGAGCACACGCTCGCTCAACGACCCCCCGATTTCGCCGAAGACGATGGTCTGATTGGCCATGAACTGAACGACGCGGCCATCCGCATCGAGCCCGGCACTGACGTTCGCGAGCCCGCCGAGAACCTGAGCGGCGCCGAACCGCGCCGTCAGGGCGTCGACATGTTTCAGCCCGTTGAGGATCGGCAAAATCATCGTGTGGGCGCCAACGGCCGGGGCAAACTGGGCCATCGCATCGTCGAGCGAGTAGGATTTCACCCCGACGAGCACGACGTCGAACGTTTCCTTGAGGTCGTTGGCCAGGATGATCTTCGGCTGCACGGCGAAATCGCCCTGCGGGCTCACGACCTGCAATCCATTCCGCCGCAATTGCTCCGCACGCCCGGCCCGCACCAGAAAGTTCACGTCGCCGCCGGCTCGGACCAGGCGCGCTCCGTAGTAGCCTCCGAGCGCTCCCGCGCCGATCACAAGCACTCTCATTCGAACTCCCATTGCGGAGTGACCGCTTTCGCAGAAACAATAACAGATGAGCCTCGCGACGTCTCCTCAACCGGCGTGCGCGCGCAAGAACCTGCCGTGCTCGGCTTCGGTCCCCTCGTTGGCGGGGAACATGCACTCGAGCCGCAGCTCCTCCCCCGTCACCGTCTGCGGCGTTCCAACCGTCGTGATCAGGGAGAAGTAGTCCAGCGTCACACCGTCCTTGACGAAGGACAACGGGATCATCGGCATCGCATCGGATGCCGACGGCGCACGCCATTCCGGCTTCACCCCGGGGTATTGCGACAGCTCCTCCAGCAACGCCTTCGTCCTGATGTCAACCACGTGTCCGACTGCCTCGCGATACACCCGCGCCAGCAGCCCGCGTGCGGTCTGCGGCCAGTTCGCGATAAAAGGGCGCATGCCCTCCGGATCGAACATAAGATGCAGCAGGTTTCGTGGCGCCGGCCGTGCGGACATGTCGATGAAGCAATTGAACAGAAGCGGCGCGGCCTCATTGGTCATCAGCACGTTCCAGTACCGGTCCATGACGATGGCGGGAAACGGCTCGTGCTGACGCAGCATGCGTTGCAGGGCACGGTTGATGCTCGTCATGGCGGGCGCCTCGAGCGCGGGCTCGGAATAGGACGGCGCATAGCCGGCGGCCAGCAGCAGCTCGTTGCGTTCGCGCAAGGGCACGTCGAGGGCTTGCGCAAGGTCGAGCAGCATCTGGCGGCTCGGAACGCTGCGGCCGCTCTCGACGAAGCTGATGTGCTTCTGCGAGACGCCGGCGTCGAAGGACAGGTCGAGCTGCGTCTTGCCGCGAATGTCCCGCCATTGACGCAGCAGCGCGCCCGCGGAACTGGCGCGCGTCTTGAGGGCACTGGCCGTCGCTTTCATGGCCGACTGATCCTTCCTGTCGATGTGCGGCATCGTCAACGCGCATCGGCGGCGGTAAGTCGGCTTGTCCGAGGCACCACCGCCGATGGTAGCAGGTTCGTGGCGATCAACCGAAGGCGACCGGCCCCACGGCACCGACCCAGTGCCGTACCTTGGTGTCGTTCCTCTCGTCCATGTAGAAGAAGTGCGTCATCGTGGGATGAACCGTCTTCATTGAGGGATCATCGGGTGTCATGTCCACGACACCCCGAAACACCTTCAGCGACCCCGCGTCCCAATATTCGGTGATGTGATGGAGCGCGGTGAATCCGGTGTCGATGAAGGCCTTCAGATTGCCGCGGATCGCCTCGCGCCCCTTCCAATCGGCGACGCCGAGGTTGCAAACGGCATCTTCCGTAAAACAGTCGAAGCCTGGTCCGAAGGTCTTGTTGTCGATCTCCCGCCACATGTCGAGCAGCCATTGCGGCGGCTCCTTCTTCGTAAACACGACTTGCATAGCTCTCTCCTCATGCACCGACACACACGCGACAGGAGGCTTGATGGAATGCTTCCTGTCGGGTGAATGAACCGGGACAGTAGCCAGGCTGCAGATGGGCTCAATTACATGCCAGGTAATAAGGCGCGTTCGGAGGCCTCCTCTTTCCCTTCGCCCGACTTTATGGAACCCTACGACGATGCGCCGGATCATCGTTGTAGGCTGTCAGGGTAGCGGAAAGACGAGCCTCTCCCGAAATCTCGGGCAAAAGCTCGCGCTGCCGGTGGTGCATCTCGACGTGCTCTACTGGCGGCCGGGATGGAAGCCATCCGACAAACCGAACTTCCGAGCACGGGTTACTGAGGCGATCGCGGGCGACGCATGGGTTGTCGACGGCAGCTTCTCGGGACTTGCCTTCGATCTCACGCTCGCGCGCGCCGATACGCTGGTCGTCATCGACCGCCCGCGCTGGCTCTGCCAGTGGCGCATTCTCCTGCGATCCGCCTTCGATCGCGACAAGGCCCGGCCTGATCTCCCAGAGGGGTGCCCCGAGCAGTTCGACTGGAAATTGATGCGCGAGGCGTGGCGCTACGACACCGAGCGCGCGCCTGTCATCGAGGCCGAGCGTATGCAGTATGGCGCTGACGTTCCGGTCGTGCGCTTGAGACGCGATCGAGACATCCAGGGGTTTCTGGATTCGCTGCACGGCACATGATGGATGGCGGTGACGTGAGACGGGACGATCAGGATTTCTTCTGCGCGATGCGCGCGGCGAATGCCTTCATCAGGTCGGTATCCGCCGCCTCGCCTTTCGCATCCTCGGCGAGGTGGTCGAACCAGCGCGCAAAGCCTTCGTAAACCTGGCTCGCCGGATGATCGGGGCCGAGGAAGCCGGAAATCTCCCGCATCTCCGCGACCCAGCGATAGGCTTTCGGAATCATGTCCGGCAGCGCGACTTCGAGCCGGGCCAGAACCGCGGGCTGGCTGAGTGCGAGTTCGTCGCGCAGCGCATCCGCAGCCCCCGCTTTCGTTGCCGCGACCACCATCGCCGCGCCGATCCCGGCGAGGCCCTTGACGATCCCGGCATAGGACATTTTCAGCGCGGACGCGGCACCGACCGGCCCTTCGACGATCCGCACGTCGAGCCCGAAATCCTTCAGCACGGCGACATCCTTGGCGTGCTCGCCCGACATGTAGAAGGCCGGGCTCTTGCCACCGGGCTGGGGCGGGAACCCGATGATGCCGGCATCGACGAACGGCGCCTGTGCCGAGCCGATGATCTCCTCGATCCTCATCACGGTATCGACGTTGACGGCATTGCAATCGACCACGACCGGCTTCTTCTCGCGCCGGACGATCAGCCCGGCCAGCCGCTCGGCGAGCGCCACGGCTTCGCCCGGCGGCACGATCGACAGGATGATGTCGGCGTCCGCGATCGCGTCGTCCTCGGCGCCGATCATGCCGGCATCCGTGGCGCGTTTGCGCGTCGCTTCGCTCCGCCCTCTCAACGACGTCAGCACACGCGCACCGTGCTCGCCGAGACGGCGGGCCACGGCACTGCCCATGGCACCGGGCGCGAGGATCGCAATAGTTTTGGACATCGTGCACTCCAGATCGAAGCCCGAGCAACGCGCTCAGTTCAATCGGAGACTAGCAGAGGACGAGACGCCCGCGTGAACGGCGGCCATCCCGCAGGGGAATGGCCCTACTCCACCTTCGCAGGCTGGGGCTGCACCGCCGCCGAGGCGTTGGCAATACGCGCGGCATTCGCCATGCCCGCCAGCGCCGCTGCCTTCTTCGAATCGGGCGCTGAGCCCGGCTGCACGACGCCGGCCGACATGATCAGCGTCGCGGCATCCTCGGTGCTCATGTCGACCTCGACGATCTTGCTCTTGGGCACATAGAAGAAGAAGCCGGTCGTCGGGTTCGGCGAGCACGGCAGGAACACCGAGACGTGCTCCTCCTGACCCGGCAGGCTGCGGGAGACGTCCTCGTTCGGCGCTTGCGAGATCAGCACGATCGACCACATGCCCGGCGAGGGAAACTCAACCAGGCCGACTTTGCGGAAGCTCGAGCCCTTGCCCGAGAACAGCGTCTCGAACACCTGCTTCAGGCCGCGGTAGATGGCGCGTACCGCCGGGATGCGGCCGAGGAAGGTCTCGCCGACATCGACCAGTGTCCGGCCGATCAAATTGGCCGCGAGGAAGCCGACCAGCGTCAACGTGAAGAATGCGACGATCAGCCCCCAGCCGGGAATGACATAGGGCAGATAAGTCTCGGGCCGATAGGCCAGCGGCACGAACGGCCGCACCACGCCATCGACCCAGGTGACGAACCACCAGACCAGATACAGCGTGATCGCAATCGGCCCCGTCACGATGAGGCCGGTGAGGAAATAGTTACGGAAGCGGCCGATCAGGCCGGTATGCGGCTCGAGCACGGCATCAAGAGGCGCAGGCGCGTCGTCACGGGGGTTCATTCGGGTTCCAAGTCAGTCGCTTCGTCCAAGCTAGGGTCTTCTAGCAGGTTTTGGAAGACCACGAAGCGTCCCGCACTCGACCCTTCTGCCTATTCCACCGTCACGGATTTCGCGAGATTGCGCGGCTGGTCGACATCGGTCCCCATGATGACCGCCGTATGATAGGCGAGCAGCTGAACCGGGACCGCATAGACCATCGGCGTGAACGCCGCCGCCATATCGGGCATGACGATGGTGACGAGGGACTCGACGGTTGCCTCCTGCGCGCCTTTGGCGTCGGTCATCAGGATGATCTTGCCGCCGCGAGCGGCGACCTCCTGCATGTTGGAGACGGTCTTTTCGAACACCCGGTCGTAGGGCGCGATGACGACGACAGGCATGGTCTCGTCGATCAGCGCGATCGGGCCGTGCTTGAGCTCGCCGGCGGCATAGCCCTCGGCGTGGATGTAGGAGATCTCCTTCAGCTTCAACGCCCCTTCGAGGGCGAGCGGGAAGCTGGTGCCGCGACCGAGATAGAGCACGTCGCGAGATTTCGCGATCTCGCGCGCGAGCTTCTCGATCTGGAGCTCGGTGGTGAGCGCATCCGACATCAAACGCGGGATTTCGACGAGCCCGTGAACGAGCTTGGTCTCGTCCTCGTCGGTCAGTTCGCCGCGGGCCTTGCCGGCCGCGATCGCAAGATTTGCCAGCACCATGAGCTGGCAAGTGAACGCCTTGGTCGAGGCGACGCCGATCTCTGGGCCGGCCAGCGTTGGTAGCACGGTCTCGCTTTCGCGCGCGATCGTCGAGGTCGGCACGTTGACGACGGCCACCGTGTGCACGCCTTGGGCCTTGGCGTAGCGCAGCGCGGCCAAGGTGTCGGCGGTCTCGCCCGACTGCGAGATGAAGATGGCGAGATCACCCTTGCGCAAGGGCGCCTCGCGGTAGCGGAATTCGGAGGCGACATCGACCTCGACCGGCACGCGCGCGAAACGCTCGAACCAGTATTTTGCGACGAAGCCGGCGTAGCTCGCAGTGCCGCAAGCCGTGATGTTGATGCGCTGGATGTTCTTGAAGTCGAACGGCAGCTTGACCGGCAGCGAGACCCGCTCGGTCGCCATGTCGACATAGCGTGCCAGCGTGTGGCCGACCACTTCCGGCTGCTCGTGGATCTCCTTGGCCATGAAGTGGCGGTAATTGGCCTTGTCGACCAGCGAGGTCGAGGCCGCGTGCTTGGTCTTCTCGCGCTGGACGGCATGGCCGTCCTTGTCGAAGATCGAAGCGCTTGTATGGGTCAGCACGACCCAGTCGCCGTCCTCGAGATAGCTGATCGTGTCGGTGAACGGCCCGAGCGCGATGGCGTCGGAGCCGAGATACATCTCGCCGTCACCATAGCCGATCGCGAGCGGCGGACCGTTGCGCGCGCCGATCATCAAATCGTCCTCGCCCGCGAAGATGAAGCCGAGTGCGAACGCGCCGCGCAGCCGCGCCAGCGTCAATTTCACCGCTTCCACCGGCTTGTTGCCGCGCGTGAGCAGGTCGTCGACGAGATGCAGCACGATCTCGGTGTCGGTCTGGGTGTGGAACACCGTGCCTTTCTTTTCGAGCTCCTCGCGCAGCTCGCGGAAATTCTCGATGATGCCGTTGTGAACGACGGCGACACGCTCGGTCGCGTGCGGGTGCGCATTGTTCACGGTCGGCTTTCCGTGGGTGGCCCAGCGGGTGTGACCGATTCCGGTCGTGCCCTTGAGCGGCTCGGCCTCCAGCCGCTTCTCCAGATTCTTCAGCTTGCCCTCGGCGCGGCGGCGCTCGAGATGCTTGCCCTCGAGCGTGGCGACGCCCGCGGAATCATAGCCGCGATATTCAAGACGTTTGAGCGAATCCACCAATTGCTCTGCAACCGGCTGGCGCCCGAGAATGCCGACAATCCCGCACATGCGGATCAATATCCCCCAAATCGTCGAAAAATCGCCTAAACGACCAGCTCAGTTTTTAGCGAAGTTCCTAAGGAACCAGATACTCAATAATTATTGCTGATTGTGAGAACATCGGCTTGCCGAGGGCTGTCTAAGCCTGCCACGCCATAGCAGCTAAGCCGATGTTTTGACTAGCATTTTGCAGCATCTTTATGGATAGTCGCGGCCAAGCATTGTCACCGCCTGTCAATGCGCTGCACTCCATCTACCCTCAACAATTGTTTGAGTTCCGAACAATGCCATTTCGCGACGAGCGGGTTGATTTCTCGGATTTCAAGATTCGTAGTCTGAAGCCAACGATCAAGCTCGACAAAATGGGCGCTCCGACCCAAACCCCCAAAGATTTCTATGACGACCGTGTGCGTGGTCTGATCCTCCGCGTCAATCCCGAAGGCACGAAAACCTGGCGCGTTATGTGGTATCTCGCCAACGGGCGGACTCGCGTCACGAAGCTGGGTCGGTACCCTGTAATGTCCATAGCAGCCGCCCGAGACTCGGCACTCGATTTTCTACGGGATCCTCAGAGAGCAATTGGCAAACACAACAGCATCCCTTCGCTGTTCCAGGACGTCGCGGAAACTTTCATACTAAAGCACATCAAGGAAAAAGGGCACCTCACCGGCGGAGTGACAGAGCAACGCATCCGCAAGCACTTGATTCCCGCCTTCAAGGATCAAGAGTTTGCGCTCGTCCGGCGCGCGCAGCTGATCAAACATCTCGATGACACCATCGATAGCCCGTCAATGCGAGATGCGGTCCTTACAATCTTCCGTACAATGGCGAACTATTACGCTCTAAATTTGGACCCCACGGAAGAATATGTGAGCCCAATCATTCCGGGAATGCGCAAATATGACAAGCGTGCTCGAAATCGCGTTCTCACATCTGAGGAAATCGTCGCGTTTTGGCGTGTGACGTACGAACTGGGAACGTTCGGAGCCCTCTGCCGCTTTCTTCTCCTAACAGGACAGCGACGTGAAAAGGCGAACACGCTACAGTGGACGCACATTCGTAACGGTGTGTGGCATTTGCCGGTCGTCGATGGCGCGAAGGGACATCCCGCAGAGATCAAATTGCCCGGCTTAGTATTGCAAATCTTAGATGCTCAACCACGCCTTTACAAATGCCCCTTTGTTTTCCCCGCGCTTCGTGGACGAGGCCCGTTCAACGCCTGGGGACAGATGACGAAGCTCTTGCAAGACAAAATGCGGTCATCTCTTCCGCACTCGCGACCGTTCACAACTCATGATCTGCGACGAACATTTCGTACCACCCTTGATATCATTAAGCCGCCCATCCAGTACGAGGTCAAAGAGCATGCCATTGGCCACTCTGTCGGCACGAAAGTCGCTCGAACTTATTCCCATTATGACTTCCTGGACGAGATCGCGGATGCTGCTGCTGCTCTCAGCATGCACATTTCAAATCTCCTCGACTCTCCCATAAACATCGCCCCGGTTGAGGTGAATCGCACCCGTCCGAACTCAGCACTGATCGCGCCAGGACCGCTTTAAGGGATGCGTTCTGACGCTCGCAGAAAATTTAAACCGTCGCGTCTCTCGTAGGTTGCGCCTGGTACTTGCGTTCGCTTATCAAGTGGTGGCATGATATGAAAGACCACACGAAGTGGTGATCGTCGGGGGGAAGTACCCGACCTCTCGGTTGCGGAACCACCGCGGCATTCCTAACAGGGCCCGGCGCAATCCTTTAACTTTCGCAGCTCATCTCTCCAGAGATGAGAGCGGTAGCTATGGGATGCAGCCATGAAACGGCCAGCAAAACTCAATAATTGTAAGCCCCGCCTTCCTTCTCGTCCTCTATCGCCTGACGCGCAACTGTGTGATCGGCATCAAGCTGCCGAACTTCTTGGCATCAGCTTTAGCAGCATCCGGAATCTTGAGCGGCACGGCAAACTTAAGAGTCGTGCTCTCACAGACTCCCAATGCTCCAAAAGAATGTTTGTAGTTTCGGACGTTCTCGCAATTGCCCAAATCAACAAAGTTTGCCGAATGCTCCCCGAGCTTGGGGACGTCATTGTAGTGAACGGCAAGACCTATCGCAGAGTCGATGACGGTCACACGACATGAGCACGAATGGCCAACGCTATTCCGGCAGTTTCATTCTTGAACGAACAGAGCAAGCTCTTCCGTGGCAGCAGGGAAAACCATCCATGTCCCCCCAAACGTCGCACTACACTACGAACAAGTCGTCGCCCTCTCATTTCAAGGGTGTGATTCCTAGCGCCACGTATGCATACTTTGACAAGATCGCGTTCTGGATTGAGAACGTCTTCACCGAGGAGGAAAAGGCATTCATTCGAAGTCAATGCGGCCCTGGCGGCACCGACATAGATAGAAATTTCCCAGGTCACCGAGCGCGCTTTGATCCGCGGCTAATACAGAGGATAGAGACCAGGCAGCCAACCCCTGCACTCCGCAAATTCCTGAGCACCGTGCCGGGCATCCACCTGAACATGGCCGAATTTACGCTCGACTTAATCTTCAACACCGAAGAAGAGCGCGATGAAATGTGGAAATACCTCGACCAACATCTCGTAAAGCGGAAGCACAAGGGGACAGTTCGGTACTTCAAGGGCACAAGATATACCGACCGCAGATGGGCCTCCCTAAATCACGTCGCATACCGCCCCCTATTTGCTAAGCTGACCGGGGAAGTCTACTGCATACATCTCGAAATCAGGGTCTGCGGTGCCGCCGCTCTTCGACGTTTGAAAATCGGGGGTATTGCAGACTTAGTCGAATTCGATCACCACGCTTTCTGGGAAACTCGACTGCTTCTGAAAAAGGTCAGAGATTTTGGCCAGTTGGGACGATCGTATTTCAACAGCTTAAGGCCAAACAGGAAAGACACGCCGCGCAAACCGCGCGTGTTCAGTACCAGGGCTGGATTCGTGTATTACACTGACAGAAGGTTAGGTCAGACCATTTTGCGGGCGTCACGCACCGTGCAGAATATGATCGATGCGGCCAGCAGATCGGAATTCCCTGTCAATCGCACTCTGGTAAGGATTGATAACACTCCACTGCTCCCCGCAAATAGCAATTTCTGAAAAGGACAAGGGACCGATCCTTTGGCCTCGAGCTTTGCGTTAGGATTTCAATTCTATGACCGACATCTTCAAGTTCTGGAGCCAAATCGGCGCGAAGGAGACAATGCATCCAGCGGATGCGCCTATCTTTTCGCGATTGAAAGGAAAGCACGCCTTCGACCTCCGATGTCTCCCGCTTAATTTTTCCGGACCATTACAAAACGCTCGCGTTGTCCTCTTGTACCTTTCGCCGGGTCTTTCGAAACACGATGCGACTTTCGCGAAGACCTCCGCCGGCCAGCGCTTCTACTCCGAGCAGCGAACGGGCCGAGCGGCTTTGCCCAATGACCCTTCGAGTCTAGGATATGAATGGCGGCGGAGTCGACTGAGGTTTCTCGGCGATTGGGAGAGCGCGCTCGACAGGATCGCTGTTATGAATATCGGGGCCTATCATTCGAAAACCTTCACCGATCACGATGTGCTCGCGGCCCTCCCCTCAAGCCGCAAGGCGCTTGATTGGGCGCAGAACGTGTTGTTTCCAGAAGCGGAGGCTGGCAAGCGCGTTGTGATTTGCATGCGCGCAGCGAAGTACTGGGGGCTGAGGGCCGGGAATGTGTACGGGAGGTCTCTGTTCGCGCCAACAGCCGGGCGAAGTGGCCATATGTTAAAAGGCGCCATGCGAGAGAGGATCGAAAAAGCCGCGCGGTCCGCTCTCGTTCCCTGATCAATATCCATGGCGACAGCGCTGCCGGGCCGACTTGTTTAGTACTCAGCTTTCTAGTGATTGAAACGTTCGATTGGCACCATAGGTGAGCTACCCTCCTAAGACGGTGTATAGGGCTTAACCCTTCAGCTGGAAGAACGTGCGCATCTAACAATTGGTAAGGGCGATTTTGCGCTCTTATTAGCAAGACATTTGACAATTAGAACACGTATCCAACTGTTATCATTGAGGATAATCTATGCGCACAGAAGCAGGCTACATTGTTCACTGATCATGTAGCCCACTTCAGCGCACGTCTGATCGACATTGGCGTCCGTCAATTCACCGCACAGGTGGTGGTGCAAGACGCAAGGCTGAGTATGGATATTTCAAGCAACACGTGCACCTTTGTCACGAGGCCTGACGATTTGACTGGAAGCTACAGTCTTTCACGCTGCACTGGCGCCAGCCTTTCTCGGCGCACTGGAGCTAGTCTATCTCTCCGCACCTGAACTAGTCTTTCTCTCCGCACCGGAGCCATGAGCTTTGGAAGAGACCACCACCAACCGTCGTCTCGCCTCTCACTCCTAATTCCAATCTCTTTTTTGGCCGCTTTGATTGTATTGAAGTGAAGGCCTAAAACGCTCGCAAGTTCTCTCATCTCGTTGGCGGGCTTTGGCCCATCACGCAACGCTTTACATAGTTGGATTGCTGCCTTTTGCTGCTTCGTTACGTGGGGTGTCGGCTTTGATAAAATGACGTTTGGATCGACATCGTCTTCCCACTCGTGAGCCCATTCCACAACAGGTTGCTGGTTCAACCCGCTTCGGATCGCGAAAGCAACGGACTTCTTGTCACGTACAAGATTTGCCTTCTCCGTCATCAGAAGGGTCTGGTCGCTTCCGAGGCTCTTTCCGACCAACAGGACAGAGCGTGATATGTTCACAAGTCCGACGCTTCCGAGAATATGCTCGCGTGCCTTTCGCTTTGTCCCCTTGACGGTATGAAGGACGTTGATTACCGCGATTTTGTATCGCCTCGCTAATTCTGCAAGTGGCGTGAGTAATTGACGAACCTGGTCGTCCCTGTACATGCTCAGGTCACCTGCGAAATCCGTCAACGGATCGAGCACGATGACGCGCACATCCCCAATTTCACGAATCAGGTTCTCAATCTCGCCAAGCTTTGTGTCAATGCGATCAATCACATTGAAGTCTTCAGCATCGGCTGTACTGCTAGTCCCGATAACGCGAACCTTCGATAGATTTGCTCCTGCTGCTTCCAGCCGAGTTCGCATCATCGCCCGCGGGTCATCTTCTTTGGACAGGATTATTGCGGAGCCTGACAATGAGCTCTCGGCTGGCGCATCCTCACCAAAACTAGGCATGGGCCTGCCTACCGTTAGCCGAGCAATGATGTCGTATATCATTGTCGATTTTCCAACCGCACCATCGCCACAAATAGTGGTTATGTAGCTTTGCGGAATGAAAGGCTCAAACAACCAAGTGATTTGCTTGGCGCGAAAGCTGTCTAAGGGCCGCGCTACCAGTTGCTTTTTACTCATGCCAACCTACTCCGCTTCAAGTATCTGGCACATCATTTCCAATTTTTCCGGCCACGTCTATGGCAAGAAAATCGTAGAATTAATCTCCACTCTTGAGCCGATGACGATAAGTCCTGTCCTTTCGAACATGCTCGCGCGCTGTGCTCTTTTTCGCCTGGGGATATTTTTCCATTGCAGCGATCAGAAACTCCTCGTTGAGCTCGTCAGGCACGCTCGTAGTTTGTTTTTTCCGCATATAGGCGTCTCGGAGTCGCCGAACTAGTTGCGCAGCAAACCTTGATTGAAGGGTCTTCGCAGTCTTGCTTGTTGCTCCCTCCGGTCGACCACGGCCCAAACGCTTTCTGATACGGTTCCCGCAGTCGCGCAGTTGATCTGGTTCAAGCGAATCTAAAAACTCGTCTATGCGATCGGCCATGCGGCTCCCTTTTGGCGGATTTCCCGAGGGCATCGCCGGAGGACGGGCAGGTGCGGTCTCGGCTTTTCAACAGGCTGAAGCGGCCCCTTGTCCCCTTCATTATTGTCCCTCGAAACAATTTTGTGGAGACCTTCCGCTATGCCCTCGCGCTTTAGCACGCCTATTTTTGGTAATGTGCTGGACAACTTGAGCGATTGCCGCGTGACAGCCCCATGGTGCTGAATTGGTCGGCGACCTTCCCGCCCTTCGGCTCGGCCGGCCCGGCGTCGAGACTAACTCAGATTGACGTTGTTTCGCCATTCCTCACAAGTATAGCACGATTTTTCCGTATGAGACCGCACCGCGCCGCTATCGATCTGGCGGCTGATCGTGGACTTGTTGACCCCGACTTGCGCGCATCTCGCTGATGCAATCAGCTCCGAATGCGTTGCATCAGGGCGACGCCGCATCAGGCTGATCCCAGCAGCTGTCCACTTTTTTGAGGCCGGGCCACCGATTTTCACTTCGCTCGCCGGAGGACCCGCGGCTTCGCTGGGCGCTCGCGTTCAATTTTGACTGACCTCGCGGGAACGCTGGCTTTTGCGTTGTAGATTCGCGCTGTCTGAAAAAGCTGCAGCGCAGCCGATAGTGTGACGAGGACGGCGTAGAAGAGCAATAGCAGACTCAAAAGATCCAACAACCGAACATCAAGAATCTTTGCCACGATGCCAGTAACGAGCGCTGCGCCTTGCACGAATATGAAATGCACGAGGTTCGCTGTTAACGTTAGGTAAAACGACGTGGGCTCGCCGTCTTCCGACAACAGCTTAAAAATGTCCGCAGATGAAAACGCCAGAACAATTGCCAACGCGCCTACAGTAAACCCAAGGAGGTTGGGCAAAACACCCACGGCAATGTCTGCAGCATGGGCCGCATTCTCGCCCGACGGCCACAACAACCAGCAGATCGCTGTCAGCACGACGGAAACATGAAGGTACGGAGATCTGAGCAGTCCAGATCGTCCGCCGTACACGGTCCAGTAGTTGCGCAGGGTACGTAACTGCCCGCGCCAATGCTCAAAGAAATGATGCAATCCTTGCGAAAAACGTTGCCACTGACGAAGTGCCCACGACCTCAGCCCTGACAGTTTTTGGATGGTCTTTGGTAGACTCGAAGACAGTCTTTCCATCGTCATCCCTTCCCTCCGCCGAAACAGATCCATTGTTGGCGGCGACTTTCGCCAAAGTCCGCGTATCTTCGTCAGGCGTCAACTTCTGAATTCCAGGCCGCTTCTTCAACACGACCGTTTGTTCTTTGGCTCCCTGATCTAGCAGCTTCTGCAGAATTCGTTCTTCCTGCTCATCGAGACTGTCAGGGTTGGGTCGGACGACATTTATTTCGAGCTTCTTCAACCGGGGCATTGCGAAGATCATGTCCAGTGCTTCGGCCGAAGGTACAACGGTAACTTCAACCCTCGGCTCGCCTTCCTCGAGTTCGTCTTTAACGAAGAGCTTTCGAAATAGGGCTTCCGCTCGCCGGGCACCTAAATTCTCCCCGAGCTCGTTCTGGAATTCCACGACCAGCAAATGCTTGCGCTCGACAAACACGAAGTTGAAAGACCGGAAATTCGGGTCAAGATCGTCAGGGATTTGAATGTCGCGTTTTTCAGTCGGCGTCGCCTCCCGATCCTCCGCTTGATTAAGCCATTTGCCTTGTCGGTCGATCTCCGTCCAAACCAGTATGCGACCGTAGAAGCTTGGAGGTTCACTTTCTCGATCAACAGGGGGCGTTATCTTCGCCCAGTCTGACCCCCAGATCTTTACGGGTACGTCGGCCGCAGCTGCAAACAATCTACGGTAGATGCCCGCCGGGTGGGGGTCCGCGGCAATGTTCAACGCGCCCATTACGATCGAAACGTTATCGGCCATTCGCCTCTCCCCCACGAGAAGCGTTTCATACGTGGTTGAGCTCCGCAACCGAGGCGAGCAATGGGTTGGGTGTTATGAACAGGTGCATTGGGCTGTGGAGCACTTCCACATCACGTCAAGAGAGCCGTTGGTCCGAGAGTGAAGCATTTACCGCAATCCGAAATTGATGCAGCACGCAAGATATCAACAGTTGCTCTAAGAAAGCTTGCCATGTTGATTTTTTTCACCTACCAGTAGGTCGAGAAAACACACAAGGCGAATCGATGAACCCCGTCGAGACCGTTATCCTGAGAGAGCCATGGGAAGTTCAACCCCGACTCCAGGAGCTCACCTTGTCCTTGAACAAGCTATTGGAGATCCGCGATATCGCAGTTCTTGAAGGCGCTAACGTCACCGCCTTCCACGCTGCAAACGCAGAAGGTACTTTCAGATATCACCACGGGACTTGGGCGCTACGGGATCGCTTCGTTGGCGGCGATTGGATGGTCAATCGTTCGAATGGGGTCGAAACTATCAGAAACGAGGTGCTCAAGCTCGCAATCGGCTTTTGCAACGTCGATCTCGCGTGTGTTGATCGATATGATCCGCAACCGCGAACAAAGAAAGGAAATGGCGCCGCACGCGCTGCCAGTCCGGGATTGTTCGAACATTTGCCAAAATATGTGCCCGGCATCCCGCGTGAATGGCAGTTCTTCTATCTGATGGTAGACGACAAGGGCGCGGCTGAACTATCAAGGCCAGTTCTGGAAGCTGGCAGATTTATTGCAATGATCGAACGTTTGTACCTCGCTCACGGAAGCGACGATGGGTCAACCATACGGGTATTGGACGTTCCAGACACCGGTCAGGATTTCGATCCGCAGATCGTACGGAAGTAGCTGGGCGCGCAATGTTCAATGGGAAAAGGCTCAGCTTGGCGCGAATGCGCCGGCGGCTGACGGCGAAGGCGCTTGCGGAGACGAGCGACTTAGCCGAACTCACAATTTCTCGGCTCGAGAAAGGCACAAACGATCCTGATGAGGTGACTCTCGAGAAGCTCGTCCGAGCTCTTGGATTTCCGCGCGAGTTTTTCTACGGCGGTGATCCAGAAGAGATAGACACGCTTGCAGTCAGCTTCCGGAGCTTCAGCAAAATGAGCGCAAAGGAGCGAGACGCAGCAGTTTCGGCTGGATCGCTCGGCCTACAGCTATACGGTTGGGTGGAAGCGCGCTTCCAACTTCCCGATCAACAGCTGATCGACCTAAGTTGTGAGAGCAACCCCGAAGCGGCAGCCGTCGCGCTGAGACACCAGTGGGGCTTGGGAGAACGCCCCATCGGGAATATGCTTGCACTTCTTGAGACGAAGGGTGTGCGTGTTCTCTCCCTTGCAGAGAACACGGCTGCTGTTAATGCATTCTCATTTTGGCGAGATGCCAAGCCTTACATTTTCCTGAATAACTTCAAAACGGCGGAAAGTAGCATCTTTGACTCTGCGCATGAGCTTGGCCATCTTGTCATGCACAAGCATGGTGATCCAAAGGAAACGCGCGCAGCGGAACGAGAAGCGAACGGGTTTGCGTCTGCATTTTTGATGCCGGCTAAGGACGTTCGCTCCCAAATTCATCGGCCTGTGACTATCTTGTCTATTTTGGACGCTAAACGCCGATGGCGTGTTTCGGCGATGGCACTCTCATACAGGCTTCACCAATTGGGTCTGTTGTCCGATTGGCGATACAAATCAATTATCATGGAGGCGGCAAAGCGGGGCTACCGTTTGGCCGAGCCCGGCGGGATCGAGCGGGAATCCTCCGTCATATGGGGAAAGGTTCTAACGCAGCTCTGGACGGAGCGGACTACCAAGAACGATATCGCGAAAAATCTGAACTTGCCTCTAGATGAACTCGAAGGCTTGATCTGGAATTTGACCGCTCAAGAAGCCCCTCCTCCCAACGGTCGAAGGCTTACCTCGGTGAAATGAGTAGGGAGCGTTGCTGAACTCCGATAACCAGGCCGGCAGCAAGAGCGCGGAACGATATAGTGATTTTGCAGTTAGCCGCCCTTAACGAGCTCCAGTCCTACTAGGGAGAAGGCCATAGTGGGCCCGTTATCCCGCCCCATCGGAGCCGACGACTCGCAAACCGCTCGACACGGTGAAAATTACGTCGTCGTGCAGACCACTTCTATCCCCATTATGATCCTCGACACAATTTCAACCGATAGTCTGGTATCGGTTCAACGACGTGCCCGCCGATATCGAGATAACTGTAGGCTAAATCTAGCGATTGCGGTCGCGGTCCGCCTCAGCCCGGTCACGCACCTCGTCACGAAGCTGGACATTTTTGAAAGAGTACGATTCGTTTTCCGAGCAGCTGAAGCTGACTAAGCGCCAAGCCGCCGCCTTTTCCACCGCGCCGGGAGTAGATGCCGATTCGGTGGTCATTTTGCGGCTACAAACACGATTGGGTCACGGCGGGTCAGCAGCTGCCAGGTCGGTGGTGGAAGACGGTCGATACTTTAGGTCACGGAAGACCAAGCCGGATGTGCATCATACGCGTTCTGGTACGTCAGCTGGTTCAATCGAAATCGGGTCGGGTCAGCCAGCGAGCGTGGCCCGTCACTCTGGGCAGAGCAATTGCCGGGAAGCAATTCGAGACATCTCGGAACCGAAATTGCGGGCCAGGCCCACTCGACGGCTGGTGGTCTTTAGGGAAGAATACAACGTGGGCCCTCCCCGATGAACGAGGGAGCCAGCCGACCGCCGACGGGCTGATGGGAGAATTGCAATGGCGGCGTCCGACACCGTTCTTGAGCAATCGGGATTGAAGGCGTTTGGCCTACATTGCGTTCGGAAGCAGGCGTCGGATACGTTCGTAGTGTTTGTCCACGGCATTCTCTCCGATGGAGATGGAGCCTGGGGAAAGCCGTCCTGGCCGGAGCTGCTGAAAGCGGAGAACGATTTCCAGAAGATGGGAATCTACATCTTCACCTATCGGACCTCCGTTTCGTCGAGAACATACAGTATAGCAGATGCGGCAGCTGCTTTACGCGAACATCTCGCCATTGAGGGGCTGCTGGATCTGCGCAACATCATCTTTGTTTGCCACAGCCTAGGTGGCATCGTAGTGCGCCGCTTTCTTGTATCCAGCCAAGCAAGGCTGACAGATCTCGGGCCCAATATCGGATTATTCCTGGTGGCTTCGCCTTCGCGCGGTTCGCGCGATGCGAATCTCGCAACGCTATTATCTTTTGCAATGCAACATACGCAAGCTGCGGTCCTGCGGTTTTCGCAAACCAATACGTCGCTTAATGACCTTCATGACGATTTTCAAACGCTGCTTAACAGCGGCAAGGTCCGGATCATTGGAAGGGAACTGCTGGAAGATAAGACGATCCAAGTGAAGCGCTGGATTGGCCTGCGCCGCCAGGTTGTCGAGCCGTTCTCCGCATCTGCCTATTTCCATCAGCCGGGGTTCGAGCCCCTTAAAATCCCCGGCTCTGATCACGCAAGCATCGTTAAGCCCCTTGATGCAAGTAAGCTACAGCATCGCATTCTGAAGAAGTTTTTGTCCGACTTCGAAAAACTCGCTGACGTAATCCACCCTGCGCAGCAGCAGGCAACGGAAAGCTCTAAGGACAATCCCCTCGAATCCAAGATACCGGGAGATAAGTCGACAGACAGACCTGCTTTACAAACTCGGCTAGGGCCCAAAATTGCTGAAATTCCTAGTGCAGCCCAGCCACCAAGCCTGCCAACATCTAACGCCGAATCCGAGGACCAACATGGCCCTTTCTCACTAGACGGCTTAGTTGGTGTGCCCGAGCTTACGCGAAAAATGTTGCCCCGTTCAGAACTGGTCGGGGACGTTGTCAACGCGATCTTGAACTCTCAAGTATCAGGCGAGAGGTTTTTCTTTTTGGCTGGACCTGGTGGCTGTGGAAAGAGCACTACCGCGGCTCTGGTCGCTCGCGCCCCCGAGTTGCGGGCCGCTTTCCCAGACGGGATCTTTTGGGTCAGCATTGGCCAACAACCAGACATTTCCTCCCGCCAAGCTGCATTCCTGAATCTTACCCCCAACCGACCTTCCTCTTTCCCGACAGCGGAAGCAGCCACAATTCATCTACGCAATTTCTTCAAGAATAAGAAATCTCTCATTGTCCTAGACGACGTCTGGGAGCTCAGCGATTTGCAGGCCTTTCAAGTGGGAGGAGAAGACTGTCGCACAATCCTAACCGGGCGCGAAATGAAGTTGGCGTGGCCACTAGATGCTGTCACCTTTGCGGTTCGAAGCCTTTCTCCGGCCGAGGCCTCGGAATTGCTCAGTATACGGGCTGGAGGCGACTTTCATGGTGGGCCGGACATAACAAGCCTTGCCCAAGCCTTAGATTTTTTACCGCTCGCTCTCGAACTTGCCGCTTATCAACTAAAATTCGGCGTCACTGCTCGCAAACTACTGGAACAGCTTAACAGCGAGCAATCCCGGTTGCAGGCGCTCGACATCCCGGGTTACGAGCACGAGAAGAACGAAGAAGTTGCTCGAAACCTCAGTCTAAACGCTTGTATCAATCTTAGCTTACGACGGCTATCGCCTGATCTTCTGCTTCAGTTCGCTCAGCTTTCCATCCTGCAACCCAGCTCAACCTTCAACGCCCTGGTTGTCAAAAATGTCTGTGCGCTCGCTGATGAGATGAACGCGGATGGCGTTCTTCGAACTCTCCGCTCGATGTCTCTCATTGAGCAGGTGAGCATTCCTTCTGAGAATAGACGGGCGGACTACCGTATGCATTCCGTTATGCGCGCAAAAGCGATCGCTGTCCTGTCGACAAAATTCAGTTTGGCGGAGCCTCTCGGATTGGACCAGTCACCAAAGCATGTTTTGGCCGCCTTTCTTCATCGGGTGAATCCGAACTATCCAAACTATTGGCATTTGATCCCGGACGATCAACATACGATCGAATACCTGACTGACTACCTGATCAGGCTAGGCGAGCAGGGATGTCTGCAATCAATTCTTCACACGCGTGCCGACGGTAGCGACGTTTATTCGCCAAACGCCTGGCATTCGCTCAAATCAGCACGATCACAAGAGGATTCATTCCGAGCCGACATTCAAAAGATCTACGAAGAAGCGATCTCATGGGATTGTCGAGAACTGCCCAGCTTTGACATTCTTGTTCGGAGTTTTTTGGGTACAGTCTCAATCAATGAGATGAATAAGAGCATCGATGCGCAAACTTGCGTAAATTTGGTCAAGACCGGTCTGTGGAGCGAAGGCCTTGCGTTATCTCACGCTCGCCTGCACTTCGGATTGTCGGGCATCGCAGAAGTTGCCAGCCATCTAAGCGAACCCCTCAAGAGCACGGCGATTGAGCAGGCTATCAGAATCGCCGAAAGCAGCCTCATGCAAGCGGGCACGGCATCTGCATTTGTGAGGTGTGCCCTGATCTGGGAAGGGCCAATGCGCTCACTCTTAGTGGACGCATGTACCCGACTCCTGCATCAGCACCTCTCAACGAGTCGGAACTTGTGGGACGGCAAAGTCGGGACAAATGCTCTTCGCGCTTCGATCGACCTAGCAAACAACGCCAAGCCTCCTAACTGGTCTCCAGACTCCTATCTGACAAAGTTCGTCGAAGGCGGAAAGCGGTGGCGCCTCCCTCCGCAACAAGAGATCGGCGACCTGGAGATAACATACCTTCCCTCCATCGTCGCCCTCGAAACACTTCTGCATCTAGCTCTCGATGCCACCTTTAACCTAAGGTCCAGAGCGTTAGAGGCGCTCTCGAGCCTCCAGAGCGAGCTCATTCAGCGAGAGGACTACTGCGTTTTCGCATTCAAGCTGAAGGTATACTGTGACCTGAGCACCATCGGCGTTGACTGGAACACCGTCTGCCTGAAGGCGCTCAGCTCGCCGTACACCTCGGCTTATGCCAAGATGAACTTCGAGCATGCTCTAGGCGAATCTGAAGGCATTGCGGGCTTCTCAAAAGCTATTTTAGCGGAATACCGCAACGATCCCGCAGTGCTTTCATCTCTATTGTCCGGCGCAACCAGCTCACCGGCGCGATTGTCACTTTTAGAGCATATATGTGCTGACGATGGCATTTCCGTTTCTCAGCTAATCCTCATGCTAGGCTCGCACGCTTGGTTAGCGGATTCATTTGGTAACCAGGGGAGAATTGCTCCTGTGGGTAACGGTATTTTTCGAGCAGACCAGGAATACCGCGTCATTCTGCGCACAATGATGCGGCACAAAGCTCCAGCCTCTGTCGATCAACAGAACCTATGCGCAGATATTTGTCGTATCAGCAACGATGCTGATCGCGTCGACGTCATTGAAATAACTCTAAGTTATCTCAAGGACCTACGAATAACGGATGCAGAGGCTATTTGCTCGTCCTTTTCAAACCTTGAACGGCGAGCGCTCGCACAACTCATGATCGGGACTCAGGTCGAACGTTTTCACCAACGAGAATTTCTCTTGGCAGCGATTGCAAGCTTTCGCGACGCCAAGTCCTCTGTCGTGGCTCTGCAGGCTCTTGGGATCTATGTCGGATACTACGGCAATCATGCTGCAGAAACGGTTCGGGCCGCAGCCGCATTCGCTGAAGGAATAGGCGATACGGAAGAGTTGAGAATAGCCTTTGCTCGCGCCGCAATAAATTTGGGCGCAGAGGCAACGTCTTCTTTCCTAAGGGCTACTTTTTGGCGCGTGGCAGACAGTTTCCCAGTCGAAGCCCCACCCATCCCTATACCGATCATAAGATCGCTATGCTGCCTGCCATTTTGGCATTCCGCGTTTCCCAGGAAAAAAACCGGCGCTCCGGGCCCGGTGAGGCTACACGACAAGCGCCCTTGGATGATGGCTAGCAAAAATAGCAATGAAGAATTTCTCAACTTCACCATCGCTCACCTCTCCACAATTCCAGAGGACACAACGCGCGTTGAGATATACGAGCAGCTGGCTGACATTGCTCAAGAGTGCACGATGAGGGGGCTAGTTGGTTACGCAGGCATTATCGTCAGCGCTATGTACGAGACTGCAATTATGTTCCGTTAAACACGGCTTCTCAAGCTCTCAAGCTGTACTGTATGTCCACTCGCAAACATCGTAAGCACCCTCCCCCATCGCGCACAGGACAGCTTTCGAAGCTGCCAGCCAGTGAACTATGCGGCTATCGTCGCGAAGCGAGCGGACGCGCCGTTACCGTTCCGGCTTCAGAAGCTCAGAAGCGACGATACCAACTTTTGCAGACGGCCTGAAGATTGGTCGACCGATCAATCCGCGAGCCGCGTCGAATAAACGTCTTATTTGCACACTCCACCGAGCTAGCTAAAGTAGTTCTTTGATCGCCCGCCAACCGATTTCAAATCGAAGATCTGAAGCATGAGCAATGAAGGTTCTTCAGGCCATCTCGTGATCACCGTGCACGGAATACGAACTTATGGTCGGTGGCAAAAAAGGTTGGGCGATGCTCTTGGTCAGGACAGTCGGTGGAACGTTATAGGTGGTGAGGATGAGCTCATGCACTATCGGTATGGCATATTTACATTGTTTTCGTTCCTCGTACCGTTCGTACGAAACTTAGCAGTTAGGCAATTTCGCGCTTACCTGGAGGCCGCGGCAGGATCCCGCAATTGGTCTCGCGTTGATATTGTAGCGCATAGCTTCGGAGCTTACCTCGTCGTCGAAACATTAAGATATGCTGATTTGTCCCCGCAGGTGCGAGTAAACACGGTCATCCTGTGCGGGGCCGCAATCTCTCCCAACACAATCCTCGCCAACGTAGTGGGCGTCGGAAAGCCCGTAGGTCGATTAATCAACGAGTGTGGAACGCGCGACGGCATACTCTTGCTGACCCTGTTGGTATACGGGGTGGGTATGGCCGGGAGAATTGGTCTGCAAGGGCTGGAGGGGCAACGGTTCTGCAATCGATTTCACGGCGTGGGTCACAGCGGATACTTTGAACTTAACTCCGGCGCACCTTATGGCGGCTTCATATCACGATGGTGGATCCCAGTACTTTTAGGTTCTGGCGCGGTCCGACAACGAGATCGGCGCCCCGATCGACCTACCTTTTTAGATCGGATGTGGTCCGTTTTGGGCGAGAACGGTTCTACGCTCACGGTGTCTGTCTATGCCGCCATCCTGGCTCTTATCGCAGGAACATTCTTTTACCTCTGGTTGCAAGCCGATGCCGCGCGAAAAACGGCGCTAATTTCCCAATCCCGATTTCTCGCCGATCTGTCCTCACAGTCTCGGACCGCGGGAAACGGAAGTCGGGCCATGAATTTGGCTTTGGAGGCATTGCCTCAAAAGGGGCAGCAGGGCCGCCCTGTTGTTAGGGAGGCTATTGTCGCACTAGAAAACGCTCTGCGCAGCAACCGCGAACGTCAAATACTCAAACACGCAAAGCCAGTCATAAGAGCGGCCTTCGGCCCCGACTCCCAATCAGTAGTCACGGTCACTAGCGACGAATTATCCTTGTGGGATGTGCCGTCCGGAAAGATCATTGCGAAACTAAATGGCCACACGCTTATCGATGAAAACTCAATCGCATTTATTTTTTTGCCCGACCATAAGTTACTGTCTTACACTGGTGACGAGACTCTCAGGATTTGGGATCTGCGAAGCGGAAAACTGTTGCAAACAATCTGGGTAGGAAAGAACTTTCATCCCAATGTTGTTCATGATCACACTCTCGTCGGAACGAGAGATGATAGCTTTGTCGAGCGCTGGAATCTCAAAACTGGAGAAAAGACAGACTCATTTGAACTTCTCTACCCGGTTGTGAGCCCTGATGGGACCAGAGTCGCGGGACGTGAATCGGACGAAAGCGTATCGATCATAGAGTTGGATTCACAGCGGGCGATTGTGCTGCGCGAAGAGCGCTCTTATAGTTCGAGCGAGATGTTCTTCAGCGCCGATGGCAACTATCTTGTCACAGGAGGTGAAGTTTGGAACGTAGCAACAGGCGCAAAATTCTCCCCGGCCTTCAACTACGAGGGCGTCCGAACATCGGTCGCGTTGAGTCCGGAAAATTCGCGGATCATTATTTCGACCAATCGCGGCTTCGCATATCTATGGGATACACGAAACAGGCGACAAATCGCCGTCTTCCGAGGCACTGAAACCCTCACAGGACAACACCAAGTAAGCTTTAGCCCTGTCGGAGAACGACTGGTGACCCTGTTTGCTAGCGATCGCTTCGCAACAATATGGGATCGAGAGACAGGAGAGAGGATCGCTACACTCGCGGGTCACGAAAAAGCAATCAACGGCGTTGGTTTTAGCTCTGATGGACGGTTGGTGCTTACGTTTTCAGATGACGGCACCGCACGCATATGGAGCGTGGATCAAGACGACCTTGTGTCTGTTCCGCTGAATGAACTCATATTGGACTTCGACTTCGATGATGCAGGGGGGGCTTATGCGATATCCAGTGAAAAGGGAAAGGCGGTTGTCTGGCGCAACGGCATCAAACAGTTCGTCTTAAGCGAAGGTCCAACGAAGCTGACCGGAGCTCTAATCAATCCGACACAAGAACGAATTGTGACAGTTTCGAGTAGTGAGCCGCCGCAGCTGTGGAACACGTTGCCATCTCCTCTAACCGTCTTGGGGAGGACGTCACCAAAGGCATTTTTTTCATACACCGGGCGATACGTCATCACTTATGGAAATGAAAATGGCATAAGTGTCTGGAGCGCTCAGAACGGTGGACTTGTCTCGCATATCCCTGGGAATGCATCGAGACTCGCGATTGACCTTCAAGATGAAAAGCTATTCGCCATTTTCGAAGAAGTTGGTAAGGCAACTATTTGGTCTCTTCGATCGGGCGAGAAGATCAGCGAACTGGCAGACATAGCTGACTCACGGGTTGCTCGATTCAGCACCTCGGGCACCCAAATCCTGACTACCTCTGAAGATCAAAGAGCCCTAATCTCAAGAGATGTCCGAGACGGGGGAATAGCATTCGAGTTAGTCAGGCATGATGACATCATCTATGATGCTAATTTTAGCCGCGACGACACCAGGATCGTGTCTGCGTCGCGGGACGGCTCTGCTCGGATTTGGGATGTGAAAACAAGGAGGCAGATTGGACGAGCCATGTTTCACAGGGAGCCTGTCCGCGTCGCGCAGTTTAGCCAGGATGGGCGATTCGTACTGACGGTATCTGGCGCTCGCGCTTACATATGGAATGCTGAAAACAACGAACTCCTGTCGGATCTTGAAGAACACCGCTTCGCAACAGGGACAGCGATATTTAACAGAAAGGCCGATAGGGTCATCTCAGTCTCTCAAACTGAAGTGCGGCTGTCGAAGATTTTTCTTGATGCAGAAGATCTAGTCGACTTTGCTAAGTCGAAGCTGGCTAGGTGCTTAAGCAGTGCTGAACGTCGTCGATACTACCTCAACGAAGAAGAACCCGCGTGGTGCTCCAAGTTTGAAGGAAAATGAGCTCACGTGGTTTCCAACTAACCCGGTTTTTTTGGGGTAATCGAAGTGCGAACCAAAACGCGCCGATAATGCGACCTAAGGCAAATTCGCTCCCTACCTGCTCGGCGCAAAAGTAGAGCGGTAGATCCAAGTTTTTATTACCCGTCGAAACAATCTTCCGGGGGACTTTTCGCTATCGCAGCGGCGCTTTCAGCGCTTCCGTTTATTCAAGTAGCGTATAACTTCAGCGTTTCAAGTTCTCCCTGCGATCTGCCTATTTGTCGGCGGGCTAGCCTGCCGCACCCATGTGCGACCGAACGTCGATCAGCCTCTCAGCCATAAGAGGTCGCGAACCTCATTCCGTACGTATTCCTGCGTTGAGGGCCGCCTTGTTTGACGGACGGGAACGCTGCAGGTCCTAGGGGTAATCCTAGGAGAAGCGCTATGACGATTTCGAGGGCGGAGGTGATCACGTCGGTCGAGCGGCGGCGCCGGTGGTCGCAGGATGAGAAGGAACGGCTTGTTGCAGCATCGCTCGAGCCCGGAGCCTGCGTTTCCGAGGTGGCTCGCATGGCTGGCCTTCATGTGAGCCAGCTGTTTAGGTGGCGCAAAGAGCTTTGCAAGCACGCTGAAGCGAGTATAGCGCCGTTCGTGCCGGTCGAGATTGGGTCGTCTGTGCCGCCGCGGGCGGTGGCCGAAGCGCCATTGACGACGACGGCGGCGCGTCGACGGAAGAGCCATGGCATCATCGAGATCGACCTTGGTAGCGGGCACCGCATTCGGGTCGACGGCGACGTTGATGGAGACGCCCTGCGTCGGGTTCTCGAGGCTCTGGTGCGCCGATGATCCCGGTTCCGACGGGCGCGCGCGTGTGGCTTGCGACAGGCTACACGGACATGCGGCGAGGCTTTCCGACGCTGGCACTCCAGGTGCAGGAGGTGCTGCGCAAGGACCCGCTCAGCGGTCATCTGTTTGTCTTCCGCGGTCGCCGAAGCGATCTTGTGAAGGTGATCTGGCACGATGGCCAGGGAGCATGCCTGTTCACCAAAAGACTGGAGAGAGGGCGGTTCATCTGGCCTTCGGTTGCCGGCGAAGCAGTGACGATCTCTCCGGCGCAGATGAGCTACCTGTTGTCCGGAATCGATTGGCGCAACCCGCAAGAAGCCCAGCGTCCGACGCGGATCGGATAGCCGTTTTGGGTTTGAATCTGCTGCTTGATCTGATTCAATGGCTTCATGATATCGAAGCCGGACGAACTTCCATCGGACCTTGTGAGTGCCCTGGCGGCGCTGCAGGGCGAGCGTGAGGCGCGGCTGCTCGCCGAGGCGGTGGCTGCCAGTGCGCGGGCGGAGCTGTCGGACAACGCGGCGCTGATCGCGCATCTCGAGCTGCGGATCGAGAAGCTCAAGCGCGAACTGTACGGGCAGCGCTCCGAGCGCACGGCGCGTCTGATCGAACAATTGGAATTGGAACTCGAAGAACTCGCCACCACGGCGAGCGAGGATGAGCTTGCGGCTCAGGCCGCGGCGGCGAAGACCCAGAGCGTGCGCGCCTTCACGCGCAAGCGGCCGGTACGCAAGCCCTGGCCGGACGACATCGAACACGAGCGCATCGTTATCGAGGCTCCGACGAGCTGCGCCTGCTGCGGCGGATCGCGGCTCGCGAAGATCGGCGAGGATGTGACCAAGACGCTGGAGGAGATCCCGCGCCGCTTCAAGGTCATCGAGACAGTGCGCGAGAAGTTCACCTGCCGCGATTGCGAGAAGATCAGCCAGCCGCCGGCGCCGTTCCACGCGACGCCGCGCGGCTTCATCGGCCCACAATTGCTGGCGACGATTCTGTTCGACAAGTTCGGCATGCACATCCCGCTCAATCGCCAGAGTGCGCGCTTTAAGGCCGAGGGGATCGACCTGCCATTGTCGACGCTGGCCGACCAGGTCGGCCACGGGACCTTCGCCGTCATGCCGCTCTTCCACTTGATCGAACGCCATGTGCTTGCTGCCGAGCGCCTGCATGGCGACGACACCACCATCCGCATCCTGGCGAAGGGCAAGTGCAAGACCGGTCGGATCTGGACATATGTGCGGGATGACCGGCCCTTCGCCGGGCCAGCGCCACCGGCGGCGGTCTATTACGCCTCGAGCGACCGTCGAGGCGAGCATCCACAGAAGCATCTGGCCGCCTTCGCCGGTATCCTGCAAGCTGATTGCTACAACGGCTTCGAGCCGTTGTTCGATCCGCAGAAGAAGGTGCTGCCGATTACGCCGGCGTTTTGCTTCGCCCATGCGCGGCGGGGCTTCTTCGAGCTGGCCGACATCGAGAAGAACGCCCGGGAAGGCCACAGGGGCAAACCGGTCTCGCCGATCGCGTTGGAGGCGGTCAGACGCCTCGACGCTTTGTTCGAGATCGAGCGCACCATCAACGGCTGCGGCGCCGACGAGCGGTGCGCCGTGCGCCAGGAAAAGAGCAAGCCGCTTCTCGAGGACATGCATGCCTGGCTGCTCCTCGAGCGCGAACCCCTCTCGCGCTCCTCCGAGGTCCTGAAGCCCATGAATTACATGCTCAGGCGCTGGGACGACTTCGCCCGCTTTCTCGATGATGGCAGGATCTGCTTGACCAACAATTGTGCTGAGCGCGCATTGAGAGGCATCGCCCTGGGAAGGCGCAATTGGACCTTCGCCGGCAGCCTGCGCGGTGCCGACCGCGCCGCCATCATGCTGACGATGATCACCACCTGTCGTCTCAACGATGTCGATCCCAAGGCCTGGCTCGCCGATATCGTCGCCCGTATCGCCGATCTTCCCGTATCGAGTCTGCACGAACTGCTGCCCTGGGAATGGAAGCTCCTCCGCCAAGGCGACACTCCCGCCGATCAGCAGGCTGCCTGATCTTCACGCAACGCCCTTCATAGAGCTCGTCGCGCTCGCGCGCATGCGTCAATCAGGCGGCCTTCGTCGTATGCGTACTTCCGTACTGAGAGTCGATAGTTTCACCTGCGCGCGTGATACCTTTGACCGGCCTTTGCTCATCCGCTCGCCGCCGCGAGGATTCTCCGAGAAATAAAGTTGATCAGACCAGCAGCTGCCGCCTCCTCGGCTTCATCATGAAGTTGGCGCAATCGGTCAAACGTTCTCTTGTGCATTCCTCGAGGCTTTGGAGGAAACGCGTCCGGTACTTCGCCCTCCCCCGCCAACCGTCGCCTGATCTTTTGCGATTTACGAGCGTTCAATTCGTCCTTTGGTAGGTACTGACTGGCGAACGCGAGCTGATGGCAAAGCCTGCACGCAAACGGTGATTTGAAAGCGTACAACTTAGTAGCTCGACGGCTGCAGCGCCTCCCGCTCCGCATTGCTGAACATTTTAGCCATGGGCGTTCTCCACCGAAGCGACAAGGCGTCCAAACGATGTCGACACATTGTTTTTGAACGTCGCTACCGAAGAAGCCTTCCCGACCGTACAGAGCCACCGTGCGACGTTTCGCAGCGCACGTCAGCGAGCCCACCTCTTCGCCGTCGAGAGACCACGTCCGGTCGAATGTCGTTGCAACGCGCAAGTAGCCGTGACGATTCCAATCCAGCACGTCGATAAAGAAGCAATTTTCTAGCAGCAACTTGGTCATGCCGTTATCCGCGCAAGTTCGAAATCGCTTGGCAACTTTGCGCCCTGACGTGTTCGCGACCCTCATTTTAAGACGGCTGCGAACACGTGCGCAGGCTCTTTCTACGAGATTACTCGAGGCTAATTCGGCAATTCGTGTTCGGTCGGTCGGGGCCGTGTTCTTGCGGTAAGGTTTCCTATTCGAAGTGCGGCTCCTCTCGAAGTGTTCTCTCTGGCATATGGGCGCCCCCTTGGACGGGCCCTGGGCGTGCCGCTGTTGCGGAGGCCGCCGGGCTTTTCACAGCTGAAAGGGGTCACTTGGTCAGAAATGGGGCCAAAGCGGACCTAATGGCTGGGTAACTGGCGGAGCCTACGTTCGAAGTGGGGGGACACTCCAGGTTCGAAGGCCATTTCGCGCGCCACACGGCGCCGTGTGGGCGCGGTTCCCCTTCGGCCGGTACATGGCCAACCCTCCAAGCGTTTTAGGCCCCTTGTCGGCCTCCTGTGAAACGGCCCCGGAGCGCCCTCCTGCCCGGCAGGCGCGGCGGAGGAGCCAGTAAAGCTAAGCCTTTTCGGCCTGGGTCGAACGCCCGGAGTTCCCTAGCCTGCCGCGACCGTCCCCCGGCACAAACCTGCTCTCGCCGCAAAGGGATTTTGCTTCCAAGCTTGACTTGCGGTTTTGCTCCAAAACTCGGGCCTCGGGAGTGCACCTCGATTTTGACGTGTCCAGCTCCGCTCTCGGTCCAGCGCCGCGTCATTCGTTCAGTGGGCGCACCCGTAGAGAGCCGCCCAGCAGCGAACGTTGGTGGTCGATATATTCCCGTACTACCTCCGCCATACCGTAAGCATCCGGCGAAGACCGCGCGCGGGTCATTTTCGGCTCAGGCGGCTTGATCAACGTTCCGGATAGCAGAGCGCCAATTCCATGGCAGCAGTTCGTCGAGCCTTTGGACGGGATGCTCTGCGATGCGCGCCAGAACGTCGGCGAGCCAGGCTTGCGGATCGACATCGTTCATCTTGGCGGTGACGATTAGGCTGTACATCACCGCCGCCCGCTCGCCGCCGCGATCCGAGCCGCAGAACAACCACGACTTGCGACCTAAAGCGATGCCGCGCACGCCACGCTCCGCCGCATTGTTGGACATGCAGATGCGGCCGTCGTCGAGGAAGCGTGTGAACGCGGTCCAGCGCTTGAGCATGTAGTCCATTGCTTTGGCGATGTCGTTGCGACGTGAGAGCTTGGCGCGTTGCTCGCGCATCCAGGCTTCTAAATCGGCGATCAGCGGCGCGCTCAGTTCCTGGCGGACGACCCGGCGCCGTTCGGGCGTCTCGCCGTTGATGCCTCGCTCGATCTCGAACAGGGCGTCTATCCGGCGGACTGTTTCCAGCGCCAGCGGCGAGATCACTGCCGGCTTCTTGCCCTGAGCCTTGCGACGCGCATTCTCGGCCAGATCAGCCATCACGAAGAACGGCCGCCGGGCATGGACCCAGCACGCGGCTTCCAGGATCGGACCTGCGTTGCGGCCCGGTTCGTAAAGCCTGCCATAGCCCCCATAGGCATCGGCCTGGAAGATTCCGCTGTAGTTGGCCAAGTGAGCCTGGGGATGCTCGCCGGCCCGATCGCGCGAGTAATAGAACACCGCCCCCGGCGGGGCCGGCCCTCCAAAGGGCTTGTCGTCGCGCACATAGACCCAGATCCGGCCGGTGTCGGTCTTGCCTTTGGCCAGGACCGGGACCGTGGTGTCGTCCCCGTGCAATCGCTCGGCGCTCAGCACATAGGCCTCGAGGCGCTTGAACAAGGGTGCCAGCGCCGCGGTGCAGCCGCCGACCTGGTCGGCCAGGGTCGACAGACTGATCGGCACACCCTCCTTGGCATAGCGCTCCGCTTGCCGGTTCAGCGGCTGATGTTGACCAAACTTCTCGAACAGCACCATCGCCAGCAGGCTTGGCCCCGCCCAGCCGCGGGCAAGCACATGGAACGGCGCCGGAGCCTGGCTGATCTTCTCGCAATCACGGCAAGTAAACTTCTCGCGGACGTGCTGGATCACTTTCCAGGATTTCGGGATCACCTCCAGCGTCTCGGTGATGTCCTCGCCGAGCTTGGACAGCCGCGCGCCGCCACAGCAGGCGCACGCCACAGGTCCCGGCACTATCACCCGCTCGCGAGGCAGATGCTCCGGGAACGGCTGGCGTGACGGCCGCTTGCGCGTGAACGACGCCACCTTCGTGGTTTTGGCCGCGGCCATTTCGGCGGTGAGTTCGTCCTCCGTCGCCGAACTCTCCAGCTCCTCCAACGTCAGTTCAAGCTGATCCAATAGCCGCGCGGTACGCTCCGAGCGCGGACCATGGCGGTCGCGGTTAAGTTTCTCGATTTGCAGCTTCAGATGGGCGATCAACGCCTGGTCGTCGGACTGCCGGGCACGGGCGGCCGCAGCCTCCGCCCGTGCAACGATCAATGCCGCTTGCAGCGTTTCGACGTCGTCTGGCAGCGATTCAAGGTCGTCACCCATGGCCCCGATGGAATCACAAAAGAGGCGATTTGAGGCCTCTTTTCTTCCGCACCTCAGAACTTTTTGAGCCTATCCTGCGCTCTGTGGCCGCCACGTGTGCTGCGGATTGCGCCAGTCGATCGCCTCCAGCAGATAACTCATCTGCGCCGCGCTCAGCCCCACCACACCGCCAACCGTCGCCGGCCAGACAAAACGGCCACGGTCCAACCGCTTCGCGTAGAGCGACAGTCCAACTCCATCGTGCCACAAGGCCTTGATCAGCGAACCGCCGCGTCCGCGGAACACGAAGACATCTCCGGCGAACGGATCACGACCAAGGCTTTCCTGCACCAATAATGACAAACCCTGCATGCCCTTGCGCATGTCGGTGTGGCCGGTCGCAATCCAGATCCGGGCGTTCGAAGAGATCGGTATCATCGAAGCTCCAGAACCTGCAGCACCCGCGCCAGCGCCGCCGCATCGACGCTGGCGTCGACAATCACTCGACGATCCCTGCCGACTACGATCACCATCTGCCCACTCGGCGGTGTGGCAGCAACCGCCGGCTCGACCTCAGCGGCCAGGATGACCCGCGCAAAGCCAGATTGTTCGCTTTGAGGGCTGATCGGCTCGGGCCCGAACGCGCGACGCCATGTCATCAGCAACGAACGTGATATGCCATGGCGCCGTGCCGTCGACGATATAGCACGCGGCTCTTCAAAGCTCTCGCTCACGATCCGCAGCTTCTCGTCATCCGACCAGCGCCGACGACGACCAGTCTCGACCACCTCAAGCCGTTCAAGCTGAGTACTGCGCTTATGGCTGTCCATAAGGACTGTTACGCACCAATTGGACTAACCCAACAAGGCGGCCCTCACCGGAGGGAAACGCCATACCCCACCGACCGATGCTCGCGTTGGGCCCTCCTTTCGACTCGCGCGCCAGCGCTCTCCAGTATTGACCGGCGCAGTTCGTAGACGGCCCTCGCTGCTTCGTCTGAAGCTTGGTTCCCGCCGCCAGATGGTGGCTGGCTACGAACGCCAGTGAATGGGTGGCGGCGGTTCACTCATGCGTGGATGGGACCTGATTGAGGAGCTGCAAGACCGCAGTGACGAGATGGGTCGGCGCGAACGGCTTCTGCAACAGGATGCTGCTTAGGACACCCCGCGAGCCCCCCTTCGTTCGCCGCAGCCTGGTGCGGCTGGCACGCTATACCTATCGGCTAATCCCGATGGCGGCAGAACTCGTCACCGTTTTCATACTCGATGCAGGTCTTGACGCGAGGATAAGGCTGCATTTCCCCATAGTGCCTTCCTTCATATCGGTCTTCGCCGCGGCCCGGCGACCGGTATCCCCTTCGCGTGTAATCATCGTCGCGCCGCCAGTTTTGGCCCATAGGTCGATGATCGTCATCTTGGTCGATCATTCGGCCCATCTGGCGATGCATCTGACGCATGCGATCCATATCCATGCGCTCCTCGCCACGCTGCCGCGTAGTCCAATCACGGTTGATGCGCGTCTCTTCAGCGCTCTGACGATCTCGGTCGCGTGCCTGATCCGATTGCTGCGGTGTACGCTCTGGCTGGACTGGAGCCTTTTGGGGTTGGACTTGGTCGGGCTGTTGCGGCGCGACGTCGGGCCGAGCTTGGGGAGAGGCTTGAGCCTCAGGCGCTGTTTGCTGAGCATAGGCAGTAACGGGCAAGAAACTGGAGAGGACAAGCAGGAGGGCAGCCATATCTGATCGGAGCATGATCTCACCTCGCGAGTTTGCTCTCTAACTTCGTGAGGTGAATTTGGTTCTTATGGAAGCAGCCTGCTTTTGAAACGTCAGGAATGGTGACGCTTGACTTTACTCCCTTCAAAGAAATCCTAATCACGCTAGCTCCTCCTCGACAACGACTATACAGGCGGCCTCCTTGATGAGGAGCTCACCTCAACTGACCGAGCTGACATGACCGATGACTCGATCCCGAGACCGAGCCGCAGCGGCCAGCCGTACCCGCTCGCCTCCGCTTGCCAGCGCTCGGTTAGAAGCTCAAACGTGGATCTCATGTTCGACCGCCTTCAAAGCCGCGCAACCCAAATCACCGGGCGACGACCATTCCACACCTCACCTCCTCCGGTGCTTAGGTCCGCTGTGACGCCGATTGCGGAAGAGAAGCTAAGTAGCTGATGTGGTCAGCTATGGGCCATGTGTGGACGGCTGCGGGTCGGCAAGGAGAATTTTCAGTTGCGGCTGCTGCCTTTGGTCATGTTGAGAACATGGTGCCAGAATGGTCGGTCCCTTTAGCCGCTCGCGACTTTGTCGAAGGCATTGCCGTACGTACTTCCGATACCAGAGCAACCCTGCGGAAATTGGAAATACTCTCGGAACGAAAGTTTGTCACATCTTATGGGTCTCGCGCTGGTCCATGCAGCTCTTGGCGATACGGATGGCGCGTTTGCCCGTCTCGATAAGGCATTTGCCGAGCGGTCCAACTGGCTGATATGGCTGCGACTTGACCCGCGTTGGAAAACTCTGCGGCTCGATGCACGCTTCAAGAAATGCCTGAACCGTCTTAGCTATCCGGAATGAACATAGCAGTGGGTCAACTACGAACAACTCAACGCGAGCAAATCTGGTCCGCGCGGCCTTGCGGATCGAACATCTATAGGGGGTGCCGCAAATTCGGCGGTGGGCCATCTGCAGATGCACCGAGATAAACCGCACAGAGCTACTGAATTAGCTCATCAGCAAGCAGCAGGATTGATGGTGGTATTGTCAACCCGAGGGACTGCGCGGTCTTGAGATTGACGACTAAACGGAAGCGCGTCGGCTGTTCAAGTGGCAGATTGGCGGGCCTCTCGCCTTTCAGGACGCGCTCCACCAAGCTCGCCCCCCGCTCAGCGGTCTCTACCTCGTCCGGACCATAGGACATAAGGCCTCCGTCCCGCACGAAGCTATCCGCCTCATAGATGGCAGGCAAGCGATGCCTCGCCACAAAGTCAAAGACGCGTTTGCGATTGAGAGCGGTGAGCGCGTCCGCTACCATCAATAACCCATCTGGCATGGAGCGTTCCATGCTTGCAAACGCATCATCGAAATCATCAGGCTCGCGCACGCCTAATGCCATCACTGTGATGTTCAACTGCTTTGCCGCAGCCGCAGATGCTTCATAGCGCGCGGTCATTCCGGGGTTACCTGCATTCCACAGCAATGCTACGCGTTGAAGTCGAGGCGCCGCGTTCTTCAGCAATTCGAGGCGCTTCGGCGCGAGCTCGGCTGCGACATCGGAAATACCCGTTATGTTTCCTCCAGGTCGATTGAGACTGGCGACGAGATGCGTTTGCACGGGATCACCAGTGGCAAAAATCACGGCCGGAACCGTACTGGTACCTTCCTTCACTGCAGCAGCCACAGGATAGCTGATGGCAATTATGACGTTGACCTTCGCTGTAACCAGCTCCGTCACGAACCCAGGTAACCGGTCGAGATGCCCTTCAGTGGCACGTTTGACCAGCTCGAGGTTGACCCCCGGAGTAAAGCCGTTCTGCGCGAAGTGGTGAGTTAGTTGGTCCGTGAGCCTGCCGGGGTAAGTGTCCGGCGCGAAGCTCCCTGCGCTTATGACGCCGACGCGGTAAAGCTTCAGCGCCTGCCCGAGCCCAGCCATGGGCCACGCGAGCGGCAAGACTGCTAGACCCCCAAGGGCTGAAAGCAGCTGGCGTCGTTCCATCGCGGTACCAATGACCTGAATGATGAGCGCCTCAATGTAGCACGCCTGCATATCGGCCGTGCAGGATTTCACGGCCGCATTGAGAAACAATCCCCGGCGATGCCCGCTTCGCGTCAATCTCTGCTTAAAGCGCAATCGAGGGCGGTCTGCTGTCCGCTGTAAACCTGACGCTCGCCAGCAGCCGCCGAAGGGCGTCGTCGGTGGGCCAACTAGGCGTCATTCAATGACTTCATCCGCCGACGCTAAGAGAGATGCCGGCAAGTCCAGTTCAAGCACTTTTGCTGTCCGCAAGTTAAGGACAGTTTCAAACGTCGTTGGCCGTTCGATTGGCAATTCCTCTGGTCGTGCCCCTTTGAGGATGCGGTCTACGTAGGACGCCAATCGATGGTAGGAATCGGACAGCTTTGGGCCATATGTGCAGAGCGCGCCGCTTCTGGCAAAAATTGGCCAGCCCGATATGACCGGTACCCGATGTTGCATCGCGAACTCGATTATTGTGTTGCGATTTTGGATGGCAAATCCGTCGGCGAGGACCGAGATCGCTTGAGGAGGGCTACGGTCCATAGCCGCGAGTGCGGAAACGAGTCGATCCTGGGTTGCCGTGGCAAAGAAGTCGGCTGCGATCCCCAGCTGCTTAGCCGTGTCCTCTGAGTACACACGTTCGATGTGTGAGCCCGGATGTTCGGGGTTGCCGATGATCGCAACCCGCTGCAAGTGTGGAACCGCATCTCGCAAGATTTGCAGTCGCTTGGCGTTGAGTTCGGCCGCCATAAACGTCAGGCCAGTCATGTTGCCGCCCGGGTGCGAAAGGCTGGTCGCAAAACCAGCGAGCACAGGGTCTCCACTGAAGACGTATACGCCAGGTGTCGATAGTTTGAGCTGATTCACCACAGTCACGGCGGACCCTTGGACGACCAAGAGGTCAACGGGCGTGCTAACCAGCTCGAAGGCAAGTCTCGGCACGAGCGTAAGATCATCGTCGCCATACCGATAGGTGATTTCTAGATTCACATTCTCAACATAACCAAGCTGTTTGAGACCGCTTCTAAACACGTCGACAAACGGCGCGAGGCTCGGCTCGCGCTGAGCCGTAAGGAATCCTATTCGGAATATTCTTCCGGCTGCCCGTGCTGGTTGCCGCTCCGCAAACACCAGTATGAGGCTCGAAAGCAAAAAAGTGCGTCGATCCATTGGCTCGTCCTGACCACAAGAGCTTAACTTACCAAAGTTGATGGCACCATCAAACAACCTCGGCCAACCGTCCAGAGGGACAGACCTCGGCTTTGTATCGACCGTCGATCACTTCTTGCGCGCACGTGCTCAGCTTGTTCGTGTCACCGTCGGCAAATCTACGTCTGAAGGCGATGTTCTGTCCCTCGACATATCCAAACACACGTAGCGCCGGGATGAACGCGTCGAGCGTGGCAAGACTGGCGTCAGTTCTGACGCCGCGGCCCCCCGACAGAACGCCGATCTGGACAATCTTAGAGGTCTGCTGCGCGTCGGCGGCGATCGGCCAACTCCCGACCGCGCTGATGAGGAGTTTGATGAGCTCGCGCCGCGTCATTTGCCACCCCGACATAGCGGCCATGGTAGCGATAAACATTCGTCACCGGAAGGGTGCAAGGTCTGTCATGACCGCTTAGCCTCCACAAGCTCCCTCCCCTGGCTAGTCGCCAGACGTCCTTCGGTCGACCTCGACCTCTGGACAATCACCGCCGCCGCCGCCTGCCGCCATAAGCAGCTACGCACGCCTCCCGATCTCACTCAATCAGTTCGTCCGCCTCTATGAGAATGGATGGGGGTACCGTAAGGCTGAGTGCTTTCGCAGTTCGCATGTTGATGACCAGCTCGAACTTCGTCGGCCGCAGGACTGGAAGATCGACCGGTTTCGCTCCGCGGAGGATCTTGCCCGCATAGACGCCGACCTGGCGGTAGGCGCCGGCGAGGCTGGCACCATAACTCATTAGCCCGCCATCCGCCGGAAACTCCCGAATGTGGAAGATGCCGGGCAATTGTTGACGAGACGAGAGAGCAATGATCTTGGTTCGCCGAGAGTCGAAGAATGGATCGTTCTGCACCATCAACGCCCCAACGCCAGCTTCATTCAGCGCCGCGAAACCCGCCTCGATCTCAGCATCCGTTGTCGCGCTCTGCACGATTATATCGCGGCCGAGCGACTGAGCTGCGCTCACTACCGACCGTCGGAACTCGTCGAACGCTTCCATTCCGAAGGCCGGGTTGAGCAAAAGTCCCACAAGACGAGCCGAGGGGACCAACGTGCAGAGAAACTCCAGGCGTTTGGCGCCGAGATCACCCGTGAAGAAGTTCACACCAGTGGCCGTGCCTGGCCGATTCATACTTGCGACCAGACCGGCGCGCACTGGATCCTGCCCCACGACGAAGACAAGCGGCACGGCAAAGCCCGCCGCCTTGGCTGCGAGTGCGGCCGGATCACCGGTGGCAATGATAACCGAAAGCGGTCTGCCCCGCAGATCGGCGATAAGGGGCCCCAACTGACTGTAGTCGCCCTTCGCCCAGCGATACTCGATCGCGACGTTACGGCCTTCGACGTAAGCCATTTCCTCCAGCCCGCGGCGGAAGCCGTCCATGTGAACCGTAGCTTCTTCAGGAGAGCGCGTGCTAACGAATCCGATCAACGGCTGAGAAGGTACTTGCTCCGCGCGCGCAGCAGCCGGCAACGTTGCCGAGAGAGCCGCAATTCCTCCAATGAAATCTCGCCGTCGCATTTATCACTCCAAGATACGCGCAAGCAATTGGATGCAAATGTCAGGGGCTCGGCTCCAGGAGATTGCGCTTGAAGTTTTCATGCTGTGCGTGTCACGTTCGGCTATCGCGTCGCCCTGAGTTCGTGATCTCCGACCTGCTGCTGCGCAGTTCTGACTGATTAATGCAGAAGGTCAGCTTGGAGTCAAAAGAGCCTTGCTAGCCTGAGCTTCTAGGGCGCACCAAATCGAGAGCAGCGTCCGGCACCTGAGAAGAGAATTGAAGTTGACAATGCGTTGCAGTGTTAGAGCGAGTCGGCCGGAACTGACTGGAGCGAACATGCCCTACCCCTGCAGAAGCGGTCTATTCGATAACTTCATTGGCCCGCGCGAGCAGTGACATCGGCACGGTTACACCGAGGGTATTGGCAGTTTTAAGGTTGACGATCAGCTGAACCGCCGTGGATTGTACTACCGGCAGATCTGCCGGCTTGTCGCCCTTCAGGATCCGACCTGTGTAAGTGCCCGCAAGACGATAGACGTCTTCAACATTTCCACCATAGCTCACCAACCCTCCGGCCTCGGCATACTCTCGCCTGTCGAAGATCGTGGAGATTGCGTAGCGTTTTGCCAGATCAACGAGTTGGGCGCGCCGGCTGAATAGAAACGCATCCGTGTCGACGAGAAGAGCGCTTCTCCCTCGTTCACCGAGTTCGGCAAGAGCTACATCGATCTCGCTTTCAGTTGTTGCATTCACCGTATCGAGTTGCAGCCCGATGCTGCGAGCCGCCGTTTCCAACGCTCTGGACTGAGTTTTCGCGTTGGGATTCACCGGGTTAACCAGCGCGGCAACAACGCTTGCGTTCGGGAGCAGTTCATGAAGCAGCTCCAGCCGCTTCGAAACGACCTCGACATTCAACGTGACCGCGCCGGTCACGTTGCCTCCGGGGCGGTCCAGGCTGGCAACAAGCCCTAACTCAACAGGATCGCTGCTGGTCGTAAAGACGATGGGAATTTGCGCGGTTGCCTTCTTTGCAACGAGGTTCGCAGGGGTGCTTGTCGCGACGATAACGGCGACGCGCCGGCCAACCAGATCAGCCGCCAACGCCGGCAGCCGATCGTAGTGGCCTTCCGCCCACCGGTACTCGATCTCGACGTTCTGCCCCTCAACGTAGCCGGTTTCGGCAAGCCCACGGCGAAATGCCGCGACGAAGTGGCCATATCCCTGCGGCGATGTGCCATTGATGAATCCAATGACTGGCATCATGGGCTTCTGCGCCCACGCCGCAAGCGGCCAAACGGCAGCGGCGCTGCCGAGTAACGAGACGAACTCGCGCCGCTTCATGTGATCATCCTGTTGGGATTGCCGGTGACGCAGCACCTTGCGCTTAAAAAGCGGAGAATGAAACAGCTTATAAGGAAAGCCGGCGTTGCGGTCCCAAGAGGACGTTTCGGGCCAAACTGCGTAGGGAGTTGACCGGAGCAACTCTAGTCCGCTCTTACCTTCCTAAGCTGACCTCAACAAGGTGCGCGGCTACTGCGCAGATGCGCCAGAAGCGGTTGTCGCGAGACTACGGAAACAGGAAGGTGACGCGGCTGCCATCGAGATCTTACATGCCGCCAAACAATTGTTGAAGCGTGGACAATCTTTGGGCGCGGTGCGGGACTTCTACTCAAACTGAATGCGGGCGCCCTTGGCACCGTTGAGTAGCCGCTTGAGATGAAATCCTGCCAGCGCGTCGTCAGCATGTAGGCCAACCAGTGCAGCAAAGGCCGGCATCGCCGTTGTATCGCCGGCCTGCAGCCTGGCGAAAGCCTCGACATATTGCGCGGTGGAAGGCGCCCTGAATGCCGCGTCCTGAAGCGGCTCAAAAGCACGAAGCGGCTCGCTGCGTCCTCGCAACATAATTTCACCGACTGGCCGTCCCTGAAAATTGCCCGCGGCTGCGGCTGCCGCTGCGCTGACGCAAATGCGGGTGCCGAGATACTTATTCGCAGCCTCGAGCCGCGCTGCGGTATTGATGGTATCGCCATAGGCGGTGTAGTCGAAGAATCGACTTCCGCCAAAGTTGCCGACCAGCGCAGCCCCCGCATGCACACCGATGCGCGTGGCACCAAAATCAACGCCCTTTTTTTCCCAGCGTTCTCGATACATTTGGGCCCAGGTGTCGAGTTCATGAGCGCAGGCAATGGCTCGTCGGGCATAATCGGGCTGTTCGCCTGGCGCATTGAACAGCACCTGGATCGCGTCGCCTAGGACCTTGGCGACCGTGCCCTCATGAACGAACACCACATCGGTCATACCGCCCACATATTCGTTGAGCAGCGCGCCCAGCACTTCCGGGGCTACGGTCTCCACGAGCGAGGTGAAGTTGGTGATGTCGGTGAAGATAGTCGCAATCTCCCGCCAGTGCACTTCCATACCGTCGCTGTCGCCTATCGCCGCGAGACGGCTGGCGATCTGCGGCGAAAAATAACGAGATAGCGAGGCGTGAGCGCGTTCGGCTTCGAGCTGGCGGCGGCGGGCCTCGCGCATGGTCTGGACGTGACTGATCGTCTTGTTGATCGTGATTTCAAGGTCGTCGAAGTCGATCGGCTTGGTCAGAAAGTCGAACGCACCGCGGTTCATGGCCGTCCGAATGTTGCTCATGTCGCCGTAAGCAGAGACGATGATGGTCGATTTCTTGTCCTCGTGCTCCTGCAGCTTGGCCAGCAGCGACAACCCGTCCATCCTGGGCATATTGATGTCGGATACCACCATGTCGACATGCGGATGCTGCTCGATCGATGCTAACGCCTCGATGCCGTCATGCGCGAATACGAACGCCATTCCTCCTTCACGGATCTGCCGACGAAATTTCTGCAGCACCAGCGTCTCGAGATCAGGCTCATCATCGACGACCAGGATAGTCGCAGTCATGCAGCTTGACCTAGTCGATTATCAATTTCGATCCGGAGCAGCGCGAAGTCGATCGGCTTGGTCAGCAGGCCGACCGCGCCGTTCTCGATGGCCTTGCGGCGCGTTTCGGCATCGCCGTACGCGGTGATCATGATCACGGGCACATCAGGGCGCTGGGCACGTACTTTTGGCAACATCTCGAGTCCGCTCATGCCAGGCATGTTGATGTCGGAGAGGATCAAGATCAGTGAGGGATCTCTGACCTCAGCGGCACGCGCCAGTGCTGTGGCCGCCGACGGGGCGAATTCCATCTGAAAGCGGCCAGATTTCAGATCGCGGCGGAACTGCTGACGGAACATGGGCTCGACGTCGGGCTCGTCGTCAACGACGAGTATGTAAACGCTCAATTTTTTTCTCCGCTAGTCGTCGGTCCGGTCCTGCTTCTGGGCAGCGTGATAATGAATTCGGTAAATGCGCCGGGCTCGGTGGCGACGTCAATTGTACCGCCGTGCTGCTTCACGATGATGTCGTGGCTCATTGACAATCCCAGGCCGGTGCCTTCGCCCGCCGGCTTGGTGGTGAAGAAAGGATTGAAGATCTTCTTTCTCACCTCGGGAGGAATGCCGGTGCCGTTGTCGCGGAACCGTATCTCTACTTTGTTGCCCAAGCTCCTGGTCACGGCGCTTAAGATCGGCTCGAAGTTTTCGTCGCACGTCTCCTTGCGCTTGGCGGCGGCATAGAACCCGTTCGAGATCAGGTTGAGGAAGACCCGAGTAATCTCCTGCGCATAGACGTCGATCTGGCCCGCGGCGGGATCGAGGTCGCGTTCGAGCGTGATGTTGAAGCCCGCCTTCTCGGCGCGTGCGCCGTGGAAGGCGAGATTGAGGCTTTCCTCTACGATCGCGTTGATGTCGGTGGGCCGCTGCTCACCCGAGCCTTCGCGGGAATGTAGCAGCATGTTCTTGACGATCGAATCGGCTCGCCTGCCGTGCTGCACCACCTTTTCCAGGTTGCCCTTCAGCATATGGGTGAGTTCATCGACTCCCTCGCGGGTCTCGCCATCGAGCGCCGCCGGCTTTAGCAGGTCGTTCAGCTCTCCAATCAATTCCCCCGACAAAGCAGCGAAGTTGTTGACGAAATTGAGCGGATTCTTGATCTCATGGGCGATACCAGCGGTAAGTTGGCCTAGCGAAGCGAGCTTCTCGGTCTGCACCAGGCGGTCCTGCGCGGTGCGCAACTCCTCGAGCGACCGCGCGAGTTCTTTGGTCCGCGCCTGAACCTCGTCGAACAGCCGGACGTTTTGAATGGCGATAACGGCCTGGTCCGCGAAGGTGGTGATGAGCTCGATCTGCTTTTCGCTGAAGGGCCGCTTCTCCCGCCGCGTCAGGACGAACACGCCTATCGGCACGCCCTCACGTAGTAACGGAACAGCAATTCTTGATTGCGCCGGATCCGGATCTCCTCGCAGTGGCGAAAGACCATCGTTGAGTACTGTCGTTTTAGCTTCGGACAAAGCGCGTCCAACTGCTGTTGCTCCGCCCGGCGTGAAACGATAGCCTTTCAGAAACTCCCGTTTTTTAACGCTAAGCCCGCAACTTGCCGCCAGTCCGAAGGCACCGTCTCTGGGTTGCAGAATGAGCCCTTCATCTGCCTCGCACAGTCGTGCTGCCGACTGCACGAGGGTATCAAGTACCGTTTGTAAATCGAATGTCGAGCGGCTGATGACCTTGAGAACGTCAGCCGTTGCCGTCTGCTGTTGCAGTGCCTCGCTCAATTCCGCGGTGCGCTGCTCGACCTTGTTCTCAAGGTCCGCATAGGATTCCTGAAGCCGCCCCCCCATCTTGTTAAATTGATTCGCAAGACTTTCGAGTTCATCGCCGGTCGTGATTGAGATACGCTGAGCAAAATCGCCGTCGCCAATTCGTTCGGCGCCAGCGCTTAATGCCCTGATCGGACCAACCATACGGCGGGCCAGGAAAACTCCGGCTAGAATGGCAAAGGTCAATGCGCCGGCGAGTACGATCGAAAGGCGTTGCAGCGCCAGATACAGCGACGAATAGGCTTCATTGACCGGCAGCTCTACAAACATGGTCCAGCCCAAGGGCACGATCGGCGCGGACGCTGTCAGCACCTCTTGGCCCTGGATATTCAGCGAGCCCTGCAGCGCATCGGCCTCGTTTGCACTGCCGGCGTGCGCCGCCTGCACCTGCACCAGCTTCGACATGTCGGTGTTACGCAGCACCAAACTGATGTCTGGATGCGCAATTAGCCGTCCTTCCGAACCCACCACATAGGCATGCCCGCCTTCGCCGACCTTGATTTGCGAGACCACTTCCCAGATGAGCTTCAGGTTGACTTCGGCGATGCTGACGCCGGCGTCCTTGCGCGTGCCGGCCAGCGACAGAGTCATGTAGGGCTCCGAGTCCCGGCGGAAGTAGACGGGGCCGTAATAGACTTTGTTGGCGACCGCTTCGGTGAACTTCGGATCCTTGGATAGGTCGAGGCCGGAGTCCACGACATCCATGGCGAGGCGCGATATCCGCAACCGCTCCTTACCCGTCGAGTCTATTTGCGACAGTTCGGTAACGGCCGGCACCTGCCGCAGCAGCCTGAGGGCGTCAAAACGCCGGTCCTGCAGCGAGCCCGCCGACCACGGTAGCTGCGTGGTCCAGCCGAGCTGGCTTTCGATTTCCTTGATAAATTGGCCGATCTTGGCCGCGGCGGCCTCGGCCTGCTCGTGCTGAATCCGGATCAGGGCCGCCTTGTGCTCGCGGTAATAGAAGAAAACTTCGAAAATCCCGTTCGAAAGCAGCGCGAGCCCCACCACCACCACGAACAGCCCGACATATTTGGCGAAGAGGCGAGCTCGGACTTTCGGCGGCGCTGACTGCGCTGCGGGTGCCTCCGGCCCGGTCGAAGCCGCCAGCGTCCGTCCGTCCGACGTGTCCGGTTGAAGGGAAATGCTCATCCCAGGCATGTTATCAAGAGGAATTGGCATTGTCGCCCGCGCGAGCCACGAAAACGCCTAAGCCGCGATGAACCGCCTTGGCCGTTCACCAATAACTTGGCGCCCATGAACTCGGAAATAATTGCTCTCACTCGAGTACCCCGTCGGCGCGAGCGAGCAGCGCGGCAGGAATTTCGATGTCAAACGTCTTTGCAGTTTTGAGGTTGATAAAAAGTTCAAACTTGGTGGGTTGTTCGACCGGCAAGTCAGCAGGCTTCGCGCCTTTGAGTATCCTATCCACGTAGGCAACGCAGCGCCGGTTGGAGTCGATAATGTCCGCTCCATACGACATCAACCCACCGAGTTGCACAAACTCTTTGCCCATAGCCATTGTAGGCAGCCGATGCTCCGCCGCCAGGTCGACAATGTGCTTGCGTTGATTAAAAAGCATCGGACTCGGAAATATGAGAAGGGCATCGGCACGCTCTCCGGCAATCGCGGAAAACGCGCGATCCAGATCTTCGGGGACGTACACAGCAACAAGTCGGAGGTGCACTGCCAAGGTAAGTGCCGCCTCCTTTGCTTCGTTCATCATGTCGTTCATCGTGGGCTCGCCGTAGGCGCCGGGATGCCAGAGCGCCGCGACTTGCGAAGCCGTGGGTAGCGCCTCCTTGAGCAGGGCTAAGCGCTTGGGGACAAGCTGCGGTCCAAGGAAAGTTAACCCGGTGACGTTTCCACCCGGTCGAGCGAGACTAGCTACGAGCCCGTCTCCGACAGGATCGCCCATAACCGGAACGACAATGGGAATATGGCTGGTTGCTTGCTGCACGGCACGCGCGGCGAGCGAATTCGATGCGACGATAAGATCGACATTAAGGCGCACCAGTTCACTTGCCAGAACCGGAAATCGATCGACGTTCAAGTCCGCGGCTCGGACCTCTACGATCACGTTCTGACCAGCGATATAGCCGTATTCGCGTAGTCCCAGATCGAAGGCCTTCAGGATTGCCCGCGCCTCGGGAGATACAAGCGAACCCGTCACCAGGAAGCCAATTCGCGGTACATTTTTTTTGGGCTGCTGCGCCAATACCGCGAGCGGCCACGCTGCTGCTCCGCCAATAACACCAAAAACGTCTCGCCGCTTCATGGGCTCCCTCATCGTCGGGAAGCAGCATCGTATCGGCTAAAACGAGTACAATGATAGGGGGAAACCAACTTCGTTATCGCTAATTGAGACCGACTCACGTCCGGGTTCGGTCACAAGCGGCAGTAGGCGCCGAATTGGATCGATGTCCGGATTGCCCTGACAGCCGACCCACCGGCTCGCAAGATCGGTGGGTTTGCCAGGCTCCCGCTTACGCTGGCGGGCCTGCTATAGAGGCAAGCTACGATGGCGAGAACCACGTCGGCGCCCAGCTCACCCGAATACGCAGCTTTCCTCGGGCTGTAAAGTTGGCTACCGGAGGATCATTCCCAGCGACCACTCGGTTTCGTTCGCGCGGCGATCGTCGTCTCGATTTCCTGAACCATCTCTCGCACTCGTTCGGCGAGCCGCTCGAACAGCGCTCGCGTCTGCTTATCAGGGGCAGTTCTCGCCAAGCGAGCACAATAGCCTGCCTCCGTTCGAAACTTCTCAAGTTGAGCAATGAGTTCTTCCATTCCCGCCGTTCTACTCCCACATATCCGAGAGCTGTTTAGCGGCGACCTATCGGCCGGACACCTGGGAAATTTCCCAGTGTCCCAAGCGTACAAAATGGCGGTTGCGCTGCAGGGAGAAAAAACGGCTCAAGGCGCGGAGCTTAGAGCTTCTAGCGCGAGGCTCGACGCTCGACGACGGAGCCACGGTTGCGCTGCTTTTTGAACTGAGATAGGCGGCGGATGCAGCGCCGTAGAACTACTGTGCATTGCTGCAGTGCACCCAAGATGCTTGCTGTTGAGGCAGTGAAAGCTTCATAAGACGTCGAGACCAATTGGATCGGAGAAACCATATGACAGGTCCCACGAAGCGATCCTGAAACAGACCGGCCCTACCCTTCATCAGGTGGATAGGGGACCTAATGGCATGTGGACGATCATCAACGCACTCTATGAAGAGTACTGCCAGGCTCGGCTTGACGAGATGCTGCGGATCGACGCTGTAAAATAGGAGAACTCCGGCGCCGTAATGGGCTGAAGCCCGAGTTTGGATCATCCGCAATAGAATAAATTGGAGGGTAACATGCCGGCATTGGCTACCCGTATTTTTCCGAAGGCGACGGTCGATGCGATTGCTGACTTCGAGACGTTCTTGTCCGTGTCGCTATTCTGCTTTGGCGGCTTGCTGATCTCCGTGAGCATTATTGTTGCCGACAAGTACATGCCGGGCGAGTGGTTCTGACCGCGTCGTCCTGACAAAGGCGAACCCGATGGTGCGTACGATCGTACTCGCCGCGTTCTTATTGATGCCGGCGTGCTATGGTGCTGCCGCTGAGCAGGCTACAGCCGACCAGTATACCGACCTGCAGAAGAATTTTGCTGAGGCATACAATCGCAAAGATGTCGATGCCATGGCTGCAGCGTTCACCGATGACGCCATTCGAGTGACGCCGAGCGGTATGTTCGTTGGCCGAGAAGCGATTCGCCGTAACCTGCAGGATGTCGTGAACTTGGACCTGCACGACTACTCGGTAGAGCGAAACGTGTCGCGTTCTTTCGGCAACTTCGTGTTCAATGCTGGCGAGTGGCAGGCCAAGCTCGGTGACCAACTGCTACACGGCTACTATACCGCAATCGTGGTCCGAGACGGCAGCGTGGCGAAGATCATGGAAGAGACCGTGACCGTGGCTGCTCCTGGGCAGTGATGAAGCTTTAGTATGAGGCGACTATCGGCCTGCTGCGCTGGTGGGCATTGTTTGTTGCTGTACTTAGCGTGCGGCTCTGTTCACCCCGAACGCCGGGTCGCGCTCCTGATCGACAACTCCGCCTCCAAAAGCGTTCCCCCGCTCGCGAACCCGGTGAACGACGCCACTCTTGTCGGAGGCATGTTACATAGGCCGGCGATTTCTGTCATTCCGCACGTCGGCTAGCAGCCTCCTCGCGCGCAGATGCGGGCAGCGCCCTCTGAGACCAGTCGCCGTCGCGCCGCACGGGGCATCCCGTTTGTGACTATTAAGCAGCCTGGCTTCGACCGCCGTCGATGACCGTGAACAGCGCGCGCCGATCAACTGGTGAGCTACTCGGCTGATCAGGATTTTCAGCGGACCCTATAGGTGGCGGACACTTTTCCAGCAAGGTTTCCGACGTTGCCGCCTCTGCTTCTATATCAGCCACGGGAGTTTTTACCTTCTGTTCCATAAGTTCGAGTGCGGCTGCGCCCTTTGCCGTCAATCGCCAACCGAACGAATATCTTTGCACAAAGCCTAAGGAGAAGACGTCCAACGACGGGAGCGTAGCACCCAGCCGCTTGCTGTAGCTTGCCCAATCAGCGCCGCTCGTTGCCAAAAATGCGAGGTCGCGTTTGATATCCGTAAGCGTCGCCAGCCCAGTGGGGTAGCTAGCAAGTAACTTCAAAATGGAGACCTGGAAATTCACGACCTGCCACCCACCCGGCTATGCCGGCTATTTTGTCAGTGGTTCGTGGCACAATGCAATAAATTTGAATGGACAATGCGGCTTACTGATCTAGCAGAACTCCGTTGGGCGCGGCATGAGCGATCCGGATGAGAAGGAAGTCCACGATAGCCTGGCACGAACGTGCGCTGCATTCTGGAGGGTGACGAGTTGACGCCCCTATTGCACGCACGGAAGAGGTACTCGAAGCCGAGCAACGTCAGGTCATTAATGGTGACTGGCTTTTTCTCTCCAGGCATACCGGCGCATCTAAACGTTCTCGGTCCAGCGCCGCGTTACTCGTTCAGTTGGCGCAGCCGAGGAGAGCCGCGCAGCAGCGAACGTTGATGGTCGATATATTCTCGCACTACCTGCCGAACTTCTGCCATTCCCACGGACCGGTCCTCGCGCTGGGCCCTTGTCTCGACTCGCGCGTCAGCGCTCTCCAGTATTGACCGGCGCAGCTCGTAGACCGCCATGGCAGCTTCGTCTGAAAGCGCCCGCGCCTGCTCTCGTGCGGCACGGGCCTCATCGACAAGCCGTCGACGATCAGCATCAGGGTCTTCCGTTTTCTGCTGTGTCATCTTGAGCCCCGAATCAATTGACGGCCCATCATGCAGTCGACGTCGATAGCGCGTCGCTAACTTAAATTATTTCGCGATTTCGACCGCTATGCTCCACTAGCGGACTTGGTCTTCCAGCTGGGTCGGTTCCGCCAGGGCGGGCCGGCCTGCGGACAATTAAGCAACTGGTCGCTAGATCGGACCGTGCTTGGAGTATGTAAAGCGGGCCACGCTCTCTCCCGACTTTCTTCCTAGTTACAGACTTCTCTTTGAAACTGCTCTTGCGCGGCTCCAGTCTTCACAATATGGCACCCCCTTCCCACCGGCCGGCAGCCAGCGGAGCTACAGTAAATCTGCCCACTGGCCTGTGGCTTTGATGCCTGCGATTCTGCCTGTTTCCGGTCTGCATCCCGCTTCCTGGAGTCATCGCGAGTCGCGATAGGCTTCTTGTCCGGCATCTTCTCGCATTCGTTGTCGTCGTTGACGCGATAGCCAACGCGGCAGGCAATCTTGACGCAGGTGTCGCCATCAGCTCTGGAGCCACGATCACAGACCAGCGGACAGACCCGTCCAGGCTTGCCCTTGATCGCGTCGAGCGCGTCTAAGCTCGCGAGCTTGGAGTCGAACCTCGTGCCGGCATATTTATTGAACAGCGTCAGCGAGCGTTGTGACGAAGCATTCCAGTCACCATCTGCCGAGGCTGTCAGGCAGCCGACGCGGCGGAGTTCTGACTGCACCAATTTCGTCGTCTGGGGCGAAATCGCTAGCGGGGTCGAAGCCGGCGCGATAGCCGCGATCTTCTGCTCCGCGTTGGCTGAGGCTTGTTTGTCGGCAGCTTGCTTCGCGGCCAGCTCGGCAACAGCCTTGTCGCTCGCGATCCTCTCAGCAAGCGCCTTCTCGGCGGCCTGCTTGTCGGCCAGCGCGTTGGCAACGGCTGCCTCGGCAACCTTCCTTCGCTGCTCGGCAGCGACGGCTTTCGCCTCCTCAACCTGCTTGGCCTTTTCGGCCGCGAGCCGGCTGTCCTCAGCGATCTTGGCGGCAGCAGCCGCCTTGTCCTGCTCGGCCTTTTTGGCATGGTCTACCGTAAGCCGCGCTTTTTCGTCCTCGGCCTGCCGCGCCTTATCGGCAGCAGCGGCGCGGGTCTCTTCAGCAGCTATCTTGTTTAATTGCCCTCTCGCCAAATTGGCGTAAAAGCCATCAGGAAATTGACCCAGGAAGGCTTCCCAGCCGTCTCGGGTGCCGAGTTGGAGCGCCAGTTCGTAGTCCCTGCGAATCGCATCGAGTGGGCTAGCCTGCGGTCCTGGGGCAACTGCCGGCTTCGTCGGCACTAGCGGTACGTCGTCGCCGCCGAGTGAGCCATATACGTACGGCTCCTGCTTGTAGCCGGTGTTTTTGAGCACGTCGTCGCGCACGAAGCCGAAGGCCTTGCGCAGGTCGAGCCCTGGCGTCGGCAGGCGCTCGACGAGCGCTGTCGAGAACGGGCTGTTCTTGGAGTCGCCATCCGAGGCGGTAGAGCCGGCCTTCGCGGCGAACGCGATCATCGTGTTCGGGCTGGTCGGCTCGATCTTCGCAAGTCCCCGTCCAATCGCGCGCGACGCCACCGTTCGCTTCATGGTCTTGGCGAAAGGATTGTCACGGCAGGCGTCCAGAATAACGAGGCGGAGCTGCTTGGCAGGTTCGATGGCGAACAACACCCGGTCGAGCGGGAATGTCTCGTCAAACACGTCGGTATCGGTCTCTAGCGCCGCGTCGGTCGGGATAAGATAATTGTTGCCGTCTAGCTCAATGCCGTGGCCAGCGTAATAGATCACGGCGACATCAGCATCGCGCGCCTTCACCCCGAATTCGCGAAGCGCCTTACGCATGTCGACGACGCTCAGGTCGAGTTTGGTATCGACAACATCGAAGCCGGCCTTCTTGAACATGCTCCCGACGAGCGTGGCATCGTTCACAGGGTTGGCGAGCCGGGGGACGCTCTTGTAAGCTGAGTTGCCGATGACCAGCGCAACGCGCCGCTCGGCCTGCGCCGGAGCGGAGCCCAGCGTGATTGCAGAAATCAATAAAACCGAAAACCGAAGCGCGCCCACTTGGAGCCCCAAATCACAATCTGGGCAGAGTATTCGCAGCCTGCCGGAACGCAAGGGCCCAGTCTGTGACGCGGGTCACGCCACGATCTGCGTCGCTAAAGGCGACCGGCGGGGTAACTCAGCAACAAGTCAAAAGCTGCCTTGGCCAGCTTGCATCGTCCTGTTCCGGTCCCCCTCAGAAAGCAGCCCTGGCGCCGCCCTGAGTTAGAGTCCGCCACCGGGCCACAACCGGACTCGTGCCAACGCTGCCCCCTGTTGTTATTCGAGACAAGGCAGTGCAGCATCGTGGAGGGCTGAGCGACTGCCCAGCCCGTTGGGGGTACCTCGCCTATTTCCGCTCAGACGACCAGGGAAAATTGACGAAAGTCTCCCGGCTGTCGAAGCAGATATTGCCGTACATCTTGAGATACGACGCGCGAACCGCCGGGTCCTTGTAAACCGCCCCGGGGTCGGCCACATCGGCCTCGTAGCGGGCGATGTTTTGTAGTGTCAATGCGCGCGGCAGGATGTCCATCGCCTGCGGAATGCTTTTGCCTTCGAGCCAGTCGGCCGCGTGCAAGGGCGAATTACAGACGCTGATCAAAATGATCAACGGGGGCTCGACTGCAGATGCAATCGCGACCGAGCTTGGAAGGTATATCGCGTCCGTCAAAACGGGTGGCCCCCGACATGGGATTTTTGCTCCGAAGCGAGAGGACCGCTGCACAGAGACGTAGACATATAAGTCCCTTGTAGAATCGCTCTATGCTGGCTCAGCCAAACCTTACGGGGAAAGCAGGGAATGGTTAGGCCCGGCGCGTCTTACCGGACAAGGACGCGTCGGGCCGCGAGTGCGTAAACGCGCACAAGGCTGGCGGCGCCTTGCCTTGGCGAATACGGGTCGGCTAATCAGCGAACGGGTCGCAACCGCGGCGGCTTGCCGCTACTGAAATCCGGCCTGACATCAGACCCCCGGTTGCTCATCCGCAGCAAACAAACCGCGGCTCGCAGACAAACACCCGCACACCGACAGCCCGGACCGCGAATTAACGCACCACGGAGCCGCGCTGACGATCGGCGAGCGCCGCAAGCCGAGGCGGCTTACTTCTCTTTCTCTTCCGCTTGCTCGTGCTCAAGCTCGCCGATCAGCTTCCCAATGCGCTCTGTGGTCGTGGGGTTAGTCGCGCTTCGCAGCAAGCGTCTGGTTTGCTCCAACCGAACAGCAATTTGCTCTTGGCGGTCTATCTGGTCCTGCATCATTTGTGTCGCCTCCGCATGGTCAGACGGGTGGCGAGCCAAATAGTTCAATTCGTTATGTGGGGCTGCGCCGCCGACTCGCGTCAGTTCCCCTCCGCGAACCGCTTGATGGCGCAGGTGACCCTAGCAGACCTAAGGAAGCCCCATCCGCAACGCAGCTACCAGGGGGTGGCCCGAGGGCTCCCGAACGAGTAGCGACTCCCTGGAACGGCGTAGAGGGCAAACTGCGGGCGCTGGAGTCCTTCGGAATCCTTAGGGCAGTTGAGGTGCTGCAAAGAGTCAGAACGAGACAAGAACTTAAAGTTCAGCACGCATGCACTCTACGGGCTTGAAGAACCTGAGCGCCTGGGAAATCTCAGGAAATCTTGACCGACAGAGGAGTGCCGAGGTGAGCCTAATAGCCGGGCTGTCATTCGATCGCGAGGGCTCCCCGATGGGCCCAACTAGGCGTGTCGGCCATTCCGTTAACTGTATGCTCTTACTGTTTAACGGACATGGTCACAAATCGTGGTTCATGAACAGATCGGCGGAACACGTGCAGCAGATCGAAACCAAAGACCCTATCGAGGCCCGGCGTAGCCGCTACGCTCAGTATCGGGGGCTAGTCGCGACCCTGACCTTTGGCCGCGCGACGGTGAGAGGCATGGTCCGATCGGTCAAGGAAGACAGCTCCTGTACCCCGGTGCGATGGTTGATCACTATCGCTCCGAGATAAACAGCGGTTAAGACGGGATATGGTGGATAATCCGGGCCTAACAATCGGCCAGCCCGTCCTTCCCGCGATGTCCGCTTGCGCTCAATGTGCAAGCGAGCGCGGCGCTGTCTCCAGACGTTAGGATCATGGCTTCCAACAATCCAGCATCGCGAGCCAATTAGTCGTCCGTGAACAAGGCTCTAAGCGCTCGGGACGCGAATTCGCCGCGCTAAATGATCACGCGAACTGCCGCTGATCCAATTTGTTGTGCGCATCTAGCCTCGGCTGACGCGAAAGCGGTTCATTTGCGGCCACCTCCTCTGTCAATACATTGAAGCGGACCAGCTTCGTTGGGCCAAACGCAGTTGATATAGCCACGTCAGCAGCATCTCTGCCGCGAGCCACGACAATGCGGCCGATGCGGGGATGGTTGTGCCGAGCGTCGAACGTATACCAATGTCCACCGATATACGCTTCGAACCACGCACTGAAATCCATCGGAGCGGGGTCTCGCGGAACACCGATATCTCCCAGAAATCCTGTGCAGTATCTCGCGGGAATGTTCATGCACCTGCAAAGTGTGACCGCGAGGTGCGCAAAGTCGCGACATACGCCTCTACGCTCTTCGTGAGCCTCCGAGGCTGTGCGATCGCTTCTAGCAAAGCCGTATCCGAACTGGATTCGATTATGGGTATAATCACAAACCGCCTGAACCCTTTGCCATCCACCATTGATCGAGCCAAATAGAGACCAAGCGAGATCTGAAAGCTTTTGCGTGTCGCAGTATCGACTGCCCAGCAAGTACACCAAGGCGTCGTCCGGCAACTCCGGAACCGGGGCTTGCAGAGCATCGATCACTACGGCATCGGGTAGTCCACTGTCTTGGATAACGAACTCGTTGGCAATCTCCATGAGCCCGGCCGGGGCGACGAGGCGCGTACAAATATTCCCAAACATATCGGTATAATTTTCGGCCGATACATTCGGCGAGAATTGGATGCGGTGGGCACTAAGGAGATCCGTTTGACGAGACGGATGGACACTGAGCATCAGCACCAGAGGCACGTCCTGGGAGCATTCAAACGCAATATCGTAGCCTGCGCGGATCTTCAAAGCCGTCTCCCTACCCGTCACCGTTGACGTCGCGGATAAGCCCGCCTGGCACGTGTTTGTTCCGCGAACTCATCAGCTATCCTGCTGAAATGAAAGGCAGTCGCGCGGACCGAAAAACAACAACATTTCCCTTGCGAACAACGGGCAAGACCGCGTCTTATCCTGCGCGACCGAGTGGAAGCGATGACCGTCTATACTGTCTACCACAGCACCATTTATCGCTACCGCAAGCCCGTGAGGCCCGGTCAGCATCAGCTGCTTTTTCGTCCCAGGGACAGTTTTGATCAACGGCTCCTCGATTGCGAACTTGCGATAAATCCGCAGCCGGTCGAAATCCGCTGGATACACGACGTCTTCGGCAATTGCCTCACGCTGGTTGAATTCAACACCTTCTCAGACGTGCTGGAGTTCGAAACAACAATCCGTCTCGAGCATACCCCGGAGAATGCTCCAGACTTTCGGATTGAGGAATATGCTCGAGAGCATCCGTTCGCTTATGACGGCAATGAGCTGCCGGATTTAGACCCATACATCCATCGCCACTATCCCGCCGATACAGCCGTCCCCGAGTGGCTGTCCAAGTTCGTGCCGCCCGGCGTGAGCCGCCCTACGGGGCAGTTGCTCATGACCCTCAATGAAGCTATCGCGGAGGGATTTTCATACCAGCGCCGCACGTTGCGAGGCACTCAAACACCTGAGGAAACCATAGGTCTTCAACGGGGGACTTGCCGCGACTTCGCGCTGCTGATGATGGAATGCGCGCGCTCACTCGGCTTCGCAGCCCGCTTTATTACCGGATACGTCTACGTGCCAGATCGTGATGGACCGGCTCGGCTCGGAGGCGGCTCAACACACGCCTGGTGTTCGATCTACGTCCCAGGCTCCGGTTGGGTCGAATTTGACCCAACCAACGGCATCGTTGGAAATCGGGACCTCATTAGAGTTGGCGTCGCTCGGACCCCAGCTCAGGCTATCCCGCTTTCTGGCACTTATCGTGGCGATCTCGGGGACGAGGCTGGCATGGAAGTCACAGTGAACGTAAAGTCAGCGTAGTTACTCAGAGGCTCAAGGATCCGTCGCTGCCAGATCCGATACCTCTCGAACCCATAGCCGGTTGAGCTGCCGCTTGTTCCGCTGCGTAGCCTGACAAGCCCGTGCCGCTCGGGCCGGCCCGTGTTCGAACCAGTCGTTTCGATATCGCCGGTAGTTGGTGCTCATGCTGCTGGAGCCGAGTCGCCTGTTGTTCCGGTTGCACCGGTCTCGCCTAGTTCCGGCGCCTGACATGACAGCGGAGCCAGATGGAGCGGTGGCGGCGGCAGCTCTGGTGATGGTGCGGGCGGCGCGAGTGGCCCGATGGGTTTCCGGCGATGACCTCATGGCTGCGCCAGCGTCCTATCTCATAACCCAGGCCGAGAAGGCTCAAAGGCCCTTGCAGGAGAAGAAGTTTCCAAGGCTGAGGCCTCCGAACCAGCTCATCGACTAGCTGCGGCAAAAGGCTGGGTTGGAGCACTAGCGGGAACCGCAAGTCGTGTGTATGCAAACGAGATTGGGATTCGCAGATGCCTTATTTCGTTTGCGCTCGCGACGGTGCCGGGCAGATCATTTTGAAGAGAGACACCAGCCGCGACATGGGCTGCTTCGAGGTCCAAGTCATCGCGAAGGCTGAACAAAAGGCGGCCTGATCACCATCATTCGGATCTTTCAGAAAACCCGCCCATTCCCGTTTTCTGAGCCTCAGTAGTCTTTTCCGAGAATGCCGATGATGCCAAACCTCACCAGTCCGGCTCCAGTCCCGCTTCTGATCTAGTTTTGAACCTCTCATTCGATCGGACGACATACTCAAGCTGGGGATTTCAGCGCCCGGTGAACACGCAGCGTCGCGTGACGAATATATTCCGTCACCGCGGCGCTGTTCTTTCAAACTTTTCAATTTAAGATGGATTGGCCGGCGACTCGGCGCTGAAAATCCCCCGTCGCCAGTCAGAGAACCCCGTGTGAGAACGCGGGGGTTTTCTTTGAACCATTTCGGGTTCACCGCGTCTTATTATTGAAGCGCGGAGATTCCCCCACCCCCGCTTCCTATCAGAAAGCCCCGCTTCCCCCAGGCGGGGTTTTCGCTTTTGGCGCGCTACAAAAACGCATCGGTTGTTTTGGAGCTCTCTTTTGGCTTGACCAAGACGCGGGCCAGTTTGAGGAGGCTTTACTTAAGCAGCTTCGGCGGCTCGGCTGGTCACCCGACCCTTAGATTTTCAGCCGATGTTTTGCCTTTGTTGCTCATTTCTTCGTAGCTGACCTTAGCACCCTCATTGAGGCTACTAAGGCCTGCCTTCTCGACGGCCGAGATATGGACAAATACGTCCTTGCCGCCATTGTCAGGTTGAATAAATCCGTAGCCTTTTGTTGGGTTGAACCACTTCACAGTACCAGTCGCCACATCTGCCTCCTGCTTGAGCAATGACCGAGCTTAAATCGAGTACGCACGTCGCGGCAAGAAAAACAGTCCTCTTGAACCGGCGGGGTTGCCGCTCCATCACGGGCACGAATTCCTCAGGACGCGAGCAGCGGACGAGGTTTCTATCGTTCTGGAAGCTGGGGGTGCCGGATATTCAGAACTTTTGCTGAAGCCGTGCCTTGGCGACCGCGATCTGCTCCCGAGAACGGCGGAGAATCTTTCGTGCCATTTGGCTTGCCTAGTTAACATGACACGTACACTGCTATTGCGAGTGCACCCGAAACTATTGCGATTCAGGAGCCGAATTTAGTGGGTTGGATCACGAATTTGCTCCGCAGGCCGGATGTCGGTCTTCGGCCTCGGGTCGGCGCACAGGTAGACCTACAGCCGCTATCCGAGCGCGGCGGCCAATGGTTGAAGCACAACCTGTATCGCTTCCCGGGCGCGGTCTGGTCTCGCAAGCGGGGTTGTGTGGAGCTGGCGGAGGGCGACGTGATAGCACTGCATCTCGTGGTCGGCCGGTTGAGAGAGGCCCGGGTTCGGATGCGGTTCTATGGTCGTCTCAGCCGCTGGGACGGCACGTCACCGGTCTGGAGTCAGCTGGTGCGCGGGAAGGAATGATCCGGCGGCTGTCGAAGCCACTGGCTCGCCGACTGCCGGGCGCCGCTGCACATCCAGCCCAGAAACTCGGCGAACTGCTGCCATGCAATTGCGAGATCAAAGCAAGCAACTCAATGAGGCAGCGTGAATGACGCCCCGCCGTCCTCTAGATGCTTGCATCCATTCCGACATGCCGAGGCTGAGGGAGGCTGGCGCGTTGGCGCTCCGCGTAGATCGGGAGTTCCCAGGCGCTATCCTGCGCAGAACTAAACCGCCGCCGTGCCTTTCTCAGGAGGCGGACGAGATCAGGTGCGACGCTTACTCGGGGCTGGATTGCTGCAGCACGCGGGCCCGAACCGGGTCCCAGATTCTCTCGATGCAAATTTCCCCAAGTGCGGTAAGGGCCACATCCACCCCGGATGATCCCCGGACCTGAATTCAAGTTTCAAACAATCTGCCAACAATTAGGGGGCTCGTCGCGCGGAGCGGCCGCATTGCAAGCTGCTCTATTTGCCGTCGATAATCGTAAAGCGCAAAATAGAAGCCGTTGAATCTACAAGATATTTTCGCTGCAACTTTATTGCTGATTGAGACAGCACCGACGGCGACCGAGCCTCGCCTGCGTCGAACTGGCTGGGCCTTAAACCGCGCGCGTTAACTTGTTGTCAACAAATTTGGCCAACCCTTGCGTACCAAGGAGAGAGGCCATGAAAGGCTCATCCAACCGCAAAGGCCTGTCATCGATGGCGGTGCGCGCCAGCGAGACCACCGGCACGCACCTCGCGCATTGGCCGCCACCCCAGCGCGGCAAGGAAAGCAAGCCCGTCTTCATCAAGCATGTCGCGGGCGAGCCGGCGAAGCGTGCCAAGCCGCGCGGCTGGCGCCTGACGCGAGCGATCTTCTCCGAATTCGCCGACGACGAATAGCGGCGTTCATTTCTCCGGCTTCTTGCCACCCGTCTTCAGCTCGCGATAGCGCACCGCCCCACCTTCGCGGATGGTCTGCGGGCTACGCTCCAGCGCCATGGCGTCATCAGGCACGTCGCGCGTGATCACGGAGCCCGAGCCGATATAGGCGCCGTTGCCGATTGTCACCGGTGCAACCAGCGAGGAGTTGGTGCCGACGAAGGCGCCCTGCCCGATGATCGTCTTGTGCTTCTTGAACCCATCGTAGTTGCAGGTGATGGTGCCGGCGCCGATGTTGGAATTGGCGCCGATGGTGGCGTCGCCGATGTAGGAGAGATGGTTGACCTTGACGCCGGCCTCCAGCGTCGCGGCCTTGGTCTCCACAAAATTGCCGATGCGCGCGCCGTCGCCGAGCGAGGTGCCGGGCCGCAGCCGCGCATAGGGGCCGATCGAGACCTTCTTGCCGAGCTTGGTCTCGACGATATGCGAGAAGGAATGGACCACCGTGCCGTCGCCGATCGAAACGCCGGGGCCGATCACCACGAAGGGCTCGATCGTCACGTCGTTGCCGAATACGGTATCCGCGGCGAGATAGACGGTTTCGGGCGCGATCAGCGTGACGCCGGACTCCATCGCCACTTTCCGCAACCGCGCCTGCATCACGCCTTCAGCCTCGGCGAGCTGCGCCTTGGTGTTGATGCCGCGCACTTCGTCCTCGCTGGTTTCGATCACCACGGCATCCCATCCCTGTTCGCTGATAATGCCGACCGCGTCGGTCAGATAATATTCGCCCTTGGAATTCGCATTGCCGATCTTGTCGAGGATCGCGAGCGCGCGGCGGCCGTCGATCGCCATGACCCCGGCATTGCACAGGTCGATCTTGCGCTCCTCGGCGCTGGCATCGGCCTGCTCGCGGATCGCGACCAGGCGGTCGCCCTCGACGATGAAGCGGCCATAGCCGGTGGGATCGGCGGCGCGGAAGCCGAGTGCGGCAATTGCGGCGCCTTTGGCCAGCGGCGCGCGCAGCCGCGCAAAGGTCTCGGCCGAGATCAGCGGCGTGTCGCCGAACGCAATCAGCAGATCATCCACGCCCCGCGCAATGACATCACACGCCGCCAGCACCGCATGTGCGGTGCCGAGCCGTTCCTGTTGCACGAAGGTGAGCGCGTCGGGACGGATGCGCCTTGCTTCGTCCGCCACCGCCTGATGATCGGGTCCGATCACGACCGCGAGCGAGGTGCCGGTTCCCTTGGGCGCCGCGGCGAGCACGTGGGCGAGCAGGCTCTGGTGCGCGACAGGATGCAGCACTTTCGGCAGGTGTGAGCGCATACGCGTGCCTTCGCCGGCGGCGAGCACGATCGTGAGGCTGGAACGGGCGGTCATCGCAATCCTGTCAATCGGCCGAATCAATCGGCGCCAGCGGGCGACGGGCCGCCCTCATCAGCTATCGCCTTGCTACCCCCGCAAACGCCCGGAGTTCAAGTGCGACACGCTTTTCCTGTTAATGTTCCCTGATTGATTCGGGGAAGCCGGACAGGGGTTGGGCACTTAACGTTCATGGCAAAGGATTCCGACCCACTGGCGGATGCCTTCGGCGCCAAGGAGACCGGCGGGCTGTTCTCCGGACTTGTGGCCGAGGAGAGTTCGTTCGATCGCGGCATGATGTGGCGGCTGGGCTCATGGGGCGTGGCGGCCGTCGGCGCCGTGGTGCTTGCCGTGTTCGCCAACCAGGCCCAGCTCGGCTGGCGGCGCGACCAGGTCGCATCCGCCGATCTCGCGCGCCAGGCCGACCGGCTCCAGATCCTGACCAAGGAGAGCCAGAACGAGGCCCGCCGGCTCGCCTCCGCCATCGAGACGCTGAACACCGATCGCGACCGGCTCTATTCGCGCGTCACCGTGCTGGAGCAAGGGCTCGATTCCGTCACCGGCGCCATCGCCAAGCAGACGACAACGCCGCCGCAGGCGTCCGTTGCGAAGCCGCAGGACGCGCCGGCCTTGATCGGCCCGCCGGCGCCCGGCATCGCGCAGGTCGCCTCGACACCGGCTCCGGCCAACGACAAGCCGCGCGCCGAGGCCGCAAAGGAGCCGTGGAGTCCGCCGCCGCAGAGCGCGGCCGCGGCCTCGCTGGTCGCGCAGTTGCCGGCGACGAATTCGGCACTGCCGATGCTTCCGTTGGTCCCATCCAAATCGATCATGGCGCCGCCCGATCCGGCCGCCCCGAAACTGGTTCAGCCCGAAACCGCAGAGAAGGCGACCGAGAAGGCTGCCGAGACGAAGCCAGAACCGGCGCCCGCTCCGATCGAAGTCGCCGCGGCACCTGCCAAGGAGGCCGCCGAAAGCGAGGCTCCCGCGATCGCGGTCCAGCAGACGCGCTTTGCGATTGATCTCGGTGGCGCCAACTCGCTCGATGGCCTGCGCGCGCTGTGGCGCGGGGTCACCAAATCCAATCCCGAAATCGCAGCGCTGCGGCCGATCATCATGATCAAGGAAGGCAACACCGGCCTTGGCATGCAGCTCCGCCTCGGCGCCGGTCCGCTGATCAATGCAGCGGCTGCAGCAAAACTCTGCGCCGGCCTCGCCGAGAACGACCGCCACTGCGAGACCACCGTGTTCGACGGCCAGCGGCTGTCAATGCGCGGCGGCCAAGAGAAGAAGCAGGACAAGACCCAAGACAAGACCCAAGACAGGGTTCAGGAGAAGGACTCCGACAAGCCCCAGGACTCGGTGCCGCAAGCCGAGACCGCCCCAGCGCCCGCGCCGGCCGCCAAGCCCGACAAGCGTCGCCGCAGCTATTCCTCAAAACGCTCATCGAAGCGCGAGGAGCCCGCGCCTGCTCCTGCGGCGCAGCCGGCCGCACAGCCGAAGCCCGAGACGGCGTCGGCGGGATCAACGCTGTCGTCGTTCTTCAGAAGGTAGCTTACCTCGCGGCAATTCATCAGCGTAATGGGTGAAGGATCTCACGCAGGTCGCGAGAAACTTGCGCCTCCCCTGTTGCCCCGTTCCACCATCCCGACCATATTGCCGCCATGACAAAAAAGCCCTTCCGCCTCACGCCCTACCAGGTGCAGTTCCTGATCGTCGTCGGCTTCGCCAGCGTCGGCTATGCGCTCTATCTGCGCTATCTCGGAATCGAAAACTCGCAGGTCGGTCTCGCCTGCGACGCCGGGCTTCAGACCCTGGTCTGCAAGGCGCGCTCGGTCTCGACCGTGCTGTTCAAGAATTCGGTGTTCGGCATCGTCGCGCTGGTGGTGGCAACGCTGAACCTGATGCGGCCGTCCATCGTGCTGCTCACCGCCGGCATCATCGCCGCGGGCCTTGGCATCGTGCTCTACAATGTCGTGCTGTCGGGCCTGGCGATCGGCCTGCTCATTCTTGGATTTGCTCGGCCCGCGCCCGCCACAGCGTGAGCGCGAACAAGAGATAGATCGCGCAGGTCCACAGCGACTGCCAATTGTCGCGGCCCTCGTTGAACAGCACATAGGCCGCCGACAGCGTCAGCACGCCGGCGAAGACCGATTCCGCGATCGGACGCTGACCGATCTGCGGCCGGTTCAGCATCAACAGCGCAAACGGCACAACCGCCATCGTCAGCGCGGCGTAAGGGAAATCCTTGTAGCGCGGGTCGAACACGAATCCGAGCGCGGTCTGCGCCGCGATGACCGCCGTCACTGCCAGCGTCAAGCCGAGCACGGCGGTGAGCTTCGACCATTTCCGGCCCTCGCGCGGACCAAGCAGATCGAGGAAGGTCGGAAGGCTGCGGCCGATCACCATCGCCTGCGCGCAGAAGATCGGCGACAGGATGCCAGCCGCGAGCAGCGCGCCCCACAGCAGCCAGCCGCCGATGCCGTAGCTCTCGTAGTACATCTTGTCGGCGCCGATCCCGAGCAGAATGCCGGCCGAGGTTGCCGAGATCGCCACGCCGAGCCAGGACGAGAAGCGCGGCGTCCAGGGTCTGCGCCGCAACGTCAGGCCCGCGACCGCGAACACCAGCACGGAGAGGCCCATGCCGGCGGCCATGTACCATTTCCAGTACGGGAAATTGCTGATCGGCTCGCCCGGCGGATATTTCAGGCTCCGGCGCACCGAGTCATAGAGGCCCCAATAGCCGCCGACGGTGCCTTCCAGTTTGCGCTTCCACGGCTGGTCGTAGGACTCGATCAGATTGACGCGGAATTTCTGCGCTTTCGCCAGACTCAGGATCTCCGAGACCACGCGCGCCTGGTTGGTGCGCGACGGCAGCGCGCCATCTCGCATGCGCCCTTCGCTCGGCCAGCCGGTTTCGCCGATCAAAATCTCCTTGCCGGGAAATGCGACCGCCATGCGCTCGCGGATCTGTTCAACATGGGAGGCGGCGAACTTGGCCCGCACCGGATTGTCTTCCCAATAGGGCAGGATGTGGATCGTGACGAAGTCGACGGCGTCATAGATCTCGCGATTCCTGAGCCAGAACTCCCAGACATCGGCATAGGTGACGGGCACGCTGACCTGCGCCTTCACCGAGCGGATGATGGAGACGAGGTCCGCGGTCGTCATCTCGCCGCGCAGCAGCACTTCGTTGCCGACGATGATGCTGGTGATGATCCCGGGGAAATCCTTGGAAAGGCGAATGGCGAGCGCGGCCTGCTCGAAATTCTTGGTGCGGTTGCTGGAGAGCCAGATGCCCTGGAGCACCTTCAGCCCGCCGATCCGGGCCGCGATCGCCGGCACCTGGTCGAGCCCGTTCTCCATCGAATAGGTGCGGACGCAGTCGGTGATCTCCTTGAGCTGGCGCAGGTCCTGCTCGATCTGATCGGCCTCGATATGAGTCCATGCGTTCAGCGGCGACTGCTCGCCGCGGAACGGCGCGTAGGAGACGCATTGGACCTTGTCGGCGGGATCGATCGGGGCGCGCGCGAGCGAGATCGGCGTGGCAAGCCACCACCACACGGCAGCGATCGCACCCAATGAAACGAGCAGAAGCGCCAGTGGCGTACGAAGAGAAATCGGTTCCGTCCTCCGCGAAGGGCCGTCGATTACCTGCTAGCACGCCGTCTGCCAAGGGGGTGACTCCGTTATGGATCCATCCCTCCCCTGAGGAATTTACCTGCGGCCGTTCGACCGAGGCCTAGGATCGTGACTTTGCTGGACAAAATTCCAGATTCAGGCCATGGACTCGGGAGGACTTTTCCGCCGCATTGGAGACCCATTTGGACGCCATCACCGGGCGCGTCCGCGAAGGTCCTGACGCGGACGGTCAGTGATATATTGGGGAATTCATGCGGCAACGGGTGTTCGAGTTACGAAATGCGGTCCTGCGGCAGTTCGCCGCCACCTTGGCCGTTTCTTCCCTTGTCATCCTGATGGGTATCGGCGCGGCCTCCGCCCAGAGCGGCACGCCCGCCCCCGACCAGAGCAAGGCAGCCGCCCAGCCCGCCGACACGGCCAAGGATGCCGCCCAGAATCAGCGCCGCACCGACGAATTCGCCGAAGCAGCCCAGGTCATCAGCGGCCCGGCCGGCAACCCCGAATGCGTCTGGCTCGGCCGCCGCGTGGTGCGGCTGATGTGGCGGGACGACCTCGATACCGCATTCCGCCATCTCGACCTCTATGACCGTTTCGGCTGCCCCGGCGGCCACATCCAGGCCGCCTTCCGCTGCCTGACCCGCTTCGGCGGCCAGATCGATCCCAAGGTCGCCGAGACCCTGGACAGCCGTGTGCACGCTTGCTGGATCAACCCGGCGTCGCAGCCACAGCAGGCGGCGGCCGCGGCCTCGCAGCCGGCCGCGCCCGCATCGGGCAATGCGCAGCCGCAGCCGGCCGCGAGCCCCTCGCCGGCGGCAAGCCCGTCACCGGCGCCCCCGAAATAGCCGCGATTGTTTCAGCCTCCGTTCAGGAACGATCGGCGATAGAAGCAATTGGCACTGCTGCGAATTTCGAAATGTGCATGCCCTCATTCGGTCATGAGGCGATGACAGTTGTGAAACCGCGCGGCAGAGGTATGCTCCATTTGCCGCGGACTTGGTCGGATCTCGGGGTCGGATCCGCTTCCCTGCCCCCTCAGCCCCTTTTGGTTTAGCCGCGATGCGGGTTGTCGCCGCCGTTCTGTTGCTTGTGTCCGCGCTCCACGCCGGCCTCTGGGGAGTCTCGCGCGACAAGGAACCCGCGCCCGACTTCAAGGGCCTGCTGCCCAGCGTCTCCTACGCCCCGTTCGAGGGCTCGGCTCATCCTGATATCGACAACATTCCGACGGTGGAGAAAATCCGCGCCGACCTGAAGACGCTGTCGACGATGACGCGCGCGATCCGCCTTTATTCGTCCACGGGCGGCGTGGAACTGGTGCCGCCGATCGCGGCGGAGTTCGGCCTCAAGGTCACCGTCGGCGCGTGGATCGACAAGGACAAGGATCGCAACGAGCGCGAGATCAAGGCCGCCATCGAGCTCGCGCGCAAGAACAGCAACGTCAACGGCGTCGTCGTCGGCAACGAGGTGATCTACCGCGGCGAGCAGAAGGTCGAAGACCTCATCGAGATGATCAAGAAGGTCAAGGGCTCGGTCCGCGTACCCGTCACGACCGGTGAGATCTGGAACATCTGGCGCGACAATCCCGACCTCGGCTCCAACGTCGACTTCATCGCCGCCCACGTGCTGCCCTATTGGGAAAACTTCCGCTCGGATCAGGCGGTCGACCAGGCCGTCGACCGCTACAATCTGTTACGCAACCTGTTCCCCGGCAAGCGCATCGTGATCGCCGAATTCGGCTGGCCGAGCGCGGGTTACAATTTACGCAACGCCGACCCCGGTCCGTTCCAGCAAGCACTGACCTTGCGCAACTTCGTCAGCCGCGCCGACGCCATCGGCATGGAATACAACATCGTCGAGGCCATCGATCAGCCCTGGAAATACTTCGAAGGCGGCGTCGGTCCGTACTGGGGCATCCTCAACGCCAGCCGCGAGCCGAAATTTGCCTGGACCGGCCCGGTGCAAAATCCCGATTATTGGAAGCTGATGGGTGTGGCGCTCCTCGTCGGTATCCTGCTGTCGCTGCCGATCCTGCGGCTGCAGCAGCCGACGGCGAAGCAGGCGTTCCTGCTGTCGGCCACCGCCAACGGCGTCGGCGCCTGGGCTGCCACCGTGTTCGCGTTCTGGAACGGGCACTATTTCATCTTCGGCTCGGCCTTCGCGCTCACGCTCGGCATGATCCTGCTTGTTCCCCTCGTGCTGATCGCGATGGCGCGCATCGACGAAATCGCGGCCGTCGCATTCGGCCGGCCGCCGCAGCGGCTGCTCACGAAAGGTAAGCCGGTCGAGGACGTGCCCGAGAATTATTGCCCGAAGGTCTCGATCCACATCCCCGCCTATTTCGAACCGGTCGAGATGCTCAAGCAGACGCTCGATGCGCTGTCGCGGCTGAACTATCCGAACTACGAATGCGTCGTCATCATCAACAACACGCCGGACCCTGCCTTCTGGCAGCCGATCCAGGATCATTGCCGCGCGCTCGGTGAACGCTTCAAGTTCATCAACGCCGAGAAGGTGCAGGGCTTCAAGGCCGGTGCGCTGCGCATCGCGATGGACCGCACCGCCGTCGACGCCGAGATCATCGGCATCCTCGATGCCGATTACGTCGTCGATCCCGACTGGCTGAAGGACCTCGTGCCGGCGTTCGCCGATCCCAGCGTCGGCCTGGTGCAGGCGCCGCAGGAACATCGCGACGGCGACCTGTCGATCATGCACTACATCATGAACGGCGAATATGCCGGGTTCTTCGACATCGGCATGGTCCAGCGCAACGAGACCAACGCCATCATCGTGCACGGCACGATGTGCCTGATCCGCCGCGCCGCGATGGACATGGCCGGCGGCTGGTCGTCCGACACGATCTGCGAGGACAGCGATCTCGGCCTTTCGATCCAGCAGCTCGGCTGGACTACGCACTACACCAACCACCGCTACGGCCAGGGCCTGCTCCCCGACACCTACGAGGCCTTCAAGAAGCAGCGTCACCGCTGGGCCTATGGCGGCCTCCAGATCGTCAAGAAGCACTGGCGGAACTTCCTGCCCGGACGGAGCCGGCTGACGCCCGACCAGAAGCGCGAATATGGCCTGGGCTGGCTGAACTGGCTGGGTGCCGAAAGCCTCGGCGTCGTCGTGGCGCTGCTCAACCTCGTCTGGGTGCCGATCGTCGCCTTCGCCGACATCGCCATCCCCGACAAGATCCTGACGCTGCCGATCATCGGCGCCTTCATCGTCTCGCTCGTACACTTCTTGTCGATGTACCGCGCCCGCGTCGCGATCAAGCCCGGCCAGATGCTGGGCGCGATGATCGCGGCGATGAGCGTGCAGTGGACGGTGTCGCGCGCGGTGGCGCAGGGACTGATCACCGAGCACATTGCGTTCGCGCGCACCTCCAAGGGCGGCCTGTCCAGGATGTCGATCGAGTTCCAGGCGTTCTGGGAGGCCGTGATCGGCGCCCTGCTCCTGATCGGCGCCGGCGTGCTGGTGGCCTCCAACAGCTACCGCCAGATCACCGAGATCTACATCTTCGCCGGCGTGCTGGTGCTGCAGAGCCTGCCGTTCCTGGCCGCGGTCGCCATCGCCATCCTCGAGCTCAGCCGCATCAACTCGTTCCAGTTCTGGCGCGACAGCGCGATCCGCACCGCCGAGCTGATCGGCTTGCGCCCGGTCGCGCTACCCACCCCCGCCGGCACGCCGCAGCAAGTGCCGGTGCCGAGCGAGGTCCGGCGGGAAGCGAACTGACGGGGCTCCGAACGTGGCATCCGTCCCGTGGGCGGACGTCGCGGCTTCTTCGGCGTGGATGACGGCCGCCATTCGGGTTGAAAATCCCGGCTCAAGCATTGGAAACGGCGAGCGAATTCCCGCTGTTGCCTTCAAGTTCGGCAACCACCCGAGCTATTGACCTCCGCGCCCCATCCCCCTACACAGCGCGGGCCGAAAGCATGATCCGGAAACAGCCGGTTTTTCCGCAACGCTTGCGTCGATGTGGCGGCAAGACATGCTTTTCCAAATGACCGAAGACGATGGCGATTTCTTTGAAGCCATCAGCGGCCATGGGAGCGCGTAGCTCAGCCGGTAGAGCACGTGACTTTTAATCACGGGGTCCTGGGTTCGAGCCCCAGCGCGCTCACCAACACAATGAAGCAGTAATCCCAAACGCAACTTCGACAGAAAGCTCCATGTCGGCACTGTGTCGGCAGCTGGAATTCCGCTGCTGACGCGTCCTGCCGCCGCAAATGAGCGGCGCTTTGATGTCGGCGCTTGCCGACGAGACTCTTCCGGAAAACTGGTGTGCCCAAAGCCATTCCGCCCCAAATAGGCCGCCTCAGTTGCCGCTCTCTCAGACGGTGCCGACGTCCCGCACGCCGGGCTCCGCCTCGTCACCGGAGCCAGAGAACAAGTAAATTAAGGCGGCGCCGGTCGTCCCCGCCTTAAGCGCGCAATCTTGATTTGGGCTCTCTCCCCGGCGACAGGCCAATCCTATATGATAACCAACGGACCATCGGCAGGAGCCACTCCATGCTTGCCTCAATCATGTTTGGCTTTGTCATTGTCACCCTGATGATGTGGTGTGGGCGCGTGACCGCCAATTTCGCGGCACAGAGAGGCCGGTCTAGGCGCATTTGGTTCATCTGGGGAGCGCTGCTGTTTCCACTGTTTCCGGCTCAATGGTTCGTCTTGGGACTTCTGCCAAAGAAGTAAGGCCGCTTCTCAAACGTCCGCCTCTTTCATTTGCCTATCGGCCTGAGTTCCGGGCGGAACGAACGGACAGTCGAACGATTGCTCCTCTTGAGTAGGAGTTGCGTCATGCGTCATGCGCCGTCGATTGTGCCGCTGGATCGGCTCGACCGGGAGATTTACCTGGTACTGGAAGACTTCGGCGCGCGCGCCGGCTGCTCCTGGCGCGAGGCCGACGAGCAGGATACCGACGTCGAGACCATCATCCGCGACCTACTCTCCGGGCAGTACGCGTATCCCGTCCGTATCGTCGCCTTCAACGCCATCGAGGGCTGGTCTCGCGATGCCACCAGCGAGATCGCAGATGAGCTTGCCGAGCGTGTCACGAGTAGCGAGATCACGCCGGCCTTGCAGGCCTTCGTCCAAGCAAATGCTTCCCGACCTTTTGCTGTACAACTGGCGCTTCCTCTACGGGGGCCGCCTGAGTTCAATCTGTGATCGTGATGTTGCGTGGGGATTGCGGTGCCAGTGCACTAAACAGGCACAGCCGTCGGAAGTTCGCGCTTCCCTTCGGCATGATTTTTTGGTACCAAATAAAATGAAACCAGCAAAAAAGATTCGTGCCAAAAAGCATCGCGGCCGCCCCGCTACTGGTCAAGGCGTCCAGATCGGCACGCGCTGGCCGGAGGCGACTGTCGCTCAGATCGACGCATGGGCGTCGGGGCAGGAAGACACTCCGGCTCGCTCTGAATCCATCCGTCGGCTGGTTGATATTGGCTTGGGCAAACCCGCCCCCGCCCTCGCGGTTACGTCTACCGCCAAGGCCTCGTCCGAGCGGGCTCGGGAAATGGCGGGTAATGCGATCGACAAGCTCAAAGACAACAAAGCGAGCCCGGATGACCAGGCCAGCCGCAAGCGGCGGCTCGTCAAGGGACCCGAGGAATTCCAGAATGTTCGACGCGACCGGCCAAATCGAAAATGAATTGACCGGCGCCCGCCTGGTCAATCTCGCCTGAAGGCAAAAAGCAAATGATCAAACCCAAACGGTCGGCCGCGCAACAAGTCGCGGACGAAGCCGATCGAAGGACCCTCAATCCGATAGGATCGAGACAGACAATAGCGGACAGCCAAGCCACTCCGGAGTTTCAGGAGAACCTCAAACGCCTGAAGTCCGAGCGGCTGGAGCGTGAGGCTAGACTGAATCCGAAGCACAAGGTCTGATTTGAGCTTATCGACCCTTCGCCTCGCCTGGCTGGGCCGGTCAGGCGAACGGGCCGCGTCGGATGGCGGGTGCAGAAGGTCATGGGAATGTTGAACCGACGGTGGATGATCTTCCTGCTGGTTTCCGTGGTGATTGTTTGCTCGATCTTCGCAGGCGCTCGGTACTATCTGAGCAAATGCCATGGCATGGATGCGTGCGCGGCCGCCGAAGCCGAGAGCCATGAGCGAGACAAGCCAACCGAGCCACAATAGTTCTTGGGTGAAAAGCCGGCTGCGGAGGCGGATGAAGCCACCGGCGAGTTCGCGAACGAATGTCAGTCGACCCCGACGACGGCCTACACCACGCCGCCGAAGTCGATGCCTTCCTTGGCAAGCGCCTCGGCTTCCTCGGCGGACGTTGTCGGCTTCGTGTCGAGGTAGGGACGCTCAGTCGCCGGCATTATCGTGCGGATGTTTTGGCCGTCTGTCCGCGTGATGCGAGCAACCCAGCGCTTGGGGCCGTGCTCGACTTGCTGGATATGGTACTGCTTATAGGTAATCATGACTCACGGACGCAACTGACGCTAACGGCGGCTCCCTTTATATCCAACGGCAGGCCGCCGAACAACGATTTCCTAAAGTGAGGTTAAGATCGCCGGCGTGAACCCGTTCAGCGATCATTCAGCCGCTCAGGCGTAGGCATAGTGCGATTGGGAGAAGTCCGATGATCGGTGCAGTTGTCGCAACCTTGCTGGCTCTACAGCTCGGTGAGGTTCATCAGGTTCAATACCGTGTCCCTGTGCACCCACCGCCGTGCGGCCACGGCTGGGACGTCAGCGCCCGCGACGGCATGTGCTACCCCAACGGCTACTTGCCGCCGCAAGAACAGGCCGCACGGCAGTACTATGGTGGCGGTAGAGGCTATGGCCATTATCCCGTTCCTTGCGGAAACGGTGCCGATATCGATACCCGCGACGGCCAGTGTTACCCGACCGGAACGGTTCCGCCGCAGTTTCAACAGGGCCGGCAAGGCTATTACGGCGATGATTATTACGAGCGCCGTCCGAGGCGCCGCTACTATTGAAAGACCCTCAGGGCAAACCGGCGGGCCCCTGATCATCGCTTCTTAGGATTCGCGGTGACAGTGCCGGAGAGCACTGTCACCAGCATTCCGTAGTTCCAAGTCGGGTAAAAAGCCGCGCTCACGTGAGCCCGCCAAGTGAGCGCGGACAAAGTCTCAGATCACCTGCCTGACCCTATCTTCAGCTCTCCGGGCCCGAAACTGTGGCAGGCACGCTCAACGGCGCTCCTCCAACTGAAACGGGACCTGCAGATTTCGACTGCCGAACCATCCGCTTGCGCATCGCTGCGGACAGTCCATAGCGCGCATGCGCTCTTCGAACCGAGGACGTGACGTCCGACATCATGGCATTTTGCAGCGAGTCGATCTTCGCAATCAGCGTGGACAGCTGCGAAGATACCTTCTTCACATCCACCCGTTCGTCCGTGATGCTCTGCCGCAGCGAAAGCAGCACCATCGAATCCGCCTGCAGCACAGCCGCGTTTTGTTGCAAGGCCTGATTGCTCTCCTGCAGCGAAGCCGTGTGTTGCTGCTGGGTCGACTGAATATCCTTCAAGGCCGCGACAACCGGATCCGGCTTTGGCGCTGAAGCCTCTTGGCGCGGGAGCAGATCAGCCAGGCTGCTCAGATTCAGCGATGGCAGGCCGGACGGCCATGTGTAGATCGCCGCGGCGCCGTTGATGGCCAGGGCACACACCGACAGCGCCATGACGGACGTCCGGCTGGATCGCTTGATCGGTTCCGGAGCGTCCAAACTTGCGGGTTCGCCGGCGGCGATGGCCGCAGCCAGTGCTGCAGGGTCGAGCTGTTCGACAAGGCCTTGCGTTTCGAAAGTCGCGGTCATGGCATTGACCCCAAATGAGCGAGCAACAGGAAGCCGTCGCCGGAACGTCCTCGCGACAGCTCCCTTACGCAGCACCCATCTACAACTGTCTAAAATTGTGGGCTTTTCAGCTTAATTCCACGTTAGCGGCCGCGGCCTGCTGCAGACCCCGCCACCCCCGGCCGACTACGGGGTCGTGCGAGGGTCATGACAGGCAGGCCGGTGCGCGAGCTCCTCCCGATCCCGGGAAGCCGCCCTGGCCCGAAGCGGATTTTCCGAAGTTGGCAGACTACCCCTGTTTTGCCCGACGCATCAACCCGGCGTCTCCGCCGGATGCAGGACCGCCATGTGCCAAAAAGAAAGCGTTGCGCCAGCGGGACTTAGCTACTGTGCATGGGGTTGTTTTCGCGATTTTGGCCACCGCCTGCTCGTGCGCCGGGCCCCTGTCCCAAAAGCCGCGAGACAACCCGCTCAAAAAGTGTAGGATTCGACAAAACAGGGAGGAGCGGCATGTTTGAAATCAGCGGTTTCGACACGGCAGGAATCGTCAGCCTCAAGCGGCTGTCACTCGCCGCCGCCCTCAAGAAGGCCAAGGAGCTCATCGCCGACGGGTGCTGGGGCGTTCAGGTGATCGGTCCAGGTGGCCAGGTCTACACCTCGTTCGAGGAGCAAGCCGCGTAGTCGCCCGCCTTCGGCACCAGCCTTCGGCATCATTCGAAAAGCACCCGACCGATCGCGCGCCGCGCGCTCTGGCCGTGGCGGTGATCGACGTGAAAACCCCAGCGCCTGGTGGAGCGCTGGGGCGTTTTCAAAATATCAATCGGTCAAGCAATGAGGCCTTCGTAGCAGCGATCTCGACCATCGCTTGTGAACTGCTTCACACGGCCTTCGATCTTTCCACATCTTGACGAGGCTCAACTGCCGCGCGCCGTGCCGTTGCCAATCAACTCGTTTGGGAGCACGCTCTCTCCAGGCGCGCAGACGCCGCTCAGGGAGAAAGCCATGAAGGACACGGGCCTGGATCATCGCCACCGCGACAAGGATGGCGCGATCAGCAAGAAGCACGGCAACACGCTGGTCGGTACGTTGCGCAAGATCTACGGCAAGGGTTTTGCTGCCGGTTATCCGGATACGACTGAACTCAGCGAGGTCTTGCATCAGTTGAACGAGACATCGCTGAGCCAGTTGCGGCGCGATCACGACACCGGGCATCTCGGCCACAAGATCGACCACGTCCCGAAGTGACGGACGTCACGAGTCCCAACTTCAGGTAGTTGAATCAACTGGGCTGCCGGGCGTCTCGGCGAACTTGCCGTTTGAGCCCTCGCCGCCCGAGCGCTAGGATGAGCCTTTTACGGAGGCTCATTTGAAACAGTTCATGATCATCACCGCCATTGCACTCGCCGTGACGGCTCCCGCCCGCTCGCAGGCTCTCGTCGATCCCAACAAGGTTGCTCCCGAATATCGCGAGGCGGCCGAGAAGCGGCGGGCCGAGCAGATGCGGCAGCGCGAATGCGCGCTGAAGGCGGATCTCGAGAAGGTGCTGCCCAGGGATCGCACCGTCTATCTCAACCATTGCCTGGACACGATGGCGGCCAAGCAATAGCGCCTGATCGAGCGGCTTGGTGTCGCCGACGCGTTCAAGCTTTCTTCAGACATTTGGGATCACCTGACGATCCATTTTCATCAGTCATTGTCGATCGACCGCGCATGAGTTTCGTCCAGATTCAGTGCACGCGCTGCAAGACCGTATTCCGCGACCGCGCGGGACGGTTGCAGGACGGCTATTCCAGGCAATGTCCGAGCTGCGAGGTGGTGCTGTTCTTCGCGGAGGATTCACCGAACCCTCAGGTCAAGCAGGCCATGAAGCGCGCGCGCAAGGCTCGCAAGGAGCAGCGCGAAGCCGAAATGGCCAGAATGTCCGCGCCGCAACCGCGCGCCAATTTTTCGCGGGCCCACACCGGACGGATACAGCTCTCGTCGGAGGACGACGAGGAGGCCTAGCTCACCCGCGCTTCCGCGGAAACAGGCGGTCGCGGATATAGCGCGAGGTCGGCGTTAGGCGGATGCCGCGCGGCTTCTGCCAGACGGCGCGGTCGATCTCGTGCTTGTCGCCGATCGCGAGCCTGCCCTTGGCGCCCTTGGCGATGAAGATCGCGTCGCTCATCTTGCGGCCGGAACGCTTGTTCCTGGCCGTCACTTCCTTCCAGAGGCTGATCCGGCCGAGCTTCAGCTTGGGCAGCTCTTCCTTGATCTCCCGCCGCAGGCAGTCCTTGTCGGACTCGCGCGCGCGCTTGCGGCCGCCCGGAAACATCCACAGGCCGTCCGACCGGCGTCTGACCAACAATACCTTGCCGCGCTTGGCGGCAACCAGTTTGGAAGACTTCGCCATGTCCGCCGTAATCGAAAATAGAATCGAGCCCATGGTAACTTGTCTAGTCGGATAGACAAGTTCCGGATGGATCTTGATCACCCGGGCCAAGGCCGTCAGATCTGATTAAACCCGGCAGGCCGATCCCGCCGTTCGAGGCGCCAGATCAGCCCTCGCCCGCCGCTGTGCCCGCCCTTGCCCCCGCCTCTGCCCGGTCCTCCGTCCTGATCCAGGCCATCATCATCTCCCAGGCCACCGACAGGATGATCGGGCCGATGAACAGGCCGACGATGCCGTGGGCGAGCGTGCCACCGATCACGCCGACGAAGATGACGATGGTCGGCGTGGTCAGGCCGCGCCCCATCACCAGCGGCTTCAACATGGTGTCGAGGAAACCGACGAGGACGAGAAACACGGTGAGCAGCAGCGCGGTGGTGACGTCCTTGGCGGTCCAGATCCAGATGATCACCGGCAGCAGCACTAGGAAGGCGCCGATCTGCACGATCGAGAGCAGCAGCACAATGAAGGCGAGCAGGCCGGCGCTCGGCACCGCGGCAAGCTTGAAGCCGATGCCGGCGAGCAATGCCTGCACGATCGCGACGCCGATCACGCCTTGCGCCACGGCGCGGATGGTCGCGCCCGCGAGCCCCAGGAAATGCTCGCTCTGTTCGGGCACGATGCGAAACAGGAAACCGCGGCCGGCCGCAACCAGCCGCGGCCCGTGCGGAAACAGGAAGCCGGCCACGAACACCGAGACCAGGAACTGGAGCGTGCCGACGCCGGCATCGCCCGCGAGCGACAAGAGCGGTCCCGCCAGCGGCTGGAGATACGGCGCCACCTCGCGGAGCACTGCGCGGATGTTGTTGTAGGCCTGCTCCCAGAGGTCGAATAACCAGGGGCCAACGACCGGCCACGACTTGAGCTGCTCCGGCGCCGATTGAAGCGCGAGGTCGCCGGTGCCGAGCTGGTGCGCCAGCTCGCGCACGCCGTCCACTGCACTGATCCCGAGCCAGGTCGCAGGACCGATGACGATGCCGAGCGTGATCAGGGTCAGGATCGCCGCTGCGGTCTTGGGCCGGCCGCCGAGGATCTTGGCGACCCAGCTGAAGGCCGGGTAGAACGCGACCGCGAGCACGCCGCTCCAGGCAAGGATCGGCACGAAGGGGCGGATGATCAGCAAGGTCCAGATGATCAGCAGGCCGAGCAGGCCGACGCGGATCACGAGCTGGATGATGTCCTCGCCCGTCAGGAGCTGACGCAGACTTTTCACGGGCACGGCTTTCCTTGCGGCATTGACGCGGGTTCCGGCACTTGCGCGGCCCCGCGTTATTGCCAGCCGCGCACCCGGCGTCAAGACGACCGGGCCGGCACGAGCCGGCGATTAGGAACGCATCGGGCCATTCTGCATTCCGAGACGATGGCACGCCGCCCCAGAGAGCCCGTCGCACACGCGGGAATTCACCGCGGCATCCGCTTTTCGCTGAAGCCAAACGGCGCACCGGGCTATTGGCGCTACGCCTATGCCGTCGGCGACAGGGCCCGCACCGGGCGCGTGCAAGGCAGGCTGCCGTTGCTCGCCATCAGGCGCGTGCAGATGTGCATCGACCGGGACATGCGAAGCATCCGGACCGGCGATTGATCTTGCGGCGGCGCCGTGGGCGAGCGCCGGCAAGGTGCGCGACGTGATGCCGGCTTGGCTAACGGTGATTAACCGGATTTCGGCCGACCGGTTTACGTCGATGCAAAGGCGTGCACCTACGCTTCCATCGAGGTCCCTCAAACCACTTCGGTGCAATGGCCAATACCATCTGGACGATCGAAGAATTCACCTGCGCGGGTTGCAGCATGAACTACACGGCGACAAGGGAGGAGCACGCCGAAGCGCATTCCGGCACCTTCAAGTGCAGCATCTGCAGCGGCGTGGTGCACACATGGTCCGGCAAACATCATTTCTTCGGCTGGGAAGCGGTGAAAACCAAGCCACCCGTGTTCGGAAGGCGTTGGGCCGGAGCCGGCGGGTAGACTGCTTCCACCGGACCCAGACCAGCTACTCCCGTCAACGCCCCCTGCCCGAACTGCGGCTTCTGCTACTCTGCGGCAACGGTTAAACTCTCCGCCCCGCAACTGAAGCCGACACGCAATGACCTCACCCTTCGTTCCCCAGATCGCCCTTTACCGCACCTGGCTCGCCGAGAAGCGCGGCCTCAACTTCGACAGCTACGAGGAGATGCGGCAATGGTCGGTGCGCGATCTCGACGGGTTCTGGCACGCCATCTGGGACTATTACGATCTGCAATCGCCGACGCCGTTTGCCGCCGTGATCACCGAGCGCAAGATGCCCGGCGCGCTCTGGTTTCCCGGCGCGCAGGTCAACTATGCCCGGCAGGTGTTCCGCCACGTGGACGCGGCTGACGCCGCCGGCCTGCCCGCAATCGTCAGCTGTGGCGAGGACGGCAGGCTTTGCGAGACGAGCTGGCCGGAGCTGCGGCGCAAGGCGGCTGCGCTCGCGCTGCATCTGAAAGAAAAAGGCATCAAGCCCGGCGACCGCGTCGCCGCCTATCTGCCCAACATCCCCGAGACCATCATCGCATTCCTGGCGAGCGCCAGCATCGGCGCGATCTGGAGCCTGTGCGCGCCCGACATGGCCGCGCCCGCCGTGATCGACCGCTTCAAGCAGATCGAACCGAAAGTACTGATTGCCTGCGACGCCGTCACCTATGCCGGCCGCCGGCACGATCGCAAAGACGTCCTCGCCGAGCTGCGGCGGTCGCTGCCGACGGTCGAGCACGTCATCCTGCACAGCGAGGCCGCCGCGCCCGCAGCGGCCGACGCCCTGCTCTCCGAAATTAGCGCAACAACCGGCGCGGAGATCGACGCGTTCGAGCCGGCCTGGCTGCCGTTCGATCATCCGCTCTGGATCGTCTATTCCAGCGGTACCACCGGCCTGCCGAAGCCGATCGTGCACGGCCATGGCGGCATCGTCATCGTGGTGCTGGCGCTGCTCGGACTGCACAACGATCTCGGCTGCTCCTACCACGAGACCTCGTTCGGCGAGCGCTATCACTGGTACTCTTCGACGGGCTGGATCATGTGGAACAGCCAGGTCGGCGGCCTGCTCAGCGGCACCACCTGCTGCATCTTCGACGGCAGCCCCGGCGGCGCCAGGGACAAGCCAGACTGGACCACGCTGTGGCGCTTCGTCGCGCAGTCGAAAGCGACCTTCTTCGGCGCGGGCGCCGCGTTCTTCGCCAACTGCGCCAAGGCCGAGGTCGACCTCGTCGCCGCCGGTGATCTCTCACAGCTTCGATGTCTCGGCTCGACCGGCTCTCCGCTGAGCGCCGACACCCAAGCCTGGTTCAACAACCGCTTCGCTGGCCTGTCGAAGACCAACGGCAGCAAGGCGCAGGCCGATATCTGGTGGGCCAACATCTCCGGCGGCACCGATTTCGCCGGCGCGTTCATTGGCGGCAATCGCGAACTGCCGCAGACGCCGGGCGCGATGCAGTGCCGTCTGCTGGGTGCTGCCGTGGAAGCCTTTGACGAACAGGGCCGCGCCGTCATCGGCGAGGTCGGCGAGCTCGTCTGCACCGAGCCGATGCCGTCGATGCCGCTCTATTTCTGGAACGACAAGGGCGGTGCGCGCTATCGCGCGAGCTATTTCGAGACCTATCCGGACAATTTCGACGGCACCGGCCGTGGGCCGGTGTGGCGGCATGGCGACTGGCTCAAGGTCGACCCGGACGGCTCCTGCATCATCTATGGCCGCAGCGATGCCACCATCAACCGGCATGGCCTGCGCATGGGCACGAGCGAACTCTATTCCGCGATCGAGGCTTGCCGGAGGTGCTGGATTCCCTCGTCGTCGATCTCGAATATCTCGGCCGTGACAGCTACATGCCCCTGTTCGTGGTGCTGCGCGAAGGCGTCGCCTTCGACGGCGCGATGCAGGCGAAGATCAACAAGGCGATCGAGGCCGGCCTCTCGCGCCGATTCCTGCCCAACGAGATTTTTGCGGTCGCCGAAATTCCCCGCACGCTCTCGGGCAAGAAGCAGGAGCTGCCGATCAAGAAGCTGCTGCTCGGCCAGCCCGTCGAGAAGGTCATCAACCGGGAGGCGATGGCCAATCCCGCCTGCCTCGACTGGTATCTCGCCTTCGCACGCGACTATCTGGCGCGGAGCGAGACTTGAGGGAGATCGCCGCAATTGCGCCGATGCCGTTTGGACTCCGTTCACCGATCGCCGCTAGAGCAGGATGCATCTTCCGCAACGAACGCGCGCCATGGCCGACCTCAACGCCGTCCTCTCCAGGCTGAACGACCGTCTGCTCCGCCTCGAGGGCGAGCTGTTCGTGCTGCGCTCGCTGGCCCGCGCGACGCTGACGGCGGGCGATGACCACGCGGCGCGAATGCGCAAGCTGGTCGAGGCCGCCAAGGTCGCGCTCGACGACGAGGCCACGCGTCCCCTCGACAAGCCGACGCGCAAATATGTCGATGCGGCGGCCGCGCTGGTGGAGGAATTGCTGGTCGAGCCGACCCAGGCGCGGCCGTTGTTCACCGTCATCGACGGTGGCCGGCGCGACTGAACGTCAAACTGGCCGTCCGTCGTCCGTCGCGGCGATATCGCCCGACTTGAGCCGGCTGAGGCCGGCTTCGATGATCGCGATCTCCTCGTCGATCTGGCCGATCGGCAGGCTGAAGTCGTAGCCGGACCTGCTCTTCAGATCGACTGCAAGCCGTTGCCTGTGCATCATCAGCTCGTCGAGGCCGCGCCGGTTCTTCAGCCGGACATAGACGTCGACGATCTGCTCAATCGCGCTCGGCATGAAATAGGTCCCGGCGAAAAAGCCCGCACGGCGCACCCGCGCCGGCGCGACAATCTCGGTGTCGCGGTACGCAATACAAATCCGCGACGGATTCGTCGATACGCCAAGCTGGTTGAGATCACGTTACCGTCAGATGATTTCGTGATGGCCGAGCATGAAAAAGCCGCTGGCGATCACGCCAGCGGCCAAATCCGGGTTCGAAAACGGATGCGGGTTGAAATGTCGCCAGCCCCGGTCGGTCCACGTTCTAACGGCAAATCCTGGGTCTCTCTGTTAAAAACGAAACACAGGAACCGGCCGTCGGCACTCGCCGCACCACCGTGGCGGCGTGGCAACGCTAGTCTGTGACGCAGAAATATTTGCGCGGCAGCCTGCGGTAGGCGCTGTAGCGGTAATGCGGCCGGTACGCGTAGCCGCGATAGAGCGCCGGCGGCTCCTGGCCGTAATAGGCGCCGTGATAAAAATTGGTGACCGGCCCTTCCGCGCAGCGATAGGTGTCCCAGGTCGGGCCGATGAAGGGCGCCACCCCGACCTCGGGCGGAACCACGGGATAGGGCGGTCCGCCAGCGCGCGCCGAAGTGGTTGCAACCAAGGTCGCGAGAAGGACAAACCACGCGCTCCGCATGCGTTCACTCCGAGCCGATGCCATGCGCATGGAAGCACCGGACCGGCCGACACCGCAATCGCGGAATTCATCGCGCAGCCTCGCCCGGCGCGTTGTTGATAACCGGCGCAAACTCAGCGCGGGTGGTGACAGGACGTCCGGACGTGTTATCGGGAGATGACGCAGTTGCGAGACGGATCGGACACCCATGCGCATTACTCTTGTCGGCTCCCGCCATTTCGGCGTGACCACCCTGAACATGCTCCGGGAGCATGGTGTCTCGATCGTGCGCGTCGTGGTGGCCGACGCCGAGGATCGTCTCGCCGCAACAGCCAAGGCGGCGGGCATCGACGTCGTGGTCCAGGCCAATCCCAAACTGGTGGTGGCCTCCGAGATCGCCCCCGACACCGATCTGATCGTCACCGCGCACAGCCACGCCCGGATCGGCAAGGACGCGCTTGAGGCAGCGAAGCTGGGCGGGATCGGCTATCATCCCTCGCTGCTGCCGCGTCACCGCGGCAAGGCGGCCGTGGAATGGACCATCAAGGAAGGCGATCCGATCGCCGGCGGCACGATCTATCACCTCGCCGACCGCATGGACGCTGGCGCCATTGCGGCCCAGGAGTGGTGCTTCGTCAAGAAGGGCGAGACGGCGCGGGAACTGTGGGAGCGCGCGCTCGCCCCGCTCGGGCTCAAATTGCTGGCCGACGTGATCGACTATGCCAAGGTCCACAAGGCGCTGCCGTCCAAGACTCAAGACGAGCAGTTCGCGACTTCAGCGCCAAGTCTTTCCTGAGGCCCTTTATCCTGAGTCGATCTCCTGACGTTTACTCTTAACGTGACGGGGCATTGATTTTGCTTCAAGAATCTCAGCTTGAAACCCAAATAAACCATTGTTCCCGCAGGAACAATTTTCGATTTGGCACTGCACCAAATTTCCGTCACATTTGGCCCGAATAAGGGTCAGCATATCAGACAAATTCAAGGACGGATTTTATGCGTTTTGCTCGCATTGCGGCGTTCTGTGCCGCCTCAGTTACCACCCTCGCCGCGCCCGCCTTTGCCCAGACCCCCTATGACGGCAACTGGCACGTCACCATCGTCACCAAGAGCGGCACCTGCGAGCCGACCGCGAGCTCCTTGCTGACGGTTGCCGACGGCAAGATCACCGCGCCCGGCGCTAACGTTTCCGGCACCATCGGCAGCGGGGGACTTGTGAAAGTTTCGATCAATGGTGCATATGCCAACGGTCAACTCAGCGGCAACGCCGGATCGGGGAAGTGGAATGGAGCATCTGCAGGCATACCGTGCAGCGGGCGGTGGGAAGCATCGCGCCAATAGAAAAATCGTGACGAGCGGTGTGGGCCGGCGGCTGCTGATCGCGGCCGCCGTTATGTTTGCCGCCGGAATTGCAAACTCCGAGAGCAAGGCCCAGTCGGGCCCGTTCGCCCCGCTGGCCGGCAGCTGGAGCGGCTCAGGCACGGTCACCCTGGATGACGGCTCGACCGAACGGATCCGCTGCCGGGCGAAATACGCTCCGATCGGACCGACCATGGAGTTGTCTCTGACCTGCGCCAGCGACGCCTACAAGTTCAACCTCGGCGCCAACGTCAAGGCTGAAGGCAGCGCCATCGCGGGCAGCTGGTCCGAGGCCAGCCGTAATATCAGCGGCTCCCTTTCGGGTCGCGGGGCCGGCGGAAACTATGAGCTGCTCGCCTCCACTGCCGGCTTCAACGCCAACATTTCGCTGAAGACGTCCGGCAACAAGCAGAACGTCACGATGCGCGCCGACAGCCAGTTCCGCGGCGCCAACATCTCGCTGTCGCGCTAAGCCGATACGAGTAGATTGACAATCGACCCGGCGATCTCGCCGGGTCGATTTTTTATGTGCCCGGCACGAACGCCGTGACCTCGATCTCGACCTTGGCCCGGTCATCCACGAGGCCGCCGATGTAGAGCAAGGTCGAGGGCGGGAAATTGCGCCCCAGCGTTTCCTTCCAGGCCGCGCCGATGCCGGCCCCGGCTGCCTCATATTCGCTGCGGCTGGTCAGGTACCAGGTCAGGCGGACGATATGCTCGGGGCTGGCGCCGGCCTCGCCCAGGAGCTTGATGATCCGCTTCAGCGCGGTCCCGACCTGCGCTGCCATGTCAGGCACGTAATTGCCGGTCTCGTCGCCGCCGGTCTGCCCGGCCAGCACCACCCAGCGGCCCGGCCCCTCGACCACGACACCATGGGAAAAGCCGCGCGGTTTTTTCCACTCGGCCGGCTGCAAGATGTGCATGAGCGAAGATCTCCCGATTGTTCTCGTTGTTCACTGATGCCTTAGCACGGCGCCCTGCATCGCTGCACCGGCAGATTTGACCGTTGCAAACGGCGAGGATGTCGCCGATACCGGCCTTCCCTCAAGACCCTCGCCTCTCACACCCGCGCCGATGAACACGACACCGTCCAAAACGATGGCTGCCCTGTGGATGGCTGGCTGGCTGTCGCTGATGCTGGTCATGGCGGTCGCCGGACGCGAGACCACGCGCGAGCTGAATGTATTTCAGATCATGGAAGTGCGTTCGCTGCTAGGATTCCTTTTGCTTTCGCCGATCATCTATCGGGCCGGCGGCTTCAAAGTGCTCAGGACGTCGCGCCTGCCGCAGCACATCGGGCGCAATTTGGTGCACTATGTTGCGCAGCTCGGCTGGTTCTTCGCGCTCACGCTGATCCCGATCGGCCAAGTGGTGGCTATCGAGTTCACCATGCCAATCTGGACGGCGCTGCTCGCAGCGAGCCTCCTCTCCGAGCGCATGACGCCGTGGAAGATCGCCGCCATCGCGCTTGGCCTTTTCGGTGTGATCGTCATCGTCCGACCCGCCACCGGCGAAATCAATCCCGGTCAACTCATCGCACTAGGCGCCGCGCTGGGCTTTGGCGTGTCCATGGTGCTCGTCAAATCGCTGACCCGCACCGAAAGCGCACTGTCGATCCTGTTCTGGATGCTGGTGGTGCAATCGGTCGCAGGCTTCATTCCGACGCTGTTCGTCTGGACGTGGCCCTCCGCCTATGTCTGGGCATGGGTTGGCGTGATCGGCGTCTGCGGCACGTTTTCGCACTACTGCCTCGCCAGCGCGATGCGCTATGCGGATGCGACCATCGTCGTTCCCATGGATTTCCTGCGAGTTCCATTGACCGCGACCGCTGGCTGGCTGCTGTATTCGGAGCGGCTTGACACCTGGACGGTGGTCGGCGCCGCGCTGATCCTGTTCGGCAATCTCCTGAATCTAAAGCCAGCTCCGGCGGATCCTGCTCCCGCACGCTGAACCTCGCGCCGCCTCGCGCGACAAAACCAAGTGGCCGTGTGATTTAGATCACGTTGGAAGGGTATTCCATCGTGCACATTCTGCCACACAGCAGCGGGTTGAACGCGACGAACTGCCGTTTTGGTGGCGCCGAGGCGGGCACTTCATGTAAGTTCGTTGCCAATTCGTTGCTGCCTGCAATTTCGATTCTGTTGGGGATTCCAGATGCGCACTCTCACCCTCCTCGCGTCGCTGATGTGCATGGCACTGTCGATCAGTGCCGCGAAGGCCGACCGCCGCGTTGCTTTCGTCGTCGGCAACGGCACCTACAAGAACGTCGCACAATTGCCGAACCCGCCGATCGACGCTAAGGCGATGGCGGCAACGCTGCGCAATGTCGGCTTCGAGGTGATCGAAGGTTCGAACCTCTCGCGCGACCAGATGACGGAGAAGCTGCTGGACTTCGGCCGCAAGGCGCAGGGCTCCGACGTCGCAGTGTTCTATTATGCCGGTCACGGCATCGCGGTCGGCGGCTCCAATTATCTTCTGCCTGTCGACGCCGACATCAAGTCGGAGATGGACGTCAAGCTCGGTGCCGCCATCAACATCGATCTGACCCTCGAGCAGACCATGGGCGACGCCAAGGTCAAGCTGGTCTTCCTTGACGCCTGCCGCGACAATCCGTTCGCCGCCAAGATCAAGTCGAACTCCGCGACCCGCAGCGTCAACGTGCAGAGCGGTCTTGCCGAGATGAAATCCGGCGAAGGCACGCTGATCGCGTTCGCCACCGGCCCGGGCCAGACCGCGCTCGACGGCCAGGAGGGCAACAACAGCCCGTTCACCCGTGCGCTCATCGACAATATCACCAAGCCTGGTGTCGAGATCCAGCAGGCGATGACGTCGGTCCGCGCCCAGGTCAACGAGGAGACCCACAAGGGTCAACTGCCATGGGGCCACACCAATCTGACCGGCGCGGTCTATCTCAACCAGGCTCCGACGACCCAGGTCGCCAATGTGGCACCGACGGCTGCTGGCAGCGTGCCAATGGCGACGGGCGGCAGCTCGGACGGTGTCGAGCTCGAATACTGGCGTTCGGTCAAGGAGAGCAACAAGTCGGAAGAGCTCAACGCCTATCTCTCCGCCTACCCGAACGGTCAGTTCAAGGCGCTTGCGCTGGCACGCCTCGCGGCCATCAAGAGCGGCCCCTCGACCGCGACGCGTACCCTCACCGCAGGCGTCGATCCCGCGACCTTCACCGAAGAGGCCACCCAGCTTACCGAGGACCAGATCGGCCTCGACAAGAACCAGCGCCGCGACGTTCAGCGTCGCCTGGGCGGGCTCGGCTTCGACAACAAACAGACAGGCGTCTTCGGCGACGAGACCCGGTCGGTGCTCAAGCGCTGGCAGGCGGCGCGCGGCTATCCCGCGTCTGGCTACCTGAACAAGCTCCAGCACAAGGCTCTGCTTTCGGAGGTCGTGGCCGGCCCGCCGACCGCGAGCGACAACAGCCAGAAGGCAGCCCGCCGGGCCGCCGCCCCCGCGGCCAGCAGCGCGCCCGGACCGGCTCCCCATCGCAGCAGCGGCGGCGATCCTGCCGGAGCAGCCTTCGTTGGCGGTGTCGTCGGCGGCATGATGGGCGGCATGTTCCGCCGCTGAGGCGAGGCCAATCGCAGATACAAAAGCCCGGCTCGCGCCGGGCTTTTTCGTTGCGAAAAACCAAAGCTTTGGCGTCTACTTCCCCGCGGCCTTTCGCAGCGCCTCGTTGATGCGGTCCTGCCAGCCGGGCCCGCCGGACTGGAAATGCTCCAGCACGTCCTGGTCGATCCGCAGCGTGACCTGCTCCTTGACCCCCGGCGCCACGTTCTGCTTTGGCGGCGCCGCAGCGACCTTCGCCGTCACCTTCTTGAACGCCGCCTCGGCCTCCGTCCTGGCGTCGCCCAACGTCCGCGGCCGCCTCGGTGGTTGATCCGCCATGTCCTAGATTCCCTCAAACAGAGCCGTCGAAAGATACCGCTCGGAGAAGGACGGCACTATAGCCAGGATGGTCTTTCCCGCAGCTTCGGGGCGCTTGCCGATCTCGACGGCCGCGGCAATCGCGGCGCCCGAGGAGATGCCGCCCGGAATGCCCTCATGCCGCGCCAGTGCCCGCGAGGTCTCGATCGCCGTCGTCGAGTTGACCTTGACGATCTCGTCGATCACCGAGCGATCGAGAATGTCAGGGACGAAGCCCGCACCGATGCCCTGGATCTTGTGCGGCGTGTGCTGGCCACCCGACAGCACCGGGCTCTCCTCCGGCTCGACCGCAACCACGCGCAGCGAGGGCTTGCGCGGCTTCAGCACCTGGCCGACGCCGGTGATGGTGCCCCCGGTGCCGACGCCGGCGACGAAGAAGTCGATGTTGCCGGCGGTGTCATTCCAGATCTCCTCCGCGGTGGTGCGGCGGTGCACCTCGGGATTGGCGAGATTCTTGAACTGCTGCGGCATCACCGAATTCGGCGTCGTCTTCAACAGCTCTTCGGCCGTCGCGATCGCGCCCTTCATGCCTTGCGCGGCCGGTGTCAGCACCAGCTCCGCGCCCAGAAAGGCCAGCATCTTGCGGCGTTCGATCGACATCGACTCCGGCATGACCAGCTTGAGCCTATAGCCGCGCGACGCCGCGACGAAGGCCAGCGCGATGCCGGTATTGCCGGAGGTCGGTTCGATCAGCACGGTGTCGGGCTTGACGATTCCGGCCTTCTCCATGGCGATGATCATGGCCGCGCCGATGCGATCCTTCACGCTTGCGGCGGGATTGAAATATTCAAGCTTTGCCAAAATGGTCGCGTTCACGCCATGCATGCCCGGCAGCCGGCGCAAGCGCACGATCGGCGTGTCGCCAAAAGCATCGACGATCGAGTCATAGATCCGGCCGCGGCCGGGTTGGTGCGCTGCACCCGTGGTGGACGATGCGTCCATGATGAACTCCCTGTGGCGACGATTGTGCTTCTAGACAGCCTGCGGCGACACGCAAGCGAGATTGCGTTACATGTTAAATACGCTGCATCGCAAAATCGCGTGAGCAATAATTATCAGAAAACCAACGCATTTGTGTTGCGACCTCGTCAACTGATTCTGCTTATGTTAGACTTAGGTCTCAAGCTGGGAGGTCACCACGATGTCAGCAGTCGCTGAAGTGTTGTCGACCGTCGCACCGAACCGCGCTCCGCGTTGCAGTGAGTTGCCGGCCTGTCCCGTCTGCGCCGACTCCATGATCGCCGCCGAAGGTTCTGCGTATTTGTCGGAACACGTGATCAGCTATCTCTGGACTTGCGACAATTGCGGCTACGGCTTCGTGACCAAGCACTCCGTCAAGCAGCGCCTCGTCTGCAACTGACGTTTTGCACTTGACCTAGCGCGGGGCGATGTCGCCCCTCCCCCAGTCTTCGCGCGTACGCCGATAGAACTCCTCGAACGTTCCCTGTGCGATCGCATCCCTGATGCCCTGCATCAGGAACTGGTAATAAGCGATATTGATCTCGGACAGCAGCATCGCACCCAGCGTCTCGCCCGCCTTGACGAGATGGTGCAAATAGGCGCGCGCGTAGCTGCGCGCCGACGGCCAGGAGCTCTCTTCGTCGAGCGGACGGGGATCGTCGGCGTGGCGCGCGTTGCGCAAATTCACCTGGCCGAAGCGTGTGAAGGCAACGCCATGCCGGCCATTGCGCGTCGGCATCACGCAGTCGAACATGTCGATGCCGCGCTTGACCGCCTCGAGGATGTCGTCGGGTGTGCCGACGCCCATCAGGTAGCGCGGCCGCTCTCTCGGCAGCAGCGGTGCTGTCTCGTCGATCATCGCCAGCATCACCGCCTGCGGCTCACCGACGGCGAGGCCGCCAATGGCATAACCATGGAAACCGATCTCGATGAGGCCTTGCGCGCTGGCATGGCGAAGCTGGGGTATGTCGCCGCCCTGCACGATGCCGAACAGCATGTAGCCGTCGGGCGCGCTCTCGAAGGCGCGCTTGCTTCGCTCGGCCCAGCGCAGCGACAATTGCATCGCGCGGTCGATGTCGGCGCGCTCGGCGGGCAGTCGCACGCATTCGTCCATCTGCATGGCGATATCGGAGCCGAGCAAACGCTGCACCTCGATCGAGCGCTCCGGCGACAGCTCGACCTTGGCGCCGTCGATATGCGAACGGAAGGTCACGGCCTGCTCGCTGACCTTGCGCAGATCCGCCAGCGACATCACCTGGAAGCCGCCGGAATCCGTCAGCATCGGCCCGTTCCAGCCGGTGAATGTCTGCAAGCCGCCAAGCGCCGCGATCCGCTCGGCGCCGGGACGCAGCATCAGATGATAGGTGTTGCCGAGCACGATGTCGGCACCGGCCTCACGCACCTCGCGCCAGTGCATGCCCTTCATCGCGCCGGCGGTACCGACCGGCATGAAGGCGGGCGTGCGCACCACGCCGTGCGGCGTGGTCAGGCGCCCGGTGCGCGCGGCGCCATCGGTGGCGAGCAGTTCGAAATGATTGGGCAGAGCGGTGTCAGGACGATTCATGACGGTGCTTATTGCGTGTCGGAGCAGGCCAATCAACCCGCTCGGGCGATGCCTCGGCCGGCTTATGCATCAGACTGGGACAATGGGTGCAAATATTGGGGACACGGAATTGTGCGCCAGCGACGCTTGTTAAACAAAACGATACAGTGTAGTTTTACCTTGGGCTGGACGGGATGCCGCGGCGATGTTGCCGGCGGCGGTAGATGCGTGATCGTCAGCCACCGCAATGCCCCTCCCTTCAAGTTCGACTGACCCAGCCGGCCGTTCGCATGGCTGGACGAGGTGGACCGGCGCCCGCCTGTTCGGATTGCTGGTCCTGACGTGCAGCTTGGCGCTCGGCGCCTGCACCTCCCTGCCCCGCACGCCCTATACGGCCACCGAAGCCAGCACATCGCGCGTGCTCGATATTGATGGCCTGCGGCGCTACGCCGACGAACCCATCACGAAATTCAATTTCGAGAAGGACACCAGCACCGCGACGAAGTCCTACCTGGCGCTCTCAGGCGGCGGCGCAGATGGCGCCTACGGCGTCGGTGTGCTCAACGGCTGGACCGCGGCCAAAACCCGTCCCACCTTCTCGGTGGTCTCGGGCGTGAGCACCGGCGGCCTGATTGCGCCCTTTGCGTTTCTCGGCTCGCGATATGACGACACGTTGAAGGAGGTCTACACCAGCGGTGTCGCGGAGAGCCTGTTGAGTGATCCCAGCATCATGCGCGTGCTGTTCGGGTCCGGCCTGTTCGGCAACACGCGGCTGCGCGAGCTCGTCGCCCGCTATGTCGGCCCCGAAATCATGGCGCAAGTCGCTCGTGAAAACGCCAAGGGCCGAAGGCTGCTGGTGGTGACGACCGATCTCGACACCCAGCGCACCGCGATCTGGGACATGGGCAAGATCGCCGAGGTCGGCACGTCCGAGGCGCTCAAGCTGTTTCGCGACGTGATGGCGGCCTCCGCCAGCATCCCGCTGGTGTTTCCGCCGATCATGATCGACGCCGAAGGCGAGGGCCGCAGATTTCAGGAGATGCATGTCGACGGCGGCGTGACGGCCCCGGTGCTGACGCTGCCGGAAGCCTTGCTTTTCCAGGGCAGTCGCCTTCCCGGCCCTGCGAAGCTGGACATCTACATCCTCGTCAACAAGAAGATCGAACGCAATTTCGAGCTCGTTTCCAACAGCACCATCGACGTTGCCTCCCGCAGCCTGTCGTCGATCACCCAGTCGCAGACCCGCTCGATCATCTTCTCGACTTATGATTTTGCGAGGCGCAACCGCCTGGGCTTCCATCTCTCCTATATCGCGCGCGATTATCCGGCCGCCCCCTCGGAAGGGTTCGACACCGCTTATATGCGAGCGCTGTATCAGTACGGATACGAGAAGGCGGCTTCGGGCGAGGCCTGGACTTCGACGCCTCCGTGAGCGCTCGGTGAGGAACGGGGCCGTGCCGAGACGGTTGACGATGCGGTCATTCGGCCAGATTAGCCATGACGCACTCGTTGCCGCGCGTTATAGAGCAATGACTGATGTCACGACCGCGCAGGAATCATTGGGCATGGGATTGACTGCGACCAGGACAAGACCGGCGGCGCCGCGGCGCGAGGTGCCGAAATCGCGCGGCGGCCGGCCGACGAAAAGCGCCGCGATCGAGCGCGATCAGCGGCTGATCGAGGTCGCCACCCGCCTATTCCTGGATCGCGGCTTTGACGCGACCTCGCTCGATGCGGTCGCGGAAGCCGCGCGAGTGAGCAAGCCCACCGTCTATGCCCGTTACGGCGACAAGCGCGGCCTGTTTGCAGCCGTGCTGAGACGCGAGATCGCGCGATGGCTGGCACCGCTGTCCGCGGCAGCCGAGACGCAGCTCGGCAGCGCCTCGGATATCTCGGTCGAGCAACGGCTGGTCGAGATCGGGCGCGAGATGCTGACATTCACCTGCGGACCCGATGCCGTCGCCTTCAGCCGCATGATGACGTCGCAGGCCATCAACTTTCCCGACATCGCCAAGCTCGGCAAGGAGGAAGGCTGGCTCAAGGCCGTCGCCACCACGGCACGCTTCTTCGACCATCTGGTGGCGCAAGGCGCGCTCGACGTCGACGACACCACCATCGCGGCGGAAGTGTTTCTCGACGTCGTCGTCGGTCATAACCATCGTCTGGCGACGTTTGGAACGCCGCCGGAGATGAAGGCCGCGGAAAAGCGCATGCGCGCTGCGATCAAGCTGTTCCTGGCAGGCGCGCTGGGATCAGCGGACGGCAGCCAGAGTGCCGCCAAGGGCACGCAGCGGCGGCGCCCATCGCGCTGACAATTCCGTGAGCTTACGATCTTTCCAGGAGATCTCGTGGCCGCGCCGTTGACCGAAACAAAACGATACGGTATTGTTTAATTATAGGGCGATGCGGATCGCTTTTTCACCAGCCCCAAGAGGTCCGCACCGCTTCGATCGTCGCGGCGGTACAGCCCGTCGCGACGCTCAGCGGCCGACCGATGCCCAAGGTCGGCCGCAAATTCTTGACGATCATCCGGCATACTCGCTGGCCGAGGGTTCGAGCATGACGACGGCCAAACGACGGATCTCGGGACTGCTCGCGATCGCCCTGTCCGCACTCCTCCTCGCAGCGCCGGCGCGGGCGATCGTGAGCACGGGCACGCCGACCACCCTTCACAGCGACACAGATGGTGACGCCGAGGTCGACCGCCAAGCGGTCAGCCGCGAGATCGAGCGCTTCCGCAGCTCGTCGATCTCGATCAACCAGGCCATGGCGATTGCGGAAGCCCGCCACGTCGGTGCCACCACGGCGGATGTGAGTTTCGACGGAGCCTCAGGCGTGCCGGTCTACCGGGTGAAGACCCTGCACAACGACCGGATCTGGCGCCACACCATCAATGCCGCGACCGGCGAGCTCGTCGGCGGGGAAGCCGCCCTCCCTCTCGCCGAGCTCGACCTCGACGATCGCAGCAATCTCGCAGCGCTCGGTGCCATCAAGCACCGACTTGCGGATGCCGTCCACGTCGCCGAGCGCGCGGCCTCCGGCAAAGCCATCAGCGGCGGACTGGTGCGCGAACGCGGCCGGCTGAATTTCGCGATCGTCGTCATCAGTGGCGACAACCTCAAGGAGGTCATCCTCGAACCGCCGGGCGCCCGGACCAAATAGCGGCAGCCCCAATCCCGCCGAAAAGCCATTGACGGGGGCAGGACTCTCCCGCATAAGCTCCCGCCATGTTCGCGACCACCAAACGCACGACTAAAACCACCACGGCCTTCGGGGCCCGGGGAGGCGTGCGCGTGTAGTCGTCGACTAGAACGCAATCCACTCTACCGAAGCCCCGCCCATGATGGTCCGGGGCTTTTTTGTTGTTTAGATCGCAATTCAATGGAGGACAAAGTGAGTAACGATCCCGTCGTCGCGATTGTCGGCGTCACCGGTGCGGTGGGCGCCGAATTCATCGCCACCATGGACAAGCGCGGCTTTCGCGTCGGCAAGCTCAAGGCGCTGGCGAGCGCCCGCTCGGCCGGCAAGACGGTGTCGTTCCATGGGCAAGACGTCATCATCGAGGAGCTGACCGAACGCGCCTTCGAGGGCGTTGACATCGCCCTGTTCTCCGCTGGCGGCAGCATCTCCAAGAAGTTCGCGCCGATCGCGGTCAAGGCCGGCGCCGTCGTCGTCGACAACTCCTCCGCCTTCCGCATGGACCCGAACGTGCCGCTGGTGATCCCCGAGATCAACGCGAACCGCATCCGCGACCACAAGGGCATCATCGCCAACCCGAACTGCGCCGCCATCACGGCGCTGGTGCCGCTGTGGCCGATCCACCAGAGCAACCGCATCAAGCGGGTGATCATCTCGACCTACCAGGCGGCCTCCGGCGCCGGCGCTGCCGCGATGGAGGAGCTGGTCGAGTCCACCCGCGCCAACCTCAACGGGCAGGTTTATACGCCGAAGGTGATGCCGCATCCCTACGCGTTCAACCTCTTCAACCACAACACGGCGATCGACCCTGACACCGGCTACAACGACGAAGAGACCAAGGTCATCAACGAAACCCGCAAGATCTTTGAGGACGACAAGATCGCGATCGGCGTCACCTGCGTGCGTGTGCCGGTGCTGCGGGCTCATTGCGAGGCCATCACCTTCGAATGCGAGAAGCCGATCAGCGAGGACCAGGTCCGCGCCATCATGGCACGAGCGCGCGGCGTCAAGGTCGTCGACGACCGTGCCAGGAACTACTTCCCGATGCCGATCGACGCCTCGGGCCAGGACGACGTCCTGGTCGGCCGCATCCGCAAGGACTTCAGCGACCCCTCCGGGCATTCGATCTCGATGTTCGTGGCGGCGGACCAGCTGCTCAAGGGCGCTGCGCTCAACGCGGTGCAGATCGCGGAGCTCCTGCCACAGCGGGTGATGGCGTAACGGAAGATGCGTAAGGTGGGCAAAGGCGCGCAAGCGCCGTGCCCACCACTTCGCATCAAGAAAGTTGGTCGGCACGCTTCGCTTTGCCCACCCTACAATGGCAAACAGCGCGGTCAGGTCAACGCGGGGAGAATGTCTGTCTTAGCAAAGTCGGCTCCCTTGAAGAGCAGCGGTTGCGAACGCGCTTTCGCCAAAGCGTAGACCGCACAATCGACGATGTTGAGCTGCGCCGGATGTCCCCCGCCCGTGCCGAAGCGTTGAAATGCCTCGAACGCGCCTTTCGCCATGTCTGCGTCGAACGGCACTACGACAATCCCGGCAGTCTCCAGCAATTCGTCGAAGAACTTCACGGCCGATGCTCCGAAGCGAGCAGAGAGAACGATCTTGGTTTCCAGGATTGCTACTGCTGACATCGACAGGCTGGCAGCATCCAGCATGGCTTTCCGATAGCGCTGCCCATCTGGCTCGTTGGTGACGGTCGCGACGATCGCAGACGTATCCAGCACCATCAGGACGGCAGCCCGAAACGGTCATAGCCGAGGATTTCGTCTGCAGGCCGAGAATCGAGAACGGGCAAGCCAGCGGTTCGCTCGAAGAACGACGTCAGGGCGGCCCTCCTATCGACCGCCGGCGATGCCACGCGAGACAAGCGCTCCTCGATGGCGCGTTCGAGCGCCGTCTCGATATCTTCCCCCGTCAGGCGGGCGAGGCGCTGGGCAAGCTCATCGACTTTCGCGGAACGGATGTTCATCGGCCACTCGATCCATGCAAAACGTATGAGCAGTATAGCACGAGAACGCCGCCGGCGTCACTCCCGCGCCGGAAACAGCAAACAGGCATCCCCGTACGAATAGAACCGATAGCCGGTTGCGATCGCGTGTGCATAGGCTTGCTGCATCGCCTCCAGCCCGGAGAACGCCGACACCAGCATGAACAGTGTCGACTTCGGCAAATGGAAATTGGTCAGCAGAATATCAACGGCGCGGAAGCGATAGCCGGGGGTGATGAAGATCGACGTCTCGGCGGCGAACGGCTCAATGGTGCCGTCCTCGCTGGCTGCGCTTTCGATCAGGCGCAACGACGTGGTGCCAACCGCGATGATACGGCCGCCGTTCTTGCGCGCCGTGTTGAGCCGCTCCGCCGTCTCGGACGACAGCGTACCCCACTCGGCATGCATCTTGTGGCCTTCGGTGTCGTCCACCTTCACCGGCAGGAAGGTCCCTGCCCCGACATGCAGCGTGACGCGATTGATGCCGACGCCGCGCGCGTGCATCGCCTGCTCCAGCGCCGGGGTGAAATGCAGGCCTGCTGTCGGCGCGGCAACGGCGCCTTCGTTCACAGCGAACATGGTCTGGTAGTCGGCGAGATCCTGATCATCAGGCGTGCGTTTCGAGGCGATGTAGGGCGGCAGCGGCGGGCTGCCGAGATCGGCGATGGCTTGATCCAGCGTCGGGCCGTGAAACGAAAATGACAGCGTCACCTCGCCTTCCCCGCCCTTCGCCTCGACCTCGGCGTCGAGATGGCCGAGCAGGCAGACCTTGCCCTCATTGCCGAAGCGGATGCGGTCGCCGGCGATGAGTTTCTTGGCAGGCTTCACCAACGCCTGCCAGCGCGAGCCGTCGAGGCGCTTGATCAGCGTTGCCTCGATCTTCGGCTCGGTCTCGCGGCCGATGCGACGGCCTTTTAATTGCGCCGCGATCACCTTGGTGTCGTTGACGACGAGCTGGTCGCCCGGCTTCAGCCATTGCGGCAGGTCGGTGATGATTTGGTCGCGCAGCGTGCCGCGATCGACGACCAGCATCTTCGCGGAGTCGCGCGGGCTCGCCGGGCGCAATGCGATGCGCTCGGCGGGCAGGTCGAAATCGAAGAAGTCGGTGCGCATCTCGGACTCAGGGCCGTACAGTCACTCCTCATCCTGAGGGGTGCGGAACGCGCGTCTCGACGGATGAAGGCCCCGCTGCTGCAGCTCGGCCTTCATGGTTCGAGACGGCGCCACGCGCCTCCTCACCATGAGGGTTGAACGCCTACGCCGCGTCAGCCGCCATCCGCGCCTTGACGATCTTGTCGGGGTTCTGCACGGGCTCGCCACGCTTGATCTTGTCGACGTTCTCCATGCCCTCGGTGACCTTGCCCCACACCGTGTACTGGTTGTCGAGGAAGCGGGCATCGTCGAAGCAGATGAAGAACTGGCTATCGCCGGAATCCGGGCTGGCGGCGCGCGCCATCGAGGTGGTGCCGCGCACATGCGGCTCCTTGTTGAACTCGGCCTTCAGCTTCTGGCCGGAGCCGCCGGTGCCGGTGCCCTGGGGGCAGCCGGTCTGCGCCATGAAGCCGTCGATCACGCGATGGAACACGATGCCGTCGTAGAAGCCTTCGCGCACGAGTTCCTTGATGCGTGCGACGTGGCCGGGCGCCAGATCAGGCCGCATCTCGATGGTGACGGGGCCCTGCGTGGTCTCGAGGATCAGTGTGTTTTCGGTGGCGCTCATGCTCGTCTCTCTTGGGTTGGGGGTGAAGTCCTGTCAGGTGAAGACTTGCGGTTGCGAAACTGGATCGCGAACGGACGCCCCGCAGCGGCGCCGGCCATCGCATCGGTAAATGGCATCGGCGTGCAGCGTTGCAATGCCTCCATCACCGCGACCCGGTATTGCAGCCGGTCATTGTCGGAAGCCTCCGCGGATTCATAGGTAATCCTCGGATGGCCCAGAATGTTTCCAGCCCGGTTGAAGCTCACCACGACGGTGATGTCGATCGGGCGGGCCCTGGCGGCGGGCGGCGGCTTCCAGCAGGTGCGCAAATGCCGGAAGATGTCCTGGATGGTGTTGACCTGTGCGTCCTCGGCGACCGCGCCCGGGACGCCGAGCAGCAGCACCGCGGCAACCAGCAGGAGCTTGCCACCGCAGCGCGCCATCGCCGCTCCTACTTGATGTCGGAAGCGACCTGCACCTTCACCATCTTGTCGGGGTCGGTGACGGTGCCGCCGCTCGATCCGGGAGGCGCCTTCTTCAGCTTGTCGACGACGTCCATGCCCTGCACGACCTCGCCGATCACGGTGTACTGGTTGTCGAGGCTGCCGCCGTCGGCAAACATGATGAAGAACTGCGAATTTGCGGAGTCGACGCTGTCGCCGCGCCGGGCCATGCCGACGATGCCGCGCGCAAAATGCACCTTCGAGAATTCCTGCTTCAGGTTCGGATATTTCGAGCCGCCGGTGCCATTGAAGTTCTGACCGTCGCCGGTCTGCGCCATGAAGCCATCCATGACGCGGTGGAACGGCACGTTGTTGTAAAAACCCTCGCGCGCGAGCTGCTTGATGCGCTCGGCGTGCTGGGGCGCAAGGTCCGGCCGGAGCTTGATGACGATGCGGCCCTTGGTGGAGTCGATGACGATGGCGTTGGCCTTGTCGAGGCCGGCCGGCAAGGCTTGCGCGAAGGCCGGCACCGCGAACAGAACCGCGGCAAGAACTGCGAGAATTCGGATCATGACAACTCCGGATCAGAGATGAGAAAGGAAACCCGCCGTTATCAGGCGAATTTTGCCTTGAGCTGGGCCGCAACCAGCGGCGGAACGAAGGCCGAGACATCCCCGCCCATGGCAGCGATCTGGCGCACCAAAGTGGCGGTGATCGGGCGGACCATGGGAGAGGCCGGCAGGAAGATCGTATGCACCTCGGGCGCCATGGCCTCGTTCATGCCGGCGAGCTGCATCTCGAAGTCGAGGTCGGTGCCGTCGCGCAGGCCCCGAATCATGATCGTGGCACCGTGCTTGCGCGCCGAGGTCACCGACAGATCGTCAAACGTCACGGCCTCGAGCAAGCAGCCGGCCTGGGCGGCCACCGGCCCGCAGACGTCATGGAGCATCTTCAGCCGCTCCTCGGTCGAGAACAGAGGCTTCTTGCCGGGGTGCACCCCGATCGCGACAACAAGCCTGTCGCACAGCGACACGCTGTGCCGGACCACGTCCAGATGGCCGTTGGTGATGGGGTCGAAGGAACCTGGATAGAAGGCAATGCGCGGCATGGCCACGTCCTACCGCGCCCTGCCCGGCCCGGCAAGCCGGTCAAGTTCCCTGGCGGTTTTTCCGCAGAAGCGTGTCGGAATGCGCCGAATTGTTTCGTCCTAAGGGCGGCCACGACACAAAACGGAGCGCGAACGAAACCATTTCCCGCGTTCGCGAAGACGTCCGGAAACTGGCCATGGTTACTAATCCAGCCAACGAACGACGGGCCGCACACTGGGCGTAGCGGCCGCATCACAGGGGACTGTCATGATCAAGGCTCTTTCGGCGATCGCCATTTCTGCGTGTGTTGCTGCCACCCTCACGCTCCTGCCCGGCTTCGCCCCCACCGTCGAGGCGAGCGTGCCGCAGCCGCTTGCCAAGAGCGACCGGCTCGATATCCGCACCGTCGGCAAGGACTGCTCGCAGCAGGCCTGGCCGAATTTCGAAGCGTCCTGCCTCCGCCAGGCCGGCACCAAAGCCAACATCCGCGAGGCTCGCCTTGTGACTGCCAACCGTACTCCGTAGTGGGGGTCTGTCAGTTTCGCGTCAGCTAACTCTCAAGATAAACCCCAAAGATATACCCCATGGATATTTGCGACGTCCCGTCGCACACTGCCTGATGCTCGCGCCCGTCGGAATGACCCGTCGGGCGCGATCCCATCGGGGGGTCGCCATTGTCCAGTACGCCTGCAGTCGCCTCCGGCCATCAACCTGATCCACTGCCGATTGCCATGACCATGGGCGCCCTCGGGGTGGTCTATGGCGATATCGGCACCAGCCCCCTCTACGCCCTGAAGGAAGCCGCCAAGGCCGCCGCCCATGGCGGCACTTTGACGAACGATGCCGTTCTGGGCGTCGCCTCGCTGATCCTCTGGGCGCTGTTGCTGATCATCTCACTGAAATATGCGCTGTTGATTCTGCGTGCGGATAACCGCGGCGAAGGCGGCATCGTCGCGCTGCTGGCCTTGCTGCATGCCCGCAACGCTCAACCCGGTACCTGGCGCGCGCATTTGCTGGTCGTCGGCCTCGTCGGCGCCGCGCTACTGTACGGGGACGGCGCGATCACGCCGGCCATCTCCGTGCTCTCAGCCATCGAAGGTCTGAAGGTCGACGCACCCTCGCTCGCGCCGGCGGTTGTGCCCGTGACCGTCGTCATCCTGATCGGACTGTTCATGATGCAGAAGCAGGGCACCGGCTTCATCGGCCGCATCTTCGGACCGGTGATGCTGGCCTGGTTCTTCGTGCTGGCAGCGCTCGGCATCCACGGCATCGTCAAGGCGCCGGCGGTGCTGGCGGCGCTCAGCCCGCTCTATGCGTTCGACTTCCTGATCCATCAGGATTTTCATGTCTCCTTCGCGATCCTGGGGGCCGCCTTCCTCGCGGTGACCGGCGGCGAAGCCATGTACGCCGACATGGGGCATTTCGGCCGCCTGCCGATCCGGCTGGCCTGGTTCGCGATCTGCCTGCCTGCGCTCGTGCTGAACTATTTCGGCCAGGCCGCGCTGCTGATCACCGATCCCACCATGATCGAAAATCCGTTCTTCCAGCTCTGCCCTGACGCCCTGCATTATCCGCTGGTCGCGTTCTCGGCGGTCGCGACCGTGATCGCCTCGCAAGCCATCATCTCCGGCGTGTTCTCGTTGACGCAGCAGTCGATCCAGCTCGGCTTCCTGCCGCGCATGCAGATCCGTCACACCACGAGCGACGCGATCGGTCAGATCTACGTGCCGTTGGTGAACTGGCTGCTCGCCGCCGCAACGCTCGGCGCCGTGCTGAGTTTCGGCAGCTCGGAGGCGCTGGCCGGCGCCTACGGCATCGCGGTGTCGCTATTGATGGCGATCACCACGCTGCTCGCCGCCCTGGTCGCGATCCAGTGGGGCTATTCACCGTGGCTCGTGGTTGCCGTGAACGGCTTCTTCTTCGTGATCGATTTGATCTTCTTCTCGGCCAATTCGATCAAGCTGTTCGAGGGCGGCTGGTTTCCGCTGATGCTGGCGGGCTTCGTCGCCTTCCTGATGCTGACCTGGCGCAGCGGCGTGAAGCTCGTCGAAGCCGCACGCGCGAAGCTGCGCCAGCCCGAGGAGGATCTGATCGAGACCGCGGTCAACCAGTGCAGCGCCAGACTCCCCGGCACCGCCGTGTTCCTGGCCTCGGCGCCGCGCGGCGTGCCGCTGGCACTGACCCAGTTCGTCAAGCACAACCACGTGCTGCACGAGCGCATCGTCCTGGTCACCGTGCTGATCGAGGAGCTTCCTCACATCGCCGACGAAGACCGCATCGAGGTGATCGAGATCATTCCCGGCATTACCCGCGTCGTTCTGCATTACGGCTTCATGCAGAACCCGACGATTTACGAAGGGCTGACCTTCGCCTGCCGCCACGGCAAGCTGCCCGGCATCGATCTCTCCGACATCACCTATTACGTCGGCCGCGAGACCATCATCCCGCGCGAGGACGTGCCGGGCATGTGGGTCTGGCGCGAAACCGTGTTCGCCTTCCTGCAACGCAACGCCGAACGCTCCGCCGCGTTCTTCGGCGTACCGACCAAGCAGGTGGTGGAATTCGGCACGGAGCTGGAGATTTAGCTGGTCAGTGAAGTATCCGGATCGAGCACAACTCAATCCGGGACAGCCGTCCGAATGAAGAACCCGGATTTCGCTTGCGCTCCATCCGGGCTAGGGGGCGACGCATCACTCCCCGTTCGACTCCCCATTCGCCCCGTTTCCGCTCTCGGCCTCTTCCGTGATGTGCTCGACCGAGACGACGTGTTCGTCCTCCGCGGTGTCGAACACGATCACGCCCTGGGTCGAGCGGCCGGCGACGCGGATGCCTTCGACCGGGCAGCGGATCAGCTGGCCCTTGTCGGTAACCAGCATGATTTGATCAGCATCCTCCACGGGGAACGACGCTACGAGGTTGCCGTTGCGGTTGTTGACGCTCATGGCGACGATGCCTTTGCCGCCGCGGCCCGTGGTGCGGTACTCGTAGGACGACGTCCGCTTGCCGTAACCGTTGACGGACACGGTCAGCACGACCTGCTCCTGCGCTGACATCTCGACGTAACGCTCCTGGGCGAGTTGGAAGCTGCCGGAGGTCTCCTCGGCCTCGGCGTCCGCCGCCGGCTCCTCGGCCGCAGCTTCGCCGGCGACCGCACGACGCATCTTCAGGTACGCCGAGCGCTCGTCGGACGTCGTCTCGACGTGGCGCAGGATCGCCAGCGAGATCACCTTGTCGCCCTCGGCAAGCGCAATGCCGCGCACGCCCATCGAGGTGCGGCCGGTGAACACGCGCACGTCGGTCACGGGGAAGCGGATGCACTGGCCGCCGGCGCCGGTCAAAAGCACGTCGTCGTGCTCGGTGCAGATCTGCACGTCGACGATCGCTTCGTTGTCGTCGAGCTTCATCGCGATGATGCCGGAGCGGCGGACATCGACGAAGTCGGACAGCTTGTTGCGCCGGACGTTGCCGCCTGTCGTGGCGAACATCACGTCGAGATTGCCCCAGGTGGACTCGTCCTCCGGCAGCGGCATGATGGTGGTGATGCGCTCGCCCTGCTCCAGCGGCAGGATGTTGATCAGCGCCTTGCCGCGCGCATTCGGCGCGGCCATCGGCAGGCGCCAGACTTTGATCTTGTAGACCTGTCCGCGCGAGGAGAAGAACAGCATCGGAGTATGCGTGGACGCCACGAACAGCCGGCTGACAAAATCCTCATCGCGGGTCTGCATGCCGGCGCGGCCCTTGCCGCCGCGGCGCTGGGCCCGGTAGGCCGACAGCGGCACGCGCTTGACGTAGCCGGCGTGCGAGACGGTGACGACCATGTCCTCGCGCTGGATCAGGTCCTCGTCCTCGACCTCACCTTCCTGCTCGATGATGACGGTGCGGCGCGGGGTTGCGAACTCGGCCTTCACTTCGGCGAGCTCGGACTTGATGATGCCCAGCACGCGGTCGCGCGAGCGCAGGATGTCGAGATAGTCGGCGATCTCGCCGGCGAGCTTGTCGAGCTCCTCGCGGATTTCGTCGCGGCCGAGTGCGGTGAGGCGTTGCAGGCGCAGATCGAGAATGGCCCTCGCCTGCTCCATCGACAGCCGGATCGTGCCGTTCTCGCTGATGCGGTGGCGCGGATCGTCGATCAGCGTCAGCATGTCCTCGACGTCCCGGGCCGGCCAGTCGCGCGACATCAGGGTGTCGCGGGCGGTGGTCGGGTCGGGCGAGGTCCGGATGACGCGGATCATCTCGTCGATATTGGCGACTGCGATGGCGAGACCGACCAAAACATGGGCGCGATCTCGGGCCTTGGCGAGCAGGAACTTGGTGCGCCGCGTGACGACCCGCTCGCGGAAGTCGACGAAGATCGCCAGCAGGTCCTTCAGGTGCATGACCCGTGGACGGCCGCTGTCGAGCGCCACCATGTTGACGCCGAAGCTCGTCTGCAGCGGCGTGAACCTGTAGAGCTGATTGAGCACCACATCCGGCACGGCGTCGCGCTTCAATTCGATGACGACGCGGTAGCCGTCGCGATCGGATTCATCGCGCAGGTCGCCGATGCCCTCGATCTTCTTTTCCTTGACCAACTCGGCGATGCGCTCGACCATCGTCGCCTTGTTCACCTGGTAGGGAATCTCGGTGATGATGATCGCCTCGCGCTCCTTGCGGATGGTCTCGATCGCGACCTTGCCGCGCATCATGACCGAGCCGCGGCCGAGGTGATAGGCGGCGCGGATGCCCTGCCGTCCGAGGATGACGCCGCCGGTCGGGAAGTCGGGTCCCGGCACGATGTTGATGAGCTCGTCGATGGTGAGCGCGGGGTTGTCGATCAGCGCGACGCAGGCGTCGATGACCTCGCCGAGATTGTGCGGCGGGATGTTGGTCGCCATGCCGACCGCGATGCCGCCGGCGCCGTTGACGAGAAGGTTCGGGAACTTGGCTGGCAAGACCGACGGTTCGGTCTCGTTGTTGTCGTAGTTCGGCTGGAAGTCGACCGTGTCCTTGTCGATGTCGGCCAGCAGAGCCAGCGCCGCCTTCGTCAATCGGGCTTCGGTATAACGATAGGCAGCCGGGGGATCGCCGTCGACCGAGCCGAAATTGCCCTGGCCGTCGATCAGCGGCACGCGCATGGAGAAGTCCTGCGCCATCCGGACCATGGCGTCGTAGATCGACTGGTCGCCATGCGGATGATATTTACCGATGACGTCACCGACCACGCGGGCGGACTTGACGTACTTCTTGTCCGGCGTGTGCCCCTGCTCGTTCATCGAGTACAGGATGCGGCGATGCACCGGCTTCAGGCCATCGCGGGCGTCAGGCAGCGCCCGCGCCACGATCACGCTCATGGCGTAGTCGAGATAGGACTTCTTCATCTCCTCGAAGATGGAGACGGGGCGAATATCCGAGGGTTGCGCCGGCTGGTCGCCGGGCTTGTCGTCGTCGTCAGCCAAGGGGAAATCCGGTGAGGTTTTATCTGGGAATCATATAGCGCATCGAGCCTCTGATAACCACCCTCGCGGCGTTCTGGGAAGCGCTTTTTCCGCCTATTTTTCCAACAACTTAAGCCCTTGCGAGCGGTGTCTCGGACAGCACTCGCATCGGCCTTGCAAAATCGCCGCTCACGCGTGGAAAGCCGCGCGGTGAGCTTGCCGCGTCGGCGCGTTTGCCAAGCCGCAATCCGAGCTCACCCCAAACATGAAGCGGGCCCGGAAATGCCGAGCCCGTCCTGTCGATTAGTGGGATGTTCTGACATGAGATGAGAAGCGCCGCCCATCCGGCCGGGCGTCCGCATCAGGCGCCGCGTTCTTGGAGCGGAATCGCTCAGAACGGGATATCGTCGTCCATGTCGCTGTTGCGGCCACCGCCGCCGGCGGCAACAGGGCGCCGCGGCGCGCTGCTGACCGGACCGGAGGAGCCGAAATCGCCGCCCGGCTCGTCGCCGAAGCTGCCGCCTCCGCCACCGCCGCTACGACCGTCCAGCATCGTCAAGGTCGAGTTGAACCCCTGCAGCACGACTTCGGTCGAGTACTTTTCGACACCGCTCTGGTCGGTCCATTTGCGGGTCTGGAGCGCACCCTCGACGTAAATCTTGGCGCCCTTCTTCAGATACTGTTCGGCGACCTTGCAGAGCCCTTCATTAAAGATCACGACGCGGTGCCACTCGGTCTTTTCCTTGCGCTCGCCAGTCGCCTTGTCGCGCCACGTCTCCGAGGTCGCGACGCTCAGATTGGCGATCGGCCGCCCGTCCTGGGTGCGGCGGATTTCAGGATCCTTGCCGAGATTTCCAACCAGAATGACCTTGTTGACGCTTCCCGCCATCTCCGCTCTCCGCTCCGAATGCCACTGAATTCAAGAAGGCCGGTCCGCTCCCGCGTTCCGCCGTGCCTGTTGAGGCGACCCTATACGCTCGCCGAACACTTGCGGACGACGATCAGGCCGTCACCCTTCCGGTTATCCCCACATATAGCATCGACCTCCGGTTCGTTCCAGATTTGTTCTTGGCGAAGACAGATCTGAAGGCGTGGGATCGATCGGCCAAATGTGTTGCGGAAAGGCACACGTCGATTGGAACCTTTGTAGGTTCCCAAAAATGGAAGAAAGAACTTAACATTCAGCAAGTTATGGGTACTCGCACTGCCCCGGTATTGTTGCATTTGGGAGACGGACTCTGCCGCTCCGTAGAGCTACGGTTGCCTCGGACTTAGTTCATATGGGCCCTCGCGCCTGATCAGCCGCTTCGGGGACATAAGAAGCGGACGAAACCTGGGGAGACTGGCAATGAATAAGCTTCTTATTTGTACAATCGGTGCAGTGGCGATGGGCTTGTCGGCTCCCGCAAGCGCGGCGGACATGGCCGCGCGTCCCTACACCAAAGCCCCGCCGCCGGCGGTTGCCGCCATCTACGACTGGAGCGGCTTCTACATCGGCATCAACGGCGGCGGTGGCTCCAGCCACAAGTGCTGGGACTTCGTCACGCCCGCGACCGGCGTTCTCGTCGGCGAAGGCTGTCACAATGCAACAGGGGGCACCGTCGGCGGCCAGATCGGCTATCGCTGGCAGTCCGCCAATTGGGTGTTCGGTCTGGAAGGCCAGGGCAACTGGGCTGATTTCCGGGGCGACAACGTGAGCACCCTCTTCCCTGGTACCGCTTTGGTGACGGGTGATCGCAACCGTTCCCGCATCGACGCTTTCGGTCTCATCACCGGTCAGGTCGGTTACGCCTGGAACAACGTGCTGCTTTACGTGAAGGGCGGCGCCGCCGTCGTCGGTGACAAGTACGACATCTACGCTGCTGCGGGTACGCCCGGCGCGGGCGCGCTGTTGGCTTCGGCCCGGGAGACTCGCTGGGGTGGCACGGTCGGGGCCGGTCTGGAATTCGGCTTCGCCCCGAACTGGTCGCTGGGCTTTGAGTACGACCACATCTTCCTTGGCGATCGCACGATCGGCTTCACAACGCCCGCGGGTGCGGTATTCGGCAGCGACCGGATTCGCCAGGACGTAGACATGGGCCTGGTGCGCTTGAACTATCGCTGGGGCGGTCCGGCCATCGCAAGGTACTGATCGCGCTGGACATATCGCACTTCGAAGGCCGGCCTTGCGCCGGCCTTTTGCTGTGCAGTCCTCCGATATTAATCGGTCAATAACCGTTCCGTTTTCCGACCGTTGTTGCTTTTGAGTGACACAACTTGCGGCTTCACTGGTGTAAGTACGGCATCAGTTGGGCAAGTGAGTCCGATGCCCTCCCTATCGTGGAAGGCACAATCAGAAACTGGGACTGGGATTAGTTGAAAATGAAAAAGGTTTTGTTGGCTTCGGCCTGTTTGTTCGCTCTCGCCGCCCCGGCTTCGGCCGCTGATCTCGCGGCGCGCCCCTACACCAAGGCCCCGGTGGCCATGGCTTCGGTCTACAACTGGACCGGCTTCTACCTCGGTATCGTCGGTGGCGGCGCTTGGGAAAATTCCTCGACCGACCCGAAGATGAAGGGCGGCTTCGTCGGCGGTACTGCCGGCTACAACTGGCAGACCGGCAATGTCGTGCTCGGCGTCGAGGCCGATGGTTCCTGGGCTGATGTCAGCGCGTCGGTCACCGGCCCCGTTGCCGTCCCCGGCTTCGGCCTCGTCAGCACCACCCTCAGCTCCAAAACCGATGCGATGGGAACCGTGCGCGGCCGCATCGGCTACGCCGTCAACAACGTCCTGTTCTACGGCACCGGTGGTTACGCCTGGATCGACAACAAGCTCAGCGTCAGCGCGCTCGGCGTGACCGTTTCCGACAGCAAGTGGCACTCCGGCTGGACCGTCGGTGCGGGCGTCGAAGCGTTCTTCGCTCCGCAGTGGTCGGTCAAGGGCGAGTACCTCTTTCGCAGCCTCGGCGGCGAGACCTACTTCTCGGGCGCCCTGCCCTCCGGCACGCTCGAGTTTCACACCGTGCAGGTCGGCGTGAACTATCACTTCGGGGGCCCGGTGGTCGCCAAGTACTGAGTTCAGTACTTAGCCCCAACGCCATCCGCGTTACGAAAGGCCGGCCTTGTGCCGGCCTTTTTGTTTTGTCGGGCACGTTGCCGCGCAGTTCCACCCTGCTCCTGCCAGATGCCGCCAGTGCGCCAACAATCCGTTGACGATTCGCAAGTCCCACTGGAAATCCGTCTCCGTTCTTCCTACGTTCGCTGACAACCCCATCGGCGCCGATCCCGGTTCCGGGCGAAGCGCGCCTTTTTCGTTGGCGCGATCGCGCGCCTTTGGGATTCCTTGAGGGCAACCCGGATGGATGAAGTGATCAAGGCGAAGCGCCAACAGCAGAACGTGGGATCAAACCTGCGCGCAATTACCATCCGTGGCGCGCGCGAGCACAATCTCAAGAACGTCGATGTCGAGATTCCCCGCGACAAGCTGGTGGTGTTCACGGGGCTGTCGGGCTCCGGCAAATCCTCGCTCGCGTTCGACACCATCTACGCCGAAGGCCAGCGCCGCTACGTCGAATCGCTGTCTGCCTACGCCCGCCAGTTCCTGGAGATGATGCAGAAGCCCGACGTCGACCAGATCGACGGCCTGTCGCCGGCGATCTCGATCGAGCAGAAGACGACGTCGAAGAACCCGCGCTCCACCGTCGGCACGGTGACCGAAATCTACGATTACATGCGCCTGCTGTGGGCGCGCGTCGGCGTGCCCTATTCGCCCGCCACCGGCCTGCCGATCGAGAGCCAGATCGTCTCGCAGATGGTCGATCGCGTGCTGGCGCTGCCCGAGGGCTCGCGCCTCTATCTGCTCGCGCCGGTCGTGCGCGGCCGCAAGGGCGAGTACCGCAAAGAGCTTGCCGAATGGCTCAAGAAGGGCTTTCAGCGCGTCAAGATCGACGGCGCCTTCCACGAGCTCGCCGAAGCCCCTGTTCTCGACAAGAAATTCCCGCACGACATCGACGTCGTCGTCGATCGCATCGTGGTGCGCCCCGACATCGGCCAGCGCCTCGCCGAAAGTTTCGAGACCGCGCTGAAACTTGCCGAGGGCCTCGCCGTCATCGAATTCGCGGATGCGCCGGCTGCGGCAGCACCCGCGGAAGAGAGGAAGAAGACCGCAAAGATCCACGACAAGAGCGGACCCGAGCGCATGCTGTTCTCGGAAAAGTTCGCCTGCCCGGTGTCCGGCTTCACCATCCCCGAGATCGAGCCCCGGCTGTTCTCGTTCAACAACCCCTATGGCGCCTGTCCTGCGTGCGGCGGCCTCGGCGTCGAGCAGCATGTCGACGAAGACCTCGTCATTCCCGACAAGGAGCTCGCCATTGGCAAGGGCGCAATCGCGCCCTGGGCCAAATCCTCGTCGCCCTATTACATTCAGACGCTGACTGCGCTCGGCAAGCACTACAAGTTCACGCTGACCACCAAATGGAAGGATCTGCCCAAGAAGACGCAGAACGCGATCCTCCATGGCTCCGGCGAGGACGAGATCAAGTTCTCCTACGAGGACGGCGTCCGCTCCTACGACACCAAGAAGCCGTTCGAGGGCGTCATCACCAACATCAACCGCCGCTATCGCGAGACCGAGAGCGAGTGGGCGCGTGAGGAGCTGGCGAAGTACTTCCACGACGTGCCCTGCGAGGCGTGCCACGGCTTTCGGCTGAAGCCCGAGGCGCTTTGCGTCAAGATCGGCGGCAAGCATATCGGCGACATCTCCGAGATGTCGGTGAAGGGCGCCGGCGCGTGGTTCGAGACCGTGCCGGAGGCGCTGAACACCCAGCAGAACGAGATCGCCGGCCGCATCCTCAAGGAGATCCGCGAGCGCCTCACCTTCCTGCTCGACGTCGGCCTCAACTACCTCACGCTCTCCCGCTCCTCCGGCACGCTCTCCGGCGGCGAAAGCCAGCGCATCCGGCTGGCTTCGCAGATCGGCTCGGGGCTAACAGGCGTGCTCTACGTGCTCGACGAGCCCTCGATCGGCTTGCACCAGCGCGACAACGCGCGCCTGCTCGACACGCTCAAGAGACTTCGTGACCTCGGCAACACCGTGATCGTGGTCGAGCACGACGAGGACGCGATCCTGCTCGCCGACCACGTGCTCGACATCGGCCCCGGCGCCGGCATGCATGGCGGCAACATCATCGCCGAAGGCACGCCCGCCGAGATCATGCGCAACCCCAACTCGCTGACGGGCAAATATCTCACCGGCGAGCTCGAGGTCGAGGTGCCCGAGCGGCGCCCGCCGAACCATCGCCGCACCATCAAGGTGGTCAACGCGCGCGGCAATAACCTCAAGAACGTTACGGCCGAAATTCCGCTCGGCCTGTTCACCTGCGTCACCGGCGTCTCCGGCGGCGGCAAATCGACGCTGCTGATCGACACGCTCTACAAGGCGATCGCCCGCAAGCTGAACAATGCCAGCGAAGGCGCCGCGCCGCACGACCGCATCGAGGGCCTCGAGCACATCGACAAGATCATCGACATCGACCAGTCGCCGATCGGTCGCACGCCGCGCTCCAACCCCGCGACCTATACCGGTGCCTTCACGCCGATCCGCGAATGGTTCGCCGGCCTGCCCGAGTCGAAAGCGCGCGGCTACGAGCCCGGCCGGTTCTCCTTCAACGTCAAGGGCGGCCGCTGCGAGGCCTGCCAGGGCGACGGCGTCATCAAGATCGAGATGCACTTCTTGCCCGACGTCTACGTCACCTGCGACGTCTGCAAGGGCAAGCGCTACAACCGCGAGACGCTGGAGGTCCTATTCAAGGGCAAGAGCATCGCCGACGTGCTCGACATGACCGTCGAGGAAGCGGCCGAGTTCTTCAAGGCGGTCCCACGTGTACGCGAGACGTTCCAGACGCTGCATCGCGTCGGCCTCGACTACATCCATGTCGGCCAGCAGGCCACGACGCTCTCGGGCGGCGAAGCCCAGCGCGTCAAGCTCGCAAAAGAGCTGTCAAAGCGCGCCACCGGCCGCACGCTCTACATCCTGGACGAGCCGACCACCGGGTTGCATTTCCACGACGTCAAGAAGCTGTTGGAGGTGCTGCACGAGCTGGTCGCGCAGGGCAACACGGTCGTCGTCATCGAGCACAATCTCGAAGTGATCAAGACCGCCGACTGGGTCATCGACCTCGGCCCCGAAGGCGGCGATGGCGGCGGCGAGATCGTCGCCTGGGGCCCGCCAGAGGACATCGCAAAAGCGCCGCGGAGCTATACGGGGAAGTTCCTGGCGCCGGTGCTGGCGAAGGCTCGGAAGCCGAAGCGGAGACGCGCGGCGAGCGAGGCGGCCGAGTAGGTTACGCCGCGGGAGCGGCCGACACATTGTCTGAGGGAGACTGAGTTTGCCTGCCGGACTTGTGCAAACCTATCGTGCGTTCGCCCACAATAATGCTTGGGCAAACCACCGGCTGCTCACCGCTTGCGCGGCGCTGTCTCAGGCCGACTTCGAAGCCGAGCGGACCGGCTTCTTTCCGAGCCTGCAACGCACGCTGAACCACATCCATGTCATCGACCTCTTCTATGTCGATGCACTGGAGGGCGGATGGTTGGGACCGGCAGCTTGGAAGAACGACGTGCCGCACCTTTCCCTTGCTGCGCTGAAGCCTGCGCAAGCCGCGATCGACAAGCGCTTGATCGCCATGTGCGATGCACTGACGCCCGAGATTCTCAACGGCATTGTGCGGATCAACCGCGACACGCGGGTCCAGGCCGAACGCCGCGACCGACTGCTCATGCATCTGTTCCAGCATCAAATTCATCACCGCGGACAAGCGCACGCCATGCTGTCCGAAACGAGCGTCGCGCCGCCTCAGCTTGACGAGTTCTTCGCCGAGGGAGAGGCGCCGCTCAGGGCCACCGAATTCGACCAACTCGGATGGACCGAGGAAACCGTGTGGAAAGCCTAGCGGTGTAGCTTCGTCTCCATGCCCTACTCCCTCGCCATCTTTGATCTCGACGGCACGCTGGCCGACAGCTTTCCGTGGTTCCTGCGCACCATCAACGACGTCGCCGATCGCTTCGGCTTCCGCCGCGTCGCGGACGAGGATATCGAGGGGCTGCGGCATGCTTCTTCGCGGGAGATTCTGAGCCGGCTCGAGGTGCCGCTGTGGAAGCTGCCGGCGATCGCGCGGCATGCGCGGCGACTGAAGGCGGAGGCTGCAGCGGAGATTTCGCTGTTTGCGGGGGTCGAGACAATGCTGCGGACGCTGGCGGAGAGTGGCGTGCAGCTCGCGATGGTGACGTCGGACAGCGAAGCCAATGCGCGCGAGAAGCTCGGCGATTGCGCGACGCTGTTCGCCCATTTCGATTGCGCGGCCTCGCTTTTCGGCAAGCCCGCGAAGTTCCGACGGGTCATCCGCCGCGCCGGCGTGGAGCCGGGCAAGGTCATCTCGATCGGCGACGAAGTGCGCGACATCGAGGCGGCGCGGACAGTGGGAATTGCCTGCGGAGCGGTGGGCTGGGGTTATGCGGCGCCGGCGGCGCTGCGGGCGATGGTGCCGGATCACATGTTTGATCAGATGGATGAGATTGTATGGACGCTGTGCCCCGGTGCCGTAGCCCGGATGAGCGAAGCGATATCCGGGAACGCCGGTGGATGAGGAGAGCCCCGTCCCGCATGTCGCTCCGCTCACGCGGGCTACACGCCCCTACTCCGTCCTGCGCAAGAATGCCCCAAACGCGCGCGGGCCGTCGCCGGTATTGACCTCGCCGATCAGCTTCAGCTCGACCGCATCGATGATATCGAGCGTGTTGCTTTCCCAGCAGGCGACGATAATGCGCTTGCCGTCGGCAGTCGCGGCAATGCCTTCGGGATAATCGCCGACATTGATGCGCTTGAGCGGCTTCAAGGTCGCCAGATCGAACACGCTGACAGTGCGCCATACTGATCGGTGACGAAGCCGCGGCCCTGCGCCAACGCCACCGCATAAGGGCGCATCCCGACCTGCACGCGGCCGGTCTCGGCCCCAGTGGCGATGTCGATCACGGAGACGTCGTTGGAGCCGACATTGGCGGTGTAGGCGCGCTTGCCCTCGGCATCGATGGTGACGCCGAACGGACGGGTGCCGACCTTGATGGTCGTCGTGCGCTGGCGCGTCGCGGTGTCGACCACCGACACACTGTCGTCGTCGCGGTCGGCCGAGAGCAGCAGCTTGCCATCCGGCGTTACCGCGAGCCCCGATGGCGAGGCGCCGACCGCAATGCTGGCCGTGACGCTGCGCGAGGCCGCGTCGATCACCCGCACCGCCGCCGCATACCAGTCCGCGACATAGACGGTGCGGCCATCCGGCGCGACGGCAATGCCGAGCGGCCCGCCGCCGACCTCGATCCGCGCCGCAACCTGCCGCGTTGCTGCGTCCACCACCGTCACGGCTTTGGCATCCGGGCTCGTGACATAGGCAAAACGTCCGTCCGCGCTGACGGCGACGCCGGCCGGCTTGCCGCCGATCGGGATGGTCGCGACGCTGCGCGCCGTGGCGAGGTCCACGACCATCAGATCGTCGCTGAGCTGGTTGGTGACGAATGCCTCTTCGGCGAACACATGCGCGATGCCGGCCAGGCAAAAGCTGGCGGCGAGCGCCGCCAGGACCAGCGCCCGCACCGTCAGCTTCCGCTCTCGATCTTCTTCTTGAGTGCCTCGAGGCCCGCCTGGTACAGCCCCTTCACCGCCTTGACCGCGGCCTCGTCACTCAGCTCCGGCGGCGGCTCGTTGTTGGGAAAGCCACGATAGAACGCGCCGGCCCATTCCAGCGTCGAGCCCTTGCCGTCAGCGCTCGGCGTCACCGTCAATGTCGAGGAATAATTGGTGACCGGCAGCACCTTCACGTCCACATTGGTGATCCGGTAGGAATAGCTCATCGCGGCGGCGTCAAACTTGTAGAGCTCCTCGTCGACGGTCGCGCCTCCCGTCAGCGTCAGCTTGCGCGTCGCGCCGATCTCGTTGCCCTTCTCGCCCTCGGTCTTGGTGACAGGTGGCAGCCAGCTCATGTCCTGGAAATTGCCCATTGCGGCCCACACCTTGGCCGGGGCGGCGTTGATCTCGATGGATTCGCGCACCTTCTGACGGGTCGGCCCGTGGGCCCAGGCCGATGTCGAAACCGGGCCAAACGCCGCCGTCAAAGCCACCGCGCCCGCGGCAATCAGCACCGCGGCCAGGACCGTGCGCCGTCCAATCGTCACCCTCATCTCGTTTCCTCATACGTGTCGGTGATCATGCGCGACTTGAAGCGCGCTGGAATCATGGTAGCGCATTTTGCGGCCGCGGGGAGACCCGTTCGTGGCCGCGTTGCGGCGGGGCTCGCGCGCCCCACAACCCCTTGCCGCCCCGGCGGGCAAAACACCAATAAGCGGGTCAATCACGGCGCTTAAAAATATTTCTCTTTATCCGCATTTCGGATTATCATATAAAGAGCCATCCCAACCCGGCCGAGGGGCGGATCGCGATCGTCACGAACGCGGGATGGGACGTGGTGGACGTGGGCCACACCGGCGCGAAGGCTTCGCAGGGCGGGCAACCGTGAGCGAAAGTGTCGCGCACACGACCGGTGCAGCCTGCGTACGGCAAAATCGTGTGGTCCTGGCGCCCGGGGTCTGTGCGCCAAGTCTTGCGGTGATGCGTGCGGGCCGACCGGGCCGCAGCGTCAGCCATCCGCAAGGCGACGGGGGCAATAGTGCATCGCTCCCCGGGGAGATCACGACATAAGCCGTAAAACCACTGCGCAGGGAAGGCCGTGTGTTGGGCTTCACCTGTATGCCGCTGTGCAGCCTCTCGTAGCGCAACCTTCGCACAGTGGACCGTGGGTGCCAGCCGGCACCCGGCCTTCCCTGCGCCCTCGGCATTTTGGGGGCAAAGAATGCCGCAAAGCTCGGGCCGCACAGGCCGCGAGAATGCGAAACCGCGCGTATCACGCGAATAGCAATGCCAGATGACTTCGGGCTCTCGTGCCCCGGACGCGGCGCAGCGCCCCTTCGGCGATGCGCCGCAGAGCCGTGACCCATCCTGCGGCAGAATGCACGGCTTCTGGATCCCGGCTCAACGCCAAACCGCCGTAAGCGCGTTTACGCGCGTCTTCGACGCGCTATGGCGCTGCGTCGCGTTCGGGACGAGAGCCATTCCGATCGATCTCTTGATCGGGACATATCCGGAACGCAACCCTCACGAAAGCTGTATCTGAGAAACATGCAGCAACAAAACCCGATATGCCTCGCGAGGGCAAACTTGAATCTGGGATCGCGGTCCGAAAATGGCCTTGGAGAACCTGGCTCTGAGACAGTTTGCCGGCATGAGGCCAGCCCCACCTCGCGACCCCGCAATGATTGACGGACGTCCGGGACCGTAGGAGTGCGCGATGGTATCAACGTATTTCAGTTACAGCTACATCACGCGCAATCTCAAGCAGTCCCTGACGCGGGTCGAACAGCAACAGGACGTAGCGCGAGAGGCCGCCTATTACAAAGCCCACATCGGCAACGTGAAGTCCGTCGACGACTTCATGAAAGACTATCGCCTTTATCATTATGCAACGAAGGCGTATGGCCTGGAAGACATGGCCTACGCCAAGGCCTTCATGAAAAAGGTGCTGGAGAGCGACCTCTCCGACGCAAACAGCTTTGTCAACAAGCTGGTCGACAAGCGTTACCGTGAGTTCGCCGCCGCGTTTTCCTTCAATGGCAGTGCCACGCCGGTGGCGCAATCGGAGAACCAGACCGACGAGATGATTGGTCTGTACACGGCGACCAGGAAAAGCCAGGTCGATGCACTTGCCGGCGATTCGAATTACTACAGCGCCGAAATCGGTAACATCAGCAGTGCAGACCAGCTCCTGAACAACGACCGTCTTCGCAACTATGTCTATTCGGCGTACGGGATCGATCAAAGCAAGTGGTCGCGTGACACCATAAGCCAGGTCTTGCGCAGCGATCCATCCGATCCCAACAGCTACGTCAACACCACTTTCGCTTCTCAGCTAAGTGGCCTCAACGCCGACCTTGCTCAGGCCCGATCGGATGTCACCGCGGCCAATTCAAGGATCGCCGACTACACCGCCCAACTATCGCAACCGGGCGCGAACGTGACCCAGTTGAACGTCCAGATTCTGGTCGAAAAGCATCATTTGGAGTCATATGCGAGCAGCATTTCCAGCCTTAGCGAGCAGATAGGGACGATTGGCGGGTTCGTCGACCTGGCCGGTGCGTTCGAGTTTTCCTCCGACGGGTCGCTTCCGTCAGGTGTGTCGGCGCAGACTGCTGCAAATGTCACGATCACGAAACAGAAGTTCGACGACAGCAAGTCCGCCGTCTATTCGGCGGCGAGCCCGTTGAACGAAGCTTTTGCAATCAGGCAATTTAGAACTGCCATCCTCAAGATCAATTCAGTCCAGGCGTTCGTATCGACACCGGGCGTGTATGAATTTGCGCTGGGAGCTGTCGGCCTCGAGCCCGCGAACGTCTCGCCGGCGACTGTCAAGGCCGTGCTCGAAAGCGACATCAACGACCCCAAAAGCTACGTCTATACCCTCAAGGACAATCGATATTTGGAGCTGGCACGCGCCTTCAACTTCGACGCAAAAGGCAATCTGACCACCCCCTTGGTGGCTCAGGACTCGGCTGAAGTCCTCCAGATCGCCAAGGACTACGTCATTGGAGCGGTGAAGAGCGCCAGCACGGCGACTCCCCAGCAGCAGGCCGCAGTTCGGGCACAGGCCACGAAGGATGCGTCGGAATATCAGCAGGCCATCGCCGGCATCGACAGTGTTTCCGATCTTCTCGCAAACAGGCCGATGGTCGATTTCATTCTCTTGGCCAAGGGTCTGGATCCCAGGAAGGTCAGCACCGAATTTCTCAAGAAGATCTTCAGCTCCGACCTGAACGATCCAAAGAGCTTCGCGAACACCGAGAGCGATCCTCGCTTTGCCGAAATCGTGGCGTCGTTCAATTTCGACAGTAAAGGCAACGTCGCGCGTCTTCCGATGATGGGTCCGCAAAAGCGGGATCAGTTTCGGGAAACACAAGCGAACTATGTCGAGCAAAGCCTGGAGCAGCAGCAGGGCGATGCCAATCCCGGCGTGCGCCTTGCGCTCTATTTCCAGCGAAAGGCGGGGGACATCACGTCCGCATACGACATCCTTGCCGACAAGGCTCTTTCGGAGGTGTTCAGGACCACTTTCGATTTGCCTGACTCGATGGCGGCGATGCCGATCGATCAGCAGGCCAAGTTCGTAGACAGATTCATGAAGATCAAGGATCTGTCCGATCCCGCGAAGGTGACAAAGCTGTTGAGCCGTTTCTCCGCCATGTATGACATCAGAAACAGCCAGAGCACCGGCCAGGGTCAATCCCCCCTGCTCAACCTGTTTCAGGGATCCAGTTCGGGGATCAGTGACTCCACATACTTGGCCATCGCCAAGCTGCGCACCCGCTGATGATCGCTCGCCGATACTAGCCCAACACCTCGAGCACCAGCTCCATGGTCATCAGCACGGGATTGTCGCCACGAATCAGACGGCCCTCCGCTATGCCGCCAGTGTAGTCGATCAGGGCGACATCGAGTGCGGCTTCGAGGGCGCCGGAGGAGCCGGCCGCAATCGCGCCGCCGGTTACCGCAAGCTCGGTCGCGAAGGGCTCAGTCACGCCGCCATGGGTGAAGCGCGCCCCAATGGTCGAGCCGACACCGCCATGGATCCTCGCGCGCGCGATGCCTTGCGCGCGGCAGAAGTCTTCGAGACAGCCCGCGAAATCCTGATTGGGGCGCAGCCGCAGCGCGAAAGCGCGGCTGGTCGTGCGTGCGCCGGTGCTCGCAGCCGCCACGGGCCCGAACAGCTTGAAATTGGTCTCGCGATCTGGCTCTGCGGCGAACATCGCACCATCGATGCCGAAGGCCTCGACCTCGAACGGCTCGGCGACATCGGTCACGTCCGGCAGCATGTGGCCACCACCGGCGCGGCCATCGGCCTCCGTCCACAGCCCATGGCAATGAAAGAACGGGGCGCCATTGCGCATGCCCAGCGTCATGCTGCCGAGCCTGGTGCGCGTCACGCCGCTTGGCCGGAATGTGTCGCTATAAAACGCGGCATTCTCGCTGGTCTTCGACAGCGCCGGCATGACATAGCCGAACGGCCCGAGCGCGCCGCGCCCGAAGCTGAGCACGCCGCCGGCGAATCCCTCCGCGGCGAAACCGCGGCGCGCCGCCTCCAGCAGCGGCAGACCTGCTTGAAGCGTGAAGGAGAAAGCGCGTCCCCTCGCCTCCGCCCATTGGATGCGCTCGGCGACCGGCGCGCCGGGCTGCTTGATGCTGCGCATGACCTTCGCTCAGCGCGCCCGTGTCTTGTCGAGATCGAGCAGCCCGCGCGCCTCGAGCTCGTCGCGAACCATCCGTTTGGGAACCTTGCCGTAGCCGGATTTCGGCAAGGCCTCCCAAAAGAAGAACCGCTTCGGCATCTTGTAGCGGGGGACCTTGGGGCCGAGGAATGCCGCCATCTCCGCTTCGCTCACCGGCTTCGCGCCTTCCCGGGCGACGCAGACGGCAACGCCGACCTCGCCCCAGGTCGCATCGGGTACGCCGAGCACCGCGACCTCGCCGACGCAAGGATGGGTCAGAATCTTCTCCTCGATTTCGCGCGGATAGATGTTGGAGCCGCCGGAGATGTACATGTCGGAGGCTCGTCCCGTGATGTAGACGAACCCCTCCTCGTCCATGTGGCCGAGATCGCCAGTGCGGAACCAGCCGTTGCGGAACGCCTTCGCATTGGCTTCGGGATTGTCATAGTAGCCGGCCAGCACCGCGGGGCCGATTACGCAGATCTCGCCGCTCTGGTTGGCGCCGAGTTCACGGCCCTCGTCGTCCTGGATCGAGACCTGCATGCCGGTACGCTCGAAGCCACAGGTGCCGATCTTCGCGTGCGGCCCGTCCTCGGGGTCATGCAGCGCTGCCGGCAGCACGGTGATGTTGCCGGTCACCTCGCCGAGGCCGAAATACTGCACGATCACCTTGCCGAGCTTCCTCAGCGCAGCCTTCTGGTCCTCGCGATACATCGGCGCACCCGCATAGATCACATGGCGCAGCGAGGAATGATCGTATTTGTCGGCGGCGGGATGCTCGACCATCATCTTCAGAATGGTCGGCACCACGAAGAGATTGCTGACGCGATGCGCCTCGATCAGGCGGAACGCCTCGTCAATGTCGAATTTCTCCGTCGGCAGCAGCACGGTGCACACGCCGCGCGCGGTCTGCACCAGCTGATGCACGCCGGCGCCATGCGACAGCGGCGCCACCACCAGCGAGGCATCTGCTTCGGTGACGCCGGGCGTAAGATCGGCGAGATGGTTGGTGACGACAAAACCCATCTGACCGTGGGTGAGCACCGCAGCCTTGGAGCGGCCGGTGGTGCCCGATGTAAAGAAGAACCAGCAGGGATCGTCGTGCTCGACTGCGACGTTCTCGACCACCGTGCCGGCGCGCGACGCGACGGCATCCGCAACCGACGTCTCGGCAAACGGCGCCCGACCGTCGATGCTCCAGGTGAATTCCAGCGCGCCACCGCTTACGGCCGCGGCGTGCTCGGGAAAATCGACATGGCACAGAAACGCCTTCGCGCCGGAGGCCTGCGCGAGATAGGCGACCTCGTCCGGCATCAGGCGGAAATTGGTGGGTACCCAGACCGCGCCAAGCCGGAACGCGGCGAACATCGAGAAGAACATCTCATCGCCGTTCTTGGAATGAACGAGGATGCGGTCGCCCTTCGCGATCCCGCGCGCCGCGAGAGCGGCTGCCAGTGCCGAGACCTGCGCATCGATCTCGCGCCAGGTCCAGGATCTGTCGCCCCAGACGAAACCGGGACGCGCCCCATGCCGCCGCGCATTCTGGGTCAGCATGTGAGCGAGATTCATGACGCGGCGGGACATGCGCAGGGGCTGCATCGGGCTTCCTCTTCGGCGGCGGACGGCACGCGAGCCGCCCGCTCATTGCAGCCCATTTATCGCCATCGCCAGGAGCCCTGCAAGGTTGCCGGGCGCAGCGCAGCCCATCCAACCGTTCAGGAAATTTTAAACATGATCGGCGCAACCTCGCTCAGTTCTCGCGTACAGAGTGCCGCATCATGGTCAAAGCGCCCGCCCTCCTCATGTTATCGCTGGCGCTTGCCGGATGTGCCGTGGGCCCACAAGCGCACCTCGCCTCCGATCCCGCCTTCAAGCCCGCGCGCTATGCCTGGGACGGCGCCGGCGAAAATCCCAATCACCCGCGCGCTGCTTCAGAACCAGCGCGCGCGGCCCGATCCGAGCGCAACAGGTCGCAAGCCGCGCTTCAGCCCTATTCAAAGGAATGGTGGCAGGCGAAGGATGGCATCGAGGAGGAACGGGACGCCAGGGTCAACCGTTCCCTCGTCATCTGCCAGGGATGCCTGCGCCCGCAGGCGCAGCCGGAGGATTCCAGGCTCGCCAAGGCGACCGATTGAAGCATCCGGGCGATCAGGCCTAGGAAGAGATCCAACGCCGGCGTTGCGAGAAGCGGCGGGGGGCTACAACGCCCCGAGCTTCCATAACGACTCCTGCGCCGTCGGCAAGCCCGGCTTCAATTCCAGGCTGAGCGGGACACGCAGTTTCCGGATATCTCCCCTGCGGCAACCACTCTTGCTCGCACCTTGGCAAGGGCCGGTTGAGGCGCCTAGATCAGAGGCAAGCAGCATGTCGGAAGGATTTTTGCATGGCGCCGTCGGTACGGGATAACAAGGACAGAAGCCGCTTCGAGCTCGATGTCGGCAGCGAAATCGCCTTCGCCAATTACCGGCTGACGCCGTCGGCGGTGATCATCACCCACACCGAGACGCCGCGCGCGCTGCGCGGCCGCGGCATCGGCTCCGAGCTGGTCAAGGGTGCGCTGGAATTGATCCGGCGCGACGGCAGGAAGGTGATTGCCGGTTGCGGTTTCGTCGTCGATTATCTCGACAGGCATCCGGAAGATGCGGATCTCGTCGCCTGAATGCAAAAGGGCCCGCGCGATCGCGGGCCCTTGGATTGCGACCGGGCGATCGGTCAGTGCTTGATCTCCGGCGGCAGCTTGCCGCCATTGGCGGCGAGCTTGGACATCACCTGCTTGTGCAGCCAGACGTTCATGGTCGCGGAATCGTTAGTGTCGCCGCTGTAGCCGAGCTCCTTGGCGAGGTCCTTGCGCGCAGCGAGGCTGGAATCGATGTCGAGCGCCTTCATCAGATCGACGATCGAGGTGCGCCATTCCAGCTTTTCGCCCTTGTGCGCAGCGGCCGCCGCGTCGACGATCGAGGCAACGTCCACCGTCGCCGCGGATCCGCTCGGCGCGGCCCCTGCGGGCGCGCTGCCCGACGGTGCGCTGCCTGCGGGCGCGGCGGAAGCTGGCTGGCTACCGAAGATCGCGCCCATAATTTTCCCGAAAATGCTCATGTCTGCTCCCCGAAAAGGACCCGCTGGAAGGGCCTTGAGTGGCACTTATAGACCAAGTTGCGTCGTTGCGCCCGCCAAAGTTCCGCGAACAAGCACGCAGCATCAGCTTATCTGCGGCGAAATAACGACCGAATGACACTGTAGAGATTGCACCGCGGCATCGAATCTCACCCAAGCGTGAGGGACAGGACTCGCAAATGGGCGTACGGTTGACGTTCAGTTCGCGATGCCATCCGGAATTCGCGTCTGGTTGGGGATCGCGAAACTCAGAATAGCGGCCGCTTGCGCCGTTGCTGGCGCCAGATGCGGCCGCATGGCAAGGGAGCTAGCGACCATGGCCACACTCTACCCGGGCAATGTCCCGTCCATGGCCCAGACCGCCGAAGCGGCTGGACCGGTGATCCGAACCATCCAACTCTCCGATCTGCAGGATGCGCTCAAGCGCGGCTGGGACGATTTCAAGGCGGTGCCGAGCCACGCCATCATCCTCTGCGTGATCTATCCTGTGCTGGGCCTCGTGCTCGCCCGCGTGGTGATGGGCTATTCAGTGTTGCCGTTGTTGTTCCCGCTGGCCGCAGGCTTCGCGCTAATCGGCCCGTTCGCCGCTCTCGGTCTCTACGAGCTCTCCAGCCGGCGCGAGCGCCATGAGGAGGCCAGCGCCTGGGACGCCATGGAGGTGCTGCGTTCGCCCTCGTTCGGCGCCATGCTCGGTCTCGGCGCGCTGCTGCTGGCCCTGTTCGTGACCTGGGTTGCGACCGCGCAGGCAATTTATGTCGCCGCTTTCGGCTATGAAGGCGCATCCGGGATCTCGGATTTTCTGACGCGCGTGCTCACGAGCCGGCAAGGCTGGTGGCTGATCGTGGTCGGCTGCGGCACCGGCTTCCTGTTCGCCCTTGCCGCGCTGTGCATCAGCGCCGTGTCGTTCCCGCTGATGCTTGACCGCCATGCCGGCGCGTTCGAGGCCATGGTGACGTCACTGCGCGTCGTCGCGAAGAACCCGGTGCCGATGGCGGCCTGGGGCCTGATCGTGGCCGTCCTGCTGGCGCTGGGCACCATTCCGGCCTTCCTCGGCCTTGCCGTGGTGGTCCCCGTGCTCGGCCATGCCACCTGGCATCTCTACCGCAAGGTGATCGCGGCCGATCCGGGCGCGCGTCCGGTGCCGCCTCCGCCGCATCGTGCACGCAAGCCGGCCGCCGACTTCCCCGCCAACCTCTTCCCCTGGCGCAATCGGACCGACGCCTGACGATATCGTGACATGCGATCCTGCCCCGGTGCGGGCAGGATCGCGCACTGTCATACGCCTTGCTTTGGCCGCGGTTTCCATCGAGATTGCGCGCGCCGTTCAGATCACTTCACGGAATTTATTTGCTCGAATGACCCCGACGATTTCTCGTCTCGCCCTCGCAGCCTTAGCCATCACCGCGTCCATCCTATCCGCTCAGCCAGCGCTCGCCGCTGTTGCCTGCGGTTCAGGCAATTTCGACGCGTGGCTTGCAGACTTCAAAACGGACGCCGCGGCCAAGGGCGTCTCGCAACAGGCCATTTCCGCCGGGCTCGCCGGTGTGACGCTCGATCAGAACGTGCTCAACCGCGACCGCTCGCAGAAGGTCTTCAGCCAGACCTTCGAGGAGTTTTCCGGCCGCATGGTGCCGCCGCGCCTGACGCGCGGCTCCAACATGATGAAGCAATACGGCTCGGTGCTGTCGCGTATCGAGCAGACCTACGGCGTGCCTGGCGAGGTGCTGGTCGCGATCTGGGGTCTCGAGACCGATTTCGGCGTCAATACCGGCAAGTTCGCGACCATCCGCTCACTGGCGACGCTGGCCTATGACTGCCGGCGCTCCGAGCAGTTTCGCGCCGAGCTGTTGGATGCGCTCCGCATTGTCCAGCGCGGCGACCTCGCACCGGCCGACATGAAGGGCGCCTGGGCCGGCGAGCTCGGACAGACCCAGTTCATGCCGTCGTCATGGATGAAATACGCCGTCGATTTCGACGGCAATGGTAAGCGCGATCTCCTGCACAACGCCCCTGACGTGCTCGCCTCCACCGCGAACTATCTTGCCGGTTATGGCTGGCAGAAGGGTAAGGATTGGCAGCCGGGCAGTCCGAATTTCGCGGTGCTGCAGCAGTGGAACAAGAGCGAGGTCTACTCGAAGACCGTCGCCTATTTCGCCACCCAGCTCGCGCGCGCCCCTTAGATGAGATGCTTGCAGGACAAAAGCGTAGGGCCGATCGCTCGGCGACCGGCCCTCTCCTAATGCGTTCCTGAAGTTCCTATTTGCCCATGGTGGCGTGCATCGCTTTGTTCAGATGCGCGCCGCACGCACCCATTTTGCCGTTGAGCAGCGAGTCCTGCGCGGCCGCGATCTCCTTCTGCGCGACGAACTTGCCGTCACCATCGGCCATGTTTTCGATCGCGGTCTCTGTCTTCTCCAGATTGGCCGAGCTGCAGCCGCCGGCGGCGTGCTTGGCGGCCTGGGCCGGCGTGACGGCGAACGCAACGGCGGCAATTGCGATAACCCCGAGTAACTTCATCATGACGTTACCTTCCTTCTCTTGTTCTTGGGCCAGAGCCAGCGACATTGCCGGAATCTGCGACATCACCTTCCTCCGGGCGCGGCAACTTGACGCAATGAATTCCCCGCGAGAATTGCGTGATGTTGCGCGGCGCGCAGAGCTGCATGCAAAATTTCTGATTTTCATTACACGCTTGTAATCAACGCCACACGTCAGCGTGTGTGCACTGCGAGCGGGGACGGTTGTGGCTAACCAAGCGGGATAGTCCTGACTCGCCGCCCTTCGTCATGTGGATCCGCTGCAACCAGGCGAATCGCTGGCGAGAGTTGGCAAAAGTGTACGCACGCGCCAAGTAATGAGTATCAATTCATTAGAATCATGCGATTCTCGCATGTGAGACTTGGTTATAGAAGCTAGTCGATCCGCTTGCGGACAAGAGCAAAGCGACTTATTTCGCTCCGAACGGAACCGACTAGCCCATAGCAAATCCGTGAATTCACGGGACTTCAGACCTGTGCTCCCTGTTCCGCCTACCCTTTGGGCGGGACTGCTTTCGGGTTAATCGTCCGTTACCAGCGCCATGCACTCAGCGCTTAGCTGCATCGCAGCATCGGAACTTTCGCACTGCACCACTCTCACCTATATTCATTTCAACGATGAGGCTCGGGCAAGAGCTGAATCGAACTACAGGAGATTACCAATGCTGCTCTCGCTCATCCGCATGATCCAAGCTTTCCGGGACTATCAGCGCAATGTTGCCGAGCTGTCCCAGCTCAGCGATCGCGAGCTTTCCGATATCGGCCTCGATCGCTCGGACATCCCGCGCGTTGCCGCCGGTCAGTATCAGGGCTGATATCGTTCAGCCCTGAACCGGACGGACCGATAGCGCCCGCCTCGTGCGGGCGTTGTCGCATCCGGAGGCAGAAAACTCGATCTCGGCGATTCCACTGATCGCCGAAAAGCGCTACCTGTCCGCCCCATGACAGGACCCCAATCAAATACCGTGCACGTGATCGGCGCAGGCCTTGCCGGCTCCGAAGCCGCCTGGCAGGTGGCCAAATCCGGCGTGCCCGTGGTGCTGCACGAGATGCGGCCGACCCGCATGACCGAGGCACACCGCACCGATGGGCTTGCCGAGCTCGTCTGCTCCAATTCGTTCCGCTCGGACGATGCCGCCAACAACGCCGTCGGCCTGCTGCATGCCGAGATGCGCCGCCTCGATTCGCTGATCATGCGCGCAGCCGACGCCAACCAGGTACCCGCCGGCGGCGCGCTGGCGGTGGACCGCGACGGCTTCTCGGCGGCCGTCACCAAGGCGCTGAACGATCATCCGCTGATCGAGATCGCCCGCGGTGAGGTCGCAGGCCTGCCGCCGGCCGAGTGGAGCAACGTCATCGTTGCGACCGGCCCCCTCACTTCGGCGCCGCTGGCCGATGCGATCCGCGAGTTGACCGACGAGAACGCCCTCGCCTTCTTCGACGCGATCGCGCCGATCGTGCACCGCGAATCCATCGACATGTCGGTGGCCTGGTTTCAGTCACGCTACGACAAGGTCGGTCCCGGCGGCACCGGCGCCGACTACATCAACTGCCCGATGACAAAGGAGCAGTATGACGGCTTCGTCGCAGCGCTGGTCGCCGGCGAGAAGACCGAGTTCAAGGAATGGGAGACCAACACGCCCTATTTCGACGGCTGTCTGCCAATCGAGGTCATGGCGGAACGCGGCCCCGAGACTCTCCGCCATGGACCGATGAAGCCGGTCGGCCTCACCAATCCGCACGATCCCACCACCAAGGCCTACGCGATCGTGCAGCTGCGCCAGGACAACAAGCTCGGCACGCTCTACAACATCGTCGGCTTCCAGACGAAACTGAAATACGGCGAGCAGCAGCGCATCTTCCGCACCATTCCGGGGCTGGAGAAGGCCGAATTTGCTCGCCTCGGCGGCCTGCATCGCAACACCTTTCTCAACTCGCCAAAGCTGCTCGACGGCCAATTGCGCCTGCGCGCGCAGCCGCGGCTGCGCTTTGCCGGCCAAATGACGGGCTGCGAGGGCTATGTGGAATCCGCCAGCGTCGGCCTGATTGCCGGTCTCTATGCGGCAGCGGAGGTGCGCGGCGAGACGCTTGCGAGTCCGCCGGTCACGACTGCGCTCGGATCCCTGCTCGGCCACATCACCGGCGGCCATATCGAGACCATCGAGCCCGGCACGCGCTCGTTCCAGCCGATGAACATCAATTTCGGCCTGTTCCCGCCGCTCGCCTGCGCACCGACGAAGAAGCCCGACGGAAGCCGGCTGCGCGGGAACGAGAAGACGGTGGCCAAAAAGCAGGCGATGAGCGCGCTGGCGCTCGCCGATCTCGATCGCTGGATCGCCGATCACCTGCGCATTGCCGCCGCGGCGTGAGTTTTCGATGAACCTTCCCAAAGACGACGCCGCAACACTCTCGGCGCGCTGGACCGAGGGCGTGCTGCTCAAGCGCGACGTGTTCTCGACCGTCGAGCGCGGCCGATTCCGCGACGATGACGGCGAGGTCGACGCGGTGCTGCGCCGCCTCGACGAGGTGCCGTGGTGGTCATTCCTTTTGGCGCGCCACCTGTTCGCCCGCGAGAAGCATGCGCTGGCACTCGCTAAGGGACTCGATGTCGGCCCGGAGCTGCTGTGGGCCGGACGCCGCGCGCTGGTGCGCAGCTTCGTCGATGGTGTCGCGCTGCATCTGGCGAAACCGCATGGCGACCTCGCCTATTTTCGCTCGGCGAAGGCCGCGCTGCGACGGCTGCGCCGCGCCGGAATCTGCCACAACGATCTTGCCAAGGAACAGAACTGGCTGGTCGGCCGCGACGGTCGCGCCTATGTGACCGACTTCCAGCTCGCCGCCTGCTTCGACCGTCGCGGCCGGCTTTACCGGATTCTGGCCTATGAAGATCTCCGGCATCTGCTCAAGCACAAGCGATCCTACGCGCCCGAGGCGCTGACGCCGCGCGAGCGCAAGATCCTGGCGAAGAAGTCGTTCGCCGCCAGCCTCTGGCTCGCCACCGGCAAGAAGGTCTATCGGGCGATCACCCGCGGCCTGTTCAACTTCACCGACCGTGAAGGCGGCGGCCGAAGGCTCGTCAACGACGCGCCGGTGCTGGCAGAATTGATCCGCAAGAACCCCGCCGTGCGCGACACCGCCATCGTCGCCTTTGCCGACCGCCGCTCCGGTGTCGGCCTCTATGCCTTCGTCGAAGCCGATCAGGCCGCGCTCGAAGGCCAATTGCGCAACGAGCTCACCGCTGCCAAGGGGCCAAAGCCGCCGGAACACATCCAGGTCGTGCACGCACTGCCACGCAATCCGGACGGCAAGCCGCGCACGGAGATCCTGCAACTGGTCGCCATGAACCAGCTCGACCTGATCGAGCCGATGATGAAGAACGACCAGGACCGTGCTTTCCTCAAGGACATCCTGGAGCAGCGCAAGAACCTGCGCGACCGCTTCAATTTCGAGGCCGACCTGCCGGCGAGCTAACGTGGATCACGCCTTGAAGCGTCCACATTGGCGATAGAGAAGCGATCCGATAATTCGAACTTGGTGGGGGGACTTGGCGGGGTCATGGGCACTCGGGGGTACATGATGCATCGTGTGGTTGGCGGCCTGATCGCTAGCCTTCTGCTGCTCGCCACCACGTCCGCAATGGCCGAGTCTCCCGCCGAGCTGATCTCGAGCTTCCGCCTCAAGCATGGTGAGGTCCGCGTCGTCCGCGATTCGACCCTCGACCGCATCGCCATGGACCAGGCGCGCGCGATGGCGACGAAGGACGACCTCAGTCACGACGCCCTCGGCCCGTTCAACCGCCGGGTCGCACCGGCCGGCGCAGGCCGCGCCGCCGAGAACATCGCCTACGGCTACGACAATTTCGAGAAGACCCTCGGACAGTGGATCGACTCGTCGGGACACCGCAAGAATCTGCTGCTGCACAACGCTTCCCGCGTCGGGATCGCGAGCGCGAAAAACGCTAGCGGCAAGCGCACCTATTGGGCAATGGTGATCGCCGGCGACTACGAGGCGAAGGGCAAAGGCAAAGGCAAGAAAGACGGGGAGCCGCTGGTTGCGGTGAAGCGCGAGGCTGCGCCCGCCAGCAAGCCAAAATCCAGCGGCTGCCACATCAAGCTGCTCGGCCTTTGCATCTGAGACCAAGCTTGGCCATCTTGTCCGCATCCCTCGACGCGTTTAATCCATGCACGAGGATCGCGAGACGCGGAGGCATGGATGATGGATATCGACCGAATTCGTCGCGACACGCCGGCTGCCTCTCGGCTCGCCTATCTCCACAACGCGGGCGCAGCGCTGATGCCGGCGCCGGTTGTTGCGGCGATGAAGGAACACATCGATCTGGAGAGCGAGATCGGAGGCTATGCCGCCGCCGACCGCGAGGCGCGCCGACTTGAATCCGTTTACGGCTCGGTCGCCCGCCTCCTGAACGCCGCGCCCGATGAGATCGCCCTCATGGAGAACGCGACGGTTGCCTGGCAGATGGCTTTCTACGCGCTTCCATTCAGCAAGGGCGACCGGATCCTGACCGCCGAGGCGGAGTACGCGGCCAACTATGTCGCCTTTCTTCAGGTCGCCAACCGAACAGGCGTCGCGATCGACGTCGTGCCGAGCGATGCCAGCGGCGAGCTCGACGTCGACGCGCTCGAACGCATGATCGATGAGCGCGTGAAGCTGATTGCGATCACCTGGGTTCCGACCAATGGCGGGCTGGTCAATCCGGCTGCAGCCGTCGGCAAGATAGCGCGGGCGCACGGCATCCCCTATCTGCTCGACGCCTGCCAGGCAGTCGGACAGATGGTGGTCGACGTCGAGGCCATCGGCTGTGACATGTTGTCGGGGACCGGGCGTAAATTCCTCCGCGGCCCGCGCGGCACCGGCTTTCTCTACGTCGGCCGAAAAATGCTGCAGCGGCTCGAACCGCCAATGATCGATCACTTCGCCGCACCCTGGGTCTCCCGGGACGCTTTTCGGCTGCGTGACGATGCGCGCCGTTTTGAGACCTGGGAGAACAACTACGCAGCCCGGCTTGGGCTCGGCGCGGCTGTCGACTATGCCCTCGATATCGGGATCGGCCCGATCGAGCGGCGTTGCCGCATGCTGGCGGACCGCCTCCGGGGCGGCCTTGCATCCATTCGCGGCATCAGAGTTCGCGACCTCGGACGCGCTCCGGGAGCCATCGTCAGCTTCACGGTGGAAGGGTACGAGGCGGAAGCGGTCGTCAGCGACGCGGCCGCAGCCGGCATCACGATCGGTGCCTCAGATCCGTCGAGCACGCGCATCGATGCCGAAATCCGCTCGCTGCCGCCGGTGGTGCGCGCCTCCCCGCACTACTACAATACGGACGCGGAGATCGATCGGCTGATCGTCCATTTGGCGGGTTTGACGCGGCGATAGCGGCGATCATGCACGCTCAGGTACAGCGCGCACTCAATCCGGATGCGCCAAGCTTCGCCATGACCTCGTCGAGATGGGCGCTGTCGCGGGTTTCAATCACCAATTGCAGCAACGTCGCCTTGGCCGGAAGATCCGAGAACGTGCGCTGGTGCGAGACCTCGATGATGTTGGCGCCGGCCTCGGCCAGCAGTGCCGCGACCGCAGCCAATTGGCCGGGCCTGTCGGGAATGTCGAGCGACAATTGGGTGAGCCGCCCCTCGCGCGCCAACTCGCGGGTCAGGACCGATGCGATCAGACGTGTGTCAATATTGCCCCCGCTCAGCACCAGCCCGACCTTCTGACCGGCGAAACGGGACGGGTCGGACATCAGCGCGGCGAGGCCAGCGGCACCGGCGCCTTCGACGACCGTCTTCTCGATCGAGATCAGGGTCGCCACCGCGCGCTCGAGCTCGGCTTCGTTGACGAGCGCAATGTCGTCGACAAGGCGGCGGACGATTTCGGTCGTGATCTTGCCGGGCGACTTCACCGCGATGCCTTCCGCGAGTGTGTCGCCACGTGCCGGCAAATTGCCGTCATGGATGGCATTGTACATCGAGGGGTAGAGCCAGGCCTCGACGCCGAGGATCCGCAGCGACGGCTTGATCGATTTCGCGGCAATGGCGATCCCGCTGATCAGGCCACCGCCGCCGATCGGGACGACCAGCGTATCGAGCTCCGGCACGGCCTCGAGTATTTCCAGCCCGACCGTGCCCTGCCCTGCGATGACAAGCGGATCGTCATAGGGATGGACGAAGATCATGCCATGGACTTCGCCGTGGCTGCGCGCATACGCGGCCGCCTCCTCCAGCGTGGCGCCCGTCACCACCACCTCGGCGCCGTGATGCCTGGTGTTCTCGACCTTCACCATGGGCGTGCCGACCGGCATGACGATAGTGGCGGGAATGCCGAGCCGCTTGGCGTGATAGGCGACGCCCTGCGCGTGGTTACCCGCCGACATCGCGACGACGCCCCGCGCGCGCTCCTCCGGCGTCAGCGCCTTGAGGCGGTTGAGCGCGCCGCGCTCCTTGAACGAGGACGTGAACTGGAGGTTCTCGAATTTCAGCCAGATGTCGCAGCCGCAGATATTGCTCAGCGTGCGGCTGTAGCTACAGGGCGTCTCGACGACGGCGCCGCGGATCGTCTCGGCGGCGGCATGGATGTCGGCCGGTACGACCGGAAGGCCGCCCAGATCGGAAGATATGGTTTGGGACAACTCAGCCATAGGACAACATAGAGCATTTGCCCGGCTCCGGCGATAAGCCAACCGCTATTTGGTAAATTCCCGCGAACGTGAAGCCCGCCACAGCGTCCACAGCGTACGCAGCCGCGATGACGGTTGCGGCGTAAATGGATTGCGCCCGGGTTGCGACAGGCGCTTGAGGTCGGCCCGCGCTTGTCCGAGCGGAAGGAACGCTGGACGCACCGATGCCGGCACCTCCACCAGCAGCGACAAGGCCGTCGTCAAATGTTGCTGCGCCTCGCCCGAGAGTTGGCCCAGCGCGGCGCGCAAGTTTGGCGTCTCCTTTCCGGCGAACACGTCTTCCACGTCGCAATCGTGGCTCGCCAGCACCTGCTGCGGCAGGAACAATTGCCGGCGCGCCGCATCGCGCGGCAGATTGGCGATGACCTGTACGATGCCCTGCGCCAGCCCGGCATGGCGGGCGAGATGCTCGGCCGCCGCCGACGGTGGTCCCATGATCCGGGCGGCGAGATCGAACAGCGCCGATGAGGTCGCCGCGAGGTAGCCCTCCAGCGCCGCCATTGTTGGCATTGGGTCGTTGTAGAGATCGAATTGATGCTCGTCGGCGAGCAGCGACAGCGGCTCGACCGGCAGGTCGAAATCACGGATTGCGCGGAGCAGCTCCGCCGCCACCGGATTGCCCTCGGCACTGCCATGGACTTGGCCCGACAGCATGTCGGTCCACCATTGCAGGCGGATTTCACCGGGCAAGGGCTGGCTCACCTGATCGCGGACGCGGACGATCTCGACATTGAAGGCATAGAGCGCCAGCAGCCCGCGGCGCTCGGCAGCGGGCGCGAACAGGGTCGCGGCATAGTGCGGAAAGTCGTGGCTGCGCACGAGGTCAGCACAGAACGCAGCAGAATCCGGCGGCGGCGCGGAGCCACTCATGGCACGGCGATCAGCGCGGCCGCGACGCGCCGCCGTTCGCCGATCATGATGTTGTAGGTACGCACGGCGGGACCGGTCTGCATCGCATCCAGCACCACCCTCGCCGCTTTGAGCGCCTGGCGCAGTTCCGGCGGCGGCAGCCAGACCCCGGTTCCGGTGCCGACCAGGAGCGTGTCGATGCTGTTGGCAGACTTGAAGACTCGATCCAGCGAATAGCGGTCGATCTTTGCAGGGTCCGTTATGTCCCAGGCCCAGATCGCGTCGGGCAGGCAAAGCAGCGATCCCCGATGCGACATGCCGGCAAAGGCAAAGCCGCCCTTGCCATAGGCTTCGATCGGCGCCGAGCGGGGAAAATGCGGTGCGTTGGGATCGCCGGCCATGAGCTTCGTCCGAATGAGCTTACTGCCCTCCCAAACTCCTGCGAGGGCATGCGGTTCGGATCATGCCTTGCTTTTCTTCGCCGGCGTAGCCTTATCGACCGCATCCTCGCGATGCTCGCCGACGCCGAGATAGATCAGGATCGGGGCCGCAATGAAGATCGAGGTATAGGTGCCGACCAGCACCACGCCGAACATCATGACCGCGGTGAAGCTGTGGATGGCATGGCCGCCGAACAGCAGCAGGGCCAGCAGCGCCAGCGTCACAGTGAAATGGGTGATGATCGAGCGCGACAGCGTCGAGTTGATTGATTCGTTGAGGAGCTGCGGCATCGGCATCTTCTTGTAGCGCCGCAGCATTTCACGGATGCGGTCGTAGATGACGACGGTGTCGTTGAGCGAATAGCCCAAAATCGTCAGAAGCGCCGCGATGCTGGTCAGGTCGAAATCGACCTGACTGATCGACATGAACCCGATCGTGAGCACGATGTCGTGCACGTTGGCGATCATGGCGCCAAGCGCGAACTGCCACTCGAATCGGAACCAGAGGTAGATCAGGATCGAGACGATCGCCAGCATCAGGCCGAGCATGCCGTAGGCGAGCAATTCGCCCGATACGCGCGGTCCCACCACCTCGACGCGGCGATAGTCGACGGAATCGCCAAGCGCGGTGCGGACCTTCTGCACGGCCTCCTGCTGGGCGGCGTCGCCGCCCGGCTGCTCCGCGACACGGATCAGGACATCGGCGGGGCCGCCGAATTGCTGCAACTGGACTTCGCCCAGACGCAGGGCATCCAACGTCGTACGCATCGCCGCAATATCGGCGGTGCCGGACTTGGCCTGCACCTCCAGTAGGGTGCCGCCGCGGAAGTCGATGCCGAAATTCAGTCCATGGGTGAAGAACAGCGTGATCGCGACGATCGACAACGCCGCCGAGATCGGGAAGCTGATCCGGCGAAAACGCGTGAAGTCGAAATGGGTATCGTCGGGGACGATGCGCAGCGACGGCAGCCAGCCGAATGCCGCAACCACGGTGAGAATGGCAATGAGGACGCCGAGCCCGATGAGAACAGTGTGATTCACGATCAGGCTCCTAGATCGGCACGCTCTGCGGCCGCTTCCACCGCACCCACCAGGCCACGATCAGCCGGGTCAGGGTGAAAGCGGTGAACACCGTGGTGATGATGCCGATTCCGAGCGTCACGGCGAAGCCGCGCACCGGACCGGTACCGATGTAGAACAGCACCGCGGCGGCAATAAAAGTGGTGATGTTGGAATCGAGGATGGTCGCAAGCGCCCGCTTGAAGCCGGCGTCGATCGCCGAGATCGCGTTGCGGCCGCCACGCAACTCCTCGCGGATGCGCTCGTAGATCAGCACGTTGGAATCGACCGCGATACCGACGGTGAGCACGATGCCCGCGATGCCGGGCAGCGTCAGCGTGGCGTTGAGAAGCGACAACAGGCCGAAGATCATGGCGACGTTGATGGCCACCGCGATGTTGGCGAACACGCCGAACAGCCGGTAGGTCAAGAGCATGAAGATGATGACCAAGATCGAGCCGACATAGGCGGCGAGCTCGCCCTTTTCGATCGAGTCCTGGCCGAGGCCCGGACCGACGGTGCGCTCCTCGACCACCGTGAGCGGTGCCGGCAGCGCGCCGGCGCGCAGCAGGATCGCGAGATCGTTGGCCGATTGCACCGTGAAACTGCCCGAGATCTGGCCTTGTCCGCCGGTGATGGGCTCGCGGATCACGGGAGCCGAGATGACCTTGTTGTCGAGCACGATCGCAAAAGGCAGCCCGACGTTCTCTTGCGTGGCCTGCGAGAACTTGCGCGCGCCCGACGTATTGAACTTGAAACTCACGACGGGTTCGCTGGTGCGCTGGTCGAAGCTCGCTTGGGCATCGGTCAGGTCGCCGCCGGCGACCAGCACCTGCTTCTTGACCACATAGGGTGTGGGCGGCGGTGACGCGCTCATCAGAAGCTCGGATTCCGGCGGCAAACGTCCTTGCTGCGCCTGATCGGGCGGCACCGACGTATCGACCATGCGGAATTCCATCTTCGCGGTCTTGCCCAGCAATTCCTTCAGACGAGTCGGGTCCTGGAGGCCGGGGACCTGCACCAGGATGCGGTCGTTGCCCTGGCGCTGGATGACAGGCTCGACGGTGCCGAGTTCGTTGACGCGGCGTTCGACGATCTGGATCGACTGCTCGATCGTCTTGCGCATGCGGTCGAGCATCGCGGCCTGCGGGATCGTAAGGCGGATCACGCCGCCGCCGGCGTCAGTCACATCCAGGTCGCGCTGACCGCTGGATCCGACCAGTCCGCCCAGCGGCTGGGACAGCTCGCGCAGCTTGGCGAGCGCAGGCTGCAGGTCCGATTCCTTGGTGATCCTAACCTCGGCCGCGTCGTTGCGCACGGTGACGCCGCCGGTGAAGCCGATCTTGGCATCGCGCAGCGTCCGGCGAACATCGTCGCGGACCTGGTCGAGCCTTTCCTTCTTCACATAGTTGCCGTCGACCTCGAGCAGCAGATAGGAGCCGCCTTGAAGATCGAGGCCGAGCACGAGCCGACGCTGCGCCCAGGCGGGCCAGGTCTTGACCTGCGCTTCGGGGAAGAAGTTCGGGACCGCGCAGAGGCACACGATCAGCGCCGTCAGGATAATCCCGAGCGCCTTCCACCGCGTGAAATACAACATCGACTGGACCTGTCAGATCAGGAGATTTGCAGGAAAACTTGAGAGACTCGCGGAAGCACTCACTTCGACGCGGCGTCTTCCTTGGCGCTTTCCTTGGATTCCTTGGCCGGCTCGCCCTTGGCGCGTACGCCGGAGACCATCGAGCGCATCTGCCGCACGCGCACGCCATCGGCGATCTCGAACTCGATCTGGTCGTCGTCGACGACCTTGGTGACCTTGCCGACGAGACCGCCCGAGGTCACGACGGTGTCGCCGCGGCGGATGTTCTTCACCAGGTCGGCGTGGTCACGGACCTTCTTCTGCTGCGGACGCAGAATCAGGAAGTACATGATCACGAAGATCAGGGCGAACGGCAGCAGCGACATCAACATGCCGCTGGTGTCGCCGGCGCCCGCAGCCTGGGCATACGCAGGGGTAATCAGCATTCGGACGATCCTCGTGAGAACGGGGGAAAACCGGTCATGCCCAAATGGCGACCGGTTCGGTCAAATTCGCGCGGACTATAGCGGCCATTGCCCCAATTGCAACGCTGCCAGACCGCCCTTTTAGCTACCTTGCGGCGCGCGCACAGGCCCGATAAGGCTGCATTCTCAGGAACTTCGGACATGCCCCAAAAACCAAGCAAAAGCCCGGCCGGCAAAGGCCCTCGCACCCCTGCCGCGAAGGCAGCCGGCGTCGCGGCAAAACGTCCCAAGGTGGCCCTCAAGGCGGCTTCCAAGACGATTTCCAAGACGACGTCCAAGACGAACCAAAACGTCTCCCAGCAGCGCATCGTTCGCGCGCTGGAGACGATTGCGGCGCACCTCTCCGCGCAAGGCAAGCCCGCCGCCGAACGCGAGTCGTTCAAGCAGGCGGATGCTTTCGTCTGGCACCCGGACGGCCGCCTTGCGGCGGTGCCGCGGGTCAGCCGCGTCGAAATGTTCCTGCTCAAGGGCGTCGACCGGATGCGCGACATCCTGATGGAGAACACCGAGCGTTTCGCCAACGGATTGCCCGCCAACAACGCGCTGCTCTGGGGCGCGCGCGGCATGGGCAAGTCGTCGCTGGTGAAGGCGGCGCATGCCAGCATCAACGCGGAGCGCAAACCGGCCGACAGACTGAAGCTGATCGAGATTCATCGCGAGGACATTGAGAGCCTGCCCTCCCTCATGGAGCAGCTTCGCGCCTCATCCTTCCGTTTCATCGTGTTCTGTGACGACCTCTCGTTCGACGGCAATGATGCGTCCTACAAATCGCTCAAGGCGGTGCTCGAAGGCGGCATCGAGGGGCGGCCGGAGAACGTCATCCTCTACGCCACCTCCAACCGCCGCCATCTGCTGGCGCGCGAGATGATCGAGAACGAGCGCTCGACCGCGATCAATCCCGGCGAAGCCGTCGAGGAGAAGGTCTCGCTGTCGGATCGCTTCGGTCTCTGGCTCGGCTTCCACCGGTGCAGCCAGGACGAATATCTCGCCATGGTGCGGGGCTATTGCAGCCATTTCGGCGTGAAGATCGACGATGACGCCCTGGAACGCGAGGCACTTGAATGGTCGACGACGCGCGGCTCGCGCTCGGGCCGTGTCGCCTGGCAGTTCGTCCAGGAGCTTGCGGGACGGCTCGGCGTCAAGCTGGCGGCGACGTAGCCACAGTCATAGCCCAACCCAAAACTGTCATCGCCCACGAAAGCGGGCGATCCAGTATTCCAGAGACGGTTGTGATCGATCGAGAGGCCGCGGCGTACTGGGTCGCCCGGTTAAGCCGGGCGACGACAGCTTCAGTTGGGAGACAATGTAGGCCTCATCACGCCCCGTTCAGGAATTGAAGCGGATCAACCGGGCTCGATCCCTTGCGGATCTCGAAGTGGAGCTGCGGCGACGCCACCTCCCCGGATTGACCCGACTTGGCAATGACCTGGCCGCGCTTGATGGTATCGCCGCGCTTCACCATCAGCTCACTCGCATGGGCATATGCGGTGACGTAGCCGTTGGAGTGCCGAACCAGGACCAGATTGCCGTAACCTTTCAGCTCGTTGCCGGAATAGGCAACGACACCGTCTTCGGCCGCCTTGACCGGCGTGCCCTCGGGCACCGCGAGATTGATGCCGTCGTTGGATTTGCCATTGGTCTTGGCGCCGTAGCTCGTGACCACCTTGCCGCGCACCGGCCAGCGGAAAGTCGGCAGCGCGCTGGTGGTCTCCGCAGCTTTCGCGGGAGTGTCCGCGGCCTTGTCTTCGACGTTGGCGGTGGCCTGGGCCAGGCGCGCGCTCTGCACCGGCGCGGCGACGGCGGCCATCTTGGTGGCGGGCGCAGGCGCGGCAGCAACCGGCTGCAGCGTCCCCGCGACGGGAGCGGCTCCGACCGGAGCCGCGGCAAGCGGTGCTGCGACAGCGGCGGTCTTGGCCCCGGGCACGGCCAGCCTGGCGCCGAGCTTGAGTTTTGCAGAGGGATCGAGGCCGTTGGCGCGGGCCAATTCGGCCGCCGAGATATGGTTCTTGCGGGCAATGCTGGCGAGCGTGTCGCCGTGGTTCACGAAGTGCGTGCTTGACGGCGCGGCAACGGCCGCAACCGGCTTCGCAGCGGGCGCTGGGGCAGCGGCAACGGGAGCCATGAGCGGCGCGGGCGCAGCCGCCGTAGCTTGGTGCGGAATGATCAGTTGCTGGCCGGGCGAGAGCGCGCGCGGCCCCTTATAGCCGTTGGCGGCGAGGATCGCCTGCGGCGTGACGCGATAGCGTTTGGCAAGCAGGTCGAGCGTATCGCTGGTGCCGACGATGATCTTGGTTCCGCCGACCGGCTGGGCGGCTGCAACCGAGCGTGGCGGCACGGTGGCCGTGGTCTCGAGATGCGGCTGCGCCGGGGGTGCGTAGGAGCCCACGCCGCGTCCGCCTCCGGACACACCGCCTGCTGCAACGGGGTAGGATTGCGGCGTGGATACCGCCGGCGGCAAAGGCTGCGACTGATAATAACCGGACTGCGTCTGCGGCCGCGAATATTGCGGCAACTCACGCTGCGGCGGCGGGGCCTGCTGCACCGAACCGGTCGATTCCTGCGCGAAGGGATTGGAGAAGTTCGACTGGGACATGCGCGACGACATGTCGGCGCTGCACCCTGCGAAGCTGAAGGAGATCAGCGCCAGCACCGCGACCTGCGGCACACGGCGCGAGTAAAGCAACTCGGCGGCAACGGACATGGTTACTCACTCGTACGCAACAGAACTGGTGTTTTAAGTAAACACGCGCCGAGTAAATAACGGCTTAACCCTCCCAATAAGATGTTGGCAGCGCAGCCAATCCGGAATTCTACAGCTCCCGCGCCACGCCGGGCAGCGCCGGCACGAAGCGGACCTCGACGAGTTCCTTGCGCTCGATCCCGGCTTCGGTCCGGCTCAGCCGGATCAGCGTCTGCACCCCCTGATGCGGGCCGACGGGCGCGATCAGGATGCCACCCACCTCCAGCCGCTCGACCAGGTTCTCCGGGAGCTGCTCCATCGCGGCCGTGACGATGATGCGATCGAACGGGCCAATATTGGGGGGCAGATTGAGTCCGTCGCCCAGCATCACCTCGACGTTGTGATAGTTGAGTTTTTCAAGCCTGATACGTGCGGCATCCGCAAGCTTGCGGTAGCGCTCGACCGTCAACACCTGGCCGGCGAGCCGCGACAGCACCGCCGCCTGGTAGCCCGAGCCGGCGCCGATCTCGAGGACGCGGTGCTTCTTCTGAAGCTGGAGCTGCTCGGTCATGTAGGCGACGACAAAGGGCTGGCTGATGGTCTGCCCGCAGGCGATCGGGAGCGCGCTGTCGCGATATGCGCCGTCCCGATCGGCGTCGTCGACGAATTGATCGCGCGGCACCTCCTCCATGGCCCTCAGGACCGCCTGGTCGCTGATGCCCCGACGCCTCAGCGTGAGCTGAAACATCATCTTTTCCGGCGGGTGCTGATGGGGGGTCATTGCCTGCTTGTGCTGTGTTTTCGGTCCGGGACGCCCAACCTGGGCGCGAGATTCCTGTTCCGGCTCAGGGAACCCATGATAGGCTTCGGATGGCGTAGTTGACCATAAATTGGCTTGCAACGGGCGAGCCGCGATGGCCATTTTCAGGCATCCGTTCGTCGAAACGCGCATTGCGTCGATTCATGTTATCTGCGAACGTTTTTGGCAATGGGCAAGGACTCGACCATGACCGCGACGGGGCTTACTGGCCGCTCTGTATTCCTCGTCGAAGACGAGGTGATGATCAGGATGATGGTCGCGGACATGCTCGAAGAGCTTGGCTACAAGATCGCAGCCGAGGCGGGCGACATCACCGAAGCCATGCGGCTCGCCCAGGCAACCGAGTTCGACATCGCCATTCTCGACGTTAACGTCAACGGCAAGGTCATCTCGCCGGTCGCCGATGTCATCAAGGCGAAGGGCTGCCCGTTCATCTTCGCCACAGGATACGGTTCCTCGGGCCTGCCCGAGCAGTACCGCGATCGGCCGGCGCTTCAGAAGCCATTTCAGCTCGACGCCCTCGGCAAGACCATCGAAGCCGCGCTTCGCGGCGGCTAGGCCCCATTCCAGGTCGGATTACTTCAGCGTCGGACTTACTTCAGCGTCGCACTCAGCGCCTCGGAAAACGCCTCGTTGGTCCGGTCGAGCCTGAGCGGCGTGACGGAGACGTAGCGTTCGCGGAGCGCCGCGAGATCGGTGCCGTCGGCCGGCGTATCCATCATCGCGGTGCGCTCGAAGCCGATCCAGAAATACGGATTGCCACGGCCGTCCCTGCGCTCGTCGATCCTAAGGAAGCCGAGATTGCGCTTGCCTTGCCGCGTCACGCGGATGCCCAGCACATCCTCCGGCGCGCAGGCCGGGAAGTTGACGTTGATGACGGTGTCCTTCGGGATGCCGGCGGCGATCACCTTGCGCAGGATGTCGGGCCCGAATTTGCGGGCCGTGTCCCACAGCGGCCGGTCGCGGGTCTCCACGCTGAACTCCTGCGACAGGGCGAAGGACGGCAGCCCCAGGATGGTGCCCTCCAGCGCACCGGCGATGGTGCCGGAATAGACCACGTCCTCGGCGACGTTGCGGCCCTTGTTGACGCCGGACAGCACGACATCGGGCAGCTTGGCGCCGAGGATGTGGCGCGCGCCCATGATGACGCAGTCGGTCGGCGTGCCGCGCACCGCGAAATGCCGCGGACCGACCTCGCGCAGGCGCAGCGGATCGTTGAGCGACAGCGAATGCGACACGCCGGACTGGTCGAGCTCAGGCGCGACCACCCAGACGTCATCGGACAATGCGCGCGCGATCTCCTCCAGGACCTTGAGGCCGGGGGCGTGGATGCCGTCGTCATTGGTGCAGAGAATGCGCATGGGAAAGGTCGATTCCTGAAGCGGGTCTGAGCCGTCTTATCCGGCCGGGGCCGATCAGGCAAACCGGCCGACCGGGCGGCACCTGGTCGCCGGCTTGGCGGTTATCGGCGAACTCGCCATTGCGGCAGAAAGCGCGCAAGCCGGCCCTCCGCGTGCAATCTCATCGCCGGCACGACCGGGCTCACCATCGGCGCCTCAATCACGCCGAGCGCCTCCAGCTGCGCGACGAATGGGTCCGGCACCGGCGCCTGTGGAAAGCGGTCACGTGCCAGCGTTAGCGCCTGGTCGAAATCGGCTGCATTCACACCGGGCTTGGCCCGCCGGCTCTGGACCAGATCGTCGTCCCAGAGCCGCGTGATCGCGATGTCGAGCACGCCACGCAGCCGCTGATCGACGGCCTGGATACCGGCACCCGTCACCGCCCATTGTCTGCCGACCCAGAAGATATCGCGGTGCAAGGCCATGAACGATCGGTTCGCGTTGTCGGGTGGCCGGCAGGATAACCGGCCGCCCGATCTTCGCAACCAAACGTTTCTCCGTTTCAGATTGGCGGCACGCCTAGTCGCGTGCGACCACCTTCAGCCCGCCCATATAGGGCTGGAGCACGCTGGGGACCGCAATCGAGCCGTCCTCTTGCTGATAGGTCTCCATCACGGCGATCAACGCGCGGCCTAGCGCTGTGCCGGAGCCGTTGAGCGTGTGCACGAACCGCGGCTTGCCATCGGGGCCGCGCGAGCGCGCGTCCATCCGGCGGGCCTGGAAATCGCCGCAAACCGAGCAGCTTGAGATCTCGCGGAATGCCCCGCCGTCGCCCTGACCCGGCATCCAGACCTCGATGTCATAGGTTTTTTGCGACGAGAAACCCATATCCCCGGTGCACAGCGTCATCACGCGGTAATGCAGCTCGAGCCGTCGCAGCACTTCCTCGGCACAGGCGAGCATGCGCTCGTGCTCGTCCTTGCTCGTCTCCGGCGTCGTGATCGAGACCAGTTCGACCTTGGTGAACTGGTGCTGCCGGATCATGCCGCGGGTGTCGCGCCCTGCGGCGCCCGCCTCCGCGCGAAAACACGGCGTCAGCGCAGTCAGCCGCATCGGCAGCTGCTTTTCGTCGAGGATGGATTCTCGGACGAGATTGGTGAGCGCCACCTCCGCGGTCGGAATGATCCCGAGACGCTCGGTCCGGAGCCGCTCATGGTCGGGCGCGGCGAGCAATTCGCCCTTGATCGCCCAGAACTGGTCGTCCTCGAACTTCGGCAATTGTCCGGTGCCGAACATGATCTCGTTGCGCACGAGCAGCGGCGGATTGATCTCGGTATAGCCGTGCTCGTCAACGTGTAGGTTCAGCATGAACTGGCCGAGCGCGCGTTCGAGCCGCGCCAGTCCCTTCTTCAACACGACGAAGCGCGCGCCGGAGAGCTTCGCTGCGGTCTCGAAATCCATGTCACCGAGCGCGGCGCCGAGATCGTCATGGGGTTTTGGCACGAACGCGTAGTTGCGCCTGTTGCCGAAGACATGGCGCTGCACATTGCCGTGCTCGTCGACACCATCGGGCACCTCGCCGAGCGGCAGATTGGGGATCGCCGCCAGCTCCTTGGCGAGCTCCTCGTCGGCAGCCTTCGCGGTCGCCTCGAGCTCCGGCATGGTGGTCTTGAGCTCGGCGACCTCCGCCATCAGCTTCGCCGCGCGCGCCTCGTCCTTCGTCTTCTTGGCATCGCCGATTTCCTTTGAGGCCGCATTGCGCCGCGCCTGCGCCTGCTCGGAAGCCAGGATCGCCGCACGCCGGGTCTCGTCGATCGCAAGCAGCGACGCCGACATCGGCTTCAGGCCGCGTCGTGCGAGGCCGGCGTCGAAGGCTTGCGGGTTGTCGCGGATCGATTTGATGTCGTGCATGGCCGTGGTCCTGGGGCTTGTTGCAACCCTGCAAATCCTGGATTTGCATTTATGCAAATGGCTGCTTCCCCTAGCACGGCTGTCATCGCCCGCGAAAGCGGGCGATCCAGTATTCCAGAAACATCACTGATTCCCGATAGGCCGCGGCGTACTGGATTCCCCGCTTTCGCGGGGAACGACACCGGAGTATGGGGCGCCCTACTCTGCCGGATTGGCCGGCGTCGATACGTCGGTGCCGCTAGAGGCTTGCGAAGCTGCCGCCTTCTTCTCCACAATTCCCACCGCGATGATCGAGCCCTCGTAGAGCGCGAGCAAGGGAATCGCGAGCGAGCACTGGCTGAGCACATCGGGCGGGGTCAGAACGGCCGCGATGACGAAGGCAACGACGATGAAATAGCGGCGCTTCTCGCGCAGCATTTTAGACGTGACGATGCCGATGCGCCCCAGCAGCGTCAGGATCACCGGAAGCTGGAAGGCGATGCCGAAGGCGAAGATCAGCGACATCATCAGCGACAGATATTCGCCGACCTTGGGCAGCAGCTGGATCTGCGCGGTCTCGTCACTGCCGGCCTGCTGCATGCCGAGCGAGAAGCGGACCAGCATGGGCAGCACGACGAAATAGACCAGTGCTGCGCCCAGCACGAAGAAGAACGGGGTCGCGACCAGATACGGCAGGAAGGCCTGCTTCTCGTGCTTGTAGAGTCCGGGAGCGACGAACTTATAGATTTGTGTCGCGACGATCGGGAACGAGATGAAGCCGGCGCCGAACAGCGCGAGCTTGAGCTGGGTGATGAAATATTCCAGCAGCGCGGTATAGATGAATTTCGAGTTCTCGGGACCCGCGATCCACACGAACGGCCAGACCAGCACGTTGTAGATCTGCTTGGCGAAGAAGAAGCAGAAGATGAAGGCAATGCCGAAGCCGAGCAGCGCTTTGATCAGCCGCGAACGCAGCTCGATCAAATGGTCCATCAGGGGAGCTTTGCTGGCCTCGATATCGGCGGCGCTCATGACGCTTTGGCGCCCTTAATCGCCTCGGCCGGCGCAGTGTCCTGGGTGACCGAATCTTGCGTGACCGAACCTTGAGCGACCTGCGCCTGCTCGACCTCACGGGTGATGGCGAGCGGCTCGTTCACGGCCGCATGTGCCTCGGCTTCCACGAAGGTCTCCGGCGTCGGCGCTTCCGGCGTGGTGGGCGTCGTCAGCGCTTCGCTTGAAGTCGCCGACGGTTCGACAGCGGTGGAGATCGAGGTCTCGGCGGGCTTGTCCAGCGCATCGACGCGGAGCGCGTCGCTGACGTCTTTCTGGAGCGAGGTCATCAAATTGTTGCCGGCGAAGCCGGAAGCCGCTTCCTTGACCTCGTCGAAGCTCTTCTTGAGGTCGGCCATTTCGGCCTCGCGCATCGCTTCCTGGAATTGGCCCTGGAATTCGGCGGCCATCTTGCGCGCCTTGCCCATCCACTGCCCGACCATGCGCAGCACGCCCGGCAGCTCTTTCGGGCCGATGGCGATCAGGGCCACGACCCCGATCAGGACCAGTTCACTCCACCCGATGTCGAACATGAGGTCTTCCGTTCACGCCAGCCGCAGCCGGCCCAATCCCTCGCGCGCAGGATCGGGTCCGCTACCCGCGTCTCGCGTGCTCTCTGGCTCAGACGGCCTTGCTGCCGACGTCCGACCGTGCCGCGGTCGGCGCGGCATTGTTGTGCTCGATGGACTTGGCCGGCTCGGGCTTGTCGGCGACCTTGTCGTCGTCCTGCATGCCCTTCTTGAACGCCTTGATGCCCTGCGCCACGTCGCCCATCAGATCCGAGATCTTGCCGCGACCGAACAGCAGCAGGACCACTGCGATCACCAGGACCCAGTGCCAAATGCTGAGTGAACCCATCCTGCAACCCTCCAAACGCGCATGGCCGGGGACCGGCCGATCTTCACCGAAACCTAGGCTTGGCAGGTGTCAAAAACAAGGACCAAGGCAGCGGCAATTCGCTGTTGGCGCTACGTAATTTTGCTAGTGTTAACTGGTCGCAGGCGGCCGGTAAAAGGCCGGGACGTCAGTCCTCGCTGCCACCCTCGCCCCCCTCATGGCCGCCTTCCGGCGTCTCGGGCTCGACCGCGGGCGCCAGCGCCAGATCAAGGTCCTCGCCCGGCTCCAGCGGATCCTCGTCTTCCCGCAAAGTCGGGTCATCCGACGGCGTCGGCACGCTGAATCCGGTCGGCAGGCGCGAATCCAGCAGGCCAGTGCCCTTCAGCTCCTCCAGGCCCGGCAAATCGCCGAGCTGTTCCAGAGTAAACTGCGACAGGAAGTCCTCGGTGGTTCCGAAGGTCAAGGGACGGCCCGGCGTCTTGCGACGACCGCGCGGCTTGATCCAGCCGGTTTCCAGCAGCACGTCCAGCGTGCCCTTCGAGGTGACGACGCCGCGGATCTCCTCGATCTCGGCGCGCGTCACCGGCTGGTGATAGGCGATGATCGCCAGCACCTCGATCGCGGCGCGCGACAGGCGGCGGGTCTCGGTGCTCTCGCGGGTCATCAGCCAGGCGAGATCGCCCGCGGTGCGGAAGGTCCATTTGTTGGCGACCCGCACGAGATTCACGCCGCGCAGGGAGTAGTCGGCCTGCAACTGCTCGAGCGCGGCCTTCACGTCGACGCCCTCGGGCATGCGCTTGGCCAGCGTCGCGGTGTCCAGCGGTTCATTCGAAGCGAACAGCAGCGCTTCCAGCAGCCGCAATTCTTCGGGACGTGCCTGGGACTCGTTCTCCATCGGCTCGGCCTCTTCTACCCGCACTTCAGCCAGGCTTGCCATGGCAGATTCTCCTTGTTGCACTTGCACTTAAGCGACCGGCGCATCGGGCGCAGGAGCTGCGTCCATGACCGGCTTGGGGCGCCCCTTCCGGAAATAGATGGGCGCAAACGCCTCTTTCTGATTCAGCTCGAGCTGACCTTCGCGCACCAGCTCGAGCGCAGCCGCGAAACTCGAGGCGAGCACCGTCGCGCGCTGCGTCGGGTCGGCGACATGCTGAAGCAGAAAATCGTCGAGAACGCCCCAATCGTCTTGCTCGCTGATGCTTCCGACGAGCCGCTCCAGCGTGGCGCGCGCCTCGGCAAGCGACCACACCGTGCGCTTGGCCAGATGCACGCTCGCCAGCACGCGCGACTGGCGCTGCGCGGCATAGGCGGTGAGCAGGTCATAGAGCGTTGCCGTGTATTTCGGATGCTTGATCTCGGCGATCTGCTCGGGCTCGCCGCGCGGGAAGATGTCGCGCAGCAATTGCTGCCGGTTCATCAGCCGGTTGGCGGCTTCACGAATCGCCTCCAGCCGGCGCAGGCGGTTGGCGAGCGCCGTCGCCATCTGCTCCGCGCTCGGGCCTTCCGCACTCGGCGGCTCCGGCAGCAGCAGACGCGATTTCAAGAAGGCGAGCCATGCCGCCATCACGAGATAGTCGGCGGCGAGCTCGAGGCGGATCTTTCGCGCGGCTTCGATGAAGTGGAGATATTGGTCGGCGAGCGCCAGGATCGAGATCTTGGCGAGATCTACCTTCTGCTGCCGCGCCAGTGCGAGCAGCAGGTCGAGCGGACCTTCATAACCCTCGACGTCCACCACCAACGCCGGCTCACCCTCGGCGAGCTCTGCGGGCCGCCCGGTTTCAAACGATAGGATTTCTGCGGTCATGCCGATGCCGTGTTTGCCCGTGCGATCAATGCCTCCAGTTCGGCGCGCGCGGCCGCGCGATCGAACGGTTGCGGTCCTTTACGCGCAGCGAGCGCGGCGTTCGCCCGCTCCAGCGCCCTGCCCGCCAGTTCGGGTGTCTGGCCGGCGACCTCACGCATTTCCTCGATGTTGCCGTTGCAATGCAGGGCCATGTCGCAGCCGGCCGCAAAAATGGCGCGGGTCCGTTCGGCGATGTTGCCCGACAGCGCGTTCATCGACACGTCATCACTCATTAACAAACCCTGGAACCCGATTGCGCCGCGAATCACCTCAGCGATCATTGTCGCAGATGTCGTCGCCGGATGGGCGGGGTCGACCGCGCTAAACACAACATGTGCAGTCATGGCCATCGGCAAATCCGCCAAAGGCTTGAATGCCGCGAAGTCGGTGCGATCCAGTTCGTCGCGCGACGTGTCGACCGTCGGCAGATTGAAATGGGTATCGGCCGTAGCTCGGCCATGGCCGGGGATGTGCTTGAGCACCGGCAACACGCCACCCTGTTCCAGGCCCTCGGTGACCGCGCGGGCGATCGCGGCGACCTTTCCCGGTTCGGTGCCGTAAGCCCTGTTCCCGATGACGGCGTTGGCGCCAGCCACCGGCACGTCGGCCAGCGGCAAGCAATCCACGGTAATGCCGAGATCTGCGAGATCGCACGCGATCAGCCGGGCGCTGAGGCGCGCCGCGGTCAGCCCGAGCGCCGAATCAGTATCGTAGAGGCCTGCGAAAATAGCGCCCGGCGGATAGACCGGCCAATGCGGCGGCGTCAGGCGCTGCACCCGCCCACCCTCCTGATCGATCAGGACAGGGGCATCAGCGAAACCCGCAACCGCCCGCAATTCCGCAACGAGTGCAGCAACTTGAGCCGGCGTCTCGACATTGCGCTTGAAGAGGATGAAGCCCCACGGGCGTTCGCTGCGGATAAACTCCCGCTCGGCGGCGGTTAGTTCCGTTCCGGAAACGCCGGTAATGAAGGCCCGCGTGCTCATACGGCCGATTAACCCTGACCCGCGAGAGGGTCAAGGAAACGGCCGTTAATTCCTCTGGACGAAGCAGGCAGACAGGCCAGCGGATTTCAAACTGTTGCAGGCCTGGTTCGCCTCTTCGAGCGATCCGTACGGCCCAGCGAAGGCGCGGTAGACGATTCCCTTGCCCTTGTCGGTCAGGTCGACCCGCTTGACCACGGGTGCGCGGGAGCCAAGCACGCTGCCGTACTTGCTCTGAAGCACCCGGTACGAGGCGTGGGCGCTATCCTCGGTCTGCTGCGAGGAGACCTGCACGACGTAGCCGCCGCCACCGCTGCTCGCGGGCGCAATTTGCGTCGGATTGGTCGCAGCCATCCGCTGCGGTGGCTCCGCGGCCGGCGCCGATTGCGGCGCAAGCGAGAGCGGCTGATTGGCACTGGCATTGGCCGAGGTCGGCGGCGTGCGTGGTGCAGCTGGTGCCGCAACGGGCTTCGGGAGAGCTGTCGGCTTCGCGGCCGTGGCCGCTTGCGACGCGGTGGCGTCGGTCTGATCGCCCTTCACGGCCACGGTCCTGATCGCGCGCGGCGAATTGTTCGGCAGCGTGCCGTTGCTCGGATTCGGGCCCGCACTCGACAGCGGAATGCTGGACGGCGACACGCTCGCGACTGGCGGCGGGTTCGCGTTCTGGTTCAGCGCCGGGAACACCACGCGGGGACCTCCCGCCTTGGCGTTGACGTCGACAGGCGCCTCCTCGCGCGGCACGATCTTCTCGGCGCCATCTCCGGTGACCATGCGGTCCGGTACCTTGGCCGAGGAGTCCGACGGCGCCGGCACGATTTTGGTCGGCGTGTTGTCGGCCTTGATGATCGGCGGCTCGCCGCTGCGGGGCGAGCCCACATAGGTCTTGTAAGCGAACGCAGCGCCGGTCCCGACCACGGCAAGGGCCAGGATCGCCGCGACGGTCATCATGCCGCCGCGCTGCTTCTTCGGCTCGTCGAGATCGGCCTCGGGATAGTCGCTCTGGAACGCGTAAGGATCGTCGGGATAGGCGGGATCGCGCTGATAGTCCTGCTCGCCCGCCTCCAGCCGTCCGTAGAGCGCCTCGTCGTAGCGCGCCGGATCGGGCTGCTGGTGGGCTTGCTCCTGGTAAGCCTGATCGGGCTGCTGATATGCCTGATCCTGATAGGCCTGCCCCTGATGGGTGCGAGCTTGATAGGCCTGATCCGGATAGGCCTGCGGCTGACGATAATCAGGTTCAGGCTCGGGCGCAGTCGGCTGGGCTGAATAACGATGCAGTGGATGAACCGGGTTTACGGAAGCGGGATAGGCAGGCTCAGCTGGCACCGTCTGCGGCTGCACATTGGCGCGCCGCATCCATGAGGGTGGCCCGGGCGGCGGCGGGGCCTGCTCGGCATAGTCCTGCTGGCCATCGTCCTGGCGATAGTCGTCGTCCTGATAGCTCTGGGCAGGCGCAGGTGCTGCAGGCGGGTGCACGCCCGGCCGCTCTTGCGCTGCGAACGGATCGGTCTGCCCGATCAGGCGGGCAAGTTCGGCCAAGGGATCACCGCTCTCCGCCCTCCCATGCTGATCGCCACCGCGATAGTCATCGGAAGGAAACGGTCTGTCCTGATATCGTTCGGCCATCGTGATGATGCGTCCCTTCGGGAAAGCCGCGCGCCCTCGACCAAGGCGCGGCTTTCGACCCACAAGGCTTTCAACCAAGTCTAAGCGATCCGGCTTCTGCCGGTTACCCCCGAAATCCCTTAAGTAGTTCGCCCCAAACTACCGCATCTCGTCCGGAGCATGGACGCCGAGGATGGCGAGGCCCGATGCCAGGACAGAGACGACGCCCTGGACCATGGCCAGCCGCGCCTTCGTTAGATCTGCATCATTATTGATAATGAAGCGTAAATAGGGCAAATCGCGCCCCTTCGTCCAAAGTGCATGAAATTCGCTGGCTAAATCATAGAGATAGAAGGCAATTCGGTGCGGCTCGTGGGCGGTTGCGGCCGCTTCCAGCATGCGCGGAAATATTGCGAGCCGCTTAAGAAGGTCGAGTTCAGCCGGGTCCGACAGCCGTTCCACCGCCGACTCACCCAGCCAGGCGATGCGCTTTTCCGTTTCCTCCGGGAGTTCCGGGAACACCTCGGCCCGGGCGTTGCGGAAGATCGAGTGGCCGCGGGCGTGGCCGTACTGCACGTAGAACACCGGGTTGTCGCGCGACTGTTCCATGACCTTGGCGAGGTCGAAGTCGAGCACCGCGTCGTTCTTGCGGTAGAGCATCATGAAGCGGACGGCGTCCTGGCCGACTTCATCCACCACCTCACGCAAGGTGACGAAGTCCCCGCTCCGCTTGGACATTTTCACCGGCTCGCCGTTGCGCAGCAACTTCACCAGCTGGACGATCTTGACGTCGAGCGCCCCCTTGCCGGAGGTGGTCGCCTTCACCGCCGCCTGCATGCGCTTGATGTAGCCGCCATGGTCGGCGCCCCAGACGTCGATCATCTCCGCGAAACCACGATCGAACTTGTTCTTGTGGTAGGCGATGTCGGCGGCGAAGTAGGTGTAGGAATTATCCGACTTGATCAGCGGGCGATCGACGTCGTCGCCATAGGCGGTCGCCTTGAACAGCAACTGCTCGCGATCTTCCCAATCCTCGGTCGGAGCCCCCTTTGGGGGCGGCAGACGGCCCTGGTAGACGTCGCCCTTGGCGCGCAGGAAATCGATGGTCTCGGCGACCTTATTGTTGCCGGCGTTCTGTAGCGAGCGCTCGGAGAAGAACACGTCGTGGCGGATGTTGAGCGCGGCGAGATCATCCTTGATCTCGTCCATCATCATCGCGATCGCCTTGGCGCGCACCGTCGGTAGCCACGCGCCCTCGCTCACGGCGAGGAGCTTGTCGCCGTGCTCCTGCGCCAGCGCCTGCCCGACCGGCTTCAGATAGTCGCCGGGATAAAGGCCTTCCGGCATCGCGCCGATGTCTTCGCCGAGCGCCTCGCGATACCGGAGGAACGCGGAGCGGGCGAGCACGTCGACCTGCGCGCCGGCGTCGTTGATGTAATATTCGCGCGTGACGTCACGGCCTGCGAATTCAAGCAGGCTCGCCAGCGCATCGCCGAACACGGCGCCGCGGCAATGGCCGACATGCATCGGTCCGGTGGGGTTGGCGGAGACATATTCGACGTTGACCTTGGAGCCGCCGCGGACGCGGCCGTAATCGGCGCCCTCGCGCAGCACGGTCCGTAGCGCCTCGGCCCATGCGGCCGGCTCCAGCGTCAGGTTGATGAAGCCTGGACCTGCGACGTCGACCTTGGCGATCAACGGGTCCGCGCGCAGCCGTTCGGCGATCTGCTCGGCGAGGTCGCGCGGCTTTGCCTTTGCCTCTTTCGCAAGCACCATGGCTGCGTTGGTCGCCATGTCGCCATGGGAAGCATCGCGCGGCGGCTCGACCACCACGCGCGAGAAATCGATGCCCTCGGGCCAGTTGGCTTCCGCCGCGAGCGCGCGGCAGACCGCGTGCACGCGTGCGAGCACGTCGGCGAACAGGTGCAGTGCTGAGGATGTGTCGGGCATGGGCGCCGCCTAACGCAAATCCGGGGTCGAGTCAAAGAGCCGCTGGTGCTCGGTCAGGGCGAAACGGTCGGTCATTCCGGCAATGAAATTCCCGATCCGGCGGGCCCGGTCGCCCTCATTGTCCGCCTCCGCCCCGACCAGCCATTCCGGCGGCAGCTCGCCGGGCGAGGTGAGGTATTTTGCGAACAGGTCGAACAGGATCTGTTCCGCCTCGCCCATCACCCGCATGACCCGCTTGTGGCGGTACATGTGCTGATAGAGAAAGCGCTTGATGGCGGCCTCCTCCTCGGCGACCGCTGCGGGGAATGCGATCAATGCCCGGCTCTGCTGGCGCACGTCCTGTGCGGATTGCGGTTTCACGGCGGTAAGGTTTATCTGGGCCTCGGCGAACACGGCACCGATCAAGTGTGAGATCAGCTCGCGCACCAGCTCGGCGCCGCGCCTGACGTCTTCGAGATCGGGGTAATGCGCAGAAGTCTCGGCGATGATCTCCGCGGTCAGCGGCATCACCTTGAGGTCGTCGAGGTGAAACAGGCCGGCGCGCAGACCGTCGTCGATATCGTGGGCATCATAGGCGATGTCGTCCGCGATCGCGGCGACCTGTGCCTCCAGCGAGGCGAAACTCCACAATTCGAGATCATAGATCTTGATGTAGTCGGCGATGCCGACGGGAACGCCGCGCTCGCGATAACGCCCGGCCGGCGCACCGCTGCGATCGGTCAGCGGGCCGTTGTGCTTGACGATGCCCTCCAGCGCTTCCCAGGTCAGGTTGAGCCCGTCGAATTCGGGATAGCGCTGTTCCAGGGCCGCAACGACGCGGAGCGTCTGGGCGTTGTGATCGAAGCCGCCAAAATCCTTCAGGCAGGCGTCCAGCGCCCGCTCGCCGGCGTGCCCGAACGGCGGATGGCCGAGATCGTGGGCGAGCGCCAGGGTTTCCGTGAGGTCCTCGTCCAGCCCGAGCTGCCGGGCCAGCGCGCGGGCGATCTGCGCCACCTCCAGCGAATGGGTCAGCCGGGTGCGGTAGTGGTCGCCCTCGTGGAACACGAACACCTGGGTCTTGTATTTCAGCCGGCGGAACGCGGTGGAATGGATCACCCGGTCGCAATCCCGTCGAAACGGGCTGCGGGTCCGGCTTGGCGGTTCCGCGACCAATCGGCCGCGACTGCGCTCGGGATCGCAGGCATAGGGCGCGTGGGGGGCAGCCATTCCGACGGACACGGCGAATTTAGTCTCTATCCATTTGATTCTGCGTATGGTGGCACTTAACTATGCCGGACGCGGGATACCAACTGAATAGGGCACGTGACCTTCAGGTGACCTTGGTGTGACCGCGGGCCTATCGGAGACGAACGATGACGACTGACGTGACCATCAGTGACAAGGCCGCACGCCGGATTGGGGAGATCCTCAAGGGCGAAGGGTCTGGCGCGATGCTGCGGATCTCGGTCGAGGGCGGAGGCTGTTCCGGCTTCCAGTACAAGTTCGACATTGACCGTGCCCGCACTGACGACGATCTCGTGATCGAGCAGGACAATGCGGTGGTGCTGGTCGATTCCGCCTCGCAGCCGTTCCTGGCGGGGTCGCAGGTCGATTTCGTCGACGATCTGATCGGCGCCTCGTTCCGCGTCAACAATCCGAACGCCACGGCGTCCTGCGGCTGCGGGACCAGCTTCTCGATCTGACGTCGCCGGCTAGGCGCCGGTCATCTGCCTTTCCTCGTCCGTCCACTCCACGTCGACCGACATGAGCTCCGGCTGAAGTGGTGCGTCTCCCGCCATCACATGTCCATCGAGCGCGCGCAGCAGCGCCGCCAGCAGCGCGGGTTTGCGTAGCGGCTTGGCCAGGAAGTCCGACATGCCGGCCTCGCGGCAGATCTTGACGTCCTCGGGGAAGGCATTGGCGGTGAGCGCGATGATCGGCAAGGATTCGAATCGGCCACCTTGCGCACGGATCGCCCGGGTTGCGGCAAGGCCGTCCATGTCGGGCATCCGCACGTCCATCAGCACGATATCGTATTCGCCTTGGGACATGGCCGCGACGGCGTCAACACCGTCGGTCACGACGCGCAACTCGACATCGAAGGCGCCAAGCATCTTGCTCACGACCATGCGGTTGACGGCGTCGTCCTCGGCGACCAGCACCCTCAGCGGTCGGTCGAGACTCGCGATACGCGCCTTGAGGTCGTCGGCTTCGTCGCGGTCGGCAATGTAGTCGGACGCCTGCTCCTGGCTCCAGGGCAGCACCAGCGTGAAGCTGAATGTCGAGCCCTCGCCCGGCGTCGAGGTGACGCCGATGGTGCCGCCCATCTGTTCGATGATGCGCCGGGAGATCGCAAGCCCAAGCCCGGTCCCGCCGAAGCGGCGGCTGATCGAGGCGTCGGCCTGCGCGAAGTCGGAGAAGAGCTGGCCAAGCTTCTCGGGGGCGATGCCGATACCGCTGTCGGTCACGCTCCATTCGACGGTGGCGAGCAGATCGCGGCGGGCCTGACAGACGGCTGCGATCGTGACTTCGCCTTGGTCGGTGAACTTCACCGCGTTGGATGCGAGGTTGTGCAGGACCTGGCGGATACGCGCGACATCGCCGCGCAGCGTCGGCGGCAGGTTCGGATCGAGCTTGACCTTGACCGCGAGCCCCTTGCTCTTGGCACTCGCGCGCACGACGGTCGCCAATGTCTCTACCAGCGCCTGCGGCGCGAAGTCGATCACCTCGAATGCGAAGCGTCCGGCCTCGAGCTTGGAGAGGTCCAGGATGTCGTTGAGGATGCGCTGGAGATTGTCGCCGGACTCGCGGATCGTGGTGACGGCCTCGTGCTGCTCCGGATCGAGTTTTGTCTCCAGAAGCATGCTGGCAAGCCCGAGCACGCCGTTCATCGGCGTGCGGATCTCGTGGCTCATCACCGCGAGGAAATCCGATTTGGCGCGGCTCTCGGCCTCGGCCTTTTCCGCGCGCCAGCGCTCGGTCACGTCGCGGCCGAAGCCGCGATAGCCGAGGAATTGACCGTCGCGGTCGTAGGCCGGCTTCGCGGTGAGCGACCACAGCCGCGCCTCGCCGCCGGCGACGACCTTGAGGTTCATCTCGTGCAGCGGTTCGGCGTGCTCCATCAGGCCGACGACATTGTAGGCCGCGCTCTTGTCTTCGGGGCACAGCATGTCGAGCACGTCGGCGAAATGCGAGCCCTTCAGCAAGGGCAGTGGCAGCTGTGCGACCGCGGCGAAGCGCTCGGGCACGTCGACGAAATGCCCTTCGGCGTCGGTCTGCCACAGCCAGTCGCTGGCGTTCTCCTGAAAATCTTTCAGCAACAGCGAGATGATCTCGGTCTGGCGCTCGAGCTCAAGCTGGGCCTTGAGATTGCCAAGGAACAGATTGCCTTGCGAGACGATGTTGCGCGCCATGAAGAACGCGAACAGCAGCAGGAACACGGCGGTCACGAGGTAAGGCCCGGTGCCGCATAACAGCAACGCACCGGCGCAGGCGATCGTCGTCGTCGCGAGATAGACAAGGCCCGCACGCGGGAAGGTCGAGAGCGTGAAGGCACCGCCGGACATCATGCCGACCATAAGGCAGGCCAGAATGAGCTGACTGGTCGGCTCGATGCGGCTGAACAGCGCGACCGGCAGCGTGCCCCAGATTGCGGCGAGGAAGAACGCCTGCCGCAACATCTGCCGCGCGGCGCGGGGTGAGGCTTCCTGAGGCGGGCTTTGGTGGGAGCGCCGCCACGCGCGCACCGCGAGCGAGGCGGCGGTCGCGAGGGTCATGCCCCAGATCGCGAGAAAGTCGTTCCAGCCACGACCCCAGAACAAAATCAGCACAACGGCGACGTTGAGCATGGCGACGGCCATCGTCACGGGGATCAGGCGTATCACCGCGTCGATCTGCTTGGCGCGGATGCGGCTCAGCTCGCGGTCGCTGAGACCGGCGGTCAGGCCGTCCTCGATCTCGTAGCCGCCGAGCCAGTACAGGAACGCGCCGATCAACCCGTCGCGGGGCTCGGTTGGCTTCATGGCTTTGTTCGGCCGTCCCATTCGAAAAACCTTTCCACGATCAATGGCCCAGGCCCGACTTAAGCCGGGTTAATTTTGTGGGAGATTTCGCAGCGTCCTTGACGGGCGCGTTTGCATTTTGTTCTAACCATGGCCCCTGCCCGGAGCCGCCAAGATGCCCATCAGAATAGCCACCTGGAACGTGAACTCGGTCCGGCAGCGCATCGATCTCCTCCTGACCTGGCTGAAGGAGTGCCAGCCGGACATCGTCTGCCTCCAGGAGATCAAATGCGTCGACGAAGCCTTCCCGCGGCTGGAGATCGAGGCGCTCGGCTACAACGTGGTCACCCACGGCCAGAAGACGTTCAACGGTGTCGCCCTGCTCTCCAAGCTCCGGTTCGACGAGACCAAGTCGGGGCTGGCCGGCGACGACGAGGACGCCCATGCCCGCTTCCTCGAAGGCGTGGTGACGCTCAAGTCCGGCGTGCTGCGCATCGCCTGCCTCTATCTGCCCAACGGCAATCCGGTCGGCACCGAGAAATATCCCTACAAGCTCAAATGGATGTCGCGGCTTCTTGAGTATTCGAAGGAGCGCCTCAAGACCGAGGAGCCGCTGATCCTCGCAGGCGACTTCAACGTCATCCCGCATGCCCGGGACGTCCATAATCCCGCCGCCTGGACCGAGGACGCCCTGTTCAAGGCCGAGACGCGGGAGAGTTTTCAGTCCCTGCTCGGCCTCGGCCTGACCGATGCGCTTCGGGCCGTCACCGACGAGCCCGGGCTCTACACTTTCTGGGACTACCAGGCCGGCGCCTGGCAGAAGAACCACGGCCTGCGGATCGACCATCTTCTGCTGTCGCCACAGGCCAGCGACCGGCTCGCCAATGTCGGCATCGACAGCTATGTGCGCAGCTGGGAGAAGCCGTCGGACCACGTGCCGGTGTGGGCGGATCTCGATCTTGAGGCGGCGTGAGGCCGCCTCAACCCATCACTCCCGTCGACCCTGCACCCATTGCTCCAGCATCTGCAGGCACATGGCGCGATCGTCGTCGGAGGCCTTTGCGAAGGCGCGGTTGTAGTTTTCCTTGATCCAGGTCTCGTCGCTGCCTGCGCTGTCGCGCGCCAGCGTCAGCCACATCAGGCCGCGGGCGGCCTGCCGCGGCAGGCGGTCGCCGTTGAACAGCATCTGGCCGAGCAGCGCCTGGGCCTCGTGCTGGCCCTTCTGCGCGGCGAGCCCAAGCCAGCGCGCGCCGTAGCGGAAATCCTCGCGCGAAGCGTCCGGCGTCTTCAGGTACAGGCGGGCGAGATCGTATTGCGCATCCGCATTGCCGAAATAGGACGCGGCATAGGAAAACATCTCCCGCGCCCGCTCCTGGTCCGGCTTGACCTTCGAATTCGGGATGCCGCTGAGATAATAGCGGCCGAGCGCCACAAAGGCGTTGGCGACGATCTGCGCCTGCGGCGCGGACGGGCTGTCTTCGGCGTGCGCGTTGGCGATGCGGGTGAAATACTCGAACGCACGCACATCGTCCTGGGCGACGCCGTCGCCATTGGCGTACATGCGGCCAAGCTTCCACTGCGCGATGGGGTGGCCACCCTCCGCGGCATATTGCAGGGCGCTGAGCGAGGTTTCCTGGGGCACGACTGGCGGTACATTGCGCACCTTGCCTGCTGCGCCCGGCAAGGTCGTGACCACCGGGATGGTCGCATCCTTCTGGCTGACGGGTGCGCCGTCAAAGGCGAGCGCCGGCGCGGCCAGCGCAGTAGCCCCCAACACAAATGCAACGATGGTACGCCTAGATGTCCGCATAGCACTGTTTCTCGTGCGCGCCGCCCGGATGGGTCACTGCCCCACCGACCGCTGGTCCAACCTGCTGAGCATATTTCCAGAGCGCGCCCGTCGTGTGGTTAGTCGCGCGAGCGGTCCATTTGGTCTTGCGTTGGGCAAGCTCCTGGTCGCTCAATTTTACGTTAAGGGTACCGGCGACCGCGTCGATCTCGATGATATCGCCGTCCTCCAGCAACCCGATCGGGCCGCCGATGGCGGCTTCCGGCCCGACATGGCCGATACAGAAGCCGCGGGTGGCGCCGGAGAAGCGGCCGTCGGTGATGAGCGCGATCTTGCCGCCCATGCCCTGGCCGGTCAGCGCCGCGGTGGTCTGGAGCATTTCCCGCATGCCGGGACCGCCCTTCGGCCCCTCGTAGCGGATCACGATGACTTCGCCTTCGCGGTAGGTGCGCTTCTGGACGGCCTCGAAAGCATCCTCCTCACGGTCGAAGCACCTGGCCGGACCGGTGAACCTGAGGTTGGACATTCCCGCGACTTTCACGATCGCACCTTCTGGCGCCAGATTGCCCTTCAGACCGACCACACCGCCGGTGACGGTGATGGGCTTGTCTGCCGGGTGCACCACGTCCTGGTGCGGATTCCACTTCACGCTTTTGAGGTTTTCGGCGATCGTTCGACCGGTGACGGTCATGCAGTCACCGTGGAGAAATCCGTTGTCGAGCAGCGTCTTCATCAGAAGCGGTATGCCACCTACTTCAAACATGTCTTTGGCGACATAACGGCCGCCTGGCTTCAAATCCGCGACGTACGGTGTCTTTTTGAAGATTTCGGCGACGTCGAACAGGTCGAACTTGATGCCGCACTCGTGCGCGATTGCCGGCAGGTGCAGTGCAGCATTAGTCGAGCCACCGGACGCGGCGACCACGGCGGCGGCATTCTCCAGCGCCTTGAGGGTGACGATGTCGCGTGGCCGGATGTTTTGGGCGATCAGCTCCATGACCTGCTCGCCCGCGGTCATGCAGAAGGCGTCGCGAATTTCATAGGGTGCCGGAGCACCGGCCGAGTACGGCAAGGCCAGCCCGATCGCCTCGGAGACGGTCGCCATCGTGTTGGCGGTGAACTGCGCGCCGCAGGCACCCGCCGAGGGGCACGCCACGCGCTCGATCTCGTCGAGGTCCTCGTCCGACATTGCGCCGACCGAGTGCTTGCCGACGGCTTCGAACATGTCCTGCACGGTCACCTGCTGGCCCCGGAAATTGCCGGGCAGGATCGAGCCGCCATAGATGAAGATCGAGGGCACGTTGAGACGGACCATCGCCATCATCATGCCCGGCAGCGACTTGTCGCAGCCGGCCAGGCCAACGAGAGCGTCATAGGCGTGGCCGCGGATCGTCAATTCGACGGAATCGGCGATGCATTCGCGCGACGGCAGCGAGGAGCGCATGCCGTCATGCCCCATGGCGATGCCGTCGGTCACGGTGATGGTGCAGAACTCGCGCGGCGTGCCGCCGGCGGCTGCGACGCCCTTCTTCACCGCCTGCGCCTGGCGCATCAGGGAGATGTTGCAGGGCGCGGCCTCGTTCCAGCACGAGGCGACGCCGACGAAGGGCTGGTGGATCTGGTCGGTGGTCAGACCCATGGCGTAGAGGTAGGAGCGATGGGGCGCGCGCGCAGGACCTTCCGTCACGTGACGGCTCGGCAGCCTCTGCTTGATGTTGCTCTTCGCGTCCATCGCAAACCAGTTTCCCCGGCCAACCCTTTCAGACCCGAAAAATCAGAGCCAAGATTTGAATCGACCTTTTGAATCGACCTTGGGGATTTCCGTCGTCTTCCAGGATCACCGCTGCCGCTAAAATATTCGAGTGATTTTATTCATGTTCGGGTGTGGCCAAAAAGCGGCGTCGATGCGAACGGACAGAGAAGATGGTTAAATCCGTGACGAGTGTTGCACGGACGGCACAATCGTGGCCGTGAGGACACGATCGAGCTTACTGCGATACCCCCGGCGGGAGGACAATCCCACAACTTCAAGTTTCCGGTGCGTGCCTGCGTTGCAACTTCGGCGCGACGACGAGGCGCAGCCAAGGTGAGTCGGCGCTTCATCATCTCCCCGCCTGTCCGGACGCGCCGCAAGGGCGCTGCGTCCAGGCCACAGATCGAAGTGTTGTGCACACTCTCTCCACATCGTCTTTGCGAGCGGAGCGACTTGTCCGCCGAAGCTTTAGCGAAGGCGGAAGCAATCCAGAATCCTCCGCGGAAAGACTCTGGATCGCTTCGCTGCGCTCGCAATGACGGAGCAAGGGGCAGCAATCGCCATCCGCCAATGCAGATTCAACTTGCAGACACGCTTCGCGTTCTCGCGGCTGATTCCGCCCGAGCTTTGCTTCGTCGCTTCACCCTCTTGTCCAAGAGGGCGCAGGGTACCCGCTGTCGTGCTCGCCAGCGTGGGCAGCCTGATCGCGGTGCTCGACCATGCGCACGGGCTGATGACGAAACTGTCCATCGCCGTCGTGGTCTGCGCCTGGGTCTGGATCGTCTGTCGATCGCGGACGCGCGGCTTGAAAATCCGATCGTCCGTGCTGGCTGCAATGTGCGCCGCGACCGTTCTGACCGCGACGGCCGCGCTGTGGCCGGTTATGGGGCCCGCCGTCGTCCACACCCTCGGTGTCGCCAAGAAGCCGAAGCCTCCGGCCGGCTGATGGACGCAATCACAATCTTCGGAGTGCTGTCGGTCAGTGCGATGCTGCTGTTTTACGCGCTTGAGCCGCGCGGACCGCATTTCGTGCTGGCCTTCGCGGCAGCCTGCGCGTTCAGCGGGGTCTATGGCTTTCTCCAGGGCGCCTGGCCGTTCGGGTTTGTCGAGACGGTTTGGACAGCGGTCGCCTTGCAGCGCTGGGCAAAGGTCCGGTTATCGGCATGACCGGACTTCAGTGCCTTGGTTGGCGCTCAGGCGTTCCGCATCGCGCGCCCGAACGGATCGGCCAGACGGACGATCTCACAGACGGCGACGAGGCCGGCGAGCCAGATGGCGCTGGTCAGCCCGATCCGGGTCACGATGGCGGCGGTGAAGGCGCCCTCGCCGCCCAGGACCGGCGTCGCGGCAAGCAGCGCGAACTCATAGACCGCGTAGGCGGCAACGAATGCAATCGCAAGCATCAGTGGCGTGCGGCCTCGCGGCAGCCTACGGAGGACCGTCGATGCTGCTGCGGTCGATAGCAGCGCAGCAGCGCCGATGACGAAGCCCCAGGCGATAGTGCTGGGGTCGATCGGATAGTGCAGCGCGCCGAAGCCGATGCCCTGGTTCACCAGCCAGGCGCCGGTGACGACGAGCAGCGCCGGACGCAGCGGCAGCATGGCGGCGGCGACAACCGCGCAAGCCGCAAACGGCGTGGCACAGGCGAATGCAAAGCTTGCCAGCGCGCATGACACGATCAGCAGCGCGAAGCCGAACAGCGGCGCAAGGCGCGCCGCGACCGGGTTAAGGCGGAAACGGTCGCCGAGGGGCGGCAGGATTGGACGGGGCATGGATGAACTCATGCCGACGATCCTAGCACATTTGCACCTGCTTGGATCACCTCCCGCGGCAGTTCCAACCGCCTCATCAGAGGTCCCGACGGATGGTGACGCGCGCCCTCTTGCCCTCAGCTGGCTGCGCTCGGCCCTCTTCTCCTTAAACGGCGGGCTACGCTCGCCCTCTTGGGCGCTGGGCCTGAGCCCAGGCCGCGGTGACGTCGCGCGGCGGGACGTCGACGCGCCGGATCGGCGTCAACTCGCCGGAGGCGGAGATGATCGCGGTCTCCTCGCGGCGGCAGCGCGGGCAAACGAAGCGGACCTCGTTCGGCGAAGCCGACCAGCTCGAACGTCTTACATTGGCGGCCATCGGCCAGGCTGCGCAGTGAGAGCATGACACCAGGAACCGACCGGGATCGAGCATACCCATTCCAAAGGACTCCGCGTCCTGCCATCCCTTCAATGATTGATCCATGTGAATCGTTCCGGTGCCAAAACACCGTCGAGACACCATCGGCCCCGAACCAGGAGGCGGAGCCGCTCAGCGGGCGCCCTTGAGCGTGCACGACGTGCTGCAGGTGACCGTGTTGCCGTGGTCGCACGCCTTGCAGGCGGCAACGCACTGGGTCATGTCGCGGGGATTGAAGGAAGTGTAGTTCCGCATCGCGCAGACCGGGGTCGAGCCGGTGATCTCCTGCTCCTGGTTGCAGGCTGCCGTCATGAGTCCAAACATGATGACCGCAAAAAGGCGCATGGGATCGCCCTGCTAGGCACGACAAAACAATCTCGCGACGCGCGCTGCACCGCAGCGAGCCCCGGCATTACCACAGCGGGAAATCACCGGAGGCGTCCCCGCATCTGCATTGAGGATGCGCGCCAAGTGTTAAGAACGGATTGCCGGCGTCAGGCCGCAGCTTGGCTCGCTATGGCCTGCCGCATGTCCACCGCCAGCTGGCGATACCGCTCCGAGAGCTTCAGATAAAACTCACGCTTGGTGCTGTCGCTGGCGAGCCTGGCGATCAGCTCGCATTCGGCGGTGAGCGTCTCGAACCGTTCGAGCCTGTTCTCAAGTTCTGTCATCGGCGTGTCCCCATCAAACGCCTCAAGGACACCAAACCTAAGCCCGGGAAATAGGTCACTGCGAACATCGTTATCGAGTAGAATCAATTTTTCCCGCGCGGCCGACTATTTCTGCTCCAACCGCCAGGCGCCGTCCCAGCCCTCGTCCGGCGGATGGGCCTCGAACCGCGTGATACGAGCAAGCATTGCCCGCGAGGGGCCGTCGCCTGGGACGGCTTCAAGTGCCGCGTTGAAGCCCGCGCGGGCCTCGTCGAAGCGGCGGGCGCGATAGGCGGCGAGGCCTTCGGCGTAGTGAGAACGCAGGCTCTCATGCGCGGCCGTGAGTGCGCCTGCCCGGCCCATCACCTCGAAGATCGTTTGCGGCGCGCTCTGGCCGGCGACCGCAAGACGGTCGACCTCGCGCAATCCGAGGTGCGAGCCGATCGCGTCCGCCGTCGCCTGCGAGATCAGGATACGGGTGCCATAGGTCTTGTTGACGGCCTCCAGTCGTGAGGCGAGGTTCACGGCGTCGCCCATCACGGTGAAGCTCATCATCAGCTCGGAGCCGATGCTGCCGGTCAGGACCTCGCCGGTGGCGATGCCGATCCGCAGATCGCAAAGCCCGGGCATGGCGCGGATGCCGAGCAGATCCGGCAATTGCTTCTGCAGCGCGGGCACCTGATCGGCCATTTCGATCGCAGCAAGGCCTGCGAGCAGCGCCGGCTCTTCCTCCTCGATGAAGGGAGGGCCCCAGTAGGCCATGATGGCGTCGCCGATATATTTGTCGATGATGCCGCGGTTGCTCCTGATCGGACCGGACATGACGGTAAAATAGTGGTTCATCACCTTGACCAGGCCGCGCGGGGTCATGCCCTCGCTCATCGCGGTGAAGCCGCTCATGTCGCAGAACATGATGGTCATCACCCGGCGCTGGCCGTCGACGGCGACCTCCGGCCGGTCAATCAGCCCCTGCACCACCTTGGGATCGATGTAGCGGCCAAAGGTCTCGCGGATGCGCTCGTTCTGGCGCAATTGCTCGACCATGCGATTGAAGGCGGAGGCGAGTTCGCCAATCTCGTCCTGCGTCGAGACACTGATGGTCTTGTCGAAGCGGCCCGCCTCGACTTCGCGGGTGCCGGCCAGCAAGAGCCGGACCGGTCGCGTGATCCCGGTGGAGACCATGATCGCAAAGGCAAGTCCGACGATCGCCGCGAGGATGGTCACGATGCCCGAGACGATGATCGCCTGGCGCTGATGGCGGATCACCTGCGCGGTGCTCACGAACACCTGCGAGAGCATCTCGGCGCGGATCGCATCGATCCGCTGGGTGAAGAGATCGCGGAGCGCGTCCACATGGACGAGCACGTCGCGCGTGGCCGCAAAGTCCTTGGCATCGAGCAGCCGGAGCAGCTTGGCGTCCTCCTCGTCGAGTTCGCGGCGAAGCTCCTTGACTGCATTCTCGATGCGCGTCTCGATCCGGGCGAGTGCCGCGTTGTCCGACGGTGTGCTCTCATCGTCGATGATCGCGTTGATCAGCTTTCGCGCGGCTTCGGCCTCCTGCTCGACCTGGGCGTCCGTTTCCCTGAAGATCTTCAGCCGCGCCGCAAAGCCCTCTTCGTCCGGCGGCGTTTGCATTTTGGCGATCACCATGCGCCGCATCGCCAGCGCCCGCTCCAGCGAACGCACATTGGACCGCGCCAGGTGGCCGTAAGCCGGAATATACCGCGCGGTCAGCTCATCCAGAAGATGGCCGACGCGGCTGGACATCACCATCGACAGGATCGCGGTGACGACCATCAGGATGATGAGGCCGAGCGCAATCCCGACGATCTTGCGCCGGATCGACTGGTTGAAAATCGGCATGGGCGCGGGACAATGGGCTGAAGGGGAAAGGCTTTGGAACCCAATACAACGGATTTGCCGCCGGGAATACGCGCAATTTGGCCGCTTCGAGGCGTCCTGAACCGCCGCAACCGTCGCGCGAGCCGTATTCGTTAATGAAGGTTAAGAGACCCGCTCGCCCCGCCGTTGCACAGGTTCCCTGGCTCCATCCGTATTTCGCCGCATTGTTGGAACAGCTTCAGGATGCGAAACGACGTCGTGTCACCATTTTGACGCCGTTTTGATTCTCGAGCCGCATCTCGTCGCGGACTTTGGTTTGTACTGGTTTCGCAGGGGGACCACGGAATGAACCAGTGCCTACGCTCGCTCGCGTGTGTCGTTGCCGTGGCCGCTTTGGCCTTCATCCCTACAGAGCTGGCAGCGAAGAGCGGTCACAAATCGTCCGCGCCGAAGAAGACGCATGAGGCGAAAACCGGCAAGCAGCGCCACGCCTCCGCCGGCAAGGCGCGGCACGGCAAGCATGCCGAGGCCAAGCGCAAGTCGAAGAAGCAGGACGACGCGCCCTCGGACAAGCCGGCAGCCCCGCCGCTGACTGGCGATCTCGCCGCGCTGAAGGATGCCATCGATCTCGCGCGGAAGGGCAAGACCGAGGACGCCAGCGCGGCGCGCGACCGCATTGCCGACCCGGCCGGACAGAAACTCGCCGACTGGTTTATGCTGCGCCATTCCGAAAGCACGGCGAATTTCAAGCGCTACGCCGCCTTCCTCGCCGCCAATCCGGACTGGCCGAGCAGCGCGCTGCTCCGCCGCCGCGCCGAGGCGCGGCTGTGGCAGGAGAAGGCCAACGCGGCGACCGTGCACAAATTCACGATGGACCGGCCGACCAGCGCCAAGGGCAAGTTCGCGCTCGCCCGCGTGCTGATGACCGAGGGCGACAGCGACAGGGCCGCGCGTCTCGTGCGCGATGCCTGGCGCACGGACGAATTGTCCGAGCGCAGTGAGGAGGATTCCTACCAAGCGTTCCGCGATCTCCTGACCGCCGAGGATCATCGCGCCCGCATGGACAAGCGGCTCGGCGCCAAGGACTATGCGGGAGCGCGGCGCGCAGCCAAGCGGCTCGGCGAGGATGCGCTCGCGATCGTCAAGGCCTGCGCCGCAGTCACCGGCAAGGCCAGCAAGGCCAAGGATTACCTGGAGGACATTTCGGCCGAGGCGCGCCGCGACCTCGGCTATGTGCTGTGCCGCGCGCAATGGCATCTCCAGAATGACCGCATCGACGACGCGGCCGAGGTGATCCTGGCCGCCGCGCCCGATACGATGGCGGCGCAAGACACCGACGCCTGGTGGCGCGAGCGCCGCCTGCTCGCGCGAAAGCTGCTCGACCAGGGCAAGTTCAAAACCGCCTATGATTTGGTGCGCTCGGCAGCCGTGCCCGCGATGGAGGTCTATCGCGCCGACTATCACTTCATGTGCGGCTGGATCGCGCTGCGCTATCTCGATGATCCCAAGGCGGCGATGACGCATTTCGCCGCGATCGACGAAGGCTCCGCCAATCCGATCGCGCTGTCGCGCGCGCATTATTGGCGCGGCCGCGCGGCCGAGGCAATGAACGCACCGGCCGATGCGCGCCTGAGCTATCAGGCGGCGGCGCGCTATCCGACCGCCTATTACGGCCAGCTCGCCCGCGCCAGGCTCGGTCTCGACCGCATCGAGCTGCGTGCGCCCTCGCCCGTGCTGGCAGCAGTCGACGCGCCGCCCGCGGACGAGCGCGTGCGCGCCGCCGACATGCTCTACGGCGTCGGTGAGCGCGACATGGTGTTTTACTTCGCCGAGGATTTTGCCAAGGAGAGCACCGACGTCGCCGCACTCGAAGCGCTCGGCGAGCTCGCCGGCCGGCGCAACGATGCGCGCGTGATGCTGGAGGTCGGCAAGTCGGCGCTGGCGCGCGGGCTCGCGCTCGATCACTACGCCTTCCCGACCATCGGCATCCCTGAACATAAGCAGGTGGCGCCCGCGATCGATCCCAGCGTGATCTATTCGGTGGCGCGCACCGAAAGCTCGTTCGACCAGCGCGACAAATCGGCCGCCAACGCAGTCGGGCTGATGCAGGTGACGCCGGAAGCGGGCCGCGACACCGCAAAGCGCTTCGGCCTGACCTATGACTGGGACAAGATGGTCTCCGATCCCGTCTACAACACGCAGATGGGCGCGGCCGAGCTCAGTGCGCTCATGTCGGAATATCGCGGCAACCAGATCATGACCTTCGCCGGCTACAATGCCGGCCGGGGCCGCGTGCGCGAATGGGTGCAGGCGCGCGGCGACCCCAGGGATCCCAAGGTCGATCCGGTCGACTGGGTCGAGCGCATCCCGCTGTCGGAGACGCGCAACTACGTCCAGCGCGTGATCGAGAACGTGCTGGTCTATCGTGCGAGGTTTGAGGCCAGCAGCGTCGTCGCGGGGAAGTCCGAGCAGCGCGTTACGACGCCGAACAGGGGCGCGATGCCGACGGCATCGGCCGCAGCCGCCGCGCCCTAGCTTCGCGACGCCGGGGCTGGACGCGGCGTGAAGCTGGATGCAGTGACTGCGACCGACCTCTCTGCGCGGGTCCGCATCGTTTGGCGAGCCGTCACCTCCTTCCGTGGTCAGAGGGTTCGTACGCGCGCAGAAATGCTTCCGTCAGCGAGCGCGAGAGCGCGCCCGTCTGCAGTATCCAGTTCCAGCTCGACACCGTGATCGCTTCGAGCGAACTGCGGTAAGGCCAGAGCATTTCCACCGCCGTCTGCTGATATCGACGGTAGCAATCATAGTCGCAGTACCGCCGCTCAGCGGGCACATGGCGGACGTAACTCGCGCCCAGCGGCTGCGCGCACGCGCTGCAGGTACCGCCGTGGCGAGGCCCTTCCTGATTGACGAACATGAATCTCATCGCGATGTCCTCTCGCCCGGACGGCAAATCCACCGCCCGTTTCGCCCTCCTATCCGCTCAAGACGCCGCTCGTGTGCGCCCCTCGATCAGCGGCGCAGCTTCGCCATGAAGCGCGTAACACTCGTAGCCGCAGTAGGGCAGCAGCGTCTTCGCATCGCGCAGATAGCCGCCGCTGATCTCCTCGCAGCACCAGAGGCAGGACGTTTTGCGAAAAGGGGTCCTGCCGTTCACCAATATGAACCTCATGTGGCACCTCCGAGCGCAAAGCAGTAGACCGTGTCGACGAGAGAGGCGGACGGCGGCGGCGCGCAAAGATGGTTGCGGCCGTCGGGATTATCCCTGTTTCGCTCGACCTTCTGAGGCGGAATGAGGATGTATTTCCCGTCTTCCCGGCGCAGCGCGTAGATGCTCCCCTCGACCCGCCGTATCTCGGTCGGGTAGCAGTCGGCGTTGTTGCAGCAAGTCAGCACCGGATTGTCCGGCATGTGCCAACTCGAATAGAACTGCTCGTGGAGGAGCAGATCCCGAGGCGGATGACGATGTGCGCCATCCTGTCCAGCCTCGTCCGCCTCCGCTCCAGTCATCAACGAAAGCGGCAGCGTGATCGCCAAGAGGAGCTTGCAACAACGGTTCAACGCGCAGCCTCCCGATACAGAATTGCCGAACGCAGCGGATCCGGTGACTGGTGCTTACGCCGCCTGAGACCGAAACAGCCATCGGCGATCGCGTTCGCGGCGCGCTCTGAAGCGATCGAGACATTTCCGGGAGCAAAGCGGCGCTCGCCAGGAATAATACCGGATCAGGCCGAACTTCCCGCTGCAGACCGCGCAGCTTTTTGCGGCGGAAGGGCGCTCGGAGTGTTCGGGCTTATCGCACATGATCCTCTCCTCCTGGCCTCTGATGGGCGCCTCTGACGGTCGAGGATCCCCACGGGCGCTGATGCACAATCATCACGTTCGTCAACGAAATGCGGCTTCTCAATCGTGACCAGATCATCGGCAAGTCAGCGCCGGCGGAGGCGAAGCTGGCCTCTTGAGTGCACGACCCCGCGCTACTCAACTGTTCAAGCGTTGCGATCGACACCACTGGATTGCCGGTGAGACTAGTCCCCATGTGACGGGCCGCTCAATTGTACGGAGGTAAATGCAGCGTATGACTAGGATTGCGCGACCTATACATAGGTTTGTCCGGTGATTTACCGGAGTTTCGTCCGCTCGCAACGAGACGGCGCAACGCTGGCAAGCTGCACGGAGCCCGCGAACTTTCGATGCGGAATCCTGCTTTGATCAGGGAATTGCCCCTGCTGTCGCAAAGTGCTCTACTCTCCCTGCCCCACGCGGGCCGGGACGCTTGCGATGATGCCTGGCCAGATCGCAAAACTAGGGAATTCGGCCGCGCAATTCCTGCTCGGCGGCCTTGCGGCGCTTCGATCTCTCGGCAATGCGGGGAAAGGCGAGCCCGCGACTGGGGATGGCTGGCGGCAGGACAATGCCGACCTGCGCGACGCCGTGAAGCAATGGCGACAAGTGTTCGAGCACAATCCGGTCATGTATTTCATGGTCGATCCGGCCGGAACGGTGCTCAACGTAAATACATTTGGCGCCGCGCAACTGGGCTACACGGCGGCCGAGTTGACCGGCCAATCTGTGCTGAACGTCTTTTTCGAAGAGGACCGCGATTTCGTCCGTCGCTGTGTCGGGCTGTGCCTGGAAACCGTGGACCAGTCGCACACCTGGGAGATTCGCAAGATCCGGAAGGACGGCTCGGTTCTCTGGGTCCGTGAGAACGCCAAGGCCATGCGACGCGGCGACGGCACGCCGATCGTGCTGGTCGCCTGCGAAAACATCACCCAGCGCAAGGAGGCGGAGGATGCGCTGCGGCAGAGCGAGGCCTACCTTGCCCAAGCGCAGGAGTTGAGCCGCACCGGCAGCTTCGGCCTGAGCCTGGCAACCCGCGAGGCCGTCTGGTCCAGGGAGACCTTTCGCATCTTCCAATGTGACCCGCAGGTCAAACCGACGCTCGATTTCGTTTTCCAGCGCATTCATCCGGAAGATCGCAATGCGGTCAGCAAGACCCTTGATCGGGCCTTCCGTGAGGTCGGCGATTTCGACCATGAGTATCGCCTGCTGATGCCCGATGGAACCATCAAATATCTCCATTCCGTGGCACGCGTGGTGAGACATGGATCCGGCCACATCGAGTTTGTCGGAGCGGTCACTGACGTCACTACGGCAAAGGAAACCGAACAGCGGCTGCGTCGCAGCGAAGCCTATCTGACCGAAGCCCAGCGCCTCAGCCACACGAGCAGCTGGGCCTGGAACGTGCGCAGTCAGGAGTTTGCCTACCGATCGGCCGAACTCTATCGCCTGTTCGGATTCAACCCGGACCAGATCGATCTGTCGGCGCAGGCTTTCCAACAACGGATCCTCGCCGAAGACTTTCGCCGGATCGTCGATGTGGAACGTCAGGCAATCCGGCAAAAGCAGCCTTTCGAAGTTGATTTTCGGATTTTGCGTCCGGACGGTTCCGTACGACACGTCCATACGGAGGGGCATCCCGTCGTCGGCGGGGACGGCGATGTCACGGAAATCATCGGCACCCACGTCGATGTCACCGAGCAGTTTGCCGCCAGACAAGCGCTGCAAAAAGCCTTTGACGAGCTCAAGCTGTCCGAGCAGCGATTTCGCGACTATGCCGAAACCGCCTCGGACTGGTTTTGGGAGAGCGGGCCGGACCACCGTATCACACGGATTTCGGAACATGCCGACACGGCCGGTCCCGTGCCCACGGGCGTGATCGGCCTCGCCCGTTGGGACATTCCACCCGATGCCGAGCTCGAGCCCGAGAAGTGGGAGCGGCATCGCGCGACGCTCGATGCCCACCTTCCGTTTCGCGACCTGGTCTACCGAAGCAAGGATCGCAACGGATCTCCGATCTACGTGCGCACCAGCGGCAAGCCCTTGCACGACGCGAACGGCAACTTTCTCGGTTATCGTGGCGTCAGCAGCGACGTGACGGCGGCCATCCGCGCCGAGCAGGCCGAAGAAGCGCTGCGCAAGGCGCAAGCCGAACTAGCTCACGTGACGCGTGTCACGATGCTCGGCGAACTCACGGCCTCGATCGCCCACGAGATCAATCAGCCCTTGGCCGCCGTGATCTCCAATGCGGATGCCTGTATCGGATGGCTCGGCCGCGAACCAGCCCAACTGAATGCCGCACGCCGTTCCGTGGAATGGATCGTCGAGGACGCCAATCGCGCCAGCGAGGTGATCCGCCGGATCAGAACGCTTGCGAAGAAGACCGAGATCGAGATGGCTCCGGTCGACATGAACCAGCTCGTCAGGGAGACGGTGGCGCTCGTCCGCCGCGAGCTTGCCACCCATGCCGTGTCGGTACGAATGGAGCTGGCGTCCGCTCTACCCAGCGTTTGCGGCGACCGGATCCAGCTGCAGCAGGTGCTGATCAACCTGGTCATGAACGGGATTGAAGCCATGCACGCCAATGTGGACCGTCCGCGCGAGCTTGCGATCCGCTCCAGCCAGGCGAGCGAGCACGGCGAAGGCCGCATGCTCCTGATCGTGACAGACAGCGGGGTCGGCCTCGGCGACGGCGCGACGGAGCGCATCTTCACACCTTTCTTCACGACAAAGCCGAGCGGCCTGGGGATGGGACTGTCGATCTGCCGATCGATCATCGAGGCTCATGCGGGCCGGCTCTCGGCCTTCCCCAATGACGGAAGCGGAGCAACATTCCAGATTGCCCTGCCCTTGCCGATCGAGGACACGTCGTGACCGACCTTCCCAAGGTGGCGACGGTGCAGACGAGTTCCGACGATCCGATCGTCTTGATCGTCGACGACGATCCATCGATGCGCCGTGCGCTCACCAACCTCTTTCAATCCGTCGGCCTCAAGGTCGAGGCTTTCGGCTCCGCGGCGGAGATCATGGAAGCCAAGCCACCGGCGGTCCCCAGCTGCCTTGTGCTCGACATCCGCCTGCCGGGCTCAAGCGGCTTTGACCTGCAGTCGGACCTAGCGAAGGCGAACATTCACACGCCCATTATCTTCATCACCGGTCATGGTGATATTCCGATGACCGTCAGGGCCATGAAGAGCGGCGCCATCGATTTTCTGACCAAGCCGGTGCGCGACCAGGACATGCTGGATGCGGTTCAGGCCGCGATCGAACGGGATCGCAAGCGACGCAATGCCGAGGAGTCGGTCGCGGGAGTGCGGTCCCGATTCGAGGGTTTAAGCGCGCGCCAGCGCGACATCCTCGCCCTGGTGGCGTCCGGCCTGATGAACAAGCAAGTCGCTGCCGAGCTCGGATTGGCTGAGATTACCGTCAAGATCTACCGCGGGCAGATCATGCGGAAAATGGGCGCCAAGTCGTTGGCCGATCTCGTCAGAATGGTGGAGGCGCTCGGAATCTCACGCCCGGGCGGAAAGGTGCAAACCTAAGTATGCTTTTCAAGCTCGCTCCAAGGGCTCACTTTCGTCAAGTGCGGCACCGTGATCGGCGGCTCCCCGATCAGGAGCGATCATCTTGTCAATCCCCTCGGCCATTTCCGTCATCGACGATGATCGATCAGTCCGCCTTGCGACCAATAATCTGCTGACGTCGCGGGGATACACGGTCAACATCTTTCGCTCCGCTGACGAATTTCTTCAATCGGCCGAACTGAAGACGACGTCCTGCGTGATCGCGGATGTGCAGATGTCGTTGATGGGCGGCCTTGAGCTCTTGACGCACATGCGCAGCCTTGGTCACCACACGCCCTTCATTTTCATGACGGCTTTTCCCGACGATGCCGTGCGCGACCGCGCGCTGAAAGCGGGCGCTATCTGCTTTCTGGCGAAGCCGTTCTCCACGCCCGCTCTGCTTGAATGTCTGCGGATGGCCCTGTCCGGCTCCGATCAAACCGAGACGTGATACGCTGGCGCCGAGCCCTGGCGACACGGCGCTCACTCCACCTTGATGTTCGCCGCCTTGATCATTGGCCACCACTTCGCGATCTCCGCCTTCTGGCGGGCGCCCAGGGCCTCGGGCGTGAGCTGATCCTGGGGTGTCATCTCAAGCCCCTGACTTTCGAGCTGCTTCTTCACGCCGGGATCGTTCAGCGCTTCCACGGCAGCGGCATTGAGCTTGGCGACGATCGCCTTTGGCGTGCCCTTCGGCACCCACATGCCGGACCAGAGCGTCATGTTGAAGCCCTTCAGGCCCGCCTCCTCCGCCGTCGGGATGTCGGGCGCCGACGACAGGCGCCTGTCATCGGTGATGGCGTAGGCGCGAATGGTGCCGGCGCGGACCTGGTTGATGGAGTTCGAGGTCTGGTCGACGATGATGTCGATCTGGCCGGCAATGAGATCGTTCAGGGCGGGCGCGGTGCCGCGATACGGTACGTATTGCAGCTTGATGCCGCTGACGCTCTCGAAATAGACCCCGGCGATGTGGCTACCCGAGCCCGCGCCGGCGGTGCCGGCGGTCGGCGGCGACGGTCGCGACTTCAGCCAGTCCAGCAGCTCCTTCAGCGAGGTCGCGGGCACCGCGTTCTTGCTGACGACGATCATCGGATTGCTCGGCAGCAGCACCACCGGCTCCAGGTCCGCGACCAGGTCGTAATTGAGCTTGTAGACGGCGCCGTTGGCGACGTGGGTGCCGAGATGGCCGAACGAGATCGTGTAGCCGTCGGGGGCCGAATGCACGGCGCGGCCGACGCCGATCGAGCCGCCCGCGCCGGTGACGTTCTCGATCACCAGCGGCTGCCCAAGCGATGTCCGCATCCGCTCGGCAAGCACTCGCGCCATCGCATCCGACGGACCGCCGGCGGCGAAGGGAACGATGATGGTGATGGGACGCGAGGGATAGTCGTCGGCGCGCGCGGCGCCTGCAACAGCGAGAATAGCAATCAGCGCAGCCCAGGCGGCCTTCATTGTCTTCTCCCAGCAATGTCATTGTTGTTTTTGTCTCTTCCCGCGTACGGGAAGAGGGATCGTTCGTGAAGGGACGAAATGCCGCGCTAGAACTGCGAATAGTCGATCGGCTTGTGGCGATCGAGCGTACGGGTGACCGGCGGCAGCGGGTACTTCAGGCCGGTGGCGCAGTTGAACAGCATCACGCGGTCGGACCTGCTGACGCGGCCGTCGGCGAGGCTGTCCTTGTAGGCGGCGTAGGTGGCAGCACCTTCGGGGCAGAGCAACAGCCCCTCCTCGCGCGCGACCTCGCTGAGCGCCGACGAGATCTTGTCGTCGTCGACGGCAATGGCAAAACCGTTGCTCTGCCGCACCGCGCGCAAAATGAGAAAGTCGCCGATCGCCTGCGGCACGCGAATGCCTGACGCGATGGTGTGAGCGTCCTCCCAGCGCGTCGCATGCTCGGTGCCGGCCTCATAGGCGCGCACCATGGGCGCGCAGCCGGAGGCTTGCACCGCGACCATGCGCGGGCGCTTGCTGCCGATGAAGCCGATCTTCTCTAGTTCGTCGAACGCCTTCCACATGCCGATCAGGCCGGTGCCGCCGCCGGTCGGATAGAAGATCACGTCGGGCACGTCCCAGCCGAGCTGCTCGGCGAGTTCGAGCCCCATCGTCTTCTTGCCTTCGATGCGGTACGGCTCCTTCAAGGTCGAGGTGTCGAACCAGCCGACTTTCGCCTTGCCCTCGCCGACGATCTTGCCGCAATCGTCGATATAGCCGTTGACGCGGTAGACGGTCGCGCCCTGCAGCTCGATCTCGCTGACGTTCACCTCCGGCGTATCGGCCGGGCAGAAGATCGTGGTCTTGATGCCGCAGGAGGTCGCATAAGCCGCGAGCGCCGCGCCGGCATTGCCGTTGGTCGGCATCGCCATATGCTTGATGCCGAGCGCCTTGCCCATCGACACCGCCATCACGAGGCCGCGCGCCTTGAACGAGCCGGTCGGCAAGCGCCCCTCGTCCTTGACGATGATCTCGCCGCCGCCGAGTTTTGCACCGAGCTTGGGCAGCCGGATCAGCGGCGTCGTGACCTCGCCGAGCGAGACGATATCCTGACATTTACGCACCGGCAAAAGCTCGCGGTAGCGCCACATGTCGGCGGGGCGCTGGGCGAGCGCGTCTTTCGTCAGCGCCGTCTTCACACCGGCAAGGTCGTAGCGCACCAGCAGCGGCTTGCCGGCCTTGGAGAGGTTGTGGACCTGGTCGGCGGCGTAATGATCGCCCTCCATCGCGCATTCGAGATGGGTGACGAAGGTAGGGCGTTCGATGGTGAGGTTGTCGTTGTCTTGCATGGGGTGATTTCCTTCTTGTTTTGCAAACAGATCCCTCCGCTCGTCATTGCGAGCGCAGCGGAGCAATCCAGAGTCTTTCCGCGGAGGCAGTCTGGATTGCTTCGCTTCGCTCGCAATGACGGTGGTGGGCGGCGATGCGCGCCCGTCAAATATTCAGCACCCGTCCATACGCATCCAGCACGGCTTCCTTCATCATCTCCGACAGGGTCGGATGCGGGAACACCGTGTGCATCAGCTCCTCTTCCGTGGTCTCAAGGTTCATGGCGACGACGTAGCCCTGGATCAGCTCGGTGACCTCCGCGCCGATCATGTGGGCGCCAAGCAGCTGGCCGGTCTTCTTGTCGAAGATCACCTTGACCAAGCCCTGGTCCTCGCCGAGCGCGATGGCCTTGCCGTTGCCGACGAAGGGGAAGCGGCCGACGCGGATCTCGCGGCCGTTCTCCTTGGCCTTGGCTTCGGTGAGGCCGACGGAGGCCACCTGCGGCTGACAATAGGTGCAGCCCGGGATCAGGTTCTTGTCCATGGCGTGCGGATGCAGGCCCTTGATCGCCTCGACGCAGATCACGCCTTCATGTTCGGCCTTGTGAGCCAGCATCGGCGGCCCCGCGACATCGCCGATGGCATAGATGCCGGGGATGTTGGTCTTGCCGTAGCCGTCGATCACGATGACGCCGCGATCCGTTTTCACGCCGAGCTTCTCGAGTCCAAGGTTCTCGATGTTGCCGACGACGCCGACCGCCGAGATCACGCGCTCGAACTCGGTCGTCACAGGCTTGCCCTTGCCGTTGTCAATGGTAGCGACGACGCTGTCGGCCTTCTTCTCGAGCTTGGTCACCTTGGTCGAGGACAGGATCTTGATGCCCTGCTTCTCGAAACGCTTGCGGGCCAGGCCGGCGATCTCGGCGTCCTCCACCGGCAGGATCTGCGGCAGCACTTCGACCACGGTGACGTCCGAGCCCATGGTGTGGAAGAAGGAGGCGAACTCGATGCCGATCGCGCCGGAGCCGACGACCAGCAGCGATTTCGGCATCCGCTCCGGCACCATCGCCTCGAAATAAGTCCAGATCAGCTTCTTGTCGGGTTCGAGGCCCGGCAGCACCCGCGGCCGCGCGCCGGTCGCGACGATAATGTGTTTGGCCTGATACGTTCCCTCGCCCAGCGCACCCTTGGGGCCCTCGACGTCCGACTTCTTCACGGTGACTTTGCCGGGCGCGTCGATCGAGGCCGCGCCCCAGATCACGCTGACCTTGTTCTTCTTCATCAGGAAGCCGACGCCGTCGTTCAGCCGCTTCGAGACGCCGCGCGAGCGCTGCACCACCGCCTTCGGATCGAACGAGACGTTATCGGCCGACAGGCCGTAATCCTTGGCGTGCTGCATGTAGTGGTAGATCTCGGCCGAGCGCAGCAGCGCCTTGGTCGGGATGCAGCCCCAGTTCAGGCAGATGCCGCCGAGATAGGATTTTTCGACGATCGCGACCTTGAAGCCGAGCTGGGCGGCGCGGATCGCGGTGACATAGCCGCCCGGACCGGAGCCGATGATGATGATGTCGAAGGATGTCTCGGCCATGGCGGCTCCCATTCAACTCAAGAGGCGCCGCGGGCGCGGCGCTTGATCAGAAAAGACCTCACCAGCCATTCGAGCATCGTCGCCAAAGCCATTACGGCCAAGGCGATCGGCACGACCGGCTGGGCGATGTTCCGTGCCAGTTGTTCACCGGCAAAGAACGCTGAGTAAAGAAGATCGAGCCCAATCGGGTTGAGCGCGACGACTGCTCCAAGCAGCAGCGACATCCATGGCCAGCGGGTACGGACATGCAACGGTGCCCCCTCTACCGCGCGTCAGACCATCATCATGACGGGATTTTCGATCAGCTGCTTGAAGGCGCCGATCAGTTCCGCGCCGAGCGCGCCGTCGATGGCGCGGTGATCGCAGGACAGGGTCACGCTCATCATGTTCGCGATCTCGATCTTGCCGCCGCGGACCACAGGCCGCTCCTCGCTGGTGCCGACCGCGAGGATGGTCGCATGCGGCGGATTGATCACGGCAGTGAAGTGGCTGATGCCGAACATGCCGAGGTTCGAGACGGCCGTCGTGCCGCCCTGGTACTCTTCGGGCTTCAGCTTGCGCGAGCGCGCGCGTGCCGCAAAATCCTTCATCTCGTTGGAAATGGTCGACAGCGTCTTGGTCTCGGCCTTGCGGATGATCGGCGTGATCAGCCCCCCGGGCATCGCCACGGCGACACCGACGTCGGAATGGTGGTGCTTGACCATCCCGGATTCGGTCCAGCTCACATTGCAATTCGGGATCTTCTGCAGCGCCACCGCCATCGCCTTGATGACGAAGTCGTTGACCGAGATCTTGTAGAGCGGCTTCTTCTCCTTGTCCTTGGGAGCAGCCGCATTGATCTCCTCGCGCGCGGCGAGCAGCTTGCCGATGTCGCAGTCGATGGTGAGATAGAAGTGCGGGACGTTCTGGATCGACGCGGTCAGACGCTGCGCAATCGTGCGGCGCATGCCGTCATGCGGGACCACCTCGTAGGAGCCCGGCTCGAACAGCGCCAGGATCTGCTTGTCCGACATGGTCGGCGCGCCCGAGGGTGCACCTGACGGCGCCGCCGCGGGAGCCTTGAGGCCCTTGCCGGACTTGGCCTGCTCCACGTCGCGCGCGACCACGCGGCCGTGCGGGCCGGTGCCGGTCACCATCGCAACATCGACGCCAGCTTCCTTGGCGAGCCGGCGCGCCAGCGGCGAGGAGAACACGCGGCCGGCATGGCCGTTGCTCTGCGCAGCCGGTGCTGCGGCCTGCGGTGCAGGTGCTGCGGCGGGCGCCGGCGCGGCCTTGGGCGCAGCAGGCGCAGGAGCCGGCGCAGCAGCGGGAGCTTCAGCAGCTTTCGGAGGTGCGGCCGAAGCGCTCGGTTTGGCGGCACCTGCCGCCTTCACGTCCTCGCCCTCGCCGGCCAGCACCGCGATCACGTCGTTGACCGGGACGTCCTGCGTGCCCTCGGGCACGAGGATCCTGGCGATCGTGCCCTCGTCGATGGCCTCGACCTCCATGGTCGCCTTGTCGGTCTCGATCTCGGCGATGATGTCGCCGGATTTGACCTTGTCGCCTTCCTTCTTCAGCCACTTGGCGAGGTTGCCCTTCTCCATCGTCGGCGAAAGAGCGGGCATCAGGATGTTGATGGGCATGCTGACCTCAAGAAGAACTTTGCAAAAATCCGTCTCCGGACCGAAGACGAACAGACCAGGTTAGTTGCCGATGTCGCCCTGCCACAGGCGCTCATTGGCAGGGATGGAACGCCAATTCTTCATCATGGTGATGGAGCGGTCGTCGGCAAGGTCGATCCAGGAGATGCCAAACTTGTCGAGAATGTCCTTGGAGCCCTCGAAGGTGACGGACTCTCCAATAACCACAAGCTTGACCTTGAACAGTGAGAGCGCACCGGCACACATCGCGCATGGCGACAGCGTGGTGTACATGACGGTATCGTGGAACGAAATCGCACCCGCCTCGCGCAGGCAACTCATCTCGCCGTGCAGGATCGGGTTGTTCTCCTGCACCCGGTTGTTGTGGCCGCGGGCGATGACCTTGTTGTCGCGGGTCAGCACGGCGCCGATCGGCAGGCCGCCTTGCGCAATCGAGGCTTCCGCCTCGCGGATCGCCTCCAGCATGAAATCGAAATGATAGGCTTCGATCGCCACGGTCAGTGCCCCTTCCCGCGCGGCGTCGTGGTGCCGGTGTCGGTGGGACGCTCGATCTCGGCCTGGAACATCTCGATGATCCGGTTCAGCGCGTCCTCCTCGGTGTATTCGCTCTCGCGCGCATAGGCGCGCGCGGCGTGACGGGCGAGATCGACGAGCAGCAGGCCCCACATGTCGGGCTCGTCGAAGGCCCGCTGGAACGCCATCGACAGCCCGCCGTCCAGCACGAACACGCGCAGGATCTCGACCGCATCATCGCGGACGAGGACGTCGGGTGGCAATGGCTGCTCCTTCGGACCCGCCATGGTCTACCTGTAGCAGACGGCTTTGGCGGCCTCGATCACTTCGGCAGCCGAAGGCAGCGCGAGCTTTTCCAGGTTCGCGGCATACGGCATCGGCACGTCCTTGCCGGAGACCCGGGTTACAGGCGCATCCAGATAGTCGAAGGCATGCTCCATGATCCGCGCGGCGATCTCGGCGCCGACACCGCTCTGGGCCCAGCCCTCTTCCACCGTGACGGCACGTCCCGTCTTCTTGACGGAGTTGACGATGGTGTCGGTGTCCATCGGACGCAGCGTGCGCAGGTCGATCACTTCGGCCTCGATGCCGTCCTTGGCGAGTTCGTCGGCGGCCTTCAGCGCGTAGCTCATGCCGTTCGACCACGAGATGATCGTGACATGGCTGCCGGAGCGCACGATGCGCGCCTTGCCGATCGGAATCACGAAATCGTCGAGCTTCGGCACCTCGCCAGTGTGGCCGTAGAGCATTTCGTTCTCGAGGAAGATCACCGGATTGGGATCGCGGATCGCAGCCTTGAGCAGGCCCTTGTAATCAGCGGCCGAGAACGGCGCGACGACCTTGAGGCCGGGGACGTTCGAATACCAGGACGAATAATCCTGGCTGTGCTGGGCGGCCACGCGGGAAGCGGCGCCGTTGGGCCCGCGGAATACGATGGAGCAGCCCATCTGGCCGCCGGACATATAGAGCGTCTTGGCCGCGGAGTTGATGATCTGGTCGATCGCCTGCATAGCGAAGTTGAAGGTCATGAACTCGACAATCGGCTTCAACCCGGTCATCGCGGCGCCGACGCCGATGCCGGCAAAGCCGTGCTCCGTGATTGGCGTGTCGATGACGCGCTTGGCGCCGAATTCCTGAAGCAGCCCTTGCGTCACCTTGTAGGCGCCTTGGTATTCGGCAACCTCTTCGCCCATCACGAAGACGTCGGCGTCGCGGCGCATCTCTTCGGCCATAGCATCGCGCAGGGCTTCGCGGATGGTCTGCGTCACCATCTCGGTGCCTGCGGGCACTTCCGGGTCGGGTTCTGCGACGGCCTGCGGCGCCGGCGCAGCCTTGGGAGCTGGAGCCTCGGTCTTCGCGGCGGCAGGGGCTGCGGATTCGGCAGCCTTCTGCTGCTGGGCAGGCGCGGGCGCCTTGGCGAGATCGGCGGCACTTTCGCCATCGGCCAGAATTGTCGCGATCGGTGTGTTCACGGCAACGTCGGCGGTGCCCTCGGGGATCAGGATCTTGCCGAGCGTACCTTCATCGGTCGCCTCGACCTCCATGGTCGCCTTGTCGGTCTCGATCTCGGCGATGACGTCGCCGGACTTGATCGTCTCACCCTCTTTTTTCAGCCATTTGGAGAGGTTGCCCTTCTCCATCGTGGGCGACAACGCGGGCATCAGCACTTGAATTGGCATATCGGCTCCAAAAGAAAGCTTGCGCGCGTTCAGCGGTAAATATCGGTCCAGAGCTCGGCGGCATCCGGCTCGGGATCATGCTGGGCGAAATCGGCGGACGCGTTGACGATGTCGCGCACCTCGGCGTCGATCGCCTTCAGATCCTGCTCGCTGACCTTGGCGGCCAACAGGCGGTTGCGCACCTGCTCGATCGGATCCTGGTCGTGGCGGACTTTTTCGACCTCCTCGCGCGTTCTGTACTTTGCGGGATCGGACATCGAGTGGCCGCGGTAACGGTAGGTCTGCATCTCCAGGATGAAGGGTCCCTTGCCGGCGCGGCACCAGGCCGCCGCCTCGTCGCCGGCGGCCTTCACGGCGCGGACGTCCATGCCGTCGACCTGCTGGCCGGGAATGTTGAAGGAGGCGCCGCGCTTGGAGAAATCCTGCTGCGCCGAGGCGCGCGAGACCGAAGTGCCCATGGCGTAGCGGTTGTTCTCGATGACGTAGATCACCGGCAGCTTCCAGAGCTCCGCCATGTTGAAGCTCTCATAGACCTGGCCCTGGTTGGCCGCGCCGTCGCCGAAATAGGTGACGCTGACATTGTCGTTGTCGCGATAGTGATTGGCGAAAGCGAGCCCGGTGCCGAGCGAGACCTGTGCGCCGACGATGCCGTGGCCGCCGTAAAAGTGCTTCTCCTTGCTGAACATATGCATCGAGCCGCCCTTGCCCTTGGAATAGCCGCCGCGACGGCCGGTGAGCTCGGCCATGACGCCTTTGGCCTCCATGCCGGTGGCGAGCATATGGCCGTGATCGCGATAGCCGGTGATGACCTGATCGCCCGGCTTCAGGGCCATCTGCATCCCGACCACCACGGCCTCCTGGCCGATATAAAGGTGGCAGAAGCCGCCGATCGCGCCCATGCCGTAGAGCTGGCCGGCCTTTTCCTCGAACCGCCGGATCAGGAGCATGTCGCGGAGCGCCTTGAGCTCCTGCTCTCTGGTGAATTCCGGGGGCGAACCGCCGTCGGTCTTGTCCTGTGCAGTACTCGCGGCGGCTTTCTTGGGTGCGGCCATGGGAATTCCGGGTCAGAGAAAACTTCAGCCCTGTCTAACCCAAGTCAAACGCCCTTGGAAAGCACCGCGGCGGCATGGCACGCCTTTCATTATGCCGCACTGCAACGCGATCGTAATATTGCAAAATCTTTGACGCGGATCGGGCAACATTTAGCTCCCCGACTCCCGCATCGTGTGTGGAATACCGATCGCAGACCCGCTCACGTCAGCCGCAGGAAGCAACGGGCTGCTTGCATATCGCAATCGCGCTGGCTCGATGGAGTCAGCGGCAGACCGCAAACCCCGCAAATGGCGCTTGTGCCGCTCGCGTGTCAGTTCGCCGGGATTGTCCGGACGAGATCGCGCGGATTGACGTAGTCGAGCTGGAAGCGCGCCCGCTCGTCCAGCATGTCGGGGTCGATCTTCGCGGAGCGCAGCAGCGAAACGCGCTGCTCGCTCCTGGCGCGCTCGCGCTTGAGCTGCGCCAGTTCGCTGGTCAGCGCCACGATCTCCTGGTCGAGCTCCTGGCGGGCGTTGAGGCCGTATTTGCCGGTATAGGCGTTGACGCCGAAATAGCCGACGATGGCGGCCGCCATCGCATAGAGGGCAAGACCGGTCAGGATCGATTTCAGGCGCGCGCGGGAGACCATCCTGGGAAGATGGGACAGGTTGGTTAAGGGCGTGCTAATTGCCCGCCCGCTTGGCGTTCCAATGCCTGGCTCAGCCGTCATGCTCGGCCTTGTGCCGGGCATCCACGTTCTTCGTCAATTTGGCAAAGACGTGGATGGCCGGGACATCTAGCGCGAAGACGCGCTTCGCGCTTTTGCCCGGCCATGACGGAGACCCGGGGTTCGCGGCCTCAGCCGTGATGCTTCGCGACGTGCACCGCAAACGCGTCGATATAGGCCTGGAGCACCGGCTTCAAGGACTCCTTGGTCAGGTTGCCGTCGGCATCGAACGCGTCGCCCACCCCGTTCAGATAGGCCTCCGGCTGCTGCATGATCGGGCCGGAAATGCCCGGCAGGATGTTCTGGAGCGTCTTGGCGGCACTGACGCCGCCGAGCGGGCCCGGCGAGTTCGCGATGATGCCGACCGGCTTGTCGTTGAACGAGCTCTTGCCATAGGGCCGCGAGGCGACGTCGATGGCGTTCTTCAGCACCCCCGGGATCGCGCGATTGTATTCCGGCGTGACGAAGATGACGCCGTCCGATTTCTGGATTTTTTCGCGGAAAGACAGCCAATCCGCCGGCGGCGCTCCCTCGAGGTCCTGGTTGAAGAACGAGATGCCGGCCGGCGTGATGACCTCGAGCTTGAGCGAGGCCGGCGCGAGCTTGGCGAGCGCATTGGCGATCTTGAGCGAAAAGCTGTCCTTACGCAGGCTGCCGGCGATCGTGACGATATTGTAGGCCATAGAGTGTCCTCGAAATCTTCAGCGGGAGTGCCGGGTCGGCACTTAAGCGATCTCGACCGATAGATGCAAGTGCATGGACTGGACGGATTTGGAAACGCTGGGTTTCTGAACGGTTGCCCAAACAATCAGGCCGCCAAGTGGCGGCCCGATCCCTGGTACAAATCTGCAAATCGGCTCAGATGGTCGGATTCCACGCCGACGGGATCAGACGATATTTGGCGCCGTCCTTCTCGACATGGCCGACCGAGGGGAAGGTGAAGTGGAAGCCGATCACGGTCGCCTTCTCGGCGGCCGCCATGTCGTAGAATTTGTGGCGGGTTTCCTGCGCCAGCGCTGCATCGGTGTCGAACACCACATGCCAGTTCGGATTGCGCAGGAAGAACTCCGGGATGTTGGTGACGTCGGACTGGATCAGCACCTTGGAATCGCCTGAGGCGACCGCGAACGAGGTGTGCCCCGGGGTGTGACCGGGCGTCGCGATCGAGGTGATGCCCGGTGCGACCTCCTTGCCCCACTCGTACTTCGTCACCTTGGATTCGAGGCCGGCAAAGGTCTTCTTCACGTTGGCGAAGTAGTTCTTCATCATCGCGTTGGACTCGGCCTTGGCGGCGTTGTCCTCGCTGGTCCAGAACTCCCAGTCCTTGCCTGGCACCATGATCTCCGCATTGGGGAAGGCAAGCGCGCCGTCGGCGAGACGAATGCCGTTGGTGTGGTCGGGATGCAGATGCGAGAGCAGCACGACGTCGATGCTCTTGGGGTCGACGCCGGCGGCCTGGAGGTTCTGCAGCGTGCGGCCGACCGCGCCCTTGCTGGGCTCGAGATTGGCGACACCGTTGCCGGTATCGATCAGCACGAGCTTGGAGCCGGTGTTGATGAGCTGCGGGTTGAACGGCACCGTGACCATGCCCTTCGGCATGTAGGCCGCCTCGCCAGCGGCCAGCGCTTCCTCCTTCGGCGCGTTGACGACGAACTTGTCCGGCATCGGGAAAGTGCGCGCACCGTCATTGATGGAGGTGCACTCGTAGCTGCCGACCTTGTAGCGGTAGAAGCCCGGCGCCTGCGTGCCGGCTTGCGGTACTGAGGCATTGGCGGCGGTCGGCCCAAAGCCGGTCACGGCAGCCGCACCGAAGGTGGCGGCGCCTGCAAGCAAATGGCGGCGATTAAGATCGGTCATGAGGTCCCCTTCTGAGCGCCCCGCGGTTTTCCCGCGTGCAAATGGCGGCGGAATAATCCCCGGCTTCGCTCAGAAGGCAAGACCTTCTTTCGGTGACGTGCCGTCGCACGTCCCGATTATTTGTTCGGGTTGATGAGGAATTTTTCGCCAGTGGCGCGTTTGGCGTACACCGCGATGTTGGCGGGATCGAGCGCCTCGGAAAGCGACACCACCTTGGTGTAGTGGCTGGCAAACGTGGTCTTCAGTTCGTCGACGACGCGCTGGCGCAGCCTGGCCCCGTCCGCCTGCCCGATCTTCATCAGGAACGGAAACAGCAGCCAGCCGCCGACGCCCCAGGCCATGCCGAAGCCGCGCGGCAGCTCAATCGGGCGGACATCGAGCGCGCCATAGACATAGACCTGCTTGTGCACGTTGGAGCCGTAGCGGCTGTATTCCTTCGCGGTCTTGTTGATCGCGACTTCCATGCAGTTGAGGATGTCGCCGGCGAGCTTCCCGCCACCGATGGCGTCGAAGGCGATGGTGGCGCCGGTCTCGACCAGCGCATTGGTGAGATCGCCGAGGAAGCTCGGTGCGGTGGAATCGACGACATATTTGGCGCCGATCTTGTGCAGGATGTCGGCCTGCTCCTTGCTGCGCACAATGTTGACCAGCGGGATGCCGTCCTTGATGCAGATCTTGTTCAGCATCTGCCCGAGATTGGATGCGGCCGCAGTGTGCACCAGCGCCTTGTGACCCTCGCGCCGCATGGTCTCGGTCATGCCGAGCGCGGTCAGCGGATTGACGAAGCAGGAGGCTCCTTCGGCCGGCGTGGTGCCTTCCGGCAGCGGCAGGCACTCGCGCACTTTCAACGTGCGATACTGCGTGTACATCGCGCCGCCGATCATGGCGACGGTCTTGCCCATCAGCGCCTTCGCGGCATCCGAGGAGCCGGTCCTGATCACGACTCCCGCGCCTTCGTTACCGACCGGCATGGATTCGTCGAGCCGGCCTGCCATCGCCCGCATCGCGCCTTCCGGCACTTTCGCGGTGATGACGGGAGCTTCTTTGGTGCCCGAAGCCTTTGCCGTGCTCATGTCGGCCGCGCCGATCAAGAGCCCGAGGTCGGACGGGTTGATCGGCGCGGCCTCGACGCGGACGACAACCTCGTCCGCGGCGGGTTCGGGGGTCGGCACGTCGAGCAGCGAGATTTCGAGCTCACCGCTCTTCTTGATCAGCGAACGCAGTTGCAGGCCGTTCTTGCCGTCGCTCATGTCGATCCTCCCCTGTTCTTGTCCGACCGCTGGCTTATGCCAGCGCCTTCAGTGCCGCCTTGCCGCCGTAGAGCGCCTGCTTGCCGAGCTGCTGCTCGATGCGCAGGAGCTGGTTGTATTTGGCGGTGCGATCGGAGCGCGCAAGGGAGCCGGTCTTGATCTGACCGCAATTGGTGGCGACCGCGAGGTCGGCGATGGTAGAATCCTCGGTCTCGCCGGAGCGGTGCGACATCACCGAGGTGTAGCCGGCCTTGTGCGCCATCTCGACGGCGGCGAGCGTCTCGGTCAGCGTGCCGATCTGGTTGACCTTGATCAGGATCGAATTGGCCCGTCCGGCCTTGATGCCTTCGGCGAGGCGCTTGACGTTGGTGACGAAGAGATCGTCACCGACGAGCTGGCACTTCTTGCCGACGAGGTCGGTCAGCTCCTTCCAGCCGTCCATGTCGTCTTCCGACATGCCGTCCTCGATGGTCACGATCGGATAGCGCGAGACGAGATCAGCAAGGTACTTGGCCTGCTCGGAGATCGAGCGGGTCTTGCCCTCGCCCTCGTAGACGTATTTGCCGTCCTTGAAGAACTCGGTCGAGGCGCAGTCGAGGCCAATGACGATGTCGGAGCCCGCCTTGTAGCCGGCCTTGCCGATCGCGTTCATGACGAATTCGAGCGCGGCGTCCGCCGACGGCAGGTTCGGGGCAAAGCCGCCCTCATCGCCGACATTGGTGTTGTGGCCGGCCTTCTTCAATTCGGACTTCAGGGTGTGGAAGACCTCCGCGCCATAGCGCAAGCCCTCGGCAAAGGAGGACGCGCCAACCGGTAGGATCATGAACTCCTGGAAGTCGATCGGATTGTCGGCGTGCATGCCGCCATTGATGATGTTCATCATCGGCACCGGCAGCAGCCGCGCCGAGGTGCCGCCAACGTAACGATAGAGCGGCATGTCGAGCGAGTTCGCGGCCGCCTTGGCGCAGGCGAGCGACACGCCGAGGATGGCGTTGGCGCCCAGCCGGCTCTTGTTCGGCGTACCGTCGAGGTCGATCATGATCTGGTCGAGCTGGGCCTGCTGCTCGACATCGAGGCCGCTCAGGGCCTCGAAGATTTCGCCGTTGACGGCGCCGACCGCCTTGGTGACGCCCTTGCCGAGATAGCGAGTCTTGTCACCGTCGCGTAGTTCCACCGCCTCATGGGCGCCGGTGGAGGCGCCGGACGGCACGGCAGCACGGCCAAGCGCGCCATCTTCCAGCACGACGTCGACCTCGACGGTGGGATTGCCACGGCTGTCGAGAATTTCGCGGCCGATGATGTCGATGATGGCGGTCATGATGTGCACTTCCGTTCGTTAGGGCTGATCGGTGCCGCGGGTCTTACACGGACCGCAAGCAAATGTGAACGCTTGGAGGGTGGGCTTCGACTGACGCGTGAAGCGGCTCGGACTAAGGTTGACCGCATCTGGTCTGCCGCAAAACCTCAATCTGAAACGGTCGGGGTAACGCCATGAATCGCCGCCAGTTTCTTGCCTCGAGCATCGCCCTCCTCGCGACCCGCCCGAGTTTTGCGCAGGAAGGCCCGTTCCGGACAAAATACTACCCCATTAGCTCCGGCATCGGTCTGCACGACCTCGCTCCCGCTCCCGATGGCACGGTCTGGTTTACGGCCCAGGGCAAGGGCCTGCTCGGCAGGCTCGATCCGAAGGATGGCAGCCATAAGACGGTCAGCCTCGGCCAGGGCGCCGCCCCGCACGGCGTGACCATCGGCCCCGACGGCGCGCCCTGGATCACCGAGGGCGGCCAGAATGCGATCGCCCGCGTCGATCCTTCCGACCTCAAGGTCACCCTGTTCCGCCTGCCCGAGAAGTTCGCCTACGCCAATCCCAACACCGGCGTGTTCGACAAGGACGGCACCTATTGGTTCACCGGCCAGTCCGGCTATTACGGCCGCCTCAAGCCGAACGCGGGCGGGATGGACGTGTTCAGGGCGCCCAAGGGCGTCGGCCCCTACGGAATCACCGTCACGCCCAAGGGCGACGTCTGGTATGCCTCGCTTGCCGGCAGCTATATTGCCAGGATCGATCCGGCGACGGGCAGCGCCAGTGTGGTCGAGCCGCCGACGCCGAGCCAGGGTTCGCGACGGGTCTGGTCGGATTCGAAAAGCCGGATCTGGGTCAGCGAGTGGAACAGTGGCCACGTCTCGGTGCACGATCCCGCGGAAGCCTCCTGGAAGACCTGGAAGCTGCCCGGCGAGCGTCCCCGCACCTACGCGGTCTATGTCGATGACAAGGACAAAGTCTGGCTGACCGATTTCTCCGCCAACGCCATCGTCCGCTTCGATCCCGCCACCGAGCGTTTCAACGTGTTCGCCAGCGACAAGGCTAACGCCAATGTGCGCCAGCTCGACGGGAGGCCGGGCGAGCTCTGGGGCTGCGAATCCGGCAACGACCGGATCGTCATGATCCAGACGGTCGCCGCCGGTTGACGACAGCGGCATTTGCGTCCATCCCGGCACGCGGAACAGGATGTGACGACAATGGCGAAGAAATCCCTTCAGCTGGGCCGCGCGGTCGAATGGCCGCACACACCGGAAGAAGCGCAGCTCGACCGCGTGCCGAACCCGCAAAAGGGCACGGACTATCTGGTACGCTTCACCGTGCCGGAATTCACCTCGCTCTGCCCGGTCACGGGACAACCGGATTTCGCACATCTGATGATCGACTACGCCCCCGGCCAATGGTTGCTGGAGTCGAAGTCGCTCAAGCTCTACATCGCGAGCTTCCGCAATCACGGCGCCTTCCACGAGGACTGCACCGTGATGATCGGCAAGCGCATCGCGAGCGAGATCAAGCCGAAGTTCCTGCGCATCGGGGGCTACTGGTATCCGCGCGGCGGCATTCCAATCGACGTGTTCTGGCAGACGGGCCGCGCGCCGAAGGGATTGTGGGTGCCCGAGCAGGGCGTCGCGCCCTATCGCGGCCGGGGCTGAGCTTGAAGAGACCGTTTCTGACTCACCGCGTTCGGTCTCGACCGCGAAGATTTGCTCGCTCGGGGTACGAGGTATAGCGGCTAACAACCATGCCGCTCGAATAAGCCTTGGCCTCGAGTAATTTTAGCTTCCTGAACCCCGACGCCGCGAAGATCCCGACGCCGTCACCCAATACCGCCGGGTTGACGTAAAATTGAAACTCGTCAACGAGACCTTGTTCGATCAGCGCCGCGGCAAACCCCGCGCCACCGAACACGCCAATGTCGCGCCCTCGTTGGCTCTTTAAGGCGCCGACCACCTCGTGCAAATCTCCGCTGACAAGCGTGGTTCGTTCCCACGCCGGCTCCGTTGGCTTATTCGTCGGAACCATTTTGCTCATTTCTGTGATACGCTTAGCGAACGCGTAGAATGGCTCAGTTGGGTAGCGGTTCGCTGCGTTCTCCCAATGCCGTAGATACCCTTCATTCAGCATCTTCCGACTGAGAAGAATCGTGTCGATGCGCTCGAAGTGAGCATTGAAATCGCGCTTCAGTTCATCATCCCAAAAGTTGTTGTCACCCCAACCCCATAGCTGCCAATTTACCGTTCCGTAGGAGCCGACAAAGCCATCGGCTGACACCTGCATCTGAAGGATAAGTTTTCGCATCGGTCTATTCTCTCGAATCATGCAAGGATCGAAGCTGCGAACGATTCAGCAGCCCATTGTTTGAAGGTCGTTCGAGTTGTGTTTTCTGAAGCTGGCGTGTCGAGTGCCCATCGCTCTTGGCGATTGAAGCTCGCTGGGGTTTCGATCAACGCTTCCGTGAAGCTGGCTGATACCCCGTTTGCGATCATGCTGCTGCGGGCGTCATCGAGCGGGACAGATCGATAAGTCACGTCTTTGCGCAGTTTCCTGCCCAGGAGCTCTGTCACCTTCTGAAATATGTAAAAGCCGCCGCTTCCAACCTGATGAATATCTGCCGGCATTTTCCACCACTCCTCCAGCACTGAGACTTTGTGACTGGTTTACATTTGGAAGCATTGCAGCCAGCATCGAATGATGTCAATAGTAAATCGATTTACAAAGGGAACTACGGATGTCGGGAAGACAGCGATCAGGTTGCCCAATCAGTCTGTCGCTGGAGTTGCTCGGCGATCGCTGGACGCTGCTGATTGTGCGTGACATCGTTTTCGCGGGGAAACAGCACTTCCGGGAATTTCTGCAGTCCGATGAATCGATATCATCGCGGACGCTTGCGGAGCGGCTTCAAACGCTGCAAGAAGGCGGCGTCCTTACCCGTCATGACGACCCCACGCATAAATTGAAGGCGATTTATCGCCTTACGGAGGCGGGCATTGATCTGCTGCCTGTCCTCGCCGAGCTTGGCTTATGGGGCAGCAAATATCGTAATGCTGATCCGGATCTTGGTGCGATTGCCGAGAGACTATCGGCGGGGGGCCCCAAGATGCTTTCCCAGATGAAGCAAAAACTGAGGAAAGGAGGTTCTAAATGACGATACGCCGCGTCAGGCGCTAGACATCTTTTAGGCGACTGCATCCGATGGCGCCCGCTGTTTCAACAGCCGCGCACAGGCGAAGCCCAGCGCGACCATGATCGCGGCGCTCGCGAACAGGGTCGGCATCTTGCCGCCATGCTGGAGGCCAAGTCCATAGGCGAGCGGCCCCACCGTCTGCCCCATGAAGAAGAAGAACGAATGCAGCGACAACGCGGTTGCGCGCGCCTCGACCGAGAGTTCGCTGGCAAACATCTGAAGGCAGCCATGGGCGATGTAGAAGCCCCATCCCATCACGATGAGATTGAACGCCTGCACTTCCCAGCGCAGGCCGAAGCCGACGGCAACGAGCTGCGAAGCCACCAGCGTCATGCCCGCGATCATCATTCCCTTCATGCCCAGCCATGGCAGCAGGCGCGACACCGTCAGCGTGTAGAACAAGCCGCCGACCGCAAAGCCCGCGATGACGATGCCCGCGATCGAGAGCGAGGTCTGACCGAGCTCGAACAGGAACGAAGCGATGTAGGGAAACAGGCCGAGCACGCAGCAGCCTTCGATGAACACCGCCGCATAACAGACATAGGCGTTCGGGTTGGTGAAGATGGTGCGATAGCCCGCCTTCAGCGCCGACAGGCTCGTCTTCGGCGGATGCTTGACCTTGGCGCCACGAAAACCGGCGGCGACCGCGATCGAGGCAACGATCACCAGCGCGCCGAGCACCGCCAGCACGCCGCGCCAGCCGAGGAAATCGCCGATCAGGCCGGAGGCCGAGGCGCCGAGGAGATTGCCCGTCATCGCGCCGGCGAGCGTGCGGCTGATCGCGACCTGGCGCTTCTCCGGACCGACGAGATCGCTGGTCAGGCTGAGCGCCACCGGAAACACGCCGCCGGAGCCGATACCGGCGAGGATACGGGTCGCGAACAGAACCGAGAATGAGCTCGAGAGCGCCCCCAGGATGTTGGCAAGGCCGAGCAGCGCGAGGCAGCCGATCATCAGCCGCGTCTTGCCGAACAGATCGGCGGCGGCGCCGACGATCGGCTGGATGATCGAGAAGGTGAAGGCGAACACCGCGGCAAAACCGGCAGCGGTCGCGATGCTGACGCCAAAGTCCTCCGCGACGTGCGGCAGCACCGGATCGAGCGCGCGCGCGGAGAGCGCCGCGGCGAAGCTTGCACCGGAGATGACGTAAAGCGCGGCCGGCAGGCCGTGATCGTGCGCCCGCGCCTCGCCTTGCTGCATCAGCGCGGGTCGGCTTTGGTCGAATCCTTGGCGAGCGCGTCGAACGCCATCAGCCTTCGGATCAGCCCTTCGAACTCGCGCAGCGGCACCATGTTGGGTCCGTCGGACGGCGCGCTGTCAGGATCGGGATGGGTCTCGATGAAGATACCGGCAACACCGACGGCGACGGCTGCGCGTGCGAGCACCGGCACGAATTCGCGCTCGCCTCCGGAAGACGTCCCCTTCCCGCCCGGCTGTTGCACCGAATGAGTCGCGTCGAAGATCACGGGGGCGCCGGTGGTGCGCGCCAGGATCGGCAGCGCGCGCATGTCGGAGACCAGGGTGTTGTAGCCGAAGGACGCGCCGCGTTCGGTGACGAGCACGTTGGGATTGTTCGCGCTCGTGATCTTGGACACGACGTTGGCCATGTCCCAGGGCGCAAGAAACTGACCCTTCTTGACGTTGACGACCTTGCCGGTTGCGGCCGCCGCCAGCAGCAGATCGGTCTGGCGACACAGGAAGGCGGGAATCTGCAACACGTCCACCGCCTGCGCCACCTCGGCACACTGCCCGGCGTCATGCACGTCGGTCAGGACCGGCAGGCCGAGCGACGATCGGATTTCGGCGAAGATCGGCAGCGATTGTGCAAGTCCGAGGCCACGCGCGGCCGACGCGCTGGTGCGATTGGCCTTGTCGAATGAGGTCTTGTAGACGAGGCCGATCTGCAGCCGCGCGGCGATCTCCTTCAGCGCGGAGGCCACCTCCAGCGCATGCTGGCGGCTTTCGAGCTGACACGGCCCGGCAATGATCGAGATCGGCAGATCATTGCCGAATTTGACCTTGCCAATGGTGACGACCGGCGCCGCTGACGTCGAAGAGCTCAAGGCAAATCCCTCGTTCCGGCGCGACCATAGCCGCGATGAAGGGCGGATCAACCCCATTCGGCCTGGGCTCCCAGAATATCAGGGTTGCGCCCAGGCTCTCCGCGACGCCCTCGCGCCGGCCGCCTCTACTTCACCGACGAGAAGGCGGTCGGCGCCAGGATCTGGCTGACGATGTTGCCGACGATCTGGCCGTCCGCCTCGCTCTCGGCGCGCCCTTTCATCCAGTCCGGATCGGTCATGAAGGCGGCCCACTTCTTCTCGCGCTCGGCGAGCGACTCCCAGGCCAGGAAATAGGTCAGCTCCTGGTTGGATTCACCGATCACGGTCGTGAAGAACCCGGCCTGCTTGATGCCGTGCTTTTCCCACACCTTCAGCGTGACGGTCTCGAACCGCTTGAGCAGTGCCGGCAGGCGGCCGGGCACGCAGCGATAGATGCGCATTTCGTAGATCATTCATATTCCTCCCTGATCAGGTCCGGCGGTTATAACGGCCGGCCCCGACGGTGTCTTGAGGCCCGCTCAGCCGCCCCGGTAGCGTTCCGTGCATGGCTAGAGCCCGCTCAAGCCGCTTCATCGAGAGCGGGTTCCCGCAATGCTGCCGCAATGATACGGCCGCTAGAATGGCGCGATTGAGGTTGAGGTGCGGATCATGCGGATTTTGCTCGTCGAGGACGAGGTCGAAATGGCCGACGCGCTGGCGTCGGCGCTGAAGCGCTACGACATGGTGGTGGACCACGCCCCCACGCTCGCGGAGGCGGAAGAGGCCATTTCTGCCGACGTCCACGCCGCCGTCCTGCTCGATCGCCAGCTTCCCGATGGCGACGGTCTCACCCTGATCCCGAAACTCAGGGCGCGCGCCGACGGCGTGCCGATCATCGTGTTGACGGCGCGCGGCGAACTCGCCGACCGGGTCGCCGGGCTCGACTGCGGGGCGGATGATTATCTGTCAAAGCCGTTCGCGGTAGAGGAATTGCTGGCGCGGCTGCGCGCCGTGCTGCGCCGGCCCGCCGGGCTGCATCCCGACATCATGCACGCCGGCCGCCTCGCCTTCGATTTCGGCCATCGCGAGGCAAGCATCGACGGGGCTCCGCTCGAGCTGCCGCGACGCGAGCTCCTCGTGCTGGAAGCCCTGGTCCGTCGCATGGGCCGGACCGTGCTGCGCTCCGCGCTGGAAGAAGCCGTCTACAGTTTCGACGACGAGATCCAGTCGAATGCGCTCGATACGCACGTGTCGCGCCTGCGCCGCAAACTCTCGGAAGCCGATGCGCGCGTGGAGATCCACGGCATCCGCGGCGTCGGCTATCTCTTGAAGAAGCTGCTATGAGCAAGCACCACGAACCCTATTGCCTGCGCTCGCGGCTGAGCTGGCGCCTGCTGTCGCTCCAGGCGGTGCTGCTCACGGCGCTCGTTGCCGTCGTCGTCGGGGCATTGAGCGCGTCGGGATTCGTGATCGCCGGGCGCGACGAAGATCGCGTGATCGAGATCGTCCAGCGCGCGCTCGGACGCGACGCGCAAGGCGACCTGGTCCTGCGGCCGACGACCGAGCTGAAACAATTGCGCAGCGAGACCCCCGATCTCTGGTTCCTGGTCCGCGACAGGCAGGGACATTCGCTAAGCGAAGGCGCCGTGCCGGCCGAATTCGCCGCCATCGGCAGCGGCCTCGACCAGATCAGCCAGGCCCGGCTCGGGTGGCAGCTGTTCGAGGACGATCCGCGCAAGCCCCCGGCGCGGCTGAAGCGGGTCGATACCGACGCCGGCAATGTGCAAATCATCACGGCGACGCAAGGCAAGCTCACGGGCGCCAAGGCGTTGATCATGACATCGCTTGCACTGCTCGGCATCGCCCTGCCTGGCCTGCTCCTCATGGGAACGGCGACGTTCATCGCCACGCCGATGATCGTGCGGCGCGCCTTCGAGGCGCTCGATGCGACGGCGGACCAGGCGCGGCACATCGACATCCATCAACGCGGCGCGCGGCTGTCGCTGGACCGGATTCCGCTGGAAGTCGTGCCGCTCGTGACCGCGGTCAACGACGCGCTGGCGCGGCTGGACCAGGGCTATGCCCGCCACAAGCGCTTCGTCGCCGATGCCGCACACGAGTTGCGCACACCGATCGCGATCCTGAACACGCGGCTGGAGTCGCTTCCAGCGGGGCCGGACAAGACCCGGTTGCTGGAGGATTCCGCGCGGCTGGCAACGCTTGCCGAGCAGCTGCTGGACATTCAAAGGCTCGACCGCTGCGGCCATCCCTTCACGCGCGTTGACCTCGTCGCAATCGCGCAAAGCGCGGCCGCAGATCTTGCGCCGCTGGCCATTGCCGCCGGCTACGAGTTGGCGCTCGACGCCCCCTCCACGCCGGTCGAAACGATCGGCGATGCGGCGGCGCTGGAGCGCGCGCTGACCAACCTTGTGCAGAATGCGATCCAGCACGGCCCGCGCCGCGGCACCATAGGCATTCGTGTCAGCAGGCCCGCGAGCATCGAGGTCACGGACGAAGGCGCCGGCATTCCGGCCGATCAGCGCGAACAGATATTCGAACCGTTCTACCGGCTGACACCGCTGGATCGCGGTGCCGGCCTCGGTCTCAACATGGTGCGCGAGATCGTGCTCCTGCATGGCGGCCACATCTCGGTCGCGGACACAGCGATCGGCGGCGCGTGCTTCAGGATGTCACTGCCGCCCGTCCGGGAGAATTGACGCAATCGACAGGCGGCACGCAATGCTGTCGCAATGCACTCAAGCGATTGTTCGGCCGCCTCACCTCTGACCTGCGAGGCGCAAGCAAGATGCCGGAGTGCGCATGCCCAACGATTTCCTCTCGTTCTTCCTGTCATGGATGTCAGCCCCGCGCCGCGTCGGCGCGATCGCGCCGTCAGGCGCGGCGCTGGCCGATCTCATCACCCGCGAGATCACCGCATCGACCGGCCCTGTTCTCGAGCTCGGCCCCGGCACCGGCGCGTTCACCTACAAGCTGCTCAAACGCGGCGTGCGCCAGCAGGACCTCACGCTGATCGAATACGGCTCCGACTTCATGAAGGTGCTCCAGATGCGTTTTCCGAACGCGCGCGTCTTGTGGATGGATGCAGGGCGGCTCGCAACGGAGCGCCTCTATGACGGCGCGCCCGTCGGCGCGGTCGTGAGCGGCCTGCCGCTGCTCAACATGTCGACGCGCAAGGTGGTCTCGATCGTCGGTGGCGCGTTCAGTCATGTCCGCCCCGGCGGCGCCTTCTACCAGTTCACCTACGGCATGAGTTGTCCGATCCCGCGGCCCGTGCTCGACCGGCTGGGCTTGCGCGCAAAGCTGGTGGATCGTGCCCTGCTGAACGTGCCGCCGGCCGCCGTCTACAAGCTGACGCGACGGCCGCAGATGAAGCTCGTCACGGGATCGCTTGCGCCTGATACGTCAATGCCGGCCGCGCCGGAGCCGATGCATCTTGCAGGTGACTGCACCGCCACGCGCTGAGCGATTACACCAGGCGGCTCTGAACCATTGCCGCGCGAATGAACGACGCGAACAGCGGATGCGGCTCGAACGGTCGCGACTTCAGTTCCGGATGGAACTGGACGCCGATGAACCAGGGGTGATCCTCGTACTCGACGATCTCCGGCAGCACGCCGTCGGGCGACAGGCCCGAGAATTTCAGCCCGTGCTGTTCGAGGCGATCCTTATAGGCGGTGTTGACCTCGTAGCGATGGCGGTGGCGCTCGGAAATCTCGGTCGCGCCGCCATAGACTTCCGAAACGCGGCTGCCGCGATTGAGCGCCGCGGGATAGGCGCCCAAGCGCATCGTGCCGCCGAGATCGCCGGCGTTGGTGCGCTTCTCAAGCTCGTTGCCGCGCAGCCATTCCGTCATCAGGCCGACCAAGGGCTCCTTGGTCGGGCCGAACTCGGTGGAGTTGGCCTCCTCGATCCCGACGAGATTCCGAGCTGCCTCGATCACCGCCATCTGCATGCCGAAGCAGATGCCGAAATACGGCACGTCGCGCTCGCGCGCGAACTGCGCCGCGCGGATCTTGCCTTCGGCGCCGCGCTGGCCGAAGCCGCCGGGCACCAGAATGCCGTTGACGTGCTCGAGGAACGGCGCGGGATCTTCCTTCTCGAAGATCTCGCTTTCGATCCAGTCGAGATTGACCTTCACCTTGTTGGCGATGCCGCCATGGGAGAGCGCCTCGATCAGCGACTTATACGCATCCTTCATGCCGGTATACTTACCGACGATGGCGATGGTGACGTTGCCCTCGGGATTGCGGATGCGCTCGTTGATCTGCTGCCAGCTCCGCAGCTCCGGCGGAATCCGCGAGCCGATGCCGAAGGCGGCAAGCACTTCGTCGTCGAGGCCTGCCGCATGGTAAGCCTGAGGGACAGCGTAGATGCTGTCGGCGTCGCGCGCCTCGATGACGGCGCTCTCGCGCACGTTACAGAACAGCCCGAGCTTGCGCCGTTCCTCCTTCGGGATCTCGCGATCGGTACGGCAGAGCAGGATGTCCGGCTGGATGCCGATCGAGCGCAGCTCCTTGACGGAGTGCTGCGTCGGCTTTGTCTTCAGCTCACCGGCGCTCGGGATGTAAGGCAGCAGCGTCAAATGAATGTAGATGGCGTGATCGCGCGGCAACTCGTTCTTGAGCTGGCGGATCGCCTCGAAGAACGGCAGGCCCTCGATGTCGCCGACGGTGCCACCGATCTCGACCAGCACGAAGTCGTAATCGTCGTTGCCGTCGAGGACGAAATCCTTGATGGCGTTGGTGACATGCGGAACCACCTGGATGGTCGCGCCGAGATAATCGCCGCGCCGCTCCTTGGAGATGATGTCCTGATAAATCCGCCCGGTCGTGATGTTGTCGGCCTTGGTCGCCGGCCGCCCGGTGAAGCGCTCATAGTGACCGAGATCGAGGTCGGTCTCCGCGCCGTCATCGGTCACGAACACTTCGCCGTGCTGATACGGCGACATCGTTCCGGGATCGAGATTGAGATAGGGGTCAAGCTTGCGGAGGCGGACCTTGTAGCCCCGAGCTTGCAACAGGGCACCGAGTGCCGCTGAAGCCAGACCCTTGCCGAGCGAAGAAACCACGCCGCCGGTGATGAATATGTACCGCGCCATGGGGCTTAACCTCTAATCCCTCGAATTCGATTCGCCAAAGCGATTCGTATTCCGCCCCAAACATTTTGCGGGGCTGTGGGTGAGCCAGAACTGAGAGTGGTGACAGAGCCTTGATAGGGATTGTTGATCCAGGACGGTAGAAGCCGCCCTGCATGGCCCCCCTGTTTTATTGCGAACGCGGTACCTGCGGGCCGCTCGGTGCCGGAGCCTGCTGCTGCTCGTCGGCCTTCTTCAGCGAATCCAGGATGCCACCCGAGGTCGGCGGCGCGATCGGTCCGCCACCGGCCGGCTGTGTCTGCGACGCCGGCGCACCGATGATCGACGACGGCTTGCGGTCGTAGCCGGCATACCAGGACAGGAACAGGCTGGTGAGGAAGAAGCCGACGGCCAGAATCGCGGTGGTCCGCGTCAGAAGGTTCGCCGTGCCGCGGCTCGACATGAAGCCTGCGCCGCCTCCCATGCCGAGGCCCCCGCCTTCCGACTTCTGGAGCAGGACGGCGCCGATCATAACGGTGACGATCATGAGGTGAATGACGATGACAACGGTCTGCATAGTGTCCTTCCGTCACAAGCCGACAGCGCCGAGACGGCGGCCAATCGTGCTTCGCGGGGTTTTCCTGAAGTTGCGCGGTGTTACACGATCGGACGGGGCATTGCCACCCCCGATCAGCCCCGGACCAGTGGTTTGAACCAGCCAGGGACGGCCCTGCCTAATTAGGGCAGCCCTGCGCAATCGCAAGGAAATCGGCCGCCTTCAGACTGGCCCCGCCGACCAGCGCGCCATTGACGTTCTTCACGGCCATCAGCTCGGCCGCGTTCGAAGGCTTGACCGAGCCGCCATAGAGAATGCGCATCCCGGCGCCGTCGGCCTTGAACCTGGAGGTCAGGAATTTCCGGATAAAGCCATGAATCTGCTCGACATCCCGAGACGTCGGGGTCAGGCCGGTGCCGATTGCCCAGACCGGCTCATAGGCCACGACCAGATTGGCGGAGGTCGAGCCATCCGGCAGCGAGCCGGTGAGCTGGCCGCGCAGGATATCCAGGGTCTGGCCCGCATCGCGCTGGCCCTGCGTCTCTCCGATACAGACGATCGCCGTCACCCCGGCGCGCCAGGCGGCCTCTGCCTTCTGCCGGATCAGGGCATCGCCCTCGCCATGGTCGGCGCGGCGCTCGGAATGGCCGACGATGATAGCGGTCGCACCCGAATCCACCAGCATTTCGGCGGCGATGTCGCCGGTATGGGCGCCAGAGGCCTTGGGGTGGCAATCCTGGGCTCCCACCGCGACCTTCTTGCCGCGGGCCTTCTCGGCGAAAGCTGCGATCAGGGTCGCCGGCGGACAAACCAGCAAATCGGCTTTGCCGGCCACTTCTGTCGCACCATTGAGCATGGCGCCGAATTCGGCAGTCGAGGCCTTCAGGCCGTTCATTTTCCAGTTGCCGGCGATCAGGGGGCGGATGGCATCGATCATGTCAAATTCCAGCAAAATTTGGGTTGCGTATGCGCTAGCAGAGGTCCCGTGGCAGTTCCAGAGACCAGGGGCTTTTAACCGCAGGGATCGAAAGCCTGTCGGACCCGAGGTTGCGGGGGGAAAGCCACCACTTTATGATGGTTGATCAATTTGGTGACGCGCTTTTGCGGAATCTGCATTAAGACGCGCTCCCGTTCCCCTCCTGCCAAACAAGTTGGACCAAATGCTTCGAGGAATGCGCAAGGCCTCATCAAACTGGCTCGGCAAGACCATTATGGCCATTGTGATGGGCGTGCTGATCATCAGTTTCGGCGTTTGGGGCATTGCCGACATCTTCAAGGGCTTTGGGCAGTCCACCGTGGCCAAGGTCGGCGGCACCGAGATTTCGTTGAACGAGTTCCGCCAGATCTATACCGATCGCCTCCAGCAGATCAGTCGCCAATTCGGCCGGCCGCTGTCGCCGGAACAGGCGCGCGCCTTCGGCCTCGACCGTCAGGTGCTGCAGCAGACGATCGCGGAAGCCGCCCTCGACGAAGAGGCGCGCCGGCTCGGGCTCGGCCAGTCCGACGACCAGATCCGCCAGCTCATCATGAACGACCCGAACTTCAAGGGCGTCGGCGGCAACTTCGATTCGAACCGCTTCCAGTCCGTGATCCGCAATTTCGGCTATACCGAGCAGCGCTACGTCTCCGAGCAGCGCAAGGTCTCGTTGCGTCGGCAGATCACCGGCACGATCGGTGCCGGCCTCGAGCCGCCGAAGGCGATGCTAGACGTGCTGACGCGCTTCCAGAACGAGCAGCGCGCCATTGAATTCGTCAGGCTCGACGCAGCTCAGGCAGGCACCATCGACGCGCCATCGCCGGAGGCGCTCGCCGCCTATTTCGAGGATCACAAGGTCCAGTTCCGCGCGCCCGAATATCGCAAGATCGCGTTCGTCGTGATCTCGCCGGAGGAGATCGGCAAGTGGAGCGAGGTGTCGGACGAGGACGCCAAGAAAGCATTCGACCAGCGCAAGGACCGGCTCGGCACGCCGGAGAAGCGCCAGATCCAGCAGATCGTATTCCCCAACGCCGCCGAGGCGCAGGCCGCACGCGAGCGGCTCACCAGCGGGACGTCGTTCGAGGACCTCGGCAAGGAGCGCGGACTGAGCGCGTCTGACGTCGATCTCGGGCTCGTGACCAAATCCTCGCTCGATCCCGCAGTTGGAGACGCTGTCTTCGCGCTTCCCGCCGGTGAAATCAGCCAGCCGATCCAGGGCCGTCTCGGCACGTCGATCGTCAAGGTCGAAAAGATCGAGCCGGGCACTGAGGCGAACTACGCGAGCGTTGCCGCCGACATCAAGCGCGAGATCGCCACCGAGCGTGCGCGCGTCAAGGTCGCCGATCTCCGCGACAAGATGGAAGACGAGCGCGGCGGCGGTGCCAGCGTGATCGACGCGGCGCAGAAGCTCGGCCTCACCGCCGTGACCATCGACGCCGTCGACCGTTCCGGCCGCGCGCCGAGCGGCCAGCCGGTCTCCGGCATTCCGCAGGGCCTCGACGTGGTGTCGCAGGCCTTTAACACCGATGTCGGCGTCGACAACGACTCGATCTCGTTCAAGGGCGGCTATGTCTGGTACGACGTGCTTGCCATCACGCCCTCGCGCGACCGCAATCTCGACGAGGTTCGCGACCAGGTCGAGGTGCGCTGGCGCCAGGACCAGATCGCGACCAAGCTGAAGGCCAAGGCGACCGAGATGGTGCAGAAGCTCGAATCTGGCGGCAAGCTCGCCGACGAAGCAGCCGCGATCGGCGCCAAGGTCGAGACCGCCACCGGCTTCAAGCGGGACGACTCGCCCGCCAGCGTGCCCGCGGCCGTCGTGTCGGCCGCCTTCCGCGTCGCCAAGGACGGCGTCGGGCAGACGGCAGTGACCGGCGGCACCGAGGTGATCGTGTTCCGCGTTACCGAGATCATCGATCCCACCGTCGATGCCGCTTCCGATGCGGTCAAGAAGCTGAAGGACAGTCTCGACCGCGCGCAGACCGAGGAGCAGGTCGCGTCCTACGTCAACAAGCTTGAAACCGACATCGGGACCACGATTAATCAGGCCGCCTTCGCGCAGGTGACCGGCGCGAACCAGTGAGTTGAAAGCACGCGATGGACGACCTGAAATCGATCATTGGAAAAGTGGCGACCGGCGCCAGCCTGTCGCGTGACGAAGCGGCTTCCGCCTTCGACGCCGTGATGTCCGGCGAGGCTACGCCCTCGCAAATGGGCGGCCTCCTGATGGCGCTGCGGGTGCGCGGCGAGACCGTGGACGAGATCACCGGCGCGGTCTCGGCCATGCGCTCCAAGATGCTCACGGTCGATGCGCCCGCGGACGCCGTCGACATTGTCGGCACCGGCGGCGACGGCTCCGGCTCGGTCAATGTCTCGACCTGTGCCTCCTTCATCGTTTCGGGCGCCGGTCTGCCGGTGGCCAAGCACGGCAACCGCGCGCTATCGTCGCGTTCGGGCGCTGCCGACGTGCTGGCTTCGCTGGGGGTGAAGATCGATCTGAGGCCCGAACAGGTCGGCCGCTGCATACGCGAATGCGGCATCGGCTTCATGTTCGCGCCCGCCCATCATCCCGCCATGAAGAACGTCGGCCCGACCCGGGTGGAGCTTGCGACACGCACGATCTTCAACCTGCTCGGTCCGTTGTCCAATCCGGCCGGTGTGAAACGGCAGATGGTCGGCGTGTTCTCCCGGCAATGGGTGCAGCCGCTGGCGCAAGTGCTCAAGAACCTCGGCTCCGAATCCGCCTGGGTCGTGCACGGTTCCGACGGCCTCGACGAAATCACCCTCACCGGCCCGACCTTCGTCTCCGCGCTCCACAATGGCGAGATCCGGAATTTCGAGGTGACGCCGGAGGACGCGGGCCTGCCGTGCTGCGAGGCCGGTGCGCTCAAAGGCGGCGACGCCGACGCCAACGCTATCGCCTTGCAGGGCGTGCTCGACGGCAAGCCGAGCCCCTATCGTGACGTCGCGTTGATCAACGCCGCTGCCGCATTGGTCGTAGCGGGGCGTGCCAGGGATCTCAAGGAAGGTGTCGTGATCGGCGCAAAATCGCTCGACAGCGGCGCGGCGCGCGCGCGGCTGAAACATTTGATCGCGGTCTCGAACGGCTGAGCCTGACATGTCGGACATCTTGACCAAGATCGAAGCCTACAAGCGCGAAGAAATCGCTGCGGCCAAGCGCGCGCAGCCGCTGTCGGCGGTAGAGGCGAAGGCCAAGGCGCAAGCAGCACCGCGCGGCTTCCTGCGCGCGATCAAGGCCAAGCACGCCAATGGCGACTACGCGCTGATCGCGGAGGTCAAGAAGGCGTCGCCGTCAAAGGGCCTGATCCGCGCCGATTTCGATCCGCCGCTGTTGGCCAGGGCCTATGAGGCCGGCGGCGCTGCCTGCCTGTCCGTGCTGACGGACACGCCCTCGTTCCAGGGCCATCTCGACTTCATGGTGGCGGCCCGCGCGGCAACGTCACTGCCGGTGCTGCGCAAGGATTTCATGTTCGACATCTATCAGGTGGCGGAGGCCCGGGCGCACGGCGCCGACTGCATCCTGATCATCATGGCGGCGCTCGATGATGCCGCGGCAAAAGAGCTCGAGGATGCCGCCATCGCCCACGGCATGGACGTGCTGATCGAGATCCACGACCGCGTCGAGCTTGACCGCGCGCTGAAGCTGCGTTCGCCGATGATCGGCGTCAACAACCGCAATCTGCGCACCTTCGAAACCACGCTTGCGACCAGCGAAACATTGGCGCCGCTGATCCCCGGCGACCGGTTGATGGTCGGCGAGAGCGGCATCTTCACGCCCGCCGATCTCGCCCGGCTCGAGCGCGTCGGCATGTCGACCTTCCTGGTCGGCGAGAGCCTGATGCGGCAAGCCGATGTTACCGCTGCGACGCGCACATTGCTGGCGCGCGAGACGACGGCGCGCGCGACGGGCACGCGCTGACATGGCCCGCAAGCCGACCGCGACGAAACCAGCCAAGTCCGAGTCCAAGACCCAGTCCAACACCAAGACCGGCCCTGCCCTCACCCATATCGGCGCCTCCGGCGAGGCGCGGATGGTTGACGTGTCGGACAAGCCCGCCAGCGAGCGGCTCGCGGTCGCGGAAGGACGCGTCGTCATGACCAGGGCGACGCTTGACCTGATCGTGTCCGGCAACGCCAAGAAGGGCGACGTGCTCGGCACCGCCCGCATCGCCGGCATCATGGCCGCCAAGCGCACCGCGGAGCTGATCCCGCTCTGCCATCCGCTCGCGCTGTCGAAGGTGACGGTCGAGATCGAGCCAGACGCAACGCTGCCGGGCTGCCTCGTCCGCGCCAGCGTGAAGGTCACGGGCCCGACCGGCGTCGAGATGGAAGCGCTCACCGCCGTCTCGGTCGCCTGCCTCACCATCTACGACATGATCAAGGCGGTGGAGCGCGGCGTGCGCATCGAAGGCATCCATCTGGTCGAGAAGCTCGGCGGCAAGTCCGGCCATTACCGCGTCTGATTGCGGCTGCTACTTCAACGACGCGCTGATCGACCCGAATTTTGAATTGAGCTTGCTGCCCAGGCCGTCCACCACGGCGACGATCGCGAGCGCAATCAGCCCATACTCGATCGCATATTGATTGCTTTTGCGAGGGTCCCTTCACGGCCCATTAACCCAGCTTGCTAACTTCGCCTCCACTCCGTTCCCGTAAACCAACGGATGTTTCCGGGGCCAAGAATTGACCCTGGCGTGTGCACGACAACGATCGATCATGATGACGGGATTCGGCAGTCGCCTTTTTGACCAGGCCTTCGTGCGCAGCGGACCGATCCGCTGGCTGGTGGTGGGCGGCACGCTGTTGATCGCTGCGATCGCCGTCGGCGCGACGCTGATGGCGCAGAATTTCCGCGAACGTGCGCTGCGCAGCTCCGGGCGCGAGCTGGAAAACACCGTGCTGATGCTGGCCCATCATTTCGACCAGCAATTGCAGGATTTCGCGGTCATCCAGAAGGATTTCGTCGACTACGTCCGCGCAAGCGGCATCACCAGTGCGGCGGACTATCGCAAGCGCCTCGCCGGCCAGGACCTCCACCGGATGCTGCGTTCGAAGATCGAGGCACTGCCCTACATGGGCGGCGTCAATATCATCGATGCCGAAGGCAATTTGATCAATTCGTCGGCGGCATGGCCGGCCCCGAACGTGAACGTTGCCGATCGCGCCTATTTCCAGACCTTCCGGTACGATCCCGACGCTCCCGACGTCCTGATCGAGCCACTCTACAGTCGCATCTCCGGCGCATGGACCATCCTGATCGTGCGCAAGGTCGTCGGACCGAACGGCGAATTCATGGGTGTGGTCGGACGCGGCATTGAGCCGGCAAACTTCGAAAAATTCTTCGAGTCCGCCGTGCTCGGCGAAAGCACGACGATCTCGATGCTGCACCGGGACGGCACGATGCTCGCCCGTTATCCCCATTCCAGTGAATTGATGGGACGGAATTTCAAGAACGGTCCGTTCGCGCATCAAAGGGTTTTCGGGCTCGACCATTTTACCGGCCGCTTCATGAGCCCCGTCGACGGCGAGGACCGGCTGATTTCCTCACATGCCCTGCCTCACTTCCCGATCCTGATGATGGCCACCACGACGCGCGCGACGGCCCTGACGGACTGGCGCGAGCAGATCGGCATCCTGATCTCGGTCGCGGCCTCTTCCGCGCTCGCCATCGCGGGCGTGTTGATCGCGATCGTTCGCAAGCTCCTGGAGCAGCATCGTCTTTCGCGGGAACGGCTGACGCTGGAAAAGCAGCGTCTCGACCGCGCCGTCAACAACATGACCCAGGGCCTGCTGCTGTTCGACGCCTCGCAGCAGCTCGTGATCTGCAATCAGCGCTACATCGAGATGTACGGGCTGTCGGCCGAAATCGTGAGACCCGGCTGCAGCTTTCACGACATCATTGCACACCGCAAAGCCACCGGCTCGTTCACCGGCGATGCGGACCAGTATGTCGCACGGGTCCTGCGCGACGTCCACGTGCGCAATTCCATGGTGGTCGAGACCTCCGACGGTCGCTCGATCCAGATCGTGAACGAACCGCTCACGGATGGCGGCTGGGTGGCGACGCATGAGGACATCACGGAGCGCCGGCGTATCGAGGAGCGCATCACCCATCTCGCTCATTACGACGCACTGACCGACCTGCCCAACCGCACCATGTTCCACGAGCATCTGCGTCAGGAACTCGATCTCGTCGCCGGCGGCGAACAACTCGCGGTGCACTACATCGACATCGACGAGTTCAAGGGCGTCAACGACGCGCTCGGGCATCTCGTCGGCGACGAGCTCCTGAAGTCGGTCGCGCAGAGCCTCCACCGCTGTGCGGGGCCGGCGGACTTCGTGGCGCGCCTCGGCGGCGACGAATTTGCCATCGTCCAGAGCGCGGTGACATCGCCGGATCAGGTCAGCGAGCTCGTCGCGCGGGTGTTTGAGGCCATCCGGGCGCCGTTCGACTGCATGGGGCATCATCTTGCCACCGACGCCAGCATCGGCATCGCGCTGGCGCCGCAACATGGAACGGCGCTGGACCAGATCCTGAAGAACGCGGACATGGCGATGTACGCCGCCAAAGCTGCGGGGCGCCGCACCTATCGCTTTTTCGAGTCGGAGATGGACGCCAAGATCCACGAGCGGCGGCAGCTCGAGATCGACCTGCGCCACGCCATCGCTCAAGGCGGGCTCGAAGGCGGCCTCGAGGTGTATTACCAGCCCTGCCTCAGCCTGAAGGACGACCGCATCACCGGCTGCGAGGCGCTGGTGCGCTGGCGCCATCCCGAGCGCGGCATGGTCTCGCCGGCGGAGTTCATCCCGATCGCCGAGGACACCGGCCTGATCAACGAGATCGGCGAATGGGTGCTGGCGACCGCCTGCCGGGATGCGGCGAACTGGCCCGACGACATCCGCCTCGCCGTCAACGTCTCGCCGGTGCAATTCAAGAGCGGCACGCTGGCGCTGAAGATCATGGCGGCGCTTGCCGCCTCCAATTTGTCGGCGAGCCGGCTCGAGCTCGAAATCACCGAGGCGGTGCTGATCCGCGACGACGACACGGCGCTTGCGATCCTGCATCAACTCCGCGCCATCGGCGTCCGCATCGCGCTGGACGATTTCGGCACCGGCTACTCCTCGCTAAGCTATCTGCACCGCTTCCCGTTCGACAAGATCAAGATCGACCGCTGCTTCGTCAACGACATCGCCGGCCCCGACGGCTCCGCCAGCATCGTGCAGGCGGTCGTCAATCTCGCGGCCGCCCGCCGCATGACCACCACGGCCGAGGGCGTCGAGACCGAGGAGCAGCAGCGGTTGCTGCGCGCGCTCGGCTGCTCCGAGATGCAGGGCTATCTGTTCAGCGCCGCAAAGCCCGCCGACAAGGTGCTGGAGCTGTTCGCAGCTCATCGCAGCCGTCTCGCCCGGCGCGGCGGCAACGAAGGCCGCCGCCGCGAGGCAAGCTAGTTCGGACCTCGTGGTCGGCGCAGCGGCATTCCCAGAAGCTCTCCTCGATACACACGACGCAGGTGTCGCGGAGGTCATGCAATTGCTGGAGTTGCGGGTTCATCCCGGCGGCGAGGTCTGGTCGAGCGCGACCGCGCCCGCCGCTGGGCCGAGCGCGATGGCTGCTACGAGGCCACCTTCGCGGCCATGAACCCGAGCTGACACAGCGTCCCGAAACAAGTTCGCCCGGGAACGACTATCCGCTCCCGGGCGATCAACACCTTACCGTCGCGAGCGCCTAGTTCGGCACTGCAGCCTTCGACGCCGGCTTGGCGGCGACCGCATTCGCGGTTTGGCCGTGCAGGAAGTCGTAGGCCGTATGCAGGGCCTTGTCGTCTTTCGCTTCCGGTGGGACATAGGACTGCGACCCGGTCTGCTCGGTGCCGTCGGCTGCCTGGAGATGACCGCGCATCTGGGACTCCGCCATGGTGTCCATCCGGCCCTTCAGCTCGGGCGGCACGTCTTGGAGGATCTCGATGTCGGGCGCGATGCCCTGGGCCTGGATCGAGCGGCCCGAGGGCGTGTAGTAGCGCGCCGTGGTCAGCGCCAGCGCGCCGTTGCCGGTGCCGAGCGGAATGATGGTCTGCACCGAGCCCTTGCCGAACGAGCGCGTGCCGATCAGCGTCGCGCGCTTGTGGTCATGCAGCGCGCCGGCCACGATTTCCGAGGCTGAGGCGGAGCCGCCGTTGACAAGAACCACCAGCGGCTTGCCCTTGGTGAGGTCGCCACCATGGGCGGTAAAGCGCTGGGTCTCTTCCGGATTGCGGCCGCGAGTCGAGACGACCTCGCCACGCTGCAGGAACGCGCTCGACACCGACACGGCCTGGTCGAGCAATCCGCCCGGATTGTTGCGCAGGTCCATCACGTAGCCTACCAGCTTCTCCGGCGGAACCTCCTTGGTGATCGATGCGATCGCCTTCTTCAGGCCATCGGTGGTCTGCTCGTTGAACGAGGTGACGCGGATATAGCCGATATCCCCGTTCTCGACGTGGAAGCGCACGGGACGCACATGGATGATCTCGCGCTTGATCGCGACGTCGAGCGGGGCGTCGGCGCCCTTGCGCACGATCGTGAGCTTGGTCTGGGTCTCGACCGGCCCCTTCATCTTGTTGACGGCCTGCTCGAGCGTCATGCCCTGCACGGCATCGCCGTCGATCTTGCTGATGAGGTCGCCCGACATGATGCCGGCCTTGGATGCCGGCGTGTCGTCGATCGGCGAGACGACCTTGACCAGCCCCTCCTCCATCGTGACCTCGATGCCGAGCCCGCCGAACTCGCCGGAGGTGGTCTCCTGCATCTCGGTCCAGGCCTTGTCGTTCATGTAGCGCGAGTGCGGATCGAGCGAGGTCACCATGCCGGTGATCGCGCCTTCGATCAGCTTGGCATTGTCAGGCTTCTCGACATAGCTCGCCTTCACCCGCTCGAACACTTCGCCGAACAGATTGAGCTTGGAATAGGCGTCATCCGCGCTCGCTGCCGCCCGTGCCGCCCAAACGCCGCCGTGCGGACTGGCTACCAAAAGGGTCAGACACGCTCCGGTGAGCGCGCCCAGTGGAAACAGCAGGGTTTTCCGCATGGATAGGCTGGCCTTTTTGCTTCGCGGTTCGGTGGGCTGGGAGCCGCCATGCAAATGGCGATCCAGCCTGCTTCTCACAATACCATTCTGGTTTCTTCAAGGCCGGGATGCCACGCCGGCGGGTACACCGTAAAAATCGGTTGGTCCGGACCCAAACTTTCGGCAACGTTGCAGGACCGGTTCGTGCGCAGCGGGGGTCGGCCGGCCGGCCCGCGCCTCGCAGCCATGCCATTTTAGGATGGTTTTGGCGCCCCGGACGGGTTAGGCGATCAGGGAAGGCTTCAAATTCTCGGGAGGATAACAATGAACGAAGCACCCCGCATCCAACCGGAAAGGAACGTCGAGCTCGGCGCCAGCACCGAGCCGTTCCAGAATCTGCATGAATTCATCCGGAAAGCCCGCGCCAACCTCAACCAGAATGCATGGGACTATATCGTCGGCGCGGCCGAGACCGAGACCACGATGCGTCGCAACCGCATGGCGCTGGACGAGATCGCTTTCCGCCCGCGCGTGCTGCGCGATGTTCGCAAGGTTACAGGTTCGGTCGAACAGTTCGGCCGCAAGATGCGCCTGCCCGTGGTCCTCGCCCCGGTCGGCGCGCTCGAGATCTTCGATCCGGATGGTGCGGCGAGCGTGGCACGCGCCTGCGGCACTTTCGGTGCGGCGCACATGCTCAGTTCGGTGTCCGAGCCCGGCCTAGAAAAGACCGCCGAAGCTGCGTCCGACGCGCTGCGGCTCTACCAGCTCTATGTGCGCGGCGATGACGCCTTCGTCGCCGACGTCGTCAGCCGGGCCGAGAAGAACGCCTACGCCGCCTTCTGCCTGACCGTCGACACCGCCCACTACAGCCGCCGCGAACGTGACATCGCCAAGCGCTACGTTCGCGAGAGCCGCTTGCGCGCCACCGGGGGCGATTACCAGAAGGGTCTGGAGTGGCGGACGGTGAAGATGATCAAGGACAAGTTCAAGATCCCGCTGATCCTCAAGGGCATCGCGACGCCGGAGGACGCGCTGATCGCGATCGATCACGGCGTCGAATGGATCTACGTCTCCAACCATGGCGGCCGTCAGCTCGATCACGGTCGCGGCGCCATGCACGTGCTGCCCGAGATCGTCGACGCCGTGAACGGCCGCGCCAAGATCATGGTCGATGGCGGTGTCTGTCGCGGCACCGACATCGTCAAGGCGATCGCGGCGGGCGCCGACCTCGTCGGCATCGGCCGGCTGCAATGCTGGGCGCTGGCGGCGGCCGGCGAAGCCGGCGTGGCGCGCATGCTGGAACTGCTCGAGGACGAAGTGCTGCGCTGCCTCGGCCTCTTGGGTGCGACCTCGTTCGCCGAGGTCAACAAATCCTGCCTGCACCAGGCGACCGCAACCAACGCGCCGAGTGTGTTCAGCGCGTTTCCGCTGTTCGACCACGAGCCGTATCGATACTGAGTGAAAGGACGCAGGTGACATCGCTCTCTCCCGGCAGCGCGGATGCGCTCCTGTTCGATCTCGGCCGCGTCGTGCTCGATATCGATTTCTCCAAGGCGATCGCCTGCTGGGCGGGACATGCCGGCTGCAAGCCCGAAGCCATCGTCGCGCGCTATGTGCGGGACAGCGAAGCCTATCGGTTGCACGAGATGGGGAAGATCAGCGATGAGGACTATTTCGCCTCATTGCGAGCCTCGCTCGGAATCGGCATTTCGGATGCGCAGTTCCTGGAAGGCTGGAACGCGATTTTCGCCGGCGAAATGCCTGACATCGCCGAGCTGCTGCCGCGCGCAGCGAAACAGATGCCGCTCTATGCTTTCTCCAACACCAACCGGCCGCACGTGGACCATTTCTCGAGGGAATATGCCGACCTCCTCGGCCATTTCCGCGAGCTGTATTTGTCGTCCAGCATCGGCCTGCGCAAACCGGATGCGGAGGCCTTCGACCACGTCGTTGCGGCGATCGGCGTGCCCGCCGGGCGCATCGTGTTCTTCGACGATCTTGCCGAAAACATCGAGGGAGCGCGCGCGCGCGGCTTGACGGCGGTGCATGTGACCTCGCCGCGTGACGTCGGGAACGCATTGAAGGCATTGGGCATTTGACGACGGTCCGTTGTCGCGAAACCCACGACGGCACGGCCCGACGGACCAATTTTGAAAAATTGAGGAACCGGATCACTTTGTACATTTTTATACAGAGTTCCGGGAACGGAATACCGCCTTCCGGACTCTTAGAGTCCGTTGGGACTTCTACGGACGGATGCATCATCGTGCTGGGCAAAACCTACCTCACCAAGCAGGCCTCTCTTCTTCTTGAATTCGCGAGGACAACTTCAGATTCGGACCTTTCCGCCAAGCTTGTGAGCAAGGCCGCCGACCTGAAATCCCAAGCCGACCCGCTGCCCGACAAGGATCAGGGATCCAAGGCGCCCGACGTAACTCCCGGGCAGGCAGGGAGCTGATCGATTCAGGCCATGGCGCGTTCTCGCCTTGCCATGATTTTCGTCGCTTCCATGACCACTCTCCTGCCGATCTGTGACCTCCTTCGGATCATGCCGCGACGCGCTTGATCCTGCCTTCCGGAACAATGTGAAGGGGCGGGATGACTGTGCCTGCTCAGCCGCTTTTGCCTCTGCGCCTGCGCTCGGCTAGAAGACGTGCGGAACATTCGCCCGAACGTGCCGAGCAGGAGTTTTCGCCGTGGCCTTGATGCCGGTTTCTGACGCGCTTGCCGCGGTGCTGGCGGGTGCAGAGCCGCTGCCGGAAGAAATGATTTCCCTCGACGAGGCCTACCATCGCGTGCTCGCGCGTGACGTCGTGGCGCGGCGCACGCAGCCGCCGCAGGCGATGTCGGCGATGGACGGCTACGCGGTGCGCGCGGCCGATGCCGCGACGATCGATTCGGAGCTCACCGTCATCGGCGAAGTCGCAGCGGGCCGACCGTTCGAGGGGACGGTCGGAGCCGGCGAGGCCGTGCGGATCTTCACCGGCGGCGTCGTTCCCTTTGGCGCGGACGCCGTCGTGATCCAGGAGGACACGGTCGCCGCCGGCAAGCGGATCACGATCAAGGAAGCCGCAATCGCCGGCCGGCACATCCGCCCCGCCGGCGTCGATTTCCGCGAGGGCGACGTGCTCCTGCGCAAGGGAAGCCGTTTGACCGAGCGAGACCTCGCGCTCGCCGCCGGGATGAATCATCCGCACCTTGCCGTTGTCAGGCGTCCGAAAGTCGCGATTCTCGCCACCGGCGACGAGCTGGTGATGCCGGGCACCACGCCCGGCCACGGCCAGATCGTCTATTCCAACGGCTACGCCCTGCACGCGCTCGCCCGCAGCGAGGGCGCCGAGACCATCGACCTCGGTATTGCCGCCGACACGCTGGAGGCGACCACCGCCGGCATCCGCCGCGCCCGCGAGAGCGGCGCCGACGTCCTGATCACGACCGGCGGCGCATCGGTCGGCGACCACGATCTGGTCCAGCAGGCACTGCGGGACGAAGGCATCGCGATGGCGTTCTGGAAGATCGCGATGCGGCCAGGCAAGCCAATGATGCACGGGCGACTCGGCGCAATGGGTGTGATCGGCCTGCCGGGCAATCCCGTATCGTCCTACGTGTGCGCTTTCCTGTTCATGGTGCCGCTGATTCGCGCCCTGTCGGGCCGTTCAGTGATTCACCATCGCCGTGAACGCGCCGTGCTCGGCCGCGACGTCGGCGCCAACGACCAGCGCGAGGACTATCTGCGCGCGCATCTTGAGGAGCGTGACGATGGCACACGCGTCGTTGTTCCCGTCAATCATCAGGACTCTTCGCTGCTTGCGAATCTCGCTGCAGCACAGGTACTTCTCGTCCGCGCACCATTCGCGCCGAAGGCCGAAGCCGGCACGGCTTGCGAAGTGTTGCGGCTCCCCGTCTGAGCGCCCCCGCAACGCGCGTTCCGCGCACTTTGCTCTGTTCACGGTAAATTAAGCAGTTGCGGAACATGTATCGAACATATAGTGTCTGTTCATGATTTGTTTCGAGCATGCAGCGGCTTATGGCCGAATTCAGCGTCTCGGAATCGGACGACATCAACCGGGGGACTTTGGTCGAGATGTTAACGCGCAAACAATACGAGCTTCTGCGGTTCATCAGTGAACGTCTGAAGGAAAGCGGCGTGCCGCCCTCCTTCGACGAGATGAAGGATGCGCTCGATCTGCGCTCGAAGTCGGGCATCCATCGCCTGATCACGGCGCTCGAGGAGCGTGGCTTCATCCGACGCCTGCCCAACCGCGCCCGTGCGATTGAAGTCATCAAGCTGCCGGAGCTCCAGGCAGCCGCTGGCAGCCGCCGCGGCTTCACGCCGAGCGTCATCGAGGGCAATCTCGGCAAGGTGCGTGCGAGCGCGAGCCTGCCCGCTGACGAGGGCGAACGTCCCGTCGCGGTGCCGGTGATGGGCCGCATCGCGGCCGGCACGCCGATCGAGGCGTTGCAGACCCGCAGCCATACTATCAGCGTACCGCCTGACATGCTCGGCTCGGGCGAGCATTACGCGCTGGAAGTGCGCGGCGACTCGATGGTCGAAGCCGGCATTCTCGACGGCGACATGGCCCTGATCCAGCGCAACGAGAGCGCCGATACCGGCGACATCGTGGTGGCGCTGATCGACGACGAGGAAGCGACGCTGAAGCGCTTCCGCCGTCGCGGCGCCTCGATCGCGCTCGAGCCCGCCAACGCGGCCTATGAGGTCCGCATCCTGCCGCCCAACCGGGTGAAGATTCAGGGCAAGCTGATCGGGCTTTACCGGAAGTACTGATACCGGGAGTCTTTCTATCGGCAGTACTTCATATCGGAAGCACTTCATGCCGGAGGTGCTTGGCGCCTCGCGCGCTTCCGATCGGCATCGCCGGTCAGAGATTGGAGCGGATCATCGTCCGCTCCGGCTGGATAGCCTTTCTGGTTCTGCACAGACTATCCGGCCCCTCCTCCAACGCTGGCTCCTCGCCACGCCGACGAAGCAGCACCGCTTCAAGCAGCACCGCTTCGCGGCTCGGTTGTTCGAGGAAACAGCGACCAGCGGTCAAGTTCGGCCGTTGCAGCCAAGTTGGCAATGTTCGCGTACGCGCCTCCCGAATGCATCGCGGCGAGCTTTGTTCCTATTGAATTCGGGAAAGATAATGTGATCGCGGCTTGCGGAAGCCAGCCGCAGATTTGCCCACAACCAAGCAGAGCGTTCGTGCTTCCACTCTGATAGAGGCCTGCGCCTCGATAAGAGACGCGGGTTGCTATCCCAGCATGAGGAGCACCCGATGTGTGACTACAGCCTACATGCCGTCGCGTCGCGCCCCGCCGAAGTCGGCGAGACGATCGTCACGACAAGCTTCCGCGGCACCTCGACGCGCGGCTTCGCCTCTGCAGCCGATCCGTCTGTTGCCGTCTGCCTGCTGCCGGGGACGGAGCTCGCCTTCGCCGACGACGTCCGCTACGACAATCGCTGGATCTGGACGCGCACCATCAATTCCCGCGTGGGCAAGTTCGGCAAGATCGATCCGCACGTTCCCGACCGCCATCATGATGCGATCGAATTCCCCGACGGCAAATACGTGCTGGTGACGCAGCTCGTCGAAGGCCAGCGCGCGACGGTGCTGCAACTGCCGGTGACTCAGTCGGTCACCGAGCGCGAGCACAAGGCGCAGATCACCGCCGACAGGCAGCCGACCGTCACGCACCTGCCGATCGGCTGACAGAGCCGCCCTCCGGCTACGAAGTCGGAGGTCAGGATTGAATCGCCATCGCCGGCCGTGGCCGGCGAGATGGTGTGGTTTGCACCCCGCGAATCCGAACGGACGCACCGAACCACTGCGTTGCTCCGCACCATCAGATCAATCGTCGGCTTGCAGATCGGTGTCCGCCGGCGTTGCGTCCTTGATGCGAGGCGCGGTCGACTTTGGCGCGAGGCTGCCGTCGAAATCACCCTCGCCGGCGCCGGCCGGCAACCAGGGGCGGCTCGTGCCTCTCGCCCTCACTGCCTGAACCACAAAACCGTCACCACGCTGCGTCAGCGCCAGCGCGCTCTGGCTGGCGAGCCGCTGCCGATCGACCACCATCGCCGCGCAATCGGGCGGCGCGGGACGTGTCGTCACCACCAGGGCGGCCCGACTGCAATCGTCTGCGAGAGCGTCGACGCGCAGTGCCAGCGCGACCAGCCTCCCGTCGGCCAGTGGCGTCACGCAGCCGGATTCGTCGCAGGACACGCCATCGGCAAGCGAGGCTCTGCCCGCATCGCGCGGATCGGCGTCGGCAGCGAGCCATTCCTTGAGCAGAAAGCTGTCCTTGTTCGTCCTGATCAGGTGCAGATATCCGTCCCTGCCCCGCACCGCGACGCTGGCGCCATCCCCGGCAATCAGGATGTCGGGCTGCCGCGCCGACAGTCCCCAGAGGATCGCTGCCAGCAGCACCAGGGCGCCGGACCAGCGCAGCGGCGTGCGCAACAAGCCGAGCACAATGATTCCCAGGCTCGCCGCGATCAGCGGCGCGATCCCGAACGCCGGGATGCGGCCCACCGCGCCCGGCAAGGACGCGACCCAGCGCGAGACCGCGACCATCCACTCGATGCCAATCCCCATCACCCACCAGAACACGCTGTCCAGCCCGAACGGCGCAGCAAGCAGCCCCAACAGCCCCGCCGGCATCACCAGCGCAGAGACCACCGGCATCGCGCCGAGATTGGCGAGCACGCCGAACGGCGTGACACGGTGGAAATGAAAGGCGGCATAGGGCGTGGTCGCAAGTCCCGCAATCAGCGAAGCCATGAACAGCATCGCAATCTCGCGCCCACCCCACATCGCAATGCGCGCAGTCGCCGAATTGTCCGGCGAGGCAAACAAATTGGGCATGCCGATCTGCACCAGTGCGACCAAGCCGAGCGTTGCCGCAAACGACATCTGAAAACTCGGATGCACCAGCGCTTCCGGCGCGACCGCCAGCACGATCAGCGCAGCCACAGCAAGCGTGCGGAAGGTGATGGCGCGGCGATCGACCATCACCGCGATCAGCACCACCGCCGTCATGAAGAACGACCTTTGCGTGGCGACCTCCGCGCCCGACAGCAGCAGGTAGAACGCAGCGGCGACCAGCGCGGCGGCGGCCGACCATTTCTTGATGGCGAAGCCGGCCGCCAATCCGGGGATCAGAGCGAGCAGCGCGCGCACCGCGAAGAACACGACGCCGGCAACGACGGCCATGTGATAACCGGAGATCGAGAGCACGTGGCCGAGGCCGGAGATGAACATCGCATCGTTGACGGGCGTGGTGATCGCATCGCGCCGCCCGGTGAGCAGCGCGGTCGCGATCGCCCGATTGTCGCCGTCGAGCGTCGCCCGGATGCGGGCATCGATCGCATCGCGCAGGCCTTGCATGAAGGCCGCGTAACGCAGCCGTAAGCCGCCGGTCTCAGGCGGCGACGCCACCGTGATGGCGCCCATCGCGAAGCCGGAGGCGCCGATGCCCTGGAAGAACATGTCACGCGAAAAGTCGTAGCTGCCGGGCCGCACCGGCGCGAGTGGCGGCATCAGCCGTGCCTTCAGCTGAACGAAGCTACCGACCTCCGGCGCGGTGCCCTTGCGGACCGACAGGCGCACGCGCTCGAGCCTGACGTCGCTGCGCTGCGCCTCCATCGCCGTGACGCGCAGCACGAAACGATCGGTACGCTCGCGGATGTCGCGAGCCTCGACGAAGCCCGACAACGACACCGAATAGAGCGCCCTTGCCAGCACCGGGTGGGCGATGCGCGCCGTCTTCCAGGTTGCGACGGCAAAGCCGGCCGCGACCGCCGCGATCATGATGGCCGGGGCGAACAGCCGGCTCCGCCGCAACAGAGCCGCGCCAAGCAGGAGCGCGATGGCGGTCGTGGCAACGACCCACAGCACCGGCTCATGATCGGCAGAGAAATAAAGCGCGATGCCGCAGCCAAACGCGACGGGCACCCACGGCAACAGCCGCCCGGCGCCCGCCTCGGCGCGCAGCCAGGCGCGGAGGGTCTCGGCCAGCGATGTCCAGAGGTCGAGGCCTGCAGGCGCGAGGCCGCCCGCGGACGCGGCGCGGCCCGCGGGCCACGTCCCCGCGATCCCCTGCGATCGTACCGGCCGGCCCGGCTCGGCCATTCCCTGCACTCGATGATACGCAACGAAGCCAGAAGCTACCGGAACGTGCAGGTGGGCGGATAGCGGTACGGATCAGGAACGAAGGGGCGCGGCCGCTACTTTTCCTCTTCCATCGTCACGGCCACATCCGCCTTGGCCGACAGCCTGACCTTGTTGCCCTCGATATCGGCGACGAGGCCCTTGTCGATGAAGTGATGATGGCCCTTGTGGCTGCCCTCGCCGCTGTCCTTCTTGGTCAGCTTGATGCGATTGCCTTCGACCTTGTCGACGGTGCCGATGTGGACGCCGTCGGCGCCGATCACTTCCATATGCTCTGCGATGTTCTGCATGGTGGGTTCCTTGTTGGACCCACCCCAACGCGCGGGGAGCACGTTCGTTCTCTCACGAGAATGACGAAGCCGTGTGCCCGCTCGTCAGATCAGCGGCGCCTGCGACGAAGCATGGTGATTGACGATCTTCCACTCGCCGTCCTCGCGCATGATGACCCAGCTCATCTTGACCGAGAAATCGGGGCGTTCGCCGGCGAGATCGAACGAGATGGTCGCGGCCATATTGATCAGATCAGGACCTGCCTGCGCCGCCGTCACCTCGGAAAACACCGCGCTCGGCTTGCGCCAGCGCGGCAGGCCGTTGAAATAGTCTGCGACGCCGGCCCTGCCCCGGTAGAGCTTTGGGTTGGAGCCGAAGAAGAAGGCATTCCTCGCATAGAGCGATGAGAGCGCGGCCGCATCGAGCGTGGCGAAGCCGGCGCGCCATTTCGCGATGATGCCGGAAACGATAGCGTCGGCTTCGTTGCTCATTGTGGTCTCGCAGCTCTTTTCAGCCTTTGGCAACTTCCTTCGCGAACGTGTCGCGCAGACCGATAGTCCTGGAAAATACCGGTCTGTCGGACGTCGAGTCCTTGTCGCGCACGAAATAGCCCTGGCGCTCGAACTGCATCGGCTCGGTCGAATTGCTTTCCGCGACCGATGCCTCGACGCGGGCATTAGCGAGAATTTCCAGTGACTGCGGATTGAGGTCGGCGGCGAAGTTCGAGGCGTCCGGGCTCGGTTTGGCAAACAGCTGATTGTAGATGCGGATTTCCGCGGGCACGGATGTCGCCGCCGGCAGCCAGTGCATGGTGGCCTTGACCTTGCGGCCATCGGGCGCGTTGCCGCCCTTGGTCGCGGGATCGTAGGTGCAGCGCAGCTCCACCACCTCGCCGGCATCGTTCTTGATCACGCCGGTGCACTTGACGAAATAGGCGTAGCGCAGCCGCACCTCGTTGCCCGGCGACAGACGGAAGAACTTTTTCGGCGGGTTCTCCATGAAGTCGTCCTGCTCGATATAGAGCTCACGACCGAACGTGATCTTGCGGGTGCCGGCGGAGGGATCATCCGGATGGTTGATCGCCTCGAGCTCCTCGGTCTGCCCCTCGGGATAATTCTCGATCACGACCTTGAGCGGCTTAAGCACCGCCATGCGCCGCTGCGACGTGCGGTTCAATTCCTCGCGGATGCAGAATTCCAGCATGCCGACGTCGACCACGCTATTGGCTTTCGCAACGCCGATGCGCTTGACGAATTCGCGAAGCGCGGCCGGCGGCACGCCGCGGCGGCGCATGCCCGCCATGGTGGGCATGCGCGGGTCGTCCCAGCCCGCGACATGGCCCTCGCGGACGAGCTGGGTCAGCACACGCTTGGACAGCAGCGTGTAGGTCAGGTTCAGCCGCGCGAATTCGTACTGGTGCGGCTTCGAGGGCACCGGCAGCTTCTCGATGAACCAGTCGTAGAGCGGCCGATGGTCCTCGAACTCCAGCGTGCAGATCGAGTGCGTGATGCCTTCGATGGCATCCGACTGGCCGTGGGCATAGTCGTAGCTTGGATAGATGCTCCACTTGGTCCCGGTGCGCGGATGGTGCGCATGCAGGATGCGGTACAGCACGGGGTCGCGCAGATTGATGTTGCCCGCACCCATGTCGATCTTGGCCCGCAGCACGCGCGCGCCGTTCGGGAATTCGCCCGCCTTCATGCGACGGAACAGGTCGAGGTTTTCATCCACGGTGCGATCGCGGAACGGCGAGTTCTTGCCGGGCTCGGTCAGCGTGCCGCGCGCGAGACGAATCTGCTCCTGGGTCTGGTCATCGACATAGGCGAGCCCGTCGCGGATCAGCTGCTCCGCCCATTCGTAGAGGCGGTCGAAATAGTCCGAAGCGAAGAACAGGTTCTTGCCCCAGTCGAAGCCGAGCCAGCGCACGTCGGCCTGGATGGAATCGATATATTCCTGCTCTTCCTTGACCGGATTGGTGTCGTCGAAGCGCAGATGGCAACGGCCCGGAAACTCTTGGGCGATGCCGAAATTGAGCGCGATCGACTTGGCGTGGCCGATATGGAGATAACCGTTCGGCTCCGGCGGGAACCGGGTCACGATCTCCTTGTATTTGGCCTGCTCGAGGTCGGCCTGGATGATGTCACGAATGAAATCGCGCCCAACCTCGTTCGCCACCGGTTCTGTCATTACGAAAATCCTGTAGGGAAATCAGCGGCCCTTCTGCCAAATTCCCTTGGCTGAGCCAAGGGCTTAGGCAAGGTCTCAAGCAACCCCTGGCGGTCCGCTGCCGGGCTTTAGTTATGCTCCGGTCCTGTTATATACCACCGCCTCCAATGCATAGGCCCTGCCAAGAATGACCTCTCCCGTCGTCACCCGTTTCGCTCCTTCGCCGACCGGCTTCCTCCATATCGGGGGCGCGCGCACGGCGCTATTCAACTGGCTCTATGCGAAGAAGCACGGCGGCAAGATGCTGCTCCGGATCGAGGACACCGACCGGGAGCGCTCCACCGAGGCCGCGATCGGCGCCATCCTCGACGGCCTGAAATGGCTGGAGCTCGGCTGGGATGGCGACGTCATCTACCAGTTCAGCCGCGCCGCCCGCCACCGCGAGGTCGCCGAGCAGCTGCTCGCCGACGGCAAGGCCTATCGCTGCTACGCCACCGCCGAGGAGCTCACCGCGATGCGCGAGAAGGCGCGCGCAGAGGGGCGCACGCGCCTCTATGACGGCCTGTGGCGCGACCGCGATCCGGCGACGGCCCCGACCGACGTAAAGCCCACCATCCGGCTCCGTGCGCCCCAGACCGGCGAGACCGTGATCGAGGACCAGGTCCAGGGCCGCGTGGTCTGGCAGAACGAGAATCTGGATGACCTCGTCCTGCTGCGCGGCGATGGCAACCCGACCTACATGCTCGCTGTCGTGGTCGACGACCACGACATGGGCGTCACCCACGTCATCCGCGGCGACGACCATTTGATCAACGCGGCCCGCCAAAAGCAGATCTACGACGCGATGGGCTGGACGCTGCCGAGCATGTCCCACATCCCCCTGATCCATGGCCCGGACGGCTCAAAGCTCTCCAAGAGGCACGGCGCGCTTGGCGTCGATGCCTACCGCGCCATGGGGTACCTCCCGTCCGCGCTCCGCAACTATCTCGTCCGGCTCGGCTGGAGCCATGGCGACCAGGAAATCTTCTCGACGGAGGAGATGATCGCGGCGTTCGATCTTGCCAGCGTCGGCCGCGCAGCAGCGCGCTTCGATTTTGCCAAGCTGGAAAACCTCAACGGCCACTACATCCGCAATGCCGACGATCAATCACTCGTGAAGATGTTCGAGGACGTGCTCGACCACGTCGTGCCCAGCCGCGACGAGCTTAAGGCCAAGTTAAACGACACCACGCGCGCGCAGCTCCTGAAGGCCATGCCGGCCCTGAAGGAGCGCGCCAAGACGCTGATCGAGCTGATCGACAGCGCCTATTTCATTTTCGCGGACCGGCCGCTGGAGCTTGACCCGAAGGCGGCGGCGCTGCTGACGCCTGAGAACCGCAAGCTGATCGGCCAGCTTCATTCCGCGCTGGAGAAAGTCGAGACGTGGAGCGCGGCCAATGCGGAAGCCGCGCTGCGCGCCTTTGCCGAGGAAAATAGTCTCAAGCTCGGCGCGGTCGCCCAGCCGCTGCGGGCCGCGCTGACGGGACGGACGACGTCGCCCGGCATATTCGAGGTTTTGGACGTCTTGGGACGCCAGGAAAGCCTGGGCCGGCTTAAAGATCAGGCCACGGAATAGGCCTAGGACCGCGCTAAGGACCGGGCCCAAGGACCAGGCTACGACGTAAGTCGACCATGCGTGGCGCCATCTTGCAGCGCACACAGCAATAATATACCCATCTCAGCCGTACCTTCTGGAACATCCGGCCTGCCCCGCGATATCTCATCGGGGCCTCCGGGTCCGGCCCGTTTCACCATACATCGGGGACCTCTGATGGACGCAAAACCAAGCAATAAGACCGCCACACTGACGGTCGGAAACAAGAATTTCGATCTTCCGATCCACAGCGGCAGCGTCGGGCCCGACGTCATCGATATCGGCAAGCTCTACGGCCAGTCCGGCCTGTTCACCTACGACCCGGGCTTCACCTCGACCGCGAGCTGCCAGTCCAAGATCACCTATATCGACGGTGACGCGGGCGTGCTGGAATACCGCGGCTATCCGATCGAACAGCTCGCCGAGAATGGCGACTTCCTCGAGACCTGCTATCTGCTGCTGTTCGGGGAGCTTCCGACCGCCGCGCAGAAGAAGGATTTCGACGACCGCGTGATCCATCACACGATGGTGCACGAGCAGATGGCCCGCTTCTTCCAGGGCTTCCGCCGCGACGCCCATCCGATGGCGATCATGGTAGCGGCTGTCGGCGCGCTCGCCGCGTTCTATCACGACTCAACCGACATCAACGATCCGAAGCAGCGCATGATCGCCTCCATGCGCATGATCGCCAAGATCCCGACGTTGGCTGCGATGGCCTACAAATACACGGTCGGCCAGCCCTTCGTGTATCCGAAAAACTCGCTGAAGTTCGCCGAGAACTTCCTGCACATGTGCTTTGCCGTGCCGTGCGAGGACTACAAGATCAACCCGGTGCTGGCTGACGCGCTGGACAAGATCTTCATCCTGCACGCCGACCACGAGCAGAACGCCTCGACCTCAACCGTGCGTATCGCCGGCTCCTCCGGCGCCAACCCGTTCGCCTGCATCGCGGCCGGCATCGCCTGCCTGTGGGGCCCGGCCCATGGCGGCGCCAACGAAGCAGCGCTCGCGATGCTCGCCGAGATCGGCTCGGTCGACAAGATCCCCGAGTTCATCGCCAAGGTGAAGGACAAGAACTCTGAAGTCCGCCTCATGGGCTTCGGTCACCGCGTCTACAAGAACTACGATCCGCGCGCCAAGATCATGCAGAAGATGTGTCACGCCGTGCTCAAGGAGACCGGCCATGGCGACGATCCGATGCTGAAGGTGGCGCTCGAGCTCGAGAAGATCGCGCTCAGCGACCAGTACTTCATCGACCGCAAGCTCTACCCGAACGTCGACTTCTATTCGGGCATCACGCTGAAGGCGATGGGCTTCCCGGTCTCGATGTTCACCGTGCTGTTCGCGGTCGCCCGCACCGTCGGCTGGATCAGCCAGTGGAGCGAAATGATCGAGGATCCGCAGCAGAAGATCGGCCGTCCGCGCCAGCTCTACACCGGCGTCACCCGCCGCGACTACGTCGCGATCAACAACCGGAAGTAAGCTCGAGCCCATCACGGCTTTCGAAGCGGCGCCATCACAAGATGGCGCCGCTTTTGTTTGCGCTGAGACAATCTTGCTGCCGCGCACAACAACAAGTCAGCGCAATGCCTCGGCCGACGCTTGACGTTGAGACGCTTCGCGCGCAAATTCTTACTCTAAGTAAGAATGACGACAGGGATGGAAATGCCGGAGCAGCCGAGAAGTCGGCGGCAGACGCGTGCTGCCATTTTGATTCATCTGCTTCAGTCAGGCGCGTCGTTTCGCCCGCCGCTGGCCAAGGCCGTGCGCCTGTCGGAAGCGAGCCTGTCGCGCATCCTGTTGGATCTGAAGGCCGAAGGCCTGATCGAGGAAGTGCGGCGCCCTGCCCCTTATGTCGGCGGCCCGACGGGCCTCGTGTCACTCGATAAAGCGGTGGCGCTCGCGGCGTTCGAGCTGACCACTCAGCGGCTCAGCGTCGGGGTCGGGGGCCTGTCGGGCGAACTGCACTACACCGGGCATGTGCCGCTGCCGAAGACGCCGACCGTCGCGACGGTCGGCCGGGCGTTTCGCGAAGCGATGACATTGCTGCGCGAGTGGACGCGGCGTCGACGTATCCCCCTCGCACAGATCGGCGTCTCGATCCCGGGTCTCGGCCGGCTGGGCGCGTCAGGCAATCCGATCATTCCCTGCGATGTCGGGCGGATCAGCGAGATGTTCGGCGAGACGCTTCCCGGCGTGCGGGTCGAGTTCACCAATTCGGTCGTCGCGCACGCCATCTTTCACCGTTGCCGCACGGAGCATTATCCATTCAGCGGCGCGCATCTCTTCGTCTTCGTCGGTCAGGGCGTCGCGGGCACCTGGATGGATGACGCGGTCGAGGACGATGCCCTCCAGCCGGTCGAGCTCGGCCACATGGTGTTCGGAGCCGACGGACCAATTTGCCGCTGCGGTCATCATGGCTGCGTCGAGGCTTATACGTCGCTTCCCGCTTTGGCCGAGCTTCTTGGCGTCGCGGAAGCCGAGTTGCTTGAGCTCGGCAGCGAGTGGGTGACCGCGATGCCGCTCTCGTCGCGCGTGCGGCAGGAATTGCGCCGGCGGCTGTTCCGGCTTGGCCTTGCGATCGGCAATACGCTGAACGTGAAGCCATGCAAGGGCGTCGCGATCAGCGGCTGGCCGTCGCTCCTCACCGAGGACGATCGCAACGCGCTCGTCGAGGGGATCGACGCCAGCCTGTTGGGCGGCCGCAAACACGCGCAAGTGTCGCTCGCTTTCGTGCCGCCGTCGAACGGCAACGATCCGCGGGCGGCGCTGGCATTCGCATCTTTCTGCCTCGCTTGCCGCGGCGGCATGCCGGCCGCATCGGCCGAGGCCGCCTGACGTACCTGATGCCGCGCGGCTCTCGCGCGAAAGAGTTCACACCGGGAGGAAATTGCCATGCCGATCACGACAACAAGGCGCCAACTGCTCGCCGGATCTGCGGCCGCGCTCGCGCTGCCGGCATTCGCCCGCGCGCAAGGCGCGATCAAGCCGCGTCTGACTGCGATCTCGCAATGGTCCGCAGGTAGCGATGGGGCGGCCATCACGGCACTCGGCAAGAAATTCGAGGAGAAAGGCGGGGTTTGGCAGCACTCGCCCGTCCCCGGCTTCACCACCGAGATGATGAACAAGCTGCGTGCCCAGATCATGGCCGGCGATCCGCCGGCCTGCTCGCAGCTCAAAGGTCCCGAGATCGCGGCCTGGTCCAAGATTGCCCCAACCGTCGATCTCGATGCCGTCGTCGCTGCCGCCGGCTACGAAAAGGTTGTCGCTCCGGATCTTGCAAAATTGCACAAGCCGGGGGGCAAGTGGATTGCACTGCCGTTGCAGATCTACAGCACCAACATGCTGTTTCTCTCCAAACGCGCGATGGACAAGGCCAAGGCCGACAAGGTCCCCGTCACATGGGCTGAGTTCAACGACCTCGCCGAGAAGATGAAAGCAGGCGGCGTCCCCTATCCCATCGCCAACGGTGGCACCCGCCCGGACGACGGCCAGAAATTCGAGGCCGCTTTGGCGGGCATCAGCCCCACCGCTTACCGCGCAGCCATCATGAATCTCGACAAGAAGGCCCTGGAGGGCCCCGAGATAAAGGCTGCCTTCGTACAGGTGCGCAAGATTGCCGACTGGATGGACCCCAACGTCGGCGCCCAGCACTTTTCGACCAACTTGAAGCGCTTTGTCGACGGCGACATGGGGATGATGATCATGGGCGGGTGGGCGCAGGGCGTCTTGCGCAACGCCGGCTTCAAGTTCGAGGACTTCATCATCGCCCCGGGCCCGAGCGACAATAGCAAGCCGGTCTTCCTGTTGAATGCCGATGCCTTCATATTCTGGCAGCGCAAGGAGCCCGACCTGCAGGCCGGCCAGACGCTGATGGCCCAGCTCGTCATGGATCCGGCGATCCAGACTATGTATTCGCAGATCACGGGATCGATCCCCGTGCGCACCGATGTCGATCTCTCCGGCGAAGGCTGGTCGGACGGGCAACGGCGGACCGCAGCAGCCCTGAAAGACGCGATTGCCAGCAATCAGGCCGTCCTCAGCCTTGCGCACAACATGGCGCAGGAAAACGGCATGACCGCAGCGATGATCGACGTGATCACGGAGTACGTGAAGAACAAGACGATCAAGCCGGAGCAAGCGGCCATACGCCTCGCCGAAGCCGTCGAGAGCTCACGTTGACGATCGCCGTCTCGACAACACCGGGCCGGCCGGCAGCCTCTGGCTGGGTACGCCGGCTGCCTGAATATCTGACGATCTGGGTGCCGCTGCTGTTGTCCGCCGCGCATCTCATTGCGTTTACGCTGTGGACGATCTGGATATCGTTCACGCCGTCCACTCTGGTCCCGGTCTCGGGCTGGGTCGGCTTGCGCAACTATTCTGCGGTCGCCGCATCGCGGAACTGGCAGATTGCCTTGGACAATCTGCTGCTGTTTGGCAGCGCCTTCGTGTTGCTGAGCCTGGCGACCGGTCTCATCCTTGCGATCCTGCTCGATCAGCGCATTCGCGGCGAGAACCTGCTGCGGTCCATCTTCCTCTATCCTCTGGCGGTGTCATTCGTGGTCACCGGCACGGTCTGGAGTTGGCTGCTCAATCCCGGCCTCGGGATCCAGAAGCTGGTCCGCGACCTCGGCTGGACCTCCTTCCGGTTCGACTGGCTGATCGACCGCGACATGGCCATTTGGACCATTGTCATCGCTGCGATCTGGCAATCGTCCGGTTTCGCCATGGCGCTGTTCCTCGCCGGCCTTCGCTCCGTCGACGCCGACCTGATCAAGGCCGCGCAGATCGACGGCGCCGGACCGATCCGAATGTACCGGCGTGTCATCCTGCCGACCCTTTGGCCGATCACCATCACCGTCATCGTCATCCAGCTGCAGTTCGCGATTTCGACCTTCGACCTCGTCCGCGCGCTCACCAATGGCGGACCCGGGATCGCCACCCAGCTGCCGGCCCTCGTCGTCTATGACCTGATGTTCCAGCGCAGCCTGCTCGGACGCGGAGCGGCGGCGGCAGTGCTCATGTTGCTCATTCTTCTTGCGGTTTTGCTGCCCTATGCAGCGTGGCGTTATGTCCAGCGGCGGCGGGCGATCCATGCGTGAGCGAACCATCGCGCCAAGCCGGATTCTGATCTATCTCGTCGTCTCGCTGATCGCTGCAGCATGGCTCGCGCCATTGGTTGTTGTCGGGCTGAACTCGCTCCGCACCAACGAGGAGATCGCGCAGGCGTCGATGATCGGCTGGCCGAAGCAATGGGCATGGAGCAACTACGCCGCGGCCTGGAGCGGTTTCTGCGTCGCCGAGACCTGCGCCGGCATCCGGCCGTACATGCTGAACTCGGCGCTCGTCACGATTCCCGCGACGATTTTCTCGACTCTGCTCGGTGCTGTCGCCGGTTACGCTGTGTCGCTCTGGCGTTTTCGCGGCGATAACTGGATCTACGGCATCGTGACCCTCGGCCTCTTCCTTCCCCAGCAGATGCGCTTGCTTCCCTGGACCATCGTGTTGCGCGATACGGGCCTGATGAACACGCTCACGGGCCTGGTCGTGATCCACACGATCCAGGGGCTCTCCTTTACCGTCTTGTTCTGCCGAAACTACTACACTGCCATCCCGCAGGATCTGATAAGAGCTGCGCGCATCGATGGCGCAGGGTTCTTTCGTATTTTCTGGCGCATCATCCTGCCGCTCTCGCCGCCTATTCTGGTCGTCACCGTGATCTGGCAGTTCACGCATATCTGGAACGAATTTCTCTACGGCGTGACATTCACGACTGGTCAGCAGCAGCCCGTCACCGCCGCGCTGATCGCGCTATCCGCAGCAGTCGCGGACATCCCGCAGCATGGCGTGCAGAGCGCGGCGGTGATGATCGCCGCCCTGCCGACCCTGCTGATCTATCTGATCGGCGGCAAGTATTTCGTGCGCGGCCTCACCGCCGGGGCCGTGAAATGATCGGATTGTCATGGCAGCCCTAAGCATTCGCTCCCTGTCCAAGCGCTACGCCAATCTGGAGGTGCTGAAGGGCATCGATCTCGACATCGAGAGCGGTGAATTCACCGTGCTCGTTGGCCCATCCGGCTGCGGCAAGTCCACGCTGCTCAACATCATCGCTGGGCTCGACCTCCCGAGCGCAGGCACCGTGGAAATCGGCGGACGTATCGTCAACGACATTCCGCCGAAGGACCGCGACATCGCGATGGTGTTCCAGTCCTACGCGCTCTATCCGTCGATGACGGTGCGCCAGAACATCACCTTCGGCATGGAATGCCGTCACGTCCCGAAGGCCGAGCAGGAAAAGGCGCTGGCGAATGTGGCCAGGCTGCTCCAGATCGAGCCGCTGCTCGGCCGCAAGCCCTCGCAGCTCTCCGGCGGCCAGCGCCAGCGTGTGGCGATGGGCCGGGCGCTGGTGCGCGATCCCCTGCTCTTCCTGTTCGACGAGCCGCTCTCCAATCTCGACGCCAAGCTGCGCGTCGAGATGCGGATGGAGATCAAGCGGCTGCACCAGCGCATCGGCGCCACCATCGTCTATGTCACACACGATCAGATCGAGGCGATGACGATGGCGACGCGCATTGCCGTGATGCATCGCGGCGTGGTGCAGCAGTTTGCCGACCCGGATACCGTGTATCGCTATCCCGCCAATCTGTTCGTGGCCCGCTTCATGGGCTCGCCGCCGATGAACACGATGCCGGCACGGCTGGAGGCCGATGCCGGCGGGCCGGTGGTCGTGATCGGCGCGGGACGGCCGGACGAGGTCCGCCTCCGCCTTGGTCAATACGACGCGGCGGCCCCTTTCGTCGGCCGTGACGTGGTGGTCGGGATCAGGCCGGAATGCCTCGCCGAGGGCAGCCGCGTGTTCTCCGCCGATCCGCCCGTCGTCGTCAACGCGCCGGTGGAGATGGTCGAGCCGACGGGAGCCGAAACGATCGTGCTGCTGCGGCTTGGCGGCGAGCCTGCGCTGGCGCGCATCACGCCGGACATCCGCCCCACACCGGGCGCCGCCGCCCCGTTCGCGCTCGACACGCGTCGCATCTGCCTGTTCGACCCCGAGACGGAGCGACTGATCGCATGACAAGAACGAGCTATGCCGGCCTTAGGGACCGCGTGGTGTTGATCACCGGTGGCGCCAGCGGCATCGGTGCCGCCTTCGTGCGGGCGTTCGCGGCGCAAGGGGCGCGCGTCGCGTTCCTGGATCTCGATGAAGCAGCCGGCCGGGCGCTGGTCGCGGAAGTGAAGGCCGCGGCCGGGACCGTACCCTTGTTCGTGCCGTGCGATCTCCTCGACATCGACGCCTTGCGCGGCGCCATGGCGCAGGTCCGGGGATCGCTTGGCGATGCCGCGGTCCTCGTCAACAACGCCGCCAATGATCAGCGTCAGGTGCTGGCCGAGGTGACGCCGGCCGAATTCGACTGGATGATCGGCGTCAACCTCAAGCACGTCTTCTTTGCTGCGCAAGCGGTGGTGCCGCAGATGCAGGCGCGCGGCAGCGGTTCGATCATCAACATGTCGTCGATTGCCTGGATGCGCGGCGCGCCGGGGCTGCCTGTCTACGCCGCGGCAAAGGCCGCGATCGTCGGCTTCACCAACTCCCTGGCCCGGTCGCTCGGGCCCGACCGCATCCGCGTCAACGCGATAGCGCCGGGGATGGTGATCACGGAGCGTCAGCGCCGGCTGTGGTACCCAGACGACCAGGTGATCGCCGAGCTGCGCACGCGCCAGGCCATTCCCGACGCGGTGACACCCGACGACATCGCCAGCATGGCGCTGTTCCTCGCCTCCGATGAGAGCCAGCGCATCACGCGGCAGTGTTTTCAGGTCGACGCTGGTCTCGGCTAGAGCGTGTACTCACAAACCCGAGCTGCCTCGTAGAGGTCCGCTCCGTATCTTGATAGCAGTCGCGTTGGCGTAACTCTCCCTGGGTCCGAGTTGGGCCACAAGCGGAAGTAATCGCTCATTCATTCGATCGGCGCGCCGCCACAATCGCGTACAGTAGTTTCGCGACGCTGTACCCGATATCTTCCCGCGTGAGACCCATACGCAGGATCACCAGTTTACGCGAGGGGATGATCGCAATCACCTGGCGCAGGTGCCCTTGCAACATGAACGTGTCGGTAGGGAGTCGGAATCCCTGGCCCGGCCCCAACCAAAGCTGTCCGCGACCGTAGACCGGGCCATGTCCCTCATCGGACGCTGGCACAGGCGAGCGCATGTAATCGACAAAGCCCGGCGGCAAAAGCTGAGCACCGTTCCACTCTCCGTTCATGCGCAGGAATTCGCCGAAGCGCGCCCAATCATGCGCATTGGCGAAGAGAAAGGCTTCGCCAAGGAATGTGCCTGAAGGGTCAGCCTCAAGAACAGCGCTGGTCATGCCCAAAGGCTTGAACAATCGCTCCTGCGGATACGCTCGCGCGTCGGCTCCAACCGCGTTCTGCCAGACCCGGGCCAACAGGACAGACGAACCCCCGGAATAGTTGAACTGCGTCCCAGGCGGGGCGACAAGCGGACGGTCCCGCGCGAAAGCCGCCGCATCATGTGCGAGATTTTCTAACCCGTCGGGGTCGGGAGAGTCACCGTCCTCGCTCCATTTCAATCCGCTTGTCATGGCCATCAAATCGGCCACCGAGATGTCCGCGCGCGCGTCGCCAGTCCACTGCGGAAACAGATTTTTTCGGTCCAGCGAAAGCTTTCCGTCCCTGATCGCCATGCCGGCCAAGGCGGCGTTCACGGTCTTCGTCATCGACCAGCCCTGGAGGGGCGTCGAAGCGTTGAAGCCTTCGCCGTAGGTTTCTCCGATGATGCGCCCGTCCTGGACCACGACGATCGCGCGCATGCCCGGCCCCTGGAGAGCCGGATCGTTCAGCGTCGCCAGTAAGTGTTTGTCGTCAGACAATTGAGCACTCTCGCCGACCGGCCAGAGCGCACTAGGCTTTCCGGGCAGTGAGGGCGGCTCGGCACGGTCGGGGACTTCGTCCTTAGACACCAGCGTACAACCACGTCCTTCCTCATATTGGGCGTAGCGTTTGGCGAACAGGCCTCGATATGCCGCCTCGACACGCTGGTTGGCGGTGTCGACGTTGATCTTCAGACGTTCGACAATGCGTGGATGTGTTAACGCGAGGTCGGTTTTGATCACCGCATCCGCATCACGTTCGGCAATGAACACATTCGAGCAAACCATTTTTGCCGCATAAGCCGAGGCGGACACTAGTCCATTGGGTGGGCTGAAGGTCAGCCAGCCAGCGAACCCTAAAATCCCAAGAAGCAAGATCGCGACAAGAAATCTGAACATTTTTAGAGCAAGACGCATGCGTCCCTTTAGGTAAATCCAATCAGGAGGCCGCACCTAGGCGAGCGCACAAGATATTGCGCGCAGATCCTGACATGCACCTGACATCCCGGTTTGCCGTGGTTGTTTGGTGGACCGAGGATGTTGGCAGTCTTACCGAGACGATGAGAGATGCAAATCGACGCGAGGTCTGCTCTGGGTCACAAACCGCCGATCACGCCCAAGGTTAGGAGGCTTCCGCTTTGCGCTGGCAAGCCAACGTTTATGAGTACACGTCCAAGCCTGCCCGCCTACCCTTGCGCATCGTCGCCAGCACGATGTCAGCTGCGAGCACGCTCGGCGATCTGTTGCCGGTCGACATGATCGCATCGAGCTGGGCGAATGCTTCCACCTGCTGCCGGCGCAGCGGTGAATCGGTCAGAAGCTCCGAGAGCGCGGCCGCCAGCTTCTCCGGCGTGCAGTCTTCCTGCAGGAACTCCGGGATGACATCCTTGCCGATCACGAGATTGGCGAGGATCACCGAGGAGACACGGATCGCGCGGCGCAGGATGAAGGCTTCGATCGCGCCGACGCGATAGGCCGTCACCATCGGAATGCCCGATAGCGCGAGCTCCAGCGTCACCGTGCCGGATTTTGCCAGTGCCGCGCGCGCGATGCGGAAGGCAGCGCGCTTCTCGTTCTCGCCGACCACGATTTGAGGCTTGACCGGCCAGTTCGCGATGCCTTCGCGGATGGTGGTTTCGAGATGCGGCATGGTCGGCAGCATCAGCTCGAACGCGCGGCCTTCAGTCTGCAATCGGCCGAGCGTCGCGCCGAACACGTCGAGATGGTGCCTGATCTCGCTGCGGCGGCTGCCGGGCAACACCAGCAAGACCGGCGGCTCGCCGTCGCGGCGCGCCTGCTCCTCCGCGTTCGGCCGCAGCGAGGGCAATTGCTCGATCAGGGGATGGCCGACATAGCTGCATGGCGGCCCGCCGAGCTTGCGGTATTCCTCCGGCTCGAATGGCAACAGGCCGAGCACATGGTCGACATAGCCGAGCATGGTCCGCGCCCGTCCCGGCCGCCAGGCCCAGAGCTGTGGCGAGACGTAGTCGACGATCGGGATCGCCGGATTGCGCGTCCGCACGCGGCGGGCGACACGGTGGGTGAAATCGGGGCTGTCGATGATGACGAGCGCGTCCGGCGCGGCTTCGGTCACGGCCTCCGCGGTCTCGCGGATCAGCCGCAGGATCTTCGGCAATTGCTGCACGACCGCGGCGAAGCCGACGATCGAGAGCTGCTCGATCGGAAACAGCGTCTCGAGCCCCTGGCGCGCCATGGTGTGGCCGCCGACGCCCACGAACTGCACGCCGTCGCCGAGGCGCTGGCGCAGCACCTTCATCAAGGCGCTGCCGAGCCGGTCGCCGGATTCCTCCGTGGCGATCAGGAAGATCTTGCGCTTGGGATCGCGACCCTGCATCACGCCGGCAGGCCGATGACGAAGAGATATTTTGCGTCGGCGAGTGCGATCATTGCCTGCGGCTCGGCGGCGATGGTGTTGCCGGCAACGACGGCGATCCCGGCCAGCCCTGCGGCGGCGACGCCCTCGAGGGTGCGCGGGCCGATCGTCGGCAGGTCGAAGCGCAGATCCTGCCCGCTCTTTGGGACCTTCACCAGCACGCCCCGCCCGGTGGCGGCGCGGATGCGGCCCTCTTCGCGCAGCCGTGCCACGCGCGCGAGCAGTGCATCGGTGCCCTCGATATCCTCGACCGCCACCACATGGCCGTCGATCACGACCGCGGCCTGGCCGATGTCGAACGGACCGAGGGCGGTCAGCACCGCGCGTCCGCGCTCGATGTCGGTCTTGCCGGTGTCGCTCGGCCAGGCGCGGCTGATGCAGCCCTCGGGCATCAGCAGATCGGGCGCGACATCCTTGATGCCGACCATCCGAAAGCCGCCCTGCTCGAGAATGCGCCCGACGCCGGACAACAAATGATCGTCGCCGCCGCGGAAGGCGCGGATGACATTGCCGAGCAGCCGAAGCGTCGTGAAGTCGACCCGGACCTCCGAGAGCGAAGGTCGCACCAGCGTGCCGATGAAAATCAGGTCGCGGCAGCCCTCCTCGCGAAACAGCCGCATGGCGCGGCCGAGCTGGCCGACCGAGATCCAGCGATGACGGAATTTCTCTACCCGCGCGGGATCGCAGGCTCCCCGAAGGGGAAACAACACCGGCGTGATGCCGCGGGCGGCGAGCGAGTCGGCAACCGCGAACGGCATCGCGCCGCCGCCAGCGACGACGCCGACCGGCGATGAAATTTCCGAAGCCGCCGATGTCATGCCCGGGGCCATTCCATCATCACTTCGCGATGGCGGGAAGACAGAGCGGGCGCTTGCCCTTGCCGATGAAGTCGAGGATTTCGCCGATCGCCGGATCTCCACCGGCGAGCGGCCGCGCCGCCTCCAGGCGTTCGGCAAAGGTAGCGGGGCCATGGAAGAGTTTCTGGTAGAACGCGCGCACGGTCACAAGCCGCTGCTTGGTGAACTTGCGCCGCTTCATGCCGATCAGGTTGAGGCCTTCGAGCACCGCATATTGGCCGTTGACCAGCCCATACGGGATGACGTCGTCGCGCACGCCGCAGACACCGCCAACCATCACATAGGGGCCGATGCGGGTGAACTGATGCACTGCGGACAGGCCGCCGATATAGACGGCGTCACCGATCTCGCAATGGCCGCCGAGCGTCGCCGAGGTTGCGAAGATCACGTTGTTGCCGACCATGCAGTCATGCCCGACATGACTGTTGTTCATGAAATAGCCGTCGTTGCCGACGCGCGTCAGGCCACCGCCCTTGATGGTGCCGACATTCATGGTCGCACCTTCGCGGATGGTGCAGCCCGAGCCGATCTCAAGCTTCGTGGGCTCGCCCTTGTAGCTGAGATCCTGGGGCGCCCCGCCCAGCACCGCGAACGGCGAGATCACGCAGCCATCTCCGATCGAGGTGTGGCCGATGGCGGTGACCTGTCCGATCAGCTTGCAGTTATTGCCGATCGCGACATGCGGGCCGATGATGCAGAAGGGGCCGATCTCGGTGCCCTCGCCGATCACGGCGCCGTCCGCGATCCGTGCGGTGGGGTCAATCTTACTCATCAAGCAATCTGACTCATCAAGAAGGTCTGATTAGGTGTTGAAGTCGCTCGGTTTTCCGCTGGTTAGCGCGACTATGCCCGATCTGTCCAGTGACGTATGATCTCTCCGTGTTTCAAGTGCCGGATGAGGCAGCCTTCCCGGGTCATCAACAAGTTCACGCGGAGCTTCAGGTATCGTGGTCAGGGCCCTGGCACTTCTCCTCGCACAGTTCGCCGCGGCGCCGATCGTCTCCGAGACGATCGAGACCGCCGAACACCGCCCCATCGACCTCGCGACGTTCGAGTGCCGCGACATCAGCCGCAGCACGGTGCTTCAGCGGGTCTGTTACGACCGTGCGCAGCAGGCCCTCGTCGTGGCCGTTGAAGGCGTTTATGACCGCTATTGCGGCGTACCGGTCGACACGGTCGAGCGCCTGCTGGGCGCACCGTCCATGGGACAGTTCTTCAACCAGAACATCAAGCGCGAGGTCAGCGGCGGCCGGTACGCGTGTCCTGCGCGCGAGCGCATCCAGAGAAGTTGATCCCGCTCAGTCGGTCAGCATGGCGCCGACGTCGGCCTCCGCAACCACCTGGCCGTTGACCTTGGCGTCGCCGTGAAACCACCACATGGCCTTGCGGCGGCCGATCGAGCGCATGTGGTATTCGATGGTATCGCCGGGCAGCACAGGCTTGCGGAACTTGCACTTGTCGATGGTGAGGAAATAGACCGCGCGCGGCTTCTCGGTGCCTTCGACCGACTTGATGCCGATCACACCCGCGGTCTGCGCCATCGCTTCGATCATCATGACGCCGGGATAGACCGGGCGATCGGGAAAGTGGCCCTGGAACGGCGGTTCGTTGAAGGTGACATTCTTGATGCCGATGCCGCTGTAATCGGTGCGGATGTTGATCACGCGATCGATCAGCAGCATCGGAAAACGGTGCGGGAGCGTTTGCAGGATCATGTTGATGTCCACAAGCTCGAACCTGACCGGTGCTTCGTCCGTCACTCCCGTTCCTCCTGCTTCGGATCGGCCTTGCTGTCGCGCGCCAAGCGCTCGACCGCCAAAATTTCCTTGAACCACTGCCTGGTCGGCTTGGCGAAAAAACCACCCCAACGTCCGTTGGGAGGAACGTCGTCCTTGACGCCGCTCATGGCAGTCACCTGAGCTCCATCCCCGATCTTGACGTGATTGTTGATGCCCACCTTCGCTCCCAGCGCCACGTTGTCGCCGAGGGTGAGGCTGCCGGCAAGGCCGATCTGGGCTGCCAGCAGGCAGTGCCGGCCAATGGTCACATTGTGGCCGATCTGGACCTGATTGTCGATTTTGGTCCCTTCCCCGATCACGGTGTCGCGCAAGGAGCCCCGATCGATGGTGGTGCCGGCGCCGACCTCCACGTTGTTCTGAATCAGCACGCGGCCGGTCTGGGGCACCTTCAGATGGCCCTCGGGGCCGAAGAAGATGAAGCCGTAGCCGTCCTGGCCGATCGAACAACCGGGGTGGATCAGCACGTCGTTGCCGATCAGCGCGCACTGGATGGCGGTGCGTGCGCCGACATTGCAGTCCCGGCCGATCTTGACGCCGGGGCCGATCACGGCCCCCACACCGATCACCGTGCCGCTGCCGATCTCCACGTCAGGGCCGATCACGGCCAAGGGATCGACGATCACGCCGTCCTCGAGCCTGGCGGTGGGGTCGATGATGGCCGACGGCGCGATGCCGTCGTTGCCGGTCCAGGATTGCGGCCGGAGCGCGTCGCCATGCCACTCCCGCGCGATCCTGACGAAGGCGCGGAACGGCTGTGGCGCCCGCAGCACGGCGACATGCGCGGGCACCCGCGCCTCGAAGCGTGGGCTCACCAGGCAAGCACCGGCCTTGGTCGCCTTGAGCTCATCGGCATATTTGAGATTGTCGAAGAACGTCAGGTGCATCGGGCCGGCTTCGTCGAGCGAAGCAAGACCCCTGATGATTTGGCCGCCCCTGGCGGGATCGACCAACTCCGCCTTGGTCAGCGTGGCGATGTCAGCCAGCGCTGAGGCGGGCGGCTGTGTGAAGAAGGTCGGCTGCGCCATTCCACCCCGTCGCGGTCCGGCTTCGGCATGAAGCGGCCAAGCCGCATCATGCCTCATCTCCTGGATTGGCACGATCCCTTTCGGAAACCGGCTCCGGTGGTCCGGATCGTGCCGTGCTGTTCGAATTAGAACGAGGTGCCGCCGCCGAACCGGAACTCCTGCGTACGGTCGTTCTTGCCCTTGGTCAGCGGCACGGCGTAGTCGAAGCGCAGCGGACCGAACGGCGAGGCCCAGATCAAGCCGACGCCGACCGACGACCGGACCGCATTGCCATTGTCATACACCAGGCCGGTGCAGGTTCCAGCCGAAGCGGGATTGACGGTCGACGGCGTGCAGCTCGAATTCTTGGTCGTGGTCAGTTCGTTGGTCACCGACCACGTCGTCGGTCCCTGATAGTCGAACAGTCCGCCGGCGTCGGCGTAGACGGCGCCCTTCAGACCCACTTCCTTCGGCAGGAACCAGAACGGCATCTGCAATTCGAGCGAAGCACCCCAATACTTGGTGCCGCCAAGCGCGTCCTGCGTACCGAAGGGGTTCAAATCGCGCGGTCCGATGCCGTTCGGGGCAAAGCCGCGGACGAGGTTCGGGCCCATCTGGAAATGATCGAGCATGCGCAGATCGCTGCCCATCTTGTTCAGCATGCCGCCCTGGAGGCGAACGAGACCGACGATATCGGAGACCAGCGGAGTGTAGTACTTCGCGTCAACCACAGTCTTCAGATAGGAGACGTCGCCGCCGACGCCGGCGAAGTCCTGCCGGAAATCGACCAGCAGACCGTCGGTGGGGTTCTTGTTGTTGTCGAGCGTGTTGTAGGTCAGCGTGTAGCCGAGCGCCGAGGTCAGGGTCTTGCCGTTGGCAAGCTCCTTGCGGACCGGCAGCGAGGCCTCGCCGTCGCTGTAGCAGCCGAGGCCGTTGGTCGAGGGAGCCAGAGGAATACCACTCGCCGCGGAGAAAGCCGGGCTTGGATTGAATGCCGGATTCGGAGTGACACCGTCGGCAAGGAACTGGTTGTTGTTACAGTTCGCGAGGTACGACGGCAGCGTGATTTCCTGCCGGTAGATCGAGTAGCGCACCTGCAGCGACAGATCTTCACGCAGGGAGAAACCGAGGCGCGGCGAGAAGCCGAGCGTCTTGGTGCCGTAGGAGATGTAGCTGTTGGACCTCTGCTCACGCTGATAGAGGTCGAGACCCAGCGCGACCCGGTAGTCGAGCAGATAGGGTTCGACGAACGACAGCGAGTAGCCGCGGGCATACTGGCCGTAGGTCACCGCCGCCTTGGCGAACAGGCCGCGGCCGAGCAAATTGCGTTCGGAAACCGAGACTTCGGCCAGCGCGCCGTCGGTGGTGGAATAACCACCCGAGACCGAGAAGTCGCCGGTCGATTTCTCTTCCATGTCCACGAGCAGGATCACGCGGTCGCTCGACGAGCCGGGCTCCGTCGTGATCTTCACGCTCTTGAAATAGTCGAGGTTCTTCAAGCGGCGCTCGGCACGGTCGACCAGCGCGCGGTTGTAGGCATCGCCCTCGGAGACGTCGAACTCGCGACGAATCACGTAGTCGCGCGTGCGGGTGTTGCCGCGAAGGTTGATGCGCTCGATATAGGTGCGCGGACCCTCGTCGATGTTGAACACGACCGACACGGTGTGCGCCTCGAAATTGCGGTCGCCGCCGGGACGGACCACGGCGAAGGCGTAACCGCGACGCGAGGCCTCGATCTGCATCTCCTCGACCGACTTCTCGACCGACTCGACGTTGTAGAGCGAGCCGACATTGACGCGCGAATAGTTGCGCATCGAGGTGGGATCGAAGTTCGGAATGCTGGAGCGGAAGTCGATCGAGCCGACCCGGTATTGCGAGCCCTCCTCGATCTTGAAGGTAACGTTGAAGCCCTTCTTTTCCGGATCGTATTCGGTGAGCGCGGCGACGACCTGGACGTCGGCGAAACCGTTCTTGAGATAGAAGCGGCGGATCAGGTCGCGGTCGGCCTCGACCCGATCGGGATCGTAGATGTCGCTGCTGGCGAGGAAGCTCAGCAGGTTCGATTCGTGCGTCTTGATGACGTCGCGCAGGCGGTACGACGAGTACGCGTTGTTGCCGACGAACTCGATCGACTTGACGCCGGTCTTGGCGCCCTCCTCGACCGTGAAGACGAGATCGACGCGGTTGTTCGGCTGCTCGATGATTTCAGGCGTGACGCGAACGTCGTAACGGCCGGAGCGGCGATAGATTTCTGCGATTCGCAGGGTGTCGGACTGCACCATGGCGCGGGAGAAGGTGCCGCGCGCCTTGGACTGGACTTCACCGGTGAGCTGCTCGTCCTTGATCTTCTTGTTGCCCTCGAAGGCAATGCGGCCGATCACCGGGTTTTCCACCACGGAGACGACGATCTGGCCACCGGCCCCGCGGTTGATCCTGACGTCCTGGAACAGGCCGGTCTCGATCAACGCCTTGAGGCCGTCGTCGATGGCACCCTGATCCAGGCGACCGCCGGGACCCGGCTTGAAGTAGGAGCGGATCGTCTCCACCTCGACCCGGCGATTTCCTTCGACGGAAATCGACTGCACGGTCTGAGCAAGCGCAGACGAAGACACAAAGGCAGCCCCAACCGGGACACCCGGCGCGCCGAACATGATCAGGGTTGCGAGCAAGCCCCCCCGGAGTCGCAGTCCAAACTTCATTGCGCAACGCGCCCTTATCATTCCGTACCAGACCCAACCCCAACGCCGGTCTGGAGATTCCCCAAGTTCAAGCCGCTTGTAGACAATTTCACCGACGCCGCAAACGGTCGAGCGCGCCGTAATTTCATTTTCATTCCAAGACGTTGCCCAAGAGCAACGCCCGGGCAACGCCACAAAAAAGCCCCTATCAGGATGCGGCCATTCGCAGGATGTCGTTATAGGTCGCAAACACCATCAACATCAGCACCAAGCCAAGCCCGATTCGGAACCCCATCTCCTGGGTCCGCTCGGACAGGGGCCGACCACGGGCGACCTCCGCCGCATAGAACATAAGGTGACCGCCATCGAGCAGTGGGATCGGGAACAGATTCAGCAGGCCGATCGACACCGACAGCACCGCGCAGAGGTTGATCACGAACTGGAACCCGGCGCTGGCCGCCTGCCCTGACATCTTGGCAATGCCGAGCACGCCGCTGACCTCGTTCGGATTGCCGTTCCCGACGAACAACGAGCCCAGGAACTTGAAGGTGCTGGTGATGATGAACCAGACCTGCTCCACCCCGATCTTGAGCGCTTCGCCGACGCCGACCGGCGACGTCGAGGCCTCCCCGGCCTGAGACTTGTGTTCGACGCCGAGCACGCCGAGACGGTGGCTGTTGCCGAAGGGATCCTTGCGCTCGAGCAGCGCCGGCGTCGCGGTCAGCGACACGATGGCGCCGTCGCGCTTGACCTGGAAGACAAGCGGCGAACCAGCATTCATCGCAACCCTGCGCTGCATGTCGGCAAAGCTTTCGATCGGCTTGCCGTCGATCTGGACGACGACGTCGCCGATCTTGAAGCCGGCTGCCGCCGCAGCGCCATCGGCGACGACACCGTCGACGCGCGCAATCGTGCTCGGCTTGCCGTAATACAGCGCCATGCCGGCGAAGATCAGCGCGCCCAGGATGAAATTGGCGATCGGTCCGGCGGCAACGATGGCGGCGCGCGGGCCGACCTTCTTGTGATGGAAGCTGCCGGCGCGCTCCTCGGCCGTCATGGCCGCAAGCTTCTCGGACGACGGCGTCGAAGCCTCGCTCTCGTCGCCGAAGAACTTGACGTAGCCGCCGAGCGGGATCGCCGAGACCTTCCAGCGCGTGCCATGGCGGTCGTTGAAGCCGACCAGCTCAGGTCCGAAACCGAGCGAAAAAGTTAACACGCGAACGCCCGCCCAGCGCGCGACCAGGAAATGGCCGAGCTCATGGAAGAACACGACGATGGTCAGGACGAACAGGAAGGGAACCGCGTAGCCGAGGAGCCCATGGCTCAACGTATTGAAACTATGGACGAAAAAGTCGATCATCGAATTCCCTCATCCAGTGCCGCAAGGCGCTGGCCCCGAACCATCTAGGATGCCTTTAAGGCAATTTGAGGCAATAGGGCGGCAGCCCTATTTCGCGCAACATGGTCAACAGCGATTGCATCGTCCGCTGACGTCAGCGGCGCCTGGTTCCCGCTGCGGATCCAGTCATCCAGCGTCTCCTCCACCAGCCTGGCAATCGCCCCGAACCGGATCTTGCCGGCGATGAAGGCGGCGACCGCGACCTCGTTGGCGGCGTTGTAGACCGTGGTCGCCCCCTTCCCGGTCCGGAGAGAATCGAAGGCCAGGCGCAGCCCGGGGAAGCGCTCGAAATCTGGCGCCTCGAAGGTCAACTGGCCGATCTTGGCCAGATCGAGCTTGGCGGCCGGACCCTTGATACGGTCGGGCCAGCCGAGGCAATGCGCGATCGGCGTGCGCATGTCGGGTGAGCCGAGCTGGGCCACGACCGAGCGATCGGAGAACTCAACCATGCCGTGGATGATCGACTGCGGATGAACGAGGACGTCGATCTCGTCGGGCGAGAGCGCGAACAGATAGGAGGCCTCGATCACCTCGAGCCCCTTGTTCATCATCGAGGCGGAATCGATCGTGATCTTCTGGCCCATGCTCCAGTTCGGATGCTTCAGGGCTTGCGCGAGTGTCGCCTGCTCGATGTCGGCAGGCTTCCAGGTGCGGAAGGGGCCGCCGGAGGCCGTGATGATGACACGGACGAGCTCGTCGCGATTGCCCGAGGCGAGCGCCTGGAACAGCGCATTGTGCTCGGAATCCGCAGGCAGGATACAGGCGCCCGCTTTCGCCGCGCGCTGCATGAAGAAATCACCAGCGCAGACGAGACATTCCTTGTTGGCGAGCGCGACATGCGCGCCGCGATCGACCGCCGCCAGTGCCGGCTTCAGCCCGGCCGCGCCACTCACGGCGGCCATCACCCAATCGGCCGGACGCGCGCCGGCCTCGATCACCGCGCTTTCACCGGCGCCGCATTCGGTGCCGGTGCCCGCGAGCGCAGCCTTGAGTTCGGCAAACTTGGAGGTGTCGGCGATCGCAACGAAGCGCGCGGAAAACTCCTTCGCGAGCTTTGCCAGCGCCTCGACATTGCTGTTCGCCGTTAGCGCCTCGACACGGTAGCGCTCGGGAGAGGCGCGCAGCAGATCCATCGTGCTGTCGCCGATCGAGCCGGTGGCGCCGAGAACCGTGACGCTGCGGACGCTCGATGCCGCAGCCTTGTTGTTACGCAATGGAACCGCGCTCATATCTTCACCAAACCATAAGACCGCTTCCGGCGCTATGCACACCATGGCGGAGGAAGCCGATAATCCATGCCACCAGGATGGCGGCGACAAAACCGTCCAGACGGTCCAATAGCCCGCCATGGCCCGGAATTAAGTGACTGGAATCCTTGACATCGAAGCGCCGCTTGACCGCGGATTCGAACAGATCGCCGCAGGCCGACACGATTGAGAGGACCGCGCTGACGAACAGCAATGGAACTATCTTTCCAACCCCGCAAGCGGCAAAGGCGACCGCGACCAAAAGGCTCGCGGCAAAGCCGCCGAGCGCCCCTGACCAGGTCTTCTTCGGGCTCACGCGCGGCCACAGCTTCGGTCCGCCGATGCCGCGGCCGGCGAAATAGCCGCCGATATCGGTCGCCCACACCACGAGCAGCACGAACATCAGCGCGGCGAAGCCGTTCAGGGGATCCTTCCGCAGCAGGATCGAGGCGAGTAGCGCCGCCGACGCATAGGCAAATCCGGAGGCCGCCCAGACGAACTTGCCCCGCGCGATCACCGTCACGACCGCCCCGCCAATCAGGCCGGTGATGATTGCGGTCTTCAGCGCGCCGAAGGCAACGCACAAGCCCATCGTGGCGATGACGATCGTCCCCGCCCCGGTCAGCGCGGTCGAGCCTGCGCCAACCACCATCAGCCATTCCGCGAACAGTCCGATCGACACCAGGGTGACGAGAAGCGCCCACAGCCAGCCGCCGGCATAAGCGAGCGCAATGGCGAGCGGCGCCAGCACCAGCGCCGCGAGGATTCGCATCACGAGATTGCTCGGGGCAGGCTGAGAGCCGGCCGGTGCGGAGTTGGGCTCGCTCACGAGGCGGTTTTCGCGACCAGGCCGCCGAAACGGCGCTCGCGCCTGGCGAATTCGGCGATTGCGCCTTCCAGCGCCGCCTTGTCGAAATCGGGCCAGTGAATCGGCACGAAGACAAGCTCGCTATAGGCGGCCTGCCACATCAGGAAGTTGGACAGGCGCTGCTCGCCACTGGTGCGGATGATGAGATCGGGATCGGGAATGTCGGGCGCGTCGAGATGCGCCCCCAGTGTCTCGGCATCGATCGTGTCAGGATTGCGCCGGCCCTCGGCGACTTCGCGCGCGAGCTTCTGCGCCGCCTTCGCGATCTCCTGCCGGGAGCCGTAATTGAATGCGACGACGAGCGTGAGGCGCGTGTTATCGCGCGTCAGTTCCTCCGCCTCATTGAGAAGTGCGCAGATGTCGCCCTCCAGCCCATCCCGCTCGCCGATGATGCGTACCTTGACGCCGTCGCGATGCAAGCTCGCCAGATCGTTGCGGATGAAGCGGCGCAACAGGCCGAACAGATCGCCGATCTCGCTCGCCGGACGCGACCAGTTTTCCGAGCTGAAGGAGAAGATGGTGAGATAGCGGATGCCAAGTTCATGCGACGCCCGAACCACGCGACGCAGGGCCTCCACGCCGCGGCGATGGCCCTCCGCCCGTGGCAAGCCGCGCGCGGCCGCCCAACGTCCGTTGCCATCCATGATGATGGCGACATGCGCAGGCGCATCGGACCGTTCTGGTCCTTCCGTTGCGGGCGCGGCGGCGTTGGACATGAGGCTGCCTTAAAGCATGATCCGGACCCGAAGGGCCGCGTTAGCGCAAAGTGCGAAGCGGTTTTCCGTAAATCATGCGCGAACAATAACCTAGAGCGCGATCCATCGTGCTTTAGACGGTGAGGATTTCTTTTTCCTTGGCGGCCAGCAACTGGTCGATCTCGGAGATCGTGCCGTCGGTCGCCTTCTGCACCTCGTCGGCGTGGCGCTTCTGATCGTCCTCGGACATCTCGTGATTCTTCTCGAGCTTCTTGAGAACGTCGAGACCGTCGCGGCGGACGTGGCGCGCAGCGACCTTGGCGGCTTCCGCGTATTTGTGCGCGACCTTGACGAGCTCCTTGCGACGCTCCTCATTGAGTTCGGGGATGCGCAGGCGCAGAACCTGGCCTTCAGTCGCCGGCGACAGGCCGAGATTGGAATCGACGATCGCCTTCTCCACCGCCTTGACCATCGACTTGTCCCAGACCTGCACCGAAATCAGGCGCGGCTCCGGCACGCTGACGGTGGCGAGCTGGTTCAGCGGCATGTGGCTGCCATAGGCGTCGACCTGCACCGGATCGAGCATCGAGGCGGAGGCGCGACCGGTGCGCAGGCCGCCAAGCTCGTGCTTGAGCGACTGGATCGCGCCCTGCATGCGGCGCTTGACTTCGTTGAGATCGAAATTGTCCGTGGCCATCACGTTTCTCCTTCAAAATCCCGGCGACCTCTCCGCACCCCTTCTCTGAGGGTGCAACGACAAGCCGTCAGCCGGCGACAATGGTTCCGTGGCCGCCGCCACGCAGTACAGCACCGATCGAGCCCGGCTCCGCGATCGAGAACACGATGATAGGCAGCGACGTCTCGCGGGCAAGCGCGAAGGCGGTCGCATCCATCACCTTGTAGCCGCCCTCGATCGCCTGCGAATGCGTCAGACGGTCGAATCGCGTCGCCGTCGGGTCTTTCTTCGGGTCGGCCGAGTAGACACCGTCGACATTGGTCGCCTTCAGAACCGCCTGGGCGCCGATCTCGGCTGCGCGCAGCACCGCGGTCGTGTCCGTGGTGAAGAACGGATTACCGGTTCCGCCGCCGAGCAGCACGATCCGGCCCTCGGCGAGGTATTTATGTGCCGCGGTGCGGGTGAACAGCTCGGAAATCTCGGGCATGACGAAGGCCGACAGCGTGCGCGCAGGCGTGCCCTTGCGCTCGATCGTGGCCTCGAGCGCGAGGCAGTTCATCATCGTCGCGAGCATGCCCATGGTATCACCGGTCGGGCGCGACACGCCGCGCGAGGAGACCTCGACGCCGCGAAAGAGATTGCCCCCGCCGATGACGACGGCGACTTCGGTGCCGAGGTGGCGAGCGGCGATCAGATCGTCGGCGACCCGGTCGATGGTCGGTTGATCGATGCCAAAACCCTGCGGTCCCGCGAGATATTCGCCGGACAGCTTGATCACGACGCGACGATAGACCGGATCAGTCATGAGCACTTTCCTTGTCCGGGCGCCGCTTCCGGCGGCACGCCGGAAGGAACGTTCCGGCGCTTACTTCTTGCCGCTGGCCGCCGCGACCTCGGCCGCGAAGTCGCTTTCCTGCTTCTCGATTCCCTCACCGAGAGCATAGCGCACAAAGCCCGCGATTTTCACCGCGCCGCCGACCTTGCCTTCGGCTTCCTTCACCGCCTGCGCCACCGACTTCCCGGTGTCGTGGATGAAGGCCTGCTCGAGCAGGCAAACTTCCTTGTAATAGGTCTTCAGGCCGGACTCGACGATCTTCTCGATCACGTTCTCGGGCTTGCCCTGCTGGCGATATTTGTCGGCGAGCACGTCCTTCTCGCGCTTGACGACCGCCGGATCGAGACCGGACGGATCCAGCGCCAGCGGGTTGGCGGCCGCGACATGCATCGCGATCTGGCGGCCAAGCGTTGCGAGCTCGTCGGCCTTGCCGGGGGATTCCAGTGCCACGATCACGCCCATCTTGCCGGCGCCCTCGACCACCGCGCCATGGACGTAGCTCGACACCACGCCCTGGCTGACCTCGAGCGAAGCTGCGCGGCGCAGCGTCATGTTCTCGCCGATGGTGGCGATTGCGTCATTGATCGCAGTTTCGATCGTGACGTCGCCGACCTTGGCGGCCTTGATCTTGTCGACATCGGCGCCGGTGTTGAATGCGACCTGGGCGATCATCTTGACGAGGCCCTGGAACTGGCCGTTGCGCGCGACGAAGTCAGTCTCGGAATTGACTTCGACCACGACGCCCTTGTTGCCCTTGGTGAGCGCGCCGATCAGACCCTCGGCGGCGACGCGGCCCGACTTCTTGGCGGCCTTCGACAGGCCCTTCTTGCGCAGCCAATCCTGCGCCGCTTCCATGTTGCCGTCGTTTTCGGTCAGCGCGGCCTTGCAGTCCATCATGCCTGCGCCGGTCGACTCGCGCAGGTCCTTGACCATCGCAGCTGTGATCGTTGCCATCGTTCAAAATCCTTTTTGCCTGCCGGTTTGCCGCGGCGCGGCCAGATCGCCTCGCCGCGGTCCATCTCAGGAATTCGCGTCAACTGAAATGGTGGCCGGAGCTTGTCCGGCCAACCCATCGCTCTTTTTGACTATTCCGCTTCCGCGGTCAGCGCCTTGGCCTTGGCCACCCAGGCGTCCGCGCGGCTCGGCAGGCCGACTTCTTCGCCGATCTTGTGCGCGGTATCGTGATCGAGCTCAGCCAGCTGCCAGAAGTGGAAGATGCCGAGATCGTTGAACTTCTTCTCGATCGCGCCCGACACGCCCGGGAGCTTCTTGAGGTCGTCGGACGTCCCGCGCGGGCCGGCAAGGCCTTGGAAGCCGCTCGTGGCGGGCAGCTCTTCTGCGACCGGCCGAACCGAAGCACCGACGTCGATTCCGGAATCGCCCTGCGCGCGTGAAATGCCGTCAATCGCTGCGCGCGCGATCAGATCGCAATAGAGCGCAATCGCGCGGCCGGCGTCGTCATTTCCCGGCACCACATAAGTGATGCCCTTCGGATCCGAATTGGTGTCGACGATCGCCGCGACCGGAATGTTGAGCCGCTGGGCTTCCTGGATCGCGATGTCTTCCTTGTTGGTGTCGATCACGAAGATCAGGTCGGGCAGACCGCCCATGTCCTTGATGCCGCCGAGCGAGCGGTCGAGCTTGTCGCGCTCGCGCTGAAGGGTCAGGCGCTCCTTCTTGGTGTAGGAGGAGGCATCGCCGCCGGCGAGCACGTCGTCGAGATGACGCAGGCGCTTGATCGAGCCCGAGATCGTCTTCCAGTTGGTCAGCGTGCCGCCGAGCCAGCGCGAATTGACGAAGTACTGAGCGCAGCGCTTGGCCGCGTCGGCAACGCCGTCCTGCGCCTGGCGCTTGGTGCCGACGAACAGGATGCGGCCGCCCTTGGCGACGGTGTCGCTGACCGCCTGCAAGGCGTTGTGCAGCAACGGCACGGTCTGCGCGAGGTCGACGATGTGGATGTTGTTGCGGGCGCCGAAAATGAACGGCGCCATTTTCGGATTCCAGCGGTGAGACTGGTGACCAAAGTGCACGCCGGCTTCGAGGAGCTGACGCATAGTGAAATCGGGTAGTGCCATCGTTCTAATTCTCCGGTTGGTTCCTCCGGAAGCGTGTGAGCAGGACAGAGCGTTGTCGCCCCGGCTGCCACCGGACGGCCTTGTGAGCCATGCTTCCGTGTGAGATGGCGCGGTGTATAGCGCGATTTCGGCCAGAAGCAAGGAAATAAGGGCCTTTCGGGGCGGCTTTCGCCCGCAAGAGGCCCCCTTCCGTAAAGATCGCTCCGGCCTAGCCCCTGCCTAGCATCTGGGCTGGTTCGGCGGGCACTTCTTTGCCGCCGGCGGCGGAGCCGGAGGACGCGGTGGAGGTGCTGCCGGGCGCGGCGGCGGCGGTGGCGCGACGGCCATCCGGGGCGGCGGAGGTGGCGCCGGCCGGGCGACCGGCGGCGGCGGCGCGGGCCGCGCCATTGGCGGCGGCGCCGGTCGAGCAACCGCCACGGGTGGAGCCGCCCGTGGCGGTGGCGGCGGCGCAACACGCGGCGGAGGCGGAGGCGCCGGCCGCGCCACGGCCTGAGACCGCGGTGGTGGCGCCGACGGCCGGGCAGCCTGGGCGGGAGCTGCGGTCGGCTGATGCTGCGGCCTGATCGGCTCCCGCGCCGCCGAGGGCGGCGGCGTGACCGGTCGTCCAACTGCGCCAGGAGGCGTGCGGGCAGCAGGCGGCGAACCAGCCGGCTCGCGGGTCGCGGACTTGCCATGGTCCCCAGGCCCGGTCCCGGTCCCGGGCGGGGCCTGGGCCACCGGCGGCTTCGGCGGTTGGCCGGGCACAGCGGCCGGGTTTGTCGCCGTGGGCGCAGTCGCCGGCGCGGCGGCGGTCGGCGCACCGGGATGACCCGGCGGCGTGGTGCCGGGAGCAGCAGTCGTCGGCGCTCCCGCAGGCCCTCCCGGATGGGTCGGCGGCGGTGTGCCGGGAGCAGTGGCCGTGGGCAGCCCGGGTCTGCCGCCCGGCAGTGGCCCGGCTCCCGCTGGCGGTACAGGTGGACCGCCATGGGTGCCGGGAACCGGCAGGGTGTTGGCTTGGGGCAGCTTGGCCGGTGGCGTGGCAAGCGGACTGGCAGGTGGAGTCGTAGGTGGCGTACCGGTCGGTGCGGCATTGGCCGGCCTGGCCGGAGGCATTCCTGGCCTCGCCGTCGGCTGCATCGTCGCGCTCGGCGGCATCGGCGCCTTGCCCTGCTGAATCAGGGCGGCGCGCTGCACGACCGCCTGCGGCATGGCGGGACCAGCCGGATTGGTGCGCCCGGCAATGGCTGGCGCGAGATTGCCCGCTCCGGCACCCGCACCCGCCGGCGGTGCCGGCGGCTGGTTGATCACCGTGTTGATGACCGTCCTGTTATGGATGTTCTGATAGATGATGTTGTTCGGGGGCGGTGCGACATAGACCGGCGGCCTGACGAACACAGGAATTGGCACGAACATCGGCTGCGGCAGCACGAACAGGCCGACCACCGGCATCGGCGGCGACAGCACGACGAAATCCGGCGGCGGCGGTGGCAGATAATAGACCGGCGGCGGCGGTGGCGGCGCAAAGCCAAAATCCGGATCGCTGAAATACAGCACGGGACGCTCGACATAGACCACCTCCTCCGGCGGCGGTGGCGGCACGTCGTAGTCGATCATCGCGAAGCTCGGCGGCGGCTCGGCCGGCGCGGTGAGAATCGCCAAGCGCCGGCGCGCATCCGCCGCATGCGGACCGCGCGGATAGCGACGCAGATACGACCAATAGGCCTCCGGCGTGTCGGTCCGATAGGTCCGCCGCCAGGTGATGGCCTCGCGGCGCGCCGCGACGATCACCATCACGCGCTTCGACAGCGGGTCGCCGGGATAGGCGGAGAGAAACTCTTCGTAGGCCGGCAGCGTGTCGCGCGTGAGCGCGGCGGCATAGGCATCCTGCACGCCGAGATCGCGGATCGGCTTGTTGCGCATCGCGGCGACTTGGTCGGGTGCGGCCTCAGGCGGCGGCGCGTCAGGTCCGCGCTCGAAGAACGAGAATTGCGCCGATATCTTCTGCTCGTTCCAGGGCACTTGCGCGCCCTTGCTGGCCTCGTTGACGCGCAGGCGAACGCGGTCGAACACCTCAGGCAGCGGTAGGCCGCCGGTGCGGATCATCTCCGCCAGCGACTGCGCATAGATGCCGTAAGGTCCAGGCTCCTCGGGCGCCACCGTGCCGGGCGCGGCGTTGAACGCGACCAGCATGTTGGCGTCGGGCTCGACCAGCGCAAGTCCGCTCGCGATCTGCTGGCCGCCCTCCACGAAGGGCTGCGCCCGCGCAGCGTCGAGCACGACGATGTTGGCCTTGAGCGGAACGGAGGCGAGCTGGCGGAGATAGTCGCCGATGCGCAGGCCTTCGGTCGGAATGTCGGTGTCGCGGGTGATGTTGGAATCGACCGGGATGAAGTAGTTCTCACCGGCAAGTTGCACGCCATAGCCGGCGAGGTAGACCATCGCGACGGTGCCCGGTCCGGAGGCCTGCGCCTTCTGGATGAAATCGCGAAAGCTCTTGCGCAGCGTGTCGCCGTCGAGATCGCGGGCGCCGACGACGTCGAAGCCCGCCGCCTGCAGCGTCTGCGCGATCAGGCCGGCATCGTTTGCCGTCGTCGCCAGCGGCGACTTGGCATAGGCGCCGTTGCCGACCACGAGCGCCATACGCTTTTCCTGCTGCTGTGCACGCGCCGGATCCGGCGCGCCCGCGGCAAGGACCGCGATTGGCAGGAGAAGGCAAATGAAGGCTCGGAGCGTCCCACGCATGACTTGCTTGCCCGTTTTTGTTGTTGAGATGCCGCCACGCATCAGACGCGTGGCGAGCTGAATGACACTTGAACGAAAGGCTTCCAAATAACGAAGGCTTGGATTGAGGCGGCGGCATGGCGCCCGGCACCAACGCCAGGGCGCCTGCGTCAGCCTCGCGACAACGAACCGGCGCGAGCCGGTTCGTCTCGTCAGACCTGCGCGATCAGGTCGACCGTTCCCGTCGTGAGCCGATAGATGCCGCCGACGACCTTCAGCTTGCCCTGCTCCACGGCCGCATTGAGGATCGGCGCTGCCGACTTCAGCTTCGCGACGTTGTCGATGACGTTCTGCCGGATCGCCTTGTCGAGGACGTCCCCACCCTGCTGCATCGCAGCCTTCGCTGCAGGCGTGATCGCATCGACCAGCGATGGAATATGGCCCGGCGGCGGCTTGTTGTCCTTGATCGCCTTCAGCGTCGCATCGACCGCGCCGCAAGCGTCATGGCCGAGCACGAGGATCAGCGGCGCATTCAGCACGGCCACCGCGTATTCCATGCTGGCGATGGTTTCGGTGCCGGCAAAATTTCCGGCGACGCGGCAAACGAACAGATCGCCGCGGCCAGTGTCGAAGGCATATTCCGGCGCGATGCGCGAATCGGCACAGCTCAGTACGGCCGCGAACGGATTCTGTCCGCCGACCAACGCCTCGCGCTCGTGCTTGAAATCGTGCCGCCGCGACACGCCGTCGACATAGCGGGCATTGCCTTCCGTCAGGCGCTTCAATGATGCGTCGGGCGACAGCACGTTCTGCGGCTTGGGCGGCGCCTTGGTCTCTTTGGCGAAGGCTCTGCCGGTCAGGGCGAGGCCGAGCGCCGAGGCACCCAACAACATCGCGGATCGTCGCGACGGCGCGATCCTCTCATGTGGGGATTCATTGCACTTGTCGCACATGTCACGTTCCCTCCCGGCGCGATGGACGAACGGCCTCACGGCGATCATAGCCGCAACGCTGTGACGACACCACAAATGACGGTGCGGGCGGAGCTCGAATTTCGCGCGGAGGCTATTCTGCCAACCGAAGCTCTGCGATCGTCGTCCTGGCGGCCGGTTCATCCAAGGGCAGGAAATCCAGCGGTCCCTGATTTTTATAGCCGGACGTCATCGCAAGCGTGAGACCCCAGCCCAGCACCCCCGTGCTCGCATTCGCGATCATGGCGCTCTTGCGCTGACTGAAGCGCGCTACGAAGAACACGGTCTGGCCGGACTGAGCCGAAAAGTCCACGCGCGTGACGCCGAGCGCCGCCTCCTCTGCTACGAACTGGTGCTGGCCTGCCGGGCGATCGACATAGACATATGTCCCGGTCTTCAGACCCTTGATCGGCGTACCGTCGAGGGAAAATTCCCAGTCCGGATCGCCGATGCCGCCGAAGCCCTTCTCGCGAAACACGACGACGCGGGCCTGCCCGGCTTTCGGCGGACCCAGCTTTCGTACCGTCTCCGAATATCCAAGCCCGCTCCTCGCCGTCTCACAGCCGCACAGCAGTGCCGCAGCCACGAGCAATACCAGCCCACGCAATAGCATCACGCCCCCAAATTTTCCCCGAGTGCATGCTAACCGAAAACAGCGAAAGGTTGCAACAGGGCCGCCGCATGTCCCGCGCAAGACATACAGCCGCCTGCAACACCGTGCGCGTTGCTAGAGCTGCTGCACGTCCACCACACCGGCGACCGCCTTGATGGCGCCGGCGATCTGCGGCGAGACCTTGAAGCGGCCGGGCAGCTTCATCTCGACCTCGGTTTCGAGGTCGAGCATCATGACCAGCGAGACCTCGCCGTCGCCGTTGGAGCGGGGCGCGATGCCCGGACTGCCGACCTTCGGCGCGGCGCCGTTCGCCATGTCGGGGCCGGCGAGACGCTTGGCGATCGATTCCAGCGGCTTGGTGTCGCGCACGAAGATGCGCAGGCCCTTCTGCGTCTTGGCCGCGGCCTCGTCCAGCGGCTCGGCGTGCAGCACGCGCGCGCGGACGTCCTCGCCCTGGAGCTCGGCGCCGAGCTGGAGCAGCACCGCGGCGCCCGGTTCCAGGACGTCGCGATATTGCGCGAGGCCTTCGGAGAACAGCACCGCCTCAAAGTGACCCGTGGGATCAGAGAGCCCCATGATGCCCATCTTGTTGCCGGTCTTGGTCCGCCGCTCCATGCGCGACACCACGGTGGCCGCGACCTTGCCGGCGGTGGCGCCGGTCTTCACCGCGCGGGAGAACTCGGCCCAGGACTGCACGCGCAGCCGCTTCAGCACGGTGGCGTAATCGTCGAGCGGATGTCCCGACAGGAAGAAGCCGATCGCGTCATATTCGCGGCGCAGCCGCTCGGCCGGCAACCAGGGCTCGATCTGCGGCAGCATGATGGTCGGCGCGTCGGCCGAGCTGCCGAACATGTCGTTCTGGCCGATGGTTGCAGCTTCGTTCGCCCGCTGGCACGCGGCGAGAATCGAGTCGGCGCCGGCGAAGACCCGCGCCCTGTTCGGCTCCAGCGTGTCGAAGGCGCCCGCGGCGGCGAGGCTTTCGATGATGCGCTTGTTGATCGCGCGCGGCGACACCCGCGCGGCAAAGTCGGCGAGCGAGGTGAACAAGCCGTTTTTGGTCCGCTCCGCGATGATCTGCTCGACGGCCGCAATACCGACGCCCTTCAGCGCCGCGAGCGCGTAGTAGATGGTCTTGTCGCCGACCTCGAAAGTCGCGCCGGAACGGTTGACATTGGGCGGCTCGACCTTGATGCCGAGGCGCTGCGCCTCGGCGCGGAATTCGGACAGCTTGTCGGTATTGTTGAGATCAAGCGTCATCGACGCGGCGATGAACTCCACCGGGTAATGCGCCTTCATGTAGGCGGTGTGGTAGGACACCAGCGCATAGGCCGCCGCGTGGCTCTTGTTGAAGCCGTAGTCGGCGAATTTCGCCAGCAGCTCGAAGATGGTATCGGCCTGCCCCTTCGGCACGCCGTTCTTCACTGCGCCTGCGACGAAGATCTCGCGCTGCTTCTCCATCTCGGCGCGGATCTTCTTGCCCATGGCGCGGCGCAGCAGGTCGGCGTCGCCAAGCGAATAGCCCGACATCACCTGCGCGATCTGCATCACCTGTTCCTGGTAGATGATGACGCCGAAGGTCTCCTTGAGAATCGGCTCCAGCACGGGGTGGAGATATTCCGGCTCCTCGTCGCCGTGCTTGCGCGCGCAATAGGTCGGGATGTTCGCCATCGGACCCGGTCGATAGAGCGCGACCAGCGCGATGATGTCCTCGAAACGGTCGGGGCGCATGTCGACCAGCGCGCGCCGCATGCCCTGGCTTTCAACCTGGAACACGCCGACCACCTCGCCGCGCGCCAGCATCTGGTAGCTTTCGGCATCGTCGATCGGCAGCGTCGCGAGATCGACGTGGATGTTGCGCGGCTTGAGCAGTTTGCACGCGACGTCGAGTACGGTCAGCGTTTTCAGGCCGAGGAAGTCGAACTTCACGAGGCCCGCGGGCTCGACCCATTTCATGTTGAACTGGGTCACCGGCATGTCGGATTTGGGATCGCGATACATCGGCACGAGTTCGCTCAGCGGCCGATCGCCGATCACGATGCCGGCCGCATGCGTCGAGGCGTGACGGGTCAGGCCTTCGAGGCGCTGCGCGATGTCGAAGGCGCGCGCCACCACCGGATCCTCGTCGCGGAACGCCTGGAGTTTTGGCTCGCTCTCGATCGCGGCGGCCAGCGTCACCGGCGCGGCCGGATTCTGCGGCACGAGTTTTGTGAGCTTGTCGACCTGGCCATAGGGCATCTGCAGCACGCGGCCGACGTCGCGCAGCACGCCGCGCGCCTGCAGCGTCCCGAAGGTGATGATCTGCGCGACCTGGTCGCGACCGTAGCGCTCCTGGACGTACCTGATCACCTCGCCGCGGCGATCCTGGCAGAAGTCGATGTCGAAGTCCGGCATCGAGACGCGTTCCGGATTGAGGAAGCGCTCGAACAGCAGGCCGAACTTGATCGGGTCGAGGTCGGTGATGGTCAGCGCCCACGCCACCAGCGAGCCTGCGCCGGAGCCGCGGCCCGGCCCGACCGGGATGCCCTGGCCCTTTGCCCATTTGATGAAGTCGGAGACGATCAGAAAGTAGCCCGCGTATTTCATGCGCATGATGACGTCGAGCTCGAACGCAAGCCGCGCGTTGTAATCTTCTTCCGTCGTGCCTTGCGAGAGGCCGTGCACGCGCAGGCGGTTGGCGAGCCCCTCCTCCGCCTGCCGCTTCAATTCGGCCGCCTCGACTGCGGCGGCATCGGAGCTTGCGGCAGCGCCGACCGTGAAGAACGGCAGGATCGGCTTGCGCGTCATCGGCCGGAACGAGCAGCGCTCGGCGATCTCCACCGTCGAGGCCAGCGCCTCCGGAATGTCGGCGAACAGCACCGCCATCTCGGCGCGGGTCTTGAAGCGGTGATCGGGCGTGAGCTGCTCGCGCTCGGTCTCCGCGATCAGCCGCCCGCCGGCGATGCAGAGCAGCGCGTCATGGGCTTCATAATCGTCGGTCGTGGCGAAATACGGCTCGTTGGTCGCAACCAGCGGCAGGCCCTTGGTGTAGGCGATGTCAATCAGGCTGCTTTCGACCCGCCGCTCCTTCTCGATGTTGTGGCGCTGCAATTCGATGTAGAGACGGTCTCCGAACAGGCTGGCCAGACGCTCGCAGCGCGCCGCCGCGAGCTCGGTATAACCGCCGGCAAGCGCCAGCGAGATCGGTCCGTCCGGACCGCCCGTCAGCGCGATCAGACCTTCGGTCTCGCCTTCGAGCCAGTCGAACTTGATGTGTGGAGCATGAGTGTCGGGCGTCTCCAGGAACGCGCGCGAGTTCAGCCGCATCAGGCTGCGATAGCCGCGCTCCTGCGCGGCCAGCAGCACCACGCGCGAGGGCAGCAGCACGTTGCGCGCATTGGGATCCTGGTCGCCGAACTCGATCGCGATCTCGCAGCCCACGATCGGCTGGATACCGGAGCCCGCCATCTTGTCGGAGAACTCCAGCGCACCGAACATGTTGTCGGTGTCGGTCAACGCCAGCGCCGGCTGATGGTCTTTCTTCGCTAGCTCGGCGAGCTTGGCGATCTTGATCGAGCCCTTGAGCAGCGAATAGGCCGAGTGAACGTGAAGGTGGACAAATCCGGCGCTCGGCATGGTCGCGTGACGGCCTCTTGCAGATGAGATGGAGCGGTCACCGGCACCGGAGGCATCCTGCACCCGCCCGGCCGACTCGCCTCATAATGGTGGGGCGTCATGGTGCCAGAGTCCACGCCGGAGCGGCCGATCGGCCGCGTCGTCCTGCTTTTCCCCAACCTAGGCCCGCGCCTAGAGCTGCGGGAGCACCTGGGCCCAGATCGCAATCATCCCGACAAACAGCGCGATCGACGCCAACGCGGCGGCCTCTTCAACGAAAATCCTGAACATGGCTTACTCCATGGTGAGAACGTATGAAGAACATTGTTCTCATTTCGTTCTCAGGAGTCAAGCCATCTCGACCATCTCCAAACAGAATGGTTAACCCGCTGAATTTAAGCAACAAAAAAGCCCCGGCCGATGGCCGGGGCTTTCGCCAACCGCTCGAAGTCGAGCGATCGATACCAGTCTTTTACTCAGTAACGGCCGAGGCTCGGGCCGCCGAACTTGTAGTTCAAGCGAACGAGGCCCATGTCGACGTCCTGGCGGATGCGATCGGTGCCAACCAGGCCTGCGAACGTGACGTTCTTGTCCTGCAGGAAGATGTGGTTGTACTCGACGCCAACCGACCAGTTCGGGGCGAAACCGTACTCGAGGCCGGCACCGATCGTGCCACCCCAACGGGTCTGATCGTTCGAGGACAGCAGCGCCCCGCCAAGGGTCGAGACTTCATACTTGCTGCCGGCGACAGCCGCACCGCCCTTGGCGTAAAGGAGGACGTTGTTCCAGGCGTAGCCGATCTGACCGGTGATCAGACCGAACGAGTCGATCTTGGAGCGGTTGCGCGTCGCGAACAGCGCGCTGACGTTGTCGCCCGAGAAGTCAGCCCAGTTGCCCTGACCTTCGATACCGAACACCCACTGGCCCGACTGCATGCGGTAGCCGATCTGGCCGCCGACCGTGCCGCCGGTCGCATCGTGCGAACCCTCGCGGCCACCGCCGACGAGATCCCAAGTCGAATGGGCGGAACCGCCGCCGCCGTTGACGCCGATGTAGAAGCCGCTCCAGTCGTAGATCGCGGCGACCATCGCCGGCGCCTTGGTGTAAGGCCGCGCAGCGAGGTCAGCAGCCACCGCCGGTGCGGTCGCGCCGAGCGCGACAAGGCTCACAGCAGCAAGCAACAGATTCTTGTTCATTTGATTCCCGTTCCAGTTTCGTCGTTAGGCCCCCGGGCCGTAGCGTCGTCATAGCAGCGCTCGACAGAATTGCTGTAACCTCGACGCCACAGTTCGCGCCAAAGGATCGCGCTTCATTAATGAAGATTTACCAGCGCGCGCGGGAAACCCTTTGAAACAAGAGTTTTCATGAGTTCCATTGTCGACTACACGACATACGCAGCATGCGCGCGTAACAACGTCGCGCGCACGTTCGCGTGATTGGAGAATCGAATGCGCAGACGAATTGCTCTCCCCATTGTCGCCACATTTTCGCTCGCCCTCGCCACATTTGGTTTCACGCTTAGCGCAAGCGTGCCTGCGCGCGCGTTCGGGACCCACCATGCCTTCTGCCTCACCGGCGATGAATGGCCGGGGCTGAGCAATTGCACGTTCGACACTTACGCGCAGTGCCAGGCGAGTTCGTCGGGCCGCGCGCTCACCTGCATCGCGAACCCGTATTTCGCAGGCCAGAGCGACGATCCCTACGCGTATCAGAACAGGCCGCGCGCGCAGGTGCCGGGTTATTCGCCCGGTTACTATTTGCCGCGCTGAGATGCGTCGCGCTCGCTTCGCGCTCCTCGCGATCGGCCTGCTGCTCGCCGGCGCGCCTGCGCACGCGCAGACCTACGATCCGAGCTATCCGGTCTGCATGCAGATCTACGGTCCCGTCGGCTATTTCGATTGCCGCTACACCTCTCTCGAGCAGTGCAGATTTTTAGCCCTCGGTCGGTCAGCGACGTGCGTGGCGAACCCGTATTTTGCGCAGAAGAAGCCCCCTCGCCACTCGCGGCGCGTCAATTAAATCGGGACTTCGATATGCGGCCCGCCTTGCGTTGAGCTTCCGACGCCACGCTCGGCAATCTGGTCGGCGAGACCGGCGCCGCCGCTGGCTCTGGATGATCGAACCCGTTCGGATGCTGCCCGAGATCCGGTGGCTTGAGGAGCCTCCTTAACCAGCCATCGTAACGATCAACGGTCCGCTTCGCGTGGCGATCACGGTGTGCTCGTATTGAACGGTCGGCGCCTCGGGGCTGCTGTAGAGCGTCCATGGATCATCGCCATCCTCTGCCCATTCCGCGCCAAGGGACAGGAACGGCTCGACGGTGAACACGAGGCCTTCGCTCATGATGCGGCGTTCGGAGCGGTCGGGCCACGTTGCGATCTCCGTCGGCTCCTGGTGGAGCGACAGGCCGACGCCGTGACTGGCAAGGTTCCTGACCAGGCTGTAACCGTTCTTCCGCGCAAAGGTCCCGATGGCCTGACCGATACCGGCAATCGGTTTGCCGGCTCCGACCTGCTGCAGGCCCGTCCACATCGCCCGCCGGCCGTCCCTGCAAAGACGTTCGACCGCGCGGGTTGCGGGTGGAACGGCGAATGAGGCTCCCGTATCCGCAAAGAAGCCGTTCTTCTCGGCTGACACGTCGATGTTCACGAGGTCCCCGCGCGCGATCCGCCGATCGCCGGGGATGCCATGAGCGATCTCCTCGTTCACGCTGATGCAGGTTGCGCCCGGAAAGTCGTAGGCCAGCTCCGGAGCCGAACGTGCACCGGCGGCCTCCAGCAGCGTTCGCCCGATCTGGTCGAGCTCGGAGGTGGACATGCCCGGCTCGAGCGCCTTTCCCATTGCCTCCAGGGTATTGGCGACAATGCGCCCGATCTCCTTCAGGCGCGCGAGGTCGTTGTCATCCGAGATTGTCATGTCATGCTCTTCCGAAAGCCGGGACATAGCCCTTGTGAAGGCAGCTTGCAAACGGAAGAGATCGTTTCCAAAACGCGTTCAGATCTCGTCGAGCAAGGTGCGGACTTTGGCAGCCAGGTCTTCGATAGAGAAGGGCTTGGGAAGCAGATGCTTGCCGGCATCGAGCACGCCATTGTGAACGATTGCATTGCGCGTGTAGCCGGTGGTGAACAGCACTTTCAGCGCCGGGTATCGTTTCGACAGCTCGGCCGCCAGCTCGGCGCCGGTCATGTCGGGCATGACGACATCCGTGAACAGCAGATCTGGAACGAAACCATTTTCGATCGTCCTGATCGCCTCTTTGGCGCTGGCTGCCTCCATGACGTTGTAGCCAAGTTCGCGCAAGCTTTCGGACGAAATGTTGCGGACGCGCTCGTCGTCTTCCACGACGAGAATGGTTTCGTTCTGATGGCTTGCACCGGCGGGTATTTCTTCCTGTGACAGAGCTGAGCCCGCCTCCTCGCCGGCGAAGCGTGGAAGGTAGATCTTCACGGTCGTGCCAACATCGACTTCCGAGTAAATTTTGACATGGCCGCCCGACTGCCGCACGAAACCGTAGACCTGACTGAGGCCGAGACCGGTGCCCCTGCCCACGACCTTGGTCGTGAAAAACGGATCGAACACCTTGCCCAGCACGTCGGCCGGAATTCCCGTGCCGTTGTCCGTCACGGCCACGAGAACGTACTGCCCGGGTGCGAGTGCATACTCGCGAGCATATTTTCGGTCTATCGAGACGTTGCTGGTTTCTACTGTCAGCCTGCCGCCCTTCGGCATGGCATCGCGCGCATTGACCGCGAGGTTGATCATCGCGCTTTCCAGCTGGGCCGGGTCTGCCTTGACCCGCCAGAGGCCAGCCGCCAGCACCGTCTCGAGGCGGATCAGCTCGCCCAGCGAGCGCTCGAGCAACTCGCTCATCCCGCCGACCATCTTGTTGATGTCCACGACCTCAGGCGCGAGCGGCTGTTGGCGCGAGAACGCGAGCAGCCTCTGCGTCAACGTGGCTGCGCGATTTGCACCGTCGATGGCGCCCTCGATGAAGCGGTCTATGCTGACCTCTCCCCTGCCGAGCCGCCGCTTGGCAAGATTCAGGCTGCCGAGAATCACGGCCAGCATATTGTTGAAGTCGTGGGCAATGCCGCCGGTCAACTGCCCGACGGCTTCCATCTTCTGGGATTGCCGCAATTGCTCTTCGGCCTTCATGCGCTCGGCAATTTCGTCGGCAACACGTTGCTCCAATCCGGCGTTGAGCGCCTCGAGCCGGGTCAAGAGCTGGGCGTTGTCGATAGCGGTGGCGGCATGGCCCGCAATACCAAGCAACGCGGACTCCTGCTCGGCTTGGAATTTACCCGTCTCGGCGTGACCGAAGAAAAGTCCGCCGAAAACTTCGCCGGTGCGCGAGATCACAGGGACCGCCAGGTAGGATCGGACCGGAAGATGGCCCTCGGGCATGCCTTTCCGCGGCGCGTTCTTGCCATAGCGGGGGTCCCGCAGGATATCGTCGGACCTCACCACGCCGGAGCCCTCGAAGGTCGGGCCAAAGACGGCTGTGTTACGCGGCATCGGAAAGTTTTCAAACGCGGATCGCGGCGCACCAGACAGCGAATACAGCATGTAGCTGCCGCCATCCGGCGCCAGAACGTTGTAGAAAAAGGCGCCGAATTGAGCACCGGTGAGTCCGACGCCGGCATCCGTCACGATCTGGACGATCTTGTCGAGGTCGCGTTCGCGAGAGACCGAGGCCCCGGTATCATTGAGTATTCTGAGATGACGCTCGGTTTTCTTTTGCGCGGTGATATCCAGAACCGTTCCGATGAACCGAACAGCTTGGCCGTTGGCAAAGATGGCTTGACCGGTCGCGGCGATCCAGCGTTCGACCCCATCCTCGATGCCAATGGTCCGGTATTCCATGTTGTAGTTTGCCGGCGCGTGCGGCGTCAGCGCCGCGGAGACGGCCTCGTGGGCGCGCTGCCTGTCTTCGGGATGAAGGCCCTTCAGGAACGACCCTTCATAGCTGACTTCGGCGTCCGGCGATAAACCGAACACCTCCTTGCAGCGGCTATCCCATCGAAGAACGTTGTTGACCGGGTCGTAGTCCCAGGTGCCGATACCAGCCGCCTTGTTTGCAAGCGTCAGTCGTTCGGCGGCCTCCCGCGCCGCCTGTTCCGATCGGACGCGCTCGATGTGGGCCCACGACCGTTCGGTCACTTCGGTGAGCAAGGCGAGTTCGCGCGGCGTCCACTGGTGCGGGCCCCGGTGATGGATCGCCATCAAGGCGGTGAGTTGCCCTTCTTTGACCAAGGGCATGCAAATCGTCGAACCGATCCCGATGTTCTGGAAAGTGGCGGCTTCCTCAGGCGCAAGCTCCTTCAAATTGTCATTGATGATCAGGGGCCTGCCGGCGCCGAGCTCTCGCACCGCCTTCTTCCCGAAGTCAGCCAGGCTGTAGTGACCAAGGATATGCACCGCGCCCGGCGCCGCCCAATCCCCGCGTATGGTGAAGCCGTCCTGGTCGGGATCCATATCGGCATAGGCACAGCTCGATACCTCGAGATGCTCGCCAAGCATCCTGGTCGTCACCGCCATCACGCCGTCGGCATCGCGGGTCCTGGCCGTCTCCTTGTTGAGTGCGTCCAGGAAAAGCAGCCGGGCTTCGTTCTCCCGCACGGCCGTCTCAGCACGGCGACGCTCAACGGCCGTGCGCGTACGCTCGGCAACATCGCGAATGAGCTCCAGCTCTTCGGGGCTCCATTCGCGCGGCCCGGCATTGTTCAAATACAGCAGCGCCACGACCCCATCGGCCTCCGAGATCGGCATGTTGACGAGCGCACGCGCAGAGATCGCCTCGAGAGCCTCGGCACGATCGCCGACGCGAGGGTCTTTTTCAGCATCGGCACAGATGACGGTCTCGCCCCGCTTGAGATCTTCGATGTAGCTGCCATAGTCGCGGAAGCGCAGCACGCCTGCGAGGCTCAGGATGCCCGGTGCGTTCCAGTCGCGGACAATGGTGATGGTCTCGGCTGAGGTGTCGACCGTGCCATAGCCCGCCCGGCTGACGTTCAGGCTGCGGCCGAGCAGTTCCGCCGCAGCATAGGCGAGATCGTCGGGATTGCTGATCTCTCGGATGAAGTCGCCGAGTGTGGCTAAGACGGAATTGCGATCGGCCGAGCGGATCCCGGTCGCTGTCGTCATTGGTCTTCCCCTGCCACGTTCCTAGCTCCACGAGGAGCTACTGCTTGATCGTCCCGCTGCTGTTCGCTTCGACCACAGGTAGCCCGCCTGACTTTCTGAGTGATGCAGCCGGGTCGCGCAAATTGTCTGCGCGATAACCGCATGATGGCATTTAGGTTCCTGTCGTCACCGTCCCCTTGGGAGATGCTGTTCTGCCTGTTCCCACATCGCCGCCAGATTGCCAATCCAGTCGTCGCGGACAGACCCGTGCGGATGCGCCACCGCAAGTTGTGGCTGCGCGGATCATCCTGTAACATCGATCTCTGCTTTTCACTGCGCGTGGTCCCGTCGTTTCATGCTCGCCCGTAGTCTGCTTGTCCTGGCCTCGCTGATGCTTCCTGGCGCTTTGCACGCCGAAGGGACGCCGGCCGAGATGACTGGATTTGCATCCAGGCTGACGATCTATCTTGCCAAGGGACCACCAGACGCCTGCGGACCGGGCTGCGACCGCTGGATCGCCATCGAGGGCGATATCGACCAGGACGCTGCGCCGCGCATTCGCCGCTTTCTCACCGGCGTCAAGGACACGCAGCGTCCGATCTACCTCTATTCACCGGGCGGAAACGTGGAGCAGTCCTATGTCATCGGGCGGTTGTTGCGCAGCCGCAAGGCGATCGCTCGGGTTGGCCGGACCATCGCGACGGCGTGCGCCGCGGGCACGCAGGTGGACGCCGCGTGCCTGAAAATAAAAAATACCGGCGGCGAGGTGGAAGCCGAACTCACCACTTACCATGCGATGTGCAACTCGGCCTGCGGCTACCTGTTTCTCGGAGCGACATCGCGCGAGGTCGCCCCCGACGCCGCGCTGGCGGTCCATAATTCCAGGCTGGTCCTTGCCTTTCACGGGCATCCGCCTCCGGCGGCGGTCGCGGAATACAGGCAGCGCCGGATGGCCAGGGCCGATCGCGATCGCGCTGCGTTCATCGCGGCGATGGGGATCAGCCGCGAGCTAGACGATCTGATCCGGACGGTGAAGTTCGAAAACCTGCACCTGCTGACGCGCGCCGAGCTCTATCGTTTCGGCATCGACACGCGTTCGCTTGCCGAAACGGCGTGGAAACTGGAAAAGGAAGCGCGCCCCTTCGTCCGCAAGATCGCGATGCTGAAGGAGAATGGCGCTTCGTTCCGGCCTATGGAATGGCGTCTGTCTTGCGAAAGCGGAAAGCGCGTGCCGTTGACATTCGCGCGCGAGATCGACGAGACGGTCGTCGGCAAGACCACCATCCTGGTGACGGCGGACGCCGCTCCGGACAACGCGGCCGGAGGGTCTGCGTTGCGGACCGGAAAATACGAAGTCTGGCGTGGCAGCATCGATCCGGACATGCTCAAGGCGATACTGGCGTCCCGCTCCCTCCATGTCCGCGAAACCACGCTGTTACCCGACGACAAGGCGGACATCACGAAATTCGACATCGACTTGACGGGCCTGACGTCAGTGTGGCCGCAGCTTGCGGCGTCATGCGCGGCGGCGACGCCGGCTCCGAAGAGCCCGTGGCCGGCCATTCAGCAGCCGAACGCCAGCGTAACGCCCCCGGCCGCACCGTCGCCATGAGTCAACGTGGCGAAACTCGAACATCGCGCCGAAGGTCAGCTCCGCCAGGGAGTGTTGCGGATGCGCGTGCATGCGTTCGGCTTGTGAAATGTGGGGTCGTGATCTTCGATGTAATCGAAATTGACAGTCCCGAACGTGGTCTGCGGCTTCTTCAAGGCCGAGCAGGTTTGTACCTGAAGGAATTCGTTCTTGAAATCACCGCGCGGAAATGCGGTGGTCACCTGGTCGCGCTGCTCTGGCGAGTACTCGTCATAGCCAATCCCCACGACGTCGACCAACACACCCGCATTCGTGAGAGCGATTTCCGGCCGCATGTATTGTGGAATTCCGGGCGTCGTATGTAACGCGATCGCCTCCCAAACCAGATCGGCTTTTGGCTCGTCGATGCCGTGCCCCCTCAGAAATTCGCGGGCGGCATCGGCGCCATCAAGTTCAAATCGCTTGGTCTGTGTATGGTAATGGTCGACAAGCCCGAGATCATGGAACAGCGCCGCGATGTAGAGCAGCTCGGAATCGAATTCCAGATTTTGCCGATGTCCCTTGATCGCGCCGAACACAAAGACGCGGACCGAGTGGTTGAACAACATGTCGTTTTCGTACTGGCGCACCAGCTCGGCGGCCTCCCGTGCGATCTTGCTGTCGGGAATCTTCACGCCGGAAATTGCGATGGTCATTTCAAGCTCCTGCCTTGAATCGCCGATATCTCAGGACATGCCGTCGCAGTCGATGGCATGTGTTTACCCTCTTGCCGTCCGGCACCGGGGTCAGGCTGCCATCTCTTTCGCGGCCTGTGGCGTATTTCGGAAGCTGATTGCCATGCGATTGTACGCATTCATCAGGCCGATCGCGATGGTGAGATCGACGAGCTCGCGCTCCTCGAAGACGGCGCGGGCAGCCTCGTAAGCTTGATCCGGGATGCCGGTGTCGGCCACACGGGTCACCGTTTCAGCCCATGCGAGGGCGGCACGCTCCCGCTCGTCGAAGAGATGACCGCCTTCCGCCCAGGCCTGCACCAGCGCGATCTTTTCGATCTTCTGTCCGCTCTTCAGCAGATCGCGCGTGTGCATGTCGAGGCAGTAGGCGCAATTGTTGATCTGCGAAATGCGCAGATAAACCAGAGTGACGAGCGTTGCAGGAAGATTGCTCTGCATGACATAGCCGTAAACGCCGCCGAGCGCTTTCATGCCTGCGGGTGCAATGCGGTCGTAGTCGAGACGCTTAGCCATTTTCATACTCCATGATCGGTTCTGTTCGGCGGCTGTCGCCATGTACTTCCGCCATGTACTTCCCTGCCCGATAAATGGCCCCGCCCTGGTCTACAAAAAAGCACCAAGAATGGACGAAAATCGTGTACCACGGGGGCATGGTCAAACCGCTGCAGCTGGAGCTCGATCGATCTGCGAAGACGCCATTGGCGGAACAAATCCGCAGAGGTATCGGAGCTGCCATCGAGAGCGGCGTGCTGGCTCCGGGAGCTCGTCTGCCCTCATGGCAGGATTTGGCGGCTCAGCTGGGCGTGGCGCGCGGCACCGTGCGATCGGCCTACGAAAAACTTTCCTCTGCGCAACTGATCGTCGCGTCGCGCGCGACCGGAACGCGTGTTGCGGATCGACCCGCCTTTACCCCTCGGCAGGAAGCCGCTCCCCACCCCGGCTCGTTCATGGAGATGTACCAGGAGCTCACTGCGGGACCGGCCGTTTTCCAAATGGGTGTGCCCGCTCACGAGACCTTTCCCGCCAAGCTCTTCTCGAGGATGCGCACGCGGGCGGTGCGCGCGGAAACCAGCGCACCGGCCATTTATCGGGATCCCCGCGGCGAGCTGGAATTGAGGCGCGACATTGCGGCATATCTCGCGCTGGCGCGGGGGATCGAATGTGCACCGTCGCAGATCATCATCACCGGCGGCTTCAGCAGCGGCCTCGGACTGGCACTGCGGGTTCTCGGCCTCGAGCAGAAGAAGGTCTGGATGGAGGACCCGGGCTTCCCCTTCACAAGACACGGCCTTGAGCTTGCAAGGTTGTCGATCAGGCCGATCCCGGTTGATGTAGACGGCATTGACGTCCGTTACGGCCTGAAACACGCTCCTGATGCTGCGTTGGTGGTCGTGACGCCAGGACAGCAGGCACCGCTTGGCTCCACCTTGTCGCTGGCAAGACGTTCATGTCTTCTCGACTGGGCAGCCCAGGAAGGGGTGTGGGTGATCGAGGACGACTATCTGAGCGAGCTTCAGCTGAGAGGGCGGGCCACACCGGCGCTCGCCTCTCTCGATCGTTTCGGGCGCGTGATTCACATCGGGTCGTTCAGCAAGACCCTGACTCCTGCCTTGCGGCTGGGCTTCCTCGTTGCACCCGCCTCTCTGGCATCCCGTTTTGCCGAGGTAGCGGCATGCCTCGCTCCGGCGCCCGGGCCCTCCGTACAGCTCGCAACCGCCGAATTCATCCGCGACGGCCACTATCTGCGGCATCTTCGACGCACGAAGCGGGCCTATGCCGCGCAAGGCGATGCGCTGCTGAAATATTTGAAGGCACGCGCCAAGGACGTTGCGAAGGACGTTGCGATCGCCGGATTGGCCGCGGTCCTGAGACTGCCGGACGGAACCTCCGACGTCGCGATCGCGAGGGAAGCAGCATCGTTTGGGTTGGCGCCCACGCCCCTGTCGCTATGGCATGCGTCCGCGGCCTCGGCGCGATCCGGCCTGTTGCTGGGCGTCGCCACATCTCCCCACAAGAGGATCGAGGCGTCCTGCGATCGGCTCCTTCAGATCATCGACCGTCATACGTGACGAGCTTCGACCCCATGTTTCCGCAATCTACACCGGCGTGTAGATCACGAGCTTCAGCGCCGGATCGTCATTGGCCTGAAAGCTCGTGTGCTCGAACCGGAGCACGCCCTTGGTCGGATGGTTCATGATCTTGAGGCCCGCGGCAGTGCTGCGGATCTCGTGCGCCTCCCACCATTTGACGAATTCCGGACTGCCCTGGCGCAGCCGCGTCAGCAATTCCGTAAAGGCGGGATCGCCGGCCCAGACGTCGTGAGTGGCGCGAAACATCGCGACCATGCTCTTGGCGATGTCAGCCCAGCCGGCACCGTAGAATTTTCGCGTCTGCTTGTTCGTCATGACCAGCAGCAGCGTGTTGCGGTCCTGCTCGGGCAATTGTCCGAACCCGAAGATCTCCTCGGCCGCCGCGTTCCAGGCCAGCACGTCCCAGCGCCGCCCCGTGACATAGGCCGGCTGCGCCAGGCTCTCGATCATCCGCCGAACGGGGGGCGGCACGATCTCGCGCGTGAACGCGCGCCTATCGCCGTCGCGCGCAAGTGCCTTGAGATGGGCGTGCTCGGTCTTGCTGAGGCGCAACGCTCGCGCCAGCGCATCCACGGTGGTGACCGAGGGGCTGACGGTGCGGCCCTGCTCGAGGCGGATGTACCAGTCGACGCCGATGCCGGCGAGCTGCGCCACCTCTTCGCGGCGCAGGCCCGCCGTGCGACGCCGCCGGCCCGCGGGAAGCCCGACCGTCTTCGGCGACAGCTTTTCGCGGCGGGACCTGAGGAAGTCGCCGAATTCGACGCGGCGTGGGTCGGCCATGGTGACGTGCCTCGATGGAGGGCTTGGGGAATACTAGGATAATACCAGGCCTTCCTGGGCCTGGAAAGGCGGCGCATATGGGCTTCAACCCACTTTGAGGTGAGATCATGAAAGCTGCCGTATTGAAATCATTTGGATCGCCCCTTGCGATTGAGGAAGCCGCGGACCCTGTGCTCGGCACGGGCGAGATCATCGTGGACGTCATCGCAACGCGGGTGCTGTCCTACATGAACGAGGTCTTCAGCGGGGCACGCAACTATGCCCTCGACCTGCCGATCATCCCGGGGCCAGGCGGCATCGGCCGGGTGCGCGCCATCGGCCCGGACGCAACCAAGCTCAGCGTTGGCGACTGGGTGTTCTGCGACCCGACGGTGCGCTCGCGCGACGACGCCGCAGCGCCCGACATTGCCCTGCAAGGACTCACTGCCCCCGGTGCCGGCGCCATGCGCCTGCAACAGCATTTTCGCCATGGCTCGTTCGCCGAGCAGATGCGGGTGCCGACGGAGAACGTCAAACGGCTTGGCACGATCGCGTCGGAGGACGCCACGCGATGGTGCGCGCTGGGGACGCTGCTGGTGCCCTATGGCGGCTTTCTCGCCGCCAGCCTTCAGCCCGGCGAGACCGTGCTGGTGAGCGGGGCCACCGGCAATTTCGGAAGCGCAGCCGTCTCGGTCGCGCTCGCGATGGGCGCGGCCTGCGTGGTCGCGCCCGGCCGCAACGACAAGATCTTGGCCGACCTCGTCCGCCGTTTCGGCGATCGCGTGAAGCCGGTCAAACTCTCCGGCAACGAGGATGACGACCGCGAGAGCATGAAGCGTGCGGCGCCCGGGCCGATCGACTGCGTGCTCGACATCATGCCGCCCTCGGTGAGCACGAATGTGGTGCGCGCGGCGATCATGACGGTGCGCCCCAATGGCCGCGTCGTGCTGATGGGTGGCGTCGGCATGGCCGGCGGCGCCGGCCTCGAGCTGCCCTACCCCTGGATCATGCGCAACTGCATCGGCATCCACGGCGTCTGGATGTATCCGCCGGATGCGGCAAGCCGCCTGATCGCGCTGGTGCGCGCGGGACTGCTGAGGCTGGAGGAGTACGAGGCCACGGCCTTCGACCTCGACCACGCCAATGAGGCGGTAGCCCATGCCGCAGCCAATGGCGGGCCGTTCAAATTGACGGTGATCCGGCCTTGAACGTCCCGGGAGCACCATTTTTTTCGTCAGTGCGCCCAAGCACTTGGCTACTGTGCATGGGGTTGTTTTCGCGGTTTTTACTCGAGCTCAACCACCTGGCCGTTCGACAGCGACACGCGGCGGTCCATCCGGCCGGCGAGCTCCATGTTGTGGGTCGCGATCAGCATCGAGACCTTGGTCGCCTTGACGAGCTGCATCAGGGCCTGGAAGACGTGGTCCGCGGTGTGCGGATCGAGATTGCCGGTCGGCTCGTCCGCAAACAGCACCCGCGGAGCATTGGCCACCGCGCGCGCGATTGCAACGCGCTGCTGCTCGCCGCCCGACAGCTCGGACGGACGGTGCGTGATGCGCTCGCCGAGGCCGAGATAGCCAAGGATCTCCTTGGCGCGCTTGACGCTCTCGGATTTCTTGAGGCCGCGGATCATCTGCGGCAGCATGACGTTCTCCAGCGCCGAGAACTCCGGCAACAGCCGGTGGGACTGGTAGACAAAGCCGATGTCGGTGCGGCGAAGCTGGGTGCGCTCGATGTCGGGCAGTTGCGAGGTCGGCGCGCCATTGACGTAGACCTCGCCGGAATCAGGCGCTTCCAACAGACCCGCGATGTGCAGCAGCGTCGACTTGCCCGAGCCTGACGGCGCCACCAGCGCGACGGACTGCCCCGCCCACAGCGCGAGCTTGGCGCCGTCGAGGATCGTCAGCGGCACCTCGCCCTGCAAGTACTGCCGCTTTATCTCGTGGAGATAAATGACCGGTACATCTTCCGCCCCCTGCTGCTCCATCAGCCCCTCACTCGTACCGCAGCGCTTCGACGGGATCGAGGCGCGCGGCGCGCCAGGACGGATACAGCGTCGCCAGGAACGACAGCGTCAGCGCCATGATGACGACGGCCGAGGTCTCGCCGATGTCGATCTCGGCGGGCAGCTTCGACAGGAAATATAGCTCTGGCGAAAACAGTTCGGTGCTGGTCAGCCAGGAAAGGAATTGCCTGATCGATTCGATGTTCAGGCAGATCACCAGCCCGACGATGAAGCCGACCATCGTACCGACCACGCCGATCGAGGCGCCCGTGATCAGGAAGATGCGCATGATCGAGCCTTGCGAGGCCCCCATGGTCCGCAGGATCGCGATGTCGCTGCCCTTGTCCTTCACCAGCATGATCAGGCCGGAAACGATGTTGAGCGCGGCGACCAGCACGATCATGGTGAGGATCAGGAACATCACGTTGCGCTCGACCTGGAGCGCGTTGAAGAAGGTCGAGTTGCGCTGCCGCCAGTCCACCAGAAACACCGGCCGGCCCGCCGCCTCCGTCACGGCTTGGCGGAACGCGACGATCTGATCCGGATTGGTGGTGAAGACCTCGATCGAGGTGACGTCGTTGCTGCGGTTGAAATAGGCCTGCGCCTCCGCGAGCGGCATGAACACAAAGCCGAGATCATACTCGGACATGCCGATCTCGAACACCGCGGCGATCTTGTACGGCTTGATGCGCGGTGTCGTGCCCATTGGCGTGACTGCGCCCTTTGGCGCGACCAGCGTGATGCTGTCGCCGGCGTGCAGCGACAGCTGGTCAGCGAGGCGCCGGCCGATCGCGACCCCTTGCCCGTCATCAAAACCCTCGAGCGAGCCCTGCTTGATGTTCTTGGCGATCGAGGTGAGGTTGTTGAGGTCGTCGGAGCGGATGCCGCGCACCAGGACGCCGGAGGCGTTCCACGGCGATGACGCCAGCGCCTGGCCATCCACCACGGGCGCTGCGAGCCGAATGCCCTGGACCTGACTGAGGCGGTCGGCGACGTCCTTCCAGTCGGTCAGCGGCGATTCCAGCGGCTGGACCAGGATGTGGCCGTTGAGCCCGAGTATCTTGTCGAGCAACTCCTTGCGGAAGCCGTTCATGACGGCCATGACGATAATCAGTGTCGCCACGCCCAGCATGATGCCGAGGAAGGAGAACCCGGCGATGACCGAGATGAATCCCTCCTTGCGGCGCGCCCGTAGGTAGCGCCCCGACAGCATCCACTCGAATGGTGCAAAAGGCGCGGTTTGAACAGTTTCGGTCATGGTCTCATCCATCGCTCGATAGTCCCATGATTCGGGGTCAAATGTGGCCGGATTGGCGGCCGCGATCTCGGGCGATGAACAATATTCAGCCGACCAGCCTTATCAGCCCACAAGTCTTGCGACCGCGTCCGCAGGCGACATGATCTCGCGGGCGCCGTCACTTCGCCGCTTGAGCTCGACCTTGCCGTCGGCGAGCCCTTTCGGCCCGATCATGATCTGCCACGGAACGCCGATCAGGTCGGCGGCGGCGAATTTGGCTCCGGCGCGCTGGTCGGTGTCGTCGTAGAGCACGTCGACGCACTTGGCGGACAGCTCCGCATAGAGCTTCTCGCAGGCCGCATCGACCGCGGCATCGCCCTGCTTGAGGTTGAGAATCGACACGCGGAACGGGGCAACGGCCTCCGGCCATTTGATGCCGGCATCGTCATGGCAGGCCTCGATAATGGCGCCGAGCAGGCGCGAGACGCCGACGCCGTAGGAGCCGCCGTGGATCGGCACGTCGACACCGTCGGGGCCTGCCACCAGCGCCTTCATCGCCTCGGAATACTTCGTGCCGAAATAGAAGATCTGCCCGACCTCGATACCGCGGGTGTTCACCCGCTTGTCCGCGGGCACTTCCTGCTCGAAGCGCGCGGCGTCGTGAACGTCTTCCGTCGCTGCATAGACCGACGTCCATTGCTTGATGATCGGCGTCAAATCGCTCTCATAGTCGACGTCCTCGCCCGGCACCGGCAGGTCCAGCACGTCGCGATTGATGAACACGCCGGATTCGCCGGTCTCGGCCAGCACAATGAACTCATGACTGAGATCGCCGCCGATCGGGCCGGTCTCGGCGCGCATCGGGATCGCCTTCAGCCCCATCCGCGCGAAGGTGCGCAAATACGCGACGAACATCTTGTTGTAGGCGACGCGCGCCGCGGCCTCGTTGAGGTCGAATGAATAGGCGTCCTTCATCAGGAACTCGCGGCCGCGCATCACGCCGAAGCGCGGACGCTGCTCGTCGCGGAATTTCCATTGAATATGATAGAGATTCAGCGGCAGGCTCTTGTAGGACTTCACATAGGCGCGGAAGATCTCGGTGATCATTTCCTCGTTGGTCGGGCCATACAGCAGCTCACGCTTGTGCCGGTCGGCGATGCGCAGCATCTCGGGGCCATAGGCATCGTAGCGGCCGCTCTCGCGCCAGAGGTCGGCAAGCTGCAGCGTCGGCATCAACAGTTCCAGCGCGCCAGAGCGGTCCTGCTCCTCGCGCACGATCTGCTCGATCTTCTTGAGCACGCGGAAGCCGAGCGGCAGCCAGGCATAGATGCCGGCGGCCTCCTGCCGGATCATGCCGGCACGCAGCATCAGCCGATGCGAGACGATCTCCGCCTCTTTCGGATTTTCCTTCAGAATGGGCAGAAAGAACCGCGACAACCGCATGGCAATACTCGAGGAATCAGTGATGACTTGCAGTGAAACCGGATTGGGAGCCAAAACACAAGACCGGGAATGAGGAAAACCCGCTAACACAGCGGAATTCCTGTCATTTTTCCGTCGACTTCAGATTCGACGTGATGTGCCGAAGAGCCCGATTCAGGGCGCCGCCACCTCAAGCTCGTCCTCCAGCGTGATCTTCTCGAAATCGCTCACCAGCGCGTCGATCCGCACATGCCAGCGGCCCGCAAAGGGCAGCTCGACCTTGCGCACGTGCCAGTAGCTGTCCGGCCCGAGCGAGGCGTTCCGCTCCATCGGCTCGATGCCGCGTTCGGGCAGGCTCAGCGTCAGCGTCACCTCCTTGGCCTCCAGCACCGCCCCCTCGCCAGTCATGAGCTGCAGGACGAAATCGTCGATACCCGCCTTACCCGGCGAGACCAGGATCTGAAACATCGCCCTCTCCGTATGGATGTGGATCGCCAGCGGGGTCTCCGGAACGATCGTCCGCGGCGGCGGCGTGAAGCGCCAGCCGGCGACCACGGCGAAGATGCCGAGCGCGATGGCGCATTCGATCACGATCGAGCGCTTCAGGGCCGGCGCAGCCTTGTGATCTCCCGCCAGCGCCGGGGTCAGGCGGAAGCGGTTGAGCGCGGCAAGCGCCAACAGCACGAGGACCAGCGCGAGCTTGATCGAGAGGATGAGCCCGTAGCGGGTCTCGACCAATGCAGACGGATTCTCAAGCTGGACGATGGCGAGCGCGAGGCCGGTCAATGCGAGAACACCAACGACCGGCGCGGCGAGGCGAGAAAAGCGGTTCACGATAGGCAATGCCACGGCGGGCCGCTTCGATAACAGGGCGACCAGCGGTGCGAGGGCTCCAATCCAGAAGGCAACACCAAGACCATGGAGAAAGATCGCCGGCCGGGTCAACAGTTCGGGCGGTGCCGTAGCGGCGTGCCCGGTCATTGCCAGCGACAAGCCGACGCCGACGAAGGCAATAATGGCCAGAGCGCGCGCGCACCACGCGCTGCCTAGCGCCAGCAATGCGAACAGCATTGCAGCGACGGCCACGAGCAAGGCGGGGCCCGCGCTGGTCCCGAATGCCACTTTCCAGGGAGCCATCGTCGCGAGAGCCGACAACGGTAGCCCGAGGAGATCCAGCCCCAACACACCAAGGGACGCCACCGCGCTCGGGGCGCCGATGGCAAGCGCCACGCACGGAATGGTTATGCCGGTCATCGACCACGCAACCCAGCGTGCAAAGAAAACGCCGCCGACGCCGACGAACAGGCCAAGATAGAGACCGACCCGCGCCAGCCAGATCAGCACGTTCAATCCGCGATCGGCGTTTGCGGGAGGTTGCGTCCCCGTCGGCATGCCGATAGAGAAGATCACCGATCCCGTGACGGGATGGCCGTCCTGCGAGATCACGCGATAGCTGACGACCGCCGTGCCCTTCGGCATGTTCATCGGCATCGCGACCGAGATGGTCTCGCCCGATGCGTTGACGCGCACATCATCCCGCGCCCTGCCCGCGCCGTCGATCAGCCGGATCGCGCCCGGCGTGACCGCCTCGTTGAAGTGCAGCTCCACGGCCTTCGGCGCGCTCGCGAGCATGCTGCCGCTCGCCGGCTCGACCGCGACGAGCGCCGCGTGCGCCGAGGCGCCGGTCGCTAAACCGACAAAGAGGAGCAGCGTCGCGAACGCGGCGAGCAGGCGCATCAGGGTTTTGGCAGGAGTTTCAGGCCAGGCGCCGGTGACTTGTCCTCGTGCGAATGCCCGGTCCCATCCGCGGGGATCTCGATCCAGCGGCTGACGCCCGTCTCGCATTCCTGGACGACGGGGAAATACAGCGTCGTATTCGGCTTCAGGCTCGTGGTGAGGAAGCTGCTGATGACGAACTCATCGTAATTGTGGTCCGGCAGCTTGCCGCCGGACCAGGCCACCTCCTTGACGCCGGAGGAAAGCTTGTTGCCGTGGTAGTCGTACTCATTGGCGTATTTGCCCTCGACGATATCGACGGTCCAGCCCGCCTTCGGCATCGGTTTCACCGCGATCACGCCTTCCGGAATCTGCACCCGGATCTTCACCGTGGGCGAGCCCTTGCAGCCGTGCGGCACGGCGAAGACGGCCTTGTAGTAGGAGCCGACCGCCGCCTGTTTGGTCTCTAGCGTGATATGCGCCGCCGCGGGCGACGCTGCGAGCGCGGCGATCAAACTCGCAAGGATTCGATGCATTGTCATGGAAGGCTTGATCTGTTTCATCACATCTTCATTCCCGAATGATCCGGCATTTTCTTCATCATGTGTCCGCTATCGCCGGGCGCCTGCGCGCCGACGCCCTGGACATCGAGGGAGACGACGACCTTGCCGGCCTTCTCGAACTGAAGCGTCACGGGGACCTTGTCGCCCTGCTTGAAGGGGCCCTTCAGCTCCTGGAGCATCAGGTGGTAGCCGCCGGGGGCGAACTTCACCGTCTTGCCGGGATCGATCACCAGGCCCTTGTCGAGCAGGCGCATCTTCATCACGCCGTTCTCCATCGCCATCTCGTGAACCTCGGCCTTCCCCGCGATATCCGCGGAAACGCTGACCAGCTTGTCGGCCACTGTGCCCTTGTTCTCGATGGTGAGATAGCCGCCGGCGACCTTGGCGCCGCCCGGCGTCGCCCGGCTCCACGGTTGCGAGATGACAAGATCGCCCGCCTTGACGTCGTCGGCCCGTGCGACGGCATAGCCGGTCAGCAATAGCGAAATTGCAAGCAGAGCTCGTCCGATAGTCTTCATGTTGATTGCCTCTTTCTCGATTGATCCGGCCACGGATGGCCCTGCATTCTTCCACGACGACCTTCCGCCACCGTCAGCATCGGCATTCGAATGCCGGCCTGCCGCGGGCCGAATATAGACCCAAGCGCCCATTTGCACGTCACCATCGATACCTCATTCCAGCGTACACTGCCCGTCCCGTGCCCGGCTCAAACAATGCTGACGTCGCCGTCGCTCGATCGATGATGCTCGCGCTGGCTGTGTAGGTCTTGTTGGTGAGATTACGCCCCTCGATGTAGGCAGACATCGGGCCGCCATTGTCGAAGCCGGCTTTCAATCCCAACAGGGCGTAAGGCTCTGTCGTCAGCGTGTTCATGCTGTCGACGAAGTAGGCCTGTGGCACCCATTCTACGTTGGGTCCAACATAGAAACCGGTAGGGTGCTTGTAGAGAAGCTCCGTGCGCAAATAGTGAGTTGGGGCTCCCGGCAATCGATTGTTTCCGAAGATCGGATCTTTGTCGAAGCGGAAGTCGTTGAAGGAATAGGCGACATTTAGCCAGATCTTGTCCGGCGCCGGGCCATTGACGAAGATGTCACGAAAGATGGCTGCGCCCGCGCCGGCCTCGACGCCCTGATGGATGGTGCGGTCGGCATTGGTCACATTGCAATTGCCGAAAGCACTATAGAGGCATTGCAATTCGTCGCGAATGTTGGCCCGGTAGGCAGTCAGTTCCCAGGCATAATCAGATCGCTTCATGCGAGTCCCGATTTCGTACGTGGTCGCAATCTGCGGGCGGATGCTGGTGAACGGGATCGTCGGAATGCCGAGACCGATCGCGCTTTCGCCGAAGCTCGGCACCTCGGCACTCCGCGAGACATTGGCGAAGGCCTGCCAAGCCGGATCGATTTGCCACAACAGACCGCTTTTCGGCGACCAGAGATTAAAGCGCGTTGCCCCCGATTGATCCCCGTCGCTGATGAAGCGATCCTGCCGATTGCGGGTCGCGTAGAGAAATTGCGTGCCGCCGATCAGCGCAAGATTTGGAAGGACGTAGAAGCTGTCCTCGACATAGGCGGAAATATTCTCCGACCGATCGATCGAGGAAGAAAGCAGTGCGCCCTTCTGCCCGCCAATGTTGGCGAACTGCTGGTTGTCAATGCTGCCGTTCAGCACATTGACGCCTGCGACCAACTTGTTGCGGAAGCCGCCAATGGTGCGGTCATCCGTGATCTTCGCGAATCCGCCGTAGTCCTTGTAACGGTAGTCCAGCCACTGGAAGATCGGATGCATCAAATGGCGATCGACGCCAAAGGCGCCGAATTCGACTTTGGTATCATCGAAACGAACGGTGGTTTTGTTGGCGAGCCTGACAGTATCGATATTGCGCTGCTGATCCATCGCAACATTCGCGGGTGCAGCAGCTTCCGGATCGGTCAAAGCGGACGTCTTGGTCACGGTACCCGGAATTCGCTGCCGCACCTCGTTGGCATTGAGGTAGAACCGTGTCTCGACATCCGCGGAGAACTGATAGCCCACATTACCGCTCAAACGGTTGCTCGAGCCGAAGCTCTGATCGCGAAATCCGTCTGCGGCCTGCGCGGAAGCGGTCACGAAACCATCCCACCGCCCGTTGACGCCTCCCGCGTTCGCCTGAAGTCGTTTGTAGCCGAATCCTCCGACATCGAAGGATACACCGTTCGGAAACGAGTCGCGGCCAGTCGGGGTCACAAAGTTGATCGCGCCCCCCAGCGAATTGGCGCCAAACTGAAGCGCATTGCCGCCCTTGAAGACTTCGACATATTTGTAGGCGCTCGGATCAATCTCCTGGAAATCGCCATAGCCATCCGCGGTGTTGATCGGAATGCCGTCCATATAGAGCTGCACGCCGCGCAGATGAAAATTGCGCGACAGGCCGGATCCGCGAATCGAAAGACGGGTGTCGTCGCCCCATTTGGGCTGGGCGTACACGCCGGGCACGTAATCCAGAACATCCTTGATCGTGTTGGACGGCGTCGAGTTCCTGTACGCCTCGGCCGACACGAGCGCCACGCCGCCCGGAGTCTGGTCAATTTCCGCCAGCGCTTGTTGAGCAGTCAGAACCGTCAGGGCACCCGGAGCCCCTGCACTCTGGTCGCTCACGGTTTCCTGCGGTGATGGGGTCGTTCGCAGGCTTCGGGTGATGCGGGCCGATCGCGCAGAATTGCGTGGCGGTCGGACCGCCGGCGTACGCTTCTGGTGAGGCGCCTCAACCGTGATCGGCGGCAGCACTGCGCTGCTGTCTTGGGCAAAGGCTCCGCTCGACGACGCAAGCAGCGCGGCCTGAATGGCAACGACGCTCACGCCAAGGCGGGCATGACAACGTAACATGGGGCATTCCTGACGCCGGGCTTTCTCTCCGGCCATTCGACAGCATCAATCGCCTGCGGCGGACCGCGGCGATCACGAGAGTCGTCAGGAAAATTGAGGCGGGGCGCGCGCCTGGGCGTTTGTACCCTTATGGGCCGCGCCGGCGAATGCCTCCGCCGCGTGCCACACCACGCGCTGGGCGTGGCGCAAGGGAACGGAGAGTGCGGCGTGCGGCGGCGAATCGGGCGACGCGCCCACCTGCGCCAGGCAACAGAGGGCACACGTACCGGCATGTGCGACCGGCGTACCCGCCGGATCGTTCAGCCCGCCTTGCTCGCCTGCGCTGTGGCAGATGACGGCGGCGGACAGCGGATCGGCCACGGCCTGGCCGGCCGCCAGACAGGCGGCAATCGGCGCCAGCACCTGCATCACTAGGGCAAGCAGGACCAGAGGTAGGAATTTTTGCAGCCGTGCGCGCATCCGCCGAACCGTTTGTTCGTCTACTAACTAAACACCGGCGGATGGCCAAGTCGAGCCCGGTTCCGCCGCCTTCTTGGTCCCGCGCAAATTCCCCGGAACTGTGGTCCGGCCGGCCCAAGGGAGGGGACCTCCGGGATTTGAGGCAGTCGAGACCTGGCCCATCCACAGATTTCTTATATTTGTCATACACTTATGCGGCCGGCCGCCCGATCATTTCGTCAATTGCTCGAATTTTGAACATTCGTTGCCGAAAATGATGACAAGTGAGAAAAGTTGATCTAGCATCCTTTTGCTCAGGCTGGCCGCGAGGTCGAAGTCTGGTGGTCCAAGTCTCGGGAGGAGCCCCTGACGCGCAAAATGCAGCGTCGCCCCGCCAATCAAGATCAAATCTTAGAATCGGGGATAATAGGGTCGACACAATTTTCGAGCGGGGCTAGGGCCCCGCTCTTTTTTTGTCTGCGGGGCTAAAGCACCGATGAATCCTTCTCCCAATCCGATCGAACAGAGCTTTGAACTTGCAGCCTCGCGCTGCATCGATCTCACGCCACTCGTCTATCAGCGGCTGTTCGAGCAGCATCCCGAAACCCGGGCGATGTTCCGCACGCTAGGCAGCGAGATCGTGATGGGATCGATGCTCGCACTCACGATCGAGGCGATTCTCGACTTCGCCGGTGATCGCCGCGGGCAATTCCGGCTGATCACATGCGAGGTCGTATCGCACGATGGCTACGGCACGCCGCGCGAGCTGTTCATCGCCTTCTTCGCCGTCATCAGGGATACGCTGCGCGATCTTCTCCGCGATGAATGGTCGCCGGGCATGGCGCAGGCATGGGACCGATTGCTCATCGAGATCGACGCGTTCGCCGCCGTACAGGCCTGACGCTTTGCGCTGCACCAACACGAGCTCGCGGCGACCCCGCCGTTGATTGCGGATTGAGTGGCACCAACTCTTGTGAGACACTTTCGAACATCGGTCGCGCAATCAATGACGCGCCGAGATAGAATTGTATGGGAGCGAGCGATGTCCGGGACGAAAGATTTCTCGACGACGAGGCGCGATCTTCTTCAGGCGGCAGCAACCGCCGGCGCCGCGACTGCCATCCTCGGCAGCATGGGCATAAACCCCGCCCTTGCAGCCGAAGTCGGACGAAGCGAGAAGCCGCTGAAGGCGGCGTTCTCCAACGCGGGCCTCCAGGCGACCTGGTGCGCGCAGGGCAAGCAGGCCGCGGAATTCTGGGGCAAGCTGTTCAATGTCGAGGTCACCTGGTTCGACGGCCAGCTCGATGCCGTGAAGCAGCGCGCGGCGATCGACAACATGGCCTCGCAGAAATGGGACTTCGTCGCGATCCAGGCTTTTGGCATCGGCACGCTCACCCAGCCGGTGCAGAAGATGATCGACGCCGGCACGCCCGTGATCGACATGGACACGCTGATTGCGCCGCTCGACCAGATCAACGTCCACTCCTTCCTCGCCCCCGATAACGAGTTCATGGGCGCCTCGGTGACGCAGGCGCTGTGCAACGCCATGGGCGGCAAGGGCAAGATCATCATGACGCAAGGAGCCCTCGGCCACACCGGCGCGCAGGGCCGCGCCAAGGGCTTCAACAACGTCGTGAAGCAATTCCCTGGGATCGAGGTGCTCGACACCCAGCCGGCCGACTGGGATGTGTCGAAGACCGCGCGTCTCTGGGAAACCTACCTGACGAAGTATCCGCAGATCGACGCGGCGTTCTTCCACAATGACGACATGGCGCTCGCCGCCGCCAACATCATGAAGGCGCGGGGCCGCACCAACATCCTGATCGGCGGTGTGGATGCGATGCCGCCGGCGATCCAGGCCGTCAGCGAAGGCCGCATGTTCGCCACCGTGCGCAATCCGTCCTGCCGCATTCATGGCGGCGCCATCATTGCGGGCGTCTCCGCCGTGGTCGGGGGCGAAAAGAGCGGACAGGGCATCCCGAAGAACGTCGTCACCGACGGTCCGGTCGTGACCAAGGCCAACGCCGCCGGCATGCAGTGGATGCAGGATCACTTCCTGATCTGAGCCTCCATGCGAGAGGATCGTTCGCCCATTCTGGAACTGCAGGGCATCACGAAGAGCTTCGGCGGCGTCGAGGCGCTTCGTGGTGTCGACTTCGCGCTCTCACCCGGCGAGATCCATGGTCTCGTTGGCGAGAACGGCGCGGGAAAAAGCACGCTGATGAAGATCATCGCCGGCGTGCACACCGAATTCTCGGGTCGCTTCCTGATCGACGGACAGGAGACGCATTTCCGCTCGGCCCGCGACGCTCACAGCGCCGGCATCGCCATGGTGCACCAGGAGCTGTCGGTCGCGCCCGACCTCACGGTTGCGGAGAACGTGTTTCTGGGCAACCAGCCGACCAACCGGCTCGGCCTCGTGCAATGGCGGCGGATGGCGCGGGAGGCCGGCGAGCAGCTCGCCCGCTTCGGCATCGACGTCGATCCGATGAGCAGGCTCGGCGACCTCCCGATTGGGCTGCAGCAGCTGATCGAGATCGCGCGCGTGCTGTTCTCCGGCGCGCGCATCGTCATCCTGGACGAGCCGACGTCCGCCCTCTCTCCGCCCGAGGTCGAGCGATTGTTCGCGACCCTGCGGCGCCTGCGCGAGGAAGGCACGGCGATCGTCTTCATCTCGCATTTCATCGAGGACATCTTGCGCGTGTCCGACACGGTCACCGTGTTCCGCAACGGGCGGAAGGTCGCGGAGACGGCAAGTGCCGCGACCAACAAGGGCGCGCTGATCGAGGCCATGATCGGCCGCGGCGGCGAAGCGCTCGAGCACAGCTACAGCGACGATTTGATGCTGCCCCAACCGAGCGACAGCTCGGTTGTCCTAAGGGTCGACCAGCTGTCGCTGGCCCGCAGCCTGAAGGACATCTCCTTCGAGGCGCGCGCCGGCGAAGTGCTCGGCATCTACGGCTTCATGGGCTGCGGCCAGCAGGAGCTGTCGCGCATCTTGTTCGGCAAGCTGAAGCCGGACGGCGGCACGCTCGCTGTCGAGGGCAAGCCCAAGACCTTCGCGAGCACGGCGGCGGCGCGGCGCGCCGGGGTGGCGCTGGTGCCGGAGAGCCGGCGCGCGATGCTGTTTCACCAGGAGCCGGTTTACAAGAACATCTCGATCAGCATCCTCGATCGCATCTCGGCGTTGCTGCTCAAGCCGGCGCAGGAGCGCGACATCGCAAAGCGCCAGGTCGAGCAGCTCCAGATCAGGCCGCCCGTGGTCGGCCTCGATCTCGGCATGCTCTCCGGCGGCAACCAACAGAAAGTCGCGCTGGCGAAATGGCTGACCTATCCGCCAAAACTGCTGGTGCTCTGCGAGCCCACTCGCGGCATGGATGTCGGCGCCAAGAACGACGTCATCAACATCGTCCGTGATCTCCGCGCCAGGGGGCTCGCGATCATCGTGCTGTCGACCGAGCCGGAAACGGTGCTGTCGCTGGCCGACCGCATCCTGGTGCTCAAGCGCGGCGCATTGGTGCGCGAATTCAAGAACGAGCCGGTCAGCAAGGACCGCCTGCTGGAAGCGGCGTGACGGAGAAGCACCATGGCAAGCAGTGACACGGCTTTGGCGGCGGGGCAGCGGACGCGAGGGCTTGCGCCCTTCCTGCGCTCGCAGATGCGCAACATCGCCCCGTTCCTGACGCTGATCTTCCTGTCCGGCTTCTTCGCGCTGGCCAGTCCGTCGTTCGCGACGCTGGACAATCTCGGCAACATCCTGACGCAGGTCTCCGTCACAGGCATCATCGCCGTCGGCCTCACCTTCGTGATCCTCTGCGCGGAGATCGACCTCTCGATCGCCAGCATCGCCAACGTCACGGGCATCGCGGTCGCCTACTTCACGCTCCAGGAATCCTACGTCAACATTCCCAACATTCCCCTGCCCGGGGCCGCAGCGATCCTGCTGGCCATTTTGCTGTGCGCGTTTCTCGGCCTCGTCAATGCGCTGGGACTGACCGTGATCGGCATCCCCTCCTTCATCATGACCCTGGCGATGATGCAGATCGCGGCCGGCATCTCGGCGCTGCTGGTGCGGGGCCAGATCGCCTACAAGGTGCCCGGCGTGATCACCACGCTCGGCTCCGGATCGATCGGCGGCATCCCATGGATCGTCATCGTCGCCGCGATCATGCTCCTCTTGGGACATCTGGTGCTGACCTACACGCGCTTCGGCCGCTACGTCTACATGGTCGGCGGCAACCGCGAGGCGGCCGAATATTCCGGCCTTAACGTCAAGCTCATCCTCGGCGCGGTGATGGTCATTTCGGCGGTGTGCTCCGGGATCGGCGGCATGCTCGGTGTCGCTCATTTCGGCAGCGCGCAGCAGAACGAGTTCGACACCTATCTGCTCGACTCCATCGCTGCCGTCGTCGTCGGCGGCACCAGCCTGTTCGGCGGCCGCGGCGGCATCGGCAACACCATCGTCGGTCTCTTCGTTCTCGGTGTTCTCAACAACGGCCTCGACCACGTCAACATCGACAGCTTCCTGAAAATCCTGATCCGCGGCCTGATCCTGCTGGCAGCGCTGGTGATCAATGTTTATGCGCAGCGGCTGAGGGAGAAAGCGGTGGAATAGCCGCCCCTCAAAACAAAAAGCGCGAAAACAACCCCATGCACAGTAGAGACTGTGAGGGAATTCAACGACTTACAAAAACCCGAAATTGTGTAGCTGCGACCGTGGCGGCATTTGACTCGTCGGGCAAAACAGGAGCAGGATGTCATCGTGGCAGCGGGCGCGGATGGGCTCAGGGTCGCTCCCCAAACTCCGTCATTGCGAGCGCAGCGAAGCAATCTAGGCTGCCGCCGCGGAAAGATTCTGGATTGCTTCGCTGCGCTCGCAATGACGACGTGACAGCAGGGGCAATCCAGCCTCACCTCGATCGCGGAGCATGAGAACGCGGCTTAGCTCTCCGCTTTCTCATCCGGCGCAAGCCGCGAGAACCGGAAATTGCAGTGGCTCGCACCGCCCGCTAACGTCTGTGTCCTTTCCAGCCGGATGCCTCGCGCTGCGTAGGCAACGAAATCGAGCCCGCAGATGTTCGGCAAAATGTCCTTGTCGCCATGGCGCGCCGCGAGTTTGCAGAAGCCGCAAGCCTTGTAGTTGATGCCGAACTCAAAACTGTCACCCGTATCAGGCTCGACGAAATCGTAGACGAAATCTTCCGGAAATTCGGTCTGATGGCTTTCAGTCGCGCTTCTTGCCGCCTGCTCGCGCAGCAAGGCCTGGTTCTCCGGCGACATGAATTGACGCCCTGAGGCGAGACGCTCCGCTTCAGGCGCGGTGAGCAATTGCGCCTTGTAGGTTTCCCGCTCGATCTCGCCGATCACAGGCACCGGCACGCCGTGGCGCCGCAGCACCCGGCTGATGGCCATAAAACCCATCAGACGCATGAAGAAATCGCTCATGCGGCTTGCCGCGCCGCCGACATAGGGCATTTGGGTGAGCACGATTTCGAACTCGTCCATCACCTCGCGCCTGATCTCGTCGATCTCGGAAAGTTGCGCGCACTCACGCAACATCGCTTCGGCCAAATCGAGCCGATCGCGCATGGCGGCCTCCATTGCACCGCGATGCGCTTCGTAAAACGGATGGATGATCTCAGCCATGGGACACCCGATATGATTGGCTCATTGCAAAGTCGGCTGGTTCACTCCGCGGCGATCGCCTCGATCTCCAGCAGCCATTTGCTGTCGACGGTCTCGACGATCACGACCGTCAGCGCAGGCTGGTGTTCGCCCAGCATCGCGCGACGAATGGAGCGGTTGGTCACGAGTTGATTGCGGTCAGTCAGGAACGTGGTGACCTTGACCAGATGCGCGATGCCAAGGCCGGCGGCAGCAAGCACCTCGATCAAATTGCGCCAGGCCTGCTCGCACTGCGCCTCGAAACCTTCGGGCACGGTGCCGTCGAGTCTCTCCGGCACCTGGCCGCTGATGAACAATAGGCGGCGATACTGCGTCAATTCAAGTCCCATGCAGTAGCCGCCGGCAGGCGCATGGACTGTTGCGGGATTGTGGCTGACGAGGTGAGCTGGGGGCACGAGGTTTCTCCGGATTGCGGGTCGGACCGTATCCGGCGCCATCACCGCTCCGCAAAGCATCATTGCTGCGGTTCAGCGCAAGAGAATCTATTGCAAGGCCACAGCCCATCAGTGTCAAAATGGAGCCCGATGACCTACGCCCTTCCCCCACTCAACGCGCTGCGCGCCTTCGAGGCCGCCGCGCGGCATCTCAGCTTCAAACTGGCCGCACACGAGCTGCACGTGACGCCCGCCGCCGTGGGGCAGCAGGTGAAGGCGCTGGAGGCGCGCCTCGGCGTGCAGCTCTTCGAGCGGCTGCATAAGCAGCTCGTCCTCACCGTCGCCGGTCAGGCCTATCTGCCCGGCGTCTCCGAAGGCTTTCGCCACATTGCGGAGGCGACCTCGCAATTGAAACCGGCAGGTGCGGTGCTGCTGCAATTGGGCATCCATGGCGGCTTCGACCTCCGCCGCCTCGACCTGGCGGCGTTTCGCAGCACGCATGCGGAGATCGGCTTGCGGGTGCTGCACCCGGCCGGCCTGCACGAATTGGTCGAAGGCAAGGTCGACCTGTTGCTCGCCCGCGGCCTCGGCCACCATCCCGGCTATCGCTGCGACCGGATCGATCAGGGATCGGGTTTGGGTGATTGGCTGGTTTCGCCTGAAGGCACCGCGGATTGTCCGGAGATCGTCAGTTTTCGCGCGTGGCTGCGTGCGCTGCCGGCGGAGAACTCGATAGCGAATCGCCGCCCTCGTCTGGTTGGTGGCAGACGATAGGCTCGACCGGCACGGAGGGTAACGGAGATAGAGCGACGCTCGCTGCACCAATTTCGTCACTTCGCCAACACCTCACCGCGTGCCCGTCGGCTCGCGTCTCCAGCACAGGCCCCGGCTCGCGCCGACACACAGCCTCCGCATACCGGCATCGCGGGCTGAATGCGCATCCGTTCGGCGGATTGAGCGGGTTGGGAAGGTCGCCCCCTGTCGTCGCCAGCGGCGCATGGCGCAAGGGATCGGGGATGGCGGCGATCAGGGCTTGCGTATAGGGGTGCGCGGGCCGTTCGAAGATCTCGCGCCAGTGGCCGTTCTCGACGATGCGGCCGAGATACATCACGGCGACCTTGTCGCTCATGTGTTCGACGACGCCGAGATCGTGGCTGATCATGATGTAGGAGAGGCCGAGCGTTTCCTTCAATTCCAGCAGCAGATTGATGATCTGGGCGCGGATCGAGACGTCGAGCGCCGAGACCGGTTCATCGCAGATGACGATCTTCGGATTGAGGATCAGCGCACGCGCAATGCCGATGCGCTGGCGCTGGCCGCCTGAGAATTCATGCGGGTAGCGGTCGGCCTGCTCCGGCCGCAGGCCCACATGCCGCAGCATCTTCGCGACGCGGTCGTCGATCTCGCTCTTGGCCGTGACGCCATGCACGCGCAGGGGATCTTCCAGCGTGCGGCGAACGGTCTGGCGCGGATTGAGCGAGGCGTAGGGATCCTGAAACACGATCTGCACGATGCGGGCCAGCGCCTTCCGATCGCCGGATGGTCGGTTGGTCACGTCCTGTCCGTCCAGCACGATGCGGCCGCGCGTCGGGGTCACGAGGCCAAGGATCGACAATGCGACCGTCGACTTGCCGGAGCCGGACTCGCCGACGAGGCCGAGGCATTCGCCCCGCTTCAGGGTGAGATCGACGCCGTCGACGGCGTGGAGCAGCCGCCGGCCGCGCCCGAGCAGGCCGCCTCCGAGCGGAAAATGGACCGCGAGATCTCTGACGCTGAGAATGACATCGTCGTCCGGCCGTGTTTCAACCAAACTAGCTTGCGGCTCATGCATGGTGGTGACACCTGACCAGGCCGCCGGCGTCCAGCAAATCCGCTTCCGGCGGGGTGGTCCTGCAAATATCGGTCGCCTGCGCGCAACGCGGATTGAACCGGCAGCCGTTGGGGAAATTCGTGATGGCCGGGACCACACCCGCGATCTCCGTCAGGCGGCTGCGGCCAAGCGCTGCGCGACTGCCGAGCCGCGGCAGCGAGGCAACCAGGCCTCGCGTATAGGGGTGCGAGGGTGCCCGGAAAATATCGGCCGAGCCGCGCTCCTCGACGATGCGGCCGGCATACATCACGGCCACGCGGCGGCAGACATTGGCGACCAGCCCCAGATCGTGGCTGATCATCAGGATTGCGGTTCCCCGCTCGGCACACAGATTCCGCATCAGCTCGATGATTTCGGCTTGCACGGTAACGTCGAGCGCCGTGGTCGGCTCGTCGGCGATCAGGAGATCCGGACCGCAAGCGAGCGCGATGGCGATCATCACGCGCTGGCGCATGCCGCCGGACAGCTGGTGCGGGTAATCCTTCACGCGCCGCTCCGGGGCGGGAACGCGCACGCTCGCCAGCGCCTCGACCGCCAGTCTATCGGCTTCCCGCCAGCTCTTGCCCTTGTGCAGCACGAACATCTCGGCGATCTGCCGGCCCACCGGCGAGACCGGGTTGAGCGCCGTCATCGGCTCCTGGAAGATCATGGCGATGCGATTGCCGCGCAGATCCCGTTGCCTGGCGGCTGAAAGGTGCTGGATCTCCCGTCCCTCAAACCGGATGACACCGCCGCCGATCGACAACGGCTGCCGCAACAGGCCGATCAAGGCCAGCGCCGTGATGCTTTTGCCGCAGCCGGATTCGCCGACAAGGCCGAACGTCTCGCCGCGATCGATGCGGAATGAAATGCCCTCGGCCGCCGCAACGCGCCGCGATCCATCGTCGAGATCGATACGCAAATCCTCGACTTCGATCAGCGGCGTGCGGGTCATGTGCGCCGGCTCCGCGATTGCGGATCGAGAATGTCGCGCAGGCCGTCACCGAGCAGATTGAGGCCGAGCACCGTCAGGAAGATCGCAAGGCCGGGAAACACCGAGAGCCACGGCGCGGTCGTGATCTGATCGCGGGCATCCGACAACATGCTGCCCCAGCTCGGAAACGGCGGGCGGACGCCGAGGCCGAGGAACGACAACGCGGCTTCGGACAAGACCGCGCTGCCCATGCCGAGCGTGCCGATGACGACGATCGGCCCTAGCATGTTCGGCAGCAGCTGCGTGATCATGATGCGGAGATCGCCGTAGCCGAGCACGGTCGCGGCCTGCACATAGCCCTGGCTCCTCAGCGACAGCGCCGAGGCCCGCGCGATCCGGCACGTGAAGGACCAGTTGGTCAAGCCGAGTGCGATCAGCAGGCTGGTCAGGCCGGGACCGAGCACCGCCATGATGGCCAACGCGAAGATCAGCGAGGGGATCGCGAGCATGAGATTGGTCAGGCCGTTGACGACATCGTCCCACCAGCCGCCCCAATAGCCGGCGCTCAGGCCCAACGCGACGCCGATGACGCTATTGATGAGCTGCGAGACGATGCCGACCGTCAGCGAAACCCGCGCGCCATAGACGACGCGGGAATAGATGTCGCGGCCTTGGTCGTCGGTGCCGAACCACCAAGTCCAGCTCGGAGGCTCTTCCGCGTTGAGCAGATTGGCGTCCAGGACAGGATCGGTATGCGCCAGCCATGGCGCGAGCAGGCCGACCAGGATCGCAAGCGCGAACAGCGCGCCACCGATGATGAGATTGGCGCGGAGCTTCATGCGTATCTGATCCTGGGATCGATCACGCCGTAGAGCACGTCGATCAGCAGATTGATAGCGAGAAAGGACAGCACCACGACAAGAATGGAGCCCTGGACGGCCGGAATGTCGCGCTGCAGGACACTGTCGACCAGCAGCGAGCCGATGCCCGGCCAGGAGTACAGTTTCTCGACCACGACCGCCTGCCCCATCAGCCCGCCGAACTGCAGGCCGACGGTGGTGAGAATGATGACAAGCGCGTTGCGCATCACATGCCACTTCACGACTCGGGTCTCGCTCATGCCCTTGGAGCGCGCGGTGCGGACGAAATCCGCGGTCATGATCTCGAGGACCGCGGCGCGTGTCGTCCGCGCGAACAGCGCCATCGGCGAGACGCCGAGCGTCACGGCCGGGAGGATCAGATATTTCAGTCCGCCATCGCCATAGCCGAAACTCGGCAGCCAGCCGAGCTTCAACGCGAACAAGTACATCAGCACCAGTCCGAGCCAGAATTTGGCGATCGAAAGGCCTGATACCGCCACGACCATGGCCAGCGTGTCGACGATACCCCCCGGCTTCAGCGCGGCGATGAAACCCAGGGGAACACCGATCACGACGGAAAACGCCATGGCGGTGAAGATGAGCTGGAGCGTCGGCCATATCCGCTTGGCGATCATGAACGTCACAGGCTCGCGCGTCCGGAACGACGTTCCGAAATCACCGGTCGCAAGCTTGGCGATGTAGGCGCCGAAGCGGACATAGACGGGATCGTCGAGCCCGAGCTGCTTCTTCATGCGCAGCTCGACCTGCGGATCGGCATCGTCGCTCATCGACGAGACGATGCTGCCGGGAACGACGCTGAACAGCACGAACACCAGAGCCACCACTGCGAGCACGGTCGGAATGGTCTGCAGCAGGCGGCGGAACAGGAAGGAGAGCATCGGCACTTTTCCTCTCTCCCTCCGTCGTTCATGGCGACGGAGGGAGCGCGAGAGCGCGTGTCACTTCGCGGGCGAGGTCTCGTCGACCCAGAGGTCTTCGACGTTCTGATGGGTCAGTTCGGTCGCATTCAGCTGAACCCCCTTGAGCCACGGCTGCACGGCCATGACCGCCTTGTTGTAGTTGAAGAACCAGACCGGCGCCTCTTCGTAGAGAACAGCATTGGCCTTCTGCAGCAGCTGGGTACGCTTTGCAGCGTCATCGGACTGCCCCGCCTCGTCGATCAGCTTGTCGAACTCGGCATTCTTGAAGTTCATGTAGTTGCAGGCCGACTGCGGTGTCGATGAGTGGAAGCATTTGAGGGCGGCCTGCGGATCGGGTCCGGTCGCCTGCGAATAGACAAAGGCCTGGTAGTCGCCGCTGCGAACCACCTCCGCCAGCACCGCGGTCTCGACCTGCTTGACCTTGGCCTTGATGCCCACCCTGTCCAGCATCGGGATCACGGCCGAGACGATCGGCAGACCCCAGCTCTCGTTCTGGCTGGTGGTCCATTCGAATTCGAAGCCTGAGGGATAGCCGGCGTCGGCGAGCAGCTGCTTGGCCTTGGCGGGATCGAAGGCGTAGGGCTTCATGGCCTTGTCGTAGGCGGTAGAGGTGAGCGGCAGCCAGCTGGTGGCCCGGTAGGCCTTGCCCTTGACCAGCTTGTTGATGATCAGGTCGGTGTCGATCGCGTAGTTGATCGCCTGCCGGACCCGCTTGTCGGCGAACGGCTTGAACGCGGGATTCATCCCCATGTAGCGGGTGAAGACCTCGGCGACTTCCACGACCGTGCCCTTGAGGTCGGCGTCGTTCTGATAGGCGACATATTGCGCCGGTCCCAGCACCGAGGTGTCGATCTCCTTGTTGCGGAAGGCGACATCGCGTGCCGCGGCCTCCCCCATGACCGACACAATGATCTTGTCAGCGTAGGGCTTGCCGGGCTTGTAGAACCGATCCCAGCGCTCCAGAACGATGCGCGACCCCGGCACGTGCTCGACGAATTTGAAGGGTCCAAGACCGATCGGCTTCTGGAGAAAGCTCTCCTTGGCGGCCTCGTCGGCGGGATAGATCGACGTGATCGCGTTCCAGAAGTAGAAACCTGGATCGACCTTCTCGGTCAGCTTCATCTCGAAGGTAAAGTCGTCGATTTTCTTCAGGCCGGAGATCTCCTTGGCCTGGCCCTTCTCGACCGCCGCCGCGCCCTCGATCACGCGGACATAGCGCGCACCGGGATAAGCCTTGGTGCCGTCCATGATGCGGTTGTAGGTCCAGATGATGTCGTCGGCCGTCATCTTGCGGCCGTTGTGGAAATAGGCGTCGTCGCGCAGCTTGAAGGTATGAACGAGGCCTCCGCCCGAGACGACGTCCTCCTTGGCAAGCTCCAGAACCGGCTTGCCTTCCGTGGAATTCCAGATGTAGAGCGACCGGTGCAGCGCCTTGGCGTAGATCTCGTCCTGGGCGCGCTGCGTGGTAAGAATGTCCAGGCTGGTGAAGCTCGAGCCATAAGGCGCGGTCATGCGGATGGTTCCGCCCTTGCGCGGCGTCTGGGCCTCCGCCGAGGCCACCAGTGCCAGCCCCAAACCCGCGATGATCGCCACTATCCTGAACATCATGGTCCCTCCGACAACGCAGCGTGCTCTGGTCCGAGAGTTGACCATCCACGGCACGTCGAGCGCAAGCGTCTTGAAGGGGTTGACGTATGCGAGCGTCGCGCGCGGGCCCGACCGATTTGCGCAGAAGCCCGCTAGAACTCCGGCTGCCAGTCGCGCAATTTTCGCGCTGCAGCGGTGACATCCGCGATGGTCGGAAACGCCCCCACCTCGAGCATCATCGCCCTTGCCAGCCTGACGGCGCGTGCTTCGCTGATCGCGCGCCGGCGCGGATCCTCGATCAGCTCGAAGTCGATATTGTGGGCGAGGCCGAAGATGCGGCGGATGGTTTTTGCCGCGGCGAAGCCGACCGTGTCCGCGAACAGCCGCTGCATGTAGGCCTGCCGCTCGGCTTCCAGCCGTGCCGCGCCTGTCTCGCCGGCGAACAGTGAGGCGGGATAGGCATCGCCTGCGGCGCCAGCGCGCCAGAGCTCGAGGAACTTTCGCGTAAAATCGTTCCAGACCGTTTCCACCGTCTCCAGCACCCAGGCCTCGAAAGCACGCCGTTCGCCCGGCGTGCGCTCATGCCCGGCGGAGGCAAAATAGGCCATCAGGAGGTTGGCCAGCACGGCGCCGACATCGAAACCCATCGGGCCGTAGAACGCGAATTCGGGGTCGATCACCCGCGTCTCGCCGCCCGTGACCATGATCGAGCCGGTGTGCAGGTCGCCGTGGAGCAGCGCCTCGGGGCTCGCCATGAACTTCAGCTTCAACCGGGAGATCGCGACGTGGAGGTCCATATCCTCGCGAAGCTCTGCGGCGAGCGCATCGAGATACGGCGCAGTCCAGCGGTTCTGCTCGGCGACGCGGTAAGGATCGGTGAAGATCAGATCCTCGGTGATCTTGCACAGCGCATGGTTGCCGGCGAAAGCTGCGATGCCCTGCTTCTTCTCGGCCGCCGACACCGCGAGGTCGGAGGTGAAGAACAATGTCCGCGCCATGAAGGTGGTGATGTCATCGACAAAGCGCGGATACTGCGAGCCCGCAACCATCCCCTTGCGCATGATGATGTGGGGCTCGAGCAGCTCCATCACCGTCAGCGCCAGGGCCTCGTTGTGATGCAGCAGCGCCGGCACGAGGCCGGGCGCGAGCTCGGCCTGCCGCGACAAAGCGAGATATTCGTAATGAGCCCGGGACAACGGCAGCGGCCAGCTCTCGCCGACGAGGCGGACATAGGGCAGCGCCTGCTTCACGGCGATGCCGCCGCGGCCGCCCTTGACGATGAAAACGAGATTGAGATTGCCGTCGCCGACTTCGGTGATCGACCAGGAGGCCGGCTCGCCGCCGAGGGTCGCGGCGAGATCCGCAACGCCCGCGAGATAGTCCCGCAACGCCGCCTCATGCAAAATCCGGTAGTCCCCCTGCCCCTGCGCCATGACGATCCCATCCCATGCTTGGCATGGCCGAATCGTTACTCCCGCTCCAGGAAGCTCGAGCCGATCTCGGCCTTTCTTTTGATCGGATCGTAATCACAATAGACGCTGTCCGCCACCAGCGTGTAGCTGGCGCTGACGGTGTATTTGTCTGTTTTGACCGAGTTCAGGCCGATCACCGCGGTGCTCTTGCCGCCGTTCCATTTGAACGGTGTCGAGCTCTTGGCCTGCTCGCAGGCGATCACGGCCTCATTGAAGACATAGCCCTCGACGAACGCCTTCAGGGTGCGCACCTGCACGGCCATCTTCCACTCGAAATAGCCGATGGCACCGAGACCGGCGACGATAAGCACCAGAAGCGCGACGACGATCCGCTGAAAAGTCATTCTTCCCCCAACCAAGCCAACCACGAAATCCTAAAACGGCATGCCCATCAATTTCGACAGGCGCTCGATCGACAAATAGCCGGCGTGATAGGCGACCATGGCGATCCCGTAGATGACCGCCGAGATGATGGTGGTCCAGATCAGCTTGCCCCCCATCCGTGTCAGGATCGGCGCACCGGGGTCGCTGCCCGGCACTCCGACGCCGTCCTCGTGCTGGCTGCGCACGCCAAACGGCAGCGTCAGGAACAGCGCGACCCACCAGATGACGAAGTAGATCGCGATCGCGGTTGAGATCTGGATGGCCATGGCTTCGGCCTATGCCTGCTCGATTTCGACCAGCGCGCCGGAAAAATCCTTCGGGTGCAGGAACAGCACCGGCTTGCCGTGGGCGCCGATCTTCGGCACGCCGTCGCCGAGCACCCTTGCCCCCTCCTTCACCAGCGTGTCGCGCGAGGCGATGATGTCGACCACCTCGTAGCAGACGTGGTGGATGCCGCCGTCGGCGTTGCGGTCCAGGAACTTTGCGATCGGCGAGGCCTCGCCGAGCGGCTCGATGAACTCGATCTTGGTGTTGGGCAGCGTCGCGAACACCGTGGTGACGCCATGCTCGGGCAGCGCGACGGCCTCCGAGATCTGGGCCCCGAATGCGGTGCCATAGATTTTGGCGGCCTTGACGGCGTCCTTGGTCGCGATCGCGACATGGTTGAGCCGGCCCAGCATGTTTCTCTCCCGTTACACTGTCAGCACATGTACCAGACAGGGGGGCTTTTTGCCCCAATGTTCGTTGATCACGGAGCGGACAGCGCGTCGCACCGACTCCGCCAGCGCATCCGGGTCGCGACGGCGCGCCTTCGGCAGGCCCTCGACGGTGGAGACCACGGCGTCGAAGACGAGGTCGTCGAAGGGCTCGCCCGCTTTGTTCTTCTCGGGGATACCGACGAGTTCGACCGCGGGATCGTCGGCAAGCTCGCCCTGCTCCGTCATGGCGATGGCGACAAAGGCGCAGCCGGAGAAGGCCATGCGGCGCCGCTCGCCCACCGCGCGGGACTTGGAGTCCTCCAGAATCGTGCCGTCCTTGTAGAGACGGCCCGCAGGCACTTGCCCAATGATGCCGGGATCGCCGGGGCCGAGCTTGACGAGATCGCCGTTGCGGCAGACCAGCACGCGCGGCACGCCGGCGGCACGCGCGAGCTTGGCGTGCTCATTCAGGTGCAGGGCCTCGCCATGGACGGGGATCAGGAGCTGCGGCCTGGTCCAGGCGATCATGTCGCGCAATTCGTCGCGGCGGGGATGACCGGAGACATGGACCAGCTGGTCGCGGTCGGTGATGACCTCCACGCCCTGCAAGACCAGGCCATTGATGATGGCCCCGACCGCCTTCTCGTTGCCGGGAATGGTGCGCGAGGAGAAGATGACGCTGTCGCCACGGTTGAGCGTGATCTCGGGATGGTCGTCATTGGCGATGCGCGCCAGCGCGGCACGCGGCTCGCCCTGGCTGCCGGTGCAGAGCGCCAGCACCTTGTCCTGCGGCAGATGACCGTAGACCTCGGCGGAGCGGAAACTCTGCACGCCGTCGAGATAGCCGGTCTCGCGCGCGACCTGCACCACGCGTTCCATGGCGCGGCCGACCACGACGACCTCACGGTCGGCGGCCTTCGCAGCGATGGCGACGGCCTTGAGGCGCGCGACATTGGAGGCAAAGGTCGTGACCGCGACGCGGCCCTTGGCGGCCTTGACGAGCTCGGTGATGGAGCTCGCAACCTCGGCCTCCGAGGGTGAGCGGCCGTCGCGCACGGCGTTGGTGGAATCACCGATCAGGGCGAGCAGGCCCGCATCGCCGAGCTCCCGCAGCCGCTTTTCGTCGGTCGGGCGGCCGATGATCGGGGTCGGATCGATCTTCCAGTCGCCGGTGTGCAGCACCGTGCCGACTTCGGTGTGAATCGCGAGCGCATGCGACTCCGGAATCGAATGCGCGACCGGGATGAACTCGACGTTGAACGGGCCGATATCGACGCGCCCGCCCGACGGCACCACCGTCACCGGGATCTTGGGCGCATTGCGCTCGGCGGCGCACTTGGCCTCGAACAGCGCGGCGCTGAACTGCGTCGCGTAGATCGGACATTTCAGCTTCGGCCAAAGGTCGATGATGGCGCCGAAATGATCCTCATGGGCGTGGGTCAGCACCAGCCCCATCAGATTCTTGCGTTCCTTCTCCAGGAAGCTGACGTCGGGCATGATCAGGTCGATGCCCGGCAGATGCTCCTCGTCGCCGAAGGAGACGCCGAGATCGATCGCCAGCCAGGCGCGCTGCTGGCGGTTGCCGAGGCCGTAGATCGACAAATTCATGCCGATCTCGCCGACCCCGCCGAGCGGTGCAAATACCAGTTCTTCCGGCTTCGCCATCACGCAGCTCCCACGGAGGCGGCCGTGCCGAAGAACACCTCGCCCGCGGCGACCGGCACGCGCCGGCCCTCCGCGGTGCGGACGATCAGGCAGCCGGTGTCGTCGATCGTGTCAAAAATGCCGTCCAGCGTCATCACTCCCGTGTGGATCGCGACCCGCTCGCCGAGGCCGGCGGCGCGCTCCAGCCACAATTTGCGAATTTCGGCAAAGCCACGGCCATTGTCCCAGATACCGCGGAATTCCACCCAGGCATCGGAGAGCGCCGAGAACAACTCCTCCGCACTGATCTGGACGCCGAGCGCGGCCAGCGACACCGCAGGCGTCGGCGTACCCTCGGGCGCGGCGACGACGTTGGTGCCGATGCCGACGACGATGGCAAGACGGTCGCCGATGGCTTCGGCCTCCAGGCCGATGCCGACCAGCTTCTTGCCGCCGGCCAGCACGTCGTTCGGCCATTTCAGGGCGTAGCGGGGACGGCCCTCGCCGAGGCGCAGTGCAGCCTCCAGGCTGACCTTCTCCAGGGCGGCCTCCTCGGCCAGCCCGGCCGCAAAGCCGATCGTCGCGGCGACGGAAGGGGCAACGTCCAGGACTTCGAGGACGCTGGCTGCAAGGTTGCCCTTTGGTGCGATCCAGGGGCGCTGGCGGCGGCCGCGGCCGGCGGTCTGCTCCGACGTCACGAACCACATCGGGCCGCGTTCGCCGCGCCTCGCGTGCTCGATCGCCTCGGTATTGGTCGAGCCGGTCCGTTCGAAAGCTGCGAGCTTGTAGCCCGCCGACGCCGCACGAGGACCGAGCGCGAATGCCATCCTAGAACAGCGACTTGGCGGCGGCGGAGGCGACGCTCACCACCGGGCCCGCGAACAGGGCGAACAGAATGTTGAACAGGCCCGCGACCGCCAGCACCGTCTTGACTTCGACGCGCACCGGATCGACCTGCCCGGCCGGCTCGTCGAAATACATCGTCTTGACGATGCTGAGATAGTAGTAGGCGCCGACCACGCTGGAGAGCACGCCGATCACGGCGAGCGTGAACAGGTTCGCCTTGATGGCGGCGACGAAGACGTACCATTTGGCGAAGAAGCCGGCGAGCGGCGGGATGCCGGCGAGCGAGAACAGCAGCATCGCGAACATGAAGGCGAGCAGCGGATTGGTCCGCGAGAGACCCGCGAAATCGCTGATCTGCTCGACCGGCTGGCCATCGCGTTTCATCGCCAGGATGATGGCGAAGGAGCCCAGCGTCATCGCGACATAGATCACGATGTACATCAACACGCCCTGCGCGCCCTCGACCGTGCCTGCGGCAAGACCGACCAGGGCAAAGCCCATATGGCCGATCGAGGAATAGGCCATCAGGCGCTTGATGTTGCTCTGGCCGATCGCGGCGAACGAGCCCAGCGCCATCGAGGCGATCGACACGAACACCAGGATCTGCTGCCACTGCGAGACGATGCCCGGGAATGCGGTCAGCGTGACGCGGGTGAAGACCGCGAGCGCGGCCACTTTCGGGGCCGAGGCGAAGAAGGCCGTCACAGGCGTCGGTGCGCCCTCGTAGACGTCGGGTGTCCACATGTGGAACGGCACCGCCGAGACCTTGAAGCAGAGGCCGGCGAGCAGGAACACCAGGCCGAACACCAGGCCGACATTCGAGATCGTCGCGGCCGCCGCGATGCCGGTGAAGGCCACCGTGCCCGTGAAGCCGTAGATCAGCGAGGAGCCGTAGAGCAGCATGCCCGAGGACAGCGCGCCGAGCACGAAGTACTTCAGGCCGGCTTCGGTCGACTTGGCGTTGTCGCGGTTCGAGGCCGCGACAACGTAGAGCGCCAGCGACATCAATTCGAGGCCGAGATAAAGCGAGATCAGATCGCCGGCCGAGATCAGCACCATCATGCCGAGCGTCGAGAGCAGCACCAGGATCGCATATTCGAAGATGCGGCGCGACGGATCCGACAGGAACTCGGTCGACAGCACCAGCGTCACCGCCGAGCCGATCAGGGCCAGGATCTTCATGAAGCGGGCAAAATCATCGACGATGAAGCTGCCGCCGAAGGTCACGTGCTTGCCCGCGGGCAGCATGTATTCGAGCACGCCGACAACGATCAGGAGCAGCACCGCAAGCGTCGTGACCGTCTTGGTGGTCTCCTGCCCGCGATAGGCGCCGAGCATCAGGAGTGCCATCGCCCCGACCGCGAGCACGAGCTCGGGCAGCACCGGCGCCAGTTGATAACCTGCAGTCTCAAAGCTCATGGCGATATCCTGACCTGCCCGCTCACTGGAGCAGTGCGGCGGCCTTCACGGCCGTCACAGCGGTGTTGTAATTGTTGACGAGTTGCTGGACCGAGGCCGCCGACATGTCGAGCACCGGCTTCGGATAGATGCCGAACAGGATCGTCAGCGCGATCAGCGGGAACAGCGTCAAGCCCTCCCGGAAGGTGAGATCCTTCATGCTCGCCAGCGACGGCTTGACCAGCGCCCCGAACACGACCTTGCGGTAGAGCCACAGCGCGTAGCAGGCCGACAGGATCACGCCGAAGGTGGCGAAGAACGCGGTCGGGATCGAGACCTTGAAGGTACCGAGCAGCGTCATGAACTCGCCGACGAAGCCGGAGGTGCCGGGCAGGCCGACATTGGCCATGGTGAAGACCATGAAGGTCAGCGCGTAGAGCGGCATCCGGTTGACGAGGCCGCCATAGGCCGCGATCTCACGGGTGTGCATGCGGTCGTAGACGATGCCGACGCAGAGGAACAGCGCGCCGGAGACGATGCCGTGCGAGATCATCTGGAACACGCCGCCGGCGACACCCTGCATGGTACCGGCGAAAATGCCCATGGTGACGAAGCCCATATGCGCCACCGAGGAGTACGCAATCAGCTTCTTCATGTCCTCCTGCATCAGCGCCACCAACGAGGTGTAGATGATGGCGATGGCCGAAAGCGTGAAGACCAGCGGCGCGAAGTCGTGCGAAGCCAGCGGGAACATCGGCAGCGAGAAGCGCAGGAAGCCGTAGCCGCCCATCTTCAGAAGGATCGCGGCCAGGACCACCGAGCCTGCGGTCGGCGCCTCGACGTGGGCGTCGGGGAGCCAGGTGTGCACCGGCCACATCGGCATCTTCACCGCGAACGAGGCGAAGAAGGCGAGCCACGCCCAGGTCTGCAGCGAGCGCGGCACGGCGGTGTGCATCAGGGTCGGGATGTCGGTGGTGCCGCCGTTCCAGTACAGCGCCATGATCGCGAGCAGCATCAGCACCGAGCCGAGCAGCGTGTAGAGGAAGAACTTGAAAGATGCATAGACCCGGCGCGGACCGCCCCAGACGCCGATGATCAGGAACATCGGGATCAGGCCGCCTTCGAAGAACAGGTAGAACAGCACGAGATCGAGCGCCGAGAAGGTGCCGATCATCAGCGTTTCCAGGATCAGGAACGCCATCATGTATTCGCGGACGCGGTTGGTAATCGCCTTCCAGCTCGCGATGATGCAAAACGGCATGATGGCGGTGGTCAGGATCACCAGCGGCAACGAGATGCCGTCCACGCCCATGTGGTAGGTGATGCCGGTGGCAAGCCAGTTCGCCTTCTCGACGAACTGGAAGTCGGCGCTCGACGCATCGAACCGCATGACCAGGATCACCGACACAGCGAAGGTGATCAGCGTGGTCCACAGCGCGATCCAGCGCGAGTTGCGCCGGGCCGCCTCGTCGTCGCCACGGCTGAGATAGACGATCAGCGCGCCGACCAGCGGCAGGAACGTCGTGACGGATAGAATTGGCCAGGTCGTCATTTACTGGCCTCCAAAGCCGAACATGAACCAGGTGATCAGGCCGGCGGCACCGATCAGCATGGCGAACGCGTAGTGGTAGAGATAGCCGGTCTGGATTTTCACGACGTTGCGGGTGACGTCCAGCACGCGGGCTGAGACGCCATCGGGGCCGAGACCGTCGATGATGAAGCCGTCACCCTTCTTCCAGAGCTGATAGCCAATCCACTTCGCCGGACGGACGAAGATGATGTCGTAGAGCTCGTCGAAGTACCATTTGTTGAGCAGGAACTTGTACAGCATTGGCTGCGTGTTCGCGAGCTCGACCGGCAGATAAGGCCGGCGGATGTAGAACAGGTATGACACCAGGAAGCCCAGCACCATCATCACCGTCGGCAGGAAGGCGATGGTCTCGGGAATGTGGTGCATCTCCTCGATGATATGCGGGTTCATCTTCACGGACTCGCGGAAGAACTCCTCGATGCCGTGACCGGCGAACAGCTCCTTGAACGGGAAGCCGGCCAGGATGGAGCCGACCGCAAGCACACCGATCGGGATCAGCATCCAGATCGGCGCTTCATGCGCGGCCTCGTAGTGGTGCTCGTCATGCGGCTCGCCGTGGAAGGTCTTGAAGATGAGGCGCCACGAGTAGAACGAGGTCAGGCCGGCCGCGACGACCGTCATCAGGAAGCCGTACATCGCGAACGGATTGTGCGAGGCGTAGGCGGACTCGATGATCGCGTCCTTGGAGAAATAGCCCGCGGTCAGCGGGAATCCCGTGAGCGCGAGCGTGCCGACCACCATCACCGCGTAGGTGTAGGGGATCTTGCGCCACAGGCCGCCCATGTTGCGGATGTCCTGCTCGTGATGCATCGCGTAGATCACCGAGCCGGAGCCCAAGAACAACAGCGCCTTGAAGAAGGCGTGCGTGAACAAATGGAACATGCCTACCGAATAGGCCCCTGCTCCCATCGCCACGAACATGTAGCCGAGCTGCGAACAGGTCGAGTAAGCGACGATGCGCTTGATGTCGTTCTGGACCAGGCCAATGGTCGCCGCGAAGAACGCCGTAGTGGCGCCGAAGAACATCACGACGGCCTGCGCGTTCGGCGCGAGTTCGAACAGCGGCGACAGGCGCGCCACCATGAAGACGCCGGCGGTGACCATGGTCGCGGCGTGGATCAGCGCCGACACCGGGGTCGGGCCTTCCATCGCGTCCGGCAGCCAGGTGTGCAGCAGGAACTGCGCCGATTTGCCCATCGCGCCCATGAACAGCAGCAGGCAGGTCAGGGTCAGCGCGTCGGCGTGCCAGCCGAGGAAGTCGATGGTCTTGCCGGTCAACCCGGGCGCAGCGTGGAAGATGGTCTCGAAATCGGTCGAGCCGGCCAGCAGGAAGATCGCGAAGATGCCGAGCGCGAAGCCGAAATCGCCGACACGGTTGACCACGAAGGCCTTGATGGCGGCGGCGTTCGCCGACGGCTTCTGGTACCAGAAACCGATCAGGAGGTAGCTTGCCAGACCCACGCCTTCCCAGCCGAAGAACAGCTGCACGAGGTTGTCGGCGGTCACCAGCATCAGCATGGCGAAGGTGAACAGCGAGAGATAGCCGAAGAAGCGCGGCCGGTTCGGATCCTCGTCCATGTAGCCGATGGAATAGAGGTGCACGAGCGAGGACACGGTGGTCACGACCACCAGCATCACGGCGGTGAGCGTGTCGACCCGCAGCGTCCAGTAGACCTGGAGATCGCCGGAGAGGATCCACGGCAGCAGCGGAATGCGCATGTCGTGGTGCATGAAGCCGACATCGACCAGCGTCATCCAGGACAGCGCCGCCGACACGAACAGCAACGCCGTGGTGATCAGCTCGGCAGCGCGCGAGCCCGCCGCGGGCGGCTTGGAGACGTGGTGGTCGTCGTGGCCATCTCCGGGTTCGTGATGAGTCTCGTGGACGACCGACGCATCCTCGTTGATCGTGTCCGACGCATGGGCGTGCGCGCCATGACCGTGATCATCGTGATGCTCGACCGTGTCGCCCGAGGGGTTGCGGGCATGCGCGCCGAACAGCGCGATCAGGCCAGCCAGAATGGCGCCCAGCAGAGGCAGGAAGACGATTGCCTGGACCATGATTTACTCTTTCCGCATGATCTGGTCGGAAAACCGGTGTCCACTTTTCCGGATCATGCGATCAGCCCTTCATCAGATTGACGTCCTCAACCGCGATCGAGCCGCGGTTGCGGAAATAGACCACCAGGATGGCGAGACCGATCGCGGCTTCAGCGGCCGCGACGGTGAGCACCAGGAGCGCGAAGACCTGCCCGACGATGTCGCCGAGGAAGGTCGAGAACGCCACGAGGTTGACGTTGACCGCGAGCAGGATCAGCTCGATCGACATCAGGATGACGATGATGTTCTTGCGGTTCAGGAAGATGCCGAGGATCCCGAGCGTGAACAGGATCGCGCCGACCGCAAGATAGTGTCCGAGCCCGATCGTCATTTCACCCACTCCGCCGCGTCAGAGTCCTGGAGCCCCTGCCCCGGCGCCACCTTGCGTATCGCCATCGCTATTTCGGGCGTGCGCGCGTTCTGAATGTTGATGTCCTGCCGCTTGACGCTCGCCTTGTGCCGCAGCGTCAGCACGATGGCGCCGATCATCGCGACCAGCAGCACCATGCCCGAGAGCTGGAAGTAGTGGATGTACTTGGTATAGAGCACCAGGCCGAGCGCCTCGGTATTGGAGACGTTGGTCGGGATCGCCGCCGTGATCGTCTTGGCGACGCCGGGGTTGATGACCCAGAAGCCGACCGTGAGCAGCAGCTCGAACAGGAAGATGCCGCCGATCACGAGGCCGACCGGCAGGTATTCGATGAAGCCCTCGCGCAGCTCGAGGAAGTCGACGTCGAGCATCATGATCACGAACAGGAACAGGACCGCGACCGCACCGACATAGACGACGATCAGGATCATCGCGAGGAATTCGGCGCCCATCAACACGAACAGACCGGAGGCGTTGACGAAGGCCAGGATCAGGTACAGCACCGAGTGCACGGGATTGCGCGAGACAATCACCATCACCGCCGAGGCGACACAGACGCCGGCGAACAGATAGAAGAACAGCGCGGGAAGGATCATGCTCTCATCTCACCGGTACGGCGCGTCGAGTTCGATCGCTTTCGCGATCTCGCGTTCCCAGCGGTCGCCATTGGCGAGCAGCTTGGCCTTGTCATAGAACAGTTCCTCGCGGGTCTCGGTCGCGAACTCGAAGTTCGGACCTTCGACGATGGCGTCGACCGGACAGGCTTCCTGGCAGAGGCCGCAATAGATGCACTTCACCATGTCGATGTCGTAGCGCACGGTGCGGCGGGTGCCGTCGTTGCGGCGCGGACCGGCCTCGATGGTGATGGCCTGGGCCGGGCAAACCGCTTCGCACAGCTTGCAGGCGATGCAGCGCTCTTCTCCGTTCGGATAGCGGCGCAGCGCATGCTCGCCGCGGAAGCGCGGGGAGATCGGGCCCTTCTCGAAGGGATAGTTCAGCGTCGGCTTCGGCTGGAAGAAATAGCGCATGGCGAGGAAGAACGCCGAGACGAATTCCGACAGCAGAAGCGAGCGTGCAGTGGCGTTGATGTTGATACCCATGACGGCCCTCACTTCGGCGCGATGTCGGCGAAGTGCAGCACACCGGCCACCACGATCACCATCGCCAGCGACAACGGCAGGAACACTTTCCAGCCGAGGCGCATCAGTTGATCGTAGCGGTAGCGCGGCACGATCGCCTTGGCCATCGCGAACAGGAAGAACATGAAGAACAGTTTCAGCGAGAACCAGATGATCCCCGGCACCCAGTTGAAGGGCGGCAGGTCCACCGGCGGCAGCCAGCCTCCGAGAAACAAGATCGTCGCCATCGCGCACATCGTGGCAATCGCGACATACTCGCCGAGCATGAACAGAAGATACGGCGTCGAGCCGTACTCGACCATGAAGCCGGCGACGAGCTCGGATTCTGCTTCGACGAGGTCGAACGGCGGGCGGTTGGTTTCAGCCAGCGCCGAGACGTAGAAGATCACGAACATCGGGAACAGCGGCCAGACGTACCAGTTCAGGATGGTGAGCTGCGGCAGCCCGATCAGGCTGGCGAGGCCGCGGACATGCTGCGCCTCGACCACGGCCGAGAGGTTCAGCGTGCCGGCGCAGAGCAGCACCGTGATGATGACGAAGCCGATCGAGACCTCGTAGGACACCATCTGCGCCGCCGAGCGCAGCGCCGCGAGGAACGGATATTTCGAGTTCGACGACCAGCCGGCCATGATGATGCCGTAGATCGACAGCGACGAGATCGCGAAGATGAAGAGAACGCCGACGTTGATGTCGGAGATCACCCAGCCGAGATTGGTAGGGATCACCGCCCAGGCCGCGAGCGCGAGCACGCACGAGACCAAGGGAGCAAGAAGAAACACGCCCTTGTTGGCGCCGGACGGGATGATCGGCTCCTTCAGCACGAACTTCAGGAGGTCGGCGAAGGATTGCAGCAGGCCCCAGGGACCAACCACGTTCGGGCCGCGGCGGATCTGCACCGCCGCCCAGATCTTGCGGTCGGCGAGCAGGATGTAGGCGATCGCCACCAGCAGAACGACCAGCACCAGGACGCTCTGCGCGATCATGATGATCAGCGGCCAGAGGAACCCGGTCCAGAATGCGCTTTCGAAGAATTCCATCGGCTCACTCCGCTGCGGTCAGCATCTGCCCGGAGGCAAGCCGCGAACATTCCGCCATCACGGCGGACGCACGCGCGATTGGGTTGGTCAAATAGAAGTCCTCGACAAGCGGCTTGAACGGGGCCTTCTCCGTCGTGCCGCCCTTCCCCGCGAGCTTCCTGATCTGGTCGGCCGAGCCGGGCTCGGTCTGGTCGAGACGGATCAGATGCGGCACCGCCTTGAAGATCGCCTGGCGCAGGGCCGAAAGCGAGTCATAGCCGAGCTTCTTGCCGAGCGCCTCCGACAGCGCGCGGATAATCGCCCAGTCCTCGCGGGCCTCGCCCGGCGGGAATGCGGCCCGTCCGGTCATTTGCACGCGGCCTTCGGTGTTGACGTAGATCGCGGACTTCTCGGTATAGGCGGCGGCCGGCAGGATCACGTCGGCGCGATGGGCGCCGCGGTCGCCGTGGGTGCCGATATAGACGACGAAGGTGCCGTCCGACGGCTTGATCTCGTCGGCGCCGAGCAGGAACAGCAGATCGAGCGTCCCGAACGTCGTCATCTGCGCCGCGTTCAGTCCGCCCTGACCGGCGACAAAGCCGATGTCGAGCGCCCCGACGCGCGAGGCGCTCTCATGCAGCACGCCAAAGCCGTTCCAGCCGTCCTTGAGCGCGCCGACATCGAGCGCGAGCTTAGCAGCGGCGGCGAGAATGGCGGCGCCGTCGTGGCGCGAGGCGGCGCCCGCACCGACCAGGATGATCGGGTTCTTGGCGTTCTTCAGCACATCCATGAAGGAGTGCTTGCCGGCCGCGAGCTCGCCCAGCGTGTCGGTGCCTGCGCCGAGATGGTCATAATCGTAGGTGAGGTCGGCCTTGGCGCCGATCACGCCGACCTTGAAGCCGCCGGCGCGCCAGCGCTTGCGGATGCGGGCGTTGAACACGGCCGCTTCTTTCCGCGGATTGGCGCCGATGATGAGCAGCGCATCGGCCTGCTCCACGCCGGCGAGCGTCGGATTGAAGATGTAGGAGCCGCGGCCGAGCGCGGGATCGAAGGCGTCGCCGCCCTGCACCGCCAGATTGGCCGAGCCGTATTTGGCCAGCAGATCCTTCAGCGCGAACATCTCTTCGACGCCGGCGAGGTCGCCCGCGATCGCGCCGATGCGCTTGCCGTCGGTGCGGGCCGCTTTCGCGGCGATCGCGGCAAAGGCCTCGGGCCAGTTCGCCGCGCGCAGCTTGCCGGCTTCGCGGATATAGGGCCGGTCGAGACGCTGGGTGCGCAGGCCGTCGACGACGTGACGGGTCTTGTCGGAGATCCACTCCTCGTTCACGGCCTCGTTGATGCGCGGCAGGATACGCATCACTTCGCGGCCGCGGGTGTCGACGCGGATCGCGGATCCCACGCCGTCCATCACGTCGATCGACTGGGTCTTGCCGAGCTCCCACGGGCGCGCGGCGAAAGCATAGGGCTTCGAGGTCAGCGCGCCGACCGGGCAGATGTCGACGAGATTGCCTTGCAATTCCGAGGTCAGCGCGTGCTCGAGATAGGTCGTGATCTCCATGTCCTCGCCGCGGCCGGTCGCACCCATTTCGGGGGCACCGGCCACTTCCGCCGAGAAGCGGACGCAGCGGGTGCACTGGATGCAGCGGTTCATCGAGGTCTTGACCAGCGCGCCGAGATATTTGTCCTCGACCGCGCGCTTGTTCTCGGCGAAGCGGCTGGTGTCGACACCGTAGCCCATCGCCTGGTCCTGGAGGTCGCACTCGCCGCCCTGATCGCAGATCGGGCAATCCAGCGGATGGTTGATCAGAAGGAATTCCATCACGCCTTCGCGCGCCTTCTTCACCATCGGCGAACGGGTGGAGATCTCCGGCGGCTCGCCCTTGGGACCCGGACGGCAATCGCGCACGCCCCAGGCGCAGCTCGCGACCGGCTTCGGGCCGCCCTTCACCTCGACGAGGCACATCCGGCAATTGCCGGCGATCGACAGCCGCTCATGATAGCAGAAGCGCGGAATCTCGGCGCCGGCCGCTTCGCACGCCTGGAGCAGCGTGTATTCGGCGGGGACATCGATCTCTTTACCGTCGATGATGAGCTTGGTCATTCTCTCTACTCCGCCGCGACCATGTTCACGGGATCGCGGACGCCGATATCGTCGATGTCGGACTTGTGCGAATATTGGTCGATGCGCGCTTCGATCTCGTGACGGAAATGCGCGATCAGGCCCTGGATCGGCCACGCCGCCGCATCGCCGAGCGCGCAGATGGTGTGACCTTCGACCTGCTTGGTGACTTCCAGCAGCATGTCGATCTCGCGCTTGTGGGCGCGGCCTTCGGCCATGCGGGTCAAGACGCGCCACATCCAGCCGGTGCCTTCGCGGCACGGCGTGCACTGGCCGCAGCTCTCATGCTTGTAGAAATAGGAGATGCGGGCGATGGCGCGGATCAAATCGGTCGACTTGTCCATCACGATCACGGCCGCGGTGCCGAGACCCGAGCGCAGCTTGCTCAAGCTGTCGAAATCCATCGGCGTGTCGATGATCTGCTCGGCCGGCACCATGCGCACGGAGGAGCCGCCGGGGATCACGGCCTTGAGGTTGTCCCAACCACCGCGGATGCCGCCGCAATGCTTCTCGATCAGCTCACGGAACGGAATGCCCATGGCCTCTTCGACGTTGCAGGGCCGCTCGACATGGCCGGAGATGCAGAACAGCTTGGTGCCGACATTGTTCGGACGACCGATGCCGGCGAACCATGCCGCGCCACGGCGCAGGATGTCGGGCGCAACCGCGATCGACTCGACATTGTTGACGGTGGTCGGGCAGCCGTACAGGCCGACATTGGCCGGGAACGGCGGCTTCAGGCGCGGCTGGCCCTTCTTGCCTTCGAGGCTCTCGAGCAGCGCGGTTTCCTCGCCGCAGATATAGGCGCCGGCGCCGTGGGCGACGTAGATGTCGAACGGCCAGCCGTTGACGTTATCCTTGCCGACCAGCTTGGCCTCATAGGCCTGGTCGATCGCCGCCTGGAGATGCTCGCGCTCGCGGATGAACTCGCCGCGGACATAGATGTAGCAGGCATGCGCGTTCATCGCGCAGCTCGCGATCAGGCAGCCCTCGATCAGGAGATGCGGATCGTGCCGCATGATCTCGCGATCCTTGCAAGTCCCGGGCTCGGATTCGTCGGCGTTGACGACGAGATAGCTCGGCCGGCCGTCGGTCGATTCCTTCGGCATGAACGACCATTTCAGGCCGGTCGGGAAGCCGGCGCCACCGCGGCCGCGCAGCCCCGACGCCTTCATCTCGTTGATGATCCAGTCACGGCCCTTGTCGATGATGTTCTTCGTACCATCCCAGGCGCCGCGGCGCCGCGCGCCCTCGAGGCCCCAATCGTGGAGGCCGTAGAGGTTCTTGAAGATGCGGTCCTTGTCCTCGAGCATGTCAGTGCTTTCCGATCAACGGTTGGCTTGCTTGTAGGCAAGCCCGGCGGCGCAGACGGCGAAGGTCAGCGCCCAGAGCAGACTGGATTCCAGCGACGCGTTCAGGGCGAAGCGCTGAAGCAGGAAAATGAATGTGGCCGCCACGGCGGAATGCATTGCGACGAAGCCCCACTTCTTCACAACACTGCTCCCTTCAACTGGCGGTAAGAGATCACGCATCAGGTGATTTCCTTCAGCGTGGTCGGCCCACCGGTCGGCGCCGAGAACTGGCGGCCGTTCTGCGGACCGGGCTTGGGCGGATTGCCCGAGGCAAAGCCATCGAGCACCTTGCCGAAGCTTTCCTTCGTCAGATCCTCATATGTGTCCTTGCCGATCAGCACCATCGGCGCATTCACGCAGGCACCGAGGCACTCCACCTCTTCCCAGCTGAAATTGCCGTCCTTGGAGAGATGGAAGGGCTCGTGATGAATGCGGTGCTCGCAGACGTGGATCAGATCCTCAGCGCCGCGCAGGCGACACGGCGTGGTGCCGCAGACCTGGACGTGGGCCTTCTTGCCGACCGGGCCCAGCTGGAACATCGTGTAGAAGGTCGCGACCTCGAGCACGCGGATATAGGGCATGTCGAGCATGTCGGCGATGACGCGGATCGCGGCTTCCGAGACCCAGCCGTCGTGCTGCTCCTGCGCCCGCCAGAGGATGGCGATGACGGCCGAAGCCTGGCGTCCGGCCGGATATTTCGCGATCTGCTGCTTGGCGAACGCGAGGTTCTCCTCCGTGAACGCAAAGCTCGCGGGCTGGACTTCCTTCGATGCTAATCGGCGAACGGACATCTCTTCAATCTCTCACTGCACGCGGCGCGCTGTTTTCGCATTCAGGGCATTGATCCTGTCCTGCCAGAATGCGCTTGCGGTGCCGAAAACATTGTAGCCGACGTGGGTGGAGACCTTGATGCGGTCGAGGATCGACAGCTCGGTCACCGTTTCCATACGTCGGGTGCTGGGATCGTAGACGATCAGCTTCAGCGGGGTGTGTTCGAGGATGTAGCGCGAGACCGCGTGCGAACGGTCGCTGCCGTGCTCCTCGCACATGATGACGCTGTCGGCCTGGAGCAGCCGGGCGCCGCCCTTGATCGCCTCGATCTCGACGCCCTCGACGTCGAGCTTGATCAGGTACTTGCCGGTGCCTGCGATCTTGCCGTCGTCGATCAGATTGTCGAGCGCAATGACCGGCACGTCCTCGCCGCCCGCCGACGCATCGCCGGCGATGCTGAAGGCCTCGTGCTTGGTGCCTGACAGGCGCGCGGTGCCACGGGCCGCGCCGATCGCGCATTTCATGGTCTCGAAGCGGCTGCCATTGATGCGGGCGTTGTTGGCGAGCTTCGGATAGTTCTGCCCCGACGGCTCGATCGCGATCGCCTTGTGCGAGCCGAACGGCTTGCTCGACACCAGCACCGACCAATAGCCGTAATTCGCGCCGCAATCGAGCAGCGTGTAGTCGACGTCGATGGAATCGGCGAACAACAGCTCCAGCTCGTCCTCGTAATTGTAGGAGCGGTTGAGCAGCTTGCTCCAATAGCCGTCGCCGTAGGGAAATTCGAACACGGCGTCGGGGTTGAGCTTGATCGCGATGTTGCGCTCGGGCAGCGTCTTGCGCAGCAGATTGGCGCAGGCGATGTAGCCCATATGCGAGAAGTGCGACGAGATCTTCGATCCCGTCACCAGCGCCAAGGCAGCCGTCCGCTCCCACAGGTTGGCCCCTTCAAGGGCCCCCGAGGCACGGTCAAACTGGATCGGCGCCTGCGCCATCACCGATCGACCTCTCCGAACACGATGTCGAGCGAGCCGAGGATCGCCGAGACGTCGGCGAGCAGATGACCGCGGCAGATGTGGTCCATCGCCTGCAGATGCGCAAAGCCGGGCGCGCGGATCTTGCACTTGTAGGGCTTGTTGGTGCCGTCCGAGATCAGAAAGACGCCGAACTCGCCCTTCGGCGCCTCGACCGCGGCGTAGACCTCGCCGGCGGGCACGTGGACGCCTTCGGTGTAGAGCTTGAAGTGGTGGATCAGCGCTTCCATCGAGCGCTTCATCTCGCCACGGCGCGGCGGCGCGACCTTGTTGTCCTCGACGACGACGGGACCCTTCCCGTCGGCCGCGTTCAGCTTCTGGATGCACTGCTTCATGATGCGCACGGACTGGCGCATCTCTTCCATGCGGATCAGATAGCGGTCATAGCAGTCGCCGTTCTTGCCGATCGGGATATCGAAATCCATCTCGGCGTAGCATTCATAGGGCTGCGACTTGCGCAGATCCCAGGCCGCGCCCGAGCCGCGCACCATCACGCCCGAGAAGCCCCACTCCCAGGCTTCCTTCAGCGACACGACGCCGATGTCGACGTTGCGCTGCTTGAAGATGCGGTTGGCGGTGAGCAGCCGGTCGAGATCTTCGACCACTTTCAGGAACGGATCGCACCAGGCGTCGATGTCGTCGACCAGCTTCTGCGGCAGGTCCTGATGCACGCCGCCGACGCGGAAATAGGCTGCGTGCATGCGACTGCCGGAGGCGCGCTCGTAGAACACCATCAGCTTTTCGCGCTCTTCAAAGCCCCACAGCGGCGGGGTCAGCGCGCCGACGTCCATCGCCTGCGTGGTGACGTTGAGCAAATGCGACAGGATGCGGCCGATCTCGCAATAGAGCACGCGGATCAGCTGCGCGCGGCGCGGCACCTCGATGCCGAGCAGCTTTTCTGCAGCCATGCAGAAGGCGTGCTCCTGGTTCATCGGCGCGACGTAGTCCAGGCGGTCGAAATAAGGGATCGCCTGCAGATAGGTCTTCTGCTCGATCAGCTTTTCGGTGCCGCGGTGAAGCAGGCCGATATGCGGGTCGACGCGGGCGACGACTTCGCCGTCAAGCTCCAGCACCAGGCGCAGCACGCCGTGCGCCGCCGGATGCTGCGGACCGAAGTTGATGGTGAAGTTGCGAAGGACTTCGGGTTGCTCGTTCATGATCAGACCTTCGGCCCTGCTTTTTCATCCCCTGGAAGGACCGGATAGTCGGCGCCCTCCCACGGGGACAAAAAGTCGAACTTGCGGAATTCCTGGTTGAGCCTGACCGGCTCGTACACCACCCGCTTCTCCTGGTCGTCGTAGCGGACCTCGAGGAAGCCGGTGGTCGGGAAGTCCTTGCGCAGCGGATGACCCTCGAAGCCGTAATCGGTCAGGAGGCGGCGCATGTCGGGATGACCGACGAAGATCACGCCATAGAGGTCGTAGGCTTCGCGCTCGAACCAGTCGGCCCCGGGAAACACCTCGATCAGCGACGGCACCTGCGTGGTCTCGTCCGCCTGGGCCTTGAGCCGGATCCGCGCGTTCAAGGTCGGTGACAGGAAGTGATAGATCACGTCGAAGCGTTTTTCGCGCGACGGATAATCCGCGGCCGTGATGTCGGTGAAGTTGATGAAGCGGCAGCTCGGGTCGTCGCGGAGGTACTTGACCACCTCGACGATTTTGCTGACCTCGACATCCACCGTGAGTTGGTTGAAGGCCACCGAATGACCGATGGCGGCGCCCGGAAGGGCGCTAACGATCGTCTGCCCCAGGGCGTCGAGCTTGGCGTCGTCCATGACGTAAAACCTTAGCGTTCGATTGTGCCGGTGCGGCGGATCTTCTTCTGCAGCAGCAGCACGCCGTAGAGCAGCGCTTCCGCCGTGGGCGGGCAGCCCGGCACATAGATGTCGATCGGCACGATGCGGTCGCAACCGCGCACGACCGAGTAGGAATAGTGATAATAGCCGCCGCCGTTGGCGCAGGAGCCCATCGAGATGACGTAGCGCGGCTCGGGCATCTGGTCGTAGACCTTGCGCAACGCAGGCGCCATCTTGTTGGTCAGGGTCCCCGCGACGATCATCACGTCCGACTGACGCGGTGAAGCGCGCGGCGCGAAGCCGAAGCGCTCGACGTCGTAGCGCGGCATCGAGACCTGCATCATTTCGACTGCGCAGCAGGCGAGACCGAAGGTCATCCACATCAGCGAGCCGGTGCGCGCCCAGGTGATGAGGTCGTCGGTCGCGGCCACGAAGAAGCCCTTGTCGGACAGTTCCGAATTGACCTCGAGGAAGAACGGATCATTGGCCCCGACCGGCTTGCCCGTCGACGGGTCCAGGATGCCCTTGGGGGCCGGCGCGAGAACCGGACCGGCGGACGACGTAGGGGTCAATCCCATTCCAGTGCGCCTTTCTTCCATTCATAGGCGAACCCGACCGTCAGCACGGCGAGGAACACCACCATGGACCAGAAGCCGGTCGCGCCAAGCTTGCCGAACGCCACCGCCCAGGGAAACAGGAACGCCACCTCGAGGTCGAAGATGATGAAGAGGATGGCGACGAGATAGAAGCGGACGTCGAACTTCATGCGGGCGTCGTCGAAGGCGTTGAAACCGCACTCATACGCCGACAGCTTTTCCGGGTCCGGCTGCTGGAACGCCACGATGAACGGCGCGATCAGCAGCACCAGGCCAATGAGGCCCGCTACCCCTATGAAGACGACGAGTGGAAGATAGTTCTGCAGAATGCCGCTCATTGACGAGCCCTTTTTCCCGCAGCCTCGGGACAGCCACGGATTCGTCCAGTTTGGAATTGTTCTGAGCCTTAGCGCAGTGCACCAATGGGCGCAAGACACGCTCTTTTTAGGCCCTTTGTCGCCCTCAGAACGGTGGAAATCCCGGAATCACCCCGCGGCTGGTATGGAGCAGATCGACAGCCCCAGCAAGGGCGCCCCGATCAGTCCACACGCGCTGGGCCGTGACGTCCGTGGTTGGGAAGGCTCACCTTATCTAGGCCGCGACGCTGCAAAGTCCAGATTATAACGAGGCAAGCGCGCCCATTATCGGGCGAGCGACCCGGGAGCCATGCATCACGATCGGACCTGGGCTCGTCTGGCGAATGTGTCGGGCAGGAGGCCCACTTCGCCTCAGCGGAAAATGGGTGGCGAGCGCGGCGGCGACGTGGCTGGGTCGTCGCGCGCCGCGCTCGCATGAGCTTCGGGCCGGGGGGCATGACCCGCGAGCTCATCGATCTCGTGGTGGAAGCCGGCGACGGGCCGGTCAGGCTCTCACGATGGCCTTCCCTCGCCTGTTCTCGTCATTTGCCTCACCATTTGTAGGAGACGCTGGCGGTGACGCGCCGGCGGTCGCCGTAGAAGCAGGATGACGCCGCCGCGCAGCTCGCGACGTAGATCTTGTCGGTCAAATTGACCACGTTCAGCGCGGTGCGCCAGTTCTGCCATTCGTAGTGGAGCGCGAGATCGCCGAGCACGACCGCGGGAACCTCGAGGGTATTGGCGGTATCCGCCCACGACGAACCGATATAGCGGAGACCGCCGCCGAAGCCGAACCCCGCGAGTGGCCCGTCCTTGAAGGTGTAGTCCGCCCAGCCGGACACCAGGAGCTCCGGCGTGTTGGTCGGGGTCTTGCCGACCAGCGCCGGGTCCAGATCCCTGCTGTTGAACAAACGGTAGGCCGTGAACGAGCCGATCAGCTTCAGCTCACGCGTGGCGTTCGCCACCGCTTCGAGCTCGATGCCGCGCGAGGTCACCTCGCCGGTCTGGTTCTGCAAGGTCGTGAAAACCGGATCGGTCGTTGCCACATGCTGACGTTTCAAGTCGAACACCGAAGCGGTGAAGTAGCCGTCAAATCCCCGCGGCGCGACCTTCACGCCGATTTCCGTCTGTTGGCCGGTCTCCGGCAGGAACAGCTGGTTTTGCGCGTTGAGGCCGATGATCGGATTGTAGCTCGTGGCGTAGGACACATAGGGTGCGATGCCGTTGTCGAAATTGTAGATCAGCCCGGCGCGCCCGCTGAACCTGCTGTCGTCGCGGCTGGCAAGCGTGGCGCCGGTATCACGGGCAGCCTGCGTCGTCTCGACCCAATCGTTGCGGCCGCTCAGCACCAGCGTGAAGTTGCCGAGCTTCATCTGGTCCTGAAGATAGGTGCCGGCCTGCTTCTGCGTGATCTGGAAGTTGCGGAACGGTGCGCCCGTCAACGGAATGTCAAACCCGTAGGCGGGATTGAAGACGTTGATCGAAGGGACGGTGCCGAAGTTGAAAGCCTGATAATCGTCGATCTGGTAGCCCTTCAAATCGACCCCGAACAGCATCGTATGCCGCACCGCGCCGGTGTTGAAGCGGTACTCCAGCTGATTGTCGAGATTGGCCTGGTTGGCGGTGTTCTTCGCATACCAATTATAGCGACCGAGACTGGCCGTGTTGATGTCAGCCCAATTATTGCCGACATAGCCGCGATAGGTCACATCGACATGGGCAAAGCGCGCATTCTGCCGGAACGTCAAATCGTCGATGAGATTGCGCTCGAACTGATAGCCCAGCATCTCCTGCTCGCGCGTGAACTTGTCCACGCTGGGATCGCCAGCGAAAAAGCTGGTCGGGATCTTGCCGAACCGAGCGTTGATCACCGTGCCCTCATAGGGCAGGAAGTTGATGCCACGGGTTTCCTGCCGGGAAGCTGAAGCCAGTACCGTGAACCTCGTGTCGGCGTCCGGCTTCCAGGTCACCGACGGCGCGATGAAGTAGTTGTTGTCCGGCGTGAAATTGACCTGCGTGGGGCCGTTCTGGACCTGACCGACGACGCGGTAGAACAGCTTGCCGTTCTCGTGGCTCGTTGCGACCGGACCGCCAACATCGAAGCCGACATAGGCGTTGCCGAAATTGTTGACGCCGGTCTCGATGAAACGGACGGGCTCCGCCGGCGGCATCTTGCTGATGACGTTGACGATGCCGCTCGGGCTCGATCCGCCATAGAGCACGGCCGATGGACCGCGCAGCACCTCGACGCGCTCCATGTTGGGCGTCTGGAGCTTCCAGCTCGCATAGGAGGTGTAGAACAGCTGCATGCCGTCGAGAAACAGTCCGACGTCGTCGGACTTAAAGCCGCGGATCAGCCACCAGTCGTTGCGCGTGTCCGCGCCGAAGGTCCCGGCGCGGACTCCAGCAGTATAGCGCAGGACCTCGTCGAGCTTGTTCGCCTTCTGGTCGCGAATCTGCTCCGCGCCGATCACCGACACCGCCTGCGGCGTCTCCATGATCGGCGTGTTGGTCTTGGTGCCGGACGAGCTGCGGCCGGCGACGTAGCCGTGCACCGGGCCGAGCGGGGTCTCGACGAAACCGACATTGCGCGGCGGCTGCGGCCTGTTTCGGTTGGCGGTCTGCTGGGACGATCGCGGCGCACGGCGCTGCACGGAGATGGCTCGTCGGCGCGCTTCCGGCGCGGCGACGGTCACCGACGGAATGTTCTGCGCGCCAATCTGCGCAGGAGATTGTGCAAGCGATGCCTGCGGCAGCAAAACCCAAGCGGATGCGGTCGCCAACATGGCCGACCGCAGCATTCCAAGACTGTTCACGCGCAACCCCAAAACTGCGTGTTCTGATGGCACATGCTGTCGGCCCATGACGGCATGCGCTTGCGGTGACGCTTAGGGCAGCGCGCGCGAATTCCCTAATTGAAAGCCTCTTAGAAGGAGTCTTAAAAACGGTCTTGGAAGCGATCCAACATGTTCCCGGATTGCCGAAACGTCAGCGCGAAATCTTCTCGCTCTCAAGCATCTCGGCGGCGATTGCCGTCAATTGATCGACCTGCTGCAGCAGCGTCTCGAACTCGGCTTCGCTCAGATGTTCGCGCAAACGCCGATTGCGCTCCTGCGCACCGGCGACGATCGCATCGTGCGCCGCGAGGCCCGTTGCGGTCAGCGAGACCAGCACCTCGCGGCTATCCTTCGGGTTCGCCGATTTCGCGATCAGCTTGCGCGACACGAGTTCCGCAAGCGCGCGGCTGATCTGCCCCTTGTCCTGGCCGACGGCTTCCGCGAGCCGCGCCACGCTCATCGGCGGCCGCCGGCCAAGCGAGGCGACCAGGCCGAACTCGACCGATGACAATCCGGCGAGACGCTTGTAGCGCAGGATGGCGCCGCGCTTGAGCAAATTGGCCAGCACCATCAGCCGCGACGACAGCATGACGGTGATCGGCGCCAGCGACTGACTTTCGTCCGCATCGGACGATGTGCGCCCGTCCCTGCCTGATATCTGGCTCATGGTCCACCTCTGCCAAGAAAGCCGCGGCGTGCCAAGTCTTGGTAGCGCGACCTCCCCAGCCGGATCCGAATGCGATCAAGAGGCATTTGGAAATCGTTGACATTGTCATCGATCTAATCTTCACTTGGTACAAGGCATCAAAAAAGCCCGGCCGGTACGGCCGATTGCGGGAGGACCAGCATGACCATCACGCAGCGGGATCGCGATCTCGGAACGGCCTATGCGATGAAGCCGGCGCACACCCGCACCGAGCTCACCTCGGTCATGCGCGGCACGCCGATGGGCGAACTGCTCCGCCGCTACTGGCATCCGGTCGGGCTCATCAGAGACGCAACCGACACTCCGAAGAAGGTCCGCGCGCTCGGCGAGGATCTGGTGCTGTTCCGCGACAAGCACGGCCGCGCCGGCCTGCTGCACGCCCGCTGCTGCCACCGCGGCACCACGCTCTATTATGGCAAGGTCGAGGAGGACGGCATCCGCTGCTGCTATCACGGCTGGAAGTTCGACACCGAGGGCCATTGCCTGGAGCAGCCCTGCGAGCCCGATGGCGGCCAGTTCAAGGACAAGGTGCGCCAGCCCTGGTATCCGGTCGAGGAGCGCTACGGGCTCATCTTCGCCTATCTGGGCCCGGCCGAGAAACGCCCGGTGCTGCCGGCCTATGAGTGCCTGGAGACCATGGACGACGGCGAGTTCGTCGACGCCGACGATTCCTCGATCGGCGGCGGTGGTCCCGCGATCATCCCCTGCAACTGGCTCCAGCATTTCGAGAACGTGGTCGATCCCTACCACGTGCCGGTGCTGCACGGCTCGTTCTCGGGTCCGCAATTCACCAACATGATGGCATCGATGCCGGAGGTGACGTTCGACAAGACGCCGCGCGGGATCGCCGTGCGCTCGATCCGCAAGCAGGATGACGGCAACGTGTTTTACCGCGTCACCGAGGCGGCGCTCCCCACCTTGCGCGTCGTGCCAAACCCGCGCGTGGCGCAATTCGCCCGCGTCGAGTCGATCGGCTGGACGCTGCCGATCGACGACACCTCGTTCCGCATCTACGTCGCCGGCCGCGTCAAGAACGCCGGCGACATCGGTCGCATGCGCTCGAAATTCAACGGCAAATTCTGGTGGGACATGACCGAGGAAGAACATCAGCGATTTCCGGGCGATTACGAAGCCCAGGTCGGCCAAGGACCGCAGACCATCCATTCCGAGGAGCATTTCGGCCAGAGCGACCGCGGCATCCTCATGATCCGACGCATGCTGAGCGACCAGCTCGAGGCGATGGAAGCAGGCCGCGATCCGATCGGAATCTCGTTCGATGCAAGCGCGCCTCCCGTCGAATTCGAAGCGGGGAATTACATCCGCGAAGGCTGACCTGCCAGCCCCAATCAGGGCTGGACCGACAACGATAACAAAGACTAATTGGGGGAAGCGATGGTCGATGTGACGTCACAAATGTCGGTGCAAACGGCCGCGACGGCAAAACCCTCGGCGCGGCGCTATTACGTGCTAGGCCTGCTTACGATCATCTACGCGCTGAACTTCCTCGACCGCACGATCTTCAACGTGCTGATCGAGCCGATCAAGAAGGAGTTTCAGCTCAGCGATACCATGATGGGCCTGCTCGCGGGCTTCGGCTTCGCGCTGTTCTACTCCCTGCTCGGCATCCCCATCGCGCGCGTCGCCGACCGGCTCAACCGGCGCAACATCGTCGCCGCCGCCTTCGCGTTCTGGAGCGCGATGACGGCGTTGTGCGGCGCCGCTTCGAGCGTCACCTCGTTGGCGCTGGCGAGGATCGGCGTCGGCATCGGCGAATCCGCAGGCTCGCCCGCCTCGCAATCGATCGTGGCCGACCTCTTCGCCAAGAACGAGCGTCCGCGCGCGCTCGGCATCTACGCCGTCGGCACCTATCTCGGCGTATTCCTCGGCTATTTCGTGGGCGGGTACGTCAACCAGCACTATGGCTGGCGGATGGCGTTCTACGTTGCGGGCCTGCCCGGCATCCTGCTTGCTGTTGTCCTGTGGCTGACGATCTCCGAGCCGAAGCGCGGCGCCATGCAGGAGAATTTCGTGCCCGAGCCGCTCCGGCCGACGCTGCGCTTCCTGGCCTCGCAGCGAAGCTTCATCATCGTGCTGATCGGCTTCTGTCTCACCACTTACACGAACTATGCGACCGCGGCGTGGATCCCGCCGTTCCTGGCGCGTGTGCACCATCTGTCGAGCGCGGAGATCGGCACCTATGCCGGCACCTTCAAGGGTCTCGCCGGCATGGCCGGCACCCTGCTCGGCGGCTTCGTGGTGGCGCAGATCAGCCGCCGCGACGACCGCTGGAAGCTGTGGGCGCCCGCCATCACCTCGGGCCTTGCCGGCCCGGTGTTCGCGCTGTGCATGCTGACGCAGGACTTTGCGCTGATGGTGGCCACGCTGGCGCTGACCTCGTTCCTGGTCGGCTTCCATCTCGGACCGATCTTCGCGATCGCGCAGACGGTCGCCAAGCCGAGCATGCGGGCGCTGGCCTCCGCCCTGATCGCGCTCACTGCCACCTGCTTCGGCCAGGGCCTCGGCCCGCTCGCCGTGGGCGTGGTCAACGATGCCCTGAAGGGCGCTTACGGCGCCGACGCGGTGCGCTATTCCCTGCTCTCGGCGGCGGTCACGACCACGCTGGGGGCACTCCTGTTCGTCTGGGCGGCGCGCTCGATCCGGGACGATATCGGCCGGGCGGCCGCCTGACGCCGGTACAGGCCGCAAGCCCGGCGAAACCAACCGGGCGCATTAATGAAACCATTTTGCGGAACCCGCGAAACCATCCGGAAACAGACGGTCTTTACAAGACGAGCCATAGACGGCGGCAAAGCCCGTCGGGAGGCTCAGATGAACCACTCTATCCACTCTGCTGATCGTGCGACCCATCTGAAGATCGTGGTGGTGGCGCTGGTGGCCGGAATTACAGTGGCCGGCTTCGGGATCGCAGCCCGCACCAATGCCGATTACAGCCAGACCGCCCAGTCCGCCCATGTGATCAAGGCCGGGAAGCCGGTGGTGGTGACGAGCGCAGGGACGTCGGAGATCCGCTGACACCGCCCCGCTCGGGGCTGACAGAGGCCGCCGCCTGGCGGCCTTTTTCGTTTTCCAGAGCAATGCTTAGCCGGGATGTGCCGGTGAAGCGCAACATCCTTGACTTCACCCAGCCCCGCCTTTAAGTCCCCCCTCGTTCCGCGCGCTGTCAGCGAACCACGCGGGAGTAGCTCAGTTGGTTAGAGCGCCGGCCTGTCACGCCGGAGGTCGCGGGTTCGAGCCCCGTCTCTCGCGCCATTTTGGCAATTCCTTCATAGCCTTAGAACAAACTTCTACACGCCTTTCGCGGCTGTGACGGCGATCGCCGGCATCCGTCGAGAACTTGCGCCATAGTCAGCCGAAGCCCGAATCGTCTAGGCCTTGCAGGACTTGGAGGGATCCCCACCCTTTACCGCCTTTTCCGGGGCCCCTGTGATTGAGGAGGCCAGATATGGCTAAGAAGGATTCCACGAAGAAGCCTGCCGCGCCCGCCACCATCACGCTCAAGCACCTCGCCGCCGACATTGCGGAGAGCCAGGACCTGTCGAAGAAGCGCGCCGAGGCCGTTCTGACCGACATGGTCGAACTCATCACCAAGCACCTGAAGAAGGGCGACCGCGTCCGCATCGTCGGCCTTGGCATCCTCCAGGTCCGCAAGCGCGCCGCCCGCACCGGCCGCAATCCCGCCACGGGCGAGCCGATCCACATCAAAGCCACCAAGAAGGTCGCCTTCCGCCCCGTCAAGGAACTAAAAGAGGCGATCTGACCACTCACGTTTCGTTAAGCCTGATCAGCCTCCTCCGGCCTCACCGCACCCTGCTTTTCTGGTATACCGCCTCTCTCCCCTGACCCGGCGGTTTGACCAGAAATGTCCTCCCTCACCTTTTCGCATACCGTGACCGAGCGCTTCCTGCGCTACGTCACCATCGACACCCAATCCGATCCGGAATCCCCGGCCTCGCCATCGACCGAGAAACAGAAAGATCTCGGCCGTGTGCTCGCCGCCGAGCTCAGGGAGATGGGCGTCGAGGACGCTCATCTCGATGATTACGGCTACGTCTATGGAACGATCCCGGCGAACACGACCAAGAAGGTGCCCGTGATCTGCTTCTGCTCGCACATGGACACTTCGCCCGACGTCACCGGCAACGACGTCAAGCCGCAGATGGTGAAGAACTATCGCGGCGGCGACATCACGCTGCCGGGCGATACCAGCCAGGTGATCCGCTTCGCCGAGCATCCGGCGCTGAAGAACCAGATCGGCAACGACATCATCACCACCGACGGCACCACGCTGCTCGGTGCCGACAACAAGGCCGGCGTGGCTGAGATCATGGATGCCGCGCATTTCTTCATCAACAACCCGCAAGTGAAGCACGGCACCATCAAGATCCTGTTCACGCCGGACGAGGAGATCGGCCGCGGCGTCGACAATGTCGACATCAAGAAGCTCGGCGCTGATTTCGGCTACACCATGGACGGCGAGAGCGCGGGTAGCGTCGAGGACGAGACCTTCTCGGCGGACGGCGCCACCATCACCATCAACGGCGTCAGCGCCCATCCCGGCTATGCCAAGGGCAAGATGGAGCACGCCATCAAGATCGCCGCCGCCATCGTCGAGCGTCTGCCCCGGGAAGGCTGCTCGCCCGAGACGACATCAGGCAAGCAGGGTTTTCTGCATCCGATCGGGATCGAGGGTGCGCTGGAGCAGGCTACGCTCTCCTTCATTGTGCGCGACTTCACCGAGGAAGGGCTGAAGGAGAAGGAGATCCTGCTCGAGAACATCGTCAAGGACGTGATGAAGGATTTTCCGCGCTCGACTTACACATTCGAGGTGCGGGAGCAGTACCGCAACATGAAGCAGGTTATCGATCGCCACCCGCACATTCTTGAATACGCCATCGAAGCGATCCGCCGCGCCGGCCTGCGCCCGATGCGCACCGCGATCCGCGGCGGCACCGACGGCTCCCGCCTGTCCTTCATGGGACTGCCCTGCCCCAACATCTTCGCCGGCGAGCACGCATTTCACTCCCGGCTCGAATGGGTCAGCCGGCAGGACATGGAGAAGGCGGTGCAGACGATCGTCCATCTCGCCATGATCTGGGAGGAGAAGGCTTAGGCCTCTCGTCAAAAGGCAATATGGCCGGGATCGCTCCCGGCCATCGTCCTGCACGTTACGGCACCCGCATCGCACGCGGAGAGCGATGGAAGCGGTTGGAGCTCGCCATCCAGTTCGGGAGCGGCGCGCCGTCGCGATGCCGGCCACCGGCAACAGCCGCAGCCCAGGCCACCGCAGCGCCGATCAGGGTTGCTGCCGCAACGGAGAAGGCGACGATGATGGAGTTACGCCGCGCCCGATTGATGGCCGTCCTTGAATCCGCGATCAGCGTGTCGACCCGTCGCTCCGAGTCGGGTGCTGCAAGTCCCGTCAACGCGGCCACCTGCTGCACGAGGTAGGCCCGGTCATCGGTGCTGACGCCGCTGTGGCTCGACGCCGTCATCAGGATGCGTCCCGCTTCGGCACGAGGTTCCCTGAGGTCGGTGTTGGGGGGCCGCCGCGCTGCGCGAAACAGCTTATCCAGCTCGTAGCTCAACAGAGGCTCGGCGGCGGAGGTACTGCTCGCCGAACTGCGCATCGGCGAGCGGTCAATCGCAGCTGCGCCGAGCATCGCGAGCAGAGCGGCACCAAGCAGCACGGCGAGCGCCCAGGACATCAGGCCATGCAGCCCGTCCCGCCGTTCGCCCTCGTCTTCGATCGTTGTGACCGCCGGGGCTGGTCGCGTCGTCCGGCCGGCGATATAGCCGCCGAAGCCGAAGCTGATAATCGCCTGGATGATCAGATACAGCCCCGACAGCAAAGCCAGCGCCGCCGATGCATCGCGCCATGTCGGCGAGGCTGAACTGACGCCCAGGCCGACGGCGACTCCAAAGCCGACCAGGATGAACGACATTGCGCCGGCAGCCAAAGCGCCTGCGATCACCGAGCTCCACTGGATGATGCGCCTTTCATCGGCAGCGACGCCGCCGCCTTCCACGATGTCTTCCCGTATGAGAGTTTCCATGGTCATCGCCGCTCTCTCAGCGCAAGCCGAAGAACGACAAGATCGCCATGACCACCACGATCAAGCCGATGAGATAAATCAATCCGTCCATGGTCCGTCCTCCTCAATTTCTCCTCGTCGCTAATCACAATGAACAAGGAACGTTCCAAATTGGACCGAGCCAGCGGGAACGAACCCGCGCGATGCGGATTATCTGTCCAAGTCCCAAGGATGAAGTTTGTGAGCACGAAAGCCTCAGCCGGTAAGTCCCGGCTGGGGCTTTCTTTTTGTGCGCCGGTTCCTGTCCTATGTTAACGACGCCGGCTCTCGGATCATCAAGGATGCGCTCGGGGCGGGAACCTCCGGATCGGGAGAGCCGCGTGGATCGCAGAACCGCGTGCCTTCATCAGGCAGATGCATTCCGGGAAAAGGCGATCGCCGATCCCGAGCACCACGACCAGTGGATCGATGAAGCCATCAAATGGCTGGAACGGGCCATGGAAGCGGGCTGCCGCGCCGTCGTCCCGGTCGAAGGCGGCGATATGCCGAACGTTGCACGCGGAGCGGCAGCCGATGCTCGGCTGAGCTTGATCACACGCCAATGAGAAGAGCTGCCGTCTTCGCGAGCGCTGCGGCAATTGTTCCCGGAACGTAACAATGTTGCGGGTCGACACTGTTCCCAACGCCATGCTAGGCCGGGCGCAGACCGCAACCAGAGTGACGTCGTGCTCGCGAACCGCCAGCCCTCAGGATCATGCCGGCCGCGCAACTGGCGCGGGCTGCTGTCTGTGCTGATCGCGGTCGTCTACCTGCTCGCGGGAGCGCTGCATGGCCTGCACGACATCGACGTCACCACGCCCGGTGGCGGCTCGGAGATCAGCGCGGTGCTTGACGGCTCGGCGGATCACAACGACCACAAGGCCATCGGCGGGCATCATTGCCATGGCTGCTTCTCGGTGACGGTGGCGCAGCCGACGCCACCGGCCGGATCGATCGGGCTCGTGTCCGCATCGCGCCCGCAACGCGCACCCCGGCTCGCCGGCATTGTTCCCGACACCGACTCCCCGCCTCCCAAACATATGGCCTGAACGGATTGGTCGGGCGCCACGAGCGTCCATTCGGTTCATCCTCACAGGTCGGTTTCATGTTTTTCAGGGGAATGGCCGCGCGCCTGGCGTGCGCGGCAGCGTGTCTGATTGCCGGATCGGCGCTTGCGCCATCTCACGCCCAGACTCTGACGATGCGGAGCGCGCTTTCGCGCGCGCTGGCCGCGAGCCCGCGGCTGACCGCGGCGGAGCGCGATGTCGGCATCGCCACGGGCCAGCGCATCCAGGCAGGTGCGCTTCTCAATCCGGAACTGACCTACGAACAGGACAATTCGTTCGGGTCCGGCATCTATCGCGGCACACGATCGGCCGAGACCACGCTCCAGATCAGCCAGGCCTTCGAGCTGTTCGGCAAGCGCGACGCGCGGATTGCAGCTGGCGTCGCCGGCATCGAGGTCGCCGCGATCCAGCGCAAAGCCGTCAGGCTGGAGGTGCTGTCGGAGACCGCGATCGCCTTCCTCAGCGTGCTCGGCGCACAGCGGCGCATCCAGATCCTCGACGAGCAGATCACCGCCATCGACCGGCTGACGCCGCTTTTGCGCCGACGCGTCGAGGCCGGCGCCTCCTCGCCGGCCGAGACCGGCCGTGCGGAGGTGGCGTCCGCACTGGTGAAGGCCGACCGCGAGCGCTTCAAGGCGACGCTGGCCAGCGCCCGGCGCGAGCTTGCGGTCCTGATGGGCGACGCGGCACCGAAATTCGGCGAGGTCTCCGGCCGGCTCGACACCATGGGACGGCCGCCGACGTTCCAGTCGGTCGTCGCCGCGATCGATGCCAATCCGCAGCTGGTGCGCTGGACCGCGATCTATGCCCAGCGCAACGCCGAGCTGTTGCTGGCGCGGCTACGGCCCTATCCCGACGTGCGGATCGCCGCCGGCTGGCGCCATTTCAACGAGACCAATGACGACGCGGCGCGCCTCACCGTCTCGGTGCCGATCCCCGTGTTCGACCAGAACCAGGGCAATATCCTTTCGGCCCAGGAAAGCCTCGCCAAGACCAAGGCCGAGCGCGAGGCCAACCGCAACACGCTGATCGTGGTCGCCGGCCGCGCCTACGACTCGCTGCAGGGCTCGCTGCGCGAGCTCGCGGTGCTGCGCGAGAGCGCCATTCCCAAGGCCACCGAAGCCTCGGACGCCATCGCGCAAGGCTACGGCCAGGGCCGCTTCAGCCTGCTCGAAGTGCTCGATGCCCAGGCCAGCGTCACCCAGGCGCGGCTGCGCGAGCAGGAGGCGCTGCAGAATTTCCACGCGGGGGTGGCGACCATCGAAGGGCTCGTCGGCAATCCCTTTACGCTGGCGCGGGAGAGCGCACGATGAAGACGTCCTCCACCATCCTCGTCGCATTCGTTGCCGCCGCACTTGGCGTCGCACTTGGCGCTTACGGATATTCCCTGCTCGGCCCGGCCAGGGTCGAGCATGCCGAACACGCCGCGGACAAGAAGCCGGAGAAGCCGAACGACCATGTCGAGCAGGACGAGCACGGTGCCGACCGGATCCGCATCTCCGACGTCAAGCTTGCCGCCGCCGGCGTGACGCTGGCGGAAGCCGGGAGCGTCACGCTGACCGACACGCTCGCCTTCAACGGCATCCTGCGCGCCAACCAGGAAGCCGTGGTGCAGGTGACGCCGCGCTTTCCCGGCGTTGCCAAATCGATCCAGAAGCGCATCGGCGACGAGGTCGGCAAGGACGATCTGCTCGCCGCGATCGAGAGCAACCAGAGCCTCACCGTCTACGAGCTCAAGGCGCCGCTTGCCGGCACCGTCATCGAGCGGCAGATCTCGCTCGGCGAATACGCCTCCGAGCAGAAGCCGGCCTTCGTCGTCGCCGACCTCTCCACCATCTGGGTCGATCTGTCGATCTATCGCCAGGATCTGCGGCGCGTTCGTCTCAACGACGAGGTGCTGATCGATCCCGACGACGGCCGCGGCGAGATCAAGGGCACGATCGCCTACATGGCCCCGATCGGCTCGAGCGAGACCCAGACGGCGCTGGCGCGCGTGGTGCTGCCAAATCCGGACGGGCGCTTGCGTCCCGGCCTGTTTGTCACGGCACGGCTGATCCTCGCCGCCCGCAACGTCGCGGTCGCGGTGCGCAAAAGCGCGATCCAGACGCTGGAGAACAGGACTATCGTGTTCGTTCGTGAGGACGGCGACAAGATCGAGGCGCGCCCGGTGGAGCTTGGCGATTCCGACCCGCGCCATGTCGAGATCAAGGCCGGTCTATCGGCCGGCGAGCATTACGTCGCGGAAAACAGCTTCGTCGTGAAGGCGGAGATGGGCAAGGGCGAGGCCGAGCATGATTGAGCGTCTCATCGCGGTCTCGCTGCAGCAGCGTTGGCTGGTCCTGCTGCTCGCGCTCGGCGCCGTCGCTTTCGGAGCGTGGAATTTCCAACGCCTTCCGATCGACGCCGTGCCTGACATCACCAACGTCCAGGTCCAGATCAACACCCGCGCCCCCGGCTATTCGCCGCTGGAAACCGAGCAGCGCATCACCTTCCCGGTCGAGACCGCGATGGGCGGGCTGCCCAAGCTCGACTACACGCGCTCGCTGTCGCGCTACGGCCTGAGTCAGGTGACCGTCGTCTTCAAGGACGGCACCGACATCTATTTTGCCCGCCAGCTCGTCGGCGAACGGATCCAGCAGGTGAAGGACCAGCTTCCGGCCGGCGTCGAGGTCGCGATGGGACCGGTCTCGACCGGGCTCGGCGAAATCTTCATGTACACCGTCGAGGCCAAGGCGGGCGCGAAGACGCAAGGCGGCCACGACTATTCGCTGACCGACTTGCGCACCGTGCAGGACTGGATCATCAAGCCGCAGCTTCGCAACGTGCCGGGGGTGATCGAGGTCAACACCATCGGCGGCTTCGAGCGGCAATTCCATGTGCTCCCCGATCCCGGCAAGCTGATGGCCTACCGGCTCGGCTTTCGCGACGTCATGACGGCGCTCGCCGCCAACAATGCCGATGTCGGCGCCGGCTATATCGAGCGCAACGGCGAGCAATATCTGGTTCGCTCGCCGGGCCAGGTCGGCAATGTCGGCGAAATCAGGGACATCGTCATCGGCTCGCGCGGCGGCAATCCCGTCAGGATCAGGGATATCGCGACCGTCACCGAAGGCCGCGATTTGCGCACGGGAGCCGCAACGCGCGATGGCGAGGAAACCGTGCTCGGCACCGCCATGCTTTTGATCGGCGAGAACAGCCGCACCGTGGCGCGCCGTGTCGCGGCCCGGCTGGAGGATATCGCCAAATCGCTGCCCGACGGCGTCGTGACGCGGACCGTCTACGACCGCACCGATCTGATCCAAGCCACCATCCGCACCGTCGAGAGCAATCTGCTGGAAGGCGCGGCCCTGGTCGTGGCCGTGCTGTTCCTGATCCTCGGCAACATCCGCGCCGCGCTGGTGGTGGCTTGCGTCATTCCGCTGTCCATGGCCATGACGGTCACCGGCATGGTCGAGACCAAGGTCAGCGCGAACCTGATGAGCCTGGGTGCAATCGATTTCGGCATCATCGTCGACGGCGCCGTGATCATCGTCGAGAACTGCCTGCGCATGCTGGCCGAGGTCCAGCGCGAGAAAGGCGGCCTGCTCACGATCTCCGAACGGCTGCGCGCGATCCGGAGTGGGTCGAGCGAGGTGATCAAGCCGAGCCTGTTCGGAACGCTGATCATCGCAGTGGTCTACCTGCCGGTGCTGACGCTGACCGGCGTCGAGGGCAAGATGTTCACGCCGATGGCCCTGACGGTGCTGATGGCGCTGGGTGCCGCGGTGCTGTTCTCCATCACCTTCGTGCCGGCGGCGGTTGCCATCTTCGTCACCGGCAAGGTGTCCGAACACGAAAACCTGTTCATGCGGCTGGCGAAGCGCGCCTATCTCCCCGTGCTCCGGCTGGCGATCGACCATCGCCTCGGCGTCGCAATCATGGCCGCCATCATCGTGGTCGCAAGCTGCGTTGCCGCCGCGCGCATGGGCGGCGAGTTCATCCCGAGCCTGGACGAAGGCGACGTCGCGCTGGCCTCGATCCGGATTCCCGGCACCAGCCTGACCCAGTCGCTGGACCTGCAAAAGGCGCTGGAAAAGCGCGTCAAGCAGATTCCGGAGGTGAAGGAGTTCTTCACCCGCATCGGCACCGCCGAGATCGCAACCGACCCGATGTCGCCGGCACAGACCGACGGCTACATCATGCTGAAGCCGCGCGCCGAATGGCCCGACCCTGGCAGCTCCAAGGCCGAGGTGATCGAGGCCATCGCCCGTGCCGCCGACGACATCCCCGGCAGCGCCTATGAAATCTCCCAGCCGATCCAGTTCCGCGTCAACGAGTTGATCTCCGGCGTGCGAAGCGACGTCGGCGTCAAGATCTTCGGCGACGACCTCGACATCCTGCAAGGCGCGGCAAAACAGGTCGAAGCCGCGATCCGCGGCATCCGCGGCGCCAGCGACGTCAAGATCGAGCAGGTCTCGGGCCTGCCAATCCTCACCGTCCGCCTCGACCGCCAGGCGCTCGCCCGGTATGGGCTCAGCATCAGCGAGGTGCAGGGCATCGTCGAGATCGCGGTCGGCGGCAAGTCGGCCGGCAAGCTGTTCGAGGGCGACCGCCGCTTCGACATCGTCGTGCGCCTGCCGGAACATCTGCGCGGCAATCTCGAAGCCATCAGGGCAATCCCGATCCCGCTGCCGCCGGGTGAGGATGCGACAATCGGTGCGCCGATCCGGACGGCACTGCCCGGCTCCCCCCTCGCCCAGATGCGCTATGTGCCGCTGTCGTCGGTTGCCACCGTCGATGCGACGCCCGGCCCCAACCAGATCAGCCGCGAGAACGGCAAGCGGCGCATCGTGGTCACCGCCAATGTCCGCGCGCGCGATCTCGGCTCCTTCGTCACCGAGGCGGAGGCGGCCGTCGCGGAGAAGGTCAAGCTGCCGCCGGGCTACTGGATCGGCTGGGGCGGACAGTTCGAGCAGCTGGTCTCCGCCACCAAGCGGCTGACGCTCGTGGTGCCGTTGGCGTTGCTGCTGGTCTTCCTGCTGCTGTTCATGGGCATGGGATCGGCGGCTGATGCGGCCCTCGTGTTCTCCGGCGTGCCGCTGGCACTGACCGGCGGCGTCATGGCGCTGCTGCTGCGCGGTATTCCGCTGTCGATCAGCGTCGGCGTCGGCTTCATCGCACTGTCGGGCGTCGCCGTCCTCAACGGGCTCGTCATCATCGCCTTCATCGAGCGGCTGCGCAGCGAGGGCCACCCCGTTGCCGACGCGGTGCGCGAGGGCGCGCTGACACGCCTGCGTCCGGTGCTGATGACGGCCCTCGTCGCGTCCCTCGGCTTCGTGCCGATGGCCCTTGCCACCGGGGCCGGTGCCGAGGTGCAGCGGCCGCTTGCGACCGTGGTGATCGGCGGTATCATCTCCTCGACCGTGCTGACGCTGCTGGTGCTGCCGGCGCTCTACGTGCTGTTCCGCCGTGACGGGGCTGCCGAAACGCCTACAATAGCGCCTGATTTGGCAGCGTCCGGGGAGCGGTAGAGGTGGGCAGCCACGACCATCACGGCCATCACGGCCATCATCACGATGATCATAGCCACGATCACGATCATGGTGGCCACGCCCATGCCCATGCGCCCGCCAGTTTCGGCAAGGCATTCGCGATCGGCATCTCGCTCAACACCGCGCTGGTCTTGGCGGAGGCCGTCTACGGCTATATCGGCAACTCCACGGCTCTGCTTGCGGACGCCGGCCATAATCTTTCCGACGTGCTCGGCTTGGTCGTGGCCTGGTGCGCGTCGATCGCGGCGCGGCGCGCGCCCAGCGGCCGCTTCACCTATGGCCTGCGCGCCTCCACCATCCTGGCGGCGCTGGCGAACGCGGTGTTCCTGCTGGTCGCAACCGGCGCGATCGGCTGGGAAGCGATTTTGCGCCTGCGGGAGCCGGAGCCGGTCGCCGGCATCACCGTGATGGTGGTCGCCGGCATCGGCATCCTCATCAACGGTTTTACCGCCATGTTGTTCGCGCGCGGTCGCAAGGACGACATCAACATCGAAGGCGCCTATCTGCACATGGCGGCCGACGCCGCGGTCTCGCTCGGCGTCGTCATCTCGGCGGCGCTGATCATCTGGACCGGCTGGCTCTGGCTCGATCCCGTCACCAGCCTCGTCATCTGCGCCACCATCCTCTGGAGCACCACCAGCCTGCTCCGTGGCTCCATCGACATGTCGATGGCGGCGGCGCCCAGGGGCACCGACATTGCCGCGATCAAGATCCTTCTGCTGGAGCGGCCCGGCGTCACTGCGATCCACGATCTCCACGTCTGGCCGATCTCGACCACCGAGACGGCGCTGACCTGCCACCTCGTCATGCCCACCGGCGCCGGCGATGCCTTCCTGATGGAGACGGCGCAGATGCTGAAGCGCTCCCACCGCATCGGCCACACCACGCTTCAGATCGAGACGCATCCGGACAATGGCTGCGCGCTGGCGCCGGATGACGTGGTGTGAGGTAGTTGCGTTGCTGCGTCCCCATCGTCATTGCGAGGAGCGAAGCGACGAAGCAATCCAGACTGCCTCCGCGGAGAACGGTCTGGATTGCTTCGCTGCGCTCGCAATGATGAGGACAGAGCGACGCCTACGCCGCCTTCGCCGTCACGATCCAGATCGCGCCCTGGAGCGCCACGCTCTGACCCTTCAGGAACGGCGCGAGCGTCTCGCGGATCGAGGCTTTTGCCGCGGCATAGGTCTCCGGCGGATGCCCTTGCAGCGCGCGGCTCGCCGGGCCGATCTGGAGCGAGCCTTCGACCGCGGCATCGAGCCCGCCGCCAATCGCGACGTCCATCGCGAGATTGTGCGGCTCCATCGCGACGTCGACGAAGCCCGCGCCTTTCAGGATGCGCGTCACGCGCTCTTCGGAGGCGAAGGCGAACGGGCCCGGCTCCTCCGGCCCGACCGGCGGCATCTTGGGAACGTGCTTGTAGACCGCCATAAGCGGCGCCATCATCCACGGATTTTCCTTCGGCTCGCGCCAGCAGGCAAACGCCAACCGTCCCGTCGGCTTCAGCGCGCGGCGGAGATTGGTGAAAGACGCGATGGGATCGGCGAAGAACATCACGCCGAACCGCGAGGCCAGCAGGTCAAAGCTCGCCGGCTCGAACGGATGCACCGTCGCATCGGCCAGCACGAAATCGAGCGGCAGGCCTTTTGGCGCAAACGCGCGCGCCTGCGACAGCATCGGCTCGGAGACGTCGAGCCCGAGCGCAAAGCCATCAGGCGCGACAGCCTTCGCGAACGCGAACGTCGTCGCACCGGAGCCACAGCCGATGTCGAGGACGCGCTCGCCCGGCTTCGGCCTGGCGCGGGCGATCAGCACGTCGGCAAGGGGTCCCAGCAGGCTCTCCTGCGCCGCATGGCGATCGGCCCAGCGCTGCCCGCTGGGGCCATTCCAGTAGGCGATCTGATCGGCGTTCTGCTCGTGTCCGCTTGGTTGTTGCATCAGGGCCTCTGTGGCTCGGTATCGCCCGCCTGCGCCTATCGGCTTCGGCGCGGCAGCCTTCGTTCGCTTCGCGCCAATAACGTGTGAGGCTGGCTCGCCGAGCCGAAGCTCGCGAAGCGAGCAAAGGCTGGTGGGCGGTGAGAGATTCGAACTCCCGACCCTCTCGGTGTAAACGAGATGCTCTAACCAGCTGAGCTAACCGCCCCTCGCCGCTTCTTTATCCCTACCGGCCCCGAACGGGCAAGCGCGGAACGCCAATTCCAGGGCCTCAATCCTGTGGCCGGCCCGGCAGCAGCGGCACCGCGTCGATCCACACCGCCGCCGACTGGCACCAGATCTGCCTGACGGGCCGCAATTTGTCGCGCTGGCGGATGCTGCCCCAGCGGATGCCCCAATCGTCCTCCTGGTCGCCGTCGCCGTTCGTGAACAGCGGGGAACCGCAGTCGGCGCAAAAGTGCTGGAAGCGCATCCGGCCGTTGTCGCCGCGCTTGCCGTAGATCCTGGGCGTGCCGGCAGTCAGGCGGACTTCGGCGCCCGAACAGACGGCCGTCACCCGGAAGGGCGAGCCGGTCAGTGTCTGGCAATCGGTGCAGTGGCAGACCGACACCGTCTCCGGGTCGATCTCGGCTTCAAAGGTAATCTCGCCGCAATGGCATTGCCCGTCGATGTGCATTGTCGTCATCCGCTGCCCAAAACAAAATGCCCCACAAAAAAACGGCGCCCGAAGGCGCCGTTTTATCATCTTTTTCGAGCTGCGATCTCAGTGAGCGGTCAGGCCGCCGGCGGCTTCGTCGCCGTCCGGCTTCACCGTCACCTTGGTGTCCTCTTCCCAGACGATCGGCACTGGCTTCTTGACCAGCGCCTTGGCGACGACGTCGTCGAGGCGCGAGACCGGGATGATCTCCATGCCGCCCTTGATCGCATCGGAAATCTCCGTGAGATCCTTGGCGTTGTCCTCAGGAATCAGCACCGTCTTGATGCCGCCGCGGGCAGCAGCCAGCAGCTTCTCCTTCAGGCCGCCGATCGGCAGCACGCGGCCGCGCAGCGTGATTTCGCCGGTCATCGCGACATCGTGGCGGACCGGGATGCCGGTCATGACCGAGATGATCGCGGTGGCCATCGCCACGCCCGCCGACGGACCGTCCTTCGGCGTCGCGCCTTCCGGCACGTGCACGTGGATGTCGCGCCGGTCGAACAGCGGCGGCTCGATGCCGTAGACGATCGCGCGCGAGCGGACATAGGACGCCGCCGCCGAGATCGATTCCTTCATCACGTCACGCAGATTGCCCGTGACCGTCATCTTGCCCTTGCCGGGCATCATGACGCCTTCGATCGTCAGCAACTCGCCGCCGACATCGGTCCAGGCAAGGCCGGTGACGATGCCGACCTGCGGCTCGCTCTCGATCTCACCGTAGCGGTACTTCGGCACGCCCAGAAGCTCTTCGAGAGTCTTCTCGGTGATCTTGACCGACTTCTTCTTGGAGATCATCAGCTCCTTCACCGCCTTGCGGGCGAGTGTGGAGAGCTCACGCTCCAAATTGCGCACGCCCGCTTCGCGGGTGTAGCGGCGGATCAGAAGCAGCAGCGCGTCGTCGTCGATCGAGAACTCCTTGGAGTCCAGGCCGTGCTTGGACACCGCGGTCGGGATCAAGTGCTTGCGCGCGATCTCGACCTTCTCGTTCTCGGTGTAGCCCGCGATCCGGATGATCTCCATGCGGTCCATCAGTGGTCCCGGAATATTGAGCGTATTCGCGGTCGTGATGAACATCACGTTGGACAGATCGTAGTCGACCTCGAGATAGTGGTCGTTGAAGGTCGCGTTCTGCTCGGGGTCGAGGACCTCGAGCAGCGCCGAGGACGGATCGCCGCGGAAATCGGCGCCCATCTTGTCGATCTCGTCCAGCAGGAACAGCGGATTGGACGACTTCGCCTTCCGCATCGACTGGATGATCTTGCCGGGCATCGAGCCGATATAGGTGCGGCGGTGCCCGCGGATCTCGGCCTCGTCGCGCACGCCACCGAGCGAGACGCGCACGAATTCGCGCCCCGTCGCCTTCGCGATCGACTTGCCGAGCGAGGTCTTGCCGACGCCGGGAGGGCCGACGAGGCACAGGATCGGGCCCGTCAGCTTGTTGGCGCGCGACTGTACGGCGAGATACTCGACGATGCGGTCCTTGACCTTCTCCAGCCCGTAGTGATCCGCATCCAGAACCGCCTGCGCGGCTTCCAGATCCTTCTTCACCTTGGACTTCTTGTTCCACGGAATCGACAGCAGCCAATCCAGATAGTTGCGCACGACGGTCGCTTCCGCGGACATCGGCGACATCTGGCGCAGCTTCTTCAATTCATGCTGCGCCTTCTCGCGCGCTTCCTTGGAGAGCTTGGTCTTGGAGATCTTCTCTTCGAGATCGGCGAGCTCGTCGCGACCGTCGTCGTCGCCGAGCTCCTTCTGGATCGCCTTCATCTGCTCGTTGAGATAGTACTCGCGCTGGGTCTTCTCCATCTGGCGCTTGACGCGCGAGCGGATGCGCTTCTCGACCTGGAGCACCGAGATCTCGCTCTCCATCAGGCCCAGCACCTTCTCCAGGCGCTGCGTGACCGACAGCGTCTCCAGGATGCCCTGGCGATCCGCGATCTTGACGGCGAGATGCGAGGCGACGGTGTCGGCGAGCTTGGCAAAATCGGTGATCGCCTGCACGACGCCGACGACCTCGGCCGAGATCTTCTTGTTGAGCTTCACGTAGCTCTCGAAGTCGGACACGACGGAGCGCGCCATGGCCTCCGCCTCGACCGACTTCGCATCGGTATCGGCGAGCGCAATCGCGGTCGCTTCGTAATAGTCGGCGCGATCGGTGTACTTCTGCACGCGCGCCCGCTCGAGCCCTTCGACCAGCACCTTCACAGTGCCGTCGGGAAGCTTCAAGAGCTGGAGCACGCTGGCAAGCGTACCGGTCTCGTAAATGGAATCGGGTGCCGGATCATCGTCGGACGCGTTCTTCTGGGTCGCGAGCATGATCAGCGCGTCGTTCTTCATCACCTCTTCGAGCGCGCGGATCGACTTCTCGCGGCCGACGAAGAGCGGAACGATCATGTGCGGGAAGACGACGATGTCGCGCAGGGGCAGCACGGGATAGGCGTGCGTTTCGCCATGGACGATGGTTGGCCTGGGTTTTGGATTGGTCATGGCCTTTTCCTTTTGCTTTGCCCCCTTGCACGCAGCCCGCCATGCTCATGCGCAACCGCCACAAGGTGCCGAGGTGACCCGCAATACCGATCGGTCCTTTTGAGGTTGGACCGGCTTGCCGAATCGGAACTGAGGCGAATCTTGAAGAGAATTTTTACTCGCCGCCGACATTAGGTGGCTATCGACCCGGGGGGTGTCAAGTCATTGAAAGACGCGCGCCATCAGGCGCTTACGCACGCAAATAAGCGACGCAACACCGGCTGCGGAGATACTTTCCGCAGCCCCTGCTTGAGGAGACGATTGGAGCGTTCCAGCGCCGAAATCAGGCGCTGGCGTTCTCGACGGCGCGATCGGACCGATCGGCGTAGATGTAGAGCGGACGCGCCGTTCCTTCCACGACTTCGCGGGAAATCACGACTTCTTCCACACCTTCGAGGCCCGGCAGGTCGAACATGGTCTCGAGCAGGATCGCCTCGAGGATTGAACGCAGCCCCCGCGCACCGGTCTTGCGCTCGATCGCCCTGCGGGCAACCGCGCCAAGCGCCTCGTCGGCGAAGGTCAGCTCGATGTTCTCCATCTCGAACAGCCGCTGGTACTGCTTCACCAGCGCGTTCTTCGGCTCGACCAGGATCTTCTTGAGCGAAGCCTCGTCCAGATCCTCCAGCGTCGCCACGACGGGCAGACGGCCGACGAATTCCGGGATCAGGCCGTACTTCAGGAGATCCTCAGGCTCGACATGACGGAAGATTTCGCCGGTGCGGCGGTCTTCCGGTGCGAGCACCTGAGCGGCGAAACCGATCGAGGTCGAACGTCCGCGTGCCGAGATGATCTTTTCGAGGCCCGAGAACGCACCACCGCAGATGAACAGGATATTGGTGGTGTCCACCTGCAGGAACTCCTGCTGCGGATGCTTGCGGCCGCCCTGCGGCGGGACCGAAGCCACCGTGCCTTCCATGATCTTGAGCAGCGCCTGCTGCACGCCCTCACCCGACACGTCGCGCGTGATCGAAGGATTGTCGGACTTGCGGCTGATCTTGTCGATTTCGTCGATGTAGACGATGCCGCGCTGGGCACGCTCGACATTGTAGTCGGCGGCCTGGAGCAGCTTCAGGATGATGTTCTCGACGTCCTCGCCGACATAGCCGGCTTCGGTCAGCGTCGTCGCATCCGCCATCGTGAACGGCACGTCCAGGATGCGGGCGAGCGTCTGCGCGAGCAGGGTCTTGCCCGAGCCGGTCGGACCGATCAGCAGGATGTTCGACTTCGCAAGCTCGACGTCGTTGTGCTTGGTCTGGTGGTTGAGGCGCTTGTAGTGATTGTGCACCGCGACCGAGAGGACCTTCTTCGCATGGTTCTGGCCGATCACGTAATCGTCCAGCACCTTGCAGATTTCCTTCGGCGTCGGAATCCCGTCGCGCGACTTCACCAGCGAGGATTTGTTCTCCTCGCGAATGATGTCCATGCAGAGCTCAACGCACTCGTCGCAAATGAAGACCGTGGGACCCGCGATCAGTTTGCGCACTTCGTGCTGGCTCTTGCCGCAGAACGAGCAATACAGCGTGTTCTTGGAGTCGCTCGTGCCGACCTTACTCATTCATGTCTCCGTCCGCGGTTCGATCCCGTCCGCTCGATCGCCCTATTCCGGCACGACAGCCGGTACAGTCCTTCAAATAGAGCAAATTCCGTACCAAAAAAGACCCTACGCGTTACATGCCGTGCGAATCGCGGTCATTCGATTCCCCGCGATCATAGCCGATCAGTCATAGCGAACCATGCTGGCACCCGACTATCAAGAATTCGCTAATCGGGGGTCGCCGGCTACCCGTGACAATACCGTGATTTCCGGTCTTGGCACGGGCGAAGTGATCGAAATCACCCCGGCGTTGCTGGATTGCCACGAAAAACAAGCACGAAAGCGGAACTTTCTGCCTGTCGCAGGGCGCAAAAGTGCGTTTTGCGACGCGCGCACGTGTCCTTAACGTGAACGCTCCCTGATGGTGCCCGCGGTCCCAGAGGGATTGCCGGCACAGTAGTGCTACGGGGTCTTCGGCGACGCGGTTTCCTCGGCGCGCTTGTCGATCACCCTGTCGACCAGGCCGAACTCCTTGGCGTCGCTCGCGGTCAGGAACTTGTCGCGTTCCAGCGCGTCCTCGATCGCCTTGTAGGTCTGGCCGGTGTGCTTCACGTAGATCTCGTTGAGCCGCTTCTTCAGGTTCAGGATTTCCTGGGCGTGCAGCATGATGTCGGTGGCCTGGCCCTGGAAGCCGCCGGAGGGCTGATGCACCATGATGCGCGCGTTCGGCAGCGAGAAGCGCATGTCCTTCTCGCCGGCGCAGAGCAGCAGCGAGCCCATCGAGGCGGCCTGGCCGGTGCACAGCGTCGAGACCGGCGGACGAATGAACTGCATGGTGTCGTAGATCGCGAGGCCCGACGTCACCACGCCGCCCGGCGAGTTGATGTACATCGAGATTTCCTTCTTCGGATTTTCCGCCTCAAGGAACAACAGCTGCGCGACGATCAGCGTCGACATGCCGTCCTCGACCGGCCCGGTCAGGAAGATGATGCGCTCTTTCAGAAGGCGCGAGAAAATGTCGTAGGCGCGCTCGCCACGGTTGGTCTGCTCGACCACCATGGGCACGAGGTTCATGTAGGTTTCAACCGGATCGCGCATGAGTCACCTAGGGTTTTGAAGAGGCGGACATCGCCAGGCCCGGCTGCCAGTCGGGGCTGGATCTGCCGGAAGGCCGATGGACGTCCCGTGATGCAGGAACTTGGCAGAAGAACTTGGTAGAGGCACTTGGCAGAAGCAGAGGGCGTAGCGACAGATATAGCCCAATTCGCGCCTGACAAGTGCGGAGCGAATTAAGGCTTAATCCGTGAGGCAGTTGAAGCTGATTCGTACAAAGAGGCCCAGCCGGCCACCTGGCTAGCTCGACCTCTTCGCTGATCATCCTTAATGCAAGGCTATCCTGGAGGCTCTCCTAAAGGCTCTTCTGGAGCCCTCAGGCCGCGGTCTTTTCCGCCTCGTCGTCCTTGTAGAGATCGTCGCGCGAGACCTTCTTCTCGGTCACCTTGGCAAGCTCGAGGATGAAGTCGACGACCTTGTCCTCATAGATCGGTGCACGAAGCTGGGCCAACGCTTGGGCGTTGCTGCGGTAATAGTCCCAGACCTCCTTCTCGCGGCCCGGCATCGAGCGCGCCCGCTCGATCACGGCGCGGCCGACCTCGTCATCGGTCACGGAGATCTTGTTCTTCTCGCCGATCTCCGAGAGCACGAGGCCGAGCCGCACGCGACGATCGGCGATCTTGCGGTACTCTTCCTTGGCGGCGTCTTCAGTGGTGTCTTCGTCGGCGAAGGTCTTGCCGGCGGAGTCCATCTCGGCCTTCACCGAGTTCCACATCAGATTGAACTCCTCGTCGACCAGCGAGGGCGGAGCCTCGAAGCGATGGGCCTCGTCGAGGCGGTCGAGCAGCGCGCGCTTGACGCGCTGGCGGGTCGCGGTCGCGAACTCGGCCACCAGCCGCTCGCGCGCCGCTTCCTTCAGCTTGTCCAGCGATTCCAGGCCGAGCGTCTTCGCGAACTCGTCGTCGATCGCGAGATCCTGCGGCGCCTCGATCAGCGTCGCGGTGGTCTCGAACTCGGCCGGCTGGCCGGCAAGCTTGTCGTTCATGTAGTTCTTGGGGAACGCCACCTTCAGCGTGCGGGTCTCGTTGGCGGCGATGCCGATGAGCTGCTCTTCGAAGCCGGGGATGAAGGTGTTGGATCCGATCACCACCTGGATGCCCTCGCCGGCGCCGCCTTCGAAGGCTTCGCCGTTGATGGTGCCCTTAAAGGCGACGGTGACGCGATCACCCGATTCGGCCTTGGCGCCCTCGCCCTTCGCGGCATAGCCACGGTTCGAATCGGCGATGCGCTTGATCGCCTCGTCGACGTCGGCGTCGGTGACTTCGGCCACGGGCTTTTCGACCTCGAAGGTCTTGAAGTCGGCGAGCGCAATCGACGGCACCACCTCGATCGCAACCGTGTAGGTCAGATCGGTTTTGCCGTTGAGCAGCTCCTCGACCTCGGCCTGCTCGGTCGGCATGGTGATCTTCGGTTCGGTCGCCAGGCGGAAGCCGCGCTCGGAGAACAGCTGAGTGTTGGTGTCGCGGATGGTCTGGTCGATGGTCTCGGCCATCACCGAGCGGCCATAGACCTTCTTGAGGTGCGTGACCGGCACCTTGCCGGGACGGAAGCCGTTGATGCGAACCTTGTCCTTGAGGTCGACGAGCTTGGCACCGGCCTTGGCGTCGAGATCAGACGCGGGAACGCTGATCTTAAACTCGCGCTTCAAACCTTCCGAGAGGGTTTCTGTGACCTGCATGGTGTCCAATCTTCTTCTCGTTCGGTCCCGGCGCGCATGCGTCGGGACGCTGTCATTAATCGATCCGGCGCGAGGCGAACGCCTCAACGCCGGTGGTTCATCGGACCGACTTCCGGCGGACAAACATCCGCGCGGGAGCAGATCGCGTAATCCGTGCAAACGCTGAAAGCGCTTGGTGCGGGCGGAGGGACTCGAACCCCCACAACTTTCGTCACTGGAACCTAAATCCAGCGCGTCTACCAGTTCCGCCACGCCCGCGTAAATTTGCATCAAGACCGGCCGCGATGCCGCGGGCGGCGGGCTTATAGCATGTGCCCGCCTGTTCGCAGCAAAAAAATGGCCCGATAGAGGCAGGCTTCACCTAGGCACGACGGCTGGACTTATCCAGCACGGCGTGGTCCGGATCGGCCCATGAAAACGCGGATCTTCGACCTGACGAGGCGCGAGGTTTTGGCCGGATTTGGCGCCTCTGCGGCCGGGCTGACGGCGGGCGGCGCAGTCCCGGCCGTGACCGCCCAACTCGCGCTTCAGGCAAGGCCGGCAACGCTGGCTCTGAGGTCGGGGCAGCCGGCTACAGCCATCTGGGAGCTGGCCGCCGTCAGCCATCTCGGGGATGTCCGCCTCAAACGTGGCGACCGCTGCGAGGTGGTCTTCCGCAACGACCTGCCTGTGCCGCTTGCACCAGTTTGGTACGGCCTCAATGGCCCGGCCGCGGCCGACCCGCTTCGGGGTCGCGCACCGACGGCCCCGGACGCGACGGAAACATCAATCATTTCAGTGCCAACCGCGGGAACCCTGTTGGCCGACTTCCGGCTGTTCGAGGACGGCCTGAAGCAGCCCGCGCGCCCCCTTCCGATCATCGCCACCGAGACCAACACGGTCGCCGCCGATCGCGACGTGGTCCTCTTGATCGAGGAGTGGCGGCTGCGGCCGGATGGGACCGCACTTGCCCCGGGCCGGGAGCCGAAGGACACATCCCCGCTCTATACAATCAACGGAACGACTTCATTCGAACTCTCAGCTTCAGCAAATGAGCGGCTGCGGCTGCGCTTTATCAACGGCTCGCAACGTTCTGTTCTGGCGATCAAATTGGAAAGTCACGAGGTCCACGTGGTGGCCTTGGACGGACAGCCGGCTGAGCCGTTCCCGGCTCGCAACGGCGCGCTGGTGCTGGCTCCCGGCGCACGCGCCGACGCCTTCGTGGATGCGGCCACATCGGCCCCATTCCTGCTGCATGACGGCAAGGAGGCGCGCCAGGTCGGCCGCCTGATGGTCTCCGGCAAGCTTGAGCGGCGTGCGCCGCCGTTGCCGCTCTTGCCACTCCCTCCGAATGACCTGCCCGACCGGCTCGATCTGAGGGGCGCCCTGCGATTCGATGTCGCTCTCGGGGCAGCCGACGCCGGGTGGGTACGGGCCGCAAATTTCTCGACGTCCTCCGCCCCCGCCTTTCGCACCAAGGCCGGCCGCACCGTCGTGTTGGCCCTCAAGAACCCCGCCTCCGTCGCAACCGTCTTCCATCTCCACGGCCACCATTTCCGCCTGCTCGACAAGCTCGACGACGGCTGGAAGCCCTATTGGCTCGACACGCTCGCGATCGAACCCGGCCAGACCCAGCGCATCGCATTCGCTGCGGCCTCTCCCGGGCGGTGGCTGATCGAATCCGTCGTCACCGACTGGGCCGCGCCGCGGCTGGTGCGCTGGTACGGGGTGGAGTGAGCTATCGGCCACGCGTCCAAAGATAGCGAGCGTCCGGTTCTTTCTCCTCGTTTCGGGTCCCGTTGGTCTGCTCGATCAGCGTGAACCCGCGCGCTTCATAGAAGCGGCGCGCCAACGCGTTGCGCTGGAAGGTCCAGAGCTCCAGCTGTTCGCTGGCCTGCTTGGCGATATCGAGGAGTTCGGTGCCGACGCCGCGCCCTTGAACAGCAGGAAGCACGTAAAGCTGCTCGACCCAGCCGTCACGGACAGCGATGATTCCGCTCAGTACATCGGCATCGAAGCGTCCCCACACGCGGCACGTCGCCAAGACATGCTCGCGGTAGAACCAGCGGTCCTCATCCGGCGTATGCAGCCCAGCAAGCCAGGGCATCGCATGGTCGAATGCAGCCCGGTGAACCTGCGCCGCCGCGCCCATATCGGTGAGCGCGAGCGGCCTGAGCATTAGTACTCGATCCCCAGCGCATGATAGATCCGTCGGTGCACGGCGGGCAGCGTCTCGGTGAGATCCTCCGCGATCAGGCCCGGCCCCGCCTCGCTCGCCGCTTCGCCATGCATCCACACCGCGATGCTGGCGGCTTCGAACGCCGGGACGCCCTGCGCAAGGAGGCCTGCGATGATGCCGGCGAGGACGTCGCCGGCACCCGCGGTGGCGAGCCAGGGCGGAGCGTTGGCGGCGATAGTGGCGCGGCCGTCGGGCGCGGCAATCGTGGTGTCGGCGCCCTTCAGCAGCACGACCGCGCCGGAGCGCTCGGCGGCGGCGCGCACGCGCTCGATCTTCGAGCGCCCCGGATGTTTATTGCTGAGGTCGGAGAACAGCCGCGGGAACTCGCCCTCGTGCGGCGTCAGCACCACCGCCTTGTCCTGCGACGTCTTGATCGATTCGAACAGGCGCTCGGGATTGGCGGCAAAGCTCGTCAGCGCATCCGCGTCGAGCACCAGGCGCCGCTGGGAGGTAAGCGCCGTGTGGACGAGATCGCAGGTGCGCTCGCCGACGCCCGCGCCAGGGCCGATGATGCAGGTGTTGTAGCGCTTGTCGCCGAGCAGCTCGCCGAACTCGATGGCGGTATCGACGGGGTGAACCATCACCGCGGTGAGCGCAGCCGCATTGATCGCCAGCGCATCACGCGGCGTGGCCAGAGTCACCAGGCCCGCGCCGGCGCGCAGCGCCCCGCGCGCGGCGAGCCGCGCCGCACCGGTCGCCGCCGCATCGCCCGAGACCGCCAGCACATGACCTCGCGCGTATTTATGGCCGTCGATGCGCGGCACCGGAAAGGCCGAGCCCCAGAAGTCCGGATCGTTCTCAAAAATCCGCGGCGCGATCTCGTCCAGCACCTGCGCCTCGATGCCGATGTCGGCGACGCGGACGTGACCGCAATGCATGCGCCCCGGCAGCAGCAGATGCGCCGGCTTCTTGCGAAAGAAGGTGACGGTCTCGGCGGCGTTCACGGCCACGCCCAGCACGGCCGCGCTGGTGCCGTTGATGCCGCTCGGCAGGTCGACCGCGAGCACCGGCGCACCATTGGCGTTGATCGCCTCGATCATCTCACGCGCCTCGCCCTCGACGGGACGGCTGAGGCCCGCGCCGAACAGCGCATCGATGATCAGCGCCGGTCGCCCGATCGCCTGCGGGTTGAACGGGAGCACCGGGTGTTTCCAACCCCGCGCCGCCGAGGCCGCGTCGCCCTGGAGCTGGTCCCGCTCGCACATCAGGATCACCGAGACCTCGCGGCCTTGCGCGGCGAGCTCGGCGGCTGCGACAAAACCGTCCCCGCCGTTGTTGCCCGGGCCGGCCACGATCAGGATCGGCCCCTGCTCCACCAGTGCGTTCGCGGCCTCGGCGACCGCCTGGCCGGCGCTGAGCATCAGCTTGAATCCGGGGGTGCCTGCTGCAATGCTGAGCTGGTCGGCGCGCTGCATTTCGGCGTTGGTCAGAACTTCCATGCCACTTCCCTGTCCAAAAGCCTTTTCAACAGGCACGTTCCGCACCGGGCTATCCGGCGGAACAACGGTCTGCACAAATATTCAACCGTTTGCCTATTTCGTAGTCTGCGGTATTTTGTGCGGGTCGGCGCCACCTATCAGAGCTGCACGTTAAAAGGCTGATAACGCTCCAATAATCAGGGCATTTGCAACTTGGCATAGACCCTGCTTTCGCGGAAGTCGCTTCGGTTCGTCGTGCTCACTGGCATTTATCAGGGTGTGGCCGGCCGTTGTTGCCGGACTGGTCAGGGATCCCGGCATAGCGAAGACAAGATCGTGCGTTAAGAAAGCGCATCCTGACGAAGACGTTGCTATTTGTTCGAAAGGCCGGGAGGCGCGCAGTGAAGAAAATCGAAGCCATCATCAAGCCATTCAAGCTCGACGAGGTGAAGGAAGCGCTTCAGGAAGTCGGCCTTCAGGGCATCACCGTCACCGAAGCCAAGGGCTTCGGCCGGCAGAAGGGTCACGCCGAGCTGTACCGCGGCGCAGAATACATCGTCGACTTCCTGCCCAAGGTGAAGATCGAGATCGTGATCGGCGACGATCTGGTCGAGCGCGCCATCGACGCAATCCGCCGCGCCGCGCAAACCGGGCGCATCGGCGACGGCAAGATTTTCGTCTCCAACATCGAAGAGGCGATCCGCATCCGAACCGGCGAATCCGGGCTGGACGCTATCTGAGCCGGGTGCTATCCCGCATTTTGCGACATTCTGACAAGAAATAGGCTGCTTCGGCGGCCTCGTTTTGTTTGTGCCTCGCGCGCCTCAAGAAGCGTGAACACGGTCGCTCGAAGTTTGGAAACCGACCCGCAGAGCCAAAAGGGGTATGCATGAAGACCGCCAAAGACGTCCTGAAATCGATCAAGGACAACGACGTCAAATACGTCGACCTGCGCTTCACCGATCCGCGCGGCAAGTGGCAGCACGTCACCTTCGACATCAGCATGATCGATGAGGACATTTTCGCCGAAGGCACGATGTTCGACGGCTCATCGATCGCCGGCTGGAAGGCGATCAACGAGTCCGACATGTGCCTGATGCCCGATCCGGTGACCGCGACGATCGATCCGTTCTTCGCCGAGACCACCATGGTCATCACCTGCGACGTGCTCGAGCCGACCACCGGCGAGCCCTACAACCGCGATCCCCGCGGCATCGCCAAGAAGGCCGAGGCGATGGTGAAGTCGATGGGCGTTGGCGACACCGTCTTCGTCGGCCCCGAAGCCGAATTCTTCGTGTTCGACGACGTGCGCTTCTCCGCCAATCCCTACAGCACCGGCTTCCGCCTCGACTCCTCGGAGCTGCCGACCAACTCCGACACCGAATATGAAGGCGGCAATCTCGGCCATCGTGTCCGCACCAAGGGCGGCTACTTCCCGGTGCCGCCGCAGGATTCCGTGCAGGACATGCGCTCGGAGATGCTCGGCGCCATGGCCAAGATGGGTGTGAAGGTCGAGAAGCACCATCACGAAGTCGCCTCCGCCCAGCACGAGCTCGGCATGAAGTTCGACACGCTGACGCTGATGGCCGACCACATGCAGATCTACAAATACTGCATCCACCAGGTCGCGCACATCTACGGCAAGACCGCCACCTTCATGCCGAAGCCGGTCTTTGGCGACAACGGCTCGGGCATGCACGTGCACCAGTCGATCTGGAAGGACGGCAAGCCGGTGTTCGCCGGCAACAAATACGCCGACCTGTCGGAGACCTGCCTCCACTACATCGGCGGCATCATCAAGCACGCCAAGGCGATCAACGCCTTCACCAATCCGTCGACCAACTCCTACAAGCGTCTGGTCCCGGGCTATGAGGCTCCCGTGCTGCTCGCCTATTCCGCGCGCAACCGCTCGGCCTCCTGCCGGATCCCCTACACTGCTTCGCCGAAGGCCAAGCGTGTCGAGGTGCGCTTCCCCGATCCGCTCGCCAATCCCTATCTCGGTTTCGCCGCGATGCTGATGGCTGGCCTCGACGGCATCAAGAACAAGATCGATCCGGGTCCGGCGATGGACAAGGACCTCTACGATCTGCCGAAGGAAGAGCTGAAGCAGATCCCGACGGTGTGCGGCAGCTTGCGCGAGGCGCTCGAAAACCTCGACAAGGACCGCGGCTTCCTGAAGAACGGCGGCGTGTTCGACGACGATTTCATCGACGCCTATATCGAGCTGAAGATGACCGAAGTCGCCCGCTTCGAAATGACCCCGCACCCGGTCGAGTTCGAGATGTACTATTCGGGCTAGGTGGCCCGAACGACCACGACGCACGAAAGGCGCCCCTCGGGGCGCCTTTTTTGTGGTCATCGAGTTTCGTTCTGCGTCTGACTCCATTTCGTTCTCAAAGAACGAATCGGAATCGAGAAAACTGGCGCGCATCAATTCTTGATATCTGGTTTATTGCGCCCGAGAGATCGCGAGCGCTGTTGGTAATTCGCAGGATGCATTCAGCGCCGCGAAATCCATCCTGGAGACTAGTTCTCGTGCCTGTTTGCGAAAATCGCCAATCCTCCGCCGCCGGTCGCAACGATCGATAGCCTTATAGGCCTCGGCGCAGCCCCGCAGCTACGCCGCCGCGCGCTGCTTCGCCACCATGGCCTGACCGAACGCCTCGAACAGTTTTCGGTTGATCGGATTGTGCTGCGGGTCGTATTCGGCGTGCCATTGCACGCCGAGCGCAAAGGTCTTGGCTTCCGCGATGCGGATCGCCTCGATGGTGCCGTCCTCGGCAATGCCCTCGATCAGCACGCGCTTGCCGGGATCGAGGATGCCCTGGCCGTGCAGCGAATTGACCCTGATCTTGTCACAGCCGAGCAATTCCGCGAACGCGCCGCCCGGTGTCAGATCGACGTCGTGACGATCGGCGAACACCACTGTCGGGTCGGGATGGATCTCACCATTCTCAAGCCTTGGCATGCGATGGTTCATGCGGCCCGGGATTTCGCGGATCTCGGGATGCAGCGAGCCGCCGAAGGCGACGTTCATCTCCTGGAGGCCCCTGCAGATGCCGAACAGCGGGATACCGCGGGCAACGCAGGCGACCGAGAGCGCCAGCGCCACCTCGTCGCGGTGGATGTCGTAGGGCTCGTGCGCCTCACACGGATCGACGTTGAAACGGGTCGGATGGACGTTGGCGCGGGCGCCGGTGAGCACGATTCCGTCGACGGTATCGAGCAGCGCGCCGATATCGGTGATGTCGGGCGAGCCCGCGAACATCACCGGCAGGCCGCCGGAAACCTCGGCCACGGCGCGCAGATTACGCTCGCCGACCATCTGGACCTGAAATCGATTCTCAACGCGATGGGCGTTCCCGATCACGCCGACGACCGGCTTTCTCATCTCCCGTTCAGACCTCTCGCCGAAGACGATTCTCCAAACATGCCCCTGGGGTGGAACAAATTCAACAGAAGGGTACGCGGGACGGCAATGCTATTTTCGCGCAAATGCCTCCCGGGCCACGATCGCGCCGCCAAGGGGCAGGCCGGCGGTCTTCAGCGCGGTCGCCGCCGGGTCGCCCGGCGCAGCCAACCAGGGCAGTTTCGTCTCGATTCCGCGCGTCATGGGCTCCCCGAGCGCGCCACCGAAATCAATCGGCCAAAGCCCGTTGGGCACTATTTCGGCGGTAAGGCCACGGAGTGCGTAACCGTCGCCCAGCACCGCCTCCACATGGTCGCCGGCGACAAGGCGCGCGGTCGTAGGGTCCAGGGGATCGCCAAAGCTCACCAGCGCGGGCATTAGGTCGCCCTGCACCGCGACGACGCCGGTCTGCCGGTTGAGCTCGTTGAACGAGACGCGGTTGCCTCGCGCAGCGCCATAAGCGCGGAGCGCGACATAGTTGATGTCGTCGAGATCGAGCTTCGCGCCCTGCTGATGCGCGAGCAATGCCATCACATTCTTTCCCCGGCCGAGGTCGACGAACACGGCCTCGCCGCGCATCGTGGTGCGGCCGCCCCGGCTATTGCCGCGATCGGGCACGACGGACAGAATGCCCGACCCGGTCTTGATCCCGTCAGGCGTCGTCACCTCGACCGCGAGGCGATATTTGTGACCGGGCCGATTGATCCGGATCTGGTCGCCAATCACGAGCACAGCCAGAAGCCCGAGCAGACCCACCCATTTGCTGATGAAACTCAAGCGCGCCCCACCTGTTCTCTCCTCGTCGGTCTGCACCGTTCATACGGCAGCGTCAAACAAGCGCGTTGACGCGGTCTTGATCAAAAGCGTGTTTGTCGAAAGAGTGCCCCCCGGTCCACCTAAAGGACATTGCGTGATCACATTCCCGAATGAACGACCCCCGACCCGTTTTGATCTGGCTTGGGGCATTTCGGTCGGCGGCATCGGTGTGGTGCTGTTCGCCGTGCTGCTCGCTTTCTCCTGGTACTTCGCGACCACCCTGCTCCTGATCTTCGCCGGGGTGCTGCTGGGCCTTGGGCTCAACGCGCTGACCAACGCGCTTGGCCGGCACGCGCGTCTTCCGCATACGCTGCGGCTCGCGATCGTCTGCTTGGCCCTCGCGCTGATGCTCGCGGGCATCGCATATCTCGGCGGCGCCACCATCGCCGATCAGGCGGCGGGACTCAGCAAAACCATCAAATCCCAGATCGGCAACGTCAAATCATTCCTGGACAATCACGGCATCGACACCAGCTTCTTCGATTTCGGGAGCTCCGGACCCGGTTCGTCTCCCGACGCGCAACCGGAGCCGACGCCGTCGGCCGGCACGGCGTCGCGCGGGGCAATACCCGGCGCAGGCGCCCTTGCCTCCAGCGGCGGGGCGATCGTGAGCCAGACGTTCAAGCTGCTGCTTGGCACCATCCACGGCGTGGGAAACATCTTCATCGTGCTGTTTCTGGGAGTCGCCTTCGCCGCCCAACCCAGCGTCTATCGCGAGGGATTGCTGTTCATCGCGCCTGCAAAACATCGCGCGCGCACGGCCGTCATCATCGACCGCGTCAGCGAGACACTTGAACGATGGCTGATCGCACAGATGATCGTCATGCTCGCGGTCGGCGCGGTAACCTGGATCGGGCTTCTCATCATCGGCATCCCGGGCTCCTTCATTCTCGGGATTCAGGCGGGACTGCTCGGCTTCATTCCGACCGTCGGCGCCATCATAGCCGGCGTCGTGGTCGTGCTGGCGAGCCTCGCCTCAGGATGGATTCCGGCGCTGTCGGCGTTTCTCCTCTTCATGGGCGTCCACGCCATGGAGAGCTACGTGCTGACGCCCCTGCTGCAGCGGCAGGCACTGGACATTCCGCCGGCCACGCTGTTCGCGTTCCAGATCCTGCTCGGCGTCGTGTTCGGGATCTGGGGCCTGGCGCTGGCGCTGCCACTCGTCGCCATCGCCAAAGTCGTGATCGACCATTTCAAGACGTATGAAGCGCCGCCTCTGGCGGAGGCGGCCTGAGCCGCCTCAGGTGATGAGCACGGTTTCGGTGTGCTCGACCTCAGGGGGTGCCGCAAAATACTGGCCGACGAGCCCGCGCCATTCGGTAAAATTCTCGGAGCCGCGAAAATCGACGGTATGGTTCTCGAGCGTTTCCCACTTCACCATCAGACGATAGCGCTGCGGCTTCTCGATCGACTTGTGCAGCTCGAAACCGTGAAAACCCTTGGAGCGGCCGAAAGCGGCCCTCGCCTTGGCGACGGCGGCCTCAAAATCCTTCTCGCTGCCCGGCTTGACGTCGATTTGCGCGATCTCGGTGATCATCTGCTTCCACCCATTTTGTTCGATGGGCGTGTCTACCGCAGCCCGGGACAAAGAAAAAGGCGCCGAAACGGCGCCCTGCCCGGTCCAAAAATGCAGATCACTCAGGCGAGCAGCAGAACGGTGCCAGCCACCATCAGCGCACAACCGGCGAACAGCGCGAGCGGCCAGTAATTGCGGCCTTGCGTGTAACGCCCCTGGGCGCGGCGCTCGGTGATCAGCGCGCTCTCGTATTCGTCCGCGGTCGAGAACAGGCACGCGAAGCCGCCGCGTGCCGAAGTCGCCGCGGCTTCGAGCGACATCAAGGCGGTCTGCGGGTTCTGTCGACGGATCGATTCCATGACCGCAATGGTAGGGATCGAATGGTAAACAGGGGATTACCGCGAGGCCTCCTTTGCCTAGGCGGTCGCCGGCTGCGCTTTGGACTGCGTGTTGGGCACGCCGATCCGCGCGGCGCTCTGGCGGCGCCAGTTCTCCAGCGAAAGTGGCAGCTCCTCCGCCGACTCGACGCGGTTTCGGCCGCCGCGCTTGGCCTGGTAGAGCGCGGTGTCGGCCGAGGCCAGCAGCACTTCGAGCTCGGTGCCGGCCGGACCGCCGGCGACGCCGATGCTGACGGTGGTGTCGACCGGGCCCTCGTCGACGACGACCCCGGAGGTCTCGAAGGCCTCGCGCACGCGCTCAGCGACCAGCACGCCCTCCTCGAGCGAACACGGCAGGAGGGCGGCGAACTCCTCGCCGCCGATGCGACCCGACATGTCGCTGATGCGCAGATTGCTGACGACGACGGTCGAGAACAGTTTCAGCATCTCGTCGCCGGCGGGATGGCCGAACCGGTCGTTGATCGACTTGAAATGATCGATATCGAAGATCATCACGGTCACGGGACGTCCGGCCTTTGCCTCGCGCTCGATCACGCGCCCGCAGGCTTCCGAGAAGCCGCGGCGGTTGAGCATGCCGGTCAGCGGATCGGTGGAGGCGGCGGTTCGGTGCGCGGTGACGGTGCGATCGGACACCAGCATGAAGATCACGAACACGGTGCCGACGGCATAAAGCACGAGCTCGACCGCGAACACGGTGACCCAGATGCTGCTGGCCAAACCCGCATCGTGCGGACGCAGGAAGCTGCCGAGCACGATCGGCAGCATCAAGACGCAGCCGTGCATCACCGGCACCACGAAGGCCGGCCAGCGCCGTTGCAGGCTCTTGCGTCGCTCGACCCAGAGCTCGCTGGCGGTCAACGCCGCATAGACCGACACGATGCCGGCGCCGACGATCATGCGCAGCATGGACGCGGGGGGATCGAGCAGCGTGGCGGCAGCGACCCAGGCGAGCGCGCCGACCAGGAGACCCGGCCAATTCGGCTTGCGGCCGTGGAAGACGCGCGCCGCATTCCACACCATGCCGCACGCGACGAAGCCGACCGCGTTCAGCGCAAGGTAAAGATGCGGCCCCAATCTGTCGCCCGCCGCCGTCCAGAGCGCGACCGATGCGGCGCCGAGGAGATAGGCGGTGCCCCACCATTTCAGCGCAGCGCTATTCTCCTGCCTTCCGAAAAACACCATCATGGCGCCGAGCAGTGCGGCGACCATGGTGGCGACCAAATAGAGCGTGATGCTATCGAGCGACATCATGTCGGCCCCCTTCTAGACATAGCAGTTACGCGATCGGATCAACCGATTTGCGCGCCCTTCCAAAAGCGACGCTATGTCCCGCGGGTTCCATTCAGGTTTTCATGCGAGCCCAAGTTTTCAGGAAACACGCCATCAATTTGCATACAAACGAACAGCAAAAAGGGCGCTGAAATCAGCGCCCTTTTGCATCTCATTGAAGCCGCTTTCGCGACGAATGCGACCGATGCGATTAACGCTTCGAGAACTGGAAGGACCGGCGGGCCTTGGCCTTGCCGTACTTCTTGCGCTCGACCACCCGGGAGTCGCGGGTGAGGAAGCCGCCCTTTTTGAGCACGGTGCGCAGCTCCGGCTCGAAATAGGTCAGTGCCTTGGAGATGCCGTGACGGACGGCACCGGCCTGGCCGGACAGACCACCGCCGGCGACGGTGCAGATCACGTCATACTGGCCGGACCGCGCGGCCACGGAGAACGGCTGCTCGATCATCATGCGCAGCACGGGACGGGCGAAATAGACCTCGACCTCGCGCGCGTTGACCGTGACCTTGCCGGCGCCTGGCTTGATCCAGACGCGGGCGACCGCGTCCTTGCGCTTGCCGGTGGCATAGGCGCGGTTGAACTTGTCGACTTTCTTCTCGTGCTTGGGCGCGTCGGGCGCGGCCGCCGTCTTGAGCTGCGAGAGCTGGTCGAGCGACTGGATGGATTCGGCCATGTTATGCGGCCCTCGTGTTCTTGCGGTTCAACTTGGCGATGTCGATCTTCTCGGGCGTCTGGGCCTCGTGCGGATGATCGGCGCCGCCATAGACGCGCAGGTTGCCCATCTGGACGCGACCGAGCGGGCCACGCGGGATCATGCGCTCGACGGCCTTCTCCAGCACGCGCTCGGGATGCTTGCCCTCGAGGATCTGGCGCGCGGTGCGCTCCTTGACGTGGCCGACATAGCCGGTGTGCTTGTAATAGGTCTTCTGCTCGCGCTTGCGGCCGGTGAGAACCGCATGCTGCGCGTTGATGATGATGATGTTGTCGCCGCAATCAACGTGCGGGGTGTAGGTCGGGAGGTGCTTGCCGCGCAGGCGCATGGCGACGATGGTGGCGAGACGGCCGACGACCAGACCCTTGGCGTCGATCAGTACCCACTTCTTCGTCACCTCAGCCGGCTTTGCCGAAAAGGTTTTCATGTCAGAGTTTCCGTGAACGGGGAGCATCGGCGCGAACACCGCACCGGACTGGCGGTTTTTTAGAGAACAGAGGCGCCGCGGTCAATGCCCAAAGGCGGAATTTACTTGTTCAATATCAACGACTTAGAAATATGGTATTAAGATACCCGTAAAAAGTTCAAACGTTTGGAATGGAATAGGTCGAGGTGACATGCGCAATCGGATCGGGCGAGGTGCCGGACAATAGCTTCACCTCACCGACTGCGAGGCGCTTGCCGAGCTTGAGCAGCCGCGCCTCCGCCAGCACGTCCTGCCCGGGCTGGCCCTTGCGCAGGAAGTTAATGTTGAGATTGGTGGTCACCGCGAGCCCGATCGGCCCGATCGCGGACAACAGCACCACGTACATCGCGAAATCGGCGAGCGCCATCAGGGTCGGGCCGGACACGGTTCCACCCGGCCGCAGCATCTTTTCGCTATAGCGCTGACGCAAAAGGCAGGCCTGACCGTCCGCGCTCTCGATCGTGATGTCGTCGCCGCTGAAGGCCTGGGGAAACTCGTTGCGGAGGAACTGCTCGAGCTCCGCCACGCTCATTTTCGCTAACGCCATGCTGCCCCTCACCCTCGCTTCACGTCCCCTGTTACATTAAGTTATCTGCGTCATCCAATCGCAATAATCCAACCGGAAACGCTTTGATGTCCGTCCAGGCCGCCCGCGCCCCCTCCCCGCAACTGCCGATCCTGCTGCGCGAGACCGTCGGCCCTATCGCGGTCCTGACCCTGAACCGCCCGGCCGCCCGCAACAGCCTGTCGGCGGCGATGATCGCAAGCCTGCATGCCGAGCTCAACGAGATCCGCGACGACAAGTCCGTCCGCGGCGTCGTGATCGCGGCCAACGGTCCCGCCTTCTCCGCCGGCCACGACATGAAGGAGCTGACCGCGCGTCGCGGCGACCCGGATCGCGGCCGTGCCTTCTTCGCCGAGATGATGACCGCCTGCAGCGCGATGATGCAGGCGATCGTGCACCTGCCCAAGCCCGTGGTCGCATCCGTTCAGGGCATCGCCACTGCCGCCGGCTGCCAGCTCGTGGCCAGCTGCGATCTCGCGATCGCCTCGGAAGCAGCACACTTCGCCACTCCGGGCGTCGACATCGGCCTGTTCTGCTCGACGCCAATGGTGGCGCTGTCGCGCAATGTGCCGCGCAAGCAGGCGATGGAGATGTTGCTGACAGGCGAGCCGATCCCGGCCGCACGCGCTCGCGAGATCGGGCTCGTCAATCGTGTCGTCGCCGCCGGCAGCGAGCGCCATGCCGCCATTGCGCTCGCCGAACAGGTCGCGCTGAAATCCGCCTATACCGTCAAGCTCGGCAAGGAGGCGTTCTACCGCCAGGCCGAGATGAACCTTGCAGATGCCTATCGCTATGCGGCAGAGGTGATGACCGAGAACATGATGGCGCGCGACGCCGAGGAAGGCATTGGCGCCTTCATCGAGAAGCGCACGCCGACGTGGCGGGATGAGTAATTCGTCATTGCGAGCGAAGCGAAGCAATCCAGAATCCCTCCTCGGAGACAGACTGGATTGCTTCGTCGCTTCGCTCCTCGCAATGACGGCGAAAGATGAGCCCGAAAAGATGAGCCAATGAACCACGACGCCTATCCCGACAATTACATCCGGGGCATCCTCAACAACGTGAAATCGATCGCGATGGTCGGCGCCTCGCCGGCCAACGTGCGGCCGAGCTATTTCGCGTTCAAATATCTGGCCCAGCGTGGCTACGACATGATCCCGGTCAATCCCGGCCATGTCGGCAAGGAGCTGCTCGGAAAACCCTTCGTCGCCTCGCTGTCCGACATCGGCCGTCCCGTCGACATGATCGACATTTTCCGCAACTCCAGCCACATCATGCCCGTGGTCGAGGAAGCCCTCACGCTCGATCCGCTGCCGATGGTGATCTGGATGCAGTTGGGGGCACGCGACGACGCGGCGGCGCTGAAGGCGGAATCGGTCGGTATCAAGGTGGTGATGAACCGCTGCCCCAAGATCGAATATGGCCGCCTGTCGTCGGAGATCTCGTGGATGGGCGTCAATTCACGCACGCTGAGCTCGAAACGCGCTCCGGTGCCGACGCAGGGCATGCGGCTATCCCTCAATCGGATGAGTGTCGGCGGCGGCGAAACCGCGGCATCGGACCGCGCCGCCAAAAACAAGACCGAGCAAAGCTGACGCAGTTGCGAAGGTTTCATTTCGCGAACGCGACAATGCGTAGCACGATCGTTCCGATGTGAAGCCGCGCCTTGACGGCAGCCGCGGCGCCAATCAGCATGCCGCGCGATTTCAGACCACGACAACAGGACGCCCTCAATGAGCGATCGCCTTCCGGGATTTTCGACCCTCGCCGTGCATGCCGGTGCACAGCCCGATCCCACCACTGGTGCGCGCGCGACTCCGATCTATCAAACGACGTCGTTCGTCTTCAACGACGCCGACCACGCCGCCTCTCTGTTCGGCCTGCAGGCCTTCGGCAACATCTATACCCGCATCGGCAATCCCACCAACGCGGTGCTGGAAGAGCGCGTCGCAGCACTCGAAGGCGGCACGGCCGCGCTGGCGGTGGCCTCGGGCCATGCCGCGCAGGTCGTGGTGTTGCAGCAATTGCTCCAGCCCGGCGACGAGTTCATCGCCGCGCGAAAGCTCTATGGCGGCTCCATCAACCAGTTCACCCACGCGTTCAAGAGCTTCGGCTGGAACGTGGTGTGGGCCGATCCCGACGACATCGCGAGCTTCGAACGCGCGGTCACGCCGCGCACGAAAGCGATCTTCATCGAGTCCATCGCCAATCCCGCCGGCAGCATCACCGACATCGAGGCGATCTCGACGGTGGCGCGCAAGGCGGGCGTCCCGCTGATCGTCGACAATACGCTGGCCTCGCCCTATCTGATCCGCCCGATCGACCACGGCGCCGACATCGTCGTGCACTCGCTGACGAAATTTCTCGGCGGCCACGGCAATTCGATCGGCGGCATCATCGTCGATGCCGGCACTTTCGACTGGTCGACAGGCGGCAAATATCCGATGCTATCGGAGCCGCGGCCCGAATATCACGGCATCCGGCTCCAGGAGACGTTTGGCAATTTCGCCTTCGCGATCGCCTGCCGCGTGCTCGGCCTGCGCGACCTCGGACCCGCGCTGTCGCCGTTCAACGCCTTCATGATCCTCACCGGCATCGAGACATTGCCGCTGCGCATGCAGAAGCACTGCGACAATGCGAAAGCGGTCGCCGAATTCCTCGCCGGCCATCCGGCGGTGGCCGCGGTGAACTATGCGGGCCTTGCAAGCGACAAGTACAACCAGCTCGCGCGCAAATACGCGCCGAAGGGTGCCGGCGCCGTGTTCACCTTCAGCCTGAAGGGCGGCTACGATGCCGGCGTCAGCCTGGTGTCGAAGTTGCAGCTGTTCTCGCATCTGGCCAATGTCGGCGACACCCGCTCGCTGGTCATCCATCCGGCCTCGACCACGCACAGCCAGCTCGACGACGCCGCTAAGGTCAAGTCCGGCGCCGGCCCCGACGTGGTGCGGCTCTCGATCGGCATCGAGGACAAGGAAGATTTGATCGCCGATCTGGAACAGGCGCTGGGCACGTAGCTGTCCTGGTCATTCCGGGGCGCCTGAGTGCGCCCCGGAATATGGCTCCAGTTAACAGTCATTAACCATATCTGCCGCATACATCGTCACTGGATCGCCCCTTTGATTCGGAGCCGACGATGCTGCGCTGGATGGTGCCTGCCCTTGCGGCGATGCTGACGGTCTCAGCTGCGATTGCCGCCGATTTGCCGGCCACGCCAAAGCGGCGGGCGGCCGCTCCGCCACAGGAGCCGCCGCAGGTCTATGTCGAGACCGATCCGGATGCGCTGATCTCGCCGGCCTACGGCATCGGCAGCTACATCCGCAATTTGCCGGGTACGCCACTGCTCCCGGGCTCCCACACGCTGCCGGGCTATTACGGCCGCCCCTGGGACTACGATTACCAGGGCGCGTATTACGGCGGGAAGCAGGTCGATTATTTCTGGCGCCTGCCCTACTCGTGCGGCATCTACGGCTATTGCTGAAGAGCAGATCCGATCAGCCGGCCTGACCGACGGGAACGGCGCGCGGCTGCGCTTCGGTTGCGCCACGCGGCGCGAGCCGCTCTGTCTGCATCACCGCAAGCGTCAGCACCACGATCGCAACTGCCTGATGCGCGAGCGCGAGATCAATCGGCACCTGGTTGAGCAGCGTGAGGATGCCGAGCACGCCTTGCAGGCTGACCGCGCCCAGCAGCAAGAGCGCGCCGCTTGCCGCAGAACCCGCGCGTGAACGGACCGCATCGAACGCGTGCAACGCCGCCAGCGCGAACAGCGCATAGGCCGTCATGCGGTGCTCGAACTGCACCGTCAGCACATTGTCGAACATGTTGCGCCACCACGGCGTCTCGAACCACAGCCGTTCCGCCGAGGGAATGAACGCGCCGTCGATCTGCGGCCAGGTGTTGTAGGCGCGGCCCGCGCGCAGGCCCGCAACCAGAGCACCAAAATAGATCTGGATAAAGGTCACCGCGAGGAGCAAGGCGCTGGTAAAGCGCAGCCGCGACGATGCTGCGATCTGCGGACGCCCGGCGAGCCGCCGCACCGTCCAGACGATGCCGGCGAAGATCACGAGCGCGAGCATAAGATGTGTCGCCAGCCGATATTGCGACACCTCGACGCGTTCGGACAGCCCCGAGGCCACCATCCACCAGCCGACCGCGCCCTGGAGGCCGCCGAGCCCAAACAATAGCCACAGCCGCCGCTTCAACTCACCGGACAGGCCGCCGCGCCAGAGGAAGAACAGGAACGGCAACAGATAGGCGACGCCGATGAAACGGCCGAGCAGCCGATGGCTCCATTCCCACCAGAAGATCTCCTTGAACTCGGACAGGCTCATGCCGGCGTTGAGCTCGCGATATTGCGGGATCGTCTTGTAGGCCTCGAAGGCCGCCGTCCACTGCGCTTCCGAAAGTGGCGGCACGCTGCCCGTGACCGGCTTCCACTCGACGATCGAGAGCCCGGATTCCGTCAGCCGCGTTGCGCCTCCGACCAGTACCATCAGCGCGATCAGCGCAGCCACTGAGATCAGCCACCAGCGCACGGCGCGATACGGCTCGGACGGGGCGGAATTCGTCGTCATTCGAGGCAAAACCAGAGCTTGAACCGGACTGCGTGCCCCTTATAGTCCCCCGCTCCCGCAGCGCAAGTTACGCGAAAGCCGCGATATTCCGTCATGACGATCCGCACTCGCAAGTTCCTCGGCACCATCCTGCTCCTGGTGCTCGCCACCGTCTGGGCACTGCTCGGCATGGCGCTGGCGCAGATGCCGTGGATCGCCGAATCCGGCTGGCGGCAGGCGATCTACTACGTGGTGGTCGGCATGGGCTGGGTGCTGCCGGCGATGCCGATCGTGAGCTGGATGCAGCGGCCGGACCGGGCCAAGTCGAGTTCGTAGCGCTTCCAGTTCGTAGCGCTTCTAGGTCCCAGCAGTGCCAGTCGGCTTCACCGGCGCAAAAGCGACCCCCGACACCAGCACCCGCATCATGCGCAGCGAGCGCACCCGGCCGTCCCAGGAAATGCGCGGCAGCGCGCGCAGATTGGTGCGTCCCTCCGCGTCCACCACGCCCGGGATCGTCGTCACCGCGCTGGCAAAGCCCGCCTCCTCCGCCATGATGACATGGCTGCGCCGGAACGAGGCGCGATCACCGAACGGAAAGGCGAGATGCCGGATGTCGCGATCGAAGGCCGCCTCCGCCACCGCCTTGCCCATCGTCATCTCGCGCAGTGCGACCGCATCCTTCATGTTGGCGAGAACGGGATAGTTCACGGTCGCACTGCCGATTGTCACCAGCGGATCGGCCGAAAGCCTTGCCAGATCCTCCCAATTCATCGATGCCTCGCGTGAGAGCGCGGCAAGGTCGACCCGGTAGCGCGTGCAGAGGTCTGCGATCGCAGCCGACACATCCGCCGGCGGCAGCGAGCGCAGCCAGGCCTCGAGGAACGAAAACAGCGCCTGCTTCTCCGCGTTGCCAGTCACAGTGAAGCGCTGCTCCTTCTCGCCCATCAAGAGACTGACACGGCTCTCGCGCGCGATCACCTGTTCGAGTCCGAGCCACCAGGCCTCACCGACGCCGTCGGGAAACGCCGTGGGCACATAGATCGTGAAGGGCACGGCGTGGCGCGCCAGCACCGGATAGGCAAAGTCGATCAGATCCTTGCCGGCGCCGTCGAAGGTGAGTGCCACGAAGCGCCGCTGTTCCGACAGCGTCACCGCGCGCCGGCAGACCTCGTCCATGCCGACGAAATCATAGTTCCACCGCTTCAGCGCGCGAATGGCGCGATCGAGGAAATGCGGCGTGATCTCGTTCTCGCGCAGCGGCTGAAACCCGCCGCGCCGGCGCGACCGCACATGCGCAAAGCGCAGGATGGCGCCGGCTCCACGACTGCGCAGCGCAGCCTGGCCCGTGAACCAGGTCAGCTCAAGTCGCAGCCGTTCCAGCCATCTGTCGTCGGATGCCAATGTCCCACCTCGCGCCCGTCGGCGGCCGGTCCCCTCTTATAGTCATTACCCTTTGTTGACATTTCTTTGCAAAGGTCGGCCACAGGCCGAATTACGCATATTTTTGATTTCTCGACAGGTTCGCGAATGACCATGGCTGCGGCGATGCAAAGCCGGACGGCAGAATTGCCAGCGCAGTCGAAAGCGGGCCGCATCGCGCATGTCGATATCGTGACCGATCTCGGCGCGGCCGAGGCCGTCTGGCGCGCCTTCGAGCAGCCCGGTCATCTCTTCACGCCCTATCAGCGATTTGATCTGCTCAGTCCCTGGCAGCGTCTGGTCGGCGAGCAGGAACGCGCCCGCCCCTTTATCGTCATTGCCCGCGACTCCGAGCATCGGCCGCTGCTGCTGCTGCCGCTCTCGCTGCGCCAAAGCCACGGCGTGCGCACCGCCTGCTTCATGGGCGGCAAGCATACGACCTTCAACATGGGCTTGTGGAACGCCGAATTTGCAGCGCAGGTCGCCAGCGGTGATCTCGACGCGCTGCTTGCGCCGCTCAACGAACATGCCGACGTGCTCGCACTGACGCAGCAGCCGCTGCACTGGAACGACCAGCAGAACCCGTTCGCGCATTTGCCACGCCAAAGCGCGATCAACGGCTGCCCGCTGCTCACGATGGAACCGGGCGGTCCGCCGGCATCGCGGATCAGCAACTCCTTCCGCCGCCGCCTCAAGAGCAAGGAGAAGAAGCTCCAGGCGCTCGCCGGCTATCGCTATCATTTGGCGACCACCGATGCGGACATCACCCGCCTGCTCGACTGGTTCTTCCGTATCAAGCCGGCTCGGATGGCCGAACAGAAGCTGCCCAACGTCTTCGCAGAGCCCGGCGTCGAGCAATTCGTCCGCAGCGCCTGCCTTGCACCACGCGGCGACGGCCGCGTCATCGACATCCACGCGCTCGAATGCGACGACGAGGTGATCGCAATCTTCGCTGGCGTCGCCGACGGCCAGCGCTTCTCGATGATGTTCAACACCTACACGATGTCCGAGCACGCCCGCTACAGCCCCGGGCTGATCCTGATGCGCTACATCATCGACCGCTGCGCCGAGCGCGGCTACCGCTCGCTCGACCTCGGCATCGGCTCGGACGAGTACAAGCGGATGTTCTGCAAGGACGACCAGGACATCTTCGACAGTTTCGTTCCGCTGACGTCACGCGGAAAGCTCGCGGCCATGGCGATGTCCTCGCTGAGCCACGGCAAGCGGCTGGTGAAACAGAACCAGATGTTGTTCGACCTGGCGCAGCGGCTGCGGCGAGCGTTCGGGTAGCTCTCGCCATTGCACGACTGCCCACCTTCTCCCCTTGTGGGAGAAGGTGGCACGAAGCGCCGGATGAGGGGTTGTATCAGCAAGTCAAAATGCGAGAGGCACGCGCGGAGAGAGACCCCTCACCCGTCTCGCCGCTATCGCGGCGAGCCACCCTCTCCCACAGGGGGAGAGGGTAAGAAACGCCTACGCCGCCACGACGCGCGGCGCGTCCCTCGCATCCGACGGCTGCACCGGTCTGTTCAGCATCGTCACTTCATTGAATCCGACGGCGCTGAGCTGCTCGCACATCAGTGCGCGCGCATCCGGCGCCATCGACGCGTCGGGCACGACGACGGCGCGGGCATTCGCCGTCAGGAGCTCCGCAGGAAGGTCGGAGGCACTGCCGGCATCGAGCAGCACGTGGTCGTAGGCGCGCAGCAGCGCGTCGATCGCGAGCGTCACGCGGGGCGACTGCAACAGGCTGCGATCGAAGCCGGGGCGGCCTGCCATGACCAGATGCAGCCGCGAGAGCTTGTCCCGGGTGATGATCTGCGCGAACGACGCCTCGCCCTGCATCAGTTCGGCGAGGCCGGGTGCCGAGGCATCGACGGACACGGCGGCCATGGTCGGCGAGGACGCGGCGAGATCGACCACGACGACCCGCGCATCGCGCGCCAGGTGCCGGGCCAATGTCAGCGTCGACAGCGTGATGGCTTCGCCGCTCGCAGTGCCGAGCACCGTGACCTTCTTCGCCATGGCTCCGGCGGCGCGCAGGCTGTCGGCCAGATGCTCGATCTCCGCGAATTCGGCGACATCGGCATCGGCCGTCATCTCCGGCTGCAGCGGCGCGGGTTCTGCCATGACCGGATCGACGACCGGATCGGCGAAGGGCTCGACGACCTCCGGTTGGACGATTTGTTCCTGGCGAGCCGACGCCCGCATGAGCGTTGGCGTGAACACCGCCACCGCACGGGGCGCGGTCTGGCGCAACAACTCTCCGGTGACGACGACGCCCGACGAGAGCAGCAGTGTCGCGATCGTCGCGATCAGCACGATCGGCAGCTTCTTCGGATAGGCCGGCGTGTTCGAGACGACGGCGCGCGAGATGATGCGGCCATCCGTCGGCGCGGTGTCGATGGTCTCGCGGGTGTTGGCCTCACGGTACTTCGCGAGATAGGTTTCGAGCAGGTCGCGCTGCGCCTTGGCCTCACGCTCGAGGGCACGGAGCTGCACGTCCTGGCCGTTGGTGGCCGTCGCCTGCTTCTTGAGCTGCTCGAGGCTCGCCGACAATTCCTGAACGCGCCCGCTGGCGGCGCGCGCATCGTTTTCGAGCGTGCGGGCGAGCTTGGCGGCCTCGTCGCGGATCTGGGTGTCGAGGTCGGCGAGCTGCGCCTTCAACTCCTTGATGCGCGGATGGTTGCCGAGCAACGTCGACGATTGCTCGGCCAGCTGGGCCCGCAACGCCACGCGCTGCTGCGAAGGCGTGCGCATCGATTCCGAGTTCAAAATTTCCGACGATTCGATCGGTTTGCCGCTCTGGATCATCTCGCGGATCAGGCGCGCCTTGGACTCGGCATCGGCCTTGAGCGCGCGCGCATTGTTGAGCTGGGTGTTGACCTCGCCCATCTGCTGGTTCGATAGCGTCGTGTTGTTGGTGCCGACGAACAGGCTCGACTTGGAGCGGAAGTCCTCGGCCTTCGCTTCGGCCTCGGAGACATTCCGTCGCAGCTCGTCGATCCTGCCGGCATACCACTGGCTGGCGTTTCGGGCCTGGTCCTGGCGCGCATCCTGCTGGAGCACGAGATAGCCGTCGGCGATCGAATTGGCGACGCGCACGGCGAGATCGGGATCGGCAGACTGGAATTCGATCACGATCACGCGTGACTTGTCGACAGCGTAGGCCTGGAGGCGCTCGTAATAGGCGTCCAGCACCCGCTCTTCCGGCGTCATCGAGAACGGATCGCGGCCCATGCCGACCAGCGCCGCAAGAGACTTCAGCGGCGAAACGCCTTGCAGCACCGGATCGAACTCGGGCCGCTCCGCAAGCTTGTTCTTCTTGATGATCTCGCGCGCGAGATCGCGCGACAGCACGAGCTGCACCTGGCTGGTGACGGCTTCGGCGTCGAGCGCCTGCCGTTCCTCGGCGCGATCGCTATTGGGCCGCAGAAACACGTTCTCACGGCCGTCGATCAGGATACGGGATTCAGACTTGTAGCGCGGCGTGATGAGATTGACGATTGCGATGGATGCGACGAGCGCCAGCACCGTCGGAACGATGATCCAGCCGCGCTTGCGCGCCAATGCCGCGCCGAGCGCGTGCAGGTCGATGTCGCCGGATTCGACTGGCGCCGGCCGCGGAGCAACGGGCGCAGGCTTTGCTTCAATGCTGGACTCGAGTTCAGCCCGCTTGGCTGCTGCCTTCGAGACAGCCCGCTTGACCACCGCCTTGTCCTTGCCGGCACGCCAGAACGCTAAACGCATCGAACACTCCCGCAGGCGCAACGCCACGAACCTACCTCAACCAGGGCGATTACACTCCATTAAGGTTGCCGCTGGGTTAATCGCAGCGTCGGGCGGCTCGCGCAGGTGCGTCCGTCACCGTTTGTTAACCACGAGGCCTCTTAATCCGTCTCGATATTTCGTCAGATTGTTCGAGCATTCGCCGTCGAGCGCTGGTTTTGATCATGCCCCCCTTTCCCGACCAGCCGCTTCGCATCCTGCACGCCGTGCGCGCTCCGGTCGGCGGCATCTTCCGCCACATCCTCGACGTCGCCAACGGCCAGGTCGATCGTGGCCATCATGTCGGCATCCTCGCCGACAGTCTCACCGGCGGTGAGCGCGCCGACAAGGCCCTTGCCGAGCTCGCACCGCGGCTGAAGCTCGGCGTGCACCGGATGGCGATCCGCCGCGAACCGTCGCCCGACGATGTGCTGGTCTGGTTCCGCTTGCGGCGCCTGATCGCCACGCTCAAGCCCGACGTCATGCATGGCCACGGCGCCAAGGCCGGCGCTTTCATCCGCATGCGGCGGCGATCCGACGACACCATCCGCATCTACACCCCGCATGGCGGCTCGCTGCATTATCCCCTCAACACCCTCAAGGGCGAGTTTTACGCGCGGCTCGAGCGTGCGCTGATGGACGCGACCGACCTGTTCCTGTTCGAAAGCGCGTTTGCCCGCGACACCTATCAGCGCATCGTCGGCAAGCCGAAGGGCGTGGTGCATTGCGTCTTCAACGGCGTGACGCCGGAGGAATTCGAACCTGTCGTCATGGCCGACGACGCCACCGACCTCGCTTATGTCGGTGAGTTCAGGCACATCAAGGGCGCCGATCTGCTGGTTGACGCGGTGGCGCGCCTGCACGAGGGCGGTAAGAAGGTCACGCTGACGCTCGGCGGTGACGGCGAGGAGACCGCGGCGCTCAAAGCGCAAGTCGAGAGGCTCGGCCTCTCCAGCGCCATCCGCTTCATCGGTCACGTCAAGGCACGCTACGGCTTTTCCAAGGGGCGGCTGCTGGTCGTTCCCTCGCGTGGCGATTCCATGCCCTATGTCGTGATCGAGGCCGGTGCCGCCGGGATACCGATGATTGCGTCCAAGATCGGCGGCATTCCCGAGATTTTCGGCGCGGAGAACCCGGCTCTGTTTGCGCCGAGCAACGCGGAAGCCATGGCGGAGGCGATCGCGGCCGCGCTCGACAATCCGCTGGGAACAGCGCAGCGCGCCTTGTCGCTTCGCGAGCGCATCTCCGCGCATTTCTCGCAGCAGGCGATGGTCGAGGGCGTGCTCGCGGGCTATCGCGACGCATTTACCAATCACTAACCATTCTTAAGACCCGCTTTAGAGAATCTTCCGATTTGTCCGATAACCCAAGCGCCAGGGGATGCTCGCCCGGGACGCAAGGACGCGGCCCGCGGGTTTTTGGAATGGACGTGGACGCCCGTGGAACCGCTCAACGCACGCTCGATGCTCGATGCCGCGACCAGCGCCGCGGCGAAGCCGGCTGACCGGCCCTTTGTGGAGCGGCGTCAACGGCTCTCGGCCGCCGCGCTCGACGTCGTCAACCAGAAGGTCGCCCGCGCCTATTCGCCGATCGTGATCACCGGCTTCGTGCGCCTCGCCGATTTCGCGCTGCTGAGCCTCGTCGGCATCGTACTCTATCTCGGCTATGTCATGCCGCACGCCGGCTCCTTCAGCTGGATCTATCCCGCGCAGATCATCGCCGTCGCGGTCTCCGCCGTGGTCTGCTTCCAGGCCGCCGATATCTATCAGGTGCAGTTGTTCCGCGGTCAGCTCCGGCAGATGACGCGGATGATCTCGTCCTGGTCGTTCGTCTTCCTGTTGTTCATCGGCATCTCCTTCTTCGCCAAGTTCGGCAGCGAAATATCGCGGCTCTGGCTTGCCGCCTTTTACGTCCTCGGGCTCGCCGCGCTCCTCTGCGAGCGTCTGGTGCTGCGCTCGCTGGTGCGCGCCTGGGGGCGCGAGGGCCGGCTCGACCGCCGCACCATCATCGTCGGCTCCGACCGCAACGGCGAACAATTGGTCGAGGCGCTGAAGCAGCAGGAGGATTCCGACATCCATGTGCTCGGCGTGTTCGACGACCGCAACGACAGCCGCGCGCTCGACACCTGTGCCGGCGCGCGCAAGCTCGGCAAGGTCGACGACATCGTCGAATTCGCCCGCCGCACCCGCGTCGATCTCGTGCTGTTCGCGCTGCCGATCTCCGCCGAGACGCGCATCCTGGAGATGCTGAAGAAGCTCTGGGTGCTGCCGGTGGACATCCGCCTCTCCGCACACACCAACAAGCTGCGCTTCCGCCCCCGCTCCTATTCCTATATCGGCGAGGTGCCGACGCTGGACATGTTCGAGGCGCCGATCACCGACTGGGACCTGGTGATGAAATGGCTGTTCGACCGCATGGTCGGCACCCTCGCGCTGCTCGTGGCCTTGCCGGTGATGGGATTGGTAGCGCTGGCCGTGAAGCTCGACAGCCCCGGACCCGTGCTGTTCCGCCAAAAGCGCTTCGGCTTCAACAACGAGCGCATCGACGTCTACAAGTTCCGCTCAATGTACCATCATCAGGCCGATCCGACGGCCTCGAAGGTCGTGACCAAGAACGACTCGCGCGTCACCCGCGTCGGCCGCTTCATCCGCAAGACCAGCCTCGACGAGCTGCCGCAGCTCTTCAACGTGGTCTTCTCCGGCGATCTCTCTTTGGTCGGCCCACGTCCGCATGCGGTACAGGGCAAGCTGCAGAGCCGCCTGTTCGACGAAGCCGTCGACGGCTATTTCGCCCGCCACCGGGTCAAGCCCGGCATCACCGGCTGGGCCCAGATCAACGGCTGGCGCGGTGAGATCGACAACGAAGAGAAGATCCAGAAGCGCGTCGAGTTCGACCTCTATTACATCGAGAACTGGTCGGTGCTGTTCGATCTCGTCATTCTGCTGAAGACGCCGATCTCGCTGCTGACCAAGAACGAGAACGCGTATTGAGTTGAATATTTCCGTCATGCCCCTCCTTGTGCGCTGTTGCGCACTGGGGCGGGGCATCCGGTACTCCGCGGCGCCGGCCGTTTCCGCAATAGACGCCGCGGAGTACTGGATCGCCCGGTCAAGCCGGGCGATGACAGCGGTATTTGTGGCGTACCAGTTGCGTAAACGTGTGAGCGTGTGATGGCGTATGCGGCAACAGCCGGGGAGATGAATGCAGCGGTTCGGGCCGCGCCCGGCGTGTTGGCGCTCCAGCGCGCGCTGGTATGGCTGGTCGGCGCCTCCGGCGCGATCGTGTTCATCGAGCCGAGCCCCTACGAGATCGTGACGCTGCTGGCCACCGTCACCTTCTTCGCCACCGGACTGCGTCTGCGGCTCGCTTTGATGCCGCTGGTGCTGATGCTGGTCCTGCTCAATATCGGCTATACGATCAGCGCGATCCCGCTGTTCGAGCAGTCCGAGGTGGTCAGCTGGATTGCGACCTCCTGGTACATGGCGGTGACGGTCGTGTTCTTCGCCATGGTCACGTCGGAGGACACCGCTGCCCGGCTCGACATGCTCCGCCGCGGGCTCGTGATCGGCGCGATGGTCGCCTCGCTGTCGGCGGTCGCCGGCTACTTCCACCTGGTTCCCGGCGGCGACGACCTCCTGACACTGTACGGACGCGCGCGCGGCACCTTCAAGGATCCGAACGTGCTCGGCGCCTTCCTGATCCTGCCGGCGCTGTTCTCGCTGCAGAGCGTCGTCTCCGACAAGTTCGGCAAGGCCCTCCGCAACGTCATCGCCTTCGGCATCATGTCGCTCGCGATCCTGCTCGCGTTCTCCCGGGCCGCCTGGGGCGGGCTGGTGCTGACATCCGCCTTCATGCTGGCGCTGATGGTGCTGACCAGCCGCACCAACGCGCAGCGCTCGCGCATCATCGTCATGGCGGTTTTGGCCGCGGTGCTGGGCCTCGCGTTGATCGCGGTGTTGATGTCGTTCGATTCCACCGCCGAAATGTTCAAGCAGCGCGCGAGCTTCGACCAGAGCTACGACGAAGGCAGGTTCGGCCGGTTCGGCCGGCACATCCTGGGAGCGGAGATGGCGCTCGACCTGCCGTTCGGCATCGGCCCGCTGCAATTCCACCGCTTCTTCCCCGAGGACACCCACAACTCTTATCTCAACGCCTTCATGTCGGGCGGCTGGCTGTCCGGCATCTGCTACCCCGCGCTGGTCTTCACGACCGTCATCATGGGCGTCAGGCACATCTTCGTGCCGGTGCCCTGGCAGCGCGCTTATCTGGCGGTGTTCTCCGCCTTCGTCGGCACCGTCGGAGAAAGTTTCGTGATCGACACCGACCACTGGCGGCATTTCTGGATGATGCTGGGCGCGATGTGGGGCATGATCGCGGCTGCGCAGATCTACAAGATCAGGGCTGGCGACGAAGCTTCTTCAGCTTGAGATCGGGGCGTTTCTCGGGCGGCGTGTCGAGCAGGCCTTTCAGCGCCGCGGTCGCCGCCAGCACGCCCTTGTAGCCCTCATTGGCGAAGCGCAGCAGCAGGCGCAATTCCTGGTCGGAATAGCCGCCAAAAACCTTCTCCATCGCCTGCTGCATCGGCACGTAGAACTGGCCGAGCCTTTCGATCGCCTCCGGCACGACGGCAATGAAGACCTTGCGACGATCGGCATCGTCGCGCTCACGACGGACCAGGCCCGCCTTTTCGAGCCGGTCGACCACGCCGGTGATGGCGCCGGTCGTGAGCCCCGTGACTTCGGCGAGCCGGCCGGCGGTGACGCGGCCTTCGAGGTACAGGATGTCCATGCATTCGAGGTCGGAATTGGCGATTCCGGCAACGTTCGCAACGGTCTGGCCATAAAGCACGCCCTGCGCGGACGACCTGCGCATCGCCTCCTCGAGCTCCTGCAGCAGCGCGGCGCGCGCCTTCGTCCTTGACAAGGCAAACCTCGTATCTTAGTCGATATATATCTTAGTCACTAAGAGATTTAGCGACTGTAATCTCCTAGCACCACGGAAACGTCGGGAGCAAGCCATGTCCTATCGTCCTCGTAAGGCCCTGATCATCGGCGCCGGCATCGAGTCCGCGATCTACGAAGGCTGGCCCTATTCGAAAGGCATCGGCGGCGGCCTTCAGATCGCGCCGAACGGCATGCAAGTCATGGACGAGATTGGCCTTTCCAATGAGCTGATCAGCCGCGGCTCGATCGCGGAATCGTTCGACTTCTATTCGCAAGCCGGAGAGAGGCTCGGCTCGATCAATCGCGACATGGCGCGGCGCTTCGGCCAGCCCGCGGTCAATGTCTGCCGCGCCACGCTGAACGAGATGCTGATCGACAAGGCTTGGTGCGCATGCGTTTCACTTTATTTCGAGAAGCGCCTGATCAAGATCGAGGATCGCGCCGACCAGCCGATCATCGCCTACTTCGCCGACGGTACCACGGCCGAAGGCGACTTCGTGATCGGCGCCGACGGCGTGCACTCGGTGACGCGGCGCCAAGTCGTCCCGGACGGGCCGCAGCCGTTCGATACCGGACTGATCGGCTTCGGCGGCTTCGTACCGCACGCCGTCCTCGATGGCCGGCCGATCGGCCGGCACGTCGAAACCACGTTCGGACAGAGCGGCTTCTTCGGCTACGGCTATTGCAGCCCCGATCCGAACGACGGCGTGATGTGGTGGAGCACGCAACCCGCGCACGGCATGGACGCGGCGATGTTTCGCGCGCTCGACCATGCAACGCTGAAGCAGCACCTGCGCGGCTTCCACCGCGGCTGGCACGATCCGATCCCTGGCATCATCGAGGCAGCCGAGAACATCGTGGTCACCGACACGCTCGACGTCGCCACCCTGCCGACCTGGTCGCGCAAGCGCTCGTTGCTGATCGGCGATGCCGCCCATGCGACCAGCCCCCATGCCGGCCAGGGCGCCTCGCTCGCGCTGGAGGATGCGATGCGCCTCGCCCGGTTGATGCAGCAAGGCCGGGAGCTCGGCGCCACCTTCCAGGCCTTCGAGGCCGAACGGCGCCCGCGCACGGAAAAGATCGTCGCCATGGCCCGCCGCAACGGCAACAACAAGCGCGAGTTCAGCGCCACCGGCGCGTGGATCCGCAATCAGATGATGAAGTGGCTGCTGCCGCTGGGCGCGAAAAGCATGGAGTTCATGTACGCCTACGACGCGCGGGCGGTGTAGTGGCACGAACGCTGTCATGCCCGCCTTGTGCGCACTTGCGCACCGGGGCGGGCATCCAGTACGCCGCGGCCTCTCGATTCAATCGGTGCCGTCTCTGGAATACTGGATCGTCCGGTCGAGCCGGACGATGACACCGTGATTGCGGCAAGTGACCGCCTCTACTTCTCCACCGCGAACGTCAGCCCGGCATTCTCGACCAGCCGCTTGATCAGCTTGTGCTGCATCGCCGCGCCCGGGGTCCAGAAGCCGGCTGCGACGTCAGTCGTGTCCCGCAGCATGCAGATGGCGCATTCGGAGATCATCTTCGAGGTCGAGCCGTAGCCGGGATCGCGGTCGCCGGTGACGCCGGCGCGAACCATGCGGCCATCGGGTGCGATCGCGACATAGAGCAGATCGAACAGACCGTTTTCACGCTCTTCCTTCGACGGCCCCTCGCCCGGCTTCGGTGCGTCGGGGCCGGTCTTGCCCGCATTGGCAGCCATCACGAGCTTGGCGTTGGCCTCGCCCTTCTCGCCGGGACCGGTCAGGACCATCTCGTCGTAGACGAAGTCCTGGCCGTAGGGGAATCCCATCAGCATGTTGGAGCGATGAACGTTGCGCGTGTTGATCAGCGCCATCGTGAACGGCGCGGCCCAGGATTGCAGATCCTCCTCGAAGGCGGCCCTGTTGCCTTTCGGCTGCTTCGGGCCGGTGAAGCCGGGCGTCAGCGCAAAATGATCGTTGAGAATGGCGACAAGGCTGAGATCCTTGGCCACCGCATCGAAGGTCGCCTTAGCGCTGGCGGCGGTGCCGCCCGAGAGCGTGCCCCGCATGTCGCGCACACGCCCTTTCACCCGCGGGGCCGGCGCGCCGAAGACACGTTTAGCCTCTTCCTGGACGAAGAATGTACCGAGCTCGAACGGCACGGAATCGTAGCCGCACGACAACACGATCCGCGCGCCGCTCTCTTTTGCAGCCGCCTCGTACTTGTCGATCATCTGGCGCATCCAGATCGGCTCGCCGCAGAGATCGAAATAATCCGTGCCCGTGGCCACGCAGGCCGCGAGCAACTCCTCGCCGTAGAGCTGATACGGGCCGACGGTGGTGATCACCGACATGGTCTGCTCCGCCATCGCCTTCAGCGAAGCCGCATCCGACGCATCCGCGACAATCAACGCCGTATTCCCGGGCGCGCCGATCGCATCGCGGACCGATTTCAGCTTGCCGAGGCTGCGGCCTGCCATCGCCCATTTGAGCGCGTGGTCGCTCTTGTAACGCTGGGTCAGGTATTCGGCGACGAGCTGGCCGGTAAAACCGGTCGCGCCATAAACGACGATGTCGAATTTCGCAGAGCTCATGATCCGCCTTTGCTTTACTTCTTCGCGTAGCTCACGCCCATGCCGGCACGGACGTCGCTTTGAATACCATAGGGCGGGATCGGATAACGCAGGCCGTTCTTCGCCAGCGCCTTCATGCCCACAACCGCCTTGGCGAGATGTTCCGGCTTCAGGGCCATCAGCATCTCCTCGTCCGGCACGCCGCCATAGCGCCGTTCGGCGTAGCATGGCAAGGACAGGCTGGGCTCACCGCTCTTGAGCGCCCTGCCCCAGGAATCGGCGCAAGCGGTCTCGCCGACCACGCCCCATTCGAACTTCTTGTAGCCGGTGTATTGCAGCCCGTTGATCAGGATGATCATCTGCCCCGGCGTGGCATAGACGAGACAGATGTCCGGCGGATCGAGCCGGCCGCTCGCCAGCGGACTGACCGCGAGCGCCTGATATTGCCCGAACGGAACCACGTCCAGCGCCTCCTGGCGCTTGCGTGCGTCCTCCGCCGTGCCGTGCCAGACCCCGACATAGTTTTCGCCGGCGAGCCATTTCTCGTCCTGCGGTGCAAGGCCGATCACCGCGCGGCATTGCGCGCCGACGAGATCATCGGCCGTGATGCCCACGGTCCAGCCCAGACGTGCCGCCATGCTGACGATCTGGTCGGTGGTGTGAACCGCGTTCGGCCGCCGGATTTTCGGGATTGCCTCCATGTCCGCGGTCTGCGCGAACAGCTTCATGCCGATCACCGTGGTCTTCAGCCGCAACAGGCTGTTGAGATCGGCGACGAGGCCGGCAAGATCGATGCTGTCTGCACTCTGCTGTTGCATGGCGTCCTCCGGGGCCGGCGACCGTGAGCCGGTGCTGTTATTGCTTCTTGAACGGTTCTAGTCCTTCGCCGGTCCCGGGAGCAACTCGCCAGTCCGGCCCATCAGGCGGTAGGCGACGAGCCCGATCCATTCGCGCACGGCGACCTCGGTTCGGCCGAGCCCGTCCGTGCCGACATTGGTGAAAGAGAAGAGATCGTCACGCCCGCCCATTCGCCAGTCCACGGGATAGGCTTCGACGTCGAATCCCGCCTTGCGAAAGATTCCCATCGAACGCGGCATGTGAAAGGCCGACGTGACCAGGAGCCAGCGTTCGCCCGCCTTCGGCGACACCAATTGTTTGGTGAAGATGGCATTCTCGTAGGTGTTGCGGGAGTCCCGCTCCAGGATCAGGCGCTGCTTCGCGATGCCCAGATTCTCCAGGATCGGCGCGGAGTAGTCGGCCTCCCGGGAGTCCGTCGAAACCAGGTTCGCGGTGCCCCCGGTGAAGACAATGCGCGTGTTCGGATAGCGGCGCGCGAGCTCGGCCGGCGCAAACAGGCGATCGGCCGCGTGCGCAACGACCGGCGTGCGGTGCGCCGCCGACAGATCGGTGTCGATCGAGCCGCCGAGCACGATGATGCCATCGGGCGCACCGCGCGACGGATCCCACGGAGGAAAACGCGACTCCAGCGGATAGAGCAAGAGGTTGCCGAGCGGCGAAAACGCGGCGAGCGCCAGCAGGATCAGCGTGGCCGCGGCGAGCTTGCGGCCGAAGGCGGCAAAGCGCGTCGCCATCAGGACCACCGAGACGATCCCGAGTTCGATCATCAAGTTGATCGGCAGCACCGCGGCGCCGAGGGTCTTGGACAGGACAAAAAGCAGGGGAGCCTCGCTGGAATGATCGTGCCTGTTGCGCGCGGGCTTGACCCGCCCGTCGATCTTCAGAAAGCTTCTTGGAAGAGGATCGATTGCCTGGTCAAGCCCGGGCCTGTGAAACGGACGGACGCCACATGACCCATCACCACCTGCATTCCAGCCCCGAGACCTGTCATTGGGGCTTCTTCGAGGCTGCGCTCAAGCCCGTCCTCACCATCGCGAGCGGTGACGAGGTCACGGTCGACACCATCAGCGGCGGTCCGGACATGCTGCCCGACCGCAGCAAATTTCACATTCCGCCCGAGATGCACGAGGTTCACGCCAAGAACGAGCGCATGCTGCCCGGCCACATCCTCACCGGCCCGATCGCGGTCGAGGGTGCCGAGCCCGGCGACGTGCTCGCGGTCGAGATCCTCGACGTCCAGCTCCGGCAGGATTGGGGCTGGAACATGATCAAGCCGCTGTCCGGCACCCTGCCCGACGATTTCCACGAGACGCGCATTCTGAACATCCCGCTCGACCGTTCCCGGATGGTCGCCCGCATGCCGTGGGGGCTGGACCTGCCGCTCAAGCCGTTCTTCGGCGTGATGGGCGTTTCGCCGCCGCCGGCCTGGGGCCGCATCTCCTCGCTCGTTCCTCGCGCCATGGGCGGCAATCTCGACAACAAGGAGCTTGGCGCCGGGGCGACGCTGTATCTGCCGGTGTTCGTCCCGGGCGCGCTGTTCTCCTGCGGTGACGGCCATGGCGTGCAGGGCGACGGCGAGGTTTGCGTCACCGCGATCGAGACCGCACTCCAGGGCCGCTTTCGCCTGACGCTGCGCAAGGACCTCAGGCTCGATTATCCCCGTGGCGAGACGGCGACGCATTACATGACCATGGCGATGGACCCCGATCTGGACCAGTGCGTGGTGCGGGCGCTGCGCGACATGATCGTGCTGCTCGGCGAGAGGCGCAATTTGTCGCGCGAGGACGCCTATACGCTGTGCAGCCTGGCGGCCGATCTGCGGGTGACCCAGACCGTCAACGGCTCCAAGGGCATCCATTGCATGATCGAAAAGACGATCGTGCACGGCTGAGCCGACCGGCCCACTCCTGACCGGTCGAAGCCACGCCGCCGCCGGCCTGCCGCGCGGCGTGCCTTGTCATGCCTAAATTTCCCTCGCGATTCCAACGGGCTGAACAGGCGACGCAGCCTGCATTTGACTTCTGCCTCCAAACCTAAATAGAGTCTTAATCGTAACTTTTATGTACCCGAGTAAGAGGCTAGCGTTCGGCCATGGCCACCGAAAAAGCCGAGACTGACCGCATTCCCGTAACCCTGGCGCTCTCGACCATCACCTATCTGGAGAAGCTGGTGAGACAGGGCACCCACGGCACCAGCGTTCCCGGCGTCGCACGTACCTTGATCGAGGAAGGCATCCGTCTCGCCATCAAGGACGGGCTTTTGTCGATTCGCGACAATGGCAGGACGTGAGCGCGCGCCGAACGTGAGGCGGACGGATCTCGAGAGGCGGATGGCCGACATCTGCAACCTGGGACCGTTACACATGCCTGTTCTCTCACCCACCTGGACCGACGAACGCATCGAACTGCTGAGGCAGCATTTCGAGGCCGGGCTCTCCTGCCGCGAGATCGCCGCCGACATTGGCGTCAGCCGCAACGCCGTGATCGGCAAGCTGTCTCGCCTCAATCTCACGCGCGGCCGAACCATCGACGATCGCAAGGTTCACGACAGGGGCCTGGCGCCGGCGCGCGCGCCGCGGACCGTGCCGCGGCTGCAATATGAGATGCTCGCCACGATCTACGGCGAGACCGGCGCGCCGATGGTCACCGGTCCGATCGACGACGCCAATCGCTGCTCGCTACTCGAGCTTGCCGAGAACCGCTGCCGCTGGCCGATCTCGACACCTGGCGCCGACGATTTCTGCTTCTGCGGCAACTCCGCACCCGACGGCCAGTCCTATTGCGCCGGCCACAGCCGCCTCGCCTACCGGCCGAATTCCCGCGCGCGCGTCATGCGCGGCTAGAGCCAAGTCCTGGAGGCGAGTCCCGGAGCCATGCCCAAAACGAAAAACCTCCGGCAGGGCATTGCCGGAGGTTTCTGGAGGTTTAGCATCAAGTCAGAGCCGCAACTTTCGTCATCGGCTGGGAGCTATATAGCTTAGTAGCTCAGGTAAGTAAATAAATTTGGGCCGATCGATTCGCATGGCTCGTCTTCGTCGCCCGCACGTGCCGCCGGATTTTCCGAACGCCCGCTCGCAAAGAAGCCCACCTCATAAAAAAGCCCCGGCGGTGTCCCGCCGGGGCTGCGTCCTATCCGAAGGTCTTGAGCTTACCAGTTGCGCTGGGCGCGAACCAACAGGCTGTAGGTGTCCTGGTCCTTCAGCTCATAGGTCGCCGCGGGCTTGGCAACGCTGGTGAGCGCCGGCGTGGTGATCACGCCCGAGTACTTCTGGTCAAGATGGCTGTAGGTGAAGTCAGCCGAGAAGGTCAGGTTCTTGATCGGGGTCCAGCGGGTGATGACACCGATCTGGCCGATGTTGAAGTCCGGGTTGCAGGTGCCGGTCAGGGTCGCGAACGCGGCGCTGCCGCAGATCATGCCCTTGGCGGTGCCGCTGTAGTTGACGGCAGCCCACGCACCATAAAGCGCCGAATTCCAGTACGGGCTCCAGTTGTGAGTGTAGGCACCACGGAAGCCGTAGGTCTTGGTCAGCTCGAGGCCGCTGCCGGGTGCGAACACCGCGTCAGACACGCCGGCGAAGCCGATGCTCTGATACGCGCCGCCCGAACCGCCGAACATCGAGTAGCTGGTCGCTGCCAGCTCCTGGAAGTTGTAGCGGCTCGCGCCGTCGGTGTAGACGCCCGAGATGTTGATCACGTCGCCTGCACCGGTCGGGATGTTCTTGATCGACAGCGCCAGCTGGACGGCCCAGCCCCACTTGTCTTCAGGATGACCGGTGACTTCGCTCGCGCCGTAATAGCCGACGTGGTTGTCGTGCGCAGCGACCGAGGCCTGGAACAGGCCCCAGGCCTGGTCGACACGGAGCGTGCCGACGAGATCGGGGGAGCGGGTGCCGCCGAGATCGTTGGAGCCGTAGGCACCGCCGAGGACGCCGGCGGTGGACATGCCGGCCGTATTCCAGAGCGCGGTCTGGAACACCTGCGTCTGGTCCTGGGCCGAGACGATCGCCGTCACGCCCTGGCCGAGATCGGCGGTGTAGGTGAACTGGGCAACACCGTTGGTGGTGCCGCTGCCGCCGACGAGCTGGTCGAAGTTGTTGCCGGGATAGTTGATCCAGGGCGCGTCGAACTGCGACACGGCCTTACCCATGGTGAAGCCGGCGAACTGGATGAAGGCGTAGTAGACGCCGAGCGCGCCGCCCGAGATCGTGCCGTCGGTGCCGTTGACGGCGCCGCCGCTGGAGCCGATCAGGCTCGTGCCTGCGGCGTTGAGGCCGAGCGTACCGCTGTACTGGGTCGCACCCGTTCCCGAACCGGCGCCGACATAGTTGCCGGTCGTCCAGGTGAAGACCGCATCGAAATAGGTGCGGACCACGCCGTACTCGGTTGCGGTGCGGGTGTCGATGTTGAGATCTTCACGAGCGCGCATCGAGTAATAGTTGGTCAGGCGGTTGTTGGCCGCGAAGACGTTGTTGTACTGGGCGCTGTAATTGCCGCCGGCATTGAGCGCCACTTCGGCACGCAGATAGCCGCCCAGCTTGATGCAGGTGTCGCTGCCCGGGATGTAATAGAAACCCGCGCCGTAGAGCGAGCAGACCTTCACATACTCGACCGCCTTGGCCTTGACCGGAAGATCAGCCGCCTGAGCTCCACCGACGGCGATCAGACCCGCCGCAGTGCCGAGCAAAAGGCTCTTCACCACTTTCATATTAAAACCTCCAAGTTGCTCATTTTACGAAGACCGGACCGTGAGGCCCCCCAACATCCCCGTCTTTGAAATCCGCTCGGCCGCTTTGCGCTTCGGACACACCCTCTCTCGACGCGAGGGACGTGAGCAAACCACCTGCAACGGGACGATCGAGTACCCCCCACCGCCACGAAGCAATATGCCTGCGCCTTTCGGTAATCAAAATACCTTATTTAGTCAGCTTTGTTGGTTTTGCTAAACCTGTGCCCCGTTCGCAACACCATTGCGAACCGATTCCGTGAGCTGATCATCTTTGTAATTTTACTGACAAAATTACCCTGCTCTGCACTTGCGTCAGAGCAGGCTTGCGTGGACTATGGCTTGCACGACACCGGCCGCATACAAATCAGATCACGGGAGTGAAGCTGTGTCAGCGACGAGGAAAGAAGGGGCGCGCCTCCGCACCATCGGCAATCTGGATATCATCAGGCGCTTCACCTGGGAGATATCGTCGATCAACATGTATCTGGAGGAGCTGCGTCAGTTCTGGGCGAGAACGCTCGGCATCAGCGGCCCGCAATGGCTGATCCTGATGGCGATCTCCGACCTCGACAAGGACGACGGCATTCCGGTCAACGTCGTCTCGAAACTGCTCCACGTCGATCCGTCGTTCGTCACCACCCAGTCCAAGCTGCTCGAGAAGAAGGGCCTGTTGCGCCGCCGCCCCTCGCCGACCGACGCAAGGGTGGTCCGACTGTCCCTGACCGAGAAGACGCAAAAGCACCTGGCGAGCCTCAACGAGCAGTACAAGACGATCAAGGAATTCGTCTTCCAGGAGTTCGACGAGAAAGAGCTGACGGAATTCACCACCAAGCTCGCGATGTTGAAGACCCGTCTCGAAAAGGCCTGCGTCCGCCTGACCCTCGACTTCTGAGGCGACGTTCTCAGATGCGCCCCGCGGCGCCGAGCCGCGATTCCAGCCAATCGAAGATGTATTCATTGGCAAGGCTCGGATTGTCCGCATGGGCCTGCGCCGCGCCGGTTTCGGCCGCGGTGAACACCTTCAACATCACATCCGAACTGCCGAGCCGCGACGTCTGGACGATCTGACGCGCCCGATCGGCCTTGAGCCAGCCGTCCTCGCCGAGCGTGATCAGCACCGGACAGTCGGCGCTGGAGGCCATCAGCGGAGCATGCGGCACCGGAACGATGCTGACGTCGCTCATCGCGAATCGGCTGGCAAAGAAGGCCCGCTCGTGCAGGTCCCACAGGCCGCCATCGCAGACGGCGGCGGCAAGCCGCGGCTCCTGCAGCACCGCGCGCGCCACGAAGGAAGAGCCCCAGCCATCGGCGACGATCGCGACGCGTTCGAAATCGACCTCGCTGCACGTCTCCAGATAGTCCATGACGCACGGAATCGCACTCTCGAGATCCCGGCGCCGCAACAGCGCGTCGAGATAATCGTCCCGCTGGTCGCCGAACAGGTCCAGCGCCAGCAGCGAAAAGCCGCGCTCGCGCGCGTGCGGCGCGAGCTTGAACAGAAACTCTTCCTTGCGATGGCCGGGCTCGCCGATGCAGATCACGGTCGGGGCTCGCACGCGTCCCAACGACGCGTGCGCTGGCAGGAAATAGCCCTGCAACGAATGTCCGTCGAGCCAGGGTATCGTCACGACTTCCCCGGCAGGGTCGCGCGCGGCGAGGAAGCGGCGGGCGCAATCCTGCATCGCGAGGACCGCGACCCAGCGGCGCTCGTCCGCCTGATCGAGCGGCATTGCGGCCGCGCTGTAGTAATTCATGGCGCGCAGCCAATTGCGCTGCGCGGTCGCCCTGTGACCTTCGGCGAACGCGGCCTCGGCACGATGGCGATTGGCCTGCGCCAGCTTCTTCCACTCGCGATGCCAGGACTGGTCGTCGCCCCGCTTCAGCTGCCGCGCGATCATCAGGCATTCGGCGATCGTGGCGCCGCCGTCCTGGGCCGCGGTGAGGAGCCGCGTGAACTCAGCGGAGATGTCCTCTCGCTCCGGGCAAAGGATCCAGTCGTCGGAGAGGCATGCGGGTATCATCGGGAGCTACGCTCTGGTCATCGCCTTACACGTGACTGAATAAACTATTTTGGTTCCCTGACCAAGCTGCGGCGCGCCCAATGAGAGCCGTTCGAGATCACCATCGCTTGAACGCAGGGATGTGTCGCATGCGTGACATTCCAATGCGTCAGGAGTGGCCGACACGGCCAAGAAACGCCGGCAGCGAACTGGCAAGAGGTGGCACGTGAAATTGCCTGCGCGCCTCTTGCCATGATGCGCATCATACCTATATCGGCGCGCGCTCGTCGCCTGCGTCAGCCGAGCCGCCAGCCGACCTCCTGCGTGAAACTTTCGTAGAAGGCGCGGTCGTAGGCCTGCTCCGGCGTAGCACGAACGCGCTCGTCAAGGCGCTTTGCATCCTCGCCCACGAGAATGCGCCATTGCTCCGCCTTGACCCCGTCGAGGATGATCCTGGCGGCCTGAGCCGCCGTCGTCGGCGCATCCTCGAGGAAGCTGCGGGCCCGCTCGGCGAACGCCGCCTGGATGTCCTCGTCCGACATCTTGTCGGCATCCGGCACGCCGGCCGCGACCATGCGCTTGCGGGTCAGCGCGACCTCGTCGGCGTTGAGCCGCTCCGAGCCGTCGGCGCTCTGCACCTTGCGCGAATTGGAGACGATCGAGGTGCCGATATGGCCGGGCATCACCACCGAGCATTTGACGTGCGGCGCGTGCAGGCGAAGGTCGTTGATGAGCGCTTCGGTAAATCCCTTCACGGCGAACTTCGCCGAGCTGTAGGCGGTGTGCGACTGGTTCATGCCGATCGAGGCCCAGAAGCCGTTGACGCTCGCGGTGTTGACGATGTGGGCCTCGTCGGCCGCGACCAGCATCGGCAGGAAGGTGCGGACGCCGAGATAGACGCCGCCCCAGCAGATGTTGAAGGTGCGCTCCCACTGCTCGCGCGTGTTGGTGAACAGGCTGCCGCCGCCGCCGATGCCGGCGTTGTTGAACAGGAGGTGGATCCGGTCGGTCTTCTGCTGCTCGGCGAGCTCGTCGCGGAATCGCTTGAGATGATCCTCGATCGAGACGTCGGCGACATGCGTCGTGACGCGCAGGCCCTGCGGCAGCTTCTCGAGCTCGCACAGCCGCTTGGTCTCGGCCATCGCGGCTTCCGAGACGTCGCACATCGCGACATTGCAGCCCTCGGCGACGAGCTGCCGCGCGAGCTCGCGTCCCATTCCCGTGCCGCCGCCGGTGATGACGGCGATCTTTCCTGCAAAATCCTTCATGGGACTTTCGGCCCCTCCCCTGTCGGTATGTTTCTTCATGGCTACGCCACGCATCGGTGCGCGCGCAAAATGTAGCAGCGCCGCATCCGCAGGTAAAAGCGGATCGGCGCTGCCATGTTCATCAGGGATTTCGGGGCGCGGACTATTCGGCCGCCTCGACGCGCCGCCCGTTCAACGCGCCGAGGCCGTCCAGCGCCTTGCGGATCGCCGCCTGCTGCGCGCTTGAGGGCTCCGGCATCGGCGCGCGCGGGTAAGTCCTGGGCAAGCCCTGCAGCGTCTGCGCATAGTGCGTGCAGGCCGGGAGATTGTCGGCGATGACAGCGTTCCACAGCGTCAACAGCTTCTTGTGCAGATCGAGCGCGCGCGGATGGTCACCCGCCTTCACCGCATCCCACAGCGCGACGGAGGCATGCGGCGCGGCGGTCAGGATCGCGGCGATCGAGCCATGGGCCCCCAATGTGTAGGACGGATACATCAGGGCATCGACCGCGCTGTAGATCAGCTTCTCCGGCGCCATCATCATGAGGTCCGCGAACAGTTTCAGATCGCCCGCACTCTGCTTGACGCCGACCACCAGCGGCACCTCGGTCATGATCCGCGTCAGCAGCGCCGGGGAAAGATAGGACCACGGCACCACGTTGTAGATGATGATGGGCATGCCGGTCTCGTCCGCCATGGCGCGGAAATGCGCCACCATCGCCTCGTCGTCTGGCTTGAACAGATAATGCACCGGCGTGACCTGGAGCGCTGCGACATTCATGTCGCGCACCAGCTTGCCGCGGCGGATCGCATCGCGGGTGGAGTCGACGATGATGCCGGCGATGACGGGAATGCGCCCCTTCACCGCGGCTACCGTCGCCTCCATCAGGTCGCGATATTCCTCGTGATCGAGCGTATGCCCCTCGCCGGTCGAGCCGCCGGCCGCGACGCCGTGTGCGCCGGCGCCGATCATCCAGTCGACCTGGGCTGCTACGAGGGTGTAGTCGATTTCGCCATCCTTCCGGAACGGCGTCGTCATCGGCGGGATTACGCCGGTCGGTCGTGTCTTCATGGTCTGCCCTCGCGTTTCCATATCCCTTGTGGCGGTCCCGATCTTTTGGCGGGTGGCCGCGGTCTGAAAGACTAGCGGTTACAAGCGGCCTGTGAAGCGCCACCGGCGCGGCGCTGCTCCCAGCATTCGACATCCCTGCGGTTATTATTGACCCGGTTCCCCGTATTTGCCCGGCTTCGGTTTAGGGGCAATTTTTTTACAATCCGAATCGTTAAATGGAGTCCGGACGCTGGGTCGAGTCGGCCAGGTCAGCGTGTTGTTTGCGTCACAGGCTCTGGCACTCCGCTTGCATCCTCTTCGTGGTCAGAAACTACCGATGAGGTGACTGGAATGTTCGTGACCGTCGTTGCCGTGCTCTGCCGGCTGAGTGCAGCCAGCTCAGGCAGTTGCATCGAGGAAATCGTGACCGACAGCAACATGACGCCCGAGATGTCGATGATGCAGTGTGCGATCGGCGCACAGGCTCCATTGGCGAAATGGATGGGCGAGCATCCGATCTACCACGCCAACTGGCGGCTCGATCGCTACAAATGCGTTCCGGGTCGCTACGAGGTCAAGGGCCACGCCTAAGGGCCCGCAAAACTACTGATACCAAGACGACGGACCAAGACTAAAAACGAGGAAACGCCCCGGAGGCCGACTGGTCTTTCCGTGCGGGCATCGACAGCGCCAGCCCCCATTGCGGCGGCGCGCTTTGTGACAACGATCACACCTTCCCCTTAAGCCACCGCCCGCAGAATGATCGCACGCGCGCCTCGCCCCTCCGGCGTCGGCATCAGCGCGTAATTGTGCGGCTGGTCACGGAGCAGATGCAGCTCGACCGGCACGCCCGCCGCCCGCGCCCCGGCATCAAACTACAGAGTGGCTGATCCAGGTTTGAGTCGAGGGAGCCCATCAATTACTCGAGCGACGACGCTCAGCATGCTAGTCGCAAAGATTCGAGCCTCGACCAGTCTTTCGTCTTGTTCAAGGTCCAGCTGTAAGACTGACGCTAACCATTCGGCCTTGTTTCTGCGGGAAAAGCTCCTGCAAAAGCCTTCTAGCTCTCCCTCCCTTAAGATCAGAAGACCTATGGCCTGCGACGCAACACATATCTTCTCGAAGGCATTGATCAAATCTGAATCGGCAAATCCTCGATACCCGTCTTCTTTGATCCTTTGCCAAGGTGAAGCGCTCTTTCCCATCTCAGCTATTTGCTTCCGAGATTGGTCCGCAATGGCTTGGCTATTCCGCAACACAGCAGCGATCCGTTCAAGCTCCAGCGCGACTTCTATGGTTGAAGGCTCCAATCGTTTTGATTTCACTTTGGTTATCCCTATAGGTGAACCAGTGAACCAACGACATGAGTCAACTTGGAAGTGAATTGAAATGGACAGGACACTAATGTGTAGACAGGAAAAAGAGAGAGAAAATAGAGCACAAGAGAGACCGCGCCCAACTGCCCGGGGTACGGCGACGGTGGTAAATGGTAAGGGCGGGGCTACAACGCAACAAATAGAAAGAAATCGCTGCGCCGCCCGACGTAGGCTTCACAATCGTTATCGCCTGGGCCAGCCTATCAAGAAGCCAGTGGCCTTGTTTCTGAAGGTAGAAAGGGTAGGAGCAGCGAGCACACCCCGAAGCGGATCCATAATCGCGATGTAGTCGGTGTTGTCCCGCTGAATCCCATAAGCGACGACTACATGAGCTGGGTTTTTCCCTTCCATTACTATGTAGAGATGGTTCCCGGACGTCCCCGCCAGAGGAAACATCTTTTCGTATACATAGTCGAACGTGAGGTCGGCTCTGTCGATTTCCTCGTAATCCATGTTGATCGAGAGGCTGTTTGCAATCTCACCAAAGTACGCAAGATCGAGCGCATTTCCATTGCAGTACATCTGAAACATTTGGATGATTGAGCTATATGACCAACTGACCCCGCGAGTGGCTTCAAGCCAGGAGCTAAGGGCGCAAGCCCAACACACGGGCAGTGAAACTTCGTCGTCGCCAGTTCCTACCGATGGTTGCTTTACAATTCGGGGTTTCGATAGACGATACGTGACCATCTGATACCCTCATTCCCGACAGCATGATCCCCAGATCAAAGCCCGTACTAATGTGTCTTCATTGTTGCTGCTAAGTTCAAGCGCAGGCAAGAATTGTATTGCGGCCAACCGAAGCCGTTCTTCAATCCGCTCGAAGCCCTCGAAGCCGTCCATTAATCCGCGCGCTCGTTCGCACCGAATCGCAGCGCCCTCGCGCGCTGGATTGCAGCGCCTTAGTTCTGCTGACTAGTGCTCCGTTACGCTGCGTTACGCTAATTGCAGCACTTTTTCATGGATTCGAACCCCTTCTTTTCGAGGGCTTCCAGAGTTGCGTAAATCGTCGCCATCGGAACCGCCTTGCGCACCGCAGAAGGGCATACGTCGCCTGGCCGTTTGCCGTTTAGGGCCGCCTCCAATGCGGCAACCTTTTCCTCAAGCGCCTTCGTCCGATCAGGTATCGTCCCGAGTTCCTTCCATAGCGGTACGTCGTTTAGCCACTTACGGACGTCGTCGATTACTCCGATTGCCCTACCGCCTGGTGTGCGACTTGGAAATCAGATAGGTGAGGAACGATGCGCATGCTCCGATAAAGAAGATCGCGTCAGCTTCATCAACGTCCGCTTCAGCCTCACTTAAGAGCGCATGTCGGATGCCCTTCTCATCGCTCGTATATCCATAGAGTGATAGGAACGCCTTTTTAAGCGCCGGATGGAGAGCAATCCTCTGTTCTAATCCCGACAATGCCTTCGAAAGATCGCCAGTAGGTTCGAGCACGCGCGCAACTGACTCCGCTGCGCTGATACTTTCACGAACGCTTGCTGGGTAATCTCCTTCGGTGAGTTTCGAAGCAGCATTTTTTAAGTGAGTTTTGCGCCACCGAATTGCGAAGCAGATAATGCTGCGTTCGCCTGGATAAGCGCGTCGGCTTCCTCTGTTGAGGCAGTCGGCCAGAACACACCGTCTTCAATGCGGTAAGCCGCGCGGCAGTTCTCTAATACCAACTGAACTGCTGGACCGAGATCAGGCGGACAATTTGGGTGCCGAAGAACAGCCTAAAGCCAACCGTACACCTTGTGGCATTCGGCTTTTTCGAACAAGTCACCGATCTTGGTGACGATCCCGTTCGGATTGAATTTGTCGATGCGAACGTGGTGGTGGTCGACATGCAGATCCTTCAGAATTCTGGACCAGTTTCCACGATAATGGAGAATGTCGGTGTAGGCTCGATCAAGCCTTGCATGAATGCAGGCCCAAAGCTTCGCCCGAAGTTCTCGACTAAGTTCCTTGCGGTCGAGCTGCGCCGGGAGAGGTGCCAAACCCTCGCTTGTTCAAAGGTCAGCGATCTACGATCCGAGGTGCCCATGTGCCTGGCTCCGGGCGAATCAACGCGCGATGGTGGTACGCCCCACGTACACGCGGGCAAGCTGTCGTTGGTTATCCGGGCTATTCACATCCCGGCGACATAAGCCCGTTACCCTATCCGTTACCCTTGAGAAAATCCGGACGCCCTGAAATCCGGCTAAGTTTTGGTCGGAGCGAGAGGATTTGAACCTCCGACCCCTAGTCTCCCAGACTAGTGCGCTAACCGGGCTGCGCCACGCTCCGAACGTCGTTCCATTAGCTAGGATCGCCGCTTTGCGCAAGGCGAGGTGACACCATTTTGCTGTCTCCGCCGAAAGGCCTCGGAACTGGCCCAAAGCCGACGGAGTCCGGCGTCAGGCGTCCTTCAATGCCTGATCCAGCATTTCGCGGCAGGCGATGAGCTCGGCGAGCACCCGTCCGAGGCGCTCCCGGTCGATGGCGCTGGGGCCTGCGGGCGCGGCGGGGGTGCCGCCCTTGCGGAAGGTGGTGAGGATTTCCTCGTCGTCGGTCTCGGAGAAGCGGAAGTCGATGCCCTCCTCCTCCTCGCCCTGGTAGTCGTCATCGTCGCTGTCGCGGGCGCCGCGGACGCCGGTCTCCTCCTCGGGCTCCATCAGGCTGGCGCCTACGGCGTCCTCGATGGCGCCGAACGAGACCGCGGCCGCGCTGTCGGCGAGGCCCTGCACCGATTTGACGCCGTGCTCTTTCAGGATCCGCTGCACCCCGCGGATGGTGTAGCCCTCCCCGTAGAGCAGACGGCGGATGCCCTTGAGCAGGTCGACGTCGTCGGGGCGGTAATAGCGGCGGCCGCCGCTGCGCTTCATCGGCTTGATCTGGGAGAATCGGGTCTCCCAGAACCGCAGCACGTGCTGCGGAATGTCGAGTTCCTGCGCTACTTCGCTGATGGTTCGGAACGCATCCGGCGCCTTGTCCAAATGCCAAATCCTTATCCAGAGGGCGGATTACGCCTCGGGTTGCGCCTTGCTGGCGTCGCCATTGGTGCGGTGCTGGGCGTTGATCCGCTGCTTCAGGATCGCCGACGGCTTGAACACCATGACCCGGCGCGGCGAGATCGGCACCTCGGTGCCGGTCTTCGGGTTGCGACCGATGCGCTGACCCTTCTTGCGGACCATGAAGGAGCCGAACGAGGACAGCTTCACCGTCTCGCCCTTCTCAAGGCAATCGGTGATCTCCTTCAGCACGAGTTCCACGAAGGCAGACGATTCCGTGCGCGACAGCCCCACCTTCTGGTAGACGGCTTCGCACAGATCGACACGCGTTACGGTTTTACTTTGATCGGTCATCGCCCTGCCCCACATCACGGCGAACAATTGTTGTCTGAAATTATGAGCTTACGATACAGCGGTCAACAGCGCTCATCAATGCAGGCGCATCGATAATCCGCGCTGATTCGGGCAAAATTTTACCGAGTGTGGCTTACCAGCGCACCAGCGCGGAGCCCCAGGTGAAGCCGCCGCCCATGGCTTCGAGCAGAACCAGGTCGCCGCGCTTGATGCGGCCGTCCTTGCGCGCCACCGACAGCGCCAGCGGGATCGAGGCCGCCGAGGTGTTGCCGTGAAGGTCCACCGTCAGCACCACCTTCTCCGGCGCGATATGGAGCTTGTGCGCGGACGCATCGATGATTCGCTTGTTGGCCTGGTGCGGCACGAACCAGTCGATGCTGTCGGCATTGAGCCCGGTCGCCTTGAAGGCGTCGACGATCACGTCGGTGATCATGCCGACCGCGTGCTTGAAGACCTCGCGGCCGTCCATGCGCAGATGGCCGACAGTCTGGGTCGAGGACGGGCCGCCGTCGACGAACAGCTTCGCCTTGTGACGGCCGTCGGAGCGCAGATGCGTGGTCACGATCCCGCGGTCGGTCGCGGCATTGCCCGGCTGCTCCTGCGCCTCCAGCACCACCGCGCCGGCACCGTCGCCGAACAGCACGCAGGTGCCGCGATCGGTCCAGTCGAGGATGCGCGAGAAGGTTTCCGCGCCGATCACCAGCGCGCGCTTGAAGGCGCCGGTGCGCAGGAAATTATCGGCGGTGGCGAGCCCGAACACGAAGCCCGAGCACACCGCCTGAAGGTCGAAGGCCGCGCCATGGTTGATGCCGAGCCCGTGCTGCACGGCGACCGCGCTTGCGGGGAAGGTGTTGTCAGGCGTCGAGGTCGCGAGCACGATCAGGTCGATCGACTGCGCGTCCACGCCAGCGTCCGCGAGCGCAGCCTGCGCCGCCTTCAGCGCCAGATGCGAGGTGAACTCGCCCTCGGCCGCGATATGCCGCTCGCGAATGCCGGTGCGTTGCACGATCCACTCATCGGACGTGTCAATGCGCGCCGCCAATTGGGCGTTGGTCACCACCTGCTCCGGCAAATAAGAGCCGCAGCCCAGCACGACCGAACGAATTTGAGTCACGAAACAGCCTCCTGCGCGGCCTGCACGGAACTGAGTGCACCACCTTCGCGATTGAGCATCTGATTGATCTTGTTGAGGAGATCGAATTTGACCATCTCATAGCCAACATCGATCGCATAGGCAAAGCCTTCGGCAGCGATTCCGCCATGGCTCTTGACCACGATCCCGTTCAACCCCAGCAACACGCCGCCGTTGGATTTGTTCGGATCCATCTTGTTGCGCAGGGCCTGGAAGGCGTTGCGCGCAAAGAGATAGCCGAGCTTTGACAGCCAGCCCCGCTTCATCTCGTCCCGGAGCAATTCCGCCATCTGCCGCGCGGTTCCCTCCGCGGCCTTCAGCGCGATGTTGCCGCTGTAGCCCTCGGTGACGATGACATCCGCCACCCCCTTGCCGATGCCGTCGCCCTCCACGAACCCGAGATAGTCGAGCTCGGGCAGGTTCCTGGCGCGCAGGATTTCGCCGGCCTCGCGAATCTCCTCATGCCCCTTGATCTCCTCGACCCCGATATTGAGCAGGCCGACCGTGGGACGCTTTTTGTTGAACAACACGCTGGCCATCGCCGCGCCCATGATGGCGAGCGACACCAGATGATGCGTATCGCCGCCGATGCTGGCGCCGAGGTCGAGGACGACGGAATCGCCGCGCCTGGTCGGCCACATGCCGGCAATGGCCGGACGGTCGATGCCCGGCAGCGTGCGCAGGTGGAAGCGCGACATCGCCATCAGCGCCCCGGTATTCCCGGCGGAGACCGCAACATCCGCCTCGCCCTTTTTCACCGCATCGATGGCAAGCCACATGGACGAGGTCCTGCGGCCGCGCCGCAGCGCCTGGCTCGGCTTTTCCTCGCCGCTGACCGCGACATCGGTGTGGATGATCTTCGAGGCCGCCTTCAGCGCGGGGTGGCGGTCGAGCTCGGGTTCGATCTTGGCGCGGTCCCCGATCAGCAGGAATTCGATCTCGCGATGCCTTTGGAGCGAGATGGCGGCGCCTGGGATGACCACCGCGGCGCCGGCGTCGCCCCCCATGGCGTCAAGCGCGATGCGAACCTTGCTTGGCATAAAAGTCCTGGAAACCTGGGTCTGGTGCGGTCTTGAACGAGCGGGGCCGCAAATGGGTTCGCCACGAACATGGCGGTCGGTCAAGCGCCACGCCGCACCCGGACCGGGGCGCGACAATAGCGTTTTGTTATCCCGAAACAACCTCTTGCCCCCAGCCTTTTGCATTCGGGAGCATCGGGCTGCGGACGGACTAATTCACAAGAAGTACATCAAAATCAAACGGATAATCGAGCTTTTCAAACCACCGCCGCAAACATCTCGCCCCGTCCCGAAGCGGTCCTCTGGAGAAGGTGGCACCTATTTGTCTTTCTTCCCGTCCTGAAGTGCCTTCAGGACCGCAAAGGGGTGGTCCTCCGGATCGGGGGCGATAACCTCGGGCTCAAACACGACCCCCGGCTTGCGCGGATAGGGATCGACCGCCAGGAACAGGGCATCGGTGGCAAGCCTCCCAAGGTCGATGATGCCATTGACGATCGCCTCCGGCGGGTCGGCGACCTGCTCCTGATCGTCGTGCCCCTCCTCCATCAGGTCGGCCAGGCGGCGGACCTCGGCCTCGGGGGCGAATATCAGGTCCACCTCCTCGTCGATGTCGCTCTCCATCGGGTCAAGCGTGACCACACAGGTCTGGCCGATCCGGGCGCGAACGTGCCCCGTGACCTGGATCCGGTTGCCGCTTTTCGGCACGACATCGAAATCGGCCTGGACCGAGATAACCTCGCGCAAGCCTGCCGTCTCAGCCATGGCCTGCCGCTCGGCGGCCGAGGCCTCGAGCTTGCGATGCAGGCCGGTATCCGGGATCTGTGCAACGATGACGGGCACCCGCCAGGGATCGGGCCCGGATGCTGGTATCGGTCGGGTCATGGCGTCACATCCTCAGGAAGCGCTGGAGGAAACTTGAAGGACGCACCCAGCAGTGCGGCCTCGCCGGTCTGGGCGAGGTTGGCCTCGGCCGCCCTGGCATAGGCTGCGAGCTGCTGCGCCTGGTCCATGCCGGCCCCATTCAAGATATTCTTGCAGATCGCGGATGCCAGCGCCTCGCCGCCGCCTTCCATGGCCTGATCGTAGGCCTGGACCCGGCCGTAAAACGCCTCGCCGAAGGCCCGCATCCGCTTCGGCACGGTCTGGTCGCCTATCCCCATCTCGCGCAGATTGTCGTCCATGTCCTCGCAGAAACGGTCGAACAGCGCCTGCGACAGCTCGGTGGCGCTCTGGACCGTGCGCAGGCGGCGCAGCAGCAGCCAGAGGTGCAGCAGCAACAGATCGAAACGCCCGTTAACGGTATCCGGCACGCCCAAGTCGCGGTAAAACATGGGTTCTCGCGCCTGCGTCACGATCATGCCATAGATGGCTTCAATGGTGCCCGGCGAGGCTAGGCGGGGTTTCCTGAAGTGATTGAACGGCCAAAGCATTGTGGTTTCCGCAAGCGGGCGCGCGCGTGTTGCATTCAGAGCCTCCGCCCGGTACTTCAGCGCCTCGCGCGACGCAAGGGGACGGAATCAGTTCCGCTATGACGATAACGAACCAGACCAGCCTGCGTGCAGACAAGCCGCGCGGCCTTCATGCACGTTGGCGCGGCTTGCGCCTGTTCGCGGCCGCGGCCCTGGTTGGCGCCGCGCTTGCGGGCTGCACCGGCGAGCAGTTCCAGAAGGGTTACATCCTGCCGCCCGGCGCACTGGAGCAGATCCCGATCGGTGCGAGCCAGGACCAGGTGCTGATCGTGATGGGCACCCCCTCCACCGTCGCAACCCTCGACGGCGAGGTGTTCTATTACATCTCCCAGCGCTCCGAGCGCATTGTCGCCTTCATGAACCAGAGGGTGGTCGATCAGCGCGTCATCGCGGTCTATTTCGACAAGAACCGGCGTGTGCGCCGGCTTGCGAATTACGGTCTCCAGGACGGCAAGATCTTCGATTTCATCAGCCGGACGACGCCGACCTCGGGCCAGGAGATGAGCTACCTCACGCCGATCTTCAAGCTGCTCAGCTTTAACTGAGCCTTCAGCCTGCGGCTTCGTGCGGCTTGCCGTTGCGCATACGCTTCCATACGCTCCTGCAAAATAAGATGCAGGGAGTGGATTCGTGCCCAATCAATTGCTGTCCCGCCGTCGCGTGCTCACTGGCGCTGCCGCTATCTCGGCCGCAGCGATCCTGCCGCGATCGAGCTTGGCGGACTGGAAGCCGACCGAAAACGTCCGCCTCGTCGTGCCGGCTGCCGCCGGCGGTTCGACCGACGTGATGGGTCGGCTTCTGGCGGCGCATCTGCAGGCCGCCTGGGGCCAATCGGCCGTGGTGGAAAACCGGTCCGGCGGCGGCGGTACGATCGGCACGGCCGAGGTGGTCCGCGCCAAGCCGGACGGCCACACCATCCTGATCGGCAATCCCGGCCCGAACGCGATCGCCTACAGCATTTTCAAGAACCTCACCTACAAGCCGGACCAGCTCCAGCCGGTCTCCAACATGATCCGGATCCCGAACATCGTCTCGGCGCATCCCAAGACCGGCATCAAGTCGATCGCCGAGCTGGTCGCCTATCTCAAGGCCAATCCGGACAAGCTCAGCTACGCCTCCTCCGGCGTCGGCCAGAGCCCTCACCTCACCGGCGCCTGGTTCCTGCAGCTCACCGGGCTGAAGATGACACACATCCCGTTCCGCGGCGCCGGTCCCGCGCTCCAGGCGGCGCTCGCCGGCGACATCCAGATCCTGTTCGACAACCTCTATCCGAGCCTGCCGCAGGTACAGAACGGCACCCTCACCGGCCTCTGCGTCACCACGACCGAGCGCAGCGACCTCGCGCCGAACCTGCCGACCATGCGCGAGAGCGCGCCGGAGCTTGCGGCTTTCGACGTCTCGTCGTGGTTCTCCGTGTTCCTGCCGAAGGGTGTGCAGCCTGCCGTTCTCGAAGCGCTCAACCTTCAAGTGAAGGCGATGCTCGAGCGCGACGACATCAAGAAGAACATCCTGGCCATGGGCGCCCGCGCCGACTACGGCACGCCCGACCAGTTTGCCGCCTTCGTGGACGCCGAGACGAAGAAGTTCGCCGGCATCATCCAGAAGGAAGGGCTGCAGATGGACGTGCAGTAGCCTTCGCATCCGCGGACCAACATGCAGCGCCGGGCCGCGCTTTCGCGTTGAGTGCGTGGCGACCCTCGGTTGCTATGCAAGCTCGGCCGACGGCTGTCCCACCAAAGCGGCAATCGCCGAAATCGAGTCCAGGCGCGTCAAATCGAAGCCGATGTCGGAGAAGTTGATCCCGTGGTCGGTCTCAATGCTCATGATCAGCTCGACCGCGTCGAGCGAATCGAGGCGGCCGCTGGTGAACAGCAGATCATCGTCACCAAGCGGCGCGCTGTCGCCCTTCATCAGCAGCCGCTGCACGATGTAGCGTCGCATCTGCGATCTGACTTCAGGGCCGGCTTTCGTGGTCATGTCGAGACTCCCAGGAGATAGAACAGGAATTCGGCGCGTTGCCCGAGCGAATGCTCGCGGTCGAGCGGCGCATCGAAGACGTGAATGAGACAAAAGAAGCTCGACACCCACAGGCAAGGCAGCAAGCGGCCACGCAGCCATCCTCGCGGCGCCAGTTGCGGGACGCGGCGCATCTGCGAGAGCCCGACACTGATGGCCAAGACAAACGTGTAGAACGCGTGCGATTGCTGACCGACCACCGCCCGCCAAAGGCCCATTTCGCCGACGAAATGAATATCGCGGATGAAGTGAAACAGCAGGTTGCCGACACAGGCCGCGGCAAAGGTGGCGAAGAACATGCGAAGCCGGCGATGGCCGCGGAGGCAGCGAACAAAGGTGGGGTAGAAGAAATGGTCGACGAGCAGTTCTTTGTAATAGAAATAGTAGCGATTCCAGAATTCCGCGAGCGTCGTTGACTCCAGAGGCCGGTAGGTGTTGCGCAGCAGGCGAAAGCCGGCAAGTCGCGCCGTGGCGATGATGACGCCGCCGAACACGGTCATGCTCAGCAAGTCCTCGACGAAGAAGCTGACGAGGCTCGCCCATCCGACGAAACGCGGCCAGGGATGGCGCGCGAGATATTGCAGCAGGTTGTCGTCGAACATTGGAAGCTGCAAACGTCCGTGGACGATCTCGACGAGACAGACTCTGACGATGGCGAGCACAAGGATCCAGACCGCAAGCTTGACGCCCTTGAGCTGCGTCACTGCAAGCTCCTCGGGTGTCTTGGCCTCGAAGCGGTCGAGATAAGACAGCCCCTTCCCGAACGGCGTCAGCGACGATCCCCAGAAGGGGTGGAAAACGCTCAGGTGCCGCCACACCGGAGATCGCTTCCTGCCCGCATCGGCCAAACCATAGGCAAGAAACCACAAATAGGGCTGGAACGTCATCAGAAACGACCACAGCAGAACACGCGGCAGGCCGGCCATCATCGTGGCCTGCGTCAGCGCGACGAGTGCCAGGAACGCCAGCAACAGGCTGAGCGTCGGGCGGCGGAAGACCACCGTCCCTGGCCCCTGCATGATCAGCAGGCCCGCGAACAGCGCAAACACGACGACCAGCATGACCGCTTCCAGCAGCGGCTGATAGATCCGGTCGCCGACGCCTTCGTCGATCGTCAGCCGTTCGAGAAAACCACGGTCGATCAGGAAGCCGCTGCGATAGAGCAGCAACAAGGTTGCGAGCAAGATCAGGACGCGCCGGTACCGGCCGGCATAGGCGCACACCAGCGCGAGTCCCGCCGCTGAAAAATCGATACCTATCTGCCGAAACAAAACCGCGAGCAGTCCGACCGCGCAGCAGAGCAGCACGCGGCCACCGATGTCCTGGACCCCCGCCACGAGCCTCGGGTCCCGATCGATCTTGGGGATCAACCGCCACGACGGCTTCGCAAGAGGACCCGATGGCGCGTAGCCGTAGGGCTGGCTTTCAACACTCATCGGACAACGCGCGCGATCACTACGAGCTGTTGCATCTACGAGGCCCTTGCAACAGCTTCGCCGAGCAGTGACGCTACCGAGCGCCGGTCCGCCTTGCCATTGGCATTGACGGGAATGTCTTCCATCCAGATGAACCGGCCCGGCACCATGTAGGCGGGAAGGTGCGCAGTGCAGTGCTGGCGCAGATCGCTTTCCGCCATTCTTGCACCCGAATACGCGGCCAGCAGCCGACTGGCGCCACTGGCGTCGTGCTGCACCACGGCGAGCGCACGGGTTATTCCCCTGCACGCCATCAGCGCGTGGTCGATCTCCTCCAGCTCGACCCGATACCCCCGAAGCTTGACCTGATTATCCGCGCGACCGCGGAAACGCAGGACGCCGGTTTCAAGGTCGGCCTCCACGAGGTCGCCGCTCCGATAGAGGATCGACCGATAGCCGTCGATCAGAGGGTCCTGACAGAAACGGCGGGCGGTCTCTTGCGGGTTGTTGATGTAGCCGAGCCCTACCCCAGGGCCTCCCAGCCACAACTCGCCGGCAGTGCCCGCAAGCGCCGGCTTCATCTCTTCGTCCAGGATCCGGTAGCTGAAATTGGGATTGAGCCGCCCCAGTGGCGCCAACCCGTCCTTGGTCTCAAAAACGGATTCGACGATCTCGAAACCGCTGCAAATGCAGCTCGTCTCGGTCGGGCCGTAGCAATTGATCAGCTTCGCCTTGCCGGCAAACGCGTCGTGGAACCGACGAAGCCGGGCCAGCGGAAACCCTTCACCGCCGAACATGAACCGGCTGACGCTCGGCAGCCAATTCGGGCTCAGAAGGTGCATGGAGTCCAGGAACATGAAGAGGGTCGGCACGGCGAAGAAGAACGTGCACTGATGCTTGGTGATCTCTGACACCAGCTCTGCAGGGGGCCGCCCCTTCTGCGCGTCCAGCGCGACGACCGCCGCTCCGTTCAGGAAGCCGGCATAGATGTCGAAGACCGAATTGTCGAAATAGATCGGGTTGACATTCGTCAGCCGGTCACCGGGTCCAATTCCAAGATCGCTCTTCGCCCAGGCGATCAGGTGAAGCACCCCTTGATGGGGGATGACCACGCCCTTCGGTTCGCCCGTCGATCCCGAGGTGAACATGACATAGGCCGGATCGGCCCCGGTGATCAGGGATGTCAGCGGCAGATTGTCGTCTTCAAGCTGCGACAGGGCATGATGCAAGGCAGCCCGGGCAATTGCATCGCCGATCAATGTCCGCGGCCCAGCTCCCTCGCGCACGCTGACGATCAGCGCGGGCCGGCATCGCTCCAGCATCAGCCGGGCACGTTCCTCGGGGGCCGCAGGATCGAGGAAGACATAGGGTGCTCCGATCTTGATGCAGGCGATCGCGAGCGCATAGGCCTCGGCGATTTTCGGCAATTCAAGGCACACCACGGCGCCCTTGTTGACGCCCCGCGATGTCAACCAACGCGCCAACCGGTTTGCCAACCGGTTGAGCTCCGAAAAGGCAAAGCTGTCGCCTTCGCACAACAGGGCGACGGCGTCCGGCGAGGACGCAACGGTCTCTTCGAAACGCAGCGCCAGATTATGGGCGGTCATACCGACGCCTCGATCAATTCATTGTCGCCGGGATTGCCCGGCGCGTTCGACGAGGCCTGCACGATCTCGGCAAAATCTCGCTGGTTGAGCGCGATCACGGCCGCGGGCAATTTCGCGTCCGGAAACTGGGCCTGCAACACGTCCCCGAGCTCCATGCCGAGATGCTGAAGGAACGCGGCGGCCATCGGATCGGTCGCCAGCGGCCTGCCCTCACTTGCCCCTTGCTTCATGTCCGGCACGAGGCTGCTGTTCTCGCTGCCAGCTGAAGCAGCTTCGCCATCGACACGCAGCACCACGTCATAGCGATAGCGGGTCAGTTCGTAGCTTGATCCGCGCTTGAGCAGGATTTCCGCACCCGATATCCGCCGGATGGATCCGGAAATGCCCTGAAAGTAGCGGGGGGCGATCACCAACTCGCGCTCCTGGGCGATCGACAGGAAGATCTTTCGCGCGAGCGCGGCATCCGTGGCTCCCGAAACTTTCGCGGATTGAGCTTCGCGATGGAAGACCGGCAGGAGCTCGAGGTTACGAACGTCGCCGACGAAGATGTGCCCCCCAGGAGCCACTAGGCCTGCGGCTTGCTCCAAGACTACGTGCAGGTATTCGATGCCGGGAAAGTATTGCACGACCGAATTTAGCACCACTGCATCGAACGAATTCAGCGGCAAGCCGCTCAAATCGGCGGCTTCCCGCTCTAGAAACTCGACATGCCGAAGCTCGGGCTTCGACTGCGCGAACGCACGCAGCCGCTGAACGGCCACCGGCGAGAGGTCGGTCCCGCAATATACGTCACAGCCGGGCGCGAGCTTTTCGACGAGCAAGCCGACGCCGCACCCGATCTCCAACAACCGCCTTGCGCCAAGAGCACGAATTTGCAGGATCGTATGATCGAGCCAATCGACCATATCGGGTTCGGGAATGGGCCTGTTGGTGAAGTTGCTGGTCCAACCGACGAATGACGGCACAACACCGTCGGCGTCATGGCGATATGCTTGATCGAAAGCGCGACGCCATTGCGCAACTCTGCGATCCGACTCGGCCTGGAGATGCTTCGCCTTGCCGGCGCTCAGATGATCGGGGTCAATTGCGACGAAAGCGACCTCGGACTGACCGCCGTGGCCAGGCTCGGCGCTGAGGAAAGCATCCGCCACGCCCGGATGCGCCATCAATGCCCGCTCAATCTCGTTCACAGGCCGTGCAGGCAACGGAACCTCCCTCTCGCGGACGGCGGGCAGCGAACCCCTGAGCATGTCGAGAGCGCGCCGCGCGCGGAGCACCACACGCGTGCTGCGGAGCTCCCTAAGATGCCGCTGACAGTCTCTCGTATTTCTAGAACTCGGCCGGTTAAGCAACCCTAAATGTGCGCACGCGTAGGGTGCACATTTTCGGGCGGCTTACGCCCTCGGCATCGATGGATCGCTCTGATGACCGGATTGTTGCGTTCCGCGTCCCGCCGGGCGGGTTTCATGTTCAGATGATGCGCCGGCCTCCGGCAGCACACACGCAAAGAAAGACCCCGCAGGCCTGCGCCGCGGGGTCTTCGTTCAGCAACGTCTACCTCAGTGCGCGAGGACTGCCAGCAGCAGCAACGCCACGATGTTGGTGATCTTGATCATCGGGTTCACCGCCGGGCCGGCCGTGTCCTTGTAGGGATCGCCGACGGTGTCGCCGGTCACGGCCGCCTTGTGGGCGTCACTGCCCTTGCCGCCGAAATGACCGTCTTCGATGTACTTCTTGGCGTTGTCCCAGGCGCCCCCGCCCGAGGTCATCGAGATCGCGACGAACAGGCCCGTCACGATCACGCCGAGCAGCATCGCGCCCACCGCCGAGAACGCCGCCGACTTGCCGGCCGCCCCGCCCCCCGCGATCGCATAGATCACGAAGTAGACGAAGATCGGTGACAGCACCGGAAGCAGCGAGGGGATGATCATTTCCTTGATCGCCGCTTTGGTCAGAAGGTCGACCGCCTTGCCGTAATCCGGCTTGTCGGTGCCTTGCATAATGCCCGGCTTCTCGCGGAATTGTCGGCGGACCTCCTCGACGATCGCGCTCGCCGCGCGGCCCACGGCGGTCATGCCCATCGCGCCGAACAGATACGGCAAGAGACCGCCGAACAACAGGCCTACCACGACGTAGGGATTGTTGAGCGAGAAGTCCGGTTTGACGCCGGCGAAGTAGGCGTGGTGCGCGGAGTCCGCAATGAAGAACTTGAGATCCTCGTTGTAGGCCGCGAACAGCACCAGGGCGCCGAGACCGGCGGAGCCGATCGCGTAGCCCTTGGTCACCGCCTTGGTGGTGTTGCCGACTGCATCGAGCGCGTCGGTCGACTTGCGAACCTCCTTCGGCAGGCCCGCCATCTCGGCAATACCGCCGGCGTTGTCGGTCACCGGACCGAACGCGTCGAGCGCGACGACCATGCCGGCGAGCGCCAGCATCGTGGCGGTCGCGATCGCGATGCCGAACAGGCCGGCGAGGCTGTGGGTGACCAGGATGCCGGCGATGATGACGATCGCGGGCAGCGCGGTCGCTTCCATCGAGATGGCGAGGCCCTGGATCACGTTGGTGCCGTGGCCGGTCACCGAGGCCTGGGCGATCGACTTCACCGGACGATAGTCGGTGCCGGTGTAGTATTCGGTGATCCAGATGATCAGCGCGGTGACGGCAAGGCCGACCACGCCGCACTCGAACAGCGCCATGCCGGTATAGTCGACGCCGGCGAGCTTGCCGAAGCCGATCAGGTAATGGATCACACCGGCGATGCCGACCAGCGAGAGGACGCCGGTTGCGATCAGACCCTTGTAAAGCGCGCCCATGATCGACTGGCTCGGCCCGAGCTTCACGAAGAAGGTGCCGATAATCGAGGTGATGATGCAGATGCCGCCGATGGCGAGCGGCAACGTCATCATGTCGGCGAGGATCGGCGTCTTGGCGAAGAAGATCGCCGCCAGGACCATGGTGGCGACCGCGGTCACCGCATAGGTTTCGAACAGGTCGGCGGCCATGCCGGCGCAGTCGCCGACATTGTCGCCCACGTTGTCGGCGATGGTGGCCGGGTTGCGCGGATCGTCCTCGGGGATGCCGGCCTCGACCTTGCCGACGAGGTCGCCGCCGACGTCCGCACCCTTGGTGAAGATGCCGCCGCCGAGACGAGCGAAGATCGAGATCAGCGAGGCGCCGAAGCCGAGCGCCACCATGGCGTCGATGACGACGCGGCTGTCAGGCGCAAGCTTCAGCGAATGGACCAGGAAGCCGAAATAGAGGGTCACGCCAAGCAGCGCGAGACCCGCCACCAGCATGCCGGTGATGGCGCCCGCCTTGAAGGCGAGCTCGAGACCACCCGCGAGCGACGTGGTCGCCGCCTGGGCGGTGCGCACATTGGCGCGGACCGAGACGTTCATGCCGATGAAGCCGGCCGCCCCCGACAGGATCGCGCCGATGGCAAAACCGATCGCGACGTAGAGTCCCAGGAAATAGGCAAGCAGCACGAAGATGACGATGCCGACCATCCCGATCGTGGTGTATTGACGCCGCAGGTAGGCCTGGGCGCCTTCGCGCACCGCTGCCGCGATTTCCTGCATGCGCGGAGACCCCGCATCCGCGCTCAACACCGAAGACGTCGCCCAGATCGCGTAGACGACGGAAAGCACTCCGCAGAGCACAATCAACCATAATGCTGTCATGTGATTTTTTGCCTCAGATCCTTGATGAACGTACCCCCGGCGCCTTTTGTTTTCCGTCGTGCGGTGCGGCGCCTTGATTTTGAAGAAGGCCGCTCCTTGCCCGAAGGCGCGGCCTTAGTCGGTCACGACCTTGCCAAAATCAAATTGAGGGTGCAACGCCAGATAAGGCCGAAAAGCCGATCTCGGCAGGTATTTAGCCTGTCTTGGCAGCCGGGACGCCGGTTTGGAGCAATTCCTAGAAGTGGCTGTAGGAGAGCCGCTTCAAGACCAGCTCCTGGCCCTGCCCGTCCAGGAAGCGCGGCCGCTCATGGCCCGCGACGATCGTGCCGATGGCCGTGACGGCAAGGCCTGCCGCACGCCCCAAGGCAATCAGCGCGTTGGCTTGCGCTGGCGGAGCGGTGCACAGCACCTCGTAATCGTCCCCTCCGGCCAGCAGCGTCTCGACGGAAACGACCTTGCCTGCGATCAGGCCGGCGGCAGCGGCCGAGAGCGGCACGCTCGTCACGTCGATCGTGGCCGAGACGCCTGATGCCGCACAGAGCTTGGTCATATCTCCAGCAAGGCCGTCGGAGACATCCATCGCAGCCGTCGCATGGTCACGCACGGACTGCGCGAGAGCATTGCGCGGCTGCGGCACGCGATAGCGCGAGATCAGCGTCTCGCGCGCGTGCGGATCGGAGGCCAGCGCATTCGCGACCGCGCCGCCCTTGAGCACGTCAAGGCCAAGCGCGGCGTCGCCGATCGTCCCCGTCACCAGGATACGGTCGCCCGGTTGGGCGCCGGTGCGGCCGACCATCCGCCCCTGCGGCACGCGGCCAAAGGCGGTAATCGAGATCATTTGCGGCCCCGGCGTCGACACCGTGTCGCCGCCGAGCAGCGGACAGACGAAGGTTTTCGCATCCTCGCCGAGCGCGTCCGCGAACGGCCTGAGCCAAGCGTCTTCCTTGCTGCGCAGCGCCAATGTCAGCACGAAGCCGGCCGGCACGGCCCCCTTGGCGGCGAGATCGGACAGGTTCACCCGCAGCGCCTTGCGCGCGATGGTATCGGGCGGATCGGTGGCAAGATAATGCACGCCCTCGACCACCGCGTCGGTGGTGACGACGATGTCGCTGCCGAGCGCCTGCAGGATGGCGGCATCGTCCACCAGCCCCAAGGCGCCGGGATCAGTCGCCAGCGGCTTGAAGTAGCGCGCGATGAGGGAGTCTTCGGCGGAGGGATTGTGCGGGTTTGTCATCAGCGTCAGCCACACACTTCGCTGTCATCGCCGGGCTTGACCGGGCGATCCAGTATTCCAGAGACGATCGTGTGACATCGATAGGCCGCGGCGTACTGGATCACCCGCCTTCGCGGGTGATGACGGCGGAATATGGGGCAGCCACATCGCATCAATTCACCGCCCTGCGCCTCAATTCACCCCCGCCCGAACTCGTCACCGCGAAACTGGCGGCCGATCTGGTCGAGCACCGCGTTGACCATGCCGGTCTCCTCGCGGTCGACGAAGGCATTGGCGACGTCGACATATTCGGACACGACGACGCGGCCCGGCACGTCCTTGCGGTGTTCCAATTCGTAGGCCCCTGCCCGCAGCACCGCGCGCAGGATCGCTTCGATGCGCTTCAATGGCCAGCCCTTCGACAGCGCCTCGTCGATCAGCGGATCGAGTTTCTTCTGGTCGCGCACGACGCCGGAGACGACGTCGCGGAAGAACGCCGCTTCAGCCGGGAGATATGTGTCGCCCTCGACCTCGTTGCCGAGCCAGTGGCTCTCGAACTCCGCAAAAATGTCGTTGATGCCGGCACCGCCGATATCCATCTGGTACAGCGCCTGTACGGCTGCGAGCCGCGCCGCACCGCGCCGGTTCGCCTTCTTCTCCGTGCCGGCCGGCGGCTTCTTGTTGTTATCGGCCATGATCAAGCCCGCGCCAGCCGGCGCTTTATGCGCAGCATCGCAATCGCGGCCCGCGCGGCATCGCCGCCCTTGTTCAGCTCGCTGGCGCGCGCCCGCGCCCAGGCCTGCGCCTCGGTGTTGACGGTGAGGATGCCGTTGCCGAGCGGCAGCTTTCGCGCCACCGCCAGGTCCATCAGCGCGCGCGAGGATTCCTGCGAGACGATCTCGAAATGGATGGTGTCGCCACGGATCACGCAGCCGAGCGCGATCGCGGCATCATAGGGCTTGCCATTGGTCGCCGCGGCGTCAACCGCGATGGCGATCGCCGCAGGAATCTCCAGTGCACCGGGAACCGTGATGACGTCGTGGGTCAGACCGGCCGCCTTCAGCTCGGCCACCGCGCCTTCGAGCATCGCGTCCTGGAGATCGTCATAGAACCGCGCCTCGACGATCAGCGCGCGTGCGCCGGAAACGTCGGTCTGGTCCTTCAGGGGTGCGCGCCGCGCGTCTGCCATCGTCAAATCCGTTCCACAGGGGTTGGCGCTATGTAGTCGCCACCAGCGGGTAAGCCAAGTTTAAAGACGCCGTCACTTCATTTCCGTCAGCCGCGCCGCGTAGCGGGCCATCAGATCGACCTCGATATTGACCTCATCTCCCGCCTTCCAGCCGCCGATCGTCGTGACCGTCAGGGTGTGCGGGATGATCAGCACCGAAAAGGTCACGTCCTTCACCGTATTAACCGTCAGCGAGACGCCGTCGAGCGTGATCGAGCCCTTGGTCGCGATGAACCGCGCCAGCTCCCGCGTCGTGGAGAGCTCGAACCGCGCCATGTCGGGCAGGTCCTCGCGGCTGACGAGGGTCGCGATGCCATCGGCATGGCCGGCGACGATATGCCCGCCAAGCTCGTCGCCGATCTTGAGCGCACGCTCGAGATTGAGCCTGGTGCCGACCCTCCAATGCTTTGCGGTCGTCAGCGCCAACGTCTCGGCCGCGGCATCGACGTCGAACCAGGTCCTTTGAGCAGAGTCCTTGCCGCCTTCGACGCCGGAAGCAACCACCGTCAGGCAGACGCCGTTGCAGGCGATCGAGGCGCCGTCCGCAATGGTGGTCTGCTCGTAGCGGCAGGCGATGCGCAGCCGGTGCAACTGGCCCTGCGCCGTCGGCGTGAAGCCGACGATCTCGCCGATATCGGTGACAATGCCGGTGAACATCACGCGCGCTCGTAGATGGTGAGAGTATCCTGATCGAAGGTCTCGCTAGCATGAACCTTGTAGGCCTGCGACTGCGTGATTTTCGACAGGGGCAATGCAGCGAGCGCATCCACCCCGTCGGCGCCCACCGCTTCCGCGCCGTGGAACAGCCAGATCTCGTCAACGAGGTCCGCGGCGATGAAGGACGCCGCGACGCGGCTGCCGCCCTCGACCATCAGCCGCGTGATGCCCTTGCCGGCCAATGCATGCAGCACGGCCGCAAGATCGAGTCCCGAGGCATTGCCGGGCGGCACGCGGATCACCTGCGCACCGGCCGCACCGAGCCGCGTGGCGGCCGCGGCCTCCGCGAGTTCAGAACCCACCACCCACAGCGGAATCTCGCGCGCGGAGCCCACGAGCCTGCTTGCGCCGGGAATACGCAGATTCTGGTCGAGCACCACCCGCACCGGCGAGCGCACCGCCATGCCCGGCAGGCGGCAGTCGAGCTGCGGATCGTCCGCCAGCACGGTGCCGATGCCGACTAGGATGGCGTCGCTTTGCGCGCGGAGGAGATGCACCCGGTTGCGCGCCGCCTCGCCGGTGATCGCGACCGGCTTGCCGCCGGCCGCGCCGATCTTGCCGTCGGGCGAGACCGCGAGCTTCAGGATCACATGCGGGCGGCGATCCCTGATGCGACGGAAATGCCCGGCGTGATCGAAGGCGGCTTCGCGCGCGCACAGACCCACATCCACCATGATGCCGGCGGCGCGCAGGCGTGCGTGGCCCTGACCGGCGACTTCCGGATTGGGATCCTCGATCGCGGCCACCACGCGTTTGATGCCGGCGGCGATCACGGCGTCCGCGCACGGTGGCGACTTGCCGAAATGCGAGCACGGCTCCAGCGTGACGTAGAGCGTGGCGCCTCGCGCGGCCTCGCCTGCGCGCCGCAGCGCTTCAGGCTCGCCATGCGGCCGTCCGCCAGGTTGGGTCCAACCGCGGCCGACGATCACGCCGTCCTTGACGATGACGGCGCCGACGGCGGGATTGGGCCAGGTACTTCCCTGCCCGCGCCGGCCGAGCGCCAGCGCAAGCTCCATGAAGCGCCGGTCGGCATCTCTGGACTCGCGCGCCTTCTGCGCGAATTGATCCTCCAGGATGCGGAAGATCATTTGCGAATCGCGGCGAGCCGCGCTTCCTCCTCGCCGGAGAGCTCGCCGAGCACGTCGGCGAAATCCTTGGCCTCGCGGAAATTGCGGTAGACCGAGGCGAAGCGGACATAGGCGACGTCGTCGAGCGTGCGCAGATGCTCCATCACGGTCTCGCCGATCACCTCCGAGGAGATTTCAGCCTCGCCCCCGGTCTCGAGCTCGCGCACGATGGTGGAGACCATCTTCTCCACCCGTTCCGGCTCGACCTGCCGCTTGCGCAAGCTGATCGACACCGAGCGCATCAGCTTGTCGCGGTCGAACGGCACGCGGCGGCCGTTGCGCTTGATCACCGTGAGCTCGCGCAGCTGCACGCGCTCGAAGGTGGTGAAGCGGAAATTGCAGGCGACGCACACGCGCCGCCTGCGTATCACGGAAGAGTCCTCGGTCGGACGCGAGTCCTTCACCTGCGTATCGAGACTGTTGCAGTTCGGGCAGCGCATCCGTTGACCTTGACCGGTTTTCTTGAGCCTTACTGATAGATCGGGAAACGGTCGGTGAGCACCTTGACCCGTTCCTTGATCGCGGCTTCCACCAGCGGCGCCTTGCCGTCGTCGGACTGCGCGATCGCGTTGAGGACTTCGGCGATCATGCCGCCGACCTGCTGGAATTCAGCGACACCAAAGCCGCGGGTGGTCGCAGCCGGCGTGCCCAGACGAATACCGGAGGTGACGAACGGTGACTCGGGATCGAACGGAATGCCGTTCTTGTTGCAAGTGATGGCGGCGCGAACCAGCGCCTTCTCCGAGGCGTTGCCCTTCAGGCCCTTCGGCCGGAGGTCAACCAGCATCAGATGATTATCGGTGCCGCCCGAGACAATGTCGAACCCGTGGCCCTTCATCGCCTCCGCCAGAGCCTTGGCGTTCTCGACGACGTTCTTGGCATAGACCTTGAAGTCCGGCCGCAGCGCCTCGGCGAAGGCGACCGCCTTGGCCGCGATGACATGCATCAGTGGGCCGCCCTGCAGGCCCGGGAAGATCGCCGAGTTGAATTTCTTGGTCAGCGCCTCATCATTCCACAGCATCAGGCCGCCACGCGGACCGCGCAGCGACTTGTGGGTCGTGGTGGTGGTGATGTGCGCGTGAGGCACGGGCGAGGCATGCACGCCGCCGGCGACGAGACCGGCGAAGTGCGCCATGTCGACCAGGAGATACGCGCCGACGCTGTCCGCGATCTCGCGGAAGCGCTTGAAGTCCCAGGCGCGCGAATAAGCCGAGCCGCCGGCCACGATCAGCTTCGGCTTGACCTCCTCGGCCTGCTTGGCGACCGCGTCCATGTCGATGATCTGGTCCTCGCGGCGCACGGTGTAGTGCGCGGCCTTGAACCACTTGCCGCTCATGTTGACCGGGGAGCCGTGGGTGAGATGGCCGCCGGCCGCGAGATCGAGGCCCATGAAGGTGTCGCCGGGCTGAAGCAGCGCCAGAAACACCGCCTGGTTCATCTGGCTGCCGGAGTTCGGCTGCACGTTGGCGAAGTTGGCGCCGAACAGCTTCTTGGCACGATCGATCGCGAGGTTCTCGGCGACGTCGACCCACTCACAACCGCCGTAGTAGCGCGCGCCCGGATAGCCTTCCGCGTATTTGTTGGTCATCACCGAACCCTGCGCTTCCAGCACGGCACGGCTGACGATGTTCTCGGAGGCGATTAGCTCGACCTCGTGGCGCTGGCGGCCGAGCTCGCCCTTGATGGCGGCTGCGATTTCCGGGTCAGCCTGCTCGAGCGAGGCGGTGAAAAACGAATCGGGCGCGGAGGCGGTTTTGGCGAAGGTCATCTTGCGAATATCTCCACCGCCGCAGCCTTTTGGCGGGCTACGGGCGGGTCTGGTGTGGCGATCGGAAGCGGCGAGCGCGATCTACCACATCGCCCGCAACAGGCCAAGGGTTTGCGGGTCGGACCTGTGATTTATGCAAGATATGGTGGGATTGGAGGATTGGGACGACGGGGTGGTATCCGGCGTCCATGTCCAGGAAAGGTCCGCTTTGGACTCGAAAGGCCGCGCGGGTGCGAGCGGCCGGCCTCTACAGCCCGGTATACCCCGCCTTCACGGGATCCACGCTACCGTCGAGCTGCCGCAGATAGGTCAGGCCGCAAACCGTCAACCTGTGGGTGTCCTTCTCGCCGGCTTCCATCAAGGTGGTGATGTAGTTCGTGACCTTTTCCCGCGCCTCCGCGCTCGCCGCGGACGTGCGGTTGGCGAGCAAATCGTAGGTATGCATGATCCGGTCGATGGCAGCTTCCATGGCACCCTCTGGTTCTTGCCGCGTTTGGGAGTTGAGATCAGGCAACCGCTTTGGCCTCGGACTGCGCCTCGAACCTGACAATGGCCTTGTTGGCCAGCCTGATCTTGTTGAATTCGCCGTGCTGGAGCAACTTGATGACGATCTCGAGCAGGCGCTCGTCGGTGACGAGGGTGTCCCGGATCGCGCCGGAGCGGCGAAGATAGTTCGCGGCGATGGCGTAGGCCTCGCTCACGAGTTCCACGTTCATCACCCCCACGCCACGCTCGACCAGCATCGTCAACCTCCGATCCGGAGGAGATAAGCATCGAACCGGGAACTCGTTCCCTGGTGTCGGGGATTTTTTCGCAACCGCGAAATGGAAAAACGCACCGGTCCGGACACACAGCCGGGCCGGCGCGCTCGGGGAAGCTCAGGCACGTTCGGGAGGCTTGCCGGTCTTGTTGCGGGCCGGCTTGGCCTTGTCCCGTCGAAAAGAACTCAGAGACGATACAGGATTTGGTCGGTCCAGAACCGCTCGAGGCGGTGCAGCGATTTGTTCAGGGTCGAGAACTCCTCGCCCGAGATGCCGCCGACCTGTTCGACCGTCTTGACGTGCTTCTGGTAGAGCGAGTCGACGATGCGGCGGATTTCCTGGCCCTGCGGCGTCAGGCGGATGCGCACCGAGCGGCGATCGACGCGCGAGCGCTGATGGTCGAGGAAGCCGAGCTCGACGAGCTTCTTCAGATTGTAGGAAACGTTGGAGCCGAGGTAATAACCGCGCGTGCGCAGTTCGCCCGCGGTCAGCTCCTTGTCGCCGATGTTGTAGAGCAGCAGCGCCTGCACCGAGTTGATGTCCGCACGGCCGCGGCGATCGAACTCGTCCTTGATGACGTCGAGCAGCCGGCGATGCAGCCGCTCCACCAGAGTCAAAGCTTCCAGATAGAGCGTCTGCACCGAACCCTGCTGGCCGGAGACGCGCTCTGCGGTATCTGCCGCAGTTGCGACGGCTTTCATCATGACACTTCCCCTGTTGTCGTTTTTATCGACACTCATTCGACGAAACTTGTGTCCCGTCTGATAGGTGCAACTTAAGGGGCTCGTTTGAAGATCGGCTTAAATAAGAGAATAAAGAGATCATGAATTTAAGACAGTGAATTGCGGATTAAGCCTGTCCCACAAGCACTTTTCGCAACAGTCTGTTGACTCTCGCAAGGTCCTGTTCACCCTCCGTCCGCCCCGATTGTCGCATTCCAGAACAGCCCCGCCCCGTTTCGAAACGGCCGCGTAAGAGCTGTGGCGGAACACGCTGGTTAGCGAAAACTTACGTCGAATTTTACGCAACCAACCTTCAACCAAGCGCGACAATCTCGTGTCCCGGACCAGCACAGCGAAGCCGAGCGCAGAGTCGGGGCAAGAGAGTTTGCTATGGCGGTCGTTCGCGTGCGGCCATCCAGGCGAGCGCGAGATAGGCCGCCAGCATGAAGGCTTCGACGCCGACCACGACCAGGCTGCCGCCGTAGATGCCCGGGAACATCAGCTCGATCACCGCCATCGACACCACGGTCGTCAGCCACACCACGGCGCCCCAAGGCGTCGCCAGCCACAGCCCGACCGCGGCAACGAGTTCGATCACGGCGAAGTAAATGGTCGAGGCCTGCCAGGCCATCGACTGGTTCTCGAAGGCCTCGTCCTCGCCGCCCACGAAGCCCGTCACCTGCGCCCAATGATAGAGGCCCTTGAGGATCGAGAGCAGCGCCATCACCCGCAGGAACAGCACGAGCCGGCGCGTCCAGACATTGTCGTCGGATTCAGCCCGCTCCGACGAGATCGCCGCCACCGACATGGCGCTGTCTCTGGCATTGTCTCGGACGGCATCCCTGGTGCTGTCGCGGGCCGCATCGCGGGTGGAGATCTCGGACATGCCCCCTTCTGGCTGCTTTGCCCCGCAAAATCAATCGGCTGCCATCTTTTGCGACAGGTCAACCCGCGGTGACGGGAACCATGCGAGCTGGTATAAGAATAATTCCAGCCGGAGGAAAAGTAATGGCGATCAAATACGGACGTCCGATCGAGTTGCGCGAGGTCTCGCGCCGGGATGGCACTGGGGCCTTCCCTGCCCTCGATCTGACCGTCCGCCCGCGCCGCAACCGCAAGGCCGAATGGGCCCGGCGCATGGTGCGCGAGAACGTGCTCACGACGGACGATCTGATCTGGCCGCTGTTTCTGATCGACGGCAACAACAAGCGCGAGCAGATCGCCTCGATGCCGGGTGTCGAGCGTCTCAGTGTCGACCAGGCCGTGCGCGACGCCGAGCGGGCGATGAAGCTCACCATCCCGTGCCTCGCGTTGTTTCCCTACACCGATCCGTCCCTGCGCGACGAGGAGGGCTCGGAAGCCACCAACCCGAACAATCTGGTCTGCCAGGCGGTGCGCGCGATCAAGAAGGAATTCCCGGAGATCGGCATTCTCTGCGACGTCGCGCTCGATCCCTTCACCAGCCACGGCCATGACGGCCTGATCTCCGACGGCAAGATCCTGAACGACGAGACGGTCGCTGTGCTCGTGCGTCAGGCCCTGGTGCAGGCCGAAGCCGGCTGCGACATCATCGCGCCCTCCGACATGATGGACGGCCGCGTTGCCGCGATCCGCGAGGGCCTGGATCGCACCGGCCTGCTCGACGTGCAGATCATGGCCTATGCCGCAAAATACGCCTCCGCCTTTTACGGCCCGTTCCGCGACGCCATCGGCTCGGCCAAGACGCTCACCGGTGACAAGCGCACTTACCAGATGGACAGCGCCAACACCGACGAGGCGCTCCGCGAGGTCGAGCTCGACATCGCCGAGGGCGCCGACATGGTGATGGTCAAGCCCGGCATGCCCTATCTCGACGTCGTCCGTCGCGTGAAGGACACGTTCGCGATGCCGACCTTCGCCTATCAGGTGTCCGGCGAATACGCGATGATCGCGGCCGCCGCCAACAACGGCTGGCTCGACGGCGACCGCGCCATGATGGAGAGCCTGCTCGCCTTCAAGCGCGCCGGCGCCGACGGTGTGCTGAGTTATTTCGCACCGAAGGCGGCGGAGAAGCTGCGGACGCAGGGGTAGGCCCCAAGGTCGTCCCGGCGAAGGCCGAGCGCCCCTGTCTCTAATCGTCGTCCTGGCGAAAGCCAGGACCCATACCGGGTGATCTAGCGAGAGCACGCGGTATCGATACCGGCGAACGTACTAACTTCCAGTTTTCGCCAAGCTTGTCCCTGGGGTAATGGGTCCCCTGAGTTCACAAACGAAGTGCAACACTTCCATCTGGAGGTGTTGCCATGGGGCGGACTTACAAACAGCTCTCCCTTGACGATCGATGCGAGATTGCCCGCCTTTCGGCCAATGGCGGCTCGGTCGGGCAAATCGCGGCAGCTTTGGATCGGCCGCCATCAACGATCTCTCGGGAGCTGAGGCGGAACCGTGGCAGGCAAGTCGGCTACAAGCCAAGCTATGCTCAGCAGCAGACCCGGGCGCGGCGCTGGAAGGGCTCTCGCCTCGAGCGGGACGCCAGCTTGCGCCGCGAGGTCTTGGCAGGCTTGAGCCGCGGTTGGTCACCCGAACAGGTCGCAGGCAGGCTGGCCCGGGAACGTGGCCGTAGGGTGATCTCCTACGAGAGCATCTACCGCTTCATCTACGCCCAGATCACACGCACGACGGACTTCACCTGGCGGCGCTATCTGCCTCGGGGCAAGAGCAAGCGAGGCCACCGCGGCAAACGAGGCGGGAGCCCCGCAAGCTTCATCGAAGGCCGTGTTTCGCTGGCAGAACGGCCTGCCGAGGTCGCCGATCGCAAAGTCCCGGGCCACTGGGAAGCCGATCTGATGATGTTCTCCAAATACCGGCAGGCCATCCTGGCCGTCCACCAGCGAACCTCGCGCCTGCTGCTCGCCGTTCCCATCGAACGCAAGTTCGCCGCCGGTATCGCTAGCCATCTCGTACGCCTGTTCAAAGCCGTACCGGAGGCACTGCGCCGTACCGTCACCTTCGACAACGGCACCGAGTTCGCCGCCCACCTTTCCTTGCAGAGCCTCTTGATGAAGACCTTCTTCTGCGACCCGCACGCGCCGTGGCAAAAGGGCGGCATCGAGAACGCCATCGGCCGCTTGCGCCGCTTCATCCCCCGAAAGACCGACCTCGAAAAGCTCCCAACCAAGCGCTTCCGTCAGTCCATTGCCGCCTACAACAACACCCCGCGCAAATGCCTTGACTTCAGAACCCCGGCCGAGGCCTTCTCCTCTCAACTGTTGTACTTCGAGTGTGAATCCACCTCCTGGCTTTCGCCAGGACGACACTGAGGGTGTGGCGCCGCGTCCTTTCCTCCCGCCTCCGCCGCCCCCGAATCGCCGGAATATTTCGGCTTGTTAATCTCGGCGCCCTTGGCACGCGGACGGCCTGTTCCCATGTCCTTCCACGGGAGTCCTGCCACGGGAGTTTCCCTCGGGAGAATGGTCATGTCGTATTCGGACTCGGGCAATGCCTGGCGCAATGACGGTGGGGCGCAGCCACATGCCTACGATCCCTATCTGCACCCGGAACTGTTCCGCGGCGTTGCGACGCGGCGGGTCTTCGCCTTCCTGATCGACATGGTTGTGATCTCGGTGCCGGTGATCCTCGGCTACCTCTTCATCGCGGTGTTCGGCGTGGTCACGCTCGGCATCGGCTGGGCGCTGTTCTGGCTGGCCTGGCCGGCCTCCGTGATCTGGGCCATCGTCTATTACGGCGCCTGCATCGGCGGTCCGTCGTCCGCGACCATCGGCATGCGCGTGATGGATCTTGAGTTGCGCACCTGGTACGGCGCGCCCGGCTATTTCGTGCTCGGGGCCACTCACGCCGTGCTGTTCTGGGTGACCGTCTCGTTCCTGTCGCCTTTCGTCGTCCTGGTCGGCCTCTTCAACGGCCGCAGGCGCTTGCTGCAGGATTTCTTGTTGGGAACGGTCGTGATCAACAATTCCGTTCGTGCGCCGGTGCCCCAGGGCGCCAGGACCTACTGATCAGCGACCTTTCGATCAAGGACCTACTGATCAACCAACCTGGATCAAGAACCTATCAACCTGGACCCGCTATGCTGTCCGATCTGACCTGCCGAGTAGACCGATTGACCGGGGGCTTTCGTAGCGCGATGCTGATGCACATTTTGGAGGCCCACGACGTCCCTTGACCCAGCACTCGCGCGACACCCCACAATTTTACCTCACGGCGCCCTCCCCCTGCCCCTATCTGCCGGGCCGGCACGAGCGCAAGGTGTTTACGCACCTCGTAGGTGAGCGCGCCGGTGACCTCAACGACCTCCTGACCCATGGCGGCTTTCGTCGCAGCCAGTCGATCGCCTACCGTCCCGCCTGCGACCAGTGTCGCGCCTGCGTCTCGGTCCGGGTGATCGCCAACGAGTTCCGCCCCTCCCGCAACTTCCGCAAAGTCATCGCGCGCAACGCCGACATCATCGGCGAGCAGCGCAGCGCGGTGCCGACCTCCGAGCAATATTCGGTGTTCCGCGCCTATCTCGATTCCCGTCACCGCCATGGCGGCATGGCCGACATGACCGTGCTCGACTACGCCATGATGGTCGAGGACAGCCACGTCGAGACCCGTATCATCGAGTACCGCAAGCGCGGTCCCGACAGCGGCATCACCGGCCGCGGCGAGGAGTTGATCGCGGTGGCGCTGACCGACGTGCTCAGCGACGGCCTGTCGATGGTCTATTCGTTCTTCGAGCCGGGCGAAGTCAGCCGCTCGATGGGCACCTTCATGATCCTCGACCACATTGCCCGCGCCCGGCGGCAGGGATTGCCTTACGTCTATCTCGGCTACTGGATCGAGGGCTCCAAGAAGATGGACTACAAGGCCCGCTTCCTGCCGCAGCAGCGCCTCGCGCCGTCAGGTTGGCTGCGCATCGACGCGCAAGGCGATGCGACGTCCGAGCCGCAGGATTAGCTCTCCGTCATGCCCCGCGAAAGCGGGGCATCCAGTACGCCGCGGCGCCTCGGCTCAGTCACTACTGTCTCTGGAATACTGGGTCGTCCGGTCAAGCCGGACGACGACAGCCGTGGTGTGGTCACCCGAACAGCGTGTCCGCGAGCAGCTTCAAGTTCAAAACCACGATGATGCCGGCGACGATCCACGCGATCGCCGCGACCCATACCGGTATGACGAACTTGCCCATCTTGCGGCGGTCGGAGACGAAGCGGACCAGCGGGATGACGGCGAAGGGCAATTGCATCGACAACACGACCTGGCTGAATACCAGCAGATCAGCCGTGCCGCGCTCGCCATAGATCGCGGTGACGACGATCACGGGAATGATCGCGATGCCGCGGGTCAGCAACCGCCGCGCCCAGCTCGGCAGGCGCAGGTCGAGAAAGCCCTCCATCACGATCTGGCCGGCGAGCGTCGCCGTCACCGTTGAATTCAGGCCCGAGGCGAGCAGCGCCACTGCGAACAGCGTCGAGGCGATGCCGAGGCCGAGCAACGGAGACAGCAGCTCGAAGGCCTGGCCGATCTCGGCGACGTCGGAATGGCCGCTCTTGTGGAAGGTTGCAGCAGCCACCACGAGGATCGCGGCATTGATGAACAGCGCCAGCATCAGGGCGATGGTCGAATCCGTCGTCGCCCATTTGATCGCCTCGCGCCGGCCTTCGTCGTTGCGCTCATAGGCGCGCGTCTGCACGATCGAGGAGTGCAGATAGAGATTATGCGGCATCACGGTGGCGCCGATGATGCCGATCGCGATGTAGAGCATTTCGGGGTTGGTGAAGATCTCGGTCTTCGGCACAAATCCCCTCAGCATCTCGGCGACCGGCGGGGCTGCCGCGGCAAGCTGGACGGTGAAGCAGACTGCGATCACGACGAGCAGCGCGATGACGAAGGCTTCGAGGAAACGGAAGCCCCGATTCATCAGGATGAGCAGCAAAAAGGCATCCAGCGCGGCGATCAGCGCGCCGCCAATCAGGGGAATGCCGAACAGCAGCTTGAGCGCGATCGCGGTGCCGATGACCTCGGCGAGATCGCAGGCGATGATCGCCGCCTCGCAGGCAAGCCAGAGTAGAAAGTTCACGGCCGGCGAATAGGTCCCGCGGCAGGCCTGCGCGAGGTCGCGGTCGGTGACGATGCCGAGCCGTGCCGCCAGCGATTGCAGCAGGATCGCCATCAAATTCGAGAGCAGGATGACGGAGAGCAGCGTGTAGCCGAACTTGGACCCGCCGGCGAGATCCGTCGCCCAATTGCCGGGGTCCATGTAGCCGACCGAGACCAGATAGCCCGGGCCGACGAAGGCGAGCAGGCGCCGCCACCACACCCCCGCGATGGGGAGGGCGACCGAGGCATTCACCTCGGCCAGGCTCTTTGTCATCGGCGCGTCATTGCGCCAGCCGGCAGCATCTCGGGTCAGATCGGGAGAGCGAGCATCCATGCGGCGAGAATACCGAAGTCGAGCCTTATTGCAACTCATTTGCAACTGCATCTAGCCGCGTCGGTCCCTCGGCGGTCGCTATGTGTCGCCCCTGTCGGGAAGCGGGTGGGTTTGGGAGCCTCCCGAGGCGGATACTGGCGCCAACCCGACTTTGCAGGAAACGAGCCATGTCAATTCCCCCGCGCCTCCCCGAGACATTCAACCGCCTCGCCTGGTCCAATTTGGCGGCGCAGTCGGCCGAACAGATCGCGCTGGCCGCGGCCCCCATCGTCGCGGTGCTGACGCTCGGCGTGGCAGAAGGCCAGACCGGCCTGCTCCAGACCGCGCTGACCCTGCCCTTCGTCCTCTTCGCCATCCCCGCCGGCCTGCTGGCCGACCGCATCTCCCGCCGTTCGCTGATGGCGGGCGCCGAGGCGCTGCGGGCCGCGGCCCTTGCAGCGATCGTGCTGCTGCTCGCGCTCGGCGCGCTCAATCTGCCGCTGCTGGCGCTGCTCGGCTTTGCCGCCGTGTGCGGCACCGTCGTCTACAGCGTGGCCGCGCCGGCGCTGGTGCCCTCGCTGGTGAGTTCGGACCTGCTACCGGCGGCCAATGCGCGGATCGAGCTCGCACGCACCATCGCCTTCGCCAGCGGCCCTGCGCTCGGCGGCGCGCTGGTCGGGTGGTGGGGCGCGAGCCCGGCCTTCGGCTTTGCGGCCGCGCTGTCCGCGATCGCCGTCGTGCTGCTCTCCGGCATCTACGAGCCCGCCCGCACGCCGGCGCCACGGCGGCATCCGTTTCAGGACATCCGCGAAGGCGCGGCCTTCGTGTTTCATCATCCGCTGCTGCGGTCGGTGTTCATCACCCAGTTCATCTTCAACACCGGATGGTTCCTGCAGATCGCGGTGTTCGTGCCCTATGCCGTACGTCACCTCGGCCTAAACGCGGTCGGCGTCGGCACCGTGCTGACGATGTACGGTGTCGGCATGGTGATCGGCGCGCTGTTCGCGACGCGGGTGATGAAGCGCATCGCGTTCGGCACGGTCGTCGGCCTCGGCCCCGTTACCGGCTTCGTCGCGGCGGTGGTGATGGCGCTGACGGTGCTGGTCCCCTCGCCCTGGCTTGCGGCCTTGAGCTTCTTTCTGCTCGGCGTCGGGCCGATCCTGTGGGTGATCTCGACCACGACGCTGCGCCAGTCGGTGACGCCGCCTCGCCTGCTCGGCCGCGTCTCCGCCATCAACATCATGAGCTATGGCGCCCGTCCGGTCGGCTCGGCGCTGGGTGCGATCGTCGGCGGCCTGTGGAGCGCCGAAGCGTGCCTCTATCTCGCCGCCGCCGTGTTCGGCGTGCAGGCGCTGGTCATTTGGCTCTCGCCCGCGGTGGCGCTGGACCGGCAGCCGGACATGGTGGGCGATGAGGCTGGCGCGGTGTTAGCTGCACCGTCATTGCGAGCGAAGCGAAGCAATCCAGAATCCGTCCGCGGAGACAGTCTGGATTGCTTGGTCGCAAGAGCTCCTCGCAATGACGGAGTATGTTGAAGCAGCCAGCCTAATTCGCCAGATACCGCTCGTAGCTGCCTGTCACCGGCTCGCTCGCGTCCACCTCCGGATCAAGCGTGTAGAGATCCTGCGCACGGCCGATGCCACGCAGCGCGTAGCGGCCTGTGGAGACGAGATAGCGGCGGCCGGCGGCGTCGAGGCCCTTGTAGAATTCTGCCGACGCCAGCAGCTCGCGATCGACCGAACGGCTCATCGAGGCGATGCGGCTGACCTCGTTCACGGTCGGACCGACCACGGTGAAGTCGAGCCGGTCCTCGCTGCCGATATTGCCGTAGAAGACCTCGCCGACATGCAGGCCGATATAGGCGGACGTGGTGGGACGGCCCTCCGCGCCCCGCCTCAGGTTCAGCGCAGCGACGTTCTTGCGGAACAGATGCTCGGCGCGCAGCGCCGCGCGCCGGGCATGCGCCATGTCTTCACCGGTGAACATCGCAAGCACGCCGTCGCCGATCAGCTTCAGCACGTCGCCGCCGGCGTCGTGGATCGCGTCGATCACGGCCTGCGCATAGTCGTTGAGGAACGGGATGATCTCGTCGGGGCCGATGCTCTCGCTGATTCCGGTCGAGCCGCGCAGATCCGAATACCACAGCACGGCGTTGATGCGCTCGGTGACGCCGCGCGAGATACGTCCGCTCAAGACCTGCTCTGACGCATCGCGGCCGAGATAGACGCGGCCGAGCGTGCGCGCGATGTCGACCTGCTGCGCCGACTTGATCGCGAGCCCCAGCACCGGCACGAGATCGCGCAGCGCGGCGAGTTCGGCGTCGGCGAAGCCGCTGTCGCGTCGCGTTGTCCAGGAGGAGTAGAGGCAGTCCATCTGCCCCAGCGCTCCGGTCTCCCCGAAGCGGTGCACAAAGGCCAGGAAATGGCGATGACCGGTTTCGGCGAGCTCGCCGATTTGCGAAAAATCGAGCGAGGGCGCGTCGGCGAGGTCGATCACCATCTCGTCGTGACCGTGCTCGAGCAAATGATAGAAAACCGACCGGCGCCAATTGTTGGCCGCGTCGCCCTCGGCCGTCGAGCCGTATTCGACGACGTCGCTCTCGTTGGTCGGTGTATCGCTCCAGCGGAAGGCGCGACCCTCGTAGATCGGGTGCAGCGTATCGATGACGACAAGGCCACGCGAGAGTTCCAGCCCCTCGGCGCGGCAGCGCTCGCAGAAGCCGCGCAGCAGTTCGGGTTCGGGCAGGCCGGTGAGCCCCTGGCCGGCCAACCAGTTCATCAGCGCAAGGCGAGAGGTCAATTGCATGCGCCATTATGGCGTGCATTCGTGACGAGCGAAAGGCGGCGCGCGGAGCTTGCGTCGCCAAAGCTCCGCTCACGGCCAAGGCTCCCGCCCGCGGCAGGTCGCATATGTCGCGGACGCTGTTGACGCGCTCCCGCCTCGGGCGGCAAATGCGAATGATGACACCGCCGATCAGAAATACGGGGATATGAGCCAGCGCCAGCTTCCGATCATCCTGGCGCTCGGTACCACGCAGACCCTGGCCTGGGCCTCGAGCTACTATCTGCCGGCGCTGCTCGCCGATCCCATGGCGCGCGATCTCGGTATCTCCTCCAACTGGGTGTTTGGCGCGTTCTCGGCCTCGCTGGTGATTTCGGCGCTGCTCGGGCCGCGCATCGGGCGACAGATCGATCTGGTCGGCGGCCGGCAGGTCCTCTCGGTGTCGAACCTGACGATCGCCGCCGGCCTCGTTCTGCTCGGCCTCTCGCAATCGGTGGCGGTGATGGCAATGGCCTGGCTCGTGCTCGGCATCGGCATGGCGATGGGTCTCTACGACGCCGCCTTCGCCGCGCTCGGGCGCATCTACGGCACCGAGGCGCGCAGGCCGATCACCGGCATCACGCTGATGGCGGGCTTTGCATCGACCGTCGGCTGGCCGCTCACCGCCTGGGGCCTGTCGCATTTTGGCTGGCGCGACACCTGCTTCGCCTGGGCCGCTGCCAATATCCTGATCGGCCTGCCGCTCAATTTCTTCCTGCTGCCGACGATCAAGGGCGCCAAGCAAGCAGCGGCGACAGCGGCGAAGCCGCATCTGCCGCTCGACCGCACCATGGTGCTGCTCGCCTTCATCTTTGCCGCGGTCTGGACCGTCACCGGCGCGATGGCCGCGCATTTCCCGCGCATCCTGGAGGCAACCGGCGCGACGCCGGTCGAGGCGATCGCGGCCGGTGCGCTGATCGGCCCCGCGCAAGTGGCCGCACGGGTTCTGGAGGCAGGCTTCCTCAGCCGCTTTCATCCGCTGTGGTCGACGCGGCTCGCCTGCCTCACTCACCCGATCGGCGCGGTGGTCGTGGCGATCTTCGGCGGCGCCGCGGCCAGTGCGTTTGCGCTATTCCACGGCTCCGGCAACGGCATCCTGACCATCGCGCGCGGCACGCTGCCGCTGTCGATCTTCGGCCCCAAGGATTTCGGCTATCGCCTCGGCATCATCGGCGCGCCGGCACGGATGGCGCAGGCCGTGGCGCCGCTGGCCTTTGGCCTGCTCATCGACGTCATGGGCGCCAAGGCGCTGATCGTCTCCTCCGCGCTCAGCCTCTCGGCGCTGGCCGCGCTGTTCATGATCCGCGCGCAACCGCGGCCGGATTGACCGGGCCGGAGCTTTCGCGCACAAGCGCAGCATGACCGAAGACACGCGCCCACCCCGCACATTCAAAGGCCTCCTGCGCTGGGCGACTACGCCGCCGCAGGCCTGGGGTGTCTATCTCCTCGCCGTCATCCTGGTCTGGCTGATCTCCTTCTACGCCGGCTCGCTGAAACCGAAGAAGGCGCCGGAAGCGAGCCCGCCGCCGGTCACGGCACCGCGCACCTAGGCCGGCTTCGTTTCGCCGGTCGCGATCCAGATGCCGGCGAACACGGCGACCAGCCCGATCAGTAGATTTGGCGTGATCGGCTCGCCGATCAGCAGCGCGGCGAGCAAGGTGGCGGCGATCGGATTGACCGTCATCGTATTGGCGACCCGGGTCGGCGTCGCGCGCGCCAGCGCCATGACCCAGAGGATGAAGGCGAGCGCACCGCCGCCGATGCCGAGATAGATGCCGGCAATCCACTGCGCCGTCGTGAACTGCCCCAGCGCTGCAAAGCTGCCCTTCACGATACCCGCAAGCACCAGCACGGCGGCGCCTGCTCCCATGCCGACCGTGAGAAAGCCGAGCGGGCTGGAGCGCTGCATCAGCGGGCGCGACAGCACGTTGTAGAACGCCATGCAGAACACGGCACCGGTCATGATCAGCTCGCCGCGCCAGGCCTCGGGCGGGCTTTGCGCCAGGCCCGCGGCCAGTGCCGCCGCCACGCCGAGCACCGCGATGCCGACGCCGGTGATCTTGCGCGCCGTCAGCCGCTCGACGCCGAGGATGGCGCCGACCACCATGGTGTGGAGCGGCAGCGTGGCCAGCGCGAGACTGGCGCGCGCGGCGGTCGTGTAGGACACCGCGATGTTGTAGAGGATGAAGAACACGCCGAAAAAGCAGATGCCGAGCAGCGCCACGGCCGGCCAGTCGGACCGCTGCGGCCAGCGCACGCCGAGCAGAAGCGCGCACGGCAGCAGGCAGAGAAAGCCGATCCCCCAGCGCAGGATCGCGAGCAGGATCGGATCGGCGCCGCCGACCAGATAGCGGGTGATCGCCGCGGCAGTGCCGCCAAGGCTGCTCGACGCCAGCGCGATCGCAACCCCGGCCCACTCACCCACAATCGTCTCCCGTTGCGGAGCTTGCTGAGGGCGCTAGCACGCCCCTGCTGCCACCGTAGTGGCAACAGGGGCGTCGCGGGAAGCTAGTCGTAAAACTCGGGCGACATCTTCTGGCTGTCGCGCTGGATCTTGTCGTGGTTGATCCAGAGTTGCGCCTTCTCCTTGCCGAGCGTGTCGGCGATCTTCTGCATCGAGGCCGCGCTCTGGTCCTTGTTGGCGTTCATGCTCGGCACACGGCGGTTGTCCCAGTTGTCTTTGAAGTGCACCGCATCGCCCGACAGCACGACGGCGCCGGTCTTCGGCAGCTTCACCAGCAGCGATTGGTGTCCCGGCGTATGGCCGGGCGTCGACAGGATGGTCACGCTGCCGTCGCCGAACACGTCCTTGTCGCCCGCAAGCAGCTCGACCGGATGCGACGGCTTGAAGCGCGGCTCGTTGTTGGCGCCGGGCCAGTCATACTCGGCCTTCTGCACATAGAGCATGGCCTGCGGGAACAGCTCGACATTGCCGGTATGGTCGGGATGGGTGTGCGAGACGGCCATCATCTTGACGTCACCGGGCTTGAGGCCGAGCTGTTCGAGCTGCGCGGCAAGCGTCTTCGGCCGGCGCCAGGTCACGGCTTTGGGATCGGCGGGCGCAAGGCCATTCGGCATCGCGGCGACTGCGTCGGCGATGCCGGTATCCCACAGGAACCAGCCCTTGGCGTGCTTCACGAGATAGCAGCTGTCGACGAAGTCCATCGTCTTGCCCTCATTGAGACCGGGCGTCCAGCGCGAGATGTCGCCGGCGGTGCCCTCGCCGCAATTGAGCACGTAGAGTTTTTCGACACCGGTCTTTTCGGACTGCGCGAGCACCGCATGACCGGACAGAACGAGTGCAGCGACAACGACGGCGAGCTTGATCTTTTTGATCTTTGGCATCATTCGTTCCTCCCTTGCAGCCAGGTCGGCTGTCTTGTCGGCTGTGACCGAGGATCAACCCTGGTCCGTTCGCAGAATTCCCGCAGACCGCTTCAGTGCGGGCAGGTCTCGACCTCGACGGTGACGTGGCTGAGCCCCTTCAGTCCGGCGAGCCGCTTCTTGTAGACCGCCGGCTGCTTCGGCTGGTCCGACACCACCGACACCAGCACGGCGCAATGGCCGGGGCCGACCTGCCAGAGATGCAAATCCGTGACGCGGTCGTCGCCGATCTCCATGCGCGCCCGGATCACACGCTCGAGCTTCTCGTCGGCGCGCACGTCAAGCAGCACCGCGCCTGATGTCTTGATCAGGCCGAACGCCCAGCTCGCGATCACGGCGCTGCCGATCAGGCCGACCGCCGGATCGGCCCAGGCCCATCCCGAATACATGGCGACGACGAGCGCGGCGATCGCCAGCACCGAGGTCGCTGCGTCCGCCATGACGTGGACATAGGCAGCACGGAGATTGTTGTCGTGGTGGTGGTGATCATGGTCATGATCATCGTGATCATCATGCGCATGGCCATGATGGTGATGACCATGGTTGTCGCGGAGCAGCCAGGCACTGGCGAGGTTGACGCACAGGCCGAGGGCAGCGACCACGATCGCCTCGCCATAGACGATCGGCACCGGATTGATCAGCCGCAGCACGCTCTCATAGGCGATCTCGACCGCGATCAGGCCGAGGATGATCGCGCTGGCGAAGGCGGCAAGATCGCCGAATTTGCCGGTGCCGAAGCTGAAATGCGAGCTCCCCAGGTGCCGCCGTGCAAAGCGATACGCGAACGCGGCAATCCCTAGCGCTGCCGCATGCGTGCCCATGTGCCAGCCGTCGGCGAGCAGTGCCATCGAGCCGAACAGCGAGCCGGCGACGATCTCGCCGACCATCATGACCAGCGTCAGGATGACGACGAGCCAGGTGCGCCGCTCGTTCTCGTCGTGCTTCTCGCCCAGGAAGGCGTGGTCATGGGTCCATTGTTCGACGGAATGGGAATGCATCGCAAAGTCTCCGAAAGGCCCGGGCCGTTAACCCCTATATAGACCTGCGAGTCTTCTGGGCAAAATCGCCGGAATGAGCCGATTGACAGGTAGGTGCCGTTTCGGTGTAATGGACGCCATGGGGATTTGAGCGATCTCCCCACGAGGCGACATGCCCAAGTATCGCGTCCCGTTGTTTTTCACGAGGGCGCATCATGTCTTCCTACACGACGATATCATCTGACAAGCTGGCACGGTTGATCGGCACGGCAAACGCCCCTGCCCTGATCGACGTGCGCACCGACGAGGATTTTGCCGCCGACCGGCGGTTGATCCCAGGTTCGATCAAGCTCAGCCACGACAATGTTCCGGAATGGGGTGCCGAATTCGCCGGCCGCACCGCCATCGTCTCCTGCCTGCGCGGCGCAAAGCTGGCGCAGGGCACGGCGGCCTGGCTTAGGCAGCTTGGGGTCCAGGCCGAGACGCTGGAAGGCGGATTCGAGGGCTGGAAGGACGCAAAGCTGCCGCTGCTCGATACCCGCAAGCTGCCGCCGCGCGACGCCAAGGGACGCACCGTCTGGGTGACGCGGGCGCGGCCCAAGGTCGACCGCATTGCCTGCCCCTGGCTGATCCGACGCTTCGTCGATCCCAATGCGGTGTTCCTGTTCGTGGCACCGTCCGAAGTGGTCGCCGTCGGCGAACGCTTCAAGGCAGCCCCGTTCGACATCGAGAACGTGTTCTGGAGCCACCGTGGCGAGCTCTGCACCTTCGACGTGATGATCGAGGAGTTCGGGATTGCTGCGCCGGCGCTGCTCCGGCTCGCAACGCTGGTGCGCGGCGCCGACACCGGGCGGCCCGACCTTGCGCCGGAGGCTCCCGGTCTGCTCGCGGCTTCGCTCGGGCTGTCGCGGATGTATGATGACGACCTCGAACAGCTCGAGGCCGGTATGCTGCTCTACGACGCGTTCTATCGCTGGTGCCGCGACGCGACGTCTGAGACCCATAACTGGCCGACCAACAAGGCAAAGGCTTGATGGATACGCGTACGATCGAAACCGGAGCTGATGCCGGTCACGGCGTCAGCTTCAGTGAAGCCTTTCGCGTCTGGCTCCGTGTCGCCTGCCTGAGTTTTGGCGGGCCCGCGGGCCAGATCGCGGTGATGCACCGCATCCTGGTCGAGGAAAAGAAGTGGATCTCGGAAGGCCGCTTCCTTCATGCGCTGAACTACTGCATGCTCTTGCCGGGCCCGGAGGCGCAGCAGCTCGCAACCTATATCGGCTGGCTGATGCATCGCACTGCCGGCGGGCTGATGGCGGGCGGACTGTTCATCCTGCCCGGCATCATCGCCATCATGGGCCTCAGCTACGTCTACGCCGCCTACGGCAATGTCAGCTTCGTCGAGGCGCTGTTCTTCGGCTTGAAAGCCGCCGTGCTCGCCATCGTCGTCGAGGCCGTGGTGCGGGTCGGCAAGCGTGCGCTGAAGAACCGCATCATGATCGCGCTCGCCGCGACTGCCTTCGTCGCGATCTTCTTCTTTGCCGTCCCCTTCCCCATCATCATCATCGCCGCAGGCATCATCGGCTATGCCGGCGCGAGAAGCGGCCGTCCGGAGTTCGCGCCGGCCGGTCATGGTCACGGCGGCAGCAGCGCCTTGATCGACAGCATGCTGGGCGACGCCGTGCCCGATCATGTCCGACCCAACACCGCCCGCACCATTCGCGTCGGCGCGCTGTGGCTTGCGCTCTGGGTGGTGCCGGTGATCGCGCTCGTGCTTGTGCTCGGGCAGGCCAATGTCTTCAGTCACATCGCGCTGTTCTTCTCGAAAATGGCGATGGTCACCTTCGGCGGCGCCTACGCAGTGCTGGCCTATGTCGCCCAGCAGGCGGTCGAGCACTATCACTGGCTCAAGCCGCACGAGATGCTCGACGGCCTCGGCATGGCCGAGACCACGCCGGGTCCGCTGATCATGGTGCTCCAGTTCGTGGGCTTCATGGCCGCCTACCGCGACGCCAGCGGCCTGTCGCCGATGCTTGCGGCCACGCTCGGCGGATTGCTCGCGACCTGGGTCACCTTCACGCCCTGCTTCCTCTGGATCTTTGTCGGTGCTCCCTACATCGAACGGCTGCGCGGCAACACCGGGCTTGCGGGCGCGCTGAGCGCTATCACCGCCGCCGTCGTCGGCGTGATCCTCAACCTCTCGATCTGGTTCGCGCTGCACACGCTGTTCCGCGACACCGTGCCGGTGCATGCGTTTCCGCTGGACTTCGACATGCCGGTGCTGACCAGCATCGACATCCCCGCGCTGCTGCTGTCGATCGCGGCGGCAACTGCGATCTTCCGGTTCAAGCTGGGGATGTTGACGGTGCTGGCCGGCAGTTGCGCGGCGGGCGTGGCGTTGCGGCTGGCGGGGGTGATCTAGGACACCGACTGATTGGTTCGTCACGTCCGGTTTGCCAATGGAAGGCATCGCTAAGCGGTCAGGGTTGCATGGCGACTATGCTCAGGGGCAAGGACCCAAGGACCGACCTTGATGAGCAGGCGTTTGGCCTAGAGGCCACGCGCGCTCGAAACACCGCAGCGACCCGCAGCAGGATCTTTTGGACCAACCGAGCGCTTTCCAAATAGTTGAGCGAAGGTGTCGGAACGAGGTGCCGCCGGACGTCTTCCCAGATATCGGCCCCAACCAGAGGTCATGCAATGGATAGTTCCATCCTGAAGCCTGCTTCGGAGCTTGCTGGTACGAACAAGGCTCATTTTCCCAACGAAAGCGTCGATTATCGCCGCGCCCGGCAAGACCTCCTGACGAAGGAGATCGAGCTGCGTCGTCAGATCGAGCGTGTCGCTGAACTGCGCCGGGCGCTTCCGCCCGGCGGCGAGGTGAAGAAAAACTACGTGTTTGAAGGCGAGAATGGCAAAGTGAATTTCGCCGATTTGTTCGACGGCAAGCAGACGCTCGCGGTCTACAGCTACATGTTCGGGCCGCAGCGGCAGACGCCCTGCCCGATGTGCACCTCATTCATGAGCACATGGGAGCACAAATTACCCGACATCGAGCAGCGTATCGGGTTCGTCTTCATCGCGCGGTCACCGATCGCCAGGTTGATCGAGGCAAAGAAGGCGCGCGGCTGGACGCGGCACAAGGTCTTCTCTGACATCTCCGGCGATTACACGCGCGACTATGTCAGCGCCGAGGATGCCGACGTGCCCGGCTACAGCGTGTTCACACAGCGCGACGGCACGATCCGACATTTTTGGTCCGGCGAGATGAGCGGCACGATGGCCGACCCCCAACAGGATCCGCGCGGCGCGCCCGACTTCGATCCGCTCTGGACCATCCTCGATACCACGCCAGAAGGCCGCGGCACCGACTGGTACCCAAAGCTCGCTTACTGAGCCTCCTGCCGTCAGTGATAGTGATAATGCGCGCGCGGCTTCGCTAGCATGTTGCAATGCCATCCGCGCGAAAGCGATGCCTGTGATCCTGACGAACCCGGACGAGGTCGAGACGTGGATGACCGCGCATGGGATGAGACCAAGGGCCTACAAATGCCAAAGCTGCGTTGTTGATCGTAGCTCGACCGGCATCCCGCTAAGCGTGACCCTCGCCGTCATTTTCGACGGAGCCGCCTTTCGGCGCTTTGTGAGGCATATCCCATCCAAAGTAGACTTCCACCCGAACGATCTTGTCTCCGCGAGCAGTGGTTACCTCGCAATTACGAAACCTGTGCCCCCCTGCGGCAGCTGCCTCATAGACGATGACTGCTCGGCTTCCATCCTCGGTCGCGATGACTTCATCGAACGAATTGGTCTTCTCGCTGTTGGGCCAGCAACGGCGCAGATAAGTCGCACGATCCAACTCATTGTCGACTGGACTTGAGAAGTGATAGTCGTCCGCAAGAAGCGCTTCGATCGCTGTCCGATCCTTATCGACGTATGCCTTTAACCTGGCACGTGCCAGATCGAGCGTGCTTTTCGTCATGCCGTTTTTCCTTTTAGAGTTCGACCGAACGTAAGGCCGACCGCGACTCTTCAACAAAGAGCTCGGGGCCTCAAGCTGGGCGAAAGCGCCTTCCCTTGCTGGCGTCATGCCACGATAGAAGCGACATCAGATAATTTGAGCCTTAACAACCTTCGGTAAAAATCGTTCCGGGCTCGCGCTGCACGCGCTTGGCCAGAATTCCATGAGGAATTTCGAGGTTTCCGTTGAATGTCCGTCCAGGGGCACAAGCCGTCGATGATGACCGCGCCGGCGGACTTACTCTCTGTCCTCAAAAGCTGCCGTCTCAACTCTTTGGGCGAAGCCGTCGTCCTCGCCTGCCCGTGCCCGTCGGGCAAAACAGCGACGACCACTTCCGCCACATCGCCCGTCAAGCCCACCTCGTAAAATATTCCACTTTACCGAAATTCGGATTTGACGTACAAGCGACATACCCTGGCCCGAGACAAGGGGCGGATCGCGATCGTCACGAACCGCGGGCTGGGCAGCGATGGACGCGACGGCGTCGGGCATAATAGGCATTGCAGGGCGGCTTCGGCTGTGAGCAATGGCTTTCGTGCCTACGACACGATGCCGAAAGCGTCTTGGCATGGCTTCGGGTGTGAGCACACGCCAGCACCCGAAGTCCCAGCGAGGACGTGCGCGGACGAACAAGTCGTGTGGTCCTGACGCCCGGGGTCTGTGCGTCAAGTCCTGCGGTGATGTGGCGGCCCAACCGGGCCGCGCGCATCAGTCATCTGCATGGCGACGGGGGCAATAGTGCATCGCTCCCCGAGGAGAGCACGAAGGACACGTTAAAACCATCGTGCACGGAAGGCCGGGCGATCCGGCGAACCTGTGGTCCACCCCGTGTGCATTTCTATCGCGCACGGACCTGCGGGTGCCAGCCGGCGCCCGGCCTTCCCTGCGCCCTTGTCTCAATGAGGGCGATGCGACGACGCAAGACTCGGGCGGAACGCGCCGCGAGATCGCGAACTCTCGTCCGCCGTTTGAAACGTGCATCGGCGCGACGACTAATCTTGCCCACTCTCGCTGTCGTCGCCCGGCTTGACCGGGCGACCCGGTAGCCCGAGACAGTCGAGATTTGAGAAGAGAGGCCGCGGCGTACTGAATGCCCCGGTCGAGCCTGGGCATGACAGGCTAGCGCTATCGCATCAGTTCCAAGGTCGAAAGATTGGAACGGGGAGAATTCGCCCCGGTTAGCTCTCACTGCCGAAGAAATCCGCTTTTGGATGAGCCATGACCGATCTATCTATCGATGCGCGGCTGCTTGCCCCTGACAATGACCGGCACGGCGCCAATCTCACGGTCGTCGCTGTCGCGGCGGCTGGCGGGCGCAGCGGCCTTGTCAGGCACGATTTCGTGGCAACAGGGATTGTTGTTTCTTCTCGGAGGCGCACTTGGCCTGACGCTGTACCATGCGCTGTTCGGGTTCACCTCGGCTTGGCGCGTCTTCATTGTCGCACGACGAGGCGCCGGCCTTCGCGCCCAAATGGTCATGCTTGTGCTGGCAACCGCCCTCTTCTTCCCGGCCCTGGCGCAAGGCACTCTGTTCGGCGTCGCCGTGCGTGGCGAGCTCGGCGCGGTGGGCGTGGGCATGCTCACCGGGGCATTCCTGTTCGGCCTTGGAATGCAGCTTGGCGGCGGCTGCGCGTCGGGAACGCTTTATACCGCCGGCGGCGGCAACACCCGCATGCTGGTGACACTGGCGGCCTTCATCGCCGGATCGACGCTCGGTGCATTGCATCTGCCGTGGTGGAGCGCACTGCCGAACATCGGCGCCGTCTCGTTGATCGAACGGCTCGGATGGCTGCCGGCGCTCGTGCTCTGCTGGGCTGTTATGGCTGCAATTTATCTCATCACCCTCAGGGCCGAGATCGGCCGCCACGGCGAACTCGAGCCGGGAGCGCGGACGAAGCTCCGCGGCGCGCGCCGCTTCATGCAGGGGCCATGGCCGCTGCTGTGGGGCGCGATCCTGCTCGCGATCGGAAATTTCGCCACGCTGTATCTTGCGGGACGTCCCTGGGGCATCACCTCCGCTTTCGCGCTCTGGGGATCGAAGATCCTGATGAGCCTCGGCGTCGACGTCGCGTCATGGCCCTATTGGCAGGGCGCTCGCGCGACCTCGCTGCACCAAAGCGTCTTCGCCGACATCACCTCCGTCATGGATTTCGGCATCATCCTGGGAGCGTTGCTGGCCGCAGGCCTCGCCGGCAAATTCCATCCGACATGGCGCATCTCCGCATCCTCGCTCCTCGCCGCCATCATCGGCGGCCTGCTTCTCGGCTATGGCGCCCGGCTCGCCTATGGCTGCAATATCGGCGCTTATTTCAGCGGGATCGCATCGGGCAGCCTGCATGGCTGGTGCTGGCTGGTGGCGGCTTTCGTCGGCAACATTCTGGGGACACATCTCCGACCGCTGTTCGGCTTGGCCGTCGAGCGGTAGGTTTTCGTCTGCGCGCGGTTTCATCAGACCGCCATGGCGGACGACGATTGAACCTAACGCATCATCATCCGCGCGATCGCCTCGCCAATCACCACGGTCGTGAAATGCGTGTTGGCCCGGCAATCCGATGGCATGATCGAGGCGTCGGCGATGCGCAGGCCGGAGATGCCCTTCACGGTGCCGTCAGGGTTGACCACGCCGTCGGCGCTCTCAAAGCCGGTCATACGACAACTGCCGGCGGCGTGCTGGATATCGCCGGTCTCACGGCGCAGCAGCGCATCCAGTTCATGCTCCGGCAAGGCCGCGGCTTGCGGCAGCGTCAGATCGGTGTCCGCGAGCCGGATCCAGTCGACGATGCCTGATAGCGCCGGCTGGGAGGTGATCACGGCGAGCCGCTTCACCGCATCCTTCATGCGCAACATGTCGCGGGGATCGGCCAGCATGTTTTCCTCGACGACAGGATCAATCGCGGGGTCGGTCGAGGCCAGCTTGAGCGAACCACGCGAATACGCGTTGAACAGCCCGGCGCCGATCGCGCCCGGCACGCCGATGCCGCGGTGATTGAAGGCGATCAGGATCATGTCGCGCTTGCCGCCGTCGGCGAGGCCCGACGAATAGGTCACGCAGCAATTGGTATGGCGGGTGTCCGGATCGGTCGGCCGCAGATTTTCGTGGAGCTGGATCGTGGCGCGAAACAGCGGATGGTCAAAGAAGTGCCGGCCGACCGGCAAGTCCCGCTCGACCGCAATCCCCATCGCCTTCAGCTCATCCGCAGGTCCGATGCCCGAGCGCAGCAGGATCGCCGGACTGTGGATGGCGCCGGCGCACAGCACGATCTGGCGCGCGCTGATGTCGCTGGTCCCCTGCCCTTCGATGTGGACGCGGAGGCCGGTTGCCCGGCCGTCGCTGATCAGCACGCGGTCGACCAGCGCATGCCCGCGAATTTCCAGATTGGCGCGGCCCCGCGCGGGCTCCAGATAACCCTCGTTGGTGGTGATGCGGCGGCTGTCGCGGCTGTTGATGGGATAGCAGGCGACGCCCTCGCCGTCAGGCCCGTTGACGTCAGCGCACCAGGGATAGCCGCTGGCCAACGCCGCATCGCGCAAGCCGCGGTCGATCGGCCCCCATTTTTCCGCCGGCGCGCGATACACCGGCAGCGGTCCACCGCGGCCGTGGCCGGCGGCGTCGCCGAAGTCCAGATCATCCTCGATCACCGAGAACAACGGCATCACGTCCGTGGCCGACCAGCCGGTGCAGCCATTGGCGGCCCACTCGTCGAACGCAGCAGCGACGCCGCGGATGGCGATCTGGCCGTTCATCATCGACGAGCCGCCGAGCCCCTTGCCGCGCCAGTAGAAGCGCGGCTCCTGGCCGGCCACACGGCGCGTCAGAAGATCCGGCCATTGCCACTTCTCCTGGTACTCGCGCTTGTGGATGATCGGGATGGGATTTGGCGTCATCACCTCCCAGGGCGCCTCGTCGGCGCGCCAGTCCAGACCCGCCTCCAGCAGCAGGACGCGCCGTGCGGGATCTTCCGAGAGCCGCGCCGCAACAGCAGCGCCGGCCGAGCCGCCGCCGACAACAATGACATCGTACATCGCGCTACTTCTCAACGTTCCAGAACACCGGGATGGCGGACGGTATCAGACCGCGCGCACCGGCGGAACCAGACTGTCGCCCGACTACCCGATCCCCCTGCCGAACTTGTTCGACTTCGGGAATCCCTTCGGCGGCAGACGGCCGGCGTCCGCGCGAGAGCCTTTCCACTCGGCGAGCTCCTTCATGGTCGCGGAGAATTCGCGGCCGGCGGAGTCCTTCCAGGTCAGGCCCGTCTTGGCGTCGAACACTGCAATGTCGGAGAGGCCGCCGTCCTTGTACTTCTGCAGACGCACACCGCGGCCACGCGCCATCTCCGGCACCTGGTCGAGCGGGAACACCAGCATCTTGCGGTTCTCGCCGATGACCGCGACGGTGTCGCCGATCACCTCGGTGACTGTGCGCGCCTCGTTCGGCATGTCGACGTTGAGGACCTGCTTGCCCTTCTTGGTGGTGCCGACGCAATCGTCCTCGCTGACGACGAACCCTTGGCCCTCGTGGCTCGCGACCAGGAATCTGCGTCCGCCCTTGTTGACGAACAGCGTGACCGGCGCGGCCTCCGGCTCGAGATCGATGAACTGGCGGATCGGCTCGCCATGACCGCGGCCGCCCGGAAGTTTTGCGACATCGAGCGAGTAGAATTTTCCGTTGGTGGCGAACAGCAGCAGCTTCGAGGTCGTTTCCGCGAAGAACGCGAATCCGAGCTTGTCGTCCTGCTTGAAGGCCAGCCCCGAGAGATCCTCGACATGGCCCTTGAGAGTGCGGATCCAGCCCTTGTCGGAGACCACCACCGTCACCGGCTCGCGCTCGACCAGTGCCTCCTCGATCGCAGCGAGATCATGCTCTGGCGCGTCGGCAAAGGTGGTGCGGCGCTTGCCGAGCGGGGTCTTCGGTCCGAACATGTCGCGAACCTTGCCGACCTGCTCGCCGACTTTCTTCCACTGCTCGGGTTCGGACGCCAGCAGTCCCTCGATGCCCTTCAGCTCCTTGCGAAGATCCTTGTCCTCGCCGCGGATCTCCATCTCCTCGAGCTTGCGCAGGCTTCGGAGCCGCATGTTGAGGATGGCTTCGGCCTGCACCTCGGTGAGCTTGAACGCCTTGATCAGCGCCGGCTTCGGCTCGTCCTCATTGCGGATGATCCTGATCACCTCGTCGATGTTCAGATAGGCAATCAGCAAGCCGCCGAGGATCTCCAGCCGGCGCTCGATCTCGGCCTTGCGATGGTTGGTGCGACGGATCAGCACGTCGCGCAGATGGTCGAGCCATTCGCGCAAGCACTCCGCGAGCCCAACGACTTTGGGAATGCGGCCCTTGATCAGCACGTTGAGGTTCAGCGGAATCTTGTTTTCGAGCTCGGTCAGCCGGAACAGCGATTCCATCATCAGCGCGGGATCGACGTTCTTCGATTTCGGCTCGATCACGATGCGAACGTCTTCGGCCGACTCGTCCCTGATATCGCCGACCAGCGGCAGCTTCTTCTGGTCCAGCAGCTCGGCGATCTTCTCGATCAGCCGGGACTTCTGCACCAGAAAGGGTATCTCGGTGACGACGACGACCCAGGTGCCGCGCGCGCCCTCTTCCTGCTCCCATCGGGAGCGGACGCGAAACGAACCGCGACCGGTGGTGTAGGCTTCAGCGATCGCCTGCTTGGAATCGACGCAGATGCCGCCGGTTGGAAAGTCCGGACCCTTGACCCATTTCAGCAAGGCCTTCGACTTCGCGTCGGGCTTCTCGATCAGATGCAGCGCGGCGTCGCAGAGCTCGGCGGCGTTGTGCGGCGGGATCGAGGTCGCCATGCCGACTGCGATACCTTGCGCGCCATTGGCGAGCAGATTCGGGAAGCCGCCGGGCAGCACGATCGGCTCTTTCGACTGGCCGTCGTAATTGGGGCGGAATTCGACGCCGTCCTCATCGATTCCGTCGAGCAGAAGCCGCGCGACGTCGGTCATGCGCGCTTCGGTGTAGCGATAGGCGGCGGGATTATCGCCGTCGATATTGCCGAAATTGCCCTGGCCGTCGACCAGCGGGTAGCGCGAGGAGAAGTCCTGCGCCAGCCGCACCATGGCGTCGTAGATCGCCTGGTCGCCATGCGGATGGAACGAGCCCATCACGTCGCCGACGATTTTGGCGGACTTCTTGAATGCCGTGCCCGGGTCGAGCCGGAGCAGCCGCATGCCATACAGGATGCGCCGGTGTACCGGCTTCAGGCCGTCGCGCGCATCCGGCAGCGCGCGGTGCATGATGGTGGAGAGCGCGTAGGCGAGATAGCGCTCTTCCAACGCCTCACGCAGCGGCACCTCGTGAATTTCGGCCGGTTCCTCCGGCGGAATCAATCGTTTTCCCATGCCGCCCGGTTAAACCGTGGAAGCGAATCGGGCAAGGATCGATTGGTTCCCTGTGGCGGCCTACTGGCCGGCCCAGCCTGCGGTGAAGGTCTGGGTGGGTGGCGCGGCTTTAGCCTGCGTGGTGGCCGGGGCATTGGTCAGGCACCGCCGCGCGGTGTCGATCTCGGCCTCCGTCGCGCCTTTGGACCGTGCCCATGCCTCTGCGGCTGCAGCGGAATATTTAGCCACATAGAATCTGACGACGGTACAGGAAGCACGGCGAAAGACGCCCGGCTGCTCACCCGCGAGGGCGTCCGGCGCCAGCGCAATCAGCGCTGCCGATATCACAAGTCCCTTGATCAGCATGAGGCTATCCCCGGTTGGAACCCAAAATGGCAAGTCCGGGGAACCGAGTTTTGTTCCAGCAAGGGCTGGTCCACTGAGGCAACGCAGAGCCGCGCCAAGCTCATGGCGCGGGAATGGCGGCCTTTGCCTGCTGTCGCGTCAGCGCGTTGATGAAGCCTGCCCGCGCATCGGAATGGCCTTGCCCGCGTGGTTCCAGCACGTGGCGCAGCAGGAACAGGCCGGTCAGTCGAAAGCCGTCCTGGAGATCCTGATCGGTGAGGTCGCCCTGCACCTCGCTTTGGCGCAGGAACGGCGGCAGCCGCAACAGGCGGTCGCGCCACGGCTCGCCCGCCCCGCGGGACACCGCGCCGCCGGATTTGGGCGAGACGTAGATCAGGTCGGTGGTCTCTCCTGTCACCGCGCAGTTTTCCAGCGCCAGCCCGAAGCCGAGTTCGGTGAGCATTGCCAGTTCGAAATGGATCACGTGCACGGCCGCGCTGCCGATGTCGTCGAAATCGTCCAGCGAATGTTCGAGCAGCGCCAGGAGGTTTTCGTGCGGATCGCGCTCCGGCAGCAACCGCGCGATCGAGGCGAGATGGGTGATGCCGTAGACGCCGTGGGATGATCCCAGCAGCGTCGCCGCCCGCAGCTTGAGGCCCTCGATGGCATAGGTGCCGAGATGCTCGTCGAGCCGCGCCCGCCATACCACGCGGAGGCTGTTGCCGGGCTGCAGCAACGGACGCATCCGAGAGCCGGCGCCGCCGCGGACGAGACCGAGATGGCGGCCGTGGGCACGGGTTAGCAACTCGACGATGGCGCTGCTCTCGCCATGCCGCCGCACCCCCAGCACGATGCCTTCGTCGGTCCATTCCATCGGTGAAGTCTAGCGGATTCCGGTCTTCAATCGTAGGGCGGATTGGCCGAAGGCCTAATCGGCCAATCGCGGGGGCACGCCTGGAAGGTGAATTGCGCGCCGCCAATCCACCCGACACGGCCTCACGCGTTGAACCAGCCCTGCGCGTCGCCGCGGAACGAGAAATACAATCCCATCGCGGTCAGCACGCAGGAGACGATCTCGATGGCGCTGTCGAGTTCCATGCCTTTCTCGCCGATGATCTGGCCGAGCGAGATCACCGACAGCACGAGCGCTGCCGCCAGCACCCAGCGCGGCCAGTTCTTGCGCCCGTGCGCGGCCAGCCGGACGAAATACACCAGCAGCAGGATCATGCCGCCGGCGAGCAGCGACGACGTCATGATCATCTGTTCGGTCATCTCGGCAGTCGGCGTGCGGTCCTGCACCGCCACCGACAAGGCATCCAGCATCAACGATGCATAGAGCAACGCTTCGAAGCGCCGTACGTTGCTGGGTACGCTCATCGTCGACCGATCTTTTCTTGGTTATTCTTTGGGAAATTCCAGGCCCATCTCGCGGTAGCGATCGGGATCGTCGCTCCAGTTCTCGCGCACCTTGACGAACAGGAACAGGTGCACCGGCACGCCCAGGATCTCGCCGATCTCCTTGCGCGAGTCCGCGCCGATCGACTTGATGGTGGCGCCACCGGCGCCGAGCACGATCTTGCGCTGGCTTTCGCGCTCGACGAAAATCGTCTGCTCGATGCGCACCGACTTGTCCTTGCGTTCTTCCCACTTGTCGGTCTCGACGGTGGACTGGTAGGGCAGTTCCTGGTGCAGTTTGCGAAAGATCTTCTCGCGCGTGATCTCGGCCGCGAGCTGCCGCATCGGCGCGTCCGACATCTGGTCTTCGGGATAGAGGAACGGCCCCGGCGGTACGATCTCGGACAGTGTACGCCTGAGGTCATCGACGCCGTCGCCGGAGATCGCCGCGATCATGAACGTCTTTGCGAAGGCCATGCGCTCGTTGGCAGCCTGCGCCAGCGCCAGCAGCTTCTCGCGCTGGACCAGGTCGACTTTGTTGATGACCAAAATCTTCTCGTGCTTGACGCTGGCGACCTTGGTGAGGATTGCCTCCGCTTCCTCGTCGATGCCGGCCTTGGCATCCAGCAGCACGCAGACGAGGTCGGCGTCATGCGCGCCGCTCCAGGCGGTCGAGACCATGGCGCGGTCGAGCCGGCGCTTGGGCAGGAAGATTCCGGGCGTATCGACCAGGATGATCTGCGCGTTGTTCTCGATCACGATGCCGCGGATCAGCGCGCGCGTGGTCTGCACCTTACGCGAGACGATCGTGACCTTGGCCCCGACCAGCGCATTGACCAGCGTGGATTTGCCGACATTCGGCGCGCCGATCAGCGCGACGAAGCCGCAGCGCGTGGCAGTGGGCGCCTCGCCGCTTGCTTCAACCGTCATTGCCGCCGCCAACGCCTTCACGTTCGATCATCACTGAAGCTGCCACTTTCTCTGCCGCGCGCTTGCTGCCGCCGATGCCTTCCGCCGGCGCCAGCCCCGGCAGGTCGACCGCGACGCGGAATTGCGGATCGTGATGCGGGCCGGTGCGCTCGACCTCGCGATAAACCGGCGTCGGCAATCCCTTGCCCTGTGCCCATTCCTGGAGAACGGTCTTGGGATCGCGCAAGGGACGTCGCGGCTTGTGCATGCGCTCGGTCCAGTTGCGCTTGACGAAATCGGCCGCTGCCGCGTAGCCGCCGTCTAGGAAGACGGCGCCGATCACGGCCTCGCAGATGTCGCCGAGCACGCTCTTGCGCAGGCGCGCGTCGGCGCTGGAGCCGACCGAGCCGAGCTTGATGTCGTCGAGCAGACCGAGCGACTTGGCGACATCGGCGCAACTCTCCTTGCGCACCAGTTCGGCAAGTCGCTTGGACAGCTCGCCTTCGTCGGCGTTCGGGAAGGCGTGATAGAGCATGTCGGACACGACGAGCCCGAGCACATGGTCGCCGAGGAATTCCAGCCGCTGATAGCTGTCGCCGCGCTTGCGCCCGGACTTCAGCGCGGAGACATGCGTGATGCCCTGCATCAAGAGGTTCGGATCGACAAAGCTGTAGCCGATGCGTGCCTCGAGCCCCGCATTCGCATCCGAGCCCCTGACCTTGCTGCTCCGCACCCGCTTCTTCTTTGCGGGCGTCTTGATCTCAGGCGTCTTGACCTCAAGGGTCTTGGTATCAAGAGTCTTGGTCGCAGCTTCGCCGTCGGGGCCCGCTTGCGCCTCGGTCGGTAGGATCGCGATGTCCTTGGCTTCGTCTTTCATCGGACGATTTTGAAGAAGCGATTCCAGCGCACCGCCCAGGGCCAGCGCCAGAACATCCAGGCATGCTCGCCTTCGGCGATCGAGAAGAAGATCATCTGGGCGCGCCCGATCAAATTCTCCTGCGGCACGTAGCCGACCTGGCCGAGGAAGCGACTGTCGGTGGAGTTGTCGCGGTTGTCGCCCATCATGAAGAAGTGGCCGGTCGGCACGGTGTAGACGTTGGTGTTGTCGACGTAGCCGTTGTCGGCGCAGTCCAGCGTCTCGTAGGACACGCCATTCGGGAGCGTTTCCTTCCAGCGCTTCACCCGGGAGACGCCGCTGCCTTCGGCGCCGCAGGGGTCCTCGCCGACAAATTCGCTCATGCGCTGCCGCTCGACCGGCGTGTCGTTGATGTAGAGCAGCCCGTCCCGCATCTGGATGCGGTCGCCGGGCAGGCCGATCACGCGCTTGATGTAGTCGGTGGAATCGTCCTTCGGCAGGCGGAATACGACGATGTCGCCGCGGTTCGGGTCCGAGCCCCAGATCCGCCCCGAGAACAGCGGCGGCGAGAACGGGATCGAGTAGTGGCTGTAGCCGTAGGAATATTTCGAGACGAACAGATAGTCGCCGACCAGCAGTGTCGCCTTCATCGAGCCGGATGGGATGTTGAACGGCTGAAACAGGAAGGTGCGGATCACCAGAGCGATCAGGAGAGCGTGGATCACGACCCGGATCGTTTCGCCGATGCCGCTCTCAGTTTTCGTTCCTGAAGTCACACTCATTGCTCTCTCAATTCCGGCGGGCGGTCACAGCGCGCCCTCCTCCCGCGAACAGCCCATCGCTCGCGGCCCAAGGAGATTGTCCTGATTCTGATAATGAGGGCCAATTCCGGCGTAAAGCCGAATTCGCCCAGCCTGATTTGCGTCCGCGGACTTTTAGACGGTTGTCGGAGGCCACGCAATCAAGGATCGCGTCAAAACTGCATAAGCGCTTGATTTTGAATGCGAATTATAAAATTATCGGAGCACCGTCAGGGTTTGGCCAGCGGCACGGCCGAAATGATGACGAAGGCCTGTGCCAGCGGCCAGTCATCGGTGATCGACAGGTCGATCTGCGCCGCGAACCCTTCGGGCGTCAGGGCCTGGAGCCGGGCCAGCGCCCCGCCCGTCAATTGCATGGTTGGCCGCCCTCCCGGCAGGTTGACCACCCCCATGTCGCGCCACCACACGCCGCGCCTGATGCCGGTGCCGAGTGCCTTGGAGCAGGCCTCCTTGGCGGCGAAGCGCTTGGCGTAGGTTGCCACCACCATCTTCTCGTTCTTGGCGCGCCGCTCCGCCTTGGCCCGCTCGGCCGCGGTGAAGATGCGGTCGAGGAAGCGCTCGCCATGGCGGTCGATCACCTTGCCGACCCGGGTGATGTCGATCAGATCGGAGCCGATGCCGATGATCATGCCCGGCTCCGGCCGCGGTCCATCGCCGCGCGCATGCTGCGAACCGTCTCGGCGAGACCGACGAACAGGGCTTCGCCGATCATGTAGTAGCCGATGTTGAGTTCCATGATGTCCGGCAAGCCGGCGATCGTCTCCGCTGTCGCGTAGTCCAGCCCGTGTCCGGCGTGAACCTCCAGCCCTGCTTCTTTCGCCAGCTTCGCCCCTGCCACGATCCGCCGCCATTCGGCCTCGGCCTTGTCGGCGTGACCCTCGACGACGGCGTCGCACCAGGCGCCGGTGTGGATCTCGATCACGGGTGCGCGCAGCCGCGCCGCCGTCTCGATCTGGGCGGGATCGGCCGCGATGAACAGCGACACCCGGATGCCGGCATCGTTCAGCCGCGCGATATAAGGCGCCAGCGCATTGTGCTGGCCGACGACGTCGAGCCCGCCTTCGGTCGTCACCTCCTGGCGCCGCTCCGGCACGAGGCACACCGCATGCGGCCTGGTGGCGAGCGAAATACGCATCATGTCCTCGGTCGCCGCCATCTCGAAATTAAGCGGCTTGGAGATCTCGGCTTTCAGCCGCGCCATGTCCTCGTCGCGGATGTGCCGGCGATCCTCGCGCAAATGAGCGGTGATGCCGTCGGCGCCGGCCTCGATCGCCAGCAGCGCCGCGCGCACCGGATCGGGATTGCGGCCGCTGCGCGCGTTACGCAGGGTCGCGACATGGTCGACATTGACGCCGAGGCGGAGCGGAGGTGCAGGCATTTCAGGACTCACGGAATCATAGGAATGGACCATGACGGAAGCCGTCTATCCATTAACACGTTCGGCGCGGGCGACGACCGCCTTCGCGCGCAGCTGGGCCAGGATCGCGCTCAAATGCTTGAGATCGTAGACTTCGAGATCGATCGTCGTCTCCGTGAAGTCCGGTGAGCGGCGCTGCATGCTGATGTTGTCGATGTTGCCGTCGTGCTCGGCGATCACGGTCGCGATCTGCGCCAGCGCGCCGGGTTCGTTGACATTCTCGACCTTGATGCGGGCCGGGAAGCGCTGCGGCGCGGAGTCCTCGATGTCCCAGCGCACGTCGAGCCAGCGCTCCGGCTCTTCTTCGAAATCCTTCAGGGCCGGCGCCTGGATTGGGTAGATGGTGATGCCCTCGCCCGGCGTGACGATGCCGACGATGCGGTCGCCGGGCACTGCGCCGCCATTCGGCGCAAACTTCACCGGCAGGTCGGAATTGATGCCGCGGATCGGAATCGCGACCGGGGTGCGCGGCGGTTCGAACGACTTCTCCTTGAGCTTGCCGGCAAGCCCCTTCTTGACGCCGTAGCGCGCGATGCGCTCCTCCTTGTAGTCGGGATACATCGCACGCGCGACGTGGGAGGCCTTGATCTCGCCGCGTCCCACAGCCGCCATGACGTCCTCGATCGAGGTTCGTGCCAGCCGCGGCAGCGCGCCCTTGAGCTTGTCGTCGGCATATTCGATCTTGGCGCGCTCGAACAGGCGCTCGACGATGCGCCGGCCGAGACCGACATATTGATCGCGCACCGCAGTCCTGGTGGCGCGGCGGATTGCGGCGCGCGCCTTGCCGGTGACCGCGAGCGTTTCCCAGGCGGACGGCGGCGCCGCTTGCGCTTCGGAGGTCAGCACCTCGACCTCGTCGCCATTCTGGAGCTCCGAGGACAGCGGCGCAAACTGGCCGTTGATCTTGCAGCCCACCGCGCTGTTGCCGACGTCGGTATGCACGGCATAGGCGAAGTCGATCACGTTGGCATGGCGCGGCAGCGCAATCAGCTTGCCCTTTGGGGTGAAGCAGAACACCTGGTCGTGGAACAGCTCGAGCTTGGTGTGCTCGAGGAATTCCTCGGGGTTGGCGCTCTCCGAGAGGATGCCGATGGTGTGGCGCAACCAGGCGAACGCATTGGACTCGCGCTTGAGGAATTCGGTCGGCGAGCCCACGCCTTCCTTGTAGAACACGTGCGCGGCGATGCCGCGCTCGGCGATCTGGTCCATCGCCTCGGTGCGGATTTGCAACTCGACGCGCTGGTTGCCGGGGCCGATCACGGTGGTGTGGATCGAGCGATAGTCGTTCTGCTTCGGCGTCGAGATGTAGTCCTTGAACCGCCCGGGCACGACCGGCCAGTTCGTGTGGACGATGCCGAGCGCGCGGTAGCAGGCCTCGATGTCGTTGACGACGACGCGGAAGCCGAAGATGTCGGACAATTGCTCGAAGCCGACCGACTTCCGCTCCATCTTGGTCCAGATCGAGAATGGCTTCTTGCGGCGGCCATAGACCCGCGCGCCCAAGCCCCGGTGGCGCAGATTGTTGGAGAGCTGGTCCTCGATTTCGCCGATCAGATTGCGGTTGCGCTCCGCCAGCGCATCGAGCCGCTGCATCACCACCGAATAGGCTTCCGGGTCGAGGGTCCGGAACGACAGGTCCTCCAGCTCCTCGCGCATTTCCTGCATGCCCATGCGCCCGGCCAGCGGCGCATAGATATCGAGCGTCTCCTCGGCAATGCGCCGTCGCGATTCCGTCGGCACGAAGTCCAGCGTGCGCATGTTGTGCAGGCGATCGGCGAGCTTCACCAGGAGCACGCGGACGTCGTCGGCAATGGCCAGCAACAATTTGCGCAGATTCTCGGCCTGTTTGGCCTCCCGCGACACCAGCTCCAGCCGCTTCAGCTTGGTCAGCCCTTCGACCAGCGCGCCGATCTCGGGCCCGAAGATCTGGTCGATCTCGGCCCGCGTCGCTTCGGTGTCCTCGATCGTGTCGTGGAGCAGCGCAGCCACGATGGTGGCGTCGTCGAGTTTCAGGTCGGTGAGAATCGCCGCCACTTCGAGCGGATGGGAGAAGTACGGGTCGCCCGAGGCGCGGGTCTGCGAGCCGTGCGCCTTCATGGCGTAGACATAGGCGCGGTTCAGCAGATCTTCGTCGGTGTTGGGATTGTAGGACCTGACGCGCTCGACGAGGTCATATTGACGCATCATGCGTGCGCGAGGCTTCGCCGGGCGCGCCACCGGCGCAGTCGGGGCCACGGCAACCGATTCGGTTGCGGCCTGCATCTGCGTTGGTGTGCGGCGTCGATATACCATGCCGTCCTGCCTTCAAACGGACCACGACAGAGCCCGTGTATACATCTTAGCTCCGATCGCGCGCGTGTCCGATCAATTCAGTGACAGGGACAGGCGCGAACCGACGACGCTATGGTAACCACGAAAACGCCAACAAAAGCAAAGGCCCGAACAACGGTTCGGGCCTTTGATCAGATCACAAAGAAGTCGATGAGCGCGACGGGACGATTTACTCGTCTTCCTCGGGTTGCTCCTCGGGCGGCGCGAGGCCTTCGAGACCCTTCAGGAGCTCTTCTTCCGTCATGCGCTCAACGGCGACTTCGGTATCGTCTGCATCCACGCTTGCACCGGCGGAACCGATCAGCGGCACAGTGTCAGGCTCGGGCTCGTCGACCTCGACGAACTTCTGCAGCGAGTGCACCAGCTCCTCGCGGAGGTCCTCCGGCGAAATGGTGGTCTCAGCAATTTCGCGCAAAGACACAACAGGGTTCTTGTCGTTATCACGGTCAACCGTTAGTTGTGAACCAGACGAAATCATGCGGGCGCGGTGGGCGGCCAGCAGGACCAGGTCAAACCGGTTGTCGACCTTGTCGATACAATCTTCTACGGTGACGCGAGCCATCGACTGTCGCTCCGTTGTGGGTGGGACGAAATATGTGGATGAATGCCGGTAGTTATAGGGACCGGGAGGGTTTCGCAAGGCCAATTTGTGATTTGGCCTCGCCAAACGGCTCTGCTACCCCCACATTGGCGCTGGGATGGGTGGTTACCCGGGCCGCCGGCGAGGGCGGCGCCGGGTATGTGCAAGTTGGCCATAACTATACCTTGATTGCCCCGACTTCTCCGGATTTGCGGTTTCGACGGGTTTCGGCGGGACTTTAGAAGCGCGCGGCTTGCTGTCGCCGCGCCAACAATAAACGATCAATCACGAACTCTACGCGAGCAAACTGAATGTCACCTTCCTCTACCGACAAGATCGCGCTCTTCATCGATGGAGCCAATCTCTACGCGACGGCAAAAACTCTGGGCTTCGACATCGATTACAAGCGCCTGCTGAAGGAGTTTCAGAGCCGCGGGACGCTACTTAGGGCGTTCTACTACACCGCGATCATCGAGGATCAGGAGTACTCCTCGATCCGGCCGCTGATCGACTGGCTCGACTACAACGGCTACACCGTCGTCACCAAGGCGACCAAGGAGTTCATCGACGCCTCCGGCCGCCGCAAGGTCAAGGGCAACATGGACATCGAGCTCGCCGTGAACGCCATGGAGCTCGCCGAGCACATCGACCAGATGGTGCTGTTCTCGGGCGACGGCGACTTCCGCTCTCTGGTCGAGGCCGTTCAGCGCCGCGGCGTGCGGGTCACCGTGATTTCCACGATCGCCAGCCAGCCGCCGATGATCGCCGACGAGCTGCGCCGGCAGGCCGACGTCTTCACCGACCTCGTCGAGCTGCAGTCCAAGCTCGGTCGCGACCCGTCCGAACGCCCCGCCCCGCGTGACCGCGGCGACCGCGAGGCGCGCCACCACGCTCCGCAGTTCCTCCAGCGCGCAACCACGATGGCGCCGGCGAGGGGCGATGACGACTTCGAGGAGTGAGGCGGCCCGGTCAAGCCGCCAGCCTCTCAGCCTCGTCCCCGACCGTGACTGTCCGCTCTGTCCGCGCCTGGTCGCCTTTCGCGAGGCGAACCGCGCGCGCGAGCCATTGTGGCACAATGCACCGGTTGCGCCTTTCGGCGACATCAAGGCGCGCCTGCTGATCGTCGGCCTTGCGCCGGGGATGCAGGGCGCCAACCGCACCGGCCGTCCCTTCACCGGCGATTATGCCGGCGACCTGCTCTACACCACGCTGCTCGAATACGGATTCGCCAAGGGCCAATATCGGGCGCGTCCCGACGACGGCCTGAAGCTGGTCGACTGCCGGATCGCCAATGCGGTGCATTGCGTGCCGCCGCAGAACAAGCCGCTGCCGGTCGAGATCAACACCTGCCGGCAGTTTCTCGCCGCGAATCTCGCAACGATGCCGAACCTGCGCGCGATCGTCGCCCTCGGGCGCATTGCGCACGACACCGTGCTCAAGCCGCTGAACCTGAAGGGATCGCAAGCCCCCTTCGGCCACGGCGCCGTGCATCAGGCCGGCGCATTCAGGCTCTACGACAGCTATCACTGCTCCCGCTACAACACGAACACCCGCGTGCTGACGCCGGACATGTTCCGCTCCGTGTTCGCGAAGGTGAAGGCCGACCTCGACTAATCCCTAGACAAGCCTTTGGCCGGATTGGCCTTCAGCCAGTCCAGCACATCGCCGGCGTTCCGGTCGGGCGGAAACACCGGATAGAACACATGCGTGATCCTGGCGTCGTCGACGATCAGCGCAAGGCGCTTGATCAGCGTCAGGCCCGCAACCTCCATGGTCGGCAAATTCAGGGCGCGCGTGAGCGCCAGCTTCTCGTCCGATAGCACCGGGAACGGCAGATGCAGCCGCGAGGCCATCTCGGTCTGGTACGCGTTGCTCTGGGTCGAGAGGCCGAACACCTGCGCGGCGCCGGCGGCCTTCAGCTCGGCGAACAGATCGCGAAACGCGCAAGTCTGCGGCGTGCAGCCGCGCGCGCCCGGGATCATGTCCCAATCGTCGACCAGCGCGATCTTGCCGGGCTCGCCGGTGCGCGGATAGGCGAACACCACGGTCCGGCCACGCAGCCCCGACAGCGCGACTGACGTGTCGTCAGTGGCGAGCAGGCTGACCGGCGGCAGCGTCATGCCTTTCAGGTGCGCGGCGCCGCCGTCATCCGCGGGGGCGGGAATCCGGGTCCAATCAACCTCGAGCAGGTTTCTCTGAGTCATCCCGCTATCCCCTCGCCCGCATCAGGCGGCCCTTCTCCCGGCTCCAGTCGCGCTTCTTCTCGGACTCGCGCTTGTCGTGCAGCTTTTTGCCTTTTGCAACCGCGAGCTGCAATTTCGCGCGACCACGCTCGTTGAAGTAAAGCTTGAGCGGGATCAGCGTCATGCCTTCGCGGTCGACCGCTCCCATCAGCTTGTTGATCTGCTTGCGATGCAGCAGCAGTTTTCGCGGCCGCTTGGGCTCGTGATTGAAGCGGTTGCCCTGAAGATATTCCGGAATGGTGGCGTTGATCAGCCAGATCTCGCCGTCCTTGGAATCGGCGTAGGATTCCGCGATCGTGCTCTTGCCGTTGCGGATCGACTTGACCTCGGTGCCGGTCAGGGCAATGCCGACCTCGATCGTATCCTCGATCGCATAGTTGAAGCGGGCCTTGCGATTTTCCGCCATGACCTTGATCGGACGTTCATTCTTGTCGGCCATGGGGGACAAACCTGATCGAGATGCGCGAGGACGCTAACAGTTTGGATGAAGCGCGCGCGTCAAGACTTCTTGAGGAGATCGCGGATCTCGGTCAGCAGCTCGACCTCGGCCGACGGCTTCGGCGGAGCGGCAGGCTCCGCCTCGTCCTTGCGCTTCAACTTGTTCATGGCACGGATCACCAGGAACAGCACGAAGGCAATGATGATGAAGTTGATCGTCAGCGTGAGGAAGTTGCCCCAAGCCAAGACGGCACCCTGCTTTTTCGCGTCCGCGAGATTTGCGGCGGTGACCTTGCTCGAAAGCGGCGTGAAGTAGTTCGAGAAGTCGAGGCCGCCGGTAACTGCGCCGATGATGGGCATGATCACGTCGCCGACCAGCGACGTCACGATGGCGCCGAAGGCCGCACCGATGATGACGCCGACCGCCAGGTCAACGACGTTGCCCTTCATGGCGAATTCGCGGAACTCCGTGAGCATCCGCGTGCCTCTTTCCTCGATCGCCATGAAAGCTCCCCGATCGGCCAGCGCGTCAGTTGATGAGGCCGGCATGAACCATTGCGCTGCGCACGGCAACGCGGGTCGGCTCGGTGACCGGCACCATCGGCAGCCGCAGCGTCTCGTCCAGCTTGCCGAGCAGCGACAGCGCGTACTTGATCGGCGCCGGATTGCTCTCGATGAAGAGATTGTTGTGCAGCGGCATCAGCTTGTCGTGCAGCTTCAGCGCGGTGGCATGATCGCCCTTCGCCCAGGCGGCCTGGAACTCCGAGCACAGCCGCGGCGCGACGTTCGAGGTCACCGAGATGCAGCCATGGCCGCCATGGGCCATGTAACCCAGGATGGTCGCATCCTCGCCCGAGAGCTGGTTGAAGTCCTCGCCCATTGCCGCGCGCTGCTGCGAGACGCGAACCATGCTGGCGGTGGCGTCCTTGACGCCGGCGATGTTCTTCAGCTCCCACAGCCGCGCCATGGTGTCGACCGACATGTCGATCACGGAACGCGGCGGGATGTTGTAGATGATGATCGGAATCCCGATCGCGTCGTTGATCGCCTTGAAGTGCTGGTACATGCCTTCCTGGGTCGGCTTGTTGTAGTAGGGCGTCACGACCAGAACCGCGTTGGCGCCCGCCTTTTCAGCGTGCTGGGCGAGCTCGATCGCCTCCTTGGTCGAGTTGGAGCCAGCGCCGGCGACGACAGGCACGCGGCCTTTCGCTTCCTCGATGCACCATTCGACGACCTTCTTGTGCTCGTCATGGCTCAGCGTCGGGCTCTCGCCGGTGGTGCCGACCGGGACCAGGCCGTTGGTGCCCTCCGAAATCTGCCAGTTGACCAGGGAGCGGAACGCCGCCTCGTCCAGCGAGCCGTTCTTGAACGGCGTGACCAAGGCGGTGAACGATCCCCGGAATTTCGTCTTGGCTGCCATGGACTTCCTCCGTACGCGGCGATCTCGAGCAAGCCGCATTCATATCGGGTCTATCCCGCCGGTAAAAGACCCGCTTCCGTGTGACGCACGGGTTTAGGCCGCGATTTTGCCGCGGTGGTGGTGCAAACCCGGCAAAGGTAAGCGGCTGTTGGTATTTTGTCCGCATATTCAATCAAATATAGCCAGATCTTGTACAGCTAGGTCTTGAGCCAATTGACTGATTCGGGGCGACGAAACGCCGTGATCTCCTTTCCGCGCGCCGCATGGCGATCCACCGGTCTGGTCGTGTGCCTGATGGCAGGGCTGTCGGCCGGCTGCGCCGCCTGGGCCAAATCCAATGAAACAACCGCGGAGACCGTGAAGGAAACCGCGAAGGAAATCGCAAAGCCAGCCGCCAAGGACACCGCGAAGGGGGCGTCCAAGGGAACCGGCAAGGACATTTCGAAGGACGCCGCCAAGGGCGCAAGCAAGGGCGCGACCAGTCCACCCGCCAAGGATGCCGCGAAGAAGCCTGCCAAGGACGCTGGCAAGGATGCTGGCAAGAACGCAGGCAAGGAACCTGCGAAGGACAAGCTGAAGCCTGCGGCTGTCGCGCCGAAACCTCAGCCGGCCGCGGGCGGCTCGGTCCCGAAGACCGCACCCGCACCGGCAGCAACGGCCATCGTCAGACCGACCGCCCCGGCCTCCGCCAAGCCCGTCGCGGCTCCTGTCCTGGCTCCGGCGACCCGCCAGCATGCCGCCCCGCGCAAGCCGGTCACACCGGCTGCGGTTGCTGCGACCTCCTCGACGCCGCAAGCCGACAAGGACACGCTGGAGACCGTGATCGAGCTCGTGCGCAAGCGCAAGGCGGGCGACGCCACCAGTGCCGCGGCCACGATCTCGGATCCGGTCGCGCGAAAACTCGCGGAATGGATCATCCTTCGCAGCGAGGACAATGGCGCGACTGTGGAGCGCTACCGCGCCTTCCTGTCCGCCAATCCGAGCTGGCCCTCGCAGACCTTCCTGCGCCGGCGCCTGGAGGCCGCGATGTGGGACGACAGGCGCGACGACCAGGTCGCGTGGTCGTGGTTCGAGAACGAATCCCCCGTGTCCGCCAAGGGCCGCTTCACGCTCGCCAAGGCGATGCTGGCGCGCGGCGACCGTGCCAACGCCGAACGTCTGGTGCGCGATGCCTGGCGCAGCGACCCGATGTCGGAAGAGACCGAAAACAACGCACTCGACCAGTTCGGCGCGCTGCTGACGCCCGGCGATCAGAAGGCGCGGATGGATACGCTGCTCTACGGCAGCGAGAACGAGGCCGCATTGCGGGCTGCAAAGCGCCTCGGGGCCGGCTATGTCGCACTCGCCAAAGCCCGCATCGCCTCCCTCAAGAAAGCGCCGAACGCTCGTGCGCTGCTCGAAGCCGTGCCGCGCGAGCTGCACGGCGATCCGGGCTTCATCTTCAGCAAGATCCAGCTGCTGCGCCGCGAGGAGAAATTTGCGGAAGCCGCCCAGCTCATGCTGTCGGCACCGAAGGATCCGGGCCGGCTCTACAATCTCGACGAATGGTGGATCGAACGGCGCCTCCTGGCGCGCAAGATGATCGACACCGAGGAATTCCGCAGCGCCTATCTGATCGCGCGCGATGCGGCCCTGCCCTCGCGCGACATCTACAAGACCGAGCAAGAGTTCACCGCCGGCTGGATCGCGCTGCGCTTCCTCAACGATCCCGCGGCCGCCACCCAGCACTTTGCCCGCATCGGGATCGGCAGCGTCAATCCGACCACGCTGGCGCGCGCCGGCTATTGGCAGGGCCGCGCCGCCGAAGCTGCAGGCCGCCAGCAGGAGGCGCGCAACGCCTACGCGCGGGCCGCCGAGCAATCCACCAGCTATTACGGCCAGCTCGCACGCGCCAAGCTCGGCCTGCCGCAGATCGAGCTCAACGTTCAGCCGCGCAGCCGCGGTGCCGAACGGCTGGAGATCGTGCGCGCCGCGCAGCTGCTCTACGAGCTCGACGAGCGCGAGATGGTGATACCGTTGCTCGCCGACATGGGCGAGAACGGCGATCCCGAAGCGCTAGCCGGCCTCGGCGAGCTCACCCAGCGCCACAGCGACGCGCGCGGCATGCTGCTGCTCGGCAAGGCCGCGCTCAATCGCGGGCTGCCGTTCGATTTCTATGCCTATCCCGTCAACGGCATTCCGCAATTCACGCCGATCGGACCCGAGGTCGAGCGCAGCATCATCTACGCCATCGCGCGGCAGGAGAGCGCCTTCAATCCCTCGGTCGTCTCGCCGGCGCAGGCCTATGGGCTGATGCAGGTGACGCCGGACGCTGCGCGCTATGTCTGCAAGCGGCACGGCGGGACCTACGATCTGGGGCGTCTGAAGAACGATTCGGCCTACAACGCCACGCTCGGCTCGGCCGAGCTCGGTGGACTGCTCGAAGACTATCGCGGCTCCTACATCATGACCTTCGCCGCTTACAATGCCGGCCGCGGCAGTGTGAAGAAGTGGATCGACCGCTACGGCGATCCGCGTGACCCCAAGGTCGACGCGGTCGACTGGGTCGAGCTGATCCCGTTCTCCGAGACGCGCAACTATGTGCAGCGGATCATGGAGAACCTTCAGGTCTACCGCGCCCGCTTCGGCGGCGGCACCCGGTTGCAGATCGAGGCTGATTTGCGCCGTGGCGCCGGCAGCGTGGAATAGCGGCGTGCCTATGAGACTCGCTTGCGGCGATCCGATAACAAGGTATCCGCGCGAGGGGGTAACGCGGTCAGCTCCCGGCGTTTGAGGCGGGGCCATCAACATGGGCCGGAGTGCTCCAGACCGTACGGTGAGAAGCTGAACGAGAAGATCGTGCAGGGCGGATCGGGCGCGCCTCAATAAGAGAAGAAAAGAACTACAAACATGGATCAGGCAATGTTGAGCGTCGCCCGTGCAGTAGAGGCAGGCGCGACGACGATGAAGGGTGTGATCGACGCCACGGGACTATCTCGTCTCAAAATCGAACGTGCGTTGAATGCGCTGGAAAAGCAGAAGCTGCTGGTCCGCGACGGGCAGGGTTTTCGCGGAACCAGCCCGACGAGGACAGCCCAGCCAGCCCGGCAATGCGGCTCGTGCAATGCCTGCTGCGATATCCTCGAAGTGGCGGCCGTCGACAAGCCGGTGAACCAGCTGTGCAGGCATTGGCAGACGGGCACTGGATGCACCATCTACGAGCGCCGTCCGCAGATGTGCCGTTCCTTCGTCTGCGCCTGGCTGCAGGGCCATCTGGATGACGACTGGTTTCCGGCGAAATCGGGCATCATCGTGCATTTCAGCCAGGACGCGGTCAACGTTACCGTCGATGACCATTGCCCCGATCGCTGGCGGGAGGAGCCCTATTTCAGCAAGCTCGCCGAATGGTCGCTGAATGGCATCAAGAGGATCGGAAACCGCGGCTACGCGACCCTCGTCGTCTCCGGTGCCGGGCGGTTCCTGCTGCTCGGGCGAACCGTCGTTCCGGAGCCGACGCTGTTCGGCACCGCGTTCCTCCCGCTCACCGCCGACACATTTCGATTCTGGCGGGCGAAATCCCCGGAGCATCTGCAGCGGCTGCACGAGCGCATCGCCGAGATCGAGCGGATCAGACAGGAATTCGGCTCCTGCACAATTCCCTCGAATGAGGACGACGATCCGCAAGCCCCCTATCGGCCGGCGCTTCTACGGCTGTCGCACCACGCCTAAACTCCGACGTCGTCGACGCGGCCTAACCCGCTCTATGCCGCTCGACTCGCGCTGGTTGCGGTCTAGACGGGCAGACCACGTTGGACGCCGTGGTGGCCATGAATCTCAAGGACCTGCCGGCGCCTCCGCCTCTTGCCACGGCGGCTGAAGTGGTCTTGATCGCGCGATCCGAACCCAGCTCTTGATCACCCAAAGCTACTCATCATTCCACACTCCACTCGTTCTTCAGAACATGTCGGAGATCCGTGGTCCGCCTGGTGCAAAAAAAGCCCCGGCGGTTTCCCGCCGGGGCTCTCTGTCAGGTCGTTAGACCGAACTTACCAGTTGCGCTGAGCGCGGAGGAGCAGAACGAGCGTGTCCTGATCCTTCAGCTCGTACACGGCGGCCGGCTTGGCCGTCGTGCCGGCACCAGCGTAAGCAACCGTACCAGCGTACTTCTGGTCCAGATGGGTCCAGGAGAGGTCGGCCGAGAACGTCAGGTTCTTGACCGGGGTCCAGCGGGTGATGACACCGACTTGGCCGATGGCGAAGTCAGGATTACAACCCGTCACGCCCGCCAGGCCGCCGAACACGCCGCCAGCACCGCCAGCGCCGCAGAGGGTGGTCTTGGCAAGAGTGCCGTACTGCGCCTGAGCGTAAGCACCGTAGATCGCGGTGTTCCAGTATGGATCCCAGTTATGGGTGTAGGCACCGCGGAAGCCCCAGGTCTTGACGGTTTCCTGACCGCTGCCGGTCACGAACACGGTGTCCGGAGCGATGGCGAAGCCGACGCTCTGGTAGGCAACGCCGGAGCTGCCGAACATCGAGTAGCTGCCGCCCGCCAGGTTCTGGAAGTTGTAGCGGGATGCGCCGTCGGTGTAGACGCCCTGGATGTTGATCACGTCACCCGCGCCAGTCGGGATGTTCTTGATCGACAAAGCGAGCTGAGCAGCCCAACCCCACTTGTCGTCGGGATGGCCAGTCGGCTCGGTGGCGCCGTAGTAGGCAACGTGGTTGTCATGCGCAGCGACCGACGCCTGGAACAGACCCCAAGCCTGGTCGACACGGACCATACCGACGAGGTTCGGCGAACGCGAACCGCCGATGGCGTTGGAGCCATACGAACCGCCGATCATGCCGGCCGCAGTCGCGCCAGTCATGTTCAGGTTGCCAGCCTGGTAATAGGCCGTCGCATCTTCAGCCGAGAACGACGCCGTCACGCCCTGACCGAAGTCAGCGGTGTAGGTGAACTGGTTGACACCAGTGACCGTGCCGGAACCGCCGACGAGGCTGTCGAAGTTGTTGCCGGGATAGTTGGTCCAGGGCGCGTCGAACTGCGACACGGCCTTACCCATGGTGAAGCCAGCGAACTGGATGAAGGCGTAGTACACGCCGAGCGAACCGCCGGAGGTCGCGCCGTCGGTGCCGTTGACGGCCGAACCAACGAGCGCCGGGGCGGCGCCGGAGGTGTTGAGCGCCAGCGTGCTGCTGTAGGCAGTGGTACCGGTCGCGCTGCCGGTGCCGGCGTAGTTGCCGGTGGTCCAGGAGAACACGCCGTCGAAGAAGGTACGGACGACGCCGTACTCGGTCGCGGTGCGCGTGTCGATGTTGAGATCTTCACGAGCGCGCATGGTGTAGTAGTTCGTCAGACGGTTGCGCGCGCCGTTGTTCGACGTGAGCTGACCGCTGAAGTCCGAGTTGGTGTTCAGCGCGACTTCAGCGCGCAGATAACCACCCAGCTTGATGCAGGTGTCGGTGCCGGGGATGTAGTAGAAACCCGCACCGTACAGGGAGCAGATCTTCACGTATTCGACCGCTTTGGCCTTCACGGGGAGATCGGCTGCCTGCGCTCCGCCAACAGCGAGCAGACCCGCCGCGGAACCGAGCAAAAGGCTCTTAACCAACTTCATGTTAAACCTCCAAGTTTGCCATAGGGAAGGTTCCGGATCCGCTGGGTGAAGACACCCTAAGGTTGGTTCCCTTGTCCCTTAAATTCACCGCTTAGTCGCTTCGCGCCTTCGGACACACCCGCTGAACGCGAGGGACTTAAGCGAACCACCTAAGACGGGACGACCTCGGGATGCCCCCCTCCGTCGCTCAGTCACAATTACCGAACCCCCTTGCACACACAACAACAGAACGCTTCAGAACCGGCCGATCGAGCGTGTTTTCCAACGGGTGTTGCACAAATAACACGCAGATGTGACCATGGCGACTTTGTAACACTTTGACTCTGCTGATCTTTTTCGACGGGTTTAATCTGCCATCAAAAGTTCCGGCACCAGCCCCTCACATTCGTGGAGACGCCTCGCTGTGGGTCTGGGGCGGCCGAATCGTGGAATCAACCAGGGACTCGCCGTGCGCCAGTCCTTCGGGAACTGGCTGGCCTAACCATCAAGCGGCTGCAAGATCGACAAAATATCGATCTGCGCATCGTCGATCGCTTGCAGGACTTCACCGTCGAGCTTGTCTCGCAATCGACAAAGCGATGAAATGACTCTTCGAGCCGCTTGCGGAGATCGCTGTTGTCGCCAGGACCGATTGAAAACGCGTACGTCTCGAAGCGATCGGGATATTGCCTATCGATATCTCGCAGTGAGCTACCCAGCTGGATGCTCTACGTCCTGACTATTATAAGATGAGATCCGTAGCGGCGGAGTCCTGACAGTTGAAGAATGAAACAGCGTGCCAGATCGTCCCTGCTTTGATTTCCAAGGGCCGTTTCCACGGAAAGAGAAATCGCCAGACAAGGCCCTCCCTGATTGCGGCGACGCCTGGCGCGACGGGGCAGATCCTCGGCCGGCGAGCGAATGATCCCACTAATAGTGAGAGCGCCCTCCCCGCAGCCTATAACACGGGACCCCGTCAGCCGATCTGAGGGGCAATCACCGCTCATAGTTTGTGGCGAATCGCGGAAAGAGACAATCAAATCAATCGCTTGCAAATGAATCACTGATGAGGCGGTCGGCGACGAAGGCAGTCGTCCCACACGCGGGCCATTCGATCCAATTTGAAAGCAAAATCAATCGTTTATATGGATGAAGGGACCCTTTGTCCGCGCCAGAACCACTCTCAATACAAGCGCCAGAACCTCCAGCTTGGCGTCCGTTATCGCGGCGTTACGTTCTCGGCCCGAGAGCAAACCGCTTGGTTTCGGAATTCGCTGGGAATATTCGAGCAAAAACACACGCTTCCAAATTGACCAGCCCAAGTAATTAGATGCATAAGGCTCGCACCGGAGAGGTGGCCGAGTGGCTGAAGGCAACGCTTTGCTAAAGCGTCATACGGTCTCAAGCTGTATCGAGGGTTCGAATCCCTCCCTCTCCGCCACTCCGCAGCTGTCCGGCCCGAACACATGGGTAACGGAACGTACCTAAGACATGGGTGACAGCCTCGTGCCGAACGGGTTGTCGAGAGGTTGCAGGGTTTTCTGCTCCGGGTCGAAGTATCCCAGATCATAGTGCAAGGGCGCGATCTAAATCCGCCGCCTCTGATCTGCGCCCAGTCATCTCGTCGGGATCGCTCACGCCGCTCCGAATCCGGATGGCGGACCACGAGGGAACCGATTAGCGAAAATCAGGTTCGCCTGCGAAAACGACCGCCGGGACGTGATTCACGCTCAGTGGGCGGAGACCCAGGCCCTCGCCTCGCGCTGGGCGGCTGAGATATCGGCATCCGACATCTGCCCGGCGACTTCCTGGCGCAGCGTCACGGCGTCCTTGCGGCCCTTGAGCGCGGCGAGGTTGAACCATTTGTGCGCGGCGACGAGATCGACGAGGCCGGCGCGTCCGCTCGCCCAATAGAGGCCGCGCTCGAACAGCACGTCCGACAGCGCGCCTGCGTCGATCGGCGTCGCGGTCTCCAGATCGAAAGTACCCTGAAACATAACGCATCCCCTTTTTTCTTATGCCGTCTCGCCCCCCGAGCGCGGCTCCCGTCCGATCAACTGTTCAACTCATCCGAGGCTTTTTGCCCGTGCCGTTTGCCGGCTTGTTGGAGGTAATGATGGCGGGCAAATTTGAATGGCAGTTTAAGTATCGCGATGAAGCAGACGTAAACGCGCCCGCGCCAGGCGCGCACGACAAATGCAAGAAATCCCTATTTTGCAGGGACTTCTGCAATTCGTCAGATTCGGTTTACCTTGGGATTTTGGGAGAACGATAACCATTGCGCACGGTGACGCGCGTCCTGTGGTGTCCCCGCCTGCTGTCGTCACCGTATTCCAGAGACAGCAATGGTCCCACGAGAAGCTGCGGGGTACTGGATCGCCCGGTCGGAGCCGGGCGATGACACCGCGAATGGAGAAGAGGTGCGCGAACTGCCTGCAATTGCGCTGCAGCCTCCCTGCTCAAGCAGGGCGCGCATATGAAGAAGTATATGGCTGGAAGCTCGACTGCGGCCATCCTTCGAGACGCCCGCCTGCGGCGGGCCCTCAGGATGAGGGATGAGGATGCGGCAGCATCAACGTAGATGGATGCAGCCGAGCCTCATCCGGAGGGGACCGCTAAGCGGTCCTCTCGAAGGACGAGGTGCTCGCTCAGGCGCCGCTGACGTCATATGCGACAACCCTGACTGCTCAAGGGCAGAACGGCCACATCGCGGTCAGATCAACAATGTCGGGATATGGGAATGCCGGCAATACCCCGGCCTCATGAGAACGAGGGCGTCGGCGAACACGTCAGGACCAGATTCCACGTTGGCCGAAGGCCGCCTGTGAAATTGCGGAGCCCCTTACGGAGAGCCGCACCGAACGAAGAAAACTTGGTTTCTTCTGCCGGACCGGGCTTAGCGAGCGAACCCGCGAAGAGAACGATCCGACCGTTGACCTGATGTCTCGCCGACACCCTCTATCGTCGACCAGAACCTTTTGAGAGGCGCTGATGACGTGCCGGCTCTCTAGGAGCCGGCAACTTCAAAAAGCGAAGTTACTTCTTCTTGGCGACCTTGCGGGTCTTCTTCGCAGTCTTCTTCACTGCGCTCTTCGCCTTCTTCGCCTTCTTTGCCTTCTTAGCTTTCTTGGCCATGTTGCCCTCCGATGTGTGAGATGGCTTAATCGCTGCATGCAGTCGGGGATCGAGTGCACACTCATCCCGAATACACCAACACAACGAAAAAAACAGCGTCTCGCTTAAAGAAGTGTTGACGGCGAAACGCGCCTGCGCTGGCGAACGCGATGCAAACGGACTGCATGAGGTGTGCTTGCGATCGCAGAGAGTGCCTGCTGCATCGACGTTTGCAACAGATGCGATTGTAGAAAAACACTATGCAGCAAGTATTTTCTTGCACGCGTGCATCGCGCACGATCGTTGCAATGATGCATCCTGCCGATCGCCCGAGCGCCTCGCGAAGGCGCTTCGCGGACTCTGAGTCGCGACTTTTGGCAACGAAAATATTTTCATGATTAACGGCGCGAGCGCTCGTCAGAGCGCGTGCAAGTCGCCGTTTTGCGCGAATCGCGTGACGGCGATTCGGTCGGCGTGTCGCGTTCGATCGGGATGAAGTTCGTCGCAGAGGATGTGCGCGAGCGTCGCATCGCGAACCGAAAGCGAGGTGACGACGCCTGTCCGTCACCTCGTTCGAACGCGCGAGGTCAGATGCCGAGCTTGGACTTGAGCAGCTCGTTGACGCTCTGCGGGTTGGCCTTGCCGCCGGATGCCTTCATCACCTGGCCGACGAACCAGCCGAGTGACTGCGGCTTGTCCTTGACCTGCGCCGCCTTGTCGGGATTGGCCGCGATGATGTCGTCGACAACCTTTTCGATCGCCGAAAGATCCGTGACCTGCTTCATGCCGCGGCTTTCGACCAGTGCGCGGGGATCGCCGCCCTCCTGCCAGACGATCTCGAACAGATCCTTGGCGATCTTGCCGGAGATCGTACCCTCGCCGATCAGGTCGATGATCCCTGAGAGCTGTGCGGCATCGACCGGAGAGTCCGTAATATCCCGGCCTTCCTTGTTGAGACGACCGAACAGCTCGTTGATCACCCAGTTCGCGGCGACCTTGCCGTCGCGCGCGCGGTTGGCGAGTTTCTCCAACACGGTCTCGTAGAACACGGCACTCTCGCGCTCGGCGACCAGCACGCTGGCGTCGTAGGCCGACAGGCCGAGATCCGCGACGAAGCGCGTCTTCTTCTGGTCCGGCAGCTCGGGCAGCTCAGCCTTCAACTCGTCGACGAAGCTTTGCGAAAACTCCAGCGGCAGCAGGTCGGGATCGGGGAAGTAGCGATAGTCGTGCGCCTCTTCCTTGGACCGCATCGACCGCGTCTCGCCCTTGTTGGGGTCGTAGAGCCGGGTCTCCTGGTCGATCGCGCCGCCGTCCTCGAGGATTTCGATCTGGCGCCGGGCCTCGTACTCGATCGCCTGGCCGATGAAATTGATCGAGTTCATGTTCTTGATCTCGCAGCGGGTGCCCAGCGGCGCGCCGGGCTTGCGCACGGAGACGTTGACGTCGGCGCGCAAGGATCCCTTCTCCATGTCGCCGTCGCAGGTGCCGAGATAGCGCAGGATCGAGCGCAGCTTGGTCACATAGGCCTTGGCCTGCTCGGCATCGCGGATGTCGGGTTTCGACACGATCTCCATCAGCGCTACGCCGCAGCGGTTGAGATCGACATAGGACATGGTCGGCGACTGATCGTGCAGCAATTTCCCGGCGTCCTGTTCCAGATGCAGCCGCTCGATGCCGATGGTGGCGGTCTTGCCGCCGTCCAGTTCGACCACGACCTCGCCTTCGCCGACGATCGGCGACTTGTACTGGCTGATCTGGTAGCCCTGCGGCGAGTCTGGATAGAAATAGTTCTTGCGGTCGAACACCGAGCGCAGATTGATCTGCGCGTTCAGCCCGAGGCCGGTCCGGACAGCTTGTCTGACGCATTCCTCATTGATCACAGGCAGCATGCCCGGCATCGCCGCGTCAACCAGCGACACATGCGAGTTCGGCTCGCCGCCGAATGCGGTGGGGGCGCCGGAGAACAGCTTCGCGTTCGACGTCACCTGAGCGTGGACCTCCAGGCCGATGACCATCTCCCAGTCACCGGTTGAGCCCTTGAGAAGTTTGTGGGGTGCGGCAGGTGCGTTCATGGCTTGCTCCCGAGCAGCGTGGCAGCGATCCGCTCCCACTCTGCCTGTAATGAATCCGTTGCCACGGGCTGGCCGGCCTGGCGGTACCAATAGCCGGCGTTGCCGAGGTCGCCCTCGACCCGGTGCAGATAGGCGTGCACCCAAGCGGCCGCGCGGCCGCTCTCGTCCTGGACGATCTTGTGCGCCTCGTCCCAGTCGCCCTTGGCGGCCCACCATAGTGCGGCAAGTGGAGCGCTGAGGTCCGGCGGCGGCGCGGCGCCGTCGAGGCTGGCGATATACGCCGCCATCTTCACCACCATTTCGCCGGCGTGAAGCGGCCGGCGGCCTGCTCGATCACCTCGCCGAGCGAGAACAGCGTCTCCTCGTCGAAGGGACGGCCGATCAGCTGCAGGCCGAGCGGCAGGCCCTGCGCATCCTTGCCGGCGGGCACAGCGATGCCCGGCAGGCCCGCCATGTTCACGGTCACCGTGAAGATGTCGTTGAGGTACATCTCGACGGGGTCCGCGCCGCCTTTCTCGCCGATGCCGAAGGCCGCCGACGGCGTCGCCGGCGTCAGGATCGCGTCGACGCCCTTGGCGAAGCAATCCTCAAAGTCCTTCTTGATCAGCGTGCGCACCTTCTGGGCGCGCAAATAATAGGCGTCGTAATAGCCGGCCGAGAGCACGTAGGTGCCGATCATGACGCGGCGCTTCACCTCAGCGCCAAAACCTTCTGCACGGGTGTTCTCGTAGAGTTCGTTGACGTTCCGGCCCTGCTCGCGCACGCCGAAGCGCACGCCGTCATAGCGCGCGAGGTTGGAGGACGCCTCCGCCGGCGCCACGATGTAATAGGCCGGCAGCGCGTATTTGGTGTGCGGCAGTGACACTTCAACGAGCTCGGCCCCGGCCGCTTTCAGCCAGGCCGCGCCCGCTTCCCAAAGCTTTTCGATCTCGGCCGGCATGCCGTCGAGACGGTATTCCTTGGGAATGCCGATCTTCATGCCCTTCACGGACTTGCCGATCGCGGCCTCGTAGTCCGGCACGGCTATGTCGACCGAGGTCGTGTCCTTGGGATCGTGGCCAGCCATCGAGCGCAGCAGCATCGCGGCATCGCGCGTGCTGCGCGCGATCGGACCAGCCTGGTCCAGCGAGGAGGCAAAGGCGACGATGCCCCAGCGCGAGCAGCGGCCATAGGTTGGCTTGATGCCGACGGTCGCGGTGAACGCCGCCGGCTGGCGGATCGAGCCGCCGGTGTCGGTCGCGGTCGCGCCCATGCAGAGCAGAGCCGCCACGGCGGAGGCCGAGCCGCCAGACGAGCCGCCCGGCACCAGCGTCGTGTTGGAGCCATCACGCCGCCAGGGATTGCCGACCGGGCCGAAGCACGAGGTCTCGTTCGACGAGCCCATCGCGAACTCGTCATTGTTGAGCTTGCCCAGCATCACCGCACCATCGCGCCACAGCTGCGAGGTGATCGTGGACTCGTAAGTCGGCACGAAGTTGCCGAGGATTTTCGAGCACGCCGTGGTGCGCACGCCCTTGGTCGCGAACAGGTCCTTGATCCCGAGCGGAATGCCGGCAAGCGGCCCCGCGTCACCCTTGGCGATCTTCTCGTCGACGGCCTTCGCCATGTCGCGCGCGCGGTCGGGCGTCTCCATGACGAAAGCATTGAGCACGCGGGCGGCTTCGATCGCGTTCAGATGCGCGTCGGTCAGCTCGAGGGACGTGAAAGTCTTTGCCGCGAGGCCCTTGCGGGCCTCCGCGAGCGTCAGCGATGTCAAATCGGTCATTTATTGATCGGGCTGCAGAAGAACGGAGACAGGGATTTGTCGTTGGCCGGGTCGTCTTTCTTGGTGGCCGCTTTCGCAGCCGCCTCGATCTCGTCGAGCACGGCATTGACGGCGACGTTGGGGTCGGCAGCCTTGCCCTGCCGCTCCATCTTGTCGAGATAGTTCATGTAAGCCTGATAGGCCTTCTCGTCGTCGCAAAGCATGCACATCGGACTTCGTCCTGAGACTCTTTTGACGCGTTTTCTTTACGCGAACCGGCTTCCACTTCGCTCGAAAACGCTACGTAAATTACTCAACAACCTTCGGCACCAGGAAGAAGTGGCCTTCGGTCGCAGGTGCGTTGGCAACGATATCGTCGGCGATCTCGCCGTCATTGACCACATCCTGCCGCTTCTTCATCTGCATCGGGGTGACCGAGGTCATGGGCTCCACGCCCTCGACATTGACCTCCGAGAGCTGCTCGACAAAGGCGAGCATGGCGTTGAGCTCGCCCTGCAGATGCGGAACCTCGCCCTCGGAAACCGCAATGCGCGCCAGATGCGCGATGCGGCGGACGGTAGCGGCGTCGACGGACATTATATAAGGCCTCTCACGGCAAAACCTATGTGCCGTATAGCAGAGGCCGCTTTTGCGCCGCAACCGGCGCCAGCGCATGATCCGGAAAAGTGTGAAGCGGTTTTCCGAAAAGATCATGCGCAAACAAGAACCTAAAGCACGATGAGGCTTCGCCCGAAGCTCATCGCGCGTTAGGGACCTATCCGCCCAACGCCTTCATCCGGGCAAGCGCCGATTTGGCGAGATCCCGGGTCAGTTCAGCTGCCGGGACCTCGCGGCCCAGGGCGATCGCCTGCCCGGCCCAGAGATTGGTGAAATCCACCCTGCCCTGCTTCTCGGCCGCAGCCTTGAGCGGTCCCAGCGCCGTTGCGGCATGGGGAAATGGCGGCGCGTCCGGCGAAATCGGGCCGGCCTCGCGCATCAGGCGGTTCTGAACGCCGCGCGCCGGCCGCCCGGTCATGACATTGGTAATGACGGTGGAATCATCCTGTCCCTCGGCGAGCGCCGCACGGGCCGCCGCACTGACCTTGGATTCCGGGCAGCGCAGATAGGCACTTCCGATCTGCACGCCGGCCGCGCCGAGCGCGAAGGCGGCTGCAATGCCGCGGCCATCCGCAACGCCGCCGGCCGCAATCACTGGGACCTTCACCGCGTCGACCACCTGCGGCACCAGCGCAAAGGTGCCGGGCTGTTCCGAGATCTTGTCGGTCAGGAACATGCCGCGATGGCCGCCGGCCTCCGCGCCTTGGGCAATGACGGCATCAGCTCCGTGCTGCTCGAGCCAGACCGCTTCGCTCACAGTGGTCGCCGACGAGATGACGAGACATCCTGCCGCCTTGACCCGCTTGAGCAGCGCGGCCTCGGGCAGACCGAAATGGAAGCTGACGATCTCCGGCTTCAGCTCCTCCACAACCTCGCAGAAGCCGGCGTCGAACGGCGCGCGGTTCGCGGCATTGATGGGTGCGGCGGGATCGAGGCCATGCTCATTGTAGTAGCCCGCGAGGCGCTGCTTCCAGCGCGCCTCCGCCTCGGCCGTGAGCTCGACCGGTGTGTGGCAGAAGAAATTCATGTTCACCGGCGCGGAGACGCGCTGCCGGATGATGTTGACCTGCTCGCGCGCTTTCTCCGGCGACAGCATCGCGCTCGGCAGCGAGCCGAGGCCCCCGCCTTGCGCAACGGCGATCACCAGCTCCGCGTCCATCACGCCGGCCATCGGCGCCAGCACGATCGGGAATTCGGTCTTGAAGAGATCGATCAATCGACGGTTCGGCCACATGGTTGTTCTCTCGCAGTTTAGGCGGACGCGCTGGAATTACGCCGGCCGGTTAGCAGTTGCTCGGCCTCGGTCGCGATCCGTTCGACGATTTCGGCGGCGGACGGAATATCATTGATCAGGCCGACGGCCTCGCCGGCAAAGACCGCGGCGACCTCGAAATTGCCAGCGGCCCTTGCCGCGGCATATTCGACGGTCACCTCGGCGGCGCGCTGCATCAGCTCGACCTCGCGGCCGGTCCAGCGCCTGATATGATCGTTGACCAGCGTTCGCGCGGTGAACGGGGCCGGCCAGAACAGGCTGCGTGACCAGTCGACGATGACGCCGCGCACCGTGTCATTGGGATCAGCGTCGCGAATGCGCTGCTTGGCTTCCTCCGCGCCATTGGCCTCCACGCTCGCATAGAAGCGCGTGCCGATCAGCACGCCGGAGGCGCCCAGCATCATCATCGCGGCGAGCCCGCGACCATCGGCAATTCCGCCGGCGGCAACCACCGGCACGCGCCCGGCCGTGAGATCGACGATCGCAGGTACGATATCGACGGTTGTGCGCGATGCGCCGTGACCGCCGGCTTCGGTACCCTGCGCGATCAGGATGTCCGCACCGGCATCCAGTGCCTGCTTCGCCATGTCCTCGCTCTGCACCTGGCAGATCAAGCGCGCCCCGCACGCCCTGATGCGCGCTGCAAATTGTGCAGGATCGCCGAATGACAGCATGATCGCTTGCGGATTGGCGTCGAGTGCGATGTCGAGAAGTCTTGGCTGTCTTGCCAGGCTCCACGTGATGAAGCCGATACCGAACGAAGCAAAGCCGCTTAGTTGCCTGGTCTCGGCCTCGAGCCGTTCCTGATCGCCGTAGCCACCACCCAGGATCCCGAAGCCGCCGGCCTCGCTGACAGCCCGTGTCAGCCGGCTGCCGGCGATCGTGTCCATTGGAGCCAGCAGGATCGGATGCTTGATCCCCAGGAGCTGGGTCAGCGGCGTGGTGATCGGCATGGCTCCTCCGCTCTCGACACGAATATTAGTCTAGAATACCATTCTCCAAAATTGATTTCTTACGAACGCTGCCATCTCAAAAGAGAAACGATATTATGGAACTCAGCGACCTCCAGACCTTCGCTGCCGTCGCCCGGACCGGGGGGATCACCCGCGCGGCGGAAGAGCTCAACACGGTGCAGTCGAACGTCACCCAGCGCGTGAAGGCACTGGAAGCCGAGATCGGCACGCCGCTGTTCGAACGGCACAGCCGCGGCATGACCTTGACCGGTGCGGGCAAGCGCCTTTTGCCCTACGCGCAACGGATGTCCGCATTAGCGCGCGAGGCCGTGCTCGCCGCCTGCGACGACGGCGAGCCCAAGGGACCGCTCGCGATCGGCTCGATGGAAACGACCGCAGCGGTGCGGCTGCCGCCGCTGTTGGCCGATTTTCATCGCCGCTTTCCCGCCGTCCGGCTGAGCCTGCGCACCGCACCCACCGCCGACCTCGTCGCCTGCGTGCTCGAAGGCACCCTCGACGGCGCCTTCGTCGCAGGTCCGATCGTGCATGCCGATCTCACCGCGACAAGCGCGTTCCGCGAAGAGCTGGTGCTGGTCAGTGCGCGGCGCTGGGCCACGCTCGCCGAGCTGCGCGCCGGCACGCCGGAGTCGGGCCCGACCGCACTGACGTTCCGCACCGGCTGCACCTACCGGCAGCGGCTGGAACAGATCTTTGTCGAGCTCGGCTGGCCGTCAGCCGCACGCTTCGAACTCGGCACGCTCGACGGCATGATCGGCTGTGTCGCCGCCGACATGGGCGTGACACTGCTGCCGCGCGCCGTGGTCGAACGCAGTGCGATCAACGGCAGCGTCTCGATCCACGCGCTGAGCCATTCGCACGCGCAGGTCGAGACGCTCTTCATCCAGCGTCGTGCCGGACATCAAACCAGTGCACTGAACGGATTTGCCGCCTGCCTGAAGCAAGACGACGACGTCATCGCGGCCTGAGATGCCAGCGCCGCAGCGCCACGACGGCCCAGATCGCCTCGACCACGCCAAACGGCCAGGCCCCTTGCAGGAAGCCGTAAGCCGAACCGAGCACGCAGGCCATTGCGAACATCAGCACGAACCAGTGGCTGCGGTCTTCCAGGGCGTAAGCGACCAGCATCGCTGTCACGGCGAACAAGCCGAATAATGTCAGCGCATCCATGTTCCGGGTTCACTCCGTAGCGCGACGCGTGATATGCGCTAACACCATGCCGGCTCTTATCCTGCCTCTCGTCGATGCTGCAACCCACTGGCCCGAACGCGGCGGGTTGGTCGGCCTTGATCTCGGCACCAAGACAATTGGCGTTGCCGTCTCCAATCCAGACCGCCGGTTAGCTACCGGCGTCGAAACGATCCAGCGCAAGGCGTTCAAGCAGGATGCCGCCCGGCTGCTCGCGATCGCCAGTGAACGCAAGGCCGTCGGCTTCGTGCTGGGCCTGCCCATCAACATGGACGGCAGCGAAGGCCCGCGCGCGCAATCGACCCGGGCGTTTGCCCGCAACCTCGCCGGTCTGACCGCGCTGCCCATCGGCCTCTGGGACGAGCGCCTGTCGACCGCCGCGGTCGAGCGCGAGCTGATCGGCATGGATGTCAGCCGCGCCAAGCGCGCCGAAGTGATCGACGAGCACGCCGCGATCTTCATCCTGCAAGGCGCGCTCGACCGCCTCGCCAATCTGCGCGCAGCCCCGGGGCCTGACTGATCCATGGCCGTCGTGATTGCGGCGCTCCTCCCCGTCTTTATCCTGATCGTGCTCGGCGTGGTGCTGAAGCGCACCCTGATGCGGCTCGATACGCAATGGAACGGGCTTGAGCGGCTGACCTATTTCGTGCTGTTTCCGATGCTGCTGATCCAGACGCTGGTGAAGGCCGACCTGTCCAAGGTCCCGGTCGCAGGCGTCGGCGGCGCGCTGCTGCTGTCAGCGCTCGCGATGTCGCTGCTCTGCCTCGCGCTCCGCCCCGCCCTGTCGCGGCTCGATATCGACGGCCCCGCCTTCACCTCGATCTTCCAGGGCGCGATCCGCTGGCAGACCTATGTGGCGCTGTCCGTCTCCGCCAATATGTTCGGCGAGGTCGGGCTGGCGCTCGCCTCCGTCGCGATGGTGGCAATCATTCCGCTGGTCAACGTCCTCAGCGTCGCGGTGCTCGCGCACTACGCAGCGCCGAAGAAGCAATCCGCGCGCACCGTTGTCATGACGGTTGTCCGCAATCCCCTGATCTGGGCCTGCGTGATCGGGCTCGTCGTCAACGTCATCCACCTGCCGTTGCCGAAGATCTGGCATGAGGTGGCGGACGCACTCGGCCGCTCCTCGCTCGCCATCGGCCTGCTCGTCACCGGCGCCGGACTGCATCTTGAAGGCCTGCTCCGTCCCAGCGCGGGCGCGGCTATCGGCGTGGTGTTCAAGCTGGTGCTGATGCCCGCGGTCGCGCAGGTGCTCGCGGTCTGGTTCGGACTATCCGGCGACAGCCTCGCGATCGTCGCGATCTGCGCCGCGGTGCCGACCTCCACCAGCGCCTATGTGCTGGCCCGCCAGATGGGCGGCGATGCCCCGCTGCTGGCGCAGATCATCACGCTGCAGACGATTTTGGCGGCGATCACGATGCCGATCGCGATCGCGCTGGTGGCCTAACTCCCCAGCCACATCGTCAGCACCACCGCCGTCAGATTGTTCAGCGCGTGCAGCACGATCGTGAGCCAGAGCGAGCTGCTGCGGTAGCGCATGTAGCCGAACCACAGGCCGATGGAGAAGACCTCGGCGAGGAAGTACAGGTCGTATTGCAGATGCACGACCGTCCACACCAGCGACGACAGGATGATGGCGCCGGGCACGCGCAGGAAGCTCGCAGACCAGCCGCGAAACAGAAAGCCGCGGGCGAGGACCTCTTCGGACATCGGCGCTGCCACGCTGAAGGCGAACAGCAGCATCAGCGCCGCGCCCTTGTCGCGACCGGATTTCAACAGGTCGGTCATGAAGCCCGGCGTCGCCTCGCGGCCCAGACTCCGCGACATCGTCTCCCAGGCGACCACGATCAGGATCAGCCCGACGGCGCCGAACAGGAGTTGCTTCCAGGACGGCCAATAGAACGCGAGATAGTCGACGAAGGAGGCCTTCTTGATGCGGATGGCCAGCCACACGGCGGCCAGCGTCGCCGGCAGGCCCATCGTGACCGAAAACGCGAGCGACGCCGGCTCGCGACCGATGTGCTGCATCGATGCGAGGTCGATTGGGTCACGGGCGACCCAGACGAGATAGACGATGGCCCCGATCTGCCCGACGAACATGGCTGCGAAGATGGCGATGCCCCACAGCGCCGTGCCCCAGAACTTCCAGACTCGCGGCGGCGCCGGCGTCTCGGTGAGCGGCGGCAGATCGGGATTGAGGGAGTCCATCAGGAGGCTTTCGTTTGGCAGGCTCACGGCAGCGCCCGCTCCAGCAGCGTGCGCACGTCGCCGCTCTCGAGCTCGACCGCGCCGTACATGCTGGCGTGGTTCTTGGCGAGGCGCGTGGCGGCGAACAGTTCTGCTTGACGCGGTGACACGCCGTTGAGCGCGGCGGCGGCCGCAAGCAGCGCCAGCTTCTCGACCGCAAGGCGCGCTACGCGCTCGCCGTCCGGGCGGCCGAAGGTCTTGCCGATGAATCCCGCCGTCTCGCCTGCCCCTGGCAGACCTTTGGTCTCGGCAGCAAGCGCTTGCAGGACCGACATCGCTGCCTCCGGCTCGCGCGAGAGCGCGCGCAGCACGTCGAGACACATGACGTTGCCCGAGCCCTCCCAGATCGCGTTGACCGGCGACTCCCGGTAGTGCCGCGCCAGAATGCCGTCCTCGACATAGCCGTTGCCGCCGAGGCATTCCATGGCTTCGTAGAGAAACGGCGGCGCGCTCTTGCAGGTCCAGTATTTGATCGCAGGCGTCAGCAGCCGCATGTAGGCGGCCTCCGCCGGATCGCGCGGCGTCCGATCGAAGGCGCGGCAGAGCCGCATCACCACAGCCGTGCTCGCCTCCACATGCAGCGCCATGTCCGAGAGTACCGCCTGCATCAGCGGCTGATCGGCGAGATGTTTCTGGAACACGCTGCGGTACCGGGTGTGATGCAGCGCGTGGGCGAGCCCCGAGCGCATCAGGCCGACCGAGGCGATCGCGCAATCCTGCCGCGTCATTTGCACCATCTGGATGATGGTACGGATGCCCTTGCCCTCATCGCCGACGGCTTCCGCATAGGCACCGACGAACTCAACCTCGGATGACGCGTTGGAGCGGTTGCCGAGCTTGTCCTTCAGCCGCTGGAACTGGATCGCGTTCACCGAACCATCCGGCGCGAAGCGCGGCATGAAGAAACAGGTCAGTCCCTGGTCCGCCTGCGCCAGCACCAGGAAGGCGTCGCACATCGGCGCCGACATGAACCATTTGTGCCCGGTGATACGGTAGGCGCCTCCGTCGCGCACCGCGCGCGTCATGTTGGCGCGCACGTCGGTACCGCCCTGCTTCTCGGTCATGCCCATGCCGAGCGTCATACCGCGCTTCTCCCACCACGACGCGAAGCTGGGATCGTAGCTTTTCGTCGACAGCACCGGCATGACCTTGGCGAGCAGATCAGGCTGCGTCGCCACCGCCGCCACGGAGGCGCGCGTCATCGTGATCGGGCAGAGATGGCCGGTCTCGACCTGCGAGGCCATGTAGAATTTTGCCGCGCGCACGACCTCCGCGGCATCGCCCGCGGGTCTTCCATCCGCAGTCCAAGTCGAATTGTGCACGCCGGCACGGGCGCTGTGAGCCATCAGCTCGTGATAGGCCGGATGAAACTCGACCTGGTCGCGCCGATTGCCCTTGGCATCGAAGGTGCGCAGCTTCGGCGTGTTCTCGTTCGCGACGCGCCCCCGATCGGCCATCGCAGCCGAGCCCCAATGCTTGCCGAACTCCGAGAGCTCCGGTTCCGCCGCTCCACCGCCATTGGCCCTGACCGCCGCGACCAGCGGCTGGTCCACGGCGAACAGATCGACGTCCTCGAACGGCGGCGACTGGTTGAAGACCTCGTGGGTCGCGAAGCTGGGCTGGGTCATCTCGTGTCCTCGGCGCGGAATCAGTTCCGCCGCGGCTGGATCGGGAAATCATAGGCCGCCCCACCCGCCCCCGGCAGGGAAAAATGCCACCACTCCTTCGAATAGTTCACAAAGCCTTGCTTCGCCATCGCAGCCACCAGGCGCTTGCGCCAGGCGCGCTGATCCGGACTGATCGTCGGTGCGGCGGTGTGCCCTTTCACGTCGGTGCAGTCATAGCCCGTGCCCATGTCGACGCTGCCCTCCGGCAATCGCGCCTCGACCGGCGCCGTGCAATCAGCGTAGGACTTTGACGGGTCGTATTTGCCTGAATTGTCGGCGTTGAGATCGACCAGCGTGAGATCGAGCGCTGCGCCCGTCGAATGCTGCGAGCGGCTTGCGATGTAGCCGAGGCGGAACAGCTCGGTCTTGGGAATTTTGGGATTGTAGCGCCGCTCGGCGGCCGTCTCGTGGCCGTTCTGCGACCACCTGACCATGTCGAGCGAGGCCCGCGCCGGCCGGTAGCAGTCGAACATTTTCAGCGAGAGATTTTGCGCCGCCAGTTCCTGCTGGACCGCCTTCAGCCGCAGCCCAACCTCCCGCTTCACCACGCACTCGCCGGCCCCGTAGCCGGCGAGCGGACGGCCGACGAAATTGTTCGAGGTGGCGTAGCGGATGTCCTGGATGATGCTGGGCTCGATGTCGTGCAAATAGAGGAAACCGCCGGGAAGCGATTGGGCGTGGGCTGACGACACTATGGTTATGGCTATGGCCGCAATTACAAGTGATCTCACAATATCCCTCCGCATCGTCATGGCCGGGCTTGTCCCGGCCATCCACGCCCTTTTTGCGCCGAGCGTGCAAGAACGTGGATGCCCGGGACAAGCCCGGGCATGACGGAGGAAGGAGCACTACCGGGGGATAACTCCCCGCCCGGGCTTTGGCCCTTGCCCCCCCGGCCATCCCCGCCTATAGCTCTCGCTTTAATGACATCGAAATCGACCTTCGTCCTCGGCCACCGGCATTTGCTGGGCATCGAGGGCCTTTCCGCGGCCGACATCACCGGCCTCCTCGACCTGTCCGAAGAATATGTCGAGCTCAACCGCCAGGTTGACAAGAAGCGCACCGTCCTGCGTGGACGGACGCAGGTGAACCTCTTCTTCGAGGCTTCCACCCGGACCCAATCGTCGTTCGAGCTCGCCGGCAAACGGCTGGGCGCCGACGTCATGAACATGTCGGTGTCCTCCTCGTCCATCAAAAAGGGCGAGACGCTGGTCGACACCGCCATGACGCTCAACGCCATGCACCCGGATATCCTGGTGGTGCGCCATCACGCCTCCGGCGCGGTGGAACTGCTGGCCCGCAAGGTCGACGGTTCCGTGATCAATGCCGGCGACGGCGCGCATGAGCATCCGACACAAGCCCTGCTCGACGCGCTGACCATCCGCCGCAACAAGGGCCGGCTTGAGGGCCTAGTCGTCGCGATCTGCGGCGACGTGCTGCATTCGCGCGTGGCCCGCTCCAACATCATCCTGCTCAACGCGATGGGCGCCCGCGTCCGCGTCGTCGGCCCCTCCACGCTGCTGCCGCCCGGCATCGAGCGGATGGGCGTCGAGGTCGCGCGCGACATGCGCGAGGGACTCAACGGCGCCGACATCGTCATGATGTTGCGGCTCCAGCGCGAGCGCATGAACGGCTCCTTCGTGCCATCGACTTCCGAGTATTTCCACTATTTCGGGCTGGACCAGAAGAAGCTCGCCTACGCCAAGCCAGACGCCCTTGTCATGCATCCCGGCCCCATGAACCGCGGCGTCGAGATCGACACCGCGGTCGCGGACGGCGCGCAGTCCCTGATCCGCGAACAGGTGGAGATGGGGGTGGCCGTGCGCATGGCGGTGCTGGAAGCGCTCGCCCGCAACCTGCCGAACGCGTGATGCTCATGTTGACCGACCGCCGACCCATCCTGCTTGCCAATGCCCGCGTCGTCGACCCCAGCAGGGATTTCGATGGCCCCGGCGATGTCCTGATTGCCGACGGCATCATCCGGGAGACCCGCCGCGGCATTGGCGCTGCCGGCGTCCCCGAGGGCACCGACGTCGTCAACTGCGCCGGCAAGATCGTCGCACCCGGCCTGATCGACATGCGCGCCTTCGTCGGCGAGCCCGGCTTCAGCCATCGCGAGACCTTTGCGTCCGCGAGCCAGGCGGCTGCGACCGGCGGCATCACCACCATCATCTGCCAGCCCGATACCTTGCCGGTGATCGACAACTCGGCGACCGTCGACTTCGTGATGCGTCGCGCCCGTGACACCGCGATCGTCAACATCCAGCCGATGGCGGCGCTGACCAAGGGAATGCACGGCGAGGAGATGACCGAGTTCGGCCTCCTCAAGGCAGCAGGCGCGATCGCCTTCAGCGACTGCGACAAGAGCGTGAGCAATGCGCAGGTGATGCGCCGCGCGTTGACCTACGCGCGCGATTTCGACGCGTTGATCGTGCACTACACCGAGGATCGCGATCTCGTCGGCGAAGGCGTGATGAACGAGGGCGAGTTCGCCTCGCGGCTCGGCCTGATGGGCATCCCGAACGCGGCGGAAGCCGTGATGCTGGAGCGCGACATGCGCCTGGTCGCGCTCACCGGCGGCCGCTATCACGCGGCGTCGCTAACCTGCATCGAGTCGCTCGACGTGCTCAAGCGCGCCCGCGACGCCGGCCTTGCCGTGACGGCCTCAGCCTCGATCAACCACCTTGCGCTGAACGAGAACGACATCGGCCCTTACCGTTCGTTCCTGAAGCTGTCGCCGCCGCTGCGCACCGAGGACGACCGCCGCGCGCTGGTCGCCGCCGTCGCCTCCGGCCTCGTCGACGTCATCATGTCCGACCACAACCCGCAGGACGTCGAGGTCAAGCGCCTGCCTTTCGCAGAAGCAGCCCCCGGCGCCATCGGGCTGGAGACCATGCTCCCGGCGGGCCTGCGCCTCGTGCACAATGACGAATTGGACCTCAAGACGCTGATCCGGGCGATGTCGACCCGGCCGGCCGAGATTTTGGGATTGCCTGGCGGAACCCTGCGCACGGGCAGCCCCGCCGACGTCATCGTGATCGACCCCGATGTGCCCTGGGTGGTCGATCCCGCCGACCTCAAATCGCCCTGCAAGAACACGCCGTTCGACGAGGCCCGCTTTACAGGCCGCGTGGTGCGCACCATTGTCGGCGGACGGACAGTGTACGAGCATGTCTGACGTGCGGAGCTGCAGCCAGGGAATTTGCAGACATGGCGCTTGAACTGTTTCTGCCGGTCGCTTTCGTCATCGGCTACCTGCTCGGCTCGATTCCGTTCGGGCTGATCCTGACCAGGCTCGGCGGCACGCAGGATCTGCGGTCGATCGGCTCCGGCAGCATCGGCGCCACGAACGTGCTGCGCACGGGGCGCAAGGGCCTTGCCGCCGCGACCCTGCTGTTCGACGCGCTCAAGGGCACCGTGGCGGTGGTGATCGCCGGCTACATCGCCGGTCCCAACGCCGCGATGCTGGCCGGGCTCGGCGCCTTCCTCGGCCATCTTTTCCCGGTCTGGCTCAAGTTCCGCGGCGGCAAGGGTGTCGCCGTCTATATCGGCATTCTGCTCGGGCTGTTCTGGCCGGCCGCGCTGGTGTTCTGCCTGCTATGGCTCGCGACCGCCTTCACCACCCGCTATTCCTCGCTCTCTGCGCTGGTGGCGTCCTTTATCACGCCGCTGTTCCTGTGGTGGTTCGGCCATCTCGCACTAGCAGCGATGGCCGCGGTGCTGACGCTGCTGCTGTTCTACGCCCATCGCGAGAACATCAAGCGGCTGCAATCGGGCAAGGAAAGCCGGATCGGCGAGAAGGCATAAGCCGGGAATCCACGGATACCGCGGCACCCCTTCTGCATTATATCGCAAATGGTGTTCGCAACTTGCAGCCGAATCACGGCTGTATGGACGAACGGGTTCCTGGCTCGGCCCTGATCATGGGCATAGCTCTACGCGGTTGCTCAGAATGAGCGAGAAGATTGTCAGCGCGCAAGACGATGGCGATTTGCGAGGTGCTGCTTGCACCGCGGCAAGCCGGCTGCTCTCGACGACGGACATCTGGTCTAGTGCGCCCTCGCCGCTTGTCGCTCCAGCGCCTGCTTCCGTCCCGCCTCCACCGCGCGAGCCCGATCCGATCGTGGAAGCGCGGACACCAGTCGAAATTGTAGCTGTCGCAGCGCCCGTCACGCACGATCGGACGCCGCGGCAATGGCCGCCGCGAAAATTGTCGCTGGCCCTCCAGGGCGGCGGCACCTTCGCCGCGTTCACCTGGGGCGTGCTGGAGCGGCTGCTGGAAGAGCCATCCATCGCGATCGACACCATCAGCGGCGCCAGCGCCGGCGCCATCAACGCGCTGCTGCTCGCCTCCGGTTTCGCCGAGGGTGGCCGCGAAGGCGCGCGCGCGCGGCTGAACCGCTTCTGGATCCGGCTGATGCACGAAGCCTCGTTCCGATCGCTGATGCTGATCGGCGGCTTCTCGCCGGCGGGAAGCTCGGTCGCGTTCGGCCCGACGCTGCGCTCCGGCCAGTTCGATCCGTTCGATCTCGATCCGCTGCGGCAGGCGCTGTCGCGCGACATCAATTTTTCCGCCTTGCGCGACCCGCGGTGCCCGAAGCTTCTGATCGCGGCGACCCGGATCCGCGACGGGCAGCAGCAGATCTTCCGCAACGACGTGATCACCGCCGACGTCGCGCTGGCCTCGACCTGTCCACCGCTGGTTCATTGCGCGGTCGAGATCGACGGCGAGGCTTATTGGGACGGCGGCCTCGGCGGCAATCCCCCCCTGCTGCGGCTCGTGCAGGACACGACGAGCACCGAAATCCTGCTCGTCCAGGTCACGCCGGCGCGCGACAGCTACGTGCCGATCACGCTCGCCGCGATCGACCGCAGGCTGGATCAGATCGCGGCCAACGCCGCCCTCAATGCCGAGATCGCCGCGATCGAATGGGCGCAATCGCAGGCCGCATCGTCGTTGCGGCTCTCCAGGATCGCCGCGGAAGATTTCGTCGACGGCCTGGCGCAGCGCTCATCGACCGATCTCGGCCGCGGCTTCATTCGCGCGCTGCACCGGAACGGCCGCGAGGCTGCCGGGCGCTGGCTCAAGCAAGGTCCAGATCACAGCGCAGCGCCGGCCGCATCCGGCCAGCGCATCGTCGCTCTCGAACCTGCGCTAGCCTGATTTCGCCAGCGCCTGCTCCAGGAACCACGCCGTCGCCAGCGCATGGGCGTCGTTGCCGAAGCGCGCGATCACCTGCACGCCGATCGGGAGGCCATTGGCTTTCAGCACGGGCACGTTGACGCAAGGGTTGCCCATCAGCGTCCAGAGCCTGTTGTAGCGGGGGTCGCCGGTGCTCGCGAGCTCCTTGGCCGGCGGCGTGCCCGGCGCCGAATAGGTCAGCAGCACGTCGAACCGCTCGAACAATTCGCCGATCTCGCGGCGTCCGCGGCGGCTGATCCGGCGCGCGTCGTCATAGTCCTTGGGTGTGAGACCGACCGTCGCATCGAGACTGGCGCGCAGCATCGGCGCGATCTCATCGTGGCGTTCGGAAAATTCCCAGGCGAGCGCGCGATGCGCCTCGAAGTCCTGGATGATCGGGTGGATGCGCCAGGCCTCCTGCACCGCCTGCGGCAGATCGATGGTCTGCACGCTGGCGCCAGCCCGCGTCGCCGCCTTGATCGCGGCCTGCAGCCCCTCCTCGGCGGCCGGCTCCACGGCGCCGGCAAACTCCTGCCTGATAACGCCGATGCGCGGCGCCTTCGCCGGGACGATGCCGGCGAATTCGGTGCGGCCGGTTATTGCCAGCAGTCCGCGCGCGAGATCTTCCGCGCGGGCGCCGAACAGACCGGCGGTGTCGAGCGCCCACGAATAGCATTTGACGCCGACCGTCGGCAGCATGCGGAACGACGGCTTAATCGCGGCGGTGCCGCAATAGGCGGCGGGCCGGATCACCGAGCCGCCGGTCTGGGTACCCAGCGCCAGCGGGATCATGCCGGCACCGACGGCCGCGGCCGAGCCCGAGGACGAGCCGCCCGGCGTATGCCCGAGGTTATGCGGATTGAGCGTCGGGGTCGGATCGCGCGAGGCGAATGCCGTGGTCGTGGTCTTGCCGATGATGGTGGCGCCCGCCCGCTTCAGCATCATCACCACAGGCGCGTCCGCGCGCGGCTGCCAGCCGCGATAGATCGATGATCCCATCTCGGTCGGGAAATCGGCGGTGTCGATGATGTCCTTGATCCCGACCGCGATACCGCGCAACGGGCCAGAAGCTTGCGCCTTCGCGGAGCTGTCGTGACGGACGAAGGCATGGACGTCCTTCTCCCGCGCCTCGATGGCTGCATGCGATTGCGCGATGGCGGCCTCGGGCGAAAGCTCGCCCGCTTCGATGCGGCGCTGGAGGTCGGCGAGTGAGATCATGGGCAATACCCTTCTTATTGGGATCGCTTTTAGCATCGGGGCAAGGTCGCGCAAGCGTACGTCACTGTTGCCCACGCCCTCAGGTTGTTCCATGCTGTCCCTGCAAGGAGCCGCCGTGGACGCCATCAATCCAAGTGTAGAGCTGACCGAAGCCGACAGGATCGACCGCCTGCGGCTGATCCGGTCCGACAATGTCGGGCCGCGCACGTTCCGGTCGCTGGTCGAGCATTTCGGCTCGGCGCGCGCGGCGCTGGAGCGGCTGCCGGATCTCGCACGCCGCGGCGGCGCGCAACGATCGGCGCGCATCTGCAGCGCCGACGAGGCGAAAGCCGAGCTCGCCGCGAGCCGCAAGTTCGGAATTGCCTGGCTCGCGCCCGGTGAGGACGGTTATCCGGCGCGGCTGGCAACGCTCGACGATGCGCCGCCGCTGCTCGCCGTACGCGGCGACAATGCAACGCTGACGCGACCGATGATCGCGATCGTCGGCTCGCGCAACGCATCCGGCGCAGGCTTGAAATTCGCCGGTCAGCTCGCCCGCGAGCTTGGCGAAGCCGGCTTTGTCGTCATCTCCGGCCTTGCCCGCGGGGTCGACCAGGCCGCGCACCGCGCCAGCCTCGAGAGCGGCACCATAGCCGTGCTCGCCGGCGGACATGACTGCATCTATCCGCCGGAGCACGGCGATCTGCTGGCCTCGATCCTCGACCGCAAGGGTGCCGCGATCTCCGAGATGCCGCTCGGCCACGAGCCGCGCGCCCGCGACTTTCCCCGCCGCAACCGGCTGATCTCGGGCGCCGCGCTCGGCGTGGTCGTGGTGGAGGCGGCGCACCGCTCGGGCTCGCTGATCACCGCGCGCATGGCCGCCGAACAGGGTCGCGAAGTGTTCGCCGTGCCGGGCTCGCCGCTCGACCCGCGCGCCGCCGGCACCAACGATCTGATCAAGCAGGGCGCGACGCTCGTCACCGAAGCGGCCGACGTCGTCAACGCGGTCGCACCGATCATGGAGCGGCCGCTGATGCGTACCGCGCGCGAGCCCGACAGCGAGCCGTTCGAGAGCGATCCTCAAGGGCACGACCGCGACCAGATCACCGGCCTGCTCGGCCCTGCCCCTGTCACGATTGACGATCTCGTGCGGATGTCCGGCGCCTCGCCGGCCATCGTGCGTACCGTGCTCTTGGAACTCGAGCTCGCCGGCCGGCTCGAACGCCACGGCGGTGGCTTGGTCTCGCTGCTTTAAGGAGTGGTCCGCTCGTCGAAGCGCGTACGCGCCGCGGCGATCTGCTGCTGATGCGTGATCGCCCATTCGCCGAGTGCCTTTACCGGCTGCTGCAGTCCCCGGCCGAGATCGGTCAGCTCGTAATCCACCCGCGGCGGAATGGTCGGGAAGATCGTGCGTGTGACCAGGCCGTCACGCTCGAGCCCGCGCAGCGTCAAGGTCAGCATCCGCTGCGAAATGCCATTGATCATGCGCTTGAGCTCGTTAAAGCGCTTGGGCCCGTCACTTAGCATCATGATGACGAACACGCTCCATTTGTCGCCGACGCGCGCGAGGATCGAGGCGACGCCGCGGCAGTCCGCATGGTTGGGATCCGGCCTTGGTGAGGCGGGCAAATCGATGTGCGCAGGTTTCAGGGATGTGCCCATGGCTCAAAAAGGTGCGTTCTTGCGGGGATTTCGATAGTCACTCATGTAGCTCTGGTTACAAACTTATACCAGGGTGATCCCGAATGAAACTCCTCCACATCGACTCCAGCGTGCTCGGCCCCCACTCCGTTTCGCGGCAAGTCTCCGCCGCCATCGTCGACCGTCTCAGGCAGGCGACGCCATCGCTCGACATCGTCTATCGCGACCTGACGCAGAGCCCGCTCGCCCATCTCTCCGGCTCGCATCTGGCGGCCGCGCAAGGCGCGCCTGCGCCGGCGGAGCTCGGCCCCGATCTCGCCGCCAGCAAGGCCGCGCTGGACGAGTTTCTTGCCGCCGACATCGTCGTGATCGGCGCGCCCATGTACAATTTCACCATTCCGAGCCAGCTCAAGGCCTGGATCGACCGGGTCCTGGTGGCGGGGAAGACGTTCAGCTATGGGGCCAACGGCCCGCAGGGCCTTGCCGGCGGCAAGCGCGTAATCTTCGCGGTTTCGCGCGGGGGCTATTACGGCGCGGGCTCGCCCGCCGCGTCGCTGGAGCACCTCGAAAGCTATCTGCGTGGCGTGTTCGGTTTCATGGGGATTCATCATCCCGAATTCATCAGCGCCGACGGAATCCAGGTCGGCCCGGAGCATCGCGAGAAGTCGCTCGCAAGCGCGCTCGAGGCGGCGACCGCCCTCCGCGCGGCCTGATAACGCGCACATCATCAGCCGCCGCAACATCGCTTGCGGCGGCTGATCGACCGGTGCGCGATCGGCGAAGCTAAAACCAGGCGCCCTGAATGCCCAGGATGACGGCGACGAGGGAAACGAACAGGCCGATGCCGGAGAAAAGAGCGACCCCGACGAACTCGGAGGTGTCGGAACGCTTGGCAGGAACGGCGGAGTTTTCGGTGTAAATACGCGGTGCTGAAATCGGGGAAATAATACGAGCTGCCTTTGGCATATCGGGCTCCCTTGAAATGAGTCTTCGTGACCCCCTGCCCGTAAAAGTGTCTTGGCAGCGCAAGCGAAGGTTCAATGCCTCCCGCAACGTTCAGAAAATACAGCTCGCGAGACGTGGGAACCGGCCGGCGCAACCGCTCGCCGCTGCGCCGACCGATTCAATTTGCACCAAGATTGATCAGCCGCGATAGATCGGCGCGCCGCTCGGAGAGGCAACCGCGCCGCCATCGACGAAGATTTCCTGGCCCTGCACATGCGCGGAATCGTCGGAGGCGAGGAACAGCACAGTCTTGGCGACGTGATCTGTTTCACCAATGCGCCCCAGCGGCGTCGTCAGCGCGATCCGCTTCTCGAACGCCTTCTCGGCTTCGGGCGTCGCGGTCGCGGGTCCCCAGATCGGCGTGCGGATCGCACCGGGCGCGACCACGTTGACGCGAATGCCCCGCGGCGAGAGCTCCGAGGCCATGATTCGCGCCATCGCCCGCACGCCGGCCTTGGCGGCGCCATAGGCCGAATAGCCGGGAATGCCGAGCACGGAGATCACCGAGCCGTTGAGGACGATGGAAGCATTGTCGTTGAGATAAGGCAGCGCGGACTGAACGGTGAAGAACACGCCGGTCAGATTGGTGCTGATGACCTTCTCGAAGACCTCCAGCGTGGCCGACCCCAGCGGCGTACCGCCGGCGATGCCGGCATTGGCGAACAGGATGTCGAACTTGCCGAACTTTTCGGCGCCCTTCTTGATCGCAGATTCGGTCGCGGCAATGTCGGTGGCGTCGGCGGCGAGCGCGAGCGCGTTCGGCCCGAGCTCCTTCGCGGCCGCCTCGAGCGTCTCCTTGTTGCGCCCGGTGATCACCACCTTGGCGCCCTCGGCCACGAACAGCTTTGCCGTTGCCAGTCCAATGCCGCTATTGCCGCCGGTGATCAGGGCCGTCTTGTTCTTCAGTCTCACGTTCGCCTCCAGTGGTTTCATCATAAAACTACGATTGCCATCTAGGCCACCTGGTTTTAAGATGCAACCACAAGAGCGCGTGAACGGTGACAGGACCGTGCGATCGCGAAAGGACCAGATCATGGTGAAACGGACGAGCTTCGAGGGGGACGCCTGCCCGATCGCGCGATCGCTGGAGGCGATCGGCGACCGGTGGTCCCTGCTGATCATCCGCGAGGCGCTGTTTGGGCTGCGCCGCTTCGGTGAGTTTCAGAGCAAGCTCGGCATGGCCAAGAACATCTTGTCGACGCGGCTGCGCGCGCTGGTCGATCACGGCATCCTGACCACGGCCCCCGCCTCCGACGGCAGCCCTTACGAGGAATATGTGCTGACGCCGAAAGGCCGCGGCGTCTTCCCGGTGTTGGTAGCGCTGCGCCAATGGGGCGAGGATTTCGACGATCGCCCGTCGGAGATCGCGACCATCCTGGTCGATCGCGAGAAAGGCCGACCGGTGAAGAAGCTCGAACTGCGCGCGGAGGACGGGCGATTGCTCAGCCTCGCGGACACCTCGCTGAAGCCGCGGCCTGCGCCGCGGCGACGGTCAGCGGGATAGCGGTGCGCTGTCTCTTCAACGTCGTCCTGGCGACCGATTCCGCTCGGTCTTCGCGGCTACGACAGCCCGCGATTGCTCCGCAGGTTGACCCACTTTCATCGAAGGCGGGTCGGCATGTACCCGAGCGTCCCAACTCGCAATATGGCGTGGCGGACTTGTACAAGCCATCGACAGCGTCAAAGATGGCGAGGTCCCACCAAACTGGCACCACCATGCCCCTGCTCGCCATCACCTATTTTTCCATCTCGGGCACCACCGAGAAGCTGGCGCATGCGGTTGCGCGCGGAGCAGATGGCAAAGCGCAGGTCACGCTGTGTCGCATCACCGGCGGCGACATCGTGTCAGGCCGCTTTCAGAATGAGAGCTTACTGGAGACGATCGATGGCGCCGACGCAGTTGCGTTTGGCAGCCCGACCTATATGGGCGGGCCAGCCGCTCAATTCAAAGCGTTTGCCGATGCTTCAAGTGATCGATGGAGCCAGCAGCGCTGGGCCAACAAGATCGCAGCCGGGTTCACCACGGGCGCCTGCGCAAGCGGCGATCAACTCCACACACTGTCCTACTTTTCCATTCTGGCCGCGCAGCACGGCATGCTCTGGTGCGGACTGGATATTCCCGGTGGCGAGGATCCGAGCGGCCGCAATCGTTTGGGCAGCCAGCTTGGTCTGGCAACACACTTGATTGACGGCTCGTTGCCGGAGAGCGACCTCGGCACGGCCGCATATCTCGGCCTGCGATTGGCCAAAATGGCAAGCCGCAACGGCTAACCGCACCGTCGTTGGAGCAGTACATCGCCCCCTTCACGACAGCCTGCGCTTGCTCCTCAGCCGCAGATGCTCGTCCGCCTCGAGCTTGGTCATTCCCAGGAGATAATGCAGCACGTCGAGCCTGTGCCGTTCGGCAAGCTTGCGCAGGGCCCCGACCTGCTCGGCGATGAAGGCGACCGCCTCCTCGACGCCGCCCTCCCCCGGTTCCTCGTGACGCAAGCCTCCCCCGCGCGCGATGCGGCGCCCGCCCGTTTCTTTCCTGGCTTAGTCACCAGCCCCCACCCGAATCCATGCCCCGCGGCAACATTACGCCGACATCGACCGCAACTCAAAGGTGGTATTTTGCAACTTTCTCGATATGAAACTTTTCCCATCGGGAGGGCTCTCAACAGCCCTCGATTTGACAGCGACGGCCTCACCACCCATGTTCGGGACGAAAGGGCCGACCCGAATCTCATCGAATTCGGCCCCAAATTTCCCCATAAGTTACTGGAACTACATGAATATCGTCATTGTGGAGTCGCCGGCGAAAGCCAAGACGATCAACAAGTATTTGGGCTCGTCCTACGAGGTTCTGGCCTCGTTTGGCCATGTCCGCGACTTGCCGGCAAAGAACGGCTCCGTCGATCCCGACGCCAATTTCAAGATGATCTGGGAGGTCGACCCCAAGGCGGCCGGCCGGCTCAACGACATTGCCAAGTCCCTCAAGAACGCCGATCGCCTGATTCTCGCCACCGACCCTGATCGCGAGGGCGAGGCCATCTCCTGGCACGTGCTGGAGGTCCTGAAAGAGAAGCGCGCGATCAAGGACCACAAGATCGAGCGCGTGGTGTTCAACGCCATCACCAAGCAGGCGGTGACGGACGCGATGAAGAATCCGCGCCAGATCGACGGTGCGCTGGTCGACGCCTATATGGCGCGCCGCGCGCTGGACTATCTGGTCGGCTTCACCCTCTCCCCCGTGCTGTGGCGCAAGCTGCCGGGCGCCCGCTCGGCGGGCCGCGTGCAGTCGGTGGCGCTGCGTCTGGTCTGCGACCGCGAGCTCGAGATCGAAAAGTTCGTTGCGCGCGAATACTGGTCGCTGATCGCGACCCTGCTGACGCCGCGCGGCGACGCCTTCGAGGCCCGTCTCGTCGGCGCCGACGGCAAGAAGATCCAGCGCCTCGACATCGGCACCGGCGCGGAAGCCGAAGACTTCAAGAAGGCGCTGGAAGCAGCCGCCTACGCGGTGACCGCGGTCGATGCCAAGCCGGCCCGCCGCAATCCGCAGGCCCCCTTCACCACCTCGACGCTGCAGCAGGAAGCCAGCCGCAAATACGGCTTTGCGCCGGCGCACACCATGCGCATCGCGCAGCGGCTCTATGAAGGCATCGACATCGGCGGCGAGACCACCGGACTCATTACTTATATGCGTACCGACGGCGTGCAGATCGACCCGTCCGCGATCACCCAGGCCCGCAAGGTGATCGGCGAGGATTACGGCAACGCCTATGTGCCGGACGCGCCGCGTCAGTACCAGGCCAAGGCCAAGAACGCCCAGGAAGCCCACGAAGCGATCCGGCCGACCGACATGTCGCGCCGTCCCGACAGCATGAGCCGCAAGCTCGAGTCCGACCAGGCGAGACTCTATGAACTGATCTGGAAGCGCACCATCGCGAGCCAGATGGAATCGGCCGAGCTGGAACGCACCACGGTCGACATCACGGCGAAGGTCGGCGGCCGCACGCTGGACCTGCGCGCCACCGGCCAGGTCGTCAAGTTCGACGGCTTCCTCGCACTTTACCAGGAAGGCCGCGACGACGAGGAGGACGAGGACTCCCGCCGCCTGCCCGCGATGAGCCCCAACGATGCGCTGAAGCGGCAGTCGCTCGCCGTCACCCAGCACTTCACCGAGCCGCCGCCGCGCTTCTCCGAGGCCTCGCTGGTCAAGCGCATGGAAGAGCTCGGCATCGGCCGGCCCTCGACCTATGCCTCGATCCTCCAGGTGCTGAAGGACCGCGGCTACGTCAAGCTCGAGAAGAAGCGCCTGCACGGCGAGGACAAGGGCCGCGTCGTAGTCGCGTTCCTCGAAAGCTTCTTTGCCCGCTACGTTGAATACGACTTCACCGCCAATCTGGAAGAGCAGCTCGACCGCATCTCCAACAACGAGATCTCCTGGCAGCAGGTGCTGAAGGATTTCTGGACCGGCTTCATCGGCGCGGTCGACGAGATCAAGGATTTGCGCGTCGCGCAGGTGCTCGACGTGCTCGACGACATGCTGGGACAGCACATCTACCCGCCCCGCACCGATGGCGGCGACATCAGGCAATGCCCCAGCTGCGGCAACGGGCGGCTCAATCTCAAGGCCGGCAAGTTCGGCGCCTTCGTCGGCTGTTCGAACTATCCGGAATGTCGCTACACCCGTCAGCTCGCCGCCGACGGCGAGGCAACGGCCGATCGTTCGCTCGGCCAGGACCCGGATACGGGCCGCGATGTCTGGGTCAAGGCCGGGCGGTTCGGCCCCTACATCCAGCTCGGCGAGCAGAAGGATTATGCGGAGGGCGAGAAGCCGAAGCGCGCAGGCATTCCGAAGGGGATGTCCCCTGGAGATGTCGAGCTCGAGCTTGCGCTCAAGCTGCTGTCGCTGCCGCGCGAGATCGGCAAGCATCCGGAAACCGGTGAGCCGATCACCGCGGGTCTCGGCCGCTTCGGGCCGTTCGTGAAGCACGAGAAGACTTATGCCAGCCTCGAGGCCGGCGATGAGGTGTTCGACATCGGCATCAACCGCGCGGTGACGCTGATCGCGGAGAAGATCGCCAAGGGCCCGAGCCGCCGCTTCGGCGCTGATCCCGGCAGGGCGATCGGCGATCATCCCACCCTCGGCACCGTCACGGTAAAGGGCGGCCGCTACGGCGCCTATGTCACCGCGGGTGGCGTCAATGCCACGATCCCGAGCGACATCGAGAAAGACGCCATCACGCTGCCGCAGGCAATCGCGCTGATCGACGAGCGTGCGGCCAAGGGCGGCGGCAAGAAGCCGAAGAAAGCGGCGAAGCCGGCCAAGGCCAAGAAGGCTGCGGCGAAGGCCGCCGACGGCGACGACGCCGCACCAAAAACCAAAAAGCCGGCCGCGAAGAAGGCGGCCAAACCCAAATCCGAATCCACCAGCAAGGCGCGCGCAGCCGTGTCGTCGACGGCCAAAACGTCACCGACCAAGGCAGCTGGCGCCAAAGCTCCGGCCAAGAAAAGTGCCGGCACCAAATAGAGGCTAAGTGAAACGCAAGAATGACCGTGGCTTTCCCGACAGGGCAGCCATCGTCGCCTTCATCAAGGCAAATCCCGGAAAGGTCGGAACCCGCGAAATTGCACGCGAGTTCGGCCTGAAGAACGCCGACCGCATCGAGCTCAAGCGCATGCTGCGCGAGCTCGCCGACGACGGGCTCGTCAAGAAAAAGCGCCATACGATTTCAGAGCCGGACAGCCTCCCGCCGACGCTGGTCGCCGACATTACCGGCCGCGACGCCGACGGCGAGCTGGTCGCCTCCCCCACTGAATGGGACGAGGTCGAAAGCGGCGAGCCGCCAAAGATCCTCATCACGATGCCGCGCCGGCCGAAGCCCGGCACCGCGGCCGGCGTTGGCGATCGCGCGCTGCTGCGGGTCGAGCGATCCGACGAGACCGAAGGCCCGGCCTATCGCGGCCACATCATCAAGGTTTTCGACAAGACCAAGAGCCGCATCCTCGGCGTCTTCCGCAGCCTGCCCGAAGGCGGCGGACGGATCATCCCGGTCGACAAGAAGTCCGCCGACCGCGAGCTGAACATCGCCCCGACTGAGACGCACGGCGCGCAGGACGGCGATCTCGTCAGCGTCGACATCATCCGCTCGCGCGGCTTTGGGCTGGCGTCAGGCCGCGTCAAGGAGAAGCTCGGCTCGGTCAAGTCGGAGAAGGCGATCAGCCTGATCGCGATCTACGCGCACGACATCCCGCTGCAATTCCGTCCCGCGGCAGAGCGCGAAGCCGAAGCGGCGGAGCCGGCCAATCTGAAGGGGCGCGAGGACTGGCGCGATGTGCCGCTGGTCACCATCGATCCGCCGGATGCCAAGGATCACGACGACGCGGTACACGCGCAGCCGGATCCTGATCTCAACAACAAGGGCGGCTTCATCGTCGATGTCGCCATCGCCGATGTGAGCTTCTACGTGCGACCGGGCACCGCGCTCGACCGCGATGCGCTCGATCGCGGCAACTCGGTCTATTTCCCCGACCGCGTCGTGCCGATGCTGCCCGAGCGCATCTCCAACGATCTCTGCTCGCTGGTGCCGGGCGAGCCGCGCGGCGCGCTCGCGGTGCGGATGATCATCGCGCCGGACGGGCGGAAACGGTCGCACAGCTTCCACCGCATCCTGATGCGCTCCGCAGCCAAGCTGAACTATGCGCAGGCGCAGGCCGCGATCGACGGAAGGCCGGACGACACCACCGGCCCCCTGCTCGATCCAATCCTGAGGCCGCTTTATGCCGCCTATGCCTGCGTCAAGCGCGCGCGCGACGAGCGCGATCCGCTCAATCTCGATCTGCCCGAGCGCAAGATCCTGCTCAAGCCCGACGGCACGGTCGACCGCGTCGTCGTGCCCGACAGGCTCGACGCGCACAAGCTGATCGAGGAGTTCATGATCCTCGCCAATGTCGCGGCAGCCGAGATGCTCGAGAAGAAGTCGCTGCCGCTGATCTACCGGGTGCATGACGAGCCGACCCTGGAAAAGGTCCACGCGCTCGCGGAATTCCTGGCGACGCTGGACGTTCCGTTCGCGAAAGGCGGCGCGCTGCGCCCCGCTCTGTTCAACCGCGTGCTGGCGCAGCTCGAAGGCCACGACCACTTTCCGCTGGTCAGCGAGGTCGTGCTGCGCGCCCAGGCACAGGCCGAATACTCCTCGGAGAATTACGGTCATTTCGGCCTGAATTTGCGCCGCTATGCGCATTTCACCTCGCCGATCCGCCGCTACGCCGACCTTGTCGTGCACCGTGCGCTGGTTCGCGCGCTCGGCCTCGGCGAAGGCGCGCTGCCCGACACCGAGACGCCGGAAACGTTGAGCGAGGTCGCAGCTCATATCTCAGTGACCGAGCGGCGCGCGATGAAAGCGGAGCGCGAGACCGTCGACCGCCTGATCGCCCATCACCTCGCCGACCGCATCGGTTCGAGCTTCCAGGGCCGCGTCTCCGGCGTCACGCGCGCCGGCCTGTTCGTCAAGCTCGCTGAGACCGGCGCCGACGGCCTGATCCCGATCCGATCCCTCGGCACGGAATATTTCAACTATGACGAGGGCCGCCACGCCCTGGTCGGCACCCGCAGCGGCACCATGCATCAGCTCGGTGATGTCGTCGACGTCCGCCTGATCGAGGCGGCTCCGATCGCAGGCGCGTTGCGCTTCGAGCTGCTGTCCTCGTCCGGCGAGACCGCACCGCGGGGCCGCAGGTCCTCCGGTCCGCAACGCCGCCCCTCGTTCAAGGCGCACCCCGGGCGCAGTCCCGACAAGAAGCGCAAGCCGGACAAGCCGAAGAAGCCCGGCAAGGGGAAAACGGCCAAGGGAAAAAGCAAGGGCAAGGGCCAGAAGGGCAAGGCATGGTGACGACGAGCACGGCGCCGAAGATCTGGACCCGCGACACCGGCCTCGTCGAGAAGCGCGACGTCTTTGCTGCGATGAGGCGCGGCTTTCGCGGCCGCTGCCCGCGCTGCGGCGAGGGAAAGCTGTTCCGCGCCTTCCTGAAGACCTCGGATAACTGCTCCGTCTGCGGCCTCGATGTCACGCCGCATCGGGCAGACGATTTGCCAGCCTATCTCGTCATCGTCATTGTCGGGCACATCGTGGTGCCGACTATTCTGTGGATCGAGACCAACTATACGACGCCGGTCTGGATCAGCTTCGCGGCCTATCTGCCCTTCACCTTCGTCGCCTCGCTGGCACTGCTGCAGCCGGTGAAGGGAGCCGTGGTCGGATTGCAATGGGCTCTGCGCATGCACGGGTTTGACGAGAACCCGACGGATGGTATTCCGCCGGTGTAAGCAAAATAAACAAGAATTGGTTTGGGTGAGGACATGACGGATACGTCGCAGGCAGCCGACAAGGCAAAGATCCACGAGGGCAAGGAAGCCGATCATTATCCCTATTTCCGCCCTAGGGATGCCGCGACACTGATCCTGGTCGACCGCAGCGGAGCCATTCCAAAAGTTCTGGTCGGCAAGCGCCACGACAAGGTGGTGTTCATGCCCGGAAAGTTCGTTTTTCCCGGCGGCCGCGTCGACAAGGACGATTATCGCGTACCATGCGCGGCGCCGATCACCGCCGAGCTGGAAGCCAATCTCGCCAAGGGCAGCCCGAAGACGCCGGCCTCGCGCGCAAAATCGCTGGCCATCGCCGCGATCCGCGAAGCCTGCGAGGAGACCGGTCTCTGCTTGGGACGCAAGGCCGAGGGCAAGGCAAAACTCGAAGGCGCCTGGAAGCCGTTCGCGGATGCGGGCCTGTTGCCGGATCCCTCCAGCCTGTTCCTGATCGCGCGCGCGATCACCCCGCCCGGCCGCGTCAAGCGGTTCGACACGCGCTTCTTCACGGCGGACGCCTCCGCGATCACCCATCGCGTCGACGGCGTGATCCATGCCGATGCAGAGCTTGTCGAACTGGTCTGGGTCGAGCTCGGCTCGAAGCCGCTCGCCGATCTGCATCCGATGACACGCAATGTGCTCAACGAGCTCGACGCGCGCCTCGCCACCGGCCCGCTCCGCCACGATGCGCCGGTGCCGTTCTTCCATTTCTACGGCGGCAAGATGCAGAAGGATATTTTGAGCTGATCAGTTCGTGACGTCCGCATTGTCCGCGTCGGGCTCGGTGCCGACATAGTCGCGCGCGGGAAGGTTCAGCACTCGCCCGAGCTCGCTGGCGAAGCGACTGGCTTCCTCGCGCTTGGTGAAGCTCATCAGCGTGATCGGCTCGGTCCCTTTGTTGCCGCAGAGATTGACATCGTATGTCGTCAGCTCCGGATCGTCCTCGTCGGTCATGCTGATGAAATGATAATCGGCGAGATCGCGATGCTTGCGAAAATTCAGCGGGCCGAACTGCCTGGTGATGACGATCTGGCGCAGCGTCTCGTTCAGCACGACGAAGGTGCGAAAGGTGAGCAGGATGATTCCGGGGATGCCGACGAGCAGCCCGAGTCCCGTGAACACCAGCACCGGCATGAGATCATCGGCGAGCCGCCCAAAACCGGAGAAATCCTGCCGCAGGCCGAGCGCGACATTCCACAGCAGATAGAAGCTCGCCGCCAGCAGCGGCAATGACAGCAGCCGCCCGACCCAGGGCATGGGCCGGTCGATGCGGACGATGCGCCCGTCCACGGTCATTGCACCTGCCATCGAAGGTCTCCTCGGGAGCGAAAGTCATGGCTTGGTCGGAGTGAGCCGTGGATCGGTTCGATGGGACTCCTCCGTCATTCCGGGCGCGGCCCGGAATGACGCGAATGTGCTCAGGGCGTCGCGAAAAACAAAATAATCTTCCTACCTCCCCCGATGGCGGAGTTCCGCGGCGTGCCTATGTCTTCGGGAACGACACCAAGAACGGACACCGGGCGATGGCACAACGGCAACTCAAGCTTGGCGCGTTCATGCGCCCGATCAGCATCCACACCGGTGCCTGGCGCTATCCCGGGGCTTGGCCGGACGCCAATTTCAACTTCGGCCACATCAAGACGCTGATCCAGAAGCTCGAGGCCGGCAAGTTCGACGCCTTCTTCATGGCCGATCACCTCGCCGTGCTGAACATGCCGGTCAATGCGCTCAAGCGCAGCCACACGGTCACCTCGTTCGAACCCTTCACGCTGTTGTCGGCGCTCTCCGCGGTCACCGAGCGGGTCGGCCTGATCGCGACGGGCTCGACCACGTTCGACGAGCCCTATCACGTCGCACGGCGCTTCGCCTCGCTCGACCATCTCAGCGGCGGCCGTGCGGGCTGGAACATCGTCACCACCTCGAACCCGGATGCGGCGCTGAATTTCGGCCTCGACGACCACATGGAGCACGCCGAGCGCTACAAGCGCGCCCGCGAGTTCTACGACGTCGTCACGGGCCTGTGGGATTCCTTTGCCGACGACGCCTTCGTGCGCGACGTCGAAAGCGGCGTGTTCGTCGATCCCGCCAAGATGCATGTGCTCGACCATCACGGCAAATATCTGAAGGTGCGCGGTCCCCTCAACATCGCCCGCCCGGTCCAGGGCTGGCCGGTGATCGTGCAGGCCGGCGCCTCCGAGGACGGCAGGCAGCTCGCCGCCGAGACCGCGGAAGCCGTCTTCACCGGCGGCGGCAGCCTTGCCGACAGCCAGAAACTCTATGCCGACATCAAGGGCCGCATGGAGAAGGTCGGCCGCGATCCTGAACACCTCAAGATCCTGCCCGGCGCCTTCGTCGTGGTCGGCGACAGCGTCGACGAGGCCAGGGAGAAACGCGCGCTGCTCGACAGCCGCGTGCATTACGACAGCGCCATCGCCTCGCTCTCGGTCGTGCTCGGCACGGATGCCTCCGGCTTCGATCCGGATGGACCGCTCCCTGAAATCCCGGAGACCAACGCCAGCAAGAGCGGTCGCCAGCGCATGGTCGACCTCGCGGCCCGCGACAAGCTCACGGTGCGCCAGCTCGCCCAACGCGTCGGCGGCTATGGCGGGCTATCCTTCGTCGGCACGGCCAAAACCATCGCCGACCAGATGGAGGAATGGCTGGTCGGGCGCGGCTCCGACGGCTTCAACATCATGTTCCCGTTCCTGCCTGCCGGCCTCGACGATTTCGTCGACAAGGTGGTCCCGGAGCTGCAGCGCCGCGGGATTTTCCGGAAAGAGTACGAAGGGCCCACTTTGAGAGAGAATCTGGGCCTGCCTCGGCCCAAAAACCGGTTCTTCGAGGCGTAATCGGCCTGATCTGGGTGCTTTTCGAGCCCTAAAATCTTGACATCAGGCGGTTTCTGGCTAGGTTGCCGGCCAACGCGGGCCATTTGGCCGGCTCCAGATTCCCTTCATTCCTGAGGTTCTGAACATGGCCAAAGCGGTCACCATCAAGGTCAAGCTCGTGTCCTCGGCCGACACTGGCTTCTACTACGTCGCCAAGAAGAATTCGCGCACCATGACCGACAAGCTGGTCAAGAAGAAGTACGACCCCGTGGCGCGCAAGCACGTCGAATTCCGCGAAGCCAAGATCAAGTAAGATCGCGGAACGTAGAAGACTTTTGCGGGGCCCTTTCGGGTCCCGTTTTATTTTGGCCCCTCTCTCGTGTCCGGATGCCCCGTGGACGTGACGCTACGCTGCGAGCTGGGCACAGCGAGTCATGGCCAGATTTTTTTCAACCCTCGGTTGCTCGCTCCCGAATGTATGTTACCGTGCACTTGCCGGGCGGAAATTTCCGTCCGGATTTGGAAGGACATGGTCATGAGATTCGCATCAAGCCTTGTCGTGCCTTCAACCATCGCTGTCTTGTCGACCCTCTTGCTGTGCGCGCCGGCAGCGTCGCAAATCCCAACCGGCTCCGCCGCCACTATTCCTCCCGTCACGGTCGACGCGCCGAAACAGGTGGCAAGGCCGCACGTGTCGGAGCGAGGAGCAAACACAATTGCGCCGCGTCGGACTGCCTCAACAGCTCAAACGTCAGTCGCGCGAACGCCTTCGTATGCGCCGGGTTCTGTGATGGGGAGGATTGCCAGCCTGGAGAAAGTCGCCAGCAGCTGCAACGGTGGCTGTGCATCAAGCTTCCCAAGCGGCAAAGATCCCTGGGTTGGATGCAGCGTGTCGGGCGGCAACATAGACTACGGACCTTTCTCGCCGACCTGCCGAGACACCATCACCCACAAATCCTACCTGGACTGCGTCGAAACCAGGACGTTCCTGGGCGACAACCGAAACAAGGCTCACTGGTTGTGCAGCAGTCTGGCCGCCGGCAACAGGTTTAAGGTCGCCGATCTCAAGCGGTCAGGACGCACGCGTTAGTCCATCCCGTCCGCCGGCTTTCTGGCGCAGTTGAACTTAGCTCTCCTGTCGTAAGTTCGCGGACGTCACGGAGCTTGAATGGGCTTTTTCTGGCCCGTCTTGGGCGCTCGCGTGTCCCGGGCGCGCTGCAACGCGCAAGCGTTGCTGCGCAGAACCGGGACCCAGAAAGCCACACAATACAACCAGCGACTGGGCCCCGGCTCTGCAACGCACCGCTAAAGAAGCGCCGCGCTGCGCCGGGGCACGAGAGCGCGAGGAAGCGTGCTTCTGGAACTGTCGCCTCCGCTATGCGCTCCCGCTTCGGCTGATCACGCGAGACGATCAGGGCGCTGCGACTGCAACCGTTTCTTCGATAATCCTCAGTTGTCCATTTTCGCTGGTCAGTATGGATGAGTAATAACCGTGAAACGGACGGTCTCCTACCTTGGCCTCCCATGTTCCAGCGTTGAGGACAAAGCTCGCTGATCTGAAGGCCATGTTCCCTCCGTTGGGTTCGCTATTGTGAATTGATATCGCTCAGCTCCGTTCGACAACTGAGCGTTGCTGCACCTCAATAAGCGCGGCAAATAAGTCGTCTGCTAAACCTGCGCTTCCGCTTTCGTACCTTGGCCATTTCGAACCAGACGCGGCTCCGCTCCCGCCAAAAGCCTTTGGATGTTGGCACGATGGCGGATGATCACGTAGAGGCCGCCTCCGATCACCAGCAACCGATACGGCAATGGGTGCTCGACCGCGCAGAGAAGAACGATTGCCGTCAACGCCGCGAGCATCGAGCTCAAGGAAACGATCCTGGTCATAGCCAGCACGAGGCCAAAGACGGCTGCAGCCCCCAATCCGACGGGGCAAGACATCGCCAGCAACACACCGAGCCCCGCGGCAGCCGACTTGCCTCCCGTGAAGTTCAGCCAGATCGATCGGCTATGTCCCAACAGCACAGCAAGTCCAGCCAGACAAACAGCCCATGCCACCCAGACCTGCAGATCAGACGCTGTCGGCGGCGGGGATATTTCCGCGTACAGCCAAGGGCAGAACGAACGCGCGACGATGATGGCACCCACGCCCTTCAGCACATCGCCGACGAGCACGAACAAGGCAGGCCCTTTGCCGAGAGTGCGCAAGACATTCGTTGCCCCGGTGGACTTGGAGCCATGCCTTCGGATGTCGATGCCCCTGAGCAGCTTCCCCGCCAGATAGCCCGTGGGGACCTAGCCAAGGAGATAGGCGATCAACAACCCAACCGCGCCCGCTGTCCAAAAAGCCATGGGTTTTGGATCCAGTTTCCTGAACGCTGTTTTATCCCCGACTTCGTCTGACCGCTATACGTCACAAGTGGCCGATCACGGCCCCGAGGCTGCGACTGCGATCGAAGGTCTCTGCAGGTTGAAACGCGATGATAATGTCCGGCTGCCCCGCGACGCGAAGGGTTCCTTTTTTCTCGCCGCCGGTGTTTCATCTGCGCGGCGGAGAACGGACATGCAGGGATCGCTGGGGGAAAAGATCGGTGAAGGCGCCTTCTCCGAGGCCTACGCCTGGGCGCCCGGTCAGGTCGTGAAGCTGTTTAAGGCCGGCGTCTCTCATCTGCTCGGCCGACACGAGGTACGCATGATCCGCGCCGTGCACGCCGCCGGCGTCCCCGTGCCGGCGGTGTTGGGAGAGGTGACGCTGGACGGGCGCTTCGGCATCGTGCTGGAGCGCCTCGACGGACCGACCCTGCGGCATCTTTCGCGGACCGGCGCGGTGACGTTCGAACAGGCGGGCGCGATCATCGCGGCTCTGGCCATATCTCTTCACAAGACGTCGCCACCGCCGGAGCTCCCCTCCATGCGCGCGTATATGGAGAGCGAGTTGCGGCACGACGGCGGCAAGGTCCCGAAGCACGTCGCCACTGACATCCTCACCCTGATTGATCGCCTGTCGACCGGCGGCGGGCTTTGCCATTGCGACCTTAGCCCCGGCAACGTGATCATGACTGCGGAAGGCCCCAAGCTCGTCGACTGGACCTTCGCGATGCGCGGGCCCGCCGCCCTCGATCTTGGGTTCTTGCATGTCATCCTGTCCGAGCTCGGCCCGGAAATAGCCGACAATCCGGAGCGGCCGCGCGCGACCAATGCGGCGGCGCAATCCGAATATGCGCGGCTGGCCGGCATGTCTCTGGCGGAGTTGACGGCGGCAATGGAGCCGTATTTGCCTATCGTCCGCACCTTCGTCGTCCTCGGAAAAGTGGTGCCTGCGCTGCGGGAGCAACTGATCCAGCGCATCGAAGCGGGGCTGCGCGCGAAAGACTGAACCGTCCGCAACCTCGATTCCTGTTCGCCGTCTCAGGGCGCTCTCGATCACCGAGCAAATCTCGGCAGCCAGTGGAGCCGTTTGGCACAATCGGGTTGTATCGGGAGGCGGCCCTCGCGCTTGGTACAGCCAAAATCGGCATTCTTGGTCCTGTTTTATAGCCGGGCGCAACGCATCTATTCGCTGACGACCGGCGACCGGAGCGATCCCGATCCATCAGGATGAGTGGGAGCCCCGGTCAATGCGGAGAGCGGAGATTGCGGACACGAAGACACGAGTTCCACACAGCCTGACATTCTGTGGATGCCGGTGCGTCCACGCTCTTTGCATTATTCGACCAAGAGACAAATGACCGAGGAGATAATTCCCATGAAGGCGATCGTTGTAACGGACCAGGCCGCAGGAAGGGCCGGGATGAAGCTCATGGACCGGCCCGAGCCGCAGGCAGCGATAAACGACGTCGTCGTTCAGGTTCATGCGTCGGGATTTGTACCGACTGAGCTGGCGTGGCCCTCGACCTGGACCGATCGCCTCGAACGTGACCGAACACCGTCGATCCCTGGGCACGAGCTGGCCGGAGTGGTCTCCGCCCTCGGATATGGCACAACGGGACTATCAGTCGGACAGCGGGTGTTCGGCCTCGCGGACTGGTATCGCGACGGCACGCTGGCCGAGTATGTGGCGATCGAGGCACGCAACCTTGCACCGCTGCCGGGCGACGTCGACTTTACGGTAGGTGCGAGTCTGCCGATCTCGGGCCTGACGGCGTGGCAAGGGCTGTTCCAACACGGCCGCCTTCAGGCGGGGCAAAGCGTCCTCGCTCACGGAGCGGCCGGCGCAGTCGGGTCGATGGTGACGCAACTCGCACGAGAGGCCGGCGCCTACGTCATCGGCTCTGGACGCGCCGCCGACCGTCAGACAGTGCTCGACTTCGGCGCGAAGGAGTTCGTCGACCTCGACAACGACACCCTGAAGGACGTGGGCAAAGTCGATCTGGTGTTCGATGTCATCGGCGGTGATATCCAGAAGCGATCCGCAGCACTGATCCGAGCCGGAGGAACATTGGTGACGATCGTGGGGCCGGCCGAGACGCGGCCCTCCGATGGCCTGGCGGTCGACTTCGTCGTCGAGTCCGATCGAGCCCAACTGAGTGAGATCGTACGGCGGGTGCGGGACGGACGACTGCGAATGAACATCGGCAACGTCTCGACCCTCGATGATGCCGTCGCCGCGTTAAATCCGACCAAGCGACGCAAGGGGAATACGATTATCCACATTCGTCCCTGGGAGACGCACGCCCATTGATGCGCGCGACCGGCCGGCGATCACCAGCAGCTCGGATGCCCGCTGGATTATCCGCCGCGATGGAGACGAAGCATGCACTTCCGCCCTGCCTAGGGCGTGTACTCATTAAGCAGCCGCCCGCCAGATGTCCGGTTTACCGCCAACATCGGCCGCAGACCTGAAGGCCTTCGAGGTCGCAGATGGGCCAATGGGAGACGTCACCGACGCCCAAACTTGACTGACGCAACACCGCGGCTAGCGAAGCGGGCGGGACCGGCTGAACAAGAAACCGCTGGGAGTGAACTTTCGGGCTACTGCGAGCGCGCTGGCCTCGCACGTTTCGAGCGCGATCTTCTGGGCCAGCATGACGTCGCCAATCGGAAGATCGCCAACGGGCAGGAAGCACAAGCCGATCTTTGGGCGACCGTTTTCGCCGATCTCGCAGACATTCGCAGCCGCTCCCGCATAGATCCTATAGCGGTTGCCCGTATCGCCGCCGACCACATCGAAATAGCCCGTTTGCGTGAATTGCCGCCGCTGGAGGGGCGAGAGGCAATGCCGCAGCAGCAGCAGCGCGCGTCCTTCGGGAGTGTTCTCGGCGCCGTGTCTAATGAACAGCGCCTTTGCAGCCCTCATCCGTGAGCGTTCACCCGGCCGGGACGGCCTGAACAGCCACACGGCTCAGCGATTCAGCCGCCGACCAGCCTGGGGAAGAAGAGAGTTTCTTCCGCAGTGGGGTCGAACGATCGGATCTGCGACACCTGATTTGAACTGGTCCGGACCGCGGCGGTGAAGCCGACGTTCCTCAGCTCGCGGAATCGCTGCTCCGCCTTGGCTACTTCTCGTGCATCGTTGGCGTCGAAAAAGTGACGGCTGTCGCCGGTACTGTCCATCACGACTTGGATCGGCATGCGGATCCCTCCTTGTTGCTTCATGACTGAATGTTGTCGAAGCTCCGAAACCGGCGCCGGAAGGCGCAACAAAATGGGCCCCAGCTCCCGGGGGGCAATGGGGGAAGAGCTGGGGCCCGACTGAATCACCCACTTGGGGATGGGCATTGGGAAAACTTGGTAACTGACGAGTCGTTCCAAACTGCCGTTCCGCCTACAAATGTTCAGCGGCCTCTGTCGTCCTTGCCGTTGGGACTACCATCGCTGCCGCCGTTACCCCAGCCATTGTTGCCGTGGTGATGGACCGCGCTCGCACCCGATTTAGCAATTGCATGGGACGTGAGGGAGGTGGAGAGCAGCAGCGTTATGGCTGGAGGTGTCACCACCGCGAACTTTCCGCAGGTCTTCAGAAATTCGCGGCGGTCATCGTCTTCGTTAGGCATGGGGTCCCTCCGGTGCTGGCGGAGAGATTAAATACCTTAAATACAATTAAATCAATTAAACCATGTTATAAGTTCGGTCACGAACTGCGACAATAAGTTGGCAATGTTGAGCAGCCTGTGTCGGAGATTTAGTTCGCACCCAGGGACGAGTGCGCGACGTTCCGTGGCTAACTGACGACTTTGAGCGATGGTTTCGTTGGCTCGCTCGAGCAGGCACGTGTCTCGGCGCTGACTTCTTCGGCCATTTTGCGCTCCTAACATGCAGGCGGGAGCGCGGAATTGTCTCTCAGCCACCGACGCCTACGGTTAGACCCTCGGCCAGCGATGCGTATCAACGTGCGAAGTCGCTTATCATTGCTGGCGCTTCCCTGGCTCTCGTCCCCTCCTTCTCAGCAGGAGTGAAGGCGAGCGCTTGGAGAGGTTTTAGGAGGAAGCCCACCATCCGTCGGGGAATGGCTCCAGCAAAGTCCGATTGACTTGGTTGTCGTTGTCAGGGGCTGATAGCGCCTGCATTCCAGCTTGGTGGCGCGCGGCGACGGAAGCGGACAGACAGGGCGCCTGGTTCACGAGTTCGAAGACGGCGCGAAGCAGGATGTGTCAAGCGTAATGGAGGCACACTGCGGGCGCTTCGCTCTGCTTCTTCGACTAGACCTCGAATATATTCCAATTCTGAGAGCTGAGAGGTGAGTTCGCTAAGTCGTTGGGCATAAAGGATTGCGCGAGAGCTTCGCATGAATGTTCTCCCCTGCGCAAAAAACTATCGGGAAAAACCAGCAAATCAATTTAACTATGTTAACGGGCTCGGTCACGAAAGTGCGCCCATAAGTTGCTCCAAGGCTATTCGAGGCTTCGCTACTCCCTCAGGGGCAGCGCGATGCGCTGGAGTCCGCTTTGGGGCCACTAGCGGTCCTCGACTGGCCGCGCTCCGTAGGTCAGCTACGGACCAATCGCGTCGATTTGGCGCTGCGGCGCTCAACGCAGAAACGTCCTCGTAGCTGCCAAGTTAAGCCGCCAAAATCACCTGTGAGGGAGACAAAGTCATGGCCCGCGCAACAGCCCACCCGGATCATCACTGCATCTCGAGCGAAGACATTCAGGGAAGCGAGGTGTATGGAGCAGATGGAAAGAATATCGGTGAGATTGATCACCTCATCATCGACAAGGTGTCAGGCCGCGTAGCTTACGCAGTCATGAGCTTCGGCGGATTTGTTGGCTTGGGTCACAGCCACTACCCCATTCCATGGAGCGCTCTGACGTATGATACGTCGATCGAGGGCTTCCGAACCAATATCACAGAGCAACAGCTCAGGGATGCGCCGGAGTTCAGCGATGACTCCTGGCAGGATCGAGATTGGGAAAGGCGAACCCACCGGTATTATGGGACACCCACTTACTGGGAAGGGCGAGGTGGCCTATAACGCCAGACGACGCGCCGGAATTTTCCAATCGTGAGTGTCAGCTGAATTGATCGGCGACCCTCGTTGGATGCTGTCGGATCGATCTTCCGACCAATACTAGCATTGAGCTTCGCTGGAAACCGTCCAGCGAAGTTCAGGCAGTTTTGATTGATGAGCCTTGCAGCGAACAACGCCTGCCGCCCCGCATCGGAGGCGGAGGATGTCGCTCATTGGTTTTGCTCAGCTTCTCTCTAGAGTCAGCAATGGGTTCAAGCGGCGCCCAGCGGGCATTACCCTGAAGGTCCGCTGCGGACAGTTACGGAAGTCCCAAATTGGGCGCGGCGCTGGGCACTGATCGGGGCAGCGGTACCACTCCGTTTGATGATGCTCGCTCCACGAAGTTCGCTGCATCCTCAGCAGTCATGTTCTGACTATAGAGTCGGCGCACTGCGGGGCTTAGCCGCTCGGCGAAGCTAACAACCATCATGTTGTCCCCGGTGACCTCCCGTTGGCCCATTTGCTCCGCGTGCGACACAGCACGTTGCTCAACCCGCTGGACGCCTCGCCTACGCCGTCCGCAACACCGGCGCCGGCGGCTGCGACGGCCGGATCAGCGCAAACGCAACCTGGATGATGCCGCCGGCCAGCCCCAGCGCGACGCCGATGCGCCAGGCCATCGTGTACGAGCCGAGCGCGTCGTAGAGCACCCCTCCCCCATACGCGCCGAGAAAGCTGCCGATCTGGTGGCTCATGAAGGCGAGGCCCTGGATCATCGCCTGCCAGCGGAGGCCGAACATTTCGGCGACGGCGCCCGCGACCAGCGGTCCCACCCCCATCCACAGGAAGCCCATGATCGCGCCGAACAGCAGGGTCGAGGCCGGCGTCGCCGGCAGCATGAAGTACCAGGCCAGCGCGAGTGAGCGGAAGATGTAGATGCCGCCGAGCAGCGCCAGCTTGTTCCAGCGCTGGCCGGCCCAGCCGAAGAACAGCGAGCCGAGCACGTTGAAGCCGCCGATCATCCCGAGCGTCTGCGCGCTCAGCATCGGATCGAGGCCGCAGATCGCGAGATAGGACGGCAGGTGCGTGGTGAGGAACACGAGCTGCATGCCGCAAACGAGATAGGCGCAGGTCATCACTACGAAGGACGCGTTGCCGAAGGCGGTCTTCGCGGCAATCAACGCTGTGGCATCGACGATCTCGTCAGTCGCGGGCTTCGGCAGCGGGACCGCGTCGACGCGCCCGGCATACCAGGCCGCAGGGATCATCAGCACCGACATCACCACGAAGCCGGCGAGCCCGATGCGCCAGCCAAAGCCCTCGTTGAGCATCTGCCCGATCGGCGCCGACAGCAATGCGCCGAGCGAGCCCGCCCCGGAGACGATGCCGAGCACGGTGGAACGCACCGTCGCGGGCACCGCGCGCGCCGCCACCGACATCGCGATCGCCGCCGCGGTGCAGGCGAGCGAGGTGCCTATCAGCACGCCGGCGCCGATCATGATGGCGACGAGACCGTTCGCGGTTGCCATCAGCACCAGGCCCGCGATGTACATGAACGAGCCTGCGATCATGATCGGACGGAACCCGTAGCGCGTGGTCATCGCGCCGGCGAGCGGCTGGAGAAAGCCCCAGGCGAGGTTCTGCACGGCCAGCGCCAGCGTGAAATCGGAGATCGACAGATGGATGTCGTGGGTCAGCGGCTGCATGAAGATGCCGAGGCTCTGCCGCAGTCCCATGCTCAGCGTAAGCATGATCGAGGCGCCGATCAGGATGGGCAATGTTGGGCGCAGGATCTGCAACAGGGGCATTTTTGTCTCCCTCGTGGGCGCGGCGCGCGCGCCGTCGTCTGCAATATCGATTGATTTTGGTTACACAGACCTGTGTACTTAGGCTATGAATAGGGTGCACTGTCAAGCGAACAGGACATTCACCGCCGCATGGCTCCCCCGCCCGCCCCACAGACGATGAAAGAGCGGATTCTCGAGACCGCCGACAAACTGTTCTATCTTCAGGGCATTCGCGCCATCGGCGTCGACACCATCGCGGCCGAGATCGGCATCTCCAAGCGCACGCTCTACAACCACTTCCCCTCCAAGGACGCGCTGATCGCCGCCTACCTGGAGCGCCGCTTCGTGCAGCCCCGCCCCTCGGACAAGCCGGCGGCCGAGCAGATCCTCGCCACCTTCGATTCGCTGGAGCGCCGCTTCGCCGCAAAAGACTTTCGCGGCTGCCCGTTCGTGAATGCGGTCGCCGAGCTTGGCCCGGCCGACCGCGCCGTGAAGAAGATCGCAATCGCCTTCAAGGAAAGCCGCCGCATCTGGTTTCGCGACCGCCTCAACGAGCTCGGCGTTGCGAACGCGGAGGCGCTCGCAACGCAGCTCGTGCTGCTGGTCGACGGCTCGATCGCGCAGGACCTCGTCCGCGACGACCCCGCAATGGCCCGCGCCGCGAAGGAAGCGGCGACGGTGCTGCTGCGGAATGCGGGGGTGACGGTGGGAGATCAGACTACGGTGAAGCGAGGCAAGCGGCCGGCCCGGCATCCCTGAAGCAGCTGCAACATCAGAACCCGCCGCTCGCCGCAAGAAGTCCGGATCGGAAAGCACGCACCGCAAGGTCCGTTTGCCGTGCTTCACCCTTCGATCTCTTGAAGCGATTGGACTGAGAGGAACCATCGTCATTTCGGCGTAGTTGACCTTCTTTACACCGGAGAAGGTCATGAATCGAAAATCGCTTCTTCTTACAGCCGCACTGTCCTTCGCTGTTGCCGCTCCCGTCTTCGCACAAGGCGGCGGCGGAGGCGGTGGCGGCGGTGCCGGCGGAGGCGCGGGTGGCGCAGCTGCGAGCGGCGGCGCGTCCGGATCATCCGCCAGCTCAGGCGCAGGCACTGGCACGTCTGGCGCCGCCAATGGAGGCCCCTCGGCGCCATCCGGCATGGGCGCAAACGGAACCTCAACCGGCGCTCACACCAACAACTCTCCAACCAACCCGAACGTTCAGCCCCAGACGCCGAACGGGAATACTGCGAGCACACCGACCACCACCGGCGCGGGCAACACCGCGTCAGGATCGACACAGGCGGGCACGCCAAACGGGACCGACAGGTCCGGTATCACGGCCACCAATGGCGCCAACAGCGACAACAAGGGCCAGATGAGCCCCGCGGAGCAGGCAAGAACGGGGATCAAGACGCTTCCACAGGACCAAACTCCAGGAGCCGTCAGTGCGCCGGGCGTTGGCGTCGGTCATGCGGCGAACGGCTTGCCGATCGGTACGCCCGGTTCGGGGACCAGCAACGTCGATCAGAAGTGACCCGGACTTTCTCCATCCCCACAGGGCCCGCTACGGCGGGCCTTTTCTGTGACGTCCTGAAGGGAGTGGACGAGGCCTAGCGCTGCGAGGGCGAGACATGGAGTAAACTTGGCATCAGGCGGCCCTGCCGATACACTGGTTTCTTTTTGAGGCGTGCCCATGATTAGATTTTCGTCGTTGCTGCCAATTTCATTTCTGATCATCTGCACCCCGGCCACGGCCGACGAGATGAAGATCCAATTCACATTTGGACCTCCGCGGCCCTGCACCACCGTCTTTCCCAATCCCGAAATCAAGATGAAGAGTGTTCCGCCCGGCACGCGCACGATCGTCGTCAAGTTTCGCAGAGAGAAGAACTACGAGATGGGCGGCCAGGAGATCCCATTTCCTTCAGACAACATCGTGAAGCCGGAGAGCTTGCGAACCTGGGGCCCCTGCAATTCCGGCCTGTACACTTATGAGGTCATCGCGAAGTCCAGCACGGGCGCGGCCCTGGCCAAGGCAGAATGGTCGGAGCCCTATCCTCCCTGACCTGAAGGGTGGACGCCCGCTTGTTCGCCGTGGCGTGCCGGATTCCTCGCTAGCGGGATGACAGCAGAGTTTGTGGATGTTGGATGCTAGCAGGATGCTCCTGTTTTGCCCGACGAGTCAAACGGCAATGCTGTGCGCATCAGCCGTTTTGCAGCCGACGTAAGCCATTGATCCGACTAGTGTCGGCTACTGTGCATGGGGTTGTTTTCGCGTTTTTTTACGCGGGCGTGTGCCAGCGGCCTCACGCCGCGTGCGACACCACGCGATTGCGGCCGTCGTGCTTGGCGCGGTACAGGGCGGTATCGGCGCGCTTGAGCACGTCGCCAACCGCCTCGCCCTTCTGCTCCAGCGTGGTCAGGCCGATCGAGATCGTGACCTCGATGCGCTTGGTGCCCTTGTGGATCGCAAAGGGCTCGCCGGCGATCGAGCGGCGCAGGCGCTCGGCGACCATGCCCGCGACGTGGAGATCGGTCTCCGGCATCACGATGACGAATTCCTCGCCGCCGTAGCGACAGGCAAGGTCGATGCCGCGGATCGACTTGCGCACCCGCACGGCGAATTCGCGCAGCACGTCGTCGCCGGCGTCGTGGCCGTAATTGTCGTTGATCGACTTGAAGTAGTCGATGTCCAGGATCATCAGCGCCAGCGGCTTGCCGCGGGTCGCGGCCTGCTCGGCCAGCGTCGCGAGATGGCTCTCCATGTAGCGGCGATTGTGCAGCCCCGTGAGCGCGTCGGTGATCGCCATCTCGATCGAATTCTGCACGTTGTCGCGCAAATGGTCGGTGTAGCGGCGACGGCGGATCTGGGTGCGGGCACGCGCCAGCAGCTCGATCTTGTCGATGGGACGCAGCAGATAGTCGTTGACGCCGATCTCGAGCCCGCGCAGCAGCCGCGTCGCGTTCTCGGGGTCGGCGATCGCCAGGATCGGCACATGCCGCGTGCGCTCCAGCGAGCGCGCCTGGCTGCACAGCCGCAGGCCGTCGAAATTGTTGAGGTCGAGCGAGACGATCAGCAGATCGTAATTGCCCTCGGCGGCGTGGAACAGCGCCTCCGTCGGGTTCGGCTCGACGTCGATGGTGTGCTCGGCGGCAAGGATCGTCGCCAGCCGTTCATAGGAGGACTGTCGGTCGTCGACCAGCAGGATACGGCCGCCCTTGCCGGTGTCGGAGATCGCACTGCGCTCGGGCGCCTGCATGCCGATCTCGAGCGAGGTGATGGCGCGCATGCGCAGCTCGTCCGTCATCATCTTCAGCCGGGTCAGCGAGCGCACGCGCGCGATCAGCACGACATCGGAGACGGGTTTTGTCAGGAAATCGTCGGCGCCGGCTTCCAGCCCGCGGTTGCGGTCGGACGGGCTGTCGAGCGCGGTGACCATCACGACGGGAATGTGATGCGTGGCCGGATCGGTCTTGAGCCGGCGACAGACCTCGAAACCGTCCATGTCCGGCATCATGACGTCGAGCAGGATGATGTCGCATTCGGCGCGGGCGCAGATCGCCAGCGCCTCGGTGCCGTTCGCGGCGGTCATCACGTCGAAATATTCGGCGGACAGGCGGGCTTCGAGCAGCTTGACGTTGGCGGGGACGTCATCGACGACGAGAATACGCGCGGACACTGTGAACTCACTTCCTATCCGATGAAACGTCGGACCGTCTCAATGAATTTGCCGACCGAGATCGGCTTGGACAAATAGGCCTCGCAGCCGCCCTCGCGGATGCGCTCTTCGTCGCCCTTCATCGCGAACGCCGTGACGGCGACGACGGGAATGCTGCGCAGCTCCGGATCGTCCTTGATCCAGCGCGTCACCTCCAGGCCCGAGACCTGCGGCAATTGGATATCCATCAGCACGAGGTCGGGCCGCATCTTGCGAACGAGGTCGAGCGCCTCGTAGCCGTTGCTGGTGCCGGTGGTCTGGTAGCCGTGCGCCTCCAACAGGTCGCGGAAGAGCTTCATGTTGAGCTCGTTGTCTTCCACGATCAGGACGGTCTTAGCCATCCCGCCCTCCTGATTGGTCCGCAGACCGATGCATGTGACGCCTCAGGCGCCGGTCGCCGGCGCTTCGAAAACTGGATTCAAACTAGCCTCGAATTCGCTTGAGTTTCGTTAAACCCGAGGGCCGACTTTCTGCGATGTGGTTTCCAGTTGCTTGTCGGGGGTCGCAAGACTTGGGTAAGAGACTGGGCAAGAGACTTGGAAACGAGACTCGGGCATGGTGGCCCCAAAGTAGACACCGAAAGTTAACGGAAAGGCAAACCGGCCACGTGAAAAAGCCTGTTCACAACCCGCGCGAAGTCGCTGAAATCGTTGCGCTTCAGGCGCTGTCTTTCGTTGCGGGCGAACCCGAGCGGCTGGGCCTGTTCCTGGCCGAGACAGGGGTCGGCCCGGAGATGCTGCGCAATGCCGCCTCGGACCCCAATTTCCTGCTGAGCGTGCTCGATTTCGTGATGCGCGACGACGCCACCGTGAAGGCTTTTGCCAGCACGGCGGAACTGCATCCGACCAACGTTGCCGCAGCGCGGCAGGTTCTCGGCGACGCGCTCGGCGACCCCAATTGGGAGCGCGACGTGCCGTGACCTCCTTGGAGACGGCCGGGCCCCGCTGCTTCTGCCGGGATTGTTCGGCCGATCTGGATATGGGCGTGCGGCGCTGTTCCGCCTGCGGTTCCCCCCGCCTCGCCCGCCACCGCGCGCTCGCAAGCCTGACCATCGCCCATATCGACTGCGACGCCTTCTACGCGACCGTCGAGAAGCGCGACAATCCCGACATCGCCGACAAGCCCGTGATCATCGGCGGGGGCAAGCACGGCGTGGTGTCGGCCGCCTGCTACATCGCCCGCACCTACGGCGTGCGGTCGGCCATGCCGATGTACAAGGCGTTGGAAGCCTGCCCGCATGCAGCCGTGATCCCGCCGAACATGGCGAAATATGTCCGGGTCGGGCGCGAGGTGCGCCAGGCCATGCAAGCGCTGACGCCGCTGGTCGAGCCGCTTTCGATCGACGAGGCGTTCCTCGATCTCTCCGGCACCGAGCGGGTGCACGGCATGATCCCGGCCAAGGTGCTGGCGCGGTTCGCACGCAACATCGAGCGCGACATCGGCATCAGCGTCTCGGTCGGCCTCTCCTGCAACAAGTTCCTGGCGAAGATCGCCTCCGACCTGGACAAGCCGCGCGGGTTTGCTGCGCTCGACCAGGAGGAAGCGCGCCTGATGCTGGCGGAGAAGCCGGTCGGTTTCATTTTCGGCGTTGGACCCGCGACGCAGGAGCGTCTGGTGCAACGCGGCTTCCGCATCATCGCGGACCTGCAGAAGGCCGACGAGATCGAGGTGATGCGGCAGTTTCCGAGTGACGGCCGCAGGCTGTGGCGACTCGCGCGCGGCATCGACGACCGCCGCGTCGAGCCCGATCGGGGCGCCAAGACGATTTCGAGCGAGACGACGTTCGAGACCGACATCCGGGACTTCGCGACGCTGGAGAAGATTTTGTGGCGGCTGTGCGAAAAGACGTCGTCTCGCCTTAAGAGCAGCGAGCTCGCCGGCCTGACCGTCACGTTGAAGCTGAAGACCGCCGATTTCCGCCAGCGCACCCGCTCGCAGTCGATCACGGCCCCGACGCAGCTTGCCGCGAAGATCTTCTCGATCTGCCGCGAGATGCTGGCGAAAGAGATCGACGGCACCGCCTTCCGCCTGATGGGCGCCGGCGTCAGCGCCCTGCGCGAGGGTTCAGTCGCCGACGACACCGACATGCTCGACCGCCGCGCCGCCCATGCCGAGCGCGCGGTGGACAGCTTGCGCAAGAAATTCGGCAGCGCCGCAGTAATCCGCGGCATCGCGTATGAGGGGCCGGAAAAGGCGCAGGAGTGATGACAGGCGAACGCGACCTCCACGCACTGCTGAGACACATGAAGCCGGAGATGCGGCCGGGCATCTTCGTGTTCTGCACGATCCCGACGAACGAGCCAGTTCCCGCAGCGCTCAGTCCACTGCTGACGTTTTGCGAGCAGGAAGGAACGACGCTGGTGCTCCTGCGCGAAGAGGCCGAAGCGGCAGGACTACGCCACGCATTTGCATCGTGCCTGATCACCCTGACGGTTCACTCCGCACTCGATGCGGTCGGCTTCCTGGCGGCGATCACGGCACGTCTCGCCGCAGCCGGCATCAGCGTGAACGCCGTGTCGGCGTTTCACCACGATCATTTGTTTGTGCCGGCAGACAGGGCCGACGACGCGATGGTTCTTCTGCGAGAGATGTCCAACGCAACACACTTGTAGCGAAAGATCTCAATCCGCGACAGCCACCGCTTCGATCTCGATCATCCATTCCGGCGCGGCGAGCGCCGAGACGCCGACCAGCGTGCTCGCCGGCGGCTCCATACCTTCGAAGAAGGCCGAGCGGGCCTTGCCGATGATCGGGCGCAGCTCCGGCTTGTAGTTCACGACGAAGGTCGTGATCTTCACGATGTTGGCGTAGCTCGCGCCGGCCGCCTTCAGCGCATGCCCGAGATTCTGCATCACCTGCGTGGTCTGCGCCGCGAGATCGCCCTCGCCGACAATCCGCCCCTCCTCGTCCACCGACACCTGGCCGGAGATGTAGATCGTCCGCGCCCCCGTGGCGGTGACAACATGCGAATAGGCGGGATTGTGATGCAGGCCGCTGGGACGGAGATGATCGAGCTTGGGCATAACGAGCCTCCCGGATGTTTGTGGTTGGGAGGAGCGTAGCCAGAGACCGCGTTGCAGGCCAGCCCTCAATTGCAGGGCTTGCTGTCCTTCGCGTCGAACTTGCCCATCGCGCCCGAAATCACAAAATCGTTGTAATCGAGCACAAGCTGGCGCGAGACGCCGTTCTCGTAGAGCTCGAACGCCATCGCATAGACCGGCGTCTGCTCGCCTTCCTTCTGCTGGGCCTCACGATCGAAATAGCTGACGGTGACGGGCCAGCGCTTGAGGGACTTCATGTGCTCGTCGGACGTCGAGGGATCGGGCGAGCCTTCGCGTTCGGCGGGGATCGGCTGGCCGATCACGGTCAGCGTGTTGTAGACCTTTTGGCCATCGTCGGAGCCGTCATAGACGGAGAGTTCGAGCAGCGACTTGCCGTCGTTGGCGGCGGCAATGATGCGCTGGATCTGTTCGGTCGGGAATACGATCTTGCCGTCGAGCGTAAAGCTCTTCGGGGCCGGCAGCTTCAGCTTGACGTTGATGTGGTCGCCGTCGCGCTCAGCCGAGCCGTCGACCCGGCCGGCATCCGCCTCGTTCATCCGCGTCTCGATCTTGAAGCGGTAGCTTTTGCCGCCGGCGTCCTCCCAGGAATTGGAGCGGAGGTCGCTGAGCGTGACCTTGCCCTCGCCGCTGTCGAGCTCGGAAACCTGGCGGAATTCGGAGGTGTAGCCCTCGCACGAACTTCCGGTGAAATTGTAGAGGATGCGGCCGCGCGCGCTGTTGATCGAATTCGAGCGCGATTTCACCAGGCTCAGATCATAGAGCGCCTGATGCGCGAGAAACGGACCGTTCGCGGCCAACGCCCCGCCTCCGGGGCCGAGAGCGGCCGCCGCGAGCGCCGTCACACCGAGCGAAGTCCGGAAAAGGTGCAGCATGTCTGGTTCCTGAGGAAAGCGCAGATTCGACATTTTAATGACCGTTCCATTGCGTCGCAACTGAGGCCGTTTCACGTAAAGTTGCGGCCTTTGCGTTGAACCTCCTGCCCTGCCTCAACAAAATGCCACCCCCGACGGTTGCTTGCATGTGGCGGCACGATGGGCGAAACAGGGCCCGCCCGGCCTGCAAGGGATGCGCCGGGGCGGATGGATTTTTGGACAACGAGGTCGGACATGGCGGGCACGGTCGAGCAGAAGCTGGCGGAACAGGGCATCAAGCTGCACGAGGCCCCCACCCCCGTGGCAAACTACGTGCCGTTCGTGCGCACCGGTAATCTGCTGTTCGTCTCCGGCCAGGTTTGCTTCGATCCCGCCGGCAAGCTGATCGCCAAGGGCAAGCTCGGCGCCGGCGTGACCATCGAAGACGGCGCCGCGGCCGCCCGCGGCTGCGCCGTCAATCTGCTGGCCCAGGTCAAGGCGGCGCTGGGCGACCTCGACAAGGTCGTGCGCGTGGTGCGCCTCGGCGGCTTCATCAACTCGGCGCCGGACTTCCTGGACGGGCCGAAGGTCCTCAACGGCGCCTCCGACCTGATGGTCGCCGCCTTCGGTGACAAGGGCCGTCATGCCCGCACCACTGTCGGCGTCGCCTCCCTGCCCGCGGATGCGGCGGTCGAGGTCGAAGGCGTGTTTGAGGTCGCCTGAGGCGAATGCGCGCTCCTGATTGGCTGACAGCCCGCCCGGTCGCCCATCGCGGCCTGCACGACATTTCCCGCGGCATCGTCGAGAACATGCCGGGCGCGGTGCAGGCTGCAATTGCGGGCAATTTCTCCATCGAGGTCGACATCCAGCTCTCCGCCGACGGCGAGGCCATGGTGCATCACGACCATGCGCTCGGCCGCCTGACCGAGGCCACCGGCCCGCTGGTCGAGAAAACCGCCACTGAACTGAAGGCGCTCACGTTCAAGGACACGGCCGAGCGGATGATGTCGCTCAGCGACCTCTGCGCCCTTGTTGGCGGCCGCGTGCCGCTGGTGATCGAGGTTAAGAGCCGTTTTGACCGCGACCGCAAGCTGGTGAAGCGGATGGCCGAAGTGCTCGCGTCCTATGATGGCCCCGCGGTCGGCATGTCGTTCGACCCGGACCAGGTGCTGGCGCTGCGCGAGCTGCTGCCATCCCGCCCCCGCGGCATCGTCGCGCAACGGAGCTATCAGGACGACTACTGGGCTCATCTGACGCAGCAGCAGCGCGACAGCATGCTGTACCTGCGCCATGGTTTTCAGACCCAGCCGCAGTTCGTCGCCTTTAGGGTCGACGACCTGCCCGCCCCCGCCCTCTGGATCGCCCGCAATGTGTTCGGCTGCGCTCTACTGGGCTGGACCGTGCGTACGACCGAGCAGCGGACGCGGGTCGCGCAATATGCGGATCAGATGATCTTCGAGGGCTTCGTACCCTAGGCTTGATGTTTCCCACTCTTGAAGTCGCTGCTGCAATGCACGATCTTGGGCACGATGGCACCATCCGAAATCACCCTTGAGGCCGTACCTTCCATTGGCGAAGTATCGCCGGACGACTGGGACGCCTGCGCCAATCCCGGCGGCAAGTCTTGTAATGGGCATGGCAAGGGAACCTCATCCGGACTTCCAGGGGATTCCCTCGGCCTCTCAAAGCCCGGCTATAACCCCTTCGTCTCCCACGCGTTTTTATCGGCCGTTGAGAAATCGGGTTCGGCCACGATCCGCACCGGCTGGGGACCGCGGCATCTCGTGGCCAAGGTCGACGGTCGCGTCGCCGGCGTCGTGCCCTGCTATCTGAAATCGCACTCGCAAGGCGAATATGTCTTCGACCGCGGCTGGGCCGATGCCTATGAGCGCGCCGGCGGGCGGTACTATCCGAAGCTGCAGGTTTCGGTTCCGTTCACGCCGGCGACGGGACCGCGGCTGCTGGTCCGCGACGGCGTTGACCGCGAGCACATCATGGAAGCGCTGGCGAGCGGGTTGGTGGCGCTGTGCGGTGTCAGCAAGGCTTCCTCGGTGCACGTCACTTTCGCCCGCGAGGCGGAGTGGAAGCTGCTCGCCGAGCACGGCTTCCTCCAGCGCACCGACCAGCAGTTCCATTGGCACAACGAAGGCTTTGCGAGTTTCGACGATTTCCTGGCGACGCTGAACTCCCGCCACCGCAAATCGATCAAGCGCGAACGGCGCGATGCGCTGGCTGCCGGGGTCACCATCCACTGCCTCACGGGCAAGGAGATCACCGAGGATGCCTGGGATGCGTTTTTCATGTTCTACATGGAGACCGGCTCGCGCAAATGGGGCCGCCCTTATCTGACGCGGGAATTCTTCTCGCTGATCGGCGAAACCATGAGCCAGGACGTGCTGCTGGTCATGGCATGCCGCAACGATCGCTGGATCGCGGGCGCGATCAACTTCATCGGCTCGGACACGCTGTTCGGCCGCAACTGGGGTGCGGTCGAGCATCATCCCTTCCTGCATTTCGAGGTCTGCTATTACCAGGCGATCGACTTCGCCATCAAACGCGGTTTGGCGAATGTCGAAGCCGGCGCGCAGGGCGAGCACAAGATCGCACGCGGCTACCTGCCGCGGACCACCCACTCCGCTCACTTCATCGCTGATCCGGGCTTGCGCCGCGCCATCGACGATTACCTCAAGCGCGAGCGCGCCTATGTTGCGGAAGCCGGACGGGAGCTGGCCGAGCTCGGCCCGTTCCGCAAAGGCGCCGACGAGGCGCCTTGACGGTTCGTTGCGGCTGGTGACAGTAAGCGCAAAATTCCAGGGAGCCGCCACCATGACCGCCTACGACCCCGACAACATCTTCGCGAAGATCCTCCGCGGTGAATTCCCCTGCCACAAGGTTTACGAGGATGAGCACGTGCTCGCCTTTCTCGACATCATGCCGCGGGTACCGGGCCACACGCTGGTGATTCCAAAAGCTCCTGCCCGCAACATCCTCGACATCAAGCCGGACGACTACGCCCACGTCGCCCGCGGCGCACACAAAATCGCTGCCGCAGCGATGACGGCGTTCAAGGCCGACGGCATCACCGTGCAGCAGTTCAACGAGGCGGCCGGCGGACAGGTGGTGTTTCATCTCCACATGCACGTGATGCCGCGCCACGACGGCGTGGCGATGCTTCCGCCCGCCAGCCGCAAGGAAGACGTCAAGGTGCTGGAAGAGAACGCGACCAAGCTGATCGCGGCGTTGAAGGCGGGCTGACGCTCTCCACTCGTCATTGCGAGCGCAGCGAAGCAATCCAGACTGCCTCCGCGGCTACAGTCTGGATTGCTTCGTCGCAAGAGCTCCTCGAAATGACGGAGGAGACACTTCACTCCGTCTGAAAATCTCCCGGCTGCGGGGCGGCCAGCGGCGTGAACTCGCAACGATCTGGTTTGATGTCGATCAGCGGCGTGTTGTCGAGGCAATCGAGCCCGCGCACCAGAATCGCGTTGCCTTCGATGCCGACCAGCTTCACGATCGACGTGCCGATCGGATTAGGGCGCACCGGCGAGCGCAGCGAAAACGTGCCGCGGGTCTTCTCGTTGTTCTTAGGGCTTTGCAGGACGATGTCGCGGCGCGACTTGTCGAGCCAGTAAAGCACTTCGAGATTGCTGTAGAAATCGACGCCCTTGATCGCCGGCACGAACGGCTCGAAGATCTCGAGCCGACATATCGGGCCGTCTGTCCGGCCCTGCCGCGGGGTCTCCATCCGCGAGCTCCAGGGCGTGCGGATGCGGCCGATGAAGACGAGTCCGGCATCTTGCGTCGGCGGCAGCTCGATGGAGACTTCACCCTCGCGGAGCTGGTTTTCGCGAACCATATGTCCAATTCCCTGCTGTTCGCCGGCGGTTTTAGCCCAACCACCACTTGCCGGCCAGCATGAAGACTTCGCCCGCGACCACGCCCGCGAAGATCGAGCGGCGGGCCAGCAGGAAGACGACGAGGCCGGCGCCGACCGCACCGTAGCGCAGGGCGTCCGGCACGCTCGCAAGCGCCCCGGGGGGCTCGACCACGATCTGGGCGATGACGCCGGCCAGGGTCGCCGTGGCGACCGCCCGTACCCAGACCAGAAGCTCGGAGCCCTCGTCGATGCCGCCGCCGAACCACAGGCCCAGCATGCGCCATATCTGGTTGGGAACAACGCCGGCGACGAACAGCACCGCCAGCGCGTGCCAGTCGCCGATGAGCTGCGCAAAGCTCATGCGCGCACCTCCCGCCACCAATGCGCGCCATAGGCAATCGTGCCCGCCACGAGCCCGCTGACGAGGATGTCGAGGCCGGAATTGATCTTCGCGGCCAGTGGATACAGCAATATGCCCAGCGCGAGGGCGACGACATCGGCGAGCTCGCGGCTGTTGCGTGCGGTCGAGAACAGGAAGGACAGAGGCGTCAGCAAAAGGATCGCCGCGCCAAGCGTCTGAGTCAGATTGGCGGCAAGGAAATAGCCGACCGCATTGGCGGTGAGACACACCGAGACAAGACCGAAGCCAAGTCCGTTGACGAAGGCGATCCGGCGTTCACGCGGTACCTGCGGCAGGAAGCGATGGCATTCGACCCACAGTGTCACCGCGGTGAGATGCGCCGCGAAAAACAGCTCGCGCCGTTTCGTCGTCGGCGTGCGCATCAACGGCAGCACCGAGACCACCATCGGAAACAGCCGGATCGCACTGACGGTGACCGCGATCGCGGACTGGACGATCGTCGCGCCGGAGCCAAGCGTGGTGATCAGGATGATCTGCGCCGGACCTGCCCAGACGAACAGCGTCGAGCAGAGCGCCCAGAGCAGGCTGAAATGTGTGTCGTGGGCGAGCGCGCCGATGCCGAGATAGGTCACGAACAGCACGAGCGTGAGGATGGTCTGCGTGATCGAGCGCAGCCCCCACGCAAAGGCGCGCCAGGGACTTTGCCATTGAGGTGAATTGAGCGGAGGAAGCGCCACGGGGAGTCTTGGCCGGATGAGGAATCGTGCCCGCATAACGGGCAATGCGGCGCCTCGCGTCAAGAAAGCGCACGGCGGGGCTGGCATGCACGCTGGGACAGATGCCCTACCCGCTCACACCGCGATTCTTCAGCACGAAGCACGCCCCGCCGGCCTTGCGGATGCGACCGCAGAGTTCATCCGCCTCGCTCCGCGTATCGGCGCCGATGCGCACCTGGTAGAAGGCGCGCGTGCCGCGGCTGCGCATCACCGAGCTGAGCAGGCTCGGATCACGTTCGCCGATCACGGCGCTCAGCCGCGTGACCGCGCGGGAGTACATCGCCAGCGCGCGGTTGCGGTCAAAGCCCGCGGCGAGCTGCACGCCCCAGACCTTTGCAGCCGCAAGCTCCACATGCTGCTCGAGCTCGGCGACGAAGGCATTCGGCGCGCGCTTCAAAAGCGCCATCAGATCGCGGCAGCTCGTCGGCGGCACGCTGGGCGGCCCCTTGCCGGTCGCGCCTGCCTTGGCCCACGCATCGACGCTCGTGCCGGTGATCGCAAGAACGTAATTGCGGGTCTGCTCGGGCATGCCGCCGGTGCCGGCGAGCCATTCCTGCACCCGGCGCGGCCCGGCATTGTAGGCGGCCGCCGCCAGCCCCAGATTGCCGAACTGGTTGCGCAGCTCGTTCAGGAATTCCGCCGACTTCGGCAGCGCCTGCACCGGATTGAAGGGATTGAGCAGCCCGCGCTCGCTCGCGGTGCCCGGCATGAATTGCGCGATCCCCTGCGCCCGCTCGCCGCTGCGCGTCACCGGCCCGACCGCATCGGTCTGGAAGCGGCTTTCCTGCCAGATCACGCGGGCGAAGAACTCCAGCGGAAGATTGGCATCGCGCGCCGCGGCCTCGATGATCAGGCAGATCGACTCCCGCGTGTCGCTCTCCCGCGCACCGGGCTTCTCCGGCTGCACAGCGAGTTCTTCGACGCTTGGGATGGCAACGTCGGTCTTGGCGGGCGAACTGTCCCATGCCGCGGCCTGGGTCGACGAGACAAGCAGCGCGGAGATGATGCACATCGCAATCTGCACCCATCGCGCGCAGGCACGGCGGTAGCGCGCCTCGGCGCGGCATGCGACAGTGTGATCAACAATGTTGTGGCATCGTGCCATGGTTCGACGGGTCGCCAATATTATGCTGCCTGACCTGCTTCTCCCAATGCGTTACCCCGCCAACCGGATCCGCGCGATCCTTGTCCTCGCCGCGCTCATCCTGAGCGTCGCGCCAGCCGCCGCGCAGGTGACGTCTCAAGTCGCGTCTCAAGTCAATTGGCGGATGACCACGGAATACCCTGAGAATAACATCTCCGGGATTGGGCTGGCGACTTTCGCCAGCCGCGTCTCCGACCGTACCCACGGCTTCGTGACCGTGACTAACGCCTTCGACAACCAGCTCAAGATCAACTCGGGCGAGATGCCGCGCGCGGCGCTGGACGGCCGGATCGCGGGCGGCGATGCCTTCGCGGGCGCGCTCTCGGGCCTCGACCCTGTGCTCGGATTGTCCACCCTGCCTTTTCTCGTGCAATCGGTGGATCTCGCCCGGGCCACCAATCTGCGGGCGCGACCGCTCTATGAGAAGGCGCTGGCTGCGCGCGGCCTCAAGCTGCTCTATGTGACGATCTGGCCGGCCACGGGCCTCTGGTCGGAGCAGTCGCTCGACGGTGCTGACGACCTGCCGAAACTGAACCTGCGAACCTACGATGCCAATTCCACCGAGGTCATGCGCGCAGCCGGCGCGAACGCGCAATTCCTGCCGATGGATGCGGCGCTCGCCGGACTGAGGGAACACCGGCTGAATGCCTTCCTCACCTCCGGCGACGGCGGCGCGGGACGCAAATTGTGGGACTTCCTGCCGCATTTCACGGCCATCAACTACGCGATGCCAATCTCGATCGCCTTCGTCCGCAGCGACGCCTTTGCCGAACTGTCCGAACCGATGCAGCGCGAGGTGCTGGCGGCGGCGGCCGAGACTGAGCAGAGCCAGCTGGCGCTATTGAGCCACCGCACCATCGAGAACTATGCGCGCATGCGCGACAATGGCGTCCATATCGCCGAGCCGGCGCCTGCGTCCCTTGTCACGGAGCTGCGGAAGGCAGCAACGGGCGCGATCACCGCCTGGGAAACCCGGGCAGGCGCGGAGGCGACCGCCATCGTCGAATGGGCGAGACAGCAATGAGGGAGCGGTAGCGGCGCTCCGCTGGTCTCGCTGCCTACCGCCTTAGTTTTTGACCGCAACCGGGATTTCGCCCCGGATGGCGCGGTCGAGGGCATCAATCAGCGCCTGGATCTCGATAAACTTGTTGCGCGCTCGCTCGGCCGTGTCGCGCACAAAGGGGGCGGCCAGCACTTTCGCATGCGCGTCCCTGTCCTCGATCATGCGCTCACGGGCCTTCTTCAGGGTTTCAAGTCGCTCGCTCATCCGGCCTCTCCTGAAAAAATCGTCTCGATCCCTCGTCCGGACTCGTTGATCGACGAGCGCGGCGAACGAGCAACCCTCAACAGCCGCGGCAGATGTTCTTCAGCTTCGCCGCGGTTCTGGCCTCTTCCGCCACGAACGGGTCCTTGTAGGCAGCACGGGACCCATCGCCTTCCGCAGCAGCGGGCTTTTTTTCCTTCGGAGGAAACGCAGCATCGTAGCAGGCGAGACGTCCGCTCGTGCTTTCGATCGCCCGGCAGTCCGGTCCTGCCGCGACAGCGCCTTGCGACAGTGTGCCAAGTATCAATGTGCCAAGCATCAATGCGACGAGAAGCGCTCTCCGGCGGATCCAGTCGACCAGACGAAATCGAGTCATGCACGCTCCTGCTCAGTCGGCGGGAGCGCTGGTGACCCTCAGTCACCGGTCGATGCCAATGGAAAGGCGGTGATGGCGCGACTCTACGCTTCCCTCCCGCGAATAGCGAGCTTTAAGGGATACGCGGTATCGGGAAGGCGATTTTCGGCGTGACAATGGTTGCGCGTTTGCCTTGGCCCCCGGCCTCGTTTAGGTCTGGCAATAGGCGGCGGTATCAACACAGGCGCGACAATATGGTGACCATTTATTTCGATCTCGACGGCACGCTGACCGACCCGAAGCCCGGGATCACGCGCTCGATCCAGTACGCCCTGGAGCGGCTCAACGTTGCGGTTCCGAGCGAGGACGAGCTGACCTGGTGCATCGGGCCGCCGCTGCATGCCAGCCTGCAAAAGCTCACGGGCAGCGCGGAACTCGCCGACCGGGCGCTGCTGCTCTATCGCGAGCGCTTCAGCGACGTCGGCCTGTTCGAGAACGAAGCCTATGCCGGTATCGTGGACACGCTGACAACGCTTGCCGCGACAACACCGCGCATGTTCGTGGCGACCAGCAAGCCCGCGGTCTACGCCACCCGTATCGTCGAGCATTTTGGCCTCAAACCGTATTTCGAGCGGGTGTTCGGCTCCGAACTCGACGGCACGCGCGTCGACAAGCGCGACCTGCTGCGCTACGCGCTCGACGAAGCCAGGGTCGATCCCGCCAGCGCGATCATGATCGGCGACCGCAGCCATGACGTGGTCGGCGCCCGCACCAACGGCATGACCGCGATCGGCGTGCTCTATGGCTACGGCAGCGAGACCGAGCTGCGGGACGCCGGCGCGCATCACATCTGCGCCGCGCATCCCGAGCTGCTCGGCCATTGCGTGATCTAACTCTATCAAGCGGCGACGGTCTCCACCGCCGCCAGCATGCCGGTCTTGGCGTGACAGTTCAGGTACTCGAAGAACTGCTCGTCGGCAGCAGCCACGGTGACCTCGTGGTAGAGCCGCAGTTTTGCCGAGGGGCCGAGCGTCGACAGGTACTTCATCGCGGCGCCGAATATCCTGACGTGGGACGGATGCGATTCCGCCCACCGCTCCAGCGCCGCCAGGCTCTTCCACCAGCTTTGACCGTAGGACTTTTCACTCGCGTCCCCGCCGGCTGCAAGCACGCGCATGTAACGGTTGGCGTAACAGCCGATGCCAAGGCCGTCATCGCGCAAGAAATCCATGCCCTCGCGCAACACCGGTTCGACGTCGTCGAGATAGAGCTTTCGTTCCGAGGTCTCGGTATCGCTCCAATCCTGGCCTGATCGGATCAGACAGAGATTGTCGTGCGCCTTCACGCGCAGCCGCGCGCCGTCGCGGATCAGCTCGGGATTGCCGCCCGGCGACATCGGGCCGGTCTGTGACAGCGGGATGCGGTCGCGCATGCCGCCCCAATAGGCGTGCTCCTGCACCTCGCCGCTCATGCCGCCGGAGATTGCGGCGACGCCCTCGGGCCGGCCGAGCGAGGAAAACAGCGTCTCGTGCCGCGCCACCGTGGGGCGCAGCACCTCGATGAACGTGCCGATGCCCTCGGGCTGCGCTCCGGTCCAGGCCTCGCGCGCCGATGCAAACCATTTGTCGAACCGCGCAATGTCGTCCCAATAGGCCACCGAGACGACGTTCTCGTAGCCTGCCTGATCAACATATTGCGCCCGGTCCCAATGCGAAGGACCGCCTTCCGCGGCAAACCGCGCCGCGATTTCGGCGAGAGCGTCCGTTGCAGCAGCTGCCGCCGTGCCGCGATACTGAAGGCCGAAATAGGCCATCACGACCCGGTTCACGGAAGGCTTATAGCGCGCCACGAAGGACGGGTATGGCGGCTGGTAATCGTCCGGCACGCGCTTGTGGCGCGTGCGCGGCGTCTCGAGATGCAGAGGAATTGCGGATTCCATGATCGTGCCTCCCTCGATTGCGGCGATCAGCTCGCCGCCGCGGCAATGTCGGTGGGCTCGACGGTGTCGACCGGCAGCGCAAACTGCTCGACGCGCTGGTATCGCTTCTTGTTGAGCAGGAGCCGGGTCACGTCGGGGCGCGAATAGTGCCCGGCTGGATCAGCGGCGTTCTTGGCGACGCCGATGGCGCCAAGATCGATCTCGGCGATCAAGAGGCCCTCCTGGTCCGGCGCGAGCTTATCGCCGATCTGGCTGCCATCGGGGCCGTAGATCGCAGCGAAGCCGCCGCCGGCATGCAGCAGCGCGTGCTTGTCCGGCCGATCACAGAGCTCGTCGATCATGGCTTGCGAGACCGTCGCGCAAGGCGCGAGCACGAAACAGGAGCCCTCGACCGCATAGACGCGCGAGGCGGCGTTGTTCACCTCGGCGCCGAGCGCCGGCGCGAAAGGATCGTAGAGCGAAAAGCTCGGCCAGGCCGCGACATGGACCTGCTCATTCTGGGCATACATGGCGTATTTCGACAGCGGCTGGAGATGCTCCCAGCAGCACAGGGCGCCGATGCGGCCGATGTCGGACCGCGCGTGCACGGCGAGATCGCTGCCGTCGCCCTCGCCATAGACCGTGCGCTCGGCATGGGTCGGCCGCAACTTGCGGCGCTTTGCGATGGTCTCGCCATCGGGCCCGATCAGCCATTGCGCCAGATAGAGACTGCCGCCGTCGCGCTCGGACAGACCGAGCACGGCAGTGAGCTTGGCCTTGCGCACGGCGTCGCGCAGCCGCTCGGCCTGCAGACTGTCATAGGACAGCGAATTGTCGAAATAGCGTTGCACGAAGCCACGACCGATCGCCCAGGCCGGCGAATCCATCCAGATGTGCCAGGGGTAGCCGGGGATGAAGGCTTCCGGAAAAGCGATCAGCTTGGCGCCCTTCTCGGCGGCGTCCCTGATCAGGGCGATTGACTTGTCGATCGAGGCGTCGAGATCGAGCCAGGCGGGCGCCGCCTGCACCACCGCGACCTTGTATTTCGGATGTTCGATGCCCATTCCCGCCTCCCTTGCCGGTTGATCGGAAGCCAGGTCCGATGCAGTCTATTTGACCAAGCCGGGCGGCGGGCGCTCGACCGCGGCGGAACAAAAACTCGACCGGACGGGATTCACCGACCCGGTACGGGATTTGCCTTCGTCAGTCGGGACCAGCGCCGACACGCGATTTTGCGGGATGTGAAAGGGAGGCTCTGCAGATGCCAATCCAGTTCACCACGGACGACAGCCCAGGCCACCGCCGGCTTGCGCTCTGGCAGGAAATCGTTTGCGACGTCTTCGTCGGGCTCGACTGCAGGTCCGATCTTGGCAGCGCCTTTCGCGGCACGGTCACCCGGGCGCCACTGGGCAAGGCGGAATGCTCCGAGGTCTGCTCCGACCGTCAACACGTGTTGCGCACGCCGTCGCGCATCGCGCGCTCGGATCAGGACTTCATCCTGATCGCGCTCGGCAATCGCGGCGCCGGCGGCGTGGTGCAGGACGGCCGCGAGGCCGTGGTCAGTCCGGGAGAGTTTGCGCTCTATGACACCACCCGTCCCTACGAGCTGAAATTCGACGGCATCTTCACGCAGACCATCTTCAAGGTGCCGCGCGAGATGCTGCAGCGCCGGCTCGGCGCGACCGAAACTCTTACTGCCACCTCTTTCGGGCCGGACTCGCCACTGCAGAGGATCGCCTACGATTTCATCTACCGGCTCTGCCAGAGCGCGGATCAGATCGATCTGCACCACGCCGCCGCTCTGTCGGAACAGGCCGTCGATGTCCTGGCGATGGCGCTGGGCGAGCGGCTGGGCAAGACGCCGCTGCCGTCCTCGACGCATCGCTCCGCCCTGCTCTACCGATTGAAGGCGCATATCCGGGCTCATCTTGCCGATCCCGACCTCTCGCTGTCCGAGACCGCAGCGGCGCTCGGCATCTCGTCCCGCTATGTCAACGATCTCCTGGCTGACGAGGACACCTCGTTCCAGCGCTACGTCCTCGGTGAGCGCCTCGCTCAATGCAGGCGCGACCTCGCCTCCCCCGTGCTCGCTCACCGCCACATCAGCGAGATCGCCTTCGCCTGGGGCTTCAACGACCTCTCGCATTTCGGCCGCGTCTTCCGCGAGCATTTCGGGATGTCACCGCGCGACTTCCGGCAGAGCCAGTCGCGGCATTGACGTCCGGGCAGCCAATGGCCCGAGCCTTCGCTTCAGGCGAAGGCCGTGCTCGTGAATTCCAGATTGTCAGGTGCTGCAGCCGGGATCAGGCTCTGCACATGAGAACCAACGCCACGATAAGCGGATCGGAAGTCTTGCTCGGCGTGATCGCGATCCGGCTCGCGGTGCTTGTTGCGGTGGGCTGGAGCCTGACGCTCCTGCCGCGGCCGGCGCGCGAGAGCGAGGCCACCTGCCTTCAATCACCAGTAACGAGGGGCGCGGCTCCGCTTCCGGCGACGACGGCCAGCCCGCGCGTGACTGACGCGGCATTCGATGACATGCGTCTGCACGACTAGGCCGTTTCCAAGCAAGGCCGGTATGTGAGCGCGAGGTAGGACACGGCGCAGCCTTGCATTACGATCCGGCACAGAGGTCGCGGGGATCAATCAGCGGCCAGCCGAGGAGCAAATCGATGGAATACCGACGCTTGGGCCGCTCGGGCCTCATGGTGCCCGCCTTGAGTCTTGGGACCGGCACCTTCGGCGGCGTGGGCCGCCTCGCTGCGTGGGGCACCACCGACGCGACCGAAGCCCGGCGCCTTCTGGATATCTGCCTCGATGCCGGCGTGTCGATGTTCGACACCGCGAACGTCTATTCGCTCGGCGAGTCCGAGCGCGTTCTCGGCGAAGCCATCAAGGGCCGCCGCGACAAGGTTTTGGTTTCGACCAAGGCGACGTTCCGCTTCGGCGACGGCCCCAACGACATCGGGTCGTCGCGGCAGCATCTGCTTACAGCCATCGACGCTTCGCTGAGCCGGCTCGGCACCGATTACATCGACCTGTTCCAGCTTCACGGCTTCGACGCCTTCACCCCGCCTGAAGAGGTGCTCGCGACTCTCGATGTGCTCGTGCGCGCCGGCAAGATCCGCTACGTGGGCGTGTCGAACTTTTCGGGCTGGCACCTGATGAAATCGCTTGGCGTTGCCGACAAGCATGGCTTCCCGCGTTACGTCGCCAACCAGACCTATTATTCACTGATCGGGCGCGACTACGAATGGGAGCTGATGCCGCTCGGCCTCGACCAGGGCCTCGGCGCGGTGGTCTGGTCGCCGCTCGGATGGGGACGCCTCACCGGAAAGATCCGCCGCGGCCAGCCAAAGCCTGACGTAAGCCGCTTGCCCAAGACGGCCGAGTTCGGCCCGCCCGTGCCGGACGAGCACGTCTATCGCGTCGTCGATGCGATCGACGAGGTCGCCAGGGAAACGGGCAAGAGCGTCTCGCAGATCGCGCTGAACTGGCTGCTGCAGCGTCCGACCGTCTCGACGCTGATCATCGGCGCGCGCAACGAGACGCAGCTGCGCGAAAATCTCGGCGCGGTCGGCTGGTCATTGACCAAGGACCAGATCGCCAAGCTCGATGCGGCGAGCAAGGTGACGCTGCCCTATCCTTACTGGCACCAGCGCACAACTTTCACCGACCGCAATCCGCCGGCGGTGTAGAGACCGGCACGCCGGCGCAGTCCGGCTTGAGCTGCATCAAGCCGGCCCGCGCCGACAGTGGCATCGTGCGCTCACGCGAGGCAGCCGATGCGCCGATTTGCCATGAAGGCCCTGTTCACCGCTCTCAATCTCAACCGCGCCGAGCGGAGCGGATCGATTGGGAGCGCACCATCCTGATCGTCTCGACCGCGGTGACGGTTGGGCTCGGCGCGCTCTATGTGTTCGGGAAGTCGACCTCCCGCTGGTGAGCCGCGAGGCCGTGCCGACCCATGCCCGCGGTGCCGGGAGACCTGCTCCCGGCGCAGGAACCGCCCGTATCCTGCCGGGTTGCGATGCATCTCGCAATTTCCTAATCCGGAGACGAACCACGGCTCGAATCAAGCACGCCGCCATCATGTTGCCAGCCTCCATGGAGCACGCCGACGGCCTGCCGCAGCCGCAGCGTGGCCAGGCGGTCCTGACCATTGCGCTCGGCATTATCATGGCAGTGGTCGACAGCGCCATCGCCAACGTCGCGCTGCCGACGATCGCGGCCGACCTCGACGCCAGCCCGGCGTTCTCGATCTGGATCGTCAACGGCTACCAGCTCGCGATCACGATCTCGCTGCTGCCGCTGGCTTCGCTCGGCGAGATCGTCGGCTATCGCCGCGTCTATCTGGTCGGCCTGGTGCTGTTCACATTTGCCTCCGCACTCTGCGCGCTGGCGCACACGCTGCCGCTCCTCACGATTGCACGCATCGTGCAGGGGTTCGGCGCGGCCGGCATCATGAGCGTCAACGCAGCGCTGGTGCGTTTCACTTACCCACGCAGCCAGCTCGGCCGCGGCATCGGGCTCAACGCTCTCGTCGTCGCCTTCTCAGCCGCGGTCGGCCCGACGCTCGCCGCCGGTATCCTGGCGTTCGGCAGCTGGCCCTGGCTGTTCGCCATCAACGTTCCGCTCGGCGTGGTGACATTGGTGCTGGGCCTGCGCAGCCTGCCGCACACCAGGCCTGCGAGCCATTCCTTCGACTGGCAGAGCGCGGGGCTGTCCGCGATCACCTTCGGCGTCGGCATCGCGGCCGTCGATAGCGTCGGTCATGGCGAAGCCGCGATCACCTGCCTCGTGCAGTTCGCCATCGCGCTCGTCGCGGGCGCGCTGCTGATCTACCGCGAGACCCACATGGCCTCGCCGCTGCTGCCGATCGACCTGTTGCGCATCCCCGTGTTCGCATTGTCGATTGCGACTTCGATCGCCTCGTTCTGCGGGCAGATGCTGGCCTTCGTCGCGATCCCCTTCTATCTCCAGAGCCGCTTCGGCTATTCGGCGGTGCATATGGGCCTCTTGATCACGCCGTGGCCGATCGCGGTGGCGTTCGCAGCCCCCCTCGCCGGCCGCCTGGTGGAGCATTATCCGGCCGGCCTGCTCGGCGGCATCGGCCTTACGCTGTTCGCCTGCGGCCTCGCTGCGCTCGCCTTGCTGCCGGCTGCGCCCACGCCGCTCGACGTGGTCTGGCGGATGGCGCTGGCCGGCGCCGGCTTCGGCCTGTTCCAGACCCCCAATAACCGCACCATGATCGCGGCCGCCCCGCGCGAGCGTGCCGGCGGCGCCAGCGGCATGCTGGGGACGGCGCGGCTGCTTGGGCAGACCACCGGCGCAGCGCTGGTGGCACTCTTCCTCGGCCGCTATCCGATCGAGGGAACCAGGATCGCGTTGCTGACCGGCGTCGGCTTCGCGCTCTGCGGCGCAGCGCTGAGCATGTTGCGGCTGTCGTCCGCGGGTGCGCGCGGCGCCGAGCATGTTCGCGTGCAGGACGACCAGCGCCTGCGCGGCGAATAGCGCGCGACCATTTGGGAAGGCCGATTTCGGCTGCGTCCGCCGCGCCTCACATCTTCACCATCTCGGTGCGATATTTCGGCAGCAGTGCTGCGATCAGCTTGCCTTTCTCGGCCATCTCTTCCGGGGTCGGCTTCGGCGGTGGCGATGTGCGGCCTTCGACGGGAAAGCCAACCGCCAGGAAGAATTCGTCCTGTCCCGCTGGCGCGCACATGCAGAGCATACGGGCCGTCTTGCCGGACACGTTCTTGAACGCGTGCGGCGCGTTGGCCGGGACGTTGACGGTCGACCCCGCACTTACGGTATGGGACTTACCGCGAAAGGTGAATTCAAGTTCGCCTTCGAGCAGCGTGAACATCTCCTCGAAGTCGTGGCGGTGCGGCGGGGGCCCGCCGCCGGCGGGCACCAGCATGTCGACCAGGCAATAGCGTCCTGCGGTCTGCGCGCCCGACACCAGAACCGTGTAGGTGCCGCCGGCCACAGAGATATGCGGCACGTCAGCGCCGTCGGGATCGGCGACCGTCAGGGCGCGGCCGGGATCGTCGGCGGGGATCGAGGAAGCTGACGACGAGTTTGCAGAAGGCGTGTTGGTCATATCGGATCTTCTTGCTTATATTTGGCTGCCAACGAGAAAGGCCGGCTTCTCAGCCGGCCTTTTCAATTCATCGCGCGCAGATCAAGCCTTGACCAGCGGGCTCTTGGTCGGCCCCTTCGAGCCGCCGGGGCCACCGGGCTTGGACTTGCCCGGCGGGCGCTTGCGGGCACCCGGGAGCTTCTCCTGCTTCGGCGTGACCGGACCCTCGACGAACTCGAAGCCGATCTTGTCCTTGGTCTCGTCGGCCTCGTCCTTGACCAGAACGACGCGGACATGGCCGCCACCCTTGAGCTTGCCGAACAGCACCTCGTCGGCCAGCGGCTTCTTGATGTGCTCCTGGATCACCCGAGCCATCGGACGTGCGCCCATCTGCTCGTCGTAACCATGCTTCACCAGCCAGGTCTTGGCGGGGTCGGACAGTTCGATGGTGACATCGCGATCGCCGAGTTGCGCTTCGAGCTGAAGCACGAACTTCTCGACCACCGTACCGATCACCTCGACGCTGAGATGGCCGAACGACACGACGGCATCGAGACGGTTGCGGAATTCCGGCGCGAACTGCCGGTTGATCGCCTCGTGGTCGTCGCCTTCGCGCTTCGAGCGCGTAAAGCCGAACGCCTGCTTGGCGAGATCGGACGCGCCCGCGTTCGTGGTCATGATCAGGATCACGTTGCGGAAGTTGACCTGCTTGCCGTTGTGGTCGGTGAGCCGGCCGTGATCCATGATCTGGAGCAGGACGTTGTAGAGATCGGGATGCGCCTTCTCGATCTCGTCGAGCAGCACCACGCAATGCGGATGCTGGTCGACACCGTCGGTGAGCAGGCCGCCCTGATCGAAACCGACATAGCCGGGAGGCGCGCCGATCAGGCGCGACACGGTGTGCCGCTCCATGTATTCGGACATGTCGAAGCGCAACAGCTCGACGCCGAGCGACGCCGCCAGCTGTTTTGCGACCTCGGTCTTGCCGACGCCGGTCGGACCCGAAAACAGGTAGCAGCCGATCGGCTTCTCCGGCTCGCGCAGGCCGGCACGCGCCAGCTTGATCGAAGCGGCGAGCGATTCGATCGCCTTGTCCTGACCGAACACCGTGCGCTTCAGGGTCTGCTCGAGATGCTTGAGCACCTCGGCATCGTCCTTTGACACGCTCTTCGGCGGGATCCGCGCCATCGAGGCGATCGTGGTCTCGATCTCCTTGATGCCGATGGTCTTCTTGCGCTTGTTCTCGGCGACCAGCATCTGCGCCGCGCCGGATTCGTCGATCACGTCGATCGCCTTATCCGGCAGCTTGCGGTCGTGGATGTAGCGCGAAGAGAGCTGTACCGCAGCCTCGATCGCCTCGTTGGTGTATTTCAGCCGGTGGTAGTCTTCGAAGTACGGCTTGAGGCCCTTGAGGATTGCGATCGCGTCCTCGACCGTCGGCTCGTTGACGTCGATCTTCTGGAAGCGCCGCACCAGCGCGCGGTCCTTCTCGAAGTGCTGCCGGTATTCCTTGTAGGTGGTCGAGCCCATGCAGCGAATGGTGCCGGAAGCGAGCGCGGGCTTGAGCAGGTTCGAGGCATCCATCGCCCCGCCCGACGTCGCGCCCGCACCGATCACGGTGTGGATCTCGTCGATGAACAGGATGGCGTTGGGATGCGCCTCGAGCTCCTTCAGCACCTGCTTCAGGCGTTCCTCGAAGTCGCCGCGATAGCGCGTACCGGCGAGCAGCGTGCCCATGTCGAGCGAGAACACGGTCGCAGCCGCCAGCACCTCCGGCACCTCGCTGTCGACGATGCGCTTGGCCAGGCCCTCCGCGATCGCGGTCTTGCCGACGCCGGCCTCGCCCACGAACAGCGGATTGTTCTTCTGCCGGCGACGCAGCACCTGAATCGCGCGGTTGATCTCGGAATTGCGTCCGATCACCGGATCGATCTTGCCGTCGCGCGCCTTCTTGTTGAGGTTGACGCAATAGGTCTCGAGCGCCTCGCCCTTCTTCTTGGCGTCCTCGCTGCCCTTGGTCTCGGTCTCCTCGTCGACACCGCGCACCGGCCGCGCCTCGGAGACGCCTGGCCGCTTGGCAATACCGTGGCTGATATAATTGACGGCGTCGTAGCGCGTCATGTCCTGCTCCTGCAGGAAATACGCGGCATGACTCTCGCGCTCGGCAAAGATCGCGATCAGCACGTTGGCGCCGGTCACCTCTTCGCGACCGGACGACTGCACGTGGATCACCGCGCGCTGGATCACGCGCTGGAAGCCTGCGGTCGGCTTGGCGTCATCGGCGCCGTCCGTCACCAGGTTCTCGAATTCGGTCTCAAGATAATTGACGAGGCTCGTACGGAGCTTGTCGAGGTCGACGCTACAGGCGCGCATGACGGCGGCTGCATCGGAGTCGTCGATCAGGGAGAGCAAAAGATGCTCGAGCGTCGCGTATTGGTGATGACGCTCGTTTGCGATCGCCAGTGCACGATGCAGGGATTGTTCAAGGCTTTGGGAAAAAGTCGGCATTCGCGTCCTCTATGGCCCCCACCATCATGATCGCCATCGCCCGGTCAGGCAACAACAACCTTTGTCACATATAGTTATACAAGATCGCGGCGAAAGACCGGTTCCGCGACTCAGGCGGCTGCACAGCTACGGTATTTTTTGATGCAAAACCCGTTCCGGTTTGGGCACGATCAGCACCGGTCCGAAATTCCGTAGTTTTGCCCTCTGCAACGAACATCGCGCGCAGACATCACGCGGCAATCACACTGCGACATGCACAAGAACCGGCTTCGAATGCGCCGTGACGTGTCTTACTTCTTTTCCATCACGCATTGCAGCGGATGCTGGTGCTTGCGAGCGAAATCCATCACCTGCGTTACCTTGGTCTCGGCGATCTCGTAGGTGAACACGCCGCACTCCCCGATCCCGTGATGATGAACGTGCAGCATGATCTTGGTTGCGGCCTCGGCGTCCTTCTGGAAGAATTTCTCCAGCACATGAACGACGAATTCCATCGGCGTGTAATCGTCGTTCAGGATCAGCACACGGTACAGGTTCGGCCGTTTGGTCTTCGGCTTGACCTTGGTGATGACGGACGTGTTTGGCGCGGAAGGACCGCCGGAACGGTTCTCGTCGTTGCTCATCAGGGCAGCGTGGGCGGCGGCGGCCGCGGAGGGATCTGGTCTGGAAGACAGTTGCGGCATGGCTCAGGCGTTCAAATTCCCCACGGAAGCGTATGACGGTTCGCCGCGCAGCCCCGGCCTTCGGAGCTTCGCACAGGCGCACCGCCTTTTTGGATCGCCGCTTCCAGCCGGTCCGGTCCAAACCGGATCGGCCTCACCGAATATGGGCCTGCCCCCGGCTCGCCGCAAGCGTGCGGCAGCTCGGCCGATGCGGCCATGGCGGTCCCGATTCCCGGTCCGGGCGATCCTCACCAAGGTTAATCAATCCGGACTGATTTGACAAAAGCTTCCGCCCCGCCGGTTTAGAAGATGTTCACCAGGAACCCGGCCAGCAACGCGGCTGCGGCGGTTTCGCGCGGGCTATCTCCGGTTATCTACGGACCAATTTACCCTCAATGGCGTGACGCGAAAACAATGGCGTGACGCGAAAACGGGCAAAGGCACAGATTTCCGGGGATCGTCACGCCTCGCAGATCGACGCGCGGCAGAAGAAGCTGTGCGATAACGCCAAGGCGGCGAACATCAGGATCCATACGGTGCAGGTGAACACCGGAGCGACCCGACCTCCCGCGTGCTGCAGTATTGCGCGAGCCGCACCGACAAGTTCTATCTGATGACGAAGGCAGATCAGACGTCTCGATGTTCAAGGAAACCGGCACGGTGTGGAAGCTGCGATGGCGCGCTGAGACCTACACTTCGAGACAAACAAAAAAAGCCCGGCTACTGCAGCCGGGCCTTTGATTCCAGGACGTCAGGAAACGTTAGCTGGCGGCCGGGGTGAACTTCGACACGATGGTCTCGACCGGCTTGAACGCCTGCTTGGCGAGGTCGCTGTAAAGGCCGGCGATCTTCTGCGATTCCGCGACGAAGGACTCGTAGGCGGAACGGGCGAATTCGGTCTGCGCTTCGACGGCCTTGTCCAGCGACTTCACGCCGGAAAGCTTCTCGACGAAGGACTTGGTGTCTTCGAACGACTTCTTGGTGTAGTCGCCATAAGCGCTGGCGATCGCCTGAAGGCCGTGCTGCATCGACGTCGCGGAGGCGACGTACTGCTCGAAGTGCTCTTTCCCGTAGCCCTGAAAGTCTTCAACCTTGAACATTCGGAATCCTTTTCCCTAGCCTGTCGGAAGCCCCGGCTCCCTGACTCTGCTCACGATTAGTGCAACGCACAAAAAAGTCAAGAATTTTGTGCGTCGCACAAAATTGCGGGCAAATTTGCCAAGATTCCCGGGGTTTCCCGCAATGGTTCCTTAAGCTTTTGGAAACCGCGGCCCCCTACCTTGATTCCCTGGACGTGTTCAACTTCCACAAGCGGCCAAAAGCCGTTGGAGAACATCACCTTAGCCAGAACAGCGGCTCAGGTCCAACGTCCCCCGCGGCGAACATCTGCGGAGGACAGCCTGAGCAGGTAATGATCCCGGGTCCCTTGGGCACAATTTCGCCTCACGAGCCGGTGATCAAGTCAGAAACGGGGACGGGGTTTCATGCTTCGTAAAAACTTGTCTTCCTCGCGCTTGGCGCGGGTTGGCGTTTTTGGGCTTCTTGCGGTCACGAGTGCAGTCATCTTCACCACCGATGCTGCCGAGGCGCGGCGCCACCGGCGTCACTACGCGCAACACCGCGTGCAGCGCGATGTGTCCGAGAGTTCCAGCCCGAAATTCGCGTCGATCATCGTCGACGGCAACTCCGGCTCCGTGCTTCAGGCCACGAGTCCCGACGGGATCCGCCATCCGGCCTCGCTGACCAAGATCATGACGCTCTATCTCCTGTTCGAGCGCCTCGAGTCCGGGAAGATGAAGCTCGACACCGAGATGCCGGTGTCGCAGCACGCCGCCGATCAGGATCCCACCAAGCTGAACCTGCGTGCCGGCCAGACGATCCGCGTCGAGGACGCGATCAAAGGTCTCGTCACCCGCTCCGCCAACGACGCAGCCGTTGTGATCGCGGAAGCGATTGGCGGCGACGAGGACGACTTCGCCCAGATGATGACGCGCAAGGCGCGTTCGCTCGGCATGTCCAGGACGGTTTACCGCAACGCCAACGGTCTTCCCAACGACGAGCAGGTCACGACCGCGCGCGACCAGGCCACGCTCGGCCGCGCCATCCAGGAGCGCTTCCCGCGCTACTATCGCTATTTCGCGACCTCGACGTTCAACTGGCGCGGACAGTCGATCCGGAACCACAATCATCTGCTCGGGAATGTCGAGGGCGTGGACGGCATCAAGACCGGCTATACTCGCGCCTCCGGCTTCAATCTCGTGACCTCGATGCGCCGTGGCAACCGCCACCTGATCGGCGTGGTGCTGGGCGGCCGCAGCGGCGGCTCGCGCGACGCCATCATGCGCAACCTGCTCGCGGAGAACCTCGATAAGGCCGCGACCACCCACACCGTCGCCGCGGTCACCGAACGCAACGGTTCCGACGCCGCTGCCGAGGTTGCGGATGCGTCGGATATCCCGGCCCGCTCCGCTCCGCAGGTTCAGGCTGCGGCTGCCCCTGCTCCCGAAGCAGCCCCGTCGCGTCTCGCCGCGCGCCTCTCGACGCTTGCGGCTGCGACTGCCGCGGTGCCGCCGGCTCAGCCCAGATCTGAAGCCAATAGGCCTGAAGTTCGGCCGACAGAATCCAAGATCGAGCCTGCGCCGCTCACCAATGGCGTGATCTCGAGCCAGCCGCTCTCGATCATCCCCGGTTCGTCCGAACCGATGAAGCCGGTCCGGGTCAAGACCGTCCAGGTCAAGGCCGGCGCGGTGAAGGTCGCCTCCGCCGCCCCGGCTCAGATCGCACCGCAGGTCACGAGCACGATCGCATCCCGCTCCGACGTCGCCGAAACCTCCGGTGCCGTCGTCGCCCGCGCAGACCTCATCAACAAGCCCGAGGCCAGCCAACCGGAAGCTCCGAGGGCCGAGATCACCCGTGCCGAGCTGCCGCGGCAGCCGGCGGGCTTCGGCACCGGCAACGGCATCCTCGGCGTCTTGCCGGCCGCCACCGCCGCCGCACCCGCCCCGGCTGCTGCGAAGCTCGCATCAGCCGACCCGGCGCTGCAGCCGATCCAGATGAGCGCCACCACGAAGCCGGTCGCTACCCACAGCGGCTGGATCGTTCAGGTCGGCGCGCTCGAGAGCGAGAACGAAGCCCAGCAGCGCATCGACGCGGCGCGCAGCTCGGCTCGCGGCCTGCTCAGCAAGGCCGACCCGTTCACCGAGCCGGTCGTCGCGAAAGATAATCGCAAGCTCTACCGCGCCCGCTTCGCCGGGCTCGACCGCGACCAGGCCGAAGCCGTCTGCCGCACCCTGAAGCGCGCCGATATCTCCTGCATGACCGTCCGCAACTGAACTTTCGCACCGCTCCAATGAAAATGCCCGCGCCTTGCGCGGGCATTTTCATTTTCGGGATGCGGTGACCGACGAGGCTGTTCCACGACAACCTCTCGTCAAGGATTTACGGTTAAAACTTTACGCAAGGGATCGACCACGCCGACAATGGCGGGCATCGGGGCGACGGCAAACAGAGCAAGCAGAGCTCACACGGGACGAGCGTTTGTAGCGTGGTGCCGGAGTTAGCCGTTATGCGTGCGAAGCAGAGTATCCTTGGCCTCGTTTACACGGGCAGCGAGATACGTCGAGCCCCCCTGGTCGGGATGCAGTTTCTTCATCAGGGACTTGTGAGCCCGGCTGATGTCGTCACGCCCCGCCCCCGGCTGCAGGCCAAGGATCTGATAGGCCTCCTCCGTCGTCATTTTACCGCTCGCCACCGTGCGGCGCTGCCCCCCTGCCGCGTCGCCCTGCGCGTTCTGACGCCAAGCGGGAAACCGGCGGTCCAGATAGCTTTCAAGTAGGGCCACGCTCTCGGCGTCGAACGCCGGGACCATTGCCAGCAGGGCCGCGAGATCAAACTCATCGAGATCGCGCCCGGCGTGAGGCCCGGCGACGATCTGGCCTCCAAGCTGGCCGGAATCGTGATCGAGCCGCATATCCAGGAATTGCGAGCGCACGCGCGAGGCCTGACCGGCCGGGCGCGTCGCGCCCCCGCCGAACAGCCCGCCGATATTGCCGAAGCCGGCGTTTGCCATCGGTGTCCAGCCCAAGAGCCCGGCGCCGAATATCCCGAGCGGGATCGCCACCACCAGTTCGCCCTTCAAGCCCGTGAACGCTGCGACAGCCAGCGCCACCACGCCGCCACCGAACCTGATCGCGCGTGCCAGCACGGCCGGATTGGCCGAACGGAACATCTGGAGCAGCAAATAAAGGGTGATAATTGCGATAGCGCCGGCGATCAGGGTCATGGCCCGAATATAGTCGGCCTACCGCCAAAAAGCATCGTGTCCTTGCGCCAGCGCTACTTCATCTGGCCGATCAGCCTGGCCGCGCCACTGGCGGTCTTCGCCAATTGCAACAGCGCCTCGCGTCCGCCGGCCGCGTAGGCGGCGGCTGCGCGCAACAGCTCGCGCAACTGCGCCGCCGCGCCCGGATCGAACCGGCACCAAGCGCCGCCGGTCAGGCGCGCGATCTCGCGAAAGGCCTTCTCGGCCACCGCGTCATGGCCTTCCTGAAAGACGAACACAGGCACTTTGAGCATGCCGAGCTCGCCTGCCTTGGCGCAGAGCTGGTCGACGTTCTCCTCCATGGCGTCGCCGACGAAGACGACGGCGCGCACGCCGGATGCGACGGCCTCGCGCCGCGCCTCGCTCAGCACCTTGCCGATCTGGGTGTCGCCGCCACGGCAATCGATCTTGCTCATCAGCGCCGCCAGCCTGGCGCTGTCGGAGATCCATCCCGTGGCGCGGCACTCGTCGAAGCCGCGATAGTAGACGAGCCGGATGTCGAGACTGCCGAGCGCGGCGGTCTCACGGAACATGTCGGCCTGAAGCGCGCAAGCCATGTCCCAGGTCGGCTGCCGGCTCATCGTCGCATCCAGCGCGAAGATCAGCCGCCCTTTTGCACCGGGCGCATGCGGTGACAGCGCGCGCGCGTTGGCGACGAAGGCGGCGATGTCCTCCGAGGTCGAGGTCCCCGCCTGCGGCACAGCGTCGCCTGGTTGCGCCGAGACGGCATCGCGGCCGCGCGGTTTGATGGGTTCGCCGGACATTTCCTTGACCCTTGCGTGAGCGGCTAATGTGGTCAGCACATGCAGCCCGGTCAATGCGCAAAGCCCCCGCAGGCGGCAGCCGGCGGAGGCTTTGAAATCGGTATCGACGACGAGGAAGGCGTCAGCTCTTGGCGGGCGCCATCAAAGCGACCGGCCCGGGCTCGAGAATCTTGGGTGGGGACGATTGCGTGTCGACCGGCGCCACTTCACTGTCGGTCGCGCTCAGGAACTTGTCGAGCATGCCCTGGATCGAGTTCTTGGCAGCATCCGGACCGGTGTCGCGCATGTCGTTGTGCTGGAATTCGGTCTTCACGACCTGGATGCCGGCCTTCTCGCATTCTTCGTCGGTCGGGATCACACCCGCATCGGCCTTGAACTGCGGATCGGTGGAGCGGAACGACAGGATCTTGAACTTCCCGGCGGTGACGAAGGGCACGCGAAGATTGTCGAGTGTGACGACCTTCTTGACCTCATCCGGATACTGCTTGGCGAAATACATCGTGATGTCGCCGCCCATGGAGTGGCCGACCATCGTCACCTTTTCGTAGTCGGCGTTGGGCTGAACCTTCTTCATCTCCTGCATGGCGAGATGGATGTTGGCGACGCCGCGCAGGATCTGCGGCAGCCGGCCGACATAGATCTCGCCCGGCTTGGTCACCATCGGTGGATCGGTCGGCAAATCATGCTGCGGGCTGACGACGAGGTAGCCGCGCGCGGCGAAAATGTTGGCGAGGAAGCCGTACTCGGTGTTCTTGACGGTGTTGCCGTGGTTGATCACGGCGACCGGCATCGTGATCATGCCGGCATTGGCCTGCATTTCCTTGTCACGACGGATCGCGATATCGACGGGCACCGCACGGTTGTCGCGCGAGGCATCGTAGAAGGTGATGGTCTCGTGCCTGATTGCCCACTTGCTCGCCGTGAAATAGGCGACGCCACAGAGGGCACTGACCGAAACCAGAACGGCAATTCCACGCTTCATTTTCGTCCTCAGCCTCAGGCTCTTGCGGCCTGAATCCCTGTTGAAAATCGTGTTCTTCCGGAGCTCTTCGGCCCCTGGTCGCCTATTCCCTAATATATGTCACAGCCGCGTGACAGGAAGGCCAAATATTGTGAACCGGCAGCCCTTTCATTGTGCGGCGCACACGTTTCTTGAGCATCTCGCTCTCACACGGCTACGTCAGGGTGCACGTCACCATCCGACGCAACCTGTCTCGATCGGGTTCCGTTTTGCAGTAAACACGGGGTGAAAACGGTTGAGCGCGGGCTCGGTTCCCCGGGGGAGACCGGCCTCTTGATCGACTGGAAGTAGCGATGTACCGCCGCCTCAAGCGCCGAGGATGTCGTGGACCTCGAGCGGCTTGTCGACCTGGTTGAACCACTCGGCGCGATTGGCCGCGCGGCGACGTCCGCGCTCGTCGAGCGGAAGCTTGAGCTGGCGGAGCAGGCTCGTCACCTCCTCCCGTGCGGTGAGATGGCCGAGATTTGGCCGCATGCCGAGCGTGGCCTCGTCGATCTCGTCCAGCGCGGTCAGACCGCGCGGGAAGAACTCGCGATAGACGACCCGTTCGGCGAAGCCGTCGACGTAGCGGAAGCCGAGCCGCAGCGACAAATCCTTCAACCCATCGGCAACGAGCTGCTTGTTGCGGGAGCCGAGCATCGACAGGCGGTTGCGCACCACGATCCAGTCGGTGGTCGCACCGTCGAGCTGGCGGCGCTTGCGCCTGACATCCCGCACCATCTCGGCGTAGTGGCTCTCGCCTGTCACCGCGTAATTGGCGGGATCGACAGTGCCGAGCACATCGAAATCGAGGAAGCTGTCATTGATCGGGGTCACCAGCGTGTCGGCCATCGAGTGCGCAAGCCGCATCAGGTAGCTGTCGGTGCCGGGCGTATCGATGACGATGAAGTCGAAGCTGCTCTCGACCGCCGAGACCGCCTCCATGAACTGAAGGAACTCCGAATTCTCGTTCTCGGCAACCTGCATCGTTTCGCCAAGCTTGATGCAGCGATGCAACGGCAGTTCGAGGTCGAGCTTGGTTCGGCGCGCCCAGGCGGAACGGTTGTTGATGTAGTGAGTAAAGCTCTGCTGACGGCAGTCGAGGTCGATGGTGGCGACGCGCTGGCCGGCTTTGAGAAGCGCGACTGCGATGTGCAGGGCGGTGGTCGACTTGCCGGAGCCGCCTTTCTCGTTGCCGAGCACGACCACATGCGCCGAGCCGGACTGGCCTTGGCTAGCTTGCACAAGCATCGCGATCCTCAACACCCCTAACGAATATCTTCGAGTTGGCCGCGTCTGCGGTCAAGTGAAATGCGTGACAGGCAAGACAAATCGCGGCGCGCTGACCTTCATCATGAATCGCGGCGCCGCTTCGCGTCTGTGATCCAGCCCACAATGCCGCGACGCTTGCGCGGCTTTGCCCGGGATGCTGTGCCGCATCCGGATGCATGGCGTCCATGGTCGCCGCTTGTTAAGGTTAGCCTGCCGGGCGCCGGAACGCGCCCGTCGATTCCCAATCCCGTCGAGTTCTGATGTCACGCAGCCCCTTGATCGCCCGCACGGTCCCCACCTTGCGACGCGCCGTCGACAATCTTCGCAAGCGAAAGGCGACGATCGCGCTGGTCCCGACCATGGGAGCGCTCCATGACGGCCATGTGTCGCTGGTGCGCCTGGCCAAGCGGCGCGCGAGCCGCGTCGTGGTGTCGATCTTCGTCAACCCGACCCAGTTCGCTCCGACCGAGGATTTTGGCGCCTATCCGCGAACCTGGAAGGCCGATCTCGCCAAGCTCGCCGCCGAGGACGTCGATATCGTCTGGCATCCCGGCGCCGAGGCCATGTACCCGGAGGGCTTTGCCACCCGCATCATGCCGGAGGGACCGGCGCTGGCTGGCCTCGAGGACCGCTTCCGCCCGCATTTCTTCGGCGGCGTCGCCACCGTCGTCGGCAAGCTGTTCACCCAGTGCCGGCCGGATGTCGCGATCTTCGGCGAGAAGGATTTTCAGCAGTTGCGGGTGGTGGCGCAGATGGCCCGCGACCTCGAGCTCGGCGTCAAGGTGATCGGCTCCCGCACCGTGCGCGAGCGCGACGGGCTCGCGATGTCCTCGCGCAACGTCTATTTGTCGCCACAGGAGCGGCAGACCGCGACCACGCTATACTGCGCCATGAAGGAGAGCGCCGGGCGCATTCGCGCCGGCGAAGCGGTCGCGCCCGCAATGGCGCGCGGTGCCGCGATGATCACGGCAGCCGGCTTTGAGCTCGACTATTTCGAAGTGCGCCATGCAGCGACCTTGGCACAGGTCAGCTCGCGCAACGACGGACCGCTGCGCATCCTGGTCGCGGCCAAGCTCGGCACCACCCGGTTGATCGACAATATCGCGGTTTAGAGCAGCCCGAGATCGCGCAGTTCGCGCCGCATCGGCTCCGGCATCGCCGCGATCGAGCCGGCGGCGGACTTGCCGAGATCGGGCGGCACCGAATCGTCGGCGAGATAGCGCCAGCCCTGGAACGGGCGCATCGGCCGCGGCGACACCGGAATCACCTTCGGCTGCATCACGATCCGGCAGCGCCCGATGCCGTCCTTGTCGCGGAACGGCTCGATGCCGATGATCTTTTCGCGCGCGGCGACCTCGCCCTTGATCACCCAATAGAGCGACCCGCCCGACAGGATCTCGGCGTCGCGCTTGGGCACCATGCGGGTGATGTGGATGTGATGTTGCGGCAGACCCTTCTTCTTGGCGGTCTGGATCCGTTCGGCGGTCCACTCCTTCAATTCCTTGACGGATTCGCAGCCGACGGCGAGCTTGATCAGATGTAGTGGCATGCCCCAGCATTAGCCGGACAGCCACGCATTTGGAATGCCGATCTACTCGTTATCCGCAGCCGGGGCAGCCGCGGCCGGCGGCGTGAGCGGAACCGGTGCTGCCGCCGGCGCCCGCGCAGCCTTCGGCGCAGGCGGCTTCTTCGCGGCGGGAGCTGCGGCCTGCGCCGAGGCCGCTGCGGGGGCGCGCGGAGCCGCCGCGTTTGCGGTGGGCGCCGCCTGACGCGTCGGCGGCTCGGGATTCATGATGCTGACCGGCGGCGTCGACGAGGCACTCGGGAACTCGGCATTGGTCGGCTTGCCCGTCGGCATCGACGGCGGCAGTCCCGCAAGTGCGGCAGTGGCCGGCAACGATTGCGCTGCTGCAGGCGCATTCCAGGTCGGGGCGTAGCGCGCGACCAGCGTGTCGTAGAGATGGGAATCCATGTTGGCGGCGACCTGCTGCTGGTCGGTCAGCGAGCGGAAGGCCGCACAGTCGAACTGCGTGCAGCCGTCGCGCACGACCAGTACCTGCGCGACCAAGCCATAGCGATCACGCTCCAGCGATTTGCGCAGCACCTTGATGTCGGGCGTCAGGCTCTTCTCGGCGGTCGCGGCATCGCCGAGCGCCGTCAGACGGTCGATCCTGGCCGCGGTCGTGGAGACGGCCGCAGCGGCCACGTCCGGCGCGCCGAACAGCGCCTTCTCGCAGCCCATGGCCACGGCATCGCCGGCGAGATCGTCGAGACAGGACAACGCCGGCAGGCTCGCGGTCATCGCCGCCTGTGCGCGCGCCTCGGTCGGCGTGGTCTGCCCCGCCGGTCCATCGACGCGCACAACAGCAGCCAGCGCGATGGCAATGGCGAGCAGCGCAAGGACGGTCAGCGCGCCGTTGGCGACCGATCGTTCGGCGCGCAGCAGCGTGACCAGGAGGATCAGCCCGAAGAAGCCGGCAGCCACCAGCATCATCCACATTGGAAAGGCCGGCGAGCGCCAAATTTGGTCGAGCGACGAGGCCCATGCCCAGTTCATGCGCGACGTCCCCTCACGCGAGCAGAGAGCGAATGGTCAAAGCGAGTACCGAGAGTCGGCAACTGCCCCCGGCCCACCTTTTGAAGGTGAAGCGGGCCTTTTGACGGCAGCAGAATACAAATTCCCGGGGACGCGCCAATGCGCGGATAGCGTCGGCCTTCAGGACAGCGCGAGCTGGCTTTCCTTGGCGACACGTTCGAAGGCTTCGGTCGAGCTCTTGATCCGGTACTGACAGTCGTCACCATCGGTCGGCAGGAGGCGGATGACCTCATACGAACCGCTGGCAGCGGGGCGTGCGACATTGCTGGCGGTGAACAATACGCGCGCGCCAATAGGGAATTTGTGCTTCAACACCCTCTCCATCACTCAAACAACGCCTGCCACGCCCATGGTCCCACTGCGTCGGCCGGCCGGAAACCCGGCCGCTGTATAGCATGCGACGAGCGTTTTTGGCCAGCAGTATGCGACATGGCAAACGTGCGAATTTTGCAGTTATTTCAGAGTGATGCCGTCAGCCGACGATACCGCTGGAACCGGTTCTTCCGGGGGTATGGGGCAAACGGCCGTCGGGGCTGGCGTGATCCACCATCTTGGGCGGTTCCTGGGCCGTGAGGTCCCTCTCCCTGCCGACCATCCTGGCATGGAGCGCCGCCGGCTTGCTCGACGTCGAGCGAGGCCGATCACCGCAGATTACACGTTCTCGAACTTTTCGATGACAAGCGTTTCGGCGAGCGCGTCCCGGGTCCATTCCTGGAACGCCGGAAGCGCCAGCATCGTGTCCATGTAGGCCTTGGTCTCCGGCGTGACCTCAATCGCGTAGGTGCGAAAGCGGTGCACGACCGGGGCATACATCGCATCCGCTGCGCCGAAGCGCCCGAACAGGAACGGTCCATTGGCGCCATACCGGGCCCGACATTCGCGCCAGATCTCCTGCACGCGCGCGATATTGGCCTCGGCGTCCGCCGACAGCGTCACGGGGCGCACCGGACGGTGCAGGTTCATGCCGCATTCGTTGCGAAGGGCCATGAAGCCGGAATGCATCTCGGCGCACACCGAACGGGCATGGGCGCGCGCGGCGGCCTCGTCCGGCCACAGCTTCACTTCCGGATAGCGCTCGGCGATGTATTCGATGATGCTGAGCGAATCCCACACCGTGATGTCGCCATCGACCAGCACCGGCACCTTGCCGGCGCGGCTGAACGAGATGATCTGCTCCTTGTCCGCGGGATTGTCGGTGTAGAGCGGGATGAGGGTCTCCACGAACGGAATGTCGTTGGCGCGGAGCGCGAGCCAGGGCCGCATCGACCATGACGAGTAATTCTTGTTGCCGATTGCGAGTTTCAGCGCAGCCATGTCATCAGTCCTTCTCGATACGCCTTGAAGCGAGCCGCTTTTAACGCCATCGCCTGCCGCCAATCAATCGTTGCTGCACCTCGCCATGCGTGGCAAGCGTTGCGATCCTCTCCGGGAGACTGACATGAGCAGGCATTGGGTCGACATCACAGCCGTCGGCTTCTTCATCATCGAATGGCTGGTCTACGCCCTGACGCTGGAGCAATCGGCCTATGGCCGCGACAGCCTGTCGGCGCGCATGAACCGCTACCGCGAGGTGTGGGTGCGCCGGCTACTCGACCGCGACGCGCGCATGGTCGACATGCAGATCATGGCCTCGTTGCAGAACGGCACCGCCTTCTTCGCCTCCACCAGCCTGATCGCGCTCGGCGGCGCGCTGGCGCTGCTGCACGCGACCAACGACGCGATCACGATCTTGAGCAAGCTGCCGATCGATCTCAGTACCTCGCCGGCGATGTGGGAGCTGAAATGCGTCGGCCTCGTCCTGATCTGCGTCTATGCCTTCTTCAAATTCGCCTGGTCGTACCGCCTGTTCAACTATGTCGCGATCCTGTTCGGCGGCATGCCGGCAGCCGCGCAGCGTGACACGCCGGAGGCCGAAGCTCATGTGATCCGCACCTCGCGCCTGTTCGAATCCGCCGGCCGCCATTTCAACCGCGGCCAGCGCGCCTTCTTCTTCGCACTCGGCTATCTCGGCTGGTTCGTCAGCCCCTGGGTGTTGTTCGTGACCACGGCAACCGTGGTGATCGTGACTTGGCGGCGGCAGTTCGCCTCGAGCGCGTGGGAAGCGATGGCGCCGGAGGTGGTGAATGGCGAGGAGACGCGGCGCGGTCCCTGACGCGCTCGTGTTGCGGCTCTGCAGTGCACCGCTGAGTAGCGGTGCGTCCACAAGAGCGAATGTGGCGCACCCTCTCTCCACATCGTCATTGCGAGCGCAGCGAAGCAATCCAGAATCCCCCCGCGGCGGCAGACTGGATTGCTTCGCTGCGCTCGCAATGACGGAGCATGAGGCGGCAGCGCCACTTTTCCAGCTCGCATCTTGAATTGCGACTATAGCTTCGCACCTTCGCGGCGCATTTTGCCCGAGTCTGGCCACTTCACCCTCTTGTCCCAAGAGGCACAGGGAAGTCTGCGGTCATAGTCCTAAGCCGGCGTCTCGATCTGCTATGTGCAGCGATTGCCGCATGGAACTCCCTAAAGTCGCTTTGATCTATCTCAATTCTCTTACAGACGCGGGCATCAACTTGAGAGAGTCGCGTCATCGCTCCGCCGCGCCGGCCGGGCGGTTGGGCGCTTCCAGGGAGCTCGATATGATCAAGTCGCTCGGAATTGCCACATTCGCCTTCTGCTTCGCAGTATCGGCTCAGGCGATGACACCTGCCCCGATTGCACAGCCCGAAAGCCTCGTTACGGAAGTTGCTGCTGCCTGCGGCGTCGGTAGGACACGTATCAACGGCGTGTGCGTAGCACGGACGACGGTCCGTCATACCCGTCGGGCGGTCCGCAGATGTGTGAGAGGAACAACGTGCTGATTGCTTGTCCTTCAGGACAATACCGCAAAGTGGTCTCGCCATGATTAAAATAGAAGAGTACCGACCCCAACGGTACATCAACGGCCCCCGGCCTCAGCCCTCCAGACTGAGGCCGTCTTGCGCCTGAAAGGTTGGCCGGACCGGTCACCTTGTCGGATTTATCGACCCGGCAACAGCATGAAACCGCAATGCTGATGCCAGCAGGCCAACAAAATCAAAACTCGAGAGCACGCTTCCATCGTCAATTGGCCAAGCCGATGCTGGAGGTGAATAGCGCAGACACACAAAGCAAATGTTTACGCAATTTACCACTCGACCATCAACGCGATGGTCTTCATTTTCCCATCTGATAATTGCCTTGCGCGCCTTGTTTGGTCGGATGCTCGGAATGGTCCTTTCGCAGCGGAGGTGGCCGGCATGTCCGAAATGGGAGAAGTGCTCGCCGGAACGAGTTTGTTTCTGCTCGCCTTCTCGCTGCTGATATTCGACATACCCCGCTACACCTTATCGCTGGTGTCTCTTGCTCTGTTCAGCTCGAAGCGGCGAAGCGCCAGTGGGACGGTTTGCGAGGCGACGGTAAGCGTGATTATCCCGACCTTCAACGGCGGCTCCGGGCTTGCTCCTTCGATCAGCTCGCTGCGCCGGCAAACCCTGCGACCTGTCGAAATCATCGTCGTCGACGACGGCTCCACCGACCAAACACGCGCGGTCGCGGAGCGGGCGAGAGCGCAGGGGCTAGTTGATATGGTCATCTGCCATGGGACCCGCTGCGGCCGCAGCGCTGCCATCAACGCTGCAGCACGGTTTGCCCGCGGCGATCTTCTTCTGACCGTAGATGCCGACACTGTCTTCGAACCGAACGCGGTTGAGCGCCTCGCGGCTGCGTTCGGCGATCCGCTCGTCGCCGGCGCAAGTTGCAACATCGCGATCAGCAATGAGCGCGATTCGATATGGACAGGACTTCAAAGCGTCGAATACCTGATGTCGATCACTGCGGGGCGGTCGATCCTCGACGTGGTGGATGCGATCGCGTGTCTGTCCGGCGCCTGTTCCATGTATCGGCGGGATATCTTCACGCAGCAGGGCGGGCTCGACGTCGGCCCTGGCGAAGATATGGAGTACACCTTACGGCTCCGCAGGCTCGGCTATGTCATTCGGTTCGTGTCCGACGCCTGGGCGGAAACAGCCGGCCCCGCAAGCGGCATCAGTCTGTTGCGCCAGCGCGCGCGCTGGGATCGCGATGCTCTGCGCATCCGTTTCATGATGTATGGCGAGCTGAGTTTTCGCCATCCGCTAGAGCGTTTACCGGACACGATCCAAAGGCTGGACTTCATCGTCTTCGATCTCGTTCCGACGCTCAGCCTGCCGTTCTACTTGGCCTACATTGTGCTGTTGTTCGGCCCGGATGCCGTGTTGTTTCTCTCGGCGATCTACCTGCTGCTGCTCTGGATCTCGGTATTCAATATGGCACTTGTGTTCGCCCTATTCCAACGATCCGTCGGAAACTTTGGCTGGAAGATGGCGCTGATCTTTCCCTTGTACCAGGGCGTCTATCTGAAGTGCGCGCGGTTTTTTTCCTACTCTTCGGAAATCATCTTTGCCTCGTCGCGGAACGATGATTTCGTGCCACCGCGCGTTCGCCGTGCACTATTCGGAGATCGGACAAAAGAGGTGGCCAAATGACGGTGGCCCTGACGCGACTCGATCCGCATATTCCCGATCCTATCGAGAGCCGTCGGCGCGCGGCCGGACGGACCGTCCGCGCCGCCTATGCGACAATCGTATTCGGCATACTCGCATTCTTTGTCGTCTATTTCGGGAGGCCAATTCTCTATCTCGGCGGCCCGGGCAGCGTGTCCTCGCCAAGATATTTGGTTTCACTGCCCTACATCGTGCAGATCAACAGCATCACCGTGGTGAGAGGTGGATCGGTCAAGGCCGGCGAAGAAATCGGAAGGGTGCGGTCTCCGCAGCACGATGAAATCGTCGCTACTTATTGTCAATGCGGTAATTCAGGCTCGCGGCCGATGAGGTTGCGATAAGTTGGACAGCTTCCTCAGCAAGCTGCAGATGTGAGCGCGCCGCGTCGAGAGATTCGCGGGCGGGCACTCCGATCGCACAAATTCTCGACCCCACCGATGTCTTCGTCGACTGGTACGTTCCCAACGAACGCCTGTCCGACCCGAAAGTCGGCAACGAAGTCTTTGTCCTGTTCGGCAACCGGCGAATTCTGGGCGAGATCGTGGAAATTCTGCCGGTGTCAGACGTGTACCCCGGAGCGGGCTCATCGGCGGCGCGCGAGCGTACCGCCTCGCAAATCGCGCGAATTCAGTTCAGCCCAGGCGCGCATCCCCCGGCGCTGAACTCGGCCGTCGACGTTCACATGCACTACACACAACTCAGCGCGCGGATCGCTTCCATGCTGGTGAAACTATTCGGGCTCGACGAGCTGTGAGAGGAAGCGAGGTGCAGCATGCAGATCGAAGGGACTCAAACGAATTGCCCGGCTTGCGGCTCATCCGCTCTGATCTTGTTTCCGGTATTCCACCACATGATCTGCGCCTATGTTGGTCCGGAGTATGACTTCGCACCAAAACACCGCGGGATATACGTGCCCGAAGTGCTGCCGCGACATTGTGTCGGCCGACCCAGCTTGCGAGATCGTGGGCACTAGCGCGCGGTGCACAAGGTGTTGGGTCGAGATGGTGGTGTCCCCAGCGTGTGCTCCGGCTGGCTTGTAAGGATTAGCGGCGATCTCGGCTTATCCGTCGCTCAAGTGCGACTGCGGCGAGCAGAGTTGGACAGAGAACAAGCAGAGGGCAGCTTCAGCGGCCAGGTAGAGCTGCCTTGGTCGGTAGCACGATGCCCGACGGTAACTACGATAGTTTCGACGGTCTCGCCTGTCTCCACAGGGCGAGTGAGGTTTGAGATAAATGGTTGCAACTCAACAGCGCATCGGTCAACAATGCCGCGCGAGTTGACGAAGGCGGAATTTTCACCACTTTTCCCAAGCGCGCCCGCGCTCCCACACACGGCGTTCTGGACCTAACGCGGGTGGCCGACATTGTGGCGATGGTCGCCGAGCAGGCACAAACTGCATAGACGCCCGGTCGTAGCGGAGGCATCATAGCACCCGGTTGGCGTGTATCGGAGGACACCATGATCAGCTTGATCCGCGTTTTCGATATCGCCGTACTCACGTTGGGCATGTTCAACGTCTTGCTGGTTGCATTGATTATCTTTGCATTTTGATGCTCCCGCCGACGCGGCAATCGCCGTGCACGCGCGGCGGCTGCGCTTCAATTTCGCCGCCCGACTCAGGCTGAGGTTGTATTCGCTGCCGGCGTCTCGTCTGTGGCGGTTTGACAGGCGGCGCCGTGACGAAGCTTTGCAGCGCCGCTCGTCGGCACGAAGCCTTGGGCTCACAGAGAGCAATCCGCCCTGCCCTTGGCCTCTCGCACCCGAACGCTGCCGCGTCCACCGCAAGCCGGCTCGCGAACATGACGACCACAAGATCGCCCCTCAAGGATGAGCCGGGATGGCCAACACATACGCCGTGTCCGAATTTCGGTAAAGTGGAATATATTTGCGAAGATGGATTGACAGCAGGGCGACAAAGCAAGGCCGTTGCCCAAGCGAGAGTTTAGCCGCCGAAATCCCGCGGGCTGAACGGCAGGTCCATCACCTTCCATTCCCCGTATTTGTCGGCCGGCAACATCTTGTAGGGCTGGCAGGCCTGAAGCGCGCTCATGGCGGACTTCACGAGCGCGACACCCTTTGCGGACGGCGGGGCTTCGATCAGGATCGGCTCGCGCGCCAGCGTGCCGTCGGTCGCGAGCACGGTGCGCAGCTTGATGTTGACGTTGTCGGTCGGCGCGACCCCAGCCGGCAGCTTGGCGCAGCTTCGCAAATGACGACGCAGCTCGGCGATGATTTCGACCGGCAGCTTCGCCGCGATTGAATCCTTGGCATCGCCGCCATCGTCTTTGGGGGCGTCTTTCGGCAGCTCCGTCGGCAATTCCGGCGGCAGGCCCAGCATGACGCCGTATTTGACAGTGACGTCGGGCTCCGGCGCCTGATAGGACGGCGGCGGCGCGGCCTCCGGGTGCTGCATCGCTTGTGGCAGTAGCTGTGGCGCCGGGGGCTGCGGCGTCGCCTGAGGCGGCGGCGACTGCGATGGCTGAGGCTGTGGCTGTGGAGGCTGCGGTTGCGGCTGCGCATTTGCCTCGCGCTGCTGCGGCGTCTGTGAAGGCTGTGGCTGCGGCTGTTTCTGCTGCGGCGGTTCAGGCGAGGCCTGCTGCTTCGAGGACTGTGCCGCAGCCTGCTGCTTCGCCTCGGGCTTCGGCGCGGCCGCCGCCTTGTCCTTATCGTTCAAATCGAACTTCGGCAGTTTCAGGTCAGGGGTCGGCTCCGGCGGCTTCGCCTTGAGTTTTTCCCCGGTCTTCTCCTCGGCTTTGGCCTCCTCCTGCTTCACCTGCTCCGGCGTCACGATGCTGACGGAAACCGATTCGGGCGGGCTGGCGTGAAACGGATGGACTTCGCTGATCACGATGATCAGCGCGACCAGCGTCAGATGGGCGATCGCCGACGCTGCAATGTCCGTCCGTATGATCTTCCGCAGTTCCATCGCCTGACTTCAGGTTGCCAAGCTGGTCCTAGCATACGGCAGGCCCCTCTCAATCCCATTTTGGCGCGAAGGCGAAATCGGTCAGGCGGCCCCTGGGACTGGCCAGCGCGGCGATCTGGGCCATCTCGTCGTCCGAAAGCTCGAAATCGAAGATCTCGATGTTTTCCGACAGGCGTTCGACGCGCGAGGTGCGCGGGATCGCAGCGACATTCTGTTGCACCAGCCAGCGCAGGCAGACCTGCGCCGGCGTCTTGTGATGCAGACGCCCGATCTCGGCGAGCGTCCGGTCGGTCTTGATCCGCCCCTTGGCGATCGGGCTGTAGGCGACCAGCGCGAGCCCGTGCTGATCGCAGGCCGCCCTCACCTTCGCCTGGTCGAGATAAGGGTGGTATTCGACCTGGTTGCAGGCCAGCGGCTCCGGCGACAACGCCACCGCCTGCTCGATCAGGGCCACGGTGAAATTGGAAACGCCGATGTGGCGGGTCAGGCCCATGCGCTTGGCATGCGACAGCGCGCCCAGCGTCTCCTCCAGCGGCACGTGCGAATTGGGCCAGTGCAGCAGCAGGAGATCGACGGAGGGAAGTCGCATGCGCGCCAGGCTCTCCTTGACCGAGCGCTCGAGATCGTGGGGCGCGAAATGATTGGTCCAGACCTTTGTCGTCAGGAAGATGTCGTCGCGGCGCACGCCGGAGGCGCGCAAGCCGTCGCCGACCTCGCGCTCATTCTCGTAGACCTGTGCGGTATCGATGTGGCGATAGCCGAGCCGCAGCGCCTGCTCGACCACACGGGTGCACATGCGCCCGCTCAGCTCCCAGGTCCCCAGCCCGATCGCCGGTATCCTTGCTCCATTGGTCTCGACGAACAGCATGAGGAATCCTCTCTGTCGCGGTCGCCCCAAATCATGATCCAGGCGTCATTATGAACCCGGCTGGCAACACTGCCAACGGGCGACACCGGCCGCCGGGTCGGATCTTGCGCGCAATGCTAACGGGAGGTTCGTGCCAGGCCTTGACGTCAGGCCTTGACGTCAGGCCTTGAGGTCAGGCCTCGAGCTCAGGCTTTGGCAAGCGCCTGGAATACGGTGTCAGGCGCATGCGCGATCACAGCGAGCAGCGCGCGGGCGGGTCCCCGCGGGGCCCGCTTGCCCTGCTCCCAATTGCGGATGGTCTCGACGGGAACGCCGAGCTTGGCCGCGAACTCCATCTGGGTCAGGCAGGCACGGCGGCGCAAATCGCGCACGGCGAGCGAGCTGGTGTCGGGCGGCGCTGCGTTAGGTACGGGCTGGATTGGAAACGGCTGGACCGGAAACTCCCGCCCATCCCGCAACTCGACAATCCGTCCGTCCGCCTTCAACCGCACACGCATGCTCATTCCCCCAAGCAAGGCGATGATGCGGCAGCTCGCTTAAGTTCGGATTAAAGATGATGGCTGCGTATACGGTCTCGTGCCCCGGACGCAGCGCAGCGCTTCTTCAGCGGTGCGCTGCAGAGCCGGGGCCCATGTCGCTGCAATACTGTGCCGCTTCTGGGTCCCGGTTGCGCAGCAACGCCAAGGGCGTTGCAGCGCGCCGGGGAGACGAGAGTGCGTGTAGCCCTACCTCAACCCGAACCACAACGTCGCGATGCCGAGGAAGGAGAAGAAGCCGACGACGTCAGTGACCGTTGTCACGAACGTGCCGGAGGCCACGGCCGGATCGGCCCTGACACGTTCGAGCGCCATCGGGATCAGGATGCCTCCGAGTGCGCCGGCGAAGAGGTTCACGATGATGGCGAGCCCGATGACCAGGCCGAGGCCCGGGATCCTGAACCAGGCCACCGCAGCGACGCCCGTGATCACGGCAAAGGCGAGACCGTTGACGAGGCCGACCAGGCCCTCGCGCACCACCACGCGCCAGGCATTGGAGGAGCCGAGCTCGCGCGTCGCCAGCGCCCGCACCGCGACCGTCATGGTCTGGGTCGCGGCATTGCCGCCCTGGCTTGCGACGATCGGCGCCAGCACGGCGAGCGCCACCATCTTCTCGAGCTGCCCCTCGAACAGGCCGAGCACGGACGACGCCAGAAAGGCGGTGGCGAGATTGACCAGCAGCCAGTTGAACCGCGCGCGTGCAATGGTGAACACGGTGTCGGACAGCTCTTCGTCGCTGTTGACGCCGCCGAGCGCCTTGAGGTCCTCGTCCGCCTCTTCCTCGATGACGTCGACGACGTCGTCGACGGTGATGACGCCGACGAGGCGGTCCTGGGTGTCGAGCACCGGGGCTGCGACGAGATTGTACTTGCCGAACATGCGCGCCACCTCCTCCTGGTCCTCCAGGACGGAGACGCGGCGGCGATCCTCGTCGGTCAGCTCGGCGAGCGCCACCGGGCGGCGGGCGCGCAGCAGCACGTCGAGCGAGACCGCGCCCTGCCAGTGCTGCTCCTTGTCGACGACGTAGATCTCGTAGAAGCGGTCTGGCAGATCCGGCGTCTCGCGCATGTAGTCGATCGCCTGCCCCACGGTGAAATCCTGCGGCACGGCGATGAACTCGGTCTGCATCCGGCGGCCGGCGGAGTTCTCCGGATAAAGCAGGCTGCGCTCGAGCACGACGCGCTCCTTGAGCGGCAGCTTCTCGAGGATCTCCTCCTGATCGGCCTGATCGAGCGTTTCCAGCAGCTCGACCGCGTCGTCGGATTCGAGCTCGCGCACACCTTCCGCGACCGTCTGCGGCGGCAGTTCCTCGAGGATCTCCTCGCGCACGCCCTCGTCGAGCTCGTTCAGCGCGGAGAAGTCGAAATCGCGCCCCGTCAGCTCAACCAGGCGGACCCGATCGTCGGGCTCGAGAGCCCCAATGAGATCGCCGAGATCGGCCTCGTGCAGCTCGGCAACGCAGGCGCGCAGCGCGGCGCTGTCGCCGGCCTCGATCGCATGGGTAATTTCCGCGACGAATTCGTGACGAATTTCGCCGTCTTCATTGCGCATCGGCACGTGGTCGAGTACCGATTCCGCGGCAGATGCGGCACCGTCCAGATGTTCATCCATGGCGCGCCTCGCCGTTCGACAGGTTGGAACGAGTGGTCTGAGCTGACGGTTCAGGCAATACCCACAAGGCAACTCTGAGCGCAATGACAAAGATGCTTCGACTGAGGTGGACCTCGATGTCGGCAGGCGCAGCCCTCGCCGCCCTCACCGGCATCGCCTCGAGTGAAGCCGCCGAGTGCCCGCGCAAGGACGCGCTCGGCACCTCCCGCATTCTGAGCGTCGACGCCAAGACCACGCCGCGCGTGGGCCTGAAGAGCTTTCCGCAGACGCTGGAGCTTGCCGATCACGAGGTCGTGCTGACCTTCGACGACGGCCCGCATCCGCCGACGACGTCGAAGGTATTGGCGGCACTGGCGCAGGAATGCGTGCGCGCGACCTTCTTCCTGATCGGCCTGCACGCCTCCGAACACCCTGACATGGTCAAGCGCATCGCGCGCGAGGGCCACAGCATCGGTCACCACACCTTCTCGCACCCGTTCATGGCGCGCATTCCGTTCGACAAAGCGAAGAGCGAAATCGACCGCGGCATCGCGGCCGTCGAGCTGGCTCTGCACGGCACCTCGACAACGACGCCCGCGACCCCGTTCTTCCGCTTCCCCTATTTCGAGGCGACGCCAGCCGAGCTCGACCTGCTCCAGTCCCGCGGCATCGTAGTGTTCGGGGCCGACCTGTGGGCCAGCGACTGGAACGAGATGACGCCGGAGCAGGAATTGAAGCTCGTCACGGAGCGGCTCGCCGCCGCCGGCAAGGGTATCATCCTGCTCCACGATCCCAAGGCGCGTACGGCTGCGATCATGCCGGCCTTCCTGCGGTATCTGAGGGAGAACCGCTATCGGGTGGTTCACGTCGTGCCGGCGGGCGCATCACAGAAGAGTGCCGACGCGCATTGATGCCGGAATGTCACGCCGGTGCAAAATGGGGTGATTTGGGCCCTATTAACAGTCTGTTCATGCTACGCCATGCAAGTATCAAGGGGACTTGTCGCGGCAGGGTTCTGGGTAACGGTTCTTGCGCCTGAACCGTTTGCTGATGTCTCCGACCTACTATGGCGGCAATCGCGTAAGAGGGCAGACGGGGTTCATGATCGGAAGTAGCGTTGTTGCTCGGACGCGATCGTGGATCGTCCTTTGCCTTGGCAGCTTCCTTGGCAGCTTCCTTGGCGGATTCCTTGGTGTCCTGGCCATCGGCTCGCCGTCCATTGCGGCCGACTGCCCCGGCCATCCGGACGCGCTCGGGACGTCCCGCACGCTCGTGGTCGATCCGCACGAGCATCCCCGCATCGGCACCATGCAGTACCGCGAGACGCTGCCGCTGAAGGACCATGAAGTCGTCCTGACCTTCGACGACGGTCCGTTGCCGAAATACTCCAATCAGGTGCTGCAGATCCTCGCCGACGAGTGCATCAAGGCGACCTTCTTCATCATCGGCGAACAGGCCAAGGCGAACCCGGAAGGCGTGCGCAAGCTGGTCGCGGCTGGCCATACCGTCGGCACCCACAGCATGACGCATCCGCTCACAATGGACCGGATGCCGCTCGACAAGGCCGAGGCGCAGATCAATGGCGGCATCGAGTGGACATCGGCCGCAATGACCGATCCGTCCAAGCTCGCGCCGTTCTTCCGCATTCCCGGCCTGATGCGCGCCGACGGCGTCGAGAACGTTCTGATCTCGCGCGGGATCCAGGTCTGGAGCGCCGATTTCCCGGCGGACGACTGGCGCCATGTGTCGCCCGATCGCGTCTATCAGCTCGCAATCCAGCGGCTTGAGGCCAAGGGCAAGGGCATCCTGCTGCTGCACGACATCCAGGCCCGCACGGTGGCGGCGCTGCCGAAGATCATCCGCGACCTCAAGGCGCGCGGCTATCGCATAGTGCACGTGGTGCCCGCGACCGCCGAGCAGCCGGCGACGCCGACAACGCCGGTGGAATGGCTGCTGCATCCGCCGACCGAGACCACACCGATCGCGCGCTGGCCGGCCGTGCCGAACTTCGTGTTCGCGCAGACCAAGACGCTTCCGGCACCCTCGCTGGCCGACCTCAACGCACAGGCCGCGCACCAACCGCTGCTGCCGCGCAAGACCATGGCGCTCGCCAATGTCGCGGCCACCCTGCCCGTGCCTAGCCGCGATCTCTTTGCGATCCCGGAAGGCTCGGTCGAGGTGCTGCTGTCGACGACCTTGTCGCGGCGCGCCGCGACGCGCCTGGCAATGGCGGCCGAGACGCCTCCTGCGGCCAAGGTCAAAGCCGGCAAGTGGCACGCTCGCCGCACCGCGCGCGCTGCTCATGGCACACCGAACCACGCAGCAGAGACCGAGGGCACTGCAGCCAAGAGCACTGCCCCCAAGAGCGCCGCGCCCAAGAGCACAGCGCCGCGCCCGACCCGTGTGGCAAGCCTGAAGAAGCGCGCGCAGTAGAGCTTACTGTCGCATGATGTTGGCGACGCAGAGCAATACGATCAGCGCCAGGAAGAACAGGTCCATATAGGACTTGACCTCGCCGTCGCGCCGCAGCCGGGCGACGTCAACCACGACCTGCTTGCGCACACTCGTTCCGCCAGTGCCGTCATTGAGCGGAGCCTGAAGGCGCTTGGTCTCGGCTTCCAGCTTCTCGATCTTCTGGTAAAAGTAGAACGCCCGCAGCGTCGAAGCTGCGCGCATGCCGGTATAGACCAGCACCAGGATCGCGATAATCGCCCGGTTCTGGTACTTCTCCATGAAATTCAGGCTGAAATAGACCATCGCCATGAATGCGAAGTTGGTCACGAAGCGATAGACGAAGCTTAAAAAGACCATGCGGGCTTAAGCCTTGAAGGGTGGCGCAACCGACCGTGTTGCAAATGCGGGGATCAGGAGCCCAGACCGGAACAGCCGGCCTGAATGCCATGCAGCCCCGTCTACGCCAACTTTGTTTCAACAAAGATACTATTGCCCCGGCAATGCCGCCTTTTAGCCACGCCCGGCCATAATGCAAGCCGGAGCACGGCCGCCGGTCCGCGGGCCTGCTGGCTGCAACGGCTCCTTGGAGATTTGGCCGAAGTCCCGATAGACTGGGACCGCCACATGTGGGGTCTGCCGATGCCGAAGAAGGGAATCACCGGCCACGACGACTGGGTACTGACCGAGGCGCTGGCGACTGCGCTGGTCGCACTGGAGCAGCTCGATACCAAGCACCAGCCGAGCGCGCATATGGACGACATCCGCAAGATCCTCTCGAACGGCAAGGAGCCGGCGGCGGTGAGCCTCCATCTCGCCCAGGCCAAATGCCGGCTGTTTCCCGACCTCGATCCGCTGGAAATCTACCGGGAATACGGCATCGGCGAGGAATATGGCTGAGGGCCGTTGACGGCCGGACTTAAGGCCCGCCGGCGACCGATCCGGCGATCACCATAACCAGCGCGGCCAAGTCGATCTTGCCGTTGACGATCAGCTCCTCCGAGGCTTTCGCGTCGTCCGCCCGTTCGAGCTTTAGCAATTGCGGCCGGTTGGCCGCCTGCCGCTTCAGCTCCTCGACGATGGCTTCCGTGAGTTTCTCTTCCAGCATGGGCTTGTCCTCAGGCCGCCATCGCGCGGCAGGATTGCGCGCAGGAGCGGCCCATGGCGACGCATTCGTCCATGCCACCGACCTGCACCGGTCAACCAGTGGGATGTTGTGATCGTTCCTGCCGTCGTGCCGATTGCGACCTCGGGGGAACTTCGCGAAGCTAGCCGTACCGCCTCGCGCGCACCGCCCGGTAGCGAGCATCGGTCTGCGGTTTGATGAACAGCGCCGCCACGCTCGGATGACGTTTGCGTATCTCGGTCTCGATCGAAACGACGCATCGCTCGATGTCGTCGGCGCGCTTGTCATCCGCAAATTCGATGCTGAGGGCCGCAACGACCTCGACCGGCGACAGCTGCACCGTCAGCAGGCCGTTGGCCCTGAGCACGCCGGGCGACCGCCTTGCGATATCGAGGACGGATCGCGCAAGCTCCGGATCGGCGGGCTCGCCGATCAGCAGGCTCTTGCTCTCGCGCGCGAGACCGATCGACACGATCGCCAGCAATATCCCGATCAGGATCGAACCGATCCCGTCCCAGACCGGCTGGCGCAGCCATACGGCCGCCGCAGTGGCCGCCGTGGCAATGGCTATGCCGACCAGCGCCGCGCTGTCCTCGAGCAGCACCATGAATGCCGGAGGATCCTTGCTGCGAACGAAAGCCTGATAATATCCAAACCGCTGGCCGTCCGGGCTGAAGCGCCGCAGGGCAACCAGCCAGGAGCCGCCTTCAAACAGGAACGACAGCCCGAGCACCACGAAGCTGACGATCGGACTTTCGATCGGCTCGGGTGCGGCGACATGCAGAATGCCCTGATACAGCGAGACACCGGCGCCCAGCGCGAAGATCAGCAGCGCAACGATGAAGCTCCAGAAATACAGTTCGCGCCCATAGCCGAGCGGATGGGATTCGTCGGGCGAACGGCTCGCGCGCCGGTAGCCATAGAGCAGCAGGATCTCATTGGTCGTATCGACGAGCGAATGCACCGCTTCGCTCGTCATGGCCGAACTTCCCGTCCACGCGGCGGCGCCGATCTTCGTGACCGCGACCAGGACATTGCCGAAGAGCGCCGCATAGACCGCGGTCTTCGAGGATGATTCTGTTGCCAATGTCCGATACCCCGTTCCTCATGCCAGCCGCCGCGGCAGGCTGTTGTGGATCGTGCAGGCGGCGAGCGCGGCGTGGCCGAACGCGACCGATATCTGGTGCAGGTCGGTGACGACGTCGCCGATGCCGTAGAGCCCGTCGACCGAGCTGCGCTGATGGTCGTCGACTTTCAGATGGCCGTCTGCGGTGTGTTCGGCCCCAAGCGTCATCGCGAGATGCGAGCGCACTTCCGCACCCATCACCGGGTAGACCATCTCGAATTGCGCCGTCCGGCCATCGGCGAAGACGGCTTCAACGCCGTCGTCTCGCCGCCTCAGGCGCAGGCCGGGCGCGACGACGATCTCGACACCGGCTTCATTGAGCTCCGCTGCCGCGGGCTTCCCGTCATCCTCGCCCGTTGCCAGCAGCGTCACGTCGCGCGAATAGCCGCGCATGAAGAGCGCCTTGCCGGCGGCGCGGTGAAGCGGACCGACGATGCCGATGCGACGGTCGATCGCCTCGAAGGCGTCGCAAACGGGACAGTAGCGCAACAGCCCGTCCGCGACGGCCGCGCGCCATTCGTCGAACGGCGGGTGGGTGTCGACGATCCCACAGGCGAGAACGACGGTGGCGGCCTCATGCGTATGGCCATTCCAGATCGCCTGAAAACCTCGCTCGTGTCGCCGCAAGGCGGTGACCTCGGCGGCCACCCGCGTGACAGCGAGCTCGCCCAGCTGCGCGGACATGCGCGCGAGCAGGTCGGTACCGGAGAGGCCGTGGACGAAGCCCGGCACATTGTGACTGCGCGGGATCAGCGCCGCCCGGCTCGCGCCTGCGTCCACGACACAGACGCGGCGCCGAAATCGCGCGAGGTAGATCGCAGCCATCAGCCCGGCCGGGCCGCCGCCGACGATCAGGCAATCATACGGCTGATCATTCGCCGTCATTTGGGGTTTGGATCCGACAGGCCCGCACCGGGCTCGCGAAGCTGTCCGCTCCGCGCCAGGCGGACCGCGTTGCCGAGTGCGCGCGCGACGTTCTGCACCTCCGTCTGGAATGCCCTGTCGTCATCGAGGTCGCGGTGCGAGGTGGCGTATGGCTCCATGTAGCCGACATAGCCATCGAGCTCGGCGAAGCGGCCCGCCGAGATCAGCTGCATGTCGGTCAGCCAATCCGACAAGGCCCGGCGCGCCCCCTCGGCACCGACCGCATCGCCGTGAACGACGAGGCCGAAATGGCGGCCGGCGAGATGGCGCGGATAGGACCAGCCCTTCAGCTCCAGCGCCTTGGCTTCGGCAGCCTTCTTGCCGTGGGTCGAGGTCGGATCGGGATTGCCGCCATCGGCGCAGACCATGCGATCCATCATCGCCTTCAATCCGGCGGGCACGTGATACCAGTTCACCGGCGTCACGATCAGGATGCCGTGGGCGGCGACCCACAGCGGATAGATATCGTTCATCCAGTCGTCGGTCTGTCCCAGCGAGTAGTTTGGATAGCAGCTGCACGGCCAGTGGCAGAGCGGCATCGCGGTTCCGACGCAGGATTTGCAGGGATGGATCGTCTTGCCGAACTCCGAGGCCAGGCGCGACAGGTCCAGGATGTCGACGGCAAACCCAAGCTCGGCAAAGACCGGCTCGGCGAGTTCGACCAGACGCCAGGTCTTGGACATCTCGCCGGGACAGGTGTGCTCGCTGCGGGCCGAGCCGTTGATGATGAGGATGCGCGGCGTCTCGTCCGCATCGTCATGGCGTCGCTGCGCCGCCAGGATCTTCGCGCGCGCATCGAGCCAGTCGATGGCGATGTCGTAATCGGGATCGGAGAATCCCGCGCCCGCCTTTCGCGTCAGCGGGGCCTTGCGTGAATTGCTGTAGGCATCCCAGGCTGCGCCGACGATGGCGTCGAGCTCGCGCTGGAGCGGTGCAAAGGCGGGATCGACGAACCGGCTCCTGTAGCGGTGCTCGAAGGCCTCGCGCGAGAGCTTGACGGGCGGCATCCCCTTGCGAATGTCGGCTTCCGTCATGCTGGCTCCTCGCGAGGTCGGTACAGTTCGACCAACCCGGGGCGCAGCGCGCGGTTCCTTCTCGCTCTCGTGTCGCTGCTCTACTGGCGGACAACTTGCGGCGGCACATCGAACTGCGCGATGCGCTGGTCCAGCCGCCACAGTTCGATGCGGTGCACCAGCACGAGCGAGGCGGCCTCGCGCTTGGCCTGCTCATCATCGTCGCAGACCAGGTTGATGCATCCAAACACATGCCCGTCCGGATCGATCTGGAACGCGCGGTAGTGCTTGATGCTCCGCATCGTCACCCTCCCCGTCTCGGGTACACGGGTTCGCTCAGCCAGTCCGTCAGGTTCGAGGTCACCTCGTTCTGCTTGGCGCGCTGAAGCAGCATGTCGCGCTCCTTGCCGGGCGGCAGGCTGCGCGCGCGCTCGCGAGCGGTTTGGGCGAATGCCGCCAACCGCTCCTGGAGCGATTGGGTCTGTTTCCTGCGGTTGCGTTTCGCGGTCATTGTACTTTCACAAAGCCCTTCAGATGGAAGGAATTGGGATGGGAGGAATTGGCCCCGGCGGGAGGTCGGCGCCGGGGCCAGAGTTTCGTGCCGGTTGGGGCGGCCCAGCCCGGCAGTGTTGGCAGCTTCGGCCGCAACCGCAGGTTCCGGCATTTCAATAAGTTAACGGTCCGTGATTTTGCTGGTGCGAAACGAGGCGGCCGAGCAGCGACGGATGCGCGCATTCCCTTCGCGCGCTGGCGCCATCTCGTCTGCGCCGGAACCGAAATGCTGATTCGCTGATTGATGAAGGACTTGAAGGAGGATCATCATGGCGAAAGCAGCATGGAAACGGCCGGGCTCACCGATCGGCCGCAAAGGCCCACGCAAGGCAAATCCCGCGTACAAGCGCCGGACGCGCGAACGGTGGACACCCGCGGACGTGAGCAAGCTGAAACAGCTCGCAAAAGGAAACACCCCCACAGGCGTCATGAGCATCAAGCTGCAGCGTCCGGTCGCGGCCATTCGCAGCAAGGCACAACGCGAAGGCATTTCGCTGAAGCCCGTCAACCGCTCGCCTTACAACAGGCGATCCAAAGCAGCGAAGCGGCGTTGATTGGGGCCCTATCCCGGCGCATGCTGCACGTTGGTGTCGTCGGCTCCTATGCCGGCGGCACGCGGTATCTGAGATCCTGCTCTTCCCGGTTGTCGCGAAGGGCCTTCAGCTCCGAGCGCAGCATCGCGCTTTCCATCACCACCCGGCGCACCTCGCGCGTGGCGTCATCAAGCTGGTCCGCGACCGCTCTGCGCTGCGCCCGGAGGGCGCGGCTTGCTTCGATCGCGCGCTCAGCGCGGGCAAGCAGGACGTCGTTCATGGAACGACAATACAGGATTCGGGACGAAACTGCCTTTACGTAAGTTACGTCAATTACTCAAAACCAGCCATCCGCTCAAAAAACATCCGCGAACACTAACCTGGATCAAGTACGACCGTTCCCGAAGCGAGCAAACGCTTAGCTCCGTCGATAGAGTTGCAGATAGCTCGGGGAGAACAGCGCCGCATCCTTGAGCGCATCGAGATCGGTGATGGTCAGCGTGCGATCGCGCAGCACGATCAGGCCGGAAGCACGCAACTCCTGAACCGTGCGATTAAGATGGACCACCGACAGGCCGGTGGCGTCCGCAAGATCCATTTGCGTCACCGGCATCACGCAGGAATTGCCCTCGACCATGCCGACAGGACGCAGCCGCTCGATGATCTCGCAGAACAGATGGGCCACGCGTTCAAAGGCCACCCGGCGGCCGAGGTTGATGGCCCATTCGCGCTGGATCGCGTTGTTGACGAGCGTCTCGCACCAGAACGCTTCCGCGAGCCCACGGTCGCCCGCCACCAGACTCTCGAACCGCGCGCGCTTGATTTCGGTGTAGACGACCGGCGTCATCGCCGCGATGGAATGATCCATCACCGAGAGCAGGAACGCGTGCGCGTCGCAACTTTCGCCGGGAAAGAGAAAATTGACGATCTGTCTCCGGCCGTCCTCCAGCGTCTTGTAGCGGCAGAGCCAGCCGGACAGCACGAGGCGCACGCTGTCGACCGGATCGCCCTCCGAGATCAGATCCTCGCCCGCTCCTGCGCGCTGGATTCCCTCGAGCATCGCGTATTCGAGCGAGGTGCGGGCCTCCGTCGACAAGGGCCTCAGCACGTTCAGCCGGCGAATGACCGGGTCCACCTGGCTGCGATCTAGCGTCGACAAGGGCATCAGCTGGCCACCGCCGGTGTATGAAACGCCCGCTTGCTGAGGGGAATGGTGATCGTGCATTCCAATCCCTTGGGACTGAATGCCAACCTGGTCTGCCCCTTGAACTCGAACGCGAGTGTGCGCTCCAGAAGCTCGGTCCCAAATCCTTTGTGCGGCGGCGGCGCAACCGGCGGCCCACCGCGCTCCCGCCACTCGAACACCAGCTCCGCCGGGTCGGTGCCCTGCTCGAGGCGCCAGGAAATCTCGATGCGACCGGTCGGCCGGCTCAGGGCGCCGTATTTGAGTGCGTTGGTCGCGAGCTCGTGAATGGCAAGGGCAAAGGTTTCCGCTGCCTTCGACTGAAAACGCACCGGGGGACCGCTGACACGTACCTGCTCGCCCTCCCTGGCATTATAGGCCAGCATCTCCTCGACGGCGAGGTATTCGAGATCGACGCCGCCCTCGGGATCGCGGGTCACCAGTGCCTGGGTACGGGCGAAAGCGTTGAGCCGGCCATCAAGATGGGAGGCAAACTCCTCGACCGTCGAGCTCGTATCGGCCGTGCGACGAGCAATCGAGCGCACCACGCCGAGCGTGTTACGGACCCGATGCTGGAGCTCGGCCAGGAGCAGGCGCTGCCGCTCCTCGGCGCGGGTCATGGCGGTGATGTCGACGAAGGTGATGACGACGCCGGCGATGAAGTTGTCGATGCTGCGATAGGGCAGGATGCGCACGATGTAGCGCGTGCCGCTGTCCGGCGCCCTCAGCTCGCGCTCGGCGATAACGAGCGTCCGCAGCACGCCGCGAATGTCGTCATAGAGGTCCTCGATCGGGATGCGCGCCTTGATGTGCGCGATGGGGCGGCCTCTGTCGGTTTCGACGAGATGCAGGACCTGCGTGATCGCCGGCGTGAAGTTCATCACGCGCAGATCGTTGTCGAGGAACACGGTCGCGATCTGCGTGCTCTCCAGGAAATTCTCGAGATCGCTGGTGGCGCGCGTCAATTCCTGGACGCGGTGAGCCAGCTCGCCGTTCACGGTGGTCAATTCCTCGTTGACCGACTGCAATTCCTCGCGCGAGGTTTCGAGCTCCTCGTTCGCGGACTGAAGCTCTTCATTGAGTGACTGGTATTCCTCGTTGGAGGATTTCAGCTCCTCGTTGGTGCTTTCGAGCTCTTCGATGGTCGCCTGAAGGCGCTCCCGCGTCGCCCGCAGCTCGCCTTCGATACGCTCGACATGCTCGGTCTGCACCAACGCATTGGGCTTGCCTGCGCCGGCATCGATGGCGCGCACCGGGCCGTCCTTGAACAGGACGACAAAATTGCGATCGCCGCTGCCGCTCTCCTGGATCGGCTCCACCGTGATGTCGACGGGAATGTGCTGGCCGTTGGCGCCGAGCTGCACCTGTTCGGCATGGGCGGGCTCGTTGGTCTCCGCCGCGCGGCTGAGCACCGCCCGCAGGTCCAGGCGGAGATCGCGGTGGACGAGTTGGAGCAGATCGAGCGTGGCGGCGCCTGCCGTCGGCTCGATGTAGCGTCCGGTGCGCCCGGAAAAGTGCAGGACCTGAAAGTTGCTGTCGGCGATGACATAGGCGGGCGCATAGCGCTCCGCGATCCGCTGCGCGCGACGCTCCAGCCCGATATCAGGGCGGAAGGAGCGCGCCGGCGCTATCTCGAGGTTTGCCCTCCCCGCGGCGGTCGTGATCGGAAATTCCGGCGGCAGCCGGGTTCCGGTCTCGAGCTTCTTGAAGATGCGGGCGCGGCGGTCGACCGGTACGAACAGTTTTGGATGCCGCGTGACGTTCTCGGAATTGCCGAGGAACAGGAACCGATCCGGCAGAAGGGCGAAGTGGAATAACGGGATCACCCGGTTCTGCAGTTCGGCATTAAGATAGATCAGCAGGTTGCGGCAGGAGACGAGATCGAGCTTGGAGAACGGTGCGTCCTTGATCACATTGTGCTGCGAGAAGATGCACATTTCGCGCAGCTCCTTGACCACGCAATAGGTATCGCCTTCGCGCACGAACCAGCGCGCCAGGCGCTCGCTGGTCATGTCCGCCTCGATCTTGGTGCGATAGCGGCCGACGCGCGCGGCCGCCAACGCCCGTCCGTCGATGTCGGTCGCGAAGATCTGAACCTGCGGCACGGAGTCCATTTTGGCCATGTGCTCGCGCAGGAGGATACCGATCGAATAGGCCTCCTCGCCGGTGGCGCAGCCGAGCACCCAGACGCGAACCTGCTGGCTCGCGTCCTTGCCTTCGAAGAGCTTCGGGACGATCTGGTTCTCCAGCACCTCGAATTCACGCTTGTCGCGGAAGAATTCGGTGACGCCGATCAAGAGGTCGTTGAAGAGGTGCTGCGCCTCGTCCTGGTCGTTGCGCAGGAAATCGACGTAAGCGGAAATGTCGCCGATCTGGACCACCTGCATCCGCCGCTGCACGCGACGCAGGAAGGTGTTCTGCTTGTAGCCGTGGAAATCATTGCCGGTCTTGCTGCGCAGGATGTCGGCGATGCGCGACAGCGAGGTCGCTGCAGCGGCCAGCACCTCATCGAACCCCTGCTTCTCCTCCAGCCGCCGCAGATGACGGGCATAGACCTGGATGTGCTCGGCGATGTCTTCGGCGGTCAGCACGTAGTCGGCGATCGCCGCCGGCGTATCGGCGTCCTTCAGATGATCCGCGTCGTCGCTCGCGCCTTTTTCGGCGATGGCAAGGCCGCCGTGGTCCTTCAGTGTCGCGGTACCCAACGTGCCATCGCCGCCGATGCCGGACAGGATCACGCCGATCGATTGCTCGGCGCGTTCTTCCGCCAGCGACACCAGGAAGCTGTCGATCGTCGCCCGCTCGCCGGGCGCCTGCTCGGCCGGGCGGACGCCGAAGCGACCGTCCTGGATCGTCGTGATCATCGCCGGCGGGCACAGATAAATCGTGCCACCCTCGATGGTCTGGCCGTTGCCGACGTCGGAAATCTTGCCACCGTGGGAATTTCGCACGATCTGGCGCAGCCGCGGCTCGTCGAGGGCCTCATGATGCTGGAATGCGAGCACGACGGCCTGGTCGGCGCTTACGGTCAGCCTGGAAAAGAACCGCTCGACGCTATCCAGAGCTGTCGGCGCGGCGCCCACCCCGATGATCAGCGGAGACCTGGTCTGGCGCTCTCTTTCGACCGACTGGTCGCCGATTTCATGCATGGTCTCGGTAGCTCTCATTCATTGACGGGAACCAGAGGACGCCCGCTCGCCGCAAATAGCAGAATTGATATTATCCCAACAGGTGCAAGGCGGAAACGTCACGCTGCGTTCCGTACAGCGAGCATTGGGCATTAGGCATTGAGCTTGGGTGGCCTGCCAACGCCCCCAGATCACTCCGGACCGACTTGCTGCCGAAGATAGGCGATCCGCTGCTCGATCAGGACGCGATGGCGCAGCCATTCCGTGAGGGTCTGCTTCAGCGCCTCGACCAACCGTTCCGCCTGGCCCGCGTCGTGGCCGCCGGCACTGAGCTCGCGGATGCGCGCCTCCTGATCGAGGATGCGCCGCGAACCCTCCTCGATATCCCGATCGGCCTTGATCAGATGGCGGCGCTCGGTATCGAGTTGCTCGGTCCATTCGGCGAGGGAAATGGCCATCGCGACCCTTAAGCCTCCCGCTTGCGAATGGGAGGATCGAGCGACTTTAGCACAACGCGCCGGATCATGTCGGCATATTCGCGATATTCGGCAGCGCGCGCCTGGTACATCTCGGCCACCGCCGGCCGGCCGTTGCGCCGTCCGTCGGCGGCCATGCGCTGCACCAGCTCGGCCCGCTCCTCGATGATGCGCAGTGCGACCCGCAGGGCTTCATCCACTTGCCCCTCCTGCTCTTTTGCGAGGACGTCGGCGGCGAAGGCGTGACCGACCTGGCAACGGAAGCGCATCGGGTGCGATTCCTTCATCTCGGACAGGACGCCCCCGCAGGCCGGACAGGTCAGCGCAACCGGATCGGCCATCGAGACGAGACGGTCACTGCCGATCCGTTCGCCGGCCGCGATCTCGACCTCGAGCCGGATCTCCGGCGGGATCGGCAGTGCGGCGCCGGCAGCCTCCCTGGCGAGATCAGACAGCACGTCGCCCATTCCGGCGCCGGGAACGCAAAGATCGATGATGGTCGCCTCGAGGGCGCTCCTTGGCATTTCATCGGCGATGGCATCCGAGGGGTCCTGAACCACCGAAATCCCGCCGCAACGCTTGATGGCGTTGAGACCGGCCGAACCGTCGGACAACAGGCCGCTGAGCAGCACACCGATCACACGCGGGCCGTAGTTGATGGCGGCCGAGCGAAACAAGGCATCGATGGCCGGCCGGACCATGTTCTCGCGCGGGCCGCGCCCGAGGAATACGCGATCCTCGGACAGCAGCAGATGGTGGTCCGGTGCGGCCAGATAAACCCGGCCTGGCTCGATCTTCATGCCGTTTTCGGCCTGCCGGACCGGGAGCGGACCGGCGCTGCTGGCCACCGTCGAGAGAATGCCGATGCCCTGCGCCGGGATGTGCAGCACGATGAACACCGCCGCGGGCAGATCCGGCGGCAGCCGGCCCAGGATCTGCTTCAGCGGCGCGGTCGCGCCGGCCGAGCCACCTATGACGATGATGTCGCGGTTGCTCATGGAACCCACTATCGGTTGTATTCGTTTGTACCAAGGCGGGTCACCGCCCTATGTTCCTATGAACTGGCAACGAAGGGGTGGAAGGCACCATGGCGATGTCGCCTCGATCGTCAGGTCCAGAGTCGGCGCTCAGCGGGCGACGCATCTTCATTGTCGAGGACGAATATTTTCTCGCCGACGACATTGGCAGAGCATGTCGCGCGCTCGGCGCAGACATCGCGGGCCCGGTGGGCGATCTCAACGACGCACTCCGTATCCTGCACGACGGCAGTGTTCTGGATGCCGCCGTGCTCGACGTGAACATCCGCAGCGAGATGATCTTTCCGGTCGCGCGCGAACTGAAGGCACGGAACGTCCCCTTCCTCTTCACGACCGGATACGACAAGGTCACGATCAGTCCGGAATTCCACGACGTGCCGATCCTGGAGAAACCGATCGATATGCCTGCGATGGCACAGAGGCTGGCGGCGCTGATCGCCGATCCGCACGGCCGAGCCTGACGGCGATCAGAACAGATGCGCGAAAGCGAGCCAGGCGGTCACCGCCAGACACAGAAGCACCGCAGCATAGGGCAACGCGATCCGCAAATCAGCAGCCCTCCCGGTCATCAACCCATCATCATCCAGACGATCGCCGCCATCATGACGAGAAAACCCGTGATTGCCGTTGCGACAAAGGCCTGTTCGACGCGATCCATCGGCATCACAGCCCCCTTTTTCCAGCCGAACCAGTCTTACGGCGCGGGGAGCTTTGCGCATTAGGCTATGTGAATCGGCGTCCTCCTTATCGGTCCGCGCCGCACCGGTTAGCTTAGATTGCGACGGTATCGTTCTACGACTTCGCCGTGCCCGGCTCCGCCATCTTGCGATGCTGCTTGGCCAGCATCTCGTTCGGCGTGACGTTGGCGATCGTGGTCTGGATCTTGTTCTTCATTCCGGTCACGATGTCGGACTCCCCGCGCAACATGGCGTCGAAGCCGGCCTTCGCGACGTCGTAGGCACTGTCCTTCGGCTCGGTGCCGACCTTGGTATCCATCATGTCGGCGCGGCGGAAGAACTCCGTTTCCGTGGCGCCAGGCATCAGGCAGGTGACGGTGACGCCGCTGTCGCGCAACTCCTCGCGGAGCGCGAATGAGAATGAATCAAGAAACGCCTTGCTGGCGTTGTAGACCGCCTGAAAACTGCCCGGCGTGAATCCCGCGATCGAGCCCGTGATCAGGATGCGCCCCGAATTGCGGCGAAGCATCGCGTTGCCGGCGCGATGGATCAGATACAGCGTGCCGGTGATGTTGGTGTCGACGAGGTGCTTGATCCTGGCAAAATCCTGGTCGAGAAAGGCCTTGCCAAGACCAACGCCGGCATTGGCCAGCAGCGCGTCGATCGGCCGGTCGCCGACCGCGGCGCAGAGCTTGTCGACGCCTTCGGTGGTGGCGAGATCGGCCTGGACCGGTTCGACGCTGCTGCCGAGCCTGCGCAGATCGACGGCCACCCTCTCGATCTCGGGCTCGTCCGCCGCAATGACAAGGTTGAAACCTGCTTGGGCACAGCATCTGGCGAGTTCCAGCCCGATGCCGGTGGAGGCGCCGGTGACGACGGCGAGTTGATTGGCGGGCATGAGCGTATCCTTCTCGTATCCTCGCGATGGCGTTGATGACGCTCCAATGGCTGCAACCGCCTCTCGTTCCTATCCAAGCCAAACCTCACGCCGGAGAATGTGCGGTGCGAAGATTTTCCACGTGCAATAGCAACCATCGTTCGTTGTTCGACTTGGATGCCTCGTAACTCGCGGGAGGACAGAGATGAAGGCGCTGGTTTGGCACGGCAAGGAAGACATACGCTGCGACACCGTCACCGATCCTGAGATTCAGGACGCGCGGGATGCCATCATCAAAGTCACGAGCTGCGCCATCTGCGGCTCGGACCTCCACCTCTTTCACAATTACATTCCGGGCATGCTGCCCGGGGACATCATGGGCCACGAGACCATGGGCGAAGTGGTCGAGGTCGGCTCGGGCGTCGACGGCAAGCTGAAGAAGGGCGACCGCATCGTCGTGCCCTTCACAATCATTTGCGGCGAATGCGACCAGTGCAAGCGTGGCAATTTCTCGGTTTGCGAAACCACCAATCGCAAGAGTCATCTCGCTGAAAAAGCGTTTGGTCATTCGGGCGCCGGCCTGTTCGGCTATACGCACCTGACCGGCGGCTATCCCGGCGGCCAGGCCGAATATTTGCGCGTGCCGTTCGCTGACGCCACGCACATCAAGGTGCCCGCGGGCATTCCCGACGAGCAGTTGCTGTTTCTCAGCGACATCTTCCCGACCGGCTGGCAGGCCGCCGTGCAATGCGACATCGAGCCGACCGACACGGTCGCGATCTGGGGCTGCGGTCCCGTGGGGCAGATGGCGATCCGCAGCGCCATCCTCCTCGGCGCCAACCAGGTGATCGCGATCGATTGCCTGCCCGAGCGGCTCAGCATGGCCGAAGCGGGCGGCGCCACCACCATCAACTTCGAAACCGAAAGCGTCCTCGAGCGACTCGAGGAGCTCACCGACGGCAGAGGCCCTGAGAAGTGTATTGATTGCGTCGGGATGGAGTCGCATGTGATGGCGTCCCTGCCCGACACGCTGCTCGACCGCGCCAAGCAGATGGTCATGGTGGAAAGCGACCGGCCGCATGTGCTGCGCGAGATGATCTATGTCTGCCGGCCCGGCGGCATCATTTCGGTGGCAGGCGTGTACAGCGGATTCTCCGACATGCTGCCGATGGGCGCCTTCATGAACAAGGGCCTGACGATGCGCACCGGCCAGACCCACGTCAACCGCTGGACCGACGACCTGCTCCATCGCATCGAGGAAGGTCAGATCGATCCGTCCTTCGTCATCACCCACACCGTCCCGCTTAGCCAAGGCCCCGAGATGTACCAGGTGTTTCGCGACAAGCGCGACTCCTGCGTCAAGGTCGTGCTGAAGCCCTGAGGAGCAAGACCCATGTTTCATTTCTCCAACATCGTTCGCACCAAGGGCGACCCGAAAATCGTCGAGGGCGGCCCGAGCCTGAAGCGGCCCGAAGACCAGCTCGCCCGTGCGCTCGGCTGGTTCAGCATCGGTCTCGGCGTCGTGGAATTCTTCGCGCCGCGGCGCGTCACGGAAACGCTGGGCATGGAGGGCCATGAGACGCTGGTCCGCACCTTCGGCCTGCGCGAGATCCTGGCCGGGGTCATGACGCTCTCGGTCGAGAAGAACGCCGGCCTGTGGGCCCGCGTCGGCGGCGACGGCCTCGATGCCGCCGCGCTGCTCTCGGGGCTGACCGCGGACAATCCCAAAAAGGGCAATATCGCGCTGGCGCTGCTGATGGTCGGCGGCATCGCGATGCTCGATTACCGCGCCGCGCAGGACACCAAGCCGCAGCGGCCGCCGCGCGACGCACGGCGCAAGCTGTATCCGAACCGCAGCGGCTTTCCCAAGGGCATCGAGAGCGCCCGAACCGCGGCCAAGCAGATCGCAGCGCACGCCGCGACGGAACGGACCTGAGAACGCGCGACGAGGTGATGCAAGACAATGAGCGAAGCGTCCCGTAACGAAGGTGCGTGGTGGGAATCCGCCGTCATCTACGAAATCGCACTGATCTCGTTCCAGGACTCGGACGGCGACGGCAAGGGTGATCTCGCCGGCCTGACATCCCGCATCGACTATCTGAAATGGCTCGGCGTCGACGCGGTGTGGCTGACGCCGGTCTACAAGAGCCCGTTTCGCGACCTCGGCTACGACATCTCCGACTACTGCTCGATCGATCCTGCGTTCGGCAGCCTCGAGGCGTTCGACCGCCTGCTCAAGGCCCTGCACGCGGCGGATATCCGCGTGATCCTCGATCTCGTGCCCAATCATACCGCGAACGATCACGCATGGTTCGTCGAGAGCAGCAGCTCACGGAACAGCGCGAAGGCCGATTGGTACATCTGGGCCGACGCAGCCGAGAACGGCGGCCCGCCCAACAACTGGCTGAGCCGCTTCGGCGGCAGCGGCTGGGAATGGTGCGAGGCGCGGCGGCAATATTACTATCACTCCTTCCTGGTCGAGCAGCCTGATCTGAACTGGCGCAACCCGCAACTGCGCGCCGCGATCGCCGACGTCATGCGCTTCTGGCTCGATCGCGGCGTCGACGGCTTTCGCGTCGATGCCAGCGCGGTCCTGATCAAGGACGCGCTGCTGCGCGACAATCCGCATAACCCGCAAGCGAAAGGCAAGCCGCCGCCGCAGCGCCAGACGCCCGTCTTTACGGACGACCGGCCGGAGACGATGGATTGCATCGAATTCATTCGCGAGGTGATCGACGGCTATCCAGGGCGGATGTTGTGCGGTGAAGTCCAAGGCAAGACCGACCGCATCGGCCACTTCTACGGCAACGACCGACCGCGCCTGCATCTGCCCCTCAATTTCGCACTGCTGGACTCGCAATGGGACGCGCTGTCCCTGCAAGCAACGATCGACGCGTATTTCAACGCCATCCCGGATCATGCATGGCCGGTCTGGGTGATCGGTGGTCACGACAAGCAACGGATCGCGAGCCAAATCGGCGAGCCGCAAATGCGCGTGCTGGCGATGCTGCTGATGACGCTGCGGGGAACGCCCTTCTTCTTCATGGGCGACGAGATCGGCCGCAAGCGCGTTCCCATTCCGCCCGACCGCGTCCACGATCCCTTCGAGAAGCTCGTGCCGGGGTATGGCCTTTGCCGCGATCCCGAACGCGCGCCGATGCGATGGGATGACAGCAGCAACGGCGGCTTTACAACCGGCGATCCATGGCTGCCGCTCGAGCCGCGCGACGGCGCGGCCAACGTGGCCGCGCAGCAGCGCGACCCACGTTCGATCCTGGCGCTGTTTCGCGCGCTGATGCGACTGCGGCGCGAGCGCGCGTGCCTGCGCCACGGCGGCTACGAGCCCCTACGCGCGCAGAACGACGTTCTTGCCTACAGGCGGACGGATGGCGGCAAGGAAATTCTGGTCGCGCTCAACATTGCCGCCGAGCCGCGGAAATTGCATTGGCAAGGTCGCGGCCGCCTGCTGATGTCGACGCATCTCGACCTGCCGTCCGAGCCGCTGCCGGACGCCTCCATCCTGCTCCGCGGCAATGAAGGCGTGATCATCGAACTCGAGCCACGGTGACGGCCGAGGAACCATCCGCGCGTCAGAGAGTCTCATCCACGCCTCCGACGTCCCCCCTGCCGGAGGCTGAATAGACGAAACCGCAGCCCCGGCGCTCACCCCCTTCAAGCGCCGGGGTGGCGGCGTGAGCCAGGAGGCGGATCATGAGCAAGACCAAGGGCCTCGGTCAGCGGATCGCCGGCAAGGCGAAACAGGCCGTCGGCGAGATCGTCGGCGATCAGAATCTCCATGAGGAAGGCAAGGAGCAAGCGGAGCGCGGCCGGGACGAACAGAGCAAGCCGAGCGAGCTCAATCCGTTGAAGAAACTCAATCAGCTGACGTGAACGCTGCCGCGCCGTCAGCCATTTCCAAGTCAATTCGCACCGGTGATGAAGGCGCCTCACGGCGACGCTCGCGCTGGGTCGCCGCTGCCGAACTCGGCCTGATCAGCAGCACCTTCTCGACCATCGTCAGCCAGCTCTTCGCCGCGCGCATCGGACGCGATGCCGCGGTCGACTGGATGACGGTCGCCGCCATTCCCGCGCGCGATTGGGCGATCAGCGCAGAGCCGTCGTGGAGCGCGATCCTTGCCGGGATCGCCTTCCACCAATGGGCGGACTTCTCCTGGGCGCTGGTGTTCTTCGGTGTGCTCGGGCGCTGGACCGCCGACCTGCGGCCGCTGACGATCCTGCTGCTCGCGCTGCCCTGGGCCGTGTTCTCGTCAAGCATGGAATGGTTCGTGCTGGTGCCCCTGTTTCCGTTTTGGCAACCGCTGTTCACGCTGCAGCAGCCCTACTGGATCGGCCTGCTCGTCCACGGCTCCTCGGCCGTGATGTACCCCCTGTTTGCCCGGCTGCGCTGGACCGGGGGAGCAGCACCCGCGCGCGATGTTCGCTTCACCAATGCCTGGATCACCGGCGCGCTGGCTTTGATCGCACTGCTCGGCGCGGCTGCCTTGTTCGGCAGCCATGGTTACGAGCCGCAGTGGGCGGGCCGCGACAGGGACGCGGACCAGACTTACATCCGTCACATGACTGCGCATCACGCCCAGGGCATCGCGCTGGCCCGGATCGCCACCGAGCGCGCGCAGGACCCGCATCTGCGAAAGCTGGCGATGCTGATGGTCGCAAGCCAGATCGGCGAGAACCGGATTTTCGAGACGTGGTGGCTGAGCTGGTTCGACACCGAGATGCCCGATTGCAGCTCGGACGAACGTGCCGCCATGCCGGGCTTCCTGACACAGGCCGAGATGCGACAGGTCAAGGCCGCGCCGGCGGACCAATTCGACACGGTGTTCGTCGAGACGATGAGCAAGCATCACGCAGGCGCGGTCAGGATGGCCGACCAGATGTGGCATAGCCGCGGCGATCTGCGCCTGCGTGTGATGGCCCACGCCATCCGCCATGAGCAACAGGGCGAGATCGCGCTGATGAACGGCGCCAGCGGCATTGCCGCCGTCGCCGCCGCCTTCCGCAACATGCTCGGCGACAATGTCAATTGAGCGGGTCGTGCCCTACTCGCGCCAGAACTCCGCCAATTCCTCGGCGGTCATCAGATCGACCTGGCCGTGAAAGCGGGTGCGATACATCGTCATCAGCGCATCATGGCCGACGTCGGACGAGCTGCACAGCGCATCCTCGACGATGACGACCCTGAAGCCGAGATCAACGGCGCTCAGGACCGTCGAGAGCACGCAGACGTCCGTCTCCGCCCCGGTGATGACGACCGTGCCGACGTTCTTGTCGATCAGCAGGCTCGCGAGGCCAGGATTGCTGAACGCGGAATAGGCCGGCTTGTCGATGACGGCAGCCGGCGGAACGAAGCGGCTCAGAGCCGGCACGAGTTCGAGGCCGGATGGCGGCAGATGTTTGCGGGTCGCTTCGCGCCAGCGACGAAAATAGCGCTGCCACTGTCCGGGACGATCTTCCGGATCTTCCGGCGTGATGAATCGCGTGAAGATCGTTCTGGCCTGATGGCGCGAAACGATCGAGGCGATCGTCGGCAACACTCGCGCCATCCATGGCGTCTCCCAAAGGCCACCCGGAGCGAAGATGTTCTGCATGTCGATGCACAAGTGAACGGCGTCGCTGATGTCGGTCACGTCCGACGCGCTGTCTCTCATCGTCCTTCACTCCTGTGGGCGTGATCCACGGCGTTCACGACGCCGAGATCGGAGCCTCTCCGGCCTCGACGATCTCTGGAAGGATGTCCTTGAACAGACGCACCGGAATGGATTTTGCCGCAGGGACCTTGCTGCCCTCCGCGTAATGCCAGAGCGGAATGAGCACGTTGCACTCCGGATAATAAGCCGCAATGCTCCTGCGCGGGATGCCATAGGGGACGATTTGGAGTTCGCTCAGGCTGCGTTCGACACCGTCGCCCGCCTCCGTCACCAGCGTGACGGTATCTCCTGCTTTCAACCCGTCTCCCTCCATGTCGGCGGGATTCATGAACACGACGTAGCGGCCGCCCTCGATGCCGCGAAAGCGATCGCCTTCGGCGTAGATCGTCGTATTGAACTGCCCGTCCGCGCGCAGTGTCATCAGCTCATAGACGCCGTCGGTCTCGCGCGGCGGCGCGAAGGCCGACTTCGGAACGGTGAAGTTGGCCTTGCCGTTCGGGGTCTTCCACTTCCGCTCGCGCGCCGCGAGCGGCCGCGCAAAACCGCCGGGTTCGAACATGCGCGCATTGAAGTCCTTGAACTGGTCGGGATAGGTGCGCTCGATGGCGTCCCGAACCCGCGAATAGTCGGCGACCCAGGCGTCCCAATCGATCTTGGGGTTGGGCTTCAACGTTGCCTTTGCCAGGGCGGCGACGATCGCCGGCTCCGACAGGAGATGGTCGGCCACCGGCTTGCGCTGGCCGCGCGATCCGTGAATGCAGGTGGTGGAATCCTCCATCGACACCGCTTGTGCGCCGCTGGCCTGCCGGTCGATCTCGATCCGGCCGAGGCACGGCAGCAGATAAGTGACCTCGCCCGGCACGAGGTGGGTCCGGTTGAGCTTGGTCGCGATCTGCACCGACAGGCGCAGGCAGGACCAGGCGGGCTCCATCAGGGACCGCTCCGGAACGGCGCGCAGGAAATTGCCGCCGAGGCCGACGAAGCCGCGAACGTCGCCTTTCAGAATACCCTGGCAGGCGTCGACGGTGGACAGTCCCTCCCATCGCGGCGGCTCGAAACCGTAAAGCTCCGCAAGCTTGTCGAGCGGCACCAGCTTGGTCTTCTCGGAGATGCCGACGGTGCGCTGGCCCTGCACGTTGGAGTGGCCCCGGATCGGCAAAATGCCCGCGCCCGGCTTGCCGATATTGCCGCGAAGCAGCAGCAGGTTGACGATCATCTTGTTCGTCTCGACGCCGTGCTTGTGCTGGGTGATGCCCATGCCGTAATTGGCGATCACAGCCTTGGCTTCCATATAGGTGTTCGCGGCTTCGCGCAGCGCACCGCGCGAAAGCCCCGAGGCCCGTTCGATCTCGTCCCAATCCTGTGTACGGCAGAATGCGGCGAACTCCTCGAAGCCGGCCGTGTGCTGCTGGATGAATTCGACATCCACCACGCGCGCAGCTTCATTCTTGCGCGCGAGGTCGTCCGCCTCGATCACCCATTTGCAAATCCCGACGATCGCCGCAGCATCACCGCCGACCCGCACCTGATAATATTGCGAGCTGATGCGCGTGCCGCCGGCGATCATCTGGACCGGATTTTGCGGATTGACGAAACGCTCCAGGCCGCGCTCGCGCAGCGGATTGAAAGATATGATCGGCACGCCGCGCTGCGCCGCCTCCTGGAGCGGATGCAGCATGCGCGGCGCATTGGTGGTCGTGTTGTGGCCGAAGAAGAAGATGCAACCGGTAGTCTCGAAATCCTCCAGCAGAACGGTCCCGACCGGAACTCCGATCACCTCCGGCAGCGCCACCGACGTGGTTTCGTGGCACATGTTCGAGCTGTCGGGGAAATTGTTGGTGCCGTACATGCGGCCGAATAATTGGTACATGTAGCTGGTTTCGAGCGAGGCACGTCCAGACGTGTACATCACGACCGAACGGGGATCGAGCCGGTTCAGCTCGGCGCCGATAGCCGCAAAGGCCTCCTCCCAGTCGACCGGCAGATATTTGTCGCTTGCCCTGTCGTAACGCATCGGCGTCGTCAGGCGCCCCTGCTCCTCCAACTGATGATCGGACCAGGTTCGTAGTTCAGCCAGCGTATGTTGCGCAAAGAACTCCGGTGTCACGGTCTTGCGCGTAATCTCCCAGGCGGTCGCCTTGGCGCCGTTTTCGCAGAACTCGAACGGACGCGGCTTGGCCGGCTTGGCCCAGGAGCAGCTCACGCACATGAATCCGTCCGGCTTGTTCTGCTTGAGCAGGATCTCGCTGCCGAGAATGGCGACCTCTTCCTGTGTCAGGATACTGGCAACGGCTTTGAGCGAGCCCCAGCCGCCTGCCGGCGCATCATAGTTCTCGACCTTTGCCTTTTGCCGCATGGCGTTTCCTTCAATCGCAAGCCCTGCACGCAAAACCCGAGATGGGATGGCAAGTTCCAAGCGTTCGGAACCTTGCTCCGGTTCGTGCGTCGATGAATCGACGTAGGACGAACACCCATGCACGGCTCTCGATCCGGCGCACACGATCGCGCATCCATGCCCACGGCATCCGTGAGAATGCCCCGGCTGACGTCGAGCGGAACGCGGGATGAGCGGATGCTGGCGGAGGAATGTCCCGTGGCACTCGTCTACGACGGAACGACCGTCGCCGTTGTGATGGCAACTCCCGCCGATCTGACCGATCTTGCTGTGGGATTCAGCCTGACCGAAGGGATCATCGGGGACATCGGCGAGATCGAGGAGCTCACGGTCGTTCCCGGTCGCGACGGCATCGAACTGCGGCTATGGCTGCGAACGAACGCCGGGCGCCGCCTGAAGGAGCGCCGGCGACATCTGGTCGGGCCGACGGGTTGCGGCCTGTGCGGCATCGACAGCTTGCGGGAAGCCGGGCGGATCGTTCAGTGCGTCGAGCAGCCAGCGAACCTCACGGCGGAGCAGATCAGCACGGCCGTCGCAACCCTCAGCGAGTCACAGATCCTCAACCACAAGACACGCGCCGCTCACGCCGCGGGTTTTTTCGAGCCAGTCGGCAAGACCATGACGGTGCGCGAGGACGTGGGGCGCCACAACGCCCTCGACAAGCTTGCCGGCGCTCTCGCGACGGAAGGAGCATCCGGCCGCGCTGGCGCCGTCATTCTCACCAGCCGGATTTCGGTCGAGATGGTGCAAAAAACCGCCGCGATCGGCGCCGGCGTCGTCGTTGCCATGTCTGCACCGACCGCGCTCGCAGTCCGAACGGCCGAAGCCAGCGGGATCACGCTTGTCGGCATAGCGCGGGGCGACGAATTCGAGATCTTCAGCCATCCGGCGAGGGTGTTTAAGCCCGCCGCCACGCAGATCGAGCCGGAGTCTCGACCGCAGGCAAACTAAGGGAACCCGGACGTGAGGGCATAGCGAACTTCGCCAGGCAACTTCATGCCCGATCGCGCCGAGGGAGCGAACCCTCGGCCGCGAGATCGAACATCGAAGACTTGGGGAGGCCCCGTTCCAGGGTCCGCAGCGCGAACAGGGCGGGCACCGAAAATCGCGAAACAATCTTTCGCGTGTCTGTTTGCTTGGTGCGCTCGGAGGGACTCGAACCCCCACGATTTTACTCACTGCCACCTCAAGGCAGCGCGTCTACCAATTCCGCCACGAGCGCTTTGGGGATGCCGGCTTGAGGCTTGAAGGCCAACCGGATCAACGGCGCCGATCTAACAAATCCGTCAGAGGGGTACAAGCCTCCAAAGGCCCTGAATTCCACAAGCTTGGCAGGAAAGTTCCGGCTCCTTGCGCCGGGATCGGCCTTTTCCGCCTGCCCGGCCGCAACTGCGTGCCCAGGCCGCGACGCGTGCCCGGGCCGCGACGCCTGCCCGCGCCTTTACCGTGTGCCCGGGACACGTGGCAGCATCTGCTTGACCTCGACCGCGATGCGGTTGCGGTCGACCAGCACGACCCCGGAGGCGACCGGCAAATTATTGGCCAGAACCTTGACCTCGTCGGCCTCGGTTGCGTCCAGCTCGATGATGGCGCCGCGGGAAAGACGTAATACCTGATGGATCGGCATGGTCGTCGTCCCGAGGACGACCATGAGGTCCACGGTGACTTTGTCGAGAGTAGGCACTTCAGCACCACCGCAACTTGGGACTAGGACTAGGGACTGGTATTTGCTCCTGGGATCATCACCCGGTTATGGTTAGCCAATGGTTAATTCGCCCCAACACCCCCGCCAAGAGCTCGATTTGACGCCGTTTTCCGCTTCCACCGGCGAGCCGGTGGAATGGCGGATTTCGGACGCGCCGGTGCCCTATCCGGAGGCGGTCGCCGAAATGGAGGCGCGCGTCGCGGCGATCGCGGCCGGTGCAGCCCCGGAGCTGGTCTGGCTGCTGGAGCACCCCCCGCTCTACACGTCCGGCACCTCGGGCAAGACCACCGACCTGCTCGATGCCCGATTCCCGACCTTTGCCACCGGGCGCGGCGGCCAGCTCACCTATCACGGGCCCGGCCAGCGCGTGGCCTATGTCATGCTTGACCTGAAGCGCCGCCGGCCGGATGTCCGAGCCTATGTCGCGAGCCTGGAGGAGCTGATTCTGCGGACGCTCGCCGCCTTCAACATCCGTGGCGAGCGGCGCGAGGACCGGGTCGGCGTCTGGGTCAAGCGGCCCGACAAGGGACCCGAGCACGAGGACAAAATCGCCGCGATCGGCGTCCGGCTGAAGCGCTGGGTCTCGTTTCACGGCATTGCCATCAATGTCGAGCCGGAGCTGTCACATTTCGCCGGCATCGTGCCCTGCGGCGTCGCCGATCCCCGCTACGGCGTCACCTCGCTGGTCGATCTCGGCCAGCTCCTGACGATGAGCGATGTCGACGTGGCGCTTCGGCAAGCCTTCGAGGAGCTGTTCGGGCCGACCCAGGCGCTGATGCCGGAAGCAGCGGCCTAACTTCGGTCTCCCTCATTCTCGGCAAACCCGGAATCAGCTACCCTCGATTCCGGTGTCGCCCACGCCTCCCCCCTCCGCCGGGAAAGCAGATGTCATGCCGGGCGAATTGATCATCGGACCGACTGTTCGAGCGCCAAGGCATAAGGAGGGGTTGCGCTTCAGCTTGCAATGGGAGGTTTTTGCGATGAGACTGTCTGCACCCATTTATCATCTGAAACGAAAAGCGAAGCGCTTGTCCCACGAGGTAGGCATCCCGCTGCACGATGCGCTCGACCGCGTCGCTGCGACGCAAGGCTTTTCCGCATGGAGCCTGCTCGCGGCGAAAGCGGCCACAGCGACGCCGGCCAACCGGCTTTTCCCGCAATTCCAACCGGGTGACCTGGTGCTGGTGGGCGCGCGTCCCGGCCAGGGCAAGACCCTGATGAGCCTCGGGCTTGCCGTAGAGGCGATGCGGTCGGGCCACCGCGCCGCGTTCTTCTCGCTCGAATACACCGAGAAAGACGTTCTGGATCGCTTTCGGGCGATCGGCGTGGATCTGGCGGAGTTCGAAAAACTCTTCGAGGTCGATTGCTCCGACGCCATCAGTGCCGACTACGTCGTCAAGCAGATGGCCGCAGCACCGCGCGGCACGGTCGTGGTGATCGACTATCTGCAGCTGCTGGACCAGCGGCGGGAAAATCCCGACCTCACCGTTCAGGTGCGCGCGTTGAAATCATTCGCGCACGACAAGGGATTGATCGTCGTCTTCATCTCGCAGATCGACCGTTCCTATGATTCCTCGCTCAAACCCTGCCCTGACCTGGACGATGTCAGGCTGCCGAACCCGCTCGACCTGAAGCTGTTCGACAAGACCTGTTTCCTGAACAAGGACGAAGTTCAGTTTCGCATAGCGAGCTGACGATCCCTGGCAACGGTTCAGGCCGCGGGTGCGGTTATTCACCCGCGGCCTCCTCCTCACGCCTTCTCCGGCGAAACCTCGAGCTTGCCGGCGATGTAGCGCCGCTCCTGGGTCAGGCCGCCAAAGCCATAGGCGTCGCCCTTGACCTCGTCGACATGCAGATAGGTCTCGTGATGCAGCGGGCCCAGGATCCCGGCCATGCGCTGGAACATCGCGGCGAGATAGGCGGCCTTCTCGTCCTTTGTGTTGGTGCCTTCGCTGACGTGAATGTCGATCCAGTAGCTCGCGAGCTTTTGCTCTGCGAGCGACTTGCCGCCAGCGAACCAGTCGCTCGCCTCCACCGACTTCACGATAATGGCCGTGACCTCAGGGTCCTTGTGCAGGATTTTTGCGGTGAGCTCGGATACGGCGCTCGCGATGTCGGCCTTCAGCGGCGGCGACTGGCGCGGGGTGGTGTAGGACACGGTGATCAGCGGCATGGTCGTTCTCCTCGGATGTCGCGCAGGTGTTGCGCGGCGTTGGTGAGAAGCTAGACCCGCCCTCGACATTTTGGTATCTTATCTCTGTTGATACCAGTGATAAGAAATCGTAATGATAGCAACGCTCGACATCGCCACCGTCCAGGCCTTCCTGCTGGTCGCCGACCTCCAGAGTTTCACGCGGACCGCCGAAGCGCTCGGCACGACCCAGGCGGCTGTCAGCCTCAAGCTGCAACGGCTGGAGACGCTGCTGGGAAAACGTCTCGTCGAGCGCTCGCCGCGCGCGGTCCGGCTCACGGCAGACGGCGCGACGTTCCTGGAGCGCGCCCGCGCGCTGATCGCGGCGCATGACCGCGCGCTATTGGGCGAGGCCTCGGTCGCGCAGTCGCTCTCGCTCGGCATCTCCGACCATGCTGCGGGGCCGGAGCTGGTACCCCTGCTCGAACGCCTGCATGCGATGTCGTCGAACCTCACGCTTGCCGTCATCATCGGCTTCTCGCGCGAGATGCAGGAGGCCTATGATGCGGGCCGACTGGATGCGGTGATCGTCCGCCAGGAAGGCAGCCGGCGCGGCGGAGAGACGCTGGCCGAGGACGAATTCGGCTGGTTCGCGTCACGACGCTTCACCGTGCTAAAGGGGCAGCCTTTGCCGCTCGCGACGCTCGCCCCGGCCTGCGGCGTCCGCGCCATCGCTGTGCGCGCGCTCGACAAGGCCGGCCTGAAATGGCGTGAGCGCTTCGTCGGCGGCGGCGTCACCGCCGTGGTTGCAGCCGCGCTCGCCGGACTTGCAATCGCGCCGCTGGCGCGACGGATCGCGCCGGTAGGCCTGGTCGACGTCGGCCCCGCCCACAAGCTGCCGAAACTCGGCAGCTCAAAGGTGATGCTCCATTCGAAGGTCAGCGATCCCGCAAAGCTGGCGGCGCTGCGTGCGGTGGCGGCGACGTTCCGTAGCGTGGCGGCGGTCTGACGCGCACGGCTTTCCGGCTCGAATGCGGGCGAGCGTCTGCTGGCTCGCGTCCTGCATACGGACGCGCAATGTTGCCTAAAAATGTTCCAACCTCCGGGAACAATCCGCCACCTACTGCGTTTGCCCCCGTTGAGGCAGGGTCCGGGAATGGTCGAGAAGTCTAGTCAGCAGAGGGATTTGTTCGAAAGCGAACGCAGTTTCCGCCTGTTAGTTGAAGGAGTTGCGGACTACGCACTCTACATGCTGGATCCCACCGGGAGAATCACCAGCTGGAACATTGGCGGCGAGCGCATCAAGGGCTATTCACCCGGGGAGATCCTCGGCCAACACTTTTCCCGGTTCTACACCGAGACCGACCGCGCCAACGGCAAGCCCGCCCGTGCGCTCGGCATCGCGCGGGAAAAGGGCCGCTACGAGGAGGAAGGCTGGCGCGTCCGCAAGGACGGCACCTTCTTCTGGGCCAGCGTCGTCATCGATCCGATCTACGAGGCCGGCGAGCTGGTCGGCTTCGCCAAGATCACGCGCGACATCACCGAGCGGCGCAATACCCAGCTCAAGCTCGAGGCGATGCAGAAGCAGCTCGCCGAATCCCAGAAATTCGACGCGCTCGGTCAGCTCACCGGCGGGGTCGCCCACGATTTCAACAACCTCCTGATGATCATCAGCGGCAGCCTCCACATGCTGAAACGAGGGGCCGACGACGAAGCCAAGCTTCAGCGCGCGATCTCGGCCATCGAAACCGCTACCAGGCGCGGCGCCGCGCTAACCAACCAGCTCCTCACCTTCGCGCGGCGGCAGAGCGTCAATCCGCAGGCGATCGACTTCGCCGACCGCATCGCGGCGATCCGCGAGGTACTCGATGCCGGCGTCGGCAGCTCCGTGCGCCTGGCTTTCGACGTCAGCGACGACGTCTGGCCGATCAGGACCGACGTTTCCGAGCTCGAGACCGCGCTGCTCAACCTTGTCATCAATGCCCGCGACGCGATGCCCGACGGAGGCACGGTGACGATCGCAGCGCGCAATCTCGTGCTCGACGAGGACCCCCTCGTGGGCGAATTCATCGCGATCGACGTCACCGATACCGGCCTCGGCATTCCCTCCGACGTTCTCGACAAGATCTTCGAGCCGTTCTTCACGACCAAGGCGATCGGAAAAGGCACTGGCCTCGGTCTCTCCCAGGTGCACGGCTTCGCCCATCAGGCCGGCGGCACGGTCCGGGTCGCGAGCGCGCTCGGCAAGGGCACGACCTTCACCATCCTGCTGCCGCGCGGAGAAGACGAGCCATCGCGTGAGGCGGCGGGAGAACCGGCGTTCCAAGGCAGCGGCACGGTGCTGCTGGTCGAGGACAATCCGGACGTCGCCGCCGTCAGCATCGGCCTTCTAGAGCAGCTCGGCTATCAGGTGCGCCGGGTCGCGGACGCCGAAGCCGCCTTGAGCGAGATCGAGAAGAACGGCGTCGACTTCGTGTTCTCGGATATCGTCATGCCCGGCAAGATGGACGGGCTCAGCCTCGCCCATCACCTCCGCCAGATCCGCCCCGGCCTGCCGATTCTGCTCGCCACCGGCTACAGCGAAGTCGCCGCAGGCGTGCGCGGCGATTTCCCGATCCTGCGCAAGCCCTACGAGATCCACGAATTGAGCGAAGCGATCGCCAAGCTGCCGCGGTGATTCTTTAGCTACACCGTCGGCAACACCGAAAACGCCTCGCCTGCTCGGCGCAAGTTCAGTTCATCGACGTCGGCCGTCTCGCTGGTGACGCTGTCGACGCGCGAGGACGGCGGGCCGTGGCGGCACAGCGCAACCATGTCCGCGACGTGCTTCGGCGGCCCCGCGAACAGCGCTTCGACGCTGCCGTCACGGCGGTTGCGGACCCAGCCTTCGAGACCGCACGTCGTCGCCTGATACTCGAGCCAGGCCCGGTAGCCTACCCCCTGCACGCGGCCGCGGATCATGACCTGGAGGATCGCCCGGCTCATTGTTTCAGTCCGAGGACATCGGCGCTCCGCGCCTTGACGTCGGCCTCCCGCGTGACGCGGCTGGTCAAGTCCGACGATGGGAGACCTTTGAGATTCTTCGGCGCAGTGCCGTCGCGTAGCGCCTTCTGCGTCTCGTAGACGGCCTGCGTTGCGGCCGCGATCGGCGCGTGGCCCTGAAGCGCGATGCGCACGCGCTGGCCAGCGAGGTATTCGAGCACGTTCAACTCCTCCGGCGCGCCGCCGAGCACGATCGGCAGGCGCGTCGCAGACACGATGGCCTCGAGCTCGGCGCGCGACTTGATGCCGGTGAAGAACAGCGCGTCGACGCCGGTAGCCTCATAAGCTCTGGCGCGGCGGATCGCATCCTCGATCGAGGTGATCGAGGCCGCACCGGTGCGGCCCATGATGACGAGCGAGGGGTCGCCGCGGCCGTCGAGTGCCGCCTTCATCTTGCCGACGCCCTCCTCGAGCGAGATCAGCTGCGTCTTCGCTTCGCCGAAGCCAGCCGGCAGCAGCGTGTCCTCGATGGTGAGGCCGGCGGCGCCCGCCGTTTCCAGCTCCTGCACCGTGCGACGCACGTTGAGCGCGTTGCCATAGCCGTGATCGGCATCGACCAACACCGGAAGCGCTGCAGCACGCGACATCCGCCGCATCTGCTCGGCAAGTTCCGTGAGCGTGATCAGCGTGATGTCGGGGTCGCCGAGCACCGCGAGCGAAGCTACCGAGCCGCCGAACATGCCGAGCGGGAAACCGAGATCCTCGGCGATGCGGATCGAGATAGCGTCGTAGACCGAGCCGGGATGGACGCACGTCCCGCCCGACAGGATTGATCGCAGTTTTTCGCGGCGGGAACGAAAGGCCATGGTGATGTCTCGGTTAGGTCACGGACGCCGCAGCATACTCCGTCATTGCGAGCGAAGCGAAGCAATCCAGAAATGCATCCGCAGAGACAGACTGGATTGCTTCGTCGCGGAGCCTGTCATCGGGCCGCGCTTCGCGCGGACCCGGTGGCTCCTCGCAATGACGTTACGCAAACTCCAAAATCAGCGCATCCACCGCGAGCGTCGCGCCGGCGCTGGCGTGGATCTTCTTCACCGTGCCGTCCTGCTCGGCGCGCAGAACGTTCTGCATCTTCATGGCTTCGACCACCGCGAGCGTCTCGCCGGCCTTGACCTCCTGCCCTTCGGTCACCGCGATCGAGACCACGAGACCGGGCATCGGACAAAGCAGCTTCTTGCCGGTGTCGGCAGCCGTGGTCACCGGCATCAGCCGCGCCGAGGCAGCTTCCGCTTCGGTCCAGACATAGACCGGCACCTCGACGCCCTGATGCGCGAGGCGGATACCGTTCGCGATCGGGCGCACCTGCACCGCGACGACATGCCCGTCGATGGTGCCCTGCCAGACAGGATCGCCCGGCTTCCACGGCGACTGCAACAGATGCGCATTGCCGGTCTTGCCGTCAGCATTGACGAAACGCACCGCGACCGCCTCGCCCTCGCGCGCGATCTCCAGCAGGATCTCCTGGCGGTCGAGCCAGACCGCACGGCGACGCTCGCGCTGCACGATGCGGCCGCCCATCTGCCCCGAGATCTGCCGCTTGCGCTCGCCGAGCACGTGATCGATGGCGGCGCCGACCGCAGCGAGCCGCCGTGCGACCTCGCCTTCAGGCACCCGCACGGCAAAGCCCTTGGGGAATTCCTCGGCGATGAAGCCGGTGGAGAGCCGGCCTTCGCGCCAGCGCGGATGATGCATCAGCGCCGACAGGAACGGGATGTTGTGGCGGATACCGTCCACATAGAACGAGTCCAGCGCAGTGGCCTGCGCCTCGATCGCGGCGGCGCGCGACGGCGCGTGGGTGACGAGCTTGGCGATCATCGGATCGTAATGGATCGAGATCTCGCCGCCCTCCTGCACGCCGGTGTCGTTGCGCACGGTGATGCCGTCCTGGCTCGCTTCCGCCGGCGGACGGTATTTCACCAGGCGCCCGATCGAGGGCAGGAAGTTGCGGAACGGGTCCTCCGCGTAGAGGCGCGACTCCACTGCCCAGCCGGTCAGCGTGACGTCCTTCTGCGCAATGGCGAGCTTCTCGCCGGCGGCGACGCGGAGCATCTGCTCGACGAGGTCGACGCCGGTGACCAGCTCGGTGACAGGATGCTCGACCTGGAGGCGCGTGTTCATCTCCAGGAAGTAGAAGCTCTTGTCCTGCCCCGCGACGAATTCGACGGTGCCGGCGGAGTCGTAATTCACCGCCTTGGCGAGTGCGACCGCCTGCTCGCCCATCTTACGGCGGGTGGCTTCGTCGAGCAGCGGCGACGGCGCTTCCTCGATGACCTTCTGGTTGCGGCGCTGGATCGAGCATTCGCGCTCGCCGAGATAGATCACGTTGCCGTGCTTGTCGCCGAGCAGCTGGATCTCGATATGGCGGGGATCGACGATGAACTTCTCGATGAAGACCCGGTCGTCACCGAACGAGGCCTTGGCCTCCGCCTTGGCGAGGTTGAACCCTTCGGCGACCTCGGAGGTCGAATGCGCGATGCGCATGCCCTTGCCGCCGCCGCCGGCGGAGGCCTTGATCATCACGGGATAGCCGATCTCGTCAGCGATCTTGACCGCGTGCGTAGCGTCCTCGATGACGCCGAGATAGCCGGGCACGGTCGAGACTTTTGCCTTCGCGGCAGCCCTTTTGGATTCGATCTTGTCGCCCATCGCCGCGATCGCGCCCGGGTTGGGGCCGATGAAGACGATGCCGGCCGCCTCCAGCGCGCGCGGAAACGCCTCGCGCTCGGACAGGAAGCCGTAACCGGGATGCACGGCCTCGGCGCCGGTCTTGCGGCAGGCCTCCACGATCTTCTCGATCACCAGATAACTCTCGGCCGCAGCCGGCGGGCCGATCAGCACGGCCTCGTCGGCCATCTCGACATGGAGAGCGTCGCGGTCGGCCTCGGAATAGACCGCGACCGTCTGAACTCCCATGCGGCGAGCGGTCTTGATGACCCGGCAGGCGATTTCGCCGCGATTGGCGATCAGAATGCGTTTGAACATGCTTTTCTTGAGTCTCGACCTTGGGCGGGACCCTTCCCTGGCCGTTGGAGCCTATGGGAGGGGCCGTGTGGCTCCCGTGGTACATCAAAATAGGCTGGAGGCAACGGTCAAAATCCGGCCCCTCTGGCGTACCAGCGCAAGACCGAAGCAAGACCGAAACGGGCCTGACAGGCCCCGGACGGCCTACGGCTTCCCGGCCTTGCCCACGTTCCGGACCAGGCCGTGAATGAAGCCGAGCTTGTCGACAACGACCGGCGAGAGGATGAACGGATAGAGATCGCGCATGCCCATGGCGCGGTTGACGCTGTTCATGGCGAAGGTGAAGGGCAGCCATGCGTTGACGATGGCCTCGACGTCCCTCGCTTCGTACGGGTTGAAGCGGATGCGCGCCGTCAACTCCCCGTCGCGGTCCACCTTGGGCCGCACCTCCATGCCGAACTCGCTAGCCATCTCCAGAGTGTCGACGATGTGAAGATAGTGCGCCCAGGTCCTCGGCGAAATCTTCCCAGGGATGCGTGGTCGCGTAGGCAGAAACGTAGTTCTGCTGCCAGTCCGGCGGGGCGCCTTCGGCATAGTGGCGCTGCAAGGCCTGACCGTAATCGGCGGAATCGTCGCCGAACACGGCGCGGCATTCGTCCAGCATGCCGCCGTCGCGCACCAGCACGTCCCAGAAATAGTGCCCGACCTCGTGGCGGAAATGCCCGAGCAGCGTCCGGTAGGGCTCGCCCATCTCCAGCCTGCGCCGCTCGCGCTCGATGTCGTCGGCCTCGGTCAGCGCGATCGTGATCAGGCCGTTGTCGTGGCCGGTCAGGACCTTCTGCCCGCTCTGCGGATCGTCGGCGAGGAAATTGAAGATCAGGCCATGTTCGGGATTGTCCTGCCGGGTCTGGAGCGGCAGCTTCCAGCGGATCAGGGAATAGAACAGCCGGTGCTTCGCCATCTCCAGCTCGCGCCAGCCGGCGAGTTGCGCCTGATCCGACAGATCCGGCACGACGCCGTTATGCCGGCAGGCGCGGCAATAGCCGGTGGTATCACCTGCATCCGTCAGCCAGTTGCAGGAATCATATTCGGCATTACGGCACGGCATGCGTCCGCTGCCCTTGTCGGCGAGCGTGGCCCAGACCTCTCCGTCGGGCTCGATCGCCGACATCGTCTCCTTCTCCGGCAGGAACGCGACCCGATGGCCGCAGCGTTCACAGGTGCGGTTCTCGAAATAGAGGACGTTGCCGCAGGCCTGGCAGACAAAAAGCTTCAAGATTTAGCCTCTTCGGAAAGGGAGCTTTTGGGAATGACAGTTGTGGCGCCTCGCGGATACGCGCGCGGCGGGCTCATCGTTCCAATGTTCGGAACAAATAGCCAGACTTGGCGTTCGCTCATGCCCACCATACTGCATCCGGCGACGCCTTTCTTTCCATATTCCCTCTGAGCAATGGCCATCGCGCTACGTCTGTGTGAATATCGGTCCGCCACGTGCGCTCTCGCATCACAACGGCCAACGCCTTGAACGATCCTTTGCCCGAGACCATCGCCGCCGAAAAGCTGCGCCAGCACCTGGAAGATGTTGCGCGCGAGCGCGACAACGCCTATCGCGCGCTCCAGGAGCGCGAAGCCGAACTTGCGCGCATCCAGCGCATCGGCAAGGTCGGCGGTCTCGAAGTCGATTTCCGCGAAGGCTTCAAGAACCGCCGTTCGCCGGAATATCTGATGCTTCACGGCCTGCCGCCGGAAGCTGCCGACGAGTCGCACGAGGACTGGATCAATCGCATTCATCCCGGCGACCGGGACGCTACGGTGAAGCACTTCATCGAAGCGCTGTCCGGCACCAGTGAGGACTATACCGCAGAATACCGCATCATCCGCCCCAGCGACGGCGAGACCCGCTGGATCCGCGTCGTCGCCAAGATCGAGCGGGACGGTGGCGGCCGCGCCCTTCGCCTCGTCGGCGCCCATATCGACGTCACCGACCAGATGCTGGTGCGTGAGACCCTGCGCGAGAGCGAAGAGCGCTTCCGGCTGATCGCCGACAGCGCCCCGGTGCCGATCTGGGTCACCAAACTCGACCGCACACGGTCCTTCGCCAACCAGGCCTATGTCGATTTCGTCGGCCTGCCCTACGACCAGGCCATTGCCTTCGACTGGCGCAAGGTGCTGCATCCGGACGACCTGCCCCACGTGCTACAGCAATCCGTTCAGGGCGAAGCATCACTCAAACCGTTCGTGCTGGAAGCCCGCTACAAGAACGCCGCCGGCGAATGGCGCTGGCTGCGTTCGGAATCGCAGCCGCGCTGGGACCCGACCGGCAGGCATATCGGCTTCATCGGCGTTGCCCATGACATCACGGTGGCCAAACAGGCCGAGATCGAGCTCCGGCAGCTCAACGAGACGCTGGAAGAACGCATCGTCCAGCGCACCGCCGAACTCGAATCCAACGAGGCGCGGCTGCGCGCCATCCTGGAGACCAGCAACCAGTATCAGGGCCTCGTCAATCTCAGTGGCGAGCTGCTTTACGCCAACACGACCGTGCTCGACGCCATCAAGGCGAGCCCTGCGGATGTGATCGGAAAGCCGTTGTGGCAGACGCCCTGGTTCAGCACGACGGAGGGCATGGGCGCACGAGTGCGCGAGGCCTTCGACACCGTGCTCAAGGGCGAAGCCGTGCGGATGGAGATGCGCCTGCGCCTTCCCATCGGGGAGCGCGATTTCGAGTTCGGCATGCGCCCGGTGCTCGACCGCCACGGCAACATCACCGGCGCGGTGCCTGAGGCTGTGGACATCACCGAGCGTCGCCGCGGCGAGGAAGCGTTGCGGCAATCGCAGAAGATGGAGGCGATCGGCCAGCTCACTGGCGGCGTCGCGCACGACTTCAACAATCTGCTCACCATCATCCGCTCGGCCACCGATTTCCTGCGCCGCCGCGAGCTGCCGGAGGAGCGCCGTCGCCGCTATGTCGATGCTATCTCGGACACCGTCGAGCGCGCCTCCAAGCTGACCGCCCAGCTGCTGGCGTTTGCGCGCCGGCAGCCGCTGAAACCGCAGATCTTCAACGTCGGCAGCCAGGTTGAAGGGGTCGCGCAGCTGGTCCGGCCGCTGGTCGGTGGCCGCATCGAAATTGCGGTGGAGGTTCACGATGGCGACTGCTTCACGGTCGCCGATATCGCGCAATTCGAGACCGCGCTGATCAACCTCGCCATCAACGCCCGCGACGCCATGGACGGCGAAGGCCGTCTCACCATTGCGGTCCGGAAAGTTCAGGGAATCCCCGACCTCCGCACGCAACCGGCGCGCGGCGGCGACTATGTCGCGATCTCCGTTGCCGACACTGGCAGCGGCATCGCGCCCGAAAACATCGAAGCCATCTTCGAGCCGTTCTTCACCACCAAGGAGGTCGGCAAGGGCACCGGCCTCGGCTTGAGCCAGGCCTTCGGCTTCGCAAAGCAGTCCGAGGGCGACATCGCCGTGACGAGCACCCATGGTGAAGGCGCGACCTTCACCATCTATCTGCCGCGGGCGCACAGCCCCGCGACAGATCAGGAAGCCGCGGCGCTGACCTATGAGGCCGCGGCCACCGGGCGCGGCTATCGCGTGCTCGTGGTGGAAGACGACGACGAGGTCGGCCGGTTCTCCACCGAGCTGCTGGAAGACCTCGGCTATGTCGTCCGCCGCGCCGCCAACGCCAATGCGGCGCTCGCCATTCTCGGCGAGAACGAGTTCGCCGTCGATCTCGTTTTCTCCGACGTCATCATGCCCGGCATGAACGGCGTCGAGCTCGCCGGCATCATCCGCGAACGCTATCCGGGCCTGCCCGTCGTGCTCACCTCTGGTTACAGCAACGTTCTCGCCGAGAACGCCGATCGCGGTTTCGAGCTGATCCAGAAGCCGTATTCGGTCGAAGCCCTGTCGCGCATCTTGCGCAAGGCAATCACGGCAAAGCCGTCGATGGCGCGATGAGTGTTATGGTCGCACGAAGCTGCCACAAACTCCGTAGTTGCGAGCGCAGCGAAACAATCCAAAATCTTTCCGCGGAAACAGTCTGGATTGCTTCGTCGCTGTGCTCCTCGCAATGACGGCGCTATCGCGCCGCTCCAACCCAACGGGCTTTTGAACAACATTGTGGACTGAAACTCGGGCCGAGACGCGGCAATCGCAGATAGCCGTCCGCGCTCGCGGGGGGAAGACATCGACATCGGCTTCCGCTATCGCTGCCGAATGAACCGACACATCTCAAGGATCGAACGTGCCGTCTAACGCCATCTGGGCCTGGAGCATCATCGTCGTCGCGACCGCAGGCGTCATCATCCGGCCCTTTCGCCTGCCGGAGGCGATCTGGGCCATCATCGGCGCCAGTGCGCTCGTGCTGTTCGGTCTGCTGCCCTGGCGGGATGCGCTCACCGGCATCGAGAAAGGCGTGGATGTCTATCTTTTCCTGATCGGCATGATGCTGATCGCCGAGCTGGCGCGGCTCGAAGGCCTGTTCGACTATCTCGCAGCGCTCGCCGTGGAACATGCCGGCGGCTCGCCGCAGCGGCTGTTCCTGCTGATCTACATTGTCGGCACGCTCGTCACCGTCCTGCTCTCGAACGACGCCACCGCGATCGTGCTGACCCCCGCCGTCTATGCCGCGACGCGTGCGGCCGGCGCCAAGCCGCTGCCTTATCTCTTCGTCTGCGCCTTCATCGCCAATGCCGCGAGCTTCGTGCTGCCGATCTCCAACCCCTCCAATCTCGTCGTGTTCGGCGCCCACATGCCTGCGCTCACCGAATGGCTGCGGCTGTTCGCCCTGCCCTCGGCGGCCTCGATCCTGCTGACTTATGTCGTGCTGCGCCTGACCCAGCACCGCGCCCTGAAGGAAGAGACGATCGCGCGCAGAGTGCCGCATCCCAAGCTCGGCCGCGGCGGCAAGCTGACGGCCATCGGCATCGTGGCGATCGGCGTCGTGCTGGTCACGGCCTCCGCGTTGGACAAGCAATTGGGCCTGCCGACCTTCGTTTGCGGCGTGGTGACAGCCGCAATCGTGCTGCTGCTCAACCGGCAATCGCCGCTCCCCGTGCTGCGCGGCGTCTCCTGGAGCGTGCTGCCGCTGGTCGGCGGATTGTTCGTGATGGTGGAAGCGCTGATCAAGACCGGCGTGATCGGGCAGCTCAGCGCGCTGCTGCATGAAGCTGTCGGACAATCCGTGACGAAGGCGGCCTGGAGCGTCGGCATCGCCACCGCGGTCGCCGACAACATCGCCAATAATCTTCCCGTCGGTCTCGTTGCCGGCTCGGTCGCCGCCAGCGATCACTTGCCCGCGCCGGTCGTGAGCGCCATCCTGATCGGCGTCGATCTCGGTCCCAATCTGTCGGTGACCGGTTCGCTCGCCACCATCCTGTGGCTGGTGGCGCTGCGGCGGGAGAAGATCGAAGTCGGCGCCTGGCCGTTCCTCAAGCTCGGACTGCTCGTGACGCCGCCGGCCCTGATCGCGGCCTTGGCGGCCGCGATCAGGTAACTTGCGAGATCAGTCGTTCTCGTAGCCGTAGACTTCCGGCAGGATGAAGATTGCGGCAAGCAATCCGATCAGCGGGAAGATCGCGACGAACAGCGTGGCATTCGCCTGCCCAATCGCCGCGAACAACGACGGGAACAGGAAGATCGCGAGGAACGACGGCAGCTTCACGAACATGTAGGCGAAGCCGCTGGCGGTGCCGCGATATTTCGGCTTGGCGACCATGGTCGGGATCGTCATGCAGTTGGAGGCATCCCAATAATGGCCCCACAGCATCGCGGCAGCCGCGAACGGCAGCAGGATCTTGTTGTCGGTGTAGAGCGCGAAGGCCGCGACCAGCAGCGAGACCAGCACGATCGAGAAGCCCGCGATCGAGATGCCGCGGTGGCCGATTTTCGGGGTCAGCAGCGGACCGACCCAGCCCGACACGGCAGCGAAGGAGAACAGCGCCATCGTCACCAGATTGATGCCGAGCACGCTCGACACGCCGACCATCACGAAGAGCACCGGCAGGTAGAACGCGAAGGTCGAGAACTCGCTGGCCTGCGCGAAGCAGGCGATCCAGCCGTAGATCGTGGCGCGCCAGCGGATCGGATCCTTCTTGAGGTCGGCGAGGAAGTCGCGGGTGGACACCTTGGGCACCTCCACGTCATGGTCCGGCAGCATGGCGAGGTCGTCGTTGAACATCTCGCGCGCGACCTGCTTGGCCTCGCGGTAGCGTCCCTTCTGCACCAGCCAGACCGCCGTCTCCGGCACGTCGTGCCGCATGATCAGGATGATCAGCGCCGGCAGCGCGCCGAGGCCGAGCGTCACCCGCCATAGCGTTTCGTGGTTGATGTCGAGCAGCAGGAAGATCACGATGACGCCGATCGTCAGGACCTCACCGACCGCGAACATGAATTGCCAGCGGTTGCCCATGACTTCGCGCTCACCCTTGGCCATGGATTCCATGATGTAGGTGTAGCCGGTCGAGATGTCCGAACCGAGCGGAACGCCGAGCAAGAAGCGGATCACGACGAGCCAGAACACATTGGGCACGAAGGCCTGCGCCAGCGCCAGCACGATGAACAGCACCATCGTCACCAGGAACATGACGCGGCGGCCGATCTTGTCGGAGAGCCAGCCGCCGAGCAGCGCACCGATCAGGGCGCCGCCTTGCGTACCGGCCGCGGCCAGGCCCAGCATCAGCGGATCGGGATTGAACTGCTCCTTGATGAAGATCAGCACGAAGGCGATCGAATAGAGATCCCAGGCTTCGACCAGGATCGAGGCCATCATCAGCCAGCCGACCTTGTTGCCCTTGGGACTGTAGTTCGTGATGAGGTAGCGGACCGCGGCTTCGCTCGCGGTCGGTTGTGGCATCGCCATCGTCGACATCTTTGGTCCTCTCTTCAAAACTTTCTTACGTGCCAAGCAGCGGCTCGATGCTGCAATCGAGCAGGCGCGGGTCGATCCCGACCTCCATGCCGGTGAACATCTCGCCCATGTAGTCGATCAGTGCATCGCTCGCCTTCACCGCGTCCTCGACGCGGCGGCCGGCGACCGCGGCGAGAATGGCGAGGTGACGATCGATCGTGCCTGACAGTTCGGCCTGTCCCGGCATGAACCGGTGGTGGATGTAGCCGATGCGCCGGTACAGCGTGTGTAACGGCCGTAGCGTGTGCACCAGAAACGGCTCGCCTGCCGCCTCCAGCACCAGCGCGTCGATGCGGCGGTCAATACTGTTGAACTCGTCGAGGGTCAGAGTGGCGCGGCGCTCGCGCAAAAGGCGCTCGATATGCAGCGCCTGATTGCGGTGCGAGAGGCTGGCGCGATCGGCCGCAAGCCGGATCACGAAGCGCTCCATGTCGCGGCGCAAGGCCAGCAGCATGCGCTCGCGTGCCAGATCGATCGGCGCAATGCGCAGACCGTGGCGCGGTCGGATGATGATCAACGTATCGGCGGAGAGACGATTGACGGCGTGATGAACCGGCGTACGGCCGAAGCCGGTGATGTGCTGCAATTCCAGCATCGTCATGAACTGGCCCGGCTTGAGCTCGCAATGGACGAGCAGCTCTTCGATCCTCTGGTAGGCGAGCTCGAAGAAGTTGAGACGGTTGCGTCGGAAGGGCTTGCCCTCGCCGTCGTCGTTCCTCACCACCTCGAGCGCGCGCTTGCGCGTTGCCATGCCGTCTCTCCCTCAGCCCGCGCCGTCGTTGCTGGATGGCGCCTTGTTGGTGATATCCCTAAAACATGTTGTGATATATTACAAGCGGGCGTAAGACTTGACGCCTGCCCGCACCATGTTGCGGTGCGCAATGACAACAAGACGGCGCTGCGCGCGCCTGCGATGGGAGGAGTTGCCGTGAAAATCACGTCGATAGAGACGCTGCGCACCGAAGAATTCTCCAACGTCATCTGGGTGCGCGTCCACACCGACACGGGCATGATCGGTCTCGGCGAAACCTTTTACGGCGCCGGCGCAGTCGAGGCGCAGATCCACGACACCTTTGCCGGCCGCCTGCTCGGCCGCAATCCGCTGCACATCGAGGCGATCCATCGCGACATGCTGAACCTGCCGATGGCGCAGTCGTCCACCGGCGTCGAATATCGCGCGGCTTCGGCAATCGACATTGCGCTGTGGGACCTGTTCGGCAAAGTCTGCAATCAGCCGGTCCACCAGATGCTCGGCGGCCTCTGCCGCGACAAGCAGCGCATCTACAACACCTGCGCCGGCACCCAATATGTCCGCTCCACCAATATCAGCCCGGTCGCGAACTGGAATCTTGGCGCTGCCAAAAGTCCCTACGAAGACCTCGACGGCTTCATGCACCGCGCCGACGCGCTTGCCGAAAACCTGCTGGAGAGCGGCATCTCCGCGATGAAGATCTGGCCGTTCGATCCGGCGGCGCAGGGGAACAAGGGTCTCTACATCTCCGCCGCGCAGATGAAGCAGGCGATCGAGCCGTTCGAGAAGATCCGAAGGGCGGTCGGCGACAAGATGGAGATCATGGTCGAGCTTCACTCGCTGTGGAACCTGCCAACCGCAAAACAGATCGCGCGCGCGCTCGAGCCCTACAAGCCGACCTGGTACGAAGACCCGATCCGTATGAACTCGCCGCAGGCGCTGGCCGAATATGCCCGCTGCACCGACGTCTGGGTCTGCGCCAGCGAGACGCTGGGGTCGCGCTTCCCCTACAAGGACATGCTCGACCGCGACGCTATGCATGTGGTGATGGCGGATCTGTGCTGGACCGGCGGCCTCACCGAGGGCCGCAAGATCGCGGCGATGGCCGAGACCTATCACCGGCCCTTCGCACCGCACGACTGCATCGGCCCGATCGGCTTCATCGCCGCCATCCACATGTCGTTCAGCCAGCCCAATACGCTGATCCAGGAATCGGTGCGCGCCTTCTACAAGGGCTGGTACAATGAGCTCGTGACCACCATGCCCACGATCAAGGATGGTTTTGTCTATCCAATGGAAGGCCCCGGCCTCGGCGTCGACCTTCTGCCTGCCGTCTTCGACCGCTCCGATCTGACCGTGCGCCGTTCCAACGTCTGAGGATTCTTGAGATGAGCACCGCCCTCTTCGACCTTTCCGGCCGCACCGCGCTCGTGACCGGCTCCTCCCGCGGTCTCGGCCGCGCCATTGCCGAGGGCATGGCCAAGGCCTGCGCCAGGATCATCGTCAACGGCGTCGATCCCAAGCGTGTCGAGCAGGCCGTCGCCGAGTTTCGCGCCGCCGGCCACCAGGCCGAAGGCGCCGCTTTCAACGTCACCGACGAGCCTGCGATCGTCGCCGCCTTCAACGACTTCGACAAGAGGGGCATCGCGGTCGACATCCTCGTCAACAATGCCGGCATCCAGCACCGCAAGCCGCTGGTGGAGTTCACCACCGACGAGTGGCGCAAGGTGATCGAGACCAACCTCACCAGCGCCTTCGTGATCGGCCGCGAGGCGGCCAAGCGCATGATCCCGCGCAAGTACGGCAAAATCATCAATATCGGCTCGCTCGGCAGCGAGCTCGCGCGTCCCACGATTGCGCCCTACACCGCTGCCAAGGGCGGCATCAAGAACCTGACTCGCTCGATGGCGGTGGAATGGGCCCAGCACGGCATCCAGGCCAACGCGATCGGCCCCGGCTATATGCTGACCGACATGAACGAGGCGCTGGTCAACAACACCGACTTCAACAACTGGCTGATGGGCCGCGTTCCCTCCAAGCGCTGGGGCCGACCGGACGAGCTGGTGGGCGCTGCGATCTTCCTGGCCTCGGATGCCTCGACCTATGTCAACGGCCAGATCATCTATGTCGATGGCGGCATGATCGCTGCGATGTGAGCCGCGAAACGCTGAGGGAGCTAACCATGCGCGCCGTCGTCATTCACGCACCGAAAGATCTGCGGATCGATAGCTACCCCGATGCAGCGCCCGGTCCGGGCGAAGTCCGCGTCAAGATCGCGAACGGCGGCATCTGCGGCTCCGATCTGCACTACTATCATCACGGCGGCTTCGGTGTCGTGCGCATCCAGCAACCGATGGCGCTGGGGCACGAGATCGCCGGCGTGGTCGCAGCCATCGGTGACGGCGTCACGACCGTGAAGCCGGGCACTCGGGTCGCGGTCAATCCGAGCAAGCCGTGCGGCCGGTGCCTGCATTGCCAGGAAGGCATGCGCAACCAGTGCCTCGACATGCGCTTCCTCGGCAGCGCGATGCGCTTTCCCCATGTGCAGGGCGGCTTTCGCGAATTCATCACGGTCGATGCGGCGCAGGCCGTTCCGATCGCCGACAAGCTATCGCTGGCGGAAGCCGCGGTCGCCGAGCCGCTCGCGGTGTGCCTGCATGCCGGCAAGCAGGCCGGGCCCCTGCTCGGCAAGCGCGTGCTGATCACCGGCTGCGGCCCGATCGGCGCGCTGATGATTTTGGTCTCGCGCTTCGGCGGCGCGGCCGAGATCGTGGTCACCGATGTCGCGGAGGCGCCGCTTGCGGTCGCCAAAAAGCTCGGCGCCACTTACGCCATCAATGTCGCGGCCGGCGCGACGGCGCTCGATCCGTGGCGCACCGGCAAGGGTGTGTTCGACACGCTGTTCGAAGCCTCGGGCAACCAGGCCGCACTCCGCACCGCGCTCGACGTGCTCAGGCCCAGGGCCACGTTGGTGCAGCTCGGCCTGGGCGGCGAAATGACGCTGCCGATCAACTCCATCGTCGCCAAGGAATTGCAGCTCCGCGGCACCTTCCGCTTCGATCCCGAATTCGAGCTGGCGGTGCGGCTGATGGGCGAAGGCCTAATCGACGTCAAGCCGCTGATCACGGCGACCATGCCGTTCGAGAACGCGGTCGCAGCGTTCGAGCTCGCCAGCGACCGCTCGCAGTCGATGAAGGTGCAATTGACGTTCTGATCGATGAGCGCTGCTATTGGTTCTCGATCAGCCGGTCGCTGACCAGCCGCACGGCGCCCCGTTTCCAGGAATAGTCCGCGCCCAGGCGCAGGCCGCTGTCGCCGCGTGCCAGCACCGCGCCGGTCCTGGCATCGCGCACCTGGAAGCCGAGCGTGTATTCGGTGCGGCTGACCCGCCGCACCACCCCGATCAGAGACTGATCCGCACCGAGCCCTTGCGCCATCGCCGCTTCGCAGCCGCCGCAGTCGCGTAAAGCGCGTGCCTTTACCGCCTCCTCGTTCGCGCTGCCGACATCGACGAGGCGGTAGCGGCCGGATTGGCCAAGGGCATCGCGCACACTGCCGGTCACTTCGGCCAGATAGAATGCATCTGCGGCCGCGAGACCGGCGGCCGGCGCCGCGGTGTTGTCCTCGAGCTCGAATTCGAACACCGCCAGCGCGATCGGCGCGGGTGCGCCGAGCGCGGCCATGATCTCGCGGGACACGAAGATCTCGGCACGCTCCCATGATTCATCATTGTCGCCGCGGAAGGTGTAGAGCTTGTCCATCACGACCTTCCTGGCGCCAACGTCGATCACGGCGACCTTGGCCCATTGCACCAGTGTGCTCGTCTTCTGGATGCCGCCGATCACCTTGAACGCCGCGCCGTCCTGGGCCGAGGGCACCAGCCGGTAGCGCCGGTCTCCGCCGATATCTTGCCGGAGCGCAGCCATGAAGGCCGCCAGCCGTCGCTCGTGGGCGGCGGTCTGGTTGGCAGGCTCCGCTGACGTATCGGTATAACTGAAATCGTCCATGGCGACGCCGACGGCAGTCTCGGCACCGAGCGCATAAGCCGGAAGGACGACAAGGAGACAGACTGAGAGGATCAACCGGCGCAGGTGCATAAATGTGCCTCGTATGACGGAGCGGCGCACAATCTGGACGGCGTAATCAGGGCTCGCAGCAGCGCCGGTCCCGGCGATGACCGGGAAAATTTCACGACGGTGCACCGCACTCACGCCTGACGGCTTTGCGCTAGGTGCGTTCTGCCGTTTAATGCGGGCGCGACAACCCGTTCGCACCAGGTGCCCGCCGATGTGGAACCGCCCGAGGTTCGATCTCAAAGTCCGTCTGACGTTGCGCGTGGCCGCGATATCGGCCGCCTGCTTCGCCGTTATCTCCGCCTATTTCCTGATTACGGCCGACCGCGCGGCGCATGCGCGCCTCGACGACATCGCCGCCATCGTCGCCAAGACGCTGGAGCTACAGCAGGGCAAGATCCAGTGGGTCGCCAGCCCGCGCTCGGACTTTCCCAACCTCGACCCCGTTTCGGCCTATGTGATGACGCCCGGCCTGTGCCTGGCATTCCGCGGCACGAGCGGCGACATCCTCCAGCGCTTCTGCAGCGGCGCGCCCGCCCCGGCAAACCCACCGCCGCAAGCCTTCACGGCCTTCTATCGCAGCCTGTTCGACCCCGGCCGCGAAGCGGCACGGCCTGTGATCGTGCGCGGAGCGAAGCTTGGCGACGCCGTGGTCTCGGTCGAGCCGGCCGTGCAGACGGCGGAGGCCTGGCACGAGGCCGGCCGCCTGATGCTGGCGCTGGCGATCGCGCTGCCGCTGCTCTGCGCCCTGGTCTACGCCGCGCTGGCACGCGCGCTGCGCCCCACCCGCATGATCCGCACCGGCCTGGAGCGGATTGCCGCCAACGACCTCACCACGCGGCTGCCGCCGTTCGACCTTGCCGAGCTCTCCGCGATCCGCGACGGCTTCAACCATCTCGCCGAAAGCCTCGAGACCGCACTTGCCGAACGCAGCGAGCTGACGCGGAAGCTGATCGCGCTCCAGGACGAGGAGCGCCGCCATCTCGCGCGCGAGCTGCATGACGAGTTCGGCCAGTCGCTCGCCGCCATCCGGGCGCTCGCCTCCTCCGCCCGCCAGACCGCCGCGCAGGACTGCCCTTCCTTGCTTGGCGAATGCGACGGCATCGCGCGGACCGCAACCGGCATGATGGAGACGTTGCGCGGCACACTGTTCCGGCTGCGGCCGCCGGATGTCGAGGAGCTCGGGCTCGTCGCCAGCCTCGAAGGCCTGGTCGCGGGCTGGAACGGGCGCAGCCGCGGCGAGACGCGCTTCTCGATCCGGTTCGACGGCGCATTCGAGACCCTGCCGGCCACGATCAGCGCCAGCCTCTACCGGATCGTGCAGGAGGCGCTCACCAATGCCGCCAAGCATGCCGTCGCCACGCGGGTCAGCCTGGAATTGACGATGGGGGCGAGCGAGATCGCGCTTGCGATCGACGATGACGGACGCGCGACCGATCCCGTCGCGAAATCCGGAATGGGCCTGCTCGGCATGCGCGAGCGCGTCGCGGCCTTGCGCGGCCAATTGAGCTTCGAGGCCAAGCCGAACGGCGGCTCCGCACTGCGCGTCGTCATTCCGCTCGCAGCCGCCGATCGGCCGCCGCTGGAGCACGCCGCATGAGCGCGGCCGGCGCGACCATTCTGCTGGTCGACGACCATTCCGTCGTCCGCGAGGGCTATCGCTCCGTGCTCCAGAAGCAGCCGGGACTTCGCGTCATCGCCGAAGCCGCCGACGGCGCCGAGGCCTATCGTCTCTACAAATCGGAGGCGCCCGACCTCGTCATCATGGATCTGAGCATGCCCGGCATCGGCGGCATCGAGGCGGTCAGGCGCATCAGGCAGTGGGACAAGGGCGCGAGGATCCTCGTGTTCACCATGCACGAGAATGCCGGCTTTGCCGTGCAGGCGATCCGCGCCGGCGCCAGGGGCTACGTCACCAAGACCAGTCCGCCGGAGACGCTGGTGCGCGCCGTGATGGACGTGCTCGCCGGCAGGATCGCAATCAGCCCCGACATCGACCATGAGCTCGCGCTGAGCCGGCTGGCCGGGGAAAGCTCTGCCGCCGACGTCCTCACGCCGCGCGAATTCGAAGTGCTGCGGCTGCTGCTCGCCGAGAATACGACAGAGGAGATCGCCGAGACGCTCCATGTCAGCCCGAAGACGGTGGCGAACCTGCATTCCCTGATCAAGGACAAGCTCGGCGTCGGATCCGACATCGAGCTGGTCCGGCTGGCGCTGCGCCAGGGCATCTTGACGGAGGTCGATCTCGGCGAGGCCTGATTGCTCAAGCCAGATAGCGCGTGAGATAGCCTTCCATCGCGTAGAGCGCACAAAGCGCAAGGCTCGACCACACGGCGGCGGTGAAATACAGGAACATCCAGGTCAGCTCGCCCTTCCAGTGCGCGATGTCGTGGGTCACGACCCAGCGCGTCGAGACGTCATGCAGGCCTTCGAGGAAGCCGAGCAACCGGTTGCCCTCTTCATACCCTGCCCGCCAGCGGCTGAGATACATCGGCACGTCGACGGTGACGAGGAAGGCCAGAAAGCAGGCGATGCCGACGATGCCGGCAATCAGCGCCCAGCGCACCGGCCCCTGGAATTCCGGCATCAGCCGGCACAGCGCGATGCCCGCGAGGAAGAATGTCACCGCCCACAGCGAGTTCTCGATCGCGTTGAAAAGGAAGTTTGTCGTCACCACCGCATACCAGGAGAAGCACTCCGCGATGATGATGATGGGCACGATCACCCACGCGATGTTCACAACCGTCTCGGCGCCCGTCATGGTCCCGAGTTGATGCAGGATGACCGCCCATTGCGCCGCGAAGCACAGTTCGGCCACGGTCGCGACCGTGCGGCCGACGAAGACGCTGGAGAGCCAGGTGTCGAACAGACAGATTCGCTGCACGTCGGCGCGCGGCAGGAACGAGCGGAAGGCGCAGCCGAAGACATAGCCGGCGCAGAGCAGGAACATCACTCCGATGTCGGAGCCGCCACTGATGCGGCCGGCGGACGTGGGATCGAACGCGCGGTACAGCATGAACCAGGCGAGAATGTTGGCAGCACTGACCAGCGTCAGGGACCCCCACCACCACGCGAGGGGATTTGTCCGCGCCTGCCACTGCAACATGAATCGCTCCGCTGTAATCGATATGACATTCAGTCGTAATAATCCTGTCACACCAACCCACGGAATCACGACTAGAATCTGTGTGCGGCGGAGCTCGTCGCGCACATTTTATCCGCACGGGCAACGCCGGCGTGTCCGGATAGTGGACACAAAATACTATTTTATGAATCTATTGGACAACCGCCCCGACCGGGTTCATTTAATCCTCGATGGCCAAAACCGCGTCCAAACCGATCCGCGCCTCCTCGTCCGCTGCCGCCGTGCTGGCGGACAGCATCGACGACGCCGCGTTCGCGACGACGCTGGCAAAGGGTCTCGTGGTGCTCGAAGCGTTCAAGGCGGGAGCGACGCAGCTCGGCAACATGGAGCTGTCGACGCTGACCGGGATTCCGCGTCCAACGGTGGCGCGGCTGACGCATACGCTCGCCGAGCTCGGCTACCTCCGCTACGATTCCGAACGCGCCAAATATCGCGTCGGCGCGCGCGCCCTTCGCATGGCGCATCCGCTGCTCGCCGACATGCAGTTCCGCCAGGTCGCGCGGCCCATGATGCAGGAGCTCGCGCAAAGCGTGCGCGGCACGGTCTCGATCGGCCTGCTCGATGCGACCTCCATGATCTATGTCGAGACCGCGCGCTCCGGCGACGTCGGCCCGCACGTCCCCGACATCGGCATGCCCATTTCCGTGGTGATGACGGCGATGGGCCGTGCCGCGGCGGCGACCTTGCCGCAGGCCGATGCCGCGCTGCTCGAAGAGCGCATTGCAAGCGAGGACACCGAGCTGTGGTCGGCCTTCCGCGAGACATACCGCGCCGGCCTCGCACAATGCATCAGCCGTGGCTTCTGCACCTGCTTCGGCGAGTACATCGCCTCGATCCATGCCGTCGCCGCGCCGCTGTTTCATGCGCGTGAGGCGAAGCAGGCCTTTTCGATCAATTGCGGCATCCCCGCATTCCGGCTCCAGCCCGGCCAGCTGGAGGGCGAGATCGGCCCGCGCATTGCCGCTCTTGCCGACAGCATCCGCACCATGATTGGGGCGGCACCGGCGACCGAAACACAAAAGCAGAACAAGAAGAGCGCCAGGCGATGAACAAGACAATCGGCGCTCCGCCATCGGGAGGCCACCATGACCATCACACGGCGAACATTTTTGGGCACCCTCGCTCTTTCGATATCCGGACTTCCATTCGCCGCACGCGCTGAGGACGCCTGGCCGTCGCGTATGGTGCGGCTGATCTCGCCTTACGGGCCCGGCGGCTCCAACGACATCTCGCTGCGGCTGCTGGCCGAAGAGTTCGGCCGCAACCTGCACCAGCAGTTCATCGTAGAGAACAAGCCGGGCGCCGGCACCCGCATCGCCAACGACACGGTCGCGCATGCGCCGGGCGACGGCTATACCCTCCTCTATGTCGCGGCGCCCTACGCGACCGCCGAAGCGCTGTTCGGCAAGCTGACCTATGAGCGCAAGGATCTGCAGCCCGTCGCGATGGCTGTGATCGCGCCGCTGTTCCTGATCATCAGCGCGGATGCGCCGTTCAAGACGCTTCCCGAATTGATCGCCTACGGCAAATCGAAGCCGGATGGCCTGACCTTCGCCTCGCCCGGCGCCGGCTCGCAGCCGCATCTTGCCGGCGAACTCCTGTTCAAGGATGCCGGCGTCAAGGGTCTCAACATTCCCTTCCGTGGCGATGCCGCGTCCTACACCGAACTGCTCGCCGGCCGCGTCGATGCCACGCTGACGGCGCTGCCGACCGCACTGCCCTACATCCAGAGCGGCAAGTTCATCGTGCTCGGCGTCGCCTCGGCCGAACGCAGCGCGCTCTATCCGCAAGCGCCGACCCTGCGCGAGCAGGGTTTTCCCAACGTGGCCGCGGCCGGCTGGTACGGTTTCATGGCGCCTTCGACGACGCCGCGGGCCATCGTCGACAAGCTGCAGGCCGAAGTCTTGCGCGCGCTGGCCGAGCCGGTGGTCATGGACAAGCTGACCGCCCAGGGCCTCGAAGTGCGCGCCGGCACCGCGGCCGAGTTCGGTCAGTTCATCGACAACGAAACAAAAAAGTGGACCGGGCTGATCCGCGAGGCCGGTCTCAAGGGCGAGTGACGGTCACGAACAGGGAATGGAAATGAAAAACGTACTTCTCAACCGTGTCCCGGCAGTCGCGATCGTTCTCGCGCTATCGATCCCGGCGGCACAGGCCCAGAAGAAATACGATCCCGGCGCATCCGACACCGAGATCAAGGTCGGCCAGACCGTCCCGCTCAGCGGGCCGGCCTCGGCCTATGCCGTCATCGGCAAGACCCAGGCCGCCTACATGAAGATGATCAACGACCAGGGCGGCGTCAACGGCCGCAAGGTCAATCTGATCCAGTATGACGATGCCTATTCGCCTCCGAAGACGGTTGAGCAGACCCGCAAGCTTGTCGAAAGCGACGAGGTGCTGCTGACCTTCCAGATCATTGGCACGGCGCCCAATGTCGCCGTGCAAAAATATCTCAACGCCAAGAAGGTCCCGCAGCTCTTCGCGGCAACGGGCGCGGCGCGTTTCACCGATCCGAAGAACTTCCCCTGGACCATGGGCTTCAATCCGTCCTACCTCGTCGAGGGCCGGATCTACGCGCAATATCTTCTGAAGAACCATCCGAACGCCAGGATCGGCGTGCTCTATCAGAACGACGATCTCGGCAAGGATTACCTCGCCGGCTTCAAGGCAGGTCTCGGTGACAAAGCGAAGATGATCGTCGCCGAGACGTCCTACGAGATCACCGAGCCGACCATCGACTCGCAGATCCTGCGGTTGAAGGATGCCGGTGCCGACGTGCTGTTCAGCGCCACCACGCCGAAACAGGCCGCGCAGGCGATCAAGAAGGTGGCCGAGATCGGCTGGAAGCCGCTGCACATCATCGACATCAACGCCTCCTCGGTCAGCGCGGTGCTGAAACCTGCCGGACTCGACAACGCCAAGGGCGTCGTCAGCGTCGGTTATGTCAAGGATTCAGCCGATCCCGAATGGAAGGACGATCCCGGCATGAAGCGATATCTCGCCTTCATGGCCAAGTACTACCCGGAGGGCGACAAGGATTCGAACCTGAACGTCTACGGCTATATCACCGCGCAGCTGCTGGTGCAGGTGCTGAAGCAATGCGGCGACGATCTCACGCGCGAGAACGTGATGCGCCAGGCCGCCAGCCTGAACAACATCGCACTCGACCTGACGCTGCCGGGGATCTCGGTGACGACGACGCCGACGGACTATCGCGTCAACAAGCAGTTCCAGATGGTGCAGTTCGACGGCCAGCGCTGGCAGAAACTCGGCGACATCGTCACGGACGACGCGAAGGAATGAAGCGCCCCTCATCCCGAGGGGCGCGCGCCTTGAAGAATGAAGGCTTCACCAATGGTCCTCGTGCTTCGAGGCGGCCGCTCCGCGGCCTCCTCCGCATGAGAGAGGAAGTGGCTGCTCGCCCTACCTCTTCATCCCACTCACATAGGCCGCGAGCTTGTCGAGTGTCTGGTAGCCGTATTCGACGGCACCGAAGTTGATCATGCCGTCGCGCTGCGCCGCGCTCGACGCCAGCTGCCGCATCATCAGAACCGTCTTGCCGTTGCTCTGCTCGGCGAAGGTGACGGTGAAACGGAACATTCCGGGATCCTCGTCCTGGTCGGTACCGTGATCCATCTCCATCAGCGACGGCCGTTCGATGCGGCGAAAGCGCATGCGGTTCGGGTAGACCGTGCCGTCCGGGCCGATCATGTTGAAGCGCCAGACGCCGCCGACCCGCACGTCGATCTCGAAGGTCTCAACCTTGAAGCCCTTCGGGCCGAACCATTGCGGCAGATGCTTCGGGTCGGACCACGCTTCGAACACCAGATCGCGCGGCGCGTCGATCACGCGCGACATCACGATCTCACGGTCGAGCGACCATTGCGACAGCGCGGGATTGGCAGAATTCGTCATCGTCAGGAACCTTTCCGTCTGGTTGTCTTGCCGGTTGTCTTGTCGATCGGCTTGTTACTTGACTTGGTCGCCCGTTTGGCAGCCGCCCGCTCTTTCTTCAGCTTCATCACATAGGTTTCGAAGCGATCGAGCCGCGCCTCCCAGATCGCACGCTGGTGCTGGAACCAGTCCTCCGCAGTGAGGAGCGCGTCAGGACTGAGGCGGCAGGTGCGCACGCGGCCGGATTTCTCCGACAGGACGAGACCGCTCGTCTCCAGCACATGGATGTGCTTCATGAAGCTCGGCAGCGCCATCGCGAAGGGATCGGCGAGTTCGCCGACCGACGCCTCGCCGGCGCAGAGCCGCATCACGATCGCCCGCCGGGTGGGATCGGCAAGGGCCGCGAAAACCTGATCGAGCCGGGATAGTTGGTTAGCCATGGGGCTAACTATAGGGCTGCCATGATCTCGCGTCAACAATTGTAAGCCAATTAGCTAAGTTAATTTTGCCGACTGGTAGCCTGGATGAAGGGAAGCGTAATCGGGGCCGCTCGCTCGGCTGCGGCACTTTCCGGGTTGCGCTTCGCTCCATCCGGGCTAACGGACCATTCGCGCGGAACCCACCACGCGCAATCGTGAATAGGGAGGATCGGCCCTTCCCACTACAAGAGACTGGGGGCGCATCGAATCTTGCGCCAGAGCCGTGTCGTCTGTTGTCACCTCATCGTATCTCACCCGACGGGCGCTCGCCCGGGCCGCGCTCGTTCCCGTTGCGCTTGCATGGCCGCGCGGGGCCGCCGCGGATTCCGACATGATCGCGCAGATGCGCGACATCGTTGCGAACGAACTGACGCCGACCGCGACGCCGGACCAGCCGGGCGGTCTCGCCGCTGCACTTTATGCCGGCAGCCATGTCGAGTACTTCAATTACGGCTTTGCCGACAGCGCCACGCGAAGGCCGGTCACGCCGGACACGCTGTTCAACCTCGGTTCCCTACGCAAGCCGTTTGAGGCGACGCTGGTTGCGCTCGGCACCCTCCGCGGCGAACTGCGGCTCGACGATCGTCTGGCGAAATATCTCCCGGAGCTCACCGGCGACTATGTTCGCCGCATCACTGTCGGCGAACTCGTCACGCACACCTCAGGCATGCTGCTGCCGACCGATCATCCGCCGTGGCCGAGCGACGCGTTTTCCCGCGCGCAGCTCATCGACATGTTCAACAGCTGGAGACCGCAAGCCGGCGAAGTGCCCGGCAAGCAGCGCGTCTACAGCCACGCCGGCTACGTGCTGCTTCAACTCGTGCTCGAGCGCTGTTACGGCGCTCCGATCGCAACCCTGTTTGAACAACACATCCTCAAGCCGATCGGCATGAATGCGACCTCCGTGCCCGAACGCGGCGAGGACAGCCGTGCCGTCATGCACGACGCCTGGATGCAGCTCGCGGTCCAGGGCTACTCGGATCAGGGCATGGCAATCGGCCCCATCGGCAACCAGCAGAGTTATTTTGATTTCCCCGGCACCGGCCAGATGTTTTCTTCGCCGCGGGATCTCGCCGCATTCGTTGCGGCCTGCGTCGATGGGCAGTCGACCGAGCCTCACTTGCGCGAGGCCCTGCGGATGACTCAGCACGAGATCTTCCGCGTCGACGACAAGTTTGGGCAGGGAATGGCCTGGGAGACGGTGCGTCTGCCGGGCGTCACCGTCGTCGACAAGCCGGGTGGGCTCAACAACGCCTCTGGCTATATCGGCCTGGTGCCGGCGCAGCGGATCGGGATCGTCCTGCTCGCCAATCGGGGCGAATATCCGCACGAGATCGCGCGCTACAGGATCCTGCCAGCATTGGCGCATCTGGCGGCATCGCACTGAATCCGCCTAGCGAAAAACAGAAAGCGCCGGCTAAGCCGGGGCTTTCCACGCCAGGTCGGAACGGGAATGCTCAGTACCTGGCAACGACGGGTCCGCCGAACTTATAGTTCACGCCGACGCGCACGATGTTCGATTTGAGATCGACCGAGTGGGTGAAGACGTTGGTCGGAAACGCGCCGCCCAACAGATTGGTGCTGGTCACGGTGCTGCGTCCGAGGTCGACGTAGAGATATTCCGCCTTGAGCGACCAGCCGCCGCCGAAGGCATATTCGGTGCCGACACCTGCGGTCCAGCCGAGGCGTGTGTCGCGGAACGCGGCCGACTCCGTCGCCGCAGCGAACGTGTCCACGAAGTTGAAATTGCCCGTCACCTCGGCGATCGCCGCACCGCCGGTGGCGTAGAGCAGCCAGGTCGGAGCAGCGAGGAAACCGATGCGGCCGCGGATGGTGGCGAGCCAGTCGGCCGAGACCGACGACGACACGGTGAAGCCGGTCGGTGCGCAGCACGGATAGAGCGCCGAACCCGTCGCACTGCCCTTGAAGCCGAAATAGTTGATATCGCCTTCCAGGCCGAGCACGGCGTTGTTGAGTTGCCAGTTATAGCCGGCGGTAAGACCGCCGGTGACGCTGGAGCTGTTGACACGCTGGGCGCCGACTGCAGCAATCGCGGTAACACTGGTGTCCGCGAAATAGCCGGCGGGATCGAACGCGGTCGAGGTGGCCGGATCGGCGCTGCCCCATTGCCCGCCGACATTGCCGCCGACGTAAAAGCCGGTCCAGTTGTAGGCCGTCGCCATCATTGGCGCCTTGGTGTAGTGCGCCGCGAGGTCGGCCGCCTGCACGGATGCGGAGCCCAAAACAACCGCGGCAACCGCCAGCAAAAACTTCTTCATTCCAGTCTCCTTGCCCCGCGCGATTGATCTCGCGTTTCGAATGCGCGGGCGGAAGTTGTCCGGCGCAGATTGGGCATAGGCTGCCGGTCCCTGGCCGTCTTGGGCTGCGGCGAAGTTCATAGGGACTGTGACGTAGTGTGAGCCGTGCGGCACGCGAACGCGTGACGGGTGTGACTGGAGGGCCACGCGTCATCCCTCCTCCGTGACGCGCGACGCACACCACTGTCGCATCGCGACAACCCGCGCGCGATCCGACGCTCCGCGTCTCAGACCGAACGCGTCAGTCCGCCGTCGACGCGGATGTTCTGTCCCGTGATATAGGCCGCGCCGTCGGACGCCAGGAACGAGATCGTCGCGGCGATCTCCTCGACCTTGCCGTAGCGCCGCATCGGCACGCTGTCGCGGCGTGCATCCAGCTGCGGCAGGCTGTCGATCCAGCCCGGCAGCACATTGTTCATCCGGATGTTGTCGGCGGCATGGGTGTCGGTGAAGATCTTCGTGAAGGCGGCGAGGCCACCGCGGAACACCGCAGAGGTCGGAAACATCGCGCTCGGCTCGAACGCCCAGGCGGTCGAGATGTTGATGATGGCTCCGCCGTTTTGCGTTTGCATGATTGGCATCACCAGCCGGGTAGGACGGATCACGTTGAGCAGATAGGTATCGAGGCCGGTGTGCCACTGCTCGTCGGTGATCTCCGTGATCGCCGCCCGGGGCCCATGGCCCGCGCTGTTGACGAGCACGTCGATGCGTCCCCATTTGGCCATCGCGCCATCGACAAGCCGCTTCAGATCGTCGTTCGATTTGTTGGAACCGGTGACCCCCAACCCGCCGAGCTCGGCTGCCAGCGCCTCGCCCTTGCCGGAGGAGGACAGGATGGCGACGCGAAAGCCGTCGGCTGCGAGCCGGCGCGCAGCCCCAGCCCCCATGCCGCTGCCGCCGGCGGTCACGAGTGCGACCTTCTCTGCTGCCATCTCTGCTGCCATGAGCGATCATCCTTTGATATCGTGGAGGCGAGCCGTGGGCCCGGCCTATCATGAGGCCTTCTACCGCCGGACCGGCCGGAAGGTCCACCGTCGAAGGCGACTTGAAAGATGAGCGATTTGGAGATCCGCAATTTGCGCCCCGAGGAGATCGCCATCGCCGTCGACTGGGCCGCGGCCGAGGGCTGGAATCCGGGCCTCTCCGACGCCGCCTGTTTCGCGATCCCGGACGCGAAGGGCTTCTTCGTCGGCGAGATCGACGGCGAGCCGGTCGCGACCGTCTCCTGCGTCAACTACGACGATCGCTTCGCGTTTCTCGGCTTCTACATCGTGCGATCGGGTTTTCGCGACAGAGGCCACGGCCTGCGCATGTGGAACGCGGCGATCGCGCATGCGGGCGCTCGCGTGATCGGCCTCGACGGCGTCGTAGCACAGCAGGACAATTACAGAAAGTCCGGCTTCCAGCTTGCTCACGCCAATGTCCGCTATGGCGGCTTCGTCGCCGCGCCATCGAGGCCGCCCGCCGATGTCGTTGCGCTCGACACGATCCCGCTCGCGCTCGTTGAAGCCGACGATGCAACGGTTTTTCCGGCTCCGCGCAGTGCCTTCCTGCGTGCCTGGATCGGCACATCAGGACATGTCGGGCGCGCGCTGCTGCGCGACGGCAAGCTCGCTGCATGGGGCGTGATCCGGCCGTGCCGGATCGGCCGCAAGATCGGCCCGCTCGTCGCCGACGACCGCGCGGCGGCGGAAGCGATCGTGCAGGCCTTGCTGGAAAGCGCAAACGGCGGCGAGATCTTCCTCGACGTCCCCGCCGTCAATCGCGAGGCGATTGCGCCTGTGGAATCACTCGGGCTGAAGCCGGTGTTCGAGACGGCGCGGATGTACACGGGGCCGATCGCGCCGCTGCGGACCGACCGCGTCTTCGGCGTGACCAGTTTCGAGCTGGGCTAGCTCAGTAGCAGCGCATGATGTTGACGGTGTGCTCGCCGCCGCCGCGGCCGGGCACAGTCACCTGCTCCGTCGGACAGCTCGGCACGTAGGGCCGGTCGGACGGCACCACGTTGGGCGGGAAGCGATGCGTCCAATCCCAGGGAACGTCGTACGTATAGGTGTAGCGCACGTCGCTGGAGACGGGTTGGGCGGTCTCGGCGAAAGGCTGGCCGTAGCCAGCATTGTCATAGTAGAACCCGCCGCCGCCCGGCCAGTAGACCCAGGGCGTGTTGCGGCCACGGAACCTGGCGCCCGGCGCAATCGGCGGACGCGCCGCCGGACCGGAAGGCGTGGCGGCATGCGCGACGGTGCCACCGGGCCTGGCAAAACCGACGCTGGGGGCAAGGAGCAGCGCGGCTGCGCTGAGCGAGGCGAGCAACGCCCCAAATGATCTCGACATCATGATACGCACCAACTCGTTTGGCTTCGCGAATAGCGGCTCCCCACCGCACGCTAGGCCGGGCTGTCGCCCACCCGCAAACGTATAATTAATTATTGGTTAAGGCACGGGATGAACAGGGAACAAGCTGCGGCAAGACGCCCGGGATTCCGGCTGATGTCGCTCGTGTTCCCGGGAAACGGACTTCATAACCAGTTGATCGGAGTTGATCGCTTCGGCCGACAACACCCGGAACGCTCCCGCACTGCGGTCGTTGGCTCCCGACACCAGCAAGGAGCATCTCCAATGCAGAACAAATCGAAACTCCTCTGCCTGATCACGGCTTCCCTCGTCGCGGGCACGACGGCCGCCTCGGCCCAGGGCTATGATTGGAACGGATCCCGCGCGGGTTGGGATCGCACCGCCCCCGCTTACCAACCGGTTCAGCCACGCGCGTACTATCCTGATGTGGCCGGACCTTACAGTGCGCTCAACGGCACCAACCATCCCGCGCCGAGCTCGACGCAGGGCGATGTCGGCCCGGAGGGCAACAACAACGGCACCCTGACCGGCGTCTATCGCAGCTGGTAACGCCCGCTCACGATGAGGCCCATCGTCCATCACGGACGATGGGCCTTCGTGCGTCAGCGGCCCTGCTGCTTGCGTAGCCAGTCCAGCATGTCCTGTGGATTTCCGGTGCCCTGCGTCACAATGGCGGTGTTGCCGCCGCTGCGACGATAGACCGTCGTGCGCCCAGGCTCCTTCTCGATCTTGACCTCAGCCTGCGCCGGATCGCCGCTCTGGGTGATGACGGACGTGCCGTTCTCGTCCTGAACCATCGTGGTGTGGCCGTCACCTGACTCGCCGGCTCCGGCCGGCCTCGCTGCCATTGCCATCATGATGCTCATTCCTGCTGCAAGTACGATGAACCTCATATTGCACCTCACCTTCTGATCACCGGCTGAACTGAAATATCGACAGCCAGTTGAAGCGCCCGAATTGTCGCACCGTTCCCGTGTTCATATCGCCGATCTGGAGCAGGAGGGCATTGGTGGAATTGCCGACCTGAGTGATATCGGCGATGTTGCTCACACCCGACTGACCGATCGCCAAATTGGTGGTGCCACCCACCTGGATCACATCGACATAATTTCGCGTGCCGTTCTGGATGATCGTCGCATCGACCGTTCCCGTGCCACCGATCTGGATGACACGCGCAATATTGATGCTGCTGTTCTCCTCGATCGTGACCGGCTGGACGTCGTTGCCGAATTGCACGATCGTTTCGATGCTCACGTTCCGGTTCGTCACGCCGCGCTGGACAGATCCGGCGGATGCCTCGAACGCGACGCTGACGGCGGCGAGCAATGCCGCCAATGCCAGGAGCAGTCTACCGCATATCATTGCCTTGCCCCCATTGCATTTCTGACGACGCTGAGGTCGCGCCCAACTCAATGGCTATTCTGGACAACAGTCGCCGAGTTGAACGCACCGAACTGGGACAGGAAACTGCTGGTCGACTGGCCGGCCTGGCCGACAAACGCGACATTGTTCACGCCCGCCTGCCCGACCGATGCCGACGTCGTCCCGCCGAATTGCAGGATTCCGGTCGCGTTGTTCGTGCCGTTTTGAGTGACGGTCGCGCTGGTGCTGCTGCCTATCATGAACACGCCGGCCATGTTGAGTTGACTGTTCTGGTTCAGCACGACCGGCGGGCCGCCGAGCGACACGTGGGTCTTGATGTCGGCGGTCTGGGCACCGGCCGATCCGGCGCCTATGCAACACAAGGTGAGAAACGCGCCGCAGGCGGCGCCGGAAAAATGTCTCATGACATGCCTCGCGACTGAAAATGGATTTGCGATCAAGGAGTCTGCTGCAAAATCGTCGAGCCGTTCAGGATTCCGAGCTGTCCGACGGCCGCCGCGTTGTTCGCGCCGATCTGGCCGATCAGGCTCGAATTGGAGCCACCGGCCTGGCCGAGTAACGCGGTGTTGGACGCCGTCGCGGTGGTGCCGCCCTGCCCGATCACTGAGGTGTTGACGGTCAGGAGCGAGCCCGTCTGCAGGGTGGTCGCAGTATTGGTGGCGCCGAATTGCATCGTGGTGGCGCTGTTGTTGGTGCCGCCACTCTGCGAGATGAAGGAGTTGTTGGTGGTGCCGAATTGCAGCACGCTGGCCGAGTTGCCGGCCTGGGCATCGACAGCGGTCAGCAAGCCGAACGCGACGATCGTGGCAACGAGATATTTTTGATGCATGACATTTCCTCCGCGAAAGTCGGCGGACAAGCTCTCACCGAGTCGTCCCGCCCGAGGCGGTGCTTTCAAGGATGGCGCGGACGCGCCGCAGATGACGCGTCCGGCCAAACGGGGCTGGCTTAGTGCGCCGTCTGCGAGACGGTGCTGCTGTTGACGCCGAACACGCTGAGCTGTCCGACGGCGGCGGCGTTGTTCTGAAGCGCGGCAGGCCCGAACGAGTTCTGGGTAATCGCGCTGCCGTTGTTGCCGAACGCCACTTGGCCGGTCGTCGCCGAGTTCTGCACGCCAACCTGGTTGACCGTGCTGCCGTTGTTGAGCGAGGCCGCGCTGGTGCCCTGCATCGTGGTCGCGCTGTTGATGATGCCGAGCTGGCTGGTCGACGAGCTGTCGTTGGTGAGGCCCTGCTGCGAGACGCTGGAACCGTTCACGACGCCCACTTGCACCGTGGTCGCAGTGTTGGCGGCCTGCGCGGCGGAGGAGAGGGCGAGCACGGCAACGGAAGCAAAAAACAATTTGCGCATGGAATATCCTTTCTGGCTAAGATCTCTGACTGGGTTCGGATGCCGTCTTGGAGGAGGCCGACATCGCAGGACCGACTTTGAACCGATCGTGCTGCGTGCGACAGACTGCAGTTCATGCTAATCGGTACGGACTAGACGTTGCGCGGCGCCTTGGTGCCTGCGGCACTAGCTGTACGGTTGTCCCGTGCCGGTTCGTGTCGTCTCTTCTTCGCGTCCCATGCTGTCGACCAACCGCACCACCTCGATCGGCGAGCGAAGCTCCAGTTTTCGCATCATCCTGGTGCGATGGACCTTGGCCGTCACTTCGCTCACCCCGAGCCTCGCCGCGATCTGCTTGGCGACGAGACCTTCGGCCATCAACAGCATGATCTCCCGCTCCCTCGCCGTCAGCGTCTCGACGCGCTGGCGCGCTTCGCGCACGCTATCTTCGCGTTCGAGCCGCCTGCGGTCGCGCTCGATGCCGTGCCTGATCGCGTCGAGGATCTCCTGTTCGCGAAAGGGTTTTGGAAGAAACTCGACTGCGCCGCGCTTCATGGCCTCGACCGAGACGCGGACGTCGGAATGGCCGCTGATGAAGACGATCGGGATAAGCACGCCCGTCTCGGCGAGCCGGCGCTGAAGCTCGAGGCCGGTCGGCGCCGTGCCGGGAAAGCGGACGTCGAGCACAAGGCATGAAGGCCCGCCGGAAATAGTCTCCCCGAGAAACTCGTCGGTCGACGCAAACAATTTCACCTGATGCCCGGTCTCCTCGCAGAGACTTCCTATCGCGGTTCGAATCTGGATCTCGTCGTCAATGACATAAACTGTGGCTTGACCTGAACTCATGGAAACGGGCTCCCCGGATTGGGGCTCGATGAACAAGCAACGAGCCATCCATTCTTCTTGCAAGCGAGATCAAGGTGCTCGGATGAATTCGCGGGGATCGAGCGAGTCGCTCCGATCCGCCGCTTCGACGTCTTAGGCCCAACACCCGTTCAAGACGAGTGAAGGTGTTCACACATCGGGTTTCGTGATTGCGGGGATGCGCCCTCGCGACCTGCGGCATCATGGCGAGGCGCGATATCGGCAATGCTGCGATTGGGAATGCGACGACCGGAAACGCGACGATCTGGCGTGGGAACTTCGGTATCGCCGAGTGCGTCATGGCGTCGCCACCCACGTGCCGACTTGAACGCCGGGCGCTGGCCGCTTCGGCCAGAGCAGACGAGACGTTCAGTCAGCTTGTCGAGTTCGATACCGCGCGCGTCATATCGATACGCTCCGTATGCATTTCGGGCAAGTCGTGAAAAATAGCACCCGCGGACTTTACTTCTGGATCATCAAGCGCACCCGACCGTCGCCCCGGCAGCGGCGACACACTGACGATCGCCCGCGTTTTTCAAGATTTACAACCATAGCGGGTTTACAACCATAGCGCGATCTCTGCCTTTGCCGCCAACGATGCCATTTCAAGAGGCGGGTTTTTGATATGCGATTTGTGCCAGTTATTGCCTTGCTCGGAACTGCATGTGGCCTCGCCGCGGTCTACGCCGCGGGGCCGGCCGTCATCACCGACGCGGCCGGGGCCGCGGCGCAGAAGGCGGCCCTTGCCTACGCATCGAGCCAACGGCTGCTCAGACCCGTGGGGCTGGAAGCACGGAGCTTCGGATCGGACGCCCCCGTATTCCGCTTTGCCTCAATCCAGCGCGGCAGCATCGAGCAGACCATCACCGTCACCGGAGCCCTGCAGCCGGTCAAGACGATCGAGGTGGGTTCCCAGCTGTCCGGGCAGCTCGCCCGGGTCTATGTCGATTTCAACGACACGGTCAGCAAGGATCAGCCGCTCGCCCTGATCGATCCGCGCAGCTTTGCGGCCAAGGTCGACGAAGCCCGGGCCTCTCTGGCCGTTGCCAATTCTCTGGTCGACGTCGCACGGGCCAAGCTCGATCGCACCAGGATCGATCTGCAAAACGCAAGGGGTAGCCGGGACGTGCTCGCCGCCAAGCTCGAGAGTGCCCAGGCAGTCAAGAGCTCGGCGCAAAAGACCTTGCAGCGGAAGCAGGCACTCCAGTCGCAAAACGTGGTGGCCACGACGACGGTCGACGACGCGCAGACGGAGTTCACCGCGCGTCTGGCCCAGGAACGCGAGGCCGAGGTTCTGATGTCCCTCAACTCCTATGCAGTGGATGGGGCGCAGGCCGACGTCCGCCGGATCGAGGCGGAATTGCAGCAGGCACGCATGGCCGTGCCGGAAAAGGCGGCCGTTCTCGCTGCGGCCCAGGCCGATCTCGACCGCACCGTGATCCGCTCGCCGATCGATGGCGTCGTCGTCGGCAGGTTCGTCAACGAGGGCCAGACGCTCGCGGTCGGACTGGAATCGCGCACCACGTTCGTGGTCGCGCATCGACTGGAGGACATGGAAATCCACGCGCAGGTCGACGAAGCCGATATCGGACGCATCGCCCCCGACCAGCGCGCGCATTTCACGGTGGATGCCTACCCGGACCGTCGCTTCGAGGCGGTGGTGCGGCAGGTGCGCAAGGCACCGCAGAACCAGCAGCACGTCGTGACCTACACCGTCGTCCTGGCCACCTCCAATCTCGACGGCGCGTTGCTGCCCGGCATGACCGCCCTGGTAAAGATCGTGATCGAGCGGCAGGACGACGTGCTGAAAGTGCCGCTTGCTGCATTGCGCTTCCAGCCCTCGGGCACGCGGCCGGACGCCGCGGCGCGCAGCGCCGTGTGGGCGCGCACCGCCAGCGGCTCACTCCGGCGTATTCCGGTGACCGTCGGCGCGGCCGGCACCGAACAGGTCGCACTCAGGAGCGGAGACCTCGTCGAGGGCAGCCAGGTCGCCGTGGGTCAGGCCATCCGGCCGGCCGGCATGGAATTTCTCGGCATAAGGTTCGGATCATGACGGCCCTCCCGCCCCTCATCAGCCTGCAGTCGGTCTCCAGGACCTATCGCGCCGACGGAGTAGCGGTGACTGCGGTGCGCAATGTCAGCTTCGACATCGAACGAGGCGAGATCGTCGCGGTGATGGGACCCTCGGGCTCCGGAAAATCGACGCTGATGAACATGATCGGGCTGCTCGACCTGCCGAGCGAGGGCGCGCTCTATCTCGAGGGAGCCGACGTCGCCGATCTCTCGGAAGACCACCGGTCGTCCCTGCGCGCCCGCAGCATCGGCTTCGTATTCCAGTCCTACAATCTGCTCGCTCGCCACAATGCGATTGAGAACGTCGCGCTGCCGCTGGTCTATTGCGGCATCAGCCGCAAGGAACGCCTGGCCCGCGCCGAGCAGAGCCTGGAGGCCGTCGGCATGGTGCACCGGGCCCACCACTTCCCGCGACAGCTCTCGGGCGGTGAGCAGCAGCGCGTCGCGATCGCGCGCGCCCTGATCGCCTCCCCGCTGATCGTGCTCGCCGACGAGCCGACCGGCGCGCTCGACAGCCGTACCGGCGCCGAGATACTGGCCCTGTTCGCCGCGCTGAACCGGTCCGGCCAGACCATCGTGATGATCACGCATGACCCCGGCATCGCGACCCAGTGCCGGCGCACGATCCGCCTGCACGACGGCGAGCTCGTCGCTGACGAAACGCTGGTCCCGATCCTGCCGAAACGGAACGCTGCGCCATGACCATGCTCCAGGGCTTTCAAATCGCTTTGCACGCGTTGCGCCTCAATCCGTTGCGCAGCATCCTCACCATGCTCGGCATCGTGATCGGCGTCGCCTCGATCGTGACGGTGTTTGCGATCGGGTCCGGCGCGCAGCTTCGCCTGCAGGAGCAGATCCGCTCGATCGGCGCCAACGTGCTGATGATCAACCCCGGTGCGGTCTACCAGGGCGGCGTGCGCCTCAAGGATGGCAGCAAGCTGACCATGACCGAGAGCGACGTGCAGGCGATCCTCGAGCAGATCCCCGAGATCCAGGCAGCGGCCGGCTCGATTGCAGGAACGGCCCAGGTCATTCACGAGAGCAAGAACTGGAACACGACGATCAACGGGACGACGACCGGGCACTTCATGGTGCGCGACTGGCAGCTTGCGACCGGGCGCTATTTTTCCGGCAGCGAGGAGGCAGGCGCCGGCAAGGTCGTGATCCTCGGCAGCACGGTGGCGCATGAGCTGTTCGCGCCCGGCGAAGACCCGATCGGCGCACAGATCAGGATCATGAAGGTGCCGCTCGAAGTGGTCGGCGTTCTCGATCGCAAGGGACCGGCGCAGGACGACGTCGCCTTCGTGCCGCTCACCACGGCCAAGCTGCGCTTCCTCGGCAGCGCAAGCAACATCAACCGGGATTCGGTCGCCTATATCATCGCCAAGGTGGCCGCGGACGGACAGATGGCGGGGGCGCGAACGGAGATCGAAAACCTGCTGCGGCAGCGCCACCGCATTCCCGCTGGCCAGGAGGACGACTTCAAGGTCCAGGATCCGGCCGCCGCCATGGAAGCGCAGCAGGGAGCGATCCGCACCGTCGCGCTCCTGCTCGTCGCCATCGCCTCGGTCTCGCTGCTCGTTGGCGGCATCAGCATCATGAACGTCATGATCGTTTCGGTCACCGAGCGCACGCGCGAGATCGGAATCCGCCGCGCGCTTGGCGGGCGGATGCGGGACATCCGTCTTCAGTTTCTCTGCGAGGCCCTCGTGCTCTGCCTGCTCGGCGGCGCGATCGGCGTCGGTGCCGGCGTCACGCTCTCGATGACGGTCGCTCGCATGGCAGGATGGATCACCTCGATCGACGGTCAGGCGATCGGCCTTGCCCTCGCCTTCTCGATCGCGACCGGCCTGATCTTCGGCTTTTATCCCGCCCACAAGGCATCCAAGCTCAGCCCGATCGAGGCACTCAAGACGGAGTGAGAATATGCTGGAGTGTTCGCATCGACCAATGGCCACGGAGGAGCAGTTATGAGTCCGGATCCGAAATATTCGATCACACCAACGCCACGCGAGCGGGACCTGATGACGCTGATCGCCCGCGGAATGCAGAACAAGAACATCGCGTACGAGCTCAAGATCTCGGAGAACACGGTGCGGGCGCATATCGGCAACATCATGCGCAAATACCGCCTTCAGAACCGGACCCAGATCGCGATCATCTTTGCCCTGCAGGCGGCGCCGCCATCGCTTCGCCGCAACCTGGCCAATGGCGGCCGCAATTCCACGACGGCCGCGCCGGCCAAGGCGGTCGCTCAGAATACGCCGGTGCCGACGGCACCGGATTGACCGCTCGGCCACAATCCCTTGCGTCATTTCTGGCGAAACACCCAAGTCCGGGGTCAACGCAACGGCGACAAAATATTTCTCTTTATTAGAATTCGGATTTTTGTTAGGAATTTCTCAACCCGGCCCAAGGAAGAGGGGCGTATCGCGATCGTCACGAACGCGGGCCGGACGGCGGTGGACGTTAGTCACATCGGCGCGAATGGCTTCGCAGGGCGGCTAACCGTGAGCGAAGGCGTCGCGCACACGACCGGTGCGATCGGCGTACGGCAAAATCGTGTGGTCCTGACGCCCGGGGTCTGTGCGTCAAGCGTTGCGGTGATGTGGGTTGCCCAACCGGGCACACGCATCAGCCATCCGCAAGGCGACGGGGGCAATAGTGCATCGCTCCCCGGGGAGAGCACGACATAAGCCGTAAAGCCACTGCGCAGGGAAGGCCGGATGTTGGGCTTCACCTGTATGCCGCTGTGCATTGTTCTTACGACAATCTCGCACAGTGGACCGCGGGTGCCAGCCGGCACCCGGTCTTCCCTGCGCCCTCTTTCATTTTGAGGGTGAGGCGACCAAGCAAAGCTCGGGCGAAATGCGCCGCGAGAGGGCGAAGGTGTGTCTGCCGCTCGGAATGCGAATCGAAGCGCGACGCTGCCAGCCACTCACTCCGTCATTGCGAGCGCAGCGAAGCAATCCAGTCTGCCGCCGGGGAAAGATTCTGGATTGCTTCGCTGCGCTCGCAATAACGATGCTGAAGCAGCGCGTGCCGACACCGCGATCTCGTGCCGCCGGACGCCGCGCAGAGCGGGGCCCCTGTCCTTCTTTACATGGCGCTCCGCTCTTGTAACAAAACCGTCATGCAGCGAAACTAAACGAAGCCGGGGGCCGCGGTTGGCGGCCAAGCCGCCTCGCAGGGAGAGATTTTGATGCGCCGTTCGCTGGTTTTGCTGTCAGCCGGACTGACAGTGTTGTCCGCAGGATTTTCGACCGGACCTGCCTCCGCAGAGAACAACACGCCCCGTAACCTGATCCTGTTCATTCCGGACGGTCTGCGGGCGCTGAAGGTCACGCCTGAGACCGCCCCCGCAATGGCCGAAATCCGCGACAAGGGCGTCAACTTCAAGAATTCGCATTCGCTGTTCCCGACCTTCACCATGGCCAACGGGTCGGCGATGTCGACCGGCCATTATCTCGGCGATACCGGCGTGTTCTCCAATACGATCTGGACCAACTACACCTCGGTACCCGCCGGCGACACCGTGGTCCCCTTCATCGAGAACGACGCCGTGCTTGGCGACATCGACGAGCATTTCAAGGGCGACTACCTCAACGAGGACACGATCCTGAAATTGGCCCGCGACAAGGGCTACAGCACCGCCGCGCTCGGCAAGCATGGTCCGACCTATCAGTTCGACCACACCGACAAGCCCGAAAAGGCCGGCCTGCATTCGGTCGTGTTCGACGATGCGACCGGCGGCAAGAACGGCGTGGCGCTGTCGGACGAGGTCAAGGCCGCTCTCACCAAGGCCGGCCTGCCCCTCGCCACGCCGCCGCGCGGCGACAACTCCAAGGCGGGCGATGCCAAGACGCCCGGCACCACGGCGGCCAACGTCGCGCAGCAGGCCTATTTCGCCGATGTCGCGGCCAAGGTCGTGCTGCCGATGTTCAAGGCGCGCAACAAGCCGTTCGTGCTGGTGTTCTGGTCGCGCGACCCCGATGGCAGTCAGCACAACACCGGCGACAGCCTCAACCAGATCATGCCCGGCATCAACGGGCCGACCTCGATGGCCGGCATCAAGAATGCCGACAACAACCTCGCCCAGCTCCGCAAGGCGCTGGACGAGCTCGGCCTTGCCGCCACCACCAACATCATGGTCCAGGCCGACCACGGCTTCTCGACCATCTCCAAGGAAAGCAAGACCAGCCCCTCGGCCAAGGTCAGTTATGACGACACGCCGAAGGACTTTTTGCCGATGGGTTTTCTGGCGCTCGATCTGGCGAAGGCGCTCGACCTGCCGCTGTTCGATCCCAACGACAAGAACGCCAAGGTCGAGGGCAACAAGCATCCCAAGGCCGGCAACGGCGTGCTCGGCAAGGATCCGGAAAAGCCCGATCTCGTCGTCGCCACCAATGGCGGCTCTGACCTGATCTATTTGCCGACCAAAGACAAGAAGCTGGCGGCCAAGACCGTCAAGCTGCTGCTTGAGCAGGATTACGTCTCCGGCCTGTTCGTCGATGACTCGCTCGGCCGCTTCCCCGGCACGCTGCCGCTGTCGAGCATCAATCTGCGCGGCAAGGCGGCGACGCCGACGCCGGCGATCGTGGTCAACTTCCGCTCCTATGCCAGCGATTGCGGCGAGGCGCCGACCAACTGCTCGGTGCAGGTCGCCGACACCGTGCTGCGCCAGGGCCAGGGCATGCATGGCAGCTTCAGCCGCGGCGACACCATGAACTTCATGGCCGCGGTCGGTCCGGACTTCAAAGCCGGCTATGTCAGCGAGATCCCGGTCAGCAATGCCGACGTCGGCATGACGGCCGCCCAGCTCCTCGGTCTGCGCGCTTCTCAGAACGGCGGTCTCGTCGGCCGCGTGATGTCGGAGGCGTTGCCCAACGGCATCGTGCCGAAGGCCTACAAGGGGGTCGAGAAGTCGAAGAAGTCCGAGAACGGCCTGCAGACCGTGCTGAACTTCCAGCGCGTCGGCAGCCAGCGCTATTTCGACACGGCCGGCTTCCCCGGCCGCACGCTCGGGCTGGAGCCGGACGCCGGCAAACAAAAAACGGCGGGGAAATAACCCCGCCGTTCAAATGCGTCCTTCGTGAAAGGCGCAGAATTTTACATGCCCAAAATCTTACATGCCGATGTCGAACACGTTCGGCAATTGGCCCGCCAGAGGCAGCGCGGTGGCGCCCAGGAAGGTCGCCACCATCGCCATCAGGCGACGGTTGTTCTGGCGCTTGCCGCGCATCTGGCCGGCGATCCACTCGAGCATTTCGCTGTTGACCTTGGAGGCATAGGACGGCGCCCAGCTCTCGATGTCGGACTCGGCCGACAGCGCCACGCTGCGCGGCGGCACCTTCAGGCCGGAGGCGCTCGCGGCATAATGAGCTACCGCCTTGGCGAGCAGGTCGTCGAACCGGCCGCCATCGGTGCGCTCGGTGGCGGCTTCGTTGATCTCGAACAGCACTTCGGCCTCAGTGCGGCTGACCGGCTGGTCGTTGACGGCCGTGGCGGTGAGGATGCGGGCGCACCAGGCGGTGTCATCGGCATCGAGCGAGCGGGAGAAGTGCACCCTTCCCTTGGTGGTCGGGCCTTCGCCCGTGATCACGCCGTCGCGCACGATGGTCAGTGCATGGGTCGAGGTATCGCGGCAGGATGGTTCGAGGGACGGTGACTCAACAGACTTATGCGCAGCGGCAGACATAGTTCACTTCCAGATTTCTTCTGATCGGCCAGCATTTTCATGCCGGCGTAAAGGGGTGGTTAATGATTCGGCACCGGGATCGCGACTCTTTGAGATAGTTGCCAATTGGTCGCTGTCAGGACCATTTTGGTTCTGGCGAGCGCCGGGCGAGCGTGATGGAAGTCATAAAAGGCTTTCTCGGGGCAATCACGCCCGTATAGCCCCGGTGGAGATGTTTCGCCGCGGGCGCGGCTGTAACAAAAAGGTGCTAGGAAATCAGGCCTTCAAAGAAGGAATTCACATTTTACTTGAAGCGGTTCAGTTAGCGTTCACTTGGGATCGCGGAGACCCTATAATGGCCGCGACGGTCAAAGATGAATTCGCAAGTAAATTCAATAACATGAGGTAGAACCATGACACTTCCGATTGGCACCACCGCCCCCGACTTCGAAGCCGAGACCACCGAAGGGAAGATCAAGTTCCACGACTGGATCGGCAATAGCTGGGCGCTGCTGTTCTCGCACCCGAAGGACTTCACACCGGTTTGCACGACCGAGCTCGGCGCGCTGGCCAAGCTGAAGCCGGAATTCGACAAGCGCGGCGTCAAGCTGATGGGCCTCTCGGTTGATCCGGTCGACCGCCATTCCAAATGGTCGGAGGACATCAAGGAGACGCAAGGCGCGGCCCCGAACTATCCGATGATCGGCGACACCGATTACAACGTCTCCAAGCTCTACGGCATGCTGCCGGCCGCGATTTCGGGCGATCCCCTCACCCGCACGGCCGCCGACAACCAGACGGTCCGCAACGTCTTCATCATCGGGCCGGACAAGAAGATCAAGCTGGTGCTGGTCTATCCGATGACGACGGGTCGGAACTTCCAGGAGATCCTCCGCGTGATCGACTCGCTCCAGCTCACCGCCAAGCACCGCGTCGCGACCCCGGCCGACTGGTCGCAGGGTGACGACGTCATCATCGCGGGCTCGGTCTCCAACGACGAGGCCAAGACGATCTACCCGCAAGGCTGGAAGGAGCCGAAGCCCTACATCCGGATCGTGCCGCAGCCGAAATAACGGAACTGTCATTCCGGGCGATGCGTCAGCGCCGCCCGGGACGACGATGTTAGCTCTTACGCCGCGCGCACGCGTTCGAGGAAGCCCTCGACCTCGGCCTTCAGATGCAGGCTCTCGCCCGACAACGCCTGAGCGGAAGCAAACATCCGGCTGGACGTCTCACCGGTCTCGTTCGCACCCTCGGCGGCCTGACGGACGTTGACGGCGACATCGGCCGTGCCCGATACCGCCGCGCGAACGCTGGCGACGATGTTTTGGGTCGCGCTCTTCTGCTGCTCGACCGCCGCCGAGATCGAGCCCGCGATGCCGCTGATGCGCTCGATGGTCTGGCTGATCGCCTTGATGGCGACAACCGATTCCTCGGTCGCAAGCTGCATGCTGGCGATCTGGTTCGAGATCTCGTCGGTTGCCTTGGCAGTCTGGCCGGCGAGCGTCTTGACCTCCTGGGCCACCACCGCAAAACCGCGGCCGGCATCGCCCGCGCGCGCGGCTTCGATGGTCGCGTTCAGCGCCAGCAGGTTGGTCTGCTCGGCGATCGAGGTGATCAGCTTGACGACATCGCCGATGCGCGCGCCCGCCTCGGAGAGCTGCGCGATGCGCTGATCGGTCGCCTCGGCCTGCCGCACGGCCTCAGCGGAAATGACGTTCGATTCCTGCACCCGCCGGGTGATTTCGGAGATCGATTGAGACAGCTCGTCCGAGGCGGACGCCGCCGAACGCACGTGCTCGGAGGCGCTTTCGGAAGCTCCGGCCGACCGCGCCGACAGATCGGCGGTGGAGCGCGCAGTGTCGGTGAGCTGCCGCGCCGTCCGCTCGAATTCGCCTGACGATGTCAGCACCTTGTCGAGAATGCCGCCGACACCGCCCCGGAACTCCTCGACGAAATTGCGCAGCTCGGATTTGCGCTGCTCGGCGGCCGCAGCCGAAGCGGCCGCCTGCTCGCTGCGCATCCGCGCCCGCTCCTGCGAATTGCTCCTGAACACCCCGACCGTGCGGGCGATCTCGCCGATCTCGTCGGCGCGATTCTCGCAATCGATCTCGACGTCGCTCTGGCCTTCGGCGAGCGCGGTCAGCGAGCGCGTCACTGAGGTGAGCGGCTTGGTGACGCGGCGGACGACCAGCAAGGTCAGAACCAGCACCAGCAGCGCCGCGAGCCCGGCGGCGATCGCCATGCTTTCGATGGTGTGGGCCAGCATGCTCTCGAATTGGGCCATCGGGATGCCGACATAGAGGATGCCGGCGACCTTGCCGCTGGCGTCGGCGATCGGGAAATAGGCGGTCATGAAGGACTTGCCGAACAGGGTGGCCGGGCCCTTGTAGGCCTCCCCACGACGCAGCAGCGCCTGCGCCGGATGATCGGCGGCAAGCTGGGTCCCGACGGCGCGGTCGCCATTTTCCTTCTTCACGTTGGTCGACCGCCGCACGAACTGCCCGCTCGCATCGTCGAACACGAACAGGGTCGCGTTGCCGCCGACATAGGACACCGCGCGATCGACGATGGCGTGATCCCTGAAGTCCGGCATCTTGGGAATCTCGGCGCGCGCCACCGCGCCATCCCGCATCGTGATCTTCGCATCGGGAACGATTTCGGCAAAGGCCAGGGCCAGCGTCCGCAGGTTAACCTCGATGTCGCGGAGCGCACGATCGTTGAAAGCGGAGCTGAGCGACCAATAGCCGGCGCCAACCACGAGCGCCGTGTTCATGGCGATCAGCAACACCGCGCACAGGAGCGCCTTGGTGCCAAGTTTGAATTGCGGCAGAAACTTCGCCGTTGCTCGTCCGTACATGAATGAAATCACCTCCGTAATTCCTGCATACTCGTGCAATCGGCTTACGGTCGCATTAATGACGGTTCCATCGCAGCACGCGACATGCTTTCCAAATCGTTAATGAGGCCACCCTGACCACGCCCAGAACTACGCTAAGCACTACGCCAAGCGCTCCGCCTATCATCGTCTGGCTTCGCGACGACCTCCGCCTGTCCGACCACCCCGCCCTCCACGCTGCCGCCAAGGCGGCTGCGAAGACCGGCGCGCCGGTGATCTGCCTCTATGTGCTGGACGATTCGGCCGGGCGAGCGCCGGGCGCCGCGGCGCGCTGGTGGCTGGCGCAGTCGCTGCGGGCGCTCGGCGCGGACATTGCCACGCGCGGCGGATCGCTGATCCTGCGCAAGGGGCCGGCAGCCAGGGTGATCGCGGAGGTGGCGCGTGAGAGCGGAGCCCGCACGGTCCACTGGAACGGGATCGCACAGGCGCCGCATCAGGCGATTGAGCGGCAGCTCGAATCCGCGCTGGCAAAGATCGGCGTGGACTCGCAATGTTTCCCCGGCGACCTGCTCGTTCCGCCCGCGGTAATCCGCAACAAGGAAGGCCGCGGCTTGCGCGTGTTCACGCCATTCTGGCGGCGCGTGCTGGCGCTCGGCGATCCGCCAAAGCCCCTGCCGGCGCCGAAGGAGCTGGGTCCTGCGCCGACGGTCGCCAGTGACACGCTGGAGACCTGGAAGCTCGAGCCTGGCAAGCCAGATTGGGCCGGCGGCCTGCGCGAGACATGGACCCCGGGCGAAGCTTCCGCCCGCGCTCGCCTGCGCGACTTCCTCAAGCACACCGCACAAGGCTATGTCGGCGATCGCGACCGCCCGGACCGCGAGGGCACCTCACATCTGTCACCGCATTTGAGATTCGGCGAGCTCAGCCCGCGCCAGGTCTGGCACGCCGCGCGGTTCGCCGCGGCGGAAAATCCCGCGATCGGACCCGGCGTCGACAAGTTCCTGAGCGAGCTCGGCTGGCGTGAGTTCTGCCGGCACCTGCTGCACGACCATCCCAACCTTGCCTCCGAAAACCTGCAAGCGAATTTCGACGGCTTCCCATGGAAGCCCGACGCCAAGGCGCTCGCCGCCTGGCAGCGCGGCCGCACCGGCTATCCCATCGTCGACGCCGGCCTGCGCGAACTCTGGCACACTGGCGTGATGCACAACCGGGTCCGAATGGTGGTCGCCTCGTTCCTGGTCAAGCACCTCCTGATCGACTGGCGCGCCGGCGAAAGCTGGTTCTGGGACACGCTGGTCGATGCGGATGCCGGCAGCAATCCCGCCAACTGGCAGTGGGTCGCGGGCTGCGGCGCCGACGCGGCGCCCTATTTCCGCGTGTTCAATCCGGTGCTCCAGGGCGAGAAGTTCGACCCGGATGGAGCCTATGTGCGACGCTGGGTGCCCGAGTTGAAGGATGTGCCACCCGAGCTGATCCATCAGCCCTGGCAGGCGACACCGATCGAGCTTGCGAGCGCCGGCGTCACGCTCGGCAAGAGCTATCCGCATCCGATCGTCGATCATGCCAAGGGACGAGAGCGCGCGCTCACCGCCTACGCAAAGATCCGCAAAGGTTGAGCGTTGCTTTGACACAATTATGAAACGCGCTATCGTCACCGCTCCATGCAAACCGTGGGGGACGATATGGACGACGACAAGCCGATCACCGAACAGGCGATGGACACGATCACCACCGCCGTGGAAGCGACCAAGGACGCCGCTGTCACTGCGGTGAAGCAGGTCAGGAAAGCCGCCAAGAAGGCTGCGAAGAAGGTAGCGCCGAAGAAGGCGTCCAAGAAGAAAGCCAAGAAGGCTCCGAAGAAAACTTCGAAGGCCACCAAGAAGACTTCGAAGAAAGCTGCAAAGAAGTCGTCGAAGAAGGCGGCCAAGAAAGCAGCAAAGAAAACAGCAAAGAAGGCCACCAAGAAAGCTGCCAAGTCGAAAAAGAAGGCCACGAAGGCCAAGCGCTGATCGCAACGCTCAAGTCTCCGGGGGCGGACGCGCCCGGAGACGGCTCCAGCGATACCCTACCCTCACCGCTTGGCTGCGCGCCGGCCCGGGTGATGCTCGCCTTGCGGATCGCGAAATTCGCTGCGATGGCCGCGCCGGTCCTCGGCGTTGAAGCGCCGGCGCTTCTCGGGCGAGCCGAACTGCTTGATCAATCTCCTGCCGTTCACCTTTTTGATGACGTAGCCGCCCTCGGTCATCGAGAACGGCTCCTTGAGCAATCCCATGTGGTCGAACTTCGTGCCGCGGGGATGCTTGAAGGGTTCGAACCAGGACGGATAAACGAAGTTCGACATCGGGAGATCGTTGACGACGAAGGCGTCCTCTTCCACTGCGTCGCAGACCTCGTAGGCGTATTGGGTGTGCCGGGTCTTGTCGGCCCACAGATTGGCCATAGGGTCGAGCACCATCTCGAACAGCTCATGCGAGGCTGCCAGACTGACCGGATCGTCCTTGGACAGCGCCTTGAGGAAGATCTTCGAGATCGGCTGTCCCCGATGCGTCAATTCATGCCGCCCGAGGAAATTCTTGTGGGTCGCATCGTCGAAATAGACCAACTGCCAGTCAGTGGGCTTCGGCTTGCGGGTAACGTCGAGATCGACGGGGTAGCCCCAGACCGGCAGGAAGTGCTCGTCATAGCATTTCTGCAGCGCGGCCGTGAGCCGCGCCATCACCTGCTCGCTCATCATCTCCTCTGCATAATTAATGCAGGCAATCCGTACTGGCTTCAGGGACCTGCCAAGCAATGCGCGTCTCGCCTTCTTCATGGAAAATCACCTGTGAAAGGGGCACTGAAATGCGCCGACCCTAGCACGGACGCGCCGCGCACGTCAGGGATGTATTCGAGCGGCTTGGCCCGCCGGCCCTAGAAGCGTCGGTTGACCACGAACACCGCGGCCGCGCACATCACCATGCCCGCGACCGCCAGCGCATCGAGCTTTTCTCCGAACAGCAGATAAGCCATCAGCGCCGTCACGGCGGGCACCAGATAGAACAGGCTTGCAACAGACGTGGCCGCGGCGTGGCGGATCAGCCAGTACAGCAGCCCGATCGACCCGATCGAGAGCGCCACGGCGAGCCAGGCCAGCGCGAGCATGAACTCGCGCGTCCAGTGCACCACGCGGTCCTCGAACAGGAACGCGCCGATCGCGAAGAAGATCGTGACGGACACGTACTGCACGAGATTGCCGGCGCGCCAGTCGATGTGGTTGCAGTAGCGGCGCTGATAGAGCGTGCCGAGCGTGATGCTGATCAGCGAGACCACCGAGGCGAGCCAGCCGAGCCCGGCTTCGCCGGTCATGGGACGGCCGTGCAGGATCAGCACCACGCCGCCGAGGCCAAGCACGAGCCCCGCCCATTGCACCGGCGTCACCTTCTCCCCGAGCCAGCGGTTGGCGATGGTCGAGGTCAGGATCGGCTGAAGGCCCGGAATGAGCGCGGAGAGCCCGGCCGGAATCGAGTGAGCGATCGCGATTGCGGTGCCGCCGAGATAGAAGCCATGGACGAGAATGCCCGCGACTGCGCTGTGCGCGATGCCGATACGATCCGGCCATTTCGGTCGCGCGATCGCGACGATGATCGCCATCAGACCGACCACGAACGCCATGCGGATCGCGAGGTAGGTCAAGGGATCGGCATTGTTGACGACGTATTTGGTGCCGATGAAGCCCGTGCTCCAGAGCAGGACGAACAGGATCGGCGCGGCGCGGGCGGCCAGGGCTTCTTGATTGTGGTTCATTGGCGCCCTCATTGCCTCACAGGGGGCCGATGCGGCAATGCGAATTTCGGCCAATTTCGTCCGGGCGATGCTGCGCTGCGACGGACCGGACGGCTCAGCGGCTCACCATTCGTCCGGACAGGGATCGATGATCTTCCAGAGCTCGACGCCGTTCTTGATCTTTTTCATGTCGGTGGTGAGCCCGCCATTGCGGCGAATCCAGTCCTTCACCGTGTCGGGGTAGTAGGCCATCAGGTCGGACGTCCCCTCCGCGCTGGTGACCTTGATGCCGAAAGTGAAGGCCTTGTCGTAGTAAGCCTGGTGGAAGCCGAGGCTGGCGCGCGGCGTCACGCAGATCTTGTTCATCGGCACTATGCCGAGCACCAGGGTGCAGGCCGAGTTGCAGATGCCGTCGATGATGACGCGTTCGCCCTTCTCGCGGACGCGCTTGTACTTGGCCTTGTACTCCTCGACATAGCCGCCGTGGTCGCGGGTAATATGCAGCTCGGCCCGCGCCGGCGTGGCGGCGACGACCGAGAGCAACAGCAGGCTCAGAAGCGTGATGCGCATGGCGAGGTGACGGCGAAAGCCTTCAGGAATGGACCGGTCTATGAACCCCGAGAAGCCGGCAACAGGAGTCTTGAGCTAATTCTCTTTGGTCATACTTGTGTGGGGAATTCGTTAAGCATCTCGAAAAGGCCAAAAATGGGCAAGTCCGGACCACAGAACCGGCAATTCTATCACACCCACCCCGGAATCTGCGGGATTGGCGTCGATTTCCGGGCTGCAGACGGGTGTTCCGGCCGCCCGAACTGGCTATAAACGGCTGACCTATTCGTGCGGGTTCCGGAGATTCGAGATGAGCAAGTTGAAGCTTGTAGCCGCGGTTGCTGTCCTGTCGGCCGCAATCCTTGCCCCTGGCCTCGCAGAGGCGCGGGGATACCACCGGTACCATCGCCACTACACGAACCCGCTGCCCTACCCGATCAGCTATCTGCACAATTACGGGCCCGGCATTACGCCCGGGACGTTCGCCTTTTACGACGGCCCGTCGACCAACCATTGCTACCAGAGCGCAGCCGCCTATGTCGGCCAGGACCGCCGTCGGCACCCCTGCTTCTGAGGGGTGCAGGCGGGTCCTCTGCGGGGGCCGCTATTTGGCGGCGCGGACAGCAGTAATTGCTTCTCGATCTCGTAGACCGGCAGTTTGACGAGGTCCTTGCCGACCTCGCCCTGGAGTGCCTTGCGCACCACATCCGAACAATCGGCGCGAATCATCCCAAGCGCACGCGGCGAGGCCACCATGGTCAAGGCCGAGGTTCTCGCCTGAGCTGACGGTGGCATCGAGCCGTCCGGCCAGGCCGCGCAGGAAGGCGCGCTCGGCCTCGTCGTGCCAATCAGTCTGCTCCACCGAGCTGCGCGTGCTACCGGCCGCGCCGTGGAGCCTGCCCGGCGCGTCGGTCCCTTGCGCACCGGTCGAGGGATTGGGCTGTTCGTGCACCTCCCTGGTGTGGAGGTTCGGAAACATCTCGTCGCCGAGGTTTTCCGAATAAGCGCCTTGCGCCCGTCGCACACGACCAGCCAGTCACCCTTGTCGATTCTCATTTGGTCCATTGCACAGCTCCAAAGCCACCTCGCTAGCCAGCTCATCGAAATGCTCGAAAGCTGGCCACGACGCCAAGCTTAGGGACGAAGCTGCACCGACGAATTGCGCGGGATCAAGGATGGCGGCGATGTCCTGCGGAGCGCAACGCAAGCGCAGCATTGGTCAAGAGCGCGAACCTGGGATAGTCTGGCGGAGCTAAAGGTCAGGCCTGCGGCGGGCTGGGCTGAAGACCTGTTCATCAGCATTACATTTCGGTCCCGCCACAATTTGATCAGAACAAACTTCGATATCCCTGTATTGCGTAAGCGGAGAAAGACATCATGAAGCTTAGAATTGGCCTCGTCGCCGCGTCCCTGTTCGGTGCGTTGGTCGCATCATCGGCGGCGTCTGCCATGCCCATCGCGCCTGCTCCTGCGACGCCGCAGGTCTCCGACGTCGAGCAGGTCCGCATGGTCTGTGACGCCTGGGGACGCTGCTTCTGGCGCCCGAACTACTATGGATACTACGCCCCGCGGCCCTATTACGGTCCCCGATATGCACCGCGCTTTTACGGTGGCCCTCGCTATTACGGACCACGCTATCGCCGCTGGTGATTCTAAAGGGGCCCTTCGGGGCCCCTTCGCTTTTGCGAGATCAAGGATGTTGGTCTGGAGTCATTCCAAAACTGATCTAGATCAAAGACGCAATCCGCCACGCCGTCATTCTCCGACGATGGTCGATTTGATCGTTTTTCGATGTCCCCAGACGGGTATGAATGTGCAGACACGTCTGGAGAAGCAACTGAGACAGGAGGCGCAGAGCTTTGCCTCCTTCGCCTGTCCCGCCTGCACGCGGCTGCATTTCATCGACCTCGCATGCGGCCAGCCGATGACTCGGGACCGTTGACGGCGACATCGATCCGCCAAGCTTCATGCCATGATGTCCGCAATACTACGGCCCGGAATCCGGTTTACTGAAGCGCGATGTTTCGCCATTGATGGCGATGTTCCGACGTTCATTTGATTGTCATATTGCAGCAGACGGTCGCACGCATGTTGTTCGACGCCCTCGCCCCATCCTCGGCGCTTCAATTGATCGGCTTTGCCGACGTCGATGCGTTTCGGCCGATCGAGTCGATGGAGGATGCGAGAAGCATTCCGCTCGACGTCCGGAATTTCGCGGCGGCTCGTGCTGTCGTCTCCCTGCCCGGCTGCCGCATCGTCATGATGCGCTCGTTCGCGCGCATCCTCGACGCCGCCTATCGGATGCCCGGGGGGATGGTGATCCTGCCCATGACGGACGACCTTCAGGCCAATTCCAAGGGCATGGATCTGGACACGCGTTTCTTCATCGCGCTCCGCGGCAGCGATGAATGCCATTTCGTCGAGCGCCGGACCAATCATCATGCGATGATCATCTTCTCACCCGGCATGAGCGACCGGGGCTGGTTCGATCAGGCGGACGACTTGCGGGCCTATGTCGCGAACCGCCCCGCTTTGCTCCACATTCGGCAGCTCCTGCTCGACATTCTGCGAACCGCGTCGGTGCAGCCGGCCCTGTTCGAAACGACCGAGGTCGCCGCCCATCTCCAGGAAGGCCTGCTGCTCGCGCTCGACGATCTGTTTCGCATTGATTCGCTCTCGGACCGGAGTGCCTCCGTCCAGGGCGAGCGGTCGATCAAACTCGTGCAGCGGATCGACGATTACGTCGCAGCACATCCGACTGCTCCGATCTATACCGCCGATCTCGCCGGCGAGTTTGGCGTCTCGATCCGGACGCTCGGCGGCGCCGTCAGCAAGGTGCGTGGCATGAGCCTGCATCAATACATTCGCCTGAAAAAATTGTGGGCGACGCGGTCTCGCCTTCTCAAAGGCGGGGGTGCCAACGTCGCCACATGCGCGCGCGCCCAAGGCTTTCACCATTTGGGGGAGTTTGCCGCAGCTTACCGCGCGACCTTCCACGAAGCGCCGTCCGACACGCTGGCACGGGGCCGGCAAGCCGGTCCGACGGCACGCTGACCAGATAGGCTCCGGCCTTCCGACGCGGCGCGCGCCTCAAGGGAACCAGTTCCTTCGAACCGCATTATCCAAGCAGTGCGCCGGCGGCGCACTGAAGCACCCCGCGCCCCACACGCGGGTTTTTTCTCGCCGTCAACCAAGTGGTTCAGGAAAAAAATGTCTATCAGCCGCAACGTATTGTTTCTGATCATCGGTGCTCTGGTCGTCACGGCGGCCGTGCTCGGCTACAATCTCTACCAGACGAAGAAGCAGCCCGATGGCCTGCAAATCAATGTCGGTCCCAACGGGCTGAAGATCCAAGGCAAATAGAGGCGGCTCACGGCCTCGCGCCAGATCCGAGAAAACTCTGGCCCTGCAAGTGGCGCGCTCGGAGAGATTCGAACTCCCGACCCTCGGAATCGAAATCCGATCAGGCAGCAAGCAATTTCAACGGGTATTCTGAACTTTCTCGCTCTGTTCTCACATTGAAAACATTGTAGAATATCGAGCGTTCAGAATGAACCGGAGAATAAATGGCTGAGCCGATCGACGTGCCGTCCGAGGCTTTCGAGCCCAAGCCGCTATTCGCAACGATGGAGGCGGCGGCTGCCGTTGTGGATGAAGTCCGGGAGTGGATCAAGGACCAACCCACCTGGACGTGGCGCGGCCATACCCACGCGAAACCGGACACCGACGAAGCCGAGGAAATCCGCTATGTGGCGGACTTCAAGCTGCCTGCCGGCATTGAATGCCCCTGCCCTTGCTGCACGCCACGACACGCCAAGTTTGGGCAAGGCTTTATCGCCTGGTTTCCCAAGACGCGCTGCATTCGCCTGATGGGGCAACACTGTTTCAAGCGGCTCAATCCAGACAGCCACGCCGCGGCTCAGGACGAATACAAGGCCCGCATGAAGCACAACGGCCTTGTGGCGTTCCTCGCCAATAACCTGGGCAACCGGGACGCCTATCGGCGCGCGATCGAGACCGCAACGCCGCTGGCCCAACACCTGGACGAGCTGCAAGAAATTCTAGGAGAGAAGCTGCACCGCACCTGGAAGGTCAACCTTTGGGATCACGTCCAGACAGGAGCGCTAGGGCTGCCGACGTTCGATAGCGACGGGAAGCCGGACAACGGGTTTCGCGTCTACGCCACCATTGCCGGCTCCAGCCTGATCGACCCGGACCGGAAAAGCTTCGCTCCCCGGCTTAAGACCGCGCTCGATCTGCTGGACTTCAAAATTCCGGAGGACATCAACGCCGCGAGCGTTGAGGAGCTGGGCAGGTGCGTGGCGCCGTTCAGCCGAAGCGAAAGGATCTGCCGCGAGACCTTCGCGGCGATGGAAGCTGCCCGGCAATTCGTCTCGCTGTTGACCACGGCCACAATCCGCGAATGGGCAAAGCAACCCGGCTCGCCGGTCCGCCTGGATATCCGCCGAACGGGCGATGAACTGTTTGTCGGCCGCTCTGAGGACAATCGGTCCCGTGTCCCGCTCCGCCCCTGCATTAACCGAGAACCCCCCGTACTTCCCCGGTTGATCCTATAACCATTGATTGTATCAACGCCCCCGCTAAACTCTGTTTTTGGGTTGGGGATTTTTTCTTTGGTTGGTTATGTTGCAACTGCTCAGCCGCTTCGGCGGCTAGGCTCCCGTGAGCTTGCTTGCGTTGCCTCCCTGGCAATGGTCGCGGGCTATTTCCTGCTTTTCCCGATCTGGCGGGCTCAGTTTCTCATTGAGCTTTGGCCCACCGAGTCTTGGAACGCCTATTGGCAGGACGCCGCGGCGGCGGGGTTGCCTATCTATCCCGACCCTCAAGGACTAACGGGCAATAATTATCCACCGCTTTCTTTTTATGCGATTGGACTGCTCGCCAAGACGCTGCACGTTGACCCGCTCTATCTCGGGCGCTGGCTGTCACTGGCCGGGCTTGCTGCGCTAGCATTCGAGATATCCGCCGCCGTGTGGCTGCTTACTGGAGCCCGCGTCTGGGGCGCTGCCGGCGCCCTTTGGTATCTCGCCATCATGGCGCGCAATTCGACAACCTATGTCGGGGCGAACGATCCGCAGATAGCAGGCCTAGCCATTATGGGCGCTGCGCTAGTGTGGTTGTTGAAGCGAACAGCGGCGGACCGCTCCCCGCTGGCGCCTCTTCTCCTGATGGTCGCTGGCGGCTTCTGGAAGCACAATAATATCGGGATTCCGATCGCATCGATTGCCTGGCTGTTTGGCTCGGGGAACAGGTTCGCGCTGAAATCGACGCTCGCGAGTGCTGCCGCCGCAGTTGCCGGGCTTGGGGCTTGCGTTGTCTCGTTCGGGCCGAACTTCTTTCCGAACATGCTGGCCGTGCGCAGCTATGGCATGGGGACGCTCTTAGCGAACGTCGGCCATCTGCAATGGTGCGCTCTGGCCTTGCTGATTTGGGCTGTGTGGGCATGGAGCGAGCGCCGAACCACGCAAGCCAAGTTTACAGCTCTGCTGATCGGCGCGGGCCTCTTCTCTTGCCTTCTGCAATGGCTCGGGCACGGCGTAGCGGGCAATGCCGAATTTGATTTGCTGTTCGCCTTGGGGATTGGAGTTGGCGTCGTCCTGGCGGGATCTGATGCGTCCCCGCTGGCCCTTCGCATCGGAGTCGATCGCTGCCGGCTGCTGATAGTCGCGGCCCTGCTTTTCCGCCTCTTGGCGTCGGACCGTCAGGAAACGGCGCTTGTGGTCGCCAGCGATGCGTTCCGCGGCACTTTCGCGGAGACCGAGCGCAATCTGATCCTCCAGGCCCGGCAAGCCTCAAGCGTACCCGGCAACGTCGCCTGCCACACGAAACTCATTTGCCGGTCGGCCGGGAAGCCGTTCCTAATCGATGAATTTAAGGTGGAGGAGCTGCTTCTAACTGGCAACGCAACTCGGCAAGAAATCGCGGCGAAGATGGAGGCAAACAATATTCAGGTGTTTGCCGAGACGCTGCCGGCGACCCCATCCCCCAGCACTTCGCTGGGGCGCTGGTTGTGGCCGACGCGTTAGCTGTCGATCAAAGAACGCGCATGATCTTGTTAAGCGCGATCGTGGGCTGCATGTTCGTGAACACCGTGCTAGTGCCGCCTTGCGCCGTACCCGTGAAGGTCGATGCCGCTTGTGATGCACTGATGCTGGCGCCGCCAGCGGCGACGCAGGGGAAGCCGCCGCCGCCCGTCGTCGTGCTGTTGGAGGCTACCTGAGCATTGTGCGAAATCGAAATCGCGCCGTTCGCGATCGAGCCGGCGGGCGTGTAAGGCGGAAGGTTGGCAGTCACAAGGCTACTAGCCTGGCCGCCGCCTGTGGCTCCCAACGTAGAACCGTCCGGGGTCATGGTTGCCGAATTGATTATGGTTGCCGTGCTGTCGATCATGGCGACGACGCGACCGCGGAGGTTCGGAAGAGTGAACGTGGTTGAGCCGTCGCCGCTGCCGTAGGTGGTTCCGATCAACGAAAACAGGTTGGCATAGGTCGTCCGCGAAATCGCCTGCCCGATCGGGATCACGAAAGACGAGCTAGGCGCCGTCGATCCGGTATAGTCGAGAAGCGTTCCAAGCGGGACGAGCGCCGGGCTGTTATAGAAGCCATGAAGATAGAACGCGCCGTCCGAATTGCTGTAGAGCGCAACATAGGGCGTCCCGGCCACAAGCACGCCGCTGGGTATTTCGACGTTCGGAGCCGAGCGCAGCGCCTTCGCGCCAAGTCCGTCAACATTGAGTGTGACGGTCGCGCCGTTGGTCGTGTGCGGCGTGAATGCGATTGTCTGGCCGCTCATGTGGGCCAGCGTATCGAACGCCTGGAAAGAACTGACCGTGTAGGCGGTTGACGTTCCAGCGGTCGCGATAGCTCCGGCCACGTCGTCGCGATATTTGGCGAGGGCTGCCATGGCGGCGCGTGCGCTGTCATTCAGGGAGCTAGGCGCCTGGCCCTCCTGATAGTTCACGGTGCTGTCCGCAGTCGCGTTCGTCGCCGAAGTCTGCGACCACTTATAGAATGTCATTCCGTCACCCTCTGTTAAAGAAAAAGCCCCGGTTTCCCGGGGCCAAAGCCGCTTGAAGTTTTGAAAGGTCTGGCGCCCGCCGCGGCGCAAAGAAGATCGGCGGAGGCTGCCCCACCTGTTGCGCCGACAACGCGCCAACGTCAGCCGAGCCCTGCGGTCGCTGAGCGAAGATCGGGGGCGTTGCCTGAGCGTTGAGCGGGGGTTGCGCTGGCGCCGGCTGAGGCGCCTCTAAGGACAACGGGGCGCCTGGTTGCGCCGGAGCGCCGCCAGCGCCATATTTGGCATAGGCTGCCGCGGCGTATCTCGCCCGTTCAGGATGGGCTCCGGGCTTATTCCAGTCCTTCGGACGCTCAAAGGCCAACATGGCTTGGCCGGCTTCCTCGGGCGTCGTCGCTGACAATAGCTGCCGATAGGCGGAGTTTTCCGACCCTTTTAGCTCCCGATGGAGGAAATCAAGTTGTATATTGAGATCGGTCCAGGGGACGCCTTGCGAAGCGGCATAGTCCCTTAGGGCCTGCGCCCTTGGCCCATTCCATTGGGCGATGCCGATGCTATCACTTCCGTCTCGGCCGTCGCCTTTGTTCGTTGCGTAAGGATTGAGATCCTGCCCGGACTCGCCTTGCAGGTTTCCGACAATGCCGGCCGCTTGGTGCGGTTCGAGCCCTTGACTGACGTAGTAGTCATAAGCGGACTGACTGTTATTCATGGATGATCCGAAGCTGATTGATCTGGAGCCGCACAAGTGGCGATCGGATAGGCCGAAGGCCCGAGAGCCCGTTTTCGGCTCCGGGTTTGCAAATCTTGCTGCGATCGGAATTGCGATCGCGGTTTTGCTGGGCTTGTCCTATTTCGTTCGCGGTCAACTCAACGCGTGGTGGCCGTCCCGCTCCGAACAGGTCGAAACAGGCAAGCCGCTGCCTCCCGGCAACTACACCTGGAGCCCTGACAAGGGATTGCAGAAATCAGATTAGCGCTGTGGCGAAACGTAGAGGCGCGGTCGAGACGCCACGACATCGGGGACCGTTGCCGCCATCCCGCCGGCTGCCGCTCTGCCGGCGTTCTGCGCAAGGGCCTGGACGAACTCGATCCGCTGAATGGTATCCGTCACCATTTTTGAAAGCTTGTCCGGCCTGACGTTCTGGCCGGTCTGCAAGAGAATGTCCGCGATCTGCCGGCGCACCTCGGGTGTGTTGCCCGAGAGGACGTTCTGGCCCGCGGCGAGCACGCTCTTAACGGCGCCGTGCCAGTTGCCGGAAAGCACCTGCCCCACGATATGCGGGTCAACCTCCATCGCAGCGTGATCGTTGAGATTGTCCACCGTGCGGGAGCCGCCCAAAGCCTGATTACGAGTCTCAAACATGGTCTGTTCGCGGCCGATTTGTCGCTGCAATTGATCGCTGCGGCCTGGGACCGTGAAGGCGTCAAACTCCTGCCGCGTCGCTTCGGACGTGAAGGGCCTGGCCTTGTTCGTGCCAAACGGCGCGTTCTGCACATAGCTGATTTGGGGGTCAGCGTAGCCGCGGCGGAAGGCGGTTTGCGCTTCCGCGTCCGGCAGCTCATTGAACGCGCGGATTGCATCCTCAGGCCGGCCGGGCTTGGCTCCAATTTCCTTGCCGCGGTCCAGAGCCTCAATCCGTCGCTGAGAAGTCCGGTAAGCGTCCCGAGCGCTAGAATAGTTGCTGGACGATCGCGCCAGAGCATCGTCCAGGGCATCGCGGACGGGGACCAGCTCTGCAACTAGCGCCCCTTGCTTGTTCTCCGTCGCCTTCGCAATCATCATATCCATATTGGTTTTTGCGCGGAACGCATGGTTGACGTTGGAGAGCGTGAGATTCGGCGCCGCGAGATAGGAGCGCGCCTCTTTGATCGCATTCCCGATCGGGTCACGAAGAGCCGACTCGGCCGTTTCGATGCCGGCGCGGGCGCGGAGGTCGGTCGGCACAGCGCCTTGAGCCCGGGCCAGATTGTCGGCCGCTGGCGAAATCGAACGGTTCGCAATCGCAACTGGCCCGCTCACGTCAATGGGCGTCGTTTCGCGTTTCACGGGCGCGTAATTATGGCCCGCCTCAAAGTTGGCGTTCTCCACCATACGGGTTCGCGTCTGATCCGCCGTCTGCGGCGCGTCAAAGGCCTCTCGGAAGGCGCCGGAGAGTCGCCGGCCCTGATCGCCCTGTCGGCTTTCCAAAGCCTGGACCACGGCTGTACGGCCTTCCCCGGGCGCCCTAGCGACCGTCGAAAGCATACGCTGGCCGGCGTTGCCCATTGCGTCCGCGAGCGTGTAGGCGCCCTGCCCCTCGTTCGCGGCCTGGACGGCATCGAGGCTGAGCTGATCGGGCGCGATCTTGCTTTCGTGAATCGCGCGGGCAACCTGGCCCTCGGCAAAACCCTTCGGATTGTATCGCGCCATGATGTTGGACACGATCGGGGAAAGAAGCCCCTTCACCGTACCGAGCACGGCAGGAGCGGCGCCGCCGACGACAAGGCCGGCTAGACCGCTCTTTATCGCGTTCTCCGCTCGCTCCCCAACGCCGTTGCCTTCCATGGCGCCAGAAAAGCCGCCAAGAATACCGGCGTCCGCCGCCGAAGCCGCCGAGCGGGCCAGCAAGCCGGACTCGGGAGATAGGAATCGAGCGGCTGTCACGCCGTTCTTAGCCAGCCCGCCGCCTGCTACGGCGCCGCCCAAGGCCTCCGCAGCGCTGCCCAATACGCCCGTGTTCTTCTGCGCCTCGCCCGTAATCAGGTCTTCCCGCGCCTTGGCGTAGTTGTAGCCTTCGCGCGGGTCGAATGTGCCGCGCTTGACCATCTCCAGCGGCGTAGTCAGCGCGGCCAAAACGGTATTGTCCGCCCCGAGCGTCGCGCCGTGCGCAAGCCGACGCGTAAAGCCGGCGTCAGAGGTCAGGCCGTTCCCATAGGAGCCCTTTGCATCCTGATCGGGGAAGAGGGCCTTGCGCTCGTCCAGCGCGGCTTGCTGGTATTTATCCGGAGCGCCCTTGCTGCCGAAATTCTGCGACATGACTTTGTTAATCGTGTCGCCGTCTGTCCCATCGGGGAAATCGACGGTTGAGCCGTTCGGAGCCGTGACGGTAATCGTCATTTAGGGGCGTATCCCTTTTCAGGAGTCCAGACATAGGCACCAGGCGCCGGGGCTGCCGGCGTTGCAGCGGCCGAATGTGAGCCGCTATCCTTTTCCTTGTAGGCTTCCGATCGCTGCCGCTGGATAGCGCGATGCATAACGCCTGCCTCCATGCGCAACTGATCGAGCGCCGCGGAGTAGGCCTCCGGCCCGTCCGCAGTGGACAGGATCTTGCGCGCATACTCGATATCGCTTTCACGCAAGGCGCCTTGCGGGTTGATCGTGCGGGCGTAGTCCTTCGCTGCCGTATCGGTCGCAATCAGGAAGCGCTTGAAAACCGGGTTTGAATGCTCCCGCTGGCCCGCCTGCACAAGTTTGTTGACGGTCATCCAGTCAGAGCGCGGCAAGGCATCAGAGGCAGCCTGAGCAAGCGGCAGGGATTCCTCCATTGCTTTTTCAGCAACTCCAAAGTGCGTGCTCTTCGTGCCGAGCGCCCGAGCGCCCGAGACAAGCTCCGCCTGCTTGGCGATGTTTCGCAAAATGCCGTCAGCGTCCATTCCCTTGGATTCGGCAATCTCAGCCGCGCGCTGTTGGATTTTGAGAATGTTCGCCGCACCCTGAGCGCCGCGGCCAAGGCCGGTAAGCGCCTTCGTGTCCCCGGCCAGCACGCGGTTAGCGAGGAGATCGGTCGTCTTGTCATCGATCGACGCGGCGTCGCTGCCCTCCTGGTTCTTGTGAACGACAACGGGCTGCCCGTCCGGACCGACCTTGTAGAGCTCGCCGCCCTTGCCGAGAACGTTGACCTTGTTCGGGTCCGTGTCCTTGGTGGCAATCCACCGCTGATAGGTGATCGGCGCTTCGCCCTCGGGCAGGTTCTTTTTGTAATATTCGTATTCTGCCGCGCTGGTTGGCGTCTTGTCGGCCGGCTCATAGGCGCGCGTAACCTTGCCGTCCTTGTAAATGTAGCCTTCGCCAAGGCTCAAGGGCTGCTTCTCCGGCTGGTAGGCGCGAACAACCCGCTGCGACTGCGGATCATAAACGTAGCCCTCGCCAAGCACCTGGAGCGACTTGTTTCCGAACGTCTGAGTAACAAGCGTCTTCATCAGCTCGGGATTGAGCGCCGCGGCCTGAGCCACTTGCGGGTCAACACCGCGCGCGACAAGCGCCCGCTGCGTCATGTTGAGCGCCTGGTTGCCCTTCGTCACCGGGTCCGTGTAGTTGCCGGTCAAGGCGCCGATGATGCTGCCGCCGTTGCCGAGGCTTTGCAGGCCGCCATTGAGCTTGTCAAAGAAGCCGGGGCCACCCTGCGGAGACTCGGGGGCGCTAGCGGTAATCACGGGCGGAGGATTGGCAGGGACAGGCGCTTGCGCCATTGCCGAACGCGTCGGAGCCCCGATAGGCCCCTGAGGCCATTGCGCGTTGTCGATCGCGTTGGGCTGGTTGGCCGGGACGATCTGCGGCTGAGCCTGAGGCGCGGCGCCGTAAGCGTTGGCCGGCGGAGATCCATACTGCGCAACGTCGCTGGGGAGCAACGGGCTACCCATGTTCTGCTGCATCGCGTTGTTGCGGAGGAAATCGAGCAACCCGCCAATGTTGCCGCCGCCAAGATTGAGGCCGTCCAGCAATCCCACCATTTCAGGCAACCCTTTTCACGGAGCGGTCAGTTGCGAGCTTGTAGTCAACCGCCTTGAATTGGCCGATCATGCCCACCGCCTCCGGCGCATACTGCTCAACTTCCTGAGCCATGAGACCAATCTGGAAGCCGGGCTGGCCCTTGTAGCGATAGCGATAGACCGCCGTGCCATCGTGCAGCCGGCCTACTTCCTCGATATCTTCCTTGGCGTCGCGATCGGAGATGAACTTAATCATGTTCGCCGCCGTTGACGCACCGCCCCCGCCGCCTCCGCCGCTGCCGAACAGGCTGCCAAGTCCGCTAGCGATGCCCTGGAACTGCTGAACGCCGCTCATTTGGTTTGTGGTGTTGCTCGTGCCGCTGCTCTGCGAGCCAAGGCCGGCAATCGGAATGCCGATCTGCGCCAGCAAGCCGAGAGCTTGGACAGGAATCCCCCGGCGCTGAGCCTCGGCTGCGAGCGTCGCATTGGCGCCAGTGTTCGCCGCATCCACGGCAGCGCCGGCCGCCGTGACACCCTGCCCCCGGTTGGCAAGATCCTGCTGCGTCATGCCCGCCTGAATGCCCGCGGTCGTGTTGCCGGCGTTGTAGAGGTTGCCTGCCGCGCCCTGCTGGTTCTGGACGTTCTGATTATATTGCGCCGTCAGAATCGGCGCCAAGCCCGCGGCGATGCCGCTGCCGAGTGCCTTCTGATTGTAACCGGAGAAGTCGCGGCCAGCCGCGGCAAACGTTCCATTGACGCTCTGACTGATGTTGTCCTTGACGGCCTGCAACTGATCGCCAATCCCCGGCGTCTGCATCGGGTCATAGTTCGTGTTGGACGCAAGCGGATTCGTCGCGTTGTAATACTGCTTATAGTAGTCGTTGACGTTGCCGGCCTGGTTGGTCGCGCCGCCGCCATTGAGGAGCGTCGTGGCATAGTTGCTCACGGCCGGCGAGTATTTGGCCGCAGCATCGTTGGCATTGGCCTGGATCGTGTTGAGCGCAGTGTTTTCGCCCGACGTGACGCCCGTGTTGCCGAGACCGCCTTGCAACTGCGTCAGAACGTTATTGAGAAACGGCTGCGCTTGCTGCCAAGGCTGTGTCTGACTCTGCTGTGAGGTCTCGCTCTTGCTCTCGCCACCCATGCTAAACGTCTTTCTCCAGTATGACGAACTGAGCGCGATATGCGTTCAGAACTCGTTCCCACCCGCGGCGCCCAATGATGCGGGTTTTAAGAGCGCCCTCGGCCTTCGCGTAGTTCTCGATATGCTCAATGAGCGGGAGCCAGCGCTTCCGGTCCTGACCTGAGCAAGCCGTGATTGTGCAAACGTCGCGGCTTAGGTGGGTTGTCGCCGCCGCCAAGATCGCGGAGCCATCCCAAGCCAGCCACAAGAGTTGTTCTCCAGAGAGAACTTGATTTTCGATGCTGGCGAACTCGCTGAGCCCCGTCCGCTCGATCGCTGCCAGAATGAGAGGACGAGCATAGCGCCAGAAATCAAAGATGCGGTCCGGGTCAACGCAAATCAGCTTAACCGTGCAAGGCATATTTGAAGGTTCTGCCCGTCGTCGCGCTGTTCGCGTGCGTGATCGTAAAGGAGCCGTTCGCCACGGCCGAAACGTAGATAGTGCCGTTGCCGACTTCCGCCGCGGCATTCGCAGTCGTCGCGGTCAAGATGGGAACGCTCCCGCTGGAGCAATTCGAGTCCGTTACCGTCGTGGTCGCTACGCTGACAGTGAGCGTCACGCTGCCGACCGAGTTGGAGCGCCCGGCTGCAAGCTGCTGAATGGCGAGATTGATCTTCTTTAGGTCAGTCTCCGAAATGCCCGGAACGGAAACCGTCATAGCGTGCTGGCCGTGCCAACGTCGGGCACGACGCCCGCAAGAAACGTCCATGTTGTCGCAGCCGGAACGCGAACCTTGAAACGCGAATATCTAGCGTCCTTCATCATGTCACAGCGCCCCGTCCGCGAGTTGACTAGAACCTCTGTTCCCGCGATCGAAGTAGCCGAAGGCGTGTCACGATAGGAAAGCGAGCCGTAAAGCGTCGTCGCATCAGTGATCGGGCGAAAGCCGCGGATTGAAAGCCGGTTCTCGTCTGTACCCTGCTCCGCGGTCTCTACGGTTGCTTCCAGATTATCCCCCCGGAAGAACCCTAGAATATGCGAGCTTGAAAATTGAGCTAGCTCGGGCTGCACCGCGGTAGCGTAGGCGTCCAGAGAGAGCGACATTGCGTCAACCGAGGACGAGATGCTGTCCAGCGCTTCCAACGTGATGCCGGACTGCGACATTCCCAAAAGGTATTCTCCCGCCATGGAGACAGGAAAAAACCGCTCTAGCAGGAAGTCGTAACCTATAACCTTGTCATAGGCCGTACCGATCGCGCCGGCTGCTGACTTATAGGCCCAATAGATCCTGGTTGACCGCGGGTCTGCTGCGCCGATGAAAAGCTGCAAGTTGCCCTTGTCCAGGTCGGCACTAAAGGTTCGGTCCACCTTCTCCCGTCCAATCGGCTCAGGAACGCCGCCCGGCTCGATCTTGTGAAATCCCTGGCCGGCGTAGAAGAAAATCTTTTCGCCTGCACGGATGATCGAATAAGGGGCATAGAGGCCCTTATCCTGCGTGATGCGATCGATCTGGAAGATATAGGGAGCGCCGGCAACGTAGGACATACGGCGAATGGCTTGGTCCTGGAAAACCACGCCGTATTCACCGCCGGCTCCACCTCGCACAACGCCGCCGTCCGGGAAATCCTGAAAGTCCGAGCTGTTCGTGCCGCTCGTCCATGTCGTCGTGGCATTCAGGCCCGACCACTGGATGCGGTAGGGATTGGACAGGAGCCCGAACAGAACAAGGAAGCGGCCAATAACCGCGATATAGGCGGCTTGCGGCGGAGATCCTGCGCAATCGGCAAAGGCCGTTGAGGACGAGAGGTCGAACACTTGCAGAACCGTGTTTGCCTGTGTCGCAAAGACGAGATTGCCGAACTGCGCAAACTGCCATTGGGCCGTGGAGCTGAGAGCCGAATAGGTCCCGGCTGCCTTGGAAACGTCCGTCCACGAATAGTTCGTGTTGTTGAGCTGGTATAGCTTTGTTGAGGTTCCCGCGAACGTGACAACGGAGCCGTCAGACTTCAGCGCGTAGAATCCACCACGACACGCGGCAGGAAGTGCCGAGGTGTAAGCGGAGAAGCTCGAAAATGGGCCGTAGCCATCGCCACGCGGGACGACGTTCAAGACATTCCGGCTTGCTGTGCCGAGATAATCAGAAACGTCCGGGCGATAGTCGCCGGCAGCGATCACGGGCATTTATTCAGTTGTCCATGTGCTAGAGGGCACCGTTGCGGGCGTCCATGTCTCGGTTTGCTTCGCGGCATTCATCCAGTTGGACGAGGCCTCTCCGGTTAGGGTCCAGGTTTCGGCTTGCACCGTCGCGCCGGTCCAATCGTCGCTATCGAATGGGCGCTGTACCCAATTTACAAAATCCCGGGAAAGCTCAGCATCTATTCCGAGGACCGCGTAAGAGCCGAACGCGGCCCCGAGCGTCGTATTCAGCGCTACGGCGAAGCCTGAGACGGCAAAGGAAGATGCCGAAGCCGCAAGGCGGCTGTTTAGGCTCGCAGCGTTGCCAGTGACAACGTAAGTCCGCACACTGCCCGGCAGCCGGACTGAGAACAGAGCGGCCACGCCAGTTTCTGAGAACGTACCAACCGCGGCTGAAAGCTTCGGCGCGAAAGCGGCGGAACTGCCGGCTACGCTAAAGCTTGCTGTTGCGGACGGTTGGAGAACAGCAAACGTTGCCGCAACCCCGTTCAGCGAGAAAGCACCGGACACCGCACCAAGAACATAGGCATTCGAGCCCGGAAGCTGCCCTAGAGCGAGCCTGCCGATTGCATCAAAGCCGAGGAGCGACATTAGAGTGCGGAGGCCGCCCGAAAGAACGCGTCAATTTGGCTGTCTGTCCAGCCATAGGCAGCGCCAATCTGAGCCGTGAGCGGGTGGTTGCGATCGTAAACCGTCGCGCCAGAAACAATCATCGTTGCTGCAAACTGCTGCTCCGCGGGCATCCCGTCGATTAGCATTTGCAACGCGGGCGGAATTTCGCCAACGCGAACGGCTGAAAGTGCTTCCTCCTTGGACACTATGCTCTCCGCAGCCAATTGCTGAAAGAATTGCCTGTCCGAAATCGTCTGAGGAACGGGACCAAGAGAAACAAGCGCGTCAGTATCGACGGCCTCAATCTCTTCCTTTGTTGGCTGCATCAGGTCCAGCCGATTCCATACCGAAATGATCGGCCCTCGCCCGTCTTGATGGTCCGCTAGCTCAAAATCGACATTGGCTTGCAGGCCCGGGTGGATGGAAAGCACCGCCAACAAAATATCTGCCGGATTGTATGCCATCAGCTAACCCGTGTGGCTAGAATGTTGCCGCTTACGCTGTAACCGCCGCCGCCAACGTAAGTGGCCTGCGCATTCAGGTAATAGGTTGTGGCAACTGAAATAGCGACGCGCGATCGTGGCGCGGAGTGAACCATTGAAATATCTGCCCCACTCGGTTGGCGGGAGTGACAAGTGAAGGCGACAACTCCACTGGATACCGTGGCGGAGGTGGTCGAAATTGCACTAACCCAATCCGACGAAGTGGTGCCACCGGGGCCTCCAAAAGTCGCAAACTGCTCAAGGTCCCAAACCCCGGGCTGCACAAGTTGCGAACAAATGTTGCCGCTAACTGCTGACCCCGCGAATGTGAGCGAGCCGCTGTTAGTTACGCGCTCGCCAATGAAGCCCGTCGCCGGCTGCGTTGAGCCCGTTGTTCCCGGAATCTGTCCTAGCGCCGCCTGTCCGATGGTGGTGACGCCAATATTGGTGCAAGCCTGTTGCTTCTGAGTGGTCGTGAAGCTGTTGGCTTCCTCCACCGAAATTAGATCTTCCTTGAGCGCCACGACTGCGACCGATGGCGCAGCGCTAAAGCTGATTTTTGAGGTCGTGCCGCTCGAATTGAAAAGAACCGTTGTTCGGGCGAGAACGCCCGTTCCCGTGTTATAGGCGCCCTCGCCAATTTCCCACTGCGTAAGATCGGCGCTTTCGGCGCGGTACTTATAGAGCCGGCCATTGACTACGCCCGCAGCGCTGGGGGATTGGTAGCCGCCAACGGCTGACGAATAGGTCCAATCTGTCGTTCCGCCCGCAGTTGGCAGGAACCGGCAAGCGTCAAGGAATGCTGCCATATCAGGTAATCGTCAAAATGCCGCCGGTCTGATCGATATCGACCGTAAAGGTATTGCCGTTCGTCAGTGTGATAGCCGTGCCGTAGTCCCACCAGCCAATTAGCGGCTTCGTTGCGGACGTGAAATTGTAGAGCACGGAATATTGGAATGGCCCGATTGAGCCGCCCGATGCGGTCCAGGCGGGATCAGTGCCGCCGATAAACTTGAACGTGCCGGAGGTCTGCGAGCCCGTGATGGTGCCAACGGTCGTTCCGCCCGCCGTGTAGCCGTTCGCGGTCGAGAGATCGGCCGGCGTGTTGTAAACCGTGTTCGTTGCGACCGGCAGCGTGTTGGTCAGGTAAACCTTGTAGACCTGAGCCGTGCCCGTCTTCATGTCATGAAGCGCGTTCGCGACATCGAGCACGAAGCAGTTGAATTTATTGAATGCGGCCATTAGACAACCTGTCCCGAAACCCGAACCGTGAGCGGCCCGGCGTTGAACTCAGAGGTTAGAGAAAGTCCGTTGAGGCTATCGATCGCGCTGGAGAACCCGGCGCCCCACACCTGAATGCGATCGTCGGCCTTGATCGCTGGAGAGGCCTCCAAGAGCGCGCCGTAAAGGTAGGCATCCGGCGCCATCGTAAGCAGCCAATTGGTGCTGTTGGTCGCTAGATCGGGAACGGTCTTGCGATAGACCATTTCCACCGTGTAGGCAGCGTCCGGCGTCGGCGCTAACTCAATCTCGTCCCCCAGGATCGTGAAGTAAGCCGGCTGTCCGGACGCGTTCGCGATGCTGGCGCGGTATTCGTCCATCTGCGTTCCTGAGCGATACTCCAGGCACGGCTTGCCCAGCACGCTAGAAAGGCGAATGCGCCGCATAGTCTGGAAGTCGCTCGGCAGTGAGATAAACTCGGGCTCCGTGCTTGCGGTATCAACCAGCGCCGTGGCGCGGTTCTCCATCTGCCGGCAAAACAGAAGCCGGTTGAACTTCGCCTCCGCCATTTGGATGAAGCTCGGGACACGGGCAACTAGCGTCGTGTCCTGTTCGCGGGCCAGATACTCGATAACGGCAGCCTGCAAGGTCGTGTAGTCGGTTATCGTGGTCATGCGCTGTCACCGATCCAGCCGCGACGCGTGGCCGGGGCGTCCGTTCGCAAGTAAGCCCAATCAGGATCTTGGAGCTTGCGTTCAATGATGCGGTCAAACTCGTCCGAATAGAGCCGGAGACCGACGTTGCCGCGGTCCAGCTCCTCATGAAGCCAGCGCTCCATGATAACGTTGGGGATGCGCGCAACGTGCTTGCCAAAATCGCTTGTGTAGGGATTAGCGCGCTGCCGCTTGTTAAGCTCCAGGATGGGTTCAACGTCCTGGACGCGAACGAACGTGAAGCTCTTCGCGCTCGCGTCCAGGTAAAGCTTGGTTTCGACGGTCACTAGTCGGCCTCGGTCACGTTGAGGACGCCGGTAGCCGAGACCTGGACCGCAGAGACGTTCTCGCCGGGATTGACGATCACATATTCCGCAGTGAGGGCCGGCAGGTAAGTGCTGGCCGAAGTGGTCGCGGTCGGATTCTTGCCAACCGTGATCCAAGCGTCGGTCGTGACGAGCACGCGAACCCGCGAGACACCCGCACCGACTGCCGCAGCGGGACTGGCCGCGGTCGTCGTATAGGTCGCGTTCTGAGCGGTCCCGAGCCGTGCGACATTGCCGTGAGTATTCTTCGTCATGAACACACCCCCTTAGCCGAGGCGGACCACGGCGTAGCAATGAACGTTGCCGCCGCCAGTGCCGGAGCCGGTAAACGCGAACTTGATAACGTCGTTCTCGTTCACCAGGTTGGCGCCGGTAATCGCCGCGTTGGCGTTGGGATCGTAAACCGAAGCGTAGTCATGGTCTCCGATCACGGTGCCGGAAAGCGCGACGACGAACGAGCCGCCCGTTACTGCGGTGCCGGCAATCGAGACCGTGCAGGTTGCGTCAGCGGTTGCGATCACGGAACCGATCATGGTGCCAACAGCAATCAGCTTGCCCTTGAAGGGCGCGCGGATCACGCCCGCAACGCCCGTGGCGACGCTGACCGCCGTGGTGCTGAGCGCTTCGTCAGTGAGAGGATGAGCAAAAGGAAGGGCCATTCAAGTCTCCAAAAAGAAAAAGGCGGCCCCGAAGAGCCGCCCGAGTTAGGTTGACGACGATGAATGACCTTACGAGCTGGTCAGATCGAAGATGCCGCCCGAGGACTTCTCGTTGCGGGCCTCAATCGTGTACTCGCAGAGGATCGTGTTCGCGTCCGAGTCGCCAGTTTTCGCCAGCGGGTAGGACAGGAAGTTACGGCCGGGGAGCGGCGCGTAAGCCCACATATCGTTCTGGAGAACGAGCACGTCACGGGTCCGCATGAAGAGGTCCGGAACGGCCTTGAGCTTGCCGAAATCGGACTCGTACACGTCCACCGCCGCCGTGATCTTCTTGTCGGCCTGGTCCTGCATCGGCGTACCGCGGCCGGTAAACAGGGAGAATGCCTGCTTCTGGAAGCTGCCCATGTAGAGATTGGTGGGCTTGCCGCCGTTGTCATAGCACTTCTTGAGGACGTTCTTCAGAAGGTTCTCGGAGAACGCGCGCTGGTTCGCGGTAGCGGCATCGACGCGGAGCGACGTACCGTCCGCGGCAGTCGGATCAGCGCCCGTGCCGCCGCCCTTGTCCGTGTTGGTCTTGATCCAGGAGAGCATGTCCGCGAGTTTACGCGCGGTCGTGGTTGCACCCGAGACCTTGGCCTGGTTCGCGCCGGTAATGGTGGCCTCGATATCGCGGCGAAGCTCCATGCCCTTGAGCATCTTCTGATAGTCCATCTCGTCGTCACGGCCGGCGTGTTTCACCGCCTGCTGAGTGCCGGTCACGCGCGGAGTCTTGCGCGAAATCTGGCAGATATTGCCGAGGCGGACGCTGGGAGTAGCAACGTCGGCGGCGTAGCCGTCGTCACCTTCGAGCTGGGCGTTCGACGTGGAGGCCGCGGCGAGCGCCTGGGTCTGCCATTCGTGGTTGACCGCGGCTGCCTTGGTCTTTTCGATACCGGAGAATACCGGGGTTTCGGTCGGATCAATGCGATAGATGCGGTTGGAAAGGTCTTCGCGATTGCCGATCGCGGCATAGGTCGTGAAAGCAGAGGTAGCGAGAGTCATGGTTCTGTCCTTTTAGCGACGGACGGCCTTGCGCTCCAACGCGTGGATTTGCGCACTCAGTTTGATGGCCTGACTTCCGGTCGCAGTTGCGAGTTGACGTTCAAGGGCTTGGATTTGCTGCACCGAACCCGCGGTTGCGGGGCGTGCAGCGCCGGGGCGCTGGACTTGCGGGACAGGCTTGCGCACGGCAGCGGTTTTCGCTCGCTCGATATCGGCTAGCTTCAAGTCGCTATGGATGAGGCGTTGCAGCCGATGGTCGTAGATGGAGATTGAAGCTCGCCCATCCGCCAACTGCTGTAGTTCATCCGGCTTGAAACCGATCTCTTGGAGACGATCTGCTGCCCGCTTAATCAGAGCGGGGCCTTTTTCAGGGTGGCGAAGATCGGGAATGTCGTTCGCGGCAAGTTCATTTTCCTTCTGGACGTGCTCCGTCCATTTGGTCGTGAACTCCCTTTCCTGACTTTCCTTGACCTCTGCCGCCTGCTTAGAAACCAACGCCAATTCTTTTTGGTGAAGGTCCCAAGCCTGGTAGCGGAGAGGATCTGTCGCCTGCATCACCTTCACGTCGTCCCAGGTTTTGATATCCGGGAACTCTCGACGCTGCTCCCTTTCGAGAGCTTGCATGTGATCCTTAACGCTGGCCTCGAACTGTTGCTTAGCCTGGTCCGCTGCCTGGAGACGGTCCGCTAGGGCCTTCTCTTTGGTAGCGACCTCGTTTTGACTCCGGCGAAATTCTGCTTCCCGCGTGGAGGCGACGCGCGCGATAGACTCTTGCGCTTCACGGGGCCACGTTTTGAAAAGCTCTTTTTCGTCCTTCGTCCAAGACCTGGGCGCCTCGATTGTGGGAAGAGCTTCCTCCTCCGGTTCGATCGCTTCGGGCTCCACTTCCTCGCTGGGTTCCTCTTCGGGAGGGGCAGCGCTATCGGCCTCTTCGGCCAATTCCGTTTCTGCGGTCGCAGGCTCTTCGCTCGCGGCGGGCCTTGCGCTCTCGGCAGGGGCAGACAATTTCTCGCGGTCCGTTCGCAGGGAACGAACGGCATCTTCAAAACTCATGGACTCGGGAGCGTCGGCAGCGAGGGGAATAGACACGGGTTCGCTGCCAGCGGGCGAGCTGGTTTCGTCAGACATAAACTATCCTTTGTTGGGGCGGCTTTCAGCCGGCTTTGAGAGCCTGTAAAGTTTTGAAACCCCATCCGACGCCAAGCGCTCAAACGTCGAATGCGTGAATCCTTCGCGCTCCATAAACCTCTTGAGCGCCAACACGTCACCGCCCGCGACCTCCAGAAAAAGCATGGAGAACACGGAGCTGATTTTTTTCATCAGATAATGCCGAACCGCTTCTTTCGCTCAGCGGCGCGAACCAACTCTTCAACCTCAGCCTTAGCCAGCTCGCCATTAGCGGCTACTTTCCCGAGGTGTTCCTTCACCTTGCCGAGTACGTTGATGGCGAGGAAAAGCTTTTCCCGCGCTGCGACGTCTTCAATGTTGGTCGATCGCCAAGCGGCAATGTAGGCCTCCTCCAGCTTGGAGAAGCTTTCGCTCAGCAATTCGTCCTTGAGCAAGCCGTCTGCATGGGAACCGCGAGACGCGGCGCTATGCAACTCGTCTTCGTTCATTCTCAACCATCCATTTGAGGCCTGCCCGCACCAAGTTTATGCAAGGCCACCATTCATCCTGCCGTTTCTGTCGAATGACGCTAGCCGAGTCGTACCAATCCGTTTTTCGGCTGCGTCGATCCCACCGCCAATCGCTTGCGTTGGTCGTCAGAATGAAAACGGGCTTGCCGAGAGCGCCGGCAAGATGCGCAACAGCCGTGTCCACCGAAACAACGGCGTCTAGGGCCTGGATCAGCCGAGCGGTATCCCGCCAGCTCTGCGCAAGCGGCTCCAGGTTCGCCACGAAACCGTCAAGCCCGAGCTGAGTAACCTCAAGGCTAGGCGCGCCGGCCTGGAGCGAGTAAAACGCCACGTCCGGCATATCGAACAGCGGGCAGAACTCAGTGAAGGCCATCGAGCGGTGAACGTCCTGCCCATAGTCAGGATTGCCGCGCCACACTAAGCCGACGTTGAGCTTACCCCTCAGCGGGATTTGCGCCGGCTCCGCCTTGAAATACGGCCTGCCGTGAACCTCGGAATAATCAACACCGCAACGCCAAGGCAGAGACATGCTGCCAATAACATAATCACAATCAAACGGGCCGGAGAGAGGAACGATTCCATCCACGGCGATATTGTCCGCGACAAGATCAAGCAGGTTAGGAACAGGCCCACAAATGTAAATGGATGCCGCACCTAGCGCCCTCAGCTTCGGAATGAACCTGCAAAACTGGATAAAATCGCCGCTACCTTCCTCATGATAAACAACGATCGTCTTGCCGTTCAAGTCTTGGCCCTGCCAATGCTGGACGCCATCGGGCAACTTCTGCTGAGAAACCAGCTTGCCGCCGTTTTTCTCGAGCTTTCGGGCCGCACACTCCCGCCGAACCTCGTAAGCCTTGAGGCCGTCATAGAGCTTGCCGGCCGCCAGCAACGCCAGCGCCCTATCCTTCAAATATTCCGGGTTCGGGTCCAGGTCATAGGCCCGCTGATAATAGTCCGCGGCCTTTTCGTTCTCGTCCAGCGCGCGATAAGCGACGCCGCAGTGATGCAGAACCTTTGGCATCCAATCCAGGTCCGCCACTTTCAGGCAGCGCAGATATAGATCCTTGGCCTTGCCGAACTCTCCGGCACGATGGAGCGCCGAAGCGTAGTTGAAAACCGGGCTCAGATCGTTAGGAGCGATCTCGTAAGCACGCCGCGCGATCGGCAGATAGTGCCGGCCATTCACCCGCGCCTCCGAAATGTTGGCGAACTGCTCAACCAGGGCCACGGGATCGCTTGGGTTGCGAACAAGCTTCGCGGCAAAGGCCCGGTAACGTTCGACGTTCACGCGTCCACGTCCTTTTCGTCCTGTTGGCGGAATGCAGTGATAATCTCGGCATCAGTTGCCACCGGGCCGACGCGGACAACGCGACCGTTCATCCGGTAAACCTGAACCTTGCCGCCTTCCTCGTAATCCATGGTTAGGCCGGGCAAGCCGGCTTCGCGCAATGTGTGAATGCTCACGCGGCCTCTTTCACGGTCTCGATATGTTGCAGCGTCTTGTCGGCCTCATGGAGGGCAAGCACGTTCATCCCGTTCGGGAACACGCGATAGCCCTCATTGCGCAGCGCGGCGCCGATCGCGTCCCCGTCAGACTTGACGGTTTCGATAAAGAGGATGGGCCGACAACGCGCGATCGTCTCGCGTGCGCCGTCTAGCGCCTCCGCCTCCATGCCTTCCACATCAAGTTTGAGAAGGTCCAGGCGATCCAGCCCGAGGCCGTCAATCATGATCTGCCGAACGGTTGTCGTCGGCTTCCCGTAATCGATCGGCTGCCCAATGTACTCAGTGCCGGCGCGGGCTTTCAGCTCAAAGCTGCCAAAGCTGCCTTGCTGCGTATAGTCCGGCTCGGGAAAGGACAATTCGCCCGGTACGTCCGCGAGCGCCGCCCACAAGGCCCGTGCGTTATGGCAATTCTGTAGGGTGATGTTTCCCGCCAGCGCGTAGAACACCCGCTCTTGGGCCTCCACAGCGAGCACAGAGCCCCAACCACGCATGAACCTGGCCCATTCGACGGAATGCACGCCAATGTTGGCGCCACCGTCCAGGGCCACTACACCGTCACCGAAATACCGCCTCCGATGGCGGAGAAGATTCTTCAAATTCGCCACGTCCAACGGATCGTAACACCCGTTTTCCATGATCTGCGCACCGACGCCGTAGAAGTCGCCGGTATGAGCATGGTTGTAGTCCATGCGATTGACGAGCATTGGCCCGTGATCGGAGGAGACCAAGCAAAAGGCGATCATTCGGCCGCTCCGTCCTGCGGCTGATCCCGTTCAACCTGCCGGGCTTCGTGATCCATGGCCCTGCCGACAAGATCTAGCTCGGCTCGGGCCGTGTCGTGTTCGTGCTTGCGTTCCTGATGCATCGCCTTTTGATGCTGCAAGAGCGCCTTCCCTTCGTTGGACTTTTCGTCAAGGCCGTACTGGAGGAGCGCAAGCCGCGCCTCAAGGTCCGCCTTCTGCTGAGCTAGCGCGATCTCGCTATCAATCTTCCGGTTCTGCACCGCGATATCGGCTTCGGCCTGCAAACGCTCAATCGCAGCGCGGGCCTGAACCTTCGCCATTTCGGCTTTGGCCTTCTCCTGGACTGCAACCAGCTTGGGATCAGGCGGCGGCTGTGCCGGCGGGTTCGCCAGTTGGCCGTCCGGCCCCTTCTCGTCCGGGTCCTTAAAGAAGCGGTCCGGATTCTTGTGGCCCATGATTTTGCTCAGCTCGGCCGCCGTGTTGTACAGCTCGCGATCACTGACCAGGTTTGTCTTGCCGCCAGCAACCAACTTCTCCTGGACGTTGGCTAGCGCCATCGTCTGAGCGAATTGCTGCGCCTTGCTGCCGGTCCCGAGACCAACATTGATCGTCATGTCATCGCGCGTTTTCCAGTTGCGCGGGTTGACCTGAATCCACTTATTGCGGAGCCTGACCGTCTGCTCTTGCTGGCCGTGCTTGCGGATCGTGCCATGCATCAGCGCGAAGATATCCCGCACACCTTCCGCCATCAGGCGGGCAATGAGCTTCACGCGCATTTGCGAGGCGCTAAAGACCTGAGCAACAGCCGTTGCCGACTGGTTTTGCAGCGCGTTGGCATCAATCCCTTGGGATTGCTTGGCAAGGCCTGTCCGGGTCTCCAGCTCAGCGTCAAGATACTGGAGCATGGGGAAGATGGAGCCGGAAACGTCCGGCGTCGTCTGCCAATTCAGGGCGCCGATCGACTTGGTACGGACCACGCCGCCCGGCCTGGAAACCAAAAGGTCGTTGATCGTGCTCGGGCCAGCCTTGTCCTCGCCAACCTCCACACGGGGGTTGTTGTGCAGATAAAGGTTATCGAGCGCCCCCCGCTTCATGGCGGTTTTTTCGCGCTGGAGCGGCATCACCAGGTCCGCGATCGAGCGGCCAATAAAGCGATGTGTGATCGGAACCGGAGTGGTTGCAGCAAACGGGATCGTGTCAAACGGCTCAATGCATTCTTTGCCGTCCTTGCGCAGGATCTCGCCTTGATCGCCTCCGGTCATGACCTGGTAGAGGCACGGACGGCCCGTCCCCTCATAGTCAACGCGGATATAGTGCTCAGTGAGCTTAACCAGGCGTGAGGCGCTGTTTAGACCGTCCCCCGCCCCGCTGTGCTCCTGGACGGTATCGCGCTCCGTCGTCTCGATATCGGTCCGGCCAGTGTACGGCTCCAGGGCCTTGATTTGATCCTCGTCATAGCCCTCCCCGATCAACTGCGCTTCGGTTTTGGTGACGATCTCATGGAAGCAGTAATTGCACGTCTTAACGTCGCGGGCGTCGCGCTCAATCCCGAACTCTTCCGGTGGCACCCCTAGCGCCTTCGCTTGGGCAAGCTTGCGCGTGGTGACGATCGTTACGTCATGAACCATCGGCGGAGCCGCCGGCACTGGCATGGTTGCGGGCGGCTGCTGAGCGGGCATAGGCGCGGGAGCCGCCATCGTCGGGGGCATCATGGCGTCCATCAGTAAGCCGCCCCTTGGTCCGCAGGGGCTCCCTGCGGCGCCTCCATGTTTGCCCTGTTCTCAATCATAGCGGCGCTGTCCAAGGGGCGGGCCGTATGCGCAACGATCTCCATTGCGCCGTTTGAGTCCGCTACGTCCTGGGCAAGCAACCCAAACTGCTCTTCGGTCATGTCGTAGTAGGTTTCCCGGGTCTCTTCCTCCCGCTCGTCCCACCACACCTTGACCACGCCGACCTTTTGCAGGAGCGCGTCCTTGACGAACGAATAGAGGATCATGAAGCCGGGGTTTTGCTGCATAAAAACGTGATTGACGTAATCCGTCTCTTGCTGCGCTCCCTCTTCGTCTTCCTTGCTGACAGGCTCAAACCGAACAACCTCGTCCGAGCCTGCGAAAATATCCATAAGCTGGGGCATTAGGCCCTCGATCGTGTCGGCAACGTCGGTCGATACCGTCTTGGACCTGCCGGGCTGTGACGGCATGTCCTTTTCCATGTCACCGAGATAGTAGGCCATGGCGTCGGCTCGTTCGGACGCGAGAGAGGACGCATTCAGGCCGGCAAGCGCGTTTGACTTCTCCGCGCTCAACATGGCCTGGAGTGTGTCCAGCTCCATGCGCTTCGGCTCGTCCTTGTCCTTGTCGGTCATATGAAGTCTGAAACTCCGTAATCGAGCGGGGCGTAAAACCGTTCCTGCTCTTCCGTGGTCTTCAGCGCTTCGCGCCGAACCTGTTTGCCGAGCACGCCGGCAATTGCTGCCGGATCGTCTCCGGGCATAAGCTTGTGGCGGAATCGCTCAGGATCGACCGGCGTTCCGTTCGCGCGGGTCAAAACAAGCGTGTCGCCTTCAATGACGTAATAGGCCGTCGTCACCTGGCCCGGATCGTCTCCGCTCGGGCGCCGCAGATGAACCGCAACCTGCTTGACTGGCTCAGACATAGCCAAAGTCCGGATAGTCGATTTTCTTATTGAAGCTCGCGGCGCGCTCCGGATCTTCATAGGCAATCGCCATCAGGCCCAGGCTGTCCGCCGCGTGCGAGGACCAATCATGGTCCGGGCCTAAGCCGATGTTGCGCGCCTCGTCCTTGCGTTCGTGATAGAAGCCCAGCGCTTCCCGGCCTGGCTCCGTCGTGCTCTCGTTGAACCACAACTGAGGCCCGAGACGCCGCAGTGCCTCAACACGCATCATTGCAGCGCCGCGGCCCTGGTTCTTAATCGGCGGCTCAACCTTGAAACCGGCTTCGCGCAAGTGATCTTCATACCGCTTGCCGGTAATATTGTTCGTGGCGACGCCATCATGAGGCAGGTAAAGGATTGCGTCCTGATACCCGTTCTTGCGCAGCCAATTCACATGAAACGCGAGAACCTGTCCGCGGCTCTCGTAATAATCCAACACCCTAATCTGCTGTCCAACCCATTGGACTATCCAGATCGTGAAGGCGTCCGCCGAAGCGCCAGCGCCGCCGATATCGATAAACGCGCGGAGCGGCAGCAAGGGATCAGCGGCGACAACGCCAATCCGGCCCTTCTCTTTCGCTTCCGCCAACAAGGTGGCGAAATAAGCTCCCTCGTAAATGGTCGCGTACTCCCCGCCCCAAATGTGCCCGTAGCGTTCCGGATAGTTCGCCAGATCGTGAAGGCGTTCCTTCTCCAGAACCTCCGGAAACCACGGGTTATCCTGCCAGTTGGCAGTGACCACCTCCGAGTCTTCCGGTTTGTGTGCAACTAAAAAATCATCGATCGCGTCTTGCCGGCGCCGTGGATTCCAGCTCGCCCAAATCTCTGAACGCTCGCGGCGGATCGTCGGTCGCAGGAGCGATAGGCTCCGGACCTTCAACGTTTGCGCTTCCTCGATCCAGGCGCGGCCGAAACCCTCAAGGCTCTTGATCGACTCTGCGGAGTAGTCCTGCATTCCCTTGAAGATGATAAGGCCATCTTTCGGGGTCTGGATAACGTCGCGATAGACCTTGAAGCCATCAGCGGCGCCAAGGCGATACTGCGCCAGTTTGTCCTCAATCAGGAGTTTGGCGCTGTCCTTAAGGTCTTTCAGCACTTCGCGGATACAAACGCTCCGCAGCCCTTCGCCAAAGTCTCCAGGCTCTCTTACGCTGTCCTCAACCAGGAGGCCGGCAAAGAAATGCGACTTGCCCGAGCCGCGCCCGCCCTTCGCTCCCTTGTAGCGGGCAGGCTTAAGCAACGGCTCGAAAACTTCGGCCGTTGGAATATGAAGCGCCGGCATTTAGCCTTGCGGTTCGCCCGTGGTTTCGCGCGATGGAGCGCGGACGATCTCGCGAACGATCTTCTCAATCTTGATCGGCGCGTCGTCCTCGTCACCGCCAACAATCGCTTGCGGCGGCTTTCCGTCGATCCGGTCCATGACCTGTTGGATAGCCCAGCTCTCGCCAGACATGGCCTCGGTTACAAGCCGGTCAGCAATGACGCGAAGTTTCGTTGTCTTGGTGCCGTCCTTGTCGATCTCTTCGGCCAAGGCGAGGTTTAGCGCGTTCGTGAACTTTTTCTCTTTCTTTCGGCCACCTGGATTGCCGCTAGTGCCGGGTTCAAAAGGCATGGTTCTTCATAGCTATCGGTTGTCACTTTTTGCGGGGTCACTCCGAAGGATTCGGAGCAAGGGCATTAGTGCAGATCAACCGGCTTGCCGGCCTTCTCCGCCCGTCTAATCGTGTCTTCTGTCCCGCCCTTGCGGTCTGGCGCAACGAATGCGGCCACCCTGTCGCAGGCGTCCACTACGCGCTGGTTTCGTTCGTAATAACGCTTGGTGTACTCAAAGCGCTGTTTGCATCCGGATAGGTCCGGTTCAAATTCCCACACTTCAAGACCGCGAGCCCGAGCGGCTTCCGCTGCCCATTCGTCGGGGCCTTCACACTTGCCCGAGACCACGATGGAGCCGGCCGGCAATGCGTCAACCAGGGCAACGATTGCGCCCTTGTCTTTCCGCTTACGGCTGCCGACTACCGCGACCTTCACTTGACCGCCCCGCTGATCCAGACGGAGCCAAACACGGGATAGCCGAAGGGCCGCAATACGTTTGCAGCTTCCTCCATGTGCCATCCGCTGGTCGCTACGTCGTCAACTAGCAATATCGGCGTTCCGATTCCGGACTGCAACTGCAACGGAGGCAGGTTGCGAAATTCTTTCGGATGCGAGACGCCAGAAACGAAACGATCGGCAAAGACCTTCACGAATGGAAGGCTGAGCCTGGCCGCTACGCCCTCAGCTAAACGCACCGCGAAACTGTCAGGGCGCCGTGAGTGGCCTACTGCCGTGCTCGATACTGTCCAGCCGCTCAGCGCCCCGAATAGGTCGCCAGCGAGCCTTGAAACGTCATCTGCGCCGCCGTCGATCGCGCGGGGATCTAGCGACGCCTTGGCGGCCTTCAACCACTCGATATCCGCTTTCTTGCTATCGCTGCGCCAAGCCCGAGCCGCGGCCCAGGTTATGCCTTTGCGCGAATACAGCGCGCGACGCGAAGTCAGAGGAAAGAATGGTTCTTCCGCGGTACTATTCTTTTCGGTCCCATCCCCGTGCTCATTGCAGAGCGCTATCCAGTTGAGCCGGTCCCAATGCAAGGACTCGTCCGGCCTGATTCGCCCGACGATGCTAGAAGCCGTCCTGGAGCCGCGCTCTGCACACCTGAGGCAGAAGCGGCGCGCTTTCAAATAGCGCTTCTCCGCGGTCCGCAGGTCCGCCAGATCTATGGCTGTCTCCCGTAGTACAGACTGCGCAGCAAAGCGTCCCGAGCTGGCGCCGGCTCACAAGCCAGTTTCGCCAGAACGTCCTTGAAGTCATCGCCCCAAAGCTTGCGGGCAATGGCATGGTCAAAAATCAACGTGTCGGCGCTAGCCACTTCGCCCGGGACCGGATGGCCCTCACGGGTAAACATGACGTGGTGGCCGGCCGCAACGAACGTCACGCCCTCATAGACTTCGCGAATGATCGCCTCGAATAGATCGGCGTTGTCCGTGTTGCGCTTGCCCTCGTAGTCGAGAGAACCGGCCTGCTCCGCGCGATATTCACCGAACAGCCGCAACATTTCCGTTTGCCGCGAATGCTCCACAGCTAGGCTGCTGCGCTTGTCTCACGCGCCTTAAGTGGCATTGTCGCCGGGATCACTGAGGCGTACCGCCTGCCAGCAAGAACCAGGCTGCCGCGCGTCACGATCTCAGCAAGATCAACCTCGCTGATCTCGAAAACCTCTTGCGCCCGGCGCCCGCTCTTCACGCTAAGAGCCAGCTTGCCCGCCGCATTAACCGTCAAGGATGCCCGTGCAATCATGTGTCCCGCACAAATCTCTAGCCGGCAAATCACTTGCCGCCATGTCGTCCAAGCCTAGCTTTCCCGGTTCTTTCCATGCCATCACGAAGTGGCGACTTCCACCTCTTCAGCATCCGGGCCTTTCCGGGTAGCGACGCTGCAAATCACCTACATTATCCACCCGGGCGCCACTCCGGCGCAACGCACAACGTAGGCGCTACAAACAGGTTTAATTCCGAAAACTAAAATTCGCATAAACCCGCCGAAGCACTCGGAACATAGGCACTATGGCGGAAAGACTCGCAACGGAAACAACCGCTATCCCCGATAAAAGGAAAAGGTTGATAGTAACAAAATATTTCTTGCGCTCTTTCGGCTCAGCCGAATCAGGCCCGCTTGATCTTCAGGCTAGGCCTCGGCTTTCGGTGTTTTTCCCGCCGCCTCTGCTTTGCCCGAGCTTCCAGTTCCGCAACCAGCGTATCTGGCATTTCGTTGATCTCCGGCCACATTGATTTGGGCGTTACCCAGATTGAGGCGAGCGAAGCAACGTCAACGCTTGCCGTATGTATCCGGCCACGAGAATCAAACCAAACGCATTCCGCGCTATAACTGTCGATCGAGCACACCTTGACCACGCGCCCGCTCACCCGCGCCATCTCGCCAGCCCTAAACATGGCCTAGCCGATATGGCTGTAGTCGTCGGAACTCAGGCGATCGACAAACGCAACATCACTGTCCTCAAAAACAGGCGCGTCTAGCGATGCGAACTTGCCCGAGGAGAACACACCCCCGCGGAAGTGCTCTGAGATGAACCACTTGGCGTTCTCGCCAATTTCGTCAATCTCGATCTCGTGAGTCAAAACCGCTGCAACAATATCCTGCTTGATATCGTCGCGGTCCGACCGATCATAATGCCGAGGAACAAAGCCGTCCGCGATGCGGTAGGCCTCTTGCTGTAGAAGCAGGAAGCCTAGTTGGCCGTCCGGTCGTGTTGCCGGCGCATTCTTGCGGCGCTTGGCAGTTAGCCCCTTAAGCTGGCGCTTGAGACGATAGCGCTCCCGCGTCTTACCGTTCAGCCGCGCCTTAAATCCCTTGTCGGAACGCGTCCGCTTGTAAATCGCATTAAGGCTGGGCCAAACACCCGGCTCACGCTCGGCAAGATACGCATTCCATCCGGCCTCCCCGATCTTGGAGATAGCCGCCTCATATGTTTCGTCACTGTATCGGAAAGTCGCCCGCTCGCTGCATTCCGCCTTGGGGCGGACGCTGTAGAGCTGCGCAGCGAACTCCGGATTCCGATCGGCCCGCTTGAAAATCGCTTGGGCGCTAGGCAGCCTCTCGGCTGTGTTCGCTTCCCGATGCCTGGAATACTTAAATAGGCTCATGGTCGAAATGAGCCTTACAGCCGTCGCGTAAGTCTCTTCCGAATATACCGGCTGACGATTGCCGCCCGGCGACTTCAGTAGCCCTCTTGCGCGCAGGATCTGCCGCAACGCGTCCTTGTGGCGCCGCATGACTGAGTGGAACGCCGGCAGCCCCGGCCAGAAAAGCTTGGTAGCGTCTTGGAGGCTCTTTGCTGTTTCGTCAGCTTTGAGCCTGGCGAGATATTCTGAATAGGCCGCGTCACTGTATCGGAGCCCGCGACCGTATTTCACCCCAGAGGCGAACGTTACCGCAGTGTCCTTGGCGCCCCTCCACCGGAGGCCGGCAGCGGCGAACGCTTCCCTCCGGCGCCGCCTGGCGTCGTCCAGCAACGCCTTTAAGCGGGCGTCCGTCGCGGTACGCTTGCAAACCGAGTGATAGCTGGGCAGGTTGCCCGGCTTCATCGTCGTGAGAGAGATATCGAGCTTGGTTGCAATAAGTTCTACCGCAGCATCCCAATCCGCATCTGTCCACTTGCGTTTGGCTGCGCTGATCTTCTCTCGCGTCGCGCTGTCGATTGCATGGCCGCGGCGGGAGCGCTTCCTTTCGGCCATGCGCTCCTCCGTCAGGTCAAAACGAAAAAGCCCCGGGCGAGAGGCCCAGGGCGTAATTCGGCATTGAATATGATGCACAGGGTTATATTCGGGTAGCGACTGCATCGCAAGACCTTTTTGTACCGATTTGCATTTAATCCTGCGACAAGTTGACTCAGGGGGCAGCGGCAGCCATGCGAGCGCGCTTCCCCGGTCGCGAACGGGTCCGGCGCCGACTGCCACGCTCTTGCGCCGGCTGACTACTCGCGTGCGTCCACCGCTCCATGAGCTGAGCATGGGCGAACGTAATCACGCCGGGATGCTGCCTTTCCGTCGCGTTGCGCACGGCCTCGGCAACTTGCGACGCCGGCAGGCTTAGCCACCCTCCCGCCGCTTGATGGCGCTCAAGGTCGTCCCGGACGTGCTCCGCTACCAGCATCGCCATGCTGCGATCTGGCAGCCAAACAACGTCCTGGACAATGAGCTGAGCCGGAGACGTGCGCCGTAGCCGCTTCACGGCGCCTAGAAGGTCCGTCGCGTAGTTGAGACGGCAGGGGTTGCCGTCAGTTGTGGTAACAACGAAAATGCACGCATACCCTTGGCTCTTAAGCGCCGCGCCCATCACCGAGCGATAGGCTTCAATATCAACGCCCATTTGCCACCATCCTTTCGCTGATCTTCTCCTGGCCGTTGCGCAGGCGCTTGCCGTTCTTCATGAAGCCGACGCCGCCAATCCACACTTTCGCGAGCGAGATTTCGCCAGCGTCGGAGGGCATGGGGCGCTCAGTCATAAAGTTGGGTGGATGCGCCCTGCCGGGGCGCTCTTGGGTCTGGTCCGGAATCTCAGAAGAGACGCCGCCGAACTCGCTCAGGATTGCCGCCACCAGCCGGTCAATGCGGTTGTGAACCGATCGCTCCGAACACCGCTCCAGGTCGGCTATCTTCCAGATCGGCATTTCCCGAGCCCAAGAGGTCAGGAGGCGAATGCACTCCCTTCCCTTCTCGCGGGCCAACCAGCTCAGCCAGTCGGCCACGGTCTCGGCTTGGGCAATCTCGCGCGCGGTCGGAATGAAGCGAACGCGCGTCTCGGTATATCCGTAAGCGTCTTCCGCCTGGTCGATCGCCTGAGCCCAGACTGGCCCCATCGAGCACGCGACGCGTAGAAAGCGCCGGTCCGGGTCCAACATCGCGTCCATGACGACAATCGAGCGTTTCACCACGGCTTTCAGTGATGCATGAAGCCTTTTGGTGCTGCTCAATTCAGCGCCTCCCCATTCCGCGCCGTGGCCTCGAACCCGGTTACTGCCGGCCTGAGCGCGCGCCTGGTTCGCTCCACCCGAGCCATATCGTTCACCGCTCCGACCAACCGGCGAATCTCACTGCGCACGAATTGAGCCACCTCGAATGCAACCACGCGGTCCTGGGTGAATTGCTCAAAGATCTTCGCGGCGAAGCCGGCCGCGCTGGCTTCAAGGTCGCAGACAAACCCCTCCGGCCATGGCAGCGGATTCTCATCCTCCGCAACTGCCATCAGCGCGGCTGCGCACATTCCGGTAACGTCCTCACGCCAATTCGGGCACTGTTGCTCAAATTCGGTCATCTGGTCCTCTATTGCTGTCAATGCGCAAAGCTCTGTCAGGCTTAGGATTTTCGAGGCCCTACGCAGGACTCTCGGGCTGTAGAGTGGCCTCCGTCGCCATGATCCGCGGAGGCTCCTCCATGTCCCGAGCCGGCTCCACGTCTGCGATATCGCGAAGGGCTTGGATTACGTCCGGCAAATGGGCGTGATCGACAATCACGAAGGTATCCGCCTCGTCATCCCACGCGCGCTCCTGTCGAATGACAGCCTGGCCCCAACGATTGACATAGACTGCGGTAGCTCTCTGCTCAGGCACGATTACGTCCTTGTTTGTTGCAACCCATTCAAACGGTTCGTTCTGCTCGCTAATCACGCTTTGGCTTCTCCAATGCGGCAAGGTCCATGCTGCCGGGCCATGTACTGGCGCACTAACTCACGCGTATCCCATGGGACCGACTCGTCATCGATCCGGATCACGGCCAAGCCGTAGTTCTGCCAATAGAAGCGCTTCACGTCCTCGGCAGGCTCCGGGCTCTTCCCTCCACTGTCTCATTGCAGCGACCATTTTCCGGAAGGGCGCTCTCGGCCGCTGAGTGCAAATCGCTTCGTCTCCCGTCCAATGTGGGACACCAAATCCGCCAGATCCTCGGCATCCATCGCGGGCGTGCAGCGAAAGAACATCGCCAGCGCGGCCTTCATCGTCTCGCCTTCGATCATGTCCATAACATCGTTGGGCCACGGGAGCGGGATAGTCGTGGTCTGGAGAAATTCCCGAACCGTCAGCTCGATCATTGCCGACGCCTGCTCACGCAAAGATTGCTGATCTCCCATCGCCCCTACTCTCGGCCGGAAGGTTGAAGCGGCGGCGACATCACCCACACGGTCGCGCTCAGCCCGGACGAATTTTTAACCCGGCCCTCGCTCCGTCGAATGTCCCCCGATCGATGCAACTCCGACACGCGGGGCCGAACCGAGAGGACCGATTTACCAAGCCTGTCCGCCACTGCATCAGCCGAGAGGCCCCTGGGGGCCTCCGCGATCTCGCGCAAAACTCTCGCGCGCAAGTTCTTCGCTGTCTCCGCAATCGACCTGGCCGCCTCTTGAGAGGGGCCGTCCGCCTTGAAGCCTGGGCTCTCGGGATATTCGCTGTTCGGTTGGCTCATTCAGATCCTTTCTTTTCCCCACCGCGATTTATGCAGTGAGGGCTCGCCAGCCCTCTCCTCACCACCACCCCACCCCCTAACAAGTTAGGTGGTGGTGGTGGTCGGTTCCGGGTTTCTTCCCCCACCGTGATTTTCAGTGAGGAAACGGTGGTGGGGAGCGCTGGCAGAGTGCAGGGAGTTGGCTTCCTCACCACCAATTCCCCACCTAATCCGGTGGTGGGGAAAGCCTTGTAAGGGCTCATTGCTGGGCCTCGGACACCTCAACGAACGGGCGGAGATTGCCCTTCTCGTCCTTGCCCTCAACGATCACGATGGAGCCGCTGGCTTTCCATGTCTTAAGGAGCGCGCCGATCTTGGCCTTGTGTCCCCTGTTGTCGAGGTCAAGGTTCATGACCTGGGCGACCGCAACGCCAACCCAATCCTTCGCTTGATGATTGTCGCGCCAGCGCCCGCTCTTGATCCGCTCAAAGACTTGATCGACCAGCGAAGCGGTTACGCCGTCCATCAGATCGGGCCACGTCCAGGCAGCGACGACGCCGACGCTATCGCCAAATTGCAGATTGCTCGGGGCGTTGCCGAGGTCCACGCTTTCGAGCTTGAACCAATCCGACTTCTCAGCCGGCGGCGCCATGCTCTCCTTATCCAGGAAGGTCCGGAAGTAGAGGCGCCGGTTCTCGACTCCGGCCCGGCCTGCCTCGTCCTCACTCATACGGTTGACGACGCGGACAACCCGGCAGCCGTCAGTCTTTGCCTTGGCGCCGCGGGCGCTCTCTACGGTGACTTCGGACTCCAGGCTGCCCATTTTGCGGGTATGGTCCACCAAGTGAGTGGCGATATTGGCCCGATCGGCAACGCGCCCCCATTCCTTGATGATCTTGTCCTGAAACGTGTTGTCGTTTTCCGGGACTTCATGCGAGGAAACGAAGGGGTCGATAACCAGAACGTCGATTTCGTTCTTGATGCACTGTTCAACCAAGGCATTGACCACTGGCTCCACAATCACGGCGCCGTTGCGGTCCATGCGGGCGGTAACTAGCGGCGTGTCTCGTCCGCTATTCATGAATAGAAAACCGTCCGTGTCCTCAGGCTTCAAGCCGTAATGCAGCGCTGCCGCCTCCACCTTGCGCTGGGTCTCCTCCTGCGGATCTTCCAGATTCCAGAGCCAGACCTTAAGCCGCCGCTTCGGAGTGACGCCGAGCAGATCGCGGCCCGATGCCATCGCCAGCGCCTCCACCGTGACCAACGACGACTTGCCGACGCCGCCCGGCGATACGGTCGCGGTTACGAACTTACGGATAAGAAGGTGCCCATAGAGCCAATCGCGGAGCGGGATCGTCTTCGGGTCTACGCGGCGGTAAGGCGTGGCGATGATCTCAGGAAGTTTCGCCGGTTCCGGCTGATCGCTCCTCAACCTCCCATTCTGAGAGTTTGAAAATGGAGTGTGCTCGCCATATCCGGGGCGGTCCTTGATCTCCCGCGGATGCTGGAGGCCGGCACGGAAGCCGCTCTTGATCGTTTCCATGCAACCCCGAGTCCCATCCTCTTGCAGCAAGCCGTTTTGAGCGCACGCCTGCATCAACTGTTCGGTGACGGTCCGCTCGTCCAGGTCGCCCGAAGCGACGAGCTGGGCCAGACTGAAAGCTGATGCGTTGAGCTGGTTGTTGCGGTTGCGCGGCGTTTCGCTGGCGAGCTTGCCGATTTCCTGATCCAGCGCGGCATCCGCGTATGCTGAACGCCTGGAGCTGTCGCCCACGCGATCAGGACGGCGCACCGTCGAAAGCGCCATGTCCGATATCTTGGGTTCGGGTCTCGCCAAGATCAGGTCATAGAGCCATTCGGGCGCGTCCGCGAAACTGAAGCAATCAAGCGGCTCTTCTATCTCGTAAGACTTCCCCGTAAAGAACTGCGACGGCGGGAAGATCAGATAGCCGCCTTCACCGCGGACATTAATTCCCTTCCGCTTCAACCCGCCTTCGCGATTTGTGATCGGTTTGTCGTTGCGCCAGCGGAACAACATATGCTTGCCGCCGTTGGGCGTTAGATGCGTATGCGTCGGCGGGAGATTCCCATTTTGCAATTGCAGGCGCGCAAGCTCTTGCCGACCGTCCGGGTCTCCTGGACCTTTCGGCGCATCGGGATCGATCGCCCAAAAGCCGGCGCGTTCGCCGGTAGCAACGCCAATCATTGCGTTAGGCCAGATCGTCCACCACTCCGTGATTTGCAGGCGATCAGTTGTGGCTTTGCGCAATCCTCCGCTGTTGGGGATCTCTTCGCCCGTCTCAGGGTCCGTATCCTTTGGAGGAAGGGGCGCCTTCGTGCGGTTGCTGCATGGGAAAACGGGATAGCCGCGCTCCGCATAGTCGAGAGCGTGACGAAGCATAAGGCCTGCATTGGCAGCTACGGGAGCGTTCATCGATCGCCCCCGATCTTCGCGAGCATTTCAACGAACTGCTCTTCAATCAGTGAGGCCTCAGGGTTGATCGACTTCGCCGCTTCAAAGATCGCGGCTGCTCTTGTTTCGCTCAAATCTGTTTCGGCGCCTTCCATTCCGATGAATCCGAGTCTGATGCGGCATTCCGGCGAAAGCGATTTCACCGCTACAAAATGCTTGAACTCACGCGGCAGCCATGTATTGTTCTTGCCATTGACGACGGCGCCGGCCTCAACCTCTGCTTTGTGTGCGAGGCGAATGCGATGGCGCCGATCAGAAAATCTCTCGAAAAATTTTTTATCGGCTTGCGACATTCGATCGTTCGCAGCCGATAGTTCTTGGAGACGTGCGGAAGCCTTGCGAGGATTCGGCATCTAGCCATCACCTCGCTTGCTCTCGCGCTCTAACGCGTCTTTCAGGTCGGGATCGTAGTCAAACGCGGCCCTTTCCCAGAAGGCTGCGCGCTTGCCCAAGCTGATCGCGCGTCGCAGAAATTTCCGGGCCAAAAAACTCTGCGTTGATGTGCTCAAGCAAGCTTTCATACTTTGCAAGGCGCGCCACAGTAGATCGAAGCTCTTCAAGCTCATTCAGGTTTGCCCCATCGTTGCGGGGCTCAACTAAGCCCCGCAACTGTTCCAGTTCCTCCCCTCGAATTGCTACGCGGGGATCGGCATACCAAATCGACTTGACCCGGGCCGGCGTCCAATTTTTTAAGCGACGCTCAAGGCGCCGAAGTATGGACTTCACCGACTCCCCTGGGCAGCCATCCCCTGCTAGCTGCCGGATCAGGTTCGACGCTTCACGCAACGCAACTTCACTAGTCATGGCTTCCGACCGCTTTTCGGAGTTTTCCGACATGGCATCTGCTTTCCTGTTGTTCAGGAGAGCGAGCGCTTAACGGCGACGCATTCGAGGACGAGCGACCCGGCAAAGTTTGGCGACCACGGCGGGTTGTGCTGTCCGACACTGAGATTTCGATTAACGATCGCGGCAGATTGAATTTGCCCCCGCGTACTGCCGCGGTCGTTGTCCAACCGAGTAACGCCCCGTCGCTCGGTTGAACTTGGCGGACGGACGCAATCCCCCGCGCGTCCGTCCGCCCGGCAGGGGCAGAAATGGAATTGGAAATGCGCCCGAAGCCGCTCACTCTTCGCCCCTCCCAACCAACGCCGGAGCGCGTCCGGGCCGTTGAGTTGTTCCGGGAGTGGGACGCCGTGATGGTGAAGCACCACGGAGAGCAGTATTACCGGAAACTAAATTACACTCTTCACTGAGGAGGCTATCGGCAGCGCGGGAAACCTCGTCCCATGTCTTGAAGGACGGGCTTGTCTTGCCGCTCTTCCAGCGAGCCCAATTGGACGTGGCTAGGCCTGCCTTTTGCAGGATCGAGCGAATAGAGACACGCCTAGCTTGGGCGCGTTGCTCGATCCGGACGATTTCAGCTCCGACGTTCATTGTTCCAATATAGGCGTATTTGCGCCTGACACAAGCCCAGATGCGAAAACTATCGCCTGTTCCCCCACCAAATTTCTGACATAGTGCCGCGAGCAAGGGGGAATTTGCTCACGATGCCGTTACCTGACTTGGAAGTCCATCCGTTGACGGAACTAAAGCCGCCAACCGATTTCAGCCCGGATGCGCTGCGCCTATGGATAAGCGAGGCCTGCGACTTCCTGAAAATCACGCCCACCGAACTGGCCCGCGCCGCGAACGTCTCGCCGTCCACGATCAACAAATTTCTGTTGGGCGCCGGCAGCGATAAGAGCCTGACAGGCCGGACCGTGGACAAGGTGCTCAAGGCCGCATTCCAGATCCAGATCGGCCGGATTGGTCAACGCCAAGTGGAGGCCTTGGCCGCACCACGGCCGGACGGATTCGCGCTCGACATCGTGCGAGTGGCGGCGTCGATAAAGAAGGACAGCTATAAGGAGAGCCACAGATGGGCCTCTGAGGAGCTGTTTTTCGTCACGATCCCTCTACCGACTGCCCTCAGGGGCAAGGGGCTGCTGGGCTTCTTGATGGAGGACACAAGCGATAATCACCCAGGGATGGAGCTGCCGTTTGGTACGATCCTGGTCGGCTCGAAATTCGACCCAGAAAACGACAAGCTAGAGCCCGGCAACTGGTTTGTGGTCACAAAGGACGACGGCACCGGCAAAACTGAGCTTAGCGTTCGCCAACTGGCAGTTAGCCCCAAAGGCGATATGTGGCTGATCGCGGAGACGGTAGGCCCAGACGCTTATCTGGGGAAAACCCGCCCGGACGGCACCGTGGCGCTTAGCAAGGACACGTCGCAATATGTCATCGAATACAAGGTGATAGTTGCAATCCGCCCCATGACGCGAGATTTTGAAGGGGTGAATTTTCGCATTTAATCGGCGCGTGCGATAATTTTCCTTGCTAGATGCGCAAAAAAGCGCATGATGGTTCCTGCCAACAACGGCGGGGACCCAAGTCATGCGAGCATCTTCACAGCAATCCCGGAAGCAAGCACCGGTCATCAACTTTGCCTGCCCTACCGCACAAAGCGGCCTGACTGCTCTGATCGCCCGCCTCAACGCCGCGGTTGCCGAAGTCGAGAAGTGGGGTTCGATCGAGGACCGGCTTTCGATTGATTACAATCGGACCAAGCCCGACCGGCCGAAGGTTTACGGAGGCCGGACCGGCCCGAGCCGGATTATCCGCGAAGGCCACGACGACGTTGTTATGGAGGCCTACGATTGGTTTTACTCCACGCGCGAAGCGATCGAGAGGGACCGCGCTACGCGTCTGGCGGAGGCCAGCACCGACGACACGCGAGCGGAAGTGGAACAGTGCTTCGCTGGCCGGCTTGCCGATTGGGATCGTCAGGAGCGCGCATGTAAGCGGGCCGTGCCGAAAGCGCTCCGCGAGGCCAAGCGCCACATGGGCCGGGCTCACAAGGCCTGGAGTGTGGCCGAGCTAGCAATTGTCAACTATCAGCCTCAGACCATGACAGAAGTCGCGGAGTGGCTGGCCTACGCCGGTCGCGGCGAAATGCGCGGCGTGTTCTTTAGCCCGGACGAGGGCGATCTAAAGCACATCATGCGAACCGCTGCCGCCGTCCTAGCTGAGCATGGCGTGAATTGAGGGCGGGCAACATGACAATCAGCAACCCCTCTCCTCTTGCCTCCCCGGACGATCGGCTGCCGACGTTCGCGGAAATCAAGTCCTTCAACCCTGCCGCTGCTTGGGACCGGCTCACGCCAGAGCAACAACGCCAGATCGGTATCCTAGCCGTTGAATTGGGCGTTATCGGCGGCGTTCTCAGTTATGACCACTCGCACCTGACCAAAGCGCAGGCTGGCGAAGTCAGCGCCATGGAGTCCGACCTGCTGACCAACTTTACGCAAGAGGTTGAGCCCCTTTGGGCTCAGCTCTACGGCTGGACGATCGATCTGCCGGAAGTGCGGAGGGCTGCGTAATGACAAACCCTCCCGTCCTTCACCTTGTCGCGCGGCGCCAAAGTCCGGCGCCGGCTGCGCCGAAAGTCGCCGCGACCGATCGAGAGGGCAAGATTATCGCCTTGTGCGTTCAGTATTGCCAACTGCTTGGTGCGATGGATGCCGGCTTTGCGGCTGATCCCACTGGCAACTGCGAATTTGCTTCGGCTACCAATCATGTACGCCGGGCCGTGCGCATTCTTCCCAAACTTGTGGCGTTGAGCCCGCATATGGTCACGGGCGCCGAGCCTTTGAGTGCGAACGAACTGAGGGCGAAGGCCGCCGTTGCCCAAGCGCTCTACGGCTTCCGCAGTGGCGAGGAACTGGAGCGGGACGAGCGGCTATTCATGACTTTCTTTGCCGGCGAAGTCGCGGGCCATCTTGAGGCGCGAGCCGTTGAAGCCGCAGAGGCCTACCATGCTGCGTTCACTGGTTGAAGAACTCGCGGCGCTGGCCGCCCTCTCCGCTTTTCTGTTCGTCGTTTTTGTTTGGTCCGCCATCGCGTGCGGGGCTTAAGGGAGCCGTCAACATGCTGCAATTGCCAACCGATACCGTTGCGACCGCCGCGCCACCAACCCTCGCCCGTCACAGCGAACGTGCCGCGGCATTCCAGGATTTGGAGGGAGCAATTTGCGATTGCGCCATGATGGCGCGGATTGCGGCGCAATACCTGATGGACACCGACGAGCGGCAATATCCGCCCGAGCTGTTTTTTGCAGTCACGCACGCCTCGGAAATGATCGACGCCCTCAAAGCCAAATACTACGCGCATTATCAGAGCGACCCTGAATGACGCACGTTTACCACTTCACCGACACAGCCCGGCTCCCCTGGATCATTGGTTCAGGGGAGCTGCGTCCGTCCAGCAACAGCCGGCGCGGATTCCCGGCTGATCTGCTTTGGGCCACGACCAACCCGGCCGGCGACAAGACGGCCTCAGCGGCCTACGCGAAGCAACTGCACAAGGACGGAGTTATTCAGGTTGTCCGCATGACGTTGGACGCGGACGCCTTCGGGCCTTGGCGCGAAGTGATTACGGGGCTGCCGGGTTGGACGGAGGCGCACCTTGCCGACCTGGAGCGCGCCGCGAAGTCGGCGGGACAGGACACCGCCGCGTGGCGATGCCGGGTTGCACCTATCCGGGATTACGATTGGCGAGACGTTGACGCCAAGCGACACAATGAAAACTGGCGCCGCATTGATGCCGCGCAAGCCTACTGCATCGGCCATGGGCTTAGGCGCGGGTTTGTCATCGCCGGTTACGCCTACCTCGCCACGCAAGAGCGGGACGGCGCCGGGAACGTCAGCTATTCCAATTTCGCCCGGGCGGGAGTGACAGAAGCTTGAGCAAGCCGTCAGCAATTCCCGCAGGATCTTGGCCCAGGCGCATGGCAGCCGAACTGGCAGCCGGCTATTGCGGCGAGCGGACGGCGGAGGACTTCCTAAAGCGGGTTGGCAAAGAGTATCCTCAGCCCCGAGTGGCGGAAGGGCGTAGACGGCTATGGTTGAGGGACGATCTGGACAGGGCGATAGCCCCAAGCCTGGCGCAAGGCGACCTCGCAGAGGAACTGTGATGGTCGATCTGCCGCGCCACGTCATCCCCAAGAAGCTCGCGAGCGGCGCGACTGCGTATTATTACAACGTCCCGACCAAATATCGGGCGATCAAATGCCCGCTCTCGAATGAGCCGCTGGGGACTGACTACGCGCGGATGCAGGCGCGGGCCAAGACTCTCAATGAGCAGTTTGACGAGTGGGACCAGGCACGCAAGGGCTTGCCGATCAGCGGCGTCATGGCTCCGAAATACGGAACGGTTGATTGGCTGTTTCGCGAATACAAGATCAGCAAGGCTTACCTGGAGAAGGTCGCGGAGCGGTCTCGCTCAGATTACGAATGGGCGATGGACGAGATTTGCAACGTCCTCACCAAGTCAGGCGATCGTGTCGGAGGCCGACTCGTCAAGACGATCAGCCCGCGAGCCGCAGACAAGCTCTATGACAAATTCATCACCGCGAAGGGGACGAAGCTCGCAGCCGGCAAGCAACGGCTGCGCACGGGCGAAAAGCTAATCGGGCTCTGTCGGAAGGCGTGGCGCGTTGTCCATCGGCTCTATCCGGAAGAGTTTCCGGCCGACGTTCCGAATCCATGGGAAGGCGTGACGGTAAAGAAGCGGGCGAAAGCCAAGAAATCCGCCGTCACTCGGGACGAGGCCTACGCCTTCGCCTGGGGGGCGATCGACGCGGGCTATCCGGAGGCAGCCGCTACCGCGGTCATCTGCTTTGAATGGCTCCAGCGCCCGGAGAACGTGGTTGCGGGCTACATCACATGGGCCGACTACCGGGCACCTTCGGCGCCGTCAATCATTCGGGTAGCCCACCATAAGACGGGCACGATTGCGCCCCACCCGTTGGAAGAGGCGGACGAAAAAGGCAACGTCACGCTGTTCTATCCTGATGCCGAGGAAGTCCTGGCGAAGCTCCCCAAGGTCGGGCTGCCCATGATCTTGCGCGACTTAGGCGACGGCGCAGCCAAGCCTTGGATTTACAGCTCTCTTAACCATGTTGTCGCGCGGCTGCGAAAGAAGATCGAGGGGGTTCCGCCCTACTTCACCTTGGACGCTTGCCGGCACGGCGGGTTGACGGAGCTGGAGGAGGCAGAGCTTACGGACGGGCAAGGCCGCGCGCTGTCCACCCACAAGACGCAACAGAGTTACGAGGGCTATGCGAAGCGGTCCGCCAAGCGGATGCTGTCGGCCACTAAAAAGCGTCATGCCCACGTCCTCGCGAACAAAATAGCGACAAGCATTCAGAATGAAGGGGCTGATAGCGTTCAGAATGAAAAACAGGAGGTTGAGAAAAGTGCTTAACCTTCAACCGTTTAAGTGGCGCGCTCGGAAGGATTCGAACCTCCGGCCCTCGGAATCGAAATCCGATGCTCTATCCAGCTGAGCTACGAGCGCCCTGGCCCAGATCTTGGACCGTAACCGAGACGCCCCAGATAGCTGCTGGCGAGCCAGCAGGCCGGGCGACGTTCGGATGGGTTCGAATTAGCAGAGAGGCCGGCCAATAAAAAGCCCTTCCGGCCTCGATTCGAGACGGGTCAGACCCGCCCTCACCAGGTGCTGTTGAAGAAGCCGAAATGCGGCTGCTGCGCCATCACCATCATCGGCCGCCCTTGCTGCGGCACCGGATGCGTTCTGGCGACCTTGCGCTTGGGCTGCTGCGCCGGGGTCTGAGGAGGCTGGGCCTGCGCCTGAACTTGCGGCTGAATTTGCGTCTTGGCCTCGGTCTTCTTGACCGCAGCGGTATCGGCCTTCGCGGCCGGCGTGAATTGGGCGAACGTCTCGCGGACCCGCGCCTTGGCTGATATCTCGGCCAAAGCGGGTGACATGCTCTCCACGGGCGGCTGGGGAGCCGCGACGGCGGCGATCTTCGCCGCAGGGGCGGCAAGCGTCGGCTGACTGGTGTCGAGTACGACACGCTCCGGCAGGTGGCGATCGGACCGGATCCGAATCAACGGCTGTTCGTTGCTTGCGGTTGCGATAGCCTGCGTCACAGGCGAAGTCGGCAGAACGTAGTTCGCCGCGAACAGCAGTGCGAGCAAGGCTCCACCGACGAAGAAGAAATACCGAAAGATGGGCATTGGCCAAGCTCCGCCCGCCGCATCCCCGCGTGGGCTCTCCGCCTTAACAGGCGATCATTTAATTAGTTCCTGGCCCAGCCGTTCGGTTCAAATGGCGACGCCAAGTTTTTCGGCCAACCCCCAGGACAGTAACTTTTCCGCTACCCCGCACTGCCGGCCTTAGGTCCGGCGTGCTGCCACAAGCGAACACTTCGCCTGATCGGCATTCACGTTGACGAAGCCGACAGGAATGCGCGCAAAAGTCTTGCGGCTCTTCATGCTGACCGGATCCGCCAGAACGCGGGTGCGGTCGGTGAGATGACTGCCATCACGCCGCGCAAAAGCGCAGACGATCTCGACATCCTTTACGGCATAGTCGTTGTCGTTGCGCAGCGTGAGCGTCACCAGCGCCTTCGATCCAAGGCCGCCGCGGCGCCAGGTCTGAGATGAAATCCTGATCCGGCCGAGTTCTGCCATTGTCGGAATCTGAGCTTCGGAGGCCGGCGACACGGCGACCGCATCGCGCGAAGGCGCCGTCTCGACGGCTGCCACGTCAGACCTCACCGGTTCGGCACTGTTGCCTCTGGAGACGGGGAGCAGCATCCAGATGCCGCAACCGACGATGATGGCCGCCAACAGCCACAGCAGGCCTCGCCCAAATGAAACGCTCGCGATCGTCACCGCCCGCGCCAGTCGTTCGCCGGTCCCGGCGAAACGCCCTAACCCGATGCGGTCAAACCCAGCGCTCATGGTTGCCTCACCGATCGCAGCGGAAGCACGTTTCGACAACGGATTCGGCCACTGCTTACTTAATCCGGAAGGCGAACTAAGGTTCCCGCGCAGCTGCCGAGTCGGCAAGAGCGGTGGCGGTCACGGGCCGAGCCCGCTAACATGCGCTGCAACATCAAGATCCGTCGGGAGAACACGAAATGCTAGTCGTCACTTGGGATCACGTCCATCTGCGCAGCCCCGATCCGGAGGCCACGGCGGCCTGGTTGCGGGACATCCTCGGTGGCGAGATCGTGCAAGCGCCCGGACGGATCGACGTGAATCTCGGCGGCGCAAGGATCTTCATTGCGCCCCTCGAGGGCGACAATGCGGTCAACCCGCCGCCGCCGCACCCGCATCAAGGCCTCGACCATTTCGGTCTCACGGTGAAGGACATCGACGCCGTCGCCGCCGAGCTCAAGGCCAAGGGCGTCACTTTCACGCGCGAACCGACCACGATCCGCCCCGGCGTGCGCATCTGCTTCATCCGCGGCCCCGAAGGCATCTCCATCGAGCTGCTCGAGCGCGACAAGAAATATACCTGACACGGCGCGCGCCGCTCACCGGGCGACGTTGCCTCCCGGCGTGCCTCAAGTCATGCTGCCGGGCATGAAGCAGCGGACGGCGACGCCGGCGACGCCCATGTAGCCATAGATCGGCCAGACCATGGTGCGCCCCACCCGGCTCGGCTCCGAGATCACGGCCTCCTCGGGCACCTCGACCCAGACGAGCTCCTGCGGTCGGCCGTCGATCACGTAGCCATAACGCGGGACGCGGACCCGATAGTGCCCGTCCTTGCTGTCCCAGTCGGTGTCCGAGAGCGCCGAGCCGTCGGCATCGGAGCAACAGGGCCCCTTGCCGCTTCGCAGTCCGTCGAACCAGGCCTTCAATTCGGCATTGGCGTTGACGAACTGGCCGCGGTCGCGCGCGTGGCCGAAGGGGGCCGCGAGTGCGATCAGGGCCAGGACGCATGCTAGGCTCGCCACGGTTCGCCAGCATGCCGCGCCGCCGATCCGCCGTTGTCGTGTTTCGCAAATCGTGGGACGCACACTGTACAGATGCGGCTTCTCGCCGCCGGAATCGATCCAGTTGCTCACGTTTGTCTTGCTCCAGCCCCCCGCGGCCAGTGCAACAATGGTTATGCATTTCGCGGGCCAACTTGATTCGCAACGACTGGCCTCGCTTCATGATCAGACCGTCATGGCGGTGTCATAGACAAGCCGGGACAATTACGGCTCACGGGCAAGCTCGCAAGGTCGCGGCCAAACTGCCGCGTTGCGTGGCCGCATGCCCTTTGGCATAAATGCCCTACCGGTTACGCCATTGGGCGATGGCGGCCAGCCTCGGGACGTTATGAAGAACGGCCTCTATTCGATTCACGTGAACCTGCTCGATGGTCGGGTCGGCAAGGGCAGCGGCGTGATTCTTTTTCGCGACGGCAAGATTCTTGGCGGCGATGCGTACCTCTACTACACCGGCAGCTACACGGTGAAGGACAACACCTTCAAGGGTGAGGTGCTGGTCCAGCGTCACACCTCGCCGCGGGGCGACGACAATCCGCTGTTCGGCGGGCCTGCCGCGGTCGGCATCGGCGTCAGCGGCACGTTCACGGAGACGCGCGGGGACATGACGGGCACCGCGCTGGTCGGCAAGGCCAGCCAGATTTTCGGCGCGACGCTGCACAAGCTTGCGGAGGTCGACTAGGACTTCGGTTCTGATTGAATCAACCAAAGCTCTCAATTGTTGATTCGACGCGTTTTCATCACGCGAACGGCATCCACTTCGCTCGAAAACCGCTAGCTATTCGGCGGCCTGCTCGAGCGGCGCCACGCGCGGCAGGATGATCTGGATACGTGTGCCGCTGCCCGGTTCGGAATCCAGATCGAGCCGTCCGCCGAGCCTGTTCGTGACGATGCTGTAGACGATGTGCAGCCCGAGGCCGGTGCCGCCCTGATCGCGCCGCGTCGTGAAGAACGGATCGAAGGCACGGCGGCGGACGTCGAGCGACATGCCGCAGCCATTGTCGGAGAAGATGATCTCGACATTGTCCTTGCCGGACTCGCGCACCTGGATGTCGATGGTGCCCGGCCGGCCGTCCGGGAAGGCGTGCGCCACCGCGTTGAGAAACAGATTGGTCAGCACCTGGCCGTAGGGTCCGGGATAGCTGTTCATGGTCAGATCAGGCTGGCACTCGACGTTGAGCGTCAGATTGTGCTTGCGAAGGCCGGGCCGCAGACTCATCACCACCTGCTCGGTGAGGTCACCGAGATCGAAGCTGCGCTGGTCCGAATAGTTGCGGTCGGCGGCGACCTGCTTGAACGACTGGATCAGCTCGGCGGCGCGATTGAGATTGGCGACGAGCTGCGAGGACGCGTCGCGGCTGGTATGGAGAAAGTCGTTGAGCGTGGAGCGGCGCAGCTCGCCGCGTTCGACTTCGGCGGTGAACATCGCGGTCTTGCGCTCCAGCGCGGAGGCGACCGTGAGGCTGATGCCGACGGGATTGTTGACCTCGTGCGCGACGCCGGCGACGAGGCGCCCGAGCGCCGCCAGCTTCTCCGCCTCGATCAGCGAGGCCTGGGTCTCGCGCAGATTGCGCAGCGCGGTCTCGGCGGATTCCTTGGCTTTCCGCATCTCCTGCTCGCCGCGCTTGCGCTCGCCGATGTCGAGCGCCACGGTGACGATCCGCTCGATCTCGCCTTCGGCATCGAGCAACGGCAGCTTGTTGACGAGCCATTGCCGCATGTGGCCGGAAGAATCAATGTACTCCTCTTCGTAGAAGCCGAGGCCCTTTCGCAGCGTCAGCACGCGCTTGTCGCTCTCGTCGGACTTGGCCGCGCCGTAGCGCGACATCAGGTCGGCCGTGGTGCGGCCGAGCGCATCGCCGGGCTCGATTCCGAAGATGCCGGCCATGTAACGGTTCATCAGCACGTAGCGCAGGTCGCGGTCCTTGACGTTGATGACCGCTGGCACGGTGTCGATGACCTGCTGGAGCAGGCGCCGTCCTTCGGCAATGGCGTCTTCCGCGCGCTTCTGGTCGGTAATGTCGCGCAGCGTGCCCTCATAGCGGACGATGTTGCCCGCCTCGTCGCGGACGCCGGTGGCACTGTCGGACAGCCACAGGATGTCGCCGCCGCGCTGGCGCACCTGGTATTCGAACTCGCGCACCATGCCGTCGCGTGCCATCAGCCGCTGATATTCGCCGCGAGCCTCGGGATTGACGTAGATGGTGTGGGCGATGTCGTTGATGCTGTCGATGAGGTCTTTGGGGCTGTCATAGCCCATCATCCGCGCCAGCGCCGGATTGGCGTTGAGGAGGTCGCCGGCCGGCGTCGTGACATAGATGCCGTCGACCGAGCCCTCGAACAGTTTCCGGTAGCTCTCTTCGGCAAGGCGTTGCTCGGTCAGTGCGCGCACCGCCGCCTCGCGTGCCGTGTCGGCTTCCTCCAGCGCACGGCGGAACACTTCGGCCGCCCGCGCGATGTCGCCGATCTCGTTGTCGAGGTCGGCGGACGGGATCGAGGTGTTCTTCTCGCCGGCTGCGAGCGCGCGGATCGACCGCGCGATCTGGGCGAGCGGACGGACCGTCCGCCGCACCACGAAGCCGGCCGCGAGAATGCCGATCAGCACACCGATGGTACCGAGCACGATGCTCTGCCAGCGCGCCTCCGTCAGCGTGCGGGCAAAGTCGCGCGACAGCACGTGACCGCGCCGGGCGCTGACCTCGCGCAGCAATTCGGTGACGCGGCCGATCAGCCGACCCTCGGTTCCCAGCACCTCGCGGTCGATGTCGGCGATCTGCCGTTCACGGACCGCGACCGCGATGATCGCCTCGGCGTACTCGTTGACCGCCGATCTGAGCTTGGGATCAGTGACGCCCATCGCCCGCATGCTCTGCGCCGCCTGCTCGGCCGCGGACGGGTTGCGCGCAAGCAACCCAAGCGCGATCCGGCTCTGCGCTTCCGACAGGTGGGACGCCAGCTCTCGGTCCGCAGTGCCGGAGACAGCTGCGTCGAACTGGTCGCGGAGCGGCGGCAGCCCGGCAAGCAGCTGGGCGCGGCGGTCGATCAAGGTCGAGATCCGCTCCAGGCCGCTGCGATAGGTCGCAAGCCGCTCGCTGACGCCGTCGATCATATCCTGCTGCTCGGGCACGAGCTCGATGCGGGTCTTCTTCAGGATGTCACTGAGCGTCGAAGCCGCCTCGCCCACCTGCTTGAACTGGATGCCGGCGCCAGGGTCGGTGACGAAGTCGCGCGCGGCGAGCCGCAGCTCGTTCATGCGGCGGTCGATGTCCTCGGCGAGGTCGCCGACGCTCTGCAGCCGCTGCAGCTCGGCGAAGGTCGTGTCGATGTGCCGGATCGCAATCACGCTCGCGGTCGAGGTGACGATGATCACCGCCAGCACCAGAAGGAAGCTGCCGAACGTGAGCTGGCCGATGGAGAGCGAGAAAGTTCGCTTTTTCTCAGGGGTCGGCGTCAATTCGGCGGACATTGGTGATGTGTGGACCGGGCCATTGGAGCTCCAATATACGACGTATTGCAGTCCCGGGGGAACATGCGTCTGGCCGTCGAATATCCTTAATGTTGAAGCCCTGCGCCGGCCTCCTTGGCCCCGGTTTTATGACGTTTTGACGTCGGCCGGCCGCCGCGCCGGGATAGTCATGGCGGCGACGCCGAGGACGACGCAGGCAAGACCGATCCAGGCGGTCCGGCTCAGGCTCTCGCCGAGGAAGGCGACGCTGATGGCAACCCCGATCGGCACGCGGAGATAGGCCTGCGCGGTGGTGCCGACCGAGCCTAGGGTCTGGATCAGGCGGAAATAGATCACGAAGGCCGCGGCCGTCGAGAAGGTCGCCAGCGCGAGCAGCGCCAGCACGGAACTCAGCGAGGGCGACAGCGTCCAGGGCTGCTCGACGATGAGCGAGGCCGGGAGCAGCGCCGCCGCCCCCGCCAGCAACGAGCCGGCCGCGGGCGCCATGGGATCGAGGCCCTTGAAGCCGCGACCGAAGATCGCGGCGCAGGCGTAGCAGATGGTGGCGGCAACGATCGCGGCCTCCGCGACGAGGCCGCTTCCAACATTATGGAAGGCATCGACGCCGACGATCAGCAGGATGCCGGCCATGCCGGCGACCACCCCGACCAGCTTTCGCGGTGTCGTCGCCTCGTGACGCGTCACGACCGCCGTGAGCAGGAAGGTGAAGATCGGGCCGGCCGAGTTGAGGATGGTCGCAAGCGCGGCATCGACGTGGCGCTCGCCCCAGGCGATCAATGTCCAGGGGATCACGCTATTGAGCACGGCCTGAAAGGCGAAGCGTTGCCAGGTCGCGGCATCCGTCGGCAGCCTGATGCCCCGCGCCCACATGATCGCGAGCAGCAGCAGGCCCGCAATCGTGGTGCGCGCCGCGATCAGCGTGATCGGAGGAATGGTGGCGACGCCGAGCTTGATGAAGGTGTAGGAGCCGCCCCAGAGCGTTGCGAGCGCCAGCAGCAGCGCCAGCTCGACGGCGATGTTGTTGTCCTGCCGATTGCCCTGTCGGTTGTCCATGTCGCGCGCTCGATCCCGTTGTCAGGGACGGAACCTAGCGCGTCTGCCCTCGCCGATACTTCGCTTTGTATCGAAGTGTCCTAGCCGATGGCCCCGACCTCGAACACCTCACCGTCATAGCCGGCCTCGCGGGGAATGCGGAGCTGACGGCCGGTTTCGGTCTTGGTCATGACAGGCATCACCGTCACGACGGACATGCCGCGGGCGTGCTCGAGCGCGGCGCTCACGCTGCCCTGCTTGGCGAGCCGGATCAGATTGCGCGTGGTCGGGAACGGCAGCTTGAAGCGTCCGCTCTCGCCGCCCTCCACCGCCTCGCGTGGCGAGACCCAGATCGAGTCGGTCGATTCCCGGCCATCATGCGCGCCGAGCTGGTCGGGCGGCGCGGCCGCAAGGAAGAACCAAGTGTCGAAACGTTTTGGCATCCCCTCGGGCGTGATCCAGTGTGCGTAAGGCACCAGCGTATCGAGCGCGAGCTGGAGGCCGTTGTCGGCCAGAATGCTCAGGAAGCTGATCTTGTGCTCGTTGAGCGCGACGCGATGCGCATCGGCGATTTCGCCGGCGCGCTTGGCATCAACAGGCGTGCCCGAGTCCTTCGAGCGCGCCAGCAGGATGCCGCTTTCCTCAAAGGTCTCGCGGATCGCGGCGATCCGAAAGCCGCGGTCCGCTTCACTCAGCCCCTCGCCGCCCGAATACAGGTCGGAGCGCTTGACGATCTCCTGATCGCCGGCATCGACGCTGCCACCAGGAAACACCAGCGCGCCCGAATTGAACTCGATCTGATGATGGCGAACCATCATGAAGACTTCGATTTCGTCGCGGCTCTTGCCGTCGACCGTCACGCCGTCGCGCAGCAGGAGGATCGTCGACGCAGGGCGTGATGCTGATGCCTCGGCCATTCGACTAACCTGCGGCGCTGGATTGCGGGCCGAGATTGGCGCGCTTGTCGACGCGGGCGACGCGCGACAGCAGGTAATCGACCTCCGCCTTCGCCATCGGGGTGATGGTGGCGCCGGGCTTGCGCTGGGCGCTGGAGGCAATGATGCCGCGCTTCTGCAGCACGTATTTGCGCACGGCAAGGCCCGCGCCGGGCTGCTGCTCGTAGCGGATCAGCGGCAGATGCGCGTCGAACAGATCATGGGCGGCGTCGCGCTTGCCTTCCTTCGAAAGCCGCACGACGTCGATCAGGAGTTCGGGGAAGGCATAGCCGGTCATGGCGCCGTCGGCGCCGCGCTCCATCTCGAAGTCCAGAAAGAGCCCGCCATTGCCGCAGAGGATCGAAAGCGGCCGCAACGAGCCGTCCTTCTGGAAATTGCGCAGCGTCGAGATCTTTTCCAGCCCCGGCCAGTCCTCGTGCTTGAGCATCACGCAGTTCGGATTGTCGGTGACGATCTTGCGGATCACGGCCGGGGTGAACACCACCGACAAGGTCAGCGGATAGTCCTGGAGCACCCAGGGCACGTCGGGGCCGATGGCCTCGGCCGCCTGCTTGTAATAGCCGACGATCTGGTCGTCGGTCCGCAACGACGGCGGCGGCGCGATCATGACGCCGGCCGCGCCCGCATCCATCGAGGCCTTCGCCAGCGAGCGCATGGTGGCAAAGCCCGGCGCGGAGACGCCGACGATCACCTGCATCTTCTTGGCGCGCTTGACGAAGCGTACCGCCACCTGTTCGGCCTCGGCGGCATCGAGCTTCGGGGCCTCACCGAGGATGCCCAGCACAGTGACGCCGTCGCAGCCGACCTCCTCGTAGAAATCGGTCAGGCGGTCGATCGAGCGCTCGTCGATCCGGCCGTCATCGTGGAACGGCGTCGGCGCGATTGCGAAGGTGCCCTTGGCGTCGGCGGTAAGTTTCATCGTTGTCCTTGTTTCTCTCTGTCGATGGCTAAAACCGCCGCGCGCCCATCTTGATCTGCTCTTCGGAGAAGAAGATCTCCTTAGCATGATCGGCGATGTCCTGGGCCTTCCAGCCCGTGTGCGGCGGCTTCCAGCCGTCCATTTCCATCATCCGCATCTCGCGCACGCCGCGGGGCCCGGACACGCCCAGCACCTTGCCGGTCTGGTCACCGGACAAGTCGCTGACCATGTATAGCACGGCCGGCGCGATGCCGTCCGGACCCAGCGCCGCGCCGGGGTTCTCCTTATAGCGGGGCAGGTCTGCGGTCATGCGGGTCAGCGCGCCCGGCGCAAGCGTCCAGATCCGGATGTTGTATTTGCGGCCCTCGATCGCCAGCACGTTGGACAGGCCCCAGATGCCGCCCTTGGCCGCGCCGTAATTGCTCTGACCGAAATTGCCGATCAGGCCCGAGGTCGAGGAGGTGTTGACGATGACGCCGCCGCCATTTTCCCGCATCCAGCGAAATACCGGCATGGTGCAACAAAAGGTGCCCTTCAGATGCACCTTGATGACCTTGTCCCAGTCGGACTCAGACGCCTTGGCGAAGGTCTGGTCGCGCAGAATGCCGGCATTGTTGACGAGGATGTCGGCGCGGCCGAAATGCTTGATGGCGTCGTCGAACACCGACTGGCCGCCTTCCATGGTGGAGATGTCGGCGCCGTTGGCGACCGCCTTGCCGCCTTCGGCCTTGATCGCATCCACCACGAGCTGCGCCATCGATGTGTCGGCGCCGGAGCCGTCACGGGGCCCACCGAGGTCGTTGACGACGACGGAGGCCCCTTCCCGCGCGAACAGCTTTGCGTAGGCCTCACCGAGCCCCCCGCCCGCGCCGGTGATCAGCGCAACCTTGCCGTCGAGTAGTCCCATGGTGGCTCTCCCTGTTTTGTTCTTTTGCTCCGTCATGGCCGGGCCTGTCCCGGCCATCCACGAACTTGATCGCCAACCGCGCGAAGAACGTGGATGCCCGGGACAAGCCCGGGCATGACGAAATAACTCAGAGCGCGTCGAGCTGCATCATCACCCCAGCACCGTCTTGCCGTTCTTGATCACAGTGACGCCGCGCGACTTTACCTTGGCTTCGAACGATATCACGCTGCCGTCCTTCCAGAGGTCCATGGTCACGGTCTCGCCGGGATAGACCGGCGAGGAGAACCGCGCGACGTGCTGGCGGAAGGCGGAAGCGTCGTAATCGGCATAGGTCTGGAGCACGCCGCGGCAGGTGATGCCGTACGTGCACATGCCGTGCAGGATCGGACGTGGGAAGCCGGCCTTCTTCGCGAACTCAGGGTCGGAGTGCAGCGGGTTGCGATCGCCGCAGAGACGATAGACCAGCGCCTGGTCGGGACGCGTCACGATGTCGATGGTCGTGTCGGGTGCGCGGGACGGGCTCTTGTGCGGATCCGGCTGGGTCAGGTTCGGCCCGCCAAAGCCGCCGTCGCCGCGGGCGAAGCGGGAGGCGACCAGAGTTGCCAGCTTCTCGCCCTTCTCGTTCTTGAGCACGGTCTGATGGCTGATGACCACGCCCTTGTCCTTGCCCTTGTCGTAGACTTCGACCACGGAGGAATCGGCGGTGATGTGCGCGGCGACCGGCAGTGGCTGGTGGAAGGTGATGTCGCGCTCGCCGTCCACCACCATCACGCGGTTGAGGTTCATCTCGCCAGGCCCCGCGCCCCACGCGGCGACGGATGCAAAAGTCGGCACCACCTTGAGCGGTCGCGGCGTCAGCGTGCCCTCGTTGACGAAGGCGAGCTCGTTCTCGTCCATCGGATCGGCGCCAAGCCCAATGCCGTAGGCATAGAGCATCACTTCGCGGTCGGTGTAGGCATATTTCTGGCCGAGGTTTTTGAGGCCTTTGAGTTCGTCGTATCTGGCGGACATTTTTGTTGTTTCCTCCCGGCAGTTTCAGCGAATGGCGGCGCCCATTGATGCGCCCTCTCCCCTTGCGGGAGAGGGCTCCAAGGTGCTCGCAACAAACTCGTTTGGGTGAGGGGTTCGCTCCGCATCGAACAATCTCTCGGTGGAGAGAGACCCCTCATCCGGCGCTTCGCGTCACCTTCTCCCGCAAGGGGAGAAGGGAAGAAAGCGACTACGCCGGCGTAAAGAACGGCAATGGCGCGCCGTCGGTCGGCTTGAACACCACCTTCACCTTCTGGCCGATCTTCAACGTCGTCAAATCGCAATCGACGAAATTGGTCTGGAGCGATGGGCCTTCCTTCAGCGTGACGTAGCCGATCGCGTAAGGGCCGGTCGGCGACTTCCGCATCAAGCTGTAGGTGTAGATCGTACCCTCGCCCGAAGACTCCTCCCACACCGTCTTGTCGGAGTAGCAGAACGGGCAGATCGCACGCGGGAAATAGTGCGCCTCGCCGCACGCGGTGCAGCGCTTGATCATGAACCTGCCCTCTTTGGTCGCATCCCAGAACGCGGCTGTCTCAGGGTTCGTCACCGGGGCCGGATATTTCTTGGCTTCGCTCATCACACGCGCTCCAGAATGGCCGTCGAGGCGGCGTGGCGAACACCCAAAAGCCCGCCGGTGCCGTGGGCGATGGCGAGATCGCAATTCTTGACCTGCACCTTCGGATGCGCCTCGCCGCGCAGTTGCCGCACGGCCTCGAGGATCTTGGTCATGCCGCCGCGATTGACGGGATGGTTGCTGCAGAGGCCACCGCCATCGGTGTTGAACGGCAGCTTGCCGACGCCCGAGATCAGATTGCCGTCGGCGACGAACTTGCCGCCCTCACCTTTCTTGCAGAAGCCGAGGTCTTCGAGCTGCATCAGGACGGTGATGGTGAAGCTGTCGTAGATCGAGGCGTATTTGATGTCCTTCGGCGTGATGCCGGCTTCCTCGAAGGCACGCGGGCCGGACCAGATGCCGGCGGAGTATGTGAGGTCGAGATCCTTGCCGCCGCGCGGGCCCTTCATCGCCTCGCCATGTCCGATCAGCTTGACCAAAGGCTTCTTCAGGCTCTTGGCGATTTCAGGCGTGGTCACGATCAGCGCGCCGCCGCCGTCGGAGACCACGCAGCAATCCATGCGATGCAAGGGATCAGAGATCATCGGCGAGTTCAGGACGTCCTCGACGGTCACGACGTCCTTGAGCATCGCATGCGGATTGTATTGCGCATGGTGCGAGGCCGCGACCTTGATCCAGGCGAGCTGCTCGCTGGTGGTGCCATAGTCGTGCATGTGGCGCATGGCACACATGCCATAGGCATTGTGCGTGGTCGCGCCGTAAGCCGTCTCGAAATCGGCCTCGGCGCCCGCCGCGCGCGGCGGCATCGCCCCGGTGCGCGGCTTGCCGGCCAGCGTGATCAGCGCGATCGAGCACTTGCCCGCGGCGATCGCTTCAGCGGCATGGCCGAGATGGATGATGTAGGAACAGCCGCCGGTCTCGGTGGAATCGACATGGCGGAGTTTTTTGGTGTTCAGCCCGAGATAATCAACCATCGGCCAGGCGCCGCCCGGGGCGTCGCCCGCGCAGAAATAGCCGTCGACATCGTCCTTGCTGAGCCCGGCATCCTCGATCGCGCCCTTGGCGACCTCGGCATGGAGTTGCGCGGTGGATTTGTCCGGCGCGTGCCGGGTCGGGTGTTCGTAGATCCCGGCAATGTAGGCCTTGCCCTTGATGGTCAAATAAGGTCTCCGCTGGCGTTTCTCACTTCCGGTTTTTTCTGAACCGCTGCCGCCCTGTTGGCAAGCGCGGAAATATTCCGTCGGGCGAGAGGGCAGCGGGCTGGCGCAAATGGCCGCCGCATCATCCGAGGTGCGGTGGAAGGCCCTGCTGCCGCAGTCGTCGTTGCGAGCGCAGCGAAGCAATCCAGGAATCTTTCCGCGGACGCACTCTGGAATTGCTTCGCTGCGCTCGCAATGATGGGAACGACGGGCAGAACCCTAAAGCTGTTTTGCCCGACGGCACAAGTGATTTCGTTTTATCGAAAAATGTTTTTTCGGGAAAACAACCCCATGCACAGTAGAACGGTGGTTGATTTCAAACAGGAATTTGCAGGGTGGATTACGAGTCCACCCCACGAAAATTCTACTCCGCCGCGATCTGCCTCGGCGCCGGCGGCGGGTTCGCGAGGTCGGCGGCGAGCTGGGCGTAGCGGGCCTTGGCGTCTGCTACGGCCTTCTCCTTCACCGGGCCGTAGCCGCGGATGCGGTCGGGCAGCGAGAGCAGCTCCACCGCGGTATCGATCGTCAGCGGCGACAGCAGGCCGAGCACGGTGGCGACGTCCTTCTCGTAGCCGGCGATCAGATCGCGCTCGAGCTTGCGGTCCGCACTGCGACCGAAGATGTCGAGCGGCGTGCCGCGCAGGAACTTGAACTTTGCCAGCACGCGGAACACCGGAAGCATCCACGGGCCGAAGGCGCGCTTCTTCGGGCGGCCGAGCGCATCGACGCCCCTGCTCAGAATGGGCGGGGCCAGGTTGAAGTTGAACTTGAAGTCGCCTTCGAACTGGTCGCGGAGCTGCTTTTCGAAGGCGCCATCGGTGTAGAGGCGCGCGACCTCGTATTCGTCCTTGTAGGCCAGCAGCTTGGCGTAGTTGACCGCAACGGCGCGGGTCAGCGCCTCGTCATAGCCGCCCTGCCTGGCGACGTCGCTGACCTGATCGACCAGCTTGCGGTAGCGTTTCGCGAGGCGGCCGTTCTGGTACGCCGTGAGATGCCTGGTGCGATGCTCGATGACCTCGTCGAGCGTCATTGCGTCCAGGGACTTGGGCGCAACGACCTCATCCGTTCCCTTCAGCATGCCTGCAAGCCGTGCGGGATCGGCGACCGCGAGGCGGCCGAGGCGGAAGGCTTCCTTGTTCATCTTGATCGAGACGCCGTTGACCTCGATCGCCTGCTCGATCGACTCCGCTGACAACGGCAAGAGGCCCTTCTGATAGGCGTAGCCCATCATCATCATGTTGGTGGCGATGCTGTCGCCGAGCAGCTGTTCGGCCGGCTTGGTGAAGTCGAAGAATACCGAGTCCTTGTGCAGCCCGGTTTCCAGCAGCCCGTTCAGCTTGCGGGTCTGGAAGTTGAAATCGCGGTTGAGGACGAAGTCGGCGGTGGGAATGACGTGGCTGTTGATGATGCCGCGGGTGCGGCTGGTGTCGCAGAGTGAGATGGTGTCCTTGGCCACCGCGACCACCTCATCGGCGGCGAGCACGACATCGGCCGTGCCCGTGACGATGCGCGAGCAGGTCACCTCTGCCGGATGATCGGACAGGCGGACGTGGCTCAGCACCGCCCCACCCTTTTGCGCCAGGCCCGACATATCGAGGATCATCGAGGCCTTGCCCTCGATATGGGCGGCCATGCCGAGCAGCGCGCCGATGGTCAGCACGCCGGTCCCGCCGACGCCGCCGACAGCGATGTTGTAGGGCTTGTCCAGGTTGGGGCGCGATGCCGGCTCGGGCAGATCGCCGATATCGCCGACGCCCGCCGGCGCGCGCTTGCGCATCTTGCCGCCATCGACGGTGACGAAGGACGGACAAAAGCCTTTGACGCAGGAATAATCCTTGTTGCAGGTCGACTGGTTGATGGCGCGCTTGCGGCCGAACTCGGTCTCGAGCGGCTCGACCGAAATGCAGTTCGATTGCACCGAGCAATCGCCGCAGCCTTCACACACCGCGGGATTGATCAGCACACGGCGCGCCGGATCCTCCATCGTGCCGCGCTTGCGGCGGCGCCGCTTCTCGGCGGCGCAAGTCTGCACGAACACGATCGCGGACGCGCCCTTGACTTTCCGCAGGGTCTTCTGGACCGCGTCGAGTTCGTCACGATGCGCGGTCTTGACGCCGGGCGCGATCTCGTTCGCCGGATAGGCGTCGGGATCTTCTGAGACCAGATAGATCTCGCGGATGCCTTCGCTGTGTAGCTGGAAGGTGATCTGCTGCGGCGACAATTCCCCGTCGACATGCTGGCCGCCGGTCATCGCGGTCGCGTCGTTGTAGAGGATCTTATAGGTGATGTTGGCGCCGGAGGCGATCGCCTGGCGGATCGCGAGGCTGCCGGAGTGGAAATACGTGCCGTCGCCGAGATTGGCGAAGACGTGCTCTTCCTTTGTGAAGGGGGCAACGCCGACCCACGGCACACCCTCGCCGCCCATGTGGGTGAAGGTCTCGGTGGAGCGATCCATCCACAGTGCCATGAAGTGGCACCCGATGCCGGCAAAGGCGCGACTGCCTTCGGGCACCTTGGTCGAGGTGTTGTGCGGGCAGCCGGAGCAGAAATACGGGGTGCGGGCGACAGGCGCGGTCGCCTGCATTTGCGACGCCTGGCGGCCGTTGAACCAATCGGCCTTGGCGCGCAGCATCGTTGCAATTTCGGGATTGAGATCAAGTCGAAGCAGCCGCTCGGTCAGCGAGCTCGCCAGCGAGGCGACGCTGAGTTCTTCGGCAAAGGGAAGGAAGCGCTTGTCGTGATCGTCCATCTTGCCGATAATGCGGGGACGGACATCGTCGCGCCAGTTGAACAGCTCCTGCTTCACTTGGTTCTCGACGATCTCGCGGCGCTCTTCGATGATGAAGATTTCCTCGAGTCCTACAGCGAATTGCCTGACGCCTTCCGGCTCCAGAGGCCACGGCATGCCGATCTTGTACAATCGAAGTCCGATCTTGGCGGCGACCTCGGGCGTGATCCCGAGCTCGCGCAGCGCCTGACGGATATCCTCGTAGCTCTTGCCGGACGCCATGATGCCGTAGCGGGCGTTGGGCGAGTCCATGGTGACGCGATTGACCTTGTTGGCGCGTGCAAAGGCGATCGCGGCAAAGCCCTTGTAGTCCTGCAGGCGGCGGTCCTGGGCGAAGCGGTCGTCGGGCCAGCGCAGATTGAGGCCGCCTTCGGGCATCTCGAAATCGGTCGGGATCACGAACGGCGTCATCTCGTCGGTGAGGTCGATCTCGGCGGTGGTCTCCACCGTCTCCGTGATCACCTTCATGCCGACCCAGCAGCCCGAGTAGCGCGACATCGCGATACCCAGAAGACCCATCTCGATCATCTCGTGTACGCTCGACGGGTAGAGATAGGGCATCAGCGCCGACATGAAGGCGTGGTCGGATTGATGCGGGACCGTCGAGGATTTTGCGCCGTGGTCGTCGCCGGCGAGACACAAGACGCCGCCGTTCTTGGCGGAGCCCGCGGCATTGCCGTGGCGGAAGACGTCGCCGCAGCGATCGACGCCGGGGCCCTTGCCGTACCAGATGCCGACCACGCCGTCATACTTGGCGCCCGGCGAGAGGTTGAGCTGCTGCGAGCCCCAGACCGCGGTCGCGGCCAGATCCTCGTTCACGCCGGGCTGGAACTTGATGTTGTACTGCTCGAGATGCTTGCGCGCGGCGAAGAGCTGCTGGTCATAGCCGCCGAGCGGCGAGCCGCGATAGCCGGAGATGAAGCCGGCGGTGTTCAATCCCGCGGCACGGTCGCGCCGGATCTGGGCCATCGGCAGCCGGACCAGGGCCTGAATGCCCGTCGTGAAAATATGTCCGGTGTCCTGGGTGTATTTCTGATCGAGACTGATCGGACCCTGGTTGATGCCCATTATGTCCTCTTCCGCCCTTTTGAGCGCTTGGCTGCTTAAGCCGTTGCCTGCCCGTTGTTTTTAGCTAGGGCGCGCCGACCATTTCCGCCACTCTATGTCGGATATTTCACGCTCCGCATCACAATTCTGGACCAAAGGGAGCGCCGGGTAAAAATCGCAATTTCGTGGCTGCATTGGCATCCGCGATTTTCATTTTGTGTCACCATACCCCCGCCGTCGCGCAACGAATTGACGCCCCGTCATCCGGGACGGCGTCGATGGGTCGCAGGAGAGGCTTTCGATGCGGACGATTCTCACTGGCCTGGCTCTCGTGGGCCTGGCGTTGTGCAGTGCGGTTGCGAGCGCGGCCGGCGCCGCCGAGCCGTCACCGGAGCTGATCGCCTACGGCAAGTCGCTGGTGGAGGCCGGCGACTGTGCCGGCTGCCACACCGCCGATCCCGCCAAACCGTTCGCGGGCGGAAAGCGCATCGACACACCATTCGGCGCGATCTATGCCCCGAACCTGACGCCGGACCGCGACACCGGCATCGGCGCCTGGACCGACACCGATTTCACTCGCGCCGTGCGCACCGGTGTCGCCCCAGACGGCTCCAACTATTACCCGGCGTTCCCCTACCCCTATTTCACGCGGATGACGAAGGACGACACGCTGGCGATCCGGGCCTATCTCGGAACGCTCGCGGCCGTCACCAGCCGCAACAAGCCGCCGGAACTACGCTGGCCGTTTGGCTATCGCGGCCTGATGCGGATCTGGAACATGGTCTATTTCAAACCCGGCCTGTTCGAACCGGACCAGAGCCAGAGCGCGGCGTGGAATCGGGGCGGCTATCTCGTCACCGGGCTCGGTCATTGCGGCGCCTGCCATACGCCGAAGAACTATTTTGGCGCGGACAAGCAGGCGCAGGCCCTCGCGGGCAACGAGGTGGGCGGCTGGTACGCGCCACGGCTCGATGGCGCCGCCCGCACCGGGCTGAAATCGTGGAGTGTCGAAGACATCACGGAATATCTTCAGAGCGGGCGCAACGCCAGGAGCCATGCCAGCGGGCTGATGGCGGAGGTGGTCGTCAATTCGACTTCGAAGATGAGCGATGCCGACGTGCGCGCGATCGCGGTTTACCTGAAGAACCTGCCGCCGGCACGGCGTGAGACGATCGTGACGCCGCCTGACGATGCCAAGATGAAGGCCGGCCAGGCCATCTACGCCAAGTTCTGCATCGCCTGCCACGAGGCCGACGGATCCGGCGCACCGCGCATCTATCCGCCGCTGCCCGCCAACGCGCTGCTGCAATCGGTCAATCCGTCCTCGACCTTGCGCATCATCCTCGACGGCGCCCACACCGTGACGACCCCGCGCGCGCCCAACACCGGGGAGATGCCGGCCTATTCCAACCAGCTGTCCGACGCAGAGATCGCGGCGGTGACGAACTACATCCGCAATTCCTGGGGCAACGCCGCGCCGCTGGTGACGCCGGCGCAGGTGGCGAGGGCGCGGAAGCAGGAGCCGTAGCTCAAGGCTCCCGCTCCTCCTCTTCCGTGAAGACGAATTTCGGCATCTCCCATTTGTAGCGCACCGCCAGCAGGCGGAAGCTGATGCCGAGGACGAATGTCAAAATGGTCCAGAGCTCGGCGTTCAGCTTAAGACCGAACGCGGTGGCATAGAACAATCCCGTCACCACCGAGACGCTGGCGTAGAGCTCGGAGCGGAACAGCAGCGGCACGTCGTTGCAGAGCACGTCGCGCAACACGCCGCCGGCGCAACCGGTCACCATGCCGGAGACGATGACGATCGGCAGCGTGGCATCCATCTGCCAGGCGATGTCGCAGCCGGTCATGGTGAAGACGACGAGGCCGATGGCATCGAGCACGACGAAGGCCAGTTTCAGCCGGTGCACCAGGCGCGCCATCAGGATGGTGAGGAAGGCGGCGCCTCCGGCCAGTGCGAGGTAGATGGGGTTCTGCACCCAGGCCAACGGATAATGCCCCAGGAAGAGATCGCGCAAGGTGCCGCCGCCGAGCGCCGTGATGCAGCCGAGGAAGCAGACGCCGAGCCAATCCATGCTGCGGCGGCCGGCAGCGAGCGCGGCGGTCATGCCTTGCGCCGCGACCGCAACCAGCGACAACAGATGCAGCACGCTATAATCGCTCGGCGGCAAGCTCCACATCGCTTTGTTCCCTTCCGTCAGCGGAGCTTACGCGTCAGGTTCCCTAGCGAACAGGTTCCCGATTCCCGCCGCGGGCGCAACATGCGACGAAAGCATTAAGGAGGGCGGAACAGAATCTCGCATCCACGGGTTGTCCCGCCGCAATGATCGAGGAGAACCAATCGATGGCTGACGACCGTTTTATCAACGATCCGTACCGCCCGAATCTCGCCGATGATGAGTATCGCAATGCGGCGCGACGGGATGCCCAGCTTCAGGTCGACCCGGAGCTTGGCGAAGGCCCCGCCTCCAGCGGCAAAGTAGCCCTGTTCGCAGTGGCAATCGCCTTGGTGCTGGGTGCCGTATTCTACGGCCTGAACAACACCGGCACCAGCAACCAGGCCAGCACCACGCCGGCGACGCAGACAGCGCAGCAGGCACCGGCCACCAATCCGGCCGCACCTCCCGGCATGCGCGACGTGACGCCGCGCACCAATACCGGGCCGGGCGTGACCACGGGCGCCGCGCCGAGCAAGGCGGCCCCGGATACGCCGGCACCCGCTGACGGCGCGAAGTAACGAATTGCAACAATATGCAACAGCGGCGGGATTCAGATCCCGCCGCTTTCGTTTGTCTTAGCTGAACATCTTGTTGAGCTCGCCGCCGGGATAGCCGCTCGCCAGCTCCGCGAAGGTCCCCTTCTCCGCCATTTCCTTCGCGGCCCGCATGAAGCCGCCCCAGGCGGCGCGAGCGAGTGAACCGCCGACGCTGATCCGGCGCACGCCAAGATCGGCAGCTTCCTGCAATGACAGCCCGGAGCCGCCGATCAACAGGTTGAACGGTTTGGGTGCAACAGCCTTCACCACCGCGGCGATGTCCTCGCGGCTCTTCAGGCCCGGCGCGTAAAGGCAATCGGCGCCAGCATCTGCGTAGGCCGTCAGCCGGTCGATGACCAACTTGAGGTCGGTCACGCCCCACAGATAGGCCTCGCAGCGGCCGACCAGCAGCACGCCGCTATCGCCGATCGCCTTGCGCGATGCCTTGATGCGCTCGACTGCGAGCGCGCGCTCGTAGATCGGCTTGTCCTTGTCGCCGGTGGAATCCTCGATCGACAGGCCGGCAACGCCGGTGCGCACACAGCGCTCGACATTCTCCGCGACCTTGTCCGGCTCGACCGCAAAGCCGCCCTCGAAATCAGCGTTCACGGGGATGTCGACCGACGTGCTCAATGCCGCCAGATGCTGACAGACGTCCTCGACGGTGACGTGGTTGTCGGCTTTGCCGATGGTCCAGGCAAAGCCCGCACTCGACGACGCGAGTGCCTTGAAACCGAGATGCTGCAACGCTTTCGCGCTGCCGACGTCGACCGGATTGGGCAGGATGAAGCAGCCGCTCTCGTGCAGCTTCCTGAAGGCCGCGCGCTTGTCAGCAGTTGTCACGTGCATGTTTCTCTCCCTTGTTGGCCGCGCAGAGATGGGGACGTGCCGCCACGAGCGCTAGTGCGCGTCGTGCACCGCGCGGCTGTCCTTCGGCGCCTGCTCGCGATCATTCATGCTGTAGTCACGGATGACGCTGGCGATACGCAAGTGATAATCGGCGAAGATTTTCGCGCGGCCCTTGGCCTGGGTGCGGCGATGCTCCATCGTGTTGCGCCAGGCTTGCACGGCCGCCTCGTCCCGCCAGAACGACACCGATAAGATCTTGCCCTTCTCGGTCAGGCTTTCGAAACGCTCGACCGAGATGAAGCCGTCGATGGTTTGCAGGATCGGCTTGAGGTCGGCCGCGAGGTCGAAATAATCCTGGCGGTGTTCCGGCTTCGGCCAGACCTCGAAGATCACGGCGATCATGGGCGTCTCTCCTGTCGTTGATGGCCTACGATAGCACTTACAAAACCACTTGGCGCAGAAACGTGCGCTCTTCCGCGAGGATGAATTTGTGCTCCTCGGCGAAGTGGAAGTTGGCCATGCCTTCCGTATCCTGACGCAGCCGGGCGCGATAGGCCTCATACGCAGCCAGACTCTCGAAGGTAATCAGCGCAAACGCGATGTTGTTGGTGCCCTCGTGCGGCATGAAATAGCCGATCAGATCGCCGCCGCATTTCGGGATGATGGTGAGCCAGCGCTTCGAATACTCCTCGAACTGCGCGCGCTTGAAGGGATCGAGCTGGTAGCGGATGAAGACGGTGACGGACATGATGGGCTCCTCTGGTTCCACACCGCCATTGCGAGCGCAGCGAAGCAATCCAGGAATCCCTCTGCGGAGGCAGCCTGGATTGCGTCGTCGCTTCGCGCCTCGCAATGACGAACAACCCCACCCTACGCGCTTGCCCGACCGCAATGCTTCGGCTACCATCGAAGCATGAAATCAGGTCCCGACATCGCCATGATCGCCTCGCTCGTCGGCGATCCCGCACGCGCCAACATGCTCACGGCGCTGATGAACGGCCGCGCGCTCACCGCGAGCGAGCTGGCGCAGGAGGCCGGCATCACGCCGCAGACCGCGAGCTCGCATCTTTCCAAGCTCGAGGCCGGTGGCCTGATCGAGCCGGAGAAGCAGGGCCGCCACCGCTACTACCGCCTCACCGACGACGATGTCGCCGGGGTGCTGGAGGGGCTTGCGGGCCTCGCCGCGCGGACCGGCCATATGCGCGTGCGCACCGGGCCGAAGGATCCGGCGCTGCGGCGTGCCCGGATCTGCTACGACCATCTCGCCGGCGATCTCGGCGTGCAGATGCTCGACACCCTCCGCGCGCAAAACCTGGTCAGGCAGAAGAAGCAAGAGATCGAGCTGACGGCCGAGGGCGAGCGCTTCCTGGCGAAGCATTTGCAGATCTCGCCCGACATGCTCGCCCATCCCCGCCGGCCGGTCTGCAAGGCCTGCCTCGACTGGAGCGAGCGGCGTCACCATCTCGCGGGCACGCTGGGCGCCGCCATGATGCAGCGTTTCGCCGAGCTGAAATGGGCTGCCCGCGACGCCACGCCCGGCAGCCGCGTGGTGAATTTTACGCGCACCGGCGAGAAGCAGTTTGCCGCGTTGTTCGGGACTGCGAAGGACTGAACACAAGCGCGTGTAAGCGTCTCTCGTCGTCATGGCCGGGCTTGACCCGGCCATCCACGTCTTTAGTGCAGTTTGCGTGGCACCACGTGGATGCCCGGGCCTTCGCCTCGCCGAAGCGGCTTCGGCCGCGCAGGCGGGCCAAGCCCGGGCATGACGGAGAATGTGTCTCCTAGCGCCAACATGACTCAGAGCCTTCAATGATCCGCCTCCTCCCGGCCGTGCTTTGCACGGCTCTTCTCGCCGCTCCTCTTACATCCCACGCCGCCGACACCGCCCCGCGCGAACCCTACGGCATCGCGCTCGAAGGCTTTGCCTATCCCTATCCCGTGCACCTGCTGCCTCTGATCAATGACAGCGAGCAGCTCAGCATGGCCTATATGGACGTGCCGCCTGCGCAGCCGAACGGCCGCACCGTCGTGCTGCTGCACGGGCGCAATTTCCCGTCGAGCTACTGGGCGCCTGTTATCAAGATGCTGAGCGAGGCCGGCTTCCGCGTTGTGGTGCCGGACCAGATCGGCTTCGGCAAATCTTCCAAGCCGATCGGCGAATTGCATTTCGACAATCTGGCGCGCAACACCATCGCGCTGCTCGATCACCTCAACATCGACAAGGCCGAGATCGTCGCCCATTCGCTCGGCGGCATGCTGGGCGTCCGCATCGCCCGCGCCTTTCCCGACCGCGTCGCCCACCTTGTTCTGACGGCCCCGATCGGGCTGGAAGATTACCGCCTCTATGTACCGCCGACGCCGACCGAGAAGATCATCGAGACCGAGGACAAGCTCACGGCCGATGGCTATCGCAAGCAGCTTCAGACCAATTATGCGATCAAGCTGCCGCCGGACGCGATCACGCCGTTCATCGACGCCCGCTTCAACATCAAGGGCAGCCCGGATTATCCGCGCTGGCTGCGTGCCTTCGTCAGTTCCGGCCAGATGATCTATCGTGAGCCGGTGGCGCACGAGATCGCACTGATCACCGAGCCGACGCTATTCATCATGGGCGCCGACGACCACAACGCTCCGGGCCGGCCGAACGCGCCGGAGGCGCTGCGCGCGAAAATGGGAGAGAACGCCGAGCTGGCGAAGGCACTCGCGGCGAAGATGCCGAATGCGCGGGCCGAGGTGATCCCGGATACCGGCCATCTCGTCTTCCTCGAGGCGCCTGAGAAGTACAGGGAGCTAGTCCTGGGCTTTCTCGGCCGCTAGCGTCATTGCTGTCGTCCGGAGCCGCGTGCGGGGAATGTTCATGCCGCATTCAGGTCATGATTGGCAGATTTGGCTGGCGTCGTGTCGGCATGTTGCGATTTTAACGTGTCGAATCGTGTCTTTTGATTCATGGTGCGCCGAAAAGCGCCAAGCCCTCCTACCTGCCCCCAAAACCTACACCCAAGGACGAGAAGGAAGATCAAATGAAATACCTGTTTGCCGCCGTGATGCTCGCCAGCGCGGTCGTTGGTTTCAGCGAGGCGGCGAGCGCCGCCGGCGGTTGCGGCCCCGGCTGGTACCGCGGCGCCTATGGCGGCTGCCGCCCGATGCGCGGTCCGGTCGTTGTCCGCCCGGGTCCGATCGTGGTTGCGCCGGCCCCTGTCGTGGTCGTGCCGCGCGCCCGCGTGTGCCCCTACGGCTTCCGCTGGTACGCCGGCCGCTGCCGCCCGTTCTGATCTCGTTTTTTTCGCATTGCGAAATGGCCGCGCGGCGAAAGCCTGCGCGGCCATTTTCTTTTTGAGCGCCTGACGTCGCACCGGGATGTTTCGAATCAGAACGGGGACCGCGATCGCGGTCCCCGTTCAAGCCTGGTGCGCGAAGCTTACCAATGGCGGCGGTGCCATCGCCGGCGATGCCAGCCCCAGTGACGGCGGCGCCAACCCCAATGGCGATGGCGGCCGTGCCAGTGCACCTGCTCCGGCTTCAACTGCGCGGCTTCTTCGCTGCTGGTGACTGCGGGATGAGCGTCGGGATTGCCTTGCGGCATGCGGGGGTCACCGAGCGGCTGCGGCGCCAGCGGCGCAGCCTTTGCGGCGGTCGTGAACGCGGCAGCTCCGGCCGCGACACCGATTGCAAATTTTAAAAAGTTCCGGCGCTCCATGACTTCTTTCCTCTTGGATGGTCGTGCCAGTGATGCAGAGGCGAGTGTCGTGGTGACGACATGAACCGAAGCTGAATCGCGCGTTCAGCTTCGCTGCGACTCCGACGGTGACAGCCCGCCGCCGGGCGCTACTTGCCAAACTCCTGCGCCAGCACCAGCAACTCGCGCGTGCGCGTCACGTCGGGCCAATCGCGGTTGAAATCGGCCACCAGTTGCGTCAGCGCTTCGCCCTTCAGCATGGCGTGCAGCGCAGCCTCGCTCGCGAACTGATACATCGCCTGATGCAGTGAGGGATCGTCGAGGCTCCAGAACCGCCAGGCCTTGCTCACGCCGAAGGCCTTCATCGCGTCGGGCAGATGTTCGGTCTCGTACCACCTGTCGAAGGCGGCGCGCTTGCCGGCATCGGCGACGACGGCGCGGACGACGAAGAAGGCTGACGGCATCGGATTTTCCTCCTGTTGTTTGGGGTGAGACTAGCCGATGACGTCGGCGACGACAAAAAAGGACGGCACCGGTGTCGGAACGCGCATCTCTCACCCGTCCTATGCCTGAACAGCAGACGGAGACACCACATGCCCGACCTCACGCTCACCACCTTCGACTGGGTTCCCCCGCCCCCGCGCGGTTTCGTGCGCGACCTTCGGGTGCGCTGGGCGCTCGAAGAGGCCGCATTGCCCTATCGCGTCGCGAGCGCGCCGTTCGACGGGCGCGGCGCCGAGCATCTTGCGCACCAGCCGTTCGGGCAGGTGCCGTGGCTGACCGACGGCGATCTCTCGATCTTCGAGAGCGGCGCGATCCTGCTGCATCTCGGCGGCCTCAGCGCGAAGCTGATTCCATCAGATCCGCGCGGCCGCAACCAAGCCACGGAATGGCTGTTCGCCGCGCTCAATTCGGTGGAGATGGCGAGCCTGCCCTGGACGATGTCGAAGTTCATGGGTCATCCGAGCGATACGGCCGCGTGGAAATTTGTCGACGACTTCCTAAAACTCCGCCTCAAGCACATGGAGGCGGTGCTGGCCAACCGCGAATGGCTGGCAGGCACGTTCTCCGTCGCCGACATCCTGATGTCAGACGTGCTGCGCATCGTCGATCAGTTCGATGGGCTCGCGGACAGTCCCGCCTGCCGCGCCTACGTCGCGCGCGCCACCGCCCGCCCGGCCTTCGCCAAGGCCCATGCCGACCAGATGGCGCATTTCGCTGCGGCGGACGCGACCCGCTGACGCGGCGCCCGCGTCAGATGTGACGTGCCTCACATAATGAATCCGGCGATGGCCGTAGGGTCACGGCCATCAAATCATCCCTGCGGAAGGTGACACATGGCCCGCATCGCATATCTCAGAGACCAGCTTGCCCGCGCTGAAAGACTGGCTAAGGCGATCCTCGACCGGCAAACCGCGGAGCAGCTTCAGGCGTTCGCAGCCGAATGCCGCGAGGAGCTGCAGGTGCTGTCGCGCAGGGCTGCGGCGTGACATTGGCCTGCGAGCGCCGCGTCACACCAGCTTCATCGGCGCATCGGCGACCACGCGAAGGTCAATGCGGCTGATCAGTTGAGACCGAAGCGCCTCCGCATCCCCGATCGCGCTCTCCGTCTGCCGCAGCGTGCTGACGTTCGAACCGAGCGAGACGATCCCGCCGAGCACCAGAGCGATCGATCCGAGCGCGGCGGTCTGGCCCATTCCGAGCAAGCCGAGGATCGTGATCAGCAACAGCGCAGCACCGCCACCGATCGCGAGCTTGGATGCCAGGATGTACTTCCGACATCGTTCGGCGATCTCGGCCAAAGCCTCGATCCGCGCTTCGATGTCTGAAATCTCGTCGGTCGGATCGTCTTCGGTCATTGGATTTGGATCGAGGATGCCAACTCAGAAACAGAATCGGTAGCCCGCATGAGCAAAGCGACATGCGGGAAGCTTGACGAAGAACCCGGATGTCGCTTCACTCATCCGGGCTACGAGGCGTCACAACGGCAAATTGTCGTGCTTCTTCGCCGGCGTTTCCACTTTCTTGTCCTTCAGCATCGACAGCGCCCGCGCGATCCGCTTGCGGGTCGAGTGCGGCATGATGACGTCGTCGATGTAGCCGCGCTCGGCGGCGATGAAGGGGGAGAGGAAACGGTCTTCGTATTCCTTGGTACGCGCGGCGATCTTGTCGGGGTCGCCGATGTCGGCGCGGAAGATGATCTCGACCGCGCCCTTGGCGCCCATCACCGCGATCTGGGCGGTCGGCCAGGCATAGTTCATGTCGGCGCCGATCTCCTTGGAAGCCATGACGTCGAAGGCGCCGCCATAGGCCTTGCGGGTGATGATGGTGACCAGCGGCACGGTGCACTGCGAATAGGCGAACAGCAGTTTCGCGCCGTGCTTGATCAGGCCGCCATATTCCTGCGCGGTGCCCGGCAGGAAGCCCGGCACGTCGACGAAGGTGACGATCGGGATGTTGAAGGCATCGCAAAAACGAACGAAGCGTGCCGCCTTGCGCGAAGCGTCGGAGTCGAGCACGCCGGCGAGCACCATCGGCTGGTTGGCGACGAAGCCGACGGTGCGGCCGGCGATGCGGCCGAAGCCGGTGACGATGTTCTTGGCAAAAGCGTCCGCGATCTCGAAGAAGTCGCCCTCGTCCACGACCTTCAGGATCAGCTCCTTCATGTCGTAGGGCTTGTTCGGATTGTCGGGGATCAGCGTATCGAGCGACATGTCGACGCGGCCGATGTCGTCGAAGCTCGGCCATTCCGGCACGCCGTCGGTGTTGTTGGACGGCAGGAAGTCGATCAGGCGCCGCATCTGCAAGAGCGTCTCGACGTCGTTCTCGAAGGCGCCGTCGGCGATCGAGGAGCGCGTGGCGTGCACCGAGGCACCGCCGAGCTCTTCCGCCGTGACGACCTCGTTGGTGACGGTCTTCACCACGTCGGGGCCGGTGACGAACATGTAGCTGGTGTTCTTCACCATGAAGATGAAGTCGGTCATCGCGGGCGAATAGACGTCGCCGCCAGCGCAGGGACCCATGATGACGGAGATCTGCGGGATCACGCCGGAGGCGAGCACGTTGCGGCGGAACACGTAGGAATAGCCGGCCAGGGCTGCGACGCCCTCCTGGATGCGGGCGCCGCCAGCGTCATACAGGCCGATGATGGGCGCACGCGCCTTCATCGCCATGTCCTGGAGCTTTGTGATTTTCAGCGCGTGCGTTTCCGACAGCGAGCCGCCGAACACCGTGAAATCCTTGGCGAAGACAAACGTCTTGCGGCCATTGACGGTGCCCCAGCCGGTGACGACGCCGTCGCCGGGCACCTTGTTCTTCTCCATGCCGAATTCGGTGGAGCGGTGCTCGACGAACATGTCGAATTCCTCGAACGATCCCTTGTCGAGCAAGAGCTCGATGCGCTCACGCGCGGTCAGCTTGCCGCGGGCGTGCTGCGCCTCGATGCGCTTCTCCCCACCGCCGAGCTTTGCGCCGGCGCGACGGTCTTCAAGGGCGTCCAGGATGTTCTTCATTTGCTCCCGCCAGTTCTTAGCCTAAATGCGATTGCCGGGGGTTCTAACACGGCATTTTGCGGGCCGGGAAGCGGCTTTCGGCCCCGCAGGGCTGCCTTGCCGCAGCGGGAAAGCGCAAGGAATTACAAAGTTTTGCCTGGGAGACGAGCATGACCGAAGGAACGGCTGAGACCGGCGCGGCGACGGGCGGCGTCAACATCCTGCTGCGGCTGGAAGGCCTGACGCTGTTTGTGGGGATGGTGATGCTCTACTGGACCTGGGACGGCTCTTGGGCAGTCTTTGCCCTGCTCTTCCTTGTCCCCGATCTGAGCTTCCTCGCCTATCTTGCCGACGCCAAACTCGGCGCGATGGTCTACAACGCCGCCCACAGCTACATGGCGCCGGTCGCGCTGCTGACGCTCGGCTTCGGCCTCGCCTCGCCACTCACCCTGTCCATCGCCTTGATCTGGCTCGCCCATATCGGCATCGATCGGGCACTGGGCTACGGCCTGAAATATTCGGCCGGGTTCGGCTTCACCCATCTCGGCCGGATCGGCTGGCAGAAGGATACGTGACGCAGTTGCAAATCTGGTCCCGCCCGGTTGACCGGGCGCGGCGATTCAGGCTTGCTCCAGGCTTGCGATCAGGCGCCGAATGTTGCGTGAGCTCAGTCGGTACGGCGGCGGTCATCATTTCCGGCTGCAAGCATCATCTCATGTCCGCGACGGTCGTTCCACTGCCGCCGAACCCATCGTCCGAAACCACCGACTTCCTGCGGCGCATGGCCAGCATGGTGTCGGGGCGGAACGGCGAGATGTTGCTGCGCGCGGCCGCGCTGATCGAGTCGCTGACGCAACGGGCGATGTCGGCGGAACGGCTCTATCACCGGGAGCACGAAGAGAACACGCGCAACAGCGACCTGCGCGAGGCCGGTGAGATGGCGTCCGACGCCATGGTCAAGCAAATCGACGCGCTGCGCAGCCAGCTTGCCGAGGTCACCGCGGCCGCGGCGGCCGAGCGCGCGGCATTCGATGCCAAGCGCGGCAGCCTGCTCGGCCTGATGCAGCACGCCGAGAGCCATATCGGCAAGCTCACAAGCGAGCTGGAGACGCTGCACGCCTCGGTCGACAGCTTCAACGAGACCGCCATCTCCGTGCCAATCGAGGTGCTGCGGCTGGCGCGCACCCAGTTCGATGTCCTCTCTGCCGGCTTTGCCCGCAAGGGCGACGTGATCTCGCAGGCGATGAGCGAGATTGGCGGTTTTGCGATCGACCAGGCGCTGACGGTGAAGAAGCCTGACACCGCCTGAGGCGAACCGCCGGCTTGCGTCAATTTGACAGCGCGCGGGCCTGTTGTTCTACTCACTGAAAATCACGGGGGAGGATCCGATGCCGACGGCATTCCGCGTCGCCATGGCGCTCTGCATTTCAACGCTGTTCGTCGGCATGGGCGCCAACGCACAATCGCTTCCCCGGGAAGTCGCCACCCGCGCCGAGATCTACCCGATCCCCTCGCTCACCCTCTCCGACCAGCAATTCCTCAGCGGCGACGCCGCGGCCGGCAAGCCGGTGACGGTCGCCGGCGAGCTGCGCGTGGCGCAAGGCAGCGGAAAACTCCCCGTCGTGGTGCTGATGCACGGCTCGAGCGGCGTCGGCGCAACGACCGAAGCCTGGGTGCACGCGTTCAACGCCATGGGCATCTCGACTTTCGTGATCGACGGCTTTACCGGCCGCGGGCTGACGGTGGTGGGGCCGAACCAGGCCCTGCTCGGTCGGCTCAACCTCGTCATCGACATCTACCGCTCGTTGGAGATCCTTGCAAAGCATCCCCGCGTCGATCCGGATCGCATCGTGCTGATGGGCTTTTCACGCGGCGGACAGGCGACGCTTTATGCGAGCCTCGAGCGCTTCCACAAGCTCTGGAACAAGTCCGGCATCCAGTTCGCCGCCTACATTCCCTTCTACCCCGACTGTTCGACGACCTATCAGAACGACACGGACATCGCCGCGCGCCCGATCCGCATCTTCCACGGCACGCCCGACGACTACAATCCCGTCAAGAGCTGCAAGGCTTTCATCGAGCGGCTCAAGACGGCCGGCCGCGACGTGGTGCTGACCGAATACCCCGACAGCGCGCATGGTTTTGACAGTGGGCTGCTCGGCGTCAATACGGTTGCCGTGTCCACGGGTGCGCAGACCGTGCGCAACTGCCAGATCCGCGAAGGCGACGGCGGCGTGCTGATGAACGCCGATACGAAAGCGCCGTTCACCTACCAGGACGCTTGCGTCGAGCTCAATCCGCATGTCGGCGGCAATCCAACGACTGCCGCCGAGTCGCGCAAGGCCGTTGAGGAGTTTTTGCAGGCGCTGTTCAAGCTGGGTTAGGCCAGCGCGACATGTTCCGTCATTGCGAGCGCAGCGAAGCAATCCAGAATCTTTCCGCCGAGGCAGTCTGGATTGCTTCGTCGCTTCGCTCCTCGCAATGACGAAGGCTACGGCTCGCCCGGCTTGAACGGCTCCTGCTTGTCCGGCGGCACGGTCTCTTCGGCCATTGCGAGCAACATCGCGACCATCACGTAATTGCCGGCGACCGCGGTGAGGTCGACGATCTGCTGGTCGTTGAAGACCTTCTTCGCGCGCGCGAAGGTTTCGTTGCCGACCTTCTTCGTCGCGGTGAGCTCGGTGACGAAGTCGTAGACGACGGCCTCGTCCTCGGCCATGTTCGCAGGCCGCTTATTGGCCTTCAGCTCCGCGACGATGTCGGGCGACAGGCCCGCTTTCGCCGCGAGCGGCGCATGGGCGTACCACTCCACCTGCGAGCGCCATTGCCGCCCGATGATCAGGATCGCGAACTCGTTGAGTTTTGTCGGGACCGAGGTCTCCCAGCGCAGATAGTGGAATAGGTCGAACAGGCGCTGGCCGAGCACCGGGCTGCGGATCATCGGATTGTAGGGACCGCCGATGCCGACGCTCGAGACCTTCATGATCTGCTCGCCGAGGGGCTTCTGCTTGGCGTCGAGCTGGTCCATGGTGAGCTGAGGAAAGCGCGGCTCCCTGCTGGTGGCGGGACCGGCAAACATCGTGGCGGCGAGCCAGCCGCCTGCGGCGGCAAGCGTGAGCGACGGCAGCCAGAGTGGCGTTGAGTTCATGTTCTCCTCCCGGTTTTTCTTGACCCGGGGGATGCTAGTCGAGCGGCGCCAGCGCGGTATCGCTAGATAGCGCCGATCTCGGCAAGGCAGGCTTGCGTCAGCGGCATGCGCTCTCCGACCAGGCGCGGCTCCTTGCAGTCCATGTTGAGCGCGAACACGGTGTGCGCTTCGCCCTTCTCGGCCCAGCCCACCATCCAGCCAAGCGATGGCTCGCCGCGCTCGGCGCCAAGCAGCCCGGACTTGGCGCGAATGACGCTATCGCCGACCTTGGTCACCGGCAGGATGTCAGCGACGAGATCCTGGCTGCGTTTCGAGATCGGCAGTGCGCGGCGGCGCAGCCGGTCGATGAAATCGACCTGCTCGACCGGATCGATGCGCAAGGCGCCGGTGAGCCAGAACTGATCGATGCCGCCGCCGATGTCGCGATTGCCATAGTCGAACAGATCGACGTACTTTTGCATGCGTTCTTGCCCGATCCGGCGCGCGATCTCCTGATAGACCGGCACCGCGCTGACGAGAATCGCGCTGCGCAGCGTGTGGTCCTTGTTCCAGGCCTCGATCGGACGCTTCACGCCGTCCCAGGGAAATACGTCCTTGTCGGGGTCAGTGACCACGCCGGTTTCGAGCGCAATCAACGAGTTCGGAATCTTGAAGGTCGAAGCCGGCAGCTTCGCCTCGCCCGAACGTTCCTTGTCGCTGGCGACGACCAGATAGTCCTCGACCTTGTAGCCGACGAACGTCCCCGCCGTGCCGAGGTCAGTGAAGCGCTTTGCGAGGCTGTCACGGATTTCATTTCGCGGTGGCGCGACGTGAGCGAATGCACGCGATGGCAGGATCGCGGTTGCGGCGAGAAGGCCGAGAGTGGAACGGCGGGTAAGCACTGGCGATGTCCGTTACGCGATGAAGATGGCCGCGACCATGCAGCCGCTAACGTGGTGAAACGATGACAGCTACCGCCTGCCCGACAGCCGCAGCACGAACACCAGCACCTCGGCGACGGCCTTGTAGAGGTCCGGCGGGATCTCCTCGCCGAGTTCGACCTTGGAGAGCGCACCGGCCAGGATCTCGTTCTCCTCGATCGGGATGTCGTTGGCCTTGGCGATCTCGACGATTTTTTCGCCGATCGTGCCCTTGCCCTTGGCGACGACGACCGGCGCGTTGCTGCCCCTCTCGTAATGCAGCGCAATCGCAAGCTTCGACGGGTCGCTCATGTAGCGCGATCCAGAAAGTGGCCGGCGCGGGCCGGTGCGGGCTGTGGCGGCGTGCCATCGCGGACCAGGATGTCGCCGGGCTTGAGCTCGGCCCTGGTCAGTGCCTGGTTGAGCTCGCCGATTCCGGCGCGAAGCTGCTGTGCGGTCGTCGGCCGCTCCGCCCACATCCGCACGAAGGTCTTGTCACCGTTGAGCGTAATCAAAGCGTGCACGGGGCCAGCCGGCTCGACATTCAGCGTGAAGCGCGCGCGCCAGGCGCGCCTGGCGGGATCGGCGGATTCATTGCCGCCGTCGCGTGAGATCTCGAACTGCGCCATTGCCGTGCCCTGCGGCGTTGCGAATGGAATCTCGAAATTCCACTGCGGCACGCTCGGATCAATCTTGTGACCGCTGGCGTCGGTGCGATCGGGGAGCGAAGCAACCTGGAGCAACGTCTGGCGCGCGAGAGCGGCATCGGTGTCATCGAGCAGGCGATGCACGGTCGCAGCGAGCGGCGTATCCGGTACGAGTGACGGCGAGGCAATGAATTGCGGCGACGGCAGCGCGCCGCGAACCGGTGGTGGCGTCGCGCGCGCGGCGGCTTCGAAAATATGTCCCTCGGGTACGGCCTTGTTCGAGCCCGGCACGTTTCCCGTCATTCGCGGCAGGCTTTGCGTGATCTCTTGCAGGAGGCTCGCGGCAAGGCCTGCGGTCATGGCCCGCGGCACCGCGGCCTGCGGAGCACCGCCAGCGATGTCCGCCAACACAGAGGCTGCGATATTGACGCTGCGCGGCATTTGCGGTGATTGGGCGATCTCGGGTTCGGTTGCGGGCAATGCGGCCTGCGTCTCCGCGGCAGTGAGCTGCGGTGTCGCCACGGTACCAGCCGGAAGCGCGGCACCTTGCGCCTGTGGCGCAATCGCCTCGAGCGTCGTCAGCGTTTGGCGCAGCACCAGCAATGCCGCCTTCAGGTCTGGCATCGTGCCGGAGGACGACGTCGCGCCCTCGGCGAGCGAGGCTTCGAGGAATAGGCCGGATTTTTGGAATGCGGATTCAATGTCGCCGCCATCGAGCCCGGTGTTGAGCGGCGTCTGCTGCGCCAGCACGCCCAGCATCGCCTGCTTCAGCCCCGCCGGAAGATCGCTGCCGGTGACGACCGCGGCCAGATTGGCGAACAGCGGCGCCTGGCTGCCCTGCTTTGTGACCGCCTCGGCCGAAGCTGCGGTAACGGCGACCTGCTCCGATGGCGTCAGCACGTTGCGTCCCGCGCTCGCCGACGGAGCAATCGGCGGGCTGTCAACCAGCGAGGCCGCAGCCGGCGTCAGCGTGACCTGATCGGCGCTCGCCTCGCCTGCCCCGCCCATGACGGCGAGCCGGATGGTGCCGCCGTTCTGCGACACCGCAAGCTGGAGATTTTGGCCTGGTGCCAGCGCCACCTCGGACATCACATCCATCGACAGGTTGGCGATCGCGATCCGCACCAGATTGCCGGCGAGCACGCTGACGACTCTTGCGTCGACGACGCTGCCGGCCTGCAGCACAAGATCGGGCGTCACCGCGTCAGCAACAGGGCTGGCGGCACTGACGGGAACGATCGAGCTTATCGGCGTCGGCATGGCGAGGGGCCTGGGGAGCGTAGGCCCTACCCTAAGGCCGCCCTCGTAAACCTCTCGTTAAGGACCTTTGGCCGCGGGCGCGTTCACAGCGGCCAAAACGGTCACGGCGGCATGAAAGTCCTTGAGGCGGGCGGCGCGGCGGCCGGCGGCTTCCTCGTCGACTCCCCATTTCTCGGCATTCCAGTCCTCATCGACATAAGCCGCCGCCCAGACCTGGCCGGCATCGCGCACGCCATGGGCCAGCGCCAGCGCCAGCAGGGCCGAGCCGGTCAGGGTGGTGATCACGTGGAGGGCGGCGACCGACCAGGCATCCCCCGGCAGCGCCGCACGCGCGGCCTGGACGGCCGCCTCCGGCTGCGTTACAGGCATGACGCCTTCGGACAGGATGAAATGCGCTCCCAGCGTCTCAGCGGCCCAGAACAACACTGGGTCCCAATGCGCGGCCTCGCGGGCGACGAGCCCCTCGGGATGGCCGGCGCGATAGAACAGCAGATCGGACTGGAGATACTTTGCGAGGTCGTCGCTGACGAGATCGACGCAGTCGACGACGCCCTCGACCACGCTATTGGCGATCCGCGTCAGCGGCATCGTCATGGGATTGATCGTCTCTTTCTGATCCGCCCACTCGGCAGCCACTGCGTCGGCTAGCACGCGCGCAGGGATGATCACCTGGCGGCCGGACGGCGTGCGGATCGCCTTGCCGTCAAGCGTGATGGCAAAGCCGCCCTCAGCCTCAGCGACCCCCACCTCCTTGTAGAAGCGCTTGCGCAGCGGCACGCGCGAGGCCTGGCGGACCAACTCCTGCGGATCAAGCGGGGATCGCCCCGCAGCTTCATCGAACAATTCGCGCATCTGGTTTTCGGCCCTGATCACTCAATGCTAGCCTTGTAAGGTAAGAGCGACGACCGATAAAGCGAGCGGCAGGTATGAGGGAACTTGCGGGCATTGCGGCTCTCCTTGCCGGGTTTTGGCCGGCCGCGGCGCAGGCCGGCTTTCGGACTCCGGAATCGGTGGTCCGCAACGTCTACGCTCATTACGGCCAGGGCGCGCCGGAGCTCTCAAAAGGCCTGCCGCAGGATGGCGCGACCGCCCGGCAATTCTTCGACCCCTCGTTGCGCAAGGTGTGGTGCCGCGGGTCGAGCCCTACGATTTCCTGGTGCAGAGCCCGAGCTGGAAGCTCGGCCCCGTCGCGATCGCGGTCGTTCGCAGGCAATACGACAAGACCTATGTCGCGGCGAGTTTCGACAATCGCGGCCGGCCGCTCCGGCTGAACTTCATCCTGGTGAACGGCCCGGAGGGCTGGCTGATCACGGATGTCGAGAGCACGCACGACAGCTTGCGGATGTTTCTCGAGCAGTTTCGACTGACGTAACCTAGCCGATCTGGCGTTCGTCGCCAGCCATGTCTTGCAGAAGGAAGCAATGACTACATGCGACTATTGCAGTGGGACTTATAGAGCCTGAGCGATAGAGGACGGACTTATCGTAAGGTGCTTTGTCACTCAAGGCGGAGAGCATTGCTCAGTTGCTTCGATGGAGCGTCTTTGAGGTGCGGCAGGTTGCGTCAGCATGTCCCGGCAGGTTACACACAGGACAGAGATTTCCTCCGCCGAAAGCCCGGGCCCAGCGCCTTCCGTTCCGTCTGCAGGAATGGCGAAAGTCACGGGACCAAGGCCGTCGATCTGGCCAAGGCAATAGACGTTGCGCGCGAGAGCCACTAAAGGTTTGGAAAAGAGCTGGTGGACAATCAATACCGGTGAGCTTCGCCGATGGCCGCCACAGCCGACGTCAGATCAGGCTAGTTTTGGTAGCTCCCACCTATCATGGGCAAGAACGAGTCAGCTTTGGATGATTTGCTAGAGGATGGACCAGGAGACATCGAGCAAATGGCTATTGCAGCCGGTAGAGGAATGGTCGGGAAATAAACAGCCCGTCACGTCCGTTCTGTTGGGCATTTTGGTGTGTTCCGGCGCCATCATGATCCTCTTGCATGGGATCGGGCTCGGATCGTGGTCAAGCGCCGCAGTGCTAATTTGCCCGCTGGTCGGTCTTGTCGCCGTGGGCCACTTCCGGAATACGATCTGGGATTCCGTCTTCCTCCTGTTCGTGCTTTGGCTTGGCATTTCTACCGTCGTCAACGGCCCAGGGCCTCTGAAGGAGGAAATCCTATTTATCCTCACCTTGGCGGCTTATCCCGCAGCTCGGTTGTCTGGAACGACCGGGCGACCATTTTTCGCGGTGCTCGGTCTGGTCGGGTTCCTTGGCCTGGTATGCATCGTCGTGGCGCTCCGAGATCAATGGAGCGATCTTCACGGGAAACCATTGGTCTTCGGCACTTTTGATGCCGCTCCGGCCCAGATTTCCGTTTGCTTTGCTCTTCTGCTGGCTGGTCTCGTCGCCTCACACCTCAATCGCTTATGGTTGGTTGTCGGCTACATATCTGCCGGCGTGGTATTTGCCATCTTGGCGGCGTCACTCCTGCGCTTTTCGTTTGTGGCGCTGCTGTGCACGTTAGCCTGCGAAGCTGCTATCTCTCGTCGCACCCGAACTAAGGCACTCGTCGCCATCTTGGTGGTTTCGACCTCCTGGGCCGCCGGGTATTACACTCGCGTCGCTACCGCCGAACGTCTCGCCGTCGCCATATCGGCTTCTCCTCCTGCTAAGGTGGGCTCTCCCGCTCAGGTGGGCCCTCCTGCTCAGGTGGGCGCTCCGGGCGAGCTCGGTCCTCGGGGCGACGTCGGTCCTCGGGGCGAGGTCAGTCCTCAGGCTGAGGTCGTTCCTCAGGCTGAGGCGGGCCCAGCGCCGTGCGGCGACCTAAAACAATATAATTCTGTCCTGACACGAAAGAAGCTCATCAGCGACGTGGCCAGCGCCATACCTCGTGCGGGGATCTTTGGTCACGGCCTTTCGAGCTTCACCCAGATGACATGCCTGGGCATGGAAACCCACCTCAGCCTAGCCCAGGTTGTCATTGAGTTCGGATGGGTGGCTGGCGTGCTGCTTGGATTTATAGCGCTTGGAGCGCTTGCCATGACCGCCCGCTTGGAACGAGCCGAGGCCAGATTTGCCTTTATGGGCTTCCTTTTCGTGGCAATGCTAAGCTTTGCTCATGGCGATTTGGCGCGAGACGGGCTGCTTTTCCTGTTCTTGGGCTACCTGGTACGAATTTCGGAGCCGCAACCGTAGCGCCGGTATTTCGTCGTCGGGATCCCGCAATGGCGTTTGACCGGTTTCGCAAGCGGTAGGAATGACGTAGCCAGCCAACCTGCGCGCCGCACTTAATTACTCTTCCGGCGCGTTCTCGATCGGATCAAACCGGCTCGCATCGAGCCCGAGCAGGTTCCATGACTGCTGCATGTGCTGCGGCAGCGGCGCGGTGGCATCAATGAAGCCGCCGCGGGGATGCGGGATGACGATGCGGCGCGCCAATAGGTGCAGCCGGTTTTGCAGGCCGCCCGGCAGTTGCCAGTTCTCGATGTTGAAATATTTGGGATCGCCGACGATGGGGTGGCCGATATGCTCCATGTGGGCGCGCAACTGGTGGGTGCGCCCCGTCACCGGCTTCAGCGACACCCAAGTCAGCTTGTTACCGGCGGTTTCGACCACCGCATAGTATGTCACCGCGTGGCTTGCGCCCTCGTCGCCATGCTGGGCGATGCGCATGATGGTGTCGTCCTCGCTCTCCTCCTTGGCAAGGAAGGTCGAGATGCGGCCCTGCTTCGGCTTCGGCAGCCCCGGCACGAGCGCCCAATAGGTTTTTCGCGCCGACCGCGAACGGAAGGCGCCGGTCAGATGCGAGGCGGCAAAGCGGGTCTTGGCGACCAGGAGGCAGCCCGACGTCTCCCTGTCGATGCGGTGCACGAGGCGCGGCTTCTGGCCCTTGGAATCGCGCATCACCTCCAGCATCTGGTCGATGTGTCGCGTCATGCCCGAGCCGCCCTGCACGGCAAGTCCGGCCGGCTTGTTCAGCACGAGAACGTCGTCGTCCTCGTAGATCGTCATCTCCTTCAGCGCGGCAAGCGTCTTTTGCGCCGCCTCCGACTGCGGGTTGGGTGCCTTCGGCGTGTCGAGCTTCAGCGGCGGAATGCGGACGCTCTGGCCCTCCTCCAGGCGGTCCTTGCTGTCGACGCGCTTGCCGTCGACGCGCAGCTCGCCTTTGCGAACGACGCGCTGGATGTGGGAGAACGACAGGCCGGGAAAGTGCGCTTCAAGGAAGCGATCGACGCGCATGTTGTTCTCGTCGGCCGTCACCTTGACGGTCTGCACCTTGGTCGGCAGCAATACCTCGACGGGCTTTGCCGGTGCAGCCTTTTCCGGTTCGGCTTTGGGCGCGCGCCGCTCGACGCGCTCGCTCGCAAAGCGCGGCGGCTTCGCACCGGGCTTGCCGCCCGGCCGCAGCCCAGCAGGCTTCGCGCTGCGCGCCTTGAACGGGCGCGCCTCCTTGCGCTCATCGCGCGAACGGGGCTTTGGATCGGTTCTTTTGATGCGGCGGCTCATGGTGCCTGCGTAGCTCAAAAGCAGCCTCGCGTCACGGCGAAATGGCGATTTTGGCTTCAGCCACCCCGCTCCTTCCGCAACTTCGCCCAATAATCCAGCCGCTTGCGGATCTCCCGCTCGAACCCCCGCTCGGGCGGGTCGTAGAAGATCTGGCGGCCCAGGGCTTCCGGGAAATAATCCTGGCCGGAGAAGGCGTCGGGCGTGTCGTGGTCGTATTCGTAAGATGCGCCGTAGCCTTCCGACTTCATCAGCTTGGTCGGCGAGTTGAGGATGTGCTTCGGCGGCAGCAGCGAGCCGGCCTGCTTTGCGACCTGCATCGCCTTGCCGAAGGCGGTGTAGACAGCGTTCGATTTTGGCGCGGTGGCGAGATAGACCACCGCCTGCGCGATCGCGAGCTCGCCCTCGGGATGACCGAGGAAGTCGAAGGCGTCCTTGGCCGCGTTGGCGATGACCAGCGCCTGCGGATCGGCAAGCCCGATATCCTCGACCGCCATGCGCACGACGCGGCGGGCCAGAAACAGCGGGTCCTCGCCGGCATCGAGCATGCGCGCGAGATAATACAGCGCGGCATCGGGATCGGAGCCGCGCACCGACTTATGCAGCGCCGAGATCAAATTGTAATGGCCGTCGGCCGACTTGTCGTAGATGGGCGCGCGACGCTGCAATATCTCCTGCAACTGAGCGGCGTCGAAAATCTCGTCCTTGCGCGCGGCGCGCCAGACTTCCTCGACGAGCGTCAGCGATGCGCGGCCGTCGCCATCGGCCATGCGCACCAGCACGGCGCGCGCTTCCTCGTCGAGCGGCAGCTTGCGGCCCTCGACCTCCTCGGCATGCGCAAACAGCTTTTCGATCGCGGCCGCGTCGAGCGAGCGAAACACCAGCACGCGCGCCCGTGACAAAAGCGCCGCGTTGAGTTCGAAGGAGGGGTTTTCGGTGGTGGCGCCGACCATCACCACCGTGCCGTCTTCCATGACCGGCAGAAACGAATCCTGCTGGGCGCGGTTGAAGCGATGCACCTCGTCGACGAACAGCAGCGTGCCCTTGCCCATCTCGCGGCGTGCACGCGCGGCCTCAAAGGCCTTCTTCAAATCGGCAACGCCGGAGAACACCGCGGAGATCTGCTCGAAATGCAGATCGGTGGCGTCCGCGAGCAGCCGCGCCACCGTGGTCTTGCCGGTGCCGGGCGGGCCCCAGAACACCAGCGAGCCCAGCGTGCGCGTCTCCAGCATGCGCGTGAGCGCGCCGTCGGGACCCAGGATGTGATCCTGGCCGACGACCTCCGAGAGCGCGCGCGGCCGCAGCCGATCCGGCAGCGGATGCGGAGCCTCGTGATCGAGCCCCGCCGCGGCGAAGAGAGTTGGCGTCTCCTGTGGTCGCTTCGGACTCATCCGCCCAGCGTGACGTTGATCTGCTGGCCGCCGCGCACCAGCGTGATGCGCCAGATGCGCTGGCGCTCGGCCGCCGCCTTTTCGAGATCGCTGGTCTTGCTGATCTTTTGGTTGTTGACCGCCAGGATGACGTCGCCCTTCTGGAAGCCGACATTCGCGGCCGCACTGTCGCCGCCGAGATCGGTGACCACCACGCCTTCGGTATCGGCGTCCAGATGCAGCTCGTCGGCGAGCGCCGGGGTGATGGTCGAGACCTTCGCGCCCTGGAGCGGCGAGCGCGCGGTGATGACGAGCTCGTTGCGGCCGGCATCGGGCGCGGCGTCCAGCGCCACCGTCAGCTTGACCGGCTTGCCGCCGCGCTGCACGTCGATCTGCGCGGTGCCGCCGAGCGGCCGTGTGGCGAAGCGATAGTCGAAAGCGTTGGGATCATCCACGGTCTGGCCGTCGATCGAGACGATCAGGTCGGAGGATTTCAGCCCGGCCTTGGCCGCCGGCCCGTTCGGGACAACGCTTGCGACCAGCGCACCGGTGGGCGAACGCAGGCCGAGACTCTCGGCGATCTCCGGCGTCACCGCCTGCAGCTTCGCCCCGAGCCACGGCCGCTTCACCGCCTTGCCGCCACCCTTGGCGGAGGCCACGACGACGCGCACCATGTTGGCGGGGATCGCGAAGCCGATGCCCTGCGAGCCGCCGGAGCGCGAATAGATCGCGGTGTTGATGCCCGCGAGCCTGCCGTTCATGTCGACCAACGCGCCGCCGGAATTGCCAGGATTGATCGCCGCGTCGGTCTGGATGAAGAACTGGTAGTCGGTGATACCGACCTGCGTGCGCGCCAAGGCCGAGATGATGCCGTGAGTCACGGTCTGGCCGACGCCGAAGGGATTGCCGATCGCCATCACGACGTCGCCTACCATCAGCTCGTCCGAATTGGTAAATTCGAGAGCCGGAAACTTCTCCTTGGTGTCCTTCAGACGCAGCACCGCGAGATCGCTGCGAGAGTCCTTCAACACGATCTCGGCCTCGAACTCACGCTTGTCCGACAGCGACACCTTGACCTGGTCGGCGCCTTCGATGACGTGGACGTTGGTGACAACGAGCCCCGACGCATCGACGATCACGCCCGAACCGAGCGAGCGCTGCACCTGCTCCTGCTGCTGGCCGGGCACGCCGAAGAAGCGGCGGAAGATGGGGTCGTCGAGCAGCGGGTTGCGGTTCTGCACCACCTTGGCGGCGTAGACGTTGACAACCGCCGGCTGCACCCGCTGCACGATCGGCGCATAGGACAGCCGCAGTTCGGCGGGCGAGGACGGCACACGGCGGTCCTGCGCGGCGGCCGGATTGAAGTTGGCCGAAAAAGCTATGCACAGTGCCGTGACGACGGCGGTCCAGGTCGATCGAAACATTCCTACCTCTTGGAAAAGACGCCGGAATATAGGCGCGTTCGCCCCCCATTAGAAGGGCGCCCGGCGGCATATTCGACCCCTTTGGCGTGTCCGGCCTGCAAGCTGTGCGTGCGAAATAGCAATTTGCCGGGGCTGTGGATTGGCATGATGTGCGTCATCTTGCATGGTGGTGCAAGGCGGATTCGGTTGCGGCGAATTTACACCGGTGGGAACCGTGCAACCGGGCGCAGCGTCGCGGGGCAGTCATCGATCACACCTAGGCTCTCCGCCAACGACTTGGGGAAGTTCGTCAAACGATGGAGTCATGACGTGAGCAGGACAAGAATTGCAGCCACGGCGATTGGTCTCGCCGCCGCACTGGCAGCCTCGCAGGCCCAGGCCCAATCGGCGAGCAGCAGCGACCAGGAGATCGCGCTCCTGAAGCAGCAGTTGAAGATGCTGGAGCAGAAGCTCGACAAGCTCCAGAGCCAGACCGCCGCGAATACCGCGGCCACGGCGAAGGCCAGGCTTGAGGCGAAGGCGGAGGCGAAGGCCGAAGCGCGTTCCGAAGCGAAGGCCGCCGTCGCCAACGCCAACGCGGCGATCCCGCTCAAGGGACCGGCGCCCGCATCCGGCGTCGTCGTGACAATGCCGAACAACCGACCGACCATCTGCACTGCCGACGGGGCAAACTGCGTCGGGATCACAGGCCGCGTGCATTGGGATGTCGGCGGCTACGACTATCGGCCCAACACGGCGGCGACCGTGCCGCAAAAGCTCGACAGCGGCGAGAACGTCCGCCGCGCCCGCATCGGTGTCGCCGGCAAGTTCTTCCACGACTGGAATTTCGCGCTGGTCTACGACTTCGGCGGCTCCTCCGACGGGTTTGGCGGCGCAGCTCCGGGTTCGCTGCCCGGCGGCGGCGTCTCCGGCATCGAGAACGCCTATCTCAGCTATACCGGCCTGAAACCGTTCGGCGGCAAGATGGCCATCGAAGGCGGCATCATGGACCTGCCCTACACCCTCGATGAGGCCACGAGCTCCAACGACATCATGTTCATGGAACGCGCCTCGGCGGGGATCGTCGCCACGAGCATCGCTGCGGGCGACTTCCGTTCGGCGGTCGGCACGCGCTGGTACAACGACGTGTTCTGGGCTGGCGCCTATGTCACCGGTCCCGCCACCGGTGCGATCCACTCAGCGTCGAGCGTTGCGCCGAACGGCACCACGGAACAATACGGCGCGGTCGCGCGTGTCGCCGGCCAAGTCGTCAGCGGCAAAGACTACTCGGTCCATCTCGGCGGCAATGCCGAATGGCTGATCCAGCCGACGCGCAATCTGGTGACGGGTGCACAGACGGTGACGCTGAACGATCGTCCGGAACTGCGCATCGATCCCACGGCGCTGGCTACGACCGGCGCAATCGCCAATGCCTCCGGCGCGCAGGTCTACAGCGTCGAAGCGGCCGCCACCTATGGACCGCTGATCCTTCAAGGCGAGTATTTCTGGTACAACATCGATCGCAGCGCCAATACCGGCCTGCCGCCGCTGGGTGCGCCAAGCCTCAAATTCCAGGGCGGCTATGCGCAAGCCGGCTACGTGCTGACGGGCGAGGGTCGCAGCTATAATGCGGCCAATGCGGCCTATGGCGGCGTCAAGCCGGCACACCCGTTCTCCCTCGAGGGCGGCGGCTGGGGCGCGTGGGAGGTCGCGGGACGCTTCTCCACGATCGACCTCAACGATCAACTCGGGACCGCAACCGGCATCGCAGGCGGCCGGCAGACCGTCTACACGGCAGCGCTGAACTGGTATGTCAACGGCAACGTCCGTTTCATGCTGGACTATCTGCATGGCACGGTATCGAGGCAGGCCACGCCGATCTCGACCGCTGATGTCGGTTCGAAGTTCGATGCGGTCGCGATGCGGACGCAGTTCGCGTTCTAGGTCTCGCTTGTCATCCCGGGGGCGCGCGAAAACGCGAACCCGGGACCCGGCATCTGCAACACTATCTGAAGGAGACAAGCCATGAAGGCCGTCGGCTACAGGAAGTCGCTTCCGATCGAGGATCAGGACGCGCTGTTCGATTTCGAGACCGCCAAGCCCGAACCCAAGGGCCGTGATATCCGCGTGGCTGTGAAGGCGATCTCGGCCAATCCGGTCGATTACAAGGTGCGCAAGCGCGCAGCCCCGCCCGAGGGCGAGACCAAGATTCTGGGCTATGACGCGGCCGGCGTTGTCGACACCGTCGGTCCCGACGTCACGCTGTTCAAGCCAGGCGACGAGGTATTTTACGCCGGCTCGATCCTGCGCCAGGGTACCAATTCTGAATTCCACCTCGTCGACGAGCGCATCGTTGGCAACAAGCCGAAGAGCCTGTCGTTCGCGCAGGCCGCCGCCCTCCCGCTCACCTCCATCACCGCCTGGGAATTGCTGTTCGATCGGCTCGGTGCGGTGCCCGGCAAGAGTGTCGATCCGCGCACGCTCTTGATCACGGGCGGCGCTGGCGGCGTTGGCTCGATCCTGATCCAGCTCGCCCGCCGCCTCACCGGGCTGACGGTGCTCGCGACCGCGACGCGGCCGGAGTCGCAAAAATGGTGCCTCGGTCTCGGCGCGCATGCGGTGATCGACCACGGCCAACCGATGAAAGAGCAGGTCGAGAAGCTCAAGCTGCCGCCCGTCGCGCTGGTGGCGAGCCTCACATTCACCGACCAGCACTACAAGAGCATCGCCGAGTTCATGGCGCCGCAGGGCAGATTCGGCCTGATCGACGATCCCCCGGAATTCACTGTGAGCGCGTTCAAGGGCAAGGCCATCTCGGTGCATTGGGAATCGATGTTCACGCGCTCCTCCTTTCAAACCGCCGACATGATCGCGCAGCATCATCTGCTCAACGACGTCGCCGACCTCATCGACAAGGGCGTCTTGCGCACGACGCTCGACCAGACCTTCGGCACCATCAACGCGGCCAACCTCAAGCGCGCGCATGCACTGCTCGAGAGTGGCAAGTCGCGCGGCAAGATCGTGCTGGAGGGGTGGTAGCGGCCACTCACTCCGTCATGCCCGGGCTTGTCTACGGTGCCACGCCCTCGACAAACAGCAGCCGACGCTCCAGCGCCGTGTGCCGCAGCTTCAGCGCCTCGGCGTACTCGGCCGAGGCATACCATTCCTGCGCCCGCGCCATCGATGGGAACTCCACGATGATGATGGTCTTGGGCGGCGGGCCGCCCTCCACCAATTCGGCGGCGCCGCCGCGCACGAGATAGCGGCCGCCATATTGCGCGATGGTTGCTGCGGCCAGCTCGCGATAGGCTTCCATCGCGGCTCTGTCGCGTACCTCAACCTCGGAGATCACATAGGCCGGCATCCGCAGGCCTCAGGCAATCGTATTGATGATGCCGCCCTCCGCACGCAACGCCGCGCCGTTGGTCGCCGAGGCTTCCTTCGAAGCCGCATACACCACCATGTTGGCGATCTCATCGACGCTGGCGAAGCGCTGGAGCAGCGAGCTTGGGCGATGTTGTTTGACGAAATTGGCCGCGGCCTCATCGACCGACTGGCCGTTCTGCTTGGCAAGATCCTTCACGAACGTCTCGACGCCCTCCGACATTGTGGGGCCCGGCAGCACGGAATTGACGGTGACGCCGGTGCCCCGTGTGAGCTGCGCCAGGCCCCGCGCGACCGAGAGCTGCGCCGTCTTGCTCATGCCGTAGTGGATCATCTCGACGGGAATGTTGAGCCCGGACTCCGAGGAGATGAAGACGATTCGGCCCCAGTTGCGCTTGAGCATGCCTTTCATATACGCACGCGAGAGACGCACGCCGCTCATCACGTTGACCTCGAAAAAGCGGCTCCAGTCCTCGTCCGGAATGTCGAAAAAGTCCCTCGGCTCGAAGATGCCGGCATTGTTGATGAGGATGTCGACGTCTGGCAGCGCCGCGGCCAGCGCCTTGCAGCCCGCCGCGGTCGAGACGTCGGCGGCGATGCCGCGGACCTTTCCGCCCGCCCCTTCCAGCTTGCGCACGGCCGCATCGACCTTGTCCTGGCCGCGTCCGTTGATCACGACGCTCGCACCCGAGCCGGCAAGGCCCTTGGCGATGGCGTGGCCGATGCCGGCAGTCGAGCCGGTGACGAGGGCGTTCTTTCCGGATAGGTCGATGTTCATGCGTGATCTCCGTTGATGCTTGCGGAGATATTGGGCGCTGCCGGCACGATAGCAATCGGCACTCACCGACGCGTGAGGAGCGGGACGTAACCAACAGGACGGCCAATAAAAAAGCGGCGCCCGAAGGCGCCGCTTTCTGAAAACTCTCTGCCGGTCGGCTTATGCCGCCTCGGCTTCCTTTTCCTGCACCGGACCGGAATCCAGGCCCTTGGCATCGACATCACGATCGACAAACTCGATCACGGCCATCGGGGCGTTGTCGCCGTAGCGGAAGCCGGCCTTGATGATGCGGGTGTAGCCACCCTGGCGATCCTTGTAGCGGGGCGCGAGCGTGTCGAACAGCTTCCTGACCTGATCCTTGTCACGCATCTCCGAGATGGCCTGACGGCGCATGGCCAGCCCGCCCTTCTTGCCGAGGGTAATCAGCTTCTCGACGATCGGACGCAATTCCTTCGCCTTCGGCAGCGTGGTGACGATCTGCTCGTGCTTGATCAGCGCGGCGCACATGTTGGCGAACATCGCGCGGCGATGCTCAGCGGTGCGGTTGAGCTTGCGATGAACCTTGCCGTGACGCATTTATCTATTCCTTGAATTTCATTCGTCGCGACGGTTCGTCGGACCAGTTGCTCAGGTGGGCTGCCTGCGTTCGCCCGCTAAGGCGCGATGAATTCGCGCCTTAGCCTGTTGTCGTTCGGATCAGTAGTGATCCTCGAAGCGCTTGGCGAGCTCGTCGATGTTCTCCGGCGGCCAGCCCGGCACTTCCATGCCGAGGTGCAGACCCATCTGGGCCAGCACTTCCTTGATCTCGTTCAGAGACTTGCGGCCGAAGTTCGGAGTGCGGAGCATTTCCGCTTCGCTCTTCTGCACGAGGTCGCCGATGTAGACGATGTTGTCGTTCTTCAAGCAATTGGCCGAGCGCACCGACAGCTCGAGCTCGTCCACCTTCTTGAGGAAGGCCGGGTTGAAGGCGAGGTCCGGGATGATCTCCTGGGCGACTTCCTTGCGCGGCTCTTCGAAGTTGACGAACACGTTGAGCTGATCCTGCAGGATGCGCGCCGCGTAGGCCACGGAATCATCCGGCGTCAGTGCGCCGTTGGTCTCGATCGTCATGGTCAGCTTGTCGTAGTCGAGGATCTGGCCCTCGCGGGTGTTCTCGACCTTGTAGGAGACCTTGCGGACCGGCGAGTACAGGCTGTCGACCGGGATCAGGCCGATCGGTGCGTCCTCGGGGCGGTTGCGCTCGGCGGGAACGTAGCCCTTGCCGGTTGCGACCGTGAACTCCATACGGATCTCGGCGCCCTCATCGAGCGTGCAGATCTGCAGGTCGGGATTGAGCACGACGACGTCGCCCACGGTCTGGATGTCGCCGGCGGTGACGACGCCCGGTCCGGACTTCTTGACGACCATGCGCTTGGGGCCTTCGCCCTGCATCTTGATCGAGATGTCCTTGATGTTGAGCACGATGTCGGTGACGTCCTCACGGACGCCCGCGATCGAGGAGAACTCGTGCAGCACGCCGTCGATGTGCACCGACTGCACTGCCGCGCCCTGGAGCGAGGACAGCAGGATGCGGCGTAGCGCGTTGCCGAGCGTCTGGCCGAAGCCGCGCTCGAGCGGTTCGGCGACGATGGTCGCGAAACGGGTCGGATCGCTGCCGGGCTGTACCTGCAGCTTGTTCGGCCGAATCAGTTCTTGCCAATTTTTCTGGATCGTCACTGTTTCACCCATACAGGCCAGTCAGACTGCTGTTGCAGGCACTGGCGTTGGAGAAAGGCCGCAGATCATTTCCACGGCTTTGCAAAAAATCATCGCGGGCGCCAATGCGCCCGCAATCTGGTATCAAACGCGCCGACGCTTACGGGGACGGCAACCGTTGTGCGGGATCGTGGTCACGTCGCGGATCGAGGTGACGGTGAAGCCCGCGGCCTGCAGCGCCCGGAGCGCCGATTCGCGGCCCGAACCGGGACCGGCGACTTCGACTTCCAGCGTGCGCATGCCGTGCTCCTGCGCCTTCTTCGACACGTCCTCGGCGGCAACCTGTGCGGCATACGGGGTCGACTTGCGCGAGCCCTTGAAGCCCATCGTGCCGGCGGAGGACCAGGCAATCGTGTTGCCCTGCGCGTCGGTGATGGTGATGGTCGTGTTGTTGAACGACGAGTTCACGTGCGCGACGCCGGAGGCGATGTTCTTGCGCTCACGACGACGAACGCGGGTGGCTTCCTTGCCCATAGACTACCTTTCCTGAAGATCTCAACGCCGCCGTAATGCCAGCGGCTACACCTGTGGAACGAAAGGCGCGTGGCGAACGGGTCATCCCCGGGTCGCCACACGCCGTGATTGGATGCGAAAACTTACTTCTTCTTGCCGGCGATGGCCTTGGCCGGACCCTTGCGCGTACGCGCGTTGGTGTGGGTACGCTGGCCACGCACCGGCAGACCGCGACGATGGCGCAGGCCGCGATAGCAGCCGAGGTCCATCAGACGCTTGATGTTGATGCCGACCTCACGACGCAAATCGCCCTCGACCATATAGTCGCGGTCGATCACTTCGCGGATCTGGAGCACTTCGGCGTCGCTGAGCTGATTGACGCGACGATCCACCGGGATCTTCACCTTCTCCAGAATCTCACCGGCGATCTTCTGACCGATGCCATGGATGTACTGGAGCGCGATCAGCACGCGCTTGTTGGTCGGGATGTTCACGCCGGCAATACGGGCCACGGCCTTCTCTCCTGTCGCCAATCCCTCGTCAGGAATCGGGCTTTAAGTGCTTGGTTTCTCGGGCAGGTGTTCACAAACGCGAACACGACGCCCACCCCTGGTCTTCCTGGGGCCCGGCATCGTTTGAAACTATCCGACTTGGATGCGGGCTTATTAGGGGATTCAGGAGGCTTTCGTCAACCGCTGCTAGCGCTTAGCTCGCCTTTTCGTGACCTTTTTTGCGGCCTTTTTGGCACCTTTCTTGACAGCCTTCCTGGCGGTCTTCTTGGCTGCCATCTTCTTTCCTGCCTTCTTGGCGGCTTTCTTGACGATTCTCTTGCCCGCCTTCGTAGCCTTCTTGGCCGCCTTCTCGGATTTGGCAGCCTTTTTGGCCGCTTTCGCAGATTTTTTGGCCGATTTCTTCGCCGCCTTGGCCTTTCTGGCCGGGGCCGCCTTTGTCGCACTCCGGGCGCGCGTCTTGCCATGTGCCTTGCCATGCGTCTTGGGCTCGACCGCCCCGAGCGCCAGGAGCTGGCGATGGATGGCGCGGGTGACCTCATCGATGGCCATCATGCCGTCGATGGTCGAGAGCTTGCGCCGCTCGGAATAGTAGTGAATCAGCGGTTCCGTCTGGCTGCGGTAGCTGGCGAGTCGCTTGGTCAGGACCTCCGGGGTGTCATCGAGCCGGACCTCTTCCCCGCGCTCGCGCATCTGGGCGACGCGAGTCTCGACGCGATTCAGGAGCGCGCTTTCGTTGACGCGGAGCTCGATCACGGCATCGAGCTTGAGGTGCTTGTGCTTGAGCAGCTCATCCAGCGCCTCGGCCTGCGGCACGGTCCGCGGGAAACCGTCAAGGATGAAACCGTTTTTGGCATCCGGCTGATCGATCCGATCGGAGATGATCCCCACCACGACATCGTCTGGCACGAGACCGCCGCTGGCCATGATCTCCTTAGCCTTGAGCCCGACCGGCGTTCCGGCCGCCACCGCTGCACGCAACATCTCGCCGGTCGAGAGCTGGACGATGCCATAGCGCTGCACCAGCAGCTGCGCCTGGGTGCCCTTGCCCGATCCCGGTGGCCCCAGAAGTATAATTCTCATCGGCGTACGCCCCCCGATTGGTGCGCGATACGTCGCGCGCCCGTGTTTTGAAGTCCAGTTACAGTGCAAATCATAATCAGCGCCGCACCGCTACCCATATCATAGGGGAGCAAATGGCCGGACGCCAAGAAGCCTTTGAGATCAATGCTTGCACGACAGGAAGAGCGACTCTGCCGAGGCGACCGAATGGCCGGCTCGCCGTCCGCGCGCATTGCACGCGCGGCGAATCGGCGGCGCAATCGCGCCGCCCGAGGGACGCCGCGCTTAACGGCGGCGGCCGCGCAGCTTCGACTTCCGGATCAGGCCTTCGTACTGATGCGCCAGGAGATAGCCCTGCACCTGCGCCACCGTGTCCATGGTGACGCTGACGACGATCAACAGCGAAGTGCCGCCAAAGTAGAACGGCACCGACGCGTAGGAGATCAGGATTTCCGGAATCAAGCAGACGATCGCCAGATACACCGCGCCGAGCACGGTAATCCGCGACAGCACGTAGTCGATATATTCCGCGGTACGCTCGCCCGGGCGGATACCCGGAATGAAGCCGCCGTGCTTCTTCAGATTGTCCGCGGTCTCGGTCGGATTGAACACGATCGCGGTGTAGAAGAAGGCGAAGAACACGATCAGCGCCAGATACATGATCAGGAACAGCGGACGGCCGTGGCCGAGCTGGGTGTTGATCCACTGGAACCATTCCGGCCCACTGCCCGCGTTGAAGTTCGCGACCGTGGTCGGCAGCAGCAGCAGCGAGGACGCGAAGATCGGCGGGATCACGCCCGAGGTGTTGAGCTTGAGCGGCAGATGCGAGGACTGCCCCTCGAACATCTTGTTGCCGACCTGGCGCTTCGGATACTGGATCAAGAGCCGGCGCTGGGCGCGCTCCACGAACACGATGAAGGCGATCACGGCCACCGCCATGATGATGACGACCAGAATCAGGCCGGTCGACATCGCACCCTGACGGCCGAGCTCGAGCATGTTGGCGAGCGCCGCGGGCAGCTCGGCGACGATGCCGGAGAGAATGATCAGGGAAATGCCGTTGCCGATGCCGCGCGACGTGATCTGCTCGCCCAGCCACATCAGGAACATGGTGCCGCCGGTCAGCGTGATCGCCGTCGACAGGCGGAAGAACATGCCGGGGTCGCTGACGACGTTGCCAGCGCCTTCGAGGCCCACCGCAATGCCGTAGGACTGGAACGCGGCCAGGATCACCGTGAGATAACGGGTGTACTGGTTCAGCAGCTTGCGGCCGGACTCGCCTTCCTTCTTCAGCGCCTCGAGCTGCGGCGAGACGGTGGTCAGGAGCTGGATGATGATGGACGCCGAGATGTACGGCATGATGTTCAGCGCAAAGATCGCCATGCGGTGAATGCCGCCGCCAGCGAACATATTGAACATGCCGAGGATGCCGCCCGCCTGGGAGCGGAACACCTGCTCCCAGATGTTGGGATCGATGCCGGGCAACGGGATGTAGGTCCCGAGCCGATAAACGAGCAGCGCGCCCAGGGTGAACCAGATGCGCTTCTTCAGTTCGTCGGCCTTGGCAAACGCACCGAAATTGAGATTGGCTGCCAGTTGTTCCGCTGCAGAGGCCATCTTGGACTTTCTCCCGCCGCTTATTGCGCCGTTATGCCCGCGGCCGGGCTACATTATACCGGACACCGGACATTATCTGGGGCTACGGCTTCGATAAGTCCATCGTCCCGCGTGCGTAAAGGCCCGCGAGCCGCGGGCCGATGACGCAGTTGTTACGCCGCCTCGCCTTCTTCCTTGGCAGGCGCGAGGATCTTCACCGAGCCGCCGGCCTTCTCGACTGCCGCGATCGCGGTCTTCGAGGCGCCGTGCACTTCGATGTTGAGCTTGGCCTTGAACTCGCCGCGGCCGAGCAGCCGCAGGCCACCCTTGGCGCGGCGCAGCACGCCGGCCTTGACCAGGGATTCGACGTTCACGACGCTGCCGGCGTCGATCTTCTTGGCATCGACCGCATCCTGGAGCCGGTCGAGATTGATCTCGGCGAACTCCACGCGGAAGATGTTGTTGAAGCCGCGCTTGGGCAGACGGCGATGCAAGGGCATCTGGCCGCCTTCGAAACCCTTGATGCGCACGCCCGAACGCGCGGTCTGGCCCTTGCCACCGCGGCCGGCCTGCTTGCCCTTGCCCGAACCAATGCCGCGGCCGACGCGCATACGCTTCTTGCGCGAGCCGGCATTGTCGGCGATATCGCTGAGCTTCATCGCCCTGCTCCTTGTTTCTTGCGCATGACCTTCACCGAAAACGGGTCCCGCTTCGGGATCGTGCGCCTTTGCTTACTTCTCGTCGACAATGCGAACGAGATGGTGAACTTTCAAGATCATGCCGCGGACCGCCGGGGTGTCCGGCAGTTCGCTGATGCGGCCGATCTTGTTGAGCTTGAGCCCGATCAGCGTCGAACGCTGCGAGTGATGGCGGCGGATCGCGCTGCCGGTCTGCTCGAGCTTGATCGTCTTTGCGGTCGTAACGGCACTCTTGGCCATAGGCGTCTACTCCGAAAAGCTTCCGTTATTCGGCAACCGCCTCGGCGTCACCACCGATACGGCGGGACTGGAGGGTGGACACCTTGATGTTGCGGCGGGCAGCGACCGAGCGCGGCGAATCCTGATGCTTCAGCGCATCGAAGGTCGCGCGAACCATGTTGTACGGGTTCGACGAGCCGATCGACTTCGCAACCACGTCCTGGACGCCGAGCGTCTCGAACACGGCGCGCATCGGACCGCCGGCGATGATGCCGGTACCGGCCGGAGCTGCGCGCAGGTAAACACGGCCCGCGCCATGACGGCCGGCGATGTCGTGATGCAGCGTGCGGCCCTCGCGCAACGACACGCGGGTCAGGTTGCGCTTGGCGGATTCGGTTGCCTTGCGGATCGCCTCGGGCACTTCGCGCGCCTTGCCGTGACCGAAGCCGGCGCGGCCCTTCTGGTCGCCGATCACGACCAGCGCTGCGAAACCGAAGCGCTTGCCGCCCTTGACGACCTTGGCGACGCGATTGATGTGGACGAGCTTGTCAACGAACTCGCTGTCGCGCTCTTCCCTGCGTTCACGTCCGCCGCCGCGTTGATCGCGTCCACCACGTTGTTCGCGTTCTGCCATGGTTTTTCCAGTCCTTCAGAGGCTTACGCCTCAATCCTCAAATTCTGTTAGAAGCTCAGCCCGCTTTCACGCGCCGCGTCGGCAAGAGCCTTGACGCGCCCGTGATAGAGATAGCTGCCGCGATCGAACACGACTTCCTTGACACCCTTCTCGGCGGCGCGCTCGGCCAGCAGCTTGCCGACCGCCTTCGCCGCATCGATGTCGGCGCCGGTCTTGCCGCCATCGCGCATCGACTTCTCGAGCGACGAGGCAGAGGCCAGCGTCTCGCCCTTCAGGTCGTCGATGACCTGGGCGTAGATGTGCTTGGACGAGCGGAACACCGACAGGCGCGGACGGCCGCCACCCGAGCGGCGCAGCTTCAGTCGTACACTGCGCTTGCGCCGGGCATTCGTAACCTTGGCTTTCGACATGACCGGCTCCGTTACTTCTTCTTGCCTTCCTTGCGGAAGATGAATTCGCCAACATACTTCACGCCCTTGCCCTTGTAGGGCTCCGGCGGACGATAGGAGCGAATCTCGGCGGCGACCTGGCCGACGCGCTGAATGTCGCTGCCGGTCACCGTGATCTCGGTCGGCTTCGGCACGGTGATCGTGATCCCCTCCGGGATCGCGTAGACCACATCGTGGCTGTAGCCGAGCGCGAGCTGCAGGTTCTTGCCCTGCAGCGCGGCGCGGTAACCGACGCCGGTGATTTCGAGCTTCTTCTCGAAACCCTTGGTGACACCCTCGACCAGATTCGCGACCTGGGCGCGAGCGGTCCCGTACAGGGCCCGCGCGCGGTTGGTCTCGACCCGCGGGTTCACCTTGACCTGGCCGTTGTCGAGCTTCACCTCGACGTCGTTATGGACGACGAACTGAAGCTGGCCCTTCGGCCCCTTCATCTTGACGGTCTGCCCGTCGACGGTCGCGGTCACACCCGACGGCACCGCTACCGGTCTTTTGCCAACACGTGACATGGATCAAAAATCCTTCTCAGAACACCGTGAAGAGAACTTCGCCGCCCACGTTCGCTTCACGCGCACTGTGGTCAGCCATGATTCCCTTCGGCGTCGACAACACCGAAATGCCGAGTCCGTTATTGACCCGCGGCAGGTTCTTCACCGAGGCGTACACGCGACGTCCGGGCTTGGAGACACGCTCGATCTCACGGATAACGGGCTCGCCGTCGAAATACTTCAGCTCGATCTCGATCTCGCTGCGGCCCGAGGAATGCTCGAGCGTCGCGTAACCGCGGATGTAGCCTTCGCTCTTCAGCACCTCGAGCACGTTCTCGCGCATCTTCGAGCCAGGCGTGGAGACCTTGTTCTTGGAACGCATCTGCGCGTTACGGATGCGGGTGATCAGATCGCTGATTGGATCGTGCGTAGACATCTAAACGACCCTCCTTACCAGCTGGACTTCACGAGGCCCGGGACCATGCCCTTGGAGCCAAGGTCCCGCATTGCGATGCGGGACAGTTTGGTCAAGCGATAGTTCGAGCGCGAACGGCCCGACAGCTCGCAACGCAGACGGATGCGGGTCGCCGACGAGTTGCGCGGCATTTCCGCCAGCTTCAGGGTCGCAGCAAACCGCTCCTCCATCGGCAACGTCTTGTCGGCGATGATCGCCTTCAACCGCTCGCGCTTCGGGGCGGCGTTCTTCGTCATCCGCTTGCGCCGGTTGTTCTTCTCGATTGAACTCTTCTTTGCCATGCTTGGCTCCTGGGTATCCGCGTTTGAGAGGCTTTAGGTCAGCGTCTCACTGCCGGAACGGGAAATTGAATGCGGTCAACAAGGCCCTCGCCTCGTCGTCGGTCTTGGCCGTGGTGCAGACGGTGATGTCCATACCGCGGGATTCCGTGACCTTGTCGAAGTCGATCTCGGGGAAGATGATGTGTTCCTTGAGGCCGAGCGAGTAGTTGCCGCGGCCATCGAAGCTCTTCGGGTTCAAGCCGCGGAAGTCGCGGACGCGGGGCAGCGCGACCGTCACCAGACGATCGATGAACTCGTACATACGGGCCTTGCGCAGCGTGACCTTGCAGCCGATCGGCTGGTTCTCACGCAACTTGAAGGTCGCGATCGCGATCCGCGAATAGGTCACGATCGCCTTCTGGCCGGCGATCTGGGTCAATTCCGCAGCGGCGTTCTCGGCCTTCTTGCGGTCGTTGACGGAATCGCCAACGCCCATGTTCAGCACGACCTTGTCCAGGCGCGGAACCTGCATGACGTTCTCATAACCGAACTTCTCGGTCATTTCCGTCCGGATCTTCGCGTCGTATTCCGCGCGCAGGCGCGGTGTGTAAGCGGCCTCAGCCATCGATCTCAGCTCCCGAGCTCTTGGCGATGCGGACCTTCTTGCCGTCCGCCAGAATCTTGAATCCGACGCGGGTCGGCTTCCCGTCCTTGCCGACATACGCGATGTTGGACAGTTGGATCGGCGACTCTTTCGAGATGATGCCGCCCTCCTGGGCCTGCGTCTGCTTCTGGTGACGCTTGACCATGTTGATGCCGCGCACCAGCGCCGTACCGGCGTCGGGACGCACTTCGAACACCTCGCCGGTGCGGCCCTTGTCGCGGCCGGTCAGCACGACGACCTTGTCGCCCTTGCGGATCTTCGCAGCCATCACAGCACCTCCGGCGCGAGCGAGATGATCTTCATGTGGTTCTTGGCGCGCAGCTCGCGCGGCACGGGCCCGAAGATACGGGTACCGACCGGCTCGGACTGATTGTTGATCAGAACGGCGGCGTTGCGGTCGAAGCGGATGACCGAACCGTCGGCGCGGCGAATGTCCTTGCGGACGCGCACCACGACGGCCTTCATCACGTCGCCCTTCTTCACCTTGCCGCGCGGAATAGCTTCCTTGATCGAGACAACGATGATGTCGCCGATCGTGGCGTAGCGGCGCTTGGAGCCCCCGAGCACCTTGATACACATGACACGGCGTGCGCCAGAATTATCGGCCACGTCGAGGTTGGTCTGCATCTGAATCATTGATGCACCTCGTCCTCTTCTCTTTGCGCCAGCCCAGCCGGCGCTCAACATTAACCTGAAGTCAGTCGGCTAAAGCCAACAGATCAGGCGCTTTTCTTGTGTTCGCCCCGGATCACGACCCAGCGCTTCAACTTCGAAATCGGCTTCGATTCCTCGATCCACACCATGTCGCCCGGCTTGAACTCGTTGCTCTCGTCGTGCGCGTGGTAGTTCTTCGAACGGCGGATCGTCTTCTTGTAGATCGGGTGCGTAAAGCGGCGATCGACGCGCACCACGATGGTCTTGGCTTGCTTGTCGCTGACGACCACGCCCTGCAAAGTACGTTTCGGCATCTTCGTAAGCCTCTTACTTCTTCTTCGCGCGCGTCTGCGCGGCGACGGTCTTGATCCGGGCGATGTCACGGCGGGCTTCGCGCAGGCGCGAGGTGTTCTCGAGCTGCCCGGTGGCGCGCTGGAAGCGCAGGTTGAAGCGCTCCTTCTTCAGGTTCAGGATGGCGTCGTCCTGCTGATCGGGGCTCAACGCGCGGATGTCTTCGATTTTCATCTGGGCCATGGCCATTACTCCGCAATGCGCTCGACGAAGCGCGTCTTGATCGGCAGCTTGGCTGCCGCCAGGGTCAGCGCTTCACGCGCCGTCTGGGTGTTGACGCCGTCGATCTCGAACAGCACCCGGCCCGGCTTGACGCGCGCGACCCACAATTCCGGCGCGCCCTTGCCGGAACCCATGCGGACTTCGGCAGGCTTCTTCGACACGGGAACGTCGGGGAATATGCGGATCCAGACGCGGCCGGCGCGCTTCATGTGGCGGGTCAGCGCGCGGCGAGCGGCTTCGATCTGGCGCGCGGTGACGCGCTCAGGCTCGGTCGCCTTCAGACCGAACTGGCCGAACGCCAACGTCGCGCCCGAAGACGCAACGCCGTGGATACGGCCCTTATGCGCCTTCCGGAACTTCGTTTTCTTAGGTTGCATCATGGCTTCAAGCCCTCAAATTCTCTGTGCTGGCGTCAGGCTGCAGCGTTGTCCCGGCGCTGCCGGCCGCCGCGATCGCCGCCGCCACCAGTCTCACCTTCGGCCATTCTCTTGTCCTGGGCCATCGGATCGTGCTCGAGGATCTCGCCCTTGAAGATCCAGACCTTGACACCGCAGGTGCCGAAGGTCGTGAACGCGGTCGCAACCCCGTAGTCGATGTCTGCGCGCAGCGTGTGCAGCGGCACGCGACCTTCGCGGTACCACTCCATGCGCGCGATTTCCGCGCCGCCCAGACGTCCCGAGCAGTTGATGCGGATGCCTTCCGCACCGAGACGCATCGCTGACTGCACGGCGCGCTTCATGGCGCGGCGGAACGCCACGCGGCGCTCCAGCTGCTGCGCGATCGACTCGGCCACCAGCGTCGCATCGAGCTCCGGCTTGCGGATTTCGACGATGTTGATGACCACGTCGGACGCCGTGATGTCCGCGACCTTCTTGCGCAGCTTGTCGATGTCGGCGCCCTTCTTGCCGATCACCACGCCCGGACGAGCCGAGTGGATGGTGACGCGGCACTTCTTGTGCGGACGCTCGATCACGATGCGGGCAACGGCTGCCTGCTTGAGCTCCTTGTGCAGGATCTCACGAATCTTGACGTCCTCGTGCAGCAGCTTGCCGTATTCCTGCTTGCCGGCGTACCAGCGGGAATCCCAGGTCCGGTTGATGCCGAGACGCAGACCGATCGGATTGATCTTTTGACCCATCGTGTTCTCCTGCGTCCCTTAAGCCGCTGCTGCGGCTTCGACCTGACGAACGATGATCGTCAGCTGTGAAAATGGTTTGTAGACACGGCCCGAACGGCCACGGCCGCGGGCGGCAAAGCGCTTCATCACGAGGCCGTTGCCGACGAAGGCCTGCGCCACGACGAGATCGTCGACGTCGAGGTCGTGGTTGTTCTCGGCGTTGGCAATAGCCGATTCCAGGCACTTCTTCACGTCAACCGCGATCCGCTTGCGCGAAAACTGCAGGTCGGCGAGCGCAGCAGCCGCCTTCCGGCCGCGAATGAGCTGGGCGACCAGGTTGAGCTTCTGCGGGCTCACCCGCAGCATCCGGGCGACCGCCTTGGCCTCGTTCTCGGCGAGGCTCCGTTCGCGCTTAGGTTTGCTCATCGTTTAATCCTCAAGCCTTCTTGGCTTTCTTGTCCCCGGAGTGGCCATGGAAGGTGCGGGTCGGCGAGAACTCGCCGAACTTGTGACCGACCATTTCCTCGTTGACGGCCACCGGCACGTGCTTCTGACCGTTGTAGACGCCGAAGGTCAGGCCGACGAATTGCGGCAGGATCGTCGAGCGACGGCTCCAGATCTTGATGACGTCGTGACGGCCGGACGAGCGCGCGGCATCTGCCTTCTTGAGCAGAGAACCCTCGACGAACGGGCCTTTCCAGACTGAACGAACCATGTCCGGCGTTCCTTACTTCTTCCGCTTGTGGCGGCTTAGGAGAATGAATTTGTTGGTCGACTTGTTGGAGCGGGTCTTCTTGCCCTTGGTCGGCTTGCCCCACGGAGTAACCGGGTGGCGGCCGCCCGAGGTACGACCTTCACCACCGCCGTGCGGATGGTCGATCGGGTTCATCGAAACGCCGCGGTTGTGCGGCTTGCGGCCCAGCCAACGGTTGCGGCCGGCCTTGCCGATCGACGTGTTCATGTGATCCGGGTTCGACACCGCGCCGATCGTGCCGCGGCAACGGCCGTGCACCAGGCGCTGTTCGCCCGAGTTCAGGCGGATGATCACGTAGTCCTGGTCGCGACCGACGAGCTGGGCATAGGTGCCCGCGGAACGGGCGAGCTGGCCGCCCTTCCCGATCTTGACCTCGATGTTGTGGATGATCGTGCCGACCGGCATGTTGCCGAGCGGCATGACATTGCCCGGCTTCACGTCGACATAGTTGCCGGCGACGACGGAATCACCGACGGCCAAACGCTGCGGCGCCAGGATATAGGCCTGGGTGCCGTCTTCGTACTTGACCAACGCGATGAATGCGGTGCGGTTCGGATCGTACTCCAGCCGCTCGACCGTCGCGGGCGCATCGACCTTGTCGCGCTTGAAATCGACGGTACGCAACGTTCGCTTATGACCACCGCCGCGGAAGCGCACCGTGATGCGACCGGTGTTGTTACGGCCGCCGGAGGAGTGCTTGCCTTCGGTGAGCGCCTTGACCGGCTTGCCCTTGTAGAGGGCCGAACGATCGACCATGACCAGCTGGCGCTGGCCCGGCGTCGTGGGATTGAATGTCTTCAGTGCCATCGTCGTACGACCTTACAGACCGGTGGTCACGTCGATCCGGTGACCCTCTTCGAGAGTCACGATCGCGCGCTTGGAGTTCGACTGCGAGCCGAGATTGCCGCGGAAGATCTTGGTCTTGCCCTTGCGGACCAGCGTGTTGACACTCTTGACCTTGACGTCGAACAGCTTCTCGATCGCTTCCTTGATCTGCGGCTTGGTCGCCTTCGCGGCCACCTTGAACAGCACCTTGTTGTGCTCCGAGGCGATCGTGGCCTTTTCGGTCACGACCGGCGACAGGATCACGTCGTAGTGGCGAGGCTCGATGTTCTTCGTCATTTGAAGCGCGCCTCCAGCGCATCGATGGCGGCCTTGGTCAGAACAAGCTTCCGACGGCGCAGGATGTCATAGACGTTGATGCCCTGGATCGGCAGCACGTCCATGTTCGGGATGTTGCGGGCCGCAGCGGCGAAGCCGTTGTTGAGCTCGGCGCCGTCGATGATCAGCGCGTTGGTCAAACCCAGACCGGAGAAATGACCGAGCAGCGCCTTGGTCTTGGCAGCTTCCAGCGCGGCCTTGTCGATCACGATGAGATCGCCGTCCTTGGCCTTGGCCGAGAGCGCATGCTTGAGGGCGAGCGCACGGACCTTCTTCGGCAGGTCGGTGGCGTGCGAACGCACCACCGGACCGAAGGCACGGCCACCTCCGCGGAACTGCGGCACCCGGGCCGAGCCGTGACGAGCACCACCGGTACCCTTCTGCTTGTACATCTTCTTGCCGGTGCGCCAGATCTCGGCGCGGCCCTTGGCCTTGTGCGTACCGGCCTGGCGCTTGTTGAGCTGCCACTGCACGCAACGTGCAATGATGTCCTGGCGCGGCTCGAGGCCGAAAATGGTGTCGGAAAGCTGGACCGAGCCGGCTTCCTTACCTTCGAGGGTCGTGACCTTCAATTCCATCTCACGCCTCCTGCGCAGCCGGAGCAGCGTCCGCTTCGCCAGCAACCTTGAACTTGCCGGGCTTCGGAGCTTCCTTAGGCAGCGGCTTCTTGACGGCGTCGCGCACGCGGATCCAGCCGCCCTTGGAACCGGGAACGGCGCCTTCGACGAGGATCAGACCGCGCTCGACATCGAGCTGAACGACCCGAAGGTTGAGCGTGGTGATGCGGTCAACGCCCATGTGACCGGGCATCTTCTTGTTCTTCCAGGTCTTGCCCGGGTCCTGACGGCCACCGGTCGAACCGATCGAACGGTGAGAGACCGACACGCCGTGGGTGGCGCGCAGACCGCCGAAGTTCCAGCGCTTCATACCGCCGGCAAAACCCTTACCGACCGAAGTACCGGTGACGTCGACGAACTGACCGACGACAAAGTGGTCGGCCAGGATCTCTGCACCGACGGGGATCATCTGATCCGCGGAGACGCGGAATTCCTCGACCTGCCGCTTCGGCTCGACCTTGGCGACCGCGAACTGGCCGCGCTCCGCCTTGGGCATGTACACGGTCTTGCGGCTGCCAGAACCAAGCTGGAGCGCGACATAACCGTTTTTCTCTTCGGTGCGGTGGCCTACGACCTGGCAATTGCCGAGCTTCAGCACGGTCACGGGGATATGTTCGCCGGCCTCTGTAAAGACCCGCGTCATCCCGACCTTTTGTGCGATCACTCCGGAGCGCATCGGCGTGCTTCCTGTTCTTTCTGTCCGCTAGTGGCGAACGTGATCCAAAAATCTTAGAGCTTGATCTCGACGTCGACACCGGCGGCCAAGTCGAGCTTCATCAAAGCATCGACGGTCTGCGGGGTCGGATCGACGATGTCGAGCAGGCGCTTGTGAGTGCGCATCTCGAACTGCTCGCGGCTCTTCTTGTCGACGTGCGGCGAACGGTTGACGGTGAACTTCTCGATGCGGGTGGGCAGCGGAATGGGTCCGCGGACCTGCGCGCCGGTGCGCTTCGCCGTGTTCACGATCTCGCGGGTCGACGTATCGAGGATACGATGGTCGAACGCCTTGAGACGGATGCGAATGTTTTGGCCGTTCATTGCCGTGGTCTTTCTTCAATGGGGTGGCGAATAGCGAATAGCGAATGTCACATTCGCTATTCGCCGATCCCTATTCTCGTAATTACTCGATGATCGAGGCGACGACGCCGGCGCCGACGGTGCGGCCACCTTCGCGGATCGCGAAGCGGAGCTTCTCTTCCATCGCGATCGGCACGATCAGGTGCACTTCCATCGCAATGTTGTCGCCCGGCATCACCATCTCGGTGCCTTCCGGCAGATGCACGACACCGGTCACGTCGGTGGTGCGGAAGTAGAACTGCGGACGGTAGTTGGTGAAGAAGGGAGTGTGGCGGCCGCCCTCTTCCTTGGTGAGGATGTAGGCCTCAGCCTTGAACTTGGTGTGCGGCTTGACCGAACCCGGCTTGCACAGCACCTGGCCGCGCTCGACGTCCTCGCGCTTGGTACCGCGAAGCAGCGCACCGATGTTGTCGCCGGCCTGGCCTTGATCGAGCAGCTTGCGGAACATTTCGACACCGGTGACCGTGGTCTTCTGCGTGGCGCGCAGACCGACGATCTCGATTTCCTCGCCGACCTTGACGATACCGCGCTCGACACGGCCGGTCACGACGGTGCCGCGGCCCGAGATCGAGAACACGTCTTCAACCGGCATCAGGAACGGCAGATCGACCGGACGCTCCGGCTGCGGAATGTAAGCGTCGACCTGCTTCATCAGCTCGAGGATGGCGTCATGGCCGAGCGTCTTATCGGAATCTTCGAGGGCGGCAAGCGCCGAGCCCTTGATGATCGGGATGGTGTCGCCCGGGAATTCGTACTTCGAGAGCAGCTCGCGGACCTCGAGCTCGACGAGCTCGAGCAGTTCCGGATCGTCGACCATGTCGCACTTGTTGAGGAACACGACGAGCGCGGGAACGCCGACCTGGCGGGCGAGCAGGATGTGCTCGCGGGTCTGCGGCATCGGACCGTCGGCGGCCGACACGACCAGGATCGCACCGTCCATCTGGGCGGCGCCGGTGATCATGTTCTTCACGTAGTCGGCGTGGCCGGGGCAGTCGACGTGCGCGTAGTGGCGGTTCTTGGTCTCGTATTCGACGTGCGCCGTCGAGATCGTGATGCCGCGCGCCTTCTCTTCCGGCGCCTTGTCGATCTGGTCGTACGCGGTGAACGTCGCGCCGCCGGCTTCGGCGAGGACCTTGGTGATCGCCGCGGTCAGCGACGTCTTGCCATGGTCGACGTGACCGATGGTGCCGATGTTGCAGTGCGGCTTGTTACGTTCAAACTTTGCTTTGGCCATTTGACTCTCCGTTCAATCGTCAGTTCGAGACCGACGACAATCAGGCAAACTTCTTCTGGACTTCTGCCGACACGTTGGCCGGCGCTTCTGCGTAGTGGTCGAACTGCATGGTGAAGGTTGCGCGACCCTGGCTCATCGAGCGCAGGTTATTCACGTAACCGAACATGTTCATGAGCGGCACCATCGCGTTGATGACGTTGGCGTTGCCGCGCATGTCCTGACCCTGGATCTGACCGCGCCGCGAATTCAGGTCGCCGATGACGGAGCCGGTGTAATCTTCCGGGGTCACCACTTCGACCTTCATGATCGGCTCGAGCAGGACGGACTTGCCCTTCTGCAAGGCTTCGCGGAATGCAGCACGCGATGCGATTTCGAAGGCGAGCGCCGACGAATCGACGTCGTGATACTTGCCGTCGACGAGCTGAACCTTGACGTCGACCACGGGGAAGCCCGCGACCACGCCGGAACTCAGCACGCTGTTGATGCCCTTCTCGACGCCGGGGATGTATTCCTTCGGCACCGCACCGCCGACGACCTTGGACTCGAACTCGTAACCCTTGCCGGGCTCGTTCGGCTCCACGATGATCGACACTTCCGCGAACTGTCCGGTACCGCCGGTCTGCTTCTTGTGGGTGTACTTGACTTCGGACCTCTTGGTGACGCGCTCACGGAACGCCACCTGCGGCGCGCCGATGTTGGCATCGACCTTGTAGGTGCGGCGGAGAATGTCGACCTTGATGTCGAGATGGAGCTCGCCCATGCCCTTGAGGATGGTCTGGCCGGACTCCTGATCGGTCGACACGCGGAAGGACGGATCCTCCGCGGCGAGCTTCGCCAGCGCCACGCCCAGCTTTTCCTGGTCGGCCTTGGACTTGGGCTCGATCGCGATCTCGATGACGGGCTCGGGGAATTCCATCTTTTCGAGGATCACCGCCTTGTCGGGATCGCACAGCGTGTCACCGGTGCGCGCTTCCTTCAGGCCAGCCAGTGCGACGATGTCGCCGGCATAGGCTTCCTTGATGTCTTCGCGGTTGTTCGCATGCATCAGCAACATGCGGCCGATGCGCTCCTTGCGGTCGCGCGTCGAATTGATCACGCCGGTGCCCGACAGCAGCGTGCCGGAATAGATGCGGCAGAAGGTGATGGTGCCGACGAACGGGTCGTCCATGATCTTGAAGGCCAACAGAGCCAGCGGCTCCTTGTCGTCCGGCAGGCGAACGACCTCGTTGCCGTCTTCATCGACGCCCTTGATGGCGGGCACGTCAACCGGCGACGGCAGATAATCCACGACGGCGTCGAGCAGAGGCTGCACGCCCTTGTTCTTGAACGCCGAGCCGCACAATACCGGGAAGAACGCGCCAGTCAGCACGGCCTTGCGGATCAAGCGCTTCAACGTCGGCTCATCGGGCTCCTTGCCGTCGAGGTAAGCGGCGAGAACTTCGTCGTCGAGCTCGACGGCGGCTTCCAACAACTTCTCGCGATATTCCTTGGCCTTCTCGACCATGTCCTCGGGAATATCGATGTCCACGAACTTGGCGTCGAGCTTCTCTTCTTCCCAGACCACGCCCTTCATGCGAACGAGGTCGACCAGGCCCTTGAAGTTGTTCTCGGAGCCGATCGGAAGCTGGATCGCGATCGGCTTTGCGCCGAGGCGGTCGACGATGTCCTGCATGCACTTGTAGAAGTCAGCGCCGGTCTTATCCATCTTGTTGGCGAAGACGATGCGCGGAACTTTGTACTTGTCGCCCTGGCGCCAGACCGTCTCGGTCTGGGGCTCGACGCCCTGGTTCGAGTCGAGCACGCACACGGCGCCGTCGAGCACGCGCAGGCTGCGCTCGACTTCGATGGTGAAGTCGACGTGGCCGGGAGTGTCGATGATGTTGAGACGCTTGCCTTCCCAGAACGCGGTGGTCGCGGCCGACGTAATCGTAATGCCGCGCTCCTGCTCCTGCTCCATCCAGTCCATCGTCGCGGCACCTTCGTGCACTTCGCCGATTTTGTGGCTCTTGCCGGTGTAATAGAGGATGCGCTCGGTGGTCGTGGTCTTGCCGGCATCGATATGCGCCATGATACCGAAGTTGCGGTAATTCTCTATGGCATGAACGCGGGGCATGGAGTGTTCCTTAGATTCCGTGTGTCGCCGTTACCAGCGATAGTGCGAGAAGGCGCGGTTGGCTTCCGCCATCCGGTGCACGTCTTCGCGCTTCTTGACGGCGTTACCCCGGTTGTTCGACGCATCCAGGAGCTCCGCAGAGAGCCGCTCGGTCATCGTCTTCTCGTTGCGATCGCGCGCAGCCGAGATCAGCCAGCGAATGCCCAGCGCCTGACGGCGCACCGAGCGAACTTCGACCGGAACCTGATAGGTCGCGCCGCCGACGCGGCGGGAGCGCACTTCAATCGTCGGCATGACGTTCTCGAGCGCCTGCTCGAACACGCCGAGCGGGTTCTGCTTTGTCTTGCTTTCGATGAGGCCGAACGCGCCGTAGACGATGCCTTCGGCGACCGACTTCTTTCCGGCGTACATTACCGAATTCATGAACTTCGTGACGATGATATTCCCGAACTTCGGATCGGGAAGGACTTCGCGCTTTTCGGCAGAATGGCGACGAGACATGGACCTGGTTCCCGCTTACTTCGGACGCTTGGCGCCGTACTTCGAACGGCGCTGCTTACGGTTCTTGACGCCCTGGGTATCCAGAACGCCGCGGAGGATGTGGTAGCGCACGCCGGGCAAGTCCTTGACGCGACCGCCGCGGATCATGACCACCGAGTGCTCCTGGAGGTTATGGCCCTCACCGGGGATGTAGCCGATCACCTCGAAGCCGTTGGTCAGGCGCACCTTGGCAACCTTACGAAGCGCCGAGTTCGGCTTCTTCGGGGTCGTGGTGTAAACGCGTGTGCAAACACCGCGCTTCTGCGGCGACTGCTGCAGCGCCGGCACCTTCTTGCGCGACTTCTGCACTTCCCGCGGTTGAGCGATCAGTTGGTTGATCGTCGGCATCCTGGCATTACCCTTTGTGTTCTGCCGCGGCCCGTCACCGGGTCCGCAAATTCTTTCGAGCTACCCGCCCGACGAGGCCGCCTTCCGCGGAACAATCCGCACAAAGCGAAATCGCGCCAACCACCCATCAACGGGCGGAAAGCGCTTCGACGCCACAGAGGACCGCAGTAGTTGAACCGGTCAGCTTGAAGCTGCGGCCCGCGCACCGAGGTCATGCATCCGAATTCGATCTCGAGAGAACATGCTCAAGAGAACTAAAATCGCACTGGCATTGCCTAGCTATGATCGACAGCGTTTGAGCGGCATTCGTCGAGGTTGGTGCCTGTCTTGGTGATCCCAGGGGATCAAACAGGTGGCCCGTTCCGACGTTGGCGATGCTCACCGCCTGTCGTTAAGTGAGGGGGTTCTATAAGTGGGAGTCGGTCAAGTCAAGGCGAAACGTCAGTCAGAAGCGCTTCCCGCACCTGCCGAAATCGCTTCTTGGGCCGCTCGCTGCGCCTTCGTGAGATGGAAACGAAGAGCGCGTCGCGCCACCTCGAAACCTATTTATACCCGGACTAAATATACTTTTATAACCATTGGCTAAGGCTTTCTTTCCTGTTGGAGCGCCAATGTGCCGCCTTGGGCAGAGATTAGCGCCATGCGGTACACCGACATTGCCATTATCGGCGGGGGATTGTCCGGCTCGACCGCCGCCGCGATGCTCGGCCGTAGCGGCATTTCGACCATCCTGATCGATCCGCATGAGAGCTATTCGGCGGACTTTCGGGTCGAAAAACTCAGCGGTCACGTGCAGGTTGGGCGATTCCTGCAGACGGGAATCGCCGAATCGGTGTTGCACCGCGCGACCTTTGTGGGTGAGAACTGGATCGCGCGCTTCGGCCGCCTTCTCGACAAGGCGCCGAGCCGGCAGTTCAACATCCTCTACGATTCCCTCGTCAACGCTGTCCGCGACGAAATTCCTGCCGGCGTCGAGCGCATCTGCGCCAAGGCTGTCTCGGTCGAGACGAGTGCGGAGCGGCAGAAGGTCACTCTCTCCAACGACGCGATGGTCTCCGCCCGGCTGGTCGTGCTCGCCAACGGACTCAATGTCGGCCTGCGCCACCAGCTGGGAATCGCCCGAAAAGTCGTCAGTGCCTGCCATTCGATTTCGATCGGGTTCGACGTGGTGCCCGCGGGACGGGACTCGTTCGACTTCCCTGCGCTGACCTATTTCTCGGAACGGCCGAGCGACCGCATCCCCTACCTCACGCTTTTTCCGATCGGGACGCGGATGCGCGCCAATCTGTTCGTCTATCGCAGCTTCGACGATCCCTGGCTGCGTGAGCTGCGCCGCGCGCCGGCCGAGACGTTGAACGCTGCGCTGCCACGGCTCAAGCACATCACCGGACCATTCGACATTCCCAGTGAGCTGAAAATCCGTCCGGTCGATCTCTATGTGAACGATGCCAGCGGCCAGCCGGGTCTCGTGCTGGTGGGCGATGCCTTCTCGACCTCCTGCCCGGCCGCCGGCACCGGGTGCGACAAGGTCTTCACCGACGTCGAGCGGCTCTGCAACGTCTATATCCCGCAGTGGCTGGCCTCCGACGGGATGGATACAAGCAAGATCGCCGCCTTCTACGCAGACCCGGTCAAGCGGGAGTGCGACGATTGGTCGGCCGCGAAGGCCTTCGATTTCCGCTCAGTCTCCATTGCGACAAGCCCTTATTGGACGGCGCAGCGCTGGGCACGCTTCATTGCCTGGTCGGTTCAGGGACTATTGCGGCCGCTTGGAGCAGCCTTCGATCTGGAGCCGAACTTCCTCGGTCACTCCTCCTCATCGTCCTCGTCGAGGTCGTCTTCATCCTCGTCGTCTTCGTCGCTGTCCTCGTCGACGTGAGCCGGCGCGCCATGCGGTTGGTGGATCTGGTCGTTCCACAGCTTGCGATAGGTGCCGTTCTTGGCGAGCAGCTCGGCATGTGAGCCGCGCTCGATCGCCCTGCCCCCTGAAATCACGATGATCTCGTCCATCTCGACCACCGAGGTCAGGCGGTGGGTTGACCAGATCATGGTGCGGCCCTTGGCGACCTTCAGCAGCGTGCGGTTGATCGCAGCTTCCGTGGTCTGGTCGAGCGCCGAAGTGGCTTCGTCGAGCAGCAGCACGGAAGGATTACGGATGACCGCGCGCGCGATCGCGATGCGCTGGCGCTGGCCGCCCGACAAGGTATCGCCGCGCTCGCCCACCGGCGTGTCGTATCGTTGCGGCAGGCTCATGATGTAACGGTGGATCTCGGCTTTCTTGGCCGCCTCCTCCACCTCCTCATCGGTCGCGCCCTCCTTGCCGAGCCGAATGTTCTCCCGGATCGACATGTTGAACAGCATATTCTCCTGGAACACCACAGCCATGCTCCGGCGCAGGGAGTCCAGCGTCACCTTGCGGACGTCGACGCCGTCGATGGTGACGCGCCCCTCGTCCGGCACATAGAGCCGCAGGATCAGATTCAGCAGCGTGCTCTTGCCGGAGCCGGACGGACCGACGATGGCAATGCGCTTGCCGACATTGAGCTTGAGGCTGAGATTGTCCAGCACTGGCGTCTGGCTGCCTTCGTACTGGAACGTCACGTGGTCGAAGGTGATGTCGTTGGTGATGCGGGGCAGATCGGGCGCGCCGGCACGATCGGCGCTGCGCGTGGGCTCGTCGAGCAACTCCTGCATATGACGGATCGCGGCTGCCGCGGAGATCGACACGGGGATGAAATGCATCACATGGGCGATGTTGTAGGACACCTCCCAGAACGCACTCTCGAAGGTGACGAAGGTGCCGATGGTAATCTGCCCCTTCGTCGCCAGATATGCGCCGATCGCGAGCACGACGAGATGCAAGAGCAGCACCGAGATGGTGACCGTCCGCTCCACCATGGTCGACAGGAACGCCGCCGAGGCCATCCTGTTTCGCGTCTCGTCGTTGCGGAATTTGAAGAAGCCGAACATCCGGCGTTGCAGGCTGAACGCCTTGATCACGGCCTGCGCCGCCACGTTCTCCTGCACCATGCCGAGCAGCGCAGATTCATTGAGCTTCTGCTCGTAATTCGCCTGGACAGCCTTCGGCGTCAGCATGCGGGGACCGATCAGCGTGATCGGGAACACCAGCAGCGCAACCGCCGCGAGCTGCCAGTTCAGGAACACCATCAGGATGATGCCCGCGATCAGCTCCAGGAACGGCAATGCCGCGCTGTTGGCGAAGGTCTTGACCGAACCCTCGAAGGCCGCGAGGTCGACTGAGAAGCGCGACAGGATCTCGCCGCGCTTGGTGCGGCCGAAATAGGCCGCCGGCAGGTCCTGGACGTGCTCGAACAGCCGTTTGCGGACGTCGGAAATGATGCACGCCGCGAGCCGCGCATCCCAGCGCTCGTACCAGACCGCGACGATCGAGGTGAATATGCCCGCGACCGCGAGCACGCCGAGGATCTTGTACAGCGCCTGAAAATCCTCCTCGCCGAGCGCGTCGTCGATCAGGTACTTCAGGCTGAGCGGCATGATGACGTTGAAGAGCGTCTCGACGAAGACGCCGAACGCCACGAAGGACAGCATCTGCTTGTAGTTGAACAGGAAGGGTTTGACGAAACCCAGGATGGTCGCGAGCGCGCCGGCGGCCTCGCGCGCGGTAAAGACGACGAGGTCCTCGTCCTCATCGTCGTCATCGAGCTCCAGCCCGCCATCCTCCTCGTCTTCATCGTCCTCGTCGTCTTCAAGGTCCGGCTTGGCGGTAGGGACAAGCTTGTCGTCGAGCTCGGCCGCCTCTTCCGCGGCGAGCTTCTGTTTGTCGGGCGGGAGGGGCTTGGACGCCATGAAACCAACCGATGCTGACGGCCGGCATGACCGCAGAGAAAGCAGGAAATAGCGCCAACCGCTACTGCATCGATTCTATGCGATCAAGATGAATTCGGCAAAACAATTGGCGAAGGCCCGCTTCAGGCGGCTAGTCGTCTTCCTCATCCTCGACCTTGTCGAAAAAGGAATAGCGCAAGGAATCGGCGTCGGCGTACCACTGGCCCGGTCCCTTGTTGGCGGCGAGCGTCGTCTCCCAGAGCGCGTCCGTGCAGTCCTTGCGGTGCATCGACAGCTCGAAGCCGTTGCCGAAGAACAGTTCGGACCATTCCCACCAGGTGCCGAGCTTCTTGACGCCGCGCAGAAGGTCGTAGCGGTCGATCAGTGCCGGCGCCATGTCCGAGGTGATCGAGCCGAACACGAGCCCGGTCTTGACCACACGGTTCAGCTCCCTGATCGCACGGACCACCTGCTTCGGGGAAACATGGCAGAGGCTGGTCTCGAACACGAAGTCGAACGCACCATCCTTGAACGGCATGTCGGTGATCGAACCGAGCTTGTTGTACTTCCTCAGCGCCTTCGGCGTTCTGGCGTGAATGGTGCGGTTGTTCTCGATACCGAAGGCATCGATGCCGCGATCACGTAGCGCGCCGACAAGCTCGCCGCTGGCCGAGCCCGCGATCAAGAGCTTCGTGCCTTTGGCCTTGCCCCAGACGATGCCGATCAGTTTTGTGAGATAGTCGGGATCCGTGAAGTGTTGCCACACCTCGCTGTAGGGGCCCTGGCCGCGATAATTGTCAAAATAGGCACGATCGATCTTGTCCGAGAGCGGCTTGTCGTCCTGCGAACGCTCGCGGCGCAAGCGCATCATCTCGGTCAAGATGATGTCGGTCGCCGCGTCCGAGGAATCGAGCAGGCCGTTCAGCGTCGAGTCGAACAGATAGTCGCCGACCACCACGATTCCGGGATGTTCCTTCGGCTCGGGCCGGTGGTTGGTCATGACGTCGCGCACGGGCAAGCCGCCCGGAATCGCGTTCACCGAGGACAGCCAGCGGTGGATCTTGCCTTCCATGAAATGCGCGCGTGCATCGCCGAGCGATGCCGGAAGCGATTTCAGCGCGGCATCGATCAGCTCCCGGTCGGAGAGATTCGCAAAGGCCAGCGCATCGGAGCCCGGAATCAGCCAGTTCAGCACGCCGTGCTTGCCCACATCATGGCGGGCGCCCTCGTTATAGACGCAGCAACCGCCAAAGGCTTCCGACATGAACCAGGCGCCGGCGATCTTGTCGCCCCAGAACGGCGTGTCGAACAGGATCGAGACACGCAAATAGTGCGCAGGACGGTCGAAGTACGCGACGTGCTTGACCATCGACTTGCGGAGCTGTTCGCCTTCCCAGCCGACGGTCCCAAGCCAGGAATGCGGCAGACAGACCAGCACAAGGTCGAAGTCGCGCGTCTCCGGCCCCTTGCCGTTCATCATCTTGAGTTGATAGCGGCCGGTCGGCGCCTTGCCGACCGTGAGGATTCGGTGATTGAGCTGGATGTCGGCATTGACCTCCGACTGGAGGCACTCGATGAGCTGCTCGTTGCCGTTCTGGATGGAATAGAGGCCGATATAGCCGTCGACATCCATCAGGTAGTTCTTGAGCGCGTTGAGCCCGTTGGTGTTGTGGCTCTCGGTCGCGAGGTCCGAGCGCGCCATCACCTTGAAGAATCGCTTTGCGGTCTCGTCCTCGACCTCCTCGTCGAGCACCTGTTCGGCGGTCTTGTAGGCCCAGGGATTCTCGTTGTCGTGCGCGCCGACACCCTCGTAGTACTCGATCGGCGTCATCGCCTCGGCGCAGCGCTTACGGAACGCCTCGATTGCGGCTGCGGTCTTGGCACCGTATTTGCGGCGCATGCCCGCGACGTCGTTGAGGAGCTCACCGCCGAACTGCACCTGCTCGGCATCCATCGGAATGGTCTGCAGGCCGAAATGCTGGATCAACTCGCGCAACGGATCCGGCCCGGTCATCGAGTAGTCGTAGATCTCGGCAACGCCGGCCTCGTACATCGCGGGCGCGGAATCGAATTTGCGCGTGACGATCTTGCCGCCGAGCCGGTCGGATGCCTCGTAGATGGTGACGCGGCAGAGGTCGCCAAGCTTGCGCTTCAGATACCAAGCGCTCATCAGCCCGCCGGGGCCGCCGCCTACGATTGCGAGATCAAGCATGAGAATTCCGTGGTCTCCGGCCCGCCCCCTTCACGGGACCACCGGTCTAAGCTCTCCTAGCAGAAGCGCTTTTGCGCCTGAAGGAAAGATGAACAAAGGTTGATCCCGCACCGCAACAGGGAAACAAAGCAGCAAAAAGGCCGGCTTTCGCCGGCCTTTTCAGTGTCCTCGGTATTCCTACGGATGAACGATCATTCCGCAGGTGGCAGCGCCATCGGCTCCACTTCCGGCGCCGGCGGCACGACGGCCGCCTGCTTCTCGCGCTCGTCGAGGATCATCTTGTCGCGCTTCACCGCGACTTCGCGGATCTTCGCCATGGAGGCGCCGGTGCCTGCCGGAATCAGCCGGCCGACGATGACGTTCTCCTTGAGGCCTTCGAGCGGATCGACCTTGCCGTTGACCGCCGCTTCCGTGAGGACGCGGGTGGTCTCCTGGAACGAGGCCGCCGAGAAGAAGGAGCGGGTCTGAAGGCTCGCCTTGGTGATGCCGAGCAGAACCGGCGTCCCCGTGGCGATCTTCTTGCCCTCTTCCTTGGCCTTCGCGTTGATCTGGTCGAACTCGATCTTGTCGATCTGCTCGCCCGAGATCATGTCCGTGTCGCCCTGGTCGGTGACTTCCACCTTCTGGAGCATCTGACGGACGATCACCTCGATGTGCTTATCGTTGATGAGCACGCCCTGGAGCCGATAGACCTCCTGGATCTCGTTGACCAGATAGGCCGCGAGTTCCTCGATGCCCTTGACCGCCAAAATGTCGTGCGGCGCCGGATTGCCTTCCACGATGAAGTCGCCCTTTTCGACGACGTCGCCATCCTGAAGGTGGATGTGCTTGCCCTTCGGGATCAGGTACTCGCGCGCCTCTTCGGTCTTGTCCATCGGCTCGATCGAGATGCGACGCTTGTTCTTATAGTCGCGCCCAAACCGGATGGTGCCCGCGATTTCGGCGATGATCGCCGCATCCTTCGGACGCCGAGCCTCGAACAGTTCCGCCACCCGCGGCAGACCGCCGGTGATGTCGCGCGTCTTGGCGCTTTCGGTCGAGACACGGGCGAGAATGTCGCCCGCCTGGACCTTGGCGCCGACATCGACCGACAGAATGGCATCGACCGACAGCATGTAGCGGGCATCGCCGCCACGGGCGAGCTTGAGCACCTTGCCGTCCTTGCCCTTGATCACGATGGCGGGACGCAGGTCCCCGCCGCCGCGCATCGAGCGCCAGTCGATGACCACGCGCTTGGCAATACCGGTGGCCTCGTCGAGCGTTTCCGAGATCGACTGTCCCTCGACCAGATCCTCGAAGCCGATAGTACCTTCGACCTCGGTGAGGAGCGGACGGGTGTAGGGATCCCATTCCACGATACGCTGGCCACGCTTGACCATGTCGCCCTCGTCGACGTGCAGGCGCGAACCGTACTGAATACGGTGCGTCGCACGCTCGGTGCCGTCGGCATCGACGATCGCGATCACCATGTTGCGAACCATCGCGACCAGGTGGCCTTCGCTATTGCGGGCGATGGCCTTGTTCCTGATCACGATCTTGCCGTCGAAGTTGGATTCAACGAAAGATTGCTCGTTCAGCTGCGCCGCACCGCCGATGTGGAAGGTGCGCATGGTGAGCTGGGTGCCCGGCTCGCCGATCGACTGGGCCGCGATGACCCCGACCGCTTCGCCGTGGTTGACCGGCGTGCCGCGAGCGAGATCGCGGCCGTAGCACTTGCCGCAGATGCCGTTGACGAGCTCGCAGGTCAGCGCCGAGCGGATCTTTACCTCTTGGACGCCGCCCTGATGGATGGCATCCAGATGGCTCTCTTCCATCAGCGTACCGCGCTTGAAGATCACCTTGCCCGTGCTGTCACGCACGTCTTCGCAGGCCGTGCGTCCGAGGATGCGCGAGCCGAGCGAAGCGACCACGGTGCCGGCATCGACGATGGCGCGCATCTTGATGCCGAGCTTGGTGCCGCAATCGTCCTGCGTGATGATGCAATCCTGCGCGACGTCGACGAGACGACGGGTCAGATAGCCGGAGTTCGCGGTCTTCAACGCGGTGTCCGCGAGGCCCTTGCGGGCGCCGTGGGTCGAGTTGAAGTACTCGAGCACCGAGAGGCCTTCCTTGAAGTTCGAGATGATCGGCGTCTCGATGATCTCGCCCGACGGCTTGGCCATCAGGCCGCGCATGCCGGCGAGCTGGCGCATCTGGGCCGGCGAACCGCGGGCACCGGAGTGAGCCATCATGTAGATCGAGTTGATGTCGGCATCCGCCCCACTCGCCGTCTTCTTGGTCGAGGAGATCTCCTTCATCATCGCCTTGGCGATTTCTTCCGTGGCCTTCGACCAGGCGTCGACGACCTTGTTGTACTTCTCGCCATGGGTAATCAGACCGTCGTTGTACTGCTGCTCGAAATCCTTCGCCAGCGTACGGGTAGCGTCGACGATCTTCCACTTGGAGTGCGGCACGACCATGTCGTCCTTGCCGAACGAGATGCCGGCCTTGAAGGCGTTGTAGAAGCCGAGCGCCATGATGCGGTCGCAGAAGATCACCGTCTCCTTCTGGCCGCAGTGGCGGTAGACCTGGTCGATGACGCCGGAGATCTCGCGCTTGGTCATCAGCTTGTTGATGATCTCGTACGGAACGCGCGGGTTCTTCGGCAGCAAATTGCCCAGCATGACGCGGCCGGCGGTGGTCTCGATCCAGCGCCTGGAGATCTTGCCGGTCTCGTCGATGCCTTCCCACCGGTACTTGATCTTGGTGTGGAGGTGGATGACCTTCGCGTGCAACGCGTGCTCGAGCTCCGCCATCTCGCCGAAGATCTTGCCCTCGCCGGGCAGGCCTTCGCGCATGATGGAGACGTAGTAGAGACCGAGCACGATGTCCTGCGACGGCACGATGATCGGCTGGCCGTTCGCCGGATGCAGGATGTTGTTGGTCGACATCATCAGGACGCGCGCTTCCAGCTGCGCTTCCAGCGACAGCGGAACGTGCACGGCCATCTGGTCGCCGTCGAAGTCGGCGTTGAACGCGGCGCAGACCAGCGGGTGGAGCTGGATCGCCTTGCCCTCGATCAGCACGGGCTCGAACGCCTGGATGCCGAGGCGATGCAGCGTCGGTGCGCGGTTGAGCAGCACGGGATGCTCGCGGATGACCTCGTCCAGGATGTCCCAGACCTCGGGCCGCTCCTTCTCGACCAGCTTCTTGGCCTGCTTCACGGTGGTTGACAGGCCCTTGGCGTCAAGCCGCGAGTAGATGAACGGCTTGAACAGTTCGAGGGCCATCTTCTTCGGCAGACCGCACTGATGCAGGCGCAGCTCGGGACCGACCACGATCACCGAACGGCCCGAATAGTCGACGCGCTTGCCGAGCAGGTTCTGACGGAACCGGCCCTGCTTGCCCTTGAGCATGTCGGCGAGCGACTTCAGCGGACGCTTGTTGGCACCGGTGATGACGCGGCCGCGGCGGCCGTTGTCGAACAGCGCGTCGACGGCCTCCTGAAGCATGCGCTTCTCGTTGCGGATGATGATGTCCGGCGCGCGCAGCTCCATCAGCCGCTTCAGGCGGTTGTTGCGGTTGATGACGCGGCGGTAGAGGTCGTTGAGGTCCGAGGTCGCGAAGCGGCCGCCGTCCAGCGGCACCAGCGGACGCAGGTCCGGCGGAATCACCGGGACCACGGTCATGATCATCCATTCCGGCTTGTTGCCGGAGTGGCGGAACGCTTCCACGATCTTCAGGCGCTTGGCGAGCTTCTTGTGCTTGATGTCGGAGTCGGTCTCCTGCATCTCCGCGCGCAAGGTCAGCTCGAGCTTCTCGAGATCCATGCCCTTGAGCAGCTCGCGGATCGCTTCCGCGCCGATCATGGCGGTGAAGGAATCCTGGCCGTATTCGTCCTGCGCCTTCAGATACTCGTCTTCCGACAAGAGCTGACGGTCCTTCAGCGCGGTGAGGCCCGGCTCGAGCACAACGTAATATTCGAAGTAGAGGATCCGCTCGAGATCCTTCAGCGTCATGTCGAGCAGGAGGCCGATGCGCGAAGGCAGCGACTTCAGGAACCAGATGTGGGCGACGGGGGCTGCGAGCTCGATATGGCCCATGCGCTCGCGCCGGACGCGCGACAGCGTGACCTCGACCGAGCACTTCTCGCAGATGATGCCCTTGTACTTCATGCGCTTGTACTTGCCGCACAAGCACTCGTAGTCCTTGATCGGCCCGAAGATGCGGGCGCAGAACAGGCCATCGCGCTCGGGCTTGAAGGTACGGTAGTTGATGGTTTCCGGCTTCTTGATCTCGCCGTACGACCAGGACAGAATCTTCTCGGGGCTCGCGATCGAGATCCGGATCTGGTCGAAGACCTGAGCCGGCGTCGTCGGATTAAAGAGATTCATAATTTCTTGGTTCATCGTCTTCTCCTCGCGTGCCGGTCGCCTCCGGCAGCAAATTCGAAAATCACTATGCGGGGCGCCCTGCCCTCGATTCGAGGACTGGGCGCCGATGCCCGGCCATTCAGGCCGGGCATGAGGGTCGTATTACTCGGCCGCTTCCGCCGTCCCCGGTCCGACCTTGGAATTGTGCAAGTCGACGTTGAGGCCGAGCGAGCGCATTTCCTTGACCAGCACGTTGAACGATTCCGGAATACCGGCCTCGAAGGTGTCGTCGCCACGCACGATCGCCTCGTACACCTTGGTACGGCCGGCGACGTCGTCCGACTTCACGGTCAGCATCTCCTGGAGCGTGTACGCCGCGCCGTAAGCCTCGAGCGCCCACACTTCCATTTCGCCGAAGCGCTGACCGCCGAACTGCGCCTTGCCGCCCAGCGGCTGCTGGGTAACGAGCGAGTACGGACCGATCGAACGCGCGTGGATCTTGTCGTCGACGAGATGGTGCAGCTTGAGCATGTAGATGTAGCCCACCGTCACCTTGCGGTCGAAGGCGTCGCCGGTGCGGCCGTCATAGACGGTCGACTGGCCCGAAGCGTCCAGACCGGCAAGCTTCAGCATCTCCTCGATGTCGGCTTCCTTGGCGCCGTCGAACACCGGCGTCGCGATCGGAACGCCGCGGCTCAGATTGTGGCCGAGCTCGATCAACTCGTTGTCGTTGAGCGACTTGATCGTCTCGTCCTCGCCGTAGACCTTCTTCAAGGTTTCCTTCAGCGGCCGGATGTCCTGCTTCGACAAATAGGCATCGACCGTCTGGCCGATACGCTTGCCGAGGCCGGCACAGGCCCAGCCGAGATGGGTCTCGAGGATCTGTCCGACGTTCATGCGCGATGGCACGCCGAGCGGATTGAGCACGATGTCGGCATGCGTACCGTCTTCGAGGAACGGCATGTCCTCGATCGGCACGATCTTCGACACCACGCCCTTGTTGCCGTGGCGGCCGGCCATCTTGTCGCCGGGCTGGATCTTGCGCTTCACCGCGACGAAGACCTTGACCATCTTCATCACGCCGGGCGGCAATTCGTCACCGCGCTGAAGCTTTTCGACCTTGTCGAGGAAGCGCTGTTCCAGCCCCTTCTTCGACTCGTCGTACTGCTTCCGCATGGCCTCGATCTCGGCCATCAGCTTGTCGTTCGGCGAAGCGAACAGCCACCACTGCGACTTCGGGTACTCCTCGAGCACCGCACGGGTGATCTTGGTGTCCTTCTTGAAGCCCTTCGGACCGGCGATGCCCTGCCGTCCTTCGAGCAGCTCGGCAAGACGGTTGTAGACGTTGCGGTCCAGGATCGCCTGCTCGTCGTCGCGGTCCTTGGCCAGACGCTCGATCTCTTCCCGCTCGATCGCCAGCGCACGCTCGTCCTTGTCGACGCCGTGCCGGTTGAACACGCGCACTTCGACGATGGTGCCCTGCACGCCCGGAGGAACGCGCAGCGAGGTGTCGCGGACGTCGGAAGCCTTCTCGCCGAAGATGGCGCGCAGGAGCTTTTCTTCCGGCGTCATCGGGCTTTCGCCCTTCGGCGTGATCTTGCCGACCAGGATGTCACCGGCGCGTACTTCCGCGCCGATGTACACGATGCCGGCTTCGTCGAGGTTCTTCAGCGCTTCTTCCGAGACGTTCGGAATGTCGCGGGTGATTTCCTCGGGTCCGAGCTTGGTGTCGCGGGCCATTACCTCGAATTCTTCGATATGAATTGAGGTAAACACGTCTTCCTTCACGATCCGCTCGGAGAGCAGGATCGAGTCTTCGAAGTTGTAGCCGTTCCACGGCATGAACGCGACGAGCACGTTCCGGCCGAGCGCGAGCTCGCCGAGATCGGTCGACGGACCGTCGGCGATGATGTCGCCCTTCTTGACAATGTCGCCGACCTTCACCAGCGGACGCTGGTTGATGCAGGTCGACTGGTTGGAGCGCTGGTACTTCATCAGCCGGTAGATATCGACGCCCGACTTGGTCGGATCGAGATCTTCCGTGGCGCGGATCACGACGCGGGTGGCGTCGATCTGGTCGATCACGCCCGAACGGCGCGCCGCGATCGCAGCACCCGAGTCACGCGCAACCACGCCTTCCATGCCGGTGCCGACGAACGGCGCTTCGGCGCGAACCAGCGGCACCGCCTGGCGCTGCATGTTCGAGCCCATCAGCGCGCGGTTGGCGTCGTCGTTCTCGAGGAACGGGATCAGCGCGGCCGCGACCGAAACGAGCTGCTTCGGCGACACGTCCATGTAGTCGACCTTGTCCGGGGTGACCGGCAAGACTTCGCCGGCGTGACGGCAGACCACGAGATCTTCGGTGAAGCGGCCCTTCGGATCGAGCGGCACGTTGGCCTGCGCGACCGTGTAGCGGCCCTCTTCCATCGCCGAGAGGTACACGACCTCGTCGGTGACGCGGCCGTCCTTGACCTTGCGGTAAGGCGTCTCGACGAAGCCGTACTTGTTCACGCGCGCGAAGGTCGCGAGCGAGTTGATCAGGCCGATGTTCGGACCTTCCGGCGTCTCGATCGGGCAGATGCGGCCGTAATGCGTCGGATGCACGTCGCGGACCTCGAAGCCGGCGCGCTCGCGGGTCAGACCGCCCGGTCCAAGTGCCGACAGGCGGCGCTTGTGGGTGATCTCCGACAGCGGGTTGGTCTGGTCCATGAACTGCGAGAGCTGCGAGGAGCCGAAGAACTCGCGCACGGCGGCGGCCGCCGGCTTGGCGTTGATCAGGTCCTGCGGCATGACCGTGTCGATGTCGACCGAAGACATGCGCTCCTTGATCGCGCGCTCCATGCGGAGCAAGCCGATGCGGTACTGGTTCTCCATGAGCTCGCCGACCGAACGCACACGGCGGTTGCCGAGATGGTCGATGTCGTCGATCTCGCCCTTGCCGTCGCGCAAATCCACCAGCGTCTTGATGACGGAGAGGATGTCTTCCTTGCGGAGCGTGCGTTGGGTGTCGGGCGCATCGAGGTCGAGGCGCATGTTCATCTTGACGCGACCGACCGCCGAGAGGTCGTAGCGCTCGGCGTCGAAGAACAGTGACTGGAACATTGCCTGCGCCGAATCTAGCGTCGGCGGCTCGCCGGGACGCATCACGCGGTAGATGTCGAACAGCGCGTCCTCGCGCGTCATGTTCTTGTCGGCCGCGAGGGTGTTGCGGATGTAGGCGCCGACATTGACGTGGTCGATGTCGAGCAGCGGCAGCTCCTTGTAGCCGTGCTCGTTGAGAACCTTGATCGACTTGTCGGTGATCTCTTCACCGGCTTCCGCGTGGATCTCGCCGGTCTTGGGATTGACGAGGTCCTCGGCGATGTAGTTGCCGACGAGCTCAGCATCCGAGAGGCGCAGCGCCTTCAGCCCCTTCTCCTGCATCTGACGCGCACCGCGCACGGTGAGCTTCTTGCCGGCTTCGAGCACGACCTTGCCGGTATCGGCGTCGATCAGGTCGTTGATGGTCGAGTAGCCGCGGAAACGATTGGCGTCGAACGGAACGCGCCAGCCTTCCTTGATCCGCTTGTACTGGATCTTCTTGTAGAAGGTGCTGAGGATCGCCTCGCCGTCGAGACCAAGCGCGAACATCAGCGACGTCACCGGAAGCTTGCGGCGACGGTCGATACGCGCATAGACGATGTCCTTGGCGTCGAACTCGATGTCGAGCCAGGAGCCGCGATATGGGATCACGCGAGCGGCGAACAGCAGCTTGCCCGACGAATGGGTCTTGCCCTTGTCGTGGTCGAAGAACACGCCCGGCGAACGGTGCATCTGCGAGACGATGACGCGCTCGGTGCCGTTGACGATGAAGGTGCCGTTCATCGTCATGAGCGGGATGTCGCCCATGTAGACGTCCTGCTCCTTGATGTCCTTGACCGACTTCGCGCCGGTTTCCTCGTCGATATCGAACACGATGAGGCGTAGCGTCACCTTGAGGGGGGCCGCGAAGGTCATGCCGCGCTGGCGGCACTCGTCGACGTCGTATTTCGGCGGCTCGAACTCGTAGCGGACGAATTCCAGCATCGAGGTGCCCGAGAAGTCGGAGATCGGGAACACCGAGCGGAACACCGCCTGCAAGCCCTCGTCCGATCGACCGCCCTGGGGCTCGTCGACCATCAGGAACTGGTCATAGGACGCCTTCTGAACCTCGATGAGGTTCGGCATCTCGGCGACTTCCTTGATGTGTCCGAAGAACTTGCGAACGCGTTTGCGACCGGTGAATGTCTGCTGCGCCATCGTGGCCTCTCATTTTCGTCGCCCGATTTGGGCGCGCCCTCCGGAACGCGGCGACCGCCGCTCCCCGGGTTGAATTTTTCGAACCCGTCTTGGGGGCCGGAGACTCAGTTTCAGGCAGGAATGTCCTGAATCTGTTCTTCAGACCTTCAAAACGCAAAACGACGCGCGGGGCGCAGGAGCGCGCCCGCCCGTCACAACCAACCTCTTCACGGACTGCAAAAGCCCGAAATAGCTTGCTCTCCCAACGGCTTACAGGGAATGCGGCATCCCTGCCCACCGCGCTTTCGTGCTGCCGACCCGATATGGGGCGACATTAGTGCAGATTCGAGGGACAAACCCTCAAATCCCCACACTTTTTCGTGTTCGGCCTGCGTCGGGTCGTTCCGTCGCACGCCTTTTGCATCTGGCCCGCCGTTTCGGAGAGCGGACCGAGATCCCGGTTGCGATGATGCTGACCGGGATCTCGTGCCAGTAAGCGCTGCTTACTTGAGCTCGACCTTCGCGCCAGCCTTCTCGAGCTGGGCCTTGAGCTTCTCGGCTTCGTCCTTGTTCACGCCTTCCTTGACAGGCTTCGGCGCGCCCTCGACGAGGTCCTTTGCTTCCTTCAGGCCCAGGCCGGTGATGGCGCGGACTTCCTTGATGACCTCGATCTTCTTGTCGCCGGCGGCGGCAAGAACGACCGTGAACTCGGTCTTCTCTTCGGCCGGAGCGGCGGCGGCGCCACCACCAGCCGGGCCAGCCACGGCGACAGCCGCGGCAGCCGAAACGCCCCACTTCTCTTCGAGGAGCTTCGCGAGTTCGGCAGCTTCGAGCACGGTGAGGCTCGAGAGGTCGTCGACGATCTTCTGCAGGTCAGCCATTGTTCAGTTTCCTTGAATGTAAGTCTGGTTCGGGTTTGAGTTTTGCGAAGGGCGTCAGGCCGCTTCGCCCTTTGAGGCATAAGCCTGGATGACGCGCGCGAGCTTGCCCGCGGGCGCGTTGGCGAGCTGAGCGATCTTGGTCGCCGGGGCCACAAGCAGGCCGACGATCTTGGCGCGCAGTTCGTCAAGCGACGGCAGCGAGGCAAGAGCCTTCACGCCGTCGACATTCAGGACGGTCGTTCCCATCGAGCCACCAATGATGACGAACTTTTCGTTCGCCTTGGCGAATTCGACGGCGACCTTTGGCGCCGCTACCGGATCGTCCGAAGTGGCGATCACGGTCGGTCCCTTCAGCATGGGGCCGATGGCAACGACGTCAGTGCCTTCAAGAGCAATTTTGGCGAGACGGTTCTTCGAGACCTTCACCGAGGCGCCAGCCTGCTTCATCTGCGAGCGCAGCTTCTGCATCTGGGCAACGGTCAGGCCGGAATATTGGGCAACGACCGCGACGCTCGTGGTCTTGAAGACCCCATTGAGCTGTTCGACCGCTTCCTTTTTTGCCGCTCGTTCCACAGCAAGCTCTTTCCGGTTGGCGGTCATCGCGAAAGCGGGACCGCCGGGTTGCACCCATCGTCCCGCCCAAACCTGAACCTCAGGGCCAAACCCATCGGACACGCCGGGCAAGACGACAATTCAAAGCCTGCCCTCCGAGAGCCCATTAGAGCCCACGGCGTGTCGAGGTCCGAACCAAACCCATTCCGCAACCGACCCTAAGGTGGCCACGAAGTGAAATCCGGTCTTCACCCGTCTATGCAGGCCATGCGATTAAGCCGTTGAGAAATCGGAATTCCCCGCGGGCGCCTGCAGTCTTGGACAGGACAAGGTCAGCCGGCGAACCGCCCGACCTCTGCCCGCACCCCACACCCGACGGTTTTCCCTCCCTTTCCAGCAAATCCTCACGGACGCCCTGAAAAGGAATGATCTCCATCGCTTGTTTTCGGAATGCGTGCACGGACGCGCCAGCCGAGGCCGGCACGTCCGGAAGCGGTTCTTTAACCGCTCGGGGCCTGCTTGCCAAGAGCAAAATTCACACCAGTTCCAATCCGTTGCCGCTCGCGCTTAACCATGGCCGAAAAGGGCCGGTTTCCGCTCATTTGACCGCGTAAGGCAACTTCTTGCCCTCGAAAAACGCGGTCAGGTTCGCCAGCACGCAGTTCTGCATGGCGACGTGCGATTCCAGGGTGTGGCCGCCAATATGGGGGGAGAACACGACGTTGGGCAGTGCCGTCAGCGCGTCAGGAGCGTGCGGTTCCTTGTCATAGACATCGAGACCGGCTCCGGCGATGGTCTTCTCGGTAAGCGCCAGCACCAGGGCTTTCTCATCGATCACCGAGCCGCGGGAGATGTTGACGACATAGCCGTCCGCCCCGAGGCGCCTGAGGATATCGGCGCTGACGGCATGCTGGGTCTCGGCTCCTGCCCGGACCGCGATCATCAGCACGCTGCACCAGTCGGTCAGCGCCTCCAAGGTCGGGAAATATTGATAGGGCAGATCGTACCTGCTGCGGCTGAAATAGCCGATCTCGCTCTCGAAGGACGCGCAGCGCGCTGCGATCTTGCGGCCGATCTCGCCCATGCCGTAGACGCCGATGCGGCGGCCCGGCATCCCGGCCTGCGGGCGCATCATCGGCGAGGGCTTTGACGCGGCCCAATCGCCGCTTCGGACGTACTGGTCGGCCACCAGGATTCGCCGCGTCGCCGCGAGCATCAGGGTCATCGCGATGTCGGCGACGGAGGCCGCATTGGCACCCGGGCTATGTCCGACCGCAATATTGCGGGCAGCAGCGGCCTTCAGGTCAACACCGTCATAGCCGGTGCCGTAGCAGACGATGGTACCGAGCTTGGGAAACAGGTCCATCGCCTCCGCGCCCAGCGGCGTGCCGCCGGCGGTGAGCACTGCACGGATATCGCCGAGCGCGTCGGCCGAAAACATCTCCCGCGCCGGCTTGCCGCCGGTGTCGAGCAGCTCGAACCGCTCGGCGAAGCGCGCCATCATCGTCTTGGGAAAGCGCGAGTAGATCAGGACCTTGTCAGTCATTGTTCTTGTTTCCGGTGAACGCCGTCACAAACGACGAGGGGCGGAATCGGTTGCCCAATTCCGCCCCTCGCCTCATGTCATTTGCAAACCTTAGCCGAGAATGGTGCCCGGCTCGACCTTCACGCCGGGGCCCATCGACGAGGACACCGCAACGCGCTGGATGTAGGTGCCCTTGGAACCGGCCGGCTTGGCCTTGGAGACAGCGTCAGCCAAGGCCTTGATGTTTTCGACCAGTTTTTCCTCGGTGAACGAGGCCTTGCCGACGCCCGCCTGCAAGATGCCGGCCTTCTCGACGCGGAACTCGACCGAGCCGCCCTTGGCGCCCTTCACGGCGCCGGTGACGTCCATGGTCACGGTGCCGATCTTCGGGTTCGGCATCAGGCCGCGCGGGCCGAGCACCTTACCAAGGCGGCCGACCAGCGGCATCATGTCGGGGGTTGCAATACAACGATCGAAATCGATCGTGCCGTTCTGCACCTTCTCGACCAGGTCCTCGGCGCCGACGACGTCGGCTCCGGCAGCCTTGGCCTCGTCGGCCTTGGCGCCGCGGGCGAACACGCCGACGCGGAGCGTACGGCCGGTGCCGTTCGGCAGGGTCACAACGCCGCGGACCATCTGGTCGGCGTGACGCGGATCGACGCCGAGATTGATCGCGACCTCGATGGTCTCGTCGAACTTCGCTTTCGCGCGTTCCTTGACCATCTTGATGGCGTCTGCGAGCGGGTAAAGCTTTTCGCGATCAATACCTTCGCGGGCTTTGTTCAAACGTTTTCCGATTGCCATGACCGCTTACCCTGCCACTTCCAGACCCATCGAGCGGGCAGAGCCCTCGACCATCTTCATGGCCGCTTCGATGGAATCGCAATTGAGATCCTTCATCTTCTTCTCGGCGATCTCGCGCACCTGCGCTTTGGTCACCGCACCCGCCTTGTCACGGCCCGGCGCCTTGGAGCCGGACTGGATCTTGGCAGCCTGCTTGAGGAAGAAGGACATCGGCGGCGTCTTCATCTCGAACGTGAAGGAACGATCGGCGTAGATCGTAATCACGACGGGAATCGGGGTGTTTTTCTCTTCCTTCTGGGTCTGGGCGTTGAACGCCTTGCAGAACTCCATGATGTTGAGACCGCGCTGACCGAGCGCGGGACCGATCGGGGGCGAAGGATTCGCCGCACCGGCCGGGACCTGAAGCTTCAGGTATCCGGTCACTTTCTTTGCCATGTATCACTCCTGTTGGGCCGGCCTGGGCCGGCGGTTTCAGGTTCGTGGTCTGGGTCGGATACGGCTGGCAACCGCCCTCTCCCTCCCACGGCCTCTTGCTGCGCGAGACCGAAGCCTCACGCCTACCCGATCAGACCTTCTCGACCTGACCGAATTCCAGTTCGACCGGCGTGGCGCGGCCGAAGATCGACACCGCGACCTTCACGCGCGAGCGCGCCTCGTCGATTTCCTCGACCACACCCGAGAACGAGGCAAACGGGCCGTCGGCCACGCGCACGTTCTCGCCGATTTCGAACGACACCGACGCCTTCGGCCGCTCCACGCCCTCTTGCACCTGGTGCAGGATGCGCATGGCCTCGGCTTCCGAGATCGGCATCGGCTTGTTTTCCGCGCCGAGGAAGCCGGTCACCTTCGGCGTGTTCTTGATCAGATGAAACGCCTCGTCGGTCAGCTTCATCTTCACCAGCACGTAGCCCGGGAAGAACTTGCGCTCGGCGTCGATCTTGCGGCCGCGGCGCACTTCCGTGACCTTCTCGGTCGGAACCAGCACCAGTTCGAACAACTCCTCAAGCCCGCGCTGCTTGGCCTGCTCGCGGATCGATTCGGCGACCTTCTTCTCGAAGTTCGAATAGGCGTGGACGATGTACCAGCGCTTGTCAGACAATTGAGCCGTTGCTGTTGCCATCAGTGAATGCCCAGAAGGAAGGTGATGAGGACGCGGATGATCTGGTCGGCGGCGAAGAAGAAGATCGAGGCCACGGCGACCATCACGAACACCATGATGGTGGTGATCGTGGTCTCGCGGCGGGTCGGCCAAGTGACCTTGGCGGTCTCCGAGCGGACTTCCTGCAAGAACTTGAACGGGCTGACTGCCATCGTTTGATGTCCAACGTCCGTCGACAGACGCGAATGAATTTCAGGGATCCGAACAGCCGCCGTTGGCCCAGCCCTCTGTCGAAGGATGAGCCGGAAATCGGGCTCGATTGTTCGGGGATTTCAAAGCCGCGCCGGAGATCCGCGTCTAACGGGCCGGCTGCGAGTGCGCGGTATCTACTGCGGATGGGACCAAAGGTCAAGATAGAGAGGGCCCGCGCGAGTAAACCGACCTCCGCGGGCGACCGATTAGAGATCAGGCCGATCAAGGGCTTATCTGCCGCCTGCAAAGCGCCGCCCCAGCACCTCAGCCGGTTCCACGGAGAACGACACCGCCGGGGGCCCCCTCACCTGCAGCCCCTTTGGCGCCCCCTCAAGGTCAGTCGGCCCGATCGATCGTCGAAATACCCGGCAGCGGCACAACGAACTTTCCGCCCTCGGCGAAATAGCCGGCATGCTTGGCCCGGATCGGATCCACATAGCGCCAGGCGAAGACGACGACGAACGCCGGCTTGCGCTCGTAAAGGGCGGCGGGCGGCAGGATCGGGATGTCGTACCCGGGGCCGGCCATCACGTTCCCCTTGTTGGGGTCGTCGTCCACCAGGAAGTCGATCTTGTTCTCCAGGCCGAACTGCGGCAGCAGCGTCGTGGTCCCGACCGAGACGCCGTAGCCGGCCACGAGCTGGCCGCGCGCATGGGCGGCGTCGGCCATCGCGACCAACTCGTCGCGAATGGCGGCGATTCTCTTCGCATAGGGCACATAGTAGGCCGGCTGATCGACGCCGAGCCGGTCTTCCTCGGCAATGAAGCGTGCCACCTCCGCGGACGGCTTCTTCGCGCCGCCGGCACGCTGCACCGTCACCCGGATCGAGCCGCCCTTGGTCTCGATGTGCTGGACGTCGATCACTTCCATGCCAAGCCGCGCGAAGAAGCGCGTCAGCGGCTTGATGTTAAAATACGACAGATGCTCGTGGTAGACGGTGTCGAGAAGGTTCTTCTCGGTGACGTCGACGCCATACTGCGTTTCGAAAACGAACAGCCCGTCCGGCGCAAGCACGTCGCGAACCCCGATCACCAGCGGATCGAGATTGTCGACATTGGCGATCATGTTGTTGGCGATCACGACGCTGGCCGCGCCGTGGCTTTGCAGGATGCGGCGACCGATGGCATCGGTGAAGAAATCGCCGATGGTTTCGATTCCCGCTTCCGTCGCACGCCGTGCGATGTCGACGGCGGGATCGACACCCAGCACCCGCATGCCGCGCTCTTTGAAGAAACCGAGCAGCGATCCGTCGTTGCTGCCGAGCTCGACGACCAGCGAGCCCGGCGCGATGGCGAATCGGCTGACGACGTCGTTGGCATAGCCCGCGAAGTGCTCCCGCAGGCCAAGCGAGAGCGAGGTGGTATAAACGTAGTTGCGGTACTGGATCTCTGGATTGCCGACGTGGAGAATCTGCAGGTGGCCGCAGTCCGCGCACAGGTGCAGCGCCATCGGCACCGCGGCCCGAAAGACGGGATCCTCGACGCTTGCATCCGGCACCTGGAAGTTCGGCGTGCCGATGGGCATGCCTGCCATCGGGACGACAAGCTCTTGCTTGTCCGAATGACAGAGGCGGCAGGTATGGCGGACGTAAAACAAGTTTTTCATCGTAGGACCGTAAAACGGAGACATGCGAGCGGGTGAGGTATCTCACCACGTGGTGATCAGATCGACGGCACCGCCTCAGGACGCCGGATATTCCGCGCGACCGATGATGAGGTCGATCGCGGCCATCATCCAGAACTGATGCGTGGTCTCGACAATATTGTAGCTGCGGCTGTCGACGTAATAATTGACGTCGCCGAGATTGCGCAGCGGATTCTCCGCGTTCATGCCCGACAGCGTGATCACATCGAGCTTCATCGTCCGCGCCTGCGCGACCGCCTTGAGAATGTTCTTCGAGCGTCCCGACGAGCTGATCGCGACTAGGCAATCGCCGGAGCGGGCGCTCAGCCTCACAGCATGCGCAAGCCAGTCCTCGAAGCCGTAATCATTGGCAAGGCACGACATCATGCTGGCATCGCTGAAGCAGAGTGCCGGCACCGATGCGTTCTTCGCCAGATCGATTGCGAGATGGGAAGCAATGCCGGCCGAACCTCCATTGCCGATGAAGATGACGCGGCCGCCCTGCTCGCGCGCACGCAACCAGGCCGTGCGGGTGTCGGAAATCCTGGCGAAAACCCCGTCGTCAATTGCCGTCGCGTGATGGAGGCGCCTCACATAGTCGTCGAGGAAAGCCTTGTGATCGGGATCGATGTGCTCCACAGGCATAGGTTGGCAGCTCGACGGCGACATGACGCCCTGATACCGGCTATCACCAGCATTTGCAAAGGTATATTACCTTCGAAGTTGACCGCAGCCGATTCGGTTTCCACCTTACACTCAACATTGGCGGGCCTGTTTCGCTGGGCATTCGCATCACGGATGTTCCTATGAAGTGCATCGTTACTGGCGGCGCCGGCTTCATCGGCAGTCACCTCGTCGACCGCCTCCTCGACGATGGCCACGAGGTCGTCGCGCTCGATAATTTTGTGATCGGACGCCCCGAAAATCTGGCCTCGCGCGTCGATTCTGATCGACTGAAGATCGTGCGGGCCGACGTCACCGAACTCGAATCGATCAAGCCGCATTTCGACGGCATCGACTGGGTATTCCATCTCGCAGCGCTGGCCGACATCGTTCGCTCAATCGAGTCCCCGATCCCGTATCACCGCGCCAATGTCGATGGCACGGTCCACGTTCTCGAGGCTGCACGGCAGGCGGGCGTCAGCCGCTTCGTTTATGCCGCGTCGTCGTCCTGCTACGGAATTCCCGACGTCTATCCGACGCCGGAGAGCGCCGAGATCCGGCCGATGTATCCCTATGCCCTCACCAAGAAGCTCGGCGAGCAGTGCGTCATGCACTGGTGCCAGGTCTACAAGCTGCCCGCGGTCGCGCTGCGCCTGTTCAACGTGTACGGGCCCCGCCACCGCACCACGGGCACCTACGGCGCCGTGTTCGGCGTGTTCATGGCGCAGAAGCTCGCCGGCAAGCCCTTCACGGTGGTCGGCGACGGCGAGCAGACCCGCGACTTCACCTTCGTCAGCGATGTCGCCGACGCTTTCGTGACCGCCGCGCGCTCCGACGTCTCGAACGAGATTTTCAACGTCGGCTCAGACAACACCTACAGCGTCAACCGGCTGGTCGAGCTTCTCGGCGGCGACAAGGTCCACATTCCCAAGCGCCCCGGCGAGCCCGATTGCACCTATGCCGACATCACCAAGATCAAGCGGATCCTGAAATGGACGCCGAAGGTAAAATTTGAGGATGGGGTCGCGACGATGCTGAAGTCGATGGATCAGTACAAGGACGCTCCCCTGTGGACGGTGGACAAGATCGCGGACGCCACGAAGGACTGGTTCAAATATCTCGGGGACAACAACGACGCGGCGTCCGGCGCGCCGCAGAAGGCAAGCCAGTGAACAGGCTCGCCGGGTATTGTTGCCGCGAATCGATCAATTCCGGGCCGCCCGGCTGAGGCCGGCTGGCGCTTTGGGTTATTCACATGGGCAATATTCCGACCGGCAATCCCGCGTTGAACGACCAACTGGCGACGCACGAAAAGATCAAGACAATCGAGGAACTGGGCGAGATCGCGCGGTCCGCGCAAGCGCGGGGCCGGAAGGTTGCACTCTGCCACGGAGTCTTCGACCTCGTGCATCTCGGCCATATCAGGCACATCCAGGCGGCGCGCAACGAGGGCGACGTCGTCATGGTGACGATCACCGCCGACCGTTACGTCAACAAGGGACCGGGTCGGCCGATCTTCCCCGAAAACATGCGGGCCGAGATGCTGGCCTCGCTCGCGAACGTCGATTGGGTCGGCATCAATCACACCTCCAGCGCCGAGCCGATCCTGGATACGGTGCGGCCGGACATCTATGTGAAGGGGTCCGACTACGAAAACCCCGAAGACGACGTAACCGGCAAGATCCGGACCGAGCGCGACGCCGTCGAGCGTCACGGCGGACGCATCGTGTTCACGCGCGACGTGACCTTCAGCTCCTCGTCGCTGGTGAACCGGTATTTCGACATCTACGATCCGCCACTCCGCGACTACCTGCAAAAGGTCCGTGAAGGTGGCGGCGCCGATCGCCTGCTGAAGCTCATCGACAAGGTGCAGGACATGCACGTCGTGCTGGTCGGCGACACCATCATCGACGAATACCAGTACGTCACGGCGCTCGGAAAGGCATCGAAGGAAAACATCGTCGCCACGCTGTTCAAGAGCGGCGAGCAATTTGCCGGCGGCGTCATCGCCGCGGCCAACCATGTCGCGAGCTTCTGTAAATCGGTGGAAGTCGTCACGACGCTGGGCGGCAACGACGACCCCGAAGAGTTCATTCGGGCGCATGTCCGCCCGAATGTCACGTTTACGCCGATCCGCCTTCCGGGCCGTCCGACGACCCGCAAATCGCGGTACGTCGAGCTGGGATATCTGCACAAGCTGTTCGAAGTCTACACCATGGACGATACGCCGCTCGACGAGGCCGATCGGAAGGAGATCGACCGTATCACGACGGAGCGCGTGCGTGGCGCGGACGTAGTCATCGCCACCGATTTCGGTCACGGCATGATCGCGTCGAGCACGATCGACACCCTGATCGCCAACTCCAAGTTCCTTGCGGTCAATGCCCAGAGCAACAGTGGCAATCACGGCTACAACCTGATCACGAGGTATCCGCGGGCGGACTACATCTGCATCGATGCGCCGGAGGCGCGTCTGGCTGCAACCGACAAGTTCAGCGACATCGCGTCCGTGATCGAGGCCGGCCTGCACGGCAAGATCGACTGCGACAACATGATCATCACGCACGGCTCCTTCGGCTGTTACCCCTTCTCGTCGAAAACCGGCGTCACGCGCGTCCCCGCGTTCACCAAGACCGTCGTGGACACTGTCGGCGCGGGCGACGCCTTCCTGACGATCACCGCGCCGCTGGTTGCCGCCGGCGGCAATATCGAGGACGTCGCCTTCATCGGCAACGCAGCCGGCGCGATCAAGGTCGGGATCGTCGGCCACCGCAGCTCGGTCGAAAAGGTGCCGCTGGTCAAGTTCGTCACTGCGCTATTGAAGTAGCGCGACGGCAGATACTGGAGAACGACAGTGATTGGTCAAAAATGGAATGTGATGGTCACCGGGGGTGCCGGCTATGTCGGTAGCGTGCTGGTTCCCCAATTGCTCGCTGCGGGCCATAAGGTCACCGTGCTCGACCTGTTCATGTACGGCGAGGACGTGTTCGATGCCGTCCGCAACAATCCCGATTTGCGCCTGATCAAGGGCGACATCCGTGACGAAGCCGCGATCAACGAGGCCCTGCGCGGCAACAACGCCGTGATCCACCTTGCCTGCATCTCCAACGATCCGTCGTTCGAGCTGGACCCGGGGCTCGGCAAATCCATCAACTACGACTGCTTCCGGCCGATGGTGCGCGCCGCCAAGAAGGCGGGCATCAAGCGCTTCATCTACGCCTCCTCGTCCAGCGTCTACGGCATCAAGGACGAGGCCGAGGTGACCGAGGACTTGTCCTGCGAGCCGCTCACGGACTACTCGAAGTTCAAGGCGATGTGCGAGACCGACCTTGCCGACGAGGCCGCGTCCGGTTTCGTCACCTGCACGGTTCGTCCCGCCACCGTCTGCGGCTACGCACCGCGGCAGCGGCTCGACGTCGTCGTCAACATCCTGACAAATCTCGCGGTCAACACCGGCCGCATTCGCGTGTTCGGTGGAACGCAGCGCCGGCCTAATTTGCACATCGAGGACATGTCAGCCGCCTATCTGTTCCTGCTCCAGCAGGATGACGCGAAGATCGACGGCAAGACCTACAATATCGGCTACGAGAACCACTCGCTGATGAAGATCGCCGACATCGTTAAGTCAGTGGTCGGCAGCAATGTCGACGTCGTCGTCGAGCCGACCGACGATCTCCGCTCCTACCACGTCTCTTCGGAGAAGATCCGCCGCGAGCTCGGCTTTGCGCCGACCCACACGATCGAGCAGGCCGTGTCCGGCCTCGTCAACGCCTTCAAGGGCGGTCGCCTGCCGAACTCGCTCAACGACCCCCGGTACTTCAACATCAAGATGATGCAGAACATCAGCCTGAAGTGAGCGGCGTGCGGATCGGCATCGATTTCGACAACACGATCATCTGCTACGACAAGGTCTTTGCCACCGTCGCACGTCAGCATGGGCTGGTGCCGGAAGGCTGGGAGGGGCTGAAGACCGACCTACGGGATCATCTCCGGTCCCGCGCGGGCGGCGAGCTCGCCTGGCAAGGACTGCAAGGCTTCGTCTACGGCAAGGGAATTGGCGGCGCCGAAATCTATCCAGGAGTGCGGGAATTCCTGGCGACGTGCAAGCAGGCCGGCTCGAAGGTCTGCATCGTCAGCCACAAGACCCGATTCGGTCATCAGGACCCCGACCGCACCGATCTGCGTGACGCCGCGCGCAGTTGGCTGCGGAGAGCCAACCTGGTCGACGCTGCGGATGCGGCGCTGGCTATCGACGATGTCTATTTCGAGGACACACTGCCCGCCAAGGTCGAGAGGCTCGTGAGCCTGAAGCTCGACGTCTTCATCGATGACCTCATCGACGTCTTCGAGCAACCGCATTTTCCGAAGGCCACGCGATCGATCCTGTTCACGCAGTCGCAGCCGCCCCACCCCGAACACTGCAAGCCAATCGCGACATGGGCCGATATCCGCCGCGAGGTGTTTGCGGCATGAGCGAGACCGACATCACCGCGCCGGATGCGATGGCGATCGGCAGCCGCCTGGCCGGTGCGCGTGTTGCGTCCGCCCAGCCGGCACGATCCGGCGGCAACAACAGGGTGTTTCGGCTGGAGATGGCGAACGGACCGCCCCTCGCCCTCAAGCATTACCCGTCCGACGGACGCGATCGCCTGGGACAGGAGTATGATGCGCTCTCGTTCCTGGCGCGCCATGGCATCACGTCGACACCGCAGCCAGTCGCGAAGGATGCACATGCGTTCTGCGCGCTGTACCAATGGTTCGACGGCGAGGCGGCGGTGCTGCGCCCTCAAGACGACGATGCCGATCAGCTCGCCGATTTCCTCATCGAGCTCCAGAAGTTGCGCGACGCCGAAGGCGCGCAGAATCTGCGCAACGCCTCAGCCAGCATCTTCTCGCCCGAGGCGGCCATCACCCAGTACGAGCAGCGCCTGGACGCACTGAGGCGGGCCTCGGATGATCATCCCGACCTGCGTGCGTTTATCGAAGGCAGCCTAGTTCCCAGCACGGCCGTCGCGATTCGGCAGCTCCGCCGGCGCTACGCGGAACTGGGCAGGGATCCAGCGGCGGACCTCGCGCCCACCCATCGCGCGCTGAGTCCGTCCGACTTCGGACTGCACAACGCACTGCGCGCCGATGACGGGCGCTTGCGATTCATCGACTTCGAATATTTCGGCTGGGACGATCCGGTGAAACTCGTGTCCGACTCCGCCATTCACCCCGGCAGCGACCTGCCGGAAGCGAGCGCGAATCGCTTGATCGAACGGCTGTCGCGCGCCTTCGAGGCGAACGAGGACGCGTTTGCGATCCGCCGTGACGTACTGTATCCTCTGTTCAAGGGAATCTGGTGCCTGATTGTCCTGAACGCCTATTTGCCGGACAGCCGCTCCCGGCGCGCAATGGCTGCGCAAGGTGGCGATGTTAGGATCCGCCTCGCCGGTCAGCTCGACAAAGCCCGCCGGCTTCATCAGACGATTCGCCCAACCGATTTACCGAAGTGACCCAGATCTCACCCCACGCTGAAGCCGCCCTCACCTGCACGCTGGATGAGCGCAGCCTTTATCTGCGCCGTCTGGTCTTGGGTTCTGTCCGCTCAGCGGGACGCGGACATGTCGGTCCGGCATTGTCGCTGATCGAGATGGTCCGCGTGCTCTACGACGACGTGCTGCGGATCGATCCGAACAACCCGCGCGATCCGGCCCGCGACCGCGCGATCCTCAGCAAGGGGCACGGGTGTCTGGCACTCTATGCGCTGTTGGGCGATCGCGGCTTCTTCCCGCTGTCGGAGCTGGACGGTTTCTGCGGCCCCGACAGCATTTTGGGCGGACATCCCGAGTACGGAATGGTACCAGGCGTCGAAGCCTCGACTGGTGCGCTCGGACACGGCCTGTCGATCGGTGTCGGCCTGGCGCTCGCCGCGCGCATGCGCGAACGCACCTACCGCACCTTTGTCCTGCTTGGCGACGGCGAGATCAACGAGGGATCGGTTTGGGAAGCTGCCATGGGCGCGGCCAAACACGGGCTCGACAATCTGGTCGCGCTGATCGACTACAACAAACTGCAGAGCTACGGGCCCACCGACTACGTCCTGCCGCTGGAGCCGCTCGCGGACAAATGGCGCAGCTTCGGCTTTGCCGTCCAGGAGCTCAACGGCCACGACGTCGGCGCCCTGCGCACCGTCCTGAAGCAGGTCCCGCCCGTCCCGGGAAAACCCACCGCGATCATCTGCCATACCGTCAAGGGCAAGGGTCTGCCGGCCGCTGAATCGAACGCCGACTGGCATCACAAGAACAAGTTGACCGACAGCGAGCTTGACGCCATCCGCGTCGCCGTTGGCGATTTTTGATCGGCTCCTCATGCGCAACACCGCGATGAACATGATCCACAAGCTCGCCACGCGCGACGAGCGTGTGCTCTACATCGGCTCCGATCCCGGCGCGGGCACCTTGCGCGCGATGAGCAAGGAGTTTCCCAAGCGGCACCTGATCGAAGGCATTTCGGAAGCGCACATCATCGGCATGTCGGCCGGTCTCGCGATGGAAGGCTTCGTGCCCTACGTCAACACCATCGCCACGTTCCTGACCCGCCGCTGCTACGAGCAAGTCGCCGTCGATCTGTGCCTGCACAATCTGCCGGTGCGGCTGATCGCCAATGGCGGCGGGCTCGTCTACGCCCCGCTCGGCCCCACCCACCAGGCGATCGAGGACATCGCTATCATGCGGGCGCTGCCGAACATGACGGTGGTCTGCCCGTGCGACGCCGACGAGGCTGCGCGCATGATGGAACAGACGTTGGACTGGAAGGGGCCGATCTACATCCGGCTCGGCAAAGGCGGCGACGCCGTGGTCTCAAAGGCCGAGCACGGCTTCGAGATCGGCAAGGCCATCCTGATGCGGCCGCCCGGCGACGTCGTCATGGTCACGACTGGCATCATGCTCCAGCGCGCACTTGCTGCGGCCGACCTGCTGGCAGCGCAAGGCATTCGCGCCGGCATCCTGCATATGCACACGGTCAAGCCGCTCGACACCGAGGCGCTGCTGCAAGCGATCCGGGGCACCAGGCTCGTGGTGACGCTGGAGGAGCACGTGCCCTCCGGCGGCCTCGGCAGCGCGGTCGCGGAGACGCTGATCGACACGCTCGGCTCTGGCCTGCCCGCGATCCTGCGGTTGTCGCTGCCGGACCGGTTCATGCACAATTACGGATCGCAGGACTCGCTGCTGAAGAAGCACGGACTTTCCGCCGACGCCATTGCGACCTCGATCGAGCGCGCGCTCACCGCCTCGCTCATCTCCTCTCCGCAACTTCATTCCACCTGACGGGCCCCATGCACGACGTTCGATATTCCTATCTGCTCGAGCAATTCTCCGACCCGGCACCGATCCTGGCCGAGATCGGCCGACTGGTGGCGACCGGTGACTTCACCCTGGGCAAGCCTGTCGCGGAATTCGAACGGCGCTTTGCCGAGTTGATCGGCGTGCGTCACGCCATCGGCGTCGGATCGGGCACCGATGCGCTCAAGTTGCCGCTCAAGGCGCTCGGCATCGGCCATGGCGACGAGGTCATCACGGCCGCCAACACCTTCATCGCCACCGTCGGCGCCATCGCGGAGACCGGCGCGAGCCCGGTGCTGGTCGATTGCGACGACTCCTTCTGCATGAACGTCGACTACGTCGAAGCCGCGATCACCGAGAAGACCAAGGCAATCATGCCGGTTCAGTTGACCGGCGAGGTCACCGACATGGGCAAGCTGATGGCGATCGCCCAGCGTCACAACATCCCCGTCGTCGAGGATTCCTGCCAGGGCATCCTGTCGGAGTTCGCGGGAAAACGGTCGGGCACCCACGGTATCGCGGCCGGCTTCTCGCTGCATCCGCTCAAGAACCTCAACGTCTGGGGCGATGCCGGCGTCGTCGTCACCAACGACGACGGGATGAACGAGCGACTTCGCCTGATCCGCAACCACGGCATGAAGAATCGCGACGAGATCGCGATTCTCGGCTGCAATTCGCGGCTCGATTCCCTCCAGGCGGTCGTCGGCAACTGGCTGATTGGCCAGACCAGCGAGATTACGCGACGTCGGATCGAGAACGCGGCTTATTATGATTCGGGCCTTGCCGGCCTGCCCGGCCTGCGCATTCCGCCGCGCCGGCCCAACGTGAAGCACGTCTACCATCTCTACATGGTGTTCGCCGAGCGTCGCGACGAGCTCTACAAATACTGTCTGGACAACGGCATTGAAGCGAAGATCCACTATCCCATCCCGTTGTACCAGCAGGAAGGTCTCAAGCATCTCGGCTACGCGCCGGGCACCTTCCCGGTCACCGACCGCCATGCCCGGGAAGTCATCAGCTTCCCCGTCGACCAGCATCTGACACGGGCGCAGCAGGACCGCGTCATCGAGATCGTTCGGAAGTTCTGCAATGGACGCTGACACCGGCCGCCGACGCATCGGTTACGTCAATCTTCCCGCGCAATTTGAGGAAGAGCGCGTTGAGATCATGCAGGCAGTCGAGGCCGTGTTCCGGCGCGGCGACTTCATCGGCGGCGCGGCCGTTGCGAAGCTCGAAGAGGAGCTCGCCACCTATCTCGGCGCGCCGCATGTGGTGACGCTGAATTCCGGCACCGATGCGCTGATCCTGTCCTTGAGGGCGCTCAACATCGGTCCCGGGGACGAGGTGATCACTCCGCCGAATTCGTTCGTGGCATCGACCGCGGCCATCATCGCCGTCGGCGCCACACCTGTGTTTGCGGACGTGCTGCCGGATCAGAATATCGATCCCGCCGCAGTCGAGGCCGCCGTCACTTCGCGCACCAGGGCGATCATGCCGGTGCACCTGACCGGGCGCATGGCGGACATGAACCCGCTGATGGCGATCGCGGCCAAGCACGCTCTCGCCTTGATCGAGGACAGCGCGCAGGCCGTCGGCTCGACCTATGACGGGCGGATGAGCGGAACCATCGGAACGTTCGGCTGCTTCTCCGCCCACCCGCTGAAGAACCTCAATGCCGCGGGCGACGCCGGCTTCGTCGTCACCGCCGACGCCGAGCTTGCCGCGAGAATTCGCCGCCTGCGCAATCACGGTCTGATCAATCGCAGCGACGTTCAGGAATGGGGCATCGTGTCACGCCTCGACACGGTCCAGGCCGAGGTGCTTCGCATTCGCTTGCGTCACCTGCCCTCTGTCATCGAACGCCGGCGCCGCAACGCCGCGCAATACCGCGCCGAGCTCGCCGGCCTTCCCCTGTTCATCCCGGTTTGCCGCAACATCGAGTTCAACACGTTCCACACCTTCGTCGTGCAGACCGACCGTCGCGACGTCTTGCAGAAATATCTTGCCGACAAGGGCATCGAGACCGCGATCCACTATCCGGTACCAATCCACCTCCAGGAGGCGGCGGCGCATCTGGGTCACGGTCGCGGCGCGTTCCCGGTGACCGAGCGGCAGGCGGATGAGATCCTCACGCTCCCCATCAACCAATTCCTCTCGGCCTCGGATATCAGCTATGTTTGCGCGATTGCCCGGGAGTATTTTGCATGACGGACACGGCTTTCCTCGAGGCCGATGAGCAGGCGCTGGCGCAACGCTTCATCGACGACGGCTTCGTCACCACGCCGGCCGACGATCGCACCGGGCTCGACCGGATCCAGCGGCGCGCCGCCGAGCTCGCGGCGGATTATCTGAAGCTGCCACACGGCAACGACCCCTATGCGATGCTCGACACCATCCACACGCGGGTGAGCGTCGATGATCTCAACGGTCTGCGGCTGCACGTCTTCAACGGCCTCAACGCCGAGCCCTGGTTCCGGCCGACCTATTTCCGTCTGGCGCGCTCGACGATCGAGACCATCGTCGGCAATGAGCTCTGCATGCAGCGCCGCGTCAATCTCAGCATCCAGCTGCCCGGAGACGATTCGTCGCTCCTCGCCACCCATTCCGACGTCTGGTCGGGCGACTCGCCCTTCGAGGTCGTGGTGTGGGTGCCGCTGGTCGACGTCCACCGCACCAAATCGATGTATCTGCTGCCGCCATCCCTGAACGGCGACATGCAGGACCGGATGGCCAGCCTGCGCAGCGCCGAGGAACTCTACCAGACCATCAAGCCGCACGCGACCTTCATCGAGATTCCCTACGGTCACGTGATGCTGTTCAACCAGACCCTGATGCACGGCAATCGCATCAACGAGGAAGCCGGCTCGCGCTGGAGCATGAACTGCCGCTTCAAGAGCATCATGTCGCCCTATGCGGACAAGCGATTCGGCGAATTCTTTGAACCGATCCTGCTGCGTCCGGCGACACGCGTCGGCATGCAGTACAAGCTGCCTGGAGGCTTCCATGGCTGAGCGAGCCGGCCACCGCGGCTATATCGGCGCCCGGCCGCTCAACGGCAGCCGCACCCCCCAGCACGTCCAGAACATCGTGATCCGCGACTATGCGCGGCGGAAGAACCTGCATTATCTGCTCAGCGCCGCCGAGCACACGATGCCGGGCAGCTACATGGTGCTCGAGGACATCCTCGACGAGCTGCCGCGATTGCGCGGTCTGATTCTCTACAGCATCTTCATGCTGCCGCCCGACGAGGCTAGGCGGCGGCAGATCTATGACCGCGTGCTGAGCGAGGGCTGCGATCTGCACGCGGCCGTCGAGGAGATCACGCTGTCCTCGCGCGACAACATCCAGGCCGTCGAGGACATCCTGCTCGTCAACAAATTCGCGACCATCCTGTGACGATGCCGCGGACCGGTTGAGGACCATGACCGAGATCAACCTGCTCCAGCCAATGCATGCATCGACCAAGCGGAACTACGTTCAGCGGGTCGTCGAGCACGACAAGGCGGAATCCGCCACTGTGGCGCGGCAATGGGGACGCGACTACTGGGACGGCGACCGCCGCTATGGCTATGGCGGTTACCGCTACGACGGACGATGGCGGCCGCTCGCCCAGACTCTGATCGACCGCTACGGCATCAAGCCCGGGATGAGCGTGCTCGATGTCGGCTGCGGCAAGGGCTATTTGCTCTACGAATTCACGCAGCTCGTCCCCGACCTCACCATCGCCGGCATCGACATCTCCGACTATGGCATCACCAACGCCAAGGAGGAGGTGCGACCGCAATTGAAGGTCGGCAGCGCCGTCGAGCTCCCCTACCCCGATCACAGCTTCGATCTCGTGGTGTCGCTTGGCGTGCTCCACAACCTTCCGCTCGAGGACGTCTTCCGGGCCGTGTCGGAGATCGAGCGCGTTGGACGCGGCGCCTCGAAATATCTGATGGTGGAATCGTTCCGCGACGAGCGCGAGAAGGCGAACCTGCTCTACTGGCAGCTCACCTGCCTGAGTTTCCACGGTCCGGAAACCTGGGCCTGGATCTACGACAAATGCGGCTATCGGGGCGACCATGGGTTCATCTTCTTCGAATGAAGCAACGGGCCTGCGCCGCTCGACCTCGTTGCGGGCGCAAAATCCCGAAGTGTATTATTCGGACGACGCCATCGTCACGGCCGACGATGCCACGATCGCGGAGCTGAAGCGCATCGCCGCAGGCAATCCGCGTCTGCGCAGCCGGCTATGCACGCATCCCGATCCCTCGTCCGGCCTGCACGAGATGCTGATCGTACATCATTGCGAGGCCTATGTGCGGCCTCATAAGCATTTTGGCAAACCTGAATCGTTTCACCTGATCGAGGGCACTGCGCAGGTCGTGATCTTCGAGGACGACGGCCGCATTCGCGACGTGCTCGAGATGGCGCCGTACGGTCGGGGCGCGCTCTGCTACTACCGGATGCCCGAGCAGGTGTTTCACTCGATCCTGATCACCTCGGAGTGGCTGGTATTTCACGAAACTACCGCCGGTCCGTTCGATCCCTCCCGCACGGCATTTCCCGACTGGGCGCCGGATGGCGGCGATGCCGCGGAAGCGCAGGACTATGTCACTAGGACCGGTGCGCTCGCCACGGAGCATCTGGCCCATCGCCCTACTTCACGAGCCATTCCAGCAGAGATTCCTACCGATGACTGACCATTGCCGCCTCTGTCATTCGACCAATTTGCGCCCGGTCATCGATCTCGGACAGATGCCGATTGCGCATCGGCTTCGGCACAGCCGCGACGAACAGGAGGAACGGTATCCGTTCGAGGTGTTCGCCTGCGGCGAGTGCGGCCTGCCCCAGATCGTCAAGCCGATCGATCCCGACATTCTGTATCGGCAGTTCAACTACAATTTCAGCAGCTGGAAGCCGGAGCCGCACCAGGTCGACGAGCTCGATACCATCGCCAGATTCTCGCCCCACCAATCCGTGTTCGAGATCGGATGCAATGACGGCCTGTTCATGGACAAGTTGCGCGAACGCGGTGCGAAGATTTTGGTGGGCGTCGAGCCCAACCCGGTGTCGGGCAAGATCGCCCGCGAGCGTGGCATCAAGGTCTATGCCGACATGATCAGCCCGGCGCTGTGTCACGACGCGGTCGCAGAGGCCGGCAAGTTCGACCTCGTCGTCTCGCGCCAGGTGCTGGAGCACATCGTCGATTTCGAGAACTTTTTCGACTGCGTGAAAATCGCGCTGCGCGACGACGGGCTGCTGTTCATCGACGTGCCTGATTTCGCACCCGGCTCGACGGCGGGTGATCTCTCGGTCCTGTGGGAGGAGCATGTCAGCTACTTCACCGAGCCGACGCTGCTGGCGCTGCTGGCGCGCCACGGCTTCGAGGCGGTCTCGGTGAAGAAATACAATTTCAGCGGCGGCAGTCTCGCGATCGCAGCGCGACATACGACGCGCGACGTGACGGCCCCGCCGGCGCCGTCCGGCGTTGGCGAGAAATTCGGTCGGCGCGCCAGGGAGTACGGCGCGCGTCTTCGCCCGACCCTCGCCAAGGCCCGCGCCAACGGCGCCGAGATCGCCATCTACGGCGCCGGCTGCCGCGCCTGCACCTTCACCAATGCCCATGGGCTCGCGGATCTCATCGACCTCTCGGTCGACGACCAGAAGGAGCGCCAGGGTCTGTTCCTGCCCGGCACCGGGATTCCGATCCGTCCGCCGGAGGACCTCGCCGGCAAGTCGGGTCCGCTCGTCTGTCTTCTGGCCGTGAACCATGAGAACGAAGACAAGGTCGGCAGCCGGCTGCGCGAAAACGTGAAGCGTCCGCTCCACATCGTTTCGATCTTCGCGCCCTCCGACATCTGGAGCGAGCTCGATCGCCTCGATGCGGCCGCAGGGTCGCGGCATGGCTGAGGACAAGCTCTTCAACTATTACGAACGTCAGGACGTCCTGCCGACGTTCGGGAATTTCAAATCCGCCGCCGAACTCGAAGCCTATGCCGGCCTGCGGCGCGAGTTGTTTTCGGACAAGCTGGTGCTGCCGCCGCGGTTGTTCCGCGACGCCGACGTGCTCGAATTCGGCCCTGATTCCGGCGAGAACGCGCTGGTGTTTGCGGGCTGGGGCGCAAACATGGCGCTCGCCGAGCCGAACCGGCATGCGCACGCGAAGATCCAGGCTTACTTCGCCCATTTCAACCAGGCCCAACGTCTCCGCGAACTCGTATCGTTCGATGTCGAAGGATTTCGCAGCGATCGTCGTTTCGACATTATCGATGCCGAAGGATTCATCTACACGGTCCAGCCGGCTGAAAATTGGCTCGGCATCTTTCACCGGCTGCTCAATCCAGACGGTTACGTTGTCGTTTCCTACTACGAGCGCTACGGCGGCTTCTTCGAGCTCGCGCTCAAGGCGATTCATGCGGCGGGCAAGGCACTGACGGGCCGTCCCGGCCTCGAAACGGCGAAGCTGCTGTTCGACGCAAAATGGAGCAGCATTCCGCACACGCGCAGCTTTGAATCCTGGCTGATGGACGTGCTCGAAAATCCTTTCGTCCGGCACCGCTACTTCCTCGAGGCGGGAGCCTTGTGCACGGCGGCGCATGAGCAGGGATTCGATATCCATTCGGCGTGGCCCGCCTATCGCGACGGCCTGGACGTCTACTGGCACAAGAAGGTCCTCTCCGACGACGAGAAGCTGCGGCGCGCGACGCGCCACCTCGGCCGCAGCCGTCTGAGCTTTCTCGGCGGACGGAAGCTCTATCTGGCCGGGAAGACCGAAGCGGTCGAGGCGATCTCGGCTTCGATCGAGACATTGGTTGTCGATGTCGATGCGATGATCGACGATCCCTTCGGCGACGGCCTGCCCCGTGCGATCGCGAGCCTCGCGTCACTGCGCGAGACGATACCGGACACAGACATCCTTGCCGACGATGCGTCCGACATCGACGCCATCGTCGCGACCCTCGACAGCTTCCATCGCATCTTTGTCGCGATCGGGCGACGGGACGTGTCCACAGTCACGGCCCTCACCCAGTCCGACCAGGCGTTCATCAACACCTGGGGACAGCCGGCGCATTTTCTCGTCATCCGGAAACGCTTCGAGGGGTCCTAGCAAGTGAGGCCAGGCATTGGCATCATCGGAACGGGCATGGTCGGCCAGATGTGCCACCTCGCCAATTTCGCCGCCAACCCCGCCTGCCGCGTTGTCGCGATCGCAGATCTGCGGCCTGATCTCGCCGCCGCAGCGGCGCAAAAATTCGACATCGCGCGGGTCTACCGCACGCACCGGGAAATGCTGGCGGATAGCGAGGTGTCGGCCGTCGTCGTGGTGACGAAGCGCCGCGCCACCGGCCCGATCGTGCTGGATGCGTTGAACAGCGGCCGCCATGTGCTGTCGGAAAAGCCGATGGCCTACACCGCGGCTCAGGCCGTTTCGCTGACCGAGGCGGCGCGGCGGCACAACCTCGTCTACAGCATCGGCTACATGAAGCGTCACGATGCCGGCGTGGCGCGCGCGATGGCCGAGTTGGCGCGCCTACGAGCGGATCAGTCGCTTGGACGCATTGTCGGCGCGCGAGGCTGGTGCTTCGGCGGCAGCACTGGCCGGTCGCAGGACAATTTCGTCATGACCGGCGAAGTGCGGCCGGATGGGCTCGAGCTCTGGCAGGACGGCCCCGATTGGATGCCGGGCGCGATGCGACCCGGCTACGACAATTTTCTGAACGTGTTCAGCCATATCATCAACCTCGCGCGTTACATGCTCGGATCGTCGCCGGCAGTCGCGGAAAGCACCATCGATAGCTCGGGCGCGGCGACCGTGACACTCGACTTCGACGGCGTCGCCTGCGCGCTGCAACTCGCCAATGGATCCGAAGGCGTCTGGCGCGAGGGGCTGAGCATCGCGTTCGAGCGGGGCGCGCTGACCATCGAATTGCCTCCGCCTTTTGCCGAGCAGGAGGCGGAGGTCATCCTCGATCAGCAAGGACAACGCACGCGATTGTCGCGCGGAAGGAGTTGGGCGTTTCGGCATCAGGCCGATGCATTCGTCGCCGATATCGTGGAACAGAGGACGCCGCTGGCGTCCGGCGCAGATTCCGTGGCCGACATCGCCCTTGCTGAGGCGATCTGGCAACGGCAGGTCAGCGGCTAGGCTTCACGCCCTCCGGCAGCAATATCCGGACTATGGCTGATCGCCCGCGTCCCAGTTAAGTGTTTGATTTCGCTGGCAGGAGTGGCAGGGCTCGAACCTGCGACCCCCGGTTTTGGAGACCGGTGCTCTACCAATTGAGCTACACTCCTACGGACCCTGCGTTGCCGCCCGGATCAGGCCGCTTTGAAGCACAGGGGGCGGCCGGATTGCAAGACCGGATTGCAAGGGTGAAGCGCGCTGGCTTCGCTTGTTTGTGCCGCGCCTTCTGGGCCACAGTCCGCTCCGAACAATAATAAGCAACCGGGAGTGCCCATGACTGCCCAAGCGTCTGCGACTGCCCATGCGTCCGCGAGAGCCGCCCCTCGCCCCTCGACCGCACCGAAGACCCCGCCTCTGCCGGAATCCCGCCCCGAGACGCTCGGGCTGTCGCGCCCTCGCCTCCAAGCCATGTCGGACGCCTTCAAGCGCGAGATCGACAAGGGAACCATTCCGGGCGTCACCGTGCTGGCGGCACGGCACGGCCAGGTCGGCTGGTTCGAGGCGCTCGGCAGGCAGAGCCCGACGGGTGCGGCGCCGATGGCGCAAGATTCGATCTTTCGCATCTTCTCGATGACCAAGCCGATCGTGTCGGTCGGCATCATGACGCTGGTCGAAGATGGGCACCTGATTCTTGCCGACCCCGTCGCGAAATTCATCCCGGAGTTCGCCGACCAGAAGGTCTGCGTGGTCAGCGGCGGCAAGCTGGAACTGGTTCCGCCGAAGCGCCCGATGACGGTGCAGGACCTGCTCCGCCACACCTCCGGCCTGACCTACGAGCACCAGGGCGACGGCCCCGTGCACAAGATCTATCAGGACTCGCGGGTGCGTAGCCGCAAGATCACCAATGCCGAGCACGCCGCCCTGGTGGCGAGCTTCCCGCTGGTCTGCCATCCCGGCGACGAGTTCAACTACAGTCGCTCGACCGACATCCTCGGGCGCATCATCGAGGTCGTCAGCGGCAAGTCGCTCGGCACGTACCTCACCGAGCGCATTCTCGCGCCGTTGCAGATGGCCGAGACCGGTTTCTCGACAGCGGAGGCCAATGCCAACAGGCTCGCCGAACCGTTCGCGGCCGATCCCTGGACCGGCGACAAGGTCGCGCTGTTCAACATGCTCGAGCAGCCAATCATGGAGTCCGGCGGCGGCGGCCTCGTCTCCACCACCATGGACTATGCTCGCTTCGCGCTGATGCTGCGCAATGGCGGCACGCTCGACGGCAACAGGATCATCGGCCGCAAGACGCTGGAGCTGATGGCCTCCGATCATCTCGGCCCGAATGTGCAGACCAATGGCACGCTGCTGTCGCCTGGCCATGGTTTCGGCCTCGGCTTCGCGGTGCGCCGCGAAGCCGGCATCGCGCCCTTCCCCGGCAGCGTTGGCCAGTTTTTCTGGAGCGGCATTGCGGGGACGTTCTTCTGGATCGATCCGAAGGAGGATCTGTTCGTCGTATTCATGAGCCAGGGCCCGGGACAGCGCGATTTTACGCGGACGCTGGTGCGGGATCTGGTGTACGCGGCGGTGGATTGAAGCGGCGCCGCTATGCGCGGCGCTGCATCACATTTTCGCTGTCATGCCCCGGCTTGACCGGGGCATCCAGTACTCCGGGGCGGATGTGGTGAGAGCGAGCTCTCCAACGAAGGCCGCGGAGTACTGGATCGCCCGCCTTCGCGGGCGATGACACCTATTGGGGCCTCAACTGATCGTCGCGCCGCCGTCGATCACCATGGTCTGGCCTGTCATGAAGTCGCCGGCCTTCGAGCCCAGGAACACCGCGGCGCCCGCGATCTCGTCGGGGACGCCGATGCGCAGCAGCGGCGAACGCGCGGTCGAGGCTTTCAAATTCTCTGGATTGTCCCACAATGCTTTCGCGAAATCGGTCTTGATCAGGCCGGGCGCGATGCAGTTCACGCGGATGTTGTGTGGGCCGTATTCGCAGGCCAAATTGCGCGCGAGCTGCATGTCTGCGGCTTTCGAGATCGCGTAGGCACCGAGGATGGTCGAGCCTTTCAGGCCGCCGATCGAGGAGACGATGATGATCGAGCCGTCCTTGCGCTCGATCATCTGCGGCACCACCATCGAGATCAGCCAGTTGTTGGCGACGATGTTGTTGTCCAGAATCTTCCTGAACTGATCGTCGGAGATGCCGGCGAGCGGGCCGTAATACGGGTTCGACGCGGCGTTGCAGACCAGCACGTCGATCTTGCCGAAGGCGCGGTTGCTCTCGTCGATGAGGTTTTGCAGGTTTTCCTTCGACGAGATATTGGCGGCGATCGCCACCGCCGTGCCCTTGCCGAACTTGTCGTTGATGCTCTTGGCGACCTGGTCGCAAACGTCGGCCTTGCGCGAGGAGATCACCACCTTGGCGCCGTGCTCGGCCATGCGCTCGGCGATCGCAAGCCCAATGCCGCGCGTCGAACCAGTGATGACGGCGACTTTCCCCTTCATGTCGAACAAGGTCATGTTTCTCTCCCAGAGTACGTTTTGATTGCTTGAAGCTTACGCCGCGTCCGCGCCACCCGGCAATTGCTCAGGCGAGCTTCTTGACTTCCGGTCCCGCGGGTTGATGCATCGCCGCATGCGCATCGTCCGCGATCCACGGCTGCTGGTTCACCATCGGCAGCCGCCAGACATTGCGTTCGGGGCTTGCGAAATAGTCGAGCCGCGTCACCGAGCAATTGTCGATATCGAACGCGAGCCCTCGCTCCGGCTGATTGTCGAGCGCCAGCCCCAGCGCCGCCTTGATGGTGCCGCCATGTGCGACCGCGATCACGTCCTGCCCGGCGGCCTCATTGTTGATCCGCTCGATGGTGCGGCGGGTGCGGTTGTAGAGGTCCATGAAGCTTTCGCCGCCGGGTGCAGGCTCGTTGATGTCGGCAAACCAGCTCGAGCCGACGGGACGGCTGGCGATGAACTCGGCGCGGTTCATGCCCTGCCAGCGACCGAGATTCTGTTCGGCGAGGTCCGCCTCCCATTTCATCGATGCAGGCCTCGGGAATCCGGCGGCCCAGATCGCTTCGGCGGTCTGATGGGTGCGCATCAGATTGCTCGAATACCAGACCGCCTTGCGTGGCAGCACCTTGGCAACAGCATTGAAGACGTAGGTATCGCTGGTGTCGCAGGCGAGATCGGACTGACCGTAGATGTTGCCACCGTCATTGCGCACGGGCGCGTGACGGACCCACCACCAGCGTGTCGTGACCACTTTGGGCTTGTCTGCACCTGCCATCGAAACCCTTCCATCCCGTCTGATGTCGCTGTACGTCAGTAGCGAACGTGTCTCAAGACACTTTACCGTTTGAAATCTTGTTTGAAATTCCGTCGCGCGGCAAGCGTCGCGCGCGAACCAAAGGGAGAAACCGCATGGGCCGTCTGCAAGGCAAATCCGTCATCATCACCGGTGCCGGCAGCGGCATCGGCCGCGCGGCCGCGCTGCTGTTCACCAGGGAAGGCGCCAAGCTGATCGCGGTCGATCGCAGCGAGGCGGTGAAGGAGACGGTCGACGAGGTGAAGAAGGCCGGCGGTGTCGCGGAAGCCATGATGGCGGATGCGGGCTCCGAAAAGGACGTCATGGCCGTGATCGACAAGGCGGTGAAGACGCACGGCCGGCTCGACGTGATCTGGGCCAATGCCGGCGTCTCCGGCGGACTCGTTCCGCTCGGCGAGCAGACCGTCGAGCAATGGCAGGAAGTCTTGCGCATCAACCTGATCGGGCCGTTTCTCGCGGTGAAGCATGCGATGCCGCACATGGTGAAGCAGCAGTCCGGCGCGATCGTGCTCACCGCGTCCGTCGCGGGCCTCAAGGCCGGCGCCAGCGGACATCCCTATGCCGCGAGCAAGGCCGGCGTCATCTCCCTGGTGCAGACCACCGCCTATTCGCTCACCGGCACCGGTGTGCGCATCAACGCGGTGTGCCCGGGCCTGATCGAGACCGGCATGACCAAGCCGATCTTCGACCGCGCCAAGGAGCGCGGCACCGCCGACAAGATCGGCCAGCTCAATCCGCTCAAGCGCCCCGGCCAGCCGCACGAGCTCGCCGCGATGGGACTGTTCTTGGCCAGCGACGAGGCGTCGTACGTCAATGGCCAGGCCTTCCCGGTGGACGGCGGACTGACGGCGTCGATGCCGTATACGGGGAAGCCGGTTTAGTTCACGCACTCTCGCGTCCCGGACGCGCTGCAGCTTTCTCACGCTGCTGCGTTGCGTCCGGGGCACGAGACAGAAGTTTTGGCGCGCAACTGCTTCAGCATCGTCATTGCGAGCACAGCGAAGCAATCCAGAGTCTTTCCGCGGCGTCAGCCTGGATTGCTTCGCTGTGCTCGCAATGACGGAGTCTGTGCTCGCAATGACGGAGTCTGTGGGTGGCAGGGTCGCGCTTCCATTCGCATTCCCGTTCGCAGACACACCTTCGCCCTCTCGCGGCTTGTTCGCCCGAGCTTTGCTTGGTCGCCTCACCCTCGAATGAAAGAGGGCGCAGGGAAGACCGGGCGCCGGCTGGCACCCGCGGTCCACTGTGCGAAGTTGCAGTAAAAAATCTGCACAGCGGCATACAGGTGAAGCCAAAACGTCCGGCCTTCCCTGCGCAGCGGTTTTACGGCTTATGCCGTGCTCTCCCCGGGGAGCGATGCACTATTGCCCCCGTCGCCTCATGGATGGCTGATGCGCGAACCCGGTCGGGCCGCCACATCACCACAAGACTTGACGCACAGACCCCGGGCGTCAGGACGACACGGTTTTGCCGTACGCTGTCAGCACCGGTCGTGTGCGCGACGCCTTCGCTCACGGTTGCCCGCCCTGCGAAACCATTCGCGCCGGTGTGGCCCAGCGTCCGCCGCTGTCCGGCCCGCGTTCGTGACGATCGCGATACGCCCCTCTTCCTTGGGCCGGGTTGCGGCGACACATACGTGATTTCCGAATTTCGGTAAAGTGGAATATTTTCGACGGCGCGGGTTGACCGGCAATTGGGGTGTTTTGCCCGACAGGCAACACAAGGTCTTGTAGCCCGGATGAGCGAAGCGACATCCGGGATTCCGACCACGAGCTGTCCCGGGTATCGCTTCGCTCACCCGGGCTACCGGTCTGTGTTGATTTGCTCTACCAGAGGCGACGTTGGTATGGTTCGTGCAAGCACTTCAGCTTCCATCCCCCTGACAAGAACGTGACAATGCCAAGCTCAAGACCCGACCGTATTCGCAAGCTGCTCGCCGACCTCGTCGGCTTCGACACGATCAGCGATCGCTCCAACCTGCCCCTGATCGCGCATATCGAGAGCTATCTCGCCGCACACGGCGTCAAGAGTGAGCGCATCGTCGACGAGACCGGACAGAAAGCCGCGCTATGGGTCACCATTGGACCCGAGGACCGCCCCGGCCTGGTGCTGTCGGGCCATACCGACGTGGTGCCTGTGGTCGGCCAGGACTGGAGCCACGATCCCTTCAAGCTGATCGAGCGCGACGGCAAGCTTTACGGCCGCGGCACCACCGACATGAAGGGATTCGTCGCGGTGTGCCTTGCCATGGTGCCGGAGATGCTGGAGGCGAAGCTGACAACGCCGATTCATCTCGCCATCTCCTATGACGAGGAGATCGGTTGCGTCGGCGTGCGGCCGATGCTGCGCGAGGTCGCGAAGAAACGGATCAAGCCGCTCGGCGCCTTCATCGGCGAGCCGACCGAGATGAAGGTCATCATCGGTCACAAGGGCAAGCACGGCGTGCGCGCCACGTTCCAGGGCCTCGCCCGCCACTCCTCGATCGCGCCCGAGGGCGTCAACGCGATCGAATACGCCGCCGAGCTGATCGTCGAAATCCGCCGCCGCGCGTTGCAACTCGCAAGCAGGAAAGCTACGAACAGCCTCTACGATGTCCCGCACTCGACGCTGCTCACCAGCATCGTGCATGGCGGCGCCGCGCTCAACATCGTGCCCGATACCTGCACGGTGGATTTCGAATGCCGCGGCATCGGCATCACCGAGTCCAGGGAGGTGACGGATGCGATCGTCGCCTGGGCCAAGACCGAGATCGAGCCGGCGATGAAGGCGCGACACCCGGAGTGCGGCATCGACTTCGAAGAGATCCTCGACTATCCCGCGCTCGACACCGCCGCCGACGCAGCCATTGTCACGCTGGCCAAGAGCCTCGCGGGGCGCAACGACCACGCCAAGGTCGCCTTCGGTACCGAGGCGAGCTTGTTTGCCAGCATGGCCGATATCCCGTCCGTCGTAATCGGCCCCGGCTCGATCGCGCAGGCCCATACACCGGACGAGTTCGTGGAGATGGCGGAGCTGGAGAAATGCGCAGGCTTCGTGGAGAAGCTGATCGCGCATTGCGTGAAGGGGTGAGGTGTTTCCGCGTCATTGCGAGGAGCTCTTGCGACGAAGCAATCCAGACTGCCACCGTGCGAAGATTCTGGATTGCTTCGCTTCGCTGCTTCGCTCGCAATGACGAGCGTCTGGAGACCCCCGTAGCCCGCATGAGCGTAGCGACATGCGGGGTCGCTGTCCCTGATATCGCTGCGCTCATCCGGGCTACGAATGAGCGGTGCGCCTCATCGCTCCTGCAAAGCCAGCCGCACGCCGACGGCGCAGTAGATGGTCCCGACCACCTTGCCCTGCCATTTCACGACGGCTGGATGGCGGCGTAGCAAATCGCCGAGACGGCCGGCGCCGACGGCGAACACCACCGTGCTAAGGAGGCCGAGCAACACGAACACAGCACCGAGCAGCGCGAGCTGCAGCGTCGTCGAACCATGCTCGGGCCGGACGAACTGCGGCAGGAACGCGAGGAAGAACAGCGCGGTCTTCGGATTCAGCACCTCGGTCAGCACGGCCTGCCGGAATGCCCGTACTGCGCTGATCGCGGGCGCGCCGCCATTCACCTCGAGCGGCGTCTTGTCGAGCATGGCGCGAATGCCGAGATAGATCAGAAAGCCCGCGCCCGCGTATTTGACGACGCTGAACAGGAGCGCCGACGTTGCGATGATCGCAGAGAGGCCGACGATCGCCATGGTGGTGTGGACCACGTCACCGGCCGCAATTCCCGCGCCCGTCGCGATGCCGACCCTGGTCCCCGAGCTCGCGGCGCGCGCCATGGTGAGGAGTGTCGCCGGTCCGGGAATGAAGACGAAGCCGAGGACGATGAGGATGTAGGTGATGAGGGTGGTGTGATCGATCATGCGGGCATCTCTCTCGTCATTCTGTCCCGTGTCCAGACACGAGAGGAACGCAAGCAAAGGCGCGGCCGTCAGCCGCGCCTTCGGATTCCTTAAACCGCGCCCGCCTTCTGCGCGTACTCCCAAGACGCCTTCGACAGCGGAACGGTGCGCTTGGCTGACTCCAGCGCCTTGGCATTCGCCGCGGTGCCGTCGCGGACCCGGCCGGCGATGCCTTGCGTGATGCCGGCGAGACGGAACAGGTTGTAGGCGAAATACCAGTTGAGGTCAGGCACCGTCATCTTGGTGACGTTGCAATAGATCTGCGCGGCCTCCTCCACGCTCGGGATGTTGAGCGCCTTGAGGTCGGCGCCGTCCAGGCCGGGCATGACCCACTGCATCAGCAGATAGGTGAAGTCGGCCATGGGATCGCCGAGCGTCGACAATTCCCAATCGAGCACGGCCTGCACGCGTGGTTCCGTCGCGTGGAAAATCATGTTGTCGAGGCGATAGTCGCCGTGGACGATCGAGACGCGCGCCTGCTCCGGCACGGTCTTCGGCAACCATTCGGCGACCTTCTCGAACTCCGGAATGGTCTGGGTCTCGGACGCGCGGTACTGCTTGGTCCAGCGGTCGATCTGCCGGGCAAAGTAGTTGCCGGGTTTGCCGAAGTCGCCAAGACCGATCGCGACGGGATCGAACATGTGGAGTTTTGCCAGCGTCTCGATCTTGCCGGTGAAGATCTTTCGACGATCATCCCGCGTCTGGCTCGGCAGCGTCGGATCCCAGAACACCCGGCCGTCTTCCATCGACATGATGTAGAAGGCCGAACCGATGATGCTGTCGTCCTGGCACAGCGCATAGGCCTTCGCGACCGGAAAGCCCTGCTTTCCCAGCGCCGCGATCACGCGATATTCGCGATCGACCGCGTGCGCCGACGGCAACAATTTGCCGAACGGTTTTCGGCGCATCACATAGGAGCGGTTCGGCGTGTCGAGCCGATAGGTCGGGTTGGACTGGCCGCCCTTGAACTGGAGCACGACCAGCGGTCCCTCATAACCCTCGACGTTCTCGCGCAGCCAGGCTTCGAGCCGCATCTCGTCGATGCGATGACGCTCCTCGACCGGTTTGGTGCCCGAGAACTCTTCGTCTTTCCTGACGCCGTCAGCCACGATGACGCTCCCTCTTCAGTCCGAACATGATCCTAATCGGTAACCCCCAGCGCACTTGCGTCAAGCGGTCATCCGATCACGGATCATGCCCTGTCATTTCTTCAAATCGGGAGCGCCAGCGTGCTCTCCCGCTTAATGACTGGAAGAGTTTGCATACTTCCGAACCTCGAGCCTGGCAATGGCGCGATTGTGCACCTCGTCCGGGCCGTCGGCGAGACGGAGCGTGCGGATGTGGGCGTAGTCCTTGGCGAGGCCGGCTTCGTCCGAGACGCCTGCACCGCCGAAGGCCTGGATCGCCTCGTCGATGATCTTCAGCGCCATGTTGGGGGCTGCGACCTTGATCATGGCGATCTCGGCCTGCGCGGTCTTGTTGCCGACCTTGTCCATCATGTCGGCGGCCTTGAGGCACAACAGCCGCGTCATCTCGATGTTGGTGCGGGCCTCGCCGATGCGCTGCTCCCACACCGAATGCTCGACGATCCGCTTGCCGAAGGCAGTGCGCGAGGTAAGCCGCTTCACCATTTTCTCCAGCGCCTCCTCGGCCTTGCCGATGGTGCGCATGCAGTGATGGATACGGCCGGGACCGAGGCGGCCCTGCGCGATCTCGAAGCCGCGGCCTTCGCCGAGCAGGATGTTCTCCTTCGGCACCCGCACGTTCTCGAGCAGCACCTGGGCGTGGCCGTGCGGCGCGTCGTCAAAGCCGAACACGGGCAGCATCTTCTCGACCTTGATGCCGGGAGTGTCGAGCGGAACCAGGATCTGCGACTGCTGCTGGTGCTTGGCCGCCTTGAAGTCGGTCTTGCCCATCAGGATCGCGATCTTGCAGCGGGGATCGCCGACGCCGGACGACCACCATTTGCGGCCGTTGATGACGTAGTGGTCGCCGTCGCGCACAATGCTGGTCTCGATGTTGGTGGCGTCAGACGAGGCCACGGCCGGCTCCGTCATCAGGAAGGCGGAGCGGATTTCGCCGTCCATCAGCGGACGCAGCCATTTGCGCTTCTGCTCCTTGGAGCCGTAGCGCATGAATACTTCCATGTTGCCGGTGTCGGGCGCGGAACAATTGAAGACTTCCGAAGCCCAGGAGATGTGGCCCATCTGCTCGGAGAGCAGCGCGTATTCGAGATTGGTCAGTCCCGCGCCGCGGAATTCGTCGTCCTCATGCTCGTTGGGCGGCATGAACATGTTCCAGAGGCCTTCGGCTTTCGCCTTCTTCTTGAGATCCTCGAGCACCGGGATCACCTTCCAGCGTTCGCCGCTGCGATCCTGCTCATCATAGACCGGCACCGCCGGGCGCACGTGCTTGGCCATGAAGGACTGCACGCGGTCGAGCCATTCCTTCTGCTTCGGCGACAGATCGAAATCCATGGGACGCTCCTCGTCTTTGCCAACTCGTTTGGCGAACTTGTTTTGCGCCGGACTGTCCACCCGCATTGTGCGACCCGCAAGTGCGAATGCGCGGCTTGCGGATGCTCCGGAACCCATTCGCGTTTGCGAACGAGTCCCGATTGCGGATTGACTTTCCCGGCTTTCAAACGATAGTTTCATACAACTGTTTGAATTGCAACTCCCTCCCCGAGGGGCTCCCATGGCCAGCGATCATACCCGGACTGCCATTCTCGCCGCTGCCGAACGGCTCTATGCCGATCGCGGGTTCGGCGACGTGACGTTGCGCGACATCGTCGCTGAGGCCAATGTCAACCTCGCGGCGGTGAACTATCATTTCGGCTCGAAGGACGAGTTGATCGCGGAGCTGTTCGTGACACGCTCGATCGCCACCAATCGCGAGCGTCTGCGCGAATTGAAGGCGGCGGAAGAACAAGGCGGCGGCCGCGCGCCGATCGAGGTAATCCTGCATGCCTTGGTCGGCCCGACGCTGCGCGGCTGCCTCGGTCCCGAGAACCAGCGCTCGAGCGCGGCGCGCTTCATGATCCGCGCTTCGATCGAATCCGTGCCGCCGATCCGCCGCATCAAGAATCGCGAGATCGACCATTTGCGCAAATTCGCCGGCGCGATGCGAAGGTCCCTGCCCGACCGCAGCGACGTCGATATTTACTGGGGCCTGAACTTCGCGCTCGCCATGGCGCACCACACCATCCGCGAGAGCGAGCGGCTGACGAAACTGTCGGAAGGCAAATGCGACCTCGACGATGTCGAGGACGTGGTCGCGCGCGTCGTCAGCGTGGCGACGATGGCGCTGACGGCGGGACGGACGGAGGCGAAGGCGCCGTCAAAAGTGGCGGCGCGCTAACCTTCACATCATCGCGATGCAGTCGATCTCGACGTCGAAGGGGCCGAACCATTCCGGCGTACAGACGAAGATCCGCGCCGGCGGATCGTGCGGGAAATAGCGCGCATAGACGTTGTTGAACGCGGCGAAGTGCTTGGTCGAGGTGCAGTAGACGTTGCACTTCATGACGTTGTCGAGGCTCGCGCCCGCCGTCTCAAGGCACAGCTTCATCTGCTCCATGATCAGCTCGCTCTGCCGTTCGATCGGCACGTCCGCGATCTCGCCCGTCTCGGGGTCGAATGGCGGCAGGCCGGCGACGAAGATCATGTTGCCGGCGCGCGTGACCGGCGAGACCGGCGCCTGCCGACGATCGAGGAAAGTCGAGATCGGTTCGACGCGGAGCGCTTCGCGTTTCATTTCGAGATTCATGGGCGGCCACCTTCGGTCCAAGCGAGATGACGGCTTGCTACAGCATGTTGCAGCCGTCATGCTTCGCTTCTGATCGAAGTTTGGTCGCCGAGCCGCCTAGGCGTGCTGCGGCATCTCCTCGGCCTCTTCCTTGGCGAGCAGCAGCAGCATCTCGATGCCCATGTCGCCTTCCTGCGGCGAGCGGATGAACTTTATTTCGTCGGCGCTTTGCCGCAACGCGGCAATGATCGCGACGGCCTGGTTGGCCGTTGCCGCCTCGGTCGCCAGAATTGCCTTCTGGTTCTTGGCCTGAAACCCGATCGTGTAGGACATGCGTTCCCTCCCGGACTGAGTGGACCGATCGAATCTGAGTCGCGCGCGGAGCGGAAGCCTGTGTGAGTACGGACCGGAATTATCTGGGGATTGCCCGCAAGGTTCGCGCAAGGCCGCAGGAGCGTCATGCTGACGTCCCTTTTTATCCAGTGGCGATCAGGCCAAACCGCGCGCGCCGCTCCGCCGAAGCTAGATAATCCCCTGCTGCTTCAGCGTCTCGATCTTGCCGGCATCGTAGCCGAGCTTGCCGGCGAGCACCTCCTGGGTGTGCTCACCGAGCAGCGGCGGGGCGCGGTAATCCTTGATCGGGGTTTCCGAGAGCGTCAGCGCGTTGCGGATCAGCGAGAGATCGGGCTGGAAGGGATGATCGACCTTCACCCGCATGCCGCGCGACTGGACGTGCGGATCGGAAAACACCTGCTCGAAATTGTTGATCGGGCCGGAGGGCACGCCGGCCTCCTCCAATCTGTCCAGCCAATAGGCCACCGGCTGCTTCAGGAACAGGCCGGCGAAGATCGCCATGATCTCCTTGCCGTGCACGACGCGGTCGTTGTTCCTGACGAAACGCTTGTCGCTCGCGAGTTCGGGCGCGCCGAGCACGGCGCAGGTGCGCTGGAACTGGCCGTCATTGCCGACCACCAGCATCAGCTCGCCGTCGGTGCAGCGGAACACGCCGGCCGGCATGCCGCCATTGCCCCAGGTGCCGCGGCGCGGCGGCGTCTTGCCGTTGACGAGGTAGATCTGCAGCCAGTGCGACAACGACGCGATGACGGTGTCGAACAGGCAGACGTCGATATGCTGCCCCACGCCATCATTGGCGTCGCGATGATAGAGCGCCGAGAGAATCCCGATCGAGGTGTTCATGCCGGTCATGTAGTCGACGATCGACGGGCCGACCTTCATCGGGCCCTCGCCGGGCTCGCCGTCGATATGGCCGGTGACGCTCATCAGGCCGCCCATCGCCTGCAGGATGGCGTCGTAGCCGGCGCGCGGCGCATAGGGGCCGGTCTGGCCGAAGCCGGTCACCGAGCAGTAGATAATGCCGGGATTGATCGCCTTGATGGTCTCGTAGTCGAGGCCGTAGCGCTTGAGATCGCCGACCTTGTAGTTCTCCATGAAGACGTCGACATCCTTGGCGAGCTCGCGGATAATCGCCTGCCCCTCGGGCTTGGCGATGTTGACCGTGACCGACTTCTTGTTGCGGTTGGCGCAGAGGTAGAATGAATTGTTGTTGTTGGCTTTGCCGTCGGGGTCGGTCAGATAAGGCGGGCCGAAGGCGCGCGCGTCGTCACCGGTGCCCGGCCGCTCGATCTTGATCACCTCCGCGCCCAAATCGCCCAGCATCTGGGCCGACAGGGGCCCGGCAAGCACGCGGGTGAGGTCAAGGATCTTGATGCCTGAGAGCGGCAGGGCCGACATGTCGAATTCCTCCGGGAACTGGATCTTGGCGCGGCGGCGAGATCGCGGGACGCGCTCCCTGCGGATACACTATTTTGGCGGTCCGAGCACTGCACTGTGGGCATACGGCCATCCCCCAGCCCGCCCGGCGCAGGTCACCGCGCGGTGAATTTCCGCATGGCGAATATTCTCAGGTTGCAGCCGCTGCAGCCACCTGCGGCCGGCGGCGGCCGAGCAGGACCAGGATCAGCACCGTGGCGCAGGAGCAGACGAAGGTGAGACCGAGCGCGCCGCGGCTGCCGAACTGGGTGAGCAGGCCGACAAGGAGCGGCGGCGAGACCGCGGAGGCGAGATTGAGCGGCAACGCGATCATCGACATCGCCTTGGCGAACTCGGTCTGATCGTAGAACACGAGCGGGATCGTTGCCCGCGCCACCGCCATCGCGCCGCTGCCGGCGCCGTAGAGCAGGATGAAGGCCGCAACCGCCCAGGTCGCGCCCTCGCTCGTCATCAGCAGCAGCATGGCGATCGGCAGCGCCGTGCCGGCGACGAGCCCGGTCGTGATTCCATCCCACCGCCCTCCGCCGAGAAAATCGAGTCCGCGGGCGCTGACCTGGATCACGCCCAGCATCGAGCCAAACGCAAGCGCCTGCGCCGGGGGAAGCCCCTCCGCCCGGAGCAACTCGATCATGATGGCGCCGATGCCAAAATTGACGAAGGCATTCAGCGTGATCGCGGCAACGACGAGGCTGAAGGTGCTCCTGGGAATCGTAGGCGGCGGCGAAGATTTCACCGGCTCGCCGCCACGATCACCGACGATTTTCCGGCGCGGTGCAAAGAATGCATAGAGCGGAAGGTTGATGACGACCATCATGGCTGCATAGACGAGGCACGTCCCGCGCCAGCCGAGCAAACCGCTGAGGAACGACGTCGTCGGCCAGAAGATGCTGCTCGACAGGCCCGTCACCAGCATCAGCGCGCCGATGGCATTCTTGGCCTGCCGCCCGGCGACCTCGTTCAGCATGATATAGGCGCCGGTCGAAAGCGTGGCGCTGCCGGCGATGCCAAGGACGATCCAGGCCGCGAAATACAGCATCGGCTCGCGCGCGAGGGACAGCAGGATGAAGCCCGGCACGGTGAGGACCGTGCCTGAGATCATGACCTTTCGTGCGCCGTGCCGCGCAAACGACCTGGCGAGCCAGGGCGCGCACAGCCCCATCGACACATAGAGAACGGACGTCCCCGCGAACACCGCCGGCAGGCTCATGCCGAGATCAGCCGCGAGATCGCGTCCGACGATGGCGGGAAGACCTATCGTACCCCACCCGACAAGCTGGGAGACCGCAAGCACCAGCAGGACCCCGATGAGCCTGCTGTCAGATTTCAAGAACCGCATTCCAATCGTCGCCTGCCCGGCAGGCGCCGATCACGCCTGTGATATCTGTCTTACCCCCGGACTCAGCGCAGGGAAACGCCGGCGGTCGAATGGCAGCAGGCGGCCAGGAGCATGTCAGGTGGCGGCAGGAGCTCCCAGCCCCGGGAGCCCGAGCAGGGATCGCGCCTCGGCCGCAGTCGCCACGCGGCGGCCGTGACGCGCGACAGCCTCACCGGCGATGGCCACGAGTTCCGCGTTGCTGGCGGCAAGGCGCGCCTTGTCGATCCTGATATTGTCCTCGAGTCCGGTGCGGACCGCATCGGCGCCCCGCGCGAGCGCCCAGCCCATGACCTCGGCCTGGTGGCGTCCGATCCCCGCTGCCGTCCATGTCGCCTTCGGGATCAGCCGCCTGAGCTCTCCCAGCAAGATGTCGAGGACATGCTCGTCCGCGGGCATGGCGTTCTTGACGCCCATGACGAACTGCACGTGCGGACGCTGGTCGATCAGCCCCGCCTCGATCAGGCGGCGGGCGCCATGCAGATGCGACAAATCGAAGATCTCGATTTCCGGCCGGATGCCATTCGCCTTCATCCCGGTGGCGAGGGTCTCGACCAGCGCGGCGCTGTTCTCGTAGACGATGGTCGGAAAGTTCACAGAACCGGTGGAGAGCGAGGCCATGTCCGGCTTCAGGTAGAGCGACGATCCGCGCGCCGAGGGATCGCGGCCCCGCCCTCCGGTCGAGAACTGAACGATCATGTCAGGACAGTGCTTCTTGATCCCCGCCTGCACCAGGGCGAAACGCTCGGGATCGGAGGACGGCGTCTCGTCATCGTTGCGAACATGGATATGGGCGAGCGTGGCACCGGCTTCGAAGGCCTGGTGCGTCGACTCGATCTGCTCGGACGGCAGAATCGGGACCGCGGGATTGTCCTTCTTGCGCGGAACGGAGCCGGTGATTGCGACGGCAATGACGACGGGGTTCATCTTGCAACCTCATATTGATTGCGCTCGCGCGCACCAAATTCGAATCGGCGGCCTGACTATGCAGTGAGGCCCTGCCGCCGCGAACATCATCGATCGCGGCGGCAGTTGCCTCTACCATACCCGTCAGGTCCGAACCGTGGCAGCCCCGCTCACCGCATCGCCGGCGCGCTGACGGTCATAATCTGCCCGCAGCATTGGAACCGCATTGGGATTGCCGAGATCGTCGATCCTGATCCGATAGGTTTCCCGCGCGGTCAGGGCGGCCAGCGCGGCGATGACCGTGATAGCGAAGGCAATCGCCCCCACCGTCAACGGAATGTTGGTCGAGCCGGGAGGCGCGACGGTCGCAAACAGGGCGGGCAGCAATGCGGTGATGGTGGTTCCGATGTTCTGCGATATCGCCATCGCCGAGACGCGGGTGCGGGTCGGAAACAGCTCCGGGTAAAAGCTCGGGAAGATCGCGTTGTAGCCCTGATAGACGACGCCCCACATCAGCAGCGACACCAATATTGCCAGCGGCACATTCCTGATGCTGATGGCATAGAGGTAGCCAAAGGCGAGCAAGCCAGAGAGAAGCGCGCCGACGATGATCGGGGGCTTGCGGCCGACCTTGTCGGAGAGATTGCCGACGAAGGGAATGACGAACACGGCCAGCATGTTTCCGAGCACGGGAATCCAGAGATAGACGTCCTTGGCAAAACCGATGCCGTAGGCCGGCTGCACCGCATAGGCCGCGCCGAAGATGGTCGCAACGACAGGAATGACATTCATCAGCGCCATGCAGATGACCCTGAGCATGTCGCGCCAACTCAGCTTGATCGCCTGGACGATGGGCGCGCGCGGCGTTTCTCCCCGCTCGCCCTCGCGGGCAAAAGCAGGGGTCTCGTCGACTTCGCGACGAATGATGTAGCCCGCGACGATGACGAAGAAGCTGAGCAGGAAGGGAATCCGCCAGCCCCAGCTGTTGAAGGCCTCGGTCGGCATATAGGCCGCCAACGGCAGGAAGATTGCTGCGGCGAGGATCTGTCCGGCCTGCACCCCCTGAAGGGCGAAGCTGGCATAGAAGCCCCGCCGGCCGAACGGCGCGTGCTCCAGGATCATCGAGCTTGCGCCTGAGATTTCGCCGGCAACGGCAAATCCCTGCACGAGGCGCAGAATGACGAGCAGAATTGGCGCCAGGATGCCAACCTGCTGGTAGGTCGGCAGGATACCCACGGCCATCGTCGAGATGCCCATCAGGAACATGCAGATGATGAGAACCGTCTTGCGGCCATGGGTGTCGCCCCAGTGCCCGAGGACGAACGCGCCAATCGGCCGGGCCACATACCCGACGCCATAGGTCGCCAACGAGGCGACGATCGCGACGGTGGGATTCTCCGACGGGAAGAAGATTTGCGGGAAAATCAGTGACGCGGCGGTCGCGTAGATGAAGAAGTCATAATATTCGAGAGCCGACCCGATCCAGCCGCTGGCAGCGGCTTTCCTGGACTGACTCATCTGATGGATCGCGGTCATCTCAAGATTCCTCCCTTGGGTTTTGCTGACGTCCCGTTGACGGGCTTCGCTCAAAATTGGGCAGCACTCTCCGGCCGCTCTGCGGAGTTTCGCGAGCGCTTGTCATTGCCGATGGGTGTCTGCTTGGTGGCGACGATAAGCTTTCGCCGGGCTAACACAATTACCCAGTTATTCGACAAACCTAACATGATGTTATTTTGTACGGAGAGCCCACGTTCCGGCGAACACCGCCGGCAGGCTCATGCCGAGATCAATCGCGAGATCGCGTCCGGCGATGGTGGGGTGGGAGGTGGTTGACATTGGACCATTGCATGGTCCATTTTATGAAAACTGAGGAAGGACAATGAGATGCGGGTCTCCGTTACCGACGCAAAAGGACAATTGACCGATCTTGTCCGCCGCGCAGAGGCCGGCGACGAGGTGATCCTGACGCGACATGGGCATCCCGCGGTACGGCTCGTCCCGGTCAAGCTTTCGCCGGACCGCGCCACCCGCCGGACCGCGCTTGAGGCAGCGCGAAGGACCGGCGGGGCCAAAGCTATTCCCGGACCGAGCGCCGCGCGCAGTCAGGACTTTCTTTTCGGCGATGACGGACTGCCGGAATGATCGCAGTCGATACCTCCGCACTGATGGCGATCGTGCTCGACGAACCGCAAGCCGATGCTTGCATCACCGCGCTGGACACCGCCGACGACATCCTGATCTCGGCGGCCTCCGTTGCAGAAAGCCTGATCGTCGCGGCACGGCGGGGCGTCGACGAAGAGATGAACAAGCTGATTAACGATCTCGGTTTGAACGTGATCTCGGTGACCCAAGCTTCGGCCGAACGCGTGGCGCAAATCTACTCGCGTTGGGGCAAAGGCATTCGTCCTGCCGGTCTCAACTTTGGTGACTGCTTCGCCTACGATGTCGCCAAGGAGCATGGCTGCGCACTTCTTTATGTCGGCGACGACTTTGCCAAGACGGATATCGTTGCGGCGGCGTAAGTCGACGGCCGGGCGCCGACTTACCGGCCGAACAGAAAAGCCGCGGGGCAGCCGTCAGGCCGTGTGACCGGGATCGACGTGCTTCGGCGTTTTCTTGTCGCGTTGGGGTGTCATCTTGGCCGGATCCGGCGCACCCGGCACGCCGCGCGGCCCGAGCTGGTCTCGCTGAATGTCGTCTTCAGAGCGGGAGGGTTCAATGCCGTTCGGTTCACGGGGCTTGGTCATCGCAGCCTCCTGAAGTGTGTTCTGCTCGGAGTGTCCCATCAAATTCCCAGCGCGTTCTCGCCGGCTTCGCGGCCGGGCACGCTGACATGGACTTCGTGTCCCTCGCGAAGCGCCAGCGAGGCGGCAGCCACCGCCGATTCGAAGGCCGCTTCCTTGGTGGAGTATCTGTTCTTGACGTCGCCGTCGTGCAGCACGCCCCATTCGTCCTGCACCGGCACGATCGTGTATTGAGCAAGGCCCATGGTGTAACTCCTCGAGATCTATCTATCGCTGCGTGAGCTGCGGGTGCGCCGCCGTCACCCGCCACACCGTGTTGCCGCTGTCATCGGCGACCAGCAGCGCGCCGGTCTTGTCGATGGCGACGCCGACGGGCCGCCCGCGCGCCTGGTTGTCGCTGTTGAGGAAGCCGGTGACGACGTCCTGCGGCGGGCCGCTCGGCCTGCCATCCGTGAACGGCACGAACACCACCCTGTAGCCGTTCAAGACCTGCCTGTTCCAACTGCCGTGCTCGCCGACGAAGGCGCCGCCGCGATAGGCCGCCGGCAAACTCGCGCTCGTGTTGAAGGCCATGCCGAGCGGCGCGACATGCGAGCTCAGCGCATAGTCAGGCACGATCGCCTTGGCGACGAGATCAGGACGCTCCGGCTTGACGCGAGGATCGACGTGCTGGCCGTAATAGCTGTAGGGCCAGCCATAGAAGCCGCCGTCCCTCACCGACGTCATGTAGTCCGGCACGAGATCGGGACCGAGTTCGTCGCGCTCGTTCACCACCGTCCACAGCGTCCCGGTCTGCGGCTCGAAGCTGAGGCCGTTCGGATTGCGCAAGCCGCTCGCGAAGATGCGCCAGCGGCCGCTGGCACGGTCGATCTCGAGGATCGCGGCGCGATTGTGCTCGGCCTCCATGCCGTTCTCGGTGATGTTGCTGTTGGAGCCGACGCCGGCATAAAGCTTTGAACCGTCGGGGCTCGCGACCAGGCTCTTGGTCCAGTGATGATCGATCGGTCCGCCCGGCAGCGGCGTCAGCACCGTGCCCGGCGCGGTGATCTTCGTATCACCCTCCGTGTAGGGATATCTGACGATCGCATCGGTGTTGGCGACATAGAGATCGTTGCCGACCAGCGCGACGCCGAACGGCGAGTTGAGATGGTCGAGGAAGACGCTCTGCACGTCCGGCACGCCGTCGCCGTTGCTGTCGCGCAGCAGCGTGATGCGGTTGCTCGCGCCGGTGTCGCCGCCTGATGTCGCCCAGGACTCGATGTATCCCATCACGATTTCCTTGGGCCGCTTGATCGGAGCGCCCTTCGGCGCCTTGGATTCCACCACCAGCACGTCGCCGTTGGGCAGCACGTAGAGGAATCGGGGGTGCTGCAAGCCGGTCGCGAAGGCCTTGGCCTGCAAGCCCTGCGCGACGGCCGGGGTCTCGTCCTTTTTCCAGCCGACGATACGGGCGATGTGCATCGGCGGCAGCAGGTATTGCTGGATGTCGGGCAGCGTCGGGTTGGCGCCGGTTTGCGCCTTCGGATCGCCACTGCCGTCATTGCAGCCGGCGAGACACAGCAGCGAGGCACACAACAGCACCCGAACGATTGCGGAGTTCATCGCGCAACTCCTACACCGTGGCGATACACCATCGCCCAGCCGAGCCAGCCGGTGACCGGCAGGATCAATACGGTGATGGCTGAAAGAATGAGCCCGGTCGGCCACACCGAGGTCCAGGCATCGCGCGTATGGATCAACGCATTGACGATCGCCAGGACCAACGCCACCGCGTTGCCGATCAGATGCGGCCAGGCCGGCGGTTGCGCCCGCACCAGACGGTTGCCGAGAAAATCGGTCAGGCCCGCGATCGCCGCCAGTACGCCGAAGATGACGCCGACGACCAGAAGCCAGGCGGAAAAATCCGCCCACATGATCTCGGCACTGACGACATAGGTAATATCGGTCAACAGCGCTCCGATGAAACAAGCGATCGGTATCGGCACCAGCATCGGATGAATCGGATGGCCCGCGATCTGCGCGGTCGAGCGCACACGCAAATTGTCTTGCACGGTTGGCCTCTCGTCAGATCGCCACCCCGCCCCGGTAGAAAACACCCGCTTTCCACGAAGGTTCCTGATGGTCGACCACGGCGCCGCTGTGCCTCAACAATGCTGCGGCGTGCGAGCACTTACCAGGAACCCCTTGCCGCTCCGAGCCTTGATCCCGGCATTGAGATGAACCTGCCCTTCAGGAGACCGCGGAGTGGACCAGCCTGGCGACGGCGCCTCCTTCAATCCAGCCTCAAAGCTCGACGGCGTCTCGCGGCGCCAGACGAAACAGATCGAATCCCAGAGCCGGCCTAGCGCAGCGCTGATCCATGAGACAATCCGCGCCGAGGGTGAGCAGGAACTGGAACGGCGATGGTGGGCCATCGTGCTGTCCGGCCTCGCCGCCGGCCTTTCGATGGGATTGTCCCTGATTGTCCAGGGCGAGTTTCACGCGCTGATTTCCGATGAGGCCACCCGACGGCTGGTGGCTCCGCTCGGCTACACGGTCGGTTTCCTGGTCGTGGTGCTGGGACGGCAGCAGCTCTTCACCGAGAACACCCTGACGCCGATGCTGCCGCTGTTGCACAACAGGGATCTCGGCACGCTTGGGAGCGTGATCAAGCTTTGGGGCCTGGTCCTCGCCTCCAACATCGCAGGAACCTGGGCCGTTGGATCCGTGCTCGCGCACACCAGCATCTTCGAACCCCGCATCGTGGGCGCCTTCGTCGATCTCAGCCGCCACACCATCGAGGGTACGTTCGCGACGACCCTTGTCCGGGCGATCTTTGCCGGCTGGCTGATCGCCTTGATGGCGTGGCTACTGCCTGCCGTGAAGGGATCGCGCCCGCACCTCGTCGTCGTGATGACCTATGTGGTCGCGCTCGGCCAGTTCGCGCACATCATCGCGGGCTCGGTCGAGTGCGCCTTCCTGGTGCAGAGCGGCCTGGCGTCGCTCTCGCAATATGCCTCGGACTTCTTCGTACCGACACTCCTCGGCAATATTCTGGGCGGAACGACCCTCGTGGCCCTGCTGAACTACGGACAGGTCGCCCCCGAAATCCGCGACCACAGGGAGTAAAGAGCCTGCACAAAAGCTGCCGCCTCGACAGGAACGATGGGCCCGAGCCGAGCTTGCCTCGGCAAATCAACGCGCGCCGACGAGCAGGATCAATCATGAGCACCGATACCAAGAGCCCATTCGACAAGGACCCGGCCGAAGGATCACGCGACATCATCGATCGTGAATTGCAGCGTGCCGAAGATACCGCCAACAACAAGGTCGATCATCTCCCCGGCGTGAAGGTCAGCGGGCAGCCCCAGGGCGGCGCAGTCGATCGTGCCCGGAAGCAGCGCGAGGAGAAGGACAGCAAACGGGAATAGAGCCGCTCTGCCGACCCGAAACGCACCCGGTTATCGCAAGGCCGCCCGCTCCAAGCTCCAGCCGTCACCGGGACCGACTTGACGGTCAAAGTCGGTCAATCAAGATGCATCAATTGTTGGGATGGAGCGGGTGAAGGGAATCGAACCCTCGTATTCAGCTTGGAAGTCTCGAAATACTGTAGTGTCTTCAAAGGCTATTCTGACATTTTCGGCGTTTTTTGACCCATTGAGATCACTACGGCGGGTCAACCCGGAGCTCCCCTCGCCGACGCCGGCTAAAGGTTATGATGAGCCGATTCACTCAAGGCCCGCCAAACGGCTTCGGTCGCTCCAGCGGGACGAAAGCGCTCAAATGGGCTGGGTAGGTCGACGCGCCGCCGCCGATGGTCGTGCCCGTGCTGATGCTCAAGTAGACGTCCTTCACTCCTCTGGGCGTTTCCAGCAAGATCCAGTTCTTGCTTAAGTCCCCTATCCCGATAGTCGTAAAGCGCATTGACTTGCCGAACTGCGAACAGGAGATGGGCTTTTCGGTCGTAAACGAATTCCAGGGGCCATGCAGAGTCCCCGATCTGCCGCCGGTCTTCGGAAGGGTCAAGCCGAAGCCTAGGCCGACCGCGGCATAGACGTAGGTGCACTTCAAATTGTTTTCCGTGTCCCATATGGAGAACAACGCGCTGGCAAACGCAATCCCGGCTCCGGCCCTGCCCTTCACGATGCGCTTGATGGCCGCTCTCGCTGCAAACGAGATCGAACCGTCGACCTCAAGCAGCATGGCTATCTTGGAATTTCGACTGACCTTTGGCTTCGGCGGAACGGGTCGGGGCAAGTCTGGCTTTATGATCGGTTCGAAATAGACCTTAGGCAGAACCCAAAGGACCACTGATCTATCGTTGTCTTCGTCCAGCCTGTGATTTGCCGTCTGCGTATTGCCGATGGCGTGCGTCTGCATTTGCTCCGGGCGGATGCCCATCTCTGACAGAGACCGCGCGACCGTAATGACGCGGTTGGCTGATGTCGTCATATTCCAATCAGCCGTACCGATCCGGCTCGCGGATCCCGTCATCCAGATCTGACCAGCGTCGTGCTCCACCAGGGGAACCACCTTGTTCTTCAGAAATTCGAAGTGCTCTGTCTTCAAGCCCCGAAACTGGTAGCCGGCAAAGTCATCGAAATCGAAATTCCAAAGCCGCGCGTGCAAAACCCCCACTCCCGAAAAATCCAGATCGACGTCAACCTTGCCCGGACCGGTTTTGTGGAACATTCTCTTCGACCTGCAATCGACAAATAGGAACTCGTCGGTGATCGTCCGGACGGCCGCAGGACCACCTTGTTTTAGTGCAGGCAGGAAAAGAGAAGTTCAAATCGACAGCTGCAACGAAGGTTGTGACCTTGCTCCCATTTCGATCTGGCACCGAAGGAGTATGCGCTTGTGCAATACGCGACATCACTGTCGCGATCGGAGCAGCTACGATATAAGAGAGTCGCGATAGGACGGGCCCTGGAATTCGTACAGCACGACGACTTCGCGCGATCGCCCTAGACTTGGAGGGCCGCTACCCAACCACGTTAAATCGGCAGCGCATCTGGATAGTACGGTTACCGGCTTGTTCTGCGTCTGCCTGATCGCCCATCAAAAATAGAGCGAAACGGTAAGCGTCGTCTAGCGCAGCTGCAATATCCCGGAAGCACTTGATATGGTCGTTGGTGATCTCATCGTTGGGGTCATTTGCATATTAATCGCGGATGGCGTTTCCCAAAGCGGGAGAAGTGGCTACCAGCGTGATCGCAATCATGGACTCTTGCGCCCAACGCCTGGATTGGAGCGACGAGGATCTCGCGAATAGGAACCTGGCGAAGGCGCGCAATGTGCAGAACGACGAAGCTGACAAATTCTGCGGCCGGCCACGGACTTATCCACCAAATCGCTTGACCAGCTTTGAACCCTTGGCTGCATCAATCTGCTGGCCCGTCAGGTCAGAACCGACGCTCAATCCTATCGTCATGAGGTTCTTGACACGCCGCGCCGCCTGCTTCTCATTGGAATAGTCGATCTCGACGTGATCGAGGCTCATTAGATGGCCGAGCTCGTGAGCCCAGGCGCGTCCATTGGCGTGGTCATTGCCATACCATTGGACGAAGCTTGCCGGCTCCGGTTGGCTATTGGGGTATGAGCTTCCACCGGCGGCCAGATTTTCAATCGAATTGACGAGGTAGATGTGGACGGCATTGTCCGGATCGTGCCGAGAGGCAAGAACACCCAGCAATCGCTGGTCATTGCTGCGCGCGCTCTTTGCCATGTCGAGCGGCTTCTGCATCAAGCAATCGCTGATCACGAACGCGATCTTGGCCTTTGACCAGATCGTATTGACCACGTCGAGCGCCTTCTTGGCTGTCTCGCTGCTCCATTGCCCGGGCTCAACGCTCCCCCTATCGGCAAATGGCGTGATGTAAATCCTCAACGGAATGGGCATCAACTTCTCCAAAGTTCGGAATTGCGATTGTATCTCCGTACGCTATCGTTCGAAATAGAGCGGCTTATATTCAGGGCTTTCTGATTAAGTCGGCTGGCGACTTGCGCACTGACGACTTCCGGCAGCGGCCACCGACGCGATCGACTGGTCGACCAAGGCCCGCCTTCGCGACTCGGAGACTGGTTCCCTCATTGCGAAGGAGCAGTTGCCGGGGCGAGCGTCCGGCAGGAACCTGAAGATCGAGCACCGGGGACCATGGAAAGCCGAACTGACGGGCTCCTGACCTCCGCGCAAGCTGTAACCGAGAGATTGACCCGCAAGCCGGCGTTCTGGACTTCACGTCCCCTCGATCTGCCGACCGCGGAATCTTCGTTTGAACTAAGCCAGAGGCTCTGCTGCACTGCCGCGAACACGGTTAAGTGCAATAATCCTATAATTTCAAAAGCTTAATTCGCCAGCGCGAGACATCGATACTGGCGGGTGCCCATCATCCTCATGAAACGGCACACAGCGCCGGCCCGCGATTTCTTCCGTGCCGTTTGAACGCGAGCGCAGTGCCAGACAACACATAGGAATGGATCGGGCTCGAAACTGGTACTGTACGGAGATAGGCCAGCGGCCAGTGGCGTGTGAATTCAGTAATCATGCCTTACGCGGCCATCTTCGCGACGTTATCATTCGATGAGCATAGGTTGGGTGTTCGCCATGAGGTTATACAGGCACCTTCGAGTTTTGCTTCTTCTTGCCGCTTCGCTGTTACTGGCAGCCCAGCCAGCCTGGGCGACAAAGCGCGTGGCTTTGGTGGTTGGCAATGCCAACTATCAGAATGCCCCTCTGCTCCCAAACCCGGCCAACGACGCTGCCGCCATCACTGAAACCTTGAAGGGCGCAGGTTTCGATGTGGTTGACTCAAGGCTCAACCTCGCCGCGACCGATATGCGGCGGGCCCTGAGAGAATTCGCCGATCAGGCGCGCAATGCGGACATAGCCCTGGTGTACTATGCTGGCCACGGCATCGAGATCGACGGGACAAACTATCTGATCCCGACCGACGCCAGACTCGAACGTGACACTGATATTTATGACGAAGCATTCTCACTCGACCGCGTCCTGCTGGCAATCGAGCCTGCGAGACAGTTGCGCGTGGTGATCGTCGACGCGTGCCGCAACAATCCGTTTGCCGATTCGATGAAGCGTACAGTTGCCTCTCGATCAATCAGCCGCGGGCTGGCCAGGGTCGAACCCGCCGTCTCCAACACGCTGATCGCGTTTGCCGCGAAAGCCGGACTAACCGCACTCGATGGCAACAGCAAGAATAGTCCGTATGCGACGGCTCTCGTAAAGTACATCGCAAAGCCGGGGCTCGACTTGCGTAGGGCCTTCGGCTTCGTCCGCGATGATGTCTTGCAAGCCACCGGCAACCGACAGGAGCCCTATGTCTACGGCTCGCTGGGCGGCGAAGACGTTGCACTTGTTCCCGCTGCCAAGGCTGATGAGCCGGTGCAAGCAGCCAACCCCCAGGCAGAAATTCGTCGTGATTACGAATTGGCCTTGCAACTACGCAACAAGCCCGCTCTGGACGCGTTCCTGAACCAGCATCCGGACGGATACTACGCAAATCTTGCCAAGCTGCAGCTTAATCAGCTCGATGCTGAGGACGCACGCGTCGCGGCAACAGCGAAGGCGCAGCAGGCGGAACAGCAGAAAACTCGGCTGATGTCGCAGGGCGCCCAGCGTGCCGACCAAGAGAAGGCGGCCGCGGATCTGAAGGCTGCGGAAGACGCCCGAATTGCCGCCGAGAAGGCGAAGCAGGCCGCGCAGGAGCAGGCCACCGAGGCAGAACGGAAACGAATTGCGTCCGAATCTACAATCGTTGCGGCTCTCTCCGGGAATAAGCCGGCTGTTGGGAGTGCCTTCGCGGACAATCCTACAGTCGCTGCGCTGGCTGACGACAATACGCCGCCAAAGCTTGCCGCACTCAGCGCCGAGCCGCGCCAGACCGATATCGCAAAAGCCGATATCACCAAATCCGTACAAAGCGAATTGAACCGCGTCGGCTGCTTCACCGGTAGCGTAGATGGCCGATGGAATGCGGCCTCCCAGCGCTCCTTGGCTCTCTTCAACCAGCACGCCGGAACCAAATTTGACGCCAAGCTCGCAAGTCTCGACGCACTTGACGCAATCAAGCTCAAGCCGTCCCGGGTCTGTCCCCTGATCTGTGATCATGGCTACAAGGCTGACGGCGACCACTGCAGCAGAATCTCCTGTGCAAGGGGCTCGTTCCTCAACGACGACAATGAATGCGAGAAACAGCGCGCCAGGCCCGTCAATGCCGCCAAGAGCAATGACAGTCAGCGGCAGGATCGGCCATTGCGTCAGCGGGCGCAGGCGAGCGCAGGCGGCTATGGCGCTGCGGTGGGCCATGCGACGGCCAGTCCTCAGATCATATGCAACGCCAGCAGCTGCCGTCCGGTCCAGCGCGGCTGCCATCTCGAATATCGCGGCGGTGGCGGGCCAGGCAACGAGGCCAATGTCGAGGTATGCCATTAGCCTCACCGCTCCTACACAACTGCGCGCTGGCAGGGCGCCGAGTTGTCACGGCGCGTCGGAGCCATCAGGCCCGGTGGATTTAGGATCGCAAGCATGGCAAGTGGCCGAGCTAACGTCAGAGTCCCAAGCCTGATGTGGCCGAATCGGAGCGACCTGCGTGGTTGCGTGTGAGCTTGAGCAAAAGGACGCCAACGCCTTTCCTGGGGTGACGCTCTTCACGAAGCGGCAGGCGCCCGGCATGAAACCAACGGCGGTTTATCTTCCGCCAAAGCACCCAACAGCCGCCACCAAGTTCGATGTCGTGATCTGGCTTCACGGCTTTTACGTCAAAAACCATGAATTCCTTTTCCACAACGATCCAGCGCGGCTGCGCGAACAGGTCCGGGATTCCGGCAAGGACGTGGTGCTCATCGCGCCCTTCCTGGGCTACGAATATGCTGTGGGCAACACCTTTGCCGGAAACTACAGCGTGTCCGACCTGGCCACCGCGAACTGGGGTGAACGCTATCTCGAGGAGATCCTTGGAGCTCTGGCCAGGTTCCTGGGTATCTCCTCGACGTCCATTCCTCAGCTCCAGATCGGCAAGCTCATCATCGCATGCCACTCCGGCGGTGGTGACGGCATGCGCAATCTCGTCGGTAGCCTCGGAAAGTATCAGGGGAAGCTGACGGCTTGTTGGGGATTTGATTGCCTTTACGGTGCCAATGCGCGGCCCGACGATGCGACCTTTTGGTACCAGTGGCTATCTGGGCAGAGCGGCCACGCCCTCGAGATCGTGTATGGTCCGTCAACTCTCCCGCAATCGGTGAAGCTGGACCTGATCGGGCGCGGGCTGGCGACGGCCGATGGCAATCAAACCCAGCCTCAGCGCCCTGCCCTCAAGAATCTCAACGTAAGCTTGGGTCATTACGACCTGTTCCCGGCATTTGGACAGATGGTCAGGGTCAACGATCTTGACGCGGCTTTCGTGGATCGCTTCATGATACCGCAGGTCGCGGACCAACCGCGGCATAAGCCTGCGCCGCTGGACGGGGAATTCCTCCAGCACGCGATTTCCAACATTCGCAGTGCTTTTCCCTTTCCAAAGGACATTCATTACATGATCGCCCGCGGTGGCTTCTTCAGCCGACTGAGCAAGCTATAGCCCCAAGCCTCACAGGACTCACTTGATGGAATAGGATTTGACGTCGAACGACCAATTGTTCGTCACGAGCTTTCCGCTGCTGTTGTCCGGCACGCGCAGCTCACTGGTCCAGGCCGATAGATAGCTCAACGCGTCCGCCTGACCTTCCAGCTTGCGAGGCATGTCCGGCAAATCGAGCAATTGCACGCGCAGCTCGCTCAGGATGGCGATCATCACTGCGGACCCCGTCGGCGGTGCGACGACATATTCAAAACCACGCTGCCGCGCCGCCGGAGCAGGGACGACAAATTCGACACCCGGCTTGACGAGATTAATGTCGCGTTCGTTCGACTGCGCCAATAGCTCGGGGGTCGGAAAGATCTGGGACATCCGCCCTTCCGAGTCGACGTCAACCAGAATGAGATATCCAGGCCTCCTGGCGGTGACGCCGAACGAGACCTTGGCGCCGACGTTGACGGTCTGACTCGGCAGGATCTGAAGGGACACACTCGCGGTATTGGTCTGCCTGCGCACCGCTTGTGCGGGCCAAAGCCAAGGTACGTACGTCGTGCCGATATGCAACGCCCCCGTCGGCAACGGTGCTGCGGACGCAGGTCCGCTGCCCGCCTGTAGCAGCAGGAATGCGAACCATGCTCGCTTGCGGCGGATCGACTGCGATGACGGCATGGCGTGCTCCCCTAAGAGTCAGGGAGCACTGAAGAAGCCGATCGAGGCGATTCGCGCGTCCGCGGGCAAGTAACGCTCGAGACTCTTGATCACCTGCCCCGAGGCGCGACGCCGGTTGAACTGCACTAGGGCTGTCTCAAGCTCGACCATGCGTTGCTGCGAAGTCACCGCAACGATCTGTTCCGCACCGAACGGCTCGCCGACCCTGAGCGGTAGGCGCAAACTCGCCGATCTGGCCAACGCCGCATCAGCACCCACCGGATACAACAATTGGATGGTGCCATCGCCGGACACATTGAACAGCAGCACCGCCCTTGATGCCACATCAGACAAGTCAACTTCGATGGTCTGGCCAGCACGTTGTTGGCGATCGTCTGGCCAAATACGCATCACCTGCGGCGACCGTGTCGCAATGCGCTTGAGTTCACGAATTGCCGCAGTCCTATCAATCACCGTCGGCAGGCTGGCAACGTCCATCCCGTAGGCGACCACATCACCCCAAGCGATCACGTCGTGCGACACAGGATCCCAGATCAGGTCGGGATTGTCCGTCGGTTGAACAGCCTGCACGGAAACATCTTTTGGCTTCACGCTTACAAAATAGCTAGTCTTGCCGTCCAGCGCCGCCAGCCGGATTGGTGCAACGAGGCGTAGAGGCCCCGGCGCGCCGGCGATCGGAAGTTCCTTGGCCGCCCCCGCAAGGGTCGGAATGGTTGGAGCCTTGGCCGTGACAGCCGACGGTGCGGGCGCCTGTCCATCGACGGGCACCCCGGCTCCGGCCTGACCCGAGGCCGCTCTCGCGGCCGGCCCCTGAATCAGCACGACACCGCGCGTCAATCCGAAGGCGACGTCGGTATCCGGCGTCTGAGCTGGCGATGATACAGTCACGATATTCTGCCGCTGGTCCGAGAGCTGATAGACCACCTGCCGAACGTTGCTGAAAAGCTCCTTAAGCGTCACCTTCCCATCGTGATTGATGTCCGCGCTACCTTCCACCGCACGCGCGACCGCATAGCTGAGAGCCCCGCGTAGGCCATCGATGCCAGGGATGCGGACTTCCGGCGCTTTGGTGTAGCGGTCCACCGCGGCCAGAAACGCCGTGTGGTCAAGGTCAAGTTCAGACTTCGGATCGTTGCTGTCCGACATCGGCTTCAGTTCGTCGACCAGCAACGTGTAGCGCGGGACCTGCCGGAAGCTCATCTCAGCGGCACGCGGATCGATGTCGCGCACCATACCGCCACCGTGGCAGGTGTCAGCCACGAAGATCACCCTCGCTCCGCGCAGCTCGAACTGCCGTATGAAATGGTTGAACTCGCTGCCCAGAACCCGCTCAACGGACCCGGTTGGCGTGGTTTCAAAGCCTGGCAGCAGGAACACGTTCTCCATCCCGTCCGGCTCCGCGCCCTTGACGCGCTCCGGCTCCTGGGTGCCATGGCCGGCGATCGACAGAAAGATGAGGTCGTTGTTCTTGGTCCGCTCCACCAGTGCACTGATCTCGCGCAGGACGCCTGCCCTATCGGCCTGCGCGTTAGTCAGTTCGACGACGTCGCCAACCCCCATGGATTTAAGGCTGGTCACGATGTCCGTAGCGTCAGCGACCGCACCCTTCAATTTGCGCACGTGCTGGTAGTCGTCGATCCCGATCACGAGCGCACGCACCGCCGCCCCATCTGGATTGCTGAGCGACAAATCTCCTGCCGCATGCGCCCGCGGGATTGTCAGTCCGATCAACGCGGCGAGCCCGATGGTGGCGCACAGCCGCCCGATCCCGCAGTCAAGTCCTCTGGGCATCCGCATCGTGATCCACCTCGACATCATGCCTACCCATTTTGTAGCTCTGGCGACACACTGGGTTCAGCGCCTTTTGCCTGCCGTTTTGCGGCCCGCCGGCGGTTGTTCAGTCTGCTCCTGATAGGCGCCCGCTGAAACCGTCGTCTGATCATCCGCGAACGCTCGAAAGCGGACCGGAACATAGCCGCGCGCGAGCAAGCTCGCCAATGGATAGACGTTGCGACAGACGCGGCCGTTGCAGCCACCGGTCGAGGATTCCATCACCTCGGCCTTGCGATCAGGCGTGAACCGCAGGAACAGCATCACATGCGAGCCTGGCTTGTTCAGCGCATCGCCGGGCCTCAGGTCCCAAGGATTTGCCACGGGCGCAGCGATCGCGGGGATAGCTGCAGTCGTATAGTGGACGGAGAGCCCCCACGCGGCGCTGACGAATGCCGAACAGTCGACGCCCGCCACATCGGGCCGTGGCGCATTGCGGGTGCACACATTGCCAGCCAGCGTTCCGCTCTCGATCCGCTGCCGGAAGTTCGCGAGCGAACCGTGGCAGCCCCAGCAATACGGTACGCCGCGCACCTCCTGGTTCACTTTTCCCTGCAGATACCACGGCCGACGAACACGGCTGAAGCCGCTGCATTGGCTGTCGGGATCGTTGCCGTAGTTCGCCTGCGTCAGCTTCCACTGGATACCCTCGAACGCAAACGCGGTCTCGATCGCCTGCTGGCGATTGGACGGCCTCACGGCGGCCGAAGCGTCAAATTTGACGCCGGATTGTGGTGCCGGCGCCTTCGTCGTTCGCGACGGCCGCACGTCGATAATCGAGGCATTGGTCAGAGGTCGGAACCCGACGCCAATCACTTCGATACCGTCCGGCTTGGTTCGCAGGAAATAGACATCGCCACTGCCCGACACCGTGACGAACCGTCTGGTCAGCGGCGTATTTTCCAGAGGAAGCTCATAGATTCCCTCGAGACGCCCGTTCGCGGCATAGCGTGCGACGAACGTGGAGGCGTTCTTTCCTGATGGCGGAACGTCCTCGGCCAGCACGTAGAAGCGGTCGCTGTTGTCGATCTCGAGAAACTCCACCGTGCCGAGCTGGTTGCGCACGCGCAGGCCGAGTTGGCCGATGGTTTCGTTGGTGACCATGGTCTGGATCTCGACCCGGACGCTGGCATTGCCCTTGTCCGGAATGATGTCGGCGATCACCGAGCCCTTGCTTCGAGAAGCCACGTATTGCCGGTCAGGCTGCCGGGTCGTCCTGATGATGGCCGCGCGGGTGTTCTGATCGAGCAGGTCCGCCGCGCTGCCGGGTGCCTGCGATCCCATCTGGGCGAAAGCGGAGACGGCAACCTGGTCGTCTGCTCCACGGCTCGAGACCTCCTCAAGCTGGATCACGTCACCGCCGAGTCCGCGCGTGGATTGCCCCGGCGCCGCCTTCAGCGTCCGTACGCCACCGTCCCAAACCATTATGTCGTCGTCATGGACGACGAGATCGGTCGGCTGGACGTCTTTCGGCATCTTGAGGACGTCGGGATCGGAGTTTGGCTGTTTCGGGTCAAACTGGATGATGCGACCGTTGATCTGATCGAGCAAAAACAGGTTGCCCTGCCCGTCGGCGCTGAGTGCTTGCGGTCCCGCGAGTTCCACGTCCTCGCTGGCCGGGACTATGCCGACCATGGAAGCAGCCGAACCGCCGGTAAAGCTGCGTACGACAGTATCGTCGGCGTGCGCCTTGGTTCCGAAAATGCCCGCGCTAACGATGAAGACCCAGATCCAATGTTTTGGACGAAGCATATTCGCCTCAATGTACCCCGAACCGATCGCCGCGTCGGATCGACTAATCCGAGATGCCGTTGATGCCGCGCGTCAATTAGTGGTGAGCAATCTCAATCGCGTTCAATTCTATCACTGGACGGTGATAGTCCGAAATTTCTTCAGCTTGCCGAGGAAAACCATGGCCCGGAATAGATTTGAGCAAGTGAACGAAGTCCAGCCCGACGCGGTCACGCTGCTCCTGAAACGCGACAGTGACGGTGCCTCCGGAGCGATCGTGCTGCCTGCCGCCGCGAGCCAAGGGCGGCTGACCACCGACCAGGTCAGCGCGCAATTGCCGGCTCAGGATGCTTTTCGCGGCGCGATCCGGCTGGCTAACGACGTCAAGCTCGCGCTCGTGGTGTGCGATCCAGACGGGGTCTGGAAGCCCGAGTGGGGCGATCTTTATCAACCGATCGATTGACCCGCATCGGATGGAGCCGGCAAATGCTGCGACGCCGCATACAGACTAGCTTGCCGAACGGACCCTCCGCCCGACTGTCGTTCCTTATACGGGCCCTGATGGTCGCGCTGCTCGTTGCGACAGGCTGGCCGGCACGCGCCAACGACTCGGCTGCGGAATTGTCGATCGGTGGGCTCCAGTTCGTACGCACCAATGACGTGGCCATGGAGAGCGAGAACCTTCGTATCACGCTCGACAGAATCAGCGTTCGCTACCAATTCGCGAACCTCACCGCCAAGCCGGTCACGCTTAATGTTGCCTTTCCGCTGCCCGACATCGACCTGTCGGAGGCTGAGAATGTTGCATTGCCGTCAAGTGATCCGATCAACTTCGTCGAATTCGAGACCAAGGTCGATGGCAACCCGGCGCCGCTGACCGTCGATCAGCGCGCCATGGTTGGCAACAGGGATGTCAGTGCCCTGCTCCGCGAACTCAAGTTGCCGCTGCTGCCGATTGGTGGCCGCGAGATCCGGGTGACCGACCTGCCCGCGGCGACCCGGACCCGGCTTGTGGACGACGGACTTCTGATGCCTGCCGGAATGAGCGACAACGGTCGCCAGCAATATGCGCCGGGGTGGACCGTCAAGACCTCGGCTGTGCGCCAGCAGTTGTTTCCGCCCGTGCGCAGCGTCACGGTCGAACACCAGTACCGGCCGAGCGTCGGCTCCAGTCCTGACACCATTCTGCGCTCGAGCCTGCGCCGCAGCAGCGCACTCGGTCAGGAAGTTGCGCGTTACCGGAAAGAATACTGCATCCAGGATACGTTCCTTGCCGAGCTCGACAAGCGCACGGGCAATAACCAGACCAACGGCGCAAATCTCCAGGAGCGGCGCATATCGTACGTGCTCAAGACCGGCGCGAATTGGGCTGGGCCGATCCGGTCATTCAAGCTGACTATCGACCCAGGCGGCAGCGACCGCTTGGTGAGCTTCTGTCCTGGGCGGCTAAAGGCATCGTCCGCTACTGGAAACACGCTTGAATATACGGCAAGCGACTTCAAGCCGGATGCCGACCTGAAAATCCTGGTGATCGGAACATTCTGAGCGTGCCGGTCAATTGGTGAGCAGCACGTAGCGCACGGCCGCGATGACAGTCATCTTATTGCGCTGAGCCTCGCTTAGCGCCTGCAGGAAGAACGTGTCGGCGGCGATCGGTCGCGGCTGGCGCAACGAGTCGAGAACCTGCGGGACCGCCACGACCAATAGCAGTTGCGGACCGCTCGCGCGCGCTGTCGGGAGCGTAAACGAAAGTGAGTCGATGCCCGGCTTCAGAAGATAAGACAGGCTCTGAACTTCGCCGCGATCAGATACCATCAGGAGCTCCACCACGCGGTTGGCAAAGTTCTCGATGGTCCCATTGAGGGTTTCACCGCCCTTCAGCTCTGTCGCTGACAAGGTGATGCGTGGCATTCGCGCCTGATCGCTCCCGACCTGACTCAAGAACTTGACGGCTGGGCATTGCGCCTGGGTCACTTGCCTGACGCCGATCGAAGCCTCGAAACCCTGCTCACGCCGGAACGCTTTGTCGAACGTGTCGAATGGGACGGTCGAGGCACCGAACCCTTCGATGACAGCGGCATTTCGGCTCACGGCAATCGGCAACACGAAGAAGCAGTCACCGCCGGAATATTGGGCCACGTATTTGCGGATGCGCTCGGCGCGCCCTGGCCCATCGAGTGCCGGAGACTGCGTCGCCGTCGGCTGCGCGGGCAACTTCTCCGGCTCTTGGCGTCCGGGCTGTGGTCCAGCGGGCTCGACCTTCGGCGGCGCCATTGCTCCGGCGAGTTTCGGGGGTGGCGACAAGACCGCGGTGCCTGGCGCTGACCAAACCAGCTTGTAGAAGGCATATCCACCACCGCCGACCAGCAGCAACAATGCCGCGGCGCCCGCCCCCAGCCAGAGGCGGCGCGGACTCCGCGCGATCTCCGGCATCCTGTCCTGCGGCGCCGGCGACGCGCTTTCCGGCCGCCGCAGCGGATCGAAGCCATATAACGGCGCGGCCGGCGTCTGGGCGGAACCGGTTGGCGTCCAGCTGGCGACCTCCCCCATAGTGGGGCGCAATGCCGGATCAGGCTGCAGCATCCGCTCCAGCAAAGGTCGGATGCGCATATCCACACCACCGAGATCGGGCACACGCCGGCGCTTCTCCACCAGTTGAAATTGGCTGCCGCCCATGTCGAGTTTCTGTCCGGTCAGCGCATGGAACAGCACAAGACCGAGGCTGTAGACATCGGATTTCGCAGTCACGTCATTGCCGTACAACCCTACTTGCTCCGGCGATGCGTAGTTGTCCTTGCCGGCGAAGCCCGAGCCGATGATGGTTTTGTCGCCCATTTGGGTCGACCGAGCGATGCCGAAGTCGATGATCTTGGCCCGACTGACGTCGTCGAGCGGAATGATGATGTTGTCCGGAGACACGTCGCGATGGATGATGCCGTGCTCATGTGCGGCCTCCAGTCCCAATGCGACACGCTGCCTCAGCCTGATCAGCGCCTCGAAGGTCAACGGCCCATCATCGAGCATGTTCGAGAGCGAGCGGCCATTCACGAACTCCATCGCGAGATAAGGTCGCTGCAGCACCGGCTCGACGGTAAACAGGAAGTAGCGAACGATCGCGTCGTGCGGAAGATTGTGGAGTGCCGCGGCCTCTCGACGGAACAGCGCGAGCGCGGCCTCGTTATCAACCACGTCGGGCAGTAGCATTTTCACCGCAATAGGCGATCCAGTCTGGATCTCACGGCATTTGTAGACCTCACCCATGCCGCCCGCGCCGATCACCGCTTCGACCTCGTAAATGCCATTGAGACGGGTGCCGGGCGGCACGCCGTGATAGGACGATCGGAACGGATCGCTCGGACTCATGGTTGCGGCTCCCGATTGAGCGGAGATCTTGTCGTCCCCTGAGATCGTGGCGTCAGTAGTCGCACGATCACAATCGTCAAATTGTCAAGCCCGCCACGATCAAGAGCCAGCGCGAGCATGTCATCGCAAGCCGCCTGGGCGCGTCGCGTAGCCGCGTGCTGCAGGATCTCGTCGTCCTGCACGTGCCTGGTCAGGCCATCGCTGCAGATCACGAAGATATCTTCTGGCTCGGCCGGGCCTGTCACCACCTCGAATTCCGGATCATCGGCGACACCGACGGCACGCGTAATGGCATTGCTCGGCCAATCATTCACGTCTTCGCGCGACAGCGCACCTTTTGCGATCAGCTCCTCCAGTTCGCTGTGATCATGCGAGACCTGGCGAATTGCGCCGCGACTAATAAGGTAGACCCGGCTGTCACCCGCCCATATGCAGGCATAGTAGTTATCGCGAACGAGCAGAACCGCCGCTGTGGTCCCGACGGTGGCACCCTGTCGTTCATGACTAAGCGCCAGTATCTGCTGGTTTGCGCTGAAAAGCCGCTCCTCGCATTCCGCCAGCAGGTCTGCGGCTGATTCTGGTGTAGCGATAGCGTCGAGCGACTGCACTACGATGCGACTGGCGAGATCACCGGCCTCGTGCCCCCCCATGCCGTCGGCGACCGCCCACAGACCAACGTCGGTTCGTACCAAACATGAATCCTCGTTCCGCTCCCGCACGCGTCCGGCATGGGTGACGCTGCCAACATCGAACAAGGACGGAATATGCACCATCGCGCGTCATCCATTCCCGGATGCCGCGGGTCCGAGATCACCGGTCAGCAGCGTGACGTAGTGAAACGGATCTGGCAATCCGCGACAACTCAGCGCCATTGGCGGGAAGCCTTCCCCTCCGGCGGTCCACCAGAAGCTAGCCGCGGCGTAGACCTGTGGGTTGGCAGCGCAAAGTGCTGCAAACGACGCCGCGAAGGCTTCGACCGCCGAAGCCCTCCCCATTGCCGCAGTACCAAGCGACGTGACCGGCGGATCGCCGGTGATGGTCTCCTGCAGTCGTGGCACCGAAAGCCGATCCAATGCATCGGAGATCTGCTCGAAGGTTGCGGCCCGATCCAGGGTCGAAAGCAGGAACGCCTCCACTTGCCCGAACCATTCGTCCTGCGGATCAATGCTCGGCGGCGGCAGCGAGACGGCCTCGCCGGTCACCGCATGCAGGGTCAAGGGATAGTATCGCCCCACCCCATCGAGCGAGGGCATGATCGCACCCGCCACTGTCGTGCCGCAGATCGCGGCGCCGAGCCAAAACCGCCAGACCGGCGCGGTCAGAAAGGCCTGTTGCCATCCTGGGCCAAGCTGGTGGCGACTTGCTGACAGCGCAGCCTGTACCCACGGCTCCCAGGCTTCCAGGAAGCTGCGCGGGGTCGCGATCGCGATGAAATCGCGCTTCGCACCGATTTTGCCGAATATCCCGCAACGCATGGTCATATCCCGGTCGGGCAACGAAACTCGCGCAGCACTGACAGGTTCAGCGGGTTGCGCAACGATCCGGTCGAAATTTGATAGTTGAGTTCGCGCCCGGCGACGATGAAACTCGCGCTGGCGGTTTCCGCTTTCACCACTAACGAGCCCGCCTCCAACATCCGAAACAACGACCAGGGACCAATGCGCTCAAGCACGGATGGCGGGCCGGTATCGTTACTGACTGAAATTGCCGTTCGCGGCGCTGGGCCCGGCCATAGGATAGTAGTCGGCGAGTTGGTCTGCGGCTGTGGCGGTGGCGGTGGCGTAGGTTGCGGCCCGCCGAACAAGGACGGAGGGGCCGATCCGGGAATGGTTGGGCTCGCAATTGTGGTGCCACCGATCTCGGTCTTAACTGTCACGCCTGGTCCCGGTGCCCCAGGGGGTCGGATCGCGAATGAAACGGCGGGCACACCGCCGCCCGTCTGGAAGAACGCATCCCGGATATAAGCCGCGTTCTGGAATTGTTTGAGCGTCTCCGGCGAGAACGACCGACCAACGGGGCTCTCCTTTCGCCAAGCCCAGTCCGACCGCGACGTGTCGGCATAAGGTGCCAGGTACTGGGTGAAGAACCTGTCCATAACGCCATTCGGACTGAACAATTTGGCAAAATCCGCGAGCGGAACTTCCTGGCCGCTGCCGCGGATAAACGGGTAGCGGTTAGTCACGGTCTGTTGGCAGACCGGCGTGACCTGATCGCGCAACGTTTGCAGGATTTGTCCGGCGGTTGAAGCCGCGATGCTACCTTCGAACTCCGCGGCTGCTGCTCGCAACATATCGGAGAATGGCGGCGGCATGCGCGAGGCGTTGTTGCGGAGCGCTGCGACCTGGTTCTGGAGCGCAGCTGTGGCTTGTGCGGTCAGTTGGGGATTCTCGATGATCAGCGTCAGGTTCTGCGCGATGTCGTTCAGGTTCGCGACGGTCGAGTCGATTGGCCGGCGGGTGCTCTCGCCTTCGAGCGCTGCGTGGTAAGGCTTGAACTGTGCTTCGATCATCGTGCCAGGCGGTCCATCCTGAGCATTCGTGAAGAGTGCTGGCGCCGATGCGGCAGCTGGCGCCGAAGCGCTCTTCGCCCGTTCCTTGGTCAGCACCGTCTCGTCGCGCACCGACTCCAGAATTTGCCGCATCGGCGAGGTCGGCGCCGAAAGCGCCCGAAGCACCTCATATTTCGGTTTGTCGGCGAGCAGCTTCTTCAGGCGCAGGCTCCCGAGCGCCGTTCGCCAGGTCGTCACGAAATCGTTTGAATAGATGCTGAGCAGATCGCCGGCCAGATTGTCGTACTGCTGGTTGATGGCCGACTGCTGGCCGGCATCCCCCAAAACCCATCGCTCCCGCTTCATCCGCTCAGACAATCCGGACAGCCGGGCGACGAACTTCTGATGGAAGCCGTTATACGTGAAGAACTCAGGTACCCGCACGGCGTCCCAAGGCTGCCCGGTCGTGGTTTCGAACACGACACCCATGTCGGGTCCGCCATGGCGGCTGGCGATCCAGTCGCCGGCGATCGACGCGCGAGCCTCCGATTTCAGAAACTCGTACGCTCGTTGCGACACGCTCAGGCGCGCCAAGGAGTTCTGGGCCTGCTTGATCAACCGGCCGTCGAGTTCGACCAAGGGCGGCTGTTCGGTCTCGAGGTCGAACATTGCCACGAGGTTCTCGTCGAGCAGACGCCGCCCTTCTGCGTTGGTGGCGCCAGGATAGAGATTATCCGCCCAGTCACGTTGCATCCAGGAGCGGATCAACTCGCGATCCGGCGACTGCAGGCCACCGATCATCAGATAGACCTTGAGCGCCTCATAGACGAAGGCAGGCTCGTTTATGCGCGCATTGAGCTGCTCTTCCAGGCGATACAGCAGGCGCGGTCGGAACATGCGTTCAAGCGCGGTGTGATAGGCCGCTTTCGAGGGCGACAGCAGCCGGGCGCGCTGACTGAGCCCGTAGCGAGCCGACAGAGGCACCGGTTCGCCGCGCGATCCGTAGCCCGCCGGGGCGTTGCGAAGCCGGTAGAGTAGCGGCAGCACCTTGTCGAGATCATGATCGGCAATCAATTCCTGCTTGATAAGTGCCGCGCCGGCGGTTGCATACTCGCTATCCGCCTGCAGGCTTTGCTCGATCAAATCGGCGTTCCGCTTGTAGCTCACCAGCCAAGCTGCGATCAGCCCGATCGAGACCAGACCGATCAATGACAGGGCTGCGGTCTTCAGGACCAGCGCGCGGCGCACCGCGGCACGGTCAGTCGAGACCCAGTCGGCCTCGCCGATGATGACCTTGGAAATCAGATCGGCAAGGAAGAAGCTCTTGCCCGTGCCCGAATAGGATCCGGAACCGACTTCCTCAGCGCCGAACGTGCGCGCCAGCGACCCGATCAATTGATCGATCGGCGTGCCCTGCTGCGTACCCGAGGTAAAGTAGAATCCGCGCAGGTTCGCGTTCACGTGATAGCGCGTCGGCTCGAAGATCAGGTTGAGGAAATCGTGGATCTGAGGCTTGAGCCGCGCCATCTGTGCCGGAAAACCGAACAATTGCACGCGGTGCTGGGGCGTCGGCTCGTCCTGCAGACGGTCGAGCGTCTCTTCGCTCAGGCGCTCCAGCAGACGGTCGAACTCGAACGGGATCTGCCCAACCAGATTCTGGGTCTTGTCGGCGGTCTGGAACGTGGCACCCCAGACTTGACGGCGGCCGGCCTCCCCGAGATAGGCGAAATACTCGGTGAAGCCGGCAACGAGATCCGCTTTGGTAAATAGCGCGTAGACTGGGAAGCTGACCTTGAGTCTCTGATGCAGCTCGAGCAGGCGCATCCTGATGGCATCGGCATGAAGTGCGAGCTCCTGCTTCGGCAGCGTCAGGATGTCTTCGATACTGATGGCGACAAGAACGCCGTTGATCGGTTGGCGCGACCGGCTTTTCTTCAGGATGTCCAGGAACGCCAGCCAGCTGTCCTTGTCGGCCTTGCTGTTGGAGTCCTGGGTGGTGTAGCGGCCGGCGGTATCGATCAGCACCGCCTCCTCTGTAAACCACCAATCGCAGTAGCGGGTACCGCCGACCCCTGCGATCGCCGCGGGCGTTGCCCCGCGCGCGAGCGGAAATTTGAGCCCGGAATTGACAAGCGCCGTGGTCTTGCCGGCGCCGGGCGGACCGATGATGACGTACCAGGGGAGATCGTAGAGATAGCCCGACTTGTTGCCGCTGGCGGTCTTCAGCGTCGCGAGCGCATCCTTCATGCGCTCCTTGAGCACTGGTTCATCGCTGACGGGCTGGTCTGCACCAGCGATACCATCGGCAATCTCCTTGGCACCCTTGCGCCGCTTGAACAGATTGAGGCCAACGATGCCTGCCACGGCCGTGGTGAGCAGCAGAATAGCGATCTGCCGGACGATATGGTTCTCCAGCGGCCGCCAATCGCCGAATGCGATGAAGGGACCGGCGAAATAGATCACCGCTCCGAGCGAGCTGAGCCCGACCCCGTAGAGAACGATGCGAAGAATGTCCTTGGCAAGCATCTAACCGTACCCGTCGCAAAACCACCTGATCCGGCGGTGTGTGCCTATTCGCTGCGTTCGATAAAGATCTCGACGCGCCGGTTCTTGGCACGTCCCTCGGGCGTTGTGTTGCTGGCAATCGGCGCATCTGCTCCTTTGCCCTCGACGTCGACGCGCGAACCATCGTTCAAGCCAGGTTTCAGTGCCGCGGCAACCGCCTTGGCGCGCTCGACCGACAACTCGAAATTGGTCGGGAAGCGGACTGTGCGGATCGGCGAACTGTCAGTATGGCCGACGACCCGGATCCGTCCCGGCTCCTTGTCGAGGGTTGCTGCGACGCGGAGAGCGATCGGCTTAAAGCCGTCGAGGATGGTCGCTTGGCCCGACGCAAACAAGGCCAGGTCGCAGACCCTGATCACGATGAAGCTGGGGGTCTGGTCCGCCGTCATGGCGCAGGCGGTGTTCTCCTTCGCGAGCGCATTGCGGATGCGTTGCAACTGGGTAATGCGATCCGGCGGCGGCGGAGGCGGCGGCGGTGGGGGTGGTGCAACGACCTGACGCTTGAGTTCGATCGGACCGGCCGGATGGAGCGCGAGCGCCACCTCAGCAGCATTCTCTGCCCGTCCAGCGAGGAGCGTCCGCAGAACGAAATAGGACCCGGTCAGCAGCGCGGCGACCACGGCTGCCACGAGCCAAACCGGAACACGCAGACGCTGCCGGCGCCCCGCCAGCGCCTGCCCGCGCCAGTTGGGCGACAGGTCGCTCATCGTTTTCGGTCTAACCCGGCGCAGCAATTCATAGAGGTTGCGCTGGATCAGTTGCAGGTTCGCAAGTCCGCCCCCTGACGTCCGGTGGATGCCCTGAAAACCAAGCGCAAGGCAGGCGTGCTGAAGTTCGAGGACCGGATAGTTGACCAGTGGATCAACCTTCAAATGGTCGAGGATCTCAAAGAAACGGACGCCGCCGACACGCTCGCCGAAGAACCGGCTCAGCATCGAATATTGCGTCCAGACGTGACGCTCTTCGGTTGGGATGTGCTGCACGATATCGTCAGCAGTGGCACACAGGATGTATTTTGCTGTGTTGGCCTGGTGCTCGGAAATGCCCGCTGAACGGATGTCCTTCTCAAAGAATTTGATCGCGTCTGCGACCTGCTCCATCAGGCTGGCGAATGACGCTCGCATGAGCGCCACACGCAACCGACCGAGCAGTTGCAGCAACGGGCCCGCAGCGCGCATCACCGGATTGGCATTTGGCGCGACCAGATCGTCAACGCGCAACGGCGGCCCTGGCGGCATCAAGGGTTGCGGCACCTGGCCTTGCGCGGGTGTCGAGATCCATTCCTCGGCTGGATGGCTGGCCGGCGCGGAGGCGTAGTTCGAGCCCTGTGGAACGGGCGAAAAGGATGGTGGTGGGGCCGGCGTGCCGGGAGAGGGTACGGGTGATGGCGAATAGGCTGGGCGTGCTGCGGGCCCCCCACCCGGCGGAGGTTGAGAGATCGGCGCCGGCGGCAACTTCCCGCCGGGGTTGGGACGGATGATCGTCCGTTCGCCCCGCCCGAAAGGATTGACCGGCTTGTCCTTGTCGCTCATGGCCTGTCTTCCAGGATAGCCCAAAGATACAGCTCAAGCTCGGGCCAGTCGCCGGAAAAATGCATTCCGATCGACGCAGCCGTACTGAACTCGGGCCACAGCGGTGACTTGCGGTCGAGATAGAAATAGACGTGATCCGTGATGGCCCGGATATGCGGCGGCGGCGTCGGCAAATGCGCCAACGTGAGGCCCGGCAGGTTTGCGTGCACGATCTCGTTCATCTTTGTGTTCGGCCCGACCTTGAACAGGTGCGGGAAATCGTTCTGGATCTCCACAAGCGGCCGCCGTGCGGCAACTTCCAGCACCAGGGTCGCATTTCGGAATAGCGCTCGATCGCGGATCGGCGATACGAACGCATTCTGTGCGCGCTCGATGATCTCCAGGCGGATCGCCCGCCGACCCAGCCGCGCGCTCAAGAAGTCCTGGATGTCGCTCACCAAGGGTGTGAAGACGTTCTCGAGATCGTCGTGATTGTACGCCGGATAGTTGCGCGCCCGCCGTTCCGCCGTGGAAAACGTCGCAAGTTCACCCGCGAACCTCAGCAATTCCTCGTACAGGCGCTCCGGGTGAACGCTGCCGGAGCGCTGGAAATGAGTCAGCACGGGAATGGTACGGTTCAGCACTTGCAGGACCAGATAGTCGACGCTCTGCAACCCACCACCGGATGACGGATCGACGGCGTAACGCGCCAACTCGTCGAGTTTAGTCTCAACCCAGCCGATGATGCGGTTGAGCCAGCCATCGATGATCGGATGCGCGGCGCAGACCAGCATCGGCGGCACGAACTTGTCGTCGAACAGGATGTTCTTGTCGCGCACCTCCAGAATGCGCGCGATGCCCAGGCCCATGTATCCGGGCTTGCTCGTCTTGCGCAGTTCGAAAGACAGGCGCGGATAAGCGATGTCGATCTCTTCCTCGATGCGGAGCGCCGAGGTCGAGTCGATGAAGGTTTCCGAAGTGCGAACATAACGACTGGCGCTGTCGGTGCGGTCCTCGTCGACCTCGCGGGTGTTTGGCGCCGCGACCGGCATCATCAGCCAGACGATCTGGCCTGCAGCCGTCTCCGGCACCTCGATCGATTCGGGTATTGGGCTGTCCGCAGGGATATCGAACGGCGTACCGTCCGGCATGAGGCCGGACGCACTGCGCACCGCGAATTTGCTCTGTTCGGTAAGATCCCTATCGATCTCTAGCTCGGCAAAGCCCCAAGGGTATGGTGTCGTGTAGCGAACGCGCTTTTCCAGCAAGTGTTCGATGTAGCGGTCGTTCTGCTGCAGATGATGCGGCCGCAGAAACAAACCTTCCGACCAGAAGACCTTGCTGTACCAAGACATTCCTATATCCACTTAGAAATTGTAGGCAACCTCGTGGTCGCCGAGAGTTTACTTTGAGCCGGGCTTATCACCGCGGTCGTAATAGTTCGAGAAAAGCAACATAAAGGTTTCGATCGGCGCGTTGTTGTCGCGGCCAAGATGCGCTTTCCAGCGCGTCAAGAACTCGTCCCAGAGTTTGCCCTTGTTCGTGCCGAGCCAGGAGCTTGCGCCACGCTGAAGCTCGAGCTCGCGCGCCATCAGCGTCGGATCTATGCCCGCAATCAGCTCATGGACAGCGTGCTGCATAGCCATATAGGTTCTCAACTGATGTGACTTGAGATCACTGAAGCCCTGTGCAAAGGCGCGCTGTGCATCGAGATAGCTGCGTGTCGGCGGCCCAAAGAGAATGCGCATCGCTTCCTCCGAGGTCGGCGAGAATTTCAGCGGATTGTTTTCGAGAGCTTGGACGGTGGTCTGGCTGGTGCTACGGGTCAGCTGCTTGGCTTGGGTTCGCGCTTGCAGCAGCGCCATCAGATTGTCCACGGTCATACGCAAGATGATGCCAAGCTGTTCGGCGAGTTCGGCATCGGACTTGCTGGCGAAGAAAAATTCCGGCAATCCTGCAGCGCGCGCCACCAGTCGCGCGAACTCGGTACCACCGACTGGCTTGGCCGCGACAGGTCGCTCGTCTGCTGCTTGCGCCGTCTCGACCTGCGGGTGCGATGGCGACGTTGGCGGCTGGGCAGCGGCTGGTTCATCATCGATCCAAACCGACGGCCGGCGTGGAGTCGGCATGGCTTGCGGGCGCTCGACTTGCGGTTTCGGCGCGGTGACCGGACCGGCTGCCCAGTTCATGTCATCGTCCTGCACGGACGGTTGGGACGGAGACGTCGGCGATGACCATCGAAATGGGTCTACACCCGGCGCCGGCACGCTCGCTGCCCAATCAAGGAACCCCGGATTGACGGGCCGCGCCGCCTCGCGTGGCTTCTTCAACAGTTGCGGATCGATCGGCGGCGGAACGTCACGATCGGCCGTCCAAAGCTCTCCGTAATCCGCATGCTGCTGGACCGAGGGTTCGTGCAGTTGCGCCGCTTGATTTGGGATACGCCCGCCAGCCTCATCCTCCAGCGAAACTCCGATGATGTAGTGGCCGATCGTGAGCCGATCGCCGTCGCGCAAGCGGTGCGGCCCCCGCATGCGCTGGTCGGCACCATTGAGAAAGGTGCCGTTGGTCGAGACGTCGTGCAGCCAATAGCCACCGTCGCGAAAGTGCACCTCGCAATGCTTTCCGGAAATAGTCCGCGCCGGATCCGGCAGCGTCCAGTCGAGGTGACGGTCCCGGCCAATATCGACCGAACGCCTGCCGGTGACCGTAAACGTCACAGGTCCGCCGTCCGGAAGATTCGGTTCGTTCTCGATATTAAAGCGAAGCACCATCACATCGTCTCGTTAGCGCGGAGGGCGCGGTTCGCCGCGTGCCAATTGAATACCATCCTCCAGGCACGACGTCATTATCTGGTCCCGGAAGTCACCAGGGAGCTGGCAGAGGCCAATCAGCAGTGCTGTACGCACCGCCCGTGCGGCCTGATCTGGCTTGGCTTCCACGGGCGCAAATTCCGGGGGAACCACGCTTCCGCCGGACCAGCCGGCCGCCAGCGCCAGCCACGTTGCCGGCTGCTCAGGATCGTTGGCATTGCCGACAGCCAGCGCCTTGTTCCGGGACTGCTCGTCCGGTTGCCGGACCCAGGTCTCCACAATATTGAGCGACCTGCTATCGCTGGCATCGAAATGATCGAACATCCGTCGCAGAGAGCGACATCCCCAGCCAATTGCCACACGCCTTGGAAGTAGGTATGCACAATAAGACACGGCCGCGTGCCAATTGCACGCGTCGGCGGCCTCCTGAAGGAAATCCAGCGAAGGCTTGTCAGCGTCGGCTCTGCCGACATCATAGCGCGCCAACGGATAGGCCTGAAACAGATCCTGTACCGTTCCGAATCGAACCTGCCCCATGATCGTCAGCCGACAAGAGTTGGAGTGCCGTGAGCGACCAGCGGACCGCCGGCAGCAAGCGCCATGCCGGCCTGCGCTGTCATGGCGATCGTCGGCGCGTTGATGACGATGCCCGCCGGGGTCAGGATAATCTGGCTGGGACCAACCTGCAGGGTGATATTGGCGTTGGCCGTGAGCGTGATGCTGATGCCCGCATTGACAGACTGGTCCATGGCCAGCGTGATGTGTTGACCGCCCAATTCGATGTCGAGTTTGTCATTGCCTTTCTTGAGCGTGGTCTTGCGGGTATCGCCGCCGAATGCAGCTTCGCCGATGGTCCGTGTCTCGGTGTCCCGGACCGTCACGTCATGGTCCTTCTCGGCATGCACCGTGATCTTCTCGGACCCCTTCTTGTCCTCGAAGCTCCACTCGTTGAAGCCGCCGCCACCTTTGGTGGAGTCCGACTTCAAGCCGCCAATCGTCTTTTTCGACGGCAGATCGTAAGGCAGCTTGTATTCGTCGTTGTACACGGTGCCGATCACCAGGGGCCGGTCCGGATCCCCTTCCAGGAATTCGACAACGACTTCCTGCCCGACGCGTGGGATAATCTGACCGCCCCAGCGCTTGCCAGACCAAACCTGGGCGACGCGCAACCGGCACGACCGCTTCTTCTTGCGATCCCAGAAAAAGCGGACATAGATTTCGCCGAGCGACTCGACGTCGATTTCCTCGCTCGAATTGTCGTCTTTGGTCACTACCTTGGCAGTCTGGATGCCATTGATCCTTGGCTTCGGCGTCGTCATTGGCGCTCGAAACGGCCGATCGCTCGGCAGAAACTCGTAGCTGCCGAAATAGACGTGTTGCCCGGCGTCGCTCCGACCTCCGGTGCGATAAGATTCGATCGAGAACGAGTGCGTGGCTCGCACCACGAGATATTCCACGTTCTGCGAATCCTTGGAGTGCTTTTCAAGCTTCGTTAACCCACCGGGGAACAGGTTGACGGCGTCGCCGTTGCCGCGGCGCCTTCGGTCCATTGCCTGCTCGGCCTGGAGCTGGATCTTCGCGTAGCGCTCGCCGTCGGATTTTTCCTTGAACTTCCCTGGATAGTCGTAAAACTCCATCTCCGACCGGGTGTAGTGCTCGGAGCCCTTGGCGTCGCTGATCATCTGCGCGTTGGGCTTTTGATAGTTGTAGTCGTTAAGCTCGATCTTGCCGGTTCGAAACCGGCGCTCCGAGACCCATTCGTAGATATGCTGCTCGCCTCGACGATCTGCCCCCGTTAACGGGATATAGGGAATCGTAGCAAGACCGTTGATCGGGCTATGCGACGATTTGGAATCCGCCAACACCAGCGTATGTTTGCCGCCCTCGTGCTTGAAGAAGTAGTAGATGCCGTGCTGTTCCATCAGCCGGCACACGAAATTCATGTCAGTCTCGCGGTACTGAACGCAATATTCGAGCTTCGGACAGGACCCCTCTTCGGTCAGTTTGGATTCATAATCGGTGAAGCCGCGTTCGTTGAATACCTCCTTGATAATGTCGGGCGCTTTCTTGTCCTGAAAGATCCGGCAATCGGTGGTCCGCGACAACAGCCAAAACCAGGGCCTCAGCACGATCCGGTAGCTAAAATAGTCGTTCCTTACCCCGAGCCACTGGGCCTCCGTCAGAATGCCACTGAACTCGCGCTCCTTTTCATGCAGCTTTATGGTCAGCGTGCATTGCTGACCGATGGCTCGGTCGAAGTCGAGGTCGGCATCCTCACTGAGACACTCTATGCGATACTCGAACAGTTCGCTGAGACCTTCCGAGCCCTCGAATCCGGCAAAAACCAGAACGTCTTTGCCAAGAGGCGTCTTGAGTTCGCAGAGGCGGGTATCCTGAGTAAGCTGGCCCATGTGGGCTTAAACTCCCTCCTTCGATCGAATGACCCGCTGCAAAGAGCTGATCAGACGTATGCAAGATCCGCGGAAATCCTGCCCCGCCAATTGGCAGTACCGGCAAGTCCGCCCCGGGGCTGGCCTCCTGACGTTTCACGACAGCCGTCCAAAGAACCACCCTGGCCATCAAGTAGTCGGCTCCAAGAGCTTGCCGGTTCACGAGAAAATGGCATGATCTTCGGGAATGAACCAAGATCAGCAGGCATCTGACCCATAGGTATAGAATCGGATCATGCGCCCCGCGCGATCCCTTAGTCGTCACGGCTCGGCAGCGGGGCCGTGACCGAGCAGATGGACGATCCTCGCATGCTTGATGTCGCCTCCCTGACGCTGCCCATTACCGCTGACGATCCCTGCGGACCGGATCTCGACGCCATCGGAGACGTCCAATATCTGAACTTCTTCGCAGGTGCGGAATCCCTGCTGCCAATGTCGTTCTTCGAGGTCGTCAATGCCAATGGGGAGCGTGGACGCTTCGATCCAAAGGCAGTCGATTTTGCCGGCCAATTTGCCGCTGCACAGCCCCTCCTGGCGCGTACCCGCGATCTGCGCCTAAACCTGCTGCTCGCGAAGTTTTCAATCCTCAACCGCGATCTCGACGGCTTTCTTAACTGCCTGAGGGCGACCAACTTGCTGCTGCGCGAGCAGTGGGAAGCAGTACATCCGAGGGGCGAGAACGGCGACTACGCGCTTCGGGCCGTCACGGTCGAAGCAATCGACGTGTTTCCGACCGTGATCAACCCGCTCCAGTTCCTCCCCCTGATCGAGAACCGCAGACACGGCAACCTCAACTACCGTGCCTATCAAATCGCGCAAGGCGAAATTCCCGCCGGCGATGCCGACGCCGACGGGCTCGATCTCGCGACCATCGAGCGCATCGTCAGCGAGACGGATCTCGATACTCTCAAGGCAATCAGCGCGCGGTGCTCCGCGGTCGCTGCTGAAATCGCAGGTATCAAGGCGACCTGGCGTGAGAAGATGAATTCGGGGCAACCTATCAGCCTCGACAGGCTCTCCGGCTTGGTTGACGGCATGGCTGCCTGGCTTGCGGGTCTTGTCGCATTGCGTGATCCGGTGGCGATTGCCGCAACTGCGGAAGATGCCGGTCCCGTCGATACGCAGGTGCCGTTGGACGCAACCACGATGTTTGCTTCATCTGCACAGGCGTCCGCAGCGCTCGGCGCAGCGGCCGCCTATTTTGCCCGAATGGAACCATCCAACCCGGCGCTCTTGCTGGTACGTCAAGCGCAGGAGATGGTCGGCAAATCATTTATTGAAGTGATGCGGATGCTGGTGCCGTCCCACGTGGAGAGCGCTGCCATCAACATCGGGCGGGACAAAGTCTTCGACCTGCCGATCGAACGGATGGCGGAGCTCGCGACCCCGCTCTCATCAACGACCGATGAGAGCGCCCAAGATATTGTTTTTTCGGTGGAAAATAGAGCGCAGGCGTTGGGTCTGCTGACGAAGGTGGCGTCGTTTTTCCGAACCGCGGAGCCGTCCAGCCCGATCCCCTTTTTGGTCGATCGCGCGCGCGACCTCGCACAGCGGGATTTCCTCAGCCTTCTGAATGATGTCCTTCCTGAGGGCGCTCTCAAGACAATCGACAAATCGTATTGAACCACCTTTCTCTCGAAGGCACTAACTGGACATAAGAATGTTTTGCCGACCGCAAGTTGAGACGCCTTAGTCAATCTGCGTCGTGCAATTTGGCTTCTGATGCGATTTCGCAGGGAGGGGAACCATGGCTACTGACAGCGGTCAAAAATTCATTCGACGAAACCGCGCACCACGCGTGCACATAACATACGAGGATCCTTACGATGCCGAGCGGCTGATCGAGCTGCCGTTCGTCATGGGCGTCCTCTCCGACCTCTCCGGCAACAACCCCGGCATCGAGAAGTCGAAGGTCGAGGAGCGTAAGTTCCTCGAGTTCGATATGGACAATTTCGACAACCGCATGGCCGCAATCCAGCCCGGCGTGACGGCGCGCGTCGCCAATCGCCTCAGCGATGGTTCCGACGAAAAGATCTCGGTCAACTTGCGCTTCAACAAGATGGCAGACTTCACTCCGGTGGCAGTCGCCCGCCAGGTGCCGGCCACCGCCAAGCTGCTCGAGGCACGCGAACAACTCGCCAACCTGCTGCGCTACATGGACGGCAAGGTGGCCGCCGAGGACCAGCTGAAAAAACTTCTCGCCGATCCTCAACTGATGGCAGCGCTGCGGGAACGCGCGACAAGCCGGTCGAGCGAACCTGGCACCGAGAGCTAAGGAAGGAATGGGGACCATGGCAAAAGAAGCTGTTCACACAGAGAGCCCTACCCAAGTCAAAACCGTCGAAGCTGATGAGTTTACCAGCCTGCTAAAGCAAAGCTTCAAACCGCGCACTGAACGTGCAGCGACCGAAGTCGAAAACGCCGTATCCACGCTCGTTCAAGAGGCGTTGAAGGACACAAGCGTCATAAAGTCGGACGTCCTCGACACCATCGAGGAGATGATCGCGCGGATCGACCAGAAGCTGACCGCGCAAATGAACGAGATTCTTCATACACCTGAGTTCCAGGCAATCGAAAGTGCGTGGCGCGGTCTCCACTACCTCGTCTTCAATTCCGAGACCGACGCCAACCTGAAAATCCGGGTGATGAACGTCTCAAAGAACGAGCTGTATCGAAATCTGCGGCTTTATCCCGATGCACGCTGGGACCAGAGCCCCCTTTTCAAGCAGATCTATGAGTATGAATTCGGCCAGCTGGGTGGCGAGCCTTTCGGCTGCCTGATCGGCGACTATTATTTCAGTCACCTCCCCACCGATGTGCAACTGCTCCGCGATCTCAGCAAGATCGCAGGCGCCGCACACGCCCCCTTCTTCAGCGGCGCCGAGCCGACGCTGATGGGAATGGACTCTTGGACCGAGCTGTCCAACCCTCGGGACATCGGCAAGGTGTTCGACACGCCGGAATATGCCGCATGGAAGGGACTGCGCGATCAGGACGACTCGCGCTATCTCGGCCTGTGCATGCCGCGCGCGCTCGGCCGCCTCCCCTACGGCGCGAAATCGGAGCCCGTGGAAGAGTTCGCCTTCGAAGAGGAGACGGACGGACACACCGGCGACAAATACGGCTGGATCAACGCCGCCTACGCAATGGCCGTCAACATCAACCGCGCCTTCAAGGAGTTTGGCTGGTGCACGCGCATCCGCGGTGTGCAGTCCGGCGGTGAAGTTATCAACCTGCCGACGCACACGTTCCCGACCGATGACGGCGGCGTCGACCTGAAATGCCCGACCGAGATCGCCATCAGCGATCGCCGTGAGCACGAACTTGCGAAGGCGGGCCTCATCCCGCTGATCCATCGCAAGAACACCGACAAGGCGGCGTTCATCGGCGCTCAGTCGCTCTACAAGCCGAAGAAGTATTTCGGCGAGAAAGGCGTGGATGCCACCGCCTCTGATAACCTGTCGTCACGACTGCCCTACATGTTCGCTGTGTCTCGCTTTGCGCACTATCTGAAGTGCATGGTTCGCGACAAGATCGGATCCATGAAGGAGAAGGATGAGCTGACGGTCTGGCTGCAGACCTGGATCAACGAGTACGTTGATGCCAATCCAGCCCTGTCGTCAGAAGCTCAGAAGGCGCGCAAGCCGCTGGCCGCTGCGAAGGTAGAGGTCATAGCAAACGAGGAGAACCCGGGATATTACAACGCGCGCTTCTTTCTTCGTCCACACTTTCAGTTGGAGGCGATGGACGTCGGCCTCAGTCTGGTTTCGCGCCTTCCCGGCCCCGGCTCCTGACGCCGCAGCATCGCAACCGTAACATGCAGAAATTTGAAAGGACTATGCTATGGCTGTCGACATTTTCCTGAAACTCGATCCGATTAAGGGCGAGTCGCTGGACGACAAGCACAAGGACGAAATCGATATTTTGAGCTGGTCTTTCGGCGAGAGCCAGTCAGGCACTTTCCACAGCGGTTCGGGCGGCGGTGCCGGTAAGGTCAGCATCCAGGACCTGCACTTCACGCACTTCGTCGACAAGGCCACGCCGGAGCTTTTCAAAGTCTGTGCGAACGGCAAGCACATCGATACGGCGATCCTCACGGTGCGCAAGGCGGGTGAAAATCCGCTGGAGTATCTCAAGATCGAGATGAAGCACATTCTGGTCACGAGTGTATCGACGGGCGGATCGCACGGCGAAGATCGCCTCACTGAAAACGTGAGTCTGAATTTCGCCAAGGTCAAGATGACGTACAAGACCCAGACGGAAAAAGGCGGCGCTGGAGCGGCGCCGGTGTTTGGCTGGGACGTTCCCGCCAACAAGGAATGGGCCTGATCGTCGGCTTCTGCTTGGCGTTGGTTGCGATTAGCTGAGCCGGCGCCGCACGGTGCGATTGCGTTGACGTCTCGGCGGGAGCGGTTACGAGCACGACCGCCTGCCGAGGCGACAACCACCCTGGAGACCAGCTGATGCTCCGCGAAAGCGGCATAGCGGGCCCGGCATCTTGGGGAAGGTAAATGACCATTACTCCAAAGAGGGATCGTCTCTCTCCCCCGCTAATGCTGGCCTTTCGCTTGGCTCATGAAGCTCGCGATGCGCGCAAGAAGCTCAATTTGCGCGATGAATTCGGTGAACGGGTCATTGCCGGACGGCGTAGCGCCGGCCGCTTTCCCATCTCGGAAACGCTGTTGCGGCGGGAAATCTCTCATGACCTTGAAGCCCTTCTCAATACCATTGCTCTGGAATCGACTTTGGATCTGAGCGACCGGGATTGCGTCCGGAGATCGATCTTGAACTACGGCTTCCCCGATATCGCCCACCGCTCGATCGACGAGGTTACGGACGACGAACTCACCGACGCGTTGCGCGAGACGCTAGCGACCTACGAACCCAGACTCGACCGCAAGACGATTCGGGTTCGTCGCGACGGCTCGGTCGGCCCTGAGCAGCTGAAGCTGCGCTTCATCGTTCACGCCGACCTCAAAGCTGAGCCGCTCAACGTCCCCGTGGAATTTGTCGCCGACGTCGATCTCGACAGCGGCGACATCCAGATCAATCGACTTTAGCATGAATCGCGAATTCCTCGATTTCTACAATCGTGAACTGTCATTGCTGTACGAGCAGGCGGGAGATTTCGCCGAAGAATATCCAGGTATCGCAGAGCGCCTCGGCGGCCTGATCCGAGACCGCTCGGACCCGATGATCACGGGACTGCTGGAAGGCGCTGCCTTTCTTGCCGCCCGCGTTCAACTCAAGCTCAAGCACGAGTTCCCGGAATTCACTGCAAACCTGCTCGAGCAACTGGTACCGAACTATCTTGCGCCGACACCTTCGGCCATGCTGGTGACCGCACGGCCACCCTATGCCGACCCGGCGCTGCGTGACGGCAGGAAGATCGCGCGCGGCGCCTATTTCGACGCGACCTATCGCGAGAGAGAGCGAAGTCTTTCCTGCCGGTTTCGACTTTGCCGCGACATCGTGCTCTGGCCATTTGACGTCACAAGCGCCGAGTATTTCTCGACGGCGGGCGCTCTGCAGGCGCTTGGTATCCCAATCGACAGTGACGTCATCGCGGGGCTGAGGCTATCGTTGACCCATCGTAGTGCGGCCCGGCTCGAGGACGAGCCGCCGGACGCGGAGGCTCGGACCAAGCCGGAAACGTGGTTCGCAGGCTGCCGCGTGAGCGAGCTTCCGATCTACCTGTCCGGTGCGGAATCCGACGCCATCGCGCTTTACGAGCAGTTGATCTCGAATTGCAGGGGGGTCTACTTCCGGCATCTCGACGACTTTGGCGATCCGGTGGTGACTCGTGCCCCCCATGACAGCGTGCAACAAATTGGTTTCGACGAGAATGAGTCTCTATTTCCTAACGATAACCGGATCTTTCGTGGCTCGGAATTGCTGCGTGAATACTTCATGTTTCCACGCAAGTTCCTCGGCATTACCCTCACCGGACTTCGCGGCGTGATGTCACGGCTGCGCAGCAAATCGATCGATATTGTCTTCGCATTCGATGAACACAGTTCACGATTGGCCGCCTCGGTGCGCCCCGAGACGTTCAGGCTCTATACCGCGCCGGCGATCAATCTGTTCGAGAAGACGAGTGACCGTATTCCGGTCAAGTCGAATACGCACGAGTACCATGTGGTGCCAGATCGCAGCCGCTATCTGGAATACGAACCGCACCAGGTGCTCGAAGTCTACGCACACCTTCCGGCAGAGAAGGATAAGCGCCCCGTGCGCCCGCTATATTCGGCCGCCGTCGACCGGAGCGGCGGGTCGGCCGACAGGCTTTATTTCACTGTGCGCCGCTTGCCGCGGCGCCGCACAGTGGAAGAAAAGACATACGGCGCCTCCTCAGACTACACCGGGACGGACATGTTCCTGTCACTGCTCGAGCCCGGTGAATTGAGCGGCAAAGGCTCTGTCGCCGAACTGAGCGTTCGGGCTCTCTGCTCCAATCGCCATCTCACGGAGCACTTGCCGGTCGGCCAGGGCGGCGCCGATTTTCGTTTGCTGGACGACACATCTCTTGATCTGATGTGCGTCGCTGGTCCGACGCCGCCGCGCGAGCCGGTGGTGGCCCAATTGCGCAGCCGCAGCGAAATCGTCAACAGCGGCGTTGTCAGCTGGCGGCTCATCAACATGCTCAGCCTCAACTATCTTGGGCTCGTCGAGCGCGGTGGCGGCAAGAACGCCGGAGCGCTGCGCGAGATGCTGTCCTTGTTCGCCGACCAATTCGACGACGCCACGGAACGCAAGATCCGCGGCGTGCGCAGCATAGAAAGCCGCCCCATCGTGCGACGCGTGCGTGAGCGCACCGGCAGCGGCGCAGCACGTGGCTTGGAGATTATCGTCACACTCGACGAGAAGGCATTTGAGGGCAGCGGCGTGTTCTTGCTCGGGGCGATCCTGGAACGCTTCTTTGCCGACTATTCCGGCTTCAACACCTTCACCCAGACGGTCATCTCGACGCCGGAGCGCGGCGAGATCATGCGATGGCCGCCGCGCATGGGCACGCGGAGACCGCTATGACCCTGATCGACCAGATGAAGGCCGAGCCCTGGCGTTTCGATTTCTTCCATACGTTACGCCAGTTCGAGCGCGCCAACCCGGATCGACCGCGGATCGGTGACAGTGCCGCGCGCCGCGACGAATATGTCGACCTCGGCCAAGTGCCTTATCTGGAGTTTCCCGCCTCGAATCTCGCGGCCGTGGACGACCAGAGTGGCCGGCTCAGGATACTCGTCAAATTTCTCGGCCTCCTGGGCCCGCAGGGCGCCCTGCCCATTGCCACCACCGACGAAAGCCTCAGCTGGTGGCTGATGCGGGATGACGCTTTCCCGCGCTTTCTCGATCTGTTTAACGGGCGCTTCCTGCAACTCTTCTTTCGTGCCTGGGCCGACGCGCGCCCGATCGCGCAGCACGACCGCCCGGCGGACGATCGCTTCATTGCCTATGTCGGCTCCTTCGCCGGCTTGGGCACCGATGTTTTCGCCGATCGCGATACCGTTCCGGACATGGCGAAGCTCAGCTTCGCTGGACTGGTCGCGCCAAGGGCGAAGTGTGCATCACGGTTGACGCGATTCCTGCAAGGACTGTTCGAGGTCAAAGTCGAGATCGACGAATTCGTCGGCACTTGGCTCTCGTTCGACCCAAGTCACTGCAGCCGGCTCGGCGGAACGCATGCGAGGCTCGGTCAGGACGCCCTTCTGGGCTCGCGCGTGTTCAGCGTCGAGGACAAGATCAGAGTTCGGGTCTTTGTCAGAACATTTGCTCAGTACGAACAATTCCTGCCGACCGAAACACCCAACCTGTCGGAGCCACTGGCCGACGCCGTTTTCTTCTATGTCGGCGACGAATTGGAATGGGAGGTAGAGCTCGCCATTCCTGCCGGAGAGGTTGTACCGGTCAGGCTCGGACAAAGTGGTCGACTTGGATGGACTTCTTGGGTCTCGCCGAACTGGGCCTCCACAGAAGAATATCGCCGCGATGCCCGCTTTCAGCTCGGGGAGCGATTGAGATCCCGCCGGAGCGCCGCAGCCAATGCCACGGCGATTTGAACCTATCCATAGTGCTGATCGCCTAATGCTATGGAATTTGAAGCCAATTCCGCATGATGACAAGCATCCGCGGAGGAGTTGAGCAGGAGGAGCCGCCGTGACCGACATCAGCATTGAAGCTGTAACGGGCAAGCTGAACCGGGCCGGCTATGATGCCTTCATACAGGCCCTGCGCCACGCAAAGAGCGCCGGCAATCGCAACGTCGAGCTTGCGCACTGGCTGTTTCATATTCTGCAGCAGGAGGGCAACGATCTCAGCCTCTCGGTCGATCACTACAAGCTCGACCGGGCGCGCTTATTGTCGGACCTGGCCGGCGTGATCAGCGGCTTTTCTAAGAACGAGACCGACATGCCGGGCGTCGCGAATTCGGTCATCGATCTGCTCGATCGCGGCTGGCACTATGCCACGCTCTTCTTTGGCGAGACCCAGATCCGCACCGGTCATCTGCTCGTTGCCGGCCTGAAATCGAACGATATTCGTCGCGCGCTGAACAACCTCTCGCGAGAATTTGCCAAGGTCAACGTCGACGCACTGGCGGCGGAACGCCGCGCTGTCTGGACCGGCTCCGACGAGGAGGACATGCGGCCGATGGACGGATCGGGCCTGGTTGGCGCCGGCACGGAAGGCGCGGCCCAAGCTGGTCCGAAGGGCACGACGCCGCTCGACCGGTTCTCCCAGGACCTCACTGCCAAGGCTAAATCGGGCGAAATGGATCCGATCCTTGGCCGGGACGAAGAAATCCGCCAACTGATCGACGTGTTGATGCGTCGGCGGCAGAACAATCCAATTCTCACGGGCGAGGCTGGCGTCGGCAAGACCGCAGTTGTCGAAGGCTTTGCGCAGCGCATTGCCGCCGGCGACGTGCCGCCACCGCTGCGCAATGTAAGGCTCTGCGCACTCGACATCGGCCTGATGCAAGCCGGCGCCTCCATGAAGGGCGAGTTCGAGCAGCGCTTGCGGTCGGTGATCGACGAGGTCCAGAGCTCACCTACTCCCATCATCTTGTTCATCGATGAGGCCCACACACTCATCGGCGCCGGCGGCGCCGCCGGTACCGGCGATGCGGCCAATCTCCTGAAACCTCCCCTCGCCCGTGGCACGCTTCGTACGATCGCCGCCACCACATGGGCGGAATATCGCCAGTACATCGAGAAGGATCCCGCGCTCACCCGGCGCTTCCAGCCAATCCAGATCGATGAACCTGATGTGGAGACCTGCTGCATCATGCTTCGCGGACTTCTCGGTCCGATGGAAAAGCACCATGGCGTTCGCATTTCGGATGCTGCGATCGTCGCAGCAGTCAACCTGTCCCACCGATACATTCCTTCACGGCAGTTGCCGGACAAGGCGGTTAGCCTGCTTGATACAGCCTCGGCACGCGTAGCCATCAGCCAGAGCGCGACGCCGGCCTTGATCGAGGATGCACGCGTGGCGATTGCCGCTCGTGAAGCTGAGAGATCTGCGCTCGTCAGCGACGGCGACCTTGGGATAGAGGACAACGAGCGCATTGTCGCGATCGACAACGACATCGCCGCACTGAAAGACAAGCTGACGAACCTCGATGGCGATTGGGCGGTCGAGCAGGAGCTCATCAAGGACATCCGCAGCATTCGTGAAATCCTGTCCAGGCCCAAGGAAGGCGAAGATCCGGCTGCCAGGCGCGCGGAGCTGCGCGGCAAGTTCGACACACTTGAGACCATCAATCCGGAAAAGCGAATGGTCTATGCCCATGTAGACCAGCAGTCGGTGGCGTCCGTTGTCTCTGATTGGACCGGCATCCCGGTCGGCCGGATGATGCGCGACGAGATCGAAACCGTGCTGAAGCTACCGGAGATCCTCAACCGCCGCGTCGTCGGCCAGTCCCATGGGCTGACAATGATCGCCAAGCGAATTGAGACCAGCCGCGCTAAGCTGGACAACCCGTCGAAACCGATCGGCGTATTCATGTTGGCTGGCCCATCCGGTGTGGGCAAGACCGAAACCGCCCTGGCGCTTGCCGAGACTCTTTATGGCGGCGAGCAAAACATGATTACGATCAACATGTCAGAGTTCCAGGAAGCGCACACCGTCTCGACCTTGAAAGGCGCACCTCCCGGGTATGTCGGCTATGGCGAAGGTGGGCGCCTCACCGAGGCCGTCCGGCGCAAGCCCTATAGCGTCATTCTGCTCGACGAGGTGGAGAAAGCTCATCCCGACGTCCATGAGATTTTCTTTCAGGTATTCGACAAAGGAACCATGGAGGACGGCAACGGGCGACGGATCGACTTCAAGAACACTTTGATCATCCTTACCACCAACGTCGGCACCGATATGATCATGGGCCTATCACGCGATCCAAAGTATCGCGACGAGCCGGAAGAGCTCGCCAGGATGCTAAGGCCGGAGTTGCTCAAGGTGTTCCCAGCGGCGCTGCTCGGACGCATCGTCTCGATACCGTACTTCCCGCTATCGGACGAGATGCTGTCCGGGATCGTGCGTTTGCAACTCGACCGCATCGGAAGGCGCCTTCGCGACAATCATAACGCGACCTTCGGTTATGACGACGCGGTCGTCGAGCACATTGTGTCGCGCTGCAACGACCCCGACTCCGGTGGGCGAATGATTGACAACATCATCACCAACACCCTGCTCCCCGAGCTGTCGCGCGAATTCCTCAGCAAGTCGCTCGCCAAGGAAGAGGTGAAGGAAGCACGTGTCTCGATTGACAACAACAAGTTCGCATATTCGTGGAATTGAGCACGATGAACATTCAAACCGAGCATCGTCACCCAAACATCGGTCCAACGCCATACGACGAGGTCTACTACCCGGGCCATGTTTATGGGCTTACTCATCCCAACCATCTTGCTACCATGGCCGCCGTTTACGGCATGCAGCCGGCGCCGGTCGAGCGTTGCCGGGTGCTGGAGCTTGGCTGCGGCGTCGGCGGCAACCTGTTGCCGATGGCCTTTCAATACCCGAACAGCGAATTCGTCGGTGTCGACCTGAGCGGCGTGACGATCGAGCGCGGTCAGAACAATGTCGCTACATTGGGCCTGGAGAACATCAAGCTTCTCCACTGCGACATCATGAATGTCGATGCAAGCTTCGGACGGTTCGACTACATCATCGCGCACGGCGTGTATTCCTGGGTGCCACCGGCGGTGCGCGAGAAGATGATGATGATCTTCAAACAGAACCTCGCGCCGCAGGGGGTCTGCTACGTCAGTTACAATGCGCACCCGTTCTCACATATGCGCGACATGGTCCGCGACATGATGCGGTATCACACCCGCCGCCTCACCGGCATGAAAGAAAAAGTAGGACAGGCCCGCGCAATCTTGAAGTTCTTGAGCGAGGGATCGAAAGCCAACTCGGTTCACGGCGCGATCATGCGCGATCAGTACAACCGCGTCCTCAAGGCGCCCGACGAGCTGTTGTTTCATGACGATCTCGACGAAGGCGCCGAGGCCTTCCTGCTGCACGAGGTTGTCGAGCTTGCAGGCTCTCATGGCTTGCAATATCTAAGCGACGCCGATTTCTCGCGACGCAATCTGGCGGGCTATTCCGAGGAGGTACGCGCGACGTTGCAACGCTTCCCGGAAACCGAGTTCATGGCACGCGATCAGTATCAGGACTTCATCGACGGTAACGGCTTTCGCCGTACCTTGCTCTGCCACGACAACGTCTCGCTCTCCCGCCAGACCGACCTCGATTTCGTCACCCGATTCTATTTGCTGAGCACGACGAGCCCGGTTGATCCGGACGCCTGCGTAACGGACGATTCAGCGATGGAATTCGAAAATGAGGACGGTAGCAGGATCACGGTGACCAATTCGCTCTTGAAGGCGGCGCACCTATGCCTCGGCCGCGCTTGGCCTCGCGCGCTGTCATTTGACGAATTGCTCGATGGGGCGCGAGTGCTGCTTGGCGGCGGGCAGGCAGATGATGACCAAAAGGCGTTGACCGAGGCGATGTTTATCCTGGCTTGCAGCGGCGAGGTCTCGTTCCTGCTGTCGCGTCCCTTCTTATTGACGGAAGCGACCGAGCATCCGCAGGCGAGCCTGCTCGCGCGAAAACAAGCGCAAACAGGTCCGCTCGTCACCAATCTCCTCCACCAAACCGTGCAGTTGGAGGACGACCGAACCAGGGATTTCCTGCAATTGCTCGATGGTACGCGGACTATCGACCAGATCACGGCCGAAATGACCGAGAAATTCGGCCCGACCATCCAGGTAGGTCAGAAGGATCGTGCCAGGAAGCCCGCCGAGCCGCTGCTGCTATCAACGCGAGAAAGCGTTCAACGCTCGCTTGCGATGGTCGGCAAGCTGGGCTTGCTAATCGCCTGACGCGCTCATGTGCGCCGGGCACCGTGGAAGGAGTGGCGGAAGGAACCAGAAGATCTGCTACCTCCCGAAACAGGCGAGGTGCCCATCACTCAGCCATCGTGGGTGTACTGCTGGCCGAGCAGCCATCCGGTGAGAATACCACCGGGTCCGCTGGTATAGACCGGATGAAGGCCCACGCCGGCGCGCAGCATCCGCCATTCACTCTCGCCGACCCAGGGAATGCCAGGATCGCCCTTTTGGTATTGCGACAGTAACGTTTTGGCGACCTCAGCGGCATTGGCGTAAATCGGGCCGTTGGCCCAGCGCGGCCGCGGGAGGCCGGTCATGCGGCAATAGAGCGCCGTGCAGACGTACGCGGACGCCTCTTCGGCATTGGCGTCGAGGCCGGTACGCAACAGATCGTAGGCTGCATGCAGGCTCTCATGGACGATATAGGCTCCGTCCATCCGCCCCGCCGCCGACACGACCTCCAGCGTGTTCGCAGCGACCGCTGTGCCGTCCGCCCTGGTTCTTGCCACATCGTTATATTGTGCAGCAACGCCTGCCGCGAGATCCGTCGGAGCCCTGACGGTGACCCGCCCCAACCGGATCGCGCGGGCGACGTGATGGAACGTTTGCGGCGCAATCGTCACGTGGCTGCCGCGGATCGGAAATCGGAAACGAATGCGTGCTACCGCCGGCCCATTGAGTATATCCAATACCCTGCCTCGCAGTGACATCTGATCGTCCTCGCCGCTTAAAGTACCCCCTGCATAGTGGTCGCCGATTCCAGTTGGCGGGTTCAAACTGCATCGGTGCTGGGGCAATAGGGGTTTGACTCTTGCCGTAATTGGCATGGGGCGTTCGGTAACTTCATAGAACGAGCAGACATTGAACCCGAACCCGTTCGGGCGAGACCAATCTGAGGTGAGGATTGCCACGGAGGCGCGCCATGACGACGACCGATCCGACGACGACCGACACTTACCGGAAGATCGCGGCGCGATTGACCATGCTGCGACCGCAGATCGATTTGAAGAATTACTTTGCCGGCGCCAACCCGAATGTGCGCCTTTATGACGAGAAGCCCTACATCCGACACCAACTCGAGAAGTATGGTGTCGCTGCCGCGACGACCACGCTCGACGGCGTCACCTTCCTGCCCAAGGACTGGGAAGAGCTGATCAAGAAGCTGCGCATTGCCAAGACGACGGACGGATTCGACGCATTCGCCGAAGGGCAAAGCCCGGAAAAGGCGTCGCATTGGGCTCTCGATCTGTCGATGGCGGCAACGATCGGCAAGGGGTTTCGGGAGATCTGGCGCCCAAAGCTGTCCGACAAGCCACTCTCAACGCGGGATCTCCCGGGCCGGCACGGCTTCGGGCTCGGACGCGACCGCGGACAATGGAGCGATGCCTACAGCTCGCAATTCGGCAAAGACCCGCAGCCCCAGGACATCACCTCGCTGCATTTCGCAGTAGCACCCGACCGGGTGAACGTGCACATCGACGAAACAGGCTTCGTGTTCGAGGGCGTGGACGGTGCCCTTACGGTCGGGCCGAACTTCATGCACCACGCCGGCAATGAGCTGTTCTGGAAGAGCAACTCACATGTGCCGCGTTGGGCGGCCGAACACATCGACTTGATATTGCCGAACAGCGCGAACGACTTTTCGCGCGTGGGCGTTTCGGTCGACATGTACCAGCGCAAAGATCTGCGCGTCACGGTCACCGGCTCCTGCGGAATTTTCGGCGGTTTCGAGTGCTCCGGAACCGTGAGCGTCAGCGGCACGCATGACCTGCTAGGCTCGAGGTCAAAAGGCCGACGCTAAAGCGGGGATTGCTGGTTCGATTGTCCACGCCTCCAAGCTACGAATGAGGCTCCTCCCTAGCCTACCTGTTCGCGGTCCGAATGAATGGAACCATCGAACCGCCTCAAGGTAACGGCGACCAATGAATATTGGTGGCAAGAGTAGTTCTGCAGGACTCAGCAAGGGAGGTCCTTACATTGCCGAACCAGGAAAGACCCTTGAAGCCTGTCGTCGCAAGCTACGTACCGCCAGCGGGAACGCGACATGCGGTGGCGGCAGGCGAGACCTGGATATCCCTCGCCAAGCGGATCGGCATCGATCCATGGGACCTCATCGAGTTCAATTTTCCGGGCATCAAGCTCGTCAAACAGCGCGATTTCCAACAAGCCACAAGGCAGGTGAACTGGTACCTAGCCGAGTATGTAGGCTGCCGCGCGATATCGCCCGACCGCCAGAATTTTGCGTTTTCTTCCGGTACGACCGGCGGGAAAGGTGGATGGAAAGGCGGCTTCATCTATCTACCGCCAGGTACGCCGCCTCCCCCGCCGATTGCGCCCATTCCACCGGTTGCGCCCACACCAGTGGCCCCGATCCCACCGGCATGTGAAGGAAGCCGACCCGACTTCGCCCGCGTGCTGGACGTCAGCGAACGGGATTTCGCGCGCAACGTCTTTGGCCCGACCCTGCCGCCGTGGGAGACGATCGCGATTACCAACGGCCTGGGAGCAGGCGGAAGACCGTGGACGAACGACGGACCGTTCTTTAGAGGAAGCAATCCCATGGTGCCGAGCATGCGGTATGCCATCAATCTTGGCAATGTCGCGTTCAGTAACCTGGCATCTCCTAGCCCCACCTTCGGCCTCCTGTGCGACAACTTCGGTCGAATTTGCGACCTCTTCGTGCACGAAATGACCCATGTGTGGCAGGCGTTCAACGATTCGAACTGGACGATGGCGCGCTCCTTCTGGGCGCAGACAATCGGTGCCGGCTACGAGTACACGCCCGGCGACTCCTGGGACTCATACAACGTCGAGCAACAGGCACACATCGTTGAAGATTGGCACAAATACAAAATCAGTCTTCCGATGCTTGCCGAGGAACGCTATCCGTACGTCCGGCTCGTGATCCGATCTGGACGCCTCACTTTTCCTCGCGGGCTGGATCTGGCGGCATTGAAAAAGGACCTTCAAGATCTGCGCGCAAGGCACCTGGAGTAGGTCCGCCGCAAGGGAGTGGTCGGGAGCTTACTCAAGTGATGCAACAACACGCCGATAATTCGACGCGGTGCGGTAGCGCATTCTTCCTCTCTCCGAGAGTAGTTTTACGACTTGTCCAGCGTGCTGGTCAGCTTCATAGCGCAAGCACACGGAGAAGAATTGCGCGGCCGCCATGCGACAGGCAATCGACGTCCTGGCAGACTGTTTTCTGCGTCGCTAGCGCGCGGCGCATAGCTCGCGACAACCGCGGTCAGAATAGCCTGGGCTCGACGTACAATTTGCTGGCCCTCGCAGCCGCCAACGAAATCCAGACCGCAAAATCATCGATCGAGGTTCAAATCTACACTAAGCAAACTCGACACCAGCACATTGCCCCGCATGGCGAATTTCCGGTGTGTTGCCGGGCTCAACCGGCGAGCAACGATCCGGATGATTATCCCGGCGCGGTGAACCGGCGCGACACTATTGTGGATTAAGGTTGGGGAAAGCTTTAGCAAGCTTCGCACAGTCCTTGCAGGATTCCGGTGTATACGCGGCGCAAAGCTTCATGATCGTTCCTCGGAGGGGCTTCAACCTGGTCTGCCCTTACGGGCTTTCAACGGGCGTGGGGACGAGTAAGATGCTGTCTCGTGGCACGGAGGCGGCATGAGCCAGCGCAAGTTCATGGGACTTGTCGGCGGTGCGACAGCATCAGGGCCGGGCATTGCGCTAGCGAGCCAGCGATCAGCCAACGCAGCCGCCGAGCCCGCTTACGATGATGAGCAAGAATTCCCACTGATCATCGCGAACATCCCCGCAACCCCTCGTCAAAAGGCCTGGGCGGTGGGTGTCGCCGTCTTGCTCATCGTCCTTGCAGCGGTCATCGCGCCGTTCGCCCGGATCCAATTGGGCCAGATTAATGGTTTCGTTCCAGTGTTGCAGACCGCGTTGGCCTTGGCCGAGTTCATCACGGCAGCCCTGCTATTTGCTCAATTTTCGATCCAGCCTCAACGGGCACTTCTCGCACTGGCAAGCGGATACGTTTTCAGCGGATCATTCGCATTCTTGCAAACGCTCGCCTTTCCGAACGGATACGCTTCCGCGGGTGTCATTGGGGATGGACTGAACAGCCCCGCTTGGCTTTACGTGCTATGGCACGCAACGTTCCCCGCGGCGATTTTCGGCTACGGGTTCATGAAGGATCATTCCGTCGGCGGCAGACCAGGCAGACCTGCAACAGCCGCGATCATAATAGTTGTCGGGTGCATCGGCGCCGCCGTGGCAGGACTGACGTGGATCGTGAACGCGAAAGCCGAATGGCTTCCTAATTTCTACGTGAACGACGTCAGGCATCAGACCCCTCTCGGCAATCAGGTCAACCTGATGCTTTTGCTATGGAATCTGACTGCTCTCACCGTTTTGTTTGCACGCATGCGCACCATTCTTGACCTCTGGCTGATGGTGACTTTGCTCGCCTACTTGCCGAACTTTCTGGTAGCAATCATCGGCAGCTCGGTTCGGTTCACCATCGGTTGGTACGCAGCACGCGGTTTCGTTCTCGTCGGCAGTTGCATGTTGCTGACCGTATTGCTCATCGAAACGATGTTTATCTATTCGCGCCTTGCCAGCGTCATTGCCCTGCAACGACGCGAACGAGCGAACCGGCTTCTCAGCATCGACGCGGTCACTGGCGCGATCGCCCACGAGCTAAGATCGCCATTGGGGGCCATCTCGCTCAATGCTGCGACAGGCCTAAGTCACCTGCGAGCTGCCCCCCTTGAACTGGAGGACCTCGAGAACATCCTGTCTGACATCGAAGCGGACAGCAGCCGCGCCGCTGACATCATATCGAACATTCGCGAGATGACAATCAAACGGCGCAGGGCGGCGCTTCAGCAAACGTCGAGGATGTCGCCGAGCTTGCGCTGAGACTGTTGAGGCACGATCTTCTTGCCAATGGCGTAACAGTAATTACGGAGTTTCAGGGCAACATTCCCCCAGTCGCTCTGGGCGGCACTGAGCTTCAGCAGATTGTCCTGAACCTCTGCAAAAACGCGCTTGACGCAATGAGTTCTGTCCCCGCCGATCAACGACAGCTCCGTATGAAAACCAGCCTTGATGGTGGCGCAACGGTCCATTTGTCCGTAGAAGACTCCGGCACCGGCATCACACCCCGTCACCAAGAGCGCATCTTCGATCCGTTCTTCACGACGAAACAAGGCGGTATGGGGTTGGGGCTGGCCATCTCCTCCAACCTGGTCGGAAGGTGCGGTGGAAAGCTGAGGCTGGTCAAATCGGACGTCAGGGGCTCCGTTTTCGAGCTGGAAATGCCCGTCTCCGCCCCCGCTTCGGTGCAATGACGGTACGGGACCGTCACGACCATTCCGTCTTTCGCGCGCGCTCACTACAGAGAGATCATGATTGTGCTGAGATTAGCGGCGAATTCCACCCCGGCTTTTGGTCCCTGCAGCACCATCGTGACCCCTTTGTCGTTGCGCAGCTGAGCGCCATTGATGCCGCCGATCAGGGCGGCCCCGCCACCGACCGAGCTGTATGCGCCGGCAAAATCGCTGACCTCTCGAATGCCTGAAGCCCAGCCCTCGAGCCACCCAACGGTAGCGCCGACGGTAAAACCCAAGCTTACCCCGCTGATGCGGAACGGATGATGGCGGCCGCGATAGGTCAGCACGCCGCTCCCAGCGCCACCGCCCACGAGCAGTCCCGCCTTTACGATCTTGATCCGGACCTGCGCGGATGCCTGTGCAAACGACGGGGTCGTCGGGATAAGGAGTGCGAGCAGCACGAGGCGTGCCAAACGCCAAAGAAGCACACGCAAGATCTGCGTGCGTCGCTCAGGGTTTTGCACCATCCAGCTTCTTCCAGGTCTGGTCCGGATCGAACGCGCTGATGCGGGAAACGAGGACCTTGGTCCGAGGCCCGAGATCCTTCTGGTAGACAACGCCCGCATGGTTGACCAGGAAGGTCATGACGCCGGAATTGCCGTACTCGGCCGGCCAGGCGACCAGTGCGAAACCTCCGATCATCTTGCCGTTGACGACATAGTTCAGCGCGCCGCCTGGCGTGTTCGATCCCTGCCCCTTCAGGATGCGGAAATAGTAGCCATGATAGGGCGCCGGCCCCTCCTCGGCCTTGTAGCCTTCGGCGGAAGCCTGCGCCGCCAATGCACCGAGCGGGCTCGGGTCGCTGTCGTCGCGCCAGAACAACCCGTCCTTCTTGCCGGCACTGCTGACGATGCGCTGCGCGTACACGCCAGTACCCTCACCGCGATCCTTGTCGGCGTATTCGTTCTCGGCATCGACAAAGGCGAGACTGGTCTGGATCGCGTCGAGTTCATTGCGGCCGATGCGGCGATACAGCACCTCAATGCGGCCTTCGGCGGTATCGAATTCCCAGCCGGTCCTGGTGTTGACGAGCGGAATCGGGAACGGAAAGTCGTCCGGACCCAACATCAGCACTGCCTTCCTGTTACCTTCCGCCTTGATCGCATGCTTCGCATCATACATCGAGGTGAAGCGTTTCCGGATGTCGACGTCGGCGACCTCGTCGCCGGAGGAAACGATGTCCTCGGCAGCGCTGCCGAGGACTTTCAGGATGGCCCGGTCCGGCCCGCTTTTCACGGCGGCAGCGAGCGCCGTTGCCGCATCCTCCGGTGTCGGATAGGACTGCTGCGCAAGGGATAGCGAGCTCAGGAGCCCCACCGCAATAATGGCCGGCAAGATGGCGAGACGAAGCGACTTCAAACCCATCATGGCGTCACCTCGCCAGGAATCCGCGCGCCGCTCTCGAGCCAGTCGCGATAGGTACGGAATTTCAGACCGAGCTTTTCGTAATAGACCCGGAGATAGCCGTCGGCTCCGCGGGTGACGGCTACCGGCTTCACGTCCTCGACTTCTTGCGCAATGACGCCGACATAGGCCTTGTCGCTGCCGATATAGCTGAAGCGGTAATAACCAAGACCGCTTGCGAGATGGCCGAGCAGAACGACGTCATGCTTCAGCGCGATATCGGAACGCCGTCCGCCGCCACCACCACCACGGCCTCCGCCACCCTGGAAGCCTCCGCCGCCGCCTCGGCCGGCGAAGCTCGCACCTCCGCCACCGCCACCGCGCGGTCCCATGCTCGCCATGCTCGCATGACCACGCGCCGATGCTGCGGCCGCCGAGCGGCCCGACGACACGTTCAGCACGCTTCCGCTACCACCGCGGTTCACGGCTTTGGCGCCCCCACCCTTGGCGCCGCCCGCTTTAGGGCCAGCACTCTTTGCGCCGGCATTCTTGGCACCACCGCCCTTGGCCGCGCGATCGCCACCGCCTTTGGCGCGATCGCCTCCCGCCTTGGCGCGATCCCCGGCGCCTTGACGGTCGCCACCTCGCTCGCCAGCGCGATCTGCCGCACGATCCCCAGCGCGATCTGCGCCACCAGGTCGATCCTGTCCCGGCTTCAAGACTTGCTGTCCGTCGCGGCCGCGGAAATCCATGCGGTCGGCGGCGCCGGCCTTCAGATTGCTATTGCCGAAGCGCTGCTGAACGTTGGCGTTGTTGTAGCGTACCCCTTGGCGATGCGACGGATTGTGCTGCCAGCCAGTTCCGATGTTGGTGGTGCGGTGATTGATATAGACGTTGCGGTTACCCCAGTTGCAGCCGCCGCCCCAATAATTGCCCCAGCGACCGATGGCCCAGGCTGTGCCGAACGCGAGACCCGCCGCGACGACGCCTGCGCCGATGTAGGACGGGTAGCCGAAGTAATATGGTGGATACTCGGTGTAGGGCCACGCGCCGTAGACCGTCGCAGGCTCGTAGTACGGCACGTACATCGTATCGGGAACCGCCGGCTCGATCACGACCACCTGCCTGCTTTCCTCGGTCTTCACGGTCACCTTCTGCTGCGTGGTGGTCACCAGCTTCTTGTTGTCATAAGCCTTGGTCCGCAGCCGCTGGACCGCATCCATCACATCCGATTGCTGCGCGAGCACGGCGTCGCCCAGCGCCTTGGTCCAGTCGAGCTTGTCGCTCATCATGGCCAACGCTTCGGCGGTTGAGGCCAGCGCCTTGACGCTGTCATCCCAAGGCTGCTTCTCGACTTCAGTCTTCAGGGCATCACCCTTCAGAGTCTTGCGCTCTTTCAGCCAGCGATCGGCCTGAACGACTTCCAAGGGATAGGTGGACGCGGCCAGCACGTTTGCAAGCAGTTCGTCCGGATAGAGCGCAATCGGTGCGACCAGAGCATCGAGCTGCTCGGGCTTGAGCAACTCAGCAGCCGATGGAGGCTTGCCGGCGGTTTGGACTTGGCTACTTGGGGCCGCCGGAGCGTCTGCGGTTTGGGCTACTGCGGCGACAGGCATCGCCAAGAGCAACGCCATCGCGATCAGAGTGTTCCCGCAACGAAGCATCACGTCCTCCCTTGAGCTCCCGTTGGACCAAGCATCTTGGACGATCAGTGTCTTCTATTGATCAAGATCAAAGAAGATGGAGCTCTCCCGGAGGTCGGACCTATTCACTCCGCGGCCGGACGTTCGATCCGATCGATGTCCGGCCGCACCGCTTGGCCGCTGCTGCCCAGCCGCGCAGAAAGTAAGATCCGGCGATCGTGGATCAGGCTTTGAAGGCGGTGCGCGGCTACATTCAGTGTGGAGACATCGAGCGCATTCTCGTCTCCTGCAGCGGCCTTGGCGAGCTGGCCCTGGAGCACCCGGTCGATCTCGACCTCGATATCGGACAGTTCGGCCTCCGCCTCCGTCCTGCGTATCCGCGCGCCCAGTGCATACAGTAAGTCCAGGCCCCGTTCGTCCTTAGAAGGATCACGCACCTGAAGGAATTTCCAAGCCGCCGCCAATATAGAGATGAGGCCGCCGAAAATCATGGGCGCGAGGAAGATCGCGTTTCCCCATTCGTCCAGAAAGCTCTGCTGCGTTCCGTTGTAGAATGCCGCGGCGCCAGGATGAACCGGGAGGAAGGCGTCCGAATCCGTGCTCGGTGCGGTCATTTGCGAGAGGATCGGCAATTCGCCGAGCAGGTCCCTGCGCGCCTTAATCAGCGCGTCGGCCAGGCTGCCCGCCACCTCTGCGCTGAGCTGCTTTTGCGCGACCACATAGAACGAAACCCGCAGCGTGGTAAGATCCTCGCTCGGGACAGGCGGCGAACCGCGCAGCGTGCCCTTCGGGACATCGAAGCTTTCATAGGCGCGCTGCTTTTCAGCGATGGCACCAGCCGCCTCGACGGGAAGGAGGACCGGCGCGGTCTTCGGCGTCTGCAGAAAGAGGCCGCGCAAGAGGGCGAGATACTTTTCCGCAAGGGGAACGACGATCAGAATAGCCCGTACCTCCTTGGCATCGAGTGCCCGCCGCGCGTCTGCCGGTTGGAGATTGCGGAATGTCACGTTGGCGCGTCCAAGGCCGTATTCGTCGCTGAGGACGTCGACGACCTTGCGATTCATCTCGCCGCCGATCACGCCGACGCTGGTGCGCTTCAGACCAGCGATTTCGGTAATGGAGGAGCCCGGCGGCGCAACCAGCAGGACAACGGCATGGGCGAGAACCACGATGGCCTGCGCCTGCGATAGGTCGCCCACGTCGCCGCGGACGACAGCAAGCTCGACCTTTTCCGCCGCAAACTGCTCGGCAGCATCAAGCGCGTTGGTGGTTTCCACAAGCTTGAGCCGGACCGGGGCGTTCACCACGGCAAGCCGGCTCGCCAACGCCGATACCAGACGCGTGGCTTCGCCATCCAGCGACCCGACCGCGATGGTCAGCGTCGTCGGGTGAGAGTACCAGCGGTAGCCGAACAGGCCCGCTCCAAGCACGAGCACAACAGCGCTGGCGACAATGAAGGAACGAAGCCAGATCGGCATTTTTGCGGGGACCATGTGGCGCTCATAGTGAATATGCGCTGGGTGGTCGGACTGGCTCATGATGCCAGACCGGCTCAACTGAGGCGCATCGCTGAACCGACGTGCGATTCAAACCAAAGCGAAGCCGGTCAGTGCCCGCTCAGCACCAGCGTCTTGATCGGCAGCAGCAGCGCCTGAATTCGCAAGAGCATGGCGTGCACGAGGCCGACACCGTCGACAACATGCAGAGCGACGGCCCGACCCGTGCCCGTCTCCTTTGCGGATATCTCCTCGTGATTGCTGGTATAGGCATTGACGATGCAGCTGCTGCCCGGCGTCACGCCTTCAAGTCCGCCCTTATAGAGCGGCTCAAGGAAGGCCAGGATCGTGCCGGGCCGGCCGACGTTCTGCGCTTCTATCAGTTGCTCGCCACTTCGGAACTGCCCGGCTGCGATGTAGTCCTGGACACTGGTGACGACCATGGGAATGATCACCCACGGCTTCGAGATGCAGGTTGCTTCCGCCACCATGCCGACCTTCATCACCTGCGCCTCGATCTGACCAAAGCCGGCCTGCAAGGCGCGCCTGCCGGCGCCGTCCGGAACCAGCACGCCGGCCGGGCGCATCAGCTGATTGACGACATCGCCGGTGCGGACCAGGAATTGCTCCACGCGGCCGTCGACACCGGCGCGAACGAAGGTCTTGTCCAGATCGACCTGCGCTTCCGCCAACGCCGCCTGGCCGCTCGCTTTTTCAGCCGGCAACAGCGTTGAAAGCCGCAATGTCGCTGACGTCTTGGACGCGGTGGCCGAGTCCACACCAGCCTGCCGCTGGTTGACCACGACCTGTAATTTCTCGATATCGCGCTGCGGGACGATACCGGGGTTGCGGCGCTGCAACTCCGTCTTGACATCCAGCTCGTCCTTGGCCTGCTGAAGGCTGGCCTTGGCTTCCTGGATCTGCGCTTCGGCTTTGACGACGTCGTTTTCGGCGCTTGTCATCGCAGCGTCGACCTCGGCGATCTTGCGGGTGGCTGTTTCCAACGCAGCCTTCTGCTTCGAACCGTCCAGCCTGAACAGCACATCACCCTTCTTCACGGCCTCGCTGTAGCCGACATTGACTTCCGCGACGCGGCCCGAGCCCTCGGGCAGGATCGGCACCGTGCGGAAATAGAGCGTGGCCGAGGTCGTCGACGGATGAAAGTAGAAGATCATCGTGATCAGAGAAATCGTGAGCATCAGGCAGCCGGTGATGCCCCATCGCAATTCGTACCAAATGGAAAAGAACGTGATCTCTTTGCCGAAACGTTTGCCTTGGGCATAGCGGCGGTAGAGGTAGTCCGGCAGGATGGTCAGAAGAGAGCAGAACATGAGCTCAAACATGGCTGTGTTCCTTCCCCTTGACGATCGGCTTCTCGACCGGCGGCAGGATTGGCAGTTCGGGCTCGCGGCCCTCACCGGGCGCCGCGTCAGCGATTCTCTCGACCGAGCCTGCGATGCTCCGCAGCGGCGTGCCGAAATCCGGCAGGTCGATCATTGCGAGCAGAAGGCCGGCCACCCAGAAAATGTGCATGTGCGTAAAGAGCGAGATGATGCCCAGCACGGCCACGATCTCGAACTGCAGCTTCTGCGACTTGTGCGCCATTCGTTCGGGGAGGCTGTGCAGCTTCCAATAGAGCGTACCGACCCAGAGCACGCTGCCGATCAGGAAGATCCCCATCACCACCATCAGCACGTCCGTGCCGCTTCCCGGCGCGAGATAGAACGGCAGATGATGCGGGGCCAACGGATGAATTTGCTCGGTCAATGGTCGCCTCCACAGAAGGGATCAGGGCGTTCTGCGCGCCGGCTCGTTACCGTGGCCGCGCAGGTGAGAAAATTGCTTGATATGAATCAAAGGTCCGGACGGCGCGAGCCATACCTTAGCCCTGACTCCGATCCCACAGCAAGCCAGGAACGCACCAATCATGCCCGGCATCGATGAGCTCATTCCCAACGCACTGCAAATTCGCAAGGAAGCTGCGCTCGAGGAAGCCAGAAAGGCCGAGGAATATGTTCGCCTCGCCGCCGCGGCCGAAGCCGAGAAACGCGACTTGATCGAACGGCTAAGCAAACCGTCCGGAAAATCCGAGGAGGAGAAAATCAAGCTCGCCTCGACCATCATCCAGCGCGCGGTTCGCAACGGCCTGACCGAAGTGCAGGTCTATCGCTTCCCGAATACCCTGTGCACCGACAAGGGCCGCGCGATCAACCAAATGGAGGCGGGCTGGGAGAAAACGCTGACGGGAATTCCAAAAGAGATCTTCGAGCTCTGGTCCGAATACCTCAAGCCGCGCGGCTATCGCATCGGCTATCAGGTCATCGATTTTCCCGGCGGCGTGCCCGGCGACATCGGCGTCATCATTTCCTGGGGCGACTGATCACGTTTCGGCCGAGTTAAGAGAAGGCGGAGCGGCATGGCAAAGGACGAAGCCTCAGAGCGGATGAAGCGCAAGGACTACGAGAAGGAGCTCGAAAAGCTCCAGATCGAGCTTTGCCATCTCCAGGATTATGTAAAGGAAAACAAGCTTCGAGTCATCGTCCTGTTCGAAGGCCGCGACGCGGCCGGCAAGGGCGGCACGATCAAGGCGATCACTGAAAAGGTTAGCCCGCGCGTGTTCCGGGTGGTGGCGCTGCCGGCGCCATCGGATCGCGAAAAGACGCAGCTCTTCTTCCAGCGCTACATGAAGCAGTTTCCGGCGGGCGGCGAGATCGTGATCTTCGACCGGAGCTGGTACAATCGCGCTGGCGTCGAATATGTCATGGGATTCTGCTCGCCCGCCGAGCACGATCGTTTCCTCTCGCTCTGTCCGCAGATGGAAAAGTACGTCATCGACGGCGGCATCATCCTGATCAAGATCTGGCTCGAGGTCGGGATGGACGAGCAGGAGCGCCGCTTCCACGCCCGCATCGACGATCCGGTGCGGCAATGGAAGCTGAGCCCGATGGACCTCGAATCCTTCAAGCGCTGGTATGATTATTCGCGCGCGCGCGACCTGATGCTCAAGAAGACGAGCACGAAGGACGCCCCATGGTACATCATTCGGTCCGACGACAAGCGGCGGGCGCGGCTGAACTGTATCGCGCACATCCTGGAGGCTATCCCGCACAAGCGGATCAAGAAGGACGAGGTGAAGCTGCCGAAGCGCTCCGACAAGGGACGTTACAATGACCAGGCCCCCTTGCGCGGGATGAACTTCGTCGCCGAACGCTATTGACGAAGTGATCGGGCCGCACGGCGCGCGCGGTCCGATCGTTGACGGTCAGATCGATGCTGCCGACGGACTTCGCTGGGTCCGTCAGCAGCGCATTCCCTCCTCAATACGGATACTGGTTGGGGCAGACCCAATTGCCGTACGTGTCCTGATAGCAACCGTTGTTGTAGTTGTTGTTGTAGTATCCGTAGGCGCCCGCGGCGGCCGCACCGACGGCAGCAGCACCGTAAGCCGCGCCTCGATAGCCATATCGCGGATAGCCTCCAGGATAACCGGCGACGGGACGGCCCGGACGGCCCGCAACGGGGTAACCGGGGCGACCCGGACGACCGGCGATCGGATGGCTTGGCCGCGGACCTCCTACGTAATGGCGTCCGCCTCCGCCATGGATCCGCCCGGCGTGAACGGCGCCGCCATGGAAACCTCCGGCGCGCATGCCCCCTCCACCTCCGCGATAGCCACCACCACCGCCACCTCCGCGGCGGGCATAGGCATCATCGGGAATGAGCGTGGCCGTGAGAAGAACGACGGCCGCAACAAGAGCCAGAAGATAACGAAGCATGGCATGTCCTCCCTCGATATGGGTGCCGTGATCCGCTTTCGACGATGCCTCGCGGAACGCGGTTGGCACCCGAACATGGCACTGAGTTGCGGCCGCTTCCCTGACTTACGTGCATGAGAGAAGCAGCCGCCATTCAAGAGCGCCGCGACCGCCGAATCGGCGCGACTGCCGCTCTACCGCTTCAAAGCTATCGTCACGCCCCCCACAGCGGCTGACAGCTCCGCACCGACCTTCGGCCCGCTAAGCTGCAGAATCACGCCGTTGCCGTTTTGCAGCTGAACGGCACCTGCGCCGGCGGCGACGGCACCGCCCGCACCGCCCACAGCATAAGAGCCTTCGATCGACTCCGGCCCCCTCAGGTTAAGAGCGCGGCCGACCAGCTTGGTGGTCGAGGCGCCGATCGTGAAGCCGACGCTCATGCCCGAGACGGTGAAGGGATATTTGTGGCCCCGCAGCAGCAGAACGCCCTCGCCGCCACCGACGCCGACGATGAATCCGCCTTTGGTGAAGACCACGGCGACCTGGCCGGTCTCTGCCTGCGACGGCGTGCCGAAGCCGGCGACGCCTGCCAGCGAGGCGACCAGGGCGGCATAGATAGCAACTTTTCTCATGAGTTTTATTTCCTCTGGTTGTGACGCCGAGCTATTGAGCCAGGATCATTGCGAAGTAGCCGAACACGGTGAGCAGGATGCCCGATACGGCGTAGCCGACTGGGAACCCGATCCAGGGCACGGAGCTCTGGATTTCCACCGCGGCTTCGCGGCACGGACCGGAGTGCGACCGCGCACCGGCAACGCCGCCCATCAACACGGCCGGATTGATCTTGAAGACGTGATACCCGATCGCCCAGACGACGAACGGCGGGATCGTGCAGGCGATGAAGCCGGCGACGAAGATCTTCAACGCGACCGCACCCGTGAGCTGCGCCAACAACCCGGCGCCGGCATTGATGCCGACGATGGCGACGAAGACCACGAGACCGAGATCCTCCAGCACATTGCGCGCCGCGTTCGGTGTGTTGCCGAAGAAGCGCAGCCGGGAGACCAGCGAGGAGACGATCACGCCGGACAGCAACAATCCGCCAGCATTGCCGAGGCCGATCTTGGCACCGAAGGCCGGGAATTCGATCATCCCGATCAGGAAGCCGATGATCATGCCGGCGGCGAGCGTCAGCAGATCGGTCGAAGTGTTGGTCCGCGCAATGCGTCCCCACATCTCGCCGAGCTCGTTGACGGCCGACTTGATACCGACCACCGAGACGATGTCCATCCGCTGCAACTCCGTCTTGAGACCGGCCGGAATCTGCACGCCGCCACGTTCGACCTTGGTGACCTGCAACTGACCGGCAATGGCCGTCTCGCGGAAGGATTCAAAGGTCCGTCCGGCCATCTCCTTGTTGGTGACGAGGATGTCCGCCTGATCCATGGGAATGCCGAGCGCCTTGGCGTCGGCAACCTCGGGACCGATCAGGCCCATCTTGTCGGTGAGATGCTCGGTCGAGCCGCCGAGCGCGACGACGTCGCCCTTTTGCAGGACGAATTCGGGATCGGCGCCCTGCGGTTCTCCTCGGCGCGCCACATTGACGATGCGATATTCGGGATTCATCGTGCGGAATTTGGCAATGCTCATGCCGACCTGGGCCGGATTGTCTAGCCGGTAGGCACGGAGGCCGAACTGCCGGTAACCGGTCAGGCCACCACCCTCGAGGTCCTTGACGCCAAACTCCTGCTCGTACTGCTTGGCTGCGACCTTGGCGTCGACGCCCCACCAGCGCGGCAGATATTTGCAGATCAGGATGATGCCGACGGTGCCCCAGATATAAGTGATGCCGTAAGACAGCGCGATCATGCCCGACGCATCTTCGGGCTTCATGCCTTCAGGCAGCTTGACAACGCCGGAGGTGATGGCCTGCTCGGCCGAACCGATCGCGGCCGACATGGTCTGCGACCCCGCCAGCATGCCACCGGCAGCTCCGATCGGCAGTGCGAAAAGCTTTGCGCAGATGACGACGAGCGCCAGACCGAGCACGCTCGACACGAGGGCCAGGAGGCAGAATTTGAGCCCATCCCCCTTCAGGCTGTTGATAAAAGACGGGCCGACACGCAGGCCGACGCCATACATAAACAGGTAGTAGAACAGGCTCTTGGCAAAGTTGTTCAATTCGAGCTTCACGCCATAGATCGACGCCCACACGGATAGGCCAGCGCCCACCACGATGGCGCCGGCGACCATGCCGAGGCCGTAACCCTTGATGCTGGCCCGGCCGATCCAGACGGCGAGCCCGACGACGAAGAACAGCAACAGAAACGGGTTCTGCTGCAAGAACGTGAAAAACCCTTGCATGTCCGTCCCCTTTATTACGATGCCGCCTTCAGCTTCGGCGCGGCGCCGGGCTTGGGCCGGCCGATCTTCGCCAGGGCTTCGGCACGTACGAGCTTCAGCCCCTCCTTGGCGTCGTAGCCGTGGATTTCCTTCACATCGAGCTTGCGCATGAAGTCGATGGTTTCCTGGGTGATGACCTGCCCCGGCACCATGATCGGGAAGCCCGGCGGATACGGGATCACGAAACTGGCAGAGACGAGGTCGGGACCGGCCTTGAGGCGACGGTCGATCTCGGAATCGCCGAGCCGGATATATTCGCATCCCGCTGCGTCATAGGCCGAGTAGAAGCCGCTGCGGATATCGCCCTCATTGGTCCTGGTGCCGGCATCGCCACGGAAACTGTCGTGAAACTGCGAGAAGTTCGGCAGGTCGGGCACATCGGTCATCAGACTCTTGACCCGCGCCTCGAAGGTCTTCGTCGCATTGGCGCCGCCCTGAACCAGCCCGCGGTCGACCTCGCCCGCAATCTCGGCCAGCACCCTCACCAGATGCGCAACATCGCTGCGGGTGTTGTTGATGTTGGACTGGAACAGCACCGAGTTGCGCGAGGTCTTGTTGATCTGGATGTTGTACTCGTTTGCCAGGATTCCCTTGAACTGCGTACCGTCGTATCCGGCGGTGCCGCACACCAACGTCATGCGGGTCGGATCGAGGCAGAACTCGTCGTCGTCGAGGCTCTTCAGGACACTCGCCCAGTTTGTGCCGGTGGCCAGATAGTCGGTAAACCCGCTCTGGCGGTATTGCGCCGGCACCATCGCGTCCGCACCGAGAATCCGGAAGTATTTGGAGATCAGCGGATTGTTGTTGACCGCCCGACGGATCGCGAACGCGATTTCGATCGCGTTCGCCACCAGACCGTAGCCCTCGAGCTCCATCTGACGCCGCGAGACATCGAGGCTCGCGATGAGTTGCTGGTTCGGGCTGGTCGACGCGTGCGTGAATACCGCCTCCTTGAACTGCTGCTCGACGGTGTGGAATTCGACGTCCTTGACCGACAGCATCGAACCCTGCCGGATCGCCGACATCGACTTGTGGGTCGAGTTGGTCTGGTAGACGCGCAAGCGTATCTGGCGCGGGTCCGGGATCAGGCGAGTCTTCAGAAGCACCTCATCCGCGGGGGTCTTGCCGAGGTCGGCCTGCTGCTTCTCGTAAGCCGCGGCCGATTTCGGGTCATGCATCCAGGCCTCGATCTCGTTGGCGGCGCCCATCGCGGTCCGCCGCCGCAGGAACGGGGAGAAACGTGCAAAGCCGAACCAGGCTTCGTCCCACAGGAAGATCAGATCGGGCTTGATCGCGAGGCATTCCTCCATCACCCGCCGGGTGTTGTAGATGTGGCCGTCGAAGGTGCAGTTGGTCAGGTCGAGCATCTTGACGCGGTCCAGTCGGCCGTCGGCCCTCGCATTCAGTAGGGCCTGCTTGATGGTCTTCAGCGGCACCGCGCCGTACATCGAATACTCGGTCATCGGGAACGCTTCGACATAGATCGGCTGGGCGCCGGCCAGAACCATGCCGTAGTGGTGCGACTTGTGGCAGTTGCGATCCACGATCGCGATGTCGCCTGGCCCGAGCAGCGCCTGCACCGCCATCTTGTTGGAGGTCGAGGTGCCGTTGGTCACGAAGAACACGCGATCGGCGCCGAGCGCGCGTGCCGCCTTGTCCTGCGCTTTCTTGATGGTACCGGTCGGCTCCAGCAGGCTGTCGAGACCGCCGGTGGTCGCGCTGCTCTCCGCCAGGAACAGATTCAAGCCATAGAACTCGCCCATATCGCGGATCCAGTCCGACCTGAAGACAGATTTCCCGCGAGCGATCGGCAGCGCATGGAACGTTCCGATCGGGCGTTGTGCGTATTTCTTCAGGTTGTCGAAGAATGGCGTATCGAATCGATCCTGGATCCCTTCGAGGATGGAGAGATGGAGCTCGAGGAGCTCCTCGATGGAGTAGAATATCCGCCGAACCACATTGGCCTCGGGGTTCCCCGCCATTTCCTCGACGTCGCGATTCGACATCAGATAGATGTCGAGCTCGGGACGTACCCGCTTGATGACGTGGGCTAGCCGGAGCGCGGACGCGTCCGACTCGTGATTGATCCCCGCGGCGGCGGTCATGGTGCGCAATACCGGCGCGTCGTGACGCGAGCGCAGACCGAACCCCTCGTTGATGACGACGGCGGCGATATTGGGGTTGAGCATCGTCGCGCAGAAGGCGTCTTCCAGACTTCCGACGATCACCGGCTCATAGACGAACGAATCGACCGGACGGCGCAACTTGCGCCATTCGGCAGCGAGAGCTGGCCACTTTTCGGAGGAGACGCCGGTGACGACCAGCGTTTCGAAATAGGGTCGCCGAGCTGCATGCGATCCGAAAGTTGACGGCACAAGCTCGGGCGCATCACCGTCGCCGTCGTCCTTGGCATCCCAGTCGCCGGCAAGCTGGCGGAAGGATCTCGTCATCAATGCCTGCGTGATGCGCGTCGCGAGAGCAAGTGAACCCGCCGCATCCCCGGCCGAGGCGGCTTCCCGCAAAGCCGCCATCAACTGCAGCCCCGGATAGCCGTGAAACTCCTCTATCACGGAGAGATCGGCCAGGGCCGCGTCAAACATCGCACGGTCGCCGCCGCGCGCCCATACCTTGGCTGCTTCGACCAGATCGCGCCAGTCGTCTGCCCGTCCGCCGGGCCCGGAAATGAACTGATCGATGCGCTTCTCTGCAGGCTTGGCGTCCTTGGACATGTCTCTCTCCGGATCTTTGCGAGGTCGCAGCCGGATCGTGATGCCCGCTCACCTCAGTTTATTGATCCAAGTCAACGGACGCGCATCTTGAAGAGACGCGAAGCACCTCGCGATGCAATATCGTCCGAGGTGGTTGCCCGATTCCGATTGCAGGCGAGAGAGATCGGATCAGAGCCGGGTGGCCAACACGCCGGCCGGATCCTCCGATCTGGGATCAGACGATTGCTTGCTTTCACCGAGCACGCTGTCGACCGAGCGAAGCCAGGTCGCACTGTCGGTCTTTTCCGCCAATCCCTCGGCCCGCAGCAGATCGCGCAATTGTGCATGTGCACCGACGATGCAGAAGGCGATATGGACCGAGGCGAGCTTGTCGTGAAGGTCGCGCAACATGCGCGCCCCAGCCAAATCAATGTAGGGCGAAGCGGAGAGATCGCAGACAACCAGCCTGATATCGGACGACTTCAGCAAGGCATCCGACACTGTCTCCAGGATTGTTTCGGCATTGATGTAAAGCAGCGAGGCTTCCGGTCGAAAGGCGATGATACCGACCAATGGCTCGACGCCTTCGTGCCTCGCACCATCGGAGTAGCGGCCGGTGCCCGGGAGCCGGCCGAGGAAGGCGACATTCGGACGTGAGGCTCGCGCCAGGAGCAGGACAATCGAGGCAATCGCCGCCAGCAGAACGCCTTGCAATATCCCCAGGAGCAGCACGGATACCAGCGCAATTGCCGCAGCGTAAAAGTCTATGCGGCTGACCTGCCACATCCGCAACAGCGCGCGGATGTCCACCAGCCTGTACACGGCAGCAAAGACAATCGCCGCCAGCACCGTCTTGGGTAGATTCGTCAGGGCTCCCGTGAAGAACAGCAGGCACAGCGCCAGTGTCGTCGAACAGATGACCAGCGCCAGCGGCGTGCGCGCTCCGGCATTATCGTTGACCGCAGATTGCGACAGCCCGCCGGCCACGGGATAGCCGTGGCCGAAGGCGGTGATGAGGTTGGCCGCGCCCAGCCCCAAAAACTCCTGGCGGACATCGAGGGCATAGCCATGCTTGGCAGCAAAGCTGCGCGCGGCGGAGACGCCTTCTATGTAGGCCAGCAGCACGCATCCCGCAGCCAGCGGGAAGAGCTCGTCGGGCTCCAACAATCCAAAACTCGGCAACCCGATAGCTGGCAATCCCTCTGGAATTTTCCCGGTGACTGGTACGCCAAGCGACGGAAGCCCAAGCAACGTCGCTACGACAATCGACAGCGCCACGATCGTGAGTCCGACCGGCCTTCCCGGCAGCCGCCGTTCTCCCACCAGCAGCAAGAAGAGCGCAATGGATCCAATCGCCAGAACCAGCCAATTGATGCCGCCGAGCTGACCCGCGAGCTTGATGGCGCGATCGAAAAAATTGTGACCGCCTCCGGCAACGCCGAACAGGCTCGGCAACTGGCTCATCATGATGGTAAGTCCCGCGCCGGCCTTGAAGCCGACCAGGATACTGTCGCTCACCAGGCGGACGAGAACGCTGAGCTTGAACAACCATGCGATCAGGCACAGCAACGCCACCGCGCAGGCGGCCAGGCTCGCGATCTGGGCGTATTTCGCCGCGTCTCCGCCGGCCAGCGCCCCGACGGTGGCCGCAATCATCAGAGAGATCGCAGAGGTCGGACCCACCGCAAGCTGGCGCGACGACCCGAGCAGCGCATAGCCGATGCCACCAAGCATGTAGCCGTAGATGCCGATCTGAGGCGGCAGGCCCGCCAGCGTCGCATAGGCAAGTGACACAGGGAGGGCGTACGCCGCGAGGGTGATTCCGGCGATCACGTCCGAACGGAGCCAAGCGCGGTGATAGTGCGCCAACCAGGTTGCAGGCGGAAACAAGAAGATCCAGCGCCATTTCCGCCCGGAAGACATCAGAGCCTGCCCTCGTCGCTAGAGACTTCGCAGAGCAAAAGCACGACCAGAAGCGCGATCACGGGGAGACCGAGCGCGAGATTCGGGATTTGCTTTGTCGCGAAGGCGCCCACAGCCGCTCCGAGACCGAAGGTTACACATAAGGTGGCGAAAATGCCGGGGGGACGGAGCGTCCCATCCCCGGAGGCCGCAGCGAACAGGCCTTCAATCGCCTGCCGCATGTTGCCCGTGATCATGACGGAGCTGTAGAGCACGCCCTCGACCTTCGTGAAGACGGCGCTCTGCACGGCGGCGACGAAGGAAATGCCAAGCGTTCCCGCAAGATCCGGCAGGCGATTGTGCAGGATGGCGATAGTAACCAGCAGCAAGATTTCGATCAGCGTACCGATCGCGCTGGCGCGCGCTCCGGTTGCCCGTCGCAGCCATGCAGCGACCAGGATACCGGCGGCGAATGCAAGGATCGGCGGAACAAAGTGCAGCGCCTTCGTCCAATTTCCGATCGAGCCATAAACCCACAACAGCACAAGGTTTGCGGTCTGGGCATTGGCCATCACGCCGTGGATGATCCACGTATAGGCGTCGATATAGCCTCCGGCGAAGGCAAGCAGCAGCGCAATCGGCACCGTTTCGTCGCGGCGTATCGACGAAGCAGCGGCAGTATCCATCGTGCTCATGTCCGAAGATCGGCTTTGACTCTTGAGGCTCCACAAGGAGCAAGCTTGCCGCCGACCAGGATTGATCTGGATCAACTGTCGCCAGCTTTCGGCAACGAGATTGACCCCTAACTACTGGAGGCAATGCGCCATGATTACCGTCAGGTGGATCATCTCTGCCGCGCCGGAAATCTTCCTGCTGCTGTCGGTCGCGCTCGGCACCATCCTTGGCCGCGTCCGTATTTTTGGATTTTCGATCGGCACCACCGCATGCACGCTCATCGTGGCGGTCCTGATCGGGCAGCTCGGCACCTTCACATTTCCAGCGCTACTGAGAGTCATCCTCTTCAGCCTGTTCGTATTCACGATCGGGTACCGGTCGGGGCCAGAGTTCTTTGCTTCTCTGAGCATCCGGACCTTGGCGCAGGTCGCCCTCGCGCTCGTGCTTGGCGGCACCGGGCTCGTCATCGTTCTCATATTTGCCAAGGCATTCGCACTCGGTCCCGGCACCGCTTCGGGGCTCGCTGCGGGAGCCCTGACGCAATCTTCGGTGATCGGCACCGCATCCGGCGCGCTGGCCCAACTCGGGCTCGCCAAGGACGTGCTGGAGCAGCAGGACGCGAATATCGCCGCCGGATACGCGGTGACGTACGTCCTTGGTTACATCCTCACGCTTCTGTTCGTACCCTTCGTCGCGCCGAAATTGATGCGGATCGATTTGAAGGCGGAGGCTGCGAAGCTGGAAGCGGAGCTGTCGGGAGGAAACCCGCCGCAGACCGAAAATCTGCATTATCGAAAGTTCCAGGCGCGCGCGTACCGGGTGTCGGCAGCGGCGGGACGCACGGTCGGCGCGCTCGAAGACGAGATCGGCAGCCGCAGCGTAATCGAGCGGATCGTGCGCGGGGGAGCTGACGTCGAGCCGCATCGCGACACGGTTCTTGAAGCGGCCGACGACATCGTCATCGCGGGTCGCACGGCGGCCATTGTCGCCGCAAAGCCGATTGTTGGCACCGAAATCGACGCCGACGAGATCCTGAAGGCTCTTCCAGGCAATGTGGTCGACGTCCTCGTCGACAATCGCAAGCTCCACGGCCGCTCCGTCAAGGACGTGGCCGACCGCGTCGGCGACGCCGCGCGCGGCGTGTTCCTGCGCACCTTGATGCGGATGGGACGCGAAGTCCCCTTGAGCGCGGACACCCGCGTCTATGTCGGTGACGTCATGACGCTGGTCGGCAGCACCCGCAACATCGAGCGCGCCGCCTCGCAGGTTGGACAGATCCTGAGCTCCGAAGATCGTACCGACATCGCATTCCTTGCCGCAGGCATTGCCATAGGTCTGCTTGCCGGTCTCGTGAGCGTCAAGATCGGGTCTGTGCCCCTGACGTTGGGAGGTGGCGGCGGCGCCCTGATTGCAGGGCTTTTCTGCGGCTGGCTGCGCTCTCGGCGGCCGACGATGGGTGCAATGCCCCCCGCAGCGCAGCAGACGCTGAGCGATCTCGGCCTTGGTGGCTTCATCGCTGCGATCGGGCTCGGGAACGGCCACGCGGCCTGGGTCGCAATCCAGTCGCAGGGCATGTTGCTGGTCGGCATGGGCCTGGTCGTCACGCTGGTGCCGCTGATCGTGACCACCCTGTTTGCCCATCGCGTACTCCGCATGAACCCGGTCATCATTTGCGGAGCGCTGGCCGGCGCCATGACGGTCGACGCCGCCGTGACCGGCGCCTGCGAAGTAGCAGAAAGCCAAACCCCCGTGCTCGGGGTCGCCGTACCTTACGCTGTCGGCAATGTTGTGCTCACCGTGCTTGGACCGATCATCGTGGCCAGCACTTTCGCCGGTTGAAGGAGGCGCGCATGAACCTGCGGCATGCTTCGACAGTGACCTACTTCGCCGCGGCATTGAGCATCCTGGCCTGCTTTCTAGCCCCGGGACGCGCCGACCACAATGTTCGTATCCAGGAAGAGGTCTGGGCCTTGCCACTGCCGCTACCTATGTTCGCCTATGTGGTTCGGCCCGTCAGCGAAGGACATTTCCTCATCGGCTCGCCCGATACGATTCCGATGTGGGCACCGCTCGTCGAACGATTCCTTGACGCGCAGAAATAGCCGCAGAGCTGGCGCCTGGAGGCAGAACATGATCGACGCAACTTCAGTGCTTTTGTCCGGGCGTGCGCTCGTCTGCGTGTCGATATTGTTCGCGGCGGCTGTTGCCCGACCAGCTTCAGCGCAGAATATAGCCGCGCCAAAGCCGACCCCAGAGGTAAAGTCCGCCGAAATCGCACCTCGCGGGCAGCGCGAAGCCGAGGAGATCACCTATGGCGGCTGGACGAAGCTTTGCGTACGGCCTGCAGGAACGCCGATGCTGTGCCGAACCTCGATCACGGGGCGGTTTGCTACGGGTCAGATGGCAATCCGCGTGGACCTCATCGAGCGTGACGGCGACCCCATTGCGCGCCTACAAGTGTTTGTTCCCGTCGGCATGTATCTGCAGAAGCCGGTCAAGCTGACGATCGACGGGGCCAACGTCCAGTCATTGCCTTACACCTGGTGCCTGAGCAATACCTGCATTGCCGCCGACGCAGCCGATCCCAAGTTCATCAACGACATGGATGCCGGCACGGCTCTCGTCCTTGAGGTCACCGACTCCAACCTTCTGTCTCTGACGACGTCATTGCCGCTGGCACAGTTCGGCCCGGCTCACAAAGGCGCGCCTGCACAGATCCTGGAGCAGGACATCGAGGAGTGAGCAGGTGAGAACAACTCAAGCGCTCTTGGCGCAGGCGCGTTCAACCGTTGCGATCAGCTCGCTGGCCGCGAAGGGCTTGCTCAAATAGGCCGCACATCCGGAATCGATCGCGGCCGCCTGATTTGCCTGGCTGTCGTTGCCCGTGATGTAGACGACAGGCACCTTAGCGCCGTCACTTGCCAGCTTGCGCCGCAGGGCGATACCCGACTCGCCGTTCAGATTGACGTCCAGCACGAGGCAGCACGCGTCTTCGAGGTGGCCATGACTAAGCAATGCACCGGCGGACTCGAAAACAACCGCGGTAAAGCCGTGGTTCCGCAGCAACCGCTCCATGCTTCGCCGCATCGATGAATCGTCATCCACAACGTATATTGACCTGCGTGCAAACAATGGGTGAGCTTTCTCATCGAACACTCTGCACCCGCCTCACAACGACGAGGCGCCGCAAATGTTCCTGCGCAAATCCAATGGCCAACTAGGCAGTCGTTGCCAGAATCTGTCAACAATATTTCGTATTGTCCTATCGTACAGGTCTGATCGCGAGATTGACGTCACCTACCGCAAACAGTCCGACGGTTCACGCCGGCTGCGAGCTCAGAAGTCCGAGCCGCTCGGCGACGGAGACCAGCTCGGCCAAGGACGGCACCTGCATCTTTGTCATCACCTGGTGCCGATGCGCCTTTACGGTGCGCTCGGTGGTTCCAAGCTCGTAAGCGATTTGCTTATTGATCTTCCCGCGCACGATGAGGTCGAAGACCTGTCGCTCGCGTCGCGTCAGAGACGTCAAACGAGCACGAAACGAATCCAGCTTGCCCTGTTGGCCGCGCACCACCTCTTGTCGAACCAGTGCGCGCTCGATCGCGCCGATCAACTGTTCCGAAGATACTGGTTTGGTCAGAAAGTCTTCCGCGCCGGCCTTGATCGCGCGAACAGTCGTTGCGGTATCAGCATGCCCTGTCAGGAATACGATCGGCAACGGCGAAGGTCGTTGGGCGAGGCACGCTTGCAACTCAGGGCCGCTCAGGCCCGGAATCTGCACGTCGAGCAGGATGCAGCCCGGATGTTCGGAGCCCGGGGGATCCTCGAGCAATTGTTGCGCCGACGCGTAGGTCACAACCTCATAGCCGGCGAGCTTGAGCCGACGCTGGATGGCGGTGCGAAACGATGGGTCGTCATCGACCACATAGACGAAGCCAGGCAATGTTTTCCTCCCGACCTGTTCTTGCAAGCAGAACACCCACCGCTCGCGCAAGCCTTAGAAGCAATTCAAGACGCCTCGCACCCCGAGGTCAACATCAATGAAAGCAGCCCGCCCGCAGTGGCACGACTTCAGGCGGAATGCGCGACGTAAGCCTAGGCCGCGCAATCCGACAGATGTTCTGACAGGTTTCTCATCCAGCGCACCATCGCCGTCCCTGTACTTTGGTACAATGCACCTACAGACAATGGTTGCAAAGCCTGCTTTTGGCTTAAACAACCTTTGCGGGAAGGGTGATTTATCGGCGGCTCCGTATTCCCGGTGATGGAAATAAGCTGCTCGCGGCTATCGCGTCAGCACCAGTTCGGGAGTTGGCCATGCTGGTTCGCAACGCTGCCGACGCTTCCTCGCGGCACCATTCACTCCGCGAGCTTGGCCTGAATACCAGTTCAAATCCGATCATCAGTTTAAACGAATTTACCTATAAAAAAGGCATCGAAATCTACGGCGAGAAAGAGCCGGCCGAATACGTCTATCAGGTCAAATCAGGCGCCGTGCGAAGCTACAAGCTCCTGTCAGACGGGCGTCGCCAGATCGGCGCCTTCCACCTGGTTGGCGACATCTTCGGGCTCGAAAACGGCAGCGAGCATAGATTCACAACGGAAGCGATCGTCGACACGACCGTACGCCTGGTTAAACGGCAGAGCCTTGAACTCGTCGCAGAAGGCGATGCCATGGTTGCCCGGAACCTGCTCAGCATGACCACCAACAACCTTCAGCATGCGGAAGATCACATGCTGCTGCTCGGCCGCAAGACCTCGCTGGAGCGGGTGGCGGCCTTCCTGCTCGAGATGGATACGCGGCTAACGGCCGCAGGAATTCTGGCCCTGCCAATGTCCCGGCGCGACATCGCGGACTACCTCGGATTGACCCTGGAGACCGTGTCCCGCGCCCTGTCCCGCCTTCACGACCTCGGCATCCTCGGCTTCATCGGCAACACCCAGCGGCAGATCATGCTCCTGGACCGGCATCAGCTCGCAGCTCTTGATGATCTCCAGAATTGAAGCCGGGCGCCGCGATTGCCGAGAGATGTTCAAGGGTCTTGCGTAACACCTCGAACAGGACTGCGGTCGACCAGCCGAACATCAGAATGCCGTTCATGGCAGTCATCGGCCCCGTCAGCCGCCATCCCTGCACTGGCGTGACATCGCCGTAGCCCAGCGTGGTGTAGTTCACGAAGGTGAAATACAGCAACTCGCTCCCCTCGGGCGCGGCACCAACCAGAGCGTAAGCCAGCGCCCAGACAAGAACCTCGACCGTGTGTGCAACCATCAAAATGACAGCTATCGTGACCATCACCGCCATCATGTGAGATCGGGGCCGCATTGTATGCTTCAATCCCGCGCTGCGGGCGATGTCGATCGCTGCGACGGTCACCAGCGCATGAATCATGATGTTGATCACGCTGATGAAAGTGCCGAGCAGAAATTGGACGACCATCGCGAGCTCCCGGACTGGTGCGGTTTGATTGGTCAGCACTGCCATCCGGCCCGCGGTACGATGCGGGCGTTTGATGCAGATCAACGTGCCGCGGGCGTGCACGCGCATTGCGCACACCCCGGCCACCAGGGAGCCCGATCATGACGCTCAGCTTGGCGCTCCCGGGCTACGGTTCATCAGCAGTGCCAGCGTGTGCCTGGCGATCATGATATCCTCGTCGGAGGGCACGACGTAGACCGGGATGCGGCTCGCTGGAGACGATATCAGCCGCGATTGCAGTGCGTTCTCTTTTGCATCGAGCTTGACACCGAGCCATGCGAGCTGCTCCGCCACGCGCGAACGGAGCAATGCGGAGTTGTCGCCGACCTCTGCCGTGAAGACGAACGCGTCAAGGCCCTGCAACGCAGCTGCGAGCATGCCCGCGTTGAGACCGATTCGATAAACGAAATGATCGATGGCGAACTTCGCGCTCGCGTCCTTACTTGCTTTGAGCTGACGCATATCACCGCGGACCGCGACTTTCGGATCGATTTGCCCCGCTCGCACCCCCATCGGCAATCCGTCGAGCGCGGTGAAGGCCATTGTGCTCTCTACGCTTAGTCCACCGCTGAGCGCGCACATCGATGCCTCGCTCCCGAGACGCGCGACTATCACCCGTCTCATCGCGATTTCCGGCGCAATCCTGGGCAAGGCCTTCGCAATATATTCGTAAGTGAGACCATGAGAGCCGTAGCGTCGTACGCCCTCGGCATAGAGCTGACGGGGAATGGCACAATCGTCGGCGACCGCGGCACGCGTTCGGTGAAATGCGGTGTCGAAGCAGGCGACCTGCGGGAGCGCCAGGAAATTTGCCAGGATCGAACGGATTGGCGCCAGATTATGCGGGAGGTCAAACGGCGCCAACGCGGTCAACCGCTCCAGGCACGCCAGGACTTCGTGATCGATGAGGACCGGCCGGTCATGCTCTGTACAACCGTGAATGACGCGGTGCCCGACTGCAATCGGATTTATATGAAGCTCGTCCCGCAACCAGGTGCTGGTGATGTCCATCGCAGCCGCAACATCCGGCACTGTTTCGACTGGATAAGCGCGATTGGCGAGCGGACCACCGCCAGCCTTGCTCGCCCGCAAGCGCGGACAGCGCCCGATGCCGTCCATCTGCCCCTTGAGCCATTGCCGTAGCCTGCCGTCTCCTTCGACAGAGTAGATCTGGAATCGGAGATCAGAGGAGCCGGCATTGATGACAAGGATGGTGTCCATGGCACTCACACGGCAAATGTTGCGGCATGCCGACGCCCGGCATCGACTCTGACGGTCCGAGCAACGTCAGCTGGCCATCCAGGCATTTCCACCACCATCTCCGACCGGTCGTCGTATCTTCACCCGAGAGCTTCCATCGAGCTCATGGAGGTCAACGCTCGATTGCCAGCTGTGCGGGCGCAGCCCGTTCAACGCGGATCCAGGCGACTGTCAACTCCCAGACGACAGACAGAATGATCGGTCCGATGAAGAGGCCGATGATTCCATGGAAGAGAGTTCCGCCGATCACTCCGATCAGGATGACCAGCGCCGGCGTGGTCAGGCCGCGCCCCATGACGAGCGGTTTCAGGATATTGTCGAGCACCGACACGATCACGAGAAACACCGTCAGCAGGAGCGCGATCGGGAATTCCTTGTCGGTCCATATCCAGATGATGACCGGCAGGATGACGATGGTCCCGCCGATCTGCACGATCGACAGCAACAGCACCACGAAGGCAAGAAGGCCCGCGCTGGCGATGCCGGCGAGCTTGAAACCTATTCCCGCCAACAAGGCCTGGATGATAGCAACGCCGATCACGCCTTGAGCCACCGCACGGATCGTGGCTCCGGCCAAGTCCAGGAAATGCTCGCTTTGGTCCGGCACGATGCGCGACAGAAAGCTGCGCCCTGCGGCCACGAGCTGAGGTCCATACGGAAACAGCACGCCGGCCACCGCCACCGACAGCAGAAACTTGACCGTTCCCACACCGGCATTGCCGGCAAACCCAAGCAAGGTGGTCGCGAATGGCTTCAAATAGGGCACGACCGCGCGCAAGAGCGACCGGAGGTTGGTCGTCGCCTGATCCCAGAGATCGAAGAGCTGAGGCCCGATGAGTGGCCACTCCTTGAGAGACTGCGGGGGCGAAGGCACATGCAATTCACCAGCCGTCACCTGGGCGGCGAGATCCGTGATCCCGTCGACCGCGCCCATGCCCAGCCAGGTCGCCGGACCGATCACCACAGCCAGGTTGACGAGCGTGAGGATCGTCGCCGCAAGCTTCGGCCGCCCACCGAGAATGTCGCTGAGGCGGCGAAACACCGGGTTCAGCGCAGCAGCAAGCACGACACTCCAGGCCAATATGGGGATGAATGGACGGACCAGGAGGAGCGCCCAGACGAGCAGCAGCCCCAGCAATCCGAGCCGGATCAGAAGCTGGATGATCTCGTCTCCGGAGAATATCTGACGGAGTGTTTTCACGGACGCGCCTTCAGTCATGCCGCGCATGCTGAGGCGAACTAGCCCCTGCTCTCACGCCGCACGCTTGATCCAGATCAAGCGTCGAGCCTCTTCTAGGGCTGTGGTCCGGTCTAGGGCTGTGGTCCGGACAGAGTCAGCTCGCGCTCGGCCCGAACTACGTTGCCGTAGAGACTCGTATCCATTGCCGGCCTCGGGACGTCACGTTGAGATGACGTATCGCCGGCTGGATCTGGGGAGCTACGTTACTCCAAGAGAATGGCGGATATTTGTAAACGATATCCGCCGGCGTCGCGTAGCCCAGGGTCTTGTTGAGACCGATCTCCTCGAATTCGTAGAACAGCGCGTTGGACTTCTTCAGATAGTTGGGATTGCCGAGCTGACCGATCAGATCGGCGGCCCGTAACAGCAATCCCTCCTCTTCAATGAGGCTGTCATTCGAAGACATCGTGTAAGGAAACCCGGGTGTATTCGATCGCCCGAGAGACCCGGTCAGCATCCACCTGCCCGACGGAATCCAGCCGCTCCAGCACGAACAGTTTTGAGCGATCGACATGGTATGGCGCGAGAGCCGCATCGGACGATCCTCGCGGCAGACGAACCGTTGTGCCGGTAACGTCCGCAACGCGCAGCTTCCACTACGGCTCCAAAAACAGGAGGCCAAAAATGAAGCCATCCATCGCATTAGCAGTTGCATTGATGACGGTCGGGTTCGTCTTCACGAGTTCTGGGAGCGCCAACGCCGTCGCATACTGCCAATACGTTGGACTATCCCGCGCATTGCGTTGCAAGACCGGGCGTCGTCCTGGAGTGCGTCCCGTCGCGCGCGCTGCCGCACGAGAAGCAGTGCGGCCCGGCACTCCGACCAATCCCGGCGGTCCGGTCGATCGCGTGGTCAGGCGCTGAGGATAGGACGCGACAAAGCGCAAAAAAAGAGGGCCGGCGTTGCTGCCGGCCCCCTGAAGACATCCGATCGGGAGAGTTCAATACCTCGCGACGACCGGATTGCTGCCCCAGCCAAACCGGTAGTTGAAGCGCACGGTGAGCATATCCACGGCCTGGGTGATCCGATCGTTCACGAAAGCAGCAAGTCGCGGATCAGCGACCGTAAACGAATTATTCCGGTGCCCCATGAACAGATGGTCGTATTCGAGACCCACCGACCAGTTCGGCGTGAAGCCATACTCGAATCCGACACCGATAACACCACCCCAGCGGGTTGCGCTTTGCGCCGCGAGCTCGGCGCCGGTCGCAGTATCAAGTACGCTGAGGCGATTGTCTGTCACCGCAGCGCCGCCCTTCACGTAGAGCAGTGACGCATTCCAGGCGTAGCCAATCTGGCCGGTGAAGAGGCCGATAGCGCTCGTTTTGGCGCGCGTTGAGAGCGTTGGATCGAACAGGCTGACGCGCTGATTGCTCAAGTCCGCCCAATCGCCCTGAGCTTCCAAACCAAACACCCACTGGCTGGCCTGCCAGCGATAACCAAGCTGGCCACCGATAACACCACCGGAACGATCGCGGCAGCCGGAAGCGACGGCGATGCCGGCCGCGTCAAGGAAATCGACACAATTGTGGTTCTGCGCCCAGCCACCATTGCCGCCGATGTAGAGCCCCGTCCAATTGTAGATCGGAATAATCGGTGCCGGGGGCGGCGCCTTCACGGCCATATCGGCAGCCATGGCGGGTCCCATGGCCAGCGTCACCACGCCAATGGTTGTCAGCAGAAGTCTTTTCATCATGCTCTCTCCTTGCCGGCCGCTTTTTGATTGCTCGAACGGCGACTTGTTGCACTGCGATCATCCCCCAACTTCCAGCTGAAACTCTACGGGCGAGGGCACAAACTCCACGTGCCATAATGGCAACACTCAAGACATTTCGAACGCGATATCGGCATGAAGCACCAAGACATGCTGCCTATTTCTCCGGGTCGCGCTTGTCATCGTGGCCGCCAACCTCTTCGCCTCGGTCTTGCTCTATCCAGGACGGAATGTCGCTCGAGGGAATCAGCCGTCGTGGCAAAAAGGGATTGAGCGTGCCTGCAAACACGATCAATCCCTCATTGAATTTCTCTCGCGCGAAAGCCCGCGCCTCGGCTTCGCTCTCGAATGTGCGTGTCTCCCGTGGACTTCGCCGCTTCGGCAAGGTCCCACGCTTGTGCACCTCGAATGTGACGTACCAGGTCTGCGGCATCCGCCAGCTTCCGGATCGCGATCAAGCAGACATCTGCCGGCCAACGATGATCGGTGAGAGCATGTTGACGTCCTAGTTGCGCCGCTCTTCACGGCGCTCCGTGCGCCCTGTATGCCTTTCCTGGCGGCGTTCAGTCCGGCCCGTGCGCCGTTCCTGACGCCGTTCGTGGCGGGCTCCCCGCCTCTCCTGGCGTCGCTCCATGCCGATCGTCTGCGCCGACACTTCTGTTCCTAACAGCACCGTGCCGGATGCCGCCAATCCGAATACAGCGGCCCATCCGAGCAATGAAAGAGCCCCGCGACGATCGATGCCGTCAGACCTTGACCTTTCACTCATGCCAGTTACTCCCGATCTTAAAGGACGTTTGATTGGGCAATGCCTCGACGTGCACTCGTTGATAGTGTCGATGGCGGGCGCCCCCCTCCGAAGATGCTCACCAAACCTGGTTGCCAAACCAGCCGTACTGCGGCGGCCGCGCGACGAGCCGGATATTTCTTTCGATGTGCCTCCTCGCACTTTTGTTTTGACGCTGCGGCTTCACATCAGCTTTTGTCGACGGACGCGCCGGCGGTCGTTCGGCATCGGCTGCTCCTAGCTGAGCGAAGGCCTCGCGAGCGCGCCTCTGTGAGAGGTCGGCGCCCGGCAGGGCACCAGGCTCGACCTTGGCGATGTCGGTTGCGACAATCGTCGGCAGGCTGGTGTCGATCACGACCCGCTCGGGCAATTTCCAATCGGAATGGATGCGGATGGTGGCGGAGCGCGCAGCTCCACCGTCGATGGCAGGCCGATCCTGCAACAGGGCGTCCACAACGAAGAGCATCGCGAGCAACGCACCGCCGACATAGACCAGATATCGCGAGATGGGCATTGTCGGCGCCATTGCCGCCGCAGACCTTCGTCTGGCAAGCAACGGGCCACGGCGGAAGGATTGGCGAAGAAATGCGACCTGCATGGGCATGGCTGCCTAAATCGAGCCGCCGTTGCTTCCGCCGCGGCGCGCCCCTGGTGAAGCACTTGCTGATGCATCGGTGGCGCTTCACTGGTAAGCGCACGCACGCTGCAGCAGGCTAATGTTCACCGCGTTCGAATGCGGCGTCGCTTGAGCCAGATCAACAAACTGAATTTTCGCAACACCGCCTCGCGTAGTATCGCGCGGCTTGGTCAGTGGCTGTGACATGCCCCTTGGTACAATGACCGGAAGGTCAATTGCAGAGATGTGGCACGCAACGCAGAGTTTTCACCGCGTACATCGAGCTTCTGGCAGGGAGGGACGATGATGAGTCAATTCGAGCTGAGTTCGCGCGCAGCACTTTGTCGGCAGCTCGCAAGCGAGGATGCGGCAAACCGCACCGTCTGGATGGCTGAGGCAAGAAGCTGGTCGCTTATGGCGGCAGAGGCGCTTCGTGATGAGCGCGGATCGGACGAGGGTATCGTCGCCAGATTCTTCTTTGCGTTCAGCAAATTGGTCGCTGCGCAACAGGATCCTACGAACCGATCGGCAGAGATGATGAAGAGCAGATCCCGAACCGCGATGCCGTCTCCGAGCTCGTCCCCGACTGCCTGAAGCATTCTGGCGAAAAGCACTCGCACAATTGCATACTTGGCTCCAGTGCAGAGAGAGCCGGCGCTGCCACCGTGACAGCGAGCTTTCCGATGGCGGGCCGCACTTGTCGGGCTGGAGCGCTATCCTCCAGATTCGCATTATTTGATCCGAACTGATTCGGCGAATTCGAAGGAGAAGCAGATTCGATTTGTTTGATTCCCTTGATCTAACGCAAATCGCCGCCCTGTTGTGGCGTTGAAGTTCATTTTTTGAGAACGTCCATGAAGTCGATAAGCGCAAGGAAGATTGCCGTTGCCGTCGCCGCGCTCGTATGCGGCACGACGCTGTTCATTGGCTTGACCGACTGAGGCGGGATCTCGCTGCGACTCGACAACGCCCAAGCGGCCGCCCGATTGTACGTCACTCCTTATTGTCGCGGTCACTACTACACGAATGACGGTTTGTCCTGGTACGCGGTGCGAGCCTATTACTTCGGCGGATCGTGGAGTTACGGCTATAGCGGCTGGCCGACTATGCGGCGCGCAATTGCACCGGATGCGTCCCAGGCTCGTTGGTGAAGGGCGGTGATGGCATCATGTATGTGTGCCAATAGAGCTTGATGATGGCGCGATGGGCGGCGCTCATTGAGCCGCCGCCTCTCGCGCCAATCTGCGCTCAGGAGATCGACGCCTAGGGGAGGATACCATGACCTATGTTCTGGTCGTCATCAGCTGGCTTGGCGTCGCGAATGGCGCCGTCATATCGACACAAGAGTTTTCAAGCGCAGAGCGTTGCGAGGTAGCCCGGATGGCGTTGATGGAATACGCAAAAGCGCGCAGCAGCGACGAGACGCTGAGACCGCTCTGCGTGCAGAAGTAAAGAGTCGGAGAAGCTCGCTCCCGCCCCCATTCTGCTGGAAGCGTCTTCGCGTGTCGCCCGCGCTTACCAGCTGCACCGTTTTCTTGCGATTCCTTGACCTTGATCAATGGTCCGAGCAGCGAACCATGGAGCGATCCAAATTCCCTCTCACAGGACGGAGACCATCATGAAGCGTGGCATGCTCACAAGATTATCTCTCGCAGGTGCCGTGATCGCCCTCGGAGTGTCCGGCTCAATCGACTGGTCGGCCGACGAAGGCCTGTCGCTCTCGGTAGGCCGGGCAGAAGCACGGGTCGGACGCCCCTTGACACCCGTGTCAGTGGCCGGCGTTGCACGGCGCACCACCAGGCGTGCGGTCGTAGGCGGCGCGGCAGTTGGTGCGGCTGCGGTGGGCACCGCGTGTGTCCGCGTTCTGGTTAACGGCAGCTACGTCTGCCGCTAACAGCTCTTGCTGGCAGTACGTATACCGCATCCTGCAGGATGAGTTCTTGCAGGATGTGCTGTTCAGGTCGAGCTTCAGATAGCTGGCGCATGGGCGGCGAGGACGCAAAATCCGATTGGCATTGGCGTGGTCATCGGCACGGTTGATTGGATGTTTCATCTCTACCGTCAAACGTGGTCCCCAGAAGACAGCTAAGCGACTTCAGCCTTTGAGCCCCGGTCAGTGCCGGGTTCATGAGACTGGCATCAAAATAATCGGTGAGTACATCTTGCAAGATGGCCGACGACTGGGGACGCGCCGGGTCGCAAGTATTGACACCGCTTTCGTCGATCAGCTCTTCGAAAGACTGCTCTTCAAAGAAGTGAAAGGCGAAAAGATCGAACGCCGTACGACGGTCATCACGCGATGAAGACCGCACGTAGCGCATGGAACGTCATTTCCCGAGCACATCCGGGCTTGCTCCCGCCTCGGAATCCCTTCGAAAAGATGGGCCTGCAGTCCAGTTCGCGCGAAACGTCGCACGCGACCTTTGCGGAGCTTGCAGCTTTCCGGACGAAAGCGATCGAAATGGGTTATCCGTCGCTTGCCACCAGTGCACTGATCGGCTGGGAGTTGCTTCAACGCGAGGCCCACATTTTCATTGGTTCCACGGCTGATCACTACCGCCCCCCGAGCCACGTCTACGTCATCAACTACAAGACCAGCACTGGATCTTGGGACCCCCTATTCAACGCCAAGGGGAAGGCACTTTACCCGCTGCTAATGGCAGAGCTCGACGCGATCAAGGAGCTGCGTCCGACAGGAGGTCTGATGTTGCGACGTGATGGGAGCAGTCTACCCTGGTTTGGCAAGGGCGAGACGCTGACTCAAGTCCAACGCATCACGAAGAAGATTATCTTGGCTGCAGGTTTACGGCCCGAGCTAACTTTTACCTCTTTCGGCCGCCACCGCGGCACGACCGAAGCAAGGCACATCCGGGCTCACGGAAACGCAGCTAATGAAGAAGGGTCAGTGGTCGTCGACGGCAGCTATGGCGCACTATCTGCACGACGACGATCAGGCAAAGCAAGATGCGCAAATGAAATGCATCAAGCGGCGTGCAAAACAAGCGAAAGGAAAGTGAACGTTTGTCAGAATGAGAATGCGCGGCTTGTCAGAATGGAAAGGCCTTAACGCGCTAAGTTATTGAAATAATTGGAGCGGGTGAAGGGAATCGAACCCTCGTATTCAGCTTGGAAGGCTGCTGCTCTACCATTGAGCTACACCCGCGACAGGGGCTCCCTAACACGGCCGGGCGGCGGTCTCAACTGCCCAGGATCAACTGCCCAGATGGGGCTTCCAGCGCTTTCCCGGCCTTGCGAACAGCCGCTGGTTCCTCCGGACCCGCCTCCCCTTAACAATGGCGGAATTGCCGCCTATATTGAAATCTTCCGCAACCAACGAAAGGAGGTGATCCAGTGTCTTTTACCAAGCGCTGTCACCTCGCTGGGATCGCCCGCTAAGCCTTGAATAGAGGCTTGGCATCGGGGCGCTCTCAGCCCTGGACCAGCGAGCAAGAAATCGGGCGCGACGGGGGCCTTCCCCCGCCGCGCCTTTTTCGTTGGCATCGCGCGCCGGCTGCTCAGGCGGGCGGCTCGCCGGCGAGCACCTCGCGGATCCTCGATGACAGGTCCGCCTTCCGGTACGGCTTCCTCAGCAACGCAACGCCGGGACCGAGATGACCGTCGTGGTCGAGGGCGTTGTCGGTATAGCCGGACGTATAGAGCACCCTCATCCCCGGGCGGAGGCGGCGCACGGCCTCGGCCAGTTCCTGCCCGTTCATGCCGCCGGGCATGATGATGTCGGTGAACAGCAGATCGAATTGGGCGCCCTGCTGAACCAGCGCAAGCGCGGTTGCGCCGTCGCCGGCTGCGAGGGTGCGATAGCCGAGGCTGCCGAGCTGGGCGATGACATAGCCCTGCACCAGCGGATCGTCCTCGACGACGAGAATCGTCTCGTGCCCGCGTGCCGCCGCGGGCGCCTGCAGCGACCCGGGCCTCGCCTGCGCTCCGCCCGCAGATCGCGGCAGAAACAGCCGAATCACGGTGCCGCGGCCTTCCTCACTCTCGATCGCAACGCTGCCGCCGCTCTGCTTGGCGAAGCCGTAGACCATGCTGAGGCCGAGCCCGGTGCCGCGACCGACCCCTTTGGTGGTAAAGAACGGCTCGAACACGCGGTCGCGGATGTCGGCGGGGATGCCATGGCCGGTGTCCGCCACCGCGACCATGATGAAGGCGCCGCGCGTGGCGTCGCCGTCACCGGCACCATCCGCGCCATCGAATTCGCGGTTCGCGGTCTCGAGCGTCAGCGTGCCGCCGCCAGGCATCGCATCCCGCGCATTGACGGCGAGATTGATGATCGCCGACGACAGCTGCGACGGATCGGCCATCGCCGGCCAGGCGTCGTCCGCGAGGCGGGTCACGATTTCGACGTTTCCGCCCAGGATCGGCTTCAGCAGCTTCGCCGTCTCGAGCACGAGGCCGTTGACGTCGATCTCGCGCGGTTCCAGCGGCTGGCGACGCGCAAAGGTCAAGAGCTGCGAGGTGATCTCCGCGCCTCGCGCCGCCGCATCGTCGATGAGCTGGGCGATCGCGGCGAGGTCGGGCTTGTCCGCCAGTCCCTCCCGGATGATCTCGATGGTGCCGGTGATGACAGTGAGCACGTTGTTGAAGTCATGCGCGACGCCACCGGTGAGCTGACCGATCGCATCCATCTTCTGCGACTGGCGAAGCCGCTCCTCCGTCTCGTGCTGCTCGGTCAGATCAGTAGCCGAACCACGATACCCCATGAAGCGTCCGTCGGCGCTGAACACCGGCTGGCCGTTAACGCTGAAATGGTGCGCGCGGCCAGCCGCATCGCGGCCACGATACTCGAACTTCCGGAACGGCTCGTGGCGATCCAGCGTGGCCCAGTGACTGCGCCATTTCTGCGGCTCGGCATCGTGGTCGAAGGCGGCGTCTGAACGGCGCCTGCCGATCAGCGCCTTGGGGTCCATGCCGAAAGCACCGGCCCGATCTGAAATATAGGTGAACACGTGATCCGGACCGGTCTCCCAGAACCAGTCGGATGCGGTCTCGGCATAGTCACGGAAGCGCTGCTCGCTCGCGCGGGCGTTCTCCTCGGCGCGCTGCCGTATCTTCAGGTCACGCTCGAGATTCCCATTGGCCTCGCGCAGCTCGCCATAGGCATGTTCGAGGTTGGCACACATGGCGTTGAAAGCAACGACGACCTTGTCCAGCTCGTCGGCATCGTCAGGCGACCGGCGCTCCAGGCGCAGAGGCGGCGGCGGCCGTCCGAGGCTGTACTTGCCGACGTATTCAGCGATGGCGACGAGATGCCGGGTCACCAGCAGATGAAACATGTAGATGATGAACAACGAGACGAGGAACGTCTTTGCCGCCTGGCTTGCCAGAATGACGAGGGCCCTGTTCAGCAATTGCTGATAGACGTCGCTCAGCGTCGCCTCGACCCGGAGCGTGCCGATGGCGCGCGAGGTCCCCTGCAACACGGTGGTCAGCGGAAATTCCCGGGTCATGATCGAACGGGTGTTTCGCTCGCCGACTTCGACACGGATCGGATTTGGCCGATCGGCGATCTCGCGGACTTCCGCCGCACGGATGTCAGGCAGCCGCAGAATGCCATCGAGCTGGAGCTTGAGCTGGTTCTGGTCGAGATTCCACAGGCTCTCTCCGAGGCTGCCCGTAGTGCTGCGGCCGATCTCGTCGAGCCGCGTCTCAATCAGTCCGACCTCACGATTGTAATCCAGATAGAGCTGGAGCGCGGTCAGGGTCAGCGTCACGACCGATGAGAACAGCAGCACGGCGGCAAGCAGCCGAGGCCCGACGCCGCTGCGCGACCAGTTGAAGATCCGCGACAGGAGCGCCGCGAACATCGGAGGCGCGAGCGGGGCGCCGATGCCGGTCAAATCCTGCTTCGCAGCCGCCGGCGCAATGGCGCGGCCACGCTTGATATCATCGTCACCTGCGTCGCCCATGCACCATGTCCTCGAAAATGGCGGCACCTGCTCAGCTTACCGATCGCAGCCGCGAGCAGGTGAACGGTTGAGGCGCTGCCTCAGCACGCGATACACGTGGCGATCTTGTCGGCCGATGATCCTGTTGGCCCTTGGGCGGCTTGAGCTCGACGGGGTCATATCTTGCGCCCAGCAGCAGGATTCCCAGGCAAACTACCACCTCGCGTGCTAGAATGACATCGGTGAAAGTCCGGAGCCGCCATACAGCGGGAACGCGCTCTCAACGTTGCGGACCGGCGCAGCCGCCATCTCCGGTAGATCGCGGCACCGGAGTCCGATGGTAGCAGGGCACGCCCAAGAGGCATGGCCAGGGAGATGCGTCATGAGGCGGATAGTCGTGGTCTGCCTGTTGCTGCTCGCGGCAGGCCCGTCGCAGGCGCAAGAGGTCATCAGGCTGGCGCGCATCGCCGATATCCCCGATCAATATGTCGGCGGCGAGATGCTCCGCGCGGTCTATGCCCGGCTGAACATCAAGCTCGAATTCGAGGATGTGCCCGGCAAGCGCGCGCTCGCGCTGTCGAGCACCGGCGAGGTCGACGGCGAGGTCCAGCGGATTGGAACGCTCTCTCGCGACTATCCGACGCTGATCCAGGTGACACCTGCGATCAATTACATCGAGCCTACTGTCTTCACCACGAAACTGCAGTTCGACGTCGCTGGCTGGAATTCAATTAGGGACTACAGCATCGGCATCGTACGCGGCGTCGGCTCGTCGGAAGCCGGTACGCGCGGCATGACCCGGGTCACGGCGACGACAAGCCTCGACAACATGGTCAAGATGCTCGACGCCGACCGCATCGACGTGATGGTCACCGACCTCTTCAGCGGGTTGGCTGCGGTGAGGAAACTCAATCTCCAGGCCAGGATCCACCCGCTCTCACCACCCCTCGAGCGCATCAGCATCTACCACCATCTGCATGAACGGCATCGCGATCTCGTGCCGAAGGTCGGAAGGATGATCGAGCAGATGGAGGCGAGCGGCGAAATCGCCCGGTTGCGGGAAACCCTGATCAAGCAGGTGCTGAGCGGGATGTGACACGCGGTCAGGTCGTGCGAGTCCGCTCCCGCACCGCAACCGCCGCGATCAACAGCCCGACGCACCAGGCCATGGCCGCCCGCGGCGGCTCGCTGCCGAGAAGCACGGTGAAGATGCCCGCCAGCAGGCTTGGCGCCATCGCCTTGCCGGACCTGCTCGCGAGCGAGAGCAGGAACGGCATCGCGGCGATCGATATCTGCACGACGTTCATGGTTACAGGCTGTTTCGCAAGCGTCGGGCTTAGAAGCCGCAAACGCTCATTGCACGCGGGCGCTTGCCGCGCCGGCTTTCGACGATGCGCTCGCCGCCGCTCTCGGCCGAGCTGCCGTAATAGCGATGGTGGCCGCTCTGGTCGTGCAGATCCGCAAGCTCCGACTTTCCCGCCCGACGCGCGTCGCAGATGATCTTGCAGATGATCTTGATGGTCGACATGGCCGCCTCCGAAGTGGTCTTGGTGGCCATCAGTCGCGCCGATTTCGGGCAGCGTTCACACTTTTCGGCCGTAATCGGGTTTCGGGAAGGTTTCGTCGCCGCACCCCGCGACGCAATATTTCCGCAGCCCCATTGTCGGCGGCGACGGTGGTGATACGTCCTTCGGACACGCGCAGCGAAAATCAACGAGGTGACGATGCTTTACGCCATCCTGGCCTATCACGTGGAAGACGAGATCTTGTCCTGGACGCCCGAAAAGGATGCCGCAGTCGTGGCCAAAGTCATCGAGGTTCAGGCGCCCCTCCGGGCAAGCGGGCATTTCGGCCCGGCCGCCCGCCTGGATGAGACCCGAAAGGCCCGCACCTTGCGCGGCCCCGGCGCGGGCGTGGTGCTGGACGGCCCGTTTGCCGAGACCAAGGAGCAGCTCCTGGGCTTCCACCTCGTCGAATACGACACGGATGAGGAGGCGATCGCGGCCGCGCGGACGCTGCGCCAGGTCAATCCGTCAGCGGTCTACGAAATCCGCCCTGTCAAGCTTTACGTGCCGGCCGATGGGTTCGGCGCGACGCCCTCCGGCGAATGAGCGGCAGGCCTATTTGTCCGTCCCGGTCGGCCCGACATAGAAGCGCTGGATCAGCAGGCCACCGAAGGCGATGAACCACACGAACGGCGCGGCTTGCGGCGCGAACGCCGCAACGACCGTGCCCGGGATAAACACCAGCAGCGGAAACAGCGAGGCCATGATCTCCTGGCGCCAACCGCCCAGGATCCTCCACCACAGCCAGGCATTGAGGCCAGCGATCGCAGTCAGGTGCAGGCCGTAGAGCACGGCGACCGCACTGCTCGTGGGGTAGTTGGTGTAGAGGCCGTTGGTCACCGGCAGCAGCACGATCGACAGCAGGAAGAACAGATTGAGGATCACCGCGCCGCGGCTGCCGACCGGCTGGCGCGCCAGCCGGCGGTGATGGCTGATCCAGAACACGCCGGCGATGATGAAGCTGAGCGCAAGACCCGCGAGCTTGCCGGAATAGACCCGGGCGAGATCGTTCCAGTCGGGCGCGCTGGTGAAGACCGCGGCCCTGGGCAGGTCGTAGGCGAGCAGCGTCATGGCGACGCCAAAGATGGTGTTGCTGAGCGATTCCAGCCGTCGCATCTCGAACTGGTCGGATTTGAGCTCGGTCATGCCGGGTGGCGCTTTTCGGAATGGAACCTTGGGCCGTCTTGTCCCTAGGTCTTAACATCGGTCCCGTCCAGACGCATTGCGATTCGCAGCGGGATCGCCGACTCTGGCTGTTTCACCGGGGCGATTCGTGGCGACATATCTGGACACGCTCAATGCGGAGCAACGCCGCGCCGTGGAGCATGGCGTGGCCGATGGTGCGACCGTGGGCGCGCCCCTGCTCGTCATCGCCGGTGCGGGCTCCGGCAAGACCAACACGCTGGCCCACCGCGTCGCGCATTTGATCGTCGCGGGCAGCGATCCGCGCCGTATCCTCTTGATGACGTTCTCGCGCCGCGCCGCGGCCGAGATGGCCGGCCGGGTCGAGCGCATCGCCCGAAAAGTGCTCGGCGAGAACAATGCCGCGATCATGCGCGACGCGCTCACCTGGGCCGGCACGTTCCACGGCATCGGCGCACGGTTGCTGCGCGAATATGCCGAGCGGATCGGCGTCGATCCTGCCTTCACCATCCACGACCGCGAGGATTCCGCCGACCTGATGAATCTGGTCCGGCACGAGCGCGGATTGTCGAAGACGGAGTGCCGCTTTCCCGCCAAAGGCACCTGCCTGTCGATCTACTCGCGCTGCGTCAATGCCGAGATGGAGATCGAGAAGGTGTTGGGGGCGCACTATCCCTGGTGCGCAGGCTGGGCGGCCGAGCTGAAGGGCCTGTTCGCGGCCTATGTCGAGGCCAAGCAGGCCCAGCACGTGCTGGATTACGACGACCTGCTGCTCTACTGGTCGCAGATGATGAGCGATGCGCTGATCGCGGAAGAAATCGGCGGCCGCTTCGATCACGTCTTGGTCGACGAATATCAGGACACCAACCGCCTGCAATCCTCGGTCCTGCTGGCGCTGAAGCCGGACGGACGCGGCCTCACCGTCGTCGGTGACGACGCGCAGTCGATCTATTCGTTCCGCGCCGCCACGGTCCGCAACATTCTGGATTTTCCGCAGAGCTTCTCGCCCCGCGCCGAGATGATCACGCTCGACCGCAATTACCGCTCGACGCAACCCGTGCTGGCGGCGGCGAACGGCGTCATCGGCCTGGCGCGCGAGCGCTTCACAAAAAACCTCTGGACCGACCGCAGCTCCGCGCAAAAGCCGCAGCTCGTCACCGTGCACGATGAGACCGACCAGGCCCGTTACATCGTCGAGGAAGTCCTGGCCAACCGCGAGCAAGGCGCGCTCCTGAAGCACCAGGCAGTGCTGTTCCGGACCTCCTCGCATTCGGGCCCGCTGGAGATCGAGCTGACCCGCCGCAACATCCCGTTCGTCAAGTTCGGCGGGCTGAAATTTCTCGATGCCGCGCATGTCAAGGACGTGCTCGCGCTGCTGCGCTTCACCGAAAATCCGCGCGACCGCGTCGCGGGATTTCGCATCCTGCATCTCTTGCCGGGCATCGGACCGGCGACTGCGCAGCGCGTGCTCGACCAGATGGCGGAGAGCACCGATCCGCTCGCTGCGCTCGGCCAGCTCCCGGTGCCGCCGCGCACCGGCGCGGACTGGACCGGCTTCGTCCGCACCATCGAAAATTTGCGCTATTCGGAATGGCCGGCCGATCTCGAACGCGTGCGGCTCTGGTACGAACCGCATCTCGATCGCCTCCACGAGGATTCCGAGACCCGCCGCGCCGATCTGATGCAGCTCGAGCAGATCTCGAGCGGCTATGCCTCGCGCGAGAAATTCCTGACCGAGCTCACGCTCGATCCGCCGGATGCGACCAGCGACAAATCCGGGCCGCCCTTGCGCGACGAGGACTATCTGATCCTCTCCACCATCCACTCCGCCAAGGGCCAGGAGTGGAAATCGGTGTTCGTGCTCAACGTCGTCGACGGCTGCATGCCGTCGGATCTCGGCGCCGGCACCAGCGCCGAGCTCGAGGAGGAACGCCGCCTGCTCTATGTCGCGATGACGCGCGCCAAGGACGACCTGCACCTCGTGGTGCCGCAGCGCTTCTTCACCCACGGCCAGCAAGCCAAGGGCGACCGCCACGTCTACGCCTCGCGCACCCGCTTCATCCCGGAGCCGCTGGTCTATCTGTTCGAGCGCACCGCCTGGCCGAAGGCTGGGGCAGGCGCGGCCCGCACGGCGGCGCAAGGGCCGAAGGTCGACATCGGGGCGCGGATGCGCGGAATGTGGCGGTAAGACACAAGAGGCTGGTGTCGAGACGTGTCAGCATAACTGGACAACAGAGGTCCGACATGAAAGCCGTCGTCGTCGAGCAATACGCGCCGATCGATCAAATCGCCCTGAAGGACGTTCCGTCTCCACACATCGGGCCCGGACAGCTGCGTGTCCGGGTAGAGGCTGCAGGAATCGGATTTGTGGACGGTTTGAAGATGGAGGGGCGCTATCAGACCAAGGATCCCCTGCCCTTCATTCCCGGAACCGAATTCGCAGGCATCGTGGACGAAGCCCCCGGCGCACCGGGCGGCTATCAACCCGGGATGCGCGTAATGGGGATGACGCGCTCGGGCGCGCTTGCCGAAGAGATCGTCGTCACCCCCGAAGCGCTCTATCCCCTGCCGGACAGCGTCGCGGCGGAGGTCGCCGCTTCGTTTCGTGCCAATTACCTGACCGCCCTCTATGCGCTGAGTGCGCGCGCGTCGCTCGGCGCAGGCGAACAGCTTCTGGTGCTGGGCGCAGCGGGCGGCACGGGAATCGCGGCCGTCCAGATTGGCAGGCTGCTCGGCGCCCGTGTGATCGCAGCGGCATCGACACCAGACAAGCGCGAGTTCGCGCGACAGCACGGCGCCGATGCCGTGGTTGACTACACGCAGACCAACTGGCGCGACACGCTGAAGGAATTGACCGAAGGACACGGCGCCGACGTGATCTTCGACCCCGTCGGCGGCGAGATCTCGGTGCAGGCCTTTCGCTCCATCGCCTGGCGCGGCCGTCATCTCGTGGTCGGTTTTGCCGCCGGCGCGATCCCTGCATTGCCGTTCAACCTGCCACTGCTGAAGGGCGGCGCCCTGCTCGGCGTCGACCTCGCGCAGCTTCCAATCCGCGAGCCCGAGGTGCAGAAGCGCCTCATGTCGGAGCTGACGGCCTGGTTGGTCGACGGCCAGCTGAAGCCTGTGGTCGGTCGCATCTTCGCGCTGGATGACTTCCGGGAAGCGTTCAGGACGATGCAGACGCGCGGGGCGCTTGGCAAGATGGTCGTGCGCATCTCGAAATAGGATTAGCTACGCGCCCCCAGCCGGTCGAACTGGACCTTGCCTGCCTTCATCACCATCGGGATGTGCTCGCCCTGGCCGAGCAGGCAGGCCACGTCGCGGAGCGGATTGCCATCGACCACCAGCAGGTCCGCAATGGCTTCGGGCATGATGCGGCCGAGCTTGCCCTCCATGCCGAGGACCTCGGCGCCGACCAATGTCGCGCTGGCGATGACGGCGCGCGGACCGAGAATCTCGGCGCGGATGCGGAATTCGTCGCTCTGCAGACGCTGCGACGGTCCGAGCAGGTCGCTGCCGAACCCGATCTTTACGCCGGCGTCGCGGTAGATCGTGAGCGAGCGCAGGCCCGCGTCGCGGACATCGGCGATCTTGGCAACGCTTTCGGGCGGCAGGCCATATTGGGCACCCTCGTTAGCCAGCGCCTCGTAGGTGACGAGCGTCGGCACCACATAGGCGCCCTTCTCGGCCATCAGCTGCGCGGTCGGAGCATCGACCAAATTGCCGTGCTCGATGGTGCGCACCCCGCAGCGCACCGCGCGTTCGATCGCGGCAGCGGTGTAAGCGTGGGCGAGCACATAGGTCTGACGCCCGCGCGCCTCCTCGACAATGGCGCGGATCTCGTCCTCGGAGTACCCGAAGGCGCCAACCGGATCGGTCGGTGAAGCGACGCCGCCGGAAGCCATGATCTTGATCTGGTCCGCCCCCATCTGGAGTTCCTCGCGCGCCGCCTTGCGCACGCCGTCGACACCATCGGCAACGCGCGCCAGCGCGCCGACACGCACGCAGCAGGGGCACGGTGCGTCGCTGGCAAGATAATCCGAGCGGGCCCGCATGTCGCCGTGCCCGCCGGTCTGGCTGAGCGCACGACCCGAGACGAACAGCCGCGGACCGTCGGTGAGACCGGTCTCGATCGCCTGCTTCAGCGCATGGCCGGCGCCGCCGGCGTCGCGCACGGTGGTGAAGCCCCGCCGCAGCATGCCGCGCAGCAGCAGCGTTGAGCGCAGCGTCACCAGCACGTTCGGCATGTGCACCTGCTGCGCCAGATTGAGCTCGACGGCGATCGCATGCACATGCAGGTCGATCAGGCCGGGCATCAGCGTCTTGCCCTTCAGATCGACGGTGCGGTCGGTTTCCACTTGGAGCGGCCGATCGGAGACCTCCTTGATCAGACCGTCCTCGACCAGCACGTGATGTCCCTCCAGGAGGTCCGGCTGAAGCGGATCGAGCAGAGCGGCGTTCTTGAAGAGCACACGGGACATGACGACTTCCTGTCTAATCAGGACTGGATGAGCAGCGCGGGCAAGGCGAACTGGGCGAATGGGAGACACGCAGCGACATCGTCCTTGCCGTACCAGCCTGCCTCATGGAGCAGATTGAGCGAGCCGAGCGTGCGCCCGCGCCAGCGCACGGGCATGTTGAGCACGCTTTCGCAGCCGAGCGAAGCGATCAGCTCGTGATCGGAAAACACCCCGCGCAGATCGTCCCGGGTGCGGCCGATATAGGCCTCGCCGCGGTCGAGCACAGCCTCGGTCCACGGCCCCGGCGCCAGGCGTTTGCGGCCGCCCGCCGGGTAAGGTCCGGGAAGATTGGAATACACCCGCGCTGCTTCCCTCGTGTCGGCGTCATAGGTCAGGATCGTGAACAGCTTGTGCCCGATCGCCGACTTCAGGGCGTCGTCCAGCGCCGAGTACAGGGCATCCGGCTGATCCGCCCTGCCCTGCGCGGCCGCCACCGCGCAGAGCAGCGGATCGGATCGGTGTTTCGTCTCCCTCATGCGACTTCGCCTGCCGCGATCTCTTCCAGCGAACGGCCGCGTGTCGGCACGCCCATCAGCACCACGGTGAGCGCGCCTAACAGCAGCACGCTCGTGGTGAGGCCGAACACGCCGGCGAAGCCAAAATTGGGATAGAGATAGCCGACCAGGATCGGCGAGACGATCGCACCGATGCGGCCGATCGCGGAGGCGAGCCCGGCGCCGGTGGTTCTGACGGCCGTCGGAAATACCTCGGCGGTATAGGCATAGACCCCCGCATAGGTGCCGTTCATGAAGAAGGACAGCAAGATTCCGGCGACCATGATGTGCTGATCGCTCTGCGCGAATGCAAGTCCAAGCGCGCTGGCGCCGCCGAGCACCATGTAGGAGGCAATCGTCGCCTGCCGGCCGATGCGCTCGTTGAAGTACGCAGCGCTGAAATAGCCGGGAATTTGCGCGCAATAGATCGCGATCGAATAGGCGAAGCTCTTGGTGATGCTCATGCCGTTCTGGACCAGAAGGCCGGGGATCCAGACGAAGAAGGAATAGTAGCTGAACGTGATCGTAAGCCACATGATCCAGGTCATGATGGTGATGCGCGCCTGGCGGCCGGCGAGGAGCGCGGCGAAATTGGCAAGCAGCGTACCACCAGTCACGGCAGGCGCCGTGATTTCGACGACCGGTTGCGGCAGGACATGGCCTTGGCTCGCAAATCCGGCCTCGATCCTGTCCAGCACGGCTGCGGCTTCCTTCTCCCGGCCCCGGCTTTCCAGCCAGCGCGGCGATTCCGGCAGCGCCCTGCGCCACCACAGCAGCATGACGACCGGCACCGCGGTGATCACCAGTACGATGCGCCAGCCGTTCTCAGAGGCGGGCACGATGAAATAGCCGAGCAAGGCCGCCGCGACGAAACCGAAGGAGAAGAATCCGGCCAGCGCGCCGGTAAAGCTGCCGCGGTAACGCCGTGCGACGAATTCCGCCAGATAGGGCGCAATGATCGCGCTCTCCGCGCCGGTGCCCATGCCCGCGACGACGCGGGCGGCGAAGAAGGACGACCAGTCGTTCACCGCAGCGCTGACGATGGATGCGACGCAATAGAGTGCCAGCGCCGACATCATCACCGCGCGACGGCCGATCAGGTCACCCAGCGTGCCCGCCAGCAGCGCGCCGAACAGGAAGCCGATATAGGTGCTGCTGCCGAGCACGCCGATCTGGACGCTCGACAGATTCCAGGTCGTGCGCAGCACCGGCAGGATGAACGCCAGCACGGCTGCGTCCATCGCGTCGAACATGTAGCCGAGCCCGCCCATCAGCAGTAGATGCTTGTGGAAGCGTGCGAATGGAAGGCGCTCGATCCGCGCCGAGATCATCGACATGAAAGTCCCCCTCTGTCTGGCGGCCCGGCACTCCGCTCGTTCCCGGGCGGAACCATAGACAAGGAGATATTATCGTCATAATTTATAATCATGATCTAGTACATCACTGGGGTAAATGTTCTGTCGTTTCGCTCGCTCGACCTCAACCTGCTGAAAGTGTTCGAGGCCCTGATGACCGAGGGCAGCGTCACGCGCGCCGCCAACGCGCTTCTGATGACGCAGCCGGCGGTCAGCAATGCGCTCGCACGCCTGCGGGACGCGCTCGGCGATCCCCTGTTCGTCAGGTCCGGCACCGGCATCCGTCCGACTCAGCGCGCCGTGGTGCTGTGGGAGCCGATCGGCGAAGCGCTCGAAACCGTCCGCGGCGCGCTCGACGAGCAGGTGTTCGATGCGCACCGTGCTCAGACCGAGTTCAGCCTGTCGATGTCGGATTACGTCGCCTCGCTGGTGATGCCGAACCTGCTGAACCATTTCGGCAAGGTCGCGCCCACGGCGCGAATCCACACCGTTCCCAACACCATTTTGGAGATCGCCGACCAGCTCGAGGACAATCGCGTTGATTGCGTCCTCAGCGTCTATGTCAACGAGGCGCAGCAGCCGGCCGCCATCCGCTCGCGCTCGCTGTGGACCGTCGACTACGCCTGCTTCATGCGGCGCAGCCATCCACTCGCCGCGATGAAGCGGCTGAGCACGCGCAGCTTCCTCAACGCGGGGCATGTCGATGTGAGCCTCGCCGGCAAGACCTTGCCGTCCTACGACCTCTTCCTCGCCTCGCGCGGGCTGTCGCGTAACCTGGTCGCGACCGTCAATCACTACAGCGCCGCCTACGAAATCGTGCGCCAGTCCGACCTGATTGCGGTGCTGCCGAGCGATCTGCGCTCGCAATCCCGGCACGCGCCGTTCCTGCACGCCATGCCGCTTCCGCTCAAGGCGCCGCCGCGCATCGTCAGCCTGTTCTGGCACCAGCGCAACGACACCGTACCGGCGCAGCGCTGGCTGCGCGACACCCTGGTCGAGATGTTCGCCAGGTCCGACTGAGCCGCGGGCGGCGGGGCCCCCCGAAACCACGAAAGAAGGGAAACAATGGGTTTCTCGAAGCAGCATTGTGTTCCAGTTCCTGCTGCTTAGCTCCAACCAAAGCAATCCCCTCCCCCAATGACAGGCGCGCAAGCCGCGCCCGCAGAGATCTCATCAATGACCGCACCGCTCGAATTCGGACTGGACACCTTTGGCGACGTCACCAAGGACGTCTCCGGCGCGATGCTTCCGCACGCGCAAGCGATCCGCAACGTCGTCGACGAGGCGGTGCTCGCCGACGAGCTCGGCCTCGACTTCATCGGCCTCGGCGAGCATCATCGCGCCGACTTCGCGGTCTCCTCCCCTGAGACCGTGCTGGCGGCAATCGCATCGCGGACCAGGCGCATCCATCTCGGCTCGGCCGTGACGGTGTTGAGCTCGGACGATCCGATCCGCGTCTTCCAGCGCTTTGCCACGCTCGATGCACTCTCGAACGGGCGCGCCGAGGTGATCCTCGGCCGCGGCTCGTTCACGGAATCCTTCCCGCTGTTCGGCTTTGATTTGCGCAAGTACGAAGAGCTGTTCGAGGAGAAGCTCGATCTGTTCGCGGCGCTGCTGTCGCAGAAGCCGGTGACCTGGGAAGGCAAGCTGCGTCCGCCGCTGAAGGATCAACTGGTCTATCCCCCGGTCGAGAACGGCACGCTCAAGACCTGGATCGGCGTTGGCGGCAGCCCGCAATCGGTGGTGCGCGCGGCGCATTACGACTTGCCCTTGATGCTCGCGATCATTGGCGGCGATCCCGCGCGCTTCGCACCCTTCGTCGATCTCTATCATCGCGCGTTCAGGGAGTTCGGCCGCCCGGCACAGCCGATCGGCGTGCACTCGCCCGGCTATGTCGCCGAGACCGACGACCAGGCGCGCGAGGAGCTGTGGCCCGACTACAAGGCGATGCGCGACCGCATCGGCAAGGAACGCGGCTGGCCACCGATGGGCCGCGACGAGTTCGTCAATGAGGCCGAGCACGGCTCGCTCTATGTCGGCTCGCCGCAGACGGTCGCGCGCAAGATCGCCAAGACGGCAAAGGCGCTCGGCATTTCGCGGTTTCAGCTGAAGTATTCGGCGGGCCCGCTGCCGCATGGCAAGCTGATGAAGAGCATCGAGCGCTATGGGCGGAAGGTAGTGCCGATGGTGCGGGAGATGATGGGGTGACTTGCGCGCTTACCCAGTCCGCCTGCGCCCTCCGGGCTGCGGCGCGACAGCCTTCGCTCACTTCGCGCCATGACCATCGGTGCCGGCTTGCCGAGCCGTAGCTCGCGAAGCGAGCGAAGGCTGGTGGGGGAGGCAGGACTCGAACCTGCGAAGCCATAAGGCGGCTGATTTACAGTCAGCTCCCTTTGCCACTCGGGACACTCCCCCGCTCGACGGCAGCACAATCGGGCCGGACCTTGCCGGCGACCGAAGACGGCCATGGAACGTGAAGGCCGCGACAGCCCGGATGGGGGCGCGACCGGGCGCGGTTATCGGCGAAGCGATGGGGTAAAGTCAACCGAGGCGAACAGCTAAAATCGCCCCCGACACCACCCAAATTGCCATATTCCGGGACCCGTGACACAAGCGAGCCCATGAAGGATCGAAAATTCAACCCGAGGGGCCCCCGCGGCGGGTCTAAGCCCTTCAACAGGCCCGGAAAATCGGCCGGTCGCCCGGCCCGCCGCGATCGCGATTCGGACGCCGACGGGCTTGTCATCCTCTATGGCTGGCACACCGTCTCCATGGCGCTCGCCAACCCCCAGCGGCAGATCCGCAAGCTGACGCTGACCGAGAACGCCGCAAGGCGTCTGGCGGACGAGAACATCGCGATCCCGGTCACGCCCGAGATCGTCCGGCCCCAGGAGATCGACCGGCTGCTGTCGCCCGACGCCGTGCACCAGGGCCTGCTCGCCGAGGCCGATCCCCTGCCCTCGCCCGACATCGAGGATTTGGAGCAGGACGGCATGGTGCTGGTGCTCGACCAGATCACCGATCCGCACAATGTCGGCGCCATCCTGCGCTCGGCGGCCGCCTTTGCGGTGAAGGCGATCGTCACCACCGCGCGTCACAGTCCGGAAGCGACCGGCGTGCTGGCCAAGGCCGCCTCCGGCGCGCTGGAGCTGGTCCCGATGGTGACGGTGCAAAACCTCGCCCGCGCATTGACCACGATGAACGAGCTCGGCTTCCAGACTGTCGGGCTGGACAGTGAAGGCAGTGCGGATCTTTCCGAGGTCACCCTGCGCGAGCCGCTCGCGCTGGTGCTGGGCGCGGAAGGCAAGGGCCTGCGGCAATTGACACGCGAGACCTGCAGCGTCGTGGCGCGGCTCGACATGCCCGGAGAGATCAAGAGTCTCAACGTCTCGAATGCCGCCGTGCTCTCGCTCTATGTCGGCGCGAGCCGGCTCGGGCTGATGAAGCGGTAACAAAACAAAACGCCCGTCCGCATCGCGGACGGGCGTCTCGTTGGCTCAACCGATCAAGCGATCAGTAATAGCGGCGCAGCACACGGTGGCCGCCATAATACGGCGCATGGCGCGGGGCGTAGCCGTAGCGCGGACCGTAGCCGTAATGCGTGCGCGGCAGATAGCCGGCGCGCGGGCCGTAGCCGTAGCGATACGGACGGTAATACGGGCGGCGGTAGGGATAGGCGGCCGGCGCTTCGACCGCGGCGGCACGATAGCCATAGCCGTGCCCATAGCCATAACCACGGCCGTAGCCGTAATTGGCGGGCGCAACCACCGCGTCCTCACGATAGGTCGGATACGGCGCGAAGGCGCCCGGGCCGGTGTAGGTCGGGCCCTGGTTGACGTGATAATATTGCGTGGTGGGCTCGGCGAGACGCTCATAGGCGCCGTAGCCATACCCGTAGCCTGCCCCATAACCGCCGCAGCCGGTGTTACAGCCGGAATAGACCGGCGCGACCGGCTGGCACGGATCGAAGCCGCAGGCCGCGGCGGGCGCGGTGGCGGCGAACATCACGGCAGCCGCCGCGACCAGTCCCGAAATCATCTGACGCATTACTCTCTCCTGTTGATTTCCGTTTTTTGGATTGTCGTTTCTTAACCCGGCGGCTTGCCGGGCATCTCTGCACGCGGCCGCGGCCGAGGACGCCGCGGCTGGTCGTTGAACTCAGGCGCGAGGATCACCGGCGGCGAATTGACGGGCACGTCCATCTGCGGCGGCAGCGGCGCCGATTGGGCGCCCCAGCTCTGGTGATAGCTATCGGGCGGCTTGGGCAATTTGCGGTTCGCGGGCGGTTCGACCTCGAGCCGGCCATAGCCGGGCCGCAGGCCCAGCGTCGGGTAGTAGTGGCCGACGTCCGTGGGCTGGCGCTCGGCGACATAGCGTCCGCCATAGATCGTGGGCTGCACTTGGACGTTCTTCCCCAGGCCCCAGGTCCCCTCGATCACGGCATAGGACGCGTCGATGTTGTTGATGATGATGGGCACGCCGGGGCGACCGGGAACGACGATATCGAAGCCGCCGCCGGCAAACGCCGTCGCGGGCAGTCCGATCAGAAAGGCGGCGAGCGCAGATGCGCGCATGAGGGGACCCCATTTATTCGGCGACAACCTACCCGATGGCGGCGCAGAGAGGGTTAAGGCCCTCTCACCAATTGCCGGTAAGCCTAATGTGTAAGGATTGCGCGCCGCTCAAATGCGCCAAAGCGAACTAGCGAAGCATTAACGCCGCCGGATCCTGCAGTCCGGAACCGTCGCGCGTGCTCACTTCCGTTTGACTATGGCTGACGAAAATCCGGCGGTTTCAGCGGAACGTCCGGCGTCTTCCGCGTTTAGCCCCCGTCAACAAAACGGGAGCCAAACAATCATGAACGTCAAACTTCTCGGAGCCACGGCGATTGCGGCGACCCTGGTGGCAGGCTCTGCCATGGCGCAGACCGTGATCACCAATCCCGGCCGTTGCGCGGCGCAATTCCCCAACGCCAACTGCCAGAACGTCGGACCGGGAAATCCGTACACCGACAGCGGCTATCGGCATCGTCGCGTGTCCTATCGCCAGACCAACAACGGCGATTGGAATAACGACTGGAACAGGAGCCGCACCGGCTTCTGGCCGACCGACGTCGCCGCCGGCGCGGTCGGAGCAGCCGCTGGCGTCGCCGGCGCAGCCATCGGGACTGCGGGCGCAATCGCAACCGCCCCGTTCCGCGCCACGAACGACGCCTACGCCTACGACAACAGCTGGGATAACCGCGGCTGGGACAATCGGGGGTGGGACACCCGCACCTACGCCCAGCGCAACGGCTTCGTCTGCACGCCCGGCGCCTGGTTCAAGGGCGAAGACGGCCGCCGCCACATCTGCCAGTAAGGCGGTTTGAACCGAACGCGACAGATCGGGCGGCCCTCTTGGCCGCCTGATTCATGTCTGCATCGGGGCTCCCGGGTTCTGGCACTTTCCGGTCAAGTCTGGTATTGCGGCGCGCACGGGCGGACAGCCCCGGCATAGGCCGGGCCTGCCCCGCTTCTCCAGGCGTCGCCGGCTTAGCTCAGCGGTAGAGCAGCGGTTTTGTAAACCGAAGGTCGGGGGTTCAATCCCCTCAGCCGGCACCACCGATTTAGCCGACACCGCGGCCTGATAGATCGGGGCACTCCTCCGTCTAACGACAGCTAGAATCGATTTCCCACGCAATCACGTCAGAGCTTTCCGGGCGACCGTTACACTCAACTCGAGCAGCGGGTGCTTCTCGTTCCTGACTATAATGAGGACCTGCGCCCCCTTTGCCGACGCAACGTCTCTGGCAATCGAGGTCGCCATTGCGATCGCCTCTTTTTCGGCGGCTTCCGGGCCGGGCAAATCCACCCCATCCTCGTCGACCGCAGCGAAAAAGTCGTCCTTGATATCGAAGTAGAACTTCATGGCTCAGAGCGACGGATTGAGATGAAGGTAAAGCACGTCGAAGTCTGCTATTTCGCGCAACCTGGCTTCATCAAGGATCGATATTCTTCCCCGCTCCAGGTCCAACACGCGCTGAGCACGTAGCTGCTGAACGACCCGATTCATGTGGACCACACTCGTGCCGACGGCGTCGGCGAGGAGTGCCTGAGAGGCCGGAAAGTCGAAGGACAGGCCGTCCGCTCGACCGATCGCCATCAATCTGGTGTAAAGCTCAAGCACGAGATGCGCCACGCGGCTTGTGGCTTCGCGTTGACCAACGTTGCAAATCCACTCCCGGAAGATCGCGGCGTCGGTCAGTGTATCGCGCCAAAGCGCTTCGGCCACGTTAGGCCGCTTTCTTATCAGTGAGCGCACCGCTGCATGCGGAATGAAGCCGAGAACGCTATCGCCAAGCGTGCTGACGTCATGGTCCATCACATGTAGAAAGAGACCCTGCAGATCGGGAATGTCGCCGGGTTGGTGAAAGGCCATGATTTGGCGGTGGCCATTGCCGACGATCTTTGATCTCAGGATAAAGCCATCAACGACAAGGCAGCACGCCGAAGGTCGATCTCCGAGAGAAACGACCGGCTGACCGCCAGCCATCCGTTTCACCGTGATTGGCAGATGACGGATAGCGGCCTCGTCCTCTTCATCAATTTCGGTGCTGACCCGCAACCGCCTCAAGAAAGGTTCGAAAATTTCCGCGTTATTCATCGTTGGCTCCGGTCGGCAAACGAGTTTCTGTCACGTTCGTTCCAACCCGGACCGCTAGCTATTGCCTCACGCGAAGCAGAGGGACTGCCGCAGATTCCACCCTCGCGGAACCGCACGGGAACGGCGTCAATTCATCTCGCCGCGAGCCTTGGAGCGAAATTTGACGCGCAACGCTCACTTCGAATGCTTCGGTGCGCTGCTTTGCTGGAAGTGCTCGGCGCCTGATATCTCCACCCAGGCATGTTTCGACTGTTCGAAAACCGAGCGGATGGGCGCCGGGTAGTTCGGAACCGCGATCGCGCCCACGGCAACGCCGATCATCGCAGGCAGATTGTCCGCTTTCCAATAGACCGTCGAACCGCACTCGGGGCAAAAATAGCTGCGGACCTTGCCGCCGCTTGCGGCTGTCCGGACGTACTCCTTCGACGTCCCTGAGATCGTGACGCCCTCCGCCGGATAGAACGCACCGACCCCGAACGGCGCGCCGGTTCGACGCTGGCAGTCAATGCAGTGGCAGGCGACGACGAGGCTGGAAGGTCCTGGAAGCGACAGCGCGAGAGCGCCGCACCTGCATTGGGCATCGATCATCGAAGCTCCTTCCTCCTCAATTGGCTGACAGGTTCTGTCGCTCGGCTGGAGCGCAGGGCAATCCAGGACGGACCCTCACTCCTTCGCAACCTCGAACGCCAGCAGTGCGTTGCCGGCGACGCCGCCCCACTGGCCGTAGCCGGAATTGGTGTAGAGCATTCCGCCGGCGATGATCGGCCCGGGGCCGTCGATCGCGCCGCCATGAGCAGGGGCGCCGTTCACCGTCGTATAGTCTCGCGCCGTGTCGTATTCCCACAACAGCTTTCCGTCGGCCGTCGCGTAGGCGCGCAGAAAGCCGCTGACGCCGCCGGAAAACACGACGCCGGGGATCAGGCTCACGGCAGCCGACAGCGCAGGGCTGCATTGGAGGCGATCGCCACAGGCGACAGGAGATACTTCCATCGCAATTTTCCCACTGGCGAGGTCGAGGCCGAACAGACCGCCGCCTTGGGTGGCATCGAGCCGCCGCGTACCATCGCGCAGGAACCGCACGTCGGAGTTCGCGACATAGATGCGATCCTGGTCGGCGGCCGAGCCCCACTCGCTGCCGCCGAGCGCACCGCCCTTCCCGATCCGCGTCTGCCACAGGATCTTGCCGCCATCATCAGGATCGAGCGCGTGCACGACGCCGGACTTCTGCGCGATGGCAAGAACGCGCCTGCCGTCACGCAAGGTCACGAGGATCGGCGACTGGCCAAAATCGTGGTCGGGCCCGTGATCTTCAGGACAATTGGTCTTGTCCGCGCCGAAGCACGCGACAATGAAGGCGTCGCTCGGCGTCGCCTGCTGCTTCCAGAGCAGCTTACCGGTCGCAAGCTCGAAAGCGAGGACCGCATCGGCGGTTGCGGCCGGTGGATTCGAATAGGAATTGCTGGTCGCGACGTAGACGGCGTTGCGTTTCGGATCAATCGTCGGTGCCGACCACACCGCCGCGCCGGACGGGCCGAACAGCTGCGTGCCTCTCGCATTCTTGCCGGTCGGATGCGCCACCTCAGGGATCGTGTAGGCCTGCCACACCGGCTTGCCGGTCACTGCCTCGAGCGCGACCACGCTGCCGCGGAAAGTACAGCATTCGTAACTGGCCTGCGAACCGGCGGCCTCCTCGAGCGAGGAGACCGGGATATAGAGCACGCCGGAATGCAGCGTCGGCGCTCCGGTGATGCGAGCTGCCGGGTGCTCCTCGACCTTGGTCTTCCAGATCAGCGCACCAGTCAGTGCGTTCACCGCATAGGCATTGGCGCGCAGGTCACCGAAGAAGATCGCGAACTGATCGGTGCCGGGAAGCGGCCCGAAGCTGATCGCCGCGCGAACCGCGGCATCGGTCGGCAGCGTCCACCTCGTGCAGCCGCTTCGCGCGTCGAGCGCGTGCACCTTGCGGTCAGTGCCGCCGATAAACAGCAGACCGCCCACGATGGTCGGCGGCGCAAACGACACCGAGGCGCCGGGAAAGGCATAAGCCCATTTCAACCGCAGGCGCGGTACCTCTTCCCCGGTCAGGCCGGCCATTTCGGTCGACTGGAAGCGGCTGTTGGCAGCGTCGACGCCCCATCCATTCCAGCGCGGACCATCGAGCGGCTGCGGAAAGAAATTGACCTGCTGCGTGCAGCGTCCCTCCGCATCGACTGCATTGTCGCCCACCGCGGCCTTGCCGGTGACGAAGGCGGCAATCGCGCGCCGTTCCGATTCGCTGCGGTCCTTCGCCATTGCCGCCATGCTTCCAGAAGTCAGCGTTCCCAGCACATGATCGAACGACATCGCCTGCATGGCACCGCGGCCTGGCACACGGCTCTGGCCATCACCGCCATCGTGACATTGCGCGCAGTGGCTTGCGTAGAGCGCAGCGCCGTCCTGCTGCGCCAACGCGGGCGCGCAGCACCAGACCAGCATGGCGACGGCGACAACACTCGGTCTCATGGCGTGCTCCAACATCGTCACCGCAATGCGAGACGGCATCATGCAACCCAAAGTATAGCGCGAGGGCAATCACTCACGCAACGGACGTTCCGCCCGCGTCCGTCATATCCCCCGGGCAGTGAGGACACGATCGGGCAGTTCATCGAGCCGCCACAGCCCGAGGCTCTTGTCGCGCCAGCCGCCACTGCCCTCTTCGCAACGCTCGTTGATCAGCACGCGCGGCGCCGGCCAGTCGAACGGCGCCTTCTCCATGTTCAGCGCCCGCCAGTCGCCGTCCTCGCAATCGCGATTGTCGTCCCATTCGGGAAACGTCGTGACCAGCAGGAAACGTGCGCCGCTGGCGCGAAAGTTCGCGACGGCGCGGACGATGTTGTCGAAACTCAAATGCACCAGGCAGTCCCGGCACAGCACCACATCGGCGCGCGGCAGTGCATCGCGCGTGATGTCGGCAACGAGAAACCGGCCTGACAACTCACCGCCAGCCACGCGCTTGCGATTGGCCGCGATCAGCGACGGCACGATGTCGATGCCGGTGTAGTCGAGATGCAGCTTCAGGCGGCCGATCCACCCCGCGTCGCCGCAGGGCGCATCGAGCAGCGAGCGCGCGCCGAGCCGTTGCAGCAGTGCAGGAAGCATCTCGCGGACCGCGACGGTCGCGGGATCCTCCGAGCCGAGGCCCGACACCGAACTGGCCGCGCCCCACAGGTTGGTCCGCTCGATCCGCTCGAACCGCGCGGCCAGATCGAGGCCGACAAAATTCTCGCGGTCGGCGGTGAACCGCTCATGGGCGAGCACGGGTGGGCGCTTGGAGATCATCGTCCGGACCTTAAGATTACGTTGTGAACACTGTGGTCATGCGTTCCATCCGAATCTCATCCCATCCTCAAACCGGTTTCTGCCACTCCATGATGTGGAAGTAAGGCACCCGGCGATGAAAGGCATTCCTGTCGGGGTCGCCGCCGCTGGGCTGCGGCTCGACGAAAAGGCGCAACAGGAGCCCCTGATCGAGTAGCAGCGTCATGTAGGTGCTGAGCGGACGATGCCAGTTCAGAATTCGGATGCCGCGCCAAGTCACCCAAGTCGGCCGCTCCTCCATGTAATGATCGATGTTGAAGCGCAAGGCGCCGTCGCCGTCACGCGTCCAGCCGTCGGGCGGACCCGCGGTGTTGAAGCTGGTCAGATTGGCAATCAGCAGCGTACCGCCCGGCCGCAGCGCTGCCACGATCTTCCCGATCGCCGCACCGAGATGGGGCATGTCGACCAGGCTGAGATAGCTGACGACCAGATCAAATGGCGCTTCGATCTCCATTGTTTCAGCTCGGCCAAGCCGGTAGTCGCCCTGCGGGTCCAATTCCATGGCACGCGCGAGCAGCGCTTCGGTCGGGTCGATGCCGGTGGTGCGGATGCCGGCGCGCTGCATGATGCGACAGAAGCGCCCCTCGCCGCAGCCAACGTCGAGCGCATTGCGGAAGCCGCGCCCTTCGATCCGCGCTCGCATCGGCGCGTCCAGCACGAAGCGGCGACCATAGTCGCCGTCTTCACCCTGCTCGACGATCCAAGCAGCCGCGGACGCGGTCCAGCCGTCGCTGATATCCTCGTTCATGGATCGACCTTCGGGAATGGACGTTGGCCGCACGCATTTCGGGCGCGGCTACTGACCACAGATTGGATCAGAGTTGAACATGAGGTAGCATGCGCATCCCATGCGTCCCTATACCAGCCGAGAGATCGCCAAGATCACCGCGGGTGCTGTCGCGGCGATCGTCGCAACGGGCTTCCTGTTCGCGATCGCGATGTCCCTCTTGCTGCCGCAATAAATCAGCTGCTTGCCGGGGCGCCGTGCCGCCGGAGTTTGTGCCACCCAGCCGGTTGCTGTCGCTCACCAGCATCTTGGCCGTGGAAAGCACTTGGCCAGCGTCGAGGACGACGCTTTAAGCTCGGTGGACGCCGCGCCCACCGTCTTGATCTCGCCGGCTGCGCGCTCAAAGCCGTCGGCAAGGTTGACCATATCGCGCTTGCGCTGATGGGCGGCTTGCTTCTCAACCTCGATCTGCGCTGCCGTGAGACGACCTCGATCCGTGGTTTTTGAAGATTTGTCTTTGCAGATTTGTCCTGGCCATGTCCCGATCGCGTCCCGCCGGCAGTTTGGGGAGCGATCCGGGCATGGTCAGGCGGAACCCGTCAAGGGCGTCGGCCGTTGTCGACCCATGCGGATCAGGGAAGAAAATCGAAACATGTTTCTGCTGGCCACGGTGACGCTGTGCTGTAGCGCCTTGGCCGGGGCTGTTGCGCTGTTCGAACAGGCTCCCTGGCCGGCTCCGGCAAAGCAGCGGGCTGAAACGGTAGCAATAGACGGGACCACGCCGACGCCGGTTCGGGTGGTCGGGGCGCCGTTCGAGCCCAACCTTAATCCGCGGGAGCGCTAGCGCTCACCCCGGCGAGACGTCGGCGCCCTCCTCCGGACGGCGTTTGGCGCGGGCCAACTCCTCAACGAACGCGATCACCTCCGCCCGTTTGTCGGGCGGCAGCGATAGGAACGCGCGGACGAGCCTCAAGCCCTCGGCTTCGGCTGAATGGTCTGCTTTGGCATCCATTCCCCACTGTCGGGCGGCCGGGAAAAATATGCAATCCCCCACCCAACACCTTCTTGATTCGGCCGGCCAGCTTTGCTGGAATGGCGCCAACAGGGGTGCACCATGAAGTGGATCGCGGAACGCGACGCGCTGATCGCGCAGACAATGGCTTTCGTCCAATCGGTAACCGGCAAAAAGGATGACTTGCATCCACCGGAGATCCCGACGGCGACAGTGGCGGCGTCGGTGCAGATCGCCCCCGTCAACACCATCATCGGGACCGAGCCACTTAAGGCCGCTCCGCCGCAGCCGTTACCTCTCCCGTCGCCCCGGGTGGCGAGCCACGACGTCCGCACCGAAATACAGGCCCGCATCGCCAATTTCCGCAAGCATCAGGAGCGGTTCGAGCGGGAGCGCGAGGAATATTGCGCGGCCACCCTGACCAAATTGCGGGCCGCCATCCGCGAGCCCTCCTCCCGTCCACCGGCTGACAAGTAAAGCCGGATCTCCCGTCGCTGGCCTAAAGCCAGGACCACACTAGCCAGAGATTGGCCGCGCAGGCGCCGAACAGGGCCAGCGTGAGGGGCAGCAGCATGTGCCCGCAAGAGGTTTTCAGGTCCGTCGTCATGACCGAAAACATCCGCTGATTCCGCCAAATGAGTCCCGTGGATTCTTTTTTCCGGGATTCAGGACTCGTTAAGGACTCAGGACCCGGCGGCCCTGATCACGGCCGCGTGATCGACCGGCGAGCGGAACCCCTACCCCGTCAAATTCGTTAATGCGCTTTCCAGGAGCGGGAACAATGCCCTACGCCCTGTTCTGCAACGATGCCCAGATCAGCAAGGCCTATCCTGACGAGTCCGACGTCTGGAGGCTCGCGCAGCGAAGTGGCCTCGTCGTGGACGTAACTGCGGATGACAACCGTCCCGGGCCACGCCGGGTGCTCGACAACGATTACGAGATCAAGCCGTGCCGGGCCGCACAGGGCGAGGACCCGGCCCGGAACAAGGCCGAGGCTGATCGCCAAGCGAGGATGGAGCTTGAGCTGAATTCCTAAAGAGGAATCGAAGCTGGGAAGCCAGAGCTCAGGAAAAGCTTAGGGGGTCGCGGTGGCCAGTGACGCCTGCTCGCCCGCCAGAGCCACGCAGGCCTTCCGGCGATGCAGCCCACGGATCGCGCCGGTGACCTTCAGCACCTTACCGGAGGAGCACGAGGCGTCCTTGACGAAGGCCACCTCGTAGGGTGCCAGCATCAGAGGCTCGGATTTGAGGATTGTTTGGGCAGCGCACGGCAAACTGACGAAGCACGAGAGCACCACAGCCGACACCAAGATACGCATGTCCGTCGTCCCACCAGCCCGGTAATTGTCATATAACGCGTTCCGGCGCGCGAGTTCCGTAAGCTGCAAAAATTATTTTTGCTTTACCCCAGCTCCATGACGCGCGCGAGAAAGCGCCCGCCAGAACGTTTGCCTGCAAATGACGCGCCAGATGGTTGACGCGATGCAAACAAAGGACTTGCGAACGAGGGCTGGGCAAACGAAAGGCCGGCGAGAGCCGGCCTTTGTCAGGTCGTGGGTCGCTGGTGGCGCGTCAGTAGCGCGAGGCTGCCGGACCGCCCCAGCCGAAGCGGTAATTCACGCCGACCTTGACGGTATGCTCGTCCTCCCGGCCGCGGACGCCGACGACGTCAGCCGGACCGGAGGTGATCGTCGTGTTGCCGAAGTTGTAATATTGGTACTCGGCCTTGGCCGACCAGTTCGGCGCGAACATGTATTCGAGGCCAGCGCCAACGGTATAGCCGTCCTTGCTGTTGCCGGTGGCGGTGAAGGGCTGCGGGACGCCGGCGACATTGACGCCAAGACCGCCATTGCGCCAGGCATAACCGCCCTTCGCGTAAAGCAGCGCCGGTCCCCAGGTGTAGCCGATGCGACCGGTCACCGAGCCGAGCTGGTCGGTATTGGAGGTCACCTGCGTGCCCAGCGGGAACGTAGCGCCGCCGTTGTTGGTCGGCAGCCAGGAATACTGGGCCTCGACACCCATGACCCAATTGGGCGCGAACTGGTAGTCGAAGCCGCCCTGAACACCGCCGAGGAAGCGCGCGTCGCTCGACTGGAAGCTGCTGTCGCCGGCAAAGGCGCCGCCGACATGGCCACCGATGTAGAAGCCGGTCCAGTTGTAGATCACCTGCGGCGGCGTGTAGGCCGGAGCCTTGGTGTAGGTGCGCGCCTGCATGTCGGCTGCGGCAGCCGGCGCAGCCAGCGCAAGCAGGGCAACCGCGCCCAGCAAAATCCTCTTCATGATTATCCCCGTTCTTTCAATTCGACACTCAGGAAACAACGTGGCGTGAATTGGGTTGCTTCGAGGCGATGCCGGAACGTTGATCGTTCGTTACTGTGACGGAGCGGCAACAGCGCGATTTTGTTCCGTCCGACAGGCGCGTGCCGACGGTTTTTTCCGTCGGAAACAAAACCTTCCGTAACGATTAGTCGCAACGCGAAACCACCCCGTTCAAAGCTCCCCGAAATGTGATCCGGCAGCTCCGGCGGGCTTTGTCTATCACCAAGCGATGAAGGTGGGCTTTGCGCTACCGCGTCATCTTTTCAAGTTCCGGAAAGGGTACGTAAACCGCGCCCGCGCACAGCTCGCTGGCGCGATCGACGACGCGGTCCGCCCGGCCGTTGACGAAGATCACGGCGCGCTCCCTCATGGCCTTGTAGGTGCCGTCGGTCTCGCGTGGGGTGAAGTGCAGGCAACTGACGTAGAACTGGCGGCCTCCGACCTCGCGCTGCGCCGGCTCGGCCATGCTGGCGTCACGCACGCCGACGGGATTGTTCAGATAGCTGCGCATCAAGGCCAGCGTGTCGCCGCGGAAATTATCCGGGAACGGTTGTGGACCTCCGGCCTGGGTCCCCTCCATCAGGGTTGGACGGTCACCATCGCTGCCGAAACATCCCGTGAGCGCCAGCGGCAGTGCCAGCATCAACGCCAAGCTCACTGCGCGTTCCGCTAGTCGCCGCACCGCTTACGCTCTCCGCTCGATCAGTCTCGGAGACGTTCCAGCCCCAAGGTTGCAATGATGCATGTCTACAGGTGTTTTGCCCGACGAGTCAAACGGATTCGTAAAATCCGCAAATACGCCACCCCTTAAACCATTGATTTATCTACGACCCGCTACTGTGCATGGGGTTGTTTTCGAGGTTTTGTTTGCGGCCGCCAAATCTGGGACGTTGCTCGCGGGCTTCAGCATGGTCATACCGGCCCGCCGCCAGCACCTCGAGCTTTCGCGCAAGGCGTGACGAACGGGCCGGGCCTGAATTCCTCACGCGGCGGCCGGGGCAATGCTAGGACGCCGCCGCGCAGGCTCAGTCGTTAGCTGCGCTTCTCCATCGTCGCCGGCTTGGTGACGTCCGGCTGCGTCTTCAGCGACTTCTTCGCTGACAGATGCTTGTGGTGGTGGCGATGCTTGCGCACGGTCTTGTGCTCGTCCGGTGTGACGGCGGCGTTGGCGTTCATCGCCTTCGACTTGGTGTCCACCTTGGCATCGGCCTTGACGTCCGAAGCCTTGACATCCGAAGCCTTGGCGTTGGTCTTGAGGCCGGCATCGGGTTTCGCGGCGGTGGTCGACACCTTGGTCTGGCTCTGGTCTGCCTTGATCACCGGCGTGGTCGTGGTGGTCTCGGCTGCGAAGGCCGGGGCTGCGATCACGGAGGCTGCGAGCAAGGCTGCGGAAATGGTCTTCAACATGGTTGGTCTCCTCTTGGAAGGATCTTGAGGCGGGCGCCCTCTCGCCAACCCTTTGATCGTAGGTTGGAGCCTAGGAGGCTCGCACTGAACCCAATCTGAAGCCCACAGCAGGCTCCCGTTCATCTGGATGACAAGTTTGTCATCCGCCCTAGGCCAGGATGCCGGGAATGTTTTTGCCTGATGGGTGTTCCGGTCTTTGGGCAATCGTGTAGGATCGCCACGTTCCATACCGGAGAACTTATATGCGCAAACTCTCAATGCTTCTTGTGCCGGGACTTGTCGCCGTGTCGTTGGCAGCGGCTCCGGTGCTGACCAGCGCCTATGCCGCCGGCAGCGATGAGCCCTCCTCGCCACCGAAATCCGACACTTCGACCAAGAAGGGCAAGAAGAAGAGCTCCTCGGTCAGCGATCCGAAATTCCTTGCTGCCTATCGCACCGCCTACACCACGATCTATGACAATCACGACTACACCGGCGCGATCGGCCAGCTGAAGTCGCTCAAGCGCGACGACGTCGCCGACGTCGCCAATCTGATCGGCTACTCCTATCGCAAGCTCGGCGACTACCAGTCGTCGAAGGTCTATTACGAGCTCGCGCTGAAGGACGATCCCAACCACGTCCGCACCTGGCAGTACTATGGCCTCTGGCAGCTCGAGCAGGGCAACCGCGAACAGGCGCAGTATCACCTGAACAAGCTCGCCTCGCTCGCCGGCACCGACAGCTCCGAATATCGCTCGCTCGCCGCGGCACTCGACAAGCCGACCGGGGCGACTCTCGTCTATTAAGAACATCGCATCTCCGGATGGGACGAACGGGCACAACCGTAGGGTTGTGCCCGTTCTGCGTTCTCGGTTAGCCTCTCGCATCAAACACTCTCCTGGTAAATCGGTGCGCAATGGACAAGTGGCTGCGATCCGCGATCGACTACATCGGCTCCTGGATCGAATTCCAGCACACCACAATCCAGCAGCCGGGCGTCATGGTCGCCTTCGTCCATCGCGGCGAGGTGGTTGCCGAGCATGCGTTCGGCCTCGCCAATCTCGACACCGGCGAGAAGCTCACCCCGCGCCACCGCTTCCGCATCGCCTCGCACTCGAAGAGCTTCACCTCGGCCGGCGTCATGAAGCTGCGCGAGCAGCGCAAGCTCCGGCTCGACGATTCCATCGGCCAACATGTCGCCGGCCTGCATCCGCGCGTCGCCGAAACGACGATTGCGCAAGTGCTCTCGCACAGCGCGGGACTGACGCGCGACGGCGCCGATTCCGGCCAGTTCATCGACAGCCGTCCCTATCTCGACGCGAACGAGCTGCTCGCGGAATTGAAGCGGCCGACCGTAATCGAGCCGGGCACACGCTTCAAATATTCCAATCACGGCTTTGGGCTGATCGGTCTCGTCATCGAGGCCGTGACGAAGGAGCCCTACCCGGTCTGGATCAAGCGCGAGATCATCGAACCTGCGGGCCTGCGCGAGATCGAGCCGGACGCGCCGCTTCCCAAGGGCGCGTCGTTCGCGCGCGGCCACACTCGCAAGCTGCCGTACGGAGAGCGATGCGTGATCCCCGGCGACAATCCCGCGCACGCGATGGCCTCCGCCGCCGGCTTCATCGCGACCGCCGCCGATACCGCCCGCTTCTACGCGCAGCTCGCGCCCAATGCGAAAAAGAGCGTGCTATCGGTCGCAAGCCGCCGCGAGATGACGCGAAACCATTGGCGCGTGCCGCAAAGCTTCGAGGCCTATTACGGCCTCGGCGTCAACGCCGGCAAAACCGACGGCTGGGATTGGTTGGGCCATGGCGGCGGCTTTCAAGGTTACATCTCCAGGACCTGCTCCATCCCCGCTTGCGAGCTCGCGATCAGCATCCTCAGCAACTCCATCGACGGCGCGGCCCCGTTCTGGATGGACGGCGCGATGCAGATCCTGCGCGTCTTCCAGTCCCGTGGTGCACCCGACCGCCGCGTGCGCGACTGGACCGGCCGTTGGTGGACGATCTGGGGCGCGAACGACCTCGTGCCGGTCGGCAACCGCGTGCTGGTCGCCAATCCCCAGTTCAACAACCCGTTCATGGACGCCGCCGAGATCGAGGTCACCGGCCGCGACACCGGCAAGCTCGCCTGGGCCGCCGGCTACTCCAGCCACGGCGAGCCGGTCCGCCGCGTCCGCGACAAGCGCGGCAAGGTCAGTTACGTCTGGATCGCGGGCGCCAATATCAAGCCTGCGGCCGTCGTAGCCCGCGAGATCGCGCGGCGATACAAGCCGCGCAAGCGACGGGCTACTCCCGAATGAGCGTCTCGACCTCGCTTCGAAGGGCCTGCCGCGAGCCGTCGCGCGAATAGAACATGTGGCCGCCGGGATAGACCACGAACTTGACCCGCTGCGTTGCGAAGGCCGGCAACTGGTCGAGCACCCGCTTCGATCCGAAATAGGGGGTGGCGAGATCGAACAGGCCGTGCGCGACCAGCACGTTCAGCTTCGCATCCGTGGCAAGGATCTGTCGCAGCTCGGAGACTGATTGCGGCGGATTGATGCCGCGGCCGAAATCCCAATGACCCTCGACGGCGCCGTTCAACACCTCGTAGGAGCCATCGGGCCGCCAGTTGAGCTTGTGTGTCAGCAGGTCAACCGCCGCACTCGTCAGCGGCGCCTGCAGCGCATCGCCGGAGGGATCACCGAACCGCGAGCTGCTCGAATCCGGATAGGGATCAAGGCCGCGTACCGAGCCATCGTAGCGCCCCGTCACCTTGCCGTTCTTGCGGTCGAATTCGCGGCGGAATTCGCCGACGTCGAAGCGGCCGGCAAGCCGACGGCTCACCGCCTGGTCGATGCCGGTGAGCTCGGCGACCTTGTCGGCAAGACGATTGGTGGCCTCCTTGTCCGCCTCGCCCTTGACGAGGTCGGCCAGGAATTCGCCGCGCGCGTAAGCCTCGACGTCGGCGAGATCGGCGCGCTTGACCGGGCCTTTCGCCGCGCGCGCCACCGCCACATAGCTCGGCAGCGTCGCGACATATTGCAGGAGGCTGGTGCCGGTGAATTCGCGGAAGTCCAGGAGCGGCGACACCAGGATCAATCCCCTGACGCCGACGCCGTGCTGGAACTGCAACTGGCGCACCACCTTCGGCCCGCGAATGCCGCCATAGCTTTCGCCGGCGACGTATTTCGGCGAGGTCAGCCGCTCGTGCTTCTCGAGCCAGCGGCGGATCACCAACGCGATCGAATTGACGTCGCCGTCGACGGAGTAGAACGACTTGCGCGCGTCTTCGCCGGTCGCGACGAAGCGGCTGTAGCCGGTGCTGACGGGGTCGATGAAGACGAGATCGGTGAAATCGAGCCAGGTCTCCGCGTTCGGCTTCACCTCGGGCGAGGCGGACGGCGACAGCGCTTCGCCATCGAGCGGCAGCCGCCACGGCCCGGCCGCGCCGAACTGGAGCCATGCCGAAGACGCACCGGGACCGCCGTTGAACAGGAAGGTCACGGGGCGCGTCGCACGGTCGGCGCCGTCGAGCTCGTAAGATGTATAGGCGATATCGGCCAGCGGCTCGCCCTTGCCGTCGAACACGCGGATCGATCCAGCGGTCGCGGCGAAATTGAGCGTGCGGCTGGGAAGATCGAGCGTCTGCTTCGTGGTCGAATCCGACGGAAGACGGTGCGGCTCGGCGGATGGCGATGCATTCTGCGACGCGCTTTGTGCGCCGCCGCGCCCGCCCTTCTGTCCGGCTGGCGCTGCCGCCTCGGCGCGCGGCTGCGGCGGATCGTCGGCGCGCGCCAATCCTGCGAGCGCGAATGCCGATACCGCCAGCACCAGGGTCGCACGGCGGAGCACCGGCATATTCATATTCATGGTCGTTCTCCCTGCCCGGCGACGACCACCGGTGCGGACCGCAAGGCTAGCGCGGAATTGCGACGGTTTGGGGATCATGGCTCCGGCGGCGCCTGAAGAGCCCGGTGGGCCACAAATCGACCCGGTTTCATCCTCAAATCGGAATGGGCAGTTGCCGGACTGCTGTGAAGGGTGGTCATCCTCGACAATCGGGGTCGAGATCGTTAGACGAGCCCGGCGGAACTTTCTCGAGCCAGCGGCCCTGCCCGGAAACCATGACCAAGCCAGCGCGATACGACCGGATCGCCTTCGTCGCCAGCCCGAGCAGCGAGGCGCAAGCCGCCTTCGGCCAGCTCACCAGGGACTTCGGCAATTGCGATCCGAAGGACGCCGACATCGTGGTCGCACTCGGCGGCGACGGGCTCATGCTTCAGACGCTGCATCAGCACATGCATACGGGCAAGCCGATCTACGGCATGCACCGCGGCACCGTCGGCTTCCTGATGAACGAGTACTCGACCGTCGATCTTCGAGCCCGCCTCGAGGCCGCGCAGGAATCAGAAATCCACCCCCTCCTGATGCGCGCGACCGATGCCAACGACCGCGTCCACCTGCATCACGCCATCAACGAGGTCGCCCTGTTCCGGCAGACCTACCAGGCCGCGCGCCTGCGGATCCTGATCGACGAGCGCGAGCGCATGTCCGAGCTGATCGCCGACGGCATCATGGTGGCAACGCCAGCCGGCTCGACCGCCTACAATCTGTCCGCCCAAGGACCGATCCTGCCGATCAACGCCGCGCTGCTGGCGCTGACGCCGATCAGCGCCTTCCGCCCACGACGCTGGCGCGGCGCGCTGCTGCCGAACACGGCTTATGTCGTGATTGAGGTGCTGGAGGGCGACAAGCGCCCCGTGGCGGCGGTCGCCGACCACGACGAGGTGCGCGATGTTCGCCGCGTCGAGGTGCTGTCCGACAAGACCATCTCGATGCGCATGCTGTTCGACCCCGGTCACAGCCTGGAAGAGCGCATTCTGCGCGAACAGTTCGGCTCCTGAGCCGCCCGCCGGACTGCCGATCGCAACCCTTCATTAACCCCCGGCGAGATATGGTTAACGAAAGTTGACCACTTCGGCCCGGGCTCCATGTTCCGCATCGATTTCAACAAGCTGCGTTTCCTCGTCTGCGACGACAATCCGCACATGCGTCGCATCCTGCGGACGCTGCTGCATTCCTTTGGCGCGCGTGAAGTCTACGAGGCCGAGGACGGGGCCACGGCGCTGGAAATGTACAGCCATTACGTGCCCGACATCGTCATCACCGACTGGGCGATGCCGATCTTCGATGGGCTCGAGCTGGCGCAGATGATCCGGCAGCCGGAATCCAAGGGCAATCCCTACGCGCCGATCATCATGCTGACCGGCCATTCCGAGAAGCGCCGCGTCACGGTGGCGCGCGATGCCGGCGTCACCGAATTTCTGGCCAAGCCGATCTCGGCCAAGGGGCTCTACCAGCGCATCCTCAACGTGGTCGCCAGTCCCCGCCCCTTCATCAAGACCAAGACCTATTTCGGCCCGGACCGCCGCCGCAACATCAACTCAGCCTATATGGGCCCCGAGCGCCGCGTCGGCGAAAAGCACGAGGTGCTGCAGCAGCCCTCGCTGCTCGACAAGGCCCGCTCCTCCATCTAGCGCAACGTCTCTCACGATCGAGGCCGATATCATGGCGAAGAACAGCGCAAGAGACATCGAGATCACGGCCTTCGCCACGCATCAAATCATCACGCAGCCCAACCCGCTGAGGTCGGTCCTGCGCCGCGTCGAAGACAAAGACATGGACGATCCGATCGGCCGCGCCGAACAGGCGCTCGCGGGCCTTGCTGGCGAGTTCAAGGACTGGATGGCGACCGAGATCAACCGGCTGTCGGCCGCCTACGTCGCCATCCGGCACGACGGCTTCAGCAAGGACAGGCGCGACGAGTTGTTTCGCGCCGCGCACGACATCAAGGGCGATGCCGCGACTTTCGGCTATCCGGCGGCGGCGGGCGTAGCCGAGAGCCTGTGCCGCGTCATCGAGCACGCGCCCGATCTCGAAAAGGTACCGGCCGAGCTGTTCACGCACCACATCAACGCCATCCTTGCCATCGTGCACGAGAACACCAAGCTCGACAGCATCAGCGTCTCCGCCGAACTCAGCCGGCGCCTGCGCAAGGTCGCCGATGACTATCTCGCCGACGCCAACCGCGATCGCCCCGAGCATCTCGAGGTGATCCTGGCACCGAGTATCGCGCCGGCGGGGTAGCTTCGCCGTTCGCGAGGTGTTGTAGGGTGGGCAAAGCGAAGCGTGCCCACCAATCGACATGAATTGTGCGGAGAGACGGTGGGCACGGCGCAATGCGCCTTTTGCCCACCCTACACGTCTCGTTACGCCGCAATCAGATCGTCATAGACCGGATCAACCGTCTCGTCCGCGACCAGCTCGTCGCAGAACAGCCTTGCCTCTTCGCGCGCGGATTCGGTGGCGAAGCGGCGGAGCAGGACCATCAGCGGCTCGGTCGCGCCGCGGTCGGTCTCGCAATGGGTGAGCACGCGCTCGACCATGCGGCGGCGCAGCCTTGCTGCATTGTCGTCGCTGTCGACGAAGCCCTGCTCGTGGCAGGCATCGAGCGCGACCTGGAAGGCTGCAAACGTCGCCTCGGGAAGCCCGGCGCGGCGGAGCAGCGCGTGCAGGCTGTTGCCGCCGCGATCGTGCAGCAGCGCGGACACGCGCGCCAGCGGCAGCTCGGCGAGCTCAGCCAGCGCCGCATCGAACAGGTCGAGATTGCTCGACAGCAGCGCGCGCAGAATGAGACCCGCGGTGAGCTGGCCGGTGATGCGCAGGTGCCGAACAAGCCCTTCCATGTCTTCGCCGCGCGAGCGCGCCGCAATGTTCATGGTGGAGCGGTCGCGCGCCTCGGTCGCGATGCGCTCGGCGCGGTCGGCAGTCAGCCAGTTCCGGGCTACGACGAATTGGGCCAGCGTCTCCGAGAGTTTGGCCACCAGCGCGGCGCGCGTGGCAGACGGCAGATCCTCCAGCACCAGCATCGCCTCGCGGATCGCGGCGAGATGGCCGTGACGCTCGACGATGCGATCCCAGGAGAAGGGCGCAAGCTCGGCATGAGGATTTTCGATCAGCTCGAGCGCTGCCGCCGCGCAGCCGACTTCGGCAATGGCGGCGCAGACCGATACCGGCAGCGCGATGCGGCGGGCGACCGCGCACTGCACCTCGTCGTTGCCGGTCGCGACGATGTCGACGAGATCGGCGTCGATCAGCAGCGGAGAATGTTCGAGCACGGGCAGCGCGACGGTCGGCTGGTCCGCCGACAGCGCCCGCACGATCGACGCCGGTGCCTCGGTACTGCGCGCAAACGCCTCGGCCATCGCCTGCCGCACCAGCGGCGAGGGATCGTCAAGCAGCATCAGAAGCGCGCCTTCAGCGGCAATACGGTCGTCATGGGAAAGGTCTGAGATCAGCCAGGCCCGGGCCAGCGCCCGCGTCGCCTCGGCCCGCTCGCCGGCGGGCGCCGTCCTGATCCAATTGATGAACTGCCGAACAATCATGGTGCTTCCGGCTTACGCAACGAAGACGAAGCGGTGACGGCTTGTCACCTGCAACACAAAATAAACCACGACGCTTAATAAAGCGTTCACCATAACTGGCTGGTTTTATTGACGTTTTGTTAAGGGAACAAAGGCGGCCCGTTCACGCACCGGGCCCTGCGCAGCAGCGTTCCCGCTGCGACGTGTCCGAGACACGGGAGTGCGTATTAGCTTGAGAACGTGCCGCTGCGATCGCTGAACAGATCAAGCGGCTGGGGCGGCCGGACGTCAGGCGTCCCCGATGCGGCCGAGGTCGCGGGTGCGACCGAAGTGAGCGAGGCATTGTTGCCCCACAATTTCTGCACGGTCGTCGAGACCGGCTGGGTGGTGTCGCCGGGCTGATAGATCGAGCGAAACACCGGCGTGATCGGTGTATTGTCCGCGGCCGTCGTTGGCACTGTCGCGCTGACCGGCATCACCGCGCGTGTGTTCGGAAAGGTCTGGAGATACGCGGCATTGTCGATCAGCGGCGCGGCAGGCTGTACGCCGTTGGCGCTCGCGACCTGCGTGGTCGACGTGCCGCCATACATCGCCATCGCGCTGCGGGTGGTTTTCGAATTTGCCGCGCCGGCGTAGCGTGCATCCAGCACGGAATAGACCTCGGAGATGCTGCGCGCGCGGCCGTCCTTGGCGTAGAAGATCGAGCGATTGGCGGACGCCGCGTTAGGAAACAACCGCGCGCCAACCGCTTGCGGATTGTCCTCGGCATTGGCGATCAGTTTCGCGGCGCCGCCGACGCCCATGAAATGCGCCATGTAGAGTTCGCTGTCGGACGGCCTGCGGCCGAGCAGGCCGGTGAGCTTGAAGCTGTTCGACTGCGTCAGCGCAGCCGCCATGCTGGAGGCGGCCTCCGGATCGTCGCGCAGCTTCATGATCGACCGCTTCATCGCGGGATCATCGACGGTGTAGGTGCCCGACGACGTCCTGGTGATGGCGTCCGAATAGTTGCCATAGCCGAGCTGGGTGCCCGCTTCCTTCACCGTGCCAAGCCAGGTCTGGTCGATGAACTGGTAGAGCCCGTGCGCGGATGACGTAGTCGCCCCCGCCGTGGGATCGAAATCCGATTCCATCTTGGCGGTGGTCAGCATGTACTGGAAGCTGACGCCACCTACGTTCGAGGCCTGCTTGATCGCACTGGCGACGCGTGCCCGCGACGGATCAAGGACCGCCGCCTGTGAGACACTGGAATTGTCGACCGACATGATGAAGTGCCCGCCCGCATGGCGTTGAGGCGCGCCGGCAATTCGACGCCCTGTCGTCTCACCGTGGGACAGATATGGTTAATGCGGGGTAAATTCGGGCCGCCAGCGCCGCCCTCCGCATGACGGCAGGACTACTTCTTGTACACCGCGTCCGGATCGAACAGCCTGTCCGCATCGACAAAGACGAGCCTGGCGCCGCCGTCTTCGGCCTCGACCTTGCGGTAGAAGCAGGACCGGCGGCCGGTGTGACACGCAGCGCCGATCTGCTCGACGCGCAGCCAGACCGCATCCTGATCGCAATCGGTGCGGATCTCGAGCACGCGCTGGGTCTGACCTGAGGTCTCACCTTTTCGCCACAAGGCATTGCGCGAGCGGCTGAAGTACCAGGCTTCGCCGGTCGCGATGGTCTTGCGCAGCGCCTCGTCATTCATGTGCGCGACCATCAGCACGTCGCCGGTGGAAAATTCGGTCGCGACGACCGTGACGAGCCCGGCCGCATCGAATCTCGGAAGGAAGGCGAGACCTTCCTCGGTTTCATGGGAGTGAGCGGACACAACGCCCTCGCCGGTCTATTCGCGAGGTCAGCGCTGCAGGCCTCGCACCAGGGACAGAAAACGCGCCTGTTCCGCCGGATTGTCGCGGAACATGCCGGTGAAGCGGCTGGTGAAGGTGGAGGCACCATGCTTGGCGACGCCGCGCACCGACATGCAGGTATGCTCGGCCTCGATCAGCACGGCAACGCCGCGCGGCTTGAGGATCTCGTCGATCGCTGCCGCGATCTGCGCGGTCATGTGCTCCTGGGTCTGGAGCCGGCGGGCGAAGATGTCGGTGAGGCGCGCAAGCTTCGACAGGCCGACCACGCGTTCCACCGGCGTATAGGCAATGTGCGCCTTGCCGTAGAACGGCATCATGTGATGCTCGCATTGAGAGGTGAACTCGATGTCGCGCACAAGGACGAAGTCGTCATAGCCGGCGGTCTCGCCGAAGGTGCGATCGAGCACCTCGGCCGGGCACTGGTGGTAGCCCTGATAGAGTTCGTCGAAAGCCTCGACCACGCGGCGCGGCGTGTCGAGCAGTCCCTCGCGGTTGGTGTTCTCGCCGATATAGGCAAGCAGCGTCTTCACCGCCTGCTCGGCCTCGGCGCGCGCCGGGCGCGGCTGGTCGGCGCGGACGGCGGCTGCAAGGAATTCGGAAGGATCGAGCTCCGCCGGACGGCTCTCGGGCTGCCGATCGGAGGGCTTGTTGGGGCGGATGGATTTGATGGTAGCGTCCATGTCGACTCCGTTCGACGGCCTTGCGGCCGGAGTGTCACCGGCAGACGGGGCGGCGAGCCGCCGGACGCCTGAGAGAACAGTTTCGGCGAAAAGGTCTTCAAATTATAACGCCGGCAGCACGGTTCTGGATCACACCATCGCTGCGGCGCTGGACTGTTTTTCCGCCAGTTCCGACCTTATATAGGGCCGTGGACGGCGCACGCCAAGGCCGGTCCTGCTGGACTCCATCACATGCTGAACGACATTTATAACAAGCGGATCATCGAACTGGCCGGGAATATTCCGCGGCTCGGGCGGTTGCCGGATCCCGATGCCACTGCCACCGCCCATTCCAAGCTGTGCGGGTCGACCGTCAAGGTCGACCTCAAGATGGAGGGCGAGAAGGTCACTGACTTCGCCCATGACGTGAAGGCCTGCGCGCTGGGACAAGCTTCTTCCTCCATCATGGCAAGTCAGATCGTCGGATCGACTGCGAGCGAACTCCGTGAGTTACGCGAAACTGTTCGCAAGATGCTGAAGGAGAACGGCGCGCCTCCTGAAGGCAAATGGGAAGAGATCAAGTTCCTCGAGCCGGTCCGCGACTACAAGGCGCGCCACGCCTCGACGCTCCTGACCTTCGATGCCGTGGTCGATGCCATCGGCCAGATCGAGGCGAAGGCGAAGCAGCCGGCTGCGGCGCAAGGCTGATTCCGGAGGCTGATCCGGGCTCGTCGCTCGACCCGGAAATAGATCAGAGATTCGAGGCTACTTCTGCGACGCCGCAACCGGCGTGGCCACGCCGCCCGTGGGCACTAGGGCTTCCGCCGTCTTGGTCGACTTCGCAGGCTGCTCCGGTTCCGCACCGAACCTCGCCTGGGTCTTCGGTGCAAGCTCCGCCATTGCCGGCGCGGAGATGTCGACATGCGGCAGCACGTCGGCCACGAGATCCGTCGTCACGAGATTGGTCAGCTTGAGCTCGCCTGCATCGAGCTGATGCAGATCTTCCCAGGGCGGGACGCTGAGCGCGAGCGACAGCAGATCGCCGGCACCGCCCATGTCGAACGTGTATTTGGCAAGCCGGCCGATGTCGCGCTCCACGATCATCAGGTCCTGCGCGCTGTAGCTCGCCGCCTTGGCATCGTCGGCGCGATCGCCCATCCAGATCTGGTGAACCCGGACATGGGCCGCTTCCGGCACGTAGCGCTTCTTGCCCGCCAACAGCAGGAACACGCACATGGATTCGCAATAGGCCTCCGGCGCGACTGCCGGACGGGCCGACTGCCCGCCGCGGTTCTGAACGCTAACGCCGACCGTGGTCAGAAGTCCGAGATTGCGGAAGCGCCGGCCGAGCGTGATCGCGTCGTTGACGGAACCGCCGCTGGAATCCAGCACCACGGTGGCGCCGCCGAGCTGGCGCCCGCGGGAAAACTCTTCGAAGTCCCGGGGCGTATCGGCGGTGATGATGCCGACTGCACTGACCCAACCGCGGCAATTCGGTTCGCAGGCGACCCAATTGAACTTCATCGGCAGCTTGCGCTCTTCGAGGGCAGCACCGGCCCGGGCAGACGACCCGAGCATCGCGACGGCGCCAGCCAGCACGACTCCACAAGCGGCGATTCCTACCAGCAACCAGCCGCGAAGATTGAGCGCCTTCAGAAGTTTCAAACTGGTCCCTTCCCCAAGTCCCAAGCCTTAGCCCAAGCCTTACGGCGAGCCGACTCAGCCAAGCCCCGTTCCGACATTCCAATGAGTCTCACATGGACGTCACAAAAATGGTATCCGGGGGAATACAGCTCGTCCATAGGCATTTGCTGCACTGCTCCCAAAAAGCACGCAAAATATGACGTACAAACAACAGCTTACAGTTCCCTGCACCGGAACCGCGCAAAACCTCGCCCACGATCTCAGCAAAGCGCCCATGAAGCAATCAGCCCGCGAGCCCTGTTCCAATCCCGTCGCGGGCGCGCTCCGGCTTCCACGCAGATTCGCCCGCGCGCTGATCTGGCTCTACCGCCACACGCTCTCGCCGCTGGTTGGCTACAATTGCCGGCACCTGCCGACCTGCTCCACCTATGGCGACGAGGCAATCGAACGGTTCGGGCTGTGGGCCGGCGGCTGGATGACGCTCGCACGCCTGCTCCGTTGCAACCCTTTCGGCACCTCGGGCATCGACAACGTGCCCCTCACCGCACCACAGGGCGCGCGCTGGTACTTGCCTTGGCGCTACGGCCGCTGGCGCGGCGTCAACGCATCCTGAGCATGATGCGGCGCCTCAGGTGTCGCTACCTTGAGTGGAACCGAAACTCTCTCCTCGCGTTGCTGTGATGCTCCCGCGGGAGGAAACAACAATGCGCTGGAAAATCAGCCCTCATTTTCACGTCAGACTTGGACCGGATTCCCGGGGTGGTTCGCGAGGCCACGATCCCAGAACCCTCGACATGCTCGCCATCATCGCCCTGCTGCTGCTCGTGGTCGGCTCCGGCTGGTATCTGGAGACGAGTCTTGCCACGCCGCCTAGCACAACGGCGTTCATCGTGCCGAGCCAGAGCGTGCACTGGTAATTAGCGGGACCAGAAAAAGCGTCCGGGTGGCGGCGGGACCGGCTCAGGCGGACGTGGCCGCTTCGGACGCAGCGGTTTCGGCGATGGCTCGGCGGACGAGGTGGTCTCCGCCCCCGGCGCCGTCTCGCTTCCCGGCACCTTCACCGCCAGCAGCAAGTTCGACTCGTGCATCCGCCAGCGGTAGCCGACGCCGAAATCGATCGGCTGGGCGCGCGTGAACAGCGCGGCGTAGCGTTCCTGGTAGCGGCCGGGGAATTCGCCGATCGGTCCGAGATAGCGGCCGAACGGGAAGAACCGCCATTGCCGCGAATTGTAGCTCGAAAGCGGAATGCCGGAATCGTCCTGGACGATGGTCGCGCTGTTGGTGAGCAACCAGTCGCGCGCCACGGTGAAATTGCCGGAGTGCAGCAGATAGGACGCACTCTTGATCAGGCTGTTGCCGGGTCCGAGCGTCTCGCAGAACTTCAGGAATCCTGCCGCGCGTGCACCTGAATTGGAGAGATCGGTCGAGAAATAATACAGCGTGCGCGCCTCGCCGTCGGGGCCCGCAAAGGTGATGCGGGCGCCGCGCGTCGCGTTCGGTCCTGGATTGTCGTTGCCGACATGCACGCCGCCCCTGTCGTCGAGTGCGACCATCTCGACATTGCGGATGATCTTGCCGGAGCGAACGAGGAAGACGTAGAGGATCGGCAAGGTGCCGTTGACCTGGTTGGTGTGCAGGTCGACCTTCATTTGCTTGGTGATGAAGAAGGAAAAACTCAGGATCGAGCCGAGCGAGCGCTCGACATCATAGAGCGCGGCGCCGACCGAACTGCGCGGCAATCGCGTCAGGTCAGCCACTGCACCGACCGGCTCCAGCGCGCCAAGCACGTAAGTGCTGGCCTTGGGATAGAAGGCGTTGGCGTAGAGGAAGTCGGGGCCGCTGAACCAATAAAACATGGTCGGCTTGGTCGCCGCCAAATTGACGTCGGCCCAGTTGCGGATCTTCGCGAGCTGGCGCTCCTCGAGCTGGGCGAAGGCACTGTCGAAGAATCTCGCGTGGCGTTGCCAACCCGAGTCCTTTGTGAGCGGCACCAGCGGCGAATCCGCCGAAGGCTGCATGCCCGCGAGGAAGCGCGCGGTGCCGTCGAAGGTTGCCTCGGCAGCACGTGCGGACGAGACGGCCGCAGCCAGCAAGGCGAGAGCCACGGCCGCAATTCTCATGGGTCGAAACATGTCTATTCGCGATTGTGTGACGTGCCAGCGGCGACTGGCCGCCTGCGGAAAACAGCATAAATCAACAGGCCCGAGACCATGACGAGCATCCCCGATAGCGATTGCACCGGCCGCTCAGTCAATAAATAGTACATCATGAACGCGGTCACGAGCAGGAACACGAGCGGCGTGAACGGGTATCCCCAGGCACGATAGGGCCGCGGCAAATCGGGATCCGTGATGCGCAGCTTGATCACGCCGGCGACCGTGAAGAACGAGCAGAACAGCAGCGCGAACTGGATGAAGTCGAGCACGGCCTCGAAGCTGCGCGTGAACAGCAGCAAATTGGCGACGGCGAGCTGAAACAGGATGGCATAGGCCGGCGCGCCGCGCACCGATCTCCGCGAGAACACGCGCAGCGCCGGAATATCCTCCCCCATCGTCATCATCACGCGCGGGCCGATCCACATCATCGCGCTGATCGAGGAGATCAGGCCGAAACAGATCATCGCGCCGACGATCCGGCCGCCGAGATTGCCGAAGATCGCGCTGCCGGCGACGCTGGCGACGTCGAGCTGACCCGCGAGCGCGCCCACCGGCGTAGAATGGAGAAACACCGCATTCAGCGCGACGTACAGCACGAGCACGATCAGCGTGCCCGCGAGCAGCGCACGCGGCAGGTCCCGCTGCGGCATGTTCATCTCGCCGATGATGTAGGTCGCGGCATTCCAGCCCGAGAACGAATACATCACGAATACGAGCCCGATCGCGAAAGGCGCGCTGACGATATGCACGAGATCACCCGCCTGCGGCGTGAAGGCGATCGGCTGCGGCACGCCGACGATGAAGCCGGCGACCAGGAAGGCAACGATCAGCACGACCTTCAGGATGGTCGAGATCAACTGGAACGTCGAGGAATGCCTGACCCCTGTCAGTTGCACGAGCGAGACCAGCCACACCACGGCGATGGCAAGCGGGATCGGCGGCACATCGGGGACCACCGATTTGGCGTATTCGCCAAAGGCCATCGCGGCGAGCGCGACGGGTGCTGCAAAGCCAACCGTCGCCGACACCCAGCCGGCGAGAAAGCCGAAGGCGGGATGATAGGCTCGGCCGAGGAAATTGTATTCGCCGCTCGAGCGCGGAAACATCGCGCCGAGCTCGCTGTAGGAGAATACCCCGCATAGCGCAACGATCCCGCCGACCGTCCAAAGCAAGAGAATCGAGAAGCCCGAGGGAATGTCCTTGACCTGGAAGCCGAGGCTGGTGAAGACGCCGACCCCGATCATGTCGGCCACGACGATGGCGGTTGCGACCAGAACGGAGACCCCGGACCCGCTTCCGGTGAGCCGGCCGGTCCAGGGTGCAGTACCCGCATCTGATGCCGTCATCGCCGTCCTCAACCTCAGGCGTCACGCCTCGTGGGAAGCATCGTGCAGCTCGGTCCAGTCAATCCAAGCAGGGTTAACAAGGGTTAAATGAGGCGGGGCCAAATCGGTACTCCAGCACCATCAATGCACGAACGGGCAATAAAGCGTCGTAAACACCGGGACATCCCGTCTCCCTCCCCCACAATCGCGACACGATTGCGTGGTCCCTTTGAGCGTTCCGGATGTGGGGAAGTTTCTCCGGACACTTAACGTCGCCTAAACGCCCATCGGCTCAATTGCCTTAATGATTGCCGATGGACTTGTGGTCATGACTTGGGGTCATGGGTGAATGGTCGGGGCCGTTCCGAAACCGAGAGCTGACATCCGCGCCGACCGGACCACGTCCGGCGCACGCGGTCGTGCGCTTCGGACCGCTCTGATCTCAGCCTTGGTGCCGTTGTCGCTGACGCTGGTTCAATGCGGCAAGGCACCCAATCCGGCAGCACTCGCGGCGAACTCGCAGGCCAACGTCCAAGCCAACGTCCCAGCCAACGTCCAGGTCGTCGCGAAGACAAACCAGCTCGCAAGCAGCGACACGTTCGAGGATCGCTTCCCGGCCCCCCAGTTCAGGGAGCGCTTCCCATCCGCGAGCGAGGGTTTTCTGCAACGGCAGATGTCGGACTTCTCACCCAAGCGCGCCGTGCAGCCGCAGCCGGAGCAGGCGCCTTACAAGGTTGCTTCGCTCGCGCCGCAGGCCCCCTACCAGCGTCCGCCACGCGAGGACCTGACGACGCTCGTCAGCATGAAATCGTCAGCCTTCCCCTATTTCGGCAACAACCCTGCCTCCGACGCGCCATTCCTCAACATCTCCAAGGGCGACCGCCGCGGCCACCGCAGCTATTCCGGGCGCGTGTTCTGGCAGGACGAGACTTACAACGATAACCGCGTCCTGATGCACGTGCCCGAACATTTCGACGTGCGGAAGCCAGGCGTGATCGTGGTGTTCTTCCACGGCAATGGCGCGACGCTGGAGCGCGACGTGCGCGACCGCCAGCTGGTGCCGCAACAGATCACTGATTCCGGCGCCAACGCCATCCTGCTCGCACCGCAGATGGCGGTCGATGCCGCCGATTCCAGCGCAGGAAAATTCTGGCAGGCTGGCGGCCTCAAGCGCTTCATCGACGAGTCGGCGAACCATCTCGCCCGCCTCACCGGCGATCCCAACAGCGCCCGCGCCTTCGCCAACATGCCGATCGTGATCGTCGGCTACAGCGGCGGCTTCCTGCCGACGGCCTGGAGCCTCGAGGTTGGTGGCATCGGTGACCGTGTCCGCGGCGTCGTGTTGCTCGACGCCGTCTATGGCGAGATGGACAAGTTCGCCTCATGGATCGAGAGCCACCGCTCCGGCTTCTTCGTCAGCTCCTACACCCGCTACACCGCACGGCGCGACCGCGAACTGATGAGCACGCTGCGGCAGAAAGGCATAACCGTCTCCGAAGACATGGACGGCCCCTTGCGTCCGGGCAGCGTGGTGTTCGTCGAAACCGGGGACGGCATCACGCATCGTGACTATGTGACGCGAGCGTGGACGCGGGACCCGCTCAAGGACGTCCTCGTGAAGATGTCGGCGACGCCATCACTCGCGCTCACGCGCGTGGCCTCCACCAATCCATCCCCGTCGGGCCGGTAAGCCCGCGATATTGCGCCGTCGGTATTTTGGCTAGGTGGGCCTGTAACTGTCGCAGGCCCTGATCTGCCTCAGGTCTTTGGCAGCTTCGGAATGCTTTCGGCAAAGCCGTTGAAGCAGGCCAGCCGCTCGTCCTCTTCCTTGAAGAAACGGCAATCGGCGTAGCCCTTGGCCTTGGCCGGCTTCGGCTTTGGCGTCGGCGGGATCACGGCGTCGTAGCAATTGAGCCGGTCCTTGGTGCCGTCATCGAGGTCCAGGCAAGCCTGCAGCCGCGCCGCGATGGATTGTGGCTTGCCCTTCGGCGCGGCAGCCGGCTTGGCCGCAGCCTCCTTGGTGCCCGCCTTGGTCCCTTTGGGCTTGACCTGCACCAACGGCTTGTCTCCGATCATTGGTGGCTTGTCGGCTTGCGCGAAAGCGGAAGCTGAATAGAGCACCGCGGCAACCGCCAGAATCATCCTCATCTCAGTCAACCCTCTTTGGTCCCCATGACCGGCCTTCTAGCCTCCCGGCGCGCGGTTTGCCAAGCACCTTGCGCACACAGGCACGCTTCCGTTCAGGCCGGGGCGGCTGTTGCCGGCCGGGGCCGGGTCAGGACGACCAGGATCAGCGCCACCACCACGAAACCGACTGCGACGAAGCCGAGCGTATGCAGGAGCTCGCGGGCGAACAGCAGTCCGCCGACGGCAGAGCCGACCGCCTGGCCGATATAAAGGACGGAGGTGTTGAGTGCGACGGTCGCCGATGCCAGCGACGGTGCGGCCGAGACCAGCCGCACCTGCTGCATCGAATTGGTCGCGGCAAAACCGAGGCCCCAGATCGCGACCGCACCCGCCATCAACGCGAGCGTGCCGGCGCCGAGTGCCCAGCCCGTGATTCCTGCAAGCAGCAGGCAGGTGAACAGCAGCGAGGTGCGATAGGGTCCCGAGGTGTCGACGATGCGGGTCGCGATGACAACGCCGAGGAAGCCGCAGACGCCATAGAGAGCGAACACCAGGCCGATCGCATCGGGCCCTGCGCCGGTCAGCTTGTTGAGCAGCGGCCCCATGAAGGTGAACACCACGAACTGCCCGGACATCTGCAACATCGTGATCGCAAGCAGAAGCCGGATCGTTCTGTTGCGACCGACCGCGCTCCAGGTCTTCAGATCCACCGGCGTCCCCTTCAAGCCCCCCGGCAGCCGCATCAGCAACAGCAGGAAGCTGACGCAACCGAGCGCGCCGATTCCGCCATAGGCCGCGCGCCAGCCATAGCGGCTGGCGATGAAGGTGATCAGCGGCAGGCCGACGGCGGCAGCGAGCGACCAGCCGAGAAAGATGTAGGCAATCGTGCTGCCGCGACGCTCCACCGGCACGATCAACGCCGCCGTACCGGCGGCCTGCGGCGTGTAAAGCGCGCCGACCGCGAGCATCACCAGGCGGATGACGAGGAGGCTCGCATAGTCGGGCGCAAAGGCCGAGGCCAGATTGCCAAAAGCGAGCACCGCCAGCGTCGTGGTGAGTAACGCCCGGCGCTCGATCCGGCTGGTGAGCCAGGCCGTCAGCGGCGAGCCGATGCAGAGGATGACAGCCCCGAAGGTGATCAGGAGCGCAGCCGCATGGATGCTGACGTCGAGCCCCGTCGCCAATTCCGGCAGCATGCCCGCCGGCGCCAGTACTGAGCAGCCGGTGACGAGATTGCCGAGCATCAGGGCGGTTGGCGCGAAACGGCCGGCGCGTGCATTTTCCATGCAAACGCATGTAGAGCCGCCTTGCGACCAGTTAAAGGGCGTTGCCCGGAATAGTTCGTGCAGCGCCTCCGCTTTTGCGCGCCGGTTTCTTGGAAATGCCGGATTGCGCAGGCCGACTCGCCTGATATATCGCTCGTTCCCGCTTACCTGCGCTCGTTCGCAGGAGTGAGCCTCAGGAGACATGCCATGACCGACCAGCCCAAGGACCCATCCAAGGACCAATCCAAGTCCGAGCAGCCCAAATCCGAATCCGGCTTCCAGTACAGCCTCAGCAATTTGAGACCCGTGACCCCACCGGAAAAAATCACCCTCACCTTCCCCGACGGCGCCCGGCGCGAATACGCCAAGAGCATCACCGGCCTCGAACTCGCCAAGGGAATTTCGCCGTCGCTGGCCAAGCGTACGGTCGCGATGGCGCTCGACGGCGTGGTCTCCGACCTCGACGATCCCATCGAAGCCGATGCCAGGATCGAGCTGATCAACCGGGACGATCCGCGCGCGCTCGAGCTGATCCGCCATGACTGCGCCCACGTGCTGGCCGAAGCCGTGCAGACGCTGTGGCCGGGCACGCAGGTCACCATCGGCCCCGTGATCGAGAACGGCTTCTATTACGATTTCTTCCGCAACGAGCCGTTCACGCCGGAAGACTTTGCAGCGATCGAGAAGAAGATGCGCGAGCTCATCGCGCGCGACAAGCCTTTTACGAAGGAGGTTTGGGATCGCGAAAAGACCAAACAGGTGTTCCGCGACAAGGGCGAGGCGTTCAAGGTCGAGCTGGTCGATGCCATTCCCGGCAACGAGCCGATCAAGATCTATTACCAGGGCGACTGGTTCGATCTCTGCCGCGGCCCGCACATGACATCGACCGGTAAGGTCGGCAACGCCTTCAAGCTGATGAAGGTGGCCGGCGCCTATTGGCGCGGCGACAGCAACAACCCGATGCTGACCCGCATCTACGGCACGGCATTCGCCAAGCAGGAGGACCTCGACGCTTATCTGAAGCAGATCGAGGAAGCGGAAAAGCGCGACCATCGCAAGCTCGGGCGCGAACTCGACCTCTTCCACTTCCAGGAGGAAGGTCCGGGCGTCGTGTTCTGGCACGCCAAGGGCTGGACCATCTTCCAGCAGCTGATCGCCTATATGCGACGCCGCCTGGCCGGTGACTATAGCGAGGTCAACGCCCCCCAGATCCTCGACAAGTCGCTGTGGGAGACCTCCGGCCATTGGGGCTGGTACCGCGAGAACATGTTCGCGGCGCAGTCGGCCGGCGAGGAGGCCGAAGACAAGCGCTGGTTCGCGCTGAAGCCGATGAACTGCCCAGGCCACGTGCAGATCTTCAAGCATGGCCTGAAGAGCTACCGCGACCTGCCGCTGCGGCTCGCCGAGTTCGGCGTGGTGCACCGCTACGAGCCGTCCGGCGCGATGCACGGATTGATGCGCGTGCGCGGCTTCACCCAGGATGACGCGCACATCTTCTGCATGGAGGATCAGCTCGCCGACGAGTGCCTGAAGATCAACGAGCTGATCCTGTCGACCTATGCCGATTTCGGCTTCACCGGCGATCTCACTGTGAAGCTGTCGACCCGGCCGGAGAAACGCGTCGGCACCGACGCGATGTGGGATCACGCCGAGCGCGTGATGGCGACGGTGCTGCGCGAGATCCAGTCGCAGAACAATCACATCAAGACCGAGATCAATCCGGGCGAAGGCGCCTTCTACGGACCGAAGTTCGAATATGTGCTGCGCGACGCCATTGGCCGCGACTGGCAGTGCGGCACCACGCAGGTCGACTTCAACCTGCCGGAACGGTTCGGTGCGTTCTACATCGACCACGACAGCGGCAAGAAGCCGCCGGTCATGGTGCACCGCGCGATCTGCGGTTCGATGGAGCGCTTCATCGGCATCCTGATCGAGCACTATGCCGGCAACTTCCCGCTCTGGCTGTCGCCGGTGCAGGTGGTGGTCACCACCATCACGTCGGAAGCCGACGAGTATGCCAAGCAGGTGCTGGAGCAGGTCCGGCGTGCGGGACTTCGAGCCGAGATCGACCTGCGCAACGAAAAGATCAACTACAAGGTCCGCGAGCATTCGCTCGCCAAGATTCCGGCACTGCTCGTGGTCGGCAAGAAAGAGGCGGAGACGCAGTCGGTCTCGATCCGCCGGCTCGGCAGCGACGGGCAGCAAGTGACGACGACGGTGGAAGCCATCGCCGCCCTCGTCGACGAAGCGACCCCGCCGGATGTGAAGCGAGCGCGCAGCGCGGCCTGACATCTGAAATCGGTCTAAACTCGCTTTCGGTTGCGGGCGTGCATTCCTATGTGGGGATTGCACGCCCGACGACCAGCCGAAGAGGAAACCGCAGTGCCCGACGCCATCGAACTCCTGAAGACCCGCCGCTCGGTCAAGCCGCGCGAGATGTCCGGACCCGGCCCCTCCCCCGCCGAGCTCGAGACCATCCTCACCATCGGCGCGCGCGTGCCCGACCATGGCAAGCTCGCGCCCTGGCGCTTCATCATCTTCGAGGGCGATGCGCGCCAGCGCGCCGGCGAGGTGATCGCAAAGGTGTTCGCCCGGAAGAATCCCGGCGCGGCGGCGGCCGATGTCGAGACCGAGCGCAAACGCCTCATGGATGCGCCGCTGGTGATCGGCATCGTCAGCTTCACGAAGCCGCATCCGAAGGTGCCGGCCTTCGAGCAGGAATTGTCGGCCGGGGCCAGCGTTATGAACATCGTCACGGCCGCGGCGGCGCTCGGCTACGGCGCCTGCTGGCTGACCGGCTGGTTCGCGTTCGATCGCGACGTGCTGGATGGCCTCGGCCTCAAGCCGGACGAGAAGCTCGCGGGCTTCGTCCATATCGGCAAGCCGACCAGGCCGAGCGGAGACCGTCCGCGACCGGTCCTTTCTGAAATCGTGACGCGATTTTAATCGAAGGCGTGTTGACGCCTTCGACGTCTTGCGGCTTTGATCCCGGCGAGGGAGGAAGCCCGGATGAAGCGTCGTGAATTTCTGGTCGGAGCCGCGCTGCTGGCCGGCACGATGGCGCGAAGCCGCGCCGCCGACGTCCCCGCGCCGTCGTCCGACGGGCTCGACCGTATCACAGCGTATTTCGACAACGAGGTGACGAATGGCCGGCTGCCCGGCGCCGTGGTGCTGGTCCAGCAGCACGGCAAGCCGGTCTATCTGAAGACTATTGGCGTGCGCGACACCAGGACCGGTCTCGCGATGACGCCCGATACGATCTTCGCCATCCACTCGATGACCAAGCCGATCACCTGCCTTGGCGCGATGATGCTGATCGACGAGGGCAAGCTCGCGCTCACCGACCCCGTGTCGAAATACGTTCCCCTCTTCGCCGACACCAAGGTGGGCCTCGAGGTCACCAATCCCGACGGCACGTTGCACCTGGATCTCGTGGCCCCGGTCCGTCCCGTCAACATCGAGGATCTCCTGCGGCACACCTCGGGCATCAGCTACGACTACATCGGCGGCAAATGGGTGGAGCAGGCCTACAAGGCCGCCAATATCTTCGAAGGTCAATTCAACAACAGGGAATTCGCCCAACGGATCGCAAGGCTGCCGCTGGCCCGGCAGCCGGGAACGCTGTGGCGCTACGGTCATTCCACTGACGTCCTCGGCAGCGTCATCGAGATCATCTCGGGCCAGACGCTGTACGAATTCCTCAAGCAGCGCATCTTCGATCCGCTCGGCATGAGCAGCACCAAGTTCGCGCTGGCGACCGAGGACGAGCTTGCGCGGATGGCGCGGCCGCTGCCGAACGACAACATCCTGCTCGCCGCCGAGCGCGAGCGCCTCGATCACCCCGAATGGCAGTCCGGCGGCGGCGGGCTGCTCTCGACCATCACCGACTACCAGCGATTCGCGCAGATGCTGCTCAATGGCGGCGAGTTCGACGGCAAGCGCTATCTGAGCCCCGCTGCCTTCAAGGCCATGACGACCGATCACGTCGGGCCGGGCTCGGGCGTCGGACGCGATTACTTCTATTTTCCGGGCGACGGCTTCGGCTATGGCTATGGCCTCGCGGTGCGGACCGATCCCGGCAACACCAAACCGCCGCCGCCGGGCTCACTCGGCGAGTTGAAATGGGACAGTGGCAGCGGCACCTATTTCGGCGTCGATCCCAAGCTCGACATGGTCTACCTGCTGATGCAGCAGACCCAGAACGAGCGCAGCCGCATCACGCCGGCCTTCAAGGCGCTGGTCTACGACTGCTATCCGTCCGAGTTACGCCGTCCGTGAATCTCGCTCGCCGAAATCGGCGAGCAGCTTTGCGATGTCGGCGGCGTATACTCCCATCATCCTCGTCATTGCGAGCGCAGCGAAGCAATCCGGACTGCCCACGCGGAAAGACTCTGGATTGGTTCGCTGCGCTCGCAATGACGGAGTCTGTGGGTGGAAGCGTCGCACTTCCATTCGCATTCCGGATCGCAGACGCACCTTCGCATCCTCGCGGCTTGTTCGCCCGAGCTTTGCTTGGTCGTCTGACCCTCGATTGAAAGAGGGCGCAGGGAAGACCGGGTGCCGGCTGGCACCCGCGGTCCACTGTGCGAGATTGTCGTAACAAAGATTGCACAGCGGCATACAGGTGAAGCCAAAACAACCGGCCTTCCCTGCGCAGTGGCTTTACGGCTTATGTCGTGCTCTCCCCGGGGAGCGATGCACTATTGCCCCCGTCGCCTTACGGATGGCTGACGCGTGCGCCCGGTTGGGCAACCCACATCACCGCAACGCTTGACGCACAGACCCCGGGCGTCAGGACCACACGATTTTGCCGTACGCCGATCACACCGGTCGTGTGCGCGAGGCCTTCGCTCACGGTTGCCCGCCCTGCGAAGCCGATCGCGCCGATGTGACTAACGTCCACCGCCGTCCGGCCCGCGTTCGTGACGATCGCGATACGCCCCTCTTCCTTGGGCCGGGTTGCGGCGACACATACGTCCTTTCCGAAATTCGGTAAAGCGGAATATTTTCGCGGCTCGCGTTGACCGACAATTTGGGTGTTTTGCCCGTCGGGCAACGCAAGGTCTTGTAGCCCGGATGAGCGAAGCGACATCCGGGATTCCGACCACGAGCTGTCCTGGGTATCGCTTCGCTCACCCGGGCTACGGGACTTATCGGACTGCACGCGCAGTCCCGACTAGTCCTCGCTGGACGTCGCCAAGCGGTTGCGCAGATGGGCCTGCGACAACAGAAAGAACAATGCGCGCTCGCCATGATATTTGGCGGACGGCCGAGTGCGCTCGAAGCCATCGGCAAATTTCTTGCCGGATTGGTCGCACACCTGCCACCGCCAGCCGAACCGCTTACGCCTGGTGAGGATCACTTCGAACATGCCGACGAGCTTGGTCCCCTGCTCCTTGCCGGTCTCGCAGACGCACGAGCCTGCTCCGGCCTCCCCCGTTGGAGTGATGTCCGACATATAACGCGGCAGGATGGAAAGCGAATAAAATTGATTATCGGAAATAGGTATCTTGCACCGGCTGTGAGGAAGTCGCGGCGCCGCTGGAATAAGCCGGCGGTGCCGGTGTTGATCGGTCCTGCTTGGTAGCGCTGCCAGAGCTGTTCAAATCGAAACGCCAACAATCGCAACAGCAAGCGGAGCAGCGGAAAGCATCTGCTTTCGCACACGGGACTGGCGGTAATAAGATATGGGAATCCATGCGCTGAATGAGAAGTGTTCACCAGGCACGAAGACCAGCGTCGGGCCGCATGCGGCATCACCGCTCAAGCACTACCGCGCGACGACCTCGACTTCGCCGTCGACGCCGTTGACGACATTGAAGCCGCGCTCGTAGACCTTGCCCTCGTTCTTGGCGATGGCGCGGTATTCGCCTTCGGAGAGCACGACGCGGGGAAAGGCGCCGATCGATTCCTTGATGACGTCGCCGCCCGGGGTCAGTACCGACCAGGCGGTGTTGGCGAGCGCCTCGCCGCCCCTGTCGCTGACGAGCTTGAGCGTGATGACGGCAGCGCGGTGGGTGATGGTGACGTCGGTGAGCTTGCTGGCCTGGACGCGGATGTCCGAGCGCACCACCGAATTGGCGTCGCCGTAATTCGAGATGATGTAGTAGGTGCCCTCCGGCAGCAGCACGACGTCGCCGGCGGCGACGTTCGGCACCAGGGAGGCGCGTTCGCCGGATTCGAACTGGCTCCCCTTGTAGATCGCGAACGAGATCTGGTTCTGCGGAATGCGACTGGTGCCGACGCGGCCCTCGATGCGCAAGCCGCCGGCGGGCAGCACGAAGGACTCGCGATCGGTCTCGGCTTTCAGGCTGACGGTGCGCACCGCGCTGACGAGGCCAAAGGCGACATGCACGACGTAATTGCCGGGCGGCAACACGATGTTTGGCGTGGCATTACGATCTTCGCGAATCAGCTTGAAGGTGCCGTTCTCGTCGGGACGATCGGCAAACACGCGCCAGACCAGGCCGCTGGTGATCGGCGGGGTGTCCTTGCCGTATTTCGCGGTCAGCGACAGCACGCCCTGTCCGGGCACCGCCGCGTTGAGCGGCGGGGCGGATGGCACAGTCGTGACCGCGGGCGGCGGCATGCTGGGCGTGGTCGGCTGCAACAGGGTCGGCGGCAGGCTCGGCGGTCCGGCACCCGGGCCGGAGGGCGGCGCCAGACTGACGGCACCGCCGGGATCGGGCACCGAAGCGGGCGGCACCGGCGGCGGACGATCGGAGAAAAGCTGCGCCTGCGCAGCATTTTGGCCAAGAGTATAGAGGCAGGCAGCAAGGACCAGCACCGGCAGCAGCGATGTGCTGCGCCGCCATCCGATGATGCCGTCACCCCCGAGAGTCATGCCACCTGCTTTTCACCGAAAACGCGGCAAATTCAAGCCTCTGGATCCCCGAGAAATACGGCCAATACGGTTCTTTGGAACCCGGCTGACGCCTGCGTGATTACCCCAGGGGCACCCGTCCCTCGCCATACTCCTGCCCCGCGCGCTTCCCAAACCGGCATAAACCATGCTTCGGCCCGGTTCTGGCGGAGCGCGAGTGCGGTGCCTAGTCTGATGGCGGGTCCCGGCGTAGGAGAGTTTCGGTGCTGGACATATTGAAGGGTCGGGGTTCGAACAGCGATAAGGTCGGCGAGAAAGTCGGCTTGGGCAGCATCCGCCGGCCGGTCATCGGCCTTGCCCTCGGCGGCGGCGCGGCGCGCGGCTTCGCTCATATCGGCATTATCAGGACCCTGCTCGCCAACGGAATCGTGCCTGACGTCGTGGTCGGCACCTCGATCGGCGCAGTGGTCGGCGGCCTCTATGCAGCCGGCCGGCTCGATACGCTGGAAGAATGGGGCCGCAGCCTGCAAGGCATGCGCAACATCCTCGGCTATCTCGACATCCGCCTCAACGGCTCCGGCCTGATCGGCGGCGAGAAGCTGGCGACCCGGCTCGAGGCTGCCTGCGGCCAGAGCCAGATCGAGGATCTCCCGGTCAAGTTCGCCGCCGTCGCGACCGAGGTCCGCACCGGCCACGAGATCTGGCTGACGCGCGGCCGCGTAGTCGACGCGATGCGCGCCTCCTACGCGCTGCCCGGCATCTTCTCTCCGGTCCTGATCGGCGATCGCTGGCTGGTCGACGGCGCATTGGTGAACCCGGTGCCGGTCTCGGCCGCCCGCGCGCTCGGCGCGGAAATCGTCATCGCCGCAAATCTTTCCAGCGACATCTTCACCTATTCGACGACGGTCTATTCGCACGGCGCGATGCCTGAACCGGTGATCCCCGCGACCGAAGAGCCGGCGTCAAAGCGGCGCTTCCCGAGATTCTTCTCGCCTGAGAAGACGGTGAAGCGCGAGTTCTTCGGCGGCGGCAGCGCCCGGCCCGGCCTCTCCTCGGTGATGGTCGACGCTTTCAACATCATGCAGGACCGTATCACCCGGGCCCGCCTCGCCGGCGATCCGCCCGACATGCTGATCACACCGCGGATCGGCCAATTCGGCTGGTTCGATTTCCACCGCTCCGAAGACCTCATCGCGCTGGGCACCCGCGCAGCCGAGCGTGCGCTGGAGTCCATCCAGGAGGCAATCCACGAACTGGCGCCCGCGCCCGAGGGCGCCGCGCCCAAAGCCGACCAGCAGGCCTGATCAGGCGGTCTACTGATCAGGCAGTCTTGATGTAGTCGCGCAGAGCTTCCTGCTCGGCCTCGTATTCCTGCACCCGACGCTTGACGATGTCGCCGATCGAGATCAGGCCGACCACCTTGCCGTTGTCGACCACGGGCAGATGGCGGAACTTGCCGGTGGTCATCATCTCCATGAGTTCGGCGACCGTGTCGGTCTCCTTGCAGGTGACCACCTTGCGGGTCATGACCTGCGAGACCGGCTCCTCCAGCGCGCCGGCGCCGCGCTCGCCGATCACCCGGACGATGTCGCGCTCCGACAGGATGCCTTCCAGCCGGCTCTGGTTCATCACCAGCACCGCGCCGATCTTCTTGTCGGCGAGCAGTTTGACCGCGGCAGCCAGCTTGGCGTCGGGCTCGACGCTCATGATCTGGTGGCCCTTGGTGTTGAGAATCGAACGTACCGTCATTGTCGCCTCCCTGAATCGCAACCGTCCGCTGTTCGCGGTCCGGACTTGTTCTTCGAGTCTTCAACTAACAGTTTCAGCGCCGGTTTCACGTTCAGGCGCTTTGCGAAGCATCGCCGCTAGCGGCCTGTCGCTTCGGAACATTCTTCTCGGGAATGATGGATGAATTCGGGCGGCGCCGCAAGCGCCGCTTCAAATGCGGTCTGAAATGTCCCGTGATGACGCATCCGCAGCATCACTTCGCACGCGCGGCACCGGATCGAACAGCGCGAACAGCAACAGGCCGGCAAGGAAGCCGCCGATATGCGCCTGCCAGGCGACGCTCGTGGTCTCGCTGTCGACGCCAATCGCGCCGACGCCGAAGACGATGTTGACGCCGAACCACACCGCAAGAAAACCGAGCACCCGCCCGTCGCGCAACGCGCGCGACAGCGGCAACGCCGGAACTCTTGCGGCGGTATCGGCATCCGATCGGCTGAACGACAGGAAGCTGCCGCGAACGAAGGCGAAGCGGATCGCCGCCGCCATCGCGCCGGACACCGAGGCCGAGGCGCCGATCATCGGCGCCACCGCGTGCTCATGGGTGACGAGATGGGCGAGCGCGCCGGCCGCCGCCGTCACCGCGAGGAACAGGAAGAACCTGATGGCGCCAAAGCGCCGCGCCAGCGCGCTGCCGAACGGCAACAGCCACAGCACGTTGAAGCCGAGATGGGTGAGATTGGCATGCAGAAGCGAATAGGTGACGAAGGTCCAGACCTTGGCGCCGGCTCCGCCGGGGATCTCCAGATTGAGCAGCGAGGAATCGTAGCGCTTGGGGATGAAGCCGAAGACGTCGATGGTCCAGTTCTCGAGCTCCGGCGGCAGCAGCACCCGCAGATGGATCACCGCGAGCAGGAGGATATAGGCGGTCAGCGCGAACGGCAGCGTCAGGATCGGCTCGCGCGGAGCCTCCTCAACGACGGCCGGCACCCCCAGCGAAGCATCTTGCGACGAAGGATCTTGCGGCGGAGAATTTGGCGGGAATTCCAAGGGCGGCTTCGCTTTCAGGCGCGATCGGAGCGACAGGCTTCACGACAAGCCTTGGAGATAGTCGCCTTTGCCCGCGCTGCGCAAGTGCACAAAAGGAAAAGGCAGGGCCCTGGGAAAGCCCTGCCTATCCGTGTCGGACTTCCGGTACCCAGAGAGACGGGAGTATCCCCACCCCTCCCCGCGGCCGGTGACCAAACTGTTTGACGCCTGTGTACAGGCCTCGCCGAGAACCTGGAGAAAAGCGGCGAGGCTTGCGACCGCGATCACCATAGCAGCGGGGCGGTGCACGGAAAGCGCATAGTTAATTTAACGTTAACGACGCAAAGGCAGCGCCAGGAGCACCGAAAATGCCGCTGCGGCATGGACGCTGCAAAGCCCCTCCTGCACAACAACACAGGGATCGCGGCTGCACTGAAGCGGGACAGGTTTGTCCCGCGAGGTTGCGCCCCGGGGTAAGCGTTCAGCCATGAAACATCCGTCGAGCCGCGAGTTCTTCGCATATTGGGACACCAAGCGGGGCACCGCGCGGGCCCCTGACCGGGCCGATATCGATCCGGCCGCCGTGCGCGGCCTGCTCGGTGACATCTTCGTGCTGTCCTGCGAGCCCCATCTCGGCTTTCCGTTCCGCGTCGCCGGCACGCGCGTCTGTGCCCTCGCAGGGCGCGACCTCAAGGATGCGAGCTTTGCGGCGCTGTTCAACGAGGCTAGCCGCCGCGAGATCGAGGAGATCACGACCATCGTCGCCGATGAGAGCCTCGGGGCAATCGCCGGCGTCACCGCCGCGCGCGAGGACGGCAGCAAGGCGTATCTCGAGCTGCTGCTGCTGCCGTTCAACGCCCGCCCGCATACACCGGTGAGCGTGACGGGCGTGCTCGCGCCGTTCGACGACGAATGCGGCGCGCTGGGCCCGTTCGCCCTCACCTCCTGGCGCTATCTGCACCAGCCGGAAAAACTGCTGCCGCGCGCGATCCGCAAGCTGCAGATCGCACGCGGGCTGATGGTCTATGAGGGGCTGCGCTAGCAGTGCACCGCGCTCACGGCATCGCCAGATGCCAGGCGCCGTTCAGAAAGCCGTCGCCGGTGACGTCGCCGGGCTTGGTGTCCTTGGCAAAGGTGTAGAGCGGCTTGCCCTTGTAGGCCCACTGCTTCGAGCCATCGTCGCGCGTGATGACGGTGTAGCCGTCGGCGGCGGCATCGCTCGCCTCGGCCTTCAGCACCGGCCAGTTGGTCGCACACGGACCATTGCAGGCCGACTTGCTGTCAGCATCCTTGTCGAAAGTATAGAGCGACATGCCCTTGGCGTCGGTAAGCACGTTCCCTTTGTCGGTCTTGCCGGTCTTGGTCGGCGGTGCCGCGAAGGCAGCGGGAAGCAGCGCCAGCGATATTGCGAGCGTGAGCGCGAGGCGGATCGATGACGTCATGGTCTCTCCTGTCAGGCAATGGGCTTGCATGGGTAGGACGCCGCGCGAGCCGTCGTATTCCTGAGATCGCGGCAAAGATATTTTTCGCTGCAAGCCTCGTCGCATCGGAATAAACTGGGATGATGGAGATGGACGACGGATCGACATGAGCAAGCCGCATTGGCGTCCCGCCCGCGCCTCCGATCTGCCGGCGATCAGCAAGATCGCAGCGCAAATCCATCCCGATCTGCCTGAACGCCCCGAGGTGCTTGCGGAAAAGATGCGGCTCTATCCCTATGGCTGCCGCGTGATCGTCGCGGACGACGGGATCGTCGGCTACGGTCTGGCGCATCCCTGGATGCAGCACCGGATTCCGCCGCTCGACGGCTTCCTCGAGCAATTGCCCGGCGATGCGGATTGCCTCTATTTGCACGACGTCGCGGTGCTGCCCGACTTTCGCGGCGGCGTCGCGCGCGACTATGTCATCGCGATCGAACAGCTCGCGCGCACATCAGGAATCGCGACGCTCGCATTGGTGTCGGTCTACGCCACGCGGCCGCTGTGGCAGCGTCTCGGCTTTCGGCCGGTCACCGCGGATGCGGAGCTGCGGGCGAAACTCGCGTCCTACAGCGACAGCGCGACCTACATGCTGCGCGACCTCGCTGCGACGTAACGCCCCTCCCCGTCGACGCCGGTAGGCTGCCGTCAGGCGCGATGCTTCTTTTTAGTCTTCGGCTTCTTCCCGGCGGCGCCCTTCTCAGACCACGACGTGACCGAGGGCTCAGCGTGGCCCGGCTTGTTCTTGTGCTTTTTCTTCTTTGCGAAGGAAGGAGCATCGTCGAATTTCGGCGTGCGCTCGGCGTACGGCTTTTCGTGCGGTTTGCCGTGTATCTTGCCGTGTGGCTTGCCTTGCGGTTTGAACCCGTTCGGCTCGCGCGCGCGTTCGCCCTGGCGTTCACGATGATCGCTGTCGCCACTCTCGCGCCGCGGCGCGTGGGGCCGCTCTTCCGATGCCGCCTGCCGTTGCGGCGCATCCGCCATCGGCTCGAGACGGATATTGTCTTCCTTGTCCGGACGCTTGATCTTCACGGCGAAGGATTCCGCGACCCGCTCGGAAATTTCGAACTCGGTCGTGGTGTCCATGATCTTGATCGCGCCGATGTCGTTCTTGTCGATGCCGCCACGACGGCAGATCATCGGCAACAGCCAGCGCGCTTCCGCATTCTTTTTTCGTCCGATGTTGGCCCGGAACCAGACGCTGCCATCCGCCATGCCATGTTTCGACGACGATTTTCCCGCTTTGGGCCGCGCCCTTTCGGGCCGATCATCGCCACGCGATGCGCGGATATCGTCGCGCGGTGCGCGCGTATCATTGCGGCCGCGATCCTCGCGCGGCCGACTGCTCCGCTCGCCGGGATCCATAATGTCTTCGGGCGACGGCAGCCGCGCGCGATAGAGCCGTGCGAGTGACGCGGCGATCTCCTCGGCCGACCGCTCGGCCAATAGCGCCTGCGCCAGCGCCAGATCGTCGGCGGTGGTCTCCTCCGTGAACAGCACGTCCTTCATGCGCTCGTGATCGAGCTTGCGGATCTCATCCGGCTGCGGCGCCGTCCCCCAGACCGCGTCGATGCCCGAGACGTTCAGCAGCATTTCCGCACGCCGCCGCCGCACGGGCGGCACCAGCATGACGCTCGTCCCCTTGCGGCCCGCGCGGCCGGTGCGGCCGGAGCGATGCTGCATGACCTCGGCGTCGTTGGGCAGGTCGGCATGAATGACGAGATCGAGGCTCGGCAGATCGATGCCCCGGGCGGCGACGTCGGTCGCCACGCAGACGCGCGAGCGTCCGTCGCGCAGCGACTGCAGCGCCGTGGTTCGCTCGTTCTGCGTCAATTCGCCTGACAAAGCGACCACGGAGAAGCCGCGCTCCAGCAGTGCCGCCTGCAAGTGCCGGACGCCGTCGCGCGTGCTGCAGAATACCAGCGCGCTCGGCGCCTCGTAGAAGCGCAACACGTTGACGACGGCGTGCTCGGCATCACCGGGCGCGATCCGGATCGCGCGGTACTCGATATCGGCGTGACCGCCTTCGTCGCCGGCGACCTCGATCCGGAACGCCCGCTGCTGATACTGCTTGGCCAGCGCGACGATGCCGCGCGGGAACGTCGCCGAGAACATCAGGGTGCGGCGCGTGTCCGGCGTGGTCTTGAGGATGAACTCCATGTCCTCGCGAAAGCCGAGATTGAGCATCTCGTCGGCCTCGTCGAGCACGACTACCTTCAATTCCGAGATGTCGAGACGGCCGCGGCGCAAATGATCGCACAACCGGCCGGGCGTGCCGACGACGATATGAGCGCCGGCCGCAAGCTCGCGCTGCTCGCGCCTGGGGTCCATGCCGCCGACGCAGGAAACGACGCGCCCGCTCGCATGCTCGTACAGCCAGGCCAGCTCGCGATGGACCTGCAAGGCAAGCTCGCGGGTCGGCGCCACGATCAGGGCAAGCGGTGCACCCGCCCGCTCGAACCGCTCGGCGTCGCCCAACAGGTCCTTGGCCATGGCGAGCCCATAGGCCAGGGTCTTGCCGGAGCCGGTCTGTGCCGAAACCAAGAGATCGCGGTCAGCGGCCTCGTCCGTGAGTACGGCGAGCTGAACGGGGGTCGGACGGTCGTAATTGCGCTCGGCCAAAGCTCGGGCGAGCGGCGCACTCATGGTCGGAAAAGACACGGGATAAACCTTGGTTGGTCCAGGCGCGGAACGTCGAGCCGCGCGACCTGAAGCTGCGTAGGCGGCAAATGGTCCAGCCGCACGCGTGGTGATCTGATTTGGACGCTCTTTACGCCAAGTGCGGGCAAATCACCATGCCTATGACGCATGGCTTTGGTGATGCCGAGAAGAAGCTTACTGGCCAGCTCGACCCACTACATCCAGCGTTTTCGGGGCATTTTACTGCATATAGCGGGATTTTGGGGCGAGGCTGCAGATTTTCACGGCCACCTCGCTTAAATTATGCGCGGTTGAAGCTGCCGGAGACGCACAACAGGGCTAAGCTCAGGCCGATTGGACTAGGGAGCACGACGATGCGATTGGCAGTCATTTCCGATATCCACGGCAACCTTGCCGCGCTCGAGGCGGTGCTGGCCGACATCAAGGCGCGTGGCGTCGATCGTACGGTCAACCTTGGCGATTGCGTCACCAGCCCGTTGTGGCCGAAAGAGACTTTCGAAGCGCTCGAGGCGCTGTCGTTGCCGACCGTACGCGGAAACCATGATCGCTGGATTGAGGAGTTTCCGGACGACAAGCTCTCGTCGGCGGGTCTGTTTGCGCGCAACGCATTGACTGCGGAGCAACGTCTCGCACTCCACAGCCTGCCTTCCCAAATACGGCTGGACGATGGGATCCTGGCCTGCCACGGCACGCCCGAGAACGATACGACATGCCTGCTGGAAGAAACGCTCGACGACGGCCGCTTCGTACCGGCACGCGGCGACGTGCTGGCAATGCGCCTCGCGAGTGAGCCGACGGCGCGTGTGGTGCTGTGTGGTCATAGCCACCGCCAGGCCGTCGTTCACGGACCTCATGACTGTCTGGTTCTCAATCCAGGGAGCGTTGGTTGCCCGGTCTTCGCAGACATTCCCGTTGCCGCAAACCTGGAATACCGCTCGCCGCACGCGCGATATGCAATCCTCACGAAGCGACAAAGGGGCTGGCAGGCCGAACTCTTGGCCCTCGAATACGATTGGGACGCCGCATCGTCCCGTGCCCTCGCCAACGACCACCCGAAATGGGCGCAGGCCATATCGTCGGGATATGTCAAATAGCTGCTGGCATCGCTCGACCCAAATTGTGCCGCACGGAAGAACGGGAGAACACATGGCCGACGGAATCTCGCTTGCCGACAAGCTCGCGACATTTGGGGATTTCTGGTCCCCACGCACGATCACGACCTTCAACGATTGCGACGTGATGGTGGTGAAAGTGAAGGGAGAATTCACCTGGCACAAGCATGACGACACCGACGATTTCTTTCTCGTCCTGAAAGGCAGTTTGGAGATCGAATTACGGGATCGCACGGTGACGCTTGGTCCGGGCGAACTCTATGTCGTGCCCAAAGGTGTCGAGCATCGCCCGGTCGCGCGCGAGGAAGTTCATCTCCTGCTCATCGAGCCGACCGGCACGCCGAACACGGGCGACAAGGCCACCGCCGCGGACCGCAAGCTCGCATAGATGGCAACTCGCCCAGCGCAGCTCTATGCCTGCAGCCTTAATCCCTGGAGGTCACCAGGCTGCTGAAGCCGCCGACCAGTCTAGCTCTTGCCCGCACAAGAGTGTCCCTGGCCGCGCGGCTCAGTGCGCGGATGGCGCGCCAGGCGTCGGTTGCCTGCAGCCACGCCTTCACCTCGGAGTACTTCCCATAGGCCCAGGCGAAGGCCGGAATCCGCATCAGCTTGTCGCGCGTGAGATGGAACAGGCGCTCGACCAGCACCAGCTTAAGCAGTTCGCCGACAAGAAAAGTCACGGCCCCCATCACGATTTGCCCGGTCGCCGCGAGATAGGCTGCCACGGGCTTGACCGGCTCCAGGATAATGACGGGTACCGAAAACAAGGCGAGCGAGCAATAAGGCGACAGCGATCTGATCCAGCCCCGCAATCGCTTCAATTGGAGATGCCGCCCGATCCAGCGCGAGATTGGCCTCGCCACGGCCATGAAGACCGCATCCACCAGGAAGTAGATGGCGGCCGCGATGTAGGTCAGGGGCTTCAGGTTCTGCTTCACGATGAACTCTCCCGTGAACTGAAAGCCGTAACCTGGGCCTAAGTTTCACCCCGGCTTGAATAACTCGCGGATTTTCGATGGAACTTTTCGTGTACGGGCCCGCCGCTGCCCGGTTCAGATCTCCGCATAGATCTCCAAAAGATTACCGTCGGGGTCGCGGAAGAACAGCGTCCGATGCCCGAACGACTGGTTCGTCGGCGGTGACAGCAGCGCCACGCCGTGGCGTGCGAGTTCGTCGGCACACGCATCGACTTCGGCCGCGGACACCTTGAAGGCCAGTTGCAGCGAGGCACTGCCTGCCGGCGTCGGCGCGTCAGCCGCGGTCCGGCTTGGCCTTGCAAGAGCCAGCGTGTTGGGGCCCAAGCCGTACTCGATCCAGTCCGGCGACAGCTCCCGCAGCAGCGGAAATGCGAGAACCTCCTGGTAGAAGCGCCGCATCGCCACCATGTCGCGCGCGAAAATGACGGTGTAGTCGATCGCACGGATGGCGCGGAAGGGCGAGCGGGTGCGTTGGATCGGTTCGGTTGTCATCTCGTCCTTCATTCAAAACGCCGGCCCGTAGCCCGTATGGAGCGTAGCGGAATACGGGGAGCCCCAGGCGAGAATCCCGGATTACGCTGCGCTCCGTCCGGGGCTACAGGGCTCGCCAGACTTTATCGCAACAAACCGCCACTGTAACGGACCGCATAGAGCGGCACGCCATCCTGCCGCGCAATCGTCTCGACACCGTGGAAACGATCGAGCGCGCCCTCGACCTCGTTTCGATAAATCATGCCTGCCTGCTCGAACAGATGCGGGCCCCGAAACGGATACTCGACGCTGACATCCAGCAACGCCTGGCGCAGGAATTTGTAGATTGCGAGGAAGATGTCTCGATCCGTGATCTCCGCACGGACGCCACCGCTGTAGCTCATCGACCAAACGACGCGGTCATCCCGGGACACGGTTTCTTGGCCAACGAAAAACCCCATCCCGAAATAGATATCGCGATAGGCATAGGGTGCCGCACGATGCTCGAGCTGCTTTGAGCCTCTGAGCAGCGGAGCGGCGGTGGCGTCGTCGTCCATCCCCGCATAGGTATGGCGCTTGGCTTCGACCAGGAACGCTGCGAGATCTCCGGGGATGGACGACATCGGTTATTCCACCAGTTCCGGCCACGGCACGATGGTCGACTTCACCGTCTTCATCGCCATGGCATCCCTGACCGCCTGTGCGACGCCTTCTTCCGTGAACGGATAGATTGTCTGCATCTTCAGCCAGGGATATTTGCCCGCCGTGCGATGGAGCATGTCGACGCCGAGCGGCAGATCGTTGGCGGTAAAACCCCAGGAGCCCAGCACGTTGATATCCTTGGTGCAAATGCGGTGCCATGAAGTCTCGATCGAGCCGGCGTCGGTGAACTGGCCCATCTCGACATAAGTGCCACCGTCGCGCAGCATCTCGATGCCTTCGGGGCCGGCGGAGGGATGGCCCGAGCAATCCATCACCAGATCGGCGCCGAAGCCGCCGACGATGTCGCGCACGCGCGCGATGCGTGCCTCGGGCGATTTGATCTCCTCGATGTTCACCGTCGCCTCGGCGCCGAACTCGCGCGCGAGCTTGAGCCGCGGCTCCTCCGGCGCCCCGACGCAGATCACGCGCCCTGCTCCCATCTCCTGCGCGGCGGCGACCGCGAGAATGCCGATCGGGCCCGAGCCCTGGATCACCACAGTGTCGCCCCAGGAAAAACCGCCGGCGCGGCTGGCGCGATTGAAGGCGCGGATGCAGGACGTCAGCGGCTCCGACAGCGCACCCAACCGCAGCGACATGTCGTCAGGCAATTTGTAGATCTTGGTGCCCGGCAGCATGTCGAGATCGACATAGACATATTCGGCCCAGCCCCCCCACATGTGAGGCGCCTTGTCGAAGCCGAGATAGCGGCCGTAATAGACCGGCGTCAGGCATTTGTTGGCGGTCAGGGGATAATGGATGCAGTAATAGCAGCTGCCGCAGGGCATCAGCGGCGGGATCATCACTTTTGATCCGACCTTGAGCGGCTTGCTCATGAAGTCCTCGGTGAATTCGTCGCCGCATTCGACGATGATTCCGCCGAGCTCGTGGCCGAGCGTGAACGGCCATGGCAGCGGCTTCGGCCAGTGCCCTTTCAGGATGTGCAGGTCGGTGCCGCAGACGCCGCACGCGCCGACCTTGATCAGCGCGGCCTTTTTGCCGACCTTCGGCCACGGCACGCTGCGGATGACGGGCTCGCTGCCCGGCCCTGCGTGGGTGCAGACGCGGATCTGGTCCATGGCGTGTCCTCGATGCCCGTCTGTTATGATTGATTGGTGCGGGCTGAAGCGAAGCGTATGTGAGATGCGCGCTGGTGCCAAGCCGCGGTCTCGTAACCCGCATGAGCGAAGCGACATGCGGGGCCAGCATTCCCGGATATCGCTTCGCTCATCCGGGCTACGGGACCCTGGTCTCCACACACCCAAGTGCCTTGAGCGCTCGACGGCGAACGTGTAGGCACGGCGCCAAAGTCCCACCCCAGGTGCCCGCTTGAACCCCCTCCCTCAAAATCCCGTGGTCGCGTCCGGCTCGTTCGCAGCGATGAGGTCGGTGCCCTACCGGCTCCAGTTCATCGCTTACGTGCTGGCGATGATGGCCGACAATATCGAGCATGTGATCAGCTATTGGGTGGTGTTCCAGAAATTCCATTCGCCGGCGTTGGCCGGCTTTGCGGTGCTGTCACACTGGCTGCCGTTCCTGCTGTTCTCGGTCGCGGTTGGCGGACTGGCCGACCGGGTCGATCCGCGCCGCATCATCCAGTGCGGCATGCTGCTGTTCATTGTTGCCTCGGCCGGATGGGGTTTCTTCTTCATCACCGACGCCATCCAGATGTGGCACGCCATGCTGCTGCTGGTGGTCCATGGCTGCGCCGGCGTGTTGTGGCAGACGCCGAACCAGCTTTTGCTCTACGATCTCGTCGGTCCCGCTGATCTTCCGAGCGCGGTGCGGCTGAATGCGATGGCGCGCTATCTCGGCATTCTGGTCGGACCTGCCGTCGGCGGAATCATCATGCTGACGCTCGGCACCTCGCACGGCATCATCTTCAACACGCTGTTCTATCTGCCGATGCTGCTGTGGCTGTTCTGGGCGCCGGTGCGGGACAAGAGTGTCGCGGTGCGGCGCTTCGCCGTGCGCGGCCTTGCCGACATCATGCTGACCATCCGCGCCATCGGCACGCAGCCGGTGCTGACGGCGATGACTTGGCTTGCCGGCCTCACCTCCTTCATGATCGGCAATGCCTATCACGCCCAGATGCCAGGCTTTGCCGGCGATCTCGGCCACGGCGATCCCGGAATCTCCTACAGCGTGCTGCTCGCGGCCGATGCCGCCGGCGCACTGCTCGCCGGCATCGCGCTGGAATCCTGGGGGCGGCTCAAGGGCACGCCGCGCACCGCGATCATGCTCGCCATGCTGTGGAGCGTGGCGCTGCTCGGCTTCGCCTCGGTGCGGATCTATCCGGTCGCGATCGTGCTGTTGTTCTTTGCAGGCTTCTTCGAGCTGTCGTTCAATACCATGGCGCAGGCGCTGGTGCAGTTGAACGCGCCGTCCGACATTCGCGGTCGCGTCGTCGGCCTCTACAACATGGCGGGGCTCGGGATGCGGGCGTTCAGCGGCATCACGGTCGGACTGTTCGGTGCGGCGATCGGCATTCACTGGTCGCTCGGGCTCTCGGCCGCGGTGCTGCTGGCGCTGCTATGTCTTCTCTATGGGCGCGCGACGAGGAAGACGGCCGGTTGACTCCGGCGTCTCCCCACCGCACGCTTGATATAGGGTTTGGGGAGATGAAGCGTTGCGCAATCGCTGGGGCATACTTGCGATCCTGTTCGTCGTTCGCCTCACCATCGCATTCCAGTTCCAGAGCGTAGCCGCGGTCGCGCCGCTGCTGCAGCAGAGCTTCGGCGTCGGGCTCGCCGATATCGGCATCCTGATCGGACTCTATTTCACACCGGGCATCGTGCTGGCGCTGCCGGGCGGCGCGATTGGCCGGACGCTTGGCGACAAGCCCACCACGATCGTGGCGCTGCTGCTGATGACGGCGGGCAGTCTCGTCATGGCCATCACCGACGTCTGGGGCTGGCAGATGGCGGGCCGGCTCGCCTCCGGCGCCGGCGGCGTGCTGCTGACCGTGCAGCTCACCAAGATGGGCACCGACTGGTTTGCGGGGAAGGAGATCGCTACCGCGATGGCGATCTTCGTCAACTCCTGGCCGGCCGGCGTTGCGATCTCGCTGCTGGTGCTGCCGGCGATCGGCACGGCCTATGGCGCGGGCGCCGTGTTCCTCGTGGCCGGCGCGCTCACCGCGATCGGCATTGTGCTGATCACGTTCTACCAAGCACCGCCGGGAGCAACCGCCAGCGCGGCCGGCTCCGGGCGGCTTGATCCGCTCGCGCTTCTGGCGGTGATCGTCGCGGGCGCGATCTGGGGCCTCTATAATGTCGGCTTCGCCATGATCTTCTCGTTCGGCCCCTCGCTGCTCGCCGAGCGCGGCTGGAGCATTGCCGCGGCGGGATCGGCGATCAGCCTCGTGATGTGGCTGTCGGTGATCTCGGTGCCGGCAGGCGGTTATCTCGCCGATCGCTTCAAGCGGCCGTTCGTGCTGGCTATCGTGGCCAGCCTGGTGGTGGCCGGGCTGCTGGCCTGGCTGACCCGGTCCGACGCCGTGATCACGATCCTCGTCCTGATCGGCCTGATCGGCGGCCATCCGGCCGGGCCGATCATGAGCCTGACCGCCCGCGTGCTCGTGCCGGAAACCAGGGCGATCGGGATGGGCGTGTTCTACACTCTCTTCTATGCCGCGATGATGCTAGGACCGGCGGTGGCGGGCCGGCTCGCCAAATCGGCCGGCACGGCCGCGGTCGCGCTCGACCTCGGCGCGCTGACAGTGCTGGCCTGCCCGCCCCTGATGTGGCTTTTCGAACGCATTGTGTCTGTTCGTCATCGCCGCGCCCGATCCTAACGCGGCATTAACCCTGTGCACCTTAGGGTCGTCCCGGACTCCGCCAGGCGGGGGGTCGGGTTGTGAAAATGGCGTTGGCGCACAAAAGATTTCTTCCGGCCGCCGAGGAACGTCGGCGTTTCCAGCGGGTGAAGGTTCACCTGCTCGGCCGCTACATGCTGCCGGACCGCCGTGAATTCCCCTGCCAGGTGATCAACATGTCGCCGGGCGGGCTGGCGCTGCTGGCCCCCGGCATCGGCAATGTCGGCGACCGCGTGGTCGCCTATCTCGACCATATCGGCCGCGTCGAGGGCAAGATCACCCGCATCATCGACAATGGCTTCGCCATGACGGTCGGTGCCACGCCGCGAAAGCGCGACAAGCTTGCCGCACAGCTGACCTGGCTCGCCAACCGCGACATCCTCAATTTGCCGGAAGACCGCCGCCACGATCGTATCGTGCCGCGCAATCCGATCGCGGTGCTGACGCTCGAGGACGGCACCAAGATGACCTGCCGCATCATCGACCTCTCGCTGTCGGGCGCCGCCATCGCCGCGGAGAACCGCCCCCCGCTGAAATCGACGGTTCTGCTCGGCCGGGTGCAGGGCCGCGTGGTCCGAAACCTCGAAGATGGCTTCGCGCTCGAGTTCATGCATTCCCAGCCAATTGAAACTCTCGAAGAGAGCGTTACCGCGCGGTAAAGCGCGAAGGCACCAAAACCACTGCATTTCCAGTACTGAAGGCGGCCTCCGCGATGCGGACGCCGCCTTTTTCATGGGTGGCGTCGAGGCTCGCGCGGGTTAACGCGGAGGCTGCGGGAGCGTGCAAACAACGGTTCCGCCAGCGTTTCCGCGTTAATCCATAAAATTTGAATCAATTGCAGTCATATCGAATTTTATTCAAGTTTGACTCAAGTATAGATCGAATTCGCCGCGTGTTTTACTTGCATTCGTCTCGACTTGACTTGACTGACTTAGCGGCAACTCAAAAGCTGCCTGCGCAATGTGGTCCCAACAAGAAACGGGGGCCGCAATGTTTGATTTCAGGGGACAGGGGAAGGGATTGGCGCTCGCCGCCATGCTCTTCGGAATGAGCGCGGCAGCGCAGGCCGGCGAAGGCCGTCTGCTCTACGCAAGCCTCGGCGACACCACGCGTGCGCCGATCGGCTGGGTCGAGTTCTGTGCGGACAATGCCGCTCAGTGCCAGGGCGCACCGACGCAACCGCGTGACATCGTGATGTCGCAGGCTGCATGGCGCGACCTCGTCAAGGTCAATCGCTGGGTCAACGAGACCGTCAAGCCTTTGACCGACCAGGAGCACTGGGGCGTGATCGAAAAGTGGTCGCTGCCGTCGGACGGTTACGGCGACTGCGAGGACTACGTGCTGTTGAAGCGCAAGATGCTAATCGATGCCGGATGGCCGCGCGAGGCCCTGCTCATCACCGTGGTGCGCGACAAGAAGGGCGAAGGACACGCGGTGCTGACGGTGAAGACCGACAAGGGCGAGTTCGTTCTCGACAATCAGAACGAGAACGTCGTTGCCTGGACGGAGACCGGCTACCGCTTCGTCAAGCGCCAGTCGCAGAGCGATCCCAATGTCTGGGTCTCGCTCGGCGACACCAAGCCGGCGGTCTCCACCGCCAGCGCAAGGGATCAGTAGAGACAAACGAAAGAGATACGCGACCCGGTCACATCCCCACCCCTCCCCGTCCCAGACCGGTTCGCGCGCGGCCAGCCATCCCCCAATGGCTGGCCGCAACTTTGCCGGCCCGGCGAAAACCGCCAAATTCCTTCGGAATCAAAGCGGTCTAGCCGGGTCGGTAAAGACGTCTCAATACGCCTCGATACGGAACATTCCCCAAACACGACATCCCGACACGGGGAAAAGCAGGGGAATTTGTTCTCTCTGCGTTCGCATGCGATAAGAGGTACTGGCCTCCTAAGTTGATTGTCGCAGTGGCCTATTTTGATTTGTCGCCATCGCCCAGCTTGCCCAAGGCGTCCGCAACCCAGCCTGCCTTTCGGAGCACCCGTTCACTCTCCGCCAAGGTTCGGTAGCTCCGTTCCATGGATTCCCAATCTTGCTTCCGAAGACAGCAAAGCCCTCGGCAGTTTCCCGCCGAGGGCTCTGAGGAGCTCTCGGCAGTTACCTGCCAAGAGCTCCCGTCTCTGTCGTCTAGAGCGAGCTTACCAGTTGCGCTGAGCGCGGAGGAGCAGGGTGATGGTGTCCTGATCCTTCAGCTCGTAAACCGCAGCCGGCTTGGCAGTGACACCGGACGGAGCCACGGCGACCACGCCGGCGTACTTCTGGTCAAGATGGGTCCAAGCAAGGTCAGCCGAGAACGTCAGGTTCTTGACCGGGGTCCAGCGGGTGATCAAACCGACCTGGCCGATGGCGAAGTCAGGGTTACACGAGGTAACGCCAGCCACAGCCGCGCCGGTGACGAACGTGCCGCCAACACCGCAGATAGCGGCCTTGCCCAGCGAACCGTACTGCGCCTGAGCGTAGGCACCGTAGATCGCGGTGTTCCAGTATGGATCCCAGTTATGGGTGTAGGCACCGCGGAAGCCCCAGGTCTTGATCGATTCCTGCTGGCTACCCGTGACGTAGACGGTGTCGGGAGCATTGGCGAAGCCGACGCTCTGGTAGGCGATGCCGGAAGATCCGAACATCGAGTAGCTGCTGCCCGCCAGGTTCTGGAAGTTGTAGCGGGTCGCACCATCGGTGTAGACGCCCTGGATGTTGATCACGTCACCCGCACCAGTCGGGATGTTCTTGATCGACAGAGCGAGCTGAGCAGCCCAACCCCACTTGTCATCGGGATGACCGGTGGGTTCGGTCGCGCCGTAGTAGGCAACGTGGTTGTCATGCGCAGCGACTGATGCCTGGAACAGACCCCAAGCCTGGTCGACGCGGACCATAGCGACGAGGTTCGGCGAACGCGAACCGCCGATGGCGTTGACGCCGTTTGCGCCACCAACAATGCCAGCCACGGATGCGCCCGACAGGTTCTGATTGCCGGCCTGGTAATAGGCCGTCGCATCTTCAGCCGAGAACGACGCCGTCACGCCCTGACCGAAGTCAGCGGTGTAGGTGAACTGGTTGACACCAGTGACCGTGCCGGAACCGCCGACGAGACCGTCGTAGTTGTTGCCGGGATAGTTGGTCCAGGGCGCGTCGAACTGCGACACGGCCTTACCCATGGTGAAGCCAGCGAACTGGATGAAGGCGTAGTACACGCCGAGCGAACCGCCGGAGGTCGCGCCGTCGGTGCCGTTGACGGCCGAACCAACCAGTGCCGGAGAAGCACCCGCGGTATTGAGCGCCAGCGTGCTGCTGTAGGCGGTGCCGCCGGTGGCGCTGCCAGTGCCGTTGTAGTTACCGGTGGTCCAGGAGAACACGCCGTCGAAGAAGGTACGGACGACGCCGTACTCGGTCGCGGTGCGCGTGTCGATGTTGAGATCTTCACGAGCGCGCATGGTGTAGTAGTTCGTCAGACGGTTGCGCGCGCCATTGTTGCCGGTGAACTGGCCGCTGTAGTCCGAGTTGGTGTTCAGCGCGACTTCAGCGCGCAGATAACCACCCAGCTTGATGCAGGTGTCGGTGCCGGGGATGTAGTAGAAACCCGCACCGTACAGGGAGCAGATCTTCACGTATTCGACCGCTTTGGCCTTCACGGGGAGATCGGCTGCCTGCGCTCCGCCAACAGCGAGCAGACCCGCCGCGGAACCGAGCAAAAGGCTCTTAACCAACTTCATGTTAAACCTCCAAGTTTGCCATAGGGAAGGTTCCGGATCCGCTGGGTGAAGACACCCTAAGGTTGGTTCCCTTGTCCCTTAAATTCACCGCTTAGTCGCTTCGCGCCTTCGGACACACCCGCTGAACGCGAGGGACTTAAGCGAACCACCTAAGACGGGACGACCTCGGGATGCCCCCCTCCGTCGCTCAGTCACCATGATCGATGGTCCCAGCCCACGCAACATCCGAACACGTTCAAAGAGGCTGGGAACGATTGAATCCCGAAGGGTGTTGCACAAAAATCACGCACCCATTCCGGGCGAGTTCGCTTTAACCAATTGAATCTACTAACGTTCTTTTATTTCACATGGCCGTGATACGTAAGTGAGCCGCCTCCCCGCCCCCATCGAGCTAGGATGCGACGGTAGAATGTTTGCGCGAGAAAGGCCGAATCGGGCCGCTTGCGAGCGGCTCTGTGGCGCAGGCGAATGGATGTCCGATAACAAGAAGCACAAGAAGATTTCGGCAGCTCCCAGCTGGTTGGGGCTCAGCGAAGACCGTCAGGCATTCTTGCTTCTCCCGGATCGGGCCAAGATCGTGAAGCGGATTTTCGACCTCGCGATCGGTGGAATGGGCAGTTACGCAATTGCCAAGTACCTTGATGCTCAACAGGTGCCGACCTTCACGCAATCCTCCCAGTGGGATAACACGACCATCGACTACATGCTCAGGAACCGCGCGACATACGGCGAGCATCAACCCAAGAGCTTTGCAGCCGGTCACAAGAAGGGGATTCCAAGCGGGCCTCCGATGCCCGACTACTATCCCGCGGTAATAGACAAAAAGATGTTTGAGGCTGCGCAGGTGGCGCGTCGACAAAATCTTGCGCACCGCGGCCGCAAAGGAACTGATCTCGCCAGCATCTTCGGAGATCTCTGCTTCTGCGCCTACTGTGGAAGTAATGTTGTATTCCACCGCATCTCCAATGTGCAGGTTCTAGTCTGTGAACGCGCCCTGGACGATGGCGGGTGCAGCCGTTCGGCCTGGACGTACAAGGATTTTGAGACCAGCGTTCTGGCCTTCTTGGCACATCCGGCGCTCGCCGAAAGGCTGAGCGGATCGCAAAGACTATCGCTGCTCGATCTTGCCGAAGAAATCAGAAAGCTTTCGACCGATCAGATCGAACGGTATGCAGCCAGAGTGAACATGGCGATTTTGCTGAAACAGATCGTGGCAAAGCTCGTTGTTCACAGTGCTGGCGCGACATCTCACCCACGGCTCTCCCTCGCGCAAATCCGAAAAGACATGGCGGGGCGTTGCATCGATGTAGAGCTACGCGATGGCCCACTCTATCGCTGCATTTCCGTTGCTTGAGTCGCAACCAGTCGCCTCTGAGCCCCAAAATCTTCCCGGGTCTCGTTTGGTAATAGAGCCATGTCAGACGACCTCACCATGCGCCGCACCGTGATCGGCGGCGAAACCGCACCTGATGATTACGAGGTGATCTGGGACGAGCTTTCGATCGGGCGGATCTTTCGCGGCGCCGGCGTCGGCGGCACCGCCGGCTGGTCCTGGTCGGTCTTCCTGCCCAACGTCCCCCAGCGCGACCAGCACCGCGGTGGCGCCGGCAGCCTCACCGAGGCCAAGGCCCGGTTCCGAACCGCATGGGAGGATCTGCACGGCCAGATCGGCTACGACCAGATCAGCAAGGCCCGCGAGATCCAGGGCCGCCGGCGGCCGTGGCACCGGTAGAGCATCGCGGGCGCGCTTAACTTGCGTGAAGGCACCCATCCGACGCGCGTTGTATACATGCGAAGGTGGGGAGGCCGAATCAATGCTGAAGCGAGTGGCCAGAGCCGAGCAGCATCCACACTGCGACAACTGCGACATCCCGACAATCTTGAGAACTTTCATTCTCGACACGGGGTCCGGTCGCGAAGTCGGGGTGTACCAGTGCCCCAACTGCGCAAAGCTGCACTGGAAAGAGTGAAGCGCCTCCATTGGCGGATGCGTTCGCGTTCGCAATGTGTTCGGGGCGGATCAAATTCCTTGATTTATCTCAACGTAAGCACAAAACGAAAACAGGCTGAGGCGGTCATCACAGCGGCCTGTCGCCGGAACTGGAACCATCATTGTACGTTGATTGCGGCAGAGTCTTTGGTTGGTGTAGGACCATGACGCAGCGCCGCAGGATCATCCAATCTTCCCCGCTGGATATAAGGCTAGCGGAGGAAGCGAAGCGCCTTCGCGAGAAAGCCAAAGAGGTCCCGCCGGGAACGGCCCGCGAAGCACTTCTTCGCCAGGCGCGCCAAGCTGAAACGGGCTCACAGATGTCCGCGTGGCTTACATCTCCGGGACTGCAACCGCCCAAATAGGGCTGTATAGTTTGCGAACTCCGGGCGCGGAACGATCAGTCATCTCTGACGATTAGCGCTTAGTCCTGTGGAGTTTGCGTATGCGTTCCTCGCCCTCGATGGTGCTGGCCGATCGCCTCGACCGCGACATCTACCTGGTCCTCGAAGACTTCGGCGCGCGCGCCGGGTGCGCCTGGCGCGAGACGGACGAAGCGGAGACCGACCTTGAGACCGTGCTGCGAGGGCTCCTCTCCGGCCAGTATGCCTATCCGGTCCGGATCGTGTGCTTCAACGCGATCGAGGGCTGGTCGCGCGACGCCACTTCCGATGTCGCCGACGCGGTGGCTCAACGCGCGGCCGACAGCGATGATGATCTCTCCGCCGCCCTGCAGGCCTTCATCAGTGCCAACGCAACCAGGCGCTTCGACGTGCAGCTCGCACTGCCGCTACAGGGCGCCGCTTGATGTTCCGGGAGGGCAAGACGCAAGGCCCTGCGCCGCAAAACGAGGGCGAGCACTTCATCCGCTGCCCGGTGTGCGGCAAGATGCTGGACATGCGTGACCTCGGCGACGTGCTCGACCATCTGCACGGCCAGGAGATCGAGGAAGAGCCCACGGCGCACTGACGGAGGACCGGACATGGCATGCGCCCGCTGTGACGGCACCCACTGGGTTTGCGAGAACCATCCCGATCGCCCGTGGGACGGGCCAAAGGCTTGGGCTGCGGCGCCGCCGGGGAGCCCTGCCCCGACTGCAACGATGCCGCGCCGGACGAGCTGCCGGTACTACCGAAGGGCTTCGACCCCGCTCTCACCAGCATCGAGGTGATGCGGCCTCTGCTGAGGAACCCGGCTGGAAAGCCGCGCCGGAAGCCACTGAAATAGGCCGTCCGACTCCAAAAAGGCCGCGCCAAGCCCTATCTTTTGGCCATGCTGAAAACGTTCGAGTTCTGCCTGCCCACGGCGGCCAAAGCCGTGCCCGTCGGTCCCGACTGGATCCACGAAATCAAATATGACGGTTACCGCCTGCGCGTCGAGCGCCAGGGCAAGGCCGTGCGGCTGATCACCAGGAACGGCCATGACTGGACCAAGCGCTTCCCCTGGATCGTCCAGGCCGCGCTGAAGAACCGCGAGAGCCAATTCGTCATCGACGGCGAGGCCGTCGTGCTCGGCGTCGACGGTGTGTCCGACTTCAACGCTCTGCACTCGCGCAAGCACGACGACGAGGTGCAGCTCTACGCGTTCGACGTCCTCGCGCTCGGCGGCGAGGATCTGCGGCAACTGCCGCTGTCGATGCGCAAGACAAATCTGGCGCGGCTGCTGCGCGGCCGGCCCGACGGCATGTTCGTGGCGCCGTTCGAGCCAGGCGAGATCGGCACCGAGCTGTTCGACGCCGCCGCCCGTATGGCCCTCGAGGGCCTGGTATCGAAGCGCCGCGATCGCCGCTACAGCGGCGGTCGGTCGAAGGACTGGATCAAGGTGAAGAACCGCAGCCATCCCGCGATGACGCGGGTGATGGACTCATTTAGCTGAGAGAGCTTTCGCCGGAAACGTCGGTGGGCCGACTCAATCGGCTTTGAACACGACGCTGAACCGAACACACCCGGCGATGGGAATATTACTACTTCGTACCCATCACCTCGGTGCTACCATGAGTAGCGCCGGGGGAAGATTCGTGCCCGCAAGGGACTATGAACGCCGCCCGCTGTCTGGAGCATTATGGGGCTGAGGGAATGGCAACGACCGGAGTAAACCTTGATGCGCTTATTCCGCGGGAGGATTTGGCGGTTGGCGAAGGGATGGTCAGCGGAACCCAAGGCGAGGAAAAGCTAGGGATCACACATTTCCAGCCAAGATCGTTCTTCAGCACTGCGCTTAGGAAGCCAGAATTTCAGCGGGAAACCGTACATTGGACCCCAGCCAAAATAGTCGATCTTGTGACCGCGTTTCTGGATCGACGGCTGATCCCCGCAGTGATCCTCTGGCGAGCAGGTCAGTACAACTTCGTGGTGGATGGGGCGCACCGCCTGTCCGCCTTGCTGGCATGGATTTATGACGATTATGGCGATGGAGAGCTCTCCAAGAAGTTGTTCGGGCCGTACATCGCCCCCGAACAACTCACATTGGCGAACAAGACACGAACCCTTATCAAAGATCGGGTCGGGCACTTCTCCATTTTTCAGGCGGGGGTTGAGTTTCCAAAGGCAGTAACTGAGGAACAGAAATCGCGCATTAGCAATCTAAGCGTCACGCATTTCATCGCTCAGTGGGTTCCTGCCGCGACTAAAGAGGCGGCTGAAGATTCGTTTTTCAAGATCAATGACGCTGCAACGCCACTAGATCCAACTGAAAAACGGATTTTGCAGTCGCGGCTGTCCGGGAACGCGATAGCTGCTCGCGCCGTTGCTCATGGTGGAAAGGGATATGCCTATTGGAAAGACTTTGACAGCGATGTGCAGGCTGAGGTCGCAAGGTTGTCAGGGCAAATTTATACGCTGCTTTATAGGCCGCCACTACAATCAGACGGGCCAATAGACACATTGGATGTTCCAGTTGGGGGGCGCGGATATAGCGTCTTGCCGTTCGTGTTTGACCTCATCAATTCAATAAATGCAGCCAAGGTCGCCGATTCAACCAAGAAGACGGCTAGGGACAAGGTGGAAAAAGACGCCACCGGCTCCATCACGGTTACATACCTGAAGCAAGTCCTGCGGACGGTTTCCCGCATCACAGGGAAAGAGCCGGCCTCTTTGGGGCTTCATCCCGTTGTCTATTTTTACACTAAGGGCGGCGCTTTCTCACCGTGGGCTTTTTTGGCGTGGGCCGCGATGATTGACGACTTGTTCGAGCGCAAGGCGGTCAATGCATTTTGCGACGTGCGGCCACTCGTCGAAAAATTTCTAATCGAAAACAAGTGGGCTATGACGGAGATTATTCACAAGAATGGCAGTGGAAGCAGGAGTACGCCTTGGTTGAAGCGCTACTGGGAGCACGCGCTAAACGCTTTTGCTCAAGGTCTCTCGTACGAGGAGGTAGAGCAGTCTGCGCTAGATGCATTCCCATTCCTCAAGCACAAAACGCCGGTAATCCGCCTACCCGGAGAACAAAGCGCAAAACGCATCAGCGCGTCGACAAGAACCGCAGCGATATGGGATTCTCAACTCCCCGGCGCTCCAAAGTGCGATATTTGCCACGGCGTGTGGCACCGAAATTCAATCCAAGGGGACCATGTACTAGCAAAGCGTGATGGGGGTGACGGTCGCCCTTCAAACACCGGCATTTCTCATCCCTACTGCAATTCTACATACAAAGATCATTTGGCTAAGGAGTCTGGGGCTTCCGTTTCGGCAGAACCTTCTTAAGCGCAGCCTCGCACACAAATAGAAAAGCCCGGCGCAAGGGGCACCCCGCACCGGGCTCAAAGTCTGGGAGGTTTGACACGACAGAGGACGTCGAGGTCCCCTCACTCTTGCTTGCGACGAGAGACGTAGCGCAGCCCGATCGCGTGCCGGGTGCCGGCGTGATGCTTGTTGGCGAAGGTCTGCGGCTGGAATTGGAAATCGATCGGCAACCCGGTTTGCTCACGCAGCCAGCCGGCGAGCGCCACCGTCATCACCAGCCACTTGGGATCGTGCTCCCAGTGCCCGTCGAGCGAATGACAGTCTGGAAACTCGCGCGCGAAATCCTCGTCCTTCATTATCATCCGCACGTCGACGTCGCGGAAGTCAGGACGCTCCAGGCAGGAGCCGACAAGATAGCAGCCAAAGGCGTCCGGCCACGCCTCCTCGAGCTTCTGGCAGGCCAGCTCGAGCCGGAAGATCGCAGGCGCGCCGACATAGCAGAACTTCTGCCGGCGGGGCTTCTGGCGAACAAGCAGCTTGCTCATGCGTTCGTCACCTCGCCGTTGGTGATGAAGCCATGCCACCCGCAACCACCCGGGCCGTTGCAATTGATCGATGGCGACAGCGTCGGAGACTGTTCATCGTGATTCCAGTCCCATGTATTGGCGTTGATCGGCCACGGCTTCAGAAGCACATGGCATTCACGCCCTGCCCTTTTCGGACATTTGAACCAGCAACGATCCCGGCGCGGTCCATAGTGCTCGATCCTGACGTCACTCACGCGCGACGGCCATAATCGGGGCCAATATTCGGTACCAGCCAGCTCTTGCCATCGATATCAGGCGTAAACTCGCCGTTGCGCAGCCAGCCGTGATAGTCGCCGGCGATGATCGAGGGCGAGCAGGTGATGTTTGGCCAGGTGCCTGTCACCTGCCAGCCGCTGCCGTTCGACGACATGCGGTCGATGCACCAGATCTCGCCGTCGGGGCAGACCAGCTCGATCGGCGGCCGCTTGCCCGCCCAATCGCGATAGTAGTGTGGCGAGAGGAAGTCGTGGCCGAGATATCGATCGAGATACCAGTCGTTGAACCAACCCATCCCGGGCAGGAAGACGCGGCGGTCATTGCGCCACATGCCGTCGGCAACGGCCTTGTCGCCGAGTGCCTTGTATTCGGTGAAGGTGAGCAGCGCGGGAGCCAGCCTCATGTCATACTTCCCGGCATGAAGCAGCGGATGCTCGGCCCCTGGTAGCCCCAGATCGGCCACACCATGGTACGGCCGGCGCGGTTCGGCTCGGTGAGCACGGCATCCTCGGACACGTCCACCCAGACCATGACGTTCTTGTCGGCCGGATCGTTCGAGCGTGGGATCCGCACGCGGTACCGCACGCCGGCGCTCTGCCAATCGACGTCGGGGAGCGCATAGCCGTCGGCATCCGAGCAGCACGGGCCCTTGCCGCTGCGCAAGCCATCGAACCACGGCTTCAGCGCCGAATTGGCGTAGCGGCCGTCGTCGCGGGCAAACGCCGCGCCGGCGAACGCCAGCAGGATTCCGACCGCGACCAACAGCGAGGCCACCGTGGATTGCGGCCCCGTGCGGGCCTTATGTGCCATCACCAGGCCGATCACGACGACCAGCGTCGCAAGCGCAAACAGGATGTAAGCCGCCATCGCAGTGCACCTTTCAAACCAGGCCGAGCGCGGCGATGGCGGCGACGGCGAGACACATCAGAATCGGTGCAGCAATCATCAGCGTCATAAGAATGTCGCGGCCCACGGCCCGCCGCTGACCGCTCATGACGCGCCTCCATGGAGCAGCGTGCCTGCGCTATGCGCTGCGGAAGGATTGACGATCACATAGCCGGCGATCGAGCGCGCATGCAGCCGCGTGGCGTGGCCGCCCGAGTTGGCGTCATAGACCTGCCATTTGCTGCCGCCGAGGTGCTGCTCGAGCACAAAGACATGGTGCCGGCGCACCGCGACCATACCGGCGCCGGGCGCCGCGCGCGGAAATTTGAACCAGGCCGCCGCTAGCCATAGCGATCGCACGGGACTTCCGAACACGCGCACAGCGGCGCCGCAGCCGCAGAAGGCGCGCGAAGGACAGCCCGCAGGATGGCTGACGATGGTTGCCTCTCTCTGCAACCTCGGCGCCATCGCGCGCGGGCGATAGATCTTACGGGCCACGCCGAACCCGCCCATGGCCTTGACAACGCGCTCGCCACGCGGCGAGTTGACGACGCCTTCGCAGGGAAAGAAGACGTTGCAGCCCGGGTCGACCATGACGGATCGAACGTGTCGTGGGCGAGCATCGGCGTGGCCGGCGAACATGGCGCAGCACAGCGCCGCCAGGATAAGGCGGATCAGCATTTTGACTTCCTTTGGTTGGTGAGAAAAACTAGTCCGCGTTGTGGTGCAGGCGATCGACGGCGCGGGCGATGTCGAGCAGATCTGCGCGGCGGTTGGTGGCCTTGGCGAGATCTTCCATCGCGTCGCCGAGCCGCTTGATCTCGGCCGTGAAGTTCTGCATCGCCATGTGATCGGCCAGCAGCGCCTGGATGCCGACTGAGCCGGAGCGATGCTCGATCTGGTCTGCCGGCTTCGGCCGACGCGAGCCGAAATATGCCACGGCCATCGCCGTCAGCCCGCCGCCGCCAACCAGTGGAGCGAGAAACTTCATGGCTTCGTAGAGCGTGATCGCGTCTGAGGCCTCAGCCGCCATTGCCACTGTCCCGCGCCGACGGCGATGCGTGGTCCTGCCCGCAGCGATAGCAGCTGTAGGCCTCGAAGAAGATGAACACGACCAACACATACCGCATCGGGAAATCGGGAGCGCCGTTCTGGACCGCGAGCCCATACAGCGCGGACAGGATCAGCCACCACACTAGGCCCGACATCGCACCGACGAAGCGCAGCACCGGCGTCCTGCGCCAGTTGCCGTTGATGTAGAGTGCGACCAGACGCAACACGCCGAGGCCGACGCCGGTCCAGCCCCAGAAGCCCTCGCCCGCGATCGCCAGCAGATACTGATATGTTGGCCCCCGCATCATATTGCCGGGCACCGCAACGCTCGCCGACCAGACCAGGATCATCCAGGCGAGCATGTGCTCGACGGTGCGGGTCGGATATTTCTCGTAAGCCGCATGACGGAAGAAGGCATGGGCTAATTTCCGACTGAGAGAACGATCCATCAATCGTCGTCGCGCGGCTGCAGCAGCCTCTCGATCGCGCTGCGCGGCGGCCGCGGCGCCGGCGGCGTTACGATTGGGAGCGTCGGTACCGACTCGAGCGGCACAGCTGGTGCCTCGACCTTTGCCGGCAGCACGCGATCGCGGATCCGCCGCACCAGGCTCTTGCGCTTGACCGGCGCAGGCGTTGCCTTACGCACCGGCGCCGCGTCGATCGACGCCGGCCGCGCCGCGGGACGCTTCCAGCGGCAACCACCCACGCCGCCTTCGACCTGGCTGTCGATCCAGTCTTGATCATAGGCGCGCGCCCCCCGCACCTCGTAGGGCGGTGCCTCGAAGATCTTGCACTCGCCGCCGGCGATAGAGCCAGGCCCACGCGAGGCGCAGCCGCCGAGCAGCGCCGTCAGCAGCACGATCGAAATGATCTTGATCATGACGCACACCTTCCCTCGCTCTGGACCCAGCGGCCGCCGCGGTCGCGGCACTCGCGCCAGGTGTTGCGCAGGTCCGTCGCGCGGCCGATCGCGCGCTGATCTTCGGCGGCGATATCGGCGAGCGCGCGCGCATAACCGGCCTGGTAAACCTGATGATGCCAGACGCCGTACGCGGTCGCGGCAGCCAGCAGCAGGCCGCCGGCGACGATCAGTTTCGTGACCAGGCTTGAAGCATCGAGCAGCGCCAGGCCCGCTTTCAGATACATCATTGCCGTTCTCCGGTTTGCACGGCGAGCGTCGAGGTCTTGATCGCGCGCCAGGAATTGTAGGCGATGAAGGCAAGTCCCCCGGCGCCGAGCAGCAGCCAGATCTCCGACGGCACGCCGGTCACGTAGCTCCAGGCCGTCGACAGAAGACCGGGATGGTCGTCGACGACGTCGCGATGATCGGTGAAGAAGTCCCAGGCCTCGGAGACGTAGCTGCTCACGGTCTGCCAGACGGCCGTCAGCGCCGCGACGATCGAGCTCCACAGCGCCGCGAGATAGTTGCGCTTGGCCGGCGCCACCTCGGGCGCCAGCTGGCTCACCAGCTTTGGATCGGCCGCGGCGCGAGCCGCGCTCACCGGGCGAAACCATCCGACGCTGCCGTCGGGCTGGACCTCGGTCTCGGCCGCGAGCAGCTCGGCCCGGACCTGGTCGGCGATGCCGTGAAACTCGTCGACCGAGGACGGCAGCACCAGCGCAACGCCGCGATCGTTCATGAAGCCGCTGAGAGCCCCGCTGATGCCGCTGCCCCAGCGCCCGTCGATGATGCCCGGGCTGTAGCGCCGCGCCTTCAGGCGGCGCTGCACGTCGAACAGCACCGGATCGCCGCGCACATCAGGATCGAGCGGCTGCACGTTGGGCCGAGCCGTTGCAGGATCGGCCGCCGGCGCGCCATCCTCGACGTCAGCCTGGTCGCCGGCAGGATCGAGCGCCACGAACGGCGCCGCCGGCGCGACCGCATAATCGGCCAGCGCCTGCTTGGCCCTGGCGAGATACTTGCGGCATTCCGCCATGCCGTTGCTGCCGCCGTTGATGATGCGCCGGACCGTGACGACGTCGTCGCGATCGGCGGCCGCGTTGCAGCGGCCGTCCTGCGCCCATTCGAGATAGGCGGCCATGAATGCCGAATCCGGCTGGTGCAGCAGCTCCGGATGCTCGACCAGCGGCAGACCGGTTTTCTTGGCCATCGCCGCGTAGTTGCTTTTGCCGGTCGCCTGCATCATGCCGCCGCCGCGGTAGAGCCAGCCATCGTTCGGCCCGGTGTTGTTGAACTCGCGCATCTTGGAGGGATTGCCGACGCCATAGACGCGGTTGAACAGCACGGGACCACGCTGCGCGATCGGCAGCGCCGCGATGCGCTTGGCCTCGGCATCTGTCACCCGCGCGCTGTGACGACCGATGCCGAAGATCTCCATGATGCGGGCGGCCCGATAGGCGCCGCTCTCCTCGAGGATCTCAAGGCCGCCGGTCTCGGTCATGATCTGCGCCAGGAAATGCGCCGCGCGCAGCCTGGTGGTGAGCTTCGCCTTGGCCACCGCATTGGGCCAGCCCCGCACGATTGCCGCGACCAAGTCGGCCCGCGCGCCGCCGCCGGCGATTGCCTTCAACTGCGCAGCCGTGATCGATTGCGACATCGGTCGCACTCCTTTTTTGTGATGGGAAAAGTGCAAAGGCGCGCGACAAATCGCGCTAGCTGTCCTTGCCGCGGCGATCGGTCCAGCCGAACGTATTGACGTAGATGGTCGTGGTCGCGGCGCTGGCGCGCTTCCTGATCTGTCCCGACGTGTTGGTTCTGACGACTTGCGAATAGGTCACGTTGACCGAGTTTGCACCGACGATTCCGGAGAAAATCGAAGTCGCCGGCAGCGTGTCGGTTTGATCAGGCGAGGTGATCATCCAGGTGGTGCCGCTCGCCGTATTGACACCGAGGCCGAAGATCTCCGCATCGACCTGGATACCCGTTGGCACGTTGAGCGTAACGAGCGCCGCCGTCGTGCCTACAGCGCTGACATCATCCTGCGTTGGCACCGCCCACAGGAACTTGTCGCCGAGTTGGCTGAACCTGGTCCAGTTGCCGGAGCCGTCCGTCTTCATGCTGCCGATGCGGCGCTTGAGCGTGTAGTTGGTCGGCAGGGTCGGTGCGCTCGCCGACGTCGAAATCAGGACATCCACGACGCCGGTATCCGGCCGCTTGATCAGATAGGCATGATACCAGGTACTGTTTGCGATCGTCCCCGTGTCGAGCGCACCGTTGCCGGTACCGACCGCCCAGGCGCCCGTGGTCTTGGAAATTGACGCTGCAAGCGACATGAAGTCGGTGCTGCTGTCGTCGACCGCGACACCCGCCGCGGCCGCGAAGGTCGACGAAGACCCCCCGGTCGAGAGCGTCAGTCCGGCGAGATAGCTGCGCGCCATCGCCGGAAGGCCGAGATTTTTGCGCGCCGTCGCCGCACTCGCGAGATCGGACAGATTGCTCGCACTCGACAGGTCGCCCGCGCCAGACTCGCCGACGACGTTGAGATTCCAGTCGGCAAAGGTGCCGCTGCCGCCGACCTTCGCGGAGGTCATGGTCAGTGTGGTGCCGCTATAGGTGACCAGGCCTTCCATCCAGTTGGCCGTGTTCGCCGCCGAGCTGGCGCGCACGCGGGCGCCGTTGGTGTAGGCGAGCCCGGCCTGGGTGCCGAACACCCTGGAGCCCGTGCCGATCGCAAGCGACGTCGTCGACGTTCCGCCATAGCCGGCGCCGGTCGCACCCGTTGGGCCGGTGTCGCCCTTGCTCGCCACCACCTGCCAATAGGTCGCGTTCGGCGCGGCGTGGCCGGATCCCGGCGTCGGATTGATCCAGACATAGGACGTCCCGGCATCGGTCATGACGTCGCCGACCGAATAGGTGGTCGCGCCGTTGTAGGCTCCCGTGAGGTTGAAGCCGCGGTAGATGCCGAGATAGGTCCAGACGCCTGAGGTCATGACCCAGACCTTGCCGGTGGTCGGCTGGATCGCGGTCTGGTCTTCCTCGCCGAGCGAGGGATCGGGCAAGGTCTCGTCGGCGCTGACGATAACAGGGATCTCGCGCGCGTTGAGCGCGATGACCAGCCGGTTGACGGTCGCCATCGCCTCGGCGCCGGCGAAGCGCTGCGGCGAGACCTGCCAGATTTTGTAGGCAACGCCCGCCTGCGCGCCGCCGCCCCAGGGCGGGATCACCAGATGCGTCGCGTCGGTGACGTCCGAGATGACCGACTGAAAATTGCCGATCTGGAGAATGTCCCCCGGCTTGGCACTGCCGTCATTCCAGATCGGGCCGACGCCGGTGACGGTGGTGCCGCCTGCCGCGACCGAGACGGTGCCGGTGGAATAGCTGACAAGCGCCGTCATGTGGTCACCTCCGGGGAAAGCGTCAATGTCGAGCCGTCCGGCCGCGCCGGGATCGCAGCCAGCATCGCCGCACTGGTCGCGTTGCCCTTTGAGCAATCGCGCAGCGCCTGGCGATAGACGGTCCAGGCGGCGCGGGCAGCGTCAGACATCGGATAGTCCGGCATCATGAACTTGTCGGACGCTGCCAGCTCGGCGCGGACCGCATCGCGCAGCTGCGCGACGCGATCCGACTCAGGATCATATGGATCGGTCCTCGCGACCAGCTTCCACGCAACCACATCGAACTGTTGCGTGCGCGGATCGACCGGCTGGTCGTCGAGCAGCGCGACCGCGCAGCCGGGATACGGACTCGCATCGAAACCATCACTGTGATCGGCGCCGTAGCCGTAGGAGACGATTTGCCCGGTCGTGGTGTCGTAATGAACGTTCATCGCTTCGATGCCTGTGCAAACAGGCACGCATTGGCCTTGACCACGTCGGCGCCGCCGCCGGCAACGCCCGTCGCGACAATGGGAACAGTGACCGTGCCGCCCGTGCCCGTGATCGTCCGCGCGCCCGCCATCGACAGAATGTAATTGCCGGGTCCGGACTGCGCGCTGAAGCCGTCGACCTGAGTGCCGTTGACCGATAGCGCCCATGTCGTGGTGATGGTGGACGGCGTGGACTGCGTATACTTGAACGTGACGTTGGCATAGATCGCGATCGTCTTACCCGACAGGCCGGTTGTGTCGACCGAGAGGTTGAAGCTAAAGAAATTTGTGCCGCTATTGGAAATCGACAGGTCAGACCCGAGAACCTGCACGGATGGCACGGTCACCGCATTGTCAGCAATGCTCAACGATTTGACGCTGGTCGCACCGAATACGCCGGAGTCGGAGGTAAGCTCCCCCGCGCCGATCTTCACCGCCGTGATCGAGCCCGCCACGATTGCACGCGCGTTGAGCGTGCCATCGAGGTACATGTTGGCGCTGGCACCGATGGCCGCCACACCATTGACGGTTCCGACTGTGAAGACACCAAGGGGCGCATTGCCATTGTAGCCGGGCAACTGGATCTGGAACTTGTCGGCCACGATGGTGAACGTGGAAAAGCCGGGACCACCGTTGAGAAGATTGAAGCCGGTCGCGTAGCCATTGACGTTGAGCGTCACAGCGTATTGTGCGGCGGCGTAACCGTTGATGGTCGCGATTGCCGTCGCGCTGTTCTCGACAAAAGCGGTCGTCGATCCCCATGTCGCTGTTGCTGTGGTCGAGAAGGAAGCGAACGCCGCCTCGGTCGTGACGGCGACAATGCGAACATCGTCGATCTGCGCCAGTGCATCGTCGGACCGCGCCGAGATTTGCGTTCGCAATTCCTGCTTGTCGATCGGCGCCCGCGCAGCGACATCGGAGGCGATCGAGGCAATAAGATTGACGGCAGTCTTGATTTCGTCCTGCAACTGATCGCGCAGCGTCGTGACCTGGTATTTGATACCCTCGATCAGTGACTCCAGCCCAACCGTACCGTTCGCAATCGTGATCACCGGTGCTTGGATATCGACGACCGCGTAAGGACCTCGCAGCCTGCCAGGCGTCACCCCCTGCACCCGAAGGCGCAGGGCCGCCAACGTCACGACGACGTTGAAGCCGTTGTCGATTCCCTCGTAGATTTGCGCCCAGGTCTCGCCATCGTCATAAGACACGTCCGCAACGTAGAACTCGGCGCCGGCCGCCGGAAACCAGCTCGCCGAGAGCTTCGGTTCGGCGACACCCTGGCCATAGGACGCATTGAGGCCGACGATCAGAGGCACCTTACTGTCTGACGGGAATTGCGGCCCCGGCAGCAGCGGCGGATCACCGAGGTCGGTGGCGTGCACCCGCTCGTCGTCAACCACCAGCGACAGCGTGCAGAACTCGCCGTTCGGCACGCCGCCGAGCACGACACAAAGCCTGGACTCGCTGACGCCGCTGCCGAGCTCGAACGACGGATATTCGGCGCCGTCTTCGCGTGCGAGCACCGCCGCCAGCGTGGTCGATTGCGCGGCCTCCGCGGCGCTGAGGCTCGCTGCGTTCAGCACGGCCTCGCCAGCATCACCGCCCTCGGTGCAGAGCACAGGGCCGAATGAAGTTCCGTTGGGCTGCCGCAGCCGGATATAGAACGGGCCACTGTCCCAGACCGGCGCCGGCTCGAGGGTCAGGTTGCGGCCGGCGACAGCGACCACGGCGCCGCCATAACCATAGGTCTGCGGCAATTCGGACTGGACGCGAACCACCTGCCCGAAAGTGATTGCCCTCCCCTCGTATTCCACGCCGATCTCGACATTCTCGCGCCGGTAGATCGATTGCAGATAATAGAACGCGCACTCGCGAAAGGCCTGATCGGCATTGCAGATGCCGTCGACCCTTTTGGTCTCGGCGTTAAGAGCCGTGAAGGTCTCGTCATTGGGTGGATATTGCACCTGCGCCGGAAGCCAGGTGCGCTCGTCGATATATTCGAGGATCACCGCATCCGGATCCTCGTCGCCGAGCATCGAGAACGAGACCCCGGTCGACCCCCGCACGATCTCGCGATCGGTCAGCAGCATGGTCGGGATGTCGCGCCATTCGTCGCGAACGATCGACACGGTGTCACCGAGCCAAAAGTGCCGCGTCCGCGAGGCGGTCAGGATCTTGTCGAAGGCGTCCGGCACAGCAACCGCTGTCGCAATACGATAATCAAAGGTATCGCCGCGCGTTGTGCAGCCGGTGGCATGGTTGACCACGGCGTTGAAGTCGACCTTGGCGATCGACAGGCCGGAGCCGTACTGCGAATTCGTCGCCGCGTCCAGGAACGCCCAGGCCGGGTTGCGCGTGGCCTGCAGCTCGAACACGGATCCGGTCCAGACCTGCAGCTTGCGGGTGCCGAGCACGCCGAACTTGTAGGAGCCTTGCGTCGATTGCGAGGCCTTGAGCCGGATCGCAACCGTGGAGACGTCGGGAAAGGAATTGGCACCCTTGAGGAACGATCGCAAGCCGGCCCAGACGGCCACCGTGACGCCGCGAGTATCCTGCAGGCTGTGATCATGACGGCGCAGCTGCACCGCGTACCGCCCCGGCGTCACGTCGACCTTGACCGTGTCGCGCACCGGCGTGCGGCTGCCATACTGCCTGACCACCGAGAACAGCGTCGTCATCGGCCCGGTCGGCACACCGGCGTCGTCGATCGGACAATATTCGGCGGTCAGACCGAAGTTGGAATAACCGATGATGTCCGCATTGTCCCGATCGGCCGTGTAGCAGCCGCCCGGAAACACGAAGTCGATCGCCAGCGACTGTGCCAGCGTGCCGGACGGGTTGGCTGCGAACGGACCAAGCCATGCGCCAGGCGTGGCGCCGCCGCCCGCCACATACTTGCCGCCGAGAATATTGCCTCCCTCCGGCATCTCCTGCCCGGAGACCTCGGAGGACTGGTCCACATTGGTCGGAAACAGCGTGACGTCCGCGCCCGGCTCATAGAAGGCAACTTGCGCACCGGGAAAGGAGGCGGATATGCCGTCATCAGGATCCCAGAACAGCGTGTCATCGAGATATAGCGCCTCGTACTCCATGCTGCCCATGGTCGTCGACAGCAGTACGTTCAGATATTGATCGTTGCCGACGAACTCGCCCCACGGCGTCGCAGCGAAATCGGGATAGGCCTTCAGCCGCCCGTACCATACCGGCAGCGGCTGGCCGAGCCTTGCGGTGTTGCCCTGCGCCTGGACGGAATAGATCTGGTCTTGCGTTGCGCTCGGCGCGTTGGTCGCGCCGGCTTTCGGCGACACCAGGGCATTGATCAGCAGCGAACCGCCGATCCCGATCGCAGCGCCGAGCGCGTAGGCACCAAAGTGCCCCGCCGCAAATGCCGCGCCGAGCAGCCCAGCCGCTGCGCCACCCGTCACGGCCGCTGCGAATGCCGCTACCGCAACCAGCGCAACCAGCCCGATGACCTGCTTCGCGCCGCCATTGCCGCCCCCACCCAGCGGATAGGATACGAAGCGCACATTGTCGTTCGCGGCAATGCGCCGGCGCGCCCATGACTTGCGCAGCACCGCCTCGCCGTTGATTTCGAGGACGGTTGGCAATCCCTTCCTAAACTGCCATCCGTAAACGCGGTCGCGCTTCGCCCATCCCATCCGGCGCAGGAACGCCGATATGGTCTCTCGCGGCCGCGGCTCTGCGCGCGCGACCTCGAGGCCGGGCATGACCAGATGCAGCACCGGGCTTCGCCCAGGCTTCGCCCGGCGCTGCCGACGCGTGCCCGCTCCGGTGCAAGGGGTCGTCCGCCGCTTTGCTGTGCCGTGCATCAGGATCTCGGCTCTAAAAACATCAGATGTTTCCAACCCATCTGCCGCAACGCGAGCGGCGTCTCACAGGCAACACCGGTCTTGCCGTCGCAATGGATCACGCGGCCTTCAGGCCTCAGCCAGACGCCGATATGTGCGGGGAAGCGCGCATGGGCCATCAGCACCAACGCGCCGTCTGAAGCCATCACCAGGCCGCCAGGGCCGTCAGCGACCGCCTGCCACCGGGCCCGCTCCGGATTGCGGTTGAATTCGGCGAGAACCCATCGGCGTGAAAAATCAGAGGGCACGACGAGCCCAGGAAGGTCTCGACCAAACAGCGCCCGCTGGACGTGACACGCGAAGTCCCAGCAGTTGCGTGACTGCCAAGCCCATGGTTCGCCTATCAAAGGCGAGAGAAATTCGGAACGCGACATCAGCCGGGCAGCAAGCTCGGAAACTGCACGTAGTCATAATTTTTGGTGATGCGCGGAAATCGCTTGTTCTGCAGGTTCTTCACCATCACCGTGCCGGACAGCGACGCCCCCACCATCTTGACCCCGCGCAGCTCGAACTCGACGGGCCCGTACGCCGGCTCGGTCAAATCGCTGCCGAGGTACTCGCGGTACAGCACCGAGATATATTCGCGCACGCCTTGCGCGGCGCGGATCTTCGGCACCAGCTCGCGGCCGACATTGTCGATCTTGATCGTCGTCGACGGCGGCTGGCCTTCGCGCTGTTCCGGATAGGCCGCTTCGAACGGGCACGCGATGAAGGTCACGGTCTCGCCGCTGTTGCGAGGCGCACCTAGCTCTATCCCGAAATCCATGTCGTCGAGAACGTTCGCGACAACGCGCGCCGGCACATCGAAAGACGATTGCCAGATTTCCAGCGTGTAGAAGATCCGCGCCGACGGCGGACAGGAGGCATAGGCCTCCATCATGGCTTCGTTGTGGGTCGGCATCAGAGATTGCTCACCCGCAGCTTCATCGAAACAGCGACCGCATCGTTCACCTTGAAGCTATCCTGCGGCTTGCCGTCGGGAGCGAACATGCACGTCTTCGTCACATAGGCCGTCCCGGACCAGACGGGCGCCGTGAACCTTGCGGTCCCGAGATTCAAAGTGTCCTTCCACCACGTCGTGAAGGTCGCGAACTGGGCATTCGTCATCACGATCGTCTGGGAGATCGTCGAAATGTCATCACCAGGCCGCGGCCGCTGGCGCTGGTTGCCGCCCTCCATCTCGGTTGCGACCGGAGGCAACGCCCGCTGGATTGGGCTGCCGCCATCGTCCTGAAACGCGTATGGAACGTCGCTGGGCCAGCTCGGAAGAGGCATGTCTCATTGTCCGGTGAATTGATTGACGCCATACTGGCCTCGGAGAACGCGTCGCCCGGTGCCGGTCGACAGGCTCTTTCCGACCGCTTCATCCATCGCCTTGTTCAGGATGACATCAACGCGCGTGTTGCCGTTGGCGTCGGTTTGCGATGTCTGCGATTTCACGCCGGCCGGGGCGTTGACCACGTTCACGGTCACCTGCGGCGCCCCGCCACCGCCAGCGCCGCGGCCCAAAGCCGCCATCTGGCCCTGCGTGAACACGCCCTCGCCCTTGCGCGCGATGATCGGGACTTCATCGCCAGCGATGCCACCGGTGTGGAAGCGGCTGGCATCGTCGAAATGGGCCGGATGGACGTAGCGGTGAAACGTTGCCTCGGCGCCGACGATACCACCGCTGTGCAGCCCGACCAGCGGCGCACCACCCACTGAGGTCGCCCCGACAGCCCCGGCGATGGATCCGTTGGCGTTGATCGATGGTGTGCCTCCAAACAAGCTGGAGAGATCGAAGCCGCCGCCGAGCCCGCCAAGGCTTCCCTTTAGCGCATTAATGAGCGGACCGACGATCAGGAGTTTGACAATCGCCTCCTCGATGGCCCGAATGATCATCTTGCTCATGTCCTGGAAGCCCTGTCCTATTGACTTGGTCCCATCCAAAATGTCGGTGATCCCGGTCGTCAGCGTACTGGACATTGACGAGGCTATGCCGTTGAGCGCCTCGGTATAGAGATCGGCCTGCGTCTTGACCTTCGCATAGGCATCGGCTGAAGCCCTGATCTGCTTGATCTGGTCTTCATTGAGCGGCTCGCCCGCCTGCAGTTTCTTATTGATGATGTCCTGTGACGTCGCATAGGACAGCGCCGCTTCCGAGCCCATGAACAGCGTTCTGATGCGTAGCTCTTCGGCGGCAGTTGCAGCATCGATCTGGTAGGTTCCGAGCGCCTGCGCCGCGGTCACCTCCTTGATCTTTGCAATCTGCTGATCGGTAAGGCTGGCGCCCTGTTGTTGGGCCTTGGCAAGTTCCAGCGTCTTTGCCCGGAGAATATCCGCCTGCGACGCGGCCGCGCCTAGCGCAGAATTGTGGGCGTTCTGGCGCGCAATCGCGTCGTCCAGCTTCAGTCCGGCAATGCCGCGCGCCAACACGTCGGCGCCGACGCCCGCCTCTTTCGCCTTGACCCCCAGTTCCGAGATCGCGGCATTGAGTCGTTCGCTCGGCGTGGCCGCGGTACCCAGCACTGACACGTAGTTCCGCCATTTGGCCGCTAGCGACTCCGGCGTTTCCGTGCTGCCTCCCGCGGATGGTCGGGTTCGTGGAACGGCATCCGAAATGGCCAGAGCCTCAGCCATCGATGCCTGCCGGTGGGCGTCGTCGATCGATGTGCTTGGACGTCCACCGCCCGAACCGGCCAGGCCAAGCCCGGCCGAGACCGCGAGACCAACGACCGGAATCGGCGCTGTTGCGATCCGCAGATAAATCTGGAGATACCGCTTCAAATCCTCCGACATGGAGAAGTTCTTCGCGATCTCCGAGAGGCTGAGGAAGGCTTTCGCAAACGCCAGCTCGGCCTCCAGCACCGGTCCTGCGAAGATCGACGAAAAATTTTCCCTGGCCTTGCCGGTCGTCTTGGCAATCTGGAGATCCAACTCCGACAGCTTGTCGATCATGTTCCTCTGCAGGCCCTTACCGGCCGCGTCGTAGGCATCAGCCAACGCTTTGACGTCGCCCACCTTGCCGAGGAATTCCGCGACCGTCGGGCCGCCCTTGCCGAGGCCCGCGCGCGCCAGCGCGTTTCGCTCGAAGATGTTGGTGGTCTGTGCGACCGCCTGGCCGTACAGCGTAAAGGCCGTGGCGGTATCGGTTGCGAGTGCCATCTGATCGGCCAGGGCCGGATTGATGCGACGAACCTGCGTGAGCAAGTCGCCGGTGCCGAGCCGGAGCTCCTGAAACCCCGTCGTAAACTTCTGCAGGCCTGCCTGCAGCGTATCGGAGTCGACCCCGAACTTGGTTGCCTCGGAGCGCAGCGCCTGCACCTGGTTGACCGTCAGACCCGTCGCTTCGCTGAAATCCTTCAGCTCGCGCGCCTTCGCCGCAAGATCATGGGCACCCGCAGACGCCAGATAGAACGCCGCAGCCAAACTGCCAAGGGTAGCCGCCGTCGCGAGACCCGCCGGACCTAACGCCGTCAGTGCCTGCCCCACCACACCGAACGAGCCTGCCTGCGCCTGCAGCCGGCCATTGAGGTCGGCCGCGATCACGTTCAACGACCGTTGCGAGCCCGCAAGCTGATCATGCCGCTCACGTGCCGCAGCCAGGACCACATTCGCCCGCTCCTGCAGCGCGGGATTTTGCGATACTGCTGCATTTACCTGACGTTGGATCTTCTCATAATCCTGTTGGGCGCGCACTTGGGCGACATACTTGCGCTCGATCGAGGAAAAGCTCTTGTCAAGCGACAGCGTCGCCTTCTCGGTGTTCGCAGATGCCACGGCAACGCCGCCTTGCGCCCTGGCAAGGTCGTTCAGTTTTTTTGTTGCGTCGGCCGTACCGGTCTCTGTCGTCTGGATCGACAGACGCCGGACGGCCTCTTGCACATCAGCCATTATGCAGCCTTCAGTGTGACAGTGATGGCGGGATAGGTGATCGCGCTGCCCCGCACGCGATCGGGACGCTGACGCTTACTGATGCGGAGCTTGCCGCCGGCGAACGAGCGTGAGACCTGGTCGTTCTTCAGTGTGTATGGATTGGCAAGCGATATCCAGACCGACCTGATCTTGGCAATATTGCCGAACCTCGCCGTTGCATCCTTGGCCGTGCGCTCCGCAATCCTGTTCGGAACCTGAACGACGAAGTCCCGCCCCGAAGTCGTCTTGCCGACCTCGATCTTCCGCGCATACGGCACGACGTTGACGAAGGTGTACACGTCCGCCGGGGGGATCTGTCCGCCCAGCTCGACAACCTGACCGTCGGCCAGAAGCATCCATCCCTCACGGAAGTCGCCGGAGACAAACGGCGAGCGAGCCCTCAGCGTATCGCCGATCCATGCCAGGACGTTGCTGACGATTTCCCACTCGGTGATGATCGACCCACCGTTTGGCCGGACATCTTCAAGCTGACCGCCCTTGCGCCCGTCGACCGTAATCACCTTGGGCGGGACGCGGCCCAAGATACGCTTGTTCTTTTCGTCGGCGCGGGCAATTTCAGTCCGCGCGTAGTCGGCGATCGCGCGGCTCTGGCCTGTCGGCGAAAGATCGCGGCTGACGATCAGATTGATGTCGGTCGCAATCGAATCAATTCTTGTTCTGACCGCCACGCTGCGCCTTTTTTGCCTGCTCTTCGTCTGCGATCACGGCCCGCCGGTATCCAAGCGTGACCAGTACCTTCGCTTCCCACGGCTCCAGGCTCACAGCCATGAACTCGGACCACGCCCGCAATGCTTCCCACGTCACCAGCGCTGGACCAAAGCCGTTCGACGCCAGCCCCATCGATAGCTCGGAGAAAAAGCGCCAGAGATAGGCCAGCGCCTCCGGGCATTCGGCGGCATCATCGATCGCGGCAACCTTGACCTTCTTGCCGAGGGCGGCGAACTGACGCGCCGCCGACTCGGCGTGATCGCCGACTGTCGCGCCGTCGCTCAGCTTTCGCTGGTTGCGGAATTCGTGCTCGGCGAAGGCGTAGAGTTCCTCGACGAGCTCCGAATAAAATTTGCGGCATCATTGAGCGCCACCCACGGCTGGATGAACAGCCAGTGCATGCCCGGCGCCGAATATAGCTCCAGCGCGTTGGCGCGGGTGCAGTCGACGCCGATCTTCTCGCGCGTCACTGGATCGACCAGGTACCAGCCCTTGGTCAGCGCAGCGCACTTGGCGACGTTCTCCTCGAGCTGATCAAAGTCCGGCATGCCGCCCCGGGTGCGTGCGGCCTTCTTGCGGAATACCTGCTGACGATCGCGATCGAAGGCCCGGCCCTCGACACTGTCGGCGGCGAGCACCTCGATGTAGGAGGCCTTGCCGTCCTTGTCGCGCAGCACCTCATCGGTGGTGGCGTCGATGATTTCGACCTTGAATACCTCGGACGTGTTCGCGGCGAGATTGCCGAACTTGCTCATGCTGATTTCCTTTGGCGGAAGGGTGAACGGCCTCGCCCGCCAGCGAGGCCGCTCGGTGACGTCACCGCCCGGTCAGGGCGCATCACTGCGGCCCGCCCGTGCGAGGATCCCCGTGTGCGGCGGGGAACTGTGGATATCGGTTAGGTCGCCTGGGTGTCGACGATCCGGATCGTCGTCGCCTCGTCGCCAGGATTCGTGCCATCGGCCTTCAACGCCTGGAACGGCATCGTGATGGCCTGGCCGCCCTCGCCCGAGGTCGCAACGTCGGCATCGCCGAACTTGACCCGCGGCAGATAGACCGAGATCGCCGGCGAATTCACCGCCGACGTCGTCGTCAGATAGGCGAGGATCGACACCTGGCTTTCGTTGATGAAGTCGTTGATCAACGTGGTGTCCTGGAAGAATGCCGTGGCCTGGCCGGTCACGTTGGCCCGGCCAAGGAAGATCTCGGGCACGAAGTTCTGTCCGACCACCGCATCGCCGGACGGACTCAGCTCCATCTTGATGTTGAGGCCGGTGACGACGCCGACGGCCGCGCCCGACACCATCAGTAAGCCGTTGACCGCCGCGATCAGGCCGGTCGTGGTCTCGGCCGTGGGCGAGGTGTAGAACGGCGCCGAGGCGCCGGAGCCGACAACCATGTTGCGGCCCATGAACGGCACTTCCATCGTCGCCATGCCGCTGGCCGGAAGGTCCATGGTGAAGCCGGCCGCGCGACATTCCGTGAAGAGACGCGAGACGTCGATATCGGAGTTGTAGATCTCGATGCCCCATTTGCGCGACACGAAGCCCGAGGACGGCACGTAGACCGACTTGCCCGTGTTCGTCAGCGAGAAGGACGTATCCGCCGTCATCGTGTCCGGCGCGGGGTAGACCGAGATGTTGCGATTACTGGTGCCGCTAAAGGCGGTCACCAGGAAGTTCTTCGCATTGTTGTCGGGATCCGACAGGTTGGTCGCGCGCAGGATGTCGCCGATCCGCCAGCCGAGTGCCACCGGGTCACCGCCGGCGGCGACAAACTTGCTGGTGGCGTTGTCGGCCGCGATGCTGGTCAGCGCTGACGGCCCCAGCGCAATCAACGCGGCTGACTTCGTGCCCCGGCACGACGCCTCGATGAAGTCGAACCAGGTCGCCGGCGAGAGCTCGCCCGTGATCGATCCCGTGACGCTGCGCTTGCCGTGACGAAAATCCGCGATCTGTCGATCGGTGCGGACTTCGTTCGACTGATAGGTGTCCTTGGCGAGCTTGAGCGACGACGAGACGCGCCGCATGATCTGGCCGCCTGTGACGGCCGGGTCGACCGCCGGCACCGGTTCGACGTTCGATGTGATGACGCCGGTCGAATAGGGTTTGTAGCGGATACTGGCTGATACGCCTTCGGCCAAGCTCATGGCAGATTCCTTTCGGGATGGAATGCGCCGTCGTCACGACGGTGCGGGTTGCGGCTCTAGCCGATCTGGTCGAATGTCAGCACGATCTCGGCGACCGCGCACTGGTAGTTGTTCGGCGCCGTCACGCCGGGCACCGAGATCGATGACCCGGGCCCGACGAAGATCACATCGGCGCTGAACACGCTGATATCGTTGTCGCGAAAGCCGCGCAGCCGTGATGCGATCTGTTCAGCCCGGCCTGATGCCGCATCGGCGCCAGTCTCCGAGCCGATCGGCGAGAACACATAAGCTTCGACAAGCGCGCGGTTGCGAAAAAGATTGCGGCCGCGGCCGCCGCCGAAAGCCGCCGGGCGCCCGCCGGAGCCCTCATTGTTGAAGACGATGAACGCGAACGCTGCGGGCGTATCCGGCAAGGTCGGCGCATCGTCGCCCTGCCAATAGATCGGGAACGCAAACGCGCTGCCGGGCAGCTGGGCTCGGACCGCAGCGCGGGCCTGGGCTTCCGTGGTGCTCATCCCCTTAGCTCAGCCCCTTACCTGCAGCACATAGGCCACCAGAACGTCGCCAAACCGGCGCGTCTTGTCGTCGATTCCCGCAATGGTCAGCTCCTTGCCGCGCACGATGGCCTTGTCGCTCGACAGCAGCGGCAGGCTGACGGCGCCGCTCTCGAGATCCTCGGCGAGCAGGATGAGCTTCCAGTCGCCCTGCAGGATGGGCCCGACGATCTCGTTTGGCGCATACTGTAGTTCGCGGCCGCGGCAGATCTTCTCATAGTGCGCCCGCGGACTGCCCGCACCGTAATACCGGCGGATCGTCACCTGGCTGAAGCGGCTGAGCGCGATCGCGTAGCGCTGCCTTGCCATCTCCGGCGTCATGCGATCGCCCTGCGGAACGGCGCCAGCTTGGCGACGATATCGGGCGGCAGCTCGCCGTCTTCGCCGACGGCGCCGACCCAGTACGTCGCGCTGATCAGATCCGGAATCTCTTCGGAGCGCAGCGTCGGATCCCGCCCCCGCGCCGCCCAGAAGCTCGACACCAGCGCCACGCACGCGCCCTCGATCCCCTTCGGCAAAGTCCGGTTGCTCGCCGGCGGCAGGATATAGCCACCGCCATAAGTCACGACGATGCTCTGCAAGAACACCCAGACGCTCGGATAGCCGTTGCAGAGCGCAAACAGCTCACCCGTGTTCGGATCGATGCGCCAGGTCGAGGCGTCGATCGCGACCCCGTCGACCACCACGCTCGTGATCGAGGCCACCGGCGTCCGGTCCAGGATGAGCTTCTCCGGCGCACTGTCATACTGCTCGTGCCAGAAGGTCTCGACCGCGCTCTCCCGCACCAGGCGAAAGCCGAGCGCCGCCTCGATGTCATCCGAGGCTTCTTCGATCTTTTCCTGCAGGATCGGGTCGCTGGTCGTGGTTCCGCTCGGGATGCCGAGCTCGAGCTTGACGCGTTCCAGCGTCGTGAGCGCTGTATCGCTGGCTGGATTGGCGACGGTCACGACCGATCTCATTCCTGTGCCCTCCCCGGGCTCGTTCCTTGAGCGCGCGCCGAGACGTGGTCCCGGTCAGCGCTGCGAATGGCCGCGTGGCGATGCGCGCCGTTGCGACCTTGCGCGACCGCGCCAGCTCGTCGCCGCGGTTGTACCCTTGCGTGGTCGCGAGCTCGCTGTGCGTCGCCGCCGTCCGGATGGAGTCCGGATCGGCCTCGGCGTCGAAAGCCTCGGTAATGCCGCCGGCGCGGCTATCCATATTGAACACGTTGTCGGGAACGCCGGCGCCGCGGGCGATTGCGCGCCAGATCCGGCGAAAATCAAACGCAGGATACGGAAGCCCCGAGGTCTCGCTGACGATCACGGGCCCGGAGAGCCGCTGGACCAGGCGAAGCTTGCCCCGCTTCGAAACGACGCCGAGACGCCTGAGATCCGCGATCACCATCGGAGCAAGCTTCAGGTCGACCACGACCGGCTTGTTCGTCTTCGATGTCTGGTGCCGCAGGATCAGGTCATCGTCGATCTCCGACCAGAGCAGCCCCCTTACCCACTTCTCGTCACCGACCTCGACGCCAGGACCGCCTTCAGCGAGCTTGCGCGGCAGATATTCGCCGATAGTATCCTTTTGCCGCAGCATGACCTCGAACTGGAAGGCCTGCGCCAGCGCCACCGAGCCTCGCCCGATGTGCCAGGCGCCAGAGCGGATCGAAGCCGCCTGCTCGGCAGTGACGCGCTGCTTGCGCCTTGGCGCGCCCGGAAAGCGCATCGCGGACATCACCTGCCGGATGCGCTTGCACTCCTCGTCATCCAGGATCGCCAAGCCAAAGCCGAACAACACGCGGATCTTCTTGGTGAAGGCGCGGGCTGCCGAGTACTTGGTGCCGTCGAGCCATTGCGCATGCCACTTCAGCAGCGTCCGGCCCTTGATCTTCCTCAGTTTGACGTTGCCGTAGCGCCCGTCGATCTGCCGCAGCAGGTTGCGTTGGTTCTGGCGAGTGGCATAGCGAAGCCTGTGCCAGCCTGACAGCGGGTCGCTCTGATATCGGCGGATGAGCTTACGCAACCTCACTGCCATTCCCTCTCCGACAAGGGAATCAGCGCAGACTCAGCGGGTCAACCTCGGCGTGCGCGCGTCTGGCGGCGGTTGATTCAGAACGGCACAGCGGAGCGACGGAACTGCAAACAAGGTAAACGCAGGTCGCGCACCGGTTCCGAGCGGGTTTGCCTCAACATTCTGGACCGCGCCGAAGCAGCGACAACCTGAGGCAGTACGCCTGACATATTGAAATCCGTTATTTGCCGGTGATAGTCTTCCACTTTTACTCGCGCTTTTGCTCTGACGCTGTCCAGAGAGTGTTTTTTGTGCTGGGGAGGAGATTTATGCGAGGCTCTCGCGCAATCGTTTACGTCGAACAACTTATCGAACTCACTTCTCAGCTCTCAGAATTGGAATATCTTCGAGATCTGGTCGAAGAAGCAGAGCGAAGCGCCCGCGGTGTGCCTCCATTACGCTTGACACATCCTCCGTCGCGCCGCGTTCGAAGTCGCAAAGCAGGCGCCATGTCTGTTCGCCTCCGTCGCCACGCGCCACTAAGCAGGAATGCAGAAGCTAGCAGTCCCCCTGACAACGACAACCAAGTCGATTGGACTTTGCTGGAGCCATTCCCCGACGGATGGTGGGCCTCCTTCTAAGCGCTGGCTTACCGCGCCTTGAGACTGTCCTTCTTACCTCATCGTCACTCACTTGCCTCCACCGCGTTCCCCTTAACTCCATACCGCGCGATCTCAGCACCCGAGGTGTCGACTACGATTACGACGGTGCCGCTAGCGTGGTCGTAGTCAGGATCGCTGCCGATCTCCCAAGCAACACGGGCGCCGTACTGCGCCGCCAGAGCGGCTGAGCTAAACATCTCCCCCGCGTCATCGGCCTGTGTCTCTCCGTTGTGAATGATGGGAAAAAAGTAGCGCTGCACAACAATGCCTCCGTCCTTTAGCCGCGATCATGCCCACATCTCGGGACGGTCGGCACCTGTCTAAAACGACAGGGTTCGTCAAACAGCGCCATAGACCATGGATGGCCCACACATTTAAAGCCCTAGAGACTTTGGTGCGCTCCCCCTGAGGGTGTGGACGGCTACCGCCCTTTTCGCTATCTCGGGCTCATGAGCCAAGAGGACGCAAGACGCTTCCGCGAGCAGGCGAACGAGTGCCGGCAACTGGCGGAGAAAGCCATCAGCCAGGACGCCGCTGAAGCATGGTTGCGGCTCGCCGGGGACTGGATGAAGCTCGCCGAAGCCGCCGAAAAACGCCAAAGTCGGTTCGACAGAGATTTCTGAGCGATCTCGGACAGCTTGCCTGCTGCAGCTAGCTGCCTGAGGAGTGGACACGGAAATACCCAAACGGCTGTGAACTCGTCACAGATGAGGTATGGTCAACCTTTCTATAAAAGGTCACACGATGACAGCGCCGCCCGATCATGCCAAAGACCTCGCGAGCATCTTTCATAAGCTTTTTGGCGGTGATCCCAGGACGCTCGCGATCCTGGCGGCATCCTACATTGAGACCCACCTAGTCGAACTGATCGTCCGTCGGCTACCTGGAATTGATGCGGAAATTCGAAAGCGTCTTTTTGACCCAATTCGAGGGTCAGTTTCGACTTTTGGCGCCAAAATCGACTTGGCGAGAGCGCTAAACGTCCTCACAGATCGCGGCCGTTCTTCAGCGTTGCTTGTCGCGAAGGTTCGGAACAGTTTTGCTCACAACCTTAGGCTATCGAGCTTCGATCATGCGGAAGTCGCCAAATACATCGATAAGATGGAGTACCACAGAGCGATTCAAATGACTCCAGATGGCTCACACGATATCGATAACAAAAACATGACAAGGGAAGAGGTTTTCAGCTATCTGGTTCGCCAGTTTTGCCTCGACATTAGCTTCTCCCTTGGAGGTGGAAACTGGGCAGTGAGCGACCTAGAAGACATCGAGCCCAAGTTGAGGCCGCGGCCGTCGCCTTCCCCAACCCCAACCCCAACAACAGCACCAGAGGGGTTTCTCTATCGTTAACAGATCGACGTAGCGGTTATTGGCTATGTCGGGACTTGCGTTACTCTCCATCTCTGCAACAATGCAACCATTGCGCGATGGAGGTTGCCGTGGCATTTTCAAGTCGTTTTAAGGTGTCAGCCTATAATGAGCATTACGAAGGTGAATATCCCGAGCGCGAGATCGTTTGGCGGAAGATTTGCGCCAGAGACAAGTCCTCGAACCTGAAAACGCTGTTGGGTGACCGGCCCGTCGAGAATGTCCTTGAGGTCGGGTGCGGGACCGGAGCGGTTCTGGCCGCGGTCAAGGAGCTTGGAGTCGGCAGCTCACATATTGGCGTCGATTATGCCGACCCGTCAAAACATCTGGACCCGCAGGCACGTGATCTAGACCTTAAACAGTATGACGGAAAACGGCTGCCATTTCCGGACCGCTCCTTTGATCTCGTGTTTGCAAGCCATGTCGTCGAGCATGTTCCGGAACCGCGCGGGTTCATTGAGGAGATGGCGCGGGTCTCTCGGAAGTTCGTCTATACGGAGGTGCCGTGCGAACTGCATCTGCGAACGTCCTTCCCGGCCATGCAGCGCTCCTTAAATATCGGGCACATCAACGCATACTCGCCCGAGTCCTTCTTGCTGCTCCTCCAGACCAGCGGCCTCGACGTCGAGAAACTCGACATCTTCGATCACTCGTCAGAGGTTCACGCTTTCCAGAAGGGGAAAGCCAAGGCTGCAATTTCGCAGACGCTGCGACGATCCCTGCTGTCCATCGACCGGGCCTTGGCTTCCAGGGTTTTCACCTATCACTGCGGAGCGTTGGCGACAGTCTCCTGAGGGGGAGTAAAAATACCTTTGGATCGCGCCGAGCAACCGTCAGCGTGAACGGCCATTGACAACGGAACTCGCCCATGGGTAGCTGTGGCATTTCAACTATCCCTTTGGTCGAGTTATGCTGTTTCTCGCGGGAATGCTGGTCGGCTCGCTGATAGTTCACGCCCTCCATTACGCCAGGTGCTTCCACGAGAACGTCCGCCGTGTCGAGCGCGGGGATCACTCAGTTCGACTTTTCCCTGACTGGCTCGGCCGAACGGTCGCGAGCGGCCTTTCTGACGAAAGTCGCGAGAGTGCTAGAACACCAATGGGTGAAGAGTTTCGATCTGCACGCTCTGCTAAGGTTGGATCTGAATCAGCGCCGCACAGCAAGGCGGGATCGTAACGGTCTGCCCGAAGTTGATCGGGGTTGGCGCCCCGCCCCATGTCCCGCCCACGCCAATGGAAGCGCCGCCGAGGGTCGGCGCCGCGTCATAGGGTCCGCTCCCCGACAGCATCAGCACGTTCGCGCTAGTCCAAACCGACGTCTGATCTGGCGTCACGACCAGGGAGTTCACCGTGTCATTGTTGGCAATGAGAATATTGGCGCTGCCGTTCGGACCGAGCGTGGCCAACGACGTGTGGTTGGCATTACTGTCAGTCTGCGCCTTGAGGATCTGTTGCCCCAAAACCTTCGAGAACAGGTAAATGCCGTAGAAGATGGCACCTGGCGCGCAGCTGATCAGATCAGGCTGGACCAGCAGCGCGCCATAGGCATTCGGCTTCACCGCACCGACGACAGGTCCGTTTGCCCAGCCGCTGCTTCCGTCCCACGCGAGGTTGTTATGCGTACAGAGGCCGGCAAAGCCACCTTTCGCAAACACCATTGCCTGATTCAGATACCAAATCGCCGCACAGAGGCGGTCACTCACGCCCGGCAATCCTCCGCCTGAAAAGCTGTTGCTTTCGGTCACCACTTGCGGGACCGAGCCGGCCCACTCGTTGTTGTTGAAGAAGCCCGTGGTGTTGGTCACGCTCAAGATGTTGGCGCGAATGGTAGCGATCAATCCCTCGGCCGTGTGCGGCGTGCCGAGGGCAACGTACCAATGCATCGTGATCGCCGCGAGCCCGTTCTTCGTGGGCGTAAGCCCGTTAACCAGGGTCGGGACCGGACTGAACGACAACTCGTCCGGCGCCATCAGAGCCGCAGCGGGCAGCGCCGCTATGAGCGAGCTGTAATAAGAGTTCCACCGGGCCGCATAGTTGCCGGTATTGAGATAGCCGCTCGCCATAGGCTCGTTTCCGAAATGAAACGAGACTTTGCTGCCCATGACCGCGTCGAGATAGCCGGCCTGCGTCGCAGCAAGTGCGGGGTCGTTGATGGCAAGGTCGAGACCGTAGAGACACTTCCATCCAGCGCCAAGAGCGGTCACGAAGGCGCCGAGATCACTGGCAAGCTGAGGCGTGAGGTTTGGAGCGGGCGACCAATCCTGATCGCTACCGCCCACCCTCAGCCTGCCGCTTGATCCGACCATCTTCGCAAGATTGATCAGCGAAGTGGCGGAGCCATTGAGCAAACCCTTCAACATCGTCGTCGTGTTGAAGCTGTAGCCGATGAAATCCGACGGGATCGTCAGACCGCCGGCCGCGAGGTTTGCCTTGATCGACAGTGCCCGCTGCGACGGCGCGGCCTGCGTATGGCTCAACATCATGCGGAATAACGGATACGGACCATCCCCGGACCGCCGGGGCCACCATTCGCGTTCGCGCCGCCGCCGGCGCCGCCACCGCCCCAACCAGACCAGGTTGGGCTTGAAGTAGCGTTGACGCCATTGGCGCTGCCCGGTTGTCCAGAGCCCCACCAGCCACCACTTCCGCCGCCGCCGCCGCCGTTTGCGGCGCCGGCCGCGCTCGGCCACATGATTGAGCTGCCGCCCGCACCACCGGTCGCGCCGGTGCTACCGCCGCCACCGCCGCCCGAGGACGGTAGCGCAAGGCCATAAGCCGTCGCAACGCTACTGCCGTTCGTATTGGCCGCACCGGATGCGCCGGCACCTGATCCTCGCCCGATGCCGCCTGCACCACCGACGCCCGCCGCGCCAGGACTTCCCGCGACACCCCCATTGATGATCGGAAACGCACTCGGATTGCCATTTTGCGTCGTAGCGCCAGAGATGGTGATCGTTCCGCCGTTCGTTGCGGGAGCGCCACCCGTCACTCCGCCAGCACCGGGACTTCCGATCGTGATAGTGAGCACGTCGCCAGGTGAAACCGACAGAGGAAAGCCGTTGACGGCGATCCCGGCGCTTCCACCACCACCCCCGGCGGTGTTTGCCGAATTCTGCCCGGCGCCGCCACCGCCACCCGGCGCGGCGCCGTCGATCCAGATCATATTTCCGACCAACGTCGACGGGATCGTAAGCGAATAGGTGCCAGCGCCCTCATACATGCGACTGGTCAGGCTGGCGAGAGTGGTCGCGACGCCAGGAACGGTGATCTGCGTCATTCGTAGTGCTCCTTAAGGCAGCGGCGCGTACATGGCGAAGTAATTGCCGCTGGCGTCTTGATAGAGGATGAGTTGATTGTTGCCGTTGCCGTCGACCCAATATCGATAGCCGTAGCCGGGCGGCAGCGCGGCGAGCCACACGTTCGCTCCCCCAAGGAGTGTGTACAGCTCCGTGAAGTCGGCCTGCGCCACCGCCCGGAGCTGCCGCTGCGACAGCCCCACATTGAGATATTGCGGCGACGAGGCCACGCCTTGTGACGTCAGCGCGGCATAGAGCTGGATAAAGTTGGCCCTGACGATCGCCAGGATCCTATCCGACGACAGCCCCGTGTTGAGATTGAGCGGCGACAGGCTCAATCCATATGCGGTGTTCAACAGCCCGTAGAGCTCGACGAAATTCGCCTGCGCTGCCGCGCGCAATTGCTCGGCCGAGAGACCGTCATTCAGGTTTTTCTGTGCCATGCTTAAGCTTCGAGCCTGTCCAGCGTGGCGAAACGGAATTCCTTCAGCGCACTGCCTTCGGTCGCGTTGACGACGTCGACGCCGACGGCAGCCGCGGCCTCATTCCAGCCGGCGAAGCCCGGCACGAATTCGCGCTGATAGATCTCGATGTCGCGCGGGCCCTTGTACTCCCCGTGACAGTGCTCCCGGCCACCGACGAAGCGCATGTCATAGCCTAGCAGCACCACACGAGCGGCGCCGAGCGCGATCGCTAGGCTGACGGCCGTATGTCCACTGGAGCGGCCCTGCTGGATCACGTGCGGGCCGCGGCTGAAGCCTGGCAGCGCCTGCGGATCGCCCTCGCCCTGCACGCGCTTGACCTTGTCCGGCAGCTCGCGCTTGGCGGTCCGCGACATCGAGATCACCAGCCCGGCCCAGTTCGCCACTAGCTCGCGCCGCGGCTCATACCAGCCGGAATCGGTGAAGAACAACACACTGGCCCAAGGCGCCAACACAGCGCTGGAATTGATAGCGATGGACCGGTGCCCGCGGATCCGGTCGCAGATTTCCGCCGTCAGGCTCGGGCCCGACGCCAGGCAGAAGATCGTCTCACCCTTGAACAGGGCTTGCGGCGACCAGAATTCGAGTTCGCGGGTGGCAGCTGCGATCAATGCCAGTGCTCCTTCACCCACTGCGCATGTGCGCCGGTGAGCTCGTGCGGCTTGTCGTTGCCGTGGAAATAAACGATGCGAGCATCGCCAAGCCCGCGATCGCGGACATGGCCCTTGAAGCTGACGACTTGGCCCGGGAACAGGTCGTCGATGAAGACGTGATCCTGCGCCCTCATCCATTCCATATCGTTTTCGCCGCGATGGTTGCGCCAGACGTGCTGCTGCCCGTCCGGGATTAGCGCGACGCCGTTGCATGCACGCGCCGGAAAGAAGGGATCGCGCGGCAGCGCGATGGTATCTGCGTTCAGGCAGTAGTCGGCCAAGTGGTCTATGCTGCCCGTGACGACCGTATCGAGCCCGACCAGCATCATCGGCACGCCAAAACGATATGGCTCGATGCAGGACGAATAATCGGGCGACTTCGACTTCATCCGGACCTGCTCGATGTGAGCCGGCAGGGGCCGCTCCCGATCAGTAAACAGCACGAAGCGGAACGGCTGCTTCAGGTTTCGGTCGAAGCCGTCATGGAGCTTGCGCACCCAGGACTCGTCATAGCACCGCGAGAACGGCAGCGAGGCGTCGTTCGCATCCCACAACAACGTCGCGACCGTCAGCATTTGAGCGCCTCGCGCATCCGCGCCCGCGCGTAACGTGTCTCATGCTTCTCGGACAGCGGCAGCATCTTGCCCTCGCGGGTATAGAGACAATCCGCCGGCACATTGCGGTCGACCACGGCGCCGGCGGCGACCATCACGCGCTTTCCGAGCACGACGCCCGGCAGGATGACGGCATTGGCGCCGATGCTCACCCAATTGTGGATCCGCACCGTGACGAAGCCGGACTGAAACTTCTTGAGGTCGAAGCCCGTTTTGTAGGTCCGTGGCCAGCGGTCGTTGCAGACCGTGACGTTCGGGCCGATGAAGACGTCGGCGCCGATCAGAAACCCCGGCCCCATCGCCACACCCTGCGAGATGATGCAGCGATCCCCGAACACCGGCCCGTCGAGCGTGGCGCTGGACGCCACGGTACAGTCCTCACCGAGCACGGCCCCGCGGATCACACTGGCGAACTGCCAGACGCGACTGCGCGCACCAATACTGACGCTCGCATCGGCGAGCGCCCGCTCATGAATGAACGCAGACGGGTCGATCATGGATCAGGAGCCCGGCGTCGAACCGGGCGGCTTCTCGGAGCCGTCCCCATCCGGCAAAGGGACGTTGCTGATCTGGTTCAGATTATCGAGCGCCTCTTTCGAAGCCTGCGAGACCTGCTTGGCGAAGGCCGAATAGCGCTTCGCGACGCTGGCCTGCTCGGCATAGGCGGCCTCGAGCTCGGACGCCGCGGCATCAGCCTCGGCGTCCGCTTGCTTCATCAGATTGCCTGCCGCGTTGGCCAGCCGCTGAATGCCGCGCATGGTCGGTTGCTCGCTCGGTTTGGAGAGCTCGGTAATCGAGGTCCGGAGGTGGCGATCGAGACGATCGCCTTCCGGCGTCACGTAGGGTTGCGGCGAGCCTTCTCGGTCTCGATCGCCTTCAGCGCCTCGTCCTTGGACTGAACCTGGTCGTCGCTCAGCGATTGGCCGAGTTTGATCAGATCACCATCGGCAACCTTCGACAGATCGTCCGGAATCGTGATCTTGCCGCGGGTCTCGAGCCTGGCAGCGGCCCTCGCGGCCTCCGCATTGGCCTTCGCGCGACCCCTCTCGGCGGTTTCGTCGAGCTCAACGGCATAGCCGCGATCGATGTACGCCTGCGCATAGCTGTTCTCGACGCGGTCCTTGCCGAAGTCGACAACCTGATCTTTCTCAAAGACCACGTCCTTATCGCGCGTTTCGCCGCGGAGGATGTGCTGCTGAACGAACTGGATCTTCATGACCGGCTCCGGTTTTCAAAAACTGCCCTATACCCTAGACGCGAAAAAGCCCCGCACGAGGGCGGGGCTTTCTAGCGACTACTGATCGAGAGAGTGAGCAGTCAGTCGACAATCATCGAGTCGAGGGCATCCTTCGGGTAGCGCGGCTCGTGTCCGAAATACATTGCGGAGCCGAGCTGGGCGTTGGTGCCGATGTCGGCGATCGAGACCTGGATGCAATCGAAGCCGCCGTTGACGTCCAGATCTTCGGCCTTGATGTCGATCACGATGATGGCGGCCTGCTCGGCGAGGTCCGTATTGATCCAGGTGCCGTTGGTGGTGTTGAAAGTGTCGTTGGTCGCCGGCGATGCCGACGTCGACTTGGTGAACTGATCGACAGCCAGCAGGTTGGTCGCGGCCTGCTTCTTGCGGACCTCGGTGAAGCCGAGCGCTTTCGAGCCGGTACCGGACACGTCGGTCGCCTGCTTAACACTGATGGTCGGATCGTCACCGGGGGTACCGACCGCCTTGAAGATCACGATCGCCATGCGGCCGTAGCCCTTCATGCTGACCCAGTCGCCGGTGTTGGCGGCGGTGTTCATCGCGACCGGCAGGAAGCCCTGCGCGATCTGGTTTTTCTCACAGAAATGCTGGTTGAAGTCCATGTCGGGTGTTCCCTTCGAGAATGGCGCCGCGTGGCGCGCGAGGAAAAACTTTGGGGAGAGCGAGGCCTGCGCCGGTTAAGGCGCAGGCTCAGTCGGATCAGCGCGCCTGCAGCGTGACGGCCCAGGACAGCGTGTTGCTGCCGTTCTGGCGCGCGATCGGCGCGGACCAGGCCGGCTGGCCGTTGACGCGGAAGATGAACCGGAACGCCGTCAACGCCTGGTCGAAGAACAGGTGGATCGAGGTGTCGGTCTGGACCCCACCACCCGCCTTGGTCAGAGCCCAATACTGGCTCAGGTCGCACAGGATGATGTCGCCGAGACTGCCGAGCGCGGAGCAGGCCTCGATCGGCACGACCGGACGGCCCTTCAGGCGGGCGTACGGCGCATCGTTGAGACCGCCGGGCGGCAGGTAGACCGGCGTCGACGACGCGGCCGTCGGCGTGAGACCGTTGCCGACGAACGCCATGCCTTCGAGCTGGGGCTCGACATCCTGGTTGACCAGCCAGATGGCGTTGCTGCGCCAGCCGGCATACATCCGCGCCCACATCTTGTTGATGTTGGCGAACCACACGGTACCGGCCGGCTGCGAGGTCTCCTTCGAAACCTGAATGACCGACGCGCCCACCGCGGCGTAACCGGGGATCATGCCCAGCGGCTGACCGGCGCCGGTGCCGGCGACGATCGCGGTGTTGATCTTCGACGTCATCTTCTGCGGCGCCTTGGCATTAAGCCAGGACTCGAGGCCCGCGGCGTCCTGCATCATCTCCTCGCTGATCGGCACCAGCGCCGACAATTTGGAGAGACGCAGCTGGCCCATCTCGAACAGGCCCTTGGACTGCGGGATCTGCTGGCCCTCGCCCTCCCAATAGACCTGCACGCCCTTGGTGGTGTCCCAAGGCGTGACCTCGTCCTTGGGAATCGTCAAGCTGTTGCCGTCCGTGGTCAGAGGCGTGCAGCGCGACAGCAGGCTTTCGATGCCGTTGACCTTCTGCCAGATGTTGGCGGAGAACGAGGGCGGGATCAGGAAGCCACCGTCGGCACCGACGCCTTCGTTGCCGAAGGTGGTCGCGGCGTTGCGCAGGCGGGTCACGTGGTCGGTCACGTTGCCGCGGTAGTGGTTTTGCACGGTTTGCGCGAACTCGCCGAACGAGCGGAAGCCCATGCGCTGGGCGTCCTGCCGCGGCTCGGCGGGCACGGTGCGACGGCCGCCGCCGGCAGGCTCGGTTCGCGCTTCTGCCGAAGAGCGCCGGCCCTGGCCGGTCGGCTGCAGCAGCTTCAGCGCCTTGATCTTCTTGGTGAGCTTCTCGAGCTCACTGGTGTGAGCCTCGATCTCGTCGGTCTCCTCGTCGGTGAGGTCCTCGCCGGCGTCTGCACGGACGCGGAAGGCGTCCATCGCGGCATTGATCTCGGTGACGCGCGCCTCGAGATCGGCGAGCACCGGCGCGTCCATCCGGATGTCGTGGATCGACATCGCACCGAACGAGATCGCGCCGGCCGCAGCACATACGGCCAGGCGCGAGAACGAGGACAATGCGAGCAGCTTCGTTTCGCCCAGAAGGGCGTTCTTCATGGTCATAGAATTCTGTCCTTCTATGGGCTGTCTCGTCTCACGACGGGACCTATGATGCGGCCGATCTCACATCGGTCGCGATTGACGCGGCGCATCACTGCGGCGCGTATCCGTCTGCAGACGGAATCTCGTATCAGGTGGTCAGCGCCGCGATCCGCGCGAAGGCGGCAGCGGCGCGGCGGTTGTTCAGCTTCAGCGCCGAAGGGACCTTCTTGAAAGTCTCCAGCGCCTTCGGATTGCTGACGCAGGCGGCGATCTTCAGATTCTCGACCATGCGGTCGGCGAAGCCGTTCTCGACGGCTTCGGCGCCGGTCATCCAGGTCTCGTCGTCCATCATCTGCGTGATCTTCTTGCGATCGCCCTTGGTGCGCGCCGCATAGACGTCGATGATGGTGTTATTGACGGTGTCGAGCATCTCGGCGGAGCGGCGCAGCTCGCGCGCATCGCCCATGGCGATGGTGTAGGCGTTGTGGATCATCACGAAGGCACCCTCGGCGATCTCGATCTCATCGCCGGCCATCGCCAGAAACGATGCAGCCGACGCCGCCAGCCCGTCGATGTGGACGATCTTCTTGGCCTTGTGCTCATTGAGAAGCGAATACATCGCCTTGCCGTCGAACACTGAACCGCCTTCGGAGTTGATCCGAAGGTCGATGGTCTTGACGTTGCCGAGCGCCTTGAGATCGTCGGCAAACTGCTTGGCGGTCACGCCCTCTCCGAACCAGTCGCCGCCGATCACGCCGTAGACGTAGATCTCGGCGCTATTGGTCGCCTTGTTGGCGACGACGCGATAGCCGCTCGGCTTGGCGCCGGCGGTTGGCTTGGCCTTGATCGGCACCACGGCGTTGAAGATCGGAAAGCGCTTGCTCATCTCAGACCTCAATTCGGAACGAGGACCTGGAAGGTCTCGCCATTGACGGTGATCTCCCGGACCATCAACCGGTCCAGATCCTTCGACGTGATGCCGGCGCGGAACACGTCGCCGATCTCGATGTTCGCCCCGGGCTCTCCGCGCGGGCCGATAGGACCGACATCGCCGCGCGGACCTTGCTTGCCGATCAGGCCCTGCAATCCCTGCTCGCCACGGGGACCGGCCTCGCCGCGCTCACCGCGCGGGCCCGGAAGTCCTTGATCACCTTGCGGGCCCATCGGGCCGCCTTCGCCGCGCGGGCCAGGCTCACCGGTTTCACCGCGCGGGCCGGCGTCTCCTTGCGGGCCGATCGTGCCGGCCTCGCCCTGAGGACCGCGCTCGCCCTGGACGCCGGGCAAACCATCGCGACCGTCGCGGCCGATCGGGCCTTCCGGACCCTGCTCGCCGCGCGGCCCAACTTCTCCCGCCGGACCTCGCTCGCCGACAGATCCAATCTCGCCTCGCGGTCCGATCTCGCCACGCTCGCCTTGCGGCCCTGCTTCACCTTGCGGACCAGCCTCGCCGCGTGCCCCGGCCACCCCGGGCTCACCCTGCGGGCCGGCCTCACCACGCTCGCCTGGCGCACCGCGCTCGCCCTGGGGACCAACTTCGCCACGTTCGCCAGCTGGGCCCTGCTCGCCCTGCGGACCAGCCTCGCCGCGCTCGCCAGCCTGACCCTGTTCGCCGGCTGGACCGGCCTCGCCGCGCGGCCCTTGCTCGCCCCGCTCGCCGATCGGCCCGACCTCGCCGCGCGGGCCTGCTTCGCCCGCAGCGCCGTGTTCGCCCTGGATACCATCGCGACCATCGCGGCCGAGCGGCTTCTGCTCGAGCGCGCTGACGCGGCCGACGAGCCGCTCGACCAGCGCGATGGTGCGCTCCAGCAGCGAGACCGGCTTTTCCGGCGGCGGCGTTTCGCCGCGCGCGAGCATGACGGGAGACTTAGACATGCGCGGGATCGCCCATCAGCTGCTCGATCGCGTAAAGCCTTCGGGCGATCCGCGCCTGCGTCTCTTCGTCCTCGCCGACTTCCGGCGGGGTGACGGGCTCGGCACCATCGCTCTGGGCCGGCGCCGGCGTCGCGCCAGGCGCGGTGTCAACCTTGCCTTCGGCGATCTGCTTCAGCGTGACGTTCTGGCCCTGCATGGTGTGGATGTCGCCCTCGGGACCGAGCGTGTTCTCGTCCTCGAGCTCGAGGATGCGGTTCGGCGAATAGGCGCCTACCGACGACATGCCCTTGTAGTAAGCGATGCGCGCGGCCATATCGCCGCGCATCAGGCCGCGCATGTCGATCTTGGTGTAGAGCTTCTGTCGGTTCTGGCCGAACAGCTTAAATTCTGCCTCGTCTTCGAAGCGCTTCACCCAGGGCGAGATGCTGTCGACGACGACTTCGATGCCCTGCGACTCGATGTTCGTAAACGTGGCGCGCAACAGGTGCATAACCTTGTGCGGCGGCGCGCCGGTCCAGCGACACTGCTCCTCGATCAGGAACTGGTGCACCTCGATCAGCTGCGAGTTGATCGCGTTGAAGCCGATCGGCTTCCAGTCGGCATCGTTGTCGAGGAAAGCGGTCCGGTGGGCATTGTTTGGACCCTTGTAAAGCTGATCGAATTCCGCCTTCTGCCGCTTTAATCCATCTGGCTTCAGCGGCTTCTTGTTGATGACGACGCCGGCGGGATTCATGCCGTTGCCAAAGAAGGCGGCACCAAACAGCTGCGCGGCGCGAGCCCAGCCGAGCGACTGTGCCGCGTAGGAAATCACGTTAACGCCGACAGGACCTTCCCCGAAGCCGCGGACGTGAAACATATTGGCGGCCGCGAGAATGGTCTTGCCGCCCTCCGTCGTCCCGCGCTGATCGATCTCGTAATAGAGATCACCGGCCTCGATGACCGTACCATACGCATCTTCGGCAGGCTCAATCGCGCGGCAGACCATGACCCGCTCGGGATGGATCGGCCACATCGCAAACGGACGCCCGAGTTGATCGGGCTCGATCTCGGCATAGCCGTTGCCCCAGCGCAAGGCCCAATGCATCAGCGTCTCGCGGAACTGGAATGAGGACCACTCCTTGCTCGGCCGTTTCCAGAGCAGGTAGTCGACGCCGTGCGACGACTGAATCTCGGGCCCGCTCTTGCCGTCCTTTTTGACGTGCCAAGGCAGCACAGCAGTCGTCTGCGAAAGATAGCGGAATGCTGCCCAGACCGCAGACAACGTCATCGCCAAATCCGGCGTCATGCCGACGCCAGCGAGCGTGCGAACCGGATTGGAGACGCGGGCAGCACCAGGATGGCGCTGGTCGGACGTCACACGCGCGAGGATTCCCATGTCAGCCCTCCCCTGCGCTGCCGTTGATGCGCCCGGCGAAGATCGCCACCGCGGAAACGATCGCACCTGGCACGATGAAGGCCGCCGGCGGCCAGACCTGCCAGAGGCCGACAGCCAAGAGCACCAGACCGGACACCAGCATGACATCGCGCGCGTCGATGTTCGCACGGGCCCAGACGGCGATCGCTGCAAATGCCTTACGCATACAGATCGTCCCGATCGTTAGCGGCCAAACGCGCGTTGAAATGCTCGCGCATCTCTTCGAAGCGAGGATGCTGCGGATCACGGAGGATCGCCGCCTCTTCAGCAAGCGATGCCGCGGATTCAGCATCCGATTGCGGGTCTTCGCCGTCGTCCATGGTGTCGAACACCGAGCGGCCACCGGACTCGGGATTGAGCGTCATCAGGTGTGCCGCATTGAAGAGCGCGATCAACGGGTCGATCTTTCCGAAGCCGGCTTCCTCGCGCGCGATGCGTGAGGCTGTCGTTGTCAGGACCACGCGCGCATTGCCGACGCACCAGTTCAGGAGCTCGGACCCGCAGTGGAGGAAGGTCCGGTCGCCGAGCTTGCGCTCCACCGTCTTGTAGGCCCCCATCAGACCGATGCCCTGTCGCACTGCGTCGAGCGTCTCGGCATCTTGCGTGATGTCGATGCCCGCGAGCGCGTCCACAATGGCGCCGATGCCGGCGGCGTCGACGCCGACCTGCGCCAGCAACCCGCCGTCCCGCACCCGCTCGACCAGATCGACCACGAACCTGATGTCGAACGGCAGCTCGCCTTCGATGCTGATCTGCGGCGGAAACTCCGCGAGCAGCGCCGCGACATCGGGATCGCTCTCGGCCTCTTCAGCGTCCTTGTTGTGAAAGCGGAAGATCGTGAGATCGCCCGCTGCGAGAAACTTGCGGTACTCGTTGATGTTCGCCTTGCGGCGATAGAGCCCGATGGTCGAGATCAGCGCATGGGACCAGCCCAGCCAGCGCTTGCGTCCCTTCTCGCGTCCGACAACGCCGATGCCGAGCAGGTCGTCCAGGCCGCCGCCGTCCAGCCCCATCGTGACGACTTCGCTGCGGTCTAGGATCGCCTCGAGTGTGAGCGATGGATCGCTGCCGCGGTCCCAGAGCTCGGCGCCGGCCCAACCGTCGGCACGCTGTGACATGCCGGCCTGGACGTTGAGAAACTTCGCATCCCAGTCGATCAGCGAGGCCTTGCCGCTGCGAGCAGCCTCGGCACGCTTGCCGATCAGGAAGTTCGGATCGACCGACTTGCCCCAATTTGGATTCGGGATGAACCAGTTCTCCGGCTTCTCGTAAGCCTTCGACTTGATCATCTCCTCGGGAAATTCGTAGATGATCGGGAGACTCTGCGGATCGACCAGCTTGCCGTCGCGGATGTTGCGGAAGTCCTTCAGCTTCTGATCGAAGATGCCGGCGGGCGGCTTCGGCGATTGCGTCGTCAGATAGATCACGAAGCCCTCGGGTCGCGAGTTGAGACCGCCCTCGGCCTCACGGATCATCGATTCAGCATTGGCGCGTTGGCCGAACAGCCAGAGCTCGTCGATCAGGAGCCCGATCGTCTTCTTGCCCGACACCGTTTCGCTGTCGGCCGCGGCGACCTTCAGAAAAGCGCCCGTCGTCCTATGCGTGATCAGCCGTTGGCTGTCCTGGACGTGTAGCAGCTTGAGCAGCTCCTCGTCAGCGCGGATCATGTCGCGTGCCGGGAAGAACGAATTGTCCGCGATTTCCTTGGTCGGTGCCAGGATGTAGAACTCGCCACTCTCTCGCCAGTTGCGCAGCAGCGCGGTGACCATCACGCCAGCGGCCAGCGTCGACTTGGTGTTCTTCTTCGCAACGTGAAGAAGGAAATACCGGATCAGCCTGCGGCCGAGATTGGCGGGGTCGGAGATGCCCTCTGCATCGTACGAGCCAAACAGGATGCGCGGGAGATCATAGACCCACGGCAGGCAGCATTCGGCTATCGTGGGCCGGCCGGGCACGTCGACCAGGATCAGATCCCGGAAGATCGACAGAGCCGCTTCCGCTTCATCCGGAAAGAGCGCGTCGAACGTGACCAGCGATTGCCGGTTGACGATGCGTTCCTTCCAGTCGAGGCACGCGGTCGACCATTTGGGCATCATGTTCACTGGACGGTCTCAAGCCTACGCGAACCAGGCGCCGCCGGCGGCGCGTACTTGCCGGCGGCAGCATTGCGGGCGGCGACGGCGGCTTCTTCCTTCTTGCCCATTGCCTTCGGCTGCAACCCTTCCGGCACCTTCGCCACCTGCACCGTTCCCACTCCTCGATCGAGGAGCGACTTCGCGGCCGAAACCCTCGCGCCCTCGGTCTCGCCGCGGGTCGCGATCGCGCCGAGCACCTCGATCGCCAGGTTGGCGTACTTGCGGGCCTCGACCCGGATCTCATCGCCGACCACCGCTGCCGGCCGGATGCCGCCGAACAGCGACAGCTGCGAGAGGCCGCCGACGTCGACCGAGGGCTTGCCGTAGCCGCGGTCGAGGATGGCGTTGGCGGCGTTCACCTTCGCCGTCTCGCTCTTGCCGTGGCAGAGCTGCTTCACTAGCGAGGCGATCGCGCCGCGGGAGTAGGCCTGCGCTGTCGACTCGATGTCATCGGGCGCCGGCGCCGCCAGGGCCGCCTCGAGATCGATCGCCGGCAACGCCGACGTCGCCTTGTGCCCCTTCGGCTTCCGGCCAGCGCCAGGGCGTTTGCCGCCGCGCTTGGACCTCGGAGCCGTGTCGTCGCCAAAACTCATGGGCCGTTTGATTTCTTTGATTCAGTTCGATTAATTCAACGCTCTGGGCCCAGAAAAAATTTCTGCACATGACGAACCATGCGGTTCCCGCTCCTTAGGCGCCAGAGATTGAAGGCCCCCCTCGCCCTCGGGCGCGAGCGGCCCTGGCTTCGGCCGTCTTGCGACCGTGGCACGGCGCACAACGCAACAGCACGTTCGATGGATCGAGCTTGGGTCCACCATCAGCGATCTCGATGATGTGGTCACCGTAGAGCCGAACGCCATCGCGCGGCTTGGCTATGTCGTGCTGTGGATCCTCACATCGCCTGCCCCGAACCTTGATGATCTGCCTCATCAAGGCCTTCCACTCGGGCGACAGGTAGAACGGCAGCGCGTCCTTCGGCCTGACCGAGATGCGCACATTGCGCGCGGGCGGTCTCAGCTTATGGCCCAACACCCGCAACTTGCCGGCCACATCAATCACCGTGAAAGGGCTGCCGCCTGCATGATGCAGTCAATGCAGGCGGCGCGGCCAAGTCTAGGGAGGAAACGCCCAAGGAGGGCAGCGGCAACGCAAGCGCTACCGCACACCCTATGCAAACGCAGAAGCCCGGCACGTTTCCGTGTCCGGGCTTCAGGTAGATTGCCAGCTGTCCGCTCCAGCGATCGTTTCTGTCATGACGCGCCTGTCGGACAGCGCGCTCTGGTATTGCTTTGGGCACATTGATGGCTGGGGAAGAACGCTTTCGTTCTTCGATGTGTTGTCCGTTCCAGCATTCCGTGATGCGGTTGGTACTAGGACAGCCCCAAGGCGCGCATCAAGGTCTGATTCCGTCCCTCGCTGTCAAGCTGTAGTATGTCGTCGAACGCCGACCATGCACGGGTTGTTATGATCTCCGCTCGCAGATCAGCCTCGGTGATCACCTTCGGCTTGGCCACCACTTTGGCTTTGGCACCCTTCCGGTTTTTCCAACGGCGTTTCTTCTTGGACTTAGATCGCTTGACCGGCGCTGGCTCAGGCTCAGGTTCGGGCTCGATATCGATGATCACGGGGCGCTTCAGGTTCTCCATAGCGCGCACCACATCGATCTCGGCATCGGTCAAGGCGCCGACGATCTCAACAACACCAGGAATGCCCGTGATGCACTGCCAGTGCTGGTCGCTGTACCACATGAACACGAAGAGATAGCCCGAGAACATCGGAACGCGGCGATCGAGCTTGCGGCCGCGCCTGACAACGGTTTCATCTACTTCCGGCACATAGACGCCGAAACGATGCTGGGCGAGAGCTTCGGCGACTTCCACCTGCGCAGACGCGAAGACTTCAACGACGTGCCATCGCGGGTCCAACCCTTCGACCATTTCGGCAAACCGCGGATCACGCGATTGCGCAGGCCGGAGCAATTCAGCACGCACGTCCGGCGACAGGTTCTCGAACGCTTCCGCGATCGGTTTCATTCGATAGCTCCAACATCTCGATTTTCCCTGTCGATTTGCTGGCAGTCTGGAAACTGTACCCGATCGGTACAGTTTCTCGGTCTAGTCGTTCGAAAGCTTGCCCAGAGCTTCCAATAGTCAAAAACGCTTAGTTGTTAATCCATTCTGTTTCTTTCGAGGGTTTGCGAGGGTTAGAGAGGGTTTGAGTAGAGGGTTTAAGACGCAGAATAATAAATGATCTTCGATGGTTAGAGAGAGAGTGCGAGGGTAGAGAGGGTTTGTCCGTGTAACGCCTGAGTCATCTTGTTTGCTGTGCCTGCCCATGAGCACCACGCCATGTGCGTCCGCTTCTCCTCTCGCATGTGTATGCGCGCGCGAGACCCTCGCAACCCTCGACGGAAACGCAAACGCCGTTGCGGCACAGGCACATGTCGAATGTCGAGGGTTTTTGATTGACCCTCGACAAACCCTCGCAAAAGCCGCGACCCTCGGTGATCTATTTGCAACAGCGACGCCCTCTCATCGTCAGATTTCCTCATCGCCGGGATACTTGGATGGCGGTTGATAGCCATCATCGGGTGGTGAGGATGGTGAGCTCTGCTGATGCGGGCTTTCGGGCACGTCGTGCAGCGCGACGTCGACGTAGCGATGGATGCGGCCGCTGTCGTCGCGTTTGAACTTCTTCTTCATCGTGCGGCCGAACCGGGTTTCGTGCATGTGCGCCTTGCCGTTGGCTTCGCTCCACGCCTTGTAGGCAAGGAACATCGCGCGCGCGGGCACGCCTGGTCCGCCGGCATCAGGCTTCACATGCGCGTCGGCGAACTGGCCGACCGGGTCCATCTCGGCGAAGTGCTCGGCTGTCGTCTGCAGCACGTCCTCGGAGAGGATGAAACCGTTGTTGAGAAAATCCAGCGCGCCGCCGATTAGCCAGTTGAGGATGCCGGAGCCTTCGGCAACGATCTCCGAGACGACGTCCTCGAAGTCGCGGTGTCTTTCCGGAGGAAGCGTCACCGACCATTCCACGATGGCCAGGCGTCGCTTCATGCCGCCGTCCGAGCCGTCGAACTTCGGCTCGCCGTTGCCGCTCATGTGGGGCTTGGCCGTCGGCTTGAATTCGAAATAGCCCTTGTACATCGTCCGCACCGGCCAGCGTTCGCCGCCGGTCAGCTTCTTGATGGTCTCCATCTTGAGCGGAGCATCCTTCGGCAGCTCGGCGATGCGCAGGTAGCGCTTGGCGTAGCAGCGCGCGATGTCGGGCGTCGGTGCGCTCGGATTGTTCGCGACCACGCCCGAGACCGTTTCCGCCGGCACGCCGACCGACAGCCCGTCGCCGAACACGCGCGCCAGCACCTCGAGGAAGACGCTTTTGCCGTTGCCGCCGGTGCCGGTGTGGAACATGACGCGCTGCACCGGCTGCGCCGTAAGGCTCATCCCGGAGTATTGCTGCACGGTGCGGCGCTTCTTGGCCTCCGGCTGGAACAGATCGAGGAAGACGTTGAACTCGCGAGCGGTCGCACCCTTCTTGTAGGCGTAGGGAATGACGGCGGTCAGCAGGTCCTCGCGATCGTGGCCGGGCTTGGCGACCATCTCGTACTGGACGCGGCCGTCGACGACGAGCGAGCGCTTGCCGTCCGGGTCCGGATTTTCCGGGTCCAGCTTCGGCACGAACGATAGCGTGTGGGTCAGGGTCGCGACCTTGAGCGGATCCGCGTTGAAGGCGTCGGGATGCCGGCGAAGATGCGGCGCGGCGCATTTGATCATGGCGGCGATGCGGCCGGCGTTCTTGGTGGCGATGCCCCATTTCTTGCGATTGGCGCGCCGCGTCGAGAGCGCTGTCCGCGCCTTTTTCCCCGCAGCGACGATCGCGCCGAGCTCCTCAACCCTCGCAAATTGCTCGATCGTATCCGAAACGAGGTCTTTGAGCTCCTTGGCCGCCGCCTCGGCCGCGTTGACCGCGCGCGCCTCCGAATTCGAGAACTCGATGTAGGCCGCTTCCAGCTTGATCAGGTCGCCGACGCGCTGGCCGATCAGATGCGCCAGCGCTTCGCCGCCGGCGAGATCCCAGTGCGTGCCGGTCCATGCCAGCATTTGCCCGGCTGCAACGTCGTCTTCCTGCCGCACCATGAGGTCGCGGCCGAAATAGGCGATCAAGCGCTTGCCGTTGTCGACGTCGGACTGATCCAGCTCCGCGCATTCGCGGAATGTCTCGTCGCTGATCTCGTCGGTCGGAGGGCCTTGGTCCTCGTCTTGGTTTGCGAGGGTTTCGTCCTGCTCCTCTTTTTCCCCCGAGGGGGTGCGGGGGGAGGATGAAGCGAAAGAAGAAGTCGAAGACAAAAACGCAGGGTCCGGCCGATCGGCCGGGAAAGAGATCACATTGTCGCCCGCCTCTCGCGGGCGCCCATGCATATGAGGTGCTCCAAGCGCCGCTGAAGCGGCGCGTCGCACCTCGGTCAGATCCCGGGGCGACTTCCTGCCAAGCTTCAGGCCGGCGGCGATCGCGCTCTTGACGGCCTTCGCGCCCAGGTCGCGGATCAGGCCGACGCCGGCGGCCGCGTCCTCAAGCGAGGCCTTGGCGAAGCGTTCGTCGATCGCGCCGGCGGCCGTGAGCTGGCCGAGCTGCTCGGCGATCGCAGACAGCATCGGCGCGCGGTCGTCGCCCTCGGCCGCGCGGATCTGTGCTAGGCCGGCGTTCAGCTGCTCCAGCCCGAACTTGCGTTCGGCCTGTGCGAGAGTTGAGGGATCGACGTCGACGAACGCGGGCGCGTTGTCGACCAGGTCGAGGACGGCCTCAAGGGTCATGCAGCGGCCGCCTTCAGCAGGTCATTGAAATCGAGCCCGGATGGCGCAAAGGCGATCCGGATCACGCGCCCTTGCCGCGCGTAGCGTCGCGCTGCGCGTTCCATGGCGTTTTCGGTCAGTACCTTCTCGCTGTCGCCATCCCCGAGCAGGATCAGTTCCTCGACGGACTCAGGGATCGACAATCCGGCATCGTCGAGGTCAGGGAAGCGATCGGGCACCTTCTGAGGCTGGCCGTTCGGCCGCTTCAAGGTCGGGTGATTGATCGTCTTGTTCGCCCGGCCGGCGAGATTGCCGAGATCGCCGGCGGCCCAGAAGGCCATGTCGTCTAGATCGCGTCCGGCCTGGTGCATCGCGGTCCAGACCGACAGCACGGTCTCGATCCCCTCACCGATCACCAGGCGCCGCGGCGCGTCGTGCATCACGATGGCGATATAGGCGCCGGTCTTGGAGCCGCGCATCTTCTTCGAGTTGAGGACCTCGCCGGAATCGGGATCGAGGATCTCGGCTTTCACCGGCGCCGGCGCGGTTACGTCATCAGGCGACGTAACGACGTTCAGCCAGGTCAGGTGCAGCCCGCCGAACTTGCCATCGGGCCGGATGAAGGCGCCGCACATCGCCGGACCCGAATAGATCTGCCGCGGTGACTTGCGGCCGCGCTCGTCGATCGTCTCGCCGTGCCAGTAGGACATCGTGGGCAGGAAGCGCAGACCGGGACAATGTTCGGGCAGCACCAAGCAGCGGCCCTCGAGATAACGGGCGGCGATGGTGTCGTTGATCGGCATCGCGCTCTTCCACGTCCGGAACAGCCGCTTGCGCTCGGCCTCACGGTAGTCGGCCGAGGTCTTTTCCCGCGCCAGGCGCTTACGCTCGCGTTCCTCGAACAGCTCCTTCGCGCGGGCAGCATCGATCTCGGTACGGCCGCCGAGCTTCTCGATGGCGGCGCGGAAGTCGCAGCCCTCGACCTGCTGCACCAGGCTGATCACATCGCCGCCCGTGTTGCAGTGGGCATAGCAGGCCCAGCTGTTGTCCTTTTCAAATACCTCGAAACGGCCCGACATCACCTTGCCGCCGCACATGGGACAGGCACCGAGCAGCTTTCCGCCCGATCGACGCAGCTTGGTGTAACCCGATGCCACGTCAAAGATCGGGTTGCGGGCGCGGATGTCGTCGAGTTCGTCGTCGGTGATGCGGGCCATCAGTCGGAGGCCTCGCTGTCGCCCGCGGCATCATCTTCTGCCGCGGCCGGCGCCGGCGCACTCTCGGCCGCCAGAGCCGCCATGCGCCGCTTCAGGCGCTCGAGCAGATCCTGGTCGCTGTTGATGGCGTCGATCAATCGAACCATGCCGGCGAAGTCATCGCGGCGCTCTACCAGGTGAGGCCCCGGCTCCTTGATGCGGCCATCCTTGACCCAGTAGTCCTGGGTGATCTCGATGCGCTCCGCTTCCAGCATGGCAGTGCGCTGCATGCGGATGAGCGTGGTTTTGCCCGGCGGTTTCACAGCGGCTCCCATTTGATCAAGACGCCGACGAACGGGCCGAGGCGCTTGCCGTCATGCTCCTCGAGCCAGAAGGTGCGCATCGCGGCCCAGTCGTCGAAGCCATCCTTGGCGGCAAACCCGTCGAGATGCTTTGCATTCAGCCGCGCGCTGTAGACGATCTCATGATCGCAATCCGGGTTGATGACGATCCGATCGCCGTGGACGAATACCCTGATGGCGTGGACTGATTTGCACCTGCCGTCGCCGACCTTGAAACACTTCGTCGTCCGCATGGCGTAATAGAGCTGGAGCGTCTCACCAGGCCGGGCATGCCGGCGCCGGCCGTTAGCGCGGATGGTCTGGCGTTTCGGGCGGATCGGCTGGCCCGGCAGATAGCCGCCGAGCTCATAGTACAGATCAAGCACCGGCAGCCCGAGGCCGACGCGGATCGGGGCGACGAAGCGAGCTTTGTAGGAATAGGCAACCATCAGGCCTCGCCCTCCGGCGGACTGGCGCCGATCGGCACGACACCTGCGGCATTGAGCCAATCGTTGATCTTGATGAGGGTAAGGCGCTTGGCGTCGTCAATGTCGCTTGCTGGGCGCCAGCTGGTGGCCGAGGCCTCGGGCAGGCTCAGTCGGAAGCAAGCCCGATACCGGCTGCCGTCGAGCGGGCTGATCTCGCCGACCCGCACCTTGCCCAGCATCACAGCCTCGCGGCCGAGCGTCAACGGCTCGAACGACACCACGCCCTCATGCCCCTCGCCCGCCATCACCGCTACTTCTTCTTCGCCGGCTTTTTGGCGACCTTCTTGGCGGGCTTCTTGGCCGCCGCCTTGGCAGGCTTCTTCGGCCGCGCCGAGGCGAGTTTTCCGGTCGCCTTCTTCACCGGCGGCCCGTCATAGCCCTTGATGCGTAGTGATTCCGGCAGCCATCCCGTTGGCGGTACGTTGGCGATTGCAAAAGCCGCGATCTCCGGCGTCTTGTTCTTTTCCTGCTGGCGCGCAATGTCGGCGCCCAGGGCTTCCTTGATCGCGGCGAGAGAGAGCGCTTTCGGGACGCTGCTAAAGTAATCCTTGGAGTCGAACGCTCCTCTCAGGGCGGAGTTCATGGCCTCGGGTTTGATGGCGTCGCAGATCAGACCAGGATTGCCCTTCAGCAGATTGTCGTCATTGCTGGAGAAGCGCTGGAAATTGAGCGCGGCGCCAGCGACCAGCACCAGCAGTTCGACCCGTGCGGCGGGCTTCAAGGCCCGTGCCAATTCCAGATTGTCGGCGAACTTCTTCGCGCCGAGCAAATCGAGCTTCGAGGCACCGAGGCCGTTGACACTGGCCTGGATGCCGTCGGTGTTCATGTTGGAGGCAAACTTTGCCAGCAGGACTGAGATCGCGAGATCCGGATCCTGAATCAGTGCGGTCTCTGCCGCGATGGTCAGTTGGACCGAAAGGCGCTGGATCAACGCCTGAGACAGATCCGGCTCGGCCGCTTTGCCGGTCTTTTTAGCGGGAGACTTGATCTCGGGTGGCTCGCCAGCCGTCGGCGACCGCGCTGCGGCTTCCGAGGCCGATGCCGCCGGCGGACGGTTGATGCCGTACTGAACCTCGAGATTGCCGTCGCCGTCGACCGCGACCACGCACCCGAGTTTTGCTTTCTGCTTGTCGCTGAACGCCCGCGGCATGACCGAGGCCTTCAAGGCATCGATCTGGGCGCCTATCGCCTGTTCGGCCTCCCAATCATAGTCCTCGGCCTTCTCGATCGCATCCGCTCGCTTCGCCAATTCCTTGGCGCGGACCTCTTCCTCCGGCGTGAAGAATTTTTCGACATCGACGCGCGTCGTCGGCCAGCTGCGCCAGGACTTCGGGAGATCAGCCTCGACCGCCGCCCACTGCCAACCGTGGTCGACAACCAGGCGATCGCATTCCTTCGCGAGGCGCTCGCCAACCATGGCCTTCAGCAGCACGTCGTCGGATACGATGTGCTGTTCTTTGAACAGATCCTCGGCGACGTGACCCCCGCGCGCGCGGTACGCATCCATCCCGACGAAGTTGACCAGGACGCCGATATCCTCATTCGGCTTGACGCCGAGCTCGGCCCGGATGCTGTGCCGATCGAGGTCGTTTTCCTTCACGAGCTTCTTGAACAGCTTGTCCTGGCTCTGGTGGTCGGCGGCCAGCGTGAACGCCTGGGCCACCTCGGCCTTGATCTCGCCCTTGCGCCAGGCGTTCCGGATCATGGGCGAAAGACGTCCGAGTGCGAGCGCCTGGCGGACCTGCTTGTGCGCCATGCCATACTGCTGGGCGATCTCCTCCTCGGTCTTGCCGTGTTCCTCGAGGCGGGCGAAGGCCTCGTACTGGTCGACGGGGTGGAGCTGCTCGGCGGTGATGGCGGTGGTCAGCGAATATTCGAAGGCCTTGTCGTTATCGACCTGGTGCAGGGTGCAGCCGATCGGCTGGTCCGCGCCCTCGCCGTACATCATGCGGAACGCCGCGAGGCGCCGGTTGCCGTTGGCGACCGAGAAGAAGCCGTCGCCGGCATCCTTGACGACGAGGTTTTCGATCTGGCCGTTGGCGTTGAGGTTGGCGGCAAGAGCGGCAATGCCGTCGTCGCGGCCGGCGACGCGGGCGTTGATGCCCTCGCCGTCTTCGTGGCCGAACTTGAGCATCTTCAGCGGGACCTTGATATCCATGGCGGCGGAATCCCTTCAGGTTTTCGGGGGTGAATGTTGACGGACGAGTTCGGCACTCTCGCGGTATCGACGGCGGAGGATTTCGCGCGTGCCTTCAGGACCGCTCGATCCGAGCGGGATCAGGACCTCGAGCATGGCGATCTGGTTGAGCAGGATCTGGCGCTCGACGTCAGTCATGGCCGACCTCGACTAGGAAAGCCGCGGCGCGGCCGAGCGGCGACGCCGGCGAACCGTCCGGATTGCGCTTCATGGCGTGGAAGATATCCGCAGGCGGGCAGCCGTACTGCAGCAGCATCGACATTAAAATGGCGCTGTCGGAGACCAGCACGTCGATTGGCGAGTTGACCTTCTGGGCATTGAAAAAGACTTCCGCGATCGGACCGAAGCGCATCGCCGTAGCGCCGCAGCTACCGTCGCACAGGACCTCTCGGCCGAGCCCGACCTTGTAGCGCTGGCCTTCGTGCTCCATCGCGATGGTTTCGTGGCGGCGTCGGGTCGCGAGGCGGTGACGTTGGGTCATTGCGCTTTGACCTCGATGTCGGTCGCACTGTCCTGCCGATTCCAATTTGCTTGAATGCTCAGCCACAGCAGCTGCGAGATCTCTCCGGCGTAAGCTTGCGTCTCATCAATCGTCAGCCCTTCGCTCTTCGCCACGAAGCCGATCGCGGCGGAAAGCATGTGCAATGAGGCATTGAGAACCGTGATCGCCTCCGATCCATCGGCGACGCGGTTGAATGCGGACATAAGCTGCCCGACTTCGGGCGGAACACCAGCGTCGCGGGTGATGGTCATGACTGCACTCCCGCCACCGATATCGACCGGTTCGAGGCTTCGGCTCCTCGGCGATCGAGGGCGCTGCGGCCCGGAAGCGGGTCGCCGAAGAACGCGGCCGTCAGGGATTGGTGCTCTGCAGGCACCGGCCGTACAGCGCGGGCCGCGATATCCGGGCGAACGCGTTCTTTGCCGCGTTCATTCTCCCATTTCGAACGCGAGCTTTTGGGCTGGCGCCCCAGCACCTCATCGATGGCCGTCCAGAGAGCGCCCTCAGCGCGCATGCGCTTGAGAGTGGCCCATTCTTCCTCGGTCCAGACTTTCCGATTGACGCTCATGCTACGGCCCCCGTCCATTGGAGTTCGTCACCCCAGCTCGTCCATCCCTTGCGCGGACGCCTTGCTTGGAGCTCGAGGTAATCGCCTTCGGTGAGGCGTTCGATGCGATCGAGCCATTCGTCGGGCTTGCGGGAATGCTCCATCACCGGAGCGACGATCAGCTGGCGCACGTCGGCGTAGAGGCGTTTCGGGTTGCCCTTGGTGGCGAGCCAGCACTGCTCTGGATTGGCGCGGGTCCAGTAGCCCTGCCCCATGTGCCAGCCCTCGCCGGACGCGTTTTGCTTGACCCAGGTGAAGGCCGTGGTGACGTGCTTGAGGCCCCAATGCGCGAGCAGATCGAGCGCATCCTGCGGGCACCAATCGACCATCCACATATAGAAGGCGCCGTCGTCGGCGAGCAGCTCGTTGACCGGGAGGTCCTTGATCTTGTCGACCTCTTCGGTCTTGTAGTGGATGTTGGCGGACCGGCCCTCGCCGGCGGCCGAGCGGGTCAGGAATTTCCACTGCGGGTCGGCGCCGATTGAGCCGAAGCGCTTACCCGTCAGCGCCAGCGCTCCGAGATCTGCGACGCAGCCGCCGTTCTCAGTACGCGCCGCGTGCTGGGCACGCCGATGGGCAATCTCGGCTTCTTTGTTCGCGGCGCTAACGGGGTCGACCAGGATGGCGCCGCCGCCGCGGACCTTCTCGCGTGTGTGCTCGATCAGACGCTCGAAGTGCTCGTCATCGAGCGCGGCGGCCTTCTGCGCCCTCGCCGACAGCTTGCGGTCGACGCCGATCTCCGTCAGCGTGACGCGCTCGCCTTCCGTGTCGTCTTTGCGCTTGCGGCCTTCCGCGATCTGGCCGGCTTCCTTGGCCGCCGCGAGCAGGACACCCAGGCGGCGTTCGGTTCGGGTCTGCAACACGATCGCGTCCTCGAGCAAGGCCTTGTCCTGGATCTGCCGGGCATAGAGCTTGACGTGCTGCATCTCGTCGCGGATCGACAGCACCTCGTTGACCTGGGTGGCCTCGGCAAGCGCGACGCGGGCGCGATCGTAGGCGGCGAGCTGCGTCATCGGCTAGACGTTGTCCTTGAGCTGATAGCCGACGCCCTTGACGTGATTGACCGTGAGTCCAATCGACGGCAGCGACTTCTTCAGATCGGTCGCCAACGCGATCACCATCACCTGGGCGCTCGAAGGCGCCCGGCCGTCCCACAGCTTGTCGATGATGAAGGGGAGCCCGACGGCATTCGGCCTTGGCTTCGCCAGGATCTTCAGGAACTTGGCTTCACGCGCGGAAATCGCGACCGTCTTGCCTTTGAAAGTGATGCTCTCTTCATCGTCGCCCGCGTTGATGACGACGTTGCCAAACGTCTCGCCGGCGGATGTCTTCGGCGCGGCCGGTTTTGTTGGCGCCTGCGACGATTTCGCGGGCGCCGCCAGCAGCTTCGGGCCATCATCCGGCGGGATATCGACTTCAATGCCGCCGTCGACCAGGCGGGCAGCCGTCCTCTGCTGCTTGCGCTGCAGCGTGCCGATGGCCGGCACCATGCCGAGCTTGAAGAAGAACGCCCCCGTGCGCTTGAACTCGCGTGCGCACTGCACGCCATCCTTGTCGTGCACGATGCGGAGCTTGCCTGCGTCATCCTCCGTACCGAGCAGAACGGCAAAGGATGCGTTGGCCTTGAAACCGGCCTCCTTGATCAGCTCGGCCGAGACTGCAACAACGGTGTTGCCGCGCGCGCTGATCGACAGACCGGCCGGTTGCTTGGTTTTGCCGACAGCAATCGTGATGCGCTCAAAAGCCATGGCGAGTCTCCGTGGTTGGAAATGAGTTGTGCTCAATGCCGTCGAGAAGACGACCGGCGGCTTTCTTGCCGACGCGGGCGACGAACTTCGCTCCCGCCTCCGGATAGAGCTCGGCGGCTTGGGCGACATGCGGATGCGCGGCGATCGCCTGCCATCCGGACCGCAGGTTGCCCTGCGCCTCCTCCGGCGTCGACGGGGCCCATTCGCCCCACTGCTTGAACAAGAATGCCGTGCCGGCCGCGGCGCATTGGTCACGGAGCGATCGAGCCCAGTCGGGATGCATCGTTCGCGCTTCGCGGCCGCTCTCTCCGCCGACGATCACCCAGTCGACCTTACCTAGTCCGCGATCGATCAACGCATTATGACCGCCGACGACCCCCTTGTGGTTGAAATCGGCAAGGTTGATCGGACCTAGCAACGGTTCGCAGCTCAGCCCGACCCAGGGAATGCCGAGCTTGGCCTTCAGCGCCAGCAGCCGCGGGACGTCGCGATCGGCTTCGTCCTGGTTGACCACGGTGATCATCAGTCCGGCATGCTTCGGCCATTCGGTCTCGCCGATCTCCGCAAGACGCTTCTCGACGGCGCTGATGCGCTTGGTGACGATCTGGATCTCGATGCGTTCGCAAACCTTGATCAGGCCCCACGCCTCGGCGAACCAATCGACCGGCACTTCCAGATCGAAGAGATCGGACATCGACTGAATGAAAACGCGACGTGTCGAGCCGGGCCGCGGGCGCGGTAGGCCGAAGGCTTGCGCATTGCCGTCGGCCACGTGCCAGTCAGCGGCAAAATCCGCATAGCCATTGTCGAGGCGATGGATCAGCGCCCGTGCGCCGGCGATCTTCCGTCGCGGCACGCCGACGCCCCAATGCGCGCCGCCGCCACGGAATCGATCAAGAGTCTCTGCGTAGCAAAAGTCACAACCGGGCCCGACCTTGGTGCAGCCCCACCAGAAATTGACCGTGGCATCCGTCCATTCAATCGCAGAATGTTGGGCCATCACCCGATCTCCGCGATGGCCGCATCACGCGCGGCGTTGAGCTCGGACATCTTCTCGATCGAGCCGCCGGCGCGGTCGGGGTGATAGTCCTGCGCCAGGCGCTTGTAGTTGGCCTCGACCACGGCCCTGGTGGGGTTGCCGCCGACCTGCAGGATGTCGCGCCAATGCTTGCCCTTCGGCGCCGGCAGCGCCTGGAAACCGGAGAAGGTCGCGCGCACCAGGGCGAGCGTACCGTGGCGGAGCTCGACTCGGCGCGCCTCGATGATGTGATGGATCGCCTGCAGGTTCGCAGCCGGCGTATCATAGCGGTCGACGGGAATGCAGACCTGCAGGCCGTCCCAGGCGAACCAGACCGCGACGCCGGGATCGGCGGGGCGATTGCCGGTGTTGATGGTCAGCGGGTTGAAGTCGATGTTGCTCGACAGCACCGGGAATTCGATCTTCTTGCCGCTGTCCTTGGCAAAGAGTTCGAGGCTTTTCTTGACGTTGCGCAAGGCCGTCTCGAAATTGGTCTTGAACGAGCCCGAGACGCGGCCCTGCTTCCATCGCGGGAAGCCGGACGGCCATTGCAAGGGATAGGCCTGTGCCTGGGGCGCGGAGCGATCGGTCGTCACGGTCACACCCCCTCTTTCAGGAAGAGCGCGAGATCGGCGCGTTCGAGCATGGCCTTGAAGGAGTCGACGGAGCCCGGCATGCCGAGCGCGCTGCCGGCCGCATCGCGCAGCGCGGCGGCTAGGCGCCGATCGACCTCGCGGCGGATCTCTTCAGGCGGCAGATTCTTGGCGCTCATCGCCGCGTCTCCTCGGACACCGCCCGCTCATTGCGGAGCGCCTGCCAGGCCGCGCGGCGCAGCAGCGGCAGCGTCGCGCCGATCAGCATCTGCCAGTAGTCTTGCGAGGCAGGCTCGGCGAAATAGGCCTCGATCGCCGTGCACATCACGACACCGGGCCGCGTGGCGCGTATGCCGTCGCAGGGCGAATTGTCGGCGTGTTTGATGGCGGCTGCGACCTCGGAGAAGCCGGCCGGCAGGTGCGTCGGGATCTGATGGACCGGCCGCCGCATCATGTCCTCGGCGGTCGCAATCAGCACGGTCATGTGCTCGGAGAGCGGCTTCATGCTCCATCCTTTGCGGCTTGGCGGCTTTCGTGGCAGACGAGCTCAACCAGCGAGGCCATGACGGCGTGCCAGCGCTCTGCTCGCGTGTCGGTATCGAGCGATTCCGGGATCTTGCGTCGGGCAGCCCGCATCATGGTGATGGCGAGCAGCTGGACTGGAACCAGGAACGTGCTGGTCTCGGGTGTCTCGACCACCAGGAGATCAAGAAAGAGCCGATCGGCATTGTCGGCGAGCTGCTGCGCGGTGTGGCGGCCGTCGAGATAGGCGGTCGCGTAGGCGACGGCGTGGCCGGCGATCAGATTGGCCTGCTCGGCGCGGGTGAGATGTTGCTGCATCACACATCCCTCTGTACGGAGCCGCCGAAGACGCGCGCGATCTCCTCAAGCTGGCGCTCTTGCGCTGCTTTGATCACTTCGATGTCCTGCGACTTCAGCATGCGTGGAAACGTGAGAACGACGGCCGTCCCCGACAGGGATTGGAGAGCAGGACGGCCGCCGCCCTCATTCCGCTGGTGGGCAACCGCGGCGGAATGCGAACGAAGTGGAATGCCCCAGGCGCGGAAGTCGCGCGCCACCAGGTGGCGCTCGCGCGGGACCGTCGGCATCTCGCCGAACGGATAAAGGAACGGATCACCCGCCTCCGCCCCGAGGCGACAAGGACGGCCCCTCTGGCGGGTGACCCGTAGCGCGCCAGCCAGCAGCAGCGCGATCACGATGAAGGCGATAGGAAGCACCACCATCATGTTGTCGATGTTCTTCACCGGCGTGCCCTCCGCTGCCGGGTCCAATGCAGGACGACACCGAGCATGCCGGGCCAGCCGAGGATCAGCGTCAGGGTGATGATGATGTTGGCGATGCCGTCGATCACCTCGCCGCTGCCCGAGGGCTCCTCATAGACGCGCGCCAGGTGGCCGTAGCTGTAGATCACCATCCACACCAGGGAACCGATCATGGTGTAGACGAACAGGCTGGTGATCAGGTGATGCGCGATCGGAGACATCGAACAGCTCCATGGTTCAGGGACGCAGAAGCTCGCGTCCGGAAATGACCGAACGGGTGCAGCTGCAGGTGATGTCGGGGTACGCTGGTGATGCTACTGGGAACTGGGACGCGAGGACTTCAGCTATCGGTGCTGGCTGCCCCCGCGGAATTCGAATTGATGTTCATCGGTGCCGGCGGTGCCGGGCGTTCAAGCTTTCCGCCGAAGGGCTTCCAGCGGCTGAGATCGTTGCGGCCGCCCTTGAAGGGAATATCGACATAGCCATCATGAAGAGAAGCATCTTCAGGTTTCACGCCGGCCTCCCCTGGCTGAACCGGGCGACGGCGGGGCATTTAGCGCGATCACGCGCCCTTCCCGACGCAGGTTGACGCTCAACCGCGAACCCACGTGTCATTGACCCGGGCTGATGGATGCCAAGGCCGTCGCCCGAACTGAAGAAAACGAGGCGCGCACTGAGTGCCGCGAGGGATCGGTCATCGGCACCGTGGTGCTTACGGCCTTTCCGCAGGGAGCCTTGCGGGCTGTACCTGACGCCTCTGGGGTATTCTTTGCTCAAGCCGCGCGATTGCGCGCCTCCGATAGGACGACACGGCCGACCAGGGCAGCCACAAAGGCCAGCTTTTCCGCTTCCGGTCGCATCTCGTAAAAGGATATCATTGCCGTCATTGCGTCCTTCGAGCGCAGCGCAATGCGGATATCGCGCTCGGCCTCCTGAATTTCGGATCTTTTTGACATGGCTACGTTCACCCATAAGTGCCCGCATTGCTTGACGGACCATATCGCTCTCAAGGTTAGACCTGCGCTCTATTGCAGCGTTCACCGGGTGATAGTTCATCTGGATTGCCCGAAATGCACTTTGCCTAGCTGCGCAGTGATGGCCCCACAGAGTGGGCTTGGTCAGAGCCCCGCAACCTGGGGGGATTATGATCTCACTGATGATCTGCAAGTTGAGGAGTTTTGGCCGCAACCACCCGGCCCGATCATGCCGGAGAGCATGCCGGCTGACGTCGAGCGCATCTACCTGCAGGCCGAACGCAACTTCCCGATTGAGGGAAATGAAGAAGCGGCAGGCACGATGTACCGAAAGGCTTTGGACGTCGGGCTGAAGAAGATCGATCCCGAGGCCACGGGTATGCTCGCGGTGCGTATCAAGAAGCTCGCCGCCAACGGTAAACTGACAGCCGACATCGCCGTGTGGGCGGGCCACATCAAGGACATGGGAAACGAAGCTGCGCACGAAGACGAGCCTCCGACACGGGACGAACTGAGCGATTTGCGCAACTTCACCGAAATGGTGATGCGCTACCTGTTTTCGTTGCCAGCGTTGGTCAAGGCTCGCGCCCCCGATATTTTCAACTAGCCGATTAAGCCCGCTTGCGGGGCCGCAGCTCGTCGAGCACAGCCATGAGGGCTTCGTAAGACGGCTCGCGATCGCCGGTGATGTAGAATTGCGCTGCGCGCTCCGAGCACCCGACGCGCTGCGCCAGGACGACGTCGGGCTTCTGGTCAGGCCAAAGCGTGAGGCAGACGCGTCCGAATTTCGACAATCGTTCGGCCTGCGGGTCTCTTCGAACACTTGTTCGAAGCGTTCTCCTAGGCCGCACCGGCGGCAACGTGCACGATTCGGTAATGGACACGACACCCCCCCTACACAACGCAACACTGTCGATCGAAATGGAAGCACGCTTACGCGATGCAGTGCTCTATCTGAGCCGCACCAGGATATCTGCAACGACTGCGCAGACCGCATCTCTGGATGCGCGGCTTCTGCCTGACAGCCAGCGCTTCGCAGTCGAACGTCCGCAACCGGTGCGTCGGGTGAGAAATTGTTCGGTGCGGCGGGGCACGGCGAACCTCGTAAGAGCGCCAAACGAGATTTTTTTCGGCCCATTTCTGGACCCGTTTTTGGCCATCGACGTTCCGCGGCGGGAACTGGATGGCACGATGCGCCGCCTTGAATCACGCCCCATAACGCAACACTCCTATCAAAAACGATTGGTTCAGTTACGAATCCAGCTACGCTACCTCGCGGCGCGTTGCACGCTACGTCCCGTGATGTTTCATCGCGGCACAGCGATGCACGATGATCAGCGTTTGCCGCACCACGTCTATGGCCCAATTGTGGACCCATGCATGTCGCGATTCCGTTTGCACTGTGTCGCCTTGTCGACACAAAATAGCCGCTCAACCGGCGGGTGCACGGAACGACATCCCGCCCTAGTGCGGGGGAAGTTGGGTAATGGGAATTGTGGTTCGTTTTCCGGTGCAGCGTCATGCCCGGGCCTCTTCGACTTGCTTGGCAGCCAAACGGGCCAAAAGGTCCGCATCAACACCAGCCGATTTAGCCGTTTCCGTCGCGCACACGCGGGTCCACCACTCCGAGGGAATGGCATCCCGCTTAAACCACTTGATCACTGACCAGTTTGAAGCGCCAACGTCGGCCGACATGGCTTCGCGGGTGGCCCATAAAGCAATGACCGAGCGGAATGACGTGAGTGGCGAATCAGTGACCATGCCCGGATTATTGGGACACAGCGTCCCGATTTGCAAGGGCATCATGGTCCGGGACTTCGAAACTCCTGTGGGACATTCTTGCCCCATGGGCAAAGACGACAAGAATTTGGCCGAAAGCGCTTGGCAAAAGGCCTTCCAGGAGCGTCTCGCCCGGATTCAGGGTAGCCGTTCCCATGAGGCAATGGCCGACCTTCTCGATATGCCCGTCGAGAGCTGGAAGAAGTGCGTCAACCGAGGCGACACATTCCCGCTGCGTAGACTGCCGAAGCTCGCTTCCCTTGCAGGCATTTCGATCGAGAGCCTCATCAAGGGCGATCGCGACGATGAACTTCCCGCCAAGGTCGAGAAATATCGGAAGCGTGTGCCCAAGACGGCCGCGCGTCGGGCAGGCTGAGGGTCGGAAGTCGCCAGATGCGTCGGGCTGGCGCATCCCTCCGAAAGACAGGGCCTTTGGGCACAGGCAACGCATCGGGGCGGGAAATGACTCTAGTCCTAATCATCATTTGGTTCGTGCTGTGCATATGTATCGCGGGCGCTGCGGCAGAGCGTGGCCGAGAGGGAGTCGGCTGGTTCTTCATCGCCTTTTTCCTGTCCCCGCTGATTGCCGTGGTCTTGCTGTTGGCATTCCCGAATCTCAAGCACGAGCAAATGTTGGTGAAGCTGGCGGACGCCGCCTCAGTGCGGCCGCCGGCGCTCCCGCCACCGCTACCGCAGGGGCCATTCGAGCCCGACGGAATCTATGCCGGCATTCCCTATCGCGTCACAGCCGACGCGGCGATTGAGGCGATCATTCAGGGAGCGACCGTGCGATTCAAAGACTTCGATCGCTTCACAAACGCCTTCAAAACCGACCTCTCTCGCGAATAGCTGAAATGAATATTGGGACGTATTGGCCTTGACATTGGGACGTAACGTCCCGATTATCTCCCGGTGAGACACCTCACTCGGAGCCTCCATGCCGTCCGCCAAGCCGAAACCTGCCCAGGCGATCGCTCCCAGGGTCGGCGACTTCGTGGTGCGTCCCGCCTATGACGGCACCTGCGGCGCCCGCGTTCATCGCAAGACCGGCGATCGCTATGACGACATCACGTTGCTCGGCACGTATTGCGAGACCGACGAGGGAGCAAAAGCCCTTGCATCCCTTTTGAACGAGGCGAAGCAGCTCGCCCGTCGTTTCCATCTCATCAGCACCAGCAAACCAACTCCCGGCCACCTGCCGGAAGAATGGGTCAAGCACCTGATCGTCAGGGCGGTTGCCCAGGCGATCGACGGGCCGCGCCCGCTTCCCTTCGGCAACGGCGAGGCGCGCGAATATGCCGAGCAGCTCGCCGGCCCCGACACCACCAAGTCTCAACCAGTGCAAGGAAAGTAGCGTCATGCGTACCATTGCCCACTTCACCAATTCTGTTGCCGCGAGCGTAGCGCCTCGTGGTTTCGGCCGAAGGGCCGTCGTGCCGACCAGCCCCGGCATGACGGCCCTGGTGCTGGTGCGCCACAGCGAGACGGCCAAGGCCTTCCTCGTCTCCGACTGCGGCATCGCGGCCAAGGCCGTCTGGGTGCCGAAGGCGATGATGACGATCGAGCAGCCGTCGGAGCGCGGCATCCTGATCGCGACAATGTCGAACTCGTTCGCGGAAGCGAAGAACCTGCATCCGCGCTTCATCGATCCCACGTTGTTCAACCAGGCCACGCGCGAGGTGCTCGATCGCGCCGTCGCGCGCGCGGCCACGAAGCGCAATTTCTACCGCGGGCATCGCAGCCCGCATGCCCGTCACGACAGCCAGAACCTACTCGCCTGACACCCGCGCGGCCGGGCGGCGGCACGTGGCGTAACGCCGCCGCCCACCTCGCGCTTCCCTTCACCCGCCAGAGGACCACCGCCATGCACATCGCACCCAAGCCGGCCCGCCACGCCGCGCAATCCGCAAAGGTCGTCAAGTTCGTCAGCGAGCGCGATATCGCCGCCATGATCGCCGCGGTCGAGGATCCCTTCGGCGCCGGCGAGCGCTGCGCGTTCAGTGCCGACGGACAGCACCACGCGATCGGTTCTTGCGGCGATGTCGTCTGCTGCAAGTGCGCCAAGATCTTCTGGGGTTGATCAGATGATCGTCGCCACCATTCATCCCCTGCCCGACGGCTCGCTCTCGCTCGATGCCGTCCGCGCCCAGCGTGTCGCCAAGGTCGCCGAGATGGCCTCGCGCCTGGTTGAGTCCGGCGCCTTCGTCGACCACGGCGATTCCATCATGACGCTGGTGTCGTTCGGCTACTCGCCCTTCGAGGTTCACGCGTTGCTCGCGGATGCCAGGCAGACGGCCGCCGAGCACGTGGTCGCGATGGAGATGTGTGAGCCGTGACGCTTTCCCGACCCCAACGCATTTCTCGCCCAGAGCCGCCAGGCTCGCTGCTCAAACGCATCAGCGCGGCCGCACCGCGGCGCGTGGAGGCAGTATCGAGAGGAGGTGACCCAACGTACCTTGCTGAGGTGCGGCAGCTGCCGTGCCTTTACTGCGGGGTCGAACCCTGTGGCGAGGCCGCCCACGTCAAATATTCCTGCGCCGCCTTCGGCATGAAGAACATGCTGGGCAAGCAGGTCTCGGATGATCGCGCCTTGCCTCTGTGCCGCGACGATCATCTGAACGCCAAGCACGCGCAGCACCGCGGCAGCGAGGAAGCCTTCTGGGCGAGGCTGGGGATCAACCCATATCGGGTGATTACGCGGCTCTACGCCCAGCGCGGCGACCTGGTCGCGATGCGCGCGGTCGTGATGGTGGCGATCGCCGAGCGGAGCAAGCAGCAATGAGCGGCGTCAGCATGATCATGGCCGGCGTGCTGATGCGCGACCTGCAGGCCCGCGGCATCCGGCAGGTCGAGCTCGGCGACTGCGAGGCGATGGTGGCGCGCATGCTCGATTGCACCCACGTCATCGAACGCCGCATCAGCGATGACGACGCGCCGCCGCGGCGCTGCCAGACCGACGAGGTCGACCTCGACGGCAGCTGCATGGCCTGCGGCGCGATCCAAGGCGAGACATGCCGGGGGCCCCGATGACACAGCGCTACACCCTCGCCGAAGCGGCCGCCGAGCTGAAGGCCCCGTCGCCCCGTTGGCTGACGGAATGGCTCCGTGCACACCCCCGGGATAAGTCCGGCGAGCCCTATTACACGCCCATGGGGCGGGATAAGGTGTTCCGCTCGGACGACATCGCCCGCATAGAGTTTGCGTTACGGGAGGAGTTGAAGTGCCGCTCAAGCTTAGGCCGCCGCGGAAGGGCAAGACGCCCAATTTCGAGATCCGAGGAACCTACCTCGGCTGCCGCGTGGAAGTTAGCAGCGGCACTCACAAACGATCCGTCGCTCGAGACAAGCTCGTCGAGATCGAAGAGTGCATCGAGAAGCACGGCCGATACCCGGCCCCGGAAGTTAAGCCTGATCCCGGGCGGCCGACCTTCCTGACAGCAGCCAACGCCTACATGCAGGACGGCGGCGAACGCCGCTACGTCCCGATGCTGCTGCGGCACTTCCGCGAGACGCCTATTGAGGAGATCGACCAGGTCGCGCTGGACGATGCCGCAGCCACCCTCCTCCCGCACGGCGCACCTGATTACAGAAATCGCGCGGTCTATGCGCCCGCCATCACCATCATCCGCCATGCGCTGGGCGACAAAGCGCCCGTCTTCCGACGCCCGAAGGGCTCGAAGGGTCGCCAGCGCAAGGACTTCATGTGGCCGGAGGATGCCAGTCTCATCCTGGCCGAGGCAGCCGCGATCGATGACGAATTCGAGCTCTATCTGCTGGTGCTGCTCTATAACGGCATCCGCAAGAGCGAGGGCCTGAATGCGCTGGCCGCCAATACGCGGCCCGAGGATCTGGCGCTGTGGCTGCCGACCACGAAGAATGGCGATCCGCGCATGCTGAAACTGCGCGGCGACGTCGCAACGCGGCTGCGAGCCCATCTGGAGGCCCATCCGGGCCGCGTGCGGCTATTCCGCTTCAAGGAGGGCGGCCACTTCAAGCACCTGCTGCTGCGCGCCACAATGGCCGCCTGCGGGCTTCCGTGCCCCAAGCGCCGGCCGACCGGCTGGAAGAAGCCGCAGTTCAGGCTGGGCTTCGTCACCTTCCATATCTTTCGGCACACATGGGCGACCTGGATGCGCATGTACGGCGGCGCCGACACCAAGGGTTTGGTCGCAACCGGCAACTGGCGCGACGAGCGCAGCGCCTCACGCTACGAGCACGTGGTCCCGCGCGCCGAGTGGGACCGCATCGACAGCTTGCCCACGCTGGGGACAGGACGGGGAAAAGCCGTCAACGACTGAAATTCACTCGTATATACAACAGGCGGCCAAAGCTCCCCCAATGGCTGGCCGCAACTTTTTTAGGGTGTACTTCGCTTAGTTCTGCGGCGCCTGCCGCGACCAGGGCACGCGCGCGACGGTGAAATCGCGCCATGTGCTTTGCAGGACGGGTTGCACCCCGATCGACGCGCGCGCCTGCCAGCCTGCGATCGCCGCCGCGGCGATGGTGCCGTCGGGCTCGGCATCAAGCCCGTCCAGCAATGATGCCGTAACCGCCATGTCGTTGACGGCGCCAAGCTGCTCCTGCAAGCCGGAGAGCCTTCGCGAGAATTTTCGCGTGGATTTGCGGTCTGCGAACAGCGGCAGCAGAAACTCGCTGAGATAGCGCAGCCGCTTGGTCGCGAGCCGCAGGCGGTGCAACTGTTCGGCGGAAAGCGACTTGAAGCGGCGGCCGCGCTTGAGCACCTTGGCGTATTGCGCCGATAGGATGCGTGCCGCGAAGTCGGCCGCGGGTTCGGCGAGCTGGCCGAGATCCTCGGTGGCGACGTCGTTGCGCCAGCCCCGCGCCTCGATCCAGTTGCCGAGGCCGAGCAGGAACATGGCGCAGCGGCGATCTTCGAGGGCGCCATGCGCCTTGCGATAGGCGTCGGACTGGCGCCCGGCCGCAGCCAGGCCCAGTGCATCGAAGCCCGCGACCGACGGACAGGCTGTTGCGATCTTCGGCAAGGTATCGAGCCGGAACACATCCCAGTCGCGCGCGGCGGAGAGCTCTTGCGCCAGCCATCTGGCTTCCAACCGTAGCGCATCGAGATTGCTGAGCGCGCCGACCGACCCCATCAGATCCAACGCCGATCGAAGCCGGCGCAGCGAGACGCGCAGCTGATGGATTCCTTCCGGATTGCGGCCATCCTCGGCCGCCGGCAGCGACTGAAGCAAATGGAGGAAGCAGGAACGCAGGATTGTCGCGAACGCCTCGTCCAATGTCACCGACGGATCGAGACGAAGTTTTCGCGGACGCCGCGCCGAGGGTGGCTTGTCGGCGGCAAGATCGAAGCCGCGTGCCGATTTGGAGCGAATGGACGGCTTTACGTCGCCGTGCTCCGCGAGCCGCAGCGCGATCTCGTAGAGCGCGCTCGCGCTGCCGCTCTTGAGCTCCAGCTCGATCTCGCTCACCGGCAGTGAACGGTCGCCGGCCGTCAACTCACCCTGGTCGAAGGCGATCTCGACCGTGCCTGACGGCAGTTCGATCGGCCGCGCATGGCGATGGACATCGGCAGTGAAGACCGATTCGAGCGGCTGCGCTTCCAGGTTGCCGCGAAGCTTCTCGGGAATGAACGGCATTGCCAAACCGAGATCGGGCGCAAGCGACAGTACCCTCATCTCCCACTCACCACGGCGGAGCGGATCGTCCACCGCATCGGTCTTCACGGTCTGCACGAAGCGCGCGCCGCTCTGACGAACGCGCAAGCTCAAGCCGTGGCGACGCAACGTCCGCTCCGGCGTGTCGTAATAGACGGACTTGAGATGTTTGCGCGCGCCCTTGTTGCGCGCGTTCATCGCGATCACAGGCGCGGCCTTGAAATGCGCCATGCGATCGGCATCGACGAAAAGCTTGAGCTCGATCTCACCGGCACCATGCGCGGCAGCGCTCGACCGCAGTGGTTCCGTTGCCGGTTCCGCGTCTTGCAATGGCGTCTGATCGATCACAGGTTCCGCGACGAGTTCGGCCGGCTCACGCTGCCTGAAGAAGCCAGCAACGACTTGCGTTCTCTTGTTTTCCCTTGCAACAGGATTTCCATCCCGCGCGCTCGGAGCCTTGCGAACCGGCGTTGCGTCTGACTTCAGCATTTACGGTAACATGACAGTTCGATGACAGAGCGCCATCCTATAGCCGGTGTGGCTCGCGAGGAATAGTCACGTGACGTCGCAGCGCCCTGCCGTCCACACGAGGCTGGGAGCGCACAATCCAGCTTGACCACAGGAACTAAATTGCCGCTGGGCACAGCAAGCGATCGAGTTGACTGCGAATCCCGCCCTTCTCGAAACCGAGATGAACGCGTCAGCGAGCTTGACTCATGCCAACCTTCCCGCAATCGGTGGCGATGGCGTCGAGCGCGCTGCCCTGTCCCTCCGGCCGTTGCTTCATCGGCTAGCGGCACAGGCAATCACAAGGAGTTGGCATGACGTCGTTCCGTCCCGTCATCGCGTTGTCCAGGGGCCTCGAAGTCCTTCGGGTGATCAATCAGGAACGGCAGTCGACCGTCGGCTCGCTGCACAAGGCGACGGGGCTGAACAAGTCAACGATCGTCCGCATGCTCGAGACGCTGGAACATGAAGGTTATGTGGTACGTCGTACCGAGCCGGCCAGCTACGCGCCGACGGGACGGGCGCTGCTGCTCAGCGCAGGCTATGATGAGCCGACCTGGATTGGCGGCATCGCCGAACCCATCCTGAACAAATTCCGCAAGCAGATCCATTGGCCGTCAGACATCGCGGTGCTCGATCAGGAGTCCATGGTCATCGCCCACACGACGCGCGTCGATGGATCGCTGCTGTTCAGCCGCCCGCCGGGTTTTCGCTTTCCCGTCCTCGGCACCTCGATGGGACGCGCCTATCTCGCCTTCTGCGAACCCGCCGAGCAGGAGCGCATTGCCGCACGGCTGGCCCTTGGTCCGGAGCCCTGGAACGATCTGGCGCGCAATCCCGGCAGACTTGCCAAAGTGCTGCGCACGATCCGTAGCGCGGGGTTCGCAGTCATGGACGAGACCTACAGCCGCCGCGTCTTCGGGGGCGCAGTGTGGGCGATCGGCGTACCCGTCGTTTTGCGGAATCGCCTGTTCGGCAGCATGAACGTGATGATGCTTCGCGAGGCGGTCGGTCTGGAGGACGGTGTGCGGCGCTTCGTACCGCCGATGAAGAAGGTCGCTTCCGCACTTGCCGAGGCGCTCGGTGCCAAGCTTGCTGCGCCGGGTTCTCCTGCAGGTCGGCGATGATCATTTCACACAGTGAAACGATATTTTGATTTCTTGACCCCCCTTCCTGCCCGTGTGACACCTCGTTGCGGCGGCTGCCGGCTGCCCAATGACACAGGGAAAAGGGGAGGCCGAAGTGCGGACATCCGCGAGAATTTGGGCTGCCGCGATGGCATGCCTGACGATGGCCGCTTCTGAAACGGCTTTGGCCGAAGCCTGGCCGACCCGGGCAATCAGGATCGTCGTCTCCACGCCGGCAGGCGGCATCACCGATGCCTTCGCCCGCGCCTATGGCGACTATATCTCGCAGAAGCTTGGCCAGCCGGTCATTGTCGAAAACAAAACCGGAGCCAGCGGTGCGCTGGCGGCACAGTCGGTGAAGGATTCCCCGGCCGACGGCTACACGCTGATGTACACGATCTCGTCCACCTTGCTCGGTAACCGGCTGTTGTTGAAATCGCTGGCCTATGATCCGGACAAGGATTTCACGATCGTCGCCATGACGCCTTCGGGGCATCTGCCGCTGGTGGTCCATTCCGCCACCAATGCAAAGACGATCGAAGAGTTCGTCGCGTACGCACGTGGCAACAAGGTCACGGCCGGCTCGTACGGCATCGGCTCGTTCGCACATATTGCGATCGCCGAGCTCAACCGGCAATTCGGTCTCGACATTTCCATCGTGCATTACCGCGGCGAAGCGCCGATGTGGCAGGATTTGGCCGCCGGGGTGATCCAGGCGGCGGTCGGCAGCTATCAGGCCGCGCTGCCGGTGCTCGATACCGGCATCGGCCGCCCGATTGCCGTGCCGACACCGGTGCGCATGAAGAAGCTGCCCGAGACCAGGACATTTGCTGAGCAAGGGGTCACGGGCAATGTCTTCCAGCTCATCAGTTTTACCGCGCTGGTGGCGCCCGCTGCGATACCGGCAGACCGGATCGACATGCTCGCCAAGCTGATGGTCGAAGGCGGCAAGACGGAGCGCGTGCAGAAGCTGCTCGATGCCTTCGGCGTCGACCAGCCGGCCATGGATCGCGCATCCTCGATTGCGCTCTACGAAAAGGAAGGGCCGGTCTGGCTCGAGTCGATCAAGACTCTCGGGTTGGAGCCGCAATAGCCGTCGCCGCGCCCAGCCGGGTGCGGACACCTCCTGGAGGTCAGACCCCGAGCACGTCCGCGAGCCGCAACTCGTCGGCGGCGGGATCCTTCAGGAACAGCTCGGCCTCGATCTCGTTCAGATGCGACAACATCTGCGCGCGCGCGGCCTCCCTGTCGCATTTGCGGATCGCGGAGACGATTCCGGCGTGATGATCGGTGCCGCAGGCCGGCGTGTCGTGCCGGCGGTAGAGCAGGATGATCAGCGAGGAGCGCGCGATCAGCTCCTTGAGAAAACCAAGATAGATGCTGTGGCCACTCATCTCGGCGACGAGTCGATGGAAGTCGCCGGAGAGGCGGACCGAAGCACGCGCATCGCCACGCAGCTCCGCCTCGCGCTCCTCGGCAAGATGCCGCTGGAGACGCCCGATCCAGGCCGGCGACACCGCGTCAACGGCGTGATCGACGATTGTCGGCTCGATCAGGCGGCGCGCCTCGAACACTTCGCGGGCGTCCGCAGGCGTCGGCCGCGCGACGAAGGCGCCGCGGTTCTTCTCGATGTTGACGATGCCTTCATGCGCGAGCTGTTGCAGCGCGGTGCGAACCAGCGTTCGGCTTGCTCCGTAGATCTCGCCGATCTCGTCCTCGCCGAGTTTCGTGCCGGGCAACAGGCGATGCTCGAGGATCGCCGCAGTCACACCTTCCCGGATGCGGCTGACGCGATCGCTCGCATCTGGCGCGTCGGATTTCTGTCGGGACTTGACGGCCATGGGGGTGAGGACTCGATCGTCGACGAGGGCGTTGAATCCTAATCGACCAGCTGTATCCAATCACAGGCGAAACTTTATACAATCCGCGCCTGTTTTGTGTGCACGCAACTGCGAAGGCAGCGAACCGCCCAAGCCCGTGGGATTCGATCTAACGATCTGACTCCGCTGCACTGTTTTGGAATTCGGCCGGCCGAGAACGATTCAAGCGCGATTGGCATGGACCTTGCGGAGAGAGGCGCAGCATCGCCCTCGCCCCGGACACGCCATGGCCACTCCCGCCGCCCTCGAACTGGTCGCCGTCACCAAGCGCTACGACACGACGCTGGCGGTCGACACCGTCAATTTGAAGATCCCGGCCGGCACCTATTGTTGCCTGCTCGGCCCCTCCGGCTGCGGCAAGACCTCGACCTTACGCATGATCGCCGGCCACGAGGCCGTCAGCGAAGGCGACATCATCCTGGGTCCGCAGAACGTCACGGATCTCGAACCCGCCAAGCGCGGCACGGCGATGATGTTCCAGTCCTACGCGCTGTTTCCGCACCTCACCGTGCTCGACAACGTGGCGTTTGCCCTGAAAATGCGCGGCATCGACCGGGCGACGCGGCACAAGCGCGCCGGCGAGTTGCTCGAGCTGGTGGCGATGACGCCCTATGCGGCCCGCCTCCCCGCACAGCTGTCCGGCGGCCAGCAGCAGCGCGTCGCACTCGCCCGCGCGCTGATCACCGAGCCGCAGATCCTGTTGCTCGACGAGCCGCTCTCGGCACTCGATCCGTTCCTGCGGGTTAGGATGCGCGGCGAATTGAAGCGGCTACAGCGCGAACTCGGCATCAGCTTCGTTCAGGTCACGCACGGCCAGGAAGAGGCGATGGCGCTGGCCGACCACATCGTGGTGATGAACCAGGGCAGGATCGAACAGCAGGGAAGCGCCCGCGACATCTTCCATCACCCCCGCACCGAATTCGTGGCGCGCTTCATCGGCGGTCACAACGTCCTCAGCGACGCAGGCAAACTCATCGCCGTGCGCGCCGATCAGCTCGGCATCGCGCCGTTCACTGACGGCGCCTTCGGCGCGCCCGCGCTACTGACCCAGACCGAGTACCAGGGCTCCTACATCGCCGTCTCGCTCACGCTCGACGACGGGACCGCCCTTTTTTCCCACCTTCCCGAGGCCGCCTTCGACGTCCACCAGTTCCGGCCGGGCGATCGCGTGCTGGCCATCTGGGATCCCGCCAAGGCGCAACGTCTGCAATAGCGCCGATCAATCACCGGAATGCGCAACAGAGGAGTGAGTGATATGACCGAAACGACCAGGAAGAAGGGCCTTAGCCGCCGCACGCTACTGAAGAGCACCGCGGGTCTCGCCGGACTTGCCGCGGGCTCCGGCGCCATCACAGGCTTTCCCTATGTAATGTCGGCCGAGCCGAAGGTGCTGCGCTATCTCGGCACCGCAGTGAACGAGGGTGACGAGATCTCCAAGCAGTGCCTGAAGGACACCGGCATCAAGATCGAATATATCACCGCGACCACCGACGACGTCACCAAGCGCGTGATGACCCAGCCGAATTCCTTCGACGTGCTGGACACCGAATATTTCGCGCTAAAGAAGATCGTGCCGTCGGGCAACATCCTTGCCCTCGACGCGAGGAAGATCAAGGAATTCGACAACATCACGCCGGTCTTCACCAAGGGCGTCACGCCCGGCGGCAAGAAGATCGGCGGCCAGGGCACCGCACCCTGGAAGGTGCTCTATCTCGAAGGCAAGGACTCCAAGAAGTTCGCGACGTCTGCCACCGAGTTCGTCACGCTGATCCCGACCGTCTACAACGCCGACACGCTCGGCATTCGCCCCGATATCATCAAGCGTCCGATCAGCTCGTGGGCCGAGCTGCTCAACCCCGAGTTCAAGGGCAAGGCCTCGATCCTCAACATCCCCTCGATCGGCATCATGGATGCCGCGATGGTCGTGGAAGCCACCGGCAAGTACAAATATGCCGACAAGGGCAACATGACCAAGGAAGAGATCGATCTCACCATGAAGGTGATGACCGAGGCCAAGAAGGCGGGCCAGTTCCGCGCCTTCTGGAAAGACTTCAACGAGAGCGTCAACCTGATGGCCTCGGGCGAGACCGTGATCCAGTCGATGTGGTCGCCGGCGGTGACGAAGGTCCGCTCGATGGGGATTGCCTGCACCTTCCAGCCGCTCAAGGAAGGCTATCGCTCCTGGGCCTCCGGCTTCTGCGTCTCCAAGGGCGTCTCGGGTGCGAAGCTCGAATGGGCCTATGAGTTCGTCAACTGGTTCCTGTCCGGCTATGCCGGCGCCTATCTCAACCGCCAGGGCTACTACTCGGCCGTGCTCTCCACCGCGAAGGCGCATATGGAGCCTTACGAGTGGGCCTATTGGATGGAAGGCAAGGCGGCCGAGAAGGACATCAAGGCGCCCGACGGCTCGCTGCTCGAGAAGGCTGGCGCCGTGCGCGACGGCGGCTCCTACGAGGACCGCATGGGCGGCGTCGCGTGCTGGAACGCCGTGATGGACGAGAACGACTACATGGTCCGCAAGTGGAACGAGTTCATCGCGGCGTAATCTGATGGACACGTCGGAGGACATTTTGCAACAGGCATCTCCGGACCTGGTCCGGGGATCGGAGACGGCGCGCCGCAGCAAAGCGGCGCGGCTGTCACCCTCCTTCATCTCCTGGCTCCAGGCCGGGCCGATGATGCTGGTGTTCCTCGCCTTCTTCCTGATCCCGCTCGTCTTCGTCGTCATCGTCTCGTTCTGGGACTACAACGAATACCAGTTGCTGCCGGCCTTCTCGGGCCGCGGCTACACCGACACGTTCGAGGGCTGCATCGCGCAGCTCCCCGATCTCTGCACGATCGCCAAGACTTATCTGAAGACGCTGAAGCTTTGTTTCATCGCGTGGGTCATCACACTCTTCATCGGCTTCTGGGTCGCCTACTTCCTCGCCTTTCACGTCAAGTCGAAAACTTGGCAGATGGGACTGTCGCTGCTCTGCACGATCCCGTTCTGGACCTCCAACGTGATCCGCATGATCGCCTGGATTCCGCTGCTCGGGCGCAATGGCCTTGTCAACTCAGGCTTGGTGAAGACGGGGCTGATCAACCATCCCGTTGAATGGCTGCTGTTCTCCGAATTCTCCGTGGTGCTGGCGCTGGTGCACCTCTTCACCTTCTTCATGGTGGTGCCGATCTTCAACTCAATGGTTCGCATCGACAAATCGCTCATCGAGGCCGCCTATGACGCCGGGGCGACCGGTTTCCAGACGCTCGTCAACGTCATCATTCCCCTGGCAAAACCCGGCATCGTGATCGGCTCGATCTTCGTCATCACCATCGTGATGGGCGACTTCATCACCATCGGCGTGATGGGCGGGCAGCAGATCGCGGCCGCCGGCAAGATCATCGAGACGCGGGTGAATGCGCTGCAATTCCCGGCAGCAGCGGCCAATGCCGTGATCCTGCTCGTCATCACGTTCCTGATCATCACCATGATGTCGCGTATCGTCGACATCAAGAAGGAGCTCTAGAGCATGAAGGAAGGACGCCCGCGCTCTTTCTACGTGCTCGCGATCTTCTTCGCGGCCTACACGCTGTTCCTCTACGGCCCGATGATCGCGATCTATGTGCTGTCGTTCCAGGGACCGCAGGGCGGCCTCACCTTCCCGATGAACGGTGTATCGACTTTCTGGATCGCAAAATTGTTCCAGGGCACCGGCATCGTCGATCTCGGCGCCGCCTTCCGCCGTTCGCTGCTGCTTGGCATTATCGTGATGATCGTCACCGTCGTGCTGTCGGTCGCAGCGGGCATGGCGTTTCGCCGCAAGTTCAAGGCGCAAAGCATCCTGTTCTACTCCGCGATCGCGAGCCTCATCGTGCCCTCGATCATCACCTCGCTCGGCATCTCGCTTGAATTCCGCATCATCGACGATCTGATCAAGGCGCATTGGAACGAGAATTTCGAGACCTCGATGGGTCTGCTCACCTCGGGCCTCGGTGCACATCTGACCTGGACGCTGCCGTTCGGCCTTCTCATCATGTTCGCGATCTTCAATCGCTTCGATCCCAGGCTCGAGGAAGCCGCGCGCGATCTCGGTGCGACACCGTGGCAGGCGTTCCGTCATGTCGTGCTGCCGATCATCCTGCCCTCCGTGATCGGCATTGGACTGTTCGGCTTCACACTGTCCTGGGACGAACTCGCGCGTTCCAGCCAGGCGATCGGGGCGGTGAACACGCTGCCTCTCGATCTCCAGGGCCTCACCACCACCGTGACGAACCCCGACATCTATGCGCTCGGCACCGTGATCTCGGCCGTCTCGTTCACGGTGATCGCGCTTGCGCTTGGCACCATCCACATGCTCAACAAGCGACAGGCGGCCAAAGGCTCGGACGCCGGCAAAGGGCTTGTCTGAGAAGGGGCTTGTCTGATCCGATGCGGCTTCACGTCGTCAATCCCAACACCACTGCGTCCATGACGGTGAAGATCGCCGCTGCCGCGCGCGCGGTCGCCCTGCCCGACACCGTGATCGATGCGCGCCAGCCCACGATGGGCCCGGTCTCGATCGAGGGATTTTACGACGAGGCGTTCGCGGTGCCGGGCATGCTCGGCTGCATCCGCGAGGCCGACCGCGACGGCGCGGATGCGCATGTCATCGCCTGCTTCGACGACACCGGCCTCGACGCCGCGCGCGCTGCGGCAAGGGCACCAGTGATCGGCATTGGCGAGGCCGGCTTCCACATGGCGAGCCTGATTGCCGCGCGCTTCGCCGTGGTGACGACGCTCGGTGTCTCCATCGTGCCGATCGAGCATAATTTGCGGAAATACGGCCTCGCCGAACGCTGCGCGCGCGTCCGCGCCGCCGAGGTGCCGGTGCTCGCGCTCGAGGAGCGCAACACCGATGCGCTCGCAAAAATCTCTACGGAAATCACGGCCGCGATCCGCGACGATCGCGCAGAGGCCATCGTGCTCGGTTGCGCCGGCATGGCCGATCTCGCCAATGAACTCGCCGCCACACACAGCCTGCCCGTGATCGACGGCGTCGCCGCCGCGGTGACCTTGGCAGAATCACTGGTGCGACTGGGACTGAAGACCTCCCGGCTCGGGCCCTACGCGGCGCCGCGCTCGAAGACCTATTCCGGTCCGTTTTCGCTGTTTCAGCCCTGATCTCTGCCTCTGACGGGGGCACGGATGCCCTAAGGCATCCTGATTGTTGGTTTTTTTGCTCTTAGCCTCTTTTTGGTCCCATTCCTTGCCGACACGTAACGCTTTCGGGACGCCCCGGTAACCTCAGGTTGCCGGTCTTCGCCACTCACCAAGTTTCAATTTGGGTTTTGTCAGCGATGATCGATCTCGCAGAGGACACACGGTCCCATCCCCTCCTTCGCCTTGGCGCCCAGCCTATCGCGCTGACCGCCGCCGCGCTCCTGCTCCTGATCGCGGGGGTGACCTCGATCGCGATCTGGCGTGCCTATACCGGTGCGGCCCCTGAGACCGACCGGGTGGTGGCGTCGCGGCAGCTGCAGGCTCGCACCGCACAGGCATCCGAGCAGCTGGTCGAGAAGACCAAGGGGCTGGAGGCAACCCAGCAGGAATCGATTGACCAGCTCCAGGTCGTGCAAGACCAGCTCCAGAGTGTGAAGCGCTTGCTCGCATTCCAGCAGGCCGACACCAAGCGTCTGTCCGAGCAGGTCACGACACTCAACGAGTCCATCGATGGCCTGCGGCAATCCTTTGCCAGCGCCCGGGCGAGCGAGGCGGAGACTCCCTCAGTTACCCGCAGGAAACCTGCACGGCATCGTGTCCATGCCAGTGCACGCAAGCGCTCGCGCGGCTGAGCAGCCGGCGCCGCCACCCTTAAATTTTTGGACTTGTGAACTGGATCACATTCGCCCGTGTGATTCCAAGCGATGCTCGCCGTTACCGGATGGCGTGAGCCGATTTCAATGTCCGGGGCTGGCAAGGTCGTTGACGGTATATTGCGTCAACGGCCTTGTTTTTTGACGGGTACCGCCGCCTATTCGCAGACATCCACGGGGCGGATGCGCCAGCCCGCTGGCGTCATGACGCGCTTCCGCACAACGTAGCAGCCGCCATAACCGCCATCATCGTATCCGGTACCATAGTAATATGGATTGCCGTAATACGGTTGGCCGTAGCCGTAATACCCGCCGTAGTAACCTGCGCCGGCGATACCGGCACCGATGGCGACGCCTGGCCAGAAGCCACCGCCATGCCAGTGGCCGCCATGACCCCAGCCGCCACCATGGCCCCAGCCACCGCCGCCATGACCCCAGCCGCCGTGACCGCCCGCTTGTGCCGCCTGCGGCATCGACGACCCAACCGCCACCACAGCCAGCGCCGTCAACATCATCTTCCGTAACATCACTCGATCCTCTGCGTGGATACCCTCCACGCTCCAAAGCAGGACCAAGCTAATCGGCTTGAGGCGTTCCTGACAGCCTCACTGTCTCACTTCCCCGCGAGCGTCAGCAGCCGCGGCAGATGCTCTTGAGCTTCTTGTCGAGCAGCCGGTTCTCGGCGTTGACGGCGGCGTCGGTGGACCCACCTGCGCCGGTCCCAGTGGTGACGCCGGGTGCATTCGCACCGGACGATTGGGCGGTCCCCAGACTGTTGGTGCCTGGCGCGGGAGCCGGAGAATTGGCGACACCTCCGGCCGATCCTGTGGAGCCGCCGGTGGCTTGCGCGAACGATGCGGCCGGCACCGCGACAAGGGCGAAGATCACGATCGCGGTCTTGATTGAACGGGCTATAGGCAATCTGGCCATTGAAATTCTCCTTCGCCGATCAACCGCCGCAGCAAGGACCGGTTCCGGAACAAATGCCGTCGCATCAGCTTGAAACCGGGAAGGCGGGCACGATCACGCGCAAGCTGATCTTCTGCTCCGCAAACAGAAAGGCGCAGTCACGATGAACGATCGCGATGCTTTTGCAGAAGGCGAACGCGCGGCGCGTAAAAACATTCGGCGGAAGCCAATCCGTACCAGGACGGTAGCGATGAGGATGCCCTATGGTCCGCGGGGCACGAGAAGGTCGCAAGCGCAATAGAAGCGCGCGAGTCCGAAGGAAGCTGAGTTCACCCGATCCGCTTGAGGCCCTTTGTGAAGCGCGGTCCATTGGCGACGTAGAACTTCGCAGCACTCCCCATCTTCTGCACCTGAGCATCGTCGAGCGTGCGGATCACCCGCGCCGGCGAGCCGATGATCAGGGACCGTTCGGGAAACTCCTTGCCCTCGGTGATGACGGAGCCGGCGCCGACGATGCTGTTGCGCCCGATCCTGGCGCCGTTCATCACGATTGAGCCCATGCCGACGAGTGCGCCCTCCTCGATGGTGCAGCCGTGCAGGATGACGTTATGCCCGACCGTACAGTTCCTGCCGATCTGAAGCGGAAAACCGAGATCGGTGTGGCAGGTCGAGCCGTCCTGCACGTTGGCGCCCTCGCCGATCTCGATCCACTCATTGTCGCCGCGCAGCACCGCGCCGAACCAGACGCTCGCGCCCGGCTTCAGGCGCACGCGGCCGATCACGGTAGCGGTCTCCGCGATGAAGTAGTTGCCGTCGGCGGGAAGGTCGGGCGCCTGCCCGTCGAGCTCGTAGATCGCCATGAGGGTCTCCTGTCGCGTCAACCCCAGCCATAGCGAAACGGCGGCCTTGACGCAAAGGGCCGCCGCGCAGGCAGCCCTACAGCGCGCGCATCAGACCAGAACGCCGGCCGCGCGGAGCGTCATCAGGAAGAAGGTGCCGCTCATCATGCTCCAGAAGCCGGCGATGACGGTCGCCATCATCACGAATTCGACGCGGCGGCTCTCCACCTGCCTGCCGCGCAGAGTATTGCGCATGATGATGAAAGGCGCCGCGAACACCAGGAACGGAACCGCCGCGAAGGTCTTCGGCGCCACGCCGTCCTGCAACAGACCGAAGCCGGCCGGCCGCTGTGCGACCGTCTGGTATCCGCTCACGAGCGCTCCCGCGAGCGCGAAACCAATGCCGATCGAGAAGAATGTGTTGAGAGCTTCAGGTGTCATCGGAACAGTCCGCCCTTACGCAACGCGAGGTACCTTCCTGTGACAAAGAGTGCCGGTTAACGCTACATTATCCTTAAGGGAAGGTTAACGCCGCCAGCCGTTCCACGCAGGCCTCTCTCCCTTCCCTGCAGCCGGCCAACGCTCCGCGAAATCGCCACCACGTGGCATATTCGCCGCTGATTCGTCGGCCATCGGCCGACTTCCGGCTCATTCGCGCGGCTCATGACGGTGTTTTCGGCAATTTCCCCTCAATCTCCCCGGGTGCGCACCCTGGCCCACGTCGTCCCGATCGTGCTCGGCGGCATTGCCGCGGTGTGCGCCGTCGCGCTCGTCGCCTATTTGTTGTGGCCGACCTGGGGGCCGAGCGGCGCGAACGCCCCAGACAAGCTGCCGGTGAGCGTCGGCGGCACGCTGTTCAACCTGCCGACCAACGCGATCCGCATGAAGATCCAGCGCCACTCCGGACCGCAGGAGCGGATCGATCTCGACTTCCTGTATCCTTCGCTGGAGCCGCCGGGCGCGCCGAAGCACGTCACCGCCGATAGCGTGGATGCGGCGATGCAGCCGATCGACCGCATCTTCCTGTCGATCGCCGCGCATCGCGATGCGCTCTCGCCCGAGCAGCGCACCGCCACGATTTATCCACGCTATCTCGACCAGGCCGCGGCAATGCCTCAGGACGGGCTGACGATGCGGATATTCCGCGCTGACACGCCTTACGGCACCGAGGATCTCTATTCTGCCGCAAGTCCCGCGCTGACCGCGCGCTGCACGCGCGATGGTGCGACGCCCGGCATGTGCCTCGCCGAACGCCGCGTCGGCGGCGCCGACCTCACCTTCCGCTTTCCGCGCAGCTGGCTGTCGCAGTGGCGCGATACGGCGGAAGCGATGGAGAAACTGACGGCGCAGCTGCGCGGCCCGAAGGGCTGAACGCGACCGCGCGACCTGCGCCTCCAAAACAAAAACTGCGAAAACAACCCCATGCACAGTAGCCAAGCTCCTGTAATGCTTCGTATTTTTCGAAGTCAGCTTCGCGCGTATGGTGTCAGGATGGGGCGGCGGTGAAGCTGTTGCTCGTCCTTGCGAGCGAAGCGAAGCAATCTCGGCTACATTGCCTTTTCATCTCAATGCACGATGCCGTGCTCGTCCGACTCACGGACCGAACCGGCAGGCATCCGCGACAGAGGTTAGTCATGATTCTCCGCAGAAGTGACGGTGTGTGGCTAAATGAACCGCAGCGATGGGCGGCAGAGGGTGATGACCTGCGGATCCTCACGGACAAGGCCACGGATTTCTGGCGCGAAACCCATTACGGCTTCAATCGCGATAGCGGACATTTCCTGGGCTTTCCGACAGGCGAAGCATTCACCGCAGATTTGCGTGTTCAGGGCGATTTCCGGGCGCTCTATGATCAGGCGGGCATCATGGTGCGCCTCGACGCGCATCATTGGGTCAAAGCCGGAATCGAATTGTCAGATGGCCGCGCTATGCTCGCGAGCGTGCTGACAAACGGGCAATCAGACTGGGCGACAGCACCCTATGAGCATAATGCCAGCGACTTCTGGGTCCGCGCGACCATCGCCAACGGTGTCCTTCGTCTGCAAGTTTCGGCCGACGGCAAATCCTGGCCCCTCATGCGGCTGGCGGCGTTTCCTAAAGCAAACTCCTACCTTGTGGGACCGATGGCCTGCACACCCGAACGGGCGGGGCTAGAAGTCGTATTCTCGACGTTTCGTCTGACACCTCCCCCCGGAAAAGACCTGCACGACCTGAGCTGAACATCACCCTTGCAGAAATATGTTCTTGCAAGAAAGCAAAGGCATGGAGCCGCGCCCGCGCGGCCCCGTTGAGCGAGACGATCGCCGAACTATTCCTGGTCGACGAGGTCGTCCTCGAGGATCGCCATCTGGAATTGGAACGAGCGATCATCGTCCTCGTCGTCGACGAAGAGCACACCGATGAATTCCTCGCCGATATAGACCTCGGCGGAATCATCCTTCTTTGGCCGCGGCACGACGCGGATCTTGGGATTGCCGAATACGCGCTTCAAATACGCGTCGAGCTTCCTAACTTCCTTGACGTCCACGGCAAGTCTCCAATCGAAATCTGGGTTGGCGCGGGTTTTAGGACGAGACGCGACCAACCGCCAGCATGAATTGCCAAAGAATTTTTGGACGAAAGGGGCGGAAAATCCGCCCCTTCCGACAAGCTCGAAGGCCCGCCTCAGAGGCCCATCTCAGAGTCCCATGGCGTTGATCATCTGATCCATGGTGCGCGACGGCTCGGCGCAGCCAGCTTCGCCGACGACCTTGGCAGGCACGCCTGCGACCGTCACGTTGTGCGGCACCGGTTTGACCACGACCGAGCCCGCCGCGATGCGCGCGCAATGACCAATTTCAATGTTGCCGAGGATCTTCGCGCCGGCGCCGATCAGGACGCCGTGGCGGATTTTCGGATGGCGGTCCTCGTTCTCCTTGCCGGTGCCGCCGAGCGTAACGCCATGCAGGATCGAGACGTCGTCCTCGATCAGCGCAGTCTCACCGCAGACGAAGCCGGTGGCGTGGTCGAGGAAGATGCCGCGGCCGATGCGCGCGGCGGGATTGATGTCGGTCTGGAATACCGCAGACGCCCGGCTCTGCAGATAATACGCAAAATCCTTGCGGCCCTTCAGATAGAGCCAATGCGCGAGGCGGTGGGTCTGGATGGCGTGAAAGCCCTTGAAATAGAGCAAGGGATCGATGAAGCGCGAGGTCGCGGGGTCGCGATCGTAGACGGCGACGAGATCGGCGCGGAAGGCGTTGCCGAGATCGGGATCGTCGCGCAGCGCCTCGTCATAGGTCTGGCGCACGAGATCGCCCGACAGCGCGGAATGATCGAGCCGGTCGGCGACCCGATGGATCACCGCATCTTCCAGGCGGCTGTGATGCAGCACCGTCGAATAGATGAAGGTCGCAAGCTCCGGCTCGCGATGGACGATGTCCTCCGCTTCGCCGCGGATCCGATCCCAGATCGGATCAAGCGTTGCAAGCTTTCCTCCCGGATTGACCTGATGCACTGCCATGAGATCTGCTCTTTCGAATTGGCTCGTTTCACTGGTTCTATAACACAGTCTAGGCGACAAAGTCCTGACGGGCTTGCCTGAGAGTGAACAGTGCGTTGCCCGGCGGGGGCATGCCAACGCGTTGAATCACAACAGTTTCTTCCGACACCCCGGGCGGCAAGGTCGGCTCAAAATGGTCAGGGTTTCGCCAAATTCAAGCCGGGCGGCGTCAAACTATTGGTGAATTCCGCCTCAACGGTAATTGCGGGCATGGTCCGAGTGAGGACGGAGCGGATTTGACCATCACCACCGATCATGCGCGCGCGGGCGCCGCGGGCTCACTCTGGCTGCGGCTCGCCGCCATCGCCCTGCCGCTCCTGTTGATCGCGCCGGCATTCTGGAACCGCTATCCGCTGTTGCAATGGGATACCGGAGGCTATCTGGCGCGCTGGTACGAGGGCTATCTCGTCCCGAGCCGCTCCACCGTGTTCGGCATCTATCTGCACTATGGCGAAAGTTCAGGGTTCTGGATCAACCTCGCGGTCCAGTCGCTGGCCACGCTGTGGCTGTTGCAACTCACCTTGCGCGTGCTCTCGATGATGCAGACGTTCCGTTTCGTCGTGATCAGCCTGCTCCTGATCCTGTCGACTGCGCTGCCCTGGCTTGCGAGCATGCTGCTCACCGACATTTTTGCAGGCCTGTCGGTGCTGTCGCTATTCCTGCTGGTCGTCGGCGGGCAGCGGACCTCGGCGCTCGAAAAAATCTCGCTGTTCGTCTTCACGGCCTTTGCCGCCGCGACCCACAGCGCCACGCTCGGCGTGCTGCTCGGGCTCTGCATCGCCGGGTGGATGGCGCGGCCGTTGCTGGGGCCCCGGCTTCCGATCGCCGGATTGGCCCAAGCGAGCCTCACCATCCTCGCTGGCGGCCTGATGCTGGTGTCGGCGAACCATGCCTTGTCGGGCAAGTGGACATGGACGCCCGGCGGCACCGGCGTCGCCTTCGGCCGCATGATGCAGGACGGCATCGTTGCGCGTTATCTCAATGACCATTGCCCACGCGAAAAACTCAAGCTCTGCCCCTATCGCGACCAATTGCCGGCGAGCGCCGACGAATTCCTGTGGGGCAAGAGCATGTTCAACACGCTCGGCCGCTTCGAAGGCATGAACGACGAGATGGGCACCATCGTCGTGGGTTCGCTCGCCGACTATCCGGCTTGGCAGGCCGGCGCGGCCTTGCAGGCGCTGGGCCAGCAATTGCTGCATGTGGCGACCGGCGAAGGCACCAATGGCTGGATCCCGCACACCCGCGGCATCATCGAACGTTATGTCCCCTCGCAGGCCGCGCCGATGCGCGCCGCGCGCCAGCAGAATTGGGGACTCGATTTCGACACCATCAACTGGCTGCACGTTCCCGTCGCGCTGGCCTCGATGCTGGCGCTGGTCGCGCTGCTGGCGCATGCCCTCGCGAACCGCCGGCTCGACGACCTGACCTTGCTGGCGGCGACCATCACGCTGGCGCTGCTCGGCAACGCCTTCATCTGCGGCGTGATCTCCGGCCCGCACGACCGCTATGGCGCGCGGATGGTGTGGGTTGCGACCTTCACCGTGCTGATGGCGCTGGCGCGCCGCCTTGGGGAAGACAGCAAAGCGCGGTGAGATTGGGGTGAAGCGCCATCGTGCCTGGTTTCGTCCGAGCAGCGATCGCGTTTATCCAGTAAGACCAGCGCATCGTTGGTTCTCAAGGGTGTTTGGAGCCCTTCATCGCCCCCGCAAATCGGCACACGCGGCGGGGCGGTGGCATGAGCACGACCAGCCGTTAGTCAGCCGGCTGCGTGAAAACGGACCCAAGTGCGAGACGGTCAGTGCCGTACAACAACTGAGGCGTTCCGCGGCTAGCTCTTTGTGCCGGTGCCGCCGGCACCGGAAGAATGATTTCGGAAGCGACCCTCCAGTCCTTCCCGACGCGAAGCCAGTTGCTGATCATGAGAAACGGCCTGGCTGTTCCATCTTGCCCCGCATAAGAGACGGTGATGTTCATCGGCACATAGGACTCGGCGACGTCGCGCGTCAGGCCGACAACCCTGAGCTTCGAAAAATCTGGCTCGAGTACGACCGGACCGGGCTACCGATATCATGCAGCTATTGATCAATCGCCGCGTTACCCCAAAAGCCGGCCCAGTTTCCCTCGGACGGGATCGCGCTCTTGGCCACCAAAAGGGCCGAGGGCGATTGCCAGAACATCCGATGCAGAGCCTTGAAATCATGCTTGTTTGCCAATTTCATCAGCCTTCCGAACTTCGATTTGATTGCGCTGAGCGTCGCAGCATTCAGCGGCTCTCTGCTGACGGCGGGAGCAGACGCGGCAGACACGGTGGTAAGAGCCACAGCAGTGAGGGTGACAAGAAGTGCCTTATACATGCAGGAATGTCCATTCCAATGCGTCGCTCACATCATGACAACACTTGTTGCGTTCCGCGATTGGAGGTGTTCACGTCCGTGAGCTGAAGTGTCGTCAGGACGTTTCAGCACTCTACGGATGCCTGGCTTAAAATGGTCGAGCGGGAGCGCGCGGGCTCCCGGCGCCACAGCGCCGGGAGCGGCACCGTCACCTCGTGAGGGCGGCTTTTTCGATCACCTCAGCGACCTGCTTCGCATGGACGACGAGCGAGGCATGGCTGCCGGTGACTTCCGTCGTCTGGGCGTGGATCCTGGCCGCGAACGACTTCTGGGCCTCGGGCGCGAGGACTTTGTCCTTCGTGCTGATGACGTAGAACGTCGGCTTGTCATGCCAGGCCGCAACGTCGACCGGGGCTTCGAATGCAACGTGGTTCAGCGGAAGCTGCGAGTTGGCCAGGTGCGCGGCGATCTCCGGAGGAAGGTCAGCCGCGACGGCTGACGGAAACACCTTTGGATCGATGTACAGATTGCCCTTCGCATCGGGGTGGATCGCCTTGCCGCCTTCGGTCGGCGGACCGGCCTTTGCCAGCGACGCCAGGGATTCACCGACCTCCGGCGCAAAGGCGGACACATAAACCAGCGCCGAAACCTTGGGATCGTTGCCGGCTTGCGTGATCACCACGCCGCCCCATGAGTGGCCGACCAGAACGGTCCTGCCGGCTTGCTTCGCGAGCGCCTGTTTGGTCGCATCGACGTCGGCGGCGAGCGAAGTGAGTGGATTTTCGACGAGCGTGACGTTGTAGCCTTTCTTGGTGAGAATATCGGCAACCGGCTGCCAGCTCGTCTGGTCTACGAAGGCGCCGTGCACGAGCACGACGTTGTGCGCTGCCCCCTTGGGCAGTTCGGCGGAATGTACGGCTCCGACCAACGTCGTTCCGGCCAGGAGGACGGTGGCGGCTGAGAGGAGAATAGTTCGCATTGTTTGTTCCTGTTGGCATGTCGGACGAAAGTAGTCCGGGGGAATGGACAGGCGTTTCCAGCAAGGTCGCGGTTCTTCCATCTGCCGTTGGCGAAATGGTTGCCGCACGTCCGGTCGGCCCGCCGTGGCATGACGTATTCCGTGGACCTCTCGGACGATAGGGACCAATCGTCCGTGTCTTGTGTCCGATCGTCCGCGGTTCTAGTCTCGGGGGATGGATATACTCACCCAGGTGCTCGATCGGGTTCGTCTCGGCGGGACGCTGCTCTTTCACTTCGAGCTCGGCCATCCCTGGCATCTTGAGTTGCCGGCGCGCCCCTACGCCCTGTTTCACTATCTCAGCCAAGGTTCAGCGACCCTCGCGCTCGAACAGGGAGAGGAAATCCAGATCACCGGGGGCGATTTTGTCATCATCACACGTGGCGAGCCCCATGTGTTTTATTCGGATCGCCGGGCCGAGCCTTTGCGCATCGTGGATATCGAACGGTCGTCGCCACGCCTCGGATTCGTTCGTCACGGCAGCCGTGCAAAGCCGCTCTCGACCATGCTCTGCGGCAATTTCACGGTGTCGCGGCCGACGTTTGGCAGCGTGCTGGAGTTGCTTCCACCCGTGCTCTTGCTGAAGCCGACGTCCGACCGTGGTTGGCTTGAAGCCATCCTGCGCCGCATGATGAGCGAGTCCGCGCTCGAGCGTCCTGGCCAAGGCGTCGCGCTTTCACGACTGACGGAAGTGCTCTTCGTCGAGGTGCTGCGAAGCTGGATCGCGTCTCTCAGTCCCGGGCAAGGCGGCTGGATCGGGGCCATTTCTGACCCCCATATCGGACCGGCGCTGAAGCTGATTCACGAAAGTCCGGAGCAGCTTTGGACGCTGAGCGACCTAGGCCGTCGCGTCGGGCTCGGCCGCTCGGCATTTTCGGCGCGCTTCACTAGGCTCGTGGGCCAGCCCATGCAACGTTATGTGATCGAACGCCGGATGGCGGAGGCGGCGTTCCTGCTGGAAACCAGCGACGAACCGATCGCACGGATTGCCAACCGGATCGGTTACGAGACTGCAGCGGCGTTTTCGAAGTTGTTTCACCGGCACATTGGTCAGTCGCCCGGCCGTTACCGGGCTGCGCGACGCGCCGACGGAGCCCGTGCGCAGTTGGACGGATCGGAATTGCAAGTATCCGATTGACCTCGATAAAGCTGTGGCTTCGAGCTGAGTCTCATATGCGCCCTTAGCGAACCCCGATCCCTAGGTACAGGAATGGACGGTTGCCGAAGGGAGTGGATGGCCCACTGTAACGAGACATTTCAGGATAGCTGAAACCGCCTCATCGCCTCAGGCGCGGCGTGAGAGGAAATCGAGCACGCCAGTCTTGTAGACCTTGTCGCCGACTGCGCGCATGTGATCGCGACCGGGAATATCGAGCACTTCCGAACCCGGGATGATGGCACCGAGTGCGCTGGCCGAACCCGCGACGTCGTCGGTGCTGCCGACCGCGATCAGCACGGGCACGTCGATGCGCGCGGCTTCGTCCTTCGTCATGAGATCGCGCGTGCCGCGCAGGCAGGCGGCCAGCGCCTTGCGGTCGGAACGGGTTTGGTCTGCAAAAGCACGAAACGTGCGTCCGAGGGGATCGGAGACGTCGTCGAGCGAGGGCGCTTCCAGCGCCTTCGCGACGTTCTCGCCGGGCCCGGTGCCCTCGATCAGGCCGCCGATGCCGATGCCGCCAAGGATTGCCGAACGCAGGCGCTGCGGCTCGTTGAGGGAGAGCCAGGCCGTCATCCGTCCGCCCATCGAATAGCCCATGAGATCGGCCTGCGGGATGGCGAGGTGATCCATCAGCGCGAGCACGTCGGCGGCCATGGTCGGGATGGAGTACTGCGCGGGCTCGTAGAGCTTTGCGCTTTCGCCATGGCCGCGATTGTCGAGCGCAATGACACGGCGGCCGTTCTTGCGCAGCTCCGAGACCCAGGTCGGATAGACCCAGTTCACGTTCTTGCTGGAGGCAAAGCCGTGCACCAGGATGATCGGATCGCCCTCGCCTTCGTCGAGATAGGCAATTTCAACGGCGCCGTTGTGAAAGCTCGGCATCATCAGTTCCGCAATCTTGAGGGGAAGAGGTATCTTAGGCCGTGACGGCAGGGCTTGCCAGAACGGCTTCGGCGGCGATCCGCGCCTGGCGAAGTCGCCGCGCCCGTCTGCGATCGCACCAGGCCTGGGTCAGGCGCTCCGTCGTCGCCTTGATCGAGGACAACAGGCCGAGCAGCGTCAACGCCGCACCGAACAGCCAGAGTGCAAGATTGAACGCCCCGCCGATCAGCAGCAGCGCGCCGCGGCCGAGCAGCTTCAGAATCGCGCGCGTCTTGCCGCCCTGCGCTTCCGCGAGCCGCGCCGCGCGTGCGACGTCCTTGGGACCTTCAGCGATGCGCAAGCTATCCATCGCGCCGCGCGTGCCGGTCTTCTCGACCACGCGCGTGACATCCTTGCCGAGCCGAACCAGCGCGCCGGCCTTCTCGGCGCGGAACGCGGCCTTGATCGCGCTCAAGGTCTGGCCCGGCCGCAGCACCGAGCCGGAGGCAACCGCGTTCTGGAGCATCGGCGTATCGACGACCTCGCGCGCGGACCGGCCGGCCCATGCCGCTAGTCCCTCGCCGAGCCGGCCGACCTTGCGCGCGTCCTTCACCAGCGTCAGCCCGGCGCGAACCGGCGCGGCACCGCCGACGGAGACGTAGGTCACGGCCGTGACCGCGAGACCCGCGGCCGCAAGGCCCAGCACCAGGCGATCGGTCTCCTCGCCCATGGCGAGGTGCTTGCCCTCGCGGACGACGTCCCTGATGTCGCCGATGACGAAGAGATCGCCGGCCACGGTTCCCGACAAGCTCGCAACATCATCCGCGTTGCCGGTAACGAGACCGGCGGCAAACCGTTTTGCGAAATGCGAGGTGGAGTTTTCGGCTTTGACCGCGTCACCGACACGGCTCGGGAGGTCGTCAGGCAGCGCGATGTTGCGGTCGCGCGCCAGTGCGACAAAACTGTCGGCAAGATCGGCATCGCCCGATGCGAGCGCGACCTCGATGTTGTTTTGAATCAGGCGGTCGTTGTGCCGCAGCAGCGCGTCGAGCTTGATCTCTGAGAGCGCGGCGGGATCGTCCTGGGCGGCCAGAATCGCCCCGGCCTCGCGGGCGTGCGGTGCTACCTGCGCGAGCATGAAGCCGCATGCCGCGATACCGGTCAACGCTGTGCTGATTCGCAACCACTTCATGCGGAGAGCCTGGACGGTCCTGAGATCGTTGACGCCTAACGGTTGTCTTTCGTCGCAATTACGCTCGTCCACAGACATAGTATGCCAAAATTGCGACACAACGTCCCCGACGAAAGAAGGGCTTCTCTCAGGCCGCAAGATTGTGTCGAATTTGCATGAGCAAATGAGCATGGGGCATTGCGGAGCTTTCGGTTCCGCTGGACTAGCAATCATCTCCACCCACCAGTATGGTCCGCGGCGCCTTAATAATGCCGCGGCAGTCGTGATTGTGTCTGCCGCCATTGCCACTCCAGGATGAGTACGATGTCCGACCATGTCGTCCCGCACTTCCACAACGATGCCGGTGTCCCCGTCATCGAGATCGGCTCGCAAGAGTTCATGTGCGTGGGCGCCAACCCTCCGTTCGATCATCCGCACGTCTTCCTCGACCTCGGCAACGACAACGAGATCATCTGCCCGTACTGCTCGACTCTGTACCGTTTCGCCGCCGACCTGAAGGCGGGCGAAGCCCGTCCGCCGGAATGCGTCCTGAAGGACAAGGTGGCCTGACCGCTTCCATCGGCCAGGGGTGGCGCTCTCCCGAACGATTGTCATCGCCGGTGCCGGCATCGGTGGACTGACGGCTGCGCTTGCGCTCGCGGCCCGCGGCTTCCGCATCATCGTGCTGGAAAAGGCCGAGCGGCTCGAGGAAGTCGGCGCCGGTCTGCAACTCTCCCCGAACGCCAGCCGCGTGCTGGTCGAGCTCGGGCTCACCGAGCGCCTCAAGTTGCGCGCCGTGATCCCGGAGGCAGTCTCGATCATGAGCGCGCGGGCCGGCGGTGAGCTTTTGCGCATGCCGCTGGGAGAAGCCGCCGCCGAGCGCGCCGGCGCCCCCTATTGGGTGGTGCACCGCGCCGACCTGCAATCCGCCCTCGCCGGCGCAGTTTCCGACCATCCCCATATCGACCTGAAACTCGGCGCGACCTTCGAAGACGTCGCGCCTCACGCCAAGGGGCTCACGGTGGTTCATCGCAGCGGCACGATCCGGCGCAGCGATCTCGCCAGTGCGCTGATCGGCGCCGACGGTATCTGGTCGACGGTGCGCCAGCATCTATTCCCCGAGGTGCAGCCGCGCTTCTCCGGGCTGATTGCCTGGCGCGGTACGCTCGATGCCACGCAACTGCCGAAGGACTACACAGCGCGCCGGGTCCAGCTCTGGATGGGCCCGAATGCCCATCTCGTCGCCTACCCGATCGCGGGCGGACGCCAGATCAACGTGGTCGCGGTGCTGCCGGGCACTTGGAACAGGCCGGGCTGGAGCACGCCCGGCGATCCCCGCGAAGTGCTGGACGCCTTCGCCGCGCCGCGCTGGCCGCCGCCGGCGCGCATGATGCTCGGCACAGTCGACAGCTGGCGGAAATGGGCGCTGTTCGGCGTCCCCGACGACTGCCCCTGGAGTAAAGGCCCGGTCGCGCTGCTCGGCGACGCCGTGCATGCGATGCTGCCGTTTGCGGCCCAGGGCGCCGGCATGGCGATCGAGGACGCCGCAGTGCTCGCGCAGCATTTGAGCCCTGAGATCGCCGAGACCACCGCGGGCATCACGGCAGCGCTGAGACAATACGGCCGGACGCGCCAGGCGCGCGTGCGGCGGGTGCAGCGGACCGCGCGGCAGCAGGGCCGCATCTATCATTTCAGTGGGCCGCTCGCGTTCGCGCGCGATCTTGCGGTCCGCGCCCTCGGCCCGGAACGCATGCTGGCACGGCAGGACTGGATCTACGGCTGGCGGCCCTGACGCGAGGCGCTGATGTCAGGACGTTTCAGCGCACGGCTCTTGTCGATTTCGGGCCAGGCTTGATCGGGCCAGGATTGGCTGCGGGCGCCGCGGCGGCCGGCGTCGCCTCGGGGGGCGTTTCCCGGCACTTGTTGCGGCGCCAAGCGTCATCGGCCATCTGCGCCTGCCCGCGTACTGCGATGTAGTCGTTGCGATAGGCAAGCTCCGACACCACGGCGCCGCCCGCGCCGGTCTGTGCCTTGTCCATCAGCCTCTGCAAATCGCCGGTGCGGTTGGCGATCGACTTGCGCTCGCCTTCGAGCTGCTTGCAATCGTACAATTCGTACTTGGCGGGATCGGCAAAGGCCGGAGCGACCGTCTCGCTCATGCCGGCGCAGCCGGACAGCGCGAAGTCGGCCGCGAGCAGCGCGGCGACCACGCAGCACGGGCGCAGGCGATATTGGATCAAAGCTGACATGCCGGATGAATAGTCCCCGTCGATTGAGAATGCCTAAAGCAACAACAGATGTCCGGATTGAGGCTTTGCCTTGTGCCGCCGGCTCGCCTAAGGAAGAACCACCCCTCCGGCCTGCAAACGCCAATTCCAGACCGCCGGCAAGGGACTTAAGTGGCTGATCTCGTTGGATCAAGCGGGCATGGCGGAATTGGTAGACGCAAGGGACTTAAAATCCCTCGGCGCGCAAGCGCTGTGCCGGTTCGACCCCGGCTGCCCGCACCACGAAAGCTGCGCGGAGGATCCCGCCGCGCGCGGCGGCCGCGAGCGCTGATACCTCATCAATTCCTGTCTGCTCCTGCACCGCCTGCCAGCCATCCCGAAACGTTGCTTGTGCAACGCAGCATTGAAGATAGATAAGGGCCTCAAATCAGAGGTGAGCTTCTTGTCCGACGTCAATGCCGACGACTGGGTGTCCTCGGGACACCGTCCCATGGGTTTCCCCGAATTCGTCATCGTGATCGCGTCGATCATGGCGCTGAATCCGCTTGCGATGGACATGATGCTCCCGGCACTGCCCAATATCGGGTCGGCCTTCAATATCCCCGTCGCCAACCATCTTCAGCTGGTGCTGTCGACCTTCCTGATCGGCTTTGGCGCGGGGCAGTTCGTCATGGGCCCGCTGTCGGATCGCTTTGGCCGCCGCCCGGTGCTGCTCGGCGGGATGGCGGTCTATGCGGTGGCAAGCGTGCTGGCGATTGCGGCGCCGTCGTTCGAGACGCTGCTGCTGGCACGCGCACTGCAGGGTTTCGGTACCTCGGCGACTCGCGTGATCGCGACCTCGATCGTGCGCGACTGTTACGTCGGCCGCCGCATGGCGAGCGTGATGTCGCTTGCGATGATGATCTTCATCGCCGTCCCCGTGATCGCCCCTTCGTTCGGACAGGCGGTGCTGCTGGTGACGCAATGGCGCGGCATCTTCGTCGTGCTGATGCTCTACGGGCTGCTCGCGCTTGCATGGTCCGTGCTGCGGCTTCCGGAGACCCTGCCTGAGAGCGAACGCAGGTCGCTTGCGCCGGCCGACGTGCTCACGGCCTACTGGCAGACCGTGACCCATCGCCAAACCCTGGGCTATGCGCTCGCCGCCGGTAGCGTCATGGGCGCGCTGTTCGCCTACGTATTTTTGGCTCAGCAAGTTTTTGTCGGCATCTATCACCTCGGCCATTATTTTCCGCTCGCCTTCGCCGGGATCGCGGCCGGCACCGCCATTGCCGGCTTTCTCAATGCGCGATTCGTCGGGACCCTCGGCATGCGCGTGATCTCGCACGGCGCGCTGACGCTCTACACCGCGGTGGCGGGAGTGATGCTGCTGACGGAAAGCCTCGCCGCGTTGCCGCTTCCCCTGTTCATGGTGCTCTCGGCGCTGATGATGTTCTCGTTCGGCATGATGGTCGCCAACTTCACTGCACTCGCCATGGAGCCGCAGGGCCACATCGCCGGCACGGCGTCCTCGCTCTACGGCTCGATCACCACGCTGATCGGCATCGCCGTCGGCATGGCCATCGGACAAAGCTTCGACGGCACGTTGCTGCCGTTCTCGGTCGGCTTCTTCGTGTCGTCCCTCGCCGCGCTCGCGATCGTGCTGGTGGTGGAGAGAGGACGGTTGTTCAGGCCGCATCATCGCGCCATCGGCTGAGGAACTCCGTGGCGCTCTCGATGTTGTACTGCAACAATTTGAAAGGGCGCTTCAATGGAACCGAAACACCGTAAAGACCACGACGCCGCGGAACGGGCGGAGACGGAACGCACGCCGTCGAGCGTCGAAAAGACCGCCGTCACCGTGCCATTCGCGAGTGAAGGGCTCGAGCGGGTCCGCGACAGCCACTGCTGAGCAAGACGCCTATTCCGTTGCGCGCCTGCTGGCGCTGAAATCGTCCGCAATGCCTTCGGGTGCCGCGCCGCTTCCACGGGGCGGCACCATCAGCACAACCACTTCCCGCGTGAGACCGGGCCGGCCCCATAGCTGCGCCTGTATGATAAGTTCCCGCCTGATGAAATGCCCGGCGCGCCCGGCCACCGAGTCCATCCACCGGCTGCAATCATCCTGATCGCGAAAACAGAGCGCGGCCCAGCCGCGCTCTAGCGTCGTCTTGTGCGGCAAGCCCCCGAGATATTGATCCTCGAACGGCCGCACGTGGTGCGGGTGGTCCGGGCTGTAGAAGGCTGTCGCGAAGGCCAGTGAATCGTCGCCGCTGACGGCGGCGAGCGGCTCGTCCGTCAGTTCGCGCCACTCGCGTGTCAATCGGCTCGCCGCTTGCGCGTAGAAATTGCGCCCCTCCTCGTAACCGTGATCGTTGCGATAGACCGCGTGGGTCGGCGCGGCGACGAGGACGGCCGTGAGCGCGACACCGGCCACGACCACGGTGAGGTTGACGGTGTAAAAGCGCTCGATTGAATAATTTGCGCCGCAGACCACGAGAATGGCGAACAGAAACAACCCTTGCACAGCCCATAGCGACGGCAGATCGGTGCCCATCACGAGCGAGATCAGGACCGGCAGCGCAATCGTGCCGACGGCAACGTAAAAGAGGAGCCGCAGGCCCGGATTCATCGCCGCGAAATCGTCCGGAAACTGCTTCAGCCGCGTGCCGGCGATCAATACCCAGCTGACGGCTGACACACTCATGGCCGCCAACAGGCCCAAAAGGAAGTTCCTGACATCAGCGCGTAGGTGAAGGTCGATGCCCCCGTGGTCGCGAGCCAATGAAGATGCGGTGACAGCGCCGCAAGCCCGACGACGACCGAAATCCAGGGCGAGGCGGAAGTGAAATAGGCGCGTCGCGCCGGATGCGCCAGCGCGGCAAACGTGAAGCTCGCGACAAGGAAGATCGAATAATATTTGCCGACCATGGCCAGTGCCGTCGTGCATCCCACGGCAACCGCCCACGACGCCGCTCGGGTCTCGAATGCGCGCAGGAAGCACCAGGTCGCCAGCGGCCAGACCGCCAGCAGCACCGCATTGGCGTTGAAGCGCTGGGCATGGAATTGATAGGCCGGCGTCAGCATCAGGAGCAACAGCACCAGGACGCGCTTGTGCCCCCTCACGAATTGCCGCGCGATCCGATCGACGAAGACCAGCGCGAGCCCGGCGTTGGCCATCGCCATCAATTGCAGCGACCAGTCGGTGAGCGGAAAAATGGCGCTCCAGCTCGCGGCAACCCAGCCGGTCAATGGCGGATGCTTGGGATAGCCCCACGCGAAATGCCGCCCCAGCGTCCAGGCCTCCAGCGTATCGGGGTGCAGACCGCTGCCGGCATAGGCGACTGCCAGATAGAGCGTCCAGATCCCGACGAAGCAGGCGACGAGAAGCGGCACGGCCCAGCCCGTCTCGACGCCATCGAGCCAACGCCGGAATGGCCGGCGCCATCGTGCCGGCGCGCGATCGGACCGTTCGGCCATCGCCTGGAATGCAAAATCGATCGGCACTGGAATCAAATGGAGGGAGGAAGATGATGCGCGAGCACGACACATCTAGTTCTGGATCGAAACAAATAGCAATGACCGCAGACTGGGAACGTTGAAAGCATCCGCTTTCTCAGCCGGCGTAAGGTCAACAAAGGACCGAGACTGGCAAAAGAGCGGCGCCGCTGATGACAGCGGCGCCGCATGATGATCCGGACGAAAGGAAGGGCCTTTGCCCTACTCCGACTTGTCGACGTTCCAGAACAGCGGGGTCGCGGGACCGTCGAGCACGCCGGTCAGCGATTTGCGCCAGCCGCTCGGCAGGAGATACTGCCCCAGCGGGATGTAGATCACCTGCTCATAGGCTTCCTTCTGGATGTCAGAGGCGATCTTCTTCTGATCGTCGAGCGAGGCGGCGCGAACGAAGTCGTCCTTGAGCTTTTCGATCTTGGCGTTCTCGGCCCAACCGAACCAGCCCTTCTTGCCTTGGCCGCCGATCGAGAGATTGGCGATCGGGTTGGAGACGTCGGCCGCGACCCAGTTGGTGAAGAACATGTTCCAGCCGCCCTCTTTCGGAGGCTTCTGACTGGCGCGGCGGCTCACCACCGTCTGCCAATCGGTCGCTTGCAGGTCGACCTTGAAGCCGGCCTCGCGCAGCAACTGAGCCGCAACGATCGGCTGCGCCTTCAGCGTCGTGACATCGCCGGGGGCCATGATCACGATCGGGGTGCCGTCATAGCCGGATTCGGCGAGCGCCTTCTTGGCTTCGGCCATGCCGTTGCCCTTCACCAGGGTCTCGGCACCGGCCTCCGTCGCGAACGGCGTATCGCACACGAAGAAGGCGCCACAGACCTTCTGATATTTGGCGTTGCCGACGAGCGCGTCGAGAACGTCCTTCTGGTTTATCGCCAGAAAGGCAGCACGGCGCACTTTGACATTATCGAACGGCGGATAAAGGAAGTTCATCCGGCCGAGCGTCTGGAAACCGAACTTGTTCGAGACCTCGATCGTGATGTCCTTGTTCGCTTCCAGTAACGGGAGCATGTCGTAAGGCAGATTTTCCACGAAGTCGATGTCGCCCGACTGCAACGCGTTCACCGCGGTCTGCGAGTCCGGCATGGTGATCCACTCGACGCGGTCGACCTTCACCACCTTGCCGCCGGAGGTCCAGCTCGACGGCTCCTTGCGCGGCACGTAATCGGTGTTCTTGACATAGACCGCCTTCACGCCCGGCTGGAATTCCGACTGCACGAACTTGAAAGGACCCGAACCGATCTGCTCGGGGATTTGCTTGTCCGGCGGCGTCTCGGCCAGGCGCTTCGGCATCATGAAGGCAACGCGGGAGGACGGCTTGCCGATCGAGTCGAGCACGAGGCCGTAGGGCTCCTTCAGCTTCAGCGTGATGGTCTTGGCATCGGTCGCCTCGATGCTGGCGGTGAAGTCGAGCAGTTTCTGGCCCATGCCATCGACTGCGGCCCAGCGCTTGAGCGAGGCGACGCAGTCCTCCGCCGTCACCGGCGCACCGTCATGCCACTTCAGGCCGTCGCGCAGCGTGAAGGTGTAGGTGAGCTTGTCGTCGGAGATCTTCCAGTCCGCCATCTGCGGCTGGATCTTGAAGTTCGAATCGGGCGCCACGAGCGTGTCGTAGATCATGTAGCCATGGTCGCGCGTGATGTAGGCCGTGGTGAAGATCGGATCGATGATGCGCAGATCCGAATGCATTACCGCCGTGATGGTCTTGCCGGCCGCAAGCACCGGCGAGGCCAGTGCGGTCGAAAGCGCGACGAGCGACAGCGCAAGTTTGGAGGCGAACGCGCGAGGCCCCCGGCGCATCAACTTAAACATAAAAAGTTCTCCTGACGTGAAACTGTTCAAAGGCAGGTTATTGATTGAGCATCCGGTTCGTTCTTTAGGCGAACGAACCTCATGCAATGCCTTTATCTTTTCGAGACTTGCAGACGGTGCCGAGCGCGTCAATCCGGTTTCGCCGCAAGCCCAAGCGGCGCGCACACGGGCTCCACAAGGATCGGTTTGGCTCTACAACACTCTCCGCCTGTCCTGCCCCGCGCCGATGCAATGCGCGTTCCATGTTCCAAAGCCCAAGAGACATTGGAGAGACATTGAGATGAATCCAGCCAATCTTCCCTTCGATTCCGAAGCGATGCTCCAGGGTCTGCGCGGCTGGGTGGAATGCGAAAGCCCGACCTGGGACGCGAGCGCCGTGAACCGCATGCTCGATATCGCAGCGCGGGAGATGGCGATCATGGGTGCGACGATCGAGCGCATCGCCGGTCGCCAGGGCTTTGGCGGCGTGATCCGCGCCCGCTTTCCGCATCCGAAGCAGGGCGAACCGGGCATCCTGATCGCCGGACACATGGATACGGTCCACCCCACAGGCACCATCGAGAAGCTGAAATGGCGCCGCGAGGGTAACAAGTGCTATGGCCCCGGCATCTACGACATGAAGGGCGGCAATTATCTTTCGCTGGAAGCCATCCGACAACTGGCCCGCGCCTCGTTCACGACGCCACTGCCGATCACCGTGCTGTTCACGCCCGACGAGGAAGTCGGCACACCCTCCACGCGCGATATCATCGAGGCGGAAGCCGCGCGCAACAAATACGTGCTGGTGCCGGAGCCCGGCCGCGCCGACAACGGCGTCACCACCGGACGTTACGCCATCGCGCGCTTCAATCTCGAGGCGACCGGCCGACCCAGCCACGCCGGCGCGACCTTGTCGGCAGGCCGCTCGGCGATTCGCGAGATGGCGCGGCAAATCCTCACCATCGATGCGATGACGGGCGAAGACTGCACGTTTTCAGTCGGCGTCGTGCACGGGGGTCAATGGGTCAATTGCGTTGCCACGACCGCCACCGGCGAAGCGCTTTCGATGGCCAAGCGCCAGGCTGACCTCGATCGCGGCGTCGAGAGGATGCTGGCGCTCTCCGGTACAACCAATGATGTCACCTTCAAGGTGACGCGCGGCGTGACACGTCCGGTTTGGGAGCCTGATGCCGGCACCATGGCGCTGTATGAAAGGGCGCGCGGGATCGCCAAGTCGCTTGGCGCAGAACTGCCGCATGCGAGCGCCGGCGGCGGCTCCGACGGCAATTTCACGGGCGCAATGGGCATCCCGACTCTCGACGGCCTGGGCGTGCGTGGCGGCAACGGCCACACGCTCGAAGAGTATATCGAGGTTGAAAGTCTGGTCGAACGCGGCCGGCTGATGGCGGGGCTGCTCGCGACTCTGGAGTAACGGCGCGAGCCACATCGCCAAAACCGGGCCAGATCACCGAAACAAGTTGACCGCACTGCAAAAACGGTGGCCCGGATGGCATGGGAATTGCTGAAATGTTAGGCTGGTGGCAGAACCCCAGGCTCCAGCCGCTGTCTCTGATTTGACTCTCATTTGACGGGATCCAACTTGCTCGGATATCTCCTTCGCCGAATTCTCGCCGCCGTGCCCGTGATGGGCGTGGTGGCGCTGTTCGTCTTCCTCCTGCTCCGCCTCACTCCGGGCGATCCCGCCGCGATTCTGGCCGGCGACAACGCCACGCCGGAGCGGCTCGAGCGCATCCGCACCTCGCTCGGCCTCAACGAGCCGCTGATCGTGCAGTTCATCACCTGGCTGAACAAGCTGCTGCATGGCGATCTCGGAACGTCACTCATCTCCAACCTTCCGGTGATGAAGATGATCGGCCAGCGGGTCGAGCCGTCGATCTCGATCGCGCTGTCGACCATCATCCTCGCCGTCATCGTCGCGGTTCCCCTGGGTGTGATCGCGGCGTGGAAGCACGGCACCTGGATCGACCGCTTCGTGATGGGCCTGTCCGTGCTCGGCTTCTCGGTGCCGGTGTTCGTGGTCGGCTACATCCTGATCGAGGTCTTCGCGATCGACCTGCGCTGGGTGCCGGTGCAGGGCTTCCGCAGCATCTCGAACGGGTTTGGGCCGTTCTTCGAGCGCATCATCCTGCCGACCTGTGCGCTGTCCTTCATCTATATCGCGTTGATCGCGCGCATGACGCGCGCGGCGATGCTCGACGTGCTCGGCGAGGACTACGTCCGCACCGCGCGGGCAAAAGGCATCAACGAGGTCGCCGTGATGATGCGGCACGCGCTGCGCAACGCGGCCGTGCCCGTGATCACGGTGATCGGTACCGGCTTTGCGCTTTTGATCTCCGGGGTCGTCGTCACCGAGAGCGTGTTCAACATCCCCGGCATCGGCCGCCTCACAGTGGATGCGGTGCTGGCGCGCGACTATCCGGTGATCCAGGCGATGATCCTGCTGACGTCGCTGATCTATGTCGTCGTCAATCTCCTGATCGACGTCGCCTACACGCTGCTCGATCCCCGGATCCGGTACTAGGGCTAAGGATAACAACAAAAATGTCGGTCGATACCCTTCCCCAGTCCTCCATCCCGATCACGTCGCCGCTGCGACCGCGCCTCGGATTCCTGACCTCGACGCCGATCATCGCGGCGGCGACCATCTGCCTGGCGTTGGTTGTGCTGATCTCGATCCTGGCGCCGTTGATCGCGCCGTATGATCCGATCCAGCTTGCGCCCTCGCAGCGGCTGAAGCCCTCTTCGGCGCAATTCCTGCTCGGCACCGATGCCTATGGCCGCGACCTGCTATCGCGCGTGATGTATGGCGGACGCATTTCGCTTCTGATCGGCATCGGCTCGGCGATCATGTCGATCGTCATTGGGTTGGCGATCGGCCTCGTCTCCGGCTTCTTCAAGCTGGTCGATTCCGTCATGATGCGGATCATGGACGGCCTGATGGCAATGCCGAGCATCCTGCTGGCAATCGCCGTGGTGTCGCTGTCCGGGGCCAGCCTCTGGACGGTGCTGATCGCGATCACGATCCCCGAAGTTCCGCGCGTGGCACGCCTGGTGCGTTCGGTCGTGCTGTCGGCGCGCGAAGAGCCCTATGTTGAAGCGGCGATCTCGGTCGGCACATCCCTGCCAAAGATCATGTGGCGGCATTTGATGCCGAACACGATCGCACCTCTGATCGTGCAGGGCAGTTACGTCTGCGCGTCCGCGATCCTTACTGAGGCCATCCTCTCCTTCCTCGGCGCCGGCATCTCGCCGGAGACGCCGACCTGGGGCAACATCATGGCCGAGGGCCGTCAGTACTTCCAGCTCAAGCCGACGCTGATCTTCTGGCCGGGCCTGCTGCTCTCGATCGCCATCCTCAGCATCAATTTGATCGGCGACGCCGCCCGCGATGCACTCGATCCGCGCATGAAGCAGCGGGAAGGCAAATGATGACCGATCAAGTGATGACCAGCCCCATCCTCGACATCAACAACCTCGTCGTGTCCGTCGGCAAGAAGCCGAATGCTGCAAACATCCTCGACGGCATCTCGATCCAGGTGCACGAGCGCGAGACGCTGTGCCTTGTCGGCGAAAGCGGCTCAGGCAAGTCGGTGACCTCCCTGACCACGATGGGTCTGCTGCCGAAGGGCACGCTCGTTCCCACCGGCGGCAGCGTCAAGCTGGTCGGCGAGGAGATTCTCACCGCGACCGACCGCCGCCTGCGGCAGCTCCGCGCGACCCGAATGGCGATGATCTTCCAGGAGCCGATGACGGCACTCAATCCGGTGATGCCGGTCGGCCGTCAGATCGACGAAGTCCTGCGCGCGCACACCAAACTCGACGCGAAGGCGCGCAAGAAGCGTATCCTCGACATGATGGAGCAGGTGCGCCTGCCCCAGGTTGAGCGTATCTTTGCCTCCTACCCTCACCGACTCTCCGGCGGTCAGCGCCAGCGCATCATGATCGCGATGGCGCTCGTGCTCGAACCGAAGCTGCTCATTGCGGACGAACCGACCACCGCGCTCGACGTCACCACGCAGAAGCAGATCTTGACCCTGATCCGCGACCTCCAGCGCGATCACGGAACCGCCGTGCTGTTCATCACCCACGACATGGGCGTGGTCGCCGAGATCGCCGACCGCGTCGCCGTGATGCGGCAGGGCCGACTGGTCGAGACCGGAACGCTGGATTCCATCCTGCGCAATCCGACCATGGAGTACACCCGCAACCTGCTTTCCGCAGTACCGAGCCTGGTGCCGCGCGCGGCACGGCTTGAGACCAAGGAACCGGTGGTGCTGGAAGCCAACGAGCTTGGGAAGGTCTACCGCGAGCGCGCGTTCTTCGGTAAAGGCCGCGAGGTCGTCGCTGCCGACAAGGTCACGCTGACGCTACGCAAGGGTCGCACGCTCGGCATCGTCGGCGAGAGCGGTTCGGGCAAATCGACCGTGGCGCGCTGCATCGTCCGCCTGATCGACCCGACTTCGGGCGGCGTGCGCCTCTCCGGCCGCGAGATCTCGGACATTTCGCGGCGGCTGTTGCAGCCGCATCGGAAGAAGATCCAGATCGTATTCCAGGACCCTTACCGCTCGCTCAACCCGCGCGTCACCGTCGGCGAAAGCATCGCGGAAGGCCCCATCAATTATGGCGTGTCGCATGCCGACGCAATGAAGCGTGCGCGCGAATTGCTCGAGCTGGTCGGCCTGCCCGCCGATGCGGTCGCGCGCTATCCGCACCAGTTCTCCGGCGGCCAGCGTCAGCGCATTGCGATCGCCCGCGCGCTCGCGCTCGATCCCGACGTGCTGGTCGCGGACGAGGCCGTCTCCGCCCTCGACGTCTCCGTGCAGGCGCAGGTGCTGGAACTGTTCGACGAGATCCAGCAGCGGCTCGGCATCGCCATCCTGTTCATCACTCACGATCTACGCGTCGCAGCACAGATCTGCGACGAGGTCATGGTGATGCAACACGGCCGCGTCGTCGAGCAGGGTCCGGCCGCCGAAGTGCTGACGCATCCGAAGGAGGCGTACACCAGAGCCTTGCTCGAGGCAGCGCCAGGCCGCGGCTGGGATTTTGCTAACTTCCGGCCGGTGGCCGAGGGCGCGGCGGCTAGCGCCTAGTCTCTCGCCTCGTCATTGCGAGCGCAGCGAAGCAATCCAGACTGTCCTGCGCGGAAGGATTCTGGATTGCTTCGCTTCGCTCGCAATGACGGCGGTTGCGACAAGCATTCCCAAAACGGCTTGACGCCATGCGCGGCGCGATTGCTTCCCGGCTTGCTCTCGCCGCAAGCACAGGGGTAACGTCGCGCACATTCAATTGCTGGACTTGAGTTGATGACACGTATCGCCGTCGGCGGCTTCCTGCACGAGACCAACACCTTCGCTCCGACGAAGGCGACCTTCGCAGACTTCCAGCACGGCGGCGGCTGGCCGGCGATGACGCAAGGTCCCGACGTGCTGAAGGTGATGCGCCGCATCAATGTCGGTCTCGCCGGTTTTGTCGACAGCGCCGAGGCCCACGGCTGGGAACTCATTCCAACGATTGCCTGCGGCGCGAGCCCTTCGGCGCATGTCACCAAGGACGCCTTCGAGCGCATCGTGGAGGTCATGGTCGATGGCATTGCCGCCGCCGGCCCGATCGACGCCGTCTATCTCGATCTGCACGGCGCGATGGTCACGGAACATCTCGACGACGGCGAAGGCGAGATTCTCGCGCGCGTGCGCCGCGTCATCGGCAAGGGCATTCCGCTTGTCGCGAGCCTCGACCTGCACGCCAACGTCACGCCCGAGATGATAGAGCATGCGGACGCGCTGATCGCCTACCGCACCTATCCCCATATCGACATGGCCGAGACCGGCCGCGCCTGCGCGCAATATCTCGCAATGCTTCTGAAGACAAAGCAGCGTTTCGCAAAGGCCTTCCGGCAATTGCCGTTCCTGATTCCGATCAGCTGGCAGTGCACCAACGACCAGCCGACCAAGGGCATCTACGAAAAGCTTGCCGCGCTGGAGAACGACGCGGTTCCGACGCTGTCCTTCGCGCCCGGCTTCCCCGCCGCCGATTTCCGCGATTGCGGGCCGAGCGTGTTCGCCTATGGCAAGACGCAAGCCGATGCCGACCGCGCGGCGGATGCGATCGTTAAGCTGATCGAAAGCCACGAGGACGATTTCGACGGCAAGATCTGGTCACCTGATGACGGCGTACGCCACGCGATGGAACTCTCGAAGGGCGCCAGCAAGCCGATCATCATCGCCGACACCCAGGACAATCCCGGCGCCGGCGGCGATTCCGACACCACCGGCATGCTACGCGCGCTGGTCCGCAACAAGGCCAGCGCCGCGACCGGCGCGATCTACGATCCGGAATCGGCCAAGGCCGCGCATGCAGCCGGCGCCGGTGCCACCGTGACGCTGTCGCTCGGCGGCAAGTCCGGCATTCCCGGCGACGAGCCCTATCGTGCGACCTTCGTCGTTGAACAACTCTCCGACGGCCGTTTCATCGCCCCCGGGCCCTACTACGGCGGCCGCGAGATGGAGATGGGCCCCTCCGCCTGCCTGCGCATCGGCGACGTCCGCGTTGTCGTCTCCTCGCACAAGGCGCAGCTCGCCGACCAGGCAATGTACCGCTATGTCGGCATCGAGCCGACCGAAGAGAAGATTTTGGTCAACAAGAGCTCGGTGCACTTCCGCGCCGATTTCGAGCCGATCGCAGAAAAGCTGATGATCTGCGCCGCCCCCGGCGCGATGCCCGCGGACACAGCCACGCTGCCATGGACGCGCCTGCGGCCGGGCATCCGCATCAAGCCGAACGGCCCGATTTTCACTCCCTCCTCACGCTAACTGGACAGAACACATGCCCACGATCGACCGCATCGACGGCTATGCCGACGAACTCACTGCTATCAGGCGCGACCTTCACGCCCATCCGGAAATCGGCTTCGAGGAAGTGCGCACCTCCGGAATCGTCGCGGACAAGCTGAAGAGCTGGGGCATCGAGGTGCATCGCGGTCTCGGCGGCACCGGCGTGATCGGAGTCATCAAGGGCAAGGGTTCGAGCGGCAAGCGTATCGGGCTTCGCGCCGACATGGACGCGCTGCCGATGGAGGAGAACACCAATCTGAAATGGAGCTCGAAAGTCCCCGGCCGCTTCCACGGCTGTGGCCATGACGGCCACACCACCATGCTGCTCGGCACCGCGCGCTACCTCGCGGAAACCAGGAACTTCGACGGCACAGTGCACCTGATCTTCCAGCCGGCCGAGGAAGGTCTCGGCGGCGCCCGCGCGATGATCAAGGACGGGCTGTTCGAGAAATTTCCCTGCGACGAACTCTACGGCCTGCACAACGCGCCCGACCTCAACCACGGCGAGATCGCGATCCTGCCCGGCCCCGCGATGGCCAGCGCCGACTTCTTCGACCTCCGCATCACTGGCTACGGCGCGCACGGTGCGATGCCCGAACGCTCCAAGGACGCGGTGATCATCGCGACCACGCTGGCGCAGGCGATCCAGACCATCGTCAGCCGCAACGTCGAGCCGCTGCAGGCCGCCGTCGTCTCGATCACGCAGATTCACGCCGGTTCGGCGTACAACGTCATCCCCGGCGAAGCGCATCTTTGCGGCACCATCCGCACTTTCTCGAAAGAAGTCCGCATCCTGATCAGCGAACGCATTCGCACGATCTGCGCCGGCATTGCGAGCGCCTATCAGTGCGTGATCGACGTCGACATCCGCGACACCTTCGATGTGCTGGTCAACCAGGTCGAGCAGTCCAAGGTGGTCGAGGAGGTCGCGCGCACCATCGTCGACCCCGCCAACGTGATCACCCGCGCCCAGCCGAAGATGGGCAGCGAGGATTTTGCCGACATGCTTCAAACCATTCCCGGCGCCTATTTCTGGGTCGGCCACGACGGCTCGGTGCCCGTGCACAATCCCGGCTTCGTGCTCGACGACAAGATCCTGCCGATCGGTGCCAGCATGTTCGCCCGGATCATCGAGACCCGGATGCCGGCGGGTGCCCATGCATAAAAAGGGTGTCGAAGAGGAAGTCACCTCGCTGCACGATCTCTCTGCGGTCGATCTGATCGCGGGCTATCGCGCCAAGCAGTTCTCGCCGAGCGAGGTGCTGGAAGACGTGCTCGCGCACGTCGCCGCGTGGGAGCCGCACCTCAAGGCGCTTTATGCATTCGATCCCGACGGCGCGCGCGAGACCGCGAAGGCCTCGACCGCGCGCTGGTCCGGGGGCGAGCCGTCCGGAGCGCTCGACGGCGTGCCGGTGACGGTGAAGGACAACATCGCGACCAAAGGCGTGCCGGTGCCGCTGGGCGCGGCCAGCGTCAAGCTCGTGCCGGCCGAGAAGGACGCACCGCCCGCCGCGCGCCTGCGCGAAGCCGGCGCGATCATCTTTGCCAAGACCACCATGCCCGATTACGGTATGCTGTCCTCGGGGCTGTCCTCCTTCCACGCGCTCGCCCGCAATCCCTGGGACCTCTCCAAGAACCCCGGCGGCTCCAGCGCCGGCGCGGGCGCCGCTGCGGCGGCTGGCTATGGTCCGCTGCATCTCGGCACCGATATCGGCGGCTCGGTCCGCCTGCCCGCGGGCTGGTGCGGCCTCGTCGGATTGAAGCCGAGCTTTGGCCGCGTGCCGATCGATCCCACCTATGTCGGCCGCGTCGCCGGCCCCATGACCCGCACCGTTGACGATTGCGCGCTGATGATGAGCGTGATCGCAAAACCCGACCGGCGCGACGGCATGAGCCTTCCAGCGGAGCCCCTCAACTGGAAGGGGCCGGAGAAATCCCCGCGCAAACTGCGCATCGGATTGATGCTCGATCCCGGCGTTGGCCTGGCGCTGGAGAAACCGGGGCGCGAGGTCGCGGTAAAGGCGGCGAAAGCGTTCGAATCCGCAGGCGCCGTCGTCACCGAGGTCGACGGCATCCTCACGCGCGAGATGCTCGACGGGCTCGACAGCTTCTGGCGCGCACGGATGTGGGACGATCTGTCCAAGCTGACGCCCGCCGAACAGGCAAAGGTGCTGCCCTACATTTTCAAGTGGGGCGAGTCCGGCGCGAAGCTCTCGGGCGTCGACGTCATCAGGGGCTTCAACCAGACCATGGCAATCCGCGCTGCGGCATCAAAGCTGTTCTGCGAGCTCGACTATGTGATCTCGCCGACCGCGCCGAACGTGAATTATCCGGCGGAGTGGGCCTCGCCGACCAACGATCCCATGAAGCCGTTCGAACACATTGCCTATACCGTGCCATGGAATATGTCGGAGAATCCGGCGATCTCCATCAACGGCGGCTTCGACGCCAAGGGTTTTCCCATCGGCGTGCAGATCGTCGGCCGCCGCTTCGACGATATCGGCGTGCTTGGCATGGCCAAGGCTTTCGAGAGCCTGCGCGGGCCGCAGAAGCCCTGGCCGAGCCCGCCGGCGAATTAGATACACTCCGTCATGGCCGGGCTTGTTGTTTAGACTGGCCATCCGCGTTCTCTTACTGGCCGCCACATGCCCAGTCCGCGCAAGACGGACGCTGGCGGCTATGCATGACGTCTCTTCGAGACAGAATTCAGGACAGGGAAGGAAACCACCATGGCGTATGAGACGATCAAATACGAGGTCGCCGAGCAGATCCTCACCATCACGCTGAACCGGCCCGACAAGCTCAACGCCTTCAACGCGCAGATGCAAGGAGAGCTGATCGACGCGTTCGACGCCGCCGACAAGGACGACGACGTCCGCGCCATCATCGTCACAGGCGCCGGTCGCGGGTTTTGCGCGGGCGCAGATCTTTCGTCGGGCGCGGACACCTTTGATCGCGACGCGCGTCGCGGACCGGTGAAGCGCTTCGCCGACGGCAAGGTCGACTACAGTGATTCTCAGGTGCGCGACGGCGGTGGCCAGGTGACACTGCGCATCTTCAAATGCCTGAAACCGGTGATTGCCGCGGTGAACGGTCCCGCGGTCGGCATCGGTGTTACCATGCAGCTCGCGATGGACATCCGCATCGCCTCCGATGCCGCGCGCTTCGGCTTCGTGTTCTCCCAGCGCGGCATCGTGCCGGAGGCGGCCTCGAGCTGGTTCCTGCCGCGCATCGTCGGCATCTCGCAGGCGCTGGAATGGTGCTATTCGGGCCGCGTCTTCCCGGCGCAGGAAGCCCTCGCAGGACGTCTCGTCAGCAAGGTCGTGGCCCCCGATGATCTGCTGCCGACCGCCCGGGCGCTCGCCAAGGAATTCGCGGCCAAGACCGCGCCGGTATCGGTGGCGCTGATCCGGCAGATGATGTGGCGCATGATGGGCGCTGACGACCCGATGGAAGCCCACAAGGTCGACAGCCGTGGCATCTACGCCCGCGGCCGCTCCGACGACGTGAAGGAAGGCGTGGTGTCGTTCCTGGAAAAGCGCCCTGCGCAGTTCAAGAACAAGGTATCGAGCGATATGCCGGATTATTTCCCGTGGTGGACTGAGCGGGAGTACAAGTGACCTTGTAGGCACTTAGTCCATCAACAACGCCACACGCCCGATCGCCTTGCGGTCGATCAGCAACCGCATCGCCTTCGCAACCTCCTCCAGCGGCAGGCGGTGCGAGACGTGGGGCCGCAGCTTGCCCTCTTCCGCCCATGTGAGCAGCGCCCTCAGGCGCACTTCGCCAAGCGCTGGATTTTTCCGCACGGCCTCGCCGGCACGCACGCCGAGCACGCTGGCGCCTTTGATCAGCAAGAGATTGGTTTTCGCCGAGCCGATGCCGCCGGTGAAGCCGATCACCAGCAGCCGTGCGCCCCAGGCGATGCAACGCATCGAGTTTTCGAACACTTCTCCGCCGACGGGATCGAACACGACGTCGGCACCGCGCCCGTCGGTAATACGTTTGACAGCATCACGAAACGGCTCGCGATCGTAGCGCACGAGATGATCGGCGCCACGCGCCTTGGCGACCGCGAGCTTTTCGTCGCTGGACGCCGTCGCGATCACGGTGGCACCCAGCATCTTGCCGATCTCCACGGCAGCAAGGCCCACGCCACCGCCGGCGCCATGCACCAGCAGCACCTCGCCCGGCGCAACCCGGCCGCGGTCGATCAGCGCGTGATAGGCGGTGCCGTGCCCGGCGAGATAGGTCGCGGCTTCCGCATAGTCGAACGTCGATGGCATCGGGGTGAGCTGCGACGGTGTCACCACGGCTTCATCCGTGAAGGCACCGTGTCGCATCTTGACGATGACCTTGTCGCCGAGGAAGACGCCACTCGCCTCTGCGCCGACCTCGGTCACGTCGCCGGCCGCCTCCATGCCCGGCGTGAACGGCAGCTCCGGCTTGAGCTGGTATTCGCCGGCCGCCATCAGCACGTCGGGAAAATTCAGGCCGGCGGCACGGATCGCGACGCGCACTTCGCCCGGCTTCAGCTCGCGCGACGGAAACTCTTCGAGCTGCAATTTTTCGGGCGCGCCGAGCGCGCGGCAAACGACAGCCCGCACCATCAGGCCGCGCTCGCCTTGCCGCGCAGCAGCGCCTCGCGGATCAACGGCAGGCGGTCATTGCCGAAATACATGTCGGTCTTGCCGAGAAAGATCGTCGGCGAGCCAAAGCCGCCGCGGGCGACGACTTCTTCGGTGTTGGCCTTGAGCTGATCCTTGATCCCCTGCCCCGAAATGCCCGCGAAGAATTTCTGCTCATCGACGCCGACCTTCCTGCAGATCTCCGCGAGCACTGAATCCTGCGAGATGTCCTTGTCCTCGCCCCAATAGGTCTCGAACACCGCCGTGGCGAAAGGCACCGATTCCTGCCCGAGCCAGATGCAGCCGCGCATCGCTTTCACGCTGTTCACCGGAAATACCGTCGGCGGCATCTTGATCGCGAGACCGGCCGAGCGCGACCAGTCGGCAAGGTCCTTTTTCATGTAGCGCGCCTTCAGCGGCACCGGCGTCTCACGCTGCGCGTAGACACTTGGGTTGACCGTATTGAAGATGCCGCCCACCAGGATCGGCCGCCAGATGATCTCCGCGCCAACCTCCCTGGCCAGCGGCTGGATGTTGTGGAAGGCGAGATAGGTCCAGGGGCTGGAACAGTCGAAGAAGAATTCGATCATGGCGTTTCCGGTCCGGCGCCGCCGGTTTCAAGGCGACTTTTGTTGTTCTGTACCTCGACGTTAAGACATGGCAGGAAGGGGCGCAATCATAACCCGCCGAGAGGGCCGCCATGCTGTTTCCAACCACGATCGCCGGCTCCTTGCCGAAGCCGGAATGGCTCGCCGAACCCAACATGCTCTGGGCGCCCTGGAAGTCGCAAGGCGACGAGCTCGTCCGCGCCAAGCGCGATGCGACGATGCTTGCCGTTAAAGTCCAGGAGGACGCCGGGATCGACATCGTCACTGAGGGCGAGCAGGCCCGGCAACATTTCGTCCACGGTTTCCTGGAGAAGATCGAGGGCATCGATTTCGCCCACAAGGTCGAGATGGGTATCCGCAAGGATCGCTACAAGGCGATGGTGCCGCAGGTCGTCGCCCCGCTCCGGCTGAAGAGCCGCGTCCACGCCGACGAGGCGCGTGTCGCCCGCGCGCACACGATGAAGAAGCTGAAATTCACCCTGCCCGGCCCGATGACCATCATCGACACCATTGCCGATCGCTACTATGGCGACCGCGTCAAGATGGCCTTTGCGTTCGCCGAACTGCTGAACGAGGAAGCCAAGGCGCTCCAGGCCGACGGCGTCGATCTCGTGCAGTTCGACGAGCCCGCGTTCAACGTCTATATGGACGAGGTCAACGATTGGGGCATCAAGGCGCTGGAGCGCGCCGCGCAGGGCCTGACCTGCGCCACCGCCGTGCATATTTGCTACGGCTACGGCATCAAGGCCAACACCGACTGGAAGGAAACGCTCGGCGCGCAATGGCGGCAGTACGAGCAGATATTTCCCGCGATCGACGCCAGCCCGATCCAGCAGGTCGCGATCGAGTGCCGCAACTCGAAGGTGCCGCTTGACCTGCTTGCGCTGCTCAAGTCCAAGATCGTGCAGGCCGGCGTGATCGATGTCGCCAGCGACACGGTGGAGACGGCGGAGGATGTCGTGCAGGTGATCGACGCGGTGTCGAAATTCGTGCCCAAGAGCAACATCATCGCCACCACCAATTGCGGCATGGCGCCGATGCGGCGCGAGATCGCCGAAGCCAAGCTGATGGCGCTCGGCGCGGGTGCCGCGCTGGCACGCGAGAAGCTGGGTTAGGGATGTGATCCGTCTGGCGTTCACCATTGCAACGCTTGCCGCGTTCGCGCTGTCGGCGCGCGCAGAGGATCGTTCCGTGCTTCTCAATTGCAAGGCAATCGTGGAGCGTGCGTCGAAGGATGCGAATGCCGCGAGCGAAGCCGAGCTGACGCGCTGCCGCCAAGTGATCCGCGAATGGGCACTGCGCGATGCGCGGACCACAGTGGATGAGCACGGCAAGCCGCTGCGCTAGCGGCGCGCGGTCCGATGCAGCACAGGTTGATATCCAGCGATGATCGCGCGCAGCGTGGAAGGCGGCGTCAACAGCAACGGGTGATCGAGGGCGCTCGGATGCAGGACGTAGCCCGCGGGTGACCACAGCAGCGCCTTGCCCTGCGCGAGGAGGAAGCAGTCATCGCCCTGTTGCACCATCGCGCCGTCAGGCAATTCCGCGAGCGGCATCGACAGCACATGCAGCCGTTTCTTGCCACGATCGAGCCGCTCCCGATGCAGTACGGCATCCATCGCCTTGGCGCTGATGCCGCGGGCGTCGTTGCCCATCTCCCATGCAACGCGAAATCGCTTGGCATCGTCGCGGCGGCAGAAGAAGCAGGGCCGATGGCCGGCGGCAAAAGCCGTGGCCTCGTCGAGGAAGAACAGCTCGGTCCAGCTCCGCCGCGCCATCACCGGCCGACGCCAGCCGCGGAATTCGCACAGGCAGGTGATCCAGGCCGGCGACGACCATCGCTTTTTCAGCAGCGTCTTCGTCGCGGGATCATGAATGATGCCGCGGTTGCCGGTGAACATGCCGCGGTGCGGTGTCGCGATGATCTCGCCGGTCGGCGTGACGCGGTTTTGCAGGGGCATGGTCGCCTCCACCGGTCATTGCGAGCGAAGCGAAGCAATCCAGAAATGCATCCTCGGAGGTAGCCTGGATTGCTTCGTTGCTTCGCTGCGCTCGCAATGACGGCGATAATCACGCCGCCCCGTCGCGAAGCGGCGGGTGATAGGACAGGGCGGTGTCCCAGGGGAAGAAGATCCAGGTGTCCTGCGAGACTTCGGTGATGAAGGTATCGACCAGCGGACGTCCCTTCGGCTTGGCGTAGACAGTTGCGAAATGCGCGTCGGGGAGCATCGCGCGCACCAGCTTGCCGGTCTTGCCGGTGTCGACGAGATCGTCGACGATCAGGAGCCCCTTGCCGGTGCCGCCGCCGAGCTTCATCACGTCTTCGGAGATGCCCTTCAGCACTTTAAGGTCGCCCTGCTTGTCGTGGTCGTAGCTGGCGATGCAGACCGTATCGATCACGCGCACGCCAAGCTCGCGCGCCACGATCGCCGCCGGCACAAGCCCGCCGCGGGTGATCGCGATCACCGCATGAAACGGACCAACTTCATTGAGCCGCCAGGTCAGTGCCCGGCAATCCCGGTGGAACTGGTCCCACGACACCGGAAAGGGGCGGCCCGCCCGTTCTTCCGCACTTAGTTCCGGTGCTTCACCAGCCATCGTCGTCTCCTGCTTCGTCTGCCGGCAGCTAGGTTGCTAGCGGGTGATGTTCAATCCCGCCAGCATTTCCTTCACCGCCGCCATTGCGGCTGCGAGCTTGTCCGCATCGCGCGAGCGCACCACCAGATTGGTGTTCGGCTTCTGCTCTTCATCCATGAAGGGATAGCTGCCGATGATGGTGTCGGGATGTTGGGCGGCAATCGCCCGCAGCGGGCTGCCGATGTCGCCTTCCCGCGCATTGGCGCGGACCGATTCAGAGAGCATGCGCACGCCCGATTTCAGCTTGGGCGAGACGATGTCCATCATCGCCTGCATGATCGAGGGCACGCCCGCCATCACGATGACATTGCCGATCTTGAAGCCGGGGGCGAGGATGGTCGCGCTCTGGATCAGCTCGGCACCATCAGGAATGCGGGCCATGCGCAGGCGGGCCTCGTTGAGGTCCTGCTCGCTCCAGCGCTCGCGGAAACGGGCGACCACCTCCGGGTGATGGTCGATGCCGACGCCGAACGCCTTGGCGACGCTATCAGCGGTGATGTCGTCATGGGTCGGCCCGATGCCACCTGTGGTGAAGACATAGGTGTAGCGATGCCGCAGTGCATCCAACGCGGCAACGATGTCGGACTCGTCGTCGGAGACGACCCGGACCTCCTTCAGGTCGATGCCGATATTGGTCAGGTATTCGGCGATGAAGCCGATGTTCTTGTCCTTGGTCCGGCCGGACAGGATTTCGTCCCCAATGACCAGAATACCCGCCGTGACGATCTCGCTCATACCTCAAGTCCCTCACCTATCGGCCCGACTTTGCCGAGGTAACGCGTTGAAGTCACGCGGTTTTGCTGCCGAAATAAGCAGTCCTCAGCCATTTTTTCAGGCAAGCCGCCGGCCATCCCCGGCAAATGTCCTCTCCCCATGCTTATCGCGCTGGCCCGGCCCTTGCTACCGCATGAAAGTCATGCACTCTTGCCGCATGGCCAGGACGTTGCGGTCTTCACCAGGGCCTCGCGACCTGTCGAATGGCGCAACGCCTTGCGGAGACAAGTCGGGATCTATGGCAGTCGCGTTTGATGAAATGAACATTCCCGGTGGGGACCTTCGGCCCGCCTATCAGGAGCTGGCGCGCTGGCTCAAGGAGACGCCTCCCGAGGCGCTCGAATATCGCCGCCAGGAGGCCGAGCTCCTCTTCCGCCGCATCGGCATTACCTTCGCGGTCTATGGCGACTCCGAGTCCACGGAGCGCCTGATCCCCTTCGACGTGATCCCGCGGATCATGTCCGGCAAGGAATGGGCGCTGCTGGAGAGGGGCCTGAAGCAGCGCGTGCGCGCGCTCAACATGTTCCTGCGCGACATCTATCACGGCCGCGATATCCTCCGTGCCGAGATCGTGCCCGACGACCTCATCTTTCAGAACCCGGTCTTCCGTCCCGAGATGAACGGCCAGCAGGTGCCGCACGACGTCTACGTGCACATCGCCGGCATCGACATCGTCCGGGTCGATGCCGAGGACTTCATCGTGCTGGAGGACAATGCACGCACGCCCTCGGGCGTGTCCTACATGCTGGAAAACCGCGAGATCATGATGCGGCTGTTTCCGGACCTGTTCGCCCGCCACAGGGTGGCGCCGGTCGAACGCTATCCGGACGAGCTGCTATCCGCCCTGCGCTCGGTGGCGCCGCAAAGCGCCTCCGGCGAGCCGACCGTCGCGTTGCTCACGCCGGGCGTCTACAACTCGGCCTATTACGAGCACTCCTTCCTCGCCGACAAGCTCGGTATCGAGCTGGTCGAGGGCCGTGACCTCATCGTCAAGAACAACGAAGTGTTCATGCGGACGACCGAGGGCGTGAAACGGGTCGACGTGATCTACCGCCGCGTCGACGACGACTACCTCGATCCCCTCACCTTCCGCCCCGACTCCGCCCTCGGCGTGCCCGGGCTGATGTCGGCCTATGCGGCCGGCAACATCACGCTCGCCAACGCGGTCGGCACCGGCATCGCCGACGACAAGGCGATCTACTCCTACATGCCGGACATCGTAAAATTCTACCTCGGCGAGGAGCCGATCCTGAAGAACGTGCAGACCTGGCGCTGCCGCGAGCCGAAGGATCTCGCCTATGTGCTGGACCATCTGAGCGAGCTCGTCGTGAAGGAGGTGCACGGCTCCGGCGGCTACGGCATGCTGATCGGCCCTGCCGCGACCAAGGCGACGATTGAAGCCTTCCGCGAGAAGCTCAAACGCGAGCCCGAGGGCTTCATTGCGCAGCCGACGCTGGCGCTCTCGACCTGCCCGACCTGCACGGCATCCGGCCTTGCGCCCCGCCACGTCGACCTGCGGCCGTTCGTGCTCACCGGCAGCAAGAGCACCACGATCGTGCCCGGCGGGTTGACACGCGTTGCCCTGAAGGAAGGCTCCCTGGTGGTGAATTCGAGCCAGGGCGGCGGCACCAAAGATACCTGGATCCTGGACGAGTAGAGAGATGCTGTCGCGTACCGCCGAAAACCTCTATTGGCTCGCCCGCTACGTCGAACGGGCCGAGTATCTTGCGCGCACCATCGATGCGACGCTGCGCGTCACCGCGCTTCCCGCCGCCTATATCGGCAAGACCAACGAATGGGACTCGGCGCTTTTGACCGCCGGCGTCGCCGCGAGCTTCTATCAGCAGTACGAAGAAGCCAACGAGCGCAACGTCGTCGATTATCTCTCGTTCTCGGCGGATAATCCGTCCTCGATCAGGAATTGCATCGAGGCCGCGCGGCTGAATTCGCGCTCGGTGCGCACAGCGCTGACGAGCGAGATGTGGGATACCATCAACTCGGCCTGGATCGAGTTGCAGGAGGTCTGGAGCAGAGGGACCTCCACGCGAGAGGATCTCGCAAAGTTCCTGCGCTTCGTGCAGGAGACCTCGCTGCGCTTCGACGGCTCGGCCTACCGGACCATGCTGCGCAACGACGCCTACTGGTTCTCGCGGATGGGCCTGCATCTCGAACGCGCCGACAACACCGCGCGTATTCTCGACGTGAAATACCATGTGCTGCTGCCCGAGGAAGAGCATGTCGGCGGGCCGCTGGATTTCTACCAATGGACCTCGATCCTGCGCTCGGTTTCGGCGTTGACGGCCTATCACTGGGTCTATCGCGAGACACTGAAACCCTGGCTGATCGCGGATTTGCTCATCCTCAACGATTCGCTGCCGCGTTCGCTCGCAAGCTGCTACGGCAATCTGGTGCGCAATCTCGATCAGATCGGCGTCGCCTATGGCCGCCAGGGTCCGGCCCAGCGCCATGCCCGCGGCATTCGCAACCGGCTGGAACACAGCAATATGAACGACATTTTCCAGCATGGCGTGCATGAATTCATTCAGGAATTCATCTTGGACAATTCCAGGCTGGGCGAAATCATCACGAAGCAGTACTTGATCTGATACTGCTGTCATTCCGGGGACGCCCGCAGGGCTAGCCCGGATCGATGACGCTACAACAACGGTCCACCATGCGCCTGCGAATCCTGCACACCACGACCTATCGCTACGAGCCGCAGGCCACGAGCGTGATCCAGATCCTGCGCATGACGCCCGGCAGCCATGACGGGCAATATGTGGCGGAGTGGCAGATCGACGTGTCGACCGACACCAAGCTCGACACGCACGAGGACGCGTTCGGCAACGTCACCCACGTGCTGTCCTGCGGACCGGTCGGCGACATCAAGATCACCGCCGAGGGCCTGATCGAGACCCACGACACCGGCGGCGTTCTGCGCGGCGCCGACGAGCGCTTTCCCGCCGGCATGTTCTTGCGGGCCACCGACCTTACCACGGTCAATCCCGCGATGAATGCGGTCGCGCGCCAGCTGCGCAGCGAGGCCGAGAGCGACACGCTGGGCTTCCTGCACACGCTGATGACGCAAATCAGCGATCACATGACCTTCGACGAGGACCCGACCAACAGCGGCACGTCGGCGGCGGAAGCGTTCACGCTCAAGCGCGGCGTCTGCCAGGACTACGCGCACATCTTCATCGCCTGCGCCCGCAGCGGCGACGTGCCGGCGCGCTTCGTCTCCGGCCATTTCCTGCGCTCCGACGGCACGGTGCATCAGGACGCGGGCCATGCCTGGGCGGAGGCCTATGTCGACGGTCTCGGCTGGGTCGGCTTCGATCCCGCCAACAGCATCTGCGCCACCGACGCCCATGTCCGCGTCGCGATCGGGCTCGATTATCTCGGCGCCGCCCCCGTACGCGGCACCCGCTATGGCGGCGGCGCAGAGACGCTGTCGGTGGCGGTCAAGGTCGAGCAGGCCGGCCGTGGCGGCCAGTCGCAATCGCAGTCCCAGCGGCAGAGCTGAGCCGCGCCCCGCGCGCCCCTCACCCACGGTCGGTTTCCACCCTGCCGCCCCGCGGCAATCGGGGGTTGGAGCGGCCCTTGAAATTGGCTAGTAATCCGCGCAAACGCGTTCGGGGACAGGAAATGACCTATTGTTGCGGAATTCTGGTTCGGGACGGTCTGGTGATGATCGCCGACACCCGCACCAATGCCGGCCTCGACAACGTCTCGACCTTCCGCAAGCTCCACATCTTCTCCAAGCCCGGCGACCGCATCATGGCGATTGCCAGCGCCGGCAACCTCGCCATCAGCCAGTCGGTGCTCTCGACGCTGACCGAGGGCCTCGAAGACCCCGACACCGGTGAGATCGAGACGCTGATGAACGCGCCGACCATGTTCCAGGCCGCCCAGCGCATTGGCCGGGCGATCCGGGCCGTGCACGCGACCGAGGGCCCCGCACTGAGGTCTGAGGACGTATCGTTCGACGTGTCCTTCCTGTTCGGGGGCCAGATCAACGGCGCGCGCATGCGCCTGTTCATGGTCTACACCGCCGGCAATTTCATCGAATGCACCACCGACACACCCTATCTGCAGATCGGCGAGCACAAATACGGCAAGCCGGTGCTCGACCGCGCCATGCATTACGACGTCGAACTCTACGAGGCGCTGAAGACCGGGCTGATCTCGATGGATTCGACCATGCGCTCGAATCTCGGCGTCGGCCTGCCGATCGACGTTCTGGTGGTGCGCGCCGACGCCTGCGAGGCCGACCTCAACCACCGCATCGAGGCGGGCGAGCCCTATTTCCACGATTTGCGCTCGCGCTGGTCGGCGGCCTTGCGCGCCGCGCATCAGAACATTCCGCGGCCGCCCTACAAGAACGAAAAAGAATCCAAAACCTGACAGATCAAGAGAAAAGGCAGGAAACGATGAGTGAAGCGAAAAAGATCGCAGTGGTGACGGGCGCCGGCACTGGAGTCGGGCGCGCGGCGTCACTGGCGCTGATGAACACAGGCTTCACCGTGGTGCTGGTCGGGCGCCGGCCCGAGATGCTCGAGGAGACGGCCAAGCTCGGCCCCGCGGGAAAAAGCCTCTGCGTCACCGCCGACATGACCAAGCCGGACTCGATTGCGGCACTGTTCGACAAGGTGAAGGCCACCTATGGCCGGCTCGACGTGCTCTTCAACAATGCCGGCATGGGCGCCCCTCCGGTGAATTTCGAGGATCTCAGCCTCGAGCAGTGGCAGGCGGTGGTGAACACCAACCTCACCGGACCGTTCCTGTGCACCCAGCACGCCTTCCGCATCATGAAGGACCAGACCCCGCGCGGCGGCCGAATCATCAACAACGGCTCGATCTCGGCGCATGCGCCGCGGCCATTCTCGGCGGCCTATACCTCGACCAAGCACGCCATCACCGGCCTCACCAAGGCGTCCAACCTGGACGGGCGCATGTACGACATCGCGGTCGGCCAAGTCGACATCGGCAATGCCGCAACGCCCATGACCGACCGCATGGTCAACGGTCCCGGCGTGCTGCAGCCCGACGGCACGTCGAAGCAGGAGCCGCGCATGGATGCGAAGGCGGTCGGCGATGCCGTCGCCTACATGGCCGGCCTGCCCCTCGATGCCAACGTGCTGACCATGACCGTCATGGCAACCAAGATGCCGTTCGTGGGACGGGGCTGAATCAAAAAACGCGAAAACAACCCCATGCACAGTAGGCGCCCTATTGATTCATCTACGGTATTTCCGCAGTCGTCATTGCGAGCAAAACGAAGCAATCCGGACTGCTAATCACGTGCCCCGGGTGCTGCGCGGCATGAAATGACGCGCTGCTGAGCCGAGGCCCATCACTCTCCGACGTTGCTTGCGACAACATGGGTCCCGGCTCAGCGGCGCACCGCTTGCGCGCTGCACCGCGTCCGGGACACGAGACCTTCTCCTACTCCAGCCTCTCCACCTGCCGCAGGCTCGGGAACAGCTGCATCCACAACAGCGCCACCGCGACCGTGCAGACGCCGCCCAGCACGGCTGCCGGCATGGCGCCGAACAGTGCGGCGGCCACCCCGCTCTCGAACTGGCCGAGTTGGTTGGAGGCGTTGATGAAGAGGAAGTTCACCGCACCGACCCGGCCACGCATCTCGTCGGGCGTCGCGAGCTGCACCAGCGAGAAGCGGATCACGACGCTGATCGTATCGGCCGCGCCGAGAACGGCGAGCGCGAGCACCGAGAGCCACATCCAGGACGACAGCGCGAACACGATCGTTGCGACGCCGAACACGATCACTGCCTGAAACATGCGCAGGCCCACATGCCGCGAAATGGCGTGACGGGCCAGCACCATAGTCATCAGCAGCGCGCCGACCGCGGGCGCGGCGCGCAGGATCCCGAGCCCCATCGGACCGGTCTGGAGGATATCTCGGGCATAGATCGGCAGAAGCGCGGTGACGCCGCCGAACAGGACCGCGAACAGATCGAGCGAGATAGTGCCGAGGATCGCGGGATTGCCGCGGATGAAGCGGACGCCGGCGAAGATATTGTCGGCGCCCGCCATGTCCTTGGCGATCGCCTGCGGGCGCGGCCGGATGAAGCCGGTCAGGATCATCCCGAAGATCCAGAACAGCACCATCACCGCGTAGGCGAGATGCGGCGCAACCGCGTAGGCAAAACCGCCTAGCGCCGGACCGGTAATGGTCGCGACCTGCGCCGCACCGCTGGAGACGGCGGTGGCGCGCTGGAGCGAGCCCTGCGGCGCGATCGCCGGCAGCAGCGCCGCGGTGGTCGGGCTCTCGAACGCGCCGGCAATGCCGAGCACGAAGGTGGCCACGAAAATCTGAACTTCGCTGACCAAGCCGAGATAGGTGATGACGCCGAGATAGAGCGCGGTCGCTGCTTCCACGAGTTGGCAGAGCTGGACCACGCGCTTGCGCTCGTAGCGGTCGGCGGCATGGCCGGCGATGAACACCAGCAGCGCCGTGGGCAGGAATTGCACGAGGCCGACCATGCCGAGATCGAAGGCCGAGCCGGTGAGATCGTAGATCTGCCAGCCGATCGCGACCGCCGCAATCTGGCTGGAGAAACGCGACAGGCTGCGCGAGAGCAGAAAGAACAGAAAGGCGCGATGGGAGAGGAGCGCGCGGGCACTGACCGGCGGGTTTGCCGATATGGGCTGGTCTGGCATCGCCTCTTCGGTCACGCTCGGGCTATCCGGCTCCTGATGTCGACGTGCTCCGCGTGGCTGACGCGGACCTGCTTGTCAACAGCGAGACGCTTCGACAATCTCCCGGCATTGCGTTTGCAACGCAGGGGTGGCCATAATCATCGGGGTTTGGGGACATCATGCTGCGGCTGCAATCGGCACTCGGCGTTTTCGCATTGCTGTTGATCGCCTTGGTCCTGAGCGAGAATCGCCGCGCGGCCTCGCTGCGCCAGGCGGCGATCGGCCTCGTCGCCACCTTCGTCACCGCGATTGTTCTCCTGAAGGTGCCCGTCGTCGCGCGCGCGTTCGGTGCCATCAACGACGCGGTGGGCGCGATCTCGGCGGCCTCGCGCGCCGGCTCCTCCTTCGTGTTCGGCTATGTCGGCGGCGGTCCCCTGCCCTTCGACCTGAAAGCACCGGGTGCCGATTTCGTCCTGGCGTTCCAGGCGCTGCCGATCGTGCTGGTCATGAGCGTGCTGACGACGCTCTTGTTCTATTGGCGCGTGCTGCCGCCGGTCGTGCGCGGCATGGCCTGGCTGCTGGAGCGGACGCTCGGCGTCGGCGGCGCGGTCGGACTCTCGACCGCCGCCAACATCTTTCTCGGCATGGTCGAGGCGCCGCTGTTCGTGCGGCCTTATCTCGCGCAAATGACCCGCAGCGAGTTGTTCCTGGTGATGACCGGCGGCATGGCCGGCATCGCCGGCACGGTGCTGGTGCTGTATGCGACGCTCCTTGCTCCCCTCATTCCCGACGCAGCCGCCCATTTCGTCATCGCCTCGGTGCTGGGTGCCCCGGCCGCGATCCTGGTCAGCCTCATCATGGTGCCGGAGACATCCGACAAGCGCACCGGCGGCGCGCTGGAGGCTCCCGAGATGGAGGTCTCCAGCACGATGGACGCGATCGTGAAAGGGACGGGCGCGGGGATCGAGCTGCTGATCAACATCGTCGCCATGCTGCTGGTGCTGGTGGCGCTGGTCTATCTCGTCAATGCGATCCTCGGCCTGCTGCCTGATGTCGGCGGCGCTGCGATCTCGTTGCAGCGCCTGCTCGGCCTCGTGATGGCGCCGGTGTGCTGGCTCATGGGATTGCCGTGGGATCAGGCGATCACCGCCGGCAGCCTGATGGGCACGAAAACCGTGCTGAACGAGCTGATCGCCTATGTCGACTTCTCGAAGCTGCCGCCCGGCACGCTCGATCCGCGCTCGCGCCTGATCATGCTCTATGCGATGTGCGGCTTCGCCAATTTCGCCAGCCTCGGCATCATGATCGGCGGTCTCGGCGTGATGGCGCCGGAACGGCGCGAGGAAATCAACGCGCTCGGGCTGAAGTCCATCGTGTCGGGAACGCTGACGACGTGTCTGATGGGAGCAGTGGTGGGGGTGTTGACGTGAAGCTTGTGTGAGGCTGGCGCCCTCGTAGCTCCGAGGGGGCGCAGCGCAATCGCGACAATCCTTCCATGTTAATCTCTTCAGGAGATTCGGCTGGAATTGATTCATGAGCAACAGCGCAGGCCAGCGGGCATTTCAAAATGCCCGGCTTCAGAAACGGCAAAAAGCCGAGCTAGGGCCGCTGCTCGCGCGCGCCCTCCAGCTCCACAAGGCGGGACTTCTCCCCGAGGCCAAGACGGCCTATCGCGAACTCCTGGAGCTTGCGCCCAACCAATTCATCGCGCTGCATTTGCTGGGCGCTTTGGAGTCTGAAGCCAAAAACTATCGGCAGGCGCAAGTTTTGCTGAGCCGAGCGGTGGCCTTGGATCCGCGATCTGCCGAAGCCCATATGAGCCTGGGCGTCGCGCTCAACGGGCTGAAACGTCACAATGAGGCCCGCGAGAGCTATCGGAAGGCCCTCGCCCTTCGACCCAACTACGCCTTGGCCCTGTCCAATCTCGGCAACGCAAGCGCGGCCCTTGAACTTTATCAGGAAGCGCTCGAGAGCTACGACAAGGCGCTCGCAATCGACGGAAGACTTTCCGAAGCCCATAACGGCCGGGGTTGGGCGCTCTGCCGTGTGCGCGCCTATGACGAAGCGATCGCAAGCTTAAACCGCGCGCTATCGATCAAGCCTGACTACGCCTCGGCGCTGTCGACCCGCGCCGTTGCATTGCGGGAGCTTCAGCGATTTGACGAAGCCATGGCGGATTGCAATCGCGCAATCGCCCTCGCACCCGACGACGCGAATGGATGGCTCTGGCGGGCCAGTATCTTGCTCCTGACCCGGCAAGTTGCCGAAGCATTGTCCGATTGCGAGAAGGCTCTCGCGGCCGATCCCGGCTTCTCTCAGGCCCACAGCCTGCTCGGCCAATGTCTCGCGGCACTTGGCCGGGTCGACGAAGCCCTCGCCAGTTTCGACAGAGCTCTCGACATCGAGCCTGATCAGAGCACGATCTCCAGCAAGATATTCACCCTCGATTTCATGGCCGACGCCAGCGTTGCGCAGCATCAGCAAGCGCGACATGTATGGTGGGAGCAGATCGGTGCGAAGATCGCCTCAGCAGCGGCGGGATCGCATGAGAACAGCCGCGATCCGGATCGCCGTCTGGTGCTGGGTTATGTCTCGTCGGATTTTCACACACATTCAGCGGCGTTCATTTTCAAGCCGGTCCTGCAGCACCATGATCGGGCACAGTTCGAGATCGTGTGCTACGCTTGTTCACCGAAAACGGATGCGACGACCAGCGAATTTCAGGGGATCGCCGATCGCTGGCGCGACGCCTCGCAATGGTCCGACGATCGCCTCGCCGCTCAGATCCGCGCCGACGGCGTCGATATCCTGATCGATCTGTCCGGCCACACCAGCGGAAACCGCCTCGGTGTGTTTGCGCGCAAACCGGCACCTATTCAGGCGCATGGCTGGGGCCATGGTACCGGGACCGGGTTGCCAACCATCGATTATCTATTCTCGGACCCGGTCGCGATTCCTGCCGCGGTTCGGCATCTGTTTGCGGAGACCATCGTTGACCTGCCGTGCTTTGTGACGCTGGCGCCGCTGCCACCCGGGATTGCGCGGGCGCCGACGCCGGCGCTCGCGAACGGCTTCATCACATTCGGTGTCTTCAACCGCATCAGCAAGATTTCGAACGAGGCGGTGGAAGTCTGGTCTAGGATTCTCGAGCGGGTGCCGGGTTCGCGACTGCTGATCAAGGATACTGCACTGGACGCTCAGCTGGTCCGCGACAATCTGCTGGCGCGGTTTGCCGCTTGCCAGTTGCCGGCCGAATGCGTCGATCTGCTCGGAGCCACGTCGCGAGACGAACATCTGGTAACGTTCAATCGCGTCGATATTGGCCTCGACCCATTCCCGCAGAATGGCGGCGTCAGCACGTGGGAAGCCTTGCAGATGGGCGTGCCGGTGGTGGCGAAGCTCGGTCACAGCCTGCCGAGCCGTGCTGCCGGCTCCATCCTCACCGCGCTGGGCCTGCCGGAGTGGGTCGCGGACAGCGATGAGGCCTATGTCGAAATCGCAGCGAGCCGTGGGTTGCAGATCGGCGAGCTCGATAAGTTGCGCGGCGAACTGCCCGGACAGATCAGGGCTGCCGCCGCCGGCAACCCAATCTCATACGTGCAAGCGGTGGACGATGCCTATCGCGCGATGTGGAAACGCTATTGCAACGACGGCGGCTGATCTCCGCCTCGCCTACGCCTTCAACTCCACAGTCCTGAACTCCGCCGGCAGGATCACCTCCAGCAGCTCGACGTCGTCCGAATAGTCCAGGATCATGTGCTTGATCTTCGGCGGCTGGGTCCAGGCGCTACCTTCTTTCATCAGCGTCTCGCCCTCTCCGTCCATATAGGTCTTCACCCAGCCCTTGAGCACGTAGACCATCTGGAATTCGACGTCGTGAAAGTGCAGCTTCGACACTTCGTCCGGATTGCAGGGGCCTTGCAGCCGGATCACGTGCGCCTGCGCGAGGCCATGGCTGGCGGCGGCGATGCCGAGGTCGCGATATTTCGCGTAGGTACGCAGACCGTCGGCTTTGAAGTCTTCCTCGCGGTGATGGCTGATCGCAATGCGCTGCTTGGGCCGCGCCGGTTTCTTGACGGATGACTTTGCCGTTGTCGTGGGGGCTTTTGCCTTCACCGCCGTGCGCGCCGTGGATCGTGCTGCGGGTTTGGCCCCGCTACGCTTCTTCACCGCGGCTTGCGATGCGCTGCGCGATTTTGCTTTCTTGGCCATGGGCGGCCTCCCCTGTTGTTATGGGGAGAGGCTAGCACAGAATGCGAAATCGCAGGGTGGGTTAGCGCTAACGTACCCACCACTTCTTTGCGCAAGCGTTGAAGCATGGGGGGTTACACTGACGCTAACCCACCCTACAGCTCCGCCCTTCAATGCAGCCGGAATACTCCGTCCACCGCGCGCAACTCGGCCGGCTTGATCAGCTTGGAATGCGCCACTGTCACCGAGTGAAGCGGTCCGTCGAGCTTTTCCTGCCAGAACGCCAGAAAATCCTTCAGCGCCGGAAATTTCGGAAACATGTCGTAGTCCTGCCAGACGTAAGTCTGGAGCAGCGAGGGATGATCCGGCATCCGGTAGAGAATCTGCGCCGTCGTCATTCCGTAACCCAGCAGCTGTTTCCGGAAATCGTCCGAAACGGCTCTACTCCGCAAGCCCATGCCAACCTCCTTTGCAGGAGCGCATTCAAGGAGTGGCTTTCCGGTGCGCCTTAAGAGCCACCCGCTGCTGATGCGCTCACATAAGAGAAATGTGACGCAAACTGACAATCCATCTCAAGCCCAAAAGTTTAACAAGCTGTTGAAATTCAATGCGTTAGCAGCAGATCTAGCTCCGTGCTAATACTGCGCCGAGCGCGATTAACGATGGAAAGAGATTTTGGCAGGCGGCGCCTCCGAGTGCTATTTTTCTGCTACAAGCCCTTGCTCCCGCCAAAATCCTGCCTTATCTCAGTTGTGCCTGCGCTGGCACTCGCTGGCGCAGACTGCTAACAACCCAAAATTCCCAAATCGTGCAAAAGCTTAGGAGAACTGCATGAATTTCCGTCCGCTTCACGACCGCGTCGTGGTCAAGCGCATCGACGCAGAAGAGAAGACCGCTGGCGGCATCATCATTCCCGACACGGCGAAGGAAAAGCCCTCGCAGGGCGAGATCGTCGCCGTCGGCCCGGGTGGCCGCGACGAAGCTGGCAAGCTGATCCCGATCGACCTGAAGGTCGGCGACCGCGTGCTGTTCGGTAAGTGGTCCGGCACCGAGGTCAAGATCGACAACGTCGACCTGCTGATCATGAAGGAAAGCGACATCATGGGCGTCCTCGACGTCCCCGCTTCCAAGAAGAAGGCGGCCTAAGAGCCCCTCTCTTATCCAGTTAAACACCTAAGGAAAAAATCCAGATGGCAGCTAAAGAAGTCAAATTCTCGGTCGATGCGCGCGACAAGATGCTTCGCGGCGTCGACATTCTCGCCAACGCGGTGAAGGTCACGCTCGGTCCGAAGGGCCGCAACGTCGTGCTCGACAAGTCGTTCGGCGCTCCCCGCATCACCAAGGACGGCGTCACCGTCGCCAAGGAGATCGAGCTCGAGGACAAGTTCGAGAACATGGGCGCGCAGATGGTGCGCGAAGTCGCCTCCAAGTCCGCTGACGCGGCCGGCGACGGCACCACCACCGCGACCGTGCTGGCCCAGGCGATCGTACGCGAAGGCGCCAAGTCGGTTGCCGCCGGCATGAACCCGATGGATCTGAAGCGCGGTATCGATCTCGCGGTCGAAGCCGTCGTTGCGGACCTCGTCAAGAACTCCAAGAAGGTGACCTCGAACGACGAGATCGCCCAGGTCGGCACCATCTCGGCCAACGGCGACGCGGAGATCGGCAAGTTCCTCGCCGACGCCATGAAGAAGGTCGGCAACGAGGGTGTCATCACCGTCGAGGAAGCCAAGTCGCTTGAGACCGAGCTCGACGTCGTCGAGGGCATGCAGTTCGACCGCGGCTACATCTCGCCCTACTTCGTCACCAACGCCGACAAGATGCGCGTTGAGATGGACGACGCCTACATCCTCATCAACGAGAAGAAGCTCTCCTCGCTGAACGAGCTGCTGCCGCTGCTCGAGGCCGTGGTGCAGACCGGCAAGCCGCTGGTCATCGTCGCCGAGGACGTCGAAGGCGAAGCGCTTGCCACCCTGGTCGTGAACCGTCTCCGTGGCGGCCTGAAGGTCGCGGCCGTCAAGGCTCCGGGCTTCGGCGATCGCCGCAAGGCCATGCTGCAGGACATCGCGATCCTGACCGGTGGCCAGGCGATCTCGGAAGATCTCGGCATCAAGCTCGAGAACGTCACGCTCAACATGCTCGGTCGCGCCAAGAAGGTGATGATCGACAAGGAGAACACCACGATCGTCAACGGCGCCGGCAAGAAGGCCGACATCGAAGCGCGCGTGTCGCAGATCAAGGCGCAGATCGAGGAAACCACCTCGGACTACGACCGTGAGAAGCTCCAGGAGCGTCTTGCCAAGCTCGCAGGCGGCGTCGCGGTGATCCGCGTCGGCGGCGCGACCGAGGTCGAGGTGAAGGAGCGCAAGGATCGCGTTGATGACGCGATGCATGCGACCCGCGCCGCGGTCGAGGAAGGCATCGTCCCGGGCGGCGGCGTCGCCCTGCTCCGTGCCTCCGAGCAGCTCAAGGGCCTGCGCACCAAGAACGACGACCAGAAGACCGGCGTCGAGATCGTGCGCAAGGCGCTCTCCGCGCCCGCTCGCCAGATCGCGATCAACGCCGGTGAAGATGGCTCCGTGATCGTCGGCAAGGTCCTCGAGAACAAGTCGTACGCCTACGGCTTCGACTCCCAGACCGGCGAATATGTTGACCTCGTCAAGAAGGGCATCATCGACCCGACCAAGGTGGTCCGTACCGCGATCCAGAACGCAGCCTCGGTTGCGGCGCTCTTGATCACCACGGAAGCCATGGTCGCCGAGCTGCCCAAGAAGGGCGGCTCCGGTCCGGCGATGCCCCCGGGCGGCGGCATGGGCGGCATGGATTTCTGATCCAGCCATTCCGGCAAACGACAAAATGCGAAACCCCGGCAGCGATGCCGGGGTTTTGTTTTTCTTCGGTGGTCCCATCCCGGAGCAGCGCGGAGCCCGGAATGACAGTGGGGCTTCACCACACCTTCCCCAGCCGCTCCGTGTGCGGTTCGCCGTGCTGGTCGAGCGACCAGAATATCCGCGTCACCTTGCCGACCAGATTGTCCATCGGCACGAATCCGATCGACGACATCACGCGGCTGTCACTCGAGTTGTCGCGATTGTCGCCGAGCACGAAGAAATGGCCCGGCGGCACGGTGTAGACGTCGGTGTTGTCGTAGTAGCCGTTGTCGACACAGTCCTGCGTCACGTAGGACGCGCCATTCGGCAGCGTCTCGCGCCAGCGCTTGGCCTTCGCACCGTCATCCACGCCGCAGGTGGAGCCGGCGAATGCCTGCTTCAGAGCGACGCGCGTCACCGGGCGGTCATTTAGGATGAGTTGGCCCTGCCGCATCTGGATGCGATCACCGGGCAGCCCGACCACGCGCTTGACATAGTCGACCGGGGTGTCCTTTAGCGTCCGGAACACGACGACGTCACCATACTCGGGATCGGTGGCCCGGAAACGCCCGGAGATCCACGACGGCGCGAAGGGAAACGAATAACGGCCATAGCCATAGGCATATTTTGCAGCAAAGACGTAGTCGCCGACGACCAGCGTCGGCGTCATCGAGCCGGACGGGATGTTGAACGGCTGAAACAGGAAGATGCGAAACAGGAACGGCGGCGACCACAGCACCGGAATCAGGAGGATCAGGATGACGATCGCCTTCCATTCCCGCGCTTTGGCCTGCGGGTGGATGGTTTCCTGAAGAGTGGTCATGCGCCTGCCCTGATCAAGCCCGTAGTCGTCGCGAGATTACGCAACCCTCGCGCGTACGCAATCCCATAACTTGGTCGCGCCGCGCGCGGATCGCGTTCATGGGTCGCAATCAACCGCGCGCGAGATCGCTGAAGCAGCGGCGGATCCATTCGATGGTGAGCCGCGTCGCCGGATCGCGCTTGAGATGGTTCTGCACCAGCAGCCAGACGTCGCGGCGCCCAGGCAGCAGCGTGGCGCGCAGGCGGCGATCGCCGAGTAAGTCCGCGCAGACATGCTCCGGCAACACGCCGGCGGCCTGATGCGCGCGGATCAGGTTACGGATGACGCGAACGTTGTCGGTAACGCAGCGCGCGTGGGCTTGCTTCATACGCAGGAATTGCATCTCAGGAATGGCACCGAGTTCGTCCGGATAGGCGCACAGCACCGGCTCGCCTTCGGTCGTGACAGGCTCAAAATAATAGAGCTTGACGTCACCGAGCCTGGAGATCGCGAAGTCGCCCTTGTCGGGCTTGCGCAGCCGGATAGCGAGATCGGCTTCCCAGCGCGAGAACTTGACGTTCTCGCTCGAGGTGAGGAATTGCAGCGTCAGGCCGGAATTGGCGCGCAGGAAGTCGCTCGCGCGAGGCGACAGAACCTCCTCGGCAACCGTGTTGGTGGAGGCGATACGCAGGCGTCCCACCGGGCCTGCAAGACTCTCGCCGACGCGACCGATCTCGGCGGCATGTGCGGCCATCGCCTCGACATGCGCCAGCACCGCCTCGCAACTCCGCGTCGGCCGGCGCTGGCCGTCCACCGCATCGAACAGCGGCACGCCGAGATCGCGCTGGATGCGCGCGAGCCTGCGGCCGACGGTGGTCTCGTCGATGCGCAGCCGCGCGCTGGCGCCGGCATAGGTGCCCTCGTCCCTGACCGCGGCGATGATGCGCAGATCGTCCCAGTTCATGGCGATGAGCCTAGCAGGCACGACGGGCTCCTGCAAATTTGCAGCCATATGCTGCAATAGTCCTGCACATTGGCAGGCCGCCGCCGCGCTACTGTGGCGCTATCCGATATGCCTTAAGGCCGGACCCGCATGACCGCCCCAAAAACCCTGCTTGAATTGTCCGGCGCCGATCTCACTCCGCCCAGGCTCGCCGATTCCTGCCTCGTGCTAATCGACATCCAGAACGAATATTGCGCCGGGCCGCTCGCCTTGCCGGACGCGGAGCCCGCAATCGCCGCCGCCGCGCGCCTGCTCGCCCGCGCGAGGGCGAGCGGCGCTGCGATCTTCCATATCGCGCACAAGGGACGTGCCGGCAGCCTGTTCGACCGCGAGGCCGCGCGCGGCGCGATCGTCAGGAACGTGGCGCCGCTCGCCAGCGAAGCCGTGATCGAAAAGGCGCTGCCGAACGCTTTTGCCGGCACCGACCTGCAAGTCCGGCTGGCCGCAACCGGACGCACGAACATCGTGCTGGCCGGTTTCATGACCCATATGTGCATCAGCTCGACCGCCCGCGCCGCGCTCGACCTCGGCCTGCGCACGACGATCGCAGCCGATGCCTGCGCCACACGCGATCTTCCCGACGGCCGCGGCGGAGCGCTCTCCGCAAGGATCATCCACGAGGTCGCCCTGGCCGAATTGTCGGACCGGTTTGCGATCATCGCACAAACCGAGACGTTGACCTGAAGGAGCGTAGGCGATGCTGCAACTCTATTTCTCACCGATGGCCTGCTCGCTTGCGAGCCGCATCGCGCTGATGGAAGCGGGCATCGAGGCCCGCTATCATCCGGTCCATCTCCAGACCAAGCAGGTCGTGGACGACGGCAGCGATTTCCTCGGCGTTTCCCCAAAGGGCGCGGTGCCGGTCCTGGTGCTGGAGAATGGCGAACGGCTGACCGAAAGCGCCGCGGTGCTGCAATACATCGCCGACCTAAAGCCGCAGGCGGGCCTTGCACCCGCCTTCGGAAATCCCGACCGGTATCGGCTCCAGGAATGGCTCAGTTTCGTCGGGGCCGAGATCCACAAGGCGTTCCTGTTTCCAACCTTCTGGTACAAGGACGACGCCTCGCTCGCCAAGCCGCGTGCAAGGATAGCGCAGACATTATCGATGCCTGCCGCGCATCTGACGGACCGCGAATTCCTCGTCGGCGACAGCTTCACCGTCGCGGATGCCCATCTCACCTGGGCTTTGCTGTTGCTCCGTCCCGCGGGAATCGACGTCGCGCAATGGCCATCGTTGTCGGCCTATCTCGCGCGCATGCAGGCGCGACCGGCCGTGCGGGACGCGATTGCGACCGAAATGGCCGTCCGCAAGACGATGGCGGCGAGCCCGGCGTGACAGGATGTCACGGCCGGGAAATCTGAGCGGTGCTCCGGCAGGGCATTGATGTCGGCGCGGCATGCGCTAATCTGGAGGGATATTTTTCGACATTTCCTTGGAAGGCATTCATGCGTGCTCTTTCCAGATTTTGCCCGGCCGGACTTTGCCTTGCCCTCCTGGCCTGCTGGCTTTCCGTTGCGCCGGCATCGGCGGAAACCCGCGTCGCCCTGGTGATCGGCAATGGCGCCTATGCCAGTACGGCGCAGCTTCCCAACCCGTCGCACGATGCCGAAGACGTCGCCGCCTCGCTCAAGCGCAGCGGCTTCGAGGTGCTCCAGGGCATCGACCTGCGCCAAGCTGACATGCAGGACCTCACCATCCGCTTCGCGCGCGCCGCGAGCAAAGCCGACGTCGCCATGTTCTACTACAGCGGCCATGCGATGCAGTACAACGGCGTGAACTATCTGATGCCTGTCGATGCCGTGCTGAGCGACGAAGCCGACCTGAAGCGCTTCGTGCGGGTGGACGACATCGTGAACGACCTGCAGCAGGCCAAGAACCTGCGCATCCTCATCCTCGATTCCTGCCGCGACAATCCGCTGGCCGAAACCTTGAAACGCTCCGCCGGCATGACGCGCGGCGCCTCGATCGGGCGGGGCCTGTCGAAAGTCGAAGCACCGCGCGGCACGATCGTGTCGTTCTCAACCCAGTCCGGGCAGACGGCGGCCGATGGCAGCGGCCGCAACAGCCCCTATACGACGGCGTTCCTGAAGCACATCGAGGAGCCGCAGGAGATCGGCGAAGTCTTTCGCGACATCAGCAGCGACGTCTACGATTCCAGCGGCAAGACCCAACTCCCGGAGCTGTCGCTGTCGATCATCGGCAAGTTCTACCTGAACGGACCGGTGTCAGTCACGGTGGCGCCGGCGGCGCCACAAGCCGCGCCCCGGGCTGACCCTTGCGCAGCAGCAGAAGCACACTGGAAGGCTGCCGACGGCATCGGCACGCTGGGCGCTTTCGAGGATCACCTCGCGAGATTCCCGAATTGCATCTTCGCCACGCTCGCCAAAGCTCGAATCGAGGGGCTGAAGCAGAAGGTGGCGCTCGCGCCGTCAGGCAACGGCCGGAGCGGCGGAAGCAAGGATTTTGACGGCAGCTGGGACGTGACGTTGAACTGCTTGGCCACCGGCAAGGCGCAGGGCTTCACCAGACCTCTGGTCGCCACCGTCACGAACGGCGTGCTTCATGCCGAGGCGCAGGGTCCGGGCAACAACATCAACCGGCTCGAGATCGACGGCCAGATCCCGGCGGACGGCAAGACCACCTTGAGCGCGCGCGGCACGACGGGAGCGAGCGCGTACACGCTGAACAATCTAGCGCCCGGCTCGCCCTACGCCTTTACGGTCGATGCGCAGTTCGATCGCACCCGCGGAACCGGCAAGCGCAACGAGGCGCGGGCCTGCAATCTGGTTTTCGTCAAACGCTAGCTGCGCATCCCCGGCCGGTCACACGCCCGTCTGGCTGATGAACTTGGTGTTGAAATAACCCTCCATCGCCTCGGTGCCGCCCTCCGAGCCGTAGCCGGAATCCTTGATGCCGCCGAACGGCACTTCGGGCAGCGCCAGACCAAAACTGTTGATCGACATCATGCCGGCTTCGACTGCCGAACCGATCGCAGCCGCCGTCTTTGCCGAGCTTGTGAAGGCGTAGGACGCCAGCCCGAACGGCAAGCGGTTGGCCTCCTCGACCACCTCGTCGAACGACGAGAAGCGTGAAATCAGCGCGAGCGGGCCGAACGGCTCCTCGTTCATGGCGCGCGCATCCTTCGGCACGTCGCTCACCACCGTCGGCTCGAAGAAATGGCCCTTGTTGCCGACGCGTTTACCGCCGGTCTCGAGCTTTGCCCCCTTGCCGACGGCATCCTGCACCATGCCTTCGATGGCGGTGACACGGCGCGGATTGGCAAGCGAGCCCATTTTGGATTCGGGATCGAGGCCGTTGCCGACCTTGAACGACTTGGCGCTGTCGACAAATGTGTCGACGAATTCACGGAACACGTCATCCTGGACCAGCATCCGCGTCGGCGAGATGCAAACCTGCCCGGCATTGCGATATTTTGCTGCCGCCAGAATCTTGGCCGCCGATGTGACGTCGGCGTCCTTGAAAACGATCGCCGGCGCATGACCGCCGAGCTCCATGGTGGCACGCTTCATGTGCAGGCCCGCGAGCGCATTGAGCTGCTTGCCGACATGGGTCGAGCCTGTGAACGAGATCTTGCGGATCACCGGATGCGGAATGAGATATTCGGAGATCTCGGCAGGAATACCGTAGACCAGGTTGATGACGCCATCGGGCACGCCAGCGTCCGCAAACGCGCGGATCAGCTGTGCGGGCGAGGCCGGCGTCTCCTCCGGGGCCTTGACGATGATCGAGCAGCCGGCGCCGAGTGCGGCGGAGAGCTTGCGCACGACCTGATTGATCGGAAAGTTCCAGGGCGTGAACGCCGCAACCGGGCCGACCAGCTCCTTGATCGCGAGCTGGTAGATGCCCGGGCCGCGCGCGGGGATCAGGCGGCCATAGGCGCGTTTGGCTTCCTCCGCAAACCACTCGATCACGTCGGCGGCGGCCATCGCCTCCATCTTGGCCTCGCCGAGCGTCTTGCCCTGCTCCATCGTGAGCAGCGGCGCGATCTCCTCATTGCGCTCGCGCATGATCGCGGCGGCCTTGCGCATGATGCGGCAGCGCTCGAAGGGAGCAACGTTTCGCCAGATTTTCAAGCCGGCGCTGGCTGCGGCGAGTGCCTCGTCGAGGTCGGACCGTCCCGCATGGGCGACGGTGCCGATCACCTCTTCAGTCGCGGGATTGCGGACCTCGATCACCTTGCCCGAATGGGCCGGTCGCCATTTGCCGCCAATGAAAAGCTGGGTGTTCGAATAGGCCAACGGATTCTCCTGTGGTCGCTTTTTTCTGCGTTAGGTCGGGATAGGAATAGCTCGGTGACAAATCGCGTCCGCCGCCTTTGTCATCTCCGGCCCCAGATAGGAGCGGAAGCGTGGCTCGGCGACCAGAGCGCCGAAATCGGCCATGCGTGTCACCCCACCGCCGGCCACAAAGAGGAATCGCCCGGCGATCTCGGCAAGGATGTCGAGGTGCCAGGCCGCCGTCGGATGCATGCAGAGCACGACCAGCCGCCCCTCGTCGCGCAGCTTGCGGAAGAAATCGAGCATGAAGCCGATATAGCCATCCTGCAGGTTGAACTGCGGTTCGTCGAACAGGTGAACCAGCGGCGTCCGGGTTGGCGACGGCGCCAGGAAGGCGGACGGAATGCGCTTCCGGAAGCGCCTAACCTGATAGGATTGGTGATAGTGGATCGCGAGCCGGTCGCGCTCGCGATATTTGACACCATGGATATCGGTGCCCGCGACCAGCACGCGCCCGGAGGTCGGGGCGTTCGAGCCCGTCATCATCTCGAACAAGGTCGTCTTGCCGGCGCCATTCGGGCCGACGACACCAACGATATCAGGTTCGTCCAGCGACAGGTTTGCCTGTAACGTGAATGTCGGTCGGCGGATCACGCGGCCCCGTGTATAGACCTTTCGAACGTCGTCGAGAACGAGCAGCGGTGCGGCCACTTATTGTACTCCCAGCAAGCACTGACGAAGCCCGCGGTCATCGCGCAAGGCCGCGGCCTCCCCGGTCCAGACGATCCGGCCGCGATCGATCACCGCGGCATGGTCTGCGACCGCCAGCGCGATCTCGGCGTTCTGCTCCACGACCAGCGAGGCAATGCCCTCGTCCTTCATGCGCAAGATCGTCGCGAGCACGTCGCCGACGATTTTCGGCGCCAATCCCTGACTCGGCTCGTCGAACAGCACCAATCCCGGCGAGCCGACCAGCGCGCGGGCGATCGCCACCATCTGCATTTCGCCGCCCGACAGGTTTTCGCAGTCGCGCTCCATGAGATATTCGAGCGGTGAGAAGATCGCAGCGGCCTCCTTGACGCTCCAGTGGCGAAAGCGCGTGCGCTTTTGCGCGATCGACAGGTTGCGCGCAACCGTCAATGTCGGACACAGCCGGCGGTCGTCGGGTACCCAGCCGATGCCGGCGCGCGCAATCTCGTGGGTCGGATCGCGCGTGACGTCGTGACCGTCGAAACAAACGGAGCCGCGGCGCGGACGCGTCAGCCCCAGAATCGAGCGGAGCATGGTCGTCTTGCCGGCGCCGTTAGGGCCGAGCAGCGCAAACACCTTGGCGTGCTCGATGGCAAGCGAGGCGCCGAACAGCGCCTGGGTCTCGCCGTAAAAGGTATCGACCGCGTCCACTTCGAGGATCATGCGAACTTCCCGAGATTGGAGCGCCGCACCCATTCGTTCTGCTGCAGTTCGTGTGGCGTTCCGCGCGCCACCACCTGGCCCCAATGGATGACCGAGATCCGGTCAGCCAACGAGAACAGGAACTCCATATCGTGCTCGATGGCGACGATGGTCAGCCGCCCCTTCAGGCGAGCAATCAGGGCTGCGAGCCGGTGCACCCCGTCGGAGCCGAGGCCGGACGTCGGCTCGTCCAGGCACAGCACCCGGGGCGCCTGCGCCAGGGCGACCGCGATCTCCAGCGCGCGCCGGTCGCCATAGGACAGGTCCTTGGCGCGGATGTCGCCTTTGTCGGCAAGCCCAACTGCCGCCAGCGATTCAGAGGCCTTCGCGGCAAGCCGGCTGTCGCCCGCCGCTGCGCGCGCGACATCGTGGCCACGGGCGCGAAACTCGGGCAAGCCCATCATGACGTTGTCACGCGCGGAGAATTCGTCGAACAGTGTCATGATTTGAAACGAGCGGGCGATGCCCTTGGTGGCGATGCGGTGCGGGCTGAGGCCCGTGACATCCTCGCCGGCGAGCAGGACTCGACCACGGTTCGGTTTCACCCGGCCGGTGAGGACATTGAAGAACGTGGTTTTGCCGGCGCCGTTCGGGCCCATCACGCCGTGAAACTCGCCCTCCGCGACCGCGAGATCGACGCTCTCCAGCACGACCCGATCGCCGAAGCGGACATGAACGGCTGCGGCTTCGATCATGTTCATCGCCCGCTCCCGAACAGCAGCCGCATCGCCGAGGTACCGCGCTGCCGTAAGGCGCCGAGTGAGTGCTGCTGCACGGCAGCGGATATCGCGCCGGCAATGCCCTCGGGGCGAAACAGCACGATGGCGATGAACAGCAGACCAAAATAGAGCATCCAGGCATTGGTCAGCGCACCGATCACGTCTCGGGCGGTGAGGAAGAGAAATACGCCAATCACCGGGCCCCAGAAGCTGACGAGGCCACCGCCGACGAGCGTCATCATCACGACGTAGCCGGATTGATGCAGGCTCATGACGTCGGGGAATGCGGCGAGCTGCGCCATGGCGAACAATCCGCCGGCAAACCCCGAGACGGCGGCCGACAGCGCAAAGATCGCGACTTTGTAGAGCCACACATTATAGCCGAGATGGCTCGCGCGAACTTCGCTCTGCCTGATCGCAGCGACCACGCGGCCATAGGGCGAGTGCACCAGCCTCCACAATGCGGCGGTGCCGACCGCAAAGACGGCGAGCACGAAATAGTAGAACGCGACATTGTCGTTGAGATCGAACGACACAAGCCCGAAATCGGCCGGCAACCGTTTGATCTTGAGAAGGCCGTCTTCGCCGCCGGTGATCCGGTGCGATTTTATCGCCAACGTCCAGAAGATCTGGCCGAAGGCAATCGTCATGAAGGCATAATAGATGCCGCGCCTGTGCGAGATGAACAGCGCCACCAGCACGCCGGCGAGACCTGCCGCCGCGGCCGCGGCAATCAGGCATATCCAGAGATTGGCGAGGATGTCGAACTGACAGAGACCGAACGCGTAGGCGCCGATGCCGAAATAGGCACCATGACCGAACGACGGAAGTCCGGCGGTGCCCAGCACCAGGTTGAATGCGAGCGCATAGAGCGACCAGATCAGGATCTCGATCCCGAGATAGGGATAGAGCCCGATCCGCGTGATCCAGAGCGGCACCGTTGCAAGCACGAGCCAGAGCACCAGCATCGTCGGCGTCACGAGGCGCGCAGCGTCCGGTGAAGATTTTGGTCCCACAATCATTCCCTTTAGGCCTCGAGCACGCTTTTTTTGCCCCAGAGGCCGCGCGCGCGGAACGTCACGACGGCCACGAGCAAGATGTACATCGACAACAGCGACCATTCGGACGCGTAGGCGCCGGCAAGGCCGACACACAGTCCGACCAAAAGACCCGCCACGACCGCACCCCAAAAGCTGCCGACGCCCCCGAGCACGATCACCAGGAACGCAGGAATGACCGCATCGACGCCCATATGCGGGCGAATGCCCCAGATCGGCGCGACGATGATGCCCGCGATCGCGGCCAGCATCGTGCCGAACACGAAGACCAGCATCCGCAACCGCGACAGGTTGATGCCGAGCGCGCGAACGATCTCGCTGTCATGCGCGCCGGCCTTGACCGTCGCACCGAACGAGGTCTTTTCGATCAACAGCCAGACCAGGCCGATGACCCCGGCCGCGATGCCCGCTGCGTAGAAGCGATAGGTCGACCAGATCAGGTCGCCGAACAGGAAGCCGCCGTTGATGGCGGACGGCACCTGCAGCACGTAGTCGCGCGTGCCCCACACCAGGCGGATCATCTCTTCGATCACCATCGCGGCGCCGAAGGTCAGGAGCAGCCCGTAGAGCGGATCCTTGCCGTAAGTGCGCCGCATGCAGAGCTCGATCAGCATGCCGACCAGACTCACGATCACGGGAGCAATGATCAACGTCGACGCATAGCGCCAGCCGAGCGGCAGCGCGAGCCACGCTTTCGCAAGTTCCATCGGCAATGGAGGGCGCGGCCCCGTGAGCTGCATGGCGACATAAGCCCCGAGCGCGAACAGGGAGCCGTGCGCGAGGTTGATCTGCTCCATCAGCCCGACGATGAGCATGAAGCCGAGTGCGATCAGCGCGAACAACAGGCCGAGCGTCAGGCCGTTGAGGAGATGCGGAAGAAGGTCGAACAAGGTTTTTGGCTCTCGCAACTGGCATGTGTCATCCGGGAGGCTGACGGTCCCGGAGGCGCGGCGCGCGAGATGCGCGCCGCTCGTTCTGCGATGTGACGCACCGTCTCTAGGAGTCGACGGTCGGCACCTGCTCGTAGGGGGTGAGCTTGCACTTGCCGGGTGCCGCATCATCGGCGGCCGATTTCGGCTCCGTCCAGCTGATGATCTCGAACAGATCGGTATTGTCGACCGGCTTGGCGTTGCGCCGCGCCAGATAGATCGTCTGCTGCATCTGGTGCGTCATCGGATCCATGTAGGCGTCGAAATGCTGCATGCGATCGGTCGCCGAGACCTTCAGGTTCTCGAGCTCCTTGATGATCTTGACGTTGTTGGTCGACCCTGCCCGCTCGATCGCACGCAGCAGTTCGCGCGTGGACATGTAGCCGTTGTAGGAGACGTTGCCCGGCACCGGGATCGGGCCGTCCTTGTTGGCGGCCTGCCACTTCTTGACGAATTCGGCGACGCCGGGCAGCGGCAGCTTGTGATACCAGGTGGTGCCGAACACGCCGAACAGGCTGTCGGGCGCGCCCCACACATCGGGCCAGTCCTGCTGGTTGTTGATCCAGGCCGGCTTGCCGTCGAGCTTGAGCTGCGCCACCTGCTCGCGCAATGCCTTGATATCGTCGCCGCCAACTGCGGTCGCCACAACATCGGGCTTGGCCTGCTGGATCTTCAGCAGATAGGCAGTAAAGTCGCGCGTGTTCTGCGGCACCAGCAGATTGTCGAGGATCTTGCCACCGGCGCTCTCGACCTGCGTCCTGGTCGCGGCAGACGTCGTGTGACCCCAGACATAGTCGTTGGTCAGCAGCATCCAGTTCTTGCCGATGGAGTCCACCGCGTTCTTGACCGACGCCTTGGAAAAATTGGTGCCGTTGCCGTCCCATACGAATTTCACGCGCGAGCAGTTCTCCCCGGCTTCGCTGGGCGCGGAGGAATTGGTGTTCATGTAGATCACACCATATTTGCTAGCGACCTGTGTGATGGCGTTGGCGACGCCCGAATGCAGCGCGCCGATCAGGATGGTGCAGTCCTCGCGGGTGATGAAACGTTCCGCGACGCGGCTGCCGGTAGCTGGCGTCGTCTCGGTGTCCGCCGTGATGAACGTGACCTGGCGCCCGAGTACGCCACCTTTGGCGTTGATCTCGTCGATCGCCATCTTGATGCCGCGGAAATCATCCTGGCCGCTGTTGCCGTATTGACCGCTGGCATCGCACGTCAGGCCCAGCTTGATCGGTTTCGCGCCTTGCGCCCAGGCATGATTCTGCCGCCACGGCCCAAAGAAGCTGCCGGCGCCGCCGATGACGCTCGCCATCAAGCTGCCCTTCAGAACGCTTCGCCGTGAGATCTGACGCCCTCTCATCGTGTCCTCCCGTTTTCGAAGTCTTTTGCTTTTTTGTGAGATTAGAATATTCATTCTATCTGTTATGTAAAGTAGAATATTTGATCCAAACGATGAAATGCCGTTAAACAGGCGACCGATCCGGAGATCCGACTCGATGAACAAGGCGGCTGGCGCCATGACTTATGACGAACTGCGCGGCGCGATCGCGCAGCGGCACCGGGCACTGTCCGGCCGGTTACAGCAGATCGCGGAGTTCGTGCTCGATCACCCGACCGATGTCGCACTCGGCACCGTGGCGGAGGTGGCGCAGCGCTCAGGGGTGCCGCCGTCGGCGATCGTTCGCTTCGCGCATGCGCTCGGGTTCGGCGGCTTCACCGAGATGCAGCAGGTGTTCCGCTCCCGTCTCGTCGCCGGCGTCGCGCCAAGCTACAAGGCGCGCCTCGCCCGCATGAAGAGCCAGGAGAAGTCAGTGCTCGGCCGCCAGCCGGCCGCGGTCTTGTCGCGTTTCGTGTCCGAAGCGCAATCATCGCTGGTCACGCTCAGCCAATCCGTCCATGCGCCCGAACTCGACGCCGCAACCGCGATCCTTGCCAAGGCACGTGACATCTATCTGCTCGGCCTGGGCGGCTCGTTCCCGGTTGCGATCCACCTCGCCTACGTGCTGCGCAAGCTCGGACGGCGCGTCGTCCTGCTCGACGGCCTTGGCGGCAGCATCCACGAGCAGTCGCACGCGGCGACATCAGACGACGCGCTGGTCGCGATCAGCTTCCGAAATTACTATCCGGATACGGCGCGCTTGTTTCCCGAACTCGTCGCGCGGGGCGTGCCCACGATTTCCATCACCGACAGCCTTTTGAGCCCGATCGTCGAGGGCGCGAGCGTCGTGTTCGAGATCCAGGACATGCCTGAGCCCGCGCTGCGTACGCTTGTCGCACCGATGTGCCTCGTGCAGGCGTTGGCGATCGGCCTCGACCTCGCCGCAGACTGACATTCACAACAGGAACAAGATCATGTCATCGCATGACACCAACAAGCTTCTGGCAGGCAAAGTTGCACTGGTGACCGGCGCGGGGCGCGGGCTCGGCCGCGCTTTTGCAGAGAAGCTTGCCGCGCTCGGCGCTGACGTCGCCATCCACGGCATGCGCGAGAACGGGCCGGCCGAGTATGGCGAGGGCACCACCCTCACCGCGGTCGCCGTCGAGATCGGCCGCGAATTCGGCGTTCGCAGCCAGCGCGTGCTCGGCGATCTCACCAAGGGCGAGGACATCGCACGCGTCATCGCGGAGACCGAAGCGGCACTCGGCCCGATCGACATTCTCGTGCACAATGCCGGGGGCGATATCGCGGCCGGCGGCGGCAAGCCCGATCCGAACGATGCGGTGAATATCAAGGAGGCCGACGTGCGCGCGGTGCTGGAGCGCAATCTGCTCTCCACCATCCTGACATGCCAGGCGGTCGCGCGCGGCATGATGGAGCGCCGACGCGGCCGCATCGTGACGCTTGGCTCCGTCGCCGCTTTCAAGGGACGTACCCAAGGCTCGATCTATGCGGTCTCGAAGGCCGGCGTGACCCATTACACGCGATGCCTGGCCGACCAGCTCCGCCCCTACGACGTCGCCGTCAACTGCATCGCGCCCGGAGATACCCGCACCGGCCGCTTCCTCGGAACGCGTGCAGTCGACCCCGACAGAATGGTCGAGACCGGCACGCTCGACCGGATCGCAACCGTCGACGAGGTCGCGCGCGTTGTCGAATTCTTCGCAGGGCCCATGGGCGCCTTCGTTTCCGGTCAGGTGCTGCGGATCGACGGCGGCGGGCAGTGCTGGCCGGGCTAAAACGTACCCGCGAAGCGAAATAGAAAAGGGCCGCTGCAAGCGGCCCTTTTGCGTGATCTCGAATCGACTGAGCCTAGTCCACGCGCGCCAGCACCGCGAGTTTGCGGATGCCCTTGTTGCGGTAGGCATCGAGGAACGCGTAATAATCCTTGAACGACACGCAGCCGTTGGAATCGCCATTCGGCCCGAGCATGAAGGTATGCGCGAGCAGGCCGTCGCGGCCGTAGATCGCGCTCTCACCGCCAATCGGGGTCAGGCGCAGCGCGGGCACGCCGTGAAACAGTGCCTCGCGCGGTTTCAGCGTGTAGATGTGCGGCGGCGTCACACCGCGCATGCGGACGCGCGAGGAGCGCGGGTCGTCGAGGTTGGAGCCGAGGCCGGAATGCGCCTCGAGCTTGGTGCCGTCGGGCAAGTAAACCGTTTTAGCGGAGATGTCGTAGACCGCGGTGTCACGCTCATAGGGCGCCGAACCGCCGAGCATGGGGTTCTGCTCCTTCGGCGCGATGGAGGCGGTCACGCTGGCGTCGGCCGAGGCATAGGCGAGCAGCCCACCGGACGGCTCGCGCTTGCCCCAGAGCTTTTCCACCATCGACTGGCGCGGTCCGGTAATCGACATCACCGCAGCCTTGGCGCGATCGGCAATCGATTTTGGCTTCGCCTCAGGCGCCGGCACGATCTCGGCCGGATCTGCCGAGGCAAGCTGCACCGGCGCGTCAGCGCCGCGCTTGGACTTCGCGGCGTCAGCGATCTTGGCGGGACCTGGCTTCAGGACTTCCGCGACCCTCGCGATCACGCTCGGCTTCGGCGCGTCCTTGGCTTCGGCGACCTTGGTTGCGGGCGCGGCGCTGGCCGCATTCGATGTCACGCCTTGGGTTGCAGCCGCGGCAAAGCGATCATTGAACATCTCGCGCGAGATCGGCGCTGCCACCTGCAACCGGTCGGGCAAGAGCGCAAAGGCGTCCTTGACGGCCTCACCGGCCTCGCGCAACGCGACCCTGGGCGCGCGCTTGACCACTGGCTCGTCGTAGCCGCTGCTGCCGACGGTCGGATAGACGCTGGCGGCAAAGATGTTGCTGTAGATGGTCCAGCCGGCGCCAAGCACGACGCAGCCGATCACGGCGGCGCCAAGCACGTTTTGGGTAGTCATTTTCCGGGAAGGCTTCCGATAGGAATTGCTCGAGAACCCTTTGGACTTTCGTGCCGCGATGCCTTGCGCAGCGATACTCGTACTCATTCGCCTTGCGTCCAGAACGGTGTCACTAAGTCCCCCTTCGAAGCGCCGCTGGTCACGATCCGGGAACAGCATCTCGCAGAGGGTCGGAGCGTCATTAAGGCCACTTTTAGTTAAATGCGGATTAAGTTCGGGCGGATGTGGGGCAACCCGTTCGGGTGTCCCATTTGGAGAAAAAAGCCCGCAGAATTACGGACTTAAGCGCGTCTGTTAACTATGATTCTCGGCGGGATTGGCGTTGCCGGCGACCGTCTTCGGCCGCATCTCTAAGGCCATCCAACCAAGTCGTTTTCGTGGTCTTCAATACCCGGAAGATAGCGGGGAAGCGTTGCGCGAGGCTGGTGCGCAAGCACCCTCTCCTCCGCAGCCGTAGCGCGGTTGTCAGCAGCTACACCGCGTACGCGAGCAGGTGCCTGACCGAAAGTTGATCGCACCGCACTGGAAAAGGCCGCAGCGAGAAAATAGCTACGGCAACCGGCACTTTTCAGCAGCCTCTGCGTGTGATACGGTACCGTATCAAGATCGCCTTGAACGGTGCCGAGCACGCAAACGGAGGCTGGCATGAGAGAGTTCGTGCGCGCAGGGTTTTTCGCTCTGGCGGGGTCGTTTCTGTTGATCGGACATGCGATTGCCCAGCCTGCCGCCAATGTGGGCTGCACGGCGGCGCCGTCTGCTGCCGGTACGCAGACCTGGCGCTGCGACAACGGCATCACGATCGTTGCCGAAAGCGGTGCCAGATTTGAACTTAAGGACGCTAACCGCGACGGACATATAGACTCGGTGGAGTTGAGCAGCAAAGCGCTGCTGGTCGAGGTGCCCAAGAAGCCCGGCGGCAATCCCTTCAAGGTGCTGACGCCGCAGGCGATCGCCGCGGTGCGCGGCACGAAATGGGCGGTCGATGTCGCAGAGGCCAAGACTCCGTCTTCGTGGCTGACGGCCGTGTCGGCGTGAGCCGCAGGAATGGTGGGCGCAGCGTGGTATTAGACCGTGGCCAAGGCGTCGACGTGGAAGCCACAGGCCCGTTGACGGTCAAGACATGGGGCCAGCCGCGCGTCGACGCGTTGATGGCAAGACTTGGTCAGTAAGACTTGGCCAATGGTTCGGGTCACCTGGGCGCGGCGAACAGCATTTGGACGATAGAGAAATTGCAACACGACCACATGAGTAGCCGACGCGTTCAGATCCTGGTGGCACTCGTCCTCACCGCACTGTGGGGCGCGGGCATCTATGCCGGTCACGCCAACGGTCATCTGCGTTTTCTCGATCGCCTCGAGGCGACGCTGACGGATTGGCGGACGCAGGTCCGCGGCGTGCGGGTTCCGCCCGATCTCGTCACCATCGTCGCGATCGACGACACCGTCGTGAAGCGCGGCGGCAGCTATCCGCTGCCGCGCGCCGATCTCGCCCGCGTCGTCGACACCATCGTGCAGTTCAAGCCGAAGGTCGTCGCGATCGACCTGCTGCTGGTCGATCGCAGCGCTGCGATCGGCGACGCTACGCTGGCAAATACGCTGGCTACGGGTCCCATCGTCCTTGCCGCCGCAGCGATCTTCCCGTCCGCCAGCGAGACCGTGGAGACCAGCGGCCAAGGCCCCCTCGCCGCCCTGCCGCAGGCCGAGCGCTTCCTGCTGCCCTTGCCGGCGTTCGCCGAGCATGCCGAAGTCGGCGTCGTCAATGTTGCGACCGGACAATCGGGCTCACCGCTCTCGGTGCCGATGCTGTTCCGGACGAGCGACAAGGTCGAGCTGTCCTTTCCGTTGCGGGTCGCGGCGCGCGCGCTCGACAAGTCGCTGACGATCGCGCCGGACCATCTGATGCTCGGCGACCGCGCGGTGCCCACCGATACCGACTTCGCGTTACCGATCACCTATTACGGCCCGCGCCGGACCATCCGCACCGTCAGCGCACAGAGCATCTTCGACGGCACGTTAAGTCGCGCGGCGATCGAGAACCGGATCGTCGTGATCGGGGCCTCGGTCGCCGGCGGCGGTGATTTTTACCCAACACCGTTCGATTCTCTAATGCCCGGCGTCGAAGTGGTCTCCACCGCGATCACCCATCTCGTTGCCGGGGACAGCATCGTGCGCGACCGCAAGGTCCACATCGCCGACGCGCTCATCGCGATCCTGCTGCCGGTGCTGCTGGTGGGCCTGCTCGCCTGGCGGCGCAGCGCGCTCGGCATCGTCGCCGCGGCCGCGGTGATGATCGCCTGGGCCGGGTTCAATCTGTTTGCGTTCACGCATGGCGTCTGGTTGAACGCCGCGAGCACGCTCGCCGCGGCAGTGCCGCCGGTTGCGGTCTTTGCCGGCGTGCAATTGTGGGCGGGAGGCCGCCGCACGCAATATTTTGCCGCCAAGAGCCGGTCGCTCGCGCAATTCCAGGCGCCGGCCGTGCAGGAGTGGCTGGCGCGGGATCCGAATTTCCTGTCAACACCCGTCCGGCAGGACGCAGCAATGGTCTTCATCGATCTCTCCGGCTTCACGGCGCTGAGCGAGCGGATCGATCCGGGTGAACTCCAGGACATTCTGAAGGCGTTTCACGCGCTGATCGAGAAGACCGCGGTCGATTGCGGCGGCATGATCAGCGGCTTTCTCGGTGACGGCGCCATGATCCTGTTCGGCCTGCCCGGCGCGATGCCCGACGACGCCGCACGCGCGCTGAAATGCGCGATCGACCTGCACCGCGGCGTCGAGCGCTGGATCGCGTGGTTGCCGCCAGCGATCAGGGATCAGCTCGGCTTCAAGATCGGCGCGCATTTCGGCCCGATCGTCGCCTCCCGCCTCGGCGAAAGCCATCAGCACATCACGGCGACGGGCGACACCGTCAACGTCGCGAGCCGGTTGATGGAGGTCGCTGCTAAAAACGGCGCGCGTCTCGCGCTCAGCGATACGCTGCTGGATGCGGCCGATTTCCAGGGCGCTCCCCACGGCGTTCTGTCGGGCCCCCTGCTCACGCAGGTCCGCGGCCGCTCCGGCGTCGTGAGCGTCTGGTTCTGGCGCGACCAGGACAGGCCGAACCAGGCCTCGACCAAGGCCGAGATGATCAACTGAACTTTCGTCGTCGTTCCGAGGAGAGCTACCGCGCTTCCGGCGGCGGCGAGCGGTCCAGCACGTCGCCCTTGGCGCCTTCGAGCAGATCGATGCTGTAAGTCTCGATCACGAGCGGGCCGCGCTTGCGCTGCAATTGCGCGACCTGCGTCACCTTGGCAAAGAGATCGTGGACGGCGGGATGGCCGTCAGAGCGCAGCTCGTCGACATAGATCAGTTTGCCCGCAAGCAGCTTTGGATCCGGCTCGGGCATGTTGGCCCAGCGGATGCGCTGGTTTTGCTGCGCCACGCAGCTGCCGCGCGGCAGATAGAAGGCGAGCCAGCCCGTCGTGCCGTAGTCCGGGGCAAGCACGCAGGTCGCGCCATTGCGAGCTCGCACCGCTTCGATTTCGGCAGCGAGCTCGCGCCAGCCGACGCCGACGCTACGCACGGTCGCATCGCGGCGATAGCCGGACAGCCAGCCGGTATTGGCCTGCACGATCAGCGCGGCAAACATCACGATGCCGGTGGGTGCGGCCCAGCGCAGGCAGAAATCCACCAGGCGACGCTGCCGCGGCTTCCACTGCACCAGATTGGCGGCGGCGGCCGCCGCGATGACGAAAGGCGGATAGACCGGCGCGAACCAGTTGGCCTCGACGCGGGCATGCAGCGAATGCCAGACGAAATAGGCGACGATGGTCCAGAACATCGTCTCGATCAGCACGCGCGAGGCGAGTGCGCCGGCCCGGCGCCAGGTCAGCGCGTGCAGCCCCATCGCGCCGAGGATGAACACCAGCGGGGTTGCGAACGCGATCTGCGTCGGAATCAGCTCGGCGATGAAGACCGGACGAAAATCCTCGATCCTGGCGCGCCCGAGCTGCTTTGCGAACGAGACCCATTGATGATCGGCATTCCAGAGGATCACCGGCGAGAACAACGCGAGCGCAACGAAACCGCCCAGATACGGCCAGGGCGAGAGAAACCAGTGCCGCAGTTTCGGCACGGCAGCGATCCAGATCAGGATCGCCAGCCCGAAGAACATCGCGGTGTATTTGGACAGGAGCGCCGCACCGACGGCTGCGCCGACCGCGAGCCACCAGATGCCGCGGCCGCTCTCCAGCACCTTGGCGAGAAAGAACAGCACGAAGCTGGAGGCAACCAGAAGCGGCGCATCGGGCGTGACAATCAGCGTGCCGACCGAGGCCAGCAGCGTTACATTGAGCAGGATGGCGCTGGTCGCGGCCACCCGCGCGCCGCCGATCAGGATCGCGGCGGAGCGATAGACCGCATAGCTCATCGGCAGCGCGAGCAGGATCGAGACCACGCGAACGCCGAGTTCGGTGTCGCCCGCGATCAGGGTCCCGGCGCGGATGACGTAGGCAACCATCGGCGGGTGGTCGTAATATCCCCCGGCGAGGTTCTGCGACCACATCCAGTAATAGGCTTCGTCGAAGGTGATCGGCGTGACGGCGGCTGCGACGAGCCGCAAGCCGACCAGCGCAAGGATCACCAGCGCGGTATTGCGGACGATCCGCGCATCAGCCCCGCCCATCGTGAGCTATTTCTTGCGCCAGACGAACAGTCCGGACATCGCGTAGTTCCACACCACGCCCATCAGCGCCCCGGCCGCACCCGCAAGCCACCAGATCGGCTCCTGGTCGTAGACCGAGAAGGCGACGCCGACATTGGCGAGCAGGCCGACGCTGCACACGATGTAGAACGCGATCAGGCCGCGCAGCAGTGCAAAGCCCTTCAGCCGCTGGTCGCGGTAGGTGAGGAAGTTGTTGAGGACGAAATTGCTGGTCATTGCGACGATGGCGCCGGAGGCCTGCGCTTCCGCGAACGGCTCCTTGAACAGCTCGAGCGATATGAACAGGGTGGTGAGATGCACCACGAGGCCGATGCCGCCGACCATCGCGAACAGCAGGAAGCGTAACGAGACAGCATCGTTGGTGAACTTCGCCAGAACGAGGCCGAGAAAATCCAGCGCGACCATGGAATCGAGCTTGCTTTCGCCGTGCTGGCGCTCGCCGAACGTGTAGGGAATTTCGATGGCGCGCAAGGTGCCGTTAGCGCTTGCGACGAGGTCGAGCAGGATCTTGAAGCCGTGCACGGAAAGTTTCGGCGCGAGCTGCTCGAAGCGGTCGCGGCGAACCATGAAGAAGCCGCTCATGGGATCGGCGATCTCGACCCGCAGCGCTTTCCTGGCGAGTTCCGTTGCCAGCGCGCTGGCGCCGGCGCGCTGCTTGTTGAAGCCTTCGCTCTTGTAGCCCTCGATGTAGCGGCTGCCGACCACGAGTTCGGCCTGCCCGCTCGCGAGCAGCGACAGCATCTTCGGCAGTTGCGTCTCGTCGTGCTGGAGGTCGGCGTCGATCACGGCCGCATAGGGCGCGCTGGAGGCCAGGATGCCCTCGATGCAGGCCCCCGACAGGCCGCGGCGGCCGATACGGCGGACACAGCGCACGCGGCTATCGCGCTGGGCCAGCGCGCGCACGACGTCCCAGGTGCCATCAGGCGAATTATCGTCGACGAACACGACCTCCCAGGCGATGCCGGCCAGCACTGTCTCCAGCCGCCGGTACAGCACCGTGACATTGTCGCGTTCGTTGAAAGTCGGGACGACGACCGACAATTCGGGCGCCGGCGAAGCCGCCCGTGGGTTATCGGAGCCCGGTCTGATCGCTTGATTCATGACGGCAGCGTATATCCGCCGCGTCCTGTGCTGCCAAGAACTTGCGCCAGCAAGCCGGGGTTTCTCTGGGGAGCGGCCCAAAAAGGGGTCCCAAAATGCCAACGACCCCGGAACGGCGGGCGGCGCGTACATCCGGCGCAGCCTGGGCTATTCCAAGGTCGTTCCAGCGCCGGAGTTTTTCGCTCAACGTCGCCGTTAGAAGCTAAATGGGAACGGCAACGCCGCTTTACAAGGGGCGAAAGAGGCCTTTTTCACGCCCTTATTGGTTCGGGACTTCCTTGATCACCGGCCCTCGCGGCACGGGCGCGGCAGGAGCCGCCGGCGCCGCAGCCCCGGCCGGCTCGGCCTTCGCAGGCTTGGGCGGCTTGCCGTACTGGCCGATCGGCCCAAAGACGACGGCGACCGCAAGCACAATCGCCGCGACGATCGCGCCCAAAATGCCCCCCACCGACTCAGACGACATGGAAACCCATCCCTGTTCCAGATGCGCCCAGTGATACCATGGATGAGCGCGCTGCCGGAAGGGCTTGCCGGACGCACCGGTTCAATGGGCTATTTCTGCGGCGGCTTGTGCTTGACGAAGGCCGTCACGATGTCCTTCTGCGCCGCCTCCACCGCCCTGTTCGCGGTCGCGAGATGGGCGCCGGCATCAATATCCGGATATTGCGTGGTGAGATAATCGAGCAGTGCCACCCGGTAGTATTGTCGCTCCGACGGACAGGCTCCGGCGACGGAGCGGCCAAAATCCTGTTCCGACAGGCCCTGATTGCCGACGCGCGAATATTCCCGCGCCAGGCAATGCCAATAATCGTCGCGGCCCTGCGTGGCGAGCTTCTGCGCACCCTTGGCATCGTCATCGTCGGCCATAACTGAAGATATCATGGCAGCAGATGTCATCATGACGAGCGCCGCTCCCACCATCAGCATCCGCATCTTGTTCTCCTTTTTTCGCAGATCCTATCGCGAGCTTAGACGGGACGTCGCAACTGGCCAATCACAACTGGTTTGATTAGGATGGAGGCCCTCCTCCCGCATCCGAGATCCTCCCGTGGCCAAAGCAAAAACCGCGTCCAAAAAATCCGGCAACATCTTCATCGGCATCGGCGGCTGGACCTTCGAGCCATGGCGCGGGGTGTTCTATCCGGAGAAGCTCACGCAAGCCAAGGAGCTGTCCTACGCCGCCTCGAAGCTGACCTCGATCGAGATCAACGGCACCTATTACGGCTCGCAGAAACCGGAGAGCTTTCGCAAATGGGCGAGCGAGGTGCCTGATGGTTTCGTGTTCTCGGTGAAGGGGCCGCGCTTCGCCACCAACCGGCGCGTGCTGGCCGAGGCCGGGGATTCCATCAAGCGTTTCTATGATTCCGGCGTGCTGGAACTCGGCGATCATCTTGGGCCAGTGCTGTGGCAGTTTGCGCCGACCAAAAAATTCGACGGCGCCGATTTCGGAAAATTCCTCGAGCTGTTACCGCGCAAGCTCGAGGGACGCGCGCTGCGCCACGTCGTCGAGGTCCGTCACGACAGTTTCTGCACGTCGGATTTCGTCGCGCTGATCCGCGAATTCGAGACGCCCGTCGTGTTCGCCGAGCACGGCAAATATCCGGCGATCGCCGACGTCGCCGGCGATTTCGTCTATGCGCGACTGCAGAAGGGCAATGACGAGATCAAGACCTGCTATCCGCCGAAGCAGCTCGATGCCTGGGCCAAGCGCTTTCAGGACTGGGCCGAGGGAAGCGAACCCGACGACCTGCCGAAGGTCGACAAGGCCAAGCCGAAGAAGGAACCGCGCGACGTGTTCGCCTATGTCATCCACGAGGGCAAGGTGCGCGCGCCGGCCGGCGCGATGGAACTGATCGCACGGGTGAGCTGAGGTATTTCGCTAAAGGTGTCTCATGGCAAAGGCAAAAAAGCTCTTCACCATCGGCTATGAGCAGACGCCGCCGAAGGCAGTGCTCGACGAGCTGGAGCAATCCGGCGTCAAGCTCGTCGTCGACGTGCGCGCGGTGACGTCATCGCGCCGGCCCGGTTTTTCCAAGAGGCAGCTCGCCGCAGGCCTCGATGAACGCGGCATCGCCTATGTCCATCTGGCAGCGCTCGGCACGCCCAAGGAAGGCCGCCTCGCCGCCCGCAGCGGGCAATACGATGTACTGGAGAAGGTTTTCTCAAAGCACCTGAAGACGCCGGAGGCCAGGGAGCAGATGGACGAGCTCTCGGCGCTGGTGAAGAAAGCCGGTCCCGTCTGCCTGCTTTGCTACGAGCGCGACCACACCCATTGCCACCGCCAGATGATCGCGGAGATCATCGAGGAGCGCGATGGGGTAACGGTGAAGAATTTGGCGGGACGGCAGGCCTGAACGACTCCCTCCGTCATGGCCGGGCCTGTCCCGGCCATCCACGCCTTGCCACACAGCACGAAGAACGTGGATGCCCGGGCTTTCGCGTCGCCGAAGCGGCTTCGGCCGCGCAGGCGGGACAAGCCCGGGCATGACGATGGAATAGAGAGCTAACCCTCCCCATCAAGCCTCAACGTCCCTTCCATCATCTGCACGCAGCTGCCGCCGACATGGGCGGAGACGATCTTGCCGTCCTGCTTGCGCACGCGCGTCTGCAGGATGCTGGGCCGGCCCATGTCAAAGCCCTGGCCGACCGTGAGCCTCAACTCGCCGTCGCGCCTGGGATCGAGATCGGCGAACAGCGCGGCGGCTGCGACGGTTGCGCTGCCGGTCGCGGGATCCTCGGTGAGGCCGCTGGCGCCGCGCATGAACATGCGCGCCTGGCGCTCACATGGCGCCTCCGCTGCGGGCACGTCACGGGTATAAAACCACACCGAGCGGGCGCCATCGCGTGGCAATATCTTGCCATAGGCCGCGGCATCCGGCCGGGCCCGCTTCAGCGCCTCGCGCGAATGCAGCTCCATCACGAGAAACGCGTTTCCGACGGTGACGACGTGCGCTGCGTGGTTGTCGGTCTTGATGTCATCCGCGCCGAGCGAGATGCAACTCGCGGCTTCAGCAGGTGACAGTGGCGCATACCGCGCCAGCGGCTGCGGCGCGGTCAGCTCCGTTCTGACCACCCGGCCCTGCTCCCACACGATCTCGACCGGCACGAGCCCCGCCTTCTCCTCGAACAGCAGGCGCGGTTTCGGCTCCTTCGCCAGCGACGCCAGCACGAAGGCTGTGCCGACATTGGGATGACCGGCAAAGGCGATCTCCAACACCGGCGTGAAGATGCGCACTTCGGCGTCGTTGGCCTTATCGCGCGGCGGCAGTACGAAGGTCGTCTCCGAATAGTTGAACTCGGTCGCGATCGCCTGCATCTGCTGCGTGGAGAGCCCGCCGGCATCCAGCACCACGGCGAGCTGGTTGCCTCCGAAGGCGCGGTCGGTGAACACGTCGACGGTGATGTAGCGGCGCTGCATCTTCGCTTCCTCTTCACGCAAGCGCAGCCGCGGTCGGCTGCATCGCCGGCACTCTACAAGCCGGCGACATCGCCCGTCATGCCCCAAAATAGAGTGCAATCGGAGCAATCGCGGAAGACGGAAAAGCGGCAGAGCGAACGTGGCGATGCGAGCACTTGCGCGCGTTCACTCTGATCGACGATCAGCCCATCGATAAATCGCCGGTTCTTCGCGTAGCTTTGCGCCTTCTCGAACTGCGTGTGCGGCCAGTCGCTGCCCCAGAGCAGTCGATCGAGGCCGTACGCGTTGCGCAGCAGCGGGTAGGCCGTCTTCGCAAAATCTTCGCCGGCCGCGCCGTTGCGATACGGCGCCGAATCTACTCCGCCTCCAGCGCGAGATCCCGCGCAGTCCGCCATCAGCGTTCGCGACGCCGGGCTGGCGGACTTCACCGGCCCGGCTTCGTCTCTGCCGCGAGTTAGTACGCGGACGCCGTGTTGGGCAGGCAAGGCGGCTGTGCGTAAGGCGCAGAGGCATACGCGCCTGCTGCCGGAGCCCTGACGCAGTCGGTCGCCACGTGAGTTGCGGCGCGGCGCGGCACGCTGTCCCGCGCCGATGCGGCCTGGCTTTGGGTGACAGCGGCGGCGATCAGGGCGGCTGCAACAAGGATCGATCGAGTCATTGGCTTCTCCGGGTGACAAAGGGAAGCTGAGATTTTCGGCTTCCACCGTGCAAGACCCAAAAGCTACCAAGGATATTTCATCACGCGCCTTCAACGAAACGCGAGCCGCTTCAACGAAACGCGACTCACAAGTGAAGGCGCAGGCGGCGGCCCTCACCCCAGTTGAAACACCGCCACCTTCTGCTCATAGCCGCGCACCTCGACCTCCCCAAGCGACACCGCATCGTCGCCGTCCTCGCCCAGCGCCTCGCGGACCGCCGCCGAGATCAAGAGCTGCGAGCCGAACTCCTTGTTCAGCGCCTCCAGCCGGGAGGCGAAGTTCACGGTGTCTCCGATCACCGTGTATTCCTTGCGCCGGGGCGAGCCGATATTGCCGGCGACGACCTCGCCAAAATGGATGCCGATTCCGATTCTGAGCGGCCAGCTCGTCTGCGCGTTGATGCGCGCCATCGCGGTCAGCATCTCGCGGCCCGCGGCGACCGCGCGGTGCGCGGCGTCGGAGGTCTCCAGCGGCGCGCCGAACAGGGCCAGAAAGCCGTCGCCCAAAAACTTGTTCACGATGCCCCCCTCGCGGTCGAGAATGTCGACCAGGACGGCGAAGGCGCCGTCGAGCCGGTCGACCACCTCCTGCGGGGTGCGCGACTGCGCGCCGGCGGTGAAGCCGCGGAAATCGACGAACATCACGGCGACGCGGCGGAGGTCGCCGGCGGCGCTCGTCCCCGCCGCCATCAGCCGCTCCACCACCTGTGGCGACACGTGCTGACCGAACAGGTTGGTCACCCGGTCGCGCGCGGTCGCTGCGGCAATGCTTGCGGCGAACTGGCGGCGGAGCTGCGCACCGACCGCGCCTGCAAGCACGCCGCAGATCAGGATGATGGTGCTTCGCACCGCGTGGAAATAGATCTGCGGCTCGCCGCTCCCGCTGGCGGGATCGAAGATCAGCGCCACAGCGAGCAACTCACCCGCAGCGACGAAGCCGGTGAAGGTGGACAGCCAGAAGTCGAGCCGCAGGGTCGAGAGGATGACGAAAATGAAATAGATCAGCGGCACGACGAAGCCGAGCGCCTGGCTCGCGCCCATGCTGCGGATCTGCAGGATCAGGATGACGGTCGGCAGCGAGGTCTCGATCAGCGCGCCGATATAGCGCCGGATCACCGGCAGATCGCGGTCGAGCTTGAGGTTTAGCCTGATCTGGCTGTGGACCCAGACCTCGAACAGGATGAAGCCGGTCAGGAGACCATAGACCTCGGCAAGCCCCTCCGTGCCCCGCCAGACCCGCTGCACCACGGAGGAATTGACGAGGTAGATCGCGGTGAGGAACACGACGATGACGCAGCCCGTCGTGATCAGCGCCCTCACTCGCACGAGCTCGGTGCGCAGCACCTCGCGCGTCAGCTCGCGCTCGAAGTCTTCGGACATCACGGCATGCTGCCGGGCCTTCCTGCTCGCAAAACTGACCATTCCGCCCCCTTGATTCCAGGGGCATCTTGCCTCAATCCAGCGTGCGGCGGAAGCGCGTCACGGCGATGGTCATGGCGAGCAGCATCAGGACCGCCAGCGCCAACGCGTCGAAACGCAAATTTTGCATGCTCGCACCCTTCAGCATGATGGCGCGGACGATGCGCAAATAATGCGTCAGCGGCAGGCACTCACCGACATATTGCGCCCAGGCCGGCATCCCGGCGAACGGGAACATGAATCCGGACAGCAAGATGCTCGGCAGGAAGAACATCATCGACATCTGCATCGCCTGGAGCTGGTTCTGCACCAGCGTCGAGATCGTGTACCCGATCGCCAGATTGGTCGTGATGAAGAGCGTCGAGAGCAGCGCCAGCAGGAACAGATTTCCGAGCACCGGCACGCCAAACAGGCCGACCCCGATGCCAATGATGAGGAACGCCTGCACGAACCCGACCAGCACGTAGGGAATGATCTTGCCGAACATCACCTCGACCGGCTTGATCGGCATCGACAGCAGGCTCTCCATCGTGCCGCGCTCGACCTCGCGCGTGACCGAGAGCGCGGTGAAGATCAGCATGGTCATGGTCAGGATGGTGCCGACGAGGCCCGGCACGATGTTGAGGCTCGACGCGGCGGCGGGGTTGTAGCGGGCGTGCGCGCGGATCTCGAACGGCATCTCCGGGGGATCTCCGATGTAGAGATCGTGCTTGAGTGCGGTCTGCACGACCATGCCGAGCGAGCCGATCGCCGCGCTCGCCGCCACTGGATCGGTGGCGTCAGCCGCGACCAGCAGCGCCGGCTTATCGCCGCGCCGCACTGCCCGCTCGAAGCCGCGCGGGATCTCGACGCCGAACAGAACCTTGCCGGATTTCAGGAGATTGTCGAAATCTTCGACGTCGTGGACTTCGTAGAGAAAGCGGAAATAGGCGGTGTTCTCCAGCGCCTTCAGGATCGAGCGTGCGAGATCGGAATCCTCCTGAAGCAGCACCGCGCTCGGCAGATTGTGCGGCGTGGTGTTGATGGCATAGCCGAACAAGAGCAGCTGCATCACAGGCAGCATCACGATCATCGCAAATGACACGCGGTCGCGCTTGAGCTGGATGAACTCCTTGATCAGCATCGCATAGGAGCGCCTCCAGAAGCCGAAGCGCTCCCGGATCGCGTGCTGGGGTTCAGGATGATCGACCGCGCTCATTGGAAATTGTCCTTGGAACGGCTCATCAATTCGATAAACACGTCTTCCAGTGACGGCGATGATTTGTGCCAATGCAGTCCACTTTTTTCGCGCCACGGCGCGATGCTGGCCTCGAGCGCGGCGACGTCGCGGCCGGAGACGTGCAGCGACGTGCCGAACGGCGCCACCATGTCGATTCCCGGCTTGCCGGTGAGCGCAGCCGTGAGCTCGTTCAGGTCCTCGCCCGTCACGGTGTAGGTCGTCAACGCGGATTTCGCGATCACCTCGTCCACGGTGCCATGCACGAGCAGATGGCCATAGGCGATATAAGCGATCTCGTGACAGCGCTCGGCCTCGTCCATGTAGTGGGTCGAGACCAGCACGGTGAGACCGTCGGCCGCGAGTGCATGAATCTCGTTCCAGAAATCGCGCCGCGCTTTGGGATCGACGCCGGCGGTCGGCTCGTCGAGCAGCAGCAGTTTCGGACTGGGCAATGTGCAGGCACCTAGCGCCAACCGCTGCTTCCAGCCGCCGGAGAGTTCGCCCGCGAGCTGTTCCTCGCGCCCCGAGAGCCCGATCCGCTTGATCATGTCGCGCGCGGCGCCGCGGGCGTCGGCAAGGCCATAGAGCCGCGCGACGAATTCGAGATTCTCGCGCACCGACAGGTCCTGATACAGGCTGAACCGCTGGGTCATGTAGCCGACCTGGCGCTTGATCTTTTCGGCGTCGTTCAGGATGTCGTAGCCGAGGCAGGTGCCCTCGCCGCTGTCGGGTGTGAGCAGGCCGCAGAGGATGCGGATGGTCGTCGTCTTGCCGGAGCCGTTCGGCCCGAGGAAGCCGTAGATCGAGCCGCGTTTCACCTGCATCGACAGATCGTGCACGACCTCCCGGCCGCCGAACGACTTGGTCAGGCCCTTGACGTCGATCGCGATGCCATTGCCGCTCATCGTTTGTCCGCCACCGGAGTTTTTGGATTGAGATAGACGTCGATCGGCTGTCCGACGCGCAAGGCGTCGGGACGCGAAGGCCGCGCCTGGATCAGATAGACGAGCTTGTTGCGCTCCTCGAGGCTGTAAATGACAGGCGGCGTGTATTCGGCCGAGGTTGCGATGAAATAGATCTTTGCGGTGAGATCGGCGGCGCAATTGTCGCACGCGATCCGCACCGTATCGCCGATCGCAAGCTTCGGCAGCTCGGTCTCCGGCACGAAGAAGCGCAGCTTCATGTTGCCGGGCGGCATGATCGAGAGCACCGGCCGCTGCGCCGCCACCATCTCGCCCTCGCGAAAATAGATCTGCTGGATGGTGCCGGCGACCGGCGCAAAGCCCTTGCGCCGCGCCATCCGCGTCTCCGAGGTCGCCACCCGTGCCTCGGCGACGCGCAAGGCGGAGACCGCCGAGTCGAGATTGGCCTGCGTGCCCGAGCCGGTCTTGCTCAGCGAAGCCGCGCGATCGTAGGTTTGCTGCGCATTCGCCAGCGTCGCCTTGTTCTGATTGAGATCGGCAAGCTGGAGATCGTCGTCGACGGAATAGAGATGATCGCCGACCTTGACCTGATCGCCCTCGCGGACGTTGAGCTTCGTCACGCGACCCGCCTCGTCTGGGCTAACGAAGATCATGTCAGCCTCGACCCAGCCCTGGAAGCCGGGATCACGCTTGTCCTTACAACCGGCAAGCCCGGTCGCGAGGACCGCGATCAATGCGAGTACAGAAATTGCTTGCGACGGCCTCATGTCGTGCTCCGTTCGCCAAAAATCAAATCGAGATGAACGCGCAGCATGTCCTGCGCGTCGAGCGGCGCGTGCCGCGCAAACAGGCTCTGCCAGATCACCGCGATCATCGCGGGTGCGACCAGGATCTGCGGATAGTGCGCCAGGTTCTTCTGGCGGATCTCGCCGCGGGCGATGCCGAGCTCGATCAGGGCGCGCATGGCGGAGATGCCGCGCGAGACGACCTCGCGGTAGTAGAAGTCGGCCACGGAGGGAAACCGCGGCCCCTCGGCCACGATCAGGCGCACGAGATCGCCGCGCCTGGTGCCGATGACCTCCTTCAGGAAGTTGCTCGCAAACGCCTCGACCAGATCGCGCACCGAGCCCGCCGGTGGCGGCAATGCCGTCAACCGGGTCACGACAGGCACGATCACCGTCCGGACCAGCTCCTCGAACATCGATTCCTTGTCCTTGAAGTGCAGGTAGATGGTGCCCTTGGCGACACCCGCACGCTTCGCGATGTCGTCGAGCCGCGTCGCGGCAAAGCCCCGCGCGATGAATTCCTCCATCGCGGCATCCACGATCGCCGCGCGCCGCTCCGCCGCGCGCGTGGCACGGCTCGACGCGGGCACCGCGTCCTCGCCAGCGTGTGAATTGGCCTTCGCGTTCGCGCGAGCTGCGGGCGGCGTGGCGGCTTTGGCGGGTTTCCTGGTCATCTATCTGATATGACTGACCAGTCAGTCATAGTCAAGACAGCGCTGCGGACCCAATCTGGTCCACAAATTAGTATTGACTAATTCATTAGCTACGGCTAATCTAATTCTATGATCGAAGCCGCCCCAAATCCCGTTACCACCGTCATGCGCGCCCTCGCGGACCCGACGCGACGCGCCGTCTTCGAACGCGTGTTCGAGAGCACGGAGATCAGCGTCGCTGAACTCACGCGGGGAAGTGGCGTGACGCAAGGCGCGATCTCGCAACATTTGAAGTCCCTCAAGCAGGCCGGCCTCGTCGCCGAGCGTGCCGAGGGCCGCAACGTCTATTACCGTGCCGCGCCGCAAGGCCTCGAACCGCTGGTCTCCTGGATGGACCATTACGGCGTGTTCTGGCGCGAGCGCTTCCAGAACCTGCGTGACCTCTTGAAGGAGATCGAGCCGTGAGTGCTGTTGAATTGAAAGCCGAGACAAAAGACATCGTCATCGACGAGGTGCTCCCTCATGCGCCGGAGACGATCTGGAAGGCGCTGACCAGCGCCCAGCTCATCGCGCGCTGGCTGATGCCGCCGACCGGTTTCGAGGCCGTCGAAGGCAACACTTTCACCTACCAGACCACGCCGGGCGGCGCATGGGATGGTGTCATCCATTGCCGGGTCCTGGAAGTCATGCCGAACCGCCGCCTCGTCTACGCCTGGAAGGGCGGCGATGAGCGCAACATTGGCTACGGCGCGCCGCTCGACACCGTCGTGACGTGGTCCCTCACCCCGGTCGAGGACGGCACGCGGATCCGTCTGGTTCATGCGGGCTTCGTCTTGCCCAGGAACGAATCGGCCTACACGGGCATGAGCGGCGGCTGGAAGAAGGTCGTCCGCCAGCTCGACGAGATCAGCGGCGAAGACAAGTAAGGAGTAATCGCATGACCAAGCCCTATACCGGCGGCTGCGCCTGCGGCGCGATCCGCTATTCGATTGCCGGTGAGCCGCTGTTCAGCAATCACTGCCAGTGCCGGGACTGCCAGCGCGAAAGCGGCAGCGCCCACGGCTCGTACATGACATTCGCACGCGACGGCGTCACGGTGACGGGCGAGGCAAAGCATTGGGACATGGTCGCCAACAGCGGCAACGTGAAGACGCGCGGTTTCTGCACACAGTGCGGCGTGCCTGTGTACATGACCTTCGCGGCACAGCCCGACGTCTTCACGATCCGCGCCGCAAGCCTCGACGAGCCCGCCCGCTACAAGCCGCAGGCGGTCACTTTCGCCGCGCGCGGACATCACTGGGATCGTCTTGACCCTGACCTGCCCAAATTCGCGGGCATGCCGCCGGGGTGAGGCATCGCAGGTGGAAGCGCGCGCAAGACCGCGCGCGTTCACGTCAACTATGAAACTTCAACCCGTCGACGATCTTGTCGATCACCTTGCGCTCCGCGCGCATCGCGAGACCGACGAGATCGAGATCGGTGCGCGCCACTGCCCTCACCACCTCGCGGTTGGCCGCATCATGAGTGGTCTTGAACATGTCCTCGGTATAGACCGCCGGCTTGACGTTGCGCGTCAGGGCCCGATCGAGCGCGCGCGTCAATGCGGGACCGTCGGCCCCATAGATCAGGATCGGCTGACCGATCAGCGCGTGATATTTCGTGCCCGACGCGTCCTCATAGGGCTCGCCGATGCATTCCGGAAAGGCCGCGGCGATGCCGCTGGTGAGGAAGGCCGCGACGTTGAGCTTCTGCCAGGCTTGAAGATCGGTACGAATCACGATGGCGATCTTGGTATCGAACTGCATGCAACTCCCCGACTGTCATTCCGGATTCGATGCTACGCACGATCGGAATGACTGCAACAGGAATCAACCCTTGGCGTCGCAGGCCCAGGCGCGGATCACGCATTCCTTGCCGCCGTATTTGTAGCATTCGCGCGTGGCGGCATTGAGCGTGGTCGATATCTTCGGCTTGACGGCATAGCCATAGGCGCCGCAGGGATTGGAAAGATCGACCGACATCGCGGCGCAGGCGCGCTTCATCGTCACGGTCGTGCAATCGCCCTTGCACTGCTTCTGCGCCGCCGCACGGGCTTCGTGCTCGGCGCCATAATCAAAGGCCTGGCCGTAAGCGCCGCACTTGCCGACCGCAAATGCACCGGCGGCATGCGCATCCGTGATATGGCGAGCGCCCGCGATGCAGACGGACAGCGCAAAGAAAAACATCGCGCAACGGCGCGCGACGACGTTCGAAGCCATGGAAAAACCCCTCCCCCCAAGGCAGGTGAAGGTGACTGTAAGCGGCGGTTGTTTCCAGATGGTGAACGGGGCGTTGAATTGAGGCCTGGGCGGCGCGGTAGGTGGGCAAAGCGACGCGTGCCTACCAATCAAACACCACCGTGTCGAGGGATGGTAGGCACGGCGCTGCGCGCCTTTGCCTACCCTACGAACCGCTATCCCCGCCGTGCCGCTTCCAATGCCTGCGGCGTGTCGATGTCGAGGAAGACGCTCTCGCCGTCGACCGGCACTTCGGCGACGGCCTCGGTGTGCTTGGCGATCAGATGGCGCGCGCCGACATCGCCGTCGAGCGTCATCAACTCCTTGAAGAAGCGGCGCGACCACAGCACAGGGTTGCCGCGGCGACCTTCGCTGACGGGCACGACGATGAGATTGCCGCGGTCCGGTGCGAACGCGTCGATGAGACGGTCGATCAGGCCGGCGTCGATCAGCGGCATGTCGCCGAGGCAGACCACGGCGCCGTCGGACGCCTCGGGAACGGCCGCGATGCCCGCCTTGACCGAGCTTGCGATGCCGCCGGCAAAATCCGGATTTTTGACAAAACGCACCTTCAGGCCCTGCAAGGCTTGTTCGATCAGCTCGGTCTGATGGCCGGTGACGACGATCACCTCGGACGCCTTGGAGGCCAGCGCCTGCTCGGTCGCTATTCGCACCAGCTTCTTGCCATCGAGCTCGGCCAGTAGCTTGTTCGGCCCACCCATCCGGGTCGAGCGGCCTGCTGCGAGCACGATGACCGCGACCTGGTTGTTGCCCTCGATCTCCGGTTTTGCGCGCGGCTGCGGGCGCGTGACGATCTCCATCAGGAGGCCGCCAACACCCATGCCCATCAGCTCGGACCGCGTCACCTTGATGCCCGCGAGCAGCCGCATCAGCACCCAGTCAAAGCCGTTCTCGACCGGCGAGCGCGCGCAGCCGGGCGCGCCCAGCACCGGCACGGCGCCGGCCCGGGCAATCAGCAGCAGGTTGCCGGGATCCACCGGCATGCCGAAATGCTCGATCTCGCCGCCGATGCCGGTCACGGCCGCAGGGATCACGTCGCGGCGGTCGGCGATCGCGGATGCACCGAACACGATCACGAGCTCGGCGCCAAGTCCCAGCAGTTCCTTGATCGCAGCCGACAGCGCCTGCTCCTCATGCGGAACCCGCCGCTCCGCGATGATGCCGGCTCCGGCTGGCGCCAGCCGCTCGGCGGTGACCCGCAACGTCTTGTCGATCACCTTGGAGGACAGGCCGGGCAGCAGCGTCGAGACCACGCCGACGCGCTTGATGACGTAAGGCGCGATCTTCAGAACGTCGCGACCCGCGGCCTTCACCGCGGCATCACGCAAGTTTCCTTTGACGCCGAACGGGATGATCTTGACGGTGCCGACCATCTCGCCCTCGACCACCGGCTTGTAGGCGGAGAGCGTGGCAAAGGTAATGGCCTCGTCGATATTGTTGATGCGGTCCACCGCGGCGCGATCGATCACCAGCACGCCTGGCTGCGCGGCGAACAGATTGGCCCGGCCGGTGAAGGCGCGCTCGACATGGATGCCCTCGCCGCCGACCGCGAGCGCGATGCTGGCGGCAGCGATGTCCTCGGAGACATCGCCCTCCTCCATCCGCACCACCACAACGTCCTTGATGCCGGCGCGCTCCAGCGCCTCGACCTCGGCCGGGCCGATCGTCGTGCCCTTTTTCAGCACCAGCGGTCCCTGGCGCAGGGTGTGGACGGTCACCCCGCCGATCGCATCCCTGGGACTCGCCGGGCCGAACTTCATGCGGCTTCTTCTTTTTCTTTGGGCGGCAGGCGAAGCACCGCCGTGATCTCGGCCATGATCGAGACCGCGATCTCGGACGGCGAGACCGCGCCGATCGCAAGCCCGATCGGCGCGTGAATGCGCGCGATGTCAGCCTCCTTGGCGCCTTGCGCCCGCAGCCGGGCGCCGCGCTTGGCGTGCGTCTTCCGCGATCCGAGCGCGCCGATATAGAAGCAGTTGCGCTCGAAGGCGTGCAGCAGCGCGGGATCGTCGATCTTGGGATCGTGCGTTACCGCGACGAAGGCCGTGTAGGCGTCGACGTTGAGCAGCGGCAGCGCCGTGTCGGGCCATTCCGCGACCAGTGGAACGTCGGGGAAGCGCTCGGGGCTCGCAAAGGCCGTGCGCGGATCGACCACGGTGACGTCGTAGCCGAGCGAGCGCGCCAGCGGTGCCAGGGCCTGGCTGATATGGACGGCGCCGACGATGACGAGCTTTGCGGTCGGCGCATAGACGTTGAGGAAAAGCTTCTTGCCGCCGGCTTCGACGCTGGCGCTTTTGCCCATGCGAAGCTGCTTGTCGAGCTCGGCGCCTAATGGATCCTTGGCAAAATCCTTGGCCTTCACCAGGCGCTGCTCACCACTCTCGGTGTCGGTGACCAAAATCACCGCGCGGCGCGCGGCGCGCTCGGTATTGAGTTCGTGCAAGATCTCGAGCTTCACGGCTAGCCGACTTTCTCGACGAAGACGCGGATGGTGCCGCCGCAGGACAGCCCGACATTCCAGGCAGTCTCGTCGGCAACCCCAAACTCCAGCATCCTGGGCTTGCCGCTCTGGATCACATCCATGGCCTCCGTGACCACGGCGCCCTCGACGCAGCCGCCGGAGACGGACCCCAGGAACGTGCCCTCGTCGTTGATGACTAGGCTCGAGCCCGCCGGACGCGGTGCCGAGCCCCAGGTCTCGACCACGGTGGCGAGCGCGACGCCACGGCCGGCCTTCTGCCAGTCCTCCGCCGCCTTCAGAATATCCTCGTCGCGATCGAGCATGGCTACCTCTCAGGCTGCGGAGCGGATCAAGCTGCGGTGATGCGGCGGCAGCGGCCGGGAGAGCGTGGTGATCAGCTCCTGGATCGAGCTCAAATTATGTACCGGACGGAATTCGTCAACGTGCGGCAGCATCATTTTGATGCCCTGGGCCTTGGCCTCGAAGCCGCCAAACCGCAGCAGCGGGTTGAGCCAGATCAGCCGCCGGCAGGAACGGTGCAGCCGGTCCATCTCGAAGGCGAGCTTGGAATCGGCTTCCCGCTCCAGCCCGTCGGAGATCAGCAGCACGATGGCGCCCTGGCTCAGCACGCGCCGCGCCCACAATTTGTTGAAATTGTGCAGGGAGGCCGAGATCCGCGTGCCGCCGGCCCAGTCCTCGACCGAGGCCGAGCAGCTCGCCAGCGCCTCGTCGGGGTCGCGCTGGCGCAGCGCCCGGGTCACGTTGGTGAGGCGAGTGCCGAACAGGAACACCGAGACACGTTTTCGCGCGTCCCCTATGGCATGCAGGAAATGCAGGAACAGGCGGGTGTACTCGCTCATCGAACCCGAGATGTCGAGCAGCGCGACGATCGGCGCCGGTTTCTCGATCCGCCCGAGGCGATGGATGTCGATGATGTCGCCACCGGTGCGCAAGGACGCGCGTAAGGTGCGGCGCAAATCGAGACGAAGCCCGCGCGCATCAGGCCGGTGCCGGCGCGTCAATAGCTCGGCCTGCGGCAGCCGCATCCGCTCGACAGCGCGGAGCGCTTCGGTGATCTCGGCCGCGCTCATCTGAGCGAAATCCTTCTTCTGAAGGATTTCCTTGTCGGAGAACGACAGGCGCAAATCCTGCTCCTGGTGCTGCGGCGTCTCCGTCATGCGCGGCTGCGACATCGCCTCCTGGACGCGGCGGGAGCCGGCCTGCGGCTTCTTCTTGGCCTGCTCCGGCAGCGGCACCGAATCCAGCATGTGCTTCCACTCTTCCGACGCCCGGAAGAACAGGTTGAAGGCCTGTTTGAAGATCAGCGCATGCTCGTGGCGCTTGACGAAGATCGCCTCCAGGGTGGTGAAGACGTCGGCGCGGTGGCCGATGTCGATCACCTCAAGCGCGCTCATGGCATCGATGACCGCACCCGGCCCGACCGGCATGCCGGCCGAACGCAGCGCGCGGGCGAAGCCCACGATGTTGTCGGCGAACTGCTCGGTCTGCTCAGGCGCAAGGTGGTTGATGGCCATGGTCTTTCCTCGCTCCGTCATTCCGGCGCGTCGCGAAGCGACGAACCCGGAATCCAGAGATTGTGGCGCGAGATTCTCAGGTGCGCAATTGCGCACCAGAGTTCACGCTCCCGCGCGCCCCGGAATGACAAGTTACTCGCTCGTCGCGTCCTTCAGCACCTTCTGCAAGGTGTCGCCCTGCATCCGCGTGATGTCGTCCTGGTATTTGAGCAGCGCGCCCAGCGTGTCGCCGACCACTTGCGGGGTCAGCGAGCGGGCGTCGAGCTCCGACAGCGCAGTGGCCCAGTCGATGGTCTCGGCAACGCCCGGCGATTTGTAGAAATCCTGATTGCGTAGCGCCTGGACGAAGCGCACGACCTGCTGCGACAGTTTCGCGGAGATGCCCGGCACGCGCGACTTGACGATCGCGAGCTCACGATCGGCATCGGGATAATCGACCCAGTGATAGAGACAGCGCCGCTTCAGCGCGTCGTGGATTTCGCGGGTGCGGTTGGAGGTGATGATCACGATCGGCGGATGCGGCGCCTTCACGGTGCCGAATTCGGGAATCGTCACCTGGAAGTCGCTGAGGATTTCGAGCAGATACGCCTCGAACGCCTCGTCGGCGCGGTCGAGCTCGTCGATCAAGAGCACCGGCGGTCCCGCAACGTCGGGCTCCAGCGCCTGCAGCAGCGGCCGCTTGATCATGTAGCGGTCGGCGAAGATATCGGAGGAGAGCTGATCGCGATCGGTGTCGCCGGCGGCTTCCGCCATCCGGATCGCGATCATCTGCGCGGCGCTATTCCATTCGTAGACCGCCGAGGAAACGTCGAGGCCTTCGTAACACTGCAGACGGATCAGCTTCCGCCCCAAGGCCGCCGACAGCACTTTTGCGATCTCGGTCTTGCCGACGCCGGCTTCGCCTTCCAGAAACAGCGGCCGGCCCATGCGCAGCGACAGATAGGTCACCGTGGCCAGCGATCGCTCGGCCAGATAGCCGCGCGACGTCAGGAGTTCGAGCATCGAATCGACCGATGCCGGCAATACAACTGAAGTATTGGCACCGGACGTATTGGCCGCTGAGGTCATGAAAAAGCCAGTCTCGCTACGCCCTCACCGGGGACAAGTTTGGGCCGAGGCGTGAGGATCACTCACTCCTTGGCGTTGGCGGCGTCGAGGGCACGCCGCGTCAGCACGCCGATGAGGTGCGCGCGGTATTCGGCGCTGCCATGGATGTCGCTGTTGAGGCCGTCCGCCGGCACCTCGATGCCCTCAAGCGCCTTCGCGGCGAAGCGCTTCTTCAGGGCTTCCTCGAATGCGGTGACACGGAACACGCCTTCGGAGCCGGCGCCGGTGACCGCGACCCGCACGTCGGAGGGACGCCGCGCCACGAACACGCCGACCAGCGCGTAACGCGAGGCCTGGTTGCGGAACTTGATATAGGCCGCCTTCTTCGGCAGCGGGAACATCACCTTGGTGATGATCTCGTCGGCTTCGAGCGCCGTCGTGAACAGGCCCTGGAAAAACTCCTCCGCCTTGAGGCGGCGCTTGTTGGTGACGATGGTGGCGCCGAGCGCAAGCACGGCAGCCGGATAGTCCGCTGTCGGGTCGTTGTTGGCGAGCGAGCCGCCGATCGTGCCCTTGTGGCGCACGGCGGGATCGCCGATCTGGCCGGCCAGGTTCGCGAGCGCCGGGATCGCCTCGCCGACGATGGCGGAGCTTGCGACCTCGGCATGCCTGGCGGTGGCACCGATCACGAGCGCGCGGCCCTTCATCTCGATCGTGTTGAGCCCATCGATGTGGGAGAGGTCGACCAGATGCGGCGGGCTGGCGAGGCGCTGCTTCATGACGGGAATCAGCGTGTGGCCGCCGGCGATCACCTTGGCGTCTTCGTTCTTCACCAGGAGGTTGGCGGCCTGCCGAACGGTCCCGGGGCGATGGTATTTGAAATCGTACATCTGAATGTCCTGATCGCAGAGTGCGCGCGAGGTTTACGCGAGATCGGATTTCGCCATCGCCTTGGCGCCGGCGGAGATCGAGGTGACGATGTTCTGGTAGCCGGTGCAGCGGCAGAGATTGCCTTCCAGCTCCTCGCGGATGGTGTGGTCGTCGAGCTCGTTGCCCTTGCGATGGACGATGTCGATCGCGGTCATGATCATGCCGGGCGTGCAGAAGCCGCACTGCAGGCCATGGTGTTCGCGGAAGGCCTCCTGCATCGGATGCAGCGGCGCGCCGTCGGCGGCCAGGCCCTCGATCGTCTTGACCTCGTGGCCGTCGGCCATCACGGCGAGCGTGGTGCAGGACTTCACGGCCTTGCCGTCCAGATGCACGACGCAAGCGCCGCACTGCGAGGTGTCGCAGCCGACATGGGTGCCGGTGAGCCGCAGATTCTCGCGCAGGAACTGCACCAGCAGGGTGCGGGGATCGACATTGGCCGTGACAGGATTGCCGTTCACGATGAGGGAGATTTTTGCCATAAACACTCTCTATCAGCGCCCCGACGGGTCCCGTCGAAGCGGTTCTTATATTTATTCCAACCCATCATATGGGCCATTATGCCCCGGGGCAACATCACCCGGAATGCAAGGCGCCATGACAAAACGCGATATGCCGAAAGGCGCAATGCTTGAGGTGTTGGCCTTCAGCCCTGTACCGCCTTGGCGAAGTTCGCGAAAAATTCGTCGGCCAGTTTCTTGGCGGCGCCGTTGATCAGGCGCTGGCCGAGCTGCGCCAACTTGCCGCCGATCTGCGCCTCGACCTCGTAGGACAAAAGCGTGCCGCCGTCCTTCTCCGCAAGCTTGACCACGGCGCCACCCTTGGCGAAGCCGGCCACCCCGCCCTCGCCTTCGCCGGAGATCTTGTAGCCGTTCGGCGGGTCGAGATCGGACAGTGTGACCTTGCCCTTGAAGCGCGCCGACACCGGACCGACCTTCATTTTCGCCGTCGCGCGAAAGCCGCCATCGTCGGTCTTCTCCAGCTCCTCGCAGCCGGGGATGCAGGCCTTCAGCACCTCGGCATCGTTGAGCTTGGCCCACACGGCCTCGCGCGGCGCCGCAAGCTGGACTTCGCCGTTCATCGTCATGGCCATTGGGTGCCTCCCGGGATACCGAACTTGGATCGCGCAACTATAATGCAGCTCAAGTACCGCACAGAGGCGGCAAAAGAAAGGGTGGCCCTCGGTCACGTGCAATGCATATTCGCAACTGCAAAAAGCTTGCGCCGCCGGTTTGGGATTGGCACAGGCGGGTCATGGTGGTTAGGTCCCGCACAATATGAGCACATCCCTCTCCCCCCTGCTCGCGCCGATGCTGTCGAGCGTGGCCATGCGCGCGGTCTGCGACGACCGGTCGACCCTTCAGAATATGCTCGATTTCGAGGCAGCCCTCGCCCGAGCCGAGGCGGCCACGGGTGTGATTCCCGCGTCCGCGGTGGGCCCGATCGAAGCCGCGTGCAAGGCCGATACCTTTGACATGGCTGCGCTGGCCGAGGCCGCGACTCGATCCGGCAATCTCGCGATCCCCCTGGTCAAGACTCTGACCGCCAATGTCGGCAAGGGCGACGCCGAGGCCGCACGCTACGTGCATTGGGGCGCGACCAGCCAGGACGTCATCGACAGCGCGACCATGCTCACGCTTCGCGCCGGCATCGATGCATTGGACGCCGATCTCAGCCGCGCCATCAAGGGCTTTGCCGCACTTGCGCGCAGTCATCGCAACACGGCAATGGTGGCGCGAACCTGGCTCCAGCACGCCCTGCCGATGCCGTTCGGACTGAAGGCCGCCGAATATGCCGCAAGCCTTGCCCGCGCCCGCTGCCGCCTCAGGCGGCTGCGCCGCGAGGGCCTCGCACTGCAATTCGGCGGCGCGGCCGGCACGCTTGCGGCACTTGGCGACAAGGGGCTCGTCGTTTCAGAACGGCTGGCGCAGGAGCTGAACCTGCCATTGCCTGAAGCCCCCTGGCACACCCACCGTGACCGCATCGCGGAAGCCGCATCAGCCTTCGCGATTCTCGCCGGAAGCTGCGGCAAGATCGCGCGCGACGTCTCGCTGCTGATGCAGACCGACGTCGCAGAGGCGTTCGAGCCCGCCGGGGAAGGCCGCGGCGGCTCCTCGACCATGCCGCACAAGCGCAACCCGGTCGCAGCCGCAAGCGCGCTCGGCTGCGCGACCATGGCGCCTCAGCTCGCAGCGACGATTTTTGCCGCACAGGTGCAGGACCACGAACGCAGCGCCGGTCCCTGGCACGCGGAATGGCCGACGCTGCCGCAGTTGATGCTGGTCACCTCCGGCGCGCTTGCCGCCATCGTCGACATCGCCGAGGGTCTCGATGTCGATGCCGCGCGCATGCGCAGCAATCTCGATGCGACGCACGGGCTGATCATGGCGGAAGCGGTTACCTTTGCGCTGGCCGAGACGATGGGCAAGAGCGATGCGCATCATCTGATCGAGGCCGCGAGCAAGCGCGCGGTCGCCGAGAAGAAGCATCTGCGCGAGGTGCTCGCAGCCGATTCGCATGTCACTGCGCATCTTTCGCCGGAAAAAATTGCGGCGTTGTTCGAGCCGATGGCCTATCAAGGCGCTTCCCAAGTCCTGATCGACCGCCTGCTCGACAGCCTCGAACGCGAATAAAGCAGTCCTGCGCGCAAATAAAACGGAGACGCCCGCATGCCCATGATCGATGCCGACGGTTGCCTGATCAACGTCTCCGTCGAGGGCCGCGACGGCGGGCCGACGCTGATGCTCTCGAACTCGCTCGGCTGCACGCTGCAGATGTGGGAGCCGCAGATGAAGGCACTGACGCAGATATTCCGCGTCATCCGCTACGACCGCCGCGGCCACGGCAAGTCCAACGTTCCGCCCGGCCCCTACACCATGGAGCGCTTCGGCCGCGACGTGCTCGCCATCCTGGACGACCTCAATATCGAAAAAGTGCACTGGTGCGGCCTGTCGATGGGCGGCATGGTTGGGCAATGGCTCGGCGCGAACGCGCCGGAGCGCTTCGGCAAGCTCATCCTCGCCAACACCTCCTGCTACTACGCCGAGCCGACCAAATGGCTCGAGCGCATTGACGCGGTGAAGAAGGGCGGCATCGCCGCCGTCGCCGACGCCGTTATCGCCGGCTGGCTCACCCAGGATTTCCGCGAGCGCGCGCCCGACACCACCGCCAGGATGAAGGAGATGCTGCTGGCCTCGCCGCTCGAAGGCTATCTCGCCTGCTGCGAAGCGCTGTCGACGCTCGACCAGCGCGCGTTGCTGCCGAACATCAAGAGCCCGACACTGGTGATCGCCGGCCGCCACGACATGGCGACGCCGATTTCGGCGGGTGAATTGATCCGCTCAAGCATTCCCGGCGCGAGCATGACCATCATTGACGCCGCCCACATTTCCAATGTCGAGCAGCCGCACGCATTCACCGACGCGGTCGTGGGCTTTTTGACGCAACGCTAGCCACAACCGTCGTTGGGAGCACAGCGATGCAACCAGAAATCCATCTGCCGTGAGAGACTGGATTGCTTCGTCGCTTCGCTCCTCGCAATGACGAAGGAGGAAACAGCATGGACGACCAGAAACGCCGCGATGCCGGTATGAACGTGCGCCGAAAAGTGCTGGGCAATGCCTGGGTCGACAAGTCGATCGCGGGTCGCAATGCATTCAACACCGATTTCCAGGACATGATCACGCGCTACGCCTGGGGCGAGATCTGGACGCGGCCGCATTTCGACGAGCGCACGCGGCGGGTGCTGGTGATCGGCACCATGGTTGCGCTTGGGCAATGGGATGAATTCCGCCTGCATGTGCGCGCCGCCCTCGCCGAGGGTGGCTTCACGCCCAACGACATCAAGGAAATCCTGCTGCAGCAGGCGATCTATTGCGGCGTGCCGGCGGCGAACCACGCCGTCAAGGAAGCCTCAGCGATTGTGCAGGAGCTCGGCCTGCTCAAGACCTAGCGGCGGGGTGGCCTCGACGGGCTTCTGAACGATCTTGGGCGCCGCCGCGGGCCGCTCGATCACCACCACGATGGCGGCACCGAGCAAGAGCAGAAGTTCGGTGGCGTGCAACCGCAGCGCGGCCATCTCGCCGACCTTCGAGGCCATGATCATGCTCGCAAACGAGATCAGGCTGCCGATCGCAAGCGCAATGCCGAGCGCTTCGTCGCTGCCGCCGTTCTTGCGGATACGGGGGATGCAGAGCAGCGCCAGGTAGATCGCAAAGAACGCCACCACCGTTAAGCGCCCCAGCGCCAGCAGCCAGGCGGCGCGCACCGTGTCCATCCCCGCCATCTGGAGATGGTCGCTGAGGAAAAGAGCGACTGCGACGCTCGGCCGCTCATAGAGGCCGTGCACCGGCGCCACCATGATGTTGAAGGCAACGAGGGTCCAGGTCGGGATGAAATAGGCCGCCAGAAGTGCGCCGTTGACCGAACCGATCCGCCAGTTTCCGAACATGCCGCTTCCCGCTTCGTTTGGCCCGCGCCTTCGATGAAAGGCTCTGCCGGGAGCTAACTCGCATCAGACTTTGGCGGCAATTTAAACCCTTTGTTTACCTTAACTGCCTCCCGACAGGCATCCGATGGCGCTGGCGGAGCCGGTTCCGCCCATTGCGGGGGAACCGGAGCGCCAAATGATCTCTGTAAAAGCCTTGATGCGGAGGCGAGGCCGGTTGCAGCCGCCAGTTCCCTCCTGTTACAAAACGAGAATGCTTAAGGGCTGCCGGGGCCCGAGAAGAAACCAGCACTCTCTCTCGAAGAGCTCCCTTTGAGCCGCGTCAGATTTGGGTACGGCAGCCTATGGATTATTTCGCCCAGCAGCTCATCAACGGCCTCGTGCTCGGCTCGATCTACGGGCTGATCGCGATCGGCTACACGATGGTCTACGGCATCGTCGGGATGATCAACTTCGCCCATGGCGATGTCTTCATGATCGGCGGCTTCATCGCCCTGATCACCTTCCTTCTCCTGGTCTCGACGGGCCTGACTGCGGTCCCGGTGATCCTTTTGATCGTGATCCTGGTCTCGATGGCGATCACCGCCCTGTATGGCTGGACCATCGAGCGCATCGCCTACCGTCCGCTGCGCCACTCCTTCCGCCTCGCGCCGATGCTGTCGGCGATCGGCATGTCGTTCGTGCTGACCAATTATTCGCAGGTGGCGCAAGGCGCGCGGGTGAAGCCAGTGCCGCCAGTGATCACCGGCGGCTATACGCTGCACGAGAGCGCCGATGGCTTCGTCATCCAGCTCTCCAATATCCAGATCGTGGTGGTCATCACCACCATCGTGCTGCTGGCGATCTTCACCTGGCTGGTGTCGCGCACACGGCTCGGGCGCGACATGCGCGCCTGCGAGCAGGACCAGACCATGGCGGCGCTGCTCGGCGTCAACGTCGACCGCACTATCTCCATGACCTTCGTGATCGGCGCTGCGCTCGCCGCAGTGGCCGGCCTGATGTACCTGCTCTATTACGGCCTGGTCGATTTCTTCATGGGCTTCGTCGCCGGCATCAAGGCGTTCACCGCGGCCGTACTCGGCGGCATCGGCTCGCTGCCCGGCGCCATGCTCGGGGGGCTCGCGATCGGGCTGATCGAGACGTTCTGGTCGGCCTATTTCTCGGTCGAATACAAGGATGTCGCCGCGTTCTCGATCCTGATCGTCGTGCTGATCTTCATGCCGACCGGCCTGCTCGGCCGCCCCGAAGTCGAAAAAGTCTGACGGTCGCGCGCGTGAAAGCTCCCTCGATCAATACGGCCAAAACCGCATCGGGCATCCCCGCTCTCCTGAAGACCGCCTGCGTCAACGCACTGATCGCGCTGGTGCTGTTCTCGCTGATGGTCGGCGTCCGCACCGAAGCCGGTTCCGACGGCCAGCTCACCTATTGGACGCGCTTCGGCGAGGTCGCCTCCCTCGTCGCCGCGGTATTCGGCGGCTCGATCGTGCTCGAGCTGCTCAAGCAATGGATCGGTCCGACCGGCGCCGAGAAGCTGGTGCCGCCGGCGGTGCAGAGCGGAATGTCGTTCCTCGGCCGCTATCTCGCACCGGCGCTTCTGATCTTCACCCTGCTGGTGCCTGTGATCTTCTATGACCAGCGCTACATCCTAGATCTCGCCATCCTCGTGCTCACCTATGTGATGCTGGGCTGGGGGTTGAATGTCGTGGTCGGGCTGGCTGGCCTGCTCGATCTCGGCTATGTCGCCTTCTATGCGGTCGGCGCCTATTCCTACGCGCTGCTTGCGACCAATTTCGGCTGGTCATTCTGGATCTGCCTGCCGCTAGCGGGCGTCCTCGCCGCATTCTGGGGCGTGCTGCTCGGCTTCCCCGTGCTGCGCCTGCGCGGCGACTACCTCGCGATCGTGACGCTCGCCTTCGGCGAGATCATCCGCCTCGTCATCATCAATTGGCAGGATCTGACCGGCGGCCCCAACGGCGTCTCCAGCATTCCCCGCCCCTCTTTCTTCGGCATCCCGCTCGACAATAGCGACAACGGCCTCGCAGCCAGGCTCGGCATCGAATATTCGCCGACCCACCGCATCGTCTTCCTGTTCTACCTGATCCTGGCGCTCGCGCTGCTCACCAACTGGGTGACGATCCGGCTGCGCCGCCTGCCGATCGGCCGCGCCTGGGAAGCCCTGCGCGAGGACGAGGTCGCCTGCCGCGCGCTCGGCATCAACACCACGACCACCAAGCTCACGGCATTCGCGACCGGTGCGATGTTCGGCGGCTTTGCCGGCGCGTTCTTTGCGACCCGCCAGGGCTTCATCAGCCCGGAATCCTTCACCTTCCAGGAATCGGCGCTGGTGCTCGCCATCGTCGTGCTTGGCGGCATGGGCTCGCAGCTTGGCGTCGCGCTCGCAGCGCTCGCCATGATCGGCGGTTTCGAACTGTTCCGGAGCCTAGAGAGCTATCGCATGCTGGTGTTCGGCATGGCCATGGTGCTGATCATGATCTGGCGGCCGCGCGGCTTGATTGGCCATCGCGCGCCGACCGTGTATCTGACCAAGGCCCACGCGATCTCATCCGACCTCGTCAAGGAGGGGCACGGATGAGCCGCGACCAGATTCTCGAGGTCGACCGGCTCACCATGCGCTTCGGCGGCATCGTCGCGGTGCAGGACCTGTCGTTTGCTGCCGAGCGGAAGAAGATCACCGCGCTGATCGGACCCAACGGTGCCGGTAAGACGACGGTCTTCAACTGCATCACCGGGTTCTACAAGCCGAGCGGCGGCGCCATCCGCCTCGGCCATGACGACGGCAAGGTGATCGCGCTGGAGCGGCTGAACGATTTCCGCATCGCCAAGCAGGCCAAGGTGGCCCGCACCTTCCAGAACATCCGCCTGTTTCCTGGCATGACGGCGCTGGAAAACCTGATGGTGGCGCAGCACAACGCACTGATGCGCGCCTCCGGCTTCACCTTGCTCGGGCTCATTGGCGCGCCCGTCTACCGCGAAGCCGAGAAGCGCGCGATCGATCTCGCCACCGACTGGCTCAAGCGGGTCAATTTGCTCGACCGCGCCGACGATGCCGCCGGTAATTTTGCCTATGGCGACCAGCGTCGACTCGAGATCGCACGCGCGATGTGCACCGAGCCCGCGCTCTTGTGCCTGGACGAGCCCGCCGCCGGCCTCAATGCGCGCGAGAGCGCCGCCCTGAGCGAGCTGCTGCTGTCGATCCGCAACGAGCTCGGCACCTCGATCCTGCTGATCGAGCACGACATGTCTGTGGTGATGGAGATCTCCGACCAGATCGTGGTGATGGACCACGGTGTGAAGATCGCGGAAGGTTCCCCACGCGAGGTTCGCGACGATCCGAAGGTGATCGCCGCCTATCTCGGCACCGATGAGGAAGAGGCGGCGGCCGTGATGGAGAGCGGGTCGTGACGTCGCCCACTGCCCTGCTCGCGATCCGCAGCCTTCGCGCCGCCTACGGCAAGATCGAGGCGCTGAAGGGCGTCGACCTCGAGATCAATGCCGGCGAGATCGTGGCGCTGATCGGCGCCAACGGTGCCGGCAAGTCGACGCTGATGATGACGATCTTCGGCAAGCCCCGCGCCCGCGCCGGCCAGATCCTGTACGAAGGCCGCGACATCACCGAAGTGCCCACCCACGAGATCGCGCATTTGCGCATCGCGCAATCGCCGGAGGGCCGCCGCATCTTCCCGCGCATGAGCGTGGCGGAAAATCTCCAGATGGGGGCGGACGCCACCGAATGCACTGACGCCGAACGCGAGGCGACGCTACAACGCGTGTTCACGCTGTTTCCGCGGCTGAAGGAACGCTACGGCCAGCGCGGGGGAACCCTGTCTGGCGGCGAGCAGCAGATGCTGGCCATCGGCCGCGCTTTGATGAGCCGCCCTCGCCTGCTCCTGCTTGATGAGCCCTCGCTCGGTCTGGCGCCGCTGATCGCGCGCCAGATTTTCGATGCGATCCGCACTCTGAACCGGCAGGACGGCCTGACCGTGCTGATCGTCGAGCAGAACGCCAACCACGCGCTCAAGCTCGCCCATCGCGGCTATGTCATGGTCAATGGCCTGATCACCCTGGCCGGGACCGGTGCCGAGTTGTTGCAGCGCCCCGAGATTCGCGCCGCCTACCTGGAAGGCGGCCGGCACGGCTGAGGCCGCCCAAGCCGAACCCGTGCGGCCGAATTTGGCGATATCTCTGCCAATGCCCGTATTTTGCCGGTGACTTCTCCTCGAATTCATTCAAGAATGGCGCCGGTTTGAACCGGGCATGCCCGGTAACTTCCACAGGCGACCACCCTCGAGGTATCTCATGAAATCACTGAAGCTCATCGGTCTGGCATTCGGCGCATCGATCGCGCTGTCGAGCGCGGCATTCGCGCAGGATGTCACCGTCGCAGTCGCAGGTCCGATGACCGGCGGCGAGTCCGCCTTCGGCCGCCAGATGAAGAACGGCGCCGAGATGGCCGTAGCCGACATCAACGCCGCCGGCGGTGTCAACGGCAAGAAGCTCGCGTTGTCCGTCGAGGACGACGCCTGCGATCCGAAACAGGCGCGCTCGATCGCCGAGAAGATCGCCGGCGCGAAAATTCCGTTCGTGGCCGGGCATTATTGCTCGTCCTCGTCGATCCCCGCGTCGGAAGCCTATGCCGACGGCAACGTGCTCCAGATTACTCCCGCCTCCACCAATCCGAAGTTCACCGATAGCGGACTGTGGAACGTGGCGCGCGTCTGCGGCCGCGACGACCAGCAGGGCCTGGTCGCCGCCCAGTACATCGCCAAGAACTACAAGGGCAAGAACATCGCCATCCTCAACGACAAGACCACCTACGGCAAGGGCCTTGCGGACGAGACCAAGAAGGCGCTCAACAAGGCCGGCGTCACCGAGAAGATGTACGAGTCCTACAACAAGGGCGACAAGGACTTCAACGCGATCGTCTCGCGGCTGAAGCGCGACAACATCGATCTCGTCTATGTCGGGGGCTACCATCAAGAGAGCGGCCTTCTCCTGCGCCAGATGCGCGACCAGGGCCTGAAGACCGTGCTGATGGCCGGCGACGCACTCGCCGACAAGGAATACGCCTCCATCACCGGCCCGGCCGGCGAAGGCACGCTGTTCACCTTCGGCCCCGATCCGCGCAACAAGCCGACGGCGAAGAAGATCGTCGAAGCCTTCAAGGCCAAGAACATCGACCCCGAGGGCTACACGCTCTACACCTACGCAGCGATGCAGGTCTGGTCGGAGGCGGCCAAGAAGGCCGGCACCACCGACGCCAAGAAGGTCATGGCAGCCATCAAGGCCGGCAAGTGGGATACCGTGATCGGGCCGATCGAGTATGACTCCAAGGGCGATATCAAGCAGCTCGACTACGTCGTCTACAAATGGGACGCCAAGGGCGGCTACGCCGCGATCAGCGGCAACGGCACCTAAGCACGCTTGCCGGGGCCTGAAGGCCTCCTCCAATCATCATCGCGCCCCGGCTCGCCCGGGGCGTTTCTTCCTGCGTCAGGATCAGACTGCTGCTTGTATCGCGCCGTCCACCGCGCCTTGGGCCTTCCTCAGCGCTTCAAGAAGATCGTTCGGCCGAAACGGCTTTTGCAGGCAGACCACGCTGGCGAGGTGGGGCGATTGTTCCATGAAGTCCAGCGCCGTCATCCCCGACACGGCAACGACCGGGAGGCTCGGTGCAAGCTCGCGCAGGGTCGTGATGACCTCGACGCCACTGGTATCGCCGAGGAAAATGTCCACGATTGCCGCGTCGAAGCCGACCTCGGTGAAGGCTTTCACCCCGGCTGCGCCGCTGTCGGCCTCAACGACCTCATAACGGTTGACGCGCAGCACGATCGCGACCATCGCACGGACGTCCTTCTGGTCGTCGATGATGAGAACGCGGGGCATAGGGAACAACTCCCGGATCCTGAAATCAAAATGCCTGGTTCAAACCTGGAACCCGCAGCTGCGGGAGAGCATTATTGCACCATCCAGTAAAGCGCATCTTACCCGATCCCCGGTGCGCGTTCCCCCCATAATTAAGTAAACTGTAACCTTCGGTTGAGTCGCAGTGGGTTTTGTCATGATGCGTGCCCAGAACCCGCTACCATGGGCAGAAATTGATTGGGCCAAATGAGATTGGCGAAGATGCTCAAAACCGATCTGCGCGAGCTGCACGTGTCTGCGACGACCGATCGAAGCACATTCCTTTCGACGTTGCCGGCTACCCCGAAGGACCGCACCGCAGCATTGGCGATCGTGGGCGTCTCGTCGATCCTGTTCGCAGTGGCCGTGCCCTTCGCGGGTATCCCGCTACTGCCCGTGCCAGCCTTCGTCGCCAGCTATCAATCCGCCCTTGTGGTCGCGGACATTGTCACCGCCGTCCTGCTGTTGTCGCAGTTTGCGGTGCTCAGGACCAGCGCGCTGCTCGTGCTCGCGACGGGCTATCTTTTCACAGCCGCCGCGGCCGTGGTCCATGCCCTCACCTTCCCCGGACTTTTTTCGCCCACCGGGCTGCTGGGGGCCAACCAGCAGACCACGGTCTGGCTCTACATGATCTGGCACGGCGGCTTTCCGCTCTGCGTGCTGGCCTACGCCTGGCTGAAGGAGGCCGACGGCGGCGCCCGGATCACGGGCTCGGCAAGCAAGGCGATCTACGCCAGCGTGGTCGGCGTCGTCACGATCATGATCGTCTTGACCTGGATCGTCACTGCGCAGCACGACCTGCTTCCGGTCCTGCTGCGCGATGGCGGTTACACGCAGATCATGATCGGCGTGGTGTCCTTTGTCTGGTCCTTGAGCTTCGCCGCGCTGGTCTCGCTGTGGTTCCGCCGTCCGCATTCGGTCATCGATGTCTGGCTCATGGTGGTGATGTGCGCATGGCTGTTCGACATCGCGCTGTCGGCGATCGTCAACGTGGCGCGCTTCGATCTCGGCTTCTACGCCGGTCGTGTCTACGGCCTCTGCGCGGCGACCTTCGTGCTCGCGGTGCTCCTGATCGAAAATGTCCGCCTTCAGGCGCATACGCTGGGTCTCGTCGGCAGGCTGCGCCAGCAGTCGGCATTGGATCGCGACTATTATGGCAAGCGCCTTGCCCTGTACGGCGCCGTCGTCGAATCCGCCAATGATGCCATCATCACGAAGACGCTCGACGGTGTCATCACGGGCTGGAACAAGGCCGCCGAACATCTGTTCGGCTATGCCGCCGCGGAGGCCATCGGGCAGCCGATCGACATCATCGTCCCGGAGGACCGCAAGGCCGAGGTCAGGGGTATCCTGAACCGGGTCGGCGGCAACGAAACGATCGCACAGCACGAGACGGTCCGGATCCGAAAGGACGGCCGGCGGGTCGACGTCGTCCTCAATGTTTCTCCGCTGAAATCAGCCAACGGACAGATCATCGGCGCTTCCAAGATCGCCCACGACATCACGGAAGAGAAGCAGGCACGAGAAAAACTGCGCCGCGAGGTCGAGGAGCGGCAGCGGATCTTCGAGACCTCACAGGATCTGATCCTGGTCACCGACGGTTTTGGCAATTTCATCCAGGTCAGCCCGAGCGTGAAGACCATTCTCGGCTTGAATCCGGAAGACATGATCGGGCACAGCGCCACCGAGTTCATTCATCCCGATGACCTCCAGAAGACGCGCGACGAGATGCGCGCGGCGCGGCGTGGCGCGGTCAAGCGCAGCTTCGAGGCGCGCTACTACCACTACGACGGTCACGAGGTCACGCTGAACTGGATGGGCACCTGGTCCGAGCCGGTCAAGCGCCATTTCTTCATCGGCCGCGACCTCACCGAGAAGCAGGCGGCCGAGGCGCAGTTCAGGCACGTCCAGAAGATGGATTCGATTGGTCAATTGACCGGCGGTGTCGCGCACGACTTCAACAATGTGCTGACCGTCATCACCGGCACGATCGGAATTTTGGCGGACGCGGTCGCTGACCGTCCCGAGCTCGCCGCCATCACCAAGCTGATCGACGACGCCGCCGAGCGCGGCGCGCAACTGACCAAGCATCTGCTCGCGTTCGCCCGCAAGCAGCCGCTCCAACCACGCGAAATCGACGTCAACGCATTGACGCTCGAGGCCGCAAAGCTCCTGCATCCCACGCTCGGCGAGCAGATCACCATCATGCCGCAACTCACCGAGGATGCGTGGCCGGCACTGATCGACCCGGGCCAGCTTTCCACCGCGATCCTCAACCTCGCGCTGAACGCGCGCGATGCGATGCCCGACGGCGGCACGCTGGTGCTGGAGACGCGCAACATCTTCCTCGACGACGGCTATGCCAGCATGAATCCCGACGTGGTGGCCGGCAATTACGTCATGATCGCCGTCAGCGATACCGGCTCCGGAATCCCGCCGGAGTTGATGGACCGGGTGTTCGATCCCTTCTTCACCACGAAGGAGGTCGGCAAGGGCACCGGCCTCGGGCTCAGCATGGTGTTCGGCTTCGTCAAGCAGTCCGGCGGACACATCAAGATTTACAGCGAGGAAGGCCACGGCACGAGCGTGAAGATTTACCTGCCGCGCTCGAGCGGCGTGCAGGAGACCGAATTCGAGGCGCTGCAGAACGCGCCCGTCACCGGCGGCCACGAGAAGATCCTGATCGTCGAGGACGACGCGCTGGTGCGCCAATATGTCGTGACCCAGATCAAGAGCCTCGGCTATACCGCCCTCGAAGCCGCCAACGCGGCCGAGGCCCTCGTCATCATCGACGCCGACAAGGACATCGACCTGCTATTCACGGACGTCATCATGCCCGGCAACATGAACGGCCGCCAGCTCGCCGACGAGGCGGCTCGCCGCCGCCCCGACCTGAAGACGCTGTTCACCTCGGGCTACACCGAGAACGCCATCGTCCATCACGGGCGGCTCGATTCCGGCGTGCTGCTGCTGGCAAAGCCCTACCGTAAGTCCGAGCTCGCCAAGATGCTGAGGACCGCGCTCGCGGGTTGAGCCTGCGGCATCCCTGCGATATCGCTGAAGCGCGCGCCTTTCAGCCTGCGGAGCCGCCTTGAAAAACCTTCTCACCGATATCGCCGGCGTCCGCGTCGGCCATGCCGAGGATGCGAAAATCGCCACTGGCACGACCGCGATCATCTTCGACGCCCCCGCGGTTGCGGCCATCGATGTTCGCGGCGGCGGACCCGGCACGCGCGAAGACGCGTTGCTCGACCTCGCCAGCACCGTCGATCGCGTTGACGCCATCGCGCTGTCCGGCGGCTCCGCCTTTGGAATCGACGCCGGCGGCGGCATCCAGGCCTGGCTCGCCGAACAAGGCCGCGGCTTGCGGATTCGCGAGGCGGTGATTCCGATCGTGCCTGGCGCAATCGTTTTCGACTTGCTCAACGGCGGCGACAAGGCCTGGGGACGCTTCGCGCCCTATCGCGACCTCGGCTACGCCGCAGCGTTGGCCGCCAGCGACGATTTCGCACTGGGCAGCGTCGGCGCCGGCCTCGGTGCCACCACCGCGACCTTCAAGGGTGGACTGGGGTCGGCCTCCGCGGTCCTGGCCAATGGTATCAAGGTCGCCGCGATCATGGTCGTCAACGCGGTCGGCAGCACAACCGTTGGCGAAGGGCCTTGGTTCTGGGCTGCGCCCTTCGAGGAGAACGGCGAGTTCGGCGGGCGCGGCCTGCCGTCCACGTTCACACCGGACATGCTGGCGATGCGCATCAAGGGCGGACCCGCCGCGAACGCGCGCGAGAACACCACGATCGGCGTCGTTGTCACCGATGCCACGCTGACCAAACCCCAGGCCAAGCGGCTTGCGATGATCGCGCATACCGGGTTCGCCCGTGCGATCTATCCGGTGCATGCCCCGACCGACGGCGACGTGCTGTTCGCCGCCGCAACGGGCGAGAAGCCGATCGAGCCGCTGGTCGGCCTTACCGAGCTCGGAACGATCGCCGCCAACGTGGTCGCACGCGCCATCGCTCGCGGCGTCTACAATGCGACGGCCCTGCCCTTTGCCGGCGCAATGCCGGCGTGGAAGGACCGGTTCGGATAGAAACGAAACGGCTGACACGGCGTTACCCTGGCCGACAAGGTGCACCGCCATGCCGTCTTCCGTGATCCGCTTTTTCCGCTACGCCCCCGATAGGCGCGAGCTGACGGTGACTTTCGTCAGCGGACGCGTCTATGTCTACGCGGACGTTCCGCCCGAGGTCGCCGCCGCGCTCAAGAATGTGCGCTCAAAGGGTACGTTCTTCAACCGCGAAATCCGTGATCGGTATGTCTATCGTGACATCACGCACGAATATGCAGGCTAGCCGTGAGCAAGGTTACACGCTCATCGACATCGATGAACCGACAGCCGCTGAGGCGCCTTGTCCCTGCCCGCCCTGCCGCTGCATCAACTGCGCGAACAGATCGTACGCCGAATTACGGGAGCTGGAGGCGCCCGGGACCGTCGTCGACATCTTGAAGCCGTCGGCATAGGTGACAGTGGTGGTGGTCGAACCGTCGGCGCCGGTCGTCGAGGTCGAGGTCGAGCCGCCGCTGGACCGCGAGGAGGAACCCGAACCGCTGCCGGAGGCATCGCCCGCGCCTTGCGCGTGATGGTGACCGTGATGGCCGCCCTTCAGCGCCTTCGACATCTCGTCGAGGCTGACGCTGCCGTCGGTATTCGAATCCAGCTTCGAGAAAACGTCGTCGGCCTGCGCGAGATTGGTGCCGCCGGCGCCGAGCGCATTCTCGAATTCCGACTTGGTGATCTTGCCGTCGCCGTCCCCATCGATCTGCGAGAACAGATCCTTCAAGGCGGCGTCGCGGCGCGTCGAGGAGGAGGACGTCGAACTCGACGAGGTCGAGCTGGCGGCGCTGCCGGTGCTGTCCGAGGATTGGCTCTGCGCAGCGAACAGCGCGTTCATCGTCTCCGGCGAGATCTGCGGGGTCTTGCCCGCATTGACCGACGAGGCCGCGCCGGTCGTGCTGTTGCTGCCGCTCTCGATCGCGAACGGATTGGTCGCGGGCTTTTGCGAGGATCCCGTCTTCTGCGTCGACGAGGACGATTTCGAATTCGTCAGCGACTGGATCGCGTCGAGTGCGCTCGATACGGCCCCAAGAGCAAACAACATTGCACAACTCCAACCAATGCGGCATGCCGCGGCCAATGTTCTGTTCAGGTGAAGTCAGCAAGCGCCGTGCCAGCGCAAAAAGCTCAATGAAATCCGCTTTCACCGCACTTTGCACGGCCCGGAACACCGGCAATTCATGCCGGTCGCGGCAGAAATTTCCGCCCACAGGAAGCACGCCGCCCCTGCATTGCCCGGCTGAGAGGCCCATGTTAGGCGAGTCCATCTTCTACGGCCGCCACGGGAAACCGCCATGACCCAAGCCTTCGCTCCCCGCCCCCTGGCAATCGCGCCCTCGATCCTGGCCTCGGATTTCTCCAGGCTCGGCGAGGAGGTGCGCGCCGTGGACGCCGCTGGAGCCGACTGGATCCATCTCGACGTCATGGACGGGCACTTCGTTCCCAACATCTCGTATGGCCCCGACGTCATTAAGGCGATGCGCCCGCACACCAAGAAGATCTTCGACGCGCATCTGATGATCTCGCCCTGTGACCCCTATCTCGAGGCCTTCGCGAAAGCCGGCTGCGACCACATCACCGTGCATGCCGAGGCCGGTCCCCATCTGCACCGCTCGCTTCAGGCGATCCGCGCACTCGGCAAGAAGGCCGGCGTTTCGCTCAATCCGGGCACGCCGATCAGTGCCCTCGAATACGTCCTGGACCTGGTCGACCTCGTGCTGGTGATGTCGGTCAATCCCGGCTTCGGCGGCCAGGCCTTCATCCCCTCCGCGATCGGCAAGATCCGCGACATCCGCGCCATGACAGCGGGCCGGCCGATCGATATCGAGGTCGATGGCGGCGTCGGGCCCGACGTCGCAGGTCCCCTGGCTGCGGCCGGGGCCAACGCCTTCGTCGCCGGCACGTCCGTGTTCAGGGGCGGCACGCAGGACGCCTATAAGACCAACATCGCCGCAATCCGCAACGCCGCCGCGGGTGCACGCGGCGAGGCGATCTGAGGGCCCGCTCGACTCCGCAGACGTGCGGCCTCTACGGGTGTTGCGGCGCGTAATGCCTAAATTTGCAACTTGATCCGTACTCCTCCGGGCTTCCCTGATTCGCGCAAATCACCGCAAGTGATTCTTGCCTGTTTTCGCGGGAGCACATCATGACGACGACCCTGGTCTGGACTGGCGTGGCGTTGTGGCTTGGTTTTTGTGCGTTTGTTGTGTTTGGTCCATCGGCCGGACCGGTGAAGGTCTCGGTACGCTCGGCCCGCATCGCTCGTCGCGACTGGTATCGGGCCTGACCCCATGCAGATCGCGCTCGTGAAACGTCAGCCGAAGCGCCGGTGCCGCATCCCGCGGCGCCCACATCCTGACCTCGATTTTTTCTTCGGTCGGCTCGAACGCACCGAAGGCGAGATGCGCGACGACACCGGGCCCGAGATGGACCTGGATCACCCGCTCCGGTCACCGCGCCGGCATTGAATTCTTTTCTGGACCAAGCTCATGAAGCCGCATTGCCCGAACTGCCTCAAGGAAATGACCAAGGCATCCGCGTCGCGTAACCTGTTCAACTGCGAGCCGTGCCGCGAGATCATCCAGTTCTTCGGCGGCAGCGCGGATCACTGCGAGCCCGGCCCGCAATTCTCCTGGCCGATCCGTCGCAAGCGCTCCGTCCACACCGCTCACGCGGCCTGAGCCTCCAGGATCCAGAGCGCGGCCCTATCCGGCCTCCTCGCCCGCATCCGCAGCCATTCGCGGCGGCCGTACCACAGTGACGGTGCAGGCCGCTTCCGAGGCCACCTTGGCCGAGACGCTGCCGAGCAGCGTGCGCCTGAACGAGCCCTGCCGCGCGCCGATGATGACGTGGTCGACGTGGTTGACCTCGCAAAACTCCAGGATGGCCGCCGCGGGATCGACGGCTTCCAGCACGTGAGCCGAGAGCCGGCTCTCATCGAGCTTGAGCGGCGTGGCCCAGTGTCTGAGCGCCACCAACCGGTCGATATGCTTGTTGGAGCCCTGCTCATCCAGCGTCCTGTCAATCGCGATGCGGTTGAGCCTCAGCACGTTGAGACAGGCGAGCCGCGCCGACGGCAGCGTGGCGAGAATACGCTCGGTGGTGACGCGCAACGCTTCGTTCAGCTCGGGGGCGCCTTCCACCGTGTCGAGCGCGACCGCGAGGATCGGGCTTGATGCGATCTGGGCTGCGACATCCGATTTCGCGCGCGGCTGCATGACGCCCTGGTTGAAGCGGCGCCGCCAAGCGACGCTTAACGGGTCGCGCTTCATCCGCTCCGAGCGTGTGGTGAGCCTGATCTGGTCCGGATGGGTCAGATCGAAGGCGAGCTGCGACGCCGTCGGATAGCGCCGCACCGGTTCGATCTCGAGGCACCGCAGCACCACCTCCTGGAGCCAGGGCGGATAATCAGCGCGCAAGCCGCGCGGCGGGTGCGGATCGCGCCAAAGCCGGCGCCGCATCGCACGCAGTGTCTCGCCCTCGCCGAACGGCCGCTCGCCGGTCGTGAAGAAATAGAGCAGCACGCCCAGCGAAAACAGATCGCTGCGCGGATCGTCGCGCACCCCTGACAACCGTTCTGGCGCCATATAGGGCGCGGTGCCGTAAGGCAGGCGGAATTCCTCCTGCAACAGGTCCGGCAGATGGTTGTGATGCGACAGGCCATAGTCGATCAACACCGCCTCGCCGCTCTCGCGGAACATGATGCTGCTCGGCTTGATGTCGTGATGGATCACGTTCTGCCGGTGCAAATCAGCAAGCCCCGTTGCGATCCTGGCGACGAGCTGCCGCGCCTCGTCATACGGCAGCGGTAGGTCGGGCAACCGCTTGTAGAGCGTGGTCCCGGAGATGCGCTCGATCACGACATAGGCCTGGTGGGCGAAATCGCCGGTGCCGAAACAGGAGGGCACGTGCGGACCCGCAAGCCGCGGCAGGATCATCATCTCCATCTCGAAGGAGACGATCGCCGCGGGGTCCTCGCCCTCCGACACCCGCGGAATTTTCATCAGCAGCGGCACGTCGAGGCCGGGACGGGTGACGGTCCACAGCGTCGCCATTCCGCCGGCATGGACGCATTCGCCAATCGTGTAGCCGTCGATCTCTGCGCCTGATTTGACGAGGGGTTTCGGCATCGGCCTCTAACGCCCCTGCGACAGTCGGTCGGCGAGCCAATGCGGCAGGCCGTTCTCGCGGATCCGGTTCGCGGCCGTCTCGACGTCGTAGGGCGCGCGGCAATAGGTGATCTGGCACGAGACCGTGTCGAACAGCGCGAAAGCCGCGGATGGATCGCCATCGCGCGGCTGGCCGACCGAGCCGAGCACCGCAATCCATTGCCGGCCGCGCAGCAGCGGTACGGAGACGTCAGTCTTGGGCACGAGTCCCGACATCTTCGCCGTCACCGACATCGAATAGATCGCCGGGCGGTGGATGTGGCCGCAGAACGTGACATGAGCCGGCGTCGCGATCAGGCTCTTGGCTGCGTCGGCGGTCGATCGGACATAGTGCCAGCTTCGGGGGCTGGAGGCTTCCGAATGCACGAACAGGCGATCGCCGTCCTCCACCAGCATCGGCAATTCCGCCAGGAACCGCCGCTGCGCGGTGTCGAGCCGGCCGCGGGTCCATTCGATCGCGATTTGCGCCTCGGCATTCATGGTCTCGGCCGAGGAATTCACCGCCTGGTCATGATTGCCGCGCACGGCGACGGCGCCTTGGACAACCAGCTCCATCGCGGTATCCACCACCCATTCCGGATCGGCGCCATAGCCGACGAAGTCGCCAAGCAGGATGAAGCGCTCGGCGCCACGCGCCCGCGCGACTTTCAGGCACGCCTCGAACGCCTGCCGGTTGCCGTGGATATCCGAGAAGACAGCGAGAAGCACGCACCCTCCACCCTCGAACCTTATTGGGAGCCGATAAGGCTAAATTGAGGGAGGTCAAGAACATGCGCCAGCGGCGCGCGGTTTGCCAGCACTGCCCTGTCGCGATGGTGAAGAGCCTATTGCTCGTCCTTCGGCGGCATCCGGGGCGGCGGCAACGGCGTGAACACGGCGCCCTGCGCGCCGGCCGGTGGTGCCAGGAATTCGCCGGTCGAGGAATCGCCTCCGCTCGTCTCCATGATGGTCTTGGGCGTCACATATTCCCGGACCATGTCGATGAGGCTGCCATCGCCGCCGCCGAAATCGGCGGCCCGGCCGCCTTGCGGATGTCCCAGCGCGATCTCGTTCTCCGCCGCATGGGTCTTGTCGGCCAGCCTGTCATTGTAGGGCACACGAAAGGCGCGCGGGATGCCACTCGGCCGATTGTCCTCGTCGAGCTGCTCGACCCAGAGATAGATCGAGCCGGGATCGCCCTCCAGCGAATGCGGCTCGACGATGCGGGCCTTCAGCAGCTTGAACGAGGCCGGCAGCCGATCGGCGCTGGCCCAGCCGAGCAGCCCGCGCATCTCGGTGAAGCTGACGACATAGAACGCACTGGTCACGACCACCGCGACCGCCTTGAACGACCAATGCAGCCGCGCATAGACCAGAACGACCAGCAGCAGCGCACCGATGACGGCGTAGGCTATCGATAGCGTGAGGATGACCGTTTGCAGGCTAGTCACGGCGCACCCTCACAGCGTTCTTGCTCACGCCGGTGCTCGGGTCGAGATCGGCGCCGTTGCGCCAGCCGCTGCGAAAGGTCTCCAGCAGCGATTTCGGCCGCTGGTCCACATTGACGACCTTGCCTTCGGCGTCGAGCCGGAACCGCACCGCGGTCTTCTCGTCGCCGGTGTGATCGACCGTGAACTTGTTATCGAAGATCACCTGCGCCGTCGGATTGAGTTTTTGCACCTTCACATTGGCCGTCACAGGCTCGCCGGTCGTAGCCACGAAATGTGAGACATTGACGGTGTATTCGCCGGGAACGATGCCCCGCACCGTGACGATCTCTTCGCGGATCGGCGAGGCAATCTTTTTGCCGTTGACCATGATGAAGTCGTTGGCTCCGCCGCGATCGTCGCGGTCAAGCGTGAGGAAGCCGGCCTCGCGGTGGCGATACCAGGCGATATTGCCCACGGGATCCTGCACGAACAGGTCGAGATCGTCGGGATGGCTGTCGGGCCAGTCCAGCGTGATCATGAACTCGGCCTTGGAGTCGATCTTGCCGTCCTTGGCGTCCGGCGAGACCGCGAGCAGCGCGAGGAAGAACAGGAAAGCGATCACCTGGAGCGCCTTGAACAGCATCACGCCCAAGGGATCGAACGGCTCCTCGCGCGGATAGAGACCGAAATCATCCATCATGTCGCGATTCCAGCGCCCTTACGTTCCAGCACCGGCGTCACATAGGTCTCGGTCAGCACCACCGCATCCGAGAACACCTTCTGGGTCGCGGCATCCAGCATGTAATACTGGATGCGGACCAGGATCGAACCGACGAGGCCCGCCAGCGTCGTGTACATCGCGACCGCCATGCCGTCGCTCATTAGTCCCATCGATGATCGCATCGCGACCTTGTCGGCGGCATCCAGTCCCGCGATCGGCGCCAGCATGATGATGAAGCCGACGATGGTGCCGAGCAGGCCGAGCTTCATCAGCGTATCCGAGACGAAGGCCCCGAAGCCGTTGGAGCCGCGCAGCCGGTCGGCGAGCGTTCGCAGCAATAGCGTCTGGTCGACGGGGCGGTAGTCCTGCGCCGCGGCCTTGGTCACGAGGCTCTCAATGTGGTCCCGCACCAGCCCGCGCGGCAGCGCGGCAGCGCCGACGTCGAGCGCCCTGCCGCCCTCGGGGGCCGCAAGCACCGCGCGGCAGCGCCTTGCCGCCGCGCCCTCGCGGGCAATGGCCCGCGTGCGCAGGAAGCAGTGACCGCAGGTGAGGACATAGAGCAGCGCGATCACGCTGGAAATGTAGGTCCGATCTGAGGTCAGCATCAGGCGGATCAGGCCGAACCGCCACAGCAGCACGACGGCGAAGATCGAAAGCCCGGTGAAGATCATCCAGAACAGGAGCGCACTGCGCTCGGATGGGTCGGCAGCAGGCCCCGCGATTGGCCCAATCGTCATCGAACTCATGCTGCACCGCTCCTGGCCGTGAATTCCGCCCATTAGATCAAAGCCGCCGCCCCCCGTCCAAAGAGCCATGCCCAATCCGGCTTGGGAAATTTGCCCGAGCTGCCATCTTGCCGTGCCTCGCAATTGGCAAGGCGCGGCGGCGTTGTTAGGCTGACCTTAGCAAACTTTGGGGTGATCGCATGCGCCTTGTGCTTCAGCTTGTCGCCCGTCTGTTTCTCATCGTCGCGCTCTGCCTTGGGGCGGCGACGATCTGGGCCACGTTCGACGCCTATCGCAGCGTCGACCGGGCAACTGCGGCCTCGGCGCAGCGGGTCGCCCAGGCGCTTCAGGCCCTGTATTGGCACGAATTCCTGTTGCGTAGCAGCAGAACACGCGAGCAGCTTCTGCCGGTTCCGGAGTGGCGCACGCTGGAGACGATGAAGCTGATCTCGCCCGGCGTCTGCGTCGAATTCCAACCGGCCATCGCATTCGAAAAGCCGCTCTGCGGCCAGAGCGAGGGGCTGGGCAAGACGCCGCCGCGCTGGTTCGCGTCGATCGTGCCGACCTTCCTCGGCAGCCATGCCGAAGTGATACGGCCCGTCAGTCCCCGCGCGGCGACCGCCGGAACGGTGGTCGCGACGCCGGATGAAACGGCCGCCATTTCGCTCGCCTGGGAGTACATCCTCAACGTGATCGACGTCGCGCTTTTGATGGCGGCGGCGATCGCGCTGCTGGCCTCGCTCGCGATCGCGCATGCGCTGGCGCCGGCGCGCACGATCGTCACGGCCTTGCAGCGCATGGCCCGCGGCCATTATCGCACGAAACTGCCGCGCTTCCGCTCGATGGAGCTGGCGATGATCGGCAGCGCCGTCGGCGAGCTCGGCGGCCGGCTGGAGGAGGCGACCGAACAGCGCGCGGCGCTGACGCGGCGCCTGATCGAGATCCGCGACGACGAACGCTGCGCGCTCGCCCGCGAGCTGCACGACGAGTTCGGACAAAATCTCTCGGCCATCCTCGCCTTCGCCAACACCATCGAAACGGCGAGCACGAAGGCAGATAAGCGCGACGACATCGTGCAGGACGCGCGGATGATCTCGCAGGCCACGCATCATCTGATGGCCTCGCTGCGCGACGCGCTGAAGCGCCTGCGCAATCCTCTGCCCGCCGAGCTTGGGCTGGAGGCGAGCCTCGTGAATTTGGTGGATAGCTGGCGCTCGCAGAGCTCGGCGCGGCCGACGATCCAGCTCGATCTCAAGGGCGACCTCACCGACATCAGCGGCCCGGCCGCTATCACGGCCTATCGCGTCGCGCAGGAATGCCTGACCAACGCGTTGCGCCACGGCGCGGCACGCGAGATTTCGCTCAGCGTGGAACGGCGCGCGGGCGACGACGATGCATTGCTGATCCGTGTCGACGACGATGGCGGCGGCGACGCGGCACGCGTCAAGCAGTCGGCCGGCTTCGGCCTCACCGGCATCTGCGAGCGCGTCGCAGCGGCCGGTGGATCATTCTCGATCCTGCCCGCCCGAGGCGGACTCAGCGTCGCCGCCACCATCCCGCTCGCCGCATGAGGCCGGCATGAACGAGATTACGGCAACGGGCATTTCCGTGCTGCTGGTCGACGACCATCCGATCGTGCGGCAAGGCTATCGGCGCGTGCTGGAAAGCCAGGGTGATCTGCATGTCGTGGCGGAAGCCGACAACGCTGCGGATGCCTACAGCGCCTTCAAGGCGAGCGATCCTGATGTCGTCGTGCTTGATATCTCGATGCCCGGCGCGAGCGGACTGGAAGCCATCCGCAACATCCGCGCGCGCAGTCCGCGGGCGCGCATCCTCGTCTTTACCATGCACAACGAAGCCGTTCTGGTGAAGGCAGCCTTCAGCGCCGGCGCCAGCGGCTTCGTCACCAAGAGTAGCGAGCCGTCCGCGGTCGTGTCCGCGATCCGCAGCGTTGCCCGCGGCGAGCGCGCCATGAGCGACGACATCGCGCACATCTTGGCCGAGGACAGTCTGTCGGCGGGCTCGGCGCTGGATCAATTGGGAGAACGCGAGATCGAGATCCTGCGCCAGTTCGCCGGCGGTGCCACGACCGAACAGATCGCTGCGCATCTCAATCTCAGCGTCAAGACGGTGCAGAACTATCACTATCTGATCAAGACCAAGACCGGCGCGCGCACGGATGCGCAGCTGGTGCGGCTGGCAGCCAATTGTGGACTGACGAAGATCTAGATGTTTGCCCCTCCCTGGAGGCAGGCGCACGGAGCCATCCTCCGCATGCGGGCGTCTCCCAGGTATATTTCGACCGCCTTGCGATGCGGATTGGAACGGAGGCCATCGAACTCCAGTTAGTACCGCAGTGAAGGAGTTCCGCCATGAGTAAGGCTATCCGCGAAGCTACCTATCCCGCGCTCATCACTGTCGGCGAGCTCATCGATGAACTCTGCCGCTTGCCAGACACAGCAACCATTCGATTCCACTGCCCCATGCTCGAACAGGAGCTTGCATTCTACAGGCTTCGAAAGCGGGCGAAGGACCTCGTCGAAATTGAAGTCAATGCGTATCCGGAAAGCCCGCCGGTCGTGCCATTGGCGGGTACCGCTCTTCGTGCGCGGAAAAAGTCCCACCATCCGCGTTCGCTTCGCGATGGTGCCCTCGCCCACAAGGTCGACGGATAAAAGCGCCGCCCATGCGGACGATCGAACGGCTTTGGAACAGCGCGTGGAGTATTCGGCCTACGCCTTCAGCCCGCGCAATACCAGCGCCAGCGTCGCATCGACACGCGCCGAGAGATCGGCATCCTTCCACTCGTCGGCATGGGCCGGATGGTGAAAGCGGACTGTGGCATCGAAGATCGCACGCGCGGTGGTCTTGACGTCATCGACGGCGAACACGCCCTGCGTCACGCCGTCGGACAGGATTGCCGCGATCTGGTCGATCATGGTGTCCTTGTGACATTTGACGGCCGCGCAGGCTTCGCGCGCCAGGGTCAGATAAGTGTCGAACATCTCGGGGTCGTCGAGCACACGCGAACGTTTGGCGGCGAACAGCGTGCGCAGCCAGCGGTCGAGCCTGTCAGGCGCCGGGCCCTGCTCCTTGGCAATCGCCAGCAGCGGCGCGTCGATGCGGTCAAGCCAGCGTTTGGCAACCGCTTCGCGCAGCGAAGCCTTGCTCGGGAAATGGCGATAGACGCTGCCATGGCTCACATCGAGCGCACGGGCAACGTCGACCACGGTGGCTTTGGCCAGTCCGTAACGCCGCAGCACGTCCTCGGTGACTTCGAGGATCCGCTCCGGCGTCAAGATAACGGCTTCGTTCATGCCAGCACCATGTTCCCGTTGAGGGCTCAGTTACCCGGCGACAGAGCTGCTTCCGAAGCGCCCGTGCCGGTCGTTTCGGAAAGCTCTCGCCTTAATGAGGCAGTTTTGCAGCCTGCGCCGCGATCTGGCGCGCCACCAGTAAATTGAGCCAGTGCCCAATCGTCCCGGTCAAATTGATGATTTCGGTCGTCATTGTCGTAAGTCTCCAATCAATTGGCGGTCCCTGTTGTTCAATTGCGACCCTCAATCCCCCATCTGCTTGGGACGTCGGGCTCCCGGGATGCCGCCAGACGCCCAATTGGAGCGTCCGAGAACGGATATACACGTCTCGCTGACAGATTTCAATATCTGTCAGTCAATGATCCGTGATTGACAGTTAATATCTGCGGCCCCGGGGCACGTTCCGCTCATCGCGCGCCGCGGCCGGCCGATGCCCCCACCCAGCCCAATCATCCCCCGCTACGTTGCCGGTGCCGTTTGTTTCGCTCTCCCCGCTCTGCTAAGTCACGGCGTAAAAAGCATTTTGGCAGGTCGCCCCTTCTGGGTCGCCCGCCCACCTTCCTGGAGCAGTCCAATGATCCCCCGCTATACCCGCCCGGAAATGGCCTCGATCTGGGAGCCGCAGACCCGGTTCAAGATCTGGTTCGAGATCGAGGCGCATGCGGCGGACGCCCTTGCCGAGCTCGGCACGATTCCCAAGGAGGCCGCCAAAACGGTCTGGGCCAAGGCCAAGGACGCCACTTTCGACGTCGCCCGCATCGACGAGATCGAGCGCGAGACCAAGCACGACGTCATCGCCTTCCTCACCCACCTCGCCGAGATCGTCGGCCCCGAAGCGCGCTTCGTCCATCAGGGCATGACCTCCTCCGACGTGCTCGACACCTGCCTCAACGTCCAGCTCACTCGCGCCGCCGACCTGCTGCTCGCCGACCTCGACAAGGTGCTGGCGGCGCTGAAGAAGCGCGCCCTCGAGCACAAGATGACGCCGACCATCGGCCGCAGCCACGGCATCCATGCCGAACCCGTGACCTTCGGCCTCAAGCTCGCTTATGCCTATGCCGAATTCTCGCGCGCCAGGGAGCGCCTGATCGCGGCGCGGAAGGAAGTCGCCACCTGCGCCATCTCTGGTGCGGTCGGCACTTTTGCCCAGATCGACCCGCGCGTCGAACAGCATGTTGCCAATGCCATGGGCCTCGTCCCCGAGCCGATCTCGACGCAGGTCATCCCCCGCGACCGCCACGCGATGTATTTCTCGACGCTCGGTGTGATCGCTTCCTCGGTCGAGCGTTTCGCGGTGGAGATCCGCCACATGCAGCGCACCGAAGTGCTGGAAGCCGAGGAGTTCTTCTCCGAAGGGCAGAAGGGTTCGTCCGCGATGCCGCACAAGCGCAATCCGGTGCTCTCGGAAAACCTCACCGGGCTGTCGCGCATGGTGCGCGCCTATGTGACCCCGGCGCTGGAGAACGTCGTGCTCTGGCACGAGCGCGATATCTCGCACTCCTCTGCCGAACGCATGATGGGCCCCGACGCGACCGTGACGCTGGACTTCGCGCTGGTCCGCCTCGCCGGCCTGATCGACAAGCTGCTGGTGTACCCCGCCAACATGCAGAAGAACCTCGACCGCCTCGGCGGCCTCGTGCATTCGCAGCGCGTTCTGCTGGCGCTGACGCAGAAGGGCGCAAGCCGCGAGGACGCCTACAAGCTCGTGCAGCGCAACGCCATGCCGGTCTGGCGCGGCGAGGGCGACTTCCTCCAGCTCCTGAAGAAGGACGCTGAAGTGAAGAAGTATCTCACCGACGCCGAAATCGACGAGCAGTTCGACCTCGGCTATCACTTCAAGCACGTCGACACGATCTTCAAGCGCGTGTTCGGCGAAAGCTGAGCGTCATTCGTAGCCCGGGTGAGCGCAGCGACACCCGGGACTTTTCCCACAAAAAATCCCGGATTTCGCTTCGCTCATCCGGGCTACAAATCAAGGCGGACCTCCCTCATGCCCATCGTCAACCGCGTTGCCGCCCTCTCCGACGAAATGGCCGCCTGGCGCCATGACTTCCACGAGAATCCGGAGCTGCAATACGACGTCCACCGCACCGCCGGCATCGTCGCCGACCGCTTGCGCGAGTTCGGCTGCGACGAGGTGGTGACGGGCATCGGCCGCACCGGCGTCGTCGGCGTGATCCGCGGCCGCAAGTCCGCCTCGGGCAAGACCATTGGCCTGCGCGCCGACATGGATGCGCTGCCGATCATGGAGACGTCGGGCGTACCCTATGCCTCCAAGGTCCCCGGCAAGATGCACGCTTGCGGCCATGACGGCCACACCGCGATGCTGCTCGGCGCCGCCAAATACCTCGCCGAGACGCGCAATTTCGACGGCACGGCCGTGGTGATCTTTCAGCCCGCGGAAGAAGGCGGCGGCGGCGGCAAAGCCATGGTCGAGGACGGGCTGATGACGCGTTGGAATATCCAGGAGGTCTATGGCATGCACAACATGCCGGGCCTGCCCGAAGGCCATTTCGCGACCACACCCGGCGCGATGCTCGCCTCCTCCGACAACATCCAGATCACGGTGCACGGCAAGGGCGGCCATGCCGGCGCGGGTCCGCACAAGTCCATCGACAGCGTGCTGATCGGCGCTCAGATCGTCAACGCGCTGCAATCGATCGTCGCGCGCAACGTCGATCCGCTCAAATCGGCCGTCATCTCGATCACGCAATTCCACTCCGGAACCGCCTTCAACATCATTCCGGAGGTCGCCGAGCTCGGCGGCACCGTGCGCACGCTCGATCCTGAAGTGCGCGATCTCGTCGAGCGCCGCATCGGCGAGGTCGCCGAGAGCGTCGCCCGCGCCTATGGCGGCTCGGCCGAAACGAAGTACATGCGGATGTATCCGGTGACGATGAACCATGCGCGCGAGGCCGGCCTTGCCGCCGACGTCGCCCGCGACATCGTCGGTGCCGAGCGCGTCAACGACAAGTTCATTCCCATGATGGGCGCCGAAGACTTCTCCTTCATGCTGGAAGCGCGCCCCGGCGCGATGATCCTGGTCGGCATGGGCGACGGCAACGAGTGCCACCACCCGGCCTACGTCTTCAACGACAACATCCTCGGCCACGGCGCGTCGTATTGGGCGCGCCTGGTAGAGACGCGGATGCCGGCGGGTTAGTGCAGGTCTCGCCGGGTGGGCAAAGCGAAAGGGTGCCCACCACAAACTTCTCCGCTGCAAATGGTGGGCACGGCGCTTCGCGCCTTTGCCCACCCTACAACACCGCTCATCCCTGATATTGCAGCACGTGCATGCCGGCGTTCCAGTCGGAGACGAACATCAGCCCGTCAGGCCGGACATAGGCGTCGCAGGTTTTGGCCGCGAGCGCGACGTTCGGGCGCGGATCGATGAGCTTTTTCGGTGTCGGCGGCACCCAATACGCGATCTCCTTCGGTGCGAAGGCGTCCCTGACGTCGAACACCCTGACGCCGGCATTGTTGTAGGTTGCGAAGATCGTCTCCTCGCTCTGGAACGAGCCCGGGCGGTTCTCGTGCAGATTATGCGGACCGAAGGTGCCGTTCGTGCAGAAATCGCGGTCGCGCGGGGTCGGCAGGGTCGCGATCGGCACCGGATTTGCCGGCGCGCGCACGTCGAGAACGAATGTATGGAACAGCCCCTTGGCGCAATTGTCCGCGTTCGCTTCGTCGGCGACGATTGCGAGCTGTCGCTTGGGCAGCGGCAGCGGCGTATGCGTCCCGCCGGCGAAGGGCGGCGACCAGTTGATGTGGGACAGCAGCTTTGGATTCACGGGATCGCCGATGTCGTGAATGGTGAAGCCGCCATCGCGCCAGGCAGCATAGCCGCGATCACCCGCCGTGATCATGTGATGGAGCGCAAAGCGCTTGCCCTTCGGCGTTGCCGGCTCGCCGGCCGCACGGTTCATGCCCGGCAGCCACCATTTCGCGACGATCTCCGGCTTGGTGATGGTCTTGAGATCGACCACGCAAAGGATGTGGTCGGTGAACCCGTCGAGATGCGCCGATACATAGGCATAGCGGCCGCCCGGCCACCACAGCCGATTGATGCCGAAGCCGGGCATTTCGAGGAATGCGATTTCGCGCATCTCGTTCGGTTTCGATATGTCGTGGATCGACAGCCCACAGCGGAATTTCTTGGCCTTGGTGATGCTGTCGACCAGCGTGTTCTCGAAATAGCCGCGCATATTGTCGTAGGACTGCATCGCGACGATGTTGGCGCCGTTTGCAAGCAGCAGCAGGTCTTCCGCCACCTGTAAATGGTGGGTGCGAGTGTATTGTCCCGCGGTGAAGAAATTGACCGGCTTCAGCGCACGCGGATCGGATGCGTCCAGGACCGTCACGCCGTCGCTGAACATATGTCCGACATAGACATGCTGCCGGTTGAACATCACCTGCACACTGTCGGGCCGTCCGCCGATGTCGCTGTAGGAGATGTGCTTGATGCCCTTGCCGATGCCCTCGGAGGGAATGTCTGCCTCCGAAGCCCTAGCGCATCTCGACCACCCAGGCAGCGCGGCGGATCCGAGCACGGCCGACAATTGCTGAAGGTGACTGCGGCGCGAGAGCTCAAGCATCGGTTTTCCCCATTTTTTTGGGAATGATGCTCGCTTGCGGCGGGGCACGCAAGCCTCGTGTCGCCTGCCCTCACCTCAACCGCAGACGTGTCTGGTCCGGCCGGACATCACCGCTGCCTGGCCCTCAGTTGCAGACCTCGCCGGTGATCTTGGCGCTGGCGTTCGCATTGGGCACCGGCCCGAGGTGACAGCCCTTTGCGACCGGTCTGCATCCGGCGTTGTTGCAGATCATCTGCCCGGAGGACTGCGACTTCGGAGCCGCGGACTCCGCCTCCTTGCGGTCCTGGTCGCGCCTCTTCGAATCCTCGCGCGTGACCACCGGCTTCTTCTCCGGCACCTTCTCGCATTCATTGTCATCGCCGACGTGATAGCCGGCGCGGCAGGTGATCTTCGCGCATTGATCGCCGTCGGCCTTGAAGCCGAAATTGCATACGAGCGGACAGACGCGTCCTGGCTTCGCCTTCAGCGCATCGAGCGCGTCGACGCTTGCAAGCTTCGCGTCGAGTTGGGTGCCGGCATATTTGTTGAACAGCGTCAGCGAGCGTTGCGATGCGGCGTTCCAATCGCCGTCAGCGGCGGCCGAAAGACAGCCGACGCGGCGCAGCTCGCTCTGAACGGATTTCGCGAGATCGCCGGGCGGCGGGGAGCTTGGCGGCGGCGACAGCGCGGCGACCTTCCTGCTTTCGGCATCAGCCGCCTGCTTGTCCGCCGCCTGCTTCGTTGCGGCCTCCGTCGCCGCTTTCTCGAGCGCCCGCTTCTCCGCGAGCGACTTGGCCGCGGCAGCTTCCGCCGCCTTGCGATCTCGTTCGGCCGCCTCCGCCTTGGCCTGCTCGATCTGCTTGGCTTTCTCGGCCGCGATCCTCGCCTCTTCCGCGGCTTTGGCAGCTGCGGCGGCTTTCTCCTGCTCGGCCTTCTGGGCTCGTTCGGTCGCGAGCCTCGCCTTCTCCTGTTCGGCCAGACGCGCCTTCTCGGTCGCCACCGTGCGATCCTCCTCGGCGGCAATCTTCTTCAACTGCACACGAGCGAGGTTGGCGTAAAAGCCGTCCGGATAGGTCTGGAGGAATGCTTCCCAGGCTTCGCGCAGGCCGGCCTGAAGCGCCAGCTCGTAGTCCTTGCGCACACTGTCCTGCGGGTTCGCCTGCGGACCTGCTGCGGCGACTGGCCTCAGCGGCACCAGCGGCACGTCGCTGCCGCCCAGGGAGCCATAGACATACGGCTCCTGCTTGTTGCCGGTCTTCTTCAAGACGTCGTCACGGACAAAACCGAATGCCTTGCGCAAGTCGAGCCCGGGCTTCGGGAGATGATCGGTCAGCGCGACCGCGAACGGGCTGTTGCGGGAGTCGCCGTCCGACGCCGTCGATCCCGCCTTGGCCGCAAAGGCGATCATCGTGTTCGGACTGGTCGGCTCGACCTTGGCAAGCCCGCCGCCAATCGCGCGCGAGGCCAGCGTGCGCTTCATCGTCTTGGCGAACGGGTTGTCGCGGCACGCGTCGAGAATGACCAGACGAAGCTGCTTGGCCGGTTCGACCGCATACAGCGCGCGATCCAGCGCGACCGTCTCGTCGAGGACGTCGCCATCGGTTTCCAGCATGGCATCGGTCGGAACGAGATAGTTGCTGCCGTCCAGCTCGATGCCATGGCCGGCATAGTAGATCACCGCCATGTCGGCATCGCGCGTCCTGGCCGCGAACTCGCGCAACGATCGCCGCATTTCGCTGGCGTTGAGATCCAGCCTGACCTCGACCGTATCGAAGCCTGCGTTCCTGAACATGCTGCCTACAAGCCCGGCGTCATTCACCGGGTTGGCGAGCCGCGGCGCGTTCTTATAGGCGGAATTGCCGATGACGAGCGCAACGCGCTTGTCGGCCTGGGCCGATCCGCACCCCAGCCAAAGACCGAAAATCAACAGTGAAAGAGATCGCAAGACGATCATGAAACGCCGAGCCTTTTACGGGCGATTGCCTGTGACACCCTAATTGCAGACCTCGAAGTTGCCGCCTGTGGCTGTATTCGAACTAACCCTGCCGGGGATCGTCCCGCTGACAAGCCGACATCCCTTTTGCACCGGGCGACATCCCGTCGAGCTGCAAATAATCTGTCCACTCGCCTCAGGCCTGGACGGCGAAGATTCGCTTGCCTTCCGGTCCGTATCCCGCCTCCGCGAATCCTCACGCGTGGCGACCGGCTTCTTCTCCTGAATCTTTTCGCACTCGTTGTCATCACCGACGCGATAGCCGGCGCGGCAGGTAATCTTCACGCATTGATCGCCGTCGGCCTTGGAGCCGAAATTGCAAATGAGCGGGCAGACGCGTCCCGGCTTGGCTTTCAGGGCATCGAGCGCGTCGGCGCTGGCGAGCTTGGCATCGAACTGAGTACCGGCGTATTTGTTGAACAGCGCCAGCGAGCGCTGCGAAGCTGAATTCCAGTCGCCGTCCGCAGTGACGGACAGGCAGCCGACGCGGCGCAGTTCGCTCTGGAGTGATTTCGTCAGATCAGCCACCGACAATGTGGATGCCGGCGCCGGCGCAAGGGCTGCAACTTTCTGCTCGACCTCAGGCATCTGCCGATCGGCCGCCGGTTTTACCGCCTGCTCCGCCTTCTCGGCGGCCTGCTTGGCGGCAAGCTCGGCCCTGGCCTTCTCCGCTGCCTGCTTCTCGGCTTGTGCTTTTGCCGCGGCAGCCTCAGCCAGTTTGCGCTGGTGCTCGGCCGCGTCCGCCCTTGCCTGCTCGATCTGCTTCTGCTTCTCCGCCGCGACCCGGGCATCTTCGGCGGCCTTGGCAGCCGCGGCCGCCTTGTCCTGCTCGGCCTTCTGGGCGCGTTCGGCAATGAGCCTTGCCTTCTGCTGCTCGGCCGCGTTCGCTTTTTGCTCGGCCGACGCGCGCGTCTCTTCAGCAGCGATCTTGTTCATCTGGCCCTTGGCCAGATTGGCATAGAAGCCTTCGGGATATTGCGCCAGGAAGGCTTCCCAACCGTCGCGCGTGGCAAGCTGCAGCGCGAGCTCGTAATCCCTGCGAATCGAATCCTGCGGATTTGCCTGCGGACCGGTTGCAGCCGGCTTGGCAGAAACCAACGGCACGTCATCGCCGCCCAGCGAGCCATACACGAAGGGCTCCTGCTTGTTCCCGGTGCTCCTCAGCACGTCGTCGCGCACGAATCCGAACGCCTTGCGCAAATCTAGGCCCGGCTTGGGCAAGTGCTCGACCAGCGCGGTGGCGAACGGGCTGTTCCTCGAATCGCCGTCGGACGCAGTCGAACCGGCCTTTGCCGCGAAGGCGATCATGGTGTTGGGGCTGGTCGGCTCGACCTTGGCGAGTCCGCGTCCGATCGCGCGCGAAGCCAGCGTTCGCTTCATGGTCTTGGAAAACGGATTGTCGCGGCAGGCATCCAGGATGATCAGGCGCAGCTGTTTGGCCGGCTCTACCGCGAACAGCGCGCGCTCCACCGGGATGGTCTCGTCGAGTACGTCGCCATCCGTCTCCAGCGTCGCGTCGATCGGAATGAGATAGTTGGTGCCTTCCAGCTCGATGCCGTGGCCGGCGTAATAGATCACCGCCATATCGGCATCGCGGGTCCTGCCGGCGAACTCGCGCAACATGCGCCGCATCTCGCTGGCGCTGAGATCCAGCCTGACATCGACGGAATCAAAGCCCGCCTTCTTGAACATGCCGCCGACCAGAGTGGCATCGTTGACGGGATTGCCGAGCTTGGGCGCGCTCTTGTAGGCGGAATTGCCGATGACAAGCGCCACCCGCCGGTCCGCATGGGCTGGTCCGCAGGCGAGGCCAATGGCCAAAATCAACAAAACAAATATCCGAAACGGAATCACTTGCGTCCCCCCGGATGCAATTCCACGAGACTATTCGGACCATGGCTTAATTACCAATTCTTCCTATGTGATACTTGTCACATAAGGGGCTCTATCGGGGTATGGATGATGCGGCGAAGCGTCGCCCTGCTCTGGAGCTGACGCCAAAGCCGTCTGTTGAGCCCGTTACATTTGCACCACCTCGTGGCGCATCACGAACGGTGCAAGCAGTGCGTGCACCTCGCTCGCAACCGCCTCGCGCTGATCCGCCGGCAGGCCCGCGAGCGTCACGGTGGCGATCGAACCGTGGCTGCCGTGGGCGCCGACCCTGACCTTGCAGTCGATGCCGCGCTCAGTGAGCGGCGTCAGCACCTTCGTGAACACGCGCTGGGCTGCGTCCCAGCGCAGCTGCGGCTTGAACACTTTGCCGACGCCCGTCACCGGCATCGGATCGATCGGGATGACCTGTACGGGAACGGCGGCGCGCTCCGGCGTACGCTCGCGCACCCATGTCTCCAGCTCGCCCGGCTCGACAGTCGCGCCCGGCTTCAGCTGCACGTAACCGACCGGCAGCTCGCCGGCATAGGCGTCGGGTTGGCCGACCACGGCGGCAAAGCCGACGGCGGCATGCCGGAACATGATCTCCTCGATCGGCGCCGGATCGATGTTGTGGCCCCCGCGGATCACGAGATCCTTGGCGCGGCCGGTGATCCATAGATAGCCGTCGGCATCGAGCCGGCCAAGATCGCCGGAATTGACCCAGACCTCGTCGACGAAGGCACCCTTGTTGTGCTCGTCGTTGAGATAGCCGCCGAACACGCCGGGCCCGGCCATGATGACGACGCCGATCTCATCCGGCGCGCAGTCGCGGATCAGCTTGCCCTCGGCATCGAGCTGGACGATGCGGACCCGCGCGTAAGGCATGGGAAGGCCGACCGAACCGAGCCGGATCGGCCGCGACCGATAGGCCAGCGTGTGCACGCTCGAGGTCTCGGTCATGCCGTAGACCTCGACGACCGGCAGCTTGAGCTTGTCCTGGATCGCAGACCCCACCGCGACGGGGATCGCGGAGCCCCCACCGGCTGCATATTTCAGGCTGGAGATGTCCGCATTGCCAGGCGGTACCGCGAGCGTCGCGGCGAGTACCGTGGGGACGCTCGACAGCGCCTCCGGCTTGAAGCGCTCGACCAGTTGCCAGATGTTCTTCACCGCACTCGGGTTGCGCCATCCGCTCGGCGACAGCACGACCAGCGAACCGCCAGCCGACAGCGTCGTCAGCACCTGCGTCAAGGAGCCCCCGACGTGAAACAGCGGCATGCCGAACAGCATGTTGGCGCCCGGCTTCGACTTCAGCAGCAGATTGAGCGCCCAGGCCTGATAGACCTGGTTGGCATGCGTGTGCCGCACCAGCTTTGGCGTGCCGGTGGTGCCGCCGGTGTGGAAATAGGCGGCGATGTCGCTGCCGAGAATCTTGCGTCCGCTGATAAGGCGGTCCGAAGGCTGCGGCTTGATGAGGTCGTTGAAGGCAAAGATTCCTCTCGCCGGATCGCCAGCACCGAACACCTGCACGATCGCCTTGAGCTGCTTGAGTTGCGGCCTGATCTGCTCGACTTTCTGCCAGATGTCGGTGCCCGGCATCGGCCCGAGCGCCACCAGGATTTTCGTATTCGCGGCCTCGAGGATCTCCGCGATCTGGTGCGGCTCCAGGAGCGGATTGACGGGATTGGCGATGCCGGAGGCTTCCGCGCCGAACAGCGTTACAAAGGCGTCCGGCACCAGCGGCAGCATGAAGCTGACGACGTCGCCCTTCTCCACGCCCAGCACGTGAAGCATGTTGGCGGCCTGCGTGACGCGCGCGATGAAGTCGCGGTACGTGACCACGACCGGCGTGTCGGCGGGATCGGCATTTTGCAGGAACTGGATCGCCGGCCCGTTGGGGTTGCGGACCGCACCCAGCCTGATGGCGTCATAGGTGCTGTCGGCCGCGACGCGATCGGCGTAAGGGACCTGCTCGAAGGCTCGAACCTCGGCGTCCGTCGCCAGGTCCGGATAGTCGCTGCCGATGAGCCGATCGAGCGCGTGGATGCCCGCCATGGAATTCCGTCCTCCCTCAGATGCATGTCCGCGCCCCCTGTCTTTTGACATTTTGGTTTGGCGTGGCCTCGACCGATGGGCCGGCCGAGCACGGGCAGAATGATGGATGATTTGGCGTTCGTCCATGACCTAACGGCCTCGGGCTGTGGTGAGAGGCTTTTGAACCTGCGCGCGCGATCCGGGGACCAAGAACTGGCATAGGACTCACATGCCGGCGTCCTCGCCAGCGCCCTGGCGCAAGACTGAGGTGATCATGACTACGCCCCCGCGGGATTGCGCTACCCGGCTGTTCATCGCGCTCGCCGTGACAGCGGGGATCATGACATCGGTGATCGCCCTGCCCCGCGCGGCACTCGCCGAGGACGGCCAGCTCGACAAGATGCGCGCCAAGATCTCGGCCTTCATCGGCGACAAGATGGAGAAGCTCGGCGGGTCACGCATCGTCTACAAGGTGGACACCGATGGCCTGCGCGAGAGCGTAGTCACGGATTTGCGCGACGACGTCTACAAGAACCTGCGCGAGGGCAAGATCGCCTTCTCCGGTCTTGCGATCCGCGACGGCGGCGTCGAGTTGAAGATTGCCGACGTCAAGGGCCGCGAGCAACTCGCGCGCAAGCTCGCGTCGGCCGCGGAAGGATTGCCGTCGCATGCACTCGCCGTGACCGACGGCGGCGGACTGGTCAGGCTCGTGCCGACCAATGCGGCATCCGCCGCGCGGTTGCACGAACTCGTCGAAGATGCCATCGCCATGATCGAGCAGCGTCTGAAGGAGGCCGGCGTCCAGCTGGCCAGCGTCCAGCCCGATGGGACCGACCGCATCCGCATCTTCCTGCCCGGTGTGATGGAGCCCGAGCGCGTCACCGCGGTCTTCGCCCGCAGGGTCAAGGTCGGCTTCCGCCTGATCGACCTCTCGGTGCCGCCGGAGCAGGCGCAATCCGGCACGCCACCGGCAGGCACGGAAGTCCTGCCCGGCTTCAAGGACAAGAGCCTTTATCTGGTCGCCAAGGACAGCGTGCTCGACGGCGACGACATCAGCTATGCGGGCCCGGGGTTTGCGAGCGCCACGAAAGAGCCGATCGCCTCGTTCCGCTTCAACGGCCGCGGCACGCGGCGCTTTGCCCACATCACCGAAGAGAATATCGCAAAGCCCTTCGCCATCGTGCTCGACGGCAAGGTGATCTCCGCCCCCATCATCCGCGAGCCCATCACCGGCGGCTCGGGCCAGATCTCCGGCAATTTCACCCTGGAGGAAGCAAACAGCGTCGCCATGCTGCTGCGCGCTGGTTCACTGCCGGGGCACCTCGGCTTGGTCGAGCAGGAGGTCGTGCCGCCCGCCAAGCCCTAAGGCGGGGGGATCGCCCCACGCCCACGCCTGGTCCCCCCTCGCCCGGTCGGCCGCCGAGGTCGACCACGCCGAGGCTCGTACCCACTGGCCCCCGAATCGCGGGCGCGCCACGGCCATATGCACCGCCAAACAGGCAATTGCCGAAACGCCCGATCAGGCTAAAATTTGTCTCTTGCGGCACGGCGGCCCAAAACTTCATTCAAGCGGTCGTCGTTCGATTTCGGCTATAGGTGTCGAGAATACCGACCGGGACTGAAGGCCTTACGCGGGGATAGTACCATGCCGTCCGGCAGCGCAGACATTTCGTCGATCCTCGACCGCATTCTCGAGGCGGCGACGGATAACCTCAGGATCGCGAAGATCCTGGTCCAGATGGGCCTCGATCCGAACAACGTCACCTATGACTCGATCTTCAATCGGATGCTGGAGATCTTCGTCCAGAACATCACGTTGGCCAATATGTTCGCCGCGGTCGGCGCCGGCTTCTTCGTCGCTACCCTTCTGATGCGGACCATGGTGCCGCTGCGCGTCGCCAACATGGTCGGCTGCGCGTTCTTCGCCGTCTTCGGCGCGCTCTCCGCCAACGTGTCGACCTTCCTGCTCTATCTCCTGCTGCTACCGATCAACGCCTTGCGCCTGCGGCAGATGCTCAAGCTCGTCAAGAAGGCGCGCCATGCAGCCGAAGGCGACATGTCGATCGAATGGCTCAAGCCGTTCATGACCGAACGCAAATATCGTCGCGGCGATACGCTGTTCAAGCTGCGCGATCCGGCCAACGAGATGTTCCTCACCGTCACCGGCAAGTTCCTGGTCAAGGAGATCAACATCGAGATCCTGCCCGGAACGCTCATGGGCGAACTCGGCTTCCTCACGCCGGACAACCGGCGCACCGGAACGGTCGAGTGCATCGAGGACGGCCAGGTGCTGACGATCACCTACGACCGGCTGCTCGAGATCTACTTCCAGGACCCGCAGTTCGGCTATTACTTCCTGGTGCTGACCAGCCAGCGGCTGCTGCAAAACATCGAGCGCCTGCAGAAGCAGCTGGCAACAGAGAGGGCCGCCACCACGAACAGGATCGCGTGAGCGATCGCCTCGCCGCTCAGTCCAAGAGCAGCGCCATGCCCGGGTCGCCCTTCTCCATCGCACGCCGATAGCCCGCCCGCGCACTGATGCGGCCGAGATATTTGACCACGTTCGGAGAGCGCTGGAGGTCATAGGGCTGGAAGTAGCGCATCGTGGTCAGCGAGAAAACTGTCATGATGTCGGCGGCCGTGAAAGCGCTGCCCGCAAGATATTCGGCCTCGCGAAGCCTTGCGTCGAGAAGATCGTGGGCCTGATCGAGACGCCCCTTCATCGCGAGCAGGGTCGGATTGTCCTTGGCGAGATCGAGCCGGTTCAGGATCATCATCCGTCCCATACCGGGTTGCAGGCTGCCATTGGCGAAATGAACCCAATACAGAAACTGCGCGAAGGCGGGATCAGTGGGACCGAGCACGAGTCGGCCGTTGCCATATTTTGCAACGATGTAGTCGACGACGGCGCCGGATTCCGCGAGCACCAACTCGCCGTCGGTGATCACAGGCGCCGTGCCGGCCGGATGCAGCGCCTTGTACTCGGCCGGAGCCAGCATGGTGACGGGATCGCGCGCATAGCGCTTCAACTCGTAGGGAATCCCCAGCTCCTCGCACAGCCAGACGATACGCTCGGACTGCGACTTGCCGAGATGATGGACGGTGAGCATGAGGCCTCCTGCGATCGCAATTGGATAGTTCGTGACCCCACACCTTACTCCGTCATTGCGAGCGCAGCGAAGCAATCGCGGGCGCGATGCTTCCTCCCATGTCCGCCCTACCCCGCCTCGTCCGTCACCATCCGCGCCACAATGCGGTCGCGGCGGATGAAATGGTGCCACACAGCGGCGATCACGTGAATCGCGATCAAGGCGAGCAGCACATAGGCAAAGAGGATGTGGCGGTCTTCATAGACGCCAGCCGCCGCGCGTTCGGGAGCCGTGAATTGCGGCACGTGAAACAGGCCGAAGAAGTTCGAATAATCAGGTGCGTGCGCACCGGAATGCGCCCAGCCGAGCATGGTGACGATGATGACGGCGAGGTAGAGCGCGCCGTGGCTGACATGGGCGGCGACCTTCTGCCAGCGCGAGGTCCCGGCCGGCATGATCGGCGTCGGGTTGACGAGGCGCCACACCAGGCGCAGCACGGTGAGCAGCAGGATCACATAGCCGATATCGGCGTGGATCGAGCGGTAGAAGAAGCGGTCGGGACGCGCCGGGATGTGGTTCATCCACCACCCGAAGCCGATCATGCCGATGATGGTCAGCGCCAGACTCCAGTGCAGCCATCGGGAAATGCTGCCCCAGCCGTGACTGGTATTTCTGATCATGTCGGTGCTCCGGAGTTTTGCGGGCCTGTCCCTATCCGCACCGCCGTACGGCAGCTGATACCGGGAACATGTGGCCGTCGCGAAATTGAATCGTTCCAAAATAGCCCTAAGTGCCCCTGCCGCAAAACCGCCCCAAAAACCGAATGGTAACCATGGCGGGCTAGAGTGTTCACGTGACCAATTCCCCGACGATTCTGGTGTTCGATTCCGGCCTTGGCGGCCTCACGGTCCTGCGTGAGGTCGTGGCTGCGCGCTCCGACGCGCATTACGTCTACGTCGCGGACGACGCCTTCTTCCCGTATGGCCACCACAGCGAGGACGAGATCATCGCCCGCGTGGTGCCGCTGATGGCGGAATTGATCGGCATGCACGATCCTGACCTCGTCGTGATCGCCTGCAACACGGCGTCCACGCTGGTCCTATCGCATCTGCGCGCCGCTTATTCCGTGCCCTTCGTCGGCACGGTGCCGGCGATCAAGCCGGCCTGCGCGCAATCGAGGAGCCGGCGCGTGTCGGTGCTCGGCACCAGGGGCACCGTGAAGCGCGAATACACCAAGGCGCTGATCCGCGATTTCGCACAGGGTTGCGAGGTGACACTGGTCGGCTCGCCCGAGCTGGCCGCGCTGGCTGAGGCAGAGCTCAGCGGCTCTCCCGTCAGCGACGACGCCATCCTCGCCGAGCTCGCCCCGTGTTTCGTGGGCGATGCCGGGGACGCAGGCGCACGCACCGACACCGTGGTGCTCGCCTGCACGCATTACCCGCTGCTGCTCGACCGGCTGAAAAAGCTCGCCCCCTGGCCGGTCGACTGGATTGATCCGGCGCCCGCGATCGCCCGCCGCGTCTCGGATCTGCTCGGCCCGCACACCGGTGGCATCGCGCAATCCGGCGCCGAAATGATCTTCACCTCGAACCGCGTGCATGGCCTTTCGACCATGCTGACGCCGTTCTTCGGCGGCCGCATTCCAGCCTGATCTTGCGCCTCGACGCCCCGCTGCTAGGGTCCGCCGTCGTCGTTTCCTACAGGTTCTTCCCATGTCCGTCCCGACCACGCCGCTCAACCGTCTTCGCCAGCTCTGGCGCGAGGGTCGTCCTGCCTTCGGCGCGATCGCGACGATCCCGAGCGTGCAGACCGTGCAGATCATGGCGCGCTCTCTCGACTGGATCATCGTCGATCTCGAGCACGGGCCGATTGGACTGACCGAAGCACATGCGATGATCGCGGCCACCACCGGCACCCCATGCACGCCGCTGGTGCGCATCGCGGCGAACGAGCCATGGCTTGCGAAGGCACCGATGGACATCGGCGCCTTCGGCATCAATTTCCCGATGATCACCAATAGCGCGGAGGCCGAGAAAGCGGTGCGCAGCGTGCGCTATCCTCCACGCGGCGATCGGCTCTGGGGTCCGTTCCATGCGCCATTCCGCTGGGGCCAGTCGATGCCGGACTACATGGCCAGCGCCGACGACGAGATGATCTGCATGATCACGATCGAGCACGTCGACGCCGTCAACCGCATCGACGAGATCATGGCCACGCCCGGCATCGATGTAGCTGTGATCGGCCCCGGCGATCTCGCCACCTCCATCAACAAGCGCGGCCAGATGGACGATCCGGAATTGCTGGAGCTGGTGGCGCGGGCCGAGGCCGGCATCCTCAGAAGCGGTGTGCCGATCGGCGGTGTGGCCCGTACCGCGGACCAGGCCAACGCCCTGGTCGACCGCGGCTACCGCGCGATCGCGCTCGGCTTCGACTGGTCGCTATTCCAGCGCGGCATCATGGCAGCGTTCGAGGGGATCAAGCGCTAGCCATTGAGTCTTGCCGGGAACCGCGGCGCTGCTAGGCTCAGCCGTTCCAGGGAGGAAAAACCATGCTCAAAAAGACTTTGCTCGCTCTCGCCTTCACCGGCCTCGCTGTTGCGGCCTTCGCCCAGCAGCCCGGCATCAAGCGCACCCCGCTCCAGAAGGTCGAGTTTCCGGATGGCTACAACACCATCACGGCCATCGCGGAGGTCCCGGCGGGCGGCGCGGCCGGACGCCATACCCATCCGGGCATCGAGACCGGCTACGTGCTCGAAGGTGAACTCAATCTCCTCATCGACGGGCAGCCGGAAAAGAGGCTGAAAGCCGGCGATTCCTACCAGATCCCGGCGGGCGTCGTGCATGACGCCAAAGCCCACGGCGACAAGGCTATGAAAGTGCTTGGAGTTTACGTCGTCGACAAGACCAAGCCGCTGGCCTCGCCGGCGCCCTGATGCGGCGAACCGACCGGCCCCACGCGGGTTGGTTCGTGCTAGAGCAGGCGGCGAGCGGGAACCCCGCTCGCTGCACAAACTTTAATCAGGGGAAACCAAAGAGCGATGCGCGGGACGCCCAAGACCATTTCGCTGCCGCGTCGCCTGATTATCGACCTCATGCACGCCTCGATGGGCGTGCCCTTCGTGTCGCTTTCCCGTTCGCTCGATATCGGCCCCCTGCTGGAGGCCCGCGCGGGCGCGATGGCGCCAGCCGGCTGGGCGGCCATGTTCGTCAAGGCTTTTGCCCTCGTCGCCAGGGACGAGCCGGTCCTGCGTACCGTCTATGCCAAATGGCCCTGGCCGTCGCTTTACGAGCTGCCGAAGAGCGTAGCGTCGGTGGCCATTGCCCGGGTCGAGGGCGGCGAGGAATGCGTGATCCCGCAGCGAATCGCGGCTCCCGAGGCCATGACGCTGACTGCGGTCGACGCCGAGATCCGGCACGCAAAGACCGCCCCGATCGACGAAATTCCCATGTTTCGCAAGATCATGCGGGCGACCCGCCTGCCGCTGCCGTTGCGGCGGCTGTCCTGGGCGATCGGGCTGAATTTCGGCCGGCAGCGCGGCAACTGGTTCGGCAGCTTCGCGGTGAGCTCGGTGGCCGCCTATGGCGGTGGCGAGCTTCACCCGATCACGCCCGGCCCCTTCATCGTCAGCTATGGGGTGGTCGGGCCTGACCAGACCATCCATGTCGTGATCCGCTGGGATCATCGGGTCACCGACGCCGCCCCGATCGCCCGCGTCCTGACCCGGCTGGAACAGGTCCTGAACACTGAAATCGCTGCCGAATTGCGTGCGGCCGGGTCGAAGTCGATCCGGGCAGTCGGAACGTGATTCCGGGCCATTCGCATTGACAGCGAGCCCCAAATCCCCCTAAAAGCCGCTTGCTCGCGGGCCGATTTCGGCCCGCGAAGCGTTTCGCGACCCGTGGTCCTGTCCCTTAAGCTTTGGGATCGGACCTGTCAGTGCCGGGCTAGCCCGTCACACAGGAGGGCGCGTTTCCTCAAACCAAGTACCTGAAGAGGACGCGATGACTAAGCGCAGTGAGGCGAAGTACAAGCTCGATCGCCGTATGGGCCAGAACATCTGGGGCCGCCCGAAGAGCCCCGTGAACCGCCGCGAATACGGCCCCGGCCAGCACGGCCAACGCCGCAAGGGCAAGCTCTCCGACTTCGGCGTGCAGCTCCGCGCCAAGCAGAAGCTGAAGGGCTATTACGCCAACATCTCCGAGCGTCAGTTCCACAGCATCTACGTCGAGGCCAGCCGCCTCAAGGGTGACACCGGCGAGAACCTGATCGGCTTGCTCGAGCGCCGTCTCGACGCGGTTGTGTACCGCGCCAAGTTCGTCTCGACGATCTTCGCCGCGCGCCAGTTCATCAACCACGGCCACGTCAAGGTGAACGGCCGCAAGGTCAACATCTCGAGCTATCTGGTCAAGCTCGGCGACGTGATCGAGGTCAAGGAAGCCTCCAAGCAGCTCGCCCACGTCCTCGAAGCCAGCCAGCTCTCCGAGCGTGACACCCCCGACTATCTCGAAGTCGACCATGGCAAGATGACCGCGAAATACATTCGCATCCCGCACCTCTCCGACGTGCCGTTCCCGGTGCAGATGGAGCCGCATCTGGTCGTCGAATTCTATTCGCGCTAAGATCTGAATATCGAAAGGCCCCGGTTCGCCGGGGCCTTTTTTGCTTAAAGAGCCACACTTCAGTGGCCGTTTACCTTCAGGAGGCGTCGCATGCTCTATACCCCTCCCCCGATCGATCCCAAGGCGCCGCCGGTGCGCATCAATCTGCTCTCGGACACGCAGACAAAGCCGACACCTGCGATGCGCGAGGCGATGGCGCGGGCGGAGGTCGGCGACGAGCAGGTCGGCGACGATCCGACCGTGAACGCCCTGTGCGAGCGCGTGGCCGAGCTGCTCGGCAAGGAAGCCGCGGTGTACATGCCGTCAGGCACGATGTGCAACGTCACCGCGACGCTGGTGCATTGCCGCCCCGGCGACGAGATCCTCGCCCATGAGAGCGCCCACATCATCGCGCGTGAAGGCGGCGCGCATGCCGCGGTCGGCGGCTTCCAGGTCACGCAGCTGAAGGGACCCGACGGCCAGTTCACGCCGGAGACCTTTCGCAGAGCGCTGCATCCGCGTACCCGCTACCAGCCGCCGCAGACGGTGGTCAGCGTCGAGCAGACCGCCAATATCGGCGGCGGTACGGTCTGGAAGAAGGCCGCGCTCGACGAGATCGTCGCGATCGCGAAACAACATGGCCTCGTCACCCACATGGACGGCGCGCGCCTGCTCAATGCCACAGTTGCGAGCGGCATCTCTCCGCGCGACATGACCGCGGGGTGGGATTCGGCCTGGATCGACTTTTCGAAGGGCTTGGGCGCGCCGATCGGAGGCGTGCTCGCGGGCTCGCGCGCCTTCATCGATGCGGTCTGGCAGTGGAAGCAGCGCCTTGGCGGCTCGATGCGACAGGCCGGAATCTGCGCGGCGGCTTGCATCTACGCGCTCGACCATCATGTCGATCGGCTCGCCGACGATCACGCCAACGCGCGCGCGCTCGCCCGCGGACTGTCGCAGATCGCAGGCATCGAGGTGCAGGAGCCCGAAACCAACTTGGTGTTCTTCAAGCCCGATGGTACCGGCATTCCCGGCGACAAGATGGTCGCGGCGCTGCGCCAGCGCGGCGTGACGCTTGCGATGATGGATGGCCGCATCCGCGCCTGCACGCATCTCGACGTCAATGCGAGCCAGGTCGAGGAGACGATCGGATATATCCGCGAGATCGTGCGCGGAGCGTAATCACCGCCCCATCGCCTGGTAGATCAGCGTCTTCAGCGCCAGTTGAATCCGGCCGCGCTGCGTCGGGGTCTGCACCATGAAGATCCCGAACAGATCGTCCTCGGGATCGATGAAGAAGAACGTGCCGCCGACGCCGTCCCAGCGATATTCGCCAAGCGGCCACGTTGTTCCAGGAGGCACCGAGGTGCGCACGGCGAAGCCGAGGCCGAAGCCGGAAGACCCGCCCGGATAATAGTTCTGGTCGCGCGCGATCTTTGTCTCGGGGCCGATGTGATCCGACGCCATCAGCGCAATGGTCTCGGGCTTGAGATAGCGTCGGCCGTCATAGGTGCCGCCATTCAGCAGCATCTGGGCGAAGCGGGCGTAGTCGCCGATCGTACCGACCATGCCGCCGCCGCCCGATTCCCAGGTCGCAGGCCGCCTGATGTCGCGGACCTGCGTCGTCGGATTGATGTTGCGATCCTCCGGCATCGGCTCGGCGATGCGCGGGAATTTGGCGGGATCGGCGACGAAGAAAGCCGTCTCGGTCATGCCCAGCGGATCGAGCAGCCACTCCTTCTCGAACTGCAGCAGCGTCTTTCCCGCAACGATTTCGACGACGCGGCCGAGCACGTCGGTGGAATAGCCGTAATCCCACACCGTGCCGGGCTGCTCGACAAGCGGCAGCGTGGCGATCTTGGCGGCGAATTCGGCGTTGGTCAGATCGCTGTTGAAGAGATTGGCGTTCGCATAGAGCTCGCGCACCATGCCGCCGCCGTAATAGCCGTAAGGCAGCCCCGAGGTGTGGCGCAGCAGATCCTTGATCGTGATGGGTCGCTCCAGCGGCTCCAGCACCAGGGCGACTTTGCCGTCCTCGGCCTTCTTCTCGATGCCGACCTTCATGCCGGCGAAGGCCGGAATGTATTTCGAGACGGGATCGTCGAGCGACAGCTTGCCCTCCTCAACCAGCATCATCGCCATGACTGAGGTCACCGGCTTCGACATCGAATAGAGGCGGAAGATCGTGTCCGCGCTCATCGATAACTCGGTCGCGACGTCGCGGACGCCGAAATTCTGATAATAGACCGGCTTGCCGTGCTGCTGAAGCAGCAGGATGGCTCCGGGGATCTTGCCGGTGGCCACCTCGTTGCGGATGTAGTCGGAAACCTTCGCCAGCCCCGCGGGCGCGAGCGTGTGGACCGCAGGTCTCTCGGAACCTGCCTTCGCAACGATGCCGCCGGCGAGAAGGACGAGCGCCGCGATCAATGCGCGGCGCCCGAACATGTCAATTCTCCATCGCTTCATAAACCAGCTGCTTCAATGTTCGCTGCACGCGCTGGCGCTCGGTCGGGGTCTGCTCCAGCAGCACGAAGAACATGTCCTGCTTGGGGTCGACCACGAAATAGCAGCCGGAGGCGCCATCCCATTTCAATTCGCCGAGATCGCCGGGCGGCGGCGGTTTTGCGTTGCCGGGGTCGGTGCGCACCGCAAGTCCGAGACCGAAACCAAAACCGTCACCGGGGAAATAAAAATAATCGCGATCGACGCCCGACTTGAGGCCGATCTGGTCAGTCACCATCAGCTTGAACGTCTCGGGCTTGAGAATCGTCTTGCCGTCGAGATTGCCGCCCTGTAGCAGCATCTGCGTAAAGCGCTCATAATCGGCCATGGTCGTGACCATACCGCCGCTGGCGAACTGGATCTTCTTGACGACTGTCGGATCGTTGATCCGCCCGACCCGGAAATCGCTGTCGTTCGGCACCGGCTGCGCCAGCAGCTTCTGCTTCTCGGGATCGGTGACGAAGAAGCCGGTGTCGACCATGCCGAGCGGGTCGAGCAGCTTCTCCCGTTCGATCTCGATGAGCGGCTTGCCGGCCGCGACTTCCATGACCCGCGCCAGGATGTCGGTGGAATGGCCGTATTGCCACAGCGCGCCCGGCTGGTTGTGCAGCGGCAGTTTTGCGATGCGCTCGGCGAACTCCGCGAGGTCGAAATCGCCGGCATAGATGTTGGCGTCGCGATAGGCCTTGCGGACCAGGCTGTCGCCATAGAAGCCGTAGGTGACGCCGGAGGTGTGCGTCATCAAATCGTGCACCGTCATCGGCCGGTTGGGCGGCACGAGCTCGAGCGACTTGGTGCCGTCCTCGGCCTTCTTCTCGACGCCGACTTTCACATTGGCGAAGGAGGGAATGTATTTCGAGACGGGATCGTCGAGCTTGATCGTACCTTCCTCGATCAACTTCACTGCAACGACGGAAGTGATCGCCTTGCTCATCGAGAACAGGCGGAAGATCGTCTTGTCGGTGATCGGCGCCTTGCTGACGGCGTCCTGCACGCCGAAGACTTCGTGGTAGACGGGCTTGCCATGTTGCTTGATGAGGACGTTTGCCCCTGCGATCTTGCCGGTCGCGACCTCGTTCTTGAAGAACTCGGTGATCCTCGCGAGCTTGTCCGGATTGAAATGCGCGCCGGCCGGAATCTCGTAGGTGCCCTCCGCCCGCGCGAACGACATCGTACCTAACGATACAAGCGCGGCGCAGACAAGCGCGCGCAGTCCAGACTGTGAAATCATATCCCCTCCCCGGAACATGGCCCGGCGGAGTGTACCGACCACGTCATCAGGCACAAGGGCCGCCGTACCGCGCCAAAGCGTCCGCGTGCAGAGCCGCGCTCTTTTCCGAGAAACAGCAAAATATGACGTCGACGACCAACGGCGCGGCCGGCAGGGCCTCAATGGTCGCATGGACCGCAATCTTCGCGGCCTGGTCGGCTGGAAAGCCGTAAACCCCGGTCGAAATCGCGGAGAACGCCACGGAGGTCAGCTGATTGGCCCCGCAGAGCTCAAGCGCACGGCGATAACAGGAGCCCTGCGCCTCTGCCTCACCGCGAGTGCCGCCGTGCCAGACCGGACCGACTGCATGGATGACATGACGCGCAGGGAGAAGGTAGCCCTTCGTGATCTTGGCATCGCCGGTCGGGCATCCTCCGAGCTTCCGGCACGCGGCTAGAAGCTCGGGCCCGGCCGCCCGATGGATCGCGCCATCCACGCCGCCCCCACCCAGGAGCGACGTGTTGGCCGCGTTGACGATGGCGTCAACGCTCAGCGTGGTGATGTCAGCAACGATGACCTTGAGCTCCGCGCCGCCGATCCGGCGCGTCAGCTGGGTCACGTATCAGGCCGCGACAGCGACGCCCTTTTCGGAGAAGAGCTGCTGCAATTCACCGGCTTGGAACATCTCGCGGACAATGTCGCAGCCGCCGACGAACTCGCCCTTCACATAGAGCTGCGGAATGGTCGGCCAGTTCGAATAGTCCTTGATGCCGTTGCGCAGTTCGGCGGATTCGAGAACGTTGAGGCCCTTATAGCCGACGCCGATGTGGTCGAGGATCTGGACGACCTGGCCGGAGAACCCGCACTGCGGAAATTGCGGTGTGCCCTTCATGAACAGAACCACGTCGTTCGACTTCACTTCGTTGGCGATGAATTCCTCGATGCTCATATCCGTGTCCTTATGGGGCGGAGCCCACTCCAATTGCTTCGGGCTGGCTCCGCCGATCTAACCCGATACCTGGGTATATATGTAGCCCAAACCGTTGTGCATCCAAAGTAAAATGGCGGCGAGCTGCCTCTTGTGGACCGCTCTCGGCTGCACCGGCCATTGCATGATGCCACGAATATCATCGTCAGGGAGGACTTTCATACCGTCACGGAGCCCCTATCTAGGACGAACCCGGCGTTTTGGAACCCGTCCACACCAACAACGTTCTCTTGTCCTGTCTGGAGAAAAACGTGACGAAACAAGCCTCCGCTCCGGCCCCCGCTCCGTCACTGTCGGTCGATTTGGGCGGCCTTGCCCAGAGGTTGGAAGACGCGTTTCTCGCCGTTCGCGACGAGACGGAGCGCCGGGCCGCGCCACTGTCGCCGGAGGACCAGCAGATCCAGTCCATGCCGGATGCGAGCCCGACGAAATGGCACAGGGCGCACACCACGTGGTTCTGGGAGCAGTTCGTGCTCGGCGAGCACTGTGCGGGCTACCGGCCCTTTCACCCTGACTTCGCCTTCCTGTTCAATTCCTATTACGTCAGCGCCGGTCCGCGCCATTCCCGCAATCACCGCGGCGACATCACCCGTCCGAGCGCCGATCAGGTCGGCGCTTATCGAAAACATGTCGACGCTGCCGTCGTGAAATTCTTCCGCGACGCCGGCGAGGACAAGCTTCGCGAGATCGCGCCGCTGGTCGAGGTCGGCCTCAATCACGAGCAGCAGCATCAGGAATTGATGTTCACCGACATCCTGCACGCCTTCGCGCAGAACCCGATCCCGCCGGCCTATGATCCGGACTGGCGCTTCCCGGCCGCGACGCCGGCCAGCGAGGATTGGCTGACGCTGAACGAAGGCATCCACACCCTCGGTCACGTCGATGATAGTTTTCATTTCGACAACGAGAAGCCGGCACACCGCGCCCTCGTCGGCCCGGTCAAGCTCGCACGCAATCTCGTCACCAATCGCGAATGGCTCGCCTTCATGCGTGACGGGGGCTACCGGACCGCAACGCTGTGGCTGATGGACGGTTTTGCGGCCGTGAACAACGAGGGCTGGGACTGCCCCGGTCATTGGCGCGAGATCGACGGCCAATGGCATGTGATGACGCCGGCCGGCCTCAAGCCGGTCGATCCCGACGCGCCCGTCTGCCACGTCAGCTATTACGAGGCTGACGCCTTTGCGCGCTGGGCCGGAAAACATCTGCCGACCGAGATGGAATGGGAGGTCGCGGCCCGCTCGGGCCAGCTCAACGATGCCTTCGGCATCGTCTGGCAGTGGACGCGATCGTCCTACTCGCCCTATCCCGGCTATCGCGCGATCGAAGGCGCGCTCGGCGAATACAACGGCAAGTTCATGGTCAACCAGCTGGTGCTGCGCGGCTCTTCGCTTGCAACTCCGGAGGGGCACAGCCGTATCACCTATCGCAACTTCTTCTATCCGCACCACCGCTGGCAATTCACGGGACTGCGGCTCGCCGACTACGAGTAAAATTCTCATCCGACGACAAATGCGCGCCGGACAGCGCGTTCAGGAGAGTATCATGAATGTGCACGCTAGCGCCTTGGCCGAAGCCCATCTTCCCGACGAACAGACCACCGCCTTTGCCCGCGAGGCCATCGAGGACCTGTCGCAGCAGCCTAAAAAGCTGTCGCCGAAATATTTCTACGATGCGGCCGGATCTGAATTGTTCGAGGCCATCACGCGGCTGCCGGAATATTACCCGACGCGCACGGAGCTAGCGATCCTGAAGGAGCGCGGCAGCGAGATCGCGAAAATCATTCCGGAGCACGCGGCCCTCGTCGAATTCGGCGCAGGCGCGACCACAAAGGTCCGCCTGCTGCTCAACCACTGCAAGTTCGCGGCCTATGTGCCCGTCGACATCTCCGGCGACTTCCTGACGGCGCAGGCAAACGGACTGAAGCGGGATTTTCCGTCACTCGGCATCTACCCGGTGGCGGCCGACTTCACCACGCCGTTCGAGCTGCCCAAGGCGGTGGCGACCATGCCCAAGGTCGGGTTCTTCCCAGGCTCGACCATCGGCAATTTCGAACCGCATGAAGCGCAGGCCTTCCTGAAGAGCGCACGCGCCATTCTGGGCCGCGGCGCGCAGATGATCATCGGCGCCGATCTCGAGAAGGAGGAGCGCCTGCTCCACGACGCCTATAACGATGCCGCCGGAGTCACCGCTCGCTTCAATCTCAATGTGCTGGTGCGGATCAACCGCGAGCTCGGCGGCAATTTCGACCTTTCCGCCTTCACCCATCGCGCGATCTACAATCGCGAGCGGCACCGCATCGAGATGCACCTGATCAGCAAGAAGAGCCAGACCGTGCGCCTGCTCGGCACCAGCTTTTCGTTCCGCGCCGGCGAGAGCATCCACACCGAGAACAGCTACAAATACAGCATCGAGCGCTTCGCGACGCTGGCGCAAGGCGCGGGTTGGCGGGTGCGCGAGAGCTGGACGGATGCGGCGAAGATGTTCTCAGTGCACGCGCTGGAGGTGGCGGAGTAAGCGCTCCGGCGCCAATGGCGGCGGCTCAATGCTCCTCGGCTTCTTCCGGCGTCGATCCCAGCGAAACCGACTCCCATACCGCAACAACGATCATGATCACCGTCGCGGCGACCGACAGCCATAGCGGCGACAGTTCGGCGGCAAACCACCACAGTGCCGCGAGCGCGATGATGCCAATCCCGTGCGAGAGCTGGAGGAAGCCGCGGATCGCGTGCTTGAACAGGATGGTGCCGACCAGGAACAGCAGCGGCCCGCCGATCGTGCTCACGATGATCCTGACATCTGAATGCCCCACCGGATGCTTCAGCACGAGTTCGTCGGAGACCGCGGTCAGGATGATGCCGGCGACGATCGGCATATGCAGGTAGGTGTAGGCGAGCCGCGCCAAGCGGCCGGATTCGGCGGATCTCGAGATGCGCTCGGCTCCGGCCTCGGCGCCCTTGTGGAAATAGACCCACCACATCGCGATGCTGCCGACCAGCGCGGAGACGAAGGCCGAAATGTTGTCAGCGGTCCAGTCAAGCTCGGCAAACGTCGCACCGTTGACGACAACGGCCTCGCCAAGCGCGATGATGACGAACAGCGAGCAGCGCTCGGCCATGTGGCCGCCTTCGACGGCCCAGGCCTCGACCGACGAGAAGCCCAGCTTGGGGATCCAGAAGCGCACCGCCGGCGAGACATATTCGATCGTCAGCGCCACGATCCAGAACCATAGCCGCGCCTCGTCATGGGCGAGGCCGCCGAGGATCCAGAAGATCGCGGAGACCGAGAGCCACGTCAGGATGCGGATCGCATTGTGCCGGACCGCAGTTCGATGCCGCGGCGTTGCAAACATCCAGAAGGCGGTGCGCCCGACCTGCATCGTTGCGTAAGCGATCGCAAACCACAGGCCCCGCCCCTCGAAGGCGGTCGGGATCGTCGTCGACAGCACGAGGCCGCCCAGCATCATCAGGAAGAGCAGGATCCGGACCGGCGTCAGCTCGGGATCGAGCCAGTTGGTGACCCAGGCGGTGTAGACCCACACCCACCATACCGCGAGAAACAGCACCGCGACGTGCACGGCACCGAGCGGCGTGAAATGGTGCAGCAGTGTGTGCGAGACCTGCGTGATCGCGAAAACGAAGACCAGGTCGAAGAACAGCTCGGCATTGGTGACGCGGCTGTGCTGGTTTGGCAGGATGACGCGAAACATCGCGCCGCGCGGATTGTCCGCAGCCATCGTCATCCCCCCGTCACGATCAGATCAAGCGCCCGGCACCCCGGTTTGCAGCGCCAGCGCATGCAGCACGCCGCCCATTTGGCCGCGGAGGGACTGATAGACGATCTGGTGCTGCTGGACGCGGGACTTGCCGCGGAAGGTCTCCGAGATCACGGTCGCGGCATAGTGATCGCCGTCCCCGGCGAGGTCACGGATGGTCACCTCGGCATCGGGGATCGCCGCCTTGATCATCGCCTCGATATCGTGGGCGTCCATTGGCATTCGGGTCGTGCTCCTGTCTCGGCTGCAATCAGTCTTGTCGTCGAATCGCTGCCGGGGTCCGGTTCTACAAAGCCAACCTTCCGGCGCGGCCAAACTTAGCGTGAACGGCCTTCTACGTCACGCCTTCCGGCACTATATCGGTGATCCGATCTGGATAAAGCCACGACAAAGTGCCGCGCGCGGCAGAGTGATCGAAAAAGGCGTGAAATCATGAAGCTTCCAGGGCCCGACCACCCCATCACCATCACCCCAAATCCCCGGCGCGTCCGCGTCACAGCCGGCGATATCGTGATCGCCGAGACCACCAAAGCGCTGACGCTGAAAGAGGCGAAATATCCGGCGGTGCAATATGTGCCGCGGCAGGACGCCAACATGGCGCTGCTGGAGCGCACCGACCGCGTCACCCACTGCCCCTACAAGGGGGATGCGAGCTATTACAGCGTCAAGGCGGACGGCAAGACACTGGACAACGCGATCTGGACCTATGAGGCACCCTTTCCCGCGATGACCGAGATTTCGGGCCATCTCGCCTTCTATCCGGACAAGGTGAAGATCGAGGAATTGGGGTAGCTGCTTCCGTCATGGCCGGGCTCGTCCCGGCCATCCACGTTTTTGGGCAATCGCGGATACAGAACAACGTGGATGCCCGGGACCCGGCTCCGCCGAGGCTTCGCCGGGCTATAATGTTGGGCCGGCGAAGCTTCAGCGAAGACGGCAAGCCCGGGCACGACGACTGTGTGCGTGGGCAGCGCCCCCGCTACGCCCTGAATATCGTCAGCCCCAGGATCAGCAGCACCAGGAAGATCGCGACGAACACGTAGAACAGGAAGCGGGCGATGTCGGCGGAGGCGGCCGAGATCCCGGTGAAGCCGAGCACGCCGGCTACGATCGAGACAAGTAAGAAGATCAGTGCCCATTTCAGGATCGTCATCGCCAGCTCCGAAATTGTACCGCCTGCCGCGGTCCTCAAGCCCTTTTGGCGAACGCTAACTTCGTCGCAGGGAACTGGTTCCTGGCGGTCTCAGGCCTGCGGGCGTCCCAAACGACCCTTGCTGAATCCGGTTCCCGGCGGCAAAGTCCGGGCGGGACAGAAGCGCGACCGGGGCGGCCACGATGACGATGTCACATTCAGCGACGATCGGGGCAGAGGCGCACGCGGCGCCGAGGGCCAAGGCGCGCAATCTGTCGCTCGATCGCGCCCGCACCTTCCTGACGCTGGTGGTGCTGCTGCACCACGCCGTGATTCCCTACACCTATTTCGGGCACACCGATCCGGCGTCCTGGGCCGGTTTCGACGTGGTCGTGCTGGCCACCGACAGCTTCTTCATGGCAATGTTCTTCTTCCTGTCGGGACTGTTCACCTGGCCGGGCATCGCGCGCAAGGCGCCGTCAGTTTTTCTCCGCGACCGCCTGTTGCGGCTCGGGCTGCCGTTCGCGATCGCGGCGCTCACCGTCATCCCGCTCGCCTATTACGCGATCGCGCTGCGGCACGATCCCGGGCTGAGCTTCACGGCGTTCTGGTGGAAGACGATCACGGTTGGCCCGTGGCCGAGCGGCCCGATCTGGTTCGTGTGGGTGCTGCTGGCATTCGACCTGACCGCGAGCCTGCTCTACCGGGTCTCCGCGCATCTGGTCGACCCGGGCAACCGGGTGTCGCTGCGCGGATTCGACCAGCCGGCCGTATTCTGGCTGCTGCTCGTCGTCGTCACGGCAATCGCCTACGTGCCGGCGCTGCTCTATTTCGGCGGCAGCAAATGGTTCGAGCTCGGGCCGTTCTCGGTGCAGGCGAGCCGCATCCTGCTCTACTTCGCCTATTTCTTTATCGGCGTCAGCGTTGGAGCGGCCAACTTCGATCGCGGCATCCTCAGCGCCGGCGGGCAGTTGCCGAAACAGCGCTGGCTGTGGGTGATCGCCACGCTGATCCCCTACTGCCTGATGTGGGGCATGATCTACATCAAGCGCGAGATCCTCGGTAATCCCGACCCACAACCGCACTGGTATCAGGCGATCTACGGTACGTTCTTCGTGCTGTTCTCAGGCTCGATCCTGCTCGCGATTCTCGCGTTCTTCCTGCACCAGAAGTCGCCGGGCCCGAACCTGCTCGACCGCATGCAGGCGGATGCCTACGGCATCTTCCTGGTGCACTACCCGATCGCGTTGTGGATCCAGTACGCGCTGTTCGACTACAGCCTGCCGGCGATCGTGAAAGCCACGATCGGCTTCGTGCTTACGGTGATCCTGAGTTGGGGTCTGACGGCGGCCCTACGGAAGATTCCGGGGGCGTCGCACGTGTTGTGAGGCGCGATACCCGTAGCCCGGATGAGCGTAGCGATATCCGGGAAACCTCACGACAAAGACCCGGATATCGCTTCGCTCATCCGGGCTACCGGTTCAGCCCCTCAGGCCGCCTTGCCGCCCATATACTCCGGCAGCCAGCGCTCGAACGAGGTCCGCAGCGCCTCGATCGTTACACGCGCTTCGCCCGCGATCGCGATCGCGTCGCCGCCGGTAGTGCCGATCCGCACGCAGGGCACCTCGCAGCCGCGCATCTTGGCGAGCACGCGGCCGGCCTCGGTTTCAGGCACGGTGACGAGATAGCGCGCCTGGTCCTCGCCGAACCAATAGGCCTGAGGCACCAAGGAGGTCGGCGCCGCGAGCAGTTTGGCGCCGATGCCGCTCGCCATCGCCATCTCGGCCAGCGCGATCAGCAGGCCCCCGTCGGACAGATCGTGCACGGCGGTCGCGGTGCCCGCATGGATCATGCCGCGCACGCAGTCGCCGTTGCGCCTCTCGGCGGCGAGATCGACCGGCGGCGGCGCGCCCTCCTCGCGACCGCAGATGTCGCGCAAGTAAACGGACTGGCCGAGCCAGCCATGGGTCTCGCCGATCAGGAGGATCGCCTCGCCTTCGGCCTTGAAGGCGAGCGACGCGGACTTGGTGAAATCATCGAGCAGGCCGACGCCGCCGATCGAGGGCGTCGGCAAGATCGCGCGGCCGTTGGTCTCGTTGTAGAGCGAGACGTTGCCGGACACGACCGGGAAGTCGAGCGTACGGCAGGCTTCCGAGATGCCCTTCAGGCAGCCGACGAACTGGCCCATGATCTCGGGCCGCTCAGGATTGCCGAAATTGAGATTGTCGGTGATCGCAAGCGGCTTGCCGCCAACCGCGGTGATGTTGCGCCAGGCTTCCGCCACCGCCTGCTTGCCGCCTTCAAACGGATCGGCCTCGCAATAGCGCGGCGTCACGTCGACGGTCAGCGCCAAGCCCTTCGGGCCGTCCTGCACGCGCACCACCGCGGCATCGCCGCCGGGACGCTGCATGGTGTTGCCGAGAATGACGTGGTCGTACTGCTCCCAGACCCAGCGCTTGCTGCACATATCGGGCGTGCCGATCAGCTTTTCGACCGCGGCACCGAGACCCATCGGCGCCGCCACCTCGCGCGCATGCACGACCGGCAGCGCGGCGGAGGGGACATGCGGGCGATCATAGAGCGGCGCCTCGTCGCCGAGCTCCTTGATCGGCAAATCGGCCATGACGTCACCGCCATGCTTGACCACGAAGCGCTTGCTCGGCGTGGTGTAGCCGACCACGGCGAAATCGAGGCCCCACTTCTTGAAGATCGCCTCGGCCTCTTTCTCCTTCTCGGGCTTGAGCACCATGAGCATGCGCTCCTGGCTCTCCGAGAGCATCATCTCGTAGGCGCTCATGCCGATCTCGCGCGTCGGCACCGCGTCGAGATCGAGATCGACGCCGAGGTCGCCCTTGGCGCCCATCTCCACCGCCGAACAGGTCAGGCCCGCCGCGCCCATGTCCTGGATCGCGATGACGCAGCCCTTCTCCATGATCTCGAGACAAGCCTCTAACAGCAGCTTTTCGGCAAAGGGATCGCCGACCTGCACGGTCGGACGCTTCTCTTCGGACTTGTCGTCGAACTCGGCCGAGGCCATCGAGGCGCCGTGGATGCCGTCGCGGCCGGTCTTGGAGCCGAGATAGACGATCGGCATGTTCACGCCGGAGGCGGCGGCATAGAAGATCTTGTCGGTATCGGCGAGGCCGACCGCCATCGCGTTGACGAGAATGTTGCCGTCATAGCGGGTGTGGAAACGGACCTGGCCGCCGACCGTCGGCACGCCGAACGAGTTGCCGTAGCCGCCGACGCCAGCGACGACACCGGAGACGAGATGCCGCGTCCTGGCATGCTCCGGTGCGCCAAAGCTCAGCGCGTTGAGGCAGGCGATCGGCCGCGCGCCCATGGTGAAAACGTCGCGCAAGATGCCACCGACACCGGTGGTCGCGCCCTGGTAAGGCTCGATGTAGCTCGGGTGGTTGTGGCTCTCCATCTTGAAGACCACGGCCTGGCCGTCGCCGATGTCGATCACACCGGCATTCTCGCCCGGGCCCTGGATCACCCAGGGCGCCTTGGTCGGCAAGCCCTTCAGATGGAGGCGCGAGGATTTGTACGAGCAGTGCTCGTTCCACATCGCCGAGAAGATGCCGAGCTCGGTGAAGGTCGGCTCCCGCCCGATCAGCTTGAGAATGCGCTCATACTCGTCGGGCTTGAGCCCGTGGGCGGCAATCAGCTCGGGGGTGATCTTGGGTTCGTTCTTCATGGAATTTGGGCTTTCGACGGCGGTTGGCCGTTCTTAGGAACATCGGACGGCTTGGAAAAGCCCTTTATGGCGCATTTTCCCGCTGTCCCACGTTTTGCGGCCGGGGGCTGCGGGAACAGGAATTGCACAGCGCGGACAGATCGGATTTAAGGACAAAAGACCCGCAATTGAAGGCCCATTTCCTTGCATGAATTGACCAAAGCGCCCCCGCCTCGCCGCCCCGACCTCCACGTCGCGACCGATGGGGAATTCCAGGGCTGGCGAACCTGGATTCGTGACAGTTTTGAGAGCCATATCGGCCCGTTCTGGCACAAGATCGAGGACGACGGCAGCGTCCGCTCGGCGTTCCGGGTCGAGAAAAAGCACCTCAACGGCTCCGGAAACGTCCATGGCGGCTGCTTCATGGCGTTTGCCGACTATTGCCTGTTCGCGATCGCCACCCACGAACTGGATGGGCCGGCGGTGACCACCAATTTCGCCTGCGACTTCCTCGACGCGGCGCGCGAAGGCGAGTTGATCGAATGCGTCGGCGAGGTCTCCCGCGCCGGCGGCTCGCTGATCTTCCTGCGCGGCAAGCTGATATCGGGCGGGCGGCCTCTCTTCACCTTCTCCGGTACGATCAAGCGGGTGAAGCGGAAGCCGGCACCGCAGCCAAACGCATAGCTCGCCGCCTTCCCTTTTGGCGCCCCCTCGCCCAGACTTGTGTCCAGCGCTGTCGCGCCGGGGAGCAACATCAAGGTGCCGCAGAGCACATCGCCGACGGGGCGGGCCACAGTCTCGCAATTGCCGTCCATGCCCGCCACAGGCGCGCGCAACTGGCGCGACTATGCGCTGCTGTTCGCGCTGGCCTGCTGCTGGAGTTCAACCTATCCGCTGGCGAAGCTCGCGCTGGATACGATCCCGCCCGTGACCTTCATCTCGGCGCGCTCGCTGATCGCGGCCGCCTTCCTGTTCGCGATCCTGTGGATGCGCGGCGTCAGGATCCCGACCGACGCCAAGGCGTGGAAGTTGTTCGCGACCCAGCAATTGATCAACTCGACCTTTCCGTTCCTGATCATCACCTGGTCTCAGCAATATGTGCCGGCGTCGAACACGGTGGTGCTGGCCTCGACCACGCCGATCTTCGCCTTCCTGATCACCTCGCTGATCACGCGTCACGAGCCGGCAACGCTGTTGAAGCTCTTGGGCGCGCTCCTCGGCCTCGCCGGCACAATCGTCATCGTGGGCCTGGATGCGCTGCGCGGCTTCGGCAGCGAGATCGTGGCCGAGATCGCCATCCTGCTCGCCACCATCTCGTTCGCCTGCGCCACGATCTTCGGCCTGCGGCTGTCCGAATACGATCCGATGGTGGTGGCAGCCGGCTCGCTGCTGTTCGGCGGCCTCGTGCTGCTGCCGCCTTCGCTGATCGTCGACCAGCCCTGGACGCTGCACCCGACGCCGACCGCGATCACAGCCACCATTGTCATGGGCATAGTCTCCAGCGCGTTGGGGCTGATGCTGTTCTACATGTGCCTGGGACGGCTCGGCACGCTGACGACGAACGCACAAGGCTATTTGCGTATCCCGATTGGCGTCGGCCTCTCCGTGCTGCTGCTCGGCGAGAGCGTGCCCTCGAACCTGGCGCTGGGACTGGTGCTGGTCATGGCGGGCGTCGCCGCGATGACGGTGCCGACGGAGCGGTTGAAGCTGCGGTGACCCGCTGCTTCCGCCGTTCGGCACGAGGCACTCAATGCGGCTTGCGCAACAATCCGCTCGCCAACGCTTGGAAGGCGTCAACGGCCTTGGTCAGGACGCCTGGCGGATCGTCGGCTGCGGCGACCCACAGCGCTGCGCTCAGCGCAGCCCCGTTCAGCAAGCGTCCCGCCGCTTCGACATCGACGGGCTTCACAATCCCCTGTTCGATCAGCGACCGAATGGTTCGCATGGTAATCTCAAGACAGGCATTCTCGCCGGGCCACTTGGATGGATCACCGAGCACGGCCGGTCCATCCAGAAGCATGACGCGCTGAATTTCAGGATCGAGCGCCATCTCGATATAGGCGGTCCCCTCTGCAAGCAGTCCTTGCCACAAGCTCGGCGCTTGCTCGCGGGCCGTGCGGAGCCGTTCCGCCATTTCGCTGTCGATCTGCTCAACGACGGCCCAGAGCAGCCCCTTCTTGTCTTCGAAGTTGTGATACAGCGCGCCCCGCGTCAGTCCGACGGAAGCAGTCAGCTCGTCCATCGACGCGGCTGCATAGCCTTGTGTGGCAAACGCCCTGCGCGCGGCCCGGATGAGCTTGGCCCGACTTTCCGCCATCGCCTCGGCGCGCTTGCCCTTCGCCATGCTTCCCAACTCCATTTGCCGACCCCATTGACATACGGTCCGTATGTGATCCATATTCCACATACGCTACGTATATGAACAGCTCGTGGAAATCCAGTGGCAGGCCCTGCCCACCACAGCTGCGACCGCCATCCATCAATCAAGGATCCAGACATGCCCAAGCGCGACGCAATCTTCCCGGCCGGCCGCCACGCCCTCTATGAAGCGCACCGCTATTCGGCCGCGATCCGGTCCGGCGACCTGCTCTTCGTCTCCGGGCAGGTTGGAAGTCGCGAGGACGGCTCGCCCGAACCGGTGTTTGAGGACCAGGTCCGACGCGCGTTTGCCAATCTGCGTGCCGTTCTCGCAGCGGCCGGATGCACGCTGGACGATGTGGTGGACGTCACCACGTTCCATACCGATCCGGCCACGCAGATCGAGAAGGTGATGGCAATTCGCGCTGCGGAGATCGGGGAGGCACCCTATCCGAACTGGACGGCAGTCGGAGTGAATTGGCTTGCCGGGTTCGACTTCGAGATCAAGGTGATCGCCCGCATTCCTGCTGCGGGGTAAGCGTTCTCGTGGCGATGATGCCAACCGTCAGGAGCCTCGCGCTATTACTTGGCGTCGTCGGCCAGCATCTTGCGGTACTTCTCGACGTCGCGCGTCACGAGCTTTTGCAGCACCTCGGGCGTGCGCTCGTCGGGATCGGGGGCAACGGTCGAGAGGTCGGCGAACCGTTTCTTCACCGCGTCGGTTTCCACGGCCGTACGCGCGGCGGCATTCAGCTTGGCAATGACCGCCGGCGGAGTGCCCTTGGGCGCGAACAGGCCGTTCCAGCCCTGCGCCTCGAATTCGGGCAGGCCGGCTTCGGCCGACGTCGGCAGATCCGGCAGGGTCGCGAGCCGCACGGTCGAGCCGACCACGAGCCCGCGCGCCAGCTTCTCGTTGATCGACTGCGAGACGGAGGCTGCCGCATCGCAGACGCCGTCGATCTGGCCGCCGATCGCATCCGTGAGCGCGGGGGCGGCGCCGCGATAGCCGACCAGCGTCGCGTCGATCCCGGCGGCTGTGACGAAGCTCTTGCAGATCAGGTAGTTCGAGGACCCGACGCCGGCATGGCCGAGATTGATCTTGCCCGGATTGACCTTGGCGTAGGCGATGAACTCTTTCAGGTCCTTTGCCGGAAAATCCTTGCGCACGGCGATGATGCCGAACGTCTTCGCCACCATGGCGATCGGCACGAAGGAGTCCGGCGTGAACGGCAGCTTTGGATAGATCGTATAGGTCGCGGCGTTGGTGCCGGCATTGCCGATCGCAATGGTGTAACCGTCAGGCTCGGCACGGGAGGCGCGCGCCAGTGCGGTCGATCCGCCGGCGCCGGCGACGTTCTCGATGACGATGGTCTGGCCGAGCGCGATGCCCATCTGCTCGGCAACCGTGCGCGCGATCACGTCGGACGTGCCGCCGGCCGCGAACGGCACGATCATGGTGACGGGACGCTTGGGGAAATCCTGTGCGAACGCGGCCGTCGCGAACGCAACGACGGCGACAGCGGCCGGCAGCCGCTTCAGCACGAACGCAATCACGCGGCTTTTTCCAGATGCGCGGTGAGGCCGGCGAACAGGCCGCGACCGTCGGTGCAGCCCATGATGTCTTCGACGTGGTTTTCCGGATGCGGCATCATGCCGAGCACGTTGCCCTTGTCGTTGACGATGCCGGCGATGGATTGCGCGGCGCCGTTGATGTTGCTGATATCGTCGATCGCGCCGTCAGCCGAGCAATAGCGGTAAAGGACGCGACCCTCGCCTTCGAGCCGCTTGATGGTCTCCGCGTCCGCCGCATAATTGCCCTCGCCATGCGCGATGGGCACGCGGATCACCTGCCCGGCATTGTAGCCGCGCGTGAATGGCGTGTCGGAGCGCTCCACGCGCAGATGCACGTCGTGGCAGATGAATTTCAGCCGCGCATTGCGCATCAGGACGCCAGGCAAGAGGCCGGACTCGCAGAGGATCTGAAAACCGTTGCAGACGCCGAGCACGAGGCCGCCCTTGGCCGCATAGTCGCGCACCGCGTCCATCACCGGCGCCCGCGCCGCAATCGCGCCGCAGCGCAGATAATCGCCATAGGAGAACCCGCCGGGCACCACCACGAGGTCGGTGCCATCAGGCAGCGACGTCTCGGCATGCCACACCATCGCGGGCTCGCTGCCCGAGATCAGCCTCAAGGCACGCGCCATGTCGCGCTCGCGGTTGATTCCGGGAAAGACGAGGATGGCGGCTTTCATGGCAGAGGTTCCGAACGAAGATTGAATGGGGCTGGCACGGCTGCCAAATCGTGAGCAGACATATCCATTTGACGGGGATTTTACCAGTGCTAGCCTCGGCCGCGAGCGTTGTGCACAGGCCATAGCCCGCCATCGGCCGATCGATTCGCCCGGGATTAAAGCCATGAATGTCCCCTCGCTGCCCGCATCCCTCTCCGAGCCGGTGTCCACCGAGGGCGTGATCGCCGCCGGTGCCTATGTCGACGGCCGGCGCGTCGCCAATATTGCCATCAGCGAGGCCTCGAGCTGGCGGGCGAAGCCCGGCCACGTGGTCTGGATCGGGCTGCACGAGCCCGACATGGCGCTGCTCAGCGCGGTGCAGAAGCAGTTCGACCTGCACGAGCTTGCCATCGAGGACGCCAACCACGCCCATCAGAGACCGAAGATCGAGCAATATGGCGAGGCCCTGTTCATCGTGGCGCGAACCGCGCAACTGATCGAGGGCCGGATCGCCTTCGGCGAGACGCACATCTTCGTTGGCGAAGGCTATCTGGTCTCGGTGCGCCACGGCGCGTCGACATCCTACACGCCGGTGCGCGAACGTTGCGAAAGCTGCCCGCGAGCGCTCGCGCGCGGCGAGGACTACATCCTCTACGCCATCCTCGATTTCATCGTCGACAACTACTCGCCCGTGCTCGAGAGCATTCACGAAGAGGTCGAGAGCATCGAGGATGACGTGCTCTCCAAGGCGATCAGCAAGGCGCAGATCGAGCGGCTCTATATGCTGCGCCGCGACCTCTTGCGGCTCAGGACCGCGATCGGGCCGCTGGTGGAGGTCTGCCGCCGTCTGGAGCACGACGAGCTTGCGATGGTGCGCGCGACGATGCAGCCGCTGTTCCGCGACGTCACCGACCACGTCCGCAACATCCAGGAGCGGATCGATTCCATGCGCGAGGTGCTGGCCTTCGCCTTCGAAGCGAGCCTGCTGGTCGGCCAGGCCCAGGAGACGGCGGTCTCCAAGAAACTTGCCTCCTGGCTCGCGATCATCGCGATCCCGACCGCGCTTGCCGGCATCTACGGCATGAACTTCAAGCACATGCCGGAGCTGGACTGGGAGTACGGCTATTACACGCTGCTCGGCGTGATGCTGACGGCGTGCGGCGCGCTGTATTGGCGTTTTCGTCGGGTCGGATGGCTGTGAGCCATCCCGTTCACCCGATCAGCTCGACCCGGTAGTTCTCGATCACGGTATTCGCCAGCAGCTTGTCGGCGGCATCCTTCAACGCCGCCTCCGCCTTCGCCTTGTCCGTGCCCGCGAGCTCGATGTCGAACACCTTGCCCTGCCGGACGCTGGCGACGCCGTCGACGCCGAGCGACTTCAACGCACCCTCGATCGCCTTGCCCTGCGGATCGAGGATGCCCGTTTTCAACGTCACGGTAACACGTGCCTTCACGTCAGATTCCTCTTAGCTCTTCACCAGCACCGGGCCGGAGCCGGCCGGACGCTCGTTCTCCATGAGAATGCCGAGACGCTTGGCGACTTCGGTATAGGCCTCGAGCAGCCCACCGAGATCCCTGCGGAAACGGTCCTTGTCGAGCTTCTCGTTCGACTTGATGTCCCACAGGCGGCAGCTATCCGGCGAGATCTCGTCGGCGACGATGATCCGCATCATCTCGTTCTCGAACAGCCGGCCGCACTCCATCTTGAAGTCGACGAGGCGGATGCCGATGCCGAGGAAGAGACCGGTGAGGAAGTCGTTGACACGGATGGCAAGTGCCATGATGTCGTCGATCTCCTGCGGTGTCGCCCACCCGAAAGCGGTGATGTGCTCTTCCGACACCATGGGATCGTTGAGCTGGTCGTTCTTGTAGTAGAACTCGATGATCGAGCGGGGCAGCTGCGTGCCCTCCTCGATGCCGAGGCGCTGCGACAGCGAGCCGGCGGCAACGTTCCGCACCAGCACTTCCAGCGGCACGATCTCGACTTCGCGGATCAATTGCTCGCGCATATTGAGGCGGCGGATGAAATGGGTCGGCACCCCGATGTCGTTGAGGTGCTGAAACAGGTACTCCGAGATCCGGTTGTTGAGGACACCCTTGCCCTCGATCACCTGATGCTTTTTCGCATTGAACGCGGTGGCGTCATCCTTGAAGTGCTGGATCAGGGTACCGGGCTCCGGGCCTTCGTAAAGAACCTTTGCCTTGCCTTCATAAATGCGACGCCGACGGCTCATGGGGATGTACCGTGTTTTGTTGAAATCCATGTATTTGGTGTGCTCCGGTTGACGAGACTACGACCCACAGCGGAGCTGCCGTGAACGGCCCGGAACCCCTAGAAAACAGAACGGGAACCCAGCCTGAGGCAACCTATCCGATTGGCTGTCCCAGCACAATCGATCCGGCCGTCCGGCATCAAACTTATACCGCCTTGCCTGCGGCTTAACGGCTCGTTGTTTTGCCGATTCCTGCCCCCTATCTAGGCATGCACCGGGGCTCTCGCAACGAGGGCCAGCCGGGTCCAGTCAGCAGGGAATTGGAAAAGGCATGAGCACGTTGGACAAGCGCGAGGAAGGCTTCGAGAAGAAGTTTGCCCTCGACGAGGAGCAGAAATTCAAGGCGGAAGCCCGCCGCAACCGGCTGCTCGGGCTGTGGGCGGCCGAAAAGCTCGGCATCACGGGTGATGCCGCCACGGCCTATGCCAAGGAGGTGGTCGCGGCCGATTTCGAGGAAGCCGGTGACGCCGACGTCCTGCGCAAGGTCATGGCCGATTTCGCCGCCAAGAACGTGGCCGTCACCGAACAGGCAATTCGCGCCAAGATGAACGAGCTGATCGCGGTGGCGGCGGCCGAGGTGAAGGCCGGGAAATAAGGCGAAGCATCATTCCGGGGCCACGTCTGCGACGCGCCCCCGGAATGCCAACCAGCTATCCCTCCTTGAACCCATATTCCGGCACGTTGCCGCTGGCGCCGTAATATTTGTACGGCAGGAATTTGCCGCTCATCGTGAACTTGACGCGGTCGCCCTTCGGATTCGCCACGCGCTCGATCGCCATGTCGAAGTCGATCGCCGACATGATGCCGTCGCCGAACTCCTCCTCGATCAGCGCCTTCCAGGCCGGGCCGTTGACCATCACCATCTCGTAGAAGCGGTAGATCAGCGGGTCGGTCGGCGGCATCGGCGTGCCGGTGCCGCGCATCGGCACCTCGTTCAGCATGGCGGTCTCCGCCTTCGACAGGCCGAACAGTTCGCCGGCGTTGGCCGCCTGCGGCTTCGTCAGTTTCATCTGGCCGAGGATCGCGCCTGTTATCAGCACCTCGGAATAGCCGCCGATCTTCTCGCAGATATATTTCCAGCTCCAGCCCTTCTCGCGCTTGATGTCGAGCAGCTTCTCGGTGAGGTCTTCGCGTTTCATGTCAGGGTCTCCTTGGCTAAGACTATGTCGCGCCGGCTCATTTCCTCGAGGCAGCGGATAGACGCGACACTTTTTTGTGCCACTTTGGCAGGCACGAAACGTGCCAATGACCGGGGCTACGGATTTACGTGCCTCGCCTCATCGCCTCGGCAATGCTTCCGTAAATCCCCTGATCGCATCGAGCACCGGCTGCTGATCGCCCGCGAAGAACCAGTGATCGTTGCCGTCGAGCTCGACGAATTGCGCACCTTTGATCCGGCTCGCCACATCGCGGCCGGCCGCGATCCGTACGGCCTTGTCGTCCCGACGATGCAACACCAATGTCGGCATGGCAATTTGCGGCAAAAGCTGCCGCACGTCGGCGTCGCGAAACGCCTCGAGCACGGCCGAGATGCCGCCGGGACTGGAGGCCGCGCGCAATAGCCCCGCCCACCATGCGCGGGCCTGGGGATCGCCGGCAAGGCTGGGTGCGAAGGTCTCAATCCCCACCGGACCTCCCCATTGCGCGATGAGGTGCTTGCTCCAGGCGTCGTACTGGCTGGCGCGCAACGCGTGCGGATAGTCCTGCGACCAGCAGCCCTTGGCCAATGCACCGAACAGGATGAGTCCGGCCACGAGACGCGGCTCGTCGACGGCGAATTTGATGCAGGCCGGCCCGCACTCGGATGCGCCGAACAGCACAACGCGGCGCGCATCCGCGGCGCGCAGCACGGTGCCGATATCCTCCGCGGTGACGTCGATATCAGGCGCCGACCCAACCCGGTCGGACAACCCGATCCCGCGACGATCGAACACGATCAGACGCCCCAGCTTCGTCAGTGAGGCCAGAAAGGTTCGGCTCGCCGGATGCTCCCAGGCGCGTTCCACATGCGATACGAAGCCGGGCATGACCAGGATGTCGAGCGGACCGCTGCCATAGGTCTGATACGCCAGATGCACACCGGCGCCCTTGACGTAGCGCGTCGCTGGTACAGAGTGTGCCGCCGCAGGACTCATCAACGCCGCGGTCTCGGCTTCCGGCGTAACACCAAGCTCGTCACGCAGCCGCCGCGTCAGTGCCGCATGGTGCCGCTCTGCCGCGCTGCGGTCGCCCGCCAGCAGCAGGCTGCGGATCAGATGCCGGCCATAGACCTCGCTCAAAGGATCGAGCTCGGCCAGACGGGTCGCATGCGCGGTCGCGGCGAAGTAGTCTCCGGCAGCGGTCTTGTCCTGCACCAGACGCTCCAGCGCGTGCATCAGCCGTCCCCGCAGCGCCTCGCGGCGGAAGAACGCCCAGTCGTCGAATTCCGGACAGCCCTCCGGCGAGAAGCCTGCGAGGAAATCTCCCCGATAAGTCTGGCAGGCTTCGTCAAAGTCACCGCGATCGCAGGCGCTCTCGAAAAAATGTGCATCGACCTGCAGCGCGACTGCCGGAGACCATCGCAGACTGGTGCGGTCGGTCTCGAACACCTGCTGACCGAGCGTCAGCTCGATTCGGTGAAGCAGCCGCCGCAACCGCGCAAGGCCGGTCTCGCGGTCAGTTTCAGGCCACAGCAGCGTCGCCACGATTTCGCGGGCCACAGCGCCCTTGGCCTCCGCGAGATAGATCAGCAGCGCGAGGCCCTTGCGCAAGGCCAACTTGATCGGGCGGCCGTCGGCGTGGACCTCAGGGAACCCGAATGTCCCCAGCGAGAAAGCCGTCATGAAAGTCCTCCCTCCCCTTGCGGCGCCCCCCGGGGGACGCACAGGGGACGGTCCGGCAATAGCAGTCGGGGCAGATCGAGCCTGCTCGCGGGCGAGCAATTCAGGCTCCTGAATGCGGCACGGCTGCATCAGGCACAATAGGAAAAAACATGATCTCGCGCCTCCTGATCCTGCTCTACGCCATCGTGAGCTACGTCATCTTCACGGTCTCATTTCTCTATGCGCTCGGTTTCGTCGGCAATTATGTCGTGCCCAAATCGATAGATATGTCGATCGATAAGTCGATCGATGTCGGCAGCCCGACGGACCTGAGCGTGGCCGTCGTCGTCAACCTGCTGCTGATGAGCCTGTTTGCGATCCAGCACAGCGTGATGGCGCGGCCGGCCTTCAAACGATGGTCGGCCAAATTCCTCCCCGCGGCCTGCCAGCGCAGCACCTATGTGCTGCTTTCCAGCCTGATCCTGCTGTTGCTGTTCTGGCAGTGGCGTCCGATCCCGACGCCGGTCTGGCAAACGAGCGGAATAGCGGCCTGGTTGCTGATCGGCGTGCATTGGCTCGGCTGGCTGATCGCGTTCGCCTCCACCCACATGATCGATCATTTCGATCTGTTCGGCCTCCGCCAGGCCTTCGTCGCGTTCCGCGGGAGCGAGATACCAGGTCAATCGTTCAGAACACCGCTGCTCTACAAGATCGTGCGGCACCCAATCATGCTGGGTTTCCTGCTCGCGTTCTGGGCTACGCCCGAGATGACCGCCGGCCATCTGCTGTTCGCGCTCGCGAACACGGCCTACATCCTGATCGCCCTGCAGTTCGAGGAGCGCGATCTGATCGCCGAGTTCGGCATGACCTATCAGCAATATCGCCATCGCGTTCCGATGCTGGTGCCGCGTCTCTTCACGCGCCGCCCGGCGGACGAGCGCCAGCCGCCTCGCTCCGCTGGTGCACCCCGATGAGCGCAGTGCCATGCCGCGCATTTGCGGTCGAGCGGGGGCCCGTTCAGGTGGCAGCAAACGCCGCCGTGTTCGCTGATACCCTCGATGGGCTCGACGCCAGCCTATTTCTCGTCGACACAGACGGACGTCTGATTCACGCCAATACCGCCGGGCAGGCCATGCTCGATGCGAGCGACGTCCTCCTCGAGCTCCGTGGGGTTCTGATGGCCTGCGATAGCACGGTCAGCCAGACGTTGCGGCAAGTCTTCGCGGCAGCGGGACGCGGCGACCAGGCGCATGGCATCAACGGACTTGCGATCTCGATGATCGGGCTGGACGGAGAACGCCACGTCGCCCATGTCCTGTCGCTCACATCGGGCATGCGCCGCAATGCGTCTGCCGCCTGCAGCGCGGTTGCCGCACTGTTCGTCCGCAAGGCGGCGCTGACAATATTGCCTCGTTCGGAAGCTCTCCGTAACGCGTTCAAACTGACGCCAGCCGAACTGCGTGTGATGCTCGCGATCGTCGAACTCGGCGGCGTTCCCGAAGTGGCGGCGGCACTCGGCGTCGCCAATACGACGATCAAGACGCATGTCCGGCGCCTGTTTGAAAAGACCGGTGCAGCGCGACAGGCAGATTTCGTCAAGCTTGTCGCGGGATATGCGACGCCGTTACGCAAACCTGCCGAATGCAGACAATCCGTTGGAGCGACACGATGAGAGCAATTCTATGCAGCTCATTCACCGGACCCGGCGATTTGCGCCTTAGTGAAATCGACGAGCCGAAGCCGTCCGGCGACGAGATTCTGATCGCCGTCCATGCGGCCTCGGTCAGTTTCATGGACCAATTGGTGGTCTCGGGTCTCTATCAGATGCGGCCGCCGACGCCCTTCGTGCCCGGCACGGAAGCATCCGGTGTCGTCGTCGCGGTCGGCGACAAGGTCACGGGATTCGCGCCTGGCGACCGCGTGGCGTGCAGCGCCTGGACCGGCGGCTACGCCGAACGGATGATAGCGAAGGAATCGAAAACCGTGCGACTGCCGGATGGCGTCGCATTCGAAGCCGCGGCGACGGTGCTGCACAATTACGGCACGGCCTATTATGCGCTGGTCGAGCGGGCCCGGGCGCAGCGCGACGAAACGCTGTTCGTCACCGGTGCGGCCGGCGGAGTTGGCCTTGCCGCGGTCGACCTTGGCCGCCACCTGGGCCTGCGCGTCGTCGCCGGTATCGGCTCCGATGACAAGGCGAACCTGGTGCGCGCCTACGGTGCCAGCGAGGTCATCAACTATCGCACAGAGAATCTGCGCGACCGGATCAAGGCGATCACCGGTGGCGAAGGGATCGACATCGGCTTCGACAATGTCGGCGGCGCGATATTCGAGCAGATGGCCCGGTCGATGAAATGGGGCGGACGGCTGATGCCGATCGGCTTCACCAGCGGCGAAATTCCACAGCTCCCGATGAACCTTCCGCTGCTGAAGAACTATTCCATCCTCGGCGTCTTCGTCGGCGCCTGGGCGGAGAAATTCTCAGCTGATGCCGCGCGTATGAACGCCACGCTGATGCAATTGCTGGCCGAGGGAAAAATCCGTCCGCACATCGATCGCGTCCTTCGTTTGGAGGAGGCCGGAGAAGCCATGCGCGCCGTGGCCAACCGAACGGTTCAGGGGCGAATTGTCCTTAAGATCAGGTAAGGTGAGCCGGAAAGAGAGAACAAAACCGATGACACAGATCATCATCGACAAACGCTTTTGCGGTCCTCCGAACTCCGGCAACGGCGGCTATGTCTGCGGCCGGCTCGCCCGCCACATTCCCGGCGCCGCGGAGATAACGCTGCGCGCGCCGCCGCCGCTGGACACTCCGCTCGATGCGGTCGCAACCGACGACGGCACATGGGAGCTTCGCGACGGCAACAAGATCGTCGCGACCGGGCAGCCGGCAAGCGTGGAGCTTTCGCGCCTGGAGACAGCCAGCTTCGAGGACGCCTGCGCCGCCGAATTGCTGACGCCGGTCAAGCCGCACGAGCATCCATTGCCGACATGTTTCGTGTGCGGTCCGGCAAGGGCGAAAGGCGACGGCTTGCGCATTTTTGCCGGCTCGCTCCGTGGTCACAACGCCGTTCTCGCGGCGAGCTGGACGCCGGATCAGAATCTCGCCGCCGACGACGGCCTCGTCGCGCCGGAATTCCTCTGGTCGGCGCTCGACTGCCCCACCGGTTTTGCCTGCAATTGCGATCCACAGAGCGGCGGCTTCGACAAGGCACCGCTGCTGCTGGGGCGAATGTCAGCACGGATCGAAGCCCGCCCGCGCCCGGGAGAACGCTGCATCATCACGGCCTGGCCCATCGGCCGCGACGGCCGCAAACGCGCGGCCGAAGCTGCGCTTCACGATGAAGCCGGGAGATTGCTGGCGGTGGCGCGAGCGACATGGATTGCGGTCCAGCGCGAAGTGCAGCTCGGACGTCCTTCGTAAGGTGGCCGAAGGCGCGCAGCGCCATGCCCAGCACTTCCGTCTCGGTACGTGAGATGGTGGCACGCTTCGCTTTGCCCGCCTTAGGAAGCCTGATCGAGGTCAGCGGCTCGCTCGCAGCGAAAGGAGCTCAACGTCGGCCGCCTGCTTCTCGATGAAGGTCTTCGGGCAATCGGCCGCCGCCTGATCCAACAGCCTAAGCGCCTCTTCCTTGGAGCCGCCCTTCAGTGCGCGCTCGGCAATATAGAAATTTGCCTCGCAGAACTGCCACTTTCTCTTCATCGGGTCGGCGTCGTCCGCCGCGCTGAGCACTTGCTCCGGCGTCGTCTTGCCGAGAAAGAGATTGACGATCGGCGCGGGCCATTTCGTCGCGTCCAGCTGCTTCGCAGCCTCGCTCAGCCGGCTCTGTTGGTCGCTGCGCTTTGCAACGATTTCGCGCCATAAAACCGGATAGGCATCCTTTGGATTGAGCTGGATTGACTGATCGAGGTCAGCCAACGATTTTGCAAAAGAAGCGCTCTGCCAATAGACCCTTGCACGATGAAAGTAGGCGCGCGCATCCCTGGCATCGAGTTGTACAAGTTGATCGTAGTCCGCAAGCGAGCGGTCGAAGTCTCCTTTGGCCCTGTACGCGTTGCCGCGAGACGATATTGCATCCTTGTCCTTGGGATTTAGGCGAATCGCCTCATCGTAATCTGCGATAGCGCGGTCAAGATCGCCTTTCGCGTAGTAGGCTACCCCACGAGCGCGGAGCACAGGGCCGTCCCCTGAAGCGAGTGCAATTGATTCACCCGCGACGGACGTGGAAATGGGGTCACCGTCCTGACCTTGAATCCGCGTCTGCCGACCACCCGAGATCCCTTGATCCTGATGTAGCAGCCGGATCACCTGGTCGTAATCGGCGATGGCGCGATCATAGTCGCCCTTTTGAGCATAGACGACACCGCGGCAGCCGTAGGCAGTCCGGCTTTGTGGATTCAGCTCGATGACCCGGTCGTAGTCGGCGATAGCGCGGTCGAGTTCGCCCAGCTGAGAGAAGGACTCGGCTCGGAAGTAGTAGAAATTCTCCTTCGTTGGCCTGATCGGCGTGGTTTGATCGAGTTCGGCCAATGCACGTTCTCTATTGCCCTTGGCGAAGTAAACCCGACCCCGGCACAGTTGGCCGCCGCCGGTTTGGGGGCTGATCTCGACCGCTCGATCACAGTCGGCCATGGCCCGATCCGGATCCCCTTTGCGAATGTAAGCAAGGCCTCGCTCGACATACGCTATGACATTGTCCGGATGGATCAGGAGAGCCTGATCATAGTCGGCGATGGCGCGGACGAAGTCTCGTCTCGCCGAATAGACGTGAGCACGTCCGATATATGCGTAGGTACTCTTCGGATCGAGCTCGATTGCCTTGGCGTAATCTGACAGCGCGGCCTCGGGCTGTCGCTTTTGAATAAACGCAGACGCCCTCGCGATACGGGCGTTCAGATTGCCCGGATCGCGCTCGATGATCTGATTGTAGTCCGCGATCGCAAAGTCGATCTCGCCCTTCTGGCGGTAGAACATGGCGCGGCGGAAATGCGCCATGATCACAGCTGGCTGCATACCGGTCGCTGCCTCGATCATGGCGGTGCAGCCCGCAATGCGGTCATCGACACTGAAATTGCCGGCCGCGTTGCACTTGGCGCTCAAGGCCATTTCCGCACGAGCGCCCGATATTTCGAGCAAGGTCGCCAATGCCAACGCGCTTACGCCTGCTGCCGCACAAACGGGCGCGCGGCCTGTCATTCCGAACATGCAGTCCCCAACTCAATTCCCCGGGACGACATTAGCAACCGGTCATGCTCTTGCACAGCCCTCGGTTGCGGCGCTCGCAAACCGGCGGCGTGCCCAAAGTTATGTTGTTTCCGCCATCAGCCCCTGCAACCGTACCAGCTCCGCCTCGAGATCCCGCTCCACGTCCGCAGCCCGCATCTCGATCACGCGATAATCGCGCGCCTCGAGCCACGCCCGCCGCGACGCGCGATCCGCGACGATCGTCTCATTCTCGCCCGTGTTCACCAGTTCGATCGCGATCCGGTGCGGGAACGAGACGAAGTCCGGGATATGCCGCCCCACAGGAGTCTGGCGCTTGAACTGGCCTGCGAAGCGGCGGTCGCGTGTGAGGGCCTGCCAAAGCAGCCGCTCGGCATCGGTTGGGTTGCGGCGGAGCAGACGGGCGAGGCCGCGCACGGTGGAGCCGCTGTCGGGGACGCCGCCGCCCTGACCGTGCTCGGCCAAAAGCGCACGCAGCCGCGTTGCCTGCTCGCCGTCGAGCACGCCGCCTTTGGCCGGGCCCTTGCGCCCTTCCGCGATCGCCATCACCACCCCATGGAGGGTGTGCATGTCCTGTTTGGTCGGCTCCATCCGGGTGAAGATGTTGCGCAGGTTCACCAGCATGGTGTCGCGCTTCTCGGCCGGGCGCAGAAATTCGACCCGGTCGAGTTCGCGGATCAAATTGTCGAAGAAGGCCTGCATCTGGTGCTGCGAGGCGCGCTCAGAGCGCTCCGGCATGGCGTGCGGCAGCTCGCCGGAGGTCGCCCGCTTGAACCATTCGTAGCCGACCAGCAGCACCGCTTGGGCGAGGTTGAGCGAGGCAAAGCCCGGATTGACCGGGAAGGTAATGATGCGGTTGGCGAGCCCGACCTCCTCATTGGTCAGGCCCCAGCGCTCCCGGCCGAACAGGATACCGGCCTTGCCGCCGGCGGCGACGTGCCCGGAAATCTCGCTAGCTGCGGCTTCCGGCCCCACCACCGGCTTGGCTTGGTCGTGAGGCCGCGCCGTGGTGGCGAACAGCAGGTCGAGGTCGGCGACAGCCTCACCGACCGTGTCGAACAATTCGACCTTGTCCAGAATATGGTCGGCGCCGGCGGCGGCGCGCTGGGCGGAGACGTTCGGCCAGCCGTCGCGAGGGTTGACGATGCGCAAGGCGCCAAGCGCAAAATTGCCCATGGCGCGCGCGGCCATGCCGATGTTTTCGCCAAGCTGCGGCTCGACCAGGATCACGATGGGACCGTCGAGGGAAAGGCCCGCTTTGCTCTTGTCAGTCCCGGACATCTCGCTTCGCTTTCACACTGGTTCTCAAGGTCTTGGACAGGCGCTCTTCATGAACTGATTCAAGGCCGGTCCTGACCTGGTCTCGACCTGCTCTCGGGCCGGCTGCCCGTTCGCCTGTCGTTTGCCTGTCCTGACAAAATTCTCAAGGGAAATAACGGGTTGGATTCGACTTTTGAATCTTGCCTGAACCCTCTGCCCGGCCCCCGCGGCAGGGCTCCTCCCGCCCCCCATCTGCGGAGGCTGGATGAGCTAAAAGTGCATAATCCCTTGGCTTTCGCCCGCTGCTATCAGGTGCTAAGAGGCGGCGGATATTCCCGTGGCGCGCCACAAGCGCCGTTCCCAAGAGGCTTCCCCGATCATGGCAAAAATCAAGGTGTCCAACCCCGTCGTCGAACTCGATGGCGACGAGATGACCCGGATCATCTGGCAGTACATCAAGGACAAGCTGATCAACCCGTTCCTGGATGTCGAGCTGCAATATTTCGACCTGGGAATGGAGTACCGCGACCACACCAACGATCAGGTCACGATCGACGCCGCCGAGGCGATCAAGAAGGTTGGCGTGGGCGTCAAGTGCGCCACCATCACCCCGGACGAAGCGCGGGTGAAGGAGTTCAACCTCAAGCAGATGTGGAAGTCGCCGAACGGCACCATCCGCAACATCCTCGGCGGCGTGATCTTCCGCGAGCCGATCATCTGCAAGAACGTGCCGCGCCTGGTTCCTGGCTGGACCAAGCCGATCATCATCGGCCGCCACGCCTATGGCGACCAGTATCGCGCCACCGACATCAAGTTCCCGGGCAAGGGTACGCTGACGATGAAGTTCGTCGGCGAGGACGGCACCGTCATCGAGAAGGAAGTGTTCAAGACCCCGGGCGCCGGCGTCGCGATGCAGATGTACAACCTCGACGATTCCATCATCGACTTCGCCCGCGCATCGTTGAATTACGGCCTGCTGCGTAACTACCCGGTCTATCTCTCGACCAAGAACACGATCATGAAGGTCTATGACGGTCGGTTCAAGGACATCTTCCAGGACATCTACGAGCGCGAGTTCAAGAAGGAATTCGACGCCAAGGGCCTGACCTACGAGCACCGCCTGATCGACGACATGGTCGCCTCCGCGCTGAAATGGTCCGGCGGTTATGTCTGGGCCTGCAAGAACTACGACGGCGACGTGCAGTCCGACACGGTGGCGCAGGGCTACGGCTCGCTCGGCCTGATGACCTCGGTTCTCCTCACCCCCGACGGCAAGACGGTGGAAGCCGAAGCCGCCCACGGCACGGTGACCCGCCACTATCGCGAGCACCAGAAGGGCAAGGAGACCTCGACCAACTCGATCGCGTCGATCTTCGCCTGGACCCGCGGCCTGTCGCACCGCGCCAAGCTCGACAACAATGCCGAGCTCGCCAAGTTCGCCAACACCCTGGAGAAGGTCTGCGTCGACACCGTCGAGGAAGGCTACATGACCAAGGACCTCGCGCTCCTGGTTGGCGCCGACCAGCGCTGGCTCTCGACAACCGGCTTCCTCGACAAGGTCGCCGAGAACCTCGGCAAGGCGCTGGCGGCGTAAGCCGTCCGCATTTCGCCCGACTGGGACGGACATCATCACGGGCCGCGTCGCAAACGCGGCCCGTTCGCTTATTTGGACCTTTGCGCGGAGATGCGACCATGTCGATCAAGCTTGCCGTCCCCTGCCTGTTGCTGCTCGCTGGACCGGCTGTGGCCGCCGACCCGCTTCCCGACGCCATCGCCGCGCCCGGCGAGAGCATCGTGCTCAGCGTCCACGCCGAGGGCGCGCAGGTCTATGAGTGCAAAGCCGGCAGCGACGGGAAGCTCGCCTGGGCTTTTCGCGAACCCATCGCGACGCTGCTGTCCGAGGGCAAGACGATCGGCCGTCACTATGCCGGACCGAACTGGGAGCATGCCGACGGCAGCGCCGTAGCCGCCAAGGCCGCCGGCAATGCGCCGGGTACCACCGCCGCCGACATTCCCTGGCTGAAGCTGGAAGTGACCGCCCACCGCGGCAGCGGCGTCCTCACGCCCGTTACCACGGTTCAGCGTATCAACACCCATGGCGGCAAGCTCGACGGCGCGTGCGACAAGGCCGGCGACTTCAAGAGCGCGCCCTATTCAGCCGACTACGTCTTCCTGAAGAAGGGCTGAGCGCTTAGCGGTCGGTGCCGTCGCGCTCCGCCTGCGCCAGCTCCGCCACCGCAAGGTCACCGCTGCCCTCCAGTCGCGCCTTTGCGGTCTTGTGGACGTGCGCGGCCAGCGTCGGCATGCGTTCGATCAGGGCGTGAAAGTCCTGGGCGTCGAGCACCAGCAGCCGGGTCTTGCGTGTCGCCGTCACCGTGCCGCTGCGTTTTGTCTTATGCAGCAGCGCGATCTCGCCGAAGAACGTGCCATCCGCGAGCCGCACCTGCTGGTTCGGCAGCGCGATCTCGACCTCGCCGGCGGTGATGAAATACATCGACGAAGCCGCATCGCCCCGCCGCACCAGGATCTCGCCCTGCTCGATCGTGCGCGCCCGCAGCAGCCGCATGATGTCGGCGATCTCGGATGCGCTGAGATGCGAGAACAGCGGCACCCGCGCCAGCATGCCCCAGGTGACCACGAAGTCGCGCCGCTTCACCTCTTCCGCAAAGGCGGTCGAGATGATCGCGACCGGCAGCGCGATCATGGCAAAGCCGCTGATGATGGTGAAGACGGAGATGAACTTTCCGAGCGCCGTCACCGGCACGACGTCGCCGTAACCGACGGTGCCAAGCGTCACGATCGCCCACCACATCGCCTGCGGAATGGTTCCGAGCTTGTCCGGCTGCACGTCGCGCTCGATGGCATAGAGCAGCGAGGCAAACGTCAGCACCGCGCCGATCAGGATGACGATGCAGCCGATCAGCGCCCGCCGCTCCGCGTGCACGGCCGCGAGCAGCGACCGCATCGCCGGCGAGTAGCGCACCAGCTTGAAGAACGGCAGCACGCCGAGCGCTGCCAGCGTCGCATGCCGGCCCGTGGCCAGCACGATCGCGGCCGGCAGGAACGCGAGCAGATCGATGATGCCGAGTGCGGAGAAGACATAGCTGAGCCGGTCGGACAGCGCGGACGCTGCGCGCTGGGTATGGCCCGCCACGGTCCACAGCCGCGCCGCATATTCCAGCGCGAACACGATCACGGACAGGATGGTGATCGCCGAAAACAGCGCGCCGAATTGCGCGTCCAGCTCCGGCACCGAGGCAAGGATCATCGCGGCGACATCGAGCACGATGACGCCGATGATCAGCTGGATGAAGCGCGACCCGACCGAGTAGGCCAGCGGATCATGCTCCAGCAATTCGTAGAGGCGATCCCTCAGATTGGGATCGCGAAGCCCAATTCCTCGCGGAACGGGGCGCACCTGCCTACGCGCCGGCCGATTTTTGTTCAGCCATGGCTTTTTCGATCGCCGTGAGCGCCGCGGCCGCATTGGCGCCATCAGGGCCGCCGGCCTGCGCCATGTCGGGCCGCCCGCCGCCGCCCTTGCCGCCGAGCGCTTCGGAGGCGACCTTCACCAGATTGACTGCATTGAAACGCGAAGTGAGGTCCGCGGTGACGCCGACCACGACGCCGGCCTTGCCATCCTCGGTGACGCCGACGATAGCGACGACGCCGGAGCCGATCTGCTTCTTGCCGTCGTCGGCAAGGCTCTTGAGATCCTTCATCTCGATGCCCTCGACCGCGCGCGCCATCAGCTTGACGTCGCCGACTTCGCGCACACCTGAGGCCGCGCCGTTGCTCGAAGCTGCACCGCCGCCCATCGCCAGCTTCTTGCGGGCGTCGGAGAGTTCGCGCTCGAGCTTCTTGCGCTCCTCCATCAGAGCGGCAATGCGCGCCGGGACGTCGTCGATCGAGGTGCGCAGCTCGTGGGCCGCGGTCTTCGCCAGCGCCATGGTGTCGTTGGCGTGTTTTCGCGCGTAGTTGCCGGTTAAAGCCTCGATGCGGCGCACGCCGGAGGCGACCGCGCTCTCGCCCGTCAGCGTGATCAGCCCGATGTCGCCGGTCCGCCTGACATGCGTGCCGCCGCAAAGTTCGACCGACCAGCCGAGTGCGTTGGCGCCGCGCTCGCGCGCGGTCCGGCCCATCGAGACGACGCGAACCTCGTCGCCATATTTCTCGCCGAACAGGGCGCGTGCGCCGGCCTCACGGGCCTCGTCCACGCCCATGACGCGGGTCGAGACTTCGTCATTCTCCAGCACCACCTCGTTGGCGATGTCCTCGACGCGCGCGAGCTCTTCCGCCGTGATCGGCTTCGGATGCACGAAGTCGAAACGCAGCCGATCCGGCGCGACCATCGAGCCGCGCTGGGCGATGTGGTCGCCGAGCACCTGGCGCAGCGCCTCGTGGATGAGATGGGTCGCCGAATGATGCGCGCGGATCGAAAAACGCCTGCCGTGATCCACTTCGAGCTGCAGCGCGGTGCCGAGCTTCAGCTCGCCGCTCTCCAATGTGCCGACGTGAACGAAGAAATCACCGAGCTTCTTCTGGGTGTCGGTGACGCGGAACTTGATGCCGCCCTCGCCGGTCAATACGCCGGTGTCGCCGACCTGGCCGCCGGACTCCGCGTAGAACGGCGTCTGGTTCAGCACGATCGCGCCCGTCTCGCCGGCCTTGAGGCTCGTGGCTTCCTTGCCGTCCTTGACCAGCGCAGTCACCACGCCTTCAGCGCTCTCGGTCTCGTAACCCAGGAATTCGGTTGCGCCCAGCTTCTCACGCAGCGGGAACCAGATCGCCTCGGAAGCCGCTTCGCCCGACCCCTTCCAGGACTCGCGCGCCTTGGCCTTCTGACGCTCCATCGCGTCGGTGAAGGAAGCCTGGTCGACGCTGATGCCGCGCGACTTCAGCGCGTCCTGCGTCAAATCGAGCGGGAAGCCGTAAGTGTCGTACAGCGTGAAGGCGACGTCGCCGTCGAACATGTCGCCCTTCTTCAAGGACGCGCTCTTCTCGTCGAGAATGGCGAGGCCGCGCGTCAGCGTCTTGCGGAAGCGGGTTTCTTCCAGCCGCAGCGTTTCCTCGATCAAATTTTCCGCGCGCATCAGATCCGGATAGGCCTGGCCCATCTCGCGCACCAGCGCCCAGACCAGGCGATGCATCAGCGGTTCTTGCGCACCGAGCAGCTGCGCATGGCGCATCGCGCGGCGCATGATCCGGCGCAGCACATAGCCGCGGCCCTCGTTCGAGGGCAGCACGCCGTCGGCGACGAGGAAGGCCGACGAACGCAGATGGTCGGCGATGACGCGGAACGAGGCCACGGTCTTCTCGTCCGGTCCGCTTCCGAGCGCCGACGCCGTCGCGTCGATCAAATGACGGAACAGGTCGGTCTCGAACACGCTGTCGACGCCCTGCATGATGCAGGCCATGCGCTCCAGCCCCATGCCGGTGTCGATCGAGGGACGCGGCAGCGCCACGCGCTCCTCCTTCGTCACCTGCTCGTACTGCATGAAGACGAGATTCCAGAATTCGAGGAAGCGATCGCCATCCTCCTCAGGCGAGCCCGGAGGCCCGCCCCAGATGTGCTCGCCGCGATCGATGAAGATCTCCGAGCACGGCCCGCACGGGCCGGTGTCGCCCATCGCCCAGAAATTGTCCGAGGTCGGGATGCGGATGATGCGGTCCTCGGAGAAGCCCGCGATCTTCTTCCACAGCCCGGCCGCCTCGTCGTCGGTGTGGTAGACCGTGACGAGCAGCTTGTCTTTCTTGAGCCCGAACTCCTTCGTGATCAGCGTCCAGGCCAGCTCGATCGCGCGCTCCTTGAAATAGTCGCCGAAGGAGAAGTTGCCGAGCATCTCGAAGAAGGTGAGATGGCGCGCGGTGTAGCCGACATTGTCGAGGTCATTGTGCTTGCCGCCGGCGCGCACGCATTTCTGCGAGGTGGTGGCGCGCTGATAGGGCCGCTTCTCGACGCCGGTGAAGACGTTCTTGAACTGCACCATGCCGGCATTGGTGAACATCAACGTCGGATCGTTGCGCGGCACCAATGGCGAGGACGACACGATCTCGTGGCCGTTCTCGGCAAAGAAATTCAGAAAGGTCGACCTGATCTCGTTGACGCCGCTCATGTTCATCCAATCGGGTGTGCTTGCACCCGCCTTCCAGCCATCCAAACCGCAAGTTTGGGCTGATATCTGCGGGCCAATGCGCTTTTAGACAAGGCCAGCTTGGCTGTCCAGAAACTGTGCAGCCAGATCAAGGCGTTGCCGCAGTCGCGTAATCCGTTGGAAAGCCGCCGATGCCGCGTTGACAGGCTTGGCCGGCCTGTGGTCTTTACCTATCTGTATCGTACGGCCACGTCGGGAGAGACCGGCACTGGTAGCCGGCGCCGAAGGAGCAACCGCCCCGGAAACTCTCAGGCAAAAGGACCGCGTGGCTTTGACAGCATCTGGAAAGAGGCGCCGACGGGCCAAGACCTTTTAAAGGGTAGGTTCGGACAGCGTCCGCCGACGGGATAATACTCTCAGGCACAGCGACAGATGGGGCTTCGACTGGTGTCCACGGGAAATCGTTCCCGGGGAACCGCCGAGGGCCCCCCGATGCTTGCGCGCGACGACAAAGACTCCCTGAAACGCACCCCCCTTTACGACCGGCATGTCTCGCTCGGCGGCAAGATGGTGCCGTTCGCGGGCTATGACATGCCCGTGCAATATCCGGCCGGAGTCCTGAAGGAACACCTTCATACCCGCAACGCAGCCGGCCTGTTCGATGTCTCCCACATGGGCCAGATCGCACTCAGGCCGAAATCCGGCAAGGTCGAGGACGCCGCCCGCGCGCTGGAAGGACTGGTGCCGCAGGATATCTTGGCGATCGCGCCGGGCCGGCAGCGCTACGCCCAGTTCACCAATGCCGAGGGCGGGATTCTGGACGATCTGATGGTCGCCAATTTCGGCGATCACCTCTTCCTGGTCGTCAACGCCGCCTGCAAGGCCGAGGACGAGGCGCATCTGCGCGCGAATCTCTCGGACGACTGCATGATCGATTCGCTTGCCGACCGCGCGCTGATCGCGCTGCAGGGGCCGAAGGCGGAATCGGCGCTGACGAAATTGTGTGCAGAAGCACCCGCCATGAAATTCATGGATTCCGGTCCGCACAAGGTCGCCGGCCTCGACTGCTTCGTCTCGCGCTCCGGCTATACCGGCGAGGACGGCTTCGAGATTTCGGTTCCTGCCGGCGATGCCGAACGGCTCGCCAAGGCCCTGCTGGACAATCCTGACGTCATGCCGATCGGGCTCGGCGCCCGTGACAGCCTGCGGCTCGAGGCCGGGCTTTGTCTTTACGGCCACGACATCGACACCGCGACCACGCCGGTCGAGGCCGCACTGGAATGGTCGGTGCAGAAGAGCCGCCGCACCGGCGGCGCGCGTGCCGGGGGCTTCCCCGGCGCGGCAAAGATTCTCGCCCATTTCGACCATGGCGCATCCCGCCGCCGCGTCGGCCTGCGCACCGAGGGCCGCGCGCCGGTGCGCGAAGGCGCGCTGCTGTTTGCGGATGCGACCTCCGCCGAGCCGATCGGAAAGGTCACCTCGGGCGGTTTCAGCCCGAGCCTGAATGCGCCGGTCGCGATGGGCTATGTGCCCACCGCATCGAGCGCGATCGACACAAAACTCTTCGCCGAGGTGCGCGGCCAACGCCTGGCCGTGCAAATCGCCGCCATGCCCTTCGTGAAAAACACCTACAAACGCTGAGGACCGAGAAAATGACCACGACGCTGTACACCTCCGACCACGAATGGCTCGCGATCGACGGCGATGTCGCCACCGTCGGCATCACCGACTACGCGCAATCGCAGCTTGGCGACGTCGTGTTCGTCGAATTGCCCAAGCTCGGCCGCACGCTGAAGAAGGCCGAATCCGCCGCGGTCGTGGAATCGGTGAAGGCCGCATCGGACGTCTACGCGCCGGTGACGGGCGAAGTGCTCGAGACCAACGCCGCGCTCGCCGCCGAGCCCGCACTGGTGAACTCGGATGCGCAAGGCGCGGCCTGGTTCTTCAAGATCAAGATTGCCGACAAGAGCGAGCTCGGCGGTCTGATGGACGAAGCCGCCTACAAGGCCCACACGGCGTGAGATGATGCGAACTCTGACCTCATATTCGGTGTCATCGTCCGCGAAGGCGGACGATCCAGTACGCCGCGGCCAATCGGCCCTAGCCGAAGCGGCTGCGTTTACTGGATGCCCCGCCTTCGCGGGGCATGACGGCGACAAGAACATCTGAAGCGAGGACCCATGATGACCGCGCACCGCAAATCCAACGGCGACACCACCAGCTTCGTTCGCCGCCACATCGGCCCCTCCGCGCGCGACGTCACCGCGATGCTCGAGGCCGTCGGCGCGAACAGCGTCGATACGCTGATGGCGCAGACGCTGCCGGCCTCGATCCGGCAGGCCGCCCCACTCGATCTCGGCAAGCCCTTGAGCGAGACCGAAGCGATCGCGCATATGGCCGAACTCGCCGCCCAGAACCAGGTCTTCACCTCGCTGATCGGCCAAGGCTATTCCGGCACGATCCTGCCCGCGGTGATCCAGCGCAACATCTTGGAGAGTCCGGCCTGGTACACCGCCTACACGCCCTACCAGCCCGAGATCAGCCAGGGCCGGCTGGAGGCGCTGCTCAACTTCCAGACCATGATCTGCGATCTTACCGGGCTCGACGTCGCCAACGCCTCACTGCTCGACGAGGCCACCGCGGCCGCCGAAGCGATGGCGCTCGCGGAGCGGCACTCACGGGTCGAAGCAAAGGCCTTCTTCGTCGACAAGGACGTGCATCCGCAGACGCTCGCCGTGATGCGCACCCGCGCGGAGCCGCTGGGCTGGACCCTGGTCGTGGGCGATCCCCTCACCGATCTCGACAAGACCGACGTGCTTGGTGCACTGCTGCAATATCCGGGCAGTTCAGGCGCTGTGCGCGACCTCAGGCCCGCGATCGCCAGCCTGAAGGCCAAGGGCGCACTCGCGATCATCGCCGCCGATCTGCTGGCGCTGACACTGCTCGCCTCGCCCGGCGAGCTCGGCGCGGACATCGCCATCGGCTCGGCGCAACGTTTTGGCGTGCCGATGGGTTATGGCGGGCCGCACGCGGCCTATATGGCGGTGCGCGATGCGCTGAAGCGCTCGCTGCCCGGCCGCATCGTCGGCCTCTCCGTGGATTCGCGCGGAATGCCGGCCTACCGTCTCGCGCTGCAGACCCGCGAGCAGCACATCCGCCGCGAGAAGGCGACCTCCAACATCTGCACCGCGCAGGTGCTGCTCGCCGTGATCGCCTCGATGTATGCAGTCTATCACGGCCCCGAAGGCCTTTCGCAGATCGCGCGCAATGTGCACCGCCGCGCCGCGGTGCTGGCGGCCGGCCTGCGCAAGCTCGGCTTTGCGCTCCAGTCCGACAGCTTCTTCGACACGCTCAGCGTGGATGCAGGGGCGAAGCGTACCGAAATCGTGGCGCGCGCGGCGGCCGAGAAGATCAATCTCGGCGCTGGCGAAACTGCATTGCGGATCGCGCTCGACGAGACCACCACGCCCGCAACGGTGGAAGCAGTCTGGCGCGCCTTCGGCGGGCAGCTTGCATACGCCGAGATCGACGCCACCACGCGCGAGGCGCTGCCGGAGACGCTCAAGCGTGCGACCTCTTTCCTCACCCACCCCGTCTTCCACGCGCATCGCTCGGAAACCGAGATGCTGCGCTACATGCGCAAGCTCAGCGACCGCGACCTCGCGCTCGACCGCGCGATGATCCCGCTCGGCTCGTGCACCATGAAGCTGAACGCGACCACCGAGATGATGCCGCTGACCTGGCCGGAATTCGGCAGCCTGCATCCGTTCGCCCCGCCTGAGCAGGCGAAGGGCTACTACGCGCTGTTCGCGCGGCTGGAAAAATGGCTGTGCGACATCACCGGCTATGACGCGATCTCGCTGCAGCCGAACTCGGGCGCGCAAGGCGAATATGCTGGGCTGCTCGCGATCCGCGGCTATCACGCGGCGCGCGGCGAGACGCACCGCAAGATCTGCCTGATCCCCTCCTCCGCCCACGGCACCAACCCGGCTTCGGCCGCGATGGTCGGCATGGACGTGGTGGTGGTCGCCTGCGAGAAGAACGGCGACGTCGACGTCAACGATCTCCGCGCCAAGGCCGAGAAGCATTCGAACGACCTCGCCGCCGTCATGATCACCTATCCCTCGACGCATGGCGTGTTCGAGGAGCACATCCGCGAGATCTGCGACATCGTGCATGGCCATGGCGGTCAGGTCTATCTCGACGGCGCCAACCTCAACGCGCAGGTCGGCCTTAGCAGGCCCGGCGATTACGGCGCCGATGTCAGCCATCTCAACCTGCACAAGACCTTCTGCATCCCGCATGGCGGCGGCGGCCCGGGCATGGGCCCGATCGGCGTCAAGGCGCACCTCGCACCGTTCCTCCCGGGCCATCCCGCGACAGATGGGAAAGCGCCTGTGGGACCGGTCTCGGCCGCGCCGTTCGGCTCGGCTTCGATCCTGACCATCTCCTACATCTACATTCTGATGATGGGCGGCGAAGGCCTCAAGCGCGCCACCGAGATCGCGATCCTCAACGCCAACTACGTGGCTGCAAGGCTCGATGCGCACTTCCCGGTGCTCTACAAGAACGAGAAAGGCCGCGTCGCGCATGAGTGCATCGTCGACCCCCGCGCGCTGAAGACGACCTCAGGCGTCACCGTCGACGACATTGCCAAGCGCCTGATCGATTACGGCTTCCACGCGCCGACCATGAGCTTCCCGGTGCCGGGCACGCTGATGATCGAGCCGACCGAATCGGAATCCAGGGCGGAGCTCGATCGTTTCTGCGATGCCATGATCGCGATCCGGAAGGAAATCGCCGAGGTCGAGGCCGGCCGCTTCAAGATCGAGGCGTCGCCGCTCCGCCACGCCCCGCACACCGTGCACGACATCGCGGATGACGACTGGAAGCGCGCCTACACCCGCGCCGAGGGCTGCTTCCCCGCGGGCACCTCGCGCACCGACAAATACTGGAGCCCGGTCGGGCGCGTCGACAACGTCTATGGCGACCGCAACCTGGTGTGCTCCTGCCCGCCGGTGAGCGATTACGCGGAGGCGGCGGAGTAACCGTTTTGTAGGGTGGGTTAGCCACCGGCTGCGCGAAGCGCAGTCGCTAGCGTAACCCACCACTTCTGTCTCTGGCGAAATGGAAGAGGTGGGCTACACTTCGCTAACCCACCCTCCGGCACGGAACACGCATTTAGGGCGCAACCAACGAGCGGGTCTCGGGGTCCCACCGCCAGAGTCGCTCGTTGGTCAGGTGAGTGCCGCCCCACCAGCGATCAATCCGGTTGTGCCGGCGAAAATCCTGGTCGCCTCCCAACACCGCCTTTCCGAACTCGGTCAGCGTCAATTGCGACCGCTCATACCGATCGAACTGACTTGAATCGTCGTGCATCTCTAGCGAAAACGGACCTTGATCCAGTCCCGACACGGCCGGCCTCTCGCACCGCGCAAGGCCGTCAAGCAGCGCTCCAACTTCCCAATAACCATACACATCCAGCCCGTTGCACTTCTGATGGCCCGGAAAGACATCGAAAGGCTGCATGCCGCCTCGCGCGATGAGCTGGAGTATCCGCGCTTCCGTGGCTCCAAGGCCTGAGGCGGGACGCGGAAGTTCGTTGAGCAGAGCCCTCACGTGAGGGGCGAGTTGTGGCAAACAGCTCAAATTGGTCTTGAAGAGATCCCTCCAACTTTGCGGGGTCGGCGCGCGATAGGCCCGCCATGCACGCTTGGCCAATTTGAGTTGACGAGGTGTGATCGCAACAGCCGGCGGGTAGAGTTCGCTTCGCGGTGGGTCGACATCCCTGACACCCAAGAACAGGGAGCGCACGACAAAGTCGGGATTTGCATCGTGTTGGCGGCCCCAATGATCGAGCAGCCAGAGCAGGATCAATTGCGCATTTGGCTCCGGCCCTCGCCAAAACTCGACCGTGTCATATTCCGCGAGCAGTTCAATCAGTCCTCGATCCTTCACGCCTGATTCCTCGAGACGCCAGGACGGCGTATCGTCGAGCCAGTGAAGCCCGCGGGGCTGTGTCGTACGCGGCGCAAAGAATGCGTCCAGCTCTGCATCGGCTGGCAACGGTCCCCAGACCAGCCGGCGCTCGATGGCAATCACGAGGTCGGCAAGGCCCGCCTGTTGAATAGCGCCGGCGATGGACGAGTCGGTCGTGACAATGAGCCGCGTCATGCCGTGGCCTCAAGGCTTCGTCAAAACATTACCGTAACGCCACAGCCGATCATTGGTCAGGTGCGTGCCGCCCCACCAGCGGTCGATCGGATTGTGGCGACTGAAATCTTCCTGATGGGCCAGGACGGCCCTGCCGAACTCGGTCAACGACAACCGGCTGCGGAGATAGACCTCGTGCCGAGCTCTTAAATTTTCGCGATCGATCGTGCGCAGTTCGTCGCCCAACCCGGCCACTACGGGCTTGGGGCCGAGCGCGAGCCCCTCGAGCAACGAACCCAACTCAAATTCTCCGAACACATATGTGCGCCGTTGCGAGCGCAGGTGAAACAACGCATTCGTGTTTGCAAACCCTCTAGCAAGGAGCTCCAGAAATCGCATCTCGGTCGCACCGAGACCCGTGAAAGGCGACGGCAGTTCTGCCAAGAGATCGAGCAAGGCCGGGCGCAGCATCAGCAATGCACTGAGATCCTGGTGTAGGAGATCGACGCACGCCTCAGGGGTCGTCGCGCGGTAGGCCGACCACGCCAACCGGGCAGTCTCGAACTCTCGAGCCGTGATACGCACGACTTGAATGTGCGGCTCGGACGCAGCGAGATCCTCACCGCGTTCTGTGGTCAGCTCGGATGCCACAAGTCGAAGTTTAAGCTTTCGCACCAGCGAGGAGCAGGAGCTGAGGTGGTCCAGCAGCCAGACGAGCTGCAATTGATCCCGGGGAGCTGGGTCGAACCAAAGTTCAACCACGTCATATTGCTCGCAGAAGTTCGCAAGGGACAAGTCTTTGCGGGCCTTGATGTCCTTGGGCCACCGGATGCCCCAGTCGGACCAATGATCACCCGGCCCGAGATTCGCCGAACGCGCGGCGAAAAAGGCTGCGAGCTTCTCGGGCGAGGGCAGCGGTCCCCACTCAAAGTGAAACGAGGATGAGATGACAAGCTCCGCCAAGCCCGATCGGGCGAGCCCGCTTCCGGACGAACTGGTCAAGATCAACCGCTTCATCGCGCCCCCCGAGCACGACCAATCCCAAACGAAACAGGCGCCGAAGACGTCGGCAACTCAACGTCCTCAGCGCCCGCTCCTCGCGAAAACTTTACTGTTGAAGCTTACTCGTCCGCCGGCTCCTCGCCGTCGGCGTCACGCTCGGGGCTGCCGGCGAGAATCTGCTCGGCGATCAGGCCGGAGTTCTGGCGGATCGAGGTCTCGATCTTGGCGGTGATGTCGGGGTTGGCCTTCAGGAACGCTTTCGAATTCTCGCGGCCCTGGCCAAGACGCTGGCTGTCGTAGGAGAACCAGGCGCCGGATTTTTCGACGATGCCGGCTTTGACGCCGAGATCGAGGATCTCGCCCATCTTGGAGACGCCCTCGCCGTACATGATGTCGAACTCGACCTGCTTGAACGGCGGCGCCAGCTTGTTCTTGACGACCTTGACGCGCGTGGTGTTGCCGACCACTTCGTCACGCTCCTTGATCGCGCCGATGCGGCGGATGTCGAGGCGGACGGAAGCATAGAATTTCAGCGCGTTGCCGCCGGTGGTGGTTTCCGGCGAGCCGTACATCACGCCGATCTTCATGCGGATCTGGTTGATGAAGATCACCATCGTATTGGACTTGTTGATGGACGCCGTCAGCTTGCGCAGCGCCTGGCTCATCAGACGCGCCTGCAGACCCGGCAGCGCATCGCCCATCTCGCCCTCGAGCTCGGCCTTCGGCACCAGCGCCGCGACCGAATCGATCACCAGCACGTCGACCGCGCCGGAGCGCACCAGCGTGTCGCAGATTTCCAGCGCCTGCTCGCCGGTGTCCGGCTGGGAGATCAGGAGCTCGTCGATATTGACGCCCAGCTTGCGCGCATAGACCGGGTCGAGCGCGTGCTCGGCGTCGATGAAGGCGCAGATGCCGCCCTTCTTCTGCCCTTCCGCCACCGTGTGCAGCGCCAGCGTGGTCTTGCCCGAGGATTCCGGCCCGTAGATCTCCACGACGCGCCCCTTCGGCAGGCCGCCGATCCCGAGCGCGATATCAAGCCCCAACGAGCCCGAAGAGACCGCCTCGACATCCATCGAACGGTCGTTCTTGCCAAGCTTCATCACCGAGCCCTTGCCGAACTGACGCTCGATCTGGGAGAGCGCGGCGGCGAGAGCTTTACTCTTGTCCATGGAGGATCCTTCGACGATACGCAGGGCAGTGGTGGACATCGGGTCGTGCTCCTTATGACGAGGATTCGCGTGAGGGACAAACGATTGGCGAGGTGGCGCGGCGATAAAAACAATGTACCCTATTTGTTCTAGGTTCGCAATATGTTCTTTTGCGATTTTGGCTGCCTGACGCGCATCAAAGACGGATGCGCTGTGCGCCGTCAGAATTCCGCAATCGTCCGGCACCGAACCTTTCGCGGTCTGCGGCCTTCTCCTGGATAGCTCTTGGACGAGACCGCAACTCTGGGGACTTCAGTCATGACGAACAACACGCATCACGATACGACCCGGCGCACTCCGCTGCTGGAGGCGGCGCGGGAGGAGCTGAGCAAGTTCGAGCGTAAGGAAAACGAGTTCCGCAAGAAAGACCGCGAAGAGCGTGCCGCCGAACTCCGCTTGCCGCTGGACGCGATCAAGGTTCATTAGGCCGCTGGGACTGCGCTGGCGACGGTGCCGGAGCGGCCGCCCGTTGATCTCAGGGAATCGGCACGGGAATCGGGATTCGGATGGCCGTGAAAGGCGAATCTGAGCCGATATGGTATCCAAATACTACCAGTAAGCCATTGATTGGGTGGGGAAATTTGTAGGCACGCTACTGTGCAAGGGGTTGTTTTCGCGTTTTTGAAAGGCGCGCACGGGCCTTTCCACCCTCGGAGCCATCTTCCGCACCCAACAGCGCCTACAGCAGAACCAGCAACCCGATGCCGATTACCAGCACGACGAAGCCAGCCGCCGTCGCGGCGGCGAATGACCGCTCTACGTTGTCCATGGTGCCACCCCGTTGCCGGCACGCCACGTTTCCCCCATGGCAGCACCGTCGCCGCGAAATCTCGCCTGCGGTTGTGTCCTGAGTTGTGCGAACGGATGTCGAAATTGGGACCGGTGCGGGGCCAGTCTGCGGCCCCCGCGCTCCGGCTTTTGCTGCCACCGTCGGGCCTTGTCAGGCTGTCGTAAGCTGAGCCGGCTAGGGTCGCCCGGCTATGGTGTTGCAGCCCAGCACCTCAGCCTCCAATAACCTTCTCCCCGCTTGGTTCTCCCAAGCGGGGTTTTTTCATTCCGATTTTCATGCTGATTTTCTTGCCGGCCGGCCGGTTTGCGAACCGCCCTCCTCCTGCGTCAGCCGCAGCGAGAAGGCGCGGATCGCCGGCGCTGCGAGCAGCACGATCGGCAGCATCGCCGCCCATGCGATCAGCCACGACACCATCCAGTGCGCCAGGAAGTCCAGCGCGTTCCCTGCGGGAAAGCTGGCGATGCCCGCGGCGATCAGCGAGGTCAGTCCGGACTGGATGATTCCGAACACGAAATGAGAATAGCGGCGGGGAATGCCCGGCATGACGCGTCCATGTTGCTTAGCCGCATCGGGCCAAGCAAGGCACATGCCGCCGCGTTCCGGAAGGCGCCCTTACCCATTCTCGGAACTCTGTTCTTGGCCGGAGAACCACGGGCATGAGGTCTCGCGCCGACGCGCGCGGCCGACGTCTTTCGAATTTCGATTTCGTATGTTCCGGAGCGCGTGCGTTTGCGCGATAGCCGTGAGCTATCCGGGGCTTACCGACAGGTTTGGCTTTCCCTTGGAATATTATGCCGCCCAGCATGTTCTCAGTGATGGAAGTGAATCGTGGGAGATGGCCATGAATCACAGGGGCATCGAGTTCACCGTCGCCAAGACGGCAATTCCCGGCATCTGGCAGTGGCAGTTCCGCATCGGCGAGCAGATCAAGACCGGCAGGACCGAGACCAAGATCGATCTCTTGGCGATCCGACGGGTGCAGCTGCGCATCGATCGGGAGCTGAAGGCGATCGGACGCGACACAGCCTGAGCCGTCGGACCGAGATCGGTGGGCTGGCGCCCATGGGGCTATTCCGTAGCCGCCCGGAATTGATCTGCCGATGGTTTGGGATTGGACTGCCCGCGATTATGGCCGTGGGGACGGAGCCATCAGGCGCGATCGGTGCGAACCATGCCGCTCTACTTCTTTCGAATCCGGAACGGCCGCTATTCCGGCTGTGCCGACCAGGCGTCGGAATTTGCCGATCGCGATTTGGCCTGGAAGGAGATGACAAGCGTCTGCGCCGACATGGCCGCCGGCATCGCCCGCAAGCTCCAGGAAAATTCCGAATGGAATATGGAGCTGCTGGACGAGGCCAAGGAGCCCGTGTTCCGGATCCGCATCACATCCGAAACCTTCGAATAGGGGCCGGCCCTAATCCGCGCTGGGCAGCCGCCGCATCGTGAATTCAATGTCGCCGCCGGGCAGCTCGCGCCAGGTCTCGACCGCGCTCATATAGCCGGCCTTGGGGTAGCGGGCGAAGAAAGCCTGCGCCCTCTCCCGTGCCGCCGCGCGCGGCAGCGTGAAGGTCTCGCGCAGATAGCCGTCGCCGGCCCTCGGGCCGGGCTTGCCGCCCATCTTGCGCCGGCGCGCCATCCGCTCGGCGAGATCCCGCGGACGATCGGCCATGTTCTGCTCTCCTCGACGCGATACACTCCCGCGCAATGTAGGAAGCAGGCCGATCAAAGAGGAGTCCCGGCCGGAGGCATCAACCGCCGCCGATCGGGCGGAAGGTCAATTGGCAGTCGTGCCGGACTTCTTCTTCGGCGCACCGGTTGCGGCCGACGCCTTTGGCGCCGCCGACGCCTTCGGCGGGTCGGAGCGCATGCCACCCCAGGGATCGTTGGACGCCTTGGAGTCTGGAATCTTCTTCAGCGTTTCCTTGTAGGCCCTGTCACGCTCGGCCTCCGCGGCCTTCTCCTCGGGGGTCTTGCCAGGCCCCTCCTGCAGCAAATTGAGATTGGGCATTTGCGCATAAGCCGGTCCCGCCAGCACGGTCGGTCCCGCCAGAACAGCCAGCACCGCGGCCATACGGAAAAGCTTCATCATTGACTCCTTGATCATCCATGGCGGCGCGGGTCGCCCGCGCCTTGTCACCCCTGCCACAACCGCAGGGGCCGCTCGGCCCGCTAGAGCCGGTCCGATCTGCACGATTTCGGCGCGTGGAGCCAGTCGTCCCAGATCGGGCCGCACTTGGTGCACCCGTTCAGCAACAGGCCGAGCCCGGCCAGACAAAACACGAGGACATACCTACGCAACATCACCCACCCATACCCACTCCATGGCATCATACCGGGCGAAGTCAGGCATTTTCAAGCCGACGGGACCCGCGGCAGACCGGCGACTTTGCCGCGCCGGTCCGCTCGAAATGCCGAACATCCGGCAATACAGGAGGGAACGACAGCAATGCCATCGCAGCCAGAAGCCGAGTTCGGCATCAGTGAGGCCCGACGCATCCTCGGCGAAGTCTTTGCGCCCTGGGTCCAGGATCTCAACCTGTCGGTCGAGCGCATCGATCACCTGCCGCCGCCGGACGTGCCGGACTGGCAGCCGGCAGCGCTCCTGCGCATGCCGTTCTCGGAGCGGCTGTGCCGCAACGGTGGTGTGGTCTGCGGCCAGGCGCTGATGGCGCTCGCCGACACCGCGATGGTGATCGCGAACCTCGCCGCCAACCGCGGCTATCGTCCGATGACGACGGTCGACCAGACCACGCATTTCATGCGCGCCGTCTCCTCGTCGGACGTACTGGCCGACGCCCGCGTGGTGCGACTCGGACGCACCATGAGCTTTGGCCGGGTCACGCTGCTCTCGGCCACCGACAACAAGCCGGTGGCGATGGTGTCGAGTGCGTTCGCGATGCTGCCGGGATGAGCATCATCCGAAAGAAGAAAGCCGCGTGAGCGCAAAGCGCACCGCGGCTCTCAATGGCGTCATGTCGAGACGGGAAGCGCGGTTGTGATCGCGCGTCGTGCCGACACGCGGCAGAAATTACTTGCCGAGCACTTCGTCAGCCGCGGTGACAATGCTGACGTTGGGATTTTTTCCGCAATAGCTGCCGAACTGCTTGGCGTTCTCGACGAATACGTTGGTGTCGATGATCGCATTCTCTTCGTCGCCCTTGTACCAGCCGTCCATCCAGGTCAGCACCATCTTGATGGTGTCGTCGCCGCTCTCCAGGAACTGCTTGCAGCTCATGGTCGCGAGATCGAGCTTGGTGGCGTGGGCGGGCATGGACGAGAGCGAGAGCGCTGCGGCGAACAGAAGCGAAAACGTGGTCTTCATCAATATCTCCATCGGCGCGTAGCGCCACAAAGGAACGGCTTGGGGAAATCCGCGGAGTGACTTCCGCTTCGACGTCGTAAACGAAATCTGAAGCGCTCTGCAAGTAGCGCCAGTATTGAGTTTAGTTCAACGTAATTTCTATGCACTACTTCACAAAGATCATTATGGATTAACGCGGATGATCGAGAAGCGTGCTGCGCAGCGTCACCGTGTTTTCAAGGGTGGAAAGATCACCTTTGAAAACAGCGGCATCACGTGCACGGTGCGAAACATGTCGGCGGACGGCGCCGCAATCGACCTCGATGCCCTCGTCACATTGCCGCAATCGTTCACGCTCGCGATCGCGCGCGACAATTTCGTGCGGAAATGCCGCCCTGTCTGGCGTAGCGACAGGCGCATCGGCCTCGCTTTCGTACAGTAGTGCATACGATGTGAACGATCATTCGCATCGCGCGCGCGACGCTGCGTCATGTTCGCGCGACACGACGTCGGCGACGCCAGCCCAGGCTTGCAACCACGAGCGCGACGATCGCGAGCGCGATCGCCGATGATGCCGCAAAAAATCGTCCACCGGGGCGATCGATCGTACGCGACCACAGCGACGGCCCCTCGCCCGGCCGTGCCAGGCGAAACACAACGAAGCTGTCGCCGATTGAGGTGCCTGCCTCGGAGTGGCCGCCGGCGCCGATCGCGACATACTGCTCGCCCTTCCAGAGATAGGTCATGGGATTGGCGACGCCGGGCACGGGCAGCCGACCCTGCCACAGCTCCCTGCCGCTGCGCGCATCGAAGGCGCGCAAATAGGCGTCCATCGCTCCGGTGAAGACGAGCCCGCCTGCCGTGACCGCGAGCCCGTTGACGAGCGGCGCACCCCACGGCAGCGGCACGCCGAGCGGGGCGAGATCCTCGGTGGTGCCGACCGTCGAACGCCAGAGGATCTTGCCGGCCTTCAGATCGACCGCGACCATCTCGCCCCAGGGCGGCTTGTTGCAAAGAAGCCCGAGCGGCGACATTGCCACCGCACGCGACATCGCAAACGGCGCACCCGTCTGCTGGCCGAAATCATGACCGGGCGGAGGATCGAACCCGGCCGCCTCCGCCCGCGGAATCAGCTTGATGAGATGAACGGCCCGGCTGGTGTTGGCATAAAGGACCTGGTTGACGGGGTCGAAGGCCGCACTTCCCCAGTTGACGCCGCCGCCGGTGAACGGAAACTCCAGCGTGCCTTGGGTTGAGGGGGGCGTGTACAGGCCCTCGTTGCGTGCCTCCGCAAACTGCTTCTCGCATGCTGAGCGGCGCAGGCCCGGAACGAGCGAGAGCGCATCCTCAGCCGAGATTTTTTGCGACATCAGCTGTGGCACATGCGTCGGGAATGGCTGCGTGGGCGACAGCCGTTCACCTTCCGCGGCCCCCTGCGGGACGCTGCGCTCCTCGACCGGCCATACCGGCTTGCCGGTGTCGCGATCGAGCACGAAGACAAAGCCCTGCTTGGTCGGCTGGATCACGACATCGCGCTGACCATCGCCGGTGTCGATGCGCGTGAGCGTCGGTTGCGCCGGCAGATCGTAATCCCAGACGTCGTGATGCACGGTTTGGAATGCCCATACGAGCTCGCCCGTCTCGATGCGCAGCGCGACCACCGAATTGGCATGTTCGTTGTTGCCCGGCCGCTTGCCGCCCCAGAAATCCGGCGACGGCGAGGACGTCGGCAGGAATACCAGTCCGCGCGCCGCGTCGACCGACATCGGCGCCCAGACATTGGCGTGACCGGCTTCGATGCCGTCGCGCTTGAGCGGCTCGAACGTCCAGCGCGGCTGACCGCTACGCGCATCGAACGCACGCACCACACCGCTCGGCGCGTCGACGCGGCGGTTGTCGCCAATCGCAGAGCCGACCACGACGACCCCGCGGCCGACCGCCGGCGGCGAGGTGATCTGGAATTCGCCCGGCCATTCCAGCTTCATGCCAATGTCGGGCCTGACCTCACCGCCCTCGCCGAAGCCGGCACAGGGGATTCCCGTCTTCGCATCGAGCGCGATCAGGCGAACATCGTTGGTGCCCATGAAGATACGCGATCGACATGCCGCATCTACAGGCGCCTCATCGTCGATCCAGTAAGTGACGCCGCGGCAGACGTAGCGGTTGGCGGGACGCTGGTTCATCGCGATCCTGGGATCGTAGCGCCATTTCTGCGCGCCCGTACCGGGATCGAGCGCGATCACCTCGTTGAAAGGCGAGCAGAAGACCAGGCTGTCCTCGACGAACAGCGGCGTCGCCTGGAATTTGGTTCGCCGCATCACCCCGGGCGGCCGCGCCGCGAGATCGCCCGTGTGGAATTCGAAGGCCCGAACCAGGTTGCCGACATTGTCGGGCGTGATCTCTCGCAATGGCGAGAAGCGCGAGCCACCGGGATCGCCACCCCAGCTCTCCCAGGCGATGCCTGGCCGCGACGAAAACAAGAGGAGCGTGATGAGAGCGGCCAAATAGCAGGAGCGGGTCGCCAAGGCCCGCCTCACCTATTTCGGCTTCTTGCCAGGTTCAGGCGGACGCGCCCCGCTCCACGGATCGTACTTCTCCTTGGACTCGGGAATGCGCTCGAGTGCGGCCTTGTAGGCCTTCTCGTCGACCTTGGGCTTGTTGTCCGCCTTCTGGCCGCCCTCGTTAGGCTGACGCCTGCCACCGCCCATCTGCGCCTGCGCGGAGGCAACCGCCAGCGCAAGCACGGCGGCCGCTATGACCAAAATTCTCATGGGCGCAATCCCCCTCGTCTGGGGTACAAACTAGCCGGCAATTATGGAATAGCCAATGCCGCGGGCTCCAGGGCTTCAGGAAATCTTGGCTTCAGTAAATCTTGGCTTCAGGAAATCTTGGCTCCAAGAATCCTGGCTCCAAGGAATTCTGGCTTCAGCAAATTTTGATCGGCCGGGTCTTCGTCGGATCGCATTCGTGCCTATGTTTTGGCCCGCAGGGGACCTTCACGGATGTTACGGATTATTGCTCATGCCGCGCTGCTGGGCAGCGCGCTCGCGCTCGGGGCCTGCGGGTTTGCCGACAGCCGCGCACCGGTGCCCGAGTTCATGCGCATGAAGGAGGCCGAGCAGCCGCCGCCCGAATCGCCCCCCGACGTCAAACGCGTCGTGCGCGAGCAGATCGAAGTCGTCTTCCTCAGCACGTCCTATCCGCGTGAGGTGCATGTCGCCACACCCCATCGTGAGGTACGAGGACCGGGCTGGACAGCTTGCGTCCGCGCGCAGCTCACCTCGGCGACCGGATCGCCGCTCGGGCCACAGACCTACATCGTGACCATATCAGGCGGAAAGGTGGTCGATCGCCGCCGCGCCGAAGCGGACGACATCTGCGGATCGGAAAGCTACGAGCCGATCTAGGAAACGGATCAAGCCGACGTCCGATCCGGTTCCGGGAAAAACCTGTAATTTTGCCGGAACGATCATGGCCTCCCCTTCTTGTTACCGCCGAGGGCAGTTTCGAGGAGGACATGATGAGGACATTCACGATTGCGTTGCTGGCTGGCGTCGGAGCCTTGGCAGCGGTGAGCGGCGCGAAGGCCGCCGACGTCTATACGACCAGCGAATACACCAGCCCCGATCTCGTCCAGCAAGTGCGGCTGGTCTGCGACGATTCCGGCAATTGCTATCGCACCCGCGGCGGCTCGCGTGTGATCGTGCGCGACTCCTACGCGACGATGCCGCGTGACCGCTACTATGAGCGCCGCACCTATCGCGACTGGGACGATGGTCCGCGCAGCGGCGTCGGCATCCGCGCACCCGGCGTCAGTGTTGGCGTTGGTGTCGGCGATCGCTGGTAGTCGATGAAGCCATGAAATGCAGGACCGGACGAGATAACTCGCCCGGTCCTGTCCATGTCAGATCTCGAGCGGTTTTCCCGGCGTGACAATACGCGTTGCCGACGAGAGCTGCGCGATGAAGCGGGCGAGCACCATGCCGGCACACATCGCGGCGACGAAGATGAAGGCGGAGGCCGAGCCAAATCCGAGCGCGGTCAACGCCGGGCCTGGGCAAAAGCCTACAAGGCCCCAGCCGATACCGAAGATGGCGGGACCGGCGATAATCCTCGGATCGATGTCTTTTCGCGTTGGGACATAGAAGCGATCGGCGAAGACAGGCCGCGCCAATTTCAGGACGCGGCTGAAGCCGATGAAGGTCACCGCGACCGCGCCAGCCATCACGAATGCGAGGCTTGCGTCCCACGTTCCTGCCGGGATGCCGCCAACGTCCAGGAAATTCAGGACCTTTGCCGGGTTCGACATACCTGAGACGATGAGGCCAAGCCCAAAGACCACACCGATCCCGAATTGAATGAGGATTGTCATCGCGGTCAGCTCCAGTGCCGCATCACGAATACGGTCGCCATGCCGGCCGCCATGAAGGTCATGGTCGCGACCAGCGATCGCGCCGACAACCGCGACAAGCCACAGACGCCGTGGCCCGAGGTGCAGCCGCTGCCCCACACCGCGCCGAAGCCGGTGAGCAATCCCGCGACGATCAGAAGCGGCGTTCCGGCGCCGATCGTTTGCGCCGGCAGGCCTCCCGTGACAAGGCGCACCAGAACGGGCGCGACGATAAGGCCCGCGACGAAGGCGAGCCGGCCGGCGAATTGCCGATCCTCGTAAGGCGGAAACAGCCGCGCCGCGATACCGCTGACCCCGGCGATCCGTCCCGTCGTCCACATCAGCAGCACGGCGGACAGGCCGATCAACGCGCCGCCAAGGAGCGACGCAATCGGCGTAAAAGATGTGGCGACCATGATGATCCTCCGGGTCGAGAGCAATTCTGGCGTATCCATCGGCGCATCCGGCCGGCTCGCGGCCGGATGCTCAACGAAACGTTAATATTACCACTCGAATTGAGACGGTGTCCCAACTGTATTTTCCAATCTTTGCGCTAAGCATGGCCTCCTGAACGGAGACGACGGGACGTGGTCGATATCGCGCACCAGGCTGCGATCAATCCGGCATCGGCAAAGCATGCCGCAACGGCGCGCGCGCGCGTCCCGCTCACGGCGATTGAACCCGGCCAGTGGCGCACACTCGCGCAGCGCGCGATCGAGCCGAACGGATATTACCTGCCGGGCTGGGAGCTCGCTGTCAGTGCAACCGCGCGCGGCCGCACCGATGCCTCGGCGCTTTCCGCATACGATGGATCGCGGCTGATCGGGCTGATGCCGGTGATCTCGCTCTGGCGGGCATGGAAGATCCCCCTGCCCGCGCTGGTGAGCGCGCATCCCTATGGTACGCTGTGCAGCCCGCTGATCGACCGCGATGCCCCGATCGAGGCAGCGGCGCGCCTGTTGCAGCAGGCCCGCGCAACCGGGGCGCATGCGCTCGTGCTGAACGATGTCGCGCTCGATGGGGCGGCAATGACCGCCCTCAGCCAGGTTCTGAATCGCGACGGCCTGAAGCCGCGCCTCCTCAACTCCTACATCCGCGCCAGCCTCGACGCGACCCAGGACCGTGAGACGCTGCTACGCGACGCGCTCGGCACCAAAAAGCTCAAGGAGCTACGCCGCCAACGGCATCGCCTCGAAGAACACGGCGCAATCGTGTTCGACGTCGCGCGCAGCCCCGACGAGATCGGGCCGGCGCTCGAGACATTTTTGCAGCTCGAAGCCAGCGGCTGGAAGGGGAAGCGCGGAACCGCGCTGGTCCAGCATGCCGGCGATGCAACCTTCATCCGCCGCGCCGTTTCCGCGCTGGCAGAAACCGGGCAATGCGAGATCGTCACCCTTCGCGCCGGCGCGACGCCGGTGGCCGCCGGCATCGTGCTGCGCCACCAGGATCGCGCTTTCTTCTTCAAGCTCGGCATCGACGAGCGCTTTGCAAGATATTCGCCGGGCGTGCAGCTCACGCTCGAGCTCACCCGCCGCCTCTGCGCCGATCCAGCCATCGCCAGCGCGGATTCCACGGCGAGCGCCGATCACCCCATGATCAATCCGATCTGGCGCGGGCGCTTCGCCGTCGGCGACGTGCTGATACCGTTGCGGCGGAACGACCCCATCGTGGCGCTGGTTCACGGAGCGCTCGCGGCGCACGGCATCGCCTACGCGGCGGCGCGTCGCGCAGTTCGCCTGCTTCGTAAATAGGATGGCTCCTACTCCGCCGCCTGGGCGTTGATCTCCGCCGAGACCTCGCGGATGGCGCGCGCGAGCATGTTGGGATCCTGCGCGCCGGAGACGGCGTATTTTTGCGCGAACACGTAGGTCGGCACGCCGGAGATGCCTTTCTCGGCGGCTTCCTGCGCGTCCGCCGATACGCGCGCGACGTCCTCGTCGGTGGCGAGGCGCCGGCGCACGTCGTCGGCATCGAGGCCGACATCGGCAGCCGCCTGCACAAGCACGTTCAAATCGGTGAGGTCGCCGCCGTCGCGGAAGTAAAGCTCCATCAGGCGCTGCTTCATCTCGGGCGCCTTGCCGATCGCCTCGGCCCAGAGGATCAGGCGGTGGCAGTCGGTGGTGTTGGGCTGACGCGCGACAAGCTCGGGCCGATAGACGAGCCCCTCTTCGCCCGCCGCCGCAACGACGCGTCCCGCAATGCCCTTGTAGGCCTCGACCGAGCCGAACTTCTTGGTGAGATACTCCTCCCGGCTGATGCCCTCGGACGGCACCCAGGGATTGAGGAAGAAGGGACGGAAATTGAGCTTGACCGGAACATCTGGCACCAGCGCCAGCGCACTCTCGATCCGGTGCTTGCCGATATAGCACCAGGGGCACACCACGTCGGAAACGACGTCGATCTGAAGCGGTTTCAACGTGCTCATGTCGGACGTCTCCTTCGGACGGTACGGGTTCGTCGGAAGATAAACCGAACCGGAGGCGGCGCAAGGCACCGGTCCTGCATGGCTCACGACTTCACCTCTGCGGTTATTGTGACAGGCCTCACCCGGCCCGATACTCGCGGCCACGATCAAGCACGAGGGGAAACCGCGATGACCGCTATTTTCAAGCCGGAAGGCCAGCAGTTCCGGGCTACGGAGCATGCCGGCGGCCCGTGGTCGCCTGACATGTTGCAGGGAAGCGCCACCACCGACCTGATGACCCGCGACATCGACCGTCTCGCCACCGAATCCGGCTTCGCGGTGCGGCGCCTGACCTTCGACCTGTGGCGACCGGCGGGCCTGCGCGTCTTCCAGACCACCACCGAATTGTTGCGCGACGGCCGCAAGGCCAAGACCGCCCAGGTGCGGCTGATGGACGGAGAGACCGAGATCGGCCGTTGCACGGCGCTCTTGACGGCGCCGAGCGGAGAATCGCCCGTCGATCCCTTCGCCAGGCCCGCGACTATCGACAAGACGCCTGAGACAGGCGCAGCACCGGCGGCCTTCGCGCAGAAATGGAGCCGGTATTTCCAGAACGTGTCGGTGCGGCTGATCGAGGGCGCGCTGGAGAAGCCCGGCCCGGCCGCCGCCTGGATGCGACTTGATGCACCCCTGGTCGAGGGCGAACCGAACACACCACTGCTCCAAGCGGTGCAGGCCGCGGACTTTTCGAGCGGCGTTGCGCAGATCGTCGACATGCGCAACTGGACCTTTATCAATCCCGAGATCAGCCTCTACTTCTTCCGACCGCCGGAGAGCGAATGGATCCTGATCCGCGCCGCCACGCGCGTCGGCACCAACGGCGCGGGCCTGACCATGGCGACACTGAGCGATCTCAAAGGTCCGTTTGCGGAGGTGATGCAAGCCATGAGCTTTGAGCGCCGCGACGCCGAGCGAGCTCAGGCCTCCTGAGCCGCAAGCGCGATCAGAGTGGCCTCGGACACGGCATCCGCCGGCATGAACATTTCAACGCGAAGCTCCTGAAGCGTCACGTCTTGCGGGGTCCCGAGCGTCAGCACCGCACCGATCAGACCGATGCGGGCGTCGCCCTTTCGTAAGCGCACTTCGCAGAGCGGCCCCGGCGCGACGTTGTCCTCGATCCTGAGTGCGGGAAGCTCCGGCAGCCGCGTCAATTCGCGCCACGTCGATTGCAGGGCCTCGTCGAGCGGTGCAGCCATCGCTTCGTGCCGCGCACGCGACAACAACGCGGTCGCGACGATGGGCCAATTCTCGACGAACGGCTTGAGCTCGTCCGGCGCGAGGAACATGCGCATGTGATTGAGCGGCCGCTGCATGCGTTCTTGCCCAAGCAGCATCGTCATCAGCCGCGACGCGGCGCAGTTGGCCTCCATCACGTTCCAGCGCCGATCGGTCACGATCGCGGGAAACGGTTCGTGCCGCCGGAGCAGAAGATCGATCGCGCGCCGCGCGTCGGCAAGCTCCGGCGCTGAAAGATCGCGCTCGCCGTATAGTCGCGCGAAACCCCCGGCCTCCAGCAGCGCATTGCGATCACGCAGCGACAAACCGAGGGCGGTCGCGAGCTGCAGGAGGATCTCCCGGCTTGCCGCCGACTTGCCGGTCTCGACATAGCTCAGATGCTTGATCGAAATGCCGGCCTCGAACGCCAGCTCCGCCTGGCTCAATGCACGGCGCATGCGCCAGCGGCGCAAAAGGTCGCCGACCGGATTGGCCGACCGTAATGGCCGGGACGAGCGTGTCATCCGGGGATTATGCGAGCGCCACCGGCTCCTGTAAACGGCACTACTGCAAGCCAGCCGCCATCTGCTTCAGCCGCTCGGCAGTGCGCTCGTCGGCCGGGAAGAAGGTTTCCAGAGCCAGCTCCGACAGCGTGATGTCGACGGGCGTACCGAATACCATGGTGGTGGAGAAGAAACTTAGTATCTCCCCCTCGTGGCGCAGCTTGAAGGGGATCGCGACATTGTCGCTCGACAGCGGCGCCGCGCGCGCCGGGATCGGATAACTCTTCAAGTCGTTATACAGCTTGATCAGCTCGGGATCGGCCGTGGCCTCGCATTGCCGGTGCAGCCGCTCCAGGAGATGTCCGCACCATTCCGCGAGATTGACCGTGCGCGGCGCCAGCGCCTCGGGATGGAAGGCAAGCCTCAGCACGTTGAAGGGCTGACCGAGCAGCCGCTGCGGGATGCCGGCGAGCAGCGGCGCCAGCATGCGGTTGGCGGAGACCAGATTCCAGTGCCGGTCATAGGCCAGCGCCGGATTCGGCTCATGCGCCCTGAGGACGAGGTCGATCGCCTGGCGGGCTGATTTCAAGGCGGGATCCTCCAGCGTGCGTTGCGGAAAGGCCGGGGCATAGCCGGCGGCGACCAGCAGCACGTTGCGTTCGCGCAGTGGCACGTCGAGACGTTCGGCGAGTCTGAGCACCATGTCGCGCGAGGGCGCGGCGCGGCCGGTCTCGACGAAGCTCAAATGCCGCGCCGAGATTTCGGCCTCACCGGCGAGATCGAGCTGGCTCATGCGGCGGCGCTGCCGCCATTCGCGCAAATGGTCGCCGATATGGACCGGCTGGCTGCGTTCGGCCTGTGCGGTGGATGCATGTGCGTTCATGGTCGAAAACCTAGCACGCAGATTTCGGCCCTTCCATTACGTCGGAGGTAATCGAATTGGTGCTCGGGCCGGCGCATCTTGGGTCGCAACAGGAGACGACCATGATCGCATTGCTGCTCTACCGGACCGTCACAGACCAGCTAGTTCCCTGGGCCATGGCGCTCGCAACCCGGATGCTGGCGCGCAGCCTCAACATGCCGGAGCCGCTGGTGCATTCGACCGGCGACTACGTCGTCGCGCAGGTCACGGCCTTCGAGCACAGCGTCGGCAGGAGCCTCTGCCCGTTCCGCCTCGCCCGCCTGCTCCGCGCCTGGTGGCGTGGATTGCACTGAGTTTCACCTCGAGCCCACCCCAACCATGGAGACCCACGATGATCGACGCATCCACCTTCCTTCGCCGCGCGCTTCTTGCCGACGCGATCTTCAGCGGCGTGGCCGCTCTCGGTTTCACGTTCGGCGCCAGCGCGTTCGCCTCGCTGTTCAACCTACCCGAAGCGCTGCTGCGCGAGACCGGCCTGTTCCTGATCGCCTACACGGCGCTGGTCGGCTGGCTCGCCTCACGCGCCTCCGTGGCAAAGCCGCTCGTGCTGCTGGTCGTGGTCGGCAACGCGGCCTGGACCGTCGGCAGCATTGCGCTGCTGCTCTCGGGCGCGGTGTCGCCGAACCTTGCCGGCGAGCTCATGGTCGTGGCGCAGGCGATCGCGACCGGCGTGTTTGCCGAACTGCAATATGTGGGATTGCGCAGGAGCGGGAGTGTGCTGGCTGCCTGAGGCCACATCACTCGCTGTCGTTGCCCGGCTGGACCGGGCGACCCAGTATTCCAGAGGTAGTCGTCGCATACGGAGCTGCGGCGTACTGAATGCCCCGCTTTCGCGGGGCATGACAGTTATGCCAGAAGCTCGAACTCAGGCTAGGCCCGCGCGCGGCCCTTCGCCTTGCCGACGGCATGACCATTAAGCTTCTTCTTTTTGGCGGACTTCACGCTCGCCTTCTCGGCTTTGCGCTCCGCGCGCGCCTTCACCTTGGCGCGTTCGGCCCGCGCCTCGGCGCGCAGCTTCTTGCGCTTCTTCTCGCAAGATTCGCACTTGCAGCCGATCGGCTTCAGGTAGGCTTTGAAATAATCGGTGCCGTAGTCGTAATTGATCTCGTCGCCCGGCTCGATGTTCTTGATGGCGCGGATGAAAACCTTGCGCTCGCGCGGCCGCACGTCGGATTCGGCGTTGGGCCTGCACGAATGGTTGATGTAGCGCGCGAGGTTCTTGCGCACGGAGCCGTCAATGGTCCAGCGACCGTTGAGCTCGAACAGGTATTTGTTCTCGATGTCGTCGTGCTCGGGAATCCGGGAGTCCAGGATCGGTCCGTAATAACGGATGATCCGGGTGCCCTTCTTGATCGGCTTGGTGGCGAAGAGGCCGAGCCCGGTTTTCGAGCGGCCGACGCGATAAGGTTTGTTGGACGAGGTGGCTGGCATGATCACGAAAAACGAGGACGCGAACGAGGCTGAAAGAGCCTAAGCGAAGCCGCTCTTCTAGAACGATTCCGCGCCGCTGTCAGGTGTCTGTTGACCCCGTTTGAACCTTGCCCACAATCAAGACGTCTGATGGTACGGAGTTCCCACTCGATCAAAGGCGTCGTCATGTTCCGCATCACCACCGCAGGCTTGGCCTTATTGCTCTTGGCCATGTTGCTGATGTGCAGTGGTCTCGACCGAGCCGACGCCCGATCCGTGGGCAGCCAATATACCTCGACGGCCCCGAAGGATTGCCGCCAGATCGGAAAGCCCAGCGAGCTCGACGGCAGCACCACGCGGGTCTGCAAGGGCAAGGATGGCCTCGTGGTCCTGATCGCCGAAGACGATCTTCGCGAAATCGTCTCCGTCGGCCGCAATCGCGAGGCCGCGGCCGAGGAACCGGCGGCTAAAGTCTGGTTCGCTCCGTTCAGCTCGTCCGAAACCACCGTCGAATGGCGCACCGCTGGGGCCAAGCCGTTCGCGATGATCCAGCGCTGGCACATCGCCGATGGCACCGATCCCGACAAGCAGGGGCGGCCGAACACCAAGGCCATGCTCATCGTGACCCGGCTGCCACCCGGCCCCGTCTGCCACGTCGCCTATGTCGACGCGATCGCCAACCCGAACGCCAATGAGCTCGCGCGCAAGGCCGCGGACGAGTTCGCCCGCAGCTTTACCTGCGGCAAGGACGAGGTGAAGATCATAGGCGCACGCGGCCGCGCGGTCGAGCTCGCGACGATGCGCTAGGCGCTCGCCGGCAATCGATCAGGGGCCCGGCGGCTTCCCCGTCACGGGCGACATCAGCATGGCCTCGAGCAGGCGTTCGGGAGTCGTGCCCTCGGGCAGACGCCCCAGAATATCCTCCAGCCGTCCATCGAGCAGCAGCATCGTAAAACCGTGCACCATCGACCAGGCGCGCGCGATCGCAGCGCCCTGATTGAGCGTCAGCGCGTCGCCGCGGATCTGCTCCTGCCGCATCATGCCGACGGCATTGGCGAGTCCCGCAAAGGACGCCTCGGCGGCCTCGTGCAGCGACGGCCTGGAATAGTCGAGGCGCTCGGTGCGGAACATGATGCCGTACATGCCGGGATGAGCCTGGGCATAGGCAACATAGGCTTTCGGCCGCGCCAGCGCGTGCTCAAGCGGGGTGGTGGCGGTGTCAGAGGACGACGCCATCGCCGCATTGAACTGGCGGAAGCCGACCGCCGCGAGCTCGCTGAGAAGCCCGGTGAGGTCACCGAAATGATGGGTGGGCGCGGCATGCGAGACGCCCGCCTCGCGCGCCACCGCGCGCAATGTCAGGCCGGCGAGCCCGTCACGCTCCAGCACCCGTTCGGCGGCCTGGAGCAGCGCCTCGCGCAGCGCGCCGTGGTGATAGGGCGCCTCGGACTTGACGCTCGCCGGTCGTCGCGCGGAACGCGCCGCCGCGCTCGCCTTCTTCGAAATGCGCCCACCGCGCGCGGTTTCTGTCCTGATCTCACTCTTGCCCATGGGCCAGCTATAGGACGCAATATTGACAGTGTAAAGATTTCACTTGACCAAAACCCCTCGTACGGCTATTTGATCTTTACGATGTAAAGATAAGAAAGGGATACGCCGTGCAGCAGGACGCCGTTGCCGAACGCCGCCACAACCTCGGTCCGATTCCGTTTGAGGCCGACGCGCCCTTCCTGAAAATCATCGGTGAATTGCCGCACGAACTGAACGGCACGCTCTATCGCAACGGCCCCAATCCGCAGTTCGACTCGCCCGGCGCGCACTGGTTCGTCGGCGACGGCATGCTGCACGCCTTTCACCTCGAGAACGGCCGCGCCAGCCATCGCAATCGCTGGGTCCGTACGCCGAAATGGCTGGCCGAGCACGATGCCGGCCGCGCGTTGTTCGGGGGCTTCGGCCGCAAGCTGCCGGATGCGCCGCAAGACCTCACCGACGGCGGCGTCGCCAACACCAACATCATCTTCCATGCCGGCAAGCTGCTTGCGCTGGAAGAAGCCCATCTGCCGACTGAGATCGATCCGGGCACGCTCGCAACCCGCGGCTATCACAATTATCAGGGCCGTGTCGCCGGCAGCTTCACCGCGCACCCGAAGATCGATCCCGTCACCGGCGAGCTGGTGTTCTTCGGCTACAACGCCGCGGGTCCGCTGACGCCTGCCCTCTCCTACGGCTCGATCGACGCGTCCGGCAAGGCGACGCGCTTCGAACGTTTCGAGGCGCCCTATGCCAGCATGGTGCACGACTTCATCGTCACCGAGAACCACGTGCTGTTTCCGATCCTGCCCGTCACCGGCAGCATGGAGCGCGCGATCAGCGGCCGGCCGCCCTATGCCTGGGAGCCGGACAAGGGCGCCTATGTCGGCGTGATCAAGCGCAAGGGCAGCGCGAAGGACATCGTCTGGTTTCGTGCTGAAGCCTGCTACGTCTTCCACGTCATGAATGCTTGGGAGGACGGTGACCGCATCATCGCGGACGTCATGCAGTTCGAGGAAGCACCACTATTTACGCATCCCGACGGCACGCCCACCAATCCCGAGAAATCCTTCGCTCGCCACTGCCGCTGGACCTTCGATCTTGCCGGGAAGACCGACCGCTTCCAGCAGACCTATCTCGACGATCTCACCGGCGAATTCCCGCGCATCGACGACCGCCGCGCCGGATTGAAGAGCCGTCACGGCTGGTACGCCTGCGCCAATCCGAAGCTGCCGATGTTCGGCGCGCTGTCCGGCGTCGTCCATGTCGATGGCAATGGAACGCGCCTCGGCCATTATCTGCTGCCGGCCGGCGACACCATCTCCGAGCCGGTCTTCGTCGAGCGGTCGAAAGATGCGGCGGAAGGCGACGGCTGGCTGCTGGCGGTGGTCTGGCGCGCGCGGGAAAACCGCAGCGACCTCGCCGTGTTCAATGCCAAGGATGTCGAGGCCGGCCCCGTCGCGCTGGTGCAGCTCGGCCATCGCGTGCCCGACGGTTTTCACGGCAATTGGGTCGGCGCGCGGTAGCTCTCCTCTCGACATCGCTGATGTCACCAAAAGGTCTCTCATGCATATGCCCTCGATCACCGCGGACCGCCTCGCTGTCCTGATCCTGTTCCTGATCTGCGCCGGGATCACGCTCCCGATGATCCGGCCGCGGCGGAGCGGCCAAACCATCTTCAACGGCGGTATCTTGCTCGCCTTCGTCCTCTCGATCGCCTGTGCGTTACCTGTGCTGCCGCACCTGTCCTGGGCCGGCTTCATTGATGAGATGGCCGACCAAGCCGTTGCAGCAATCCAATTTTTGGAAGTCGCTTACGTCATTTTGACACTGTAAAGATTCTACTTGACCCCGCCTCGCTCCTGACATATTGATCTTTACACCGTAAAGATAAGGCCTGACCGAGGCGAACCATGGCGATTTTCCTGATCCTCGCGCCCTACGGCGCCTTCACTTTCCTGATGCTGATGACGTCTGCCACGATCAGCGTATTCGTAGCCTCGGCAACCTGTCTGGCCACCGTGGCGATCGATGTCGTGCGCGGTCGCTCGCTGAAGATCCTGGCTATGGGCTCGGCGCTGCTATTCGCCGCAATCGGCCTCCACCTCGCGCTGTTCGACCCGGCGCTTGGCACGCTCGGTGTCAAGCTGTCGGTCGACATCGGCATCTTCGTCATCTCGCTCGGCTCGATGCTGGTCCGGCGTCCCTTCACGCTGCAATACGCGGTCGAATCCGTGCCGGCCGAGACCGCGGCAATGCCCGGCTTTCTCTATGCCAATTACGTCATCACGGGCGCTTGGACCGCGGCTGCGCTGCTGATGGCGGCCGCCAATCTCGTGCTGCTCTATGTCCCCGGCCTGCCGCTCTGGTCGAGCCTTGCGGTCGCCTTCGCCGCCCGTAACAGCGCGATCTATTTCACAAAATGGTATCCCGAATATCGGCAGATCAAGTACGGTGCGCCGGCCAGCCCAATGTCCAACTCCCGCTGAACAGGATCGACGATGAAGGACGTATTCGCCCGCCTCGCCTCCGACCTCTTCTCTGCCATCGTCTTCCTGGTCATCTATATCATCACCGACAACGTGGTCCTGGCAACGTCGGTGGCGATTGCCGGAGCGATCGCGCAGGTGATCTACGCGCGCGTCAAGGGGCAGCAGCTCAATTACATGACCTATGCGAGCGTCGCGCTCGTCGTCGTGCTCGGCACGGTCACGCTGCTGACCAACGATCCCCGCTTCATGCTCGCAAAGCCCTCGATCGCGCATTTCGCGATCGGCGCCATCATGCTCAAGCGGGGCTGGATGCTGCGCTACATGCCGCCGATCGTCGTCGAGACCGTTCCGGAATATGTGACGGCTGCAGGTTATGCCTGGGCCGCGCTGATGTTCGTAATCGGCGCCGGCATGATCGCCGTCGCCTCCACAGGCGATCTGAAGCTGTGGGCGTTCTACATCACGGTGGTCGCGGGCGGCGCCAAGATCCTCGCCTTCGCCGTGCAATACGTCGTGCTTCGCCTCATCGTCACCAGCCGACGACGCGCCGCCGCCCGCGCCTAAATGCCTCCAACGGAGCGTTAGGCGCGAGCGGCGAGTTGCGCTATACGCTCGGCCGGGACTGGCCCGCGGATCGTCGCGGTCCGCCGGGATCTTGGGAGACGCGAATGGCCGTCGACGGCAACTGGACTCTGACCCTGACGACCCCCATGGGCGAGCGCAAGGCGACGCTGAGCCTGACGGCTGCCGGCGGCACGCTCACGGGGACGCAGGGCGCGGAAGGCGATACAGCCGAGATTTTCGATGGCACCGTCAGCGGCGATGCCGTCAACTGGAAGGTCTCGATCACCAATCCGATGCCCTTGACGCTCGAATTCATCGGAACCGTCTCCGGCGACAGCATGAGCGGTGAGATGGGCATCGGCCCGATGGGCAGCTTCCCGTTCACCGGCACGCGCGCCTAAGCCGCGCGGCAACGGTGCGCGCGCTCGGTCTCATCGCGGCGACGATCCTGTGTGTCGCGACACAAGCGGCTAGCGCAGACGACGCCGAACCGGCGTGGCGGGCAAGCGCGCTCGCCATGCTACCGGCAGGCTATGTCGCCGGCACGGCCTATCGAACCGAAGGGGCGACGGGCTACCTCGCCGTCTATCCGATCTCGTCGAACGATCCGAAGTCACCTGCAAGCGTGTTCGCCACGCGCCAGGCTCTCGTGGTCGCGCTGACGCCGGATGCGACGCGCGCAGTCTCGGTCGCATTGAAACCGCGTAGCGGGCCCGATCCTGACACCGACGACACCGACTTCGCAAAGCTGCATGCCGATCTCGCCGCGAAGCGCTCAACGCTTCCGGACGGTGCCGAGCCCTGCGATTTCGGCGCATGGTCCGTCGACAAGGATCCTGATGGCCTCAACGTGCGTGCCGAACCATCGATCAAGGCGCGTGTGCTCGGCACGCTTCCGCCGCCCTACCGGCTCAAGCTCGGCGGCAGCGAGAACACGCCGGATGGCGGCTGGCTTACCGAATTCCGCATCATCGGCTTCAAGAACGGCTGGTTTCTGATCGAAGGCGCCAAGCCGCCGGGCAAGGACTACGAGGACGACAAGAAATATCCGCGCAGCGCGCCAAAGCCCTATGCCGGACGCGGCTGGGTCGCCTCCAACAAGGTCGGCGCGTCCTACGCCAATGGCGCGACACGCATGGGCGGCCTGTTCCAGGCACCCTTCGTCGATGCGAAATGGACGCCCGCCCAGCGCGAGCTCGGCGGTCCGATCGACACCGACGGCGGACCGAAGCACATCTTTGCCTGCAGCGGCCTCTGGGGCTTGGTCGAGAGCCAGGACGGCGTCCGCGGCTGGTGGCGCGGGCTGTGCTCTAACCAGGTCACGAATTGTAGCTGACGAGAAAATCCCGCTCCGCGACATCGCCGCCCTTGCCTTAACAATTCAGGGTTGTAGTTAAGCATTGCACGCGGAAGGGAAAAATGCCGCACAACGACACGCTTTCATTTCATCGATCACTGACCGCCGCCTTCGTTTGCATTGTGCTGGCAGCTACGGCGTCGGCCGGCCGCGGCGAACCGTTGCCGCCGAAGATTTCGCCGGAGGCGACTGCCTGGAAGCCTGCCTCGATCTTTGAGAAGGAAGACAAGGACGACAACTTCGAGGATCAGCCGCGCATGAATCTGAGCGGCGCGGCGTGCGTGCCGACGACACCAAAATTCACGTCGTGCCTGATTGCCAATGATGAGAAGAAATACGCGCAGTTCTTCTCGATCGAAGGAAACGTCCTCGTTCCACGGAAGCTCATCCGGCTTTCCGATGAAGACAAGGATCCCGATGCCGAAGGCGTCGCCTACGAAAAGGGTTTCTTCTATGTGACCGGCTCGCACGGCCGCAGCCGCAAGAAAGACAAGGAGAACCTGTCGAGCTACGTCGTGTTTCGGATCGCCGTGGATCCGCAAACCGGTATTCCCAAGACCGAACCCAACGCTAAGAAGGTCGATGGCGTGGAGGCGAGCCCGCGGATGCGCGAGGTTATTGAAAACGACAAATATGTAAAAGCGAAATTCAACAAGCCTCTTGCGGAGGGCGGCGTTAATATCGAAGGGATCGCGGTCAGGAACGGACGCATGTACTTCGGGCTGCGAGGACCGTCGCTCGACAAGCAAGCCTATGTGCTCAGCGTCGATGCGGGAGCACTGTTCACAAAGGCCGACGACCTCAAGCCGGACTCGATCCCGTTAGAACTCGGGGAAAATACCGGGATCCGGGACCTTGCCGCGGTGAACGACGGCATCTTGATTCTCGCAGGCCCGACGCGGAATGAAAAGGTTTCCTATACAATTTGGTTGTGGGACGGCAGCAGCAAGACGGCAAAGCCGTTCGCAACGCTCGACCTCAGCACCGTCACAGCGGACGCCAAAGCGGAGATTCTACTTCCCCTCGAGGAAGACTCAGCCAGCATTCGCGCCCTCGTCATGTTCGACAGCGCGGAAAATGGCGGCGCTGTATCGTTCAGCATAAAGCGCTGAGCGCAGGCTGCGTAAATCTTCCGCCGGTCCAAGAACCGGCGGAAGGACGCAGGACCTGGCTAGCCGAGATTCAACTCCTTGAAGAAGTCATTGCCCTTGTCGTCGATGATGATGAACGCCGGGAAGTCGACGACCTCGATGCGCCAAATCGCTTCCATGCCGAGCTCGGGATATTCGAGCACCTCGACCTTCTTGATGCAGTGCTCGGCAAGATTCGCCGCGGCACCGCCGATCGAGCCGAGATAGAAGCCGCCATACTTCTTGCAGGCCTCACGCACGGCCGGCGCGCGGTTGCCCTTGGCGACCATCACCATCGAGCCGCCGGCGGCCTGGAACTGATCGACAAAAGAATCCATACGGCCCGCAGTGGTCGGGCCGAACGCACCGGAGGCATAGCCCTCGGGCGTCTTGGCGGGGCCGGCGTAATAGACCGGATGGTTCTTGAAATAGTCCGGCAGCGGCTCGCCCTTGTCGAGCCGCTCACGCAGCTTGGCATGCGCGGAATCGCGCGCGACGATCATGGTGCCGGTCATCGATACCCGCGTCTTGGTCGGGTACTTCGAGAACGTGGCAAGGATATCCTTCATCGGCTGGTTGAGGTCGATCTTGACGACCTCGCCGCCGAGCGACTGCTCGACCTCAGGCAGATACTGCGCCGGGTTGTGCTCGAGCTCCTCGAGATAGACGCCCTCCCTGGTGATCTTGCCGAGCACCTGGCGATCGGCCGAGCAGGACACGCCGAGCCCGATCGGGAGCGAGGCGCCATGACGCGGCATGCGGATCACGCGGACGTCGTGGCAGAAATATTTTCCACCGAACTGCGCGCCGACGCCGAGCGACTGCGTCATCTTCAGAATTTCCTGCTCCATCTCGAGATCGCGAAACGCGTTGCCGTCGGGCGAGCCGTGGGTCGGCAGCGCGTCGAGATAGCGAGCCGACGCCAGCTTCACCGTCTTCATGCAGAGCTCGGCCGAGGTGCCGCCGATGACGATCGCGAGGTGATAGGGCGGGCACGCCGCGGTGCCCAGCGTCAACACCTTCTCCTTCAGGAAGGCGAGCAGCCGGTCCTTGGTCAGCACCGAGGGCGTCGCCTGGAACAGGAAGCTCTTGTTGGCGGAGCCACCGCCCTTCGCCATGAACATAAACTTGTAGGCGTCATCGCCCTCGGCGTAGATCTCGCACTGCGCCGGCATGTTGTTGGCGGTGTTCTTCTCCTCGTACATCGACAGCGGAGCGACCTGCGAGTAGCGCAGATTGCGGCGCAGGTAAGCATCGCGCGCGCCTTCCGACAGTGCCGCCTCGTCGTCACCATCGGTGATGACGTTGCAACCCTTCTTGCCCATGATGATCGCGGTGCCGGTGTCCTGGCACATCGGCAGCACGCCGCCTGCAGCGATGTTGGCGTTCTTGAGGAAGTCCAGCGCGACGAACTTGTCGTTCGGGCTCGCCTCGCTATCCTCCAGGATCGCGCGGAGCTGCTTCAGATGACCCGGCCGCAGATAGTGGTTGATGTCGCCAAAGGCCGCTTCCGACAATGCCCGCAGCGCCTCACGCGACACCACCAGCATGTCTTTCCCCAGGACCTTCTCGACCCCCACGCCCTCGGCCGTGATCTTCTTGTAGGGGGTCTCGTCCTTACCCAGCGGAAACAGCGGCGTGTGCTTGTAGGGCGGAACGGGCTTGGCGGGGTCGGGGAAAGTGGTGGGAGCGTTCATGGGCGGGAATCTCGGGGTTTTGGAGCCCTCGCATGGGCCCCTTTCATAGAAGCGTTCTAAGCTTTTTTGCCGCAAAGGGAAGGCGCTCTGGTGCGGTCGGGGCATCCCGATTCGACGGCACGGCGAGCTATTTTCGGCGGCTGTCGGCGGACACGAGGCCCTCATGACGCCAGTGAAGACCCTGGGTGCACCCCTTGCGCTACGCGCGAGACGACGGTTGAATGCGCCCGCTAAGGGGCTTTCATCATGACATTGAACTTACACGTCCGCGGCGCGATCCTGGTCGCCGCCGCCATCACCGGCCTTGTGACCATCGCCTCGCCCGCCCGCGCGGACCGCTGCGATGACAGCGCCAAGGAGCTGGCGAACCAGGTCGATCGCCTCAAGGTGAATTTCCGCGCCGCCAATGTGGTCTACTTGACTCATCCCGCGGCCAAGGAATTGTCCGTGGCTTGCCGTGGCGACAAATATTCGATCGAGCTCTATGCCAAGGGCGATCGCAAGCCCAAGCCGGAGTTCTTTGCGCTGGTGGGGTCGATGGCCGCGATCGTCTTCACCGTGACCAAGGACGATACGACGACGGGCGCGACACGCTGCCTGAAGCGGATGGGGCTCTTGCGCGGCGACAAGATCAGCATGCGCTACCGGCGTCTCAACATGGAATGCACCCGCACCAAGACGGATGCGTCGATCGCGATCACGCGCGGCAAGGACGAATAGGCGGCTCCCGCGCGGTGTGCGTCTGACAGCACACCGCCCATTTCGGACTCCGTCATTGCGAGCGTAGCGAAGCAATCCAGAATCCCTCCGCGGAGACAGACTGGATTGCTTCGCTGCGCTCGCAATGACGAGGAGAGGTCTGTCCTCTCGCGGAAACAGCGCTTGTGGCGGCACGAAAGCGGCCCCTCTGCCGCACCAGATCCCTCGCATTTTAACGATTGGCTTGAAGGAAATTTCGCGTCTCGCGGCGCAGGGTCAATTGTTTCCATATGTGAGGATTTGTGGATGAGCGTTTCTACCGTTTCGCCGCCGCCGATCGCGATCGTGGTGCCGAGCTACGACACGACCAAGCAGCAGGACGATCAGATCAAGACCAAGGACAACGACCCGACCTACAAGCCGCCGCCGCCTGCGCCGCTGCCGCCGGGTCAGGGTACGCGGATCGATCAGCTCGCCTGATCAGCCGCGTCGAAGATGAAATGCCCGATCCGGTCGATCGGGCTTTTCGCGTGTCCGGCCGCATCTTCGCCGGATAGCGGGACCAATATCGTGCGCGGCTACCCTGAGACCTGCGCATGATCGCAAGACTGCTGTTGCAGAGCACGATCACCACCGCCGCCATGGGCGCGCTGCTGTTCGCGTGCGCCGGAACCCTGCACTGGCCGTCGGCTTGGGTGTTCCTCGCGACCTCCGCCCTGCTCGGCCCGCTCTGCGGCTGGTGGCTTTACCGGGTCGACCCCGCACTGCTCGCCGAACGCCTGCGGCCGGTCCTGCAAAAGGACCAGCCCGCTGCCGACAAGGCGTTCATGGCCGTCTTCGTCATTACGATGCTGGTCTGGCTGGCGGCGATTGGGCTTGACCGGCGTACGCTGTCCTCCGACATGCCGATGGCGCTGCAGATGCTCGGCCTCGCCCTGTTCCTGCTTTCGACGCTGTTCATCCTCTGGGTTTTCCGCGAGAACTCGTTCGCGGCGCCCGTGGTGAAGCTGCAAGCCGAGCGCGCGCAGCGCGTGATCTCGACGGGGCCTTATGCCCATGTACGCCATCCCATGTACAGCGGCATGATGCTGTTCTTCGCCGGCGTGCCGCTGCTTCTGGGCTCATGGTGGGGACTTCTGATGGCGCCCTTGTTCCTCGTCTTGTTTGCGGTCCGCATTCGCATCGAGGAGCGCACGCTGCGCGAGGGCCTGCCGGGCTATGCCGACTATGTGACGCGCGTGCGCTATCGCCTGCTGCCTGGCGTCTGGTGAGCGCGCGCATCACTCTGTAAATCGCAGAAAAGTGTTCCCTCCGATCGACTGACGTCGGCCGAAGCGTTCGCAGGCGCTCTAGCCATCCAATTCGCGGTAGCGGCGGAAGATGCCCTGCTCGTTGAAGGGAATACGGCGCTCGCTTTCGAGATAAGCCTTGATGTTCGGGCGCGCCGACACGCGGTCGTGCATGCCGACGAGGGCCGGGATATCTGTCTCGAACGCCTTCATCCGCTTCGGAAACGCATAGCGTAGTCCCGCGACGAGCTGGAACAGCGAGAGATCGACATAGGTCAGCTTGCGGCCGGTGACATAGGCGCCGCCATTGTCCTGAAGGAGGTGCTCGAAATAACCGAGATATTTCGGCACGCGCTCGCTCCAGAAGTCGGCGGTGCGCTTCTTTGCCGGCGGTTTCTGATCTTCGTAGTAGAGAGAGGGCCCGAGCGGGTGATGGGTGTCGTGAATCTCGACCACGAAATCGGTGATCGTCAGCTGGAGCTGATGCACCCAGAGTTGACCCGCTTCCGACTTCGGGGCGAGGGCGTGGCGGGCGCCGAGATAGAGCAGGATGTTCGCGGTCTGGCCGATGACGAGCTTGCCGGCTTTGAGGAACGGCGGCGCAAAGGGCGGCGTGCCCTTGTGTGCGTCCATCATCTTCATCATCGCAGCTGTACCGCGTGGGCCACGCGCCACGTCGATGTAAGCCGCGCCAGCCTCCTCGAGCGCGAGCCGCACATATTCACCGCGGCCCTGGATCTCGGGCCAATAATAGAGCTCGTATTTCATGGAAGGGTCCGTGAGCGTGGAAGCGACAGGACCAATCTATCACGCGCGACAAGGTTCCGTCAGGATCGGGCGGAAGGGCGGCACCACACGCTCCGTCATTGCGAGCGCAGCGAAGCAATCCAGACTGTCACCCTGGAGGGACTCTGGATTGCTTCGTCGCTGCGCTCCTCGCAATGACGGAAGCCTCAATTCGACGCGAAGCAATACAGCAGGCCGTCGCCGCCGGTGCTCTTCAGATCGGCCTGCGAGCAGCCGCCGTCGGGTCCGCGCGAGGGGTGTGCGGTGTTCCAGGATTTGACCGTCGGGTTGGTCGCAGGGCCGTTGATGTCGGAGTGGCCGAGCATCGCCGCGCCTTGCGTACTCGACGTCCAGTTTTTGCAGGTGCGGTCGTCGGGACCCGCAAACGCGGTGCCGTCGGACTGCGATCCCGTGAGAATGTCGTGCCGGTTAGGCTGGTCGCCATAGCCGTTTACAATCTCGCCCTTCTCGGTCAGCGCTGTCTCCTTGCTGATCTTGTTGGCGCTGTGCAAATCGGCCACGTCCTTGGCGATTTCCACGCCCTTAGCGTTCTGCCACGGTCCCTTGCCGATGCGATCACGCGCGTTGACGGCCGGCTTGCCGTCGGCGGCCTGCGTGGAGAGATAAGCGCGCCAGGTCTTACTGCCGGCGCCGCCGGCCTGGGCTAGCTTCTGGCACTGCGCATCGGCGCCCTCCAGGCCGCCGAGATCGGCGCCTTTGCCAGGACCGTTGGAAGTCACGAAGAACGTCATGTCGGCCGACTGCGCCTGCGCCGATGGCGCCGCAAGCAAGGCCGCGGCGAGCGCGAGGCCTAAAATCGTCACGGATCTCTCAATGCGGATCATCCTGTCCTCCATTTGTGGTGTCGTTGGCCGCCAGATTTCAACCCGACGCAGGCCCGCTTATTCCGATGCCGCGATGCGAGGCGCCCAAAGAAAAAGGCGCCGTGCAAGAAGCACGACGCCTTGTTCTCATGTCGTCTGTGGTCAGTTGGTCTGCTGGATCGCCGACAGTTCCCAGGCGCCGCCCGGACGTCGGGCAAAGGTCCAGACTTCGGTGGCCTCGCCCGGCTGCTCGCTGCCGGCGACAATTGCGCCGGTATTGCGGTCGAGCGTCTTGTCAGTCAGCGCGAAGCGCAGCGCCACCGTCGCGTAATCGGTCTCGCCTTCGCGCCAGGATTCCGCGAGGTCGCCCTGCAACAGCTTCACGTCGCTGACCTTGTTGACGACGTTGCGTGCGCGGTTCTGGCCGAGGTCCTGCTCGAAATAGGAGACCATTTCCGGCGTCGCGAGCGTGTGCAGCTTGGCCACGTCCTCGTTGGACCAGGCGGACTGGACGTCGCCGAGCAGGCGCTCGAACGCCTCATAGTCGTCCGGCTTGATCTCGAGCGGCGCGTTGTTGTTGGCGCCGAAGCCGAAGCCGCCGCCAAGACCACCACCAAGACCACTACGGTTGTTCGCCTGCGGTCCGGGACCGGCACTGGCGTCAGCATTGGCATAGGCCGCCTGCGGGGTGTGGCGGCGCTGCCACCAGGACATCGCCAGCCGAACCACGACCACCACGAGTACGATCTGGATGATCAGGCCGATGATCGACGACAGGCCACCGAGGCCGCCGAACAGGCCACCGCCGAACAGCATGCCGAGCAGGCCCGCGCCGAGGAAGCCGGCCGCAAGGCCGCCCATGAAGCCGCCGGCCCGGCCGAACAGGCCGCCGCGCGCGGGCGCAGCTGCGGCCGAATTCATGCCTGCACCCGGCTGGGTGTAGGTGCGGTTGAACTGCGAGGTCGAGCCTGGCGCGGTCGTGGTTGACGGCGGGGCCGAATAGGTGCGCGAACCGCGCGAACCCGACGACATGCCGCCACCGACGCGCGCGTCGGCGGACGAGATCGCCAGCGCAGTCGGCAGCGCAAGCGCCAGCACGACGGCAATCGTCTTGAAGAGACTGCGGGAGCGTTGCGAGAAATTCATGTTGGTTTCCCAGATCCCCGGCATGGGGACGTGCCCCTAAGATGGGCAGCCTTCCGTAAAAAGGAAGCCACTATCGGAACGTGTGACTGCGGCCCTCAGTCGCGGGGATGTGGCAAAAGCCCATCTTTGGCGGCAGCTTGGCCGGGTATGCGAAGGCGCCGCGGTCGCGGGTTACCGGTGGCTTTTGCGACGGGAATTCCGCTTTTCCGTCGTCATTGCGTTGAGGCCCTCACCCCGCCTTCGCCATCGTCTCCTTCACGGCCGCCACGAGCTGGCTCAGCGTGAACGGCTTGGGCAGGAAGTCGAACTGCTGACCTTCGGGCAGGCTCTTCTCGAATGCGTCTTCCGCGTAGCCGGAGACGAAGATGAACTTGATGTCGGGGTTCTTCTCGCGCATCGCCTTGAGCAGCGTCGGGCCGTCCATCTCCGGCATCACGACGTCGGACACGACGAGATCGATTCCGCCACTCTGCTCTTCCAGCACCTCCAGCGCCTCGACGCCGTTCTCGGCCTCGACCACGGTGTAGCCGCGCGAGCGCAGGCCGCGTGCGTTGAGCGCGCGCAGACCCTCCTCGTCCTCGACCAGGAGGATGGTGCCTTGTCCGGTGAGATCGGTGCGGGGCTTGGCGTCCGCCGCGGTCCCGGCGTCCTTCGCGGCACCATTGCTGGCGCCCACGACCGGCGCCGGCTGCTCGACCTGCACCTCCGCCTCGGCATGATGGCGCGGCAGGAATATCTGGAACGAGGTGCCCTGCCCCGGCTCGGAGTCCACGTAAATGAAGCCACCGGTCTGCTTTACGATGCCGTAGACGGTGGAGAGCCCGAGGCCGGTGCCCTTGCCGACTTCCTTGGTCGAGAAGAACGGCTCGAAGATCTTGTCGCGGATATCGGCGGGGATGCCGGTACCGGTGTCGGCGACCTCGATCCGCACGTAGTCCGCTGCCGGCATGCCTTTGTAGGCCAGCCTGGCCGCTTCTTCGGTGGTGACGTTGGCGGTGCGGATGATCAGCTTGCCGCCGTCGGGCATGGCGTCGCGCGCGTTGACCGCGAGGTTGACGATGACCTGCTCGAACTGGGAGACGTCGACCTTGACCGGCCAGAGATCGCGGCCGTGGATGGTCTCGTGCTTGACCTTCTCGCCGATCAGGCGGCGCAGCAGCATGGCGAGATCGGAGAGCGCATCGCCGAGGTCGAGCACCTGCGGCCGCAGCGTCTGCCGGCGCGAGAACGCCAGCAATTGCCGCACCAGCGTGGCTGCCCGCGTCGCATTCTGCTTGATCTGCATGATGTCCTGGAACGACGGGTCGGTCGGCTTGTGCGCGTTCAGCAGGAAGTCGTTCGCCATCATGATGGCGGAGAGCACGTTGTTGAAGTCGTGGGCGATGCCGCCGGCGAGCTGGCCGACAGTCTCCATCTTCTGCGACTGGTTGATCTGGTTCTCCAGCGCGCGCCGCTCGGTGGTCTCGAGCATGTGCACGATGGCGGCTTCCGCGTCGTTCTCGGCCGCGTCCACCGGCGTGACGAAGAACTGGCCCCAGCGCTCTTTGGTTCCTTCGAGCGCCACTTCGACCGGCGCGACGTCGGCCTGGCCCTCCGAGGCCTGGTTGATAGCCGCGATCAAGAGATGCCGGTCGCGCGAATTGACCGCGCGGAAGATCGACTTGCTGGCGCTGTCGAGCCCCAGCGCCTGCCCGAGCTTGGCGTAGCGCGCATTGGCGCGCACGACATTGCCGCCGCGGTCGACCGTCGCGATCGCCATCGGGGTATGGTCGAAGAAGCGCATGAACCGCACTTCGGCGGCGCGGTCCGGATCGCTGCGCTCGTCGCGAGCACGGCTGATCACCAGCGTGCGCGACGGCCCCGGCGCGCCGTCGGCGCCGAAGGCGAGCTTGTGATAGAGCCGCACCGGCATGGTCTTGCCGGTGCGCATGCGCAGGTCGATATCAAAGACTTCCGTCTTGACCTCGCCCGGCACCGCCACGATCGCGGTGAGCAGCGAAGCACCATCGCCGGAGACGATGTCGGTGAGCTTCAGCCCGCCCGAGCCGATCTCGGCGAGGTCGTAGTCGAGCCAATTCGCCAGCGTCGCGTTGACGTAAGCGAGTTCGCCGGCCGGATTGACCGAGAAGAAACCGCAGGGCGCGTGATCGAGATATTCGATCGCGTGCTGGAGTTCCTGGAACACGTCCTCCTGGCGCTCGCGATCGCGGGTAATGTCGGCGATCGACCACACCGCGTATCTCGTCTCGCGCTTGCCGGTGCCGAGGGGCCGCACCCGCATGCGCAGCCAGCGGCCCTGGCTGCCGTCATGGCCGGAGATGCGCACCTCTTCCTGCTGCCGCTTGCCTTCGCGCGCGGCTTTCAACAGGCGGAACACCGCTTCGGAGACGTCGGGGTTGCCGATGAAAACGCGTTCCACGGGGCGCACGTCCTGTGGCCCGGCGGCGCCGGTCAGCGTCAGATAGGCCGCATTGGAATAGACCACATGGCCGCGCGGGTCGGTCACGGCGAGGCCATCGAAGGCGTGGTCGGCGATGCGCCCCATCACGGGATCGTCGAGATTGCGGTCGACGAAGCGGATGATGCCGGCGGCGAAGGCGAACAGGTTGAACAGGCCGACCATCGCCAGCACGGCGAGGATACCGAGGATATAGGGCTGGGCCTGCGCGCGCCCGAGCGTCATCAACCCGACGGCAACGGCGACGAGGCCGGCGGCCACCAGCAGCACCAGCGCAATGCTGCCCGAGCGCGGCGACGGCTCGTGCGCCGCAACGGGCTCGCGTGTGAGGTCGTGGTCGGTCTCGGCAGTCATCTCAAGCTGGCACAAGCCTGTCGGCAGAGAATCAACGCGCTACAGGGCGCGCAGGGTCCTCCCTGCCTGAATCGGACCCGCAGGCGCAAGGGCAGCAGGGGCGAAAGGTACGCTGATTCCCAGATTACGGCCATTTCCGGTACTTTTCAGGGGTTTTATTGCCGGGTGGCACCGAATCCGCTCTTTAGACGCATGACGTAGCCGATGACTTCGGCGACCGCATGGTAGTGCTCGGTCGGGATTTCCTCGTCGATCTCGACGGTGGCGTAGAGCGCGCGGGCGAGCGGCACGTTCTCGACGATCGGGATGTCGTGCTCGCGCGCGATCTCCCGGATCTTGAAAGCGAGGTTGTCGACGCCCTTGGCGACGCAGATCGGCGCCGACATGCCGCGCTCGTAGGACAACGCGATCGAATAGTGGGTCGGGTTGGTGATGATCACCGAGGCCTTGGGAACCGCCGCCATCATGCGCTTCTTGGAGCGCTGCTGGCGCAGTTGCCTGAGCTTGCCCTTGATGTGCGGGTCGCCTTCGGACTGCTTGTACTCTTCCTTGATCTCCTGGAGCGACATCTTCTGCCGCTGGAACCAGCTGCGATACTGGAAGAAATAGTCGCCGATGGCGATGATCGCGAGCGCCGCGACCACCGCGGCGAGCAGATGAATGGTCAGGCTGGTGGAGGCGCCGAGCAGGGAGGCCGGATCGAGCCTGACCATCGCCTCCATGCGATGCCGCTCCGGCCACAGGATCACGGTCATGACCGCGCCGAGCACGATCAGCTTGCCGAGACCCTTGAGGAAGTTCGCCGCCGCTTGCTTGCCGAAGATGCGCTTGAGGCCTTCGGCAGGCGACAGCTTGCTGAACTTGGGCTTGAGGGATTCGGCCGACCAGACCAGGCGGTGCTGCAGCACGTTGCCGGCAATTGCCGCCAGCACCAGCATCAGTAGCGGCACGCCCACCGCCGCCAGCACCGCGACTTCGATCTGCTGCATCAGGGCGAGCAGAGCCCTGCCGTCGGTCTTGATCATCCAGGAATTGGCGAGCAGGTTGCGCATCGGCGCCAGCAGTCCGCTGCCAACCGATCCCGAGAAGCTCGAGACGACGAGCGTGGCGCCCGCGATCATGAACCAGGTGTTGATCTCCTGGCTCTTGGCGACGTCACCGCGTTCGAGCGCCTCTTCGAGACGTTTTTGCGTCGGGTCTTCTGTTTGACTCTCTGGATCGTTGTCTTCCGCCATCGATCACCCGGTCACTTGAGTGGCATCATCTGGTGCATGACACCGATGAAGTAGTCGAGAAAGGTGCCCATCATCGCCGTGAGCACGACGGCAAGCACCAGGAAGCCGGCGAAGATCGACAGCGGCACGCCGACGAAATAGACCTGCATCTGCGGCATCAGCCGCGCCAGCACGCCGAGCCCGATGTTGAAGATGAGGCCGAACACCAGGAACGGTCCGGAAAGTTGCAAGCCCAGGCGGAACGCGGCGGCAAAGGCGCGCGTCGCCAGTGCGGCGACATCGCCGCTCGACACGGTCTCGCCCGGCGCGAAGATCGTGTAGCTGTCGTTCAGCGCCGCGATCACCAGATGATGGCTGTCGGTGGCGAACAGCAATGTCACCCCCAGTATCGTCAGGAAGTTGCCGACCAGCACGCCCTGCTGTCCCTGAGTCGGATCGACCGAAGTGACGAAGCCGAGCCCCATCTGCTGCGCGATCACGGCACCGGCAACCTGCAGCGCCGACAACGTCACCCGCGCGGTCGCTCCCAGCACGATGCCGATCACGATCTCATGCAGCATCAGGACCAGCAGCGGCGCGATCGAGCCCATGTCGACCTGATAGGCATTGCGATGCAGCGGCAGGATGATCAGCGTGAGCAGCAGCGCGATCGACAATTTGATCCGTGTCGGGATATTGGTCTCGCCCAGGCCCGGCAACAGCATCACCATCGCGCCGACCCGGGCAAAGGCGAGCATGAAGGAGGCGGCAAGCGCCGGCAGCAGCGAGACGTCGATGCGCATGATAGGCGCATAGTGCCTCAGCCGCCGATGATTCGCGACGATATCCGCAGCATGTGGGAATGCAGTGCGTCTGCCATGAATGGCAAGGCCAACAGCATTGTGGCAAAGATGGCCAGGATTTTCGGCACGTAGATCAGCGTCTGCTCCTGGATCTGCGTCAGCGCCTGGAACAGCGACACGACGACGCCGACCACGAGGCCGACCACCATCAGGGGCGACGACACGATCACGATCGTCCAGATCGCATCACGCGCGACGTCGAGGGTTTCCGGTCCGGTCATTTCGCAGTTCCTTTATTCAACTCTCATCCCCACCTCTTGATGAGGACACACGAACCAGAGCAATCAGATCGGCATCTTCATGATGTCTTCATAGGCCGCGATCACGCGGTCGCGGACCGAGACCAGCGTGGACACGGCGACGTCGGTATCTGCGACCGCCGTCACCACATCCATCACATTGGCCTTGCCGGCGGCCATCGCCACCGTCTGCGCATCAGATTTGCGGCCGGATTCCAGGACGCTGCCGACAGTGTCTTTCAGAAGAGAAGCGAAGGACTGCCCGCTCGGCTCGCTGCCCTTGCCGGCACCGCTGTTCTCCAGCACGCGAGCGAGGTTTGCATAGGCGTTGGCGGCAATTGTCGGTGTTGCCATGGTTCAAATGTCCTGTTCAGCTCTTGAGGATGTCGAGGGTGCGCTGGATCATCCGGCGCGTCGCGCTGATGATGTTGAGGTTGGCCTCGTACGACCGCTGCGCGTCGCGCATGTCGGTCATCTCGACCACCGAGTTCACGTTGGGATATTTGACGTTACCGGTCGCATCCGCCGCCGGATTGTTCGGCTCGTATTTGGTGCGGAAATTGGACTGGTCGGGCTTGATCCTGCCGAGGGTGACGACCTGCGCGTCGAGTGTACGGTCGAGCGCCGAGGAGAACGTCGGCACCTTGCGCCGGTAAGGATCGCCGCCGGCGGTCTGCGAGGTCGAATCCGCGTTTGCGATGTTCTCCGAGATCACCCGCATGCGCCCGGCCTGCGCCCGCAGACCGGAGGTCGCGATCGCCATCGAACGGGCAAAGTCGCTGCTGTCATTCGCCATGATGCGCTTCCTCTAGCTCTAGCCTTTGCCGATCGCGGTCTTGAGCAGGTGCAGGCTCTTCGAATAGAGCGAGGTCGCCGCCGCATAGTCCATCTGGTTGCTGGCGGCCTTCATCATCTCCTCTTCGAGATTGACGGCGTTGCCCGCGGGGCGGGTCTCAAAACCCGCATTCTTGTTCTGGTCGAATCCGGAGGCCGCGCCTGACGGCGCCATGTGGGAACCGCTGGTGCGGGTGAGCGCCAAGGGACCCATCGAACCCGTCACGGCGCCGCTCTTGTCCAGCTTCGGCTCGACCAGGTCGCGCGGCCGGAATTTGGGCGTGTCGGAATTGGAGACGTTTTCGGACAGGACGCGCTGGCGCTCCTGGTGCCATTGCATCTTGGTGCGAAGCGCCGAAAGCACCGGAAGATCGTTGATGGACATCGTTGCGGCTCCTTCCGCCTCTCGGACCAGGTCCGAAGCTAGGCAGAATTTGCCGCCTGTATGGTTAACAGCCGGTTAAGGAGGTCGCAGGCAGTTGCCCCGGCGGGACACCACTGCGCGTGCCCCGTGATTCTACGCCTCCAAAAGCGGCATTAACCCAACCGCTTGGCGGCGCATTCACAGGTCAAGAAGTCGTTTTGGATCGAGCGATTCATGGGTTATTAAGAGTTGGGGACGGCAAAACTTGCCGTGGGACGTTAAGAAATCGCAGTTTGGGCAACGTAAGCCGGTGGTTGGCGCATCTGACCACTGGCCCGAGACAAGCGCCATTTGTCGGGGACAAGTATGCAAGGCAGCCCTATCACCTTCATCGTCGCGTTCATCGTCGTTCTGGCGTTGATCGGCGTCGCTGCATGGCTGGTTCGCCGATTCGCCACCAGCCGGCTTGGCGCAAACACCCAGCGCGGCCGGATGCCCCGGCTGGCCGTGATCGATGCCGCCGCGGTCGACGGTCGCCGCCGTCTGGTGCTGGTCCGGCGTGACAATGTCGAGCATCTTCTGATGATCGGTGGCCCCACCGACATCGTCGTCGAACCCAACATCGTGCGCGCAGCACCCAGCCGCGACCAGCTCCCGCAGCGTTCCAATGCCGCCGAGCCGCCGCGTCTTGCGCCGATGCATGATACCAGCAGCTGGGCCGACGAAGCACCGCGGCCCGAGCTGCTCGATCATCCCGAGCCGCAAATGCCCGAGCCGCCACCGCGGCCCGCGCGTCCCTCCTTCGCCGACGAAGTGCGCCGGCCCGCTCCCGGGCTGGCCGAACGCCGCAACGAGCCGCCACTGGCCGGCTTCACCTCCGAGCCGCTCGCGCCGCGCCCCGAGCGCGAGCCGCGTCCCGAACCTATTCCGCCGCGCGTTGCGCGCAACGAACCCCCTCTGATGCCGCGCCCGCCCCGCCAGAGCGAGCCGGTAAAGGCGCCTCCGGTGCGCTCCGAGCGCGTAGCCGCGCCTCCTCCGCCTGTGCCGCAGGCTCCGCCCGTTCCGCCGCCGGCGTCCGCTCCTGGGGGGCCATCGAGCGCCGAGCAGAATCTCGCCGAGATGGCGCAGCGGCTCGAAGCTGCGCTGCGCCGCCCCGCCGGCGAGACGCTTGCCCCACCGGTCGCCCCGGAGCCCCCGGAGCCCCCGGCCGCTCCTCCGCGTGTGGCCCGCAGCGAGCCGCCGGCGCCACCGGCACCTGCCGCAAAGCCGGCTCCGGAAAAGACCAGCTTTGAAAATCTCGAAGACGAGATGGCCTCGTTGCTCGGCCGTCCGAAGCCGTCTTCGTGAGGCTGCCGGCCCTCCCGCGTAGAGTTTTTCTTCTTTCTGTCCTGATCGGCGCGGCTTCGCTCGCGATGCCGGCACATGCGCAGGACATCAGCATCAATCTCGGCGGCGGAGGCGCTGGCGGTGGCGGCGTCACCGAGCGCGCGATCCAGCTGATCGCGCTGCTCACGGTGCTGTCGATCGCCCCGTCGATCCTGATCATGATGACGTCGTTCACGCGCATCGTGGTCGTGCTGTCGCTGCTGCGCACCGCAATGGGCACCGCGACCGCCCCGCCGAACTCGGTGATCATCGCGCTGGCGATGTTCCTCACCTTCTTCGTGATGGGACCCGTCCTGCAAAAATCCTACGACGAAGGCATCCGTCCGCTGGTCGCCAATCAGCTCGGCGTCGAGGACGCGCTCCAGCGCGCCTCCGTCCCCCTGCGCGGCTTCATGCAGAAGAACGTCCGCGAGAAGGACCTCAAGCTGTTCCTGGATCTCTCCGGCGAGCCGCCGCCGGCAACCCCCGACGATCTAGGCTTACGCATCCTCGTCCCCGCCTTCATGATCTCGGAGCTGAAGCGCGCCTTCGAGATCGGCTTTCTGCTGTTCCTTCCCTTCCTGATCATCGACCTCGTCGTCGCGTCCGTGCTGATGTCGATGGGCATGATGATGCTGCCGCCGGCAACGATCTCGCTGCCGTTCAAGCTGATCTTCTTCGTGCTGGTCGACGGCTGGTCGCTGGTGGCAGGCAGTCTGGTGCAGAGTTACGGGGGGTAGCGGTCCTGGGCAGCGGTCAGCGACCCCATCCTCTCTAGCCCGATGCTTGTAGGCGTGCACTTGAGCTTACCAGCGCAAGACGGAAGCCTGCCATCGTCAGCGCGTTCGGCGGCTCGTGACATATCGGAATATGCTCAGGTTGCGCATTCAATGGGTCATTGATATGATGGTCATCATCCCTAGATCCGAAGCGGCTTATGACCAGCAACGTCGAAAACCATCTGCTCGGTCGGGTCGTGCCGCTTGGTCTTCAGGTCGCCGTTCTTGCCGCGTTGTCTGCGAGTGGCACGTTGGCCACCAACATTCTGTTGCCTTCGCTACCGAGTATCGCCGTCGCGGTAGGCGTCACCAGCGCTCAGGTAACGTCAGCTATCACCATATTCCTCGCCATGTTCGCGGTCGGACAACTCGTTGTCGGTCCGTTATCGGATCGTTTCGGCCGGCGCATACCCGTGATGATCGGGTTTGCTGTATTTTTCGCAGGTAGCATATGGTGCGCGTTAGCCAATGATTTGGCGGCACTATTGATTGGTCGCGTTGTGCAGGCCGGTGGCGCATGTGCCACGTCTGTCCTTTCGCGAGCTATCGCAAGAGATCTTTTCCAGGGCGAAAAGCTAGCGCGCGTGCTCACCTTTGTTATGGTTGCGATGGCAGCGGCGCCTGGATTCTCGCCCCTGGTCGGTGGCGCGCTGGATCATTTTTTTGGCTGGCGTTCAGCCTTTGTGTTCGTCGGAATCTTTGCCGTCGTCGCCGCTTCGGCATTTCTTGCGGCTTTCGGAGAAACGCACCACGCGCCACGCGCCGAGTTCAATTCCTCGACGATCGCAAAGAATTACTGGTCGCTATCGACTGACCGCCGTTTCGTGGTTCCTGCCGCAACTGTTAGCCTCATCTTAGGTGCGCTGTTTGCAATGTTTTCGGCGTTGCCGCGTGTCTTGATAGAAGGCCTCGACTTCACACCCATGCAACTCGGCCTGTTCTTCGCAGGCACTGTCATGATCGTCTTTAGTGCCGGCATTATCGCTACCAAAATTGTTCCGCACCTTGGTCTCGACCGATCGATTTGCATCGGTCTCGCGCTGGCCTGTGTCGGCGGCGGCATGGTGTTGCTATTCGCGCTTTTCGACGGGCGCTTTTTGCCATTTCTTGTCGGCGCATGTGTATTCCTGCTGGGCATGGGCATGGTCAATCCGCTCTGCAGCGCGCAAGCTCTTTCGCCATTCGGCGATCGCGCCGGTGCTGCCTCGGCCCTGTTAGGTTTCTGGCAGATGTTGGCCGCGGCGCTAGGCGTATCGCTTGCGGCGGTGATCGCAAGCAACCCCATGATCGGGCTTGGTCTTGTGCTAGTGCTTGCCTCGAGCTTGGGCTCGGCAATTTATCAGGTCCGGGCAAAGCTCAATTAGGCCCGTTAACGTCGCTTGCTGGCCTTAGCGGCTTCCCCTGTTTCTACGCCCTAAGATCGGTTCGCGGAGCATATGTTTCTCACAATGGACCTGGAGCCCTCAGCCGACTAGCACAGGCAAACGGGCCATGTCCGGTCTCAAAGACTGAATGGACAAGGCCTACGTCCTCGCGGACTGATCGGGTTGATGAGTACGCGGGCGATAGTCTTCGGCCCTGCCCGTCACCTGAGAGCTGGCTCACGGGTACCTGTCGCGAGGCCAAGAAGGAGCGGCGTCCTATCGCGTCATCTTGATCTGGCGCACGACGGGGATCGTGGGCAGCGAGCCGGTGTGGTCGGACTCGTCCTTGGCCTGTGGAGAGGCCGGCGCGCGGGCGGTGGCGTCGGGAAAGCGCTGCTTCATCTCGCGCAGGAAGCCGTCGAGCGTGTCGACGCTGGCAGCCAGCTTGGCGATATCGGCAAATTCGGCGCTGGAAGCGCCGGTCGGTTTGCTCGCGATGTCGAAGGCGAGCCGATCGGCGCTCTCGCTCATCAGCGGCGCATATTTCTCGCGGAAGCGCGACATGCCGATCGAGTCGTCGGCGAGCGCATAACCGACGGCGGCGCGGATGATGTCGCTTTTCTCCACCGCGTTGAGCGGCTTGAAGTCACGGAAGCGCTCGCCGTAATAGAGCTCGATCTGCTCGGCGGATTCACGCCAGCGCCGCGCCGCCCAGAAGATATCCGAGCGTAGGCGCAGCACCTCGCGGCCTGTAACGTTGGAGACGATATCGAGCGCAAGATCGTGGCGGCCGACGTCGCTCTGTGCACGCGCCTCCAGCAGCAGGCGTTGCTGCCTGAGCTCGCCTGAGAGGTCGCTGATCCGGCTCGCGCGCAACGCCGTGATCGCCATGTCGGGTCTGCGATTGGCGAGATAGATCATGGAGAGGCGCGCGGCGACTTGCGCACGCGCCGCGCCTTCGAGGCGATGGTCGACCTGGTATTGCAGGAGCTCGGCGGCCTGGTCGAGCAGATCGATCGAGGCGAGACGGTCGGCGAGGCGTCGGATCAGTTCGTCGCCGCGGCGGCCGATCGGCGTCAGCTCACGGAACTCGTAGAACATCCCGAGCGATTCGATCGGCGGCAGCTCGTCGCCCTTGGGTCCCAGGAAGAGCTGCGTAAACAGGTCGGAGGCGAGGTCTTGCGCCTGGCGCGAGGCTTCTGCGTTCGGCTGCAGCTTTGTCGCGGTGCGCGCCGCGGTGAGCGCGTCCCGGTAGCGTCCGTTCTCTGCAAACATCTGCGACAGCATCTGCAGCGTCTTGACCTCAATCGAGTCGCCGCGCCAGGTCATCGAGAGCGTTTCGAGCTCGCGCAACGCGTCTTCCTTGCCGATCTCGTCGCGCTTCTGCCGCAGCGCGACCTCGAGCTGCTTGGCCTCGGCCGCAGCCGGCCGATCGGACGAGCCGACGGCGAACTTGTAGTCGTCGAGCGCGTCCTTGTCGTGGCCGAGCGCCTCGGCAAGCCGGCCGCGCAGCACGGCAAAGCCGGGCGCGGCCTCGGGCGAGACGCCGACCACCTCGAGCTCGCTGCGGCGCTTGGAGGCGCCGGCATAGTCCTTCACCTCGAGCGAAGCGCGCATCGCCTCCATCGTCACGATGCGCTGGATGTCGAGCGGTAGCGAGGCGATGGCGAATTCGACGTTCTTGAACTTCTCGCGCGCGTCCGCCCATTTGCCTTGGCGCGCATAGGCGAGCGCTTTCCAGAGCTGGGAATCGTGGCTGTTGCCGATCACGGGGTTGGCGAGGTCCTTCAGGCCCTGCGCCGGCCGACCGATCAGGATGCTCGCGATCGCATGCATGATCAGAGCACCGCTCTCCTCCTTGTTGAGAGGATCGGCGAGCATCAATTCGGTGACGGCCTTCGCCTCGTGATACATCGCGCGCGACATGTAGAATTGCGCGAGGTCGAGCCGCGGCAGGGAACGCATCGCCGGTTCGAGGTTGGCGATCGCCGTGATCAGCTCGTTCTGGCGCGCTATGAAATTTTCCGACTGGCCCTTGCGCCAACCTTCGGGGCTGAAGACCGGCCGCACTGCGGTCGGCGCGCGCTCGGCCGAGATGTCGACCGGGGACAGCGTTAGCCCGCCCTTTTTGCCGAGGATGACCTTGTCGGCCCCGACCTCGACGCCGACCTCGTCGGAATTCGGCCGGATCGCGATGCCATGCGCGGATTCCAGCAGCGCGAGATCGACGAGGTCCTGCCGCTTGATGAAGCCGCGCACCGGCCGCTGCGCGGTGATGACATAGAGCGTGTCGCCGGCATCGGGATCGGTGAGCTTGTGCAGGAGCCCCGGATTGGCGAAGGGGATCGCGATGTTGGCGAGCGCCGGGTCGGTGATGTTGCGCGAGATCATCAGCGGCAGCGGGGTCGCCTGGATCTTGTCGGCGAGCGTCAAGAGCCAGTTGGTCTGCTTGCCGACCTCCTCGCTCGACAGCGAATAGACCAGCGGCCGGGTGAGACGGATGCGCACCGCCTGTCCCTTCTCGAGCGGGACGCGGCCGACCTCGCCGATCATCGCGCCGCCCTTGGTGCGGATCGCCTCGACGTCGATCGGCTTTGCCGTATCGAACACCAGCCAAACGGTGTCGCCGCGGCGGAACGCCGCCGCAGGGGTTGCGACCTGAAGCGGGAAAGTTACCCGCAGGCCGTCGCTGTCGCGGCGGACATCGACGCTGGCACCAGTCGGCTGCGGCGCAGCGGGCGCCTCTGCTGGCGCGGCCTTGACGGGCTCCTTGACCGGCTCTTTGGCAGCATCCTTCACGACCTCTTGAGCCGCTTCGGCCATGACCGGCTTGGCGGGCGCGACCGCAGCGTCTGCAACTGGCGCGACAGACTTCGAAACTTCCTTGGGCGCTTCCTTGGGCGCTTGCGCAGCGGGCGCGGCTTCGGATGCAGGAGCGGGCACCGATTTCGGCGCTTCAGCGGGCGGCATGGCGGCGGGCGCTTCCGGCTTCACCTCGGGCTTGGCATCGATCCTGGCTTCGCGCGCGATCGTCTCGGACGTCGGCGGCGCGATCTCGCGATGCGCGTCCTTGGGCTTCTCGGCCGCCGGCTTTTCAGGCGCAGGCGCCGGTCCATGAGCGGCGGGCTTGGCCTGCGCGATCGCAGCTTCCGCCGACGTGGCCATCTTGCCCTTGTCCGGCTGGAAGGAGATGTCGACGACGTAGTTCTTCTCGTCGCGGAACGAATGCACGTCGGAATCGCCGATCAGCGCGATCTCGACACTGGTCTGGTCGATGTCGGCCTTCTGCTTGATCGAGGCGACGTTCGGCGGCGCTGCGACGACCGCGTCCGCCAGATCGAAATTCAGGTTGGCGTTGAAGGCGAGCGTGAGCTTCTGTTCATTGAGCACGGAGGATACGCCGACGCCATCCGGCATCTCGAACACGAAGCGGACGAAGGTCGGCTGCACCGACGCGCGCACGCGGATCTGCGGCCGTTTCTTACTCTCCGCCGCGGCGCGCTGGGCGCGCAGCGCGCGTTCGGCGACGCGCGCGCGCTCGGCGAGTTCCTTGACCACGTCCATCGGCAAGCTCGGCGGCGGCCCCTTCCAACCCTCCGGCAAGAGGTCGATGAAGGTACGTTCGCCGGCATTCATGGTGTTGACGGTGACGCGCCGCGCCAGCGACAGGCGGATGGCGCCGCCATCGGGATCGCGGCGGGCGGAGTTGACGTAGTCGGGCGCGCCTTCCGGGACGCGATCGACGGGAACGTCGACCGCCCGGTCGAAACGGATGACGAGAATGGAGCCGGCCGTCGTAACCTCGGAGGGGACGTCCTCCCCGAGCTTGATCACGAGACGGGCAAAGCCGCCGCTGGCCGAGAAAGTCGCCTCGCCCCTGATCGCGTCGGCCGCCCGGACAGGCGCCGTGAAGCCGATCAGCAGGCTGGCTGCCAGCAGCGGCGCCGCGCGGACATGACGCGACAGCCTCCGCGCCAGGGCGCGGGCTCGCGACACAAATCCAGCGGCAGCGTCTCGCGCCATTGGCGGCATTACTTCCGGTTCGACGGTCCACGCCGGCATTGCTGCCGGCCCCTGCCCCAGACTGTAGATTTTGGCAATTAAGGACTTCTTAAGTATGAGCCCTCAATTCGGCTTTTGCGTCGGCTTGCCGTCGATCTTGGGCAGCTCGCCGGCCGAGGCGGACTGATCGCCGCCGCCATTGGCCCTGCGGGCCATCTCGACCGTCAGCCGCTCGGCGGCCTCCGGGGACATCAATCCCATGATGTCCGACATTTTTCGCGGCGCGATCTGCGAGGCGATCTCAATCAGCACGCCCATCTCGAGCCGGTCAAAGACCCGCGCGGCGTCCTTGGGCTTCATGCCCTCATACATGGTGACGAGGCCCTTCATGCGCTGGGCTTCGGCGGCCTTCTGCTCGGCCTGCGTCGCGGAGATACGGGTTTCTACCGCCTTCATCTCCTCGACCTTGTTTTCGATGCGCTTCTCGGCGGATTTCAACAGGCTCTCGCGGATGTCGATCTCGCGCTGGCGGGCCTCGATCTCCTGGCGACGCGACTGCAGGCGTTCCAGGATCGCGCGCTCCGAGGCGGAGATCTGCGGCTGGGCTTCCTCCTTGACCGCGGCGCCTTCGGACTTGGTGTCGGGTGCGGCCGGCTTCGGCGCCTCCTTCGGCGCGCCATGGGTCGAGCCCGTGATATCGGGATCCTCGCGGCTGGCCGGGAAGTTCAGATTCTCCTGCGCCCACGACTTCTTGGTCTGGCTCGGCTTATAGTCGAAGACATAGCCGCCGTTTATCACAAGACCCGTGACCTTCAGCGTGGCCAAGCCAGCGACGGCAACCAGCACGATCGGAATGACGCGGATGTTGCGAAAAGACTTCATACCTGACTTTATGCCGCAAGACCGTTGGATCGTCGGCGCTCGGAGAAGGCTTCGGCCGCAGCCGCCACCGCCTTCGCCGATGAAGGCTTGGCTGCGGGCGCGGCGACCGTTTCCGGGTTCGTCACGGGGCGCGCGGCGATCGCGATCTTGGACAGGCGCCGCACCACGTTGTCGGCTTCGCCGAGCTGCTTGTAGAGCTGCTCGGACATCTGGGTCGCCGCCGCAAGCTGGCTGCCGAGGTTCTCGTTGACGTCGCGCACGGCGAGCTTCAGCCCGCCGATCGCGCGCTCGGCGATCTCGGTTGCGGTGATCAGCTCGCCGATGACCGCCTTCAGCGAATGCTCGTCCGCCTTCAGCCGCGTCAGTCGCTTGTTGAGCGTGACGCAGTAGACGATGGTCAGCATCAGCAGGATAGCCACCAGCGTCTCGATCGCCATTCCCAGGGAGTGGTTCATGGGGCCTCCATCATCTTGTTCTGCTCGTCGACCTTTTCGAACATCGCAAGTGTCGTACTTGGCTTGCGCAAGGGTTTCGTCACCCGTATCGCGACGCGGTCGCCGACCCGGCCCATGCGTCCTTCGGTGATGGTGACGTCGCCGCAGCGAACGGTGACGCTGGCATCCGCGCGCATGTCCAGCGGCAGCGTGTCCCCGACCTTCAGTCGCATCAGTTGCTTGAGCGGAATGTCGGCTTCGTAGAGCACGGCGTCGACGGAGATCTCGGCCTGGACGATCTCGGTGGCGAAGTGGCCTTCCCAGATCTGGTCGCGGCCGAACTTTTCGCCCATGAACATCTGGAGCAGGACGCCCCGGATCGGCTCGATGGTCGCGTAAGGCAGCAACAGCTCGATGTTGCCGCCGCGATCTTCCATGTCGATGCGCAGCCGCACCAGGATCGCTGCGTTGGCAGGACGGCTGATCGCGGCGAAGCGCGGGTTGGTCTCGAGCCGGTCGATGGTGAAGGTCACCGGCGACAGCGGCCGGAACGCCTGTTCGGCATCGGCCATGACGACTTCGACCAGCCGCTTGACCAACTCTGTCTCGATCGTGGTGTAGGGCCGGCCCTCGATGCGCAGCTGGCTCGAGCCGCGGCGGCCGCCGAGCAGCACGTCGATCATCGAGTAGATCAGGCTGGAATCGACCACGGCCATGCCGAAATTGTCCCACTCTTCGGCCTTGAAGACGGTGAGGACGGCGGGCAGCGGGATCGAGTTCATGTAGTCGCCGAAGCGCACCGAGGTGATGCGGTCGAGCGAGACTTCGACGTTGTCGGAGGTGAAATTGCGTAAGGAGGTCGTCAGCAATCGCACCAGGCGGTCGAAGACGATTTCGAGCATCGGCAGACGCTCGTAGGAGACCATTGCCGAATCGATGATGGCGCGAATGCCGGAATGATCGTCGAGCGTGACGTCGCCGACCGCGAAGCCGAGGAGGTTGTCGATCTCCTCCTGCGACAGCACGCGTTCGCCGGAATTCTTGCCGGCGCCGAGATCGCGGCTGCCATCCTCGACCATGGCCGCCCATTGCAGGGCCATGGTCTCGGATAGTTCGTTTTCGGCAGCAGCCTTCGCGGCCTCAGCGGGATCCTCGGAATCGAGCGAGGCCTCCCATTGGGCGGCAATTGCATCCTGGTCTGGTTGGTCGGTGCCTGCCATGATCTCTAGCCCGTCATGCTCACTGGATCACGACTTCCTTGAACAGCACCGCGCTGACCTGGACCGGAGCCACCGCCGCATTGACGCGCTTGGTCAGCTCTTCCTTGAGGCGGAAGATGCCGGCGGAACCGTTGAGGTCGGAGGAGCGCAGCTCGCGCGCATAGGTCTGGAAGATGTCGGTGATGCGCGGCATCGTCGGCTTGATCGCCTCGACCTGCTTCTCTTCCTTCAGCTCCAGCACGATCTTGAGCTTCAGATATTGCACGCGCTCGCCCGGCGCGCCGGCGAGGTTGACCATGATGTCGGGAACCTCGACGAAAGCCGGCGGCTTCGGCGGAGGCGCCGCCTCGGCGTGATGCTCGTCGTCGCCGTGACGGAAAAAGAAGAACCACGTCGCGGCGCCGCCGCCGAGAACGGCGAGCAGGCCCACCACCATGATCATCAGCTTGAACTTGTTCTTGGGCGGAGCGGCTTCCGCGCCCTCAGCGGCTCCGCCGCCTTCCGCTTCATTCTCTGCCATGATCGCCGCGCTCGCTCATCTCTCAAAGGGGTCGAAAGAGCGAAGCTCCTGGCAGACAGTGACGCGATACAAATGCCCCAGCGCAGTGCTCCTCTTACGCGCAAACGCTACGGTAATAATGGTTAACGGAACCTTTCGATTGGGCCTTCACTAGGAAAAATCTGCCGGGCAAACATGGCTAACAGACCCTTTCTGCCGCCTCCCCGCATCCTCGAAAAACAGACAAGGTATTGAAAGTACATAATTTTCCCGCCTGGCACGAGTTTCGCTGAGAAAGGACCGAGACCCAAGGTTTGGGAGAACCCGAGGTCTCGTTCACGGGATCGGCCAATGCGCTTGGGAGAGCGAACTGGCAGATCTCACTCAGGGGAGATTTCCGATGCAGAACGCGCTTCTGATCGGCTTGTCACGACAGATGACGTTGGAACGGCAGATGGATGTCATCGCCAACAACGTCGCCAACGCCAACACCAACGGCTTCAAGGCCGATCATTCGCTGTTCGAGGAGTACCTCAACTCGAACGCGCGTGAGGACAATTTCGTCGGCTCCGACCGCCGGGTCTCCTATGTGCAGGACCGCGGCACCTTCCGCGACGTCGGCCAGGGGCCGATGGAGCCGACCAAGAATCCGCTCGACATGGCGATCAGCGGCAACGCCTATTTCGCGGTTCAGGCCAATGGCGCCGAGCGCTACACCCGCGACGGAAAATTCTCGCTCAACAGCACCGGCCAGCTCGTCACCTCCGACGGCAACCTCGTGCTGGGCACCAGCGGCCCGATCACCTTCCAGCCCACCGACCACGACATCAACGTCGCGCCGGACGGCACCGTCACGGTGCTCGAGGGCACGGCCAAAACCGATTCGATCCGCGGCAAGATCCGCATGGCCTCGTTCGACGATCCGGCCAAGCTGACCAAGCTGGGCGCCAACCTTTATGACATCGGCTCCGCGGTCCCGCAGGCCGACACCAAGTCGACCGTGCAGCAGGGCTATGTCGAGAAGTCGAACGTGAACTCGGTCGGTGAGATGAGCCGCATGGTCGAAGTCATGCGCAGCTACACCGCCATAGCCAACCTGCTCCAGCAGCAGAGTGACATGCACAAGTCGGCGATCGAGAAGCTCGCCGACGTTCCGGCCTGATTGAGGGAGAACTGACATGCAGGCGCTTCACACCGCAGCAACCGGAATGGCGGCACAGGAACTCAACGTTCAGGTGATCTCCAACAACATCGCCAACCTGCGCACCACCGGCTTCAAGAAGCAGACCGCGGCGTTCCAGGACCTGATCTACGAACACGTCCGCCGGGTCGGCGCCCAGTCGTCCGACCAGGGCACCATCCTGCCGGTCGGCGTCGACATCGGCGGCGGCGTCAAGACCGTCGGCACGCCGCGCAGCATGACCCAGGGCACGCTGTCGCAGACCGGCAACGACCTCGACATGGCCATCACGGGCGAAGGTTTCTTCAAGATCCTGATGCCCGACGGCAGCTACCAGTACACCCGCGACGGCACCTTCCAGATGGACAATCAGGGGCGCATCGTCACGGCGCAGGGCAACCCGGTGCAACCGACGATTACGATCCCGAACAACGCCTCGGGCCTCACCATCAACGTGCAGGGCCAGGTCTCGGTGACGCTGCCGGGTTCGTCGACCTCGGCCGTCCAAGGCCAGATCGGCCTGACCCGATTCATCAACAAAGCGGGCCTCCAGCCGGTCGGCAACAATCAGTTCACCGAGACGCCCTCCTCCGGCCCGCCGCAGGACGGTACCGCGAGCTCCGAGGGTTTCGGCAACATCACCCAGAGCAGCCTCGAGCAGGCCAATGTCGACGTCGTCTCGGAGATGAGCGACCTGATCGCTGCCCAGCGCGCCTACGAGATGAACGCCAAGGTGATCAGCGCCGCCGACCAGATGATGCAGTCGACCACGGCGTTGTTCCGCTGAGGTGATGACGATGATCCGCACCACCCTCGCCACGATCTCCGCTCTCCTCGTGCTGGCGCTGCCCGCACGGGCCGCCGACGACTTCATCGCGACGCCGACGCTGCGCGCGAGCATCACCGTGACCTCGGACGTGGTGCGGGTCGGCGATCTCATCGACAATGCCGGCTCGGCCGCGCTGATCCCGGTCTACCGCTCGCCCGATCTCGGCACCACCGGTGCGCTGCCGGTCGCCCACGTGCTGGCGGTGTTGCGCGCAAAGCAGGTGATCGGCGTGATGACCGGCGACATCAAGGAGGTCCAGGTCACCCGTCTCGCCCGCACGCTCGTGAACAAGGACCTCGAGACCGCGGTCGCCTCGGCGCTCGAGCGCCGCTTTGGACTTGGCGATGCCGCCAACATCACCGTCACGTTCGACCGCGGCATTGCCGACATGCGGCTGGATGCCTCCAACACCGGCGTGCTGCAGCCGGTGGCAACCCGCTACGACGCCCGCAGCGGCCGTTTCGATATCGCCTTCGAGATCAACAACGACAACAATCCGGCACCGACCAAGCTGCGTTTCACCGGCACCGCGACCGAAACGGTGGAAGTGGCCGTGCTGACGCGCGACATCGACCGCGTCGATCTCCTGAAGGCGTCCGATGTCGCCATGGAGCGGCGGCCGAAGGCCGAGGTCACCGGTGAGGCCGCCTCGCGCGATCGCACGCTCGGCATGCAGTTGCGCCGGCCGATGCGGGCGGGGACGCCGATCCGCGTCGCCGACATCGTCAAGCCCGACTTCGTGCAGCGCGACCAGAACGTCACCGTCATCTACCAGGTTCCCGGAATCTATCTCACCACGCGCGGCAAGGCGATCGAGAGCGGCGCCGAGGGCGATACCATCAGCGTGCTCAACCTGCAGACCAAGCGCACGCTGAGCGGCGTCGTCACCGGCCGCGGCCAGGTGACGGTCCAGGGCGCTAGCCAGGCCGCGCCGATGCCGGCCGCGGTCGAACAGACCTCCTCGCTCAAGCGCGACGAGGCGCCCGCCCCCGTCGATACCGCAGCCCTCGTCCGGAACCTGGTCCAAGCCCCGGCATCCCCGGCCCAGATCGCACAAGCCCAGATCCCGCAAGTTCGCGTCTCGCAAGCTCCAGCCAAGTCAGAGTAAGTCATGTCCACGTTCAGTTCGGCTTTTCGTCCCCGTCGCATCGCGATCTCTGCCCTGCTGCTGGCGACGTGCGCGCTGGCGAGCGGCTGCTCCTCGATCGACCGTCTGTCGCAGATCGGCGAGCAGCCGAAATTGTCGGCGATCGACAATCCGACGACGCAGCCCGGTTACAAGCCGGTGCAGATGCCGATGCCGAAGCCCGAGGTCGCCTCCTACAATCCGAACTCGCTGTGGCGCAGCGGCAGCCGGGCCTTCTTCAAGGACCAGCGTGCCCATCAGGTCGGCGACATCCTGACGGTGGCCGTGAACATCACCGACAAGGCCAATATCGAAAACGACACCCAGCGCAGCCGCACCAACAAGGAAGATTCCGGGATCACCGACTTCATCGGCGCCAAGACATTGGGGGCCCAAGCGCAGAAGGTGTTGCCCGGCCGCATCCTCACCGCCGACTCGACCGCGTCCAGCGAGGGCAAAGGAAGCGTGGACCGCAAGGAAGCGTTGCAGACCAACGTCGCGGCGGTCGTCACCCAGGTCCTGCCCAACGGCAACCTCGTGGTCGAGGGCAAGCAGGAGATCCGCGTCAACTACGAAATCCGCGAGCTCATCGTCGCCGGCATCGTCCGTCCCGAAGACATCCAGAGCGACAACACCATCGATTCCACCAAGATCGCGCAGGCCCGCATCGCCTACGGCGGCCGCGGCCAGATCATGGACGTGCAGCAACCGCGCTACGGCCAGCAAGTCATGGACGTGCTGCTGCCCTTCTAGCTTCTCCCGAGCTCCCACATCGTGTTCGCGAACCTAGGCGCGGACGACGATGTACGACGCGGCCCTCGCTAGCTCCCCTGGCGAGGGCCGCATGTATTTTGGCGATGGCTGCATACAGCGCTCAGCGACGCGCGATTGTAGCGACGCCGCTATCCCCTCTCCGCCCCCTCGACTGTCACCACCCGCGAAGGCGGGCGATCCAGTATTTCGAGACGTCAGCGATGAACCGAGAAGCCGCGGCGTACCGGATTCCCCGCCTTCGCGGGGAATGACGACGCGGTGCCCGCAGAGCCTACGTAAACTCCGCCTCCACCACGCCAAGCCCGTCCAGCTCCATCCGCACCTTGTCGCCGGCCTTCAGCCACAACGTCTTGACCAGACTCCCCGTCAGGACGAGCTGTCCCGCGTGAAGACCCTTGCCCTCGGCGGCGAGATGGTTGGCGAGCCAGGCGAGTGCGTTGTGGGGATGGCCGAGCACGTCGGCGCCGGTGCCGTGGCTGACCTCTTCGCCGTTGACGATAGCGCGGCCTTTGACGGCCTTCAGGTCCGGCACCGACGAGCGCGGCACGATCTCGCCCAACACGCAGCCGGCGGCGAAGAAATCGTCGGCGATCAACGTCGGCGCGCCCATCGTTTCCCACTTCACATAGCGGTCGTCGACGATCTCGATCGCGGGATGATAGGCCTCGACGGCTTCGCCGACCCATTCGGCCGTGAATGGCGCCTCGCCGGCGGCGAGATTGCGCTTCAGCCGCACCGCGATCTCGCATTCGACGCCGACGCGGACATAGTCGGCAGCCGCGAGCTGCACGCCGCTGTCGTGCACGCCTTTCTGGAACACGCCGCCGCCGCATGGGTGTGGAATCCCGATGTAATCCTGCATCACCTGGCTGGTGCAGCCGATCTTGTAACCGACCAGCGGGCCGGCATGCGGCAGCAGCAGATCGTGCAGCGCCCGCTGGACCTGATAGCCCTCGGCTTCATCGGCCGGAGGAACCTCGAGCGCCGCGAGCGGCGCATGGTTGCGGCGCGCCAGCGCGATCGCCTTTGCGGCTGCGAGAATTCTGTCCATCGGCGCCGGCTCCTACACACCACAATCGAGGGCGGCACTTCAGCATCCCCGCCGGGGCGTGACAAGCGCAGGGCGCCGCGCGGCAGCACGTCATGCCAGCCCAGGCTGGATGAGCTGCGGACGCTGATCGTCCACATCTGGCAAGCCTCACGGGCGGCGCCGGCGTTTAAGGAAATATTGAGCTGGTCCGGGCTTTATGGGGATGCACGCCTGGTAGCGTCGCAACAGGCCTGATTGCAGCAATGTGTGAAGCTGCTGGATCAGCGCCTCAGCATTCGAGTCGATGTCCTTGATGCGACTCGCAAAACCTGCCGCACCTGAAGTGAAGGCTGTTTCTCATCCGAACTCACGTGAGCTCGGAGGAGTTAAGTCTAGCTCATTGATTGCGATTCATTTTTCGCGATTGCGCTCGCGCGCCGAAACGCGCGGTTGCAAGCGACAGGCAAAATGCTGCACGGCGCGAAAAGGCGCACCTTGCGTTCAAATATGCCCGCACCACAAGACCGCGTCGACTAAGTACTTGATTTCGCACGACCGTGTTCCGGAAGAATGGATCGGTTGGCACAATAAGAACGGGGCGATTGATACGAAAGGTCGCTAAGACCGGGTCGAGGCTAGTAAGCGTCTCGTTTACCCGCACTTTTCGTAGGGCGGCTTTTGGCCCGAACCGAGCCGGCAGATCCGCCTCCTTGCCCCGGCGGCTCCAGGGGTCCTCTGTCAGTAGCCTCGGGCATTCCGGCTTGCTGGACGGCCTTCTAGGGGACTCCCAAAGAGGAGATTGCCATGGACGCCACGACGTTGCTGCGCATCCAGGAATTCAACTGGCTGAATTTCGACTGATCACGGGGAAGCACGATGATCCGGAATGGGTCGAGATCACGACGCCGGAGCAGGCGGAGTTCGCCGACCGTGCCTCGAAGACATCGGTGCCCCCTCACTTCGGGGCGGAGCGGCGCGACAGCGAGGTCGGCCGGCACCCACCGCTGGTTCAAGCTCGCACTCGTCCATCCGATCACGGGCGCGGTCCAAGGCGACGTCGTCATGGCGGGTGCCCGGGCCCGGCACCCGCCTGCGGCATGCGATCCGCCACCTCGGGCCGTCGCACAGCGTCGCCTTCGGGGGGAGAATCTATATCCCGGCTGCCGAACGCGATCGACGAGCTGGTTAGGCGAAATCTCATCTCGGAGACGAAGAAATCGGCATCCTCGTCCAGCAGCACGCCATACGCCAGAGGCGGGCGACCTGCCGAAGCCGACGAACGCTTCGGATGCCTGCCGTCTTTGAACTTGGCGGCGCCGTAGGCATGCAGGAGTTCGTACAGCCGGGGGGTGCGGCTTTCGATCACGACACCGGCGAAATTGGGCTGAACCGGATCCCGGTTACGGCGAGGAGACGTTCGGAAAAGCCTGGGATCCCCGCCAAGCAGACGAAGCGCCGGGCAAGGTGAAGGCCGACGAGCTGCGCGCCCTGTTCGGCTGGATCGACGCCACCGACGAGATCAGGCTCAACTCGGTCGCCTGAGCCCGCGCGTGGTTGCCCCGGCCGCGGACTCTCTAGTTTTCAGTTCCGCCCCGCTCAGCGGAGCTTCCGGGCGGTGCCTTTGCGGTCAGGCGACCCGCAGCGTCCCGTTCGTATCCGAGATCCGCGATGAACTTGGACATGATGCCATAGCCGACCTTCGCCCGCTCCTTGTTGAACGTCTGCCAGAATGCATGCACGCTGATCGATGGATTGGCTTCGATCGCTGAGCGGATGTAGTCCTCATGGCCCTCGAGCTTGCTCGCGGCGGGCAGGTCCCCGTGCTCGATGAAGTAGGCGACCCATTCGGTGACTGCCTTTGCGCTGACGCCGAGCCGTCGCGCGACGAATTAGGCGCTCAACCCCGTCCTGACCTGTTGACTGCTTCCCGCCTCAGGTGCGTCGGGATCGATCGCGTAGCTCAGTTGGAGTCGCGAATTGGTCAAACCGGTCGCAAAGGACGTCGGAGAAGCCGTCCGTCATCACGCACATCGAATTGATGTACCCCAGCGCAATTGCCAGCACGCCGTCGACATTCAAGCTGTCCGTTAGAACTGCGTGATCAACGAAATCATGGCGGCGGCCGACGTGAACAACGCTGGCCGTATCGAGGCAAATTGAAGGCCGCGTACCAGAGGCTGCGCGAGGAAGACGAGGAGCGGCCTGACTAAGGACTCCGGTCTTCTTTCGTGCGCTCTCGAGCAGGACGACGAGCGCGGGCGCGCCAGTCGTTGGTAAGTCGAGGTCCAAGATCTCGAGCAGCGAGGCAGCGAGCATAAGATTACTGGTAGACAACAAAAAGCCCCCGCTTTCGCGAGGGCTCTTGAGGTTAAGACTACTCGCCGTTCAATACTTCGCGGGCTTTGTCTTTCACTCCGCCGACGGCGTTCTGGGCCTTGCCCTTCACCTGGTCCGCTTGACCTTCGGTTTCTGTCTTAGCATCGCCGGTCATCTTGCCGACGCCTTCCTTGATCTTGCCCTTGATGTTTGTTGCGGCGCCTTCTACGCGATCTTTATCCATGTTCCACTCTCCTCGTGCTGAGCGAGAATAACCTGCGTTAAGCGGAGAGGTTCGGGTGGAACTGCGTTCCCTCTCTCACGTTTCCGGGAATGGCAAAGAAGCAGGTAGGAATAGAAGTCATTGAGGAGGGGACCGAGCGCTTTCTCGTGAAGACGTTCGACGATGGTTCCGAGGAGCGTCAGCCGATCGTCAAGGAGCCGCGCAAGAAGCAACCGCGACGCATTGACTGGAGTCGGAAGCTGAAGTCGGGCCTGAAGAGAGGGGTCTAGGGAGACATAGCGCCGCGCTCGTTATTGAAGGGAGCGCGCTCATTCAGAACAAACCCTGGTCTGGCATTTGTACACGCTACGGCTGTGGGGGAATTAATTTTCAGGCATTCCGGTTTGCACTTTCCTCACCTCAGCGAAGCGATCACCGCAGTGGGCTCGACTGCGGGAGTGCCTCCATGCCGGGATGCTGTTAGGCGGCAATCGCGAACATCCCACTAGGGTCCGTCATTCATGGCGTTTGCGGCTCATGGCCGACTCCCGCAAGCGGTGGTGGAGGGGCCGGACGCGGTCCGCCGCTCCGGGAACAATTTGTGCGCCGAACTGTTCGCCGACTACCTTCAAGCTGGTGCCGCGTCAGCGGTTAAGGTGCTTCGTGGCAGAGTCCGAGAGTTCCGACGATCTATTGCAGGAAAGCGTTCCGGCCGCGGACGCGCCAGCCATCACCTCACTTCTGTCGTTTCAAATCGGGATCGTCGTAATAGCGACGCTCTATTTGGCGCGCGAAGTGCTTGTGCCGATCACGGCCGCAATACTTCTTTCGTTCGTGCTGGCCCACTCGTCGATCTACTCCGAAGGTGGCGACTGGGACGAGTACCTTCTGTACTGATTGCTGTTTTTGTTGCGATTGCCATCATCGGTGCGATTGGGACGGTGATCGGATCGCAGGTCGCACAATTGGCGCCCCGCGCACCTGAATATGCAGGCACGATCGAAAGGAAGATCGAGGCCGCCCGCACCTACATGGCTGAGAAGGCTTCTGGCCTACTTGAGCGCATCGGTTACGATGCAACGCCGCTGCAGACGGTCCCGCAAGGCTCGGCTGGAGCCGAGACCTCGGTCAAGGGTACCAGCCCGGCTCAAAACCAGCGACGTCGAGCCCGCTCGAGCTACTTCAAAAGTATCTGTCCCCTATCCTGTCGCCGTTCGCAACGCTGGGAATTGTCCTCGTGATCTCGATCTTCGTGCTGCTGCAGAAGGAAGATCTGCGCGATCGGATGATCCGGCTGTTCGGTGCCACGGACCTCCATCGGACGACGGTGGCGCTGGACGACGCCGCTCAGCGGCTGAGCCGATACTTTCTGGCTCAACTCGGATTGAATTCGGCGTTCGGTGTAATCATCGGCGCGGGATTGTTCTTCATCGGCGTGCCCAATCCTGTGCTGTGGGGCATTCTTTCCGGGCTGCTGCGCTTCGTGCCTTACATCGGCTCGTTCATATCAGCAGGCTTGCCCATCACGCTCGCGACAGCCGTCGATCCGGGATGGTCGATGGCGATCTGACAGAGATCCTCTATATCGTGGTCGAACTTGGAGTAAGCCAGGGCATCGAACCGATACTTATGGCCACAGCACCGGCCTTTCGCCATTAGCGGTTGTGGTATCTGCGATCTTCTGGAGCTGGCTTTGGGGCTCGATTGGCTTGGTGCTTTCGATGCCCCTTACGCTGTGCCTGGTTGTGCTCGGCCGATATGTTGATCGGCTAGAGTTCCTGGACATCCTGCTTGGAGACCGACCGCCGCTCACGCCCGTCGAGAGTTTCTATCAGCGATTCCTGGCGGGAGACGCGGACGAGGCCCAGGATCACGCCGAGCTGCCGCTGAAGGAACGATCGCTGTCTTCCTATTACGATGAAGTCGCTCTAAAAGGCCTGCAGCTGGCTGCCAACGATGCCGAACGTGGCGTGATCGGGCAAAGGCATCTGGAACGTGTGCGGAATACGATAGAGGGGCTCATCCGCGAACTGGCCGAGCACGAGGACCAGGATCCTTCTTCGCTGGACACGCAGCCTGCCGGCACGCCTAGAGATCAACGGGGCATCCCCAGCAATGCGGCGCCCGAAGATTGCCCGCACAGATCCGCGCTTTCGGCCCCATGGCAAGGAGCAGCCCCCGTTCTATGCCTTGCCGGCAAGGGACCGCTCGATGAAGCAGCGTCTGCGATGTTGGCGCAACTTCTCGGGAAGCATGGTCTGGGCGCGCGGGTCACGAGGTATGACGCCGCCTCGCGCGAAGCCATCAACGCGCTGGAGGTGACAGGTACCGTCATGATCTGCATCTCCTACCTCGATATTCGGGGCAGCCCTTCGCACCTGCGCTACCTTCTGCAGCGATTGAAGCGAAGAGCTCCAGGCGTACCCGTCCTTGTCGGATTGTGGCCAGCCGAAGATGACGTTCTGAGAGACCGACAGGTTCAGACTGTGATCGGCGCCGATTACTACGTCACCTCGCTCCGGCAGGCGGTAAACGTCTGTGTATCGCAAGCTCGTAAAGATACGCGGTCATCCAGCACCGCCGGGGCGTAAGCGCGCTAGAGCGAAGCGCAGCACCACTCCTTTGCCCTGACGTCCTGCGCACCTCAGCTGCTTAACCCTCCTTAGCTCCGGAACCCTTCCAGCGGAGGTCCGTTCAGCCGGTGCACCGGAGAGGTAACCAGATGTCACACGATCTCACCACCTATCTGGGCGGACTTGCTGCCTTCCTTGCTTCGCTCTCCTACGTCCCACAGGTCCGAAAGGCGTGGCCCCGCGGATCTACCGCCGATCTCTCCATGGGAATGTTGGTAGCGCTGACCACGGGGTTGGCTTTGTGGGTCGTCTATGGGGCGATGCGCGGCGATTGGGTCATCATCGCCGCAAACGCGGTCGGCGCTTCTTTGGCCGGGATCGTCCTCGGTTGCAAAATCCGCGACTGCCGTGCGTCGACGCGCGAAGCGGTACAGGAACGATCGTGACTGGAATACAGTTGTCCCGGCTCGAAAGGCAAGGACGACAGAAGCATGACTGAACACCCAGACGTTTCAGAGCGGCAGTCGATCGGTTGGTCACTGGCGTCCACGGGGGCCTTCTCCTGGTACGCCGCAAACTTCGGCAAGTTCAACGAAACTTACGGCTCACTTGGGGCGATCATCGGCTTCATGACTTGGCTGTGGATCTCCGCCATCGTCATCCTGCTCGGTGCGGAGGTCGACGCGGAGATGGAACATCAGACCGAGCGCGACACCACCACCGGCACATCCAAGCCAATGGGGTCGAGGGGAGCGAAGGTCGCCGACACCGTAGGCGGCAGCCGCTGACGGCATTGCTCCAGTTTCGCAGCCTCCATTCGCCAGCCTGGGTAACTTACGCAACGCATCTGTTAGAGATCCTGCTAACCAAAGCCACGGGCACCCGCAAATTCGTCCATCAAGAATGGTCTGAAGCGCCGCTCGGGCGAGTTCGGTACCGGACATGCCCGGCATGAGGTGATCCGTCACGACGAAATCGGGAGTGAGCCCCCGGTTCAGCAGTCGAAGCGCCTCTTCGGCCGATCCCGCTTCAACCACATCGTGCCCGAGCGCCGAGCACATCGACCAGATGGTGCTGTTCTCGGGCGACGGCGACTTCCGGTATATGGTGGAGGCCGTTCAGCGCCGCGGCGTGCGGGTCACCGTGATTTCCACGATCGCCAGCCAGCCGCCGATGATCGCCGACGAGTTGCGCCGCCAGGCCGACGTCTTCACCGACCTCGTCGAGCTGCAGTCCAAGCTCGGCCGCGACCCGTCCGAACGTCCCGCTCCGCGTGATCGTGAACCGCGTAACCACATGCCGAAGTTCTTGCAAGAGCCGAAAGGAAATGACCCTCTCGAGTGAGACAGCCTTCCTCAATGGCCTACTTGCGGCTAAACCAGGACCATAGCTGGATTGTTATTGGGGCGTCACAATCGACGTCCCGTCTCGATGCAATCGCGCCATTTCGGCGAAGATCGTAGAACTCTTCGCGTGACCTGGCGCGCATCATGGCTTCGTTAGTCGAAAAGACCGGCTGCCGGCGCCAGGTCGATCTGGTCAGGCTCGCGAAATCGCTGACGTTTCCGGTGTGAGGCCCGGGAGAGACGGCGCGGTCGGCCGGACCTCTGCGCGGACGGCGCCGGAACCTGTCGAAATGATCATTCCGCGGTGATCTAGGGCCTGTCCTCGTTCGTTCCCAGACCTACAGGTCGCTTGTCGAGGCGCTATGATCGCTGCTATCCGAGCTTTAGATGCGCCCATCCGGGCGAAGGCTGGTTTTCCCCGGAGGACTGAAGCGCGGCTGTCGACTGGCACGAGCAAAGGGCCGAACACAAAGGTGGACTGGGCTGATCTGATCGGACGCGTCGCCTCGACCCGAGACCGGGAGGCCTTCAAGCGCCTATTCGAGCATTTCGCGCCACGCATCAAGGGACTGATGCTGAAGGCCGGGTGCAGTTCAGACGAGGCGGAGGAGATTGCTCAGAATGCCATGATCGCGGTCTGGCGGAAGGCAGGCCAGTTCGATCCGGCGACGGCCGGAGCGGTGGCATGGATATTCACCATCGCGCGCAACCTGCGCATCGATTTGTTCCGCAGCAGAGCGCGGGCGGACCGCCTGCGGGGCACCGCTGAGCTTCCCGAGACGCCGGATCCCGCCGAACCGGCGGATGCCGTCATGTCCCGCGTGCAGGACGCCGCGCGGATCAATTCGGCGGTCGAGCGGCTCTCGATGGAGCAATCCATGGTGGTGAGGTTGTCGTTCATCGAGGAGAAGCCGCACCCGGAAATCGCGAGCCTGCTTGGCATTCCGCTCGGAACGGTGAAGTCGCGGATCAGGCTGGCGATGAACCGCTTGAGAGACATATTGGACGAAGAAGCATGACGATCAGCCATCATCCGCCGGAAGATCTTCTGGCCGACTTTGCGGCCGGCAGGTTGGAAGAAGCCCATCAATTGGTGGTGGGGGTGCACGTTGCGGGTTGCGCGCGGTGCGGCCGGTTCGTGCAGGCCATCGAGCAACTTGGCGGCTTGGCTCTTGAAGATGTCGAGCCGGTGCCGGTCGCATCGGATGCGTTCGAGCAGGTGATGTCGCGCATTCACGACGCTCTTGAAGAACGAGCGGCGCGGATTTCCGAGGCCGCTCGCGGCAGCGAGCAGGATGTTCCGGCGGCGCTGCGAAACTACCGCATCGGCAAGCGCAGGCGCATCGCTCCGGGTCTGAGCATGCGACCGATCGAGTTGTCCGGATCGGGCACGGCGCGGGCATTTCTGCTTCGCTCCGCGCCGGGGAGCCGCATGCTCGAACACACGCACACCGGAACCGAACTGACCCTCGTGCTCCAGGGCAGCTTCAGCCACGAGGGCGGCCGATTTGGTCCGGGTGATTTCGACTATGGCGACGATGAGATCGATCATCGGCCTGTGGTGGGCGACGAGGGCCCATGTCTTTGCCTCGTCGCAATGACGGGCGACCTACGCATGAACGGCCTGCTCGGCAGGCTGATCGGGCCATTCGTGCGGCTTTGATCCGCTCGCCTCCTTCTTCCGCCGGGTGATCCGAACGCGAGTCCGGAGCGTTTCGAAGGAAACGCAAGGGAGACAAATCATGGCCGGCTTAAGCCTGACACGACAGGCGCAGAGCGAAACATTGCCCGAACTGCTGGAATGCGTTTCGGCGGGCGACACACGGGCCTTCGCAGCGCTGCATATGCTGACACGGAGCAGGCTGCGCAGGACAGCGCTCGCCGTCGGAACTCCGCCCCACGACATCGAGGACATTCTTCAGGAAACCTATCTGAAGATCTGGCGCAACGCGGGTCGGTTCGACAGCGGCCGTGCTTCAGCGATGACCTGGATGTCCGCGATCGCCCGGAACACCGCCATCGACCATCTGCGGGTCAGAACCCTGCCGACTCACGAGCTCGACGAGGCACTTCTGGTCCCGACAATTGCTGATCAGCCGTCGATCGACGATTTCGACTACGCCCGCGCCGACCCGATCGCACGCAGCGTGCTGGCTCGTTTGCCGGAAGACCGCCGCAGACTGGTGGCGCTGGCCTATCTCGAGGGTGAGAGCCGCGCGAGCTTGTCGCGGCGCTTCGGTGTGCCGGTCGGCACCATCAAGACTTGGTTGCACCGAACCCTTCTGGCGGTGCGCAAGGATTGCCTTGCCGCATCGGCTGCAGCCTGAAGCAGACGAGGAACCCGCGCGTGGCCGCAGAGATCATCGAATTCCCAAACCGTGGACACCAGGACCCGCTTGTGTCCTCCGTTGCGAGGCTTGAGCAGATGGTGAAGGAGGTCGACCGTCTGGCCGCCGAGCAGCCCGCTGATGGGCTCGATCAACTGCTCGTTGTCATGGCGCGCTTCGGTGATCGACTGGTCGATCTTGCGCACCTGGTGCTTGACGACGATGCCAAGCGGAGTGTCCAGATCGCATTCACCTCGCTCTCCGACAAGATCGCGGCGACCCGCGACGCGTTTGACGAGTGCGATGGAGCGACGGATCTCTGAATTCGGCGCCACGCTCACCCGTTCGACGCTATGAAGTCAGCTCTGAGTCTGATCCTAATTGAGACGGAGCAACGAGATGTTCAGCAAGGTCGCAAAACCCACCCAGCCGGCATAGGGAATGAAAAGCGCCGCTGCCAGCCGATCGTTCGCCCATTGTCGCCAGACGAAGGCGAGGATCACGGCGAACAGCGCAACAATGACGCCGAGCGCCACGTCCATGCGATGAAGCGAAAAGAAGATGGGAGACCATGCAAAATTCAGGATCATCTGCAGAGCCCATAATCTCATCGTCGTTCCGCGCGGCTCCGCCTCGAAGGTGCGGAATCCCGCCACGGCGATCATCAGGAACAGAGCCGTCCAGACCGGTGCGAACACCGCATCCGGCGGATTGAACGATGGCTTGTCGAGCGCCGCGTACCAGACTCCTGGACGGTTCAAGACCCCGATCAGAATCCCCGCAGCAGGAACCAGGAACAGGAAAGCGGCGCATCGGTACCAGCTGCCGCGCTTCCGGTCGCCATCGTGTCGCAGTGCTCCGTTGTGCGTCCCGTCCATGATCAATGCGCTATTTTTTGAGCGACGAGAAATCCGGTCCAGGCGCTGACACCGGCGAGGACGGATCCCCAGCACACGTCCGCAACAGTGAGCCCCGTCGACCAATTGCGCAGCGTGGCCTGGTTGGTCAGATCGTAGGTCGCATAGGTGAAGCAGCCCAGCATCACGCCGGACGTGAAGGCACGCAGCGCGCCACCATCCTGCTGAGCCGGCAGCACCGCGAACCAGATCAGGCCGACGGGATAGGCCAGATAGAACACTGCGGCGGCGGCGAGGTCGGGCTGCGAGCGCAACATGTCGCCCAGCACCGGCCGGTAAAGTCTCTCAACCATGGTCTTGAGCCAGATCATGTCGAGCGCAACGAAGGTCGCAGCCACCGACAGATACGCGAAAAGCAGGCTCATGTCCGGTCTCTCCTCCGGTGGTGTCGCAACCGGTTTGACAAAGGCAACGCCTGTAAACGACGTGAGCCCTTCGCTGGATCACTTACGCGCTCGTTCCCCCTTGCCGCCCAACCCTGTCACGCCCTTGAACCAGATCGTGCGGCCGGAGCTCCGATCATTCCGGCGCCTTCTTGGGCGGCCGTGGAAAGAAAGCGCTGGTGCGTGCCTGATAGTCCCGATACCGACCGCCGCGGGATCGCAGCATCTGGACTTCTAGCGGGGGTATTCCGGTCACGTGCACGAGTATCCAGTACATGATCGCCGGCGCGATCAGGCTCTCCCAGCCCCATGCGTAGCCCGGCGACAGCGCGATCATCGGATAGGCGAGCCATCCGAGCCATTCGAAGAAATAATTCGGATGACGCGACCAGCGCCAAAGCCCAATATTGCAGACCAGGCCCGCGTTTGCCTTGTTGCGCTTGAAGCGTCGCAATTGCTCGTCGGCGATCGCCTCGCCTGCGACGGCCGCAAGCATGATGGCAGCGCCGACATAGTCCTGGACTCCCAGGGCGGCCTGCGGAGCGTGTGCAGCCAGGAAGACCGCGAATGGCAGCGGCACCGAGGCGAAGGCCTGCGACTGCAGGAAAGCAAACATGTGAAGCGGCGCCTGTGAGCCCCATTCCTGCGCATAGCTTGCATAGCGCGGATCGTCGATACCCGCCGCGGCGCGCCGGGCGATATGCGTCCCGAGCCTCACCGACCAAAGCAGCACGAGCCCGCCTACGAGCATCTGGCGCACTTGCAGCGCCTCGCCGAATGGCAAAAGGGCCGCCACCGCCCCAACGAGGCCCACGGAATAGGTCCAGATCGTGTCGACCCACCCGGAATTGCCGGTTCGCTGCTGAACGATCCAGGCCAGCCCCATCAACAGCGAAAGCGCAAGCGCGATGCCGGCGACGATCAGTATCTGCAGCAAATCCATGTCTCACCATACTCAAACTCGGATCCTTACGTCCGCCCCGTGCCCCGGTTTCGCGAGTGATCCACGCTGTCCGCCGGAACGTTTCCTTAAGCGCGGGTGGACAGATCAGCTATTGGAGCTGTCCTAAGCCAGGCGACGGACGACATTGGCCCGAAACCGGATGTTCCGGCCGTCGCCGGTGGCATTTGGGGGCGACAAAGCATGCGTTTGGCGGTGATCGGGACGGGAATTGCCGGCAATGCCGCCGCATGGCTCCTGTCAGAACGTCATGTCGTGACCGTCTACGAGCGCGAATTGCGACCGGGCGGACACAGTCATACAGTGCGGGTTGACTACGATGGCGAAGAAATCGACGTCGACATTGGCTTCATCGTGTTCAACGAGCCGAACTACCCGGAATTGACGTCTCTGTTCGCGCACCTGGGCGTGAAGACCGAGGAGACATGCATGAGCTTCGCGATGTCGGCCGACCAAGGCCGATTCGAATGGCGGGGCGGCGGCGAGACCTTCCTGCAGGTCGCCTCCGGCCTGTTCGCCCAGCCGCGCAACCTCTTCTCCCCGTCGTATTTTCGCATGCTGGCCGAGATCCGTCGCTTCAACAAGGCAAGCGTCTCCGACTTGCGGGCCGGCCGGCTCCAGACCCTCACACTCGGCGAATATCTGCGCCAGGGAGCGTTCAGCCCGCGCCTGTTCAGCGATTATCTGGGACCGATGGGGGCCGCCATCTGGTCGTCCCCCTCAGCCGAGATCCTCGCCTTTCCCGCGGAAAACTTCATCGCCTTTTTCGACAATCACCGGCTGTTGCATCTGGATCGGCCGCTCTGGCGGACCGTCCAGGGCGGCAGCCGGCGCTATGTCGAGAAGCTCACGGCCAGGTTCAAGGCCAGCATCCGGCTCGGCTGCGCGGTGACGTCGATCCATCGCACCACGCACGTTGTGACGATCGCCGACAGTCACGGCAATCAGGACTGCTACGACGCTGTCGTCATGGCCTGTCACAGCGATCAGACTCTGGCGATGCTGTCGGATGCCGACCCACGCGAGAGATCGATTCTCGGCGCGATCCGTTACGCTCCAAACACGGCCTATCTGCACCGCGACATCAACCTCATGCCGAAACGCCGCAATGCATGGGCGTCCTGGAACTTCTTGCGCTGGCGACGCGAAGCGCCTGCCCAGAACGACGTCGCGGTGACTTACTGGATGAACCGGCTGCAAGGCATCGACGACAGCAAGCCGCTATTCGTCAGCCTCAATCCCCCTTGCGAGCCGGCGCCTCATCTCACTTTCGGCAAGTTCACTTTCGCGCATCCACAGTATGACGCGGGCGCGTTCGCCGCGCAAAGGAATCTCCCCGAAATCCAGGGACGCCGCCGTACCTGGTTTTGCGGCGCGTGGACCGGCTACGGATTCCACGAGGATGGCTTGCGCTCCGGCATCGCCGTCGCCGAGGCACTTGGCGGTGCGGTGCCGTGGCGACAGTCGGACGCGTTGCTGGCGCAGGCTGCCGAGTAGAAGATGTTGCAATCGAGCGCTCCAGAACGAACAGCGACGTCATCTGCAGCCGCGCTCTATCTGGGCCGGGTGATGCACGCACGTATGCGGCCCGTGCACCACAGGTTCGCTTACCGGGTCATGAACCTGCTCATCGACCTCGACCGGCTTGATGAAGCGGATCGACAGTCTCGCCTGTTCGGCGTCAATCGCGCTTCAGTCTTCAGCTTTCACGAATCCGATCACGGCAACCGTGACGGTGCGTCCTTGAGCAATCATGTGCGACGCCTGGCCGAACAACGCGATGTCGATCTGTCGGGCGGGCGCATCCTCCTTTTGTGCTATCCGCGGCTCTTCGGCTACGTGTTCAATCCACTTTCGATGTACTTCTGCTATGGCAACTGCGGCAATCTTGCGCTGCTGATCTACGAAGTCCGCAACACTTTTGGCGAAATCCATTCCTACATCCTTCCGGTGGAAGACCCAGTCACCGGCGGCGCCATACGACAATGCCAGGCGAAAGGATTCTACGTCTCGCCCTTCATGGAGATGCAAACGCAATATCGCTTCAGCATTGCCCCGCCCGATCAGCAAGTGAAGGTCAGAATCGTGCAGAGCGATGAGCATGGTGTGATATTTACGGCCGCATTCTCTGGGCAACGCCGCCCGCTGACCAGCCGCTCGCTGTCGGCGACGCTCGTCACTCTGCCACTTCTCACCTTCAAGGTCGTCGCGGCCATTCATTGGGAAGCGATCCGGCTTTGGCTGAAAAATGTTCCTTACGTCCCCCGTCCGAACCAACGCTGAATGTGAAGCCATGGATCTCGCAGCCACTCACCAGACTGCTCGTTTCGATGACGTTCCCTTGCTCGCGCGGCTCGCGCTGCGGCTTGCCTCGCGGCTCAAGCTCGGCACCGTGGATGTTCGCCTTCCCGACGGTAGAACGGTGGTGTTGCGGGGAACGCATCCGGGTCCGTCCGCGACCATCGAGCTCAACAGTTACGCCTTCGCGCGAAGCCTGCTCCTGGGCGGCGATATCGGCATGGCCGAGGCTTACGTTCGAGGCGATTGGAGCACACCGCATCTCTCCCAGCTGCTGTACGTGTTCTGTCTCAACGACGACCTGGTCGACAGCGCCTTCGCCGGCAATGCATTGGTCCGGCTTTGCCGGTGCGCGCTGCATCGGTTGCGACGAAACACGCGACTGGGATCGCGGCTGAATATCCACGCCCATTATGATCTCGGCAACGAATTCTTTGCGGCCTGGCTCGATCCGAGCATGACCTACTCGTCGGCATTGTTCTCGCCCGATGCGACCGACCTGCTCGCCGCTCAACGGCACAAATACGAACAGCTGGCGAAAGCGATCGAGCTGCGGCCCGGCCACACCCTGCTCGAGATCGGCTGCGGCTGGGGCGGCTTTGCCGAATATGCCGCCAAAACTTGCGGCGCCAAGGTCTTGGCGCTCACCATCAGTAAGGAGCAGCACGCATACGCCAGCCGGCGAATCCACGAAGCCGGGCTCGGCGAAAAAGTCGAGGTCCGGTTGCAGGATTATCGCGATCAGGACGGGCAGTTCGACCGTATCGCCTCGATCGAGATGATCGAGGCCGTCGGCGAGCCGTTCTGGCCGACATACTTCAATCAACTTCATCAACGGCTCAAGCCGGGCGGTCTTGCCGGTATCCAGGCGATCACCGTCCGCGACGAGCTCTTTGACAGCTACCGGCGGCGCGTGGACTTCATCCAGAGATACATTTTTCCGGGCGGGATGCTGCCTTCGCCGAATGTCCTGCGCTCGCTCGGCGAACGCGTGCAGATGCCTCTGATCCGCGAGCGGGTCTTTGGACAGGATTACGCCAAGACGATCGCGGTCTGGCGAACGAGCTTCGGCCACGCCTGGACGGGCCTGACCTCGCTCGGGTTCGACGAGCCGTTCCGGCGGCTGTGGGAATATTACCTCTGCTACTGCGAGGCAGGTTTCAGGGCCGAAAAGATCGACGTCCGACAGCTGGTATTCGCGCGCCGAAGCTGACGAGACCATCCTGCCGCGGCGACCTCGAGGAGCCCTATTGCATGCTTGAGTGAGTGAATGGTGGCCAGGGCGGACTGGACATCAAATCTAAAAGATCCAACAATGTCAATTGCTTACCGCGACGACCACAATGCAGCTTGTACCACTCCAATGTGCTCCTGTCGACCGGGCTATCAGGCCTCGCACGATAGAGCGCCAGTCCCGATGTCTTCATGATCCGAACTGATCGGACTGCCAGGTCGCGCGGTGCGATCACAAGCTGATGGGACATCCGTTCCTCGATGGGCATTCGCTGCTGGGCTTTTCACGCCCAAAAGCAGGTTCGGGCGTACTGATCCTATGCTTCTACCAAGTGGATCTTCAGGGGTGCCAATGTCAAAGGCGCCCAGACGGTATTCTTCGCCGACCGACATCTCGTTCGGCAGTTGCGTGATCAAGGTGAACGTTGCTTCAGGGAAGCGCGTCCACACGTCGATGTCCTCTGGCGTGACAGTGACGAAACCGAAGAAGCACTTATATCGGCCCGGTTCCGTAACGCGACCGACCTTGTCCCAATTGATCTTGTTTACGCGCATTTCTCGCTCGATCAGAAACCAGAGGTTCGATTCTGTGTGGGGAAACGGGTCTTGATGTCTATGGATCGGCAGTCCCCCGTCACATCATAACTGGCCGCGATCGGTTTCCGCCCGGTTACTGCCAAGGACGCAGCTTGAACGGCGAGCTCTAATTCCACTCGTTCTCGGGCAAAGAGCCGGGCGGAGGCCTCAACTCCTCCAATCCCGCTTCGATAATGGCGATCTCGTCCTGGACGGCCGCAACCGAGCTCGCCGGATTGATGCCGGTCACAGCTTGCAGCTCTGTAAGCAGCTTGCGACGGTGCGCCAGTAAGTCGGCCAGAGCGCGTCGGTCCCGCACCCTTATGTAGCCGGCGACAATCATCTGAATCGCATTCGACAGGCCGCTCTGGGGCGATTGTCCGAGGAGTTTACCCGTTATTTCCTAAGCCAACGTTGCGTGCTGCACGTTCATCGCGCCAGACGTGCTCCGCCAGAGCGCAGGAACGTTCTCGCCTCGTAGGGAGTTCCACGCCGAGCGAAAAGCGCCAGGATGAAACGTGCAATGCGGTGCCTTATCTTCGCGATTAACGATTGGGGCAGCACATTGGACGCGCAAGCGATTGACTGCATTAGCGCGGAAGAAGCTCTACAGCTTGGCTCCGCCGCGGTGGAGGACGACCCTGTTGAGGTTTGGTGTGGATCACGGCGTCTTGCTCGTTTTGAGCCGGACCGGAGGGTGCGGCCATTTCCGCGCCTGCGCGAGCGCTTGATCAAAGTCGAACGACGTATTCGCGAAGGCGAGCAACACATCGCCCAGCAAGAGAGGGTGATCGCCGAATTAAAGCGAGGGGAACGCGATCTCGCAATCGCGTTTGCGGTTCTGGACACCGTGATCGAGACCCAAAAGGCTCATTTGCAGGCGCGAGATTTGCTGCTCGCGGAGCTGGCGAGGCGGTCCGCGTAAGGTTCTTTCCCCGCTTGCGGTACGCTAGGCCGGAGAGCAGGTTGTCAAGCTGTGCTGGCAAAGCCGTGCTGCGGACTGAGATGGCTGACCGAAGCGGCACCCAGAACGTGGGGCATATTGCCGAGTTTTCCTGTAACTTGGGGGCGCTCTGTCCCCAACTGAGCGCGGCATTTTTCCATGCGGTGCGTGGCCGCCGGACGAGATGCAAGTCCATGCCCTTGTCCGGTCGTTTTTGGACAAAGGGACGGCCCGCTTGTGCGCCCGCATGGAGATGGCTGACAAACCTCGTTTCCAATTTCGCGGCGATCATCTCCCTTGGCTGCTTCCCACCCATGCCGGGCGGGGCCGTGCGGGAGACATACCGCGGCCTTGTGCTTGAGGCAGCTCAGCGAACCGGAGAGTTAGAGGCCATCGGTGCGCGGATCTTCGAGCGCATCACTAATCTTGAGCTGGAGCTTGCCGCGCGACTTCAACAAGCCTGAAAAGCCAAGACGGTGATAGATGACGAAGGAGGACACTGGTTCCGTCTACGATCCACTCCGAAGGACGTTGGTGGGCGTCCGGCAGAACGCTGTGCGGTTCACGTGGCGTGGCGGCAAGCTGGCTTAGTTCTGCTTACGACGCACTATCCGACAGCTCCGACAGGCGCAGACTAAGTGATCCGGCCTCTCGGCTTCAGGTCCGGCTCGTACGGCTTCGATGCGGGTTGTCAGGAGCAGCTGAAACATCGCGCGCGGCCATGTACTGAGCCGCTGGCCTTGTTCGTTCCGTCTCGAGTAAAAGTACGGTTCCCAGGTTGTCGGAAACGGACCAGCGCCAGACGCGGCCTCGCTTGGCAATCGCGCAATCAAAGAGAGCAAATTCGCAGGCGGTCATGACGTGCCGCGCGCCCTTGAGATAAGTGATTTTCAGCAAACAGAAGGCGTGATTCAATAAGCAGAAAGTATGCCACACTGGCCAGACACAACTTGCCGCGCCAGACCGAGTTCCAGAGCGCCGCATCACCAATACAGCTTGAAGCAGATTGTGCTACTGACTATCTCAGGTAGCTATTCTTCATAGTGCTCCGGAGTATGCGACCGAGGTTCTGCGCTGCTCCCAGACCTCGACTCGCGCTGGCAAAGGCTCGACCAGAATGTCACCTCCCTCTCCCGATAGGGTCGCGCTCTTCATCGATGGAGCCAATCTCTACGCGACGGCGAAAACTCTGGGCTTCGACATCGATTACAAGCGCCTGCTGAAGGAGTTTCAGAGCCGCGGGACGCTGCTTAGGGCGTTCTACTACACCGCCATCATCGAGGATCAGGAGTACTCCTCGATCCGGCCGCTGATCGACTGGCTCGACTACAACGGCTACACCGTCGTCACCAAGGCGACCAAGGAGTTCATCGACGCCTCCGGCCGCCGCAAGGTCAAAGGCAACATGGACATCGAGCTCGCCGTGAACGCTATGGAGCTCGCCGAGCAAATCGACGAGCTGGTGCTATTCTCGGGTGACGGCGACTTCCGGTCTCTGGTCGAGGCCGTTCAGCGCCGCGGCGTGCGGGTCACCGTGATTTCCACGATCGCCAGCCAGCCGCCGATGATCGCCGACGAGTTGCGCCGCCAGGCCGACGTCTTCACCGACCTCGTCGAGCTGCAGTCCAAGCTCGGCCGCGACCCGTCCGAACGTCCCGCTCCGCGTGATCGTGAACCGCGTAACCACATGCCGAAGTTCTTGCAAGAGCCGAAAGGAAATGACCCTCTCGAGTGAGACAGCCTTCCTCAATGGCCTACTTGCGGCTAAACCAGGACCCATAGCTGGATTGTTATTGGGGCATCACAATCGACGTCCCGTCTCGATGCAATCGCGCCGTTTCGGCGAAGATCGTAGAACTCTTCGCGTGACCTGGCGCGCATCATGGCTTCGTTAGTCTTGCAAGCGCGATGTGCATGCGGTGCCCCAACTTCTTTATTCTCGGGCTCGCGACGCGCGCGCTCGGTGTCCTTTTGCCGTACCGTCCCTCGAACCTTTGCCCGAGCGACCGTTCTGCAGGAGCTTGCCGACGAACCAGGTTTTTTCCGTGCAGGTTGCGGGCCTCGCAGTAGCTAGACCCCAGGGTGTCGAAGGCAACCAGTCAGCACAAGTTTTCGCTGTCTGTCAGCGATACGATCCCTATGCGAGGCAGCTTCTCCTGCGATTTGATCCCCATCGATTGCTCCGTTAGCTGCCCGCCAATAAGACCGGTCGCCACCGCTGCGATCAGAACAACGAGGGATGGACAGCCGGGTGGCAAATTCCGGGGAAACCCGCACGAGTGCCGGCGAGGTGCTGCGCGTCGAAGGTTTAACCGTCCAGTACGGCGCGCTGGTCGCGCTGCGCGACATGAGCTGGTCGGTTCATAGCAACGAGATCCTCGGCATCATTGGCCCTAACGGCGCCGGCAAGAGCACCTGCTTTGCAGCCGTTACCAACGCCGTGACCTATCGAGGCCGTGCCTTCCTCGATAGCAGCGAAGTCTCCGCGCTCCAAACATTTGATCTCGCCAGCCGCGGCCTGCGCCGAACCTTCCAGCAGAACTCGTTCTTCGGCGAGTTAACGGTCCTGCAGAATGCCGTTTCGTCGATCTTCCGCGACTTCTCGACCAATTTGATGACTTCGCTTTTCGCACCGTGGCGCGAGGCCACGACCCGCCGTTCCGCCGAGACCGCCGCCGCACAACTACTCGACTTCTTCGGCATCCCACGGCATTACCATGGCCAGCTTCCGGGCGACATTCCCTACGGCGTGCAGCGGCTGCTGTCGGTGGCGCTTGCCTATGGCACCGGAGCAAAAGTGCTGCTGCTGGACGAGCCTGCCGCCGGCCTTAGCGGTGGCGACATGAAGAAGCTTGCCGACGTCCTGATCGGGTTGCGCAAGCGCGGGCTGGCCCTTGTGGTGATCGAGCATCACATGGACCTGATCATGTCAATCGCCGACCGCATCGTCATGATCGACCAGGGCGCGATGCTGGCGACGGGAACGCCGACCGAGATCCAACGCGATGCCCGGGTTCGCGAAGCTTATCTGGGGCGGGACGAATGACCGGCGTGCTGAGCAGCGACAATCTCTGCGTCCGCTACGCCGGCAATGTTGCGGTGTCAGGCGTTAGTATCGACGTTCCCGCCGGCCGGATGGTCGGCCTCGTGGGCGCCAACGGTGCCGGCAAAACCACGCTGGTCAACGCGCTGGCCGGCTGGTCACGCGGCCACGCCGTTGTAACAGGTCAGGTCCAGCTTGAGGGCCGCAACATCGAGAGGCTCGCGGCCCACGAGCGGGTGGGACGCGGCCTCACGTTGGTACCGGAAGGCAAGAACATTTTTGCCGAACTGACGGTGGACGAGAACCTCGAGCTGGTGCGTCCCCCGGCCGACGCGACCGGCAGGCACCTCTTCACCACCCCGGAGGTCTTCGACTTTTTTCCACGCCTAGCCGAGCGCCGCTCGCACAAGGGCGCGGCACTGTCCGGCGGCGAGCGGCAGATGCTTGCTGTGGGACGCGCACTGCTCGCTGGACCGCGCGTTCTGATGCTGGACGAGCCCTCCGCGGGGCTCGCGCCTCGACTGATCACCGACCTGCTCTCCCGCATCCGCCTGCTGGTCGATCGCGGGCTGCCGGTGCTGCTGGTCGAGCAGAATGTGAAAGCGGCGCTTAAGGTAGTCGATCATCTCTATCTGCTGGAACGCGGCCGGGTCGTCGGCGAAGGTGCGGCCGCGGTAATGGCGGCCGATCACCGCATCATCGAGGCCTACCTCGGCACGATCGCGGATGCACCGCCATGAACGTCGCGCAGCAGATCATCAACGGCATCGTGCTCGGTTCCGGCTATGCATGCATCGCCCTCGGCTGGACCATTTTGCTAGGCGTGGCGCGCCTCGTGAATTTCGCACACGGTCAGCTCTATATGCTCGGGGCGTTCGTCACCTGGTACGCCATCACCAAGCTTGGTCTGCCCTATCCGCTCGCCATCCTCGTGGCAATTGTGGTGCTCGGAGCAACCGGCTTTTTAATGCAAAGCGCGATGATGCGCCTGGTGATGACCCAGAACCTAACCAGCCTGATGATCGTGACACTCGGGCTGGGCTATGTACTCCAGGGCGTAAGCGCCCTGATCTTCGGCGGCAATCCGCAAATCCTTCCCGGAACATTGGCGCGCGCCAAGGTGGATCTTGGTACGCTGTGGTTCACTTGGCAGGACGTGCTTGTGCTTGTCGTGACGATTCTGCTCTATGGCGCCGTTTGGGTATTCACGCAGCGTACCCGCTTCGGCGCAGTCATCCGCGCCGTCGCCGAGGACCCCAAGCTCGCGGAGCTGTTCGGGATCAACGCCAAGACGGTCTATCTGCTCGTCTTCATGTTCGAATGTTCTGCGGTGGCTCTGGGCGCGGCGCTGGTTGCGCCCCGTTCACCGATCTTGACCAGCATGGGCTTTAACGAGGTTATCATGACCTTCGTCGTTGTCGTGCTGGGCGGTATCGGTTCGATCGGCGGCGCGCTCGCGGCCGGCATCGGGCTCGGCCTGTTTACGGCTTTCTTCGGCGCATTCGTTGCGCCCGCCTACACGACGGCGGCTGCCTTTGCGCTACTGCTGGCTTTGCTGGTGATCCGTCCCGCGGGGCTTGCGACCAGATGACCACTATCGAAGCCCCCCGGCCGCTATCGATCCCGTTCCTGCGCCTGGTCGCAATCGCGGCTTCCGTCGTCATCGGCTTCTTCCTGCCGCGCCTGCTCGGCGGCACCTCGGTTGCCTATTCGACGCTGACCACGATCGCGATCTTCGCGGTAATGTGCTACGGTGCCGATATCATTCTGTCTTATCTCGGCGAGGTCAGCCTCGGGCACACCGTGTTCTGGGCCATCGGCGGCTATGCAGCCGCGAACCTGTCCGTCAGCTACGGCGTTAACGGATGGATCACAGCTGCGACGACAATCGCGCTGTGCCTCGCGGCAGCTGCTTTCCTCGGCGCAGTCACCTTGCGGACCCGCGAATTCGTTTTCTCGCTCGTGACCTACGCGGCCGCCGTCGTCGCCTACGAGATCGCCTTCAACTGGGACGCGGTGGGCGGTTCCGATGGCATCGTCGGCATTCCGCCCTTAAAGTTGCCTTTGATTTTCACGAATTTCTCCGGCGCGATGCAAGAGGATCTCTGGCCGATCGCCTTCGCTCTGCTTGTGTTGACTTTGGCCTTCATCGCACGCTTTCGTCGCTCCCGCCTCGGCACCACTGCGCTGATGGTGCAGATGAACCCGGCACTCGCCGCGAGCCTTGGCGTCGATCCACGCCGGATCAGGCTCGCAGTATTCGTGATATCCGCGCCGATCACGGGGCTCGCCGGCTGGCTGTACGCGTATCAGCGCGCCTATGTCGGCCCGGACATGTTCGAATCCTACTTTCTGGTCCTTATGCTCACCGCCATCGTGCTGGTCGGACGCCGCATCCTGCTGGGGCCCCTGATCGGCACCGCACTCCTGATCGCCCAGCAGAACCTGTTCTCGCTCGGCGGTGACTGGAACAAGATCGTGCTGGGATCCGTGCTCGCACTGGTCCTGATCTTCTGGCCCACCGGTCTCGTAGGCCTCTATCGCCGTATTACCAAGAAGTCCTAAAGACACATATTGGGAGGAATAGCATGCATAAGACGAAACTGGCTCTCGCGCTGCTGGCGGGTCTCGCATCAATGCCGGCGATGGCGCAGGACATCAAGGTCGGCACCATCTTCCCGCTGAGCGGCGGCGCCGGCCCCGATGGACAGACCGTGACTAATGCGGTCAAGTTGATGGTGCAGCAGATCAACGACAAGGGCGGCCTGCTCGGCCGCAAGCTCACGATGATCTCCAAGGACGACGAGAGCACACCCGCAGTTGGTGTCAGCCGCGCCAACGAAATGATTGCCGAGAAGGCCGACGTGGTCATTGAAGGCTGGAACTCACCAGTAACGCTCGCGATGCAGCCGATCCTCGCTCGCGGCAACGTTCTCGACATCACGGCGGTCTCGAAATCGGAGCTGATCCTCAGCGGCGAAACCAATCCGTACGCGATCCGCATCAACAGCTCGAACGGCTTTGACGCTGCCGTGATCGCCAAATATGTGGTCGAGACCATGAAAGCGAAGAAGGTGGCTTTCCTGACTCAGAACGACGTCTACGGCAACGGCTTCCAATCCGCGGTCGAAGCCGAGTTCAAGAAGCTGAATTTCTCCGGCCAGGTCGTCATGACTGAGAAATTCGCATTCAAGGATACTGATTTCCGCGTCCAGCTCACCAATTTAAAAGGCGCTAATCCGGACGCGGTTATCGTCACCAACTCCTCGAACTCTTCGGGCCTGCCGGCGATGGTCGAGCAGTACCGCCAGGCCGACATCAAGTCGACCTTCGTCGGCGCGGTCGGCATCATGTTGACCACGGTATTCAAGGTCGCCGGCGATGCGAATAACGGCGTGATATCGGCGGACATCTTCTTCCCCGACCTGCCGCCGTTCACGACCATTCCAGAGAGTAAAGCGTTCGTGGCCGCTTACACGAAGGCCTATGGGGCCGCTCCCGACAAGAGCGCCGCGTTGGGCGCCGCTGCCGTGCAGGTGTGGGCGCAGGCGGTGGAGTCGACAAAGTCGCTTGATCGCAAGACCGTTGCGGAGGCGATCCGCGGCAAGCCAGTCAAGGGGACGGTGTTCGGCGACGTCCAGTTCCTGCCGAACGGGCAGATGCAGCCGCACTATGTTATGTTCAAGGTAGTCGACGGCAAGAGCGCCAAGCTCGAGGCGCTGCAGCCATAGCTTCGCACGCCCACTGGACACTTCTAAGCCCGCCATCCCGTGACGGGCGCCTCGACCAACCGCAGCGTGATACGGTGCGCTCACCGTCTCATTGGCAGTAGTAATTTGCTCTCTGCGTGCTCGATTGCCTCCGCAGGTCGAGAATTCTGTGTCCGCATCTGGCTTCGTCTCCGTGGAGGTCGCCGTCCAATCGCGGTTTACTTGAAGCCTACTGGCGGCGAAAACCGCCTCCGTTTGCATAACACTGAGCCATCACAGCTGCGGCTTCATTGGCCCTGCTCATTCACTGTAGGATCGCTGTTGCCCCGATTCGGCCGTCTCGTTCGAGGCCAAGCAACGCCGCGCCCGCTCTATCTGGACGTTGGTGGCACCCTGACTACGGGCATACATTTCAGCCACCGCTGCTGAATACCTTGCAACGTAGTATCTGACTTCCGAGCAGGAGATCCGGTCGCCGGGCCTGTGTTGGCGTGCGGCATACGCGGCAGAGCTCATCGTGATGAGGAACAAAACGGCAGCTCCGATTCCCGACGCGACCTTCATTGCTACCTCCGTACTTGGTGGTTCATTGCACAGAGGTGGCCTGACTCGCGGTCGTTGCGCAAATTAACATTTGTAGTCTCGCGCAACGCCGTGCGGGGTGTTGCTCTCTTGCGCCACAGTCAGGGTCGTAGAAATGTGAGCGTCACGATGGCGCAGCATCTGGGATGGCTCGTTGCTCCGACGACGGCCGGCTCACAAGCCGACTTGCGTCGGCGCGGAAATCCAATCCCCCCACAGACTCACCAGCCGGTAATCAGTAGCAACCGTATTGCCACGTGGGCATCATTCGGCCCCTATCATTTGCGCGCGAACGCCTGACAAATTCCGAGACAAAGGCTTCGTTGCTGAGTCGCCGCATTAAGCCGATGGGTTCCTCGATTAGGTCGCGTGTGGATTCACGACTGAATATCCGCGCAATAAACGAGCATGAACCCGTGTTGCATGCCCGCCAGAGTTGGAGTCGTACGCCATCCACATGTCGCCACCAACGTGCTGTTCCAATACAAACACGTGGCCGCGGCGTGCGGCGACCATCCCCGGTGCTGGCGATGTACGGGGAAAACGGAGCCAATTCGCCGCAAGGTTCAGCTCCGGAATCACCCGACCGAACACGCGGAGCGCGGCGCCACAACCGCAATATGAGGAAGGGCAGCCGGCCGGACGACCGCGGATCACGCGCCCCCTCCGGCTCGCTCGCGATGGCGTGTCGCAGCCCGATCCTACCGGAGAACTGCCGGTGACCACCGCAAAGCCGCCCGCCCGCTACAGCGCTATTTGAGGGCACGCGTCCGGCCGGCTTTGCTCTACCGAGCTACACCACCACCTGGGACACGACCGCATCGACACGTTGCATTCGGCGATTTGCTGATTGCGGAAGGGACGCGCTTCAGATGGGATTGAGCCGGTGATGAAAACAAGCGAAGTGAAAAAGACTAGTTTCAACATGCAGGACTCCTACGCGTGTCCTGCCCCGCCTGCACAGGCTAAAAAACAATTTGGTCAATTGAAGGCTATTCGGCTTCTGCGGCCGTCCTGCTTAAGTTAAACCTGCTGCTGACCGATAAGGATTGCCAACAATGCTTGTCGGTCTAGAACAGTATCTCCGCTTCGGATTGATACAAGCAAGCCGAGTGATGCTCCGTCCTTCAAATTGTCATCAGATTGGGTGCCACTTTCCGTCGCTGCGCTCGGCTTCAGGAACGGATGGCGTCAATCGCGTGAGCTATCAGGACCGCAACGCTGGCCGCGATTATGATGACTAGCAGCCAACTGATCACGCTCGTCTCCATCAACGTCATGGAGTGAATGCGCTCAATCCCGCACAGTCAAAAAGAACCCGCCGGAAAGCTTAATTTCTGCGAGGGGCTGAGGACTTAAGGCAACTCTTGCGTCCGCAGTCGGTCCTATCAGGGAAATGCCAGTAACCGGGTCTCAACCGAGCCCACCATGACCCGGACTCTGTGCCGCGCCCTCTCGCTTCGCAGCCGTGAAAAACGGAATTGTTCCGCCTTCGCAACAGAATGCCCGCCTTGGTGTTTTTAACCCGGCTTCATTTGACGACGCGTGGGCAGCAGCGATTTAACCTCCCGCTGCGGCCTTCGCCGCACGGGACGCCCGGCGAGCGCCCCTCAGGTACGCCTGTCGTTGGGGCCTCAGAGTCGGAGGACCGTGAGAACGGCTCAAGCGTCTCCAGCCGCAGTTTTCCGTCTGCTCCGCTGATCGAGTTTCGTGGGAGCGGCTCGCCCTGGGCATTTAGCCGTTGGGACAGTTGGCGCCCAATCGATGCCGGTTGCACGAAAGGGGCGGAATCCGCATTATGGTTTTGCTGGGCGAAGCGGATCTACCGTGGCTCTGAAGAACCCCGACGCTATTGCGGCAGTCGTGACTGCGCTGCGGCTTACTTACGGCGACGAAACGGCACGAGCCATGCTGGTCGGCGGCATGAACCTGGCCGCTCTGATAGAGGCGATGTTCTCCGCCTCGGTTGAGCGACGCGATGCCGTTCGATACGTTGCGTCTGCCTTGGACGACTTCGCCATCTCGCCGGAACCCGGCCCCGTCTGGCACCTTCGCTACGTTTACGAAAGTCATGGCTCGTTTCGCGTCGTCGATATGGAGATTGCGACGCCGACCGGCACACTGTCCAGTAAAGACGTCTGGCTTCGTCTGCCCGTCTAGCTATCTCGCCACCTCTGCCATGTGGCAGGTGCTGTCGCCAATCAGCGAGCGCGCGGTGCCTTGCTTGACGGCCTTGTAGGTCTTTATCTTTCCGGCTGGTAGTTCCTGGATGTGCGAATAGCCGGCGGCGCGAAGCTTAGCGATAATCTCCTCCGACGTCAGGCTGAGCGCGGACGAGGATCCCAAACCAGTGCGAGGGCAGCCATGATGAACGATCGCAGCACTTGGCTCCTTGCGCGCACGCCGCCGTCGGGTTGACTCCTTAGCTTAGCCGCCGACCGGACCCGACAACGTCTTCAGTCCCGCCTCGATTGCTGCGATGTCCTGCTCGATCTGCGCAATCGACAACCTGCAGTCAAAGCCCACCCAGGCTTTCAGGTCTCCGGCAAGTCGCCGGCGATGGATCCTCAGCTCTTCAAGCGACTGGCGGTCCTTCACTCTCGCGTAGCCGTCCACAATCAACTCAATCGCACTCGACATGACGCTACTCCACAAAAATAATTCGGATCTAATGAATGAAGCTTATTGCAAGCCGCCCGGTCGGCGCAACTTCGGCGCTGGCTTTGTACAGGATGCCTCTCCGCCGGCTTGCGCTTCAGCAATGGAGCGGCTGGGGAACAACAAGAGCCAGAGAGCGCCTCGAATGCCCAACCAGGCCGTCGTCAAAATCGGTCAAGATCATTGACGGGTTGGCATTGCACTCAGCGTCCAACGGCAAATTCTTCGAAAACGGTTGAGCACAGGGTTTTGTTTTTTTCTAGCTTTTCCCGAACTGGGGGCGTCAAACTTGCGTCCATTGAGAACGTATTTTTTTAGGGACATTGCGATGGGAAAACCTGCCGTTTCCCGTGATGCCTTCCGGGGACTATTCGCTTTGTATGCCGCGAAGGCTCATCACGACCATAAGGCCGAGGCCGAACATTCCCTTTTGCGGATGTTCGGATCTGCGGACGATATACCCGATACGTTGCTGCAGCAGTGGTCGGACAGAGCTGAGATGCTCGGCTCCGAAACCGTTGGCCGCTTATTGGATCCGCGCGTCCGTCAAATCACGAACGGCAACGCGCAGTATGACCATGCCAGCGACTTTCTTCACACGCTGCTGAGAGACCTCGGGCAGAAAATGCAGTGATCAAACCGCCACGCCTTGGCGCCGCAGTCGTCAGATGCATAGACTTGACGGCTTTTTTCCTGCGCTTTTGATCGACTTGGACTTCATAAGAAACCATTCTGGCCTTCAGCCAAGCTCGATGACCCGGCGCGCCCCACTGTGCTAGGCATCCATACCGCTGTTATCGGGCTAATGCAGCCGACCCACGCCCGCTAAACCAACTGGACTATGTCTGCTGCCACCTAGGCGACAATCGCAAGGCCGTGTGAAATAGTTCACAGATTGGGAAACCAAAGCTCGCTACCATGGAGAGTGCGGCGGAGATGCTCCGGGCTGTTGCTCGTTCGCCTGCCCATCCAGCTTGATCATGAATCGTTTTTTGTCTCAGTAGGGGAAAAGGCGACGACGATGATTGACGACGATTTGGTCCGGGCACATCGCAACAATATCCAACGCTAGCACCTCTTATTGCAAACCACTCTGACGGACTTCGAACGGCAGTATGTCGAAAGACGTCTGAGCGAGGAGCAATCGAAGCTGGATAGGCTAAAGACTCGTACTCAAGCAAAGCGAGACGGCCAATCGGCTACAGACCACGCAGGGTAGGACACCCGATGGGTCACACGGGTTGCTGTTAAGGGCTGCGGCAGAAAAGCTTATGCGAGCAGCTGCGCGGCTTCAGCATTCGGAGCCGAGAGACAACTAGCCGAAGCACGGCAGCACGACGTAAACACTTGCGCTCGCCCTTCGGTTGCGGTTGGATCGTCTTTTTAGGATTGATCCAATGGCAATTCAATTGCTTGTGGCGAAGGTTCTCAGGGACGAGCTATCTTCAAGGGGCATTCAATCATTATGCGTTGAAGACTCTGAGGCGATTGCTGCTCGCATCTTCGAGCGGATCACTGAGCTTGAGCTGGAACTTGCCGCCCGGGGGTTCAACATCCCCGCAAGCGGCGATGATAGACCGACGTGACGAGCCGAGCGTCATGTCCGTTTACGATCCGCTATCGAGGGAGCTGGGGCGCACAAGGGCGCAAACTATCCGGCTCACGTTCTCGGAAATCGAGGAAATTCTCGGGAGGTCGTGACCGCCGTCAGCTTACAAGTTCAGTGCCTGGTGGGGAAATGAGAGTTCGCGCAAGGCTGGGGCACACGCGGGCCATGGCGTGGCTGCAGGCAGGCTTCGCGGCTAGAGTTTCTCTGAAACAGCGGGCGGTGGAATTCCATCGACCCTGAAGGCTTTCACGTCGCGCCGCCTGCGAGCTTTCCCGCGCGTCCGGGCACTGTCACTGCACGGAGAATCCAATTCGAAGGCGGCGGACTGTTCTAGCCCGTCGCCGCAGCCCTTCAGCTCTTCAGCCCTTTTTATCCAGGGCTGCGTTCAAGAAAACGAGGTGCAGAACGGCATTGTTTGAAACAAAATAGCTCCCGTTCGAACGCCCAGTCCCTGGCTCGTCGGCTCAGGCCGAATAGCGGCTTACGCAGCAGATGACGAAGACTTTTCCCGTATTGCCGATTTCAAGAGCCAATCGGTCAGGGCTGCAATCCGAATCAATAAGGCAATGGGCGCCATCGGTGGTACCGGACAGATGATCCAACAGTCGTCAGCCATCGAGGTTGTGGTGCAATCGAGAGGCCGCGCTAGCGTCGCCGCATGAGCAACACCGTGGCTCGAATTTTAGCTCGGGGAAAGGCGTACGCCCGAGCTCCTAGCATCTGCCGGGCGACGCCTGGGCAGGCGCCAGCCTAGCGGTCCCGGAAAGCTGTTGGCGATGCTCAACGCGCGGTTCTCGTCGGTTTCAAGAGCTATTTTCTGGGCAAGCATGACGTCGCCCTGAGCCAAGCCACCTAACGGGACGAAGCAGCGCCCCGTTCCGAGCCGCCCGTATTCGTCTATCTCGTTGACGTTGGCGGACGTCCCGCGCCGGATTCGGTACCGCTTCCCAGTATCGCATCCCACGACATCAAAATATCCCTTCCTATCAAAGTCCGCCCTCTGCTGAGGCGAAAGCCAAGAACGAAGGAGGCGTAGCGCACGAGCGTGAATCGATTTCTCGTCCTTGGATGCTTCATAGAGCTTCCCAATAGAGAGGCTACGGAGGGGCCACCGGCTGAGTCGAGCTAAGTTCCTCTTCACCTGGCCATCACCCACCGACTAGGCGCGGAAAAAACAATGTCTCTTCGGCGGTCGGATCAAACGTGGTGATCCTGGTTACCTCCTCCGGGCTACTCCGCACCGCTGCAGTGTATCCTTTCCCGGTGAACTCCAGAAAACGTCTCTCCGCCTGTACCAGAGCATCAGCGCTGGAATTGTCGAAAAAGTAGCGGCTGTCGCCGCTGTGATCCATCACGATCTGCGCTGCCATGCTGAGGCTCCCGATTGCACTTCGGAAGGAATGTGAAAGCGGAGACCTCGTTCCTATTTTCGTAAGCGCCGAGTGATTTTTGGTCGTGCGCCTCACTACCGGAACGCGTCTCCCGCCTGGCACGACGTGCCGGGCTAGAGCTCGCGTCGTCAATGTCGTCAGACTGAGGACGATTTTGGAGCTGACAGTGCCCGAGCCTGAGCGGGACGAGATCCCACCAGCCCGGTGCAGCCGTTGCGAGCCGGTGCGATTTCCGCGAGACGCCCGGGCGGTCCAAAACGGTCGAGGGTTGGCGGATGTGCCCAGTGTCATGTGAATACTTGCGCAGGGCGCGCGCCTGCCATGGAGAGACCATCGCCAGGTCCGGGACGGCACGACTCAACCAGCGTCGGAGGGGCCGCGCCGTCCCGTTGGGCGCAACACTAGAGCCGGCGGCACCTGGGGAGGAGCACCTCGGAGAAACTGCCAGCGTCAAGGTCGCGGTATGTGGACGTTGCCGCATTCTCACCCGCATCTGCATTTCACTATGTGAATCAGGTCGACGATGGCGGCTCGCAAAAGCGAGCTCAGGAGCCGAGACCTGTGGCCGAGGGTTACCTTCCCTCAGCTCAGCCTATAATCAACTGTTCCTGCGGTCAGAGGCCTCCTTGGGCAGGGCTGCCCGCGTAAACGGTCTCACCATCGTCAGCCGGGCGGAGAACCGGCTCGCGCATTCTGCTGAATCCGCAACAGCTTGCCGACGACCGGCCACGGCCCCAACCCAGGCGCCCGACCGGGGCCGTCTTTCCACGATTCGTAGTGTCGGAGTAGGCGTAATGCTTCCCTCGCCGTCGATCGTGCCCGCCGATTGGCCATCGCGACGTCTATCTCTGCCGCTCTACGACAAGGCGCCCTTCCAAAGAAGCGGCTTACGCGGGCGGGGTTTTGCTGCTTCCGCGAGCCCGATGCCGCCGACGTGGCGCTATTCGACTTCGGACTAAAGCCGTTTTGTGCGGGCTTGCGCCAGCCGCCCCGGTGACGCAGCGGGCCGATTTGCTGCCGGATGCCATCTTCAGAGGCAATTTATCGAGACGGTCAATCGAGCCGGGGCGCGTCCGCGGTGAATGGCGCTCGCCGAGGTCCTATAGTCGGCACCGTCATCAGTTCAGCTTGAAAAACGTCTGCTCTAGCCGCTCCTTGAGTGTTTCCAGTAACGACAGTCTTGTATCAGGCGCCGCAACTTGCGCTCCCGCTGCCGGTTCGGGAATAATATTCAACGGTTTCGCTGCTCGACGGTTAGAGACTTTTTTCGCAGATTCTCCTTTTGCAGCACGCTTCGGATTCAAGACCTCGCCGCCTGATTTCGGAGTGACCGGTTTTGGGGCAACGTCAAGTTCTGAGAATGCGCTCTGCAGAACCCGAGCAGATTGCATTGACGTCATCGATGCAGAAGGACTGATGTTCGACGGAGCCACAATGGTCGGCAAGCTGGCATCGATTATTACCCGTTCAGGTGCCCGCTCGGCGGAGCTGATCTTTATGGACGGTCGCTCTACGTCACTGTTACCCGGGTCCATCGCCTGCTGCGGGAAGCACCAGCTGATTGCGATCAGCAACAGGACGAGAGCGCTGCCGACAAATCCGAAATATTTCATCAAAGGCACAGCCGCCTCCGTTTGGCGACGACCTTGCGACCTCGATTGTTAGCAAAAAGCTAAAGGTAGATTAAAACAGAAGACATGGTTATCACGCATGTTGCGACGCAGCGGCTATTTCGCCGGCGTCCGTGACTTCGATGCTGCATCGTAGATCTCGATCTTCAGCATCGGATACTTAGCCAACAGTTCAAGGGCCGCTTTAGTCGCGGCGTCCTGATCAAGAAATTCGGTCTTGAAACGACCATCGACGAGAATCGCATAACCGGTGGCCGGCGCGACGTCAGCACGCCGACTTGGCTTGGTTGCGGACGTTCAAGGTGAAGGGTTGTATTGTTCATTCCTTACTTATCCGGTTGGAGAACGCCCTTGTTGCTGAGGTTCTCGCAATTCGCGAATTGAATGCCTGGGGTTTCCCAACCGGCGTAAGCAGAGAACAAGAGAACAACGATCCGAAATGCAATCGACATGCCGCCCACCTTTTCTTGTTGGTGACGACGGTACAAACAATGCCTTACGGCCAGCTTAGGAGAAAGGGTTTGCGCAAGGTATACGCCAGAGCGAAGAGGGACGTTGGCTTGGCCGAAGCCACATTCACATTTCTGTCGGTGATCGCTCCGATTCCGCATTCATAAATGAATTCGCTATCGTGACCAGGTGTACTGCGGCGGTGCCCAGCTGCTCCATTTCCTTGTCAGCAGTGTAGGCTGAAGCCGCTCGTCGATAGGCGATTGCAACGGTTGCGTATGCATCCGTGATCAGTACAGCTGAATGGTCGTGCGCATCCTTGGCTTTCCGATCACGTACTTGGACGACTTTTGTCGCCGCCTGAGCGGCTAGTTCAGCAAGCTTCTCGTTACTTAAGCTCGGATCATCAATACCAGGCTGACATGCAGAAGCCGCGCCGGCGATTGCCTGATAGTATTGGCGCTTTTGCCACTCATTCGCCGTCAGGTAACTCTGCAGCAGGCGGCGAGCCCTCACTTCAAGCTGCTTTCGATCGCTTCGGATCTTTTGATGATCTGAGCTAAGCCAGCGGAGCATCGTTTGCCTATTCACTTCGGCGCCTAACGCAAAGATCATGGGGCTATAAAGTTCCATCAGAACACTTGAGTTCGTTCGCCCAGCGCCCTCGGGAAATGTTGAAGTCGATTACAGCCTGCAGGTCTCGCGAATGAGACCGAATTCTACGATGAATCAACTGAGGGAAAGAGGGAATTGAGCGTAGGTCGAAAGTAATTTGCCTCCATGTTGCTTTGTCCGCCCTGAGATGGATGCGTGCCGTCAGGGTATAAAGCTTGGTTTGCGGCAACGGAGTCAGGGCCCCAGGTCGGATCGATAGCCCAATCGACGACAAAATCGCACTTTCCTTCACTTGGAAAAAGCCGCAGAGCCCCACGGCGGTGACCCGATTAACATTGAAGCCACTATCGTCACGGGAATTGTGCGTGCTGATTCCCAATACGACAATTTACCTCTAAGTGCTTCTTTCTCGCGTTCGCGATCCATATTCTTCATACGTTAGCGGCTGCCTTGCAGATCACCACCACCGCCAGCAGGAACTCGATCGTAAATCTCCCAATGTCCACGGCGCTTCCTCACCCACGACAGCCGGTGGCAGGAGCACGGCCGGACCTACCAGGAATCGATAATTTGCGATGTACTTACGATGCCGCTTGATGGCGGCGTGCGCACTCGCCGATACAACATATGGTCCGGTCATTATCCGCCCGGCAGCCCCGCGGAATCGTTGGCTGACGGGCCGCGACCTGCAGCATCCAGTGCTTGAACGGCCCCTGCCATCGCAGGGTCGGCGTGCGACTCGACGCACTCTCCCAGATCAGCCGTGGGTCCCGCGTCGGCTTGCGCCTGGTCTGCTCAAGATGCGGCGCGGCAGGATCTGTGCATATCGTCCCGAACTGGCATGACAGTCGCGGGCAAGTCAGGCCAAGCAGGGACGTGAGGTTTTGATTCCAGCGATGAAGCACGTCACCGAACGCCCTTTTGCCGATCCACAAGCCGCAGCCCGCGAGCTGATCGAGCTCGCCGCCAGCATCGAGCCGGTCCAGGATGGGCGCATCCACATTGAGAAGATCAACTATCCCTTCGTCTCCACGCTCAAGGGAAGCGGCCCGGAGTTCGGCGCCGGCATCAGGTGCGCCATCGAGAAGGGATGGCTAGAGCTGCATGAGAGTGGAACATACGTGCGGCTGTTGGCACCTGGGAATGACCTCATGGCGCTCCGTAAGGAACGGGCCGGGCACATTCGGCATGAATCCGCGCTGGCTCGGCGCCCTGAGCTGGCGGAGCGGCCCCGGCCCCTTAACCCCAGGTCTCCCCAAAGCCGGGGCCGTCTCTTGGCGAAACCACGCAGCTGGGAGCATCCGCGCTTTGGCTGGTTTTTGGGAGGTTCGCTCTTGCTCACGGGCGACATGGGACGCTAAGGCGCTCGCTTAGGTGGCGGCATTCTTCCTGACGGTCGACACAGCTTCGATGAGCGAGCACTTTTCATATTCCTTAGCATCGCCCGCGACGGTACCGCGAAGCTCCCTACATTCGCCGCCGTCGAAGAACCACTTAGCTTTGCCAATGGCGACGATCACCTTGCATTTTGGGCATTGCACCTGCATCTGCCTACCATGCGCTCAGAGTCGGCGCATTTCCAGTCACAACCTCAGCGAGTTCGGATGGAAAGCTGCCAAAAAAAGCCTCGAAATGAAGGTCGGCCCATGGGAAAAGCCGCAGCGTGGTTCCAGCCCCACTGCGGCATTCCCGGGCAACTTGAAATTGGTTGGTATTTAAATCGCGCCGGTGTTCTCACAGTAGAACACCCCGTTCCGAAAATGGAGTCGGTATAACTACCGGAGTCTGCCTCGCTACGAATTTTCGCCACGGGGCGAACATGGCAGGCTTAAGTTTCCAGCCCCATGCTCCCGGCTGCCAATCCAATTGCGGATCAGAGCGCCGGAGCCTCAAAGTGGAGGTCGCAGGAACGGCTAAGAAGCTGCTCCTGCGACCAACGCCGTGGCCTAGTCGGTATTGACCCAGCCCAAGGTGGACCCGCGGACGCAGGTCGGGCCAATCCCGGAATTTGGTGCAGGCGCCAGCGATGCAAGAGCCTCTGTCAATAAAGGCCAATTTATGATTGGCTATCGCATCGAGGTAAATCCCTCAGCGGGGCCGCGGTTGTGCGGCAAGAACGGAACGGTGATTGGTCCTGGGTATCATCCCAAGAGTCTCCGTGTCATTCTGGACGGTTCAAAAACACCAATAACCCTGCACGTTACATACGTCGCAATTGTAAATGCGTGATTCGAATTGATGATGCGGCAGCTCGCGTGACCAGCCGCGCAGGGACAAATTAGCTCATTAATCGTTGATCGCCGACGAATTGCGCCGCCAGGCTGACGTCTTCATCGACCTCGTCGAGCTGCAATCCAAGCTTGGCCGCGATCCGTCCGAGCGCCCATCCCTACGCGATCGTGAAGCGCATGGACACATGCCGAAATTCTGCAAAAGCCGCACGGAAACGACCCTCACACCTAGATCATTAAGGGGCGCCCAGTCGACGCGCTTGGGCGGACTGAGTTCAATAAAACAACATCACCGACATCCACGCCGCTAGCGACGCGCAGAGACCAATTCCTAGATAAGGCAATACAAGGCGCATCGGGTTTCTCCTCCGAGACGCGAAATATGTCTTAGCTTCGCATATCGGCCAGCCAATGACTACGAAATCTCCGGTTGTGTCGCGGCCGACGCCGGGCGGTGACTTGCCGATGCACTCGGAAGCCGGCGTGTGTCGCAAGCTCGGCGCCGTCATCGACACACTGCAGGACGCGCACAGTGCTCCCTTTGCTGGGTTTCACGCGCGTTACATGTTGCGCAGTAGCGTAACTGTGCTGGAAATCATCGGCGGGCCGTCCTGATGCCCATTGCTGACCCACAGAACGGCACTGGTGCGGTTTCAGCCCCGCCGGGCCCTTCAGGTACGCCTGAACTCGCGAACAATCACGGACCGCATTCTGAGGCAGGAGGCGCGTGATGCGATGCCGCAGGCGTAACAAGCGACTTGATGCACCCCACGTGCGTTTGTATCGCTGGCTGCTCGACTCTCCGGTTTATTTGTCGCTGACATGCCCGGCGCGGGCGGTGCTGATCGAAATCGCGCGAGCATACGACGGATTTAACAACGGACGAATTGGGCTTTCAGTCCGACGTGCTTCTGAGCGCTGCAATATTGCCCGCGGAACGGCATCCCGGGCATTTGTTGAGCTTCAGGACCGCGGATTCATTGAGTGCGCGACCAAAGGCGGGTTCAATCGCAAGCTCCCTCATGCCAGCGAGTGGAAACTTACGTTCTGGGGCTGCGACGTCACGGGCGAGCTGGCGGGCAAACAATTTATGAGCTGGGGCAGAGAAAACTAAAACGCGGTATCAATATATCCCGGCGCGGTATCAAATCAGAGCCAGCGTGCACCTTATAATAGCGCGAAAGGAGCCTCACGGTGCCTCCTTTTGATACCGCAAAGCTTGATCCACCGACGATCGCGGTATCAATCTAGGGCACACATATAGTTTACCATAGGGTGTAGCCCACGATTAGCCGGTCAGCGCGCACCTCAAGGTGAGCTGTATCGCGAACTAGGACTGCCGGCGCTGGGCTTTCGGAACTGGCAAGCCGGTCCGAACGATGAAGCGAGCCAAGGAGCGGAAGACCCTGTTTACCCGCCTTTCCGCAAACGGCCGGGGCTTGAGGTCCGAGCCGATAAACGCACCAGCGCGTAAGTCTGAAAACTGCTAATGCCCACGGCGTCGGGCGTAGTCAGCTAGCCGCTGATATCGATGGTCTTTACGCAAAGGCGGCTTCGCTTGCGCTATGGCTTCCAAGCAGTCCGTTAGCTCTCTCGGTGCCCAGAACTGATCCGCCAAGATCGCGACGAGCAAGCGTAGTGAAGACTCTGGGAATCGGGCGCATATGATTTGGTTCCGGTCTGCGAACTCCCATACGGGCCCGCAGCTTCATCGCTGCACCATCAGAGGCCGGACAGATGGCAGCATCCGACTACGCCGATCTTCTTCAAAAATCGCTTGCATCTCGGGGGCGTCCACAGCTGGGTACACTGCCTAGATGATCGGGATCGGCATTCCGGCCCGTAATTGAGTGACGCATTAATTAATAGAACGCGACAGCAACTCGTTTCTCTTTACGCCAGACAACTGCGCAGCGGCGCCGGTCACCGTCGGGAATGACAGTCAGCGCAAATTCGTCGGGAATTTTTTCATCTGCAGCAAGATCGAGGGCTGCGCCGAACGCAGATATGCTGCGAATGGTGCAATCTGCCTTCGAATGGCCGAAGCTGATCAAACCCAGTCTTGCAACTTGTTTCAAACGAGGGTTCTTCTCATCCATAGTGTCCTCCAAGGTCCGAGGAGCGCAAATCACGCATCGGTAATGATTCGGCGGCGATGGTGCGTGCCTTCCAGTGTCACCGAAGAGTTGGTTCACATAAGCCAACCCACTTTCAACGCCCTTGCGGCAGCGGCAGGGGCTTGCTTGCCTTAAGGAAATTCCCGCAGCCGAGCGATCTCGGCTATCTGTTCTGGGCCCAGTACGGCGGTAATAACTTGCGTTTGCGGGGCAGTATGTATTTCGTAGAGATGACGCTGGCTGGCGGGCTTCGCGAAGAAACCCCGGATGCATGCGTCTAAAGTGCCCTCGATTACAAGATAAGGACCAAGCGATGCCGCTGCGCGTTGGTTTCCAATTGAAGGCCATTTTTTTAGTGCTGCTGCCGCTGTGAAATCGATCCGTGCGCGCTGCTTCGAGCCGACCGGCGCCCCAGACGCGCCTCTCCGGCGATCCGCCGATTCCGTTCTTTTCGCAGCTCTAATCATTGGGCCAATCAAAACCTGAGGGGCCAGGGTCCGGACCAGAATGGTTGCGCTTTAACTTTTCCGGCTTCGTCAATAACAGTTTTAGAAACTCAACCGGCGGTGCTGCGGGCCTTCGACCGAATTGAGCAGCAATCTCTGCGCTGGGCACTTTCACGACCATCGTTTCAAGTTTGCCTATGTCGCTTTCGGTCGGGAGCCTGATGTCACGTTGAGGCATTGTCCTCTCCTCAAATGCACGCGGTTCCTTGCAGGAATTTCCGTATTCCTGCGTTGAGGGCCGCCTTGTTTGACGGACGGGAACGCTGCAGGTCCTAGGGGTAATCCTAGGAGAAGCGCTATGACGATTTCGAGGGCGGAGGTGATCACGTCGGTCGAGCGGCGGCGCCGGTGGTCGCAGGATGAGAAGGAACGGCTTGTTGCAGCATCGCTCGAGCCCGGAGCCTGCGTTTCCGAGGTGGCTCGCATGGCTGGCCTTCATGTGAGCCAGCTGTTTAGGTGGCGCAAAGAGCTTTGCAAGCACGCTGAAGCGAGTATAGCGCCGTTCGTGCCGGTCGAGATTGGGTCGTCTGTGCCGCCGCGGGCGGTGGCCGAAGCGCCATTGACGACGACGGCGGCGCGTCGACGGAAGAGCCATGGCATCATCGAGATCGACCTTGGTAGCGGGCACCGCATTCGGGTCGACGGCGACGTTGATGGAGACGCCCTGCGTCGGGTTCTCGAGGCTCTGGTGCGCCGATGATCCCGGTTCCGACGGGCGCGCGCGTGTGGCTTGCGACAGGCTACACGGACATGCGGCGAGGCTTTCCGACGCTGGCACTCCAGGTGCAGGAGGTGCTGCGCAAGGACCCGCTCAGCGGTCATCTGTTTGTCTTCCGCGGTCGCCGAAGCGATCTTGTGAAGGTGATCTGGCACGATGGCCAGGGAGCATGCCTGTTCACCAAAAGACTGGAGAGAGGGCGGTTCATCTGGCCTTCGGTTGCCGGCGAAGCAGTGACGATCTCTCCGGCGCAGATGAGCTACCTGTTGTCCGGAATCGATTGGCGCAACCCGCAAGAAGCCCAGCGTCCGACGCGGATCGGATAGCCGTTTTGGGTTTGAATCTGCTGCTTGATCTGATTCAATGGCTTCATGATATCGAAGCCGGACGAACTTCCATCGGACCTTGTGAGTGCCCTGGCGGCGCTGCAGGGCGAGCGTGAGGCGCGGCTGCTCGCCGAGGCGGTGGCTGCCAGTGCGCGGGCGGAGCTGTCGGACAACGCGGCGCTGATCGCGCATCTCGAGCTGCGGATCGAGAAGCTCAAGCGCGAACTGTACGGGCAGCGCTCCGAGCGCACGGCGCGTCTGATCGAACAATTGGAATTGGAACTCGAAGAACTCGCCACCACGGCGAGCGAGGATGAGCTTGCGGCTCAGGCCGCGGCGGCGAAGACCCAGAGCGTGCGCGCCTTCACGCGCAAGCGGCCGGTACGCAAGCCCTGGCCGGACGACATCGAACACGAGCGCATCGTTATCGAGGCTCCGACGAGCTGCGCCTGCTGCGGCGGATCGCGGCTCGCGAAGATCGGCGAGGATGTGACCAAGACGCTGGAGGAGATCCCGCGCCGCTTCAAGGTCATCGAGACAGTGCGCGAGAAGTTCACCTGCCGCGATTGCGAGAAGATCAGCCAGCCGCCGGCGCCGTTCCACGCGACGCCGCGCGGCTTCATCGGCCCACAATTGCTGGCGACGATTCTGTTCGACAAGTTCGGCATGCACATCCCGCTCAATCGCCAGAGTGCGCGCTTTAAGGCCGAGGGGATCGACCTGCCATTGTCGACGCTGGCCGACCAGGTCGGCCACGGGACCTTCGCCGTCATGCCGCTCTTCCACTTGATCGAACGCCATGTGCTTGCTGCCGAGCGCCTGCATGGCGACGACACCACCATCCGCATCCTGGCGAAGGGCAAGTGCAAGACCGGTCGGATCTGGACATATGTGCGGGATGACCGGCCCTTCGCCGGGCCAGCGCCACCGGCGGCGGTCTATTACGCCTCGAGCGACCGTCGAGGCGAGCATCCACAGAAGCATCTGGCCGCCTTCGCCGGTATCCTGCAAGCTGATTGCTACAACGGCTTCGAGCCGTTGTTCGATCCGCAGAAGAAGGTGCTGCCGATTACGCCGGCGTTTTGCTTCGCCCATGCGCGGCGGGGCTTCTTCGAGCTGGCCGACATCGAGAAGAACGCCCGGGAAGGCCACAGGGGCAAACCGGTCTCGCCGATCGCGTTGGAGGCGGTCAGACGCCTCGACGCTTTGTTCGAGATCGAGCGCACCATCAACGGCTGCGGCGCCGACGAGCGGTGCGCCGTGCGCCAGGAAAAGAGCAAGCCGCTTCTCGAGGACATGCATGCCTGGCTGCTCCTCGAGCGCGAACCCCTCTCGCGCTCCTCCGAGGTCCTGAAGCCCATGAATTACATGCTCAGGCGCTGGGACGACTTCGCCCGCTTTCTCGATGATGGCAGGATCTGCTTGACCAACAATTGTGCTGAGCGCGCATTGAGAGGCATCGCCCTGGGAAGGCGCAATTGGACCTTCGCCGGCAGCCTGCGCGGTGCCGACCGCGCCGCCATCATGCTGACGATGATCACCACCTGTCGTCTCAACGATGTCGATCCCAAGGCCTGGCTCGCCGATATCGTCGCCCGTATCGCCGATCTTCCCGTATCGAGTCTGCACGAACTGCTGCCCTGGGAATGGAAGCTCCTCCGCCAAGGCGACACTCCCGCCGATCAGCAGGCTGCCTGATCTTCACGCAACGCCCTTCATAGAGCTCGTCGCGCTCGCGCGCATGCGTCAATCAGGCGGCCTTCGTCGTATGCGTACGAATTTCCTAGTGTCAGAGCTAAAATGAGGCCCAAATTAAATGTCTTAATTAAACGTGATTTAATATATGGCATTATAATTGGATAATAAAGATAATAATCGAGAAATTGACAAAAGATCGCGTTCCCGCCGACGAGCCTACCTTGTCTTGTTGGCCCCAACGGATCGCTGACTGACCCTGCGCCCCCGGGAGAGACACGCTAGCTGCCTTGGCAGTGGAGAACGGCATTCAATTTGTCGCAGACAATTAAATTGACTCCGACCATGGCGTCTCGGCCTGCAGCGGGAAAGTTCTAGCCAGCGGCCTATACGATGGTTACACGAGGAGGTCTCGCCAGACCTCTCTTGGCAGTTGAGAGTTGTGCGGATTCGCGCGACAGGATGACGGCCTATCTTCTCCGTGCCCGCTTGTCTCCTTGATAGGCTTGCGCGCTTTTTCGTAACACTATGCGCGCCTCTTACGGCGTCGCAATCAATCCGCTCGCAGTCGCAACTATCCAGCGATTGCCCCAGCGCACGATAGAGTCGATCCGCCCGACGCCGGGGACCACATCGCCCCGTGCTGCCATTCGAACCCCATCGGGCCCTTCAAGCACCGCCGTTCCGCCGCGAACGTCAAGCACAGCCCAACCTGCAATGGTCGTTGGTCTTGTCTCGGGGATCGACAGCAGCGGCCCCTCAGGCGCAAGCGAGCCAGTCACAGACACCTCTGTGTCGACAGCGGAAGAAGCTGGATTCAAAGTTTCCGCCGTTTGCGCCCCACTCGACGCTTTGGCCAGAGGCTTCGGAGCAACGCTCGCGATGACTGTGGAGGGTTGCCCCAAACCAGGCGCTGTTCGCGAGGCTGACACTGACCCAATCTTCCGGGCGCTTTCGGACTTACCTCCTGCCCTTGGATCCGGCATGCGACGCGAAGCCGTTTGAGCAGCTGGGTTGAGAGCCGAGATAGCTGCAGGACCGTACCACGCACCAGCCCAGCCCAATCCGAAGCCTCCCGCCAAGGCGGCCACGACGAAGCAAGTAGTGGGTATTGAGTGACCGCTTGGCGCCAGTAGCGCCAGGACCTCGGCTCGAGTAGAGGTCGATAAATCAAGGTGATCGAGAGTGACGGGCTGTGTCGCGACCTCGCCACTGCCCTGATCCGCGACGGTCACGGTCCTCTCCAAGGTATTCGCATGGTGCAATTGCCTGCTCAGGCCCCTTTGCGGTCGCCAATGATCATGCCGGGAACTAAATCAACCCTTAACAGCCGATGCGCTCCGCACGAATAAGGCAGCGGTGGATAACGAACAGCTGCCGAGGGATAAGAGCGGCCGGCCTGCCAGGCTGCAGCCCACCGCTCACTTCGCGATGTAGATGGAAGGGAATGAAATCATGCCAGATGGTTGCGAGACTTGATGGGTGCCTTCGAAGACAGGCGAGTTTTAATCTTCGAAGCTTGAAACTAAGCGGTTTCTGGCGGGGTTTGTTTTGAGACAGCGAAGAAGAAACGCTGTCACTGAGGAGGGAAACATGAACGAGCTGAACCGGTCATTGGGCAGGAACGCTCTTCTAGCCGCGAGCGTTGCTGCCGGTCTTCTTGCGCTCTCCAGCACGGACGCCTCCGCCGCTATTGCGTGTAGGGGAGAGGTTTGCTGGCGTGTTCATACGCCCTATGTCTACCCGCCGTCTCCGACAATAGTCATCCATCCCGACTATTGGAGGCCCCCGACGCCGACAATCGTCATTCGCGAGCACTGGAGCCCGGTCGAGCGCTTCACGCGGGAGTACATCGTGCGGGAGTATGGCAGCCTCGACGATCCCGAATGGTAGCAAGTGGCCAGTCAGACCGACTGGAAGTCCTGGCTGTAGGCTTCGGGATGCGCTTGAAATGAGGGCTGACCTCGGCCTGGAGGGCGACCTGGGTTGCCTCGCCATGGCGTGGGTTTTTTCAAACCTAACGCATGTTTCCTCATGGCGCTAAGAACATTGGGTCCAACAGCCGCCCACCATTGGCATGACGCTTCGCGGGGAGCACCCGCGCTTACCTAAGGCAAGAGATCTGAACCAACGGCCCGATTTTATCGACAAATATCTGAACCGGTTTATCCTCCGCGCTGTGCAAGCTCACGACGATATTTGGAGAGCACTCGGCCCGAAGCTCTCGAGCGAAAGCTAAGACGCCGCTGCGGAGCTTAGTTGGGGGCTGCTCAGCTGCCAGGCCGTCTGTGGAGTTGCTCATGAGTACTGAGCGGAAACCCGGCCCTGTGATCCTGTTGTTCGCGATTGCCGTGATAGTGGCGTCCATCGCGGCATTCCTCACGACGTTTGAGCGGGTCCAGACCACCACAGCTCATGGCGAGCCTACCTCCGGCACCACTGGTTTAGCCAAGCCCCGCCCGCCTCTACAGCGGGCCCCGGGCCAGCCAGCAGTAGGGAAGTAAGCGCCACACCGATACCGGGCATGGTGCCCACCCTTGTGCTGCAGGCGTCAGATCCGCAGCCTGCCAAGCGACTCAAAATCTGATCTTCTTAACGAATTCAGCTCGTCAATCGGCCATTTGTCCGTCGGGCGTAATCAGCTATCCAGCGAATTCAGGGTTTTCGAAAGCCGGCGCACATGCGGAGCGTGGGTAGAGCGCCGCGGATCGCTAGGCGCTCGCTCGGGATGCGCGCTTGCACAGTCGCGTCCTGTTTTTGCAACAAAATCGGAAGTAGAACGGAAATACCCGCGACACGTTGTGTTTCGGCATGGAATAAGGACCCCGTTTTCGGGGTGATCGGCATCCAATCGGGGGCTGACTCATTTCCGATGAAGTTTGCCGGGCGACTGTGGTTCTCAAACGGAGAATCAGCTCCATGCGGACGGGCTTTCAAATCTCATCGCTAGTACCGAGTGGTTTGGTGTTTGATGGTGTAAGTGACTCAATGGATTCGGTTATTCTGGCTGTTCGGTCAGAGGCTGCGGAGGCCCAATGCCCTTTGTGCGTGACAGCGTCGCGCCGAATCCATAGCCGATACATCCGGCACGTGGCTGATTTGCCGTCAGCGGGCAGAAGGGTGCGCCTCCGATTGCTCACGCGGCGCTTCACATGTGAGGTGCTGCATTGCCGCCGGCGGATCTTCGCGGAGCGGTTTGGAGAAGACATCGTCCCGCTTCGACGGCGCCGGACGGCACGGTTGGAATACATCGTCCATCACTTGGGGTTGGCGCTCGGCGGCCGGCCGGCGGCAAGCTTCGCCAAGCGGCTCATGCTGCCCGTCAGCAACGATACCTTGCTGCGGGTGGTCCGCCGGCGGACGGCGATGCCGACAGATCCATTGCTTGTTGTGGGCATCGATGACTGGGCGTTCCGGAGAAATCATCGATACGGGACGATCGTGTGCGATTTGGAGCGCCGGGGGATCGTTACCCTGCTGCCCGACAGGGAAACTGCGACCGTTCGGGCGTGGCTATCGAAGCACCCAGCGATCAACATTGTGTCGCGAGATCGCGGTGGTGGATACGGCGAGGCAGCAGCCAAGGCGCTGCCGAGCGCCATCCAAGTCGCCGACCGCTGGCATCTGATGGAAAATGCGAGCGCGGCCTTCCTTGATGCGGTGCGCCGCTCCATGAACAGAATCCGAACCGCAATTGGAGCGACGACGATCAACCCGGAATTGCTGACCTGTGCGGAAAAGCTGCGCTATCAGGGCTATTTGCGGCGGCAGGACAGCCATGCCGTAATTACGGCTCTCGTCAGCGACGGTGTGTCGCTCAAGGAGATCGTCCGCCGCACAGGACATAGTCGCAATCTGGTTCGCCAAATTAGCCGCGGCGGCGGTACGGATATGTTCCGCACCCGTCAAAGCACCCTGGACGGGCATCTGCCGTTCGTGGACGCGCAGTGGTCAGTCGGCTGTCGCAACGGTGCCGAGCTCTGGCGCCGCTTGAAGGGACAAGGCTTCAAGGGATCGCTGCGCGTCGTGGCGGAATGGGCGACGCGACGGCGACGTGCCGAGACTATCAGCCATCAACAATTGCAGAAGGTCCCCGCCGCCAGGACGATAGCGCAGCTGATGACGACGAAGCGCGACCACCTAACCAAAGCCGAGACCGTCACGCTTGCGGTCATCGAACAAAACGTTCCTATGCTGGCCGATGCCCAAGCTCTCGTTGGCCGCTTCCACGCGATGATCCGAAAGAAGGCCGAGATGGAGCTCGAACCTTGGATTGATGACTCCAAGCGGAGCCTCATTGCCTCGTTCGCGAATGGCATTGCCAACGATAAGGGCGCGGTGCACGCGGCTATCACGCAACCATGGTCCAATGGCCAAGTGGAAGCTCAGATCACCAAGCTCAAGCTGGTCAAACGGCAAATGTACGGGCGCGCTAAGCTCGATCTCCTTCAGGCTAGGCTGATTGGCGCGCCATAAACACAATCACGATCATCGAATATGCGTCAGAGCCCCTTTTGGATGCCGATAGGGGGTCCCAGTCGAACGCCGATTGACATCTTTCTACACGGCCGGCAGAGGCCGAAACGAGGAGGACGGAGGGCGAGCCCGCGCGGTATCACCAGCCGCGACCATCCCGCCGGCCCGTACCACGCCCAGCACCCCAGATTTGAACGGAGGGCCCGTTTCCGCCGACGAGAGCACCTGTTGCTTAAGGCCGGGCTGGAAGCGGTCGATCAGAGCGCAAGGCGTCCGGAGGCCGGTCAGCTCCACGATCGCCGTTGGTCCAAGCTCGATGAGCGTCCGGAGAGGCATCCGCTCAAGGTCCAGACCGGCAGTGGTGATATTCTCGCCCAGGTCCCCCGCTGCGACCGTGAAGCCGGCATCCGAAAGGGATGCAAAGAGCTCGGCCGGGATGAGGTGCACCTGCCGGAGATTGGGTAGGCGCGGCTGCCGGCGGGCGAGATACCGGTGCTTGACGAACGCGCCGGCGTGGGCGTCGCCTTCGACGCCATGGCCTTCCACCAGCATGATCCGGTCCTGCGGCGGTTTGCTGAAGTGGTGATCGCGATCGGCGGCAACTGCGACCACGGTGCCCTCCAGCGAGAAGCCGTGCCCTTGCTGCATCAGGCCGCCCGGGCGAACGAGCGCCGCTTCTGGCGGAGGTAGCGCGTGATCTCCGGAAGAGCCATCGCGTTCAGGACCCGGTCGGCGGGGACACCGCCCTTCCGAGCGATCTCGACGCCCCAGTGCATGTGGTCGAGCTCGGGGATCGAGTGCGCGTCCGGATTGATGCTCATCAAGCAGCCGAACTCAAGGGCGGCCTGGTGCCAGCGCCAATCCAGGTCGAGGCGCCATGGATGGGCGTTGATCTCCACCACGACGTCATGCTTGGCACAGGCGCGCAGCACCTTGTCGACATCGATCTCGTAGCCTGGTCGCCGCTGCAGCTGGCGCCCGGTCATGTGGCCGATGATGGTGGTGTGAGGATCGGAGATGGCCCGAAGCAGGCGCTGCGTCTGCGCCTTGCGGTCGAGTTTGAAATGGCCGTGGATGCTCGCGACCACAAAGTCGAAGCGCTGCAGCACGTCGTCTGCATAGTCCAGCGAGCCGTCGGCCAGAATGTCGGACTCGATGCCTTTCAGGATCCGGAAATCCTTGCCGAAGCGCTTGTTCAACCGGTCCGCGTCCCGGTGCTGCTGCGCGATCTTTTCCTCCGAGAGACCGCCGGCGTAGTGCGCGGACTTGGAGTGGTCGGCGACCCCGAAATACTCGAAGCCGCGCTGGCGCGTCGCCTTGGCCATCGTCTCCAAGGTCTCCGTGCCGTCGGAGGCATCGGTGTGGCAGTGAAGGATTCCGCGCAGGTCCTTGTCAGTGACGAGCTTCGGCAACTTGCCCTTCAGCGCCAGCTCGACCTCGCCGCGGCCCTCACGGAGTTCAGGATCGATGAACGGCAGGCCGAGGGCACTATAGATCTGGGCCTCGTCGCCGGCGATCAGGGTGCGACCCTTGTGCAGCCCGTCGCTCTCCAGCCGCATTCCTTTCTCCGCGGCCAAAGCCTGGAGCCTCTCGATGTGAGCGGCTGAGCCGGTGCCGAAAAGAAGGGCGGCGCCGAAGCGATTGCGGTCGGACAAGCGGATTTGCAGTCCGTCCGCCGCCGACGGCTTCGGTTCCTTGGCGGCCTCCGGTGCTTCCGCAACGATGGTGAGATCGCCGACGAGTTCGCAGCCGCGACGGAAGTCGCCGGCGATCGTGACGCGCTTGAGCTCGGGCTGGGACTTTCTGATCGAATCCTTGGCATGTGCCAGCAGGACGGCGGCACGGTGCAGGTGGAGCCGACCTTCTCCGCTTTTCGCGATGGCCAGGTTCTGGAGGATCTTGGTCTGCAGCGCGGCGCCCAGTCCCTTGGCCTTCTTGATGCGATCGTCCTTGGCGGCGGCCTCCAACTCGGCGAGCGAGGTGATACCGAGATCCTTGTAAAGCCGCAGCACCTTCTCGGGGCGGAGACCGGGCACAGAAAGCATCTCGAGCACGCCCTCGGGTATCTCCTTCCGGAGCTTTTCCAGGGTCGGATGAGAGCCCGTCTTGTGAAGCTTGGCGATAATGTCGGCGATCGCCTCGCCGACGCCGGGGATTTCCTTGAGCCGGTCTTCAGCGATCAGCACATGCAGAGGGACGGCAAGGGCTGCCAGGCTGTCGGCGGCCCGGGAATAGGCTTTTGCCCGGTAGGGGTTGCCGCCGCGCAAGGCGGTGCGCTGCGCATATTCCCGCAGCAGGTTTGCTACACCACGGGTGTCGAGGGAAGGCATTCAACAAGCCTCCCGTCCCGCGTCCTGCGACCTCGGCGGACTAAAGCAAGTCCCAGCGCCCGAGCCTTGGCCAGGCGGACGGTCGAGAGACCTCTCCAGCCTCTGGGCTGCCCGGAAGTCTTCAAGGTGCTGCGCATTCGGGCCGTAAGCGGCCTCTTTCTTGAGAAGATTATAGATCCGCCCGGCCAGCAGCTGCAGATGCTTCATCCTGCCGTGCGGCATGGATCGGGCCTTGCATAGAGCTCGGACAGCGTAAGCCCGAAAGTAGTCGAAAGCGTCTGACATAATGTCGATAACGCTCGGTCTCCCCTATGGTTCGGTTACTGGCCTGGCCCTGCTGGAAGGGCGCCCCAAAGCATCGGCTCGACCCAACGCCTAGGAACGAAACGCAGCAGCGTGGCTTCTTCGCTAAAGGAGTCGCGCAATGAAACGCTTTGGCATTGCAGTTGTCTTAGCTCTCGTCATCCCTTGTGCAGCATTTGCGCAAGGTGGGGGTGGCGGAGGCGGCGGCGGTGGTGCCGGCGGATCTGCCGGTGGAAGCGCTGGCGGTGCGTCGTCGTCTGCAGGTGCAGGGGGTTCGACTGCAGCATCTCCGTCTGGTACAGGAGGCGCAGGCGCCGCGAACTCGGGCGGGACGGCAAGCCCGTCGGCTACTGTCCCGAATGCAAATACCAATCCAACCACCGGCACCACCAATGCGATAACCGGTATCGCCAATGGTACTCCTGCTCCTCAATCCGGGCTCAATCAGGGAGCGGTCAATGGAAACAGCGCGAATGCCGCAAGCCCCGGCACCAATGCTGCCGGAACCGCAGCTTCATCCGGAACGCCTGCTGCCAATAACCAAGGGGCCGCCGCGGGCGGCATCGGTCGGCCGACGACGACTGATCAACACGATAGTGACGCCAAGATCGATCAGGAGAACAGCAAAGTCGACCAGACCGTGAAAAAGATATGCAAAAATTGCTAAAGTTTGGACGACAGAGGTGATGGGCCGCAGAACCTTCGGCGTCAGGCGCGGCAAAGCGAGGAGGCCCCAGGCCTGTTCGGGTGCATTAAGGGGTCTAACCCAAAAGGGTCAGCTTCCATCCACTCGCGCGCTGGCACACTAAGCCGGAGCTCAGCCTACCGACGGCGGTGAAAAGTGATGCGAAGCAGCAGCAACATTGGTTCGCGACCGCCCGGCTCCGAACGGTCAGACCTCACGTTTTCGGACTTGGCTGCGGCGCGGGCGCGGCTTGAGGAGGTGTCGGATTGCTCTGCTGCTGAGGCGGCGTGGGTCGCCGCTGGCATGAGGAACGCGCGTACCGATATTGCTGAGCAGCCGTTTGGCCTGAAGGTCGCGCCTTTGAGTATTCGCGCCGTCGCTCGATGTTGGCTGCGGCCCATCGGTCCCAGGCCTCGAAAGCGTCCGTTCGCATCTGCTCCTCGGCGGCAAGGCAATCGGCGAACTTGTCGAAAACCAGGTTGGTGTTGACCGGGGTCATGCCTCCTACCAGGGACAACGAGCATCCATTTCATCGTGCCGATCGCCTTTCGCGCCGGGCGAATTCTCCGCTAACGCGAAGAGTTCCGTTCGTTGGTTAGATGGCCCGGCGGCTGCGACCGGCCACAAAACCGTAGACGAGAAGCACGATGATGGCGCCTACCACTGCCCCCACTAGTCCTGCGCCTTCTCCGGGCCGATACCAGCCCAGTGATTGGCCAAGATAGGTCGCAACGAACGCACCCACTATCCCCAGGATCGCAGTTAGGATGAAACCCGAGGGCTCGTTGTCGCCAGGCATGATGAACTTCGCGATAACGCCTGCGATGAAACCGATGATGATCGTCCAGATGATGCTCATGTCTCTCCCTCGATCGCTGTGGTGTTATCCCGCCGATTGCGCCGGGAGACGTCCGTCAGGCGTGTACTTGTCCACGGCCGTCGGAAGTTCGCGCGACAATCGGTCGAGGATCTCCTGCTGAGACAGGCCGGTCTGCTGCTCCAGTTTTTGAAGAACGTCCGGACCGATAGCCTGCTGGAGCTCGGGCGGAGTGACTTCGCGGTTTGGCCCCTGATTGATCCAGGATTGAGCCGCGTCGCCCTGTCCGTTCTGCTTGAAGTGCTCGAGCAACTCGCCGATCCCGCCATTCAGCAGCGAACCGACGCCACCGCCTCCCACAAGGCCACCAAGATTGCCGAGCATGCCGCTCAGGGAATCCTTGGCACCCGCCGGCTGACCGGAGGTGGCATTGCGAAACATGTCGGCGAGCTTGTCCCGATTTTGATAACCGGCGATTGCGAGCATACCCAAGAGGGCGGTCATCGATGGCATTCCGCGGCTCATTTTCGGCTCCTGAGTTCGATAATGGGTAATCCTGCGCAAGAAATGGCGGCCCGCCTGGTGTGCGGGCCGCGGTTATTCATCGCATTCGGGTGCCGTAGAGTTGGCGTTCTCTGCGGACCTCCTCCGCCCCGTAAGGTTTGGCGGAGGGATCGTAGCTCTTCCACCCGGCCTTCTGCCAGGCAGCGCTTCGGTCGCGCAGATTGACGGCGGACTGGTTCAGGATCGCTTCGTATCGCGCGCGGTCCGCATCCGGCACACGAGCCGAAACCAGCGTGCCGCCGCGCCTCACACCTTCGGCGTAGAGTGGTGCTTCCTCGTCGGATACGCCAGCCTGCGTCAACGCCCCGACGACTCCGCCCGTCGCGCCGCCGGCAACGGCTCCGAGCGCGGTGGACGCGAGCCATCCGGCCGCCACTACCGGACCGAGGCCGGGGATAGCCAACAAACCAAGGCCCGCGAGCAAGCCGGCCGCGCCACCAAGACCTGCGCCGAGGCCCGCTCCCGTAGCCGCGCCTTCCGCCCGATCGTCAACCCCATCGCGATCGCGATCGACCTTCTTGTCGGTGCTGTACCAGTTGTCCGAATTGTTCGCGACGATGCTCAAATCCGAATGCGGCACGCCCGCAGACTCCAGGCTCGTTACCGCGCGTTGCGCATCGGAATAGTTGTCGTAGAGACGTGAAATCGTTACGGTCATCTTGAATCCCTCTCAATTTTGGTGCGCAGGTTATTTCGCCGCATTCACGTTGCCTGGAAATCCAGGCTCACATTGGATGAAGCGCCGCCTTTACTGGCCTTTCCGCGCCAAACGCCGTTGTCATCCTTCTTCAGCGATGTGACGTTCGTGTAGCCCGCGTCCTCGATCTTGGATTTGGCCTGGCCCTCGGTGAAGCTGTTGGCGCCTGCAACCGGCTTGCTGGAATTGTTCTGGCCAGAACTGTTGACCGCATTATTGTTGGGCCGATCGGCAGCCGGCGGCTTTTGCGCAAACGACGGGCCGGCGAGTAGCGAGGCCGCCGTCAGCAGAAGAAGAAATTTATTGTTCATGTCGTCCTCCAATAGTGGCACGGCACAACAGGTGCTGGTCCGAGAAGTTCCAAGTTTGCCCGGTCCCGTCGGCTTGGGTGGAGGGGTCCTCAGGGCAACTACAAGATGGCAGCTGGCGCCGTCGCGTACTGCGCGAGGTCTGCGTCCTCGCCTCATGATGCCGAACAGTGCTGCCTCTTGACGACATCATTCGTTTGGTTCGGCTTGGCGCGACCACTCTTGGAAAGCATCGAAGCAGCCGCGACAGGAGGGGCTAGATACACCTGTCGAGTTACGCCGATGCAGGCCGGTCCATCCCGGTTGCCGCCCGCCGTCGCGCTCGGATAGAGGGACCGTTCCGGAACCTGCGAATCCTTACAACGTTGCATTGCCATTAGATTCGCAGAAGGAGGACTTGATGGCAGCCGCGAAGAAGAAGACTGCGCGAGGACGTAAGCAGGACCGGGCGCGCGTCGCGGGCGGGCAGAAGCACGAAGTCGGCTATGAGGCGAAGAAGACCGGACGGTCCGCGCCCGCGGTCAAGAAGGCGGTCAAGAAAGTAGGCAATTCCCGTAAGCGGGTCGAGAAGCGTCTCGGGCGCTGATGCGCAGGCGGCGGCTTCTTCCCGAGCTGCCGACCTCAGATCCGGCTGGAGAAGCGCGTGAAAGCGGTCAGCGTCTGCAGCCGCGGCTCCACGTCGCGGAGATAGATCTCTGACCGGAGAAATGCGAGCTCCGCGTCGAGCGCGGACTCGCAGACGTCGACATACCAGGACTTTGGCCGACCGTCCGTGCCGTCGCTCCAGCGATAGCCGCGCCGCTTCAGCGAATCCTTGAGTTCGAACGGCGACTGTTCGGCCCAGATCCGGATGGTCTTCTGTCGTGCGGTCTCGAGCAGGACGGCGAGCGCGGGCGCGCCGGTCGTTGGTAGGTCGAAGTCCAAGATCTCGAGCAGCGCGTGACAGTCGTCAACCGCGCGGTGCGCCTGGTGAAAATAGCCGGCGCCATTCAGAAGGTAGCCGAGCTTCGCTCCATCGAAGCCGTGCTGCCGCCACTGGACCTCGGTCGCGGAACATGCCCACGCCTTGCGCTCGAAGACGGGCCAGTAGCGTTCGGAAAACTTCCGATCGAATCCACTGTTGTGCGCGATGACCAGGACCACGGAATCATCGACGAAGGCGTTCACGGCGGCCTCGTCGATGCTGTGGCCGGCCACCATTTCGTCGGTGATGCCGGTAAGCGCCGTGATCTCGGCCGGGATCGGCTTGGACGGCTCATTGAAGGCGGAGAACGTGTCCCTGACATCAATGATGCGCCCGTCCGGCGTGTAGGCGAACTTGACCATGCCGAGCTCGATGACTTCGTCTTTGCGGTGGTCGAGGCCGGTGGTTTCGGTGTCGAGCAGGATGCCGATTCTCGTTTCCTGTCCGGAGGCCGGCATCGACCTTGGCCGTGGTACCAGGCGCCGCAGCACCCGGTAGTCGCTCGATCGGCCTAGTACCTCGGCCATCGCGGCCAGATCCGATGCGTCTTGAAACATCTCTTCTCGTGGTGAGCCGTTGAGGTAGTCCCGTCAGGCCCCACAATATCGGGACCGCTCGGCGTGAGATATCTGAAAGACAAGCAATTCACGAGCTTTTCGGGAGTGTCGGTGCAGTTGAGTCGTCTTGCAGGGGCGCTCGCGCAGCGGCTGCCGAGCGCGAGCGCTACGAATGTGGCGCAGCCAGGCCCCTGCCAAGGCGCCACCGCTGAGCCATCTTCGCCGCTTGTTTAGCGCTGAAGGCTGGTCGAACTACGGCTCGTTAACGCTGTGACGTGTAGGTTTGAGGGGCCATGCAATACACAGACGGTTCTTTCGCCGATGTGAAGTCCATCAGTCAGCAGGCCATGTGCCGGTTTTGGGCACGCACGGCCGGCAATCTGCGCTTCCCTTCTCTAGATCAGTTCAGGCCGGAAGCGCGGCTGCATGACCCAAAACAACTGATCATCTGGAGTGTTGAGCGCCGGGCAGACGGGCACACGTTTCGAGCGCTTTACCAAGGCGCCAGCGTAGGAGAGGTCTTCAATTCGAGCTGGGCCGGAAAATCGATGGAAGAGGTTCTGCCACCGGCGTTGAAGGAGTTCGGTCTAGCTGCCGCCGAACAATGCGTGTCCAGCGGCTGCGCCATCTACAACGTGTTTTCGACCTACAACAGCGGGGGCCATACGATCGATTGTGAGCGCTTGCTCCTGCCTTTGGGACGAGCGGACCGGGTCGAGCAAATGGTTGGCTCGCTTCAACTGATCAGCATGGCGGGATCGTTCAACCGCGAGACCGTCATCCGACACTTCGAATGGAAAACGGACGTATCCTGCGCAATCGCATCTACGCTTCAGGCGGTCTGCGGCAATCATGACATTGACGAGCGAGGAGCGGGAGCGCATCGCACTTCTTAGGATGCGGGGCTAAGGAATGGGGCACATCGGGCGGGGTATCGGACGGCTACACAGTCCCGGCGTATGGTGCCGACCCCGGATTGCTACGGTCCCACTGGTGCGTGATCGTTTACGATCTGCAGCTATATTTGGGTACATGGAATCCTCGTACGACTCCGAGCGCGAGGCCGTCGCGGCAATGAAGCTTGCCGCCGAAGCCGATGGGCTAGAACGGCAGAGATGGATCACCGCCGCCCTGGCGTGGTCGGAGCTCACGCGCCTACGCGGGAAAGCCGAGGACAACCTGCCGGAAGGTTGCCCTACGCGGTAGCTCGTTCCCGTGCAAAGGGGGGCGCCTCTCCACACCCCGTCCAAGCCGCTAGGATTGCGTTCAGGGGGAAACGCGATGCCGCACCCGCTCACGGCATCAAATCCTCGCAGGTGAGGCCAGGACCACCGGCTGGGTAGCCGAGCTTGGTCCTGGGGAAGCGTCCGTCGGCAGATCCCTTCGCGCACTGCAGGACGGCCGCCAGGCTCTATCGAGTGCGCGGTGCGGCACCATCAAGAACGACACGGGTGTGGGCGTCACGCCTCGCCGGGCCCAGAGAAAGTCGCTGCAGGCGGCGTCATGCGAGGCGTCGGCAGCGGCCGCGGGTCGGTCCGGATACCGAGGGCTGACCGCCCCTGCTGTCATACCGTTTGGCGAGATCTAGGAGACGACGCCGGGTGAACGGATCGGCTTCCTCCGCCATACCTCGGACCCTTTCGGCCAGACCTCGGTAGAACTCCTGCTCCATGACACACCCCTCAACATCACTGCCCAGAGTTGAGTGCTGTGCCGCGACGGAGTCAAGACGGCGCGCAACAGTGCGTGAACCCGACCTAATTTTTATCGGCCAGCTTGAGCTCGCGATCTCGGCTGAATTAGAGTGCCATCGCAGGGGAAAACAGATGGCCATGCTCCATCCGGTCCGGAAGGCGTGCCCGGGGTGCGGCAAGCCGATGAAAGCTGTGTCCGACGAAGCTTCGGAACGGCGACCGCGGTACGTGTGCACCAATTGCAACGATGACCCGCTACACGACCCGGATGCCCGCAAGTGGGCGGATGGCCCGCTGCGGCCTCCGGAGCCCTAGGTCCTTCGCTGCGCGCGGACTTTACCTCAGGCAGTGGAACGGGCTCGGCCGGATGCCGTTGGTGTGGCGGGTCCGCGCGAATGCACGGCCTGCGTGGCTCCGCCCTGTAGCCCCCCAGCCCCCCAAATGGCGGTGCCACGCTCAATTCGCAGTCATTCCGCAGATTTCTTCGTTGGCCGCAACTTGCGTGTCCCCGGCCGGGCGGTTTCAGGCAGAATGCTGCTTTCGCTGGGGAGACCTCCAATGTTGGATACTGAAACCACCGCGCTTTTGCGCGCGGTCCTCCACGAGGTGTGCGAAAGCGTGTCACGCTACGAGAGCTCTGCCCGCACCCACGTGGCCTTCCATGATCCTCGAAGCTGCCAGCAAGGGCGAGACGTCGGTTGACGGGCTGAAGCAGATCGGCAGGAGCGCACTTCGCCAGGCCCCGATAGTGCGGAATTGATCTGCTCTGAAGCGGAGCAGCGCGGCCAGAGCTGCGCGGCTCTACTAAGGTGCGTACGCATTCAGCGGCTTTGCCGTCAGCATCTGCCCAAGAGCGGATCGCCTCCGAGCTCGCAGACGGACCGGAAGCTGACCAACTTAGCAACAGAAAGGACGGATCAAGGAATTCGGGCGGCGCGCCTGCAAGATGCCGGCCACGTTTTCATGGCCTCGCTTCCAGCACCATATTGAAGGGACCCTGTGTGGCGCGACGGACCTGACGGAAGCCACCTTCCTTCAGCACCTCAGTGAGCTTTGCCTCTCCAGCCTGCGCGCCGAGTGCTTCGCCGACTTCTTGGGCCATCGAGGTCGGTACGCAAATCATCGTCGATGCATTATAGTAGAGACGGCTGACCGGATTGCCGACATTGTCGACCGGATCATCCGCGGCAATCGGCTCTACGATCATCCAGGAACCACCGGGCTTAAGCAGGGCCCGCACATGCCTTGCGCAGCCGCGGGGATCACCCATGTCGTGCAGGCAGTCGAACATGGTGACGAGATCGAAGTCTCGCTCAGCGATGTCCTTGGCGCGCGCGGTCACGAAGCGGACGCGGTCGGCGAGACCGTGCGCCATGGCGTGTGCGTTGGCCTGCTCAATGGACGGCGCATGGAAATCGTAGCCGACGAATATGCTCTGCGGGAACGCCTTCGCCATCAGCAAGGTTGAAAAGCCGACCCCGCATCCGATGTCAGCTACCTTGATACCCTCGGAGAGCTTCTTGGGCATGCCGTCCAGCGCCGGTAGCCAAGACTGCACGATGTTGTTGACATAACCCGGACGAAAGAAGGAGCCAACAGCACAGAACAGGCAGCCGGAGCTTTCACCCCAAGCAACGCCGTTCCCGTTTCTGAATGCGGATTCGACCATCGGTCGCCCTTCCACCATCGCGGCCGCAAGGTCGAAAGCGCCTTCCAAGTAGACGGGACTGTCCTTTACGGCAAAGATCATTGCCTGTTCAGGTGTCAGGCTGAACCGCTGGTCTGTCTTGTCGAGGGTGATGTAGCCGTTCGCGGCCTGTGCAAAGGCCCATTCACGGACGCACCTTTCGGTCAGGCCGGTTCGCTGTGCGAGTTCAGAAGCAGTCGCGGGGCCGTCGCGGTGCAATGCGTCGAACAGGCCGAGACGGAAGCCGATCCCAGCGGTCGGCACACTAAAGGCCCCGCCCAAGTCCCCCAGCATCTTTCCGACGAGGGCGCCAAGTCTGTCATTGTCTACTGCGCGCATGACTCAGTCCTTCTCTGGCTTTCGAGTTGAACAACAGTCAGATCTAAAATTCGGTCGGTCGGCCGAATTATGCGCGCGATGATGCGCGGAGTCAAGCAGGCCGTCTCTTGTTGACTGTGACCACGGCGCGCCCGATATTCGGCCGATCGACCGAATATCACATGCTGTAGTCAAGGAAGCTGGGGACACGGATGCCGCGAAACGGCGTGAAGGCAGACACCAGGACGGTAGTGCTGGAGTCGGCAAAGAAGGTGCTTAGGCAAAAAGGATACGCCAAGCTGTCCACCCGCGATGTTGCTGCGGCGGCTGGTGTCCCACTCAGCCAGATCCATTATCATTTCGGTTCCAAACAAGGGATGATGCTGGCGCTGTTCGAGTACCTCAACTCGCAGCTGCTCGACCGCCAGAACGCACTGTTTCGAGATTCCGCGCTAAAGCTGTCCGAGCAGTGGGACCGTGCCTGCGACTATCTCGACGAGGACATAGCCTCGGGATACGTTCGCGTGCTGCAGGAGCTAATGGCTGCCAGCTGGGGTGACGGCCCCGTGGCAAAAGTGGTCCAGGCCGGCATCATGGGCTGGATCAAGCTAATCACAGACCTCGCCCGCCGCGCCGAGCGCGAATTCGGTGGTCTCGGCCCCTTCACGGCCGAGGAGGTCGCCGCGTTGGTCGCCCACGCCTTTATCGGCGCGGAGAGCCACTACCTGCTCGGACTGGAAAAGAAAGGCGTTCCTGTCCGGCCGGCTCTTCGGCGCTTTGGAGATCTTATTCGGATCGTCGAGAGCGCTCACCGAAAATGAGGTGCTGACATGCGCGCCAAGCTTCCAGCTTTCGAAGGAATAGTTGAACGTAACGGTGTGAAGCTTCACTACGATATCTACGGTAGCGGCCCGGAAACTATCATCTTCGTGCCACCGTGGAGCATCGTTCATTCCCGGGTTTACAAAGCGCAATTGCCCTGGTTCAGCGAGCGCTTCCGCTGCGTCACTTATGACAGCCGAGGCAATGGCCGATCCGATCGGCCGGACGAAGTGGCGGCCTATACGCTGGACAACTACGTCGCAGATGCACTTGCCGTCATGGATGCGGCACGAGCTGGCACTGCCATTCTTGTCGGCCTCTCGCTCGGCGGGATGATCGCATCTGTGATCGCGGCTCACCATGCGGAACGCGTCAAGGCCGCGATCCTGGTCGGTACATCGGCCAGCGTAGGGCCCGCCTATCCTTACATGACGCCGGACCACTTTCAGGCCAGGCGCGCAGAGTTCAAGGACTGGGACAAATACAACAACGCCTACTGGCTCTCGAACTATCAGGATTTCGCGGCTTACTTCGTCGGCTCCATCTTCTCCGAGCCACATTCGACTAAGCAAATCGAGGATGCCGTTGGCTGGGCCAGCGAGACTACGGGATCCATCCTCGCCAGGACGGTGAACGCGCGGACGATACCGCCGGCCTTTGATGCGAGCGAGGCCATGTATCGCAAAATCAGCTGCCCGGTCCTGATGATCCATGGCAACGACGATCGAATCCAGCCACATGCGCGAGCTCAAATCGTGGCCGACCTGACAGGTGCGGAGTTAACGACCATCAAGGGAGGAGGCCACAATCCACTCGGTCGCTTTCCGGCGAAGTGCAACACCCTGATTGCAGAATTTCTCCAGCGCCGGCTCGGCCTGAGTGCCCGACCTAAACGGCCTCCTGTGCGAACAGGACCAGGGCCGAAGCGCGTCCTCTACCTATCCTCCCCTATCGGGCTCGGCCACGCCCGGCGGGACATCGCCATCACGCGGGAGTTGCGTAACGTGCTTCCTGATCTGCAGGTCGACTGGCTGGCACAGGATCCGGTCACCCGGTTGCTCGAAGCGAGTGGCGAGACCGTTCATCCGCTCAGCGGTCGCCTGGCCAGTGAAACCCGCCATATCGAAATGGAATCCGGCGAACATGAACTGCATGCCTTTCAAGCGATTCGCCGAATGGACGAAGTGCTGATCGCCAACTTCATGACACTTCAGGATGCCGTCGAGGAGTTGCGTTATGACCTCGTGATCGCCGACGAGGCGTGGGACATCGATCACTACTGGCACGAGCATCCCGAACTGAAACGGGCACCGCTGGTGTGGTTCACTGACTTCGTCGGGTTCGTTCCGATGCCCTCAGGTGGCGAACACGAGGCATTCCTGACAACCGACTACAATGCCGAGATGATCGAGCATGTCGAACGGCATCCCGGCGTGCGTGATCGCGCGATCTTTGTCGGAAACGCGGACGACGTCATTCCTCGGTCGTTCGGTAGGGATCTTCCCGAAATGCCGAACTGGGTGCCTAAGCACTTCGAGTTCGCGGGTTACATTCTCGGTGAACACCCGCAGACATTCGGGCCGCGCTCCGAGCTTCGACGACGGCTCGGCTACCGAGACGGGGAGCGCGTCTGCATCGTCACGGTGGGCGGTTCAGGCGTCGGTGCGCCGCTCATCCGGCGCGTTTTGGAGAGTTATCCGCTGGTACGGTCCAGGATACCGGAGTTGCGCATGATCGTGATCGCCGGTCCCCGGATTGATCCGGCGACATTGAGCGCTCCGGCCGGCGTTGAAGTTCGATCATTCGTGGCCGATCTTGACCGACATCTCGCAGCCTGCGACCTGGCCATCGTGCAGGGCGGACTTACGACATGCATGGAGCTGACAGCGGCCGGCACCCCCTTCATCTATTTCCCGCTGCAGAATCATTTCGAGCAGACCTACCATGTGGCATATCGACTGGATCGCTATAGCGCCGGCCGGCGTATGAACTATGCGGACTCAACCCCCGAGATGATTGCTGAAGCGACTATCCGAGCTCTGACCGAGCCGACGTTCTCTAAACCGGTCGAAAGCGGCGGCGCAGCACGCGCGGCGCACATGCTTGCGGAACTGCTCTGATGCCGCGGCCGGCCGCAGTGTCGATCCGTGCTTGAAGCTGCTGTAGGTCAGGCCGAACTACTAGTTCGTGTTGCCGGCCACATGGCGGCGCGACCGCTCCGCATCGAGCGAGAAATCGACACAGATGTTCGCCCCTGCCTTCGGACAATCTGGAACGGATGTTCGATTGGTCGGTATGAGAGTTCTCTACGAAAGCAGCAACAGTGACGTCTGGGCGCTGACGCGAGATCCGCGGACGAATACGCCCGTCGTGAAGCACCAGCCCAAGGGGGCCAAGCCTCCTATACGGATATCGGCCAATTCCTGCGTAGTAGCGCCGGGGTCCAGAGCGCCAGCAATTGCTGAAGCTGATCGACACGCTGCTGGAGGACTGAGAGAAGGCGCTCAGGCCGACCATTTGTCCTCCTCACGGCGCGCTTCGTCGTCGTTGATGCGCTCGGCCAGGTCGGCAGCGGTTTCATGATCCTCCGTAGTGGCGATGGGCTCGCCATCTTGCTTCTTGATCTTTTGTCCTTCGGCGGTCACCGGAAAATCATCGGGCGCTAATCGCTTCTTGGAAGTGGACATGTGTCTTCCTCCTGTAGCCGCGATGATAGCACGCCGCCCAATGAGCCCTCAGTTGTTTCAGAAGGTTAGATCTGACGGCCGGACGAAGGGTCCGTCCTACCCTGGGAACGTTCGCGAAACGGCAGCGGATCCGGTCCCGAAAGCGCGGCGGGAGATGTTTGCCTGCCGCCTTGAATCTATCCCGTGAATGTCTATTTACCATCCGTGCGCCATCCGGTTGGATGGAAAAATGGATGTAACCGATGACCAACAATGTACGCGAACTGCGACCCCGGACCCCGGATACGGAGAAGATCACAGTCAACCTGGGCTATGTGGACCTCGGCCAGGTCGATCTCATGGTGCAGGAAGGGTTTTATTCGAACCGCACCGATTTCATCCGGACGGCGATCCGCAACCAGCTCGAGCGGCACGCGGATGTGGTCAAGCAATCGACGGCCCGTAAAAGTCTGGACCTGGGGCTGCGTAATTATGCCCGCGTCGATCTCGAGAGGGCGCGGCGCGACGGCGAGATGCTGCACATCAACGTCCTCGGCCTGGCGACCATCGATCAAGACGTCACGCCCGAGCTGGCCCGCGCCACAATCGCCTCGGTTTCGGTGCTCGGCGCCCTTCATGCCAGCCCCGCGGTCAAGGCCGCTCTCGCCGACCGAACGAGGTGAAACGATGCTGAATCCAGACATGGTCCGCGAAGCGACTCGCCTCACACGTGCCGGCCAACTGGTCGAAGCCACTGCACTACTGCAGCGAATGCTGCGCGGCCATGGCGGCCCCGCAGCGACAAGGGGAAATGCTGTGCCTGTCGAGCGTGCGAGACTCGAGCCGCCGACACTCGAACTGAAGGCCAATGTCGTCGAGCAGAGGGAGAGCGGGCCGTCCACGCAAGCCAGGCCTGCCAATCGACACAAAGGCCCCCCGCCCTTCGCCGGCATTAAAGATCTTTCCGGTTTCGGCATGCCAGGTCCAGTCGGGCGCGCTCCACTGTCCAAGGCGGATATTGCACCGGACGGCACAAGGTTCGTCGCTGCCACCTTCAGCAACGCGGCGGGAAGTCGGACCTACAAGCTGTTCATCCCCAGCCGCATTGATGGAGGACCGCGTCCCCTCATCGTCATGCTTCATGGCTGCACCCAGTCACCGGACGATTTCGCCGCCGGCACCCGGATGAATTTTCTGGCGGACGAGCGGAATTGCTTCGTTGTCTATCCGGAGCAGCCACGCGGAGCCAACCATGCGAAATGCTGGAACTGGTTTCGCACCGGGGACCAGCGGCGGGATGGCGGGGAGCCTTCGCTGATCGCCGGCATTACCCGCCAGATCATGCGGGAGCATCCTATCGATCCCAAGCGCGTCTACGTCGCAGGCCTGTCGGCGGGCGGGGCCGCCGCGGCCATTATGGGTGCGACGTATCCCGACCTATACGCCGCCGTCGGCGTTCACTCCGGGTTGGCCTGCGGGGCTGCCAGCGACCTTCCGTCCGCACTGGCCGCTATGCGGCACGGCAGCGCTGGACCGATCGGGACGGCTGGCGTGCCGGTGCCCACCATCGTCTTCCATGGCGATCACGATACCACGGTGCATCCGAGCAATGCTGTCCGGATTCTCCGGGGGCCGGGCGGAGATGCGAGCCTGAGGACGAAGATTCTTCGCGGGCAAGTACCTGAGGGGCACGCATATACCCGCACCATCCTCACCGATGGAGGTGGCTTGGACATGTCCGAGCACTGGAGCGTCCACGGGGCCGCCCATGCCTGGTCGGGAGGTAGTCCTGCCGGGTCCTACACGGATCCGCGCGGGCCGGACGCGACCAGGGAGATGCTGCGTTTCTTCCTCGAGCATTCGCTGGCAAGCTTCACGCGGAGATAGGGCGCTGCCTGAATTCACAATCGCCGCATCCGGTTTGACTGAACGCGACGGAGCAACCCGCCGGTGGGGGTAGTCGGTCCTCGACCGGTCCGGAGAAAATGGAACCCGCCGGTGTGCTGCGCGGAAGCGGCAGTGGTCGTTCGGTTCACCTCGCCGGCTCCGCAGCGACGTGCTCAGAAACGATCGCGCATTGCAAACAGGACGGATCCAGGCATCCAGACGCGGATTTGGGGTGTGCGCAGACACCCGATCGCCGAAGCGCTCCTTTAGCGGAGGAAGCACAGTGTCACAGCTTAGGTGCCTCTCGCCTCTTGAAATCGCCTCAGCACTTCTGCCTCTTTCGATAGAAAACCCTATCGATTGCCGTTGTCCGTGAACGAATCCGTGCTGATGATAGTTTAGCCCATTGCGCTTCCCTACCTCGGCTCATACTAGGGAGTGGACGACGGATGACCTACGTGACAGACCGCTCGAGCCCCTTGGACGAGACGATCACCATCGCGGACCTCATTCGCGATCCCTATCCGATCTACAAGCGCTTGAGGCGCCAAGCGCCCGTGTTGCGGGTCGCATCAGTGGGCCGCACGTTTCTCACCAAGGCCGCTGACACTAGGTACGTCAAAGACAATCCAACCTTGTTCAGCTCCAATGATCCGAACACGCCCATGAAGCGCGCCTTTCTTGCGCATACGCTGATGCGGAAGGACCACGAGGAGCACCGGAGCGAACGCATGGCTATGATGCCCGCCTTGATGCCGAAGACAATTGAATCTGTCTGGGCGGCGCTATATGCGGACCTCGCGGAGAGGTATCTCGACCGTTTGCCGCGCGGCGACGTTGTTGATCTGTTTCCAGCGCTCGCGGGGCCCCTTGCTGCACGGATTCTGGCGCATGCGATGGGCGTTCCGGATGCGAGCGATGAGGACATGCAGCGGTGGTCGCAGATGCTGATTGACGGTGCCGGCAATTTCGGCTGGACGCCCGGCCCCTTCCAAGCAACCGACATTGCCAACGCGGAGATGGATAGATGCATCCGGGCCAATGCCGAACGGGTGCGAGCCGAGCCGGACTCCTCCGCCCTTTCCTTCATGGTGAATGCAAAGAAACCGATTCCGGAAAGCCAGATGATCGCCAACGTGAAAATCGCGATTGGCGGCGGCATCAACGAGCCGCGCGACGCTCTGCTGACGGTCCTCTACGGCCTTTTGACCAACCTCGATCAGCTTGAGGCCGTGCGCGCAGAGGGCAAATGGCGCGCAGCCTTCGAGGAAGGAATCCGATGGGTGGCGCCGATCCAGGCCAGTTCACGGCTTGTAATGGAGGACACGGAAATTCGCGACTACTTCATCCCGAAGGGCGAAACCGTTATGACAATCCAGGCCTCCGCCAACCGGGACGAGGAGGTCTTCCAAGACGGTGAAAACTATAACGCCCTTCGCGAACCCAACCCTCACCAGGCGTTTGGGAATGGCCCGCATCATTGCGCGGGCGCGCACCTTTCGCGGCGAACTGTGGGGGACGTCCTCCTACCGCTGCTGTTCGATCGCTTCCCTAAAATGACCTTGCCTGATCCAGTGAGTGTGCGTTGGCACGGATTCGGTTTCCGCGGCCCGCTCAATCTGCCGGTTCTGCTGCAGTAGCCTCCGAGCCGCCTGCAGCCGCATTCGACACAGATAAAGCCGACAAAGCTCTTAGTGGGACACTTCGCCGGGTTTTGTCAGAAGATAGATAGATGGCTCCCGGGCAAGCTCCCGAGCTAACTCGCGGGACCGCTAGGTACCAATTGGAGCCCGCGCAGCACGAAGTTCGAGATCAGCGGCCTCCAATTACGCCGCCCGAAATAGCTGAACGTGTTCGGCATACGTAGTAATCGATCTAGGGAAATCGCGGTCTCCTGAAGCGCGACGGCAGCGCCGGGGCAAGAGCCGGGAGCCATCACCAAATCTCAGGAGGCTGTCTAGAGCTTTACTCGCTTATAGATCGCCGCCCCCCGGCCTCTGAACGGAAAGCCCGCCGACAGATTGCATTAACCGGCGCGGCCAGTCCGGATTAGAGATGAAGAGACGACCAAAGGCGACGGCGTCTCCGATGCCGTCTTCGATCTCGGCCTGAGCTCGGGCGGGATCGAAATCGGAGTTGAGAATTACCGGTCCCTTGCAGGCGGGACGGATCTGGGCCGCGAGCGGATCAAGATAGCCGACGCCGAGACATTGTCGTGTATCGGCATCGCACATCTGGAATTGCGCGAGCCGCCGCGCGATGGCACTTGCAGCAATGAACAGTGCAAGTGGGTCGCTGTCGCGCACTCCCTGCGTCTCCCCGTTCGGCGAGCCGCTCTACGACGAAGCGGGCATGCCGCGGTTCTTCAAGTTCAGGAGCTATTGGACCATCTGACAGACGGACGGGTGCCAACCGAAGGATTGGTCCCCTTGATTAAGGAACTGAGAGGGTCGAATTCCAGGGCAACTGGTACTGAAGATCGACGTCCCGCAGCTGTTGATGGTCCCATCGATTTCCCTGCTCGCGCGCGCGACGTAATTCATTCTTAGCAAAACGTTCTTTTGCGCGCGCCGAAGCGAGCGCGAGTGAGAGCGTTTTTCTGCCCGCACGCCGACTGTCGGTTGTAGATGTGCCTTGGCACCAACCGACTCGTTCTTATTGCGCCTCCGACTCGTTCTTTCGGTGGCGGCATATCAAAAAACAAAGAGCCGCATCGCTGCGGCTCGGACTCTATTCGTCGCGATAGACCTTCTCGCGTTTCTCGTGGCGCTCCTGCGCCTCCACCGAAAGCGTCGCGATGGGACGGGCCTCGAGCCGCTTTAACGAGATCGGCTCGCCGGTGTCCTCGCAATAGCCGTAGGTGTTGTCCTCGATACGCTGGAGCGCGGCGTCGATCTTGGCGATCAACTTGCGCTGGCGGTCGCGGGCACGGAGTTCGATGGCGCGATCGGTTTCGGACGATGCCCGATCGGCGAGATCGGGGTGGTTCACATTCTCCTCCTGCAGGGCTTGCAGGGTGAGCTTGGACTCTTTGAGGATCTCATCCTTCCAGGCGAGGAGCTTCAGGCGGAAGTACTCCTTCTGCCTGTCGTTCATGAAAGGCTCTTTTTCGGTCGGTCGGTAGTTTTTCAACTTTTCCAAGGGCGGCCTATCTGTCTAAGCAACGACTCGTACACGGAACGGGGTCCGCTGAGCGGGGCGTTATATAGCGGCCTCCTGTGACAGACAATGTTTCCCTGATCGCCCGACCGGCGCCCCCAAGCCCTTGCACAGGAAGGTTTATCCTGGAGGGCCCGGGAGCGGCCGACGGCCTAGTAGCCGACTGTGAAACGCTGGCTCTCATGGGCCGGCCGCTCGATCTCGTCGGCGAGCGCGATGGCGTAATCCGCGAAGGTGATCCAGCTCTTTCCGTTCGCATCTGCGAGAAGCTGATCCGTCCCAAGCCGGAATTTGCCGGTGCGCTCTCCCTCGATGAACAGGGCCGACGGCGAGATGAAGGTCCAGTTCAGCTCCTTTTCCTGCCGCAGCAGGTCGAGAAAGGCTGAACCCGCCTCCGCCTCAGCCTTGTACTGAGCCGGAAAACCGGGAGTTGTCACCAGCTTGACGCCCGGAGCGACCTCCAGACTGCCGGCCCCGCCGACGACGAGGTAACGGCCGACCTTGGAGTCCTTGGCCGCGCCGATCAGCTTGAGCGCGTCGCTGGCCAGGAAGTGCACGGAACTCACGGCGACGTCGTGCCCGGCCCACAACTTGGCAAGGGCTGGCTGGTCGAGCACATCCCCCTTGGTCGGCGTGACGTTCGGCAGGACCGCGATCTTCTCCGGGTTGCGGGCGATGGCCGTAACCGCGTGGCCGCGGCGGGACAGTTCCTTGGTGATCTCCGACCCGGCCCGGCCCGAGGCGCCGGCAACTGCGATTTTCATGAAGGGCTCCTTTGCTCGTAGTAACCAACGGTGACTAAATATCGCAAAGAGCGCTGGTGTTAAGAGAGCACTTTGTGCTTACCTGATTACACCGGAGTAACCGGCGGCGGCCGGCAAATCAGCGGAATGGATCGTGAGGACCCTACGATGAAGCCAGACGTCTATGCAGCGAACTGCCCCACGCGACAGATCCTCGACCGCGTCGGTGACAAATGGGCGGTACTGATCCTGCTGCTGCTGCGCGAGGATCCGATGCGCTTCAATCAATTGCGCCGCACGATCGAAGGCATTTCGCAGAAGATGCTGAGCCAGGTTCTCAAGTCGCTCGAGCGCGACGGATTGATCAAGCGTCACGCCATCGCAACCGTGCCGGTGACCGTGGAATATTCGATCACGCAGCTCGGCGTGACGCTCGCCGCCGCCGTCGATCCGCTGCGCGATTGGGCCGAACAGAATCTGAAAGACGTGCTCGCCGCCCAGCGCCGCTATGACGCGCAGTTGAAGGATGAAGCGGCGTAAGCCGCTACGTCTGCCCGGCCTTGGCGAGCTCGACCTCGACGCGCAGCTCGATCTCGGACAGCACCGAATCCAGGCCGGAATCGCCGGAGGACGATTTCAGGTTCGCCGCAGCGTCACGCAGCCGCATCACGGTCAAGGCGTCGAGCTTGCCGGAGAGGAGCCCCATCTTGAGATCGTCGAGCACGTCGAGCGCGGTCTTTCCGCGCACGACCGAGCGCTTGCGACGTTCGACCGGATCCTCCTCGATGCCTTGCAGCGCCAGCAGCCCGTCGATGTTGGCGGCCGCCTTCGGTGCGGCGGCGCCTCGCGTCTCCGGCGCCGACGAGGTGTCGGGCAGCACGAAGCTGCCGGAGCTCGTCCGCCTGGTCTGGCTGGCCGGCGTTCCAAGCGTGGTGCCGTTCGGTCCGTAGATGCGCATCGGAAGCAATCCGGGTGATCGATGCGCCACATTCGCCGTTTTATGGTTAACGGCCCGTAAACAGCTCGGCAAAATCTGCCGACAGGCGGCAGTTTCGCTCCTCAGGGACAACGCAGGCTGAGGTCGCTCGAAACAGATTTATTCAACCTATTCAGCGACCTACCCCCGCTGCCCCGAGTTGGCACAGTGCTCGCAAGGACAGCGTCGGACCAGCTCGTCATGGGAGTGTCGTGACGGTCCTTTGATTTGAGGAGCCTCGGGGAGCAGAGGATGCCAAGCGTTCGTTGGGTGAGACTTGTGGGGGTGGCCTGCGCCGCGCTGTCAGCGCTGGCGCTCTCGGTCAATTCTGCAAGCGCGACATCGCGCATCAAGGATCTCGCCAACATCGAAGGCGTGCGGCAGAACCAGCTCATCGGCTACGGGCTCGTCGTGGGTCTCAACGGCACCGGCGACACCCTGAACAACATCCCCTTCACCAAGCAGTCGCTGCAAGCGATGCTCGAGCGCATGGGCGTCAACATCCGCGGCGCCACCATCCGCACCGGCAACGTCGCCGCCGTGATGGTAACAGGCAATCTGCCGGCCTTCGCCACCCAGGGCACGCGCATGGACGTCACCGTCTCCGCGCTCGGCGACGCCAAGAATCTCCAGGGCGGCACCCTGCTCGTCACCCCACTCCTCGGCGCCGACGGCAACGTCTATTCGGTCGCACAGGGCTCGCTCGCGATCTCCGGCTTCCAAGCCGAGGGCGAGGCGGCGAAAATCGTGCGTGGCGTGCCGACGGTCGGACGCATTGTCAACGGTGCCATCATCGAGCGCGAGATCGAGTTCGCGCTCAATCGCCTGCCGAACGTCCGGCTTGCGCTGCGCAATGCCGACTTCACCACGGCCAAGCGGATCGCCGCCGCGATCAACGACTATCTCGGCGTCAAGACCGCCGAGCCGATCGACCCGTCGACCGTGCAGCTTGCGATCCCCCCGGAGTTCAAGGGCAACGTCGTCGCCTTTCTCACCGAGATCGAGCAGCTCCAGGTCGATCCGGATCTCGCCGCCAAGATCATCATCGACGAACGCAGCGGCATCATCGTGATGGGTCGCGACGTCCGCGTCGCCACCGTTGCGGTCGCACAGGGCAACCTCACCGTCACGATCTCCGAGAGCCCGCAGGTCAGCCAGCCCAACCCGCTGTCGCGGGGGCGGACCGTGGTCGCACCACGCAGCAGCGTCAGCGTCACCGAGGACGGCAAGAAGTTCGCCGTCGTCAAGGACGGCGTCTCGCTTCAGCAGCTCGTCGACGGCCTCAACGGTCTCGGCATCGGCCCGCGCGATCTCATCAGCATCCTGCAGGCGATCAAGGCCGCCGGTGCGATCGAAGCCGACATCGAGGTGATGTGATGCAGACCGGCATGGTCAACACCGCACGCGTCGCCAGCTCCGCCTTCTCGGTGGAGAGCCGCAATGGCCGGCCGGACTTCGATCTCGCCGCGGCACTGCAAAAGGTCTCGCCGAAGCAGCAGGCCAAGGCGCAGAAGATCGCCACCGACTTCGAGGCGATGTTCCTCAACAGCATGTTCTCGCAGATGACCTCGGGCCTGAAGGGCGAAGGCCCGTTCGGCGACACGCCTGGTACCGGCGTGTGGCGCTCGATGCTGACCGAGCAATATTCCAAGAACTTCGCCAACGCCGGCGGCGTCGGCATCGCAAGCGACGTATATCGCACCCTGATCATGCAGCAGGCAAAAACGATCCGCACGGCATAAGGTCAAACGAGATGAACCATTTCAACGCCTCGCGTCAGCCCGTGCAAGCGCAGCGCCCGAACACCGCACCCGGCAGCGCCGAGGCGCGCAAGATCGCCGAGCAGTTGATGGATGCGATGAGCGCCCTGCTCGGTCTGATCGAGCGCGAGACCGAGCTCGTGCGCGCCGGCCAAGTCCGCGAGGCGATGACCCTCGAGAGCAAGAAGCAGGAGCTGTCGCGAAACTATGTCGGCGCGGTCACCCAGTTGAAGGCGAACCAAGCCCAGCTCGCCAAATCCGCGCCCGAGCTGCTCTCGACGCTGCATCGGCACCACGATGCATTCCGCGCGATGCTCCAGGTCAACCTCACCGTGCTAGCAACCGCTCACGCCGTGTCGGAGAGCGTCGTGCGCGGCGTCAACGCCGAGATCCAGAAGCGCAACGTGCCGAACACCTATACGGCCGCGGGACGACGCGCCACGCCGGGCCCGCGCCACATCACGCCGCTCGCGGTCAGCCGCTCGCTCTGAGCGCGCGCAACAACAAGCGACAATTTTATGAAAAACCGCGCGGCAACATCGTCGCGCGGTTAGGCACGTTTCCTTACCGGATGTTCAATCCCGGTGTTCCATGGTTGCGTATTGAGAGGGGTTGGGATTTGACTCACGTGAGGCAACCAGGAGGCTGCCATGAGTACAGATTTCAGCATCAGGCCGGTGGGGATACCGGTTGCCGTGCAGATCGTAGCGACGTCGAATGCGGCGGCGAACGAGGCCGTACAAACCGATCTGCCCGTGAGCCAGACAGTGGCCGCTGGCGAGGCGAGCGCGCCTGCACGCAATGATTTGCGAAGCAACGAGAACGTCTCACGCCAGGTCGTGTTCGACCAGGCGGCGGCGTCGTTCGTCTTCCAGGTCGTCAACGACAGGACCGACGCGGTGGTCAACCAGTTCCCCGACGAAGCAATGCTGCGCCGGCGGGCCTATTTCCATGCGCAGGATTTGAAATCCGAGCCCTCGCGTCCGGCCAGCACGGACCGCAGCGCCTGACCATCAGGCGTCGAGCGTCGCAACGGCAACATCGAGATCGCTCGCACCGGTCGCGGGACCGGTGACGACGTTCCTGATCTGCGTCTTGTCGGTATTCGTCAGCATAATTTGGTGTTGAAGGAACGAGCCGTGCTCGATCACGGACGGCCGGACAGACCGGCGGCGATATTGCGGTTGATCTCGATCAGCGGACGGAAGTGATCGAACTGCGGGCTCATCTGCAGCGCGGCGGTCTGGCTCAGCACGAACACGCTGATGTTGGCGATCTTCTGCCGGACGTCGATCGGCTGCGGATTGTTCTCGCGCATGGCCTCGCTCAGGAAAATCGTCCAGAGCTTGCGATTGAACATCAGGGCCTGCGTGGTCTGCTCGCTGAACGGCTCGGCGCTGTTGATCGCATCCTGAAGCTTGTTCGCGGCCTTGAGCAGGGTCTGCGCTTCGATGTCGCGAGGAGATGCGGTGGTCGTTGCAACACGCGCGTAGGCCGAGGCAGCGGAATTCGACATCAATCACACCCTGGAGGTTACCTAGCCCGTTGAACGCGCTTAAGGATTTCTTTCCCGACCCTAGGCAGCACCGCTTAAGATTTGCTTACATGTGTGCTTGGAAGCACTCCGGATTATTACGGGTCTCGGAGTTCTTCGTCATTGTGAAGCTAGGCGCGCACGTACACGCTGTAAACACGTCACGCGTGGTGCGCGTCGATCTCAGCTAATCCTGCCTTAGCGATCTCCGTAAAATGAACGGCGGAGCGTTAGGCCCCGCCGCGAAATCGATGAGTGATCTTGCGCCGCGAAATTAGCGGAGCAGCTGTAGCACGCTCTGTTGCGACTGGTTGGCCAGCGACAGCGCGGAGACCGCGATCGACTGGCGGGTCGACAGCGCCTGGCTGTTCGCGGCTTCCTCGTTGGTGTCGGCCAGGGTCAGGTTGGCCGAGCCGGTCTGCAGAACGTTGATCAGGTTCTTGGAGAAGTCCTGACGCACCTGCACGATCGACAGATTCGAACCGAGCGAAGAACCCTCGGAGCGCAGCGTGCTCGAGGCCGCATTCAGGCTGGCCAGCACCTTGTTGGTGGCACCGTTGTCGATGAAGTCCGTGCCCGGAACGAGATTGCTGAGACCGAGACCGGCCGCGTTGAACACGACGCCGTTGATGCCGAGCGTCGAACTGCCGTTCTCGTTGAAGACCAGCTTCAGCGTGTCGCCGTTGAGCAGGTTGACGCCGTTGAAGGACGAGTCCTGCGAGGTCGTGTCGATCTGCGCCAGGATGTTGTTGAACTGACTGACCAGGCCGGAGCGCGCGGTCTGCGCGACGGGATCCTGAATCGGGGGCTGCGCGGTGGTAAAGGCCAGCACGCCGGTGAGCGTACCGCCGACCGTTCCGCCAGCGGTACTCGAGCCGAGGGTCGAGGATGCGTACTCGTTGACGGTGGTGACCGTCAGCACGCCGTTGGCGTCGATCGTCGCCGTCAGGTGGTTGGCCTGAAGCTGCACATTGAGCTGGTCGAGCGTCTTGACCGTGCCGTTGGTGCCGTCGCCGAAGGTGACGTTGACCGGCGTGCCGCCGTTGAAGGAGGTGAAGGTCAGCGTCTTGCCACTAACACCGCCGACGCCGGAGTTGCGCGCCGCGGCGAAAGCGGTCGCCGTTCCCGTATTGCCGCTGAGACCGAATGCGTTGAGCGCATTGCCGGTGCCGGTGATCGACAGGTCGGCGTTGATGCCGGTGGAGAGCGCCAGCTGACCGCTGCTGTTGACCGACGAGGGGATCTGGCCCGCGGTGGTCGACAGCGTCGCCGCGCCGTTGAAGATACTGGCGGTCTTGACGCCGGTGGCGAGGTCGATCGAGTTGAGCAGATCGTTGAGAGTCGCGCTCTGGAGGTAGACGGTCGAATTGCCGTTGCCGTCGGTGACGATGTTGCCGTTGACGCCGCCGGAGGTCACGCTCAACGCCGACTGGGGCGACTGGGCGTTCTTGAACGTGATGGTGTGGCCGTCGATGTTCAGCGTCGAGCCGTCCTGAACAAGAGAGCCGAGCGAGCCCGCGGTGGTCGATCGGGCCGCCGTCACGCTCGCATTGCCTGCGCCGGTCGCCGTGGTCAGACCGAGCTTGTTGAGGAAGTCGGCCTTGCCCGTCAGGCTCAGATCGGCGCCGGTCGAGCTCTTCAGCGTGACCTGGCCGCCCGTGACGGAGGACGCCACCTGCAGCGTGCCGATCGGACCGGTCGAGCCGCTGACCGTAATGGTTGCCGCGCCTGCACTGATTGCCGCGGTCTTGACGCCGCTGGCGAGGTCGATCGCGCTGAGGACATCGTCGACAGTCGCGCCGGGCGCAGTCGGCGTTCCCTCGTAGACGATCGAATTGCCGTTACCATCCGTGGCGATGTGCCCGCTCGGGTTGAGGCCCCAGCCGGTCGGCTGCGTCGTCGGTGCGATACCGGTGCGGAAGGTGATGGTCTTGCCGTTGACCGTGATGGTGTCGCCGTCCGCGGGCGGCGCGCCGAAGGTGGTGGATGTCGTGGTGCCGACCAGCGTGGTGGTACCGGAGAGTGCAGTCGTGCCGTCGGCCGCGGTCGCGGCAAACCCGACATGCGTGCCGGCGTTCGAGCCCAGCGAGGCGCCGAGCGCGGCGGTTCCCGTGACCGGGGTCACGCCACCGGCTGCGCCGGTATAGAGCACGTTGCTCTTGGCGGTCGCGCTCGCATAGGAGGTCGTGCCGCGGAGGTCGGCGGGCGTCGCACCGGGAATCGTGGTGGAGACGTTCGACTTGGTGGAATAGCCGACCGTGGTCTGCAGCGCCTGGTTGGCGATCGACTTGGCACTGTCGATCAGCTTCTGCAGCGAGGTGATGCCGGTGTTGGCCGCCTGCAGCACCTGCACACCGTTGTTGATGCCATCCAGCAGGTTGCCGATGTCGCTCGCCCGGTTGTCCAACCCCTGCGCTGTGAAGAAGTTGGTGGGATTGTCGAGCGCCGTGTTGACCTTCTTACCGGTCGACAGCCGCTCCTGCGTCGTGGCCAGCAAGTCGGCCGTCGACTGCAGCGACAACAGGTTCTGGCGAACGGACGCCGAGAGAACGATGTTGGACATTGGCGAGTCTTCCTCTTGAACCTGGTACGAATCGGCCGCCCGGTCTTGAAAGCGGCCTTTTGTCCAGTCTTAGGGGGTCTCCTTTAAAGTATGGTTAACGCCGGTTTAAGGGATAGGGTTAATGGCTGGTGAACCTCCCTGCCCGCCTCCGGACGCAAAAAAGCGGCGGGACAAATGGCCCGCCGCCATGATTTTATTTAGCGATACCAGCTACTTAGCGGAGCAACTGGAGCACGCTCTGCTGCGAAGTGTTGGCCAGCGACAGCGCGGAGACCGCGATCGACTGGCGGGTCGACAGCGCCTGGCTGTTGGCCGCCTCGACGTTGGTATCGGCCAGCGTCAGGTTGGACGAACCGGTCTGCAGCACGTTGATCAGGTTCTTGTTGAAGTCCTGACGCACCTGCACCACCGAGAGGTTTGAACCGAGCGCTGAGGCTTCCGAGCGCAGCGTGCTCGACGCGGCGTTCAGGTTGGTCAGCACGCGGTTGGACGCGGCGTTGTCGATGAAGTCGACACCGACGGTCAAGGCAGCGAGGCCGAGACCCTTGGAGTTGTAGGTCACGCCGGTGATGTTGAGGCTCGACTTGCCGGTCTCGTCGAACACCAGCTTGAGCTGGTCGCCGTTCAGCAAATTGACGCCGTTGAACGAGGAGTCCTGCGAGGTCGTGTCGATCTGGTTCAGGATGTTGTTGTACTGAGACACGAGGTTCGCGCGGGCCGTCTGTGCAACCGCATCCTGGACGGGGCTGGAAGCCGTCGAGAAGGTCAGCGCCGAAGTCAGCGTGCCGCCGATGCCGCCGCCTGCGACGGTCGATCCGATCGTCGAGGACGCGTAGTCGTTCGACGCCGTGATGGTCAGCCGGCCGTTGGCGTCGATCGTGGCAGCCAGGTTGTTGGCCAGAAGCTGCGTGTTGAGCTGATCGAGCGTCTTGACCGTGCCGTTGGTGCCATCGCCGAAGGTGACATTGACCGCCGTGCCGCCGTTGAAGGAGGCGAAGGTCAAGGTCTTGCCGGCAATGCCGCCAACCCCGGAGGTGCGCGCCGCAGTGAACGCCGACGCGCTGCCGGTGTTGCCGGCCAGCCCGAATACATTCAGTGCATTGCCGCTGCCCGTGATCGAGAGGTCGGCGTTGATGCCGGTCGAGAGCTTGAGCTGACCGGACGTATTGATCGTCGAATTAGACTGGCCTGTGGCGGTCGCAAGCGTCGCGGTGCCGTTGGCGTTGATCGTCGCGGTCTGCACGCCGGTGGCAAGGTCGATGGCCTTCAGCACATCGTTGACCGTGCCGGCCTGCAGATAGACCGTCGAGTTGCCATTGCCGTCGGTGAGGATGTTACCGCTGGCACCGAAGCCGCTCGGAACGCTCGGAGCACCCGTCGAGCCCGGGATCGGCGCGTTCTTGAAGGTGATGGTGTGACCATCGACGTTGAGCGACGAACCGTCCGTAAGGGTTGCACCCAGCGAGGCCGCGCTCGTGGTCCGTGCGACGTTGACGGTGGCGTTGCCTGCACCCGTAGACGTCGTCAGGCCGAGAGCCTTGAGCAGGTCGGCCTTGCCGGTGACGCTGAGATCCGCACCCGTCGAGCTCTTCAGCGTGACGGCGCCGCCGACGGCGGTCGAGACGGCAGCACCTGGCTGGCTGGCGCTCGTGGAGATCGTCGCAGCACCCGCGGTGATGGATACGGTCTTGACGCCGCTGGCCAGATCGATCGCGGACAAGAGATCGTTGACGGTCGCGGTGGCGAGATAGACGGTGGTGTTGCCGCTGCCGTCGGTGACGAGGTTGCCGCTGACGCCCGAACCGCTCGGAACGGCGGTCGACGCCGGAGCCGCGCCGCTGCGGAACGTGATGGTCTTGCCGTTCACGGTCACCGTGTCGCCATCGGCAGGCTGGGCGTTGCCGGCCAGGCCGGTCGCGGTCGTGCCGTTGGTGGCGATCAGGGTGATGGCGCCGGTCAGGGCCGTGGTGCCGTCACCGGCCGTCGCGCCCGTGCTTGCAAAGGAGCCGATGGTAGCGCCGAGCGTCGTCGTGCCGGTCGCCGCCGTGGTGCCGCCGGCCGTGCCGTTGTAGAGCACATTGCTGCTCGCGGTCGCGCTGGCGAAGCTCGTTGTGCCGCGCAAATCGGCCGCCGTCGCACCGGAGATCGTGGTGGAAACGTTGGACTTGGTGGAGTAGCCGACGGTGGTCTGCAGCGCCTGGTTGGCGATCGACTTCGCAGAGTCGATCAGCTTCTGCAGCGAGGTCAGGCCAGTGTTGGCGGCCTGCAGCACCTGCACGCCGTTGGCGATGCCGTCGAGCAGATTGTTGATGTCGCTGGCGCGGTTGTCGAGCGACTGTGCGGTGAAGAAGTTGGTGGGATTGTCCAGGGCCGAGTTGACGCTCTTGCCGGTCGACAGACGGTTCTGTGTGGTAGCGAGAAGATCGGCGGTGGACTGGAGAGACAGCAGGTTCTGACGAACCGACGCAGAGAGAACAATACCGGACATGACTCTTACCCTTCTGGTTTACGCGTCTTCGTTCGATCGCTTCGGATCGAGTGACGGGGACAGCGTGCCGCGACATGGCTAACAAAGGGTGAAACAGCACGCGCCCGCATTAAGCGCGGGTTCACCATAAGCGCGGGAAGGCGTGGTCCGGGCCGGCAATCAGGCTGAAATCATTGGCTTTTATCCGCGCTTACTCTCCATTAACCATAACCGCTGGTTACTTTTCGGAGCGTCGCACGGCTGCTCGAATGACAAATGACGCGCAAAAAAAAGCGGCGGGGCCGAAGCCCCGCCGCCGTAGTCGTCTTGCGATGTCTTCCGCTTGTTAGCGGAGCAGCTGCAGCACGCTCTGCTGCGACTGGTTGGCCAGCGACAGCGCGGAGACCGCGATCGACTGGCGGGTCGACAGCGCCTGGCTGTTGGCCGCCTCGACGTTGGTGTCGGCCAGCGTCAGGTTGGACGAACCAGTCTGCAGCACGTTGATCAGGTTCTTGTTGAAGTCCTGACGCACCTGCACGATCGTGAGGTTTGAACCAAGGCTCGACGCTTCCGAACGCAGCGTGCTCGACGCCGAGTTCAAATTGGTCAGCACCTTGTTGGTGGCGGCGTTGTCGATGAAATCGACACCGCTGGTCAGCGAGGCCAGGCCGAGACCCTTGGAGTTGTAGGTCACGCCGGTGATGCTCAGGTTCGACTTGCCGGTCTCGTCGAACACCAGCTTGAGCTGGTCGCCGTTCAAGAGATTGACGCCGTTGAACGAGGAATCCTGCGAAGTCGAGTCGATCTGCGCAAGGATGTTGTTGTACTGGCCGACCAGGTTCGAACGCGAGGTCTGGGCAACCGTGTCCTGGACGGGGCTGGAAGCCGTCGAGAACGTCAGGGAGGAGGTCAGCGTGCCGCCGATCGCACCACCCGCGGCGCTCGAACCGATGGTCGAGGACGCGTAATCGTTGGTGGTCGAGACCGTCAGCAGGCCGTTGGCGTCGATCGTCGCCGTCAGGTTGTTGGCCTGAAGCTTCGTGTTCAGCTGATCGAGCGTCTTGACCGTGCCGTTGGTGCCGTCGCCGAAGGTGACGTTGACCGCCGTGCCACCGTTGAAGGAGGAGAAGGTCAAGGTCTTCCCGGTAAGGCCGCCGACGCCGGAGGTGCGCGCCGCGGTGAACGCGCTCGAGGTCCCGGTGTTGCCGGCGAAGCCAAGCGCATTCAGCGCGTTGCCGGTGCCGGTGATCGAGAGGTCGGCATTGACGCCGGTCGAGATCTTGAGCTGGCCGGAGGCATTGATCGACGAGTTGGTCTGGCCGGCCGCAGTCGCAACCGTCGCGGTGCCGTTGGCGTTGACCGTCGCGGTCTGGACGCCACTGGCAAGGTCGATGGCCTTGAGCACGTCGTTGATCGTGCCGGCCTGCAGATAGACCGTCGAGTTGCCATTGCCGTCGGTGAGGACGTTACCGCTCGTACCAAAACCGCTCGGAACGCTCGGAGCACCGGTCGAGCCCGGGATCGGCGCGTTCTTGAAGGTGATGACGTGACCGTCGACGTTCAGCGTCGAACCGTCGGCGATCGTCGCACCCAGCGAGGCCGAGCTCGTGGTCCGGTTGACGTTGACGGTGGCGTTGCCGCCGCCCACGGCCGTGGTCAGGCCGAGAGCCTTGAGCAGGTCGGCCTTGCCGGTAACGCTGAGATCCGCACCCGTCGAGCTCTTCAGCGTGACGGCGCCGCCGACGGCGGTCGAGACGGCAGCACCTGGCTGGCTGGCGCTCGTGGCGATCGTCGCAGCACCCGCGGTGATGGATACGGTCTTGACGCCGCTGGCCAGATCGATCGCGGACAAGAGATCGTTGACGGTCGCGGTGGCGAGATAGACGGTGGTGTTGCCACTGCCGTCGGTGACGAGGTTGCCGCTGACGCCCGAACCGCTCGGAACGGCGGTCGACGCCGGAGCCGCGCCGCTGCGGAACGTGATGGTCTTGCCGTTCACGGTCACCGTGTCGCCATCGGCAGGCTGGGCGTTGCCGGCCAGGCCAGTCGCGGTCGTGCCGTTGGTGGCGATCAGGGTGATGGCGCCGGTCAGGGCCGTGGTGCCGTCACCAGCCGTCGCGCCCGTGCTTGCAAAGGAGCCGATGGTGGCGCCGAGCGTCGTCGTGCCGGTCGCCGCCGTGGTGCCGCCGGCCGTGCCGTTATACACGACGTTGCTGCTTGCGGTCGCGCTGGCGAAGCTCGTGGTGCCGCGCAGGTCGGCCGACGTCGCACCCGCGATCGTGGTGGAGACGTTGGACTTGGTGGAGTAGCCGACGGTGGTCTGCAGCGCCTGGTTGGCGATCGACTTCGCAGAGTCGATCAGCTTCTGCAGCGAGGTGATGCCGGTGTTGGCGGCCTGCAGCACCTGCACGCCGTTGGCGATGCCGTCGAGCAGATTGTTGATGTCGCTGGCGCGGTTGTCGAGCGACTGTGCGGTGAAGAAGTTGGTGGGATTGTCCAGGGCCGAGTTGACGCTCTTGCCGGTCGACAGACGGCTCTGGGTGGTGGCGAGGAGGTCGGCGGTGGACTGGAGGGAGAGCAGGTTCTGACGAACCGACGAGGAGAGAACAATACCGGACATTGAGTGTTACCCTTCTGGTACGCAACGCAACAAACTTCGATTAGGATTAATCGATGCCGGGACGGTGAATGTAGACGGCTAACAAAGCATGAAGCGTGTCGCGCCAGTCCTTGCGCGGATTCACCATATGAGCAATCGGAGCCATCTCAAGCTCGACCATATCGTCATGATAGCATGATGCTTTTTCGCGCAACGACCCGGCGTTTGCGACTTGTCAACCATAACTCAGAGTAAGCAATCGGCTGCATCCGAATGCATCGTTGCACTTCGTCGAACGGCACTCTGATGCCGCCCTAAAAAGAAAGCGGCGGAGCCGAAGCCCCGCCGCCGGATCTTGCTTGCGATGTCGTCCGCTTGTTAGCGGAGCAGCTGCAGCACGCTCTGCTGCGACTGGTTGGCCAGCGACAGCGCGGAGACCGCGATCGACTGGCGGGTCGACAGCGCCTGGCTGTTGGCCGCTTCGGTGTTGGTGTCGGCCAGCGTCAGGTTGGACGAACCGGTCTGCAGCACGTTGATCAGGCTCTTGTTGAAGTCCTGACGAACCTGCACCACCGAGAGGTTCGAACCGAGGCTCGACGCTTCCGAACGCAGCGTGCTCGACGCGGCGTTCAGGTTCGACAGCACCTTGTTGGTCGCGGAGTTGTCGATGAAGTCGACACCGCTGGTCAGCGCTGCGAGGCCGAGACCCTTGGAGTTGTAGGTCACGCCGGTGATGCTGAGGTTCGACTTGCCGGTCTCGTCGAACACCAGCTTGAGCTGGTCGCCGTTCAAGAGGTTGACGCCGTTGAACGAAGAGTCCTGCGAGGTCGTGTCGATCTGGTTCAGGATGTTGTTGTACTGAGACACCAGGTTCGAACGCGAGGTCTGGGCAACCGTGTCCTGGACGGGGCTGGAAGCCGTCGAGAACGTCAGCGCCGAAGTGAGCGTGCCGCCGATCGAACCACCCGCGGCGCTCGAACCGATGGTCGAGGACGCGTAATCGTTGGTGGTCGAGACCGTCAGCAGGCCGTTGGCGTCGATCGTCGCCGTCAGGTTGTTGGCCTGAAGTTTCGTGTTCAGCTGATCGAGCGTCTTGACCGTGCCGCTGGTGCCGTCGCCGAAGGTGACGTTGACCGCCGTACCGCCGTTGAAGGAGGAGAAGGTCAAGGTCTTGCCGCTGAGGCCACCGACGCCGGAGGTGCGGGCCGCGGTGAACGCGGTCGAGGTCCCGGTGTTGCCGGCGAAGCCAAGCGCATTCAGCGCGTTGCCGGTACCGGTGATCGAGAGGTCGGCATTGACGCCGGTCGAGAGCTTGAGCTGGCCGGAGGCGTTGATCGACGAGTTGGTCTGGCCCGTGGCGGTCGCAAGCGTCGCGGTGCCGTTGGCGTTGACCGTCGCGGTCTGCACGCCGGTGGCAAGGTCGATGGCCTTGAGCACATCGTTGACCGTGCCGGCCTGCAGATAGACCGTCGAGTTGCCATTGCCGTCGGTGAGGACGTTACCGCTCGTACCAAAACCGCTCGGAACGCTCGGAGCACCGGTCGAGCCCGGGATCGGCGCGTTCTTGAAGGTGATGACGTGACCGTCGACGTTCAGCGTCGAACCGTCGGCGATCGTCGCACCCAGCGAGGCCGAGCTCGTGGTCCGGTTGACGTTGACGGTGGCGTTGCCGCCGCCCACGGCGGTCGTCAGGCCGAGAGCCTTGAGCAGGTCGGCCTTGCCGGTGACGCTGAGATCCGCACCCGTCGAGCTCTTCAGCGTGACGGCACCGCCGACAGCGGTCGAGACGGCAGCACCTGGCTGGCTGGCGCTCGTGGCGATCGTCGCAGCACCCGCGGTGATGGATACGGTCTTGACGCCGCTGGCCAGATCGATCGCGGACAAGAGATCGTTGACGGTCGCGGTGGCGAGATAGACGGTGGTGTTGCCACTGCCGTCGGTGACGAGGTTGCCGCTGACGCCCGAACCGCTCGGAACGGCGGTCGACGCCGGAGCCGCGCCGCTGCGGAACGTGATGGTCTTGCCGTTCACGGTCACCGTGTCGCCATCGGCAGGCTGGGCGTTGCCGGCCAGGCCGGTCGCGGTCGTGCCGTTGGTGGCGATCAGGGTGATGGCGCCGGTCAGGGCCGTGGTGCCGTCACCGGCCGTCGCGCCCGTGCTTGCAAAGGAGCCGATGGTGGCGCCGAGCGTCGTGGTGCCGGTCGCCGCCGTGGTACCGCCCGCTGCGCCGCTAAACACGACGTTGCTGCTTGCGGTCGCGCTGGCGAAGCTCGTGGTGCCGCGCAGGTCGGCCGCCGTCGCACCCGCGATCGTGGCGGAGACGTTGGACTTGGTGGAGTAGCCGACGGTGGTCTGCAGCGCCTGGTTGGCGATCGACTTCGCAGAGTCGATCAGCTTCTGCAGCGAGGTGATGCCGGTGTTGGCGGCCTGCAGAACCTGCACGCCGTTGGCGATGCCGTCGAGCAGATTGTTGATGTCGCTGGCGCGGTTGTCGAGCGACTGGGCCGTGAAGAAGTTGGTGGGATTGTCCAGGGCCGAGTTGACGCTCTTGCCGGTCGACAGACGGTTCTGCGTGGTGGCGAGAAGATCAGCGGTGGACTGGAGGGAGAGGAGGTTCTGACGAACCGAGGAGGAGAGAACGATACCGGACATTGGGTGTTACCTTTCTGGTAAACGACGCTTACTGTTACGCGTCTGCATGGATCGAGTGACCCAGCGACCGGCGGACCGTGGGGCGGAGTCCTCTAACGAAACATGAAATGAAATGCGCGCTTTCACTGAGTCGGCGCGCGATTCGGCCCATTTGCACACTGGCCAGGTCACGCAGCCGGGCGATTTCAACATTGAAATGATTGAGTTTTTCCGCGGCATCGGCCGGGATTTACAACTCGTTAACTAGTCTTGATGGAGTATTGTGCCCTGACCCGCCGCAACACACGCTCGGTTACGAAAGCGTTGATGGAGAACAGGCATGGCCCTCAAGGTTGAGCTCAGACCGCACGAACGCATCATCGTCGGCAACTGCGTGATAACTAACACCGACCAGCGCGCCCGCCTTCTGATCGACGGCGACAACGTGCCGATCCTGCGCGAGCGCGACATCCTCACGCCGGAGACCGCCGACTCGCCCGCCAAGCTCGTCTATCTGGCAGTCCAGCTCATGTACATCTCGCCGGATCCGCAGACCCAGCACGGCACCTATTTCAACCTGGTGCGAGACATCGTCACCGCGGTGCCGAGCTCCTGGCCGATCATCGAAGGCATCAACAACAACATCCTCAACGGCGACCTCTATCGCGCCCTGAAAGACGCCCGCAAGTTGATCGCCTATGAAGAGAAGTTGCGGGGCCAATTCGAGGCCACCCATCCCAAGGCCGAAGCGAGCCAGGACCACGTCAGCACCGCCGCCTGATCCCACGCGTTCGCGCGACCAGCCAACACGACCGACAACGGCCCCGGATCGTCTCCGGGGCCGTTGTCGTTTCAGACCCGCATCGAGCTAGTGTGCCGCGAGCGGCGGCGCATCGACCTCGATCACAGCGTCTCGGCTGCGACGCCCGCCGAATTCCAGCACGGCCGCGACCAGCGCGTCGATGTCGCTCTCGTCGGTACGGTGATTGACGATAGCGGCGCGGATCGCAAACCTGCCGTCGAGCGTCGTGCTTGAGGGCGCCGCGATACCGGACTCCTGGATGTCGGCAACGATCTCGCGGTTGACCTCGTCGGCAGCGCGGTAACGAAAGCAGACGATGTTGAGATTGACCGGCGCCAGCAATTCCAGCCGCGGCTCGGCGAGAACGCGCGTCTCCAGATATTTCGCCAGCGCACAGCTTCGCGCGATCATCGCACCGAGCCGATTTGTGCCGAACGTCTTCAACGTGAACCACGTCTTCAACGCACGGAAGCCGCGCGACAGATCGGGGCCGAGATCGCAGGGCCAGATTGCGCCGGCCGCAAGCCCCCTCGCCTCGCGACGCAGATAGGCCGCGGGCTGCGCAAAGGCTTGCCGATGTTGCTCGCCGTCGCGCACCAGCAGGAAGCCGGCGTCATAAGGCACCTGTCCCCATTTGTGAAAGTCGAGCGCAATGGAATCCGCAAGCTCGATGCCGCCGAGCAGCGGCGCAAGCTCGGGCGACAGGATCGCGAGCGCACCGAAAGCGCCGTCGATGTGAAACCAGATCCCCTCCTCACGACACAGCTGCGCGATCGCCTTGAGATCGTCGACCGCGCCGATATCGACTGTACCGGCGGATGCGACGACCAGGAACGGTTTGCAGCCGACCTCGCGATCGATCGCGATCTGCGCACGTAGCGCTGCAACGTCCATGCGATGATCGGCATCGACGCCGATCTTGCGAAGCGCATCGGTGCCGAGCCCGGCGATGTCCATCGCCCTCGAGACGCAGCCATGCGCGGCCTGCGATGTATAGGCGGCGAGAAGCGCACCGTCATTGCCGATGCCGTACTGCCGCGCCAGCGTGCCGAGCGCGCTCGTACGTGCCACCAGCACCGCCATCAGATTCGCCATCGACGTGCCCGTGACGAAGATGCCGCTCGCGCTTTCCGGGAAGGCGAACAGGCTGCGCATCCAGTCGACGATCTGGCGCTCGACCTCGATCGGCATATGGTCGCGGCCGCCGAGATTGGCGTTAAGGCCTGCCGCGAGCATTTCCGCGACCATGCCGACCGCGGTCCCGCCGCCATGCACCCAGCCCATGAAACTGGGATGGACGTTCCCGGTCGCATAGGGCGCGACGTGTTCGGAGAAGTCGCGATAGACGTCGGCGAGATCGTTCGCCTCGCGCGGCACATCGGCCTTGAACGCCGCACGAACGCCGTCGGGGATCGGCTGCCACACCGGACGCGCGCGAACGTTGGCGATGCCGTCGATCGTCTCGTCAAGCATGCGATGAGCGAGCGCGCGAAACTCGCTCCAGTCCTGCGGATCGAGCGAAGTGTGCGTGACGGAGCTTTGCGTGTTGCGGATGATCTCGTTCATGCTGCACTCTCCTCACCCGCTCTTGCATGCCGCGACAGCATCGCCGTGAATGCCGCAAAGATCTTGCGCATCTGCGGCGGCTTGTACGGAAATACGGCCGGCGGATCCATGTTGTGCACAACGGCGGTATTGTCGGCTTCGAAGACCAGCAGTTCGCGGTTCTGGTTCTCGGCGCAATCGACGATGAAGTAATCGAGGCCGACGCGCCTGCTCATCTCGTCGAGCGCGATTTTGTGGCGCGCGGCGAAAGCATGGTCGAAGTCGAGCATGAAGACGGCTTCCTCGGCCCGCTTCTCCTCGCTGAACGCCATGAAGGCGTTGAGATACCAGATGTCCCAGCGATCGGCGATTGCCATGTGGCACGCATAGGCTTTGCCGTCGACCATCGCGAGACGATATTTGCGGTAGAGCCCGTCCGGACTCGCATAGTCGACGAAACGTGCGACGAAGAAGTCCTGCTCTTGTCGCTCGGAGAGATAGGCCGCGAGCGCTCCAGCATCGTCGAGTTTCGCGAGACCGACGCCGGCATGCGTACCGCGCGGCCGCACGATCATTGGAAAGCGCAGTTCGCCCGTGATCTCCTCGCAAACGATCCTGCCTCGCGAAAGCTCCGACAATTGCGCACGCGTCGTGGGGGCGGTCACGGGAATGTCGAGGCCGGGCACGCCCGTCAGCAGACGATACAGCTTGTCGCGATCGAGATTGCCAACGAGATCGGGACGATTGAGCAGCGGCTTCGGCCAGTGCGGCGCGGCCTTCTCGATCAGCGCGAGCGCCTCCCGGCACTCCTCGGAATCGGATGCGATCACGATGGCGACGTCGTGCTCGGGCAGAGTCTCCGGCAGGCCGACGCCCTTGACAACGTAGAGCGTCAACAGCTCGATGTCGGAATCTTCAAGCAGGAAGTCGATCGGCGTGTTGCCGCCCATGTCGATATCGGCGGCGAGCGCGAGCACGCGCAGGCGGGGTTTTGGAGCCGCGCAAGGCGTACGAAACAATTGGTGGAAGGAGAGCACCTCGGTCTGGATCACCAGCCCAGCCTCCTTCTCGCCGAGAAGCTGGGCAATCAGCGAGAGATCGAGGCCTTCGCCGGCCTCCGCCGTTCCCTCCTCGATCCGCGCCAGCAGCCGCTCGCGCAACGGATGCAGGTCACCGCCCTCGAAGGCGCGGCGCGTCAACTGCGCAAAGCCGATGCGGTCGGCATAGGTCGGCGCGGTCACGCCGCTCGGCGCGGAAACTGGATGTTGCATCTCACACCTCGAACGCGGACTTTGCCGGCACGGCCGCAACCGCGCCACGGTCAAGCAGCAGCTCGATCTTCACCAGCACATGGGCGATGCGATCAAGAACGTGCTGCACATTGCGTTGCGCCTGCATTGTATCCGGCGACCATGCCTCGGTCACCAATCGTGCGCCGACGCAGAGGCGCAACACGGCCTGCGGCGCACCGTCCTGCCGCTCCAGTCGGACCGGCTGGCCGATGAGACAGCGCTGGGCGGCCACTTGCCGGTCTGCCACGCTGCCGCTGATCTCCTCGGCCATGTCGCACGCCAGCGCCCGATGCACGGCGCTGGTCTCGGCGAGCGAGACCGGCTTGCCGCCGCGCAGCAGCGTGAACGGAAAGATCGTGGTTTGCGCGAACTCCTCGTCGTCCGCGCCGGACTTCTCGATCGCGGTGGGAACGGCACGAAGCGACGGCGACAACGCGATCATGCTGTCGATGCCGGCTGCAAGCTCGGCCAGCATCCTGGCGCGGAAAGCCCCGGGCACGGCGTAGTAGCTGCCGATCTCGGCCAGCGCGGCCTCCCAGCGCAGCCATTGACCGAAATTCGGCCGGCGCTCGAACCGCGAGCGCAGCATCGTCCACGCCACCGGCCAGTCGCAGCGGCCGGCATAATCGAAGATGCCAGGCGCGATCCCGCCCATCCGGTCGATCGACCGCGACAGGCCTTTCGGCAGCAGCAGCGCACCGCTGAAGGCCGGTCCGCCGAAAAATTTCGAGCCGGTGATCAGCACCATGTAACCACGGTCGAGATAGGCGCGCAGCCGCCGGCGACCGAGCCGCGCCTGACAGGCATCGACGACAATTTGAACCTTGCGCGGCCAGCGCCGCGCGATCTCGTCGAGACACGCCTCGCTTGGGGCACGCCAACCGAGTTTTGACGAATCCATGATCTGCAACAAAACGCGCCGGCCTTGCGCGAGGCTGGTCTCGACCGCATGCAGCACCGCGGCATCGGCATCGGTGCGCATCGCAATGCCGGCCGTCATGTCGATCAGCGGCACCGCGATGCTGTCGCCGGCCAGCCCCGTCACCGCGCCGTCCTTGCGCACGGCCATGCCGCCTGCCGTCATCGTGCTGAAATGGTGGCCGCGTGCAGTATGCGGCGTCCCGCTTCCGGTCTGGTCGGCGCCGACCACGATCGTCACCGGCGCCGCGCCGAGCACCGCGCGCGCTACGAACAGGGCGTGAAGCTGGGAGTCCGTGCCGGACGGCGAGAACACGACGTCGATCCGCGACGAGAGCGCAAGGTGGCCGCGCAGCTCCTCGCGCATGTCCTCGCAGCGGGCGTCGAAGGCGATTTCGACCTCGTCCAACAGGCACTTGTGCATCAGCTCTTCGCGCGCCAGCGCGGCGCGGTCGTAGGCCATCTGCGAGATCGTCGATGCGGTCGCGGAGGCGAAATTCCAGAGCTCCGGCTCCGGCGAAGCCGCGCAGCCGTAGGCGTTGACACGGTCGTTCGGATCGAGCGCCAGCCGCGGATCTCCGCCGGAGGCAAGCAGCGTATCCAATGGTGTGAACAGATCGCGCAGGCGATAGCGCGAGCCGCCGTCGGACGAGCGCTCGCTGGCTGACAGACGGGATGCGCCGGCGCTCATCCCGAAAGGCTCACGCCGCATCGGCCGCCGCCGCGGGCGCCGGTGCGAATTGCGAGGTGATGTCGCCGTGGAAAACCGACGGCCCGACGTGATCGAGCGAGCTCTCGATGTCGGCCCATATCTCGCCGCCGATGTCAGTCCAGCGCTTGCAGAAGGCGAAGTCCTCGGACAGATAGGTGCCGGTCGCCGCATCGATCATGCATTCGAACAAGGCAAACCGGTTGTGGCTCGCCGCCAGCGTATCGTGCGAATGCTCGTGGAAGAATTGCAGGGCCGCGTAGTCCGGATGGCGGCACATCGCCTCCAGCACGGAGCGCCGGATCATCAGGAAGCCGGTGCCGGCGTAGCGCACGCGGGTGAAGCCGTTCACTACCACGATGCGGTCGGGGTCCTCGATCTCGAGCACGTAGTCGAGCGATGCGGCCGGCACGTCGGCGCGGCCGGACTGGATCGCCCGCGCGGCCTTGTCCCAGTTGATCCGCTTGATTGGATAACAGCCGGCGACGACGTCCGCGCCGCACTCGATCAGCCGGAACACCTGCTCCGGCTTGAATCCGATGTCGGCATCGATGAAGAGGAAGTGCGTCGCTTCGGGATCGTCCAGGAACATCGCGGCCAGATTGGCCCGCGCGCGGGTGATCAGCGCATCGCCGTCGCGCAGCAGCACCTTGAGCTCGAGATTGGCCATGCCGTGCACGGCGCGCTGGAGCGCGAAGATCGAGCTCGCATAGATGCTCGTCACCTGCCCGCCGAAACATGGCGTGGCCACCACCAGTTTCATCTTCTCCGACATCGTCAGCTCCGCCCCGCTGCAATCCTCACCAAGAGGTAAAGAGGCATGGTTAACGGCGCCTTAACGCCCGCTTACAGGAACTTGACGAGCGAGAGCTGCGCGAGGTTCGAGGTCACCTGGTAGGACGCCTGGAGCGCATTCTGGAGCGACAGGATCTCGCTCGCGACCTGGTCCGGCGAGGCTGATTCCGCCTGGTCGATGATGGTCTGGAGCTGCGCCTTGGCCTGGGTCTGGCGCGTGCCTGCGTCCTTCATGGTGTTCTGGGCCATCGCGATGTCGGTCTGGATGTCCTCGATGCGCTGCTCGCCTGGCTGCTTCGTCAGGGCCTGTGTCACCCGCAGACTCAGCGCGGCGACCTGCCCGCCCGAATACTGCCCGGTCGGTGAGGTCGAGAACGTCCCGAACACGGCGACCGCCTGCAGCTCCTTGCGGATCGCGTCCTCGTTCGCCTGCGCGCCATACTGCACCGTGACGGAATCGTCGACCCGGGCCATCGCGGTGGAGCGCGGCGAGCCGGGGCCGTCATTGCCCAGGTACCATTGCACGGTGGTGGCCGAGCCGTTCACCAGCGTCGTCGCCGAGCCGAGGGGCGACGAGCCGACGCGCAGCGGAGCCTTTGCCGCCGTGACCGGGGAGGTCGTGAAGCCGAGCGCCGCGAACGCCGTGCTGTTCGAGCTCGTGATATTGAGGCTCCCGGGATCGTCCGTGTTGATCGTGATCACGCCGCCATGGATCGTCGACGGCTTCGTGGTGCCGGTGATCTGATCGATTTTGCCAAGCAGAGTTGTGATGTTGTCGGTGATGTTGATCTGGTTTGGGCCGCTGGCGCCCGACGCGACAAAAGTCAGCGTCTGACCGTTCACCGTGATCGTATCGGGATTAACGGCAGGCGGACCCGCCGACCCCGCCTGGAACGCCGCTGAGAGGACTTCCGGGCCGCCCGTAGTCGCAATGCCGCTCAGCACAGTTGAACCGGTGATCTGAGGCGTCGACGCCACGCTGCCGCGCGTCACGCTGCTGAGACCGAGCGCCGTGGCCGCCGCGCCGCCGGTGACCGCCACGTCCGTGCCGGTGCCGGTCGCGATCTGGATATTGCCGCCGGCGCTCAGAGTTACGTTGGCGGCGGGGATGCCGGCCGCCGTCGCGATCGCATTCAAGATATCAGACACCTTCGCGGCGCTGCCCGAAGCCAATCCGATAGTGGTATTGCCGCTGGCCGTCGTGGTGACGGTAGTGACGGTAGGGTCGAAGGTGATCGTGTGGGCGCCGCTCGCGCCGGTGATGGTCAGGGTGGTACCGGTCGGAGCGTTGGCGAGCGCGTTGAGAATGGTCCCGTTGAGATGGGGTGTCGCCGACGAATCGAGCGACGTGGTCGTAGACGCAATCGCCAATGCGCTGTCCTGCAACGCGACCGAGCCCGTCCCGGTCGTGGAGGTAAAGGAGCGCAGATTGCCGGTGGCCGCCACATTCGCGGTGGCGGATCCCGCCGTATTGAAGAAATTGTCACCGGCCGTGATAGCGGACGCCGCCACCAGCGAGGTGCCGGCGAGCTTCTTGATCGCGGTATTCAGCGCAGTGTTGAGGTTCGTCGCCGTGATGTTCGGGTCCGGAGGAACGACCGGAACGACATTGGGATTACCGGGGTCGATCGCAAAGCTGCCGACAGGTGTCGGCGTCGCGGTGGACGCCGTCAGGTCGATCTGCTCGGTCGAGCCATCGGGCAGCGTGAACTGCACGCTGAGCTTGTCGCCATTTTTCGGATTGACGCCGTTGAGGTCGACCGAGAACGACACCGGCGAGCCGCTCGGGCCGGTGACCGTCGCGCCGGTCAGCGTCGAGGAGACCGCGGCGATCTTCAGGCCGAATGGCGATGCCGCGAAGTCCTCGGACACCTTCACCGAGCTCGGCGTCGGCTGTGGCGTCGTCAGCACCAGCCGGCCCATGCCGTTGGCGCCGAGGTCGGCGGCCTGACGCTCCGCCATGACGGTCTTGAAGCCCGCCTGCGTCGTGGTGCCGTTGATGATGTCGCCGGCATTCGCGACCGACGGCGTGTTGAAGGCGGTTCCAGAGAACAGATAGCGGTTGCCAGACTGCGTGTTGAGAACGCCGACCATCGAGCCGAATTGCGCAGCCGCAGTGTTCTGCGCAACCGTCTGGCCGTTGACGTTGAGATCCTGCGCGGTGTTGGCCGAGCCCGTCTGCACCGTGTTGCGGATCGTGGTCAGCGACTGCAACGCGGTATTGGCGAGGTTGATGCTGACGTTGACGTTGGTCATCGTGTCGGTATAGGCGGCAATGTTGGAGAGCTGCGCGCGCCCGGCGATCGCAAAGCCCTCGTTGGTGCCCATCCCGGAATAGTTCTGCGACAGCTTGCCGGTCGAGAGCTGCGTCGACAGGTCGGTGAGCTGCTGGTTGATGTTGCGGATCTGGGAGCCGAGAACCGACGAGGAGTAGTTGATGCTGCTGATCGACATGTTTCAGAGCCCTGTTACTTGTTACACTTGAGCCTGGAGCAACGTATTCATCATGCTCTGCACCACCGACATGACATGGGCGTTGGCGGCATAGGCATTCTGGAGCTGGATCAGGTTCGACATCTCCGAGTCCAGGTTGACGCTGGCGGTCGAGTTGAACTTGGCCTGCAGAGTCGAGACCACGACGCTCTGGCCCTGCTGGAGCTGGGTCGCCTGGGTCGCGGCATTGCCCTGAACGCTCAGGAACTGCTGGAGGTAGTTCGAGACGCTGCCGGTGAAGGGCTGGCTCGCCGAGCCCAGACCGGATTGCGGCGAATAGGAGAACACCGCCGAGGTGAGCTGCGAATAGAGATAGTCCGAGCGCGTGGTGTCGCCGGTGGGCGTCACCGGCGAGGTGTTGTAGACCGACAGCCTGGTCGGGTCGGTGGTGAGCTGCGTGTTCACGGCGATGCGTCCGGCAAGGCCGGTCATCTGCGAGCCCGATGCCGTGATCGCACCGGTGTAGAGCGCCTGCCCGCCATCGGTGAACAGCGGCAGTTGCGGATTGCCCGAGGTCAGCGACGAGATCGTCTTGGTGATCGAGGCCGAATTGACCTTGGCGAGGCCGCTGTTGTCGTCGGTAACCCGCAATGTGGTCGCCGTTGCCGGCGACGGGGCGGCGGCGAACGACAGATGCGAGCCGTTAAGCGCGGTGTTGAGCGCCGAGGCGATCGCGCCCATGCCGCCGGAGAAGTTCACCCCGATCTGCATCGGATTGGCGTTGGTGGGGTTCTGGAGCGGCAGCGCCGCCGGATCGGTCACGTTGACCAGCGTGACCTGCCGCTTGGTATTGGTGGTCGTGTCGGTGTAGGTGAAGTTGACGCTGTTGCCCGGCGCCGCCCCGGCAAGGTCGAGATCGAAGCCGGCCGGCGGGCCGGTGACCGTGCTGCCGGCCGTGGTCTTGTCCGACAACGCGCTCGACATCGTCGCGGCGAACTGGTCGATCTGGTTCTGCGCCTGCACCAGCGTCTGGTCGCGCAGCTTCAGATCGGCCGCGATCTGGCCCGAAGACACCACGTTGTTGGCGATGACGTCGACCGAGGATCCGTTCGGGAGCTTGATGTTGAACGCGCCGACGCCGGATTTGGCCGGATCGATGTTGTAGAGCGAAGTCGCCGACAGCGCGCCGGCGGACGCAAAGGTGAATTGCGACGCCAGCCCGGCGCCGACCAGCTGGATGCCGGTGGTCGTGTAGATGTTGGCCTGATTGGACCCGTCGGTGGTGACGTGGACGTCGACATATTTCGACAGCGTGTTGATGGCCTGGTCGCGCTGGTCCATCAGTGTCGCAGCAGAGGGGTCGTGTTCCGACAGGCCCTGGAGCCGGGAGTTGATGTCGGCGACCTGCTGCATCGCCGCGTTGGCAGCTAGCGCCGAGGTGCTGAGATCCTGCTCGACGTTGGAGCGCAGCGACTGGATGCCCTTGGTGGTGAGGTTGAGCTGCTGCGCCAGCGTCTGCGCGGCGCCGAGCGCAACCGTTTGCGCCGACGACGAGCCCGCGTTGGTCGACAGCGCCTGCAGCGCCGTGGTGAAACTGTTCAGCGCGGTTTCGAGCGTACCGCTGTTGCCGGGCGTGCCATAGACATTCTGAAGCTGCTTCAGGATGTTGGCCATCTGGTCGGCGTAGCCGCTGCCGCCGGTCTCGGTGCGCAGCTGTTTCTGCACATAGGTGTCGAGCTCGCGGCTGACGCCGGTCGTCGTCACCGTCGAGCCGAAGTCGCCGGTGGTGACCTCGATCTGGTTCGGCGTCTGGACGACGTAACCCGGCGTCTGCGAGTTGGCGACGTTCGACGAAACGATCGAGAGCGCAGCCTGATTGGCACGCAGACCGCTCATCGCACTGGCCAGGGCTGAACTCAAACCCATGTTGACTTGCCGCCTTTGGTTACGTCACGCCCCAATCAGCGCAACACGTTCAAAAGATCCTGAACCATCGTATTCGCCGTCGTGATCACCTTGGTGTTGGCCGAATAGGCCTGTTGGGTCACGATCAGTTTGGTGAATTCGTCGGCGATGTCGGTGTTCGAGCCTTCCAGCGACGAGCCGCTGATCGAACCGGAAGCACCGTCGATGGCAGGGCCCGACTGTTCAGTCGCGGCGTAGGCGCCGCCGTCCTGCGCCTTCAGGTAGTTGGTGCCGTTGAAGTGCGACAACGAGACCTGTGCGAGGTCGAGGTTCTGACCGTTGGAGAAGGTTCCGACCACGAGGCCGTTGTTGTTGACGGCGACCGATCGAAGCTGACCGGCGGCGTAGCCGTTCTGGGTGATGGTGTTGATGGTGACCGCGCCGCTGGTGCTGGCATATTGGGTCAGTCCGCCCGAGGAGATGTTGAAGGAGACCGAGCCCAGCGACTGGCCGCTGACGCTGACATTGTTGATGGTGATACCCGAACCGCTCGGCGAGGTCAGCGAGCCGTCGGCGGCAAAGGTGAATGCCTGGCCGGTATTGACCCAGCCCACCGTCGTGCCGGTCGCATTCGGATCGGTCTGGTAGAACATGTTCCAGGTATCGGCATGGCCGGCGCCGAGCGAGGCACTGTCGGTCTTGGCCCAGCGCAATTGCAGGTTCACCGGCGTGCCGGCCGCGTTGTAGGCGGTCACCGCGCCACCGCTGATCGATTCCTTGGTGAAGGTCGCGATGTCATTGCCGATCACGCCGCCGGTGCCGGCAACGCCACCGCCGTCACGATTCTTGGTGATGGTCGAGGTGAACCCAAGCGCGGCGAAGGCGGCGCTGTTGGAGCTCGCCACCGAAAGGTTGGAAGCTGTGCCGGTGTTCAGCGTGATCACGCCGCCACTGCTGACCGACGACCCCGTTGCACCGGAGAGAGCGTCGATCTTGCCGAGCAGCATCGTGATGTTGTCGGTGACGTTGATTTGGTTCGGGCCTGACGCGCCGGCGGCCACGAAGGTCAGCGGCTGACCATTGACCGTGATGACGTCGCCGGCGGAGAAGCCCGATGTGATCACCTCGGCCCCGCCGGCCGCTGCTGCGCCGCTCAGCACCGTGGCGCCCGAGATCGCGGGCGAGGACAGCACGTTGCCGCCGCGCGTCACGCTGCTGATGCCGAGCGCCGTGGCCGCCTGGCCGCTACCAACCGGTACGTCGGTGCTCGTGCCGCTGGAGATCACGATGTTGCCGCTGGCGCTGAGCGATGCGGTAACGCCGGCGCCGCCGGCGGTCTGGATCGCGCTCAGGATGCTGGCCACGGTGGCCGTCGTGCCCGCGCCGAGACCGATCGTGGTGTTGCTGCCGACCGTCGTGACGGTGGTGCCGCCGTTGAACGTGACCGTGTTGCCGTTGATGTTGAGCACCTGGCCGCTCAGCGCGGTGAGGGTGGTGGAGGCGAGATGCGTACCCAGGGCGTTGTCGAGCGAAGTGGTGGTCGATGCGACCGCCGCAGAGTTGTTCTGGAGCGCCGTTGTGCCGGTCGCCGTGGTCGACGAGTACGGCGAGCGGACATTGCCGGTCGCGGCAGCGCCGGACGTCGTGGCGTTTGCATAGGGCGGAGGCGGCGTGCCGACCGGCAGCGGGTTGGCGGCGAAGTCCGACGGGTTCAGTCCGCCGGCGGCCAGCAGCGTCTTGGTTGCCGCGGTCGTGCTCGCCACGGTGTTCGGCTGGGTCGGCAAGTTCGCCGCGTATTGGATCGAGGTCGTCGCCTGCGCCGGGATAAAGTTGTTTTGGAATTTCAGGACCGTCGCAACGTTGCCTTGCGGGTTGCCGGTCTTCGGGTCGACTGTGACACCCATCAAATAGTAGCCGGCGCCGTTGACCAGATTGCCGTTGGCATTGAGCTGGAAGTCGCCGCGCCGCGTGTAATAGGTGACGCCGCTGAACACCGGCGCATTGTCGACGACGCCCGTCGCCTTCTGGATCGAGAAGAAGCCGTCACCGGTGATCGCCATGTTGGTGGCGACGCTGGAGCCCGAGATTGTGCCCTGCGTGGTGATGGTGGCCTTGGCGTTGGCGGTCACGCCGCCCGCGACCTGCTTGCTCGGGACCGAGGAGTCGGGAATGAGATCGACGAAGCTGGTGCCGATGCCCTTGTAAGCGGTGGTGGATGAGTTCGCGATGTTGCCGGAAATGTTCTGCAGCGCGTAGGACTGCGCCTGCAGGCCACCCACCGAGGTGTTCATTGCATCGAAGATACCCATAACTTTGTCTCCAGATCCGATCTCGGCGGCCGGTCGACCATGGCCGCAGTCGGAGGAGACTGTCGCAAGGGCTATGCCAATGCGGGTTTTATCATAAAATCAATGACTTAACGAAAAAGCCCCGGCCTGATGACCGGGGCACAATTGCCGGGACCGGCAACAATTGCCGGGACGAAAGCTAGGTTGCGGACGCCGCCGCGGGATGGAAGACCAGCCCGAAACCGTCGATGCAGTAGCGCAATCCGGTCGGCTTCGGACCGTCGTCGAAGACGTGGCCGAGATGGCCGCCGCAGCGCCGGCAATGCACCTCGGTGCGGAGCATGCCGTAGGTGCGGTCCTCGGTCTTGCCGACATTGCCCTCGATCGGCTGGTAGAAGCTCGGCCAGCCCGTGCCGCTCTCGAATTTGGTGTCGGAGGCGAACAGCGGCAGGTCGCAGCCGGCGCAGGCGAAGACGCCCTTGCGGTGCTCCTTGAGCAGCGGGCTGGAGCCCGGCCGCTCGGTACCCTCCTTGCGAAGGATCTCATATTGCTGCGGCGTGAGCTGGGCACGCCATTCGGCGTCGGTCTTCTCGATCTCGAATTTTTGCGCGGCTTTCTCTCCAGCCTCAGCCGGCGATGCTCTGAGCCAGCGAAAGGCCGCAAGGCCGAACAGGCCGGCGACGGTCGTCAACAGGATGCGGCGGTCAAACATCTCATTCTCCATGCGGGAGCGTCTACGCCCTGAGATACGGGCTCTAACCGTCGACGTTACACTTCCGGGCGGAGTTTTTCTCACCTTATCGCGAGGCGCTGTCGTCCTGCGGGACTGGTTCCACGGCCTCCGCCACAGGCTTCGGCGGCCGAACCCCGGGCGGCGGACGGCGCGGACCGGTCCCGGCGGCCCGGTTGGCTTCGGCCAGCCGCGCCTCGCGTTCCCGGTCCTTGACCCTGGCACGCTCGCGATAGCGGGCAAGCGAGCCTGCGGCGGCGGAACTCGCCCTGCCCCAGATTCCGACCAGTTGCCCGGCAACCCGCCCGGTCGTTCCCCCCGCCCAGACCAGCTCGAACGGCGAGAACAGCTTCCAGCGCTCGTCGCCCCACAGGATGCTGCGGGCGATCATCTGCCCGGCCATGGCCGAGGTGTTCATGCCTTGGCGGCCGAAGCCGCTTGCGACCCAGAGGCCTTTGCGCAACTGGCCGATCTGCGGCATGCCATGCACGGTCTGGCCGGTGGCGCCGCCGAACATGTCGGTGATCTCGACATTGCCGAGCTGGGGAAAGATCGACCGGATCCGCCGCCTGACGCTGCCTGCAAAGCGCTGCGGCCGTGCGGCCCAGGTGGTCTCCGGACTTTCCCACATCAGCCGGTCGCCATCGACGATCCGGAAATGATCGACGCCGTCGGAATCCATCACCGATCCCTTGAAGGCGATGATCTCGTGCACGCGCTCGCCGAGCGGCGCGGTGATGCCGGCATAGCGCCAGACCGGCAGCAGCGTCTCCGACAGGCGCCGCAACGGCGCGCCGAGATGGATGTTGCCGGCGAGCACGATATGGGTGGCGCGCAGCCGCGCCGAGGGCGTGACGATGCGCTTGCGGATGCCGGAATGATCGATGCTGACGACCGGCGTGTCCTCGAAGATGCGGGCGCCTGCGCGCCGCGCCAGCGCCGCGAGGCCGTGCACATATTTGCGCCCGTCGACCTGGAACGCCTTCGGATAATGCACGCCGTGGAAGTAGCGATCGGTCTTGAGTGCGGCGCGGACGCGATCGACCTGCCAGCCCTCGGCCTCGGTGTCGAAATCCTCGTTCAGCATCTGCAACCGGCTGATCAGCCGGTCGCCGGCATCGACGTTGGAGACCTCGAGCACGCCGTCGGTCGGGCCGATCCCGGGCATGTTCTCTTCGGTGGCGTTGGCCCGGACGAACTCGGCGCCCTCTTTCGACAGTGTCCACAATTCCCGCGCATCCTCGAAGCCGATGCGCTCGATCAGCTCGGCGAGCGGCAGCGCGAAGCCCGGCATCACGGTGCCGAGTTGATTGCCGGAAGCGTTCCAGCCGATGTGGCGGCCCTCGAGCACCGCGACGCTGGCCCCCAGCCGGGCCGCCTCGAGCGCAATGGAGAGCCCTGCAAGCCCCGCCCCGATCACGCAGATGTCGGCGTCGAGATCAAACGACAGTCGCGCGCGTTCACGAAAGCCGGCTTCTTCCTGGGACACGCTTGTGAAAGTCTCGCTCATGCCGTTTCTTAGAGCATGATCCGGAAAAGTGTGCAGCGGTTTTCGGAAAAGATCATGCTCAAAACAAAAATTTAAAGCGCGATGGGGATTGTCCTAATCTCATCGCGCTTTAGAGGACTGTGCAGGCCCTTGTCACCTTGCCCTCAACCGGCACCTGTAGATTATTCTGGAACGCGTAACGATTCGAGAGTGCCATGCGCCGTTTGATGCTGCTGCGTCACGCCAAGACCGAGACTGACGCGCCGAGCGGCCGTGACCAGGACCGCCGGCTCGACGACCGCGGCCACAGGGATGCCGCCGAGATCGGCGACTGGATGGCCGCCCATCCCCCCTTTCCCGAGGCCGTACTGGTATCGCATGCCGTCCGGGCGCGGCAGACCTGGGACATTGCCTGGGAGACCATGAAGGACCGCGTCGCCGCGCCGCAGGTCGAGGTCCTGCCGGAACTCTACGCCGCCGATCCCGCCCAGATCCTGGAATCCATTCGCACTGCAACCATTCCGGCTGATCCGAGGCAATTGCTGCTGGTCGGCCACAATCCCGGCATGCACGAGATCGCCCTGATGCTGACGGGCGGCGGTGATCCGGCCGCCGCCAAGGAGCTCGCTGACAACCTGCCCACGTCGGGGCTTGCGATCTTCGATTTTGACGTCAAGGATTGGGGTGACGTGGCTTACCGCCGCGGCAGGCTGGTGCTGTTCGTCAGTCCAAGGCTGCTTCGAAGCTAAGGCTGCTTCGATCGGGTTGATCGCGCGACGTGCCGGCAAAACGTCCTGACTGGAAGATTCGGAGGCGCAGATGTTCAAGTCCATCCTCGTGCCCATCGACCTCGCCGACACAGACCTCGCCAAGCCGGCGATCGCGACCGCGGCAACGCTGTCGCAGACCTGGAGCGGCGTGGTGCGCTTGCTCAACGTGCTGCCGATGACGCCGGTGATGCTGGCCGAATACGTGCCGGCCGATTTCGACGAGCAGCAGCGCCAGACCTCGGAAGAAGCCCTCGCCATCGTCGCACGCGAGTCCGGCATCGAGCCTTCCCGCATCTCCAGCGTGGTGCGCCAGGGCGGCATCTATCACGAGATCCTGGAGGAAGCCGTTCACATGAAGGCCGAGCTGATCGTGATGACCTCGCACCGGCCGGCGATGCGCACCTATTTCCTGGGCTCCAATGCCGGGCATGTCGTGCGCTACGCAAAGTGCTCGGTGCTGGTGGTGAGGCACTGAGCGTTGCGGCGAAACTCGCAATTGCGAGCTGCCAGCTCGTAGCCCGGGTGAGCGAAGCGATACCCGGGGCAGCTCGTGGTGGGAATCCCGGATGTCGCTTCGCTCATCCGGGCTACAAGCCCTTGCGTTGAGCGACGGGCAAAACACCTAAACGACAGGTCAATCCGCTCGCGCAAAAATATTCTACTTTGCCGAAATTCGGAAATCACGTATGTGTCGCCGCAACCCGGCCCAAGAAAGAGGGGCGTATCGCGATCGTCACGAACGCGGGCCGGACAGCGGCGGACGCTGGGCCACACCGGCGCGAATGGTTTCGCAGGGCGGGCAACCGTGAGCGAAGGCGTCGCGCACACGACCGGTGCTGACAGCGTACGGCAAAACCGTGTCGTCCTGACGCCCGGGGTCTGTGCGTCAAGTCTTGTGGTGATGTGGCGGCCCGACCGGGTTCGCGCATCAGCCATCCATGAGGCGACGGGGGCAATAGTGCATCGCTCCCCGGGGAGAGCACGGCATAAGCCGTAAAACCGCTGCGCAGGGAAGGCCGGACGTTTTGGCTTCACCTGTATGCCGCTGTGCAGATTTTTTACTGCAACTTCGCACAGTGGACCGCGGGTGCCAGCCGGCGCCCGGTCTTCCCTGCGCCCTCTTTCATTCGAGGGTGAGGCGATCAAGCAAAGCTCGGGCGAACAAGCCGCGAGAGGGCGAAGGTGTGTCTGCAATGAAAGCGCGAGCTAAAGGAGCGACAGTGCTATCCACAAACGCCGTCATTGCGAGCGCAGCGAAGCAATCCAGGGTCTTTCCGCGGAGGGATTTCTGGATTGCTTCGCTGCGCTCGCAATGACGATGTTGAAGCAGGCGTGCCCGAAACGCCAGTCTCGTGCCCCGGACGCAGCGCAGCAGCCTCAGAACGCTGCTGCGCGTCCGGGACAAGGGCGAAAGCGTCCTACAGATACCGCGTTAGCTCTGCTTTCGCCTGACCGTAGACCGCGTCCTCGATCTGGCTGCGCGTGATGCCGATGTCGCGCAAGGCGCGGTCATCGAGGTCGTTCAGCGTCTTGACGGCGGAGCGGCGCTCCAGACTGTCGAACAGCGCATAGGCGCCGTTGGCCAGCTTGCGGAAAAATCCGTTTGACGAGGATGAGCGTAAACTCCGCCCGGCGGTCTGCGAGATCGTGGTCATTGTCCTTCTCCGGCCTGTTGTCCACGCGGCGAAGCGGATGCCGTTGGCGCAAGCGCCTGAACGCATGCACCTCATTTGCCGTCGGATTGCTCTCGCTCTCCTCGGCTCAATCGTGAAGCTTGATGGAACTTAAATGCTCCAGTACACTACTCGGAGCAAGTGAAACATTGCTCTCGGTGCAATAATGTCCAAGTTCGAGTACGTGAAGCTTGCCGATGCCATTGCCTCGGATATCTCTAACGGCACGTTAAGGCCCGGCGACCGGCTGCCGCCGCAGCGCAATTTTGCCTATGACCGCGGCATCGCGGTCTCGACCGCGAGCCGGGTTTATACGGAGTTGCTCCGCCGCGGCCTCGTCGTCGGCGAAGTCGGCCGTGGCACCTTCATCTCCGGCGACATCAGGCGCGAGGTCGAGGCGCTGAGCGAGCCGCGCGACGCGCGGATCGATTTCGAGGTCAATTACCCGCTGCTGCCGCAGCAATGGGCAATGATCGCCAAAAGCCTTGCGGGCCTCGAGCGTGTCGACGCGCTCGAATCCGCATTGCGCGTCTCCACCAGCACCGGGACCAAGAGCGCGCGCAATGCGGCCGCCGCCTATCTCGCGCGCAAGGATTTTGCGCCGCAGGCCGAACAGATCGTCTTCACCGCGAACGGCAAGCAGTCGCTCGCGGCCGCCCTCGCAGCCCTCGTTCCCACCGGCGGTCGCTGCGGCGTCGAGGCGCTGACCTATCCTTACGTCAAGAGCATCGCCGCGCGGCTCGGCGTGACGCTGGTCCCGATACCGATCGACGAATTTGGCGCGCGCCCCGACGCGATCCAGAAGGCGCATCGCGAGGCGCATCTGTCGGCATTGTATCTTCAGCCCATCATCCAGAACCCGCTCGGCGTCACCATGAACGCGACGCGGCGCGCCGACATCATGCGCGTCGCCGAGAAGCTCGATCTCACCATCATCGAGGACGCCGTCTACGGCTTCCTGGCCGATGACACGCCGCTGGCCGCGCTCGGCCCCGACCGCTGCATCGTGATCGACAGCCTGTCCAAGAAGGTCGCCCCTGGCCTCGCGCTCGGCATCCTGGTCGCGCCGCCGCGATTGCGCGAGAACGTGATGAGCGCGGTCCGCACCGGCGGCTGGATCGCGTCCGGTCATGCGCTGGCATCCGGACAGCGACTGATGGCAGACGGCACCGTCGCCGAGCTGACGCGGTTGAAACGCATCGACGCCGCGCGCCGCCAGCAGACCGCGGCAAGGCTGCTCGCCGGCTACCAGCTCGCCGCGGATCCGCGCTCCTATCATCTCTGGCTCACGCTGCCGGCGCACTGGCGCTCGCAGACCTTCGTCGCCGCGGCAGCCCGGCGCGGCATCGCGCTGACACCGTCCTCGACCTTCGCGATCGCCCATGGCCACGCACCGAACGCAGTGCGGCTCGCCCTCGCTCCGCCTTCGTTCGAGCAGCTCGATTCCGGCCTGCGCACGCTCGTGTCGTTGCTCGGCACCAAGGAAGAGGATTTCGACTCGACGGAGTAGCGCGCGCTTGCCCCAAGCTCAGGCCGCCGGCCATTCCGCGATGAAGCCCCTCGCCTTGTAAGGCTCGATCTTGTCCCATTCATGCAGCATGCGGCGGCAAAATTCGGGATCGGTGTGCCAGAGCGCGCGTGACGTCGCAAAGCTGTCGACCGTGAGCAGCATTTTCTCGACCTCCGGCCAGTGCCGGTGCAGCGTCATCGGATAACGCCGCGCGGTCCAGGTGTTGCCGAGGCAGATCACGCGGCGGACATTGTGCAGCCCGAGCGCCGCGTCGATGATCGGCAGCGAGAGGATCACGTTCTCGCCGGTGTTTAGGGCACGATGCTCCTCGAGGATTCGGTCGGCCGGAATGCCCGCCGCGACCATCGCCGCCTTGATGATCGTGCACTCGGATTGCTCCGAGCCCGCCGTCACGCCGCCGCTGACAATCGACCAGCGAAAATAGCCGTGGCGCCACAGTCGCCCCGCCGTATCGGCCCGCAGCGCCACGTCCTCTCGGGTGCCGAACATGAACAGGAGGTCCGCCGGCTGCAGCGGCGTCTCGATGAGATGGGCGCGGTTGATCTCGGAGATCTCATCCGCCGAAGGCCTCCGCGTGCTGCGATCCAGGGTTGACATGGCAGCACGATGCGACACCGCCGCAACGGCGCGAAGTCACGTTTGATTGCGGCCCATTGCACCAAAGGCAAGGCATTTAGGGCAGCAACGCTCTCGGCAGGCGATCGAAGCTGTAGCTCCGCGGCTGGTTACGCCGGACGAAACCGCCGATCTGCCAGGCGAACAGCGCGGCAAAACCGATGATGAACAGCGCGCCGGCGAATTCGCCGATCGCGAGCGCGCGGACCAGGAGCCCCGTCATCGCCACCGCAAGCACCGCAAGAAAAGCCAGTATTGTCGCGTAGGTCCTGCGGCCAAGGCCCGCGGTCAATTCGGCGCGGCTGCCGGCCTGCGCCATGCGCGCGTGCAGCGCGACGATGAAGTTGCGAAAGCCATTGTCCTGCGGCGCCATCAGGGCCGCGGTCTGCCAGCTCGTCGACAGGATCGCGATGCGGCTGCCACTGGCATGGCTGACATCGGCGCGAAAGCGGTGCTGCTGCATCGACACCGGGCGGAACGACAGCCGGATTGCACTGATCTCGCCATAACGCCACAGGCCCGAACGGCTGCCGATGTGCCAGGACAGCCCCTCCTCCGTCAGCTCGAAGCGATGCGCCGAGCCGATCAGCGACGCCTTGTAGGCATAGCTCGCACCCGCAGCCATCTCAGCTCCCGAATCCCGCATCTTCACAATCGATCCTATCCGGGCGATCCACTCTGCGATCCGCTTGCGTGAGCGCCCTGCCCCATCCTACAAGCGAGCCATGGCTGAGACGATTTTTTTTCCGCGCCGCCTGATTCTCGGCGCCGCCGTGATCTCCGGCGTGCTGCTCGCGCTCGCCGTGCACATGCTGGGCGCGCGCTACGGGCTCGACCTCGGCGGCCTCTGGCACTCGGACACGCACGAGTTCATACCGGCGGGCGCGGCGATCGCCTGGTGGCTGATCGCCTCCGTCGGCTTCTCCGGCGGCTATTTCACGGCGACATTGATGCAGAGCGCCGTCTCGGGCCAGATCCCGCAACGGATGCGACAATTCCTGATCGCGGTCGGCGTGCTGCTGCTTGCGGGTGCTGGCCAGGTGGCCTCGGCGCCGAGCCCGGTGCCGACGGTCTCGGGCGTGCTGGCCGGAATTGCCGCGCTGGGCCTCGGTGCTGTGATGGCGTTCTGCGGCGCGCATTTCGCACTGCGCCGCGGCTAACCTCAGGCGGTTGCGCGCAACGGCGGTCGGTCCAGCATGATCGCGACATCGGAAGCCGGCCGCGGCTTGCTGAACAAATAGCCCTGCGCCTGGGTGCAGCCTTCGCGCCGGAGCAGCTCGAGTTGCCCGTCGTTCTCGACCCCCTCTGCCGTGGTGACAATGCCGAGGCTGCGGCCGAGGCCAGTCACGGCACGGATGATCGCCATGGAATCCTCGCGCGTCGCGAGTTCCGACACGAAGGAGCGGTCGATCTTGATCTTGTCGAACGGGAAGCTGCGCAGATAACTCAGGGACGAATAGCCGGTGCCGAAATCGTCGAGCGAGATGCGCACGCCCATTGCGCGCAGCTCGTGCAGGGTGGTCAGCGTCGCCTCACTGTTCTGCAGCAGCACGGATTCGGTGATCTCGAGTTCGAGACGGCGCGCGTCGAGGCCCGACAACGCCAACGCCTCGGTCACGGATGCGATCAGATTTGGGTTCCTGAACTGCACGGGCGACAGGTTGACCGCGACGTCGACATCGTCAGGCCAGGTCGCGGCGTCGGTGCAGGCGGAGCGTAGCACGAAATCGCCGAGCTGGATGATGAGGCCGGTCTCCTCGGCCAATGGAATGAAGCTGAGGGGCGCGATCAGGCCGCGCTGCGGATGATTCCAGCGCAGCAGCGCCTCGAACGCGACGACGCGACCGCTGGCGACGTCGCGGATCGGCTGGTAGTACGGCTGGAACTCGTCACGTTGCAGCGCCGCGCGCATATCCATCTCTAGCAGACGCCGTGCTTGTGCGCGCGCATCCATGCCGGTCTCGAAGAAGCGATAGGTGCCGCGACCATCCGCCTTGGCGCGGTACAGCGCGAGGTCGGCGTTCTTCAGCAGTTCATCGGGATTGTCGCCGTCCTGCGGGGACAGCGAGATGCCGATGGAGACACCGATGATGATCTGATGGTCGTCGATCTCGTAAGGCGCCGAGATCACCTCGACCAGGCGGCCGGCAAGGGACCTTGCCGCGGCTTCCTCGGAACGTCCGATCTGGACCACGGCGAATTCGTCGCCACCGAGCCGCGCCACGGTGTCGCTCTCGCCGACGGTGACCTTCAGCCTGCGCCCGACCTCCTTGAGCAGCGCATCGCCGATGGGGTGGCCGAGCGAGTCGTTGATGTCCTTGAAGTGATCGAGATCGAGACAAAGCACGGCGAGCTGGTCGCCCGATCCGGTCCGGCGCAGTCCCTGCACGAGCTGCTCGTGGAACAGCACGCGGTTCGGCAAACTGGTCAGCGCGTCATGGCGGGCCATGTGCGAGATCTTGGCCTGGGCCTCCAGCCATTCGGTGATATCCTCGAAGGTCGCGACCCAGCCGCCACCCTGCATCGGCTGGTTGACGACCCGGATGGAGCGGCCGAACCTGGTCACGATGTCGGTCGTGGTGCGGCTCTCGCGCGCGTCGGCGACGAGGCGCGCGAAGAATTCGCCGGCATCGCCCTGCCACTGACCCTTCGCCTGCTCCTCCCGCAGCACGTCGACCAGCAGTCGGCCGGTGAGCAGGATGTCGGTGCGGCCAAGCATCGCAGCATAACGCTCGTTGAACAGGATGATCTTGCCGTCCGCATCGAACATGCACAGTCCCTGCGACATGTTCTCGAGCGCGGTATCCAGCACGACCTGCTGGCGGCCCAGTTCGCCCTTGGCGCGGCGATCGAGCAGCGCGGCCACCAGCGCAATCGCGATGATCGCAACTGCGGCACCCGCGGTAAGAAAGGACAACGAGGCCGGCGGGATCGATAACCCGCTGATCGCGAGCGTCGGATCCGGCGTCAGAACGACAGCGCCCATTGCGGTGAAATGATGTGCGACGATGGCGACCGTCAGCAGTGTGCTTGCGGTCAGCGCGTGGAAGAGGTCGTCGCGCCGCGCAGCGACGAACAGCGCGAGCGCCGCGAAAACAATTCCGAACAGTACCGAGGCGGCAACCGTGCTCCCGATCCAGTCGACCCGTGCCGGCATCTCCAGCGCCGCCATTCCGGTATAATGCATCGTCGCGACCGCGGCGCCGACGATGGCGCCGCCGAGCACGATCCACGGCGCGCGCACGGAAGATGCCGCAAGACTCAACCCCACGAAGGTTAAGGAGATCGCGAAGATCAGGGAAAGGATCGTCACCGGGATGTTGTAGGCGCCGGCACCGCCCGGCCCGTAGGCGAGCATCGCAATGAAATGCGTCGCCCAGATGCCGCATCCGCTGACGGCGGCATCCAGGGCGATCCAGACCAGACGCCCGGAGCCGTGCGTCGCGCGCGCCCGGTGAAACAGGCTGATCGCCGCCGCGCTTGCGAGCAGGCACACCGCGCCGCCAAGCGCGACGAGCCGCCAGTCGTGCTCCTCGGTGAGACAGTAGAGAACTTGATGCATTGCGGGCCCCTATCGACCCACACTTGAACCGACAGAGATGGACAGTCGGTAACCGGCTACGTGCCTGTTTCGGGGATGGTGAACGGAAGCTGTGTTCAATCGCTCGGATTGTTCATCCGCGCGAAGGCGCGCCGAGGCCGATCACGGCGGCGGCGAGCAGCAGCACGGCCGCCGACACGACCAGCGACAGGTGCAGGCCGGTCACAAACGCGCCTTCCGAGGCCACCAGCGAACCGAACAGCGCAACGCCGAGCACGCTGCCTGTCTGCCGCGTCGCGTTCAGGACGCCCGCCGCGATGCCGGAGCGTGCCTTCTCGACGCTGCCCAGCAAGGTCGAGGTCAGCGGCGGCACCAGCAGCCCAAGTCCGCTGCTGATCGCGATCATCTGCGCAAAGATCGCCCAATAGCTTGTGCCGGCCTCGATCCACAGCAGGCCGAGACAGCCGAGCGCCGAGACGCAGGCTCCGACGACGATGGTCGGGCACGGGCCGATACGCTCGGCGAGGCGCGGGGCCAGCAGATTGACCGGCAGCACCACCGCCATCATCGGCACGAAGGCGAGACCGGTCCACCACGCCGACAGGCCGTTGATCCTCTGGAAGTAAAGGCTGAGCACGAAGATCAACCCGTAAATCGCGACGTTCACGAGCAGGCCGACGAGCGCGGTCAGGCTGAACAGCCGGTGATCGAACAGGGACAGGGGCAGCATCGGCTGCGTCGCGCGGCTCTCGCGCCAGACGAACAGCACCGCCAGGAGAGCGGCTGAAGCGAACGCCGCGAGCACAGCCGGATGCTGCCAGCCAAGCGCGCCCCCCTCGATGATCGCGCCGGCGAGCGCCCCCAGCGCACCAATTGCCGCGAGCTGGCCGGGCAGATCGATCTCGCGTGAGGGCGCGCGCGTGGTCTCGGTCGCATAGCGCCAACTCAGCCAAAGGCCGATGAGGCCGATCGGAAGGTTGACGAGAAAGATCGCGCGCCAGCCGACCAGCGTGATCAGCGCGCCGCCGACGAAGGGGCCCGCGGTGAGCGCGAGGCTCGCACCGGCCGCCCAGATCGCGACGGCGCGGCCGCGCTCGCGGTCGTCCGGATAGGCATGATTGAGCAGGGCAAGAGAATTCGGCACCAGGATCGCCGCCGCCAGGCCCTGGACCAGCCGCGCCCCAATCAGCACGGTCGCATTGGGCGACAGCGCACAGGCGAGCGAGGCCGCGGTGAAGATTGCGAAGCCCGCCATGAAGACGCGCTTGGCGCCGATGCGGTCGCCGAGCGCGCCGGCCGTCAGGATGAAGGCGGCAAACGCAATGGTGTAGGCGCTGACAACCCATTGCAGCTCAGCGACGCCGCCGCCGAGCGTCCTGCCCATCGCGTCGAGCGCGGTGTTGACAATGGTGACGTCAAGTTGCACCACGCCATAACCAAGGCTCATCGCGGCAAGGGTGAGGGACGTTGCAAGCCGGGAGCCGGAATGCGGCACGCCGGCTTCGAAGGCTTCGTATCTTGCGGTGCTTACTCGCATGCTGCCATCTCGGTTGCAGCCCCATGCGAACGATACGCTTCCAGCCCCTCGTCATGTTACGACAAGGATCGAATGATGGATGCGTGACGGATGCGTCATGTTCGAGCGTCGCGCGGATGGCCGCGCGACGCTCTGTTCTGGCTACGCCTGGCCTCAGCTCGCAGCGCGCAGATTCACCTTGCTCTCGGCGATCGTGGTCAGCTTCTTGTCGGTGGCCTTCTCCTCCTCGAGCGTCTTGGCGAGCACGCTGGCGCAGTCGTTGCGGCCGAGTTGCTTGGCCCAGGCGATCAGGCTGCCGTAGCGGACGATCTCGTAATGCTCCGCCGCCTGTGCCGCGTTGATCAGCGCGGCGTCGAGCACCGCCTTGTCGGCGACTTCGCCGGCGGTCTCGTCGGCTTCCTCGATGATGCCGTCGATCGCAGGGCAATCAACCGCCTTCACCTGCGCACCGTGCATCTTGAACACTTCCTCGAGGCGCTTGACGTGCTCCCTGGTTTCTTCGAGGTGCGTCAAAAAGCCCTGCTTCAGCTGCGGATCGGTCGCCTTATCCGCCATTTTCGGCAGAGCCTTGGTGAGCTGCTGCTCGGCGTAATAGATGTCCTGGAGCTGATGCACGAACAGGTCGTTCATGGTTTTGATGTCTTTTGTGAACAATCCCATCGGTCCGATCCTCTCGGGTTGTGGGAACACGGAGGCACCGGCTTGCAGGAGAAGCCGGTTATTCCGCCATGTTCGATTGCTGATGCGGCACTAACCAGCGCACGGCATCGTCGTTCCAAAAAAGCCCTCATCTCTTGCGCTGGAACAATACCGGCCATGCAGGATCTGAGACTATGTCACGGACGGACGCGACCGATCCCCCGACTCATATGCTTAACGCGCGTCCGATGTGAACCGCGTATGACAAAGTGGCTGGTCCAAGGCAGAACCTATCCTTGTCAAGGGCTGCACAAGTCACTGTTTTTGCCTTAAATGAGCTACATCATGCCTAGCGATCCAAGCCCACATCGGGCACTGATCGCATCCGACCGGCCAATGTCTGGCCTGGTCGGTCTTGCCCCCCGCCGGGAGGATGAATGCACGGACTGCTGACCGCGCTGAAGCGCGGCTTCAAGAGATGGATCGGCTGGCGGCGACTCGGCGTTGCGGCGAGCGTCTTCATCATCGCGTTCGCGATCACCACGCTGGTGCGGACGCTCAAGGGCATCGACACCGGGGTCATCCTGACCGCGTTGACCGAGATCCCCCGCGGCAATATCGGGCTGGCGGCGATCTGCGTATGCTTCGCGTTCTGTACGCTGACCTTCTACGACTTTTTTGCACTGCGAACGATCGGCAAGAAGCACGTGCCCTATCGCATTGCAGCGCTCTCCAGCTTCACGTCCTATTCGATCGGCCACAACATCGGCGCCACCGTCTTCACCGGCGGCGCGATCCGCTTCCGTATCTATTCGGATTACGGGCTGAATGCGATCGACGTCGCAAAAATCTGCTTCCTGTCGGGCCTGACCTTTTGGCTCGGTAACATCTTCGTGCTCTCGATCGGCATGGCCATCCATCCGGATGCCGCCTCCTACATGGATCAGCTGCCGTCGTCGATCAACCGGCTGATTGCGATCGGCGGCCTCGCCTCGATCGGCGCCTATCTGGTCTGGCTGTGCATGGGCGAGAAGCGCCGCGAGCTTGGCCAGAAAGGCTGGAAGGTGGTGCTGCCCTCAGCGCCGCTGACGCTGGTGCAGATCCTGATCGGTGTCGTCGATCTCGGATTCTGCGCGCTGGCGATGTACCTTCTGGTGCCGGCCACTCCGCAGATCGACTTCCTGTCGCTCTCCGTGGTGTTCATTTTGGCGACTTTGCTCGGCTTCGCCAGCCACGCCCCCGGCTCGCTCGGCGTGTTCGACGCCGCCATGCTGGTGGCGCTGCCCGAATTCGGCCGCGAGCAGCTTCTGGCCACGCTCCTCGTCTTCCGCATCCTCTATTTCGTGATCCCGTTCGGTCTTGCCATCTCCATCATGGGCGCACGCGAGCTCTGGATGAATGTGGTGGAGCCCTGGCAGGAGCGCCGCCGGCTGGCGGAGGCCTGCGCGCAGGCCAACCTGCCCAAGCAGGTGGCAGCGATGGAGCGCGAGCGGTCGCTGCGGCAGGCCAGCAAACGCTGAGCGTGATCCGGAGAAGTGCGAAGCGGTTTTCCGAAAAGATCATGCGCCCACGATAGTCCGCTGGACGCCGGCCCGCAAAACCGTCAGACCAATGTTGCAGGCGGAGAGCAGCTCTCTTATTTCCGCCTCAACTTTGCCGTTGAAGACGCGGGCCATGATCCCTTTCTTCCATCGCCGTTTCCTCGCCGGTGCCCTGCTGCTCGCCGGGCTCCTCACCGCCTTCCCGCCGGAGCGGACGGCCGCGCAGGACGCGGGCGCCATGCAGATCAGCTGGGAGGTGCGCAACCGCTTCCGGCTGTTCCGCGAGGAGCGCGACTTCCTGCTCCATGTCGAGAACGCGCGTAACCGCAGCATCCTCGCCGCCGAGCAATCGCTGGAGCTCCAGAGCGAGGGCCGCGGCTGGGCCCGCAACATGGTCAACCGGCTCTGCATCGACCTCCAGGGCCGGGTCAACCAGCCCTGCACCCGCGACAACACGAAGGAAAACTACCTCACCCCCATCGACCATCCCGTCACCGTGCGCCTCGCCGGCCCGGTGCCGGTCGGCGCCACCTGCGCCTGGTCGTTCGACGACGGCGACGGGCCGCAGCAATCCACCTTCGACTGCGCCGAGCCGATCAATCTGCGGGTCCGCTACGGCAAGCAGACGGTCGCGAGCGTCGATGTCTCCTCCGGCTCCGATCCGACCCAGCGGGTCCAGACCGAGATCCAGGTCCGCGACATCTTCGTCGCTGGCCTCGGAGACAGCATCGCCTCGGGCGAAGGCAATCCGGACCGGCCGCTGGCGCTGTCGGACGAAGGTTTTTGCTTCCGCTCCTATCTCGGCACCGCCGGCGCGCAGTTTTACCGGCCGAGCCGAGCCGGCTTCAAAGGCGGCCGCGCCTGCGAAGCGCCGGATACGCTTGCCAACTGGCAGCGCTACAGCGCCCTCTGGTTCAACTCGCCTTGCCACCGATCGCTCTACAGCTACCAGGCCCGCACCGCGCTGGCGCTTGCGGTACGCTACACCCACGTCGCGGTGACCTTTCTGCCGCTCGCCTGCACCGGCGCCAGCATCAGCGACGGGCTGCTCGGCTCGCAACGCGCCCGCGAATGCCCGCCCGGCAAGACCGGCGTCTGCAACATCAGCGTGAACGCGCAGGTCGCCGAGCTGCGCGAGGCGCTGACCGCCGCCAGGAAACGCCAGCCCGAGCGCACGCTCGACCTCGTGCTGCTCTCGGTCGGCGCGAACGACGTCTATTTCTCCGGCCTCGTCGCCGACGTGATCGTCGAGACCGCAACCGAGCGCGCGATATTCCGCCGCTCCGGCGTGATGGCGAGCGTCGATGATTCCCGCGATGCGCTGGCGCGCGAACTGCCGCAGAATTTCGTCAAGCTGCGCGAGGCGCTGAAGCCGCTGGTCGGCGGCGACCTCTCGCATGTGGTCTACGTCTCCTACGCCAACCCGGCGCTCGCCGATGGCGGCGTGCCCTGCCGCGGCGGCCGCGCCGGCTTCGACATCCATCCGTCCTTCAACGCCGATCCGCAGCGCCTGGCCCGCGTCTCGACTTTCGTCGACACTGAATTCCTGCCGCAACTCAAGGGGCTCGCCACCTGCACCCGTGGCGCGCTGTGCCGCGATCCCGAGGCCGACCGCATGACGTTCGTGGATTCGCATCAGGCGGCGTTCGCCGATCACGGCTTCTGCGCGCATTCGGGCAACGATCCCGAATTCGACCGCACCTGCTTTGCCGAGAACGGCCAGAGCTTCAATCCTGATATCGTGAGTGCGGCGAGCCAGCCGATGCTGTGCGGCCGCGGCGCCTCCGAATTCCGCGCCTATTTGCCGCGCGCGCGGTGGATCCGCGACGCCAACGACAGCTATTTCGCCGCGATGACCTATCCGCAAGGCTTGCCGGCGGCGAGCCAGCCGACCGACATTCATGACGCGACCTGGGGCGTGCTCTCCGCCGTCTATGGCGGCGCCGTGCATCCGAGCGCCGAAGGCCACGCCGCGATGGCGGACGCGGCACTGCCGGCGGCAAGCGCCGTGCTGGGTCTGGATGCGGCACCGCCGGGCGTGACACGCGGGCTGCTCGCGCCGCTGCTGCCGGCCGCGCGGCAGTAGACGCGCGCAGCCTCTACCCGCACACTGTCATCGCCCGCAGGCGGGCGATCCAGTACTCCGTGACAGACGTGATTGAATCGAGACGTCGCGGCGTACTGGATTCCCCGCCTTCGCGGGGAATGACAACGGCGCGCGTGGTGCGATCGGGTTCGCCGTCACCTCGATCGTTCCTCCCACCTGCCGTTCCATCAATCCAAAAGCAGCATCGATCGATACTGCCTTGAACTTGGACACTTTGCCGCGCGCACCTCTAGGAGTCGCAGTGGGGAAACGTTTCGAGTTCTAAGGAGGCGCGTCATGAGCGCAGTGATGTCCGCAGCGGATGTGAGAAGGTCTCGCGTCAGGCTGTTCATCGTGACCATGTTGTTCCTGGTCACGACCGTCAATTATGCCGACCGCGCCACGTTGTCGATCGCGGGACCCGCGCTCTCCAAGGAGCTGCACCTCGATCCCGTCGCGATGGGCTACATCTTCTCGGCGTTCAGATGGTCCTATGTGATCGCGCAGGTGCCGGGCGGTTGGCTGCTCGACCGCTACGGCTCCCGGCTTGTCTATGCCTTCAGCATCATCGTCTGGTCGCTGTTCACGACGATGCAGGGCTGGGTCGGCTTCTTCAGCGCCGGCACCGCGATCACCGTGCTGTTCGGCCTGCGCTTCCTTGTCGGCATCGCCGAAGCGCCCTCGTTCCCCGCCAATGCTCGCATCGTCGCGGCCTGGTTTCCGAGCAACGAGCGAGGGACCGCGTCCGCGTTCTTTAATTCCGGGCAGTATTTCGCAACAGTGATCTTCGCGCCGCTGATGGGCTGGATCGCGCACGACTACGGCTGGCGCTATGTGTTCTTCGTGATGGGCGCGCTCGGAATCGTCATGGGCCTGGTCTGGATCAAGACCGTCTACGGGCCGAAAGAGCACCCCGGCGTCAACGAGGCTGAATTCGATTACATCAAGGCAGGTGGTGCGCTGGTCGACCTCGACGCTCCCAAGGAAGAGCGCGCGCCCGAGCCCGGCTCCGGATGGGACCATATCCACCAGCTGCTTTCCAACCGCATGATGCTCGGCGTCTATCTCGGCCAGTACTGCATCAACACGCTGACCTATTTTTTCCTGACCTGGTTCCCGGTCTACCTCGTCAAGGAGCGCGGCCTCTCGATCCTGCAAGCCGGCTTCGTCGCGACACTGCCGGCGCTGTGCGGCTTCATCGGCGGCGTGCTCGGCGGCGTCATCTCCGACGCGATCCTGCGCAAGACCGGCTCGTTGACGATGGCGCGCAAGATCCCGATCGTCGGCGGCATGCTGCTGTCGATGTCAATCATCGCCTGCAACTATGTCGACGGCCAGGCGCTGGTGGTCGGCTTCATGGCGCTCGCCTTCTTCGGCAAGGGCATCGGCGCGCTCGGCTGGGCTGTCGTCTCCGACACCTCGCCGAAGGAAGCCGGCGGCGTCTCGGGCGGCCTGTTCAACACCTTCGGAAATCTCTCCTCGATCAGCACTCCGATCGTGATCGGCTACATCCTGGCCGCGACCGGCTCCTTCAACGGTGCGCTGATATTCGTCGGCGCCAATGCGCTGGTGGCCGCATTCGCCTATCTCGTGGTTGTCGGCAAGATCGAGCGCGTGGTGCTCAAACGTTCCTCCTGAGGGCTCCCCATGGAGCTTGACCAGGCAACTTAACGGCGGCTTCACGGCCGCCGTCTTTGTTTTGGGAGTAATCGATGCTAGAAGCGCCGGGGAAACGCCTTATCCATCTAAGGCATGTATCGATGTTCGACCTCAACCAGCTCCGCTGTTTCGTCACGGTAGCGGAGGAATTGCATTTCGGCCGCGCCGCCGCACGGCTGAACATGACCCAGCCGCCGCTGTCCCGGCAGATCCAGGTGCTCGAGCACATCATCGATGCGCCGCTGCTGGAGCGTACCAGCCGCTCGGTGCGCCTGACGCCTGCCGGGCGCAGCTTCCTGCCGGAAGCGCGGCGCATCCTGAAGCTTGCGGAAAGCGCCTCGCAGGTCGCCCGCCGTATCGCGCTCGGCAAGTCCGGCTCGCTGAAGATCGGCTTCACCGCGGCCGCCGCCTACGGCTTCCTCCCCGAACTCGTCGCCGCCTGCCGCGCCAAGCTGCCCGAGGTGGACTTCTCGCTGAAGGAGATGGTGTCGGGCGACCAGTTCGAGGCGTTGACCTCGGGCCAGATCGATGCCGGCCTGCTCAGGCCCCCGATCGCGCGCCCCGAAATCGCCAGCCGCCGCGTCGTCGCCGAGCCCCTGCTCGCCGCGATCCCGAAAAAGCATCCGCTGGCGAATGCCGAGACCATCACGATCAAGGATTTCGACAACCAGCCCTTCGTGATGTATTCGCCCTATGAGAGCCGCTACTTCCACGACGTGCTGGTGGCGCTATTCACCCGCGCCGACATCCTGCCGCGCTATGTCCAGCACCTGAGCCAGATCCACTCCATCCTCGCCATGGTGCGCGCCGGCCTCGGCCTCGCCATCGTGCCGGCGGCGGCCGCGAGCCTGAAGATCGCGGACGTCCGCCTGCGGCCGCTGAAGCTGCGCACCCGCGTCCCGGTCGAGTTGTTCATGGTCTGGCGCCGCGACGACGAGAATCCGCTGCTCTCGGCGCTCGTCAAGATCGCGAGCGAATTGTCCTCGGCGGAGGTGATGGAAGATTGATGCTGATTTCGCATTGGTCGATATAGGCTTTGGCTTGGACCCGCATCGAACGGTCTCCTAAACCACGGCGCATGGACGCGCAGCCTTTGCGTCCTCCACAACACGAGACCAGGGAGCAGCGCCCATGAGCAAGATGACCCCGCAGGAAATGGCCCAGAAGATCGGATCCGGCCTCCTCTCCTTCCCCGTCACGCCGTTCAAGGCGGACTACTCCTTCGACGAGACGACCTACCGCGCCAACATGGACTGGCTCTGCGGCTATGACGTCGCAGGCCTGTTCGCCGCAGGCGGCACCGGCGAGTTCTTCTCGCTGACGGCGGCCGAGGTTCCGCAGGTCGTCAAGATCGCCGTGGATGAGACCAAGGGCCGCGTGCCCGTGCTCGCCGGCACCGGCTACGGCACCGCCACCGCGCGCGAGATCGCGATCGGCGCGGAGAAGGCGGGCGCCGACGGCTTGTTGCTGCTGCCGCCCTATCTCACCCATGCCGAGCAGGACGGCCTTGCTGCCCATGTGGAAGCGATCTGCGCCTCCGTGAAGATCGGCGTCATCGTCTACAACCGCGACAACGCCATCCTCCAGCCCGATACGCTCGCCCGCCTCGCCGAACGCTGCCCGAACCTCGTCGGCTACAAGGACGGCATCGGCGACATCGAGCTGATGACCCGCGTCTACACCAAGCTCGGCGACCGCCTGACCTATATCGGCGGCCTGCCGACGGCTGAGACCTTCGCGCTGCCCTATCTCGACATGGGCGTGACCACCTACTCTTCGGCCGTATTCAACTTCGTTCCGGAATTCGCCACCAACTTCTACGCCGCCGTGCGCAAGCGCGACCACGCGACGATCCACGCCGGCCTGAAGGATTTCATCCTGCCGCTGATCGCGATCCGCAACCGCAAGAAGGGCTATGCGGTCTCGATCATCAAGGCCGGCATGAAGGTGATCGGCCGCGATTCCGGCCCCGTCCGCCCGCCGCTGACCGATCTCACCGAGCAGGAGATCGCGGAGGTCACGGCGCTGGTGAAGAATCTGCCCGCCATCCGATCGTCACAACAGGCTGCAGAATAACAAACGACACAGGGAGGAGCCTGCGATGGCCAACACCGAGATCACTGGCGCACCGGTCGTCACCGCGATGCAGGTGATCCCGGTCGCAGGCCGTGACAGCATGCTCCTCAATTTGAGCGGCGCGCATGCGCCGTTCTTCACCCGCAACATCGTCATCCTCACCGACAATGCCGGTCACACCGGCGTCGGCGAGGTGCCTGGCGGGCAGAAGATCTGGCAGACACTGCAGGAAGCCCGTGATCTCGTGATCGGCAAGACCGTCGGCGCGATGAACAACATCCTCGCCGATATCAGGACCGCCTTCGCCGATCGCGATGCCGGCGGCCGCGGCAAGCAGACTTTTGATCTCCGCGTCATGATCCACGCCGTCACGGCCGTGGAGTCCGCGCTGCTCGATTTGCTCGGCCAGCATCTCAACCTGCCGGTCGCAGCCCTGCTCGGCGAGGGCCAGCAGCGCACCAGCGTCGAGACGCTGGGCTATCTCTTCTTCGTCGGCGACGGCCGCAAATCCAAGCTCGACTATGTCGGCGGCGAGACCGGCAAGGCGGAATGGTTCAACCTCCGGCATCAGGAGGGGATGACGCCGGAGACCGTGGTGCGGCTCGCGGAAGCCACCCACGACCATTACGGCTTCGCCGATTTCAAGCTCAAGGGCGGCGTGCTGCGCGGCGAGCAGGAGATCGAGGCCGTCACCGCGATCGCCAAGCGCTTTCCGAATGCGCGCGTGACTCTGGATCCGAACGGCGCATGGTCGCTCGACGAGGCCATCAGCCTCTGCAAGGACATGCACGGCATCCTCGCCTATGCCGAGGACCCCTGCGGCGCCGAAGGCGGCTTCTCCGGCCGTGAGATCATGGCCGAGTTCCGCCGCGCAACGGGCCTGCCCACCGCGACCAACATGATCGCGACCGATTGGCGGCAATTGTCCCATGCGCTGCGCCTCGGCGCGGTGGACATTCCGCTGGCCGATCCCCATTTCTGGACCATGCAAGGCTCGGTGCGCGTGGCCCAGACCTGCCGCGACAACGGCCTGACCTGGGGTTCGCACTCCAACAACCATTTCGACATCTCACTCGCCATGTTCACCCATGTCGGCGCCGCCGCCCCCGGCAAGGTCACCGCGATCGACACACACTGGATCTGGCAGGACGGTCAGGCCCTGACGAAGGAGCCGCTCCAGATCAAGGCCGGCAAGATCGCGGTGCCGGATAGGCCGGGCCTGGGTATCGAAATCGACAGGGCCGCCATCGACGCCGCGCATGACCTCTACAAGCAGCATGGACTCGGCGCCCGCGATGACGCTATTGCCATGCAGGACCTGATCCCCGGCTGGACCTTCGACGACAAGCGTCCTTGCCTGGTTCGTTAAAAACTCTGGAGGAAGCTATGACTGCGATCCTGAAGAACTTCATCGGCGGCGAATGGGTCGATGGCTCCGCCGTCACCAAGAACATCAACCCCTCCAACACCAACGACGTCGTCGGCGAATACGCCAAGGCCGACAAGGCCCAGACCGAGAAGGCGATCGCAGCCGCCAAGGCCGCCTTCCCCGCTTGGGCGCAGTCGACACCGCAGGCGCGTTATGACGCGCTGAACAAGATCTCTCTCGAAATCATCGCCCGTAAGGAAGAGCTCGGCCGCCTGCTCGCCCGCGAGGAAGGCAAGACGCTGCCGGAAGGAATTGGCGAGGTCGCGCGCGCCGGCCAGATCTTCGCATTCTTCGCCGGCGAGGCGCTGCGCATGATCGGCGAGAAGGGCGCTTCCGTCCGTCCCGGCATCGACGTCGAGCTCACCCGTGAGCCGATGGGCGTCGTCGGCATGATCACGCCCTGGAATTTCCCGATCGCGATCCCGGCCTGGAAGATCGCGCCGGCGCTCTGCTACGGCAACACCGTGGTGTTCAAACCTGCCGAACTGGTGCCGGGCTCGGCGCATGCGCTGTCCGAGATCATCACCCGCTCCGGCATCCCGGCCGGCGTGTTCAACCTCGTTGTCGGCTCGGGCTCCGTGGTCGGCCAGACCCTGATCGAGCATCCCGACGTCGCCGCGATCACTTTCACCGGCTCGGTGCAGACCGGCCGCAAAATCGCGCAGGCCTGCGTGACCTCGAGCAACATGAAGAAATTCCAGCTCGAGATGGGCGGCAAGAACCCGCTGGTCGTGCTCGACGACGCCGATCTCAAGACCGCCGTCGAAGTCGCCGTCAACGGCGCCTATTTCTCCACCGGCCAGCGCTGCACGGCGTCCTCGCGCCTGATCGTCACCGAAGGTATTCACGACCGTTTCGTTGCGGCGGTGACCGAGCGCCTGAAGGGCCTCACGGTGGACGACGCGCTCAAGGCCGGCGTGCATATCGGCCCGGTGGTCGACCAGAGCCAGCTCGACCAGGACCTGCGCTACATCAAGATCGGCCAGGACGAGGGTGCCAAGCTCGCCTGGGGCGGCGAGTTGCTCAAGCGCGAAACGCCCGGCCACTACCTCCAGCCGGCGCTGTTCACCGAGGCCAACAACAACATGCGCATTTCGCGCGAGGAGGTCTTCGGCCCGGTCGCCGCCGTCATTCGCGCCAAGAACTACGAGGAGGCGCTCGCGATCTCCAACGACACCGAGTTCGGCCTCGCCTCCGGCATCTGCACCAGCAGCCTGAAATACGCCTCGCACTACAAGCGCAACAGCGAGTCCGGCATGGTGATGGTCAATCTGCCGACGGCCGGCGTCGACTATCACGTGCCGTTCGGTGGCCGGAAGGGTTCGAGCTACGGCGCCCGCGAACAGGGCTCCTACGCCCGCGAGTTCTACACGACGGTGAAGACCGCCTATACCTATCCCGGCTAACCACGGGCAAGATATCGTAGGGTGGGCAAAGCGAAGCGCGCCCACCGCTTACGTTCGGCACGAAGCATGGTGGGCACGGCGCTTTGCGCCTTTGCCCACCCTACGACTTGAGTTTCCGAGGTAAAGCAGATGGACCAGTCAGTCGCAGCGAAAGAGCAGCCTCGCTACATCAAGCTCAACGAGCGCGACAACGTCGCGATCGTTGTCAATGATTTCGGGCTTCCCGCCGGCTCCCGCTTCGCGAGCGGGCTGACGCTGCGCGCCTTCGTGCCGCAGGGACACAAGACGGCGCTGGTCGACATCCCGCAGGACGCCCCGATCATCCGCTATGGCGAGGTAATCGGCCATGCGCTCGCGCCGATCCTGGCCGGCGAATGGGTGGACGAAGCGCGCATCCGTATGCCGGAGGCCCCTGCCCTCGACAAGCTGGAAATCTCCACCGCCGTTCCCGCGCCGCTGCCGCCGCTCGAAGGTTTCACGTTCGAAGGCTTTCGCAATTCCGACGGCTCGGTCGGCACCAAGAACATCCTCGGCATCTCCTCCTCGGTGCAATGCGTCAAGGGCACGATGGAATATGCGGTGAAGCGCATCCGCGCCGAGCTGCTGCCGAAATATCCGAATGTCGACGACGTCGTGCCGCTGACGCATGCCTATGGCTGTGGCGTCGCCATCAACGCGCCTGATGCCGTGATTCCGATCCGCACGCTGCAAAACATCGCACAGAACCCGAATTTCGGCGGCGAGATCCTGGTCATCAGCCTCGGCTGCGAGAAGCTTGCGCCCGAGCGTCTGGTGCCGGAAGGCGTCAGCAATGCCATCGTGCGCATGCAGGACGAAGCCTTCGACGGCTTTGGCGCCATCGTCGAGGCAATCATGACCCAGGCAGAGGCCCGCCTCAAGACCCTCAACAAGCGCACCCGCGAGACCTGCCCGGCCGCCGATCTCGTCATCGGCCTGCAATGCGGTGGCAGCGACGCGTTCTCCGGCGTCACCGCGAACCTTGCGGTCGGCTTCGCCGCCGACCTGCTGGTGCGCGCCGGCGCCACCGTGATGTTCTCGGAAGTCACCGAAGTGCGCGACGCGATCCAGTTGCTCACGCGGCGCGCCATCAACGAGGACGTCGGCCGCGCGCTGGTCCGCGAGATGGCCTGGTACGATTCCTATCTGGCCCGTGGCGGCGCGGACCGCAGCGCCAATACCACGCCCGGCAACAAGAAGGGCGGCCTCGCCAACATCGTCGAGAAGTCGCTCGGCTCGATCGTCAAGTCCGGATCAAGCGCGATCACCGGCGTCCTCTCGCCCGGCGAGAAGGCGACGCAGAAGGGCATGCTGTTTGCGGCAACGCCGGCGTCCGACTTCATCTGCGGCACGCTCCAGCTCGCCTCCGGCATGACGCTGCAGGTGTTCACAACGGGCCGCGGCACGCCTTACGGCCTTGCGGCTGCGCCCGTGATCAAGGTCGCGACTCGAAGCGAGCTGGCGCGACGCTGGAAGGACCTGATCGATTTCGATGCCGGCGGGATCGCCACCGGCGAGAAGACCATCGAGGAGACCGGCTGGGACATGTTCCGCCTGATCCTCGACGTCGCCAGCGGCCGCACCAAGCCCTGGTCGGATCGTTGGGGCATCCACAACGATTTGACGCTGTTCAATCCGGCGCCAGTGACCTGAGCGCCGCGCGCGGACGCTGCCTCGCCGCGTGGATGCATTGGTGCCGTTTCGGGACGTGGGGCACCGACGCGTCACCGCGCGACCACTCCCGCGAAACCGTCCGGAAACATTGGCGCGGAAAACTTCCTTCGCGCTTCGTCGCTCGACATCACGCAATCAAATAGATCAGCGACCGCGATCTAATGGTCGCATACGAGCGAACCTGTTGCGGCATCGCCGCGACCTAACCTCCGATTGCCACTTCTCACGGAGATTTTCCAATGCGCGTTCTTTCGATGATTGCCGTTGCCGCAGCGATGATTGCCAACTCGTCAGGCGCGTTCGCCGGCGAGCTTCCCTCTTACGAAGTGACGTCGTTTCCAATCTCGGCGACGCAAGTCCAGGTGCTCGGCGGCGCGGGCGTCGAGGAGCAGTCGACTGCGCCCGCGATGATCGTCGCCGGCATGCCCGCCTCGCCCGCGCAGATGTCGGTGCTGTCGCCACGCGTGAAGCGGCTTGCGAACGTCAGCGCGAACAACGAGGCGCGCTAAGCCTCGACGCCATTCCGGGTTCGACGCTGCGCGGCGCCCGGGATGACGTTTCACTCTAGGTCATGCTGCCCGGCATGAAGCAGCGCACCCGCGGATGGCCGTCGATATAGTGCTTCCACACCATGGTGCGGCCGATCTTGTTCGGCTCGGTGATGACGGCGCCGTCGGGCACGATCACCCATTCGCCGTCGAGATGCACCCGATAACGGCCCTTGTCGGATTCCCAGTCCACGTCGGCGACCATATAGCCATCGGCATCCGAGCAGCATTGGCCGTATTCGCTGTGCAGGCTCTCGAACCAGGGTTTTAATGGCGAGTTGGCGTAGCGCCCGTCGTCGCGCGCCATCATCGGGACCGTCAGCAGCACCGTCAGGACCAGCAGCATGGCGGCACACGATATTGCACGTCTCATGTCGTCTCCGCGGGTCGAGATCATCGCCGCGGGGCGATAGCTGCCGTCCGCCTTCCGCGACTCGGCGAAGGCGTCAAGGACGGCGACTCATCCCCCAACAGCTTTGCGGATAGCTATGCAAATCCGGCGCCACCGCGCATTCCGGGGAACTACTGGCGCGCGTCCGGCACGCATTGGTCATTCGACGGGTATGACCGCTGCTCGCGCGCCAAGTTCTCCGCTGTCTCGGCCGGCCGCATGCGCGATTGCGCACGGGGTCCACGGACACCGCGCAAGAACACCGAGAGGCTGCGGCGTACTGGAGTCCCGCCTTCGCGGGCAATGACGGCGGTGTGTGGAGCTACGGAAGTTCAGGCGGCACAGCGCGTGACGTAGACCCTACTGCTTCGGCACCGGCGCCATCATCGCGCCGCCCTTCTTCGCCGCGGGCACGGGCACGGGCTTGGTCGCGGCGGTTGCTTGCGCCGGGAGATATTTGGCGACGATGGCGGGATCGACCTGCGCGATGTTGGCGTCGGGAAGACGCGTCCAGGTCTCGTCCTTGCCGAACAGGGAGATGCCGAGGAAACCGCGCATCGTCAGCGTCTGCCCATCCGGGCTGACAGTCATCTTGGCCTTCCAGATGTTGCCGTCGCGAGGATTGACCACGTTGCCGCCGTCATACTTCAGGCCGTCGCGCTTCATGTCGCGGATGAAGGAGAGCCCAAGCACCGGCGCGTTCTTGCGATCGTCCGTGCATTTCGCGCAGACCTCGTTCGGGTCGTCGCCGGGCCGCGGGAAGGTTTTTGCGATGACGCCTTCGAACACACCGTTGTGGTCGATGAAGAGAAACCATCCCACCGTCTTGCCGTCTTCGACCTTCTGCCAGAGGCCTGCGGCGGTCGGCTGCTGCACTTGCGCCACAACCGGGCTCACCGCACCGAGCGTCATCGCGAGCGCGAGGAGCGAGAACAGCCGAAAGCTGGAAAAGAGAGTCCGCATTATCATCACCTTGCTGAGCCAATCGCCTTGCTAAGCCGCCAACTGCAATGGCCGCAGACTACGGCGATTTCGCGAACTGTTCCAGCACCAGAAACATGGGGCATCGCCCGCCGCCATCAGTTGACGCCGAGCTTCTTTTGCAGGCTGGAGGACGACGTCGTGTACTGGAACACGAGCCGCTTCTCCGGATAGACGTAGCGATGGGCTTTTTGCGACATCAGCGCGCCCTCGTGGAAGCCGCACAGGATCAGCTTGATCTTGCCGGGATAGGTGTTGATGTCGCCGATCGCGAAGATGCCTGGCACGTTGGTCTCGAACGCGGATGTCTCGACCGGCACCAGATTGTTCTCCAGCGCGATGCCCCAGTTCGCGACCGGACCGAGTTTCATGGTCAGCCCGAAGAACGGCAGCATGGTGTCGCAGGTGATTTCGTTCACGCTGTTGTCGTTGCCCTTCACGGTGGCGCCGCTCAGCTTGCCCTCGTTGCCTGACAGCGCGGTGACCTGGCCGAGCCGCAGATCCATCTTGCCGGCAGCGACCAGCGCGCGCATCTGCTCGACGCTGTGGGGGGCGGCGCGAAAATCGTCGCGACGGTGCAAGAGCGTGATGCGCTTGGCGATCGGATGCAGATTGAGCGTCCAATCGAGCGCGGAATCGCCGCCGCCCACGATCAGCACGTTCTTGTCGCGGAACGTCTCCATCTTGCGCACGGCGTAGTGCACCGAGCTTCCTTCATAGGCTTCGATCCCCGGCACCGGTGGACGCTTGGGCTGGAACGAGCCGCCGCCGGCAGCGATCACCAGCACCTTGCATTCGAACACCTTGCCGGCGTCCGTGGTGCAGCGGAACAGCGGATCGCCGATTTTCTCGACGGTCTCGATCATCTCGCCGAGATGGAAGGTCGGATGGAACGGCTTGATCTGCTCCATCAGCGCGTCGGTGAGGCCCTGCCCCGAAACCTGCGGAATGCCGGGAATGTCGTAGATCGGCTTTTCCGGATAGAGTTCTGCGCACTGGCCGCCGACCTTGTCGAGGATGTCGACGAAATGCGTCTTCATGTCGAGAAGGCCCAGCTCGAAGGCGGCGAACAGACCGCAGGGGCCGGCACCAATAATCAGCACATCGGTTTTGATCGCGTCGCTCATGTCGTCTCTTTATCGGTCGTCGGTGGGACGGCGCCCTTCGGGCCGAGGTGACCCTGCCTGTCTAGCCAACGGGGATGGATCAGGGAAGGCATAAAAGCGGGAGCGCCCCGCGGCCGCGCCCACTTGCCGGGTCAGGATAACTGGGCTGTAACCAGCAACGATATGACGGAGATCAATCGGTGAACGCACCAAGTCGCCTCGATACGACGCCGCGCCTGGAGGACTACCCTTTTCGGCTCAGCGACAATGTCCGCTTCGGCGATCTCGACCCTAACCAGCACGTCAACAACGCGGTCTACGCCACCTATTTCGAGACCGGCCGTGTCACGCTGATGAAGCTCCCGGAATACGGCCTGACGCCGCCCGGACTTGCCTGGATCATGGTGCGGCTCGACATCCATTTTCGCGCGGAGCTGCATTGGCCGAACACGATCGAGCTCGGTCTCGGCGTCGTGAAGCTGGGACGAACGTCGGTAACGTTCGAGCAGGTGGTGTTTTCGGAAGGGAAGTGCATTGCATCGGCGACATCGGTCGCCGTGATGATCGACGAAGCGTCGCGCCGGCCGACGCCACTGATCGCGGAAGTGCTTGAGAAGCTCAGCCCCTGGCACAAGCGCGGCATCCAGGTCGCGCCGCCGAGCACATGATAGCTAAGAGAGTTAGGCCTGCCGTTCCGGCGTCGCCACCACCAGACCGTCGAGCTCGTCGGAGACCTTGATCTGGCAGGACAGGCGCGAGTTCGGGCGCACGTCGAAGCCGAAGTCGAGCATGTCCTCTTCCATCGGCGTCGGGCTGCCGACCTTCTCGCGCCACGCTTCGTCGACATAGACATGGCAGGTGGCGCAGGCGCAGGCGCCGCCGCATTCGGCCTCGATGCCGGGAATGCTGTTGCGGATGGCGGCTTCCATCACAGTCGCGCCGTTCTCGACGTCCACCGTACGGGTTTCGCCCTTGTGATCGACAAAGTGGATTTTGGCCATGTGTGCTCGTGCTGCCGCGATCTAGGGAATGAAGGAGGGTCCGGGCTGTCCTATAACGGGTCGGTCAGCCCGGCGCCATAGCGTTTTGATGAAGTCGCGAATACCGCTTCGCGGGAAGAAGACCCGTCAAAACAAAAGACTAGGCTACAGGTCTGGTGTTATCGCCTAAGGGTTGAGGATCGCCTCGATGGCGGCGCGCGCCTCGGTCACCGCCTCTTTCAGCGCGGCGAAGGCGTGAGGCCGGCCCTGCCCGGTCTGGATCGCGGTCTCCAGGCTGGCTGCGGCGTCCGCCACCGCAAAGGCGCCGATCCCGCGCGCCGATCCCTTGAGCTTGTGGGCGAGCGCGCCGGCCTCGGCCGGGAGCGCTGCCATCGCCGCGATCAGGCGCACCGCCTGCTCGGCAAACATCGCCAGCACTTCCTGTTTCAGCTCGGAATCGCCGAGCGTCATGCGGGAGAGATGATCGAGGTCGAGCGGGCTGTCGATGGGTGCAAGCGGGGGCGAGGGCATCCAGTCCATCCGTTGCAGTTCAGGTATCATGGCGCAGGCCCCGGCATCGCGCGATGTCCGCCGGTCCGGCGGTCAAGTTCCCTCCACCCAAGCACGGAAATGGTTAACGAAATGTTCCGCCCGTTTTGCGCAAATCTGCCCGTTTATTGACGAAAAGTTGCCGCAATCCGGCGAGTTCCGTGGAGAATTCCATTTATTGCTAAGGCCTTACGGCACGATCCTGTTAACGATGATTAAGAATGTCTTAATCGCGGGCATTTCATTCGCGACGCTCTGCCAATAGGATGTTGGAGAAATTGGCGGACAAGCCGTCCGGGTGGGGATGGCTCGGAGATCCGCGCAAGCGGCATGATCCGGACTGTGGGCTTGCGTAGCGCGCAGAGCTCGCGGGGGGACGCGTACAAGTAACGAGGGCTCGGACTGAACATGGCAAACACTCCGAAAAAGGTCAAAGACCCCACAGAAGATGCGCTTTCTGCAATCCAGGAAGCCCTGAACATCAGCGACACGGCCGCGGACACCAGCCGCAACGCCTCGATGCGCAGCGAAACGTCGCCCCCGGTCGCGCCACCAGCTCCCCCGATGTTCGACGAACCGAGCTTCGACGCGCGCCCTGCCGCGAACGAACGCGCGGTGTTCGACCAGATCGAGGAGCCGCGCTCCTCGCGCCGCGCCGCCAATGACGACCGTGCGACCATCGGCCAGCTCTTGCAGACGTTGCAGACGAGTCGCCCGACCCGCAACATCTACACGGGCGCGACAATCTTCACCGTCATCTGGCTCGCCGCCTGCGCCGCACTGACGGTCGGCTTCTTGCCTTCGATCCAGGCGGCGATGGGCCAGAGCGGCGGCGTCTTGGCCATTGCCGGCCTCGTCACGATGTTCTTCGCGCCGATCATGCTGTTCTTCTTCCTGGCGAGCCTCGTCTGGCGCGGCCAGCAAATGAGCTCGGTCGCGCAGGCTATGGCCCAGGTTGCGATCCGCTTCTCCGAGCCGGAAGGCTCGGCTTCGGATTCCATGGTGACCGTCGGCCAGGCCATCCGCCGCGAGGTTGCGGCGATGGGCGACGGCATCGAGCGCGCCATCGCGCGCGCCGGCGAGCTCGAGACGTTGGTCGCCAACGAGGTCGCGGCGCTCGAACGCGCCTATTCCGACAACGAAGTGCGCATCCGCGCCCTGCTTCAGGACATCGCGCATCAGCGCGACAATCTGGTCGGCCAGGCCGAGCAGGTCCGCAGCGCCATCTCCGGCGTGCAGATCGATTTGCGCCATGACATCGCGCTGATCTCGGACGCGATTGCCTCGCGCGTCGACGAGGTCGCCAAGTCCATCACCGGCGCGCTCGAAGAGCGCGGCGCCCACATCACCGGTGCGCTCAGCAACGCCGGCGACAACATGATCCTCGCGCTCGGCGAGCGCGGCGGCGACCTGCTCGACCGCCTCGAGGAGGCCAGCAACGAGACCACGCGCGCCGTGCTCGACGCCAGCGAGCGGCTGACCACCAGCCTCAATTTCAAGACCGGCCACGTTCACGACGAGTTCGTCGATCTCGCCGACCGCGTCCACGAAATGCTCAACGAGCGCATCGACCGCATCACCGGCGAGTTCGAGCAGCGCTCCGCCGCGATCGTCGACGGCATCTCCGAGCGCACCGAGCAGGTGCACGACAGCCTGAAGAATTCTTCGGACTCGCTGCTGCTCGAGCTCGAGCTGCGCTCCAACGACCTCTCCGCCAAGATCGACGACGCCGGCAACCGCCTCGCCGGCCAGATCATGACCTCCGGCGACAAGGCGAGCGAAGCACTCGACGCCACCGTCAACACGCTGGTCGCCAAGGTCGTCAGCCAGACCGAGACCGCGCACGACTCGCTGTCGCTCCAGATGAGCGCCTTCGACGAGCTGGTGAAGAACCAGGGCACCGAGCTGGTCGAGAAGTTCGCCCGCGACTCCGGCACGCTGGGCGCGCTGATCACCCGCCACATCTCCGAGTTCGACCGCACCGTGAAGACCTTCGGCGGCGAGATCGTCGATCGGATGGGCCAGCGCACGCAGGACATCCATGAATCGCTGAAGACCTATGTCGATAATTTCGACACTCGCTTCACCGCCAATGGCGGCGCGATCACCGCCGTGCTCGACCAGCGCCTGGTGCAGTTCGAGACCACGATCGGCGAACGTGTCAGCAACCTCGATGCCTCGCTGAACGGCAAGATCTCGAGCCTCGACTCCACGATCGACGGTCACATCAAGACCTTCGACGAGCAGCTCGTCGGCCGCGTCGCCGCGCTCGAACAGTCGTTCGATACCCGTGCGAAGTCGGTTACCGAGACCATCGACGGACGGCTCAACACCCTCGCCTCGTCGCTGACCGACGGCGCCGCGCAGGCGATCCAGTCGATCGACTCCCGCCTCACCCACCTCACGACGTCGCTGACCGACGGCGCGTCTCAGGCTGTCGAGACCATCGACAACCGCCTCAACCACCTCGCGACCTCGCTGACCGATGGCGCGTCGCAGACCATCCAGACGATCGACACGCGCCTCACGCATCTGACGACCACCCTCACCGGCGGCGCGTCGCAGGCGCTCGAATCCATCGACACGCGCCTCACCTACCTGACCAGCGCGGTGACGAACGGCGCCTCGCAGGCCGTGCAGTCGATCGATTCCCGCCTCACCCTGCTGACCTCGACACTCACGGACGGCACCGCGCAGGCGATCGAGGCGGTCGATCGACGCATCACCGGCGTCGCCGAGATCATCGATGGCCGCAGCATGCACCTGACCGACACGGTCACGGCGCGCTTCCAGGACATCCAGCAGGCCATCGAGACCAAGGTCGGTGCGGTCGCCAGCGACATCGACGTGCGCGTGGCGCAGTTCGAGGACCTGCTCGGCTCGCGCGTCGAGGCCGTCGCCGGCCGCATCGAGAGCAGCGGACGCCAGGCCAGCGACGACATGATGTCCCGCGCCGAGATGATCTCGACCGCGATTCGCTCGCATGTCGAGGACGCCGAGCGCTCGCTCACCAACCTCGTGGTCAACACCAGCGAGACCATCCAGACCGGTGCGCGCACCGCGCAGCAGTCGCTGATGACGGTCTCCTCCGACGTCAACGCCCAGCTCAAGATGACCTCCGCCGAGGTCGAGCGTGCGCTGACCGCCGTCGGCACCGGTGCCGCGAACTCGATCCTGACCAGCGCCCGCGAAGCCCAGTCGACCCTGGTCGCCGCGTCGGGCGATGCCTCCAACCAGATCAAGGGGCTCGCGGCCGACGTCGAACGCACGCTGTCGTCGGCAGGCTCGGCGACCGCCGCCTCGATCCTGGCCGGTGCCCGCGAGGTGCAGACCACGCTCGTGACGGCGTCCTCGGATGCGGCCAACCACGTCAAGTCTCTCACCGCCGACGTCGAACGCACGCTGTCGTCGGCAGGCTCGGCGACCGCCGCCTCGATCCTGGCCGGTGCCCGCGAGGTACAGACCACGCTCGTCACGGCGTCCTCGGACGCCGCCAACCACGTCAAGACCCTCACCGCCGACGTGCAGCGCTCGCTGTCGATGGCCGGCACCACCACGGCGGAATCGATCACCGCCGGCGCCCGCGATGCGCAGAGCGCGCTGATCGCGGCCTCGAGCGAGACCGCCAACCAGATCAAGGCGCTGTCCTCGGACGTGCAGCGCTCGCTCTCGATGGCGGGCACCGCGACGGCAGAGACCATCATGACCGGCGCCCGCGAAGCCCAGAGCACGCTCGTCAACGCGTCCTCGGATGCGGCGAGCCAGGTCAAGTCTCTCGCCGCCGAAGTGCATCGCTCGCTCTCGCAGGTCGGCCAGTCGACCGCCGAGACGATCACGACCAGCGCCCGCGATGCCCAGAGCACCCTGCTGGCGGTCTCCGCCGAACAGACCGGCCAGGTTCGTTCGCTGGCGGCCGAGATGCAGCGCGCGCTGGCGACCGCCGGCGGCGCCACCATCGAGGCGCTCACCAGCGGCGTACGCGAGGCCCAGGGCACGCTGATCTCTGCCTCGACGGACGCTGCGAGCCAGATCAAGTCGCTGACCACGGACATCGAGCGCACGCTGACCTCGGTCGGCGCCGACACCGCCTCGACCATCCTCAACAGCGCGCGTGAGGCGCAGACCTCGCTGACCTCGACCTCGGCGGATGCCGCAAGCCAGATCCGCACGATCTCGAGCGAGATCGAGCGTACGCTGAGCACCGCCACCGCGAACGCGACCAACGACATCCAGACCAGCGCGCTCAACGCCCAGAACGCGTTGATCAACGCCTCCAACGAGGCGAGCTCGCGGGTCAAGTCGAGTTCGGCCGACGTCGAGCGGTCGGTGCTCGCCGCCAGCAGCAGCTTCGGCCAGGCCATGACCGGCAAGACCGACGAGATCGTCACCTACGTGCAGCAGCAGTCCGACCGTCTCGCCAACATGATCGACGCCAAGCGCGGCTCGCTCGTGGACGCGATCGGCTCGAAGACCAGCCAGCTCACGCTCGACATCGACCGCGTCACGTCCGACGCGCTGAAGTCGATCGAGACGCGCGGCCATGCGTTCTCGCAGACCATGATGGGCAACGGCTCCGAGGTGGCGCGGACCATCAACTCGGCGAGCGAGATGGCGACCGGTGCCGTCAACAAGTCGCTCAAGGACCTCGAGCAGGCCTCGCGCGCGGCGATCGACCAGTCGCGCCAGGTCTCGATCGCGGCCGTCACCGAGATGCAGGAGACCAGCAAGATCCTGCGCACCGACACGGTCGCCCTGTTCGAGCGCCTGCGCGAAGGCAACATCCTGCTCCAGGAGGTGCTGACCGGTGCGCACGACAACCTCAACTCGCTCGAGCGGGCGCTGGTGACGCGCGTCGCCGACTTCGTCTCGGCGATGAACGACGTCACCTCGCGCAACGGCGCTGCGACGCAGAACCTGGAAGACCAGCTCAACGTCTTCAACAGCAAGACCACGCGGGCGCTCCAGGATCTCGGCGAGCTGTCGACCCAGTTCGACGCGCACGGCAAGGCACTGGTCGAGGCCGCGCAGGTGGTGGAACAGAGCAACAAGAACACCACCGCCTCGCTCGCCGAACGCAAGGAGGCGCTGGAATCGCTCGTCACCACGATTGACCTGCGCACGGCCGATCTCGACCAGCGCCTGTCGCGCTTCACCGGCCTGCTCGATGAATCGCTGGCGGCTGCCGAAGAGCGTGCCCGCGACATCGCCCGCGTCGTCGCGGAGACCGCCGGCGCCGGTTCCGCCGCGATCACCCGCCAGTTCGAGGCGGTGCGGTCGGCCTCCGAAGAGGAGCACCGGCAGACCGTCGAGGCCATGCACGACATCTACCGCCAGACCACCGACGAGGCGGATGCGATGTTCAAGCAGTCGACCGAGAAGTTCACCAATCTCGTCTCCAGCATGAAGCAGATGGCCTTCGAGATGCACAACGAGCTCGAAGCCACCCGAAACGAGCTGCGCCGCGGCGTGCTCGAGATGCCCCAGGAGGCCGCCGAGAGCACTGCGCAGATGCGCAAGGTGATCGTCGACCAGATCGAGGCCCTCGCCGAGCTCAACCGCATCGTGGCCCAGCACGGCCGCGGCCTCGACGTCTCCACGACGGGCCGCGCCAGCGTGCAACGCCAGGAAGAGCCGATGCTGGCGGCCGTCGGCGCGCGCAGCACCGAGACGCGCATGCGCGAGAGCGCCAGCGCCTCGACGCTGCCGCCGCCGGACCTCGGCATGCCGGCCTCCTCGCGCCGCACCGAAGCCCCGCCGGTGGCGCCGGCCGGCAATGACCAGGGCCGTGACGGCTGGCTGTCCGACCTGCTGAGCCGCACGGACGCCAACCAGGGCGCGCCCAGCGGACGTGAGCCCCAGCGCGGCCGCCAGGCTGCACCGGCTCCGCAGCCGCAGGCTCCGCAAGGTGGCGGCAATCCGCTGGAATCCTTGTCGCTCGACATCGGCCGGCTGATGGACCGCAACCTCGCCTCCGAGATGTGGGACCGCTACCAGCGCGGCGAGAACAAGGCCTTCACCAAGCGCCTCTACACGCCCGCCGGCCAGAAGGCCTTTGACGAGGTCGCCCGCAAGTATCGCTCCGACCGCAACTTCAAGGCCACGGTCGACCGCTATGTCGCCGAGTTCGAACGCCTGCTCGACGAAGTCGCCCGCGACGGACGCGGCCCGCAGGAGCTGCGCAACCACCTGACCTCGGAGACGGGCCTGGTGTACACGCTACTCGCGCACGCAGCGGGCCGGCTGGGATAAGCGGTTCGCAGCGATAGCGAAGAGCGAATGAAAAACGGAGCCCCCGCGGGCTCCGTTTTGTTTTGGGTGTCATTAGGACCGAAGCGATCGACCAAACACTCGATGTCGTCCTGGCCTAGTGCGCAATTGCGCACGGGAGCCAGGACCATTACCCCAGGGAGGAGTTTGGCGAAGATCAGTCGTTCGGTACTCCCATCGATCGCAATCGATGGACCTCGCGGTATGGGTCCTGGCTTTCGCCAGGACGACATCGGGGACCCTTACTGCCGCCTCGGCGTCGCCGCAGGCTTCGGCGGCTCGGGCGGCGGTGGCGGCGCGGCTGGCGGCGCGTTGTTGCTGGCGCCGAACAGGACGCGGGTCGGGTTGCGGTCGAAATTGTTGACGGCGCGGCTGATGTCGCCGAGCGTGCGGCGGCCGTCGGTCATCAATGCGCCGGAGCGCTTGTCGAAATCGTCGGCCAGTTCGCGGATCGACTTCACCGCCTGGAACAGCTCGCCGCCGTCCTTGCCGCCGGCGAGCGTGTTGAGGCCGAGCATGAGGCTATCGGCCTTGAGCATCACGCCGTCGACCTTGGCCATCACGCCGTCGATCTTCTCGGAGTTGCGGGCGAGCGAGTTGGTGAAGGTCTCGAGGTTCTTCAGCGAGTTCTTCACCGACTCCTGATTGTCGGCGACGATCTTGTTGATGTTCTGGAGCGTCCCGCGGATCGCCTCGGTGACGTCCTGGAGCTTGTTGGGATCGGCCGTCAGCGTCGGAATGCCGTCCTCGTCGAGCGGCGGCGCAGGCGCTGCCTCCTCGCCGCCCTTGAGCGAGATCGCGGCAACGCCGGTCAGGCCCTGGAATTCGAGGCCGACCAGGGTGTCCTTGCGGATCGGGGCGTTGTTCTCGACCATGGCGAGTGCGACAACCCGCCGCGGGTTGTCGAGCTTCACCGAGACCACCTCGCCCACCCGGATACCGTTGAAATTGACGCTGCCGCCGTTGCGCAGGCCCGCGGCCGGGCCCTCGAACACGACGCGCAGGGGGCTGCGCTGCTTGGTGGTGTGCAGCGACTGAAACCACAGCACGAAGCCGATCGCGGCGGCGATCACCGCCAGCGTGAACGACCCAATTAGCACGTAATTTGCGCGCGTTTCCATCAGCTACTCCGGCACCTCAGCCCATCACCGCGCGAGCGCGCTTGCCATGGAAATATTGCCTCAGCCAGGGATGCTGCGAGGCCTGCATGTCGGCGATCGACCCTGCCGCAATGATCTTACCGTTGCCTAAAACGGCGATGCGGTCACATGCTGTGTAAAGGCTATCGAGGTCGTGGGTTACCATGAAAACGGTCAGCCCCAAAGTACGCTGCAGAGTTCTGACCAGTTCGTCGAAGTCGCCGGCGCCGATCGGGTCCAGGCCCGAGGTCGGCTCGTCCAGGAAGACGAGATCCGGGTCGAGCGACAGCGCGCGCGCCAGCGCCACGCGCTTGATCATGCCGCCCGACAGTTCCGAGGGAAAGCGATCGGCGACCTCAGGCTTCAGACCCACCATGGTGAGCTTGGCGATCGTGATCTCGTCCATCAGCCGCTGCGACACCCGCAGATATTCGCGCATCGGAAACTGGATGTTTTGCCGCACCGTGAGCGAGGAGAACAGCGCGCCCTGCTGAAACAGCACGCCCCAGCGACGCTCCACGTTGCGACGCTGCGACGTATTGGAGGCATCCAGGTCGACGCCGAACACCTCGATGCTTCCTGCGACCTTAGGCACGAGGCCGATGATCGTGCGTGTGAGCACGGACTTGCCCGCGCCGGAAGGGCCGACGAAGCCCAAAATCTCGCCGCGCCTGACGTCGAGGTCGAGCCCGTCGAGCACGCGCGTCGCGCCGAACTGCACGGTGATGTCTCGGACGCGAATGATCGGGTTCTGAATTTCGGGAGCCATCGTCACATCCCGATCGCGGCGAAGAAGATGGCGAACACGCCGTCCATGACAATGACGAAAAAAATGCCTTTCACGACAGACGACGTCGTGTGCTGCCCGAGCGATTCCGCGCTGCCCTGCACCGCGAGCCCCTCGACGCAGGCGACGATGCCGATCACCGCGGCCATGACAGGTGCCTTGACGATGCCAACGATGAAATGGTCGATCGAGATAGCGTCGCGCAGCCGCAGCAGGAAAGCCTCCGGCTGCACGCCCCCATAGAGCCAGGCGACGAGGCCGCCGCCATAGAGCGCGGCCATCGCGCCGAGGAAGGCCAGGATCGGCAGCGCGAGAACGAGCGCGAGCATGCGCGGCAGCACCAGCACCTCGATCGGGTCGAAACCCATGGTGCGCAGCGCGTCGATCTCCTCGCGCATCTTCATCGAGCCGAGTTCGGCGGTGTAGGCGCTGCCCGAGCGGCCCGCGACCATGATCGCGACCAGCAGCACGCCGATCTCGCGGAGCACCAGCACGCCGAGCATGTCAACGACGAACAGGTCGGCGCCGAACCTGCGGAAATGGAAGATGCCCTGCTGGGCGATGATGCAGCCGATCAGGAAGGTGATCAGCACCACGATCGGCACCGCGCGCCAGCAGACCTGCTCCAGATGATGCACGGTCGAGGTCAGGCGGAACGAGCGCGGATGAATCAGGGTGCGCGCGACCGCCGCGAGCACCGCGCCGAGCATGTCGACCAGGCCTGCGACCGTGCCGGCAACACCGGCCACGGCCCGGCCGATCTGCTCCAGCATGCCGGTGATGGTGATCGTGCTGGCGTCGATGACGGGCGTCGCCCTGACCCGCCGCACCTCGTCCACGAGGCTTGAATAATTGGCGGAGAGGCCGGCGATCTGCGCCTCGACGGCGCCCTGCGTCAGGCTGCGGCGCAGCCGCTCGATCAGCCAGGCACCAAAGGTGTCGAGCTTGGAGACCTCGGAAACGTCGATGAAGATGCTTTGCGGGCCGCCGGCGAGCTTCTCGGCGTCAGCCACCATCCGCTCCAGGACCGGCGCGAAGCTCGCGGTCCAGGTTCCGGTGGCGCAGAGTGCCAGCGCATTGCCCTTTGCAATCCGTTCCAGCTTCGGATCGCCGTTCAAGATGTCCGCTCCCGTGCCGGGGCGCGAGAAACGGTTGAAATCAGATGGTTGCGCACGCGCCCTTACCCGGAGAAGGTATCCCCAACTGGTTAACCTTAGTTGCTAGAGGTAACCAGCAGGTTCAGATTTCGCCAGAGTTCAAAATGACTTCCAGCAAAGTTCCTGCCCTCGCTGCGCGAATCGAGCGCTTTCCCATCGCCGGCAGTTTCACCATCAGCCGGGGCGCCAAGACCGAGGCCGTCACCGTTGTGGCCGAGGTCCGCCGGAAGGGCCTGACCGGCCGCGGCGAATGCGTGCCCTATCCCCGCTATGGCGAGACGCCGGAGGCGACCCTTGCCGCCATCAAGGCCATGCAGGACGCCGTGGCCGGCGGCCTCACCCGCCAGGCCCTGCAAGCCGCCATGCCGCCCGGGGCGGCCCGCAATGCCCTGGATTGTGCCCTGATCGATCTGGAAGCCAAGGCGGCCGGATTGCGGGCCTGGAGCGTGCTCGACCGCCCGGCGCCGGGCGAACGCACCACGGCTTACACGATCTCGCTGGACACGCCCGAGGCCATGGCGGCGGCGACTGCCAAGGCGGCGCACCGGCCGCTGCTCAAGATCAAGCTCGGCGGCGACGGCGACGGGGAGCGGATCGCCGCGGTGCGCAACGCCGCACCCGAATCCGAGCTGATCGTGGATGCCAACGAGGCCTGGACCGAAGCCAATCTGGAGCAGAATCTTGCGGCCTGCGAGGCCGTCGGCGTCACCTTGGTCGAGCAGCCGCTGCCCGCGGGCCAAGACGACGCGCTGGCGCGGATCAAGCGGCCGCTGGTGGTTTGCGCCGACGAGAGCGTGCACGACCGCACTTCGCTGGCGTCGCTCCGCGAGCGCTACGACGCCGTGAACATCAAGCTCGACAAGACCGGCGGCCTCACCGAGGCGCTGGCGATGGCCGATGCCGCGCAGGCGCTCGGCTTCGAGATCATGATCGGCTGCATGGTCGCGACCTCGCTGTCGATGGCGCCTGCGATGCTGGTGACGCCGCAGGCGCGCTTCGTCGATCTCGACGGCCCGCTGCTGCTGACGCGCGACCGCGATCATGGCCTGCGTTATGATGACAGCCTGGTCTACCCGCCGGACTCGTCGCTCTGGGGATGAGCTTTCAGCCGGTGCCGCGCCGACCAGATCACAAGCGCGCCGGCAGCGGCCATTGCCGCCATCACATAATAGAGGCCGTCGCCGATGCGAGCGTAGATCGCGCCTGACGCGATCGAGGTGGTCGCACCCAGCAGCCCGTTGCACGCCGCGTAATAACCCTGCCCCCGCGCGATCTGATGCGACGGCACGCGCTGCACCAGCAGACTCATGGTGCCGAGGATCGTCATCCCGAAGGTCAGGCCGTGGCCGAGTTGCACGACCGCGAGCAGCGCGAGCGGCGGATCGTACGCGGTGACGACCCAGCGCACGACCGCGCTCGCGCCCCCGATCGCCATGAGCGAGGACGGATGCGGCGAGAAGCGCGGCGACAGCGCGAACACGACGATCTCGGCGATCACCCCTAACGTCCAGAGGCCCGCGATCGTCAGCCCGCCGAGGCCGTGGGCCTGCCAGTTGATGGCCGAGAACGTATAGTACGCGACGTGACTGCCCTGGATCAGCGCGGCCGAAACGATGATGGCCCAGAAGCCGGCATCGCGCAGCAGCGCCTTGCCGGCGTGCACCGTTGTCGTCCGTCGCCTAACGTCGTCGAGCGGCTGAAGCAGCATGCCGGCGGCGACCGCAACCCCGGCCCAGGCGACGATGACCCAGATCAGATCGCGCGCCGCGATGTGGTCTACGAGATAGCCGCAGGCGAGCGAGCCGGCCGCGAACGCTGCCGAACCCCACAGCCGCACCGGCCCGTAATCGAGCCCGTAGCGGGCGACGCCACGCAGCGCATAGGCGTCGGTCAGCGGCATGGTCGGCGTCCACATCATGCAGGTCAGCGCATAGATCAGGAACAGCGCCAGCGGCTGCTGCTGCAAGCCGACCGCCGTGAACCCAATCGCCGTCGCCAGCACCGACACCATCATGCCGGCGCGAATCGCATGTCTCTTTTCAGCAAAGGCGGTGATCTGCGGCAGCGTGGTGAAGCGCGTGATCGCGGGCAGCGCGTTGATGAGGCCGATCCAGGCCGCGTCGATGCCGATCGCCTTCAGCCAGACCGGAAAGAACGGCAGATGCGTTCCCGACACCGCGAACACGGCCGAATAGAACAGCGCGAGGCTCACGGCGAATCGCCGCTTCTGAGATGCTGCGATGGGGATTTGTGATTCGGGTGCCATCAAACCAATTGCGATTCGGTCGATATCGTGATGATCGTTACTGTAACGCGCGGTGATTTGCGCGACGAGATTGACATGGCCAACGAAGCATTCGCCCTCTCGCCTATGTCTGCCCGTGCGGCCGAGCCGAACGAGCAGGATTACGACGCGATCCGCGAAGCCTTCATGGAGACCGCGCGCGGCCGCTGGTTCCTCGGCGAATACGCCAAGCGCAACCGCAATGCCGATACCCGCATGGTGCTCGACGCGGTCGCGAAAATCGAAGAAGCCCTTGCGGCACAGCGCCAACCCGTCGTCGAGGACCGCCTCCCCGAAGCCTTGGTCGCCATCCGGCACGCGATTCGTGAAGCCGAGACGATCGCAATCGCGGCGTTCGATCCTGCTGCGATCGAGGCGAGCCTCGCACCGATCCCGCGCGGCCTGCGCATCATCAAGGAGATCTCCTGGCGCTGGCGCGAGATCGGTGCCGACGGCCGAATCTGCGACCTGATTGATTCGCAGCTCGCCTCGATCGAGGCGGCCTGCGCGCAGGTTTCGACCATCGACCCCCGCGCCGACCTCAAGGCCGCATTCGATCTGCTCAAGGACCGGATCGACCAAACCGACGCTGACGCAACACCGCAGGCCGCGCGCCCCTCGCCGGCTCCGGTGCAGGAGGCACCGTCGTCCGCTGCGGAAGCTCCGCTGGCGGAGGCCGCGCCCGCGGCGATGGCCAGCGAAGCACCCGTGGCTTTTACGGAGGCGCCGCAAGACATCGCAGAGGCGATCGAGCCCGAAGCCGCCGTGGAAGCGGCCGGAATCGTCTCCGAGGCCTTCTCCGTTGCCGAGCAGGCGACGGACGCCGCGCTCGAGCCGGAGACCGTCGCCGAGAGCCGGATCGCGCCTGAAGACATCGCTTTTGAAGAGCCGGCCACTGAGGCTTTCGCGGAGGTGACGGACGAATTTTCGCTCGATGCCGCCGCCGAAGCCGAGGACGAAGCCATCCTCGAGGCCATCGCGCTGGAGATGGCCGCGCCCGACCCCGAATTCGACGAGATCATCGAACCGGTCGAGATGGAAGCGACCGTTCCGGAACCGGTGGTTGCGGAGGCTGCAGCGCCCATCGCAGCGGAGATACCGGAGCCGGCCGCAGCCGAGCCAGTCGCCGCCGCAGCGGTGGTGGAGGAGCCCGTAGAGGAAGCGCCGATCGCGATGGAATCGCTGGCGCGCCTCACCAACGCCATTGCGGAAGCCGCCGCCGAAGTGATGGAGCAGCCGGCGCCCGTCATGGCAGCATCCGCGACATTCGGCGCGGCGCAGGCCACGACGCTCCCGATGACGTCGCCGGTTCCGGAAGCTTCGCTTGGCGCCACCATCCTCGCCAGCGGCATCCTGCAAAAGCCCCGCGCCGCCGCCAACGATCCCATGGCGCCAATCCGCCGCATGACCCAGGCCGAGAAGATCGCGTTCTTCTCGTAAGGGGATGCGGCCTCCTCCGTCTCGTGTCCCGGACAAGCGAAGCACAGATCCGGAACCCACGAGCCACAGCTTCCGTCGCCACATGGCCCCGGCTCTGCAGCGCACCGTCGAAGAGACGCCAGGCTGCGTCCGCCGCACGAGAGCGGAATGAGGAAAACACTCTCTCCTCAACGTCATTGCGAGCGCAGCGCGCTCCGCTCGCAATGACGGATGCTCAGCCGATCACCCGCAATTCCACACCGCACCGATCGGCGTCCGCGTCCAGCACGGCCCAAAACTGCCGCCATTGTAGCGGCCGCCGCCGAAGCCGGGCCGGCCGAAATAGCGCCACTCGCCGTCCCAGCCGTAATATTGGGGGACCGGATCGATATACCAATGGCGCCGGTCGCTAGGCGACATCCGCCGCATCGCTTCCTTCTGCTTGTAGAGCGGAATGCTGTTGCTCAGCGGCTGGCGATAGCCCGGCAGGAAGCCGTAACCATGCCAAGCTTGCTTGGGACGCTTTTGGATCGAAGCAGCCGGCGCGACAGCCGGCAGCAGCGATAGGACGATAGCGACAGATAGACATAAAAAGCGTGACATGGATGGACGATAGACGGCCGCTTGCGGAATGACCATTCAATTTCGAGTGCCAAGTAACAAAGCCCTCACGAAACCGAATAGCAGATCGAGCGGCAGGAATCCTATTGATTAAGGGCAAGGAAACATGATTGGCGAAGTGATTGTCATTGGCGATCTGCAATTGCGTGACGGCGCCTCTGTCGACGAGCACGACCGGCTCGGCGCGCGCATGTACGACATCGTCAGTCGTCTTCCCGGCTTTGTATCGGTCAAGTCGTTCAAGGCCGACGACGGCGAGGAGCTCACCGTGTTCCGTTTTGCCTCTGAGGAAGCGCTCGAAGCCTGGCGCACCCATCCCGAACATGTCGAGACGATGAAGCGAGGACATGCCGAATTCTACGCCAGCGGCTTCCTGCAGATCTGCAAGGTGATCCGCGAGGTCGGACCATTCGAGCACGCGTGACGCCGTCCCGCATCGTTCGATCGTGCGCTGCTAGCTGATCACACCCTTCCTGATCAGGAAGCATCCGTAACTGCTGCTGTCGCCGACCTGCACGACGCCAAAGCTCGCCGCCGCCGCGCGATAAAAATCCGGCCGGGAGAGTTTTCCGGGCGTGACGGGCCGGCCGGCGGCGCGTTCGATCTCGGCGAGCACCGCGCGCTGCACGTCGGGGACGCGGTCGGGATCGTCGACCGGCATCATCACGCGGACCGGATCGGGATCGAAATCGTCGAGCGGATAGACCGACATGATGGCGCGAATCGCGGTCTCCATGCTCATGCCTGGCAACTGGATCAAGCGCTGCGAATGCGTGCTCTGCGCGATGCGCGCCGAGGGGTGATTGGCATCGACGAAAGCGAGATCGTCGCCATGGCCCATGGAAGCCAGCAGCCAAAGCAGGTCGGGCGTGAGGATCGGATCGATCGATTTCAGCATGTGACGGACTGTCCTCCCATTGGGCGCCCACCTCGGCAGGTCCAAGCGTGATTCAGATCACGCAGCCTACCATGGTGATGAGAATCACGGACATGAAACTCGAACGCGGCCAAGTTTGCCGGCAACCAATCTCGTATCGAGATCAGTGCCAAAGGAGCACGCCATGTTCCGCCTAAAACCTTTCCTGATGACGGCTAGCCTGCTGGGGAGCCTGTTCGGCTTTGCCTGCGGCCCAGTTTCCGCGCAAGTCGCCCCGGTCGAGCCGGCCCCCACCGCGCTGCAAGGCCCGGAACAGCGTGTCGCGCTGGTGATCGGCAATTCGAACTATCAGAACGCGCCGCAGCTCGCCAATCCGGACAACGACGCGGAGTCCATGGCGAAGTTCCTGAACTCCGCCGGCTTCGAAGTGGTCGCCGCGACCGACCTGACCCAGAACGACATGCTCCGCGTCGTCCAGGACTTCTCCGCCAAAGTGTCGGCGCGTGGTCCGAACACGGTGGCGATGGTCTACTATGCCGGTCACGGCGTGCAACTCGCCGGCGAGAACTACCTCGTTCCGGTCGACGCCAAGGTCTCGAGCCAGACCGAACTCGTCAACAACTCCGTCCGCCTGGTCGACGTGATGTCGACGCTGGAGACGATCCCGAGCCGTATGCGCATCGTCATCCTCGATGCCTGCCGCAATAACCCGTTCCCGAACGTGAACGATGCCGGCCGCGGCCTGGCCATCGTCGATGCCCCGAACGGCTCGATCGTCGGCTACTCGACCGCGCCGGGCGCCGAAGCGCAGGACGGCACCGGCGGCCACAGCCCCTACACGCAGGCCTTCCTGAACGTCGCGCGCGAGCCCAACGTGCCGATCGAGCAGCTGTTCAAGCGCGTGCGCCTCGAAGTGAACCAGACCACCAGCGGCGCGCAGATCCCGTGGGAGAGCTCGTCGCTCACGTCCGACTTCACCTTCTTCGGCGACACCGCGGTTGCCGCCAGCCGCGCACCGGTGAATGCGCCTGTGGTGCAGATGGCCTCCAATCTGCCGAGCCGCTCGACGCGCCAAGCCTATGACTACGTCGTGTCCGAAGCACGGCCGGAGTACTATCAGGAATTCATCACGATGTATCCGCACGACCCGCTGTGCGATCACGTCCGCTGGCTGCTCAACAACCTGCTGCTCACGCAGGCCTGGCACAAGGCGGTGCTCGCGAACTCGCCGCTCGGCTACAAGAACTTCTACGACAGCTACGGCAACACGCCCTATGCGCAGGTCGCGCTGAAGCTCCAGATGCAGCCGAAGCAGATCCCCTTGATGCAGGCGACTAAGTTCCTGGCGCCGCAGAATATCGCCCCGACCTTCAAGATCGGCAATCTCGGCCAGCCCAAATACATGCCGCTGCAGCAGGGTAATGGCGGCGCGCAAGTGAACGGCAATTTGCCGATCGTGCAGAAGTCGGGCGACAATAACGGCATCGGCAAGCTCGGCAATGGCGGCCAGATCGTCAACCTGCTCGCGGGCAACAACCAGCCCAACCAGCAGAACGGCACGCCGTCGCAGACCCCGGGCAAGATCGTGACCCTGCCTGCGCCGACCAACACCACCAACAACAATGGCGGCATCGGCAAGATCGTGACGCTGCCTGCGACCAACAAGACGCCGAATGGTACTGCCAACGGCACAACCAGTGGCAATCCTGGCAAGATCGTGAGCATGCCGGTCAATGTCGGCAAGGGCGGCACGACCATCGATACGAAGCCCGTCAACGTTCAGACGCAGAACAACCCGATCCGCATCAACAACGGGGCGAAGATCAGCAACAACCCCGTGAACAAGGTGCAGGTGCAGAACAACAACCACCCGCAGTTCAATGAGACCAACCGGATCGTCAACAACGGCAGCAACAACTTCCGGCAGTCGATGAACCAGAGCCAGGGTGGCAACGGCGGCAACAACCACCGCGGCTTCATGCACTGATCGCGGTCGGCCACACACGACAAAGGGCAGAGCGGTGACGCTCTGCCCTTCTTGATGTCAGAAGATTGATTATCAGGCCACCAGCTCGGCAAACAGATCAGCGTCGACATTGCCGCCGGAGAGCACGATGACGACATTCTTGCCGGCAACATCAAGTCGTCCCGCAAGCAGCGCCGCCAGGCCGACCGCTCCGCCCGGTTCGACCACGAGCTTCAGCTCGCGATAGGCAAAGGCGACGGCCGCGCCGACTTCCTTGTCCGAGGCGGTCACGCCGCGCGCGAGCAGCTTGCTGTTGATCGCAAAGGTCATCTCGCCGGGGATCAGGGCCATCAGCGCATCGCAGATGGTGCGGCCGGCGGGTGCGTGCGGCTCGCGGTGGCCCGCGGTCAGCGACAGGCCGTGATCGTCGAACGCGTCGGGCTCGGCCACCACGATCTCGGCCAGCGGAAAACGCGCCTTCACAGCCGTTGCAACGCCGGCGATCAGGCCGCCGCCGGAGGCCGGGGCGACCACGATGTCGGGGCTGAAACCGAGCGCCGCCATGTCCTCGGCGATCTCGCGGCCGGCGGTGCCTTGACCGGCGATCACGAAGGGATCGTCATAGGGCCTGACCAGAGTCGCGCCGCGCTTCTCGGCGATGCCGCGCGAGATCGCCTCGCGGTCGTCGCGGTCGCGGTCGTACAGCACGACCTCCGCACCGTAGGATTTGGTTCGCTCGCGCTTCGACAACGGCGCATCCGCGGGCATCACGATGGTCGCCTGCATGTCGAGGATCTTTGCCGCCGCTGCCACGCCCTGGGCATGGTTGCCGGAGGAGAACGCGACCACGCCGCCGGCGCGCTTGTCCTGCGGGATCGAGGCGACCTTGTTGAAGGCACCGCGAAACTTGAACGACCCGGTGCGCTGGAGCATCTCCGGCTTGAGATAGACCTTTGCACCGACACGCTCGTTGAGCACGGGAAAGGACAACAGCGGGGTGCGGACGGCGAAGGGTGCGATCACGCGTGCTGCGGCGTCGATATCGGCAGGGCCGATCGGAAGAAGCTGTTCTGTCATGCCTGATGTTATCGCGCCGGATGAGGCGCGGGCAAGGCATCTCCGGGCGAGGGCTTCTTCCCCTCAGGCGACGAATCGCGCCGGTTCTGCCCCGTTCCGGCCGGGCATCACGGCGCCGACGGCCAAAATGCTGTCGACAAAAGCCCGGGCCGAGGCCTCCCAGGTGTAGTTGGCGGCGAATTCCACGCAGTCCTGCCGGCAGATATCCAGCGCGGCGAAGCAGGCGCTGCGCAGATCGTGATCGAGCGCGCCGACCGGCGCATCGCCGATCATGTCGCGGGGCCCCTTCACCGGAAACGCCGCGACAGGCAGGCCGCTCGCCAAGGCTTCGAGCAGAACGAGGCCGAACGTGTCGGTCTTGCTCGGAAACACGAAGACATCGGCGGCCGCGTAGATGTCCGCCAGCTCCTCGCCATGCTTTTCGCCGAGGAAGATCGCGTCCGGATAGGCCTCCTCCAGCGCGACACGCGCCGGGCCGTCACCGACGATCACCTTGGTGCCGGGCAGCTCGAGGTCGAGGAACGCCTCGAGATTCTTCTCCACCGCGACCCGACCGACCGAGAGGAACACCGGCGCCGGCAGGCAGAGATCGATCGCGCGGGGATGGAACAGATGGGGGTCGACGCCGCGCGGCCACAGCACGACATTGTCGAAGCCGCGCTCGGTCAGCTCACTGGCGAGCGCCGGCGTCGCCGCCATCACGGCGCGGCTGGGGCTATGGAATCGGCGCAGCGCCCGCCAGATCAGCGAGCCCGGCACCGGCACGCGGGCGCGGACATATTCGGGAAAGCGGGTGTGGAAGCTGGTCGTGAAGGGCAGCTTGCGCTGCCGGCAATAGCGGCGGACCATCAGGCCGATCGGCCCCTCCGTCGCGATGTGGATGCTGTCCGGGCGCGCCTCTTCGATCAGCTTCGCGATTCTGCCCGGGCGCGGCATGGCCACCCGCACGTCCCGATAGCTCGGCATCGCAAAGGTGCGGAACCATTGCGGCGTCAGGAACGAGAATTCGACGTCGAGACTTTTGGCGGCGTCGGCAAGCTTGGTCAGCGTCCGAACCACACCGTTGACTTGCGGGTGCCAGGCGTCGGTCGCGACCAGGATGCGCATCAGGCTGCCCTTGTCATGCGGCTTTGGCTGCGATCTGCGGGACCTGTGCCGGCTTCTCGGCCTGGTTCGCCCAGGTGATGATCTCGAAATGGCCCTCGTCGTGCTCGACCAGTGCCGTGCAGCTCTCGACCCAGTCGCCGCAATTCATGTAGCGGATGCCGCCCTCGTCGCGGATCACCGCGTAGTGGATGTGGCCGCAGATCACGCCGTCGGCGTCGTGGCGCCGCGCTTCGGCGGCGAGCGCCTGCTCGAACGCGCCGATATAGTTGACCGCGTTCTTGACCTTCTGCTTGGCCCATTGCGACAGCGACCAATAGGGCACCTTGAACATGCGCCTAAAGAAGTTGACGAAGCGATTGAGCTGGATCGCGAAGTCGTAGGCCTTGTCGCCGAGATGGGCGAGCCAGCGTGCGTTCTGCACCACGAGGTCGAAGATGTCGCCGTGGATGACGAGATAGCGCTTGCCGTCCGCGCCGGTGTGGACGGTGTTCTCGACCACGTCGATGCCGCCGAAATGCGTGCCGTAATAGTTGCGCAGGAACTCGTCGTGATTGCCGGGGATGTAGATGACCTTGGCGCCCTTGCGCGCCTTGCGCAAAAGCTTCTGGACGAGGTCGTTATGCGATTGCGGCCAATGCCAGCTCGATTTCAGCGCCCAGCCGTCGACGATATCGCCGACGAGATAGATCGTGTCGGCATCATGGAAACGCAGGAAATCGAGCAGAAGATCGGCTTGAGAACCGCGGGCTCCGAGATGAACGTCGGAGATGAACAACGTGCGAAAGCGCCGCTCCGGGCTCTCGTCACTCACATCGTAACTTCCCATGCGCCAGCCTGTAACAATGTCCCGTGACAGGGGGATGACCAATTGAACCTTTGAGGCACCTTAGGATACGAATCGCGCTTGCCTCGCCCACCCGCGAATATCAGTCGCATGCGACAATCAGGCGACATGGCGTCGCAGCGCCCTCCGCAAGAACCCGGAGCTGCATGGCGGGAGGGACTAGCGGTGGCGCGCTCGCGACCGGCGGTCAGTAAAATTTATGGAAATGATGGATCGGGCCGTGTCCGTGGCCGACGCTGAAGCGGTCGGCGGCGGCGATCGCCGCGCTGATCCAGGTCTTGGCGTTGCGCACGGCGCGCTCGAGATCCTCGCCTCTGGCGAGCCCTGCGGCGACCGCCGAGGACAGCGAGCAGCCGGTGCCATGGGTGTTGCTTGTGGCAACGCGCGGCGCGGCGAGCGCGATCGTGGTGCTGGCATCGACGAGATAATCGATACTCTCGGCGCCCTCGCCGTGGCCGCCCTTGATCAGGACCGCACGACAGCCGAGCGCCAGCAGCCGGCGCCCCTGGCTTTCGATCTCGGCCTCGCTGGCCGCGACCGGCTCGTCGAGCAGAGCCGCGGCCTCGGGCAGATTGGGTGTGATCACCGAGGCCAGCGGCATCAGCTTGATGCGCAGGGCATCGACGGCATCGGACGCGAGCAGGCGATCGCCCGACGTCGCCACCATCACGGGATCGAGCACGATACGCCCGGGCGCCCAGCGCGACAGCGCGGCCGCGATCGCATCGATGCTGGCGGCTTGCGCCACCATGCCGATCTTGACCGCGCCGACCTCGAGATCGGAAAACACCGCGTCGATCTGCGCGGTGACGAATTCGGCGGGCACGGCGTGAATGCCGGTGACGCCGCGGGTGTTCTGCGCCGTCAGCGCCGTGATGGCAGAAGCGCCAAAAACGCCGAGCGCGGCAAAGGTCTTCAGGTCGGCCTGGATGCCGGCGCCGCCGCTCGAATCGGAGCCGGCAATGGTCAGCGCTACGGGTGTCGTCATGGGGCGCTCTTCAGCGTTTTCGAAGCCATGGCCCGTCCTAGCGCGCCTCTCCCAGCCCAGCAAGTTCGCTTGCTAAATCCGGCCGGGTTTGGCCTATTAGCCGTCAGATATGCTTTCGGAGTGACCGCGATGGTTCCCTTTTTCGTCCAGATCAAATGCAAGCTCGGCCAATCCTATGTGGTCGCCAATGCGCTTGCCGAAGCCGAGATCGCCTCCGAGATCTATTCCACGGCCGGGCAATACGACCTGCTGGTGAAGTTTTACGTCGACAACGACACCGATATCGGCCACTTCGTCAACGAGAAGGTGCAGGTGCTGCCCGGCATCCAGGACACCCTCACCATCATCACCTTCAAGGCGTTTGGCGCGAGTTGACCGTCCGAAAAAGGGCAGGCCCGATCAGGTGCCGCCCTCCTTGCGCTTGGGACGCGGCGGACCGTCCACCGGCGGCAGCGACTTGAGATAGTCCGCCATCGCCGCGAGATCGTCGTCCGGCAGTTGCGAGGTGTTCTTGATCACCCGCGTCATCGCGCCGCCGACGCTGTCGCCGTCGGGCAATTCGCCGGTCTTCAGGAAATAGGCAATATCCTTCGCGCTCCACTCGCCAAGGCCCTTCTGGGTGATGTTGGGCACCCATCCCTCGCCTTCCGGATTGGGGCCTCCAGCGAAGCGTTGTGCGGCGGTGATGCCGCCAAGCGCGTTGCGCGGGCTGTGGCATTCCGCGCAATGGCCAAAACTGTTGACGAGATAGGCGCCGCGATTCCACTGCGGTGACTTCGCGCTGTCGGGGACGAAGGGCTTGTCGTCCAGAAATAAGAATTTCCAAATGCCGACGTTACGCCGGATGTTGAACGGAAAGCGCACATCGTGGTCGCGCACCTTGCCTGCGACGGCCGGCAGCGTTTTCAGGTACGCAAAGAGATCGAGCACGTCCTCGCGCCTGGCGTGCTGATAGGACGTATAGGGAAAGGCCGGAAAATAATGCCCTCCGTCCGGCGAGACCCCGTGCATCACCGCATTGACGAATTCGGCATCGTTCCATTTGCCGATGCCATCGGTCGGATCGGACGAGATGTTCGGCGCGTAGAACGTTCCGAACGGCGACTTGATCGCGACGCCGCCGCCGAGCCTGAGACGATCGGGCTGGTCGGGGACGGCATGGCATGAGGCGCAGCCGCCGGCGTTGAACATCACCTGGCCATTGGCAAGATCAGGGACGCGGGCAGGCGCGGTGCCGACGGCCGCCTCCACCGGCGCGCTGAGCCACCAATAGACGCCGGCTGTGGCGAGTGCGGCGAGCAGCGCCACGGAGATTGTTCGTCGCAACATGCGGTCCTTTCGTCATCGCGGCGAAGCTTATGACCGATGTCCTCGCGGCTCCAGCCACGAAGAATTTAGCCCACCGCGGCCTGAAACGGGAATAAACTGCAATGCCGGCTGTTGGAAGTTTGGCAGCCCAAACGGGTTCAGCAGGGAGAAAAATCATGAACAAGATCGTCATCGCCATGTCAGTGCTTGGCGCCGTTGCTTTTGCGGGTTCGGCCAGCGCGGAAAAGCTGAAAGCAACGCTCGACGCCAAGTCGGAGGTCCCCGCAACGACCAGCAGCGGCACCGGAACGGCCGATCTGGATTACGACGCCGCCAGCAAGAAGCTGTCCTGGAAGGTCACCTATTCCGGCCTGTCCGGCCCTGCCACCGCCGCGCATTTCCACGGACCTGCCGAGCCCGGCAAGAACGCCGGCGTTGCGATCCCGATCCCAGGCGCTGCGACCAGCCCGGCCGAGGGCTCGGCGACGCTGACCGACGCGCAGGCCGCCGATCTGCTCGGCGGCAAACTCTACGTCAACATCCACACCGCGGCCAATCCGGGGGGCGAGATCCGTGGTCAGGTGACGAAGTAAGCTTCGCACAGACCAACAAAAGGGGCGGCTGCTTGCGCAACCGCCCTTTTCGATTCCGCGTAGCGCTGGCGCAGGCGTCACACCTCAGGTTCGGCTGCGTTCAGCGCCTGCGCGAGGTCGGCGATCAAATCCGACGGGTGCTCGATGCCGATCGACAGCCGGATCGTGGAATCGAGCACGCCGATCTTCCGGCGGATGTCGGCGGGGACGCCGGAGTGGGTCATGGTGGCAGGCAGGCTCGCAAGCGACTCCGTTCCACCAAGGCTCACCGCCAGCTTGAGGATTTGCAGCGCGTTGAGGAATTTCATGGCGGCGGCCTTGCCCCCGACGATGTCGAACGAGAACGTGGACCCTGCCCCCGAGCATTGCCGCGCAAACACAAGTCCGTCCGGCGACGCCGCGTCGTGATGACCGAGATAGTGCACCTTGGCCACTTTGGGATGATCGCGCAGATAGTCCGCCACGAGGCGCGCATTCGCATCCGCCTTTTCCATGCGCAGGCTCAGCGTCTCGAGCGAGCGGTTGATCATCCAGCAGGAATGCGGATCGAGCTGGGTGCCGATGGCGCCCCGCAGCGCCTTGATGCCTTTCACCACCGCCTTCGCGCCGAGCGCGGCGCCCGCGATCAGATCTGAATGACCGCCGACATATTTCGTGAGCGAGTACAGGGAAATATCGGCGCCGTGCTCGATCGGTCGCTGAAACACCGGCCCGAGCAGCGTATTGTCGCAGGCGATGATCGGAACGTGTCCTTGGGTCTTTCCGATGCTCTCAGCGACACGCCGCATCATCGCGATGTCGACCAGCCCGTTGGTCGGGTTGGCCGGGGTCTCGATCAGGATCATCGAAATCCGGCCCTTGCGCATGGCCTCCTCCGCGGCTTGGCTGACCACGGCTTCATCGACGCCATCGGCGAAGCCGACGGCGCCGATCGACAGACGCGCAAGCGTATTCGTCAGCAGCGTTTCGGTGCCGCCGTAAAGCGGCTGGGAGTGCAGAATGACGTCGCCGGGGCGGACGAACGCCAGGATCGTGGTCGCGATGGCCGCCATGCCGGATGAGAACAGCGCACAGCTCTCGGTGCGCTCGTAGATCGCGAGCCTGTCCTCGACGATTTCGCTGTTGGGGTGATTGAAGCGCGAATAGACCAGGCCCGCGCCCATTCCTTCCGGCGGCTCGCGCCGGCCGGAGACGAAATCGAAGAAGTCCTGCCCGTCCTCGGCCGTCTTGAACACGAAGGTCGAGGTCAGGAACACCGGCGGCTTGACGGCGCCTTCCGACAATTGCGGATCATAGCCATAGGTCAGCATCAGCGTTTCCGGATGCAGCATATGGTTGCCGATGTGCGTCTTAGACGGGAACGGTTTTACCATGGCTTGTCTCGCTGTTGCTGATTGAGGCGCTCGCCGCGGGTTGGAACTCCTGATGTCGTGACGCAGTCAGGAGCGAGATGCGTCAGCGTCAAAAGCTCACGCCAATGCCGCGGCGGCTGGAGCAAAGATAGCTGCTCCGGTAGCGATCCGTCAGGCCTTGCGGATAGAATTTCCAGCAGCGCTGCGCGCCGACATGAAAAAAGCGGCTGCTTTCGCAACCGCTTTTTCCCGATTCCCAGTAGCCCGGATGGAGCGAAGCGCAATCCGGGCTACGAATCTTTTTCTTCCGTCAACCGTTCTTCACACGAAACGTCTCGTGGCAGCCGCCGCATTCCTTGCCGACCGCGGGGAAATTCGCCTTGAGCGAGTCGAGATCCTTGATCTTGCCCTTGGCCTCGCCGACGACCTTGGCGAAGCTCGCGACCTTCGCATCGAACCCGGCCTTGTCCTCCCAGATCTTCGGCGAGGCGCTGTAGTCGCCCTCGGGCTTCATACCCTTTGCGCTCGCCGGAAACAGGTGCGGCAGCTTCTTGGCGGTGTCCTCGAACTGCGCCAGCGCGCTGTCCACAGTGGCCTGATCATAGGGCTTCTCGCCCTTGACCATGGCCGCCACTGCGCCGGCGTTCTTGCCGTTGCCCTTCATGAGAGTCTGCACTTCCTTGACGGAATCCTGTTGTGCCCAAACCGCGCCCATACCGAGCAGGAGCGCGCCCCCAACCACCAACACTCGCTTCATTCGCAAAATCCCTTTCCTTGATGCAGGATCGTGCTGACCCCTCAATGGGCCAACACCGCTCGGCAGATTTCATTCCCGTGGAAGATTGTCACAGGCTGTGACGGCGATGGTGCTCGTTGATGGCGATCCACACCCGTTCCGGGGTCGCCGGCATGTCGATGTGGTCGATCTTGTATTCGCGCCAGAGCCCGTCGACGATGGCGTTGACGACCGCCGGGCAGGACCCGATCGCACCGGCCTCGCCCGCGCCCTTCACCCCCAGCGGATTGGTCTTGCAGGGAACGTTGGCGGTCTCGAACACGAAGGCCGGCCCGTCCGCCGCGCGCGGCAGCGCGTAGTCCATGAAGGTCGCGGTGACGAGCTGGCCATCGCCCGCGCCATAGACCACCTGCTCCATCAACGCCTGGCCGATGCCCTGCATGGCGCCGCCATGGACCTGGCCGGCCAGCAGCAGCGGATTGAGCGTCATGCCGAAATCGTCGACGATCACGTAGTTGACGATTTTGATGATGCCGGTGGCCGGATCGATCTCGACCTCGGCGACATGGGTGCCGTTGGGATAGGTGCCGTCGGCGCTGGCGAAGGTCGCGCTCGCGTTCAGCTTCGAGGGATCCGCGCCGGGCCGCTTGGCGAGATCAGTGAACGAGATCGAGCGGTCGGTGCCGGCGATGCGCACGATGCCGTCGGTGATCTCGAGGTCGCCGGCGCTGGCTTCCAGCGCCTGGGCCGCGATTTCCTTCAGCTTCTGCCCGAGCTCGCGGGTCGCGCGCTCGACGCTGACACCGCCCGACGGGATCGAAGCCGAGCCGCCGGTGCCGAGGCCCGTGGCGATCATGTCGGTGTCGCCCTGGTGGACGTGCACGCGCTCGGGCGCCACGCCGAACTGCTCGGCAACGATCTGCGCATAGGCGGTCTGGTGGCCCTGCCCGCTCGACTGGGTGCCGATCAGGACCGTGATATCGCCATTGGGGTCCATCCGCACATTGGCGGTCTCCTCGCCCATGGTGCCGCAGACCTCGACATAGCTCGCAAGTCCGATGCCGCGGATCAGGCCGTTCTTCTTGGCCGCCTTGGCGCGCTTGCCAAACTCCTTCCAATCGGCGATCTCCATCGCGCGCTTCAGATGCGCGGCGAAGTCGCCGGAATCGTAGACTTTGCCGGTCGCGGTCTTGTAGGGCAGCGCCTTCGGCTGGATGAAATTCTTGCGGCGGATGGCATCCACCGTCATGTCGAGCTTTCGCGCGCAGGCGTCCACGAGACGTTCGATGACGTAAGCAGCCTCGGGCCGCCCGGCGCCGCGATAGGCATCGACCGGCACGCTGTTGGTGAAGATGGTGCGCACCCGGCAGTGGAACGCCTGGATGTCGTAGAGGCCCGGCAGCATGCCGGCGCCGCCATGCGGGATATAGGGCCCGAAGGTCGACAGATACGCGCCCATGTCGCCCATCAGGTCGCAATCCATCGCCAGGAACTTGCCGTCCTCGGCCAGCGCCATCTTCGCGGTGGTGACGTTGTCGCGGCCCTGCGCGTCGCCCATGAAATGCTCGGTACGGTCGGCGGCCCATTTCACCGCCTTCTTCAGCTTTCGCGCGGCGACTGCCAACAGGGCGTATTCCCGATAGGGAAACAGCTTGGTGCCGAAGCCGCCGCCGACGTCGGGGCAGATCACCCGCATCTTGTCGGTCGGAATGTTGAGCACGTTCTGGCAGAGGATATCGCGCAGGCGATGGCTGCCCTGGCTGCCGACCGTCAGCGTCAGATGGTCGCGCTTGGCGTCGTATTCGCACACCGCCGCGCGCGTCTCCATGAAGTTCGCGACCACGCGCGGATTGACGATCGAGATCTCGGCCACCGCATGCGCTTTGGCAAACGCCGCTTCGGTCGCTTTCTTGTCACCGATCGAGACGTCGAACAGCACGTTGCCGGGCTTGTCCGGCCAGACCTGCGGCGCGCCCTTCTTCACGGCATTGACGACACCGGTCACCGCCGGCAGCGGGCTCCATTTGACCTCGATCGCCTCGATCGCGTCGCGGGCCTGGTCGATGGTCTCGGCGACCACGAAGGCGATGGAATCGCCGACATGGCGCACTTCGTCCTTGGCGAGGATCGGGTAAGGCGGCCCGGTGAAGGGATCGGTCTCGAGATTGAACAGGCAGGGCAGATTGCCGAGATCCCCAACGTCATCGGCGGTCAGGATCAGCGCGACGCCGGGAAGGGTGCGGGCGCGGCTCGCATCGATGGTGTATTTGGCATGCGCATGCGGCGAGCGCAGCATCAGGGCGTGAAGCACGGCCTGCGGCGCATAATCGTCGGTATAGCGGCCCTTGCCGCGGATGAGCGCGTCATCCTCCTTGCGCAACACGCTTTGGCCAACGCCAAACTTGATGGGAGCCGCCATTTTTCTCGTCCCGTTTCTCATGGTTGTTTTGCCGGCATATTGCCGTGGAAAAACTGGCAAGGCAAACGGGTTTAGCCATGCGAAAACCGTCCAGCGCCCTCACCTGTCAGAGCAGGATGGAACGGGAGCGCCGCAACTCGGTCATTTCGCCGTGAGGAACGGTCCGCTTGATGGCATGATAGTTGCCGAACCCGCCCGCAGTGCACGCCTGAGAACAAGCAGCCGTGCTGACGGCTGCTTGCTCGCAAAGCGCATCTCCGCTTCGGATGGCTCATCAGTTACATCCCCCCGCGGCTCCATAGATCTCTGGCGTGATCCCTCAGCCTATCGATAGCCCGTTCCGGCGAGATGTAGTCGATCTCGCCGCGCGTCAGGCCGATATCCATCAGCTCCCGGTCACTCAGGTCCCGCAAGGCGATTTGTGGGCCCTGCCGCCAGCGCCAGTCCTGGAGCGCACGCCAGTATCGCGCGAGCAAGCCTGGGATGCTCCACGTCGAGGCAAGCTCGAGGGGGAGCCTCTCCGGCTCGGATGTCATGATCGTCTGTTGGGGTGGCATGGGACGCTCCTGCTGTTGTGCCGGCAGGGAAGCGTGGCCAAACAAAAGGCCCCGTCCGATGCCGGCGGGGCCTGGTGAAAAGATGTCGTCGTCGAATTTCTAGCGCGCGACTCCTTCCACGGCCCGGCCGAAGCGGGTCATGTGGTTGCGGTTGAGTTTGCGCACTGATTTGATCATGCGCTGCGATTACCATAGCAATCGCGCAAAATCAAGAGATGTGTGGAGGTCGGTTGCACCCTGGAAGCGAGCCCCTTACTCTGGCGCTTTCTTGCCCCTACACACGCCTCAGGACTTCGTCTGCTTCGCTTCCACGTATCGTGCGAAGTTGTCGAGGATTGCCTGCCAACCGCCTTGCTGCTGCTCGACCGAGTGCGTCGATTCGCCATCGAAGACCACGCGAACCAGAATGCCCTTCGGGCCGGGCACAAACTCGACTTCGGCATTTCGCTCGCCGAACGCGTATTCGATACGCTTGTGCTCGACGATTTTCGTGTAGGTACCGGCGAAGTCAAAGCCCATGCTGCCGTCCTTGGCCTCCATGCGCGATGAGAAGACACCGCCTTCTCGCAGGTCGACGGTCGCCTTGGTCGTATGCCAGTCGTCGGACGCGGCGTTCCACTTCATGATGTCGGCAGGCGTCGTATAAGCGCGCCAGACCTGATCGATAGGGGCTGCTACGTTGGTTTCGACGGTGATCCTCATAAACAGTGCTCCTGGTTCGAATTTTGCCGGCTCGAGGTGACGGCATCACGTCAATTGTGCAGGGTCCATCCGCCGCACTTCCGAGATGTGTCCATCCAAGGACCATCGAGACTGGCCCGTGCCGACAAGCTCGAGCCGTCAATGCGTTGAAAATATGAAAAAGTTAACCCCGCACCAGTGAGACCAGCCAGCGGCGCCCGAACAGCGCAAGGATGGCGAGCGCATAGACGATCGTACCTCCGACGGCCAGCAGAAGCAGCGTCAATTCGTCCCGGAAGTGCATCGAGCCCAACGAAGGACTGCTGAAGCGCGCGATGAGCCAGAAGGCGGCGGCCAGGATGAGCCCGGTCAGCAGGAATTTGGCGAGCGACAACAGCCAGGCGCGGTCCGGCACGAGAAAGCCTCGCCGCACCGCGAAGAACAGCACCAGTAGCAGGTTGGTCCAGACGCCGACGGCAGTGGCCAGCGCAAGCCCGATCTGGGCCAGCGATCCCATCAAGGCAATTTTCAAGGCGACGTTGACCGCGATGCCGGTCAGCGACGCCCGCACCGGCGTCGCCGTGTCCTTGCGCGCGTAGAAGGTCGCGACCGCGCTGCGGATCAGTACGAAGGGGATCAGGCCGATGGCATAGGCCGCGAGCGTGGCGCCGGCAGCGGCGGCATCGGCTTTCGAGAACGCACCACGGGCGAACAGCGCGCGCATGATCGCGTCGGGCACGGTGAGGAAGGCGGCCACGAACGGCACCGAGAACAGCAGCGTGAAATCGAACGCGCGGCGCTGCGCCTTCATCGCACCGTCTTGGTCGTTGGCCGTGATCCGCCGCGACATCTCCGGCAGCAGCACCGTGCCGATGGCAATGCCGATCACGCCGATCGGGAGCTGGTTGAGACGGTCGGCGTAATACAGCGCCGACAGCGCGCCCGCCGGCAGGAAAGTCGCGATGATGGTGTCGGCAAACAGCGCGAGCTGCGTGCCCATCGAGCCCAGCGTCGCCGGCCCGAGTGCTTTAAAGAATGCGCGGACGTCTTCGTCGAGCTTGAGCGGCGCAAAGCGCGGCAGGCCGCCATGGCGGGCGAGATCGCCGGCGAGCAGGAAATACTGCAAAAAACCCGAGATCAGGACACCCCAGGCGGCAGCGTGGCCCGCGCCGGGAAACCATGCGGCGAGCGCCAGCGTCATCATCATCGAGATGTTGAGTAAGATCGACGCGGCTGCGGCGCTCGCAAAGCGCTGCATCACGTTGAGCATGCCGCCATAGAGCGTCACCAGCGTGATCAGCAGTAGATAGGGAAAGGTGATCCGGGTCAGCTCGATCGCGAGCTTGCGCTGCTCGGCGTCCTCGGAAAAGCCGGGCGCCAAAATGCTCATGGCCTGCGGCATGAACACCCAGGCGACGATCAGCAGCACCACCTGCGAGGCCAGCAGCAGCGTGAAGATGCGGTCGGCGAACAATCTTGCCGCCCCCTCCCCGCGCTCACCGTGCACGTGCGCATAGGCCGGCACCCAGGCGGCGTTGAAGGCGCCCTCGGCGAAGATCGCACGGAAATGGTTGGGCAGCCGCAGCGCCACGAAAAAGGCGTCGGCCACGGGGCCGGCGCCGAGAATCGCCGCAAGCATGATGTCGCGGGCAAATCCCGTCAGCCGCGAGAGCAGCGTGTAGCCACCAACCGTGAAGATACGTCCGAGCATCGTTCCCTTCTAAAGGAAGAGCTCGCGCAGCAAAACGGGGAAATCAGGCTGAAAGCGCGCCGCGCACGGGCGCGATGATTCGCTCCTGATCGGCTTCGGTCAAATAGGCATGCATCGGCAGGCTGATGACGTCCTGCGACAGGCTCTCGCAGCCCGGCAGGCCGCCCTCGGCGACCGGGTACTGCTTGTAGGCCGTCTGCTGATGCATCGACTTGCCGTAGTAGATCGCCGTCGGCACGCCCTGGGCCTTCAGCGCGGCGGCAAAGCCGTCGCGGTCGGTACCCTCAGGGAGGCGGATCGTGTACTGCGCCCAGACCGACGTATTGCCGGGCGCCACGCGCGGCACCGTGACCACATTACCGAGACCGCGCGCGTAGCGCTCCGCGACCTTGTTGCGGGCGGCGATCTCGTCGTCGAAGATCTTCAGCTTCTCGATCAGGATCGCGGCCTGCATGGTGTCGAGCCGGCCGGTCAGGCCGAGGCGGACGTTGTCGTATTTGTCGACGCCCTGCCCGTGCACGCGGATGCTGCGCAGCGTCGCCGCGAGCTCGTCGTCATCGGTGAAGATCGCGCCGCCGTCACCGAAGCAGCCGAGCGGCTTCGCGGGAAAGAAGCTGGTCGCAGTGGCGAGCCCAAAGGTGCCGAGCTTGCGGCCCTTGTAGCTCGCGCCAAAGCCTTGGGCTGCGTCATCGAGCACGAACAGGCCTTCGGCCTTGGCGATCTCCGCGATGGCGTCGTGATCGGCCGGCTGGCCGAACAAATCGACCGGAATCACCGCGACCGGCTTGAGGCCGGCCTTGCGGGCGGTCGCGATGCCGCGCTTGAGCGATTCCGGGCTCATGTTGAAGGTGGTCTCGTCGACGTCGACATAAACCGGCGTCGCGCCGGTCCGGGCCACGGGCGAAGCCGTCGCGATGAAGGTGAAGGACGGACACAGCACGGCGTCGCCCGGCCCGACATTCTTCGCCATCATCACCATCAGGATCGCATCGGTGCCGCTGGCGCAGCCGATGACGTGCTTGGCGCCGCAATAGGCCGCAAGCTGCTTCTCGAGCTCGGCGACTTCAGGGCCGTTGACGAACTGACAATGATCGAGAACGCGCTTCACGGCTGCATCGAGCGAGTCGCCGAGCCGGCGGCGCTGCGAGGCGACGTCGATGAAGGGAATGGGTTCGGAACGCAGATGCTGGTTCATGGCGCCTTGCGGGTTTTGATCGGTCAACATGGAATGGGATCAGCCGGCGACGCGGCGCGGGCCCGTGAGGGCGGACGACTTGGCGGCGGGCCGCGACGGCGTTTCCAGGCACTGCGTCGCGATCTCGAGGCTGGCGACGCCTTCGTCACCGGTGACCGCCGGCGTCTCGCGGTTGCGCACGGCCTTGAGGAACGCGATCAGTTCGGCGCGGAGCGGCTCGTCATGGCCGACCGGAAGATGCCGCATCGAATAGCTGCCGTCAGGCTTGAAGCCGAAACATTCGGTGACCTGGCGCGTCAGGAGATCGCCCATCACGTATTTGCCGCGGGTCGCGACCGTGACGCTGCGCGCCTTGAACGGCGTCAGCCAGTTGGTGTTGATGTGCGCGAGCACGCCGTTGGCGGTGCGGAACTGCAAGAGCGCGATGTCCTCGCGCTCGGCGACCGCACTCGACAATTGCGGCTGCACCTCGACGATGTCGGATTCGGTGAACCAGCGGATCAGATCGATGTCGTGCACGGCAAGATCGATGACGACGCCGACATTGGACATGCGCGGCGGGAATGGGCCGACGCGCGTGATCGCGATCGACAGAATATCCTCGCCCGCGATCGCCTGCTTGACGGCGGCAACGGCTGGATTGAAGCGCTCGACATGGCCGACCATCAGCGTCACGCCGGCCTTTTGCGCAGCCGTGACGATCTCGCGGCCTTCCGCGACCGTGGACGCAATCGGCTTCTCGACCATCACGTGGATGTTCTTGGCGATGCAGGCGAGCGAGACCTCGTGATGCAGATGAGTCGGCGCCGCAATGGTGACGGCATCGACGCCTTCGGCCAAGAGCTGGTCGAGCGTCTCGAAGCTCGCGCAATTGGCAAGCTCCATCGCCCGCGTGCGATGTGCCGGCGAAGGATCGACGACGCCGACGAGGCTGACACCGGGAAGACCCGCGAGCACGCGCGCGTGGTTGCTGCCCATCACGCCGGCGCCAATGACGCCGACGCGCAAGCCGGCCTTTGCCGGTGCAGATCCTGTGGAACTCATGTGAGCAAACCCCGATTCAACCCAAATCCCCGGGGCGCTTCTAGCACGGACGCCACATTTGTGGCGAATGCGGAGCTAGCGGTCCGGACACGATTTGATTCAAAAAGTTACACGTTTCCCTGGCCTTAAGCCTCTGGAAGAGACCACTCTTTTGGCCCGGGTCGCGTGATTCGGAGTGTGCTGGTTACGACCTTTGATAGTCGTCTTCAATCCGGATGATGTCGTCTTCCCCGAGATAGCTTCCAGTCTGGACCTCGATCAGCTCCAGCATGATTTTACCGGGGTTCTCCATCCGGTGTACCGCGCCCATCGGGATGTAGATGGACTCGTTCTCGTGCACACTTTTGACGGTCTCGTTGACGGTGACGCGGGCTGTGCCGCGGACCACGATCCAGTGCTCGGCGCGATGATGGTGCTTCTGCAGCGACAGACGCCCGCCCGGCTTCACCACGATGCGCTTGACCTGGTGGCGCTCGCCATTGTCGACCGACTGGTAACTGCCCCAGGGCCGATGCACCTTGAGGTGCTCCTCGGTGACCTTCGGCGCGACCGCCTTGAGTTTCGTGACCAGCCGCTTCAGCCCGTTGGCATCCTTCTGACGCGAGACCAGCACCGCGTCCGCGGTCGCGACCACGATGAGATCGTCAACGCCTTCGAGTGCGACCAGCGCAGAGTCGGTGGTGACGTTGCAGTTGCGGCTATCCTCGAACACGGCACTGCCATGCGAAGCATTGCCTTGCGCGTCCTTGTCCGACAATTCCCACACTGCGTGCCAGGAGCCGACGTCGGACCAGCCGCACGACACCGGCACCACCGCGGCGCGCGCGGTCTTTTCCATCACCGCATAGTCGATCGAGATCGCCTTGGCCGCGCCGAACGCCTCGGGCTCCAGCGTCACGAAGCCGAGATCGCGACCGGCATTGGTCACGGCATTGGAGATGGTCTCCACGCTCGCCGCATCGACCTTGCGGTATTCGTCGAGCAGGACGCTGGCCGGAAACATGAAGTTGCCGCTGTTCCAGAGATAGCCGGAATTGAGGTAGTCGGCCGCCTTCACCGCATCCGGCTTCTCGACGAAGCGCGCGACCGCGTGCACCTCACCGGAGATGACCTCGCCCGGGCTGATATAGCCGTATTCGGTGGCCGGCCGCTCCGGCTTGACGCCGAACGTGACGATTCGCCCGGCGCTCGCGGCGGTGAGGCCCTGGCGGCACGCCGCGACGAACGCGGCATTGTCCTGCACCACGTGGTCGGCGGCGAGCGCGAGCACGATCGCCTCACTCGAGCGGTTCTGCGCAAACACCGCCCCGGCTGCGATCGCAGGACCGGAATCGCGCCGCATCGGCTCGAGGATCACGTCGGCCTCGATGCCGATTTCGGCGAGCTGCTCCAGCACCATGAAGCGATAGGAGGCATTGGTGATGACGATCGGGCGATCGAACAGCGAGGCCTCGGAGACGCGCAACAGCGTGTCCTGGAAGGTCGAGCGCGTGCCGAACAGCGGCAGGAACTGCTTGGGGCGCACCTCGCGCGAAGCCGGCCACAGCCGCGTTCCGGCACCGCCGCACATGATCAGGGGGATAATGCGTTTGTCCATCGTCATTTCAAACCTTGAGGTCGTTCCGATACCAGGTGACAAAGATTACGAATTCCGTGCGCGATCGGCGTTGACGGTGCAAAGCCGCTATCGCGCATCAGATCCTCGACATCCGCGAACGTTTCCAAAAGGTCTCTCGGCAGCAATTCTTTGATCGCCGTCCGACCCAGCTCCGGCTCCAGAACTCCGACGACGTGCATCAGCTCTTCCGGGTGGTGGTTGCCGACATTGTAGACCTTAGACGGCGCATTTGCGGCAGCCGGACGATCTGCGGTGATCCCTCATCCTGTTCCCAAGGACCGCTTCGCCCGATCTTTCGCCCGCGGCGCCTCTTTAGCCTTCGCATCGACGGGGCCGCAATAGCCGGCCGCCCTGCATGCGGGCTCCTGATCACCGCTATTGCAAGATCGACGCCAAAACCATACCAAAGCGGCCGAATTCGGCGCCTTGCGTCGGGTTGCTTCAAAACCCTTGTTTATGCGGGCGAAATGCGCCGAATCCTGCTGTCGACGGCCAAGATCCTGATTTCCGGAGCGCTGCTGTACCTGGCGCTGCGCAAGGTCGATCTGTCCGAACTGTTTTCGCGCTTCACCCTGACCAGCCTGTTCTGGATCGGCTTGGCGATCGCCGTCACGTTCCTGCAAATCTTCGTCGGCGTGTTGCGTTGGCGAGAGATCAGCGCCGCATGCGGCGCCCCGCTCGAGCTCGGCCGGGCCATGCGCTACAACGTGATCGGATCGTTCTTCAACCAGACCCTGCCCTCGGCGATCGGCGGCGATGCGGTCCGGCTGTGGCTCGTCGCGCGCGCCGGCGCCGGCTGGCGCGCTGCGACCTACTCGATCTTCGTCGACCGCGCGATCGGTTTGATCGCGCTCGCGATCATGATCGTCGCGAGCCTGCCCTGGAGCTACGGCCTCATCGCCGATCCGCACGGGCGCTCGGCGCTGCTGCTCGTCGACCTCGCGGCGCTCGCGGGTGGCCTAGGCTTCCTGGTCTTCGGCGCGCTGAAATGGCACTGGCTGAAAACCTGGTGGGCCACGCATCACATCCACGCCTGTGCCGTGATCGCCAACCGCGTGATCTTCAGCCGCTCGCGCGGACCGGCCGTCGTGATCCTGTCGCTCGCCGTGCATGTGCTGGCCGTCGTGGTCGCCTGGTGCGTCGTGCAGTCGATCGCCGCGCCGGTCGGATTCAGCGACGTCTTTATGCTGGTGCCACCGGTGATGCTGATCACGATGATGCCGATCTCGATCGCCGGCTGGGGCGTGCGGGAAGCCACCATGGGCCTCGCGTTCGGCTTCGCGGGCCTGGCCGCAAACGAGGGCGTCAACGTCTCGCTGCTGTTCGGCGCCGTGTACTTCATCGTCGGCGCGATCGGCGGTCTGGTCTGGATCCTCAGCGCCGAGAAAGCCGCGCAGGGATCGGCGCCGCTCGGAGTGCCGGAGTGAGCGCGGCCATCGATGCGCTCGGCGCCGTCCCCTCGCTGCTTGCCGTTGCGATTGCCGCGCTGGTGTCGGGCGTCATCACCTGGACCAGCCGCCCCCTGCTCCAGCGTTACGCATTGGCGCGGCCCAACGCGCGGTCCTCTCATCGCATCCCGACCCCGCAGGGTGCGGGCATTGCCGTGATATCAGCGACGCTGCTGGTCGCATCAGCCTGGGCAGTCTGGGCGAACGTCGCGATTCCGCCGGCGCTGATCGCTGCGACAGTCTTGATCGCCGTGGTCGGATTTGCCGACGACATCAAGTCGCTGCCGGTGCTGGTACGGCTCGTGCTGCAGGCCGCAGCCGTCGGTGCCGTCGTGTTCACCACGCCCGAGACCGCGCGCATCGTGCCGGCGCTGCCGCTCGCCCTGGAGCGCGGACTGATCCTGCTGGCGGGCGTGTGGTTCGTTAACCTCGTCAACTTCATGGACGGGCTCGACCTGATGACGGTGGCGGAAGTGGTGCCGGTCACCGCGGCGCTGCTGCTGCTGGGACTGCTCGGCGATCTGTCGTGGCCGGCCGCGCTGATCGCCGCGGCGCTGTGCGGCGCCATGCTCGGCTTTGCGCCGTTCAACAAGCCGGTCGCAAAAGTCTTCCTGGGCGATGTTGGCAGCCTGCCGATCGGCCTTTTGCTCGGCTGGTGCCTGCTCGAGCTCGCTTGGCGCGGGCAGCCCGCCGCGGCGCTGTTGCTGCCGGCCTATTACCTCGTGGATTCCACCATCACGCTGTTCCGGCGCATCGCCAGGCGCGAGCAGTTCTGGTCGGCGCATCGCTCGCATTTCTACCAGCGCGCCACCGACCACGGCTTCACGGTCTCCCGCGTGATCGGCGAGGTGTTCGCGCTCAATCTCGTGCTCGCGGGGCTTGCCATCGCCACCGCTCGCGCCGGCTCGGTGACGATCACGTTGATCGCGCTGCTGGCGGGCGCTATCGCGATCGGCGTTGTGCTGCGGCGGTTCTCCCGTCCTCAGGCGTCCTGAGCCGCCAGCGCCAGCCGCAGCCCCTCGTCGAGAGACACCGGCGGCTGCCACCCGGTCGCAATCGCCTTGGACAGGTTGAGCTCGAGCGAACCGATCAGGCTGTCCTGCGTATCCGGCCGGCCCATCACTCTCAGCAGCGTCCCGAGCAGGTCCGGCGGCATGCCGAACAGCCGCGAGTTCTTGCCGGCAGCCTTGGCCAGGCGCGCGACGAACTCGGACGTCGAGACCTGCTCCCTGTCGGCCACCAGGAAGATCTCGAAATTGCTCGCGGGATCTGGGTGAGAGAGCCGTTGCAGGATGAACGACGACAGGTTCTGCACGGCAAGGAAGGCGCGGTGATTGCGGATCGCGGCAAAGGGCAGCGGCAGCCCGAGATTCACTGCGCGCGTCAACAGCGCGAAATTGCCTTTGGCGCCCGCACCATAGACCAGCGGCGGCCTGATCACCGAGATCTTCATGGCGCTGTCGCGCGCCAGCGTCTTCAAGCCCGCTTCGGCCGCGGCCTTGGACATGCCGTAGAGACCGCGCGGCGTCAGGACATCGTCCTCGCTGAACGGCGCGCGACCGTCATTGCTGCGACCGTGCACGAGAACGGTGCTGATGAAGATGAACTGGCGCACGCCGGCCGTCGCCGCGCTGTGCGCCAGCTGCAGCGTGCCGGCAATGTTGACGTTGCGGTAGAGCTGGACCGCATGCTCTTCGTGCTTGTGATGCACCCGCGCGGCGAGATGAACGACGGCGTCGACGCCTTGAAGCGCGGCCTGCCAGTCGGTTTCGGGGCCGATCGTTTCGATCACGACCTCGTCGTCCATGCCTTCCGGCCTGCGCACCGCGGGGCGGACCGACCACCCCTCGCGCGCAAGTGCGGGCACGACATGACGGCCGACGAAACCGCTCGCACCCGTCACCAACACGACTGGCTTGTGCTCGTTCATCGTCGCTCCGCCAGTTCGGGGTTGCGCAGCAATTCGTCGATCAGCCCGGCATAGGCGTTCATCGCGGTGACGCGATCGAACTTCGCCGCCGCCTTGACCGCGCGCTCCGCCATCGCGACTGCGTCGGAGCGAGACGCCGCGCGGATCGCCTCGGCCAGCTGATCGGCACGGCCGGGCGTCACGACCCAGCCTAGCCCGTTCTCCACCACGGTCAACGCGGCCTCGGCCTCCGGTTCGGAGACCAGCACCACGGGACGGCCGACGGCCAGAAGATTGTAGAACCGGCTCGGCACCGACACCCCCGCAACGTCCTTTCGGTACGGAATGATCCACAGATTGGCCGCCGCCAGGAAGGCCTCGAGCTCGGCATCCTCAACCCGCCCCACGAAGGAGACATTGGGCAAGGTCGCTTCGGCCTGCAACTGCTTCAACCGCTCGAAGCCGATGCCCCAGCCGGAGAGCAGGAAATGGATGCCAGGCTCGGCCCTCAAAAGGCGCGCCGCCTCGAACACGATCTCCGGATCATGGGTGAAGCCGAGATTGCCCGACAGGCCGACAACGAAATCTGCCGAGAGCGCTTTGCGGAACGGATTATCCGCCGTCACCGGCCGGGGTGCGGCCACGAGCGTCGCCCAGTTCGGGATGAAGCGGATCTTGTTCCGCGTCATGCCGGAATAGCTCAGCAGCGGCCGTTCCGCATCGCGGCCGATGGTGATGACGGCATTGAGCGCGCGGAACATCAGGCCGTTGGCGGCGCGCATCGTCATGGCCACGATCGAACCGGGCTTCAGCAGGCCCGCCATCACCAGCACGTCGGGAAAGAGGTCATGCATGATCAGCGCCGAGCGCGCGCCCTTCAGCCTTGCCGCCGCCGCGACCGCGTAAGGCAGCATGAACGGTGCGGTGACGGTGAGCACGACGTCACCTCGCCTCAGCTCCCGTGTCAACGCCAGGAACGTGCGCGCCGCGAACAGCAGCTCGGAGGCGCCGCGCCGCAGCAGCGCCGCCTTGCCGGTCATGCGGTTCTTGATGGCGACGACCCGCGGCTTGCCCGGGCCGGTCTGCGAGGCCGGCAACGCGCCCGGTGAGCCCGACAGCACCACGACCTGGTGCTCCCCGGCGATGCGGCAGGCGACCTCGGCCATGATCGCCGCGGTCGTGCTGGGATCCGGCGGGTAATGCTGGCTCGCGACGACGATCTTGCCTCGAGGCTGCATGGTCAGGCCGCGGTCGACCCGAATTCCGGGACCGCGTCCTTCAGGATGGTCCTGATCGTGGCCCGGTCGTCGCGCGCGATCGCCTGCTCCAGCGCCGCGATCCATTTGCGCAGCGTCTGCATCGGCGGCTCGTTCGGCTGCGCGGCCATGATGCCGGCGACGCCGATCTCGCGGGTCGGCTCCTCGGAGGCGAACAGGATTTCGTGCAGGCGTTCGCCGGGCCGCATGCCCGTGAACACGATTTCGATGTCGTAGCCGGGTTGCAGGCCCGAGAGACGGATCATGCGCTCGGCGAGATCGACGATCTTCACCGGCTGGCCCATGTTGAGCACGTAGACGGACACGTCCGAGCGCTGCGTTCCGAGCGCATGCGTTGCCGCCGTGATGACGAGATCGCAGGCCTCGCGGATGGTCATGAAGTAGCGGACCATGTCGGGGTGCGTGACCGTCACGGGACCGCCGGCATCGATCTGGGCCTTGAACTTCGGCACCACCGAGCCGTTCGACGCGAGTACGTTACCGAACCGGACCGAGATCAGCCGCATCGACCGCCTGGCGCCGCCGTGACCCGCCGCAAGATCATGGTCGAGCGCCTGGCAATACATCTCGGCGAAGCGCTTGGTCAGGCCGAGCATCGACACCGGCTCGATCGCCTTGTCGGTCGAGATCATCACCATGGCTTCGGCGCCGGCGCTGTGCGCGGCATCGGCAACGTTGATCGAGCCGAAGATGTTGGTCTTGACGCCCTCGCTCCAGTCGCGCTCGAGGATCGGCACGTGCTTGAGCGCGGCGGCATGGAACACGATGTCCGGCTTGAACTCGGCCATCAGGCGCATGATGCGCTCACGGTCGCGGATGTCGGCGATCCGCCCTTCGATCGAAGCAGCAGTGCCGAGCGCCGCGAGCGTCTCCGTGATCGCGTAGAGCGCCGGCTCGGAATTTTCCACGATCAGAAGGCGCGCGGCGCCGAACGCGACGACACGCTCGCAGATCTCGGAACCGATCGAGCCGCCTCCACCGGTGACGATCACCGCCTTGCCCTCGATCAGGGCCTCGAGCCGCGCATAGTCGATCTTTTCGCTCGGCCGCAGCAGCAGGTCCTCGACGGCGACGGCCGTGAGCCGTGGGGTATCGCCGCTCTCGAGCGAGGGCATGCGGCTCACGATCACGCCGAGCTTGCGCGCCCGCATCAGGATCGATTCGGGATGGGCCTCCGGCTCGAATGCCGTTGGCGTCATCACGACGCGCGCGATCCCCTTGCCGCGCTTCGTGAAGTCGGCGATGACATCCTCGATGTCGTCGACGCCGCCCAGAACCGGGACGTTGCGGATGAACTGGCCGCGATCGGAACTCGACGGCGACAGCACGCCGACCGGCCAGATGCGCTTGATCGCCCCGCTCTCGATTCCGCGCAACAGCACCTCGGCATCCGCGGCGCGGCCGATCAGCAGCGTCGGCGCGGCATCTCCGGTGCGGGCGTGACGCCGAACCCGCGTATAGCGGAAATAGCGGTAGGCCATGCGCAACGCGCTGAGGAAGGAGATCTCGAGGAACCAATAGAGGACGATGGTCACCTTGCCGAGGAAGAAGGCGCCACGGACGTTTGGGGCGACGAAGATGTAGTCGAGCGCCAGGAGCGCAACCGTCAGCACGGTCGCGACGCGGATGATGTTCAGCGCGTCGGGCAGCGAGATGAAGCGCCATTTCGTCGTGGTCAAGTTGAAGACGAAGAACACGACCACGCTGAAGGCGAGAAAATAGGGCAGGATCTGAATCAACAGCGGCAGGCGGTCGAAGAAGCCGTCGCCGCCCTCGAAGCGCAGATAGAAGGCGGCGAACAGCGCCGCCGTGGTCGCCAGCAGGTCGTGGAGCGCGATCATGAAATTGCGCAAGGTGAGATGCGAAAGACGCGTCATCCGCTGACCGAAAATCCAGTTAGATGCAACCTGATCGCGCTGATAACCCATCTCGGCCGGACATGCCAGTCAAGGCTTGTCAGTCAAGGTTTGCCATCCGGCCGGCCGTTCAGGAACCTGCTTCCGCCGCTTTCGCCCCGGCCTGCTGGGCCCGGATCACCATGCCGCCGGCAACGCCGACACCGATGACGTACATCCAGCCCTCGTGGAAGTCGAACAGATGGGAGTTGAACAGCGAGGTGAAGACGTTCTGGACCACGACCAGGAGGCCGACCCAGTTTGCGAGCCCGTCGCCGCGAAACAACAGCAGATGCAGGATCCAGATGGCGTAGAGAACGGCGACCCCGATGATGCCCCATTGCACGGCCACGTTCAGCGTCTGGTTATGCGGGTTGCCGATCACCTCGGCGGACGCCTGATACTGAGCATCCCCCGGCGTCGCGGCACGTTCGAACAATCCGCGCGTCGAGCCCGTGCCGTGCCCCTTGACCGGCGCCTCCGCGAAGAAGCCGAGGGATTTTCGCCAGAATTCGAGCCGCAAGCCGGCCGAGGTCGGCGCGCCTTTTTCGACATAGCGCGTGTAGTCGCTGGCAAAGCTGTCGGCGGTCTTGCGCAATTGCGGCGAGGCCTGCCAGGCAAGAACCGCGCCCGCGAGCAGGGCGGCGGAGATGATCGCGATGCTGCGCCATCTCAGATGAAGCAACGCAAACACACCGAACAGGATCGGAATGGTGAGCAGCGCGGTGCGCGATACCACCACGAACACCATGTTGACGAAGAAGGCGAGCGCAAGCGCCGTGAGCAGCGCGGCGATCCAGTAGCGCTTCTGGCGCAGCAACTGCACGATCGGATAGGCGAGCGCGACCGCGCACAGCGTGAACTCCTGGCTCTGGTCAATGTAGTTCTTGACGAAGATGCCGCGCTCGACGCGGTCGGATTTGAGCGCGAGGTCTGGGTAGAAGGCGACGAGCCAGGACATCACCGACAACAGCGCGCAGGACATTAGGAAGGCGACAAACACCCAATGTCCGCGCGGCGAGCGCGCAAAATGATAGAACAGGATCGGCAGCACCAGCAGCTTGACGGTCGGATTGACTGCGTAGAAGCGCGCCCCCCAGGCCGCGTCCGACCACAGCGTCCCGACCAGCGCGAGCAGGACCAGCGCAATCGGCGCCACACAGATCGGACGCTTGACCGATTGCAGGAACTCACGGACGTCGAGGAACGGCACCATGCAGAGCAGCATCAGGACATTGAATATCGCCGCAAGCGACGTCGACCATGGTAGCGAGGCCGCAGTCAGGATCGCAAACAGATCGACCGTCTCGGACCAGGCCGCCGGACTGCGCAGACGCCGCCACAGCACCTGGCCGGTCGTCGCCCCGGCGAGCGTCGTCACTTGCCCTCTCCCCGCGCGCGATGAACCAGCGCCGTCGTGCTGAAGCCTTGGAGAATGTCGACCAGCACCACGGTCCCGCCCGCGGCCTCGACGACCTCATGGCCGACCACCTGCTCGCGGGTGTAATCGCCCCCTTTGATCAGCGCGCTCGGCTTGATGCGGGTGATCAGGTCGATCGGCGTATCCTCATCGAAAATAACGACGAGATCGACGGCTTCGAGCGCCGCCAGCACTTCCGCACGCGCTCGCTCGTCCTGAACGGGGCGGTCGGCGCCCTTCAGCCGCCGTACCGAGGCGTCGCTGTTCAGCCCCACGATCAGGCGGTCGCAGGCGGAGCGCGCCGCTGTCAGCACCTTGACGTGGCCGGGATGCAGGATGTCGAAGCAGCCATTGGTGAAGCCGACGCGCTGGCCTTGCTTCTTCCATTCCGCGAGCTGCGCGTCGAGCGCGCCGGGCTCGAGCACGATCTTCTCCTCGGCCGCGAGATAGGCATGCGGCAATACTTTTCGTTTCAGCTCGGCCGCACTCACGCTGGCGGTGCCCTGCTTGCCGACGGCGACGGCGGCCGCGGCACTGGCCATGCGAAGCGCTGTGTCCCAGTCCGCGCCCGTGGCGAGCGAGACCGCGAGCGCCGCGGCAACGGTGTCGCCGGCGCCGGAGACGTCGCGCACCTTGACCGGAAACGCCGGAACGTGAACGGCCTCGCCGTTGCGCGGCACCAGCGTCATGCCGTGCTCGCCTTGGGTGACCAGGATCGCTTCGCAATCGGCGAGCCGCATTACGTCCTCGCTGGCATCGACGATGCTCTGCGGCGTGTCGGCGCGGCTTCGGGTCGCTTCCGAAAATTCCTTGCGATTGGGCGTGAGCAGCGTCGCGCCGCGATAGATCGCCCAGTTCAGGCTTTTGGGATCGACGATCACGGGCTTGCCGAGTTTTCGCGCGGCGTCGATGGTGTGGCGGATGACGCGGGCGGTGAGCACGCCCTTGGCGTAGTCGGACAGCAGCACGATGTCGGCGCGCGCGATCTGCGGCAGGATTGCTTCGATCAGCTTGGTCTCGATCGTATCGGAAGCAGGCTGTGCCTGCTCCCAATCCGCACGCAGCATATGCGTGGAAAAATGCTCGGAGACGAAACGCACTTTTCGCGTGGTCGGACGCGAGGGATCGCACACCAGCACGCTTTCGATTGCGCCCTGCTCCGCAAGCGTCGAGGCGAGCTGCCTGCCCGCCTCGTCCTCGCCGACGAGGCCGACGAAGATGCAGCGCGCGCCGAGCGCGGCGACGTTGCGCGCCACATTGCCGGCGCCGCCAATATGGATCTCGCTGCGCTGGGCCGCGATGACAGGCGCCGGCGCCTCCGGCGATATCCGCGACACCTCGCCATAGACGAACTCGTCCAGCATGATGTCGCCGATGCACAGCACCGTGCAGCCTGAGATGGCTTGCGCGAGGGCATCGAAATCGAGAATGGGCGTCGGCATGGTGCTGGACCTCAGCGGAAGCGGTCGGGCCGGTCGAGATAATCCCCGACATAGGCCTTCACCGCGTCCTCGAGCGTCGTGAAACAGCCATTGTAGCCGGCGCGGTGGAGGCGATCGACCTCGCTCTGGGTGAAGTACTGGTAGCTACCGCGGATCTGCTCGGGCATGTCGATGTATTCGATGTTGGGGCTGGCGCCGAGCGCAGCATAAGCCGCCAGCATCAGGTCCCTGAAGCTGCGTGCCTTGCCGGTGCCGACATTGAACAGCCCGGACACCGAGGGCGTTGCCAGCAGCCACATGATCACGCGCACGACGTCGTCGACATAGATGAAATCGCGGCGCTGATCGCCGTCGGCGATGCCCTCGCGATGCGACTTGAACAATTGCACGACGCGGCCCGCTTTGACGTCGTCGAAGCGGCGCGCCAGAACGCTCATCATCGAGCCCTTGTGGTATTCGTTGGGGCCGAACACGTTGAAGAATTTCAGTCCGGCCCATTGCGGCGGCAGCTTCTCGCCGTTCGCAGCGCGCTCGGCGACGGCGAGATCGAACAGGTGCTTGCTCCACCCGTAGAGATTCATCGGCCGCAGTTTCTTCAACGCAGCGACCGAGGCATCGTCGTCAAATCCTGCGTCGCCGTCGCCATAGGTCGCCGCCGAGGAGGCGTAGATCAACGGCACCGCATTCGCCGTGCACCAGTCCAGGAGGCGCATCGACAGGCGGAAATTGGTCTCGAACACCAGGTCCCCGTCGGTCGCGGTGGTCGCGGAAATCGCCCCGAGATGGATCACGGCATCGGGCTTGCGGCCTTGCAGCCAGTCCGGCAGCTCAGCTGGCGGCACGATATCCAAAAGCTGCCGCTTGGCGAGGTTGCGCCATTTGCCCTCGTTGCCAAGGAAATCGCAGACGACCACGTCGCTGCGGCCGGCCTCGTTCAGCGCGGCGACGACATTCGATCCGATAAAACCGGCCCCGCCGGTCACCAGCAACATTCCAACTTCCCTGCCAGATTCCGCCTGCCCGAAGTTTTGCGGCCCGGTTCTGCCCTAGCGCATGATCCGCCAAAGTGTAAGCGGTTTTGGGATTGCCACTCAGCCGGCTTTACCTGCCGGCCCGGAGCGGCTAACCGAACCGCCACATCAGCGCACCCCGGCCCTTTTAACGAATGAACCAAGATTCGCAATTTAGTGGGGACGCAGATCAGGGCGACACGCGCCCGATCCTGATCGTCCCCTACATGTGGATCGGCGATTTCGTCCGGAATCACACCGTCGTGCGGGTCCTCAATGAGCGCTGGCCGAACCGGCCGGTCGATCTGCTCACGACCTCCCTATGTGCGCCCTTGGTCGATTACATGCCGGGCGTGCGCGAAGCGATCGTCTGGGACCTGCCGCGCGGCCGGCTCGGCGTGGGCCGTCAGCTCGGCCTGGCGAAGCTCCTGCGCGATCGAAACTACGGCACCGCCCTGGTGCTGCCCCGGACCTGGAAGGCCGCCATTGCGCCCGCTTTGGCCGGCATTCCGGAAAGGGTCGGCTTCGTCGGCGAGTTCCGATTCGGCCTGCTCAATCGCTGGCGCTGGGGCGAAAAGAAGTTGCCCCGCTTCATCGACAAGAACGCCGCCCTCGCCCAGCCCGATGGCGCCCCGCTGCCTCCGGAATGGCCGGTGCCGCAGTTGCGGGTTCAGGCCGAGGACATCGTCCGCTGGCGGCAGGCCAACGGCCTCAGCGCCGGCGCCGCGGTGGCCCTGGCTCCCGGCTCGGTCGGCGTCTCAAAACGCTGGACCTACTATCCCGAGGCCGCCCGCTTGCTGGCCGAGCGCGGCCTTGAGGTCTGGGTTGTCGGCGGCCCCGGGGAAAAGGGCCTGGCCCAGGAGATCGTCGCGGCCGGCGGCCCGGGGGTCCGGGACCTCACCGGCAATGATCTGCGCAACGGCGTGCTGGCCATGGCTGCAGCCGGCGTCGCGATCTCCAACGATTCCGGCCTGATGCACATCGCAGCCGCCCTGGGCACGCCGACCATGGGCATCTTCGGGCCGACCAGCCCCTATCTCTGGGCCCCCCTCAACGGCCTCGCCGCGACCGTGGTGCAGGACAAGAGCGTGCTCTCCTGCCAACCCTGCCAGAGCACGATCTGCAAGATGAACGACCACCGCTGCATGCGAGATATCGCGGCAAGCGAGGTGGTGGAGATTGCGCAGCGGGTGCTGAGTGAGGTGGGGTTGCGGGCTTCGACCTGAGGGCCCTCGAGGCTACGCCGACGATGACATCATACCGGTGTTTTGCCCGACGAGTCAAATCGACTTCGTAAAATCCGCAGCTTCGGGATGCCGGCCAAGCCATTGATTTCGTTGGCCTCGACTACTGTGCATGGGGTTGTTTTCGCGATTTTTTGTTTGCTGCCCTGAAGGCGATGTCAAAGCAGCGGCCGATAGACGTCCCCGATCCGTGACGCCTCCGCATCGAGACTGAATTGCGCGAGCACCCGTGCCCGCCCGCGCTCGCCCATAGCGATCGCGGCGGCCACGTCACGCATCAGCGGTTCGACCGCTGCAGCCAGCGCGTCCGCATCACCGGTCGGGATCAGCACGCCGGTCACGCCATCCTCGACCACGAGTTCGGCCGCCCCGGCGCGCGCGGCGACCAGCGCGCTGCCGGCGGCCATCGCCTCGATCAACGTCAGGCCAAAACCTTCGTTGCGCGAGGTGAAGGCGTAGATGGTCAGCCGCTGATACCAGCGCTGCACGTCTTCGATCGGCAACTCGCCAGTGATGACGATGCGCGATTGCAGACCGGCGGCCTCGATCCGCTTCTTCAGGTCGTTTGCAAAAACGGCTTGCTCGGGTGTGACCTGGCCGACGATGATTGCGGTGAAATCCGGATAGCGCGGCAGCAAGCGGCACATCGCATCGACGAACACATCGGTGCCCTTCTGCGCGCGTACCCGGCCGAAGCAGCCGATCGCATAGCGGCCCGGCAACGCGGTTTCCGCGAAGGCAGCAGTGCGGTCGAGCGGCGGCGCATAGATTGCGGTGTCGACGCCATGCGGAATCACCGTCGCCTTCACCTTCAGGAACGAGGCCGAAAGATCTGATGTCGCGATGATCGCGTCCATGCGCCGGATCAGCCAGCGCGTGATCCAGCTATGATGGCGCTGTGCCGCCGAGGTGAAGACGAGCTTGAGCGGCCAACCGAGCGCGCGCAACAGCACACCCGCGATCATCTCGTTGTTGCGGCGCGCGTGCCAGATCAGCGGCGCCTTGCGGCGCCACAATCTCAGGAGATCGGCACCGCCCAGGCGTGCGATCCCCTCCGGCGCGTCGGAGCCGAACCACGCGGCGCGAAACAGCTTTGCCAGCCGCGGCGCCACCATCCGGTTGGTCGCGGTGACCCCGGAATAGCGCCTGTGCAGATTTGGCACGATCACTTCGAGATCGCCTGGGGAATTCGCCACGCCACGCTCCGTTTCGAAAGTCCCTATACGCAACATTAAGCATAGTGACCAGTTCAGCCGCGCCGATACCCACTCTTCACCACGTAAACGTTAGCTTGGAGCGTTGATCGAAGACGGGTGAGATCATGACTGTGCTTGTCACCGGCGGTGCCGGCTATATCGGAAGCCACACGGTTCTGGCGCTGGCGGAAGCCGGCGAGGACGTCGTCGTGATCGACGATCTCTCCACCGGTTTCTCGGCCTATCTGCCCGAAGGCGTGCCGCTGTTCATTGGCGATGCCGGCGACGAGAACCTGCTCGAAGGCGTGATCGCCCAGCACAACATCGAGAGCATCATCCATTTCGCGGGCTCGGTGGTCGTGCCGGATTCGATGCGCGATCCGCTCGGCTATTACCGCAACAATTTCACGACCGCGCGCAACCTGCTCAACGTCGCGGTCAAGCGCGGCATCGACCGCTTCATCTTCTCCTCGACCGCGGCGGTCTACGGCGATCCGGACCAGGTGCCGGTGCCCGAGCATGCGCCGACACGGCCGCTGTCGCCCTACGGTTCGTCGAAGCTGATGACCGAGATCATGCTGCACGACGTCGCCGCCGCCTACGGCATGCAGTACGTCACCCTGCGCTATTTCAACGTCGCCGGCGCCGATCCGCAGGCGCGCATTGGATTGGCCACCGTCGGCGCCACGCACCTGCTCAAGATCGCGGTGGAAGCCGCGACCGGCCAGCGCGCCAAGATCGACGTGTTCGGCACCGACTATCCGACCCAGGATGGCAGCTGCATCCGCGACTTCATCCATGTCACTGACCTGTCGCAGGCGCATCGCTCGGCGCTCGCTTATTTGCGCAACGGCGGCGCCTCGACGACGCTCAATTGCGGCTATGGCCGCGGCTACTCGGTGCTGGAGACCATCGACGCGGTGCGCCGTGTGTCGGGCCGCAGCTTCGCCGTGCAATACGCCCCGCGCCGGCCCGGCGACATCATGACCATGGTCGCCGACACCAGCCGGATCCGGGGCCTGCTCGACTGGAAGCCGCAATACGACGACCTCGAGACCATCGCCGCGCATGCGCTGGCGTGGGAGGACAAGCTGTTCCGCGAGCGCCACGGCGAGCTCCGCCAGGCCGCCTCGGCCTAGATTCCATCCGGGGGCAAGCCCTTAATTGGGCTTGAAAAGCGCTGGCTTAGCGGGCACAGAGGCCGCTCGATCCCTGACGCGCGGGCAGGCTTATTCCTGTGCCGTCAATGGACTGCGGATGGCTCAGTTTCCAAAGAAAATCACCGACGATCCCTATGCGGCAGCGGTGCTGATTCGCCGCCTGGTCACGGAACAGGGCATCATCTACTGGCGGCGCTACCTCGTCGCCTTCGCGCTGATGGCGCTTGCCGCCGGATCGACCGCGGGCGCGACCTACGTGCTCGGCCAGGTCATCAACCAGGCCTATGTCGACAAGAACATCCCGGGCATCGCGATGTTCTCGGGCATCACCGTGATCCTGCTCTTCATCAAGGGCGTGGCGACCTACGGCCACATGGTGATCCTGACCAAGATCTCCAACGCCATCCTCGCCACCAACCAGCGCCAGCTGTTCGCCAAGTTGATGCGCGAGAGCGTCGGATTCTTCTCCGAGCGGCATTCGTCGGAATTCCTGGCGCGGCTGACGGCCGGCGCGAAGTCCATCACCGATGTCCTCAGCATGCTGGTCAACGCCGTCGGGCGCGACCTCATGATGCTGCTCGCCATGATCGGCGTGATGGTGTGGCAGGATCCGGTGATGTCGTTCATCGGCCTCGTCGCCGTGCCACCGGCGATGCTGGTGCTGCGCAAGCTGGTCAAGCGCATCAAGGGGCTCGCCTACAACCAGTTCACCGGCACCGCCGACATCCTGGAGACGATGCAGGAATCGCTGCAGGGCATCCGCACGGTGAAAGCATTCACGCTCGAAGACACCATGCAGACCCGCATCGACGAGAACATCGCGATCGTCGAGCGCAACGCCAACAAGATGGCTCGCGTCGCCAACCGCTCCAATCCGCTGATGGAGATGCTCGGCGGCTTCGCGGTCGCCGGCTGTTTGCTTTACGGCGGCTATAGCGTAGTCGCCCTCAACGCCACGCCCGGCGCGTTCTTTTCCTTCATGACCGCGTTCCTGATGGCGACCGAGCCGGCCAAGCGGCTGGCGCGGCTCAACATCGACCTCAACAGCCAGCTCGTTGGCGCCCGCATGCTGCTGGAAGTCGTCGACAGCCCCGCGAGCGAGCATTCCGACGACGACAAGCCGGCGCTGAAACTGTCGACTGCGCGCATCGAGCTGCGCGACGTCAGCTTTTCCTATCGCAACGGTGAGACCGTCCTCAATCGCATGAGCTTTGTTGCCGAGCCCGGCAAGGTCACTGCGCTGGTCGGCCCCTCCGGCGGCGGCAAATCGACCGTGCTGGGGTTGCTGCTGCGCTTCTACGAGGTGACGCAAGGCGACATCGTGATCGACGGCCAGTCGATCGGCGCGGTCTCGCGAAAATCGCTGCGGGCCCAGACCGCCTATGTCGGTCAGGACGTCTATCTGTTCCGCGACACCATCCGCAGCAACATCGCGTTCGGCCGCGCGGGCGCGACCGAAGACCAGATCATCGACGCCGCCAAGGCGGCCTGCGCGCATGATTTCATCATGGGCTTCCCGCTCGGCTACGACACGCCCGTCGGCGAGCACGGCACGCAGCTGTCCGGCGGCCAACGCCAGCGCATCGCGGTTGCGCGCGCGCTGATCAAGAACGCGCCGATCATCCTGCTTGACGAAGCCACCGCCGCGCTCGATTCCGAGTCCGAGCGGCAGGTGCAGGAGGCGATCGAGCATCTCTGCCAGAACCGCACCACCATCGTGATCGCGCACCGCCTGCACACCATCATGCACGCCGATGCGATCCTGGTGGTCGAGGGCGGCGAGATCGTCGAGCAGGGCCGGCATGACGAGCTGCTCCGCCGCGGCGGCCGCTACGCGTCGTTCTTCCGCCTGCAACATCACGACGCCGGTGCTCTGGCGCCGATCAGCGCAACCGCATAGAGTTCCCTTCACCTCAAGAGCAGCGAGATCGCACCATGAACGCCGCCTCCTACGTCATCCCGCTTCCGACCCAGGCTTCGCTTCCCGTCGTCGGGGAAAGCGGCCGTTATCCCGTGCGCCGCATCTGGTGCGTCGGCCGCAACTATCTCGAGCACATCCGCGAGATGGGCAATGACGAGCGCGCCCCGCCGTTCTTCTTCGCCAAGCACGCCGACATGCTGGTGCCCGACGGCGCCACCATTCCCTATCCGCCGCTGACCAAAGATCTCCATCACGAGGTCGAGTTGATCGTCGCGATGAAGAGCGGCGGCCTCAACATTCCCGCCGACAAGGCGCTCGACCATGTCTACGGCTATGCCGTCGGCATCGACCTGACCCGCCGCGACCTGCAGATCGCCTCGCGCAAGAAGGAGCGTCCGTGGGAGGTCGGCAAGTCGTTCGACTATTCGGCGCCCTGCTCCGCGGTGCAGCCGGCATCGAAGATCGGCCACCCCGCCAAGGGCAAGATCTGGCTCACGGTCAACGGCAAGGAAGCGCAGAAGGGCGACCTCACCGAGCTGATCTGGAACGTGCCCGAGATCATCTGGCAGCTCTCGCAGCAGGTGAAGCTCGCCGCCGGCGACATCATCATGACGGGCACGCCGGCCGGCGTGTCGCAGCTCCAGCCCGGCGACAAGCTCGAATGCGGCGTCGACGGCGTCGGTACGCTCAAGGTGAGCATCGGTCAGCCGGAATAAGGCTGAGCTCGAGATCACGGGACAGCAAAGCCCCGGACCTGGCGTCCGGGGCTTTTTTGCGGATTCAAGTTCGTCGCTCGTACGCCCCCGCCGCGTTGATGTCCTTTCCCGTGTAATCGGTCATCATCGCGGTCGCCACCAGCGTCACGACCGCGCAAATCGCGGTGTAGATCGCGATCGCGGTCGCCGAGTGGAACGTGCCGTACAGCCAGGTAGCGATCAGCGGCGCGGGGCCGCCGGCGATCACGGATGCGAGCTGATAGCCTAGCGAGGAGCCGCTGTAGCGCAGGCGTCCGGTGAAGCTCTCGGCGATCAAGGCGGCTTGCGGTCCATACTGCATGTCGTGCGGAATCAGCGACAGGATGATTGCGAGGAAGATGATGGTCAGCGACCCCGTATTGAGCATGGCGAAATAGACGAAGCCGAAGATACCCGTCACGGCAGCGCCGAGCATATACATGTTCTTGCGGCCGATCTGATCGGAGATATGTCCGCACAGCGGGATCGACACGAACGACAGCACGGAGGCCGAGAGCACCGCCGTCAGCAGGAAGTCGCGCGATACGTGCAGGGTGCCGATGCCATAGGAGAACACGAAGGCCGTGAAGATGTAGAACGGCGCCTGCTCCGACATGCGCGCAAAGGCAGACAGTAGAATCTCCTTCGGGTATTCCCGGATCACCGTGAGCATCGGCGTGCGATCGACCTGGCGTTCGGCCACGAGCCTGGAGAACACCGGGGTTTCGAGAATGCCGAGCCTGATATAGAGGCCCACGCCGACCAGGATGATGCTGAGCGCGAAGGGAATACGCCAGCCCCATGCCAGGAACTGATCACCCGCCATCTGGCTGAACACCAGCACGGCAAGATTGGCGAGGAAAAGCCCGCAGGGCACACCGAACTGCGGCCATGATGCGATCAATCCACGGGATCGATCCTTGCGCGCCCATTCCATCGACATCAGTACCGAGCCGCCCCACTCACCACCGACTCCGACGCCCTGAATGAACCGCAGCACGGTCAGGATCACGGCGCCCCAGATACCGATGCTGGCATAGGTCGGCACCACGGCCACCGCAGCGGTCGCCAGTCCCATCAAGAGCAAGGTCGCGATCAGCGTGGATTTACGTCCGATGCGGTCGCCATAATGGCCAAAGATTGCCGCGCCGACGGGCCGCGCCGCGAATCCGACCGCGTAGATCGCAAACGCCTCCAGCGTGCCGACCCAAGGATCGGAGTGAGGAAAGAAGAGCTTTGCGAAAACCAGACCCGTGACGGTGCTGTAAAGAAAGAAGTCATACCACTCGATCGCAGTCCCGATTGTGGAGGCGATCACGGCGCGGCGAAGCTGGCGCTGATGCTCGGGGGCGGTAAGTCGGGTGGCGTCGAGATCAAGGGTTGCCATGGGAGCGCATCCTCAGATAGGCCCCCGCTTGCGTGGTTTCACCTGTTATTGTTGCTGAAAAAACGACATTGGGTTCCAAGGGTTCCAACCGAGCTGGAATGAGAGGGTAAAACTTTAGTCGGCCCGCAAGCCCGGCGGCACTACCAAGCCTTCACCGGCCGATTGGCGTGGCTTGTCTGCGGGACACCCCGATTGAGCGACATGTGGGAATGCACACATAGCCAAGCATCGCCGTATCCTGAAAACACCATCGTGGCCCGGCCGGGGCGTGGAAACGCGCTGCCGTCGGGATGATAGCCCGTGCTCGTCCACGGCACGACCACGGTCGCTATCGTGCCATCGGACGATGCCAGGACCGAGGCCTGGTTGATGACGAAACGGAAGTCGGACGTCTTCGGCCACACGTTGTCCCATTGCGTGGTGACCCATTGGTCGAGGCCGGGAATGACATCATTGTGCGTGCCGAAGGCCAGCACTTCCGGATGGAAAAGCGGCCGCGCCGAAGCATAATCGACCTCGCGGACATAGCCCGCGAAGGTCTCCAGCCAGTGGCGGAAGAACTGCGTGATCTCGGTATTCGCGGTCGGCAAAGAGACCATCGTCTGCTCCATGTTCGCAACTCAATCGCGGCAATCTTTGTTGCCATGAGGCGAACCGTCCAGCAAGATATGTGGAGAGCACCGGTGGAGATCGATCGACCAACCGGGCCGATTTCATGGAGCCAGACTCATGAGACGCCTTCTCCTGCTTGCAGCCACGCTTATCGTCTCGTGCAACGTTGCCAGCGCGCAGTCCGTTCAGCCCTATGCCGGTCTTGAGCATCGCCCCATCAAGGCGCTGTCGCAGCAGCAGATCGACGATCTTCGAGTCGGACGTGGCATGGGCCTGGCACTTGCCGCCGAGCTCAATGGATATCCCGGTCCGAGCCATGTTCTCGAGTTCGGTGATCGGCTTGACTTGACTGCGGATCAGCGCATCCGGGTTCAGCGCCTCTTCGATGCCATGAAGCAAGAGGCGGTCCCGCTAGGTAACAAGCTGGTCGAGCAGGAAACGGAGTTGGACCGCCTCTTCTCCGCCCGCGTCGTGACGTCGGAGTCACTCAAGGCGGCCCTCGTGGCCATTTCGGAAACCCAGGCACTGCTCCGCGAAAGCCACCTCAAATACCATCTATCGACAACCGCCCTGCTCGATCAGAGCCAAATGCAGCGATACGCGGAGCTGCGCGGTTACCAACGCCCTGATGACTCCGAACAACACAAGCACCGTCACTAAAGGCGATCACCGCAATGCCGACAGCACGATGAGACCGAGGATCAGCGCCGTCAGCGAATATTTGAGCGTGTAGTAGACGTTGCGATTCCATTCCTTGACCTTGCGGCTCGCAAGATGGATCTCATAGAGCTTGCCGAACCCCTTGTTGAGCAGGCCGACGCTCTCGCCGTCGACGTTCTGGGTTGCAGAGGCCTTGACGATGTGGTGGCTGACCCAACGGTTTATCGCGGTCATGAAGCCGTATTTCATCGGACGCTCGACGTCGCAGAACAGGATGATGCGGTTGACGTCGGTGGCATTCTCCGCACTGTGGATGAAGGTCTCGTCGAACATAAAGGCCTCGCCGTCGCGCCAGACGCATTCGACGCCGTCGACCAGGATGCGGCACTTGTTCGAGTTCGGCGTGACAAGACCGAGGTGGTAGCGCAGCGAACCGGCGAAGGGATCGCGGTGGGCGCCGAGCTTGCCGCCCGGCGGCAGCATCGCAAACATCGCACCATGCACGCTCGGAATGGAGTTGAGCAGCTCCACCGTCTTCGGGCACAGCGTGCGCGCCGAAGGCAGGAAGTCATCGTACCATTTCAGGTAAAAGCGTTTCCAGCCGCTCTTGAAGAACGAATAGAAGCCCCGATCGTTGTTCTTCGCCGCCGCGCGAATGAAGCCTTCGTCGAACAGGCGAACGGCCTCGTCGCGAATGGTCTCCCAATTTTCGCTGAGGGCTTTCAGCTCCGGAAACTGCTCCACCGGGATCACCGGCTTGTTCGGCACCGCCGAGGCCGCGTACATCAGCACATTGTAGGGCGCGAGATAGGTGGAGTGGTCGCCGAGCTGGCGCGCAAAGCGCAGCCGCTGCTTGCTGCGGAAATGAACGTAGATCGTCGATGCCGCCAGCACATAGAGAATGACGAGTTGCGGCGCAAAAAACTGTTTTAGCATCTCCCCCGTTCCCCGGTGATTCAACCGGGGACGTGATCTATCCCGACGCGACCCAAGCGGCAAGATATTCGCCGGTGGGTTGCAATCACGCTCCGGAGATCAGGGTTGGGAACTTGACGCCGAACCGAGCCGAATCAGGCCCGTGACAGCGCCTGGAGGCCCTTGAAGGTAAGGCGCTTGGGGTCGGTGACGCCGGCAAGATACAGGCGGCGGATGAACGCGATGACTGCGTCGCGGTCGCAATCGGTCAACGCGACGACGGCGTCGACCGCGATTCTCTGGGCTTCCATTGGGCTCACCTCGGCCTTGCAAGTAACCCCGGCCGAGACAGGCTAGGACTCCGCGGTTAATCCGGCGTTAACCGTTCGGGCAACATGGCCGATTCACCCGACCCGCCGTATACGCAAAACAACGCATTTCCCGTGCGCGCAGCGGCTCACCGGGCAGTGATGCCGGTCTTGAGCCGAGCAAACTGTTTCTTCAGCCGCGGCACCGCAAAGTCCGTGAAGGTCCGCACCTTCGGCACCGAGAGCCGGCCCTGCGGACAGATCAAATGCGCGGGCATCTCGGGATCCTCGTGGCCGGCCAGGACGATCTCGAGTTCGCCGCGCGCGACCTGCTCACCTACCTGGTACGAATACATTCGCGCCACACCGCGGCCGGCGACGGCCGAGGCCACCGCCGCATAGGTGCTGTTGACGGCGAGCCGCGGCGTGAACTGCACCGTGCGGGCGGCCGACGACCCGGCCTGCGGTGCAAAGGTCCAGGAATGGGGAAGGTGCGCCATCGCGACGATCTGGTGCTTGGCGAGGTCGCCGGGCTCGGTAATGCGCGGATGCTGCTTCAGATAGCGCGGTGATGCTACCACGACGCGGCTGATCTCGCCGACCCGCATCGCGACCATTGCCGAATCCGCGAGATGACCGATGCGAAGCGCGACGTCGACCCCCTCCTCGATCAGATTGACCGCGCGATCGAACAGCAGGAGTTTTGCCGAGACGGTCGGATAGGCGTCGAGAAACGCATCGAGGATCGGCCGCAGCACCATCTCACCCGACACCACGGGCGCTGTGATCGTGAGCAGGCCGCGGGGGGCCGTGCGCGGCCCGGTCGCGATGTCGTCGGCCTCCTCCAACTCGGTGAGCACGCGGCGACAGACCGCGACATAGCGCTCGCCCTCCTCGCTCAGCTTGATGGAGCGTGTGGTCCTGTGCAGCAGCTCGGCACCGACCCGCTGCTCCAGGAAAGCAATGGCGCGGCTCACCGCCGCCGGCGAACGGCCGAGCTTGCGGCCCGCGGCCGCGAGGCTGCCCTCGTCCACCGCAAGGACAAACACCTTCATCGCATCCAGACGATCCATACGTTTCCCGCCAGCCCATCGAGGTCAGATTGGAAGCTAGGCGTTCGCTCCTGCCGCGACAACCACCACCGGGAGCCCGCCCGGCATTCGTTCGCGCCGCGAAAGAGTGTCTGCCGGACAGCGCGTATTCGCAGCCGGCCCGCTGCGGCGTACCTCATCGACTAAGCCAGCCGCTGCTGGCGCAGGTTCTGAAAAGCCAACAACAGGAGCCCATCATGGGTATCGAACAGAAGGTTGCCATCATCACCGGTGCTTCGCAGGGCATCGGTGCCGCCCTGGTCCAGGGTTTCCGCGATCGCAACTATCGCGTCGTCGCGACGGCGCGCTCCATTAAGCCGTCGGGCGATGAAGATGTCCTCACCATTGCCGGCGACATCGCCGACCGGAAGACCGCCGAGCGCGTGGTCTCGCAAGCCGTCGCCCGCTTCGGCCGCGTCGACACTCTGGTCAACAACGCCGGTATCTTCGTCGCAAAGCCGTTCACGCAGTATACGGCGGAGGACTATGCAGCGGTGATGGGCACCAACGTCGCTGGTTTCTTCCACGTCACGCAGCTTGGCATCGCCGAGATGGAAAAGCAGAGGTCCGGCCACGTCGTCCAGATCACGACGACGCTGGTCGACCAGGCCAATTCGAACGTGCCCTCGGTGCTGGCCTCGCTGAGCAAGGGTGGGTTGAGCGCCGCGACGAAGTCACTGGCGATCGAATATGCCAAGCGTGGTATCCGCGTGAACGCGGTGTCGCCCGGCATCATCAAGTCGCCGATGCATCCCATCGCGACGCACGCCCAGCTCGATGCGCTGCATCCCGTCGGCCATATGGGCGAGATGTCCGACATCGTCGATGCCGTGCTCTATCTCGAGGGCGCCTCCTTCGTCACCGGCGAAATCCTGCATGTCGACGGCGGCCAGAGCGCCGGCCACTGAACGCTAGCGCCTTCGCGCACGAGGACGATATGACAGACGCAGATGCCAAGCAGCAAGTCCACCCCCGATCGCATCAGCGGTCGGGTTCGACATCACAGACTTGCTCACAGCAAACCTGGCGATATGCGGTAGCAGGATTGTCCGCATCGCTGGTCGGGCTTGGCCTCGCGCGCTTTTCCTACACGCCGCTAATCCCGGCCCTGATCGCCGCAAAATGGTTCGACCCGTCCGACGTCGTCTATCTCGGTGCAGCGAACCTGGTCGGCTATCTTGCCGGCGCGCTCGCGGCGCGGACCGTGGCCGCGCGCATCGGCGCCGTTCGCGGCTTGCGGGCGATGATGTTGCTCGCGACCCTCTCCTTTTTTGCCAGCTCGACCCCGGTGTCGTTCACCTGGTTCTTCGCCTGGCGCTTCCTGTCGGGGCTCACCGGCGGAATCATCATGGTACTGGCGGCCTCCGTCATTCTGCCTCATATCTCGGCGGCGAGGCGCGGCATCGTCGGCGGCGTGATCTTTGCGGGCGTCGGGCTCGGTGTCGCCGCATCCGGCACGCTGGTGCCGCTGTTGCTGCAGCAAGGCTTGCAACAGAGTTGGTATGGTCTTGGCGTGCTCGCGGGCACGCTCACGCTGGTGAGCTGGTGGAACTGGCCCGCTGAGGCCAAGGCCAATACCGTGTCATCGCAGCGGGCGAAGCACGCTTCGCCCGCTGCTCGCGGCTTGCTCGTCCAATACGGCCTCAACGCGGTGGCGCTGGTGCCGCACATGGTCTTCATCGTCGATTTCGTCGCGCGCGGCCTCGGCCAGGGTATTGTTGCGGGATCGCACTACTGGGTGCTCTATGGCCTTGGCGCAATCGTCGGCCCGCTGGTCACCGGTCATCTCGGGGACCGCGCTGGGTTTGGACCGGCGCTGCGCGCCGCCTTCCTGATCGAAGCGGCCGCCGTGTTGCTCCCCACCGTCAGTACCGCGCCTCTCCCGCTAATCGTATCGAGCGTGGTGGTCGGCGGCTTCACACCTGGCATCGTACCGCTCGTGCTCGGACGCATCCATGAGCTGGTCCCACATTCTGCCGAGCAGCAGCGCACGACATGGAGCCATGCCACGACCAGCTTTGCGCTGTTCCAGGCGGCCGCGGCCTACGGCTTCTCCTGGATCTACGCACAGACCGGCGGCGATTATCTCGTCTTGTTCGCGCTGGGCGGCGGCGCCGTGGTGCTCGCACTCGCAATTGATCTCGCCCTGCCGCTTGCCACGCGCAAGGCTTAGAACGCCGCGGTCGTCGCGATCAGGAATATTGCATCACGCCGTCGTCGATCCGGCCGAACCGCAAGGACACGATGTCGAGCGCGTAGTTTTGGTAGAGCCGCCACGGCCGCTTCGAGCCTTGCTTTGGCATCTTTGCGACCGAGCGCTGCACATAACCCGAGGTGAAATCGAGCGACGGCTGCGCCGTGATCGTGGGATCGTCATTATGTGGCATGCACTGCCGGAAATTGCGCCGGTCCATGTAGTTGATGAGCCGACAGACATATTCGCAGGTGAGGTCGCATTTCAGCGTCCATGATGCGTTGGTGTAGCCGAACGCAGAAGCCATGTTGGGCACGTCGGCATACATCATGCCCTTGTAGGTCAGCGTGTTGGCGAAATCCGCGGCGCGGCCGTCGACACTGATGTCAAGACCGCCGACGACCTGGAGCACCAGTCCCGTCGCGGTCACGATGATGTCCGCCGCAAGCTCGCTGCCGTCCTTCAGGCGGATACCATCGTGCGTGAACGTGTCGATCTCTTTGGTGACTACGGAGGCGCGCTGCTCGCGGATCGCCTTGAACAGGTCGCCATCCGGCACGAGGCAGAGCCGCTGGTCCCACGGATTGTAGCGCGGCGTGAAATGGGTCGCGACGTCGTAGTCGGGGCCGAGCGCCATCTGCACGCCCTTGAGAACCAGCTCCTTCACCTTCGCAGGGCGGCGCCGAATGAGCTGGAAGAAGAACATCCCCCACATCACGTTGCGCCAGCGGATCAGGTGATAGGCAAGCCGCGTCGGCAGATTGCGCCGCAATTTGTTGGCGACGGGATCCTGTGCAGGGCGCGACACCACATAGGTCGGCGAGCGCTGCAGCATGGTGACCTGCGCGGCCGTCTTGGCGAGCTCCGGCACCAGCGTCACCGCGGTCGCGCCCGAGCCAATCACGACGACGCGCTTGCCCGCGCAGTCGATGTCGTCGGTCCATTTCTGCGGATGCACGATGCGGCCGGCGAAATCCGCGAACCCCGGAAACTCCGGCGTGTAGCCCGCCTCGTATTTGTAATAGCCCGAGCACATGAACAGGAAATTGCAGGTGAAGCGCACGGTTTGTGCCACGCCCTCGCCGGTGATGCGCTCGGCCTCGACGGTCCAGCGCGCTTCACTCGTCGACCACGCCGCACGCTTGACCCGATGGTGAAAGCGAATGTGCTTCTCGGTGCCGTTCTCGGCTGCGGTTTCGCGAACGTAGCTGAGAATTTGCGCGCCGTCGGCGATCGCCTTCGGATCGGTCCAGGGCTTGAAGGAATAGCCGAGCGTGAACATGTCGCTGTCGGAGCGGACGCCGGGATAGCGAAACAGGTCCCAGGTGCCGCCGATACAGTCGCGTCCCTCAAGGATGACGTAGCTCTTGGTCGGACATTTGGTCTGAAGATGATAGCCCGCGCCGATCCCGGACAGGCCGGCACCGACGATCAGCAAGTCGAAATGGTCTTGAGCCATTGTTTCCTCTGCCAAGGATTGTCTGACCGGGATCATTGCTCGTCAACTGGCAATCGGCCTGACACAACCTCGAGGAGACGCGTGCGTCACGCTCAAGACAATAAAGCCCCGGATCGCTCCGGGGCTTTGCGTCGAAAATAGATACGATCAGCGGATCAGTAGCGGTAATGGTCCGACTTGTACGGACCTTCCTGCTTGACGCCGATGTAGTCGGCCTGGTCCTTGCGCAGCTCGGTGAGCTTGACGCCGATCTTGGCGAGGTGCAGGCGCGCGACCTTTTCGTCGAGCGACTTCGGCAGCACGTAGACTTCCTTCTTGTACTTGCCGTCCTTGTTGTTGGCGAAAAGCTCGATCTGCGCCAGCGTCTGGTTGGTGAAGGAGGCCGACATCACGAAGGACGGATGGCCCATCGCGTTGCCGAGGTTCACGAGGCGGCCTTCCGACAGCATGATGATGCGATGCTTGTCGGGGAATTCGATCTCGTCGACCTGCGGCTTGATGTTGGTCCATTTCAGGTTACGCAGACCCGCGATCTGGATCTCGTTGTCGAAGTGACCGATGTTGCAGACGATGGCGCGATCCTTCATCGCGCGCATGTGCTCGATCGTGATGATGTCCTTGTTGCCGGTCGCGGTGACGAAGATGTCGGCGCGGGGCGCGGCGTCTTCCATGGTCACGACTTCATAGCCTTCCATCGCCGCCTGCAGCGCGCAGATCGGATCGACTTCGGAGACCATGACGCGGCAGCCGGCCTGGCGCAGCGAGGCGGCCGAACCCTTGCCGACGTCGCCGAAGCCCGCGACCATCGCGACCTTGCCGGACATCATCACGTCGGTGCCGCGGCGGATGCCGTCGACCAGCGATTCACGGCAGCCGTAGAGATTGTCGAACTTCGACTTGGTGACGCTGTCGTTGACGTTGATGGCTGGCCATAGCAGCGTGCCGGCCTTTTGCATGTCATAGAGACGATGCACGCCCGTGGTGGTCTCTTCGGAAACGCCCTTGATGCTCTTGGCGATCTCGGCGAAGTAGCCCTTCGGCTTCTCCTTGAGCTGCTTCTTCAGCAGCGCGAAGAAGACTTCCTCTTCTTCCGAACCCGGCTTGTCCAGGAACTTGGTGTCGCCGTTCTCGGCGCGCAGGCCGAGATGGACGTACATGGTGGCGTCGCCGCCGTCGTCGAGGATCATGTTCGGGTGACCGCCGCCGTGCCAGTCGAACAGCTTGGCGGTGTAGTCCCAGTACTCGGTAAGGCTCTCACCCTTGACGGCGAATACCGGAATGCCGGCGGCTGCGATCGCCGCCGCGGCGTGGTCCTGCGTCGAATAGATGTTGCAGGAGACCCAGCGGATGTCGGCGCCGAGCGCGGCCAGCGTCTCGATCAGCACGCCGGTCTGGATCGTCATGTGCAGCGAGCCGGCGATACGCGCGCCCTTCAGCGGCTGCTTCGGGCCGTACTCCTCGCGGGTGGCCATCAGGCCGGGCATCTCGGTCTCGGCGAGCGAGAGCTCCTTGCGGCCGAAATCGGCGAGCGAAATGTCCTTGACGATGTAATCGGTGAAGCCGGGCTTCGCGTTCATTGCTGGCGTCCTGTTGTTGAATTGGTCATCCCGGGTCACCCTGGAGGGGCGAGCCCGGAATCTCGAGGCGATGGAAGTACCGGGTTCGCCGCTGTCGCGGCGCCCCGAAATGTCGTCGGTGATCAGACCGCGCGCTTGAGCGCTTCGACGAGATCGGTCTTCTCCCAGGAGAAGCCGCCCTCGTTGTCGGGAGTACGGCCGAAATGGCCATAGGCGGAGGTGCGCGCGTAGATCGGGCGGTTGAGATCGAGATGGCTGCGGATGCCACGCGGGGTGAGATCCATCGCCTTGGCCGCGGCCTTCTCGAGCTGATCCTCCGACACCTTACCGGTGCCGTGGGTGTCGATGTAGATCGACAGCGGACGCGCCACGCCGATGGCGTAGGCGAGCTGCAGCGTGCAGCGGTCGGCAAGACCGGCCGCGACGATGTTCTTGGCGACATAGCGGGCAGCGTAAGCCGCGGAGCGGTCGACCTTGGTCGGATCCTTGCCGGAGAACGCGCCGCCACCATGCGGAGCCGCGCCACCATAGGTGTCGACGATGATCTTGCGGCCGGTCAGGCCGGAATCGCCGTCGGGACCGCCGATGTAGAACTTGCCGGTCGGGTTGATGTGCCAGATGGTCTTCGCCGTGATCCAATCCTTCGGCAGCGCCTCACGCACATAGGGCTCGACGATGTCGCGAATCTGCTTGGACGAGATGTCCTCGACCAGATGCTGGTGCGACACCACGATCTCGCGCACGCCGACCGGCTTGCCGTTCTCGTACTGCACGGTGACCTGGCTCTTCGAGTCCGGGCCCAACACCTTCTCGCGGCCGGAGTGCCGCGCTTCCGAGATGAGGCGCAGGATCTTATGGGCGTAGAAGATCGGCGCCGGCATCAGATCGGGCGTCTCGTTGGTGGCGTAGCCGAACATGATGCCCTGGTCGCCAGCGCCCTCTTCCTTGACTTCGCCCGGCTGCAGCGCATCGACGCCCTGCGCGATGTCGGCCGACTGCGGATGCAGCAGGATCTCAATGTCCGCCTTCTCCCAGTGGAAACCTTCCTGCTCGTAGCCGATGTCCTTGATCGCGGCGCGCACGACACCTTCGATCTGCTCGTTGGTGACGGATGCGGGACCGCGGGTCTCGCCGGCGATCACGACCTTGTTGGTGGTCGCGAGCGTTTCGCAGGCGGCACGAATTTGCCAGGGATCGATGCCGGCTTTCGGTCCTTCGCGGTAGAACAGATCGACGATCTCGTCGGAGATCCGGTCGCACACCTTGTCCGGATGGCCTTCGGACACGGACTCGCTGGTGAAGAGATAGGACGCGCGCATCAGTAACCCCTTGTTCCGCCGCTAGCTGGCGGGCGTTGCGATATTTAGCTTTGAATGATGTCAATCACGCCGGCGCGAGATGACGTAGGATTCGTCGAGAAACCAGAGCCCATTGTACTTTCGCAGCACGTCCCTGGCGGCGTCCAGAGTGCGGCCGTTTTGAGTCATTTCCGTCAACCGGTCGTCCTCAATCTGAGCGACATACACCGCCGCATTCCAGGCTGCAAAGGCCGTCGAGGTTCCGATGGTGCCCGTCACCTCGTTGGGCAGCGCTTCCATATCATACCTGAAGATCGAGCGGTTATCTGCATAAGCATTAAAATTTAAGTCGCGGCCCACCGAGCCGAGCTCGTACTTCACCGCGCGCAATAGCTCATGACGGCTCACCGAGAAAGGATTTTCTCCGGGCCAGATCGCCTGGATCATCTCCATGCCCGGATCCTGGCCATGGGAGTGAATACCGATCAGGCGGCCGCCTGCCCGCAAGGCCCGCGCCAGGGGCGCTATGATCCGTTTTGCCCTGAAATTGACCGAGGACAGCGCCCGGTATGGCTGGGATGCGATAACGAGGTCGAAATTGGCCTCGGCCTGACCCGGCCGTGGAATGGTCGAATCGAGCAGAAACCGCTGATCTTCACGGTAGAGCACCAGCACGACGGGCCGCTCATAAAGCGGCATCCCCGTGCGCGGGCTGACCGCTGCGCGCCAGTTCTGCTCCAAAAACGGCTTCAACTCCGCGATTTGCGTCTCGAACTCACCGGAGGAGGCACCCCGCAGGGGAACCTCGTGCCAGACGGTCGCGGCGGCCGCCGCGGGCGATGCCGGCGTGAGCCAGGGCGCCTCCGCGTAGAGCATGTTGGTAAAAACGAACACCGAGGCCGGGTGCTCGAAAATGCGATCCGGCACCTTGTCCAGCGTCAGGCGGAGGTCCTCGAGACTGAGCTCCTTGCCGGCGACATAGAATGGCATGTGCGGAAAGCGCTGGTGCATCGAGCGCAGCACGCGCGCCAGCACCGTGCCGTCGCCAACGCCGGCATCGAACACGCGCAGCGCCGGGGGCCGGGGATGGATGCTGGCAAGCTCCAGCGCCACGCGCTCGGCGACCACCCGCTTCTCACTGCAAGTGTGGACGAACAGCAGGTATTTCTGCCGGTTCTCGAAAAAGCGGAAATTGCCGCGCGGATCGCGCTTTTCCGGGGGCACCTGAAGCCCCCGCGGCGGCGGCACGCCGCCGGCCATCGATGCAGCCATGTAGGCCTGGATCCGGTCCAGGGTATCGATCGTGATGCGTTTGCCCTCGCGCAAGCGGTGCACGAGCTTCCCATCGTTCACCGCGCGCCGGCCGAACGTCGACTCCGCCATGTCCGCCTTACGGCAGAACTCGGTGATTTGGCTCAGGATTTCGTCATTCTTCATGGAGTGGGACGCAGTGGGCAGAGGGATTGGGTACTGCCTCCTAGCAAAATCTGCCCACCGAGGGAATAGCGATAGAGCCACCCCTGTTTGCCGTTTGTACAACAGGGAGCCGTGAACCACCTTCCCCTGCCGGGTAACCAACAGACGCCTCTCCTCTACGGGACCACCGCCAATGCGTCGCCTGCTCGTCGCGCTCTGCCTGCTCGCCGCAACCCTGTGGTCGGCGCCAGCTTTTGCGCAGGCGCGCAACCAGCTTGGGCCGCTCTGCACCACCGACACCATGCCGGCAGACCAGATGATCGACGCCTGCAGCAAGATCATTTCGCTGAACGTTTTTAAAGGCGAGCAGCTCGCGACGGTCTACTTCTGGCGCGCGGTGGGCTGGAATAAGAAGGGCGATTACGCCAAGGTCATCACTGACGCCACGGAAGCGATCCGGCTCCAGCCGAGCCAGGCAGTCTACAATCTACGCGGCTCGGCGTATTACGACAGAGGCGAGTACGAGATCGCGGTCGCTGATTTCGACGATGCGCTGAAGCTCGGCCCGCCTGACGGAACCATCTTCCACAATCGCGGTAATGCCTGGCGCGGCAAAGGCGATTACGCCAAGGCGATCGCCGACTACGACATGTCGATCAAGGCCAATCCAAAATCGGCGTTCTCGTACCAGAACCGCGGCATCTCCAAGGAGGCGCTCGGCGATCTCGACGGCGCGCTGACCGACATCAACCAGGCGATCCGGCTCGACCCGACGCTGCCGCAGCCGCTGATCAACCGGACCGCGATCTGGCGTGTCAGAGGCGATTACGATCGCGCGATTGTCGACGGGAGCGAAGCGCTTCGGCTCGCGAAAGAGAAGCCGCCCGTCAACATCATGACTCCGCCGAACAGCGTGCTGATCTCAGGCTACACCCATCGCGCGCTGGCCTATGAGGCGAAAGGGGATTACGCGCACGCGAGCGACGACTACAAGGCGACGCTGGCGATCGCGGCGTCCGATGCCGGCAGCAAGGCCAATCAAGCCACCGCAAAGGTGCGGCTGTCGCTGATCACCGACGCAAGCACACCGATCCCGCGCGATGCGCCGTCACCGACCGAGCCGGCAAAGGCACCGGCTCCCCAGCAGACCGGTGCCGCGCCGCCCCCCTCGCCTGCTCCGGCCGCGCGCGGCACGCGCATGGCGCTGATCATCGGCAATGGCGCCTATTCGCATGTCAAGGCGCTCCCCAATCCGCCCAATGACGCGCGCGCCATTGCCAGGGCCTTGCGCGATATCGGCTTCACGGTATCAGAAGGCGTCGATCTCGACCGCGCGGCGATGCAGAAGATGACGCGTGACTTCTTGCGGGAAGCGGCGCGGGCGCAGGTCGTATTGGTCTACTATGCCGGCCACGGTGTGCAGGTCGACGGCCGCAACTATCTCATTCCTGTCGACGTCGAACTCAAGCCGGGCGCGAGGATGACGGACGCGATGATCGACATGGACACGATCATGGCCGGCCTCGACGACCAGGTCCGCACCAACATCTTGATCTTCGATGCCTGCCGCAATAATCCGATGGCACAGCAGGTCGCATCAGCCGGCACCAACCGCGCCATCGAAGCTGCCTCGGGCCTCGCAGCGCCACCGAGCCTGGGCGCCGGCGCGATGCTCGGCGCCGGCACGCTGATCGCTTTCGCCACTGCGCCGGGCCAGGTCGCTCTCGACGGCGAAGGCGCCAACTCGCCGTTTTCCGCTGCCCTCTCCCGCCACATCGGCACGCCCGGTCTCGAGGTGCAGCAGATGCTGACACGTGTGCGGGCGGAGGTGGTTTCGACCACGAAGAGCAAGCAGGTGCCGTGGTCGAACTCGTCGCTGCTGGGAGAGGTCTATCTGGCGGAGAAATGATGCGAATTGGCATCGTCCCGGCAAACTGCCTTTACCCTGGCGAGCGTAGCATCCGGGAACAAGCAGTCCCGCACATCGCGAGGCTCTTGCGGCCAAAGTTGCGGTTTTGATCCTGCTGACATCCCGCGCCGACGCGCCAAAATTACAACAGCGCGCGAGATAGTCGAACGCAACCTGCGGCTGCTCTTTCCCACAGCCTATCGTTGTCTTATAATGACTGCACCACCGACCAGGCGGTGGACTGGTTGCTGGGGAATTCTGTGAGAAAATTCGTTGCCGCCGCCGGCATCGTCCTGTTTGTCGTGTTCGGATTACAGCCGGTTTTCTCACAAGGCGCTCCGCCCCGCAGCTCCTCGGCGCGTGGCGATATGATCCGCATGCACCCGAGAACGTCGCCTATTACGGTGTCCCGCTCCAGACCAAGCTCGAATATGGCGGCGCCTATCTCGCGCTCGCAGCCTTGCTCGCGGTCATGACCTACGATGTCCACGAGATGCTGGGATCAATGATGCGGCAGAGGTAGCCGAAGGCCGTATTCATCATGCCGAAAACATTGCCACTGCCGGAGGCCCGGAAGCTCCTGGGATTGGAGGGCCTACGCTTCCTTGCGACCCTCGCCGTGCTGTTATGGCACTATCAGCACTTTGCCCTTGTCGCCGAGCCCGCCGTCAAGCTCACCAGAAGCGAGCTGCCGTTCTACCGCGTTCTGTTCCCTTTCTATGAGGCCGGCGAGTACGGCGTCTGGTTCTTCTGGTGCATCTCGGGCTTCATATTCTTCTGGAAGTATCGCACCATTATCGCCGATCGCACGGTCGACGGCCGAAGCTTCTTCGTGAACCGGCTGTCGCGCCTCTATCCGCTCCATATCGCAACGTTGCTGCTGGTCGCGGTGCTGCAACCGGTCTATTTCGCCCAGCATGGAGTCTACTTCGTCTATCCGAACAACGATCTCCCGCACTTCCTCGCACAGCTCTTCATGGCGAGCGACTGGCTGTTGCCGCGCAGCGAAAGCTTCAACGGGCCCATCTGGTCGGTCTCAGTCGAGATTATGGACTATGCGACCTTTTTCATGGCGTTGCGCTTTGTAACGGCATCGCCGCTGTTCAATTTGGTCGTGATCCTTGCCTCGATCACGATCGGAACGCAGGTCGGGACCAGCCTCGCCTTCTTCTATGCAGGCGGACTTGCCGCCATGGCCCGGCAGGCCGTCGTCGATTCCGGGCATCGGCGGACATTGGAAGCAACGGCCGCGTTCGCCGCCATCGCAGTCCCGGCGGCGATCTGGCTGGCGGGCATCGAGCTCGCCCCGGCCGCCGGACCGCTGCTGCTGATCTATACACCGATCCTGCTGTTCTGCTGTTCCGGCCAACTCACCTTGCCGCGGCGGGTCCAGGCACTACTCGAGATGGCCGGCAATATGACCTATTCCTGCTATCTTCTGCACTTCCCGATTCAGCTCGCCATCGCACTCGCCTGCGTGGCCATGCAGCGACCGATTCCCTACGGCGACCATCTGTTCTGGGTGGCCTTCGTGCTGCCGACACTCGTGGCCTCGCACCTTACCTATCGCTGGTTCGAGGCGCCGGCGCAGCGCCTGATCCGCAGTACCCTTCGACGCAAAAAATAAGCGGGGCGGACAAGTCCGGCCCCGCTCTGATGTCGCGGATCGAGCAGCTTTGACACAATGCGTCTCGCTTACGCAAAGACGCGGCTGCACCCGATCACTGCCCCCACACTTCCTTCGCAATCTCGACCGCGAGGCTGAGCTTGGCCCACTGCTCCTCCTCCGAGAGAATGTTGCCTTCCTCGGTTGAGGCAAAGCCGCATTGCGGGGAGAGCGCGAGCTGCTCCAGCGGGGCGAACTTGGCGGCTTCCTCGAGACGCCGCTTGATCGCGTCCTTGTTCTCGAGCTCACCGAACTTCGAGGTGATGACGCCGACCACGACGACCTTGTTGCCCTTGGGCAGGAAGCGCAGCGGCTCGAAACCACCGGCGCGGTCGCTGTCGTATTCGAGGAAATAGCCGTCGTAATTGGTGCCGGCGAGCATGGTCTCGGCAACCGGCTCGTAGCCGCCTGAAGAAATCCAGGTCGAACGGAAATTTCCGCGGCAGACATGCGTCGTCACCACCATGTCGGCGGGCTTCTCGGCCAGCGCGTAGTTGATGACGCGCGCATAGATCTGCTGGAGACCCTCGGGATTGTCGCCCCGCTCGCGCGCCTTCTGCAATTCGTCCGGCGAGCAGAGATAGGCCCACACGGTGTCGTCGAACTGGAGATAGCGGCAGCCGGCGTCGTAGAACGCCTTCACGGCCTTGCGGTAGGTCTTGCCGAGGTCTTCGTAGAAGGCATCGAGATCGGGATAGACGTCCTTGGAGATCGCCTTGCGGCCGCCACGGAAGTGCAGCACCGCCGGCGACGGGATCGTCATCTTGGCGGTGACGTGAGCCTGGTCGGCAACCTTCTTCAGGAAGCGGAAGTGATCCAGCATCGGGTGGTCATCGGGGAAATCGAGCTTGCCGATCACGCGCACCGCGTCGTGCCGGGTCTCGACGCCCGCAAACTGGATGCCGGTGTCGGGGTGAAACATTTCACAGCCGGTGAGCTTGGCCAGGAAGTCGAAATGCCACCAGGAGCGGCGGAATTCGCCGTCGGTTGCGAGCTTCAGGCCGAGCGAAGCCTGCTTATGCACGACCTTCTCGATCTCCAAATCCTCGATCTTGCGCAGATCGTCGGCCGAGATCTCGCCCTTCTCCAGCCTGGCGCGGGCTTCCTTGATCTTGGCGGGACGTAAGAGGCTGCCGACCTCGTCGGCGCGGAAGGGGGCTTTGGTTCGCTGCATTTCTTACTCCCAGTTATTTTTAGTGGGCCGCCGCCCCTGCAACGCCGAGGTGGCGCTCGAGGACCGACTGGTCGGCCTTCAGCGCGGCGCTCGGGGCGTCGTGGACGATCGTTCCGCGCTCCAATATCACAACACGGTCGGCCAGCCCCAGAATCTTTTGGGCATTCTGCTCGACGATGATCGAGCAGATGCCGCCCGCCCGCGTGATGGTCCCGATCGCCCTCAAGAGCTCCTCGACGATGATGGGGGCAAGGCCCTCGGTCGGCTCGTCCAGGAGAAGCACTTTGGGATTGAGGGTCAGCGCGCGGCCGATTGCCAGCATCTGCTGCTCACCGCCGGAGAGCTGGTTGCCAAAATTGCTCCGCCGCTCCTTCAGCCGCGGGAACATCTCGTAGACCCTTTCGACGGTCCAGGGACCGGGCTGGGCCACTGCGGACATGTTCTCCTCCACCGTGAGCGAGCGGAAGATGTTGCGCTCCTGCGGCACCCAGCCGATCCCGGAGCGCGCCCGTTGGTCGGGCCGCAAGGTCGTGACGTCGGTACCGGCGAGCCTGACAGTTCCGGAGAAGCGACGGGTGACGCCGACGATCGAGTTGATCAGCGTGGTCTTGCCGGTACCGTTGCGCCCCAACAGCGCCAGCACCTGGCCTTCGGCGAGACGCAGCGACATGTTCGGCAGCACCACGGCCTCGCCGTAGCCGGCGCGAAGCGAGTCGATCGCGAGCAGGTCAGACATTGACCGCCTCCTCGCCGAGATAGACCGCCTTGACCTGCGGGTCGCGCGCGACCTGCTCGGGCGGGCCTTCGGTGAGCAGCGCGCCGGAGACCAGGACAGAGATGCGGTCGGCGAAGGAGAACACGAGGTCCATGTCGTGCTCGATCAGTAGCACGGTAACGTCGCGCGGCAGGCTGCCGACGACGGCGAGAATGTCGTGGCGCTCGCTCTCGGGCACGCCGGCGGCGGGCTCGTCCAGCAGCAGCACGCGCGGCTTGGCGGCGATCGCGACCGCGATCTCGAGCAGGCGCTGCTTGCCGTAAGGCAGCGTCACCGTCTGTTCGTTCATGACGTCGAGCAGGTGGAAGCGCGTCAGGAGGTCGGCGATCTCGCCGTTGACGTCGCTGCGCGTGCCCATCCGCCGCCACCAGTCGCCGCCATGGCCGAGGCGCTCGGAGACAGCGAGACCGATGGTCTCGAGCGGAGTCAGGTCGGGATAGAGCTGGTTGATCTGGAAGGTGCGCGACAAGCCGCGCAACACGCGCTTGTGCACGGGCAGATCCGTGACGTCCTGGCCTTCGAGCAGGATGCGGCCCGAGTTCGGCTTGAGCACGCCGGTGAGCTGGTTGATCACCGTGGTCTTGCCGGCGCCGTTGGGGCCGATCAGCGCGTGGCGGGCGCCTTGTTCGATTTTTAGCGACAAGTCGCGGGTGACGCGCAGACCGCCGAACTGCTTTTCGAGATTCTGGGTTTCGAGCACGATGGTCATGCGTCGCTCTCCGGCACGGCGACGACGGCCTTGCGCCCCGCTATCTGCCTGATGACCAGATTGGGCACATACAGCATCCAGCGATGCAGGCGCTGGCGGCCGACCAGGACGATCACGACCAGCACGAGGCCGATCCAGAACTGCCAGTATTGCGGAGTGATGGTCGAGAACAATTCCTGCAGCATGCGAAACAGCACCGCGCCAATCAGCCCGCCGTAGAGATAGCCGGTGCCGCCGATCACGAGCACAAGCATCAGGTCCGCCGAGCGCTCGAAGGCGAACACATCGAGCGAGGCGATCGCGGTAGTCTGGGTGAACAGCGCGCCTGCGATGCCGGCATAGAACGCCGCGAGCGTGTAGATCGCAATCAAGCGGCGGTTGACGGGGATGCCGATCGCGGCCGCGCGCAGCGGATTGTTCTTGATCGCGCGCAATGACAGCCCGAACGGGGAATGCACGACCCGGCGGGCGAAAAGGAACAACAGGAACAGAACGGTGAGCGAATAGAAGAAGCCGGTCTTGCCGAACATGTCGAACGGAATCTCACCGAAGATCGGCTGCATCTCGATACCCTGCAGACCGTCGGTGCCGCCGGTGATGTTGGAGAAGCGTTCGGCCAATGCCTCAAGCAGCAAGGCGATGCCGAGCGTCACCATCAGTCGCGTCAGATCGACGCCGCGGATCACGAGGAAACTGGTAGCGAAGCCGAGCACCATCGCGACAACGCCGGCGACGACAAGCGCAAGCACGGGCTCGTTGATGATCCCGTGCAGCGCAAGAAGCCCCGCCGCGTACGCGCCGACGCCGAAGAAGGCGGCATGGCCGAGCGAGACGATGCCCGCGTAGCCGAGGATCAGATCGAGCGACATCGCAAACAGCGCGAGCCGCAGGATATCCGTCATGATCAAGTAGCGCGAGGGAAATACGAAGCCGCAGGCCAGCACGATCAGCCAGAAAGCGGCCTCGCCATAGTGCCAGCGTGCCTGGCGCTGGGCGTGATAGCCGACGTCGGAGGAGGCGCTCATCGGCGAACTCAACGCGCGGCCGTGCGGCCGAACAGACCGTTCGGGCGCCAGATCAGGATCACGATCATCATGGTGTAGATCACGAAAGGTCCCATCTTCGGCACGTAATATTTGCCGGCGACGTCGCCGATGCCGAGCAGCAGCGAGGCCAGAAACGGGCCGGTGATGGAGGATGAGCCGCCGACGGTGACCACGATCAGGAAGTAGATCATGAACTTCAGCGGAAAATACGGGTCGAGGCCGAGGATCTCGGCGCTCAGCGCGCCGCCGAGACCGGCCAGGCCGCAGCCAAAAGCAAACGTGAAGGCGAACACCTGCGGCACGTTGATGCCGAGGCCGCTCGCGGCGCGGGGATCGTCTACCGCGGCGCGCAGGCGGCTGCCGAACCGCGTCTTCGCCAGCACCATCTGGAGACCGATGGTGAGCAGCCCGCAGATCACGATGATCATCAGCCGGTAGCGGCCGATGCCGACGCCGAACAGGTCGAACTGGCCCTGTAGCGCCGCCGGCAAGTTGATGAAGACGCGCGACGAGCCCTGGATGTAGTCGACGGCCGCGACCGACATGAACGTGAGGCCGATCGTGAACAGCACCTGGTCGAGATGGCTGCGCGCATAGAGGTGTCGGTACAGCGTGCGCTCGAGCACGATGCCGATCGCAGCGGAGGAGACGAAGGCTAGCGGCAACGCAGCGAAAAATGGCCAGCCCATCCGGTTGACCAGCACCATGCAGACATAGCCGCCGGCCATGGCGAAGGCGCCATGGGCGAGGTTGACGAAATTCATCAAGCCGAGCGTGACCGCGAGCCCGCAAGCCAGCACGAACAGCAGCATGCCGTAGGCAACGCCATCGAACAGGTTGGTGAGGATTGAGGTCATCGTCTCAGCTTAGCGTTATCGTCATGGCCGGGCTTGTCCCGGCCATCCACGTTCTGTCTGGTGTTTCTTTTCCCGGCTTTGCGTGGATGCCCGGGACAAGCCGGGCATGACGCAGACACGGAGGCGAGCCCCGGAACGACGCGAGTCACTTCTTGGTCTTGCCGAGATCCTTGACGGCCTCGAAGGTCGCGAACTCGACGTTGTAGAGCTCGCCGTCGACCTTCTCGACCTTCCGGATGTAGATGTTCTGCACGATGTCGCGGGTCTCGGGGTCGATCAAGATCGGGCCGCGCGGGCTCTCCCACTTCTGGCCCTTCATCGCTTCGACCAGCTTGGTGCCGTCGGTGTCGCCATTGGTCTTCTTCAGCGCTTCGTAGATCAGGTGAATGCCGTCATAGCCACTCACCGCCATGAAGCCCGGCCGGTTTCCGTAGGCCTTCTTGTAGGCCGCGACGAAATCCTTGTTCATCTGCGAGGGATGCGCCGCGGAATAGAGGTGAGCGGTGACCGTGCCCAGCACGGCGTCGCCCATGTTGTTGAGGAGATCGTCGTCGGTCACGTCGCCCGGTCCGATCACCTTGATGCCGGCCTTGTCGAGCCCGCGTTCGGCATACTGCTTCATGAAGTTACCGCCCTGGCCGGCCGGCACGAACACGAAGATCGCGTCAGGCTTGGCATCCTTCATACGCTGGAGGAACGGTGCGAAATCGGGATTGGCAAGCGGCGTCTTCACCTCTTCGACCACCTCGCCGCCACCGGCGGTGAAGTTCTGCTTGAAGAAGTTGAGCGCGTCATTACCCGGCGCGTAGTCCGAGGTCAGCGTCGCCACCTTCTTGATGCCGTTTTTCACCGCCCAGTCGGCGATGATGGTGGAGGACTGCGCCAGCGTGAAGCTGGTGCGTACGATATAGGGCGAGCGCTCGGTGATGATGGAGGTGCCCGCCGCCATCACGACTTCCGGGATCTTGGCTTGCGTGGCCAGGGGCGCCGCCGCGAGCGCGGCCGGCGTCACGCCGAAGCCGGCGATGAAATGGACCTTGTCGTTGACAATCAGCTCCTGCGCGGCAGTCTTGGTCTTGTCGGGAATCGCAGCATCATCCTTGAGGATGATCTCGATTTTCTTGCCGGCGACGGTGTCGCCCTTCTGCTGCATGTAGAGCTTGATCGCGTTCTCGATCTGCTTGCCAGTCGAAGCCTGGCCGCCGGTCATCGGCAGGATCAGGCCGACCTTGACGCTGTCCTCGGCCTTGGCCGGAGCGACGGCCACCAGGCCCGCGATGGCGGCAGCTGCTGTGGCCCAAGCAGTCTTTTGAGACAGTTTTTTGCGTTCGAACATCAGATGTCCCTCCCCTTCATTCCTGATCTCTTGTGCGCCGGACCGAGTGCCCGATCCTTGCCTTAAGTCTAGCTCACGCACGCGTGATGCCGCGCGCAACATGGCGTCTTTCGCGCCCTTATTGTCAATCGGACGTTTGGCGACCATTCGGCGCAAGCCGAGCGTTCCGATTGCCGACGGCAGAAGCGATATCGGGTCACGTCCGGGTACCGCCGGCATCATGATTGCGCTCGCTTTCATTTGTACGATTGTACAAATGAACTGGACCTGTCAACGAAAAAGCCTCTTTGCTGATCAAGCCACTTTGTCGCGAACCCTTGCCGCAGTCTAGAAACGCTCCCAGCCGGGTGGATGGAGGATTTCGTCTTTTGTTTGCAGAATTTGAACATCGGCAAGGCTTGGGTCGGTACACTCCGGTATCAAATTACCTACCTCGAATAAGCCTATTTTACCTTGTTGAAGGCTACTCTCCCGGCGACAGCCTGACCTGGCGTCCAACACGACTGACCTCGCCTCTGTACAATGGTGCAATGCCTAGATCCTTCGGTTCCCTCCTGATCCTCCTCGCGCTCTCCGTGGGCCTGTCCGGCTGCGGCACCGTCAACGAAAAGCTCTCCTCCGGCATGGGCGACTACGTCCCGCAATGGGCCGGCGGCTTGCCGGCGGACGCCCCGCCGCGGGCGGGCACGCCGCAATACGATGCCTACATGAAGGAGCGCGAGCGTAGGCGACTGATGCCGGCAGCGGATCGCGAAAAGGAAGAGCAGGCGCAGAAGGGCGCAACGGGCTCGGCGTCCGGCACCGCGGTGCGCTAGTCGCGCCCCTCGCCGCTTGCGGCGAGAGCGTAGCAAATCAATCCACGAACACCACGGTCTTGCGGCCATTGAGGATGACGCGGTCGTTGAGATGGTAGCGGATCGCGCGCGCCAGCACGCGGCGCTCGATGTCGCGGCCCTTTCGGACGAGATCCTCAGGCGTGTCGCGATGGCTGATGCGCTCGACGTCCTGGTCGATGATCGGGCCCTCGTCGAGGTCGCGCGTGACGTAATGCGCGGTGGCGCCGATCAGCTTGACGCCACGCTCATGGGCCTGGTGATAGGGTTTTGCGCCCTTGAAACCCGGCAGGAACGAGTGGTGGATGTTGATACAGCGTCCCGACAGATTTGCCGAGAGATCGTCGGACAATATCTGCATATAACGGGCGAGCACGACGAGATCCGTCCCGGTCTTGGCGACGAGATCGAGGATCTGCGCCTCCTGCTCGCGCTTGGTCTCTTTCGTAACAGGCAGATAGTGGAACGGAACCCCGCCGAAATCGAGCCCGTCATAGACCTCGCGCGGATGATTGGAGACGATTGCGGCCAAAGTCATCGGCAGCTCGCCCGTGCGCCAGCGATAGAGGATGTCGACCAGGCAGTGATCGGACTTCGACACCAGCAGCATCACCTTGCGATGCGCAGCGCGATCGCGCATCTGCCATTCCATTCCGAAGCGCTCGGCGATCGCGGCAAAGCCGGTCTGGAGTGCCGACAGCTCCACGGCGAGATCGGCAGCGGTGAACACCACCCGCATGAAGAACTCGTTGGTCTCGGTGTCGTCGAATTGTTGGGCGTCGAGGATGTTCTGTCCGGAATTCGCCAGGAAGGTCGACACCGCCGAGACGATGCCGGGACGATCCGGACAGGACAGGGTCAGGACATATTGATGATCTGGCATGGGCCTTGATGAAGGTTTGGGCAGCGGCTGCGGAACGAGCCGCGATTTGCGCCCTGCTCTATCACCGACCCTACCTTGCGCCAATCCCGACCGTGGAGTCAGGATGAACGCACCATTGCTTTGGCTGACCGGAGTAGGCTCATGGCCGACCGCTTGAACGGCACCCGCATCCTGATCCTGGAAACGCGCGAGGAGGCTCAGTTTTCGAAGCTGCTGGCCGAGCAAGGCGCCGAGGTCGTGCAATGCCCGATGTTCACCATCCAGGATGCACCGGACCCCGCCCCGGTCGAGGCCTGGATCCGCCGCGCCATCGACAAGCCCTTCGACGATCTCGTGCTGATGACCGGCGAAGGCCTGCGGCGGATCATGAAGCTCGCGCGAACCCGTGGTCTCGACCAGGCCTTGGTTGCTTCCCTCGCCCGATCGCGAAAATTCACCCGCGGCCCGAAGCCCGGCAAGGCGCTACGCGAGATCGGGCTCGAGCAGCAGCAGATGACGGAGAAGCCGACCACCGAGGGTGTGATCGAGATGCTGAGCAAGCTCGACCTGAACGGACGTCGCCTCGGCCTCCAGCTCTATCCCGACAAGGACCACAGCGCGCTGACCGGCGCGCTCGCCGCGCAAGGTGCCGAGGTCGATACCGTGTTGCCTTACGTCTACGATCCAAAGGCTGCGGACGCCAGCATCGTCAACGCAATCGACGACATGGCGGAAGGGCGGATCGACGCCATCGCACTGACCAATCTCGGCCAAGTCCGCCGTCTCCTCGAAGCTGCGAGGGCGCATGGCAGCGAGGCGCGCCTGCGCGCAGGATTCGAGCGGACGCTGATCGCGTCAGTGGGGCCGGCCGTCTCCGGCGAGCTCGTAGCGCACGGCTTGCGCACGGACATCTCGCCGGTGGAAGACCACTATTTCATGCGCCCGCTGATCTCGGCGATGGCGGCAGCATTGGTGGACAAGCGGCCGAAGGTGGCGGAATGATCGCCAGACGCGGTGCCTAGCTTGCCATCTGCGAGGCGGCCGACATCAGCTCCTGCGGGCTCGGCGCGGCAAACATGCGATGGCCGCCTTCGGGCACCTCGGTAAAGCTCCAGCGCACAACCCCCTCGCGGTCGAGCAGAAACTGCCCGAAGAGCTGGCCCTGGCCGGTTGCCGCCATGCGCTGATCGGCTTCCGTTATCTCATAGCCGTCCTTGTTATTGAGGTACTCCGCGGCCGCGGGCCGATTCATCGGGGCGGGCAATTCGCCGGGCATGTCGACTTGCATGCTCATGACCACGTTCATGCCGACCTTGTGCGGCCACTCGGTCTCGTTCTCCGTGAACTCGAGATTGGGCAGGCCGAATGCGCGGTGCGAGAGCCGCTCGGGATCGGACGCAGCGAGCAGGTTGGGCAACGGATGGTAACGAAAATAGAGTCGCGCGCGCTCGATCGGCGTGTTGACCACCGTGAGACTTTCGACGCCTTTCTCGTGCAAGGCGGCATCAAGTTGCGCCTGTGCCGCGATATGGCGGCGGCAGAACGGGCAATGCAGCCCCCGATACAGGCCCACCAATATCGGGCTTTGTCCGCGAAAGTCTTCGAGCGCGATCTTTCCGTCGCGTGTGATCGCGTCCAGCACGACGTTCGGTGCACGATCGCCCGGTTGAAGTGGTCCCTCGACGTGACGTTCAGACATGATGGCACTCCTTCACATGATCTAGTCAAGAAACGGCAGTACGATCAGCCCTGCGGGATCAAGCCCGTGCCGCGTGCAGACGTCCTGTGCCAGCGCGAAATATCGCTCGGCCTCGGGCATGTCGCCTCGATCAAGGTTCAGCGTCGCAAGACCATCATAGCATGGAAACAGCTGCTGCGGCTCGCCGGTTTCGCTCGCCACCTCGATTGCCTCATTGTAGCAACGAGCAGCCAGATCGGGCCGGAAATGGCATTGATGGATTTGCCCGAGCACGATCAACGGCACGGAGAGATGCTCGCGCTGATCAAGCGCGCGGTCGATTTCGATCGCCTTTTCGGCGGCCGGCACCCCCTCCTCAGTACATTTGTCCGTGAAGGTGCAACAGGCAACAGCAAAATTGGCAAGAAGGCGCGCCTGGAACCCGAGATCGCCGATCCGACACGCGACATCGAGTCCGCGCCGGCAAACCTCCACGGCTTTCGCCGGGTCGACAATCGTGTAGAGCACACCGAGATTGGTGTAGCCGCGGCAGGCCACGTTGAGGAGCCCGGCGGCCTCGGCTGCTGCGACACTTTGCTCCACCTCACGCACCGCCTCCTGGTGTCGGCCAAGCCGCGCCAGTGCCACCCCCTTGGTGTTGAGCGACTCTGCAATGGCGCGCGCCGCCTCGAATCCGACTTGCCTGTCGGCGTCCGCCGGTACGCTTCGGGCGTAGCCAAGCGCCTCGTCCGCCCATCTCGCGGCGGCCACGTGATCGCCCGTGCGAAACGAAAGACGGCCGCGCTCTTGCAGGAGGTGCGCCCACTCGATGGGCGCGTCGGTCCCTCCTAGCCGTTCGGCCGCCTCGGCATAATGCGCCTCTGCCTTGATCCGCTTGCCGGCGTCCCACAACAATCGGCCAAGCTTGCGGAGAATTCGCGCTTCGCCGATGCGGTCCTCCGCATTGCGATGACCTTCCAGCGCACTCTGGTAGTGCTCCTCAGCCGTGATCCTCCGGCCGGCCGCGGCACACAGCTCCGCGATCCGCTCGCAGAGGATCAGGCGTTCGGGCTCCCATTCCCCGCCGGCCAACAACACGGCGAGAGCCTGTTGGTAGAAGCGGATGGCATCGTCATTGGCGTAGGTCGCGCGGGCGCGATCGCCGGCCGCGCGCAGATAGCGCGCACCTTTCGGCTTGCTCGCGCTCAGACTGAAATGATGTCCGAGCAGTATGAGGTCCTCGAGGCGCTCGGGCTCATTGCCATAGAGCCGCTCCAGCGCGGCACCAATCCGTCCATGGAGCTCGATCCGACGCTGCAAGAGCAGGTTTTGATAGATCACGTCCTGAAGCATGGTTTGCGTAAAGCGATAAGATCGCAGCGAGATCGAGTTCGCGCCCGCGACCTCCTCGACAATCTCGGCATCGCACAGAAGTTCGAGCCCCGCTTCCACCTTCGTCCGCTGCGATGCCATCGCACCGAGAAGAGCCGCATCGAAACGTGGGCCGATCACCGCGGCCTCCTGGGCCAAGCGGCGCACCTCATGCGGCAGCCGGTCCAGGCGCGCCAGTAACAGGGCCTGAATGCTTGCCGGTATATCGGCGGCGGCTTCATCTGACTTGATCCGCCACTGTGAGCCGTCACGCTCCAAGGCGCCAGCTTCGATGAGACCGCGGATGATTTCCTCAAAGAAGAGTGGATTGCCGCCCGCGCGCTCCAGGATTCGACTGAACAGACTTCCCGGCGGTTCACTCCAACCGTGGCTGAAGTAGGCCGCGAGCAGCTTTTGTCCGTCTGCATCACCAAGCGGAAGCAATCGAAGGGTTGTATGGCTGATCCGCCCCGAGCCGAACTGATCCAGTTCCAGCATAGGCCGATGCGTAAACAACAGCATCAGCCGCGTACGCTCCAGCCGGTCCATCAGGAACCGCAGCGCTTCAAGCGATACGGCATCGGCCCAGTGCAGATCCTCGACAATGATCAGGAGCGGCGACAGGACCAGGCGCCGTTCGAACACGGTACGAATCGCAAAGAATATCTGCCGCCGAAGCTGCTCGGGCTCGACGTGCTGCAGCGCGGCGTCCGGATCGCCGAGGCCGAGAACGTGGAAATAAAGGGGCATCAGGCGATCGGCCTCTTCGACCGCAAGGCCGAGCTCCGACAGTGCCGTCGCCAGCTTGGCCTGGGCCTCCGCCACGGTCGTCTTCTGCGCGATGCCGTAGGCGCTGCGCAGCACAGCGGCAAGGGTGCCATAGGACTGTTCGCCCAGCGGCGAGCAGACAGCGCGCCGGATCGCCACGCCGGCGAAACGGTCCTCATCGCGGGCGTGGGCAACGAATTCGTCCACCAGACGCGTTTTGCCGATGCCGGCTTCACCGACCAGCCGCACCAGCTGCGCCGCGCCGCCACACGCGAGATCAAGATTGTCGACTAGACGGGCGAGCTCGGCGTCGCGCCCAATCACCGGCGCACTCAGGCCCAGCGTATCGAGGCCGCGTGCCGCACGGGGCGTGTCGAGCGGTCCGTTCAAGCGATGGACCAGGACGCTGCCCATCTTGCCCTTCAGCGAGACCTCGCCAAGCGATTCATATGAGAATGCATGCCGCGTAAGACGGTAGGTCAGCGGCCCGACCAGCACCTCGCCCGTGGAAGCCATCGACTGCAATCGTTGAGCCGTATTCACCGTATCGCCCGTGACCGAGTAGGATTTGGCAACTCCAACACCCAGTCCGCCAGCAACCACGTGCCCGGTGTTGATGCCGACATGAAGCAGGAGCGGTGACCCGGCATACGCCTTTGCACGTTCGCTGAGTTGCGCCGTTCGGCCGATCATGTCGAGCGCGGCGCGGACGGCCCGCTCGGGGTCGTCTTCGTGCGCGGCCGGCGCTCCGAATAGCGCAAGCAGCGCGTCGCCGATGAATTTGTCCACGAAGCCGCCAAAGCTTTGCACCGCCGCCGTTAGCTCCTCGAACAATTCGTTCTGAAGCGCCTGCATGACTTCAGGATCGAGTCGCTCGCTCATCATGGTGAAGCCGCTAAGGTCGGCAAACAGCACGGTAATGGTGCGGCGGTTGGCTTCGCTGTCGATCTTGTCCGGCTGCGATCGAAACCCGTATTGGGCTTCGGCGGTCGGCGCCAGCGGTGGCGAGGACGCACTGGTCGGGACTGTCACGCGGCTGGCCCGCATTGATGCCAGCCCGCCTGACTTGGAGGCTTCACTGACGAGGGCGCCGCATTTCGGGCAGTACGCGAAATCCGGTGCGCACGCATAGCCGCAGCCGGGGCAGGCGTTCGGCTGCTTCGTGCCGCATTTCGGGCAGAAGACAAAGCCGCTCTGAACCTCGGAACCGCAACAGGAGCAGTTCATGGTCGAGACCCCGCGGGCGCCGCGATGGCGCAGCCTGCTGGACCCGGTCAGATGGCCCAGGATCTCGGCAAGGATGGGCTCGTCGTGCCGGAAGAGCAAGCGGTGGGTTGCGGCGCTCGCAGTTGCGGCCGCGAACGCTGCTTCACTCCTCCCCGTACCCCCTTAGCCGTTCGATATCCAGAATAGTCACGCCACCATACTCCAACCGGAGCAAGCCCTCTTTCTCCAGCCGGTTCAGCGCGCGGTTGGCATTCTGGCGGGACATGCCGGAAAGCGCGCCGATCTCTTCCTGGGTGATCTCCAGATGCGCGGTGGATTCCGGATAGAGGATCGGATTGAACAGCGAAGCAATGCTGCGGGCAAGCCGCGCAGTGGCATCCAACGTGCGGTTGACCTCGAGCATGCCGATGAACTGGCCGAGCCGCTCGTTGAGCTGGCGTACCAGGAAGCGGTTGAAGCCGACGCTGTTCTCGAACAGCCACATGAAGGCGCTGCGTTCCATCAGCGCGACGCGGCTGTTGCGCAGCGCGACCACGTCATAGCGGCGCGGCTCGTTCTTGAGCACGCTGCCCTCGCCGAACCAGGCCCCTGCCGTCAGCCCGGCAAGACTCGTCTCCTTGCCGTCGCGCGAGACCCCACCCATCCGGGCAAGGCCGAAGACCATGCCGGCCCAATAGTCGAACGTATCGCCGCGCATGAAGACGGTCTCGCCAGTGCCGTAGGACCGCTCCGTGATCCCCGTACGAGCGACCTCGATCTCCGCTTGCGTGAGCTCGCGCGACCAGGCAGCGACGCGCTTCAGTTGATCCTCTGAAATCATGATCCCGAAGCCAGCCGCACCGTTCGTCACTCCTGTTCTGCTGCAACGCAGCATGACCGTTTCGAACACCATCCAACGAAAGATGGATGATCCCCCCATCCAAAAAACTTTGTCGCAGAATTGTCAGGCGGGAGACATTTTAAAATAACGCTTTCCCCTATTGAGGACCACCTCGGGCGATGCGGCTTTTGATCCCAAACGGGAACGAGAGCGGCGCGGCTCCGGTCGAGACCATCTGCTGCATGGCCTCACCGGCACGGTCGTACTAGGATTGCCCGATAGAACGGACGAAGAGCGCCACTGAAAGCGCCATCACCGGGAGGGATCTGTTTGGTGGCTACCAGTCTTGAAGTGCGCGGCGTGTCCTTGCGATTCGGCGGCGTTCGTGCGCTGACCGATGTCGGCTTCGCCATCAGGGAAGGCGAGCTGTTCTCGATCATCGGCCCCAACGGCGCCGGCAAGACCTCGATCGTGAACTGTATTTCCGGCCGCTACAAGCCGACCGAAGGCCAGCTGTTCTACCAGGGCCGCGACATCACCGGCCTGACGCCCAACGCGCGCGCGTCGCTCGGCATCGGCCGCACCTTCCAGAACCTGGCGCTGTTCCACCACATGAGCGTGCTCGACAACATCATGGTCGGACGCCATCACCTCCTGAAGAACAATTTTCTCACGGGCTCGCTGTACTGGCTCACCGGCGCGCGCAAGGAAGAGCTCGAGCACCGCCGCAAGGTGGAAGAAATCATCGATTTCCTCGATCTCCAGTCGGTGCGAAAGGCGCCGGCCGGCACTCTCTCCTACGGCTTGCGCAAGCGCGTCGAGCTCGCCCGCGCCATGGCGCTGGAGCCGCGCCTCATTCTCCTCGACGAGCCGATGGCCGGCATGAACTTCGAGGAGAAGGAGGACATGGCCCGGTACATCGTCGATCTCAACGAGGAGTTCGGCATGACCGTGGTGATGATCGAGCACGACATGGGCGTGGTGATGGACATCTCCCACCGCGTCATGGTGCTGGATTTCGGCCGCAAGATCGCCGAGGGCGATCCGGCCGCCGTGCTCGCTGATCCCCACGTCAGGCGCGCCTATCTCGGCGAAGAGGATGAGGTGCTGGTCGATCCTGACGATGCGCCGCCGGCGCAGGAGAGCGCGGCATGATGGATTACGCAGGCCGCGTTGCGCAGGCCGACACCTATCCGAAGATGCTCCGGCTCAATGCGAAGGAGTACGGCAACGAAATTGCGCTGCGCGAGAAGGATCTTGGGCTATGGCGCCCGTTCACCTGGAACGACTACCAGACGCGGGTGCGCGACTTCGCGCTCGGCCTCGTCGAACTGGGCCTTGGACGCCAGGATGTCATCGGCATCATCGGCGACAACCGGCCGGACTGGGTCGCGGCGGAAATCGCCACTCATGCGGTTGGAGGCTTGAGCCTCGGGCTCTACCGCGACGTGCTCGACGAAGAAGCTTCGTATCTCCTCAATTATGGCGAGGCGCAGCTCGTTTTCGCCGAGGACGAGGAGCAGGTCGACAAGCTGCTCACCCTCGCCGACCGCGTCCCAAAGCTGAAGCACATCATCTATTCCGATCCGCGCGGCATGCGGAAATACGATGATCCGCGCTTGATGTCGGCGGAGACGTTTGCCGAACTCGGCCGGGCGCGGGCTACGCGCGAACCGGATCTTTACGATCGGCTGGTGGACGCGACCAAGGGCGAGGACGTCGCGATCCTCTGCACGACATCGGGCACCACCTCGCATCCAAAGCTCGCGATGCTCGCCGCCGGCCGCGTGCTCGGCCATTGCGCCACGTATCTCGCTTTCGACCCGAAAGGGCCGGACGACGAATACGTGTCGGTGCTGCCGCTGCCTTGGATCATGGAACAGGTCTATGTACTCGGCAAAGGCCTCTTGTGCCGGATGAAGATCAACTTCGTCGAAGAGCCCGAGACCATGATGAACGATCTGCGCGAGATCGCGCCGACGTTTATCCTGTTTGCACCGCGCGTTTGGGAATCGATCGCCGCCGATGTCCGCGCCAGGGTGATGGACGCAACGCCGTTCAAGCAGCGCCTGTTCGACATCGGCATGAAGAGCGGGCTTGCCGCGCTCGAACAGGGCGAGCGTTCCGGCTTTGCCGACGCGATCCTGTTCCGTGCATTGCGCGACCGCCTCGGCTTCACCCGCCTGCGTTCAGCCGCAACCGGCGGCGCGGCACTCGGGCCCGAGACCTTCAAGTTCTTCCAGGCCATGGGCGTGCCGCTGCGCACGCTCTATGGCCAGACCGAGCTGCTGGGGGCCTACACGCTGCATCCCGCGGGCAAGGTCGATCCCGACACGACGGGCGTGCCGATGGCCGACAGCGTCGAGATCCGCATCGACAATGCCGACGTCCACGGCGTCGGCGAGATCGTGGTGCGGCATCCCAACATGTTCCTCGGCTACTACAAGAACCCGGAGGCGAGCGTAGCCGACATCAAGGACGGCTGGATGCTGTCCGGTGACGCCGGCTATTTCAACGCGAACCGTCAGCTCGTGGTCATCGACCGCATCAAGGATCTCGCCGAGACCTCGCGCGGCGAGCGCTTCTCGCCGCAATTCATCGAGAACAAGCTGAAGTTCTCCCCCTATATCGCCGAAGCCGTGGTGCTGGGCTCGGGCCGCGACGCGCTCGCCGCAATGATCTGCATCCGCTACTCCATCATCTCGAAATGGGCGGAGAAGAACCGGCTCTCGTTTACGACCTACAGCGACCTGGCCTCGCGGCCCGAGGTTTATGCGCTACTCAAGAAGGAAGTCGAGACCGTCAACGCGACTCTGCCGCCGGCACAGCGCATCTCCCGTTTCCTGCTGCTCTACAAGGAGCTTGACGCCGACGACGGCGAACTCACCCGCACGCGGAAAGTGCGCCGCAGCGTCATCAACGAAAAGTACGAAGGCATCATCGACGCGATCTACCGCGGCCAGGCCGACATCCCCGTGGACACCGTGATCCGCTTCCAGGACGGCAGCACGCAGCGCGTACGTACAACGCTGAGGGTCGTGGACCTGGGCGGACCCGGGCACATGGCGGAGGCCGCGGAGTGAGTCTACTTCGAACCGAGAGCGCGATGCGGGTCGATGCGCCCTCTCCCCTTGCGGGAGAGGGCATCTCCGCTATTAGCCAAGACCCCACTCGGGTGAGGGGTCCTCTCTCCCCGCCCTTACTGCTGAGACAACCCCTCACCGGTCTTTGCTTCGCCAAGCCACCCTCTCCCACAAGGGGAGAGGGGAAGATCGCGCCGGATTTGTCAGCGAGCACCACTTCATGAACACCGCCTTCCTCATCCAGCTCCTGGTCAACGGCCTCGTGGTCGGCACGCTCTATGGCGTGGTCGCGATGTCCTTTGTGCTGATCTACAAGGCTAGCCAGGTGGTCAATTTCGCGCAGGGCGAGCTCTTGCTTGTCGGCGCCTGGGTGTGCTGGACCTTGCTCGCGAAATACCAGGTGCCGTTCTGGATCGGCATGCCGATGACGCTGGTGTTCATGTTCGTGTTCGGCATCGCGGTGCAGGTCCTGATCCTGCGACCGATGATCGGCGAACCCATCATCTCGGTCATCATGGTGACGATCGGCCTCTCCACCGTGCTGCAGGCGACGCTGAAATGGATATTCGGTGTCAATCCACAGCCGTTCCCGCGTGTGTTCGAGAGCCAGTCCGTCAGCCTGCTCGGGCTCCAGATCCAAACCGTCTATGTCATGAGCCTCGTCGTCTCGGTCGCGATGATGATCGGCATGGCCTGGTTCTTCCGCGCCTCGAAGTACGGACTTGCGATGCGCGCCACCGCGTTCAACCAGCAGGTGGCACAGTCGCTCGGCATCTCCGTGAAAAGCGTGTTCGCGATGGCGTGGGCGATCTCAGCGACGGTTTCCGCGGTCGCGGGCGTCGTTGTTGCCGTGGTGAACGGCGTCTCGTCCGGGTTGGCCGGCTACGGCATTAAGGTGTTTCCGGCGGCGATCCTCGGCGGACTCGATTCCGTCGGCGGCGCCGTGCTCGGCGGCATCATCATCGGCCTGCTCGAGAACATCGCGCAATATGTCGACAGCGAATACCTTCACTGGGGCAATCTCTACGAGATCGCGCCGTTCTACGTCCTCATCATCGTGCTGATGATCAAGCCCTACGGCCTGTTCGGCACCCACGACATCGAGCGGATCTGATCCATGGCCGGCCCTGTCCTCATCCCTGCTGGTGACTTCCGCACCTCCTATGCGGCCGACACCACGATCTTTCCGACCACGACCAGCCGCAATTTTGCGATCGTCGGCGTGCTGCTGCTGTGCTTCGCGCCCCAGTTCTTCAGCGGTTACTGGCTCAGTATCCTGATCCAGATCGGCATCTTCTCGATCGCGGCACTGGGGCTGAACATCCTGGTCGGCTTCACCGGCCAGATCTCGATCGGCCATGCCGCCTTCTTCCTGCTCGGCGCTTTCACCTCGGCCTACATCTCCAACAACACGCCGATCCCGGTCTTCTTCGCGATCCCGCTTGCCGGCATGATCACGGCGCTGATCGGGCTGATCTTCGGCATCCCGGCGGCGCGCCTGAAGGGGCTCTACCTAGTGATCGCGACACTGGCCGCGCAATACATCCTGCTCGACTTCTTCTCCCGCGCCGAGTGGTTCACCGGCGGCTCGGTGCCGGCGAGCGCAAGTCCGTTCTCGATCTTCGGATACACGCTGCGCGGCGACAGGCAGTATTTCTACGTTGTGCTGGCCTATGTGCTGGCGAGCTACATCCTCGTCACCAACCTGATGCGTACCCGCGATGGCCGTGCGCTGGTGGCAATCCGCGACCATTATCTCTCCGCGGAGATCATGGGCATCAATCTCACAAAGTATCGCACGCTGTCGTTCGGCCTTGCCGCGTTCTTCGCCGGCATCGCCGGCGCGCTCTATGCGCACTACCAGCTCGTGGTATCGCAAGAGGGTTTCGGCATCGAACGTTCGATCCTGTTCCTCGCCATGATCATCATCGGCGGCACCGGTTCTATCATGGGCACGCTGATGGGCACCGCGTTCGTGGTGCTGCTGCCCGAGACGATGGAGTTCCTCAGCGTCGCGCTGAAGGGCGGCGCGATCGACAAGGCGCTGTCGCTCAACAACAACATCACCTTCCTGCGCGAGATCGCAATCGGGGTGATCATCATCGCGTTCCTGATGTTCGAGCCGGACGGGCTCGCCCATCGCTGGCGACAGATCAAGGCGTACTGGAAACTCTACCCGTTCTCGCATTGAGCGCGGGCACTCGCTAACCAACAAATAAACAGGAGGAGGCAACCCATGAAGACAAAATCCCTTTTGAGCACCGCGTCGCTGGCGCTGGCGATCGCCGCATTCTCGGCAAGCGCGCAGGCGCAGATCGCGATCGGGCACCTCGCCGATTATTCCGGCGGCACCTCCGACGTCGGCACACCCTATGGCCAGGCCGTCGCCGACACCTTCGCCTGGGTCAACAAGAACGGCGGCGTCGGCGGCAAGCAGCTCAATGTCGACACCAACGATTACGGCTACCAGGTGCCGCGCGCGATCGCGCTCTACAAGAAGTGGTCGGCGCCCGACTCCAAGGTCGCGGCCATCATGGGCTGGGGCACGGCAGACACCGAGGCGCTGACCGGCTTCCTCGCCCAGGACAAGATCCCCGACATGTCCGGCTCATATGCCGCCGCGCTCACCGACCCCGAAGGTATCAGCGGCAAGGCCAAGCCCGCGCCGTACAACTTCTTCTACGGCCCGAGCTATTCGGACTCGCTCCGCGCCATGCTGATGTGGGCCGCCGAGGACTGGAAGGCCAAGGGCAAGTCCGGCAAACCGAAATTCGTCCACATGGGCGCCAACCACCCCTATCCGAACGCACCGAAGGCCGCCGGCGAAGCCATGGCGCAGGAACTCGGTTTCGAGGTGCTACCGCCGCTGGTGTTCGCGCTCGCGCCGGGTGACTACAGCGCGCAGTGCCTGAGCCTGAAATCCTCGGGCGCCAACTACGCCTATCTCGGCAACACCGCCGCGTCCAACATCTCGGTGATGAAGGCCTGCAAGACCGCCGGAGTCGACATCCAGTTCATGGGCAATGTCTGGGGCATGGACGAGAACGCCGCCAAGACCGCCGGCGATGCCGCCGACGGCGTGATCTTTCCGCTGCGCACCGCTGTGAGCTGGGGCGGCGATGCGTCCGGCATGAAGATGGTCATGGAGATCTCGAAGATGTCCGACCCGACCGGCAAGGTCTATCGGCCCGTGCACTACATCGCGGCGGTGTGCTCGGCGCTCTACATGAAGGAGGCGATCGATTGGGCCGCCAAGAACGGCGGCGCCACCGGCGAGAACGTCGCCAAGGGCTTCTACCAGAAGAAGGACTGGGTGCCGGCCGGCATGGAAGGCGTCTGCAATCCCTCGACCTGGACCGACAAGGACCACCGCGGCACGCTGAAGGTCGACCTCTACCGCACCAAGATTGCGGGCGCGACCGACGGCGACCTCAACGACCTCATGGCCAAGGGCGCGATCAAACTCGAGAAGGTCAAGACGGTCGAGCTGCCGCGCAAGCCGGAATTGCTGGGCTGGTGAGCTTAGCGCTTACCTCACACACAAATGTCATCCCCCGCGAAGGCGGGGATCCAGTACGCCGCGGCCTCTCCGTAAGTGTCAGGCGTCTCTGGAATACTGGGTCGCCCGGTCAAGCCGGGCGACGACAGCGGAGTATGAGACATGACCGAAATTCATGAAGCAGCTGCTCGTCCCTCCCCAGGCGCTGTACCCGCGCCGCCTCTCCTCGCCGTGCGCAACATCGAGGTCGTCTATGACGATGTCATCCTGGTGCTGCGCGGTCTCAGCCTCGACGTGCCCAAGGGCGCGATCGTGGCGCTGCTCGGCGCCAACGGCGCCGGCAAGTCGACGACGCTGAAGGCGATCTCCGGGCTGCTCAAGACCGAGGACGGCGAAGTCACGCGCGGCGAGATCCTGTTCGAGGGCGAGCGCATCAACGGCATCGATCCCGATAAGATCGTTCGCCGCGGCATCTTCCAGGTGATGGAGGGCAGGCGCATCGTCGCCGACATGACCTCGCTGGAAAATCTCAAGCTCGGCGCCTTCACCCGCAGGGACCGCGAGGTTGGCGCCGATCTCGACATGGTCTTCAACTATTTCCCGCGCCTGAAGGAGCGCACCGGACTGGCTGGTTATCTTTCCGGCGGCGAGCAGCAGATGCTCGCGATCGGCCGCGCGCTGATGGCGCGCCCGAAGATGATCCTGATGGACGAACCCTCGATGGGTCTGTCGCCGCTGCTGGTGAAAGAGGTGTTCTCGATCATCCACAAGATCAATCGTGACCTCGGCGTCACCATTCTCCTGGTCGAGCAGAACGCCCGCGCTGCGCTGTCGGTGGCAAGCCACGGCTACATCATGGAGCAGGGCAAGGTCGTGCTCGACGGCACCGCGGACGAATTGCGCGACAACGAGGACGTCAAGGAATTCTATCTCGGCGGCGCTGGCGACCAGCGCAAGAGCTTCAAGAACCTCAAGAGCTTCAAGCGGCGCAAGCGCTGGCTCTAACCTTCCAATACCTGTTCCGCTTCCGTAACTGCGCAGAGAACATGATAGAACGACGACGCAGGAATGGTGTCGATCAGCGATTTGCCGTCGCGCTCGAACTGGTCATACCAGCCGCCCCGCACGGGATGGCTGAGATAATGGCGTTCGAGCCGCGCCAGCGCCATGCGCGCCTCCTCCGCCGCGCCCGCCTCGCCGGATTCGGCCTGCGCGATCCACGCCTTCGCAATCTCGGTCTGTGGCCACAGCCGGCGCGTAGTGCGGCGAATGTTGCCGGCGTCGTCACCCTCGTCGATCAGGCAGCCGGTGGACTCGTCGCGATAGCGCAACGCGGTTTCCAGCAGCTCGGCGCGCCGCTGTCCGGTCGGGCAGCCCGTGATGCGTTCGAACCCCTTCAGCAACCAGACCCATTCCGCCTGGTGGCCGGGCTCGACGCTGACTGGCGCGATCTTCGACCAGTCCTCTTCGAAATATTCGCCGAGCGCGCGCGTCCGCTTGTCGTAGAGATTGGCGAGGAACAGCGCGAAGAACTCGCCGGCACGGTTCTGGAACGACAAATCGTGGGTCGCGTCGAAGCACGCGATCATCGCCTCGAACAGATGCATGTGCGGGTTCTGCCGGCGCGGCAGCGAGACCGGAAGGCCTTCGTGGACGCCGCCGTGCGGCGAGCGCAGATGGCCGTCGAGGAAGGCGAGCAGTGCGTCGATCTCGGCGCGAATTTGCGCGTCCTGGTCGAGCGCATAGACGGCCGCGAGCGCAAACAGGATGAAGGCGTGGTCGTAGGCGTCGCGCCGGCCGTCCAGCACCGCGCCCTCCGGCGTCAGCCGGTGCACGTAGCCGGGCCGGCCGTCGGGCGCCTTTGCTTTGGCGAGCAGATGCTCGAGCCCCTTCAGTGCGATGGCGCGCCCCTCAGGGTACCAGCCCATCTGCGCAGCCTTGGCGTAGCACCAGATCTGGCGGGCCTGCACGAACACCCGGCGCGGCGCGGCGCTGTCCGCCGTGCCGTCGCGGTGCAGCCGATCGATGAAACCACCCGCGCCATGGTCCCAGCCGACCGTCGACCACAGCGGCAGCGCCTCGTCGATCATGCGGCGCTTCAGGCGCGCGACGACGTCCGCCGCCTCGTCCGCCGCACTGATTCCCTCGTCCGCCATCGCGTCCTCTTCAAACCTCGCCCATGGCCGTCTGATACCCATGACGGCGGCGGCGCGCAACGGATGCCAACCCGGAAAGATGAGCCATGACCGCCCATTACGACGCCCTCGAGACGCGCGAACAAGCCGCGCGCGAGGCCGATCTGTTCTCCCGCCTGCCAGGCGTGCTGCGCTCTGGGATGACCGCGCCCGCCTATGCCGATCGGCTGAAAGGCGTCGATCCGGCCGCCGTGACCTCCAGGGCGGCCCTGGCGGGCCTGCCGGTGCTGCGCAAGTCGGAACTACCGGCCCTGCACAAGGCCTCCACGCCTTTTGGAGGGTTCGTCGCGGCGGCGCCCGGCTCGTTCGCCCGCCTCTTCACCTCCCCCGGGCCGATTTTCGAGCCGGAGGGGCTGCAGGCTGACCCCTGGCGCGGCGCACGGGCGCTGTTCGCGGCCGGGTTCCGGCCCGATGACATCGTGCTCAACACCTTCAGCTACCATCTCACCCCCGGCGGCTTCATCTTCGATGCGTCGGCCCGCGCGCTCGGTTGCGCCGTGATCCCGGCTGGTCCAGGGAATACCGAGCAGCAATTCGAGCTGATCGAGGCCTACCGTCCCGTCGGCTACAGCGGCACGCCGGACTTCCTGAAGATCTTGCTTGATGCTGCCGCAAGCTCGGGCCGCGACGTCTCCTCGATCAAGCGCGCGCTGGTCTCGGGCGCAGCCTTCCCGCCCTCGCTCCAGGCCGAGATCAAGGCGCGCGGCATCGACGTCTACCAGGCCTTCGGCACCGCCGATCTCGGCATTATCGCCTTCGAGACCAGCGCGCGCGACGGTATGGTCGTGAACGAGGATCTCATCATGGAGATCGTCAAGCCCGGTACCGGCGATCCCGTGGCGCCCGGTGACGTCGGCGAGATCGTCGTGACCTCATTCGACCCGCACCATCCCTGGATCCGGCTCGCTCTCGGCGACCTCACCGCGGCACTGCCGGGGACCAGCCCCTGCGGGCGCACCAACATGCGCATCAAGGGCTGGATGGGCCGCGCCGACCAGACCACCAAGGTCAAGGGCATGTTCGTCCGCCCCGAGCAGGTCGCCGAGATCGGCAAGCGCCATTCCGCGCTCGGAAGATTACGCCTCGTCGTCACGCGCCAAGGCGAGGCCGATGCAATGACGCTGAAAGCGGAGACGGCGGCCACGAACGATGCGTTGCGGAACGAGATTGCAGGCACCTTGCGCGCCGTGACGAAACTCGGAGGCGAGGTTGAACTGGTGAGGCCCGGCGCGCTGCCGAACGACGGCAAGGTGATCGCGGACGAGCGATGACGATGAAATCAGGCGAAGATGGCGTTGGTGCCCAAAGCCTATCCGCGACATTTCGTGACTGGGCGTTCGCACTTCAATCAAAAAACCGCAGCTGCCTTAGCCTATTGCAAGCCATGTCGCTCAAGCCAGCCGGCTCAGCGTCAGATGCGCGAAGAAGTCTGATTGCTGTATCGTTGCGATCACGGCGCGCAGCCTGTCGTCGTGGACGTGAGCCGTCGGGTCAGCGGCTTCGAGCGCATCGACGATAACGTCTACAAGCTCCCGTCTCAGGTCGCTGGTACGCGGTTCCTGAATATCCAGGAGCGGGGCAACATTATCGATGACCCAGGCCGAGACATCGGGATCCTCCATCGTGTCCCCGCGTGCGAGACGGGCTGACACTGCCTTCGCCTCCTCTGCAATCAAGCGGATCCGCACCGCTTCGGCCAGCTCGACGGCACCGATGCAACGGGACGCCAGCTGGGGCGATGACGAGAAGTCCCGACCCGCGCGGACGAGGTCCAAAAAGCCAGCCAGCTCTGTCGCAAGCGGCCCGAGCTTGCCGCCGACTTCCAAGCCTGGCAACTCGACGCCATCGATGAAGATCCGGCCGGGCTCGATGGTGAAATCAAGCTCGGCCCTGCCGCCATCGCGCAATTCGAGGCGAATCAATCGCTTGCGCGCGACAGCCCTCCGTCCGAACCGAAGCACGGCAAGCGACTGCCCCAAGCCCAGCTCCACCTCGACCGCACCTTGCGGCAACGGCCTCACCTCGCGCAATTGCGGCTCGGCGCTGTCGTCGATCAGATGCAGCATCGACCAAAGATGAGGAATGATCTCGTCGACCTTATGCGTCGTGACGTTGGACAATTTGGCCATGCCGTGCCGGATCTCCTGCTCAGCATCCAGCCACTCCAATTCGATGGCAGCGACCGCACGGCCCGCGCACAAACGCAGGAAATAACGCAAGAACGGCGCACTGAGCAGATGCAGGCCGACAAGGAGCGGGATGTTGCGCCCAGCCGCCAGATCGACCAGACGATTTGCACTGTCGACGCTCAGCGCAAGCGGCTTCTCGACCAGGGTCGGCACGTCCCTGCGCAGCAGGCTCTCGGCAGTCCCGGCGTGATCGGCGGCAGGTGTCGCGACGATGGCGGCATCGGGACGCAGAGCCAGCGCAGCGTCAAGGCTCGCGAGCGGCGTGAACCGAGGAGGCGCTCCTGTACGATCGGAGAGAAACGCATTGAGGGCTTCGCCATTGTGGCGCGACACCCACAGCACACAACCGATACGATCGGAAAGCTGTGCCAAGATGGAAGCGTGCGTACGCCCCCATCGTCCGCCACCGACCAAAGCCACCGTGAGCCCGCTCATCGAAACTTTCCTCATCTCCGCACTGAGTGAGCTGTCGGAAACGTCCGGTCAGGTCGCGTCGCAATAGTCTCGGATCTGACCGAGCGTGAAATCACGCATTGAGGAGGCCGACCGCTCCAAATCGGCCTTGTACCAGTCGACTGTCATTTTCAATGCGTCGTCAAATCCGAGCCGGGGCCGCCAGCCAAGCAGTGTTCGCGCCTTCGAGGAATCCAGCTTCAGGAAGGTCGCCTCGTGCAAGTCGTCGCTGCCCACATGCTGCCATTGCGCACCATTGCCCCAAATCGCCGCCAGCGTGTCGGCGAGGCGCGCCACCGGCTGCTCGCTTTCCGGCCCTGGGCCGAAGTTCCAGCCTTCGGCCATGGCGGCGCCTTGCCTGGACGAAGCCTCGGCCAGGAGCAGGTATCCGGCAAGCGGCTCAAGCACGTGCTGCCACGGGCGAATGGCTCGCGGGCGCCGCACCTCCAGTGCGCGTTGCATCGCAAAGGCGCGGATCGCGTCCGGCACGATGCGATCCTTCGCCCAATCGCCACCGCCGATAACATTACCTGCACGTCCCGAAGCCGCCGGCGGCTCCGCGAAGCTGCGATTATACGACGTCAGCAGCAGCTCGGCGCATCCCTTGCTCGTGCTATAGGGATCGTGGCCTCCCATCGCCTCGTTCTCGCGATAACCCCACACCCACTCGCGATTTTCATAGCACTTGTCGCTGGTGACGATGACGAACGAGCGGACGCCGTCACCCGTCCCCTCCGCCTTTGCCTTGAGATTGAACTGACGCACCGCCTCGAGCAGGTTCACCGTACCCATCACGTTGGTCGAAACAGTGCCGATCGGATCGACATAGGATTCGCGCAGGACGGATTGCGCGGCGAGGTGAAACACCACTTCAGGCCTGCTGGTCGCCAACGCATGCGACAATGCCCCGATATCCCTGATGTCGCCGCGCGTGTCATCCACGACGGCCGCGACCTCTGCCCGGTCGAACAAGGACGGCGTCGTCGGTGGCGCTAGCGAGAAACCGAAAACGCGGGCGTTCATGGCGGATAGCCACAGGCTGAGCCAGGCGCCCTTGAAACCGGTGTGTCCTGTCACCAGAACGCGCCGGCCACGCCAGAACTCCGGGTTTACGTCCACATACGCCACGGCGGGTTATTCTCCTTCCAGAGCGCCTCGAGCAAATTGCGTTCTCGCAGAGTATCCATCGACCGCCAGAACCCTTCGTGGCGAAACACACGCAGTTCGCCGCTTTGGGCCAGTTGCTCGAGCGGCTGCCGCTCCCAGGTCGTGGAGTCACCGGCAATCAGCTGGGCGATGCGAGGATTGAGCACGAAGAACCCACCATTGATCCATCCGCCGTCGCCGAGGGGTTTTTCGTTGAAACCCTTCACGACGCTGTCCTGGAGTTCGAGACTGCCGAACCTGCCTGGTGGACGCACGCCGGTAACGGTCGCAAGCTTGCCGTGCGAACGATGAAACGAGATCAGCTTCGCGATGTCGATATCGGCGACGCCATCGCCATAGGTCAGGCAAAACGCATCGTCGTCTTGCACAAAGGGGAGCGCCCTCTTGATACGGCCGCCCGTCTCGGTCTCGGCGCCGGTGTCGACCAGCGTCACGCGCCACGGCTCCGACCGGCTGGCGTGAAAGTCGATCTGGTTGTTCTTGAGATCGATCGTGACGTCGGACGTATGCAGCAGGTAGTGTGAGAAATATTCCTTGATCAGGTAGCCCTTGTACCCCAGGCATATCACGAAGTCGTTGATGCCGAACGACGAGTAGATCTTCATGATGTGCCAGAGGATCGGATGACCGCCGATCTCGACCATCGGTTTCGGTCGGACGGAGGTTTCCTCGCTGAGGCGACTGCCGAGGCCTCCCGCCAGAATCATCGCTTTCATGAGACCATTCCTACCGAGGGCGGCCCGGCGCGCCGGCTTGACGTCCGGCTCATGCTCAATCCGGAAGTATGCGGACTTCGGGCAACGGCATGACCAGTTTCGACTTCAGTCCTCTTGCCCGCAATTGTTCGGCAATCGGCTGACCATAGTGCCAGGCGAGCAGTACCACGTAGTCCGGCTGTTCGCGGATCAGGCGCTCGTTGTCGACGATCGGAATCTGCTTTCCGGGCAAATGCAGGCCGAGCTTGAGCGAGGTGGGTTGCTCGCAGATATACGGCATCAGCGTGCGATCGATGCCGACATAGTTCAGCAGCGTGCTGCAACGGCCAGGGCACGAATTGCCGACGAAGCTCAGGCCCTTCTTGTTGCAGTCGAGGGCGAGCTCGAGGAGGTCCCGCTTGACCTTTTCCGCGCGTGCACGGAAAGCCGCGTAGCATTCGGGGTTCGAGAGGCCGAAATCATCCTCGGCCTTCAGAAGTCGCGCGAGCGCAGGCTTGACCGGACGCCCCCTGCCCTTCGCCACGTACACGCGGATATTGCCGCCGTAACGGCTGACGCGCTGCGCGTCGACACAGGTGAAATCGAAGAACTCGAACAGCTTGACGATCGACTTCAGCGAGTAGGTGCGAAGGTGCTCGTGGTAAATTGTATCGAACTGCCCGCCCTCGATGACGTCGAGCAGATAATGGTTTTCGAGGATGAAGACGCCGTCAGGCGCAAGCAGGCGCTCCAGGCCGCGGATGAAGCCGCCGAGTTGGGCCACATGCGCGAAGACATTGGTGGCGGTGGCGACCTTGGCATGGCCGTGCGTCTCCACGACCTTGCGGGCAGTTTCCTCGTCGAAGAACGCCTGCAGCGTGTCGATGCCCTGTTCCTGCGCGATGCGTCCGATGTTGGTCGGCTCGATGCCGAGAACGCGCATGCCGCGTCGCTTGAATCCTGAGAGCAGTGTTCCGTCGTTGGACCCGATGTCGACAACGAGTTCGTCCGACTTAAGGCAGAGATCTGCGACCGCATCCTGCACGAACGCGTCCTGATAGACCGCGAGCTCCTTGGTGATGCCAGAGCGGTACGGATATTCGGGGTGGAATACGACTTCCGGCGGAACGACGTAGTCGATCTGTGACAGCGAGCAATCGCGGCACCACACCTGACGAAGCGGGTAGCTCGTTTCGGGACCGTCGAGCTGCGCCTTCGACGGCAGCGAGTCACAGAGCGGCTGATGTCCAAGGTCGATGACAAGCTCGAGCCGCTCGGAGCCGCAGACCTGACAGCGCGTCAGCTTCCCGGTTGGGATGTCATGATATGAGGCGTTGGGCATTCGGAACCTTAATTGCGACAACGAAATACTGCACATTTCCGGGAGGCGATCCACCCAAGCGGCGGCGCGACATCTAGCGCGCCGGGCGAGGCTTACTGGAAAGCCCCCCATTAATCAAGCATATGCCCTTCGAAATACTACGTAATTTGCCCGCGAAAGCCCGGGTGGCTTTGCGCGATGCGCCGCATCTGGTACTAGCATTTTTCAGCTGACAGCAACCCTCGACGAATAGCGATTACACGGACAGGACAACAAACGAAATGCGCGGAAAGCCCGCCGACACGGAACGCAAGCTCATTTCCATTTTGATTCCTGTCTTCAATGAGGAAGACAACATCCGCAGGGCCTACGACGCCGTTCGCCAGGTCTTCGAACAAATAAACGATCGCTATACGTTCGAAATCATCTTCACGGACAACCACAGCACCGACAAGTCGAGTGCTATTATCACCGAACTGGCGGCAGCCGATCCGCGCGTTCGCGCGGTGCGATTTGCCCGAAACTTTGGATTCCAGAGGTCCGTGCTCACGGCCTATCGTCTGGCCTCCGGAGACGCTGCCATCCAGGTCGACTGCGACCTCCAGGATCCACCGACAGTATTCCCCAAATTTCTGGAGCTGTGGGAGCAGGGTCACGACGTGGTCGTGGGTATCAGGCGCTTCCGGCAGGAAAGCAAGTTGTTGCAGTGGGCGCGACGGGTCTACTACCGGCTGCTCAAGCGCCTGTCCGACGATAATCTGATGCTCGACAGCGGCGATTTCAGGCTGATCGACCGAAGCGTGCTGGATCAGCTTCATCTGATCAACGACGTCGCGCCTTATACCCGCGGTCTAACGTCGCTGCTCGCGACCAAGCAGATCGGAGTGGCCTACGACCGACATGCGCGGCAAGCCGGCGTCAGCAAATTTCCGCTCGGAAAGCTGATATCGCTGGCGGTGGACGGGTTGATCACGCACTCGATCTTTCCGCTTCGCCTCGCCGCCTTCATTGGGCTGGGAATTTCGGTACTGACATGCCTCGCGAGTTTTTTCTACATCTTCTCGCGGCTATTCTTCGGCATCAACTGGCCGGCGGGCTTTGCCACGACAACGGTGCTGCTGCTGTTCGGGATCAGTCTCAACGCCATCTTTCTTGGTATCATCGGCGAGTATGTGGGACGGATCTACAATCAGGTACGCTCTCGACCGACCACGGTCATCGAGTTCAGCGTCAATCTGCCGGAGGGGTCCCTGGAACGCCTTGCACTACAAGCGCCGGCGGCGGCGGGCGTCCGAAGAGCACCGGCCGATATCTCCCGCCGAACCGGGACGGAGCAGTGATCATGACGGAATTCGACCGATATCGCGACGGCTATAGCGCGCAAATCGACAGCGCGATCGCCTTTAGCGGCCAGCCTCAGGATTTCTTCACGCGCGCAAAGGCGCGCTACCTCCTGAATGCGTTCTCCAAGTTCCGCTCGCAGAGCGATATTTCGTTGCGACCGCTCGACGTCCTGGATATCGGCTGTGGGCAGGGCTTGATTCATCCGCACCTGAGGCCTGCGCAATCCGGCATCAAGCTGACCGGAATCGACGTCGCCGGTACGGTCATCGAAGAAGCAAAAGCCACTAATCCAGACGTCCACTACGATGTCTATGAAGGCACGCGGCTTCCCTACCAGGATCGCAGCTTCGACATCGCCTATGCGATAGCCGTCATGCATCACGTTCCGCCCGACGATTGGGAATCCTTTCTCGTCGAAGCGGCTCGCGTGGTCCGGCCGGGAGGCCGCGTCATCATCATCGAGCACAATCCGCTCAATCCGCTGACGCAGAAGATCGTTAGGAGTTGCCCGTTCGACCAGAACGCCGTGTTGCTCCGCTCCGGTCGGCTCGCCAAGCTGTTTCGCGCCGCCGGCATGGTCGATCTGGAACGGCAGTTCATCATATTCACCCCGTTCGACACACCCTTCTTCCACAAGGTGGATGCTAGCTTTGGTTGGCTGCCGCTCGGCGCGCAATATTGCATGGCCGCTCATGTGCCCTCGTGACGCACATCAGCCGAGCGCACCACAGCAGCAGCCCGCGTCGCCCAAACTCGGAGCAAGGTGCGCGATCCGTCACCGTCTCGCCTTGCCGGTCTGAGGCTTTCGGGACGATGTCATGACATTCGCCGTGCATGAGCATCGCTACGAGGCGGTGCGGCAACGATCGGGCGCCTGGCTCGACGACGTGGCGCCGCTGCTGTCGAGCGCAGCTCTGACGTTGCTTGGCCTTCTGTTCGAAATCGCGCTTGCCAAGCGGTTGGGTACTGAACCCCGGCTGCGCAAGCAGTAAATCTTCTCGTTCTGGGGGCCGCCTTCGATAGCGAAAGCCGCTGACCAGTCCGTTATCGACCTGAACAGCATTTCCGCCTCGACATGCCAATTGGTTGCTGGTCGAGGCGAGCGACGTCGCAGGTGTCGCGCGTGTTGCAAATTCCGGCGATCTCTCAGATGAGTAGGCCTCGCCGATCCCGGCATCCCGCGCGGAGCTCTGTGCAAGGAACACCGGAATGGTCAGAATTATCGTGAGAAGCAGGGGCTAAAGTTCGCGCAGCTTACTGTTTCGAGACAGGGCAACTCATTCTCCGACCCTCGTCGGGAGCCGACAGGACCAGAATAGTATTCAGCCCGAAAATAGATGCCCTCGCGCAAAGCTGCGCGTCGCCAGCGACTTGCGAAATCGCGTCGTTTTTGTAGAGGCTGGTCGTGTAGTAGATATCCCTCCCACACTTGAATTCTGGAGGGCTGAGCCCTTTCAACATCGGCACGCCGAGGATTGCTGGAACGAAGAACGAGTCCCCTCGACAGTCGATATTGTTCGTCCAGAACGACCGATCGTTCGGCGCGACGAACACCGCGGTACGGTGCGTCTGCGCCGCACCCAATGAAAGCAACGTCTGTATAGACTGCGCTCCCGGCGTATGCCTCACGTCATCGCCAATCTCTCCGCGAACGCTACCGGCGGGCGATAGCAGCGCTGCCATCGCGCGCAAGGTCGGCAACGGCGCCACATCGCCCCTGCCGGCGAGCACATGGGCCCGCGCGCGCAATTCCTGAAACTGCCTCGTGAACTCGATGGAGCTGCGTCTCTTCTCATTCGTCGCGAGGGCGATGAAGACGATCACGAGCAGTATCATACCGGGAGTAAACGCCCGAAGCTGCAGCCTTTCGAGCATCGGAGCGCCATAGGCCGTTAAGAAGGCGATACAGACAAAGGTCCCGACATTCGCGAAATAGAACGCCGAGCCTCCCGCAATGTCGAGCAGGAGAGCTGGAACGAGGCTTCCCATCGCAAAGAGTGCAAACGCTTCTGCCAGCCGTTTCTCGTCCAACGACCCGGCGAGCCAAAGGCGCACGGCACCATAAAGCAGGACCAGATTGGCCGCGATGTTTGGAAGCGCTAGGCGGGGATACTCGCGCACAAAACTGAGCGGACTCAGCGCATGGACATAAGTGCCGGCGTCGGGGGAACTGACTACGCTGGCAAGCCCGACCAGTGGCGCAATCGGGGCCGCAACTTTGATGAAATTCAGAAGAGTCAATCCCAGTCGTCGCCACAGTAAATATCCCACGACTCCCCATAAGATCACACCGACTGAAATCTTTGCGAACAAAACCAACGTTCCCGCGATCGTCAGGGCTATCAGGGGAGGCCCGAGCGACGATCTCTCATCGGCAATCTCTGCAAGCAGCGGCATCGCAAGCAAGAGCAGAAGGAGAGAGACCAAATAGCTTTCAGAAACAAGATACGAAGTCGCCCCCCAGAGATCGGCAACCATCAAGAGCAGGAGCGGCATCAACGTGACGAGGGCACCGTTAGTCAATCCCTGTGCTGGACGCCGCAGCAGCAAGCCGGCCATGATCAAGACGAAGAACAACAACGGGATGGCTATGATTTGCGCTGCGAGATAGTAGGCCTCGAGAGTCGTGACGCCGAGCCACAGGCCGACACATGCCATCCATATGTGGGACAGCACATGGTACTTGATCGGCATGAGGCCGTCCAATCCCGTGCTTAAATGCCCGGAGTTAACGAGCATGTTGGCAATAGACGCATGAAAAAGCGTATCGAGGTGCTGCAGGCCCGTTAGTGCCTGTTCCGGCGTGAGGACAGTGGCATACCCCTTTGAGTTCACCACGAAGAAATAACCAATCCCCGCACCACAGCCGCAAACAACAGCCAGCATCGACGTGCGTCGTGCCATGTCGCGCACGACCACGATGGTGCGCTGCAGGCCCAAGAAGATCGTTCCAAGCAAAATTGGATAGACGATGATGTCGGCAAAGACGGGACCGAACCAAGCGAGGCATGGCAGAAAAATGATTGCAATGGCCGAGAGAACCACCTTGGCATGGCTCGTGCGGAGCTGATGTCGGCGATGTGAGGTCAATACCATCAGGCAGGATACTGCCGCCGCCAACAGCAGAAACGACTTCACAAACACAAACCAGTGGGGACTTCCCAATGGCAAGCGCACGATTGCGCATGCCATGGCCGATGTCGCTGACATCACGCATGTGAAGATCGCCGCGAAGCAAATGGCGGCTGCTTCAGACGAGGCCTGGCTCGCCCCGGAAGCCCGATCCAACGTTTCCTGTGGGATCTGGGGAGAAAACATGCAGGCTCGACCCTTCAACAACCGATTTGGGGAGGCGCTTATCGTGGAACGACACCGGACGCCGAATAACCAATTACGAGCACTGCGACCAGTGCCGTTTCGAAAAACACCTGGAATGTCGAGCTTGTACCACTCAGATCGGCACGGTCCCCGGCAATCATGAGTTGCGCCTGAGGGGCAACTTGCGTCGTCTGCCCACCTTGGCGTATCAAGGCCGTGGTTCAGACCTTTTCTAACGGCTCGACCGGGGATAAGGACCTGAATTACCTAAACCTTTTTGGATCCGCGACCTTGATAGACACGAGCCTCGTGATCATCGCCGAGACCGAGACGATTCAAGAAGCGTTTCGGCGCCTCAACGCCAACATGCTCGGCATCCTGTTTGCTCAGGATGCAGGCGGGCGGATCGTGGGCGCGGTGACCGACGGCGACATCCGCAGGCGCATGTTGACCGGCATCACGATCCACGACCGGGTCGCGACCTGCATCAATCGCAACTTCGCCTGGGCGCATGTCGGCGGGCCGCGCGAACAGATCCTCAAGCTGCTCGACCAGCGGGTGCACGTGGTGCCGATCCTCGATGGCGAGGGACGGCTGGTCGACGTGTTCAGCCGCGAGCTGTTTAACCTGTCGGAAGAGAGCGAAGTGTTCGCGCGCGCGCGCTCGCCGGTGCGGATCAGCTTCTCCGGCGGCGGCACCGACCTGACGCATTATTTCGTGGCAAATGACGGCGGGGCTGTCATCAACGCCACGATCAAGATGTACGCTCACGCGACGCTGCGGCGACGGAGCGATCCCAGCATCCGAATCTATTCGCACGATTTCCGCTGTACGATCGAGGTTGACGATCTCGCAGAACTTGGCTCGGGCGGCGATCTCGCCCTGATCAAGTCGGTCGTCCGGCTGATCAAGCCGACTTACGGCTTCGAACTCGAAGTGTCCGCCGACTTCCCTGTCGGCTCCGGCCTCGGTGGCTCGGCGGTGGTCTCGTCCGCCATCATCGGCTGCTTCAACGAATTTCGCGGCGATCAGTGGGACCGTCACGAGGTCGCCGAGATGGCGTTCCAGGCCGAGCGGCTGATGCTCAACATTCCCGGCGGTTGGCAGGATCAGTACGCCACCGTGTTCGGCGGCTTCAATCACATGGAGTTTTTCTCCGACCAGAACACCATCGTGCCGCTTCGTCTCGATCCCAACATCATCGCCGAACTCGAGGAGAGCCTTGTGCTCTGCTACACCGGCTCGGGCCGCGATTCCGGCGCCATCCACCGCGACCAGAAGGCGCAGCACGAGACCAGCGACGCCGTCGCTGCGGCCGCCAAGCAGAAGGAAGTGACGCGCGACATCCGGCGACATCTGCTGCGCGGCCAGCTGCTGGAATGCGGTCGGCTGATCGACGACGCCTGGCACGCCAAGCGGAAGCTGAGCTCGAAGATCTCGTCGGACGCGATCGATGCGATCTACGATTTCGCCAAACAGAACGGCGCGGTCGGCGGCAAACTACTGGGCGCCGGCGGCGGCGGTTACTTCATGTTCTTCGTGCGTCCGTTCGAGCGCTATCAGCTCATTGCCGCACTGGAACACCAGGGGCACAGCTGTTCGCGCATCATGTTCGAAGAAAACGGGCTGCGGACGTGGAAGTCGCGCTTTCCCGCGCGATTCGCCTGACGATATGAGACGAGAATGTTGATGACATCGCCCAACCAGCCTGCCCCCGTCCGCATCGGCAACCGTCTTCTGGGCGATGGCGAACCCTGCTACGTCATCGCCGAGATCGGCAACAACCACAATGGCGATTTCGATCGCGCCATTGCGCTGGTCGATGCCGCGGTCGCGGCCGGTGCCGATTGCGCCAAATTCCAGATGCGCAAGCTCGACGAGGTCTATCGCGCTTCGAGCCTGTCCGGGAAGGACGACGACCTCGCCGTCGAATATACGCTCGATCTGCTGCGCCGCTTCGAGCTCCCGCCCGCACAGCAAAAGAAAATCGCCGAGTACTGCGCAGCAAAGGGTATTCAGTATCTCTGCACGCCCTGGGACGCAAAGAGCGTCGCCGTCCTCGAAGAGTTCGGCGTGCTGGCCTACAAGGTCGCCTCCGCCGATCTCACCAATCTGCCGCTGCTGGCGTGCCTTGCCGCCACCGGCAAGACGCTGATCGTCTCGACCGGCATGAGCACGACGGACGAAATCAAGACCGCGGCGAAATTCCTCGACGACCGCGATGCGAGCTACGTGCTGCTGCACTGCCAGAGCACGTATCCGGCCGCGCTCCACAACATCCATCTGCGTTTCATGGAAACGCTGCGCGAGATCCATCCGCTCGTCGGCTATTCGGGGCACGAGCGCGGCGTCGCCGTTTCGACGGCCGCGGTGGCGCTTGGCGCCGTCGTCATCGAACGCCACATCACGCTCGACCGCGGGATGGAAGGTCCGGACCACGCCGCGAGCCTCGAGCCGGAGGAATTCAAGACGCTGGTCTCGGGCATCCGCGAGGTGGAGGCGGCGCGCGGCGAGAAACTGGCAGAGCGCGCGCTGAGCCAGGGTGAGCTGATCAACCGTGAAAACCTTGCCAAGAGCCTGGTGGCCGCGCGCGACCTTCCGGCCGGCACCGTGATCTCCGACAGCGACATCGCCGTGAAGAGCCCGGGTCAGGGCCTGTCGCCGCTGAAGATGCCGGCGCTGCTCGGCCGCAAGCTGACGCGGACGATGGCGGGCGATGATTATTTCTTCCAGAGCGACCTCGACGAAGGTACCGCAAAAGCGCGGCGCTACCGCTTCGACCGGCCCTGGGGCGTGCCGGTGCGCTATCACGACACCGAGCGCTTCCTGGAGATCTGCGAGCCAGATATCATCGAGTTCCATCTCAGCTACAGCGACATGGAACGCGATCCCGCGACGTATCTCTCCGGCACCTATGATCTCGGCTTCGTCGTGCATGCGCCGGAGCTGTTTGCCGGCTCCAAGCTGATGGACCTCGCAACCCCCGACGAGGCGCTGCGGCGATATTCGCTGGAGCAGACCCAGGCCGTGATCGACATCACCCGCGGCCTGAAGAAATTCTTTCCCAAGACGAAGCGCCCGCCCATCGTCGCCAATATCGGCGGTTTCACCATGGACGAGCCATTGCCGCCGGCGGACAAGGCCGAGCGCTACCGCATCTTCGCCCAGAGCCTGAAGGAGCTCGACATGGACGGCGTCGAGCTGACGCCGCAGACGATGGCGCCGTTCCCCTGGCATTTCGGCGGCCAGCGCCACCAGAATATTTTCATCTTCCCGGAAGAATCGGCCGCGTTTTGCGCCAAGCATGATCTGCGGATGTGCGTCGACATCTCGCACACCAAGCTCGCCGCCAACCATTTCGGCTTCGACTTCGCACAAGGCCTGGCGCAGCTCGGGCCGCACACTGCGCATCTGCATTTCGGGGACGCCAAGGGGCTCGACGGCGAAGGGCTCCAGGTCGGCGAAGGCGAGATCGATTTCGACGAGATCGGGCGGGTGCTGCGCAAGCATGCCCCGACCGCGTCCTTCATCCCCGAAATCTGGCAGGGCCACAAGAACATGGGTGAAGGCTTCTGGATCGCGCTCGAGCGTCTCGAGGGGCATATCTGATGGCGCGCAAGACACTGGCCGTGATCGCTGCGCGCGGCGGCTCCAAGGGCATTCCGCACAAGAACCTGCTCGATCTCTGCGGCAAGCCGTTGATCGCGTGGACGGTCGAGCAGGCACGCGCGGCGCGCGGCGTCGACGTCGTGGCAGTCTCTTCCGACAGCGACAGCATCATCGCCGCGGCCGAAGCCGCCGGCGCCATCGGCGTGCGGCGCCCCGAAGACATTTCGGGTGACCTCGCCTCCTCCGAATCAGCGTGGCTGCACGCACTCAATGCGATCGACGAGCGAATGGGACGGTTTGAGCGGATCGTCGCGCTCCAGGCGACGTCGCCGATCCGCCAGTCCAGCGACATCGAGGACGCGCTTTCGACCTTCGATCGCGACCATCTCGACAGCCTGCTCTCGGTCTGCGAGGTCGAGGATTATTTCAACTGGCGTATCGGCGCGAGCGGGCCGGAGCCGATCAATTACGACTATCGCAATCGGCGCATGCGGCAGCAGATCGAGAAGCGCTACCTGGAGAACGGCTCGTTTTACGTCCTGATCCCATCACTCCTGCGCGAGCAGAACAATCGTCTCGGCGGCAAGATCGGTTTTCACGTGATGGATCGTCACAAGATGTTCCAGATCGATCGTCCCGAGGACGTCAAGCTTTGCGCTGCCATCATGCGTAGTTACGGCTATGCATGACCTCAGCGCCTTTTCTCTTGCCGGCAAGATCGCGGTCGTCACCGGCGCCTCCCGCGGCATTGGCTCTGCGATCGCGACCGGCCTGAAGGATGCGGGCGCCACGGTGTTCGGCCTCAGCCGTTCCGGGACCGCACCACAGGGCGTGAGCGCGATTGCCTGCGATCTCTCCGATGACGAGGCCATCGAGAGCGCATTCCGCATCGTGACCGCTCAAGGCGGACGCATCGACGCGCTGGTCAACGCCGCCGGCATCAGCCTGCCGGCCCAAAGCGCCGGGAGCGAGCTCGCGCGCTTCCGCGCCACGGTCGCAACCGACCTCACCGGCGTCTACGCCACCATCCTTGCCGCCTATCCGCTTCTGAAGAACGCGGGCTCTGCTGCGATCATCAACGTCACCAGCATCAATTCGGTCCGCGGCTTTCCCGGAAATCCCGGTTACGTGGCGGCGAAGGCCGGTCTTGCCGGACTGACGCGTGCGCTCGCCGCCGATTATGCGCCCGACGGCATCCGCGTCAACGCACTCGCGCCCGGCTATGTCGCGACCGAGATGACCGCGAAGAGTTTTGCCGATCCCGACATGCACGAGGCGAGGCGCCGCCACACGATGCTCGGGCGTTGGGGACAGCCTGCCGACATGGTGGGAGCCGCCGTCTTCCTGGCGTCAGAAGCCTCCGCCTATGTGACCGGACAGGAACTCTTCGTCGACGGCGGCTGGACCACAAAGGGCCTTGCCATCAACTCGGACAAGCAACCGTGACCGCAACGCTCGAACGCATCGGCTTCATGCAAGGCAGGCTTTCGGCTCTCGTCGGTGGCAAGATCCAGGCATTCCCCTGGGACGAGTGGCGCGAGGAATTCTCGCGTGCGAAAGAGCTCGGCCTGACGCGGATGGAATGGACCATCGATCAGGAACGGCTGCGCGAGAATCCGCTGACGACCGAGCCGGGTCAACAGGACATTCTGGCGCTGTCACGCGAGAACGGCGTGCGGATGCCGAGCCTGACCGGCGACTGCTTCATGCAGGCGCCGTTCTGGAAGGTCGATGCCGTCGTGCGCGACGCGCTCGTCGCCGACCTCGATCTGCTGATCGCCTCCTGTAGCCGCATCGGCATCGAATTCATCGTGATCCCGCTGGTCGACAACGGCAAGATCGAGCGCGAGAGCGACAGCGATACGTTGAAGCGCGTGTTGCTCGCTCGCTCCGAGCAGCTTGCGAGACGGAACGTCAAGATCGTCTTCGAATCCGATCTGCCGCCGCGCGAGCTCGCCCGGTTCATGGAGGCATATCCAGCCCACGTCTTCGGCATCAACTACGATAGCGGCAACAGCGCCTCGCTCGGTTATGACAGCGACGAGGAGATCGGCGCCTACGCGCCGCGCATCCTCAATGTGCACGTGAAAGACCGCGTTCGCGGCGGGACGACCGTGCCGCTCGGTACCGGCGACGCAGACCTTGCCAAGACGATCCGGCTGATCGAGCGATCCGGCTACAAGGGCCAATACATCCTGCAGACAGCGCGTGCCGTCGACGGCGACCACGCCGGCGCGCTGGCAAAATACCGCGACATGACGGTTCGCTGGATCGAGGACGCGGCGCGATGAAGCTAGAGCTGGACGATCGCGTCGCTCTCGTCACCGGCGCCAGCCGCGGGATCGGGCTTGCAATCGCGACAACGCTCGCGGCAGAAGGCGCCAAGGTCGCGCTTGCGGCACGCGGCGCCGATGCGCTGAACGCCGCGCGCGCGGCCATCGGCGGGCGGAACTCTATTCACGTTGCCGACGTCACCGATCCCGCCGCCGCCACGGGCCTTGTTCAGGACGTCGAAAAGCAGTGGGGCCGGCTCGACATCCTCGTCTGCAATGTCGGCAGCGGCGCGTCCGTGCCCCCGGGGCAGGAAACCGCGGCGGAGTGGTCGCGGGTGATGGACCTCAATCTCTTCGCCACCACCAACATGATCGAGGCGGCCCGGCCGCTGATGGCGCGTGGCAGCGGCGATCGCGCCATCGTCTGCATCTCCTCGATCGCAGGCATGGCCGCACTCGGCGCGCCGGTCGCCTACTACGCCGCCAAAGCGGCACTGAATGCGACCGTGCGCGGTCTAGCGCGGCCGCTGGCGCTGGAAGGCATCCGTATCAATGCGGTCGCGCCTGGAAACATCTTGAGCCCGGACGGGACCTGGGCGCGCAAGATCGCCGAAAACAAGCAGGCGGTCGACGACATGCTCCAGCGCGAGGTGGCGTTACGCCGGCTCGGCACTCCCGAGGAGATCGCTGACGTCGTCGCCTTCCTTGCTTCGCCCCGCGCCGCCTTTATCAGCGGCAGCGTGATGGTGGCCGACGGCGGCCAGCTCAGAAGCTGAACAGGAGCCTTCATGGCAAACCCCTCCTCCCGCTACGACCTGACCGGACGGACCGCACTCGTGACCGGCGCCGGCGGCCTGTTGGGCAAGCAGCATGTTGCGGCGCTCAGCGAAGCCGGCGCGCGCGTGGTTGTCACAGATGTCGGTTTGACGCAGGCCGAAGCCGCCATCACTGCGCTGAAGCAGATCGCCGCTTCAGCCGATCTGATCGCGCTTGGGATCGACGTCACCTCGCTCGACTCGGTGCGTGCTGCGAACGAGCAGCTCGCAGGCCGCGGCATCTCCGTCGACATCCTCGTCAACAACGCCGCCATCGACCCGAAGGTGACGTCGAGTCCGGGCGTTATGCACTCCTCGCGCTTCGAGGCGTTCCCGGTGCCGCAATGGCAAACCGAGATCGCCGTCGGCCTGACCGGAGCGATGCTGTGCGCGCAGGTGTTCGGCGGCGACATGGCCAAACACGGGCGCGGCGTCATTCTCAACATCGCCTCCGATCTCGGCGTGATCGCGCCGGATCAGCGGCTCTATCGCCAGCCGCAAGTGACGCGCGAAGAAGAACAGCCGGTGAAACCCGTGACCTACTCGGTAATCAAGCACGGCTTGATCGGGCTGACGAAATATCTGGCGACCTACTGGGCCGATCACGGCGTGCGCGTCAACGCGATCTCGCCGGGCGGTGTTTTCAACAACCAGGACCCCGCCTTCGTCGATCGGCTGACGCGCCTGATCCCCATGGGGCGCATGGCCGAGGTCGACGAATACCGCTCCGCCGTGCAGTTCCTCTGCTCGGACGCATCGAGCTACATGACCGGTCAGAACCTGGTCATAGACGGCGGCAGGAGTGTGTGGTAACCACCGCCATTCCCCCATTTTCCGAAAAACCGGTCTGGCGCAAGAGCTAACATGTTCAATGATAAAGCTATTCTGATCACCGGAGGTACAGGATCGTTCGGGAAGAAGTTCGTCGGCTGCCTGTTCAAGGACTTCAAGCCGCGTCGCGTCGTGGTTTATTCGCGCGACGAGCTGAAGCAATATGAGATGCAGCAGGAATTCGATCAGCCTGAGATGCGCTACTTCATCGGCGACGTACGGGACGGCGAGCGTCTTCGCACCGCCATGAAGGGGATCGACTTCGTTGTCCATGCCGCGGCGTTGAAGCAGGTTCCCGCTGCCGAATACAACCCCATGGAGTGCATCAAGACCAACATTCATGGCGCGGAGAACGTAATCCAAGCGGCCTTGGAGTCGGACATCGAGAAGGTGATCGCGCTATCGACGGACAAGGCCGCGCAGCCGATCAATCTCTACGGCGCGACCAAGCTCGCATCGGACAAGCTGTTCATCGCCGCCAACAACATGGCCGGCGGTCACCGTACAATGTTCAGTGTCGTCCGCTACGGCAACGTCGTTGGGTCCCGTGGATCGATCGTGCCGCTCTACAACAAGCTGATCGCGGCCGGTGCCGATCATCTGCCGATCACCGATCCGCGCATGACGCGCTTTTGGATATCGCTGCAGCAAGGTGTCGACTTCGTCACCAAGAGCTTTGAGCGCATGTCGGGCGGCGAAATCTTCGTTCCGATGATCCCTTCGGTTCGCATCTCCGACCTGGCGAAAGCCATGGCCCCCGCACTTCCAACCCGGGTGATCGGCATCCGTCCGGGCGAGAAGCTCCATGAAGTCATGTGCCCGACCGACGACTCGCACCTGACCCTGAAATTCCACAATCACTTCGTGATCAAACCGACGATCAAGTTTTTCCGCCGGGATGTCGACTATCTCGCCAACGCGATCGGTGAGCGCGGCGAGGCGGTGTCTGACGGATTCGAATACAACTCCGGCAAGAACGATCACTTCCTCGACGTTGCCGAGATCAGGGAATTCAACGAGATTGCCGTGCAATGATCCCCTATGGGCGCCAGGATATCTCTGACCAGGATATCGATGCTGTCACTCAGGTGCTGAAGTCGGACTGGCTCACCCAAGGGCAGGCTGGGCCACGTTTCGAGCAGGCAATGGCCGGTTACTGCGGCGCAGAACATGCCGTCGCGGTCTCGAACGCGACTGCAGCGCTTCATATTGCCTGCCTTGCGCTTGATCTCGGTCCCGGCGACATCTTGTGGACCGTACCGAACACGTTCGTCGCCTCGGCCAACTGCGCGCTCTATTGCGGAGCCAGCGTCGATTTCGTCGACACAGATCCCCGGACCTACAACATGAGCGTCACGGCGCTCGCGGAGAAGCTCGCGCAGGCAAGCACCCAGGGACGGGTGCCAAAGATCGTCATTCCTGTGCATTTTGCCGGCCAGTCCTGCGAGATGACAGAGATCCGTTCCCTCGCGAACCGCTACGGCTTTCGCGTCATTGAAGACGCTTCGCACGCGGTGGGCGGCGAATATCTGGGACGAAAGATCGGTGCCGCCCAGCTAAGCGACATGGCGATCTTCAGCTTCCATCCGGTAAAGATCATCACGACCGGCGAAGGGGGCATGATACTCGCCAGCGATCGGGGACTGGCGGAGCGCCTTGGCTACCTGCGCACTCACGGCATCGTCCGCCCGGTGCAGCACGATCCGATCGACGCGCGGCGTTCGAACGAGGACCGCTATGGTCCCTGGATGTATGAGCAGGTCGAGCTCGGCTTTAACTACCGTATGACCGACATCCAGGCCGCACTGGGCGCCAGCCAGCTCGACCGGCTCGATGCCTTTGTTGCGCGCCGGCGCGAGCTCGCGGCGCGTTACGACTCGCTTCTCGCCAAACTGCCGGTGATCTGCCCATGGCAACATCCGGACACGAATTCGGCCTGGCACCTCTACGTGATCCGGCTGCGGCGGAACGAAATCAAGCTCAGTCGGCGCCAGGTCTTCGAGGCGTTGCGCGCCGCAGGTATCGGAGTCAACGTGCACTACATTCCGGTACACATCCAGCCGTACTATCAGCGCCTTGGATTCAGTTTCGGCATGTTCCCGGAGGCAGAGAGCTACTACCAGGACGCCATCACGCTGCCGTTGTTCTCGAAGATGACGGATGCCGAGCAAGACGCCGTCGTCGCGGCACTCACGAAGATCCTCGCGTGAAGATCGCGGTCATCCCGGCGCGAGGCGGAAGCAAGCGCATCCCGCGCAAGAACATCCGGCCGTTCTGCGGCAAGCCCATCATCGCCTATTCAATCGATGCGGCACGCGACAGCGGCCTGTTCGACGAGGTCGTCGTATCCACGGATGACGAGGAGATCGCCACCGTGGCACGCCAATTCGGCGCGACAACGCCGTTTGTCCGGCCGAAGCAGATTTCCGACGATTTTACCGGCACCAATGCTGTTGTCAAACACGCCGTCACCTGGTTCATTGAGGGAGGCAACGACATCAGCCAAGCCTGCTGCATCTATGCGACCGCGCCGTTGATTCAGCCACGTTATCTGCGCGAGGGCCACGATGCCCTCACCGGCTCGGACGCAGCCTTCGCTTTCTCAGTCACGAGCTATGCGTTTCCGATCCAGCGTGCCGTGCGCATCTCAACCTCCGGACGGGTCGATCCTTTTTATCCGGACCACCGTCTGACCCGCTCTCAGGACCTCGAGCCGGCCTACCACGATGCGGGACAATTCTACTGGGGAACGGCCGCCGCATATCGTGACGACGTGCCTTTGTTTGGCGAGCAATCCATCGGCATTATCCTGCCGCGGATATATGTCCAGGACATCGATACGCTTGAGGACTGGGAACAGGCCGAATACATGTTCCGCGCGATCAGCCGCAGCTAGGCCGCATCGTTACGAGCGCCGCCGAATGACGCACCAAATCTGATGCCGTGTGGCTTGAGGCGCGCAGGCCAAATTGCGCCAGCTCTCAAGTCGATCAGGCTGCTTCAGATCCGGCCTTCTTCAAGTGCACGACTATCAAACCAGTGACATCGCTAATCATCACGCGTCCGATATTGTCCATGAAGTTTATGTCAAGCGGAATGCCCACAGTCTCGATGCGTTCGACCCTCGGGTGACCTCGATATTCTCCAGCATAATCGCGGATCCACCTGTCACTGACGAACGAATTTCGCCAACCGCGCCAATTGTGAAGGTCGGCGGGGCTCCACGCGTTGAATTCGAGGTGCACAATTGCTTTTGTGGCGAGCGATAGAGCGGCATCCTTTGCTGCGGCGAAGATATTGTCATCGCAGTGCATTGCAGCTGCGGAACTAAATACAATATCGACTTCCGTAATATTGCGTTGCTGCATGAGAAGCTTGGCATCAGCCATGGAACCTTGAATCATCCGCGCATCTTTCGCCACCGCGTTCTCAGTTCCATACTGGATCGCACGATCGTTCAGCTCGATCCCATACAGATTAACAGAGGCGTCGAGCGCATGAATCTCGCGAAGATTGGCGCCGACATTGCATCCCAGCTCCAGAACGGATTTCGGCTGGAGATCGATGACTTGTCTTGCGAACCACTTTTTGAGCGGAGTGGATGCAGCGTACCCGCCGAACTCGTTTGCGTGCTGCTTCTCTTTCCAGTGCTTCTGCCAATAAGAGGAATCTCGTGCCTTGGCGAAGATCGGAAATGGCATTGCTCCCATGGCAGCGCGCCAAATGTGATGCTTGAGACCTGAGGACAATCGCATATACGCCAGCCGTGCTCGGTTGCTTCCTGACCTGACGTAGCATTACAACCCCGAAGGGCGCAACTAAAGCGTCATTTCAGGCGCGAGCGGCTCCCAAGGCCAACCGGACCCCTAGCGCGTTGCTAAAGAGCTGAGTAGCGGACCAAGGAACATTGCCAAATCGCCCTCTCTGTACAAGTGGCCCGGCAGCCCCGCGGCGCGCGCCGCTTCGACGTCTCGGCTGTTGTCGCCGACGAGCAAGCTCCCCTCCTTCCGGACCGGCCAGGCCTTCATACAATCGAGGATCATGCCCGGCGCAGGCTTACGCCGGTCGCTGGCGCGCCGAAATGCCTCGACTGTGCCCTCTTCGTGATACGGACAATATTGGTAGTCGTCGATGTGGGCGCCGACCACCGCGAGTTCGCCATTCATCCAGTCATGGAGCCGGTGAACGTCGTCGACGCCATAATAGCCGCGTGCAACGCCCGACTGATTGGTGACGACGAAAGCGTAGTAGCCGAGATCGTTGCAGAGCTTGATCGCCTCGCGCGCGCCGTTAGCCCATTCAAAGTCTTCGATCCGGTACACGTAGGCTTTGTCCACGTTGAGTACACCGTCCCGATCAAAAAACACCGCAGGGCGGCGCAGCCTCTCGGGGACCTCGTGTTGGGCCCACTCGAAATCCGAGGGAATGCCGATGTCGATAAAGAAGCCGTCGTAGAGATCTGCCGCGAGATGACCCTCCGCGACCAGCTTTAGAAAAACCTGCTGCTCGAGCGAGCATGGCATTTCATCGATGTACTGAAGAATTGCCCGATTGATGCAATAAATACCTGTGTTGATCGGCCCGTTGGGCTGGGCGCCGGCTGCGAGAAAACTTCTGACGCGGTTCTTCTCCAGCAGAACACGACCATAGCGATCTCCCGCCTGGTCTCGTTTGAGCGCCATATGAACAATCGCGGACGAGTCCTGCGCGCGCAGCGCGAGGTCCAGCAAGTTGAAATCGAACCAGGAGTCGCCGTTCAGAAGAAAGAAGCGATTCTGCAGCACTCCGGCAGCATGCTTCAACGCACCGCCGGTGCCGCACGGATACGGCTCGCAAACGACCGTCACCGAGGCCCCGCGCCAGCGCTTGCCATGGTAAGCCTTGACCACGGCCTCAGCGCGATAGCCGGCGAGCAACACGATCTCCTGGATCGTCGGATAACGGGTCAACTCGTCGAGCAGATAATCGATGAAAGGCCTGCCGCCAACTTCAAGTAGCGGTTTGGGAGAACACCGTGTTCGCTCGCCGAGCCGTGTCCCGAGACCACCGACCAGGATTACGGCCTGTCTCAACATGATTGCACTGCGCCCCTAATCCGCGCGGGCCGGGCCCGGCATGCGGATCATGGCGTACAGCACCATAGCCAGCAATGCAATTGCGCCGGCAAAGATCGCATGTCGGAGCGGCTGCGGTGACACCTGGACGATCACCACATCGTCGCTCAAAGACGCCGGATAGGTCTTTGTAAGCCCGATCCTCGCTGTCAGCGCGCGCTGCTCTACGGTCGCGGCGGCCAGCTTTTCTTCGTTTTTCGCCATCAAATCAAGCAGCCATACTCGCCGAAACGCCAGCGCCACGGAGTCGCCGGATGCGGAGGGCGTGATTGAATCTGTCGTCGCCAGTGATTCCCGAATCCGCATCAGACTCGCGATGTTTGTGTTTGCCAAAGTAAGCTGGCCGTTGAGTTCCGAGAGCAGAGGATCGCGCAGCTTTTCCTGATCCTGGTTCAGCTGGCGTACCGCAGCTTCCAGCGCATTGCGGGCCTGCTGCTCGCTCGCCGCCGTCGCGATGAGTGTCAATGAACTGGATGTCCCCAGCCGTGCGTAGAAACTGTCCGGGATGAGGCCCCGGCCGCGGTCGGCGCGGCCCTCCGCCAGGCCTGGGGCATCCAGAGCTCGGATCAGGAACGCCCGCAAATTCATGTGAGTGGCCGTAGCCTGCGGCGTCATCAGGTCCGCGCCGTCAACACGAGCCAGGCGAACATCGGCTGTCGCGGTGTAGGTCGTGGGCAACATTCGACTAACGAGGAATGCGATCAGCATCGCAACCAACGTGCCCGACAGAATCGCGATCAGCCGCTTCCGGACGGAACGACCGAAAAACGTGGAGAGCTCGCCAACATACTCAACGACCGATATCCGCATCTCCAACCCACTCATGCTGCCGTCCCAACTCGTTACATGCGGCACGGTCGTCGAAATCCGACGACCGTGCCGTGATCGAACTCCGTCGCCATCTGTCTTCCAGAACGTATGCGAAAACGGCAGAGGCCAACTTCACCATGAAAGTGAACTGGATAAAGGAATTGACCATTCCCGACACAAGAAAGATCGAAACCGCATACAATATCGGTGTAAGGAAAAAGCACGTGACATAGCGCTCCTCGACAATGCAGCGCGTCAGCAAGAACATGAACTCAGAAAACAATATGGCGGAAATGGCGACGAGACAAAAACCTTCGACCGGCCCTCCCAATTCGAAGAGCACTTCGGGCCAACCGCCGGTGTAGGCCGAGCCTTGCTGGAGGATGAATTGGGCGCGCTCGAGCGGAAGCCCCATTTCCATTAGGAATTGCATGGTCGAGTTACGGTTCGGATCAAACGGGGCAACGAACAGTTTGAAAACGGCTAGGCCGGAGTTCCAGTCGAAATGCACAAAGACGCGCGTATATGTCACCCACCACATTTCGCCCTGCTGCACGAGGATGCGTTGCACCAGCTTGCTCTGAATCTCAGCGACTTCGGCGCCTCGAACGACGGTGTAGGAATAGACCAGCGCAGTTCCGACCAACGCAAGAAACCCGAGGCCCGGCAGCCAGAAACTCCGCAACATCTTTAGGAAGGAGGGTTGTTCGGTCGACTGACGCCCCATCAGGACGGCTCCCAATGGGATCATGAAAAAAGAGAGATAGAGATAGAACGACGAAAAGCGATGCCCGACCGCAAACAAGTACAGCATCAGGGCACCGTGCAGCATTCCAAACCGACGATCTAGCGGCCTGCCGTGCAACGCGGGCAGCGCCAAGAGAACGCCGAGCTGAAACACGAGCATCGGGCCCCACTCCAGCAGACGTCGATGCAAAGGTCCGCCATACAATCGCGAATAGTCGAACCGCTCGAGTCCGATGAACAGAGGAATCGGCCCCCTCGCGAGCAATTCCAACCAGAGCGCAAGTACAAACAGTCCAACGACGCAAAACGCCAAGTCAGACAGATCCCATCGCCCCGCCTTGAGCAAGCCAGAGAGCCGGACGACGGATTCGGACGACAGAGCGCGCATGCGTCGCGGACGAAAAGAGAAGAGCAGCGCCGCGATTACGAGCCCCTGGGACGCTGCAAGCGGCAGGACAGCGAGACCGGGCCCGATCTCCCTTTCCAGTTGCTCGGAGAAAATCGGTCCGAACACGTCAATATAGAGAACCGAGACAAGCCGCCAGGCGAAGGCGAAAAGGAAAAAGAACACGATCAGCAAAAGGCCGGGCCGGGTTATCGCGATCCGTCCCATGGCGACAAGCATGACACCGGCAGCCATGATGCAGAGCATCGCCGGAAACAGGCCTTCCAAGCTCAACCACGAGACTTGCATCTTTCCCCCGTCAAGGCCGGCCGCCCCCAAGCCCCAGCTTGCCCCGGGCTAGCACGCATCTCTCAGCGGCTCCCAAGCATAGAGTAATCCATCATTATGCAGCGTGGGCGCGAAATTCATGCGCTCCCTTGTGATCACGCGAATGCGGCCCTTGCGCTCCAATTCGTCGAGCAGCGTCCACAACCGGGTCTGGTAATCCATGGACCGGATGTAGATTCGGCTCGCAATGTCGCGGGGATCGGAAAGCCGCAATATGTCGATCGCAGGTTCAATGTTGATGACGCGCGCAGGGCGCGCCTTCAAGATATGATCCACGACGGCCTCGACCGCGTGCGGTATCTGTTCGATGCAGAAATAGGTCAGGATCGTCGCGCCCGCGAGCTCCGAGAAAGCGGCATCGGCAGGGTCGGTCAGGTCGATGCGGCCGAAGCTGATCCGGTTATCGAGCTGAAAATGGCCTGCAATCTGCCGTCCGGCTTCGATGCCGTTCGGAGCGATATCCAGACCGCGCAGCCTGCTCCAGCGCGAGTCGAGGCCAAGCGAGAACAGATTGTATCCGAAGCCTGCGCCAAGCTCGAGGAGCGAAGTCGCTTCGCCGGCGTGCCGCGACATCAATTGCGAAAGCGCTCCCAGCCGGTATCGATAGTAGTCGCTGGTGGAAATTCGAACGATCTGGCCGTCGACCTTGGCGAGACGTGGCGCGTCGTTATGCCCGACCAGAAAATCCTCGAGCGAACCTTCGCGAAGCCACGCGCGCTCCGAGAGAATCCGGCCCCATTCCCCGGCGTTATACTCTGCGTCGACGATGTCATGGGTTCGGCGGATGTTCTTAAACGCGATCCGGCGAAGACTGCGCGCAATGTCGATGGCATAAGCCCTCGACAGCTCCAGTCGCGAAGCAAGCTTCATGGCAGGCCTGAATGTCACCGAACGCTCTTTCGGAGGCCCATTACGATATCAGGAAACCTCTCCATCACAGACCCAGGAGGAGCTTCTGGAAGTCGGTGGTGTTCGGGGTGGCGAAGAACGGCCGGTTCTTGGCGCCGGGGAACATCCGCGGGAAGGAGAAGAATGTCGCCGTGTACAGAAGCCGTCCATGCCCTGGGCCCATTCGGCTACCCATGTGCAGACATCTGGTCGTGTCCACCATGAAGGACGTCAGCCGGGGCGCCTTCATCACCTTGATGTCGCCGCGCGGGACTTTATTGAATACCTGCTCGTCAGAAAAATGGCTCCCTAGGAGGGGATAGCCGAACTTGTCCGTCGACTGCTTCGGCAGGAACGTGAACGGACCGTCGGCGTCGTCCTCGACGTCGGTCAGATAGCTGAAGAGCTTGATCACCCGGACGTCGTCATGATCGCGATGCCAGAGCTGAGATGACGCCAGATTCTCGCCGGTGTGGCGGGAATAGGATAACAGCACGTAGTCGAGCCAGGGAAGTTCACCTATTGCGGTCGAGATGACGTTGGCGACCGAACTCTGCATCGCGTACCGAACGAAGATGTTGTCTGCACTGAGCTGGCCGTTCTGCATCTCCGCATCAAGCAGGCGCACCCAGAACTTCTTCCAATTCGAACTCTGCTTCGCCTCGAGCCCCTCAATATCTCTCAACCTCATCACCCCGGCATCCGCGAACGTCTGCTGGATCGAAGGGTCCATCAACTCGGTGACGACTGCATAACCATTCCGGTTCAAGTCGTCGGCCTTGGCTTTCTCGAGGGCGGACACAGTCAGCAGTTCGGCCTGGCGTCGCCGCTTCTGCTTCTCGCCCAAGTGCCAAGCGCTGACGCCCGACTTCACCGCCCAACGGAGTGGCGATCGGTTCACGTGCCAAAGCGCCCTGGACATCAATCCCATTATGCCGTCCTCGATCTTGCCGGAAATAAGATTCGCGCTGGTCCCAATGGGGCTCAGTCAGCCGATTTGGCCTTAGCAAATCCGCCAATCGCGAGCAACCGCAGAGTGTCCGCCCGGAACTTGACGAGGCCAAGGGGCACCGGATGCTTCACCGCTGCGCCATCGCACGGGCAAACTTGCCAACCATTGCACGGTCGCTTCGTGTGAGTATGAGACTAACACTCAATAGCCACGCCGCGATGCACCAGACTGACCCGACGATGAACAGGGCCGCCAAGGTCGTCGGTGTCGCGTACATCTTATAGCCGACTGCCATTGCCGCAAGGATCGCCGCCACGACGAGCTGCCTGCCGAGCTGCTGCCAGAACAACGAAATCGGCAGGCTCATGAAAGACAGCATGCGGTGGGCGATGAGCGGCGCAAACAGGACGTAGGACACCACCCAGCCAAGGATGAAGGCGCGTTCGCCCAACCAGATCAGCGTGAGGGCGGTGACGACGTACTGCGTCAGAACCTGCAAATAGAGGAACCGGGTATTGATACGAAGGAAATCCGACCGCACCATCAACGCCGTTTGGCCCGCACCAAGCATGACGCTTACCGCAGGGATGAACAGCGACAAGGCAAGCCACGGCCATTGATCCGCATGCTGCGGGCCGACCCATACCTTCAATATCTCTTCGGAGAAAAGTGCTACGACGACGAGAATGGGGATAATGACCGCAGCGGGCAGCACCAGGCCGTTGCGCCCGAGCAGCTGGATTCGCCGGACATCGCTGCTCTCATCGAGATGGGTGGAGATCGGAAGGATCGCCGAGTAGAGAGGACTCATCGTCGTCTTTAGAAAACGTGGCAGGCGCGTAAGCAGATCGTAGACGCCGACCTCGGCGGGACCATAAAGTGCGCCAATGATCAGCGGAACGACGCTTTGCTGCAGGGAGCCTGCTATTCTGTTGTTGAACATCAACCAGCAGCGGCTTGCGATGTCTTGCCGGCTTGAGCTCGTCCAGGGGCAAAATCGCAACGGCGTGCGGTGCACCGCAAGATAGACCACCAGCGCCAGCATGAGATATTTCGCAGCTATGGTTGCGAGATATGCGTAGGCGATCCATTCAAACGAAGCGTTTCGCCAGACGGCGAGATAGATAGAGGCGACATAGAAGATACTGCCCCCGACTTCCGCCAGGCGGAGCCAGCCATACTCCTCGAAGCCCTTGAGTACGCCTTCGGCCACCAGCCCCATAAAGGCGATGGGAAGGACGAGCGCAGTGATCTGGAGGATCGATACGAATGCCTCCACCTGTTCCGGCGCGACCTTGAAGACGAGCGCAAGCCCGGTTGCCGCCAACCACAGCGTGATGCCCGAGATGACTCCGACGAAGGCTGCGATCAGAGCCAGAAGCGAAATCCTCTCGCTGGCCGCGGACCAATCGCCGAGCCGCCCACGAGCAGCCGCCTGCGTCGTAATCTCGGAGACGCCGAAATCGATCAGAGTGAGAAAGCCGCTCGGAAGAAAGCCGCGTACCAGGACGATCAAGCCGAGAACGACCAGGCCGTAAGATTTCGCAATCAGCCCGACCGCGAACAGACCCAGCACGCCGGCAATGCCGTAAGCGACGGCCGAGATTGCAGTGTTATGCAGAAAGCGGCGCAGCACGAGTTAATTCGCTTCCGCAAGCTGCAGGCTCGCGCCGCTGACCATGCGTCGCGTCCGGACGTTTGTGGCCGGTCGCGCGACAAACCGCTGGCGATCCACTGAGGCTGCATCGAGACGCTGCAATATCGCGTTAACTGTCCCGACATCGAACACCTTTCCGGCCCGACGGCGCTCGCTTTCCGTCGAGCTGTAGCTCCGGCGCAGGACCGAACTTGCCCTGTGCCCGAGCGTTCGACGAACTGCACTGGCCATTAACCCGCGCACGGACGGCGACGGCAACGCCTGCGCCCCCAATTCGCCGCGCCCGGCGGCGGCGATGGTGGCGAGGACCGCATCGGAGACGCGGGCAGAACTCGCGCCGTCCACCGCGGTATAGAGGTCGTTGATGATTTCACGGCGAAATGCTCCCGTCTCCGGGGGTAGCGGCGGCATGCGACCTTCCAGCCCCTGCCGAACCAGTTCGAGCATGTCGGCCTGTTCGGCTGCTCCGCGACTGACCCGTGTCGCCGCATCGAGGCGCAGGGCCGGTGTGTTGAACCATTCCATGCTCAGCGGCTCCACGTTCAGCATGGTGGCCTCGATCGCGGTAGAACAGTTCTGATGGACGAGCAGACGCGCGCCACTGATCCATTCGAGCGACGTTCCGCTCTGGATCACCTTTGCATTCGGCAAGGCGGCGAACGCATCGTACGAGTTGATGTTCTCGAAAGGATGCGGCCGCAGCACGAACTCCACGTCGGAAAAGTGCTTTGCGAGCTTAATAGCCATTTCCAACGTGTTCCGGTAAGCGTGGGCGCCATCGGCGATGAACTGACGGGCGAATTCGCGCGAAAAGCCTGCCTTGACCATCGACTCCTCCTCGTGAGACGAACTGCTGGAGAAGCGCGGGTTCACAGTCGGGAAATTCGTGTTGATGAGAACGTAGCCCGAGCCGACGGACGGCTTCGGCAACGCGGCGCGCCAGGGCGGCGCGCAGAAATCGTAGCGCGGACAACCGGTGGCGTGCAGGATATCCTGCGCGACCGTGCCCTCCCGGAGGAACGCTGCGTACTGTGACTGTCCCCAGACACAGTAGAGATCAACAAGATCGGGGCACCCCGCGCTCTTCACCATGCTCGCAAACTGGTCCGCGTTCTTGCCGCCGATCCCTTCCGTATCAAGGACGCCGACGAGGATTCCGGCGCGTTTGTAGGACTTGATCAGGTCGGCGTTGTTGGGACGGGTGTAGTTCACCAGCACAAGATCGGGCCGCAAGGCCGGAACGTCGAATCCCTGCTCGTACATGGGCACGAGCGTGGCACGCGCGCCGCGCGTCGACAGCTGACGCGCGAGCAGCACCATCCCCTCGAGGTCCCGAAGCGGGTTGTCGACGACCAGACAGACATGCGGCTTGTCAGCCACGAGCGCTCCTCGACATCCCTTGCGATGCTGGAACGGCATCGTCCTCGGACGAGAGAAGATCCCAACTCATGGGCGTGCCGCGGCGTATCGGCCGCCCGACGCGTTTGCCGAGCAATATCTCGAAATATTTCGGCGGCAGGCCGAGGCCAGGCCGGACAATCCGGAGGTTCTTTTCTGTCAACACGTCACCGGGGGCGAGATCCTCCGCCACATAGAGCGAGCGACGGAACACGAGCGATTTGCTCTCTTTCTCGGTCAGACCATAATACACCTGACCAAGGGCAAGCCAGGCACGCTTGGTCTCGACCACAAGGGCCGCCATCTCTTCGGGCTCCATCGAGAATGTTGAATCGACGCCGCCATCGGCACGAGCAAGCGTAAAGTGCTTCTCGATCACGGTGGCTCCGAGTGCAACGCTTGCCACCGATGCGCCGATCCCGAACGTGTGGTCAGAAAGCCCGACTTCGCAACCGAAGAGCGACCGCATGTGAGGGATCGTCAGCAAATTGGTATCGGAGGGGGTGGCCGGATAGGTGCTCGTGCATTTCAACAAGACGAGCTGCTTGCAGCCCCCCGCTCTCGCCGCCCGCACCGTCTCGTCGAGATCAGCCACCGTGGCCATACCCGTCGAGATGATCATGGGCTTGCCTGTCGCCGCAACCCTGCGAATGAGCGGCAAATCCGTGTTCTCGAACGACGCGATCTTGTAACAGTCTACGCCGAGGCCTTCGAGAAACTCGACGGCGGTGGCATCGAACGGCGTCGAAAACGGAATCATGCCGAGCGAGCGCGCGCGCTCGAAGAGCGGTCCGTGCCAGTCCCAGGGCGTATAGGCCTGTTGGTAGAGCTCGTGCAGCGAACGGCCTTTCCACAGGCTGCTTGGATCATCGATGAAGAACTCGTCGCGCGCGAGTTCGAGCGTCATCGTGTCGGCCGTATATGTCTGCAGCTTGAGAGCGTGAGCGCCTGCCTTGGCTGCCGCATCGACGATAGCCAACGCCCGATCAAGCGACTGATTGTGGTTGCCCGACATCTCCGCAATGATGAACGGCTCATGAGACTTGCCAATCGAACGCCCAGAGATGGTGATCGTGTCAGTCATCGTTTGCTCCAGCCTTTTCGATGCGCACCAGATAGCGATGACCGCGAAGCTCGAAGAACGCGGGAAAGCGCTCGGGATCGGCTACCCGGAGAAGATCGAATTGCTCGGCGAGCGGCCGACCGGGATCCAGCCTCGAGTCCTCCGGTGAACGCCGAGGGTAGTAGGTCGGCGCCCGATCATCCTGAGGCGCCGGCGCCTTTTGGCCGATGCTCGCCAAGGCGTCGCTCATGAGATCGAGTTCGATCGCAAACAGCTTCGCATTGATCTCATCATATAATTCATGGCCTTCGAGGATCATGTGGCGCTGCGCCCATAGGGCCCCTGTATCGACCTGGTCCTCGGCCTCCAAAAGAGAAACAACGATATCACTCTTCCCGTCGAGGATCTGCCAGATGTGGGGCGACCAGCCGCGCCCCTGCGGAAGATCGCTCGCATGGATCACGAGACTCGTCCCGTATTTCGCGCGATCCTGTGCCGAGATGATCTCATGACACGAGATCAGAAACAGGATGTCCCCGCCCGAGAGATCGGCCTTCTTCTGCACGAGCTCGACGTCGTGTGCTGCGCCCGTGAGCATCGCCCAATGCCGTAGATGGGGATAGATCGGGTGCAACTCGCTGGAGCAAAGGATCGAAATCTTCATGTTGAATCGACGGGCCGAACCACGAGTTTACCAAGTTTCGCCCAGCGTTTAGCACGAAAGCCCCGCCGAGCGCCAAATAGCTGTCACTTCCGCCGGGAACGTCGGCTTTTCCCGAACGGCAAGCCGTTGGGAAGGATTTTCGGCTCAGAATCAAGGGGTTATTCGCTCATGCGGGCGGCAACCCGGTTCCGCCCCTCACCATCCGCAAGCGCAAAGGCAGCCTCTGCAAGCGCCCTTGCGCGGGCCGAATCGGCCCGCAGCGAGCGAATGGCGTCGGCAAGCGTTTCTGCGGTGACAGAGGCGGCCGACCCCAGATAGAGCGCGGCACCCGCCTCGGCCAGCGCCGTCAGCGCACCAACCTGATTTGCGGCAATATCGACCACCACGGAGGGCAGGCCCAGGCAGCAGCGTTCCCAGCTCATCACACCGCCCGCCCCGATCGAAAGATCTGCCCGCCGCATCAGCTCGGCAAGGTTGTTTGCACCCCGGTGCACCTCAGCGTGCGGCAACGCGCTGCAAATTCGCATGATCGACTCTGCATGCGGATTGCTATGACCGATGACGACGTCCACAGCCATCCGTGGACTCGCAAGGCTCGCGATCGCCTGCACCGCCTTGGCCGTCTCATTGGTCGGGTCAGAGCCGCCGTAGCACACCAGAATGCGTCCGATCTCGCCGCTGCGGCCGGTCGACAAGCGACGCTGCTCGGCGAATTCAGGTCGCAGCAACGCGTATCGCGGTCCAAACAGCTGCACGCAGGCCTCCGACACCCTGTCGCGATAGCGCGTGTCCATCTGCAAGACAAGGTTCTGATCGAGCAGAATGTCGCAGTCGTGCGAGCGATCGGCCAGATCGTCAATTGCAAGAATTCTCAAACCGTCGCGGCGGCATGCGTTCTCCCAGCGGGCGTCGAGGGCGTAGTGATCGACAATGAGCCAATCGGCCGAGCCGATCTCATCCATAGCCTGGCACGTCTGCTCTGCGTCCCTTTGCCATGTCGTCGGCAGCCAATGGGCATAGCCGCTGCCGGCGCCGGTCATTTCCGCGCTGATCGCTGCCCGCGGATCAGGCAGCAGCCGTACCGCGTGTCGGTTGCCTTCAACAAGTGAGGCAAGTCCCGCGGCGTGGCCGCGCAGGAGAAAGCATGATCTTATTCCGCCTTCGGCAAGCGCGTTCGCCAGCGTGAGGCATCGTGTCAGGTGGCCCATGCCCATCTGGACCGATGCATCGACGCGAACAACGGTTTGCTGCATGCACTTCATGAACCTGGTTGACCTCTCCGTTTCCGTCGCCAAGGTACCTGACCTGGCCGCCAGCTGCCACAATTCAGCACGGGAACTCACTCCAATCCGCCCTTGAGCTATCGCGCAGGCTTCTATATGCGGACTTCGCAACCAAGCAACCCAGCCAGAAGCATGAGTTTTACAAAAACCATCCTGATCACGACGCTCGCGGAGTACCAGACCCGGTTCTGGGTTCCGGTGGCGCAACGCTTGCGCGCGACAGGTTGGGAGGTCGAGCTGCTCGCCTTCGACGATCGCAGCGCCGAGATATCGGCGGCCGCAGGCGTGCCGGTCACGAACATGTACCGCGACGGCCTCAAGACCGGCGCCTCGCCCGGCGACGCGCAGGCTTTCGACGCGCGCATCGCAAGTTACGGGCTCGACGGCAGCAATTTCCTGTTCAGCCACGAGCGCTTCACTTTCGGCATCCGCGACACGACCGCGCTGCGCCGACGTTTCACGATCTATGCCAACGCCATGGAGGCGTTGCTCGACCGGCTCGAAGCGGAAGGCAAGCGCGCGGTGGTGGTGCAGGAGCTCGGCGGCTTTCTCTCCGTGATCGCGAGCTTCTACGCCGCCAAACGCCGCGGCATCCGCAACTGGTTCATCGAGCCGTCGTTCTTCCGCGGACGGATGTATTTCACGCCGGACAGTCTTGCCGCGCCGCAGGTGATGGCCACGCCCGCCGACGCGGTCTCGCCCGAGGTGCGCGCCTATCTCGACGACACCCTCAAGCAGCAGGCCATCGTCATCCCCAAGAAGGACCAGCATCACTATTCGGCCGCCTTCAAGAAGGTGATCAACGTGCGCAACTCGCGACGCCTTGTCGAAAAGCTCTGGGATCAGTTCGCGCTCGGCAAGCACCAGGAGTTCGGGCACAATCTGCGCCACGCCCGCGTGCACGCCGCAATGGCCGTCAATGCGACACGGCTGAAAAGACTCTATCGACCGATTCCGGACACGCGCTTCGTCTACTACCCCTTCCACGTGCCGGCCGACATGGCGCTGACGCTGCGCTCGCCGGACTATCTCGATCAGGTCGCGACCGTCGACTTCCTGCTGCGCACGATTCCGGATTCGCATGTGCTCGTGGTCAAGGAACATCCCGCCCAGATCGGCGCGATCGCGGCCGACCGCTTGTTTGAGCTGTCGCGCCGCTTCGATAATTTTGTGCTGCTGCCGCCGCAGACCAACAATTACACCGTGCTGAACCGCGCCGACGCGATCATCTCCGTCAACAGCAAGTCCGGCGCGGAGGCCTTGCTGCTCGGCAAGCCGGTCGTGGTGATGGGCGATGCCTTCTACAGCTCCTGCCCTCTGATCACCGCGGCCGACCGCCTGCGCGACGTGCCGGCGCGCCTGCGCGAGGCGCTGCAAGCCGGCCCGTTCGATCCGGCCAACAGCGCGCCCTATTTCGAGGCCGCCTGGCGACGGTCGTTTCCGGGCGAGCTCTATATCAGCGACCCCAAGCTGCTCGATACCTTCGCAGCCTCGTTGCGTACGGCGGTCGTCGAGACCGCCGATACGGATTGAACGGAACACGCGATGCCCCTCGTCTCCATCATCACCCCGTCCTGGAATGTCGAGCGCTTCATCGAGGAAAGCATCGATTCGGTGCAGGCCCAGACCTTTGGCGACTGGGAGCTCCTGATCGCCGACGATTGCTCAACCGATCGCACGCCTGCGATCATTGCGGAGATCGGCGCGCGCGACCCCCGGGTCAAGCTGATCCGGATGCCTAAGAACGGCGGCCCGGCGCTGGCGCGCCAGGCCTCGATCGACCAGGCGCAGGGCCGCTATCTCGCCTTCCTCGACAGCGACGATCTCTGGTTGCCCCCCAAGCTCGAGCGTCAGCTCGCCTTTGCCCGCGAGAAGCGCGCCGCGCTGAGCTACACCGCGTTCCGCCGCATCGACGAGGCCAACACCATCTCCGGCCGATTGATCGAGGTGCCGGCACAGCTGAGCTACGCTCAACTCCTGAAGAACACCTCGATCGCAACGCTAACGGCGCTGGTCGACCGCGAGATATCCGGGCCCGTCGCCATAACCAACGAGGGCTATGACGATTTCTGCCTGTGGCTCTCCATCCTCAGGCCCGGCCGCATCGCGCACGGCCTCAACGAGGACCTCGCGAGATACCGCGTCAGGGGTTCGTCCGTCTCCAGCCGCCCGGGGCGGTCCGCCAAATGGGTCTGGAACATCTACCGCAACGTCGAGCAGCTGCCTCTGCTCAAATCGGCTTGGTGCTTCGGCCATTGGGGCGCCCGCGCCTGGCTGAAGCGGCGGGAATTCTAACGCGCCCCACAAAATGATCGACGACCATGCCAGACATAGTCAAACGAGGGTACTATAATACCGTAATCTCAGGCGGCATTTGGCTATTGGCGAGCCAAGCTGTTGTCGATACCACTCGTTGGGCCGCTCCGCCGCCGGGTAATCTGGAACCGATAATGTCGTTTGAAAGCTACAAGACCAGCCGCATCCTCGTGACGGGGGGCGCCGGCTTCATCGGATCGCACCTTTGCGAGCGACTGCTCGATGCGGGGGCCGAGGTGGTGTCCGTGGACAATTACTTCACCGGCAGCCGGCGCAATATCTCCCATCTGATCGCAAATCCCCTGTTCGAGGCGGTCCGGCACGACGTCACCTTCCCGCTCTACATCGAGGTCGATGCGATCTTCAACCTGGCCTGCCCGGCCTCGCCGATCCACTACCAGCGCGACCCCGTGCAGACCACCAAGACCTCGGTGCACGGCGCCATCAACATGCTGGGTCTTGCCAAGCGGCTGAAGGCTCGCATCTTCCAGGCCTCGACCAGCGAGGTCTATGGCGACCCGCTGATCCATCCCCAGACCGAGGACTATTGGGGCAATGTCAACCCGATCGGCATCCGCTCCTGCTACGACGAAGGCAAGCGCTGCGCCGAAACCCTGTTCTTCGACTATTGGCGCCAACACGGCCTGCCGATCAAGGTCGCGCGCATTTTCAACACCTACGGCCCGCGCATGCAGCCCAATGACGGGCGCGTGGTGTCGTCCTTCATCGTCCAGGCGCTCAAGGGCGAGCCAATCACAGTGTTCGGCGACGGCGGGCAGACCCGCTCGTTCTGCTATGTCGACGATCTCGTCGAAGCCATCATGCGGCTGATGGCGACCGGCAAGAACATCACCGGACCGATCAACATCGGCAACAATTCGGAATTCACCATCCGCGAGCTCGCCGAGAAGGTGATCAAGCTCACCGGCTCGCGCTCGCAACTGATCTTCCAGCCGCTGCCCCAGGACGATCCGCGCCAGCGCCAGCCCGACCTCACCAAGGCAAAGGCGGCACTGGACTGGGAGCCGAAGGTCGCGCTCGAGGACGGGCTCAAAGAGACGATCGCCTATTTCAAGCGTACGCTCGAGCTAGCTTGATCCAGCCCGCAACTTACGTCGGCCGCAAGCGAGCCTGTCCTCCATGAGCGCATTGTGCGACATCCAGAATGTGCGATCGCGGATGGATTCCAGGACTGCAGTAGCGATCATGCTGCTGCTGCACAGTGCCGTCACCTGCCTGTCGCTGATCAAGGTCGCAACCTTGCAGTCGTATATCCACTTCAGCGGCGAGCGTGTCTGGATGGCGGTCGGCATTGCGGCCGCCTTTTCCGTGGTCTCGCTGCTGTTCACCGCCGCCCGCTTCAGCTTCGGTTATTTCGTCGGTTTTTATTGCTACACGATGATCCTGGGCTTCCTGTGGATCGACGTCTTCTCCGAATACAGCTACGAGCGATTGCTCGCGGGATGTTCGGCAGCGTTCTCGCTGGTGCTCTTCCTGCTGCCCATTCTGTTCGTCCGGGCGCCGTTCCGCCAACTCGTCGTGCTGTCAAATACCACCTTCGAGCATCTGCTCACGGCTATTTTGGCGATCTCCATCGGCACCATTGCCGTCGCCTCGACTTATAATTTCCGTGTGGTCGCCATCGCAGAGATCTACGACTACCGCGGCGCGCTGCAATTTCCTGGAGTGGTGCGATATCTCATCGGCTGGGTCTCCAGCACGCTGCTGCCGTTCGCCTTCGCCTGCTACTGGCTGCTCGGCTATCGCTGGCGCGCCGGCCTCGTGTTGATCCTGCTCCTGTCTTTCTATCCGATCACGCTGACGAAATTCTCGTTCTTCACGTCAGCCTGGCTGATCGTGCTTGCCGTACTGTCACGATCTTTGAACGCAAGAACCTCGGCCATCACATCGCTCTTCGTTCCGATGCTGCTCGGCGTCGCCGCCTTGGTCTTGGCGGACTACGTCCTCCACGACCCTCTTGCCAAGTACTTCGATGTGGTCAACATCCGGATGATGGCCACGCCATCCAGCGCGCTCGACATCTACAACCATTTCTTCGCCAGTCATCCGCTGACCTGGTTCTGCCAGATCTCAGTGTTAAATGCGGTCATGTCTTGCGCTTACCAGGATCAGCTGTCGGTCGTGATGCAGGATACATACGGGTTCGGCATGCTCAACGCGTCCCTGTTCGCGACGGAGGGTGTCGCCTCGGTCGGACCTTATCTTGCACCGCTGACGGCGCTTGCGTCGGGTTTCATTCTGGCCCTGGGCAACCGTGCCTCGGCAGGATTGCCGCAGCGTTTAGTGTTGATCTCCAGCGGCACCCTACCGCATGTCCTGCTCAATACCCCGCTCACGGTCACCATGGTGACCCACGGCACCGCGCTACTCTTCCTGCTCTGGTACGTGGTGCCACGAAACATCTTTGAGCGGCCCGGCCTCCCTGACTAGCGAATTTCCGCGGTTTGCATCACGTCCCCAGTCAGTCGGACGAAATCCGCAACGAACGCCTTCACGCGATCCTCGAGATTCGGCAAAAGGTTCCGGATGGTCGCATGATCGGATGATTGTGCGACCTCCGTCAGGTGATCCGCCAGCGACTTGGAGTCGTGGATGCCGAAATATCGCGCGCCGCCCCCGGTCTGTTCGCGATGAACATCGATGTCGGACAGGATCATCGGGACACCAAACGCCTTCGCTTCCTCGACAGTGGTGCTCCACCCCTCGCACTCCGAAGGATTGATGAGGGCCATCGATGCGCGCAGGAGGGCGTAGACGTGATCCAGCGGGACCATTCCGAGATGCTTGAAGTTCATCTCGAGACCGCGCGACCGGACCTCCGTCATGGTCCTCTCGAAGAGACCGGATTCACGGAAGTCCGTACTGCCGGATGCCGCGACGACGACGTCCAGCCCCCGACATTTCAGCAGATTAAGCGCATCGACCACGACCTGATGATTTTTGTGCCGCCAGAACTGGTTTGGCAGATAAAAATACCGTGACGGAAGACCATAATGCGCAATCACGTCGGACGGCTGCGTGGCGAGCAAACCGGCGGGCGGCTCGGTGGCAAACCGGACGACCGAGACGCCGTTCGAATTGCCGGGATAGAACTTCTTGAAATCGCTGAGTGCCGTGGCGCTGCTCAGCATGATGTGCCGGCCCGATGCGATCTGAACCCGAAACCCGAGGTCACGCCGCCAATATGCACTCCTGGAGAACAGATGCGGGAGTAGTCGATGCTGGAAATCCGGAAACCATGCGACCGCCGGAAATGGCAGGCGCCAGCCAAAGAAGCGCGCGGATTCGAACACCATGTCGATCCTGCTGGCCTTGCACGCGACGGCGGCAGGTGCATCCAAACCAAGGACCATCGCGCGGGCGAGGTCCGTCGCGCGGGCAAGACCGGCCGCGGGGTGATCGAACACCGGCGAGCGCACGACCTCAACGCCGGGAATGCCGGCCAGCACCGCGATCTCCTCGGCTTCGTCCGCCGTTCCGGCAAACAGCACGGGTGTCACCGTCCCCGGAGAATGCCGGTTGAGCACCTCGAACAGATTGCGTTGATAGTTGTAGCCACCCGCCCATAGCCGACGTGGGATGTTGGTGAATGCAATCCGCAGCGGCGCGCGCTCAAGCACGAGCTTGGCTCCTGAACCATTCGACGTAGTCGGCCAGACCGCGCTCCAGCGGGATACGCCAATCGAAATTCATGTCGAGCACGCGCCCGTTGTCCGCCAGCAAGCTCGTCGGGTCCCCTGGCCGCGCGACGCCGGAAAAGCGCACGACCGTTTTGCTGTCCCAATGCCTGATCAGTCCCTCGGCAATATCGGCCACGCTCACGCCGCGTCCCGAACCGCCATTGATTGCGCCAAAATCATCCTGCCACTCCGCTTGCGCGACGCGCGCCAGCAAGCGAACGACGTCACGAACGTCGGTCCAATCCCTGATCTCGGCGCCCGTCCCTCCGAGGTTCAACGTTTCCACCTCACTCCCCAGCCGAGAGCAGATATCCCAGAGCAGTTGCTTGCGAAGGTCGGGACCGTAGACAGAGAACAGCCGCACGACCATGCAGTGAATGCCGAAGCTCTGGACGTAGCTTTGGCACAACTGTTCCATCACCAGCTTGTGGTGTCCATAGGGCGACATTGGCAGAAGCGCCGCGCTCTCGGGAATCGGACCTGTGTGATCGGCGCCGTAGACGGCGGCGCTCGAGACCACGATCAGCCGGCTGCTGGGCGCAAAACTTCGAAGCCATTCGAGCAGCCGCGCCGTGCTCGTCACGGTCCGCGAAAAATCCTCGAACGGGCGCGCGATCGACAGCCCGACCGACGACCCGCCCGCCAGATGGAAGACGTGCGACGGCAGGCCGTGCAAGGCGGCGAGCGCATTCAGATTGGCCGCGTCAACTTCGCCATTGATCCAGGTCTGCAAACCGAGGGCGTGTGCCTGGGCCGGATCGAGCGCACCGTGACCGACGCCATGGACCGCATGCCCGGCGCTCGCCAACTCGCGAACGAGATGACGACCTATGAATCCGTTCGCACCGGTAATCCACGTGGACATGAATGCTACCTTGACTCTTGCCAACGAGACGCTCGCTTGGCTCGCAAGCACAATATCAATACTGCCATACGCTCCCTCATCGCTCGTCCGGCGACAATTCCCTGACGGTCGTCGCAGGATTGCCTGCTACGATGGAATATGCCGGAACATCCTTGGTTACTACAGCACCAGCGGCGACAATCCCACCCTCACCAATGGTCACGCCGCGCATAATCATGGCGCAAGCACCGATCCACGCATCATCGCAAATCTTGATCGGGCGGTCGTCGAGAGAAAGCTGCCTTGGGTGACCGGTAGAGAAAATCTGCTTCGCCTGTTCGTGCCGCTCAGCAGCTCGGATCGGATGCGATAGATTATCGAAAATGTTGACGGAATGCGAGATCAGGACGCGATTACCGATGTCGATCGAGGCGCCCGACCAAATGCGCGTGCCAACTCCGACATAGCACCATTCTCCGATCGTGATCCGACCGCCGTGACCGAGGATCATCAATTCGCCCCTGACGTGCGAATGGCTACCAATGACAATATTGTCACTATTGCCGAGCGCATTCCTGATCCGCGCGCAATGGGCCAAGAATGCTCCCGGTTGCAAGCGGCAGGTCGCCCGCCCGATCAGGCGCTGAGCGATGTAGTGCAAGTTGAGGCCGTCGATGGCGCGCGCGCACCAGCGCACCAGCGTGGAAAGGCTGGACATCAGCGCATCCTCTCACGTACCAAAATCCGACGTGCCCGGATTCTCATTTGACACCTCCCACAGAACGACCGCGTGTTCAAAGGCGTCCTACGATGTTCCCGAACAGTTCCCACTGCATATCCTTGTGGTAAATGTCACGGATGCGTGCCCGACCCAGCGCTGCGATCTCGGCCGATCTCGGCCAATCCTGCAGATTCTGCGAGATCACTTCAGCAGCCTGCTCTGGGGTATCGTACGTTTCGATCGTGGTCCCAGCCTGCATGCCGTCAATATATCTTCCGGCGTCGGATACGAGCAATGCACCGCACCCCATCGACTCGAAGCAGCGCATGTTGCCGCGATCTTCGCCCGCCATATCAATCGAGCCATTAAGCGCGATCTTGGATGAACCAATCAGTTCGTAGAGCGCTCTCCCGAATACCGGCGGCCGAGCAATAGCTGCGATCGCATCGGGACGCCGGTGATTTCGCAGGGGGAGCAATCGTCCGATCGCGCTCTCGGCGAGCTTAGTCAGGCGCGATGCGTCTAGACAAAATACGACATCATGGCTGTCGGCTAGGCCCGCGACTCGCTCTAGCGTCTTTGCACGCTCCCGATGATGTCGTGAATAACCGCCGACGAAGAGGACGTCGATTGGACGTTCTCCGTGACCGTACTCGTCCATCACCGGATCATGCGCCGGGTAAAATACCTCGGCCCGGCATCCCTTCCGGCGCCACATGTCGAGCATAGAGGGAAAGTTTGCAAGCACGGCACCGTAGGCCGTAAAGTCAGCATTTCCCGACGGCGCGCCACGCCAGCACAACGTCTTCTTGACGCAACCCGGCAGCTTGGCAACGAATGCGCTCGGGTAGCGCACGGGATCGAGATTGTAGAACACCTCGGTGGCGTGATGCTCGATCTGCGCGAGCAGGATTGCCTCGAGCGTCGGCTCGCCCGACATGCCCTGCTCGCGCGCCCAGCGGCGCTGCAGGACCTCGTCATCCCCATTGGTGAAGAAGGCCTCCGGCGATCCATCGAGCACCGGTTTCAGAAAATGCATGGCACCGAAGCGATCGTTGAGAAACACCCGGCGTCGCTCTTCGAAGCTAACGGCCTTTGCCGCGAGCTGGTTCAACCGCGGCAGGTAGGATGGATAGAAACAGCTATTTTGGAACAGACGCATTGCTTATACGTACCTCGCCAACATCCATTTCATGTTCAGATACGGCCAGATCCGCCCGACCGACTCCCAATCCCAGGACTTCGACGCTGTCAAACGGCTGACCGCCGCGCGCAGACCCGCTTCATCCACCAGTTCCGCAAACGCCGGCACATTCCTGTCCAGCAGGTCAGCCGTCCAGCCGGCCAGCGGTCCGTTCAACCATTCCGGCATCGGCGAATTGAAGCCGACCTTGCGGCGCGCCGTGCGAATGGACTCCGGCATCAAATTGGCCATCGCCCGCCGTGCAACAGCCTTGGTATAGCCGTCTGCCGATTTGCTGCTTTCGGGAAGCGCCATCGTATAGGTCACCAGCCGCCAATCCATGAAGGGCATACGGACTTCGACGCCGTGCGCCATCGAAAGGCGATCGAAGTTGCGCAGGATGGTGGGCAGCACCGTGCTGTGAAACATCCGATACAGGCGCTTGTTCAAGCCACCCCATTCACGCGGCAGCACATCGTCCTCCGCTATCAACGGGAGCGGGGCGGGAAGATTGCGCAGGCCACCGCGCAGAAAATACACGCCCTTCCGCTTGAGGGCCAACGCACGCAGGACATCCACACAACGCCGGGCCAGTTTCGAACGCGACGCGAGGTCCTCTGCCGCGTTCCGTATTTGAAATGCGCGCGCTTGTCCTTCCTGCAAATAGCCGCCCATCAGCTCGTCAGCTCCGTGGCCGTCGAGTGACACCGTCACGTTGTTTTGGGTCAATCGCCGATAGAGCAGCCATATGGCGCTGGGCAACGCGATGTAGACGTCATCGAGATCGTCGAGAATCCGATCGAGGTCCGTCAGCGCATCGGCCTGTCCGATTTCGAGAAAAGTTGGCGCAACGTTGGCCCAGACGGCGGCCTCCTCGGCCATCGGCCTCTCGTCGTTCAAGGCGCCGGGGAACGTCGCAACAAAGGCGTGACGCCATGCCGCGCTGTCGCGCGACCCCATGCCTTCCTTCTCGTGCGTCGCCATGGCGCAAATCACGGCCGACGAATCGAAGCCACCCGACAGGCATGTTCCGATCGGGACATCGCTGCGCATGCGCAGCGCCACGGCATCCTGGAACAGCTCGCGAAAGCGCGCGACACGCTCGGCTTCGGTAGCCGGCACCGGCGGCAGATGATCCACGGTCCGCCACCACCGCTTGACACTGACCTTGCCCTGGCGAAGCCACATGCAGTGGCCGCCCTGCAGGCGGCGAACCTGGCGAAACAAGGTTCGCTCGCTTCCTTCGATGCCGAAGGCATCGAGCAGCAGCCGGCGTGCAACCTCCATGTCGACGGAAGTATCGATCAGTCCGCTCCGCACCAGCGCCCGTTGCTCGGAGGCGAAGATGAATCGTTCCGGCGACGCGGCATAGAGCAGCGGCTTGATACCGAAGCGGTCGCGCGCAAGAAACAGCTCGCGGGTGCTGGTGTCGAAGATCGCCAAGGCCCACATGCCGTTGAACCGGAGCAGCATGTCTTCCCGCCAGGCCTGCCAGGCGGCCAGGATCACTTCGGTATCGGATTGGCTGCGGAACACCGCGCCCTGCGCCTCGAGTTCGCGGCGAAGCTCGAGGAAGTTGTAGATCTCGCCGTTGAACACGATCACATGGCGGCCGTCCGCAGACAGCATAGGCTGATAGCCCCCCTCGCCGGGATCGATGATCGCCAGGCGGCGATGGCCGAAGGCGAGGCTTCGGTCTGCGCTGAACCAGGTCCCCTCGCCGAACGGACCACGATGCGCGATCAGGCTGGTCAGCCGCGAGATGTCGGCCGGTTCGACCGCATTGCCACCCAGATTTACGATGCCTGCGATTCCGCACATGTCCTAGACAGCCTTGAGGGGCAAGAAGCGACCGACGATCGAACGAATATCCTGCCAGCAAGCCCTTCGATACGGACCCAATTGCGACGCCGCAACCGCGATTGCGAAAATGATCGCGGCCGTCACCGATGAAACAGCGCCCACCGACCACCAGGACGGCGCGGGCTGGAATGGCGCGCGGTCGAGACCGTATCGCACCGCCAGCGCCGTCGCGATGCCGATGCCGAGCGGCATCAGCACGCAATGCACGATGCGTGACCACATGCCGGCGAGGTCAAAACTCCGGCGCAACAGGAAGACAATGGTCGCCATCTGCGCGATCATTCCGGCGCATGCGCTCCAGCCCGCGGCCTGCCATCCGAAGCGTGGCAATGCGATGGCGCTGGTTACGAGTATGACGACACCCGTGATCAAGGCGATGAGCGCGTTGGAGCGCGACCGCCCGTGCGCCAGCAAGTAAAAGCCGAAGACGTTCGCGCTCGATCCGAGGATCCCGGCAATCGATAGGACGACGAGAACCTGTGCAGCCTCGGCCGCGACCTCGGCGCCGGTCCAAACATGCAGCAGCGGACCGGCCACGGGGATCAATCCGCCGAGCGCGCTTGCGGCCAGGACGTTGAGAATCCACGACGATCGGAACAGCAGATCGACCTTGCGGTCGTCGCTCTCCCCCTGCAGCGTGCTGAAGAAGGGAAACAGGATCTCGCCGACCTTCAGGATACCGATATAGGTCGCCTCCTGCAGGCGCTGCGCAACGCCGTAGAAGCCGACAAACTGCGGTTGCAGTAGCGCGCCAAGCAGATATCGATCGGCCTGTCCCGCAAGCAGCGCACCGCTCTGTGCAGCAACCTGCCATCCGCCGAACCGAACCAGCCTGCCAAGCGCCTCGCGATGCAATGCTGGAGGTGCCAGCCACTGACGCATTTGGCCGCTACACCAGGCCAGGGCCAGCAGCAGGCCGACCGCCAACCCCAGCGCCTGGCAACCCAGGAATGTCGATGCGTATGGCGCGGCGGGGATCAGGACGAGCATCGAAAGTGTCGAGACCACGGTGCTGACGATGCCGATCGAGGCAATCCGGCGATAGTCTTGCCGCGCGGTGAACAACGAAATGAAAACCGCCGATACACATTGGCACAACCAGCCGATACCGCCCAACGCAAACGCCAGCGAAAGATCCTCGGCGGCCGGACCGGCCAGATGAAATCCGAGACGCGCGAGCGGAGTCCCGGCCACCAAAAGGAAAATGGCGATCGGCCCGCCCGCGCCGACGGCGAGCATGGCCGAGGTCGCGAACAGGCGTCGCGCGTCGTCGCGGTCGGATGACTCCAGTCGCTGTGCAAGCTCGCGCGACGTCGACAGCCCGAGCGCGTTGCTGAACACCAGTGCCGGCGCAATGCATGCGGTGACAAGACCCGCGACACCGAATGCCGCGAGGCCGAGATGGGTGATCACGAAAGGCAGGATGGCCAGGTTCAGCACCACGGCTACCACGAAGGCCATCGCATTCCAGGCGGAATTCCCCAGCAGATCTGGCGGTGTTTTTCTCAACGTCATGCCAGGCACCCCGGGGCCTTTCCCGCCAGACCCTTGCAAACGCGCGTCGATCAGGGTCCTCCCAAGTTGCGGATCGGGCTAGCAGGCAGCAGGCGGAATGTCGATAGGCGCGGACGCCGTCCCTAGGCTAATCCGGGCCATTTCGACTGCTTGCTCAAGCCGCTCGCACCCGGCGGCGAGCGGGCGCGTACGGAGGAGGCGACGGATCCGGCCAGACGGCATAGGCGAGCCGCCGCCATCCGCAGGCAGGCCTGCAGCAGGCGTTACGTCCCCCACCGTTATATGACGATAGATCGCCGAGGCACGCGAAGAAGTCTACGCATCTTCATTCCCGCACGCATCGATCAGCGCGGATTGCACTCTTCAGTAGATCAAAAAGTGTGCCAGGAGATACGCCGCTGCAGATGGCCCGTCGGCTGTGGCCCCCGCTGGCGGAACACCGATGGTACCGTCCGCATTGAGGTCTTGGTGGAAGGTGGCCTCGAGCGACTTAAACGACGCGTTCGTCCCCGACACCTCGGGAACGATATTGTCAGTATAAGTGCCGCTGACATCCACACTCCACGCCGTGTAGTGACCGGTCAGCGAGTCCTTCCAGGCCACATCATATCCGCTGGCGGTCTGCTCGGCTGCGATTGGCGCCCAAGTACCATACGCATTGGCGCTGACGGGTGAGCCGGCAATCTTCAGGACGGGCCCGCTGCCAGTACTGATATTGTCCAGGTAGAAATTGTCTCCCGTCTGCGTCAGCTTGGTGGAGCCCTGCGCCTCAATGATAGTGGTGGGAACACCGATGGTACCGTCCCCATTGAGGTCTTGGTGGAAGGTGGCCTCGAGCGACTCAAACGACGCGTTCGTCCCCGACACCTCGGGAACGATATTGTCAGTATAATTGCCGCTGACATCCACACTCCACGCCGTGTAGTGACCGGTCAGCGAGTCCTTCCAGGCCACATCATATCCGCTGGCGGTCTGCTCGGCTGCGATTGGCGCCCAAGTACCATATGCATTGGCGCTGACGGGTGAGCCGGCAATCTTCAGGACGGGCCCGCTGCCAGTACTGATATTGTCCAGGTAGAAATTGTCTCCCGTCTGCGTCAGCCTGGTGGAGCCCTGCGCCTCAATGATAGTGGTGGGAACACCGATGGTACCGTCCCCATTGAGGTCTTGGTGGAAGGTGGCCTCGAGCGACTTAAACGACGCGTTCGTCCCCGACACCTCGGGAACGATATTGTCAGTATAAGTGCCGCTGACATCCACACTCCACGCCGTGTAGTGACCGGTCAGCGAGTCCTTCCAGGCCACATCATATCCGCTGGCGGTCTGCTCGGCTGCGATTGGCGCCCAAGTACCATACGCATTGGCGCTGACGGGTGAGCCGGCAATCTTCAGGACGGGCCCGCTGCCAGTACTGATATTGTCCAGGTAGAAATTGTCTCCCGTCTGCGTCAGCTTGGTGGAGCCCTGCGCCTCAATGATAGTGGTGGGAACACCGATGGTACCGTCCCCATTGAGGTCTTGGTGGAAGGTGGCCTCGAGCGACTCAAACGACGCGTTCGTCCCCGACACCTCGGGAACGATATTGTCAGTATAATTGCCGCTGACATCCACACTCCACGCCGTGTAGTGACCGGTCAGCGAGTCCTTCCAGGCCACATCATATCCGCTGGCGGTCTGCTCGGCTGCGATTGGCGCCCAAGTACCATATGCATTGGCGCTGACGGGTGAGCCGGCAATCTTCAGGACGGGCCCGCTGCCAGTACTGATATTGTCCAGGTAGAAATTGTCTCCCGTCTGCACCAAACTGGTCGACCCGACCGCTTCGATCGTAGCGTTGATCAGGCTGGCGCTAGCAATGCTGCCGTCGGCGAACCGAAAAGATTCTGTACCCGTCACCGTGTCAGTGCCATCCGGGGTGCCGGAACGCTGATCGGCGATCGTGAAGGTCCGGGTTACCGAATTGTACGAGACGGCGTAATTCGCCTTGGTGCCCGAATACACCGCCGTATCCGTGCCCGCGCCGCCGATAATCGTGTCGTTGCCGCCGCCGCCGGTCAGCGTATCGTTGCCGGAACCGCCCGTCAGTGCGTTGGCGATGGCATTGCCGATGATCGTGTCGTTGCCGGCGCCGCCGATGGCGTTGTCGATGTAGGAACGCGCGTCGTTGTTGTAGAGATAGGCATTGTAGACGTTGCCCGCGTAATGGCCGTTGCCGAGATTGGCGAGTTGAACCGACGAGAACAGAGACGACGCACCTGGATTAAGGTTGATGCTCAAGTTCGTCGTGTAGTTTGACAGGTCGTAGGTATCGACGCCGCCACCATCCCAGATCGTCTCGTAGATGCGATTGGCCGAGCCACCGGCACCGCCATTGTCGGCCGGCTGGCCAGCGCCGTTGATGAACTCCTGCCCGGTGGTCGGGCTCCATGTATAGACGGTGGTCCCGCCCTGGGTGGTGTAGTTCGCGCCGTACATCGTCTGCAGCGCGAGAATATCGTTGGCCATATAGGTCTGCGGATACCCATAGGCTTCGTTGGTATAGCCGCTCGTTGTGGAAGCACCGACATAGCTGCGATAGCTCATGACGGTGTATTCGCTGTCGTCATGCGCGCTCGGCACCGCGACATTGGCGGGGCCGCCGGCTTCCTGACTGTGCTTCAGGCCAAGGGCGTGTCCGAGCTCGTGCAACGCAGTCGTAAAATAGTAATTGCCGAGCGCCGCCTGCGAATAGTTGTAGGCGGTTCCGAACCACACGTCGCCGCCGGGCGCGTAGTTGCCGGGGTAATAGGCGTAGGATGTCGGATTGGCCGCCGGCGACTGCGCGACCATGATGTCGGCGCCGTTCGTTCCGGCGTACTGGATGTTGGCGTTGGTGTAGCCGAGGATCAGTCCAATCGCGTAATTGATCCCGGCCTGCATCTGGCTCGGCGCCGGGGCAAAACCCGAGGTCGTCGGCTCACCGCTGCCGCCGCTATAGGGATTGGGGTAGTCGCTTGCAGCGTCCGGAAAGCTGTAGGTGATCGTGCCGGACCATTTATATCCTGACAGCAGGCCGTCGATCTCGGCGTTGTTGGTGGCACTGACGTTGACTGCTGTAGCCAAGGGGATCTCCGAAGCGGCAAACCCCGTTCGATTCGGGGCGCGGACAGGTGATTCTAGCTTGAGAGTTAAATCTTTGGTTTAATTTTGGCGAGGAGATCCTGACTCCGTCCATAACGCCGTGTTAGCCATCAGATCCCGTGTTCATACGGGCCAGGACAAGGATGTCAGTTCCAGCTCACTGCGTTTTGCGAGTGAAAAGATGAAACTAGGTCCACTCTCGGCCGGGCTGTTCGGCCTCTTGGTGGCGCTCGCCGGGCCCGGCCATCTACCCTTCGGAGGACTGCCTGTCATGGTCGGCAAAGCCAATGCGGATGAGAGCGGCAAGGAAAGCGCCAGGCAAGGCGGCACAGCGGGGCGCGCGCCTTCCGTTCCAATGGCTCGCGACCCCTCGGCTGCGGTCGCGGAGGAGTACGAATCCGCTCGTCGCAAGGGAACGCGGGAGGCGTTCGAGCTGTTCATTGCGCGCCACGGTGATGACCCGCTGGCCGAGCGGGCGCGCGCCGAGCTGAAACAGCTGGCGCGCTGATCCTTCGCGGCGCCCCTCAGGCATTGCACTTCGACAGGCGGCATCCGCGCGGCCCAGACCTGCCGCGTGATGTCTTGCCGCATGGTCTTTCGGCACTATGGTAGGCCCACAATCTGTCCCGGAGCCCATCAAGATGCCCTTTCCGCATGCCTCGGAAGCCCTGTCACGCTTTACCGTGCTCGATCTGACCCGCGTCCGGTCCGGGCCCACCTGCGTGCGGCAGCTCGCGGACTGGGGCGCCAACGTGATCAAGATCGACGCGCTCACCGAGGATGCCGGCGGCGAGCAGCCGGGCGGGCCGCGGCGGGGCTCCGACTTCCAGAACTTGCATCGCAACAAGCGGGCGATGACGCTGAACCTGAAAGACGAGCGCGGGCTCGCCGTGTTCAAGCGCCTCGCCGCCAAGGCCGACGTCGTGGTGGAGAATTTCCGCCCCGACGTGAAGAAGAAGCTCGGTATCGACTATGAGGGCCTCGCCAAGATCAATCCGCGCCTCGTCTACGGCAGCATCTCCGGCTTCGGCCAGGACGGGCCCTACCACAAGCGGCCGGGCTTCGATCAGATCGCGCAAGGCATGGGCGGGTTGATGTCGATCACCGGCGCGCCGGGCGAAGGGCCGATGCGGGTCGGCATTCCGGTCGCCGACCTCACCGCCGGTCTATTCTGTGCTATGGGCATCCTCACCGCACTGCTGGAACGCGAGGTCTCGGGCAAGGGCCAGTGGGTGCAGACCTCGCTGCTGCAGGCCCAGATCTTCATGCTCGACTTCCAGGCCGCACGCTGGCTGATGGAGAAGGAAGTGGCAAAGCAGGCCGGCAACAACCACCCGACCAGCATTCCGACCGGCGTGTTCAAGACCTCGGACGGCTACATCAACATCGCCACTACGGGCGGCCGGATCTGGGAGCGCTGCGCGCAGGCGATCGGCGCGCCCGAACTCTACAGCCATCCCGACTATCTGACCGCGCCGGCCCGCTCCAAGAACCGCGACGCGCTCAATGCAGAGATCGAGAAGCGTACCTTGACGAAGTCCACGGAGACCTGGGTCCGTGAACTCAACGAGGCCGGCGTGCCCTGCGGGCCGATCTACGCCATCGACCAGATGTTCGAAGACGAACAGGTCAAGCATCTCGGCATTGCGCAGGAGGTGCCGAATGACGAGGGTCGCGACATCCGTCTGGTCGGCCAGCCCGTGACGCTGTCGCGCACGCCGAGCAGGATGGTGGCGCGGCCGCCGGAATTCGGCGAGCAGACCGACGAAGTGCTGAAGGAGTTCGGCTTCGGCGCGGACGAGATTGCCAAGCTCAGGGACGCCAAAGTGGTGTGAGTGTTCTTTAGAGGTTGGCCAGCGAACTCGCGGAGCAATGAACAGGCAACGCGGGGTCGAATAACCAGGCCGGAAACGACAAAGCCCGGCGTGAGCCGGGCTTTGCTTCTTGTTGACGCCTCTGTTGTTCTTAGTACCGGGCGACCACCGGGCCACCGAACTGGTAGTTGATACCGGCGCGCAGGATGTGGTCGGTGAAGCGCGACGAGATGTTGGCACTGATCGTGGAGAGCGGCGCCAGCGTGAATGGACCGGAGCCGAAGCGTCCGAGGTCCATGTAGAGATATTCGAGCTTGGCGCTCCAGTTCTGGGTGATCTTGCCTTCGACGCCCACGCCAGCGGTCCAGCCGGCCCGCGTCGTCGAGTTCGAGCCGACCGAGCCGACCGCCACACCCGCGGGCGTGAAGCCGGACATCGTTCCGGTGGTCTTGATCTCTCCAAAGGCCAGACCACCCGTGCCGTAGAACAGCACCTTCGGCGTCGCCAAGATGCCGACGCGGCCGCGGACCGTACCGAACCACTGAAGATGTTGGTCGATCGTCAGCGAGGTGCCGGCAGCGGCGCCGGCGGGAAGGAAGGTAAGGCCCGGAAGACAGGCTCCTCCTGCAGGTCCGGTGGGGGCGCAATTGAAACCGGCGCTGCCCTTTTCACCCGACCATTGCAGGTCTCCCTCGATACCGTAGACCCAATTGGCGCTGTGCCAGTTGTAGCCAGCCTGGCCACCGGCGATGCCACCGTTCATGTCGAACGACGCATTGGTGATGGAGCCGGCCGGCGGCGCGATCGCAGCACCGGTTGCCGAGTTGAAGTAGGAGACGTCGGTGCGCGAGCGGCCCCAGCTGTAGCCGCCATTGGCGCCGACGTAGAATCCGGTCCAGCTCCAGACCGGATCGACAATGACCGGCGCCTTGACGTAGGGCCTTGCGGCCAGATCGGCTGCCAATGCGCCCGTCGCGAACAGCGACATCGCCGCCGCCATTCCAATCACAATCCGCTTCATGGCAATTCCTCCGCCCCAATTTGATGGTGAAAACATACGCGGAGGAGCGCCCAACGGCTGTGCCGCGCCAGCAACAACCGGAAACAATCGGGGCGTGCAACGCCCAAGCCTAGAGCGACATCACCCCTATGTATCTGAATCCAGGGGATATTCTACCTAGCTGGGCGCCTGCTTGGACCGCTGCGTCAATCCGACACGGACAAGCAAGCCGTCGATCACAGGCCAAAACAGCAGCACGATCGCCAAGGTTGTGATCGAGCCCACCAGGCCGTTCGACCAGAACACCTTGAGGTCGCCGCCGGCGCCGATCATCGACAGACGGAAGGCATCCTCGGCGCTCTTGCCGAGCACGAGCGCCAGCGTGAACGGTGCGAGCGGAATGCCGATCTTCTTGAAGACGTAGCCGACGACGCCAAAGCCCAGCATCAGCCAGATGTCGAACATCGCGTTCTGGATCGCATAGGCGCCGATCGCGCATGACACCACGATCATCGGCGCCACGGCCGCGAACGGCACCCGCAGGATCGAGGCGAAGATCGGCACCGTCGTCAGCACCAGCACGAGGCCGACGACATTGCCGAGATACATCGAGGCGATCAGGCCCCAGACGAAGTCCTTGTGCTCGACGAACAGCAGCGGTCCCGGATTGAGCCCCCACACCATCAACCCGCCGAGCAGGATCGCGGCGGTCCCGGAGCCGGGAATGCCGAGCGCCAGCATCGGCAGCAGCGCCGCGGTGCCGGAGGCATGCGCCGCCGTCTCCGGCGCGAACACACCCTCGATGCGGCCCTTGCCGAAGCTCTCGGGATCCTTGGAGAAACGCTTGGCGAGATTGTAGCCCATGAAGGAGGCCGCGATCGCGCCGCCCGGGGTAATGCCGAGCCAGCAGCCGATGAAGGAGGAGCGCAGCAGCGTCACCCAGTATTTCGGCAGGTCCTTCCACACACGCAGCACGACGCGCAACGAAATGCTCGCCGCGTGTCCGCGCAGCGCCAGGCGCTCCTCCATCGTCAGCAGGATCTCGCTGATGCCGAACAGGCCGATGACGGCGACGAGGAAGTTGATGCCGCGGAGCAACTCGGACGAGCCGAAGGTCATGCGCAGATTGCCAGACACTGTGTCCATGCCGATGCCGGCGAGCAACAGCCCCAGCGACATCGAGATGACGGTCTTGTGCTTGGCCTCGCGCCCGAGTCCGACGAAGGAGCAGAAGGTCAAAAGATACACCGCGAAAAATTCCGGCGGGCCGAACTTCAGCGCAAAGGACGAGATCATCGGGGCGAGGAAGGTGATCAGGAGCACCGCGACCAGCGAGCCGATGAAGGAGGACGTGAACGCCGCCGTCAGCGCCTCCGCCGCCCTGCCCTGCTGCGCCATCGGATAGCCGTCGAAGGTGGTCGCGACCGACCAGGCCTCGCCCGGGATGTTGAACAGGATCGAGGTGATCGCGCCGCCGAACAGCGCGCCCCAATAGATGCAGGACAGCATCACGATCGCCGAGGTCGGATCCATCGTGAAGGTGAGCGGCAACAGGATCGCGACGCCGTTGGGTCCGCCGAGTCCGGGCAAGACGCCGACGAAGATGCCGAGCACCAGCCCGACCATCATCAGCACGAGGGTCTTCCACGTCAGCAAGACCGCAAAGCCGTGAAGCAACAGGCCGAGAGCTTCCATCGCGGCTCGCCTTAGTGGCCGAAGGCCGCTTCGAGCGGCCCTTTCGGCATGATGACGTCGAAGGCGACGTCGAAGGTCACGAACATGATCGCCGTGAATACGACAGCGGTGAGCAGCGACTTCCACAGCGCGATCTTGCCGACGAGACGCATGAAGCTGGCGATCAGCAGGAAGCTCGCGACATAGAGGCCGAGAAACTGCGTCGCCAGGCAGAACAGCAACGTTGGCACGAACACGGCCATCACGCGGCGGGCTTGCGCGCGCGTGACGAAGGTTGCGGGCGCCGCGCGGTGCGCGACCAGCGCCACGATCAGGCCGTGAAGGCTGGCACCACCGAGAATGACGGAGAGATAGAACGGGAAATAGCCGGGCTCCGGCCCGGTCGAATCCCAGGAGGCGCCGGTGCGCCAATTGTCGTAGCCGAGCGTGGCGGCCAGCGCGAGCAGCAAGAGACAGACGAATATCTCGATCGTGCCGGAGGAGACGACGGAAGGCGAGTCGTGTTCGGGCGCGGTCGGATCGTCGACGACGATTTCAAGATCGGTCTGGGGCATGAGCCGTTTCGGACGGAGTAAGTTCAATTCCCCCTCTCCCCGCTTGCGGGGAGAGGTCGGGGTGAGGGGAAGTCTCGACGGGGAGGGTGAGAGTTGGACTCGCGGAGAGAGTCCTCACCCCAACCCTCCCAGCGCGAGCGAAGCTCGTCGCGCCTCCGTAAGAACGGGGCGAGCGAGAAGAGGCCGCTACTTCGCGACGAATCCGGCTTCCGTCATCAGCGACTTGTTGACTGCATCGTCCTCCTCGAGGAATTGCACCATGTCCTTGCCGGTGAGGAAGATCGGCTTCAGCGCCTGCTTTTCCATGTAGTCCTTGTATTCCGCGGTCTGCGTCACCTTGTGGAACAGCTCGACATAGAAGGCCTGCTGTTCCGCCGTGACCTTGCCGGGCAGGAACATCGCGCGCAGCATCAGATACTGCACATCGACGCCCTCCTCCTTGCAGGTCGGGATGTCGGCCCAGGACTGCGTCTCCGTCACTTTACTGGTGTAGGAGATTCGCTCTTTGTCGAACACGCAGAGCGGACGCACCTGGCCCGCGCGCCAGACCTCGAGATTTTCGGATGGATTGTTGACGTTGGATTCGGTGTGGTTGCCGACGAGCTGGATCGCGGCCTCGCCGCCGGACTTGTAGGGCAGATAGGAGAATTTCGCGCCGGTCTTCTGCTCGAGGAACACGGTCAGCACGTGATCCTCGCGCTTGGAGCCGGTGCCGCCCATCTTGAACGGCGCGCTCGCCGCCTTCGCGGCGGCGACGAACTCCTTCACCGTCTTGGGACCCGCGCTGTTGTCCCACAGCACGAACTGGTCAAGCGCGATCACCGAAATCGGAGTCAGCTCACGCCAGTTGAACGGGATCTTCGCCGATAGCGGCAGCATGTAAATCAGCGAATAGGCGATCAGCACCTTGTTGGGATCGCCCTCGCTGGACTTCATGTACATCAGTGCTTCCGCGCCGGAAGCCCCGCCCTTGAGCGAGACCACGATCGGTTGCTTCATCAGATTGTTCTTCTGGATGGCGGCCTGCATCATCCGCGCCATCTGGTCTGAGGCGCCGCCCGCGCCCGCCGCGACCACGATCTCGACCGGTTTGGCCGGCTCCCAGCCGGCAAGGGCCGGCGTGCTCGACGATAGCGCCGCTGCGACGCCAACAGCTTGGATCAGAATTCGCACGAGTTTCGTCCCCTGGTTATTGTTGGCTTTGTTTGCCAGGAATTTATCGGCGCATTGTGCGGACTAATGCGAGCGAGTTCAAGCACGCGGGCATCACGCTGCCTATGACTTTCGGCTGACGAAGCCAAGCCGGGGTCCGCGCTACTTGCCCTTCCAGTTCGGCGTGCGCTTGTTGAGGAAGGCGTCCATTCCCTCGCGGAAATCTTCGCTCATATAGGCCTTGAGGATCAGATCCTCGCCTTCTTCGCGCGACAGCGTGCGGCGGATACGGCGCACTGCCTCCTTGGTCGCTTCGAGCGTCAGCGGGGCGTGGCTCGCCACCAGCCTGGCGGTCTCGTCGGCGCGGCGCTGCAGCGTCTCGACATCAGGAACGATCTCGTTGAGGAGGCCGAGGGCCAGTGCTTCCGGTGCCTCGACGAGGCGCGCCTTGAAGATCAGATCCTTGGTGCGGGCGGGGCCGACCAGCGACACGACGCGGCTGATGTTCGACATCGACAGGCAGTTGCCGAGCGTGCGCGCGATCGGAAACCCGATGCGCGTGGTCTCAGTCCCGATGCGCAGGTCGCAGCAAGCCGCAATTCCGGCTCCGCCGCCGGTGCAGGCCCCCGCGATCGCCGCGATCACGGGCACGCGGCACTGCTCCAGCGTGCCGAGCACGCGATCGATGCGGGATTCATAGTCGAGCGCATCCTGCGCGGTCTTGAACGCACGGAATTGAGAAATGTCGGTGCCGGAGGCAAACGCCTTGTCACCGGCGCCGGTCAGAATCAGCGCCTTGATCGAGCGGTCGGCGTTGATCTCCTGGCAGATCTCCGCCATGCGCTCGTACATGGCGAAGGTCAGTGCGTTGCGCGCCTGCGGGCGGTTGAAGGTAATCCGCGCGATGCCGTCCGTGACGGAGTAGAGCAGGTCTTCGTTGGCGGTCGTCGGTGCGTTCATCGCGCGCTCTCTTTTCTCGAAGTTGGCTCAGGCAACCTGAGCCTTCAGGCAACCTGAGCCTTGGACATCGGCACCACGTCGCGTCCCTTCAGGACGTCCATGGCCGCCAACACCCCGCCGCTCCTGTGCGGGATCTTTGCAAGATCGAGCCCCATCTCGACTCCGGCGAGCGTGCCCATCAGCATCAGATCGTTGAAATGACCGATATGGCCGATGCGGAACACCTTGCCCTTGACCTTGTTCAGGCCGGTGCCGAGCGACATGTCGAAGTTTTCCAGCACCACCTTGCGGAAGGCGTCGGCATCGTGGCCATCAGGCACGCGCACGCCGGTCAGCGCCGGCGAATGCGCGGCAGGATCGGCGCACTGCGTCTCCAGGCCCCAGACCTTGATCGCGGCACGGGTCGCCGCGCTGTGGCGCTTGTGGCGCGTCCAGACGTTCTCGAGCCCCTCCTCTTCCAGCATCTTGATCGCCTCGCGCAGGCCGTACAGTAAATTGGTCGCGGGCGTATAGGGGAAGGTGCCGAGCTTGTTGAAGCCGATGACCTCCTGCCAATCCCAATAAGAGCGCATGCCGGGGTTGGCCTTGGCCACCGCGAGCGCCTTCTCCGAGACGGCGTTGAAGCCGAGGCCCGGCGGCAGCATCAGGCCTTTCTGGGAGCCCGCGACCGAGACGTCGATGCCCCAGGCATCGTGCTCGTACTCCATCGAGCCGAGGCCGGAAATGGTGTCGACCATCAGCAGCGCCGGATGCTTGATCCGGTCGAGCAGCTTGCGCACCTCCAGCGGCGGCGTCACGCAGCCGGTCGAGGTTTCGTTGTGGACGACGCAGACCGCCTTGATCGTGTGCTGCTTGTCGGCCACAAGGCGCTTCTCGATCTCGGCGAGATCGGCGCCATGGCGCCAGTCGCCCGGGATGAAGTCGACGTCGAGCTTGAACTTGTCGGCGATACCGCGCCACAGCACGGCGAACTGGCCGGTCTCGCACATCAGCACCTTGTCGCCGAGCGCGAGCACGTTGACCATCGCAGCTTCCCAGGCGCCGGTGCCGGACGAGGGGAAGATGATCACGGGCTGCTTGGTGCGGAACACCCGCTGCATGCCGGCGAGGGCTGCGAAACCGAGCTCTGCGAACTCCGGACCGCGATGGTCCAGCGTCGGCATATCCATCGCCCGCAGCACCCGGTCGGGCACGTTGGTCGGTCCTGGAATCTGGAGAAAATGCCTTCCAGTATGCACGGTCATCGGCGTCCTTCCCGGTCTCTTGAGTCTGTCTTGGCTTTGAGCCCAGCTTGACTTCGAGGCCTACGGCCTCAAGGGGGCTGCGTAAGCCGCTCGAATATCACTATTCGCCGGGCTTGTCCCTCGCCGGGCGGGGTCCGTCAATGCACAAGAAGCAGGGCTCGCCTTGCCAAGGGCCGTGACCGTAGGCAAGACGGGGGCGGCGAACAGGCAAGAGCGGACTATGGCGGCGGAAGTGCCCGGTAAATCAGACGAATCGGCCAAAAAGGACGGCCTCGCGGAACGTCTGGCCCGCGAAGTGACCGGCGACGTCCTGTTCGACGCTTTCAGCCGGGGCCGCTACGCCACGGACGCTTCCTTCTACCAGATCATGCCCTCTGGCGTGGTGGTGCCGCGCACCATGGACGAGGCCTTGCGGGCGCTGGCGATCGCGCGCGACGAGGGACTGAAGGTGACCCCGCGCGGCGGCGGCACCTCGCAATGCGGCCAGACCGTCAATGACGGCCTCGTTGTCGATCTCTCGAAGCACCTGAACCGAATCCTGTCGCTCGACGTCGAAGGGCGCACCTGCGTGGTCGAGCCCGGCATCGTGCTCGACGACCTCAACCGCCAGCTGAAAAAGCACGGCCTCTGGTTTCCAGTCGATGTCTCCACGGCCTCGCGCGCCACCATCGGCGGCATGGCCGGCAACAATTCCTGCGGCGGCCGCAGCCTGCGCTACGGCACCATGCGCGACAACACGCTGTCAATGGAGGCCGCGCTCGCCGACGGCACGCTGAGCCGCTTCGGCGAGGTCTCGCGCGATTTCTCCGATCTCGATGCCGACGACAGCGCCCGCGCCCTGTTCCGCGACATGCTCGATCTCGGCGCCCGTGAGGCCGGGGAGATCGCCGCGCGCTTCCCAAAAGTGCAGCGCCGTGTCGGCGGCTACAATCTCGATGCGCTGGTGCCGCGCAATGCTCGCAACAACATGGCGCATCTGCTGGTGGGTTCCGAAGGCACGCTGGCGTTCACCACCAAGGTCGAGCTGAAGCTGTGGCCCGTGATCCGCAACAAGGCGCTGGGCATCTGCCATTTCGGCAGCTTTTACGAGGCGATGGACGCGGCCCAGCATCTGGTCAAGCTGAAGCCGATCGGGGTCGAGCTGGTTGACCGCACCATGCTCGCGCTCGGCCGTGACATCGCGATGTTCCGGCCCATCATCTCCACCGCCATCAAGGGTGATCCGGATGCGGTGCTCGTGGTCGAGTTCGCCGAGGAGAATCAGGCGGACAACCTCGTACGCCTGAAGCAACTCGGCGAGTTGATGGGCGATCTCGGCTTCGGCTGGAATAACGACAAGCGCAAATGGGGCGGCGTGGTGGAAATCACCGAGCCCGCGCTGCAGAGTGGGATCGCCGATTTCCGCGCCGCCGGCCTCAACGTCATGATGTCGATGAAGCAGGAGGGCAAGCCGGTTTCCTTCGTCGAGGACTGCGCCGTGCCGCTGCCGCATCTCGCCGACTACACCGCGCGGCTGAGCGAGGTGTTTGCCAAGCACGGCACCAGCGGCACGATGTATGCTCACGCCTCCGAAGGCTGCCTGCATGTGCGACCCGTGCTGAACTTGAAGCTGGACAAGGACGTCAAAGCGATGCGGGCCATCGCCGAGGAAGCCTTCGAACTGGTGCGCGAATACAAGGGCTCGCATTCCGGCGAGCACGGCGATGGCCTGGTGCGCTCCGAATTCCACGCAACGATGTTCGGCGAGCGTCTCGTCGCCGACTTCCGCGAGGTGAAGCAACGCTTCGATCCCGATGGCGTGCTCAATCCCGGCAAGATCGTCGACGCTCCCAGGATGGACGATCGCTCGCTGTTTCGCTTCAAACCCGACTATCGCGTCGCTGAGCTCAAGACAAAACTCGACTGGTCCGCTTATCCCGGGGCCGGCGGCGGTTTTCAGGGCGCGGTCGAGATGTGCAACAACAACGGCGCCTGCCGCAAGCTCGAAGGCGGCATGATGTGTCCGTCCTACCGCGCGACGCGCAACGAGAAGGATGTGACGCGAGGGCGCGCCAACACTTTGCGGCTCGCCATCTCCGGCCAGCTCGGCGAGGGCGCCTTGTCGTCGGACGAGATGATGGAGACGCTAAAGCTTTGCGTGTCCTGCAAGGCCTGCCGCCACGAATGCCCGACCGGCGTCGACATGGCCAAAATGAAGATCGAGGTGCTTGCCGCGCGCGCGGCCTCGCATGGCCTGACCTTGCGTGACCGCCTGGTCGCCTACCTGCCGCGCTATGCCGGCCTCGCGTCGCGCTTCGCGCCGCTGACGAATTTGCGCAACCGCAGCCCGCTGCTGCGAAAGCTGATCGAGCGCTTTGCCGGCATCAGCGCGCGCCGCGCGCTGCCGGCGTTCCGCAGCGACGTGTTCGTGCCGCCGGCCGAGGCGGTCGGGCCGGAAACCGGGCGCGAGGTGGTGCTGTTCGCCGACACGTTCAATCGCATCTATGAGCGCGAGAACCTCGAGGCCGCGTTGCGCGTGCTCGCAGCCGGCGGCTACCGCGTGCATCTGCCGAAACCTGCAAGCGGCAGCCGTCCGCTGTGCTGCGGCCGCACCTTTCTGTCCGCCGGTCTCGTCGACGAAGCCAGATCCGAGCTCGATCGTCTCGTCGCCGCATTCGCGCCCTTTGCCACGCGCGGCGTGCCGATCGTCGGTCTCGAGCCGAGCTGTCTTTTGACCCTGCGCGACGAGCTCGCCTCGCTACGCAAGGACGACGACGCCAAGGCGGTCGGCGCCCACGCGCTGACCTTCGAGGAATTCCTGGTGCGCGAGGCCGAGGCCGGCCGGCTGCAACTGCCGCTCGGCAGCGTTGCCGACAAAGCCCTGGTGCACGGCCATTGCCATCAAAAATCCTTCGGCGCGTTCAAGCCGGTCGAGCAGGTGCTGCGCCTCGTCCCCGGCCTGAAGGTCGAGACCATCGAGTCGAGCTGCTGCGGCATGGCGGGCGCCTTCGGTTATGGCGCGGACACCTACGATGCTTCGATCGAGATGGCGGAGCTGTCACTGCTACCCGCCGTGCGGCGCGCGGACCAAGATACGCTCGTCGTCGCCGACGGCACCTCGTGCCGACACCAGATCCGCGACGGTGCCCAGCGCGAGGCGCTTCACGTCGCGCGCGTGCTCGCGATGAGTCTCGATCGTGCGAAGATCCAATCCACAACCACTCCCCTTGCAAAGGAAACCAGTCATGGCTGACCTCACCCTCGAGACCGCCCGCAAGATCCTCGACGCCGCTTTCGCGAAATCCACCGAGCTGAAGCTGAAGCCGCTGGTCGTCACCATCCTCGACGCCCGCGGCGTGCTCAAGATCGCCGCGGCGCAGGACGGCACCAGCCTGATGCGCGCCGAGATCGCCCACGGCAAAGCCTATGGCGCGCTCGCATTGGGCATGGGCTCGCGCGCGCTATTCCAGCGCGCGCAGGAGCAGGCCTATTTCATCGACGCCGTGAACACCATGGCCAAGGGCGCGCTGGTGCCGGTCCCCGGCGGCGTGCTGATCATGGACGGCACGACGCTGCTTGGCGCCGTCGGCGTCTCCGGGGACACGTCGGACAATGACGAGGCCTGCGCGGTGGCAGGCATCCAGGCCGCGGGGTGGAGGGCCAACGCGGGGTAGTGATCGTCCACACACCCAGAGCTCCTGCGCTTGGCAAGACGTTATGGAGCGCACCAGGATCGCTTATCGGGGGTTCGAGTTCCTAGACCGCTACATGGCTCAACCGACTATTGTGGTGGCGATGTTCTCTTACCGGAGGGCGGTTTAACTCCCGACCTCGTGCCTTGATAGCCTGCCAGAAGCCGCCGTTCTTACTCGGTCCACGCACGCGACGCGCCAACGCAAAATCACGATTCCGACGGGCCGCTGATTAAGGGCCTCATCTTTTATGAATAAAAAACAGTTACTTACTTGTAAGATCGTCGCTTAAAGGGCCTATGTAGATCAATCGCTTACAGGCGAATTATAAATCGCGAGCGAACCTGCGACCCCAACGCAAGTAGCAAGCGAAAAGATCAACATAAACAGTGAACTTTGCTCGCGATTGGCCACCATTATCGCCGTTGTTCACGGGGTTTCGGTGGTCAATCGGTGGTCAGCTTTCAGGCTCAAGACCCGCTGATTAAGAGTTCAAAACCGGCGCCTCTCTACGATTTCTGAATCTCCGCCACACTACGACAACGTCCAAGAAGACCTTTTTTTAGGGGCTTGTCGCATAGCTTCGCAGTCCAGCGAACCCTCACCTTCAAACACCTCAGTTCGCCAAAACCGTTTGAAAGCCGTTTTAGCAGTTCTCGTCCGCCCTCATGACCGACATCCGCATTACTCTCAGCGACAAGGCCATCGCTCAGTTACCAGCTCCAGAAAATGGATGGAATTTGGCTCGCGATACAGCCAACTGGATTTGCCGACGGGCGAAGAAGACGCCGTCCACGTCCTTTACGTTCATTAAGCTCTGACTCTCAACGCCGGCGACCGGGCTGACCTGCACAGTGCCATCCGGATCGAGCGCGTAAAGATAGTCCTCTCTTCCGAACCGGATGGTACGAAGCAATGCCTTGCTACGAGCCAATGTCTCGGCTTCGGAAAGACCATCTTTAATCGCCGCTTGGTAGTGAAGATCGATGACTTGGCGAGCCAGACGAACCAATTCGCGTACTTCCGTTTTACGATCTTCGATCAGATTGCTTCTAAGGGCCGATAGACCGACACCCGCAACAGCGAATATGCCGCCAACCGACAAACCTAGCATGAGCAAAAGCTTAGAGTGGATTCGCAAATTGCCGAGCACAATATTCTCCCCGCCTGGTTGCTGAACAGCATTGCTCCACGTGCACAGTTGGTTGGTATGCTTAGGCTACCGCCGAAAACAAGCGAGAAGGCGCCAACTGCCAACCTACGCCAAGCGTACGGCCAGGCAGTTGATCATTGCCACAAAAAAGCGTCGCGAAGAGCGGACAAGATCTCTCCTTATCCGGCTAAACGCCAATCTCCCGTCGGAATAAAGGCACGTCGGCCTATGGCAGAACCGATGAATACGCTGAAAGAATCGCCTATTTTCCCGTCCACACTGGTTTGCGCTTCTCGCTGAACGCTTTCAGCCCTTCCTTGGCATCCTCGGTCATGGCGAGCAGCGCGATCTGGCTTTCGGTGTAGGCGATGCTCTCGTCGAACGACATCGAGGCGATGGCGCGCATCGCGTATTTGCCGCGACGGATCGCGGTCGGGGATTTGTCGACGATGCGGCCGATCAGCCAGTCGACCTTGGCATCCAGCTCGGCCGTGGGCACGACGTAGTTCAGCAGGCCTGCTGCCAATGCCGCTTTCGCGTCGAACGGCTCGCCGGTCAACGCCCATTCGTTGACGAGGCGCGGTGGCGCGATCGACTGCAACAGGCTCAACACCTGCATCGGGAACACGCCGACCTTCACCTCCGGCAGGCCGAAGATGACGTGATCGGCGGCGACGGCCATGTCGGTCATGCAGAGCAGGCCCATGCCGCCTGCCATGCAGACGCCGCTGAGGCGCGCAATCGCGGGCTTGGTCGCGTTCTGCGACAAGCGCAGCAGATCGGCATAGTCGACATTCGGCTTCGAATGATCCATCGCGAAGGCCGCGCCGGAGTTCTGCAGATCCGCGCCGGCGCAGAACGCCTTGTTGCCAGCGCCCGTCAGCACGATGATTCGGACATCCTTGTCGTCATGCGCGTCGCGATAGCCGCGCGTGATGCCGGCGATCACCTCGCCATTCAGCGCATTGCGTTTCTCGGGCCGGTTGATGGTGATCCAGAGCGCCTGCCCGCGCTTCTCGGTGATCACGGCTGTGGTGTCGGTCATGGCGCGCTCGCTTCCTTGGGCTCTCCGTTTTGCAGCCATTTGCGGCAGCTCGGGCCAAAGGTGCAAGGGCAATTTGCGGCGCGGCGCCGCTTTAGCGTCTCGACACAAACTTGTAACGCGATCGAAGCGCCTGTTGCGGATCAGGCCGCCACCGCTTTCCTGATCCAGACCTTGTTGTCGTGGAAAGCGGCGCCGCCGATCGGCGCGATCGTGTCCGCGCCCGTCAGCATGTTGATGCCGCGGTTACCGATATGGTTCTTGTTGGGATGAACGGACTCCGCGATCAGCACGCCGCGGCGCACGCCCTCGAACAGCGTGGCGATCAGCGTTGTCTCGCCGCGGATGTTGCCGAGCGTCACGGCGTCGCCATGGGCGATGTCGAGCGCGGCCGCATCCAGGGGATGGATCATCACGCTCGCCTTGCCCTCACGCGCCTGGGAGGACGGGGTCTCGTTGAAGGTGGTGTTGAGGAAGCTGCGCGACGGGCTCGTGGCAAGCCGGAACGGATGGGCCTGGTCGGAATGCTCGATCACCGCCCAATGGTCCGGCAGCGACGGCATCTTGTCGAAGTCACCCATCGTCTGGCCGAACGGCGGATGCGCCCAATCAGCCTTGAAATGGAATTTCCTGTCGGCGTGGGCGAATCCGTCGAGATAATGCGAGGTGCGGAAATCCGGCTGCAGGTCGCGCCAGAGATCGGCTTCGAGGCCGGCAATGTCGCCGTGGTCGCTCAGCTTCAGCGTCGCGTCGATCAACTCACGCGGCGTCAGCTCGAACCCTGGATGCCTGGCGCCAAGCCGCGGCGCCAGCGCCTGCAAGACCTCGTGGTTGGAGCGGCACTCGCCGGGCGGGTCGATCAGCTTCGGGCCGACCGAGATGTGCTGGTGCCCGCCACCGTAATAGAGATCGTCATGCTCCATGAACATCGTCGCCGGCAGCACGATGTCGGCCATCTCGGCCGTCTCGGTCATGAACTGCTCGTGCACCGCGACGAACAGATCCTCGCGCGCAAACCCCTGCCGCACCAGTGCCTGTTCCGGTGCCACCGTCATCGGGTTTGTGTTCTGGATCAGCAGCGCCTTGACCGGACCCTTGCCGTGCAGAGCCTTGGAATCGCCGGTGAGGATGCGGCCGATCTGCGACTGGTCAAGCGCGCGGATGGTTGGATCGATGGCGTCGTGACCTTCGATGATGGATTCGTTGAAGTGCCACAGCGCGTAATTGTTGAAGAAGGCGCCGCCGCCTTCATATTGCCAGGCGCCGGTCACCGCGGGAATGCAGTTTGCAGCATGCATCTGCGCCGCGCCGTTGCGCGAGCGGGTGAAGCCGTAGCCGAGCCGGAAGAAGGTCCGCTTGGTCTCGCCGACCAGTCTGGCAAAAGCCTCGATCTCCGCCACCGGCACGCCCGAGATCGCCGACGCCCATTCGGGCGTGCGCGTCTTCAGATGCGCCTCGAGCTCATCAGGGCAATCGGTGTACTTGTCCATATAGGCGCGATCGGCATAGCCGTCGCGGAACAGGACATGCATCACGCCGCAGGCGAACGCGCCATCGGTGCCGGGCCGCAGGATGATCTTGATATCCGCCTGCTTCATGGTCTCGTTGTCGTAGATGTCGACGGCCGCGATCCTGGCGCCACGTTCCTTCCGCGCACGGGCGGCGTGCGTCATCACGTTGACCTGCGTGTTGACGGGGTTGGTGCCCCAGATCACCACCAGGTCGGACAGCGCCATCTCGCGCGGATCGACGCCGGCGATCTTGCCGGTGCCGATCGCGAACCCAATGCGGCCGACATTGGCGCAGATGGTCTGATAGAACCGCGAATATTTCTTCACATGGGTGAGGCGGTTGAGACCGTCGCGCATCACCAGCCCCATTGTGCCGGCGTAATAATAGGGCCAGACCGATTGCGCGCCGAATTCGCGCTCGGCCTGGTTGAAGCGATCCGCAATCTCGTCCAGCGCCTCGTCCCAGCTGATCCGCGCGAACTGACCGGAGCCCTTCGGCCCGGTGCGGCGCATCGGATAGGTCACCCGATCGGGGTGATGGATGCGCTCGGCATAACGGGCGACCTTGGCGCAGACCACGCCGGCCGTATAGGTCTGCTTTTTCGAACCGCGGACACGACCGATGCTGCGCCCCTCGACCACCTCGATGTCGAGGGCACAGGCCGACGGGCAATCATGCGGACAGGTCGAATGGTGGATTTCGATCTTGGCGTGCTGGTTCATGTCCAATTTGGTAACACCAAAATACCTGTCAGCCGAGGGTATTTATCCGGCAACGCCCATGCGATTTGCTCAGACCGCGTGCGCCGCCGGTTCCTGCCGCGACCGCGAAGAGCGGCGCCGCCACACCGAAAACCGTCGGATATTCCAGGCACCATCGGCCTTGTGAGGCGTCGACAGTCCGCCTCCCCTGCCGCTACAGTGCTTACCAACAAGAACGACATCAGGGAGGTGGGTGTGACGGCCCGACAATTCATGCTGGCGCTGGCCGCCGGCCTGCTCAGCGCATGCTCCGCAGCCCCGTCCCTGGCGCAGGACTATCCCAACCACGCGGTCCGGATCGTCGTGCCCTTCGGCGCCGGCGGACCGGCCGATGTCGCGGCCCGGCAGATCGGCAATGCGCTCCAGGAGAGTTTTGGCCAGCCCTTCGTGATCGAGAACCGCACCGGCGCCGGCGGCGTCATCGGCACGGTCGAAGCGGCGAAGTCGCCCGCCGACGGCTACACGCTGTTGATGATGTCCAACACGCAGACCGCGAACGAATCGCTGTTGACGCCGGACAAGCGCAAATACGAGCTGATGCGCGACCTCGCGCCGATCGCACCGGTGAACTCTTCCGATCTCGTCATCGTGGTGAACCCGCAAGTCGCAGCGAAGACGCTGCAGGAGTTCGTCGCGCTCGCCAAGTCGCAGCCGGGCAAATTGAACTACGCCTCCTCCGGCCAGGGCACGCCCTATCACATGGCCGGCGAGCTGTTCAAAGCGATGGCCGGCATCGATCTCGTCCATGTCCCCTACCGCAACAGTGGCGAGGCCCGCAGTGGCGTGATCGGCGGGCAGGTGCAGATGATGATCGATGCGGTGCCGGCAATGGCGCCGAACATCGGCGAGAATCAGGTCCGCGCGCTCGCGACCACCGGCAAGCAGCGCTCAGCCGTGCTGCCGAATGTGCCGACAGCGATCGAGGCGGGTGTCGCAGGCTATGAAGCCACGATCTGGCTCGGCCTGATGGCTCCGGCCGGCACGCCGAAACCCGTGATCGACAAGCTCAATGCCGCCGTGAACGCAATGGTGAAGCGTCCCGACATCGTCAAGCTCTGGACTGCGCAGGGCGCGGTGCCCATGTCGATGACGCCGGAGCAATTCGACAAATTCCTGCGCGGCGACATCGAGAAATGGGCGGACGTCGTCAAGAAGTTCGACAAGTCCTGAGGCCGTAGCGCGACAATGCCGACCATTCAGTTCCAGCTCAACGGCACGGCGACGGCCGTCGAGACCGATCCGGATCAGACGCTGCTGGATGTGCTGCGCGGCCGGCTCGGCGTCACAAGTCCGCATTTCGGCTGCGGGGCCGGCGAGTGCGGCGCTTGCCATGTCATGGTCGGTGATCGCGCGATGGCCTCCTGCGACATGCCGATGTGGTCGGTCGCCAACAAGGAGGTCGTCACGGTGGAAGGCCTCGGCACCGCGGAGCAACCGCATCCGCTGCAACGCGCCTTTATCTCCGAGCAGGCGATGCAATGCGGCTATTGCGTATCGGGAATCCTGATCAGCGCGGCGGCGCTGCTGAAGCGCAATCCGTCGCCGACGGAGGCCGAGGTGAGAGCCGCGCTCGATCGCAATCTGTGCCGCTGCGGATCGCACAACCGCATGGTCCGCGCCGTGTTGCGGGCGGCCGCGGAGATGGCGACATCATGAGTGTGCCGTCCCCTGCCCCGACACTGCCGGTCAGCCTTGCGGCCAATCCCAAGCTGTCATCCTGGGTGAAGCTCATCAGCGAGGGCCGTGTGGCGATCTCGCCCGGCAAGGTCGAGATCGGACAGGGCATCGTCACGGCCCTGGCGCAGATCGCAGCCGACGAGCTCGACGTCGATATTGGTCGCATCGAGATGATCCGCGCCTCCACGGCGGCAAGCCCGAACGAGGGCGTCACCTCGGGCAGCCTTTCGATCCAGCAGTCGGGCCGCGCGCTGCGCCACGCCTGTGCCGAGGTGCGCCAGCGCTTCCTCGCCGCGGCATCCGAACGTCTCGGTGTCGATGCATCGCTGCTCGAGATCGATGACGGCACGATCTCGGGCCCCGGCAATGTCAGGACCAGCTATTGGGAGTTGGCCGGCGACGTTTCGCTCGACCGCGACGCCAATGCGGGCGCGACGGCGAAGATTGTCGCCAAGCGCACTGTGGCCGGACATTCGGTCCAGCGTTTCGACATTCCCGACAAGGTGTTGGCACGGGCGCGCTTTATCCATGACTGTCCGCTGCCGGACTTGCTGCACGGACGCGTGCTGCGGCCGGACATCTCGGGCGCCAGGCTGATCGCGCTCGACGAGACGGCGGCGAGAGCCGTTCCCGGCCTCGTCGCGATCGTCCGCGATGGCGGTTTTTCCGGCGTGGTCGCCGACAGCGAGGCAGCGGCGGAAGCCGCGCTGAAAGCCTTGCGCAAGGGCGGGACATGGTCGGCCGGCGAGCCGCTGCCCGATGAAAATGATCTGGCCGGGTTCTTGAAGAGCCAGCCGGTCGAGACCACCGTGATCGATGTCCGGACGACTGCGGCAACGATAAAGGAGGCTGCTCGCACCCTCCGCCGGCAATACATCCGTCCCTACATCGCGCACGCTTCGATCGCACCGTCCTGTGCGATGGCCCAATGGAACGGCGATCGCGTCCACGTCTGGACCCACAGCCAAGGCGTCTACCTGCTGCGCGCTGATCTTGCGATCGTGCTCGAGCTGCCGGCAGAAAACATCGTGGTCGAGCACATGGAAGGCGCGGGCTGCTACGGACACAATGCCGCCGACGACGTCGCGCTCGATGCCGTGCTGCTGGCGAAACGGGCCGGCGGCCGTCCGGTGCGGGTGCAGTGGTCACGCCACGACGAGATGTCCCACGCACCGTTTGGCGCGGCGATGGCGATCGAGATCGAGGTCGATCTCGACGCGGACAACGAGATCGTCGGCTGGCGCCATGCGATCTGGAGCAACGGCCACGCGGCGCGGCCGGGGCGCGCGGCGCAGCCCGCGCTGCTCGCCGCAACCGAGATTACGAACCCCTACCCGCGCATGGTCTCGACCAATCCGCCCCCAGCCAATGGCGGCGGCGGCGACCGCAACTCCGTTCCGCTCTACGACCTCCCGTCCTGGACGGTCACGAGCCACCGGCTGCTGACGATGCCGGTGCGGACCTCGGCGCTGCGCACACTCGGCGGACAAGGCAATGTGTTCGCCATCGAGTCCCTGCTCGACGAGATCGCTGCCCTGCGCGGCGAAGACCCGATCGCGTTCCGCCTGCGTCATCTGCGCGACGAACGCGCAAAGGACGTCATCCGGGCCGCGGCACGACGCGCGCAGTGGAAACCGCAAAAGAAGTCCGGCATCGGTCATGGCGTCGGCTTCGCGCGCTACAAGAACATGGGGGCCTATTGCGCCGCGATTGCGGAGATCGAAGGCACTGAAGACATCCGCGTCAAGCGGCTGACGCTGGCGGTCGATGTCGGCGAGGCCATCAACCCGGACGGCGTCATCAACCAAATCGAGGGCGGCGCAATCCAAGCGACGAGCTGGGTGCTGAAGGAGCGCGTCCGCTTCGACCGCACGCGCGTCACATCGACGTCCTGGACCGACTATCCGATCCTCACCTTCAGCGAGGTGCCAATGGTGGATGTCGAGATCGTGCAGCGGCCGGAGATCGAGCCGGTCGGCGCCGGCGAGGCTGCCCACGGCCCGGTGACGGCGGCGATCGCAAATGCCGTTTACGATTGCCTCGGCGTGCGCGTGCGCGACCTGCCGATCACCCGCCACAAGATCATTGCAGCCATGGAACAGGCCTCGTGACGACAGTGAGCATTTTGAGCGGAGGCGCGGCGCAAGGCCTGGTGCGCGGCCTCAGCGATCCCTTCAAGACGCAGACCGGCTTCGGCATCGACGGCGAGTTCGGCGCGGTCGGCATCATGGCCGACAAGCTGCGCGCCGGAACGGCGGCCGATCTGGTGATCCTGACGCAGGCGCTGCTTGCAAATCTTGCCGAAGAGACGCTCGTCGTCCCCTCCTCGATTTCGGATATCGGACGGGTCGAGACCGCGCTCGCGGTCCGTAGCCGCGATCCCAAGGTGACGGTGACGACCGAAACTGACCTGCGCGAGGTGCTGCGAAGCGCCGATGCGATCTACGTCCCGGACACGAAAGCCTCGACCGCCGGACAGCACGTCGCAAAAGTGCTGGATCAGCTGGGCATCGCCTACGAGGTCGCCTCGCGCCTGAAGATCTTTCCGAACGGCGCGACCGCGATGCGGGAGCTTGCGGCATCCACCGCCGCGCATCCGATCGGCTGCACCCAGGCTACCGAGATTATCGCGACCGACGGCATCGCACTGTCAGGAGCGCTGCCGCCGGGCTGCGAGCTCGTGACGATGTACACGGCCGGCGTGACCACGCGGGCCGCACATCCGCAAGAGGCGGCCGCGCTGATCGCGTTGCTGACCGGCGCAGACCGCAAGGACCTGCGCCAGCGCGCCGGCTTCACCGGGTAGGTAAGCGCCCTACGTGTGCAACTGGGTGAGGCCGGTCGGCGGCCCGTCGACGGCAGTCCAGCCGCCATCGACGAACAGCGTGCTGCCGCTGACATAGCTCGCGGCGTCCGAGGCGAGATAGGCGACGGCGGTCGCGACCTCGTCGGCGCTGCTCCAGCGGTTGAACACGGTGTGGCCGGCGTAGAGATTGTAGATGTCGGGACGCTGCTTGAACGGGCCGGTCAGCGCGGTCTCGGCGATGCTCGGCGCGATCGCGTTAACGCGCACGCCGGAGCGCCCAACCTCGGAGGCAAAGCCCTTCACCAGCAGGCCGATGGCCGCCTTGGTCGAGCCGTAGACGCCGAGGCCCGGCTCGATGGTCACCGCCCGCACTGAGGAGCAAGCGATGATGCTGCCGCCCTTCTGCTCGACCATGATGCGACCGAAGGCCTGGAAGAACCAGACCGTGCCCTTGATGTTGAGGTTGAGGACGCGGTCGAGATCCTCCTCGGTGTAATCGAGGATGGTCTTGCGGATGTTGAGCCCGGGCGTCGTCACCGCGATGTCGAGGCGCGAAAATTTCTGCATCACGGTCTTGGCCAGCGCATTGACGTCCGCAGCGCTCGCGGCGTCACACGCAGCCGCCTCGGCCCAGCCGCCCTTCTCACGAATGCCGGCGGCAGTTGCTTCGGCGGCGTCAATCGCGCGATCGGCGCAGACGACACGGGCGCCGAGCCCGGCCAGCGCCTCGGCCGACGACTTGCCGATGCCCGAGGCCGCGCCGAGCACCACGGCCGTCTTGCCGGTGAGATCGAAGAGCTTGCGATAGTCAGTCACGGATAGATTCTCCTGTATTGCTGCTATCCCTTGTAGCCCATCAACAGGCGGGGCAGCCACAGCGAGAAGGCGGGGACGTAGGTCACGAACATCAGAGCTGCGATCAGGGCGGCGTAGAACGGCAGGATGGTGCGCATCACCGCGCCCACCGAGATGCCGCCGATGGCGCAGCCCACGAACTGCGTGGTCCCGACCGGCGGGGTGTTCAGCCCGAGCGCGCAGTTGATGAGCATCAGCATGCCGAACTGCACCGGGTCCATGCCCGCCTTCATCGCGATCGGCAGGAAGATGGGCGTGCAGATCAGGATGGTCGCCGCCATGTCCATGAAAGTGCCCAGCACGAACAGGATGACGTTGATGAGCAGGAAGATGACCCAGGGCTGCGTCGAGACCTTGCTCATCATATCGCCGGCGAAGTCGGCCACCTCGTAAAGTCCCATCAGATACTGGAACATGGTGGAGACGCCGATCAGCAGCAGCACCACGCCTGTGGTCTTCACCGCCTTGGCCGCGGCGCGCAGGAAGTTCGGCAACGTCATGGTACGGTAGATGAAGAACGTCAGCAGGATCGTATAGGTGACCGCGACGGCCGCGGATTCGGTGGCCGTGAACACGCCGGACAGGATGCCCGCCAGGATGATGCCGACGATCAGAAGGCCGGGCAGAGCGGCTGCGAGCGAGCGAAAAACCGCGGGCCAGCCCGGGAACTTGCCGGCCGGATAGCCTCGCTTCACCGCGACCGCGTAAGCGGCGACCAGCATGCACACCATCAGCACCAGGGCCGGCAGGAGCCCGGCGGCGATCAGCGCGCCGATCGAGACCTTGCCGCCGGCGGCGAGCGCATAGATGATCATGTTGTGGCTGGTCGGCATCAGCGCTCCGACCAGCGAGGCATGGGTGGTGACGTTGACGGCGTAGTCGGTGTCGAAACCTTCCTTCTTCATCATGGGGATCATCACGGCCCCCATCGCCGACACGTCGGCCACGGGCGAGCCGGACACGCCGCCGAACAGCGTGCAGGCGACCACGTTCGACATGCCGAGCCCGCCGCGGATGTGTCCGACGAGATTCTTGGCAAGCTGCACGATCTTGTCGGCGACGCCGCCATGCAGCATCAGCTCACCGCTGAAGACGAAGAACGGGATGGCGAGGAAGGAGAAGATGTTCATCCCGGACATCATCTGCTGGAAGATGACCGCGACCGGCAGGCCTTCGTAGAGGATGGTGCAAATCGCCGAGAGGCCGATCGCGAAGGCGACCGGGACGCCGAGGACCAGGAAGCCGAAGAAAGTGGCGCCGAGGATGATCAGTTCCATGAGGGGACGACCTCTTCGCCGCGCAGGAGAGCGATGATGTGCTCGATTGAAAAGGAGACGATCAGGACGCCGGAGGCGACCAGCGGCACGTAGCGGATGACTTCGGGCAGCCCGAGATTGGGGATCTTCACGGTTCCGACCGACGCTCCGAGGATCCAGCCGTTATAGGCCATCGCGACGCCGAAGCCGGCGACCAGGACGTGGATGACAAGCTCGATCTTCTCCCGCGCGCGATCCGGCAGCATCACCAGCAAGCTATCCATGCCGATATGCCCGGCATCGCGCACGCCGACGGCGGCGCCGATCAACGTGACATACAGGATAAGAACCAACGCAAGGTTCTCCGTCCAGGTCGGGCTGGAATTGAGCACGTAACGTCCGAACACCTGGTAGAAGACGATGGTGACGATGACGAGCAGCCCGGTCACCGACAGGTACATCCCTAGCCGAGCGACGGGAGCATTGATCCGGGACAGCAAGCCGGTGGACGGGCGTCCGGCTACGTCCAGTTCGTGGTCTGCGACGTGAGGGTCTGTCATCCAAGTCTCCTTGCAAGTCTCCTTGCGCGCGTCCAATGCGTCGGTCAGGCGTCGCCAGTCGGCAACGCCGGACCGACGCTATGGCCTTACTTCGTGTCCTGGATACGCTTGACGAGGCTCTTCAGCTTCTCGTCACCCGCGAACTTGTCGTACACCGGCTTCATCGCGTCGACGAATTCCGCCTTGTTGGCGATCGTCACGACCTGAACGCCGGCCGCTTCGACCGTCTTGCGGGAGGCCTGCTCGCGTTCGTCCCAGAGCTTGCGCATGACGGGCACCGATTCCTTGGCCGCCTTGCGGACCATCGCCTGGTCCTCCTTGCTCAGCGTGTCCCAGACCGTCTTGGACATCACGAGAACTTCGGGCGCCAGGGAGTGCTCGGTGACGTTGTAGAACTTGGCGGCCTCGAAGTGGCGCGAGGACTCGTAAGAGGGCCAGTTGTTCTCGGCAGCGTCCACCAGACCGGTCTTGAGAGCGGTATAGACCTCGCCATAGGGCATCGGGGTCGGATTGGCCCCGAGGCTCTGGATCATGCCGACCCACAGATCGGATTGCTGGACGCGAATTTTCAGACCCTTGACGTCCGCGAGCGACTTGATCGGTGCCTTGACGGTGTAAATGGACCGGGCGCCGCTGTCGTAATATGCAAGGCCGATCAGGCCTGCGGGCGCCATGGCCGCCAGGATCTCGTCGCCGATCGGGCCGTCAAGGACAGTGCGCATGTGCTGCGTGTCCCGGAAGATGAAGGGCAGGCACAACGCGATGGTTTCCGGCACGAAGTTGTTCAAGGGCGATGCGTTGATCCGCATCATGTCGAGGGCGCCGATCTTGAGCTGCTCGATGGTGTCCTTCTCGGAGCCCAGCGCACCGTTGGGGAACACCTTCACGCCGAGCTTGCCGCCGCTCGCCGCGGCGAGCTGCTTGCCCATGAACTTGACGGCCTCGACGGTTGGATAATCGGCGGGATGGATGTCGGCGGAACGGAAATCGCGTGCGGTCGCCAAGGGGGCTGAGACCGCCAGCAGAGCGGCTGCGATGACGCCGGTGAGTATCTTCATCTGGGCTTCCTCCTGAGGTGATTATATCGTTGGGCAGATGCTGCGGGCCGCCTTGGGTCGCTCCACTTCCGGTGTGAAGTCAAGCGCCATCGTCGTCCCTAGGGCGCGCGGCATTCTCTGTCCAAGCCAAATCCGGCATCGATCAATGCTAGAGTTGCATCGATGGATCAGACCGGCTTTGGGCAGACAGCCGGCTCCTCGTCCAGTTTTTCCGAAATCATATGTCGTCTGGCGCGGCAAGCGTTCATGCGCGTTGCTTGACGCCGCCGGTGCGGTCCTCTCAAGATGCTGCGAAGCAAAACGGACATCCCGAGGAATGCCTATGCCGCGGAAGCTGATCGACATCTCCGTGCCGCTCAGAAACGACGTGACGGCGGATCCGCCGGGCAATCACCCGACGATCCAGTACATCGATCACCAGCAGGGCCTGCCGCGGATGCTGCAGTTCTTCGACGGCCTCACGGCACAGGATCTGCCGGACGGCCAGGGCTGGGCCGTCGAGCAGGTCTCGCTGTCGACCCATAACGGCACGCATCTCGATGCGCCCTGGCACTTCCATCCAACCATGAATCGCGGCGCGCGGTCATGGACGATCGACGAGGTCCCGCTGGAATGGTGCTTTCAGCCCGGCGTGAAGCTCGACTTCCGGCATCTGCCCGACGGCTATGTGGCGAGCGCCGACGACGTCGAGAAGGAGTTGAGGCGGATCGGGCATGCGCTGTCGCCGCTGGAGATCGTCGTCGTCAACACCGGTGCCGGCGCCAGGTTCGGCCAAGCCGACTATGTCAGCTCAGGCTGCGGCATGGGCTACGAGGCCACCATGTATCTGCTCGAACGCGGCGTGCGGCTGACCGGCACCGACGGCTGGAGCTGGGACGCACCGTTCGTCCACACCGCGAAGAAATATGCCGAAACGAAAGATGCCGGCCTGATCTGGGAGGGCCACAAGGCGGGGCGGCACATCGGCTATTGCCACCTCGAGAAGCTGCACAATCTCGACCAGCTGCCTTCGACCGGGTTCACCGTCTCGTGCTTTCCGGTGAAGATCGAGCGGGCCTCCGCGGGCTGGACCCGCGCCGTCGCGATCATCGACAGCTAGCTGTCGAGCCCGCTCTCGGCGAGTTCGCGCAAGGCATTAATGTCGAGCACGACGATGGCGCCGTGCTCGAGGCGAACCCAGTTGCGGCCCGCCCAGGCGCGCAATTGCTTGTTGATGCTCTCGCGCGTCATCCCCACCATCTCGCTGATCTCCTGCTGCGTGATGGCGAGCGTGCCGCTGCCGGAGTCGAACTTGCGCTCTTCGGTGAGGCCGAGCAGCGCGCTCGCAAGCCGGCCCGGCAGATTTTGCAGGATCACCTGCTCGACCTGCTGACTGGTCCAGCGCAGTCGCGCGCAGAGCAGCTCGATGAATTTCATCGCGAGCGCCGGCTGGCTCTTCACGAACGGCAGGAAGTCCCGGCGATCGATGATGTAGAGCTCGCAATTGGTGTTGGCGGTCGCATCGGCCGACCTGGGGGCGCCGTCGAGCACCGCGATTTCGCCGAAGATCTCTCCGGGACCGATCAGATTGAGAATGGCGTTACGGCCGTCGGGCGACGAAGAGGAAATCTTCACCGTCCCTGTGATCACCGCGAACAGATTGTTGCCGGGATCGCCCTTGGCAGCGATCGTCGCGCCGCGCTTCACCGTGGTGTGCTTGGCGTAACGGCAGAGCTGATCCAGCGCCTCCGGCTCCAGATCCGCAAAGATCGGGTGCTTGCGCAGGACCGATAATTTATTCCCCGCCGCTTGTCGGGGGTCGTCGCCGGTCTTGTCCTGAGGCACGCCACTGGGCTCCTAAGACTGCGAGGCACTGGGGTCCCTGCGTAGTCAGTGTAGCCCAGTTTTTCAACCGGAAAGCATGTGCCCTATTTGAGGCAAACGCGGCGAAAATGCCGCGGTAGGCGTGAAGCCGGCAGCCGAAGGAGGAGCCAATGCGTCCCAGTCGATGCAGAGTTGCAAGTGCCGCACGCCACCTTGCGTTGAGGCGCTGCCAACTGTCCCGAACTCGCACGGCATAGCCCGCCCCGCGGGCGCCGCAAGATGGGAGGGTGATCTCAGAAGCTTCGACGCTTGACGTCGGACTCGGGCCGGGCTGCACTGGTTTGCCGGTCTGCCCAGGCCAGGGCCCCGGCGAATGTGACAAAGATTGCCACGACAATGGTGCTCATAAGCAACGCGTCAGCCGGCATGATGCTCTCCCCTGTGGTTTTGAGCATTATTCGGGGCACCCGGCCGAATGCATTGATCCCGATCAAAATCGAGCCGCGCTGCGTCGGAATCAGGCTGCGGCCAAGGCCTCGACCTTCGCCCGTTCGAGCAGGCTGATCCCGCCATGAATGATCTCGATCACGCCGTGGCGCTCCAGCTTGGTGAAGGTGCGGCTGACGGTCTCGATGGTCAGGCCGAGGTAGTCGGCGATGTCCTGGCGGCTCATTGGAAGCGGAACCGTGTCCAACGCCCGCTTCAGCGAGACCAGCCGCTCGCGCCAGCCGAGCAGAAAGGCCGCAACCTTTTCGTCCGCCGAACGGCGGCCGAGCAGGACCATGTGGTCCCGGGCCTGGCTCAGCTCGCGAATCGCCAGCTCGTTGATCCGCCTGAGGAGATGCGGCCGGTCTTCGATGAAACGGCCGAAGGGTGACTTCGCGAACTGGCATACCGTCACCGCGCCGATCGCATCGGCCGAAAAATTGTGCCTGCCCGAAATATTCATCCCCAGGAAATCGCCGGGCAAGGCAAAGCCCACGATCTGCCGGCGGCCGTCGGGCAGCAGCTTATACAGCCGCATGACGCCCTCAAGAAGATTGTAGAACGAGGTCGTGATGTCCTCCTCGGAGAACACAGTCTCGCCTGAGGAAAAATGGACGCGCCGACCGAGATGCTCGAATTCCCGAAGCTCGACCGCATCCAGCGACGAGCAAACCGCTGATGCGCGGACGGCGCAATCGCTGCAGAGCTGCCAGTTCGGCTCAATCGTGCCCACGGGCTTCATCGACCGCTCCAAGCGCCGGCTGCCCATCAGGCCCATTCCGCCGCGCAGCTGCATTTTACTGCAGTGCGCCAAAGCCGGTTGACCCAGATCAATTTTGGAGGGAATCCCCGCCCTATTCTTCTCCCAGGCGTAGATGGGGTCGCTTTACATGCTGCAAGGAATGCTGCGTCACGGGTTGATCGGGTCGCTTCTGATCACCCCTGCCCTGGCGGCCCCGACGGCCGAACAACGCGGCAAGGCCTTTGCGCGAGCCAATTGCGCGCGCTGCCACGCGATCGACCGTGCGTCGAACAGTCCGCTCAAGATCGCACCGCCGCTGCGGACCCTGCACCAGCGCTATCCCATCGAGAGCCTTGGGGAGGCGCTGGCCGAGGGCATCAACACCGGCCACGCCGACATGCCGGCCTTCGAGCTCAGTCCGGACCAGATCCACGATCTCCTGTCCTACCTCAAGACCTTGGAATAGCCGCCCTCACACCGCCTGCACCGTCCAGCCGATCAGCTCCTTCGCGATGCGCGTGAAGGCCACACCGAACGCTGCGACCGCTATGGCGGGCTCGACCTTGTCGAGCTTTTCGCTGGTCTCGAGGAGACGCGAGGCGATCACCTTGCCGTTCTTGTCGACGATCCGCGCCGACAGCCCGATCTCGACCCGCGTCTCCCCCTCGGTGGCAATGCGGAAGCGCCTGATGTCGATCAGCAGCTGATAGTCCGCCTGCCCGAGATCGGCCGTGCGCAACGGCGCGTGGGCGATGTCGTAGTTCTCGAAACTGTCGATCAGACGCGCCTGTATCAGCTTGGGAATGCTGTCCGCCCAGAGGAAGTCCGCAAAGCCCGGATTATCGCCGCCCGGCGCGAACAGCATGCGCTGGGTCTGGAGCATGGCGACCGCTGTCGGCTCGGGGATGGCCAGTGACGCCGAGAGCGTCTTGCCGCCCGGACCGAGGTTCTGCGGCGTGCGCAGATCATAGGTGACTTTCTGCGCCGGCGTTCCGCCGCCGGTCATCTTCTCCAGGCCCGCCAAAATGCCGTCGATCTTGCCGGTGTTGCGCGCAAGCCCGTCGGAGAAGGTCTTGAGATTGGCGATGGTGTCCTTCAGCGGGCCCGAATTGTCCTCCAGCACGGTGTCGACCCGCCGCAGTGCATCGCGCGCGGCCTGCGTCATGCTCTGGCCCGCACCGGCCTCGGCAATCAAGGTCTGGGGCTCGCCGGATTTAGTGACGATGACGCCTCCCTCAAGCGTCACCACCGGCACGCCGGTCAGCCCCTGGAAATCGAGCCCGACCCTGCTGTCGGCACGCACCGGCGTGGTTGAAGCAACCGAGATCGTCGCATTGACGAAGCGTGGATTGTCCGGCGCAAGCCCGAGCTGGGTGACCTCGCCGACGCGGATGCCGTTGAACAGCACGCCGGCGCCGACCAGAAGACCGGGCACCGGGCCCTGGAATTGCACGTGATAGCTGGTGCGCGGCCCGATCCCGCCGGTGTTGTTCAGCCAATAGACGAAGCCGAACACCGCGAGGATCGCCGCCAGGACAAAACTGCCGATCAGCACGTAGGGAGCGCGGGTTTCCATGTCTCATCTCATCTCGTGTTGCAGCATCTGCGAGCGCTTGCCGTGGAAATAGGCGCGCACCCAGGGATGCTCGGATTGCAGCAGTTCGCGCATCGGACCGACCGCCATGATCTTGCCGTCGGCGAGAGCGGCGACCCGATCGCAGACCGTGGTCAGGCTCGCCAGATCATGGGTGACCATGAACACGGTGAGGCCGAGGGTCTTTTGCAGGGTCCCGATCAGCGCATCGAAATCACCCGCCGCGATCGGATCGAGGCCTGAGGTCGGCTCGTCCAGGAACAGGATCGGCGGATCGAGCGCGAGCGCGCGCGCCAGCGCCACGCGCTTGGTCATGCCGCCGGATAGCTCCGCCGGATATTTATCGGCATCCTGCGGCCGCAGCCCGACCATTTCGAGCTTGGCGATCGCGATCTCGTCCATCAGCTCCTGCGACAGGACGAGATTTTCGCGGAGCGGAAACTGGATGTTCTGCCGGACCGTCAGCGAGGAGAACAGCGCGCCCTGCTGGAACAGGATGCCCCAGGTCGTGGCCGCGCCTTCGGTGCGGCCGCCGATTGGCCGTCCCGTAACCTCGATGGTCCCGCCTTGGCGCGGGATGAGGCCGATGATGGTTCGCATCAGCACCGACTTGCCGCCACCCGACGCCCCCACGAGCCCGAGGATCTCACCCCGGCGTACGTCGAGCGTCAGACGATCGAGCACGGTCTGCCGGCCGAAGCCGACCACGAGGTCACGGACGCGGATCGCGAACTGCTCTTGCGATTCGCCCATGATCACATTCCGATCGAGGCGAAGAAGATCGCGAACAGGCCGTCGAGCACGATCACCAGGAAGATCGACTTGACCACCGACGTCGTGGTCTGTCGTCCCAGCGACTCGGCGCTGCCCTTCACGCGCAAGCCCTCGCTGCAGGCGACTACTCCGATCACCAGCGCCATGAACGGCGCCTTCAGGATGCCCACCTCGAAATGGGTGACCGAGATCGCCTCGTGCAGCCGCGCGATGTAGATCGCCGGCGCCATACCGCCGTAGAACTGCGCGACCAGGCCGCCGCCATAGAGTGCGGCAATCGATCCGATGAAGGCAAGGATTGGCAGCGCAATCACCAGGGCCGCAACCCGCGGCAGAATCAGGACGTGGACGGGATCGAGGCCCATGGTCGAGAGCGCATCGATCTCCTCGCGCATCTTCATCGAGCCGAGCTCGGCAGTGTAGGCGCTTCCCGAACGGCCGGCGACCATGATGGCGACGATCAACACGCCAAGCTCGCGCAGCACCAGGATGCCGACCATGTCGACGGTGTAGGACTCCGCGCCGAACCTGCGGAAATGGAAGAATCCCTGCTGGGCGATGATAGCGCCGATCAGGAAGGTGATCAGCACGACGATGGGGATGGCCTGCCAGCCGATGCGGTAGAGCTGATAGATCAGCGATGTCAGCCGCAGCGAGCGCGGCCGGCGCAGCACGCCGATCACGGCGATGAACAACGCGCCCAGCATTTGGAGAAAGATCGTGATGTCTTCGCGCGCGCCGACCGTGGACTTGCCGAGATCGTTCAGCCTGAGCACAATCGGGTTGGGTGCGGGCGCCGGCAGCGGCGTGTGGCGGTTGACCTGGCGCACCTCGTCCATCAGGCCGCTGAAATGGTCGGCGACACCGATAAACTCGGCCGCTTGACCGGATGATGAAGCCCTGCGCGAAAGCTTTTCCAGGACCCAGGCGCCGAGCGTGTCAAGCGCACTGACGCCCGACATGTCCAGCGTCACGGCTCTGGATCGATCGACATCCGCCCCGACCGACCGGGACAACGTCTCCAGCAGCGACACGTTCGCGGCAATCCACGGCCCTTCTGGGCACAATTTCAGCTCTTCGCCGGAGGGCCTCGCCAGCAACAGCGGTTCGGAGTTCACGATTCCACCTCATCGGGACAACCGGGGCCCGTTCAGCCGGCAGTTCTAGGCCAGCATGGGGCGGCTGGCTTGACCTGTCTCAAGGCCAGCTGTAGCGGCGCGCTCAGAGCTTCAGCCTGACATCGCATATATCCGGCTCGGTCGGATCCGGCTTCACATCGAAGCCGAGCTGGCGACACATCTCCAGCATGGTGGTGTTCTCCCTGAGAACATCACCCGAGATCGCCTTGAGGCCTTCCGATCTCGCGTAGTCGATGATCAACTGCATCAGGGCCCATCCCAGACCTTTGCCCTTGAGATCGGACCGCAGCAGGATCGCATATTCGCCGCTCTCGTAGATCGAGTCCGAATGGAGTCGGACAACGCCGACCATCTCACCGGTCGCCTCGTCGAATGCGATAAATGCCATCGCGCGCGCATAGTCGAGCTGGGTCAGGCGCGCGATGAACTCGTGAGTGAACTCCTTCATCGGCGCGAAGAAACGCAGACGAAGATCGTGCGCCGTGACATGACGCAGGAATGCGTGGATGGTCGGCTCGTCCTCCGGACGCAGGGGCCGCGCGAAGATCCGCCAGCCCTCCTTGAGCTTGAGGCGGCGCTCCCATTGCGACGGATAGGCCCGAACGGCGAAGTTGGCGGCGCCGGAGCCGGCAAACTTCCGTTGCGGCGGCCCGACCGCGACGCGAGCGTCGACCGCGGTCACGCCGGTTTCATCCGCCAGCAGCGGATTGATGTCGAATTCGCGGATCTCGGGAATGTCGGCGGCCATCTGCGCCAGCTTGACCAGGACCATGGCGACGGCGTCGGGCTTCACCGCCGGCACGTCCCGGTAAGCGCGAAGCAGCCGGGACACGCGCGTGCGGTCGATCAGGTCGCGGGCCAGTTGCAGATCGAGCGGCGGAAGCGCAAGCGCCTTGTCGTTGATGATCTCGACCGCGGTCCCGCCGCGGCCGAACACAACGACCGTGCCGAAGGTCGGATCGTCGGCGAGGCCCAGAATCAACTCGCGGGCCTTAGCCTTCACCACCATCGCCTGCACGATGACGCCCTCGATGCGAGCTTCGGGACGCAGCTTTCTCGCCCGAGCGATAATGTCGGTGGCAGCGGTGCGCACCGCCTCGACCGTCGTCAGATTGAGCACGACGCCGCCGACATCGGATTTGTGGACGATGTCGCGCGACATGATTTTCAGCACGACGGTGGCGCCTTGCGCAAAGATGTCTTTCGCGTAGGCCACCGCCTGCTCGACATCGGCCGCGGCGTATGTGGGCACCATCGCGATATCGTAGGCTTCGAGCAGGTGCTTGATCTCGACGGGTTCGAGCCATTGGCGGCCGTCTGCGATGGCAGCAGCTACGATCTGCTTCGCAGCACCTGCGTCCGGCACGAACGTGTCGGGCATTGCGGGTGGAACCTGGCTCAGTTCCTCCACGACTTCGCGGTGCCTCACGAGGTACATGAAGCCGCGCACGGCATCATCCTCGGTCGGATAGTTCGGGATGCCGGCGCCGGACAGTGTTTCGATGATGTTCTGGTCTGCTCCGATCCACGAGGCGAGCACGGGCTTGGCCCAATTGCGGTGCTTCTCGCGATATCCCTTGACGCGTTCGGTCACCATCGTTGCGATATCGGCAGCCGAGGCGATCGCGGTCTGCACGTTGAGGACGAGGACCGCATCGTTGTCGGGATCGGCAAGCAACACGTCGAGCGCCGCCGCATAGCGCGACGCATCGGCGTCACCTACGATGTCGACGGGATTTGCGCCGGACCAGGTCGGCGGCAGCGCGTCATCGAGTTTCTTGCGGGCGTCGGCCGAGATGGTCGCCGGAATGCCGCCGAGCTCGACCAATCGGTCAATGGCGAGGACGCCGATGCCGCCGCCATTGGTCAGGATGGCGAGGCGCTTTCCCGCCGGCGACTCGACGCGGCCGAGCGTCTCGGCGCAATCGAACAGCTCGCGCAGATCAGAGACCCGCAGGACGCCCGCGCGGCGGAACGCCGCGTCATAGACGGCGTCGGCGCCCGCAAGCGCACCGGTATGGGTGGCGGCCGCCTTCGCGCCCTGCGTCATTCGGCCGGACTTCACCACCACGACCGGCTTCACACGCGCCGCGGCACGCGCGGCCGACATGAACTTGCGCGCGTCCTTGATGGATTCGATGTAGAGCAGAATCGCGCGGGTCTTGTGATCCATCGCGAAATAGTCGAGCAGATCGGCAAGATCGACGTCGATTTGATCGCCGATCGAGACGATGCCGGAGAAGCCGACGCCGCGCTGCGCGGCCCAATCGACCATGCCGGCCGCGATCGCCCCCGATTGCGAGATCAGCGCGAGATTCCCGGGCCCCGGCATGTGCGCGGCAAAACTCGCGTTGAGGCTCACGCCGGGCATCATGATGCCCAAGCAGTTCGGCCCGATCAGCCGCATGCCGTATTTGCGGGCCGCAGTGATGGCGGCCTCGTGCAGGGACCCCGGTCCGTGGCCGAGCCCGGCCGAGACAATCAGGGCACCCGCCGAGCCGCGCCGCCCGGCTTGATCGACAATGCCGGGAACCGCGCGCGCCGGCGCGGTGATGATCACAAGCTCGGGCAAGAACGGCAATTGATCGAGGCTGTCCACGGCCGCGACGCCGCCGATCTCGGCATGGCGCGGATTGACGAGGCCGAACTGTCCCGTGAATCCGGCCTTACGGATGTTCTCCAGAACGGCGCGTCCAACGGAGACCGGGCGGGCGCTCGCACCAACGAGCGCAACCGAACGCGGCGACAGCAGGTTCTTCAGACGATAGATTGACATGAAAGCAAATGCGCCCGGTCGGTGGCGGTTCCGATGGTTGACGATCAGGCCGATAAACTGGCGATCCGCCTAGTACGAGAGCATAACCCAGCACGGTGGTTCGCCAATGACGGTCTTTGTCACACCGCCCCAAACGATCTCGTTCAGGCGCGAATGATGGTAGGCGCCCATCACGATCGCATCGATGGCATGAGAATTCGCCCAGCTTCCGAGCACCTTGCCAATCGAGCTGCCGTTGCCCTTCGCGGTTTCGAACGAGGCGTAGACCCCGTGTTCCCTCAAATGATCGACGAGAGCCGTGCCGGATTGCACGATCGCGTCGGACTTGTCGTCCGCCACGGTCACCACGCGGACCAGGGCTGCTGCCTGAAGGATAGGCAGCGCGTCGCCGACCGCACGCGCCGCACGCGCGGAATGATCCCAGGCGATCATGACGTTCTCCAATTCCGGGCGCAGCTCGTCCACATGCTGCTCCGGGCAGAGCAGCACTGGCCGCCCGGATTCGAACAGGAGCGTCTCGATGATGTGCTCGGTTCGGCTGTCGTGTGGCGTCACGGGGAGCAGCGTGAGATCGCTGAAGCGTCCGTGCTCGGCCAGCACTGAGGCGATCTGGTCTGCCGGCACCTTGGCCGACCGGCTTTGAGCGCGAATGCCAGTGCGGGAGATCGCGCGGGTGAACGCATCCAGGAGATGCTGACTGTCGCCCGCGCCAAGCGCCCGGTTTGCCTCGGTCGCATCGGGGAGCATCACCTTCGGCCGCACGAAGACATCCTCCTCAAGTGCCAGCGCGGTGATCCTGGCGCCGAGGTCGGCGGCAACGGCCACGCATTTCTCGATCGCAGCAAGGGCCGGGCCGCGTGGCTGGCCGACGAGCGGCAGAAAGACGTCCTTGATGGGCATCGGGATTCTCCTCAGGCACCAGAATAGGCTGGCTTGGGTTGGGACGCTTGATCCTCGTCAAGCCCGGGAACTCCGATCGGTCGGAAGGAGACAGGCGTTGACCGAAGTCAAGGACTGGCCGCGATCTGCTTCTATGGATTACCCTAATCGCGGGGTGAGCCGCTTCCGACGCATCTGGACGTACCAGCTGGAATGACAGACGATTCTGCGACCCAGGACCGGATCTTTGCGGCGCTCACCAATTCCGCGGGTCATCCGAACGTGAGGCGGATCGATACGCACGCAGCTTCGGTCTTCCTCGAAGGCAGGCGCGCCCTGAAAATCAAGCGCGCCGTGCAGTTTCCATTCCTCGATTACTCAACGCTCGAGAACCGCAAGGCGGCGTGTGAGGAGGAGATCAGGATCAACCGGCCGCTGGCGCCGCAGATCTATCACCGCGTCGTGGCGATCACGGAAGAGCCCGATGGATCGGTGAAGGTGGACGGAAGCGGCCGGCCGATCGAGTATGCGGTCGACATGTTGCGCTTCGACGAAAGCCGGACGCTGGATCATCTGGCCAAGGCCGGAGCACTGGATGACGCTTTTGCCTCGGCTGTCGCCGACGCGATCGCGGCTTCGCATGCGCAGGCTGTTTGCGCCGACGGCAACGCATGGGTTTCCTCCATCCCCGGCCTGATCGATGGCAACAGCAATGGCCTGCGGACCGGCAATCATTTCGAAGCCGAAGAGATCGCAGAACTCGGCAGAGACTCGCAAGCAATATTCCTCCGCCTCCGGCCTTTGCTCGAAGAACGCGGCCGAAAAGACTTCGTGCGCCGCTGCCATGGCGACCTGCATCTTGCGAACATCGTGTCGATCGACGAGAAGCCGGTGCTGTTCGACGCCATCGAGTTCGACGCCCGGATGGCAACCACCGACGTGCTCTACGATCTCGCATTCGGATTGATGGATCTGTTGCACCACAATCAGGCACGCGCGGCCAACATCGTGCTGAACCGCTATCTCGCCGCGACTCCAGTCGAAAATCTCGACGCGCTCTCCGCACTGCCTCTGTTCATGTCCATCCGGGCGGCGATCCGCGCCCAGGTCGCGCTGGCACGGCTGAAGCCGCCGCATTCCGATGATCCCAGTATTCTCGACGGGGCACGGCGCTATTTTGGCCTCGCCCGCACGCTGATCCAACCGCCCGCTCCCCGGCTGATTGCAGTCGGCGGATTGTCAGGCACCGGAAAGACGATTTTGGCACGCGCGCTCGCGCCGGACGTTACGCCGCAGCCGGGGGCCGTCGTGCTGCGCAGCGACCTCGTCCGCAAGCAGACGTTAGGGGTCGAGGAAACGGACCGCCTGCCGGCATCCGCATACACGCCGGAGGTCACGGCCCGCGTTTACGACATGCTGGCTCAGCACGCCGGGCGGGTGCTGGCGCAAGGCCACTCAGCGATCATCGACGGCGTGTTCGCCCGTGAGGACGAACGAGACGCGGTCGCCGCCCTGGCGCGCGAGCGCAACGTCCCGCTGAGCGGCCTATTTCTGGTTGCAGACCTCGCGACCCGGCAGGCGCGGATCGGGGGCCGCCGGGGCGATGCATCCGACGCCACGCAAGAGGTTGCCGCGCTGCAAGAGCACTATAATATCGGCCATGTCGGTTGGGCGACCATCGATGCATCCGGGACGCAAGAGCAGACGCTCCAGAACTGCCGGGACGCGATCGCCGAGAGCAAGTAAGGCAATCTGCAAATGGCGCGACCCAGCACGAGTTCGACGGCCGCGCGCGTCAAGCCTGCGGCGAGGCGCAATGCCCTGCCCGGCCGCCTCAGCCCCGGCATGGTCTGCGACACGGCGTTCCGGATCATCGCCCGCCGTCACCTCGCCGCCGTTCGCGCCCAGCATGGCGGCACCTGCCGCGGCGATCCCGAGGCACTGCACCAGATCCGGATTGCACTGACGCATCTGCGCACCGCCATCCGCTTCTTCTCGCCGATGGTCGATGACGCCCTTCGCCCGGAGGTCTGGACCGAACTGAAATGGCTGAATAGCCAGCTCGGCATGGTGCGGGACCTCGACGTGGCGATCGAGCGGGTCATCGCCGAAAGTGGCGGCGAGTTGACCGTGATTGCCGAGCTCCAGCACTGGGATGAGAAGCGCGCCGAGAGCCATCGCCAGTTGGCGCGCGCGCTGCAATCCGCGCGGTATCGCCATCTCGTCGCGCAGACGTCAGCCTGGATCGAGAGCGGCCCCTGGTCGACCCGGCGCAGCAAGGAAGCTATCAGGCTACGCCGCTGCACGCTCGCCGACCACGCAACAGCGAAACTCACGGAATGGGAAAAGACGCTGCTCAAGAAAGCGCGAAAATTGCGCGAGCTCGACGTCGAGAAACGGCACAAGCTGCGGCTTCTGAACAAGCGGCTGACCTATTCGATCGAGTCGCTCGAGGATCTGTTCGCAGACGAGTCGCTGACAAAGCAGCAGTCGATCCTCAAGCAATTGCGCAAGGCGCAAAAGTCCCTCGGGCGATTGAATGACGATGCGCGAGGGCAAACCTTGGCGGCGTCATTGAACGAGGCCGTTCCCGAGGCGGGCATTCGCTTCCTCAACCGCAAGCGCGAAAAGAAACTGTTGCGGACCGCCTCGCGCGCCTACCGGAAACTCGACAAGGCCAAGCCGTTCCGCTCCGCCGATCTTGCGCCGGATGCGGAGCCTGAGAACTAGGTGACCTCGCCAAGGCGAACCTAAAAAAGAAACGAGCTGGACCAGCCGTCGGTTCAGCGCGGAATGACGGCGGTGGCTTCGATTTCGACGCGCGCCGTCTTCTCGACGAGCCGGACGACCTGAACCAGCGCCATCGCCGGGTAGTGCGCGCCGAAGATGGCGCGGTAGGCCTTGCCGAGCTCTTTCAGGTTCGTCAGGTACTCGTCCATGTCGACGACGTACCAGGTCAGGCGCACCAGATGCTCGGGCTGCGCACCGGCCTCCGCGAGGATCGCGGCGATGTTGCCTAGGGTTTGGCGCACCTGCGCGACAAAACCCTCCGCGAGACGCTCCTCGTCATCCCAGCCGATGACGCCGCCAGTGACGACGATGCGTCCCTCGGCGGCCATACCGTTGGCATAGCCTTTCGGTACCGGCCAACCGGACGGCTGGAGCACCTGCGCCCTGGAGCGGGTTTCATCCTCGGCTGTTGTCGGCAGCACCGCGAGGTGCGGGCCTTTCGGCGTGGTCACTGACAATTCTCTATCCTTCTCATTCCGCCGCGACGCCGGAGGACGGCACCGCGGTCTGCGCCAGTTGCCGCAGGGCAAAGCGCTTTAGTTTGCCGGTCTCGGTCTTCGGTAGTTGCGTCACGAACTCGATCGCGCGCGGATATTTGTATGGCGCGATCTCGCGTTTGACATGCTCCTGCAACGCAGCCACGAGCTCGGCATCCGGCGTTACGCCCGGCGCGGCAACGACATAGGCCTTCACGATCATGCCGCGCGCCTCGTCTGGCGCGCCGACGACCCCGCATTCGACGACCGAGGGATGCGTGAGCAGCGCCGCCTCGACGTCCGTGCCTGCGATGTTGTAGCCGGCCGACACGATCATGTCGTCCGAGCGCGACTGATACCAGAAATAGCCGTCGCTATCCATCAGATAGGTGTCGCCCGTGATGTTCCAGCCGTTCTGGACGTATTTGCGTTGCCGCTCGTCGGCGAGATAGCGGCATCCGGTCGGCCCGCGGACCGCGAGCCGTCCCATCGTGCCCGGCGGCAAATCATTGCCGGAATCGTCGACGATCTTCGCTTCATACCCCGGCACCGGCTTGCCCGTCGCACCGGGGCGGATCTCGTCCTCGGTCGCGCTGATGAAGATGTGCAGCAGCTCGGTCGAGCCGATGCCGTCCATCAGCTTGATGCCGGTCGCCTTTAGCCAGGCATCGAATGTCGGCTTGGGCAGCGTCTCGCCGGCGGACACGCATTTGCGAAGCGAGGAAATATCGCGGCCCGGAAGCTTGCCAATCATCGCCCGGTACGCGGTCGGCGCGGTGAAACAGACCGTGGTCTTGTACTGCTCGATCGCATTCAGAATGTCGTCGGGCGCCGTCTTCTCCAGAACGACAAAGGAGGCGCCGATGTGCATCGGAAACAGCACGCCGCCGAAGCCGAACGTGAAGGCGAGCGGTGCAGAGCCGACGAAGCGATCCTTCTGCTCCGCCCGCAGGATGTTGCGCGCATAACCATCGCAGACCGCCAGCATGTCACGGTGGAAATGCATGGTGCCCTTGGGATCGCCGGTCGTGCCCGACGTGAAAGCGATCAGACAGACGTCGTCGGATGCAGTATCGACAGCTTTGAACTCCGGACTTGCATCCCCCATCAGCGCCTCGAGCGAGTCGCCACTGCCGGTGCCCCAATAGACCACGCGCTTGAGGCTGGGGGCTGCGGCTTTCGCCTTCTCCATTTCCTCGGCGAGCTTGCCATCGCAGAGCGCGAGTGTGATCTCCGCCTTCTGGATCGGATAGGACAGCTCCTTGGCGCGCAACAGCGGCATCGTCGCCACCACAATGCCTCCGGCCTTGATCACCGCCAGATAGGTCGCGACCATCATCGGATTGTTGGCCGAGCGAAGCAGCACGCGCCCGCCGGTGACGAGACCAAGCTTGCCGACCAGCACATTGGCGATGCGGTTCACGAGCGTTTGCAGCTCACGATAGGTGTAGCTGACGGCGGGGCTGATCACGCAGGCAGCGTCGCCATGTCCCTGCTCGACCCAGCGGTCTAGGAAATAGCTGACGCAGTTCAGGCGGGGCGGATATTGCAGTTCCGGTCGTGTGAAGATGAATTCCGGCCAGAGCTCGCGTGGCGGAAGATGCTGCCGCGCGAACGCATCGACATGGGCTGTCGCGGCATTGTCGTCATGCGAGCCCGAGATTTGAACCTTGGCGGCGTTGGCCATCGCACGCTCCTTTCAGCATGGAAAGCACCCGGCAGCACTCACTCGGAAACATTTTAGGCTTAAAGCAATTTCGCGCAATAGCGGATTTTGGGCATCCCGTGCTTTTTCCGGCGGCAACGGTATTGGTGGGTGCCTCAGCCGCGGACCTAAGCCCGGCGGCGAGCGGCTGATTTCTGCGCCGATGCCTTGGTCTTGGCGAGCAGCCGCATCAATTCGCGCACATCCTTCGGCGTCAGATCGGCGAAGAGATCGGCGATCCAAGTTTCGTGTTCCGCGGCCATTCTGCGAAACTCGGCCCGACCGAGTTTAGTCAGCCGGATCACCTGGACGCGGCGGTCCGTCTCCGACGTGCGGCGGTCGAGATGACCGGATTCCACGAGGCGCTCGACCAGACCGGTGACGTTGCCGTTCGAGACCATCATGCGCTTGGAGACGTCGGACAGCGTCATGCCGTCGGGTGCCTTGTCGAGCTGCGCCATCAGGTCGAAACGGGGCAATGTGACGTCGAAGCGCTGCCGCAACCGGCCACGAACCTCGCCCTCGATCAGGGTCGTGCAGGTCAAGAGGCGTAGCCACAGCCGAAGCTCTTCGGCGTGATCCTCCGGAGTTTCAACGGCCTTGGTCTCGGAATCGAGCATGTTGATGCAGTCACTCACGGCCGGCATTGGCGCCCGGCACGGATCCCCCACGTTTTGAGCTTCAAATAAATCGACGCCGGCTGCAAGCGTAAAGCCGCAACAATCGACCGCATGCCGATTTCTTTAGGCTTCAAATAATTGGCGCGCCCCTTGCATGCACCGCTGCCCGCCGGATGACGACGCTTTGAGCTCGCTTGCCGCGGCAGCAATCATCGGCATAAACTTGGATTGAAGTAGCGGCTTGCAGCGCAGGTCCTGTTATCACGGGGGACAGATCATGAAGACGCAAATGACGTTGGCCGCGGCCGCCTTGCTGCTTGGCACCGCGGTGAGCCCTTCCCTCGCCGAGGAGAAAATCAAGCTGGGTGTGATCGTGACCCTGTCGGGACCCGCCGCTGCACTCGGCCAACAGGTTCGCGACGGCTTTGCGCTCGGGGTCAAGGATCTCGGCGGCAAGATGGGCGGCCGCGAAGTCGAGGTCGTCGTGGTCGACGACGAATTGAAGCCGGACGCAGCGGTCACCAAGGTCAAGGGTCTGCTGGAGCGCGACAAGGTCGACTTCGTGGTCGGCCCGATCTTCTCCAACATCCTTCAGGCGATCCACCGGCCGGTGACGGAATCGAAAACCTTCCTGATCAGCCCCAATGCCGGCCCATCCACTTTTGCCGGCAAGGATTGCAACCCGTTCTTCTATGTGACCTCGTATCAGAACGATCAGGTGCACGAAATCCTCGGCAAGGTCGCGCAGGATCGCGGCTACAAGCGCATGTATCTGATGGTGCCGAATTATCAGGCCGGCAAGGACTCGGTCGCCGGCTTCAAGCTCGACTACAAGGGTGAGATCGTCGAAGAATCCTACATGCCGCTCAACACGCTGGACTTCCAGCCGGAGCTTTCCAAGATTTCGTCACAGAAGCCCGATGCGCTCTTCACGTTCATGCCCGGCGGCCTCGGGGTCAATCTCGTCAAGCAATACAAGCAGGCCGGCCTCGCCGACAGCATTCCGGTGCTCTCCGCTTTCACGGTGGATGAATCGACCTTACCGGCGCAGCAGGACGCGGCGGTCGGCATGTTCGGCGGCGCGAACTGGGCGCCCAATCTCGACAATCCCCAGAACAAGAAGTTCGTCGCCGCCTACGAGGCCGCCTATAACGGCGTGCCCGGCACCTACGCCTTCCAGGCCTATGATGCCGCGATGCTGATCGACAGCGCCGTCAAAGCCGTGAAGGGCGATCTCTCCAACAAGAATGCGGTCGCGGCCGCTCTGAAAAAGGCCGACTTCACCTCGCTGCGCGGCGCCTTCAAGTTCAACACCAATGGTTATCCGATCCAGGATTTCTACCTGACCAAGGTCGCCAAGCGCGCGGACGGCAAGTTCCAGACTGAGATCGTTCAGAAGGTCTTTGAGAATTACGGCGACCGCTACGCCAAGGACTGCAAGGCGGCGAACTAAGCCGCACGGCGCGTTGAGGGAGGATCACAATGAAGAGCGAAATCACCGGCATTACACGGGCCAATGAGGGAATCCAGGGCATCTCCTGGAACATCCTCGGCCAGACCTATGTGCCGAAGAGCAACACGGAGCACAGCTTCTCCTGGCATGCGACGCTGCCGCCGGGCACGTTCGTGCCGCCGCATATCCATCCCGACCAGGATGAATATCTCTATATGCTGGAGGGCAAGCTCGATTTCATGCTCGGCAATTCCGAGTCGCAGGCGACCGCGGGCGACCTGATCCGGCTCGGCATGGGTGTGCCGCACGGCATCTTCAACAAATCGGAGCAAACCGCGAAGGTGCTGTTCTGGGTGTCACCGACCCGCAAGCTGTTCGACCTGTTCTGGGGCCTCCACAACATGAAGGAACAGAAGCCCGAGGACGTGGTGGCGATGGCCGCCGAGTTCAACATCCACTTCCTGCCGCCACCTCCCGGCGGCTAGCAGGGCATCTTAAGCCCGTACCGCCGCAAGTCCCGGCACTGCGGCGAAGCCGGCCTTGGTGGCATAGCCGCGCACGATCGCCTCGCGCTGGGAATAGCTCAGCACGTTGTCGACATTGTCAAAACCATCAGGCGCGAGCTGCTCGACGGCGTCGATGACGCCCTCGGGACCGCCACGCCTGTTGGAGCGGACGATATCCGCGGTCATCGGCAGGCGCTTCTTCTCGTATTCAAGCAATGCCTGGCGCGGATGCTCGGCGCGCACCAGTGCGTCGGCGAGGCAGCGCGCATCGAGGATCGCCTGCGAGGCGCCATTTGAGCCGACCGGATACATCGGATGCGCGGCATCGCCGAGCAGCGTGACTCTGCCCGACGACCAATAGGGCAACGGATCGCGGTCGCAGGTCGGATATTCGTAGAACTCGGGCGTGGCCGAGATCAGGCTCTTCACGTCGACGTAGGGCACCGAGAAGCGCGCCACATGCGGCATCAGCTCCTCGCGCCGGCCCGGCCGCGACCAGTCTTCCTTCCGCGGCGGCGGGGCATTGCCCTCGCCGACCTTCACCAGCACCGCCCAGTTGGTGAGACGGCTCGCCGGGCTCGATCCCTCCGCGATTGGATAGATCACCACCTTGGCGTTGAGGCCACCGGCCACGATCATCGATTTGCCGCTGAGGAACAGTGGCCAATCCCGCGCACCGCGCCACAGCATCAGGCCGTTCCAGCATGGCGGCCCCTCGGTCGGGAAGAGCGTGTCACGGACCCGTGAATGGATGCCGTCGGCACCAATTAGAATGTCGCCGCGCGCGGTATGGATGTGCGCGCCTGAGCGGTCGAAGAAGTAAGCGGTGACGCCGCTCTCGTCCTGCGTGAAGGCACCGAGGCGGCAGCCAGTGTGGATGGCCTCCGGCCCGAGCCGCTCCTCGACAGCCCGATGGATGACGCCCTGAAGTCGACCGCGGTGGATCGAGAATTGCGGCACGTCATGGCCGGCGTCGATGCCGCGAGCCTCGCGCCAGACTTCCTGGCCGTGACGGTTGAGGTAATAGAGCTGGTCGGTGCGGATCGCGACATCGTCAAGCTGCTGGAGCAAACCGAGGCCTGCCAGCTCGCGCATGGCATGCGGCAGCGTGTTGATGCCGACGCCAAGCTCGCGGATGGTGTCGGACTGCTCGAAAATCTCGCAAGCGAGGCCCCGCGAGCGCAGCATCAATGCGGTGGTGAGACCACCGATACCGCCACCGACGATAATCGCCTTCATCGCCCTCACTCCACTCGGTACACACCAGGCAACGCGGCCAAATTCGCACGGGCGGTCACTCCGCCGCAAGCGGCTTTGTCGCCTCCGCCTTGAGCTCGGCCCGGGTCTTAGGCTTAGCCTTAATTCTCAGCTCCTCGAGATCCTGCCGGTCGCGCACGCTGTTGCGGAAAATCTGATCTTTTCCGGGAAGATATTGCGGCGGGCAGAACGCGTCTCCCGCGCCGTACCAGGCTGCCGCCCTCATGGTGAAGGAGGGATCGACCAGATGCGGCCGCCCGAGCGCGACCAGGTCCGCCCGGCCGGCGGCCAGGATGGTGTTGGCCTGGTCCGCCGTCGTGATGTTGCCGACGCACATCGTGGCCACGCGCGCCTCATTGCGGACCTGGTCGGAAAACGGGGTCTGGAACATGCGGCCATAGATCGGCTGCGCATCGCGCACGGTCTGCCCGGTCGAGACGTCGACGAGATCGACGCCGGCTTCGGCAAAAGCCCGCGCGATCGCCACCGCATCGTCGCCGCCGATGCCGCCCTCGGCCCAGTCGGTCGCGGAAATGCGCACCGACATCGGCTTGTGCGACGGCCATACGGCCCGCAGCGCCTCGAAGATTTCGAGCGGAAAGCGCAGGCGATTGGCCAGCGAGCCGCCATACTCATCCGTGCGGGTGTTCGTCAGCGGCGAGATGAAGCTCGCAAGCAGATAGCCGTGGGCGCTGTGCAATTCCAGCATGTCGAAGCCGCAGCGTTCGCCGCGCTCGGCCGACGCTACGAAAGCATCTCTCACTACGTTCATGCCGGCCCGATCGAGCTCGCGCGGAACCTGGCTGTCGGGGAAATAGGGCAGCGGAGACGCCGAACAGACCTCCCAGCCGCCCTCCTCGAGCGGACGATCCATGCCGTCCCACATCAGCTTCGTCGCACCCTTGCGCCCGGCGTGGCCCAGTTGCAGGCAGATTTTTGCGGCTGAATTGGCATGGACGAAATCCACGATGCGCTGCCAGGACGCCTCCTGCGCGTCATTCCACAATCCTGTGCAGCCGGGCGTGATGCGGGCGTCGCGGGTAACGCAGGTCATCTCCGTGAAGATCAGGCCGGCACCACCGATCGCGCGCGATCCATAATGCACCAGGTGGAAATCCGTCGGCACGCCCTCCTTCGCCGAATACATGCACATCGGCGACACCACGGCGCGATTGGCGATCTCCATCTCGCGCAGCCGGAAAGGCTGGAACAGCGGCACCATCGGCTTCTCGGTGTCGACTTCGAAACCGCTGTTGCGAACCTGCCTGGCAAACGACTTATCGACTTCAGCCACGAAGTCGGGAGCGCGGAGTTTCAGATTGTCATAGGTAATCGCCTTCGAGCGCGTCATCACGCCGAAGGCGAACTGCACCGGATCGAAATCCCAGAAGCGGTCGACATGCTCGAACCAGACCAGCGAGACGTCGGCGGCGTGCTGCGTCTTCTCGACCTCCTCGCGCCGCCCGTGCTCATAGACGTCCAGCGCCGCCTTGATGCTGGGCGCCTTGTCCATCGCCTCGGCAAGCGCGATCGCGTCTTCCATTGCGAGCTTGGTGCCTGAGCCAATCGAGAAATGCGCGCTCGCCTTGGCGTCGCCGAGCAGAACCATGTTGTCCTTGACCCAGCGCTTGCTGCGGATCATCGGAAAGTTGCGCCACGTCGAGCGGTTGGTGAGCAGTTGGTGACCGTCGAGGAACCAGCCGAAGATCTCCGCCATTCGCGTAGCCGACTGGGTCTCGTTCAGCCCCGTCAGCCCCGCGCGTTCGAACGTCTCCGGATCGGTCTCGAAAATCCAGGTCGAATGTCCGGCTTCATATTGATAGGCATGGGCGATGAACGGCCCCCACTCCGTCTCCTGGAAGATGAAGGTGAAAGCATCCAGCGGCCTGGTCGAGCCCATCCAGGCGAACTTGTTGGCACGGAGGTCGATTTCCGGCGCGAAATGATCGACGTATTTGTCGCGGAAGCGGCTGTTGATGCCGTCCGCGAGCAGGATGAGATCGGCGTCGGCGAAGCGGGATTCGTCCTCGACGTCCGCTTCGAAATTCAGGACGACCCCCAGTTCGCGCGCGCGCGCCTGGAGGATCAGGAGCAGCTTCTGCCGCGAGCAGCCACAAAAGCCGTTGCCACCGACCCGATGGACCGTTCCGCGGAAGTGCACGGCGATGTCATCCCAGTAGGCGAATTCCTGGGTGATGCGGCGATAGCTCGGAAGGTCGTGCTTCTCGAAATTATCGAGTGTGGCGTCGGAGAACACCACGCCGAAGCCGAAGGTGTCGTCCGCGCGGTTGCGCTCGTACACCGTGATCTCGGCGCTCGGTCGCTGCTTCTTCAGCAGGATTGCAGCATAGAGACCCGCAGGTCCGCCACCGATGATCGCGACTTTCATGGGAGCCTCGCCAATTCAACCCGCCGAAACTATTTTAAGCCTAAAATAATCTCGCGCAAGCCCCCATTGCGGCGGGCTGCCGGCAAAGCCCCCGTTTAATCGCCCCTGAAGACCGGCTTGACCTTGTTGGCAAAAGCCTCGAAGGCCCGCTCGAAATCGGCGGTCGTCATGCACAGCGCTTGAGCAACCGCTTCCGCCTCGATTGCCTCCTCCACCGACATCGCCCATTCCATGGCCAGCATCCGCTTGGTCATGGTGTTGGCGAAGGTCGGGCCCTCCGCGATTTGCTTGGCGAGCAGTTGAGCCTGGGGCAGCACCTGCTCCGAGGTGACGAGGCGGCTGAAGAAGCCCCAGCGCTCGCCCTCCTCCGCTGTCATGAACCGGCCGGTGTAGAGCAACTCGGAGGCGCGGGACTGTCCGATGATCCGCGGCAGGATCGCGCAGGCGCCCATGTCACAACCGGCAAGGCCGACCTTGTTGAAGAGGAATGCGACCTTGGCCCCGCTCGCCGCAAGCCGCATGTCCGACGCCATGGCGATGATCGCGCCCGCGCCGGCACAGATGCCTTCAACCGCGGCAACGATCGGCTGCGGGCAGGCCCGCATCGCCTTGACGAGGTCGCCGGTCATCCGCGTAAACGCCGTCAGCCCCTTGGTGTCCATCTTCACGAGCGGACCGATGATCTCGAACACATCGCCGCCGGATGAGAAATTGGCGCCAGCGCCGGTCATGACGATGGACTTGACCGCATCGTCGAACGCGCAGGCGCGAAAGAAATCGGTCAGTTCGCGATAGCTCTCGAAGGTCAACGGATTCTTTCGTTCCGGACGATTGAGCGTCACGGTTGCAACACCATCGACGACGGCCAGCAGGAAGTGCTGCGGCGAATAGTCCGCAAGCGGTAAGGTCACGGGATTGGCTGGTCTGCTCATACGATCTCCTTGGCTTCCTTGCTCCGCGCCTTGGCCATGCGCGCTAAATCTCACCACCGGCAATAGCGATTGCCTGCCCGGTGATTGCGCCGGCGCCCTCGCCGCACAGCCAGAGCACGGCATCCGCGACCTCCCGAGGAGAGATCAATCGCCCTTGCGGATTATGTTTCGCGAGCTCCGCAATGGCCTGCTCGCGGCTGCGCCCCGTCTTTTTCATGATGTTCTCGATGCTGCCGGCGACGAGATCGGTGTCGGTGAAACCGGGACACACTGCATTGACGGTCACGTTGCTGCCGGCCATCTCGAGAGCGAGAGACCGCACGAGACCGACCACAGCGTGCTTGGCCGCGGTGTAAGCACTGACATAGGCGTATCCCTTGAGCCCCGCCGTCGACGCGATCGCGACGATACGACCATAGGGACGGTCCTTCATCCCGGGCAGCACAGCGCTGACAGCATGGACCACGCCCATGAAATTGACATCCATCATGCGCGCGAACAGGGCGCTGTCGGATTTGGAGAACGGCGCGGACTCGGCGCTTCCCGCGTTGGCGATCAGGATATCGATCGGCTTCCGCGCGCTCGCTTCAGCGATGGCGACTTTCATTGAGGTTTCGTCCGAGACGTCGGCGACGGCCGCAAAATGCGCTGCCCCTGCGCTGACAGCCTCCTCAAGCGTCGCAGCGTTCCGCCCAAGGACGGTCACCGTGGCACCGGCCTCGACGAGCGCTGCTGCGATGGCGCGACCGATGCCGCGACCGCCACCGGTCACCAGCGCGTGCGGCGAATGCGGTAATCCGGACATGCGCTGGCTTCCTTGCATTCTGCTGATCGCTCTTCCCGATATATTTTAACCTTCAAACTTTTGCAAACAATGCTCGACTCGGCCGCAACAACCGCACGCCGGACCCCGGCCCGAAAATTGCTTTAAGTATAAAATTATCTCTTCCCATCCCTCACAGGCCTGTTAGCATCGAAGGGCCGAGCAAAAGGATGTCGCGTGTCGCAGCCTGCGCCAATGATAACAAAGGACGGCCGCTTCGCCTATGAAGCCGCGGGCGATCCGGGCGGGACACCTCTGATTTTCCTGCATGGCATCGGCGGTGCGGCACGGGCCTGGCGGCGGCAGCTTGCCACATTCGGCGACCGCTTTCACGCGATTGCATGGGACATGCCGGGCTATGGCGGATCGGCGCCGCTCGCCAGCGTCAGCATCGCTGCCCTGGCGGATGCGCTCCAGCGATTCATCGAGCAGCTTGGTGCGAGCAAGCCAATTCTGGTCGGCCATTCCATCGGCGGCATGATCGTCCAGAAATGGCTGGTGCACTCCCCGAAACTGGCGCGCGCGGTCGTGCTGGCGCAGACCAGCCCGGCCTTCGGCAAGGCCGACGGGGATTGGCAGACATCGTTTATCGCCGCACGGCTCGGGCCGCTCGATCGCGGCGAAACGATGAAGTCGCTGGCGCCCTCGCTGGTGAAGGAACTGGTGGGCGACGATCCTGATCCCCAGGGAATGGAGCTTGCACGCGAGTGCATGGCAAGCGTGCCCGAGGCGAGCTATCGCGCCATGATGCTGGCCTTGATCGGCTTCGACCAACGCAGCACCCTCAAGGACATTTCCATCCCGACGCTGCTGCTGTCCGGCTCCAAGGACAACAACGCACCAGCGCCGATGATGGCGAAGACGGCGACCTACATTCCATCTGCCGAGTATGTCGAGTTGGCCGGTGTCGGCCATCTTGCAAACCTTGAGCGCCCCGATGCCTTTGACGAGGCTCTCGGCCGGTTCCTGAACTCCGTCGCGACGAAAACGTAGGATGACTGCGCAATGACCATGCAAGTCAGCAAGACCATCGGCGCGAGTGACAAGGTCGCGCTGGATGCGCCGATCTTCGATCCTGTCGCATTCCGACTGAGCGACGAGCAGGCCGGCATCATCGCGCGGGCGCGCGAGATCGGCCAGAGCGTGTTCGCCGGCCGCGCCGCGACTTACGATCGCGAGGCGATTTTCCCGTCGGAGAACTATCGCGAGCTGCATCGCGTCGGCTTGCTCGGTATTGCCGTGCCCAAGAAGCATGGTGGCCTCGGAGCGAATTATCAAACCTACGCCCTCGCGGCAGCCGAAATCGGCCGCTATTGCGGCGCGACTGCGCTCACCTGGAACATGCATGTCTGCTCGACGCTGTGGTCGGGCCCGCTCGCCGACGATCTCGACATGGATGCAGAGACCCGCGCCGAGCACGAGCAGCGGCGCGCAGTCCACTACAAGCGCATCGTCGAGGATGGCGCAATCTATTCGCAGCCCTTCTCGGAGGGCGGTGCGGCAGCGGCAGGCGGCGTCGCTTTCGGCACGGAAGCACGGCCGATCGAGGGCGGCTGGATCGTCAACGGCAAGAAGATCTTTGCATCACTCTCCGGCCATGCGGACTATTACGGCGTTCTCTGCACCGAGACCGAGGAAGGCGAGAAGGCTTCGCGCCGCAATACGCTTTACCTCGCCATCCCTGCAAAATCGGAAGGCGTTTCGGTCGTCGGCGACTGGGATCCGCTCGGCATGCGCGGAACGGTCTCGCGTACGTTGCTGTTCAAGGACGTGTTCGTGCCGGCAGATTCGGCGCTGATGCCGCGGGGCGTCTATTTCCAGGCCGCGATGCGCTGGCCGCACATGTTCCTGACGTTGTCGCCGACCTATATGGGCCTTGCTCAAGCCGCCTATGACTTCACCGTGCGCTATCTGCGCGGCGAAGTACCGGGCATGCCGCCGGTCAAGCGCAGGATGTATCCGACCAAGCAGATTGCGGTCGCGCAGATGCAGATCAAGCTCGAGCAGATCAAGGCGATCTGGTTCCAGGCGGTCACCGAGGCGCGCGCCAACCCGAGCAAGGAGCAGGTGCTGCGCGCCTATGCCGCGCAATATTCGGTGATGGAGGGTGCCAATGAGCTCGCCGCGCTCGCGATCCGCACCTGCGGCGGTCAGGCCATGCTCCGCTCGCTGCCGCTCGAACGGATCTATCGCGACAGCCGCTGCGGCTCGCTGATGTTGCCCTGGACCGCCGAGCTCTGCCTCGACCGGATCGGGCGCGAGGCGCTGTACGAGGCCGGCGAAACGGACGACTGACGGTGGATCTCTGCAGTCTGATCGATCGCAACGCGGCGTTCGCGCCAGACAAGACGGCCATTGCCTTCGAAGGCGAACGGTTGAGCTATGCAGCGTTCGCGGCACGCATCGAGCGGACGGCGGCGACATTGAAGCAGGAGCTCGGCGTAGGTCGGGGCGACCGCGTTGCCATCCTCAGCCTGAACCGGCCGGATTATCTGGTTCTGCTCTATGCCTGCGCGCGGCTCGGCGCGATGCTGGTGCCGCTGAACTGGCGGCTGGCTATAGCCGAGCAGCTTTTCATCCTTACCGATGCCGGCGCCAAGGTCCTGGTGCTCGAGCAGGCCTTTGAGGGAATTCTTGCCGAGCTCGAGGGCACTGCAATTGTCGGGCTCGATTTCGAGCCGCCCAGCGGTACGACGTTCGAAAACCTGTTGGCCCGAAGCCAGGGCACCGGCCGCAACCCGCGCACCGATCTCTCCTGCCCGCTCCTCATTGTCTACACATCGGGAACGACCGGACGACCGAAAGGCGCGGTGCTGCGCCAGGAAGCGCTGTTCTGGAACGGCGTCATGAGCCAGCACATGCACAACATGACGTCCGATGACCATGTGCTGACGCTGTTGCCGTTCTTCCACGTCGGTGGCCTCAACATCCAGACCACGGCTGCGCTCCAGCTGGGCGCGACGGTCACGGTTCACGCACGCTTCACGCCGGACACCGCGCTTGCGGCCATCGAACGGGAACGGCCAACCTTAACCGTGATGGTACCGGCAATCATCCAGGCCGTGAGCGAGCATCCCGCCTGGGCCACGACCGACCTTTCGTCACTCAAAGCCGTCGCGACCGGCTCCACCATCGTGCCGCCGCATCTGATCGACCGCTTCGTCGCGCGCGGCGTCCCGGTGCTTCAGGTCTACGGCTCGACGGAAACATGCCCCATTGCAGTCTACACCCGGCTTGGTGGCGATCTCTCGCGCGCGGGATCGACCGGACTTGCCGGCCTGTGCTGCGAAGCAAAAGTGATTGATCAGGCCGGCAACGAGGTGCCGGCGGGCGCGCCGGGAGAGATCGCGGTGCGCGGCCCGAACGTGTTCTTCGAATATTGGGGCAATGCGGACGCCACGCGCGATGCGCTCCACGACGGCTGGTATCGTACCGGGGATATTGGCCTGTGCGATGCGGACGGCTATTTCTGGGTGCGCGATCGCAAGAAGAACATGATCATTTCCGGCGGCGAGAACGTCTATCCGGCGGAGGTCGAACGCGTCCTGCTCGAACATCCCGATGTCAGCGACTGCGCCGTGATCGGCCGGCCCGATCCACGCTGGGACGAGGTCCCTATCGCCTATGTGATCCCGCGATCCGGCGGTCGGCTCGAAGAAGACGCGTTGAAAGCGCATCTTCAGACACAACTCGCCCGCTACAAGGTTCCGCGCGACATCATTTTCGTCACGGACCTGCCGCGCACAGCGCTCGGCAAGGTCCAGCATTTCCTGCTGAAGCAGCTTGATGCGCAATCGCGCACGCAAGGAGAAGCATCTTGAAGATTGCGGTTCTGGGGGGAGGAAACGGCTCTTTCGCAGCCGCAGGCGATTTTGCGCTGTCGGGACATGAGGTCCGGCTCTGGCGCCGCGACGCGGATCAGGTCGCAGCCCATCGCGCCGCCGGCTCGCGCATTCTAGTGAAGGATCATAACGGCCGTCACGACGTGAAATTGGCGCTGGTGACGACCGGCATCGCCGAGGCCGTCAAGGGCGTAGAGCTGATCCTGTGCCCCGCCCCCGCCTTCGCGCACACTGATATCGCGCGCCTGCTTGCTCCACATCTGCGGGATGGACAGGTCGTGTTTCTGCCGCCGGCCACGTTCGGCTCGATGATCTTCGCCCAGGCTGCGCGGGATGCCGGCAACCACGCCAAGGCGTGCTTTGCCGAGACCGGAACCTTGCCCTGGCTGACCCGCAAGCACGGGCCGTTCGAGGTCGCGATCACCATCCGCGCCAAGCGACTGCCGGTCGGCGTTTTCCCGCTCGATCAGGCGCCGCGCGCACTTGAGGTGATTGGACAGGCTTTCCCCGGTGCAATCGAGCCGTGTGGCGATGCTCTCTCCGGTGCGCTGATGAATGCAGGCCCGATTATCCATCCGCCGCTGATCGTGATGAATGCAGGCCCGATCGAGCACTTCGAAAAGTGGGACATCCATAAGGAAGGAACGCAAGCCGCGATTCGCCGGGTCACCGACGCGCTCGATGCCGAACGGATGGCCGTGCGTGAAGCGCTCGGATATGGCGCACCGCATTTTCCGCTCGCCCATCATTACGCGAGGGAAGGCGAGGTGTGGATGTATGGCCGCGGCTCGCATGACCGGCTGACCGATTCCGGCGACTGGCGCGAGCGGATCGTACTGACCGAGCACCGCTATATGAGAGAAGATTTGCGGCTTGGGCTGTCGCTGCTGGTCTCCGTCGCCGGCCTGGCAGGCGTGGCTACGCCGCTGGCCAAGGCATTCCTGGCCATCGGCGGCGAAATCTGCGGTGAGGATTTCGCGCAAGGCGGCCGGACGCTCGAGACGCTGGGGCTCGGCAATCTCGACAAGGCCGCTTTGCAGACGCTTCTTCGCGGGGGATTTTGACCGATGGCCAGCCGAGCCACCATCGCCTGTCTCGGAGCCGGCCGCATGGGGCGCGGCATCGCCGTCGCGTTTGCCTACGCGGGGCATACGGTCACGATGATCGACGTCAAGGCCCGTTCAGCGGAAGATTTCGTCAGGCTGGAGGCAGATGCGCTCGGCGAAGTCAGGAAGATCTTTGCCAGCCTGGCGAAGCTGGGGCTACTGACCGAGGCGGACGTCGATCCGCTGATCGCGCGGGTCTCGGTGGTGCCGGGCAGCCAGAGCGATGCGGCACTGTCCGATGCGGGAATAGTCTTCGAAGGGGTCCCCGAGATCGTCGAGCTCAAGAGGGACGTGCTGGGGGCGGCCTCAAAACAAGTCGGCTCCGATACGATCATCGCATCGACGACGTCGACCATCCTTGTCGACGATCTCTCGGGCGCGATTGTGAATCCTCGCCGCTTCCTCAATGTGCACTGGCTCAATCCGGCCTACCTGATTCCGCTGGTGGAGGTTTCGCCCGGTAAGGCCACCGACCCCGCCATCATCGAGGAGGTCAAGGCGCTACTCGAAGGCATCGGCAAGGTGCCGGTGGTCTGCGCGGCGACACCAGGCTTCATCGTCCCGCGCATCCAGGCGCTGGCGATGAACGAGGCCGCGCGCATGGTCGAGGAAGGCGTCGCGAGCGCCGAGGAGATCGACAAGGCGATCCGCTACGGCTTCGGCTTCCGCTACGCGGTGCTCGGGCTGCTCGAATTCATCGACTGGGGTGGCGGCGACATCCTCTACTATGCCAGCCGCTATCTCGAAGGCGCGCTCGGCAGCGACCGCTATCGTGCGCCGGAGGTCATTTCGCGGAACATGCACGAGGGCCGGATCGGCCTGCGCACAGGTGCCGGCTTTCTCGACTATTCAGGCATGGACGTCGACGCCTATCGGACGAAACGGCTTCAGGCCATGGTCGACCTGCTCCGTCACTTTGACCTGGCGCGGCCGCCGGTGCTTGATCGGAACTAGCCGAAGACGTCCTGCAGCACACCTTCACGCACCACCGCAACCCCGTCGAGTTCGATCGTCGTCCCCATCATCGGCAGATCGAAATGGCCCGCCGTGTAGCGGCCGGCGAATTCGTTGGCACCGGTCGAGAACAGGAAGTTGCCGGAGACGGCACGAATTTCCGTGCCGTTGGTGTCGCGCTGGTCATACATCGACAGCGCCTCGTAGCGCGCGGCCGGATTCATGCCGAAGCCGACATGCGATACCGCATAGGCTTCCCGATCGCCCCAGGCGGCAAGATAGGCGCGCATCATTGCGGCCTCCGTGCCTTCGCCTTCCAGTTCGACAACATAATCATCCTTCAGCGTCATCTTCACCGGCGAGGTCAGGTAACGCTTGAAGGTCAGGTTGATGTCGCCGGGCGCCATCACCAGCGTGCCGTTGATCGTTCCGCTCTTGGGGAAGCTGACGACGATGCCGCCGGGCCAATGCGCCAGCGTCCCGGGCTTGTCCGTCCAGCCCCACACGCCGACCGTGGAAGCTCCGACCATATCGACGTCGAGCGCCGTGCCGGCTTTTGACGTCACCCGCATCCGCTGGGTCCCGCGCAGCATCTTCGCCGCCGCGCGAACGCGCTTCTCGAGCGCGGGATCCGGCACCATCCGCTCCAGCGCCTCGGGATGCTCATTGGAGATTACCAGGATGCGCGCGCCGGCCTTGAGGATCTCGGGTGTCTCCACCGCGTGCATCAGGCCCTCGATGGTGCAATCCACCACAAAGCCGGCCTGTTGAAGCGCGGTGATCACCGGGCCAAGCCGCTGGATCGCCTCGCTCGCCCCTGTCGAGCGAACCGGAACGATATTCCGGTTACGCGGGGTCGGCATGACGACGTGGAACGGTCGCGCGCCCATGCGCAGCAGCGCGAGCTCCGCCAGATGAACATTCAACGCACGTGACTGGGTTTCCGAGAGGATCGCCGCGGTATCGCCGGCCTTGACGGCGCATCGCTCAAAAATCTCGCAAAATGCGTCGATCCATTTTGCCTCGATGCGATCAGCCAGCATGGTCTACTCCCGGTCTTCCTGTTTCTTCTTCGTCAGTTCATGCTTCGGGGAAGCCCCGCAGCAGATACGCGCGCACTGCCTCCAGCAGGCCATTGAGGATCAGGCCCAGCAGCGAGATCGTGATCAGCGGCACGAACATATCCACGGCCTGAAAGGTCCGAGCCGCCGTGACGAGGACATGTCCGAGCCCGTCGCTCGACGTGATCATCTCCGCCAGAAACACCACGATGCAGGAAATGACAAGGCCGATCCGGCAACCGGTCAGGATCGACGGCATCGCCGCCGGCAGCACCACCTTGAACAGAATCTCATAGCGCGGCGTTCCCGCCGCCATGGCCGACCAGATCAGCTTCTGCTCCACCGTCGACGCGCCGTAATAAGTAGAGAGCAAAATGGGAAAGAGTGCGTCCGCCGCCACCAGCGTGATCTTCGATCCGTGACCGAAACCGAGCAGCAGCAGCAATGCTGGATAGAGCGCGACCTTGGGCAAGGGCGCGAGCACGCGCACAATCGGCCGAACCACGGCGTTGATAGCCGGACTGGCGGCGGCGGCTATGCCGATGCTGACACCGAGCACGACCGCAATCGCGAAGCCGGCAAACAGCCGAAACAGTGTCGCCGCGATCTCCTGCTGAAACGTCCATGTCACGAGTTGCTGAAGCAACCTGCTGAAGACGTATCCCGGCGGCGGCAGCAAGACCGCAGGCGCGAAGCCAAATGATACGAGGCCCTGCCACAGCGCGATCACCAGCACGATCGGCGCGAGCCCAAGGATGATGCTGGTGGAGCGAAGCTGCGGCATCATGAGAAGCTCAAGGGCAAGTCGAACTGCGGTTCGGACCAGCGCACCAGCCTTGCGCGAACTCGCTCGAAGATTGCATCCAGGCAGATTCCCATCGCGCCGACGATGATGATCATCGCAAAGACGGTGTCGTATTGGCCCATGTCGAGCGCGTTGAACAAGATGTTGCCGGCGCCGGACTGACGCGCGATCATCTCGCTGGTGATCATCGTGATCAGCGCCAGCACGAGTCCGGTGCGGCAACCGGTCAAGATTTCCGGCAGCGCCGCCGGCAGTACGATCCGGACCAGCCGTTGCGCAGGCGAAAGTCCCATCGCGGCGCCCGACCACAGCATCTTCTCTTCCACCGCCCTGGCGCCCTCGAAGCTGTGATAGATCACGGGCAGGCTGACGCCGAGGAAGATCACCAGCGTCTTCGTGATGTCACCGACGCCGAGCCACAGCATGATGATCGGCATCAAGGCGGCCTTCGGCACAGGGTAGATCACCATCAGGAGCGGATTGAAGAAAGCCGCGACGGCCCGGCTGCGGCCCATCAACAGGCCGAGTGGGATCGAAACCGACACCGCTATGCCAAACCCGACCGCCATGCGGCGGAGCGAGGCCAGGATGTTGATTAGCGCTTCCTGGTCTCCGAGGATGTCCGGGATTGCACGGATTGCCTCGATCGCCGTCGGGAAGCTGTCGTTCTTCAGCGCGAGTGACGCAACCTGCCATGCCGCAAGAAGCCCGATGCAGGCAAACACCGGCGCGGCACGCTTGGCCAGGGCCGTCAGCGATGTCATGACGCCGATCCCGTATCTTCGACCTCGTCGAACATGCGCTCGATATCGACGACGTATTTCTGGTAGCGAGGGTCGAGCAGCAGCTCGCTGCGGCGGCGCGGCCGCGGCAGATCGATGTCGATGACCTCGCGGATGCGGCCGGGCGATTTCGACATCATCACGACTTTGTCCGACAGGAAAACTGCTTCGTCGACCGAATGCGTGACGAACAGCACCGTCTTGCGATCACGCTCCCAGATGTTCAACAGGTCGTTCTGCAGCCGCGTTCGCGTGTGAGCATCGAGCGCGCCGAACGGCTCGTCCATCAAAAGAACCTCAGGATGGTAGGCCAGCGTCCGAGCCAGCGCCACGCGCTGCTTCATGCCGCCGGACAGCTCCTTGGGATAGAAGTTCTCATAGCCCTTGAGCCCGACCATTTCGATCAAGGCTCGGCTCTGTGCTTCCGCCTCGGTGGTGCGCACGCCCTGCTGGCGAGGGCCGTACATCACATTGCCCAGCACGGTCTTCCACGGAAACAACGCGAACTCCTGGAATACCGGACCGCGATCCGGCCCCGGTCCCGTGATTATCCGTCCCCTGATCTTTGCTGAACCGCTGGTCGGGCTGACGAAGCCGCCGACGACGTAAAGCAATGTCGACTTGCCGCAGCCGGACGGACCAAGGATCGAGACGAAGGCTCCCTCCTCGATCGCCAGAGAGATGTCCGATAGCGCCACATGGTCCTTGCGCGCCGAGGTCTGAAATACCTGGGAGACGCTCTCGATCTCGATGATTGCAGAAGCCGGTTTTTGCGGCGTCACCGGTCTCACCCATTCGCTCGATCTCGAAGGCACTACCTTCATCCCGTCTCACTTCATTCGCGCGAACCCTGCGCAACAGGCTTGCTGAACATCCTCCGTCAGCGACGCGAGCTTAGCAAGAAACTTGCCAGACCAACGGCTTTTTGGGGCCAGCTTCGCGGCGTCATCCGAACCAGGGCCATTCTGCCGGGCCCTCATGCGTGACGGCTCCGCCCGGTGCCTGGCCAACCAATCGCGCATATTTGGCGAGGGCACCGGCACGGTGACGAGGCGGACGCGGCTTCCAATCGTGTCGGCGAGCAGCGAGTTCCTGCTCGTCGACCAGCATATCCATCCGCCGGTTCGCGGCATCAATCCGGATCCTGTCGCCATCGCGTACCAGCGCCAGCGGACCGCCGATGAAGGCCTCGGGAGACACATAGCCCACGCACATTCCGCGGGTGGCGCCGGAGAACCGTCCATCCGTGATCAGGGCCACCTTCTCGCCCATGCCCTGGCCATAGATCAGCGCGGTGACGCCGAGCATTTCGCGCATGCCGGGGCCACCCACCGGCCCTTCATTGCGGATCACAAGCACATCGCCCGCCTTGTAGCTGCGGTCGCGAACCGCTGCGACACAAGCTTCTTCGTCTTCGAAGATGCGCGCCACGCCTTCGAACAACTGGCTCTTCAGCCCCGCGACCTTGATCACCGCACCATCAGGGCAGAGGTTTCCCTTCAACACTGCCACACCGCCATCTGGCATGATCGGCGCGCGAGCCGCGTAAACGACCTCTCCGTCAGGAGCGTTGGCGGCGCTATATTCTTCGGCAAGTGTACGGCCCGTGATCGACAGGCAACTGCCATCAATATGCCCGCTCTGGATCAGCTCCCGGATCACCACGGCAGCGCCGCCGATATCGTAGACATCCTTTGCCGTATATTTGCCTCCAGGCCGCAGGTTCCCGATCAGCGGCGTCCTGGCAAAAACCTCGCCGACATCATCGATCGTGAATGCGATGCCGGCCTCGTTCGCGAGCGCCGGCAGATGCAGCGCAGCATTGGTCGAACCGCCCGTGGCAGCCACGATCGCGGCACCGTTTTCCAGGGATTTCCGCGTCACGACGTCGCGCGGCAAAGGCCCGCCGCGCTCCAGCATCTCCATGATGAGGCGGCCGGCCCGCCTGGATATCTGCGCGCGCTCGGCATAGACACCCGGCACCATCGACACGTTGGGAATGGTGAGGCCCATCGCCTCCGAGACCATCCCCATGGTGTTGGCAGTGAATTGGCCGGCACACGCGCCGATGGTCGGCAGGCAGGCCCGCTCGATCCGCTCGAGCGTGGCACCGTCGATCTCTCCGGTCATGAAGCTGCCGACAGCCTCATAGGAGTCGAGCACGGTCAGGGTTCGCCCGTCGGCGCGGCCCGGCAGCGAGCTGCCGCCATAGATGAAAATGGACGGGACGTTGCATCGGACCATGCCCATCATCACGCCGGGAAGCGTCTTGTCGCATCCGCCGTATCCGATCAATGCATCGTAGGCGAGACCATGGACCACGGCTTCGATCGAGTCGGCGATCAGCTCCCGCGAAAATAGGGAGAACTTCATCCCCTCGTGATTCATGCTGATACCGTCGGAAACCGACACGGTCGAAAATTCTCGCGGCGTGCCGCCGGCCTCCTCGATTCCGGTCTTGGCCGCCGCGACCTGAAAGTCGTGCGTCATGTTGCAGGGCGTCTGTTCGCCCTTCATGCTGACGACGCCGACCATCGGCTTGGCAATCGCAGCGTCGTCGAGCCCCATGGCGCGCATGAACGCGCGGTGCGGAGCCCGGTCGAGGCCATCCGTCGTGATCCGAGATCGGAGCTTCTTCATACGTGCATCTTCTTCATGCAACGTCCCGGATCATCCCGGACGCCGCGACCTTCTCGCTCGGTTCATTCGCCCGATCGCCTATTGCAGCGGAGCGACAATCGTCGAATGCTTGAATTGCGCGACATCCAATTTTGGCAGCATCCCTGTCTCCGCGTAGATGTCCAGCATCTTCTGGATCGCGGGAAAATTCGGTGCCGCGCCCGGATCGCGGCCGAAATCGTTGTCCTTAAGCAGATAGGTCTCGAGAACCGGAATAGGTGCCTTCAGAACTTCGTTGACGACCTTCAACGTCTCTTCGCGGTTCGCCAGCGCCTTCTTCATGCCGGAGGTAATGTCACGCACGTAAGCCTTGACCAGTTCCGGGTTCTTGTCGACGAAATCGGCACGGCAGGCTTCCAGAATGTGCACGATGTTCGGCATCGCCTGCGACAGCGAGAACAGTTTGCGCATGCCGCCCTTTGCCTCCGCGCGCGCGGCAAATGGCTGGTTCATGTTGACCGCATCGACGCGGCCCTGCCGCAACGCATCTTCGGAGACGGCAAAGCCGACCTCGACCAGCTTGATGTCCTTGGCCGGATCGATGCCATTCTGCTTCAGCAACAGATTGAACGGGCCTTGGGTGCCGCCGCCGATCACGGAGATTCCGACCGTCTTGCCTTTGAGATCGGCGATCGTCTTGATCGGGGAGTCGTCCATGACAGCCCAGTAGACCGAGAAACCACCGGCCTTCTCGAAGACATGCTGCGCCACGATGTAGGCCTTGAGGTTGCCGCCAACCACGCCGTTGGCGAGCGACAGCGGCGCCTGGGTCGCGCAATCCAGCGCGCCCGCCGCCAACGCCTGCGTCATCGGAGCGGTGCCCTGAAACTGAGTCCATTCGATGTTGTAGGCCTTGCCGATGTTGGGAAACTCAGCCGGGCGGCGCATCATCCAGTATTTGGATTCCTCGGCCGGAATCGTCCAGCCGACTCGAATTGTCTGCTGTGCCCATGACGAGCCTGCGCTCGCGCTCACGGCCGCTGCCGCCCCCAAAGCCAGGATCCACTTCGAAACGGTTCGCATCGTGCCCACTCCGCTGCCCGGGCGCCGACCGGCGCCATCCAACCCGACCGCGGCAAATGTTTCATGGTTCAAACAATCAAGCAAGCCATGCAGGCGGGGCGGTTTCGTCGTGAGTTACGCCATGTATGGTAGTGCAGCGTCGCGCGGCGGCAGATGGAGGCAACCTATGGCTGAAGCGAGCAAGACAAACCCGCAAGGCGTCGAGCGGCTCGGCTATCTCGGCCTTGGACTGATGGGGACACCGATGAGCCGGCGATTGCTCAACGCCGGCCATCAGATCACTGTCTGGAACCGTTCGGAAGGGAAGATGGCCGCGCTCGTCGAGGCGGGTGCCAGGCGCGCAGCCACCCCCCGTGACTTGATGGAGAGCTCCGACATCGTCTTCATGTGCGTGACGGATGCGGCTGCCGTGGAAGAGGTGATCTTCGGGCCCGAGAGTATCTCAACTGCGCCCGGCGCGGGCAAGCTCGTGGTCGACTTCTCGTCGATCCATCCTGACGCCGCACGAGACCTTGCAACGCGATTGTTAGCTGCGAACGGCGCGGGCTGGATCGATGCGCCGGTTTCTGGTGGTACCAAGGGGGCCGAGGAAGGCACGCTTGCCATCATGGCCGGCGGAAAAGCCAGCAATATCGAGCGGGTCCGCCCCTACGTGCTCGCCATGGCACGCAGGTTCACCCACATGGGCCCGACCGGCGCCGGCCAGACCACAAAGCTATGCAACCAGGTGATCGTCGGATGCGCGATGGCTGTTCTTGCGGAGGCAACACGCCTTGCCGTCAACGCCGGAATCGACGCCAACCGGTTACCCGAAGCACTCGCCGGCGGCTTCGCGGACTCCATTCCGCTGCAGCTGTTCGTGCCACGGATGGTCCAGGGCATTCACTCACCGCCGCTCGGTCACATCGCCACGATGCTCAAGGACCTCGATACGGTCGCCGATGTCGCGCGGACGACGTCGACGCCGGTACCCATGGCCTCGCTTGCCGGACAACTTTTCAGGCTCGCCAAGGCCGCGCGAGGCGCGGATGCGGACGCGCTCGAAATCTACAAGCTTTCGGCGGGGAGCGCTGAACCGTTCACCGCGAGCTGAGCACGCTTGGAGTGACTACTTGCGCTCGTCGGCAAGAAATCGGCCAAACGCACCTCGCGCGAAGAGCAGCGGCTCCTTCGCATCGTAAGTATAGGCCTCGACCGCGCCGAGAAAGATCACGTGGTCGCCGCCGTAATAGCGATTGACCGAGCGGCATTGAAAATTGGCGACGCTCTCGGCGAGCACCGGCGCGTTGCCGAGGCCCGGCGTCCACTCGACACCGGTGAACTTGTCATCAGACGACTTGGCGAATTTGCTCGCAAGCGCCTGTTGCGAAACGCCAAGAACGTTGACCGTGAAATGACTGGCGTTCTGGAAGATGGTCAGACTAGAGGAATAGACGACGAGGCTCCAAAGAACCAGCGGCGGATTCAGCGAGACCGAGGCGAACGAATTGCACGTCAGGCCATAGGGCTTGCCGTCGGGAGCCGCGGCCGTGATGATCGTCACCCCCGTGGCGTAGGTGCCGAGCGCGCTGCGAAAATCGCGGGGATCGATCGGCGAGCTGTCGCTCGCGAGTTCGTTGGCCGGATCGGGAACGGCCGGCTGCTTCGGCAGATCATTCATCGGCCGGCCTCACAGCGTGAGATTCTCGGACGGCAGCCCCAGCGCCACGCGTCCATAATTGGTCCCGGCCGCATCGAAATTGAACGCCAGATGCGAGTTGATCGCGTGCGCATCGCGGAACTGCCGCTGCAACGCGCCCGTCGTGAACAGGCCCCGTGCTCCGCTCGCGGCAAACAGCATCGACACCGCATCCGTGCAGAAGTTTACTGAAAAAGCGCCGTCGCGTCGATATCGGGTCTTGGTCGCCATATCGGGGATATGACCCCGCCTTGCATCCTCCATGGCATTCAGACAGGCCGAGCGCATGATCAGGCGTGCAGCGTCGATCTTCGCCGAGGCCTCGGCGATCTTGATCTGGGTGCTTTGAAAGTCGCTCAGCCTGGCGTGGTTGTAGGTAGAAATGCGATGACGGACGACCTCCGCATAATCGTCGAGACACGCCTGCGCGTTCCCCAGCGCGACGCCGGAGAGAACGTAGGGAAACAGCGAGAACACCGGGAGCGCATACAGCGGGTTGGGATTGAGCTTGCTTCCCGGAGTCGGACCGCCGTCAAGATCGCCGACCGCGACTGTCATGTCGTCGGGCACGAAAGCGTCCCTGACCTCCACGTCGCAGGACCCTGTCCCGCGCAGCCCCGCGACATTCCATGTGTCGAGGACCTTGTAGTCGGCTTTCGGCAGCAGAAATATCCGATACTCGATGCCGTCTGCCTCATCGTCGGAGTAGACCACGCTTGCAAGCATGTTCCACGCGCAGGAGGCAACGCCCGAGGAGAACGGCCAGCTGCCGTGGAGCCGGTATCCGCCCTCAACTCGCGTGGCACGTCCGGCCGGAAAAATGAACGAGGACGCGATCAGCGTGTCCGGATCACGACTCCAGACCAGATCCTGCGCCGTCGGCTCGAACATGCCGAGCATCCAGTGATGGCTCGCCAGATTGGCCAGATTCCATGCCACCGAGGCGTCCGCTTGTCCGAGCAGGTCCGCGCAATCGATCAAGGCGACATAATCGAGCTCGGCGCCGCCAATGCGCCTAGGCTGAAGCATCCGGAACAGGCCGGCGTCGTGCAGATCCTTCTCGGTTTCCGGCGGCAGATGCCGCAACTCCTCCGTCCGCGCCGCCCGCTCCCGCAGCCGTGGGACGAGCGCCCGGGCCTTCGCGATCATTGCCGCATGGGCAGGTTCATCGGATTGCACCGCCGCGGGCCGCCCCACGCTCGGCTCTTGACCAGGCGCCATTCGTATCCCTCGCTTTCATGCATTTATGCGGCTGGAACATCGCCAAATCAAGCGGATGCCGCGCTAGGGCGCGATTTGCACGTCCCGAGGGAACGCCCGCTTGGGTTCAAACCTGCTCCGATGGCTTGCCGGATCCAAAAGCCCCCTTTTGGTTGAACTCCAAGATCCGACGCTCGTCATAACCGAGCGCATCACGCAAGACCTGCTCCGTGTGCTCGCCCAGCAATGGAGCAGCCACAGGGTCAACCGGGCCGGTCAAGCTCATGGCAATCGGCGGCTCGATGTTCGGGACCCACTCTGCCGTACGATGCGGAATCCGGTTCAAGCGATGGCGCGCTCGCGCCTCCGGTGCATTGAACCCCTCCTCGACCGTCCGGAGATAGCCGACCGGGATGTTGGCCAGCTTCATCTTCGCCATCCAGTTCTCGAGAGTATCGCTTGCAAAGACCTCCGCGATGGCTGCTCGCAAAAGCTCCTTGTGCTCGGAGCGGGCTTTGCGCGTTGCAAACTGCGGATCGGTGATGAGATCGGGCCTGTTCAGCACTTCAACCACCAGCCGGCGATAGAGCCGGTCGTTCGCGCAGGCCATGTAAAGCGGTCCATCGGAGGCCTCGTACACGCCGACGGTAGGTGAGCCACTCGGCGAATTACCAAACCGACCGGGATTTTCGCCGTTGATCAGATAGGCCATGCCATAGAAACCGGTCATGCCCATCGCGACGTCGAACAGGGCGACCTCGACATGCTGACCGCGACCGAGCCGATCCCGCGCCAACAGCGCCATCAGGATGGCGTTGCAGGCAGACATCCCCGTCGCCATGTCCACGATCGGAGGGCCGGTGCGAACCGCCGGGCCATCGGCAAATCCGTTGAGCGACATGAAGCCGCTTTCCGCCTGCGTGATCGGATCAAAGCCGGGACGCGAGGCAAACGGCCCGGTGCGCCCGTAGGCGGAGATCGAGCAATAGACCAGCCGCGGATTGAGCGGCGCAACAGTTTCATAGTCCAGGCCAAATTTCTTCATGACCCCGCTGGAGAAGTTCTCGACGACCACGTCGGCCTTGCGAATCAAGTCCAGCGCGATCTCACGAGCCTCGGGCACGGTAAGGTCGAGCGTGATGCCACGCTTGTTGCGATTGAGGCTCAGATAGGCAGCACTCTCTCCACCGATCTCGGCGTGTTCATACGCACGCGTGTCATCGCCTCCGTCTGGATTCTCGATCTTGATGACGTGCGCGCCGAAATCAGCAAGCGTCTGCGTACAGGCCGGGCCGGCAACCACACGCGTGAAATCGACGACCAGCAGACCATCGAGCGCGGTAGGCGCGCCCGTCGCCCGCGACGAACGTTCCGGCAATTGAGGCTTGGTGGGCATCGACGGCGCTCCCTTACATCGGCTTATCGTTGCCGAATTTCCCGCAGGAGCAAACTTAAAGCCCGGCACCGCTGAATTCGCAAGTGCTCCGCCCGCATCGCTTCAATACGCAAAAAGGGCCCGGCAGCTGTCAAGCTGCTGGGCCCTTGAACGTTCCGTGTGCGCTTCATCCCGCGAACCATTTTCCGTTGCGGGAATCGCGTTCCGCATCACGGGAAACATGGCCCCATTCGCTCAGCGAAGCCGCTTTCGCCAGTAAAGCGTATGCGGCCAAGCCCAGGGCACATGGGGTTCGAAGAGCCGATAGCCCGCCCGGATGAAATTATTGGCAGACACCGGATTGTCCGTCGTATCCGAGACGATGCTGTCCCATCCAATACGCCGTGCCCTTGCCTCCATCACCCGCATCAGCCTGCACTGGAGGTCACGTCCCCGGTGCCGCTGCAACACACCGACTCTGGAGAAATAACCGCCATTTCGAATGTGCGTTGACGGCACGATACCGGCGAAGGCTACTGGCTCAGCGCCGTGATAGGCAAGCCACCACGCCCCTGGCTCGAATTGCGGCAAGGGAGCCGCATCGAAGAACGTCAACTGATGCAGATCGGCCAATGTATCGACGATGTCGTCATCGGATGCATCGACGATGCGAATTCTGTACATAAGACGGTCCATTGGGGATGAGATGACGTGAGTGGAAGTGCAGAAATGTCGTGCCGATTTAGGCTCACTTGCCCAGCACGACCTTGACACCTAGCCAAACCGCGCCCATCAGCCCGGTGGCGATCACCGTAATGACGGCTTTGAAGGTGTAGCTCTGCGCCTGCTCCACGCTCGTTCGCCATCGGCGCAGGTGCCGAAAATCAGCCCTCAGCTCCTTTCGGTCGTCATCTTCGATTCCGAATGACGCCAGCACCGACGCCACCGTCCTCAATACGATGGCATCGATGTTCGCCTGCTGAAGCCTGTGTTGTTCTGCGAGGGTCTCGGCAACGATCGCCCTGATTTCGTCATCTGGCATCTTCACCGCTTGATGATCCTCGCAACATTCTCGAAGCCCCGCTTGGCGAAGTAGAAGGAGACAACCAGATTGGCCGTGATCGCCGCAAAGCCCGCGAGGTCGTCGGTGGAACCAAAGCCGAGGACCTTGTCCCAGACCAGGAGTTTCGCGAAGTAAAGCGCGACGCAATAACCCATCAATTTGTCCGGCTCCCACCAATGCCCGATCTCAGCATCCGGAGACCGCAGCGGCGCGAGCAGATCGCTCGCGCCGCGGGCCGGCACGTTCGCGCGTGCGCGGCCAGCAATGGTACGGACGGCGGCACGCCGATCGGCGCTCCCTCAACGCGTTTCAAGCGAGTGCGTGGCCGCGATGCGTGGGCCGCCGTCCGATTCCGAAAATGGGATACGAAAAAGCCCGCGGCGGATTTTGTCCCGCGCGGGCGTTGCGAACTTTTCGATGATGCCACTATGCCAGTGTTTTGCCCGACGGGTCAAGCTCTATTTCGATTTTTGCGAATTAGAGCCGGCGGAGACCTCCGGAAAGCCAATCCCAGTCAGGCTGCCGGCGTTTCGCCCGAGGTGTCAACGAACGAACCGTCCCTGCCCGCGTTAGCCGGTCAGGAGGATCGACCAATGACACTGAGCATGACACCGAAAACATCGCGGGACTTGCCCGGCCAGAAGCCGCGCATCGACGGGGAGCGCGACACGCGAGAGGCCATCATCCCGGACGCTGACGAAACCGAGGACCAGAACCGTGATCTCGTTCACGGCGAAGGCGGAGCCATCGATCTTCCCACCAGGCCCGGCGATCTCTCGAAGGATGATTAGGCCTTGTGCTTTGCACGAGGAGTCCAACATCGCTCGTTCGACCACGCCGTACCGGAACTTACGCCAAGGCGGGCGCGTTTATTCCTTGATCAGGAGGAACGTTGTGCGATGAGCCATACTGTACTGGTTGTTGACGACGATCCCGGCGTGCTCGACGTCATGGTCGACATGCTGGAAGAACTCGGCTGCAAGGTGGTCAGCGCCCACAGCGGCACGGATGCGCTCGACCGGCTCAGGCAGAACCAGGACATCTCCATCCTCATCACGGACATCAACATGCCCGGCATGGACGGTCATGAACTGGCCGAGCTGGCCAGGCGCCGCCGCCCGGAGCTGAAGATCCTGCAGCTGTCGGGACGTGAACCCCGGCGTGACGGCCTTCCCATGATCAGAAAGCCGTTCTCGTTCGAGGAACTCGCCAGCACCATGCGGCGCACCGTCGGCATCTGCTGAAGCTCGCAAGACCGAAACATCGCAAGCCCAAAAAGTCTGAAAGCCAAAAGCCCAAAACAAAACCCGCGGCGGATCGCATCCGCGCGGGTTGAACCAAACTCATTTTCGATGATGGCATTATGCCGGTGTTTTGCCCGACGTGTCAACGCGGCGAACGCGGACAAGGGATTCCCTCTCCCCACTCAGATATGTGGTGTGCAACGGGCTTGCTTCAAGCCCCCGACCCTGCCGTAGAACCCTCGACCCGAACACCATCCCGAGGGGTCTCACATGCCTGTACTGCTTCCCACGTCCCGGACGCGCGGCCACGCCAAACGCGCCGGCGCCCGCCACGAAGACCACGCCGTGGTGATCGCCGGCGGCGGACCGACCGGCCTGATGCTGGCCGCGGAGCTCGCGCTCGCGCATGTCGACGTCGCCGTGGTGGAGCGGCGCGCCGATCAGGAACTGGTCGGCACCCGCGCCGGCGGCTTGCACGCGCGCAGCATCGAGATTCTCGACCAGCGCGGTGTCGCGGATCGTTTCCTGCGCGAAGGACAGATCACCCAGCTCGCGGGCTTCGCCTGGACCAGGCTCGACATCAGCGACCTCCCCACCCGGCACGCTTACGGGCTGGCACTGCGGCAGAGCCACATCGAGCGCATCCTGGCCGACTGGGTCAGCGAGCTCGCGGTGCCGATCTATCGCAACCGCGAGGTGACGGATTTTGCGCAGGACGAGACCGGCATCGACGTGATGCTGCCCGGCGGCGAGAGCTTGCGCGCGAATTATCTGGTCGGCTGTGACGGCGGCCGCAGCCTGGTGCGCAAGGCCGCCGGCATCGACTTCGCAGGCTCCGAGCCGACGCTGAGCAACCTCATGGCCGAAGTCGAGATGCGGGACGAGCCGGCCTGGGGCCTGCGCCACGACGCGCTCGGCTTTCACGGCCTCAGCAAGACCGAGAGCGGGCGCGTGCTGGTGGTCGTGACGGAAGCGACGCTCGATCGCGCCGGCGCGCCCGGTCCCCGCGATCTCAGCGACGCCCTCGTCGCCGTCTACGGCACCGATTTCGGCCTCCACAACCCGTCCTGGATCTCCCGTTTCGCCGATGCGGCACGGCAGGCCGTGTCTTACCGCAAGGGCCGCGTGCTGCTCGCCGGCGATGCCGCGCATATCCATCATTCCGTCGGCGGCCAAGGCCTCAACATTGGCGTGCAGGACGCCGTCAATCTCGGCTGGAAGCTCGCGCAAGTGGTCAAGGGCCTGTCGTCGGACAGCCTGCTCGACAGCTACCACGCCGAGCGCCATCCCGTCGGCGCGCGGACCCTGCGCAACACCAAGGCGCAGATCGCCCTGCTCCGCCGCGGCGAGGACGGCCTCAAGGCCGCGCGCGAGGTCGTGTCCGAACTGCTCGCGATGGACGCGCCGCGCCAGCGTTTTGGCGCGATGATGAGCGGGCTCGACGTGCACTACGATCTCGGCCAAGGCCACGGGCTGCTCGGGCGCCGCATGCCCGATCTCGATTTGACGGTGGACGGGCGTCCGCTGCGACTGTTCACGCTGCTGCACGGAGCGCGCGGCTTGCTGCTCGATTTCGGCAAGACAGGCGGCCTCGATATCGCGCCCTGGACCGATCGCGTCGATCGCATCGAGGCCGAATACGACTGCCCGTGGCAGCTTCCGGCGATCGGACAAGTCGCAGCACCCGGCGCCGTGCTGGTGCGGCCCGACGGGCACGTGGCCTGGGTGGGAGATGAGAGCCAACACGGGCTTGCGGACGCGATGACGAGGTGGTTCGGACCGGCTGCGGCATGAGGCATGTACGTCCGACGCTCCGTCGAGACAAAGAAGCCCGCGGAATTCCGCGGGCTCGAACCAGGCACCTTTTCGATGATGCCATCTGCCAGTGTTTTGCCCCACGTGTCAAACGACAGATCTCGAACAACATTCGCACGTCTCTATAACCCGCATTTCACTCCGGCCCACGCAACGGCCGTATCCAGCGCGCGTACCAATCCTCAGCGTCATTGTGCGGACTGCCTGCGCCATCCACTCCAAAGATCGGTGGCGGAATGAAATAGCTTGGCTCATTCGCAAATGGGCCGATCGGCCTGCTCGGCGCCGGCTGTCGGCCGTCAGCGGTTGGCAAGGCCCAGTTGCCAAACCGATCCTTGAATTCCGTGGAGGGCAGATAAGGGACTGGCGCACTTCCTGACGTGAAAACGCTGCCCGCATTCGACTCATTGACACGGGTGAGACGGCGGACCTCCTCAGGCGCGATAGCCCCAGCACCAGGGGCAACTGGCGCTTCAATTCCGCTCGAAGACTGAGCGGGCATGGCACCGTCTGCCGCTCCGGTCCATGGACCGAAACGATCGGTAAAGGTGCTCCCCCGCGCGGAATTTTGGTCGAGCGAGTTGTCTGATGGTTGCTGCGCACCAGAGTGTGACGCCGCTATGGCAGATACCCTGCTCTCATTTCCGCTGGCGGGCTCGGCGCCAGCGGCAGAACTCGCCGCTCCTGTTAGTCCGAGAGCCCCTGCGATAGGCAGCCAAGCCGGTAAGAGCGGCAACAATTCGGGTGCGACCATCGCGCCCCCGAAAATCGCGAGTCCGCGCAAAACAGCCGGACGGTCGGCAGGATCATAGGGGAGATTATACGGGTCCGGCCCCATCAATAGCGATCCATCCGAACGCCTGAGCAGATCGCTAGTCTCCGGATTGAATTGCAGAACTTGCCGAGGCGGCGGCATCGCCGTGCTGGGAGGCAGTTTGCCGAGCCGCTGCTCATCTGGACTAGGCAGCGGAAATGCCGGCACTCCACCTGCGAAGCGTGGATCGCTCCGCGCAAACCCTTCCGTTGCGTTCAGACCTGCAAGAGAAGGCGAACTGTAGCCTGGCAGCGGTGGAAACTCGCTCGGGTTGACTGGTGTCGAGCCGGGTATACGAAAGATGCTTGAGGAGGGATCAAGGGCTGTGAACTTGGACCAAGGCGTCTCCCTCAAGTCTTTGTTGCCGGGCGTTAGGTTGAGGCCAGGATTATCGTCGATTGCCTTGCTGAGCTGCTCTTCCCTCTCGGAATTACCCAAGTACGGAGAGAATTTGAGGAGATGACTTCCCGTCCGCCTGAGCTCGCGGATTCTGTTCTGCTCTTCGGGGTAATCGGCGAGAAATTTTTCATGGCCGGCAAGAAAGCTCCCATTGCCAGGTGTCACATCAGCGCCGGAACTCGGCCTGTTCGTGAAAAGGTCTCCATTTGCAAGCGCAATTCTCATCGCATCTTGCAGATCCTCGACAGCCTTCAAACGAAGAATAGAGTCAGAGATCTCAGCAATCGCGTCAAGCTCGTTGCAAGCCGCGTAGTAAGATTCGAGATGCCCACCGGGATGAGGAGATATCCCCATTTCGGCAGCGAGCAGCCGATCTCTCGGGAGATAAACGATATTTGCAGGTGCATCCAAATCTACTCCACGCAAGGCTTCGTAGTGCGCACATTGCTCCGGAATAATATGGTGACCCCATAGAATCGAACTTCGCATGATATCCCTCAGGAGGGTTCAGCGGCCGCTTGAGCCGTCAAATGTCCAAAGCATTATTGAATTTGATTCCGAGAAGGCCGGCTTCCTTGCAGGCATCCTTGAGCGCCTGATCGCAAATAACCGTCCTGTAGCAGAAGGCCATTCGGAATACGTGCGCGCCCCCGATCGCGTCTTCGTTGAAGACGAGTTTGGCGCCGGTCCTGAACTTGTAATATTTCTGGCCGAAATTGTTGTACTTTGGGTCGTCTTGGATACCTATCTCGAGGCGTGACTGCTCTTCGTCCAGCGCGTCCAGGACGCGAATGGCATCGCACAACCAGTATCGCGGGCCATCGTAGGTCCCCCGCGAAACACTTACCTCGCATGCTGCGAATTCGAATCCGGCATGATCGACGGCTTGAAAGACCATCTTCGCCCGGTCAGACACCAGCCAAAAGGAGTGGAAGAGTCTAATGTCCAAAGGTCGTCGCACTCGCTTCTTCTTAAACAGGAAGCGCGGCGGCTCGAAGTATTCCGGAAATCCCCGCCGGCCCGGTGGCGGCGCAAGGAGTTGCGTGCCAGGAGCAAGAGCATCAGCGTTCTCCCAGGTCATGCGAGGGCGAGCGGGGCGGAAATCCATGGCCATTTCATAGTACTGTCCCTTCGGCACGCTGCGGCGATGGGATCCAACCTTCTCGTTGTCGTCATTCATGATGGCCTGCTCGGCTTTGCGGGTTGCAAGAATAACGTTGTTAGATCCACGATGAGGCCCTCATCCCACACCTGAATACGGTTCACTGCAGCGACCGTCTCTTCGGCGATATTTCTAGGGCTGCTGATTGCACACGTCACCTGCAGCTGCGGTGATCTTGGTGCTCGATATTTTGGGAGGGTCGTTTCGCGATAGAAACTGCCCTATCCGCGCCCATGCCTACGTCCCATTGAACATCATGCCCATCGGGGCACGACGAAGAACGACCATCAACTGCCAACAAAAAAGCCCGCGGCAACCCCCGCGGGCTCGATCCAAATTCATCTCGATGATGCCATTCTGCCAGTGTTTTGCCCGACGTGTCAAATGACGTATCCTGAATGGCACGCGCGCAACTCCCTTCGCGTATCGTTACAGCCAATTATGCCGAACCATCGGTACAGAAAAGAACGGGCAAGCCTTCGAATCGATCGGAGGCCTGATAACGAGCCGAGAAGCGCTCGCGCGAGTCGCGACCAAACGTATCGCCGTCTTTGACCACAAGCCCGTGCTCAACCAGATAGACAGCAAGGCCGTCCACCTTATTGACCAGCGTTGGAAGTGTCAGCTTGTGGGTCTCGAACTCGATTTCACGCTCAGCGAATGCTGACAGCCCCATCGTTACCGCTCCGATGGCCGTGTCAGATCGGAACGGCAATATGTCCACCCACAGTGAGGAAGGATAGTCTGGATACGGCGCAAACGATCGGCTGGACATGTCCAACCATAGATCGGCGGATCGTGCGACCTTGCCATTCCATACAACGGCGCAACATTCCGGCACCGTCGCAATCAATGCGCCGATAACGGCAGTCGTGAGACGAGCGGCGGGCAACGGACGCTGATTCTGGCCAAGCACAGAGACGATCAGATGCCCTCGATGTCGCGCCGCGGCCGCCTTGGCCTGCGGCCATGTCGTGGAAGCGCGCGACCACAAGCCGGGATCGTCAGGAATGGGCGCCGGCATCGACATGACGGCAACAAGCTCGTTGCCACAGCGAATGAGCGGGGAGTTTGCCTGAGCCTGTTGCGCCTCTCCGTTCTCTGCAACCTCAGTTGCCAGTTCAGGATGTCGAGCGCGGAGGGCCTTCGCAAGCGCCGACATGTCCGGCGTTGCCGGCGTGTCCAACAGGACCAAAGCGAGCAGTGAATTGCTCATCGGCTACCCCGCACAAATTTTGGGAACGAGATCAGATACACTTTTGTCATTCGCCCACAGGTTGAATTTTTAACTTCCTAGAACAAAACGCGAACACTGTCAATATCCTCTCGCCCGCGTTGGGTGGCGGGCCACACGCACGTTGTTCTGAAATCTTCTCGCGCGTGATGATGTCATCGGCTTTGCTGCGTTGAGCTGGGCAGCGCTCGAGCCCGCGCAGAGACCACACATCCCGCGCTGATCATCCGGCGCGTCCCGTCCCGCGCGAGTTGAGCTCGCCTCTGTCCAAAAGTGCACATTGCTCACAAGCACTCAAGATGAGTAACGCACTCAAGTCGCTGAATTTGCTCGCGCAATTAAATCCGCCAACATATCATATGATATTTCCTCTCGCCACCAGAAGCGCGAGGATTGATCCATCACCGCAAGGCAGTTGGCATCGACCCGGTGATGAGACCGCCGAAATTGCTCCCGCCCCATAAGAACGAGGGAGACGTGCATGCAGAAGCGTCGACGTTTCAAGCAGACCAAGACACTCGACGAACGGCTCGCCGCGGAGGCCGCGCGGCTGCGCGAGGAGGCGCGCACGCTCGCGCCGGGGCGCCGCCGCGAGATGCTGCTGCGCCAGGCGCGGCAGGACGAGACCGCCATGCATATTGCCGCCTGGCTGCAATCGCCAGGGCTGAGGCCGCCGACATGACCCAGCAATATCGCGCTTACCTGGTCGGCGACAACGGCGTCTTCCGCTCCGCCGAAGCGTTCGAGGCCGCGTCGGATGCGATCGCCCTCACCTTCGCGCAGCAGTTCACGCGGCACGGCAAGGTCGAGGTCTGGCAGCTCGGCCGCAAGATCGCCGTGCTCGAGCCCGAGCAATCCTCGCCCGGCGTTCTCACGCGTCAATGATCGCGTGATGCCGCAGGCGTCCTGAAGGTCTCGATCGCGAACGAGAACTTGACCTGCATCACGGGACCCCTGGCATCGCGAACGTCGATCGCCATGGTCTGCCTGCCGCCCGCGGCAGGCGCCGAGAGGATGGCATCGCGCGCCATGTCCGCGACCGACTTGGCGGCCTCCGCGTGAACGGCGCGCCAGCTGGCCAGCTCCAAGCCTTCCTCGTCGAGCGCTACACCAGTGTCGTCGCGCAGATCGAAATAATATCGGGGCATTGCAGCATCCTTTGCCCTAATAGGTCCGAAGCGGACAAAGGTTTCCGGAAGCCGCGAAAAAATCTATGGGGGATCAATGGGTTCCGGGAACTTCGCGGTTCCCTGCTGCCGCGTTCGTGCCTCTTCAGGAAGCCGAAAACGACAGGGCGAAACGACATTCGGCCCCCTCACTCCTCCGCAAGCTTCCCGACGATGTAGGCATCCACCGTTTCCGCGAACGAGCGCTGCACGCCGACCGCAGTGCCATGCTGGTCGAGCGCGTCGCGCTGGAGCACGCGCAGGCCACGGCCGCGCATGCAGGCCGGCGCCGTGTTCAGGTATTGGTCGATGGCGCCGGTCGCGAGCGGGATGGCCTTCGGGTCGCCCCTTGCGATCAGAAGCCGCAAGAGGCTCTGGCATTCGGCCAACCCTGGCATGGGATCAGCGCCTCACGCCTGCCGCGATTTCGCCGGCCGCTTGACCGGCTGGGTGTGGGTGCCGAACAGAGCGAGCAAAAACGCGACTTCTTCCTTCGAGCCAACCTGGATCATGATGATCTCCTTTTCGCTAGGTTGGTCGGGCGCAACGGGCGGGGCGTTCGAGACAATCGGGTTTCAGCACTGTTTCAGGCGTGTTTCGTCGCGTCGCGCGATGTCGACGCTCGCCTGAAATAGGAACAGCTTCTGGGATCAAAAAGTTATTCGCGCGTCGGTCCGGATGCACGACCGGCGCCCCCCACGGCCTCAGCTCGCCCCCCGGGCTGGGGCCGTTTCTTTTCGACGCCTTAGTTTTGGCTTTGGCTTTGGCTTTGGCTTTGGCTTTGGCTTTGGTCTCGCCCGGGCGTCACCCAGAACAGCTTGTTGCACTGGGAGCACCGAAAGATGGCCATCGCGCCGTCCGGTGAACTCACCGCGTCGATGAATGTCATGGGTTTGTTGCACGCAGCACAAATCGGCCGCTGCCTGGTGTCTTGATCCGCCATGCGCGCAAACGCGGGAACGGCGGCAGAGGTTTCTATCGTTCTGGAGGTTCAGGGTGCCAGATCTTCGGAACTTGCTGCTGAAGCAGTGAGATCGATGCTGCGATCTGCTCCCGCGAACGGCGCAGCAATTGTCGTGTCGTTTGGCTTGCATCGAGCTGGTGCATTTTCTGCCGGTCGAGATCCGTCTCGAAGTCCTCGCGGGTGAGCATGACAAGCTCCCGTGTTGCTGCCCATTCGCAGAGTACGTCGAGAGACGATTGAGGACCGTTCACAAGTGAACACAGGGCGGGATGCCCGCCTTCGACCCAGCCGGTCTTCAGGGTCCGCGCTTCTGCGTGACGAGGCGCAGCGCGATGCCGTGCTGCCACGCGCGCACCCTCACCGCGGCTTCACTGCGACCAAGTTCGCCCGCGATCTCGTCCGGCCGCCAACCGGCTTCGGCCAACGCCTTCAGCCGCTCGTGCTCTTCCGCTGTCCACTTCTTCAACAACGGGTAGCGTGATTGCATGGTCGGAAGCTGTCTCGCCTTGCGTGATCGATGCAGGCGACAAGCGAGCGAAACAGGCAAAGTTCCTGTCCGACATTCTTATGCGTTGTTTCCATGAGATCTACAGCGCGCCATCCCGCAAGCGGGCCGACCCCGAGGACGTGCCTCGCTCAGATCCAGACGTCCTCGCGGCACGAATCGCACCGATAGATCAGGACCGAGCGTTCGCGCCTCACGTCGAAGATCGAGGTCAGGCAGCGCGTGCCCCTCTCGCATTTGGGGCACGCCGGCCCCGGCTCGTAATATTGATCCGGCCGCGTTGCCGGGCCTGCTTGCTGTTCACTGCTCATCTCATCCCTCGTTGGAGGATTGAGTTCCAAAGTGCCAAAGTGGACATTCGTTCCTATCACGCGGGTGGCGCTTCTGATGGAAGCGAGGGCCTAGACGCCCCATGATCGCGCCCGCGGATCATCGGCTTCGTCCTGAACCATCAAGCGGGTTTGCCCTGAACGATCAAACCGGCTTGCTGTTGGCGCCCCCCCCGCAGTTCGTCCAGGCTCTCGACGGTGCAGATGCGCGCTGCGCGGCGGGCCAGTTCGTCGTAGTTTTGCGCCACCTTGCGCAGCACGTCCCGCGTCTCGGGGTACTCGCAATTGTCCGCCTTGGTGCGAAATTCTTCCGCCCGCATCCGCCAGTAGCGCGGAGGGTGCATCCGCTCGGTGCCCATGGGCCCCTCCCCTCGATTGGACTGTTCGTGTTCGTTAATGGAGAGCGCGTCCAACAGTTCCCGCGCAGACGTTCTGGCCCCGATCACACGTCCAGATTGCGGCCCGCTGGGACGGCATCTCGCGGGATTGGTCGACTTTAGTTCAAATGCAGCAGGGCGGGTTCGCCAGGATGCAATTGGTTCGCGCCATGCTGGACAATGTCCCCTGCGACCAACGCAATCGGGAAAGGGCCGGAGAGATCATCGATGTATTACGTCGCCGCCGCGCTGCTGGTACTGTCGGGACTGTTCTACTCCGCGAGCCATCACGAGATCGGCTCGTTCGGCGTCACCATGTGCACCTATGGCAGTGCGTTCTGCAACAACCCGCTGATCGTCTTTGCCGGCGCCGCGCTGGCCGGCGCCTGGGGCATGTTCGTCAGCATCAAATAGTCCCGACCGCACGCGCTCAGGAGATAAACATCTCGCCGGTGTCCCTGCGCGGGTTGCGCACTGCGCGAACGCCGGGCCATCGCAGTCCGGTCGCGCTCGGAATGCGTGCAAACGCTGCATCAGGTATTCTTCGATGATGCACTTATACAGGTGTTTTGCCCGACGAGTCAAACGAAATTAGCTTTATCCGAAATCAGCGAGGCGCGCCTTACCCGCAGCCCGGGAACCTTGTTCCCTCATTAGCATTTGTGAAGGACGCGCCCCGACCGAGACCCCTCCTGCCATGACCGACGATGCCGTCAGCCCCACGAAATCCGCACCGTCGCTGTTGCAGAGGCTGGGGCCGGGTCTCGTCACCGGGGCCGCCGACGACGATCCGTCCGGCATCGCCACCTATTCGCAGGCCGGCGCGCAATTCGGTTACGGACTGCTCTGGACGGTATTTCTGACCACGCCGTTCATGATCGCGATCCAGCTCGTCAGCGCCCGGATCGGCCGCGTCACCGGCAAGGGGCTGGCCGCCAACGTCATGCAGATCGCGCCGCGCTGGGCGGTGCTGTCGCTCGTCGCCATGCTGGTCGCCGCCAACACCTTCAACATTGCCGCCGACATCGCCGCGATGGCGGAGGCGCTCTCGCTGGTGATCGGCGGCCTCAACCACGAGCACGCGCTGATCTTCGCGGCGGGCTCGACCCTGCTGCAGGTGTTCCTGCCCTATCGGCGCTATTCGCCGGTGCTGAAATTTCTCACCTTGGCGCTGTTCGCCTATGTCGCGACCGCCTTTACCGTCAAGATTCCGTGGAGCACGGCGCTGCTCGCGGCGGTGTGGCCGAAGACGAATGTCAGCGCCGACTATTTCATGATGGTCGTCGCCGTGCTCGGCACCACGATCAGCCCGTATTTGTTCTTCTGGCAGGCCTCGCAGGAGGTCGAGGAGATGAACCAGGGCAAGCGCGACAAGCCGCTGCGCGAGCTGAAGCGCGGCGGCAGTCTCGAGCTGGCGCGCATCCGGGCCGACACCCTCTCCGGCATGCTGCTCTCCAACGGCATCGCCTTCTTCATCATCCTCACCACCGCCTCGGTGCTGCACGCGAATGGCGTCACCAACATCAACTCGGCGACGGAGGCCGCCGAGGCGCTGCGGCCGCTCGCCGGCGACTTCACCTTCGCCCTGTTCGCGATCGGTATCATCGGCACCGGCCTGCTCGCAATTCCCGTGCTGGCGGGCTCGGCCGCTTACGGCGTGGCGGAGATCTTCGGCTGGCGCGCGACGCTGGAGGCGAAGCCCGACGAGGCGGTCGGCTTCTACACCATCATCGCCGCCGCCACCATCATCGGCTTCGGTCTGGGGTTCACCGGCATCGACTCGATCCACATGCTGGTCTGGAGCGCGGTGCTCAACGGCATCGTGGCCGTTCCGATCATGGCCATGATGATGCTGATCGTCTCGAGCAAGGCGATCATGGGTCGCTTCAAGGGCCGGTCATGGCTCGTCGCGCTGGGCTGGCTCGGCACCGCGCTGATGGCGCTGGCTGTGCTCGCCCTGCTCGGCTCGTCATTGATGGGCTGACTAGCCTTTGACTAGCCTTGCGACAAGGCTGCCGAGATCTGCGAGGCGATGACGAGGGCCGCGAACACGGCCGGCACGCTGATGAAGCGCAGGAATTGGTCGATCGAAAGCATCGCCGTCTCCCCCAAGACAAAAACGTATACGCCCGCCGCGCTATTCCACCCCGTGCGCGACGTGCTGATCGGCCGTCAGAAACTGATCTGAAATGGCGGCTCCACTCATCGTGAGCAGCGCCAGGATCGAAATCACAGCCAGAAATCTCATGGCCGGAGGGTCGATCCCGATTGTGGCCAAAAACGTCAGAGCATGGCGCCTTTTCAGGACGATCCCGGGCAAGATCATGGCTGTCCCCACCAGATTCCCCGCGTTTCTCGATAGAACGTTCGGAAGGGGCTTCCCTGCACACCTCGCCAGGCTTCACTGCGCAAGGCCGTTAGCCTAACAATCGTGGCTGGACCCGGGCTTGCGCCCGCCAAAGAAAAAAGCCCAGCCGGGCAACAGGGAGCGACATGACCAAATCGTCGAAAGCAACAAGTCTCGAAATTCTCGCCTGCGACGCCGGCTGGAGAAACTACCACTTCGTCAAGCTGACGACCGAGGACGGCATCGTCGGCTGGAGCGAGTTCGACGAGGGCTTCGGCTCGCCCGGCGTCGGTGCTGCGATCCAGCGCCTGTCTGCCCGCGTCGTCGGGCAGAACGTTTTCCGGCACGAGCGCATCTACGCCGAACTGTTCGCGGCCACGCGTCCCGCCGCCGGCGGCGTGGTGGCGCAGGCGCTCGGGGCGATCGAGAATGCGCTGCTCGATGCCAAGGCGAAATGTCTTGGTGTGCCCTGCTACGAACTGCTCGGCGGCAAGATCCGCGACCATGTCAGGGTCTATTGGTCGCATTGCGCAACGTGGCGGATCAATCACCCGTCCTGGTACAAGCAGCCGATCGAGAACCTCGACGGCGTCAAGGCAATCGGACGCGAGGTCCGCGAGAAGAAGTTCACCGCGCTCAAAACCAACATCTTCTCCTATGATGACGGCAAACCGACCGGTTGGCGACCGGGCTTCGGCTCGCCCTTCGCTCCCGAGATCAACGTCGATCGCAAAATCCTGCGCGATCTGCGCATGCATCTGGAAGCGATCCGGGACGGTGCAGGCCCCGACGTCGACATCTTGCTTGACTGCAACTTCAACGCCAAGACGGAGGGCTATCTGGAGATCCTGCGCACCATCGCGGACCTCGACATGTTCTGGATCGAGATCGACAGTTTCAATCCGGAAGCGCTCGGTTACATCCGCAGGCAAAGCCCGCATCCGATCTCGTCCTGCGAGACGCTATTGGGCTTGCGGGAATTCCTGCCCTATTTTCGCGAGCAGGCCATGGACGTCGCGATCATCGACACGCCCTGGAACGGCGTCTGGCAGTCGATGAAGATCGCAGCCGCCGCGGAAGCGTTCGAAGTCAACGTTGCCCCGCACAATTTCTACGGCCATCTCTGTTCGATGATGAACGCGCATTTCTGCGCCGCCGTGCCGAACCTGCGCATCATGGAGATCGACATCGATCGCCTGGCGTGGGACCGCGAACTGTTCACGCATGAGCCCGACATTCAGAACGGCCATCTGGTCATTCCGGACCGGCCCGGCTGGGGCACCGATCCGAACGAGGAAGCCCTGCGCGCGCATCCGCCGAAGACCACCGGCGGATTGCTCAACTACGGCCGCAAGGGCTAGAGCGTCTTACGGCGTCACTGGATTGACGGTTGGGGACGTCTTCGGCCCCGGCCGCTCCGGCTCGATCGGGGAGTGCGGTTCGGTCGGGAGAATTTTGGCACCTGCGGCCCGCGCGGCTTCACCCGTGGTTGCGTACATCGCAACATGGGCGGGCTGCGTTTTGGCCCGATTCCATGGTCCGTGATCGACGATGAGCATCGCAGCAATCGTCAACGCGGCCACAATCAACGCGATAACGCCGGGATGGCGAAGCGCTGAGGACATGGAGTTTGCGAAGCGATCCGTTGCCATCGTGGAATCCATAGGCTTTTCCTCTCACAGGTTAATGCAATCGCGTCCTGCGAGTTCCGCCCTTGGCCAAGGCAAGTTCCAAGCGGATACGGGAACCTGGTCGCCCCAAGGCGCTCAGTGTTTCACATCCGGCCGCGCGTCGCCGACGAACCGGTCGCGGTTCGGCATCTTGACCGCTGCAAGCGATTTGGCATCGAGCGTCGCATCCGCTCCGACCAGTCCATTCAGGTTCAGGATGTAGGCGGACACCGCATAAACCTCTTCATCGCTCAACGATTGCGGCGCGTTCTGCGGCATCGCGCGGCGGATGTAGTCGAACAGCGTCGGCGCATACGGCCAATAGCTGCCGACCGTGCGGATCGGCCTTGGCGTTGCGATCGTGCCCTGCCCACCGACGAGCCGGTCACCGAGCCCGCCCTCGCCTTTGTCGCCATGGCATGATGCACATTGCTGGGCGAACACCTCGCGCCCTTGGCTCACCGAGCCGCTTCCCTTCGGCAGATTGCTGCCGTCGCGTCCGATATCGATATTCCAGCCCGCAATCTCCGCAGCCGTCGCGGGCCGTCCGAGGCCGTACGGGGCTTGCGCCTGCGCGCCACTCGCGAACGCACACAGCACGATGACGACAGCAATGCCGCAAGTCTCACGCCAGCGCATTGGTCACCTCGCCGTCAGCCGCGATGCGCCAGGGCCAGATCGCGTTGTTGTGGTAGAAATAGTTCTCGCCGCGCACCGCGAGCAGCTCGGAGAGCGTCGGCTGCACATAGCCGGTCTCATCGATGGCACGACTCTGGATCACGGCAGGCCTGCCGTCCCACTGCCAGGGCAGGCGAAAGCGTGTCAACGCACGCGTCAGCACCGGCTCCTGCAATTGCGTGCTTTGCCAACTCTTTCCCTCGTCGACGGACATCTCGACGCGCGCGATCTTGCCATGCCCGCTCCAGGCTATACCGGTGATCTCGTGGAAGCCGGGCCCGTTCAGACGCTGGCCGCCCGAAGGCCGGGTGATGATCGACTTCGCCTCCATGTAGAACGAAAATTCACGCGCGGTGCCGTCCGGCAGCAGGTCGGTGTATTTCGAGGTCTCCTCGCGCGAGTAAACTGGCTCAGCCGTCACATGCAGGCGGCGCAGCCATTTCACGCTCATGTTGCCCTCGAAGCCCGGCAGGAACAGCCGCAGTGGATAGCCCTGCTGCGGGCGCAGCCGCTCCCCGTTCTGGCTGTAGACCAGCATGGCGTCCTCGAGGCATTTCTCGATCGGGATGCTGCGGGTCAGCGCAGCCGCGTCGGCCCCCTCGGCGACGACCCATTTGGCTTCCGGCTTCAACCCGGCCTCCTGGAGCACCAGCTTGAGGCTGACGCCAGTCCATTCTGCACAACTCACCAGACCTACAAGGTCCGACGCGGTCTTGCCGTAAGGCTTGCTGTAGCCGGGATTGCCGGAGCATTCGAGAAAGTGGACGCGCGATTCCGACGGGAAACGCCTGAGATCGTCCATTGTAAAAATCAGCGGGCGCTCGACCAGCCCGTGCAGCATCAACCGGTGCTGGGCCGGATCGATGGTCGGAACGCCACCATGATGACGCTCGTAGAACAGTCCGTTCGGCGTGATGATGCCATCGAGCTCCTGCAATGGCGTCCGGCTGGAGGCCGAGATGTACTGCTTGAGCGTCTTCGAGATGTTCTTGACGACGCCCTTTTCGAACGGTGACGGCGCGCCGTAGGGCTGGCTTCCCATCGGTTCGCCGGGCGCCTTCATCCATTCGGGAATGTTGGGTGGAAGGTTGTCGGTCTCGGCGGCAACCGATGCGCGGGCGCCCAGGACGGTACCACCCGCCACCGCAGCACCGCCGCGCAGAAAGCGGCGGCGAGTCGTCCCCGCGGGTTTGTCGTCGGCATCGAACGTGCGGCTCATTTGCGGATCCTCGGCTGAAGCGCGACCCGCATGAAACATTCTGCGACGAGCATTTGCAATTCGCACCTGTTTCAAAAACAGGCGATTTCCATCTGGACTGATCTAAATCCGGTGGCGGCGACGGCAGTTCTCTTCTTCGCAATGCACAAACGGCTCGTCCGTCACTCGCCCGGCGCGATCGCATTGCTCGGGGTCGGCCGGTCGGCGATCTGCTGGCCGAACAGGCTGCCGATCAGTTCGACCGCGGTGCGCGCGGTGCGGCCACGCTCGTCGAGAAACGGATTGAGCTCGACGATGTCGACTGATCCGACCACGCCGGAATCGTGCAGAAGCTCCATGATCAGATGCGCCTCACGATAGGTCGCGCCGCCCGGCACCGTCGTGCCCACTCCGGGTGCCACGCAGGGGTCGAGAAAATCGACATCGAAGCTGACATGCAGCACGCCGTTGCTGGCCCTGACGCGCTCGATGACGCGGCGGATCAGCACGGCGACGCCGAACTCATCGATCTGGCGCATGTCGACAACCCTGATCCGGCGCGTGCGCATCAACTCCTTTTCGAGCTTATCGATTGAGCGCGCGCCGAACAGGTCAAGCCGATCGGGACCGATCGGGGCACGGGGATCATCGCCGAGCAATCCGTCGAGGCCGGGTTCGCCGCACAGGAATGCCGCCGACATGCCGTGCATGTTGGCCGTGATCGTCGTCTCCGGCGTGTTGTAGTCGGCATGTGCATCGAGCCAGAGCACGAACAGCTCGCGTCCGCGCTCCTGCCAGTGACGCGCCATGGCATTCACCGATCCCATCGACAGCGTGTGATCGCCGCCGAGAAAAATCGGCAGCGCGCCGGTTTTTGCGATCTCGTAGCCTCTGCGGCTCAGGACGCGCGTCCAGCGCTGAATTTCGCGGTAGTGATTGGCCTTGTCTGGGGGCCTGTCGGCGAGGTCCCGGAGCTCGGCCACCGAGAGATCGCCATAATCGACGATCTCGAAATCCAGGCTCTCGAGCAGTGTCGCAAGGCCGGCGGTGCGGAGCGCCGCAGGGCCCATCAGGGTACCGCGCTGCGAAGCCCCCATGTCGATGGGAGCGCCGAGCAAGGCGATACGCCGGGCTCGATCCGTCGTGGTCGGGTCGGTCACAGCTGTCTCCTGAGATCAGCAAGATTGAGCCAGCCTAACAGAGATTCGCATCCGTCGTTTCACGGGGGGCGGTCCGCGCAGGGGCGCATCATCTCGGAACAAAAGCCCGCGCGCCGAATTGCTCATTCAAGGCCGGTACCCGCCGTAAAAACCACGGCGCCTGTCGCGGATAGCCAAAGGTCAAGCGACCCGCTGTTCAGAACGAGCGCTCGCGCGGATAGCCAAAGGTATCGGCCTCCGTCACACGATCAGCCCGGAGGTCGCGCACTTGAGCACGGAGATCCCGCAACCCACCTCGCATCCCGGCATGGCCGAGCGCGCCATCGATGCAGCGACGGACGTATCCCACACAGTCGGCGAGATCGCAGGTGGCCTTCATGCTGCTGTCGACCGCATAACCTCCGCAATCGACGAAGCGCGAAAGCCCGGCCGGCCCCTCGCGACCGTCGCCGCGATCACGCGCGAAGCGCCGCTCGCCAGCCTGTTCGTTGCTTTCCTGTTCGGCGTCGCGGTCGCGCGTCGGCGCTAACGCATGTGCTCAGGAAGCGGCTGCCGCCTGATGTCCGGTTTACCGGCAACAGAGTCGCCGCAGAGAGCAGCGGACCTGCAGCGATTGGGATCACGCAATAAGCGAGACCTCCCCCGACTGATTTCATCTTACATTGTCGCGCCGATCGGTTGTTTGTGAAAATCTCGTCCATACCATCAGTTTAGTAGAGACGGACGGCTTCGGATCAAAAGCACACGCATTCAATTGACCTTCGGCAAGGGCCAAAAGCAGCTCAAGCCTTCCCGTGAGAGGACGGATGCAGTCCACTCCGGCTGTGAGCATCGATTAGCCCGAAAGGTGCCGAACGCACCGTTGTGCTCTTCGTTCCTCGATCGGCTTTCACTCGCGTCAGGGGACAGCTAATTGAGCTTATGCCGCAACTCCTTGGCCACCGCGGAGTTCGGTGATGACCTCCTTCTCGCGAGGCAATTGCGGATGCTCCAAACAGGGCGGGACTGCGGATTGCTGCCGCCGATCCGGCCAGTACGACTGGCTAGTATGCTGCTGGCGATCGTCTAGCGCTCATGTGCGCCACTCCTGCTGATCCGAGATCCGCTGTCGTTTAGCTGGTTTGTTCTTGGCGCTCAGCCCAGTTAGGCCTCAATCGTAGCTCCGCCATTTCGATCCTAATCGGCACCAGAATTGAGCTGCCGATGACAATAAAGGCGTGCAGTAGCGGTGCACACGACGGACCCGGACCTCTCCCCATGAAGGTCAACGCCCGGGCCTACAGAAAAACAGACCATGCGGTCGTCTGCGCCCGGTAGGCTGATATCTACTCCCGTCTGAGCTGCCACAGACACCTCCAGAGTTGTATTGCAGTCTCGCTTGCGAAGATCAGATCACGCTCTCGCCCAGGCCAAGTGCGCTCTGTGAATGGAATGCACCGCTGTAGCGCGCAATAGGAACAATTCAAAAAACCGTGAGTTGGATTGCAAGAAATCCGAAAAGCGAGAGAGGGTGATGCGATGACGCGGTCCGTGGAGGAATTAAGACGTGAGTCCGAGCGAAGTCGCGCTCAGTTGGCCGCTACGGTCGACCGGCTGAAAGAACAGGTCTCGGAGACGGCCGAGGACATCCGCCTCAAGGTCTCGCCGCAGCACATCAAGTCGGAAGTATCCGACTACGTCACCCATACGACAAAGGGCTGGGTCGACGGACTGAAACAGCAAATCATGGACAACCCTATGCGAGCGGTGGCCGCCGGGACCGCCGTGGCGATTCCACTTCTGCGCTTGGCGCGCGGTGTCCCCCTGCCGCTTTTAATGATCGGTGCCGGCTTGGCGCTCACCTCGAAAACCGTGCAAGACCGCGCCGCCGAGGTTTCCGGCCCTGCGATGGACAAGGCGGGCGAGGTTTTCGAGGACATGGCGGGCCGAGCGCGCGCCATGCAAGGCGATCTCAGGGATCAACTATCTTCCGCCAGTAATCAGGCCGCCAGCATGGCCGATATCGCGCAAGAGTCGACTGCCGGTCTCGCGGCGGATTTGCGCGCACGGGCCACCCAGGCCGCCGATTCGATTGGCGAGAAGCTCAGGAGCGGGGTGGATGCGGCGAAGGAAAGTGCCTCCGCAGCGAAGGACGCGGCCGGCAGAGCGCCCCAACAAGCTCGCGCGATTATCAGCGATAATGCCGCGCTGATCGCCGGCCTTGGCGTGGCGATCGGAGCCATTGTCGCAGCCGCTCTTCCGGAAACCAAGGTTGAAGCCAAGGCAATGGGCCAGACGAGCGACGGCGTGAAGCGGGCCGCTGCCGAGGCCGCTCAATCGGGGTTTGACGCGGCCAAAGATGCCGCAATGTCGGCAGCCGACGCGGCAACAAGCAGAGTCGCTGAGGCCGGCCTTGGTGAGCATGCCAGCCGCATGACTCAGAACCTCGCTGACTCCCTCAAGACAGCCGCCGACGACGTCGTCGGAGCCGCTTTCAATCCCTCCCGCAATTCCAATACCTGAAGGAACGCACCATGAGCGATCTAGACCTGAGCAGAGGCACGAATTCAAATGAAGATCGGAACGCGGGATCTCCCAAGAACCTGAAGGACCAAATGGCGGAGGCTGGAGCGACTGTGAAGCAGCGGGCTGACGAGGCCTTCCGGGCAACCGCTGACGTCGCCCAGGACAAGTTCAAGGAAGCCGGGGATGCGGCCAAGGACCTCGCTTCGGGGACCATGGACCAGATTCGCGGCCAGGCACGCGAGCAGCAGCGGTCTGGAGCCGAGTTCATTGAGCGACTTGCCGGCAATGTTCGGGAAGCGGCTCGCGCCTTCGAGAGCGATGTGCCTTTTGCCGCCCGCGGCATCAACTCCGCCGCGGACTATGTTGAAGATACCGCCGAGAAGATCCGCAACGGCAGCTTCCGCGATCTCCTCGATGGCGCAACCGATTTCGCGAAGCGTCAGCCAGCCGCTTTCCTTGGCGTTTCGGTGCTCGCCGGTTTCGCCGCCGTTCGCTTCTTGAAGGCCTCCGGCGGTGACTCGCCTTCATCGCGACCTGGAACGAACAGTGGAACGTCCTCGACGCAGGGCGACGAATGGCGCGGAGCCACGTCTTCCGCCAAGGCCGGTCACGCATCAATGCAGGGCTCATCGGCGCCCGGCAACAATCCTCAGCGAACGACGTCCTTCAAAGGCGGCAGCGTGTCATGACCATTCAGCATGATATCGAGACAAGCCAGAACGATCTTCGGACCATCTCCACGCTGGTAGCCGAAGCGATGGGCCAGTTCGCCAAGCTGTTCCAGAACGAGATCGACTTGGCCAAGGCTGAACTCAGCGACAGAGCGCAGAAGATAACGGGAGCAGCAGGCCTCCTTGCCGGTGGCGCTCTCCTGGTGATCCCCGCCCTTGTGATGGCGCTGTTGGCGCTGTCCGCGGCGTTGATCTCCGCGGGATGGTCTCAACCGCTTTCCTACCTGACATCCGCGATTGTCGCTGGCGCCATTGCGGGCGTGCTGTTTGCGGTCGGCATCAACCGGCTGGATGCCCGTAGTCTTGCGCCGCGGGAGACCATCCGGCAGCTGGAAAAGGACAAGGACACTGTGAAGGGAATGGTCCGATGAGCAGCACGCAAACTGGCTTTTTCGATAGTCTGGTCGCAGCGGCCAAGGAAAATCCCCTTGCCGCCGTCCTTATTGGTGGCGGCGCGCTGTGGCTTATGGCTGGTGACGACAGGATCAAGGGCGCGGCTCGGTCCACGGCGGCTGCCGCGTCCGGTGTGGTGGATAGCGGAGTGAGCACAATGCGGACTACGGCATCGGCGCTCCAGCGCACTGCGGCGCCTCCCACGGCGCCCGAAATGGATCACGTAGGGTCACTCGATGGCGACGATACGTTGCGGTCAGCCAAGGGCGCCGCATCCAGCGTTCTGTCGGACACCGCCGACAAGATGAGGGCCCAGTTTGAGAGCGGCGTAGAGATGGTGCGGGACGGCTTCGCCAAAGTAGGCGACCAGGTTCCGGGCGGCGAAGCCGTCTCAAAAGCAAAGTCGTCGTTGTCTGATATGCTCGAAAAGCAACCGCTGGTGCTTGGCGTCGTCGGCTTGGCCATCGGCGCTGCAGTCGCAGGGGCATTTAGAGCAACCGACATCGAGAATGAGTATGTCGGAGAGACCAGCGATGCTATGAAGGCCGACCTGAACAGCCGTGTTGGTGCCGTCTCGCAGGCGCTGCGCGAAAACTCCGACACACTGTTGGCAGAGGTTTCCGATACCGGCGGCGAGGCTCTGGATCGGATCAGGCAGACCGGGATCGATGCAGTCGAAGCAGCCCGTGAAAAGGCCAAGTCGTCCTGATGTGCTGTGGCCACGAAGAGTCGTCGCGACGTCTGCGGCGACTCTTCCGAATTATTCCGCGTAAATCAGTGCATCATCCAGGTGCCCAGCTCGCGCTCCCCGATTCGTCATCAGCGCTCCTCGTAGCAGTAGATCCGCTTCGGGGATGCTGTGCGCTGTCGGTAAGAACAGCTCCTGGTCATCGCGACGACCGCTTGTGGTCACAATGCCAAGATCTCAACGTCAGCAACTCTGGTCCGTCATGCCCTGATAAGCGGACCTCTTGGGAGGGGCCGACACTTCGCCGATAGGCCAGATATGGAAGATCGATCAGCTTTCCGGTTTTTCCGTCAGCGGCCGTCCTGCGACTTGAGCGATGTCGCGGGAACCTGCATCGAAGCTCAAGTGTTCAGGCGGCACTGACGGCGGCGCACTCGGCTGCGAGGAATTGCCGCTCGAATGCTTCCGCCGGCATCGGACGGCCGAAGAAATAACCCTGACCTTCCTCGCATCCCATGCTCACCAGGAAATCGGCCGTCGCGCGGTTCTCGATGCCTTCGGCCACGACTGTCAATCCGAGCTGTTTGCTGAGGCCGATGGTCGACCCGACGATCGCGGCATCGTCGAAGTCCGCGAGCAGACCGAACACGAACGACCGGTCGATCTTGAGCCCGTCGAGCGGAAACTTCTTCAAATAGCTCAGGCTTGCATAGCCGGTGCCGAAATCGTCGAACAGGACGCGGACGCCGAGCTGCTGGATGCGTTTGAACATGTCGAGCACGCGCGCTTCATCATGAAGCAGGATGTCCTCGGTAACCTCGAGCTCGAGCAGCGACGGTGTGAGCCCCGTCGCTTCGAGCATCCCCGCAACCGAATGCGCCAGATCGCCGGACTGCAACTGCGAGGGCGACAAATTGATCGCGACGCGCACTCTGTCGCCGGACAATTCCCAGGCGCGTGCCTGCCGGCAGGCGTTCTCCATCACCCAGTTTCCGATCCGCTCGGACAGGGCCGAGCTATTGACCACCGGCATGAACTCTCCTGGCGAAACGTAGCCGCGCACGGGATGCCGCCAGCGGATCAGCGCTTCGGCCCCGACCAGGCTGGCGTCGACCAGGCGAACCTGGGGCTGGTAGAACAGCTCGAACTCGCCGCGATCGGCGGCAAGCGCCAATTCACTCTCCAGCGTCAGCCGGTTCTCCAGCTCCTCCCGGATCGCGCTCTCGAAGATCACATGGCTGCCCCGCCGGGTCAGCTTTGCCTTGCTCAGAGCGAGATGGGCATTGCTCAGGAGATCGTCGGCGTTGTGCCCGCCTTCCGGATGGATGGCGACGCCGATGCTGATTCTGACGCGATGCTGCCGCGTGCCGGTCGCAAGCGGCGCTTCGAAGGCGCGCGCGATGCGCTCGGCGAACTCTGCGATTGGCGGGTCGCCATCGGCGCCTTTGCGCACAATGGCGAATTCGTCTCCGCTAAGCCGGGCAACGACAGCGCCGCGCGCCTCGGCTCTCAGGCGACCAGCGACCGCCTGCAGCACGAGATCTCCGGCCGAATGACCCAGCATGTCATTGATGCTCTGGAAGCCGTCGAGCCCGATCACGAGCAGCGCGACCTCGCAAGGGCGCTGCCCCGCATCCGCGATCATGCCGACCAGCCCTGCATGCAGCGTGTTGCGGTTGGCAAGACCGGTCAGTGCGTCGTACTCGGCGAGATATCTGACGCGTTCGGCCTCACGCTTGCGGACCGAGATATCGCGCAGGATGGCTCCGTACTGGAAGCCGTCCGTTCCCTGCCAGCCCGAGAAGCTCGCCTCGACCGGGAAAGTTTCACCGTTCTTGCGCCGCCCTTCGAACTCGACGACGACCGCCCCGCCAGGGACCAGGAGGGCCTGGCGCGCGGCGTCGCGCATGGACGGCCTCGCGTCACCGTCCACCGACACGGCGCACAGCGTTTCGAACGGGCGGCCGATGATCTCGGCGGGCATATAGCCGAAGATCGCACTGGCGCCGGGATTCCACACGGTGATCAGCTGACCTTCGTCGGTGCAAACGAGGCCATCGCCGAGCGACATCGCGATACGATGAAAGCGGCTTTCGGCGATGCGCCCCAAGAGACCGCGGAAATCGATTTCGTCGAGTGCGATCGCCGTCAGATAAGCCACAATCGCGATGTGGAACAACGATGTGTCGATGATGAAGGGCCATCTTGCTTGCACGAGGACCGCCAGCAGCTCGAAAACCGCCCCGGCCGAGATCAGGATTGCGGCGCGAATTCCCGGTCCGAAGCGGCGCCACGAATACACCATCAGCAGGCAGATCCCAGCGAGACCCAGGAACATCCCGGTATCGGAGGTCCAGCGCAGCATCCGGTTCTGGAGGATCGATTCCGCTGCCAGCGCCTGGAGGATGGGTCCGGAGATGATGCGGCCATTCGGAACGCTGAAGCGGTCGCCGAGTTCGAGCGCCGTCGCTCCAATGATGATCTTCTTGTCTCTCAGCTTGTCCAGAGCGGCGGTTTCGCCGCGGAGCACGTCGACATATGAGACACTCGGAACCGAGTTCGCCCGAATGCTGAAATCGATCAGGAAAGGCGGCCGCCGATTGGCGTTCTGCCCGGCCAGCACGACGGCCATCGATGGCATCACGGCATCGCCGAGCTTCTCGCCGAACGGATAGCGGCGAACGAGCCCGTCGGATTCGATCGCGACATTGACCAGCGCCGGCCACGACTGGTTGCCGAACGGCTTGAGGGGGCGATTGATGTGAGCTGCGCCGCCATTCGGCGCGGGCTGCTTGAAGGACGGCAGGATGGTCGAGCCGCCGGCCTTACGCAACGCGTTGACGAAAGCCTCGTCGGAGGCGGGATCGGATGGCGAGCTGAAATCGACGTCGAAAGCGACGTCCTGCGCCCCCGCGGCCTCTAACCTGTGCAACAATTCCGCGTGCAGCCGGCGCGGCCAGGGCCACACCCCGATCTGGTCGATCGAGGGCGCGTCGATGGCCACCACGACGACGTTGCCGCTCGCGGCACGCGATTGCCATGCGAACCGCAAGTCGGTCAGCGCGTTGCGAAGCGCACCATGCCACCCCGTGGACAGCACGATCGCCAGCGCGGTCACGACTAGAATATGCGGACGATAGCGCGTCACTCCGATCCTCCCGCGCACCTGCTTCTGCAGGTACGCCCCCTCATCCCCTACGAAATCGCCTCAGTGCTTGTTGTGGCCAAAGGCATTGCCGTGGCCATTGCTGCCGTTGCCGCCGCCGTTGCCGTTGCCGTTACCATTGCTGCCGTTGCCGCCGCCATTGCCGTTGCCGTTACCGTTGTTGCCCCTACCGTTACCGGTGGCGCCGTTGTTGCCGTTACCGTCGCCGGAATTCCCATTGCCGGAATTGCCGTTACCGGAGTTGCCCTTGCCGGGGTTGGACTTGCCACTGGAATTTCCACTGCCGCCGCCAGAGCCGTCGCTAGACGCACCGGCCGTCGTCGCGGCTATTGTCGTGCCGGCGGCCGAGGAGCTGGTGCTGCCAGCCGTCACGCCGCTGCTCGTGGTGACCGCAGTCTGGCCGGTGCTGTTGGATGCCGTCGTGCTCGCTTTCGAGTCGCTCCAGACCGTCTCGGTGCTGGCGTGCGCGTTGCGCACCTGTCCGGGGGCACCGCCGCCGTGGGCGAGCCCGTGCGTGACCTTGTGGACGTTGAGCTTGACCTCGCCCAGCGAACTCGAGATGCGCACGACGCCGGGCTTTGCAGCACCGCCCTTGGACGCGTGAGCTCCGGCCGCCGGTTGCGATGGCTTGAGCGCGCCGGCCGCCTTGGCGCCCTTGTCGATCGGACCGAGCGCGTGGATCGCATGGCCGTTCGCGGCGTTGCGCGGGGCCGACAGACCTGATTTCGGCACCGGGACGCGCTCGATGCTCGAGGCGCGCGGCTTGCCGTGCTCGATCGGATTGAAGGTGCCGGAGCCGCTCAGAGAGAGGCCGGGCTTGCCATGCTCGAAGACGGTGGCGGCCTGCCCCGGCAGGACCTGGGCGATCTGCCCCGTCTTGAAGTCGGAGACCTCGACTTGGCCGCGAAGCACGCCCACCTTGGTGCTGCCCGCATTCACGGTGACGCTGAACTGGGTGCCCTTGACCACGGCGGCGAGATAGGGCGTCTCGACCTCGAAGTGCTTGACGTTGCGCTTCTCGACCTCGAGCAGGATCGAGCCCGCCTGCTGGATGATGGTGGTCGAGAGACCGTCCTTTTTCTCCGTCGGCAAGCCGACCACCGAGTTGGGAGAGATCAGGATGGTCTCCTCGCCGCGGACGAGCAGGACGCGGCCATTACGTCCGGTACGAATGGTGTCGCCGGGCTTGAGCGCCTCCTGCTGACTCAAGGACACTTGCTGAGCGCCGCTGGTGGCGACCCACACCTCGCCGGTGGCCTTGCCAACCGACCAGACGCCATCATCCGCAGCGGATGCGGCGGAAGCCGTTCCCAGCATCAGCGCGGCCGCCAAGGCGCACCGCATTCCAACCTTGTTCAGCATGACGATCCTCAGTCCGCGTTACAGCCGGCCTTGAGGGGTATCCGAAATCACTCAACATAGGATTAGCGGGAAGCGGCCAGCGGAGCGGTCGCGTTAACCATTCGTTGACCATAAAAAACTATGAAAAATCATGTGGCTAACGAACCCTTTTAGCATCAGGGGCACATCTCCGTCGAACTACGGGGACAGGCGCGTCGCGCGCGTTGCGAAGCGGCATCTCGTTACCGCAGCGGTGCTGTTGGCGCCGTTCTTCGCGGGAGTCCCTCAGGCTTTCGCGCAGCAGGCGAACCAGCCGGGTTTCGATCCGCGCCAACCTCAGAAATATTTTGAGAACCAAACCGAGCGGGAATCCCTGAGCCGTCCGCCGGTCAGGCTCCCAACAATCGACCAGCCCAGCACCGGCGGCGATACCAAGCCTCAATTCGTGCTGCGCGGCGTCAACGTCAGCGGAGCCCGCGCCGTTTCTCCCGATCGCATCGCCGCGGTCTACCAGCCCTATGTCGGCAAGAAGGTTTCGCAGGCGGATCTCGCCGCGATCGCCGGCGCGATCAGCGATCTCTACCGTGCCGATGGTTTTCACTTGAGCCGTGCGATCGTGCCGCCGCAGGACATTGCCGACGGCCTGCTCCGGATCCAGGTGATCGAAGGCGCCATCGTGCAGGCCGAGCTGAAAGGCGATGGCGCCGAGCAGTTCGGCGTGAGACCGATGCTTGGGCCGGTTCTGGCTGAGCAACCGTCGCGCCTGGCAACGCTGGAACGTCAGCTCTTTCTCGTCAACGGCAGACCTGGCGTCCGGATCACCGATACCGCACTGGAGGAGATCGGCGGTGCAACCGGCCGCTTCCGCCTCATCGTCTATTTGAAGACCTGGCACGTCTTCTCGTCGTTCGGTCTGGACAATCTCGGCTCATCATCAGTCGGTCCGTGGCAGACCTATGCGACCGGCGCGTTCAACTCCTATCTCACGGCCGGCGACACGCTGGCGGTCAACCTGTCGACCATCGCCAACGACCCCCGCCAGCTTGGCTTCGCACGGCTGTCCTACGATGCACCGATCGGTGTCGACGGCGTGCGTCTCGGCGGGTCTGTCTTATACAGCGCGGTCAGGCCGGGCGATGCGCGCCGCCTCGACAGCGACATCACCACGACCGAGGCGTTCGAGCTGCGTGCCAGCATCGTCCCATTGCAGTCGCAATTGTCCTCGCTGACCCTGACCGCGGCGACGACCTTCAGCAACGTGTCCGAGCATGACCTTTACGGCCCCTGGTACAACGACCACATCAGGACCGCGAGCCTGACCGCCGACTACCGGCTCCAGGATCATTTCGGCGGCACCAATTTCGCGACGCTGATCTACCGCCAGGGCCTCGACATCTTCGGTGCCTCGCATTTCGACGACGACCTGTTGTCGCGCGATGGCGCGTCATCGAACTTCTCCGTGCTGAACCTCTGGTTCACGCGCTACCAGACGCTCAACGACGTCTGGTCGCTCAAGCTCTCCGCTGCGAGCCAGACGGCGTCACGGCCGCTGTTCACCTCGCAGCAATTCTATCTCGGCGGCGCTGCCTTCGGGCGCGGCTATGGCGCAGCCGAGATCAGCGGCGACAATGGTCTCGCCGGCTCGCTCGAACTGCGCTTCGACCAGAAGCTCAATTTCCGCTACTGGACCGGCTATCAGCTCTACGCCTTCGGTGACGCCGGCGCAGTCTGGAACCACGGTTACCGCCTGAGCGAGGGCCTGTCGCTGACCTCGGCCGGAGCTGGCGTGCGGTTCTTTCTGCCAGACGATTTCCAGGCCGATCTCGGCGTGGCCGTCCCCCTGAGCTACCGGGCGCCCGACAACGAGCGCCGCAGCCCGCGCTTCCTGTTTACTCTGTCAAGCGCGTTGCAGCTCTGCTCCGAACGCGGCAAGGGCGGTTGTCTGTAAACCCCTTGTCCTTCGCGCTGTAGCCCGCGACATGCGGCCCCTGGGCTCAGGCTCACAGCCTTGCCTAAATTTAATCCCGTAACCTGCTCACGATCGCTCGATCCGGGAGTTCCCAATGGCCATGTTCAGTCAAAAGTGATTTGAGACGGAACCATGAAAAGGGTGTTTGCAGTTCTGGCGTTTCTCTGCGTCCTCGGCGTCGGCCAGTATTTCGTCGTCAGCCGGTTCGCGATCCGCCATGAGGTGTTGACCCTGTTCGACGCCGCCCGCCAGCGGCCGATTGCGGTCGAAATCGCTGTACGGCGCGATTACGAGACCAAGGCCAATCTCGGCCTCTGGAAGCTCCCGCTCGCCATCATCAGCAACGGCAATACCGTCAAGGCCACTGAATATTCCTTCCTAGCCAACGTGCTCGCCGCACGCGGTTATCTCGTCGCCAGCATCCAGCAGGATCTGCCGAGCGATCCGCCGCTGATGACCAAGGCCGGTCAGCAATATGTCGGCCGGCGCGAGGTCTATATCCGCTGCGAGGCCAACATCCTCTTCACCTTGGGCGAGTTGAAGCGGCGGCAGGAGAACGCCGACTACGACCACATCACGCTCGTCGGCCATTCCAACGGTGGCGACGTTTCGATGTACGTCGCCCATCAGCACCCGGAGCTGGTGTCGAAAGTGATCACGCTCGACAATCTGCGGGTACCTTTCGTGCTTAGCGACAACATGAAGATCCTGTCGTTCCGCTCGAAGGATCCGCATTTCGTAACTGATCCCGGCGTGCTGCCGACGCCAGAAGAGGCCAAGGCGCGCGGCATCGACATTATCCACACTGGCGCACAGCATACCGAGATGAGCGATCGCGGTCCCGATGCGGTCAAGGAGAAGATCCAGGCGACGCTCGACCGCTTCCTGCGCGACAGCGCCAGCAGCGCGCTCGCCCCGGCCGATACACGAAGCCCGATGATCATGAACCCCGGCGACTATTAATCCGGCCCCTTTGCGGCAGATCAAGGCTGCCGCGAGCCGACCCCGATAGAAAGAGCCTCGTCATCTCGGAGAGGCACGTGTCGCACTCCATCGATAGCCTTGATACGAAAAGACACGATACGACAAGCTTTGGCCTGCCCGCGGCAAGGACGCTGAGATTCGCCCGGCACCTCTATCGTTCGGCTCGCAAGCTGCTGCGGTCGATCATCGCCCGCATCGACCTCTCGCAGTTTCCGGGTTCGTGTTGCGGATGAGGATGGCGTCGCTAGCCAACAACACACAGGATTGCCCCATGCACCGGCATTTGAGACGAATTTGCCTGCTGGTTGCCGTGGCCTTGAGCGTGGGCACGTCGTCCGCTCTCGCCGCCGATGCAGATCACGGCGCCGACCTTGCGAGGCGCTGGTGCGCCAGCTGCCATGTCGTGGCGAACGGCAAAACTCAGGCGAGCGCCGACCGAGTCGTTCCGAACTGAAGTCAGGCCTGCGCGCAACGGACACGAAAGAGGGGACGCACCCGAAGATGCCGAATTTCCCCTTGAGGCGGATCGAAGCCGGCGATATCGCGGCCTACATCGCATCGCTGCGTTAGCAGAGCGACCGATTGGTCAAGACACCTGCGACAGATGCAAATCCCTGCCTGAGAACCGACAGGGATCAGCGGAAAGGATGATGGGCGGCGAATGAGGTCCATTCGACGGCCCATCATGGACCGATACCAGTGCGGATATTCACGCCGTGCAAGTCCAATCTGTGGACGCGCCGTGAACACACCGAGAATTAGGACTTGCCCTTCCCCGGTTGCATCAGACTACCGGTCATCTGGCGCATGTGGTCTCCGGCACTGGTGAACTGGCTGCGCAGGAAATCCGATTGGATTCGCATCGCCTCCTGAAGGTCGGTCGCATGGACGAGCTTGCGGGCATGCTCGAACGCCGACTTCATGTTCTGCTCGGTGAAAGCGAGCGCCTGCTTCGAGACGTCCGCCCCCGCGCCCGGAACGGTCGTCATCGATTTGGTGGCGGCTTCGAAAAACATGCCGAATGCCTTTTCCGCCTGGTCAATCGTCTTCTCGGCCAGGTCGCGCAGTTCGGCCGGAACTTCGAGCTTCGGTTCGATCATGGTCGCACTCCTCCCGTTTTCAGAACTGAATACCACACTTGCCGGATCGCCTGCCAGCGTCCAGCCCCGGGGAAGACGTCGCCCGGCGGCCTGCTGTGGCAGGAAAACATAAGGCCGGCGCGCAAGCCGGCTCAGGACAGGGGGTGTTCGGGGAGGGTTTCTTCGGTGGCGAGGTCTTCGACGAGCTTGATGACCTCGAAACGCTGCCGGGGCGCGAGCTTCAGAAAGGCGCGGAGCAGGCGCAGGCTTTCGACGGTGCCGCTTGCAGGCGCGCCGAGCTTGAGGTGCAGCTCAGCTGCGAAATTGAGGTTCTTCATCTCGCACCTATGACAAGCATCGGACTTCGTGATCCAACATCGAGGTCCCAACTAAGAACCCAACGACACAACTGGATGCCATAACCGGATGCTATGGCGACGGCGCGCCTTCGGCCGGGGGGAAGCCCGGTGTGTTCGCACGCCGAGCTACATGTGCAGCGCGCACACCTGAATAGGTTGCAACTATGTCAAGAAACAACCCCTCCGGCAAGCCTAACGGTTGGCGCAGCGATGCTTCGTCTGCATCGCACCACGGCAATTCCGGATAACAGGAATAGGGCCGGCCGTCACCCACCTGCGTCAAGAAGCGGCATCGATCAGGCATACAGCCTCGATTGCCGTCAATCGACGCTGCGTTTCGTGTTGTTTCGGATGTGAATGGACGTTGGCGGACGCGAACCAGTGCTTCTTCAGCGTATACACGTAATTGTTGAATCTGGCGTCGGCGGTTGTATCGTCGACGAAATAGGCGTCGATCTCGCGCTATGGATCGGCAGCCACAGCGCGGCCTTCTGACCAAGAGACAAACTATGACGTTTGGATTTCATCCAAACCCGTCCCCTCGAGCTCTTGGACTTGGACCCGCCTCTTCGCATCAGGATTCATCGGGCCCCATTTGTTTCCGGCCGTGAACTGTTTTCGAGGAGCAAACGACAAACCGGTGGCGTAACAGTCACGCAGATCACGGGCGCCGTGGCCGATGCATTGATCGATTCGGGCGCCCCAGCACCAAAGGACGACGGCATGCTTTCTCGCTGCGATCTCATCAAGGGCGCCGCAGTCGCGCTTCTCACCTTCTCGACACAAAGCGCGTGGGCGCAGGAGACCAGGATGAACCTGTTCAAGATCGTCACCATCAAGGACGAAATCGTCGTCGGATTGTCGACGGAGGAGCTTCAGGCCCTCGGCGGCAATGATGCGAGCGCCGTTGCACATGCTCTGGCACAGAAGGGCGATCTCACCGTCTGGCAATACAACGTGCATCGCGGTCCGAACGGCGAATTGCAGCAGGCGCCGACCGCCAGAATCGGCCTTTTGGCCAACGCCTCGCTGCGGGTCGAGCCCTATGCCACGACCTACCAGATCCTACCGCATCCCTAAGCACAAGACCGGCGCGCCCGCGATCGTGGTCGCGGGCGCGCCGTTGTCATCTTCGTTGCCCTGCACGCTGTCTCCCCGTTTCCGTCGCAAAGCCATAGATCACTGCCAGCCGGTCCAGGCATTCACGGAAACGTCGGGCAAAATAGTCGATCCAGCGCTGCGTACGGACGGCGCGACGCTGACCGATCTCGTCCATGGTCAGGCCCAGCACCAACACGTCGTGCACTAGCGCCGCACCGTCTGTGCCGAGTTCGCGCTCGATCCGATTCAGCCGCAGCACCGCCTGGCGTTGGCTCTCGGTGACCGGCTCGCGCATGCGCGCGCCATCGACATATTCGCGAGTCGGGTCCATTGCCTGAGGGCCTCGCTCGGCCTTCTCCCAATCGTCCTGGAAGGCGCGCCCGCCGCGATACTGCGCCTCGTCGATCTGACGGTGCGCATGCAGCCGGCCGAGCGGATCGCTGCGGATCGACCGCACGGCCATAATCTTCTCGCCGGGGTCGAGCGCCAGCGGATTGTCCACCTCGACTTCCGCCACCTCCGCATTGAACGGTATCTCACGTGAGCGTCGGTCGTAGACATTCGCCGATTTAAAGGAACTGTTGCGTCGGACACGTGCCACTCGGATACTCCTTGCGAATTGACGATTGAACGGACGGTCGTGAGGTCACGCGGCAGAGACCAGCCTCAGCACGACGGGGCCGGCGACGCGGGCGGATCCAGCTCCGGCGCGGCGCGTCAGGCGCGCATGCGGCGTGCAATAGCTCGAGCCAGGCTCACTTGGATGGCCGCAGAAGGTAATCTCCTCCCCGTCCTTGTCGCCACCATAGGGATAGCGACAGTCCTCGGCAGCGAGTTCGACCAACGGGACCAGGCGCGGCTGGACGCCGACGCAGCGCAATTTGACCTGCGCGGCAGGCTTCATCGCAGATTTCGGCGGCAGGTTCAGTAACGCGGGACGGTGCGGGAGGATAAGACAGGCTCCAGACGGCAGCACCGGCACGATCGACGGGCTCGTCATCCGCACCTGCACGATCAGCCCGAGCCGCTTGGCGCGGCCGACCACCGCGTTGCGCGTGTAAGCCGTTCCGAACCTTGCGTTAATCTGTCTTCCGATCTCCGCATAAGACACCCCCTTGAGAAAATAGTCGCGAAGCGCGTCGGAGTGCTCCGACGGCCAATGAGCCGGTTCCATGCTGCTGTCCTGTGATGCGCCTCCTCCGATCGCACGACCGCGAGGCGGAGCCTACATTCCGGTATTCCGAAGTCGAAGTCAAGCGATAATTCTGATATTCATAATTGCATCAATTCCGAATTTCGGATTACAAGAGACGGACGATGGACAATCGAGGGAATCACCATGTTGGACGCTGCAATGATCGAACGGGGCCTGGAAAAGACGGGCAAGAGCAAGGGCGGCCTGGCGGCTGCCATGGGCGTACGCCCCGGCGCTGTCTCGGAGATCCTCGGCGGCGAACGCCTGGTGAAGGCTTCGGAAATCATTCCGATCATGGAATATCTCGAGCTCAATCTCGCGCCGATCATGGGCCGCGTGGGGGCCGGTGCCGTGATCGAGCCGGATTATGAGCAGGTTCCCCCCGAAGGCCTTGGCGACATCGCGCTGCCCTTTCCGATCATGGAGGAGACCATCGCATTCGAGATCGTGGGCGATTCGATGCTGCCCAAATACGAGAGCGGCGACGTAATCGTAGTCTACAAGGATCAGCGCCATCCCCTGTCGAGCTTCTACGGCGAGGAGGCCGTGGTCCGGCTCAAGACCGGCGAGCGCTATCTGAAGACCATCGAACGAGGCAAATCCCCTTCCGTCGTCAATCTCAGCAGCTTCAATGCCAAGCAGATCGTCGGCGTGAAACTAGAGTGGGTCGGCGAGATCTGCCTGTCCATGCCCAAGGGGCAGCTGGAGCGGCTGCGCGCCAAGTCGGCGCGCCCGCGCAAGAGGAGCAAGTAGGCTGCAATTTCCGTTTTTACGAAATTCACCTTGACTTGATTCCGTTTTTCGGAAATACTCTGCCGTCCCGACCATGGGCACGGCAGGATCGTTTCATGCAGTATTTCGTCGTGATGATCGACTATGGGCGCCGCGGCCGCGAGGCAGTGGTCGACCCTGAAATCACCAGGCGCGAGGTCATTTCCCGCGTTGCCTCAGGGGAATATCGGAATATCTCGTTCATCCAGGAAATCGTGGAGAATTCGGTCGAAGACGTGACCGAGGCGATCCTCGCTGAGGCTGCCCTGCCCCGGATCCCGCCCGAAGAGGTCGACCTCCAGGCTCTCCGCCTCGATCACGCCCGCGATCTGCGTAAGCACGAACGGACATAACGCAGGCCCAGGGCCGACCTTTTCCGGTCCGATCGACTCGGAACGGGCTCTGGATTTCTTATTTTGACGCGTTTTCTCTACGCGAACCGGAATCCAGTTCGCTCAAAACGCTCTGCCAGCCTGCGCCACAGCCCGGTCGGAGATCACACCGTGAGGACGGTCGATCCCGTGGTCTTGCGCGCGGCGAGATCGGCATGCGCCTTGGCGGCGTCCTTCAGTGGATAGGTCTGGCGCACCTCGATCTTGACCGCGCCGGACTTGACGACATCGAACAGCTCGCCCGCCATCGCGACCAGGCTTTCACGCTTGGCGGCGTAGGTGAACAGCGTCGGCCGGGTGACGTAGAGCGAGCCCTTCTGCGCCAGCAGACCGAGATTGAGCGGCTCGACGGCGCCGGAGGACGCACCGAACAGCGCGGCGACGCCGAGCGGCGCGAGGCAATCGAGCGACTTCAAGAACGTATCCTTGCCGACCGAGTCATAGACCACCGGCACCTTCTTGCCGCCGGTGATCTCGTCCACGCGCTTCACGAAATCCTCGCGGCTATAGATGATGACATGGTCGCAGCCATGCTCCTTGGCGAGCTTGGCCTTCTCGTCGTTGCTGACGGTGCCGATCACGGTTGCGCCGAGATGCTTGGCCCACTGGGAGAGAATCAGGCCGACGCCGCCGGCGGCCGCATGCAGCAGGATGGTGTCGCCGGCCTTCACCCGATAGGTCTGCCGGATCAGATATTGCGTTGTGAGCCCCTTCAGCATCATCGCCGCTGCGGTCTTGTCGTCGACACCGTCCGGCAGCTTCAGCAGTCGGTCGGCCGGGATCAGCCGCGCCTCGGAATAGGCCCCGAGCGGCGAGGCGCCGTAGGCGACGCGATCGCCGGGCTTCAGATCGGTGACGCCAGGCCCGACCTCCTCGACGACGCCAGCAGCCTCGCTACCAAGCCCACTCGGCAGTTGCACCGGGTAAAGGCCCGAACGATTGTAGATGTCGACGAAGTTGAGACCGACGGCGGTATGGCGGATTCGTGCCTCGCCTGGTCCGGGCTTGCCGACACTGACTTCTTCCCAGACCAGCACTTCCGGACCACCAGTCTTATGAAAGCGAATGGCATGCGTCATGGGCGTTGCTCCCTTATCGTTGAGGTCGAAGTCCGAATATCGGATCGGGCTTTGAAATAGGTATTTGCTCCACCCGTCACAGTACAGAGACGTAACAAGAATGTCACAGCGAACGACAAACCTCCGCCGTTCCGCCTCTGTTCGAAAGAGTTGATGTCGGCCTTTCGCCGGCCGGCAGTAGCCTTCGCGCGGGTTTGGAGGTCGTCTGCGAAGGAGAGCCGAGATGCCAGCTTATGTACAGCATCATCAGGATATCGAGATCGCGCCTGTGATTTGCCCTGCTTGCATGGGGTTCCTTCCAATGTATGTGCGCGAGGTCGAACCGCATTGGAGTCTTGCCAAGATCGACTTCGTCTATGAATGCGCCGATTGCGGCGCCGAGGTCAGACAGACGATCCGCAAGCCGGAGTTGCTGCGGCACTGATCCCGCGGCCGGTTGGCCGCCCGACTATTTGCGTTGAGCGGAAAAAACGCCCATTCGCGCGGGTCTGGCCTCTCCCAAACGAGGCTTGTTCTTTGCCGTGAACGCAGGCAGAACAAGCCTCAATCAAGACCTTTGGGAGCGCCTTTTCGTGGCTGAACAGAAGCCCTCGACAGCGATCGAGGCAGTGGAGAGCGGTCTCGCCGCTCAAGGCTACATCGCGAGCCGGCAGATCGCGACCGCCGTCTATTTGTCGCAACAGATCGAGAAGCCGATCCTGGTCGAAGGACCCGCGGGCGTCGGCAAGACCGAGCTTGCCAAGGCGATCGCGGCCTGGCGCGGCCTGAAGATGATCCGCCTTCAGTGCTACGAAGGCCTCGACGAGGCCAAGGCGCTCTATGAATGGAAATACGCCAAGCAGCTTCTCTACACGCAGATCCTCAAGGACAAGCTCGGAGAAGTCCTTGGCGGCGCGCAGACTTTGCACGCTGCACTTAATCAACTCCACGATTTCGGTGACGTGTTCTTCTCCAAGGAGTTCGTCGAGCCGCGGCCGCTGCTGCAAGCGCTGGAGCAGCCGGGCGGCTGCGTGCTCCTGATCGACGAAATCGACAAGTCGGATGCGGAATTCGAATCGCTGCTGCTGGAAATTCTCTCCGATTTCCAGGTCACGATCCCCGAACTCGGCACCGTCTCCGCGATCACGCCGCCAACGGTGATCCTCACCTCCAACAGCGAGCGCGATCTCGGCGACGCCCTGAAGCGGCGCTGCCTGCATCTGCACATCGGCTTCCCCGAGCAGCGGCTCGAGGAGCGCATCGTCGAGAGCCGCGTCCCCAACATTTCGCAGACGCTGCGGCGGCAGATGGTCGGCTTCATCCACGAAATCCGCTCGCTCGACCTGAAGAAGCTGCCTTCGGTCAGCGAGACCATCGACTGGGCACGCGTGCTGGTGCTCTTGCAGGCCTCGGAGCTCGACACCGAGATCGTCAAGGACACGCTCAACGTGCTCCTGAAATACGAGGCCGACATCGAGGCGGCTCAGCCTCAGATTACGACCTTCATTGCCAAGGCAGCACGATCCAACGTCTTCGGTTGACCCCGATGCGCGAGAATATCCATCGTTTCTTCCGTGCCGCACGGGGCGCCGGGGTCCATGTCTCGCCGGCCGAAAGCATCGATGCGATGCGTGCGGTCGCGCAGGTCGGCGTCTCCGACCGGACCATCCTGCGCGATGCGCTCCTTCTGACGCTCGCCAAGTCGCAGGACGAAAAGCTCGCGCTCGGAGACTGTTTCGATCTGTTCTTCAGCCAGCCGGAGCCGCGACAGGAACAGCCTGAAGCCGACAGCAACTATGTTTCGGAGGACGCGGATCAATCTCCGTCGTCGGGCGCGGCCAGCGATGCGAGCGCCGGTTCGCCTCCCGCAGAATTGGGGCCCCTCGCGCAGATGCTGCTGTTGCAGGATCGCAACGCGATCACCGCCGCAATCGCCAGCGCCTCAGGTGCGGCCTCCCTATCCGACATCCGCTACTCCACCCAGCGCGGCATCTTCTCCAGCCGCATCCTTGACGCCATGGGGCTCCAGCGGCTGCGCGACGATCTCGAGGAGCTGACCGCGACCAATCCGGCACTGGCCGAGCGGCTTCGCGCCGCGCTCGATGCCTTGCGCGAAGCCGTCCGCGACACCGTCGCGCAGGGGCTTGCGCTCTATGCCCGCGAGGAAGCTGAAAACCTCCGCAACGAGATTCTTCGCAACGCGCCGCTTGCCCGCATCGAGCGCCGCCATGTCGCGGAGATGCGCGCTCTCATCCGCCAGATCGCACGTCGCCTGCGCGAGCGCTATTCGAAACCACGCAAGCGCCAACGGCGCGGTCATCTCGACGTCCGCCGCACGCTGCGCCGCAATGCCGCCTGGGGCGGCATCCCCTTTCTCACGGCCTGGAAGCGCAAGCATCGCGATCGGCCGAAGATCGTGGCGCTCTGCGACGTCTCGGGCTCGGTGGCGCAGGTCTCGGATTTCTTCCTGCTCCTGATCCACTCGCTGCACGAGGTGGTCGACGACGTCCATTCCTTTGCCTTCTCCTCGCATCTGATCGAAGTCAGCGACATCCTGGAATCGAAATCGCCGGAAGAAGCGATGGCCGAGATCATGTCCAAGGTCGGCTTCGGCTCCTCCGACTACGGCTCGTCGCTGGTCGATTTCGAGAAGGAGTTTATGAGCACGCTGACGCCGCAGACCACGGTGATCGTGCTGGGCGATGCCCGCAGCAACAATCTCGATCCGCGCGCCGACATCCTGCGCCGCATCTCTGAGCGCTCGAAGCGACTGGTGTGGCTCAATCCCGAAGGACGTCTCGCCTGGGGCTTTGGCGATTCCGAGATGCCGCGCTATGCGACCTTCTGCAGCGTGGTGCGCCAGTGCGCCACCGCGCAGCAGCTCGAGCGCGCGGTATCCGATATTGTGGCGACTTATCAGTAGGCCTTATCCACAGCCGACGTCAGTTTCGCCCCAGCTCCGTCTGAGCCACATTGCACTCCCGGAAATGATAGGCGATCTCGTCAAGCGCGCGCTGCTCCCATTCCTGAGCTTGCGCAAGCCAGAAAAGCCGGCGCTGCAAATCAAGCGCGGCACGCTCCCGGCACAGGGATTCCTGACTGCGAATTTCGACCAGCCTGTTCATGCACTCCACTCCTGCCGTGTGAAGCCATTCCCCGCGAATCAGCGTAACAGAATCCCGAACCCTTCGTTCTCATGATTTCTGTGCATATTGCGACGCAGAATGGGACAGCAGCGCTTCCCGTGCAGTGCGGTAGTTCGCGGACCAACATCAAACCTACATCATCAATATGTGATCGAGGCTCGGACGGTCCTCGTGACCGAGCGGTCTTAACTCTTGTGGCGCAATGGCGTGCAGCAATTTGTGAAGAGAAGTTCTAAACGCCTCACCGAATTCCCGACTCATTGTCGTCGCACGGTCTTCATGCAGCGCCTCTAACAGAGGCGCAGGAACGGCACCACGGCTTGAGGCAACATGAGCAACGACATCGACTTCGATCTTTCGCCAGACCAATGGGAGGTTCTGAAGGCGCTTCGCGACCCGGTGTCGAACGGTCGCCTTTCCAAGGCCTATCTCATCGAGAGCCTCGTCAAGTTCGGTCTTGTCGTCGTCTGCGACGGCGTGCCGGTCATGACGCCGAATGGACGCAAGGTGCTGGTACGCGGATCGTGTCGGCTGCTGGATCTCGCGGCGTGACGCGGCCACCCGCGCGCAGAACGTGACTGTGGACCGCAAAATCGTCTGTCCACGTGACCGACGGCACCTGGAACGGTTTCCCGGCGCCGATGCGGATGCCGGTCGCACCGCAAAAAGACCGAATAGACCTCCTCCTCAGCGAAAACCGCGACAATCTGGCACGCTAGTTGCTCCTTTCGACGATCGAGACGTCGTCAAAACGGGGGAGTCACCATGTCGACCATTGCCGCGGCCCCGGCCGCCGAGCCAAAGCCGCTCTACACGTCGCTGTTCGTCCAGGTCCTGGCCGCGCTGATCCTCGGCATCATTCTCGGGGTGGCCGCGCCGGATTTTGCCATCTCGCTCAAGATTCTGAGCGACGCCTTCCTGAAGCTGATTTCGATGATCGTGGCGCCGATCGTGTTCTGCGTCGTCGTGCACGGCATTGCCGGCGCGGGCGACCTCAAGAAGGTCGGACGGGTCGGCGTCAAAGCGCTGGTCTATTTCGAGGTGATGACCACAGTCGCGCTCGTGGTAGGTCTCATCTTGGCCTACACTTTCGGCCCCGGTCATGGCATGAACATCGACCCCTCGACGCTGGACGCCAAGGCGCTCAATACCTATGCCGACAACGCCCACAAGCTTCAGGGCGGCGGCATCGGCTCCTTCCTCCTCAACGTGATCCCGAGCACCTCGTTCGACGCGTTGTCGCGCAACGACGTGCTCCAGGTGCTGTTTTTCGCCGTGCTGTTCGGCGTAGGCCTCGCACTGGTCGGCGGCGAGAAGGGCAAGCTCGTGACGTCGATGATCGATGCCGCCTCGACCGTGCTGTTCCGCGTCATGGGGCTTATCGTCCGCGTTGCTCCACTTGGCGTGCTCGGCGCAGTCGCCTACACCGTCGGCAAATACGGCGTCGGCTCGCTCAAGCAGCTCGTCTCACTGGTTGCGCTGTTCTACGTCTCGGTCGGCATCTTCGTGCTGGGCGTGCTCGGCGGCGTCATGGCGCTTGCCGGCATCAACATCCTCAAATTCCTCGCCTACCTGCGCGAGGAGTTGACGATCGTGCTCGCGACCGCCTCGTCCGACGCAGTGCTGCCGCAGATCATGAAGAAGCTGGAGCGGATGGGCGTGAAGGATTCCGTCGTCGGCCTCGTGATTCCGACCGGATATTCCTTCAACCTCGACGCGTTCTCGATCTACCTGACGCTTGCGGTCGTCTTCATCGCGCAGGCGACCAACACGCCGCTGTCCTTCGGCGACCTCCTACTGGTGCTCGGCGTCTCCCTGATCACCTCCAAGGGCGCGCATGGCGTGCCGGGCTCCGCGATCGTGATTCTGGCGGCGACGCTGAACGCGGTGCCCAGCATCCCTGCGATCGGCCTCGTGCTGGTCTTGTCGGTCGACTGGTTCATCGGCATGGCTCGCGCGGTCGGCAACCTCACCGGAAATTGCGTTGCGACCGTGGTGGTGGCCGCCTGGGAAGGCGACCTCGACCGCGCCAAGGCGGCCAAGGTCCTCGACGGTGGCGAGCTTGTGGACGTGACGGCTGGGTAACGACCGCCGTTCAGTCATTCCAATGGAGGAGCGGCGTTCCATGCGCCCTCCTCCAGACAGAGAGGAAACGCGGAAACCAGGAGTGGGCCACGGCACCCTTGTAGGCCCAGGTGCGATACTTCAGGCCCCGCTCCGAGATCAGTTCCTGATAGCCGCCGTGGACTTCGGTTGCGGTGCGAATGTCCTTCAGAATTCCCTGGGCGCAGGAACGGTAGGTATCGCTGCACGAGAATTCGTCATAGTCCAGCATGCGATCCGCGAACTCGACGTTGAAAGTCGGCCAGGAGGAACGTCCCTGGTACGCGGGAGCCGCGATCTTGTGGATCATCTTGTTCCGCGGATTATCCGCGGACACCAGGAAGTGGAATGTGCCGGGGATGCGAAAGCGCGGCTCCGCAATGATCAGATCCGCCGTGGCCGCGAACAGCGCGCGCTCGGCCGGCTCGCTCATATCCCAGAAGCCGCGATGCACACTGACGAAATCCAGAGCGACCGAGGACACCGGCGAGCCTGGGGGGCCATCCAGGGAATGCCTGATATAGCCACCCTTGCCGAACAGGCGGAGCAGGTCCCTCTTGTACTGCGCCAGGTCGCGTCCGAGCCGCCGCTTCAGCTCGTTCTCGTCGATGATCCCGAGCCGCACGCCCCACACGAAGGTCGTGTAGACGCAGGCATTGGTGACGAAACGCCTGCGCTCGGCGCGCGTGTCGGTTGCCGCAGAGCGCGGAGCACTGGCATCGCACAGCAAATACGTAGAGCCATCATCGTTGAACGGCTCGAGCTCGCTTGCGAGCTGGAGGATCGCGCGCTTCAGATCACCGCAATATTCGGCCAGCAGCAGGCGACCGGCATGCACGCATTGCGACATCGCCAGATAGGATGACGCTCTCTCCTCGGCAGAGATCATCTGCCGCAGGCCGGCCAGAATGCCGAGCAGCGTATCCGAAGGGCGCGAGAAATAGTTCACGCCGAGATACCGGGCGCGCCCAGCCGGGACGATGGTCGTCGTGACGACGTTGGCGCGAACCGCTTCCAGCAGCAGGCGGACGCTCTTTTCGAGCAGACGAGCCCGGCGAACCGCATCCTGCGAATCCATGATGGTGTCGGGGTCGAGGATGTCGGGATAGAACCAGGCAAAGTCGCGCGGATAGTACGCAGAAGCGTGCGGCGCGCCCGTAACGAGAAAGGTCTCAGATACCGCAAAGGCACTGTCCATCGAGTACCGGTAGAGGTCCCCGATGGCCGTGAACGGATGATGCGACTTCCTCAGGAATCGATCACCGAGAAAGTTCACCGCCTGAAGCGCGTTGGCAACGAAGGTCGCCGCCATACCCTGGTAAAATCGGTTTTCGCCATGGGATGGAAAAGAGATGCCGCTGTTCATACGCGCCGTCGAATGTTGTCTCGTGGTCCGGCGGGACGCCGTTACGACGCTAGACCTGTCTGATTCTTATCTCTAGCCGGTGACGTGAGGAGCCGATTTACCCTTGCCGCGGCCGAAATTCTCGATCAGCCCCAGCAACACTCGCGCGCCGGCGTCGGCATCGGCGAGCTCGACATGCTCGTCGGGGTGATGGCTGATTCCGCCGCGGCAGCGAACGAAGATCATGCCGACGTCGGCAATGTCGATCATGGCCATGCCGTCATGCCCCGCCCCGCTCGGCAGCTCGAACACGGAAAAACCTTCCGCTTTGATCGCCTGCGCGATCTGCTCCTTGAGCCAGGGCGCGCAGGGCGCGGTGCGGTTCTCGTGGGTGACGTCGAGCTGAAGTGTCAATTGGCGGCGCTTTGCGATGGCCTCGATCTGCCTCACGACATCGGCGACCGCGCGCTTGCGGTGCATGTCGGTCGGCGCCCGCATATCGATGGTGAACGACACCTCGCCCGGGATGACGTTGGTCGCGCCGGGCCTCGCCTGGATGTAGCCGACGGTGCCGACCAGCCCGCCCTCGTCGGTGCGGCAAAACTGCTCGATCGCACCGATGCATTCGGCCGCGCCCGCCAACGCATCGCGCCGGAGCGCCATCGGCACCGTGCCTGCGTGCCCCGCCATGCCGGTCAGCCGCGCGGCAAGCCGTGTCGCGCCCGCGATCGCAGTGACAACTCCGACGGGGAGGTTTTGCGTTTCCAGCACCGGCCCCTGCTCGATGTGCAGCTCGAGATATGCAAGCAGCTCGCGCCGGGCCCGCGCGGCCGCGCCGATATGATCGGGGTCGAGCCCGAACTGCACCAGCGCATCGCGCATCGCGACGCCATCGCTGTCGCGTGTGTTGAGGACGCTTTCGTCAAAAGTGCCGGCCACGGCGCGGCTGCCGAGCAGGGTCGAGGCAAAGCGCACCCCTTCCTCATCCGCAAAACCGACGATTTCGATCGCGAACGGCAGGCGCTTGCCGCGGCGGTTGAGATCGGCGACGCAGGCGATCGCCGTGATCACGCCCAACGGCCCGTCCCATTTGCCGGCATCGCGCACGGTGTCGTAGTGCGAGCCGAGCATCAGGCAGGGCGCACCCGGCCGCTCCCCTTCGTAGCGCCCGCAGACATTGCCGATCGCGTCGAGACGCGCGCTCATGCCGGCGTCGCGCATCCAGCTCAGGATGAGGTCCGCGGCCTTGCGCAGCTCGCCGGTCAGATAGATGCGGGTGAGCTTGTCGCCTTCTTCCGAGATCGCCGCGAGCTCGTTGATTCTTCGCACGATCTCTTCGCCGAGCGAACCATTATGAACGGCGGTACCAGCAGCCATCTCGGCGGGCTTTCCATCTCTTGGGACCGCGGCGACGGCGGTCCTGGCGGCAATCGATTCAAGTTCGGTGCCAGCGAAATCACGCTGTCGACATCGTTCCGATCAGCGCGTGGTTAGCATGAATGCGGTTGCCGGCAGACCACCCGACCCTCGTCATGCACATGTCCAAGCCGGTTAAGACTGCTTAACTCCATTGCATACAATTATAAAATACTGCCTATATTTTCATCTGCTACTTTCCTGATCAAGCTCGGATCACCGAAAATAGCAAATTACTCTCAATAACTTAAGTGAAAATCCTCCCTCGGTAGCCTCTGGCACGAAGCTTGCGACAATCTATCCCGGGCTCCGCCAGACCGGCGCAGCGCGAGATGAGGCGGTGCATCCGCCAAGGGGAGCAAGCAATGGAATTTGGCAGGATCTCACGACGTCATTTGTTGCAGGGCGGCGCGGCCGTCACCCTCGGTGCGGCGACGGGCATTCGTCCGGCCTTCGCGGCCGAGACCACCATCGGATTCATCTACGTCGGCTCGCGGGACGACTATGGCTACAACCAGGCGCATGCGCAGGGCGCGGCGGCGCTGAAGAAGATTCCCGGCCTCAAAGTCGTGGAAGAAGAGAAGGTGCCGGAGACCGACGCGGTCGAGAAGACGATCGAGTCCATGATCAATCTCGACGGCGCCACCCTGCTCTTCCCGACCTCGTTCGGCTACTACAATCCTCACATGGTCAAGATGGCCAACAAATTCCCGAAGCTGCGCTTCGAGCACTGCGGCGGCCTGTGGAGCGACAAGGACCCGAAAAACGCCGGCAGCTATTTCGGCTACATCGATGAAGCCCAATACATCTCGGGCATCGTTGCCGGCTACAGCTCCAAGAGCGGCAAGCTCGGCTTCGTAGCGGCCAAGCCGATCCCGCAGGTGCTGCGCAACATCAACGCATTCGCGCTCGGCGCGAGGCTTGCCAATCCCAAGGCCACCACGCAAGTGATCTTCACTGGTGACTGGTCGATGCCGGTCAAGGAAGCCGAGGCCACCAACAGCCTGATCGATCAGGGCGTCGACGTCCTCACCTGCCATGTCGATGGTCCCAAGACCATGGTCGAGAACGCCGCGCGTCGGGGCGCCATGGTGTGCGGCTATCACGTCAACCAGTCGCCGCTCGCGCCAAAAGCGTATCTCACGGGCGCCGAGTGGAACTGGGAAGCGCTGTACCCCAAGTTCGTCAAGATGATCGCCGCCGGCGAGAGCATCCCGAACTTCTATCGCGGCGGCCTCAAGGAGGAGATCGTCAAGACCTCGCCCTATGGCGAAGCGGTCTCCGCCGAGGCGCGCAAGCACGCCGACGACGTCAAGGCCAAGTTCTTGTCCGGTGACGGCTACGCCATCTTCAAGGGAGGGCTGGTCGACAACAAGGGCAAGACGGTGATCGCGGCCGGCACCGATCGCGGCCAGAAGGATCCCGAACTCGAGAAGATGGACTATCTCGTGGAGGGCGTGGTCGGGGCGACTTCGTGACGACGGAAGCTGCAGATCTCGCTGAAGCGGTCGGGACCGTTGCCCCGGCCGCCGATCCGGGATTCCTCCAGCGTCACGGCGGAACGATCGAATATATCCTGATCCCGGGCGCGGCGCTGGCCGGCGCGCTCGGGGTCTTCGGCATCTTGGTCGCGATGTTCGGCAAGAGCCCGCTCGACCTCTATTTCTACATGTACTACGGCGCGTTCGGCACCTGGTTCTCATGGCAGAACACGTTGACGCGCGCGGCGCCGCTGATCCTTACCGCACTCTGCACGGCGCTGCCCGCGCAGCTCGGCATGGTCATCATCGGCGGCGAAGGCGCACTCCTGATCGGCGCGCTGTCGGCAACCAGCGCAGCACTGGTGCTTCAGGGCATGCCGCCGCTTATCGTGCAGATCGCCATGGTCGTCGCCGGCGTGATCGGCGGCGGCCTCTGGGTCATGCTTTCGGGCGCGCTGCGGCAATATCGCGGCGTCAACGAAACGATCTCGAGCCTGCTGCTCGTCTATATCGCGCTCGCGGTCCTCAACCATCTCGTCGAAGGCGCGATGCGCGACCCCGGCAGCCTGAACAAGCCGTCGACCCGCGAGATCGGCGCGGCCAACATGATCGGATCGATCCCCGGCACCGATGTGCATTGGGGTCTCGTGTTCGGCCTGATCGCCGCGTTCGCCGCCTATATCCTGATCTATCACACTGTGTTTGGCTTCGCCGCGCGTGTTGCCGGCGGCAACATCCGCGCTGCGAAGATCGTCGGTCTCAATGTCAGCAAGCTGATCCTGATCGTCTGCTTCCTCGCCGGCGGCGCCGCGGGCCTTGCAGGCATGGTCGAGGTCGCCGCGGTGCAGGGGCGCACCAACGCGAACCTCGCCGCAGGCTACGGCTTCACAGGGATTCTCGTCGCCTTCCTGGCGCGGCAAAATCCGCTCGCCATTATCCCCGTCGCGATCCTGCTCGGTGGTATCAGCGCCAGCGGCGGGCTGTTGCAGCGCCGCCTCGGATTGCCGGATGCATCCGTGCTGGTGCTGCAAGGCATCATCTTCGTCTTCGTGCTGGCCAGCGATGCGCTCTACGGCCGCATCGGGTTTCTGAAGGGAAAGTCCTGAGATGGCAGACGGCTCGATCGGACTCTGGACCGTCCCGCTCGCCGTGCTCGGCGGCGCCATTCGAGTCTCGACCCCGTTCCTGTTCGTGAGCCTGGGCGAATGCATCACCGAGCGCTCCGGCCGCATCAATCTCGGCCTCGAAGGCACGCTGGTAATGGGCGCGATGAGCGCCTACGGGATTTCCTACCTTACGGGATCGCCGTGGCTCGGCGTGCTCGCCGCTGGCATCACCGGCGCGCTTCTGGGCGCGCTGCATGCCGGCATCTGCTCGCTGCCGCGTGTCAACGACGTCGCGGTTGGCATCGCGCTGATGCTGTTCGGCACCGGGCTTGCCTTCTATCTCGGCAAGCCGCTGATCGAGCCCACCGCGCCACGGCTGCCCGCGATCGATTTCGGCTGGTGGAGCGACATTCCACAGGTGCGCGCGGCACTACGGGTCAACGTGTTGTTCCTGATTGGTGTCGCGCTCGCCCCAACTCTCTACTGGGCCTTCCGGACCACGCGCTGGGGCCTCCTGATCCGCACCGCCGGCGAGAGTTCGGACGCCGCGCGTGCGATGGGCCACTCCGTGCTGCTGATCCGCCTGCGCGCAACCATGGTCGGCGGCTTCCTTGCCGGCATCGGCGGTTCCTTCCTGTCGCTGTTCTATCCCGGAAGCTGGAACGAGGGCCTGTCCTCGGGGCAGGGCATCACGGCGGTGGCGCTCGTGATCTTCGCGCGCTGGGACCCCTTGCTGTGTCTGTGGGCCTCGCTCGCCTTTGGCGGCGCCGCAGCGCTGGGCCCGGCGCTGCAATCGGTCGGCGTCACCTCCGGCTACCACCTTTTCAACGCCGCACCCTACATCCTGACGCTGGCGATCATGATCATCACCTGCTCGCCGAAACGCACGCTGACCGGAGCCCCGGCCGAATTGTCGATCACCCGCTAGAGAGCCAAATCATGCCCGAGCGCACCATCAAGTCCGAGCCCTATGCCTGGCCCTATAACGGCGACCTGCGTCCGGAGAATACCGCGCTCATCATCATCGACATGCAGACCGATTTCTGCGGCGTCGGCGGCTATGTCGACAAGATGGGCTATGATCTCTCGCTGACGCGGGCGCCGATCGAGCCGATCAAGAGACTGCTCACGGCAATGCGGAGCCGAGGCTTTCACATCATCCATACCCGCGAAGGCCACCGTCCCGATCTCTCGGATTTGCCTGCCAACAAGCGTTGGCGCTCCCGGCAGATCGGCGCCGGCATCGGCGATCCCGGTCCCTGCGGCCGCATCCTGGTGCGCGGCGAGCCTGGGTGGGACATCATCCCGGAGCTCGCGCCGCTGCCCGGCGAACCCATCGTCGACAAGCCCGGCAAGGGCTCGTTCTGCGCCACCGACCTGGAGCTGATCCTGCGCGTCCGCGGCATCGAGAACATCGTGCTCACTGGCATCACCACCGACGTTTGCGTTCACACCACCATGCGTGAGGCCAACGACCGCGGCTTCGAATGCGTGCTGCTGCACGATTGCTGCGGTGCCACTGACAAGAGCAACCACGACCACGCGCTGAAGATGATCAAGATGCAGGGCGGCGTGTTCGGCGCGGTCTCGACCGCCGACGCCTTCATCGGAGCGATTTCGTGATCGTCGGCGAAACGTCGCCGCCATCGGGCGCCTTCGGCGTCGATGCCATCGCCATGAGCATGCGTTTCGGTGATTTCCTGGCGCTGGACAATGTCGCGCTGAAAGTGCGGCCGGGTTCGTTCCATGCGCTGCTCGGCGAGAACGGCGCCGGCAAGTCGACGCTCGTCAAATGCATTATGGGCTATTACCACGCCACCGAGGGTGACATTCTCGTCGGCGGGCGCGAGCAGGCGATCGGCAATCCGAAGGACGCCCACGCCCTCGGCCTCGGCATGGTCTACCAGCATTTCACGCTGGTGCCGGCGATGACGGTCGCCGAAAATCTGGTGCTGGCGCGCGATGACGTGCCGGCTGTCGTGAACTGGCCGAAAGAGATGAAGGAGCTCGAGGCCTTTCTCGCGCGCATGCCATTCAAGGTACCGCTCAGCGCAAAGGCCTCCGACATCTCCGCGGGCGAGCGCCAGAAATGCGAGATCCTCAAGCAGCTCTACCTGAAGCGTCGCTTCCTGATCCTGGACGAGCCGACCTCGGTGCTGACCCCGGCGGAAGCCGACGAGGTGCTTGGCATGCTCCGCGACATGGTCGTCAAGGGCGAGCTGACCATCCTGATGATCACGCACAAGTTCCGCGAGGTCATGGCCTTCGCCGACGACGTCACGATCCTGCGCCGCGGCAAGCTCGCCGGCGCCGGCAAGGTGTCCGAACTGACGCCGGACGCCATGGCGCGCACCATGATCGGCGCCGAGGAGCTGACGCTACAGCCGCCGCGCACCGGTGAGGCCGGCAAGGCGAGGCTGGAGCTGGCGAAGATGCGCGCGCGCGACGACGCCGGCGCCATCGCCGTGCACGACGTCTCCCTTACGGTCCGTGCCGGCGAGATCGTCGGCATCGCCGGCGTCTCCGGCAACGGCCAGCGCCAGCTCGTCGAGGTGCTGGCCGGGCAGCGCGGCGCTGAGAGTGGCGAGATCCGCGTCGCCGGCGATCCCTATCACGCCAGCCGCGAGGAGATGCGGCGGCACAATATGTCACTCCTGCCGGAGGAGCCGCTGAAGAACGCCTGTGTCGGCGGCATGAGCGTCGCCGACAACATCGCCTTCCGCGAATTCGACCGCGCGCCTTTCGCTAGCCTCGGCTGGTGGCTCAACCGCGGTGCCTTCCGCGTCGACGCGCGGAAGAAGATCGCCCAGTACAAGATCAAGACCCGCACGCCCGACACGCCGATCTCGGCGCTGTCGGGCGGCAATGTCCAGCGCGCCGTGCTGGCCCGTGAGCTCGGCGGCGACGTCGAGGTGCTGATCGCGGCCAATCCCTGCTTCGGGCTCGATTTCGCGGCGGTAGCGCAAATCCATGCCGAGATCATGGCCGCGCGCAACCGCGGCGCCGCGGTGCTGTTGGTCAGCGAGGACCTCGACGAACTCCTTGAACTCTCCGATCGGCTGGTGGTGATGTTCCACGGCGAATTCGTGTATGAAGCACGGACCAGCGAAGCCGATCTCACCGTGGTCGGCCGGCACATGGCGGGGCATTGACCAGGGAAGAGCGATGAGCGGCGGGTCCGAGCGTGACGAGCACTTCCTCCGCCTTTCCTTCGCGGTCGCCCGCCGTTCCCTCACGCACGGCAACCATCCCTTCGGCTGCATCGTGGTCGATGCCGAGGGCAAGGTCCTGATCGAGGCCGAGAACGGCTACATGCCGGATCACGACGGCACCGCGCATGCCGAGCGCCTCGCCGCCACGCAGGCCTGCCGCACGCTTGGCCGCGAGGTGTTGGCGAGAGCCACGCTCTATTCCTCCGCCGAGCCCTGCGCGATGTGCGCCGGCGCGATCTACTGGGCCGGCATCGGCCGTGTCGTCTATGGCCTCAGCGAGCACCGCCTGCGCGGCATCACCGGCGATCATCCGGAGAACCCGACGCTCGACTTGCCCTGTCGCAAAGTCTTTGCCAGCGGCCAGCGGCCGACAGAGGTTGCGGGGCCGCTGCTCGAAGACGAGGCCGAAGCGCTGCACGACGGCGTGTGGACGAAGTAGCAAACACCAATTCAATTTCGTAGAGCGGATTGCGCCTACGGCTCATCCCCGACCCTCCTGCCCACAAACGAAGATGACGCCGCGGAGGTTTGACGCGGCGCCATCGTCGTTCACCTGAAGCGTGTCAGGTGGCTAGAATTTCACAGTGACACCGGAGTAGAGCGAGGACTCGGTGCAGGAGCCTGTGCTCACCCTCGCGCCGCCGGCCAGGGTGGTGCAGGCCACGGCGTTGTTGTGATCGAGGCCGAACTTGTTCTGCCAATACCGGTAGGCGACCCAGACGTCCACGAAGTGCGAGTACTTCTCACCCCACACTGCCTTCGAGGCATCGAGGGTCAGGCGGATCGGCTCGGAGTTGAACTCGACCTTGGTGGGATAGACGCCGTTGGCGACGCTGGCGGGAAGCGGCTCAGTGTCGGTGCCCTTCTTGCCGTACCACGCCGCTCGGCCGCTGATCGAGAAATACTGCATGTTCTGCGGCAGGAAGCCGAGGTCCATATAGTAGTTGGTTTCGATCGCCCAGGTCGGCTTGAACGATGTGTTGCCGTCAGCAATACACGGAGCGGACCAACCGGCGCCGCACTGCGAGAAGGAGTTGTGGTTGGCGAACTCCCAATACACCAGCGGCGCGACGTTGAAGTAGCCCTTATAGGGGAGATCGAAGGCGAACTGCAGACCGGCGACAACGTCGCGCTTGGCGGCGCCGAAATACCGGTTCTCCGTGTTGGCATCCATGCCAATCTCGAACGAGATATTGTGCAGCGGGCCCTGCGTGAAGGCCTTGGTGTTGAAGATCTCGTTCCAGCCGAAGGTCGAGCGGAAAAGACCGTAGATTTCTGTCGCGCCGGCACAGCTCGTCGGCGTCGCAGCGAAGCCCGCAGCCGGCGAAACGACCACGCCTGTGGCGGTACACGGGCCGGCCGGATCATTGTGGTCCGACTTGAACATCGAGATGGTGAAGAAGTTGGTGCCGTAGGTCCAGGCATCGAAGTGGGTGAAGGAGTAGACCTGCTTCGTCGTCTTGGCGTTGATCACGCCATTGGTGTTGGTGAACGCACCGGGCTGCGAGGCATTGAAGATGTAGGAGTAGGTGACGCGGTCGTCGATCACCAGGAAGAACGGAAGGTCGGCCGCCTTCTTGGCAGCCTTGACCGGCAGATCCGCCGCCTGAGCCAGGCTACCGGTAGCAACCGTAGCAAGTGACAGCGCGCCTGCTGCAATTGCCTTGAAACGAAACGACATCCTGAATACCCCCAAGTTTGGACACGTAAAAATGAACGTCCCTTGGGTGCGACACTTGCGCCGATCTCCCGGAGTGAGAAGCCTCAACTTGTTTCAAGGCATGCCGCTTGTTTGCACAGGGCGCGGCGTTTCACCGGCCGATTTGGAAGGCCAACCTCACCGCCACGCCGTCGGCCGAGAGCGACCCATTGCCGGATATCCCCATTTGATTTCGTTCGCCTTTTCATGTCGACCGGACAAGGCAAACAAGATGGGTGGAAGCTACTGTCGCGGTGTTCGCAAATGCATACGCGTGCTGGCGCGTCTCTGCTTAACTTCACGCCAAGCCTGCATAGCGGGTTCCGATTTGGCTTGAGCCGTCACAAATTTGCAACAGGCGTCACACGCAAGCCGGGACTGCAAAGGCTGCTCGGAAGGTGTCTGAGGACGATCGCCGCCGGCGAGAGCCGAGACTCGCCGACACCTCCTGCCTGCCGAAGCGTTGAGCAAGGGATGACGCTTTTTCACACCTTACGCGGCGGTTCAAACTAGCCCAGTATTGAGGCACTTCACCCCATGCAAGCGCATCAGCGAATGTTGGATCCCACGGCTAAGAGCCTGCATTCCGGCGAGTCCCCGCTCCTCAGGACGGTCGGGCTCACCAAGCGCTATGGCGATTTCCTCGCCAACGATGCCATCGACATCGATATCTGGCCAACGGAAATCCACGCGCTGCTGGGCGAGAACGGCGCCGGCAAGTCGACGCTGGTCAAGGCGATCTACGGGCTGATCCAGCCCAGCGCTGGCCAGATTTTCTGGCAGGGCCAGCCGATCGTGCTGTCCGGTCCCTCGGAAGCGCGCAGCCGCGGCATCGGCATGGTGTTCCAGCATTTCTCGTTGTTCGACAATCTCACCGTCGCCGAGAACGTCTCGCTCGGCCTCGACGGAAGAGAATCCTTCAAGGACATGTCGGCGCGGCTTGAGCAGGTGTCGAAGACTTATGGATTGCCGCTCGATCCCAAACGCGAGGTCTGGCAATTGTCGGTCGGCGAACGCCAGCGCATTGAGATCGTCCGCGCGCTCATGCAGGATCCACAATTCCTGATCCTTGACGAGCCCACCGCGGTGCTGACGCCACAGGAAGCCGACCAGCTCTTCATCGTGCTGGAGCGGCTCAAGGCCGAAGGTCGCGCCATCCTTTATATCAGCCACAAGCTCGAAGAGGTGAAGCGCTTGTGCGACACGGCAACGATCCTGCGCGGCGGCAAGAAGGTGGAGACCTGCAATCCCAGGCTTGAGACCGCCGCTTCGCTGGCGCGCATGATGGTCGGCGGTGAGATCAAGGAGGTGAAGGCGGCCGCCGGCCGGCAGACCACCGTGCCGCGCCTCGTCGTCAACGATCTCTCGCTCGCCCCTGGCGAGGCGCATGGCGTGCGGCTCGAGCACATCTCGTTCGAGCTGAAAGGCGGCGAGATCCTCGGCATCGCCGGCGTCGCCGGCAACGGCCAGGACGAACTGTTCGCCGCGCTGTCCGGCGAACGCCTGTCGAAGGATCCCGGCACGATCGTGATCGAAGGCCTTGCTGCCGGCCATCTCTCGATCACGCAGCGCCGCAAGCTCGGTGCGGCCTTCGTTCCCGAGGAACGGCTCGGCCACGGCACTGCGCCGCGCATGAAGCTTTCGGAGAATGCGCTTCTCACCGGGCACGCCGCCAGCGGCATGGTCCATCGCGGCTTCATCGATACTGCCGCCACCCTGAAGACGGTCGACCGCGCAACCGAGACCTTCGACGTCCGCAAGGCCAAGCGCGATCCGGAAGCAGCATCCCTCTCCGGCGGCAATTTGCAGAAGTTCATTGTGGGACGCGAGATCCTGCGCAATCCCGCGGTGCTGGTGGTGAGCCAACCGACCTGGGGCGTCGACGCCGGCGCTGCCGCCGTCATCCGCCAGGCGTTGCTTGATCTCGCAACCGCGGGCGCCGCCGTACTCGTGACCAGTCAGGACCTCGACGAGCTCGCGGAAATCGCCGACCGCATCGCCGTGATGTTCCATGGCCACCTATCTGCGCCGCTCGCCGCCAGCGAGGCGACGCGCGAAAAACTCGGCCTGTTGATGGGCGGCAGCACGCTGGAGCCGAAGGAGGCCGCGCATGCAGTTGGTGCTTGAGAAGCGCGCCGAACGCTCCAACACGATCGCGCTGATCTCGCCGCTGATCGCGATCGGCCTCACGATCGTGACCATGGTCATCCTGTTCGCGATCCTCGGCAAGAATCCGCTGCTCGCCCTGCACGCCTATTTCATCGCGCCTTTGACCGACAGCTATTCGCTCCAGGAAATCGCGGTGAAGGCGACTCCGCTGGTGATGATCGCGATCGGACTATCGCTCTGCTATCTCGCCAATGCCTGGAACATCGGCGCCGAAGGCCAGTTCCTGATTGGTGCCGTCGCCGGAAGCTGGATTGCGGTGAAGACGCAGGGCACCGACGCCGGCGTCTGGGTGCTGCCGGTCATGCTCGTGCTCGCCGCCGCCGCAGGCGCGCTCTACGCACTGATCCCGGCAATCTGCAAGGTGAAGTTCGGCGCCAGCGAAATCCTGACCAGCCTGATGCTGGTGTATGTCGCCGATCTCTTCCTCGACTATCTCGTGCGCGGCCCCTGGCGCGATCCACACGGTTTCAACTTCCCGACCACCGCCGAGTTCGATCCGGTCGCAACGGTACCGCTGCTGATCGAAGGCGGCCGGCTGCATCTCGGCTCGATCATCGCCCTTCTCGTTGTCGCGGCGGTGGCGATCCTGCTCGGGCGCACCATCACGGGATTCGAGATTCGCGTGGTCGGTGCGGCGCCGCGCGCCGCGCGGTTCGGCGGCTTCAATTCCAACCAGTTGATCATCCTGACCTTCGCCGTCTCGGGCGCGCTGGCAGGCCTCGCCGGCATCATCGAGGTTGCAGGTCCGGTCGGACATCTCCAGCCCGGCATCTCGCCGGGTTACGGTTTTACGGCGATCATCGTCGCCTTTCTCGGCCGGTTGAACCCCCTTGGAATATTAATTGCAGGCCTTTTTCTCGCGTTGACCTTTATCGGCGGCGAGCAGGCGCAGATCGCGATGAAGATCCCGTTGGACGTGACAAAGGTTTTTCAGGGCATCCTGCTGTTACACGTGCTCGCCTGCGATTCCCTCATCCTCTACCGCTTCAAGCTGGTTTTCCCGAACCGACAGGTGGCTCGTGGAACTCATTGAAGCCATCATCCTCGCGGTGCTCGCCGCCTCGACGCCGCTCCTGATCGCGGCGACCGGCGAGCTCGTGACCGAGCGCTCCGGTGTGCTCAATCTCGGCGTCGAGGGCATGATGATCGTCGGCGCCGCATGTGGCTTTGCAGGTGCGTGGTTGACCGGCTCGATCTTTATCGGCGCACTGTTCGGCACCGTCGCCGGCACGTTGATATCACTGGTCTTCGCACTGATGGCGCTCGGGCTTGCGGTCAACCAGGTTGCGACAGGGCTGGCGCTGACCATCCTGGGTCTCGGACTCTCCGGCCTCATCGGCGCTGGCTTCGTTGGCGAGCGCATCACGCCGGCGCTGCATCTCAAAATTCCCGGTCTCACGGATATTCCCCTGGTTGGCCGCGTGTTGTTCGGCGAGGACGCTTTCGTCTATTTCTCGCTGGCGCTGGTCATCGGCGTCTGGTGGTTCCTGTACCGTACGCGGCCGGGATTGATCCTGCGCGCCTGCGGCGACAACCACGTGTCTGCGCATGCGCTCGGCTATCCCGTGCTGCGCATCCGCACCTTAGCGGTGATGTTCGGCGGCGCCTGCGCAGGACTTGCCGGCGCTTATCTGCCGCTCGCCTATACGCCCTTCTTCATTCCGGGCATGACCGCAGGCCGCGGCTGGATCGCGCTGGCGCTGGTGGTGTTCTCGTCCTGGCGGCCGGGCCGCCTCGTGGTCGGCGCGTATCTGTTCGGCGCGGTGACGATCCTGCAACTGCACGCGCAGGGCTGGGGCGTCGGCATTCCCTCGCAGTTGATGTCGGCGCTGCCTTACCTTGCGACCGTCATCGTCCTGGTCCTGCTCTCCCGCGCGCGCACGGGCGGATCGACCGCACCGGCTGCGCTTGGCACCGTGTTCGTGCCTGACCGCTAGCGTTTCATTTCCGCGGCGTGCGCGATGGGGCGCGCACGGTGCGGATCGTGGCTTTCCCCTGATGTTTGGAGATTGATGATGAGGAAATCACTTCTTGCGCTGGCTGCCGGGCTCTTGCTTGCCGGGAGCGTCAGTGCAGCCTCCGCCGCCGACAAGCTGAAAGTCGGATTTATCTACCTCGGCCCGGTCGGTGACCTCGGCTGGACTTATCAGCATGAGCTGGCACGCCAGGCGCTGGTGAAGGAGCTCGGCGACAAGATCGAGACCACCTTTCTCGAAAACGTGCCTGAGGGCCCCGACGCCGAACGCTCGATCGAGCAGCTCGTCCGCGCCGGCAACAAGCTGATCTTCACCACCTCGTTCGGCTACATGGATCCGACGCTGAAGGTCGCGAAGAAATACCCGAACGTGCATTTCGAGCACGCGACCGGATACAAGCGCAACCCGAACATGTCGACCTATTCGGCCAAATGGTACCAGGGCCGCTACATCCAGGGCCTGATCGCGGCCAAGATGTCGAAGTCCGGCGTGCTCGGCTATATCGGCTCGTTCCCGATTCCCGAGGTCGTCTCCGGCATCAACGCGACGATCCTCGCCGCGCAGACCATCAATCCGAACATCAAGGTCAAGATCATCTGGGCCAACACCTGGTTCGACCCAGGCAAGGAAGCCGACGCCGCCAAGGCGCTGATCGACCAGGGCGCCGACATCATCATGCAGCACACGGATTCGCCGGCGGCAATGCAGATCGCCAGCGAACGCGGCAAGCTCGCCTTCGGCCAGGATTCCGAGATGATCAAGTTCGGGCCGAAGACCCAGCTGACCTCGATCCTCGATACCTGGGGTCCCTACTACATCGCCCGGGTCAAGGCCGAGCTCGACGGAACCTGGAAATCCGAGGACACATGGGGCGGCCTCGACAGCCACATGTTCGCGATGGCGCCCTACACCAATATGCCTGACGACGTGAAGAAGATCGCCGAGGATGCCCAGGCGGCGATCACCGCGGGGAAGCTGCATCCGTTCAAGTGCCCGGTCCTTGGGCAGGACGGCAAGGAGGTCGAGTGCAAGGGCGGCGCCAATCTCGACGACGGCCAGATCCTCGGCATGAATTTCTATGTCAAAGGCATCGACGACAAACTGCCGGGCAAGTAGCACGCTTCTTGCACCGCCTAATCACCTGCTCCTCCCGGAGGAGGTTCGGAGGGGGTGGCCAGAAGCACCCGGCACTTGTGGTCGCCCCCTCTTTCTATCTTCGCCTGGATACTATCCCGCCTGCATGGCCCGCGCCGCTGAACTGTGGCGGTGGATGAGGTCTGCCACATCAAGGCCGGGGATCGCGCCGTCGATCACGGCCCATTTTCCTGCGACCATCACCCTGTCGGCCCGGTGCGCCCCGCACAGCACCAGAGCGGCCAGGGGATCGCCATGGCCGGAGAAGCGCAGCTCGTCGAGCCTGAACAGCGCGAGATCTGCTGCCTTCCCGACGGCCATCTCGCCGAGTTCCGGCCGGCCGACGCAGGCCGCCGAGCCCTTGGTGGCCCAGCGCAGCGCATCCCTGTGACTGACCTTCGTCACCCCGTAGCGCGCCCGCTGCAGCAGGAACGCGGCCCGCACCTCCTGCATCAGGTTCGATCCGTCGTTCGAGGCCGAGCCATCGACGCCGATGCCGATGCCGACACCGGCCTCCTCCATCTCGCAGACGGGACAGCAGCCGGAGGCCAGGAGCTGGTTGCTGCAGGCGCAATGACTGATCGTCGTCTTCGCCTTGCCTAGCCGCTTCATCTCGTCTGCATTGAAGAAGATGCCATGGGCGAGCCACGTCCGTGCATTGAGCCAGCCACATTGTTCGAGATAGTCGAGCGGACGGCAGCCAAACATCTCCTGGCAGAATTTGTTCTCGTCCTCGGTCTCGGCGAGATGGGTGTGCAGACGTACGTCGAGCTTGTCGGCGAGATCGGCGGTGGCGCGCATTAGGGACGTCGTCACCGAGAACGGCGAGCACGGCGCCAGCGCGATCTGCACCATCGCATCAGCACCGCGCTGATGATATTTCGCCACAACGCGCGCGCTGTCCGCGAGGATGGTGTCCTCATCCTGTACGACGCTATCGGGCGGCAGACCGCCGTCGCGCTGCGACAGGTTCATCGAGCCGCGCGTGAGCAGCACGCGCACGCCGAGCCGCTTTGCGACCTCGACCTCGATGTCGACGGACTCCTCGAGCCCCGCCGGGAAGACGTAGTGATGATCCGTCGTCGTGGTGCAGCCCGAGAGCAGCAGCTCGGACATCGCCACGGTGACGCCGAGCTGCAGCCGTTCCGGCGTCAGCTTCGCCCACACCGGATAGAGCGCCTGGAGCCAGGGAAACAACTCGCGGTCCATCGCCGCGGGTAGCGCCCGCGTCAGCGTCTGGTAGAAATGGTGATGGGTGTTGATGAGGCCCGGCAGCACGACGTGGTCGCCAGCATCGAACACCGCGACGTCAACGGTTGCGGGCGCGCCGCCGGCCGGCACCAGCTCGACGATCCGGCCGTCCTGCACCACGACGCCGCGCTCGGCGCCATCGGCGAGGACGGCCAGGGGATCCCTGATCCAGATCGGCTTTGCGTCGCTCATGAATCTGCTCCTCCTCACATCCGCTCACGACACGCATGCAAGGCAGGTGCCGGCCTGATTGCGCTTTTGCTGCGACTTGTTGTTGCGACTTGGCGCTCGTCTTGCAAGACTTTCCCTTGGCTCGATTCACTCGTTGGAAGCGTTGGCGTCGCCATGGACTTGAATACCATCACAGCGGTTGCCCATCCGCAAACGCGCGCGCAGCTGCCCGTTTGGACGCCAGGTGATGCATGGCTCGCGGGCGGCACCTGGCTGTTCTCGGAACCGCAAGTTCACCTGACTCGGCTCATTGATCTCACCGACCTCAAATGGCCAGCGCTAACGGTCACCGAGAGCCATTTCAGCATCGCGGCCACCTGCACCGTTGCGCAGCTCGACGGATTCGCCTGCCCACCCGACTGGTTCGCAGCACCGCTGATCAACCAGTGCTGCCGCGCCTTCCTTGCTTCGTTCAAGATATGGAAGACGGCGACGGTTGGCGGCAATCTCTGCATGTCGCTGCCGGCGGGACCGATGATCTCGCTCACCGCTGCGCTGGAGGGCATCTGCACCATCTGGAAGGCCGGCGGCGGCGAACAGATGATGCCCGTCTTCGACTTCGTCGCCGGCAACCAGCTCAACCGTCTGGCGCCGGGGGATCTGCTCCGGCAGATCGATATTCCGATCGCCGCGCTGAAGCGTCGTACGGCCTTTCGCCAGATCTCACTGGCGCCGGTCGGCCGCTCGGCGGCGCTGGTGATCGGCAGTCTGGATGCCGATGGCACGCTGACGCTCACAGTCACCGCATCGACGGTGCGGCCGATCCGGTTGTTCTTCCCCAAGCCGCCCAACGCGAAAGCGCTTCGCGAGGCCATCGCACAGCAGATCACGGACGATCTGTACCACACCGACATCCACGGCAAGCCGCTCTGGCGCAAGCACATGTCACTGCGGCTTGCCGAAGAGATCCGCGACGAACTCCTCGGGACACCGCCGTCATGAGCTTCGAGGTCAACGGCAAGCCGTTTTCGCAGAGCCCCCGCGCGGGCCAGTGCCTGCGCACGTTCCTGCGCGAGCTCGGCCATTTCGGCGTGAAGAAGGGTTGCGACGCCGGCGATTGCGGCGCCTGCACCGTGCTGGTGGACGGCGAGCCCGTGCACAGCTGCCTGATCCCGGCGTTTCGCGCCGAGGGGCGCGCCGTCACCACAATCGAAGGTCTCGGCGGAGACGGCGGCGCGCATCCGATGCAGCAGGCTTTCCTCGATGCACAGGGCTTTCAATGCGGCTTCTGCACCGCCGGAATGATCCTGACCTGCGCCTCGCTGAACCAGGCGCAGCGCACCGATCTCGGCGTCGCGCTGAAGGGCAATATCTGCCGCTGCACCGGGTATCGTTCGATCGAGGATGCGTTGCTCGGCAAGACCAATATCGAGGAGAGCATCGAGGCTGGCGCCGCATTCGGCCGCAGCCTGCCGGCGCCAGCTGGCCCCGATGTCGTGCGCGGCAAGGCGCGCTACACGTTCGACACGCAGATTGACGGCTTGCTGCATATCAAGCTGCTCCGTTCGCCCCATGCCCACGCGAGGATCGTCGCGATCGACAAGTCGGAAGCACTGAACGTTCCCGGCGTGCACGCGGTGCTGACGCATGAGGATGCGCCCACCATCCTGATCTCGACCGCGCGGCATGAGAAGGACTGGATGGATCCCGAGGACACTCGTGTTCTCGACGAAATCGTCCGCTTCATCGGCCAGAAGGTCGCCGCAGTCGTCGCAGACAGCGAAGCCGCCGCGGAGGACGCATGCCGCCGGCTGAAGGTCAGTTACGAGATTTTGTCCGCGCTGGTCGATCCGGAGCAGGCGATGGCGCCGGGTGCACCCGTCATTCATCCCGATCGCACTACCGCGAACCGCGTCGCCGACGCCCGGCGCAATCTCGCTGCGGAGATGCATGGCGAATTCGGCGACGTGGCGGCTGCGCTCGTGACATCCGCCGTCACCTTCGAGGGCACCTTCCATAGCCATCGTGTGCAGCATGCCGCGCTGGAAACCCATGGCGGCCTCGCCTGGCTCGATGCTTCCGGCGTGCTCAACGTTCGCACCTCGACGCAGGTGCCGTTCCTGACCCGGCGCGCGCTGTCTGATATCTTCGAGCTTCCCATGGACAAGGTTCGCGTCTTCTGCGAGCGCGTCGGCGGCGGCTTTGGAGGCAAGCAGGAGATGTTCGTCGAGGACATTCTGGCGCTCGCCGCGCTCAAGACCGGACGGCCGGTGAAGCTGGAGCTCACCCGCGAGGAGCAGTTCGTCGCGACGTCGACGCGGCACCCGATGCGGGTCCACGTCAAGGCCGGTGCCGACGCGGACGGCAAGCTCACCGCGCTTCAGCTCGACGTCCTCTCCAACACCGGCGCCTACGGCAATCACGCCGGACCCGTGATGTTCCACTCGCTGGCCGAATCCATCAGCGTCTACAATTGCCCGAACAAGCGGGTCGACGGCTACGCGGTCTACACCAATACGGTACCGGCAGGCGCCTTTCGCGGCTATGGCTTGCCGCAAACACTGATCGCGGTCGAGGCCGCGATCGACGAACTGGCCAAGCAGCTCGGCATCAGCCCTTACGAGATGCGGCGGCGCAACGTCGTCAAGCCCGGCGACCCCATGCTGTCGCCACCGCCGTCGGAATTCCACGACGTGCTCTACGGCTCCTACGGGCTCGACCAGTGCCTCGACCTCGTCGAGCGCGCGATGCAGGCTGATGGTCCGCAGCCGGACCTGTCGCCGGAGTGGCTGATCGGCGACGGCGTCGCGCTGACAATGATCGACTCGGTGCCCCCGGCGGGGCATCTCGCGGATGCGATGATCGCACTCAACGAGGACGGCGGCTTCGACCTCACCGTCGGCACCGCCGAATTCGGCAACGGCACCAGCACCGTGCACCGGCAGATCGCGGCGACGGCGCTTGCGACCACCGTCGACCAGATCCGCCTGCGCCAGTCCGACACCGCCCATGGCGGCCACGACACCGGCGCCTATGGCAGCGCCGGCATGTTCGTCGCCGGGAAGGCGACGCATGCCGCAGCCATGCAGCTCGCGACCGAGCTGAAGGCGGCCGCCGCCGGCGCATGGTTCTGCGACATCGGCAGCTGCACGCTCGAGAGCGAGGCCGTCGTCAGTGGCGTACGGCGGATGTCCTTTATGGAGCTGGCCAAGCTCGCGCGCGAACGCGGACAGCCGTTCGCAGGCGCCGGCAATTCCGGCGGCACGCCGCGTTCGGTCGGCTTCAACGTGCAAGGCTTTCGCGTCGCCGTGAACAAGGGCACCGGCGAGCTCCGGATTCTCAGGAGCGTGCATGCGGCGGATGCCGGCGTCGTCGCCAATCCCATGCAGTGCCGCGGCCAGGTCGAAGGCGGTGTCGCCCAGGCGCTCGGGGCCGCACTCTACGAGGAGATGGTGATCGACGCGGACGGCCGCGTCACCAACCCCAAATTCCGCGACTATCACCTGCCCTCCTTCGCCGATGTCCCCCGCACCGAGGTCTTCTTCGCCGAGACCTCCGACACGATCGGCCCGCTGGGGGCGAAGTCGATGAGCGAGAGTCCGTACAATCCGGTCGCCGCCGCCCTCGGCAACGCGATTGCCGATGCCACCGGCATCCGCTTCACGGCGCCGCCCTACAAGCCGGACCGGCTGTTTCCGGCGCTGCACGAGAAGTTCGGCAATTAACTGCCGCGATAGGTCGAATAGCTCCACGGCGTGACGAGCAACGGCACGTGATAGTGGCTTTCCGGCTCGCTGATCGCAAAGCGTAGCGGGATCTCGTCGAGGAACGGCGGGTCGGTGAGCTGCACGTTGCGCTCGGCGTAATATTTGGCGACGCTAAACCGGAGCTCGTAGCGGCCGATCGGCAGCGGGCGGCCGCCAATCAGCGGCTGGTCGGTGCGGCCGTCCGCGTTGGTCACCGCGCGCGCAATCACGCGGCTCTCGCCGAGGTTCGCGAGCTCGACCAGCTCGACCGGAATGCCCGATGCGGGCTTGCCGGCGTGGTTGTCCAGCACATGGGTCGAGAGCCGGCCGTGCACTTTCAGCTTGTCGTCAGCACTGACGAGCTGGTCCAGCCGCAGCGCAGCGATGCGGGAGATTTCCTCGAGCGCGCGGCGTGTCTCGGTCTTGGCAATGTTCTGCAGTCGCGACTCGAAGTCACGCAGAATGGAGTCCTTGGTGTGCCGGCGCGCACAGACGATATAGGGGATACCAAATTTTTCGCGATACGCATTGTTCGCCCGCTCGAAGGCCGCATATTCGGTGTCCGACAGACGGTCTAGACCAGCGCTGCTCTGCTCGGCAGTCGAGTCAGGCGTGAGTCCCGCTGCGCGCTGGGTCTTGTTCGCGAGGTCGGGATGCGCGCGTATCAACGCCAGCTGCACCTCGGGCTCAGCGCTAGCGATCGCCGCCTTGATCGCGTCGAGCAGTGAATTGATGCCGGCAAACGGACGGCGCGCCGCCGCTTCTTGGGCAATCCAAGGCGAGTACTCGACCACGTTTTCAAGTACGGCCACGAAATCATCGAAGCTCGCGGCATTGAGATCAGACAAGGCGATCTGTGACATTGCTGCCCTATCCGATCTCGAAAGCATCGTCGGCAAGGCCCGCATGCTTGTCGTGCCAATGCTGGGCGATCTGCAACCGTGTCGGCACCCAGACGCGGTCGTGCTTGCCGATGTAGTCGAGGAAGCGGATCAGCCCCGCCGCGCGGCCGGGGCGGCCGGCGAGACGACAATGCAGGCCGACCGACATCATCTTCGGCGCGCTCTCGCCTTCGGCATAGAGCACGTCGAAAGCATCCTTCAGATAGGTGAAGAACTGCTCGCCTTCGGCAAAGCCTTGCGGATTGATGAAGCGCATGTCGTTGGCGTCAAGCGTATAGGGAATGACGAGCTGCTTGCCGCTGGCGCCCTTGACCCAATAGGGCAGATCGTCGGCGTAGGAATCGCAGAGATAGAGGAAGCCGCCCTCCTCCATCAACAGACGGTTGGTGTTGATCGAGGAGCGTCCGGTGTACCAGCCGAGCGGCCGCGAGCCGGTCGCCGCAGTGTGGACGCGGATCGCTTCCGCGATCTCCGCGCGCTCCTGCGCCTCGGTCATGTCCTTGTGCTCGATCCACTTCAGGCTGTGGCTGGCGATGTCCCAGCCCGCTTCCTTCATGGCAACTACGATTTCCGGATTGCGCTTCAGCGCTGTGGCGACGCCGAACACGGTAGTCGGCCACTTCCGCTCGCTGAACATCCGCCAGAGCCGCCAGAAGCCGGCGCGCGAGCCATACTCGAACATCGATTCGATATTGGCGTGGCGCTGGCCGGGCCAAGGCTGTGCGCCGAGCACGTCGGACAGAAACGCTTCCGAGGCCGGGTCGCCATGCAGGATGTTGTTTTCGCCGCCCTCCTCGAAATTGACGACGAACTGCACCGCGACCCGCGCGTTGCCGGGCCATTGCGGGTGCGGCGGGTTGCGGCCGTAACCGCGGAGATCGCGCGGGTAGCGGGCACCAGTCACTCAGACTTCCTCGAAGCGGATCGGCAGCGCGCCCTTCCACAGCACGCTCTTGCCGAGCGTCGCCAGATTCTGCAGGCCAGAGGTCAGCGTGATGAAATGGTTGCCGGCGAGCTGGCCCATCTTGCTCGCGAAGTGCACGCCGCCATAGGCCATCAGGATCTCGGTCTCGCTGATGCCGCCGGGATAGAGGATGATCTGGCCGGGCGCGGGATAACTGGTATGGTTCTCGTAACCGACACCGAAGTCCAAGTCGCCGAGCGGCATCCACACCCCCTCGCCGCTCCAGCGCACGTGGATGATGTGGCTTTCGAACGGCAGCGCCTTGCGGAACGCGGCGACAGTCTTCGGGGCCGCTTGCTCCTCGAAACGAGCATCGAAGGTGAAGTCGCCGGCGCGGATAACGAGTTTGGTCATCTCATCTCTCTGGATCGGGGGCGGTGGCCCCACGGGGAATTTTCAGGCAAAGAGCACTCCGTCGGGCTTCGCGCAAGGGGCGCGGCCCGTTACCTGCGGTCGTAGGACCAGCCGAAAACGCCACTCCGCCGCGTCTCGGGCTCCGGCTCGGCGGCGGGCTGCGGCGCCTCCCTCAGTTCCGCCTGCGGCGACGGAGGCGGCACAGGCAAATTCTCGCATTTCATGGAGTAGACCAGCTTGCCGTCCGCGGTCCGCCCGATCGGCGCGCAGGGGTCCGGATGCGCCGCCGATGTTTTTGGGGTCAGCTTGACCTGCGCCACGGCCGGCGAGGCGATCAGCAGAAGGACCAGCAGATATTTCGACATCATTGTCGCCTGAAAACCAGATTTGGCCCATTGAACCGGATTGGAGCAGGCAAGTCCACCGGTGCCACCGGTCGCGATTGCCGAATATTTAGCCGAGGCTAGAAAATTGGCTCGCCCCAATGTGATGTCGCGAGCGGTGATATCGGCCGGGCGCGTCGCCATGTCAGCCGCGACGGCGACACACAAAACACACATCTCACAGCCGGGCGTCGTCACGGGAGAAAGAAACAATGCAAAAGACTTTCATCATTCTCGGCGCGACGCTGATTGCCGCCGCCACCATCCAGACTGCCGCGGCGAACGACCGCCGTCATGTCCGCAAGGCGCAGCCCCATCCCATCACCCAGTCGGTGCGCGACTCCAACGCCGCGCTCTGGCCGTCGCAGCCGACCGGGCCCGACTGGTCCCGCTATTCCAACGGCGCGATGTCTGCACCAGCGGGACGGTGATGCCGGAAGCCTAGCGCGATCAGCGAAACTGCCTCCACGTCGTCATTGCGAGGAGCTCTTGCGGCGAAGCAATCCAGACATTTTCCACGGATGCATTTCTGGATCGCTCGCTGCGATCGCAATGACGGAGTATGAGGCGGCAGCGCCACTCTTCCAGCTCGCATTTTTACTTGCAGACACAGCTTCGCGTTCTCGCGGCTGATTTCGCCCGAGCTTTGCTTGATCGCTCCACCCTCTTGTCCAAGAGGGCGCAGGGAAGGCCGGGTGCCGGCTGGCACCCGCGGTCCGCTGCGCGAAAAGCACACGCAGGAAAACCGCACAGCAGCATACAGGTGTAGCCAATCACTCGGCCTTCCCTGCGCGATGGTTGGACGGCTTATGCCGTGCTCTCCCGGGAGCCGAGTTCTCTTTGGCCTCCCTCGCCCCAACGAAAGTCACCGGCACCCGCGCCGGTTGACGCAGATGCCGCATTCGCCAGGGCTTGACCGTAGCAACGACGGCCAGGACCACACGGTTTTGCCGTACGCACGGCCCGCCATTTCGCCGCAGTTTTCCCAGCCCTGTCGACGGAGCCGGAAACTTACAGACAAGGCGAAGCCTAGCAGCGCCGCTCGTCGGCACGAAGCCTTGGGCTCACGGAGAGCAATCCGCCCTGCCCTTGGCCTCTCGCACCCGAACGCTGCCGCGTCCACCGCAAGCCCGGCTCGCGAACATGACGACCACAAGATCGCCCCTCAAGGATGAGCCGGGATGGGCGACACATACGCCAATTCCGAATTTCGGTAAAGCGGAATCTTTTTTTCTGGAGGGGATTGACGCGCCCGCGACACAGGTCGCGCAATGAGACGCCTCGCGCAGAAGCAACAAGGGGCGGTGCAAAACACCGCCCATTGGCGAGAACGAGACTGCGGCGAGGACAGGCGCCTAATACGGCTGATAATAGCCACGCGGACCATAGTAGGGACCGCCGCCGTAATATCCCTGGCCGCCGTAGTAAGGACCGGGACCGTAATTATAGCGGTCCTCGTAGTACTCCTGGCGCCTGCTCTCTGCGATCGCGCCGCCGATCAGACCTGCCGCCACGCCCATGAAAGCGAGGCCTGCAGCGTTCGGACCTCGCCGATAATAGCGGTGGCGGCGAGCCGCGCTGAAATCGGTGGCAGCCGGAGCGACCGAGCCCGCGGCAGCGGCTTTGGTGGGCGCGGGCGAGTTGGCAGCCGAAGGGTTGATCGGGGCCGTCATCAGAACAAGACTTGCGAAAGCTGCCAGCCCAACGCTGCGGCCGGCTGCGGAAATCATCGGTCCTTTATTCATCTTGACCTTCCTGTTCTCGCTCGAAGCGACATAATCAAACAAGACTAAACGTCCAAACCACTGAAATGGTTTCGTGATCGCGGCAATCTGCCACGCGTTGAACGATTGTAGATCGAACGTCCAGATCCAGCTTGAACCATCCAACATGAGCGGATAATGAACAGGCGCACCGTCTTTCGGTCGCCGTAAGCGTTTTACGTGAACCAACGCATCAACCGACGCCGTCGGGATCGATGCCATTCTTGGGTTCACCGTGACTGACGCGTCTTATTCCAAGAGAAACCAGATGATTGCGGTTCGCAAACTGCCGGCGCGCTATGCGTCGATCGTGATGCCATTTGTGCTGTCCATCCTCATGACAGCCGTGGTGTCGGTCATTTCCACCCTTCGAAGCCTCGGCGCAACGCCGGCGTTCCTCGCGACCTGGCCGGGCGCCTGGGCGCTGTCATGGCTCGTCGCCTTTCCGACGCTGCTGATGGTGCTGCCACTGGTCCGCCGGATCGTGGCTAGCGTCGTCGCTGCTCCCTTGCAGCCAGGCCGATAGCAGGCGCGGACGGCGGCGCATGACGCACGCCGTCCCGCTTCCGCGTGACCTTACGACAGCGCGCCGAGTACGCCGCGCGTCGCCTTGTCGATCTCCTCGACATAGCGGCGGCGGGCGAAGGTCTCGGTAAGGAAGCCGACCACCTTGCGGCTGTCGGTGGAATCGACCACCGCCAGCATCTCGGCCTCCGCCTCGTCGAACACCGCCATCGCCGACTTCACGTTCATTTCCGGGATCAGCACGATCTCGGTCAGGCGCGCGAGCTCGATCACCTGGATTTCGTCGGCGATGGTGTCGAGGTCGCCCGAGAACAGGTCGGGCAGCAGGACAAGGCCGACATATTCGTCCGCATTGTTGACGATGACGATCCCGGGCCGCGAGCCCAGCGCGAATTCGCGGCGGACCGCGGCGATCGTCGTGGTCGACGGCACCTTGCCAACATCTGAGCGCATCAGCCGCTCGACGGTGAGGTTGCGCAGCCAGCCGACGTCGTTGGCGCTGCGGATGGTCTCGCCGCGCAGATGCAGGCGCCAGGTCGAGAAGGAGTGCCCGAACATGAAGCGGACGCAGATCGAGGTGACGATGCAGCCGGCGAGCACCACGGCGGTAACGTCGACGTTGCGGGTCATCTCGAGCACGAGGAACGACATGGTCAAGGGACCGCCGACGATGGCGACGCCCAGCGTCGCCATGCCCGTCAGCATCGCGACCAGCGGATCGATCACGAAGTTCGGGCTGATCAAGAGCAGCACCGCGGAGAAGAACTTTCCGATCAGGCTGCCCACGAACAGCGAGGCAAAGAACAGGCCGCCGCGGAAACCGGAGGCGAGCGAGATCAGGCAGGCCGTCACCTTCAAGGCGATGATCAGCGCGATCAGGCCGATCGTCATGTCGTGAAAGAGATCGAGCACCATTGCGCCGTGGCCGGCCGCCAGCACCTGCGGCGTGACGATCGCAAAACCGCCGACGATGAGGCCGCCGATCACCGGGCGCAACCAGACCGGCAGCCATTTGAACAGGCGCTCGAACATCGAGGACGAGCGCATCACGGCGATGCCGACACCGCTGGTGACGAGCGCGAGACCGATCAGCGCGAGATATTGCTCGACGCCGACGGCGCTGACCTTGGGTATTTCGAGCGAGTATGGCGCGCCGCCGAGCCATTGCGCGGTCAGGGCGCCCGCGAGCGAGGCGGCGAGGATCGGCGCCGCGCTGCCGACCGAGTAGACGCCGACGATCAGCTCGCAGGCGTAGAAGGCGCCCGTGATCGGTGCACCGAAGGCCGCCGCGATCGCCGCAGCGGCACCGCAGCCGACGATCAGGCGCAGATCGTTGCGGCGCAGATTGAAGAACTTGCCGAGCAACGAGGCGATACCCGAGCCGATCTGGGTATAGCCGGCCTCGAGGCCGACGGAGGCGCCGCAGCCGTTCGAGATCAGCGTCTGGCTGGACACCACCACGCTGTCGCGCATCGACAGATTGCCGCCGCGCAGTGCGTTCGCCTCGATCGGATCGACCGCGCTGGAGAGCTTGAGCCGTCGCCGCCACCACTCCATGATCCCAAGCACCAACCCGCCCAGCGCGGGCGCGATCAGCGCGGCCCACGGACTGACGCTGGTATTGGCGGACAGGCGGACGTCGATGGGAATGCCGTAGATCACCATGTGGGCAATCTGCGCAATCTCGGCCATCAGCGTCACGATGGCGCCGGCGAGCGTGCCGATCACCAGCGCCAGCGGGATCAGATAGAATTCGTTGCTGCGTAGCAGCGCCCGCAGCCGAACCATGATGCGGTTCGTCCCCTTGCGGTCGGCGAGATGTCTGATCCGCAGGAACACGTTCTGTCCGCCCTACCCTTCCGACATGCCGTAACCGGACATGCGCTGGCGGACCCGCTCGATCTCGGCGCTCGACAGCAGCGGCGGCTCTCCGATCTGGAGACAGCCGTGATATTGCCGCGCCAGCGTCTCGACCTCGACCGCGAGCCACATCGCCTTGTCCAGCGACTTGCCGGTCGCGATCATGCCGTGATGGTCGAGCAGGCAGGCAAGTCGGCCCTCCAGCGCCCGCACGGCATGTTCGGACAGCTCCGCCGTTCCGAAAGTGGCATAGGGCGCGCAGCGGATGCTGTCGCCGCCGGCGGCCGCGATCATGTAGTGCACGGGCGGGATCTCCAGGCCCATGATCGCCAGGATGGTGCAATAGGTCGGATGGGCGTGGACGACGGCGTCGACGTCTGGCCGGGCCTTCAGGATGTCGAGGTGGAAGCGCCACTCGCTGGACGGCTTCTGATCGGGCGCGTGCGAGCCGTCCATCGTCATGAACACGATCTGGTCCGGCGTCATGGCGTCGTAGGGCACGCTGGTCGGGGTGACCAGAAGCCCGTCCACATGCCGGACGCTGATATTGCCCGAGGTGCCCTGGTTGATGCCGAGCGCATTCATGCGGCGGCAGGCGCCGATGATGGCCTGTCTCTTGTCGAGCTCGTCCGCTGTCATCGACATCTCGATTTCCTGACGATGGGCGCCTGTCAGACGGGGAGTACGTCAAGCAATATGGCAGCGCAAGAGAAAGCGGACCGGATCGCGCGCGATCCCGCCAGCCGCCTCATGGCATCATGGAATAAACATGAAAATCAACGCATTAACAGATTGTCGCAGCTCTACGGCAAGCTTGCCCGGACCGCAGCGATGCCGTTGATCACGAACTGCACCGAATAGGCCGCGAGCAGCATGCCGAGCACGCGCGAGAGGACGGCGTTGCCGGTGCGCCCGAGGCTCCGCGCGATCATGTTCGCGGAGACAAAGCAGAGCATGCAGAGCAGGCACACGGCGAGGACGACCGCGATGATGATCGGGAGCCTCGGCCCGTAGCCGGCATCGCCGGTCAGGAGCAGCGTGGTCGCGATCGCGCCGGGACCGGCCATCATCGGGATCGCCAGCGGGAATACCGCGACGTCGGAGGCATGCTCCGAGGTTGCCTTATCGGCCTCGCGGGCCTCGCGATGCGGACGGTCGCCGAAGATCATCTGGTAGGACACGCCGAACAGCAGCAGCCCGCCGGCGATCTGGAAGGCGGGGATGCCGATCCCGAGCTGGCGCAGCAGCCAGTTTCCGATCAGGGCGATCACCACCAGGATCGACGCCGCAATCAGCGGCGCACGCAGCGCGATGGTGCGCATGGTCTTGTCGGGCATGCCTCCGGTCGCAGCGAGGAAGGCCGGCGCAAGGCCCACCGGATCGACCACGAGCAGCAGCGTCACGAACGCGGACAGGGTGAAGTCGATCATGTCTCGGTGGGCTCCCTGGACGCAGGAACGATGGCTGGCGGACTGACTTAGCCCGATAGAACCGCTTTGAAAATCACCGGAGATGCACAATGAGTGACAGTGGAATTGGAATGTTGCTGGGTCACCTTTCGGGCAACCTGCTCTGGCTCTGGTTCATCGGTGCCTTCGTGCTCGGTGCGGTCCTCGTCTACGGCGTGGCGAAGGCGGGGCGCCTGCGGCGCCGCGAGCGCGCGCAGCTCGACCGCAACACCGAGGCGCGGCAGCGGCAGGAAGATCCCTACAAGCGCCCGACCTGAGCGCAGGCTGCAGTTTGGAACTTTCGTTCTCCGAAAGCTTTTGATCGCCTGAGGATTGCGGAAGGCGATGCCTTCGCGCGTCACCTCAAGAGGAGGATGTATGGCAAAACGAGCAAAGAAGCGCACAAGCAAGAAATCGTCGACGGGCCGCGCCCGTCAGGCGCCGAAGATGTTGAGCGACCTATTCCTGGAGACGCTCAAGGACATCTATTTCGCCGAGAACAAGATCATCAAGACCCTGCCCAAGATGGCCAAGGCTGCCAACTCGAAGGAGCTCGCGGCGGCTTTCAACAAGCATCTGCGCGAGACCCAGGGCCAGGTCAAACGTCTGGACCAGATCTTTAAGATGCTGGGCAAGCCGGCCCGCGGCAAGCCTTGCGAAGCGATCAACGGCATCACCGACGAAGGTGCCGAGATCATGAAGGAGTTCAAGAACGCGCCTGCGCTCGACGCCGGCCTGCTCGCAGCCGCGCAGGCGGTCGAGCACTACGAAATCTCCCGCTACGGCACGCTGCGCACCTGGGCCGAGGAGCTCGGCATGCAGGACGCGGCAAAGCTGCTGCAGGCGACGCTGGACGAGGAAGAGGCGACCGATCACGCCCTGACCGAGCTCGCCACCTCCGTGATCAACCTCGAGGCGGAAGAGGAATACCGCCAGGCGGCCTGAGGCACACATAGGGTGACGACGGAACGCCGCGGCCCGGAAGGCCGCGGCGCTTGTTTTCGGATCGCACGATCCGCATGGCACCTGCGCGCAGCCGGGCTGGAATTCTCGGGAACCGGCCCCATATTCAGCGTTCCTCACCCGCCGAGCCCGCATCATGCAACCCAAAAATCCCCTCGACTGGATGCTGTCCGAAGCCTTGGACTCGCTGACCCGCGCCGAACGGCTGCGCCAGCAGTTCGGCCGGCAGGAAGCCTGCTGGGAGCCGCCGATCGACGTGCTCGAAACCGAGCATGAGCTCCTGATCCTGGTCGCGCTTCCCGGCGTCAATCCCGACAATGTCGAGACTGTCATCCATGACGGCGTGCTCGTCATCTCCGGCCAGCGCACCCTTCCGCCAGAGCTTCGCAACGCCCGCATCCACCGGCTCGAACTGCCGCAGGGGCGTTTTGAGCGCCGCATTGCATTGCCCGTTGGCCGTTACGCCATCAGCCGCTTCGTGATGGACGGCTGCGTCGCGCTGCGCCTCGCCAAATCCTGAGGTCGATCATGGCCACCGAACCAATGAATACCGCACCGACCAATCCCCAGAGCAATTCCGACGTGAAGATTCCCGAAGACGCGCTGATCATCATTCCCGTGCGCGAAATGGTGCTGTTCCCCGGCGCCATCGCGCCGATCGCGATCGCACGGCCGAAGTCGGTCGCCGCCGCGCAACAGGCGCTGCGCGAGCAGCGACCGGTCGGCATCGTCCTGCAACGCAGCCCCGAGACCGAGGAGCCCGGACCGGACGACCTCTATCGGGTCGCGACCATCGCCAACATCGTGCGCTACATCACCGCGCCCGACGGCACCCATCACATCGTCTGCCAGGGCGTGCAGCGCGCGCGCATCCTCGACTTCCTGCCGGGGACGCCGTTCCCGGCCGCGCGGATCCAGCAGATTCCGGAGCCGACCACCAGCACGCCCGAGATCGAGGCCCGCGGGCTGAACCTGCAGCGCCAGGCCATCGAGGCGATCGAGCTGCTGCCGCAGGCGCCGCCCGAACTGGTCGCGATGTTCCAGGGCACCACGGCGCCCGGCGCGCTGGCGGACCTGGCGACCTCGTTCATGGACATCAAGCCGCAGGACAAGCAGGAGGTGCTGGAGACCATCGACCTCGCTCTGCGTGTCGAGAAGGTGTCGAAGCATCTGGCCGAACGGCTGGAGGTGCTGCGCATCAGCAACGAGATCGGCCAGCAGACCCGCGCCAGCTTCGACGAGCGGCAGCGCGAAGCGATCCTGCGCGAGCAGATGGCGACCATTCAGCGGCAGCTCGGCGAAGGCGACGGCAAGGCGGCCGAGGTGGCCGAGCTGACGGCTGCCATCGCCAAGGCCAACATGCCGCCCGAGGCCGATGCACATGCGAAGAAGGAGCTGCGCCGCTACGAGCGCATGCCGGAGGCCGCCGGCGAGGCCGGCATGGTCCGCACTTACCTGGACTGGCTGATCGAGCTGCCGTGGGCACTGCCCGCGGAGAAGCCGATCGACATCAAGGAAGCGCGCCGCATCCTCGACGCCGATCACTTTGGCCTGGAGAAGATCAAGAGCCGGATCATCGAATATCTGGCGGTGCGCAAGCTGGCGCCGCAGGGCAAGGCGCCGATCCTGTGCTTCATCGGACCGCCCGGCGTCGGCAAGACCTCGCTCGGCCAGTCCATCGCACGCGCGATGGACCGTCCCTTCGTGCGCGTCAGCCTCGGCGGCGTGCATGACGAGGCCGAGATCCGCGGCCACCGGCGCACCTATATCGGCGCGCTGCCCGGCAACATCATCCAGGGCATCAAGAAGGCCGGCGCCCGGAACTGCGTCATGATGCTGGACGAGATCGACAAGATGGGCCGCGGCGTGCAGGGCGATCCTTCCGCCGCGATGCTGGAGGTGCTCGACCCCGAGCAGAACGGGACATTCCGGGACAATTACCTGGGCGTGCCCTTCGACCTGTCGCGCGTGGTGTTCATCGCGACCGCAAACATGCTGGACCAGATCCCGGGTCCGTTGCTGGACCGCATGGAGCTGATCAGCCTCGCCGGCTACACCGAGGATGAGAAGCTGGAGATCGCGCGGCGCTATCTGGTGCGGCGGCAGCTCGAGGCCAACGGCTTGACGCCGGAGCAAGCCGAGATCGAGCCGGAGGCGCTGAAGCTGGTGGTCAAGGGCTACACCCGCGAAGCCGGCGTGCGTAACCTGGAGCGGGAGATCGGAAAGCTGTTCCGCCATGCTGCCGTGCAGGTCGCCGAGGGCACGGCTGCCAAGATCGTCGTGACGCCAAAGGACATCGGCACTGTGCTCGGCCAGCCGCGCTTCGAAGGCGAGATCGCGCAGCGCACCAGCATTCCAGGCGTGGCCACTGGCCTGGCCTGGACGCCGGTCGGCGGCGACATCCTGTTCATCGAGGCCTCGCGGGTATCAGGCCGCGGCGGCATGATCCTGACCGGCCAGCTCGGCGAGGTCATGCGCGAGAGCGTGCAGGCTGCGATGACGCTGGTGAAGAGCAAGGCCACGCAGCTCGGCATCGATCCGCAGCTGTTCGAAAAGAGCGACATCCACGTTCACGTGCCGGCAGGCGCGACCCCGAAGGACGGACCGAGCGCGGGCGTTGCGATGTTCACGGCGCTGACGTCCCTGCTCACCAATCGCACGGTGCGCAGCGACACCGCCATGACCGGCGAGATCTCGCTGCGCGGCCTGGTGCTGCCGGTCGGTGGCATCAAGGAGAAGGTGGTGGCAGCCGCGGCCGCGGGCCTGAAGCGGGTGATGCTGCCGGCGCGCAACAAGCGGGATTACGACGACATCCCGCAGAGCGCGCGGGACAACCTCGAATTCATCTGGCTGGAGCGCGTCGACGAAGCCATCGCCGCGGCGCTCGAGCCGGCCGAGGCCCAAGCCGATGCCAAGGTCGAAGCGGCGGAGTGAATGCCATGAAGAAATTGCTGGAAAGAGCGAAGCGATCGCGGACGACGCAGCGGCTGCGCCAGTTGCTGGATCGCGCCATCGACGGGGTTCGCGATGCGCTGGCGATGCCGGGACCGCGGCTTCAGCCGGCCCCGGTCCGGGCGAAGCGCCGCAAGGGTTGAGCCCTCCGTCTCAAGTCCTCGCGACAGCCCCGAACAAAAGGCCCCCTCGCTCGAGGGGGCCTTCGCCTTGTTAGCCCACGGCGTCCTTGGCGGCCTTGACCGGGCGGGCGCGAACGATCTTCCGGGCCGGTTTGGCCTTGAACATCATCTCTTCGCCCGTGAACGGGTTGGTGCCCTTGCGCGCCTTGGTCGCGGGCTTCTTGATGACCACGAACTTGGCGAAGCCCGGCACCAGGAACAGGCCGTTCTTCTTGAGCTCCTTGTGACCGACGTCGGTCAGCGTCTCCATGACGCTCTTGACGTCACGCTTGGAAAGCTCGGTGGTGGTCGCGATCTTTTCGATCAGCTGCGATTTCGACATTTGGGTGGCCATCGTGTCTCCTCTGATTCGTTGACGGCTGCATATTAGACCAACCGGTGAAGGCCTATAGCCTTCTGCACAGTTTTGTCGGGGTTTTACGGGCTTTTTTGGCCCTCTGTGGCAAAAAACCCTGCTTTTTAGCCACTTCCGGAGCGGGAGAAGCCTCAGGCAGCGGATTTTACCTTGTTTCAAAGGCCCGCACGCAGCCTTGCTAAAGCTGATTCGATGCTTTCGACAAGCGATGACCGGCCTCTTTGTCGGAGTCCGGTCGCGATTCACCCTGGAAAACAAGCCTAGATCGTCGTGATGTGGCGATCGCGGGTACTTTCTCTCCCTTATTTCTAGGGAGCGCGACGAGCTTCGCTCGCGCTAGATACGTTCGATGATGACGGCCGGGGCCATGCCACCGGCCGCGCACATGGTGACGAGACCGCGCTTCAAGTCGCGCCGTTCGAGCTCGTCGAGCATGGTGCCGATCAGGATCGAGCCGGTGGCGCCGATGGGATGGCCGAGTGCGATCGAGCCGCCATTGACGTTGACCCTGGCGCGGTCGAGCTTGAGGTCGCGGATGTATTTTTCCGCAACCACGGCAAAGGCCTCGTTGATCTCGAACAGGTCGATGTCGTCGATGGTCAGCCCCGCCTTCGCCAACACCTTGCGCGTCGCCGGCACCGGCGCGTTCAGCATCAGCGTCGGCGAGTCCCCCATATTCGCCATCGCGACGACGCGGGCGCGCGGCTTCAGGCCGTGCGCCCTGGCGTAAGCGGGCGAAGCCAGAAGGATCGCGGCGGCGCCGTCGACGACGCCGGACGAGTTGCCGGCGTGGTGCATGAAGTCGATCTCGAGGTCGGGGTATTTCTGCAGGATCAGGCCGCGATAGGTCGTGCCCTTGTCGTCGAGCGCATGGTCGGCGACAGCGGGGAATGCGGGCTTCAAAGCGCTCAGCCCTTCCATCGTGGTCTGCGGCCGCGGATATTCTTCATGGTCGAGCGCGAGGCTGCCGTCCTCGCGATGCACCGGCACAAGGCTCTTCTTGAAGTGGCCGTTCGCGATCGCATGCGCGGCACGCTTCTGGCTTTCGAGGCCCAGCGCGTCGACGTCCCTTCGCGTGATGCCTTCCAGCGTCGCGATCGCGTCGGCGCAGACGCCCTGATGCGACTGCGGATGCCGCGCACGCAGGCGCAGATTGCCGTTGTCCATCATCATCGGACCGCCGCCGCGGCGTCCTTCCATCGACATCATCTCGCAGCCGCCGGCGACGACGAGGTCCTCCGTGCCCGACATGATCGAGCTTGCGGCCATGTTGACGGCGGTGATGCCGGAGCCGCAGAAGCGGTCGAGCGTTACGGCACTCGCGCGCACGTCGTAGCCGGCGTCCAGCGCCGACATGCGGCCGAGATCGCCGCCTTGCGTTGCGACCTGCGCGCTGCAGCCCCAGATGACGTCGTCGACGTCGGCGGTGTCGATGCCGGTGCGCGTCGCGAGCGCGCGCAGCACGGTTGCTCCCAGCTGCTGCGGATGAATGCCCGAGAGCGCCCCCTTGCCGGCCTTGCCAACGCCCCGCGGGGTCCGGCAGGCATCGATGATGAGTGCGTCGATCATTGGCATTATCCTCTTGTTGAACGGTTGGAAGCGTTTTGAATCAGCGGGCGAAGGGAGTCAATGCGCGCTGGCGGAACCGCCTCACCCCGCCCTCTCAACGCGAGCCAAGCTCGTCGCCCTTCCGCAAGAGCGGGGCGAGGGAGAGCAATCAAACCCCCGCTGCGTTCTTCGCGATCACGTTGCGATAGAAGCTGGCGCTGAGTTTCGGCGTACGCACCTGCGTATCGAAATTGACGTGGTAGAGCCCAAAGCGCTTGTTGAGCCCAAATACCCATTCGAAATTGTCCATCAGGCTCCAGAGGAAATAGCCGCGCACCGGCACGCCTTCGGCGGTGGCGCGCTGGAGCTGGGCCAGGTAGTTGCGCAAATACATGATGCGGTCGGTGTCGTAGATCTTGCCGTCGGGCGTCACGACGTCGTCGCCGGAGGTGCCGTTCTCGCTGATATAAATCGCGTCCGTTTTCCAGATCTTTGCCGCCAGCTTGGGCACCCAGTAGATCGTCTCGGGGCCGACGCGCAGCCAGTCCGAATTCATGTGCGGGAAGGATTTCGGGATCGGCAGCGGCATGAAGCCCGCGCCCTGGTCGGAGGCCACCACATAGTTCTGCGGCGCGTAGATGTTGAGGCCGAGGAAATCGACCGGCGAGGAGATGATCTTCAGCTCCGCATCCGTGTATTTCGGCGCGTCGCGCCCGGCGAATTTCAGGAAGGCGTCGGTGTACTGGCCCGTCATGATGACGTTGAGATAGCCTGCGTTCATTTCGCGCAGCGCGATCTCTGCGGCGCGGACGTTCTCCGGCGTGTCGATCGCGGGGGCACAGGCATCGATGTTCTCCGCCGGCCCCACCCTGGTGCCACGGCGGCCATGGGCGCGTACCGCCTGCACCGCAAGCCCGTGCGCGAGCGCGCTGTTGTGCCTGATCTGGTTGACCTCGGCTTGTGGCAGCGTCACGCCGGGCGCGTCGATGCCGATGCCGTAGCCGAAATAGACGAAGCGACCGCTCTCGTTCAGTGTGAATACGTTCTTGACGCGATCGGTCAGGTGCTCGGCGACATAGGCCGCGTAATCACCGAAGATCTTGCAGGTCTCCGTCGACCGCCAGCCGCCAAACCGGTCCTGGAGCGATTGCGGCAGGTCCCAATGATAGAGCGTCAGCCACGGCTCGATGCCGTTCTTGAGGAGTTCGTCGACCAGGCGGTTGTAGAAATCGAGTCCCTTCGGGTTGGGCTTGCCGTCGCCGTCCGGAAACAGCCGCGGCCAGGCCACCGAGAAGCGATAGGCCTTGCAGCCGAGCTCCCTGATGAGCGCGATGTCCTCCTTGTAGCGGTGATAGTGCTCGTTGGCGCGGTCGCCGGTCGAGCCATCCTCGATCTTGCCGGGGATGCGGACGAACTTGTCCCAGATCGAGGCCCCTCGCCCGTCCTCGTTGACCGCGCCCTCGACCTGATAGGACGAGGTCGCCGTGCCCCAGACGAAGCCCGCGGGGAAACCGTCCACGTTTCGCGGCGGCGATGCGGGCTTGGCGTCCGCGACCTCGAGAGGATTGGCGATTCCGGCTGCGGACAATCCCGCCAGCGTGGCGAACTGGCGACGCGAGACCTTGTCCGACATTGATCGTGCTCCGGGGTGATGCTCTTTCGGTGGCACCATGGCGAATCGCGGGTCGTTTGAGAAGCGGGCGAGCCGAGGGCCGAGGATGCAGGATTGCGGAATGCGACAAAGTTGTCCGAAAGGGGCTAGGGCGATCGTCGGCAGAGCTACCCCAAAGCCGAAATACCAGCCCCACCGTCATTCGAATTCCAGCCCAATCCGGCAAGGAAGTTGTCAGTTCCCTCGATACGAGGGCCCGTAGGCTCACAGAATGCCATATACCGCTCGGAAATTACGACCAAACTTCGCAAATATGGCGTATGCTGCAGCCATCGCCGCTCCGCTCTGGGCGATTGTCTGTCTGCACCGGTCAAGCAAGAGAACGACTGACTTATGACGCGGTTTGACCGCATCAGACTGTGGTAACCTCTTCCGCTTGACCAAGCGCCTGTCCTGCCAGGGATACAATGACTGACCCGCGTCAGAGCCACCGTGAATTCGAGGTAGATATATGTCGTATGCCTACAAGCTGAATGAAGACGTTCGCCACCAGCCCCAAGGCCCACAAGGACGTGCCGCAACTGAGCCACCGATGATTTACACCATCGTCCAGCATATGCCCATCGAGTCCGATGGACGTCTCCGATACCGCATCAAGTGCAAGTCGGAGAAAATCGAGCGAGTCGTCACGGAAGATCAGCTTTCGTATTCGCAGTGATCGCTTGATGACGGCGGGAATCCAGCGCGGATGAATTGGCTCGGTGTTGCCATGACCAACGACGGGACCGTTCTCGTTGCTTGGCGAGCCTGGATTGCGGAATGTCTGCCTGGGTCGGGAGCAGACATGAGGTCCTTCCGCCGCGGTGGCGCGCGGGCTTCCGCGATCAGCGCGAGCGCTTCGGCAACTTTGGCAGCTTGTCGGGATTGAACGGCGGCATCTGCCCGGTTCGTTCAGGTGCGGGCGCCTGCTGTTCCGTCAGAATCAGCGTACCCTGGAGGATCATTCCCGGCGCTTGCGCTGCCGTCGCCGTGTAGGTCGCCACCTTGCCCGGGCAGTTTCCCTCGATGTCCAGCGTGAGCTCATCGTCGACGCCGAACACGGTTGCGCGTCCGTCGGTATGGCGCTTCGTCGACACGGTGGCGGTGAAGCGATCGCCGTCGACCTTGCAAGAGCCGTGATAGGTCATCAGGCTGTCGCAGCCCCAGATCTGTCCGTCTGCGATATGGACGATCCCGGTCCCCTGATCGAGCGGCGTCTTGTACCAGGCGGCGTAGGTGCCGTCCTTCAACATGGGAGCAGTCTCCCCTGGTATTTCCTCGCGCATCATCGACACGATCAGCGCTAACAAAGCGTTAATCGCGCGGCCCGTGCCAATCCGGGCTATTCCTGCGCAGCTCGGCCTCCAGGTCTTCAATGATGCTGTGAAGCAGACAGGCGGCAAGTGGATCGGTCACTTCGCGCTCCAAATGCCGGTACCGCGCGATCTGGAATTCCTGCTCTCTCAACTGGTGCTCTGTCATCGGACGGGCCCTCCGACGAACCGACGCAGAGACAGCCGAACAGTTTCGTTACAATTTTAGGATCATTCGCTATGGTTTCCGATCGGTAAAAACAACGCGACGCCAAGCTTCGCCGGCGGGCGGGATCATCGGAGATGTCAAAAGGTCGATACGCTGACACGCACCGCTGTCACGGCACGTCGCCGCCGCTGCGACTTCCACCGATGCTGTGCGGCTTATTGAGGAAGAACTCCCGGTTACCGAGAGCCGCCTCCGCGTACTGATCAATCGCAACCTGGATGGCCTCGATGTGCATGCGGCACCAACCCTCAAGGCAAGACAGGCGCCGCGCATGATGAAGCGCCTTCAGAAATTCCGGCGGCTCCTGCATGTCGGAGAAGTAGGTCGGCCTCTCCCCCTTCATGCTCGTGCCATCTCTCGTGGCGGAACAAGGCGGCGCTTCTCAACACCGACGCGCGATGGCATCGGCCGACGGCGGGGAACGAACAGGCTGGCGACGACGATCGGGTCGGTGTCTCCGAGCGCGGCCCGCTCCTGAACCAGCCCGCTCATTACCGTGCGCATCTTCATGACTTCGCCTGCGACGAAGCTGCAGTCCTCGTCCCTGTTGATCTGCTCATGCATGATCGCCTCGGCCTCACGCATGCTGACGCGTAACGCCCTGATGATCCTGCGGATTTCGTCGATGCGGTTGTCCATGGCTCGCTCCCTTGGCTGGACGAGCAGCATAAGAACAAAACATGAACAATGAGTCAATCGGCTTGAGGTAGAGCAGAGCCGGCGTGACACGCCATGCCGGGCGGCGCCACCCCCGAGCTTACCGAGCCAAGATCAGAACGTCACCCGCATCCCCGCATAGAACGCACGCGGCCTTGCCGGGCTGAGCGAGCGCGGGTCGGTGAACTCGGCACCGCCATTGGTGAAGTTGGGCACGGCTTCGCGGTCGAAGAACTGTCCGTAGGTCGCGTAGCGCCTGTCGAAGATATTGTCGATCTTGCCGTAGAGCTGGACGTTCTTGGTCACCTGGTAGGACGTGTGCAGGTTGAACACGGTGTAGGACGGCAGCTTCGTATATTGGTTGGACTCGTCGCCGACCAGATATTGGCTGGAGACGAACAGCGCGTTGCCGCCGACCTTCCACACGTCGGTGACGGCATAGTCGATGCCGACCTTGACGCGATGGCGCGGGATCGCGGGGAGCTGGTTGCCGGGTAGCACCTGAATGGTCTCGGTGACAGTATCCCTGAACGGGCTTTCGGAACCGAGCGCAAAAGCGTCGAGATAGCGTGCGTCGACGAACGCGTAGCTCGCCTGAAACTGAAGCGTGGGCGACTTGATGTTGACCTCAGCTTCGAGCCCCTGACGCCTGGTACGGCCGACGTTGGAGAAATAGCCGAAGCCGGTGCGGCCGACTGCGGGAACGGCGACGATGTCGTCGTAATTGGTGGCGCGGAAGCCGCCGATTTTCCAGCCGAGCGTGCCGATGTTCAGCTCCCTGCTGCCGCGCAGGCCCGCTTCCACGGTCTTGGACACGACCTGCTTCAATGGTGGATCGGAGACGAGAAACGCGGCAATCAGACAGGGACGGGCTGGATCCGAACAGCCGAGCTCGAGCGGCGTCGGAACGCGGTTGGCCTCGGAATAGCCGGCATAAGCCGTCAGCTCCGGCGTGATCTTGTAGGTGCCGCCGATTACCGGATTGAAGCGGGTGAAGGTGTGATCGCCGTTGAGATCGGTCCCGAGCTGATCCTCCAGCGTGATGCGCGCGACGTTGAACCGGCCGCCGCCGGTGACGGCGAAGGCGTCCGTGATATTGAACGTGTCCATTGCGTAGAGGCCGTTATATTGATTGACGGTCCGCAGCGAGACAGGGCCGGCAACGGTATCAGGTACGCCAGTCGGCCCCAGGAAGAGGCCGCCGCCGCTGACGACGTAGCTTTCTCCGATCGTGCCGATTTCGGCGGTGGCGTTATAGCGCGTGACACTGGCGTCATAGGTCGCGCCCATCACGAAGCGGTTGTCGTGGCCGAACAGCTGGTCGGTGTTGGTGGCCTGCCCCGACACGCCGAAGGTGGTCGAACGTATCGAGCTCCGGTCGATCTCGCCGAGGATGGTCCCGGACGCGAAAGGATTGGCAAGCGGCAGGCCGTTCACGCCGTTTGCCGGTGTGGCGCCGTCGCCGAAGCAAAGAAGCCCAGCGAGCCCCGGGTCAGTGCATTCCTGCGCGTCGGTCGGATTGCCGTCGACGAGCTTCTGCTCGTACCTGCGCACATGCGCGGTGCCTTCGAGCGTCCAGGTCGGCGTCGCATCGACCTTGCCCGTCAGGTTGAGATAGCCGACGCGGTTGGAAGTGGTCTGCGGGGTCGTGTAGGTCGCGCCCCAATATTTGTCGAGCAGCTCGGCGGGAACGGTGGCGTTGGCGCCGAAATCGTTCTTGGCGACGCCCATGTTGGCGTGGAATTCGCTGTCGCCCGCCTTGTAACCGACGTCGCCGTAGAAGCGCCGCACGTCCGATTGGGAGAAATTGCGGAAGCCGTTGTCGTGCAGGCCTTCGAGCGCGGCATAGACGCCGTAGTTCTTGTCGACCGTCTTGCCCCATTGCGCCGAGCCCTGAATGCGGCCGAACGAGCCGCCCATGAGATCAAGCTCCGCGCCCTGATAGGTAAAACCGTCCTTCATTTGCAAATTGATCGCGCCGCCCAGCGCGTTGAGGCCGAAGGCGGGATTGTTGGTCACGAGCGTCACCGACCGGATCGCCGCGGTCGGGATCAGGTCCCAGTTGACGGCGTCGGAGAAGGCCTCGTTGATGCGAACCCCGTTCTGATACACAGCGAGGCCTTGCGGCGTGCCCGTCACCGGCGAGGCAACGAAGCCGCGGAATTCGACATCCGGCTGAAATGGATTGCCGGTAACCTCGCTGACGTTGACGCCGGCGATGTTGTCGCGAAGCGCGTCGGTGATGTTCAGCGAGCCGGTGCGCTTGATCTGGCTGGCGTCGACGGCGTTGATCGCCGAGGGGACCTTGTCGACGTCAAGACCTCTGCCGGTACCCGGCGCGGTCGGATAGACGTAGAGGCGCGTCTTGGGGCTGGCGGATGACGGCGCTCCGATGTGCGCGACCGGACGCGATGACGCGGTGCGCCGCGCCGTTGACCGCGGCGGCGCCGTCACCTCGACCGGCGGCAGGTTCTGGACGTTGGTTTCCTCGTCCTGCGCGGCCCCCGCGGGGATCGCGAAGACGGAGAGCAGCCCGGTCGAAACCAAGGCGATCAACAAACGACGATTGAACCCAAGAGGCTTGAACCCAATAGGCTTGAACCGAAAACGCTTGAACCAAACACGATCGCCCATCCCAGCCTTCCCATCCGTGACCACCGACTGTTTTGATCTTCCCCGGTTGGTCGAGACGAGTGTAATCGGCAGGAATGCGTGCGCCAGCCACAAAAGGTCGGGCCGTATCGCACCAATTTTCCCGACCAAATCGGGAATTTTTCCCGACGCGATCAGGCCGCTGCCGTCGGGACCAGGGCCTCTACGGTCAGACCACCGTCACCCGAGACGACGTTGAGCGTGCCGCCCAGCGCGAGAATCCGCTCGCGCATGCCGACGAGCCCGAAGCCGAGCTTTTGGCCGGGCTCCATGCCGCGGCCATTGTCGCTGACCCGCACCCGGGCACAGCTGCGGCCGTCGCTTGCCGCCTCCGCCACCGGCTCGATGACGACGTTAACCGAGGTCGCGCCGGCGTGGCGGAACACGTTGGTGAGCGCCTCCTGCACGATGCGGTAGATGGTGAGGTCGGCGGTCTCCCCGGTGACGCCAAGCGCCGGCGAGATCACGGTCTCGATGGTGACATCGGGATGCGACTCCCGCCACAGCCGCGACAGCGATTCCAGCGCCTGGCGCAGGCCGAGCTCGGCCAGGCCGACTGGCCGGAGGCGCTCCAGCACGCGGCGATTGAACTGCTGAAGCGCGTTGATCTGCTCCAGCATGGCACTGCCGTGTTTTCGCACGGCCTCCGCATTCGGGGCGCGTCCGTCCGCCTGCTTCGCCAGCGCGCTGGCATGCGCGCGTAGCGAGAACAAGTATGGCCCGAACTCGTCATGGAGCTCGCGCGCGATCTCCTTGCGCTCGACGTCCTGGAGCGACACCGTTCGCTCGGCGAGGCGCCGCTTGTCCTCGATGGCGTCACTGAGCGTTGCCGCAAGATGGTTGAGCTTGGTGCAGATCGCGGCGAGTTCCGGCGCGCCGCCCGGCGCGACGCGCGCCTGATAACGCCCGTCTTCGAGCTCGGCCATCACGTCCGCAAGGGATTGGAGCGGCGCCAATGCCCGGCCGATCACATTCATCATCACCAGGAACAGCGCCAGCGCGATCACCGAGCCGACCTCGAGCTGGGTCACGATGGCGTCCCAGATCTCGGCGATCTCGTCATCGGGATGGGAGGTGATCAGCAGCGAACCCGGCTTGCCATGGATCGAGACGGGCACGCTCACCGCGGTCTGCTCGGGATGAACCAGGCTGACGAACCAGGCCGGCGGCGCGCGGGTGTCGTCATCGGCGTCGGTCCGGGGCTGCGTCAGCGGACGGCCGGCTTCGTCCCGAAGCGCGATGCTGACATGGCGCAGGCGGCTGAGGTCGCGTGCGATCTGGTTCAGCCTGGCATCCGGATCGGGCGCCTCGTTGAGATCCGCAACGATCATCTCGATGAATTCGCGCGCGAGCCGGATCACGCTCTGGTCCTCGGCCTGCACGCGCGGCCCGGCTTCCGCGACCTGGCGGCCGATATTCACGGCGAGTCCCAGCGCCAGCAGCAGCGCCAGCAGCAGGTTGATGCGCCCGCGCAAGGATAGATTTTGCCACATTGGTATCGCCCGTGCCCCCGCGAAGGATTGGCCTGCCCCTTGTCCGATAACGTTGACAGAGGCGAAGCGCCCGATATCTAATCGAAAGCGTACAGCAATCCCGGCCGGGCGCGAAACAGGCCAAGACGCTGTCGCGAGGAACGCCTATGCGCATTTTGATCGTCGACGATCATCCCATCGTCGCCTCCGGCTGCCGTGCCGTGCTGGCGGACGAGGGCGAGATCGAGATTTTGGAGGCCGCCGACGCCGAAGACGGCGAGTGCGTCTTCATCGTCGAGCGCCCCGACCTCTCGATCATCGACATCAACCTGCCGACCGTGTCCGGCTTCGAGCTCGCGCGCCGCATCCTCGAGCGCGCGCCCGAGGCCCGGATCATCATGTTCAGCATGAACGACGACCCTGCTTTTGCCGCGCGGGCGATCGAGTGCGGCGCCAAGGGCTATGTCTCCAAGACCGGTGACCCCGACGATCTCGTCGAGGCGATTCGCACCGTCGGCGGCGGCGGCACCTATCTGCCGAGCGCGATCGCGCGCAGCATCGCCTTTGCGGGACCCGCGCTGGCGCAAAGCCCGCTGTCGAAGCTGAACGCGCGCGAGATGGAGATTTTGCGGCTGCTCAGCGCCGGAAAGAGCCTATCCGAGATCGCCTGGCTGGTGCAGTCGTCCTACAAGACTGTCGCCAACACCTCGTCCATCATGCGCCAGAAGCTCGGGGTGAAAACCTCTGTCGAGCTGGTGCGGCTGGCGATCGACAGCGGCGTGGCCTGACGGCCGCCGCGAATTCGGTCACACAAGCGTTGCAATCCTGATGTGGTTTGATGCCACGGAGCATAACGGCATGACGATCCAGACTGTCTCGACCAATACATCCTATGGCGGCGTGCAGGGCGTGTATCGCCATGCCAGCCAGGCGACCGGAACCGACATGACGTTCTCGGTCTATGTTCCCCCGCACGCACAGGGCGCCAAGCTGCCTGTGGTCTGGTATCTCTCCGGCCTCACCTGCACGCACGCCAACGTCACCGAGAAGGGCGAATTCCGCAAAGCCTGCGCCGAGCTCGGCTTGATCTTCGTCGCGCCCGACACCAGCCCGCGAGGCCCCGACGTGCCCGGCGATGCCAATAATGCCTATGATTTCGGTCTTGGCGCCGGCTTCTATGTCGACGCGACGGAAGCGCCGTTTTCAAGCAATTATCGCATGTGGAGCTACGTCACCGACGAACTGCCGAAACTCGTGGCGGAAAATTTTCCGGTCGATGCGAAGCGCCAATCGGTGATGGGCCATTCGATGGGCGGCCATGGCGCGCTGACGGTCGCGCTGCGCAACCCGCACCGTTTTCGCGCGGCCAGCGCCTTTGCGCCGATCGTCGCGCCGTCGCTCGTGCCCTGGGGCATCAAGGCGTTGACCGGCTATCTCGGGCCGAACAAGGACATTTGGCGCAGCCACGACACGGTGGCGCTGATCGAGGACGGCGCGAAGTTTTCAGGCTTCCTCGTCGACGTCGGCGAGGCCGATAACTTTTTGAAAGAGCAGCTTCGTCCTGAATTGCTGCAGGCGGCCTGTGCCAAGGCCAACATTCCGCTGACGCTGCGGCGGCAGGCGGGCTACGACCACAGCTATTACTTCATCTCGACCTTCATGGGCGATCACCTGCACTGGCATGCGGAGCGATTGAAGGGGTAAATATCTCCCTCACGGCTTGCCGTAGTTCGGCGCCAGCAAGCGGTTGCGGATCAGATAGCTCATCGTGCGCGTCCAGGATTCATCGGTGTTGCCGCGCATATCGGCGCTGGCGGCCGTGATCATGTTGCCGGTCTTCACGTCGCGCAGGTAGATGTTCAGATTGATGATCAGGTTCGAGACCTTCTGCACCATGCCGGTGATTTCCAAATCGGCACCCAGCTGCCCGGCAAGCTTGAGGTCGCAGCCGCCGCAGGCCTGCAGATTGGCGTGACGGGCCGCGTCCCGGACCGGCGCGATATCGAGCAGCTGGAACTTGCCTGACTCAACCAGTGCCTTGCGCAACTGCTCGCTGATGAGGTCGAGCCGCGCTTCCTCGGGCTTGGAGCCGTAGAACTCGCCAGGCAGGCTGGTGTCGATCAGTTCGAAATCGAACACCGCGAGTTTCGGCGGATCGGCGAATGCGGCCGAGCCCGTCAACAGCAAAGCGGCGAAACATATCAGCGCTCGCATGATCGTGATTCCCGGCGTGGCGGCGTGAGGACGAAATGCGGGGTTGCATGCCCTGACAAATCGGTCATGCTTTAGCAGAGACAATTCTCCATCGGCGGTCAAGCCGGGGAGAACATCTGGAGGAAACATGATCCGATGGTTGGTCGGCCTGATCTGCCTGGGTTTTGCTGCGACGAGTGCGCTCGCAGCCGACCCTGTCATGATCGGCGTCGGCTATCTCGGAATCGCCGGCACCAGATCAACGCTGTCGCTGGTCGAGCAGCCCGCGGAGAATGACGGCGTCGCCGGCGCACGCCTGGCCATCGAGGACAACAACACTACCGGCAAATTCCTCAACCAGCGATTTGCGCTGGAGGAGCGTCGTATCAAGGAGGGCGAAGATGCCGTGCAGGCCGCGACAGAGCTCGCCGCACGCAACGGCTTCATCATCGCCGACCTGCCGGCCGACACGCTGCTGAAGGTCGCCGACGCCCTGCGCGAGCGCGGCACGTTGCTGTTCAACGCCGGCGCGATCGACGAGCGGCTGCGCGAGGCCGATTGCCGTGCCAACGTCATCCACACCGCGCCGACGCGCGCAATGCTGGCCGATGCGCTCGGTCAGTATCTGGTGTGGAAGCAATGGAAGCGCTGGCTGCTCGTGGTTGGCTCGCATGACGAGGACAGACTGTTCGCCGATGCGCTCCGGCGCACCGCGACGCGGTTCGGCGCCAAGATCGTGCAGGAGCGCAGCTTCGAAGACAAAGGCGGCGCGCGCCGCACGGACTCCGGCGTGACGCTGATCCAGCGGCAGATGCCGGTGTTCACGCAACAAGCTCCGGCCTATGATGTACTGGTCGCCGCTGACGAGAGCGAGGTGTTCGGCGCCTACCTGCCCTATCGCACCTGGGATCCACGGCCTGTCGCGGGCTCGGCCGGCCTCGTGCCGCGGAGCTGGGACGCTGCGCAGGACCAGTGGGGCGCGATCCAGATGCAGAACCGCTTCGTCAAGCTCAACGCGCGGCGGATGACTGCGCTCGACATGCAGGCGTGGACCGCCGTGCGCATGATCGGAGAGGCCACGTCGCGCACCAATTCCGGCGAGGTCAAGAAGGTCACCGATTTCATCAAGGGCCCGGAGTTCTCGGTCGCCGCCTTCAAGGGCACGAAGCTGACCTTGCGCGACTGGAACCTGCAGCTGCGCCAGCCGATCCTGCTGGTCGATGGCCGCATGGTGGTGTCGGTGTCGCCGCAAGAAGGTTTCCTGCACCAGGTCTCCGAGCTCGACACGCTCGGCTATGACCGCCCGGAGAGCAAATGCAAGCTGAAGTGAGGACATTAAAGTGAGGACTTGGACGTTCCGCGCGTGGCGTGTTGGGTTGCTGTCCGGATTGGCGCTGGCGGCAGCGCCGGCGCATGCGTTCATCGCCTATGTCTCGAACGAGAAGAGCAACACGGTGTCGGTGATCGATACCGAAAGCTGGACGGTGACCAAGACCATCAAGGTCGGCCAGCGCCCGCGTGGCATCGACTTCACGCGCGACGGAAAGTTCGTGATGGTCGCGGTCGGCGACGACGACACGATCCAGATGATCGACGCGAAGACGCAAACCGTGGTGGACAGCCTGCCCTCCGGTCCCGACCCTGAATTGTTCGCCCAGGATGCCGCCGGCAAGGTCCTCTATGTCGCCAACGAGAACGACAACACAGTGACCGTGATCGACCTCGAGAAGCGCGCTCGCCTTGGCGACATCCAGGTCGGCGTCGAGCCCGAGGGCATGACCATCAGCCCGGACGGCAAGACGCTGATCAACACGTCCGAGACCACCAACATGGCGCATTTCATCGACACGTCGTCGCGCCAGATCGTCGCCAACGTGCTGGTCGACGCGCGACCGCGCTTTGCCGAATTCAAGCACGACGCTTCCGAATTGTGGGTGTCCTCGGAGATCGGCGGCACCGTCTCGATCATCGACCCCGGAAAGCACGAGGTGACCGGCAAGATCAATTTCGAGATTCCGGGGTTGAGGAAAGAGGCGATCCAGCCCGTTGGCATCGGCATGACCCGGGACGACAAGACCGCCTTCATCGCGCTCGGTCCCGCCAATCGCGTCGCCGTGGTCGATACCGCCTCGCGCAAGGTGACGAAATATCTGCTGGTGGGACAGCGGGTCTGGCACATGGCATTCACGCCGGACGAAAAATTTCTGCTCACCACCAATGGCGTCTCGAACGACGTCTCCGTCATCGACGTCGCCGCGCAAAAGGTGATCAAGACCATTCAAGTGGGCGAACTGCCCTGGGGTATCACGATCGCGCCATGACCAGCCCTGTTCCCATCGCCGAACAACGCGAAACACCAAGGCCCGATCCGGCGACCGTGCCCGCGCTATCGATCGACGACGTCAGCCACGCCTATGGACCGCGCCGCGCGCTGATGGACGTGTCCTTCAACGTGCAGCCCGCGAGCTTCACGGCCCTGCTTGGCCTCAACGGGGCGGGCAAGAGCACGCTGTTCTCGCTCATCACGCGCCTGTTCGGCATCCAGTCCGGCCGCGTCGGCATTTTCGGCCATGACATCAGCAAGAGTCCCGGCGAGGCGCTGCGGTTGCTCGGCGTCGTGTTCCAGCCGCGCACGCTCGATCTCGATCTGTCGCTGACGCAGAACCTGCTCTATCACGCCGCACTCCACGGCATCAGCCGCCGCGAAGCCGGCGCTCGAGCCGCCGAGCTGCTCGGTCGCATCGGGCTTACCGAGCGCGCCGGCAGCAAGGTGCGCGATCTCTCGGGCGGGCAGATGCGGCGGCTGGAGATCGCCCGGGCGCTGCTGCACCGGCCGCGCCTGCTCTTGCTGGACGAGCCGACCGTCGGCCTCGACGTCAAGGCGCGCGCCGACATCATCAGCCATGTGCGCCAGCTCGTGAGCGAGCAAGGCATCGGCGTACTCTGGGCCACGCATCTGTTCGACGAAATCATGGCCGGTGACGATCTCGTGGTGCTGCATCAGGGCAAGGTGCTGGCGCAGGGACCGATGAGCCGCGTCGTCGCGGAAGCCGGCGCGCAGGACGTCAACACCGCCTTCATGCGCCTGACCGGCGCGCAGACCCTGCCGGGCGGCGGCGCATGAGCAGCATCACCACGCGCGAGGCGCAGCGCGGCTTCTCGGCCGCCGAATACATGACCTGCCTCACGGGCATTGTCTGGCGCGAGGGACTGCGCTTCCTGCACCAGCGCGAGCGGTTCGTCTCGGCGCTGGTGCGGCCGCTGGTCTGGCTGTTCATCTTCGCCGCCGGTTTCCGCCAAGTGCTCGGCATCTCCATCATCCCGCCCTACGAGACCTACATCCTCTACGAGGTCTTCATCGCGCCGGGGCTGATGGCCATGATCCAGCTCTTCAACGGCATGCAGTCCTCGCTCTCGATGGTCTATGACCGTGAGATGGGGAACATGCGCACGCTGCTGGTGAGCCCACTGCCGCGCGGCTACCTGTTGTTCTGCAAGCTGCTCGCGGGCACCGCGGTGTCGCTGCTCCAGGTCTATGCGTTCCTGCTGATCGCCTGGTTCTGGGACATCACCCCTCCTCTGTCAGGCTATCTCACCGTGCTGCCGGCACTGATCCTGTCCGGACTGATGCTGGGCTCGCTCGGCATGCTGATCTCCTCCGGCATCAAGCAGCTGGAGAACTTTGCCGGCGTGATGAATTTTGTCATTTTCCCGATGTTCTTCGCTTCATCGGCACTCTACCCGCTCTGGCGGGTGCAGGAGGGCAGCCCATATCTCTACTATGTTTGCGAGGCCAATCCGTTCACCCATGCGGTCGAGCTGATCCGCTTCGCGCTGTACGGACAGATCAACTGGATCTCGCTGGCGGTGGTCGCGACCTGCACAATCGCCTTCATGATCGGCGCGATTCTGGCCTATGATCCCTCGCGCGGGCTGGCGCGACGGGGGCCTGCGGGAGGCGAAGGATGACGGTTCGGGTTCTGGCCATGGCCGCTCTGATGCTCGCAGCCGCGAGCACGGCGGCACGCGCGGCCGACCCGCGCTATCCGGATTGGCCCTGCACTCAGGCCAAAGTGCCGGAAATTTCGCTCGCCGCCGTATGGGCTGGTCCTCCGCTCGACGACGTGCAGAACAAATGGAAGGACGACGCCAAGGTCAGCGCGCTGGTCGCCAAACTGTCGGCACGCAAGACGCCGCTGGACGAGGGCGAGAAGTTGGTGAAGGAGTTTTTGGCGGGCTCCGCGGCCGACAAGACCACGAACGCAAAACTGCTGTTCGCAGGCCTGTTCGACACGCTCAACGCTCAGCGCTCGCAGGTCATGAGCGGGCTGGAACGCGTCAGCCGCAAGCAGCGCGAAGCCGCCGACAAGATCCGCGAGGAGAGCGTCCAGCTTCAGGCGCTCCAAGGCGCCACGCCGCGCGACGAGGCTAAGGTCGATGCGCTCAGCAACGAGCTGATCTGGAAGACTCGCATTTTCGAGGACCGCCACAAGGTGGTGCGATTCGTCTGCGAGGTTCCCACCACCATCGACCAGCGGCTGTTTGCGCTTGGACGCGTGATCCAGCAGGAAATGGAATAGAGTCAGCCTCATTGACCGCTTGCGGCCGGTTCCCGCGCCTCCATGGCGATCATTAACCTGCCGCCGTGCTATATGCCGGAACCAAATCGGTCTAGGATGTCTTGTCGACGGGTAATCCAAGGCATCGGGAGGCCTCGATGGGAACCACGAAATTCATCCTCGCAGGCGCTGCAGCCATCAGCATGCTCGCAAGCAGCGCATTCGCTGACGATCTGACCGGAATGGTCACACGGATAGATCGGCTCAACAGCACGATTTCGATCCAGCAGACGCAGAAGGGCACAGTCGGCGGCAGCGCAGGCGGCGCCGGCGCGCTCCAGGAGTACAAGGCCAAGGATGCCGCGATGCTCGACGCCGTCCACGCCGGCGACAGGGTGAGCTACTCTGCGACCGACAATAACGGGACGGGCACGCTGACGAAGTTGCAGAAGCAGTAAGCTTTTCCTCGCCTCTTCCCACGTGCGACAGGGCGTCATGGCCGGGCTTGTCTCGGCCATCCACGCACAGCCACGAGGCACGAAGAACGTGGATGCCCGGGACAAGCCCAGGCATGACGATCTCTTGCCTATTGCTCCGGCCGCGGCTCGGGCTGCGCCTCCTCGGTCGGAAGCTTTGCACGCTCCCAGCCGTCGGTGCCATCGGGATACCAGGCGATGTTGGAGTAGCCATACGCGTGCGCGCGCTTGGCGGCGTTCCAGGACATCCAGCAATCGGCCAGGCAATAGATCACGAGCAGCGCGGTCTTATCGCCGTGTGATGCACGCGCCAGGCCGCGCTGGAAATAGTCGTCCATGGCGGGCGGCAGCGTGCCGTAGCCGGTATCCGGCAGCCAGATGCTGCCCGGAATATTTTTGCGCGGCGCCTCGCGCCAAACGGTACCCGCGGGAAGGTTCTTCGGCTTCGGCGCGCGCGGCAGCACGTCGATGAAGGCGCCGCTCTTCGCCTGCCAGATCGCCTCGGCTTCTGACGTCGACAGCACGCGCGCGCCGCCGAGCGTCGCCGGCACGGGCGCGCGGTAGTTGTCGGTGCGATAGCCCTCGGGCTCGAACGGCTCCTGCTGCTGCGCAACGACCTGCGCCACCAGCACGGCGGCGACCAGCCCGGCGGCAAGGTGCCGCCTCATGGCGTCTGCCTCATGGTGCCTTCTTGGCCGTCTCCGCGCCGAGCGGCCGATCATTCTCGTCCAGCAGCGGCACGCCGAAATCGAGCAGGATATTGTTGATCTCGCCCTGGTTCTCCTGGATCAGCTTGTTGAGCTGCCGCTTCCAGTTCTGGTCGGCGCCACGCACGCCCATGCCGATGCGATAGACCAGTTTTGGCCCGGTGGTTTCCTTCACCAGCGGCGTGACATGAAGCGACCCCGCCTTCTTCGCGTAGAACCCTGCCATCGGTCCCCACAGCACGCCGGCGTCGATCTTGCCCGCCGTGAGATCATCGATCATTGCCTGCGCCGAATTGTCGTAGCGCGTGTCGATCATGAGCGGATAGGGCTTTGCATCACCCATCAGTCCCGCAATGGCCATGTTGGTCGCAGGCGGCGTGCCGGCGACGATGCCGACATGCTTGCCCTTGAGCCTGGCATCCTCCAGCGTGTCGACCTCCTCCAGCCCGCTACCTGCTTTCGCGACCAAGGCATAGCTCGTGCGGTAGTAGGGATTGGTGCCTTGCACGAGGTCATCGCCTTGGGGGAAGCCCATGATGACGTCGCAGCGATGCGAGCCGAGCGTCATGCGCACGAAGCCGGTGGCTTGCGGAAAAAAGACATAGTCGAGCTTCTTCTGGAGCTTGTCCGCAAACAGCTCGGCAAGCTTGTTCTCGAACCCCTCGCCCTTCTCATTCGAGAACGGCAGATTGCGCGGGTCGGAACAGACGCGTAGCACCTTGGGGTCGACCAGCTCGAACGAGAGGTCACCCGTCTCGTTGGTCTGCGCTATGGCGACGTCGCCGAACGCGCAAGACGCAACCAGGATACTCAGTGAAAGCAACCAGCGACGATGTCGTCCGGCCTCCGTCATCGCGCTTCCTCCTAGGCTTGTTTGAATGCTAGCCATGCAACGCATGACGCGCCATGTTTTGCCAGACTTTGTGCTGGCTTTCTTTGTTGCAGTGCAATGCGCGCAACCTTTGAACTGAGGCTGAAAAGTGTCTCGCATCGCTCTCGTGATCGCAGCCTTGTCCCTGGTAACAGCGACGCTAGCATGCGCCGCAGCGGCCGAATTGCCTGTGAGCGAAGTCGCGCCGGGAATCTTCGTACACTCCGGGACCATCGCCCTGATGACCCGCGAGAACGAGGGCGACATCGCCAATGTCGGCTTCATCGTGGGCGAAGATGCGGTGGCCGTGATTGATACCGGCGGTAGCGTTCGCGAGGGCGAGGCGCTGCTGGCGGCGGTGCGGGCCCGCACCAGCAAGCCGATCCGCTACGTCATCAATACCCACGGCCATCCCGACCATGTTTTCGGCAATGCGGCTTTCGTCGCCGGGGACACCATTTTCGTCGGTCACAGCCGATTGCCGCGGGCGCTCGCTGCCCGTGGGCCGTACTATCTCGACAATTTTAGGCGCATCATGGGCGACGAATTGATATCTCCCGTGAAAATCGTGCCGCCCACAATGCTCGTCACGGACACCCTGATGCTCGATCTCGGTGCGCGCCGCCTCAACCTGCGGGCTTGGCCGGCCGGGCACAGCGACAATGACCTGACCGTGTTCGATGAGATGACGAAGACGCTGTTCACTGGCGACCTCATCTTCCTCCGCCATATTCCGGTGATGGACGGCAGCATTCGCGGCTGGCTTCGCATCCTCGCGGAACTCGAGAGCATTCCGGCGCAGCGCGTCGTTCCCGGTCACGGACCTGTGAGTGAATGGCCTGCCGCGCTGACCGATGAACGGCGCTATCTGACGGCACTGCTGGCGGACATCCGGGCGTCGAACAAGAAGGGCGAGCCGATCCGAACCGCTGCAGACAGGGCCGCCGCCTCGGAACGGCCGCACTGGGAGCTGTTCGACGACTACAACGCCCGCAACGCAACCGCAGCATTTTCGGAAATTGAATGGGAGTAGCGGACGCGCTACGATGCGTGAAACGTTGCTTCGTCCGCGGGACCATGACCATGACGGGATGCACGCGCCGACTGCCTCTGATCGCCCTGCTCCTCGGCATTGCATTCGCCGTGCCGGCGCAGGCGGAAGAGGCTTACGATCCCTGGCCGGGCCTGGTGCAGAACATCTTCAGCAGCCGTCCGATGAATGACGGCGGCAATGTCATTGGAATCGAGATGCCGTATCGTGCCGAAGACGCGGCCATCGTGCCGGTGACCCTGCGCAGCAAGCTCTCGCCCGGCGATGCCCGCCGCATCCGTTCGATCACGCTGGTGATCGATCGTAATCCCGCGCCGATGGCGGCGAAGTTCGAGCTCGGACCGGATGCCAACGTCACTGAAATCTCGACCCGCGTGCGCGTCAACAATTACACCGACGTTCATGCGGTGGCCGAGCTCAGCGATGGCCAGCTCTATGTCTCGAAAGTCTACGTGAAGGCCTCCGGCGGCTGCTCGGCACCAGCAGGGAAGAATGCCGAGGAGGCCCAGAACCGGCTCGGCCAGATGCGCTACCGCCAATTCGCGCGCGAGGAGGCCCCGGCGAGCCGCATGCGGGAAGCGCAGATCATGATCGGCCATCCCAACAATTCCGGCCTGCAGATGGACCAGGTCACACAGCTCTACATTCCCGCCTTCTTCATCAACCAGCTCAAGCTGACGCAGGACGACAGCCCCGTGCTGTCGATGGAAGGCGGCATCTCGATCTCGGAAGATCCAAATCTGCGCTTCACCTATGTATCCAACGGCGCCAGGCGTTTTCGCGCGGAAGCCAAGGACACGGACGGACACGTGTTCCGGAACGAGTGGGACGTGGAGAAGCCGGGGACGTGAGGCTCCCGGTCGTCATGGCCGGGCTTGTCCCGGCCATCCACGATCTTAGGTGCCGCCAAGACGTGGATGCCCGGGGACAAGCCCGGGCATGACGAATACGGTGGTCGTACAACCAAGCGGTCAGAAACACCTCACCTCGGCTTCCGCCTGGGCACGCCTCAAATCATTCACGGCCGAGTTCGCCTGCTCCGAGGTGCGGAACTGGACGCCGAGATTGCCGCGGACCTGGGACATGCTGAGCGCGGTTTCTGCGGTAACGTAGCGCTCATAGGACACGATCGAGGCCACCACGTCGATCGAGCAGGAACATTGTTCGATCGCCTGCCGGCTCTCGCCATTCGCCTTCATGCAGCCATAGACATACTCGGCACGCGCCGACGTCGGATAATCATTGGCCTGTTCAGCCTGCGCGGCGAGCGCGGTCGCAGCCCACACCGCCAATGCGGCGACAATCGGTCGTAGCTGTCCGGCCAGATTCATGAGCGTCCTCCCGCTGGTTGCGACGGAAGCTATGCTATGCGTATTGTCCTGAAAAGCACTTCTGTCAGAGGAAACGGCTCACAACGTGATGAGAACATTTGGTGGATCATTGGCGCTCGCGGTGGCGCTGGCGCTGACGCTAACCGGGCCCGGCCGCGCCGCGGATACGATTCGCCTTGCGGTGCAGAAGACCGGAACATTCTCCTGGGAGCTGGCCGCGATCCGCGCCAACGGCCTCGACAAGGAGGCCGACCTGTCGCTCGACGTCGCCGAGCTTGCGAGCCCCGAGGCCGGCAAGATCGCGCTGCGCGCCGGCAATGCCGACATCATCCTCTCCGACTGGCTGTGGGTGTCTCGCGAGCGCACGCTTGGCGCCAAGCTCACCTTCTATCCCTATTCCAGCGCGCTCGGCGCGGTGATGGTGCCGGCCTCCTCGCCGATCAAGTCGCTCGCCGACTTGAAGGGCCGCAAGCTCGCCGTCGGCGGCGGTCCCATCGACAAGAGCTGGCTGCTGCTCCAGGCGCGCATGAAGCAGGACGGCATCGACCTGAAATCGGAGGCGACCATCGTCTATGGTGCTCCGCCTCTGCTCGCCGCCAAGGCGCTCGACGGCGAGATGGATGCGAGCCTCAATTTCTGGAATTTCTGCGCACAGCTGGAGGCCAAGGGTTTTAGACGCCTTGCCGGTATCGAGGACATATTGCCGAAACTCGGCGCCAAGGGCGCGGTCTCCGCGGTCGGCTATGTCTTCGACGAAACCTGGGCGGCAAGTCATCGCGATGCGGTGGCGCGCTTCATCGCGATGACCCGCAAGGCCAAGCAGCTGCTGGTGACCTCCGATGCCGCCTGGGACAAGATCGCACCGCTCACCGGCACGAGCGATGCCACCCTGCTCAAGACTTATCGCGAGCGCTATCGCGACGGCATTCCGCGCCGGAGCATCGATGACGAAGAAAGGGACGCGCGCGTGCTCTACCGCGTGCTGGCCGAGACCGGCGGCCGCGACCTCGTCGGCCCGGCTGCCGAGCTCGATCCCGGCACGTTCTTTCACGCAGTTGCCGGGGAGTGAGGTGCTGCGTCTTCTGTCGTTTGCCCTGTTGCTCGCGATCTGGTGGATCGCCGCCCTCTTCGTCGGCGCCGCGAAGCTGCCCTCCCCGCCCGCCGTGCTCGACGTCGTCGTCGCGGAAGCATCGAGCGGCGCGCTGTTCCTGCATCTCGGCGCAACGCTTGCCCGCGTAAGCCTCGCCTTCGTGCTGGCGATGTCGCTCGGCAGCGCCATCGGCTATCTGATGGGACGGGTGAAGCTCGCCGACCGGCTCGGCGATCCCTGGCTAATCCTGCTCCTGAACCTGCCCGCGCTGGTCGTGATCGTGCTGGCCTATATCTGGGCCGGGCTCACCGAAGCCGCAGCGATCGCGGCGATCGCCATCAACAAGTTGCCGACCGCCATCGTCACCCTGCGCGAGGGCGCGCGCGCGCTCGACCGCTCGCTCGACGAGATGGCGAGCGTGTTCGCGATGCCGCGCTGGCGCGCTTTCCGCCACGTCGTGCTGCCGCAACTGGCGCCCTATATCGCAGCCTCAGCCCGCTCCGGATTGTCGCTGGTGTGGAAGATCGTGCTGGTCGCCGAACTCCTGGGGCGACCCAACGGCGTCGGCTTCGAGATCGGCGTCGCCTTCCAGCTGTTCGACACGCCGCGGCTGCTGGCCTATTCGCTAACCTTCGCCGCCGTCGTGCTCGTGATCGAGACCGCGCTGGTGCAACCGTTCGAAGCCCGCGCAACACGATGGCGACCCCGTGCGGCTTGAGGTCGATATCACAGGCAAGAGGTTCAAGAGTGCCGCGGGCGGGACGCAGGAGGTGCTCGCGCCGGTCAGCTTCGCGCTTCAATCCGGCGAGGTCGGCGTGCTGATCGGACCGTCCGGCTGCGGCAAGAGCACGATGCTGCGCATTATCCTCGGCCTCGACCGCGATTTCGAGGGACGCGTCTCGCGCCCGCCGGAAGCGCGGATCGGTATGGTTTTCCAGGAGCCGCGGCTGCTGCCATGGCGCTCGGTCGAGCAGAATGTGCGGCTTGCGGCACCCGATGTCACCGACGCCAAGCTCGCCGAGCTGTTCAGGATCCTGGAGCTGGACGCGCATCGCAGTCATTTTCCAGGCGAGCTGTCGCTTGGCCTCGCCCGGCGCGTCGCGCTCGCTCGCGCCTTTGCCGTCGAGCCTGACCTGCTCGTGCTCGACGAGCCCCTCGCCTCGCTCGACGACGCACTCGCCGGCCGTTTGCGCGACGAGATCGCGACGCTGGTGGCGCGCCGTCCGGTGATGACGTTGCTCGTCACCCACAGTCTGGATGACGCGATCCGGCTCGGCGACCGCCTGTTCTTGCTGTCGCCGCGACCGGCGCGCATCGTGCGCGAGGTGCCGATTGCCATCCCGCGCGCGGAGCGCAGCGAGGCCGAACTCGGCAAGATCAGGGCCGAGCTCGCGGCGTTGCAGCTTGAATCGCAATGAGAACTCATGGTCAATTGGACCAACGACATCTTCGCGGGAGGGTCATCATGCGGCGTACGCTGATTGCGATCGGCATCCTGTTGGTTGCGATGCCGGGCGCGGCGCTCGCCCAGGCCAAGGGCAAGGGTATCCGGCTCTGGAATCTGACGACGGAGGCGATCTCCGGCTTCCAGCTCTCCCCGGCCGGGAAGACCGAGTGGGGGCCGAACCAGTGCCTGAACGACAAAGACAAGGAGGTCGACCACGACGAGCGGCTGCGCATCACCGGCGTCGAGCCCGGCCGCTACGACGCCAGGGTCAGCTATCCCAATGCGCGGCAATGCATCGTGCGCGACATCGAGATCAAGGCGGATGCGGTGTTCTCGATCGCCGACAAGGATCTGAAGGACTGCAGCAAGTAACGGGGGCTGCGTTACGAGCGTTATCCCCTCATGGTGAGGAGCGCGGAACGCGCGTCACGAACCATGCAGGCCCGTCTGTCGCCCTGCGGCCATCCTTCGAGACGCTTGCTTCGCAAGCTCCTCAGGATGAGGACCTAAGCCAGTCGCGACCGGCAACGCAGCTCAGGGCTTTACGCCTTGTCGTTCGGATGCGGATATTCGCAGCGCCACCGCACCGCCTGCCACTTCGGATGGTCACCAATCCATTGCGCGATATAGGGCGGCGCAGCCATCGCGCATTGCGTCGGCGACCCCGCATAGTTGAACACCAGATGTTGCTCCTCGCAGGTCGCTGGCGAGAGCAACGCACACACAGTCACCACCAGGTCGATCGGATTCATGCCGGGATCCTCGCAGAGGCGATGAAGTTAGCACAAAAGATTACGTTCCGATGAGCGGGAAGTTTCAATCCGGCCGCCCGAAATAAAGCGGGAATTGCCTGTCAACTCTCCCCGAGCGCTAGAAATTAACTCCAAAGACCAGCCTTGCCTGGTGGCGCTCGAAATTGACGAGGTCGAGATTGCCGCCCGATCCGGCCGGCCGGCCCCATGCCTGCATGCTCCAGCTCATGGTCAGGCGCGAGCGCTCGGAAAGCTGGAAATAAGCGGTCGGACCGACGAAGAGCGCCTGTCCTGCGAACTCGCCGAGGCCGATGCCTTCGTACTGCCGGAAGTAGCGCACCTCGCCGCCGAGCAGCACATCGGGCCGCACGCGCACCAGGCCGGCGAAGGCCGCGCCGATGGTCGAACTCTTTTCGGACAGTCCCGCCATTTCGAAACGCGCCCATTCGGGTTGATAGATCAGGTTGAGCGCCCCGATGGCGAAGTTCGGGATCAGCTCGCGATCGAAGGCGAGCGTGAAATCGGTACCGTACATCCGCCCTTTTGCTCCAGAAGTCTCGTCGATGCGGTCGCCATGGAGTTCGGCGGCGACGGTCAACCCGAATGGCGCGCGCTCGCGATCGAGCAGGCGATAGCGCAGGTCGAGCGAAGCGCCCTGAAAATTGAACTGGCGGCGGTCGCCGATGTCGGGGACGCCGGTGATGTCGTGCAGGGTGGCAGTGCCGCCGACCTCGATGCGAAAGTTCGGCAGCGGCACGATCTCGATCTCGACCTCCTGCGAGAGGGCGCGATAGGTCCCGCCTCCTTTGCCGAATCGGCCTGTCGTCTGAGTCTGGAATTCGCGCTCGCCGGGATTGCCGACATCGGTACCGATCATGAAGCCGAAGATGTGTTCGGTATCGAAGCCCTCTTCGGCGCGGACGCATGCCGGCGCGAGCGCGACGGTGCAGGCGGCTATGGTCCAGAATGTAAGGGCTCTCGCGCGCATCCCCGACACTACCACGGCTTCGACGGTGGTTGCCATCGAAGCCGCGGCAGGTCGTCAGTCTTACTTGTGGTCTTACTTGCGCAAAGCGCAGGCGTACATGTTGATTTCCATGCCGACCGGCACTTCCACGATCTTCGGAGCTTTCCAGGCCATTCGGGGACTCCCAAGGGATTGAGCGCGACATCGCGCCGGCGAAAACCTAGGGCTGCGTCAGCCACAGCGCAAGTCTGGAATCGCACCGTTGACACAGCGAACTGTCGCATCGCGCTTGCAAATTTCTCTCTCGGGCAACTCGCCTTCGCTCCCAGTCAAGCGGCGCGGTTCTCACCGCAACAAGCGCAGCAGCGCGCGACCGGCGCGCGAGTTCAGCTCCTTCGCATCCAGCGTTCCATCCTTGTCGGGATTCGCCGCGTTGAAGCGCTGCTCCACCACCGAGAGATATTCGTCGAGCGTGAGAGTCCCGTCGCGATCGGGATCGGCGGCGGCGAGTTCTTTCGCTGTTAACCGTCCGCGCAATTCGCGGGCGTCGAGCGTGCCGTCGTGATCGGGATCGAGCTTGGCGAACAACGCCGCCGCCGCCTTCTTCACCTCGGCAAGATCGAGGGTGCCGTCATTGTCGGTATCGAACGTCTTGACCGCGTTGCCGGAGGCCGACCATGCCGGACCGGACAGCAGTGCAATCGTGAGCGCAAGTGCAACAGAGCGACGCGATATCATGAAAACCTCCCTCACCAAGAGCTCCGATTCGAACCGGATCGAAACGACATAAGTCCACAAGCGAGCCTCGGTTCAAGTCCCGAATTGCAGCCTGCGCACCGCACAACTTGCAGAACCCGTCGGCGCGACCGCTGCCGTGGCGCACGCGCTCTGCTCCATGCCGCGGAATTTCTTCAGCGCCTGCGCACAAGTGAGAGTTGCTTTGTCAGGTCTCCGTCAGGTGACGGCATCCCGCGCCGCCTACCATATCGGCATCGCAATTACGACTTTCGTATTGACGCGTTTTGCATTCGGGCGGAGTGTTGCTGTCGCAGCGTCAATAGGCGCGCATATTGGGAGGGACGGATGAAACGCTTTGCGATGGCCGCGAGCCTCGTCATGCTTGCATCGACTTGTGCAAGTGCACAAACCAGCGAGCAGCTGGTCAAAGGCGCGACCGATACATCGAACGTTCTCAACTACGGGATGGGCTACAATCTTCAGCGTTTCTCGACGCTGAACCAGATCAACAAGGACAGCGTCAAGAACCTTGTCCCGGTCTGGAACTACTCTTTCAACGACGATCGCAGCGAGGAATCGCAGCCGCTGGTGTACCAGGGCGTGATCTACGTGACGTCGCACAACGCGACCATGGCGGTCGACGCCAAGACCGGCAAGCAGATCTGGAAATCCAAGGTCGAGTATCCTGCCGAAACGCCGCGCATCGTCTGCTGCGGCATCATCAATCGCGGCGCAGCACTCTATGAGGGCAAGGTGTTCCGCACCACGCTGGACGCCAACGTGATCGCGCTCGACGCCAAGGACGGCAAAGAGCTGTGGCGACAGAAGGCGGCCGATATCAAGGAAGGCTATTCGATGACGGTGGCGCCGCTGGTCGCCGACGGCGTCGTGATCACCGGCATCTCCGGCGCCGAGTTCGGCACCCGCGGCTTCATCGACGGCTGGGATCCCGCAACGGGCAAGCACCTGTGGCGCACCCATTCGATCCCCTCTCCGGATGAGCCCGGCGGCGACACCTGGAAGGGCGATACCTGGAAGCTCGGCGGTGGCTCGACCTGGATTACGGGCTCCTATGATCCCGAGCTGAACACGGTTTACTGGGGTATCGGCAATCCCGGACCGTTCAACTCGGCGGTACGCCCGGGCGACAACCTCTACACCTGCTCCGTGCTGGCGATGGATCCCAAGACCGGCAAGATCAAGTGGCACTACCAGTTCTCGCCCAACAATCCGTTCGACTATGACAGCGTGGCCGAGATGGTCCTCGCCGATATGAACGTCGAGGGCAAGCCGACCAAGGTGTTGATGGACGCCAACCGCAACGGCTTCTTCTACGTGCTCGACCGCACCAACGGAAAGCTGCTCGCGGCCAATCCTTACGTGAAGGTCAACTGGGCGACGGGAATCGACATGAAGACCGGACGTCCCATCGAGACCGACGTCTCGAAGGATGCGCGTGAGGGCAAGAAGGTGACCGTCTATCCGTCGATCCTCGGCGGCAAGAACTGGGAGCCGATGTCGTTCAATCCGCAGACCGGCCTCGCCTACGCCAACACGCTCGCCTTCGGCGGCAGGTACAAGACCGAACCCGCCACCTTCAAGCAGGGTGAATGGTATCTCGGCATGGACCTCACCGATCTCTGGGAATGGGGTGACGGCCCGCGCGGTCATCTGAAGGCGATCGATCCCATGACCGGCAAGGCGAAGTGGGAAGCACCCAGCGACATCCCGCGCTTCTCCGGCGTGCTGTCGACCGCGGGCGGTGTCGTGTTCTCGGGCGCGCTGACCGGCGAGTTCGAGGCCTTCGATGCCGATACCGGCAAGAAGCTCTGGCAGTTCCAGACCGGCTCGGGCATCGAGGGACAACCGGTGACCTGGCAGCAGGACGGCGTGCAGTATGTCGCCGTGACGAGCGGCTATGGCGGCGTCTACTCGCTGTTCTCCGGCGACGAACGGCTGGCCAAAGTCCCGCCCGGCGGCTCACTTTGGGTTTTTGCGGTCAAGCAATAACCACGGCACGATGCTGAGAAAGCTATCTCACAAGACGGTGGCGATCCTCGCCGCCGTCGCGGTGCTGACGGTCGCGCTTGCGGCGACCGTTCGTGCCGCGGATGATTCAACCGGCAATCCCGTGCAGGCACAGATCGACCACGGCAAGTCGACCTATGCCGAGAAATGCTCGCACTGCCACGGCCCCAACATGATGAACCCCGGCACCATCACGCCGGACCTGCGCGCCTTCCCCGACGACAAGACGCGCTTCGTCACCACCGTGAAGAACGGCAAGAACAACAAGATGCCGCCCTGGGCTGACATTCTCAGCGACGAGGAGATCGGGAATCTCTGGGCCTTCATCTCGAGCCGGAGAAAACCATGAGGCGCTGGCTGGCCGTTTGGAGCATTGCCGCGATTCTCGCGGCGGCGGCCGCAGCTGCACGCGCGGCCGACGATCCGCTCAAGATTTGTCTCGACGAGGACAGGCCGCCGCTCTCCGTGCATCACAAGGGCAAGCCCGGCTCGGGTTTCGACGTGCTGCTGGCGCAGGCGATCGCCGACCGGCTCGGACGGCCGCTGACGATCCAGTGGTTCGAGAGCAAGCTGGACGAGGATTCGAGCCCGCAGCTCGAGGCCAATGCGCTGCTGTCCGATGGGCGTTGCTCGCTCGTCGGCGGCTACGCGCTGACGACGGACTCCCTCGTCAAGCCCGGCATGAAAACGGCGCGCTTGCCGGATTTTGCCGGCGCCACGCGCGACGACCGGCGCCGCCGCGTCGCGCTCGGCGTGCTCGCGCCGAGCCAGCCCTATGTCTACTCGCCGATGACGGTCGTGCTCGGGCCGAAGGCGCGGGGTCGCAACATCGGCGATATCGGAGATCTCGCCGGCCTGCGCCTCGTCATCGAGAGCGGCTCGCTCGGCGATGCGATCCTCATGACCTTCGACAAGGGGCGCCTGATCGACGACATCACGCATCTCGTCCCCGGCCGCGATGATCTCCTCGGCGCACTTGCCCGTGGCGATTATGACGCGACGCTGATCGACCTCGGCCGCTTCGACGCCCATCGCGCCGCGCACCCCGACACGGCGATCACCGCGTCCGGCTATTACTATCCGATCGGGGCCAATCGCGGCTATGTCGGGCTGGCCAGCGATCCCGCACTGCTCGACGCCGTCAACAAGGCGCTGACCGGGCTTGCTGCCGAGGGCAAGATCGCCGAATTCGGCACACAGGCGGGGCTGAGCTATCTGCCGCCGCGGGAGCCTGCGATCCTTGGCGACGTCTGGTTGAAGATCATTCAGCGCTAGTGGACAGCTGGCGCACCCAGCGCGGCCCTTCGAATGCGCCAATCTGTCTCGCCAGCCACCCATGGCAGAGGCGACCCGATGCAGTACCGTCGGCGACAACCCGGGAGAGAATCATGTCCGCAAAACTCGATCGCCGCCGCTTCATCGCCGCCGGCACCACCACACTCGCGATGCCTTTCGTCTCGCGTGGCGCCTCGGCGCAGGCTGCGTGGCCATCGCGGCAGATCCGCATGATTTGCAGCTATCCCGCCGGCGGACAGACCGATCTGCTCGCGCGCGCCTATGGTGAATTCATTGCCAAGCAGGTCGGAAAGACCGTCGTCGTCGAGAACAAGCCCGGTGCCGCCGGCGCGATCGGGACGGCGGAGGTCGCCCGCGCAGAGCCCGACGGCCACACAATCCTGTGCTCGATCTCGACCACCTACATCATGAACCGGGTGGTGATGAAGACTCCCGGCTACGACATGGACAAGGATTTGACGCTGGTCAGCGTCATTCCGGGCGCCGGCCTGTTGCTGGTGGCGAACCCGAAAACCGGCGTCAAGACGCTGGAGGATTTCGTCGCCTTTGCGCGCAAGAGCGGCAAAGTCAACTTCGGCACCTATAGCGCGGGCTCGGCCCCGCATATGACGGTCCACGAGCTCAACAAGCAGTATGGCCTTGCCATCGAGCCGATCCACTATCGCGGCGAAGCCCCGATGTGGACGGGCATGCTGGAAGGTACGCTCGATGTGGCCATGGGCAGCTACACCGCAGCGCAATCGGTCTTGCAAAGCGATCGCGGCACCGTGTTCGCGGTGCATTCGAAGAAGGTCGACGCCATCCCTGATATCAAGACCCTCCCCGAGCAGGGCGCGACGTCGAAATTCTTCACCGTCAGCGGCTTCTCCGGTTGGGCCGTGCCGAAAGCGACACCGCAGCCGGTCGTCGACCGCCTGGCGGAGCTTTGCGTCGCTGCCAACAGCGATCCGAAGGTGAAGGAGGTTCTCAACACGTTCGTGCTCGAACCCGCGATCGGCTTCAAGGAAACCAACGCCCTGTATCAGCGCGAGCTGCCGATCTGGATCGAGAGCGCGCGATCGCTCGGCCTCGAACCCGCCTGAACCGCGAGGCATGACGCCCTTCGCAGCGCGGCATCCGACCAAAGCCTAGTGCCGGAAGCGCATTTTCCCGCTATGATTGTGCGACGCTGGCGGGAAGGTCTCGCCGGCGCGGACGAGAAAGGCCGATCCCATGACACCGGATGGCGTTGCCGTAGCCGTCATGATCATCCTACTCTTTCCGATGGGCTATTTCACCCTGGCGTCTCCGGCCTTCCTGCTGGTGAAGCTGGATATCCAGCCCGTCGCCCAGCTTTTGCGCGGAATGTTCAATGCGCATTTTCTGGTGATGCGCGTTGCCGGAATCATCGGAGCGGTCGCTTTCCTGCTCGACGGTCGTCTGGTCGCAGCGATGGGCGTTGGCCTCCTTGCAGCCTTGGCGATCTATGGGCGCCGCTGGTTCATGCAACAGATGGACGAACAGCTCAGCGCCAGGGACGCCGGCGATGCCGAGGCCCCGCGCCGGCTACGCCGACTGCATTGGAGTGGAATGCTGGGCAACGCGGTGTTGCTCGTCGCTCTCCTGACCAGCATTCCCTACATCGCCAAATCGGCATGAGAGACATCGCGGGCGCGTGACGGTCAACCGTCGCGTCGACTCCGAACCTGGCGTTTGCCTAGTGCTCGTCCGCCGCAACCGCGCCCTGTTGCGCCTTGTGGATCGAGGACGGCACTACGCCGAAATATTTCCGGAACACCCGGCTGAAATGCGATGAGCTGGAGAAGCCCCAGGAGAACGCGACGTCGGTAATGGTCTTGCCGGCGTGGGCCTCGAGCTCCTGGCGGCAATTCTGAAGACGCGCCTGCCAGATGTAGTCGCTCACCGTGGTGCCGCGCTCCGAGAACAGCATGTGCAGATAACGCTTGGAGCAGCCCAGTTCGCCGGAGATCTGGTCGATGCACAGATCCGGATCGCGCAAATGCTCGCGGATGAAGAATTGCGCGCGCACATAGGTCGCTTCGGGTCCGACGCGATCGAGCATCGTGTCGGCCTCGCGCAGCGGCAGCAGCAAGAGGTCGATCAGCGAATCGGCGACGCCGACCGCACTGTTCGCCGACAGCTTGGCCGCCTCGTCGAAGGTCGCATGGACGAAATCATGGGCGATGCGCCCCGTCCCCGTGCGTGAGGTCAATTTGCAGGCGGGCATTCGCTGCGACGGGAATCCACGGTCGCGCAGCAGCGCCTTCGGCACGATCACCACGTCATGGCGCGTGAAAGCGGGACTGATGATCGAATGCGGACAGGAGACGTCATAGGCGATGATGTCGCCCGGGTTCAGCTCGATGTGGCGGCCTTCCTGCTCGAAATAGGACACGCCGTAAGTCTGGAAGTGGATCTTGATATACGGGTGTTCATTGGCCTTGGCGCGCGCCAGCGTGTGCGCGATGCGATGTTGGCTGACCTCGATCTGGCAGAGCTTCAGACGCGAGACGCTGGTGTAGTCGATGCGGCCTTCGAGCGAAGACGCTTCCAGCGGATCTACGTCGAAATGCCCACACAGGCTGGTCAGCCCGTCGATCCAGCTTTGGATCTGACGTTTCGGCGTCATGCCCGTCGTCGAGAGCGTGTGAATCGTGTCGGACATTAATCCAGCCACTGGTTTGATCCGGAGATTTGACGCGAATCGCGAGCCGCGCTGCCGGAGCCCTGAACCGTGATTGCGTGACGTTTACCTCGATTTTGAGCGATCTTCTAGAACGAGCGCCATCGTTCCATTGCCACCCTTGTAAGTTAATCCTCCGCCTTAGTTGCAGCGCCGTCAAGGGGAACCTGAGCGGTGAAGGCGCTGCCAAAGCGTTGCGGAAGCCGCTGAATTCGCTACTGCAAAATCAAAAACTTCCGACCCGTGCGCTGTCAAGCAAACCAGCTTCTCTCTTGGGCAAGTTTCCCGATGACGAAGTCGTTAGGGATTGTATCAGGAACAACAAGAACGGGCCGCTCCGCACGTGGACCCGTGGCTCTCATCAGGAGGAGGAAACACCACAGCATCGTTTCTGGTCCCAATCGTGACCGCCCTGCACGAGCAGACGCCGGACGAAAAGCCCGGCGATTAAGCAATGCTTCGGAAACAATAAACGAGACCAATGGAGGAATGACTATGCGCAAGGTACTACTCGCGGCCTATCTTGGCTCCGCGGCGGCTCTCGCCGTCGGCAGCGCGTCGGCCAACGACGAAGTGCTCAAGATGTCGCAGAACCCGAAAGACTGGGTGATGCCGACCGGCGACTACGCCAACACCCGCTATTCCAAGCTGAACCAGATCAACGCACAAAACGTAGGCAAGCTCCAGGTCGCCTGGACCTTCTCGACCGGCGTGCTGCGCGGCCACGAAGGCGGCCCGCTGATCATCGGCAACATGATGTACGTCCACACGCCGTTCCCGAACAAGGTCTACGCTATTGACCTTTCCAACGAGAACAAGATCGTCTGGAAGTACGAGCCGAAGCAGGATCCGAACGTCATTCCAGTGATGTGCTGCGACACGGTCAACCGCGGCCTGGCCTATGGCGACGGCAAGATCTTCCTGCATCAAGCCGACACCACGCTTGTCGCGCTCGATGCCAAGAGCGGTCAGGTGGCATGGACCGCGAAGAACGGCGACGCCAGCAAGGGCGAGACCGGTACTTCGGCCCCCATGGTCGTCAAGGACAAGGTGCTGATCGGCATCTCCGGCGGCGAGTTCGGTGTTCAAGCCCATATGACCGCCTACGACATCAAGACGGGCAAGCTGGCTTGGCGCGGCTACTCTGAAGGACCGGACGATCAGATCCTGGTCGACGCAGAGAAGACCACCGCACTCGGCAAGCCGGTCGGCAAGGACTCGAGCCTGAAGACCTGGCAAGGCGATCAGTGGAAGATCGGCGGCGGCGCCACCTGGGGCTGGATCTCCTACGACCCCGAGCTGAACCTCGTCTATTACGGGTCGGGCAATCCCTCGACCTGGAATCCGAAGCAGCGTCCCGGCGACAACAAATGGTCGATGACGATCTGGGCTCGCAACCCTGACACCGGCCAGGCCAAGTGGGTTTATCAGATGACGCCCCACGACGAGTGGGACTATGACGGCGTCAACGAGATGATCCTCTCGGACCAGGCCATCAACGGCCAGCCGCGCAAGCTGCTGACGCATTTCGATCGTAACGGCCTCGGCTACACGCTCGATCGCGCCACCGGTGAGCTCCTGGTCGCCGAAAAGTACGATCCGAAGGTGAACTGGACCTCCGGCGTCGACATGGACAAGAACTCGCCGACCTACGGCCGCCCGAAGGTGCTCGATGCAGCTTCGACCGACAAGGCGGGCGAGGACCACAACGTGAAGGGCATCTGCCCGGCCGCGCTCGGCACCAAGGACGAGCAGCCGGCAGCCTACTCGCCGGACACGCAGCTGTTCTACGTTCCGACCAACCACGTCTGCATGGACTACGAACCGTTCAAGGTGAGCTACACCGCGGGTCAGCCCTACGTGGGCGCAACGCTCTCGATGTATCCGCCGCAGGGTGAAACCCACATGGGCAACTTCATCGCCTGGGACGGCAAGACCGGCAAGATCGTCTGGTCGAACAAGGAGCAGTTCTCGGTCTGGTCGGGTGCGCTCGCAACCGCGGGCAATGTGGTGTTCTACGGAACGCTCGAAGGCTACCTGAAGGCAGTCGACGCCAAGACCGGCAAGGAGCTCTACAAGTTCAAGACTCCCTCCGGCATCATCGGCAACGTCACCACCTATGAGAACGGCGGCAAGCAGTATGTCGCAGTGCTCTCCGGCGTGGGCGGCTGGGCCGGCATCGGTCTGGCGGCAGGCCTGACCGATCCGACCGCCGGTCTCGGCGCAGTCGGCGGCTACGCGGCGCTCAGCAACTACACGGCACTCGGCGGTACGCTGACCGTGTTCTCGCTGCCCAACTAGGCCTCTCAGCATCGCTCCGGCGCGTGGATCAACTCCACGCGCCGGCTCGTCTCACCGAATGCCTTCCGAGGAAAATCTCTTGCGTAAAATCTGCTCTGCCATTGCTGCGATGTTCTTGGTCGCGTCCGGGGGAATTGCCGTCGCGGACGGCTCAGGTGACCCGACCGCCGTCAAGCAGAACGAAACCGGCGAATGGTCCGACAAGGAAGGCAACCCAACCTACAAGATCACCGACGGATCCGTCGATTGGTACACCTATTCCGGATACCGCCGCTATCACTCGGACTGCCATGTGTGTCACGGCCCAGATGGCATGGGCTCGACCTACGCCCCGGCGTTGAAGGATTCGCTGAAGACGATGAGCTATGCCGATTTTCTCGGCGTCGTCGCCTCCGGCCGCAAGAACATCTCGACTGCCGCAGAGAACGTGATGCCGGCCTTCGGCGATAACCCGAACGTCGCCTGCTACATGGACGATCTCTACGTCTACCTGCGCGCCCGCTCCAACGAGGCCTGGGGCCGCACAAGACCCGGCAAGCACGAGGACAAGAACGACGCCTATACCAAGAACGAAGATTCGTGCATGGGCAAGAAATGAACGTGCGGAGCCCGACCAGGACCTGGATCTGGGCGCCCTGCTGGAATTGAGGAGCTTAAGATGAAGACACGTGCCGCCGTCGCTTTCGAAGCCAAGAAGCCGCTCGAGATCGTCGAAGTCGATCTGGAAGGACCAAAGGTCGGCGAAGTCCTGGTCGAGATCAAGGCGACGGGCATCTGCCATACCGACGCCTACACGCTCGACGGCTTCGACAGCGAGGGAATTTTCCCGTCGATCCTGGGCCATGAGGGCGCGGGCATCATCCGCGAGATCGGTGCTGGCGTGACCTCGGTGAAGCCGGGCGACCATGTCATCCCGCTCTACACGCCGGAATGCCGGCAATGCAAAAGCTGCCTCAGCCAGAAGACCAATCTCTGCACCGCGATTCGCGCGACGCAGGGCAAAGGCGTCATGCCCGATGGTACCAGCCGCTTCTCCTACAAAGGCAAGCCGATCTACCACTACATGGGCTGCTCGACCTTCTCGAACTTCACCGTGCTGCCGGAGATCGCGGTCGCCAAGATCCGCGAGGACGCGCCGTTCGACAAGAGCTGCTACATCGGCTGCGGCGTCACCACGGGCGTCGGCGCCGTCGTCAACACCGCCAAGGTCGAGCCGGGCTCCAACGTGGTCGTGTTCGGCCTCGGCGGCATCGGCCTGAACGTGATCCAGGGCGCCAAGATGGCTGGCGCGGACAAGATCATCGGCGTCGACATCAACGACTCCAAGGAGGAATGGGGGCGCCGGTTCGGCATGACCGATTTCGTCAATCCCAAGAAGATCACCGGCGACATCGTCCCGCATCTCGTGACCCTGACCGACGGCGGCGCCGACTATACCTTCGACTGCACCGGCAACACCACAGTGATGCGCCAGGCGCTGGAAGCCTGCCATCGCGGCTGGGGCACCTCGATCATCATCGGCGTTGCCGAATCCGGCAAGGAGATCGCGACCCGCCCGTTCCAGCTCGTCACCGGGCGAAACTGGCGCGGCACCGCCTTCGGCGGCGCGCGGGGCCGCACCGACGTGCCGAAGATTGTCGACTGGTACATGAACGGAAAGATCCAGATCGACCCGATGATTACCCACACGCTCAAGCTCGAAGACATCAACAAAGGCTTCGACCTGATGCATGAGGGCAAGTCCATCCGTTCAGTCGTCGTGTTCTAGTTCGAAAAGCGTCACCCCAAGGAGGATCGACCCATGACTGTTGCACTCCATCCCTCGATCGATAACGGCATCAAACAGGGCAGCGGCAGCTTCGCCGGCGGCACGCTCGCATGCAAATGCAAGGACCATCAGGTCAAGGTCGCCGTCAAGGGCGACGTCGCGCATAATCACGCCTGTGGCTGCACCAAGTGCTGGAAACCGCAGGGGGCGAATTTCTCCGTCGTCGCCGTGGTACCCCGCCAGAACGTCACCGTGCTCGAGAACGGCGACAAGCTCCAGATCGTCGATCCATCGGCGACGATCCAACGCTACGCCTGCAAGGCCTGCGGCACGCACATGTACGGCCGCATCGAGAACAAGGATCACCCGTTCTACGGCCTCGACTTCATCCACCCCGAACTGTTCCAGGAGCAGGGTTCGCAGGCGCCGCAATTCGCCGCCTTCGTCTCGTCCGTGATCGAATCGGGCGTGAAGCCGGAGCAGATGGGCGGAATACGGGCTCGGTTCAAGGAGCTTGGACTTGAGCCCTATGATTGCCTGTCGCCGGCGCTGATGGACGCGATCGCGACCCACGTGGCGAAAGCCAAGGCCGCTTAAGCAAAGGCCGCCTGAGCAAAGGTCGCCTGACGTTTGCCGCGCCCGTCCGCTCGCGTTCCACCACCCCCAGCGAGCGGACGGAGCCGGCCCGGGACAATCGCGGCGATGCCGCCGCTTCTCAATTGCACTTGTGTGGGGACCGTCAGCTCCCTCAGTCCTGGTCTCTGAATGACTGCGCAGGGCCGCCGGCTTCCGGCTTGAAGTCCGCGGCCTGCGTTTCTCCCTCCCTCGACTGAGGCATCCTGCTTCGTCCGCACAGGTCTTCTGGCGGACGAAGCTCTTTTTTTACTGCGCCCATCTCGAGAGGCGCGCGGCGCGATGGGGCGCCCTGCTTTTGACAAACCTTCGTTGCAATCTTTTCCCGTCGAGAACAGCTGATTGGAAAACACTTGGCTGTGAACGCCAGACCGAAGCGATCCTGCTACGATCGCGTCGTGACGATGCCGCGCGAAATTCAATAATCAAGAACACGACGGGAGGTATCGAGCACATCCGGACATGACATTGGCATTCCTCTGAGTCCTGCCGGGATCTGCCCGCGCGGGAGGACGGTTGGAACGCGACGCCGCGCAGCGGGCATTGCACCGACCGGCATCTGGAAAATCTGAAATCGGCAAGCTTATGAAGAGCGAGGGACGATCATGATCAAGGTGAAGATCAATGGCCAGGAGCAGAGCTGGGACGGCGACCCGGATCTCCCGCTACTCTGGTTCCTGCGCGACGAGGCCGGGCTGACCGGCACCAAGTTCGGCTGTGGCCAGGCCCTGTGCGGCGCCTGCACCGTTATCGTCGACAAGGAAGCCGTGCGCGCCTGCATCACGTCGATCAACGACGTCGCCGGCCGCGAGATCACGACGATCGAGGGACTGCATCCGAACGGCGATCACCCGGTGCAGAAGGCCTGGCGTCAGGTCAACGTACCCCAGTGCGGCTTCTGCCAGGCGGGCCAGATCATGCAGGCGGCTGCGCTGCTGATGGACAACCCGAAGCCGTCGCACGACCAGATCCGCGAGGCGATGTCCGGCAACATCTGCCGCTGCGGCTGCTACCAGCGCATCGAGAATGCGGTCCATCTCGCATCGACGGGAGTGTGACATGAATTTCATCGACAACCCGAAGAAGCTTCGTGGCTTCGAGAAGAACATCAAGGTCGAGAAGGTTTCGCGCCGCAGCATCCTGAAGGGGCTCGGCATCACCGGCGGCTTTGTGCTCGCGGCGCCCGTAATGTCGCGCCAGGCGTTCGCCTACGAGACCGGCGCCGGCAAGATGCCGCACGGCGTCGTGGTCGATCCGCGCGTATTCGTCGCGGTCGCGCCCGACGGCACCGTCACCATCCTCGCCCACCGCGCCGAGATGGGAACGGGCGTGCGCACCAGCCTGCCGCTGATCGTGGCCGAGGAGATGGAAGCTGACTGGTCACGGGTCAAGGTGGAACAGGCCCATGGCGACGAGGTCAAGTTCGGCAACCAGGACACCGACGGCTCGCGCAGCACGCGGCATTATCTGATGCCGATGCGCCAGATCGGTGCCTCCGCCCGTACCATGCTTGAGCAGGCCGCCGCGAAACGCTGGGGTGTGTCGGCAACCGAGGTCAAGGCCGTCAATCACGAAGTCGTCCACAGCGCGACGAGCCGCAAGCTCGGGTTCGGCGAGCTCGCAGCCGACGCTGCCAAGGAGTCGGTCCCGAGCATCGAAGGGCTCAAGCTGAAGGACCCCAAGGACTTCCGCTATCTCGGCAAGGGCCAGATCGGCATCGTCGATCTCCATGACATCACCACCGGCAAAGCGCGTTACGGCGCCGACGTGCGGCTGCCTGGCATGAAGTATGCCGTGATCGCGCGCCCGCCGGTGACCGGCGGCAAGTTGGTCTCGTTCGATCCGGACGCGGCGTTGAAGGTCCCGGGCGTGGAGAAGGTGATGGAGGTGCGCGGCTGGCCGTGGCCGTCGAAATTCCAGCCGCTCGGCGGCGTTGCCGTGATCGCGCGCAATACCGGCGCGGCGATCAAGGGTCGCGACGCGCTGAAGCTGACCTGGGACGATGGCGCCAACGGCAAATACGATTCCGTCGCCTACCGCAAGGAGCTCGAGGAGGCCTCGCGCAAGCCGGGCCTTGTGGTGCGCCAGGAAGGCGATGCCGAGGCTGCTCTGAAGGGCGCCGACAAGGTCGTCGTCGGCGAATATTATCTGCCGCATCTTGCTCATGTCAGCATGGAGCCGCCGGTGGCGGTCGCCGACGTCAAGGGTGACAAGGCGGAGATCTGGGCGCCGGTGCAAAGCCCGGGCGGTACGCGCGAGGACGTCGCGAAGACGCTCGGCATTCCCGAGGGCAATGTCACGGTCAACGTCACGCTGCTCGGCGGCGGTTTCGGCCGCAAGTCGAAATGCGACTTTGCGCTCGAGGCCGCGTTGCTGTCGAAGGAGCTCGGCGTACCCGTCAAGGTGCAGTGGACGCGCGAGGACGACGTCCGCCACGATTTCCTGCACACGGTCTCCGTGGAACGGATCGAGGCGGGGCTTGACAAGAGCGGCAAGGTGATCGCTTGGCGCCATCGCAGCGTGGCCCCGAGCATCGCCTCGACGTTCGCGGCGGGTGCAAAGCATGAGGCGCCCTTCGAGCTCGGCATGGGCCTCGTCGACATGCCGTTCGAGATCGCTAACATCTCCTGCGAGAACCCGGAAGCCGCGGCGTTCACCCGCATCGGCTGGTTCCGCTCGGTCTCGAACATCCCGCGCGCCTTCGCGGTCCAGTCGATGGTGGGCGAGATCGCCCATGCGACCGGCCGCGACCAGAAGGAGACGCTGCTCGCGCTGATCGGGAGCCCGCGCATCGTCAAGCCCGCCGTGAAGGACATGTGGAACTACGGCGAGCCCTTGGACAGCTATCCGATCGACACCGCGCGCCTGCGCAAGGTGGTCGAGCTGGTCGCCGAGAAGGGCGAATGGGGCCGTCAAGTGCCGAAGGGCCATGGCCTCGGCATCGCCGTGCACCGCAGCTTCGTCAGCTATATCGCGACCATCGTCGAGGTGGCCGTCGACGACAAGGGCAAGCTGGCGGTGCCGCGGGTGGACACCGCCATCGACTGCGGCACCTATGTCAACCCCGAGCGCATCGCCTCCCAGATCGAGGGCGCGGCGATCATGGGGCTCAGTCTCGCCAAATACGGCGAGATCACCTTCAAGGACGGCAAGGTGCAGCAGAAGAACTTCGACGACTTCCAGGTCCTCAGGATCGACGAATCCCCTGCGGTGACCAACGTCTACATCGTGCCGCCAGGACCCGACACGCCGCCGAGCGGCGTGGGCGAGCCTGGCGTCCCGCCATTCGCGCCGGCGCTGATGAACGCCATCTTCGCCGCGACCGGAAAGCGCATCCGCAGCCTTCCGCTCGGCAAGCAATTGGAAGCGTAAAGGCGGGAACACAAGGCGGCCTCGCGCCGTTTGCATCGATCTGACAGGAGCAGATCGATGACCTATATCCCAAAGGCGCTCGCAGTCTCGTTGCTGTCGAGCGCCTTTCTTTTGACGGCCACTGGCGCATACGCCCAGAGCAACACCACGCCGCCGACAACGGCGACGCGCCCCAGCACGCCGGACCAGAACTCGCTGCCCAACGCCAATGCCACGCCGCCCTCGACCACCCAGACTACCGGACAGCACAATCCCGATCCCAAGGTTCGCGAGATGAACCAGAAGGAAAAGGACAAGGTCGAGCGCGAGGGGAAGTAGCGATCTGAGCATCGGCGTTTTGACATCGCGATTATCGGCTCTACTTCTTCGCCGAAGCGCATCGATGTGCCCTCTTTCCTTGCGGGAGAGGGCAGCGACGCCAGTTGCCACGATCACGCGTGGGTGGGGGGTATGCCTGCGCGGGTCCGCACATTGAGACGCGCGGATAGAACCCCTCATCCGGCGCTTCGCGCCACCTTCTCCCGCAGGGGAAGAAGGGACAACGCCCACGCAAAATGCGGCGGACGTTACCGTCCGCCGCATTTGCCCCCTGACACTCCGCTTCTTTCGATCCGCCAGCGGGGCCTATTTCTTCAGCGCGAACACCCAGATCACGCCGCCCTGCGGCACGTTGGCTTCGATGCCGATATTGTTGGTCACGAGGGCATCCTGGATGCGCTGCGCATCCACGCCCCATCCCGACTGGATCGCGATGTATTGCGTACCGTCGATCTCATAGGACACCGGCATGCCCATGATACCGGAGTTGGTCTTCTGCTCCCACAGCAGCTCGCCACTCTTGGCGTTGAAGGCGCGGAAGTTGCGGTCGTTGGTGCCGCCCACGAAGACGAGATCGCCCGCGGTCGCCGTCACCGATCCGAACAGCTGCGATTTCGGGAAGTTGTGTTGCCACATCTTCTTGCCCGTAACGGGGTCCCAGGCCTGGAGCTCGCCGAAATGATCCGCCCCGGGCTTCGTCTTCAGCCCGATGTCCTCCGGCTTGGTGCCGAGCCAGAGTTCGCCGGGCTTGAGCGGAACCTTCTCGCCGGTGAACCCGCCGCAGAAATTCTCGTTGGCGGGCACGTAGACGAGGCCGGTCTTCTGGCTGTAGGCCGCCGAGGGCCAATCCTTGCCGCCCCACAGCGACGGACAGAACTCCACGCGCTTGCCGACCATCGGCTTGTGCGCGGGATCGACGATCGGCCTGCCACTCTCGGCGTCGATGCCCTTCCAGACGTCGGTGGAGACGAACGGCCAACCGGCGACGTAGTTGATCTTGGTCGGCGTGCGCTCGAGTATCCAGAAGATCGCATCGCGTCCCGGATGGACCAGACTCTTGATGTTGCGACCGTCGCGTTGCAGGTCGATCAACATCGGCGCTTCGACCTCATCCCAATCCCAGGAATCGTTCTGGTGATACTGATGATAGGTCTTGATCTTGCCGGTGTTCGGATCGAGCGCGAGCACCGACGAGGTATAGAGATTGTCGCCCGGATGCATCTCGCCGGGCCAGGGCGCGGCGTTGCCTACGCCCCAATAGATCGTCTTGGTGTCCTTGTCGTAATTGCCGGTCATCCAGGCCGAGCCGCCGCCGTTCTTCCAGTCCTCGCCCTGCCAGGTGTCGTGGCCGGGTTCGCCTTCGCCCGGAATCGTATAGGTCCGCCAGAGCTCCTTGCCGTCCTTGGCGTCATAGGCGGCGACATAGCCGCGCACGCCGAACTCGCCGCCGGAGCCGCCCACGATGACCTTGCCGTCGACGATCAGCGGCATAAGGGTCATGTACTGGCCCTTCTTGTAATCCTGAACCTTGGTGTCCCACACCACCTTGCCGGTCTTGGCGTCGAGCGCGACGACATGGTCGTCGGTAGTGGCCAGATAGAGCTTGTCCTCCCAGAGGCCGACGCCGCGACTGGTCGGATGCAACTGGAACAGGTCGTCGGGGAGCTGCCGCTTGTAGCGCCAATATTCGTCGCCGGTCTTGGCGTTCAGCGCGATCACCTGGCCCATCGGGGTCGCCACGAACATCACGCCGTTGTTGACGATCGGCGGCGCCTCGTGACCTTCGACCACGCCGGTCGCGAAAGTCCAGACCGGGGTGAGGTTCTTCACATTCGAGGTGTTGATCTGGTCGAGTGGGCTGTAGCCCTGCCCGTCATAGGTCCGCCGGTAAAGCATCCAGTTGGCGGGCTCCGGGTTTTCCAACCGCTGCGCGGTAACCGGCGCGTAGTTCTCGATCGGGCCTGACATGGCGGCGGTCGATGCAAGACACGTGAAGGCGACAAAGCCGGACAGTAACCATTGCTTCCTGGTCATGGACGTTCCCCTTTTATATCCGTTTGAATTCTTGTTTTGAATTCTTGTCGTTCGTCCCGTCGTCCGCCCATCGGCGGATGCGGCCTCTCGTGACGCGGGCACAACCCGCACGCCCATCATCCCGGCTGCGCGCCACCTACCTTTCCGATGAAGTTCCCGGCGACGCTGAGCGAGCCGTCAGCCAGCGCCAGCGGCAGCGCAGCGAGCCGTCGCGGCGCCGGCCCGAACACGACCTGCGCGCCCGCGCGAGGATCGTATTCGGAGTTGTGGCACATGCATTTGAGCACTTCCTTGTCGCCGACATCGCTCTTCACCCAGGCCGTGACAGGACAGCCGGCATGCGAGCAGATTGCCGAATAGGCGAGGATGCCGTCGACAGCGCGCGCTTTCGTCTGCTCGTCGAGCTCGGTGGGGTCAAGGCGGATGATTAGAATCTCATTGAGGCGCGAGGCGCTGCGCACGACCGATGTCTTCGGATCTTTCGGCCAGGCATGCACCGGCGGTCCGCTGGCCGACAGAGCGGCCGCGGTGACGGGCTTTCCCTCCTGATCGCCTTCGGAGAACACGAGCAGATCGCCCTTCTGAGGCCGTTCGTCGGAGCCGGGCGCATCCTCGCCCGCGTGGACCTGCGTGGAACAGGCGAGGCACGCCGTGGTGGCCAGCGCATTCATCAACAGCGCCCGCCGGGTTTGCTCCGTGCAGGCGTCAGCGTCGGATTCCGCTGTGTTGTCGGAGGATGAAGAGGATGTGTTGAACGATGCACGCGACATGCCCGCAAGCAGGCGCTGGAACTCTGCCGAAAAAAAGGCAAAGATTTTTTCCCGCAGTGCATCACATGGTTATGCTCGCACTGATTGAACGCGAACACGCGCATTTACGCGCATTTTTCTAATTGCAACGTCACGCTACGCGACCGGCATGATGATTTTGCAGATCAGATCAATGCTGCCGGTATTGGTGCAATGCGCCGACGCTCGGCGCCATCGTAGCGCCATCAGCGCGGCTGCGCATTTCTCAGGCAGGCGTTTTGTGTTCTAGGAGCGGAGCACGTGACGCGGCGCAGCGATGCGTCCGGCCAACGTTGCCGACGCCATCTCAAAACTGTCGGCGATGCGGCGCGCCCTGTCGATGAAGAGCGCGGCTGCCGGCGGCGGGCAGACCTCGCGCGCCGTCTGTTCGAACAAATCGAGCCAGCGGTCGAAATGATCCCCGATCAGGTTCAGTGGCATATGCGCCCGCATCGGTGAACCATGGTAGCGGCCGCTCATCAGCACGACCGACGACCAGAAATCCCGGAGCTTGGCCAGGTGCTCGTCCCAATTCTGCACGATCGCGAACATCGGCCCCAGCAGCTCATCCTCGCGCACGCGCCCGTAGAAGCGGGTGACGAGTTCCCCGATCATCTCTTCGGTGATCCCCGTGCGCTCGATTGCATCCTGAGTCAGCAAATTCCGCCGCGCGGTCGCAGCCTCGCGCTCGGTCTTCAGTCGATCCGACATGTCCCTTGTTATCCGTTCCGTTGTTCCCGCAGGCCGCCCGTTCGACATTGTCGGGCCGATTGCGCGCGGCGTCTTGTCGCAGCGCAAATCGCGGGGTCTGGCGGCGAGCACACTCAACGCCCGCCGCCCGCGCCGTTGTCAGGCGCTGTAGGTATAAAAGCCCTGCCCCGTCTTGCGGCCGAGATGGCCGGCATCGACCATTTCCTTGAGCAAGGGGGCCGGACGGTATTTGGGGTCGTTGAAGCCTTTGTAAAAGACCTCCATCACCGACAACATGGTGTCGAGCCCGACGAGATCGGCGAGCGCCAACGGGCCGATCGGATGGTTGCAGCCGAGCTTCATGCCGGCATCGATCTCTTCCGCCGTCGCAATCCCCTCCTGCAGCGCGAAGATCGCCTCGTTGATCATCGGACAAAGGATGCGGTTGACGGCAAAGCCCGGGCTGTTCTTGGCCGTGATCGCCACCTTGCCGACGCGCTTGGCAAAATCGAGCGCCTTGGCGTGGGTGTCGTCGGAGGTCTGCAAGCCGCGGATGAGCTCCAGCAGCGCCATAACTGGAACCGGATTGAAGAAGTGCATGCCGATGAATCGGTCGGGGCGGTCGGTCGCCGCGGCGAGCTTCGTGATCGAGATCGACGAAGTGTTCGTGGCGAGCAGCGTGCGCGGCGACAGCGTCGCACAGAGATCCTTCAGGATCTTGACCTTGAGTTCCTCGTTCTCGGTCGCGGCCTCGATGACGAGATCGCAATCGACGAGCTTCGCGCGGTCGGTGGTGCCGGTGATGCGCTTGAGCGTGGCGTCGCGATCGCCCGCCGACATCTTCTCCTTCTTGACCAGGCGCTCGAGGCTGCCGCCGACCGTCGAAATCCCGCGGTTCACCGCCGCATCGGAAATATCGACCATCACGACCGAAAGCCCGGCCGCGGCACAGATCTGCGCGATGCCGTTCCCCATGGTGCCTGCCCCGATGATGCCAACGCTTTGGATCATTGCCTCAAATCCTTCATCCTTGCGGACGTGCCATGCCGGCCCGCCCCTTTGTTCCTGCATCAGGGTCTAGCACCGCCCCCGGGCGGGTGCGACCTGATCCTGTCCCTTCCTTAAAGCATCCAAGGCGGGAATAAAGCCGCCTTTCGGCCGCCACACGGCATGATTTGACGCCCCCGGCTGTTTGGCCCGGCCTATCCGCGGCATCCGTCTCCGGGCGCGCCGAGCGGTCGGGAGCACCGGGCTCGAGGCGGTCGCGGCTCAACCGAGACGAAGCACCTTGCCCGGATTCATGATGGTCTTGGGATCGAGCGCCCGCTTGATCGTGCGCATGACGTCGAGCTCGGTCCGCGAACGGTAGTGCTGGAGCTCGTCGAGCTTTTCGATGCCGATGCCATGTTCCGCCGAGATCGAGCCGCCCATGGAGGTGACGAGGTCGTTGACGGCCCGTGTGATCGCCGCGGAATATTGGGAGAGCGTATCGCGGTCCATGCCCTTCGCGCCCATGAAGGAGAAGTGCACATTGCCGTCTCCGATGTGGCCGAGCGGATAGGGGCGGATCGTCGGCAGGATGGCGAGCGCGGCCTCGAGACCGCTGTCGATAAACTCGGGAATCCTGGAGACCGCAACCGACACGTCGTAGCTCAGGCCCGGACCTTCGGTGCGCGAGGCCTCGGCCACGCTCTCGCGAATCCGCCACATGTTGCGCGACTGCGCTTCGGTTTGCGCGATCACCGCATCCAGCACCCGGCCCGCCTCGAGTTGGTCGGCCAGGAACTGCTCCATCCTGTCCGACATGCCCGTGCCTCCGTCCTGTCGTGGCCGGGCCGATGACCATTCGAGAAGGAGATACCATTCGGTCTCAGCCTTGAGGGGATCCTGGGTGCCGGGAATGTGGCGCAGCACCATGTCGGTGCACGCGCGGCTGATGAGCTCACAGGAGCCGACATTGTCATCGGAAGCGGCATGCGCCTCCGACAGAAGGTCGATGGCTGCCTTGGGATCGCGAATTGCGAGCCATGCCGTGCACACGTCTTTCGGCGCCGGCCAGAGTTTCAGCACCGCCTTGGTGATGATGCCGAGCGTCCCTTCGGCGCCCATGAACAGATGCTTGAGGTCATAGCCGGTGTTGTCCTTCTTGAGTGCGCGCAGGCCGTCCCAGATATCGCCGTTAGCCAGCACGACCTCGAGACCCAACACCAGATTTCGCGCATTGCCATAACGCAGCACCTGCACGCCGCCAGCATTGGTGGACAGATTGCCCCCGATCATGCACGAGCCCTGAGCACCAAGGCTGAGCGGAAAGAGGCGGTCGTGGCGCGCGGCTGTGTCCTGAAGCGTCTCGAGGATGCAGCCTGCCTCCACAGTCATGGCGTAGCCGACGGGATCGATATTCAGCACCTGGTTCATGCGACCGAGCGACAGCACGATGCCCCGGTGCATAGGCCACGGCGTGGCACCGCCCATCAGGCCGGTGTTGCCACCTTGCGGAACGATGGCAATGCCGTTGTCGTAGCAGAGCTTGACGACAGCGGAGACTTCCGCCGTGCTGGCCGGACGCACGATCGCCGCGGCCTGCCCCGCCAGCGTGCCGCGCCAGTCGGTCACGAAGGGCAGCTTGTCCTGCTCGTCCACGATCAGGCCTTTGTCGCCGACGATGGCCCGCAAGCGGTCGAGAACGGCTGACGTCACCGGCGCGCTCGGAATCGAGGGGGCGGTGGGAAGGGCTGCACCCGGCATGTGTTCCTCTCTTTTCGGCCGTTGCGCGCCTTGGGGCGCGCCGGCCTTCGTTCTTTTTCATTCTGGGCGGTGGTGCAATGACCCTAGCATAGGGGTCGCGCTTGCGGGAACGTCTCCGGCAGTAAGCCTCGTGCGGATTTGCCTGCAATGCTGAACGCAGGCGTACTTCCACCGGGCTCCCGCATACCCTACTGTGCCCCGATCAAATTCGGATTGGAGCTCATGAGCCGTTTCTGGAGTCCAGTCGTCCACACGCTTTCGCCCTATGTCCCCGGCGAGCAGCCCAAGCAGGACGGCATCGTCAAGCTCAATACCAACGAGAATCCCTACCCGCCCTCGCCGCGCGTGCTGGCGGCGATCGCATCGGCCGCAGAGCGGCTGCGCCTTTATCCCGATCCGCGCGCAACGCGCCTGCGCGAGGCCATCGCGGCCCATTGCGATGTGGCGCCCGAGCAAGTGTTCGTCGGCAACGGCTCCGACGAGGTGCTGGCCCACACCTTCCAGGCACTTCTGAAGCACGAACCACCGCTTCTATTCCCCGACGTCACCTACAGCTTCTACCCTGTCTATTGCGGCCTCTATGGAATAACGCATGACGAGGTGCCGCTCGATGCTGCGATGAGGATCGATATCTCCAACTACAGGCGACCATCGAGTGCCATCCTCCTCTGCAATCCGAACGCTCCTACCGGCATCGCCCTTCAGCGCGACGCAATCGCATCGCTGCTGGCCGAACAGCAGGACCGGCTGGTGGTGGTGGACGAGGCCTATGTCGATTTCGGCGCCGAGAGCGCCGTGCCGCTGGTTGCACGCCACGACAATCTGCTGGTTATCCAGACTTTCTCGAAGTCGCGCTCGCTCGCTGGCCTGCGGGTTGGTTTTGCCATCGGCCAACGACCGCTGATCGAAGCGCTGGAACGGGTGAAGGACAGCTTCAACTCCTATCCGCTCGATTGCCTCGCGATCGCGGGCGCCGTCGCCGCGATCGAGGACGACGGCTGGTTCCGAGACACCCGTGCCCGTATCATCGCAAGCCGCGAAATCTTGGCCCGCGATCTCAGACAACTCGGCTTTGAGGTGTTGCCGTCGCTCGCCAACTTCGTTTTCGCGCGCCATCGAAGCCGGAGCGGAGCAGATCTCGCGGCAGCGCTTCGCCAGCGTGGCGTTCTGGTGCGGCATTTCCGAAAGCCGCGCATCGAGGACTTTCTGCGCATCACGGTCGGAACGGAGGCCGAGTGTGCCCGGCTCGTTGAAGTGCTGCGCGGCTTGATCTGAGCCCCAACGGTCCCCGCATCGGGCAACGTCAAACGATGAGGCCGAACGCCACCTCGTACCCATGCCGCGCAAGGCTTTGATTTCCGGTCAAATTCGGGTTACCAAACCGCTCCGCCGCTGCCTTGCATGACGATGCCCTCAGGGAAATATACGTGAATCACCTCCGCAGTCCCGAAATCGGCGCACCCGAGGCATCGTGGCGGGCGCCGAAGCTCGGGCACGGATGAACGACTTCGCGCGATCCATCAGCGCCGCATTCACACTGATCGGCGAGGCCGACGCAGAGCTTTTGGGCATCGTCGGGCTGTCGGTGCGCGTCAGCCTGACCGCCAGCATCCTCGCCCTTCTGATCGGGGCGCCGTTCGGGGCGCTGCTTGCGATCACCCGTTTCCGTGGGCGGCAGGTCATCATCGTCCTGACCAATGCCTTGCTTGGCCTTCCGCCGGTCGTGGTCGGGCTCGCGCTCTATCTTCTGCTGTCGCGCTCCGGCCCGCTCGGGGCCGCCGGCCTGTTGTTCACGCCAGCGGCCATGGTGGTTGCGCAGACGCTGCTCGCCACACCCATCGTGGTCGCACTGGTGCACCGGCCGGCGAGCCTGCTGTGGGCGGAGTATGGCGACCTGGCGCGGATCGACGGGCTGTCAACGCTACGCAGCATCGGCTTACTGTTCGCGCTGGGCCGGACCTCGCTGCTGACGGCCTTTCTCGCAGCCTTCGGGCGCGCGATCGCAGAGGTCGGCGCCATCCTCATCGTCGGCGGCAACATCCGCGGTTTCACGCGCACGATGACGACGGCGATCGCGCTGGAGACCAGCAAGGGCGACCTGCCGCTGGCGCTCGGGCTCGGGCTGATCCTGCTCGCACTCAGCGTCGCAGTGTCGACCATCGCCTTCCTGCTAGTGGGACGCGTTGGGGAAAAATAGCTGCTCGCCCCCGACCTTGTAGCCGGCGATGGTCTCCTGCCCCCCAGGAGAGATCAGCCAGTCGATGAAGGCCTGCCCGTCCCGCGCCTTCACGTTCGTATGCTTGGCCGGATTGACCAGCACGACGCCGTACTGGTTGAACAGCCGCTTGTCGCCTTCGGTGAGGACGGCGAGCTCGCCGCGATTCTTGAATGACAACCAGGTGCCGCGGTCCGACAGGAGATAGGCGTTCAACGACGACGCCATGTTGAGTGCCGGGCCCATGCCCTGCCCGATCTCGCGATACCAGCCGTCCTTTGCGGCACCGAGGTCGATGCCTGCCTCCTTCCACAGCCGCAGTTCGGCCGCGTGCGTGCCGGACTTGTCGCCGCGCGAGATGAACGGCGCCTTCACGGCCGCGATCTTGCGCAGCGCCTCGGCCACGTCCTTGCCGCCGGCGATCTTGGCGGGATCGCTCTTCGGCCCGACAATGACGAAGTCGTTGTACATGACGTCGAAGCGCTTCACGCCCTCGCCTTCGGACATGAACTTGTCTTCGGCGGGCCTGTCATGGACGAACACGACGTCTGCATCGCCGCGCCGCCCGATGTCGAGCGCCTGGCCCGTGCCGACGGCAACGACCTTCACGTCGATGCCCGCGGCCTTCGAGAATAGCGGCAGCAAATAACCGAACAGCCCCGACTGTTCCGTTGATGTCGTCGAGGCCACGGTGATGGTGCGATCCTGCGCGAATGCGATCGTGGACCAGAGCAGAACCGCTCCGAGAGTCATTATCCTTTTCATGCCTCGTCCTTACACCAGATGCCCGATGTTCCAAACTCTGCCGTCGATAGAGCCGCACAGGGAACCTCGACAAGCGCCGCCACGCTCTTGGTGATGATCCTCGGCACGCTCCCTGTGAGGAACGTCCGCTCCGCGGGCAAGTTGTCCTCGAGTCAACCCAGGAGGAAACCAGATGAAGAAGATCATTTTGGCATCCGCATGCATCATGGCGCTGGCGACCGGCGGCGCCTTCGCTCAGACACAACCCGCCCCAGGCGCATCCGGCCAGGGCGACGTTGGCCCTTCGTCGCGGGGCCCCGCGACCAAGGGCATGACGACCGGCGCGTCGTCGAACATGCAGAACGAGGCCGCCGACAGCAAGGGCAAGCAGACCCCGTCGGCCGGCGGCAGCAACACCAATAACATGGGCAGCCAGGCCGGCGGCGGCGCTGGCTCCGGCTCCGGCGCCGGAAAGTAGGCCGGTATCGATCGAAAATCCTGGAGAGGGGCGATCGTCCCCTCTCCAGAAGCCTTTGTGCCGTCAAAGCTTGTCGATGTCATGTGCGAAGGGTGTTGGTGTCGAACGAAGCGTATTGGCGGGGCTGCACCTTGGTTACAGTCACGCCGGCTAAATCGCAGCCGCGCGCCCTGAAGGCGTGGATGTTCTGCAATTGGTCCTACCTACATTGACATCAGTGTGACAGCCGGGGATTTTTACATTGCTGGCGAATCAGCGATGGCCTCAAGCCGAGTACCTCTTGGACAACTCCCAGTGCTTTCGAGACTGATATCGTTGCTGCGCCGCATCGCCGCGGTGAAATGGGCGTTCACCCGGCTTCGCCCCGCGCCGCACGGTGGCAGCATCGACGTCACGCCTGACGCAGTAGACGCCTCACCCGCCATTGTTGCAGAAATTGCAGATACGGCTCCGGCTCTCGACACCAGCATCAGCGCGGATACGTCGCACTGCGACGTCCCGGTCGCGGCTTCAGCCGCCGAAGACAACACCTCCAGCCCTGTCATCGCGGAGAGCCCGTCGGAAACGCCAGCCGATGTCAGCGGCAGCGACGATTCATCCCAGGAGACGCCGACGGAAGTCGAGCCGATCGTCGTGGAAGTTTCGGTCGCGACTATCGACGTCGTGCGCGAAGCGGTCGACGTCCCCGAACTCATCATCAACAGCGATCCAACTTCCGAACTCGCGGCCGACGTTGAGCCCGTTGTGGCGGAGAAGGCCTCTTCTGTCGATGTCGAGGTCGTCACGGTTGACGCCATCGCTCTGGTCGTCGACGTGGATACTTCCTCGACTCTCGACGACATGTGCGTCGCGTTCGCCGATCGCGACATCTCGCCGGAGCATGTCCCTGAGGATAGCATCGAGAGCGATCCCTCTCCCGGCGCCGCCGAAGACTCCACCGAGACGCCCGGCGTCGTCACAACTATCGAGCCGGCTCCGGCCCTCGTGTCTCCGGCTCCGGAGATCCCGTATGCACGGAAAGCTCGCGCGAGAGCCGCAGAGCCCGCCGACCGCTTCGCGCTGATCCGGCAGCGCTGGGCGGAGACCGGGATCAGGATGTGGAATCCGCGCCTCCACGGCGTCGGTGATGCCACGCTGAACATCCAGGGCAGCGTCGGGCTGCTGCCGCCCGCGCCCGGCGAGACGATGCCGCGCTACGACAAGCTGGAATTCCGGATGCTCGGCGGACAGATCGTCTGCGAAGGCGTGATTGTCGAAGCCCCCGCACATGCAAGCCAGCGCAGTTTTACGCCGCTCGCCGAGCCGGGGAAACTCGATCCGGTCCGCGAATTAACGCGGAAACGCCAAGCCGCTCTCGCCTGACCCTTTATTCCAGCGACGACCAGCCCATGCTAGGCTAACGCCCTGAATTTGGGAGATCGCATGCGCGCAAAATCTTTGCGACTGGTCGTGATTGCCGCCCTCTGCGTCTCGCAAGGAGCCTTCGCCGCATCCAGTAAACGCCATCCGCCCACGACCGATCAGGCCTCATCCTACAAGGCCGACCGCCTCTCCTCTTCGCGCGGAGAGACGATCCTCAACACGCCCGGCCAGACCACCGTGCTGACGCGAGAGGTCCTCGACGACAAGAACGCCACGAGCCTCAAGGACGCCATGCGCTCGACCGCCGGCGTGACAATCGGGCGCTAGGCCACTTTCGCTCAGGGGATAGGATAGCCCTTCCAGACCCACTCCAGCGCCGACGGCAGCGTCTGCGCGATCGTGGGACGGTCGACGTGCTTGGCGTTGCGTACGAACAGAAACTGATAGTGGTAGCCCTTCTCCGCCAGCACCTTGGCCATCAGCGCGTTGGAGAGGGTCCAGTCGTGCATGCCGTCGGGAATAGTGGGGTTCGGATAGAACAGGTCCTGGTCGCCGCCGAAGAACCAGAACCGGATCGGCTTGGTCGGCGCAGCGACGATCAGCGGCAGGCCGGGCGGCTCGGCCGGCGTGAGCACGCCCGCCTTGGAGATGAGATTGGGTGTGGCCGGCCCCGTCCATGCGCTGTGATACTCCCAGGCACCGCCGCGCAGCGACGGGTCATGCGGCCATTGCTGGTTGACCATGGTCGGCGAGAACGCCAGCACGCGGTGATAGAGATCCGGATAGAACCACGCCATGGTGAAGGCTGCCACACCGCTCGAACTCAGCCCCATGGTCGCACGCCCGTCGGGATTTCTGGTCAGCTTGACATCGGCGTTCTTTTCGACCAGCGGCAGCACTTCACGCTCGACGAACTGCGCGTAGGCACCTGACACCGCGTCATATTCGCGGCCACGCTGACTGCCCTGTGCGTCCTGCCCGCCATTGCCGATCTGAATCGCGATCATCGGCGGCACGCGGCGCTGCGCAATCAGATTGTCGAGCGTGACGGCGAGGTCCTTGTAGGCGTTGGAGCCGCCGTCGCCGACCACGATGAACGGCGCCTCGCTGCCGCGCACATATTGCGCCGGCACATAGACGTCGATGGTGCGCGACCAGACGCCGGGATGGCTGGTGGTGACGATCATGTGCGACTTGTCGTCCGGCGCCGTGACGGTCGTCATGATCGAGGAATTGGTGCAGCCGGCGGCGTCATCGCGGATCAGGCCAGGATTGTAGATGGTGCTCTCCTTCGACGACAGCGTGAAGGACTTTGTCGTCCCACGCGGCACGCCCTCCTTCGCGATCGTCTCCGGCGCAGGATTGTGGGTGGGACCGATGATGAAATTGCCCTCGGCACCCGGTGGCGGCAGCGTTCCGTCAGGAAGCTCTGTGGCGCGTGGATAATTGGGATTGGATGGATCGCGCGTCGGAGGCGCCGTCTTGAAGTCAAGACCCGTCGTATCAATGAAGAACGGGCCCGCCTTGTCGGTGGTGTTGGCCCCAGGCGGCACGGCCATGTTCTGGGTGACGCAGGCCGGCTGCGAGAAGGCAATCGAAGTGAAGGAGACGACGGAAATCAGCGTCCCCGCAAGGACGGAGAATGATTTGGTCATTTCAGCTCCCGATACCGACGAGTCTTTCTGGCTCGCCTTGGCGCAAAGTATGACGAGCCGACTGTGCGCGGTCAAACCCCAGCCGGCCGCGTTGCGGCTATGGCCGCCATGCTCAAAACGGGCAGGCACGGTTACTCCAGGCCGGCTGGGATGCGACTTCATCCAGGGCTACTACTTCGCAAAGCCCATGCACGGCGACGCGATCGACGAGTATCTCGCAAAGGAACGCCAGCGCCTCGGCAGCGCCGAAGCCAGGGTCGTGGCCTAAGTCGCGCCTAGCGCAGGCTCGGCAGGTCGAGCCCTTTGTCGCGGGCGCAGTCGATCGCGGTGTCGTAGCCCGCGTCGGCGTGGCGCATGACGCCGCTGGCAGGGTCGTTCCAGAGCACGCGCGCGATCCGCTTCGCCGCTTCCGGCGTACCGTCGGCGACGATCACCATGCCGGCATGCTGGGAATAGCCGATGCCGACGCCGCCACCGTGATGCAGCGACACCCAGGTCGCGCCGCTGGCGCAATTGAGCAGGGCGTTGAGCAAGGGCCAGTCGGACACAGCGCCCGACCCGTCCTTCATCGCTTCGGTTTCGCGGTTGGGGCTCGCCACTGAACCGCTGTCGAGATGATCGCGGCCAATCACGATGGGTGCCTTCAATTCGCCGCGCGCCACCATCTCATTGAAGGCAAGGCCCAGGCGATCGCGATCGCCGAGCCCGACCCAGCAGATCCGCGCCGGCAGGCCCTGGAACTTGATGCGCTCCCTGGCCATGTCGAGCCAATTGTGCAGATGCTTGTCGTCAGGCATCAGCTCCTTGACCTTGGCGTCGGTCTTGAAGATGTCCTCGGGATCGCCCGACAGCGCGGCCCAGCGGAACGGCCCGACGCCGCGGCAGAACAAGGGACGGATATAGGCGGGAACGAAGCCGGGAAAATCGAAGGCATTCTTCAGGCCCATGTCCTGCGCCATCTGGCGAATATTGTTGCCATAGTCGAGGGTCGGAATGCCCAGTGCATGGAAATCCAGCATGGCCTGGACGTGCTCAACCATCGAGGTCTTCGAGGCGCGCTCCACGGCCTTGGGGTCGGCAGCGCGCTTGGCTTCCCACTCGGCGAGCGTCCAGCCCTTCGGCAAATAGCCGTTGATCGGATCGTGCGCGCTGGTCTGATCGGTGACGATGTCGGGCCTGACGCCACGGCGGACCAGCTCGGGAAAAATCTCCGCGGCATTGCCGAGCAGGCCGACCGAGACCGCCTTCTTCGTCTTCGCTGCGTCGGCCATGATCGCAAGCGCCTCGTCCAGCGTTGCGGCCTGGCGATCGAGATACCCGGTGCGCAGACGCATCTCGATGCGGCTCGGCTGGCATTCGACCGCCAGCACCGAGGCCCCGGCCATGGTCGCAGCCAGCGGCTGCGCGCCGCCCATGCCGCCGAGACCGGCCGTCAGAATCCATTTGCCGGCGAGGCTGCCGCCATAGTGGCGGCGGCCAACTTCAACGAAGGTTTCGTAGGTGCCCTGCACGATGCCCTGGCTGCCGATATAGATCCAGGAACCCGCCGTCATCTGGCCGTACATCATCAGGCCCTTGCGATCGAGCTCGTTGAAATGATCGAGCGTCGCCCAGTGCGGCACGATGTTGGAATTCGCGATCAGGACGCGCGGCGCGTCGGCATGAGTGCGGAACACGCCAACCGGCTTGCCGGACTGGACCAGCAGCGTCTGGTCGTCCTCGAGCTCGCGCAGCGAAGCAACGATCCGGTCAAAGCTCTCCCAGTCGCGCGCGGCGCGGCCGATGCCGCCATAGACGACGAGCTCGCTCGGACGTTCTGCAACGTCGGGATCGAGATTGTTCATGAGCATGCGCAAGGGAGCTTCGGTCAACCAGCTCTTGGCGCTGATTTCGCTGCCGCGGGGCGCGCGGATGGTGCGGTCGTTGTCCAGTCGGCGGTTCATGCGGAACACCTCGTCAGGCAAGTGTCGGAAACGGGTCAGTTGACAGTACGGCGAGCGCCGCAGCCGGCAGCGCGTCGGCTTCGACCAGCGCTGCAGCCCTGGCGAGATCGCCGGCCATGTAGCGGTCGGCGCCGAGCTGCGGCACCTGCTCGCGCAGTGCGGCGATGACGGCGGCGAGCGGCGCGCTGGTCGCATGCGGCGCGCGCAGCGTGATGCCTTGGGCGGCGACCAGCAGCTCAATGCCCAGGATGGTGGCGAGATTGTCCGCCATGTCAGACAGGCGCCGTGCAGCATGCGCGGCCATCGAGACATGGTCTTCCTGGTTGGCGCTGGTCGGCGTCGAATCGATCGAGCACACGGCCGCGCGCTGCTTGTTCTCGGCATAGAGTGCGGCCGCCGTCACCTCGGCGATCATGAAGCCGGAATTGATACCGGGATCGGGAGTGAGGAACGGCGGCAGGCCGAAATTGAGCGCGGGATCGACCAGCGTCGCGATGCGCCGCTCGCTGATCGCACCGATTTCCGACAGCGCCAGCGCGATGGTATCCGCGGCAAAAGCCACCGGTTCGGCATGGAAGTTGCCGCCGGAGACGATCTCGCCGGTCTCGACCAGGACAAGCGGATTATCGGTGACGGCATTGGCCTCGATAATCAGCGTCCGCGCCGCCTGCAGGATCAGGTCGAGCGCCGCGCCTGCGACCTGCGGCTGGCAGCGCAGGCAATAGGGGTCCTGCACGCGCTCGTCGCCTTCGAGATGCGACAGGCGGATGTCGCTGCCGTCGAGCAGCGCCATCAAGGTTGCCGCGGCCGCGATCTGTCCCGAATGGCCGCGCAGCGCCTGGATTTCGGGACGGAACGGCGCCGTCGAGGCCATCGCCGCGTCGACCGACAGCGCGCCGGTAACGAGCGCGGCGCGGGCCAGGCGAAATGCGCGCAGCACGCCGGAGACGGCGTAGGCGGTGGAGAATTGCGTGCCGTTGATCAGCGCGAGCCCTTCCTTGGGCCCCAATGTCAGCGGCGCGACGACAGCGGCTGCGAGCGCCTCGCTGCCTGACACGCTCTTGCCGTCGACGAACGCCTGTCCTTCGCCGATCATCACAGCGGTCATATGCGCGAGCGGTGCGAGATCGCCAGAAGCACCGACCGAACCCTGCTGCGGCACCAGCGGTGAGACGCGCCGCGCCAGCATGGCCTGCAGCTGCTCGATCACCTCGCGGCGCACGCCGGAAGCACCGCGCCCGAGCGAGATGATCTTCAGCGCCATCATCAGCCGGACAATCGGCTCGGGCGTCGCCGCACCGACGCCGCAGCAATGCGAGACGATGAGATTGCGCTGGAGCAGCGCGGTCTGGTCAGGCGGAATGCGCTTCGAGGCAAGTTTGCCGAAGCCGGTATTGATGCCGTAGACGGGAGCATCGGCTCGCGCAGCCCTTGCAACGATCTCCGCGGCCGCGTCGACGTGCGGCCAGAAGGCGGGATCGAGTAGCACGGAATGTCCTTCGAGTACGCGCGCGAGATCGTCGAGGCTGACCGTTCCCGGCTTGACGACGATCGCTGCGCCCTTCTCCATCACTGTCCCCTCCACACCCGGCGATGAAGCGGATTGAAGCCGATGCGGTACACCAGCTCGGCGGGGCGCTCGATGTCCCATATCGCAAGGTCACACCATTTGCCGGCCTCTAACGTGCCGGTATCATTGAGCACGCCGAGCGCTCGCGCGCCTTCGCGGGTGACACCCACAAGGCACTCGGCCACATTCATCCGGAACAGCGTCGCGCCCATGTTCATGGCGAGCAGCAGCGAGGTCAGCGGCGAGCTGCCCGGATTGCAGTCGGTCGCCAGCGCCATGGCAACGCCGTGCTTGCGGAACGCCTCGACCGGCGGTTTTTGCGTCTCGCGGATGAAGTAGAAGGCGCCGGGCAGAAGCACGGCCACCGTTCCGGCCTTCGCTATCGCCGCTGCACCGGCTTCGTCGGTGTGCTCGAGGTGATCGGCCGAGAGCGCCGAGAATTTTGCGGCGAGCGCAGCCCCGCCGAGGTTCGAGAGCTGGTCAGCATGCAGCTTAACCGGAAGTCCGAGCCGCCTCGCCGTCTCGAACACCCGCGCCGTCTGCTCGCCGGAAAATGCGATCCCCTCCATGAAGGCATCGACGGCATCGGCGAGGCCCGCCTTCGCGACCGCCGGCAACATCTCCCTGCAGACGAGATCGATGTAGCGATCCTTGTCGCCATCGGCCTCTGGCGGCAGCGCATGCGCGCCGAGAAACGACGTGCGGATCGCGACCGGCCGCTGACGGCCCAGGCTTCGCGCGGCGGCCAGCTGCCGCATCTCGGTCTCGGTATCCAAGCCGTAGCCGGACTTGATCTCGACCGTGGTGGCACCCTCGGCAATCAGCGCATCGAGCCGCGGCAGCGCGTGTGCTACGAGCTCGGCCTCGCTTGCCTTGCGCGTCGCGGCTACGGTCGAGACGATACCGCCGCCGGCGCGCGCGATCTCTTCGTAGCTCGCGCCCTTCAGGCGCAGCTCGAACTCATGGGCGCGGTTGCCGCCATAGACCAGATGGGTGTGACAATCGACGAGACCGGGCGTGATCCAACGCCCTTCGCAATCGATCCGGTCGGCTGCATCGGCGCTCGCCGGAAAATCGGTCTGCGAACCCGCATAAGCGATACGACCGCCGCGCGCGGCGATCACGCCGTGCTCGATCTCACCGAGATCGGGACGGTCGGCCCGCATCGTGGCGAGCTGGGCGTTATGCCAGATCCGGTCGAAGCGTTCTGCCATGCAACTGTCCCTTCGCGTGGGATGCTTGACTTATATGTCTAGACATATAATCGTGTCGCGGTTCTGTCCAGCCGGCATGGAAACATGACACGACTGCATTTCGCCTCCGCGCTCCTGCCCTCGGGCTGGGCCAATGACGTGCAGGTGGTGATCACCGCCGGCGCGATCGCCGAGGTGACGCCGGGCATGGCGCCGGTCTCCGGCGATGAACGCCACGACATCGCGTTTCCGGGACTTGCGAGCCTGCACAGCCACGCTTTCCAGCGCGGCATGGCGGGTCTCGCGGAACTGCGCGGCGATAGCACCGACACCTTCTGGACCTGGCGCGAGACGATGTACCGCTTCGCGCTGGCGATGACGCCCGACGACGTCGCGGCGGTCGCGACACTGCTTTATGTCGAGATGCTGGAGCAGGGTTTTACCCGCGTCGGCGAATTCCATTATCTGCATCATGATCGCGACGGCTCGCCCTACGCCGACATCGGCGAAATGGCCGCACGCATCGCGCAGGCCGCCGAAGCTTCGGGTATTGCGCTGACGTTGCTGCCGAGTTTTTATGCGCATGGCTCATTTGGAGGCGCAGCACCGCATGGCGGCCAGCGCCGCTTCGTCTGTACGGTTGATCAATTTTCCGCACTGATGGCTGCCTCGCGCAAGGTCATTGAACGACTGCCGGGCGCAAATATCGGCATCGCGCCGCACAGCTTGCGCGCCGTAACGCCGGCCGAGCTTGCGGCTATCATTCCACTCGCGGAGGGCGGCCCGGTGCACATTCATGCCGCCGAGCAGGTGAAGGAAGTCGAGGATTGCCTGGCGTGGTCCGGACGACGTCCGGTGCAATGGTTGCTGGAGCACGCACCCGTCGATCAACGCTGGTGCCTCATTCACGCCACCCACACCACGGACGAGGAAGTCCGCGCCTTCGCTAGGACCGGCGCGGTCGCCGGCCTCTGCCCCATCACCGAGGCAAGCCTTGGTGATGGCATTTTCCCGGCGCGCGAATTCGTCGGTGCCGGCGGTGCCTTTGGCGTCGGCACGGATTCCAATGTGCTGGTCGGCGTCGCCGACGAGCTGCGTCAGCTCGAATATGGCCAACGGCTCAAGCACCGTGAACGCAACGTGCTCTCTGCCGGCGCAGGCCGCTCGACGGGACGCGCCCTGTTCGATCATGCGCTTGCAGGCGGTGCGCGGGCACTAGCCCAGATGTCAGTCGGTCTGACGCCAGGTGCACGCGCCGACATCGTCACGCTCGACATCACGCATCCCTCGCTGGCGGGGCGCGCGCGCGATGCCGCCATCGACGGCTGGATCTTCGCTGGGGGCAACGGCGCGATCGATTGCGTCTGGGCCGGCGGCGACAAGGTCGTCGAAGGCGGGCGGCACAGACTGCGCCAGGCCGCGCGCGAACACTTCAACGCATCGGTGCGGAGGCTCGTCGCATGAGCCTCGCCACAGATGCCGGCGACAAGCCGACGCTCTACAAGCGGATCCGCGCCGATATCGAGAAGCGCATTCTGACCGGCGAGTGGCCGCCCGGGCATCGCATCCCGTTCGAGCACGAACTGGTGGCGCGTTACGGCTGCTCGCGCATGACCGTGAACAAGGCGCTGTCGGAGCTCGCGCAAGCCGACCTGATCGAGCGGCGGCGACGTGCCGGCTCCTTCGTCCGCCGGCCGCAACACCAGTCCGCTGTGCTCAAGATCGCCGACATGCGCGCCGAGATCACCGCGCTCGGGCGCGATTACGGCTACGAGCTGATCGGCCGCAAGCTCCGCGCCGCGACTGCGGCCGACCGTGACCGCCTCGGTGTCAAGAAGGCCGGCAAGGTGGTCGCGATCACCTGCCGCCACAGCGCCGACAACGTGCCTTTCGCCGTCGAGGACAGGCTGATCGATCTCGCGTCGGTGCCGGATGCGGCGGCCGCAGATTTTTCGCGTGAGCCACCCGGCTCATGGCTGCTTCACCATGTTCCATGGACAGAGGCAGAGCATACGATCAGCGCTATCGTTGCGGACGATCGCACGGCCGAAGCGCTCGACATCGCCGTCGGCGCGCCCTGCCTCGTGATCGACCGCTATACCTGGCGCAGCGCGCGCACGATCACCGCCGTGCGGCTGCTCTATCCCGGTGACTCTCACCGCCTTGTCGCCCGATTCAAGGGAGGCTGAGAGGACGATGTCGGCACAAATCGTGCAACGTTTCGGGCAACGGTCCATGAGGACCGACCAAGATCAACAGGACGTCAATCCATCGATCGGCAAGAGGACGACAATCATGCGTAGTTCGAAAGTATTTGCGGCAGTCATTGCACTTGCGGTCTCCACCCCCGTGCTCGCCGACGACGTCAAGGTCGGCGTCGGCATCTCCGGATGGACCGGGTTCGCGCCGCTGACGCTGGCGAAGGAAGCCGGCATTTTCAAGAAGAACGGCCTCGACGTCACCATCAAGAAGATTCCGCAGAAGGATCGCCATCTCGCGATCGCGTCCGGCGACGTCCAGTGCGCGGCGACCACCGTGGAGACCTGGATCTCCTGGAACGCCAACGGCGTCGCGACCAAGCAGATCTTCCAGCTCGACAAGAGCTACGGCGCCGACGGCATGGCCGTGCGCAACGAGCTTGCCGCGATCAAGGATCTGAAGGGCAAGACGGTTGCTGCTTCCGCGCCCGGTACCTCGCCCTATTTCGCGCTGGCCTGGATGCTCAAGAAGAACGGCTTGTCGGTGAAGGACGTCACTGTCGTGAACCTCGAGCCGGCGGCGGCGGCACAGGCCTTTGTCTCCGGCCAGAACGATGCCGCGATGACCTATGAGCCGTATCTGTCGACGGTTCGTGCCGCCCCCGACAAGGGCAAGATCATCGCGACCACGCTCGACTATCCGATGGTCATGGACACGTTCGGCTGCACGCCGAAATTCCTCACCGAGAACCCGAAGGCCGCCAAGGCGCTCGCCGACAGCTATTTCGAGGCCCTCGACATGATCGCCAAGGACCAGGCCAAGGCCTACGAGATCATGGGTGCCGACGTGAAGCAGAGCGGCGAGGCGTTCGGCAACTCGGCAAAATATCTGCGCTGGCAGGACAAGGCCGCGAACCAGAAATTCTTCGCCGGCGATTTCCTGACCTTCAACAAGGAGGCCGCCGACCTCCTGCTCGAGATCGGGATCATCAAGGCCGCGCCGAAGGTCGAGGATCTCTTCGACGCCAGCTATATCAAGTAAATCTCCCAGGAGCCGCCGGCCCCGTCTCGCCGCGGGGCCGGCAAACTTGTTCACCGCCCGGATAGACAGTTTGATGCGTCCCCTCGATCCCGTGACGTCAAGGCAGCGCGTGGCTTACGGCCTTGCGTTCTTCGTGGTGTTCGTAGCCCTCTGGTCCTGGGCGACCTTCGGCGGCCATGTGTCGAAGGTGTTCCTCGCCAACCCGCTGACCATGGTGCAGGAAGGCGTCGATCTGATCATCAAACAGGGCTTCCTGTTCGACATCGGCATGACGATTTGGCGCGTCGTCGGCGGCTTCGTGCTGGCCGCAATCATCGCGGTGCCGTTCGGCGTGCTGATGGGCGCGTACAAGCCGGTCGAGGCCTTCCTCGAACCGTTCGTTTCCTTTGCGCGCTATTTGCCGGCCTCCGCCTTCATTCCCCTCCTGATCCTGTGGGCAGGCATCGGCGAGCTGCAGAAGCTGCTCGTCATCTTCATCGGCTCGGTGTTCCAGATCATCCTGATGATCGCGGTGACCGTCGGCACCACGCGGCGCGACCTGGTCGAGGCGGCCTATACGCTGGGAGCCAGCGACCGCGGCATCATCCGCCGCGTGCTGTTGCCCTCTTCCGCGCCGGAGATCGCCGAGATCCTGCGGCTGGTGCTGGGCTGGGCCTGGACCTATGTCATCGTCGCCGAACTGATCGGCTCCTCCTCCGGCATCGGCCACATGATCACCGACAGCCAGGCGCTGCTCAACACCGGCCAGATCATCTTCGGCATCATCGTGATCGGGCTGATCGGCCTCGTCTCGGACTTCCTGTTCAAGGCGTTCAACGCGTGGCTGTTTCCCTGGAGGCTCGCATGACGATCCTCAAGATCGAACAGGTCTCGCGAACTTTTCCCGCGCGCCACGGCAACGCGCCAACGAGGGCGCTGGAGCCGACCGACCTTGTGATCGGCAACAACGACTTCGTCACCATCCTCGGCCCTTCCGGCTGCGGCAAGTCCACGCTGCTTCGCATCGTCGCCGGCCTCGATCGCCCGACCGGCGGACGTGTGGTGCTCGACGGACGCGAGGTGACTGGCCCGGGCGCCGACCGCGGCATGGTGTTCCAGTCCTACACGCTGTTTCCCTGGCTGACGGTGCGCGAGAACATCGCCTTCGGCCTTCGCGAGTGCGGCGTGCCCGAGGTGGAGCGAAACAAGGTCGCCGATGCCTTCATCCGCCAGGTCGGTTTGTCCGGCTTCGAGAACCATTGGCCAAAGCAACTCTCCGGCGGCATGCAGCAGCGCACGGCGATCGCGCGTGCGCTCGCCAATGATCCGAAGATCCTGCTGCTCGACGAGCCCTTCGGCGCGCTCGACAACCAGACACGCGCCTTGATGCAGGAAATGCTGCTCGGGATCTGGGAGCGCGACCAGAAGACCGTGCTGTTCGTGACCCACGACATCGAGGAGGCGATCTTCCTCGGCAGCCGCGTCATCGTCATGAGCGCGCGTCCCGGCCGCATCAAGGCCGAGATCAATGTGGACCTGCCGCATCCGCGCTCCTACAAGATCAAGACCACGCCCGAATTCGTCCAGTTGAAGGAACGGCTGGTCGAGGAGATCCGCACCGAGGCGTTGAAGGTTGCCGAGCATGCCTGAGACTTTTTCACGCGCCAACGGGATGCGCGTTCTCGCCGATCTCAATGCGCTGCGTGCCATTGGCGCCTACAAGACCGGCGTGCACAAGCCGACCTTGTCCGAGCCGCACAAGCTTTCGCTGGATTGGCTGGTGCAGAAGCTGCCCGACGCGGGCCTCTCCGCCGCGATCGACGGCATCGGCAATGTCTTTGGCACCAGCGCAAAGTCGGGACCCAAGCTGCTCGCGGGATCGCACCTCGAAAGCCAGAACTACGCCGGCTGGCTCGACGGCCCGCTCGGGGTCGTCTACGCGCTCGAAGCGGCCCGCGTGCTCAATGCCGATCCCTCGCTCGAAGGCGCGGTCGAGGTTGCCGCCTGGTGCGACGAGGAAGGACACTTTGGACACTTTCTCGGTTCGCGCTCCTATGTCGGCCAATTGACCGAGACCGACATCGATGCCGCACGCGACCGCACCAGCGGCCGCACCATGCGGGCCGCACTTGCCGACATGGGGCTCGCAGGACGACCACGCATCGCCGCCGAGCCGGGCCGGCACGTCGGATATCTGGAAGCCCATATCGAGCAGGGCGACACGCTCGAAAGCGGTTGCCTTGCGATCGGCGTCGTCACCTCCATCGTCGGCATCTGGCAATACCAGATCAATTTCGTCGGTGAACAGAATCACGCCGGCACGACCCGCATGGCTGCACGGAAGGATGCCGGGCTGGCGCTGGCAAAGTTCTGCGTCGCGATCGACGAGCGTTTCCCCGAGAGCTGCGGCCCGCGCACGGTCTGGACCACCGGCCGCATCACGCTCGATCCGGGCGCACCGAGCATCATTCCGGGTGCGGCCGAAATGCTGTTCCAGATCCGCGACGACGATCCTTCCGTCGTCGCACGGCTGGAAGAACTGCTGCGGAGCATGGCGGACGAGGTCAGCGCGAACGGCCCCTGCACCGTCACCGTGGACAAACTGCGCACCGGTGCGCCGGCCATGATGAACGCGGGCATCCAGGACGCGATCGAAGCCGCGAGCAAGGCCCTGGCCGGCGGACGGTCCATCCGCATGCCCAGCGGCGCCGGCCACGACGCGCAGATGCTGGCGACCATCATGCCCGCGGGCATGCTGTTCGTACCGTCGATCGACGGCATCAGTCATCACTGGACCGAGAACACCGCCGACGTCGACATCGTCACCGGCGCCCAGGTGTTTGTCGACGCTTGCCGGCGGATACTCGGCGGCTAGAACGATTACAGACACAGCTTCGCATCCTCGCGGCGTGTTTCACCCGAGCTTTGCTTCGTCGCTTCACCCTCTTGTCCAAGAGGGCGCAGGGAAGGCCGGGTGCCGGCTGGCACCCGCGGTCCGCTGCGCGAAAATGTAGCGCAAGGAAACCGCACAGCAGCATACAGGTGTAGCCAATCACTCGGCCTTCCCTGCGCGATGGTTGGACGGCTTATGCCGTGCTCTCCCGGGAGCCGAGTTCCTGCTGGCCTCCCTCGTCCCTGCGAAAGTCACCGGCACCGCGCCGGTTGACGCGGATGCCGCATTCGCCAGGGCTTGACCGTAGCAACGACGGCCAGGACCACACGGTTTTGCCGTACGCACGGCCCGCCATTTCGCCGCAGTTTTCCCAGCCCTGTCGACGGAGCCGGAAACTTACAGACGAGACGAAGCCTAGCAGCGCCGCTCGTCGGAACGCAGCCTTGGGCTCACGGAGAGCAATCCGCCCTGCCCTTGGCCTCTCGCACCCGAACGCTGCCGCGTCCACCGCAAGCCCGGCTCGCGAACATGACGACCACAAGATCGCCCCTCAAGGATGAGCCGGGATGGCCAACACATACGCCGTTTCCGAATTTCGGTAAAGCGGAATATTTTCATCAGTGCGGCTTGACACCGGTGCGGGTCGGGCTGTCAAGGTGTTTCGCCCGACGGCGCAGCCCACCGGCGTGCCGAGATGCCGGTGACGAGCCAAAAGGCCTGGTGTCCGCTTGCGGCCGCCCGGGGGCCGCCTGCGACAATCCGAGTCCGCCGCGGACATAAAGACGCGACAATTGCGGGGCTTGTCGATTGCCCCTGCCCTGATTCCCCCTTCCCGGAGTTCCCATGTCTTCTGCCGACAGGCCAGCGACACGCCTTGCGACCAGACTTGCCTTCCTCGTCGCGGGTTTCGGCATGGCGTGTTGGGCACCACTGGTGCCGTTCGCGAAGGCGCGGCTCGCCGTCGACGACGGCATCCTCGGACTGCTCCTGCTCAGCCTCGGCATCGGCTCGGTCGTCGCGATGCTTCTGACCGGCGTGCTGAGTGCGCGCTATGGCAGCAAGCCGATCATCATGGCGGGCGGGATCGGTCTTGCCCTGGTCCTGCCTCTGCTGACAATCGCGAACTCGCCCGCGATGCTGGCGCTGGCACTCCTCGCATTCGGCGCCGCGCTCGGCTCCATCGATGTCGCCATGAACATCCACGCGGTTGAGGTGGAGCGCGCCGCGGGACGTCCGCTGATGTCCGGCTTCCACGCGCTGTTCAGTATCGGCGGCTTCGCCGGGGCCGCGCTCATGACCGCACTGCTCTCGCTGCAACTCGGCGCGCTCGCTTGCACGCTGATCTGCTCCGTCCTGATGCTGATCGCGATGCTTGGGGCCTGGCCGCGGCTGCTTCGCTCCGTGCAGGTGCAGGAAGGACCGCTGTTCGTGCTGCCGCATGGCGCCGTGCTCCTGCTCGCGCTGCTTTGCGCCATCACCTTCCTCGTCGAAGGCGCGATGCTCGATTGGGGCGCGTTGCTCGTCATCGGCGCGGGTCTCGTTTCCGAAGCGCAAGGCGGGATCGGCTACATCGTGTTCTCGGTCGCGATGACGATTGGGCGGCTCGGCGGCGACGCCGTCGTCGCGCGCATCGGAGACCGCACGACATTGTTCTGGGGCAGCCTAATTGCGATCGCGGGTTTCGTGGTCCTGCTCACCGCTCCCGTCGTGGCGGTCGCCATAGGCGGCTTCCTACTCATCGGCCTCGGCGCATCCAACCTCGTGCCGGTGCTGTTCCGCCGAGCGGCGAGGCAGAAGGTGATGCCAACGGGCCTCGCCGTCGCGGCGATCACGACCGCCGGCTACGCCGGCGTTCTCGTGGGTCCCGCCGGTGTCGGCTTCGTCGCACGTCTTGGCGGATTGCCGGTGGCGTTCTGGCTCCTGACCGCGCTGATGGGCCTCGTCACGCTGACGGCGCGCATTGTCACGCGCGCCGATGCCTGAGCGGCTTCACAAATTGCTCAGCCCGATCGATTTGATCAGGGGCGCGAGGCTTGCGGATGTGGCCTCGACGATGCGCTGGAATTTGTCCGGGCTTGAATCGTTGTCCGGCTCCATGCCCTGGGCGCGATAGCTCGCCAGAAGCGCCGTATCGGCCATGGCGAGCCGCGTCGCCTGCGCGATCCGGTCGATGATCGCATCGTCGGTGTCCTTGGGTGCGAACAGACCGAACCATCCCTCATACCGGATGCCGGGCATGCCGGATTCGACGGCGGTCGGGATCTCCGGCGCGCCGCTCAGCCGCGTTTCGGTGGTGACCGCAAGCAGCCTGACTCTTCCCGCTTGGGCCAGCTGCTGCAATTGAACGGACATGACGGCAATGACGAGCGATATCTGGCCGCTGACGAGGTCGTTGGTCGCCTGCGCGATGCCGCGATAGGGCACGTGGACGATGTCCAGCGCGCCGGCCTGCTGCTTGAAGGATTCGCCGACCAGATGGTTTCCGGTGGCGATCCCCGGCGTGCCATAGGACAGCTTTCCTGGATTGGCTTTCGCATAGGTGATCAACTCGCGCAGGTTTGCGGCAGGCACCGAAGGATTGGCGGCGAAGACCAGCGCGCTGTTGATCAGCCGGTAGATGGCGCGGAAATCGCCAACGGAATATCCGGGATTTGCCGACGTCATGGGAATGATGACCTGCGTGCTGCCGTTGCCGAGCAGCAGCGAATAGCCGTCGGGCTCCTCGCGCGCGACCGCCGCGGTCCCGATGGCGCCGCCCGCGCCGCCGATATATTCGACGAAGGTCGGCCCGAGCAGCGACGGCATCCTGTCCACCCAGGGGCGCGCGATCTGGTCACCCGATCCGCCGGCTCCGTAGGGAATCACCAGGCGAATGGGACGAGACGGATAGTCGGCGGCTTGTCCGTTGCGGGGAAGCGCGGCGAGCGCCGCTGCGCCCGACAACGCGTGCACCAATTGTCGCCGCGTGAAAGAGGCCATGCTGGAAATTCCGGAAGTCGGCAGTCAATGTGGTGGCGGGACCGGCTCCCGGACCATGCCATCGCAGCAATCCGGCATCACAGTCAATGCTCCATCCGGCCGTGCCCCGGCGTCATCGCATTGTCATGTCGGCCTAACTCTTTATTTCACAAGCATTATTTCGGCGAGCCATCCGTCCGCGCAGGGCTGTCAGCCCTGCCCACTGCTTTCGACCGGTTTACTGTACGCCTCGTTCTGTTAGATCAGAAAGTAATACCTTTTGACTCCCTTCGAGGGGGCGATGGCGCGTGCCAGATCGTAGCGAAGATTCGGCCATTTCCTTTGGGCCATTTCGACTGTTTCCGAAGTCCCGGCTCTTGGAGAAGGAGGGCTCGCCGCTTCATGTCGGCGGCCGCGCGCTCGACATTCTCATCTTCCTTGCCGGACGCCCCGGAGAAGTGGTCGACAAGAGAGAGCTGGTCAAGCGCATCTGGGCCGGCGTCAATGTCGACGAGGGTAGCCTGCGCTTCCATGTCGCAGCGCTACGCAAGGCGCTCGGCGACACCGGCAAGTCGGCGCGTTACGTCGTCAACGTGCCCGGCCGCGGCTATTGCTTTGTCGCCTCGTTCGCTCAAGCAGCTCCTCCGGCCGCCCCGCTCCCGGCCGAAAGCGCCCCTCCCCGCTCCTTGCCCGCTCAGCTCACCAGGATGGTCGGCCGGGAAGATGTCATCGAGAAGATCTCGAACGGACTTTCGCTCTATCGCTTCATGACCGTCGTCGGCCCGGGCGGCATCGGCAAGACCTCGGTCGCCGTCACCGTCGGGCATCGCCGCTCCCAGGATTTCGGCGGGCGAGTCTTCTTTGTCGATTTCGGTCCGCTGAGGGATGCCAGTCACATCGCGACCACCATTGCTTCGGCGCTCGGACTGACCATCAGCGCGGAGGATCCGACGCCGGCCCTGCTGACGTTTCTGAAGACCGACCCGGCCCTGCTGATCTTCGACGGTTGCGAACATGTGCTGGATCATTTGGCGCCGCTGGTCGAGCGCATCGTTCGCGAAGCACCGCAGCTTCGTGTTCTCGCAACCAGCCGCGAGTCGTTCCGGAGCGAAGGCGAGCGAATTTTCCGGCTGTTCCCGCTGGACTGTCCGCCCGAGCGCGAAGGGCTTGCTGTCGACGAGGTCCTTGCCTACCCTGCGGCTCAGCTCTTTGTGGAGCGCATTGCGCAGAGCTCGGGCCCGTTCCAGCTCAGCGCGGAAGAGGCCCCCCTCGTCGCGAGCATCTGCCGGCGCCTCGACGGCATCGCGCTGGCAATCGAGCTCGCGGCGGGCCGCGTCAATGCTTACGGCATCGCCGGCACGGCATCCCTGCTCGACAGCCGCTTTTCGCTGCAATGGCGCGGCCGACGCACCGCCGTGCCGCGGCACCAGACACTCGCTGCGGCGCTCGACTGGAGCTACGACCTTCTGCCTGCCGCGGAGAGCGCCACGCTGCGACGCCTGTCGGTCTTCGCCGGGCCTTTCGCGCCGGAGGCGGCTGCGGCGGTCGGGTCGGGTGACGGCCTCAACGCATCCGAGACCCTCGAAGCAATCGACAGCCTGGTGACCAAGTCTCTGATTTCGCCGTCCGGCTCGCGGACGCTGCGCTATCGGCTGCTCGACACCACGCGCACCTATGCATACGGAAAACTCAACGAGCTCGGCGAAGCCGGGCAGTTCGCGCGGCGTCATGCCGAGCATTTTCGCGATTTATTCCAGCGCGCGGAGGCCGATATTTCGACGCCGCTGCCCGAATGGCTGAGCATGTATGGCGCGGAGCTGGACAATGTGCGCGCGGCGTTGGACTGGGCCTTCGGGCCCGACGGCGAGCCGAAACTCGGGATCGCGGTGACGTCGGCCGCAGTCACGCTGTGGGTGCGTCTTTCGCTGTTCGCGGAATGCCGTGAGCGCAGCAGAACGGCGCTCGCGGCGCTCGGAGACACCGCCGACGACGACCGCATCCGCATGCAGCTGCTGTCGGCGCTCGGATGGTCGCTGATGTATGGCGAGGGCCGCGCGCGCGAGGCGCGGCCGATCCTCGAGACGACCCTCGAGCTGGCTGACAGGCTCGACGACAAGGATTTCCGGCTGCGCGCGCTCTGGGGCTTGTGCATCGACCAGTTCAATAACGGACAGTTCGGCAAGGCCCGTGCGCTCGCCGATCGCTTTGCGAACGCAGCCGCGAACTCGCCCGACAGGACCGATGTCATGCTGGGCGACCGGCTGATGGCCGTCGCGCTGCATTATCTCGGGGATCAGAACGAGGCTCGGCTGCGCATCGACCGGGTCAATGCATCGTTGCATGTGTTGGCGGAGAAGCCGAAAATCTTCCCGCTCGATCTGAGAATATCGACGCAATATTTTCGAGCTCGCATCCTGTGGCTTCAGGGTCTGGCCGATCAGGCTCAGGCCCTCACCGCCAGAAACATCGAGGAAGGCCGCGCCAACGGCCACGCGCTGACATTCTGCAGCGTGCTCGGACAAGCCGCCTGCCCGATCGCCTTCTGGTCCGGCGATTTCGACGCCGCCGAGCGTCACGGCATCGAGCTGCTCGAACACACCGAGCGCCACGCCATCCGGCTGTGGGGCCTGTGGGCACGGGCCTTCAACGCCGCAGTCATGGTCAGGCGCGGCGACGTCACGACCGGCCTGCCGCTGCTGCGCGAGGAGCTCAATCGCGCCGGCGATGCGCGCTTCCTGCCGCGCTTTCTGCCCTTGCTCGGCGAGCTCGCCGCGTGTTCCGGAGAGGCCGACCAGGTCGATCGCGGGCTCGACGTGATCGAGGATGTCCTGACCCGCTGCAACGACCGGCAGGAGCTCTGGTATCTGCCGGAGCTGATCCGCATCAAGGGAGAGTTGATGCTCAGGAACGCCCGGCATTCAGAGGATGCCGAGGCGCGCTTTCGCGAGGCCATGGACATTGCCGTCCAGCAAGGCGCCCGTTTCTGGGAGCTGCGAAGCGCGGTCAGCCTGGCGCGGTACATGATCGGGGCCGGCCAGAGCGCGGAGGCCTTGGCAATTCTGCAACGCGCATGCGGGCCGTTCACCGAGGGCGCCGGCATTACCGAGATCCGCAGCGCCCACGATCTGATCGAGCAGCTCCGGGCTTGACGAGTCGGCTGACCGGCGCCGATTCATCCGGCCCGCGGAATGAATCCGGGCACGCCGGTCTCGACGACCGTGTTGAACCTGATGTTTGTCGTAATCTGGTCCCTCATCTCTCGCATGGCGTCTTCGGGCAAGGCCGAAATATCGAAGTTTTCCTGGATGCGCCGGGAATTGGTCGAAGTCGTCAGGAAAGCGGTGCCGCGCTGGAGGGCCCACGCCAGCGCAATTTGAGCCGGCGTCCTGTGCAAGCGCTCCGCGATAGCAGTGATCACCGGATCGGCTAGCACGTTCGGCTTCATGGCGTGTCCCAGCGCTGCAAACGCCTGCAAGACAATCCCGTGCTCTCGACAGAAGTCGAGCAGGTCCCATTCGGGAAGATACGGATGCGATTCGACTTGCACCATGGCGGGCCTGATCCGCGCGATCGAAACGATCTCGCGCAGCTTGTCCAGGGTGATGTCCGACAGACCGATCGACTTGCAGTGTCCCTCGTCGACGAGGCGCTCCAGCGCCCCCCATGTCTCCGCCAGCGTAACCCCTGAATCATAGATGACCCGACCGTGCTCATCCCTCGGGTCCTGCTCGTCGCCGGGTTGAAAGGCAAAGGGCGTATGGATGATGTAGCAATCGATCTCGTCGAGTTGCAGCCGCCGGCGACTGCCGTCGAAGGCAGGCCTGACCCGTTCCGGCCGATGATTGGTGTTCCATAGCTTCGTCGTAACGAACAGGTCCTTGCGCTGAAGCGTCCCCGCCTTGAATGCCTCCCGCAGCGCATCGCCGACCGCCTCTTCGTTGCGATAGCGCTCCGCGCAATCAAGATGTCGAAATCCGGCCTCCAATGCAGCCTTGGTGGCCCGCCTGGTCACGAGCGGATCCGGAATGAGCGTGCCAAATCCCACCGCGGGAATCGTCCCGGATTGATGAGTTGGAATTCTCGTATAACGAAGCGAATCCGACGTTGTCATGCTGATGCTCCTTTGTTTGCCCTCAGCTCCCTCAAAAGTAAGGGACGAGGTGTTCGAAATTGACGATGCGATGTCATTCCATGACTCCAGGCGTTAACCGGTAGGCCGCGGCTTACGGAGAAAAAACACGAGCGGAATCATGACGAGCATGGCGAACATCAGGATCTCGAACTGGTCGATGACCGCGACGGTCGCCGCCTGACGCGTGACCATGCCGTTGAGGGCCGCAAGACCCGGCTTGCCGACCGAGCCCCCGACGTAAGCGGCGACACGATAGGGCGTGAGGTTCTTTGCGAGTGCGACATGCACAGCCTGCGTGTTGGCGTAGAAGAAGAGCTGGACGACCGCGATGCCAATTGTGCTGCCATAGAGGCGCGACAGGTTGATCAGCGCGCTGCCTTCCGGGCGGAGCTTCGGATCGAGCGTGCCGAACGCGGCCCTGGCGAGCGCGGGCAGCAACATGCCGAGACCCGCTCCCTGGAGCAGGCCGGCCTCGACGACCGGCCGCCAATCCATCGCCGGTGAATAGCCAAGCATCAGCCAGTTGGCATAGACCACCAGCGTCATTCCACCCACGAGGAACGGCCGGTAGTCGATCTGCGCCGGGACCAGGCTCGTCAGCACCAGCGCCCCCACCAGCGCGACGCCGCGAGGAACGGTCATGTATCCGGTGGTGTCGACGGGGTAGTTGAGCAATTCCTCCAGCATCGGGGACGTCAAGGCCAGGGTCGGCAGCAGCACGAAGCCAAGCGCGAAGGAGATGACCGTCGAGAGCACGAGATTGCGGTCCCTGAACAGCGCCGTGCGCAGAAAATGCTCCTTTGTCGTCATGACGTGCACGATGAAGAGGTAGAATCCGAGCACGGAGGCGCCCGCCTCGATCCAGATTTCCGTCGAGGCAAACCATTCGAGGCGCTCCCCGCGGTCAAGCAACATCTGCAACCCGATCATGCCGACGGAGAACGTCGTCAGACCGAAGAAGTCGAAGGACTGGCTCCGCTCCGCCCGCTTCTCGCCGAGCAGCCGAGCCATCGTCAGGAAAATGAAGCCCGTCATCGGCAGGCTGACATAGAAGATGGCGTGCCAGCCGTAATATTCGCTGAGCCAGCCGCCAATGGCCGGGCCGCTGCTGATGCCAAGCAGGGAGCAGACCGTCCAGGCCAGGCTCATGCGCGCATGTCGCGCCGGCGACGTCACCTCGAGCAGGATCGCCAGCGAGAGCGGCGCCAGCGGTCCGCTCGCCGCGCCCTGGAGGATTCGCGCCAGCACGAACTGAATCGACGTCGTCGCCAGCGTGTCGAGGGCGAGACCCAACACGAAGATCGTGACGGCGGCCTGATAGACAACTTTGCGGCCGTAGCGTCCCGCCAGCCATTGCGTGATCGACATGGTCACGGCGCTCGCCGCGATATACGAGGAAAACACCCAGCCGACCTCGTCATTGGCCATTGAGAGCGTCGCCTGAAGATGAGGTAGCGCCGCGTTCGGTATCGAAATGTTGACGGCCTGCATGTAGGTCGCCATGAGGGCGGCCGCGGCGATCGCGTGATGACCGCCGGGCGACGTGGTCGATGGGAGGGGCGTACTCATTTAGCCTCCGTCGCGAGCGCCGGTTGGAGCAGATGCGCCCAGGTGCGCCGATAGCCGGTATCAATCCGCGCCGTCACGCTGATGCCCGAGAACAGTGGCCGGTTTGGATCGAGATCGTCGAGTTCCAGGCGCACCGGCAATCGCTGGACGACCTTGACCCAGTTTCCCGTCGCGTTCTCGGGCGGCAGGAGCGAGAAGTCCGAGCCGGTCCCCGGACTCATGCTGACGATGCGCGCCTTGAACTTGCGATCGGGATAGGCATCGACGTCGATCGTCGCCTCCTGGCCCGGGCGCATATGATTGAGACCGGTCTCGCGAAAATTCGCCTCGACCCAGACGTGCCGGCTCGACAGCAGCGAGAACGTGGCCGCGCCGGCATTGACGAAGCCGCCGATCTGCAGATCGTCCACCTTCGTCACGATGCCGTCGTCCGGCGCCGTCACGGTGGCGTAGGAGAGATCCAGCCGCGCACGGTCGAGCTGTGCCCTGGCCGCGCGAACGGTCGGATGGCGATCGATGTCGATATCGGCATCACCATTGAGGGCGACGATCGTGTTGGCGATCTGCTGTTCGATCGACACCATGCGGTGGCGAGCGACCTTCATGTCCGTCTCGGCCCGCTCGTAGACCGCGCGTGGCGTGAAGTCGGAGGCAACCAGCATCTTCTTGCGGTCGAATTCGCGCTCGTCGAAGGTAGCCGTCTCTTTGGCCGACTGCAGCTCGGCCTGCTGCTGACGATGGGTCGCCTTGAGGGATTCGATCTGGAGCCGCGCACTGCCGAGACGCGCCTCGGCCTGGTCGACGGCAATTTGATAAGGCTCCGGGTCGATGCGAAATAGCACCTGCCCCCGCCGGACGCGCTCGTTGTCGCGCACGGCGATCTCGACCGCCTGGCCGGAAACGCGCGCATTGATGGTCACCTTGGCGGCGCGAACGAATGCGTCGTCGGTCGAGACATATTGCTCCTGCGCCAGATAGATGAATGCGCCGACCACGGCCACCGCCATCGGCAGCGCAAGCATCAGCGGCCGTCGCAGCCGCTTGCCGAGCCCTGCCCCAAACCATTGGGCGGCTGCCTCGCTCGGGCGGAAGCTGTTGCGAACGCCGAGCCCGCCGGCGATTGGCGCGAAATCGAAACGCATCGGAAGATCCTCGGGTTCAATCTATTTAATAACGCTCGTTACAAATATTGTACTCCGACGCGGCGATCAAGTCCGCGACCTTGATTTTTATAACGATCCATACAAATATGCGTGTGGAACATGGCAACCGGGGTTCTGACGATATGGCACGGAAAAAGAGCGAAACGACCCCGGCGCGCCGGGGACGCCCACCGGCCTACGACGCAGAGACGGCCTTGAAGCGGGCAACGGAAACGTTCTGGAGGACCGGTTATTCCGGTACCTCCCTGGACAAGGTCGCTGCCGCGACCGGGATGAGTCCGCCGAGCCTCTACGCGGTGTTCGGCAACAAGCATGCGCTCTATCTCGAGGCGCTCGCGCGGTATTGGGAGATCAGCCTTGCCGCGACGCGTGAGGCTCTCGCCGGGGACCATTCCTTGGACGAAGCGCTGATGCTGGCCTATGACGCGGCGCTGTCGATCTACTTTTCCGGCAAGGGAGCCGCACGCGGCTGCTTCGTGGTGGGGACGGCGGTGACCGAAGTCGCAGAAGATGCCGCGATCCGGAGCAGCGTTGCGGCGGGACTGCGCATGATAGATGCCGATTTCGAAGCCCGCTTCCGCCTCGCCCAGGACAAGGGCGAGCTGAAGCGCGACGCCGATCCGGCGGCGCTTGCCATTCTCGCTTCAGCCACGATGCACACCATCGCCATTCGCGCCCGTGCCGGCGCCCGCCGCCCGGAGCTGAGGGAGATGGCCCGAAAAGCGGTCGATGTGATCTGCGGATGCCGGCGATGATCTCGCGGATTTCAGCCATGGCTCTCCCCGGCAATAGCGACGACCCGCTTTAGCCTGCCGCGGCAGCCCCGCGCCGCGGCAACTTCCAGTCGGGGCGGATGAAGTGGCAGGTGTACCCGTCCGGATAGCGTTCGAGATAATCCTGATGCTCCGGCTCGGCTTCCCAGAACTCGCCCGCGGGCGCGACCTCGGTTACGACCTTGCCAGGCCAGAGACCGGACGCCTCAACGTCTGCAATCGTGTCCTTGGCGATCCGCTTCTGCTCGTCGCTGGTATAGAAGATTGCCGAGCGATAGCTCGTGCCCAAATCATTGCCCTGGCGGTTGAGCGTGGTCGGATCGTGGATCTGGAAGAAGAACTCCAGCATGGTCCGAAAGCTGGTCTTGGCGGGATCGAAGGTGATCTCGATCGCTTCGGCATGACCTTCATGGTTGCGGTAGGTGGCATTCTTCACCGCGCCGCCGGTATAGCCGACGCGGGTGGAGACCACGCCCGGTTGCTTGCGGATCAGATCCTGCATGCCCCAGAAGCAGCCTCCGGCCAAAATTGCGCGTTCCGTTGTCATATCTCCACTCCCAATTGATCGGTCTGTCCGTTCTGAACCCGTCGCATCCTATGCTTTCGGCGGCCCAGTCGAAAGCCGGGCATTTGCCCATCCGGTTCCTCTCGTGGAGGCCAAAGCTTCGACGACCTCAGCTTCCCCAAGCAGAACCAGATGGACATAAATTGAGCGCGCCTTACGTCAGCTTCGCGTCGAGCGTGATTGCGGCGTTGAGCACCTTCGACACCGGACAGTTCTTCTCGGCCTCGCCCGCGATCTTGGCGAAACCAGCGTCGTCGAGGTTCGGCACCTTGGCACGTAGCTTCAGCGCCGATTTGCTGATCTTGAAGCCTTTGCCTTCCGGCTCGAGGCTGACCGCAGCTTCAGTCGTGAGCTCGTCCGGCGTGAAGCCGGCGAGTTGCAGGCCGAAGGCCAGCGCCATAGTGAAGCAGCCTGCATGGGCCGCAGCGATCAATTCCTCGGGATTGGTGCCCTTCTCGTTCTCAAAGCGGGTCTTGAACGAATAAGGCGTCGCGGCGAGCACGCCGGATTCGCTCGATAACTGACCAGTGCCATCGCGACCGGTGCCTTTCCAGACCGCTGTTGCCTTGCGGATCATCTCAATTCTCCTGGTTGATTTTTTTAGCACCGGCACTCGGTACGGTACGAAAGCGACATTGGCACGACCGCCTGTCGCCGTTCCAACCGGCCGAGCGCCGCAGCAGTTCCGCTAGCTACCGATCTGTCCGACATGGAAGCCGAGCCGGTTCTCGACATCACCGGCGCGGTGGAAGCCGCGCGACATCAGCGCCTTGATGCGGCTCTGGCTTGCCGGGCGGCTGAGCGAGGCCAGGAACGCGTCCCATTCCGGCTTGATCTCGATATCCGGTGGCAGGCTCGCAACGTCGACGAGGCGCTTGGTCTCGGCAATCGCCTCCTTGTCGAAGGACGCGATGCGCATGGCCAGCGCCTCGACGAAGCCATCGAGCTCGGCATCCGGCAACGAGCGGTTCACATAGCCGTAACGTTCGGCGAGATCGCCGTGGATATCGTCGGCGCCAAGCAGAACCTCGAGCGCGCGGCCGCGGCCCATCAGGCGCGGCAACCGCGCCATCGGGCCGCCGCCGGGCACCAGGCCCGCACCGACCTCCCATTGCGACAGGACCGCCTTTTCGCGGCTGGCAAAGCGCATATCACTTGCCAGCGCCAGTTCGCTGCCGACGCCGGTCGCACGGCCCCTAATCGAGGCAATCGAAACCACCGGCGCGCGGCTGAGACGCACCAGCATGTCGGGCAGTGCCTGCAGGCCCGTCGGCCCCGGCGGGATACGAAGCGAATCCTCCAGCGGCGCGAGGAAGTCGTAATGCGTGATGAAGAAGCCTTCGACGGCGCTGTCGAACACCACGACCTTCACCTCAGGATCGGTCTCGATCGCCTTGACGACGTCATCAAGAAGCGGAAGCTGCTTGGGGCCGAAGATATTGACTGGGGGCATGTCGAAGGTGACACGCCAATACGACGGCAGCCGACGTTCCAGGCGGATTTGGTCGGTCGTGAAGGTGCGTTCGGGGCGGTTCATGATTGGATTCCTGGTCTGAGGGGAAGAAGGGAACGCGCGGAAGTGCGCGTCCCCGCAGGTCTCAGATCGACTGACGCAGCGGTCGGAAGGCGGTGCGCATTTCCGCGCAGAACAACGCGGGCTGCTCCCAGGCGGCGAAATGGCCGCCCTTGTCGAGACGGTTGTAGTGCATCAGCCTCGGATAGGCCTTCTCGGTCCAGCTGCGCGGCGCAGCGTAGATCTCGTCCGGGAAGACGCTGACGGCGACCGGGATCTTGATGTGCTTGGGCTCGAAGAACACCAGCTTGTTCTCCCAGTACAGCCGCGCCGACGACACCGCGGTGTTGGTGAGCCAGTAGAGCGCGATGTTGTCGACCACGTCGTCGCGCGACAGCCCTTCCGTCTTGCCGTCGAACACCCGGGCGATCATTGCGGCGCTGCGCGCATCATGGTCGAGCATCCAGGACGCGAGGCCCGCCGGCGAATCCACCAGGCCATAGAGTGTCTGCGGCCGGTTGGACATCTCGATCGCGTAGCCGAGACCGTGCTTGTAGAAGTCCTCGAGCTGATCGTAAGCGTAGCGCTCGTCGGCCGAGAGGTTCGACGGCCGCGATCCGCCGGGCTGAAGCGCCTTGGCGATGTCGTCAGGAACGGTCGCGGGCATGTTGGTGTGGATGCCGAGCAGTTCCGGCGGCGCGATCACCGCCATCTGCTCCGTCACGGCATTGCCCCAATCGCCGCCTTGCGCGACATAGCGGTTGTAGCCGAGCCGCTTCATCAGCACGATCCAGGCACGCGCGACGCGCTGGGGATCCCAGCCCAGCTCCGCCGGCTTGCCGGAGAAACCGTGGCCTGGGAGCGAAGGGATCACGAGATCAAAAGCGTCCGCCGCCGTCGCGCCGTGTGCGGCGGGATCGGTGAGCGGGCCGACGATCTTCATCTGCTCGATGATCGAACCGGGCCAGCCATGCGTGACGATCATCGGCAAGGCATTCCCGTGCCTGGAGCGGACGTGAATGAAATGGATGTCGACGCCGTCGATCTCGGTGACGAATTGCGGCAAGGCATTCAGCCGCGCCTCCATCTTGCGCCAGTCGTAGTCGTTCTGCCAGTAGCTCACGAGCTGCTGCACCGTCGTCAGTTGCACGCCCTGCGATTGATCGGCAACGATCTCACGATCAGGCCAGCGCGTCGCGGCGAGACGGCGACGGAGATCGAGCAGATCCTGCTCGGGCACGCTGACGTGGAACGGGCGAACCGCCCCACTCACGCCGGCCTTCGCAGAATGCAGCGGCAGCAGGCTCGACACGCTTGCCGCGACCGCGGTCATCGCGGCCTGGCTCAACAGTTGACGGCGGTCTGGATTGAGAATGTCGGTACGTGCTTGCGTGGTCATGTTCGATCTCCCTAGCTTTGGTCGGTGACGCTGACCGAATTCGACATCAACGCCTCGGTTCGCCATGCCGAGAGATTGGCGCAGGCCCTGGCAATTTGCTCGTTATGGGTTGTTAGAGCGCGTTAGCCGTTGCGAGCCGCGCGACACCGAGGAGAGCGATCGTCGACTCGCGACGCGCGCCGCCAAAACAACACGGCGCGCGATGAGCTCAGTCATCGCGCGCCGTGTCGGCTTGCATCAGTCGAAGAATCCGTGCTGTCCAGCTCAGGATGGCAGCGGCTGGCCCGCCTGTTCGCGGACGATGTAATCGGCGTACCAATCGGCCCAGTTCTCGTCGTGCCCGCCGGTCCGCTTTTCGTGCTCGCCATGGGCCGCCGCCGCGCGGCGCAGTGCTGCGGCCAGCGCAGCCTGCGAAGCGAATGTCGTGCCGTCGCCCGCGATCCGTCCCGGCAATCGCGTCGTGACCTCCTGGAACAACCAGCCATTGCCGTCGGGATCGCTGAACGACGCATATGAGCCGTAGCTGCCGCGCTTCGGGTCAGCACCGCTCACCCGAACGCTGCCGGAGAGATAAGGCTCGTCGGTCCCCGCGTGAACATCGCCGGCACCGTGGAATGGAGCGCTGACCTCGACGCCGCGGTCCAGCAGATCCTTTCGCGCCGCCTCCAGATCGGAGACGATCAGGTAGAGGCCTCGCACCGAGCCCGGCGCTGCCGCCGTCACGTTCCTGCCAAAAATCACCGAGCAGGCCGAACCTGGCGGCGTGAACTGGATCACGCGCCAATCATCGCCAGAGGCAAAATCGGCGTCCAGTCGCCAACCGAGACGCGCGTAGAAGGCCTTGGCGCGATCAACATCGGACACGGGGATCACGATCACCTCGAGCCTCTGATCAACGCTACGCGATACCGAAGGCTCGTTGGCAGACTTGTTGGAAGGCTTGTTGGAAGGCTTGGCCGCGGCGTCGTGGTCGATTTCGGTAGTGGCCATGTCGAACTCCCTGGGTTGGATTTAAGACGAGCTTCAAGCAGCTGCGATCGGCATCACGATGGTTACGCGTGTGCCGTCCTCTCCCGCCTCGCCCTGCAGCCGGGCGTGAATGCTGCGTGCGAGTCCTTCGAGAATCCGGCTGCCGGTGCCCTGAAGCGGCCCGGTCGCGCCGATCCCGTTGTCTATTACCGTGCAGAACCAGGCGCCGTCGCGATTGGCCGTCTCGATGCGGATCAGTGCGTCATTCCTGTTCGGGAAGGCATGCTTGGCCGCATTCGTTACCAGCTCCGTCAGCATCAGCGCGAGCCGATGGCATTGCGACGCCGGCAGCGTGCCGCTTTCAATTGCAGCCTCGCAGCGGATGCCCGCCGGCTCCAGCACGGCCTCGGAAATCGCTCCGCACAGATTTTCGAAGAAGGCCGCCACCGGGATCGCCGTATGGTCGTCATTGTCGGACAAGAGTTGATAGAGCCTGCCGAAGGCGACAATGCGCCGCTCGAGCCGGTCCGCTGCAAGCGATACGTCCCTGGTACCCGTTCGGGTGAAATCGCGGCGGACTGACGCACCCAGTATCGTTAGCGTGTTCTTCATCCGATGGTGGGATTCCCGCAGCACGAGCTCCCAGTCACGCGACTGATCGTCTAAACTGGCCACAAATTGAGATCGAACGACGTCGTCATTCGGCCGAGCATTGATACCGGACATCGTAGCCTCCCCGTTGGAATTAGCGTCAAACTCGGAACGGATACTGGATGCAGTTCGCGCGCATTGCTCGTTAGACGTTGCAAGATTCTGTTATGATGGGGGTCCGACGACGGGCACTCCGAACGTGAGCTGGTCGGTCAAGCACACTGCCGGGTTGTCCCGATCGCTCCGAAAGAGGCTCGCGTTGAGTACAATTTGCGACGGATCGTCGCGCGCGACCGGCCAATTGCCGGCACCCTCCACGCGATTTCGCCACTTTCGACCAGTTTACTCAGGGTTCCCTTCTGCTAGATCAAAGTGCAGAGTTCAGCTCTCACTGGAATGATTGGCCCGTGCCGGACACTAACGACCAGGATTCGGCCATTGCTTTCGGGCCATTCCGGCTGTTCGCAAAGACGCGGCTGCTCGAGAAGGACGGCGCCCCGGTTCACCTCGGCGGCCGTGCGCTCGACATCCTCGTTTTTCTCGCCGAGCGCGCCGGCGAGGTCGTGGACAAGCGTGAGTTGATCCGGCGGGTCTGGGCCGACGTGAATGTGGACGAAGGCAGCCTGCGCTTTCACATCACGACGCTGCGCAAGGCCTTGGGCGACCCGGGCGAAGGGTCCCGCTACGTCGTCAACGTCCCCGGACGAGGTTATTGCTTCACGGCGGCGCTGCTCCGGGCTGCCCCTTCGGAGAACCGGACCAGCCTGCCCGTTGCTTCGCCGCGCTCGCTGCCCTCGCCGCTGGCGAAGATGATCGGGCGGGACGATGCGGTCCAGAGAATTTCCGCCGAGCTCGCCTTGCATCGCTTCGTCACGATCGTCGGTCCCGGCGGGATCGGCAAGACCTCGGTCGCACTGGCCGTGGCGCATGGCGAGCTCCCGGCCTTCGACGGCCAGGTGTGTTTTGTCGATTTCGGCGCACTGAGGGAGACCCGGCTCGTCGCGGGAACGATCGCGGCCGCGCTGGGCCTGACAGTCAATTCCGACGATCCGGTGCCGGGGTTGCTGACGTTCCTGCGCAACCGGCGGATGCTGATGGTCTTCGACAGTTGCGAGCACATCCTCGACGATCTCGCCCCTCTGGCGGAGCGCATCGTCCGGGAAGCGGGTGGGCTGCATATTCTCGCCACCAGCCGCGAATCCTTCCGCGCCGAAGGTGAGCGTGTCCATCGGCTGTTTCCACTGGATTGCCCGCCACAGCGCGACGGACTCGGCATCGCCGACATCCTTGCCTATCCCGCAACTCAGCTCTTCGTGGAACGCATTGCAGAGAGCCTGAGCGAATTCGAGCTCAGCGAGGAGGATGCGCCGCTTGTGGCCGACATCTGCCGTCGATTGGACGGCATCGCGCTCGCGATCGAGCTCGCGGCCGGGCGTGTGAACGCCTATGGCATTGCCGGCACCGCCTCGCTGCTCGACAGCCGTTTCTCCCTGCTATGGCGCGGCCGGCGCACCGCTGTCCCGCGACACCACACCCTGAGTGCGGCGCTCGCCTGGAGCTATGATTTGCTGCCGGCAACCGAAAGCGCAACGCTGCGCGGATTGTCGGCCTTCGTCGGGCCGTTCACGCTGGAAGCCGCGCTTGCGGTCGCATCCTGTCAGGGCATCGGCGAGGCAGAAGCCGCCGAGGCGATCTCCAACCTGCTTTCCAAATCGCTGATCGCGACCTCGCCTGCGGAGCGGCGGCTGCGCTATCGCCTGCTGGATACGACGCGTGCCTTCGTCGCGGAGAAGCTCGTCGAGAACGGCGAAGCTGACCGCGTCGCACGTGCCCACGCCGAATATTTCCGCGATTTCCTGCGTGACATCGCTCTCAAATCCACGGGCATGCAGAGCGCCGGAGGCTTTCTTCCCTATGCCGACCACCTGCCCAATGTCCGGGCCGCGCTGACCTGGAGCTTTTCGGACGGCGGGGACCGAACGATCGGCGTGGATCTGGCGGCGTCGGCGGCGCAATTCTTTCTCGAGCTGACATTGCTGACCGAATGCTACCGCTGGACCCAGCAGGCGCTGGCGTCCCTCGACGCGAGCGCGGTGGATGGCCGCAATGAAATGATCTTGCAGGCCGCGCTCGGCGTCTCCGCGATGTTCACGCAGGGCAATACCGAAGCGGTCCGCTCGGCATTCACGCGCAGTCTCCAGCTTGCCCAGGAGCTCCAGGATTTGCACTGGCAGCTCTGGCTGCTCCGCGGATTGCACATCTATCTCACCAGGGTCGGAGATTTTCACGGAGCACTCGGAACCGGGGAACAGGGCGAGAGCGTCGCGCGGAAGCTGAACGATCCCGCCAGCACGCTGAACGTCGAATGGATGCTGGGCGTCGCCCATCATTTGATCGGCAACCAGTACAAGGCGGTGCAGCTCTGCGAGAGCGCGATGTTGCATAATCCCGGCTCGCAGCGGCTGAATATCGGCCATCTCGGCTATGACGACCGCATCGTCGCACTGGTGGCGCTGGCACGCGGGCTTTGGCTCACCGGCCGGCCCGATCGTGCGATCGAGGCGTCGAGATACACCGTTCGCGAAGCCGAACTGCTCGAACAGCCGCTCACTCTCGGTATTTCCTTGATCTGGACCATCTACGTGTTCCTCTGGGTCGGCGACTTGGCCAATGCGGAAATCCTGATCGAGCGGCTGATCGATCATTCCGCGCGGCACTTCCTCGGGCCCTATCACGCGGTCGGCATCGGCCAGAAGGGTGAGCTGCTGCTTCGCCGCGGCGACGTCGCCGCCGGCATCGAGCACCTCCGCCGCAGCCAGGCCACGCTGTACGCGACGCGACACCGGATCATGACCACGGTGTTTGCGACCGCGCTCGCGGAGGGACTCGTGGCGCAGAACCAGGCCGACGAAGCCTTGCAGACCATCAACGATGCCATCGCAGAGATTCCCGATCATGGCGAATCCTTCGACATGCCGGAGATGCTCAGGGTCAAGGGCGACATCCTCGCCCGGTCGGGCAATGCCGCGGAGGCCGAAAGCTGCTTCCTGGACTCGCTCGATCTGTCACGCCGCCAAAGCGCGCTCGGCTGGGAGCTGCGGGGAGCAATTAGTCTCGGCCGGGTTTGGCGCGGGGCCGGAAAAGCCGCCGACGCACGCGCCCTGCTCGCCCCCCTCGTCGCGCGGTACCAGGAGGGCCTCCAGACCCGTGATCTCGTCGCCGCCAGGGAGCTCCTTGCGGCGCTGAATTGAGAGTATCTTCAATGAGATACCGCAAGGCTATCCGCTCGCAACTCCTAACAAATTCTAACACGCCAAGCCGCATCCGCCCCGCCATGGTGGTGGCACTTCATGGTGGATATGGCGGGACATGGCGCTTCTTGACGATGTAATTGATGCCAGCGGCGGAATGGCCCGCTGGAATAGCTTGAGCCGGTTCACGCTTCACCTCTCCGTCGCGGGAACGCTGTTCTCCAGCACCGGACATGCCAGCGAATTCAAGGACGTGACGGCGGAGGGCTCGACCCGCACGCAATCGGTCCGCTTCACCGGCATCACCGGAGGCGAACACTCCGGCTCGTTTCAGCCGGACGCGATCACGATCGAAAGCCTCGAAGGTGAGATTCTGCGGACCTGGCGCAATCCGAGTCTTGCGTTCACCGAGGCCGGTTCGCCCGCGCTCGCGGGCGAGCTGCATCTCGTCTTCTTCTGCGGCGTCGCGATCTGGAATTATCTGACCAATCCATTCCTGCTCGCCCATCCCGATGTCTTGGTGGAGGAGCTGCCGCCGTGGCAGGAGAATAACGAGTCATGGCGGCGGCTGCGGGCGCAATTCCCACCGAGCCTGATCACGCTCGCGCCCGAACAGATCTTCTATTTCGACGAGAACGCATTGCAACGGCGGACCGATCACGATCTGTTCGGAATGAAAGTCGCGCATTACTCCTGGGCCCATGACAGCTTCGGCGGCATCGTGGTGCCGACGCTCCGACGCGCGCAGACGCTGCGGCCCGACGGAACCGTGGTCGCCAAGCCCGTGCTGATGGATGTCGAGATCTTTGACGCCGTCTTCGAGTAGCGGCCCGCGCGATATCTCCAACTCTCAACGTCTAACAATACATAACGAGCCAACAGTCAGCCTTGAGCGCAGATTGGGGTCGCGAGCAACGAACGACGTGACGTGCTCGAACGAGACCCAGCTCCGCGCATCTCCACCGCAATGGAGCGCGTCATCGCAGCAAACGCACTCAAGGAGAACGGTCATGAAAATATTGATGGTCATCACCTCGCACGATCAGCTCGGCAACACCGGGCGCAAGACGGGCTTCTGGCTCGAGGAGCTCGCCGCCCCCTATTTCATCTTTAGGGATTCCGGGGCCGAGATCACCCTCGCCTCGCCGAAAGGCGGCCGTCCGCCGCTCGACCCCAAGAGCAACGAGCGCGAATTCCGCACCGACCTGACGCTACGCTTCGAGGCCGACGTCGCCGCCGAAGCCCAACTCGACAAGACGGTTCGCCTCGACAGCGTCAAGCAGGAAGATTTCGACACCGTCTTCTATCCCGGCGGTCACGGCCCGATGTGGGACCTCGCCGAGGACAAGGACTCGGTCAAGCTCATCGAATCCTTCCTTGCCGCCGGCAAGACAGTCGCCGTGGTCTGCCATTCGACTGGTGCGCTGCGCCACGTCAAGACGCCCGACGGCAAGCCCCTGGTTCAGGGCAAGGAGGTGACCGGTTTCACCAATGGTGAAGAGGAGGACGTCGGCCTCACCAAGGTGGTGCCTTTCCTGGTCGAAGACGAAATGCTGAAGCTTGGCGCCGTCTTCTCGAAGACGGCAAACTGGGGCGTTCACGTCGTCACCGACGGCCTCTTGATCGCGGGCCAGAACCCGCACTCCTCGGGTCCGGCCGCGCAGGCCCTGCTCGCCGCCCTGAAGGGCGAGCCGCTGGCGCGCGCGTCGTAAAGCCCAGATGCGGCACATCGCGAGAGGCGCCCGCGATGGTGCCTCTCGACGCCGCCGTCACAAGGGGATGTCCCCTACTTGCGACACATCTTCACCTCACATGCCGAATTCGGAGCGATGACATGAACATCCCAGCCACTCTTGCCCTATCGGCCGCTTTGGCCTGCGCGACCGTGCAGGCCTCGGCACAGGATCTGCGATCGAGCCGGCGCTCGATCAGCTATCACAAGACCGATATCCGGGGTCTCGAGATTTTCTACCGCGAGGCTGGGCCCACCGACGCTCCGACGGTGCTGCTGCTCCACGGATTTCCCTCGTCGTCGCGGATGTGGGAGCCGCTGATGCCGCTGCTCGCCGACAAATATCATCTCATCGCGCCGGACTATCCCGGCTTCGGCAACAGCAGCGCGCCGCCGCCATGCGACTTCACCTATACGTTCGACAACATCGCCGCCGTGATCGGCGAGCTCACAACGAAGCTCGGCCTCACCGACTACGTCCTGTTCATGCAGGACTACGGAGGCCCTGTCGGCTTCCGCATGGCGCTGGCGCATCCCGAACGCGTCCGCGGTGTCATCGTCCAGAACGCGGTTTCGCACGAGCAGGGGCTGAGCCCGCTCTGGAATGCGCGCAGGAAGTACTGGGCCGACCCGGCGCACGAGGTCGAGGCGCTCAAGGCCAACTTTACGTCCCTGGAGGCGACGCGTCAGCGGCATCTCGGCTCCAGTCCGCGTCCCGAGCGCTATGACCCCGACACCTGGATCGACGAATACGCGCTCCTGACGCGTCCCGGCCAGGCCGAGATTCAGACCACGCTGTTCCTGGATTACCGGACCAACGTCGCCTCCTATCCGAAATGGCAGGCTTGGTTGCGCCAGACGCGGCCACCGACGCTGGTGGTCTGGGGCGAATACGATCCGTCATTCGCCGTCGCAGGCGCGACGGCCTATCGCGACGACGTGCCGGATGCCGAGGTTCACATTCTCGAAGCCGGCCACTTCGCGCTGGATGAAGCCACCGACGAGATCGCTTTGCTTGTCCGCGACTTCCTGGGGCGGCTGGCTGGACACAAGGGTTGAGCGCTGATGGACGCGCTCAGCAGCGAGAAGAGACGGTCGTATCGACTGTTCAGGCCCCCGGTTCGTTCAACATGCGCCGTGCTGCAATGAGATCGGCGGTCTCGAACCCTTCGGAGAACCGGGCATAGGTTTGAGCGAGCTGTTCGAGCGGATTTTGCACATGCTGCCGGGTTCGAAGCCGCGCCAGCGACATCTCGGCTCGCAGCCGCCACGATAGCGCGCCCTGCTGTTCGGCGAGCGAGATCGAGGCGACAAGATCGGCCTCGGCCGCGTCGGGATTGCCGCCCTGGATCTCCAGCTCTCCCCGCAGACGGAGCAGCTCGGGCATGTCGAACGCGCCGCCTTCCCGCTCGACCCGCAGAATGGTTTCGTAAAGAACCTGAATGCCTTCCGTCAATTGTCCCAAGCTGACCAGGCCCCGAGACAGATCCGCGGCGAACGCCGAGGCATAGAGTTCGTAGCGGTCGGCATGCAGGCGTGGAAGCGCACTCCGCATCAGGTCGACGCCGCCGGCCGCCTCGCCCCGAGCGATCATGCTCTGCGCCCGAAAACCCGCCGCGACGGCTTCGTAAGGCACGAGCCCGTGCATGCTCGCATGCGCGGTCAGACGACCGGTCATGGCCTCGACCGACGACCAGTCGCCGAGCCAGCCGAATACCGAAGCGGACCAGCATAATGCGATACAATGCATGACCACGTCATGCGGCGCCGAAGCGCCGACCAGCGGCCGGATGCATTCGAGCGCACGATCGGGAAAGCCGCGCAGCCATAGCACGCGCGCGAGCGGAATTTGCGGTGTGCGTGAATAGGCGAAATGCCCGGGTTGGGTGCCGCGGAGCGCAGCGTCGTCTCGCAGGCCCTGGTCGAGATGAGCCTGCGCCGCGGCCTGGTCTCCGGCGAGGTGATATGACACGCCGAGCAGCGCTTTGCTCCCGGCGATGCCCGCGGTATCGCCGATGACGCGGGCAATCCGCTCGGCGTGAAGCGCAGTCGGCACCAGATGCCGATAGCGACCGGTCCGGCGGTAGAACATGTTGAGCCGGGACAACAGCCTGAATGTGTTGGCGTGATCGGAAAGCGCTTCCGCTATTTCCAGCCCGCGCCTGAGCGCCGCTTCCGCCTGCTCGCTGTTACGTTCGGTGAACATCAAGGCGTGACCGAGCGTCGACTGAAGTTCGAGCTCCCATGCGCCGCCCCGGTCGGCCTCGTCCAGCATTGCGAGTGCGCGATCGGACCAGATGCGGGCCTCGTTCAGCAAATTGAGTTCGACGAACAGCCTTGTGCAGCTGCCGGCGAGCGGCGCGCGCAAGCCGGCGCCGTCGTCGTTGGCATAAGCCCATTGCAGCGCAGCGCGGGCATCGGCGAGCAGGCTCGCGCTTTCCTGCAAACGTGACGCATGATCGCTGCCCTCCTTGTCCCTCATGCCCGCTTCGAGCGTGCATTGAACATAGAGAGCATGACGATGCGCGATCTGCGCCAGCTGTCCGCCGTCGGCCAGTTTCTGCAGGGCATAGGCACGCGTTGCGTCGAGCAGGCGATAGCGCCGCGATGCGCCGTCCGGCTGGGTGGAAACCAGCGACTTCACCACGAGTTGCTCCAGGGCCTCGACGACGCGATCCTCCGCCATCTCCGCCCCGGCCGCGACTGCTATCGCGCCCCTCAACGTGAAGTGACCTGCGAAGACGGCGAGGCGCTGAAATACGATCCGCTCGCTCTCGCCGATCAGACCGAAACTCCAGTCGAGCGTAGCGCCGAGCGTCTGCTGCCGCGGCGGCGCCGTCCGCCGCCCGCGCCATTCGAGCTGCAGCCGGTTGTCGAGCAGCGCCGCCATCTCGCGCAGTCCATAGAGACCGACACGTGCGGCAGCCAGCTCGATCGCCAGCGCGATGCCGTCGAGCTTGCCGCAAATCCGGGCCAGGACTTCGGCATCCTCGTCGGTGATGTCGTCGCGATGCCCCGCCGCGACGGCGCGATCGACGAACAGGCGCACGGCGGGAAAAGCGAGCACCTCGCCGGCACTGAGGCGGGTGCCCTGCGGCGGACCGGGGAGCGAAACGAGCTCGAAAATCTGCTCGCCTTCCACCAGCAGCGACTCGCGGCTGGTTGCGAGGATGACGATGCCAGGCGCCTCCCGGTAGATGTTTTCTGCAAGGCGCGCGACCTCCTCGATGACGTGCTCGCAGCTGTCGAGCACGAGAAGCAGCCGGCGGCCGCGCAGGAAATTGACGATGCTGGCCGAGGGGTCCTCGTGGTGCACGACGAGGCCCAACGCGGCTGCAACCGTGCTCGCGACCAGCGCTCCGTCCTTGAGCGGACCGAATTCGAGGAAATGGACGTTGCCGTCGAAGCTATCGCACATCTCGTGCGCGAGCGCAGTCGCAACGGTGGTCTTTCCGATGCCGCCCGGCCCTCGCAGCGTGACGAAGCGATCGCGGAGCAAGCGCGCTGCCAACTCGGCCACGGCGTCCTCCCGCCCGACCATCCGGTCCAATCGGCGCGGTAGCGACGGTGGCGGCGCGGCCCTTTCAGGCACACGCGACGCCGGTGTAGCCACCTCCGCGCGCCCGCCACGCCGCACGGGCGCGACAAAGCAATAGCCCCGGCCCGGGATGTTGGTGATGTAGCGGGCACCATCCTTTCCGTCGCCGAGCACCTTGCGCAGCTCCGCGACATGGACGCGCAGGCTGACCTCCTCGACGGAAAGTCCGGACCACGCATAGCCGAGAATTTCGTTCTTCGGGACCACTTCGCCGGCGCGACTGACCAGCAGGCGCAAAATATCCATCGCACGGCTGCCGAGCCTGACCGGCAAGCCATCCTTCTCCAGCAGCCGCGACCGCAGCGAAAATGGCCCGAACGCGACGGCATCGAAATCTGGGATCGCCGCGGCGTCGCGGCCGCGGGGGCCCTGTCCTGCCGAGAGCTCGATCACTTTTGACTCATCTTGACGGCCGCTCCAGCGAAATGCGGCGCGACTATACCCGGCGCCAGTGCGAGGTCCAGCGAGGGCAACCCACAGAACTCACACCTCCACATCGATCTCCACGCCATGACCGGTGCTCTCCTGAGTCGTGTCGGGGATACGCAAATGTCTGATAAACTGTACAAAAACGACGCTTCCTGAGACGGGATGCCGCACCTTATGCGCTCCCACAAAAACTAACACATCCTAATCACCACTAACGAGCTTGCAGGTCAGCTCACGCCTATCCTCTCACCATGGAAAACGTGGGCTTTGCGCGTTTGCTGGTTGCAAACAGCGGAGAACGCCCGGAGAGGACGAACGATGTTGACCAATTTGCAGGCAGGTGATGCCTGGATTGAATTTCCGGGCACCTCGGGGGATTGCGAGTTCCCCCGGGCAACACACGCGATCATTCGGGAGCGTCAATGGCGTCAGATCGATCCGCGCACGGGAGCGGCGGCCGAGGACATCGCGATCTCGCGATGGGAAGACCCGCGGAGCACCTCGTCGCACCAAGCGACGACGCCCGAGGATCGCTATTTCGTCGGCATCGCCCTCAAGACCACGCGCGCGAAACTGACCCGGGATCGCCAGGTCATTTTCGACGGGACCATGCCCGCGGGCACACTGTATCTCACCGCGCCGTCAAAGCCCCTCGCCGTACAATTCCAGTCGCCATGCGCCTTCTTGCACTTTTACATCTCCGCGGATCAATTTCCGGCACAATTTTCCGGAACTGAAGGTTTGAATGATCTCGTCCTGTTGCGCGATCCGCTCGCGGCCGAGCTTGCCAAGGCGCTGATCGAACTTGGCGACGCCGCGGACCACGAGTTCACGCGCTGCATTGGCCAAACCCTCGCGATGCATCTGGCACGGCTGGAATTGCCACGCGCCAAGGTCAATGCCCTGCCGAAATGGCGGCTGCGGCGCGTCGAGCAATATATCGCCGATCATTTCCACCGCTGCATCAGCCTGTCCGAGCTCGCCAATGTCGCCGGCCTGTCCAGAATGCACTTTGCGGCGCAATTCCGCGTCGCGACCGGTTATCGCCCCCGCGAATATCTGCTCAATCACCGGATCGAGCAGGCCAAGACGTTGCTGGCGACCACCGAGCGGCCGCTGGCCGAGATCGCACTCGCCGTCGGCTTCAGCACGCAGGCGCATTTTTCGACTGTCTTCAAGCGCATCACCGATCAATCCCCGGCACGCTGGCGCCTCGCCAGCAAGGGCGAACGGCGAGAGGTGCAAGCACTCCCGCCGCGTCGTCCTGCTACGGAGAGGGACTGGATCAGCGCAGCCGCGTAAGCATTCGCTCGCGCCCTCATCCTCCCGGGCCTGCGAGCCACTCGGGGCCGTCCCTGCACCCACACAGGACGGCCCCTTTTTTTCTACACCGGATCGAAAGCCCGGATCGGCGGCAGATTGCCGGTGAACTTCTCGACCTCGGCTGTCGTGAGCTGACCGGTGCAGCCTTGCGCAAAGGACGACGTGCCGACGTCGCGGGTGAGCACGTTCGGATTGCCGTGCACGCAGAGCGGCGCGTCGTCTTCGGGGTCCATCGGGTCGTACCAGGCGCCGGTCGGGAGCTGGACCACGCCGGGCGCGATGCCGTCGGTGACGTGGACCGCGGCGAGACAGGCGCCGCGCGCGTTGAACAGCCGGATGATGTCGCCGTGCTTGATCCCGCGTGCGTCAGCGTCCCGTGGGTTCATGCGCGCGACCTCGCGGCCGCGATGTTTGCTTTGAAGCGAATGTCCGCCGAAATCGAGCTGGCTATGCAGACGCGTCACCGGCTGGTTGGCGACCAGGAAGCACGGCGCCCCCGGCTTGGGCGTGTCGGACTTCTCCAGCCAGACCGGATGGCCCGGGCAATCCGCATCACCATGACCTGCGATCTTGGCAGAGAATATTTCGATGCGACCGCTCGGCGTGGGCAAAGCATGATTGACGGGATCGTCGCGGAAGCGGCGCAGCCGGCCACCGTCGTCGGGCTGCTGCGGCACCACCAGGCTGCCGCGCCGCCAGAACTCTTCGAAGCTCGGCGCTTCCAGGCCGCGCGCTTCGAGCGAGGCGCGGGTCGGCTCATAAAGATGTTCCAGCCACTGACGTGACGTCCGCCCCTCGGTGAAGGGCTCGCGCGCACCGAGACGGTCGGCGAGATCGGCGAAGATCTCGTAGTCGTCGCGCGCAAGGCCGAACGGCTCGGCGATCCGGTGCATCGCGACCATCAGGGGATCGTTGCTGGAATAGCCGATGTCTTCGCGTTCGAGCGTCATCGTCGAGGGCAGCACGATGTCGGCATGCCGGGCCGTGGCAGTCCATGCGAGCTCGTGCACGACCAGCGTGTCGACTTTCGCAAACGCCTTGCGCAGGCGGTTGATGTCCTGGTGGTGATGGAAGGGATTGCCGCCGGCCCAGTAGACAAGGCGGATATCCGGATAGGTGCGCGTCTCGCCGTTGTAGCGATAGGCGCTGCCGGGATTGAGCAGCATGTCGGCGATGCGCGCCACCGGAATGAAATCGCGGACAGCGTTGCGGCCCTGCCCCAATGTCGGCCCCGGCACGTCGTTGACGCGGCGACCGTAATAGCCGATTGCCCCCAACGAATAGGCGTAGCCGCCGCCGGAGAGGCCGATCTGGCCGAGCGCTGCCGCCAGCACCATGCCCATCCACACCGGCTGCTCGCCATGCTCGGCGCGCTGGAGCGAATGAGAGACGGTGATGAGCGCGCGCTTGCCGGCGAGCCGGCGCGCCAGCTTGCGGATTGTGTCGGTGTCGACGCCGCAGACCGCGGCGGCCCATTCGGCGTGCTTGGGTTGGCCGTCGCTCTCGCCGGTGAGATAGCGCAGGAAGACCGGCCAGCCCTCGGTGTAGCGATCGAGGAAGGCCTGGTCGTGCAGGTTCTCCGCGATCAGCGTATGAACGATGCCGAGCATCAGCGCGGTGTCGGTCCCGGGCACGCAGGTCATCCACTCGGCGCCGGCCTCGACGGGCAGGTCTTCGCGCAACGGGCTGACCAGGATGAACTCGCAGCCGCGGCGGCGCGCAGCTTCCATCGCGCCGCGCTCGACATGCTTGCTGATCGAGCCGCCTGCGACCATCGAGTTCTTCAGCGCCATGCCGCCGAACGCCAGCACGATGTCGGTATCAGCCGCGATCTGCTCCCAGGTGACATTGCGCTTGGTGATATCCTCGTAGCCGCAGAGGATCTGCGGCAGCAGCACCGAGGACGCGCCGGAGGAATAGGAGTTCACCGAGCGCACATAGCCGCCCAAGGCGATGTTGAGGAAGCGATGCACCTGGCTCTGGGCGTGGTGGAAGCGGCCCGCGCTCGACCAGCCATAGGAGCCGCCGAACACCGCGCCGGGGCCGCGCGTGTCACGGATGCGTGCCAGCTCGTCGCCGAGCAGATCGAGCGCCTTTTCCCAGCTGACGGATACGAATTCATCGCGGCCGCGGCGATCGTCCGGACCCGGACCGCGTTCGAGCCAGCCGCGGCGGATCGCCGGCTGGGTGATGCGCGCCTGATGGCGTAGCGCGCCGGGAAAATTGTCGATGATGCGGTTCGGATCGGGATCGCGCGCATAGGCCCTGACCTCGAGCCCGGCCTCGCCTTGACGTGCCGAGAACACGCCCCAATGCGAGGTGTGCGGCTTGAAGCCGTCGGACAGGTCGAGGCCGGGGTCGGGGAAGCCAATCGTATCGTCCATCGTCGCATTCCTTGTTCCGGTCGCGGCACTGTCCCGGCCGCACCGATGTCATCCGCGTCGCAGTATAGCGATCCGCGCTTCGATGTCGTCGGGTCAGGGCCGGCGAAAATGCCGGGCGCTCGTGCAAGGACAGATTGGCGAACGTTCGCAGGAACGACCCGGCGGCGATTTTTCGTCCAATTTGTGCTTTTATTTTCAACGCTTTAGTCGGTTGCATTCAGAGCCGCGCGGTCCGTCTTTCGGTGAGACTTGGCGCGAGATCTCTTTGCGACGACACTGACATTGAAATGTGCGATATGCCGCCCGTCACACACAACATCGGTCCCATCATGATCAAGCGCGTCTTGCCCTACGAGGGTCTGCTCCACGAAGTGGTCGAGCATCATGGCGTGCTCTACATCGGTGGAATCGTCCCAGAGGACACGAGCCTCGACATGTCGGGCCAGGCAAATGACGTCCTCGGGCAGTTGGCGCAGCTGCTCAAGACCCTCGGATCCGATCTGAGCAACGTCTTGCAGGTGACCATCTACATGACGAGCCTCAAGGAGAAGGCAGACTTCAACGCGGCCTGGAAGGCGCATTTTGCAGAGGCTCATCTGCCGGCGCGCGCCGCAATCGGCGTGGCGGATCTCGGTCCCGGCGTCAAACTCGAGATCACGGCCATCGCCGCTCGACAATAGTGGCATGCCAGGGCGCCGCAAAGAACCTCACACCAAACCCATTGTGTTCTCGGCAAGATCCACCTCAGATTAGCGCCGCTCGTGAAGGATAACCGCCACGAGCGACGTTACTGTCAGCACGATTCCTAGCCCGACGGCCGGATCGCTGGCGACAATCGCCGCGAGAGAGGCACCGCATGCAGCGCCCGCCATTTGCGAGAATCCGAACAGGGCTGCGGCGATACCGGCCTTGCTGCCAAACGGCGACAGCGCTGCCGCGCTCGACAGCGGGCTCACTATTCCCACGCCGAACAGAAAGACGGAAGCCGCTAACAGAAATGGCAGCAGCGCGCCGTTCGCGAGCAGCACCGCGCAAAGCAGCCCGGCGCCTCCGAGGACGGTTAGTCCCAAGCCGACCGACGTCGCACGGCAGGAACCAACCCGCGCCGATAGCCTAGGCGCCAGCATGCCGGCCGCAAACACCAGGAAGACCACGCCCGCAAATAGCTCACCAAGTGTGATTGGCAAGAATCCAAACGATTCGAGCAGCACCCGCGGCGCGCTGGAGAAAATCGCGAAAAGACCGGCCATCACCAGTCCAGCGGTTCTAGCAGGCGCAACGAACCGGCGATCCCGAACAAGCTCCAGATAGAAGCCGGCAATTTTGAGCGGATTCAGAGAACGACGCGCGCCGTCATTGGTTTCGCCGACGAAGGTCGCATAGGCCAAAGCCGTGCAGAGCGCGAAGGCCGCGACAAAGGCAAATTCCGAGCGCCAGCCAAAGAATAGATCGAGCGCACTCCCTAGCAGCGGTGAAAAGCCTGGGGCGGCCGCGGTTGCCATGGTGATCGAGGCCATGACCTTTGCAAGTGCCTGGCCATCGAACAGATCCCGGGCGATCGCACGTGAAAGCACCGAAGCCGCACATGCGCCGCAAGCCTGCATTGATCGGCCGATCAGCAGGCTCGATAGATCGCGCGCGAAAGCGCACCAGATCGTACCGGCGATGAAAATTCCGAGCCCTATCAGAATCGGCATGCGTCGCCCGAACCGGTCCGACAGCGGGCCGGCAATCAATTGCCCTATGGCGAAAATCGCCAGAAAGATCGTGAAGGCCGACGTGACCGCCGCGCTGGATACATGGAAATCGGCCGCGATGACCGGCAGCGAAGGCAAGAAGATGTTGGTCGCAAGGATTCCTGTCGCCGCCAGGGCACAAATCACTATTCTGCGCGCCGCCGCCCCTGCTTGACGTCCGTGCCCCGCCGCAGAAACCGTGCCCTCGACTTCAATGGACATGCTGCGCTCCCAAGTCCTGTCCAGATGCGGCGAGGCAGGGACGCCTGATCACCTACCCCACTGCATGCTGGCCGGACGCATGCCATCCTGAACAACCACTGCTTGGGTGTCGTCCTGCGAATGTGGGAGGAGCGCGCAAATATTTGCTGCTTCTGGGTGCTGCAATGAGCGCCCTCTCTCCTATCCCGCCAGGGGCGTCGTATAGCCTGCAACCAGCTTGACGAGATCCGCCTGGCGCGCGGTGCCTGTTTTTTCAAACAACCGGCTGACATGCGTCCTAACCGTACTATCGGCGACCCCGAACGCCATAGCGACCTCAGGAACGCCACCGACCTCGACGATGGCCAGCAACACGCGGAGTTCGGTCGGCGTCAGCTTGAACGCGCTGCCGATGGCTCCGGGAATAGAAGCAACCGCCAGCGACGCCTTGCGAACGAACAAGGCCGCCGTGGCGGTGTAAACAATACCAGCACGCCGACGCGCGCCTGACGTGAGGGGCAATGCATGGGCCACATAGCGGTCGCCCTCCCTGCCGGTCAGCGGCAACGCGATGCCCCTTATACCAAGTGCGGCATCGCCCTGCCCCGCGGTGGCGAAGACATCTCGCAGGGTGCGGTCGACCTGAGGATCGCTGGCGACCAGCCGCCCGCCCACGGAACTCAGAATATCACGAGCGTCGAGAATGGCATTGCCGGCCGTATTGGCGTGAATGAGACGTCCACCGGGATCGACGAGATACATGCCAGCACCGAGCCCGTCCAACGTGTCAACGAACGTCGCGAGTTCAGCGGCCTTGAACTCGAACATCTTGCCGATCACGACGGCACGCCTGATATGCGGCGCGATCAGCCTCATTTGCCGGCGCGCGTGCTCGTCGACGAGCCCATTTCGCCGGTGGCGGAAGACCCCGAAAATAGCTGTGCTGACCGTGGTCCTGTCGACAACCGCGCTGACAAAATCGACAAGCCCCTGGGGCTCGGCCCACTGCCGGTATAGTTCACTCTGGGTGAGTGCTGCGAAAGACATCAAATCGGTCGTCGCGATCGGCTGCTCGAGGTCACCGAGAAAGTGCCCCTCCGCGGAGGAATAAATCTGCCGAAAGAGTTCGACCCGCAACGGCACGTCAAATCCAAAGCGATGGGGCACCGTGGCGTGCTGGACACCGACGTCCTTGCAGAACAGCCCGCCTGCTGCGCCGCCAACGAATTGCACGATGCTGACGATGGCGTCTTCCCAACGAGAGGGATCGATGGCGGCATCGTAGATGACGCTGATCAGGTCGCTCAGTTGCTGCTGATCATCTGAATTGTCTTTCGACGATTCCGAAACCGACCGCGGATGTGAAACCCTGTTCATTCGAAGACGCGCCCTCGGTGTGAGGATAGCTGTGAGACAACTTTAAGCTTTTCCGCTGATAGCGAGCCGGTATCGCGCTCAAATCATTTTGATCGTGTCCCACCGGAGCCGCGGGGAATATCGGCCATCCTTCAAATGGAGGATGGTCATGCGGTCGGTGATCCTCTTGGCCGGACGCCTCAGGTTGAAATGAGTTGATCAGAACGCGATGCGCACGCCGCCCTGGCCGTGTCGATACGGCTGCGACCGGACGCCGCGCCGCTTGAATCCACCCCTGCTTGCGGACTGATTGGCCTGTCTTGACGAGCGTCTCGGGTCAGATGTCGGCGTCCTGGGACGCGGCGAAGCTTCGGCATGAAAGCGGGACGAGCATGGCCGCGTGACGGCGGTAGCGGCGATACCGGTTGCCGAACTGCTGGATCAGATCGTGCTCTTCCAACTGAATGCCGATCAGGATGTAGGCTGTGATGCCAAGCGAATAGACCAGATGACCGACCGTCATCGCAGGCGTGGCCCAGACTGCGAGCAGGATGCCGAGATAGATCGGATGGCGGACATACCGGTAGAGCAACGGCGTGCGGAATTTGGCTTCGGGCGGTTGTTTACCGAACAGGTGCATGAACACCTGGCTGAGGCCGAACAACTCGAAATGATTGAGAAGAAACGTGCTGACCACCAGCACGACCCAACCCAGCCAGAAGACGGCGTCGAGCGCCCCCGCCGCGACCGGGTGGTTCACGGTCCAGACCGGCGTGGGGATCGGCTGCCACTGCCAGTAGCAGTGCAAAGCTGGCGAACAGCACGTAGGTGCTGCGCTCGACCGAAGCCGGCACGATTCGCGTCCACCAGCGCTTGAAGCCCTGACGCGCCATCACGCTGTGCTGGATCGCGAACACTCCGATTAGCAGCACATCGATAACAATGCTTGCCAGAACCGGACCAATGGCCCCGGAATCGATAGACTTTGGAACGACCAGGTTCCCGGTGAAGCCAATGAGATAGAGCAAGGCGACGAGCGTGACACCGTAAGCGGCAGTGCCGTAGAGGACCGCAACTAGACCTGCCATCAATCTTCTCCCAGAGAGTTCATTTTTTTGCATCGATTCGTCCGATCGCGGCGGCGGCTGCGGCGGTGCTTACAATGAAGAGATTTCGAGCAGCGACTGGCGCGGGTACGTCACCCCCGGGGCCGCGGCGGTGATCCCGGATTCTGCGCGGTGACCATCCAAGAGCTTGAATTCATCATCACGCCTTCAGGGCGGACGAATTGTTTCAACTCGTCCTTCAAGGCCGCCACCAGCGTATCAAACAAACGAGCAGCCTTCGGACCGGCTTCGCGATAAACCTCCCCTGCGGGACCGATCGCGAGCTGAAACGCGACCGCTTCGTCAAGATCTCGCCCGACCAAGACTTCGGCATCGATCCGTTCGAACCTGATGCCGCCGTAGCCGGCAATCATCAATTGCCGAGTCACGGCCTCGGGATCGGTCATAGAAAATGGTCCGGGGCCGCAGGTTGCAGCGTCTTCCCTGACGGGGGGCAGGTAGCGAAGCAGAACCTCCTTCGACAGTGTAAGCCACGGATTGTCCGCCCGTTCGCGCCAGACGACCATCGTCATCAGTCCACCCGGCTTGAGCGCAAATCGCATGTTGCTCAAGCCAGCCGTTGGGTCTTCGAAGAACTGGGTTCCAAAGCGAGAGAAGCAAAAATCATGTACCGGCTCGAACGAATTGGTCTGAACATCCGCTTCGAGAAAGCTGAGATTGGTCACCCCTGCCTCCTTCGCATCTGCGCGGCCGACGTCGAGGAAGGCATTGCAGCAATCGAGGCCGAGGACGGATCCGGTCGGTCCGACGCGCCGCGCAAGTTCAATTGCGGTGTCGCCCCAGCCACATCCCACATCCAGGGCCCTGTCGCCGGCTCTGATCGGCAGCGACGGGAAGACTTTAGCGCTATGCAGGTGAAGGCCGCCGGCGAGGATGTGCCGCCACGCATTGAATTTCGGAGCCAGTACCGCGTTCCAGAAATCGATATACGGCGTGACGGTTGCGGTAGCCTGCGCGATGCTCATGATCGGGATATCCGTCTGCTTGGTTGCCATCCAGAACCCCGTCGTGGCGTCCCGCTTTTCCATTCTTCCGCAACCGGTTCCGCGTCCGCCTGACCGTCTGGACAGCGTCTCAAGGAAACGTGGAGGAATCGGTTGCTTGGCAGTTCATTCATGAGCCCCGTATAAGCGCGGGGACCGCCACGGTGAATGATCGCCCAGCCGGATCAGTTGACCGATCGTCCAAATCTGAGATTAGCCTAATGATCGATCCGCTATCGGAAGTGCTTCGATCGGTTCGCCTGACCGGCGGCATTTTTCTGGATGCGCGGTTCACCGCGCCGTGGAGCGTCCATACGCAGATCGTCGCTGAGGACTGCGTGACCTTCGCGGTCAAGCCCTCGCTGCTGATCGCTTACCACTTCGTCATCGCCGGAAAATTTCTGCTCAGCGTCGACAGCGAACCTACAGTCGAGGTGCGGGCCGGCGAGATCGTACTGCTGCCCAGAAACGATGTTCATACACTCGCCAGCGACGCGGGTCTGGTACCGACAAACGCGCGTCATCTCATTCAGCCGTCACCGGATGGGGGGCTGGCAAAAATTATGCACGGCGGAGGCGGTGAGCCGGCGCAAATCGTGTGCGGTTTTCTCGGCAGCGAGGAAACCTATAATCCGTTGATCGCGGCCCTGCCAAGAGTGCTGAAGCTCGACATTCGCGAGGGGGTCGCACGCGACTGGATCGAGGCTTCAGTGCGATATGCAGCCGGCGAACTGACGGCCGGCAGGTTCGCCTCGTCAAACCTGATGTCTCGGCTTTCCGAACTGCTGTTCGTAGAGGCGATGCGGCAATATTCCGTGACATACACCGATCAAGATGGAGGATGGCTGAAGGGGATTGCCGATCCGAAAATCGGACGCGCGCTCGCCTCCATTCATCATAACGTCGGGCTGCCGTGGTCCGCGGAGTCCCTTGCGAGAGAAGTCTCGATGTCGCGGAGCGCCTTCGTCGACCGCTTCACAACCCTGATCGGGGTGCCACCAATCCGGTATGTGACCATCTGGCGGCTTCAGGCAGCCAAGGTGAGCCTACGAGAAACACGCAAGCCGGTCGACCAAATCGCAGAGGAAGTGGGTTACGGATCCGGAGAAGCATTCAGCCGGGCGTTCAGGCGTGAATTCGGCCTGGCGCCTGCGCGATGGCGGCAACGCTGACAACGCAATTGATTGCGCACGCGTCAAGTTTCAGAACGAGCCTCCATAGGGGGACGATCAGGAAATGATGCGTCGCCGTCGCGGCGAGAGCCGTAGCGGGTCAAACCGGCCCTGGACGGTCGGAATCGCACCTCTTGTCTATCTCGCACAGCGGAGCATGTGACCAGCTGATACGCACGTCCCAGTGCCCTCGGCGTGGACCTGGAGCACGGGCACGCGTCACGCACGCCAATTTCAGTGCGCACAAACCCGCGCGATATCGGCGACGGGTCGAGATCGGCGAAGGCACGCACATGGTCCTGCTGGAGAAGAACCGGTTGCAGGCCTTCGACCCGATCAATCAGTTTCTCTCGGAACAGTATGAGCATGACTAGCGCGATCTCCGCGGATCCCGCCGCGAGAAACACAGATGCTTCGCCGGAGCGCGACTCGCGCTTCCGGTTCCCGAATCGTCCGATCCTTGAGGACGATCGCATGCGCCGTCTACTATTCCGGAACCGTTTGACCGATCGCCCTCGCACTTCTGGGCGCATGCTGGGCAGACAAACAATGACCTGCATGGAGTAAAACTATCAAAGTTTAATGCGCTCTGTCGTTCTCATCGATCAAATTGGGGACGGGTTCTGAGTTATTAGGCGACCAATGCAGGCAGGATTTGCGTTCTCCAAGCTCGCCGACCGGTTGGCGAGCCTCACTCCCGTAACGGCCGACGATCTCCACCTGCTCGCGGACATGGCAAGCACAATCGCGCATCTCGGTTCGCGTCAGGCCGTTTTGCGGCATGGCGATGATGCCACCCAGTGCTGCCTGCTCCTTCAGGGATATCTGTCGTGGCAGGATGCAGAGAGTGCGGACGGGCAGATCACGTCAATCCATGTTCCCGGTGACATCGCCGATCTACACACGCTTTATCGTCCTCGCGTTGACGGCAACCTGATCGCGCTCGGCCCTGCCATCGTCGCTCTCGTGCCACACCGCTTCTTTCACGATTTGTCCGCGCGTTCGCCCGCGATGTCTCGCGCATTGCTGCTGATGCTGCTCACCACCCACGCCATTCAGCGCAACTGGACAGTGAACCTGGGTAGCCGTGATGCATTGACGCGCGTGGCGCATCTGCTGTGCGAGATCACCACCCGGCTGCAAAGCGTCGGCTTGGCGAGAGATTTCAGACTGCCGTCACCCTTCACCCAATCGGATCTTGCGGCAGCATGCAGCATCTCCCCGGTCCACGCCAACCGCACGATTCAGGAACTGCGACGATGCAATCTCCTGCAATGGCAGGGCAAGACGGTAACGATCACGGACTGGCAGGGACTCGTGCGGCTCGCAAGATTCGATCCGACTTACCTGAGCATTTCGTCCAGCCGCGACGATGCGTCGTCCTCGCGTCTCAGGCCACTTACGGCGGACCTTGCGCTCGCTTGAGCTCCTTTCGGACGACACCTTGGAGACTTGCGGAGCGTGCAATCAGGGCCTCCCGCACCTCTTCAAGGACGCTATCCCAGTTGCCTGGTGTCCTCTGATGAAACAGCCGCAGGCTCGGATACCAAAGGGAATGGGCCTCGGATGCCGGCCAGCGCCAGTCGCAATCCGCATGCAATAAGACCCACGCCTCACAGCCGAGTGCTCCCGCGAGATGGGCCACCATAGTGTCGACGCAAATGACGAGATCGAGCCGCTGGAGGAGATGACCGAGAACCGTAACGTCAGGCGTGCTGACGTCCCTCGCGCCGATCTCGGCCAGTTCGCACGTTCGGGCCCCGCGTTGCAGTGAGCAGAGCGTCACGCCGGGAACGGCAAGATGTCCCAACAGGGACGGCGGAACGGTCCTCCGCTTGTCCCAATTGCCGACTTCCCAAACCAGGCCCACGGCAAGGCCCCTGAGTTCGAGACCTCGGTCTTGCGGGAGCGCTGGTTCGACCTTGGTCGGCAACGACAGGTAAGGTGCGCGCATCTCGACCTGCTCTCGCCTCGCCCTTATGGCATGCGGCACCTCCATAATCTCGATATCGACCTCGAAGTCGACCTCAGGTGCACCATCATGGAGCGCGAAGGCCCGATCGACGCCAACCGCTCGCTCGACCAGCGGCAGAAGCTCGCCCTGGCACCAGACCGTGACGCGGCGCGCGACGTCACGAAGCGGCCGCATGAAGCGCAGGAACTGGATAGTGTCGCCGAGCCCGTGGTAGCAGCGGACCAGCACATCCTTGCCCCTCAGTTCCTCACCACGCCAGATCCGCTGCAGGTGACGCGGCCCGGTGTGCTTGGGTGGATACGCAAGCATTGCCAGATCGCGGTCATTGATTGCCCAGGCGCGTTCGAAGTCGCCTGCCCGCATCGCCTCGGTCCAGCTGCCCGACACGTGGTGATCCAACTAGCGCCGAACGAATTTGTGAAAGCGGCTCGGCTTACCATCCTTGGTCTGGTCCTGATGGAGGAAGGCAATGCCGGCCTCGTCGAACTTGGCGAAGAATTCGTCCCAGCTGATCCGATCGAGACCTTCGTCGGGCGGATCGAAATCGATGCGCAGGATACCGGCGTGTCCGTCCTCCTCCGTGGCCTTGACCGTCGCAGGCTTTCCGCCGCGCTCCTCCGCCCATTTCCGGATCACATCATGGCTGGTGGTCTGCTGGGCTTCGCTGGTTTGTGATTTGGATGACATGTGACACCTCGATTGCTGACAAGGAGCGAGCGACGGATCGGCCCTCGCGTCGGACTGTTTCGCCGTGAACGCCGGGCGCGAGCATTTGTTCTTTCGTAGGCCGGACTCTCTCAAAACATCATCTTCTTCATCTTCATCATGGAAGCTTTTCGTTCCCACCAACCCGCCCGGGATTCTATCCCAGGTTAAGCGCGCGAGATTTTTTCGGCCGGAATCCGACGTGAGGCGGACATAGTGCAGTGAGTTCAGGAACGAACATACGTTCCCCACGTTCGCCGACGTACTTACGTCAACACTGCATCTCTTCAACACTGCATGCCTTAACGCTGCACGTCTTCCGGAGGGCCTCTAGCCATGCATTCTCGTCTTCAGGACAGGCGGCGCGTGCGCGTCGGCATCGTCGGTGTCGGCAATTGTGCGAGCTCCTTCGTTCAAGGGCTCTCCTATTACCGGGACGCCAAATCGAATGAGCCGGTGCCTGGGCTGATGAACGCCGATCTCGGCGGCTACCACATCAGCGACATTCAGGTCGCGTCGGCCTTCGACGTCCATGCCGGCAAGGTCGGACGCGACGTGGCCGAGGCGATCTTCGCAGCGCCGAACAACACGCACCGCTTCTCCGACGTCGCCCCCACCGGCGTCATGGTCCAACGCGGCCCCGTCATGGACGGCGTCGGCCATTATCTCAAGGACGACGTCCCGATTGCGGATGTCCCGGAAGCCGACGTCTCCGAAGTGCTCGCGACCTCGCGCACGGACGTGCTTGTGTCCTATCTTCCCGTCGGCTCGCAGCGTGCGAGCGAATTTTACGCCGCGCGCGCGATCGAGGCCGGCTGCGGCTACGTCAATTGCATCCCCGTCTTCATTGCCTCGAATCCCGACTGGCGGCGGCGTTTCGAGGATGCAGGCCTGCCGATCGTCGGCGACGACATCAAGAGCCAGGTCGGCGCCACCATTCTGCACCGTGTGCTCGCCAATCTCTTCCGTGAACGCGGCGTACGGCTGGACAGAACCTACCAGCTCAACGTCGGCGGCAACACCGATTTCAAGAACATGCTCGAGCGCGAGCGGCTGACATCAAAGAAGATCTCCAAAACCCAAGCCGTAACCAGCCAGTTCGACGTGCCCATGGATGCCGATAATATCCATGTCGGCCCGAGCGACCATGTGCCGTGGCTGACCGACCGCAAGCTGGCCTTTATCCGCCTGGAGGGCACCACGTTCGGCGGTGTTCCCTTGAGCGCGGAAGTCAAGCTCGAAGTCTGGGACTCCCCGAACTCGGCGGGTGTCGTGATCGACGCGGTCCGCTGCGCCAAGCTCGCCATGGACCGCGGGCAGGCCGGCGCGCTGACGGGCCCCTCGAGCTATTTCATGAAGTCGCCGCCTCAGCAGTTCACGGACGAAGAGGCCGGACGGCGAACGCGCGCCTTCATCGACGACAAGGCGTATACCTGATGGCGAAGATCATTCATCTGATCCGCCACGGGCATCATGCCCTGCTCGGCCGCACGCTCTGTGGCCGGATGAAGGGCGTAGAGCTCGATGATCTCGGCTGCGAGGAAATCGCGCGATGCGCCGATACTTTCACGCCCCCGCCGAGCATGGTTCAGTCGAGCCCGCAGCGGCGCTGCATGCAGTCGGCCTGCATCCTGGCGGCGCGCTTCGGCTTGCCGGTCGAGATCGTGCCGGCACTCGACGAGCTCGACTACGGCGAATGGACCGGACTGTCGTTCGAGGCGCTCGCCCGGGATCCCCGCTGGTCGCGCTGGAACGAACAACGCGGAACGAACCGCCCGCCGGGGGGCGAAAGCATGCGGTCGCTTCAGAAGCGCGTCGTCGCCCATCTGGAGCAGCTGCGCAACGATCATGGTAGCGGCACCGTCGTCGTCGCCGTCAGCCATGCCGAACCGATCCGCGCGGCGCTGCTGCACTATTCCCGGAAAGAGCTCGACGACTTCCTCTCGATCGAGATCGACCCCGGCAGCGTCAGCACCCTCAGCGTGGACAATCGCGGACTCAAGATCACCGGGATCAATCAGCGGGTGCCAGCGTGAAGATCGTCATTTTCGGCCTGACAATTTCCTCGTCCTGGGGCAACGGTCACGCCACCCTGTGGCGAGGGCTTTGCAAGCATCTCGCGCGAGCCGGCCACAGCGTCGTCTTTTTCGAGCGCGACGTGCCCTACTACGCGGGCGCGCGGGATTTGCACGAACTGCCCGGCGGGCAATTGCGACTGTTCTCGAACTGGGACGATGTGCTGCCTTTGGCGCGGAGCGAAATTCGTGATGCAGATGTCGCGATCATAACGTCCTATTGTCCCGACGCGATCGCCGCGACAGAGCTTGTCCTGTCCGAGGGTCGTGCGGTGCCCGTGTTCTATGACCTCGACACGCCGGTCACGCTGGCGAAGCTGATGGCCGGCGAGGCCGTTCCCTATATCGGGCCGCGCGGCCTGCGGGATTTCGCCCTGGTCCTGAGCTTCACCGGCGGCTCCCGCATCTGCAACGAATTTCGCGACAGGCTCGGCTCCTGCAACGTCCGCCCGCTCTACGGACACGTCGATACGGACATCCATCGGCCGGTGCCGTCGCAGCCGCATTACCGTGCGGATCTGTCCTATCTCGGCACATATTCGCAGGATCGCCAGCGCGCACTCGAGGCTCTGTTCGTCGAACCCGCACGTAACAGGCAGGATCTGCGCTTCCTGATTGGAGGTGCACAATATCCGGAAGATTTTCCCTGGTCGCCAAACATCTACTTCGTGCAGCACTTGCCGCCGTCGGAGCACGCGGCGTTCTTTGCGTCATCCCGGCTGACACTCAACGTCACGCGCCGCGCCATGGCCGAGATGGGCTGGTGCCCCTCCGGCCGCCTGTTCGAAGCCGCTGCCTGCAAGGCCCCGCTGCTCAGCGACGACTGGCCGGGACTCGATGAATTCTTTGTACCTGGGCAGGAGATCCTGATCGCATGCGATGCGAAGGACACGCTTGCTGCGTTGACGATGGCCGACGCCGAGCTTCAGCACATTGCCGGGCGCGCCTATGAACGGACCATGGATCAGCACACATCCGACAAGCGCGCAGCCGAACTGATTTGGCTGCTCGAGCAGACGGCATCGCTCGGCGCGCGCCGACAGCAACCCGAGGAGGCCTGATCATGTGGGGCATCGTTCCGGCCGCGGGCCGCGGCAGCCGCATCCAACCGCTCGCCTTCTCCAAGGAGTTGCTTCCGGTCGGAAGCCAACGGGACGACGGCATCGACCGTCCGTGCGCCGTCTCCGAATATCTGCTGGAGCGGCTGATCCTTGGGGGCGCCGACAAGATTTGCTTCGTGATCTCCCCCGGCAAATCGGACATCCTCGAATATTTCGGCGATCATTATGGCAGCGCCCAGCTCGCCTATGTCGTGCAGCCCGATGCGTCGGGGCTGTGCGATGCCGTGTTCAGGGCGGGCACGGTCGTTGGCCACGACGAAGACGTCCTGGTCGGACTTCCGGATACCGTATGGTTCCCAAAGGCGGCCTTGCAGACGTTGCCGGCCGCCGACCTGTCGTTTCTGCTGTTTCCGGTCGAACATCCCGAGTTCTTCGATGCCGTCGTGCTCGACGGCGATCGCGTCACGGAGATCCAGGTCAAGCAGCCGGATGCGGTGTCGAAATGGATATGGGGCGCCTTCAAGATGTCCGGCCACGGATTTCGCGAGCTTCAGTCGTTGTGGACGAAGCGCGACCGCCGCGATGAATATTTCGGGACGCTCGTCAATGCCTACATCGCGGGCGGCGGCCAGGGTCTCGGCGTCAAGGCCGGCGAATCCTATGTCGACGTCGGCACCATCGATGGCTACCGGACGGCAATGGCGTTGCTCGCGGAAAGCTCCGCCGGGAACGGACGCTCTCGACTGCTGGCCGGCGGTTCGCCGGAGGCAATCCGCCCTGCCTCCGCAATGAACAATGGAGTGACCGCATGAGCAGAGGCGCCCTCTCCCGCGAGGAAATCCGCCAGCGCGTCGATGCGCTCGGGCCATGGTTTCACAATCTGGACCTGAACGGCGTGCCGACAGCGCCTTCACACTTTCTCGGCGACTATCCCAACGTGAAATGGCGCCGCTTTTCCGGGATCATTCCGGACCGCCTCGAAGGCAAGACCGTGCTCGATATCGGCTGCAATGCCGGTTTCTACGCCATGGAGATGAAGCGGCGCGGCGCCGAGCGCGTCCTCGGCCTGGACACCGACGACGAATATCTCGCGCAAGCCCGCTTCGCGGCCGAGGTGAACGGGCTCAGGATCGAATTCCGCAAGATGTCAGCCTATGATGTCGGCCAGCTGCGCGAAAAATTCGATCTCGTGATCTTCATGGGCGTGCTCTACCACCTGCGGCACCCTCTGCTGGCACTCGACCTGATCCACGAGCACGTGGCTGACGATCTCCTGCTGTTCCAGTCGATGCAGCGCGGCGACAGCCGCGTGGATTCCCTCGACAAGAACTATGACTTCTGGACCACCGATCAGTTCGATTCCCCGGGCTATCCAAAGCTGCACTTCATCGAGAACAAATATGCCGACGACCCCACCAATTGGTGGGTGCCGAACCGCGCCTGCGCCGAAGCCATGCTGCGCAGCGCCGGCTTTGCGATCGCGGCGCATCCGGAAGAGGAAGTCTATCTCTGCAAACGGGTGACAAGGCCGCAGGCGGAAGGTCCGGTTTATCCGTCGCGGGAGACTGGCCGATGATCGAAGCCGCCAAGATCTGGAACGAGCCCAACAACAAGTCGCACTGGGACATCCTGATCGATCCGGATTGGACCATGTTCGCGAGCCTGTCGCTCGCTGCCGGAAAGGCGATCCGCAGCGCGCATCCCACACTCCCACGTGTGCTTGGCGGCATATCGCCGATCGATCCGTCCTTCCTGCGCAACATGCAGGCGCGCGGCGTACTCGATCATGTCGATGTCGTGGCCGTGCACGGCTTTCCGCTGGACTGGAACCTGTGGCAGATCGCGGAATGGCCGGCCAAGATCGACGAGATCAAGGCCGTCACCCCGCTGCCTGTTTGGGTCACGGAGGTGGGAGTCTCGTCTTTCGGCGCCGAGGAGGTGCAGGCTTGGGGCCTGACCCGAACGGCGGAGTTGTTGATCGGCCGCGCTCCGCGCATTCACTGGTACAGCCTCTACGATCTGCCTTCGAGTTGGGAGGCCACGACCCGGCACAAGGAAGCTGAAGGTTCATCCTACTACAGGCATTTTCACATGGGCCTGCTACGCGAGGACGGAACGCCGAAAGCCTCGGCGGACCTGTTCGCCCAATATGCACCTGCGATGGGCCTGTGCCAGTGGTTTCACTTCGAGGACCACCGCCTCGACGACGCCGTGCGCTGGATGCGCCGGCTGGGCGTGCAGCATCTCAGGACTGGCCTGTCCTGGGCCGACAGCTTCCGTCCCAATGCGCTCGACTGGTTCGATCGGCAGATGGACGCGCTGGCCGAGTTTCAGGTCACGGTGACCTTCTGCTTCACCCCGGAACATCGGGGTATCGAGCCTCATCACACCAGCCCGCCGCTCGACGTGAACGAGTTCGCCGAGTTCTGCGCGCAGATGGTCGAACGCTATTGCGCGAAAACCGGGCTCGCGCCGTCCGCAGCGTCTTCGCGCCCGGCCATCTCGGAGCCGACATGCGTGCCGTGATCCTGGTGATGGACTCCGTCGGGATCGGCGCCGCGCCCGATGCCATCAATTACGGCGACGAGGGTGCCGATACCGTCGGCCACATTGCCGAGATGTGCATGGCCGGCAATGCCGACGGACCGCACCGGGAGGGGCCGCTTCAGCTTCCCAATCTGGTTGCGCTCGGCCTTGGCCAGGCTTGCCGTCTCGCCACCGGGCGCGTGCCGCCGGGGCTCGATGGCCCAACTGAGCATGCGCGATTTGGCTGCGCGAGCGAGATCTCCAAAGGCAAGGACACGCCCTCGGGCCATTGGGAGATCGCCGGCGTGCCGGTGCCATTCGACTGGGGCTATTTTCCAAGAACCAAGCCATGCTTCGCGCGCGACCTGACGGAGAGCCTGTGCGAACAGGCTCGAGTGCCCGGCATCCTCGGGAACTGTCACGCCTCCGGCACGGAGATCATCGCCGAATTCGGCGAGCGTCACATCAGAACGGGCGAACCGATCTGCTATACATCGGCCGACAGCGTGTTTCAGATCGCAGCGCACGAGGAGACGTTCGGTCTCGAACGCCTCTATGAGGTCTGCCGTGTTGCACGCCGACTGGTCGACCCCCTCAACATCGGGCGCGTCATCGCACGCCCCTTCATCGGCACGTCGGTAGGTGACTTCAAGCGAACAGCGCACAGGAAGGACTTCTCCGTCCCCCCGCCGGAGCGAACGATCCTCGATCTTGCCGAGAGCGCAGGCCGTGACATCGTAACGATCGGCAAGATCGACGACATCTTCGCCCATCGCGGCACCGGGAGGAACCTGCGCGGCGATGGCAACCAAGCGCTGTTCGATGCCACGTATGATGGGCTGGCCTCTCTCGCGGAGGGCGGGATGTTGTTCGCCAATTTCATCGATTTCGACACGCTGTACGGCCATCGCCGAGATGTGGCAGGCTATGCAGCGGCGCTCGAAGCCTTCGATGCGCGAGTTCCGGATCTTTTGAACCGCCTGCGCGAGGATGATCTCCTGATCATCACGGCTGATCATGGTTGCGATCCGACCTGGAGCGGTACCGATCACACGCGGGAACAAGTGCCGGTTTTGGCGTGGAGCGCGCGGTTAACTTCTCCGATCGGCAAGCGCGCCGGATTTGCGGACATCGGCGCGACGGTCGCGAGCCATCTCGAGCTGCAGGCACCGGGTCACGGCGTGTATTTTTAGCCTGCTGCACCGCGCAGATTCACCTGGGTTATTGATCCAGGTTAGAGAAATTTTCGTTTGTAGGTTTCGCAGGAACGAACATTCCTTGCACCGCTTCTACTTCCAAATGTGACTGGCGCGCCGGTCGCTCGACCAGAACAGCAGCGCGCTTTCATTCTCATCACGGATTGATCCCGCAGGATCGATCTTACGGCGGCACGGAGCGGTGAATGACGCGAGTATTGATCACTGGAGGTGCGGGATTCATCGGATCGCATGCAGCGGACGCGCTGCTCGCGGCCGGCTACGAAGTCCGCCTGCTCGACAATCTCTCGCCGCAGGTCCACGGAGGCAACCGCCAGCGTCCCGCCTATCTTGCCAAAGACGCGGAGCTCGTCGTCGGTGACGTCACCGACGCTCTCGCGGTCGATCATGCGTTGCGCGGCACCGACATGGTCCTGCATCTCGCATCAGCGGTCGGCGTCGGCCAGAGCATGTATGACATCGAACCCTACGTCAGAACCAACGAGCTCGGTACCGCCGTGCTGTTGCAAGCACTATCCAAGCGCCCGGTCGCGCGGCTCGTGGTGGCCTCGTCCATGAGTATTTACGGCGAGGGCCTTTACCGGAGCGCCGATCAGAGCGTGGTCGCCTGCGAGGAGCGGGCGGTCGAGCAGCTTCGCCGCGGCGATTGGGAGCTGCGCGATGCCGCTGGCAACCCGCTCGATCCCGTCCCTACGCCGGAGACAAAGCAGCCTTCGCTGAGCTCGATCTATGCGCTCAACAAATATGCGCAGGAGCGCATGTGCCTGATCACAGGCAAGGCGTATGGCATTCCGACGGTGGCGCTACGCTTCTTCAATGCGTTCGGGCCACGTCAGGCCCTGTCCAATCCGTATACCGGCGTACTGGCCATCTTCGCCGCCCGGCTGCTCAACGGCCGTCCTCCCCTCGTGTTCGAGGATGGCCGGCAGCGCCGCGACTTCGTCCATGTCCATGACGTCGCCCGCGCCTGCCGGATGGCGCTGGAGGCGGAGCATGCGCAGGACGTCTTCAACGTCGGCTCTGGTCAGAGTCGCACCATTTTGTCGGTCGCGGAGGATCTGGCCGAAGTCATGGGGCGCCGCGACATTGCGCCCGAGCTGACGCGGAAATATCGCGCCGGGGACATCCGGCACTGCTTCGCCGACATGGGAAAATCCCGCGACGTGCTCGGCTTCGAGCCTCGCGTCGCATTCAGGGACGGGCTCGAAGAGCTGGCGGAATATCTCGCCGACCAGATCGCCGACGATCAGGCGGAGCGAGCCACCAAGGAGCTGCAGCAACGAGGATTGGTCGCGTGATGAGTGAACGAGACAACAGACCCGTCCTGATCACCGGCGGCTGCGGGTTTATCGGCTGCAACCTCGCCGACCGCCTCGCGGAGCGCGGCGAGCCGGTGCTGATCCTGGATAACCTCGCCCGCACCGGCGTGCGGGAGAATGCGCAGTGGCTGAAGTCCCGGCATGGCGACCGGGTCACAATCACCGTGGCCGACATTCGCGAGCCGATCCCGGTGATCGACGCCGTACGCGAAGCCCGCGCCGTGCTGCACTTGGCCGCCCAGGTCGCCGTCACCGACAGCGTGAGCGATCCGGCCGCCGATTTCGAGATCAATGCGCGTGGCACATTGAACGTGCTCGAAGCCGTGCGCCTCCACAACAACGCCGCACCGATCGTGTTCGCCTCGACCAACAAGGTCTACGGACGCCTGATCGATGATGGCGACATCGCGCTCACCGGCCGCCGCTACACGCCGAAAAGCGACCTGCTGGCGGCCGGCATCTCGGAAAATGCGCCGCTCGACTTTTACAGCCCCTATGGATGCTCCAAGGGAACGGCGGATCAATACGTCCACGACTATGCGCGGGTCTACGGCCTCCAGACCGTGGTAATGCGCATGAGCTGCATCTACGGGCCCCGTCAATTCGGCACCGAGGATCAGGGTTGGATCGCGCATTTCCTGCTCAGCGCTATCCGCAGCAAAGAGCTGACGATCTATGGCGACGGCCATCAGGTCCGCGATGCGCTTCACGTCTCCGACGCGGCCGCGGCCTGGCTCGCCGTGCTCGATGGCATCGCGCTCGCCCGTGGGCGCGTATTCAATCTCGGCGGTGGTCCGGCCAACGCGATCAGTCTGCTGGAATTGATCGACCGCATCACCGATCTGACCGGCCGCAAGGTGGCCTATCGCTTTGCCGATTGGAGGCCCGGCGATCAGCCCTGGTACGTGACCGACACGCGCGCGCTCTCCAGCGCGCTCGGCTGGGCACCTCAGATTTCATTCGCAGACGGACTCCGATCCCTTCACACCTGGCTGGCCGGCCGGTTCGGATCGTCACAAGACAACCGCGAGGCGCTCGCATGACGCGTGTTGCCCTCATCAACCCAAACTGGGACTTTGGCGGCAGCATCTATTTCGGCTGCCGATCGCCTCACCTTCCGCTCGAACTCGGGATCTCCGAGCACTACCTGAAGGCGGCCGGGCACAAGACGCTGCTGCTCGACGCCCACATGTTTGACCTTTCTCTCACCGAGATCGAAGCCGAGCTGCGCGCGTTCGGCCCCGACCAGATCGTCATCACGACAGCGCCGACCTATCTGTTCTGGCGCTGCGCCCCTCCCGAGCTCCGCGTTCCGCAGGAGCTTGCGATGGCGGTGCGCGACTTGGCTCCGATCCTCATCGCGGTGGGTCCCCATGGCTCGACCGTGCCAAGGGCGGCGCTTCGAAAGCTCGGCACCGACATCGTCGTGATGGGCGAGTGCGAGGCGTCCTTGCTGCGTCTAGCCAATGGCGAACGGGACTTTCCGGGCTTGTGCTTTGCCGATGGCGCATCGCTCCGCGTCAATGGCGGCCCGCAGGCCGTCGCGTTCAAGGATCAGCCGCCGCTCGACTGGCCGGAGGAGATGATCCGGCGACACCACCATCACCATCACCGCTTCGAAGCCGAGCCGCAGGCGCCAGGCGCCGAGGTCGAATCATCCAGGGGATGTCCGTACAACTGCACGTTCTGCGCCAAGGAGAACTTTCGCAACGCCTACCGCAAGCGGCCCCCCCTTATCGTTCTCGAAGAGATCGACGGTCTGCGCCGTCAAGGCATCGAATATGTCTATTTCATCGACGAGATTTTCCTTCCGAACGCGGAGCTGCTGGAAGGGCTGACCACACGCGGACTGAAGTTCGGGGTGCAGACCCGCATCGACCTTTGGAAGCCGGACATGCTGGCTCTGCTCGGCCGCGCCGGCTGCGTCTCGATTGAAGCCGGCATCGAAAGCCTCACCGTCGAGGGTCGCGCCGCGCTCGCCAAGAACTGCAAGATGACGACCGACCAGCTTGCCGAACGGCTGGTCGAAGCGCGCCGTCACGTTCCTTTCGTCCAGGCCAATTTGATCGAAGTCCCCGAGGACGATGACCCCATCGTGCAGCGCTGGCGTCGCACCATGCAGGATGCCGGCATCTGGGCCAACGATCCGGTCCCGCTGTATCCCTATCCCGGGTCGCCGGATTATCGAAAGCTGTGGGGCGAGCCCGACGATTTCGCCTGGGAGCGCGCACACCGGCACTATCTCGCGATGTTCGACCAGTTCAGCGACGTGCAGAACGATCGCCCGGTCCCGCTCGAGGCTCTCGAACTGCAGGTGGCATCATGAGCCGCAGCTCGCAGCTCAGAATCCTGATGACGACCGATACTGTCGGAGGCGTCTGGACCTACTCGTCTTCTCTAGCTTCGTCCCTTGCTTCGAAGGGCGCCGACGTTACCCTGGTGACGATGGGCCCGCGCGCGCAGGCCGGCCAGCTAGAGATGCTGCGTGGTTCGCGGGTCCGCCTGATCGAAACGGACCTTGCACTCGAATGGCAGGATCCGGAAGGCCAAGATCTGGTCCAGGCCAGGCGCGTCCTTGCGAAGCTCGAGGCCGGAATCGTGCCTGACGTCGTTCACCTCAATAGTTTTCGCGAGGCGGCCTTCGCCTGGCGCGCTCCTGTGATGGTCGTCGCGCATTCCTGCGTCAACTCCTGGGGGCACGCCTGCCACGATACGAGCTGGCTCCGCGAACCGAAATGGCGCAGCTACACCGAACGGGTAACGGCCGCACTCGACACGGCACAGGCCTGGGTTTGTCCCAGCCAGTCCTTCCACGATGACATTGCGGAAATTTATCGGCCTCGCTCGCGCGGCATCGTGATCTGGAATGGAATTGGCCCTCAGGGCTTTGCGGGACGGAAGCAAGACGTGATCTTTGCGGCGGGCCGGCTCTGGGACCGCGCCAAGAACATCGAGGTCCTGGCGGCCGCGGCGCCTGGGCTGGACTGGCCCGTTCAGGTCGCGGGCCCGGCGGATGAGTGCCCTTCGGCTTCCATCACCTGGCTCGGGCATTTGCCTCACGAAGTCATGCGCGCGCATTTGCGGCAGGCCGGCATCTTCGCCAGCCCCGCGCTCTATGAGCCGTTCGGCCTCTCCGTTCTGGAAGCCGCGGCGGCGGGATGCGCTCTCGTCCTGTCCAACATTCCGACTTTCAGGGAATTGTGGAGCGGGGCCGCGCTCTTCGTCGATCCCACCGACAGCAAGGCGCTGCATCGAGCGCTCGCAGGTCTGTGCACCGACGATCGCGAGCGGGTGAGGCTGCAACGTGCCGCCTTTGAGCATTCCCTGACCTACTCGCTGACCCGAACCACGAGCGCCTATCTCAGCCTCTACGAGGAGCTGCTTGCCGTCCATCACGCGCCTGCCCCCATGGAGGTACGCGCATGAAATGCGTTCTATTCTATCACGCGTTCACCTCCTGCTGGAACAACGGCAATGCCCATTTCCTGCGCGGTTATGCCCGCGAACTTCACGCGCTCGGTCATGAGGTCGTCGTGTTCGAGCCGATCGACGGCTGGAGCCGATTGAATGCGATCCGCGAGGGTGGCAGTCAGACGATGGAGGATATTCCAACGCTGTTTCCCGGCATCGGCATCCGCCGCTACGACGCCTCCCTTGATCTCGATGAGGCATTGCACGGCGCCGATCTCGTCATCGTCCACGAATGGAATTCGCCTGATCTGATCGCAGACATCGGATCGAGACGGGCTCACGGCGCGCCCTTCACGTTGCTGTTCCACGACACCCATCATCGCGCCGTCAGCGCACCGGACGAACTCGCGCAGTTCGACCTCGACGGCTTCGACGGTGTGCTCGCCTTCGGCGAGGTCCTTCGCCAAATATATCTGAAGCTCGGCTGGGCGGACCGAGCCTTCACCTGGCACGAGGCGGCCGACATCGCCCTGTATCATCCGCTGCCGCATATCGAGCGCACCGACGATGTCGTCTGGATCGGCAATTGGGGCGACGGCGAACGCAGCGCCGAGCTCAACGAATTTCTGGTCGAACCCGTGGCCGAGCTGAAGCTGCGCGCGGGCGTCTATGGCGTCCGCTATTCGGACGCAGCCCTCGCGACCATTCAGGCGGGGGGCATTCGGTATGGCGGCTGGCTGCCCGCACACTGGGCTCCCATCGCTTTCGCCGGCGCACGCGCGACTGTCCACGTCCCCCGCGGTCCCTATGTCCGCTTGCTACCGGGCATTCCGACCATTCGCATCTTCGAGGCGATGGCGTGCGGCATTCCAATGGTCTCGGCCCCCTGGTCGGACGCGGAAGGCCTGTTCCCGGAAGGTGCCTATCTCAGCGCCTCCGACGGCACCGCAATGAAGCGGGCGCTTCGTGCGCTCCTCGATGACCGGGAATTATGGTCAGCCACGGTGGAGACTGGACTCCGAGCGATCAAGGAGCGTCACACCTGCCGTCACCGGGCGGAGCAGCTTGTCGGCATCGTGCAGGACCTCAGGGCTTCAAGCCACGCGACACAGCCCCTGCGATACATCGGAGCCTCCGCATGAAGATCTGCTTCTTCGGATCCAGCCTCGTCTCATCCTACTGGAACGGTGCCGCCACCTATTACCGCGGCATGCTGAAGGAGATTGCGGCCCTCGGCCACGACGTCACATTCTTCGAGCCCGATGCCTTCGAGCGCCAGGCCCATCGCGACATCGACGATCCCGACTGGGCGAAGGTGGTGGTCTACGCCGCGACGCCCGAGGGCTGGCGTAGCTCGCTTGAGGAAGCCGCCCGCTCGACCGACATGCTGGTCAAAGCCAGCGGCGTCGGCGTCTTCGATCGGGAGCTGGAGAACGCGGTCGCCGACATTCCGTCGAATGCAATGCGCATCTACTGGGACGTCGATGCCCCCGCGACGCTGGAGTCCGTGGCGGACAATCCAGACCATCATCTGCGCCATGCGATCCGATCCTACGACATGGTTTTGACCTATGGCGGCGGCGATGCTGTCGTATCCGCTTATCGCGGCATCGGCGCGCGAGACTGCGTGCCGATCTACAATGCGCTCGACCCCGCCACGCACTTTCCGGCGCCGCCCAATCCACACTTCACGTGCGATCTGAGCTTGCTGGCAAACCGCCTCCCGGACCGCGAGCAGCGCGTCGAGCGGTTCTTTCTCGACGTCGCGCGCCAATTGCCCGACAAAACGTTCGTGCTCGGTGGATCGGGGTGGGACTCCAAAGACACGCCATCCAATCTGCATAAGGTCGGGCATGTCGGGACCGGCGACCACAACGCGTTCTTCGGCTCCGGTCTGGCTACGCTGAACGTCAATCGCGACAGCATGGCGCGCTACGGCTTCTCGCCGCCAACGCGCGTGTTCGAGGCCATCGGTGCCGGAGCCTGCCTGATCACCGACCAGTGGGACGGCATTGATCATTTTCTCGAGCCAGATCGCGAGGTGCTGGTGGCCGCGAGCGGGGCGGAGGTCGCAGAGCATCTTGCCGCACTGCGCCCCGAGCGGGCTCAGGCGATCGCAGCGCGCGCTCGTGCGCGCATTCTGAGCCATCACACCTACCGGCAGCGCGCCCGCCAGTTCAACGATCTCTTTGCCGCAAGCAGTTCGCGAATCGAGGCAGCAGAATGAACCTCACCATCGTCGTCGTCGGTCTTTCGGTTACTTCGTCCTGGGGCAACGGTCATGCCACGACCTATCGCGCCCTGATCGAAGCCCTGGCACGACGAGGTCACCACGTCACGTTTCTGGAACGCGACGTCCCCTGGTATCGCGAGCATCGTGATCTTGCCAAGCCTTCCGGTTGGACTGTCGAGCTTTACCAATCCTTGAAGGACATCCCGCAGCGTTTCGGAAAGATGATCCGGGATGCCGATCTGGTGGTCATCGGCTCCTACGTGCCCGACGGCATCGCGATCTCCGAATGGATCACGACCCACGCCCGGGGGATTACTGCCTTCTACGACATTGACACGCCTGTCACGCTTGCGAAGCTCGAGCAGGGCCTGAACTATCTGTCCGCGGCGATGATCCCGCGCTTCGACCTTTACCTGTCCTTTGCCGGCGGCCCGGTGCCCGGCATGATCGAGGAGAACTATGGCAGTCCGCTGGCTCGGGTGCTGTATTGCAGTGCCGACACCGACATCTACGCGCCGCAACGCGCGGAGAAGAAATGGGCACTTGGCTATCTCGGAACCTACAGCGAGGACCGGCAGCCGGTTCTGGAGCAGCTGCTGCTCGCCCCTGCTCGCACTCTCTCACGCGAGCAATTCGTCGTCGCCGGCGCGCAATATCCCGATGAGGTGGTCTGGCCCGCCAATGTCGCCCGGATCGAGCACCTCACGCCCAAACATCATCCGGGATTTTACGCAGAGCAACGCTTTACGCTAAACGCCACCCGCGCCGACATGCGCGCGCTCGGCTTCTCGCCTAGCGTTCGGTTGTTCGAAGCGGCCGCGTGCGGCACGCCCGTCATCTCGGACCGGTGGCCTGGAATCGAGACCGTCTTCGAGCCTTCCCGGGAAATCCTGCTCGCATCGAGCCCCCGCGACGTCGTGGAGATCCTGCGCGACATGCCCGAGGAGCAAAGGCGCACGATCGCGGAAAACGCACGGCGCCGCGTTCTGGCTGACCACACCTCCGACCACCGCGCCCGGCAAGTCGAGACCTACTACGCCGAGGCGTCGGTCCGCCGCCGCCGGAAAGCCCCGCAACTTCCCGCCTCGCGTCCCATGCAGGTCGCTCAAATCTGAAAGGCAGCACATGACAGTTCAGACCCGCATCAACGCGTCCCGCCGCTCTCCCACCGTTCTGGTGGCCGGCGGCGCCGGCTTCATCGGATCCCACCTCTGCGATGCGCTTTTGCAGCGCGGTCATACCGTGATCTGCCTCGACAACCTGTTTACGGGAAGGATCGACAACATCCGCCCGCTGCTCAATCATCCGAATTTTCGCTTCATCGAACACGACGTGCGCGATCCCATCGAGATCGAGGGCGACATCGACCGGATCTACAGCCTTGCCTGCCCAGCCTCACCCAGGCATTACCAGAAGGATCCAGTCGGCACGATGAAGACCTGCGTGCTCGGCACCATCAACATGCTGGAGCTCGCGCAACGGAAAGGCGCCCGGGTGCTGCAGGCATCGACCAGCGAGGTCTACGGCGATCCCGAAGTGCATCCCCAGCCGGAAACCTATCTCGGCAACGTCAATCCGATCGGGCCCCGGGCCTGCTACGACGAGGGCAAGCGGGCCGCGGAAACGCTGATGTTCGATTACCATCGCATGTACGGCGTCGAAATCAAGGTCGCGCGCATCTTCAACACCTACGGACCCCGTATGCTGGAGAATGACGGACGCGTGGTCTCCAACTTCATCGTGCAGGCGCTTCGCGGAGAGCCGATCACGATCTATGGAGGTGGTACGCAGACCAGGAGCTTCTGCTTCGTCGACGATCTCGTGCGCGGCCTCCAGCTGCTCATGGAGAGTCCATCCTCGATTACTGGTCCGTGCAATCTGGGCAATCCCCACGAGGTCACCATCGAGGCTATTGCGCGGGACGTGCTGGCGTATACGGAGTCAATCTCGCCGCTCCGATTCGAGGAGTTGCCGAAGGACGATCCAAAGCGCCGCAAACCGGTGATCGACACAGCCGTTCGAGCGCTGGGATGGCGCCCGCGCGTGGCGCTCAAAGACGGTCTCAAGGCGACGATCGCCTATTTCGCCATGCGCATGGCCGGGGAAGCGCCGGCACTTGTTCCGGCCATTGCACCGCGCAGGAGCGGACGTACCGGGGCACGCGGACAGCTAACGATCGCCGATGGGCAGTAAACGGCAGAACGAGCCGAGGAACGCGCGGAACCCGCGCGAACTCTCAAGCCCGTGTAGCAGCCGCGCCACGGGCCCGCTTGCAGAAGTTCTCGAGATGGTACTGGTATTCGGAGATCGCGCGATTGGCCATCCGGATCCGGTTTTCCTGGCCTTCCTCGACCATCATGGTGATGCGCTGGGCCAGAAACACGCACGCCTCGAACTCATCGTGGATCGCCCCGCTGCGGGCCAGAAAGTCCCACGCGATCTCATAGGCCTGTTCGGCAGCGGGACTACGGTAGTCGCTGAAAATGATGTGCGCCATTACAGCCAAACGTGGATAAGAGGGTTCCGGTCCTGCGAGCCGATATGAGACCGCAGGCGGACTCGGCGGCCGAAGCCGCCGGTCTCGCCGTGGTGGGTGTGGAGTGCGATCAGGCCGCCTGGCGCTGATGCGCCAGATATTCCATTGTCACCTTCTCGACGTTCGAGTCGATCCAGGCGGCCATGCGCTGCTCCTCCTTCAGCGACGTCTCAAGAGGCTCCTTGGCGTCCGCGAACCCAGCGGCGCCGCAGAGGGCGAGCAAAGACTTGTATGCAGCAATCTCGAAATTCTCGAAGGCATTGTTGGCGAATGTGTTCTTGAGAATCTCGTCGCCGGCGACAGAGTGTGCCATGGCTTGCATGTTCGCCATCATGGATTGCGTCGTATCCTTGAGGCCGGAGGTGCTCTCCCCGCAGGCTTCCAGGCATCTCTCCAGCCGCTTCAGTTGCTCGTTAGTCTCCTGAAGGTGCGCGGCGACCTTGGCCTTGACCTCGGGATATTCGTCCAATCGTTCCGACTGACGTTCCATCAACTCTCGCGCCTGCACTTCCATCGCATGCGCATTGCGTAATCCAACCACGAATGTATCGCGGGCTGCGTTCGTCATTTCATGTTCCTCCATTTCACCGGCCTTGTCGCCGCCAACCGCAGTTTCGGTGGATCGTTCCTAGAGTGATCCGTGACGCCGACGCTGGGTTCCGGCCGCCGGACCCGAGGCTAACCTGCGATAACAGAACACAAATCCTCTACCGCCGCAGGAACGCTGCATACAGCCGACGGGTTTCCGGAGCGTGGTCGCATCGGCAAACGGCCGCAGCGCTCAGGAACAAAAATGACAAACAGCTCTCCGCAAATTAGCAACCCAAGCCCTCCGCTTGGCCGGCCTGCACTTGGCCGTCCGGGCGAGAGACGGCCCGACAACACTTCCGATCCGTTCTTCTTGACGATCCGCGACGATCTTGCGGACAAGGGCTTCTTCACGGCGAGCGCGGAGGAGCTGATCACCTGGGCGCGAACCGCGTCGCTGATGTGGATGACGTTCGGGCTCGCCTGCTGCGCGGTCGAAATGATGCAGATGTCGATGCCGCGCTACGACGCCGAACGCTTCGGCTTCGCGCCGCGCGCATCGCCGCGCCAGTCGGATGTGATCATCGTCGCGGGCACGCTCACCAACAAGATGGCGCCGGCGTTTCGCAAGATCTACGACCAGATGCCCGAGCCACGCTACGTCATCTCGATGGGGTCGTGCGCTAATGGCGGTGGTTACTACCACTATTCGTATTCGGTCGTGCGCGGCTGCGATCGTGTCGTGCCGGTCGACATCTACGTGCCCGGCTGCCCGCCGACCGCGGAGGCGCTGCTGTACGGCGTGATGCTGCTTCAGAGGAAGATCCGGCGGATCGGCACAATCGAGCGCTAGTGAGCTGACCAACTCGGACTTGAATGGACATGACGCAGATCCCGCTTCCCTCTTCCGCCGACGCGGAGCACGCGCAATCCGACCTCGACCGCAATGACAACACGCGGCAGATCGTCGCTGACGTCGCCTATCGTCAGCTCGCGATCGTCAACGTGATTTTCGTTGGCCTCGAAAACGCCGGCGACGGCAATTGGGTGCTGGTGGACGCCGGCATTCCCGGATCGGCTGGCGCCATCCGCTCCGCCGCGAAAGCCCGGTTTGGAGGAAACGGCCGGCCTTCCTGCATTGTCATGACGCATGGGCACTTCGATCACGTCGGCGTGCTCGAAACGCTAGGGAATGAATGGCACGTGCCGGTTTATGCCCATGCGGCCGAGCATCCCTATCTGGACGGAAGCCAATCCTATCCGTCGGCCGATCCCAGCGTCGGTGGCGGGCTGCTCGCTCGGCTCTCTCCGCTCTTCCCGACAAAGCCGGTGGATGTCGCATCGCGCCTTTATGATCTTCCCTGTGATCACAGCGTGCCCTTCATGCCGGAATGGCAGTGGATCCATACCCCCGGCCATACCCCAGGGCATATCTCGCTCTGGCGCGAACGCGACCGCGTGCTGATTGCCGGCGATGCCTTCATCACGACGCGGCAGGAATCCGTCTACGCCGCAGTGACGCAAACGCCGGAGATGCACGGGCCCCCGATGTATTTCACCCCCGATTGGGGAAGCGCCAAGACATCGGTGCGCGCACTTGCCGCACTCGCTCCGGAGATCGTCGTCACGGGGCACGGCGCGGCCATGCGGGGGCCGCAGATGCGCGCGGCTCTCGATGCTCTCGCCCAACGGTTCGACGAAGTTGCCGTGCCTTCGCAATATCGACGCGGAGTCGTCGACGACAGAGCTTGATCACGCTGCACGGCTAGGAACGGTGGATGCTTCACATGATTGATCCGACATCGAAACCTCAAGGAGAAGACAGATGCGTAAGACAATCCTGACGATCTTTACGGCAGCAATGCTTGCAGGCGCTTCAGTCGGCGCAGCGTTCGCGCAAGGTGCTGGCGGTGGCGCCGGTGGTGGCGCAGGCGGCGCCGGTGGTGGGGCCGGAGGCGGTGCTGGCGGCGGCGCGGGCGCTGGTGCCGGGGCTGGCGGCGCAGGCGCAGGCGGTGCTGGAGCTGGAGATGGCGGCTCAGGCGGAACCGGCGGCGGCGGCGGCATCACCCATGTCGAGCGGGGCGGACAAGGTGCTTCCAGTCCTTCCGGCATGCGCAACGAAACGACCCCACCGTCCAACGGCGCCACGCCGCGTCGCTAGCGGTTCGCGGTTAGCAATCCTCCAAAGCGCGCCCTTGCTGTTGCGCGCATGAGAGCGGCCTCGGTGAGATCCTCTCCTCGCCGGGGCCGCATCGCGTTCAGGTCGCAATTAGAGGAGTCGGTAAACGTTGCACTTGGAACGCCGCTTCACGAGGCACGTTCAATGTTGAAATGGAGATTTCCATGAAGCATCGATTGCTCCTGGCCGCCGCCTCTCTCGCGCTCGTGACGGGCCTCGGCTCCCCAACGGCGTCCGTCGCACAAGACCGCTACTGCCTTCAGGGCCGCGTCTGGGGCTATCCGGGCAACTGCTAGTTCGCCAGTTACGCTCAGTGCATGGCGACTGCATCGGGAACGCACGCCTATTGCGGCGTCAATCCTCGCTATGCCTATGCACGGCGATATAGGGGATATCGGTGACCGGCCCAGGTGCAGACTGGTCATCGATCCTCCTTCTGACCGATCCCGCCGCTGAGCCGAGCGGCCCCGCGGCAGCAGAGCAAACGCTCAAGGCGCGCCAGGGACCGCTTTAGCTCTCTCGCTCGATACGCCGGCGGATGTCCAGCAAAAACTGGCTGACACCATCATCTGGGCTGACGCCGTCAGGCGACGCTATGGTGGTGATGCCCCAGTTCGCCAATACAGCCTCCTGCACCGGATTGCGCTGCGTGACGAACGCGAAGGACCTCGGTCGGTCCTGGCGGTGCCCGGACTCATCCCAACTCTGCCAAATCCGATGCAGCAGGAGCCGAATGTTGGGATCGGACATGCTGTATCCGATGAAAAGCAGCGTGCTGCCCAAGGCATCGGCGCGAAACCGGATATCGAGTGGCGAGTCGAACGCGAGCCGGTTGAGGAAGTCGGTCTCGGTCAAGACGAGCGAGGCATCGTCGTCGAAGTCGCCATGAAATTTGATGATGTGCGTGACGCCGGAACGGGCGCTTGCAATGTCCTTTGCGTTGCTGATCTTGGCATAGGGCTTTTCCAGGACCTCGAAGGCCGTCTCGAGGTTGCGGTCGTAGTTCGTGGTGTAAATGGTCGGAAAATCGAGCTCCACGATCAGCCGGTGGAGCCGTGAGGCCGCGATCCTGTCCGGGTCGACGCGCCAGTTGCGGTCGAGCCAGCTGCGGAGCGGGCCGATTCCGCCGCGCTTCAGCCGGTAGTACTCCGCCAGCATCTGATAGCCGCCGTGCATCCCAGCGATCACGTCGCGCTCAAGTCCAAGGTCATCCAGCAGATGGTCGATCAGAGATTGCCAGGACGGCAGGCCGACAGCCATCGAGACGCCGGCGCCGACGAACAGGATCGCGCAGCGTCGCTTGATCGCCGCGGCCAAGACCTCATGAGGCGGTCGCTCCTCGAATGCGAGTCCGGTCGGTTGCTGGTTCATCTACCTTGAATAACTGGACGAGACGCGGGTTCCTGGAGCCATGCCATCGCTCAGCGGTGAGGGGGCGGTCTTCTCCGTCTGCGCCGCGAAGCGGGCGATTAGACGACGAAGCTGCGCCTTGTGCACCAGACGGCCCGCCGTCTTCGGCGAGACCCAGATTGCTTCACGCTCTCCCTTTTCCGGCCACCAGCGCTCCTGCCCGTGGACCCTCATGGGAAAGACGGCAACGTTCATGGTCCGCTTGCGATCACCCTTCCGCTTGCGATGCTTGAAGGAGCCCAGCGCGCGCTTTGCGGTGACGCCGACGAGACCGGCCTCCTCGTACGCCTCGAGCGCAGCCGTACGGTGCGGCTCCGTCTTGCGCATCGGCGATCCCTTCGGGACACTCCACCTGCGCTTGCGCCTAGTCGTGATCAGCATCACGCGCAATTCGGAATTGTTCAGCATGAACGGCAACGCGGCGAATTGTTTCTTGCCCATCAGGCGCCTCCAGTTTGGTCGATAAGCCTACCCCGCAGCCATCGTTCCTTTATGCGCGAGTGTCCGTCCCCGATCAGAACTTCCGTTCGACCATCTTGAGGCGCAATCCGGAGATGGCTTCGCCCGGATTCAAGCCCTTGGGACACGCCTTCGCGCAGTTGAGGATGGTGTGACAGCGATAAATCCTGAAGGGGTCTTCGAGCTTGTCGAGGCGCTCGCCCGTCGCCTCGTCGCGACTGTCATTGACCCAGCGGGCCGCCTGGATCAGGGCCGCTGGGCCGAGGAAACGCTCGGAATTCCACCAGTAGCTTGGACAAGATGTCGAGCAGCAGGCGCAGAGGATGCACTCGTAGAGCCCGTCGAGCCTGGCCCGATCCTCATGGCTCTGTCGCCATTCCTTCGGTGGTGTGGGTGACACGGTTTGCAGCCAAGGTTCGATCAATGCGAGCTGTGCGTAGAAATTCGTCAGGTCGGGAACGAGGTCCTTGACCACTGGCTGATGCGGCAAGGGCAGCACGCGCAGCGGCTCGCCGTTCGGAACGTCCTCGCTCATGGACTTGGTGCAGGCGAGCGTGTTCTGGCCGGCGACATTCATCGAGCAGGAGCCGCACACGCCTTCGCGGCAGGACCGCCTGAATGTCAGCGTGGAGTCGATGTTGTTCTTGATCCAGATCAGACCATCCAGAACCATGGGCCCGCAATCGCTCATATCGACGAAGTAGGTGTCGAGCCGGGGATTGCGTCCGTCGTCGGGATTCCAGCGATAGACCTGGAATTCGCGCAACGATTTGCTGTCCGGCTTGGGCCAGATCCTTCCCTTTTCGACGCGGGAGTGTTTCGGAAGCCTGAACTCGACCATGTTACCTCCGGGAAGACATGAGGCGTGGTAACCGCGCATCAGCCGGGATTGAAGCAGCGTAGTTGCAGAAGATCATCCAGCGACACACCCAACAGCACGATGCGAAAGGCCGGTGCTGTAGCGAGCATCAGCAGCAATATAAAAATGGCATAGACCAGAGCTGGCGGGGTCTCTCTAGCGAGGCTGTAGACTGCTTTCCGCATGGACCCTCCCTTGCGTGCCGGCGCGTGTCATGGCGGCGCCTATGACCAACATGGCCGCACCCCATAGCAGGAAGCCGATGTCCCAGAAGATGCGCTGCTCGTGAGGCACGGTCTCATTCACCTGGTGCAGCTTGAAGACCTCATGGTCAACCACGCCTTCAACCAGATTGAAGATGCCCCAACCGAGCAACACCGCGCCGAGACACTGGCCGCGCGACCAGTGGATGTCAGACCCGCGCGCCCGTTGCCACAGCACATACAGGCCGAGGAGCACAACAACATAGGCCGCGCTGTGGAAGATGCCGTCCCAGGTCGTGTTGAGCTTGACGTTGTCGATGGAGTTGAGCGGATACCAGCCGCTTAACATATGATGCCATTGCAGCAGCTGATGAAACACGATGCCGTCAAAAAACCCGCCCAGACCAAGCCCGAGAAGGACGCCCGCGGAAATCGGAAAGCTGCGTGAATTTCTGTGTTGCATGATTTTGCTCGTGCGCCGGTCGGCATCTGGATGATGGACAAACCGTCCTCAGTGCTGCCGTTCCTATGATCATGACGCACTTCCCGTGCCAATAACCTGCGTTAACCTGCGGGCTCGTGCCAGGATGCCGACATCAGGTGGAGCATCGCCCGGCTGCTTACGGCGGCGATAGGAACGTTCGAAACGGTCGCAGCGTCTTGTGAATCCAACATTGGAGATTCCACGTCGTATTTGCGATCAGATGGCACCCCGGCGAACAGCAGGTCGCATAGATGTCGCCGCCGATCATTCAGCGTCACCTGGCGATCCTGAGCAATCTCAGGGAAGTCGGCTAGAGCTTCACCAAGCGACAAAGGGGCGACGGTGGCCGTGTGTGTCCGCCCACGTCAAAGTCTTCGATGATTCCAATCGCGAGGAGCCAATATGGCGTATGCCCTGTTCAAGGACGGCGAAAAACTGAGCCGGACGTTTTCAACCAAAGAGGAAACCCTGAAAAAGGCCGAAGACGCCGGTCTGGTCGAAAGCGGCGGGGGTCAGCCCAGGCTCGAGGATGACCTGAAGATCAAGCCCTGCTCGCCCGACCCCGAACCTCGAAGCGAGGACGACCTCGATTGGACGCCGGAAAACCCGGCGTCCGGATCGCCGATCTAACAGCCTTTGCAGATGCTCTTGATCTTTCGATCGACGTGGGAATCCTGAGAGTTCTCCGAGCGTATTTCGGCGTCGCCCGGCATCGACGGACCGGGTGTCGCAGTTCCGTCAATCCGTCCGCTGCTGGTCCCCCCTGCGGGATTGCCGGCCCGCCCGACGGTGGTCGATCCTCGCGGCCCGCCACCGCTCGATTGGGCCGTTCCAGCGGTGTTCGTGCCGGTAGCCGTCGTGCCACGCGAAGCCGCGGCCGCGTCGCCTGGATTGCCCAGGCTGGGCGATGCACCGCCCGTCTGGTTTGTAGCTCCTGCAGACCCAAGGCCTGCCGACCCAGGGCTTGTGGCACCGCCGGTGCCGCCGCTCGTGCTGCTCGCGCTTGCTCCGCCCGATCCTCCCGAACCGCCGCCACTCTGCGCCGAGGCGGCCCCTATCGACGCGGTCGCCAGGAACGCGATCAGCAGCAAGCTCGAAGTTGTCTTAGCCATTGCTCAGCTCCTCTCACGATCGTCGTGCGTGTGATGTTGATCGCGCTCACCACCGCCTCCCGAGACGTGTGATTTGCGGTCGTTGGTAGCCGTTCCGGGCGCAGGGCGCTCATGCTCGCGACCTTCCTTTTCGGGGTGCTTGCGATCCTGCCGCGAGGAGCCCGGACCACCGAAGCGTTCACTGTCTGAGTTCTTGTGTGGCATTCATCGGTCCTGCTGGTAGCCTTGGTTTGTCGTGTTCTGCTTGATGTTGCCGTGACGACCCTGGGTGTCGAAGTTCTCGCGGCCGGGGACTCTTTCATCCGTCTCGATCCTGGGATCAGATCCGGGTCCCTTGTCGCTGCGCTGCTCTGGCGGTATGGGGGGCATTTTGGACATTGCATGCTCCTTGTTTCGGTCTCGCGACCTCATGCGCTGGCAATGAGATGGGGCGGCGGTCGTTCCTGATCGATGCTGATGCATGCCCGTAGGAACGAACGATTCTTGCCCGTGTTGACCCCGCAGTTCATACGAAAGGCTTTTTGTTCATGGTCCAGGCTCTATCGCGGGAAACGGAGAAGGACGGCACCCGGAAGCTGATGATGGCGGGATCGCTGGCGTACGTTGATCGCGTGCCACCACACCGACAGATCGCAGAGAGGACAAGTTATGCCGAAAGCGAAAGCGCCTGAAAACGACCCGAGAGAAACACCGGTCGACGATCCGCGACAGCAGACGGATTTGCCAACCCACCGGCAGACGGACCAGCCTTGGCAGGGAAATCCCGAGAAGGAGCAGATCGACCCAAAGCGTCCCCCGATTGATCTGGAGCGATGGCAAAAGTCGAATACCCACTAGCTGCTACGCATGCACCTCGTTCACGCGTCGAGCTCATGGATGGTGGGCCGCAGGTCGCCGCCCTCATCGAGATCGAGCGTTGCCAGCGTGATCGGCAGCTTGAATCGCCTCGGACCGGCGCTTCCAGGATTCAGGAAAAGCACTCCGTTGATCGTGTTGACCTGCACCCGATGCGAATGTCCTGATATCACCACGTTCACACCGGTTGCCGCGGGGTCGATGGCGAGCGCCTTGAGATCGTGAAGGAGGTAGAAACAACGAGCGCCGAGGTGCACTGTTTCGATTTCGGGATAGCGCCTCGCCCAACTGCCGACATCGACGTTTCCCCTGATGGCGGTGACGGGCGCTATTCGGCAAAGCCTCTCCAGAACCTCCGGCGCGCCGATATCACCAGCGTGGAGGATATGCGACACCCCTGCAAGACGGCGTTCGGCCTCAGGTCTGAGAAGGCCGTGCGTATCCGAGATCACTCCGATCCTCAACGCCATGTCAGGCCGCGACTTCAGTGCAGGACATCCAGTGGCACTTTCCCGATCTCCTCACCCTGTTGGTTCGTGACCAGGATGGAAAAATGACGATTCCTGAGTTCGGGACGCTCCGCAAGGAGCCTCTTCGCGATCTCCTCGGCAACGTCCAGCGCCACGATGTCGTCGGGCAATTCAGCTCCTCCCTCGTCGGCGACGGTCTCGGAGTCGACCAGATCAAAATGATAGCGCGGCACGTGAACCCTCAATTCGTCGCAGGAACGCGCGATCTCGGGCCTTCGTTCCGGCGCTCGCACGTCAACGCCCGGCGTGTCCGCAGGAACCCTCAGGGTCATCGCGGCATTGCTGCTTTTTGGAGCCGACACATGCTCGGAGAGTTGCGCGTGCTTGCCCAGCCGGGCGCAATCATCGCCAGTCTCGCCGTCCTGTTGCTGATGGCCGCTGGCGATGCGGCGATCGTGATCGCCGTGAAGGGCTGGCCATTCTAGCCCGATGATTGATGTCGGACATCCTCTTCGGCCCATCGCTCCGATTAGCGGATAGGAACCTTTGTAGGCCTGCCCGGTTCCGCCTGTGAAGCGGAGTGCGACAAGGCGTCAATGCAGGTCTGGGTGCGAAGGGTTCTGGTGTTGTGCACGATCTGGCCGCTCACGGCGTGTGCGGGCCGGCAATCGGCGCTCGATCCGCAAGGGCTGCAATCCGGCCAGATCTTGCACACGCTGTTCATCTTCCTCGCTGTGTCGGCGGTCGTCTGGACCGCCGTCGTGATCGCGCTCTGCATCGGAATGATGCGGCGAAAACGTTCGGCTGATCGGCCGCTTGACCTTCACCAAGCCTTCGAGGAACGCTCCGGGCGCGTCATCCTCGCGCTTGGGATTGCGACCACCGCCGTCGTGCTCGGTCTCTCCCTGGTCAGCTATGCCGGTCAGCACACCGTCTTTGCCAAGAACGAGAAAGCCCACACGCTCAAGATCATCGGACATCAATGGTGGTGGGAGGTTCGCTATGAAGCCGACAGTCCGCACCAGAGTTTCGTGACGGCGAACGAGATCCGGATCCCGACCGGCCAACCGGTGAAGGTCGAGCTGGAATCCGCCGACGTCATCCACAGCTTCTGGGTGCCCAGCCTGACCGGCAAGATGGACTTGATTCCCGGTCAGAAGAACGAGCTGCAATTCACGGCAAAGAATGCCGGCGTCTATCGTGGACAATGCGCCGAGTTTTGCGGGCTTCAGCACGCCCATATGGCATTCGCCGTGATCGCGCTGCCGCCCGACGAGTTCGGCCGCTGGCGCGACCATGAAAACCAGAGCGCGAACAGCCCTACCGATCAACTCGGCAAGCAGGGCGAGGCTCTGTTCCGGGCGCGCGGCTGCGCACTGTGTCACAACATCAGCGGTACGATGGCCGGCGGGCAGCTGGGTCCGGACCTCACGCATATCGGCAGCCGCACCACGATCGCGGCGGGAACGTTGCCGAATAATTCGGCCACGCTCGGCGCCTGGATCGCCGATCCCCAGCACATCAAGCCCGGCAATCTGATGCCGAGGATGCCGCTGCAATCGGATGAAATGATCGCCATCATTCATTATCTGGAGCAGCTCAAGTGAGCATCGCCGCTGAACCAAATGAGTTGCGGGACGACGTCCTGAACGGCCTTCGACTTTCCACACAGCTGGAGAAAGTGTGGCGCACGCCGTCCGGCTGGATGGGCGCGCTGATGTCGGTCGACCACAAGGTGGTCGGCCGCCGTTACATCATCACGGCGTTCGTATTCCTGCTCCTCGGCGGCCTCCTCGCGGTCCTGATGCGCATTCAGCTGGCCGGGCCGGAGAAGACGTTTCTCTCGGCCGACAAGTACAATCAGGTTTTCACCATGCATGGCTCGACGATGATGTTCCTGTTCGCCGTGCCCGTGATGGAGGCGTTCGCCGTTTATCTCGTGCCGTTGATGGTCGGCACGCGGAACATCGCCTTTCCGCGACTGAACGCCTTCAGCTATTGGATGTTTCTGTTCGGCGGCTGCTTTCTCTGGATTTCCTTTGCGCTGAATGTCGGCCCGGACGTTGGCTGGTTTGCCTATGTCCCGCTCTCCTCGCTGCAATTTACGCCGACAAAGCGCCCGGATGTCTGGGCGCAAATGATCACCTTCACCGAGGTCGCGGCGCTCGCCGTCTCCGTGGAAATCGTCGTGACTGTGTTCAAGCTCCGCGCGCCCGGCATGACGCTCGACCGCATTCCCCTATTCGTCTGGGCCATGCTGGTGACGAGCTTCCTTGTAATGTTCGCGATGCCTTCGATCATGGTCGCATCGACGTCACTGATTCTGGATCGCCTCGTCAACACGCGCTTCTATGATTCCTCCTCGGGCGGACATCCCCTGCTCTGGCAGCATCTGTTCTGGTTCTTCGGCCATCCCGAGGTCTACATCATCTTCATCCCGGGCACGGGAATGGTCTCGGCGATCCTCGCGACGTTCGCCCGACGGCCGGTGATCGGCTATCCCGTGGTGATCCTCTCGTTGATCGCGACCGGCTTCCTGTCGTTCGGTCTCTGGGTCCACCACATGTTCGTCACGGGCCTGCCCCAACTCGGCGCGGCCCTGTTCACGGCCTCCAGCATGCTGATCGCGGTGCCGAGCGGGCTGCAGATCTTCTGCTGGCTGGCAACGCTCTGGGACGGGCGTCCGGTCTACCGGACCCCGCTGTTGTTCGTGATCGGCTTCATCGTGATCTTCGTGCTCGGCGGGCTGTCCGGCGTCATGGTCGCCTCGGTCCCGATCGACACCCAGGTGCACGACACCTATTTCGTCGTCGCCCACTTCCATTATGTCCTGATCGGCGGCGCTGTGTTCCCGCTGGTCGGCGCGGTCTACTACTGGTTTCCCAAGATCGCCGGCCGCATGCTCAGCGAGCGACTCGGGCGCTGGAATTTCTGGCTCGCCTTCGTCGGCTTCAACGTCGCCTTCTTCCCGATGCACATCCTCGGGCTGATCGGAATGCCGCGCCGGGTCTACACCTACACCGCCGACATGGACTGGGCGCACCTGAATCTCGTGTCCAGCGGTGGTGCTCTCATTTTCGCGCTCAGCTTCGCGTTGCTTCTCGTCAATGTGATCTACAGCCTGCGCAAGGGCGAGCTCGCAGGCGACAATCCCTGGGATGCCTCGACGCTGGAATGGGCGACGTCATCGCCGCCCCCGCCGCAGAACTTCGACCGCATTCCGGTGGTCAAGCACCGCGATCCGCTGTGGGCCGATAGCGAGAGCCTGCCCGTGGTCGCGGGTCTGAGCGCCGAGCGGCGCGAGGTCCTGCTGACCTCGCTCGCGGAAGCTGAGCCGCAGATCCGGGAGGCTTCGCCCGAACCCAGCATCTGGCCGCTGCTCACAGCTATCGCGACGACAGTGTTCTTCATCGGCTCGATCTTCACGCCCTGGGCCGTGCTCTGGGGCACACCACCGATGGCCGTGACGTTGATCGGCTGGTTCTGGCCGAGCGGCAGCAAGGAGGACGAGGAGTGAGACAGACTATCGTCCGCAATGTCGCTGAACTGCCGACTTACGGCTATGGCCCGCGCAGCGGACCGTGGTGGGGCGCCATGGGCTTCATGGCGCTGGAGGGCATGGGCTTTGCCATTGCCATCGGTGCCTATCTCTATCTCTACGCCGTCAACCCAACTTGGCCGATTGGCGCCTCGCCGCCCGATCTCTGGCCAGGCACAGCCGAAGTCGTGGTCTATCTGCTGAGCATCATCCCGAACGAGATCACCAACCGCGCCGCGCACCGCCAGGATCTCGCGAAGGTGCGGACCGGCCTCGTCGTGATGGCCCTGATCGGGATCGCCCTGCTGGTGCTGCGCGGCTTCGAGTTCGCGCATCTCAACACCCGCTGGGACAATTCAGCCTACGGCTCGATCGTATGGCTCATTCTGGGGCTGCACACGACCCACCTTGCCACCGATGTCGGCGACACGGTCGTGCTGGCGGTGTTGATGTTCACGCGCCATGCGCAACCGCGCCGGTTCAGCGACGTGACCGACAACGTGTTCTACTGGAACTTCGTCGTGCTCGCCTGGCTGCCGCTCTATGTCTTGCTCGATTGGGTGCCACGCCTATGACCGCAGCCGACGGACATTCCAGACTACTTTACTGGGCCGGCGTTGCGCTCGGGCCCATCGCGTGGGCCATCAACTTGCAGGGCGTCTATGTGCTCGCGCACTTCTCCTGCGAACAGACCAGGATCAGCGGCGCGATCATGAGTGCGGCTCTCGCTATCGTCGCTCTCGCAGGCACTGTCATTTCAGCCCGCGCCGTTCGGCGCGGCGCGGGGGCTGAATGGGCCGATGCGCGGGGTGGCGGACCACGAACGTTCATGGCCTGGCTCGGCGTCGGCTCCGGCGTGCTGTTTTCGCTGGTGATTGCGAACCAGTTCGCCGCCTCGCTCATGATCAGCCCATGCCTGCGCTGAGCTTTGCAGCACTGCTGCTCGCGCTGCTCGCGGCGCCGGCCGATGCGCACGGACTATCGGAGGTCGATTCCGGTTCGCTGTGGAGCTACGATCCCTGGCTCATGGCTCCGCTCTATGCCGTCGGTATCGGCTTCTATGTCGGAACGCAGCGGCTCTGGCATCATGCGGGTGGCGGCCGTGGCGTCAGCTTCCGCCAGGTGGCCGCGTTCTGGACCGGATGGCTGGTGGCCGCACTTGCCGTGACCTCGCCGCTGCACTGGCTCGGCGAGCGTCTGTTCACCGCGCACATGGTCGAGCACGAACTGCTGATGGTGGTCGCGGCACCGCTGATGGCGTTCGCCCGGATCAATGGCCCGCTGCTGTGGAGCCTGCCAGCCCGGCTGCGCCCGGCCGCAGGTCGCGTGCTCAATTGGCCGATCCTGGCATGGCCGTGGCGGTTTGTAGGCCACCCCATGAGCGCGACCATCCTGCACGGCGCAGCGCTCTGGGTCTGGCATGCACCGCCTTTATATGCGTGGGCGCTCGAGAACACGGCGATCCATCGTCTCCAGCACATCAGCTTCTTCGCGACTGCGCTGTTGTTCTGGTGGGTGCTGCTGCATGGCCGCGGTCAGGGCCGTAGCACTCGAATTCGCGACGGCATCGCTGTCGCGTGCCTGTTCATCACCATTTTGCATTCCGGCGTGCTCGGAGCTCTGCTGACCGTGTCGCCGCGGCTGTGGATCCCAGGCCAGGGCGCCCTCGCCGGGGAATTCGGCCTCTCGGCACTCGAGGACCAGCAACTCGCCGGCATCCTGATGTGGGTGCCCATGGGCATACTCTACACGGGGGCTGCGTTGTTTTTTGCTCACCGGTGGCTGACTGCGAACGGCGGCCATTCCCGCCTGCCGCTCCTTCAACATCCGGGCTGAGCGACGCTGCATAGGAACCGCAACTTCTCTTCGAACGTTCGCCTGCCGACTGCGACACTCCACGGAGGCCACATGGAAAAACGATCCGTCAGGGCGGCAACGGCTATCTTCACCGCAGCACTCTTGACGCCTGCAGTCTTGAACGCGCAGGACCAACCCCAGCCAGGGATGTCGTGCCCGGTCGATCATGACAAGCTCGCCGATATCCTCAAGAAGAGTGTCAAGCCGGGCGGCGGCCCAAGCAACGGAGGTCTCGACAACAACGAGTGGGCTGCCGTCGTCAATCGGCAGGGCATCGTCTGCGCAGTTGCCTATAGCGGCGGCAAGGTCGACGACCAGTGGCTCGGCAGCCGGGCCATCGCGGCCGAGAAGGCCAATACGGCGAATGCGTTCAGCCTAAAGGACAAGGCGATGGCGACGGCCAATCTCTATGCCGGGGCGCAGCCCGGCGGGTTCCTATTCGGCGCGGCACTCGGCAACCCGCCGTTCCCGGAAGCCTTGTACGCCGGATCTCCGGACAGCTTCGGCACGGCCAGCGATCCAATGGTGGGCAAGCCGATCGGCGGCACGATCGTGTTCGGGGGAGGGCTGGCGCTCTATGACGGCAACGGCATCACGGGCGCGCTGGGCGTCAGCGGCGACAGCTCCTGCGCCGATCACAACGTGGCCTGGCGCGTGCGTCACCAGCTCGGGCTCGACCGCGTGCCGGCCGGCGTCAGCCCCAACATGAAAGACGCAATCATCTATGACATCGGACCCGACGGCAAAAGTCCGTCTGGATTTGGCCACCCCAAGTGTAACGGCAAGGAAGATCAGATCGCAGTTGACCTCGGCGCCGGCGTGTCCGGCAACGTCGTGAGATAGCTCGTCGTCGGTCACACCTCTTTGGAACCAAGCGAAGTCGGAACGTTTGTAGGTTCGTAAACCGGCCTGCAACGGCGCACGGCCTCGTCACTGCCGTGGAGATCTTTACATATGTTAGTGCGTGGTCTCACGCGTTTGCTGGGCCGACTTCCAGGCTTCCTTTGTGCCCTTTGCGCGTCCTGCGCGTTGCTGTCGTCCGCCTCGGCACAGACCGATCTTGCCAGCCGCATGAAAGATCCAGGCCAATGGCCGATGGCGGCGCGCGATTACGCCAACACCCGCTATAGCAACCTTGATCAGATCAACACGTCCAATGCATCGCGCCTCCAGCTTGCATGGACGTTCTCGGTCGGTGCCGATCGCGGCCAGGAGGCGGCGCCGCTCGTGGTCGATGGCACCATGTATGTGGTCGGCCCTTATGCTGGCCCCTACCCCAACCGTGTGTTCGCACTCGATGCCACGAGCGGTGAATTGAAATGGTCCTACGCGCCAAAGCCTGAACCGGCAGCCGCGGGCGTTGCCTGCTGCGACGTGGTCAATCGCGGACTCGCCTTCGACAACGGCAAGGTCTTCCTCAACACGCTTGATAACCACACGGTCGCGATCGACGCCAAGACCGGCAAGGAGCTGTGGCATACGAAGCTCGGGGAGATCAACAAGGGCGAGACCATCACGATGGCTCCCGTCGTGGTCAAGGGCAAGGTGCTCGTCGGCAACAGCGGCGGCGAGATGGGCGTGCGCGGCTGGGTCACCGCGCTCGATGAAAACACCGGGGCCATTGCGTGGCGCGCCTACGCCACGGGCCCGGACAAGGACGTGCTGATCGGCGACGACTTCAAGCCGTTCTACGACAGTCTCAAGGGCAAGGATCTCGGCGTGAAGACGTGGCCGGCCGACCGCTGGCAGGTCGGCGGCGGCACGATGTGGGGATGGATCTCCTACGATGCCGAACTCAATCTGATCTACTACGGCACAGCCAATCCGAGCCCATGGAACGCCAACCAGCGCAGCGGCGACAATCTCTGGAGCACCACAATCTTTGCCCGCGACCCGGACACCGGCCGCGCCAAATGGGCTTACCAGATCAACCCGCACGACCTGTTCGACCACGACGAGATCAACGAGAATGTGCTCGTCGATCTCGAACTGAATGGACAGCCGCGCAAGGTGCTGATCCACCCGGGCCGCAACGGCTATATGTACGTGATGGATCGGGCGACCGGCGAAGTCATCTCGGCGGACGCGTTTGAATTCGTCAATGCCTATAACGGCGTCGATCTCAAGACCGGCAAGATCATCCCCAACGAGGAGAAGACGCCGCTCGCCGGCAAGACCGTCGAGAACATCTGCCCGGCCGCGCCGGGCGCCAAGGACTGGCAGCCAACCGCCTGGTCGCCCCGCACCAAGCTGCTCTACGTGCCGCATCAGCATCTTTGCATGAACTTCAAGGCATCGCAGGTCGGCTATATCGCAGGCACACCTTATGTGGGCGCCGATGTCGACATGTATGCAGGCCCCGGCGGCCACCGCGGCGAATTCATGGCGTGGGATCCCGTCGCGCGCAAGAAGGTCTGGGAGATCCACGAGAAGCTGCCGGTCTGGAGCGGCGCGCTGGTTACGGCAGGCGACGTCGCGTTCTACGGCACCATGGATCGGCTGTTCAAGGCCGTGGATGCCAAGGACGGGCATGTCCTCTGGCAATTCCGCGCCGGCTCCGGATTCATTGGCCAGCCGATCTCCTATCGCGGCTCCGACGGACAGCAATACATCGCGATCCTGTCGGGCGTCGGCGGCTGGCCGGGTGTGGTGGCCAACGCCGAGGTCGATCCGCGGGTGCGCAACGGCGCGCTCGGTTTTGTCGGTGCGACCCAGGATTTGCCGTTCTACACCGCGGGCGGGAGTGAGCTGCTGGTGTTCAAACTCGGCGGCGCGAATGGTGAGGACACCAGCCATGCGCCTTCGAAATAGTTATCCCGGCATCGCTCTTGGTTTTCTGGTCGGGCTTGCAACCACGGCGGCGGCAGCGTCGGATCGCGAGCTTCGCGTCTGTGCCGATCCCAACAATCTGCCTTTCTCGAACAGCGCCGAAGCAGGATTCGAGAACAGGCTCGCGGCCATGGTGGCCGAGCATTTCGGCCTGCAGGTCTCCTACACCTGGTGGGCGCAGCGCCGCGGCTTCATCCGTAACACGCTGAAAGCCGGCAAATGCGACGTCGTCATGGGCGTGCCGTCCGGCTATGATCTCGTCGAGACGACGAAGCCGTATTATCGCTCGAGCTACGTGTTCGTCACGCGGCAGGACCAGCACCTCGAGCTTTCGTCCCTGCTCGACCCACGCTTGCATCACCTCGCAATCGGCGTGCATCTGATCGGCGATGACGGCAACAATCCCCCGCCGGCGCAGGCGCTCGGCGAACAGGGCATCGTCGACAACGTCCGCGGCTACTCGATCTACGGAGATTATCGCGAGGCCAATCCCCCGGCGCGCCTGATCGAAGCCGTCGAAAGCGGCAGCCTCGATGTCGCCGCAGCCTGGGGTCCGCTCGGCGGATATTTCGCCCAGCGCTCTCTCGTCCCCCTGACGGTCATGCCGATCCGGGATTACGAGCGCTTTGCACCTCAGCAGTTCCAGTTCGCCATCGCGATGGGCGTGCGCAAAGGCGACGACGCCTTGCGCGACCGACTGAATGCATTCATCGACGAGCACCGGTCCGAGATCACTTCGCTGCTGCTCAGTTACGGCGTTCCGCTGGTGGACCAACCGGCTATGGTATCGGGAGGACATGAGTGATGTCTGCTCCAGTGCTGCGCGCAAGCGCCCTATCACTACTGCTGGCGGTCCTGCCGAATGGCGCGGGGCTGGCCCAGCAGACTTTGCCGCAGTCGCAGGAGGCGCAGATGCCGACGCTGTCTCCGCGCCCGAACTTCGGTGGCAGCGTCGGCAATGGCAGGCCCGGCGTCTTCATGCAGGTCCCGGTCAGTCACCTCCATCCCGGCGCGCAGCCGGACCCGCCGCAGATCAAGAACCCCGTGCAGGGCGATCCCAATGCGGAGCAGCGCGGGATGACCTACTACGTCAACTTCAACTGCGTCGGCTGCCACGCGCCAAATGGCGGCGGCGGCATGGGTCCGGCACTGAGCAACAACAACTTTACTTACGGCTCGCAGCCAGAGAACATTTTTCTCTCGATCTACCAGGGGCGGCCGAATGGAATGCCGGCCTGGGGCGGCGTGCTGCCCGACAGCGTGATCTGGGATCTCGTCACCTATATCGGCAAGATCAGCAACGAGCCGAGCCACCAATGGGGCCGAACCTTTTCCGCGAATCTGCCTTCGCCCGAAGTCGAGCAAGTCCCGAGCGAGCAGGTCTCGACGACCGATCCCTGGTCTGCCACCAAGTCTTTCAATTTCGGCCAGAAGCCCTGATCGCCGGGAAGCAGCGATGGCAAATCCGATCACGAGATTGCTAGTCACCGCGCTGCTGGCTACCACAGGCGCCGCCTGCAAGGCTGCGGGCCCGGACAACTTCACCGGCGACGCGCGTCGTGGCGCCGACCTCGTCAAGCAGTATCACTGCGGCGGCTGTCACGATATTCCCGGCATTGCCGGCGCCGAAGGCAATGTCGGCCCACCCTTGCATCGGATCGGCACGCGGACCTACATCGCCGGCTACATCCAGAACTCGCCGGACAACATGGCTGATTGGATCGAGGATCCACAGCGGGCGTTGCCGGGCAATGCCATGCCGAGAATGGGCATCCCGCAGAAGGACGCGCGGGACATCGCGGCGTTTCTCTATACGCTGAAGTGACCATCATGCCTCCCATGCATCGTTCAATGAATTGGCTCCGTGACGCGCCATTGCTGGCCATCACCATTGTGCTCGTCGCCATCATGGGACTGGGCCTCCTCGCGGGCGGTGCCTGGCTCGCGGCCCTCGGTGGCTCCGTCTACTATCTGATCGCGGGCGTCATGCTTCTGCTCACGAGTTGGCTGCTCGCGCGCCGTCGTGCCGAGGCGCTCTGGATCTATGCCGCGCTGCTGGCGGGAACGATGGCCTGGGCGATCTGGGAAACGGGCTTCGATTTCTGGTCTCTGGCGCCGCGCGGCGACGTGCTCGTGCCGCTTGGCCTGTGGCTGATACTGCCCTTCATTGCCTCCCGCCTGGGGCCTCGCTTGCGCGCGGCGCGATGGGCGCTTGGCCTTGTGTTGGTCGCCGCAGCCATCGTCGTCGGCATGTCCCTGACGAGCGATCGCCGCGATCTTGCCGGCACGATACCTGAGGGCGAAACAACGGGGGCCATTGCGTCTCCCGAACCGGAGCAGCCCGCTGCCGGCCAGAACTGGACGGCCTACGGCGGCAGCGGCTTCGGTACGCGCTTCTCGTCGCTGAGCCAGATCACCAAGGACAACGTCAAGGACCTCAAGCTCGCCTGGGAATTCCGCACCGGCGATCACAAGGGCCCGGACGATCCCGACGAGATCACCAACCAGGCGACGCCGCTCAAGGTGGGCGATCTGCTCTACACCTGCTCGCCGCACCAGATCGTGTTCGCGCTCGAAGCCGCGACCGGAAAACTGCGCTGGAAGTTCGATCCGCAGGTGCAGCACAACAAGGCCTTCCAGCACATGACCTGCCGCGGCGTGTCCTATCACGCGACCAAACCCGGCGCGATAACTGCCGACGGCACGCCGGCCCCGAGCGATTGTGCGGGGCGCATTTTCATACCGACCAACGACGGACGGATGTTCGCGCTCGATGCGCAGAGCGGCGTGCCTTGCCAGGATTTTGGCAATCAGGGACAGATCGATCTCAAGCAGGGCAGCGAGATCCAGACACTCGGCTTCTACGAGGGCACCTCGCCGCCCGTCGTCACGGACAAGTTGCTGATCGTCGGCGGAGCGGTGATCGACAACTATTCCGATCGCGTGCCGTCGGGCGTGATCCGCGGCTTCGACATCTATTCAGGACGGCTGATCTGGGCATTCGATGCCGGCAATTCCGATCCGAACGAGATGCCCTCGGCCTCGCATCATTTCACGGCCGGCTCACCCAATTCGTGGAGCATTTCCGCGGTCGACGAGAAGCTCGGACTGGTCTATGTGCCGCTCGGCTCGAGTTCTCCGGATATTTGGGGCGGCGGCCGTTCGCCCGAGAACGAGCGCTACGATTCGGCATTGATTGCCCTCGATCTCATGACCGGGAAACTGCGTTGGTCGTTCCAGAACGTGCACCACGATCTCTGGGACATGGATATGCCGTCGCAGCCCAGTCTGGTCGATTTGCGCCTTAACGGCGGCGTGACGCCTGCGATCTACATCCCGGCAAAGACCGGCGACATCTTCGTGCTCGACCGCCGCGACGGGCGTCAGCTGGTGCCCGCACCGGAGAATCCGGTGCCGCAGGGCGCCGCGAAGGGAGACCGGCTGTCGCCGACCCAGCCCTTCTCGGAGTTGAGCTTTCGCCCGCCCGGCATGCTGACCGACGCGCAGATGTGGGGCAGCACGATGTTCGACCAACTCGCCTGCCGGATCAAGTTCAAGCGCCTGCGCTATGAGGGGCCGTTCACGCCGCCGTCTGAGCAAGGCACGCTGGTGTTTCCAGGAGACTTCGGCATGTTCGAATGGGGCGGCATTGCCGTCGATCCGCAACGCCAGATCGCGATCGCGAACCCTCAATCGATTCCCTTCGTCTCGCGTCTCGTGCCGCGCGGGAAAGACAATCCGGCAGCGCCGAACGCGGCGCATCCGCCGGGAACCGAGCTCGGCGTGCAGCCGATGTACGGCGCCCCCTATGGCGTCGACCTCGGCATTTTCCTCTCACCGCTCGGCATCCCCTGCCTTGCCCCGCCATGGGGCAACATCGCCGCGATCGATCTCAAGTCGCACAAGGTGGTCTGGCAGCATCGCATCGGCACGATCCGCGATCAGGCCCCGCTGCCGCTGCCATTCAAGCTCGGCGTTCCCATGCTGGGCGGTCCGATCGTCACCGCGGGCGGCGTCGTCTTCATCACGGGAACGATGGATGACTACATCCGCGCGTTCGACGTTCGCGATGGCAGACGGCTTTGGCAGGACCGCCTTCCTGCCGGCGGCCAGTCGACGCCGATGACCTATGAGGCCAACGGCAAGCAATATGTCGTCACGGTCGATGGCGGCCACGGCTCGTTCGGAACTAAACTCGGCGATTACGTGCGGGCCTACGCGCTGCCGTGATCTGCCTCGGCAGGACATGCTTGTGCTTGGCGACGCCTTGTCCCGATCTGCCAGCGCGACGCGCAACTGCTGAAGCCAGGAGAGCCACGCCCGCAGCTAGTCCCAGCGCCGCGAGCCCCTGACTGATGACCCCGGCAGGTGGGAGCTGCTTGCGTGACAGCCAACCGCCATCGATTGACGTGCCCTGCGGACCAGCTTCGATCATGGTGCCCTCGCTGCTCTTCGCCGGGCGCGCGCGCGACAGCAGGTAGCGGAAGGCAACCCCCAGGATGTTCTCGGTAATCTGCGGAGCCATCGCGTAGGCAATTTGGCCGGCACGCGCCGGCCAGCCCACGGCGACCTCATCTTGGGGTGCGCGGACGAGGCTCACGAACGTCTCGGCAACGTCCTCCGCCTGATACAGCAGCGGACCGGGATCGAGCGTCCGGCCGGACATGTTGGCGCCGTGGACGAAGCCCGGCGTGTCGACCATGGCCGGGAAGACGCCGCAGACATGGATGTTGCGATGAGCCCTGAGCTCCTGACGCAGGCTCGCGGTGAAGCCCCGAAGGCCGAATTTGCTCGCTGCGTAGGCCGCAGCAAAAGGCGTCGGAGCCCAGCCGCCGAGCGAGATGTTGTTGATCAAGATACCGCGGTTCTGGCGCAGGAAGATCGGAAGCACCGCGAAAGCGCCATGCATCGTGCCGAGGAGATTGACCTCGATCGTTCGGCGATGAAGTGCGATATCCGCGTCCTGATAGGCCCCGAAAACGCCGGTGCCGGCGTTGTTGATCCAGACGTCGATGCCACCGAGCGCGTCTTCCGCCTCTCGGGCCAGCCGCTGCACCGCCTCGGCATCGGTGACATCGGTCGGGATTGCCAATGCGCGGCCTCCGAGCGCCTCGCATTCCGCGGAGAGGTTCGTCAGGACTTCGGCACGGCGTGCCGCCAGGACCACGCTTGCGCCCTTTCCGGCGAAGGCCAGCGCCGCAGCACGCCCGATTCCGCTCGAGGCACCGGTTATGACGACGCGCGTGCCAGTCATTTGCCGCGGCTCGGATCCGGAGTCGCCCGCCGGAAGCAGCCAGTGCAGGGATCGCCGGAGACGCTCGGTTCCGTCCGCTTCGAACCAGTCGCCATGCGCGAAGATCACCCGCTCCGGCGACAGCCGTATGAGCCGCTCGGCTGCCGACCGCACGGAACGGCCGCCGAGGCGCAGCAGCAGTCGCAGATAGACCGGCGCCGTTCCGTTTGGCTTGGAAATGCCGAGGAGGTTTGCCGCGGCCTCGTTTGACGCGCTGAGATCATTGGGATCGAGATTTTGCACCAGATCCGTCAGGATCAGTGTCCGGCTGCGCTTGTCGAACAGCTCGATCTCGGAGAACATCGGCGCGTTCACCGAGACGGCTTCGAGGTCGGCCCTCCATTCCGCAGGCGTCGCCTCTCCAAGCTCGCGGTCGATGTGGATCCGTGCTGCTCGAACTTGCCGACGCGCCGAAAGGCCGCGCGCCGCGAAAGTCGTCGCCTGTGGCAGCTCTCTCTGCCAGTCGGACAGGAACATCCAGTGCGCGATATTCGGCGCGAGCAAGTACCTTATGGTCCCTAGCCGCTCCAGCTCACCACGGAGAGCCGGCGAATATCTCACCGGCGAATGCAGCACGAGATCGCCGTTCGAGAGCCGAATGACGGTCATGCGCACCGGAAGTTTCAGACCGGCAGCGCTGATCGGGGCATCGTCCACGACCCAGATATCGTCCGTCGCTCGCGACAAACGGGCCGTCGACAAGGTGGCGTCGGAACTTTGCATGAGCGTCTTCCATCACAAGGCGTTTGCTCAAGCTTCGGGAGCGACGCTCGTTCCTCGCTAGGACGCCCGAGCCTGCATGCGGGCATTGCGTCGGCGACGGCGCGCGGCGAGTCGTCCTCGGATCCTCTCCGCCGGAATGTGCCGCGAGACCGCCGGGCCAAGCTCTGGTTCTGAGGGAGGTTGTTGGGTGGCAATCGGCGCTTGGTCCGGACGAGCTTCCATCAGACCGAGCACGGCGCGGCCCTTGGCCGTGATGCGCCACCCGCCATTTGTCCGGTCGATCAGCCCTTGCGAAAAGATGTCCAGCCCCGGCACCCGCCCGGCGAGCCGCCGGGTGCGCTCGGTCCAGTCGCGACCGCTGGTCGCCAGAATGGCCATATCCCGCTTGAGATCCTCCATGGCGGCGAACCCATCCGGGTAGCTCACCAGGATCTTGAGGACCGTCACGTGGAAATTCACCCCTGCCCCCACATGACCATCATCACATCGTCGGGACTTCTGAAAGGGCATTGCGGGCCGCTAGTTTGAGACGATCCGCAGAGATGTCGCCCCTGCTTGCAGTCTCCAGAAGCTTCGAGGCTACGCGAGTCCTGGCGCCGATCTCACAGCGTGGAACAGCTTCACACACCTCGTCCAGAACGGTGCGCAACAACGCCTTGGTCGCGGTATCGATCATGGAAAGCCCCGGCGGAAAGGTTCACGGTAGGGCAATCGCTCCGGCCAGGGATTCAACATTGTTAATGATCTTAAAATTTCGCTGCCTGGCCACTGCCAGCTTGGCGATGTCTTGGGCCTGCTGTGCGCGACCTTGCGGACTCCTGCTCGGCATTGCTCGTGAAATCGGGGAACCTCCGTCGTCGGCCAATCGTTCGCATGCCATGGAGATTGTCGTTTTCGCGGTCCTCGTCCTCCTGGAGCTTCGCATTCTCGCGGCTGATTCCGCCCGAGCTTTGCTTCGTCGCTTCACCCTCTTGTCCAAGAGGGCGCAGGGAAGGCCGGGTGCCGGCTGGCACCCGCGGTCCGCTGCGCGAAAAGCACACGCAGGAAAACCGCACAGCAGCATACAGGTGTAGCCAATCACTCGGCCTTCCCTGCGCGATGGTTGGACGGCTTATGCCGTGCTCTCCCGGGAGCCGAGTTCCTGCTGGCCTCCCTCACCCCTGCGAAAGTCACCGGCACCGCGCCGGTTGACGCAGATGCCGCATCCGCAAGAGCTTGACCGTAGCAACGACGGCCAGGACCACACGGTTTTGCCGTACGCACGGCCCGCCATTTCGCCGCAGTTTTCCCAGCCCTGTCGACCGAGCCGGAAACTTACAGACGAGACGAAGCCTAGCAGCGCCGCTCGTCGGAACGCAGCCTTGGGCTCACGGAGAGCAATCCGCCCTGCCCTTGGCCTCTCGCACCCGAACGCTACCGCGTCCACCGCAAGCCCGGCTCGCGAACATGACGACCACAAGATCGCCCCTCAAGGATGAGCCGGGATGGCCAACATATACGCCGTTTCCGAATTTCGGTAAAGCGGGATATATTTGTGGAGAGGGGTTGACGGGATGGCGGGTGTTTTGCCCGACGGGCAGTCCTCCCATTCAACCTGCCACGGCCCTCTAGTCAAGCGACGCGCCTGCTCCGATGGAGAAGGCGAGTTCACCCTCTATCCACCACGCACTCCGCACCATCAATAACATAGGCTGCGTGACGAAAATCCCTGATGGTGGCGAGCTTGCCGGCGGACCAGTCGAGAAGCATGAAATATTTCGCCCGCCCGGCCGGCTTATTCGGATCGAACACGAGGATCGCGGGACGTCCCTCGACCTGCCCCGTCACCAGGTGCCAGTCGCTGTTCTTCGAATAATTGCCGAAATAGTTCGACACCTCGGCCTTGCCTTTCAGCCTGGTACGGTTGACGAGCTCGAGCCTGACGTCGTCGGCGATCATGGCGCGGATCGCGTCGAAGTCGCGGGCATTGAAATGGCCGACATAGGCGTTGAGTCGCGTGCGATCTGCTTCCGACAGGCCCGGCTGCGGCACATCGTCGGGCTCTCCGGCGAACTCCCGCAGCTGCGTGCGTCCGCGATGCAGCGCGGCCTTCACCGCCGGCAGGCTGAAATCCATGATGTCGCAGACCTCGGCAAGCGAGCAGCCGAGCACGTCCATCAGGATCACGCTGGAGCGCTGCGCCACCGGCAGCCGCATGAAGGTGCGAAGGCTGGTCGCGGCGATCTGGCGGCTTTCCACATCATCGAGCTGGTCGGCAATCATCTCCACCTCCTCAGCCGAGTGCAGCGCCTCCTGCCGGTTGCGGCGACGCAGGAAATCCAGCGCGGTGTTGTGCGCGATGCGAAACAGCCAGCCCTCCGTATTGACGGGCGTGACCGATTGCAGCGCTTCCATCGCCTTGATCAGCGCATCCTGCAACACATCCTCACCGTCGATGACCGAGCCGACCATGCGGGCGCAGTAGCGATGCAGTTTCGGCCGCATCCGCGCCAGCAGGGCCTCGGTATCGATGGTGGCCAGCGGGTCTGGCGCCATTGCTCCTCCGCTTCGCTTGTTCAGGACTCGTCCAGCATACGATAGTTGCCGACGATCCTCACATCACGAACCAGCGGCGGCTCCGTGCAGCGGTCGCGGATGCCGTCCTGGAACGTCTGAAATGCCTTGAGTTTCGGAATCGGGCTCGAGCCGTTTTCGGCCGCGGCCTCGACAAGATGGATGAAGGTGTCGTCCTCCAGCCGTAGCGTCAGGTAGCGCACGCCGTCCGGGCCGGCCGCCTTCAATTCGGCAAATACGGCCGAAACCAGCTCGGCATTCCGATCGGCCAGCTCCGGCCTGGCCTTGTACCTGATCAACGTCCTTCTCATCGCGCGCTCCTTGCTGATGTCGCGACCTGGTTCGCTCAAAATCGGGCAAATGGCCGCATCACCCCTAGGACGTTTGCCGGCAGGCGAAGGATGCGGCCCGGAACAAATTATTATTGGGCGCATCCTTTGCCGCTCAGCCCTCGTCTAGCCCGCAGAACGCGCCGCGACAGGCTGGCGCGACACACGGAGACAGGGCGATGCAGACCCCGATCAATCGCGCCGCGCAGAACTGGGTGCTCGGCGTCACCGCGCTGGCATCCTTCATGATGGCGCTCGATGCCATGATCATCACGACAGCATTCGCGACCATCCGCGCCGAATTCGGCAGCCCGGTCGAGACGCTGCAATGGACCGTCAACGCCTTCAATCTGACCTTTGCCGTGCTGCTCCTGACCGGCGCCGCACTCGGCGACCGCTTCGGTCGCCGCCGGATGTTCGCGGCCGGGCTCGCCATGTTCGTCGTTGCATCGGCGGCCTGTGCGCTCGCAGGCAATGCCACCGCTCTGATCGCCGCCCGCGCGCTGCAGGGCGCCGGCGCCGCGCTGGTGATGCCGCTGGCAATGGCGATCCTGAGCGGCACGTTCGGCCGCGAGGAGCGCGCCCGCGCGCTCGGCATTTTCGCCAGCATCACCGGCTGCGCGCTGATCATCGGCCCCACCATCGGCGGCTTCATTACCGAACATTTCGGCTGGCGCTGGGTGTTCTGGATCAACCTGCCGATCGGCCTGATCGCGATCGCCCTGGTACTGGCACGCTTGCGCGAAAGCTTCGGCCCGGCCGCCGCATTGGACATCCCCGGACTGGCGCTTGTCGCGCTTGCGGCGCTGGCGTGGGTGTGGAGTCTGTTGCGCGGCAACGCCGTGGGTTGGGCGAGCGCCGAAATCATGGCCGCGCTGATGGCAGGCCTGGTGTTCACAGCCGGCTTCGTTCTCTGGGAATTGCGCGCGACCGCGCCAATGGTGCCGATGCGGCTGTTTGCATCGCGGGCGCTTGCCTCCGGCATGTCCGCCAGCGTGCTGTTCTACGCCGCGATGTACGGCGTCTTGTTCCTGCTGCCGCAGTTCCTCCAGACCGCGCTGGGCTTCGACGCCTTCGGCGCCGGACTTCGCCTGCTGCCCTGGACCGCGACGCTGTTCGTCACCGCCCCGATCGCCGGCGCGGTCGTCAACAGGTTCGGCGAGCGGCCGCTAGTGGTGACGGGATTGCTGATGCAGGCGATCGGACTTGGGTGGATCGCGGAGCTCGTGAGCTCTGCGGTTACCTACTCCGCCCTGGTCGCGCCGCTGGTGCTGGCCGGCGTCGGCGTCTCGATGGCGATGCCGGCAGCACAGAACGCCATCCTGAGCTCGGTCGCGGTGGCCGAAATGGGCAAGGCGTCCGGCATCTTCAACATGGGACGCTTCCTCGGCGGCATGTTCGGCGTCGCCGCGCTGGTGGCGAACTTCTCGGCGCATGGCGGGGTCGATTCGGCCGCTCATTTCGAGAGCGGATTCGCCGCGGCGATGAGCCTTGCCGCAACGCTGTCGCTGGGCGGCGCGATTGCCGGGTGTTTCCTGCCGGCACGGCGGCGGACCGCTGGAGCAGCCGCGCCGCAGGATGCGTGACACTGACAGCCGTCATCAAAGCCGGAGGCGAGATGATCGCTTCGCGACCAAGTGCTGGCCTTCAATGATCGGCTAGCCGGCAGAATACCGGTTGCAGTTTCGACCACGTCCGCCGCCGCGCCCAAGGCACTGTCAGGGCGCGGCCCGGCCTTGCGGACGATGCCGGCTGCGCGATCGGACTCGCACTGGAGCTCTTCGCGGGTAACGATCCCGGTTGGCCCTGTGGCCGCGTCGACATCGACCGCGGCGACGCCCCCCGGCAGCGCCTTGACGTCGCTCCCCGATCACCTGCCCCGGCGAACAAGCGAATGCGCACGGGGCCGCGACGCCTTGGAGAAATTCTCTGGTTGGCGAAGCTATCGAGGCACGAAACCGAGAGATACTCGGTGATCTTCTCGGGCTCTAGGAGCCCGAGCTGGAACGAATGCGCAAAGACGGGGTCATCTAGCCCGTTGGGCAGCATCCTGTGACGATACCAACCGATTTTGCAGCAACGGTCCCCTGCGGCGACGGGGCAGAAATAAAGGAAAGTCGCGCAGCAATCCGACCGCAAAACCTCCGACAACAAAACGTCGCGCGAGACCCGTTTTGTTCTCAGCGACCCTTCTCGTCAGTTCTTGAAGAAGAGGGCTTATGCTTGGTGGGCGCACCAGGGCTCGAACCTGGGACCCGCAGATTAAGAGTCTCATCTTTCACAAGAACTTTCAGCTACTTAGCTATAAAACGCCGTCACAACAGCACTATCGAAATCAACAGGTTACAGACGAAATGTAAATTGCTCGGCGGCGCCTTCTGTACCTGCGACCCCTGCGTCCCGAACGCAGTGAACATCTTCTAAGTTGTTGATCTTTCTCTCATCGGCAGGTGCTTCCGTCCCGTTTTGTTCACGCTAGTTTCACCCAATTCGTTGCGTTTCGTTGCGGCGGCGGCGAGGGATAACGGCGCTCGGCGCGTCAGTGGGATCTTGGACTTGCGGCGGAGCAGCCGAGGCCTGCGAGGGTAAGCGTATTAGATTATGCGGTGATCTGTCGGGGGTTCGAGTCACTAAGGTGCTACCGTCTTTCCCCACACCAACCAGACCTGCGATATCTGATCCGATCCTTCGCGTGAGGCAGTTCATGGGCCTCGCACGATGGTCTGCACGGGTTGAACCATAATGGGCACGCACAGCAAACGGTCGCTGCCGTAGATGCTCGACACCCGGGCGCCACCGAAGTGCCGCCTACCGCGCGACACACGACACAACGACCCGGCAGAAATTGAAGGTGAAGCGTCCGTAGAGAAAGCCGCTTCCTGGCTCCAGTGCAGCCAGGCGATACGAATTGCCGAGAGCGCGGATAATCTCGACCATTTCCATGAATTCATGGTGCGTCAGCGCCGGGTAACGAAGCATGACATCGCGACACTCTCGAATGACATCGTCGCGGGCAAGTTCGGCAAGCCCTCCGTCAGCAACGCACGTCATATGCGCAAGGCCGCCTCGGGGTTGTTCAACTGGGCGGCTGAAGCGGGCCGCGACTATGTGACGGCCAGCCCCTGCGGACAAACTAAAACACCTGCACTAAGCCGACGTGCCCGAAATCCAACGACGGACGATCTGAATCGCGACGATTACGAGGAACGGTCGAAACAGAGTGCCACGATCACGTGGCAGAGCGGACGCTGAATCGGTAAACCGCCGAGGTCTGCTTAGGCCGGCGGCTCCTCCACCGCGTCTTCAATTAGCTTGGCGGGCCTCGATCTCACCTCTTTCAATGGTGAGCGTCACGTCGGCAAAGGTTTCGAGCAGCTTTGGATTCGACTCGGTGATCAGCAGCGTAATGTCCTTATCCTGCAAACGAAGCCGCCGGAGTGCTTCCGCATATCGCTGCGCTAACACAGGCGCGAGACCCTGAAATGGCTCATCCAGGATAAGCAGCCGGGTACCAAGCATAAGCGCCCTCCCAAGCGCCACCATCTTGCCTTGGCCGCCCGAGACCGATCCCGCCGGACGTTTGGCAAGCTCTTTGAGTTCCGGCAGCACCGAATACGCTCGCTCTAGCCGCCGCCGCGTCTCGTCCGGATTCAGCTTGGCGACACGACCGGGAAGCAAAATATTTTCTTCGACGGTGAAGGCGGAAAACAGACGCCGGTCCTCAGGCGCGTAGCCAAGACCCAGCGACGGCCGGCGATGCGGCGCGATCGCTCCAAGATCTTCGCCGCCCAGACGAACGGTGCCGCTCGCTTTTGTGAAGCCCATGATAGTGCGCACGGTCGTGGTCTTGCCGGCGCCGTTTCGCCCGATAAGCGCTGCGCTCACACCCGGCAGCAGCGAGAAACTCACATTTCGCAACACAGGCGCGTCAGCAATCGCGACGTTGACATTCTCGAAACTCAGCATCGGTGTCATATCCCGATCACCTGTTCCCGGACCTTCGGGTCCGCCAGAACCTCAGCCGGCGTCCCAACCATCTGGATCTTGCCGACATTCCACACGGCGACGCGGTTGGCATAGCGCTCCACCATATCCATGTCGTGCTCGACGAAGACCGAGGTGACTTTCTCCTTTGCCAGCGCCGTGGTTAGAATGTCCATGATGGTGAGTTTCTCTGATGACGCGACGCCCGAAGTCGGCTCATCCATCAGGAGGAGCTTTGGCTTCAGCGCGAGCGCGAGTGCAATATCGACCAGCTTGCGTTGCCCTTCGGGCAGTTCGCGCGCCGTTCGTTCCGCATACGATTTGACACCGACGAGATCCAGCAGCCGCTTCATTTCCGGCACTTCCGGCATGAGAGAAAGAGCCTGGAAACCAGACGGACGGCCTCGCAGGGAGGCGGCCGCGATCAACATGTTCTCCATCACGGTCTGGTCGAGGAACAGCTGTGGTATCTGGAAGGCGCGGGCAATGCCGAGCCTGGTGATCGTACGTGGCAGCTGCGCGGTGATGTCGTGGCCGAGAAAGATAACGGTGCCGGCTTGCGGCCGAAGATAACCGGTCGAGATGTTGAGGAACGTCGTCTTGCCGGCCCCGTTCGGCCCGATGATGGCAAGGTTTTCGCCTTCCAGGACGTCGAGGTCGATGCCATCGGCGGCGATGACGCCGCCGAACCGGATCTTGATGTTCTTGGCAGAAAGCAGGACGTTGGCCATTAATGCCCTCCCCGCCCGGATTGACCGTAGCGCTGGCGGAGGCCGATAAGGCCGTTCGGCGCGTAAAGAATGATGACGACCAGCACGACGCCGAGAATGAGCTGCCAAGAATCCGCCAGATGCGCCGCGGCATAGAACCGTACGCATTCGAACATCGCCGCGCCTGCAAACGCACCGAAAGCATGGGCGCTGCCACCGAGGATCGCGATGAACACGAACTCGCCGGACTTGGTCCAGAAGCCGAATTCGGGGGTCGCGATCTGCTGAATGATCGATACCAGAGTGCCGCCTATGCCGCCGAGAAATGCGGAGAACACGTAGCCGATGAGCAGCACGCGCCGCGCCGACATGCCAAGATATTCGAGCCTGGTTTCGTTAGATTTCATTGCCCGCAACATGTGACCGAGCGGGCTGTCGAGATAGCGTTGCACGCCGTAGAAGGCAGCAATCGCGACCAAAAGGCTCACGTAGAGAATAACGTATTGGAACGTCTCCGGCGTGAACGAAAATCCAAACAAGCCAGGACGGGCGACCCGGATGCCGTCCGCGCCGTTAGTGTAGTGGAACATTTTCTCGAGCAGCGACCACAAGACCATGGAGAATGCCAGGTTCAGCATTCCAAAGAAAATTTCCCTGTAGCGAATCACGAACAGGCCGACGATCAGGCCAAAAACGGTAGAGGTTATGCCTCCCAGCGCGAGAAAGATCAGGATATCGCCGCCGCCGATGTACTTGCCCCAGAACGCCGCGGTATAGGCGCCGGTGGCGAAGAACATCGCGTGTCCGAACGATACTTGTCCCGCCTGCAGCAACAGGACGATGCCGAGCACCACGATGCCCTTGGCGAGGATGAGCGCGAATAACGTCGCCCAGCTCGCGACGAAGAGCGGCAGTACCGCGCTGGCCAGAAACAAGATGATTGCGACTGCCGTGATCGGCTTGATACGGCCCGCCATCAGATTTTTCTCATCTGCACCGTACCGAACAGTCCGAACGGACGCACCAGAAGCACCAGTACCATCAGCAGATAGGGTACGAGAACTTCGAACTCCGGCTGCAGATAGATGACGAAGGCGCGCGTCAAACCGATCATAAGGGCCGTAAGGGCGGTGCCCTCGATCTGCCCCAGACCCGCAGTGGCTGCCACCGCGAACGAGAGCACGATCATGTCCGCGCCCATGCCGGGCACCAGCGACGTGGTCGGCGAAGCAAGCGCGCCGCCGAGCGCCGCCAGGCTCGCCCCGATGATGAACGTAATAGAGTAGACGCGTTGGGCGTCGATGCCGATGGCGGTTGACGCCTCCCGATCCTCGGTTACTGCTAGAATCACGGCTCCCGCAAGAGTTTTCCGCAAGAAGTAACGCAGTCCGAACAGCGTCGCGACTGCCACGCCTGGAAGCAGGACGACCTGGTAGGACGTATAGTTCACGCCGAATACGCTGATGTTCGGCAACAGCTTCAAGGGCTCAGCAGCGAAGATGGGCTGCACGCCCCAGATCAGACGCTGCAGATTGTCCATGATCATGAAGGCCGCGAAGGTGATCAGGAGCTGCAACACGTCGTCTCGTCCGTAAAGCGGCCGCAACAGGAAGCGCTCGATGAAACCGCCGCACACAAACCCTATGACGATGGAGGCAACCAGCAATGCGGGATAGGTAAGCCACGGCGACACCTGCGCAATCACGAGGCTCAACGTCGCGGCGAGATAGGCGCCAAAGGCATAAAGCGACCCGTGCGCGACATTCACCACGCGAAGCACACCGAAAATCAGGCTCAGCCCGACGGAAACCAGGAACACCAAGGCGGCGTAACTGATCCCGTCAAGGACGGCCAATATGGCGAGAGTCGAATTCATGGAGACCTTCAGGAAAGCCGTCCTGCGGTTTTTGCCCGGAGGACGATGATCTGGCCTACTGCTTGAAGGTCGGAACGTCCATTTTAACGAATTCCGGCTTGAGCGTCTTCAGCCACTCGACCGAGCGCACGCCCGCCGGATTGGTGATCACCTTCGGATCAAAGATCATCATGTTGTCGAGCAGTTTGAAGTCATAGCCCGGGAAAGACTTGGTGACGCCGACGAGCTGCGCTTCCAGACCTTGGTTGTCCTCGGGCCTCAGCGTGATCGGCCGGCCGAAACCGGTCGCGAACTCGGTGCCGGAGGTTGCGTCTACGACCTGCTCCCGTGTCGGCCAGTTGCCGCCATTGGCCTTGATCGCCTTGTCATAGGCAGCTTGCAGCGCCGTGAAAGCCTGCGCCATGTGGTAGACGGGGTAAATCGGCCAGGCGCCGGTCTTTGCCTTGAATGCCTCGGCAAACGCCTTGAAGGCCGGATCGTTCTTCTTTTCAGGATGCAGGAACCAATGATCGCCACGCGCGCCGACGATCAGGCCTTCCGGCAGATCCTTGCCCAGTCGCTGGATGGAGGATTCGCCGATGCCCAACACGAAGGTCGACTGTTGCAGCAGGCCGCGTTGACCGGCCTGACGGACCAGCGTGTCGAGATCGCCGCCCCAGGAGGTGGTTAGAACGACATCCGGCCGCAATGCCAGTAAGCGCGAAACTTCGGTGGAATAGTCCGGCGCACCGAACTTCGGAAAAAGCTCCGCCAACACCTGAACGTCGGGCTTCAGCGCCTTCAATGCGGTGGAGAAGATCTCCCAGCTTTCGCGGCCCCACGCGTAGTCCTGATTGACGACCGCGATGGTCTTGAAGTCGGGCTTTGTCTTAAGGAGATAGACGAGCACCGCCAGCATCTCCGGCGTGCCGTTAGCCTGCGTGCGGAAATTGTAGCGATATTTCTTCGTCTCCAGAATAGAAGCCGCACCGCAATCCCACATAAAGTTCATGACTTTGAGGTCTTCGGCGACCGGGACAAGCTGATTGCAGCTGCCCGAGGAGATGGAGGCGAAAGTCACGTCGACCTTTTCGTCTTGCACCATGCGCCGGTAGTTCGAGACCAATGCCTCGCCGCCGGCGCCTTCATCGATGAAAGACAGTTTTACCGGTACACCGCCGATTCCGCCCTTCTTGTTGAGGTCTTCTGCAATCATCTCGGCCGCGGCCTTTGCCGGTACGCCGAATACGGAAGCCGGTCCCGACAGGAAAGTGGTGATACCGATCTTGATTTCCGGCGGCTTGCTCTGCGCAAGCGCAGCGCCCGTAAAAGCTGTGATGACTAGACCGGCTGCAACTGCGGCTTTCAGCAAAAGCATTTGAATCTCCCCATTTTTAACTTGCGTTGCCCGGGCGGCCATCGCGATTTTTCTTGCCGCGACGCTACTTATAATTCTGAAATATTGCCAGCACTTACTAGTTGCTGGGGTCGTGTCCCCGGTGGTGGTGTAGCTCGGTAGAGCAAAGCCGCCCGGATGCGCGCCTTCAAATAGCGCCGTAGCGGGCGGGCGGCTTTGCGGTGGTCACCGGCAGTTCTCCGGTAGGATCGGGTTGCGACACGCCAACGCAACCGAGGAACCACCGATGACCGAAGACATGATGAACCTGCGCACGCTCGTAGAGAAGACCCCCGACGCCGATCTGCTGCGCGAGATGATCGGCTTTGCCGCCCAGCGCCTGATGGAGCTGGAAGTGGAAGGCCAGACCGGGGCGGCCTACGAAGAGAACAGCCCCGAACGCCTGGCCCAGCGCAACGGCTACCGCGACCGGATCTGGGAGACCCGCGCCGGCGCGGTTGAGCTGCACATTCCCAAGCTGCGCGAGGGCTCCTACTTCCCGGGCTTCCTGGAGCCGCGACGCCTGGCCGAGAAGGCGCTCACCGCCGTGGTTCAGGAAGCCTATGTGCAGGGCGTCTCGACCCGCTCGGTGGACGACCTCGTCCAGGCCATGGGCATGACCGGCATCTCCAAGAGCGAGGTCAGCCGGCTGTGCGGCGAGATCGATGACAAGGTGAAGGCCTTCCTCGCCCGTCCGATCGAGGGCGACTGGCCGTATCTGTGGATCGACGCCACCTACGTGAAGGTGCGCCAGAATGGCCGCATCGTCTCAGTCGCGGTGATTGTCGCGGTTGGCGTCAATAGCGACGGCCGACGCGAGGTCCTCCGCATTGACATCGGCCCTTCCGAGGCCGAGACGTTCTGGACGGCGTTCCTGCGCAAGCTCGCCCGCCGCGGCCTGCGCGGCGTCAAGCTGGTCGTGTCCGACGCCCACGAAGGCATCAAGCCCACCGTGGCCAAGGTGCTCGATGCCAGCTGGCAGCGTTGCCGCGTCCACTTCATGCGCAACGCGCTGGCGCATGCCGGCAAGAGCGGGCGGCGCGTCGTTTCCGCCTTCATCGCCACCGCCTTTGCCCAGGACGACGCCGAGGCCGCGCGAACCCAGTGGCGCAAGGTCGCCGACCAGCTCCGCCCCAAGCTGCCCAAACTTGCCGGCTTCCTCGACGAGGCCGAGACCGATGTGCTCGCCTACATGACCTTTCCGCACAGCATCGGACCAAGCTGCACTCGACCAACCCGATCGAGCGTCTCAACGGCGAGATCAAACGGCGGACCGAGGTGGTCGGCATCTTCCCCAACGATGACGCCATCACTCGCCTCATCGGCGCGATCCTGCTCGAACAGAATGATGAATGGGCCGTCCAGCGTGCCCGCTACATGACACTGGAAACCATCGCGCCGTTGAGCGATGATCCGAGCGTCAGCATCACGGCTATCGCCAGCTGACCAGCCCGGCTCTCCAGCCGGCGAACGCGGTGACCCGCCGCCAGCTACACCACGCCACGGGACACGATCGGTTCTGGTGGGAAGGGCTTCCGCGGCTCGACAGTATATAATGAGATTGGTTCAGTATGCTCATGAACCTTACCGACCGTCCCACTTGCCCCCACTCGGAGCGGTTATCGACTGCGAAGCGTGAATGCGCGCTTGGCTACGTATGCCTCTGGAGAGAGAAGTGATGAATTTAAAGGGTGTCGTTGCACTCGCTTTCAAAGCGAACGCGCTGTCGCATCACCACTGTCCCCTGTGAGCCCTGCCGCGCATGCGATAGCAACCGTTCGACAGAGCCGTTTAGCAATTTCGAGTTCCGTTTTCCGCTTCTGCAGAATAGCTATCGCCATCGCAGAGCCAATAGTCGTCGAGCGGTTTGAAACCGTCAAAATTCACTGCCACCCCCACTGTCCAGTGGTGATCGAACCGGTCTCTGCCAATCGTCTCCACGGAAAAAGGTAATTTCTGCGGTTTGGGCTGGAGACTTTCGACGACTTCTCGCCAAGGTTGCCGGTTTCAGAGGAGCAGAGACTTTAGAGAGCCGCACAAAAATCCCGTAAAATGCGGCACTTTCAGCCAATACGGTCCCACTCTCTATAATTGAGTGACTGCTTGGCTGCGGCGGGAGGGATCGAACCTCCGAATGGCGGAATCAAAATCGCCGATGCACAAATCGGTCTATCGGCGCTTCGAGACGGGATCGGTTCTCCTCTATGACCGCATGGCGGCTTATTGGCCAGACAACATAAGAGTTCACATCGACTTCAAGCACTATTTCGGTGGAGGCGCTGCGCAGCTGCCCAATGCGTCGCTGATGAAATTGAACAGAAGTGGAAAAATGCCGGCTATGTCGGGCGGCTCTGATCTACATACAACATCAAGGAAGTGGTTCTGCCGGACGGCCTTCGAGTCGCCTTGGCCTCCGTCGAGACGGACAGAGTAGATCACAATGCCGAGAGTGGACTCGCCGGCTGGCCGTCAAGAACACCGTTTGAAAAACCGTTTTAGTCCGTCGGTCTCAAACGGTTTCTCTTGCTAAGGTCTTGATTTATTTGGTGGCGCACCAGGGCTCGAACCTGGGACCCGCTGATTAAGAGATAGCGACGGGTAGAGAACAATCAATGACTTACCGATCGCACCACTGGGTTTATCCGGCCGAAAACGGGCCTTCGTCGCAGGATCATAGTGCTCCCAGCATTGTCTATCAGCGGCACCTTGATGGTTCGCCAAATAAAATATCGATACTTCAGCGTAGACACCTGTGCTTACCAGAGTCAAAACGACGCGAGATCTCCGGTTTCCGCTGCGCGCTTGACCGCGTCGATCACCCTGAGCGTTTTTAGCCCTTCGCGCCCGCTCACCACAGGCGTGGCCGTGCCGCGGATAACGCCACAGAAATTTGCGATCTGCAGGCCAAGCGGGTCTTCTTTCTCGAACCTCAGCCGCTCGCGCTCGATCGGCGCCCACCAGCTGGCCTTGCTCGGGTGATGCCACAGATCGAGTTGCGGAATGGCCAGCGATGCCCTCGTGCCGCCGATCTGGTAGCAGGTCTCCAGCGTATGGCTGTAGGCCGGATTCTCTCCGGTGGTGAATTCCCAGCTCCAAGGCGACTGGATGGTATCGGAGACATTGACCGTTCCCAGCGCGCCGGACGCGAAGTGCAGGATGATCACCGCGGTCTCTTCGACCGCATTTCCACGCAGCCGATTGGATTGGGCAGCCTGTACCGCCACGATATCCCCGCACAGGTACCGCAGCAGGTCGACATCGTGGATGAGATTCACGAAAGCGGGACCCGCTCCTTTCTCGCGGCGCCAGGGCACTTCAAAATAATCGTCCGGCTTGATCAGCCAGAACATGCCATGCACTGACACGATCTGACCGAGCCTGCCGCTGTCGATCTCCGCCTTGGCGCGCTGGATCATCGGGTTGTGGCGACGGTGGTGGCCGGTTAGCAGCGGCACGCCCGCCCGCTCGGATGCTTCGACCAACGTCTGTGCCGCCACGATATCATCCGCTAACGGCTTCTCGATCAGGGCCGGGATGCCCGCAGCGATACAATCCATGCCGTTGGCCACGTGCATCTGGTTGGGGGTGGCGACAACCACCCCCTCCGGCCGGTTTTCAGAGATCATGTCCTGAACGGACGAAAACCAGTCCACCTTGAGCGATACCGCCAACTCCCGTGCAACCGGCATCGGATCGACGATTGACGATAAGACCGCCTCCGGCCGCGCGAGAATATGTTCAATGTGTCGCTTGCCGATGAGACCCGCTCCCATGACCGTCAGGCGGACGGGTGCACTCATACGATTCTATCCCTTCTCATCGAGCAGCTTGGCCAACCGACGCAAACCGAGCAGATAACCCTGAGTGCCGAAGCCTGCAATAACGCCATCAGCTCGTTTGGAAACGAACGAGCGGTGGCGGAATTCCTCGCGCTTGTGCACATTGGAAATGTGCACCTCGATTACTGTCCCCTCGAACGTGTTCAAAGCGTCTAGGATGGCGACCGAGGTATGGGTGAAAGCCGCGGGATTCATGACGATGCCGACAGCCGTCTCGCGCGCCTCGTGGATCCAGTCGATCAGCTCGTATTCCCTGTTCGACTGGTGAAAGCGCATCTCCAGAGCCAGCTCCGTGGCTAGCCCCCGACAATCTCGCTCCACATCCGCAAGCGTCTCGTGGCCATAGATGTGGGGCTGACGCTTGCCAAGCAAATTGAGATTTGGCCCGTTGAGGACGTAGACAAGACGGCTCATGGAATAACTCCGTTCAGTGATGGGCGAGGATCTCGCCAAGGAACTGCTTGGTGCGAGCGTGCTGCGGATTGCGGAAGAAAGCGTCGGGCACACCTTCTTCGATGATCTGCCCTTCAGCCATGAAGATGACACGGTCGGCAACCTGGCGGGCAAAACCCATTTCATGGGTGACGCAAATCATGGTCATGCCGTCGTTGGCGAGGCCGATCATCGTGTCGAGCACTTCCTTGACCATTTCCGGATCGAGAGCCGAAGTCGGTTCATCAAACAACATGACCTTGGGCTGCATGCAGAGAGCACGCGCGATCGCGACACGTTGCTGCTGACCGCCCGAGAGTTGCGCCGGATACTTCTCGGCCTGCTCGCCAATGCGCACCCGCTCGAGATATTTTCGCGCGCTCGCCTCCGCTTCGGTCTTGCTGATGCGGCGCGCGCGAATGGGCGCGAGCATGCAGTTCTGCAAGACCGTCATATGCGGAAAAAGGTTGAAGCTCTGAAAGACCATGCCGACGTCCTGGCGTACGACATCGATGGCTTTGATGCTGTCGTCAAACCGATGACCGTTCACCACGATACTGCCCTGCTGGATTGCCTCCAGGCGGTTGATACAGCGTATCAGCGTCGACTTGCCCGAACCGGACGGACCGCAAAGCACGATCTTTTCCCCTCTGCGCACAGTGAGGTCAACGTTGCGGAGAGCCTGATACCCGCCGTACCATTTCTGCACGCCCTTCATTTCGATCAGGATCTGGTCCTGCATGGATTCGGCCTCCGTTATCGGACGGCGGCCAACGCGCCCAGCGCGTCGGCCGCTTGCAGTGACTATTGAACTGTGAACGGAACGCCGGGGACCGAGTCGGGGAAGACCGGCACGGGCGCCTTCATCCACTTGGCGTAGAAAGCGGCCAATTTGCCATTGGACTTGATCTGGTCGACGAATTTGTTCGCCGTCTCGTTCCACTCCTTCGCTCCGAGGCGCGTGCAGGCCCCGTTGTACAAGGCGGTGAAGTGAAGCTTGGGCTCGAACCCAAGTTCCGGCTTTGCAGCGTTCAGACGCTGCGGGTAGAAGCTGTTTGCCCCGACCGCCTGCACCTGACCCGAGAGCAGTGCCTGGATCGTGGCCGCGTCATCATCAAACCTGCGGATTTCGGCGCCCGCAGGAGCATTATTGGTTACCTGGGTGTCCTGCGTGGAGGAGCGTGGGACGCCGATAACGTACTTCCCCATATCGGCGTTACTGTTGATCGGCGTTGCCTGGGCAGCGACAAGTGTAATCTCATTGGCAACATAGGGTTTGGAATATTGTACCACCTTCGCACGCTCGGGCAGCATGGCCATGGTCGCGAACAGAATGTCTACGCGGCCTGTGGTCAGCGCCGGAATACGATTGGCCACCGCCAGCGGGACGAACTCGGCCTTCACGCCGAGATATTCAGCGAAGGCACGCCCCATGTCGGCATCGATCCCATCCTGCTTTCCTGAGCTATCGACATAGCCCCAGGGCGGATTATCGCCCTGAATGCCGATGACGACGACGCCCTTCTTCTTCACGTCCTCCAGAGTGCCCGCCTGCGAGCCGCCTGCGACAACGATGGCCGACAGCGTCAGCAGCGTAACGCCGAGTTGGCGGCGATTGAGCGAAAACAACATGAGTATCTCCTCCTGGTGATGGCTGTGTTTGATTGAGTAGGTGCGCCGAACCTACCTTTGACCGGCCAGGGCGAGCCTGGCCTCCATCCGACTGCCCCACCACGAGAGTGGCCAGCAGAGGATGAAATACATCGCGCCGACCACACCGAAGACGAGCAACGGCTGGTAGGTCTGGTTCGACACGATTTGACCGGCGCGGGCGAGTTCGATGAAGCCGACGATGGCAGCGAGCGAGGTACCCTTGATGAGCTGCACGAGATAGCCAATGGTCGCCGGCAGCGCGATGCGAATGGCTTGCGGCAGCACGATGTCGCGCATGCGCGCGGAATAGTGTAGACCGAGCGCCATCGCGGCCTCGGTCTGACCGCGAGGCACGGCCTGGATTGCGCCGCGCCAGATCTCGCCCAGAAAAGCCGAGGCGTTGACGGTGAACCCAATCGCGACCGCAACGAATGCTGACAGCTTCAATCCGAGGAGCGCCAAGCCGTAATACACCACGAACAGTTGCAGCAGCAGCGGTGTCCCCTGGAAGATTCCGATATAGATCCGAACTATCCATTCCACGGTCGTGCGACCGCAGGTGCGCAACAATGCGACGACCAGGCCGGCGGTACAGCCACCGACGAATGCAACCAGCGTCAGGAGTACCGTCCATTGCAGACCACGCAGGAGGAAGCCGAACTCGGGAACGCCGAAATGCGGTGTCATGATCTGTGCTCCTCAGCGCGTCGGATATGAGAAGAAGCGGTGAGAGATGATTGCGAAGCCCGCCATCAGCAGCCAGGAGATCGCGAGGTAGAGGAAAGTGACGAAAAAATAGACCTCGAAGCTGCGGAATGTGTCGCTTTCGATTCGCTGCGCGACCGACGTCAATTCGTAAGCCGACACAGCCGAACAGATCGACGAGGTCAGCGTCAGCATGATGAACTGTCCCGTGAGCGAGGGATAGATCGCGCGAAGCGCGGGCTTGAGTACGATGGAACGGAATACCTGCCCTTTGTGCAGTCCGAGCGCGTAGCCAGCCTCGATTTGCCCTTTGTGAATCGATTGCACGCCGCCGCGGATGATCTCGATGGCGTACGCGCCTCCGTTGACGCCGAGTGCGATAATGGCCGTGGCGGTCGGATTGAGCTTTACCCCGACGAGCGGCAGTGCAAAGAACAGAAAGAAGATCTGCACCAGGAACGGCGTGTTGCGCACGATTTCGACGAAGCCGATCACGATGGCTCGCAACCAGGCCGCCTTCGCATCGCGGGCCGCGACGCCCGCGACGCCGATGATCATCGCGAGCGTCATGCCAGCAAGCGCCAAACCCAACGTCCCCACGCAACCCCACAGCAACGCGGGCATTGCGTGCCAAACCACCGAGAAATCGAGCGTGTAGCCCATCTTGCGTTTCCTCTCGGGCGTTGTGCGTACGGCTCGCCCATCGGCCGGATGTCATCCTCCCAGGGATGCGAAAGTTGCGACGAAGATGTCTGGATCAGGCGAGACGCCCGTGAACAGGCGGAATGCTTCGGTGCCCTGGAAGATCGCCATTCCGCCACCATCGACCGTGCGGCAGCCGAGGGTACGCGCCGCGCGCAGCAGCGCGGTCTCGAGGGGGAAGTAGATGATCTCAGCGACCCAGAGCCTGGAACACAGTATCGCCAGCGGCAGCGGCGTTCCCGGATACTTGTCCATGCCGATCGGCGTCGCGTTTACAATTCCGTCTGCGGCAGCCACGGCCGCTGCGACATCCCGGCCGACCCTCAAGCGCCCTTCTTCAAATCGAGAGGACAAGCCGTCGACCACGCTCTGCGCCTTGGCCGAGTCAACGTCTATGATGGTCAGTTCCTGCACGCCAAGCTTCATGAGCGCGAAAGCAACCGCCGCGCCCGCGCCACCTGCGCCCAATTGCACGACGCGACCGAGTGGTGCACCTTGCATGTTGCGGCGAAAATTCTCGGCAAAGCCGAACCAGTCGGTGTTGTGGCCGGTCATTCGGCCCTTCTTGACGACCACGGTGTTCACGGCGCCAAGCGCCTCGGCGTCGGGCGAAAGCTCGTCCAGCAGCGGAAGGATCGCCTGCTTGCAGGGATGGGTCACGTTCAATCCGTCAAAGCCCATCCGCCTTGCGGCCGTGAGCAGTTCCGGCAACGCTTCGACGCCGAGTTTCAACTCGGTCAAATCGATCTTCTTGTAGAGATAGCGGATGCCAGCGGCGTCGGCGGCCGCTTCGTGCATGGGCGGCGTGCGAGAGGCCGCGATGCCGCTGCCGATCAGGCCGACGAGAAAGCTGGGTTTTGGATGCATTATCGGCGTCGCCCGTCAGCTCAATGGGACAGTCAATTCGGCGATGACCTGGGCCGTGCTCGGTCGGACGCCACGCCACCAGACAAAGGCTTCCGCCGCCTGCTCCACCAGCATGCCGACGCCGTCAGCCAGCTTGGCCACGCCTTCGGCGCGGGCCGCTTGCAGAAAGGGAGTCAATCCTTTGCCATAGGCAAGTTCGTACGCCAGCTCCGCGCCATGCAAGACATTCCCCGGAAGCGGCGGCATTTCACCTCGCAGGCTGGCAGAAGTCGCGTTGACCACGACGTCATAGCCCTCGGCAAGGTCGGCCAGTTCAGCGTAGCCGCTGACGATCAGGGGACCACAGCCGGCAAACTCTTCGGCCAATGCCACAGCTTTCGACAGCGTTCGATTGACGAGAACCAGCTCGGACGGTTGCTGGTGCAGGAAAGGCAGCAACGCGCCGCGTGCCGCTCCCCCAGCGCCGAGCATCAGGACGCGCCGACCGACCATTTTGACGCCGAGGTTGGCAGTGATGTCACGCACCAGGCCGATTCCATCGAAATTCTCGGCGATGATCCGACCGCCGTCGAATTTCAGGCAGTTTGCGGCACCTGCCCGTCTGGCGCTCTCTGAAAGCTCATTTGCATAAGCGAGGGCATCGAGTTTGAACGGGGCGGTGATGTTCAGCCCCTTGGCGCCCTCTGTCCGGAATTGATCAACCCGTCCGCTGAAGCCATCGGTGGGCCCCTCGATGGCCTCATAGACGAGATCCTGTCCCGTCATTTTGGCGAAAGTGCCGTGGATGAGGGGTGATTTGCTGAAGCCGATCGGATTTCCGATCACCGCATAACGATCGCTCATCGCTCACTCCTGCACTGCAACTTCGTTGTAAAGCACGCCGTCGCGAACCATCGCGTCGACGGCTTCGGCCGACAGCCCCAGCGATGCGGCAATGCTGCGATTGTCCTGTCCAAGCAGCGGGGCCGGAGTGCGCACCGTGGTGTCGCAATCGGAGAACCGGAACGGCAGGTTCGGCAGCGTTACCTTGCCGAGCACGGGATGCTCCTGCTCCACCAGCATGCCGCGCGCATGGATCTGCGGATCCCTCACGACCTCTTCGATGGTCTGCACGGGAGCGGACGGCACACCTGCTTCCTCGAGTGCCGCAAGACACGCATCCCGAGACGGCTGTGATAGCGTCCAGTTGCGCACAATCTCCATGGCTTCAGCATAATGGGCGTTCCGCGCGGCGGGCTTGGCGAAACGCTCGTCCAATGCCAGCGTGTCTCCTCCAATCAGGCTCGCCAATCGTCGCCACGCATCATCGACTTGCGCAGCGATGACAAGATTGCCGTCCTTGGCCGGAAAGACCCCGTAAACGGTCGAGTCCGGCTGTCCGCTGCCGGTCTGCTTCGGCAGGTCAGCGCCGCCCGAGAGGAAGTAACGCTGAACCGCATAGTCGTGCATCGAGACCATGCAATCGTACAGCGCCAGATCGATATGTTGGCCGCGCCCGGACGACGCACGGCCAACCAGCGCCGCATTGATAGCAGCGACGCCATGAATGCCAGTGTACATATCGGCCAGCGGCATCCGCAGTAGCGGCGGCGGTTCGCCGGGATCGCCCAATTGCGCCAGCGCACCCGACATCGCCTCAGCGATCAAGCCGAAGCCCGGACGATCGGCATAGGGACCGGTATGGCCATAGGCGGAGACCGAGCAATAGATCAGCCTCGGATTCCGCGCCGATAGCGCTTTGTAGCCGAGCCCGAGACGTTCGAGTGCGCCGGGTCGGTAATTCTCGATGAAGACATCGGCCGTTTCGACCAGCTTCATCATCATATCGAGACCACGCTCGTCGCGCAGGTCGATGCAAAGTCCCTGCTTCCCCATATTCTGCTGCAGGAAATAGCCGGATTGTCCGTCCTTGAAATATCCATGGGCCCGGCCTGCGTCGCCGCCCTTTGGACGCTCCACCTTGATGACCTCCGCGCCCATCGCGGCGAGGCAACGGCCCATGAACGGACCCGCCAGGAAATGGCTATAGTCGATGACGCGAATGCCCTTGAGCGGCAGATCTCGCGCGGTCATCCCCGCTCTCCTCCGGCGCTGGTCTTCGGGCGCATCGGAATCATCAGTCGATGCTCACCTAGCTGAACGACCTCGCCGCGCTGATTGACGAGTTCCGAAGGCAGCACAACGATGCCCCACCCATCCCTCTTTGTGCCGCGCATTGAACCAACGCGGAACTTCACATGCACGGTGTCCCCGAGCTTGATCGGCAGCTTGAAATCCCACGTCCAGCCCAGCGACATTCCCGGAAGGAAGCGGTAGTCGGCACGGGTCTTCAAACCGTCAGCCAGCGACAGACCAAACAGCCCGTGCGCGACGCGCGTGCCGAACGGTGTGGTTTTGGCGTATTCCTCGTCGACATGGACCGGCGTGAAATCGCCCGTCAGTTCGGCGTAGGCATTTACCATTCCTTCTGTGACCGTCACCGGTGGCGTAACGCATTCATCGCCGACCTTGGCATCGTCCCAGTAGCGCTCATCTGTCATATCGCGTCTTCCTCTAGGCACGGGGATTGATCGCCAGGGCGGCTTCCACGGCGCCTGCGCTGGCTTGCAAGATTTCGACGTTGAGCCCGCCCGGCAGCTCGAGCCAGTTCGGCCCGGCGGGCAACGCCTTGGCGCCCCAGGCGGCGGCACGGGTGAGTACACCTTCGTAATCGTCGACCATGATGCCGAGATGGGCGAGACGCCCCTCTGGTCCGACGAAATTCGGATCTTCAATGAGTTGCACGCTTCCGAGCACCCAAACCTGACGCGGGCGCGTACCATCGGCGGGTTGCTCATCGCGATTGGCGAGACCAAGCACCTCACGAAAGAAGTCGACGTGACGATCAACGTCCGGCACACGAATCGCGACGTGTTCGACATAAGCGCGGGGCAATGACATTGTCTCAAGACCTTCCAGGATAGTCGCTGCGGGCGTATTCGATGCCTTTGACCAGCGCGACGAGGGTGGAATTGACGGGGGTCGGCACGTTGAGCCTGGCGCCCCAACGCACGACGGAGCCGTGGATGTAGTCAACCTCGGTCAGATTGCCGGACTGCAAGCTCTGCAGCATCGACGTCTTGAACTCGGGCGGAAGTCCGGCGGACGCCATCGTCCAGGCGCGTCGCGGATCGGTAATCGAGATCTTCACGCCGGCAGCTTGCGCGACCGAGATGCCCTCCGAGATTGCGGCCAGCGCGCAATCTTCCAGAACCGGTAGCGAATACAGGCCGCCATAAGTCAGCCCGGTAACTGCGGTAATTCCTCCTCCGGCGACGTTGATGAACAACTTGTCCCACATCGTGCCCAAGATATTGTCGCTGAGCAGCGTGAGAATGCCGGCACGATTAAAGGTCTCGGAGATTCGCTGCGCACGTTCTGTCAAGCGCCCATCAAGCTCGCCGATGATGGTCTCCTTGCCGACGACCCCGGAACGAACATGCCCAGGGCCGAGCAGCACACCGCCGACGTAGGTCTTGCCCGCCATGACCCGGTCACGACCAACCTCCTCCGACAGGATGTCCTCGTGACCAAGACCGTTCTGAAGCGACATCACGACCGTCCGGGGCCCGATGATCGGCGCCGCGGCACGGATGGCATCCCGCGTGTGGTAGGATTTGACGAGGATAATGACGAGGTCCGCTTCTACGCCGACCTGAGCCGCGGAGGTGCAAGCAGTGACCTTCACGACGGTCTCGGCGCCATCTTCGAGTATCCGCAGGCCACCTGCATTGATTGCGCCGACATGGGCCTGGAACGGATCGATCAGCCAGACCTCGGCCCCGCCGCACGCCAGCGTACCGCCGATGGTCGAGCCCAAGGCTCCCGCTCCGATAAAGCAGATCCTCATCCGAACGCTTCTCCCGCGCCATTCTCGGAGTCGGGAGCGTGCTAGCAGGCTGCCCTGTATTTGGATATGCTATGATCCTTATATCCATTATTGTAGCTCGCAATGAAGCATCAGGACCTTTCCGAGACGAGCCTGCTGGAGCCGCGCCTCCTCCGGCTCTTTGACGCACTGTTCGCCACGGGCAGCGTCACCAAAGCAGCCGAGAGGCTCGGTCAAAGCCAGCCGACCATTTCAATCTGGTTGGCGCGCCTGCGAAAGGAGTTGGACGATCCGCTCTTCATTCGGTCAGCGAAGGGCATGCTGCCGACGCCGCGCGCCGAGGCTCTCATCGGCACCGCGAGGCAGGCGCTGGAAATGTTGCGTCGCCTTGCCGAGCTTCGCACCGACTTCGATCCGACAACCGCAAAGCGCCGTTTTGCCATCTGCATGACGGACGGAAGCCACGTCACGCTGCTTCCGTCCATTCTCGCCCACGTCCGCCGTGTTGCCCCAGGCGTTCGTATCGAGGCGACACAGATCGGCGCCGACACCCCACGCATGCTGCAATCCGGTGAAGCCGATGTGGCGCTCGGCTACATCTCGGATCTCGATGCTGGACACTTCCAACAGGCGCTGTTTCCGCAGGATTGGGTATGCCTTGCGAACGCAAAACATGCCCGGATCCGCGACCGCATCACGGCAAAGGATTTCAGGCGTGAGGCACACGTCCTCATTCGCTCCGGCACCGGGCATCAGTTGCTCGCCGCTGCGCTGCAGGAGCAGAAATTAGTCCTAGACGTTGGGCTGGAGCTACCCGGCTTTTTGGGGTTGCCTGCAATCGTCGGGACGACTGACCTGATCGCCACCCTTCCAAGGCACATTGGTGAAACGCTGGCTCACTATTACGGACTGCGCGTGCTCGACTGCCCGCTGGCAATCGCCGGATTTACGGTGAAGCAATACTGGCACGCCCGCTTCCATCATGACCCGGCAAGCCAATGGCTGCGTGGCGTCTGCGCGGAGCTCTTTCAACAGCAGGAAGTGCGGGGTCTATATCGTTCCGGTCGGCCAAGGAAACGAAAGCCACGCGATTTGCAGTCGTAATGGTCCCCGGTAGCGGGGCAACGACCGCGCCCGAGGCCACCGGCCGGGCCGACTGCGGCACGGCTGCAATTCCGCACATGCGCATCTGGACCGGTTGTCCGCTTCGTTCGCCGTAGCCCCCTATTCTACGATGAGGGCAAAACAGGCCTGCCCGACCAGCTTCCGCGGTATATGTTCGGATGGAAGCCTCGGAGATAAGCCAGCATGGCCACGCCGTTTAGTTCGATTCTGGACCGAGCCTTAAAATCTGTGTTTCCAAACGCGCCCAAAGTGAAACTGCTTACCGAATGAACTCAACAGCTTGACATCTGGCTGGGGCGGGAGGGATCGAACCTCCGAAGCACTCCTACGTAACCCTATGAAAAATCGTGCTTTTCACGCTGCCTTGCTGAGGCTGTAATACACGTCCGTGAGACAATGCGCAAGACGCGCCGCCAATCGATTGTCTTGGTCCGTTGCACCCACCTTGTCGTCCCTAATGCCGTCGGCTGTTCAATCTGGCATGGCGAACTCCGATCCGAATTCGTGGCCGAGAACAGTAATCGGCACCGCGCGTACGAACTGTGTGTTGTGGCTGAGACAAACGAGGACCTAGAACGACAACCCGCGCAAATTCTAGATGCGAATTTATCGCACGCTAAGTTACACCTCACGCATCCTGCGCTCCTCGCCGTGCCTGCCGGCCGCCCGGGCGTTTCGCTCTTGCCCAACACAACGATACAAGTTGGGGGTAGTAACGGGGGGCGTCGGCGAGCACCCGCCTACGGCGACACCGATTCAAGAGTATGAGGAGTGACCTTTGGCTGGATCGCGGACCCATCATTTGCCGGTGCGCAGGGGGCGCCCGCCCCCGCGTGATCCTAGGTGGATTCGGGGCCAACTCGCAGACGGCTCCGCCGCACGGCGGCTGAAGGGGCCGCTCGCTGCGGACGCGCCCTCAGAGGTCCTGGATGGCAGCCCAATCATGTTGGGGACGACGGACCTGTGGGGATGCCTGACCCTCAACGCCTGCGGCAGTTGCTCATCCAAAAGGCACGGCGGCTGACGGCATAGCCAACCCGCTCCCGAGAAGTTTCTGCAGGCAAACTCCTCAGGCTTCGGAAATCTTGTGGAGTAATGAGGCTTGGTGTCCTTCTTGAAATTCCTTGGCTGCTCACTAGTTGCTTGTCGCCCTTCGCCGGCGTTTGGCTCAGACACCCAGCGGCGCAACGCCATTGGAGGTGTATTGGGACTGATACCATTTGACCCCTGCTCCCGCTGTATCGGGAGGATTCTATGCCGAACAAGATCCCAAATGTCAGACAATCCGGCAGTGGGTGTGGCGACCGGCAAGACGCGCTACGCGCTTCGGCGAGTGCCGTCGCCAGAAAGCCACCTCAACCTGCGGCCGCAAAAGGCCTAGCGGCCGAGGAGAGCGTGCAGGTCGAACTTGCGATCGCTATACGCGACCGAGCGAGGTTCTGCGCGACCCGACATTATGCGAGGAGCAGAAGCGAGATCTGCTCCGCCGGTGGGCGTTAGACGCATACCGCCTCGTAGCGTCCGCGAAGCAAGGCATGCAGTCGGATGCGGCCTCGGAGCTCAATGAGGCCATTGATGCGCTGATCGATCTCGACGGCGGCACGGCTCCCTTGTCCAAGCTTCCGACCGTATGCTCTGCAAGACCCGGAGAAAGTGCACGGGCTGCGTGATGCGGAAGCCCGTCCGCCGTCCGATCCGCGCAGTTCACTGAGCTCCGCGCGCCTGAACCGGTTCCAATTTCGAGCACCTTGTCCGTGGACTTCAGTGCGGCCGCTTCGGTCATCAGCGCGACAATGTAGGGCTGGGAGACAGTCTGGGCGTGCGCGATCGGCGGCGCGCCGTCCTCATCGCGCCGGCGAGGCCGATGCCGCTCGTGCCGCGAGCAAGAGATCGAGGAGTTCCAGCACAGGGGCGTCAAGCGCATTATCGATTACCTCGCAGATGAATTCAGGAAAGAAAGTGGCATCGAGCTGCGGAACGACCGCCTGGCGTTACAGCGTCTCAAGGACGCTGCGGAGAAGGCCAAAATCGAGCTGTCGAGTAGCACAGAGACAGATGTCAATCTCCCGTTCATCACCGCGGACCAGCACGGACCCAAGCACCTCAACATCAGGCTGACGCGAGCCAAGCTGGAGGCGATCGTCGACGACCTCATCCAGAAAACCATTCCACCATGCCGGGCTGCCCTGAAGGACGCCGGTCTGGAGCCTGGTCAGATCGATGAAGTCGTGCTGGTTGGCGGCCAGACCCGCATGCCCAAGGTGCAGGAGACCGTCCAGGCCTTGTTCGGGCGCGAGCCGCATAAGGGCGTCAACCCCGACGAGGTCGTGGCCATCGGGGCCGCCATTCAAGCCGGCGTGCTGCAGGGTGACGTGAAGGACGTGCTGCTGCTCGACGTCACTCCCCTGTCCCTGGGTATCGAGACGCTCGGCGGCGTGATGACGAAGCTGATCAACCGCAACACCACAATTCCCGCAAAACGCAGCCAGGTGTTCTCGACGGCAGAGGACAATCAGAATGCCGTCACGGTACGTGTGTTCCAGGGCGAACGCGAGCTGGCGGCCGACAACAAGCTGTTGGGGCAATTCGACCTCGTAGGAATTCCACCCGAGATGCTGTGGCCCTCGAAGACGTCCAGCAGGGTGGTAGGGCCATGTTGACGATGAGCGCATCATACCAATGCGCCGTCCATCGAGCAGGATGCCAGTCTCGAAATTCTTCCGCGGCGACCAGCGCATCTGCTACGCGAACAAGGAATTCGAAACGCTCTTCGGCCAGGACGCGAAAGACTGCGCCGGCAAGGGCTGGTCGATCCTGGCCGGGTTCACGGACGAAAGCGATCCGAACGTCTCGCTGGATCTGGCCGTGCCGAAGGACGGAGGAGAGTTTCTCGGCACCTTCCGGGCGGAGCGGCCTAGACCGCTCCTGGTCGAGGCCTTCTCCGGTCTCATTCAAAACGAGGACGGGACCGAGAACTATCGCATCGCGGCGCTGATCGACATCACCGACAGGGCGCGTGCCGAGCGTGAGGAGTATGCGCGCCGGATCCGCGACAAGGACATCCTGCTGCGCGAGCTGCAGCACCGCGTGAAGAACAATCTTCAGTTGATCGTCGCCCTCATACGGCTCGAAGCACGCAACGAAAGACGGGGCGAGAGGGTCGACTTGCACACGCTGGCCGGCCGCATCGAATCCCTGCATCTGCTCTATCAGGCCCTGTCGAACGAGGCCGCCGGCGACGAGGTCGATCTGGGCCATTACCTCAGCCAGATCGCCGCCGCGGTCATGAACACCTGCGCCGTCCAGGGAATTCGGCTCGAGCAGAAGACGGAGTATGCCCCGGTTTCGGTCAACACCGCGCGGTCGGTGGGGCTCGTTGTGAACGAGGTGCTGACCAACTCCTTCAAATATGCCTTCGAAGGCCGCGGCCACGGCGTGATCACGATCGAATGTCTGCGCCAGAGCGAAGACCGGTATCGCGTGGTCATCGCGGACGACGGAGTCGGGTTGCCTGAGGGCATTACATGGCCGATCCCGGGAAAGATCGGCGCGCTGATCGTGCAGACCTTGAGGGAAAACGCGAAACCGGACTTCAAGGTCGAGTCCGCGCCGAACAAGGGCGTTCAAGTGACGATGAACGTCGCTCGACGGGCGATTGCGTGATAACGAGCTGTCGGCCCGCTTGCGGGCAATTTCCCGGGTGATCAGGCGCTTCGGCGCGAGCGACTCCGCGACGGGTCTTCGCGGCCTGCCGAGCGACTCCCGGAAGCGAGCAGCATCAGAAAGAGCGCCCGATTGGCCTGGTACCGGGCAGCCGGCCGGTTGGCTTCCGAGCCTTGCATGATGGTTTGCCCATCAGTCGTGCAGAGACACCATCTGCATGCCCGGCGGCGCCGCCTGAGGTGGATTTCGAAGAGCGGCAATTCGTGCGGCATTCACGGCGTCCCCTACTGCATTGTCTTTGCAGCAGGCTCCTGGTTCAACTGTTCATGAAAAAGGATTTGAAAGCTCGAATTCTTGGATATAGCCTTGCTCCGTCGGAGCTCACGTTCTTGCCGCAACGCAGAATGCGAGTGAGCGGCGGGCCAAGGCCGCCCCGTGCCCAAACTCCATCTTTGAGCAAACCATCCGCCAAGCGGGAGCGGTGCTTCCGCCGGGATCATTCGGGCCTGCCAACATGTCGTCCTCGCCCAGCAAGATTGCCCTGTTCATCGATGGCGCCAATCTTCATGCCACCTCCCGAAGCCTTGGCTTCGACATCGACTACAAGCGCCTTCTGCAGGAATTCCAGAGCCGAGGTATTCTGCTCCGCGCCTTCTACTACTCGGCTGTCATCGAGGATCAGGAATTCTCCTCGATCCGGCCGTTGCTCGATTGGCTTGACTACAACGGCTACACCGTCGTGACCAAACCGACAAAGGAGTTCGTCGACTCGTTCGGACGGCGCAAGGTCAAAGGCAATATGGACGTCGAACTCGCGGTGCATGCCATGGAGATGGCCGGCGACGTCGACGAAATGGTTCTGTTTTCGGGCGACGGCACTTTCCGTTCGCTGGTGGAGGCGGTGCAGCGCCGAGGCGTACGGGTGAGCGTGGTGTCGACCATGGCGACCCAGCCGCCGATGATCGCGGACGAACTCCGGCGGCAGGCGGACGTGTTCACCGACCTGATGGAGCTGCGAGCCGCGATCGGCCGGGACCTGTCCACGCGCCCACCACCCCGCGAGCGCGGCGATGTTCGTGGCCCGCCGCTGCGCCGCGCCGACACGGCGGCGCCGCGTCCAGAGCCCGACGAACTCATCCCGTAACATCGAGCGCACCTGCTCGGGGCGCGGGTTCGGCCTGCCGGTACGATCATGAGCTCCGCCGAAGGCCCGGTGCTCCTGTCGGGAGACCGACGCGCAAGTGGAATATCCTGGTGCAGACGTAGCGCGACCACCCGGTTTCGTCGGATTTGGCCTCCTCGACCTGCCGCGCTGGCGAGGCCGTCAAGCGGCCTCCGCGGAACGGAACGAATCAGCGCGACGGCGTTGAATCGCCATGTGTGCCGTGGCGTTGCGTCAGTCTCGTTGGGGAGTATCGCGTGTCCATGGCGCCACCAAAGTTGCGATTCCTGGTTACATCGAGCCGTGTGATCCCACGCTGCGCGAGAATCCGCCGCGCGGCAAGGACTGGGTCTACGAGATCAAGGCCGACGGCTACCGCGCTCAACTGCACCGGGGAGATGAGGACGCCAAGGTCTATTCGAAGACCGGCCTGGACTGGACGGAACAGTTCTCCTCGATCGCGGTGGGCGCGGCCAAACTCAAAGCAAACAGCTTGGTCATCGACGGCGAGGCCGTGGTGTACGGCAGTGGCGGCCTGCCGGATTTCCAGCAGCTCAGGCGAGAGCTCGGCCCGAAGCAAAGCGAGCGCGTGCGCTATCACGCCTTCGATCTCTTGTACCTCGACGGCTATGACCTGCGTGGCGTCGTGTACGAAGAGCGCAAGCGGTTGCTGCAGCGGCTTCTGAAGGACGCGCCCGAGACGTTCATGTACGTCGAGGCGCTTGCGGGCGACGGCAACGTAATCTTCGAAAAAGGGTGCCAGCTGGGGCTGGAAGGCCTGATCGGCAAGCGGCTCGGCGAGCCCTATCGCTCGGGCCGACAGGAGAGCTGGATCAAGCTCAAGTGCAAGAAGAGCGACGCCTTTCCGATCGTCGCGTTCGTGGAGAAGTTAGCGGCGCGCCCCCGGAAAGTGGCCTCGCTTTACGTCGGCCGGCGCGAGAACGGCAAGCTGCTCTATGCCGGCAAGGTGCGGACCGGCTACACCGAGACGACCGCGCGCGAATTGCGCGAGCGGCTCGATCCGTTGATCCGCAAGACGTCTCCCCTGGACGTGCCAGTCAAAAAGCCGAAGGCGACGTGGGTCGATCCGATCCTCGAAATCGAGGTCCGGTATGGCGCGCTGACCGATGATGGCCTGCTTCGCGAGGCCGTGTTCAAAGGCTTTCGCGATGATCTTGCGGTGCGCAAGGTCAAGGCGCCGCGCCTCGTGCCCTGCGCGGCCGGCCGCCCGAAGCTCGGCGTCCCCAGAGAGAACATCCTGCAGCTTCTGCCCGAAGCCGTTGCACCGTCCAAAGAAGAACTCGCCGACTACTGGCGCAGGGTGTGGAAGAAGGCCCTCCCGCACCTCGGCCATCGCCCGCTCAAGCTGGTGCGCCACGTGCAAGGCACCACCTTCTACCACAAGGGGCCGCTGCCGAAGGACATTCCGGCGGCCGTGCACCAGCTTCGTATTCAGAAGCGGGAGGGCGGCCAGGGAACGCGCCTGTGGGTCGACAGCCTCGATGGCCTCTTTGGTCTCGTCGAGATCGGCGCTGTCGAGCTGCACCCGTGGAATGCGACCGTCGAGGACTTCGAACATGCCGACCGTATCGTGATCGATCTCGATCCCGGCGAGGGCGTCGGCTGGGAGGCCGTCGTGGAGACCGCGCTCGATCTGCGCACGCTGATGAAGTGCGAGGGTTTCGAGACCTGGCCCAAGCTCACGGGCGGCAAAGGAATTCATCTGATGGCGCCACTGGCTCAGCCGATGCTGCACGACAAGGCGCATCGGATCGCGCATCAGCTCGTCTCCGCGCTCGCAGCGCGTCATCCAGACCGCTACCTTCTGTCTGCGCAATCAAAACGTCGCGGCCGCATCTTCCTCGATTATCTGCGCAATGGCCGCGGGACGACGGCGATCGGCACCTATTCCCCGCGAGCGCGCGAGGGATTTCCGATCGCAGCGCCCGTGACCTGGAAGCGCATCGAGAGCGGGATCGCGCCGGACGCCTTCTCCATCGACAGTCCATTTCGCGTCAAGCCAAGGAGGTGAGCCGTATGTCGGATGCATTCGATCTATGGGTGGAATGGCGCCACAAAACTCCCAAGTTCACTCCCTTCAGGTAGGTGGCTGCCGTCCGCGTTGCATGAGTCGCTTGACCGCAGCAATGGTGCGAGCGAGCTGTCTAGGCCAGAGCGACCTACGTGGCGGAGTGACTATGAGAATGTAGAGCAGGTTCAGCAGCAGCCAGCAGCCGACCGCGATGAATATGTATTTCATACAAAAATCCCGGAACACCCGGCGACGACGGCAAAGTCCAAAGCATAAACTTGCGGAGCAGCTTTCTTATGATCGCCGGCAGTCGGTGATGTAAAAACCGGGAACGAAACCATATAGCGAACTGCGTTACGGCGTCGCTCGAAATAAACAGCCAACAGTGCTGACAGTTTTCTGCAGTAGACCCCAGCCAGGTTGGGAGAAACAGCCGGGGCCGGTGTCCCATTGCACGTGCCGCAATCGGCCGTAATCGGCACGCCCCAAGTTTCACATGCACAAGCTCAAACTATTTCGCCGGCGCCGTACTAGGGCACGTACTCATGAAGCGGCGGCCGCCTGATGTCCGGTTTGCCGCCAACATCGGCCAAAGAGCGGGTGGGCTCCGAGGTCGGAGATGGGCCAACACCGGAAGTCGAGGAACGACGCCCTGCCCGGCATAGCACCGGCTCACGTCGGAAAACGACGTCGCCACGCCGGACCAGCCGCTGATACACTTCACTTCTGCCGAGGCGGTGGTGAGCGCGGCGTCACGCGTGCCGCTGGCTACGAAGCCGCCGTCGGCCAACGCGTGGAAGAATGCTGTCCTCATACTCGGTCGGCTTGCAACGAATGTTGCTCTCACTCAGTGGTAAAGTTATTCGCGCTGTGGTTGGATTTTCGTTGGCGTTCGGCGCCCTGGAGTTGTTTGACGAAGTTTTCCTGAAACAATGAGCTGCTATAGTCTGTGTTAGCGTGACTTTGTTTTTTCGGGCAGACAATCAGGTCAACCAATCGGCTGTTGAGCTTGGAACTGGTGCAGTCTGCGAACGGGCTCACATCGAAGAGCCGTCTGAAGTGGCTACAATCACGCGAAGATCGCGGTGGAAAGATCTGACACTGACACTCAAACGGTGGGGGTGACGATGCCCGCCATATTCGACCTGCTCTATCGTGAATATTGCCGCGCCTGCCTCGCTGAAATGCGAAAGCAGCTTCTGATCCCAGCTGAACGCCCTGAAGCTCCAGACATGTGGGATTACAATCCTGCGGATCACAGCAGCGACGACAGGACCAACACACCGCACCGAACCGGTCACAGGCGTGCCGAACAGCGGCCCCGAGACAGGCGGCCTCTCCCGGCGCAGCAGTGACAGGCAACAGCTCGGGAGGCAACTATGAACACCCCAGAATGCTACACTGTAACGGTGGCTTGCGTCTCGTGTTTGACCATTATCGGTCTAATGCTTGTCGGGGCGTGGTGAACGTGAGCTACTTACCGCTAGACCGCGACCGTCGGCCGTTACTGAGCCGCAGGCAAGCACGAAGGTCCAGTCAAACAAGGAGCGGCGGCTCACTTTCGCGGATCAGGCGGCCACCAGCTCCTTGTCATACATGCGCTTGATTCTGTGTCGCATCACGGCGTAGCACTCGCAAGCGATCTTCTCGAGCCGCCTTCGGTCGATGTCTAGCATTCCGCGTCGGTCCGATAAGACGCCGCCCGCGGCCTGAAGTCTGCCCATCGTTAGCGTCACGGTCGTTCGGCGGACCCCGAGAAGTTGTGCGAGCGCCTCATGCGTTAGCTGGATTCCGCTCTCTGCGGTGTGGTCGTGAATCTCAAGCAACCATCGAGCCATGCGGCACTCCACCGGATGCACCGCGTTGCAAGCTGCCGCGTTGTTAAGCTGCAACAATTGTGTGCGGAGATGGAGCCGTAGAACACGCCTGATCGTGTCGCTTTGCTCAGAGCAAGCTGCAATTGCGAAACAGGGACCTGGAGCGCGGCTCCAAGGACGTAGGCAGTTGCTGTGACTGGGGAGCGTGAGGGACTTAGGACGGAGAGAGCGCCGACCGCCCCTTCCGAGCCCATGAGAGTTGACGCGACAATGCGTCCGTCCGACATTTCAACTAGGAACGCTATGGCCCCGCTGAGGGGGAAATAGACCAGCTTGAACTCATCTCCCGTTCGCACCAGTACAGTATCAAGGTCGAACGACGTTTTCTGGGTGTAGGGCGCGAGCAAGTTAAGGTCCGCTGGCGGCGTTGCCGCCAGCAGCCTATTCCCAAGGCCATTCTGGAGCGAAATCGCCGGTATTCCTCTCAAGCACGCAGAAACAACGCGGCTCAAACCCTCGCCCAGGAGGCAGGTTCCAATTTACTGACCATTTGTTTTCCGCGTGCCTCGGCTCGAACTTCCGCTAATGGAATGGTCCGGCCGTGCTGCGGCCCTGGCGGTACGAGAAGCTGGCAAGGGCGCCCAAGACAAGGAGCACGCCATGTCTCAGAAACTCGACGCTTCGCCCGCCGTCATCGGCATCGATATCGGCAAGAACTCGTTCCACATCATTGGCCAGAATCAGCGCGGCGGCATCGTGCTGCGGCAGAAGTGGTCGCGCGGCCAGGTGGAAACCCGGCTCGCCAACCTGCCGCCGTGCTTGATCGGCATGGAGGCCTGCGTCGGCGCGCATCACCTCAGTCGCAAGCTGCAAACGCTTGGCCACGACGCCCGCTTGATGCCGGCGAAATACGTGCGCCCCTATTCGAAGGGACAGAAGAACGACTTCCGAGATGCGGAAGCCATCGCCGAGGCGGTCCAACGCCCGACCATGAAGTTCGCCGCAACCAAGACCGCCGACCAGCTCGACCTGCATGCGCTGCACCGCGTGCGCGAGCGATTAGTCGGTCAGCGCACCGGCGTCATCAATCAGATCCGTGCGTTCCTGCTGGAGCGGGGCATCGCCGTGCGGCAAGGCCTGCGCTCCCTGCGGTCCGAGTTGCCGAGTATCCTCGCGACGCGCACCGATGTGCTCTCGCCTCGCATGTTGCGCATCATTGAGGATCTGGCGGGCGACTGGCGCCGGCTGGATGAGCGTATCGAGGACCTCTCCAGCGAGATCGAAGCATTGCCCCGTCAAGACAAAAGCTGCGAGCGACTGATGACGGTGCCCGGCATTGGCCCGATCATCTCGAGCGCGATGGTGGCTGCCATCGGCACTGGAGACGTGTTCTCGAAAGGCCGCGACTTCGGCGCCTGGCGCCTTAGCGCGAAGGGCTTTCCGGTACCTTCGCTTGGCGCTTTTCGAGCTGCTCCTCGACGTAGAGAAGGATCATTCGCCGGGTGTCCTGGTCAGTTATTTTCTGGAATGCCTTGATCAGGCGCAGCATCTCCAGATCATCTTCGATTATTCTGTTCGACATTGCAAAAGCCTCAAGGGAAAAGCAGCAGTCTCAAATCGGGAAAAGTATGCAATATCTCACGTACTACGGGAACATGGAAAATCAGCAGAAAGCTAATCCGTGCCGGCCCGCCGCCGAGCCGGCGGAGACGGCTCCGGCCATCCGCCTCAGAGCCAAGCTGAAGCCGGGGCACTCTCCGCCATCGCGCAGGAGCCCGGCAACTGAGGTGGCGTTACTCTCTGCGGCGTACCTTCGGCACTCTGCCATTCGTCCGCGCCCTCTCGGCAACATCCCAAATGTTGTCGCCCTTCGGCGGAGCGCGACGAATATAACCCGAAATATCCAGTTCGTTTCACCCCTCGGGTGGAGGTTGGAAACGCCCTTGTCAGCTCTAGGCAACCCAGCAGCGGTCGTCGCGTTGCTCCGCGGAGGCCGTTCTATTTGCGAGGCACCATGGACGAGAGCCTGCTCGTAACAATGATGCGCCGTCCCCTCTGCAAACCGGCGCTGCTGCTTGCGCGTCAAGATTGATTGTCCAGGCAAAGCCCATCGCCCGTTGAAAGAAGTTTGACGAATGTCGTTCGACTGACAACGAATGGTTGATTCTGGAAGCCTCTGTTCACCATCCGGCAAGCCGGTCCTCCTTCGTTACCTAAAATCCACCACTTCCCCGCTCTGGTGATCGCAGGCCTTGGGGGATGCTGATGTATCAAGTGCTCTACTGTCTGACCGATGAACACGATTGGCGACTGGTCGCGCTTGGGGGCGCGCTCTGCCTGCTCGCAAGTACGGCTGCGATCAGCCTGTTTCACCGGGCGCGCGCGACGCAAGGATCGGGCCGCCTGGTGTGGCTGGCGCTCGATGCAGTCGTTGCCGGCTGCGGCATCTGGGCGACGCATTTCATCGCGATGCTGGCCTACGGACCGGGCGCCAGCGGCGCCTATAATGTTCCGGTGACGCTGTTGTCGCTAATCTTCGCCATCGCCATCACCTTTGTTGGCTTGAGCGTTGCGGTCTCGACCATGCGACCGGGCCTCGTCGCTCTTGGCGGGGCGATCGTCGGCGGCGGTGTGGCGGCGATGCACTATACCGGCATGATGGCGCTCGAGATCCCTGCGCGCGTCAGCTGGGCGACGGGCACGGTGGCCGCTTCGATCCTGCTCGGGGTGGTTTTCGGCGCATTCGCGCTCCATGTCGCTGAACGGCGAGACAACTTGTCCGGCACGCTCGGTGCTGCGGTGCTGCTGACGGTCGCCATCGTCTCGCATCATTTTACGGCGATGGGCGCGGTGCAGCTGACGCCGGATCCGACGCTGCCGATCAGCGGCCTGTCGATCCCGCCGACGTCGCTGTCGGTTCTGACCGCGAGTGCTGCGGCTGCGATCATCGTGATCGCATTGGTCGCCGCGCTGCTCGATCGGCGGGCCAAGGGGGAATTGGGCCGCCAGCAGAGGGTGCTGGACACGGCGCTCGAGAACATGTCGCAGGGGCTCTGCATGTTCGACGCGGACGGCAAGATCATCCTGTTCAACGAGCGTTATGCCGCGATGCTCGGCCGCACCGACATCCTGCTCACCGGCCGGCTGCTGGTCGACGTGCTGCGGGAGGAGCAGGCCAAGGGCCAGTGGCAGGGCGATGCTGGCGAATTCTTCGCCCGCCTCGTCGCCGACGCGCGCGAGAGCCGCACCACGACCGACATCGTGACCAGGTTCGGCCGCTCCATCCGGGTCGTCAACCAGCCGATGCAGGGTGGCGGCTGGGTCGCGACCTTCGAGGATATCACCGAATGGCTGGAGGCCCAGGCCAAGATCTCGCACATGGCCCGCCATGACGCGCTGACCAGTTTGCCGAACCGCGTGCTGTTCCACGAGCAGCTCGTGCAGGGACTGCGCCGGACCGGATCGGGCGACCAGCTCGCCGTGCTTTGTCTCGATCTCGATCACTTCAAGGACATCAACGACTCGCTCGGCCACCCCATCGGCGATGCGTTGCTCAAGGAGGTCGGGCGCAGGCTGAAGGTCACCGTCGGCGAGAGCGACACCGTGGCGCGGCTCGGTGGCGACGAATTCGCCGTGGTCCAGATCGGACGTTCCGAGGAAGCCGCGGCAAGGTCCCTTGCCGGCCGCCTGGTCGAGGTGATCTCGGCGCCTTACGAGATCGACGACCATCAGATCATCATCGGTGTCTCCATCGGCATCTCGCTGTCCCCGCAGGACGGCGACAATCCCGATGAACTGCTGAAGAACGCCGACCTCGCGCTGTACCGCGCCAAGGCGGACGGTCGCGGCACCTATCGCTTCTTCGAGACCGGCATGGATGCGCGCGCGCAGGCGCGGCGGCTGCTGGAAATGGATCTGCGCGCGGCGCTGCAACGGAACGAATTCGAGGTGCACTACCAGCCGATCCGCGACGTCGCCACCAACCGCGTCGTCGCCTTCGAGGCGTTGCTGCGCTGGTCACATCCGCAGCGTGGCCTGATCGCGCCGATCAACTTCATTCCATTGGCGGAGGAGACAGGTCTCATCATCCAGCTCGGCGAGTTCGTGCTGCGCAGCGCCTGCGCCGACGCGGCGACCTGGCCCGACGATATTGACGTCGCCGTCAATTTGTCGCCGGTGCAGTTCAAGAGTCCGAACCTGATCGCATCCGTGACCGCGGCGCTGGAGGAGGCGGGACTGGAAGCCCGTCGTCTCGAGCTGGAGATCACTGAATCCGTGCTGCTGCAAAACGGTGAGGCGACGCTGACCACGTTGCATGAGCTGCGCGCCATGGGCGTGGGTATCTCGCTCGACGATTTCGGCACCGGCTATTCGTCGCTAAGCTATTTGCGCAGCTTCCCCTTCGACAAGATCAAGATCGACCGCTCTTTCGTCTCCGAGCTGGCAACCCGCGCCGATTCCATGGCGATCATCCGCGCCGTGACCGGCCTCGGCCGCAGCCTCGGCATCGTCACGACCGCGGAAGGGGTCGAGAACGACGCGCAGCTCGAGTTGCTCCGGCGCGAGGGCTGCACCCAGGCACAGGGCTATCTGTTCAGCAAGCCGCGGCCTGCCTGCGACGTGGCACTGATGCTGGAAGGGCCGCGGCTCCGAGCGTTGGCTTAACGAAATTATCAGAATGCCATCGCGGCACCGAGGCACAGCGCGGTAAGTCCGGCGGGCACGCCTGAGACGGTCGGGATCGTCGCTGCACGTCGCGTTGTCTGAGGTGCACTGGTCTCTCCCGAGATCCATCGCCGCGTGAGGGTAGCGCTCGACCTTCCGGTCCTTACTGTCTTCGGTCAGACCGAGCTCAGCCCGATTGTCGCGCAGACGAGCGTCGACATCCGCAGACTGAGTTCGTCCGGACCGCGGGAAAGCGCTCTGGAACGTCGGAAGTGCGCGTTGCGGATCCGATGGATCTTCGTATTTTGCCGACCGGCACTTAGGGCGTAATTCAAGTCCGTGGATATCAGACCCACAATCGGCTATCTCGACGCGCCGGAGAATGCGCGTCCGGCCATCACAGCTGACGGATGGCTGCGCACGGGCGACCTCGGGACGCTGGATAAGCGCGGCTACTTGCGTGTCACGGGCCGCCTCGAGGACATCCCGCGGCGGAGAGAATATTTACCCGGCCGAGGTCGAAACCTGCCTGCTGCAGCATCCCAACATTGCCGATGTTGCGGTGATAGCTCTGGTGGGGTGCCAGAGACTATCACAGCCGTAGCGCGTTCGACCTCTGAAGCCAACGCGCTCAGATGATCGGCAAGCCTCGCGAACAATTCTCGTTTTCGCAGATCAGTGGCTAGATCGCTGATCGATTTGCAGTCGGCGGCATCGTTGCGGAGTCTGTCCAACTGCTCACGGATGTCTCTCATTTTAGAGTGCCCCCGGCAGCATCCTCTTCATTCAGTTGAATTGATCGAGGTGTACTTGAGCTCACGCCGATCTATTTCCGAACGGAGCAACTCAGCATAGTTGCGAAGATTGTCACCAACAATGCGGGAGCGGCCGCCATTCGCGCGATCAGCCAACACTTGCCGCCGCACACTTTCCCAAAGAGACAATAACGTCTGATCTTCCGAGCTTGAAAAGTTCATCCGCAGGCCCTCAGTAATTGGTCGCGCGGATGCTACCGCGTACTCGTGAGCCGGATTGTTCGGTTGCCGACATAGCTGTGGTGAAGCTACGCGCTCGTTGCACATCGGTCACACCGCTTGCATTGGTGAAGGGAGATATCGCGACCGCGGGACCTACCGTCGCATTAGCTAATCGATCGCTCGCGTCGCCGCTATTGCTGTAACGGGTCAGAGCGGTCGTGCGGCCGATTCCGCGCGACGGGACAAGATGTGGCTGCGTGGTCACCGACACCTGCTTCGAAGTATTGAAGGACGAACGTACGCGCTGCAGTACAATCCGTCCCGTGTCAGGCATAAGGGAGCATCTCCTGCAGCAAGCGATCCGCGGCGGATAGCTGATCAAGCCGAAGCACGAGCAGCTCGTTCAGCCGCGCTACCCGAGACTGAAATTCCTCACGTATCGATCCGTTATCCACATCTTCAAGCAGGCCATTGAGAACTCTAAGACATTCGATAACGACATTGACCTTCCGTCGCAGCAACTTAGTCCGTTCTGGTCTGGACGATCAGGTATCGCTCTCGACTAAATGGCAGCGGGATGATGTTGGCAGCCACCGGCTCGGACGCTCCATCACGGATCCTCGCTGGGACACTTCCAGCGTGACTCGCTGATGTTGAGGTACTTGTCATGGAAGCACCTCAAGCTGCGCGCACAGTGATCAGGAACTTCTCGACCTCTGTCTTTAGCCGCGCGCTGTCGTTCGACAGCGTTTGCGCCGAGGCAAGCACCTGACTAGAGGCAGAGCCGGTTTCCGTGGCCCCTTGCTGCACCTCCGTGATGTTGGAGGCGACCTCGTGGGTACCTTGCGCGGCCTGTTGGACGTTGCGCGATATCTCCTGCGTAGCCATTCCCTGTTCTTCCACCGCGGCTGCAATGGCGGAAGAGATTTCTGAGATCCGACCGATCGTGCCGCTGATTTCCTTGATCGCGACGACGGAATCCTGGGTGGCGGCCTGTATATCGGCGATCTGGTGGCTGATCTCCCCAGTCGCCTTGGCAGTCTGTTCGGCGAGCGCCTTGACTTCGGAGGCAACGACAGCGAAGCCGCGTCCGGCCTCGCCGGCCCGCGCCGCTTCGATCGTTGCGTTCAGCGCCAAAAGGTTGGTCTGCCCCGCGATCGTATTGATCAGTTCGACCACGTCGCCGATACGAGTTGCCGCCTGTGACAGCTTGTTGACGCGATCGTTGGTTTTCTGTGCCTGATCCACCGCTGCGCCGGCAATCCTGGCTGCGTCCTGCACTTGGCGGCTGATTTCGATGACTGATGAGCTCATCTCTTCGGTGGCGCAGGCAACCGATTGAACGTTGCTCGAGGCTTCCTCGGAAGCCGCAACGACCATGCTAGAGCGCTGCTGGGTGCTCTCGGCTGTCCTGCTCAGGGTCTTGGCCGCCGCTTCGAGCTCGGTCGAGGATGATGAGAGCGTCTGGATGATTTCTCCGACCGCATCCTCAAAGCGTCCAGCGAGCTGGTGCATGTCCGTCTTGCGCTGGGCGGCCGCACGGGCCTCTGATTGCGCCTGTTCGGCCCGCAGCCGGTCGGTTTCGAACATATTGTCTTTGAAGACCTGAACCGCCTCGGCCATCTCGCCGACCTCGTCAGCGCGGCCGACACCTGGGATCGAGATCGACGTATCGCCGCTCGCGAGCCTGCCCATGGCGGCGGTCATCCCCTGGATCGGGAGGGCGATCGCGCGAGCGGTCAGCAGCGCAATGGCGGCCCCGAGGCCCAGTCCTGCCGCAAGCAAGCCCCACAGGACCAGCCTCAGGAAGGATATGCTCGTCTGCACCTGATGGCTTTCCTCGGCAAGCATGCTGTTCTGGTTCGTCTTGATGCCTCCAGAGCGGGTGCCGTCGGCGCCCTTCGGCCCGTCGAGCAGATCGAGAATCTTCACCGCGCGCGGCGCCGCTTCCGTTATGAGAATATGCACGGGTGCATTCCAGTCCGCTGACTCCCGGAACGCGAACATCTTCTCGTAAAGGAGAACAAATTCGCCCCGCGCCTTCGTGATCTTCTCGAAAGAGAGCAGCTGAGACGGCGTAAGCAGGTCCTTCTTCGCACTCACGGCGGTATAGCCTTTTTCAAAGAGCTCCCACGGCTTGAAGAATTTCTCCTTGTCGTTCTTTTCGCCCGACAGGAGGTACATGCGAAGTTGAGCGGTGGCAGCGGCAAAATTGCCGCGCGTGTCCGCCATTGCTTTCAGCAATCTCTTACGCTCCGCCGTCGCCTCCTGGCCCTCCTCCTCGTTGATCATCTTGGTGATCTCGGAAAACATTGTTTCGGTGCGCGGACCGGCTTCGGTCACAAGTAGCTTTGTCGCTGGATATGCATCGGAAGTGAACGCGACGGCTTCGGCTTTGTCTTGGGCAGCTCGGAACTCTGCGAGCAGCGCCTTGGCCTCGGCCCATTTTCGGCTGTTCTCCGGGTTGGTAAAATGTACCGCCTTCTCATCGAAGCCGGCAACTGTGGCATCCATTTCCTTCCACATCGCGGCCCGATCTAGCTTGCCTTGCGGATTTCCGGTCAAGAGATAGCCACGCAATGTCGCCAGTGTGGAATAGAGATTGCCGACCAGCTCTGTGCTCGCGAGCGCGACGGGTGTCCGCAGGTTCACCATGCGATCGACGGTCGTGGAAATCCCGCCGACCGCAAACACGGTGTATCCGACTGAAAGCGCGATGATCGCGCATACGGAAAGAAATCCCGAAATCAGCCGGCCACGAATCCGAAGTTTGAGTTTGAAGGGCATGGCAACACTCCGCGGGTCATTGGACCCTTAAAAAGATTGGCAAGAATGGATTTGGATGTGACGCGCTTAGTCGCCGCAACCGACGGCGGCTTTTAGGTCAGATGGCAAAAAGATCCCTCGTGGGGTCACTCGATAATAAAACAGTAGCTCAGGTTTCCCGTCCCTACTTGAGCGTGCAGACCATGGTGAAGACAATTGGCTGCGAGTTGGTTAAGAAGAAATCGACCCTGATTTTCCTCACGCGCGCAAAAATTGCTGCTTCAGCGCGTATGACGAAATTAGCTCGGCGCATTTCGCAAATTTTTGGTTCGCCCGGCCGCGAAATGCGCGAGCAACCCAAAAACTGAGCCCCAAGACGGTCCTTCCAAAGCTACCTATGGAAAGTGAGATAGCCAGCTTGCGACAACTTGTCTCAAATCATCGTCGCGGCCGAACTGCAGGCTCGCCGACAGACGGGAACAAGAACTCGATTCCAGCATCCGAAAAGACGCGACGAAGAATCTCCGTCGTCTCGTCCGACATTGGGGGAGCATCATCGTACTCTTCAAGCCGACGAATGATGGCGGACGAAATCCCCGTTCGCGCGGCCAATTGTTTCACAGACCAATTTAGGATGCCGCGGGCTGCGCGCAGTTGCGCGCCCGTAAGCTGCGATGTTGCCGCGTGTTGAACGGAGAGCTTTTCCTGATGCACGTCAATGGAGAGACCCATCCATTCCTGGATGCTGCCGTCCGCATTGGTGACAGGCACGGCCGTACAATGATACCACCGATATGTATTGTCGGGCTCTCGCAGGCGATGCTCGACGCTGTACCGCCGTCCGGTCTCGACCGAGGCCGTCCAGCTTCTCAAGGCCGCCTCACGCTCGTCTTCGTGAAGAAGATCAGCCCAGCCTTTGCCAAGCAACCGATGCGCCTCTGGTGTCTTCTCGCCATTCGGCAGTGCCGTGATTCGACCGTCGGAACTACCGATCCACAGCAGACCGCCTACCACCTGGGTCAAAGCGCTGTAGCGCTCGGCGTCACTTCGCAGCGTCTGGACCAACCGACGTTGCGCTGTAATGTCGAGAGCGATCCCCAAAATACATTCCGGCTCACCTGCGCTATTCAGTAGCACTTCGGTATGGCAGTTAATCCAGCGCAAAGCGCCATTGGGCCGAATGATGCGAAATTCACCGTCGAGCAACGTCCGATCTATCATCAACTCGCTGGGACCGCGAGTCGGACCGCGATCGTCCGGATGAATCCTTCGTTGGATTTCGGTGTATGACGGCGACACCGCATGCGGATCCAATCCGAGCAGCCTAAAAAAGCCACGCGACCATTGCATCTGGCCGGCTGCATCACAGCGCCAGACACCTGCTCCCAGCTTTTCTTCAATCAAACGAAGCACATCGGATATACCGAGATGTGCCTCTAGCTGCAGCAAATTAACCCCCGTTCTCAAATACAAACATTCAACTCTCAATTGCAGAACAATTCAACACTGATGTTTGAGTGAACCCGGCCATACGGTCGCAGGCCGGTGGACGTCTCTCCACGGGCAACGCCAACGAGAGAGGGCAACGTCGTGCGGTCCTAGAGACCGCCTACACCTCAACCCGGCCAATCGGCTGCGCGCCATTCGACGAGGCCAATGACCCGAAAATCCCTTCCGGCACTGCTGATTTTCTCGAGCATGGTGGCACTGGTTGTCGCATTCGGATTTCTAGCACAGTAAGACCCGCGGATTGTGTGCGACGTCCTCTTTTCCCCCGATAGCGACTCAAATAGCGGACGTCGTGCACTTCGCATTTGGGCCAAGCGGTAGAGTAGCGCTCTAGATATTTGGAGGGGCCTCTTACTAGGCAGGCCCTGTTGCCGCGAGATGGTCTATGGACGCGAAATCAGCCACACGATTTAAACAGCACGTAGATCGGGTCATGGAGAGTTATCCCTGGCGCTCACGCTCGCCCAAGAATCTCCAGTAGATGAGTTTCTGAGATTGAGGGCATCGGTCGGCGATATCATCTCTCGGAATAGACTCCGTGCTTCAGGAAAACATTTACAAAGATTATCCCGGTCTGGATGGCATGAAAGGCTGACTGATAACTTCGGCTTCGGGTCAAAGAACGAACCCGCTCTCGCGGGAGGGCTGGCGGCGCGGTCCGCCGATCACGTCTACCGCTGTAACCGTTTGAACGAGCACAGGTGACGGGCGGGCGCTCCGTCTGCAGGATCGAGGGGTCAAGCACTCCAACCTCAAGACAGGAGCCCTTAATGCGCGAGAAGCCCATCAGCCCGCTGCGCCAACGCAGGCTCGACGACATGAACATGCGCAGGTTCGTACCCGATACGCAACGCGAGTATATCCGCGCCGTCAAGAGGCTTTCCTCAGCCCTCCCCCCGACAGTGCGACGGCGGAAGAGCTGCGCGCGTTCCAGCTGCATCTGACCGAGACCCTGAGGCGGTGGACGCCGGGTGCGTCGCCCATTTGCGCAAGCCGTTCGCACGGCAAACCTTGCGGGATGCCATTGCGAGAGTACTGGCGTAACAGGCGCGGCGCTCCATCGGGGTAGGTCAATTGGGCGCCCATAACCTCAGCAGACTGAACCGCAGGTTGTTCGGCTAGGTGTGAGGCTAGTGAGAACGGGGCTGTCCGTTTTGATCCTGCGCAAGCCGGAGAGTTGCGGTGCTTGAGCAACGGCCAATGGCGAACTAGACCATGTACTCCGCGAAGTGGACAAGTCCGTTCTGGCTTCAAACCGGAGATGGCCGGCTCGCTAGGGCGCTACGGAACTGCTCAATGTATTCCGCTGGCAGGTCCCTTTGAGATCGCGCGCGTTGCAGCTTCAAGACGGGCCGCGATCTCGCTCATCCGGCGCGCCAGATCTTGGAGCGTTGTTGGCTGTACTGGGCCGGCGCCCCTTGGGGAATTCAGCTCCGTTTGCAGGTGCTCGAACTCTGCCTTGCACCGCTCCAGCTCGGCGAGAAGCATTGCGAGATCATCCATTTGGCCGAATGCGCCTCATTCCGGTGAGCTGGGGCCGTCGTACCAGATCAGGGGCAGGCGCGGCACTTGGGAAATTTACGGGTGGGCCGACCCGCTCTCCGCCGCAGGTCGATGATCCCGAGACACACATCTGGGTAGGAGATCAGCCGGCTTTCCTGCTGGGTTGGCGGTTGGCACGTGGGTACTGCGGCTAGTCTGTGGGTGGGCCCGCTGTCCAGGTTAGATCGGAATGGCATCGTGAGGGTTTTCATCGCCGATTTTGACCCCGAAGCTCACGCCGACCTTGATCTCACGTGACCGTAGTTGAACAATTAAATTTTGTGGTGGAGGACATAATGAACAAAGCCATTGTTGCTATCGGGCTTGGGCTTGCCCTGTCGGGCGCAGCATTCGCGCAAGAGAAGTCGGCTAAGGAACAGCTTGTTGGTGCGTGGACGCTAGTCGCTGTTACCAGTGAAATGGACGACGGCCAAATAGGCGAACCCTTCGGTCCTTCCCCAAAGGGCGTGATGATTTTCTCAGATGATGGCCATTTCTCGCTTTTCCACTCGCGCGCGGAAATTCCAAAGATTGCGGCTAATGACCGAGCCAAGGCGACGCCCGAGGAGGCGCAAAGTATCGTGGCGTCAAGCATTTGCCTATTACGGCACATACTCGGTTGACGAAAATACAAAAGGTATGATGGTCAACCTTGCAGCCAGCACCTCCGCGAACGTCGCCGCCATTCCCAATCAGAAAAGAACGATTACTTTGCTAAACTCAGACGAACTAAAATTCGACAATCCCTGAACTCCAAACGGTATGACGCTGCGAACCACTTGGAAGCGCGTAGCGGCGCCCCAGTCGAATTTGAACGGTGGCAATCGCACGCGACATAACGCCACTCTGTAAAAAACCGGAAAACCAACCGGCTGGTTCTCGTCAGATGGTGTCAGAGCGTTGGGCACCAGACGAAAATCGGCCCCGACCAACACGGGGGGCTGGCGGTCGGGGGCCGTCCCTTCCAGTGCGCCACAGGCGGCGGTCGTGGGCACACGCGCTGACGTTCGGGTAGCGACAAACCGGTACACCAACTGGCGCGCGCTCTTTCAGGCCGCAACGTGTGGATTGACAACTGTATAGCCGCGCAACGATCGCGCGTGCATCCTTGTCGCGTGTCCGCCTGAGTTGGCGTCATACGCCATCCAAATGTCGCCTCTGAGATGCTGTTCTAGTACGAAGACGTGCCCACGGCGTGCCGCGACCATTCCGGGCGACGGCGACGTACGCGGAAAGCGTAGCCAGTTGGCTGCGAGGTTTAGTTCAGGCACCACACGACCAAACACGCGCAGCGCTGCGCCACAACCACAGAATGCCGCCGGGCAGCCGGGCGGCCGACCCCCGGCGATCCGGCTCTCAGCAGGGACACTCATCGCCAAGCTGTTGGCTGCGGTTACGAGTTGTTTGGGACGATACGCCTGCAGTGAATATTGCGAAATTCGTTCGCCGCGCGTCTGCGCGGACGAGAAGTCACATGGCATGATCACGTTGCATTCGGGCGCGTGGCCGATGCGGTCGGGTCTTGCTTCCGAACAGATCGAGCTGAGGACAACGAAGAGACACGCAGAAAATACTTGCTTGAACATTGCAGGGCTCCAAAATGAGGTCCTGCCCCGAGTACCAAGCAACAAACAACAATTTGGCCGAAAAGCGGCCAAGGTTAACAGCGATCGCGGTCCAATATCGTCAACCCTCACGGCCAGACGTTGCGACGCTATCTGATTAACTCGCAGAGAGAGAGAGAGAGAGAGAGAGAGAGCCTTGCACTCGTCCGACTTGTCAAGTCTGCTCCGGGGTGACCACCGGCAACGCTCGGATCGAGCGATATAATTTCCGCTTCGCGCCCCTGAGCGGCTGCCGGTGTAGATGGAGCCCTAACAAAAGGCCCCGACGCATTCCACGTCGGGCCCTTAAGATCGTCGAGCCGGTTACATCCGCCGTGCCCTCTGATGCTTGATGTGTCGATTACCGCCCACGATCTAGTGCAGAGCGTGGCACTGCGGCCGCAATGAGCAAGGCCGTTTGAACAGTCGTCATAACACGCGCGTCGATGTTAATGCCACGAGGATCCCGCACCTGGACGGTTGCTTGGGCAATAATTAAAAGTCGAACCGCTCGTTCCTGCGCGCCATGAAGATTTTGGAAGCCACGAGCCGCGGCGAAATGTCAATTCATGATCGTAAGCAGATCCGAACCAACCCGGCGTAGCTCTCGCGTTTCTCGACCGGTCAGCCCGAGCTCTCACGCACCAGCCGGGCAATTCTGCGAGGACCATCCCACACCTCTACGGCGGGGTACGTATCGAGAAATTTCTCTGCTCGCGTTCTGGCGTCTTCATCCGTCGGACTGTCAATTTGATAAACCGCCCGAGCAACGCCGGATAAATCGACCACATACGCAACGTACCGCATGGCATTCCCAAGTGCCGGAAGCTACAATACGACTCCGCCAACTGTGGCGGCCTTCGTTTCATCTTACTTTCGAACCTTTGACGAGCGCCGGCTGGTGATCGAGACTTGCTCTTGGACAACCTGCCGCGCCTCCACCTCGCCTGTTGGTTTAGGAGGGCAGGAACTCTTTCGGAGGTTTTCTTGCCAGCCATCGCAGTATTCTAGAACAATTTACGAGGCTCCCAAGATCGACCTATGGCTTAGGAACCAACCGGCGCCTACGAACCCGAATACCCGAATATCCGTTTCGGTTGGAGTTCGTTCCGCAATGGGGACCGGGGCGCCCCTTCCCCGGTTGCAGAGAGCCATGCTTGCGCAGGGGTCGAGGCCGTTCCGCGCGACGCGCGCTGCATTCACAAGGTCCTCCGGCATCCGTTCTTCATGAGCTTGCGCGAGGATCTGTAATGGCGCGCCTCACCCCCGCCGAAAGTGGTTCGCTACAGAGGAGGTGGCGCAGGCTTGAATTGATGAGAACGATCGGGAGGGCGTCGGCTTCGAGTACGAGGTGATCGGCGCGCCAGCGTGACCTTCATTGGCAAGCCATGTCGCAGAGCCAGCGCGCGGCCGCCCGGCGGATAGGATCGAGAGAACAACCCCTCGCGCGTGGCCCAATTGTGCCGAAACATACAGCCAGCCAGGGCGCGCGCGAAAGCTGCGGCGTGGTCATCCGAGGTTCAGGAAGGAACGTCTAAGGTTGGTCAGCGGGGATGGGCTCCGCCGGAGTAGCGTGGATGAAATACAAACTTACACTTGCCGCAATAACCGTTCTCGGTGGGGCGGCATTCTCAATTGCAACGGCATCGGCAATGCCCGTTGCTCCGTTGGGACAATCAAACATCGCGAACGTTGAGACGGTAGCTCTGGTTTGCAGCCGGCACGGATGCGTCCGAACTCGCCCGGTCTATCGTCCTGCCTATCGCCGCGGCGTAGTCGTTGTTCGTCGGCCTTATGCCCATCGGTACTATCGGCGCTACTGATCAGAGGTTTCGTTCACGTAAACTGGCGTATCCTACTTGTAAAAAGGCCGCCAACTGAGGCGGCCTTTGGTTCTTTGCTCAACCGTTTTAGTGAGGAGAGAGGACAGCGGCCACGTTAAACGCCAGTAGAACCAGAGCGCATGCGCCAGCTGACAGCAGTCCCTATGTCACCGGCCTCCTTCGCGCATGCATTCCTGTGGGAGAAGTGGTAGCCAACTGCTGAGGTCCGACATTTTCTGGCGTTATTTGGATGTCATCCAAGCTTCGCGAGTTCGTTTCGGAGATTTATGTTCATAGCAATTGCTCCGAGGCAGTTTTCGCTGAAGAAGCACGAAAGACGCAAACTGCCGGCGATTAACACCGAGGAGCCGTGTACGGTTGCGATCCACTGCGAGCGAGGCTGGATAACGCGCGGAGCTTCTTAGGCGGCTCGCGGCATCTCGCCCCACGAGCTGCCCGTGGCCCGTTCAATGTCCTGCTCGTCTCTATAATCAGGCGAAGAGATTCACGCCACTGAACCGCCTGCACGCCAGGCCAGGTTGACGCTGCTTCGCAAAGCGTCGAGCTCTAGAACGGCTCGCCGGTTCTCGTGAATGCGCTGCAGCGGACCATCTGCTTGTTGCACTGCTTCCACTCTTCGCCATGCAACACATTCAAATCGGTATCAGATCACCTCTCTACACATGAATCCCGATGTGCCGGAACGCGCCTTACGAGTTTGCATTGTTTGTCAGTCTGGTGATTTGTAGTGAGGTCGATCATGCGTCCGCTTTCTGGAATGATCGTGATTGCAGCGGTCTCAATTTGGACGGGGCTTCACGCGACCCCAGCCGTTGGGCAAACATTCAATGATAGATGGTCCATCGTGCCAGACGCTCACGCCGAGCCCGCTCCTGAAGGACTCGATAAGACAAAGAAGGAGGAGCCGCAAGCGCAACGCCCGAGCGGACAAGAGCCCCTGAAAGATCGTTCAGGCGCTCAATCTTTCAATCGAGTTATTTCCGGAAAAGCCTCCTACTATTCGTATTCCAAAGGCAAGACAGCGAGCGGTTCATCGTTTGATCGGAATCTACTAACCGCGGCGCATCGCCGTCTGCCGTTCGGCACGAGAGTCCGCGTCATTGATCTTGAGACGAACAACTCGGTGGTGGTTCGTATCACCGACCGCGGACCATGGGTCCGTGGCCGCGTCCTCGACCTCTCGCTGGCGGCTGCGCGCAGCTTGGGGATTACGAATCGTGGCGTGGCTCAGGTTCGTGCTGAGGTGTTGTAGCGGACGACCATGCCCTGCGAAAACACGCGACCGCCGCCCACGCGCCCTTACGTCAATACGGCCTTTTGGCCTGAAACGAATCTGCCGTGTCTCTAAAGAACCCTGACGCTATCGCGGCCCTCGTATCCGTCCTCAGGCTCGTCCACGGAGACGAAGTCGCGCGAACCATGCTCCTGGAGGGTATGAGCCTCGCCACGCTGACGGACACGATGTTCTCCGCGCCGATAGCACATCGCGATGCCGTTCGATACGTCGCGAGTGCCTTAGATGACTTCGCCATTACACCGGAACTTGGCCCCGTCTGGCATCTTCGTTACCTGTATGATGATCAACCCGGCTCCTTTTGCGTCGTCGATATGGAGATAGCCACGCCGGCCGGTACGCTGTCCAGCAACGACCTTTGGCTTCGGCTGCCCGTCTAACTTGCAATGCGGACCGTGCTTCGACGATTAGCCGGAGCCCCCTGCCCTACGTGCCGGCCCCGTAGGTCTTGATCGTGCCGGCCGTTATGTCACAGCATGAGAGGGCGCGGCTGCAGCTCATCGATGCCTTTCCCCGCAGGGCTGCGTCTTTACATGCCATGGCCTGAGCCCGGTTGGCCGCGATGATCCAACTGCTCCCGCGCCCGTTCACGTCGGCGAAATTGCGAGATCGGTGACGCCCAGCGAGCTCTGAAATCTTGATCTAACTTGCATCCTGCGTGCAGGCTGGCAGCTCTCTTAAATCCGCGGGGGATCGACCTTCCGAGCACGAACACGACGAAGAGCGACTGCCAGGAAGATTTTAGAAGCTACCAACCGGCGTGTGCAGAAAGTATTCGCAGTTGAGCGGCACGAGGCGTGCCAAAGGACACTATGCCCGTCGAAGTCGGAAGAGCCCAGCAGGACAAAGAAGTTCAAATCCTTGCAGGCGGATGTCCACAGTGGCATCAGGTATCGCCATTTAGCCGAGTTACCGTAGTTCCTTACTGTAGCTTATTTCTAGAGCCGTCCACGGTTTGCGAAAAATGAACGTCTTCGCGAAAGCTTAGCGCCCAGAGTTTGGAGGAGTGGATATCCTCGGCGCGGCGAGAACCAGGGACCAGTAGCTCGCCCCCTTCCGCGAAAGCGCTCTGCGTTTTTTCCGCGCGGAGCTTGTCACTTCTACGGTTCGAGCCACGTTGACACATTAGATCGCGGGAGCCGCTAGGCTCAGTCGCGCTTGACCCGAAGTGAGGTGTGGGGCTCCCGGCTGACGGTTAGCCTCACAAGCCACCTGCGGAATCCTCCGCGAAAAGTGTGGAGAGGTAGTCTGGAGCGGCCGGATTATGGGCGCGATGATGATGCGCAAGGAGCCCGCGAGCGCGCCCAGGAGGCCGTTCGAGAAGCCGACGGGCGGAGGCGGAAGCCTGGTCCGTCCGCATGGAATGCTACGGGGGCCCTGCGCAGCCCTGCCCGACGATCGATCAATGCTTAGTGGCGGACTCGCCTGGCTGGAGGTTGAGTGCGCCCGCTGCAAGACACGCGAGCCTGCCATTCGACGTCATACATCGGCATAAGCACACGCCGCTCTGGAGTTTAGGCGCTTTTTCCTGCCTCGATCAGCCTCGAACTTTCGGCGATCGGACTCATTTGCCGACGGCGCCTTCGCGCGCAGCGCTGGGCCCGAGCGCACAGGCTAAAACTGTGCTAAACAACGAAAGTCAGCACCATCGTCAAGGGTTCACATGGAGCACCAAATGGCTTCCACGCGGGACGACAGCGTCGCGGAACGGCAGATCGCGGAGGAGCTTTCGCACCTGACGCGCAAGGCGGAAGACGGTGCCTCGGTCCAGCCGACCATGGAGACGTCTCGCGCACCGGCAACGAACCATCAACCGACGAAACAGCCCCACGTGGCCTTCGTCTGCTCTCTGTTGGCTGTGTCCTTTGCTGCTTGGTGGTGGTGGTCGTCCTCCGCACAACCGGCGATGAGGGCCCCTTCGGACCCTGCACCCCTGACGCGGGGCCCCCGAGATGCTGCGGCGCCGAAAGACGCGGCGCCGTCTGCAATCGCCCTGGTTTCCGACTTGACGCAGCAGCTGCAGTCGATGACGCGCGATCTCGCTGCCTTGAGGCAAGCAGTCGAACAGCTTAACGTGACGCAAGAGAAATTGGTCCACGACAATGAAAATGTGGCGCGCCAACTCAAGACAGGCCAGGAAGAACTCGCACGTAACAGCCGTGTCATCGACGATGTCAAAGGGATCCAGATCCAGATGGCCCGCGAAAGTCAAACGCTCACCGATCGCCTCAACGCAAACCAGGAGCAACTCGCCCGCGCCACGGCGAACGCCTCAGCACCAAAGGAGATGATGCCTGAAGGTACGAACGCAATCCCAGAAAAGCCACAGGTCATGCAGGAAGTACCATTGCCGCGTCCACGGCAGTCGGCCAATGTTGCCCAGGCGCCAAAGCCGGCGCCAATTGCCAGACCGCAAGCTATAAAACCGCAACCGTCGTTATCGTGGCCATGGTCGCGCTAAGCCGCGACCGACCTGCTCCTGCGGCCGAAACTAAAGCTATGGAGACGGGCGCCGTTGACTGCGGCTCCTATTCAGACTTTCGGATCTGGCCCGCTGTCGCCCCGCGGTCCCTTTCGCTACGTAATCGCCCTCCCGTAGACCTTGTAAACCCGCGAAATCATCAGGATGATCGGCGAGTCGTAGCATCGCTCGCGAGGCCTTCATGCGAAAATGCGAAGTCGCCGTGCTGGGTCTAGGACTCATGGGCGGAGCAGCGCTCAACTCATTGTTGGATGCCGGCGTCGATGCGCTCGGCTTCGACCCTGTCGGACCCGGTTCGGATCGAGGCTCGTCACATGGTTCATGTCGAATTTTCCGTCGCTTCAATTTCGAAAACCCCAACTACACCAGCCTGAGCGACGAGGCTCATGCCGGTTGGATCCGGCTGCAGGCCGAAAGCCGTCAAACGGTTCTGACGGAAACCCCTGTTTTGGAGGCAGGCCTCCCCGGCTCTGCGATGGTGGCGTCGTCACGCGCGGCCGCGATCGCGAAAGGGCGCCCTGATCCGATGTTGACCGCGACCGTAGCGAACAAGGAATTTCCGGCTTTCGCCCTGCCCGACGACTGGGACGTCGTAGTACAAGACGGTGGCGCGATACTGCGGACCGGTGTCGTCATGAGACTGATGCGCTCACGCGCCGGCAACCGTGTGATTCCGGAACGCGCGAGCTTCACGCCGCACCACGACGGCGTATCGATCCGCACGGTGACCGAAGAGTTCTTCGCCGAGCGCGCGATTCTGGCGCTGGGTCCATGGCTCGGTCGCGCACTCCCGACACTGGGCGCGCTGCTCAACGTGACCCGACAGGCGGTCGGCTGGTTCAAGCCGACCCGCCCTGACACTGTGGCGCTCGGTCGTTTCCCGATCTTCATTCTGGACCGAGGTCCGAACGACGTGGTCTACGGCTTTCCGGACTTCGAACAGCGCGGCGTCAAAGCGGCGCCTCACAACCACGGGCCCGTGGTCGGCCCCGACGACTGGGGTCCGCAGGCCACCGAGGCCGAACTCCGCCCGGTCGGCGATGCGTTGGCGGCCCTTGTCCCGGGCGCGGCCGGGCCAATCATCGATCGAGACGTCTGCCTCTACACCAACACCGTGCCCGCCGACCGCCTGCCCGATGCGGGCGAGGAATTCATCATCGATCGCTGGCCGGATTCCCGCCTAATCGTCTGCTCCGCGTGTTCAGGCCACGGTGCGAAGTTCGCGCCTGCCATCGGGCAAAGGCTTGCCCGACTGGCCACCGATCCGTCCTACGAAGCGGAGTCCTTCTTTCAGCTTTCCCGATATTCTCAATTCGCCTGAGCGGATATCGCGGCCTGGCCGGATCGGCTACGTGACCCTGGCGGTGTCGCTGGCCGATATGTTCTGCGCCGGCGAGCTTCGGCGCGGGACCTCCGAATTCGCGCGCGAAGACTATTGAAGCGCGAATTGAGCCTTGAGCCGTGGTGTGAATCGGCGTGGCCCCGCTGATCGGCACGATAAGTCTCTGATTCACATCACATTGGAGGGGGCATGCTTCGATGCCGATTCACATCCCGGCCTTCCGCCGACCTGCACGCTCGTCGGCCGGACGTGCCGCGGTGGTCTCGCAGCGGCGAGCAAATCTGTAGCTTGTAACCGTAGTTAGTCACGTCAACCGCGCCTCACCCCACCGAAAATTTTAGAATCCTCAACGCCTTGGTCATTCCCGTTTGGAGGAGCGGTGATCCTCGGGTAGGCGGGATACGTACTCGTCCACATTCCGGACCAGCGGAGCACTGATAAGATTTTGCGTATTACCTTATCAGTTGGCCAACTGACTCCGCTTCGTATGAAAGCTTATCAGTCGATCAACTGACCCTGTTTTGGCTCGAAAGCTGATGAGTTCGCCATCTGGCTCTGTTTCGTACGTCTGCTTATCGGTTTTGTAGGAAGCAGAACCGTTTAGCATTTTTCGGGTGTCGCTCGCTGGAGGGAAAAATCAATACAAAAACTGCTCGACTGCTGCAGCTCAGGTTCTCTCGGTAGGGGAGAGATGGCATTCTCCGACGGGCACGCGTTGAGGACGGACTACGGTACGCCGTAGCGCGCGAATTCCTCGGCGATGTCGCCCCGGACAGCTTTCGCGGCCGCGACATCGGCTTCTCCCGAAGCCGTCTCGCCGCGGCGGATCTTTGCCCGGCCGCGACCGTACAGCGCGGTGGCGAGCGTGGGGTCGATGCGCAGCGCGGCGTCGTAGTCGGCGATGGCCGCATCGGTCCGTCCAGCCTTGAGGTGGGCGAGCGCGCGGGAATCGTAGGTCGCAGCCGTATGCGCGCCCGACCCGATCGCCTTGTCGCAGGCTTCCACCGCGCCTTGCGGGTCGCCCGTGCTCGCCCGGATCCAGCAAAGGCCGCTCCAAGCCACTTCCATGTCGGCGTTCAGACGAGTCGCGGCGGTGTAGTCGCTTTCGGCGCGTACGAGATCGCCCTTCTTCAGCCAGCCCTCGGCGCGGTTGACGAAGGCGCCGGGGTATGCCGGCTGGAGGGCGATGGCTCGGTCGAAATCCTCCATCGCGGCGTCGTAGTCGCCCGTCCTCAGTCTCGCCGCGCCGCGGTTGTTGACGGGTTTGGCGAAGGTCGGATCGATGCCTATGGCCGCCTCGAAGTCGGCGACAGCGCGGTCGTAGTCGACCTTCGCCGCGTAGGCGATGCCGCGGTTGTTGTGGGCCATGGCCAGGGCCTGTGGCCCGCCACGGCCGGCTGCGATGAAGGCAGAGCAGGCCTCGATCCTCCGGTCGGGGGACGAGGCGGCGTTGCAGAGCTCGACGTTCCGGAATTGACCTTCCGGCTTCTGCGCCGACGCGGGGGCGGCCAGCAGCAGGATCATAACTAGCGCCGTCCCGAAGACCTTCAGCATCCCCGGCAGATGCCGAGAGCGCGGTCGGCCCTCCGCTGCCGGGGAGGCGCAACGGTCGGACCGGCCTTCCGCTTCATGACGGCATCCTTGCCCTCCTCGATCAGGGTGGCGAACTTGACCGTGCCGTCGTCCGAAATCTCGATGTGGGGCGTGGTGCCCCGGATCCCCAACGTCGCCACCGGCGTGTCCACCTTCATGCTCCCGGTCTTGGCGACGCTGCCGGCGACGAAGGTGAAGGTGCCTCTGGTCAGGCTGATCAGGGTTGAATTGTCCTTGCCGTCCGGATCGTAGACGAACTCGCTCATTTCCATGCTGGCGTTACTCGACAGGCTGAAGGAGCTGCCATCGGCGAAATTGATACCCAGGCGCCCGTCGGCGCCCGTCCTGACGACGTCGCCCCGATAGACTGGATCGCCGACCTTCGCGCTGGCCCCGTTCTCGGACAGTCTCGCCTGCACAACCGCGGCATCGATATGCTCGATCACTGCCTTGCCAGCGACGGTCACGACCTTGCCGATTGGCTTGACGTCCTGCGCCCGAAGCGGCGCAGGCGGATACGCCACTGCAACGAGCAAAAGGCAGAGAAGTCCTGCGACCGTCCTTAGTCCGTGCATGCGTCCGCTCCCATCCGTGAAGAGCCCGCTTCGGCGGAATGATGGCAGAGCGCGCCCGGCGCACCATACCGCATGTTGCGAGCGCCACTCTTTAGTCGCAACGGACGATGGTCCCGACCGCTCAGCGCCAACAAAAGAGCGCATTTGCGCGCACCCAGTCAACATTTCGTGAAGGGGTCTCGGGACGACAAAGCGTAGTCTGGTGCGCAGAACCGGACCTCGGCGGGTGGACACACACGCGATCGGTCGGTCCGGCCGCTTCGGCGGAAGCGGGCAGCATGCGAGGCATTCAAGATGTCGCTCGCACGTGTCTTCACCGGTCTTTGGCCGGCGCAGAACCAACGCAGGGGGCGCGCTGTAGAGTCGGCGGTTGTCGCGAGACTCGGATGGGCCGGAGGGCTGTCCTTCGTCGCGTTGATCCTTTCGGCTCTGAAAGAAGCGTGGGCCGCCGATCCCGATCTCGCGTTGTTCGACGACGCCTCCATCACCTACAAGGGGTTCGAGCATGGCACCTTCGAACTCATCACGAAGGAGGCGGTGCCGCGCCACATCATCGTGGACGATCCCGGGCAGACGGTCATCCTCAGCAAGACCGGATCGTCCGTCAGCTTCGCGCAGGTCGCCAACAACGCTTCGCGGATGGAGGACCTGCAGAGCCGGCAGCAGGACGTGCTCGACAACTACTCGAAGGACCATGGGCCGTCCGGATCCGGCACGCCTCCGGGCGAAGCGGTCGATCAGACGCTGCAGCCGATCGATTTCCAGGCGCCCGACGGGCCCGGTCCACAACATGCCCTTCCCGGGCTGGTGGTGCCGGCCAGCTTCGTGTCGGATGGGCCGCTGATCCATTCGCCACCGACACTGACGCTCGGGTCGGGCCCCGTCGAGATCGACACAGTCGCGTTCGATGAGTTCTCGGCGAGCAGCGGCAGCTTCTCGGCCACGAGCTTCGGCTCCGGCACGACCCCAACCTTTGGCATCGCGGGCGGCGCGATCGGCGCTTTCACCGTCGCGGGCGCAAGCTACGACGTCGAGAAGGCCGGCTCCTTCGGAATCCTGTACTTGAACAGCGGGACCGGCGCCTACGCCTACGTACCGAACAACGACGCCATCAACGCGCTGAAGGCGCCGAACGCCGACAGCTTCACGATCACGGCGTCCGACGGCTTTGCCTCGGCAAGCCAAACCTTCACGATCGACATCGCCGGCACCGACGACGCGGCAGCGATAAGCGGCGAGACCGGCGGATCCGTCGCCACGATCGCCATGACTGCCGCCGCAATTGCGGCGGCGGCCATGGCGCACGACGTCCCAACCGCGACCGGCAAACTCGCCGACACCGATGTCGACGATCCGGCCAACACGTTTACGGCGGTGAGTTCTCCGCATGCCAGCGACAAAGGCTATGGCAGCTTTACGATGACGTCCGACGGGCACTGGACCTACGCGCTGGATTCCGCCAGCGCCGCGGTGCTGGCGCTTACGCCGTGCCAGACCCTGACAGACACCTTCACCGTGACCACCATCGGCGGCACGCCGCAGGTCGTCACGATGACCATCCAAGGCGCCGACGATCCGGCCGTCATCTCCGGGGACACGCATGGTCGCGTGGTCGAAGCTGGCGGAGTCGACAATTCCGCGCAGGGCCTCCCAACCGCGTGCGGCCTTTTGACCGCCACCGACGTCGACGGCCCGTCGAACGCGTTCGATCCCGTCAAATGTCCGGAGCCGAGCGACCACGGTTACGGCAGCTTCACCATGACCGCGGATGGGCACTGGACCTTCGCGCTCGACAACGGCAACTGCGCGGTGCAGGCGCTGAACGCAGGTCAATCGCTGACTGACGATTTCACGGTGAGGGCCGCGGACGGTACGGCACAGACGGTGACCGTCACCATCGAGGGCAGCAACGACGCCGCGGTCGTCTGCGGCGATATTTGCGGACGCGTGACCGAGCCAAGAAACTCCTGCGAGCCCCCGCCACGCGCCAGCGGCACCTTGTCCGACAGGGACGTCGATAATCCCGACGACACCTTCACGGCCACGACATGCCCGCAGGCGAGCGACCACGGCTACGGCAGTTTCACGATGACGACCTGCGGCACGTGGACATATGTGCTCAACCCCGAGAACCCCGAGGTCCAGGCCTTGAGGCCTTGCGACGCGCTGACCGATACCTTCACCGTGACCACGATCGACGGCACGCCGCAGGTCGTGACCGTGGTCATTCAGGGCGCCGACGACGAAGGCTTTCACAACCGGGCCGAGCCCGCGTTCCATTTCGAGGCGGGTGCGGAGCAGCAGCATGCCAGCTCGACGGCCCCGGCAGTCGCTTCCTCGATCCCCGTCGCCGCCCTCAATCCGGAGCACGATTCCGCCGCGGCCGCATGGCCCCATCCGGCCGATGCGGCGCCGGAGGGTTGGCGTTTCGACCAGGAGGCTGCTGGCCAGGGCGGACACCTACCCTTCCAACACGATCTGATCCTCTGAGAGCCGCCGACGCCTTCGCGCGTCCGGGCGGATTGGCGTTTTCCGGAGGCGCTCCCATGGTTGCGCCGATCACATTCATGGACCCGCACCGCCATCAGCTGCACGGCCATCAAGAAGCTGCACGGCCATCAAGAGCCATGAAGGGGCGCTACTTCATTTCCGCTCCGAGGCACGATAATAATGAGTCATTGTAACCTCCAAGATCATACTCGGAAAGGCGACAGGAGCAGCACTTGCAGGATTCGCGATGTCCGCTTCGGGTCAATCGCGTCGGTCGGCCGTTCGGTTGACCACTTCTCGTCGGCCCGACAGCAGACATTCGCATCAGGCCGCCGCTCCGAAAAAAGGTCCAGCCGACCACGGCTCGATCGCGGATAGCTGTCCGCTTTGGGTCGCCAGAAGGAAAGCGTCCCGACTAAAGCGTTACGACACCCCGAACCAACTTCGGCTTTAAACCTTTGATTACCGACGGTGAGAATTGGCAGATTGCAGAGTAAAAGCCCCAAAAGGTTTACGTCACTTTGCCGCCTCGAGGCCCCTTGATATTTTCGAGCTACTTGGAACTTATCCTTTCGGAGGTTGTTTACTGCTGTTGTCTAAGTGGGGGAAACAATGAAAGCGTCGGTAGTCTCGACGGATTCGAGCGATAGCTCGACTGCAGGCGAATTTCTGGCCACCGAAATACGAAGATCCCTAAGCACACCGCCTGCTGCCTTGGTGTTATTTGCAGCTCCTCAGCATGACCACGGAGCGATACTTTCTGCCATAAAAAAGGAGCTGCCCGATACCATCGTTGTTGGAGCTTCATCTGCCGGCGAGTTTACGAATGTGAGCAGTGGTCAAGGCTTGGCGTGTGCACTGGGGTTGGTGGGCGACGATGTGGTCTTCTCATATAGTGTTGGACGTAACCTCGCGATGGATGCCACTGCGGCAGCCCAGGAGATAGTTTCGAGGTTTACACCAACACCGCCCGGACGATTTCCGTTTCGGGCTGCTCTCGTTCTAGCTGATGCTCTAGCTGGGCATGCTGATATTTTAGTAGATCAGTTGACGTTAGCTACAGCCGGTCAGTATCAGTTTTTTGGTGGAGGAGCGGGGGACAACGCTCAATTTCAAAAGACCACTGTATTTTGTGGAGAAGAAGTTTTGTCCGACGCCGCGGTGGCATTGGAGATTCTCTCCTCGAAGCCGATCGGCGTGGGTGTTAGTCACGGCTGGAAACCTGCGTCCCGAGCCTATCGCGTCACGGCGAGCGACGGCATGAAAGTGATAAGCCTTGATGGGTTTCCAGCGATCGAAGCATTCGTAGAACACGCGGAAGAGACTCATCAGAACTTGGATCGGAAAGAACCGTTACCATTCTTCCTGCACAATATTATTGGGGTTGATAGCGGAGCTGAACATCGCTTGCGTGTTCCTCTGGCTGTGGATGAGGAAGGCGCAGTTGTGTGCGCCGCTGAGGTCCCCGTTGGTTCAGTTGTAAGAATTATGAAGACTAGCACGGCATCCGCAGTTTCTGCCGCGAAGCAGGCTGCAAATGCTGCTTTGGATGCATTAGGCGGCCCCCCAGCGGCGGCCCTTTTCTTTGATTGCGTCGCTACTCGCCTCCGTATGGGAGACGAGTTCGGGTTGGAACTCTCAAGCCTGCAAGAACGATTTTCGGAAGTGCCGTTGACGGGGTGTAACACCCACGGTCAAATCGCCCGAGCGGAGGGGCAGTTCAGTGGCTTTCACAACTGCACTGCAGTCGTTTGCGTATTTCCCGAGTAGGTCACTTGAAGGATGACGGGGCTCATCTTTTAAGTGGTTTTGCCAACGCCAACGGGAGGCGAGAAGCTGCCGCGCGATTAGCCAAGTTTATGGGAGGCGATGCTTTCCTCATTTTCTTGAAGGATGAAGAAACGGGGAGTTTTACGCCAGCTCAGGGATTTGACCAGCGCCTGCCTGGCGGCCCGTCTTGGCGAGCGTTTTTGAAGCAAGCATCAAGCTGCTGTGAGTTCTTCGGAGAGGTAGCATTTCCCGACGCTAACACGCTCGTTCCCGCGGTCGCTCGTTCGACCCCTGCGGCAATCCTGGTATTTGTCGGCAGGAACTTGTCTATCCCTTGGAATGATATCGAATCGAGCCTTCCGCTTTTAATTGAACTACTAAAGACTGAAGCGCGGGTTCATATGGCCCTAGCGCGCGCAAGTTCTGCCACGGAGGCGGCTACTCACGCAACGCATCTTGCGAGAGCACTCGATGGTGCGCGTAAAGATGTGTCCGCTACGTCCTTAAAGCTACAGCAACTCAATGCGACGCTGGAACAGCGTGTAGCGGAAGAAATCGCGCGTCGAACGGAGGCCGAAGCAGCGCTGCGCCAAGCTCAAAAGCTTGAGGCCATCGGTCAGCTTACCGGCGGTGTTGCACACGACTTTAACAACCTGCTTACGGTGATCATGGGTGGTCTTGATACGATCGGACGGCAGATCGCAAGCATGTCCGATGCGCCACAGTTTGGGCGCATCATGCGAGCGCAGGCGATGGCGCATCATGCATCCCAGCGCGCGGCCACACTCACCGCCCGCTTGCTAGCTTTTTCACGTCGCCAACCGCTGGATCCAAAGTCCATTGATGTAGATCGCTTGCTCGGGGGAATGAGCGAACTGCTCAAGAGCACTTTAGGAGAGCAAATCAGGATCGAGATAGTTGGCAATGCCGGTTTGTGGAGCGCCTTTGCTGACGCATCGGAACTAGAACATGGCATCCTCAATCTGGCGGTTAACGCGCGGGATGCAATGCCCGGCGGCGGACGACTTACAATCGAGACCGGCAACACCTGGCTGGATGATGAGTATGTTGCCGCACTCCCAGAACCCGTGCCTCCCGGCCAATACGTTTTGGTTGCTGTCACCGACACTGGAACCGGAATGGATAAGGCAACCCTGGATCGCGTGTTCGAGCCGTTCTTCACGACTAAGGAGGTCGGCAAAGGAACTGGGCTGGGGCTAAGTCAAGTTTACGGGTTCGTGCGACAGACGGGTGGCCACATTAGGATTTATAGCGAACCGGGGCATGGCACGACGGTCAAACTCTATCTTCCTCGGTCCAAGACTGAACCCGACAAGCAGGAAGATCGCAGTATTCCGACAGCAACAATGTTACGGGGGAATGAGGCCATCCTCGTTGTGGAAGATCATGACGATTTGCGCGCGTATTCATCCGGTGTGCTCCGCGATCTCGGATATCAAGTTTTCGAAGCAGCCGACGCGGCATCAGCGATTGCTTTCCTTGAATCATCTCGCACCATCGATCTTCTCTTCACCGACGTCGTGCTCCCGGATGGCCTTCACGGACGTAACATCGCAGATCGGGCTAGAAGGTTGCATCCAATGATCAAGGTGCTGTTCACGACGGGCTACACACGGAATGCGATAGTCCACAACGGTCGACTTGATGCGGGGGTCAACTTGTTGAGCAAGCCATTTACCTTTCGCGGTCTGGCGGAGAAAGTACGAAGAATTCTTGACGAACAAACATGACTGAAATCGGATCGAGGCTATTCATTTGACCTTCGGATGGGTGCCGTCCTTCTCCTCCCGAAGTTGATCATTTTCCAGATGCCGGAATGCTCAAATCCTCTGCGGAATCGCGAGACATAAATATTCGCCATCATTCGTCCAATAATTTCGGGGTTGCATGCGCAACGACTTACGCGAGACGTATCTGTTTGAAGCCAGGCCAGTTCTGAAATGGCGCTTGCATTTTCAGTGCGAGTCTAATCCGCTGAACCGCAGCCTCCCCTTCACGGTTTCATCGGAAGCAGCCGTTATCGGCCGGCCGGGCAAGCCTTCCGGAATGGATAGGACACTGCCATCTGATTCCGCGCGCTGCCCATCAACGTCCTTCGCCACTGCGATCTCAAGTCGGTCGCAGAAAGTTGCGCGGGTGCGTCGGCTCTTCTTGACTTCGCAACCGTAGCCTACTCAACTGAGAGCAGTGATGTTGCGAGGTGCGTCATGGAGCAGGAATTCTACCAGGGTCTCGCGCAGCGGGTCCGCGCCATCGCCCCGAAGGCCGATCCGTTCACCCGCCGTCGGTTGCTGGATCTCGCCAAGCGATACGATGCGAAGGGCAAGCCGGCGTCCCGGTCCGGAGCAAGCGAGCGGCCGCTCCCGGGGCCGCGCACAACGCCACCGCCATCGATCTTCTCCGGACCGGGCGAGGCCTGAGGCACCGGCGCCAGCAGCCACCTCAAAGACCGTTTGTGATGAGATCACTCTCACCCGCTCCACGAACTCGGCCGGGAATCAAGAGTGCCAGCAGTGCCCCTCGAAGAAATCGAAAATGAGAATTGAGAATATGCTGAAAGCAGCACTCTCCAGGAACGCCGGGGGAGAGGGTGCGATGCCGGAGGCACAGAGCGGAATCAGCCGGCGGATTCGCATTTGAAGCAGCGCCACGTCGAGGGCGCGTTGCAATTGCAACTTTCGGCTTCTTGCAACCCGGACAGGCGGGAATGGAGCGCGGCATCGGGTTCGAGACGCAGGAGCCGTGCAGAGAATTTAGCTGAAGGGATTCGACGCGCTGGCTAACTCAGGAGAACTTCGAATATGATCCTGCGGAGGCTTCCGTGGCAAGCCTTTCGGCCTGTTCGGCGAGTACGGGCCCGCTGATTGCGTATCCGGGATCAGTCTAAGCCCCACTGCGAGGACAAGGGCGCACCGGGCCGGACGGACACGCTGAAGATAAAGTTCAAGGACTTCGGGATCATCACCCGCAGCGGTCTGTCTCCGTGGTGGTCTCGAGCAGAGACGACCTCGAGCGCTGTCCATCGCACTGCTTCAAAACGCGATGCCGCTTCCCAGGCTGGTCCGGCTGTTGGACGTCTCACTCTCCTCGCTGCAAGGGGAGGGCTTGGCAGAGCCGCAGTTTGGCCTGCCGATCTGATAGTCGATGGAAGCCACTAACTTCCCTAGGCAGCCGCGCGGGTTCGATGCAGCGGGAGGGCCATCAGGTGTCCTGAAATCGACCTTCGCGCCGAGACTGCTCATGTCACATTCGACGTGAATAAAGGTGATGCAATCGCGGCTGCTCTAAGCTAATTTCAGTGCTACGGCGCCACGCAAGAGTGCCACACAAAAACAGATCGCCGGACCGAAAACATCAATAAAATCAATGAAAAGCAGGATTGTGATCATAGTTCAATCCTGTCTGGCAGCACCAGCTAATTCAAACACTTACCTCCATCGTGCTCTCCGCAAAATTCGCGCCGGAAGCACCCCGGAAGCACGGTGAGCGGATCTTCGCCGCTCACCGATGCCTCGTGCAGCAATGTGGAGCTGCAGGAGCTTCTACGACTGTTGCTCGGCACAGAAAGGCAGTCGCCCTTCCTGCGCCAACGTCGGTCCGGCAAATAGGCCGACGGCAGGAAAAGTTCTGGTCATCGCAATATTCCGTCGGACCTGGTTGAGCTGATTCCCGCTTCGATTGTATCGCATTCTCCTGAGAGATGGCGCCACAACCTTGGCCGGCTATCCCCTGAAAGAGCAAAATAGGATCGACGGGCGGAGTCGATACTTGGCATCTCGCGGCCCCGAGTCCGGAGTTCGAAATACCCCTACCCCTGACCCATCCGGCGATTTCGCTGAGGGGCGCCTGAAGCTCTATTCACGATGTTCGGCGCCGAGGACCGTATTGGTTGCAGGGTCGAATGGACAGCCTTGCGCGAACGTGCCGCCGCCGACCGCGCCGATCCGAATGATATTGCCGGCACGGTCAAAAGGCATCGGTAGACCATCGAGCAGATCGCAAGCGATCAGTACGACGACGGGCAACGAAATCCCGGTCGTTCGGACCGAGCAGCTCGTGCCGGCCGGCGGACGGCCCAACGACCGGACCGCGGCTCAAGCGCGACACCCTGACGCAGTGAGCCTGACGTATCAGTCAGCTATTTTACCTGTGGTAGTCTTTTACTTTTACTACTCGCGATCTTTTGCTCTGACGCCGTCCGATAGTGCCTTTTTTGTGCTGGGGAGGACATTTATGCGAGGCTCTCGCGCAATCCTTTACGTCGAACAACTTAGCGAACTCACTTCTCAGCTCTCAGAATTGGAAGATCTTCGAGGTCTGGTCGACGAAGCAGAGCGTCACGCCCGCGGTGTGCCCCCATTTCGCTTCACACGCCCTACTTCGCGCCGCCTTCGAAGTCGCAAACCGAGCGCCCTCTCTGTCCCATTCCGCCGCCTCACGCCACCAAGCTGGAACGCAGGAGCTCTCAGCCCTCCTGACAACGACAACCAAATCGATCGGACCTTGCTTGAGCCATTCCCCGATGGATGATGGGCTTCCCCCTGAGCCGCTCCAAGCGCGACCTTGACGAACAGATCGATCCATGGTGACAGCCGCGCAAGAGGCGTCAAAGGTCCTTGCCGATCGCATCTTGGAACAATGCCCTTTCCACCCTGATTTGCCGGTCCATAAGATGGCTCGTGAGCATTGTGGCGGCGTTCTTGATCTGCCTCTTTATCTATGCCGGGTCCGTCTTCGTTGCGGCCTTGAGCCTAGTTTCGGCCGTGCGAAGCGGAGATGCCGCTGAGGTGATGGCCGTACGAATTTGCCGCGCATCCGGCATTCGATCGTCGACCAGCCACAATTTTTGGTCCGCGCTGCGCACGGGGAACGACCCCGGTCGTCCCGGGGCTGGCGCCGGACGCGCCGGGGCCGCCCGACGTGCCACCGAAGCAGCGCGCCGTTGCCATCTTGCTTCCGGCAATAACTAGCTGGTGTATCATTTGATAGAACGGGCGCTAAATCCCGCTTCCCTCTTTCGAATGAATCCTCGGAGATGCCAGAACGGCACCAATCCCTCCCGACGCAAAAATGAGATATCCTGCCCGACTCAGGGAGCCTCCCATGGCTAAAAAATCAATAGTCGAACGAATTTCAGACACTGTAAAAGAGATCGTGGACACCGCCTCGACTGCAGCCGCGGATGCTATGAAGCCCGATCCAGAAGCGGTTGCCGGAGTGACCAACGAGCAAGTCTACATTCCTGAAGCGACCGATGCTGCCGCTGTTCCGCCGCCGATCATCACTCGGAAGAAGAAGCGCGTTCCTGCCCCTATGAGAGCTAACAGACGGGTCGCAGCTGCTCGTACAAAGAAGACAGTATCCGCGGCGAAGAAGTCTGCCAAGAAGCCGGCTAAAACGCCACCCAAGGAGGCTGCTAAGAAAGCCGCACCACAGAAGGCGACCAAGAATTCTGCGTCTAAGAAGACCGCGAAGAAGAGCAAGAGTAAATCGAAGCGCTAGCGCTCCTTCGCGGAGCAGTTCGTTGCGACCACCAGAAACGACTCATGCTTTACTTCTGCGGCGCTCGGGTCTTCCTCCCCGTGTTCGTCCTTCACAGCCCGGCCGTCCTGACAGTCGGGGTAGAACCTTGTGATCCCCCAATGCGATGCCTTCACAACGGCTGAAGCTTTCTAGCCGGTTACTTTCACGTCTCGAACTGGGACGGGCGAAACCACATTTCTTTCAGACTCCTCTCCTAAGCATTACGCAGGAGGCCGATGATGAAGCCATCAGAGATTTACAAAGAGAACGCAGACAACTGCGCAACGCTCGCTGAAGGGGAACCATCTAAGAATAGTCCGGCTTACAAGCGGTACCGGCGCATGGAAGAGGCGTGGCGAGCTTTAGCCGAGGAGCAGGAATGGCTAGATGGGGAAGTGCCCCCCGTCGGGTCAAACCGAGCCGACACAACGAAAAAGCGGCCCGGTTAGGGCGGCTACGTCGGAGCATTCAATAGGTTGCGAGGTACTTCCGCTTTGATGGTGGCATGTCCCCTCCTGCTAGACGCCACACGCCAACGCACGCCGACGGCCGAGCGCTCAAGATCACCTTCGGCGAGATGCGCGAGATGGGCCTACGCGGTGTCCTGGTCTGCTGCCACTCCGGCCACAACGTTGCACTCAGCGCCGCTCGCTGGTCGGACGATGTTCGCCTGTCTGATATCGAGGCGCGTTGTGTATGCGCCGGATGCGGCAACCGAGGGGCTCAGGTCAGACCGGATTTTAGCACCGGCAAGCCGCCGCAGTTTGCGAGATCGAGCGCTCGTTGGAGGAACGAACGCGCAGAGGAAAAATTGCAGGTTTTGTTAGCTCTCTTCTTCGAGCTGGCGGAGCGGCCCCGGCATCAACCCTCAAGCCCCCAAGCCGGGGTCGTCTCTCAGTGCGCCAGCTTCCGCTGAATTGCCAACATATCCCGGATAGCTTCCGACCGCCACCCTTTCATCTGCCAAATTGACATAGGCGACCGCTAAATCAAACTGGGCGCCAAGACGGTCCTGGAAAAAGCCGGCCCCAGGCAGATGATTCCTGAGGCCGGAAGTTCTACGCGTCCGCTCCGAGACATCGCCCGGAGCTGGAGGCGAACGCACCCAGATTGCCGAATGTTCCCGATCCCCATGGACCTGAGAGCCGGGGCACTGATGCACGTTAAGCCTTCTGCCGATTGTGAAACTGATCATATTGCGAGCCAGAGATGCTGCGGTACGATCATCGCACCGGGGCTGGCTGCATATTTCACCTAGTCGTTTTTGACCCGGAATTTTTGACCGCGCGGGCCGCAGCAGCAGTCCCCCTGCTGCGGCCTTCGTGATCACGGCTCTTAGTACCAATGACTTCGCGTCCTGTGCCATTGGAGAAGGTATTATGCCCAAAGAGAAAAATTGCCTGATTGTTCGTGCTGCGGGAAGACAACTGGACCTGTTACGCGGCGAAGCCTCCCGCATCGCAAAAGGCAGTAACGTCGATTGGTGGATCGATCAGGCAGAGGTCGGCACTCGCTTTTGCTTCGAGGATACAAAAGCAAAAGAGTCATTCGCTCTCGCTTGTGACAACTTCGGTATTCCCTGCCAAGACGGCTAGTCCGCAGTTGAGCTGTAAGCCAGCGGCAGGGCCGCACAACCATCATAGCAGTCCAGCCCTATCCGGCTCCCGTGCCTGGAGGTCCGCACCTGATCCGAAGCACGTGAACCGAGCCCGTCAGCGCCGGCGCCGACAGCGGGCCATGAAGCAACGCACTGGCCGAGATAAGGGCCAAGCTGTTCCCGTCTGAACTCGTTGTCACCCGCTCTGAGGCCATCGCACTGAGATCAGATTGCGCTGTGTAGAGCGCGCCTGAATGGGGCGCGAGATCAGAACCAGGTGCGGTTATTTTGGAAGCATGCCTGTTTGGTGCGGTCCCAGATGAAATCCCCGCCGCCGCAGGGTGGACGGGGGCGAGCGGTCGCCGGGCATTCGTTCCGAACCTTGGCTCCCGTGCCCCAGCCGTCGACGACACATGCGCCACCGGTTGTCCTATGACAGCCCTCGCCACAGCCACCCGCTGCGTGCGCCCCACTAGCAGCAGCCAGAACCGTGGTCGCGAGGAGCATTCCTTGTAAGATTTTTATCACGCCAGACTCCTTCGAAGCGAATGACCCGAGCGAGAAGGAACAGATCATAACTCCTGCCGTGCCTCTTAGCTACGATCAGCGCGGCGCGAAGTCCGCGGCTCCACACGAACCGCTCGATGGCTGCGCTCCCCGTTCGAAGCTGTTGATCCAGCATCTTTACAAACTACAACCAGGTCAGCACAGCTGCATTTTTCGAATCATCCACCTGTCTCCGGACTGGAGGGACGTTCTGTTCCCGAGGCGCGTGTGAGCCACTTTGCCTCGGTCCTGCTCTTGCTGGCCAACTTGATGCTAACGCTATGTTTCGGCTTGGCAGCGTGGCGCGTTTCCGACGAGGGGACGCTGGTAAACCCGTAGCATTGGCCTAGGCTGGATGCAAACCTCGGCCAACTGACATATCCGCGTACCCCTCGCATTTTGATCTCGCGGGCTGCTGAGCGCAGGCGACCACCTGCCCCGCTATGCGCCGCGACGCTGCTACGCTCTCAACGGCAAGGCGGTCCTGAAGCATATGACGTCTAGAGTGGGTCACGAGCGGCCTTTGGTGTCCCAGGCTGCTTACTTCCGCTTGAGCTCCGGGGACCATCATCAGCGCCGGTCAGAATGTCCGAGATGGGCCCAACAGCAGACTCGTGCAGCGCAGAAGATCGTTATTCAATCACCTCGGCCGAGCAGCGTCGCAGGGAGATCGATGCCGAGCGCCTTGACCTTCGAGAACATCGGAATGCTCCCGGTCCTCAACCCGGAGGTCTGCAATCGGTGGTCATTAGCGGACAATCAACTCGTCAGCCCTCGCGACCAAATGCTGAGGAACAGATAGGCCCATATCTTTGGCAGCTTTGAGGTTGATCGCAAGATGGAATTCGCTCGGCCCTTCGACGGGCAAATCACTTGGCTTTGCCCCGTTGAGGATCTTCTCGACGAAATATGCGCCCCGACGCCATATTCCATCAATTGTAGGACCAAAGGCAAGCAGTCCGCCGCTCTGCACCCATTCTCGATATTCATGGGCGTTCGGAATTTTGTTTTCTATTCCGAAGTCGACAATCCTCTTCCGATCAAAGACGAACATCGGATCGGTGACGGTAGTCATCGCATCAATCATCGGATCCTGCCTTTTGCGCAGGATTGAAGCAAACGCGACCTCAAATTCCGGCGGTGAACGAACTTCAAACGTTCCACGATCACGTCGACACTCTGCCGGACCAGATCGGCAGCCATCCCAGGCAGAAGTTCCGAATGTCCTTTTGCCTCCCGCCATTCGATGGTGAGATTGTTGCCCTCCGAATAGCCGCGATCACTTAATTCGCGAACGAAGCCGTTTACCCAAGGATAGCTGCTCAAATTAGCCGTCAGATATCCAATGCGGTAAATCTTTTTAGATTGCGCGCTTGAGCCGCCAGCGGCCACACCGCAGCGCCGCCGAGTGCCGTTATGAACTCGCGCCGCTTCATGTCTGATGCCTCGGCAAAGGTAGAGACAACCTATCACTCGCCCCAAACTAACACATTGGGACTGGCCGGCCATGACTTCTGCCACAGAATCTCGAGTACGCCTGCCAGCCGCGCGATGTGCGGTGCGGGTTCAAAAGCGAAAACCTCAACGCGAGCATATTCAGTCCGCTAAGCCCCATGGAACGGACCTCAATGAGACGTGGATGGGCCACTTGCAGACATCGCGCGAGCGGTGTGCATTTCGAGGCAACCGTATTTCGCTTTCGGACGCGTGCAGCAAGATCAAACGCCCACCCTCAAAGAGGATGGGCGCGTGGTGACTTACGACATGATGACGTCCTACTTCTTCTCGGCGCTGGCTTCCTTAGCTGGAGGCGGCTTCATGCCGACGGTCAACTGGCGGATTTTTAAAGCGCCGCCTTCACGTATGTCGATGGCGCCCCAGAACACTGTAACCTTGGTGGCGTCGCCGCTCTTAGGGTCCTTACCGAAGATGTCGGTCTCGCCGTTGGCAACGACCAGATCGTTGTTGATGACCGACATGTTGCCGACTCTGATCTCTATATGATCGGTGCCGTTCTTGAAGTTGTTTTCGTATACGGTCTTGAGATCGGAAAACACACCGCCCGGGTTGATCTGGACCCCGTCCTTTGTATAGAGCGCAGCGACACAGGCCGCGTCTTTCTTGGCGACGCAGTCGGTGTAGGCGACGGCTAATTTTTCGGCCTCCTGCTTGACCTCATCGGCCAGTGCCGGTGCAGAGATGAAGGCGGAAGAACACAATGCCAAGAGCAATGAACGTCGCTTCATAGCAACTTCCCCTCTGGTTGTGATGCACAATTGCATCGCGACGTCCTCCTGACGTAGGACGTCGCGTTGCATTTGTTCCGAAGGGCATTCTTTCGTTAGGCTTTAATACTACTGGCTTGTGAGTATATGCCATTTTGCACGGCTTGGCGCGCGCCTACCTTGATCATCTACGACGGGGGCGGGCATTCCTCGATAATGCGGCGAATGCGGTCGGGAAAGACAGGCAAGTTGACGCATGTGACAGATGAAAGTGTCTTGCTCGACGCGCGCGATGGCCTTGTTATCCAGATTGTTTACCAAAGCGGCCGGCAAACGGCCCAAGCAATTGCTGGATCGCTATCAAGCGGCCAGAGGCACGCACATCCCGATCCAGCTACTTGTGCGCGACCGCACCGCTCGATAGGCCCACTAGTGAGAGGGAGTCTCGGAACTCGGCCTGCGGGACGCATAATGCGTTGCACTATCACTGATCTTGTCGGGGACCCATTCCTCCGCGGTTGAGTCCCAATGATGAGTGTCGTCGAACTGTTTCCAGAGTGGCCGCTTTGGCTTGCTTTCACCCTTCTGTCGGTTTGCATTCAGTGTGCGGAGTTGGACGACGAGCACCCCAGCCATCATCACCCATTCGCGAGCGCTATATCGGGAGTTCCATTTGATTGCGGCGAGCATTGGATGCCTCCTTTAAAGTAAGAAGCCTCTGCCACATTAGGGTGGGCCAAGAATGCAGGGATATAAACTACCTCACAGTTTGCCAACATCTTCGACATAGCCGCGGGCGATCTCACTGCGCGGCGACTGTAACCTACGTTCGTTCGGTACTCGGGCGTCATTTGCCGGGCCATCAAAACGCCCGCGACGATGTGTAGGATTGTTTTTTGGTCGCAAAGGCACGTCTCTCTTAGAGAGTGGATTTTATCGATCGTAGGTGCGCTCTCCATGGAGGTCAGCGCATGCTCCGTCCAAGGACGACTTCGGGTCAAAATGCGAAGAACTCAACCGGAGCAAATCTGGTCCGCCTTGCCGTACAGAGCGGACCTCAACGAAGCGCTCAGCGAGTTCGCTGACGCGCCATTACCGGAAGTCACGAAATGGACTACAGCTACTCCTACTACCGTCAGCGATTAATATCTAACGCGAACTGGTTCACACCTGTACGAGAGGGTCAAACGTAATCGCACGATACCAAGTCCTCGCGCTCCTAGCGTATGTGCGCTAGTTCGATGCGAAGGTCCAAGAAAGCGTCGAATATCCACCTCAACCGCGCTTTCCAATGATCCCAAAAACGATTAATCTCTTCCTCTTCACGCAATTCGGAAACTCGATCGGAGAATAAGCCACACGATAAAATAGATGGGAGGAACCAATGGTGAAGAGAGCGATTACGCTCGGCGGCGGCGGACCGGCAGCAGGGCTACACATCGGGGTTCTGAAAGCACTTGCTGAGGACGGCAAGACGTTCGACGATAAGTCTGATGTGTGGGCGTTGTCCTGCATCGGCGCCTGGGTTGGCATCGTCTACAATCAATTCGATGAAGAAAAAATCAAAAAAGAAAACAAAAGCAGAGCCGAGCTGACCTATGAATTCTTCAGGGACGGCGTGTTTCGGGACGATGAAGGCTATGAGCGTTTCCCCATAAACACCGTATTCGGGACGGATTGGAACGCCAACATCAAGGCCTTCCAGGACTTCGTCACCGATCCCAAAAGTTACAGTGATTTCCGATGGCAACCGTACAAAATGATGGAACAGATCCAGGGCAACATGTCCGCTTGGTTCAATCGTCTGCCTCGTGGTGAACAACCCTTCAAGGAATGGCGCGAAGGAGACATCAACAACTGGATACTCAATAAGGTGCTCGCACCTAATCCACTTGTCCGATACCTCACCTCCCTGATGTACTTGTCCAAGGTCAACGGCCTATCCAGGATCAACTATCCGGATAGCGAGTTTATGAAGAGCATAAACTTCGACGAGCTGAAAAAGGACGGTATGCCACACATCTATCACAACGCCTGGAATCTCGACGAACAGAAGCTGGCGTTGTTTTCCAATCGTCGGATGAAGGAGGACGAGAAAAAGCAGTACAGGGGAGCTATCGACTCACGCAGCCTGTGTGCGTGTTCGTCTCTTCCCTTCGTCGAAGGGACGGTTGAGATCGACCAAGTTACATATTGCGAAGGGGCGTTAGTCGATACTGTGAACTTCGATAGCTTGCTCGAGGAGCACCCTGATTTGGATGAAATCTGGGTGAGCCGGATCGTCGATGCGAAGCAAATCCGCGTTCCGGAAAATCTTCACGATGCACTAGCAAATCTCTGCCAACTGTTTGCGGCAACGGTCGGTGAGGATGACGTCAAGCTTTTCAAATATCACGTCAAAGAGGCGCACACACTCGACAGAGCAGCCGAAGCCGGAATACTTGAGAAAGCGGTCGAGTGCGGGATGCTCGACAAACCAGCCGTGGACAGGAGGAACGGGAAAACGCCTTGGAGAGGCGTAGTCGTCGAGATTCACGTGCCGGGGCACATCAATTTCAAGTGGAACCACAGCAATCTCGAAAATTCGATAACGCTAGGATACGCCGCCGCTAAACAAGCAATCGATGCATTTAACAAAGCGGAAAACGAGATTAAGGCGAATGGTAAAGACGACAAGCTGCTCAAGCCCATTTTCATAAACGAGAATCCACAGGACGACCCGAATTGGTTAGAGCTGCGAGATCGTACTTATGCGGCTCTAAAGAGGGCGGCTAGTGGTGCCAAGCCCAAGTAAGCAGATCGCGTTGCGATTTAAATCTGCGCAAGCGTTGTCCCGGCTTGATCACCGTAGCCCATCGAGAAGCACCTTTGCCACCTTTAGATCATGCGTCTCGAACCCTTCGGTGAAGCTGGCATAAATCGGCGCGAGAAAATTGAGCGCTTCCTCGCGTCTGCCCTGATGGATCCACAGAGCAGCTTGGTCCGTTGCGGCGCGGAGCTCAAGCGTCCTGGCGTGTTGACTTCTTCCCGTGCTCAATGCCCGGTCGAGCAGCGCCTGCGCCTCGGCTTCCACGGCCGGTCCACCGCGGGCGACCAGCACCCGTGCCTTTAGACGATACAGTTCGGCTTCTAGGATTCGTTCGCTGTTACGGTTAGCTGTAGCTAGGCCGTGCTCGATCAACTCCAGCGCGGCCTCGTAGTCGTGACTATTTAACAATGGCGGACACAACAACACGTCGAGCGCGGTGATGGCCAGCTGATAACCGGCGCTGCGATATCCGTCCAAGACGGCACCGATCTCCCCCAGTGCGCTGGGTGAAGGATCGAGCGAAGCCACGCATATGCCCCGAAGGGCGCGCGCCAGGCGCCATTGCCGGAATCCATGTTCCTCGGAAAGGGCGATGCAACGTTCGGCATGACCTTGCGCGACCAGGAACTCGCCGCGAAGCGCGTGAAGAATGCATGCGTAGTAACAGGCATACGCCTGGGAATGCGGATGACTTATAGCGTCTGCGCGCCGAATGGCAGCGTCCATTCGCACAATTGCCGTATCGGGCTGGCCGAGCAGCCAGAGCGCCCACGACATCAGCGCCAGGTCCGCCACGCCGGCATCCTGGCCGGCCGAACGCGCCGCCAGCCTGTCGTCCTCGCTGCTCGCCTCGAACGCTTCATAGGCGCGTCCAATCGCTTCATGGGCACCGGTAAGCTGTCCCATGAAGAGGCGGATCATTGCCTGCCCGCGCATCGCGTTGAGCAACGCCGGTAGATCGTCGCGCGCTTCGGCGAGCTGGAGCAGGGCCGCGATCGTTTCCTCGGCGACCGGCAACTCACCGCGCATTACGCTCGCAGTGGTCAACCAGAACATCACCTGGAGTTGCTCGGGAGGGTCTCCCAGGCGCTCGCACAGCTCGCGCGCGCGGGCAAAGGTTGCCATCGCCTTGTTCGAGGCTGGCCCTTGCGTAGCGATCAGGCAGGGCCCAAGGGCGAAGTGGAAGGCAAGTTCCAGCTTATCCTTTCCGGCGCCTTCTGGCAGATGGCCCGAGGCCTCGATACCCCGCTGCAAGTGTGCGATGGCTTCAAGGTTGGCCGAGCGCATGGCGGCCTTCTTGCCTGCCTGCAGCCAATATGCCTCCGCCTTTTGAAACAGGCCGGCCTCTGTCAGATGATGCGCAAGAGTTTCGGGTTGAGTCTCCACAAGGTCCGGGAACCGTTGCTCGAAGGCACCCGCGATCGCAGCATGCAGCGCTGCGCGTCGGCTCTTCAGGAGTCCCGAGTAGGCAGCGTCCCGCACAAGCGCGTGCTTGAAGGTATAGATTGCCTGCGGTATCTCGCCCCGGCAGAATATCAACTCCGAGCGAACCAACTGAGCAAGCGCCTCCTCAAGTCTCTCTTTTGACAACCCGGCTACGGTGCTCAGCAGTTCGTAGGAGAACTCGCGACCCACCACAGCGCCGATCTGAGCCACCTCCCTCACTGGAGCCAATCGATCGAGCCTTGCCATCAGCGATGCGTGCAAACTCGTTGGAATCGCCATCGGGGGGAGAGGACGGTTGAGGACGTAGTGATCGTCCTGTTCATTTAATAGCCCGGTTTCGAGCACCGTCTTGGTCAGTTCCTCCACGAATAGGGGCACGCCATCGGTGCGGGCGAGGATCTGGTCCATTACCTCTTCCGGGAGCGTCTTGCCAGCGGTGACGCGCTCGATTAACGCCGCCCCGTTGCGTCGGTTCAGCCGCGTGAGCGAGATCGTCGTCACATGCGCATGACCTGGCCACGGCGGAGTGAACTCTGGCCTCGCCGTGATGAGCAGCAGCCCCCGAAGCCGGGGTAGGTGTTCCAAGGTCATCGTGAGCAGCTCCAGCGACGTCGGATCTGCCCAATGGACATCCTCTACAATGACGAACACCGGCTGTCTTGCGGCCAAGCCAGTTAGCTGGGACAAAAACGCCGCTAACGTTAGCTCCTTGCGCTTCTGCGGGCTCAGCTCTGGCATACGGTAGCGGTTACTCGGTGGAAGGGACAGAAGGTTGGCCAGAGGTAGCAACACGCGGTCGGCATCAGCCCGCACGAGCAGAGCCTCGAGCTTAGCGAACTTCTCTGCGGGCGGGTCGCCCCGCTCGAACCGGGCAGCGCGTTCGAGCTGGCGGGTGAAAGGATACAGCGCACTGTTGGTGTGGTGCGCCGAGCAGAACTGGCGCACCGTTATATGCGGTTCGCCTTGGAGCCGCTCCTCAAGCGCCAGCGCAATGTGCGACTTGCCGATACCGGGCTCTCCGGTGAGCATCACCGCGCAACCTTCGCTACGCCTGGCGTGCTGCCAGCGACGCAAGAGCATCTCGATTTCCTCGTCACGCCCGATTGGCGGCGCCAATCGAGATTTGTGCTGTGCCTCGAAGCGGCTTTCCACTTCGGTTGTTCCCAGTACCTGCCAGGCTGGCATTGGCTCGGCCCATCCTTTAAGCGCGACAGGGCCGAGATTGCGGAACTCGAAATGCCCATCAGTGAGCCGGTGCGTACTTTCGGAAATCAGCACGGTACCGGGATTGGCGAAGGTCTGCAGGCGCGCAGCCAAGTTTGGCGTCTCGCCAATGACCGTCTGCTCTTGAGCTGAACCTTCGCCGGTCAAATCGCCCACGACCACCATACCGGTAGCGATGCCAACGCGAACCTGCAGCTCGGTGGCGGGTTCTGTCCGGAGGCTAGCTACGGCATCGACCAGCGCCAGCCCGGCGCGTGTCGCTTGTTCGGCATCATCCTCGTGGGCCTGGGGATAACCGAAATAGGCGAGCACGCCATCTCCCATGTACCGCGCGATAACCCCTTCATTCCTGGCAACAACCTCTGCGATGCAGCGGTGATAGGTGCCCATTACGGCCCGCAGGTCCTCCAGATCAAGGCGGGCCGAAAGTGCCGACGAGCCGACCAAATCGCAAAACATGATTGTAAGCTGACGCCGGCCGGCGTGATCCGTCGAGGCCGGCTTAGCGCCCGCTTGAGGCGTTCGCAGGACCTCTCTCTGAAGTTCTACGATCGCGCGCAGCATCTTGCGGCGATGCCCAAGCAGGACGCCCAAATCCTTTAAATCCTGCTCCGTGAGATCGCGAACGACCGAGAGGTCGATGGCGTTTTCGCGGAATCGCTCGGCGTACTCGCCCAAACCGATCGATGCTAGCCACTCTGCAATACCTGCCATGGTATACCTATGGCTTATACGATGAGAATAGCACATTGGAGAGGCTTGCGAAGGCACATCTGTCGACCGAAGCGCCGGACGTCTTGCCCAATGTAACACAGTGGCCCAGGCGAAAAGTGAACGCCGCTGGGCGCGATGTCTGTTAGGGGTCAAAGTGCGAAGAACTCAACCTAAGCAAATCTGGTCCGCCATGCCTCATTAAGCGGACCTAGTCGAGATGTGCCGGTACTTCGCTAACGGGCCATAAGCGGGCAATCAATGCATGCCTCGTTAAGGGACCAGAAGCCCACATACCGAACAGCTCCCCCTCATCAACGAATCCCTTGGCACCTGGAGCTAAATGCGTAGACTGGGTCCGACCGAGCCAGGAGGGAGATTTGGCGATAGAGCGGCCAAATCGACGGCTGACGACGATCCTGGCGGCCGATGCAGTCGGCTAGCCCCCGCTGCAGCTTGCACGCTATCGGCTTCAGATCGACCTTGCGTTCGTTCAGCGACCTCGCACAGTTGATGTCGACTAGGGTGAAGAAGAAAACCTTCCTATCGGTCGCCCTAGTGGTGTTGTCGTAGCCAAAGTAAGGCTCCAGTTCCTCGCAGAGGAAATGGGCCCAGCATATCCGTGCCGAGCGACAGACCCTGAGCGGCGTAGGCGACGCCAAAAACTGCGAGACAGAGGGTGCGGCCTTGGACGAATGGAGGATGAACCGTGCGCGTCGTTCTGAAAGGAATTCATAAGGTCAAGAGACGGCTCGCAAATGGCGAGACGAAAGTACATTGCTACGCATGGCGTGGGGGCCCCGCCATCCATGCGCAGCCCGGTGCGCCAGACTTCGTTCGAGAGTATCACGATGCGCATGCGAGCCTTCGGCAGCCCCGCGCCGGCACCTTCATGACGATCGTTGCGCAGTACAAGGCCGCACCAGAGTTCACCGGACTAGCGGCATCGACCCGTCGTGCGTACCTCGCCTACATTAAGCTGATCGAAGATGAATTCGGCGACCTGCCGGTGGCAGCTCTGGCCGATCGTCGAGTGCGTGGTGAGTTCAAGGCCTGGCGCGACCTGTTCGCCGAGACACCACGTAAGGCGGACTACGCCTGGACCACGTTGGCGCGGATCATGTCGTTCGCAAAAGACCGCGGCATCATCGCGACCAACCCATGCGAGCGCGGGGGCCGCCTCTACGTAGCAGACCGCAGAGACAAGATTTGGACCGAGCAGGACATCGCAGCGGTTCTTGCGATCGCCTTTAGCGAGATCCAGCCCGCCTTAGTCCTGGCGTTGTGGATTGGCCAGCGCCAAGGCGACTTGCTGCGACTGCCCTGGTCCGCCTACGAGAACCCCTACATTCGCCTGCGCCAGTCTAAAGGCGGGCGGCGCGTCGCGATGCCAGCCGGCGCGCCTTTGCGAACCCTTCTCGATATCACCGAGCGCCGAGGCCCCCTGATCCTGACCAACACGCTCGGTCGGCCATGGACGTCGGACGGCTTTCGCACGTCCTGGGGAAGGGCATGTGAGCGCGCCGGTATCGGTGAACTGACCTTTCACGACCTGCGCGGCACGGCAGTGGTGCGCCTCGCAATCGCAGGCGCCAGCGTGCCACAGATCGCAGCCGTCACAGGTCATTCGTTGAAAGACGTCGAGGCCATTCTCGATGCGCACTACCTCGGTCGCGACATTCAGCTCGCTGAAGCTGCGGTGGTGAAGCTCGAAGCGAGAACAAAACTGTAAACGGTGGTGTAAACGGCGCTGGTTTTGCCGTTTGCTCAGCCCGCTAAGTGTTTGAATTATATGGTGGGCGCACCAGGGCTCGAACCTGGGACCCGCTGATTAAGAGTCAGCTGCTCTACCAACTGAGCTATGCGCCCGAAAGGCGGTTAAAGCCTTGCGAGGCCGGTCGTTTAGCAAAGCGATCCGGGTCTGGCAAGCGATGGCTCGTAAGTTTTCCAAGGGTATGCCAAGGCTTTGCCAAGGGTTTGCCCACATCCCCCAAAAAAGCGAAAAGCCGCTGGATTCCAGCGGCTTCGCCAGGGTTGATCGGGGCAACGCTTGCAGGCTCAGAGCCGGCTCTCGCGGTCCCGGTCCGGGCCATCGTCGCGGTCGAAACGGTCACGGTGGAAGTGGTCCATGCCGCGCTCCATCATGCGGTCCATGCCACGTTCCATGAAGTGGCGGCGCTGGCCGTCTTCGCCGCCACCGAACGGGCCGCGGTGGCGGGTCAGCACGGCGAGGCGCCGCTTCTGGCCCTCGTCGAGGGTCTTGTAGAGCGGATCGGCGGCATCGGCGATCTTCTTCAGGGCCGCCGACGTTGCCCCCATGTCCTCGGCGCGCTGACGCAGGCGGGCGACCGGATCCTCCGGCCTGACGGCGTCCTTGTTAGCGTCCTTGCCGGCATCGCCGGCGCCGGCATTCATCCGCGCATTGGCGCGGTCGATGCGCAGCTTGGCGAAGTCGCGCACGGCGGCCTCGACCGGCGGCCACAGCTTTTCCTGGTCGGCGTTGAGCTTCAGCCCGGCATGGACGGCAGCGATCCGCGCGTCGGCCATGGCGGCGCGGTCTTCCGGGTTCATGCGGATGTGGCGCATGTGCTCGTGCATCCACGGGCGATGATACTGGGCATAGACCGCGCCCGAGCCGGCGATGCTGAGCACGGCGATGGCGGCGATGGTGAATTTCCTCATGCGAACTCTCCTCTGGAAGGATGTCGTGAGGATGAGCGCAGCGCGGGTTGCGCGCAACTTACAACTTGGACAGGGAGCGCGTCCTTTCCAAGATGTAACGCTCCTGAATTTTAGTTCAGTCGCAATCGGAAATCATTCGCAACAAAAAGGGGCTTCCGCGCCCGGCACGGAAGCCCCCATTCATCATCCGTTCAAATCAGTTCGTCGTGCTCTTCGCTTCCTTCTGGAATTCGTCGATCAGCGGCTGGCCGACGCGGCCTGCGGCGTCCTTGTAGACCGGCTCCATGGCCTTGCGCATCGCCTCGTCCTGCTCCGGCGTGAGCTTGATGATCTCGCTCTTGCCGCTCTTCCTGATCTCGGCGAGCGCGTCCTCGTTCTCCTTCTGCGACTGCGTATTGTTGAAGTCGGTCGCTTCCTTCATCGCCTTCGTCAGCTGGTCGCGGATGTCGGCCGGCAAATCGTCCCAGAACTTCTTGTTCACGATCACGACGTAGCCGATGTAGCCGTGGTTGCTCTCGGTGATGTACTTCTGCACCTCGTGCATCTTCTGGGTATAGATGTTCGACCAGGTGTTCTCCTGCCCGTCGACGACGCCGGTCTGCAGCGCCTGGTAGACTTCGCCGAACGCCATCACCTGCGGCAGCGAGCCGAGCGCCTTGAACTGGGCCTGGAGCACGCGCGAGGACTGGATGCGGAACTTGACGCCCTGATAGTCGGCCGGCGTCACCAGCTTCTTGTTGGCGCTCATCTGCTTGAAGCCGTTGTCCCAATAGGCGAGGCCGGTGATGCCCTTCGGTTCGAGCAGCTTGAGCAGCCTGGCACCGAGCGGACCTTCCGTCACCTTCCGCAGCGTCTTCAGATCAGGCAGGATGTAGGGGAGATCGAATACCTCGAACTCGCGGATGCCGAGCGGGCCGAACTTGGAATTGGACGGCGCCAGCATCTGCACGCTGCCGAGCTGGAGCGCCTCGAGTTCTTCCTTGTCCTTGTAAAGCGTCGAGTTCGGGTAGATCTCGACCTTGACCTTGCCGCCGGTGTACTTCTCGGCGAGCTCCTTGAATTTCTCCGACGCCTTGCCCTTCGGCGTGTCGGTGGCCACCACGTGGCTGAACTTGATGATGATGGGCGACTGGGCCGATGCCGGCCCGGTCAAGCCAAGTGCCAGGACCGCGATGGACGCAGCGATCGCGAAGGTGCGCATAATCTCTCCCTGTTGTTATTTGGGCCACCGGGCGCGCGGGTGGCCTATGCCGTCAGCATCAATACAGGTCGACATCACCAGCTGCTATTGGTCGTTAGCAGGGCAGCCATTCATGGTGAACGCCGCAAGCACCGCCTCTCCCGCTTCCGGAAGAGGCGGTAGTAGCAACCTCAGCTCGCCGCCGCGGTCGTTACGGTGTCGCGCTGGCGTTTCATGACGATCTTGTTGAGCGCGCCGAGATAGGCCTTTGCTGAGGCCACCAGCGTATCCGGATCCGCCGCGCGCGCGGTCATCGCGCGTCCCTCGTGCGACAGCCGCACCGAGACTTCGGCCTGCGCGTCGGTGCCTTGGGTCACGGCGTGGACCTGGTACAGCTCGAGCTTGGCTTCGTGCGGCACCAGGCGCTTGATGCAGTTGAACACGGCATCGACCGGCCCGTTGCCTTCGGCCTCCTCGATCTTGATCTGGCCGTCGACATCGAGCTTCATCGTCGCGCGCTGCGGGCCATGGGTACCGGCGATCACGGTCAGCGAGGTCAGCTTGATGCGGTCGTGCGAAGCCGCCATCTCCTCGTCGACCAGCGCCTCGATGTCCTCGTCGTAGATGTCCTTCTTGCGGTCGGCCAGCGCCTTCATCCGCGTGAACGCATCTTCCAGCTGGTTCGGACCGAGCTTGTAGCCCATCTCCTCCAGCTTGTGCACGAAGGCGTGGCGGCCGGAATGCTTGCCCAGCACCAGCGAGGACTGCTTGAGGCCGACCATCTCGGGCCGCATGATCTCGTAAGTGGAAGCGTCCTTCAGCACGCCATCCTGATGGATGCCGCTCTCATGCGCGAACGCGTTGCGGCCGACGATGGCCTTGTTGTACTGCACCGGGAACGAGGTCGCCGCCGACACCACCTTCGAGGCGCGGGTCAGCTGCGTCGTGTCGATCTTATTCCAGAAAGGGAATTTGTCGTTGCGCACGTTGATCGCCATCACGATCTCTTCCAGCGCGGCGTTGCCGGCACGCTCGCCGATGCCGTTGATGGTGCACTCGACCTGGCGCGCGCCGCCAATGACGCCTGCCAGCGAGTTCGCCACCGCCATGCCGAGGTCGTTATGGCAGTGCACGGAGAACACCGCCTTGTCCGAGTTCGGCACGCGCTCGATCAGCGTCTTCATGAAGTGGGTGTATTCGTCGGGCGTGGTGTAACCGACGGTATCAGGAATGTTCACCGTGGTGGCGCCAGCCTTGATGACGGCTTCGACGATGCGGCACAGATAGTCCATCTCGCTGCGGGTGCCGTCTTCGGCCGACCATTCGACGTCGTCGATCTGGTTGCGGGCGCGCGCGACCATGGCCACCGAGGTCTCGAGCACCTGCTCCGGGGTCTTGTTCAGCTTCACCCGCATATGCAGCGGCGACGTCGCGATCACGGTGTGGACGCGGCCACGCTTGGCGAATTTCACCGCTTCTGCGCAGCGGTCGATGTCGGCCGGATGGGCACGCGACAGACCGGCGATGACGGCGTTCTTGGAGCGGCGGGCGATCTCGCTGACCGCCTGGAAGTCGCCTTCCGAGGTAATGGGGAAGCCGGCCTCGATGACGTCGACGCCCATATCGTCCAGCATCTCGGCGACCTCGAGCTTCTCCTCGAAGGTCATGGTGGCGCCGGGGCACTGCTCGCCGTCGCGCAGGGTGGTGTCGAAAATGATGACGCGGTCCTTATCGGACTTGTTCACGGGGGCCATTTGAATTTCCTTTTGAGCTTTTTGCGCCGTCAGTCTTCTCGGCGCTTGAGGTGTCCGGTGATCTCGACCAACCCCTGAGCGCCCAGGCGCATGGCGCCCAGCCGGCCCTCAGGGGCAAGTAAGAAGAAGCCCGCCAATCAGGAGGGTAGGCAGCAGCGCGGCCGGGATCGCGGCGGCGGCAAGAGCCACCTCCCCCGAAATCCCATCGATTTGGCCGCGAATCAGCATTACCGGACCCTTTGAGCCCTCAAATCCTCGGTCAAAACCGTTGACGGTTGGTTGCCGGGAGGCTCGATGCGTCGTTTCTAGACGAGAAATGGCAGCAACCGCAACGCCAAAAGATGGACAGAAGGGCTGACATGATCGCAGCGCCGGATGCGTGACCGGTGCCAATTGTTTGGCCGACCGAACGCCGGCAAGGCGGTCAAGCTATGCCGAGCGGCGAGCGCGAGCCCTGCTCTCCCAGCGGTTCAGCATCTGACCGAGCTCGCTGGTGGCAACCGGCGTAGCCGTGCCAGCGATCGCGATATCGTTGGTGTTGGCTGGTGCGTTGGCACTGAGCCAATCCGGCTCGCTGTACTCACGCCAGCGGCGCGCCTCGGCTCGTCTTTTTCGGGAGACGTAGTCGCGGGTGAAATAGCCGGCCGCAAATGCAATCCCGAGCAGCAAAACCAGTACGACGACAGCGACCACAGTAAACTCCGACTTACGCCCCGAATGACGTTCTGCCAGCATCGCGCAGGAGGTCAAGGCTTGACATTCCCCTGCTTGGCAATGTCCCGAAGACAGCTCCGGTAAACCCCGTCACGCCTGATGAATTTGTCGTTTCCATGTTCGACGTTGCAGCGCTTTGCCGCCCCGATCTCGCTGAGGATGCGTACCTCCCCCTCGCAACCGTCATCGGACCGGACTAACCTTGCCCTGCTCGGCCGGATCAACCGGCTAGCCGAACATGACCGGGAGGACGCGATGACACGCCAAAAGCAGCGTGACCAGGATGCTGCGCTTTCACGACGAACGCTCGTTCAGGGGTTTGCGCTCGGCGCCGCCACTTTTGCCGGCGCCGGCTCCGCGCTGGCCCAGACCGGACCAGCCGCACCGCCGACGACGATTACCACCCCGCCACGCGATTTCGGTCCCAACGGCGCGCCGACCACCTATTTCTGGGACCCCGATGTCGTCACAGTCGATCCGTCCTTCAACGATCTCGCGCAGCCCAACACTGCGATCAAGCGTCTCTATACGGGTTTGCTGTGGGCTGAAGGCCCGGCGTGGAGTGCACAGGGCCGCTATCTGCTATGGAGCGACATTCCCAACAACAGGCAGATGCGCTGGAGCGAAGACGACGGTCGCGTCAGCGTGTTCCGCTCGCCGTCCAACAATTCCAACGGCAACTCGTTCGATTTCCAGGGCCGTCAACTTTCCTGCGAACATTTGACCCGGCGGGTGACGCGTTATGAACATGACGGCACCGCGACCGTGCTTTGCGACAATTACAACGGCAAGAAGCTGAACTCGCCGAACGACGTCGTCGCGCATCCTGACGGCAGCTACTGGTTCACCGATCCGCCCTATGGCGGCCAGCTCTACGAAGGTGAGCCCGATGCCGCGGGCGGTCCGAGCAATTCCGGCGGCAAGCTCAATCCTCGGATTGGACAGCCGGCCGGCTTCGCACCGGGCAAGCGCGAGCTTCCGACCAATTGCTATCGCATCGACCCTAGCGGCCGTGTCGATCTCGTCGTCACCGAGGAGCAGGTGCCCGATCCCAACGGGCTGTGCTTCTCGCCGGACTTCAAGAAGCTCTACGTCGTCTCGACTGGCAAGGGACCCGGCGACACCGGCCCCGGCGGCAAGGGCGAAATATTCGTGTTCGACGTCGGCGCCGACAACAAGCTCACCAACCACAAGCGGTTCAGCGAGTGCGTGATTGACGGTGTGAAGTGCGGACCGGACGGCGTGCGCTGCGACGTCAACGGCAATGTCTGGGCCTCCAGCAATGCCGGCCGCGCCGTCGGCTACAGCGGCGTGACGACGTGGTCGCCGGAGGGCAAGCTGCTCGGCCGCATCCGGTTGCCCGAAGTGTGCGGCAACGTCTGCTTCGGCGGCCCCAAGCGCAATCGCCTGTTCATGGCGGCGAGCCAATCGCTCTATGCGGTGTACACGGCCACGCAAGGCGCCGGACCGGGCTGAGCCCGCGCGCAAGATCGCAAGCACGGGCGTCGGCGTGGATCGCCGGCGCCCGCGGTTCCCTGATCGCAATCAAATTACGCCGCGGGCAAATCTCCGCCATTAATCCAACGAAGATTGAATCGCGCGGCAAGGCCGCAGCGCGGTGCAAAGGCATGATGCTCTTCGTTCTCGCGCCCGACTTGAACCGGGAGTTGCGCGATGCGCCGTATGCCGAACGACACCATCATCGTCAGCGTGGGGAACCAGCAATTCGTGACGGAGTTCGGAGACCCGGGCCTTCCGAACGGAGGCCGCGGCGGCAGCGACAGGATGATCGCGACCGTCGACGGTGGCAACGCGGTCCTGATATTCGTTGGCGACGACCAGACCCTCCAAGGACATTCTCACGGAGGAGGCGACCATCTCGCCGCGACCGTCACAGGCTTCGGGGACTACGTGTTCCTGGACGGCGATGCGCAGGCGATGTCCGGCGACGCCCATGGCGGCAACGATGTACTTCATGTCGATGCATCGACATCGATCTACGCGTCTCTCGGCATTTTTGGCGATGCCGAAAGCGCGATGTCGGCCGACACGAGCGGCGGCAATGACGTCGTCATTGCATCGATGGGAAACAGATCGTCCGGCACGTTCAGCGGAGACTCCGGCAGTTCCATGAGCGATCACGCGCGTGGCGGCAATGATATTCTCAGCGTGACCCAGGTCGGCAGTTACGGCGGCGCTTCGATATCAGGCGATGCCCTCGTCTCCATGAGCGGAGATGCGCACGGCGGCAACGACATCCTCAGCTACACCGTCGGCGCCGGAGCCCAATCCGGCGCCGCGTCTCTGGTCGGAGACGCCGGCTACATGAGCGACGATACCCACGGCGGCAACGATATCCTGATCGCTGCCGTCGACGGCAACCCGGACTCCACGTCCATCGTGCTCGTCGGAGACGCCTCGAACATGTTAGGTAATGCGCATGGCGGAGATGATATCCTCCTCGGCAGCAGCCGCGACGATTTGCTGTATGGTGATGCACAGACCTACGCTCCGTTCACGGCAGGCTCAATCACGGGCGGCAAGGACATGCTGAATGGCGGTGGCGGAAATGACCAGCTCTGGGGCGGACCGAACGACGACAGATTCGTCTTCAACAAAGGTTCAGGCCTGGACGTGATCAACGATTTCGACCAGGGCAACAAGGCTGTCACGGCGCGAGAGCATGATTTGATCAATTTGCACGATTACGGCTTCGCAGACTGGGCGGCGCTGAAAAGCCTGATCAGCGATGACAGCACAGGAAGCGCGGTGATCCACCTGACGGCGACCGATACGATTACGCTGGAGGGGATCCATACCGCGGATCTCCATGCAAAGGATTTCATTGTATGAGAGAGCATTCGTGCGCGTTGTGATCTGCGGCGGCGGCGTCATCGGCGCCTGCACCGCCTGGTTTCTCCGCCGCCGCGGCATCGACGTCATCGTCGTGGAGCGCGCAGACGTCGCGGCCGCAGCATCAGGCAAGGCGGGCGGCTTCCTCGCGCGCGACTGGTGCGAGGGCTCGCCGCTCGATGCGCTGGCGCGACGGAGCTTTGCGATCCATGCGCAGCTGCCGGAACAGATCGCAGGCGATTGGGGCTATCGCCCGATGACCGCTTATAGCGGCTTCGTTGCCGCCGATGGCCACCCGCCCCGGGATGCACCGTCCGCGCTCGGCTGGCTCAGCAACGGCGTCATCATCGCCCAGCGCATCGGCACGATGGAGACCGCCGCGATCGTTCACCCCAAAAAATTCACCGTAGCCGTGATGAACGCGGCGATCGCGCTAGGCGCCGAGCTTCGCACCGGCCAGGTGACCGGCATCATGCGCGATGCGGGCGGCACGACCGCGACAGGCGTCGAGGTCGACGGCCGCATCGTCGAGGCGAACGCCGTCGTGATCGCGATGGGACCATGGTCGCTGCTCGCGGCGCAATGGATGAGCCTGCCCGCTGTCTACGGCCAGCGCAGCCCGAGCATCGTGTACGACACCGACACGGATGTGCCGGCCGATGCGCTGTTCGTGGAGTATGAAGAGAATGGCATTGCCGTGTCGATCGAGATCTTTCCTCGCGCCGACGGCAGCACGCATATCACCGCTCTCTCCGACATCGCGCCGCTTCCGCTGGATCCGGCTGCCGTGACGCCGGACCACGACGCGATCGCGCGCCTGCAAACCATGTCCGAGCGGCTGTCGCCGCTGTTCCGCTCCGAGAGGATCATTGCGCAACAAGCCTGCTTCCGGCCGGTGACACAGGACGGCCTGCCGCTGATCGGCAAGGTGCCGCGAAGTGAAGGTCTGTATGTTGCGACGGGGCACAATGTATGGGGCATCCTGAATGCGCCCGCCACGGGCGAGGTCATGGCGCAACTGATCGCGGAGGGTGCGACGCGCAACGTCGACATCTCGCCATTCGATCCGGCCCGGCTCGCGCCGCTCGATCCATCGCTGCTGCAAGCGCGCTGAGCCGACGCGACGGCATCGCAATTCAGCGTTCCGGTTGCTGTGCGCCCGCGATAGCTGCGCATGCCTACCGACGAAATCTGCATGCCTGCGCGTGAAACGGGTCCGACAGCTTTCCTGCCCGCTATTGCCCAGCGCTAGACTTTAGTTCGTGCCTCACAATCCTGAACGCGGTTTCACTTGCCGAGAATGTCTCCGCCGGTATAGTCGCGGCATAATGGCTCATAAGAGGCCTGTTAAGGGAGAGAACAAGATGAAGAAACCGCTCTCTGTTGCGTTGCGAATAGCACTCGGTACCGCCGCGGCCGCTGTGTTGATGACGTCAGGCGCGGCGCTTGCGGCCGACCCGATCAGGATCGGCGTGATCGCGGAAGCGCAGGCGATTGCCGGCGCCTCCATCCCCCAGGCGGCACAGCTCGCCGCCGACGAGATCAACGCCAATGGCGGCGTCGACGGCCGCAAGATCGAGATCGTCTCTTACGACAATCATTCCTCCTCGGCAGATTCAGTGCGCGCCTTCCAGCGCGCGGTGAACGAGGACAAGGTCAATGCGGTCATCGCCAGCTACATCAGCGAAGTCGTGCTGGCACTGGAGCCCTGGGCCTCGCGGCTGAAGACGCCGTTCGTCACGCCCGGTGCCGCCTCCAACGAGATCAGCAAGAGCGTCCATGCCGACTACGAGAAGAACAAGTACACCTTCCACGGCTATCTGACCTCCGCCGCGCTGGCGCTTTCCGTCTGCGACGGCGCCAAGGACCTGCTCGTCGACAAGATGCACATGAAGACCGCGGTCATCATGAGCGAGGACGCCGCCTGGACCAAGCCGCTCGACATCGGCTACGAGGAATGCCTGCCCAAGATCGGGCTGAAGGTGCTCGACCACATCCGCTTCTCGCCCGATACCACCGACTTCACGCCGATCTTCAACAAGATCGAAGGCTCCAAGCCCGACGTGATCATCACCGGGATCTCCCATGTCGGCGTGCAGCCGACGGTGCAGTGGAAGAACCAGCAGGTGCCGATCCCGATGTTCGGCATCTCCTCGCAGGCCACCAACGAGACCTTCGGCAAGGACACCAATCAGGCGGCCGAGGGCGTACTCTACCAGGGCGTCTCCGGCCCAGGCGTCGCGGTGACGCCGAAATCAGTGCCGTTCGCCGAAGCCTTCAAGAAGAAGTTCGGCAACTATCCCTCCTATGCCGGCTACACCGCCTATGACGAGGTCTACTACATCGCCGATGCGGTGAAGCGCGCGGGCTCGACCGACGCCGACAAGCTGGTCGCCGCTCTGGAGACGACCGACTGGGAAGGCACGATCGGCCGTGTCCAGTTCTACGGCAAGGACGATCCGTTCACGCACTCGATCAAATACGGCAAGGGCCTGATCACCGGGCTGATGCTGCAATGGCAGGACGGCAAGCAGAGCGCGGTCTGGCCCAAGGAAGTCGCCAAGGTCGACGTCAAGTTCCCGAGCTTCATCAAGCTCTCGAACTAGCAGGACACGCTCCCGGGACCAGCTCCCGGGAGCTTCCACATGCGGCCCCCGCAGCACGTTGCTCCAGCAACATCGTCTCTCATAAATCGGATTGCCAACCCTAGATGCGTGCTTTCCAGATTCTGATCGATGGCTTTGCCATCAGCGCTCTCTATGCTCTCGGTGCCACCGGCTTCACGCTGATCTTCGGCGTCTCCGGCGTCCTCAACCTCTCCCACGGGGCCATCATGGTGGCGGCAGCGGTGGCGGCCTGGGCTGCCGCCAGCATCCTGAATGTCGGCACCTATGCCGGCGCACTGATCGGCGTCGGTGTCGCCCTCCTTACATCCTTTGCGACCTATTTCGCGGTGGTGAAGCCGATCCAGGATTCCCGGCGCATCCCGAATGAAGAGAAGGAGATCTTCGTCCTCACCGGCACGCTGCTATGGGGGATCATGATCCAGGAGGTGATCGCTTATTTGTTCACCAACAACGCCAAGACCGTGCTGCCGATCGTCGAGGGCGTGGTCGAGATTCTCGGCGTCCGCACGCCCAGGAACGAGATCTTTACCGCGATCGTGTGCTGCTTCGTCATCGCTCTGTTGTGGCTCCTGGTGAACCGCACCCGCACCGGCAAGGCGGTGCTGGCGGCCTCGATGAACCCACGCGGCGTCACCCTGCTCGGCCTCGAGCTCACCAACATCTACGTCGTGGTGTGGGCGATCTACGGCATCCTCGCCGGCATCGCCGGCGTGCTGCTCGGAATGTTTCTCGGCGTCAGCTCCTACAGCGTCGGACCGCTGACCGCGAGCGCGTTCTCGATCGTCGTGCTCGGCGGCCTCGGCAGCGTCTCCGGCTCGCTGATCGCAGCCTTCGTGGTCGGCTATCTCGAAACGCTCACGGCCTATCTGGTCTCGCCAGCCTACCGCACCATTCCGGCGCTGCTGCTGCTCGTGTTCGTGATGTACATCCGGCCCCAGGGCCTTCTGGGGAGGCGCTGAGATGGCCAGCTTCTTTACGACACGCCTGTTCTTCATCTCATTCGCGCTCGTCGTCATCGCGGCGACGCTGCCGCTCTACGTCTCCGGCTACGTGCTCGGGCTTCTCACCGTCGCCTTCTATTTCGGCGTGTTTGCAATGGCGTGGGACCTGCTGTTCGGCTTCGCCGGCGAGGTCAATTTCGGGCCGACCTTCCTGATCGGCGTCGGCGCCTACACCGCCGGCATCCTGAATGCCCAGTTCGGCTGGTCAGTCTATCTCTGCATCGTGCTCGGCGCGCTCGCCTCCGTCATCGCCGGCCTCGTGCTGGCGCTGCCGGCGCTTCGGGTGCGCGGACCGTATTTCGGCCTGACCACGCTGGTCGCGGTGCTGATGCTGCAGAATTTCATCGTGGTGTTTGCCGACCTCACCGGCGGCGAGATCGGCTTGACCATTCCCGACGTCATCTCCATCAACGCCGGCGTCAATTACTGGATCGCGCTCGGCTTCATGACGATCTCGGCGGCCATTCTCTATGGCCTGTCGCAATCGCCTGTTGGCCTGGTGCTGCAAGCCAGCGGCCAGGACCCGGTCCAGGCCGGCGCGCTCGGCTTCAACATCGTCAAGCACAAGCTCGCCGCCTTCATCGTCAGTGCGTTCTTCTCGGGGTTATCAGGCGCGCTGCTGGTGTTCTACTTCGGCACCGCCTCGGTCGGCACCGTCGTCGACGTCGCGGTCGGCGTCAACGTGATCGTCTCGGCCGTGCTCGGCGGCCGGCGCACCGTGCTTGGCGCGGCACTCGGCGCGATCTTCCTGATCGTCGCCGGCGAATTCCTCAGGCCCACCGGCGAGCTCGCGACCTTCATCGTCTCAGCTGTCGCGCTGCTCGTCGTGCTGTTCTTCCCCGGCGGCTTTCTCGGAGCGGCCCTCTCGCGTGAGGCGCGCTCGTGATGGATATGCGATCTTCAAACCGGGCCGTGCTCGAAGTCCGCGGCCTGACCAAGCGCTTCGGCGGACTGACGGCGGTGAAGAACCTCGGCTTCGAGGTCAATAGCGGCGAGATCTTTGGCCTGATCGGCCCGAACGGCTCGGGCAAATCGACCGCGATGAAGAGCGTCATGGGCATCGAACGCCCGACATCAGGCGAAGTCGTATTCGAGGGCGAGAACGTCGCGGGCTTGCCGGCGCACAAGATCGCGCGCAAGGGCTTTGGCATGGTGTTCCAGCATTCGCGACCGCTGAACCGGCAGACTGTGCTGGAGAACATCATGGTCGCGCTGCTGCCGGACAGCCTGTTCATGCTGTTTCCGGACAAGGCGCTGCTCGAGCGCGCCAAATGGATCGCCGATCGCGTCGGGCTCGGCAACGTGATGAACCGCCGCCCGCCGACGCTGCCCTTCGCCGACTTGCGCCGGCTCGAGCTGGCAAAGGCTATCGCGCGCGATCCCAAGGTCGTGCTGGTGGACGAGCCCTTTGCCGGGCTGACGCGGGCCGAGGTCGAAATGTTTTCCGACCTGATCCGCAGTTTCCGCGACGAGGGCCGCGCGGTGATGCTGGTCGACCACAACGTCAAGAGCGTCGCGGCGTTGGTCGACCGCGTGCTCGCGATGTATCTCGGCGAGGAGATCGTCACCGGCAAGGCCGAGGACGTCATGAAGAACGAGACGGTGCGGCGGGTCTATCTCGGCGGCGCCATCGAGACCCATGCGCGGCCCGAGACCAGCTTCAAGGACAAGGTGCCGCTGCTCCAGGTCGAGAATGTCAGCGTGTTCTACGGCAAGGCGCAGGCGCTGGACAACGTCTCGATCCACGTCCATGAGGGCGAGTTCGTCTCGATCGTCGGTCTCAACGGCGCCGGCAAGACCACATTGTTCAACACCATCTCGGGCTTCCTGCCTTATAGCGGCGAGATCGTGCGCAACGGCGAGAAGCTGCGCGGCACGACGCCGGCGAAGATCGCCCGCAGCGGCCTCGTGCAGTGCCCGGAATCGCGCGAGCTGTTCGGCGAGATGAGCGTGCGCGAAAACCTCGATCTCGGCGGGCAACATCTGGCCGACGACAAGCGCGCGGCACAGCTCGCCTGGCTGTTCGAGCTATTCCCGATCCTGAAAGAGCGTCAGGGCCAGATGGCGCAAACGCTCTCCGGCGGCGAGCAGCAGATGCTTGCGATCGGCCGCGCGCTGATGATGCAGCCGCAGATCCTGATCCTGGATGAACCGACGCTGGGTCTCGCCCCCGTCATCCTCGAACTCCTGTCCAAGGCCCTAACGAGGCTGCGGCAGACGACGTCGATTACGGTGCTGCTCGGCGAGCAGAACGTGACCTTCGCGCTTCCGCATGCCGACCGCGTCTATGTGCTCGAGCATGCGAGGATCGTCTGGGAGGGCGATCCGGGCCGCTTCGCCGCGGAGGCTGGCGCCGATTTTCTCTAGTTCGCCCATACCAACAACAAAACAAGCAAAAGGAAACGACCATGCGACCATCGAAGAGTTTGAGCGGCAGCTTCCTCCTCGCCTCCGCGCTGGCGCTGTGCCTTGCTGCTCCCGCCTATGCGCAGTCGAACGATCCTATCAAGATCGGCGTCATCGCCGAGGTGCAGTCGATCGCTGGTGCCGCGACGCCCGGCGGCGCGCAGATCGCCGCCGACGAGATCAACGCCAAGGGTGGCATTCTCGGCCGCAAGATCGAGATCGTGACCTACGACAACAAGAGCTCCTCGGCGGACTCGGTGCGCGCGTTCCAGCGCGCGGTGAGCGAGGACAAAGTCTCCGCCGTGATCGCGAGCTATATCAGCGAGGTCGTGCTGGCGCTCGAGCCCTGGGCAGCGCGGCTGAAGATGCCGCTGATCACCCCCGGCGCGGCCTCGAACGAGATCACCAAGGCGATCCATAACGACTACGAAAAGAACAAATACACCTTCCACGGCTATCTGACCTCGGCCGCACAAGCGCAGCTCGTCTGCGACGCCGCCAAGGATCTGCTGGTCGAGAAGCTCAAGTTCAAGACGGCCGCGATCATGAGCGAGGACGCCGCCTGGACCAAGCCGCTCGACGTCGGCTACGAAGCCTGTCTTCCGAAAGCAGGCCTCAAGGTCGTCGAGCACGTGCGGTTCTCGCCCGATACCACCGACTTCACGCCGATCTTCAACAATATCGAGGCCAAGAAGCCGGACGTGATCGTCACCGGCATCTCGCATGTCGGCGTGCAGCCGACGGTGCAGTGGAAGAACCAGCAGGTGCCGGTCCCGATGTTCGGCATCAGCGCGCAGGCGCTGAGCCCGACCTTCTGGAAGGACACCAATGGCGCCGCCGACGGCGTGCCGTCGCTGGCGGTCGCAACGCCCGACGTCGCCGTGACCTCCAAGACGAAGCCGTTCGCGGCCGCCTTCAAGGCCAAGTTCGGCTCGCCGCCGGCCTACACCGGCTACACCGCTTATGACGAAGTCTACTTCATCACGGAGGCGATCAAGCGCGCCGGCTCGACCGATCCGGACAAGATGGTCGCTGAGCTCGAAAAGACCGACTACGAGGGCACGATCGGCCGCATCCAGTTCTACGGCAAGGACGACGAGTTCACCCACGGCATCAAGTCCGGTCCCACGACCGTATCCGGTCTGGTCTTCCAGTGGCAGGACTCCAAGCAGGTCGTGGTCTGGCCCGAGAAGATCGCGGAGGGCAAGCTGAAGTTTCCGAGCTTCGTGAAGCTGTCGCAGTAACACGCCACGCTGGGGCACCAGGGCCCCGTCCCGAGCGCCCCATCGCCCTTGCATGGCCCGTCGCTTCAATCGCGGCGGGCCTTCGCTTTGTGCAGAACGCAACCGGTGCGCTGGCATCTGTGGACCCATCCTGCGATCCTGCCGTTATCTCCCATGCGTGGGCCGGAGCAGCGAGATGGACGACCGATCAAGACACCCCGATGGCCTGATGCAAGACGACGGCTTCGTTCGCGTACGAGGTGCGCGTGAGCACAACCTTAGGGACGTCGACGTCAGGATTCCGCGCAACGCCCTCGTCGTGTTCACCGGCGTGTCGGGCTCCGGAAAGTCCTCGCTCGCCTTTGGGACGATCTACGCCGAGGCGCAACGGCGATATCTGGAATCGGTGTCGCCTTACGCGCGCCGTCTCTTCCACCAGATGCAGATCCCTGAGGTCGACGACATCGAAGGCCTGCCGCCCGCCGTAGCGCTCCAGCAGCAGCGCGGCGCGCCGACGACGAGGTCGTCCGTGGGCAGCGTGACGACCATCTCGAACTTGCTCAGGATGCTCTATTCCCGTGCCGGCGATTACCCGCGCGGACAGCCGATGCTCTATGCGGAATCGTTCTCGCCAAACACGCCGGAAGGAGCCTGCCCGACCTGCCACGGTATCGGCAGGATGCTCGACGTCACCGAAAAGTCCATGGTGCCCGACGACACCAGGACCATCCGCGAGCGCGCCATCGCGGCGTGGCCGAGTGCCTGGCAGGGGCAGAACCTCCGGGACATCCTGACCACGCTGGGCTACGACGTGGACAAGCCCTGGCGTGAGCTGCCCAGGAAGGACCGCGACTGGATCCTGTTCACGGAGGAGCAGCCGACCGTTCCGGTCTATGCCGGTTACGACTTGGCCGAAGCCAAACGGGCCCTGCGCCGCAAGGAGGAGCCGAGCTATCAGGGCACGTTCACCGGCGCCAAGCGCTACGTGATGCAGACCTTTGCCAAGTCCGAGAGTGCGATGATGAAGCGCCGCGTCGCGCAATTCATGATCACCCAGGACTGCCCGACTTGCCACGGCACGCGATTGAAGCCCGAGGCGCTCAAGGTCAAATTCGCCGGACTTGATATCGCCGAGATGTCTCATCTGCCGCTCAAGAAGCTGCAGGAGGTAATGAAGCCTTTCGCAAAGGCTTCGACGGATGGGGCATCGGAGAAGACGATCGTCGCCAGGCGGATCTGTGAGGATCTGTCGGCGCGGTTGGCCGTCCTGCTCGACCTCGGCCTCGGCTATCTCGCTTGCGAGCGCAGCACGCCAACGCTGTCGCCGGGCGAGTTGCAGCGGCTGCGGCTTGCGACACAGGTCCGCTCCAACCTGTTCGGCGTCGTCTACGTGCTCGACGAACCGTCGGCGGGTCTGCATCCTGCCGACACCGAGGCGCTGCTGCGGGCGCTGGACCGGCTGAAACACGCGGGCAATTCGATCTTCGTGGTCGAGCACGAGATCGAGGTGATCAAGCATGCCGACTGGCTGGTGGATGTCGGGCCTGATGCCGGCGAAGGCGGCGGGAACATCCTCTATAGCGGACCGCCCTCAGGACTCGGGCAGGTCGCGCAATCGCGAACCGCCCATTATCTCGCGCATCCACGAAAGCCGCTGCCGATGGTCCGCCGCCAGCCGAAGGCGCATCTGAAAGTCCGGGGTGTGACCCGGAATAATCTCCGCGGCCTCGACGTCGATATCCCGCTCGGCGTTCTCGCCAGCGTGACCGGCGTGTCGGGCTCCGGCAAATCGAGCCTGATCAGCCAATTCCTCGTCGATGCCATGGCGGAGCATCTCGGCCATGCACGGGCTGCGGACGCGGACGACGATAGCCTGGCACCCACGGTCGAGACATTGGGCGGCGAGATCGTCGCCGGCCTCGACCAGGTCGATCGTCTCGTCGTGGTGGATCAGAGGCCGATCGGCCGCACGCCGCGATCCAACCTTGCAACCTATACCGGCCTGTTCGACCACGTCCGGAAGCTGTTCGCCGTGACGCCGCAGGCAAAGTCCCGCCGCTACGATGCCGGGCGCTTTTCCTTCAATGTCGCGAAGGGCCGATGCAGCACCTGCGAAGGCGAAGGATTTGTCTGCGTCGAGCTGCTGTTCCTGCCCAGCGTCTACGCACCCTGCCCGACCTGCAAGGGCGCGCGCTACAATGACAAGACGCTGGAGGTGAAGATCCGCGGAAAATCCATCGCGGATGTGCTGGCGATGCGCGTCGACGAAGCCTTCGAATTCTTCCACGAAGATCCAACCCTCAACCGGTCGCTATCGGTCGTCCGCGAGGTCGGGCTCGGCTATATTCGTCTCGGTCAGTCCGCCACCGAATTGTCGGGCGGGGAAGCCCAGCGCATCAAGCTTGCGACCGAGCTCATGCGGCCGCAACGCGGTCACACGCTCTATGTCCTGGACGAGCCGACCACCGGTCTTCATCCCAGGGATGTCGAGCGGCTGATCGCCCAACTCGAGCGCATCGTGGACGCCGGCAACAGCGTGGTCGTGGTCGAGCACGACATGGATGTCGTCTCTCATAGCGACTGGATCATCGACCTCGGTCCCGGCGCCGGCGAGGAAGGCGGCCGTATCGTGTCGTCGGGGACGCCGCGAGAGGTCGCCGCGGCCGGCGGGAAGACCGCTGGCTATCTTGCCCGTCGCTTGAAACAGTAACGGGCGCGCTCATCACCCATTTCGCAATTGCGTTCTGCGTCGCGGAGACCGGACCCCGACTTTCGCCATGTTGACTTTCCGCCGCCCCGCTCCCCATACTTCGAAAAAGAATAACAAGACTAAATCATAAGACGATCTTTGAGGGAGGATAGGATGCCCACTTCACGCAGGCAGCTGCTGAAGAGCTCGGCGGCTGCCGCCGCCGCACTCAGCCTCGATTGGACACGGGCCCAGGCGCAAGCCGAGAATTTGCGCATCGGCTTGATCTACGACCTCACCGGTCCGTTTGCCGCCGGCGGCTCGGTCGCCTCCTCGGTCGGCGCGCAGATCGCCATCGACCTCGTCAACGAAAAGGGCGGCATCGGCGGCAAGACCAAGATCGTGCCGGTCGCGGCGGACTCTCAGAGCAAGGCCGACGTCGCCATCAACGAGGCCGAGCGGCTGATCAGCCAGGAAAAGATCGACATCATCAACGGCGTCTATTCCAGCGCGCATGCGGTGCCGATGGCGGCGAAGGTCGAGCAGCAGAAGAAGATCCTCTGGATCACCACCGCGGTCTCGACCGCCGTGTTCAAGGACAAGAACCTGCAATATGTGTTTCGCGCGCAGATCCATTCCGATCAGTACGGCCAGGCCTTCGCGGGCTTCGTCGCCGAGCACGCGCAAGGCAAGCTCGGCATGGACCCGAAGGACGTCAAGGTCGCGCTGATCCACGAGGACGGCCCTTACGGCGTCGGCGTCGCGGCGGCCGACGAGGCCTATGCCAAGCAGGCGGGCATCCAGGTGGTGATGCGCGAAGGCTATTCGGCTTCCGCGCCCGATCTCTCGGTGCTCGTGACCAAGCTCAAGCGCGCCAAGGTCGATGTGATCTCGCACGCCGGCTACAACCCCGACATCACCCTGTTCCTGCGCCAGGCCCGCGAGAGCGGATTGCGCTTCAAGATGCTGTTCGGCGCGGGCGCCGGCTACAGCCAGCTCGACAAGCTGCGCGCGACCTTCGGCCCCGACATCGACAATTTCTGCAACATCGATCCGGTGCCGGCGCAACTGCTCGATGCCTCCAAGCTCGCGCCTGGAATCGGCGACCTGACCAAGACCATGGTCTCGCGCTACCAGGCCAAGACCAGCGCCACCGACGTGCCGCCGCATTGCTCGATGGGTTTCAACCAGACCTGGATCTTGCTCAACAACGTGCTGCCGGTCGCCAAGGAGAAGTACGGCAGCTTCGAGCCCGAGGCCATTCGCAAGGCCGCGCTCGACGTCGACATTCCAGCCGGCGGCACCATCCAGGGCTATGGCGTGAAATTCTTCCCGCCGGGCACGCCGATGTCCGGCCAGAACGAGCGCTCGACCCCGGTGGTGATGCAGAATGCCGGCGAACACATCTCGGTGGTGTGGCCGACGAACATCCGGACGCGGGACCCGGTGTTTCCGCTGCCGAAGGGCTCGACCTACGGGACGTGAGGCTACGCGCCGCGCCGACGGTGCACCCTTCCCCCTTGTTTGCGGGAGAGGGGGCTCGCCGCGAAACGGCGAGACGGGTGAGGGGTTGCCTCCGCGAGCAAACCTCTCTCATTTTAAACCGCGGAGAGAACCCTCATCCGGCGCTATAGCCGAAGCTACGCTTCGGCGTTCTTGAGAACGGCGGCCGAAGGCCGCCTATGCCACCTTCTGCCGCAAGGGGAGAAGGATTGGCACCGTGCCTGCGGCTAGCTCAGTGAGTTCATCACGCCCTACATCACCACCTTTCGTCCCTCCTCCGCCGCCCAGTATCCCGCGTAGTTCACCTTGATTGTCTCGTACGCCAGCGCGAGGTCCGACAGCGGCTGCCGTCCCGTCGCGGCGCATTCCATGAAGTCCTGGATCTCCTGGAGATAGCCGCGCGTCCACTCCTCTTCGAGGCAGACATATTGCCAGCCGGTTTTGCGGTCGACCTTCTCAGTGATGTAGACGGAGGCGAGTTTCTCCTCGGAGGTCTGGTAGCTCATCAGATGATTATTCGGCGTGATGTTGGCGAACAGCGAGCCGCCTGACGTGTAGGTCTCGATCAGATTGCGCACGCCGCCCATGATCATGTCGCCGGAGAACACGGTGGCCTTGGTGCCGTCCGAAAACGTCGCGGTCAGCGTGCCCCAATCCTCGACGTCGACAGGATTGGCCTTGATGTAGGTGCGCTCCTCCGGCTTGAGGATGGCCGTGACATTGCCGACATCGCCGCTGACGCTGGCGACGCGGATGGTTTCACCGCGCGCCTTGGCCTCGACCTGCTTGAGATACAGCACCGCCGAGAGCGGATGGCAGCCCATCCGGATCAGCGAGCCGCCCCCGGTCATCGCCCATTGCGCGGCATGGGCCGCATGCGATCCGGAATGGCTCTCCTCGCCCTTCATGAACAGGATTTTGTCCTTGGTCGCTCTCAGAATCTCCGCGGTCTTGGTCACGGCCGGCGCGTAGATCCAGTCCTCGGCATACATGAAGAGCTTTCCGGTGCGCTCGATCGCGGCACGCGTGGCGTCCATCTCTTCCAGCACGCGCTCATACATCAGCGCCTTCGGCACATGCCTGCCGATCGGCTGCCGGTCGCCGTCGCGGCCGAAATAGCCGGCGAACGGCTTTTCGCAGATCACATGCTTGCCGGCCTGCATGGCGGCGACGATCATCCCCGCATGAAGATTGGGCGGCGTGCAGATGTCGATGACATCGAGCTCGCGGTCTGCGATCAGCTCGGCGAAGCTGCGATAGACCCGTTGGATCTGGTGGCGGCCGGCGAATTCGACGACATGGTCGCCGCGCGCAGCGACCGCCGCGACCTCGACATCCACCCCGTAGACGCGCCGGAACGCATACATATGCAGCTCCGACACGAAGCCGCAGCCGACGAGTCCCACCCTGATCCTGGCCATAGCGCCCCCCGCTTTGGGCGGCACTATAGCGTGCTGGCAGGTCTATTCCACCGAGACCCGCACCACGCCGGCGCTCATCATGCCCAGCGCCTTGGCAGCCGGCACCGAGAGATCGACGATGCGGCCGCGGATGAAGGGGCCGCGATCGTTGACGCGGCACTGAATCGAGCGGCTGCCGTAGGACACCCTCAGCACGCTTCCGAACGGACGCGTCCGGTGCGCGCAGGTCAGCTCACCTTTCCCGGCTTTTCCGTAGCTGTAATAGGAGGCAAGCCCGCTTTCGGCCTGGGCAAAGGAAACTGCAGAAAGCGAAAACGTAGCAAGGCAAGAAAATAACGTGGTCTGCGCTCGCACGGCACCCCTCCGGGTTGGCCTGCCCCGGGCGCAAACGTTTGTCGGTTCCCGTGGGTTCCTGAGCCACTGCCGGGCCGCGCCCGGCAGTGCCATCACAGTTCTGTTACTGTTTGTGGAATACGAGCGTCCGAACCTCGATGCTCTCGCGCGGCGCGGCATCGGCCGGCGTGGTCGGATCGACGAACGCGGCGTGCGGCCCGAAGCGGGTGCGGCCATCGGTTGCGGAATCGTAGCACTTGAGCAGCAGTGCTTCGTCCGCCGTCATCTCGGGGAAATAGAACCAGCGATGGTTCGGATTGTATTTCACCGAATAGATTTCGCCGCGACGGTTGGGATAGATCAGATCCGAGGCGACGAGATCGTCGGGCGCAACCGTCGTGCCGTCGGCCATCGCCAGCGGCGAATCTCGCAAAGGACCGCGGATCGGCCGCCACAGATTGATCACCTGGACGCGGCCCTTCAGCAACTCTTCGGCCTCGTCGGGCAGATGCTCGCGCACGCGGTTGGCGCCTGAGACGGCGGTCTGATCCACGTGGACGCGCGTTGCCGGCTGACGCGGGCCACCGTCGCGGATGTCCGCGGCACCCTCAACGCGCCTGCGCACGGTATGGTCGAAGATGACGACGCGGTCGGCTTTCAGCGTTGCGCGCAGGAAGGCCTCGACGGCGGGATAGTAGACCGCCTTGATTTCCTCCTCATTAGAGAAGTCCTTCACCTGATGTGGATGCCGCACCAGCGCAAAGCCTTCGCGGTCGAGCGAGATGTTTTGTGCGATCAGCCGGGCATCGAAGATCGGTACCTGATGCGGCTCCGGCAATGACGTGCTGTTGGGCTCGCCAGGCGGTGGATCGAAGGCGTAAGTGCGCGGCTTGCCCGAAACCGGCGCGAGGTAATTGAGTTCAGCGGTGACGAAGGGAAGCGATTCGATTTTTGTTTCTTGCAGGCCCATGGCCGGTCTCCCGATGTGGTCGTCTGGATGATTTTTGAAGACACCGGGCGTACTGCAAGGGAGTTGGTGCAAATAGCAATGCGAGTGCTGTCGCTGGCATGAAACGCAGAACAAACGCATCGCGAAATCCGGCCGGGTTGGAATGCGCTCTGCCCGCTTCACGGATGCTTGAGAGCCTTTTGAGATCTCGTGCCCCGGACGCAGCGCATCACGCAGTGGTACGCTGCTGAGCCGGGGCCTATCTCACCGGGAGCATCTGTGCGGCATGGGTCCCGGCTCTGCGCAGTAGCGATCTCGGCCGCCTCGAGCTTCTGCTTGATCAGACCCCAGTGAAGGTAGAGGTCGATTTCGCTCTGCTCGTCCGCGACCAGCCGAACATTATCGCGTCGGCCAGCATGAGACGGATCATTCCGCCGCCTCGCCGCGAACAGGCTGGCGCTTGGCGATCAGCTCGCGCGTCAGCGGGATCAGCTCACGGCCATACTCGATGGCATCGGGAAGCGGATCGAAGCCGCGGATCAGGAAATGGCTGACGCCGAGGTCGCAATAGTCGCCGAAGACCTCGGCGACCTGCTCGGGCGTGCCGACCAGCGCGGTGGTGTTGCTGTTGGCGCCGGTGAGCTTTGCGATCTCGGTCCACAGCCGCTTGTCGATGCGGCTGCCCTGGTCGGCGAGCGAGAGCAGACGCCGCGCGCCAGCGGTGGCATGGCCGTCGGCGGGCTTGCGATAGCCGGTCTTGTCCTGGAGCGCGGTGGCGCGCGCAAGAATCTCGTCCGCCTTTTCCCAGGCCTGCTTCTCGGTCGGAGCGATGATCGGCCGCACCGAGAGGCTGAAGCGCGGCGTCCGACGGCCCTGCCTGACGGCCGCATTGTGAACCCGCGAGGTGACGTCGCGCACCTGCGCATAGGATTCACCCCACAGCGCAAAGGTGTCGGCATGCTTGCCCGCGACGTCGATCGCAGCGTCAGAGCCACCACCGACGAAGGTGTAGATGCCGGCCTTCTGCAGCGGCTTCACCTGCGAAAAACCGTTCTCGACGTTGTAGTACTTTCCGCTGTAGTTGAACGGCTTCTCGCTGGTCCATTCCAGCTTCACCACGTCGAGAAACTCGCTGGTGCGGGCGTAACGCTCGTCCTTGTCGTCGAGCGTATTGCCGTCCTGCCTAAGCTCGGCTGCATTGCCGCCGGTGATGACGTGGAGCGAGACGCGGCCTCCATAGAGTTGGTCAAGCGTCGCAAGCTGCCGCGCGAGCAGCGTCGGCGCGGTAAAGCCCGGTCGCTGCGCGATCATCACTTTCAACGATTTGGTGATGGTCAGCACATGCTGTGCGACCTGGAGCGCATCGGGCGTGGTTGAATGGAACGCCAGCAGCGCACGATCGAAACCCGCGAGCTCATGCGCCTTCGCCACCGTCTCGATATAGGCGGCATCGAGCACCGGGCCCTGGCGTACGATGGTCTCGGAAGCATTGCTGTTGGCGATAAAGCCGATGAACTCGACCGACATGATGTTCTCCCTGAATGTTTGGCGGCAGGCTAGAGGCCCAATGCGGCACGGCCGAGGCCGGTGCGCGTGGAATCGTCCTGCGGCGTGTGCACGCGACCGCACAGGACGTCGCGATAGTGCCGCTCCAGCGGATTGGCGCGGGACAGGCCGTGATTGCCGGTCAGCGACAAGGCATTCTCGACCGCGGCGACGGCGTTATTGGTGACGGCCAGCTTGATGACGTTGGACTCGGCCGCGGAAAGCGCGACACCGTCATCGAAATCACCGGCAAAGGATGCGATCAGCCGTGCATTGACGATGAGCCACGCCTCGATCGCGCCAAGGATCTCCTGCGCCCGCGGCAAGGTCGCAAGCGGCGCGCCCAGGCTGGCAGGGACCCGCTGCTTCAGGAACCCGACCAGCCAGTCGCGTGCAGCCCGCGCAACGCCGTCATAGATCGCGGCGACAAAGATCGTGTGGACCGTCGCCTGCGCCACATCAGGTGCGCGCCAGTCCGCCGGCTCGCGCACATCGATCTCGGCATCGAGGGGTATCACGACGTCCTCGAAGATGACGTCGTGGCTGCCGCTGGCCCGCAGGCCGTGATGATCCCATGTCTCGACGATGCGCGTGCCTGGCAGGCCCGCCGGCACCAGGAACTGTCCAACGCGCGGCTCGGCTTCGTCCGTCCGCGCCCAGACCAGATACCATTTCAGGATCGGCGATCCCGTCGAATAGATCTTGTGCCCCGAGAGCCGCCAGCCGGTCTCGGTCCGACGTGCAATGGTCGCGGGCAGGCCGCCGCGCGCAGGCGAGCCCAGTTCGGGCTCGACGCGGAGCGCATTGACGAGCGCAAGGCCTTCGACGCTCTCGCGCGCGAGCTTGCGCGACAGCCGCGCCGGCCAGGTCGGGCTCCGTGCCATCACCAGATGGTTGATATAGTGCATCGACAGCACCAGCGCGGTCGACGGATCGGCCTTGCCGATGATGCCGAGGACGCGTGCGGCGTAGCGTGCGCCCGCCCCGCTCCCGCCATGGACGGCGGGCACCGTCAGAGACAGCAGGCCCGCCTCGGACAGCTCGCGAAAGTTTTCGAAGGGGAAGCTGCCGGTGCGATCGTGCTCGGCCGCGCGGGCGGCGAAAGCCTCGGCCAGCGCCTCGGCACGTGCGATGTAGTCGGGCTCGTGATGCGCCGCGCGTCCCTTGGCGATCGAAGTCACCATGTCGCGTCCAATCCGAGCAGGCCAAGGATCTGGCGGCGCAAATCCACCAGATACGGATCGCCGCGATGGCGCGGATAGGACCGGTCGACACGGATGTCTGCCTTCACACGCGCCGGGCGGTCGCTGAACACGATGACGCGGTTGGCGAGCACCAGCGCCTCCTCGGCGTCATGCGTCACCAGCAGCGTGGTAAAACCCTTGCGCTGCCACAGTGAGACCAGCTCGGCCTGCATGGTGATGCGGGTCAGCGAGTCGAGCTTACCGAGCGGCTCGTCGAGGATGAGGATTTTGGGATCATTGACCAGCGCACGGGCCAGCGCGACGCGCTGCGCCATGCCGCCCGAGAGCTGGTGCGGATAGGCATTGCGGAAGGACGATAGCCCCACGAGATCGAGCGCGGCATCGACGCGGTGACGCTGGCTCTTCAAGATGCCCTGCGCCTCCAACCCGAGCGCGACGTTGTCCCAGACCGTGCGCCAGGGAAACAAGGTGGGATCCTGGAACACGACGACGCGCGACGGGTGCGGTCGCGTGATGCGCGCCTCGTCCTCGCGCAGCGTTCCGGACCGGGGCTTGTCGAGGCCTGCGACGAGGCGCAGCAGCGTGGACTTGCCGCAGCCGGAGGGGCCGAGCAGCGCAACGAACTCGCCCGGCTCGACGGAGATGCTGACGTCGCTGAGCACCGGCAGCTCGGCGCCGTCGATGTCGAAGGCGTGGCTGACCTGCTCGATGTCGAGCGCGGCACCGGCCGCCGGGTGAGCGTCGAAGTCAGCCAGTGCGGTTGCGGCTACCATTTCACGGTCCCCTTTTGCCAAACCAGCAGGCGATCGCGGATCGCAAACAGCAGCGTGATCGCGCCGGAGCAGAGCAACGACATCACGATCAGCGCCGCATACATGTTGGCATAGGCGGCCCAGCCCTGCGCCCATTGCAGGTACCAGCCGAGCCCTGCCTTGACGCCGATCATCTCGGCGACGACGAGCACGGCAAAGGACGAGCCGAGCCCCATGAACAGGCCGACGAAAACGTGCGGCAATGCCGCGGGGATCGCCACCTTCAGCACCAGGAAGGACGGCTTTGCCCCGAGCGTCCGCGCGACGTCGTAATAGGCATTGCTCACACTCGCGACACCCGACCAGGTCAGCACGGTGACCGGGAAGCCCGTTGCCAGCGCGATCAGAAAGGTCGAGGCGCTCCAGCTCGACGGAAAGGTGAAGAAGGCGATCGGCAGCCAGGCGGTCGCCGGCAACGGGCCGATGAAGCGCAGCACCGGATGCACCCAATAGCCGACCGCGCGCGACCAGCCGATCGAGACGCCGGTCAGGAAGCCGACCGTCGCGCCGATCAGATAGCCGCCGAGCTGGAGCTTGACCGAGGCGAACACGCTGTCGAGCAGTTTTGGCAGATCGTCGGTGTAGACCTCGATGATCGATTGCGGCGGCGGAAAGAACGGCAACGGTAGCCAGGCGAATTTTGCCGTCGCGACTTCCCACAGGGTCAGGACAACGCCGAGCACGACGAGCCACGGCGCGCGCTGGCGCAAGGCCCGGCCCGTCGAACCGAGGTAATCGGCACCGACCGTCCCGAACAACGCGATCGCTGCGATGACAAACGCGGCAATGCCGAGCGAATGGGTCCGCGACCACTCGCCGACGTCCTCCCACCACAGGCAGGACAGGCCGAAGGCAATCCACGCCGCGCTGGCGAGAATGCCGACACCGGAGTCCCGGACCCAGCTCGTCAGCCAGGGTGCGCGCGAGAGACTCGGCGCGCCGGAGGCAAGGCCGTCAGACAGCGAATACGTCGACATAGATGGGCTCCGCGAATCTGGCCGTGTCGGTGCTCTGCTTGAACACCTGCACGCTCTTGAGATCGTCGGCATAGGCCTTGAGCTCGCGCTTCAGCACTTCGCCGACGGGATGATGATGATGGGTGTGGTAGCGCACCATGCCCTCGATATCCGTGAGCGACGCCGTCTTCGGCGCGTAAGGCTGGAACGATTTCGCCGTCACAGACGGATTTTGCGCGGTGAACATCGCGGCATCAAGCAGCGCCTGCGTCAGGGCGCGCGCGACCAGCGGCTCCTCGCGCACCAGGCTGCCGCGCAGGCCGAGGATGCAGCAGCTCTTGTCGCGATACTCGCCATCGAGATTGGAGGCGACCTCCTTGTACTGGCTGTCCTTGAGCCAGAGATAACCCAGCGGGTCGGACGACAGGAATGCCTGCACCTCGCCCTTCTCGACGGCGACGTTGAGAAGGTTGCCGGGATAGGCGCGCCAGTCGACATCCTTGTTCGGATCGATACCGAGCTTGGCGAGCTGAATGGAGAAGAAATTCTTGTCTGGGCCGCCGAGATCACCGACCGCGACGATCTTGCCCTTGAGATCGGCAAGCTTGCTCACGCTGGAATCGGCGCGGGTCAGGACCCGCATGCAGCCACCGTGGGTGCCGGCGGCAATCTTCACATCAAAGCCCTGCTCCAGCGGCTTTAGCCAGCGCAGCGCCATGCCGAGACCGGCATCGCTCTTGCCGGTTGCGATGGCCTCGAGCAGCTGGTCGGTCGAACCGGAATAATTGATGAGCTCGATGTCGAGATTATGCTTCTGGAAGAAGCCGTGCTCGATGGCGACCGGCACCGGGGCGAGACAGACCGCGCCCGCGTTCCAGGATAGCTTGAGCTTGCGCGGCGCGCCGGTGAGCGCGGGCACATCCGACGCAGTCCGGCACAGCGGAAACTCCGAGAGATCGACGCCGGGCGCGATTGTCCGCGGCGCAAAGGCCTGTGCCGCACCGAAGGCACCGAGCGGCGCAGCGAATGCCGCAGCTAATCCCGCCTGGAGCAAATGGCGCCGGTCGAGCCTCGATCCGTCGCGCTTGTCGTCGTCGTTCATCCGTCAACACTCCTGCGCTGGCACGGCTCCGCCATCGGCACAACAGCTTGCGTTGCGCCTGTTCCGTGCGGACCTGCGTCGAGAGAAAATCTTTTCGCCGGCGCCTGCTCGGTGCCTTGATGCGATGCGCAAATCATGCGGCGCGTTCGCCGTATCGTCAATGAAATGGAATTTCGAATGTGGCACGAAGCGAAGTCATTCTCTCCACCGGTGCGTGCGAGGACGACGAAAGGATTTCCGCCGATGGATCGATTGACGGAGCACGGGGCTACTCCCTCTCCTGCTTCATTTTTGCGCAGCATCAGTGGCGCATACCGCACGTTCTCGAAATCGGCGCCTCGCCGAAACGTCCTTGCCGATCGCGCGCGCAATACGGTTAGCCATTTCATTGACCGCGCATCATGCGGCCATAGACTTGATCGTCTCGCTGCATCGTTCGCTCACGCGTCGTGGGCAAAGCAACAAGACAGGCCACATGAGCATCAACTCCCTCGATCATTCCATCACGCGCCGGCTCGCTGCATCGCTGCTTGCCGCCTCCATCACCCTGTCGACGGCCGCGGCGTCGTTCGCAGCCGATGCCGTCGTGCTGCGGGTCGGCGACCAGAAGGGCGGCAATCGTTCGCTGCTCGAGATCTCGGGCTACGCGAAGGATCTGCCTTACAAGATCGAGTGGTCGGAATTCCCCGCGGCAGCTCCAATCCTGGAGGCGCTCAACGCCGGCGCGCTCGACGTCGGCTACACCGGCGACCTTTCATTCCTTTCCGTCTACGCGGCCGGCGCGCCGATCAAGGCGATCGGCGGCACAAGGTCGGATGCCAAGACACAAGCCATCCTCGTGCGCCAGGATTCGCCGATCAAATCGGCGGCCGATCTCAAGGGAAAACGCCTCGCCGGCACGCGCGGCGGCTGGGGCCAGTTCCTGATCGACGCGACGCTGGAGAAGGCGCAGATCAGGCTGGAGGACGCGACGTTCGCGCCGCTCGGCCCGGTCGACGCCAAGATCGCGCTGGTCGCGGGCTCGATCGATGCCTGGGCGGTGTGGGAGCCCTACGTCTCGTTCGCGACGCTCAAGGACAAGGCCCGGGTAATCGCCAACGGCGAAGGCCTGACGCCGACCATCACCTTTATCGTCGCCTCGGACAGCGCCATCGCTGGCAAGCGTGCGGCGGTGCAGGACCTCGTCCAGCGGCTGAACAAGGCGCGGCTGTGGTCGCTGGATCATCTCGGCGAGTATGCCAAGAGCACGGCCGAGTTGACCAAGCTACCGGAGGACGTGCTGCTCTCGGCCTATACCGCGCAGCGCACCAGCCCGATTCCGATCGATGAGAACGTCGTGAAGGAGGTGCAGGAAGCCTCCGACCGCTCGACGCGCTACGGCATCCTGCCGAAGAAGCTCGACGTCAGCAAAGCCGTCGACCGCAGCTTCACCGCTGCGGCCGCGGGATCGAACTAGGCGGAGGCGGCGGGATGCGCGGGCTCCGTCTCAACGCTGGCCCGCTGCATCTCGCCGCGATCTTACTCGCGCATTTGGCCTGCATGAGCCTGATCGTGTGGCTGTCGCTTTAGACGCCAGCCAGGACCCCCGCTCGCCGGCCCGGCCTTAAGGAAAAAATCAGGACAACATAAGGAGCCCATAAGGACTTACGAGACGCCGCTGGCCTAGCATCGACCGTGTGATCGCGTCGGTAACAGGATGCCTCATCCCGCGGCTTGTCCAGGCAATCACAACTCGCTCTCGGGTTGCCGATCCCGACTGGACGGGCTTACAGTGATCCGCCCTGCGGCCGTCGACGCTTGCAATGGGAAGGCGACCTTCGGGCTGGAGATCAGCGCCATGTCAGCCGATCAGTATCTTCGTTACGATCCGTCCGTCGAACACATCCTGCCGGAGGAAGCGGCGGCGGTCGAGGAGATCGTTGCTTCGATTTCGCGAACGAGTGATCGCACTTTTCGCAAAGACAAGCATGGGACCCGGCAGCAGCACGCCAAGGGCGCCGGCTATCTCCGGGGCGAACTGATCGTCTACGACAATTTGCCGGAACATCTGCGCCAAGGCCTGTTCAAGCAGGCTGGCCACTTCCCGATCATCGTCCGCCTCTCCACCGCATTCAACAGGAGCGATCGTGTCCGTTCGCCGCGAGGGTTTGCCGTCAAGGTTTTGGGCGTGACGGGGGCTAAGGCGCTCGGCGACGACGATTCGACGAACCAGGATCTCCTGCTCGTCAATCACCCCAGCTATTTCGCGGATGCGATGGCCTATATGCGCGCACAGCACAAGGTCGAGCACACCCTGTTCCTGCCTGATCTGGCGTACGGACCCATAGGCTTTTTGGCGCGCGTCCTGGTCGCCGCATCGGACAGAACAGGCATTCCGATCCCGATCGTCTTGAAAGCGCTCGGTGATGCCGGCAGCAACATCCTCGGAGAAACCTTTCACACGGAGGGAGCATTGCGGTTTGGCGATTATATCGCAAGGCTTCGCCTGGTGCCGATGTCGGCGTCGGTTCGCCAACTCACCGGCCGACCCTGCCACGATGCCGATGATGCCGTGCTGAACAGCGTCGTTGCCTTCTTCAAGGAGAATGCGGCCGAGTACGAATTATTCGCCCAGCTCTGCACCGACCTGGAGCGAACACCGATCGAAGATGCCTCGATCGACTGGCCTGAAGACGTCGCGCCGCCGCAAGCACTCGGCAAGATCACGCTTCCGCGCCAGACCGCCGACAGCCCCGCGCGTCGCGTCTATTCCGACGAGGTGCTTTCGTTCGATCCATGGCGATGTCTCGCCGCGCATCAGCCGCTCGGCTCGATCATGCGATTGCGCAGGGATGCCTACCGTGCCTCCCGCACGCTGCGGCAGCAGCAAAATCAATTCAAGGTCAAGCAACGGCCCGGCGAACCGCGAGAGATCGCGGACCTGCCGGATTGAGCCGATCACCGTCCCGCAATATCGGGCCCGGTGTCCCGGCCTGCGTCGAAAAAGGATGCCGAGCGCAGCGGATCATTGGGATCAAGCGTCTCTGCCAGCGATGCGATCACCTGGCTGGAGCGGCCCCGCCACTTGGCAGCCCTTTGCGCTTGTCCGAGGCTGCCATAGAGCACCGCGGTCGTGCGGTAAACGCGCCAGGTGGCATGCGGCAACCTGGCATGGCGGAGGATCGACATGGCCGCCGACAAATGCCCGCCGGCGAGTTGCGCATCGTGCTTCAGCATCGCAATTCTCGCCATGGCCTCGTAGCACAGCGCGAGAAACGGCCGGTCAGGTGCCGCGCTCGTCACCTCGTGAAACTGGCTGGCCGAGCCCTGGGCACGGTCCAGATCGCCGATCGCGATCCAATAGTCGCAGCAAGTCAGCAGATAATGGGGGATGACCAGCGACTCCATCGGCACCCGGTCGACCTCCATTCGCCGCTCCATCGCATCGAGATGCTGCCGCGCCCGAGCGAGGTCGCCCATCCTGACATAAGCTCGCGCCAGCAGGTTTCTGCCAACGAAGAACGTGAACGGATTGGCCTCGATCATCGGGCCGAGCGCATCCTCCGCACGCCGTGACGCGCTGCCATATTCCTCCGCCTCGGAGTACAGCCATCCGATCGCGAGATGACACAGCGCGACGGCCTGCGGATTTGCATTCCGTTCCGAGATAGCCAACGCGGAGACGAGGTTTCGTTGCGCCTGGCCCCATTCGCCGAGATAAATCTGGGCAAACGCCTCGACTGATTCATAAAGCACGAACAGATAGACGTCACCGACCAGGCGGGCGAGCTCCTTTCCCCTGGTCGTCGCATCGCAGCAGGCCGGATAATTCGCGCGCAGAAACTCCAGCACCATCTCCATCGAGCAGCGTCGCAGCCGCATGCTCAGATCCTGCTCTCCGGTGATCAGTGCTGACGCACGCTCGGCAAGGTCCGCATTCTCGCGATCCCAGCCGCGGAGCATCAGCTTCAGATTGGCAACGTTGCCCTGGACCAGAGCGCTGAATGCGGCGTCGTCGATCGCCCTGCTTTTGATAAGGGCCTGTTCCGCAACAGGCAGGCTCTGGCGCCGATCGACGTAAAGACAGAATCTGCTGAGATCGACCAGCGCGTTCACCTCTTCGCGCACGTGCCCGTTCTCCGCCGCGTGCGCCACGATAGCGCTGAGATCCTGCAGGGAATTCAGGAAATCTCCACTGGCCCGCCAGGCCCAGGCGCGCTGAAGCAGCAACTTCAGACGTGTCGTCACCCGAAATTCCGGCGGCAGATGCGGCACCAGCTCCAAGGCGCGGGACAGGTAATTGGCGGCCTCGCGCGTGCTGAACCTTCGCGCCGAGCCCTCGGCCGCCGCGCCCAGATAATGCATCGCTTTCGGGAAATCACGGCCCAGTTCGAAATGGCGCGCGACAACGGCGGCGATCTCCGCAGCCTGCGGCCCATAGCCCTGCTCGAGCCCCGCCCCAAGCAGCGCATGGGTTTTCGCGCAGCGCGCTGGTGCGAGCCGCTGGTAGAGGATCTCCTGGTAAAGCGCGTGCTGGAACGCATACCGACCGGAGACGCTTCCGTTCGGCCACTCGGTCATGCCGGCCCCGACGATGATGCGATCGGTCCGTGCCAGGTCCTCGCACATCTGCTCGACATCCAGCACGGGACGGTCCAGCGCACCGGCGATATGGAGCGCGGAAAACTCCGCTCCCGCCGCACTGGCGACCTCGAGCAGGCAGCGCTCGTCCACGGTGAGGTGATCGATCTGCTGCTTGATCATTCCTTCCAGATCGCGCGGCATGCTGTCATGCGAGGCCGCGTCTTCGCTGACCAGCCGCCAGCCCAATTCGTGCTCGACGAGCGCGCCTTGCGCCACGAGATGATCGAGCAGAGACGACACGAACAGAGGATGCCCGCCGGTTCGCGCGAAGATGCGCTCGACCAGCTCTCTGGCGAAATCGGCCGAGCTGAAGCGCAGGGACAGATAGCGTTCGACGTCGGTGCCGGTGAGTCGATCGAGCGCGAGCTCGGTGGCGTGTCCGTGAATCCGCAAGTCCTGGTGAACAGCACGGATAGGATGTCCGCCGACGGCGACTTCCATCGGCCGGTAGGTGGCGAGCACGAGGATAGAAGCCTTCCGATCCCGCCGCGCCAGCCGGGAGAGCACATCCACGGTGGCAAAGTCGCTCCAATGCAGATCTTCCAGGATGATCACCCATGGTCGCGTGACAGCGAGATGTTCCATGAGATCGGAAATTTCGCGCAGCATGCGCTCCCGCGTTGCGCCAAAGACCTCATGCTGGAATGTGGCCCGCTCTGCTTCGCCGAGGAAACCGGGCATCTGCGCGAGCCAGGTCGGCGCGTGCTCGCGGATGGACGTCAGCAGCGATGCTCCATCGGTGCGACGGCAGCACTCGTTCAGCGCTCCGATCAGCGGAAGAAAGGCCTCATGGGTGCCGAACAACTCGTTGCAGCTACAGTGCAGCACGCCCAGTCCCTGCTGGTTCATCCTGTCGAGCGTCATTTGCAAGAGGGTGGTCTTGCCGATCCCGGCCTCCCCGGTGATGAAGACGACCTGACGCTGTCCGGTGCGAGCGAGTTGCAATGCCTTCTCCAGCGTGTCGAGTGCCCCGGTGCGCCCGACTCTCCAGTGCCGGCGTCGATCGACGACCTGCTCCGTGACGGAAGCGGTCTCTTCTTCGGGCGCCCGCTCGATCGCAGGCAAGTCGGCGGTCGCGACCGGCGCAATGAAACGATAGCCGCGACGCGTGACCGTCTCGATGTAATTGGGGGACTGCCTGTCGTCGCCGAGCACCGAGCGTAGCGCGTTCACGGCAACGGCGAGGCTCGACTCGCTGACGTGCAGATCGGACCAGACCGCGTCGAGCAACTCTTCCTTGGTGACGAGCTCACCGGGCCGACCGACGAGATAGCAAAGAACCTCGAACGGCTTCGGCGCCAGCGCGATCCGCTCCCCGCCTCGCCACAACAGCGCGTTGGCACGGTCGAGGCGGAATTCACCAAAGGCAAGCGCGTCTCTACGCACGGCTCAGACCCCCGGATGCTCGCCCATCTTAAGGGAAAGCTCAGCCAAATGTAAGGACGCGATAAAGACCTGCGCCCTGCGCCGGCACTAGCATTGGCCTGTCCATTTCAGAGACGCCGGCAAGGCGTCGGACGGCCTTTTCATCACGCTGTCATTTCAGTCGGCAGGCAGTCGATGCTTGAATTTTGGCAAGGAGTTGGCCATGAGCATTCTAAAACATCTGGCGATCTCGCCTCTCGCTTTTGCCATTCGCCATTACGACATCAGGGTCATATTGGGCCTCACCGTCCTCAGCCGCATCTTCCTCGTCGCCATCTACCTTGCGTGCGGCGGCCCGGGCCTGTCCGAGTTCGATCTCGCCAACGCCATCGCGCTGCCATGAGCTCGGGACCGCTCGAATGGTGCATCGAGATCGCGATCATCGTCGCGATCTGCATCGGGATTGTCGTGGGCGGGCATGGCCGGCTCGTCGTGCCGCATCACCGGGTTCAGCGCGCGCAAGCCGATCGGGCCGCTTGCATTCAGCGGCCCTCAAACCTCTTCAGCGTCGTCGCCCTGCGGCGAGCGGGTCCGCCCGTTTGATCGATCACCAATACGCGCGGTGATAGTGCCGGTAATACGGCCGGTAGTAGCCGTAACGAGGGCCGAAATACGGGCGGTAAGGCCGATAGTAGCGCGGATAAGCATAGGCCGGACCATAGCCGTAATAGGCCGGCGCATAACCATAGCCGTAGCCCGGGTATCCGTAGCCGCCATAATAGGGCCCGCCGCCATAGTAGCCATAGCCATAGGGCGCGCTGCTGGCGATGGCACCTGCGATGATCGCGCCAGCGGCAAGGCCGCCGAGACCCCATCCAAAACCTCGGCCGCGCCAGTGCACCTGCGTGACATCGTCGCCGACGGCGGCCTTCATGGTTGCGACATTGGTGGGCAGCGGAGCCGCCGCCGCCTGCTGAATCCCCCCCGCCATGACCGCGGCGGCGAGCGAACCGGCGACTGCCGTTTTCCAGACCCTCATCGTCTTACTCCTTTCTGACGTTTGGCTTGGACATGGATCGCAGCGCCATCATCGGGCATCCTGGCGCGAGGTCAAAGCCTCGAGTTTTGCGTGCACCGCACAAGACGCATGCCTCCATTCTGATCAACCGGTACCTGACGGGCTCCACAACCTCGCCGCGAGTGACACCGGCAGGACGGTGCCTGGGGCCCGATCACGCGGCAAAGCATTAAGCTTCCGGCGCATTCGCAACCAACAACCACCTTCCCGATTTACTATTCGTGCCGTTACTATCGGTTCCAATGTGCGCGGCCGGGAGGCTTCTCGCGAGCGCAAGAGTTGTGGGAGAATGACATGAGTGCCGCGAGACCCGAGCCGCTTGCCCGTCAGGCGCTGGCGTTTGTCCTGGCCGGCGGACGCGGCAGCCGGCTGCTGGAGCTGACCGACCGTCGCGCCAAGCCTGCGGTCTATTTCGGCGGAAAATCCCGCATCATCGATTTCGCGCTGTCGAACGCGGTGAACTCGGGCATCCGCCGCATCGCCGTCGCCACCCAGTACAAGGCGCACAGCCTGATCCGGCACCTTCAGATGGGCTGGAACTTCTTCCGCCCCGAGCGCAACGAGAGCTTCGACATTCTCCCGGCGAGCCAGCGCGTCTCCGAAAACATGTGGTATGTCGGCACGGCCGATGCAGTCTACCAGAACATCGACATCATCGAATCCCACGCCTGCCGCTTCATCGTCGTTCTCGCCGGCGACCATATCTATAAAATGGATTACGAGGTGATGCTGCGCCAGCACGTCGACAGCGGCGCCGACGTCACCGTCGGCTGCCTGGAGATGCCGCGCCAGGAATCTTCCGGCTTCGGCATCATGCATATCGACGAGAACGGCTGGATCAAAGAGTTCCTGGAAAAGCCGAAAGATCCGCCGCCGATGCCGGGCAAGCCGGACGTTTCGCTCGCCAGCATGGGCATCTACGTGTTCGACGCAAAATTCCTGTTCGAGGAGCTCAAGCGCGACGCCGAGGATCCGAATTCCAACCACGATTTCGGCAAGGACATCATCCCCTACCTCGTCAAGAACGGCCGCGCCATGGCGCACCAGTATTCGACCTCCTGCGTCCGCTCCGGCAGCGACCCCCGCGCCTATTGGCGCGACGTCGGCACGGTCGACGCCTATTGGGCCGCTAATATCGACCTCACCGACGTAGTGCCCGAGCTCGATTTGTTCGACAGCGCCTGGCCGATCTGGTCCTATTCCGAGATCACACCACCGGCAAAATTCGTCCACGACGAGGAGAGCCGGCGCGGCCAGGCCGTGAGCTCGCTGGTCTCGGGCGGCTGCATCATTTCCGGCGCCTCGCTGCGGCGCTCACTGCTGTTCACCGGCGTGCGCGTCAACTCCTACGCCAATGTCGAGAACGCCGTGATCATGCCCTATGTCAATGTCGGCCGCGGCGCGCGCCTGAAGAACGTCGTGATCGATCGCGGCGTCGAGATCCCGGAAGGGCTCGTCGTCGGCGAAGATCCCGAGCTGGACGCAAGACGCTTCCGCACCACCGAGCAGGGCATTTCGCTCATCACCCAGCCGATGCTCGACAGGCTCAATACATGACGCCTGTTCGCGTCCTCGCGGTCGCCTCTGAAGTCTATCCCATCGTCAAGACTGGCGGTCTCGCCGATGTCGCGGGCGCGCTGCCGATTGCGCTCAAGGCGCATGGCGTCGAGATGCGCACCTTGATGCCAGGCTATCCTGACGTGATGCGGGTGCTGGGGGGAGCCGACGAAATCCGGCGCTGGCCGGATTATTTCGGCGGACCCGGACGTCTGCTCGCCGGCTCGCATGACGGCCTCGATCTGTTCGTGCTCGACGTGCCGCATCTCTACGCACGGCCTGGCAACCCCTACGTGACGCCCGAAGGCGTCGACTGGCCGGACAATGGCGTGCGGTTCGCCGCGCTCTCGCGCATCGCGGCCGATATCGGCCACGGCCTCGTTCCCGCCTTCGTGCCCGACGTGGTGCATGCCCATGACTGGCAGGCCGGGCTCGCGCCGGCCTATCTGCACTATGACAATCGGCCGCGGCCGGCCACCGTGATGACCATCCACAACATGGCCTATCAGGGCAAGTTCGTGCCCGAGCTGATTGGTTCGATTGGCCTGCCCTGGCGCGCCTACGGCGTCAACGACCTCGAATATTTCGGCGGCATCAGTTTCTTGAAAGCCGGCCTGCAATTCGCCGATCGCATCACCACGGTCTCGCCGACCTATGCGCAGGAGATCCAGACCGACGAGGGCGGCATGGGGTTCGGCGGCCTGCTTCGCGCCCGCGCGAACGTGCTGAGCGGAATCCTCAACGGCATCGATGTATCCGTTTGGAATCCGCAAGAAGATCCGCACATCGCCTACCGCTTCGGCGCGGAGGACCTCACGTTCCGGGCCGCGAACAAGGCGGTGCTTCAGCAACAGTTCAATCTGGATTCCTCGGACGAAGCGCCATTGCTCGGCGTCATCAGCCGCCTGTCGTGGCAGAAGGGGCTCGATCTCCTGCTCGAAGCCATTCCGACCATTTTGCGCGAAGGCATGCAGCTCGCTTTGCTCGGCAGCGGCGATCGCGATCTCCAGGATCGCTATCAGGCCGTAGCGCGCGCGAACCCTGGCCGGATCGGGGTCGTGATCGGCTACGACGAGATCATGGCGCATCTGATCCAGGCCGGCTCGGACGCGCTCATCGTGCCCTCGCGGTTCGAGCCATGCGGCCTGACTCAGCTCTGCGCGTTGCGCTACGGCGCCGTGCCCATCGTCTCGCGGGTCGGCGGCCTCGAGGATACCATCGTCGATATCGGCGATGCCGATAAATCAGGCCGCGATGCCACCGGCTTCAAGTTCGCACCCGTCACCGCGGATGCCCTCGCCGGCACGCTGCGCAAGGCCAACATCGCCTTTCACGACAAGCTGACCTGGCGCCGGCTGCAACTGAGCGGCCTTGCGACCGACGTGTCCTGGCGCAACCGCGCCGGTGACTATGCCGCGCTCTATCGCGGCCTCATGACCGCGCGCGCCTGAGGCGCGACCATCCTCGAATCAATGCTATAGAGCCGCCATGGACCCGTTCTTGATCAAGCTGATCGGCTTTGCCGCCGCGACCTGCACCACCGTGGCCTACGCGCCGCAAGCCATCAAAGTGTGGAAGACCCGCTCCACCGGCGATATTTCGCTCGGCATGTTCCTGGTCATGGTGCTTGGGCTGGCGCTCTGGCTCGTCTATGGCCTGCTGTCGGGCGATGCGCCCCTCGTCGCCGCGAACGCCATCACCATGGTGCTCGCCGGCGGCATCCTGTTCATGAAGCTGAAATACGGGTGAGCCACTCTTCTTCACCTCTCCTCGCTTGCGGGAAGAGGAGAAGATCACCCGCCAAACACATACGACGCCATCGCGACATTCGCGACCTCGTCGACGAAGACGCGCTTGCCCGTGTCGCTGCCGGCGGCGCCGGCGGCCACCATCAGCGGCAGCAGATGATCTTCGCGCGGATGGGCCAGGCGCGCACTCGGCGCGTTCTCCCAGTCAACCAGCATCGCGTTGCGCCGCGCCGCGTCCTTGTGGCTGATCGCCTCGTTCAGATAAGCCTCGAAATCATACGAGACCGGCTTCGATTCGGCACGGCCGAACCCGCGCATGTTGTGATAGGTGAGTCCGCTGCCGACGATCAGAATGCCTTCGTCGCGTAGCGAGGCAATCGCCTGCCCCACCCTGATGTGCTCGGCCGGATCGTAACTCGATCTCAGCGACAGCAGCACGATCGGCATGTCGGCGTTCGGATACATCAGCCCGAGCGGCACGAAGGTGCCGTGATCGAACCCTTGGTTGGGATCCTCCCGGCAATCAACACCCGCGCGCGTGAGCAGCGCCTTTACCTCCGCGGCGAGCTCGGGCCGCCCCGGCGCCGGGTATTTGAGGTGATAGGTGTGCTCGGGGAAACCGTGATAATCGTACACCATCGGCGGATGCGCGGAAGTCGACACGGTGAAGGCGTCAGCCTCCCAATGTCCTGATATGACGAGCACGGCCTTGGGCCTCTCCAGCAAGAGCTGTGGCAGCCGGCCGAACGCCTCGGCGGTTTTCGCGTATTGCACCCGCCTGTCTTCCATGAACGGCCACGGACCGCCGCCATGCGACAGGAAGAAGGTCGGAAATCGCACCATGGGCGAAGGCTCGTTTCGTTGGCAACATGCGCGTGCGAGCTGCCCGCGCGATCGGCCGCGAGCATAGGCAAACCCGTATGGTTAGCAAGACGTTAACGATTTGCTGCCCAGAATCCCGGGCGTAGCCGAAGGAGTCGGCCAGCAGCCAGGGACGTGAAATGAAGAAGTTTGCGTTGGGGGACGTCGTCAACAGTGACAAGGGCCGCCGCGGCGTCGTTCGCGCCGCCTACAAGTCGAAGGAAGGCCAGCAGTTCTACGCCGTCGAGAAAGACGGCGCGATGGATTATCTGGAGGAAGACCGGCTAAGCCCGGCGCCGCGCGTCGAGCTCGCGGCTTAAGTCCAACTCATCCCCTCTAATGCGCGAACCGGTCCAGACGCTCCGACCAGGGGTCGTCTCCGCTCGCGATGCCATCGTTCGCGATCAGCAGCAGGCGTTCGCTGCCTGCGGCCGAATCCCAATGCGGCAGGTCCGCACCGTTGGGATCGCCGCTCCTGGCGAAATTGATCCAGTAGGCGCGCATGCGATTTGCGACCTCGCGATCGGCTCCTGACAAGATGCCTGCACCGGGCATGCCTTCGACGCCGAAGATGAACTGCAATTCCCGCCCGTGACCGCCCTCGGGGTTTGCGCGCCGTGCCTCCGGCACATAGGCGAAGCGATAGCGAAAGGTCGGCGCACCGCTGGCGGCATGCAGGCGCGCCAGCAGTCTCACTGGCTCGGAGAAGACCCTGTCGGTGTAGAACCTTGCCGCGCGGTCCGAAGGTCTGGCGAGATCGGGATAGAGCCTGCGCAGCTCATCGCTGGTGGTGCCTGACGATGCCAGCTCTTCCCGGATATCCAGCTCGCCGTCGAAACCGGTCTCATCGTCGTTCGAGCCGATGATCAAGGGGATGCGGCTCTCATGTCCGGCTGCGAAACCCGCGGCGACCTCCTCGCCCACCAGACTCCCATCGACCGTCGGCGCGAAGCTGCGCGGCGATTTTTCCAGTAAATGTTTTTCGACGGCAAGCAGGCGTTGCGGTTCGGCTGTACGTAAATCGGCCTGTCGCCCCAGCACCGCCACGAATTGCCGCCCCACAATTTCGGCCTCTTGTGCCGAACGCAGGCGCGCACGGCCGGGGATCGATTGCAGAATGGCTTTCTGGAAGAGATCGCGCGATTGCTCCGACAGCATCAGCAGCGCGATCGACGTTGCGCCTGCGCCACTGCCGAACAAGGTGACGTTGGTGGGATCACCGCCGAAGGCCGCGATGTTGTCGTGCACCCAATGCAGCGCCGCGATCTGGTCCATCAGGCCGAAATTGCCGGAGCCGCCTTCCGACAGCGCGGGATCGCTGAGCCAGCCGAACGCGCCGAGGCGAAAATTCACGGTCACCACGATGAGGCCGGCTTGCGCGAGCCTGGCACCGTCGAACAGCGGATCATTCGCGGTGCCGCTGACGAAAGCGCCGTCGTGGATGAACATCATCACCGGTAGCGGGCCGTCGACCCCGAACGGACGAAACACGTTCAGCGTGAGGCAATCCTCGCTCGATCCCGGCAGCGAGGGCTGAAGACACGGCGCGCCATAGGCATAGGCGGTGCGCATCTCCGAACTCTCGGGTGCAGCCTGCGGCGGACGCCAGCGCAGCGGTCCGAGCGGCGCGGCCACATAGGCCAGCCCCTTGAACGAGGCCACCTCGCCTTCGACGGCGCCAAGCATCTGTCCTTCGCGCGTCAGCGCAAATGGAAACTGGCCGACTGGCTGGGCCACGACCGAGCCGGCGCAACAGAGGACGAGAGACGTCGCAAAAAGCGCGAACACGGACCGCATCTTCGGAGCATCTCGACGCGCGGAAGGATTTTGGGCAGGTTATGTCCGTGGCCCGCCGCGAAGCAAGCGCCGCGGCTGCGCCTAGCTCCGCTTGGCGGCAAGCTCCGCCAGTGCGTGCCGTGCGATGATGCCGAGCTCGCCGAGCGTGGAGTGACCGGACCGCGCCGCCTCGATCAGCCGCTCGGCGATGAACCTGCGGCTGTCGTGATCGCCGCCGTGAGGCAGTTGGCGGCACGTCTCCTCCAGGACGACGTCCATGTTCGCTTTGGTCCGCTCACTCAACTCTGTCATGACGCCCGTTTGCACGCGTGGCAAAAACAAGAGCATACACAGGTGGATCGACCCTGATTAGCCCGGGAAATCACGGCCCTTGTGCATCGCGATGCGTGTGCCACCGCAACATTCACGCGGCCATGATGACGCCGCAAATGGCTACCGAAGATTGCACATGCCGTGATGACAAGCCGAACCTGCAGCGATAGCCTGCGGGCAAAACAAAACACACGGGAGGAAATGCCATGCCTGATGCAATGGTTGCTGCACGTGCCTCGGACACGGGGCGCGGAACCAGCCAGCAGGTCGATGTTGCCGTGGTCGGTGCCGGATTTGCCGGCCTCTATCTTCTGCATCGGCTACGCAAGGCCGGCCTGACGGCGGTCGGCCTCGAAGAAGCCGGCGACGTCGGCGGCACCTGGTACTGGAACCGATATCCCGGGGCGCGCTGCGACATCCAGACCATTGATTACAGCTACACCTTCGATCCCGACCTCGAGACCGCATGGACCTGGTCGGAGAAATACGCGACCCAGCCCGAGATCCTGCGCTATCTCGGCTTCGTCGCCGACCGCTACGATCTCAGGCGTGACATCCGCTTCAAGACCAAGGTCACGGAAGCGAAATGGGACGAGGCGATCGAGCGCTGGCAGCTCACCACCGATAATGGCCCGCCGGTCTCCTGCCGCCATTACATCATGGCCACCGGCTGCCTCTCGGCGCCCAAGCCGCCGGAGATCGACGGCGTGAAGGACTTCAAGGGCGAGGTCTATTTCACCGGACGCTGGCCGCATGACGGCGTCCATCTCGCCGGCAAGCGCGTCGCGGTGATCGGCACGGGATCGTCGGCCATTCAGTCGATCCCGCTGATCGCCGAGCAGGCTGCGCACCTGACCGTGTTCCAGCGCACCCCGAATTTCGCGCTTCCGGCGCACAACGGTCCCGCGCCGTCCGATCGCATGAGCCTGCTGCAAGGCGATCGCGCGGCCTATCGCGAGCAGGCGCGCCAGTCGATGGCCGGCGTGCCCTATCCGCAGCAGACGGTCGTTAGCTGGCAATTAAGCGATGCCGAGCGTCGTGAGCGGTTCGAACGCGCTTGGGCGGCCGGCGACCTCGTCCACATCCTGACCCAGCTCTGGGCCGACCAGGCGGTCGACATCGACGGCAACAAGATCGTCCAGGACCTGATCCGCGAGAAGATCCGCGCCGCCGTCAAAGACCCCGAGACCGCCGCGGCGCTGATGCCGGACGATCATCCGTTCGGCGCCAAACGCCCCTGCCTCGATACCAACTATTACGCGACCTACAACCGGCCGAACGTCACGCTGGTCAATCTGCGTCAGGAGCCGATCAAGGCGATCACCGCAAGTGGGATCACGACGGCCAAGCGCAGCGTCGACGTGGACGTGATCGTGTTCGCGACCGGCTTCGACGCCATGACCGGCGCGATCCGCGCCGTGCATCCGATCACCGGACGTGGCGGCAAGTCGCTCACCGACGTCTGGGCGCAGGGGCCGCAGACCTATCTCGGCCTCACCGTCGCAGGCTTCCCGAACTTCTTCATGATCACCGGTCCCGGCAGCCCGTCGGTGCTGTCGAACATGGCGGTGTCAATCGAGCAGCATGTCGACTGGGTCGTCGACCGGCTCAAAGCATTGCGCGACGGCGGCTTCACCACGATCGAGCCGACCGAGACGGCGCAAGCCGGCTGGAACAGGCACATGGCCGATTGCTCGATGGTGACGCTGCACCGGCTCGCCAACACCTGGTACACGGGCGCCAACGTGCCCGGCAAGGTGCAGGGCCTGATGCCCTATACCGGCGGCGTCGGTCCCTATCGCAGCATCTGCGACGAGGTGGTCAGCCGCGGCATGCTCGGCTTCAAGCTGACCGGCCCCGACGTCGCCGCGCAATGCAATGACGGCGAGGTGGTGCGGCTGCAGCCGGACGTGCGGCTGGTGCTGAACCTGCTGGCGTCACTCAACCTGCCGCCGATCGAGTCGATGGGCGCCCTCGGCGCCCGCGCCTTCGTCGACGAGTTCAACAAGGGCCGCCCGGCGGGACGGCCGATCGGCGAGATCGTCGACGGCACCCTGACAGGCGCCGACGGTCCGCTGCCTTACCGGGTATACCGGCCGGCAACGCCGGGGCCGCATCCGGTGGTGGTCTATTTCCACGGCGGCGGCTGGGTGCTCGGCGACGAGCAGTCGGACGAGCCGTTCTGCCGCGACATGGTGCGGCGGACCGGCATGATGCTGGTCAGCGTCGGCTATCGTCATGCGCCCGAGCATCGTTTCCCGGCCGCGGCCGAAGACGGCTATGCGGCGACGCGCTGGATCGCCGAGCACGCCGCCGAGCTCGGCGGCAGGCCGGGCCCGGTGCTGGTCGCGGGCTGGAGCGCCGGCGGCAACATCGCCGCCGTCACCTGCCAGCTTGCGCGCGATCGCGGCGGCCCTGAGATCGCGGGCCAACTCCTGATCTGCCCGGTCACCGACTGCACCTTCGACCGCCCCTCCTACAACGACAATGCGACCGGCTATTTCCTGACGCGCTCGCTGATGTACTGGTTCTGGGACCTCTACTGCTCGCCGACCGACCGCACCGATCCACGCGCCTCGCCGCTCCGCGGCAAGGTCGAAAGGCTACCGCCGGCCTTCGTCGTCACCTGCGAATTCGATCCCCTGCGCGACGAAGGCATCGCCTATGCCGAGGCGATGGCAGCCGCCGGCGTCCCGGTCGAGCAACTCAAGGCGCGTGGCCATTTCCATTCGTCCTTCACGATGGTGGACGTGATCATCACCGGCGCGCCGGGCCGGGTGCAGATGGCCGAGGCCTTGCGGCGCTTTGCCGGGCTTCCGCCGGAGGTCAGCCGCGGCGATGAGACCAGCCTCGGCCGCACTGGTACGGAGCACAGAATCGCGGCCGCCGCGAGCTGACAGCGAAAATTGGCGGAACCATTTCCCAGCCGCCGCGTTAAGGGGCGTGAGGCACTGAGATGCAGTAATGGGTGTAGGCCCCGGCACGCAGGCTTGTGTGCCGGGGTCTTTTTGCGTGAGGCGGGACGATGGGGGACGTGGTCGGGGATTCAAAGGTCGACTTTGGTGTCCTTGCGGTGCTGCATAAATGGCCGTCGCTTGCGAACCAGCGACGGTCGGACCGAGCGTCCTACCAGGTGATCGAGGGTACGCTCGACGAATGCATCTCGGCGTTCATGGCGAAGCCGGCGGCGACCAGGCATCTCTATGAGATCCGCACCATCGCGCAACCGCCGCTGGTCACGGACATTCTCTCGCCCGAGCACATCACGGAGCTGGCGCGGCTGCGCGAATTTCTCTGATCCTAGCAGAAGCACCGGCTGAGCGCGGGAACCTTCTGCCGGTTTTTCCCGTTGATGGTGATCGGAAGCGAAGGCGTGAGTGCCTCACATGCTTGAAGCCGGCGTGCCAGCCCCTGTCGTGCCCTATGGCGCAGACCAGACCCTGTTCGTGGTGATCGACCGCCTCGACAAGGCGACCGAAATTCGTGTCGAGCGAAGCGATCTCGACGCCACGATCGGCGAGCTCGTCGCTGGCTGCTTCAACGACCCCATCAAGGTCATCTCGTTCAACACGCTGGAGCACTGGATGAAGGACATCTCGACCGATGTCGCCGGCGAGATCCGGGCGCGCTGTGACATTGATGGCATGACGCTGCCGGACTATCTCAGCGACTTCGTCGAAAGCCACAGCTGAGCGCGCATGGGGATGAGAATCAGGCGCGCCGGTACTTGCCGGCGATGACCTCGATCTCGCGGCGGCGTTCGTGCGCGAAGGTCAGGAGCTTTTCGATCGTCAATGTATCCGTGATCCGTTTGGCCAGCCGCTCGGCGCGTGCGGCCTGATCTTCGAGATACTGGATCGTGGTCAAACGCCGCCTCCCAAGAGCTTCGATCTGAAGTCCCGAATTGTTTGGGTATCCATCGTGCGATGGAGCGGCTAACAGCCGGTTAAGCACAGCGCTTCGGATCGATGCAGCCGCAAATTATTGCACCACGTCGAGCCGGACATTGGTGACACCCTTGTCGACCATGCCGAGCGCCTCCGCCGCGGAGGGAGAGACGTCGACCACGCGTCCGCGAACATACGGCCCGCGATCGTTGATCCTGACGGTGACGAAGCGGCCGGATGAGACATCGGTGACGCGCAGCTTGGTGCCGAACGGCAGGCTGGGATGGGCCGCGGTCAATTCGTTCTTGTCGAACCTCTCGCCGCTCGCCGTCTCCGTGTCCGAATAGAAACTGGCGACGCCGTGGGAGACGCTCTGCTTTGCATCACCGTCGGGGATGCGCGCCCGGCTGATCGGACGCGGATGCAGCGCCGCCACCCTGTGCGGTCGTTCGACAGCGGCCTGGCGGTGGGTGCCGAGATCGGCCTTCTGGCGGCCGACCGGCGATTGCGCACACGCCGCAAGCGACGCCGCGCCGATGGTGGCGAGCAGGATCCGGCACAGGCTTGCCGGCGAAATCCGGGCATTTTCGGCACGTGCAAAGCAAGACATGATGCGCCCTCCGAATGGCCCCGAGTTTCGGTGGGCAATGAGGGCAGAACCTTGTCGGAACGAAAGCGCGCCTGAGGCCGCAGCCGTTTCGGGTTAGCTGTGGCGATTCCACCACACCGGCTTGTCCTGAATCGAGACAGGCTCGTGGGATAAGCCCGATACGACGCGCCAGATCGGGCGCGTCTCCGGCGGAACCTCGTCAGGATCGGCGCCGCTCCTCGAGAGCCGCGCGAGCTCGCGCCGATAGAGCCGCTGCCAGCCAGTCTTCAAGCTGGCGAGAAAGTCGAGCTCCCGTTGTGTCAGCGTGCACATCATGAACCCGATCCGGTTGCGAGAGCCGCGTCGTCAGCCGACGAGGCCTCCCATCGGTTTGACGTCGGCGCTGCCCGGGAAGACGGCTTCTGCGAGCACCTTCTCCTCGACGCGCAGATGATCCCTCAGCAGGCCTTTCAGCACCGCGCGCAAATCCGTGGTCGGCTTGAGATCGCGATCCTCGAAGAGTTGCGCCGGCTTCAGACCGGGCCAGTCCGCGATCACGCGACCACCGTTGAGCCCGCCGCCGATCAGGAAAGCGACCGTGCCCGTGCCGTGGTCGGTACCCTGCGTACCGTTGATGCGCGCGGTTCGCCCGAACTCGGTGACGACGGCCACGACTGTTTCGCGCCACGCTTCGCCCATATTGCTCTCGATCGCGGCAAAGGCGCCGTCGAGAGCACCGAGCAGATTGTAGAGCTGGCCCGAGGCCACGCCCTCGGCGATGTGCGTATCCCAGCCGACGAAGCCCATGGCGCCGACACGCGGGCCGTCAGGCTTGGCGAGATAGCGCGCGGCCGTGCCGGCGGCTTCGGCGAAATAGGCGCGCACGCGCGCGATGCCGGGCGGCGGCAAGGTCGGATCGTCGGACATCGGATCGCCCGCGCCTGGTGCGCCGCCGAGCGAAGCGAGCCTCATGCGGGCCTGGAGCACGGTCGCAAGCTTCGGATCGGTGTGCTGGTAGAGATCGAGCAGGCGGTTCTGCGTGTCCTCGCTCGCCGGCAACAATCTCTGCGGCACCCATGTCATGACGGGCGCCGAACCGCGCACCACCAGCGGCGTCACGGAGCCGATGCCGAGCGCGCGGCTGCCGCGCGGGTCGACACGCCCGCTGGATTCCAGCGCGAGCAGCGCGCGGTTGAGCCATCCCGAGCTGGTCATGCCCGGCTTGACGAGCCCGCTTTCCAGCACGTCCTGGCCGTCGAAATGCGAACGCTCGCGATACGGCGTCGCGGCGGCATGGACGATTGCGGCCTTGCCGCTCTTGTAGAGCCGATGCAGATTCGGCATCGCCGGATTGAGCGCGAAGAAGGCATCGAGCGGCAGCGCGGGCGGCTTGCCGTCCAGCACCAGCGCACGATCGCCGCGCAAGGAGATCCAGTCGGGATCGCCGACCGGCGCAACCGCGCCAAGGCCGTCGAGCGCGCCGCGCAGCACAATGACCAGCAGGCGCGGATCGCGCCCTTCGGCACGCGCGATCCGCGGCATCTGGCTCCACGTGAACAGCGCGCCGGAGCCGACCAGAAGCTCTCGCCGCGTGGGCAGATGATGGTCAAAGCCCATGGTCACCTCCTCTGGAAATCCGCCGACATGAACAACAGCGCGAGCGCCTGCTGCCGGCTCTCGGCGCGGCCGACGGCCTGCTTCACCTCGGGTGATATCTCCGATGCGAAGACGTCCTCGATGATCGCCTGCGGATCAGCCGTACCGGCGAGGCGCTCGGCAAAATTGTTGGCGATGTCGAGCCGCCGGCCGACGCCGTCGATCCAGCTCGCCTCGTCGTCCGGATAGCCCTTGGGCGCGGATGGACGCCACAGCGCCTCGCCGAGCAGCTCCAGCCCGCCGGTGAAGCGGACTGGATCGACCGTCGTGGCGCCGGTCGCGCGCACCATGCCAACGCCCCACTCGCTGGGACGCTTGAGCTTCGACGGCGGCCCGCGCCAGGCCTCGTCCGAGGACACCATCGCGATCGCGACCTGCTTAAGATCGCCCTCGGTGTCGCGAAAAGTCTTCGCCATCTGCTCGATCAGCACAGGCGGCGGCTCGTCGGCGACGAAATGGCACGCGAGCTTGGTCGCGATATGGGTTGCGGTCGCCGGATGCGCGGCGAGATCGCGCAGCACCGCGCGGCCCTGCTCGGCATCCTCCTGCTCGTAGCGCTTGCCGAGCACGGTTTGCCCGCCGGGCTCGTGCAGCCGCGGATTGAAGGTGAACTCGCCACCGTGCTCGGGATTGTCGCCGGGCGGCACCAGCGTCCATCCCGTCAACACATTGGCGAAGCTGATGACGTCGTCCTGGGTGTAGCCGGCGCGCACGCCGAGCGTATGCAGCTCCATGATCTCGCGCGCGATGTTCTCGTTGAGGCCGCGGCTGCGGTTGATGCCGGCGATCGAGTTCGCACCCATCGAGCCGAGATTGTCGAGATAGAACAGCATCGCCGGATGGCCCTCGACGGCCAACAGGAGATCGACGAAGCGGCCGAGCATATTGGCGCGAACGGCTTCGCGCTCATAGGCGCCGGACATGCTCTGGATCTTGTTGGCCGAGATGCAGAAATGGTTGGACCAGAACCACACCAGCCGCTCGGCGAAGCCGATGTCGGCGGCAAGCGCGGCTTCCGTGCGCAGCTTGGCTTCCTGCAAATAGATCGGACGCCCGGGATCGGGCACGGCCTCGGCCGCCTGCTTGGCCGCCATCTCGGCGGCGTCCTTGTCCGCACCCTGCCCTTGCGTCTGGTCTTCCGACATTGCCGGCGCGGACGCCGTCTGCTGCTTCTTGGCTTGCTGCTGCGCCTGCTTGGCCCTAGCCGCGCGCCGCGCATTGGCGTCGGCAACGGTGCGATAGGCCTTTGCGCTGGTGGGAAGGACGGCGGCGGCGGTCAGCGTGAGCGGCCGGTCGAGATCGGCGATCAGTGCGCCGCGCGGGTCGGTGCCGACGGCGGCGATCGATCCCGGTCGCGGCCCCATCCCGAAGCGATGAAGCGCCAGCACAGCTTCGGCCTTTGCGGAATTGGTCATCGCGAACGCCTGATTTTCTCGAGCCTGCCAGCGGCACGCCGCGCAAGGCTACGAACCGTAATGCTACAGATCGTAGCATTAGCGCTGCCGGCCCGCAAGCAGAGATTGCGAGGTCCCGTCCCTCTCGCGAGCCGCCCATCCGGTGTGACGGATGGACGGCCGCAACGCTCCTAGAAATTCGGCCCGAGCGCGATCTTGGTGATCGTGCCGTTCCTGACGCCGATCCGCCATTCCGCCGAGCCGTTAGCGAACTGGGCGATGTAGATGTCGCTGTCGAGCGCGGTGACGCCGCGGAACGAGACCGCACGCAGCGCGCCGAGCTTCGCCAGGATCGCCTGGTCGAACGGAAGCTGCTGCCGCGTGATGTCGGCGACTTCCGACGTCATGTGCTCGTAGTCCGGCTGGCCCTTGCCGACATCAGCGATATAGCGGCGCAGCATATCCTCGCCATTGGCGATCGGAACGGCGCGGCGGGCGGCGCGCCCCGGCTTCGCGCCCATGTTGGAAGCCTCGACATTGTGGAAGCGCGTCTGCCGACCCGGCATCAGCACCTCGAGGCACCGTCCGGACTTGTCGGCGATCACCCAGGGATTGTTCACCGTGGTCGTGGCCGCCCAGCTCATGTTGGGCCGGACCACGCTCTGGGCCTTGCGATTGCCGTCGGCATCGAGATTGAAGACGCGGATGTCCTCGCCCATCTCGTTGTAGACCATGATCCGGATCGGCGAAGTGCCGGCGCGGCCGCGCACATTCGCCTCCTCGGCGCACGTGACGATGCCGCCGAGCTCGTCATTGCCGTCGGCCCGGAAGATGACGTCGCCGGCCTTGCCGTCTGGCTCGAGCAGCAGGCGGAATTCCGCCGTGCCGTTCTCGAATTTCGCACCATAGATGTCGTAGCCGCCCGGTCCGACGCCGCGGAAGAACAGCGACTCCACCGGACCGAGGGCGACGAAGGTCGCGTGCAACTCGTCGACCTGGCGGTGGACCTTGGCGGCGAGCGGTGCGCTCATCCGGTCGTAGTTCGGCGTGCCGCTGCGCAGATCCTCGATCCCGCGCAGGATCATCTCCTTGCCGCCGGCGACCGGGACCTGCTCGCGGAAACGATCGGGGACTTCCGCAACGCGACGCGCGAAGTCGGCCTCGATCGCCTGCGCCGCGGCCGCATCGATCCGCGGTGCGAGGCGGGCGCCGAACACCGCGTTCTGGACCAGCACGCGCGAGACCCTGGCCTGCTCGTCGCGCAGGAAAACCAGCAGATTGTCGCCACGGATCGAGAAGGCGTCGGCCCCCTCAGCGAGGAGCGCAGCCCGGCCCTGTACGGTTTCCTGCACCTGGAGCCGATCCCCGTCGCGGTCCACCGTGAGCACGCGGTTCGGTGCGATCCTGTACCAGCCCACATATTGATCGAGTGATCCGGAATCGGTGGCCGCCGTCGGCATCTCGGCAACGCGAAGTGCGCGGATGTCGCGTCCATTCATGCGCAGCATCAGCTCGGCGGAGCGGCGCTCCGCATCGAGCGGGAACGTGATCTCACCGGACGAGGCGGGGTAGGATGCGATGCCGTCAGTGCCGACCGTCAGGCGCAATTTGCGCTGCCCGGTGAGCTGGCCGTAGACCTCGTCGCCGTCGCGAAAGATCGCGAACACCGAGGTCGGACCCATGGCGTAGAAATTGACGAAGGGGCGGTAATGCTGGGCCGGCACCTCTCCACTATCCGCGGCGAGCGGCGCAGGCTCCGGCGTGCGATAGGCGATCATGCCGGCGGACACGATCACGGCCGGGACGATCGCAGCCGCGATCCACGCCCGCTTGCGCCAGCCGACCGCGACGGGCATCGCGGCGGCCGCGATGATGCGCTCGACGCGGGCGCGCACGGTCGAGGCCCGCGCCATCGCGAGCTCGACCGGCCGCGGGTTTACCGTGCTTGCAAAATCAAGCAGGATTTCCGCATAGGACAGCCGGTCGTCGATCACCTCGATGGCCTCGGCGTCGCTGATGATCTCGGCAAGTTCGGCCAGACGCGCGAGCTGCCACCACGAGAACGGGCTGAACCAGAACACCGCGCGATTGAGGGAGGCGAGCAGGAGTATATAGAAATCGCGGTTGGCGACATGCGCGCCCTCATGCGCGAGCACCGCGAGGCGCTTCTTGGCGTCCCAGCCGGAAAATTGCGGCGGCACCAGAATGGTCGAGCCAAACGTGACGGGACCGCCGACGTCGCGGCTGACGCGCACATCGGCGTCGACCATGCGCGGACCGTTGATCGGCCTTGCCGCGCGCGCGAGGCGCCAGGTCAGACAGAGGCCGATGGCCAGCCGCAGCAGCAACAGGCTGGCGACGCCGGCATGGATGACCGTAGCGATCAGCCACCAATTGATTGAGACGCCGTTCTTCGACGGCGGAATCGCCGCGCCGGGCGTCATCGGCTGCATGGGCTGCGGCATCTCGAACGTCGAGATATCAGCCGGCATGACATCAGCCGGCACCGATACCGGCGATGGCAGCCGGGTGATCGTGACCGTCGGCCAATGCATCACGAACGGCATCGCCAGCGACGCCAGCAGCACGACGACCCACGCCGTCATGTGGACGTGCGGATTGCGCACGCGAAACAGGTTGAGGCCGAACCAGACGACGCCTCCCAGCACAAGGGAGCGCAGCGCCGCCTCCGCCAGAGTTGCGATCATTCTTTCTTCACTCCCCTCGCCTTCTTCGCCTTGGCCACCTGGTCGGCCAGTGTGCGCAACTGCTGCTGATCGAGCATCGCATTGTCGACCATGCCGACGAGGACCTCCTCCATCGAGCCGTTGCAAAACCAGTCGACGATGCGCTGCACCGCCTTGGCCGCAACCCGCGCGCGCTCTTCGGCTGCGTGGTAGACATAGGTGCGTCCGTCCACCGTGTGCCGAGCATAGCCCTTTTCTTCCAGCCGGCGCAGCACCGTGCGGACTGTCGATTCCTTCAGCCGACGCGACAGCTTCTCGCGCACAATTTCGGCCGTCACAGGACCATGGGCCCAAACCAGTTGCATGACCTCGTGCTCGAGGTCGCCCAGTTCGGGCAAACGATCGTCCATGGCGGCTTACCTTGATTTCGAATTTCTTGTAACGCTACAGAGCGTCGCATATACGGCCGCGCCGCGCAAGCGGGTTTCTACCTGAAATGGTATCGCTGTGCTGACCTAACGTGGCTTGCTTCAAGCGGTCGTCGGGCCCGGGCTTGTCCGGGGCATCCACGTTCTTCGTACCATCCGGCGAGGCGGGGATGGCCGGGACATAGGCGAGCGGAAGCGACGCCGTCCTTCGGACGGCTATGCCCGGCCATGACGAGGCGGAGGCCTCAGTACTGCGGCTCGTACATCTGGGACTGAACCAGTCCCTTCACGTCGTTCGGCGCGGGTCCGTCCGCGAGCCCGCGCTGAAAGGCGACATCGGCGACGGCGGCGGCGATACGCACCGAGACTTCGCGGATGCGTGGCAGCGCCGGGTAGAGGCTGCCTTGCGCGAGATCGTCCTTGCCGACGCAATCGGCGAGCGTATGGGCGGCCGCCATGAACATCTCGTCCGTGACCAGCCGCGAGCGGCTGGCGATGACGCCGAGGCCGACGCCCGGGAAGATGTAGGAGTTGTTGCCCTGGCGCGGCACGAAGGTTCGGCCGTTGAGCTTGACGGGGTCATACGGACTGCCGCAGGCAAACAGCGCGCGGCCTCCGGTGTAGCGGTAGGCGTCCTCCGCCGAACATTCGGCCTTCGAAGTCGGATTGGAGAGCGCGAACACGATCGGCTGCTCGTTGAGCTCGGCCATCGCCTTGAGCACGTCGGGCGTGAAGGCGCCGCCGACCGCGGCAACACCGATGATGGCGGTCGGCTTCAGCGTCCTGATCGCGGTGAGGAAATCGGCGATCGGCGCCTGACCGGCATGGGCATAACGGAGCTTGTGACCGGACAGGCCTTGGCGGGCGCCAACGACGAGGCCGCGGGAATCCACCAGCCAGTTGCGCCGAAGCGCCTCGGCTTCAGAGGCACCTTCCGCCATCATCGCGGACGTCACGAGATCGGCGATGCCGGTCGCGGCCTCGCCGGCGCCGAGGAACAGGATGCGCTGGTCCTTCAGCTTGCCGCCGTTGACGCGCAGCGCCGAAAACAGGCCGGCGAGCGCCACCGCAGCCGTGCCCTGGATGTCGTCGTTGAAGACGCAGGCCTCATCGCGGTATTTGTGCAGCAGCTTGAACGCCGAGTGGTTGGCGAAATCCTCGAACTGGATCAGCACACCCGGAAAGGTCTTTCGCGCGGCGACCATGAACTCGTCGACGAAGCTGTCATAGGCCTCGCCCGTGAGCCGCCGCTCGCGCAGGCCGAGATAATACGGGTCCTTCAGGAGCTCTTCGTTGTTGGTGCCGACGTCGAGCACGATCGGCAGGCACGTTTCGGGATGCACGCCGGCGCACGCGGAATAGAGCGAGAGCTTTCCGACCGGAATGCCCATTCCGTTGGCGCCGAGATCGCCGAGGCCGAGGATGCGCTCGCCATCGGTGACGACGATCAGCTTGGCCGGATAGGGCCAGTTCTTCAGGATCTCGGCGATCTGGCCGCGATCGCGCGAGGAGATGAACATGCCGCGTGGCCGCTGGAAAATCAGGCCGTATTTCTGGCAGGCGAGCCCGACCGTCGGCGTGTAGATGATTGGTTGAATCTCGTCGATATTGTCGACGACGACGCGGAAGAACAGCGCCTCGTTGCGGTCGTGCAAGGCATTCAGCGCGACATATTTCTCGAGATCGGTCGGCAGCGTGCGCAGATTGACCAGCACGCGCTCGACCTGGGTCTCCATCGTCAGCACGCAAGGCGGCAGCAGGCCGCGCAGGCCGAGATCGTCGCGCTCCTGCGCGGAGAAGGCGGTGCCCTTGTTGAGCAGGGGATCGCGCAGCAGCGCCATGCCGTGCACGGAATCGGACGATGTCGAATGGGCGCTGACCCGAGCAGGTCTATTCACGAATTCCCCCAGGGAGTTTCTTATTGAAGGGCGAGCATTGTCGGCCAGCACTCACCTGAGATCAAGGACGCAGAAAACTGCGGCAAGCATTGTGATCCCGCACCGCAGCGAGGTTTTGGTGACAGACCGGTCGTCGTGCGCACGAAAAGGTTAACGCCGCGAGGCTGTCGTTCTCCTCATGGTGAGGAGCGCGGAACGCGCGTCTCCGGACGATGCTTTGCATCGCCGGGCGAACCACGCAGGCCCTGCTCTCGCTTGCGGCGCATCCTTCGAGACACCCGCTCCGCGGGCTCCTCAGGATGAGGCAGTGGTATTATTCCGCCTTGATGTCGGCGGCCTTCACGATCGGCCACCATTTCTCGGTCTCGGCCTTCTGGAAGGCTCCGAGCGCTGCGGGCGTCTGCTGATCGGGCGGAGGAATCTCCTGCCCCAATTCGCCAAACCGCTGCTTGACGGTAGGATCGGCAAGCACGGTGACGATCGCCGCGTTGAGCTTCGTGACGATCTCCTTCGGCGTGTTCTTCGGTGCCCAGATGCCGTGCCAGTAGGAGATGTAGAGACCGGGCAGCCCCGCCTCGTCGACGGTCGGGATGTCGGGCGCGGAGGCGAGCCGCGTCGGCGACGTCACCGCGAACGCCTTGATCGCACCGTTCTTGTAGTGCGGCAGCGAGTTCGAGGCCTGATCGAACATGATGTCGATCTGCCCGGCCACGAGGTCGATCATGGCGGGCCCCGCGCCGCGATACGGCACGAACTGGAAGTCGGTGCCGGTCCTCTCCTTGAAGAAGACACCGGCGACGTGGGCCCCCGTGCCGGCGCCGGCCGTGCCGGCAGTCACCTTGCCGGGGTTGGCCTTCAGCCACGCGATCATCTCTTTCAGAGTGTTGGCTTCGAGCGTCTTCCGGCCGACGATGAGCTGCGTGCCCATCGCGATCGTCGCGACCGGCTCGAAATCGGCGATCACGTCGTATGGCAGCTTGAAGATCGCGCCGTTGAGCACATGCGTGCCCCAATGGCCGATCGTGATCGTGGTGCCATCAGGCGTTGCGCGCGCGACGCGGGCGCCGGCGATGCTGCCGGAGGCGCCGGCGATGTTCTCCACCACGATCGACGTGTGCAATTCAGCGGCGATGCGTTCGGACAGGATGCGCGCCAGCGTATCGGTCGGACCGCCTGCCGCGAACGGCACCACGAGGGTGATCGGCCGCGACGGAAACGGCTGGGCGCTTAGCGGCGCGATCAACCCATAGGCGATCAGCCCAGCAATGACGATCGCATGATTATGCAATCCGGCCCACAGCCCCCGCATCAGTCTCCCCCCACGCTTTTTGTCGCCCGCATGTTGTCAGCAGGCTGGAGCCGGAGTGAACGCTGCGGCGCGGGCCGAGGCAAGCTGAAAATGATGTCGGACAGCTTAGGACATGTACTCATAAACTCGCGCTGCACTTCGTCTGAGGTCCACTCTGCCTCCGATACCGGCCGCGTTGGCGCACCTCACCCTAGGTCCGAGTTGGGCCATGTGTGGAAATCGCGTGGGGCCCGCTCAGCTGGCGTTAGTGCTTCATTGGCGCGTGTCCGACCGATGATCCGCAGGCTCGGCAAATCGCACGATGGGACCCCGCCTGCTCAATCGCTCAAGAACTTCTTTCTTACTTTCAGCAAGCCGATCAACATTATTGACCACAAACGTGTGATTACCTCCGCACTACTGGTCGCACCCGCTCCACTGGGACATGGTCGCCGTTTTTGCTGACGACCTTCAGAAACACTTCTTCCCGAGTCGCTTTGTCGATCATGCGGGCAGATCCTTTGCCGAGATGCTCATCTCCCCATTGGCTCAATGCCATCAGCACAGGCAATAGCTTGATGCCGGCTTTGGTGGGTTCGTATTGATAGCGCTTTCGCGCCCCCGGCTCCTTGTAAGGAGTTTTTTCAAAGATTCCGTACTCAACAAGTTTTTCCAGGCGCTCAGACAGCACCGCTCTTGGTATGCCCAAAAACGTTTGAAAGTCCTGGAAGCGGCGAACCCCCCATGAGGCCTCGCGCAAGATCAACAAGGTCCAGGTTTCACCAACAATCTCGAGCGTTCGCTTGATGGAGCAGTTGTTTTTTAGCTCCAACATCAAGCGAAGATCCAGCTCGGGCGAATGCGCTTTTTCTGAGTTCATTTTTCATACACAGGTTGACGTTAATGACAGTTCGTTATATGAACTTAGCATGGTTTGGCGTCGAGCGGTCAGGGAACCGTAAGATTACTTGGCGGAATGAGCCATACAGCTCTCGCGGAGGGGACAATGAAGTTTCTGCAAATGTCTAAGTTTGGCAAACCCACCGAGGTGGTTGAAGTTGTCGAAAGCGATCCACCCCCACCGCCGGCAGCAAATGAAGCCACGGTCGCGGTCGAATACTCAGCGATCGGACTTGCTGAACTTCTGATGATCCGTGGCATGTATGCGATCAGGCCGCAGCCGCCCGCGCCGCTCGGGAACGAAGCTATTGGCCGCGTTATCGCCGTAGGAGCCTCGGTTAAAAATGTAAGGACTGGCGATCGTGTCGCCATTCCGATCGGGCTTCCCGTGTGGAGACAGGCCATCACGGTGCCGGCCACCGATCTCATCGTCTTGTCTGAGCAAGCCGATCCCCAACAGATGTCAATGCTTCGGATCAACCCGCTCACAGCGGCATTGCTCCTAACCGAGTATGTCGAGCTCGGCAAGGACGACTGGGTCATCCAGAACGCCGGCAATTCCGGTGTGGGACGCAGCGTCATTGCGTTTGCAAAGGAGTTCGGACTGCGCTCGGTAAGCCTCGTGCGCAGACCCGAGCTGGTGGATGAGCTGAAGTCAGCCGGAGCTGACGTCGTCCTTGTCGATGGACCCGACGTTGTGAAGCAGGTCGCAGCGGCGACCGGCAAGGCTAAAATCAAGCTGGGCATCGACGGCGTGGGTGGCGAGTCCTCGCACTCGGTAGCGTCTTGCCTCGCGTCGAACACCAAGATGGTCGTCTATGGCGGCGTCAGCGGAAAGCCCGCGGCCATGAGTCCTCTGAACATCATTTTCAAGCAGATGACCCTGGAAGGGTTTTGGCTGGGATTTCCGCGCTTTCGAGATGCACACGAAAAGCTTGCGGCTCATACGCGGACAGCCGAGCGACTGATCGCCGAAGGCAAACTGCACGTTCCGGTCGCCGGCGTTTATTCGCTCGAGCAGGCAACTCAGGCCATGGCGCATGCGCAAAAAGGCGGGAAAGTCCTTCTGAAACCCAACTAATGGATGATCAACGGTCAGGCGCCCTGAATTCTAAGCGCCTGAAACCGCAGCTAGTGCGATATCGAAAGCGATGGCCCTAATTCCAATAGGGCGAACCGGAGGACACATGACTGCTCTTTTAGATCTGGTGCTTGAGTCTCACGGAACTCTTGAACGATGGCGAAAATTCAACGCGATCGACGTGAACCTCTCGATGCATGGTTCGCACTGGACTAGAAAGGGATGGGATGGTGTCTTCGAAAATGTTCAATTGAAGGCGCAAACGAAAGAACAGCGAACTTGCTTTACGCACTTTACCGAAGAAGGCGTGCAAAGCATCTACGAACCGGATCGTGTTCGGCTAGAGACAATCAACGGGAAGCTTATCGAGGAGCGCGTACATCCAAGAAATGCGTTTGAAGGACATACTCTTCAGACGACGTGGGATAGGCTGCATCTGGCTTACTTTACCGGGTATGCACTTTGGAATTATCTGAATACTCCATTTATGTTTGTCACTGAGAGTGCCAAAGCGGAAGAGATAGACCCGGCGACCGACCAAGGCACGGTACGCCGGCGGCTCAAGATCACTTTTCCCGAGAAGGTTGTAACTCACTGTCCGGACCAGATATTCCACGTCGATGAAAACGGGCTCATCGCTCGTTTGGATTATACCACACTCGTGGCAGGTGGCGCTCCAGCCGCGCACTACATGTCCGAGTACAAGAACATTCAAGGGATTATGATGCCAACCAAACGGCGCGCGTTCAGGAGAAACCCGGACGGAAGTATAAATACCGAATCTGTCCTCGTCGGTATCGATATCTCTGCAATTGCTTTGACTTAAAAAAGCATTCAGACGGCAGGAAGCACGCAAGCAAATGGGTACCCCCCGACTGCCCCATGGCGCGCGCCGTGGGTGTCATCGGCGATTGGGGTAGACACAATCGACTTGAGGAGCGCGTACATCCAAGAAAAACGTTTGAAGGACACGCGCGAGTACGTTCATGGCGTGGACACAAACGAACTTAAGGGCAAGGCGGGGCCAAAAGGCGCCACCTCCTCTGTTCTGAGTTATCGTTGGCATGCCGACTTCCGGTTTGGATCACGAGCCGCCGATCACACGCAAGGTCGGACACTTCCGCTTTCGATTGGCAAGCCGACGTTTATGGACAGACTTTCTAGCCGACCGCTCGCCTTGGCGTCAGATGAGCGGCGCCATCAGCCGGCGGCGCGATGTGCATCAGGATGGTCTGGGTGGCGGATGCGACCTCGATGCCGTGGTGCTGGAAACGCTGCTTCATGCGGCGGTTGAATTCGCGCTGCACCGGCCAGCGGCCGGCCTCGGTGCAACGGATCTGGCCGACGATCGACACCATGGCGCCGTCGACCTTGTCGATGCCCCAGAGCTCGAGATCGCCGCGGATCAGGCTGCGGAATTCCACCTCGCGGCGCATCTCGTCGACGATGTCCTTGAGGATCTGGCCGGCGCGGTCGGTATCCTCCTTGTAGGCGACGTTGACGCTGACGGACGCATTGCCGGCGCCGCGGCTGGCATTGGTGATAGTCGTGACCGCGCTGAACGGCACGATGTGCACGGCACCGTCGCCGGCACGAAGCCTGATCGTGCGGATCGAGACGTTCTCGACCACGCCCGATAGCCCGGACACGCTGACGCTGTCGCCGACCTGGACGGTGTTCTCCAGCAGCAGGAACAGGCCGGTGATGAGATCCTGCACCAGCTTCTGCGAGCCGAAGCCGATGGCGATGCCGACGATGCCGGCGCCCGCCAGCAGCGGCGCGACGTTGACGCCGATCTCGCTGAGCGCCGTGAGCCCGACGACAGTGGCGATCACGCACAGCAAGGCCGTGCGCAGCATCGGCTGAAAGGTCCGCAGCCGCGCGGCCCGGGCATAGTGCCCATCGCGCGACAGCGTATTGATCTGGCGGTCCAGCAGCGCGTTGCTGGCTTCCCAGATCGCAGCTGCGATGAACACGGCAAGTCCGATCGTCACCACCGCCGAGATCAGCCGGCTGCCGATCTGGCCCCCATAAAACCATACGATGGCGTCGACGCCCCAGACTTCGAGCACGGCCACCAGGCCGATGAAGGCGATCACGCCGGATACGATCTTGCGCAGCAGCGGCAGGTAGCGGTTGGCGCGGATCTCGAGGCCCGGAAAGCGCTGGAGGATCTCGGGCTTGATGCGGAAGCCGCGGTCGATCAGGCCCAGCGTCAGCATGATGGCGACACGCGTGATCAGCGCCACCGCGATGGTGCCGACGAAATATTGCAGCAGCAACGAATAGCCGTTGCGAATGTTCAGCGCCCACACGGCCCACAGCGCAAGGTCGAGCGCGATGGCGAGATAGTGCCAGCCGCCCGCGATGCGGTTGCGCAGTCGCGCCGCGATCCCCTGCCGGTCGGCCGGCGCGCGGATCGCTTCGGCGACCTGGCGGCGGCATTGCAGGATGATGACGACGATGAAGAGATGCACGACCAGCATCACCATGCGCAGGAGCGCGGCATAGCCGCCGCGATGCAGGCCGAGCAGCAGCGCCACATTCGCAAAGGCGATGCCGGAGACGCCGACACCGACGATACGGCGCGCCCAGATCTCGATATAGGCGGCGGTTTCGGCCTTGACCGGAAACAAGCCGAACGGTCCCGCCAGCACACGGACCACACAGATGAGCCCGCGCGAGAACGCATAGGCGTTGACGACGGCGAGGATCACGAGACGGACGGTGGTGGGCCCCCCGATCTCGGTGCCGAGCAGCGCCGTGGCGACGCCTACAAAGACCAACACGGGTAGCAGCTCGAGCAGGAAGCGTCCCAGCACGAGCGGCAGCCGCAGCATGATTTGCCAGGCCCGCGCCAGGCTGTGGCGGCGCATGTGCAGTTCGGGCGCCGGGGTGACATCGGCCACGGATGACGGCGGATCGGCAATGGGCAACACCTGCACCGGCAGACGCGCCGTTTGCGGCATGCGCCCTTCCAGGAACACGACGGGGCGGCGGATCAGACGGAAGATCACCCATTCGGCGCAGAAGGCGCAGCCGAACACCAGCGCAAGCTTCCAGGCGATCTCGATCAGGAGATTGTAGGCCGCGGGATCGTTCGCGGTCCGCACGATCCAGTAATAGAACGCCGGGAAGTGCGTGAGCGTCCTGGCCATATCGGCGACGTCTCGCGAAATCTCGCCGATTTCCTCGGACACGGTGAGCATGAGCTGCGCACCGAGGCCGTCGGCCGCGAGCGGGATCGGCGATTTTGGCTCGGGCGCGGGCTGCTGTGCACCGGACGCATTGGCGATCGCGCGCAGCGTGTCGATCATCTGCGCGCGCTTCTTGTCGTCCTGCAGCGTTTCCAGCGCGCGCTTGGCCTCATCGGGCGACAACGCGGCAGCGCTACTCGTCGACGGTGCAGGCGGCGCGGCGCGGGCGCTGGAGAGAGATGAGATCGCGATCAAGAGCGCGGCGAGAAGCGCGGAGGCAAGCTTATGCGACACGAGGGATCCCTGGGAAAATGAATGCGACGGCGACGTCGGGCCCGTCACCGCCGAAGCACATGCATCATGTCGGATCGACGCTATTCGCCCGGGCGCTGTGTCGGAAGTTGGCCAATGAGGCGACATTCTCTTGGCATTTGCCGCGGTGCAGGAAACGGGAACCGCGGTCTCAAGGCAGGACGTGCAGCGATCGGAATGCGGGCACGCGCAAAACCTCTCGCGTCATTCTGCCGGGCTGTCACATATGAAGAAACATTTGGCTGGAAGCTCAACCGCGGCCATTCTTCGAGACGCCCGCCTGCGGCGAGCCCTCAGGATGAGGGATGAATATGCGGCAACATTTCAACGCAGTGGATGCAGCTGAGCCTCATCCTGAGGAGCCGCAGAACGCGGCGTCTCGAAGGACGAGGCGCTCGCTCAGGCGCCGCTCAGACGTCATATGCGACAGCCCTGATATGCGACAGCCCTCCGTCATTCCGGGAGTCGGCCCGGAATGACGGCCGTGAGGAGGAGGAAGAGAGAAGCACGATGTCAAAAGCACGGCGGCCGCGTCACGGCCCTCCGACGTGGATCGGTGTGCAATCGATGTGATGCACAATACTGCGCCGGGCAGGTAGGGGCTATGCCACACTGATGCAGCCCTCTAAACCTTGGCCCGGCGTGCCGTTCGCGGTTTTCTGCCGCTATGCGATAGTCCGAACGAGCTCCATCGCACTTAACGCGGCTGGATCTGCGGAGGTGGTGTCATAGACCTCCCCTTGCTCTTGATGTGGACGTTGCGCGTCGCTTGTTTGCGACCATTGAGATGGTCCTCCCGTGACGCAGAACTGTCAAGCAAGATCAACGGCGCGCAAATCACATTTGAGGGCGCGTTCCATCTGACTGCGACGGATTCGCTTGCAGCGAAATGCGAGAAGTGGGCGAATTGCGAGGCCGCCCTTCCCGCCAATGTAGAACGCTTCTGCTACCGGTGGACGCGAGTACTGAGGAATTTGGGGATGATGACATCATGCCCCTGTTTTGCCCGACGAGTCAAACGATTTCGTTAAATCCGCAAGCGCTCGCGCTGACCTTCAAGTCATTGATTTCGTTATCCCCGGCTACTGTGCATGGGGTTGTTTTCGCGTTTTTGTTTCTTGCCCGCCTTCTCCTCCTTCTCCAGCGCCTTGCGCACCTCGTCGAATTCACCCGCCGAGGCCTTGTCGGCGCGAGGGAAGCGCAGATCGAGCTTTTCGAGCGCCGCGACGATGGCCGACCCGATCACGACGCGCGCGAACCATTTGTGGTCGGCCGGCACGACATACCACGGCGCATGAGGCGTTGCCGTGTGCCGGACGATGTCCTGATAGACCGCCTGGTAGCGCGGCCACAGCGCGCGCTCCTTGATGTCGTCCATGGAGAACTTCCACTGCTTGGACGGATCCTCCAGCCGGTCGAGGAAGCGCTCGCGCTGCTCGTCTTTGGACAGGTTGAGGAAGAACTTCAGCACCACGGTGCCGTTGCGCGCGAGATAGCGCTCCCACCCACAGATGTCCTCGAACCGCTCCTTCCAGATGTTCTTGGTGACGAGCTTTGACGGCAGCTTCTCCTTGGCGAGGACCTCCGGATGCACGCGCGTCACCAGGCATTCCTCGTAATGAGAGCGGTTAAAGATGCCGATATGCCCGCGCTCCGGCAGCGCGATTGCATGGCGCCAGAGGAAATCGTGGTCGAGCTCCTTGCTGTTCGGCGCCTTAAAGGCACTGACTGCGCAGCCCTGCGGATTGATGCCCTCGAAGATCGCCTTGATCGCAGAATCCTTGCCGCCAGCGTCCATCGCCTGGAACACGATCAGCACCGACCAGCGGTCCTGGGCGTAGAGCTTCTCCTGAAACGCGATCAGCCGCTTCTTGTTGGCATCGAGAATGTCCTGCGCCTTCTCCTTGTCGAGGTCGCCCTTCTCGTCGGTCTTGTGATCCTTGAGATGAAACTTGCCCGAACCATCGTAGCGGAATGGCGTAATGTAACGGTCAAGCTCCTGGGCGAGCGATTTGGACGACTTCTTGCTCATGAGCGCGGGACACCTTGCGTTGCGGCTTCAATCGGTCGAGCAAGCTACCAAGGATACCCTTCGGAAGGAATATGATGAAAAGCACCAGCAGCACTCCGTAGACGAGATTGTCCCAGCCGACCGCCTTGGTGCCGAAGCCGATGCGCAGGGTCTCGGCCAGCATAATCGTGATGATAGCGCCGAAGGTCGGGCCGAGCGAGACGAACAGGCCGCCGACGATGGCCGCGAACACCATCTGGAGCGACACCGCGATGCCGCTGACGGTATCGGGCGTGATGAACATCTGGTACTGGCAGTAGAGCGCGCCGGCCAATGCCGTCATCAGCGCGCTTAGCAGCGTGATCTTCAGCTTCTCCGCGGTGACGTCGACGCCGGCGGCGGCCGCGGCGTCCTCGTCCTCCGAGATCGCCTCCAGCGCATAGCGGGCCATGCTGCGGTCGACCCAGTGCCAGACCACGATGCCGAAAAGCCAGACCCCGAGCGCGATCAGGTACCAGGTGATCTTGTCGTCGAATTGCAGCGACCAGAGCTTGTTGCCCGCGGCCCGGTTCGGCGTGTAGCCGAGCGAGCCGCCGGTGTAGTCGCGCGTCGCCGTGATGACCTGGAGCACGATGCCTGAGAGCGCGAGCGTCACCAGCACGAAATAGTGCCCGGTGATGCGGAAGCGAAAACAGGGATAGCCGACGATCAGCGCCAGCGCGCCGGCCGCGACCATGCCGATGGGGATGCCGATCCAGGGCGACCAGCCCAGGTGATTCCAGAGTAGTGCGGTGACATAGGCGCCGATCCCCATGAACCCGCCATGGCCGAGCGAGACGAGGCCGAACCGCCCCATCATCGACCAGGACGTATAGGCGAACGACCAGATCAGGATCAGCACCAGGATGTGCAGATGATAGGGATCGCGATAGACGAAAGGCAGCGCGACCAGCGCCGCCAATCCGATCCCCCAAGCTGCAAGCCGTCTCCGCCCCATCATCGGCGCCTCGCGAGCAGGCCCGCGGGCCGGATGAACATCATGACGATGAAGAACGCGAAGGCGAGCACATAGCCCCATTCGAGATCGGAGAACAGGCCGCCGAGCGAGATGATCTCGGCGAACACGAAGGCGGCGATGAAGCCGCCGATGAAATTGCCGAGGCCCCCGAGCACGCAGATCAGGAAGGTGATCGGCCCGAATGACAGGCCGACGAAGGGATGCACGTCATATTGCAGAACCAGCAGGCAGGCTGCGAGCCCGGCCAGCCCCCCGCCGATCGCAGAGGTAATGAGATAGATCCGCTTCGTGTCGACGCCCATCAGCGCCATGATCTGCCGGTCCTGCGAGATCGCGCGGATCGCGGTGCCGGTGAAGGTCCGTGTCATGAACAGATAGACCGCGACCATGCCGACCAGCGCAGCCAGGAAGGACAGAAGTCGTGCGTAGCTGAAATTCATGTCGCCGAAGGCGAGCACCGGCAGGCGGATGCCGAGGTTGCGGAAGTCGATGCCGAAGGCGACGGTGGCAAAGCTCTGCAGCACGAACAGCACCCCGCCGGTCGCCAGCAACTGGTTGATCGGCGGCGCGGTGAGGAGCGGCGCGATCACGAGGTAATGTAGCGCCGCGCCGAGCACCGCGACCAGCAGGATGGTGAGCGGCGCGGCGACGAAATAGCTGATGCCGTAATACTGCACCAGGAAGTACATGGCGTACATGCCGATCATCACCAGCTCTGCGTAGCAGATCCAGGTCACGTCGATGACGCCGAAGATCAAATTGAGCCCGAGCGCGAGCAACGCCAGCACGCCGCCGAGCAGGATGCCGTTGATCACGGCCTCCAGCAGGTAGATGTCGAAAATGTCCAGAAATGCTTGCATGCCTGCATGAACCTCACACCCCGAGATACGCTTCCTTGACCGTGTCGCTCGCCAGCATCTCGGCCGAGGTGCCTGAGGACCTGATCGTACCCGCCTCGATCAGATAGGCGCGATCGACCACTTTCAGCACCTGCTGCACATTCTGCTCGACGATCAGCACGGTCAGCCCGCTGGCGCGGATCCGCTTCACCAGCTCGAACACCTGCTGCACCACGACCGGCGCGAGCCCCGCCGACGGCTCGTCGAGCAGCAGCAGCTTTGGATTCGACATCAGCGCGCGGCCGATCGCGCACATCTGCTGCTCGCCGCCGGACATGGTGCCCGCCATCTGGTGGCGGCGCTCCTTCAGGCGCGGAAACAGCTCGAACACCACGTCCAGCCGCTCGGCATAGTGGCCGCGCGCCTCCTGCATGAAGGCACCGATCTTGAGATTGTCGTCGACCGAGAGCTGCGGAAACAGCCGCCGGTTCTCCGGCACATGCGCGATCCCGAGGCTGACGATCTTGTGCGGCGGCGTGGCCACGACGTCGACGGCTTCCATTCTGATCGAGCCGCGCGAGGGGCGGATCAGCCCGGAGATGACGCGCATCAATGTGGTCTTGCCCGCGCCGTTCGGCCCGATGACGCCGACGGCCTCACCCGCCCTCACGTCGAGATTGACGTCGAACAGTGCCTGGAAGGTACCATAGCCGGCATTGACGCCGCGGAGCTCCAACATCACTGCACCCCCGCGCGGCGGCGCGCTGCGGCGGCCGCAGCCTGCGTGGTCTCGGCATCAGTGCCGAGATAGACCTCGATGACACGGGGATCGCCGGCAACGGCACTCGGCAAACCTTCCGAGATCTTCTCGCCGTGATCGAGCACCATGACGCGATCGACGACGCGCATCAGCACGCCCATGATGTGCTCGACCCAGATGATGGTAATGCCGAGCTCGTCGCGGATGTTGCGGAGCATGTTAGCCGCCTGCCCCATCTCGGCCTCGTCGAGGCCGCCGAGGCTCTCATCGGCCAGCAGAAGTTTTGGCGCGGTGGCGAGCGCTTTCGCCAGTTCGAGCTTTTTCAGGCCGGCTGCGCCGAGGCCGTCGACGCTGGCATCGCGATCGGTCGGCAAGCCGACCATCGCCAGCGAGCGCTCGGCCGCCTCCTCGGCCCTGGCACGGCTGTGGCGGCCCTGGCCATAGAATCCGGCGAGCGCGACGTTCTCGAAGATCGTCAGGCGGCGGAATGGTCGCGGGATCTGGAAGGTGCGGCCGATGCCGCTGTTGATGATCCGGTGCGGCGGAAGGCCCGCGATCTCGGAGCCGGCGAACAGGATCGAACCGGACGTCGGCGCCAGTGTACCCGAGAGCATATTGAAGATCGTGCTCTTGCCCGAGCCGTTGGGGCCGATCAGGCCGAGGATCTCGCCCTGATCGACTTTGAACGACACATTGTTGACGGCGGTGAAGCCACCAAACCGCTTCACCAGCCCGCTGACTTCCAGCACCGTCCCGCTCTCCTCTCTGCGCGCCCTGGCGCTACTGGTTGCTGTAGGTGGTGCCCTTCGGCAGCGGCAGCACGGCCTCGCGCTGCGCCTGACTCTTGGGCCACACCACGGAGGATTTGTCGTCGATATACTGGATCACGACCGGGAATGAGCGCTCGTTCTGCCCGGCCATCGGCGTGCCCTCGCCGTAAAACTTGACGCCGAATCCGAGCATGGTGCCTCCTTCGGGAATATCGGTGTCGAGCGCAGCCTTGCGCAGCGCATCCGGATCGACCCCGCCATACTGCTTGATCGCGCGCGGCAGCACGTCGTTCATGAACACATAGGTGTTGGACGCACCGATGCCGACATGCGCCGAGCGGATGGCGACCCCGGGCCGGATTTTGTCGAACTCCTCGCCGACCATCTTGATCACCGGCGGGAGCTTGGGATCCATGGTCTTCTGGTTGGCAAGCCAGATCGAAATCGGGTCGGTGTTGAAGATGTAGGTGGCATCCACCCCCATGCCTTCCTTCAGCTTCTCATAGACGCCGTAACCCGCGCCGTGCCCCATCAGCGCGCCGAACTTCAGCCCCTGCTCGCGCGCCTGACGCAGCAACAGCGTGATATCGGGGTTGTAGCCGGTGTGGAAAATGACGTCGGGCTTGGCGCGCTTCAACTTGGTCACCAGCGCGGAGAGGTCAGGCGCGGTGGCCGAGTAGCCTTCCTTCATCACGACGTTGAATCCCGCCTTCTTCGCGCCGGCTTCGTTGCCCCTGGACACGTCGACGCCATAGGCGCCGTCTTCGTGAATGATGGCGACGCGCAGATCCTTCGGCTCCTTGTCGAACTTCGCCTTGGCATTCTGCGCGATGAAATCCATGGTCATCATGCCGAACTGGTCGCCGCTCGCCTGCGGGCGGAAGACGTATTTGTAACCCTTCTCGTTGAACACGGCCGACGAGATGCAAGTCGTCATCCACATGAACTTCTTGAGCTGCTCGACGCGGGCCGCGACCGGCACACATTGCGCCGAGGAGAAGAAGCCGAGCACCATGTCGACCTTTTCCTGCTCGAGCAGGCGGACGGATTCGTTGATCGCGATGTCGGGCTTGCTTTGCGCATCGGCATAGACCGCTTCGATCTTGTAACCCTCGACGCCGGTCTTGGCGAAATGGTCGAGAATGATCTTTGCGCCGATATAGCCGAGTTCAGAGCCACCGCCGGCGAGAGGCCCGGTCAGATCGAAAACGACGCCGATCTTGATCTTCTTCTCTTTGCCTTGATCCTGGGCCTGGGCGGACAGCGCCAAGCCTGTCGCCGATACCGCGACCAACAGCCCACGTACCAAACGGGCAGCCATGCGCACGCGCATCAAAACCTCCCTGGACGATTGTGCATTGCATTCTTTTTGGTTTTATATTTTCGCCCATCACATGGGCTGAGCGCAGCGATGTCAAGCCTCGCGCATCAGCGCAACGCGAACTGCTGCTCGACGAAGGCCGTGACAAATCGCGGCATGGACGGCGTGAGATCGCTCACCCCGCGCACGAGATGAATGGCCGAGAGCTCTGGCTCGGCCTCGTCCGCCAGATTGGCTTCGATCCGCGCACGCGCCACATCACCCGGCATGTCCAGGTTGACGATTTGCAACATCGCAATCGTCGGGCCGGTGACGACGCAGTGCCAGTCCGGCTCGACCCGATAGTCGGCGGCGGTCAGGCCGGTCTCTTCCTCGAGTTCGCGGATCACGCTGCCGGGAATGTCCAGCGTGTGGCCCCTGACGTCTTCGAGATCGGGCGTACCGGACGGGAAATAAATCCGGCCCGCATTGGCGGTGTGCTGCGCCATCTCACCCATGACGAAGGCGCCGTCGGAGGCGCGCAACGCGCCCATGCCAAAACCGTTGAACACGGCCTTGTCGGGAAAACCCCAATCGCGCCAGGCGAGGAAGCTCGCGAAATCGGTCTCGAAATAGGTCGCAGAAAGATGCCCGTCGGCGAACGTTGCATCACGCCCGAGCAGGACGCGACCGTTCCAGATCTTTGGCCGCTCGCGCTGCTTCTCGGCGAAATGCGTGGCGATCTCGGCGCGCCGCTCCTCCGCGAACGCCCAGACGATCGGCCGCACGGCAAGTTCAAGCGTCGTGACGCGATGAATGATTGGTGACGTCATGACGCCTGATGACCACGCCTTCGCGTCAGTTATTTGACGCTTCCCGTGGTCTTCTTGGCCTGCTCGACATACTTGTTGGTGAAGGTCTTGCTGACGTCGATCTTGGCGTTGGCGACCTCGGGCGATCCAACGCTGAATACCGCGAGCACGGCGTCGGCGCCCTTCGGGTCCATCTTGCCGGTCTCGGAGAACATTGGGATCGTGTTCTTCAGTGCCGCGAGATAGAGGTCCTTGTTCTTGCCGACCGTCTCCTCTGGCATCTTCGCCATGATCTCCTCGGGCGAGTGCGAGTGGATCCAGGCGAGCGTGCCCAGGATCGCGTTGGTCAGCGCCTGCGTCTCCTTCTCGTGGCCGGCAACCCAGGCCGCGGTCGAGTACAGCGCGCCGCCGGGATATTCGCCCCCGAACGTCTCAAGTGTATCCTTTTGCGTGCGGGTGTCCGAGAGGATGCGCAGATCCTTGTGGCTGCCCTGGAGCACGGTCACGGAGGGATCGAGCATCACGGCCGCATCGATCTGGCCCTGCTCCATGGCGGCGACCGCAGTGGCGCCGAGGCCAACGCCGATCACGGCGGTGCTGGCGGGATCGACGCCATTCTTCTTCAGCATATATTTGAGGAAGAAGTCGGTGGAGGAGCCGGGCGCGCTGACGCCGACCTTCTTGCCGGCGAGGTCCTTGATCGACTTGATCTCGTTGGTGTGCGACGGCGAAACCACCAGCACGAGGCCGGGATAGCGGTCATAGACCACGAACGCCTGAAGCTCCTGCTTCTTGGCCGCGAGGTTGACGCAATGGTCGAAATAGCCGGAGACCACGTCGGCGCTGCCGCCGAGCACGGCCTTGAGCGCGTCCGAGCCGCCCTTGAGGTCCACGAGCTCGACATTGAGGCCGGCCTTGTCGTATTCGCCGAGCTGTTTTGCCAGCACTGTCGGCAAATAGCACAGGCAAGAGCCGCCGCCGATCGCAATGGTGACCTTGCTTTGCGCCGCGGCAAGACCGGTGGTGAGCGTCAGCGCGAGCAGCGCGCCCGCGAGCCTGGCTATCGTGTTCTTCATTGGTTTCCTCCGTTCGGCTGGCGGCACCATAAAGCAGCCGGGCTGGCTTGAGAAGCAGGACCGAAGGCGCTGGCCATCGGCCTTTCGGCGCAATAGCATGAAGCCCACAAGAACAATTCTTGATGGGGAGGATCATCCATGAATCGCCTTGCAATCGGACTGTCGATCGCCACCGCTTTTGCCGCCGGATGCGGCGCAACCCACCTGCTGCGGCCGGCGCTGGCCGCGGAGAACATCACTCCGCAGATCATCCACACCGGCGAGATGGAGGGCGACGCGCTGGGGAACGCCAACGCCGTCGGCTACCGCTCCAAGACGTTCGCAAGCGCCGATGGCGCCACCATCTCGATCCAGGTCGGCAATGTGCCCAAGCACATGCATCCCAACACCAACGAGATCCAGTACATCTTAGAGGGCACCAGCACGATCTGGTTCGGCGACAAGGAGGTCACGGTGAAGCCGGGCGACCTCGTCATCATCCCGAAGGGGACGCCGCATGGCGGCACCAAGCCGATCAGCGGACAGGTCAAGGCGATCGCGATCAAGACGCCGCCGCAGGCCCCCGATGACACCAAGCTGCTGGATTGAGCTTTCGCGATCCGGGGCTCGCGCGGTGCGCGGGCCCCTCGCGGCTTAGCCACGCCCGTCCACGGTCGGGCGCCAGACCAGCAGTCTCCGCTCCACCAATGTCACGCCAAAATCGATCAGGATGACGAAGGCCGACAGCACGAACATGCCGGCGAAGACGCCGGCGACGTCGAATATGCCCTCGGCCTGCTGAATGAGGTAGCCGAGCCCCGCCGCCGATCCCAGATACTCGCCGACGACGGCACCGACCACGGCAAAACCGACCGACGTGTGCAGCGAGGAGAACATCCACGACAGCGCCGAAGGCCAATAGACGTGCTGCATCAGCTGCCGCTCGCTCATGCCGAGCATGCGGCCGTTGTCCAGCACGGTGCGGCTGACCTCCTTGACGCCCTGATAGACGTTGAAGAACACGATGAAGAACACCAGCGTCACGCCGAGCGCGACCTTGGACCAGATGCCCAGCCCAAGCCACAGCGCGAAGATCGGCGCCAGCACCACACGCGGCAGAGCGTTGACCATCTTGACGTAGGGATCGAACACCGCGGCGACCAGCGGCTGGCGCGCGAACCAGAAGCCGATCAGCACACCGCCGGCCGATCCGATCACGAAGGCCAGGATCGATTCCGTCAGCGTGATGCCGAGATGCTTCCAGATCACACCGGACGAGAACCATTTGACGATCTGGGCGAAGACATCGACCGGATTGGAGAAGAAGAACGGCGGCAGCAGGATCTTGCCGAACACGGGCACGGTCGACAGCAATTGCCACAGCGCGAGGCAGACCACCGCGACCAGCACTTGCAGCGTAAGCAGCGTGACGCGCGACATCAGACCGCCTCCGCCGCTTGCGTGGACTGCGCATAGCCCTTCATGACCTCGTCCTTGAGCACGCTCCAGATCTCGCGATGAAGCGCATGGAATTCCTTGTCCAGCCGCACTTCGAAAATGTCGCGCGGGCGCGGCAGGCTCACGCGCCAGTCGCCGATGACGCGGGAGGACGGCCCCGCCGACATGATCACGACGCGGTCGGCGAGCGCGATCGCCTCTTCCAGATCATGGGTGACGAACAGCACGGCCTTGCGGTCAGCGTTCCAGAGGTCGAGCAACAGGTTGCCCATCACCTGCCGGGTCTGTGCATCCAGCGGTCCGAACGGCTCATCCATCAGCAGGATCTTTGGATCGCGGATCAGCACCTGCGCCAGCGCCACGCGCTTGCGCTGGCCGCCCGAGAGCATGTGCGGATAGCGGTTGGCGAAGGCACCCAAGCCGACCGAGGTCAGCCATTTCTGCGCCCGCGGCAGTGCCTCGCTGCGCGGCGTGCCGCTGACTTCGAGCCCGATCGCGACGTTGTCGAGCGCGGTCTTCCAGGGGAACAGCGCATCGGCCTGGAACAGGTAGCCGGCGTCCCGGTTCAGCCCGGCAAGTGGCTGGTCGAATATCCTGACGCTCCCCGCAGCCGGCTTCAGCAGCCCGGCCGCGACGTTGAGCAGTGTTGATTTCCCGCAGCCGGTCGGGCCGACGATGGCGACGAACTCGCCCTGCGCCACCGTCAGATGCGCCTTCTCCACCGCCGTATAGACCCGCCCGTCCCCCAACTGGAACGCGACCTTGGCATCTTCCAGCGCCACTGCCGTAGGCGTTATCATATGCTTCCTCCGAACTTGGCCCGATGCCTTAGCCGCTCGCGCGACCAAGTTCAATCAAGCCGCCAAGCGTGCTACGCATGGGCCTTGTCATCCCCTCCCTTCCCCCTCCCTTCCCTGGGGCGGGTCAGCGCAGTGAGCCCCGCCCGATGCCGTCCAGGCCGATGATTGGCTATGCCCACGTCACCAAGAGCTTCGGCGCGCTCAAGGCCGTGGACGATGTGTCACTCGACATCGCCGAAGGCGAATTTGTAGCCGTCGTCGGCGGCTCGGGTTCGGGCAAGACGACGCTGCTGCGGCTCGCCAACCGCCTGATCGAGGCGGATGGGGGCACGATCACGGTCGAGGGCGACGACGTGCAATCCGTCGATCCGGTCGCGCTGCGGCGCCGCATCGGCTACGTTTTCCAGAGCGGCGGACTGTTCCCGCATCTGAGCGTCGCCGACAATATCGGGATCACGCCGAAGCTGCTCGGCGTCTCGGCAGCGGATATCGCAACACGGGTCGATGAGTTGCTCGAGCTCGTGCAGCTCGACCGGGCCGCCCATCGCGGGCGGTTGCCGGATGCGCTCTCGGGCGGCCAGCGCCAGCGTGTCGGCGTGGCGCGGGCGCTTGCGGCAAGGCCCCGCATCGTGCTGATGGATGAGCCATTCGGCGCGCTCGATCCCCTTACCCGCGATGCGCTCGGCGACGATTTTCGCGAGCTGCACCGCAAGCTCGGCCTGACCACCGTGATGATCACCCACGACATGACGGAAGCGATCCTGCTCGCCGACCGCATCGCGGTGATGCGCAGCGGGAAGCTGCTGGCGCAGGGCACGCCAGTGGAGCTCTCGAAAAGCAGCGACGCCTACGTGCTGGAGCTGCTGCGGACGCCGCGACGCCAGGTCGAGCGATTGAACGCGCTGCTGCTAAAGGGCGGGGCGGCATGAGCCTTTTCACGGATCCGCGTTGGGGCGAAGCGCTGGCGCATTTGCCCGACTATCTCGGCAACCACGTGCGGGTGAGTCTCGCCGCGCTTGCGCTCGGCCTGATCGTCAGCCTGCCGCTGGCGATTCTGACGCGCAACCGTCCCACGCCGCGCGCTGTGCTGCTCGCGCTCGCCAGCATCGTGCAGACGGTGCCCGGGCTGGCGCTGCTCGCGCTGTTCTATCCGCTCCTGCTGCTCGCGGCCTCCGTGGCGCTGGCCTGGTTCGGCGTCTCCTTCTCCGCTTTCGGCTTCCTGCCGGCGATGCTGGCGCTGGCGCTCTATTCGATGCTGCCGGTGCTGCGCAATGGCATCACCGGCCTCAACGGCATCGATCCCGCGCTGATAGAGGCTGCCAAAGGCGTCGGAATGACCGCGCGGCAGTCGCTGGTGATGGTCGAACTGCCGCTGGCGCTGCCGGTCATGATGGCGGGGATCCGCACCGCCGCGGTGTGGGTGATCGGCACCGCGACGCTGTCGACCCCGATCGGGCAGACCAGCCTCGGCAATTACATCTTTGCCGGGCTCCAGACCCAGAACTGGGTGTTCGTGCTGTTCGGCTGCTTTGCCTCGGCCCTGCTGGCGCTCGCCGTCGATCAACTGCTCGGCCTGGTCGAGAGCGGCCTGCGCTGGCGCAGCCGCGTGCGTGCGGCGCTTGGCGCGGCCGGGATCGCGGCACTGGTCGCCGCAACATTGGTGCCGACGATGGGGCGCTCGTCACAGAACTATGTCGTCGGCGCCAAGACGTTCGCCGAGCAGTATGTGCTGTCGGCGCTGATGCGGGACCGGCTTCAGGCCGCCGGTCTCGCCGCCGTCGCACGCTCCGGTCTCGGCTCAAGCGTGATCTTCGAGGCGTTGAAAGCCGGCGATATCGATCTCTACGTCGATTATTCCGGCACGCTCTGGGCCAATCAGCTTCACCGCACGGACATCAAGCCGCGCGCGGAGCTGTTGGCGGAGCTGCAGACAACGCTTGCGAAGGAGAACATCACCCTGCTCGGCGAGCTCGGTTTCGAGAACGCCTATGCGCTGGTGATCCCGAAGAAGCGCGCCGAGGCGCTTGGCATCCGCACCATCGCCGATCTCGCCGCGCATGCTTCGACCCTGTCGATCGCCGGCGACTATGAGTTTTTCTCGCGACCCGAATGGGCGGCGCTGCAAAAGGCCTATGGCCTCTCGTTCCGCGCCCAGCGCCAGATGCAGCCGGACTTCATGTATGCGGCCGTCGCCAGCGGCGAGGTCGATGTCATCGCCGGCTACACCAGCGACGGGTTGATCGCAAAATACGATCTCGTTGCGCTCGACGATCCCAGGCACGCGATCCCGCCCTACGATGCGATCCTGTTGCTGGCCCCAAAGCGCGCCGGCGACGAACGGCTGCGGGCCGCGGTGAAGCCGCTGCTCGGCAAGATCGACATCGCGACCATGCGCGAAGCTAATTTGCGCGCCGCCGGCAATGACGCGAATTCGTCGCCCGATGCAGTGGCGAAATGGCTATGGGAGAAGGTGGGTGGGCGGTAGCCGCGCCATTCGTTCGATGTCGTCCTGGCCTTCGCCAGGACGACGTTGGAGAGACGCTACAGCCCCCTGATCATCCCCGCATCGATCAGCAGCCGGTTAAGCCGGCGCGCTTCGGCCCCGTCCTTGCATCCGTAGAATATGCCCTTGCAGCGGAGCATGATCGCCTTCTGCTCGGCGAAGGACGGATCGAGCGGGATGCCGGCGGCTTCCTGGATGACCAGCGGCAGATACGGGCCGTCGACCGTGTCCATCACGGCCTCGCTTTTCACCGGCTCGAAATTGACGGCGTCGATCGCGTAGTAAGTCGCGTAGAGACGTGCGTCGTAGGCGTCGAGCTTCTTGCCGAGAGCGCCCTCGTCGAGCCCGGGCTCGAGGATACCGGGCGCGAATTCCGGCTGATGATCGCCGTAGCGCACGATCAGGAAGGGTTCGCCGGGAAATTTCTTCTTCAAGCCCGCGAGGAAAGCGTTGTACTGCTCGGCGCTCATCGCCTGCCGCCGCAGGTACTCGTCGATGGACGGCACATTGCCCGGTGCGCGCCAGTTCGGCAGCAGATCCGGGCGGAAGCGCGTCTCCCAGGGGAAATGATTGGCGCCGAGATAGATGAAGGTGAACAGCGGCTTGTTCGGCGTCCGCTCACCCATCAGCCGGAGCGCCTTGTCGTAGAAGAAGCTATCCGGCTCGACATCCTTGGCGCCGAGATCCTTGGAGTCGAGGAAGCGTTCGATGCCGGTCGTCACCTGAAAGCTGCGCGCGGCCATGAAGCCGCCATAGGCGGGGTAGAGCGACATCGTGTCGTAGCCGCAGCGGCGCAGCGCCAGCGGCAGGCCGCGCTCGACACGGCCTGTTGCAATGCGCGTCACGAAATAGGCGAAGCGGCCGAACGAGCGCGACGACAACCCCGCGAGCACGTTGTATTCGGTGAACCAGCTCGGCCCGCCATTGCTCTCGGCCAGGAACGCGCGCTCCTTGCCGTCCCAGGATTTGAAATGGCTGCCGTAGCCGGCCGGCACCTTGATGCCCTGCGCGGCGCGGATGTCGAAGCTCGATTCATCATGGACCATGATGATGTTCGGCCGCCGGCCGGCAGGATGGCAGGCATCGACCAGCGGCATGTTGAGCCGTTCGTTGGTCGAAGCGGCCGACTCCATGAAGCCGTATTGCGCGAAGTCGGAGACCGCGCTGACGCCGGAGCGGAAGAACTTCGAGAGATAGCCGTCGTCGTAATAGCCGCGCCAAGCCTCGTCCGGATGATAGAGCGAATAGCCGACCAGCGCGGCGAGGCAGGCGAGCATCGAGGCGAGCGCCGGTAGCCTACGGACGCGGAATGGGTCGAGCCACCACAGCGCATACATCAGCGGCAGCGTGACCAGGCCGGCCCCGATCACCGACCAGCGCAAATTCGGGAAGATCGTGAACAGGAACGCCACCGTGTCGCGGTCGATCATCATCAGGTCGATGAAGTTGGCCGTCATCTGCACGACGTCGTGCTTCAGCCGTGACAGCAGCACCAGCACCACGACCATAGTCAGCGACAGCGCACCCGAGAGCGCCGGCCGCCGCAGCAGCGCGATCCAGAAGAAGTTGAGGATGCCCCAGGCCAGCACGAAGGAGAGCCGTGCGCCGAAATCCGTCTCGGACTCGTACATCAGGACGAGCGCCGCGAGATGCGGCGCTGCAACCGCGAGCAGCCGCCAGATGCCGAGCGCGGCGACGCTTGCCAGCACGGCGGTCGTGGCAGAAGGACCTGGATTGGGCGCGGACGCCATCGACGACACGCAACTGCTGGTCCGGCACGGTGATGCCGAGCCGGCTGACCGGGCCTGCGGCGTTCGGCGCAGCCGGAAGGCCTGCACCGTGTCATAAAACTGTAATTGAACGGTCACGGACAAGCAACGCGTGTCGCGGTCCGACCTTCGCTTAATGTTAGCGGAAGCCGATCGGTCTCCGGGCCCAATTCGTCCCTAGGGCAAATCCCGCAGTGCAGAACCGACTTGCCGTCTAGTCGAGGCCTTCGACGCTGACCAGGCGGGCAGAACTGCAAGCGTCCCGGACCGCTTTGAGTCCCTGGTAGGTCGCGCCTGTGTAAAATGCCTCCCAGGCTGCGACGGATGGGAATTCCAGCAGAACGATCCTGCGGGGCTGCCAGTCTCCCTCGTAGACCTTGTGGGCGCCCCCTCGCGCCAGATATCGAGCTCCAGCGGCCTCCAGGGCGGGCTTCACGCCCAACATGAAGCTTTGGTACTGCTGCAAATCCCTGATCTCGACGTCGAAAATCACATAAGCCGGCATCTCAAGACGCTCCCACGATCGGAAATTGATCACCTGTCCGGCAATGGTCTCACCTCGGAGGCTCAGCCCTGCGGCAGCAGCCCGAGCCGCTTGGCGATGATGCGGTCGACCACACGCTTGGGCAGCGTGGCCGTCATCAAATGCCGCATCCGGTCCGGCGTGATCTGGTAGCGAACCTTGGGCCTCTCGGCGGTGAGCGCCTCGAAAACGACCTCGGCGATCCGCTCGGCCGGCAGCCCGGTCTCGCCGAGCTTCATCATGAACGCCATGACCTTGTTCAGCGCCGGCAGATAAGGCGAGTTCTGGTAGACCGAAAGATCGATCTGCTCGGCCTTGCTCCAGATCGGCGTCTTGACGGCGCCGGGTGCGACGATAATGACGTCGATGCCAAACAGCATCAATTCGCGGCGCAAGCTCTCCGACAGACCTTCGATGGCATGCTTGGAGGTGCAGTAAGGCGCCGACAACGGATTGCCGTTCTTGCCCGCGACCGAGCTGATCATCACGATCCGGCCCTTCGGTCCCTCCAGCGACGGGTCGGCGCCCAGCAGCGGCCCAAAGGCCTGCGTCGCGATGACCGGGCCGATGACGTTGATCTCCATCTGCCGGCGAAAGTCGTCGACCGACAATTCGAGCACGGGACCGGCGACCGCGACGCCGGCGTTGTTGACGAGACCGGCCAGCGTCTCGCCGCCCAGCGCCTCGCGGACTTTTCGCGCAGCCGCGAGGACCGCCGCCTCGTCGGTGACGTCGAACAGCAGCGCCGTGAAGTTCGTACCGAATTCACCCATGAGCCGATCCGCATCGGCCTGCTTGCGGACACTACCGAAAACACGATAGCCGCGCCCGATCAGAAACTTCGCAATGGCCCAGCCGATGCCGGTGGACGCGCCGGTGACGACGACGGATCGCATGATCTTCCTCCCCAAGAGCTCCCGCGATCATGCAGGCGAAAGGTGCCGGGGCGCAATGCCGTCCACCGCTCAAGGAGACGCCGCGGGTGTCAGTTCTTAAGTTGAAGCGAGGTGCGAACCTCGCGACGTGCGATTGATTGCATCCTGAAGGTATGGATGAAGAGCCGAATCCTTGACCCTGAAGACGCTGGGCTTTTGAGGATCGGGAGCTTCTGAGAAATTCTGAAAACAACCCGAGACCAAGAATGTGGTTTAAGCGTCAGTTCTTCATGCTCAGGGAGCACTTCAGCTCGCGAAGAATTTGAATGAAGCAGCAATGCTTCGCGCGAGACGAAAAGAGCGAGACCGCTGGTTGCGATCTCGCTCGAATATAATCGCGAAGATTTAAGAATTGGTTTGGCGAGCGAAGCTTGTGTTTTCGCTCGTGTCCGGATGCGGCGCAACCGATACGCCGCATCCGAACGGCCGCTTAGTTCTTCGACTTGTCGACCAGCGCGCCCTTCTTGATCCAGGGCATCATGTCGCGCAGCTTGGCGCCGACTTCCTCGATCGGGTGCTCGGCGAGCTTGGCGCGGGTCGCCTTGAACGAGGTCTGGTTGACCTTATTCTCGAGCATCCAGTCGCGGGCGAACTTGCCGGACTGGATGTCGTTCAGAACCCGCTTCATCTCCTTCTTGGTCTCGTCGGTGACGATGCGCGGGCCGGTGACGTACTCACCGTACTCCGCGGTGTTGGAGATCGAGTAGTTCATGTTGGCGATGCCGCCTTCATAGATCAGGTCGACGATCAGCTTCACTTCGTGCAGGCACTCGAAATAGGCCATCTCCGGGGCGTAGCCGGCTTCGACCAGCGTCTCGTAGCCGCCCTTGATCAGCTCGACCAGGCCGCCGCAGAGCACGACCTGCTCGCCGAACAGGTCGGTCTCGCATTCTTCCTTGAAAGTGGTCTCGATGATGCCGGCACGGCCGCCGCCGACGGCGGAGGCGTAGGACAGGCCGAGGTCGTGGGCGTTACCCGAGACGTCCTTGGCGATCGCGATCAGGCAGGGCACGCCGCCGCCACGCTGGTATTCCGAACGCACCGTGTGGCCGGGGCCCTTCGGCGCGATCATCAGAACGTCGAGATCGGCGCGCGGGTCGAGCAGGTTGAAGTGGACGTTGAGACCGTGCGCGAAGACGAGCGCGGCGCCCTTCTTCATGTTGTCGTGCAGGTGCTCCCGGTAAATGTCGCCCTGGAGCTCGTCCGGGGTCAGCATCATGACCAGATCGGCCCATTTGGCGGCGTCGGCGACTTCCATCACCTTGAAGCCGGCAGCTTCCGCCTTCTTGGCCGAGGCCGAACCCTTGCGGAGCGCAATCGCCACGTCCTTGACGCCGGAATCCTTCAGGTTCAGCGCATGGGCGTGGCCCTGGCTGCCATAGCCGACGATGACGACCTTCTTGCCCTTGATCAGGTTCAGGTCGGCGTCGCGATCGTAATAAACACGCATGGTCGTTTCCTCGTTCAGGGGCCGGAATCGGCCGTTGGTCAGGTCTTGTCGGTCAGGTCTCGGACGGTGAAATTTGCGGATTTCGGGGGCTGTCTAGAGCATTTTCGGCCCCCTGGGAAACCCGTTTCTGCATGGAAAGCTGAGGCATCATGCATCCATAACGACGGGGTAGAGAGACGCCAGCAGCAGGATCGCCATCAGGATGTTAAAGGCGCGGACCAGCCGCTCGGAGGTCAGCACCGGCCGTAGTGCAGTGCCGAACAGGACCCAGACCACGGTCGAGACCGCGCCGACGAGTAGGCTGACCAGGGTCTGGATCGCGATATTGATGGGGAATCGGGCAATCGCCGCGTAGGCAGTGATTGTGCCGATCACGATCACCCAGCCCTTGGCGTTGATCCACTGGAACATCGCCGCGCCCCAGAAGGTCATCGGGCCGCGGCCGGTCTCGCCGTCCGGCGTGGTCGGGCCGGACAAAGCAATCACGGCGGCGAGGTAAATCAGATAGGCCGCGCCGGCATATTTCAGGATGGTCTGCAGGATTGGATAGGCCAGAAACACTGTGCCGAGCCCGAGGCCCACGGCGGCGATCATGAAAGCAAAACCGATGACGATACCGGCGATGTGGGGGATGGTGCGCCGAAAGCCGTAGGTCAGGCCCGAGGCCAGCAGCATGATGTTGTTCGGCCCGGGCGTGAAATACATCACCACCATAAAGGCGAGGAAGGCATAGAAGAGCGAATAGGCCATAGTCACCTCACGCGGTCTTCGGCAGGACTTGCGGACGCTTCGCCAGCACCATCACCGCGATACCGCCGATCACGGTGAGCATGCCGGCGAGGCGCAGCGGGCCGAACCGCTCCCCGAACACGATGCTGGACGCGGCCGAGCCGACGAACGGCACCAGCAGCGCGAACGGCACCACCTGCGCAGGGGGATAGTCACGCAGCAGCCGGCCCCACAGCCAATAGGCGATGCTGGTGGAGATGGCGCCGATCAACAGCAAGCAAATGAGGCCGGTGAGCGACATGTGGACCAGCGACTGCCAGGTCGGCGTCGGTCCGTTGACGACCAGCGTGAGCGCGAACAGCGGCACCGCGGTGGCGAGGCACAACCAGGCGAACAGATCGAACATCGGCACGCCGCGGGCGCCCCGCAACAAGATATTGCCGACTGCAAAGCTGACCGGCGCGATCATCAGCACGGCGAAGGCACCGACGCTGAAATCATAGCCGACCGTGCCGCAGATCATCAAAAGGCCGATTGCTGCGATGACGATGCCCAGCGTCTGCACCGGCGTCGGCCGCTCACCGAATGCGATCGCGGCAAAGCCGATCGTGAACAGCGCCTGGCTCTGCACGACGACGCTGGTCAGCCCCACGGGCACGCCGTGAGCGATGCCATAGGCCTGGCTCAGAAACTGGCCGAGAAAGAGCGTGAAGCTGATCGCGATCAGGAGCGACCAGGCAATCTTCGGTTTGCGAATGAATAGGCACGGCACCGCGGCAATGGTGAAGCGCATCGCCGTCATCAGCTCCGGCGAAAATTCGTCGAGCGCGATCCGGCTCGCCACGAAGGCAAGCCCCCAGATGACCGCCACCAGGATGGCGATGAGGATGTCGGCCGGCTTCATTGTCGTTCCCGGTTCTGCCCTGTCGTGCAGCCCTGTTTGTTGTTCTGGTCGAGCCTTGCTCGCCGGCCGTTACGTGGAGGAATTGGGTTTCCGCAGCAGATAGGTGCCGTGCATCGGGGCGTGGTAATCGGCCGAGACCAGCGTGAAGCCGACGTCGGTCAGGATCCGCTCCATGACCCAGCCAAAAGTGGAATACTCGTCGCGCATGTGGGTGACGACACTTTCACGCGGGACATCATGGTTCTTGATCTCAAAGTCGGCCCATTGGTCGACGTCGCGCTCGACGGCATCGGGCATCGAGGCGTAGACGATGTCGCGCAAATAGAAAGTGGCACCGGACTTGAGCGCGCGATAGATCCGCGACATGGCTACCGCCTTCCAGAAATCCGGCAGATGGTGCAGCGTGAACTCGCTGACGATCAGGTCATAGGATTCCGGCCGGTAGGCGAAGCTGAGCAGGCCGGCGGACTGCGTGCGCACGGGCGCCTTGCGGTCGCGCGCGTAGATCTCGGCGAGCGCCAGCATCGCGGGCGAGATGTCGATGGCGTCGACCTCGGCGCCCATCAGCGCCGCCTCGGTCGCGAGTACGCCGTTGCCGCAACCGATATCGGCAATGCGCCAGCCGCGCTGGACGCCGAGCATTTTCAGCGCGGCGCGCGCCCGTAGATCGGCATCGTCATGACTGTCGTAGATCGAGGCCACTGCAGGCCCGATCCCCATCCGGTTCCGCTCGTTGTAATACCAGTCGCGCGCCAGCATGGCTCACATTCCTTCAGGCCCGCGACCAATCGCGGCAACACCGGTGCGCGACACTTCGACAAGGCCAAGCGGACGCATCAGGTCGATAAACTGATTGATCTTGTCTGTATTGCCTGTGATCTCGAACACGAAGCTCTCGGTGGTGGCATCGATCACGCGGGCGCGGAACGCGTCCGCCAGCCGCAGCGCCTCGACGCGATGCTCGCCCTGCCCGCGCACCTTGACCATCGCCAGCTCGCGCTCGATCGAGCGCTTGGTCAGCGTCATGTCGACGACGCGATAGACCGGGATCATGCGGTCGAGCTGATGCTTGATCTGCTCGATCACCATGGGCGTACCCGTGGTGACGATGGTGATGCGCGAGAGATGCTTCTGGCTCTCGGTCTCCGACACCGTGAGGCTCTCGATGTTGTAGCCGCGCCCCGAGAACAGTCCGATGACGCGCGCGAGCACGCCGGGCTCGTTCTGCACGAGCACCGAAAGCGTATGCGTCTCGTTCGGGTCGTGGCGCTCCTCGATGAAATAGGCGGATGCGGGCTGGTTCATTGTCGTCCCCTTCATTCTCGTCGTTACGCCGTCGCCCGATGAGCGACCGGCGCATCCGTCCCGACCCAACCGCGGAACAGATCGAAATCGATATTGCCGCCGGACAGCACGAGACCGACGCGCTTTCCCGACAATGTTGTCTTGTCCTGAAGCGCCGCGGCGAGCGCGGCGGCGCCGGCGCCTTCGGTGAGATTGTGCGTGTCGGTCCAGAGCGCACGGATCGCGAGCGCGATTTCATCGTCCGTCACCTGGACGATACGCGAGGCGCCCTTGAGGATGACCGCGAGCGCTTCCGGATCGGGAATCCGCGTCGCCATGCCGTCCGCGAGCGTGTTGCTGGTCTCGGTGGTCACGACCCGGCCCGCCGCGAACGACAGCGCGTAGGACGGCGCCTCGGTCGACTGCACGCCGACGATCTCGGTCTTCAGGCCGAGCAGATCGCGCGCCATGATGCAGCCGCAGATCCCCGAACCCTGCCCGATCGGCACATAGAGGATGTCGAGATCCGGCGTGGCCCGGAACAATTCGAGCGCATAGGTCGCCACGCCCAGCACCAGGTCCGTATGGAACGACGGCACCATGTGCAGCCCGGCGAACTGCGCGTGGCGTCCGGCTTCCTCGCGTGCGGCCTGAAAGTCCTCGCCGTGCTCGACGAGTTCGGCGCCGAACGCCTTCATCGCGCGGTTCTTCTCGACCGAATTGCCGCGTGGCACATAGATCACGGCAGGGACGCCATGGCGGCTCGCGGCAAAGGCGAGGCTCTGGCCATGATTGCCGCGCGTCGCCGAGATGATGCCCGGAATGTTCGGCCGTTCGCGCTTCAGCCGATCGAGATAGACCAACCCGCCGCGCACCTTGAAGGCGCCCGTCGGCGTGTGATTCTCGTGCTTGACCACGACCTGCGTGCCGAGCCGCTCGGCGAGCAATGGCCAGGCGTGCGCCGGCGTTGCCGGCACCGCCTGCCCCACGATCGCATGTGCGCGTTCGAGCTCGTTCAGGTCGAACATCACGCTCACACCAGCGCCTTGCCGCCGGCGAACGCCTTTGCGGTGGCTTCGTCGTTCGCCTGCTCCGGCAACAGCATCTCATTGTGTGCCTTGCCGGAGGGGATCATCGGAAAACAGTTTTCCAGCGACGCGACGCGGCAGTCGAACAGCACCGGGCGCTTGACCGAGATCATCTCCTGGATGGCGCCGTCGAGATCGCCGGGCTTGTGCACCTGGAGGCCGACGCCGCCGTAGGCTTCCGCGAGCTTGACGAAGTCCGGCATCGCCTCCGAATAGGAATGCGACAGGCGGTTGCCATGGAGCAGCTGCTGCCACTGCCGCACCATGCCCATGTACTGGTTGTTCAGGATGAAGATCTTGATCGGCAGCTCGTACTGCACAGCCGTCGACATCTCCTGCATCGTCATCTGCACCGAGGCATCACCCGCGATGTCGATGACGAGGCTGTCGGGATGGGCAACCTGCACGCCAACCGCGGCCGGCAGGCCGTAGCCCATGGTGCCGAGACCGCCCGAGGTCATCCAGCGATGCGGCTCCTCGAAGCCGTAGAACTGCGCGGCCCACATCTGATGCTGGCCAACCTCGGTGGTGATGTAGGTGTCCTTGCCACGCGTCGCCTCGAACAGGCTCTGGATCGCATGCTGCGGCAGGATGACGTCGTTGCTCTTCCTGAAATAGAGCGAGTTGCGGGCGCGCCACTGCGCGATCTGCTGCCACCAGGCCTTGATGTCGGGCTTCTTCGCCTCCGCCTTGAACACCTGGAGAATGTCGCCGAGGATGTTGCCGCAGTCGCCGATGATCGGCACGTCGACGCGGATGTTCTTGTTGATCGAAGACGGGTCGATGTCGATGTGGATCTTCTTCGAGCCCGGCGAGAACGCATCGACGCGGCCGGTGATGCGGTCGTCGAAGCGCGCGCCGACGCACAGCATGACGTCGCAATCATGCATGGTCATGTTGGCTTCATAGGTGCCGTGCATGCCGAGCATGCCGAGCCAGCTCTTGCCCGAGGCGGGATATGCGCCGAGGCCCATCAGGGTGGAGGTGATCGGAAAGCCGGTGACCTCGACCAGCTCGCGCAGCAGCCTGGTCGCCTCGGGACCGGAATTGATCACGCCGCCGCCGCTATAGATCACGGGGCGCTTGGCGCCTGCGAGCAGCGCGACGGCCTTGCGGATTTGCGTCGCATCGCCCTTCACGCGCGGCGCGTAGGAGCGATGCACGTCGGATTTGCGCGGCGGATGATAGGTGCCGGTCGCGAACTGCACGTCCTTGGGCACGTCGACGAGCACCGGGCCCGGCCGACCCGTGGTCGCAACGTAAAACGCCTCGTGCAGCACCTTTGCGAGATCGTTGACGTCGCGCACCAGCCAGTTGTGCTTGGTGCAGGGGCGCGTGATGCCGACGGTGTCGCATTCCTGGAACGCGTCGTTGCCGATCAGGTGCGTCGGCACCTGGCCGGAGATGCAGACCAGCGGGATCGAGTCCATCAGCGCGTCGGTGAGCGGCGTCACCATGTTGGTGGCGCCGGGGCCGGAGGTCACCAGTGCAACGCCCGGCCTGCCGGTCGAACGCGCATAGCCCTCGGCGGCGTGGCCCGCGCCCTGCTCATGCCGAACCAGGATGTGCTGGACCTCGCTTTGCTGGAAGATCTCGTCGTAGATCGGGAGCACCGCGCCGCCGGGATAGCCGAAAATGTCGGTCACGCCATGATCGATGAGCGCGCGGACGATCATCGCGGCGCCGGTCATCTGGTTCGGATCGTGGCTCTTCTCGCTCATTGGCTTGCTCCGGATGCGCTGTTGGCAGCGGCTTCGTTCGTATCGGTTTCGGGAAATAAAAAAGGCCCCGAAGAGGGCCCATGCACACCGCCTGTCATGTGGATGGCAGCTAGCCACCCCCGGCGGTGTGCCTGGGTACGACGGCGATAAGGAGGTTAGTAATAATGTTACGCATGGCAGGTGCCCGGCTTCCCAAAGGTTGCGCGAAACATAGCGGCCAGCGCCCCGATGTCAAGGCAATGCAGCCGTTCTCGCGCGATTTTGGCAGTGTAGCGGTGTTCCCGGGGTTGGGCGAGAGGTAAATTCGGGGCCCGAGGCACAAAAGCGTGTCAACCGGGTTCCCGTGCCGCGTTCACTATCGCCGCCAGCCAGCCCCGCGTCTCCTCTAGCTTCACCCATTCGAATTGGGGCAATTGGTGCCGGAACCAGGTGAACTGCCGCTTGGCGTAGTGGCGGGTGTCGGCCCGGCCGATGGTCGCCGCCTGCTCCAGGCTGAGCTCACCGCGCAGATGCCGGATCAGGGCCGGCACACCATGAGCCTTCATCGCCGGCAGCAGCGGATCGAGGTTTCGGGCAGCGAGACGCTCGACCTCCTCCAGCGCGCCGGCACCCAACATAGCCTCGAAGCGGGCGTCGATGCGCGCATAGAGCTCGTCGCGCTCGGGCGCGAGGAACACCGCGCGAAAGCTGTCCTTGGGGAGCAACGGCGGCTGGCCCTCATGATGCCAGTCCAGCAGTGAACGGCCGGTGGCTTCGGCCACTTCGAGCGCGCGCGCAATGCGCGTGCGATCGCGACGGTTCAAGCGCTCGGCCGCCCGCGGATCGGAGGCTGCGAGTTCGTCGTGCAGCGCTTCGACGCCGTTCCGCTCCAGCCGCGCCCGGACGTCCTCGCGCACCTCGAGAGGGATCGGTGGCACCACGGAAAGGCCCGCCGTGAGCGCCTTGAAATAGAGCCCGGTGCCGCCGATGAAGATCGGCAGGCGCCCTTCGGCTTTCGCCGCTTCGAGCGCCTTGGCCGCGTCGCCCACCCAGGCACCGGCCGAAAAATTCACGGCCGCATCGACATGGCCGTACAGGCGATGAGGCACCTGCGCCTCGTCGCCAAGGGTGGGGCGCGCGGTGATGATGCGGAGGTCACGGTAGACCTGCATGGAATCGGCATTGATCACGACCCCGCCCGCAGCGAGCGCAAGCTCGAGCGCCAGCGCCGACTTGCCGCTGGCGGTTGGGCCTGCGATAAGCACCGCCTTGCCAACATCCCTCCTGCCGACTTGCCCCTCGCTCACGAAAACCTCAAATGTCCCTCGTCGCCACGCTGATCTGCAACCCGAATAATCCCGCGCTCGACTCGACCATCGTCGATGGCGCCCGCGCCGTGCTGCCTCAGGCAGCTCCCGCGCACTGGCTGTTCGACGGGGTTGCAGTCGATATCCCGTTCGGCGCCGACAGTAACCTCGAAGGCGACCGTCACGCCATCGAACAGCGGCTCCGCGAGCTTCGCGGGGACCTGCCCATCGACATCGTCGTGCAACCAGTCGGCTTCCGGCGCAAGAAGCTTTTTCTCGCCGACATGGATTCCACCATGATCGGCCAGGAATGCATCGACGAGCTCGCTGATTTCGTCGGAGTGAGGGCCCATGTGGCCGCCATCACCGAGCGCGCGATGCGCGGTGAGGTCGAGTTCGAGCCGGCGCTGCGCGAGCGCGTCGCGCTGCTCAAAGACCTCCCCGCCAGTGCCGTCGATGAAGTTCTGGCCAAGCGGATTACGCTGACTCCAGGTGGCCGCGAACTGGTCGCGACTATGCGCGCCCATGGCGCCTATGCCTGTCTCGTCTCCGGCGGCTTCACGCTGTTCACCAGTGCGGTCGCCGCAAGGATCGGTTTCCAGGAGAACCGCGCCAACGAGCTCGTCGTCCGCGACGGCAAGTTCACCGGCGAGGTGAGGGAGCCGATTTTGGGGCGCGCGGCAAAGCTCGCGACGCTGGTGGATCTGATGGAGTCGTTCGATCTCGACGACGTCGACTCGCTGGCGGTCGGCGACGGCGCCAATGATCTCGCGATGATCCAGGCGGCGGGGCTGGGCGTGGCGTATCATGCGAAGCCGGCGGTCGCGGCCGCAGCCGCGGCGCGGATCGATCATGGCGATCTCACCGCGCTGCTGTATGCGCAGGGGTATCGGCGCGAGGAGTTCGTGGAGGCGTAGCCTCCTCCTCTCCGTCGTCATGCCCGGGCTTGTCCCGGGCATCCACGTTACGCTCGTCCGCATGGCAAGGCGTGGACGGCCGGGTCAAGCCCGGCCATGACGAGAGGTGAAAGCGAGCGCTCTTACTGCACGCTCAGCGCGACAAAACGCAGCTCGCCGTCGGCGTTCGACACCAGCAGCAGCACCGATTTCTTGCCGTCCTTCTTGAGCTGGTCGACCCGTTTCTGGATGTCGGCGCCGCTGGAGACGGCCTCCTGCGCCACCTCGACAATGACGTCGCCGGCCGAGAGGCGCTTCTCGGCGGCATCCGAATTGGCGTCGACATTGGTGACGACCACGCCCTTGACGCTGTCCTTGATCTTGTAGCGCGCACGCAGGTCCTTGCTCAGCGCGGCGAGATCGAGGCCGAGCGCCTTCTGTGTCACGGTCTTTTCAGGCGGAGGCTCGTCGGTCTTCACCGCGGCCTGCACCTTGTCGGCATCCTGCAACCGGCCGAGCGTGACCTTCTTGGTTTCCTCCTGGCTCTTGCGGATGATGACGACGTCGACCTCCTTGCCGACCGCCGTGTCGGCGACCACGCGAGACAGATCCTTCGGGTCCTTGACGTCCTTGCCGTCGAACTTGACGACGACGTCGCCGGGCTCGATGCCGGCCGGTTTGGCCGGGCCCTTGTCGTCGACACCGGCAACCAGCGCGCCGCGCGGCGGCTTGATGTTGAGGCTCTCGGCGATCTCGTCGGTGACGCTCTGGATGCGCACGCCAAGCCAGCCGCGGCGCAATTCGCCGAACTGGCGGAGCTGGTCGACGACACCCGCCACCGTCTTCGACGGTACGGCGAAGCCGATGCCGATCGAGCCGCCGGACGGCGAGATGATCAGCGTGTTGACGCCGATGACGTCGCCATCGAGGTTGAACAGCGGACCGCCGGAATTTCCGCGGTTGATGGAGGCGTCGGTCTGAATGTAGCTGTCGTAGGGACCTGAGGAGATGTCACGGTTCTTCGCCGAAACGATACCGGCCGTCACGGTGCCGCCGAGGCTGAAAGGATTGCCGATCGCGACGACCCAGTCGCCGAGGCGCAGCTTGTCGGAATCACCGAACTTCACCGACACCAGCGGCTTCGACGGCTTGAACTTGAGCACGGCAAGGTCGGTCTTCTTGTCGACTCCGACCAGTTCGGCCTTGATCTTGGTCCCGTCGTTGAGAATGACGTTAATCTCATCGGCGTCCGCGATGACATGGTTGTTGGTGACGACGACGCCTGACGTGTCGATGATGAAGCCACTTCCGAGCGAGTTGGTCTTGCGCGGCGCCGGGCTGTTCTCGCCGCCCTTGCTGCCGCCGCCGGGACCCTTGCGGTTCTTGAAGAAGTCGTCGAAGAACTCCTCGAAGGGCGAACCGGGCGGCAGTTGCGGCATGGCATTGCTGCCGCCGCCCCCGCCCTTGGCTTCGACGGTCTGCGAGGTCGAGATGTTGACGACCGCGTCAATCACCTTCTCGGCGACGTCGGCGATGCCATCCGGTCCGCGCGCATAGGCCGGTGTGCCGAGTGCGCTGAAAGCGCCAACGGCGAGCGCGGCCAGCCCTAAGCGCAAACGGGTCGGGGCAATGGTGGCAGCGGTCATTGTGATCTCCAGGAAACAAGGATTCGACGTCAAGACTGCGCTCGAACGGGGGGACGGCGCAAGCGCGGACCTTAACGGGCCTCAAGACCCGGATAATAAGGCGAAAACCGGTCCCTCGCCTTCACTTTGGCGTTGGTGCGACGGCTAAATTGGACGTCGCATAACCCAGATCAGGACCAGGCCGGCCACGGCCGAACCAATGCCGACCGCCCGCAGGACGTTATCCGGCGTGGCCATCGCGCTTTTCATGGCCTTGCGCATCCAGGCCGGACTTGCCGCGAACATCAAGCCTTCCAGCACGAACAGGATGCCCAAACCGATGAGGAAGTCGGCGAACGCAATGGACCTCATCGGATTGGAACCTCCCGTTGTGCTGTTCTTGTCTGGACGAAGGGCGGCCAGACTTGCCGCCCTTGTCTCACTTACGGCTTCGCTGGCGTCGTGGTCGCCGTCTTGCCGGACGGGTTACCAAAGAACCGGAAGAAATCCGAGTCCGGGCGCAGCAGGAAGCGGGTGTCGTTCGCGCGCAGCCCGGTCTCATAGGCCGCCATCGAACGGTAGAAGGCGAAGAAATCCGCGTCCTGGCCGTAGGCTTCGGCGAACAGACGGTTGCGCTCGGCATCGCCGACGCCGCGCGTCTGCTCGGCCAGCGACCTTGCATCCGCCTCGATCACGGTCGCCTCACGGTCGGCCTTGGAGCGGATCTCCTGGGCCTTCTGGCCGCCCTGCGCGCGGAACTCGGCGGCTTCGCGCTCGCGTTCCGTCTTCATGCGCTGATAGACCGCCTGGCTGTTCTGCTCCGGCAGATCGGCGCGGCGGATCCGGACGTCGACGACCTGGATGCCGTAGCCGTCGGCCTCGTGGTCGAGCTGATCGCGGATGCGCTGCATCAGCTTCTCGCGGTCGTCGCGGACCACGTTGATGAAGGTGACCTCGCCGAGCACGCGGCGCAGCGCAGCGTTCAAGAGCGTGGTGAGCTGGATGTTGGCGGCCTGGATCGAGCCGATGCTCTGATAGAAGCGGAGCGCGTCCTTGATGCGGTAACGCGCGAAGGCGTCGACCACGAGCCGCTTCTGGTCGGACGCGATCGCTTCCTGCGACGGGTTCTCCAGATCGAGGATGCGCTTGTCGATGTTGATCACCGAATTCCACGGCGCCTTGAAGTGCAGGCCGGGAGCGGTAACGACATCGACGGGCTTGCCGAACTGCAGCACGATGGTCTGCTCGGTCTGCGCCACCGTGAACAGGGACATGTAGCCCACGATCACGACGAGCAGGAGGCCGAGCAGCGTGACGATACCTGTGACCGGAGATCTCATCGGTTGCCTCCGGTCGTCTGCTGGCCGGTTGCAGGCGGCCGCTTGGCCGTCAACTCGCTGAGCGGCAGATAAGGCACGACGCCCTGGCCCGACTGGCCGCCGTCATAAATGAGCTTTTCCGAACCGCCGAGCACGCGCTCCATCGTCTCCAGATAAATCCGTTCACGCGTCACGTCGGGCGCCTTCTTGTATTCCTCGTAAACCTTCAGGAAGCGCGAGCTCTGGCCCTTGGCCTCGGCGACGGTCTGCTCCCTGTAGCCTTCGGCGGCCTGCATGATCTGCGCCGCACGCCCGCGTGCCTGCGGCACGACCTGGTTGGCATACGTCTGCGCCTCGTTCTGCAGCTGCTCGAGATTGGCGCGCGCCGCCTGGACGTCGCGGAAGGCGTCGATCACCTGCGCCGGCGGGTCGACCTTCTGCATCTGCACCTGGCTGATCTGAATGCCGGCGCCGTAGCTGTCCAGGGTCTTCTGGATTAGTTCCTGCACGCCTTGTTCGGTAACGTTGCGCGCGCCGGTCAGGATCGGCTGGATCTGCGAGCGGCCGATCACCTCGCGCATCGCGCTCTCGGCGACCGCCTTCACGGTGCCTTCGGGATTCTGGATGTTGAAGAGGAAATCGCCGACGCCGTTGGGCTTGATGCGCCAGAGCACGGTGAAGTCGACGTCGACGATGTTCTCGTCGCCGGTCAGCATCAGGCTCTCTTCCGGCACGTCACGAATGGAGCGGCCGCGCCGCGCCGGGTCGTCGATCAGCGTCATGCCGATGGAGATGGTGGAAACGCGCAAGGCCTTTGGCAGCAGCACGGTCTCGATTGGATAGGGCAGATGGTAGTTCAGGCCGGGCTCCACGGTGCGGACATGCTTGCCGAAGCGCAGCACGACGCCGAGCTCTTCGGACTGCACCCGGAAGAAGCCCGACAGCAGCCAGAACGCGACGATGAGCAGCACGATCAGCGTGATGCCGATGCCGGAGAAATAGCCACCCGGCATGATCTGCTGGAGGCGATCCTGGCCGCGCCGCAGAAGATCTTCCAGATCCGGCGGCCTTGGCCCGACCGGTTGCGGGCCGTTGCCCCATGGTCCCTTCGGACCCGAGCCCCATGGGCCACCGCCCTGATTCTTCCACGGCATTCGACGCTCTCCTCGGCAGGGTGAAATTGCCCCCGCCCGCTTTGTCCGGTCCGGCTTTATAGGGGACAGGCAGGTCCCTTACAACGCAGCCCTCGCCGCCCTCCGAGCTAAGCTTGGGGGCAGAAAAGTCAATGTTAACATTGGCAAATGCGGTTAATGGCCTGCCCGCCGACGATATGTCACATAGGAGTAGTCGGCGCTGTCGTGGGGTCCGGCAGGATGACGGATGCGTTCAACCTCATCCCACTCTGCCCTGTCGATGTCGAAATGCGTGTCGCCTTCGGGCCGGGCATGCACTTCGGTGATCTCGAGGCGATCGGCGCGATCGAGCCATTGCCGATAGATTTCGGCGCCGCCAATCACGGCGATCTCGGCGACCGAACGCCGCAGGGCATCGCCGCGCGCGATGGCGTCTGCGGCGGCAGTCGATGTCGTCACGATGGCGCCGGCGGCGCGATAATCCGCATCGCGCGTGACGACGATGTTGGTGCGGCCGGGAAGCGGCCGGGGCAGGGATTCGAAGGTCCTGCGGCCCATGATCACGGGCTTGCCGATCGTGAGCGCCTTGAAGCGCGCCATGTCGGATTTCATTCGCCACGGCATTGCGTTGCCGGCCCCGATGACGCCGTTCTCCGCGATCGCGACGACGAAGACGATCTCCATCAGGTCGCGCTCCCGGCAAGCCGCGTCAGCGCCGGACCGGTGACGCGGCACAGCGTCCAGTCCTCCAGCATGATGGCACCGAGCGATTTGTAGAACGCGATCGACGGCGCGTTCCAGTCAAGCACCGCCCATTGCAGCCGCGACCAGCCGTTCTCGACGCATTCCCTGGCGAGGTGCACGAGCAGAGCCTTGCCGAGGCCCCTGCCCCGATGCGATGGCCGCACATACAAATCTTCGAGATAGATGCCGTGGCGGCCGCTGAACGTCGAAAAATTCGCAAACCACACCGCGAAGCCGACCGGCTCGCCGTTCCACTCGGCGAGAGCGCAATGGAGTTGCGGTCGTTCGCCGAACAGTGCGTCGGCGATGTCAGCCTCGGTCGCCTCGACCTCGTGCGAAAGTTTTTCGTACTCGGCGAGCTCGCGGATGAAAGCGAGAACCAGCCCGGCCTCACCGGGACGCACACGGCGGATGTTGAGCTGCATCGACTTCAGACCGCGACCGCGGCCTTGATGTGCGGATGCGGATCGTAGCCGACGAGCTCGAAGTCCTCGTAACGGAAGGAGAAGATGTCCTTCACGTCGGGGTTGATCCGCATCACCGGCAGCGCGCGCGGTGCGCGCGTGAGCTGGAGCTTCGCCTGCTCCAGATGGTTGGAATAGAGATGGGTGTCACCGAACGAATGCACGAAGTCGCCGGGCTTCAAGCCCGTGACCTGCGCCACCATCATGGTGAGCAGTGCGTAGGAGGCGATGTTGAAGGGGACGCCGAGGAACACGTCGGCCGAACGCTGATAGAGCTGGCACGACAGCTTGCCGTTGGCGACATAGAACTGGAACAGGCAGTGGCACGGCGGCAGCGCCATCTTGTCGACCTCGGCCGGATTCCAGGCCGAGACGATCAGGCGGCGCGAGTCCGGGTTGCGCTTGATCATGTCGATCACGTTCGCGATCTGATCGATGCTGCGTCCGTCAGGCGCGGGCCAGGAGCGCCACTGGTGGCCGTAGACGGGGCCGAGATCGCCGTTGGCGTCGGCCCACTCGTCCCAGATGGTGACGCCGTTGTCGCGCAGATATTTGATGTTGGTATCGCCTTTCAGGAACCACAACAGTTCGTGCACGATCGCCTTCAGCGGCAGGCGCTTTGTGGTCAGCATCGGAAAACCGGCGGACAGGTTGAAGCGCATCTGATGGCCGAACACCGACAGCGTGCCGGTGCCGGTCCGGTCGGTCTTTTCGGCGCCGTCTGAAAGAATCCGCTCGAGCAGGTCCTGATACTGGTGCATGTGCGTGAGCCTTTGGGGAGGCGGCGAACTTAGCGGCCGCCCCCGCGCTGCGACAGCGGCGATTCGCCATCCATGCGCATTATACCCGGAAAAGTGAGCGCTCCCGGTGCAAACGACAAGGGGCGGAACTCAGCGTCCCGCCCCTTGTCTATCAGATTGATTCTGCTGGCCAACTTGCCGGCTTGGGTTCGGGTCACGGCGCGCCGACGCTGGCGGCGCCCCTAGTTTTCGGATTCGGTGAACACCTCGTCGCGCTTGGCACGCAACGCCGGCAGCACCGTGAGCACCAGGAGGAAAGCGGCGATGCCGAGCAGCACGGCCGACAGCGGACGCGTCAGGAACACGCTCCAGTCGCCGCGCGAGATCAGCAGCGCGCGGCGCAGGTTCTCTTCCATCAGCGGTCCGAGCACCATGCCGAGCAGCAGCGGCGCCGGCTCGAAATCGTGCTTGATCAGCCAGTAGCCGACCAGACCGAACACGCCTGCCAGGATGACGTCGACCGGCGCGTTGTTCACCGAGTAGATGCCGATCGCGCAGAAGATCACGATCGAGGGGAACATCAGCCGGTAAGGGACGCGCAACAGCCGCACCCAGATTCCGACCAGCGGCAGGTTGATGATGATCAGCATCAGATTGCCAATCCACATCGAGGCGATCATGCCCCAAACCAGCTCCGGCTGCTTCTGCATCACCTGCGGACCGGGCACGATGCCGTGGATGGTCATCGCGCCCACCATCAGCGCCATCACGGCATTGGGCGGGATGCCGAGTGTCAGCAGCGGGATGAAGGAGGTCTGCGCCGCGGCATTGTTGGCGCTTTCCGGCGCCGCCACGCCTTCGATCGCACCGCGGCCGAACCGCGACGGGTTCTTGGCGATCTTCTTCTCGAGCGTGTAGGACGCAAAGGACGCGATGACCGCGCCGCCGCCCGGCAGGATACCGAGGATCGATCCGAGCACGGTGCCGCGCAGGATCGCAGGCGCCGAGTCGATCAGGTCTTTCCTGGTCGGCATCAGGCCGGTGATCTTCTGCTGCACGAGGTCGCGGTTCATCTCGGCGCCGGCGTCGAGGTTGCGGATGATCTCGGCGAAGCCGAACACGCCCATCGCCACCGTCGCAAAGCCGAGACCGTCGGCAAGCTCCGGAATGTTGAACGCCATGCGCGAGGCGCCGGTCTCGATGTCGGAGCCAACCATCGACAGCATCAGGCCGAACACGATCATCGCGATCGCTTTCAGGACCGAGCCCTTGGCCAGCACCACCGCAAAGATCAGGCCGAGCACCATCAGCGAGAAATATTCCGCCGGGCCGAACGCCAGAGCGAGCTTGGTCAGCGGCGCGCCGAGCACGGCGATGAGCACGGTCGCAACGCATCCGGCGAAGAACGAGCCGATCGCCGCGATCGCCAGCGCCGGGCCGGCACGGCCTTGCTTCGCCATCTGGTGACCGTCGATGGCGGTAACGACCGACGTCGCCTCACCGGGAATATTGACCAGGATCGAGGTGGTGGAGCCGCCGTACTGGGCACCATAATAGATGCCCGCGAGCATGATCAGCGCGCCGACCGGCGGCAATCCGAACGTGATCGGCAGGAGCATCGCCACGGTTGCGACGGTGCCGATACCGGGCAGCACGCCGACCAGTGTGCCAACCAATGCGCCAATCAGGCACATGAGAATATTGATCGAGATCGGGAGCGACAGACCGTAGAGCCACCAGGGTGACCACCAGGAGATCTGAAACACCACACCGAAACCAAGGCCCAGATTGTGGAAGAGATCGAACATCACACCCTCACTGAACCAGGAAGCGCGGGAACATCGGCATCGGCAGGCCTAGCACGTAGGGGAAGAGCAGCGCGCAGCCGAGCGTCAGGCAGGCGCCGACAATGAGCGCTTCGACCCAGCGTGTCTCATGCGTACCCATCGCCGCGATCATGAAGCTTGCGAACGCCGTTACCACCACCCCAAGCGGACGAATCGCCAGCGCGAAGAAGACGATCGAGAACATCACGAAGAGCGGCCCACGCCAGGCATAGTGCGCCATGCTGGGCCCGTCGGTCAGCAGCCCCGTCAACGCGATGCCGGCGCCAAGTGCGACGAGGAGCCCGCCAAACATCCGCGGCGCCGTGCCGGCGCCAAAGGAGAAGCCCCGCATCCCCTGCAAATCGCTAGAGGCCCACAGTGCGAACAAGGCGAGCGCCATCAGCACGATTCCGCCGACATAGTCCTGCGCGGACCTGATCGTCATGAAGAACGTGAGAATCGCCACCGCAAAGATCGGATAGGAATAGATCAGCGCCAGCAGCACATCGGATGACGCCTTCTTGGTGTCACCGCCGACCGCCCCGAGCAACGCGCCGGGCGCCCCCGCGAGCAGCGCAGTCGCGTGGCTGATGACGACGGCGGCCGGCCCGCGTCCAGCGCCCCAGCCAAAGATCGTCCCGAACGACCAGATGAATTCGAAAATCTGCGGCGCTATGGCCAGCAGACAAAAGCTGATCACCACCGAGGTGTTTCGGTTGGCTGTCGCCGAGTGGCCCATCGTATCGGCCATGCATGTCTCCTCCGCGACCCGTAAGCCACGAGCACTGTTGTTCTAATCGGCTGGAAATCGATGCCCCCGCCCGGATCCCTGCCTAGCCATTTTCATTACACAATGCCAGCAAAACCCAACAAGCCCCCGACGAGCAAAATCCATAGTGGATTGATGCGCGAGACGGATGCGACCACTGCAACCGTCGCGGTCAGAAGCAGCGCAGCAAGCGTACGATCGGTCGACTCGGCGAGGATCAGGGCGCTCGCCGCCATCAGGCCGATCGAGAGCGGAACCAGTGCAGCCTGGATCAGCCCGGGCCAGCGCGATTGGTTCGGCCGGTTGAGGAGCCGGCTGACATAATAGGCAAGCAACGCGGTGGGCAGGCACATGGCCAAAGTCGCCGCCAGGGCGCCGGGGATGCCGGCGACAGCATAGCCGATCAACGTGACGATAAGCACATTCGGACCTGGTGAGAGCTGCGCGATCGCATAGGCATCGGCGAACTGCTTGTCGGTCATCCAGTGATGCACATCGACCGCGATGCGGTGCATCTCGGGCACCGCCGCCGCGGCACCGCCGACCGCGAACAGCGACATCAGACCGAAGGTCGAGATCAGCCCCCAGATCGGGTTCTCCGCGTTCATGCTGCTACCTTCCGCCGCATCAGGAAAGTGGCGCCGACGCTGACGGGGATCGCGACCAAAAGCACGGCCTGGAGCGGCAGGCGAAGGACGCCGATGGCGAGGAACACGCCCAGCATCAGGATGAGCGCCAAGGCGTCCAGCCGCTTGAGCAGCGGCGTCATCATCCGGAAGACCACCGCGATCAAGAGGCCGACGGCCGCACAGGAAATGCCCGCGAGGATGCGGCGCAGCACGTCCACATCGCCGAACCGGGCGTAGATGATCGCGAGCACCGTCATGATCAGCGTGGGCGGCAGCAACAGCCCTGCAAAGGCGGCAATGCCGCCGGCGATCCCGCGCAGCCGCGCGCCGAACACCATCGAGAGATTGACGATGTTGGGCCCGGGCAGGAAATGGCAGAGCGCAAAAGTCTCGTTGAACTCGTCCGCCGTCATCCAGCGGTGCTGCTCGACGATGGCCTGCCGGGCGAATACCAAAACCCCTCCGAAGCCCGCCAGCGACATCCTGGCGAAGGCGAGGAACAGCGCGAGCAAGCCCGGCGGAACGGCGCTGGTGGCTGGACCGTCCGGCTCTTGAACTGGTTGTTGCGCGACCGGTGCGGAATCCTCGGACATGTCAGGAGCTTAGAACGCCGGCCGGCAGGCGGCCAAGCCTGCCGGGAACCTATCCAGAGGGAACCTCGGAATGATCGCTCGAAACACCTGTTATTTGAAACGTTTGCCCCCTATATTGGGAGTGCCGGTTCGCCGGCTATGGAAATAAACGGTCGTCGCAATAAACCATTCGGACCCGGGGGCGGTACCCGGCGCCTCCACCAAAGCCCACCAGCGGGCTGGCCCTGAAAGCGGGCTTTGGCGGGGGCGAAATAGGATCGACGAGGGCGTAAAGGGCGTTCTTTTTCCCGGTATTGTTCCGCCGTTATCGGGCTATGCAATAGTTGCCAACGACAACTTTGCTCCGGTTGCTCAGGCTGCGTAACGCAGTTTGAAAGACCATTCTGAAGTCCTAATGGGTTAAGCTCCGTTAGGCGGGGTTCGGAGGCACCTGGCAACAGAAGCCTCCACTTACCTCTTATTTCCTACCCCGCGGGGACTCCTGCTGACCCGTCAGGCGCGGTACTATTGCGACTTGGCGAGTCGGGCCGGCAGGGCCCAGCTCCTGGAATGCAACAGGACCACCATGGCGACCGATCATATCCGATACGATGTGCTGGCCCGCGACGCGCTGCGCGGCGTGTTGCGCAAGGTGCTGACCGACGCCGCGTCCCAGGGACTACCCGGCGAGCATCATTTCTTCATCACCTTCGTGTCGAAGGCGGAGGGCGTGAAGCTGTCGTCGCGGCTGCTGGCCCAATATCCAGAAGAGATGACGATCATCCTGCAGCACCAGTTCTGGGATTTGACCGTGCTCGAGGACCGCTTCGAGGTCGGCCTGTCTTTCGGCGGCATTCCGGAGCGGCTGATCGTGCCGTTCAGCGCCATCAAGAGCTTCCTTGATCCGTCCGTGAAATTCGGCCTCCAGTTCGACACCTCCGATGTCGCCGACGTCTCGGCCGAGACCTTGCCGGCCGCTCCCGCCCCGTCCGCGGTCGCGGTGGCCCCTGCCACTGACCCTGCGGAAGGCACTGAGGAGCCGGCGGCTCCGAACCAGGGCGGCGCCGAAGTCGTGCGATTGGATCGTTTCCGCAAGAAATGATCTAGATCGGGTCGGCGCCCGTCGCAGGCGGCCAAACTCCCTATATAGAGGCACATGATGAGGCCGCGCGGCATTTCGCGCGGCGGAATGGATGTGCTCATGGCCAAAACTTCCCTCTCGAAGACTTCCCCCTCGAAGACCGGCGGCTCCTCGCGCCCGGCGACCCGCACCGAGACCGACAGCTTCGGCCCGATCGAGGTCCTCGCCGATCGTTATTGGGGCGCGCAGACCGAACGCTCGCGCCAGAATTTTCGCATCGGCATCGATCGCATGCCGATCTCGCTCGTGCATGCGCTCGGCATCGTCAAGCTCGCCGCAGCGCAGTCCAACCAGGAGCTCGGTTTGCTCGACCAGCACCGCGCCAACGCCATCATCCGCGCTGCGCGCGAGGTGATCGAGGGCAAGCTGGACGATCATTTTCCGCTGGTGGTGTGGCAGACCGGCTCGGGCACCCAGAGCAACATGAATCTCAACGAGGTCATCGCCAACCGCGCCAATGAGATCCTGGGCGGCGAGCTTGGCGCCAAGAAGCCGGTGCATCCCAACGATCACGTCAACATGAGCCAGTCGTCGAACGACTCGTTCCCGACCGCGATGCATATCGCGGCGGCAAGCCGCATTACCGCCGATCTGGTCCCTGCCCTTGGCGAATTGCTGCGTGCACTGCGCAAGAAGGAGAAGGAGTTCGCAAAGATCGTCAAGATCGGCCGCACCCACACCCAGGACGCGACGCCGCTGACGCTCGGTCAGGAATTTTCCGGCTATGCCGCGCAGGTCGAAAGCGGCATCGCCCGGCTCAAGGTCGCGGTGAGGGAGCTCTATCCGCTGGCGCAAGGCGGCACCGCCGTCGGCACCGGCCTCAATTCGAAGCCGCGCTTTGCAAAACTGTTCGCAAAGCACGTTGCCGGGATTACGAAGCTACCCTTCACCAGCGCGGCCAACAAATTCGAGGCGCTGGCTTCGAACGACGCCTATGTATCGGCGCACGGCGCCATCAATTCGGTCGCGACAGGCCTGTTCAAGATCGCCAACGACATCCGCCTGCTCGGATCGGGTCCGCGTTCGGGCCTCGGCGAACTCATGCTGCCGGAGAACGAGCCGGGCTCCTCGATCATGCCGGGCAAGGTCAATCCGACGCAGTGCGAGGCGATGACGATGGTGTGCTGCCAGGTGTTCGGCAATCACACCGCGATCACGGTCGCCGGCAGCCAGGGCCATTTCGAGCTCAACGTCTACAAGCCCATGCTGGCCTACAACATGCTGCACTCGATCCGGCTGATGGCGGACGCCGCGCGCTCCTTCACCGAGCATTGCGTCAGCGGCATCCGCGCCGACGAGAAGCGCATCAAGGAACTGATGCAGCGCTCGCTGATGCTGGTGACGGCGCTCGCCCCCAAGATCGGCTACGACAACGCGGCCAAGGTGGCCAAGACGGCGCATGCCAACGGCACCACCCTGAAGGAAGAGGCGCTGCGGCTTGGCTTCGTCTCAAGCGAGGAATTCGACCGCCTGGTGCGCCCCGAGAAGATGACCAGCCCGGGATAAATTCCGAATTCCGATAGCCATCCGTAATGATACGGAGCCCCTAGCTCCATTAAATGTAGGGCTTAAAGGACGGGATTTGATTACCGTCAATGTCGCGGCGGGATTGCGTGTTACGCAGCCCCTCCGCCCCCACGGGGCGGAATTCATCGTTTGATGGCCCAAGGGTCGATTGACGAGGACAAGCGAATGGCGATCAAGTCTCATCGGGCGCAATGCGGCGCACAGTTTCTGAATGTTTCATCCTGCCCACGGAGGATCGGATGATGGAGACGCGACATGGCGAACGTCATCAACCTGAATCGTTTCCGGAAGCGCGCCGAGCGGGAAGCCACGGCGAAGCAGGCGGACGCCAACCGAACGAAGTTCGGCCGCACGAAGGCGGAGCGGTCGGCGGAGGAGACGCGCGCGGATCAGGCGAAGACGCACCTGGACCAGCACCGGATCGATCGCGAGGAGCAGCCATGAAGTCGCCTGTCGTGAAACGGTCGATCGTCGTCGCCGGTCACAAGACCAGCGTCAGCCTGGAAGAGGCGTTCTGGAACGGCATGAAGGAGATCTCCGGCCTGCGCAACATGACGCTGTCCGAGCTGGTCGGCGAGATCGACAGCAACCGCCACCAGGGCAATCTGTCCTCGGCGATCCGCCTGTTCGTGCTCGACTACTTCAAGAGCCGCGCCATGGCCGCTATCCAGGCGGAAAAGGTCCCGGCCCAGTAGCCGTCTTTGCGCCGGTCCTTGGCGCCGATCCTGGCGCCGATCGCCTCTGTCACGAAGCTGGTACTTTAAAATCACTCTAAGGTGCAGTTCCAGCCACCGAGCGCGCTTGACCTCGATGCCCTGCGTTGAAAATACAGGGCATGACCGACATCCATGATACGCGTCCGCAGATGCCGTTGGGCCTGGCCCAGCGCGGCTATACCGGCGTCATCCAGCACCTTTCCCCCAAGGACGCAGGCTCGGCACTCTCGGACATCGAACTCGAGAGTCGGCTGATCGAGCTCGGCTTCGTCGAGGGCGCGCGGGTCGAGATCCTGCACGAGGGGTTGGTCGGCCGCGACCCGATCGCCGTGCGGGTCGACAGCATCACCATCGCGGTCCGCCGTCGCGAAGCCATGGCCATTATCGTCGCCTGAAGCGACCGGACCCCAATTCCATGGAAGCACCCCTGCTGCATCTCGCCCTGGTCGGCACGCCAAACAGCGGCAAGACCTCGCTGTTCAATGCGCTGACCGGCAGCCGGCAGAAGGTCGCGAACTATCCCGGCGTCACCGTCGAGCGCAAGGAAGGCTTCTTCGTCACGCCCTTGGGGCGCCAGGTCTCCGTGGTCGACCTGCCGGGCACCTATTCGCTGCGCGGACGGAGCCCGGACGAGGAGATCACCCGGGACTTCGTGCTCGGCAAGGCCACCGGCGAGATCGTGCCCGACCTCGTGCTGTGCGTGGCGGACTCGACCAATCTGCGCCTGACCATCCGCCTGCTGCTGGAGCTCAAGCGCACCGGCCGGCCGATGATCCTCGTGCTCAACATGTTCGACATCGCGACCCGCCGCGGCATCACTGTCGACGTCGAGCGGCTCGCCAAGGAGCTCGGCGTGCCCGTGGTCACCTCGATCGCGGTGCGCAAGGGCGGCACGGCCGACCTGCTGTCGCTGACCGACGAGATTTCGGCAAAGCTCGCCGCCGAGCCGGGAGAGAACAATTGGCGGGCGCTCAGCGTGGCCGACTTGCGCGCCACCCAGCGCGAAGCCGACCGCATCATCGCCGACTGCGTCAGCCTGCCCAGCCGGCCCGACACCTGGACGGCGCGGATCGACGCGGTCGTGCTGCATCCCGTCGGGGGGCTGATCGTGCTCGCGGCGATCCTGTTCGTGATGTTCCAGGCGGTGTTCGCCTGGGCGCAGCCGCTGATGGAGTTGCTCAATTCCGGCTTCGACTCCCTCGGCGAGTTCGTGCACGCGACCTTACCCGCCGGCCTGCTGCAGAGCTTCCTTCAGAACGGCGTGATCTCAGGCGTCGGCAGCGTCATCGTGTTCCTTCCGCAGATTATCATCATCTTCCTGTTTATCCTGCTGCTGGAAGATTTCGGCTACATGGCGCGCGCCGCGTTCCTGATGGACCGCATCATGGGCGGCGCCGGCCTGCACGGCCGCGCCTTCATTCCGCTGCTGTCGAGCTTCGCCTGCGCCATCCCCGGCATCATGGCGACGCGCGTGATCGACAACAAGCGCGACCGGCTGACCACGATCCTGATCGCGCCGCTGATGACCTGCTCGGCGCGCATTCCCGTCTACACGCTGATCATCTCCGCCTTCATTCCGGCCAAAGACGTCTGGGGCTTCATCAACCTCCAGGGCCTCGTGATGTTCGGCCTCTACGCTGCCGGCATCATCAGCGCGCTGCTGGTCTCGTTTCTCATCAAATTCTTCATGCTGCGCGACTATGCGCCGGCGCCGTTCATGCTGGAGCTGCCGGACTACAAGATGCCGCGGCTGAAATCGATCGCGATCGGCGTCTACACGCGGGCCAAGATGTTCCTGCACCGCGCCGGCACCACGATCTTCTCGATGATGGTGCTGATCTGGTTCCTGGCCTCGTTCCCGCAGCCGCCCGCAGGCGCCACCGAACCGGCGATCGATTTCAGCCTCGCTGCGATCATCGGCAAGGCACTCGAGCCGCTGCTGGCGCCGGTCGGCTTCAATTGGCAGATCGCGGTCGCGCTGATCCCCGGCATGGCGGCGCGCGAGGTCGCGGTCGCGGCGCTCGGCACCGTCTATGCGATCGAAGGCGGCAAGGAAGCGGCCGAGCAGATCGGCCAGGTGCTGGCGACGAAATGGTCGCTCGCGACCGCGCTGTCGATGCTTGCCTGGTACATCTTTGCCCCGCAATGCGCATCGACGCTGGCCGTGATCCGGCGCGAGACCGGAAGCTGGACCTGGATGGCCGTCACCTTCTTCTACATGCTGGTGCTGGCCTATGCCGCGAGCCTTCTGACCTACAATGTCGCGGTCGCGTTCGGGGCGGGGTAGGCCCCAAACAAAAAACTGCGAAAACAACCCCATGCACAGTAGACGGGTGTTGTGAAATCAATGACTTACACTTGTGCGAAAATCGTCCGGCCGCAGGGCTGCGCCAGTTGCTCCGTCGGGCAAAACAGGAGCATGATGCCATCATCGCCACGACCGACCATATCTGGCGTCAAGCCGGTTTATGCGCCAGCACCGTTCCAATCCGCTCCTTCTTGAGCGCGAACTGCGCGGCCAATGCGAGGCCGAATGCCAGGCAGAACGTCGTCCCAGCCGCAATGAAGCGCAGCTTATTGGTTTCCCAGATTGCCCCCTCCTGTGCCATCAGCGACAGCAGTTGGGGCAGAAGCAAGAACACATTGGTTGCCGCAAAGCCGAAGCAATTGAACAGCCGCCACGCGACCGTTCGCATCGAATTGTCGATGTCCGGCAAATCGGAGCAGCTCTGCCTGTCGAGATAGTACGAAATATAGACTGTCACGAGCGCCGGCCCGAGGCCCCACCGCAACATCGCAAAGTAAAGGCTGGCAAGGGACATTTCCCGCAAATTGCCCTCGCCAAAGTTATGCACGGCCAACGTCAGACCAGCGGGCCCTACGGCGAGCGCGACCAGGAAGCTCCAGCAATAAGTGGTGAGGTGGGACTGATCTGAATCGCTTCCCAGAGATGACATCGCAAATCGAAGCAAGAGAACGACGACGATTGCCAATCCATAATTGCAAAGCGAATACATGACCCATGCAATCGAGCGATTGGGGTCCTGCGCCCAGACGACGCCTCTGCCTTGCAGCACGTCATAAATCACGGCCGAAATGGTCACGCCCAGATAAACGGAGCAGATCAAGGCAATGATATAGACGATCCAGTACCGTAGCGGATTGTCGTGAATGGGCGCATCGATTTCGATGCCGAATTTGCTGGCCTCATTGCGCAGGTCGATGCGGGAGCCGTTGCGATAGATCAGGTAACACGCGACAAGCCGGGCAAATCGATTGTAGAGGTCCTTGATCAGTTGCGTGGCCTGGGGCGCAGCAAGGCCCGTCAACGTCCCAGCCTTCCACTGGCTCATCGTCGGCGCCCCCTGCTGGAAGTCTGCCATCAGCTTGTCGAAACCAAAGCTGTCCTCGGTGAAGAAGGTGGCGTCATCTCCGGTGTCGCGTCCCTGCGTCAGCCACCATTTCATGTAACAGATTTCCGCCCACATCCGATCCGGGGTGTTCGGATCCTTGCGGAAGTCCTGATCGACGACATCTGGAGAATTCGCGATGACTTTCGAGAGCACCTCCTGCGGCACACGCAGCGAAAAGCGGATTTGCGCCATGATCTGCTTCGCGAGCTGAGGCACGCTGATCCAGCTCTGGATCACATCGCGCACCATCAGCAGGACGTTCCATTGAGCCTCCTTCGTCAGGAGGAACAGATACACGATCCCCATTGCGGCGACGACGGTCAGGTACGGAGCAGACTGACTTTTCGCAGCCTCTATGAAGGCTACTGGAAATGCAGGAACCAGCGGCGCCAGGGCAATGACGTCGCGGTTCTCATGGATGAGAAGAAGGAAGAAGCCGCATGAGAATACGACAAAGATGAACCCGCCCAATCGATACTGCTGCCGGGTCGTCATGTATCGCGGGAAAGTCGGGACTTCGGCAATGTTGACCGCGCGGCCAAAAGCCTGCCAGGCCAACCGGCCTGCCACCACCAGGCCCAACAACGTGATGGACCAGCGCACCAGCGAAGGAACCAGGTCGGACGCGGCGTCACGGACCTGATCTGCGGAGGCTTGTGTCGATAGTAAAATGGAAATGACAATTCCCAACACGATGCTAGCCATAGCCTGAACTCCCTCTTGAGCGAGATAGTTCGAACGGGCCGCTCTACGCGGAATTAGGCGTACCGTAAATCCGGAGCGACCACGTGTGTGTGAACCAATTCACATCCTCTGGACGTTTTCGTGCAGCTCTCTCTCTGAAGAGGCACAATGCCTTGCCCGCAAGAAAATCGCCGGACCGCATCCGGAAAGAGCCTCGCACAATCAGCGCTATCAGCTGTTCGCCGGTTGCACCGTCGCGCAAAACAGGCGCATGATGGTATTGTCGGAGAATTGGCGCGACGCTTCGTGACGGCAAGCTAGGCCGGCGTAGCACGCCTTCTCAGCCGCGGGCCGGGCTCGCCGGAAACGTCGCGGTGAACACCGTTTCATCTCGCATCGACGACGCGACGATCAACCCGCCATGGGCGCGCGCGATCTCTTGGGCAATGTACAGTCCGAGCCCAAGCCCTTTCTGGTTCGGCAGAACGTCGCCGCGATCGAACGCAGTGAAAAGGCGCGGGATCGCATCAGCCGGAATTGGCGCGCCTTTGTTGGCAACGCTGAGATCAAAGCCAGCGCCGGTCGTCTGCGCCAGCACCCTGATCGGCTTGTCGGCGGCGCCATAGGAAATCGCGTTGCCGAGAAGATTGGACAGCATCTGACCTATGCGGTCGGCGTCGATTCTCACAGGTCCCGGAACGTTGACGACCGTTTCGATGACGCGATCCGGGTGCACGTTCTCGAACTCCGCGACGATTTGCCTGATGACAGGCTCGAGTGGCTGTTCTTTCAACTTGAGCTGCATCCCGGCGCCGAGCCGCGCGCGGGCGAAGTCCATGACATTGTCGATCAGGCCCGCCATCCGGCCCACGCTTCCCTGCAGGAGGTTGATCCAGTTCTTCCCCTCGTCATCGACCTTCTTGTTCAGAAGCCGCAGGCCGCCCTGGATCGAGGCAAGAGGGTTTCGGAGGTCGTGACCGAGCACGGCGATGAACTGCTCGCGCAGTTCCGCATTGCGTTGTTCCAGCGCGAGCCTGTTCTCGATCAGTTCGACGCGCTCGGCCGCGTCGAGATGAGACGCGATCAGCTCGGCAAAAAGCTTGAACATGCCGATGACTTCGGGAGTCCGAAGCTTGCGCGGCTTCGGATCGATCGCACAAAGAGTTCCGAAGAATGAACCGTCGGGCAGAATGATCGGCACGGAGATGTAGCTTTGGAAGCCATATTGTGCAGGCGTGTGATGCTTGCAGTAGCCGGCGTCTTTGCTGACATTCTCGATGACGACCGCCTCGCGGCTCTGCCGGATCTCATGGCAGATCGTGGTCTCGACCTTGAGCTCGTCACCGGGTTTCAGCCCGAACGCAAGTTCGTCACGCGAGGCACATGTGATCCACCTGTCCTCGGTGACGCGGGCAACGGCCGTAAACCCCATGCCGGTGGTCCGGCTGACCACGTCGAGGATGGTCGAGACCGCAGCGATCCCGCTGATCTTGGCTATGTCGCGCTCGAAATCCATTGCCACTCCGCTTGGGAACATTCGCCCCGGGCCGGCCGCCCAACTGAAAGCGCGTCCTTGCAACGGTGAAAAGCACTGCCAGCCAAGTCATTCCGCGTCAATGTTACTCGACGCCCCACCTCGGAAGCGGCTATCTGTTCCCAATGGAACATTTCAGAACGGCGAGGCTCAGCGCCGAAAGGCTTCGTGAAAATCATCTCGCCGACCTCGTCGCGTTGCATCTCGATGCCGAGGTTTCGCGCTATCTCGGCGGCGTCCGTTCGGCGGAGAAGACGAAGACCTATCTCGACGCCAATATGGCGCATTGGGATCAGCATGGCTTCGGTCTGTGGGTGCTGCGAACGAAAGACGGGGCATTCGCCGGGCGAGCGGGCATCAGGCATATCCTCGTGGACGATGTCGACGAGATCGAGATTGCCTACGCGTTCAAGCGCGAATTCTGGGGCCGTGGCCTTGCAAGCGAGACCGCGACCGCACTCACCGATATTGGACTGTTACACCATGAGCTGCCGTCCCTCATTGGCCTGGTCTATGTCGGCAATGGCGCATCGCGCCGAGTTCTGGAGAAGTCCAACTATCTCCTCGAGCGAACCACGTTCCGTCACGGCGAGAACGGCGTCCTCTACCGGATCCGGCGGTGAGAGACGGCCTGACGATCACCCGGTGCGCAGCCGGACAACCGATTGCGGCAGGGAGGCCAGAAACAACACCGCGCAAACGCACAGCAGGACGATGTCCTTGAACAGAAATTCGCCGGTCAGATTCCACGCCATCGGATCGGATGAAAGGCTCCATTTGACCACACCGGGCGTCGTGAAGAAGAACGACCAGGTGATCGCAAAGGTCACCATGCCCATGAATGAACCGAGGGCGGACGAAACCGGGCTGAAGCTGCCTGCCGCGAGCAGCGCCGCAATCACGAATTCAGCGACACCGAGGACATAGGCCTCTCCCCTCAGGCCGAACACCGACAGCCAGGAGATGAACGGGCTGTTGCTGATGAACTGCGCGATGCCCTGCGCAGATTGCGGCGTGAATTTCTGCATGCCAAACGATACGAAGATGATCACCATGACCCAGCGCAGAATGGCAAGAGGACGATAGGAACCGCCCCCGACCTCAGCGACGTTGAACTCTTTCATCCGACCATGTCTCCCCGGTTTCACATCCATCAGCTCTGCGAGACTACGCTCGCTGAAGGCTGTACGAAGGGGAGCTTCGGTCGTTACCCGCGTCGGCCGGTTCCGGAGATCACAGCTGCGTGCGATGCGCGTGTTCGCGGGATGGCCGCCCGGTCTGGGGCTGTCGGCGCGTTAATGTGCCGTTGAAGGAGCGACGGCGGTGCCCTGCGCTCGCAATGACGGTGTGGAAACAGCCGCTATCGCGCGGATGGAGCGGACGCCCGCGGAGTCTACCTGAAATACCCGAGCACGAGATCGACATCCGCGCTGCCGGCCGCCGTGCCGTTCAGCTCGGCGTCGATGACGCGGCGGCAAGCCTCGATCGCGGCATGGTCGCCGAGGTCGTTGGCGGCTTCCAGCACGAGCCATGCCGCATCGACCGAGGCCTGGTCCGCTGCTCCGCCGCCGATCTCGCCGGCTGCGGCGTTGTTGAGGTTCTTCTTGCGAACTGCGGTGCCGAATTGAGGCAACATTGAAAATACTCCCTGCCAATTCCCGGATGATGCTCGGTGTACCTGTTCGGTGTACCGCTCAGTGCACCTGCAGCTCGGGCTGACGACCCGTGACGGGATCGGTGCCGGTCTTGCGCGATTGGTAGAACTTCAAGACGCTGCGCGAGGTCTCGATCTTGAGCTTGCCGAAATCGCGCTCGTTGTCGTGGAGCTCGCGCGCCGTGATCAGATGATCCTTGGCGCCGAGGAACAGCAGCGACATGGTGGTGTCCCAGGAGAAGTCGAGCGCCTTGCACAGCACCAGGATCATCTCGCGATTGCGGTCCATCATCGCACGCTCGATCACGTCGACCGGCAGCGACGACAACAGCGACAGGCCGATCTGCACCTCGTCGGACCGGTGCTGGCGAGCATAGTTCGAGATCGAGTCCTGGTTGAGGTTGCCCTGCCGGTACTGCGTCGTCACCACGCGCTTGGCAACGAAATAGCTGCGCGAGGACGGGCCGAACTTGGACTGCAGATCGCCGGTGACGTCGCTTACCGAGCTCTGGATCTGCGCCATCATTTCCGGGCGCTCGTGCTCGAGCCGGCGACGGACGTCCTCCGACGCCTTCGAGATCAGTTGCTGGAAGATGTGACGCGGCACGTCCTTGCGCAGGCCAAGCTGCTCGGCGAGAATCGAGTCACCCTCGGCGCGGCGGACCATGTGGAGCAGACCCGAACCTGAAAAGCGCGCGCCCTCGTTTTTGGCGACCGACGTCACGACCTCCTGGTCGCCGCGCTTGACCAGCACGTCGGTGACGGCCTCGCCGATCGACTTGCGCTGGGCGATCGCGAGCAGATGCGACTGGCTCTTGGTCATGGCGCTCTCGACCAGCAGCTTCTCGTCGATACGATTGGAATCGCGCAGCACGGGACCGGCGACCTCGATTTCGTCGGCGATCGCGAGTTGCGCAATGACATTGAGCGGAGCGTGATCGCAGGCTGCCATCACCTCGGAGAGCTGCACCCGTGCGGCGACCTCGATCTCGTCGGCGAGCCGGCCGATGACTTCGCCGAACGTGCTGATCTCGTCGTCGCTGTAGCGACCGGTGATCAGAATGTCGGTCGCATGCCACAACGCCTTGGTCCGGCTTTCGTCGGTGCCGCGTGCGATTGCGTCGTCCAGATCCTGCAGAAGTGTTGTCGCGCCGTTCATCCCGATGACCCCAGTTCTTGGCTGGCCATCCTGCTTGTGCCGGCAGGACGCCGAGTTCCTCTGGGAACAGAGGCTAGGGAACAAACGCGAGAATCCGGTAAAGTCGGCAGATCAGTTTTGCCGCGGAAAATTCGATAAAAAGCGAGAGAATGAGTTTACCGGTACGTCACGAGGAAGCTGCGCCCCCTCTCCCGCTTGCGGGAGAGGGTTGGGGTGGGGGTGTCTCTCCGGCGTCATGGCCGGGCTTGTCCCGGCCATCCACGTCTCACCGCCTGGGACGGAGAACGTGGATGCCCGGGACAAGCCCGGGCATGACGGACTATCGCCTACGGATTTGACGGCGTCAGCACCAGCGGCGGCTTTGGCTTGGGCTTTGCGGGCGGCGGGCCCGGGGCCGGCCTGACGTCGATCGGCGGAGGCAGCGGCGCGATCTGCGTGCTTGCAAGCGGCGGGCTTGGTGCCGCGGGAGCGGCCTGCGGCGCCTTTGGCGTCGGCGCAACCCTGATATCGGACTTGGGCTTCGGCGGCGGCGCACGGCGCGGATCGCGGCCGGGCATCGGCACATCCGTGAGCGACGGCTCCGGCGCCGGTTCGGGCGACACCAGCGTCGGCAACGCGGCGGTGGCCGGCGGCGGCTCGCCGCGCTCGATGGCGTCCAGCCGGCGCGTCTCGCGATCGATCGTGCGTACCGCGAGCCACGACGACAGCGGCCCAAGATCGACGGTGCGATTGAGCCTGTCGGGGGGACCGGCCGCGAACAGCTGGATTTCGGGCGGCGCGCCGGAGAGCCCGGTCATGATCGGCGTCAGGCTGGCACGGATGTCGGCCTGGTCGGCGGGGATGTCGTAACCGCCGGAGACGATGGCACGCGCGTTCTTCGCCTCTAGCGACGTTGCGCCGACGCGCAGGCGCCCGTCCCGGATCGTGAACGGGATCTGCGCCGAGGCCACTGCAATCGGACCCGCCGACAGCGCGGGCTCGACCAGCTGCCGCAGCCGATTGTCGTCGGCAATTTGGCCGCCGTCGCTGGCGCGGATGGCGATTTCGAAGGCGCGTGGATTGAGGCCGGAGATTTCAGCGGATTCGAGCGTCACCGTACCGTTGCCGGCGAGCGCACCGGTGAGCGCCGCGACGCTACGGCCCTGGCTGGTCAGCGCCATCTGCGCCGAGGCTCGTCCCTTCGCCAGCGCGAGGTCGCGGTAGCGCAGCGCCGCCGCGTCGACATTGCCGAGCTCGATGCGCGCGTTGAGCGTCAGACCATTGGTGCCATTGCGCGCATCAAGGCTCGCCGACATCTCGCCGCCGCCGACGCCGCCCTTCATTGCGTCGAGCGCGAGCGACTGACCGTCGCTCCGGACCGTACCGCCGAAGGGGCGCAGCTCGATGCCGCCGGGCAACGTGCCGTGCAACGCCTGGAAGGCGACGCGGCCGCGCCAGCCGCCGAGAAGCCCGGCACTCAGCGGCGCATTGGCATCGTGTCCGGCCGCGCCGATGGCCATCGCGAGCGCGGGCACGAGGTCGAGCGTATCGAGGCCGACTTCGCCGTCGACGGTCTTCTCCTGATCGAGCGTCACCGCCAGATGACCGCGCAAATGCGAGCCGGCCAGGGTGCTCTCGAGATCGTTGAAGGTCAGGCGGTTGCCGGAGAGGCCGACGCGCGAGGACAGATTGACGCTCTGCACCGATTTATCGGCCGGGCTGGTCCCGAACAGCGGCCCCAGATTGGCGTTGCGCACGCGCAAATTTACGCTGCCTTTCGGCTCCGACAATTCGACGTTGCCTTGTGCGTCCGCATCCAGCCCGCCGCCGCTAAGCTTGGCATTCAATTGCAGCTGATGGCGCCACGCGCCGCTCAAGCGGCCTTCGAACTGCGAAGCGCCCTCGCCTGCGGCCACCACGCGATCGAGCCCGAGCAACGCCAGCAGTGCACTGGCTTGCGGTGTCGCGACTTTCGAGTCCAGCGTGAAGTCGCTGTTGCGCAAGCGGTCGACGTCGATGCCGTTGACGGCGGCCACCGGCGTCTGCGCAGCCAGCGTCGCGGTGGCCTTGAGCTGCGGCGCGTCGAGTTCGAGGACAGCGCGCGCGTCGTTGCGATCGGCGTGCTCGGCGTTCTTGTCGAGGCTGAGGTCGAGCTTCAGGCGGGTCGCAGCCGGCAGCGACGGGATGGCGTCGAAGCGCGCGCGCACCGATGGCGCAAACGGCTCGAGCAGTGCAGTGAGATCGCGCAGCGAATTGGCGGAGGATTTCAGCGCGAGCTTGCCCGTGGCCTTGGCGCGGTCGAAGCTGCCACTTGCTTCCGTGGTCACGCCACTGGCCTGGCCGAACCGCAACTGCTCCAGCGAGAGCGATGCGGGGCCGTAGCCGAGTTTCGCGGTGAACGGCCGCAGCTCCTGCCCGGCCGAGATCGCGCGGCCGATATCGAGCGACAGCTTCGCTTCCTCCGGCCATTCGCCCTGCGGTCCCGAAAGCGCGCGCACAAAACTTGCGGCCGCATCGAGGTCAAGGCGGTCGGCCTTGAGCTCCGCGTCGATCCGCGAGCCCTTGCTCGCGCCGGTCTGGACGAAAGCGATGCGGCCTTCGACCGCGCCGCCGTCGATCTCGGCCTTCAGCCTGTCGATGGCGAAATGGTTGGCGGCGATGGTCACGTCACCGGCAAGGCGCAGCGGCCGCGTGCTGCGGCGGTTGACCTCGCTGCGGCCCTGGAGCCAGGCCACTAGCGTATCGGGATCGGAGGAATCGACGCTGAGACGGCCGCTGAAGCTGTCGGCGCCGGGCGTCGCGCCGTTGAGCGAGAGCTGCGTCTGTCCCGGCGCGCGCAGCTCGAGCCGCTGGAAGGTCCAGGATCGTCCGTCGGTCGCAAGCTCGGCCGTGATGTTCTGGAGCGGCCGTGCGCCGAGCATGATCTGGTCGGAGTTGAACTCGATCTGTGCCGGGATCGGCGCCTGCGGGATTGCGGCGAGGCCTGCGCGGAGCGCCGGAAGGATGCGCTGCGGCTCGTCCTTGCCGGTCAGCTTGTCGGCATCGACCTGGCGCGCCGACAGCACCGCACGCAGCAGCGGCGAAGCCCCGAACCTGATATCGCCGACGCCGCCGAGCTTCAGCGCGGAGTCTTCGGACCCGAAGCTGGCGTCGACCTGCTCGAACTTGGCGCCGGCCGGATCAGCCTTGAGTTTCGTCGTGAGCTTCCAGGGCATCGGCCCCGCCTCGCCCGGCTTCTTCGGCGCCGGCACGGCGAACGTCAGCGCGCCCTCGAATTTCGGCAGGCGGTTGTCGAAGGCGAGCACGCCTTCGAGATCGGCGAGGATCGCGCGCTCGCCGGGATCGATGTTGAGGTGGAGGCGGGTGGCATTGCCGTCGGCGCTCGGGCCGGAGGAGACGCGGAACGGATAGCGCACGCCGCTGAGGGCAAAACTGCCGTCGCCCCGGACCGAGCCGGCCAGCGAGCGCACATCGCCGGAGAAAGCGATGTCGTTGAGCTCCAGTGTCGAATGGCTGGCGGCATCATGCAGGGCGATGCGACCGGTGAGATTCAGCCGCTCGATCGCCAGCGATGCCAGATTGAAGCTCCCGCTCGCGGTGGACGGCAGATCGACCCGCCCGCGCGCGTCGAGGCCGAGATCGACCGCCATGCCATTGACCGAAAGCTCGGTGGCGCGCCATTCGCCGCGCATCAGCGAGCTCAGGCTGAATTCGACATCGAGCTTGTCGGCGCGCAGGCGGCCGAGATCGTTGTTGCCGCCGAAGGTGACCGCGCGCAGCCGCAGCGTCGGCGCCGGCAACAGCCGCGCGTCGAGCTCGCCCGCCACCCGCACCGGCACGCCGATGATCCTGCCGGCCTCTGCTTCGAACTGGGGCCTGAACTGGTTCCAGTCGACGAAGTACGGTCCGATCAGAGCGGCCAGCAGCGCTAAGATAAAGGCAATCGCCAATCCGAGCAGCGTCGTCTGCACGGGTCTCCCCTCGGCCAAACCGGATGCGGGCCTTGCCTGAGCCGCAGGGCCTCAGACGTACCGGAACAGCCCCTTATATAGGGGGAAGTGTGGCGAAGTCACAGCGACTGTTGCGCGCGGAGGTTAACGCCGGCAGCCATCACCAGCTCGCAGGCAGCCGCTTCAGGCCGCGCAGCACGAAGGTCGGCCGCCATTCGGGGTTTTCGACGTCGTCGATGCGCAGGTCGGGCAGCCGACGCAACAGCGTGGCGATGGCGATCTCGGCCTCGAGGCGGGCCAATTGGGCCCCCAGGCAGAAATGGATGCCACCGCCGAACGACAGCGGCCTCACATTCTGGCGGGTGACGTCGAGCCGGTCGGGGCGGTCAGGATAGACCGCCGGGTCGCGGTTGGCCGAGCCCAGCAGGCAGAGCACGGTCTCGCCCTTGGGGATCTTGGCGCCGCCGAGATCGTCGATATCCTCCAGCGCGACCCGCCCGGTCATCTGCACCGAGGAATCGTAGCGCAGAAACTCCTCGATCGCGCCCACCATCAGGTCCGGCCGCGCCTTCAAAAGCGCGAGCTGGTCCGGATTGCGATGCAGCGCCAGCAGGCCGTTGCCGATCAGATTGACCGTGGTCTCGTGGCCGGCGCCGAACAACAGGATGATGTTGGCGGTCAGTTCCTCGTTGGTGAGCTTGTTGCCGTCTTCCTCGGCCTGCACCAGCTGGGTAATGAGATCGTCGCCGGGATTTTTGCGACGAAGCTCGAACAGCTGCTGGAAATACATCTGCGCCATCATGTTGCCGGCGTTGCCCTTGGCGATCTCCTCCGGCGACAGCGGCACGGGATCGAGCAGCCGTCCGCCATCGCGCGAGCTGTTATAGAAAGTCTCGCGATGGTCCTCGGGGATGCCGAGCATGTCGCAGATGATGGTGACAGGCAGGCGGAAGGCGAAGTCTTCGATCAGGTCCATGTGGCCGCGGTCGATCACGGCATCGATGGTCTGGTCGACGATCTCCTGGATGCGTGGCCGCATGTCCTCGACGCGGCGGGCGGTGAAGGCCTTCACGACGAGGCCGCGCAGGCGGGTGTGGTCAGGCGGATCGGCCTGCAGCATCCAGTGGCTCATGCTGCGGAAGACCGGCTCCTCCATGATCTTCTCGCTATAGCGGCGCTTGGAGCGCTCGACGAAATCCTTGCCAAAACGCTTGTCGCGCATCACGAGGCTGACATCGGCATGGCGGCTGGCGACGAACTGGCCGAACGGCGTCACGTGAATCGGGTAGATCGCGCGGAGCCGGTCATAATGCGGATAGGGATCGCGGATGAAGTCCGGCGACAGCGGGTTGAACAGCGGACCGCCGGTGCCCTGCACGTGCTCGTTCATGGTGACCTCATATCGGTTGCCGCATGAATCGCATACGCCGCAGCCCCTCTTGCGCAGCGTAACCATCCCGGAATTATCAACTCGATACATTGTTGTATCGAGTTGCATTTTGCCCTAAACTGCCCCGATGTCAAGGGTGAGAACCAGGCCGACCAGGGACGACACGCGCGACAGGCTGTTCGAGGCGGCGGCGCGCGTGTTCGAGCAGGACGGCATCGGCGGCGCCAGCATCGAGGCGATCGCGGCGGCGGCCGGATTTAGCCGCGGCGCGTTCTATTCCAACTTCAAGAGCAAGGACGAGCTGATTATCGCCATGCTCGAGGAGCATGTCGCGCAGTCGATCCGGCGCAACATGGACATCCTCGCGCAGCACGACAATCTCGACGACTTCATCGCGGCGCTGAAGGCGATGGATCGCACAAGGCAGGATCCGCTCGGCCGCTCGCCGCTGCTCCACATGGAGATGATCCTGTTTGTCGCCCGCGCCGAGAAGCGCCGACCGGAGCTTGCAAAGCGCCTGCGCGCGCGGCGCAAGCTGGTCGCCGACATCATCGAGGCAACGCTGAAGAGCAACGCGAAGGGCGACACGCTCAATCCCCCCTGGATGGCCTCCGTCGTGCTGGCATTGGAAGACGGCTTTCGCCTGCACCGCCTGATCGATCCGGAGACGACGCCGGCCGACAGTTTTCTGCGCGCGATCACGGATCTGCGGCGCAGGACGGGATTGTCGTTGAAGTAGCGTTTGTTTTCTTCAGATCGTCGCGCTTCGCTGTTCCCGCTCGGCATCGGCGCGCCGCGCCGCTGGAACCTCGTCGCAATTCTCGCGCGCATTTTCCACATCCTCATACCGATCCAAGGAACGTTTCTGCAGCTTGCCACTTTATCCCGTGCCTGTTTTGGCAATTTGATCATTCGAGGAGACAGCGATGAGGATTCTGAAATTGTCTGCGGCCGCAGCTGCGCTGCTGGCCGGTACCGCGCTCGCCGTGGCGCAGTCGAGTTCGACGGTCGGCACTGGCGGGTCGTCAGCCGGCGGTGGCACCAGCAACTCGACCGTAGGCACGGGCGGTTCATCGGCGGGTTCGGGCAGCGGATCGGGCTCGGCCTCGACGCTTGGCACCGGCGGCTCGTCGGCGGGCGGCGGCACCAGCAGTTCGTCGATCGGCACCGGCGGCTCCGCCGCAGGCTCCGGCAGCGGCTCAGGCTCGGCCTCGACGCTCGGCACCGGTGGTTCGTCGGCGGGTGGCGGCAAGAGTTCGTCCAGCGTCGGCACCGGCGGCTCTGCGGCAGGCTCCGGCTCCAACTCGGCATCGACAGTCGGCACGGGCGGCTCGTCGGCCGGCGGCGGCAAGAGCGGCTCGACCGTGGGAGCGGCCGGCTCCTCCGCGGGACATGCCAGCGACATGGGCATGGAAAAGGGCAAAGGCCACCACAAGGACGAGATGAAGAAGGACAAGGACTGACATCCGGCCGGCGGAGCGGCAGCAATGCCGCTCCTTCGTCCTTCCTGAGGAGGACTGGCATGAACAGACCAATCGTTGCGATCGCAGTTTTGACTTTGATGAGCAGCGCCGCTGCGGGGGAAACCATGCAGAAAACCGGCAAGACCGCGTCCGGCGAGACCTGCCGGGTCACGGTGGAAAAACATCCCGACGGCAGCATTACCGCGCTGGGGTCATCGGGTTCGGGCACCACCGGCTCGACCTCATCGAGCGGCTCGCTGTCGAGCTCTAGCTCGGCCGGCGGATCGTCGGTGCACGTCCAGGCCGGTGGCGGCAACGTGTCGAGTTCGTCCTCGACGGCCGGCGGCCCGGGTTCGACCAGCGCGAGCACCGTCACGGTCAACGGCTGCACCATCTCGACATCGTCGCCATAGCAATAGGATTTCACAGATGAGAATGTTGATCGCGACCTCGTCGGTCGCACTCCTGCTTGCCGCCGCCTCGCCGTTGTCGGCGCAAACCAGCATGACCGGCGGCACCGGGGGCTCGGCCGCGGCCGGCGGCACCTCGGCCAGCACGCTCGGCACCGGCGGCACGTCGACGTCGGGCTCCGGACAGACCGGCTCGTCGATTGCAGCGGGCGGCAGCGCCGCGTCTGCCAACGGCAAGGCGCAGTCCGGCACCAGCATGAACAAGGGCAACGGTCCGGTGCTCAATTCCAATGCGCGCGCGCAGGCGCATGAGGGTGGTACGTTCAGCCGCTCCCACACCCGCACGAAAGTCAAGGCGGGCGAGGAGGTCGGGTCGACCACCAAGACCATGTCGCACGTGCCGGGCTCCAAGCCGACCATGTCGACGACATCGACCAACGTGCGCTGAACCATCCTCACGAGACTGCTGCCCGCAACCTGCGGGCAGTTTTTCTTTGTGAGCAGGTTTTTCGTTGGTGAACGGATCAACCGCCGCTCAGCGTGCGGCTGACGCGGGTCACGAGTGCATCCCACTGCCGCTTCTCGGCGGCCGGATAGTTGATCAGCACGCAATGCACGTAGCGGCGGCCAAAGTTGCAGCGGTCGTACCAGATCTTGCCGCCCCGGGTGCTGGAGACCACGAAGAAGCGCGGCGTGATGCGCTTGTAGGTGATGCCGGGCGGCGGATTCTTCCGCGCCAGGAAAGCGGCCGGTGAGCTGCCGTCATTGGGAACGGCCTGCACCGTCAAATCCGCACGGCCGTCGCTGGTCCGGTACTGCATGCCATAGCCGTCGGGCCGGCCGGCTTGCTCGGTGAAGATGGACGAAGGGATATCGACGCTGGTCCCGGTCTCGGGAATGCGATAGCCACTCCAGCTGTCCGCGCGGGCGGCCGCCGGAAAGGCACAGAGCATGACAAGGATGGTGGCGATCTTCTTCATCGTATGGACCGGCTTGTGCTGGTGGGCCGACAACGTGGGGAAACGCCGGACGTTCCTTTCCGCGATGTGAACGCGCGTTGCGCCCAAGCCGGATGATAGTCTCGAGCGCGCCCGCTAGCGAGCGCGTTTGCCCTTGTCCGTGGGCAAGGGGCAATTCGTACAAGCGCTGTCGTCGCACATGCGGCAGATCGTGAAGCGATCCATCTCGGAGGTATCCTGCCGAGCCAACAACTCATGGAGCAGCGTTTCAAGGCGCTTCGTTTCAGCCGGCGACAGTACATCCAGAAGCGACGCGACGGCCGAAATCCGCGAAGTCATCAAATCGTTGCGGGTTGCGGCGCCCTTCGCCGTCAGGTGCAAGGCAACCTCGCGGCCGTCCTGTCCGGGCCGACGTTCGACCAGCCGATCCGACACCAGACGGTCCACCAGCCGGACCGTTCCTGAATGCGACAGGCCAAGGATCCGCCGCAGCTTGTCGTTGGTCATGCCCTGGCCATAGCCGATGACGACCAGTGCCGCAGGGGTCTCGCCACCGCGGCCGATGACCTCGCGCGCGCCCTGCTCGATCCGATCCATGACGGCGAGCGAAAGCGCCCCCAGCAAATTTGCGATTCCAATTTCCATACACCGACAATATGTGCGGAGCGCACAAAAAACAACTTGACGATATGTGCGCTCCGCACATAATTTGGATCGCGGGGCTCGATCACATGGAGAATGACGATGAATACTCGGAGCGCGGCACGACAAGCGAATGCCCAAGCGGATACCAGGGGCACCGAACCCGCCTTGAAATACGTGCAGGCCAACGGCGTGCGCTTCGCCTATCTCGAACAGGGCGATGGCCCCCTGGTCATGTTCCTGCACGGCTTTCCCGACAATGCCTGGTCGTATCGAAAGCAGCTGCAGGTCTTCGCGGATGCCGGGTATCGTGCCGTCGCGCCGTTCCTGCGTGGCTATGCGCCGACCGAGATTCCGGCGGACGGCATTTTCGATCCGATCGCACTGGGCAAGGATCTCGAAGCCCTCATCGCGGCGCTGAGCGACGACGGACAGGCACGCGTCGTCGGCATGGATTGGGGCGGCACCTCGACCTTTCAGGCGCTGGCCACGGCGCCATCGGCAATCAAGGCCGCCGTGGTCATGAACACCGCGCACCCGATTACAATTTCGAGCATCAGACGGGATCCGGAGCTCGTTCGAGCCGTCTTCCACGTCTATTTTTTCCAGCTGCCCGGCGCCGAATCCGCGGTCAATACCGAGGGCCTCCCCTTTGTCGACTATCTCTGGAAGCTGTGGTCACCGACATTCAACAATGCCGAGCACATCCGTTCGATCAAGGAGACACTCAGCTCGCCCGGCACGATGGCCGCGGCGCTGAAATATTACGGAGGCCTGACCGATGCGGGGCTCACGGGCCGGCTGCCGATCAATGACATGCACACGCCGACGCTGACGATCTATGGCAGCAACGATCCGACAGCGAGGTACTCGGTCAAGGAGGAGCCGCTGTTCAAGGGGCCGCACAAGCGGATTGTCCTGCCCGATGTCGGGCACTTCCCGCACCTCGAGCGTGAGGAAGAAGTCACCGGCCTGATCATGGACTGGTTCAAGACGCACGCGCCTGACTGAACGCAGAGGGCGGTGGCCCACAACATCCTTCGATTTTCTAATCTGGAGTGCGCGCAATGGACGCCAAGACACAACATCAATATGCCGAGACCTTTCATGCCCTTCACAGGAAGGGCGATCCGCTCGTCCTGTTCAACGCCTGGGACGCCGCCACCGCCAAAGCCATCGCGAAGACCGCTCCGGCCATCGCGACCAGCAGCGGCGCGGTCGCCTCCGCACTTGGATACGCCGACGGAGAAAATGTCCCGTTCGACATGGTGACCGGCCTCGTATCGCGGATGACTGCGGCCGTGTCAGTTCCAGTCTCAATCGATCTGGAGGCAGGATATGGCGACACCCCGGAGGCCGCCGCCAGATCGGCGACCGAGATTTTGAAAGCCGGCGCCGTCGGCATCAATATCGAGGACGGGCTATCGGGGGGAAAGCGGCAACTGGTCAATCCCGAACTCCATGCCGCCAAGATCAAGGCCGTGCGCGACGCCGCGAAAGATCTTGGAGTTCAGCTGTTCATCAATGCGAGAACAGATCCGTTCCTGCTGAAATTCGGATCGCCGGACGAGTGCATGAACGAAGCGGCAAGGCGGGCGAAGGTCTATGCCGAGGCCGGCGCCGACGGAATTTTCGTCCCCGGCCTCACCGATCTCGCTCTCATTGAAAAGTTGGTTCAGCTCACGCCTCTGCCGGTCAACATCATGGTGACACAAGGCGTTCCCGCACTTCCGGATCTGGCTCGCGTCGGCGTTCGGCGGGTCAGCCTCGGGCCGTGGCCGATGATGGCCGCGATGCGGATGATCGGACAGGCCGCGGCCGCGGTCGCCGCGACCAAGCAGTACGGCACGTTCCTGCAACCGGATGCCTGAGCCCGGATATCACCAGCTCGACGCAGTGTTCTGCGCCGACCGCTTCACGCTTTTCCAATCCACCGGATGGATGTCGAGAACGGTCAGCGCAGTTCCTATGCGCTCCTGTCCATGGCCGCGATCAAGGATCCGATCTCGATTGTCGCGACATTGCAGTAGCTGTCGGAGACCGCGTAGGGGAAGATGATCTTGTCGTGGTGGCGCATCGCGCCGCAAGTGTAGACGACGTTTGGAACATATCCTTCGCGTTCGGAAGGGTCCGGGCGCAATAGTGGCTCGCGCAGGCGGCCGAGCACCTTCGAAGGGTCGTTCTTGTCCAGCAGCGCGGCCCCGATCGAATATTTTCGCAAAGGTCCGACGCCGTGCGTCAGCAGCAGCCACCCGACGTCGAGCTCGATGGGTGATCCGCAATTGCCGATCTGCACGAATTCCCAGGGGTATCGCGGCTTCAGAATCGGCTGGCCGCCATCCCACGTCTGGAGATCGTCGGAAAAGATCAGATAGAGGTTCTCGTTATCCTGGCGCGCGATCATTGCATATCTGCCCCCGATCTTGCGCGGGAATAACGCCATGCCCTTGTTGCGCGCGGCACTGCCCTTCAGGGTCGATAGCCGGAACGATACAAAGTCGGACGTCTCGATCAGCTCCGACCGGATTGCCCGTCCGCTATAGGCGGTGTAGGTCGCGTAGTAGATCGTCTCGCCGGCGTTGCTGAAATGCACAAAGCGGGCGTCCTCGATCCCGTTCGACTGCGCTTCGGTGACCGGGAAAATCACCCGCTCGCTCAGATCCTGGCCGGCCGCGAATGTAACATCAATCTCGTCGCCGCCAGCGCCCGATGTCAGCCTGACGAGATCGGGGCTGGATGCAAGGCGCGCGGTCGGGTCGATGGTCACGGTCCCGTCTGCCGCAATAAGCCCCGAGCGAAATGTCAGGGACGACACGTGACCCTCGCCGACGGCACGAAGACTCAGGATGAAGCGAAGGCTGCCTTCCGGCGTTCCGGATTGATCGGGATGCGGCACGATACTCGGATTGAACAATGCCGAGGCCTCGAACGAATATTCGTTGAGAAAATAGGCGCCCGCGAGTTGGCGCTGCACCTGCGTGAATACAGCATGGTCGGCCAGCGCCTCTTCCATCTCCGCGGCGCGGGCCTCGAAGATCTGCAACAGGTTGCGGTGACGACCGAGGAAATTCTCCAGAACGTCGGCCAATTGCCGGTCGGCCGTCTCGGCATCGAGCGCGAGGACCCGTTCGACGATATGGTTGGCGCGGGTCTTGTCCGTCGGATTGAGGTCGCGCGGCTCTGTTGCCGGCTTGAAAGGCCGAACGATGACACGGGTCGGATCAGGCCGCAGCTGAAGGGCTTGGCGTTTGAGGAAGGGAGATTGCGACAAGACGGCCTCGATGGGTTGAAGGAGGAAATCGTAATCCTGCTCCGTCAAGCGACGAGAGGAGCAGGCTTGGCCCGGCTTTCGCTCAGGCGGGCAATTTGCCGAATCTCGGAAAGCCCAAGCAAATAGGACACCACCGATTCCCCTCCCCGGTTCTCATTGGGACGATCGGGGTGCAGGCCATCCCGGCAGCTTCCGGTCTCCAAATCGACCAGCGAGGCCGACAGGTCGTTGCTGCCCAGAAACCACGCGAAGACCCGCGCGGCTTCGGCTTTCCACTCGACATCGTGATCGGCCCGCCACGCGGCGAGGCATGCCGCGATGGTCGCCGCGGCCTCCAGCGGCTGCTGGTCGAAGGCTTGCGACGGTTGGCGTCGATCGCCAAACCCCGCCGTGCCGATCGGGCGGAATTGGCCTTTCGCTGAGGTTTGCCGCTTCACAAGCCAGCGCAACGACTCCAGCCCGATATTGACATAGCGCGATGTCTTGCTGGCAAGACCGGTCATGATCAGCGCCTGGGGCAAGCGCGCGTTATCATAGGCCAACCCGTCCTCGAACCAGACCCAATCGCCAGTTGCCACGGTGTCGAAGATCAAGATCAACCGATCGGCAAGCACGGCCCGCAGGCGAGTCGCCTGGACATCGCCCGGGACAGCCGAGCAGTAAGCATCGAGGCCCAGCAATACGAACGCCCACGCACGGGGCGAACGAAAATCTTCCACTGTCACCATTGCTTCGGAAAACAAGGCCGCGGCCCATGAGCGCCGCGACGAGCTGGCGTCGGTCAACGCGCACACGCCCAAGGCCCAGAGCGTACGTCCGTGACTGTCCTCCGATCCCTTGTCCTCCAACCAGCAGCGGTTGAAGCCCATGAAATTGCGAAATCGTCGTGTATCCGGATTCCAGGCGTGCTGGACGAAAGCGGCAAATCGCGCCGTCAGCGCTTCCGGCAGCCGCTCTTCACCCGGATTGTTGAGCGCACAGGCCACGAGCAGCGCCCGGGCGTTGTCGTCGACGCAATAGCCGTGGGCACGATCCGGCACGCTATGAACGGCATGCTGAAACAGTCCCGTGTCGTCGCACATCGACAGGAAATGGCCGAGCTGCATTTCCGGCGGGGCGCGGCTGTCGCGCAGCAGCGTACCAGTATCCATACGCGCGATGGTCTTGAGCCGATGCCGGCGGCCGGCGTTCTCGAAGACCGACATATAGCGCTCGGCGGTTCTTTCCCATGTCATCGCGCGGCTGCTCGAATAGGCGCGCTTGCGCATCGCCTGCCGAAGCACGTCGTTGGTGAGCAACTTGGCGATTTCAATGCCGAGCGCTGCCGCGTCGCCAAACGGAACCAGGATGCCGCGGCCCTCGGCCAATAGTTCACGGGCATGCCAATACGGGGTGGACACCACGGCTTTACCGAGGCCAAAACTGTAGGCCAGCGTGCCCGAGGTCATCTGGGCCTCACTGAGGTACGGCGTCACGTAGACGTCGGACATCGAGATGAAATCGAGCAGCGTTTTCTTGTCGACGAACTGATCGAGGAACACGACGTGATCCTCGACGCCAGCCTGGCGCGCGTGCGCCATCAGGGACTCACGATAAGCTTCGCCACGGTCGCGCACGAGGTTGGGATGCGTCGCACCGAGGACGACGTAAACGGCGTCGGGTCGGGTCTTCAGAATCGACGGCATCGCATCGATCATGACTTCGATACCCTTGTTCGGCGACAGCAATCCGAAGGTCAGGATGACCGACTTGTTGCTGAATCCGAGTGCAGCCTTGGCCGCGTCGGGTTCGACGAACGCAAATTCCGGGATGCCATGCGGGATGATCTCGATCTTCTCGTCAGCCACGTGATAGACGGAGCGCAACAATTCCCGACCTTTTTCAGCCATCACGACGATCTTGGACGAGCACTCGACGATGCGCGTGATGACGTCGCGCTGAGCCTCTGTCGGCTCGGACAAGACCGTATGCAGGGTTGTCACGATCGGTATGGTCAGGCGCGACAGAAGCGCCATGATCTGGCCTCCGGCTTCGCCGCCGAAAATTCCGAATTCGTGTTGCAGCGAAACGGCCTCGAAGCCGCCGCTATTCAGATAGGCAGCCGCACGGACATAGTCATCTTGCCTGTCGTCGTTGATCTCCAGGCCCACGGTGGCAGGATAATCGTAGACCTGGCCGTGATCGGTCATCGCGACGATGACCGTCTCCAGATCACTCCGGGACGCCGCAACGGCGCTCTGCAAGTCGGTGGTGAAGGTCGCAATGCCGCAGCGGCGGGGAAGCGAATTGCCGATGAATGCGATACGATTTACGGCAGCCAATTTGGCGTCTCCGATTGTTTGAGCGTGGCGGTCTCGACGGGAGACGGGACCAGGGTGCCGGGAAAGGCGTGCGGTGCGCGACTGGCGCTCGCGGCGCTGCGCTCTGTTAGCGCAGCAGGGTTTATCTTCGGGCCGGGATAGGCCAGGAGCGCTTTCAAGCCGCTCGCACCGACCTCGATTTCCGCATGGTCGGCTTCCAGGAAGAACGCCTCCCCCGGCGCCAGGCTCGTCGAGCCGAGTTGGGCGTGGCCTTCGATCGCCAGCAACCAGGTCTCTTTCGGTGCGTCGAGCATCCAAACGGAGCCTGGAGCAAGGTCCGTCTGCTCCAGCGCAAAATAGGAATTGACCGTGAGGACGGTTCGGGCGCCGCTCAGGCGTTCGGACGGCGATTGGATCTGGCGTGGGCCTGCCGTCGCCACCGCGACGGCATGGTCGATGTGCAGTTGGCGCGCTCGTCCGTAGTCGAACAGCCGGAACGTGGCGTCGCTGTGCTGCTGGATTTCCACGAGCACGATGCCGGCCCCGATCGCATGGATTGTTCCAGCAGGAATGAAGATGACGTCGCCTGGATGAACCGGCTGCCAATCCACGATATCGGCGATCGAGCCATCAGTGATCGCGGTTCGCAACTCCGCGGCGGAGCGCGGATGGTTCAGCCCCACCGCGACCCCGGCACCAGGGATCGCAGAGACGATGTACCAGGCTTCGGTCTTGCCGTTGGCAAGGCCGATCGAGCGCGCGAACGCATCATCCGGGTGAACTTGAATCGACAGGGGCTCGGTGGTGAAGAGCATTTTGAGCAGCAACGTCGTCTTCGGCGCAGCAAGACCCGGGCGCTCGAACCACAATTCCCCGATCGGCCCGTCGCTCGTCGACGTCTCACTCCAGGGCCGCAGATCGAGGCTGCCCCAGGGCTTCGGCTTGGTTCGCACGATGGCATGTTCGACCGTCAAGCGGGACTCCCCAAGGCTGTGCGATCAGTCGTTGACTGTTCGTGCCGGGCGCGGGCCGGTCCAGGGCGGAAGCGCATCCCATTCAGCCCTTCGCATGCGGCGCTCTTCATCGCCGACCTTGACGAAGACAAACGGAGCGTCGTCCTGCCCGGTCTTCGATCCCGTGAATGTGGCTGGAAGCCCGTTCGAATTTCGGATCGTTGCTGTGTTTGCCACGTAAACCTCCTGACGATCTGCGTGCGAGATCGCTGCTGCAGATCAATTGAAAATGGATTCCGCCGCATGCAGGCCGACGCAGCGACCCGCACCGGCACCCGAGATACCAATCAGTCCAGGAGATTTGTATTTTGGGATATCGGACATCCGACCGCCTGCGTGGTTGAGGCGGGAGCGCAATGCTCTCAGTCACCGATAACTGCCAAGGGCGGGCGGTGATCTCGAGCATATAGGAACGCCGTCACCCAATAGCGAGACGAGCGCATCGATCCGATCGGCTTTATTAGCTGTATCTTTGTGTTGGCATTGCTCTATGGTCACACGGCCTGACGTCTGAGTTGACGGGGCTCATCGCTCGATTTCAATACTGGCCGGCTGATCCCCCCTCTCAGAAGGGTTTTCGGCTATCGGAGTCGCATGGTTTCAACGGATGGTTTCCGGCAAGAGATTCGATCCCGGCTCGAATTGGCGAATGCGCAAGGCCGGCAGAACCTGACCATCGAATGTGGCGAGCTTTACCGCTCCATGAGCCAGCTGCCCACGTTCAATCGATGGATGATCTTCTGCTGCAACGCGATGCGCGCGGAAATGGCCTTGACCGATCATTTGATTTTCGATGACAGGAACGAAAGCCTGCTGACCGTTCACTATGCATTGCCGCGTCAATGCCGAGCAAAATCAAACCAGACACGATCGAAGTAACGCGTTTCGTTGATTTCGATGACTAGCCGGTCGTTGCTGCCGTGGCGGCTCCGAGAGTAGACGCCCTACGCCGACCGCTTCACCGCGGTCGCGCCGGCCGGTGCAATGTCGAGACGAGCCAGCATCGCCTGCGCCTGCTCGGCGCAGTGCTCGATCAGCCAGCGCTCGAACGCGACGGGCGCCAGCGCGGGCGCGTAGAGGAAGCCTTGCACGACGTCGCAGCCGAGCTCGGCCAGCACCTTGCGCTGCGCCTCGGTCTCAACCCCTTCGCCGACGACAGTCATGCCGAGGCCCTGCCCGACGCGCACCACAGCGGTGGCGATCGCGAGCGCGCCGGCGTCACGCTCGATGTCGCGCATGAAGCTGCGGTCGATCTTGAGCTCGCGGATCGGCAGATGGGCGAGCCGGCTGAGGCTGGAATAGCCGGTGCCGAAATCGTCCACGGAAAGCCCGACGCCGAGCTCCCGGATCGCGTTCATCGTCTCGAGCGCGGCGACGCTGTCCTGCATGAACGCGCCCTCGGTGATCTCGAGCATCAGCGCATCCGCCGGCAGATCGTATTCGGCGAGGATATCCTTGAGCCGCGCGGCCAGCGTGACGTTGCGGAAATTGATCGGCGACAGATTCACCGACACGGATGGAATGTTCAGCCCAGCGCGGCGCCAGCTCGCCATCTGCCGGCAGGCCTCGCGCACCGACCACAGGCCGATCTGCTCGATCAGGCCGCACTCTTCGGCGAGTGGGATGAATTTTGCCGGCGAGACGTCGCCGAGCTCGGCATCGTGCCAGCGCGCCAGCGCCTCGACGCCATGGATCGCGCCGTCGCAGCTGCGGATCTGCGGCTGATAGCGGAGGGTCAGCGCGCCCTCGGCGATGGCGCGGCGCAGCGCCGCAATCAAGGCCAGCCGCTGCTCGGTGAGCCCGTTCATCTCGGCGCTGAACAGGCGATGGGTCGAGCGGCCGGCCTGCTTGGCCATGTACATGGCCGCGTCCGCCTGCTGCATCAGCGTGTCGATGTCGGTGGCGTGATCGGGATAGAGGCTGACGCCGATGCTCGCCGACATCTGCAGCTGCCTCGAGCCGAGCCGCAGCGGCGCGGCCAGCGCTTCGGTGATTCCGGCCGCGACGCGCTCGGCACCCTCGGCGTTGCGCTGCGGCAGCAGGATCACGAACTCGTCGCCGCCGAGTCGCCCCAGCATGTCCTCGGGCCCGATCTGCTCGCGCAGGCGCTGCGCGAGCTGGATCAGGAGCTCGTCGCCGGCGGCATGACCGAGTGTGTCGTTGACGTCCTTGAAATGATCGACGTCGAGGAAGGCCAGCGCGACGTGGCTGCCGGTCGGGCAGGCATCGATGGCGGTGGTGATCAGGCGCCGCAATTGCGCGCGGTTCGGCAGGCCGGTGAGGATATCGTGATAGGCGAGCCGCGCGATCTCGGCGCGCGCTTCCTTGCGCTCGATCGCGAAAGCGCCGAGATTGACGCAGGCCTCGACGATGCGCCGATGCCAATTGCTCGGCGCGCGCGGCTCCCGGTAGTAGAAGGCGAACGTGGCGATGACCCGTCCGTCCTTGGCCTTGACCGGCGTCGACCAGCATGCGCGCAGGCCAATCGCGAGCGGCATCGCCTTGTACGGCCGCCAGCGCGGGTCGGTCTCCAGATCCGTCGCCAGCACCGGCTCGCCGTAGAAGGCCGCGGTTCCGCACGAGCCGACATTGGGGCCGATGGCAACGCCGTCCAGTGCGCGGGAATAGTCCTCGGGCAGGCTTGGGCCGCCGAGCGGATGGATCAGGCCCGCGGCATCGATATGAAGCAGCGAACAGACGACGTCGGGCGCGATCTGCTCGACACGGCGGCACAGCCGGTCGGCGATCTCGCCGATCGGAACCTCGTCAGCCAGCGCGCCCATGATGAGCTGCTGCAGCGAGCGCAGCTGCTTGGTCTCGGTGATATCCTCGAGCAGCGCGAAGATGTGCTTGACCTGGCCCTTCCTGTCGCGGAAGGCATCGATGCGAGCGCAGACCCAGATCTCCTCGCCGTCCTTGTCATAGGCGAGCATCTCGACCTCGCCCCGGTGGCCACCCTCCATCAGGCGCTTGACGAGCTTCGCAACGGCCTTGCGATCGGTGTGGCGGCCGGCGAGCAGGCCCCTGGCACGGCGGCCCTCGGCTTCCTCGCTGGTGTAGCCGAACAGCGTCGTGAAGGCGGCATTGACGTAGACGATGTCCTGGTCGGTGTCGGTGATGAGCACCGCGCGGTTGGTCTGGTCGGAGACGGCGTGGAGAAGCCCGATCCTGGCGCGGCGTTCGGCATCCGCGGTGACGTCGCGCGCGAACACGATACGATAGGTAATGCCTTCACTTGCAATGGCTGAAAGCGAGATGGCCGCCCGGATGCGGCTCCCGTCGTTTCGCATGAGGCTGATCTCGTCACGGAATTCTGCAACCGGATCGGCCTGAAGGCATTTGAGGGTGAGAATTTCGGCGTCGTGACCGAGCACATCAGCGCGTGCGAGTTTCCAAATCCGCTCCGCACCGGCATTGAAATGCGTGATGCGATGCGCGCTGTCGACGATGACGATGCCCTCGTCGGCGCGTTCGAGCGCGGCCAACAGCACTTCCGGAGTTTCTGTCATGGCACAATCGGAGGCGGACATCGCTAGACCCGGAGGCATCGGGAAATATGCAACCGACGCTAGCGCCACCATGGTGTCCAAGTCGTTTTTGCAGTCCCCTCGCACCGCGCCAAGACGCGACATGATTAACATTCCGCGAAAGAAACGAAGGTAATTGGGCGCGCACGGAACCTATTCGGCGCCGGTTTCCACCTGAAGCTTGCCGGCAACGGCGCGCACCTTGCGGGGCGCAGCTTGCCAGATCGAGAGCGCCGACAATCCGCTCACGATGATGGCGACGCCAAAGGCCAGCGTGTAGTCGCCGACCCGATCGTAAAGCAAGCCGGTGACCCAGGGACCGGCAGCGCCGCCGGCCAATGCCGCCAGCATGATCGTGCCGAAAATGCTGCCCTGGTGCTTGCCCTGAAAAATCTCGAACACCACTGCGCCCATGATCGAGGTCAGGCCGTAACCGAGCGCGCCTTGCGTGAACACCATGAGGTAGACCAGCCACAATGACGGCTGGAATTTCAGGGCCATCAGCGCCGCGAAAGAGATCGCAAAGCCCGCGCAGCTGATCGCCCACACCCATTCCCGCCCGATCCGGTCGGAGACATGGCCGAGCAGGATCTGGCCGGGAATGCCGAGCAGGCTGACGATGCCGAGTGCCCACACCGCGACACCCGGGCTAAAGCCGATGTCGAGCAGGAATTTGGTCTGGTGCACCTGCACCGCGTACCAGATGTAGAGGCCGCAGAAATAGCCGAGCGCGATCCACCAGAACCGTGTCGTGGCGACCGCTTTCCGGAGTGTCCATTCGGTCCCGGCCCAGACGGGATCGACGATGTTGGAGACGGGTTTTGCGGCGCCTGCGGCCGGGGCCGCATCGCCGTCAGGCCGCAGGCCGATATCCTCCGGACGTCGATGCAGGAACAGATTGATCGGCGCCAGCACGATCAGGATCATCAGGCCCATCGCCGTGCAGGCGGTGCGCCAGCCGGTCCCTTCGATCATGTGCTGCACCCATGGCAGCAGCGTCACCGAGCCGATGCCGACCCCGGCGAAGGCGATGCCGATGGCGAGGCCGCGCGTGCGGATAAACCAGTTCGGCAGGAACAACGACTGTCCGGAATAGCCGAGACACACCGAGCCGGCACCGACCATGACGCCGATGGTGACGTAGAGATGCCAGGGCTGGCTCGTGAGCGGCGCGAGCAGCAATCCGCCGCCCATCAGAACCACGCCGAGCTCCATCACCGCGCGCGGGCCGGCGCGGTCCATCAGCCGGCCGATCAGCGGGCTGACCATGCCCGAAACGACGAAGCCGAAGGAGAAGGCGCCCGCGGTGACGCCGCGCTCCCAGCCGAATTCGGAGATGATGGGAGGAAAGAACAGCGAGAAGGCGGTGCGCGCGTTGACGCCGATGGCCATGGTGACGAAGGTCACCGCGACCACGACCCAGCCGTAGAAGAACGGAAGCCGCATTGTGTGTTTCATCCCTGGACGGTCCTTCCGACCATCCGGGACCGCCCGGGTCAAGCGCTTTTCGCGCATGCCTCATTGAGCGACCCTTGGGCGGCCGCCCTCAGGCCGCGTCGCGTTGCGACGATTTGGCGGGCGCGTCGAACAGGATCCGTTCGATCGGCTGCGGGCGGCCGAACAGATAGCCTTGCGCGAAATTGACGCCGAGCGCCTTCAGCCGCTCGTACTCCTCGCGGGTCTCGACGCCCTCGGCGGTGACCGACATGTCCAGCCCGCGCGCCAACGTCACGATCGAGGAGATGATGGCGGAGCTGCGCGGCTGATGCGTGAGGTTCCGGATGAACGATTTGTCGATCTTGATCTTGTCGAACGGGAAAGCGGTCAGATAGCTGAGCGACGAATAGCCGGTGCCGAAATCGTCGAGTGCGAGCGCGATGCCGATGCTCTTCAGCCGCTCCATGAAGGCGTGGTTCTCGACGCCACGCTCCAGCAGCACGGATTCCGTGATCTCGATCTCCAGCCGCTGCGGCGGCAATCCGGAATCGGCGAGCGCCGCGCTGATCATCTCGAACAGCTCGGCCTCCTTGAATTGGATCGGCGACAGGTTGACGGCGACCGCAAGATCGGACGGCCAGCCGGCCGCGTCCGCGCAGGCGCGCCGCAGCACAAACTCGCCGAGCGGCACGATCAGCCCGGTCTCCTCCGCAAGCGGGATAAACTGGTCCGGCGCAATCAAGCCGCGCGTCGGATGCCGCCAGCGCACCAACGCCTCGAAGCCGCGCCGCGTGCCGCTGAGGGCGTCGACGAACGGCTGGTAGTGCACCTCGAGCTGGCACCGCGCGATGGCGTCGCGCAGATCGCCTTCCAGCGTGCTGCGCGCCTCGAGCTCGGCCGACATCGCCTTGTCGTAGATGGTGAAGCAGTTGCGGCCCGACGATTTCGAGCGGTAGAGCGCCAGGTCCGCCTTCTTCAGCAGCTGCTCCTGATCGCTGCCATGATCGGGCGCGATCGCAATGCCGATGCTGGTACCGATCTCTACGCGGTGTCCGGGAAGAAGGAACGGCTCGGCCACGAGCTTGGCGATCCGCCCCGCCAGTTCGGTCGAGCAGACGCGCTGATCCTCGCAAGCTTCCTGGATGATGGCGAATTCGTCGCCGCCGAGCCGGGCCAGCACGTCGCTGGTGCGCAAAGCGGATTTCAGCCGCTGTGCGACCTGACGCAGCAGCGCATCGCCGGCACCGTGACCGAGCGAGTCGTTGACGTTCTTGAAGCGGTCGAGGTCGAGCATCAGGATCGAGAAGGTCGGACCGGTGTCCTTCAAACGGCCCTTGAGCTCGTCGAGCCGGGCCAGGAAGAAAGCGCGGTTCGGCAATCCGGTCAGGATGTCGGTCTGGGCTAGTTCGAGCACCCGCCGGTTCGCCAGTGACAGCCGCTGCGAATTGCGGCTTGCGAGCATGAGATAGGTCGAAAGCGACAGCGTCAGCAGCATGCCGACGATCAGCACCGCACCCGCGCGATCGTAAGTCGTCTCCAGCGGACCGCCGGCAGCCGGAACCGCCCGCACCTGCCAATCGGTGTCGCCGATCTTGAGATTGCCCGACCAGTGCAGGGTCCGCGCGACGTCCCGCATCGTCTGCGGCGCCGTCGCGGCCGACGAGTAATCCGGCAGCATTTGCTCCAGGCCGACGATCTGACCCGCGAACGGCGGATAGACGTTGACGCTGACCGCGGGGCTTGCCCCGGTGGTCACGCGAATGGACTGGATCAGCAGCGGCAGGTCGAAGACGCCGACGACGAAGCCGGCGAGATTGCGGCGCCGGTCCACGACCGCGTCGCGCGACGTTCCCTTGGCGTAGACGGGAATGGCGACGAGGACGTCGGGCAACCGGCCGCCCTCCTTCGGCTCGTAGAGGCGGGTGCGAATGGCCCCTATCCGGTCGGTGTCGCGCGCGCGCTCGAGGACCGCGCGGCGCTCCGGAACGGTCGCGTAGTCCATTCCGTAGACTGGAGACGTCTTCGGCTGGGTCGAGTAGAACACCGGAAAATATTCGTCGCTCTGCGGCGCGGTCGCGAACGCATCGCCCTGGAGCGACTTGATGCGATAGCCGGACACGCCGTCCGTGATCGCCGCGGCCTCGTATTCGGCGCGCTCCTTGCGGTTCACCCGCGGCACCCAGGAGATGCGCAGCATGCCGGGATGGCGCTCGAACAGGCGGGCGCTGAAGGTCTCGAATTCGCTGCGGGTGATCTCCTGATTGGTCGATTCGAACAGCGTGCGCAGCGCGACGAGCCTGGAGATGTACTCGCTCATGCCGTTCTGCATGACGATCACTTCGGTCTCGGCCGCGTTCTCGAACTCGATCTTGTTGACGCGGCCTTCCCATCGCGCCACGGCGGCTGCAGCCACGACCGAAAACAGAAGACCGACGCCGACTGCGACGAGCGCAGGGCGATAGAGCCCGAGCAGCGGCGCGGCACGCCACCATCCGGTCATACGCCCCCGATCCTGATCGTTCTGATCCCGACCGCCCATTCCAAAAACCGCCGTCCCCTGTCGCGCTCAACCGAACCTCTGGTTGAGCCGCCGGAGCCACTATCGGAACAGGACCGCGGTTAAGAACTGCACAATTTCGGAACCCGGCTTTTCCGCATTACCCGGTTTAGTTAATGAAGTGCAGGATGATGCGGGCTCTGTCGAAGCAAGTTGCCGGTTTTCCCCGGAGTAGTACGGAGCCGTCGATACATCGCCGATTCATCCCGTGGCGATAGCTTTCACGAAGCTACTCACCGCACCCGGCAAGACTTTTCTGATGTATCGATCTCGATCTGCGACATGCATCGTCATGACCGTCGCCGTCCTGGCAGCAATCATGCTGCCGGCGAAAGCCGACGAGATCGGCGTCAGCGAGGATGCGATCCTGTTCGGCCAAGCCGCAGCGCTCGAGGGTCCCTCCTCCACACTCGGACAGCGCATGCGGCAGGGCATCGTCGCAGCCTTCACCGAGATCAACGCCAAAGGCGGCGTCCACGGCCGCAAGCTCCAGCTCATCAGCCGTGACGACGGCTACGACCCCGACCGCTCGCTGGCGCAGACGCTGCGGCTGATCGAGGACGAGAAGGTGTTCGCGCTGATCGGCGCGGTGGGCACGCCGACCGCGGTGGCGACGATACCGATCACCAGCGCCAGGAACGTGCCCTTCATCGGTCCCTTCAGCGGCGCTGAATTCTTGCGCGACTTCGAGCTTGCGAACGTGGTCAACATCCGTGCAAGCTATGGCGCCGAGGCCGAGGCGTGGGTCAAGCATCTCACCGAGGATCGCCATTTCACCCGCATCGCCATTTTCTACCAGGACGACTCGTTCGGGCGCGACGGTCTTTCCGGCGTGAAGCGCGCGCTTGCCAGGCGCGGCCTCGAGCTCGCCGCCGAAGGCACCTTCGAGCGCAACACCCGCGCCGTCGCGTCGGCCTGGCGCACGATCAAGCGCGTCGAACCCGAGGCGATCGTCATGGTCGGGACCTACGGTCCCTGCGCCGAGTTCATCAAGCTCGCGCACCGCAGCGGCGCCAATCCGACCTTCGTCAACATCTCCTTTGTCGGCGCCGTTGCGCTCGCCAAGGAGCTCGGCCCCGAGGGCGAAGGCGTCGTCGTCACGCAGGTCGTGCCGTTTCCCTGGGACCGCTCGCTTAAGCTGGTCGCCGACTACCAGGCGGCGCAGACGGCGTTCGACCCGGCGCTGACACCGAATTTCGTGGCGCTCGAAGGCTATATCGCCGGCCGTCTCGCGGCCGCGGCGCTGGAACAAGCCGGACCGCAACCGACGCGCGCGAGCCTGCTGCGCACCATCAACGATGTCGGCCGCTTCGACATCAGCGGCAGCACCATCACCGTCGGCATGCGCATGCTCGACGCGCCGCCGAAGGTGTTTTTGACGGTGATCCAGAAGGACGGGACGTTCAAAGCTGTGGACCGGCTATAGAGCAGATCACGGCCGCCGCGTCCAGCGGTCGGCGTTGACGGCGCCTTGCGGGATCTCGCCTTTGACGATCGCTTCGACCTGCCGCACGGTTTCCAGCGACTGATATTCGATCGCCTGCGGCGTCAGGCCGCCGACATGGGGCGTGGCGATGACGTTGGGAAGCTTCGCAAGCTCCGGGCTTGGCATCTGGTCGGGCGCGCGGCCCACATCCATCGCGGCACCCGCGATTCGATTTTCAAGCAACGCCTTCGCCAGCGCCGCTTCGTCGACCAGGTTGCCGCGGGAGAGATTGATGAAGACCGCATGCTTCTGCATCCGCGCCAGCGCCGCCTCGCCGATCAGATTTTCGGTCTGCTCGTTGGCGATGGCAAGGCAGACGACATAGTCGGACGCGGCGAGGAGCTCGTCGAGGCTGACCTGCCGGATGGCACCGTCGGTCACGGTCGCAAAGGGATCTGCGACCAGCACTTCCATGCGCATCACCTTGGCGATTTCCCCGAGATAGCGCCCGATGCTGCCATAGCCAATGATGCCGATCTTGCTGCCGGCGAGTTGACGGCCCATCCGCGCTTCCAGCTTGCGGCCGGCGTGATAATCGGCCGTCGCTCGCGATACGCCGCGGGAGAGATCGACCATGAAGCCAACCGCGAGCTCGGCAACGGCTTGCACGAAGCCAGGCCCGGCGCGGGTCACGAGCACGCCGGCGTTCGAGGCCGCCTCGACATCGACGTTGCGGATGTCGACGGCGCAGCGGACGAAGGCGCGCAGGCGCGGCAGTTGCGCAAAGATCTCGCCGCGTCCCTCGGTCATGCGATCGGCCACGATGATGTCGACATCTTGCGCAGCGCGCACGAGGCTGGCTGAGACCAGCGTCTCATCGCTCTCGTGCAGGATCACCTCGGCGGTCGCGCGCAAGCCGTTCAGGCTGCGATCGCCGTAGTAATTGCGGCGCATCTCCGGCGTGTGGGCCAGCAGGACTTTCACGGCGATACTCCCTCAATAGCCGAACGCGCGCGGCAATGCCGTGCTGAGCCATGGCACGAACGCGATCACGAGCAGGCAAAGGAACAACAGGCCGAGATAGCCCATGATCGGCTTCACCGTCTGCTCGATCGGCACATTGCCGATCAGGCAGGCGCCGTAAAGCCCGAGCCCGAGCGGCGGCGCGAACAGGCCGATGCCCATCGCGATCACAAGCACCACGCCGAAATGCAGGGGATCGATGCCGAGCTGCACGGCCACCGGCAGCAGCAGCGGCCCGAAGATGATCAGCGCGGCCGCCCCCTCCAGCACCGAGCCCATCACGATCAGCACGCCGATCGCGAGCAGGATGAACAGCCAGGTGCCGCTGGTCTTGGACAATCCCAGCATGAAATCGCCGACCGCATGCGGCACCTGCTGCAGGGTCAGCGTGAACGCCAGCGATTGCGCTGCGGCAACGATGAACAGCACGAGCCCCGCGCGCGTCGCTCCCTGGACGAAGCTGTGCGCAGCCGATGTGAAGCTGAGTTCGCGGAACACCACGCTGCCGACGACGAGTGCATAAGCCACGGCGAAGGCCGAGATTTCCGTGGCGGTGGCAAAGCCGCTCTTGAAGCCGAAGAAGATCATGAAGATCAGGCCGAACGAGGCGATCGCGCCGCTCCACAGGCCCGACACCGGCATCTGCGGCGCGATGACCTCGGCATCAGCTGGAGACTCAGTTGGAGTCTCAATTGGAGTCTTGCCGAAGATGATGGAGACGGCGATCAAGGCCAGCGCCATCAGCGCCGCGGGCAACAGCCCTGCGACGAACAGACCACCGATCGACAGGTTCGCGACGAAGCCCAGGATGATCAGGTTGATGCAGGGCGGAATAGTCTCCGCCATCACCGCGGAGGCTGCGAGCAGCGCCACGGCGCCGCCCGGATTCTGCTTGGAGCGGCGCGCGGCCGGAATCAGCACGGAGCCGACCGCGGCGACGTCGGCCATCTTCGAGCCGGAAATGCCGGAGAACAGCACCATCGAGGCCACCATCACGACGTTCAAACCGCCGCGCATGCGGCCGACCCCGCGCTGCAACAGCTCGATCAGCCGCACCGACATGCCGTTGGCTTCCATGAGGTAGCCGACGAGAATGAAGAACGGAATCGCGAGCAGCACGAAATTGTCGATGCCGCGCGCCATCTGCTGGGCGAAGATCACGCCGGGCAGCGCGCCCTCGACCCAGATGAAGATCAGCGCGGCCAGCGCCAGTGCAAAGCCGATCGGCAAGCCACCGACCAACGTCGCAAAGAAACCGATCAGCATCAGCGTGGCCGCCGACGGCACCGTGGCGGGCGACAGATAATCCCAGGCGAGATAAAGGCCGGTCACGACGGCAATCGCGACGAGGCCTCTGACGATGTCAGGGAGCGGCCTGGCGCAGAGCTGGTCGATCGCAAACACCGTCATGAACAGCGCGCCGGCGCCCATCGGGTAGAAGGTCAGCTCCAGCGGCAGGCCGGATCCGGTGGTCTGGCCCGCCGTCAGCGAGCCGAGCTTGATGGCGTTGTAGGCGACGTAGCCCGAAATCAGCACCACCAGCAGCGCGCTCGCGGCGTCGACCAGCGCGCGCAGCCGTACCGGAGCCAGATCGCGGAAGAAAGAGACGCCGACATTCTCGCCGCGCGCGAGCGCGCTCGCCGCGCCGAAGAAGGCCGATCCGACCATCAGTCCGCGCGCGACGTCGTCGGACCACTCCACCGGCGCGTTGAAGCAGAAGCGCAGCAGCACGGAACCGCAGACGACGACGAGATCCGTGGCCAGCAGGATGGCCGCGATCGCGTCGCTGAAGCGAAGCAGCAGGGCGATGCTCCCGTGGCGGCCGCCCGAGAGAGGTACGGCAGCTGTCATTGCCACGTCAGGCCTGCGTGGCGCGGATGATGTCGATCACGGCCTTGGATTCCGGCCGCGCCTTCATGAAGTTCTCGATCTGCGGCGCGACGCGCTTTTTGAACGCCTCGCGGTCGCATTCGGCCACCGTCACGCCCTTTTCGGTCAAGGCCGACAGCGCTTCCTTCTCGACGGCGAGCCCGTGGGTCCGCGTGTCGGCCGCAGCCTTCTTCGCGGCATCGAGAAATCCCTCGCGCAGCTTCGGATCCATGCGATTGTAGGTCGTGTCGCTGAAATAGATCGCGAGCGGCGAGAAATTGTGCTGCGTCAATGCATAGAATTTCGCCGTTTCGAAGAACTTGCTGGCCAGGATGGTCGGCGGGTCGTGCTCTAGCCCGTCCAGCACGCCGGCCTGCAATGCCGTGTAGATTTCGCCGAACGCCAGCGGCGTCGCGGCGGCTCCCATCAGGCGCAGGCATTCCGTGATGACGGGATTTGGCAGCGTGCGGATCTTGAGACCGGCGAGATCTTCCGGCGTCTTCACCGGCTTCCTCGCAAGTACGCTGCGTGAACCGAAATTATAGGCCCAGGCGATGATGCGGATGTTGCTGCCCTTGAGCAGCGCGTCCTCGATCGGCTTGGCCGCGCCAGCGTCGAACGCCTTGGTCTGCTGCGGAAAGCTCGAGAACAGAAAGCCGAGGTCGTAGGTGCCGACCAGCGGCACCAGATTCGCCGAGATCGAGGAGCCCGACACCATGAGGTCGATGACGCCGAGCTTCACTGAGTTGATGACGTCGATTTCCTGACCCAATTGGTTGTCGGGAAAGAACGCGACCTCGACCTGCTCACCGAGGCCGTTCGCCTTCAGGTTCTTCACCAGATTGTCGTAGTAGACCCGGCCGTTGGCGAATTTGGGATCGTTCGGCAGCGACGAGGAGCATTTCAGCTTCAGCGTCGCGGCTTCGGCGCGGCCGATGAGTGCGGGGGAAAGCACGAGGCCGGCGGCAAGTCCCGTCGACGACTTGATGAACGCGCGACGGTTCACGGGCACGATGGACATAATGCGGTTTCTCCCCAATTATTGTTTTTCGAGCAACGGTCGTTGCCGCAGCCCGTTGCGCGGACTGTATGGCCAAAGCGACGGCGCAGGCAAGGCTTGCGGCCGGCCGTTGCAAAGCGGCGTGTCGCGAGGATCAACGGCATCAGCGCGCGGCAAAACAGCCATGTTTTTGCGGGATTCTCGATCAGATCGGCATGGGGCCGATGCGCGAGAAGATGCTTTCGCGCAGCGTTGGGCATCGATCCAATTGGCGCATGGATCAATGCGCAATTCACATGGATGGCACCAGAACGATGCCGCACCAGCTCTGGCAGACCTTCTGCCCCATTTTGCCGCAGCTCAACGTGATCCAGTGCACAGACAGACGCATGGCGGCCACCTAGAAAAGGTGACATCATCGCGCGCATTGCCGATGGAGGTGACACCATGCGCCGTCCAGTCTTTCGCAATTTGTTTCTTGCATCCGCTCTTCTCGCGCTCACGCAATTGACGATGCCGACGGGGGCCGCGGCCGAAGCGCGGCTCGCACTGGTGATCGGCCAATCGGCCTATCGCACCGTGCCGGAACTACCCAACGCAGCCAACGACGCCAAGGGCATGACGGAGCTGCTCGGCAATGCCGGCTTCACCGTCACCACGGCATCCAATCTGGCGCAAAACGATATGCGTCAGGCGATCTCGGATTTCGCCGGCAAGGTCAGCGCCAGCGGCGCCGACACCGTCGCGCTGGTGTTCTATGCCGGCCACGGCCTCCAGATCGACGGCGAGAACTATCTCGTTCCCGTCGATCTCGACCCCAAGCGCGAAGCCGACATTCCGCTGCAGGGTGTGCGACTGAACGATTTGCTCAACACGCTCGGCGCACTGCCGACGCGGGCGCGCATCTTCATGCTCGATGCCTGCCGCAACAATCCCTTCCCTGCGCTCAGCGGCGCCGGACACGGGCTTGCGATCGTCGACACCAAGGCCGGCGCGCCGGGCTCCTTCATTTCCTATTCGACCTCGCCGGGCTCCGAAGCCGAGGATGGCTCCGGCATCGACAGCCCCTATACCACCGCGGCGCTGACCGTCGCCAAGCAGCCCAATCTGCCGATCGAGGAAGTGTTCAAGCGCATTCGCGTCGCCGTGGCGCAATCGACCGACGGACGCCAGATCCCCTGGGAAAGCTCGTCGCTGACGACTGACTTCAAGTTCTTCGGCGGCGACAGCAGCGGCAGTCAGACTGCGCTTCCTGGCGCATCCTCCATGGCACTTGCGAGCGGCACGCGCAGCCTCGAGGACTGGCGCAAGGATTTGCAGGGCAAGCCGGCCATGGTCGCCTATGAGATAGTGATCACCGACGACACCGTGCCGGCGTATCAGGCCTATATCGAGTTGTACGCTCAGGATACCCGTACGCCGCGGCTGCGCACGATTGTGGAGCGCCGGCGCCAGATGCTGGCGTGGGAGCGCGCCACCGCGATCAACACCCGCGCCTCGTTCGAGGCGTATCTGGCGAACTGGGACAACAGCGATCTGGCCGCGACCGCACGCCGGCTGCTGCTCCGCGTGCAGAACCGCAACTACGTCTTGCCTGCCGCGGTCGCGGCCGCTCCTGCCCCGGTCGCCGTCGCGATGGCCCCGACCTGCCCGTGCTCGACGCCCACACCACCGGCTTCGCCGATCAACCCGACGATCGCGCCTGTGATCAAGAAGCGCGTCGACGACACACCGCCGAAGCGCAAGGTGGTCGACACGCCGCCCAGGCCGCGCCGGCCGCCGCCTGATGAGGTGATCTACGAGCGCGCGCCGCCACCGGATCGCGGCCCGCCGCCAGAAGCCTTAGGTGTCGGAATAGGCATCGGAATTGGCATGGGCATGGGCGGTCGAGGCGGCAACTACGGCGGCCCGGGACACGGCGATGGCTACCGCAGCCGTTACTGAGACCGCTCGCGCGGCAGCCGGACGCGGACACGGGTGCCGCCACCGGGACGATCCTCAATGGCGACCGTGCCGCCGTTGCTTTCGACAACTTGCCTCACGATTGTGAGTCCCAATCCTGCGCCGCCGCTCTCGCGGCTGCGCGAGGTCTCCAGCCGGTAGAATGGATCGAATACGCGGGTGCGTTCGTCAACCGGGATTCCCGGCCCGCGGTCCTCGACCAGGAGTTCGATCACATCGGTCTCGGCGTACAACGAGATGTCCGCGGCGCCACCATAGAGGATCGCGTTGTTGACGAGATTGGCAACGACCCGAGCCATGCCCGCAGCCGAGCCGCGGATGAGGAGAGCCGGATCTTCGCAGGTGAGCGTCAGCGCTGCGCAGGCGCCCTTGCGCGCTTCGTACTCGGTCCGCGCGACGCGGGCAAGATCGACGGTTTCCGCCGACGGGCCTGCGAACGAGGCGCGGACAAAGGCGAGCGCATCATCCATCAGCGATTGCATGTCGTCGAGATCGACGGTTGCCTTGTCCCGCTGCACGCTTTCGGGCAGCAGCTCGAGACGTAGCCGCAGCCGCGTGACATAAGTGCGCAGATCATGGCTGATCGCGCCGAGCACGAGGGTGCGGCTGCGCAGCAGTTCGGCGATGTTCGCCTGCATGGCGTTGACGGCGCGGATCAGCGCCCGGACGTCGGGAGCACCCCGCTCGCTGACCGGCATGGTCTCCATGGCAGCGCCGAAGCGCTCGATGGCGACGGTCAACTCGGACAGCGGCCTGGTCTCGTGGCGGACCGCGAGCAAGGCCGCCAAAGCGACGACGAAGCCGAGAATTCCGGCCAGCAGGCCGACAGGAATGCCGAGCAGGCGAAGGCTGAGCTCACCTGCGGTCTCGATCACCAGATAGCCGCCGCCAGCAAGTTCAATGACAGCTTGCAGGCGCGAGGTGACGAAATCACGCAAGCGGGCCACCTGTTGGCCGTCCCTGACGTTGACGAAGGACACTGCGACCAGCCGCTCCGCTGGCACACCGCTCAGCGCGCGCAACCGTTGCTCCGCGCTGCGCAGGAAACGGCCATGCAACGGGTTGGGCGGCACGTCCTGACGCACGACCGGCTTAAATCGCGCCGTCGTGGCCGCGCGCAGCACCAGGTCGCGATCGTCGCGCGGGACCCTGTCGATCGCCTCCGCCAAGGCGGCGACCTGCGCGAGCAAAGCGGCAAATCCGGACGGCTCGCCGCGGCCGCGCTGCTCCACGAAATAGATGGCGACCGACAGCAACTGCACGAGAATGATGGCGCCGACGACGATAAGGCCGAGGCGGGCGGCGACGTGAAGCCTGCTCATTCCGCACAGGCTCCGTGCTCAGAGCGGGCGAACGTCAGCACTGAAGAGATAGCCGCCATTGCGCACGGTCCTGATCGAGAACGCAGCCTTGGGATCCGCGGCGACGAGCTTGCGGCGCAGCCGGCTGACCGACACGTCAATGACGCGGTCGAACGGATCCGCGGTCCGGCCGCGCGTCCAGTCGAGCAACTGGTCGCGGGACAGCACCCGCTTGGGCCGTTCGAGGAAACATGCCAGCAGATCAAACTCCGCTGCCGTCAACTCGACGATACGGTCCTGGTCGTTGGTCAGGCTGCGCCCGTCGAGATCGGCCACCAGCCTGCCGAAAGCAATTCGCCGCGGCGGCGGCATCTGCAGCGGGCCGTCCACACGCCGCAAGACGGCCTTGATGCGCGCCAGCAATTCCCGAGGATTGAAAGGCTTCGGCAGATAATCGTCGGCCCCGAGCTCCAGGCCGATGATGCGGTCGACATCGTCGGCCTTGGCCGTCAGCATCAGGATCGCCGTGCGGCTCTTGCCGCGCAGGCGCTGGCAGATCGACAGTCCGTCCTCGCCCGGCAGCATGATGTCAAGCACGATGAGATCCGGGCATGCCTGCATCAGCGCCCGGTCCATCGCCGCGCCGTTCTCGACGCAAACCGGCGCATAGCCCTCCCGCGTCAGCAGGTCCGCCAAGAGCGCGCGGATCTCGCGGTCGTCCTCCACGATCATGATCGTCCGAGTGTCCATCGCGGCCTCTATCGAGCAGCCCGCTGGCAGGAATGTGGCGACCCCGTCACTCGTTACAAAACGTTACACTTCCGGCCTCGCCGGCAACATCACGGCAAAAGATCGAGGCGAGATTGGCCCCATGCGGCGACCGGTCTCGTTCCGGCGCGTCCTCACAAACAGGAGTATCCGATGAAACCCATTCTGGCTTCGCTATCACTCGCAACGGTGCTGGCCCTCACGGGAGCCTCCGGTGCAAACGCCTGGGTTCGCAGCGGCAGCGTCACGACTTGGCGAGGTACCTACTACGGCAGCGCCAGCGGCGGATGCGCCGGCGGAACCTGCTCGCGTTCGGCTTCGGTGACGGGACCTTATGGCGGCACGATCGCACGCAGCGGCAGCATCACGCGCGTGGCTCCGCATGCATTCGACTACACGCGCACCACGACGGGTCCGAACGGCAACAGCGTGACGCGCAGCGGCACGGTCGGGACTCATCCTTATTACGGTTACCGGTACTGACCGTCGCGCCGGACGACCGTGAAATTCCGGCCGGGGTCAGAACACTGGCCGCGGACTGCCTTCCTCCAACTTGCAAGCAGGGATATCTCGAATGCGACCATTGACGATCTTGGCGTCGGCCGCGGCAGCCGCACTGGCCGCAGGTTCGACCGCGCTAGCCTTCACCCCCAGCCCTCACCCCGGCATGTCCGACGGCCTCACCGAAGTCAGCGGCGGCTGCGGACCCGGCTGGCACCTGACGGCCAACGGCCTGTGCCGGCGGACCATCGTGCCCTACGCCCATCCACCCTATGCCTATGCGGCGCCTCCCTATCCTGGGGCCTGTTGGTGGACCAGCACGCCATTCGGCGTGCGGAGGGTCTGCGCATGGTGAGACCTGTACAGCTGCGGGAGCTGCGACGCGCGATCGCCGCCATCATCGCCGCGTTGGTCGCGATATCGTCCGCGGGCGCCGCGTCCGCCCAGCAACCGCGACAGGAGATACGCCAAGCGTGCACCGCGGACATGCGCGCGCTGTGCTCCGGCATCATGCCGGGAGGCGGCCGCGTCAAGCAGTGCATGATCGAGCATTTCAACCAGCTGTCGGATGGCTGCAAGAGCGCGCTGAAGCAGGCGAAGGCGTCGAAGCCATAGGGCGTGCCTCGCGGGAGTGCGCGTGGGGCTCGCAGACGCGATAAGTGCCTGCGAGCCCTGCGGGGTCTCACGATATACAGGCGAGGCCGGCAACCCCATGTTTGCCGACGACCGGCAGCTGTGGTCTGGTCGGCCAACGGAACGCTTCGGGGATTCGCTACTGATGGCGCAGGACGCTCACACCGCAACATCATGGCCGCTATTCCGCTCGCTCGCCTCCTATTCGTTACCTGGCGACCTCATGGCCGGCCTGACGCTCGCGGCAATCGCGATCCCAGAGCAGATGGCCACGGCGCGGCTCGGCGGCTTCGCGCCGCAGATCGGCTTCTTCGCCTTCATGGCGGGATCGCTCGGCTTTGCGATGCTCGGCGGCAACCGTTTCCTGTCCTGCGGCGCCGATTCCACGATCACGCCGATCTTCGCCGGGGGGCTGGCGGCGCTGGCCGCCGCCGGCTCGCCTGAGTATCAGGGCCTCGCGATCGCGCTGGCGCTGATGGTCGGTGCGATGATGCTGGCCGGCGGCGCCTTCCGCCTTGGCGGCATCGCCAATCTCCTGTCCGTGCCCGTCATGGTCGGTTTCCTCGCCGGCATCTCCGTCCACATCATCGTGTCGCAATTGCCGGGCGTGCTGGGCCTGGACTCGCCAAGCGGGCCGACGCTCGATCGCATCGGTGTGCTCGCAAGCGAGCTCGGCCGCACCAATCCCTTCACGCTATGCATCGGCTTCGGTGTGCTGGCCGTGGTCTTCGTCGCCGAGAAGATCAGCGCAAAAATTCCGGGCGCGCTGATCGGGCTCGTCGCCGCGACCCTGGCCACGATCGCGCTCGGCCTCGAGAGCAAGGGCGTCAATGTCGTAGGCCTCGTGCCGGGAACGCTGCCGCGGCCGACCTTCCCCGAGCTTGCACCGGAGCAATGGGTCCGCCTCGTGCCGCTCGCCTTTGTCATCACGGTCGTGGTGATGGTGCAGACCGCGGCGACGACGCGCTCGTTCCCGTCCGATCCCGACAAGCCGGCCGATGTCGATCGCGATTTTCTCGGCGCGGGCGCCGGCAGCGTGCTGTCGGGCCTGTTCGGCGCGTTTCCGGTCAACGCCAGCCCGCCGCGGACGGGCATTGTCGCCGAGACCGGCGGACAATCGCAGCTCGCGGGTCTCGCCGCCGCTGCGATCGTGCTGGCGCTGCTCGCGTTTGGAACGGGATTGCTGCAGCACGTTCCAGACGCAGCCCTCGGCGGCATCCTGCTGTTCGTCGCGCTGCGCATCATCCGCGTGAAGCAGATCGTCACGATCTATCGCCAATCCCCCAGCGAATTCCTGCTGATCGCCGCCACCGCCGCGCTGATCATCGTGCTGCCGATCCAGCAAGGCGCGTTCCTCGGCATCGTGCTGTCGCTGCTGCACGGCATCTGGAGCACGACGCGCGCGCGGCTGGTCGAGTTCGAGCGCGTGCCGGGCACCACGATCTGGTGGCCGGCACATCCGCACATCGCCGGCGAGCGCATCGCCGGCGTCGCCGTGCTCGGGCTGCAGGCGCCGCTGTCCTTCCTCAACGCGCCCGGCTTTCGCAGCGACGTGATCAAGGTGCTCGGCACGACGCCGCCACAGCTGCTGGTGCTGGAGGCGAGCGGCATGGTCGAGATCGACTTCACCGCCGCGCAGATCCTGCTGGACGTGTTCAGGGCGTGCAGCGAACAGGGCGTCACCGTCGCGCTGGCCCGGCTGGAATCGGTGCGCGCGCAGGACGCGTTCGAGCGGTTTAGATTGTTCGACGCCCTGCCGAGAGAGCGTGTCTTCCACAGCGTCGACGAGGCCGTGCGGAAGTTGGCGCGATAACTGGGCTCACTGCGCCAATGGCGGGTGATCGCGCTGGATCGTTTCGCGGATCCAGCTGGCATGGATCGCGCGAAACAGGATTTGCGCCGTCTTGAGGTCGTTCGCCTTCATGCAGAGATCGACGATGCGACGGACTGCGTCGTCGCGCATCAGTCCATCCGAGATCTTCATCGCGATTTCCATCGCGACTTTCGCCGCGCGCTCGTAGCGCTCGCTGTCGCGCTTGTCGCTGCGCGCGCTACCTGCCGCGCTCGCCGCAGCGGCGTCACAGATCGCACGGATGCGCTCGGCGGCCTCGATGTCGCCGAGCGGCCGTTCGATCGCTTCGTCCCAGACGTCCTGACGCGTCTTGCGCGCGAACCACTGCATTGCCTGCTCCGTGGTGAGGGAGCGAGCATAAACGGCGGCCACGCCGCGCGCTACGCCTCCGGTACGATCTTCCCGGGATTGAAGATGTTCTGCGGATCGAGCGCCTTTTTCAGCGCCCGCATCGCGTCGATCGCCTCGGGACCGAGCTCCGCCTTGAGGTATTTCTGCTTGCCCTGACCGATGCCGTGCTCGCCGGTGCAGGTGCCGTCCATCGCCTGCGCGCGCTCGACCAGCCGATGCATGAACTCCTCGCCGCGCGCCATCTCGTCGGCATCGTTGGTGTCGCAGACCAGCGAGCAGTGGAAATTGCCGTCGCCGACATGGCCGACGATCGGCGACAACAGGTTGAGGCGCTTGAGATCTTCCTCGGTCTCGCCGACGCATTCGGCAAGCCGCGAGATCGGCACGCAGACGTCGGTCGCGACCACCCCGATGCTGTCGCCGGGCCGCAGCGCTTTCACCGACCAATAGGCGTCGTGCCGCGCCTGCCACAGCTTTGTGCGATCCTCCGGCTTGGTGGTCCAGGAGAAGTCGCCGCCGCCGCAATCCCTGGCGATCTCGCCGAAGGCCTTGGACTGTTCGGCGACCTCGATCTCGCTGCCGTGGAATTCCATCAGCAGCAGCGGCGTTTCGGGCAGGGTCAACTTCGAATAGGCGTTGCAGGCCCGCACCTGCGCGGCGTTGAGCAGCTCGATGCGCGCCACGGGAATGCCGGTCTGGATCGCCAGGATCACGGCCTGACACGCCCCGTGCACGGTCTCGAACGACACCGCTCCGGCCGCGATCGTATCGGGGATGCCGCGCAGGCGGATGGTCAGCTCCGAGATGATGCCGAGCGTGCCCTCGGCGCCGACGAACAGATGCGTCAGGTCGTAGCCGGCGGATGATTTCTTCGCACGCGTGCCGGTCGTGATGATCTCGCCGTCGCCGCGGACCACTTTCAGCGCCAGCACACTGTCGCGCATGGTGCCGTAGCGCACCGCATTGGTGCCGGAAGCGCGGGTCGAGGCCATGCCACCGAGGGAAGCGTCCGCGCCGGGGTCGATCGGGAAGAACAGGCCCTGGTCGCGCAGATGCTCGTTGAGCGCCTTGCGGGTCACCCCGGGCTGGATCACGCAGTCGAGGTCCTCGGCATGCACCGCGAGCACCTTGTTCATGTCGCGCAGGTCGATGCAGATTCCGCCGGCGGGTGCGTTGACCTGGCCCTCGAGCGAGGTGCCGGTGCCGAAGGCGATGACGGGCACGCCGTTTTTCGCGCAGATCCGCACCACGTCCTGGATGTCGGCAGTCTCCTGCGCCATCACCACGCCGTCCGGCGGCTGGTTCACGATCCATGTGGTGGTATGGCCGTGCTGCTCGCGGACGGCTTGCGAGGTGATGAGGCGGTTGCCGAACCGCGCGGCAAGTTGCTCCAGCGCGCTCGCGAGGGCTTTCGGCGCCGGCCGCGGCGGATTATTGGTGATGGTCGTACCCACGGACGTTCCTCCCGACGAGACGAACCGTGGCAAAGGACATCTCACCGGTCAAGTCAAGCGACCGGACGCATAGCTGGGGAAGGACACATGCCGGAGACTGCTGCCACAACGATCGAGGGCGTGCCGTTCCGCTCGTCAATCATGCAGATCGAGCCGCAATGGATCGACTACAACGGCCACCTCAACATGGCCTATTACAACGTGATGTTCGACCGCGCGATCGACCAGATGTGGCTGACGCTCGGGATCGGACCGGGCTACATGAAGGAGCGCGGCGGCTCGACCTTCACCGCCGAATGCCACGTGCGGTATTTGCGCGAAATCCACCTCGACGATCCCGTGCAGGTCTCGGTCTGGCTGCTGGAAGCCGACGACAAGCGGCTGCACACCTTGCAGGAGCTGCGGCACGCGACCGACGGATGGCTGTCCGCCACATCGGAAAACATGTCGCTTCACATCGACATGGGCTCACGAAAGGTGGCGGCTTTTCCCCCAGACATCCGTGAGCGCATCGCAGCGGTGGTCAAGGCCCACAGCGCCGTCCCGCGGCCCGAGGGCATCGGCCGGAACGTGGCGATGCCCTCGAAGCGGTAAGCGCGCTAAACCCTGTTACGACCCCGTGCCAGTCCGACAACGGCCGAGACCAGGAACAACACGACTGCGATGAAGAAGATGATCTTGGCGATTTCGATCGACGCGCCGGCGAGGCCGCCAAAGCCCAGGATACCGGCGATCAGAGCGATAACCAGAAACGTAACTACCCAGCTAAGCATGATCCGAACCTCTGTTTCGATGTCTGTCTGCGATCGGCGCGGCTGACGCGCCTCACTTGCAGAACCAATCGCCAACTCGGAACAATGGTTCCGGGCCGCTGAAGCCGGAAATTCGCCTGACCGACAGGAACAAATTGGCTTTCGGCGCACGTGGAAAACCCCTGTCCGCGGCCCCATATAGGGACCAATCCCTGTTAAGAAGGCTCCCCTTTCACCACCCCGCGGTGCCAACGTGGGGCAAATGATTCGCATGACCGAGCCGAGCAAGATCACGTCCCAGAGCGTCCCCGACCACCAGCCCGCAGCCGGCGGCATCGCCGCGCGTGCGCGCGCCTCGGTAGGCCCGCAATACCTGTCCGGGCTCAATCCGGAGCAGCGCGAGGCTGTGGAGACGCTGGACGGGCCGGTTCTGGTGCTGGCCGGCGCCGGCACCGGCAAGACCCGCGTGCTGACCACGCGCATCGCCCACATCCTGAGCCAGGGCCGCGCCCGCCCATCCGAAATCCTGTCGGTGACCTTCACCAACAAGGCCGCGCGCGAAATGAAACATCGGCTCGGTCAGATGCTCGGCCATGCCGTCGAAGGCATGCCGTGGCTCGGCACCTTCCACTCCATCGGGGGGCGCATCCTGCGCACCCACGCCGAGCTGGCGCAGCTCAAGTCGAACTTCACCGTGCTCGACGTCGACGATCAGGTCCGACTGCTCAAGCAGCTTCTGCAAGCCGACAATATCGACGACAAGCGCTGGCCGGCGCGCATGCTGGCCGGGCTGATCGACGGCTGGAAGAACCGCGGCCTGACGCCGTCGCAGGTGCCGTCGGGCGAAGCCGCCGTGTTCGCCAACGGCAAGGGCGGCAAGCTCTATGCGAGCTACCAGGAGCGGCTGAAGATCCTGAACGCCGCCGATTTCGGCGATCTGCTGCTCGAGGACATCCGCATCTTCCGCGAGCACCCGGATATCCTGCGGCAGTACCAGCAGCGCTTCAAATTCATCCTGGTCGATGAGTATCAAGACACCAACGTCGCTCAATATCTGTGGCTGCGGCTGCTGTCCCAAGCGCCGACTTCTTTTGCCTCTCCCCGCGTGCGGGGAGAGGTCGGATCGCCCGGCAGCGCAATTGCGCGCCCGAGCGATCCGGGTGAGGGGGACTCTCAGCAAGCTGAGCTCGTGGAGGCAGCCCCTCATCCTGACCTTCTCAGCGTGAGCGAAGCTCGTCGCGACCCCGCAAGCGGGGAGAAGGAGCAGACGCGCCACGTCAAAAACATCTGCTGCGTCGGCGACGACGACCAGTCGATCTATGGCTGGCGCGGCGCGGAGGTCGACAACATCCTGCGCTTCGACCATGATTTCCCCGGCGCCAAGGTCATCCGCCTCGAGCGCAACTACCGCTCGACGGGCCACATCCTCGCCGCCGCCTCGCACCTGATCGCCCACAACGAGGGCCGGCTCGGCAAGACGCTGCGCACCGAGGACCAGGATGGCGAGAAGGTCACGGTAACAGGCTCTTGGGATTCGGAAGAGGAAGCCCGCGGCATCGGCGAGGAGATCGAGCAGATCCAGCGCCAGGGCGACAAGCTCAACGAGATCGCGATTCTGGTGCGCGCCTCCTACCAGATGCGCGAGTTCGAGGACCGCTTCGTCACGCTCGGCCTGCCCTATCGCGTCATCGGCGGCCCGCGCTTCTACGAGCGCGCCGAGATCCGCGATGCGCTGGCTTATCTCCGCGTCATCAATTCACCGGCCGACGATCTCGCCTTCGAGCGCATCGTCAACACGCCCAAGCGCGGCCTGGGCGATGCCACCGTGCAGATGCTGCACGATCACGCCCGCAAGCGCCGCATCCCGCTGTTCGAGGCGGCGCGCGCGGTGGTCGAGACCGATGAGCTGAAGCCGAAGGCGCGCGGCTCCTTGCGCGACGTCGTCGCCCAGTTCGACCGCTGGCGCGCCCAGCGCGAGGTCACCTCGCACACCGAGCTCGCCGAGATCGTGCTCGACGAGAGCGGCTACACCGAGATGTGGCAGAAGGACCGTTCGGCGGACGCCGCGGGTCGGCTCGAAAACCTCAAGGAGCTGGTGCGCTCGATGGAGGAGTTCGAGAACCTGCAAGGGTTTTTGGAGCACATCTCACTGGTGATGGACCGCGACAGCGGCGCCGACGAGGACGCGGTGTCGCTGATGACGCTGCATTCGGCCAAGGGGCTGGAATTCGACAACGTGTTCCTGCCCGGCTGGGAGGAAGGCCTGTTTCCGAGCCAGCGCACGTTGGACGAACAGGGCCGCGCCGGCCTCGAGGAAGAGCGCCGGCTCGGTCATGTCGGCCTGACCCGGGCCCGCCGCCGCGCCAAAATCTATTTTGCCACCAACCGCCGGATCCACGGCACCTGGTCGACCACGATCCCCTCGCGCTTTCTCGACGAACTGCCCGCGGCCAATGTCGAGATCACGGAATCCAAGGGCGGCTCGGCCTGGGGCGGCACCGGCGGCTACGGCGCCTCCCGCTTCGACGACATGGAAGCGTTCGGCTCCACCTATTCGACCCCGGGCTGGCAGCGCGCCCAGGCCAATCGCAATCGCGGCGGCGGTGGCGGCGGCAATGGCGGCCGCGGCAGTTTCGAGGAACAGGCCTCGTCGTTTTCGTCCCAGTCGTCCTCGCCCGATTTCGGCAGCTTCTCCTCGCGCCGCCGCGGGCCGCTGACGATCGAGGGCGAGCTGGTGGCCAAATCCACCGGCACGACCTCGGAATTCTCCCTCTCCGACCGCGTCTTCCACCAGAAATTCGGCTATGGCCGCGTCACCAAGATCGACGGCAACAAGCTCACCATCGCCTTCGACAAGGCGGGGGAGAAGAAGGTCGTGGACAGTTTTGTGCAGCGGGCGTGAGGCCTGCATGCCGCGCTACATCGCCATCATCGAGGACGCCGGCCCGGACGAAGCCGTCGGCGTGTGGTTTCCGGACCTGCCCGGCTGCATTTCCGGCGGCGACGACGTCGATGAGGCCCTGGAGAATGCGCCCGAGGCACTCGCGTTCTATGCACAGGAACTGACCGCGGACGGCCGCCAGCTTCCCCCGCCGCGGACATTGGACGAGCTCAAGGCCGACCCTGATGTCGCCGACGAGCTCGGGAAGCACACGGTCGCCCTGATCGAATGGCCACCCCTCACTGAGGCCACGGAGTGAGGACTGTTCGCCGCACTGGTCGGACTCTCGACAGTTCAGGTCCGAACAGCCCTTGACCACCGTGAACTTCCCCGTATCAGATGCGGCCATGGTCCGGGGCTCCATCACACTGATCTTGCTGGCATTGGGTATGCCGTCGCTTGCGGCGGCGGAGACCATGAGCTTTGGCGATGCGATCGGGCTGCTGGCGAAAAGTTGCGGCGCGGAAATCGTCGCCAATTGCCGCGGCGTCAACCCGGATTCGACCCGCCTGAAGGAGTGCCTCTCGCGCAACCGCGACGTGCTCTCGCAGCAGTGCCAGAGCGATTATCTCGGTGCCTTCGACGCCATCCAGAAGCGCGTCGCAGCCCGTGTCACCGTGGCGAACGTCTGCCAGCGCGAGATCGTCAAGGTCTGCGGCGGCTCGACCAAGGAGACCAGCAAGGCGGTCCCCTGCCTGGTCTCGACGCCCAAGGGCATCAGCAACAATTGCCTGAAGGCCGTTGACGACGCGGGGTATCGGTGATGCCAGCGACGAGGCTTTCCACCGCCGGAATATGCATCGCGCTCGGCCTCGCTTTGCTCGCGGGCACAGCGGAAGCGCAGACGGCGCCGCCAACCCGCGACGACATCGTCGGCAAGCTCAACCATTTCGAACAAGCCGCCGAGATCGATCTCCCCGCGCTGAAGCTGCAGGTGATGGAGCGGGCCAAGGCCAGGATCAAGAACGATCCCGGTCCGGTGAACCGGCCGCTGATCGCGCCTGATCTGGTCAATCTGCCGACCTTCACTGCGCAGATCCAGTTCGACGCCGACACGCCGATCATCCAGCCGGCGTCCTACCAGACCGTCGGCCGCCTCGCCGATGCGCTGGTCCATGCCTCGCTGCTGCCCTACACGTTCCTGATCGTCGGCCATGTCGAATCCAACGCGAAGACGCGCGAGGCCAACGCGATCCTGAGCCAGCGCCGGGCGGACGCGATACGCGACGTGCTGGTGAACACGTTCAAGATCTCGACCAAGCGGCTGCATCCGATCGGCCTCGGCGAGGAGCAGTTTCTCGACCGGGCCAGGCCGACCTCAGCCGCCAACGCCCAGTTGCAAATCCTGACCTACGCCAAGGTACCGGAGGAAGCGCCTGCGCATCCGGCTGCGACACCTGCGCCTGCGGCGAAAAAGCCCGCCAAGAAGCGCTGAGCGGACGCGCCACGGCGTCTGACGCAACCCTTTGAAGTCACGTTTCTTTTGTGACCTGTCTCACAGCGCAACAGCGCGGTTTCGCGCGACAATTACGCCGGTTTGTGCACCGCCCTATCAGGTGCTATAGGCTTTTTTCGCCCTGCCCGACCCCATGCTGCACGAGACCGAGATGGCCAGTTATTTTCAACGTCAGCTGGCCGACTACGTCGAATATCATCGCGATCCCTGGAACTGCGCGATGCACGTGGTCGGCATCCTCCTGCTCTTCACCGGCGCCGTGCTGCCGCTGACGCTGGTCCATTTCCCGGTGTTCGGGATCGAGGTCAGCCTGGCCATGGTTCTTGCCCTGCCGGTGCTGGCCTACTGGCTGATGCTGGACGCCGGGATCGGGCTCGGCATCCTCGCCTCGATGATCGTGCTGCTTTCGGTCGCAACCGCGATTGGCAATCAGGTCTCGATCGTCATGATGTGGTCGATTTTTGTGGTGCTGATCGGGCTCGGCGTCGCGTCGCAAATCGTCGGTCACAAGGTTTTCGAGGAGCGGCAGCCGTCGATGGTCGACCACCCCACGCATTTTCTGCTTGGACCGATGTTTGTCATGGCAAAATTATTCATTGCATTGGGCTTCCGTCGCGACCTTGCCGCGATTCTGGCGCCTGCTCCGACCAATTCCCTTTCAACCCGATAGTTCTAGACGCGAAACAGCAAACCTACTGCATGGCTCTCGTACTGGTTACCGGTGGCAGCGGCTTCATCGGACATCATCTTGTAGAAGCGCTCCGCGCCCGTGGGCAGCGGGTGCGTGTTCTCGACGTCCGTGCGCCTGCCGCGCCGTATGCCGACGTTGAATATGCCCAAGGCTCGGTGCTCGACGGTGCCGCGGTCGATGCCGCGATTGCTGGGGTCGATCAGGTCTATCACCTCGCGGGCCTGCCCGGCATGTGGGTCGCCGACAAGCAGGCCTTTCACGACGTCAATTGCCGCGGCACCGAGATCGTGCTCGCGGCCGCGATGAAGCGCGGGGTCTCGCGCTTTCTGCACTGCTCGACGGAATCGATCCTATTCCCCTATTCCGACCTCAACGGTGTTCCCGCCGAAGAGGCGCTGCAGCCGGCCGATGTGATGCCGGGCGCCTACACGCGGTCGAAATCGCTGGCCGAGCATTGCGCCGCGAAGGCCGCAGCTGAAGGTTTTCCGCTGGTGATCGGCACCCCGACCATGCCGATCGGTGCTGCCGACCACAATCTGACGCCGCCGACTGCGATGCTGTGGTACTTCCTGCAGAAGAAAGTGCAGCCGCATCTCGACTTCCCGGTCAATCTCGTCGACGTTCGCGACGTTGCCATGGGCCTCGTGCTGACCATGGAACGCGGGCGTAACGGCCAGCGCTACATCCTCGGCGGCGACTGCGTCAGGCTCGGCCAGATTCTGCGGATGATGTCCGCGATGAGCGGCCGCCGGCAATTCCCGGTCGTCGTTCCCGGCAAGATGGCCGAGCTGTCCGGCATCATGCTTGAATATCTCTCTGACCGCATCACGCGCAGGCCGCCCAACGGCACCGCCGAGGGCGTGCGCATTGCGCTCGCCGCGAGCGACCTCTCGATCAGCAAGGCGCGCACCGAACTCGGCTACGCGCCGCGCCCGATCGAGCCGGTCCTGCGCGAAACCATCACCCATCTTCTCGCCCGCGGCGGCGCGCTTGCCTCCGGCGCCATCGAGCATCACGCGCTCTCCTCGCGCGCCAGCTGAGCTGCCGCCCAACCCAAAGAACCTTTCCGCATGTCCTTCGATTTCAGCAAGCTTCTCTCTGTCGCCTGGGGTGGTTGGACCACGACTTGGCCGACGCAACTGCTCGCCCTGATCTGGCTCGCCTGGCTCGCAAGCTGGGTCGGCGCCTCGTTCTGGCAGGGCCGCACCCAGAAGCAGGTAATGACGCTGGAGTCCGGCCGCTATCGCATCCCGATCCTGGTCGGCGGCATCCTGTTCACGCCATGGACCGCGGAAGTGCTCGGCGAGAAGCCGCTCTGGGTGTTCAGCAATACAGCTGTCTACGTGGTGGCGCTGATCGTGCTGGCCGGCATCTCCTTCACCTGGTGGGGACGGCTGCATCTCGGACAATTCTGGTCCAACACCATCACCCACAAGCAAGACCACCGCGTCATCGACACCGGCCCGTACGGCATCGTACGCCATCCGATCTACACCGGCCTGATCCTCGGCATGCTGGTGACCGGCATCGCGGTCGGCACGGTGACCGCGATGCTCGGCGCGATCCTGATCTCGCTCGGCATGTGGCAGAAGGGCCGGATGGAAGAAGTGTTCCTGTCCAAGGAGCTCGGCGAAGACGCCTACGGCGCCTATTGCCGCCGCGTGCCGATGATCATCCCGTTCCTGTCGCCGCGCTGAGAGCGGCGGACGCGCCCCACATTCGCTGTCGTCCCGGCCTTCGCCGGACGACAGCGAGAGGAACTGCCTTCCCTCCAGCCCGTTAGCCTCTCGATACCTGCCACTGACCGCAGAGCATCGAGCCATGTCCGACGCCTACGATTATTTTCGCGAGCACGCGATCGCCGCCGTCCGCAAGGCGCGGGCGCTGCCGCCGGGGCGGCCGAAGCAGAAGCAGCGCACCGTGGCGCGTGTCTATCATCTCCTGTCCAGGGAGGCCGCGCTCGCGCCGAACATCCATCATCTGGATGATTTTCGCGCGGCGCGCCGGGCAGAGCGGCAGATCGGCCACTGATCTCCCCCGCTTGCCGGCATTCGTCCCATGCAAATTCGAACGGCTGCCATTCCACGGGAATAGAGCCCCGCGGCCCATCGCACAGGTTGACGTCTGCCCCGCCAGCCCGTTGGATGCGCCCGCAAACAGGGGCTTCTCATGACGTTTTCCAGCATCTTTGCGCAGTTCGTTGCGCTTCTCGGCGGCATCGCGCTGCAATGGCGGAAGCTGTCAGGCACCGTGCCTGCGCCGGCCTGGGGCCAGTCGCCCGCGATTCCCGAAGCAAAACCGCAAGGCGCCATTCCGACACTGAAGATGCCGACGGCGCGGGGCTGGAGCGAAGGACAGAAGCCGACGGTCGCACCCGGGCTCAAGGTCAATGCGTTCGCGACCGGCCTCGACCATCCGCGCTGGATCGAGGTGCTGCCCAATGGCGACGTGCTGATCGCGGAGGCGACGCAGATCGCGGGGGCGCCGCGGTCCGTGTTTCACTACGCAATGCAAGCGACGATGCGGCGCGCCGCCGCGCTCGGCGTCAGCGCCAACCGCATCACGCTGCTGCGCGACAAGGATGGCGACGGCGTCGCGGAGTATCGCGGCGCGTTCATGGAAAACCTCAGCCAGCCGTTCGGCATGGCGCTGGTCGGCGACACCTTCTATGTCGGCAACACCGACGGCGTGATGGCCTTCCCGTACGTGGCGAATGCCGATCGCATCACCGCGCCGGGCAAGCGCCTCACCACTTTCAAGCCGAGCGGCCACTGGACCCGCAGCCTGCTCGCAAGCCCCGACGGCAAGAAACTCTATGCCGGCGTCGGCTCGCTCAGCAACATCGGCGAGATGGGCATGGAGGTCGAGGAAGGCCGCGCCGCTGTCTACGAGCTCGACCTCGTCGCCGGTACGCACCGCATCTTCGCCGCCGGCCTGCGCAACCCGGTTGGTCTCGCCTGGGAGCCGAGCACCAACGTGCTCTGGACCGTCGTCAACGAGCGCGATGGCCTCGGCGACGAAACGCCGCCGGACTATCTGACCTCGGTGCGCGATGGCGGTTTCTACGGCTGGCCCTATTGCTACTGGGGCAAGACGGTGGATGACCGCGTGCCGCAGGATCCGGCGATGGTCGCCAAGGCACTCACGCCTGACTACGCGCTCGGCGGTCACACCGCCTCGCTCGGCCTGTGCTGGATGCCCGCGGGCACGCTGCCGGGCTTCCCCGACGGCATGGCGATCGGCCAGCACGGCTCGTGGAATCGCAGCACGCTGTCCGGCTACAAGCTGGTGTTCATCCCGTTCGAGAACGGAAAGCCTTCGGGTCCAGCACGCGACATCCTGTCCGGCTTCCTCGCGCCGGACGAGAAAGAATCCTACGGCCGTCCGGTCGGCGTCGTGATCGGTCCCGACAAGAAATCGCTGCTGATGGCCGACGACGTCGGCAACGTGATCTGGCGCGTGACGGGCGCTTGAAGGTTATGTTCCAACGCTAAGCGTGGTGCGCTGCTTACGGAGCAGCGCGATCACCGACAGTGCCGTGATCAACCCGGTCTTGGGATTCTCGGAGGGGACGTTCTCGATTGACATCGAGAAGCGCGCGGAATCCGACTCGACCTCGATGCGATGAACATTGCGCGTCACGGTCGGGTCGGCCCAGATTTGCACCTGGGTGCGATCCGGCCCGACGCCCGCGAGCGACAGCGCGACCGCGACGTTGAGATTGGCCGGAAAGCCTTTCGCTGCCTCTCGCGCGGTCCCCTCGAACAGCTTGAGCGGCTCGCGCAGATTGTCGATATCGATGTTGTTCTGGACGATGAACGGCGCGCCCTTCAAGCCGTCGATCGGCTTGCGCGTCACCATCTTCACCGAGTGAATTGTGCCGATCGCGGCGGCGTTGACGGCGTCGAGCCCGATCAGCGCGCCGGTCGGCACGAGGATGCGGCCGCCATTGGCCCGGGCGAGATCGACGAGATCAAAATTGTCGAGCAGCCCACCGACGCTGACAACGACCGCGGCCCTGCCGCGTTTCACCGCGGGCTCGACGATCGCGCGGAGTTGGCTGCTCGGGGCGCATTCGACGACGATGTCGGCGGCGTCGCCAAGCTGGTCGAGCGGTAATACGGATGGCGGACGACGCAGGCTGCCGAGCAATTTCTGATGCTTTGCGGGATCGCGCACCGCCACGGCGGAGAGCGTCAATCCCTCGATGCCCTGATCGAGCGCGGCGGCGATCTTGGTGCCGATCGAGCCGAGCCCCGCGACGGCAACCCGCAATTCGTTCGAAGCTGTCCATTCAGCCATCGCATCACCCCTCTCGCCAAGTCGATGTCATAGCGCCTCAGGCGTCGCGCGCATAGCTGCGCAGGCGCGTCTCGAGCACGGAGAGCATTGCGTCGCGGGCGGGGTCGCGCGAGCCGCGCAGCCATGCGGCAGCGAGCGGCAGCCGGCCGACGGGCCCGATCTGCTTTGGCCGCAGCGGCACGAAGCGCACGCCTGACACCGCCATCCGCATGGTCCAGCGCGGCACGATCGCGACCCCGAGCCTGGTTGCGACGAGATTGATGATGGTCTGCTTCTCGTCGGCGACCTGCACGACGCGCGGCGTGAGGCCTGCCTGCTCGAATAGTCTTATCGTGAGGTCGTGGCTGTGCGGCCGCGAGCGACGATCCGGCACCAGCATCGCCTCCTCGGCGATCTCCGCCAGCGTGATCGACTTGCGTTTGGCCAGCGCGTGGCGCTGCGGGAAGGCCACGATGGCTGTTTCCTGCAGCAGATCGCGGAATTCGAGCCGCTTGTCCCGCTGAGCCGGTGGACGCACGAAGGCAAGATCGAGCGCGCCGGTCAGGATCTTTGGCAGCAGCCGGACGGTCTTCTCTTCCAGGAGCTGCACTGCGATATCGGGATGCTTTGCGCGAAAATCGCGCAGCAGCGCCGGTAACAGCCCCGCCGCGGCACTGTCGATGGCGCCGACCCGGAGTTTTCGAGCAGCCCCCGCGCGCGCGCGATTGCGCAGGTTGGTCTCGACCGCCTCGACGCGGGCGAGGATGGCACGGGCATCACGCAGCAGCGTCGCGCCATCTTCCGTCAGCGACACCGCACGCGTCGTCCGTGCGAACAGTCGCGTGTCCAGATCCTGCTCCAGCAGCTTGATCTGGCGGCCCAGCGCGGAGGGCAGCATCTGGAGATGCTGCGCCGCGTGGCCGAAATGCAACTGCTCGGCCGCCGCCACGAAGCATCGCAACTGATGCAATTCCATCCACCGGTCCTCTGATCCTGTGACGGGATTATATCATTTTTTTGTATAAACCAGCGCCGATTGAGTCCCGGCCCCTAGGTTCGCTAGCGTTACGCAACCCCACCGACATCTGGACGGAGCCCTTCATGCGCACCCATTCGATTGCAGCGATCCCCGCGGACGGCATCGGCCCCGAGGTCATCTCCGCCGGCGTCCGCGTGCTGGAGGCGCTGGCCAACCGCAGCGGTGACCTCGCCTTCAACATCAAGACCTTCGACTGGGGTTCGGACTATTACAAGAAGCACGGCGTGATGATGCCGGCCGACGGTCTCACGGAGCTCAAGAAATTCGACGCGATCTATTTCGGCGCGGTCGGTGCGCCCGACGTGCCCGATCACATCACGCTGTGGGGCCTGCGGCTGCCGATCTGCCAGGGCTTTGACCAATACGCCAATGTGCGGCCGACCAAGATCTTGCCGGGCGTCGCCTCGCCGCTGCGCAATGTCGGCGTCGGCGACCTCGACTGGGTGATCGTGCGCGAGAATTCCGAGGGCGAATATGCCGGCATGGGCGGCCGCGCCCACAGGGGTCTCCCCGAAGAGGTCGGCACCGAGGTCGCGGTGTTCACCCGCGTCGGCGTGACGCGGATCATGAGCTATGCATTCGAGCTGGCGCGGTCGCGCCCGCGCAAGTTCCTGACCGTGGTGACCAAGTCGAACGCGCAGCGCCATGGCATGGTGATGTGGGACGAGATCGCAGCCGAAGTCGCGGCCGAATTCCCCGATGTGACCTGGGACAAGATGCTGGTCGACGCCATGACGGTGCGCATGACGCTGCATCCGAAGAGCCTCGACACCATTGTCGCGACCAATTTGCACGCCGACATCCTATCCGACCTCGCCGGGGCGCTGGCGGGCAGCCTCGGCGTCGCGCCAACCGCCAATATCGACCCGCAGCGCCGCTTCCCCTCGATGTTCGAGCCGATCCACGGCTCGGCCTTCGACATCACCGGCAAGGGCATCGCCAATCCGGTCGCGACGTTCTGGACCGGCGCACAGATGCTGGAGCATCTGGGCGAGACGGACGCGGCGGTGCGGTTGATGGCGGCGGTGGAGCGCGTCTGCGCGGCCGGCGTGCTGACGCCCGATGTCGGCGGCAAGGCGACGACGAAGGACGTGACCGATGCCGTGATCGAAGCGATCCACGGATCGAACGTGTAATCCGAGCTACGTCAGCGGGAGGCGCCAGGGTTTCCGAAAAATTTTGAGCCCCCGTCTTGAAACCAAAACGGGCTTTTTTTATTTTTCCGCTGCCGCCGAGAGGTGGCGTTCCCGACGCCTGTAGGGTCGGGAAGCTGAGACGGGCACCGGTCGTGTCCGGTGTCGTTCGTATCCATTTTGCTCCTTGGAGGATCTGGCTATGCGCACTTACGACTTCTCTCCCTTGTGGCGTTCGACCGTTGGCTTCGACCGCCTTTTCGACCTCGTTGAAACGGCACAGCGTGCCGGCGAGGACAATTATCCTCCCTACAACATCGAACGTCTCGGCGAGGATCGCTACCAGATTTCGCTTGCGATTGCGGGCTTCTCACCCAACGAGGTCGCGGTGACGGCCGAGCAGAATGCGGTGACCGTCGAGGGAAACAAGCCGGACAGAACCGAACGCGAGTATCTCTACCGGGGCATTTCCGCGCGGCCGTTCAAGCGGCAGTTTAACCTGGCCGAGTATGTTCAGGTGCACAGCGCCTCGTTCGAGAACGGCCTGCTCAAGATCGAACTGGTCCGGGAAATCCCTGAAGCCATGAAGCCGCGGCGAATTGCGATCAATGCCGCGCCGTCCGGCAACGTGCATCAACTCGAGGGCAAAGCCGCCTGAATTCGGTCTGTCGGAGGCCCGGTGATCCCGCCCGATCGTCGGGCGGGATGGGCCATGGCCTTCGATCGCGTACCCGAATGCAAGTCAGAGGTTTTAGAGAAAGGAGGAGGACCTCTCATGCTCGATCATGCCGACAACATCATCGATCTGAACGCGATATTGCACCCTGGCTCCGTCTATGATCATCCCCGCGACGTCATAGCCGATCCAACTTTGTCGATCGGCGAGAAGCGCGCGATCCTAGCGTCCTGGGCTTCGGACGCAGCCAGTGTCGCCTCGAGCCCGACATTGCGGGAGCTGCCCGGCTCGGACAAAGCCGTCACCATCGACGAAATTCTGGAAGCGCTCGCGAGCCTCGACCACCATCCGAAGGGCCCTCCGGGCGGCAAGCCGGTCCGCACGCGATCCGTCGAACGAACCGGCCTCGCAGCCTAGGCAACGACAGCTCAACGGGGATTGCGATGATGCTTGATGAAGAGCTGGCCTTGTTGCGCGGCCACCGCAGCAACATCAGCCGCTATCAGCGGTTGCTCAAGACCGAGCTGACCGAGTTCGAACGGCGGTTCATCGAGAGACGTGTGTCCGAGGAGCGCTCGGCGATCGAGAAGCTCGCCGTCTCCGCCTTTCCGCTCACCTTTCAGGCTCCGAGCCGGGCGATGGGGAACGCCACCACGCGCCTGACGGCAAGCCGGCACGGGTGATCGACATGCCCGAACACCTCCCGACATTCGAAGTGTTCCTGAAGAAGTGCGGTCGAAGGACATGGCGATGGCGTGTCTGCACGACGGAAGGACGCCTGGTCATGCACGGCTTCGAAAATGGCCGACCCGCTGCCAAATATGCGGCTGACAGGGCCTTGTTTATGATGCTTCTCGCCGCGCCCTATCGCCCGGCGGGCCGGGCTTCCGCCACGGCTCGCTCCTCCTTGGCGACACCCGCATCAAGATGGCTGCCGCGGCACAAGATGCGTGAATGACAGGTGCCGCGAGGGATGGTGCCTGCATCAAGCCCATCCCGACCATCTCCGTTGCTGACTGCTTACCGCCGTCCCGGCGGCGGGTTCGCCATAGCGGCTGTCGGCTCCGGCGGCGTCAGGTGGCGTGGAACGATGATGGACTGGCCGGGGGTGAGCGTCGCGTTCTCCGGCAGCGAGTTGCTCTGCGCCAGCGACCACAGCGGCACGCGATTGGCTGCCGCGATGCTCTCCATGGTGTCGCCGCGGCGCACCGGTAGCCGCACGCCACTGTCCCACAATTCGACCAGCGTATTCGCCGGCACGAGATAACGCAGCGGCACGGCATCGACCTGCGTCTGGGGCGGAATGCGCGGCAACTGCGTGACCATGTCGACGATCTGACGGTGGATGTCGTCGGACTTCTCGATGTTGATGTGGCTGACCCGCGCGTTCTCCTTCAGGTCATAGCTCGCATAGTGACCGCGATAGCCCGGCACCGCGACCACGTTGCCGCCGCCGAGCACGCTGTCGGAGAGATAGATGTTGATGAAGCGCTCGACATTGAGCGGCACGTCGCCGGTGGCATGCGCGGGATCGATGGTGATGACGAGGTTGATCGGGATGTTCTCCTTGGCCGCCATCTCCGAAATGACGATCGAGCAAAGCCCGCCCATCGAATGCCCGATCAGCACGATCGGCGCCGGCGTTTCCTTGTAGCTGGAGATGGCACGATCGCCGATCCATCGGCAGATGGTGAATTCATAGACGTTGGCCGAAAAGCCGGCCTGCGTCAGCTTCTCTTCGAGCCGGTCCATGCCGGTGGAGAAGAACGGCCCCATGGCGCCACGGAACAGGTAGATCTTCGGCGGCGGCAATGGCTCGAACAGTGGGGGCGGCGGCGCGACGGGTGCGGCCGCGGCGGGCTTCGTCTTGGCAGGTGAGGCAGCGGTCGTCCCGGTGCTCAAGGCGAGCAGCGCAACGGCTGCCAGCGCGAGAAGTCGCCTCAAATCGATCATCAGTCCAGCAGTCCCACTCCGGGAGGCTGCAGCCTCCCCCAAAGGCGCTTAGTGACGGTCGATTGGGTGGAATTTGGGGCACGGAACCGGGGCTCGATCCGCGCTCATTCCAGCATCTCGCCCCTCAATCACTGCATGCTCTTGAGCCTGCTGCGGTGTGCGGCCTGTTTCGCGCGGTTCCCGCAGACCGCCATGATGCACCATCGCCGCGCGCGTCTGCGCGTGTGGTCGGCGAACAGCATGGTGCAGTTGTGCCCCTCGCACGCCTTGACGTTCGAAAAATCCTCGTCGCAAACGAACTTCGCCATGGCTTCGCCAACCGGCAGTAATAGCGCCTCCGGCGATCGCCAGCGCCGCCTCATTCGCAATGCCAGAGCGCCGCCATCGGCATGGCCCGGCTCGATCCGGCTGAACGCTTCGTCGCGCTCCAGCAGGCTGTTCAACGGATCGAGCTCCCGCAATGCATCCGTCGTGAGCGGTCGGCCTGCATGCTTGCGCACGAAGCCCCTGAACCATTCGCGCAAGGCGCGCGCCTGATCCGCAACCTTGTCCAGCTCCTCCGGCGTGGCGCGCGCCGTCAGCGCGTGCAGATCATCCGCGGGCACCAGCTTCGCCTGCGCCAGCCAGTCGATCAGGCCATGACCATCATCGATCCAGTCGACCGGCGTATCGAGCGGCGTCGCCACCGAGTTGAGGAAGTCGAGGCCGAGAGAGTCGGCGATGAACATGGCGGGCGGGCGGTCCATGAGCGGTCCTTGGCCGGTCGGGAGCATGGACTCGGATAACCTGATAGAACGGCGTTGACAAGTTACGGTAAGGGGACGTAACCTCTTAGTAGGCAATTTAGTGGTTACTAAGATGGAGAATGTCATGGCCGCAATCGCGTACCGCACCGCGGATGTCGAGGGCTTCAAGGTGTTCTATCGCGAGGCCGGTCGTGTCGGAGCGCCAAAACTCCTGCTGCTGCACGGCTTCCCCAGCGCAGGCCACATGTTTCGTGACCTCATCCCGCTGCTGGCGGACAGGTTTCATATCGTGGCGCCCGACCTTCCCGGCTTCGGCCAATCCGACATGCCTTCGCGCGAAAGCTTCCGTTACACGTTCGACAATTTCGCGCGCGTGATCGAACGCTTCACCGAAATGATCGGCTTCGACCGTTTCGCGGTCTACGTTTTCGATTACGGCGCGCCGACTGGTTTCCGGCTTGCGCTCAGTCACCCCGAGCGGATCACGGCAATCATCTCACAGAACGGCAACGCCTACGAGGAAGGGCTCAGCGACGACTGGACTCCGCTCAAGACCTATTGGCAGGATCCGTCGCCGGCCAATCGCGACGCGCTACGCGCGCTCCTCACGCCGGAAGCGACGCGCTGGCAGTACACGCATGGCGTCCCCGATCCGATGACCGTGTCACCGGACGGCCAGAACCTCGACAATTTCTACCTTGCGCGCCCGGGCTCGGACGACGTGCAGCTCGACCTGTTCGGCGACTACAAGAGCAACGTCGCGCTCTATCCGGCCTTCCAGGACTATTTCCGCAAGCACACGCCGCCGTTCCTCGCGGTCTGGGGCAAGAACGACCCATTCTTTATTCCGCCCGGCGCCGAAGCGTTCAAGCGCGATAATCCGAACGCCGTGGTGCAGTTCTTTGACACCGGTCATTTCGCGCTGGAGACGCACGCGAAGGAAATCGCGGACAGCATTCGTACCTTCCTGACGTAACGGGGGCTGTCCTCCGCGAGAGTTACGCCGCCAGGCTCTGCTGAGCGCGGAATGCGCTGATCGCCATATGGACGAGATGCAGCTTGCCTTTGACCGCCGGCGATATGTCGAAGGGATATGCATCGCTCATCCCGAGCGAGCGGTTGAGTTCGTTGATGCTGCGAGCAAGCGGCATCCAGAGTGCCAGGAGTGCCTCGAAGTCGCTCTCGAGATAGGGATCCGTCAGGGTCTGCCGGGCGCGCTCGTCCAGCGCCAACGGCAAACCTGCCAGCGAGTCGAGCGTCGACACGATATGCAGGAAATGCGCGAACGTTTCCGCCCAATCCTCCCAGGGGTGGGACGTGGCGTACTCGCTGATGAAGCCGCTTCGGTCGTATGAACGATCGGCGCGGCTGTAATAGGAGTTGATCGCGGCCTGATAGTCCTGCGCTTGGTCACCGAAGATCAGCTTGAACGGGGCCTGGAATGTCGTGCCGTCGACGAGCAGGTCCCAATAGAAGTGACCGATCTCGTGCCGGAAATGCCCGAGCAGCGTGCGGTACGGCTCCCGGAACGCCACGCGGCGAGATTCTCGTTCGACATCGTCGGCCTCCGCAAGGTTGAGCGTGATCAGGCCCGAGAGATGCCCCGTCACGATCGGACCGACCTCGTCCGAAAGAATGTCGAAAGCCAATTCTGCGCCGTTGCGCGATGCGAGCGGAAGCTTGAGGCGACTGAGATCATAGAGAAGACGGCGCTTGGCTTCCTCCATAAGGCGCCATAGCATGATGTTTCTGGTGCTGCCGAGGTTTGGAATTGTGCGCGTGAGGCGGCACGAGCCGCAATACCAGTCCGCGCCCTCGACACACCAGTTGCAGCCGATGATCTCGCGGTTACGGCAAGATTGATGGGATGCAAGCCTAGTCATCTCGATGCGCGAGGAGTCGAACGCCAGCTCAGTGCTGCAATTCGCGCACGCGATGTGCTCGAACGAGACAGGATGGCGGCATGACGGGCACTGAAAGATCTTCACGTGGACTGGCCCCAGACAGACGGCACACCGGAAGGCCGGCCTGTCAATTCGAGGAACTCTTGCATTTCGAGGAACTCTTGCGGCCGTCGCTGTTGCCGGCGAGCAACGCACGCTGCGTCCGCAGCGCGTGCTGTCTTAACAAGCCGGCTCGCGTCGCGCTCAACTGGCTCGATTGAGGCTGCGGCTTTTTCTCAAGGACATTTTCGGAAACAGGCCGACCGGCCCACGTCCGCTCGGGCTGAACCGCCATGGGGCCGACGTTTCGTCCGCTTGTCATGCTGTAACAACACCAGATCGTACGCCGAGTTCCCTTCCTCGACCGGCGGGTGATCGAGCTTGGCTTGTGCAGATACGACAATGCCGCCGTCGGCGTGACGGCGGCATTGTCAATTCACCTGCTTGCGGCGAACGGCTTAATTCCGGGGAGCCGTTGCCGCCGCCGAGCGCGCCGACCTGGGCGCGCCGGGTTCGGCAACCGGAGCCGGTGCGCGCGATCGCATGATTGCGGCGTCGATCTCGGCAATCACGCGGCGCTGGATCGCTTCGTTCTTGTCGATCGAGATGTGGCCGACGCCGGAGCCGCGGACGTCGACATTGTCGAGCTTGCCGCGAAAACCGTCCGCGCGCTTCACCGGCTCGCCGGGGCCGTCGCCGATATAGATGTTGATGTAGCGCTCCGCGCCGGTCGACAGCTTGGTCTTGAACACGGAGTCGAGCCCGATCGCGAGTTTCACGGGCACGCCGAGACGGTTGAGCTTGGCGATCATGTCTGGCAGCGCAGTCGCGCCGGAGGAGTGCCCGACCAGTACGATGGTCTTGAGCCGGCCGGCCTTGTAGGCGGTCGCGGCCTCATCCGCGAGCGAGGACCAGGACACGAAATTCGCCACGGTCACCGGGATGCCCTGCGCCTGGAGCCGGGCGCCGATCGTGTCGAGCCCGAGCGAGAAGATGTTGAGCACGCCGCGGAGCAGGTAGACATGCGTGGTCGCGACGGCAGCCTGGCTTGGCGCCGCCTTGGCGGTGGTCGGGCTGATGGCAACAGCTGACAGCAGGAGCAGGCCCATCGCCCAGGCACGGAGGGCGGACAACTGGCTGACGCCAGCGGTGTGACGGCCGTTCGGTCTCATCGATCTTTTCCCTGGGAATATGCTTCGGCCGGAATCGTAGCCATGGCCTGCTCGCAGACGCAACAAAGAGCCGCGTGAACGACGATCTTAGCATCAAGCCGTGACCATCGCGCAACACTTGCCCGAAACCTGCCACGGAAGGAGCTGTTTCGAGGCCATTTTTCTCCCGCTAATTGCAGCCGCGCAAGGGCCTTCCTATGTCAGGGCTCCGCTGACCCGCCCCTCCCGGTAGGTTCCAGCCTCCCCTCCCCAGCCTTAGCCCCTCAGACTTGCGGCCATCATGTCCTCCATCATTTCCGTCGCCAATTTGTCGAAGACCTATGGGTCCGGCTTCAAGGCGCTCAAGAACGTCAATCTTGACATCACGCGCGGCGAAATCTTCGCCTTGCTCGGCCCCAACGGCGCCGGCAAGACCACGCTGATCTCGATCATCTGCGGCATTGCCAATCCGAGCGAAGGCAAGGTCCTCGTCGGCGGCGAGAACATCCAGACCTCCTATCGCAAGGCGCGCTCGCTGATCGGGCTGGTGCCGCAGGAATTGCACACCGATGCCTTCGAGAGCGTGTGGGCGACCGTGAGCTTCTCCCGCGGGCTGTTCGGCAAGCCGAAGAACCCCGATCATATCGAGAAGGTGCTGAAAGACCTCTCGCTGTGGGACAAGAAGGACAGCAAGATCATCACGCTCTCCGGCGGCATGAAGCGTCGCGTGATGATCGCCAAAGCGCTGTCGCACGAGCCGCAGATCCTGTTCCTGGACGAGCCGACCGCCGGGGTCGACGTCGAACTGCGCAAGGGCATGTGGGAGGTGGTGCGCACGCTCCAGCAATCCGGCGTCACCATCATCCTGACCACGCATTACATCGAGGAAGCCGAGGAGATGGCCGACCGCATCGGCGTCATCAACAAGGGCGAGATCGTGCTGATCGAGGACAAGGCCACCTTGATGCAGAAGCTCGGCAAGAAGCGGCTGACGCTGCATCTGCAAGGCAAGCTCGATGCGCTGCCGGAGAGCCTCAGGCAATACGAGCTCGACCTCTGCGACGGCGGCGCGACGCTGGTCTACGACTACGACACCAAGGGCGAGCGCACCGGCATCACCAGCCTGCTCGGCGATCTCCGTACCGCCGGCATCCGCTTCAACGATCTCGACACGACGCAATCGTCGCTCGAGGACATCTTCGTCGATCTCGTGAGGGCGTCATGAACTACCGCGCTGTCCGCGCCATCTACCTGTTCGAAATGGCGCGCACCTGGCGCACGCTGCTGCAAAGCATCGTCTCGCCGGTGGTCTCGACCTCGCTGTATTTCGTGGTGTTCGGCGCCGCGATCGGCTCGCGCATCAGCCAGGTCGAGGGCGTCAGCTACGGCACCTTCATCGTGCCGGGCCTGATCATGCTCTCGGTGCTGACGCAGAGCATCGCCAACGCCTCGTTCGGCATCTACTTCCCGAAATTCACCGGCACGATCTACGAGATCCTGTCGGCGCCGATCTCCTATTTCGAGATCGTGCTCGGCTATGTCGGCGCGGCCGCGACCAAATCGATCATCCTCGGCCTGATCATCCTCGCCACGGCTGGCCTGTTCGTGCCGCTGCACATCCATCATCCGGTCTGGATGCTGGCCTTCCTGGTGCTGACGGCGGTGACGTTCAGCCTGTTCGGCTTCATCATCGGCATCTGGGCCGACGGATTCGAAAAACTGCAGATGATCCCGATGCTGGTGGTGACGCCGTTGACCTTCCTCGGCGGCAGCTTCTATTCCATCGACATGCTGCCGCCCGCCTGGCGCACGGTGGCGCTGCTCAATCCGGTCGTCTATCTGATCTCCGGCTTCCGCTGGAGCTTCTACGAGATCGCGGACGTCAGCATGGCCGTCAGCATCGGCATGACAACGGCGTTCCTGGTGATCTGCCTGGTCGTGATCTGGTGGATTTTCCGCACGGGATATCGGTTGAAGAACTGATCCGGCCGTCATTCCGGGGGGCACGCGCGCGCCCCGGAATCGCAAGCTCTACCGATAGCAGTGGAAGCGGTTGTATCCGTCGTAATAGCCGCGACACCGACGGTGGCCGCGATGGGGAATGCCGAACACCCCCTCGACCGCGCCGACGGCACCGCCGACACCGGCGCCGACCGCGCCCCCAACCACGCCGCCGACGGGGCCGGCGATCCGGTTGCCTTCGTAAGAACCTTCCTGGGCGCCCCGAACGATGCCTTGGGCATGGCCAGGCTGGGGGACGCAGGACAGCGCGGCCAGAACGGCGGCGCCAGCGAAGAGCACACGGAAAGGCAGACCAGCCGGCCGAGAAGCGGCGGCGACGCAAACTTTGTTCATCTTCATTCCCAAAGGTAAAACCGGCCGCGGAAGCGGCCGGTCGAGGCAGCGATCGTCAACGCCGATGCGGCCAAATGGTTGCGCCCCGGATGGTTGCACCATTGTGATGAATTGTCGGCGTTGTGAACGCATCTCCCGCTCGCGAAAATGTCAGCGCTGCCGCTCGCTTTGCGGCACAAAGCGGCCTTGCTTACGCCGGGCGTCCCGTTAACGATGGCAATAAGGTTAGCTTTGCAGGCCGCTGGAACGAAAGCGCGATTGCAGGCATAATGCACGCCGGGGGACGGAGAGCCGCGGCGCCTACTATGAACAGGCCGGAGGCCACGAGTCAGATGCGTTCGTTTTTTATTGCTTTCACCTCCCTGATGCTTTTGAGCGCGGGCGCCGCGCAGGCCAAGGTCGACATCACCGTCGACAAGGACAATCAGCAGATGACCGTCGCCGTCGACGGCGTCGCGCGCTACCACTGGCCGGTGTCGACAGGCATCCCCTCGCGGGAGACGCCGAACGGCGCGTTCCGCGCCTTCCGCATGGAAGAGGATCACTATTCCAAGGAATTCGACGACGCGCCGATGCCGCACGCGATCTTCTTCACCAAGGTCGGGCACGCCATCCACGGCACCGACTCGGTCGGCCGGCTCGGCACGCCCGCCTCGCATGGCTGCGTGCGGCTGTCGCGCCAGAATGCCACCACGCTCTACGCGCTGGTGCAGCAGCAGGGCGTGCTCAACACCACGGTAACGCTGACCGGCTCGGCGCAGGTGGCGCTCGCCCGCAATCCGCGTGGCCGCAATCCCACGGCAGTGGCCCGCGCGCCGCAGCCCGCCGAAGAGCAGTACGCCACATCAGGCGATCCCGTGAACCTGACGCCTCAGGCCGCACCTGCCCGCCGCTACATGCCGCAAGACGACAACTACATCTATCCGGCCGACGGCAGCGACACCGGCGCGCGCTACCCCGCGCCGCGCGGCAGCCGCCCGCTCTATGACGCACAGGTCTATCAGCCGCAGCCGCAGCCGCAGCAATACTACAATCAGGGCTACGGCCAGCAGGGCACCTACTATCAGCCGCAGCCCCGGCAGGTTTACCAACCGCGGGGCTATTACTACCAGAACTGACCTATCTGGACGCGGCGTTGCCGCGCCAGCGAATCAGAAAGCCGCTGCCGCGACGGGCGCTTGCCGCAATCGACCGCAGGAAATAACGCCAGCCTTGTGCACGGATTGGGCACCGGCCGACGCAAGGAAGCAACAGTCCACAACCTTCAACGCAGCGGCGTTCCGACCAAATTGACAACCAGGGGGTCGCCCCTATTGTCGTTCCCATTGTTTCTGGGACATGACATGACACGCGAGCAGATTTCGGATTTCTGCGTTACCGCCCTGGCAAATATCCTGCGAATTTCGAGCGACCGCGTCGATATCGGCACGAAATTCAGCCGCCTCGGCCTCGATTCGGCGATGCTGGTCTACCTGATGATGGAACTCGAGGAGAAGCTCGACCTCGAGCTATCGACGGACGACTTCTACGACCATCCGACCGTTGAGGCGTTGTCGCGGTTTCTCGCCGACAAGCGCGCAATCCGCCCCGCCGCCTGAGGGCGGTTGAAGTCGGCGCAACCCATGGAAACCTTCCGCTCGCTTGTGGCATTGCTGGCCCGGCGTGCGGCGGAGCAGGCCGACGACCGCGCCTATGTCTTCGTCTCCGATCGCGGGACGGAGGACGCTGTCCTCAGCTTTCGACAGCTGCACGATGCCGCGGGCGCGCTCGCGTCGCGACTGACCGTGGCCGCGCGTCCCGGCGATCGCGCCATCCTGGTGTTTCCGCCCGGCATCGAATTCATGGTGGCGTTCTTCGGCTGTCTGATGGCCGGCATCATCGCCGTGCCGATGATGATGCCGCGGCGAAACGGCGCGCGCGATGCCAGCGCCGCGATCCTCGCCAATTGCACGCCGGCGGTGGCGCTGACCAATTCGGCCGTCGCGCTCCGCGGTGATTTGCGGGCACGCTTCGCGCATGAGCACATTCGCTGGATCGAGGTCGATCTCGCCGCGGCCGAAGGTGAGACAATCGAACTACCCGAGCCGGCGCCGGACGACATCGCCTTCCTGCAATACACCTCCGGCTCGACGTCCGCGCCCAAAGGCGTGATGGTGAGCCACGCCAATCTGCTCGCCAATCTCGAGATGATCCGGCTCGCGCTCGGCAACACCCGGCAATCGACTTACGTCAATTGGGTGCCGCTCTATCACGACATGGGGCTGATCCTGAACGCGCTGCAAGCGCTCTATGTCGGCGCGACCTGCGTACTGATGGCGCCGAACGCGTTCATGCAGCGGCCGCTCGGCTGGCTGCGCGCGATCGCGCATTATCGCGCGGAAGTGGCATGCAGCCCGAACTTCGGCTTCGATTTCTGCGTCAGCCGCTATCGCGCCGACCAGATGGAAGGCATCGAGCTGTCCTCGCTCAGGATCGCACTGAACGGCGCAGAACCGGTGCATGCGGAAACCATCGAGCGGTTCATCCAGACATTCGCGCCGCACGGCTTCGATCCGCGCGCAATGTATCCCGCCTACGGAATGGCGGAAGCGACGCTCCTGATTTCCGGCGGACGCCGTGGCGGCGGTCATGTCACACGCAGCGTGAGCCGCACGGCGCTGCAGGCGCATGCGGCGCAGGCGCCTTCCGACGCCGAAGATACACAGGTCGCCGTCGGCTGCGGGCGCCCGCTCACCGGCGAACGGATCGCCATCGTGGACGCGGACAACCGCACGCGGCTGCCCCCGGACCTCGTCGGTGAGATATGGGTGAGTGGGGCCAATATTGCCCGCACCTATTGGCGCAACGACGAGGCGACGCGCGAGGGGCTCAATGCGCAGATTGCCGGCGAAGACGGAGCGTGGCTGCGCACCGGCGACCTCGGCTTCATCGACGTCACAGGCGAATTGTTCGTCACGGGACGAATCAAGGACCTCATCATCATCCGTGGCATCAACCATTATCCGCAGGACGTGGAGCGCACGGTGCAATCGCTCGATGGAGCTTTGCGCGAAAACTGCGGCGCGGCGTTCTCGGTGCCGGACGAGACCGGCGAAGAAATGCTCGTCATCGTCCAGGAAATCGAGCGCACCGCGCGCCACTCGATCGACACCGAAGCGATCAAGGGCCGAATTCGCGAGGCCGTCGCCGACAACCACGAACTCTTCGCGCGCCACATCGCGCTGATCAGGCCCGGCACGCTGCCGAAGACCACCAGCGGCAAGATCCAGCGCAAACTGGCGCGCAAGCTCTGGCTCGATGGCGGTTTCGAGCAGCTCGGCTGAGACGATTCAGAAATCGATCTTCGCGCGCTCCCCATCGCGCAGGCTCACGGCGATCCCCTGCTCGATCTTGCGCGCGAGGATTGGGCGATAATGGATGAAGTCGGCAAAATTGGCGCGGTCGCGCGTGAGAGTGTTGTCAACGCGATAGCTGATGAAATTGCTGCGCGGTCGGCCCGCGACCACTTTCTTCAGCGCGGCATCGCAGGCGCTGCGCTCCAGGGCGGCTTCCGTACCCGGCTTCGGCACGGTGGTCGCCAAGGTCGGCGGCACGATGATGACGACGGGCACATCGGCCGGCAATGCCCTGACGATATCTGCCAGCGCAGCGATCTCGGGAAATGTCGCCCGCATCTCGGCAGACGAGGCCGGCGCCGGATCCCTGGGCCAGCCGACTTCTTTGAATTGGCCCGGCGGCCAGATGTCCTCGTAGCTGACAAAGCCGTCGGGGTTCATCCGTGGTCGCCGGCCAAGGCCGATACTGATGCGTTGAAAGGCGTGCTCGATTGCCTGCCAGGAGATCAGCCGTGCGGCGTAGGTGACGACGCTTCTGTCATAGAGCCAGTCGGGAAACGGGACGCCGCCCTCCTCCTTCGCCCGTGCATGCGTGCACCAGCCAGGGTCGGTCACGATCACCAGTGCGCCGACCTCCCGGTGATTCCGCAGGAAGAAGTCCAGCACTGCGAGCTCCTGGCGGGGAAATGCACCGGTCATGTAGAGCTGCACGAACCGCAGGCCGGTTGCGCGCGACAATTCCGCCGGCTCGACCATCTGCGCCGTCGAATTGCCCAGGATCGCGGCATTGAAATCCGGATTCCGCGCGCGGCTCGCGGCCGTGATCTGGGTCAGACGATTATCGACGCCGTCGATACCGAGCAAGCCGAGCTTGCCGCTGTCATAGGGATCGACCGCCACCATCAGTGCGAGCACCAGCAGCGCAGCCCCGATCAGCGTGCCCAGACACGCCAGCAAGCTCCGGCCCCAGCCGGGATCGGTCTCAGAACTTGAAGTAGACGAACTCATGGAGATCCCGACCACCCATGTGAAGCAGCAATGCGAATAGCCCAAGACCGAGAAAACCCGCGAGCCACGGATTGGGACGGCGCGCGAGCACCGCCACGATGTCCTGGCTCGCCGGCAGCAGGAAGGCGAACAGCGGCGCTGCGATTAGCGGCCACAAATGCTTTCCGCGCTCGAGCGGGAGCGGCGAAGCCAGTCCGGCGAAGACATGCCAGGCCGCCTCCACCGATCCCGCACGAAAGATCACGCCGGTCGCGAGCACGAACAGCACGGTAAGCGCCCAGCCGAGCCATGACGGGAACTCCGGGCCATAGCGACGCCACAGCGTGCAGGCGACCAGCGCAAGCCCGTGCAGCACGCCCCACAGCACGAAGGTCCAGCTCGCGCCGTGCCAGAGGCCACACAGCGCCATCGTGATCATCATCGCGCCGAAAAACTGCACCGGCAGCCAGCGCCGCGGCAGCAGGCGCAGATTGACCAGCGGATAAAACACGTAATCGCGCAGGAACAGCATCAGGGTGATGTGCCAGCGCTGCCAGAAATCCTGGATATTGGTCGAGCGCAGCGGCGCATCGAAATTGTACGGCAGCTGCACGCCGAACAGCAGGCCGAGGCCGATCGCGATGTCGGAATAGCCGGAGAAATCGAACAGGATCTGGAAGGAGAAGCAGAAGACGAGCCAGGCGTCACCGCCCGCGAGCGGCCCGTTCGCGGCCTGCGCGTAGATGGGATCGAGCAGATGCGCGAGGCCGTCGGCGATCACGATTTTCTCGAACAGGCCGATCGCGATGAAGCAGGTGGCGATGCAGAACTGACGCTGCCAGCCCGGAACGTAGACCTGCCTGCCGAACTGATGCATCACCTCCGACCAGCGCGCCAGGGGGCCGGCGATCGCCTGCGGGAAGAAGGCGATGTAGAGCGCATAGCGGTCGAACGCATAGAGCGGCGCCCTGCCGCGCTTCAGGTCGACCAGATACATGATGTGATGGAAGGTGAAGAAGGAGATGCCGAGCGGCAGCCCGACGTCGAGCACCGGCAGCGTCGCACCGAGCACGAGACCCAGATTAGCGAGAACGAAGTTGGCGTATTTGAACAGCGCCAGCACCGCGAGATCGAGCCCGATCACCAGCGTCAGCAGCGCCGGCCATTTCACGCGCCCATAGGCAACCGAGGCGAGCCAGTTGATCGCGATCGAGCCGATCAGGAGCAGGATGAAGGACGGGCTGCCCCAGGCATAGAAGGCGAGCGACAGCGCGACCTGCACGCCGATACGCAAGCCCGGATAGGGGTCGGCCAAGCGATAGATCAGCAGCGCCGCGGGCAGGAAGACCAGGAGAAAGGGATAGTCGTTGAACAGCATCGGTTCACAGCCGCGCCATCGCCGGCGTGAGCCGGCGGATGATGCTCAGCCCGTTTCGAGGTCGGGCGCAGCGTCACCCGGCTGCCGCAGCATGCGTCGCGCAATCTTCTCCTCGCTCGGCACCTTGACGTCCCAGGCCAGTCCCAGCGCTTCCAGCGCCCGGATGAAGACAAAGCCCGGATCGAACTCGAACCAGCGCAAGCCGAAGGCCGCGGAATAGGGAAAGGCGTGGTGGTTGTTGTGCCAGCCCTCGCCCCAGGCAAGCCAGGCCACCACGCCGAGATTGCGGCTGTTGTCGTCGCGGGTGACGAACGGCTGCGCGCCAAAGCTATGCATGACGGAGTTGATGGCGGACATGGTCTGCTCGACCACGAACATGCGCACCACGCCGCCCCAGAGCAAGCCGGTCAGCGCGCCCCACGGGCTCATCGTGGCGAGGCCGCCGATCGCGGCCGGCAGCACCAGGCCGAGACCGACCCAACTGTAATAGTAGCTGTTGACTGCAACCAGCCTGCGATCCGCCATCAGGTCCGGGACATAGTGCGCAACATTGGGATAATCGTGCTCGATCATCCAGGTCAAATGCGCGTGCAGGAAGCCGCGCAGGCGGCCGAATGGGCCCTTGCCGTGCAGCCGCGGCGAATGCAGATCGCCGTCGTGATCGGACAATTCGTGGTGCCGGCGGTGCATTGCCGCCCAGGACAGCATGGGGCCGCGGCCGGCCATCGATCCCATCACGACCAGGATCGCACTCATCGCCGTGGAGGTCGCGAAGGCGCGGTGGGTGAAGAGCCGGTGATAGCCGACGGTAAGGCCGAGGCCGGTGACCAGCCAGAAGCCGACGAACAGGCCAAGCTCCATCGCGCCGATCGGGCGGTAGAACAGAAGGACCAGCGCCAGCAGCGTGCCGACGAAGGGCAAAACGTCGAAGATCATGAAATGCCGGCGCTGCATCCGGCGAAAATGCCGGCTGCGGATAATTCGATGATCGCGTTGCTGCTGCACGGGCGGGATTCCAGGGCACCGACTATGAGTACATACCCCCGCGGCGGCCGCAACCCAAGCCGACGCCCAAGGTTTCAACAGCCACGAAAACCTATACAATCGGCCGGACGCGCCAAAACGCGTTGAAATATGGCCCCTTTCCCTTGCCCCACGAGCCGCCATGCCGTCACGTGCTGCGACGATCTTGACCGTACTGTCACTTCTCATTGCGGGACCGGCCATGGCATTTGATTCGGCTTTCGACCTCGAGGCCCATCGCGGCGGGCGGGCACTGCTGCCGGAAAACACGCTTCCGGCCTTCGCCAACGCGCTGTCGATCGGCGTGGACACGCTGGAGCTCGATGTCGGCATCACCGCCGACGGCGAAGTCGTCGTCTCGCATGAGCGCGGGCTCAATCCTGATATCACGCGGGATGCGAACGGCGCCTACGTCACGCCTCCCGGCACGCCCTTCGTGAAACTGCGGCTCGCCGACGTCAGGACCTATGACGTCGGCCAGATCCGGTCAGACAGCCCTTACGAAAAGCAATTCCCCGACCAGCGCGCCATGCCCGGGACCCGTATTCCGACCTTGAGCGAGCTGTTCGCGCTGGTGCGCAAATCCGGCAATACGCGCGTGCGCTTCAACGTCGAGACCAAGATCGATCCGAACCATCCTGACGAGACGCTCGATCCGCAATCTTTCGTCACCAGGCTGCTCGGCGTGATCGAAGCCGAGAAATTCTCCGACCGCGTCATGATCCAGTCGTTCGACTGGCGGACCCTGCTGCTCGTCCAGCAGCGGGCACCAAAGATGCCGACGGTGTACCTGACGCTCCAGCGCGGCTCGGGCCAGACGGTGGCGCTGGACAAGGCGACCAATTGGACGGCGGGCTTCAGCCCGGCCGATCACGGCGGGTCGCTGCCGCGGACCATCAAGGCTGCGGGCGGCGCGGTCTGGTCACCCTATTTCGGCGATGTGACCGCGGCACTGATCGCCGAGGCCCATGCGCTCGGGCTGCGTGTCGTGGTCTGGACGGTCAACAAACCCGAAGACATGGCGCGCATGATCGAGATCGGCGTCGACGGGATCATCTCCGACAGGCCCGATTTGTTGCGGCAGGTCGCGGGCGAGAAGGCAATCGCGTTGCCCGCGGGGACGCCGGTGGAGCCGTAGAAGCGGGCCCTACTCCCCGTCCCGCAAGCGCCGGTACAGCGCGCCCAAAATGTTGGAGTAATCGTCGGTCCAGACCCGCACCCGGTCGTCGGCTTCGGTCTGCTCCCATGTTTTCGACGATGCGAGCCTGCCGACGTCGGCATCCTCGCGGGCGGAGATGACGACGTCGGTCGAGAAGATGTAGTCACCATCGCGCCCGGAATCCTCGTTGTAGACCCAGCTCTTGAGATCGTTGGCATCGGCGATACCGACCACGACCGTCTCGAGATCGAGGTGGCGGTTGGAGACGTGCATCACCACGGCGCCGTGCGGAGCGAGCTTGTCCTTGTAGATCTTCATCGCCTCTTCGGTCGCAAGATGGATCGGGATCGCATCCGACGAATAGGCATCGACGATGATGAGATCATAGGCACCGTCCGGCTCCTTCGCGAAGGTGAGGCGGGCATCGCCGATCACCGGCTTCAGGCCCGGCATGCAGCTCGAGATGTAGCGGAAATTCTTCGGATCGCTTGCCGCGTCGACCATAGACTGATCGATCTCGAAGAATGTCCAGCTCTCGCCGGGCTCGGCGGCGCAGGCGAGCGTGCCCGATCCGACGCCGATCGCCGCGACCTTCAGCGGCGCGCCCTTGCGCTCGCGCATCGCGGTCACGGCCTGACCGATGCCGCCGTCCTTGTGATAGTAGGTGATCGGCTCCGGCCGGCCGGTGACCGGCGTGCCGTCATTGTTGAGGAAGCGCTCGGCGCCGTGAATCGTGGTGCCGTGCATCAGCACGTGGAAATAGCCGCCGGGCGTCACCACGATCTTGTGCACGCCGAAGAAGCTGCGCACCGTGGTGACGCGGCCTTCGTCCGCCGGATAAACCCGGATCAACGCCAGCGCGAGCGCGACGGTGGCGAATATCTTCCAGCGGCCGGCGTTGACCGCCAGCGCCAGCAGCGCGGCGAGCACGCCGACGCCGCCGGCCATCCAGACCCGGTGATCCTCGAACCAGGTCGATAGCCCGCCCGTCGTGGTGGACGGCACAACGAGCACGACGGCGAGCGCGGCAAGCGCCAGCCAGTACCATTTGACGATGCCCGCCAGCCGCTCGTTCGCGGGCGGCCGGCACAGCGCGGCAAGCGCAACCAGGATCGGATATTCGGCGATCCAGGAGAATGTGAACGGCGCAAGGAGCCCTGCGAACAGGCCGCCGACCATGCCGCCGAACGATAGCGCGACATAGAATCCGGTGAGATATTTGGCGGCCGGCCGGGTTCGCGCCAATTCGCCGTGGCAGGCCATCGCGATGACGAAGAAGCACAATTGATGACCGCCGAGCGTCAGCAGCAGGTTCTGTTCGCCGCCGAACGCCAGCAGGAAGACGACGCCCGCGATCGCGACCGGCTGGAGCATCAGCATCCATTTGTGCGGCAGTAACGGCCGCGACTGGAACACCACCACCCAGGTCAGGAGATACAGCGACAGCGGCAGCACCCACAGCAGCGGCGCTGCCGCAACATCGGTCGAGATGTGCGCGGTGACGGCGATGAGCAGGCCGGACGGCACTCCGGCGAGGAATATCCAGCGCAGCCGCGTCATGAGACCGGGCGCCGGCGCATTCAAATCCTCGGTTCGCGCATCGACCATGGCCAGTTTCGGCGAGCGCAACAGCAGCACGCCGCAGGCGGCGATCAGGACGATCAGAATGCCGTAACCGCCGGTCCAGAGCCGGTTCTGCGTGTGCAGCGTGAACATCGGCTCCAGCAGGAACGGATAGGACAGCAGGGCGAGGAAGCTGCCGATGTTGGAGGACGCATAGAGGAAATAGGGATCGTGTCCGGCAGGATGCCCGGTGCGGACGAACCAGGCCTGCAGCAACGGATTGTTGGCGGCAAGCGCGAAGAACGGCAGCCCGATCGAGATCACGAACAGACCGAGCAGCCAGACCGCGTAGCCCGAAGCGGGCGGATCGCCATAGGCCGAGGCGATGCCGAGCGGCAACGTGACGAACGCTGTAATCAGCAGCAGGAGATGCACCACCACCGGAACGATGCGGTTCCTCACCTGCATCAACAAATGCGCATAGGCGTAGCCCGCCAGCAGCAGCGACTGGAAGAACACCATCGCCACCGACCACACCGCCGGCGAGCCGCCGAGCCGCGGCAGGACCATCTTCGTGAACAGCGGCTGCACCGAGAACAGCAACAGCGCGCTGACGAAGATCGCGGCGGTGTAGACCGTCAGCAGCAGCCGGTTGCGTGACGATGACGGCTGCTCCGTGGCGGCGGGTTGCACGATCGAATCCATGGAAGCTCCAGCATATCCCGGCGGGCGCCGGGCGCGCGCAATGGAGCACAAGGCGCCTGAACGGGCAATAAAGGGTCTCGTGATGTTGCAGCGGGGAATGCTTGATATACAGATGTTCCGAGCCCGGTCGTTCAGACCATCCGGGAATGAGCGTGGAACAGCTTGACCCCTTCATGATCGAAACCGACGTCATCATCATCGGCGCTGGCCATAACGGCCTCACCTGCGCGGCCTATCTCGCGATGGCCGGCTTGCGCGTGCGCGTGGTCGAGCGCCGCAAGGTGGTCGGCGGGGCCGCGGTCACGGAGGAATTTCATCCCGGCTTCCGCAATTCGGTCGCGGCCTACACCGTGAGCCTGCTTAATCCGCAGGTGATCCGCGACTTGAAGCTGGCCGAACAGGGCCTGCGCATCGTCGAACGGCGCGCGCAGAATTTTCTGCCCGCCCCCGACGGCAGCTATCTGCTCACCGGCGAGGGGCGGACACAGGCGTCCGTCGCGCGGCTGAGCGCGCATGACGCAAACGCGCTCGACGGGTTTTCGCGCGAGCTGGAAGATATCGCCGACGTGCTTCGGCAATTCGTGCTGCGCGCGCCGCCAAACCTGCTCGATGGTTTCGGCACGGCTTCGATCCGCGAAGCCGTGAACGCATTCCAGAGCGCCAACATCCTGCGTGGGCTGTCGCTGGAGCAGAGCCGCAGCCTGCTCGATCTCTTCACCCGCTCGGCCGGCGAGATGCTGGACGAACGTTTCGAGCATGATCTGGTCAAGGCGCTGTTCGGCTTCGATGCCATCGTCGGCAATTATGCCAGCCCTTACGCCGCGGGATCGGCCTATGTGATGCTGCATCACGCCTTCGGCGAGGTAAACGGCAAGAAGGGCGTCTGGGGTCACGCCATCGGCGGCATGGGCGCGATCACGCAAGCCATGGCGCGCGCCGCACGCGACCGCGGCGTTGTGATCGACACCGATGCGGGCGTGCGCGAGGTCATCGTCGAGCGCGACCGCGCCGTCGGCGTGGCGCTGGAGAACGGCACGGCCATCCGCGCGAAATATGTCGCAGCCAACGTCAATCCGAAGCTGCTCTATACGCGGCTGGTCGCCGCCGATGCGCTTCCCCAAACCTTCCTCGACCGCATCCGGCACTGGAAGAACGGCTCCGGCACCTTCCGCATGAACGTGGCGCTGGACCGCCTGCCCTCCTTCACGGCGCTGCCGTGCGACGGCGATCATCTCACCTCCGGCATTATCCTGGCCCCTGATCTCGGCTACATGGACCGCGCTTTTCTCGACGCCCGGGCCCACGGCTGGAGCCGAGAGCCCGTCGTGGAAATGCTGATTCCCTCGACGCTCGACGACACGCTCGCGCCCGCTGGACACCATGTCGCGAGCTTGTTCTGCCAGCATGTCGCGCCGGCGCTTCCCGATGGAAAGTCGTGGGACGACCATCGCGAAGAAGTTGCCGACCTCATGATCGCGACGGTGGACAAATACGCACCGGGTTTTGCGACAAGTGTGCTCGGCCGCCAGATCCTGTCACCGCTCGACCTCGAACGGCAGTTCGGCCTGTTGGGGGGCGACATCTTCCACGGCGCGCTGACGCTGAACCAGCTGTTCTCGGCCCGGCCGATGCTGGGTCACGCCGATTATCGCGGGCCCCTGAGAGGCCTCTATCATTGCGGCTCCGGCGCCCACCCCGGCGGCGGCGTCACCGGCGCCCCCGGCCACAACGCCGCGCAGGCGATCCTGAGGGATCACCGCAGCCTGTTCGGAAGTCGTGGATAAGCCGGTGGATAAGCTGTGGACAGGCTGTTGGCAGGGCTGTGAAAGAGCGGTGGGTTACGTCCCTCCAAGCCTGGTACAAATTAGTGGAAATCCGGGGATGAACGGCCGGATAATCCGTGGGCAAAGTCCGGACAAACCAGCCGATCGCCTGTGGGCATTCTGTGAAAACCTCTGCCCCAAAACGACTTCGCCCGCCAGGGGGCAATTCCCCCGACGGGCGCGGCTCGAAGCAGTGCTATGGAGAATTGGCCCCGCCCGGAAATGGGAGGCGGAAATTACTTCAAAGAGCTGCTAATCGAAGTGAACTTCTCGTTCATGGTGGTGCCCAGGCCGTTCACCACGGTGATGATCGCCAGCGCGATGCCGGCTGCGATCAGGCCGTACTCGATTGCGGTTGCACCTGAATCGTCGGTCCAGAATTTCAAAATCATGCGCTTCAAGTCTCGCCTCCTTTTCCATTTCAAGCTGTGCAGGTCGTCCAACACCCGCAAATCTACGTGGCACAACCTGCGGTCGGGTTAACTTCATAAATGCAAGTTATTAGAAAAATCGGGAACAAAAGTTCCAAAAATTGAACCGGACGGAACCTGAGAATGCAACCTTCCCCCACCCATCGGGCCAGTTTTTCGATCGGCAGCGAGATCGCCGCAAGGCGCATTGTCGACGTCCTCACCGAAATGTTCTTCGAGGATGATGCGGCGGTCGCCGCCTTCGAGCAGCCGAACGGACAGTGGGACGTCGCGCTGCATTTCGCCCACGCGCCGGACCGGGCGTGGCTGCGCGAACTCGTTGCAACATCAGCAGGAAATGAGATCGCGGACACGCTGGCCTTCGACACCGTCGAAGCCAGGGACTGGGTCAAGTCGAGCCTTGAAGATCTCGTCCCGGTGCTGGCCGGGCGCTTCGTCGTCCACGGCAGCCATGACCGCGACCGCGTGGCCCCGAACAAGCTCGCCATCGAGATCGAGGCGGCTCTCGCCTTCGGCACTGGCCATCACGGCACCACACGCGGCTGTTTACTCCTGCTTGACCATGTCCTGAAACGCACCCGGCCGGACCGCGTGCTCGACCTCGGTACCGGGACCGGCGTGCTCGGGATAGCGGCGGCGAAAGCGCTGCATCGCGCGGTGCTGGCCTCCGACATCGACCCGGCCTCGGTCAAGGTGGCAGCCGAGAACGCCGTGTTGAACGAGGTCGGTCACCATGTGCGAGTGATCCGCGCCATCGGCTTCGCGGCGGCTGATTTCGGCAGACGCGGCCCGTTCGACCTGGTGCTGGCCAACATCCTTGCCAATCCGTTACGGCAATTGGCGGGCCCGATGACGCGCCACCTCGCCCCTGGCGGGCGCGTCATCCTCTCCGGCCTGTTGACGCCCCAGGTCCCCGCCGTGATCGCCGCCTACCGCGCGCGCGGCCTCGTGCCTCTGAAGCACATGCGAATCCAGGGATGGAGCAGCCTGTTGCTGCGGAAGATGGGGTGAGTACGGCTGCTGCCGTAGATGCCGCTACTTTGCCGTCTCTTCGTCCCGGCGCATCGCGCGCTCGGCCTGCGAGGCGCGCCTCGCGCGGCGTTCGGCGAAACGGTCGATCATCTGGCTGATCAGGCCGCGCGGTTTCTTCGGTGTTGCCGCAGCCGGGGCGCGGCGCACCGGCGGCGTAATCTTTTCAAACGTGAACGCTGGCATCGAGTGTCCCCTCGTCGTTGAGATGAACAACTTGCTCGAATTTCCCTGTCATCTGGACGAAGCGCAACTGCCGCATCCTGTACTCCACTCAATTCGAATGGAACTTGTTCAAGCACAGTCCATGCCAGATGCGACCTCAAATGCGTCTACATTGCGGACTGATCCGCATGATCCTAAAGTGATCCACCATGTTCGAAGCGCATTTCCAGACATTCGAGGAGCCCGAGGCCGGCGTCGCATTGACAGCCCGGCTGGCCGCGCTCCGTGAAGAACTCGCCCGCCGCAAGCTGACCGGTTTCGTGATTCCACGCGCCGATCAGCAGCAGAATGAGTACGTGCCGCCGTCCGAAGAACGTCTCGCCTGGCTGACCGGTTTTACGGGCTCGGCGGGACTGGCGGTGGTGCTGACGCACGAGGCCGCGGTCTTCGTCGACGGCCGCTACACGATCCAAGCGGCCAAGCAGGTCGATTCAAGGGCCTGGGCCGTGGAATCTCTGATCGATCCCCCGCCGGAAAGCTGGATGTCGGCACACCTGAAGGCCGGCGACCGCCTAGGATTTGATCCGTGGCTGCACACTTTTGCAGCAGCCGAGCGTTTGGCCGCCGCCTGCACCAAGGCCGGTGCCGAACTGGTCGCCGTCGACAGCAATCCGGTCGATGCGATCTGGCAAGACCGGCCACAGCCGCCGATTGCGCCGGTCACGGTGCACGGAATGCAACATGCCGGCGTGACTGAAGCCGAGAAGCTGACGCAGATCAGGAGCGAGATCGGCAAGCTCGGCGTCGATGCGTTGGTGCTGTCCGACAGCCATGCCGTGGCCTGGACCTTCAACATCCGCGGCGCCGACGTCGCGCATACGCCGCTGCCGCTGTCCTATGCGCTGGTGCCGAAGGACGGCCGTCCCACCATCTTCATCGATCACCGCAAGCTCTCAAATCTGACCCGCGACCATCTCGAGCAGTCCGCCGACGTGCGCGAGCCCGATGCGATGGCGCCGACGCTGATGGCGCTCGCCAAGAGCGGCGGATCGATCGCGCTCGACAATGCGACCGCGGCCGACGCCCTCAGCCGGCTGATCACGGGCGCCGGCGGCAAGCCGGTGCGCGGCAGCGATCCGATCGCGCTGCTCAAGGCGGTCAAGAACACGACCGAGATCAAGGGCACGCAATCGGCGCACCGGCGCGACGCCGTGGCGCTGGCACGCTTCCTCGCCTTTATCGACCGCGAGGCGGCAAGCGGCAAGCTCACCGAGATCGACGCGGTCGAGGCGCTGGAGACATTCCGCCGCGACACCGGCGCGCTCAAAGATGTGTCGTTCCCGACCATATCGGGCACCGGCCCGAATGGCGCGATCGTGCACTACCGCGTCACCCGCAAGAGCAACCGGCGGATCGTCCCCGGCGATCTGCTGCTGATCGATTCAGGTGCACAATACGAAGACGGCACCACCGACGTCACCCGCACCATGGCCGTGGGCGAGCCGACCGACGAGATGCGCGACCGCTTCACGCGTGTGCTGCGCGGCCACATCGCGATTGCGCGGGCGATCTTTCCCGACGGCGCCACCGGCGCGCAGCTCGACACACTCGCACGGCAATATCTCTGGGCCGCCGGCGTCGATTTCGAGCATGGCACCGGCCACGGCGTCGGCAGCTATCTGAGCGTGCATGAGGGGCCGGCGCGAATCTCGAAGCTCGGCACTACGCCGCTGAAGCGCGGCATGATCCTGTCCAACGAGCCCGGCTACTACAAGACAGACGGTTTCGGCATCCGCATCGAGAACCTCGAACTGGTGGTCGAAGCCGATATCAAGGGCGCGGAAAAATCGATGAACGCGTTCGAGACGCTGACCCTGGCGCCGATCGACCGCCGGCTGATCGATGTCGGCATGCTCAGCAAGGACGAGCTCGACTGGCTCAACGCCTACCACGCGCGCGTCAGGGCCGAGGTGCGGCCGGCGCTGGACGAGACGACCAAGGCCTGGCTGGACCAGGCCACGGCGGAGTTGAAGGCGTAAGCGCGTCGTCGCAAAGCCGCATGGCTCCACGCGCTTTGCGCAAGGCTGCTTCTCCACCACAGCTGTCATGCCCCGCGAAGGCGGGGAATCCAGTATTCCAGAGACAGGAAACGCATGCGAAGAAGCGCGGCGTACTGGATCGCCCGGTCAAGCCGGCGATGACACCGACTTTTTGACGCGAGCAACGCGCCCAATCGGCGCTATGGCGCCCTCATCATAACCGTCCCGGAATCCGTATAGCCGCATTCCGAAACGCCGATATGCGTCTTGCGCGAGCGCGCTACAGTCCGATTCGAATTTCTACGAGACGGACACGCATGCACGGCATGATCAGCCAGCCGCCGGACACGGCGAAGAACCTCGCGACCTCGCGCGTGGTGTTGCTGCTGCTCGTCGTCATGACCGGCATCGCGCCGATCTCGCTTTACATGCTGGTTCCGGCGCTGCCGGTGCTGGCGACGACCTTTGGCAGCGACATCTCGGTCGCGCAGATGACGGTGTCGCTGTACATGGTCGGCATCGCGCTGTCGCAACTCATCATGGGCCCGCTGTCGGACCGTTTCAGGCGGCGACCGGTGCTGCTCGGAGGACTGGCGCTGATGGTGGTCGCCAGCGCCGCCTGCATCTTCGCGGAAACCCTGCCGCAGCTGATCGCCGCGCGCTTTTTCCAGGCGTTGGGCGGCGCCGCGGGCATGGTGGTGAGCCGCGCCATCATCCGCGACATCTACGAGCGCGACCGCGTCGCCTCGATGATCAGCCTCGTGGTCGCGGCGCTGATGATCGGGCAGATGGTCTCTCCGCTCAGCGGCGGCCTGATCGAGACAGCGTTCGGCTGGCGCGCGATCTTCTACGCCATCACCGTCGCCGCGATCATTGTCGCCGTCGGCATCGCATTCGCGCTGCCCGAGACGCGCCGAGATCGCGCCGCCGGCAGCGGCTTTCGCGGCGATGTCGGCATCCTGATCCGCAACCGCGCCTTCGTCGGCTACGTGATGTGCCAGGTGCTGGCCTCGCAGATCATCTTCACCTTCGCCGGCGGCGGCCCCTATATCGTGGTGACGCAGATGGGCAGGACCAGCGCCGAATACGGCGCGTGGTTCGCGACGACGGGTTTTGCCTATCTCGTCGGCAATCTGCTCTGCGTGCGCTTCGCGCCCAGGCACTCGCTGGAGAAGTTGATCTGGTTCGGCCTCGCGCTTCAGCTTTGCGGCAGCCTGTTGAACCTGCTCTGGAGCTTCACCGGCTGGAACGAGGCGCCCGCCTGGCTGTTCGGCACGCAGATGATCGTGATGGTCGGCAATGCCTTCGTGATGGCGAACTCGGCCGCCGGCGCGATCAGCATCCGTCCCGAGGCCGCCGGCACCGCATCAGGTGCGATGGGCTTTCTCCAGCAAGGCATCGGCGCGCTGATGTCGCAATTCGGCGCCTATCTCGGCGGCCATTCCGCGACCACGCTGCCGCTCACCGCCGCGGTACTGGCGATCTCCCTGCTCTGCGCCTGCACGATGATCTTCGTCGTCCCCCGCCGCGAGGTCATGATGAGCGAGACGCTGATCGAGCAGGCGGAAGAGGAAGAGAGCGGGATGATGTGATCGGGCGCGGTGAGGCCTTCTTCCTTCTCCCCTTGTGGGAGAAGGTGGCGCGCGTAGCGCGCCGGATGAGGGGTCTCTCTCCGCGCGGGTCCCCTCTCAAAGCTTGAACTCGAGAATAGAACCCCTCATCCGGCGCTACGCGCCACCTTCTCCCACAAGGGGAGAAGGGAAGAGTCACTCCCCGATCAGCTGCAGCCACTCGTCCTCGGTCAGCACCTTGACGCCATGCTTGTTGGCCTCCGCGAGCTTCGAACCTGCGCCGGGGCCTGCGACGACGAGATCGGTTTTCTTGGACACCGAGCCGGACACTTTTGCGCCTAACCGCTCAGCGGTGGCCTTGGCCTCGTCGCGCGTCATCTTCTCCAGCGAGCCCGTGAACACCACGGTCTTGCCGGCGACGGCGGAGTTGCTCTTCGGCTTCTCCGCGTCGATGATCTCGACCTCCCTGGTGAGCCGCTCGACGATGCCGCGATTGTGGCTCTCGCCGAAATAATCGGCGATGCTCTTGATCACGGTCTCGCCGATCTGGTCGAGCGCGTCCATCTCGGCCATCGCCTCCTCGTCGCCCTTGGCGACCTTCAGGCTGGCATCGTGGAAGGCGTCCCAGGAGCCGTAGCCGCGGGCCAGCGCCAGCGCCGTGGTCTCGCCGATATGGCGCATGCCGAGCGCGTAGATAAAACGCTCCAGCGCGATCTTGCGACGGCTCTCGATCGCGCCGAACAGATTGCGCACCGAGGTTGCGCCGTAACCCTCGATGTCCTCCAGCTTGAGCTTTGCGTTGCGCTTTTCCAGCGTGAAGATGTCGGCTGGCTCCTTCACAAAACCTTCGTCGAAGAAGTACTGGAGCTGCTTCTCGCCAAGACCGTCGATGTCGAAGGCGCGCCGCGACACGAACAGCTTCAGATGCTCGATCTTCTGATAGGGGCAGGCGAACTCGCCGGTGCAGCGAGCGCGTGAGCCCTCTTCGCCCGCCGCCGTCTCCTCGCGCGTGACATCGGTGTGCAACGGGCACGGGCACTTCTTCGGAAACTGGAATTCCCTGGCAGCCTTCGGCCGCTTGTCGAGGACGACGTCGACCACCTGCGGGATGACGTCGCCGGCGCGCTGGATCACGACGGTGTCGCCGATCCTGATGTCGCGGCCCTCGCGCAGCACTTCGCCCTTGTTGCCGATGCCCTTGATGTAGTCCTCGTTGTGCAGCGTGACGTTCTGCACGATCACGCCGCCGACGCCGACCGGTTCGAGCTTGCCCACCGGCGTGAACGAGCCGGTGCGGCCGACCTGGATCTCGATGTCGCGCAGCACCGTCGTGGCGCGCTCGGCCGGGAATTTGTGCGCGATGCCCCAGCGCGGCGTGCGCGAGACGAAGCCGAGCCGTTCCTGCCAATCGATGCGGTCAACCTTGTAGACGACGCCGTCGATGTCGTAGTCGAGTTTTGCGCGCTGTTCCTCGATCGCACGATGAAACGCCAGCAGTTCCTCGACGGAGTGACAGAGCTTGGTCAGCGGGTTAGTCCTGAAGCCGCAGCGCTCGAACCAGCCGATCATGCCGCTCTGCGTGCCCTCTGGCATCGCGCTCATCTCGCCCCAGGCATAGGCGAAGAAGCCGAGGGGGCGCGAGGCGGTGATGGTCGGATCCTTCTGCCGGAGCGAGCCCGCGGCCGAGTTGCGTGGATTGGCGAAGATGGTGCTGCCTTCCGCCTTCTGCCGCTCGTTGAGCGCCAGAAACGCCTTCTTGGTCATGTAGACCTCGCCGCGCACCTCGCAGATGTCGGGGACGTTGCGGCCCTTCAGCCTCTTCGGCACGTCTTCGAGCGTGCGGATGTTGGCGGTGACGTCCTCGCCGACCGCGCCGTCGCCGCGAGTCGCCGCGGTGACGAGTTCACCGCCCTCGTAGCGCAGCGACATCGAGAGGCCGTCGATCTTCGGCTCGGCGGAAAAATCGATCTTGTCGTCGTCGAGCTTCAGGAAGCGCACGATGCGGCCGACGAAGTCGCGCAGATCCTCTTCCGCAAAGGCGTTGTCGAGCGACAGCATGGGGACGGCATGCCGCACCTTCTTGAAGCGGCCTGATGGTGCAGCACCGACTTTCTGCGACGGCGAGTCCGCGCTGACGAATTCCGGAAAGCGCTTCTCGATCGCGTTGAAGCGCTGGCGTAGCGCGTCATACTCGGCGTCGGTGACGGTGGGCGCGTCGTCCTGGTAGTAGCGTTCGTTATGCCCCTCGATCTCGAGCGCGAGCCGCATGTGCTCGACCTTGGCCTGCGCCTTGGTGAGGTCGGCGACGTCGCGAAGCGGTGTTGGTTTCGATTTTGCTGCTCTGGCCATGGTGCTTGGATACGATGGAGCGGGCGGGAGGGTAAAGGCGTGTTGAGGTCTTGCGCCCCGGACGCAGCGCAGCGCTTCTTTGGCGGTGCGCTGCAGAGCCGGGGCCCATCGGGGCGACATTCTGTATCCCGGCTCGCGCTTGCGCGCGTCCGGGACACGAAATCAAGCCGTCGCCGCCTTGAGCAGCCGGTCCGCGGCAGCCCTCGCCTCGGCGGTGATCTCGGCGCCGGCGAGCATCCGTGCGATCTCCTCGCGGCGGTGGTCGGCGGCAAGCGCATTGACGCGGGTCGCAACGCGCTTGCCCTTGTCCAGTGCGTCCTTTGAGATCAGCAAATGCTGGTCGGCACGGGCGGCGACCTGCGGGGCGTGGGTGACGGCCATCACCTGGACCTTGCCGGCGAGCCGCGCCAGCCGTCCGCCGATGGCGTCCGCGACCGCGCCGCCGACGCCGGTGTCGATCTCGTCGAAGACCAAGGTCGGCGCCGAACCGCGGTCGGACAGCACGACCTTCAGCGCCAGCAGGAAACGCGACAGCTCGCCGCCGGAGGCGACCTTCATCAGCGGCCCCGGCTTGGTGCCCGGGTTGGTCTGCACCCAGAACTCGACGCGGTCGAACCCTTGCGGGCCCGGAGCTGCCTCGTCGGTCTCGACCTGGGTCATGAACTTTGCGCGCTCGAGCTTGAGCGGCGCGAGCTCGGCATTGACGGCCTTGTTGAGCTTCTCCGCCGATTTCTGCCGCGCCATCGACAGCTTCTTCGCAGCCGCCGCATAGCGCGCATCGACCTCGATCGCGGCCTGCTCCAGCTTCTTCAGCCGTGAGGCGCCGGCATCGATCAGAACGACATCGGCGGCGTATTTTGCGGCGAGCGCGGCGAGCCCGTCGACCGGCGTCGAATATTTGCGCGAGGCGGCGCGCAACGCGAACAGGCGCTCCTCGATGCGTTCGAGCTCCGAGGGATCAAAATCGGTTGCCGCAAGCGCCGCCTGAAGATGCTGGTCGGCCTCCTCCAGCGCGTTGATCGCGATGTCGATCGCCTTCACGGCGGGCTCGACCAGCGCCGGCGAGTTGACGCCGCGGCGCTCCAGCCGGCGCACGGCGCCCGACAGCGAGGCGACCGGCGAATGGTGGCCGCCGACCGCCTCCTGCGCCTCGCGCAAGTCGGAGGCGATCTTCTCGCCCTGCATCATGGTCGTCCGACGGGACGCCAGCGAGGTCTCCTCGCCGTCCTTGGGCGCGAGCTGCTTCAATTCATCGGAGGCGTGGCGAAGGTAATCGGCTTCGCGCGCAGCGCGCTCCATGCCGGCGCGATGCTCCTCCAGCGCAGTGTTGGCGGTGCGGCGCGCGTCCCAGAGCGTCTCGACCGCCGAGACGTCCTTTTCGAGACCTGCGAAGGCATCGAGCAGGCGGCGGTGGGTGGCGGCATCGACCAGCGCGCGCTCGTCGTGCTGGCCATGGATCTCGACCAGAGCGGCCCCGACCGCCTTCAGCGTCTGCACGCTGATCGCCTGGTCGTTGATGAAGGCCCGGGTGCGGCCGTCGGCGAGCTGGACCCGGCGGAGAATCATCTCGCCGGTATCGTCCAGCCCGTTTTCCGCGAGGATTTTGGCCGCGGGATGGTTTTTTGGGATATCGAATACGGCAGTGACCTGCCCCTGCTCCGCCCCATGCCGCACGAGGCCGGCATCGCCGCGGCCGCCGAGCGCCAACGCAAAGGCATCGAGCAGGATGGATTTGCCCGCACCGGTCTCGCCGGTCAAAACCGCGAGGCCCGGTGCGAATTCGATATCGAGCCGTTCGATCAGGACGATGTCACGGATCGACAGACGCGCCAGCATGGAATTCTATTTCCTAGCCGAGACCCATTTTCTTGAAGGTCTTGCTAATCCAGGACCCCTGATTCTCGCTCGGTTCGAGACCGCCTGATTTTACAAGATTATAGGCGTCCTTGTACCAGCGACTGTCAGGAAAATTGTGCCCGAGCACGGCGGCGGCCGTCTGGGCCTCGCCAACGATGCCGATCGCCATATAGGCCTCGGTCAGGCGGTACAGCGCCTCCTCGACATGGCGGGTGGTCTGGTACTGCGTCACCACGGCCTTGTAGCGGTTGATCGCCGCCGTGTAGTCGCGCTTCTGCGCGTAATAGCGGCCGACGTTCATTTCCTTGCCGGCGAGCTGGTCGCGCGCACCTTCGATCTTGGCCTTGGCCGAGGTCGCATATTCGGAGGTCGGATATTTGCGCACCACCTCTTCCAGCGAGGCGATCGCCTTCTCGGTCCGGGTCTGGTCGCGGCTGATATCCGGAATCTGGTCGTAATGCGAGGCGGCGATCAAATATTGCGCGTAAGCCGCATCCGGGCTGCCGGGATGCAGCGTGACGTAGCGGGTGGCCGCGCCGATACAATTGTCATAATCGCCACCCTGGTAGGACGCGTAGGCCGACATCAGCAATGATTTGCGGGCCCAGTCGGAATAAGGATGCTGGCGGTCGACCTCTTCGAACTTCTTGTTCGCCGCCTTCATGTCCTTCTTCTCGTTCATGAGGTACAGGCCCTCATTGTAGATCTTGTCTGCGGGCTCCTCGACGAAGGTGTCGTCCTTGGCGGTGAACTTGTCCCAAAGCGCGCCGGTGCCGCAGCCGGCCAGCGGCAGCGCGAGCACGAAGAGGGCGACAACCTGAAGCAGCCCACGGGCTCGAGACGAGACTTCTCGAGACGGGACTTGAAGATATCCGCGCGTCATACGCTGTGCCGACATGAGTATTGCCCTGACGCCCTGTGGTGCGGTGTCCGCCAGCCCATGAACCCCGTCCTGGGCGCGAAATATAGCCGTGGTGCCTACCGTGCGACCACGCCGGTGTAACCGAAAAACGATCTTCAACCAACCGGATAGGCAGGCATTCCGCCCGGATTAAGGCGAACGCGCCGCAATCCTAGCCGATCATCGTTACCAGGAGTTTCCCGGGGAAAGCCGCCGCCAAACGCCCGCGGCGACGGGTCTCTTCAGGACGCGTCTCTCGTCTAGGAAACGTCCGCTGCAGGAAACGTCTCTCTTCAGGAAACGTCCGGCCCGTAGACCGCGGCGATCCGGCCACCGACGATGCCGCGACCGGTTTCGGCCACCGGACGCGTGGTGCGGCGGGCTGCCTCGCCCTCGACCACCCGCCAAGCAGTGCGGTCGGCGAGCAGCGCGGTCAGAACGGCGTGGTTGAGCTTGTGGCCGCCACGTACCGAGCGGTAGGCGCCGAGCAGCGGCAGACCCGCCAACGCGAGGTCGCCGATCACGTCCAGCACCTTGTGGCGGGCGCATTCGTCGGCGTAGCGCAGGCCCTCGGTGTTGAGCAGCCGCTCCTCGTCGAACACGACGGTGTTGTCGAATGAGGCACCGAGCGCATAGCCGGCGCTCCAGAGCCGCGCGACGTCGCACATCAGACCGAAAGTCCGGGCCCGGCCGACTTCGCGGCGGAAACGCTCCGGGTTGAGGTCGAAGGCATAGCTCTGCTGGCCGATGACAGGATTGGTGAAGTCGATCTCGACCTCGGCGCGGAACCCGTCGGCATAGGGCCTGATCTCACCGAAGGAGTCGCCGATCTTGACCGAGATCGGCTTCAAAACCTGGATGAAGCGGCGCTGCGCCGGCTGGGTCACGATGCCGGCCTGGTCGATCGCCGCAACGAAGGCTGCCGCGCTGCCGTCCATGATCGGCACTTCCGGCCCATCGATCTCAATGATGGCGTTGTCGACGCCCATTCCCCGCAGCGCAGCAAGGACATGCTCGGCGGTGGAAACCAGCGGACCGTTGCGATCACCGAGGACGGTGGCGAAATCCGTCGCGATCACCTGCTCGGCGGTGGCCTGAACTTCGCGGTCGCTTCCCTCGAGCCCGGTGCGGATAAAAACAAAGCCCGCGTCGACAGGCGCGGGTCCAAGCGTGAGCGTGACGGGAAGACCGGAATGAACGCCGACGCCTGCCACACTGGCTTGCGCGCGAAGCGTTGTTTGCCGGCTAAATTTCATCAGGAACCGCCCCACTACGACCATCGCGACTTATACTGAACCCGACTGCGGCCTAGACCGCTGTTCCGAATCCGTATCCCCAAGTCACGGCAAACCATAGTCACTGCCCTAAACAGCGCCAACTCACGCTTTTTTACCGATTGTTACCCCAAACCCGCCGTATTCGCGCCAAGGCTTAACCAAATTGGACCGGAGTTCGGGACCGTTTTCGGTAGTTTTACTGAACCATCGAATACGTAATTAATGATTTAAAATCAGTTGTTTGGCCACGCAATCCGGATATGCACGGGGCAAAAGAAAAGGCCCCGGCAAGCTTCCCGCCGGGACCTTTTTTCGTCCGCCTTATTGTAACAATCCTCAGGTCGCCTGCCGCCGCAGGAAGGCCGGGATATCAAGATGGTCATCTCCCTGTGGCGCCGGGGCAACAGGCGCGGGACGGCCGTGCATGTCCAGGCCCTGCGGCGCGGGACGACGTGCATACTCGGACACCGGCTCGGTAGAAGCGATTTGCTGCGCCACGGTCTTCTGGGGGCGGCGATCGGGCAGTGGCGGCATCGCGGGACCGGCGGTGCGGGCCGCGATCGGCGCCTCGGTCTCCTCGTCACGACGGCCGAGGCCGACATTGGCGAGGCGCTGCAGCAGCGACAGCCGGGTCTTCTGCGGGGTCTCCTCCTCGACCTCGCCGCGGGCCTGGCGAAGCTCGGCCTGGGCGGGCATCGGAAGTTCCTCGATCCGCGGCATCCGTGGTGTGCGGACCGGTGCACGCTCGGCCTGCGGAGGGATGAAGGTTTCCGGCGTCATCGGCTCTTGCATGGCCATCGGCGCCTGCTCGGGCTCGGGGAACAGCGTGGGCTTCTGCGCGATCGGGCGCACGGTAACGTCGCCATAGGTCTGCATCGGCGCGGGAGCCTGCGGAACGTCCGCAACGGCGGCGGCGATGGCGGCAAGCGCAGCGCGCTCGACGTTCGGACGCGGAGCCGTGGGAGCGGCGGCAAATTGGCCGGTTCCTGTGGCCGGGGTCTGTCCTTCGAACTTCTGGGCGCGCTCGGCCATGCGCTGATTGTCAGCGCGCAGCCGCGCGGTCAAATCGGCAAGACGGCTCTCGGCAGCCGCGGCGGGAGCGGCGGGAGCCTGCTGCGCCTGCGGAGCAGGATTCGCCACGGGAGCGCTGGTGGCCTGGCTGTTGCGCGCGATCGCGGCCTGTTCGATGCCGGTGGCGACGACCGAGACGCGGATCAGACCGTCGAGGGCTTCGTCGAAGGTGGCGCCGACGATGATGTTGGCGTCCTGATCGACTTCCTCGCGGATGCGGGTCGCAGCTTCGTCGACCTCGAACAGGGTGAGATCCTTGCCGCCGGTGATGGAGATCAGGAGGCCCTTGGCGCCCTTCATCGAGCTATCGTCGATCAGCGGGTTGGCGATCGCGGCTTCGGCGGCGGTCAGCGCGCGCTTGTCGCCGGAGGCTTCGCCCGTGCCCATCATCGCCTTGCCCATCTCGCGCATGACGGCGCGAACGTCGGCGAAGTCGAGATTGATCAGGCCTTCCTTGACCATCAGGTCGGTGATGCAGGCAACGCCCGAATAGAGCACCTGGTCGGCCATCGCGAAGGCGTCGGCGAAGGTGGTCTTCTCGTTCGCGACCCGGAACAGGTTCTGGTTCGGGATGATCAGCAGCGTATCAACGACCTTGTGCAGCTCATTGATGCCCGCTTCCGCGGTGCGCATGCGGCGGCCGCCCTCGAAGTGGAAGGGCTTGGTCACGACGCCGACGGTGAGGATGCCCATCTCGCGCGCGATCTTGGCGATCACGGGAGCTGCGCCGGTGCCGGTGCCGCCGCCCATGCCGGCGGTGACGAACACCATGTTGGCGCCCGAGAGATGGTCACGGAGTTCGTCCATGACTTCTTCGGCCGCGGCCGCGCCGACCACCGGCTGCGAACCTGCGCCCAACCCTTGCGTGGCCGCCGTGCCCATCTGCACGATGCGCTGCGCCTTCGACATCGTCAGCGCCTGCGCGTCGGTGTTGGCGACCACGAAGTCGACGCCCTGGAGGCCCGCCGTAATCATGTTGTTGACGGCGTTCCCACCGGCGCCGCCGACGCCGAACACGGTGATGCGGGGCTTCAGTTCGTGAATATCAGGAACATTGATGCTGATGGTCATGTTTGCCTCTCGATCACGCGCGCGTGGGTTCGCCCCGGCCGGCGGCCGCGGGAGTTGGTGAAAATCGAATATTGCGGGAAGGAGTCATCAGAAGCCCTCGCGTAGCCATCGTCCGACCTTTCCGAAATACCCGCCGGTCCCCGTCCTGACCTGCTGCCGCGTATGCCGCGGTTCGACATGTTCGTGGTGAACATATTGCGGGTAGACGAGCAGTCCGGCCGGCACCGCGAAGGCGGCGTTCTTCGCCTCGTTGGGCAGCCGGCCGAAACCGAGCGGACGTCCGACCCGCACGGGCCGGCCGAGAATCTGCGTTCCGAGCTCAACGAGACCCGTGAGCTGCGAGGCCCCGCCCGAGAGCACGACGCGGCCGTTCGGCTCCGAGGCGAAGGGCGAATCCTTCAGCTTGTCCCGAACCATTTCGAAGACTTCCTCGGCACGATGCTTGACGATGTTGGCGATGGTAGCGCGGGAGACGATCTGCGGCAGATCCTGCTCGTCACCGGCTGTCGGTACAGACATCAGCTCACGCGAGTCCGATCCGCCGGTGATGACGGTCCCGTATAACGTCTTGATTCGCTCGGCATCGGCAATGGTCGCGGAGAGTCCGCGCGCCAGATCCATCGTGATGTGTTGCCCGCCGACCGCAAAACCCGCGGCATGCACGAAGTGGCCGCCGGAAAAGACCGCGATCGTGGTGGTGCCCGCGCCCATTTCGACCACGGCGGCGCCGAGATCGGCCTCGTCGTCGGTCAGCACCGACAGGCCTGCCACATAGGGGCTTGCCGCCATGGCTTCGACGTTGATGTGGCAGCGTTCGACCGCCAGCATCAAGTTCCGCGCCACCGTGGCGTCGCAGGTGACGACATTCATGTCGATGCCGAACTGATGCGCGACCATGCCGCGGGGGTCGCGGATGCCCTTGACGCCATCGAGCGTGTAGCCGACCGGCAGAGCATGCAGCACGGTGCGGCCCTCGCCGGTGGCGTGGCGCATGCCGGTGGAGGTGACGCGGCTGACATCGGCCGGTGTCACGGCGCCGCCGCGGATGTCGGCGGCAGCTTCGACCAGCTGACCGGAGAGCCGGCCGCCGGAGACCGACAGCAGCACGGACTCGACCCGCACCTTAGCCATTTTCTCTGCAAGCCCGACGGCCTGTCGCACCGCCTGCTCGCATTCGCCGAGATCGATCACGGCGCCGGCCTTCATGCCGCGTGACTGAATCTGGCTGTAGCCGATCAGCTCCACCGCATGGGTCCGGTCGCGTAGGGCTTCGCTGGGCGCCGACGGCTTCAGCCGCGCGATCATGCAGGCGATCTTGCTGGTGCCGATGTCGAGGCAGGCGACGAGGCCGCCGCGCTTGTGCGGCATCGGGCGTGTCTTCGGTGTCTGGGTGCGATCAAGACCGGTCATGCAGCGTCCCCGGCCTTTTTCTTCTTCTTGTCCTTGAACAAATCGTCGCGCGCCTTGGCGGCGTCCTCGGACAGCTGCACCACCAGCCGATCGGGCAGGCGCAGGTCGACGGCGACGATGTCGCGGGAGAACAGCCTGTCCTCCTTGTCGAGCCTGGACAGCATCGCAAGCGCGTTGCCGACGTCCTGTTCGGGCAGGCGGATGTCGAGGCCGTCCTTGAGCCTCAGGTTCCAGCGCCGCTCACCGACGAAGATCGCGGCCTTGGTAATGGAATTGACCTGCGGATAGCGCGCCAGCAAAGCGAGGAAATCGCGGGCCTGCGTCTCGGCGCCCTTGCCGACCACGAGCGGCAGCGACAGAAAGCGGCGCGAGACGTAGGGTTCGAGCACGGCGCCGTCATCGGCGATGACGGAGAGCCGGCCGGCCTCCTGCCACAGCGCGAACGCCTTGCGCTCGGTGAGCTCGATCATGAGCTGGCCCGGATAGAGCTTCAGCACGGTCGCATCCGCGATCCAGGGATTGGCCTTGAGCTTGTCGCGCACGGCGTCGGCGTCGAGAAACAGCAGCGAGGATCGGCCGCTGACGCCGCCGATCGCGAGGATCTCGTCCTGGCTGAGCTGCTTGCGACCGTTGATCACGACGGAGGTGATGCGGAAGCCGGCGGAATTGGCCAGCGCGTTGCGGGTGTCGTTGACCGCCGTGATGAAATCCTGGAGATGGCCGCCCTTGACGATACCGAAGCCGCAGCTTCCGATCAGGAGCAGCACCGTCATGCTGATCCCGACCCGGCGCGGCAGATAGCGCTCGACCAGCGCGACCAACCGCGGCGGCGGCTCGCGCTCGACGATGGCTTTGGCCCTGGTCTTTTCCTTGGCGGCAGCACGGCCGCCGAGAACTCTTTCCTGACGCTTGTCCTGCACCCACTCGCGCAGAAGCACGACCGCTCCGATAGCGGCCGCCTTCAGGTCAGCTTGGGGCCTCAGCGATCTGAAAAGCGACCGAGTGAGGCTTCCTGCTCCATCCATTGCACGAGCTCGTCAACAGTTTGCCCGCGACATCGCGCGGGTCCTGGCGAACATGACGTCTCGGACTTGCCGGGCCGGGTGCTGGTCTTCAGCAGAAGAAAACCTCTCCCCTTCAGAGCGTTCGCTGGGGGTGACAACACCCGCAACGGTCCACGCGCCGGCAGCCAAAGCGTCATATGCGCCGCCAGCGTTAACCTTCGGACGTCCTGGTAAACAAAAGGTAAAGTTCGTTAACGACGTGAGCTTTTTGCCCAGGCCTGTGAGGCATTTATGCCGCAATATCCGGCATTTTACCGGTTTTGGGTTCCAAAACCGGCCGTTTCGCCAGTTCGGCCGTTAACCAGTCCTAATTATTTTCGCACACCGGCCACAGCGAGCTCGATCAGGCCGCGCAGGAAGTCGACGAACTCGATGCTCTCGGCCTTCAGCGCCTTGGGGTAGAGCGAGGACTTGGTCAGGCCGGGCAGCGTGTTGGTTTCGAGATAGACCAGCCCCTTGTCCGAGACGATGAAGTCCGAACGGGAATAGCCGGTACACGACATCGCCCGGTGCGCCAGCATCGCCTGGTGCTTCAGCGCGGCGGTGATTTCGGGTGCGAAACGGCCGGGACAGATCTCTTGGGTCGACTTCAAAAGATATTTCGCCGCGTAGTCGAAACTGCCCTCGCCCGGAATGATCTCGATCGGCGGCAGCGAGATGATCGAGCCGTCCGGCCGCTCCAGCACGCCGCAGGTCGCCTCGACGCCGGAGATGTAGGGCTCGATCACGTACTCTTCGTGCTTGGCCGCATTGCGAACGGCGACGAGATCCTGCTTGGCGTTGACGAAGATCAGGCCGTAGCTCGAGCCATCCCTGGCGGGCTTTGCGATCAGCCGGCCGTATTCGGCGAAGGCCTCGTCGATCTGGTCCAGCGCAATGTTGGCCGGCGGCGTCACGCCGCCGAGCGCGGCGAAATGCTTGGCCGCGATCTTGTCGAACGCGAGATGCGAGGAGGCCGAGCCCGATCCGGTGAACGGCACGCCGCGCGCTTCGCACATCACCTGCAATTCGCCGTTCTCGGCACGCCCGCCATGCAGGCCGAGCACCAGCACGCGGTCCTCCGCCCTGGCCTGGTCGAGCGCCTGCTCCAACGGAATGCCCGACGTGCCCGGCTTGAACTCGTCCTCGAACGGGCGGGCATGTTCGAGCAGCTGTTTGGACTGCACGACATGCACCTTGTCCTCGACGTCCCACCACCAGAGATCGGCCTCGGGCAGCGCCTGATGCAGCGCCTGGGCTGAGGCGACGGAAACCAGACGTTCGCGGTTGGAGCCGCCGAAGAGGATGGTGATGCGCATGTTCTCTCGTCGCTTGTCCAAATTAGCCGGGAATTCCGATCCGCTTGATTTCCCAGTGTAGCTCAATTCCGGAATTTGCCTTCACCCGTTCACGTACGGTCTCGCCCAGCGTCTCGATATCGTGCGCGGTGGCATTGCCCGTGTTGATCAGGAAATTGCAGTGCATCTCGGAGACTTCTGCACCGCCGACGCGCAAACCGCGGCAGCCGGCGGCATCGACCAGCTTCCAGGCGGAATGGCCGGGCGGATTCTTGAAGGTCGAGCCGCCGGTCTTTTCGCGGATCGGCTGCGCGGTCTCGCGATGGGTTTGCACTTCCGCCATGCGCGCGCGGATCGCCTCGGCATCCCTGAGCTCGCCGCGGAACCGCGCGGAGGTGAAGATGATGGAGGCATCGACGCCGCTGTTGCGGTAGACAAACTTCATGTCGGCATTGGAGAAGATGTGCTTCGTGCCGTCGCGCCCGACGCCACGCGCCTCGATCAACACGTCCTTGGTCTCGCCGCCATTGGCGCCCGCATTCATGCGCAGCGCGCCGCCGATCGTGCCGGGAATGCCGAAGTAAAATTCGAGCCCGCCGATATTGGCCGACGCGGCGACTTCCGCCACGCGCTTGTCGAGCGCGGCTGCGCCCGCGGTGACGACATCGCCGCTCGCGCTCGCCTCGCCAAAGGCGCGCGGCGCAAGCCGGATCACCACGCCCGCCATGCCGCCGTCGCGCACGATCAGGTTGGAGCCGACGCCGACGACATAGACGGGAATGTCGCTTGCGAGATGCGCGAGGAAATAAGAGAGATCGTCCTCATCCGTCGGCGTGAACAGCACCTGCGCGGGACCTCCGACGCGAAACCAGGTGAGCTCGGCGAGCGACTGGTTTGCCAGCAGCCGGCCGCGAAGATCGGGCATCACGGCTCTGAGGTCGGGTGTGATGTCGGGGAAGCTCACTGCGCTACCCCAGCGCCTTCAATTCGCCGGGCAAGGCATACGCCCATTGCGTGATGTTGCCGGCGCCCAGACACACGACGAGATCGCCGGACTTCGCCACGCCCTTGACGATGCCAGCGAGATCGGACGCCGCGGGCAGCGGGATCACCTCGCGGTGGCCGTGGGCGCGCAGGCCCGCGGCGAAATGGTCGCGATCGATGCCTTCGATCGGCGTCTCGCCCGCAGCATAGACCTCGGCGACGATCACCGCATCCGCATCGTTGAAGCAGGTGCAGAATTCCTCGAACAGCGACTGCAGGCGGGTGTAGCGATGCGGCTGCACCACCGCGACGATCTTACCGTTGGTGGATTCCCGCGCCGCCTTCAGCACCGCCGCGATCTCGACCGGATGATGGCCGTAGTCGTCGATGACGGTGACGCCGTTCCACTCGCCGGTCTTGGTGAAGCGGCGCTTGACGCCGCCGAAGCCGGCGATCGCCTTGCGGATCGCCTCGTCCGACACGCCGAGCTCGCGCGCGACCGCAATCGCGGCGGTCGCGTTGGAGGCATTGTGGCGCCCCGGCATCGGCAGCATGAGATCGGAGATCTCGTGCACGGCGCCCGTCTTGCGATCGCGGAAGGCAACCTTGAACTTCGATCCGCCGCCCGCCGGGGTCAGGTCGACGAAGCGCACATCGGCCTGCGGATTCTCACCATAGGTGATGATGCGTCGATCCTCGATCTTGCCGACAAGGGTTTGCACCACGGGATGATCGATGCACATCACGGCGAAGCCATAGAACGGCAGGTTCTCGACGAAATGGCGGAAGGCGTCCTGCACCGCCTCGAAGGTCTTGAAGTGATCGAGATGCTCGGGATCGACATTGGTGACGATCGCGACCTCGGTCGGCAGCTTCAGGAACGTGCCGTCGCTCTCGTCCGCTTCGACCACCATCCAGTCACCCGCACCGAGACGCGCATTGGAGCCGTAGGCATTGATGATGCCGCCGTTGATCACGGTGGGATCGAGGCCGCCGGCGTCGAGCAGCGTCGCGACCATCGTGGTCGTGGTGGTCTTGCCGTGGGTGCCGGCGATGGCGACGCAGCTCTTCAGCCGCATGAGCTCGGCCAGCATCTCGGCGCGGCGCACCACGGGGATGCGCCGTTCGCGCGCCGCCGTCAGTTCCGGATTGTCGCGCTTGATCGCGGTAGAAACCACGACGACCTCGGCCCCGTCGACGTTCTCCGCCTTGTGGCCGACCGAGACCCTCGCACCGTTCTTGCGCAGGCGGTCGAGATTGTAATTGTCGGAGGCGTCCGAACCCTGCACGGAATAGCCGAGATTGAGCAGCACCTCGGCGATTCCGCTCATGCCTATCCCGCCGATCCCGACGAAGTGGATAGGTCCGATCTCGCGCGGCAGTCTCATGGTGTATCCCGCAGTTCCCTTCGTCATGCCCGGGCTCGTCCCGGGCATCCACGAATCCTTACCACTTCTTGCAAGACGTGGATGGCCGGGACAAGCCCGGCCATGACGGCAAAAGTAGGAATTCCGGCCGATTTCGCGTCAGATTCCCGCGATTTTGGCCACCAGATCGGCCAGCCGCTCCGCTGCGTCGAGCCGGCCGGCGCCGCGGGCGGCCTGCGCCATGGCGGCAAGACGCGCGGGCTCGGCGGCGAAGGCGGAGATCTCGGCGGCGAGGCGATCGGAGGAAAACTCGGTCTGCGGAATGCGGATCGCACCGTCGACCTTGGCCAGCACGCCGGCATTGGCGAACTGGTCCTGGTCGATCGCGCCCGGCAGCGGCACCAGGATCGAGGGCCGCCCGATCGCGGCAAGTTCCGCCACGGTGCCGGCGCCTGAGCGCGACACCACCAGATGGTTGGAGGCCAGCCGTGCCGGAAGATCGGTGAAAAACGGCGCGAGCTCGGCCTTGATCTTCAGTCTGTCGTAGACCGCACGCACGCGCGCCATATCCTCGTCGCGCACCTGCTGGGTGAGGACGAGCCGGCTCCACAGCGCAGGCTCGAGGCGCTCGATCGCGCCCGGCACGATGTCGGCCATGATGCGCGCGCCCTGGCTGCCGCCGACGACGAGCAGGCGCAGCGGACCGTTCACTTCAGGCGCAGCATATGGCACGCCAGCTGCGGCGAGGATCGCCGGACGCATCGGCGTGCCGACCGTCGTGGTCTTGCCTGAAAGCGCCGGATCGCGATCGAGCACGCCGGGCAACGACGTCGCGATGGCTTGGACGCGGCTCGACAGGAACCGGTTGGCGCGGCCGAGCACCGCATTGGCGTCATGGATGATGCCGGGCACGCCGGCGAATTTTGCGGCGACCAGCGGCGGCAGCGTCGGATAGCCGCCGAAGCCGACGACGGCGACCGGCTTCAGTCGCTTGATCAGGCTGTAGGCGGACAGCGTGCCGGCCGCGAGCGTCAGGCCGGCATAGGCGAGCTGCAGCGGATTGCGTCCGCGCGCAGTCTCGCTCGAGACGACGTCGATCATGTCCTTGGTGAACAGTCCGCTGTAGCGCAGCGCGCGCTCGTCCGTGACGAGGCGGACGCGGAAGCCGCGCCGGATCAGCTCGACGCCGAGCGCCTCGGCCGGAAACAGATGGCCGCCGGTGCCGCCCGCGGCGAGAAGAATCAGGGGGGAGGTGTCCATGGTGGCGAGTTTTACAAGGACTCTTTCGTCATTGCGAGCGCAGCGAAGCAATCCAGACTGCCACCGCGGAGAGATTCTGGATTGCTTCGCTTCGCTCGCAATGACGAAAAACTATGCGTAGCTGCGCATCGCCTCGGCGTGGCCGCTCGCCTCGACTTCGGTGCGCGGGCGCAGCCGCGTCAGCGCGAGCATCATGCCGACACCATAGGCCAGCGACACGATCGAGGAGCCACCATAGGAGATGAAGGGCAGCGTCATGCCCTTGGCGGGGATGAGCTGGAGATTGACCGACATGTTGATGGCGGCCTGCACGCCGAACAGGATCGCCAAGCCCGAGGCCGCGAAGCGCGAGAACATGTCCTCGTTGGCATAGGCGCGCGACAGCGTCCGGATGACGACGAAAGCAAACAGTGCCAGCATCGCGAGGCACAGGATGATGCCGAACTCTTCGGCGGCAACCGCGAACACGAAATCGGTGTGGCTGTCGGGCAGGCTGCGCTTGGCGATGCCCTCGCCCGGTCCGAGGCCGAACCAGCCGCCATTGTAGAAGGCCTCCATGGCGGTATCGACCTGGAAGGTGTCGCCCGAGGCCGGATTCATGAAGCGCTTGATGCGGCCGGCGACGTGGGGAACAAAAAGATAGGCGCTGAACAGTCCGGCGGCGCCGAGGCCGGCGAGCCCGAACACCCAGATCATCCGCATGCCCGCGATGAAGAACAGCGAGCCCCACACCATCAGGATCAGCATGGTCTGGCCGAAGTCGGGCTCCATCACCAGCAGCGAGACCAGCATCAAGAGCAGCACCAGCGCCATCGAGGTCGCCGGCATTTCTGGCCGCCTAGTGGATTCCGCGAACAGCCAGGCGGCCATGACGACGAACGACGGTTTTGCGATCTCGGAGGCCTGGATATTGAGGCCGAGTAGCGTGATCCAGCGCCGCGAGCCCTTTACTTCGGGGCCGATCGCGAGCGTCAGCACGATCAGGACGATGCTGACCGCAAAGATGATCAGCGCCGAGCGACGGATCGCCCGCGGCGACAGGAAGGACACCCCGAGCAGCACGATGCAGGACGGCACCAGGAATAGCACGTGGCGGCTGAAGAAGTGGAAGGGATCGAGCCCGATGCGGGTCGCAACCGGCGGGCTCGCCGCCAGCGACAGGATCACGCCGGTCAGCATCAGCGCCAGGATGGCACCCATCAGCGGCTTGTCGACGGTCCACCACCACTCGGAAAAGGGGGTGCGTTCTTCACGGGAGAGCATGGCGGCCGCTTTCGGACAGAGGTCGGTCCATTGGTCGCCGAGGTTGGTTACCGGGGGGTTAAGGAAACGGGGATGATTGGAGATGAAGGCGAGCGCTTACCTCAAATGCCCGTCATGCCCCGCGAAAGCGGGGCATCCAGTATTCCAGAGACGTCGAGGGTTCATAACCACAGCCGCGGCGTACTGGATCACCCGGTCAAGCCGGGCGACGACAGCGGAGCAACAACCAGCAGCGTCCCTACACCACCGGCTTCATGCCCGGCAGCGCCTGCACCAGCTCGCGGAACCTGGTGCCGCGAATTTCGAAGTTGCGATACTGGTCGAAGGAGGCGCAGGCGGGCGACAGCAGGACGACCGCGTCAGCGATGCCTGACGCCTCCGCTTCGCATGCGGCTTGCTCGACGGCGACGTCGAGGGTCTGGCTGATCTCGTGCGGCACCTTCGTGCCGAGCGTGCCCGAAAATTCCTGCGCGGCCTCGCCGATCAGATAGGCTTTTCGGATGCGCGGGAAGTAGCCGGTGAGGCCGGTGATTCCGCCGGCCTTCGGCTTGCCGCCCGCGATCCAGAAGATGTCCGAAAAGGACGACAGCGCATGCGCGGTGGCGTCGGCATTGGTGCCCTTGGAATCGTTGACGAACAGCACGTTGCCGCGGCGGCCGACCTGCTCCATGCGATGCGCAAGGCCGGGGAAGCTGCGCAGGCCGTTCTGCAAGACGTCGAGGCCGATGCCCATCGCGAGCGCGGCGGCTGCCGCGCACGCCGCGTTCTGCGCATTGTGCAAGCCGCGCAGAGAACCGATGCCGCCGAGCGCCGCGATTTCACTGCGCGCGCCGCCCGAATTGCGCACGATATGGCCGTGCTCGACATGGATGCCGCTGGCCAGCGGATTCTTGACGGAGATCCGCACCACGTTCTTGCCGGCGCGATCGAGCCGGTCGGCGATATCGCGGCAAAAGCCGTCGTCGACGCCGACGATCGCGGTGCCGCCGGCCTGCACACCGGCAACGAGTCGCTCCTTCACCGCGGCGTAATGCGCGATGGTGCCGTGGCGATCGATGTGGTCTTCGCTGACATTGAGCAGAATGCCGACGGAGGGATCGAGTGAAGGCGTGAGGTCGATCTGATAGGACGACATCTCGATGACGTGGACGCGGCCCATGCCCGGCGGCTCCAGCGACAGGATTGCGGTGCCGATATTTCCGCCCATCTGGGTGTCATAGCCGGCGACCTTGGTGAGATGCGCGATCAAAGCCGTCGTCGTCGATTTGCCATTGGTGCCGGTGATGGCGACGAACGGCGCATCCGGCGCGTGCCGGCGCCTTTCGCGGCAGAACAGCTCGATGTCGCCGATCACCTCGATAGCGGCCTCGCGCGCCTTCAGCACGCTCCAATGCGGGACTGGGTGGGTCATCGGCACACCGGGCGCGAGCACCAGCGCGGCGAAATTCGCCCATGAGACGTTGCGCAAATCAGCCGTGATGAAGCCCGCTTGCGCGGCCTTGGCGACATTCTCGGCGCTGTCGTCGGCGGCGATCACCTCGGCGCCGCCCGCTTTCAACGCGTGACAGGAGGCGAGTCCCGAGCCGCCGAGGCCGAATACCGCGACCGTCTTGCCGGCAAAGGACGTCACGGGGATCATCGATCGTTCACCGCAGCTTCAGCGTGGATAGGCCAGCGAGCGCCAGCATCACCGAGATGATCCAGAACCGGATCACGATCTGGGGCTCGGTCCAGCCGAGTTGCTCGAAATGGTGATGGATCGGCGCCATCCGGAAGATGCGTTTTCCCGTCATCTTGAACGACACCACCTGCACGATGACGGAGACTGCCTCCAGCACGAACAGGCCGCCGATCACCGCGAGCACGATCTCGTGCTTCACCGCCACTGCGATCGCGCCCAGCATGCCGCCGAGCGCGAGCGAGCCGGTGTCGCCCATGAAGATCGAGGCCGGCGGCGCGTTGAACCAGAGGAAGCCCAGGCCCGCACCCAGCAGCGCGCCGCAGAGCACGGCGAGCTCGCCGGTGCCGGCGACATATTTGATCTGGAGATAATCGGCGAACACCGCGTTGCCGGCGAGATAGGCGATCATGGCAAAGCTCGCAGTCGCGATCATCACCGGCACGATGGCAAGGCCGTCGAGACCGTCGGTCAGGTTCACCGCGTTGCCGGCGCCAACGATGACGAAGGCGCCGAACACGACGAAGAACCAGCCGAAATGCAGCACGGTGTCCTTCAGGAAAGGAATCGTCAGCGCGGTCGACGCGGGATCGCGGTTCAGCCGCACCAGCGCGTAGCAGGCCACCAGCGCGATCGCCGCCTCGATCAGCAGGCGAAGCTTGCTGCCGAACCCGGTCGTGGTCTGCTTCGTCACCTTGAGATAATCGTCATAGAAGCCGACGAAGCCGAAGCCAAGCGTCACCGCCAGCACGATCCAGACGTAAGGGTTGAGCGGATTGGCCCACAGCACCGTGCCGACCGTGAGACCGGACAAGATCATCAGCCCGCCCATGGTGGGCGTGCCTTTCTTGGCGAGATGCGATTGCGGACCATCGGCCCGGATCGGCTGGCCCTTGCCTTGCCGGATGCGCAGATGGTCGATGATCCAGGGTCCGAACAGGAATACGAACAGCGCGCCGGTGACGACGGCGCCGCCGGTGCGGAAGGTGATGTAGCGGAAGACGTTCAGGAAGGTGCGAACGGCACCGAAGCCCGGAAATGTGTTGGAGAGCTCGATCAGCCAGTAAAACATTCAGACGGTCCTATGGCGCCTTTGCACGCGCCTTGATCTTGGCCTTGTCAACCTGCCTCACGCGCATTCGCTGGTCTTCATCATCGGGTCGGGCGACCTCTAAAGAAAACGAACGGCTTCGCGCCGGAAAGGGGGGATTCGGGAACAGCGCCTTCCAAGCAGTTTACGCCCTTGCCTGCAAGGCGGCCACTAGGCCCGGCACAAACTTGTTGACCCAGAACATCTTCTTGCTGCCCTTGACAACCACGACATCGCCTGCCCTCAGCAGATTTGCGACCTCCCCCGGCTTCAGCGTGACGGGGTCGTCGTGCCAACCGAGACCCTTGCCGGCTGGAAGCACCTCGAACAGGTGACGCATCAGGGGTCCGACGCAATAGACGCCGTCGATGCCGTCGAGATGCCTGGCGAGGTCGATGTGATAGGTTGGTGCGCCGTCGCCCAGCTCCAGCATGTCGCCGAGCACGGCAATGCGGCGGCCACCGGTCGTGTTGCGCGCCTGCAAGCTTTGCAGCGCGGCAGCCACGCTGGCCGGATTACCGTTGAAGCTGTCGTCGATCACGGTGACGCCACCGGCCGCCTGCTCGACGCCACGGCCGCTCATGATACCGACCCGGTCGAGCTTGATCGCAAGCGTCGCCGCATCGAGGTTGGTCGCACGGATCGATGCGAGCGCGGCCAGCGCATTCTGAACGCGATGCGGCGCGCCCGGCGTCAGGCTGAACGCGATCTCCTTCTTGCCGAGCGCGGCCACGACCTGCCAGCTGTCGCCGTGCGGCGCGTGCGCGACTTCATGCACCTCGGCTTTCTCGCCGAAGCGTATGACCTTGCCCTTCCAGTCCGGCGCCTTGATCCCGGCGGGCAGCACCAGCACGCCTTCCGCGGGCAGGCCGAGTGCAATCGACACCTTCTCGCGACGGATGGCTTCGAGCGAGCCGAGCTTCTCCAGATGCACCGGCTGGACGTTGACGACGAGCGCCACCGTCGGCCGCGTCAGTTCGCTAAGCCGCGCGATTTCGCCCGCCTGGTTCATGCCCATCTCGACGACCCAGAGACTGGCATCGGGGCGCGCATTGCACAGCGTCAGCGGCACGCCCCAGAAATTATTGAAGCTCGACGGGCTGGCATAGGCATTGGGATAGGCCGCGAGGAATTCCTTGGTGCTGGTTTTGCCCGCGCTGCCGGTGAGCCCGATCACCGGCCCGTTGAAGCGCGCGCGTGCCGCGCGCGCAAGGCCCCAGAGGCCGTCGATCAGCGTGTCCTTGACGACGATCTGGGGAATGCGGATGCCCGCGATCTCGTGCGGCACGATCATCGCGACCGCGCCCGAGGCTTCCGCCTTGTCCGCGAACTCCCAGCCGTCACGCGCGCTGGCGAAGGCCGAAATGAAGCCGCCGCTTGGCGTGCCGCTCAGCGCGACGAACAGGCTGCCCGGCTTCGCCAGCCGGCTGTCCTGGGTGACGAAGTCGATCGGCGTGTCCGGGAACGATCCGGCGGCGCCCAGCGCGCGCGCCACTTCGGCCACCGTCCATATGGGCGCGCTCATGCAATCCTCGACGCTAATGCGGCGGCGACCGCCTCGTGATCACTGAAGGGCAAAACCTCTCCGCCGACGATCTGCCCGGTCTCGTGGCCCTTGCCGGCGATGAGCAGCGCATCGCCATCTTCCAATTCGGCGATCGCGGTGCGGATCGCCGCGGCCCGGTCGCCGATTTCGCGGGCGCCCTTGGCGGCGGCGAGAATTTCGGCGCGGATCGATTCCGGCTTCTCGCTGCGCGGATTGTCGTCGGTGATGATGACACCGTCGGCGTTGCCGGCGGCGATCTCGCCCATGATCGGACGCTTGCCGGCATCGCGGTCGCCGCCGGCGCCGAACACGACGACCAGCCTGCGCCTGGCGTAGGGACGCAGCGCCTGCAGCGCCTTCGCCAGCGCATCGGGCTTGTGCGCATAGTCGACGAAGATCGGCGCACCGTTGCGCTCGCCGACGCGCTCCAACCGACCTTTGGCGCCTTCGAGATGTTCGAGGCTCGCGAACACGTCCGCGGCGTCGCCGCCGGTGCCGATGGCGAGGCCAGCTGACACCAGCGCATTCTCGATCTGGAACTCGCCGACCAGCGGCAGCCGGATCGTATACCGCTTGCCGCGATGTTCGAGCGCGAGCACTTGCGAAAATCCTTCGACCTCCGCACCGGCGAGACGAATGCCCTCGCCCGCCCCGTCGCCGTTGCGACCGACTGCCATCACGCGCAAGCCGCGCGAATTCGCAGCACTGATCGCCTCCGCCGAGCAATCATGATCGGCGGAGATCACGGCCGCGCCCCCCGGCGGGACAAGTTCGCGGAACAGCCTGAGCTTGGCCGCGAGGTAATGCGCGACGGTCGGATGGTAATCCATATGGTCGCGCGAGAGATTGGTGAAGCCGCCGGCGGACACGCGCACGCCGTCGAGGCGATATTGGTCGAGCCCGTGAGAAGAGGCCTCGAAGGCGAGATGCGTGACGCCCTCGCGTGCGATCTCGTCGAGCTGCCGGTGCAGTGCGATCGGATCGGGCGTCGTCAGCGAGCCGTAGACGGTACGCTTCGGGGAAACGAGCCCGATGGTTCCGATGCTGGCGGAGGCGTGCCCGAGCCGCTCCCAGATCTGCCGGGTGAATGCGGCGACCGAGGTCTTGCCGCTGGTGCCGGTCACCGCCGCAATTGTCGCGGGCTGCGCGGGAAAAAATTTTGCTGCGGCCAGCGCCAGCGCGCGGCGCGGATTCGCGACTGTGATGAACGGCACCTTGCAGCCATCAGGCGCATGGTCGCCGACGACCGCCACCGCGCCGGCGGCAATCGCGGCATCGATGAAGCGCGCACCGTCGGTCTTGCTGCCCGCAAGTGCGAAGAAGAGATCGCCGGGCTTGACCGCGCGGCTGTCGAGGGCAACGCCGGTCACGTCGAGCGCCGCGACCGCGGGCTCGATTGCGGCATCATTGCCCTGAACGTCCTGATCGAGGAGGTCGCGCAGCTTCATGGTCTTCCAGTCGACATGCCGGACCGGATTGCCGAATCTGCAGGGAAATCCCGACTCAGCAGCGGCAACGGCCCACCCGGTTGATTACTGGGTTGTCCTGGATGCTGCAAGAATAAGGCGCTCGGACGGCGGCAGGTCGAACCGCGGTTCGACGCCCAATAGCGGCGCGATCCGCTCGATCACCTTGCCGCCGGTCGGCACCGCGTTCCAGCCCGAGGTGATGAAACCTTTCGTTTCGGGAATCGCCTGGGGCTCGTCCAGCATGATCAGGATCTGATATTTCGGATCGTCGCAGGGCATGATCGCGGTGAAGGAGTTGAGCACGCGCTTCTTGGCATAGCGGCCGTTGATGACCTTCTCCGACGTGCCGGTCTTGCCGCCAACATAGTAACCCTTGACGTCGGCGGTCTTGGCGGTGCCGATTTCGGCATTGAGCCGCATCAGGAACCGCATCTTGTCGCTGGTCTCCGTCCTGATGACGCGCTTGGCCATCGCCGCCGCTTCGGACTCGCTGCGCTTCATGAAGGTCGGCGGAATCAAATAGCCGCCGTTCACCAGCGCGTTGATGCCCATCACCGCCTGCAGCGGCGCCACCGACATGCCCTGGCCGAAAGCGATGGTGACCGTGTTCAGCTCGCCCCAGCGGCGCGGAATCAGCGGAGCCGCGCTTTCCGGCAGTTCGGTGCGCAGCCGCGTCAACTGGCCCATCTTGCCGAGGAATGCCTTGTGGGCCTCGACGCCCTGGCCGAGCGCGATCCGCGCCGCGCCGATGTTGGACGAGAAGGTGAACACTTCCTTGGTGTTGATGAAGCGTCCGAGCGGATGGCTGTCGTGGATGGTGAACTTGCCGTAGTGCAGGTTTCCGCGTGCATCCCACGATGTGTTCAGATTGATCTTGCCGGAATCGAGCGCCATCGCCAGCGTGAACGCCTTGAAGGTCGAGCCCATCTCGTAAACGCCGGTGGTCAGGCGATTGATGCGGTCGGGATCGTGCGCTTCCTTCGGATTGTTGGGATCGAAGTCCGGAAGGGAGACCATCGCCACGATCTCGCCGGTCTTGACGTTGGAGACGATGCCGGAGGCAGCCTTGGTGTGGTATTTCTCCTTGGCCTTCAGCAGCTCGTCACGCAGTGCGTGCTCGACCCGCAGATCCACCGATAGCTCGATCGGCTTTTGCAGCCGGTCGGTGGCAAAGCCCGCGCGGTGGAGATCGGCGAGCCCCTGATTGTCGAGCCACTTCTCCATGCCGGCGATGCCCTGGTTGTCGATGTTGACGAGACCAATGAGGTGGGCGACCTCGTTGCCGGTCGGATAGACGCGCTTGTTCTCGCGCAGGAAACCGATGCCGGGAATGCCGAGCTTGTGGATGTCCTGCTGCTGCTTCGCCGTAATCTCGCGCTTGAGCCAGACGAAGCCCTTGCGCGTCTTCAGGCGCTCGCGCACCTCGGCCTCGTCGAGGTCGGGCACCGTGGCGGTCAGAAGTTCGATTGCCTCGTCCTTGTCGATGATGCGGCGCGGCTCGCCGAACAGGCTCGAGGCCTTGACGTCGGTCGCGAGAATCGCGCCGTTGCGGTCGACGATGTCGGGCCGCGCGGTCGCGACCACCTCCTGCGCCGCGGCGCGGCGTGCGCCATGGGCGTCGGCGCCGATCGCGAACATCACGAGCCGGCCGCCGATCAGGGCGTAGACCGCGCCAAAGGCGAGCATCGCCAGGCCAACGCGCGCCCGCGCCTTGGCCGCGCGATCGACGTTGCGCCCGTACAGCAGGCTGCGGATCAGGCGCTGGCGCCAAGGCTCAGTCGGCTTTTCTGCCGGTTTGGCCGGGGTCACAGCATTCATGGCTTGTCCTCGGGCTGAGGTACGGAGCCCGTCACATTATCGGGATCGCTGGCGGCTTCGATGGTGTTGAGCATGGCGCCGATCGGATCCGGCTCGCCCGGCCTGAACATCCGCGGCGGGCGCTCGGGCAGATTCTTCAGTGAGTCATATTGCGTGCCGTTGACCGGCTTGAGCTGCAGATGCCGATCGGACAGGCCCTGCAGGCGCAGGGGCGCATCGAGCTTGGCCCATTCGGAGCGCAGCGCCGCGATCGCATCGCGCTGCTCGCGGATCTCCGCATGCAGCCGCAGCACCTTTTCGGTGCGCGCCGTGGAGTCCATCTTGATCCTATAGACATAGGCTGCCGCGAAGATCAGCGCGCCGATGACGAGGAGGTGGATGAAGCGCATGCGCTAGCCACCTCTCATGACGTCGGAGAGTTTTGGCCAGGACGATTGCTCGCGCTCGTCATGCGCCGGCGCCGAGGTGCGCTCGCCGGCGCGCAGTTTTGCCGATCGCGCACGCGGGTTATGCGCGACTTCGTTTTCGCCCGCGATCACCGGCCGCCGCGTCAGCAGCTGAAAACTCGGCACCGCCTGCGACACTTCCGGCAAATGGCGTGAGCCACCACCCGTCTTGCTGCGCAGGCTAAGGAAATTCTTGACGATGCGGTCTTCCAGCGAATGGAACGAGACGACAACGAGGCGACCACCGGGCTTGAGCACGCGCTCGGCAGCGATGAGCGCGCTCTGGAGTTCCTCGAGCTCTTCGTTGACGAAGATGCGCAGGGCCTGGAACGTCCGCGTCGCCGGGTGAATATCGCCGGGCTTGGACCGAACCACCCTGCCGACGAGCTCGGCGAGCGCGCGCGTGGTCGTGAACGGCGTCTCCTGACGGTCCGCGACGATAGCGCGGGCGATCCGGCGCGACTGCCGCTCTTCGCCGAGAAGATAAATGATGTCGGCGAGATCGCCTTCCGAGGCGCGCGCCACGACATCGGCCGCAGTCGGGCCTGCCTGCCCCATCCGCATGTCGAGCGGACCATCGAGGCGGAACGAGAAGCCGCGGCCGGCCTGGTCGAGCTGCATCGAGGATACCCCGACGTCCATCACGACGCCGTCGACGCCATCGATGCCTTGAGCCGCGCAGACCTCGGCGAGGTTGGAGAAACGATCTTCAACGAGGGTCAGCCTGCCCGCCGAGCATGCGACGAGCTCGGCGCCGCCCTCGATCGCAGTACGGTCGCGATCAATGGCAATCACCTGAGTTCCCGGCACGTCGAGGATCGCGCGGCTGTAGCCGCCGGCACCAAAGGTCGCGTCGATATAAAGGCCGCCTTCGCGCGGGGCGAGGTGGTCGATGGCCTCGCGGCCAAGAACGGGGATGTGCGGAGCCGAGCTCATGCGCCAGGCCTGCCGATCGCCCCGCCGGACTCCCAAGTGAGATCGGGGACGAACAAGCTCATAACGCCTCGAATGATTCCGCGTCGCGGCGGTTCCACGACCCAACCCCCGTCCGATATGGTTACCGTGCCCGGTCGTCCCGGGCCACCAACCCAGTATTCCCCTTGGAATTTGTCGGGCAGCCATGGGATTTCGAGCCAAAATACGCTTTGGCCGCCTCCGGACGCGGGTCGGCTCTTCATCTCTCAGTAACGGCCCTTAGCGTTAAGAAAGCGTTGATCGGCTCGCGACAAGTCGAAAAGCTGACGCGGCGGTGATGCTTCATCCACACACATGCGCCAAAATGCATCCGTTAACCTCGTCGCGCGGTTGCGCACGGTGGAGGGTAAAGGAATAGTAAAGAAAAGGGCTTGGCCCACTCTCTGTCTGTCTCGAGCTATTTATGTCGTCCGGTTCGTCCACGCCGTCTGGATCTGATTCGAAGCGTCAACGCGTTCTGCCGGTTCCCAAAGCCGCCGCGAACATGCGGACGTTCGAGCCGGATTCCTCGATCGTCTCCGACATCATCCCCTCACCGAACCATGGCGACCGCAACAAGGGCCGCCAACCCGATATGATTGTGCTGCACTACACCGGCATGCCCGACGTCGAAGGTGCGCTGGCGCGGCTCTGCTCCGCGGGCACAGAGGTATCGGCACATTATGTCGTGCTGGAAGACGGCCGCATCGTGCAATGCGTGCCGGAGGCCAGGCGCGCCTGGCATGCCGGCGTCTCGTCCTGGTCCGGCGAGGACGACATCAATTCCTGCTCGATCGGGATCGAGATCGTCAATCGCGGCCACGATTGGGGCTATCCGGAGTTTCCGCTGCGCCAGATCGCCGCCGTGATCGCGCTGTGCCGCGGCATCATGCTCCGCCGCAAGGTGCCCGCGCACCGGGTGCTCGGCCATTCCGACGTGGCGCCGGCGCGCAAGAAAGATCCCGGCGAAAAATTTCCGTGGCATTCGCTGGCCAATTCCGGCGTCGGACACTGGGTCACGCCCGCGCCGGTGGTGCGCGGCGAAAGCCTGATGCTCGGCACCATCAGCGATGAGGTGCTGAGCCTGCAGCAAGCGCTCGCCAGATACGGCTACGGCGTTCCCCTCACCGGCAAATACGACGCCGCGACCATGGAAGTCGTCACCGCGTTCCAGCGCCATTTCCGCCCGGCGCGACTAGATGGGGTCGCGGATCACTCGACGCTCTCGACCTTGCAGGCGCTGTTGGGGAGTCTCCCTCAGGAGACAACGACCATCGTGACGAAGTAGCTGACGTCTTCGAGAACGTGACCTCTTGCTCCGTCATGCCCGGGCTTGTCCCGGGCATCCACGTCTTTGTCGCGCCGGAAGAACGTGGATGGCCGGGACAAGCCCCGCCATGACGGAAACTCAGTTCATCTCCCTCATCCTTCGCGCATAAAGCCGTCGCAGCGGCTCTAACTGCGTCGCCTCCGTCGCAGCGCGATAGGCCTCGCGCGCCTCCTCCTTCCGGCCAAGCCGCCGCAACAAATCCGCCCGCACCGCTGGCAGCAGCTCATAGCCATGAAGCGCGCCGCGTGCGGCGGTCGCATCCACGAGATCGAGCGCGCCCGCGGGCCCATCGACCATCGACACCGCCGCCGCGTGGTTGAGTTCGATCACCGGCGACGGATTGATCCGCAGCAGCACTTCATAGAGCCCGGCAATCTGCGGCCAGTCTGTCTGCTCGTAGCTCGGCGCACGCGCATGCAGCGCAGCGATCGCGGCTTGTACTGCATACGGCTGCGGCCGGCCGGGCACGCGCAGTGCGTCGTCCACCAGGCGCAGACCCTCCTCGATCTGTGCATGGTCCCACTGCGAACGATCCTGCTCTTCCAGCAGCACGATGTCGCCGGCGGCGGTCTGGCGCCCTGCGCGGCGCGCATCGTGCAGCAGCATCAGCGCCAGCAGGCCCTTGATCCCGGCTCGATCGGGTAGCAGCCGGTCGAGCAAGCGGCCAAGCCGGATCGCCTCGGCGGCAAGATCGGGTCGCATCAAATCCGCACCGGACGTCGCCACGTAGCCTTCGGTGAAGACGAGATAGATCACGGCAAGCACACCATCGAGCCGCGGCACCAGCGTGTCGCGCTCGGGGACCTCATAGGGAATGCCGGCGAGCCTGATCTTCTGCTTGGCGCGGACGAGACGCTGCGCCATCGCCTCCTCGCTGACGAGGAAGGCGCGCGCGACCTGCGCCGTGGAGAGCCCGCAGACGGTGCGCAGCGTCAGCGCGACCTGGACTTCGGGCGCAAATGCAGGATGGCAGCAGGTGAAGATCAGCCGCAGCATGTCGTCGTCGAGCATTGCCGGCGGCTCGGCCGGCGCTTGCGCGTTCAGCTCGAGCTCGTGCACCAGCGCCTGCTCCTTGCCGCGGAAGGCTGCTTGGCGCCTGATACGATCGATCGCCTTGTGCCTGGCGACATTGACCAGCCAGGCACGCGGATTGTCGGGGACCTCGCACGCCGGCCAGCGCTCCAGTGCCACCGCAAAGGCGTCCTGGAGCGCGTCCTCGGCGAGATCGAAATCACCGACGAGGCGGATCAGCGTGGCCAGCGCCCGCCCCGCCTCGTCGCGGAAGATCTTGTCGATCTCGCACAATGTCATAAGTCGATGCGCGGCTGCGCCATCACTTGTCGTAGACCCAGATCGGCCGCACCTCGATCGAGCCGATGCGCGCCGAGGGAATCCGCGACGCGATCTCGATCGCAGTATCGAGATCCTTGGCCTCCACGAGGTAATAGCCGCCGAGCTGCTCGCGCGTTTCGGCAAACGGGCCGTCGGTCGTCAGGGTCTTGCCGTCGCGCACGCGGACCGTCGTCGCGGTCGTGGTCGGCTGCAAACGGTCGCCGGCCTTGAAATTGCCGCTCTGGATGATGCCTTGCGTGAAGGTCTGATATTCCGCCGTCATCTGCTGGCCGGCCGCCGGACGCATATTCGCGTACTCGGCTTCGTTCTGGTAGATCATCAGCAAATACTGCATCGGTTAACTCCTGTTGCACGGCTGGATCGCCGACATCCAGTCGAACGGGACACGCACCCAACGACATCTTCAGGATAAATTATTTCGGGCGAACCGTGCATGGCGTTATCGGCTTGCGGAACCGACACAAATGCTTCATGCGTAAGCCGTCAGTCGGCCGGACGGCCGCTCCGGCAAGTGCCGAAAGGCCGCCGGGGAGGAAAGTCCGGGCTCCCTTGACATACGGTGCCGGATAACGTCCGGCGGGGGCGACCCCAGGGAAAGTGCCACAGAGAACGAACCGCCCGCCGTCGCCCCTTCGGGGCTTTGGCGCGGCAAGCCCTCGGGCCTGCCGTGCCGTAGCAGCGCAAGCTGCGTAGGCAGGTAAGGGTGAAAAGGTGCGGTAAGAGCGCACCGCGGCTGCGGCAACGGAGCCGGCATGGTAAACCCCACCGGGAGCAAAACCGAATAGGGACGGCATAGCGGAGTGTTCGCGAAAGCGATAACGCCGCGGGGCGATGTCAGGCCCGCCGTCCGGGTAGGTTGCTCGAGGCCATGTGCAAACATGGTCCCAGAGGAATGGCCGTCACGTATCGTTCGCGCAAGCGGACGGTGCCCTACAGAACCCGGCTTAGAGGCCGGCTGATATCTTCAACGAGGGGTTCGATGCTGACTGCATCGGGCCCCTCACCATTTGGGGGCTTGCTATCCGACGATCTCTTGCAACACACCCATCAGCGCCTCCGGCGCTGTCACATTCGGCGCATGGCTCGCATCGAGTTCGAAAGTGCGCCAGCCATCCTCGGTCTTGGTGCGCTTCGCGAACTGCCCGAACACGTCGCCCGGCGGAATGCGCGTGCAATAGATGTAGCTGCGCGGCATCGCCGGCTCGCCATGTTCGAGCGTTAGCTTCGTCTCGAAGCATTTGATCGGCATGTTGATCCGGCGTGCGTTGAGCCAGTCGAGATCGGCCTGCGGGGTATCCGGCGGCGGCGGGTTCGGCGGGATGCGGTAGCCGTCGCCTGAGCTTGCAGCCTTGCGCATCGGCTCGCGCCCGCCCTCGTGGAGATCGAACAGCGATTGGCCGTCACGCGGCACGAAGGCGTCGAGATAGATCAATTGCGTCACCCGCTCGCGCGCGCGATCGGCGACACCGGTGGCGACCATGCCGCCATAGCTGTGGCCGAGGAGCACGATGTCCTCGAGATCCTCGAACCTGATGACGTTGAGAATGTCCTGGATGTGCGTGTTGAGATCGATCGCGGGACTGGCCAGATGCGCGCGCTCGCCGAGCCCGGTATAGGTCGGCGCAATGAGGCGATGGCCGGCCTTTGCCGTCAACGGATGCATCTTCTTCCAGGCCCACCCGCCGGACCACGCGCCGTGACAAAGCAGGAAGGTTTTTGAGCGTGCGGCCATCGGCGTTTCCATCGTTCTTGTTTGTACGATGGAGTGTAGCGGCCGGTCCCGCGATGTAAACGCTACGGCCCCTTAAGCCGCGCGCGCGTTCACCTTCACGAGGACGGCTGCAGGCCGACCAGCTTCGCGCCGCAGCTTGCCCGCCTCAAAACCATGCATGCCGATCTGCCATTGCAGCCCGACGATGGCACCCTTGGTCGGCTGCAACAGCGCGAGCGAAGCGAACAACGTCACCGGCAGCCACACCACCAGTTGCAGCCAGACGGCCGGCGCATAGGCGGTCTCGACCGCGAGGATTGCCGGCACCACGAGATGGCCGACGACGACCATCACGAGATAGGCCGGGAAATCGTCGGCGCGCTGGTGGAACAACTCCTCGCCGCAATGGTCGCAGGTATCCGCCACCTTCAGGAAACGGCCGAACGCGTGGCCTTCGCCGCAGTTCGGGCACTTGCCGCGAAATCCGCGCCACATCGCCTTTGCCAGAGAGACTGAACCGGTTGCCATGACCCCACCTCTTCCTTTTCTACGATCCATACAATAATATCTTGCATCCATACATTCAAAGGATATAGGCCTTAATTGCATGGATTGGACCCCTACAATCTCGGAGCTGAGCGGGCCGCGCTATCAGCGCATCGTCGAGGCCATGGAGGCCGATATCGCGGCCGGCCGGCTGGTGCGCGGCCAGCAATTGCCGACGCAGCGGGCGCTGGCAAAGGCGCTCGGCATCGACCTCACCACGGTGACGCGCGCCTACACCGAGGCGCGGCGCCGCGGCATCATGGAGGCCCGGGTCGGCCAGGGCTCGTTCGTGTCGGAGACCAGCGCGCGCCGCGTGGTCGATCTGCCGCATCCCGTCGCGATCGACCTCTCGATGAACGTGCCGCCGCAACCTCTCGAAGCGCAGCTCGACGAGCGCATCATCGCCGGGATGGAAGCCATCCGCGCCCAATCGGGCCTGACCGCGCATCTCAACTACCAGCCGCCCGGCGGCAGCGCACACGAGCGCGAGGTCGCGGCGCGATGGATGCGCCCCCGCGTGCCGCATGCGCGTGCCGACAGGCTCGTGATCTTTCCCGGCGCACAGACGATCCTGTTCAACCTGCTCGCCCACCTCGCCCGGCCCGGCGACATCGTGCTGACGGAAGCCCTCACCTTCCCCGGCATCAGGGCCGCCGCCGCGCGCCTCGGCGTCAGACTCGTCGGCGTCGCGATGGATGACGGCGGCATCCTGCCAGAGGCGCTGGCAAAGGCTTGCCGCACGCATAGACCGAAAGCGGTCTATCTCATTCCGACGCTGCACAATCCGACCACCGCGACGCTTCTCCCCGAGCGCCGCAGCGCCATCGCCAAGATCATCAACGATGCCGATACGATTCTGATCGAGGACGATGCCTACGGGCTGCTCGATCGCTCGGCATCGCCGATCGCCAATCTCATTCCGGATCAGACATATCTCGCGACCACGCTGTCAAAATGTATCGCGCCCGCACTACGGGTCGCCTATCTGGTGACGCCCGACGGCAGCTCGCAGCGGGAGATGCGTAGCTCTTTGCAGGCGACGGTGCAGATGCCGGCGCCGCTGATGGTCGCGCTGGTGACGCGTTGGATCGAGACCGGGATCGCCGACCGCATCATCACCGCCATCAGAAGCGAGGCGATCGGCCGCCAGCAGCTCGCGCAACGGGCGCTCAAGGGATTTGAGTTCCAGGCCAAGCCCGCCGCGCATCATCTGTGGCTGCGGCTGCCGGAGGACCGTCCCGATGTCGCGGCGCATCTGCTGCGGAATGGACTGGCAGTCGTCGCCGGCGAGGCCTTCACCGTCGACGGGACCGCACCACACGCGGCACGCGTCTCGCTAGGCGCGGCGCGCAACCGGGCGGAATTGACGGAGGCGCTGCGCATCCTCGTGAGCGCGCTGCACAGGCCCGCCGACACCCGGCAGATCGTCTAGCAAATACCTATCGATGCTGCCGGCGATGGTGGGAGCGCACGACCGGCGCAACAGCCGATGGATAAGCTTGCGATGCGTAGGCATCGCTCGGCTGGCCGAGAGCCCCGCGCGCGGCGGGCGTGAGCTGGCCGCCGTTCAGAACGTCGCGGTCGGGATGGGCAGCCTGATAGGCAGCAGGCTCGGAAAACTGGGCCTGCGCCATGGTCGGCATCAAGGCCGCCGCCGACACTAGTGCGGCCGCGACGGCAATCTTCGTGCGGGTCATCGTCCTTCTCCATATTTCATTCGGGAGACTGGCCGATCGAACCGCATGATGGCGTCGAGCGGGCCCCCAGTTTGAAGTACGAGCGTCATGTAGGCCTGTCTTTCGCGAACGCCCGCCGTTGGGGATCACGCTTGCGTGCGGTTTTGAAATTGACCTGCACGGCCGCAGCTGTGCTATGCGAGCGATGGCGATCAACAGTTCGGGATCGTCAAGATAACAGGGACAATCTGTTGGAAATACTCACCTACGGGCTGCTGCTGCTCGGCGCACTGGCCGGGGGCTTCGTCTCGGGCCTTGCCGGTTTCGGCACGGCGCTGATGGCGCTCGGCATCTGGCTCTACGTGCTGCCGCCCTCGCTCGCGGTGCCCCTGGTGCTGATCTGCTCGGTGATCGCGCAGAGCTCGACGCTGCCGTCGATGTGGAAGAGTTTTGATCTCTCGCTGGTCTGGCCGTTCCTGATTGGAGGACTGCTCGGCGTGCCGCTGGGCACCATGCTGGTCGCCTCCGCCGATCCAAAAGTGTTCAAGCTGAGCGTCGGCGTGCTGATCCTTGTTTTTTCGACGGCTCTCTATCTGAACAAGCGGCCGCTCGCCGTCACGTTCGGCGGCCGCATTGCCGACGGCGCGATCGGTTTTGCCGGCGGCATCTTGGGTGGCCTTGCCGGACTGTCGGGGCCACTTCCGATCCTGTGGGCAAACATCCGAGGCTGGAACAAGCACGAGCGGCGCGGCATCTTCCAGCTCTTCAATTTCACCGTGCTCGCCGCCGCCTTGGTGTTGCAGACCGCCTCGGGCCTCGTCGCGTTCAAGGTGGTCTGGCTCGCAGTGATCGCATTTCCGGGCACGCTGATCGGCGCATGGGCCGGCGCGCGCGTCTATCATGCGCTGAGCGACAAGCATTTTGGCGATGTCGTGCTCGGTCTGTTGTTCCTGTCGGGCCTCGGCCTGGTCTGGAACAGTTTGGGCACGCACTAACTCCGTATTGTCTTCGCGGCGAGCGCCATGCGCCGGCAATGCCGACGCCAAGCACGTAGATCCAGCCCTCGGCGAAATCGAACAGATGCGAGTTGAGCAGCGAGGACAGCATGTTCTGCACCACGACCAGAAGGCCGACCCAGCAGGCCAGCCCCTCTCCGCGAAACAGCGAGAGGTGCGCGAACCAGAGCGCATAGAGGATCACGACGCCCGACGCGCCCCACTGCACGGCGACATTGAGCGTCTGGTTGTGGGGATCACCGACGATTTCCGCTCGAACCCGCTCTCGCCGACAGCCGCGCGCGCGAACAGGCCGCGGATCGCCCCGGTGCCGTGACCGAGCAGCGGCGCGTCCGCGGTGAACGCCAGCGATTTGCGCCAAAACTCCAGTCGTGACCCCATGCCGCTGACATCATTGCCGGCGATGCTGACTCATAGTCTCCGTTGAATTTGGCGACTGTTGCGCGCAGACGCGGCGAGGCGGTCCACAGCAGCACGGCCAACAGCCCCATCGCGCCGACGGCGAAGAGTGCGGTGCGGCGGCGCAAATGCAAAAGCGCGAAGACCACGATCAGGATCGGCAGCGTCACCAGCGCTGTCCGCGAGACCACGACGAACATCATGTTGGCGAGGAATCCGATCGCGAGCGCCACGAACAGCGCCGCGACGCGGTAGCGGCCTCGTCGCAGCAGCGACACGATCGGGTAGACCAGCGCGATCGCACAGAGCGCGAACTCCTGGCTCTGGTCGATATAATTGCGCACCGCGATCCCGCTTTCGACCTTGTAGGGCCCGCGCGACAGATAGAGTTTCAGCGACAATGCGGGATCGACGGCGACGGCGAAGGAATAGAGCATCAGTGCCGTGCAGGATACCAGGAACGCGGAAAACACCCAGCCGCCAAACGGCCAACGCTCGAACTGATAGATCAGAAGCGGAATTACCAGCAGCTTCGCCGCCGGGCCGATCGCATGGATTCGGTCCGGCCACGGCGCATCCGACCAGAGCGTGCCGATGGCGGCGAGTAGGACCAGCGCAATCGGCAGCAGGCAGATTGGCCGAAGCAGCGAACGCGGAAATTCGCGAAGGTCGAGGAACGCGAACGCGATCAGCCAGGGAATGAGCGCGAAAATGAGCCCGGTCGTGGTCCACGGCAACAGCAAGGCGATCAGCGCGACGAAGCGGGCTGGCGTGCGATAGCGTGCCGCCCAGATCGCGGCGAGCCAGGAATTGGGCCGCTGCTCGTTCAACACCTCGGTCATTTGGCCCCTGCAGCCGATCCCCACGGCGCGGCAAGTTTGCCGGAGCCGTGGGGCGGGGACAAGCGATCGCTACGCTGGCGCGCGTACAGGAGACGCCACGCGCTTGGGCGCAGCCGGCTCCGGGGACTTCTCATGCCGGAGCGTGGCAAGGCGCTTCCTGAATTCACGCCGTAGCAGCCACAAGCTCAGGGCCGCCTGCAGCGTGGTTGCCGCGATCGACAGGTACCAGACGTGCTCGATCCGGAAGCCCGGCCGCGTCGACAGCCAGATCGCCGGCAGCGAATAGGTGAGCACGCGCGTTGCCGAACTCCACAGCACCGGCTTGGTATTGCCGAGGCCCTGGAACATGCTCGAGCAGGTGAAGATCACGCCCTGCGCCACCATGTTGAGCGAGATGATCCGCAGGAACAGGAACGCGATCTCCATGGTTTCCCGGTCGTTCGAGAACCCCGAGAGCAGGAGCTGCGGCTTCAACTGCGCGAGGCACATGAAGCCTATCATCACGACACTGGTGATCAGCGCCGCCTTGACGAAGGTTTCGCGCACGCGCTCGCCTTTTCCGGCGCCCATGTTCTGGCCGGCGATCGGCCCAGCGGCGAGCGCAACTGCAAGCCCCGGCATCTGGATCAGGCCCAGGACCCGTTGTCCGATCCCGAAACCGGCCTGCGCCGCCGCACCGAAATCGCGCAGCACGAAATAGACCACCGCCATGAGGATGAACATCATCGCGAACTCGCCGCCGGCAGGCAGGCCGACATTGAGGATGCGCCTCAGATGCTGCGCCTGCGGACGCCACTGCGCCGGATTGAAGGCGACATAGCGTTCGACCTTACGAAAATGCGCAAGCAGCATCACGACGCCGATCAACACCGCGATCGAGCTCGCCAGCCCCGCACCGGCAACGCCGAGCGCATAGCCCGTGCCCAAGCCCGCGATCAGAACCGGCGCCAGCGCGATGTTGATGGCCACCGCAAGCGCCTGCACCAGCATCGTGGGACGCACGATGCCGGTAGCGCGCAGCGCGGATCCCATCACCTGGCTCGCGAATTGCAACGCGAGCGCCGGCATGAACCACAGCAGATACGTGGTCCCCGCCTCGATCGTGGCTTCGTCCGCGGCGATCGCATGCATGTAGGCGCGCGACAGCGCCGCGCCTGCGACCAGGGTCAACAGTCCGAACAGCACCGACAGCACGATCGCCTGATTGAAGATCAAATTGGCATCCGGCCGATCCTTGCGTCCCACGGCATGCGCGATCAACGACACCGCGCCGACGCCGAGCACCTGCATCAGCGCGTTGATGAGAAAGCCGGCATTGCCGGCCGCCGCCACGCCCGCGACCGCGGCATCGCCCAAGCCCGAGACGAAGTACAGATCGACCAGCTGGCAAAGCATGATCGTGACCATACCGACCATGATCGGCGGTGCCATGCCCAGAATGTGCTTCGCGACGGAGCCGTTGGTCAGGTCTTTCATGTCACCCGTCCTTGACCGATTCCTTGGCGACGCGGCCGACATTGGTCCGCCGGCCGCGCGCCACTCATTCCGCTGCTGCGATCTGTCCGAGCTCCACCACCTGGCGCTCGAACAGGCCGCGATAGATGCCGCCGGGCCTGGCCGCGAGCTTGGCATGCGTGCCTTGCTCGACGATCTCGCCGCGGTCGAACACCAGGATGCGATCGAGGCTCTTCACCGTGGAGAGCCGGTGCGCGATCACGATCGAGGTGCGGCCTCGCATCAGCCGCTCCGTCGCCTGCTGGATCAGCGCCTCGGATTCCGAATCGAGGCTCGAGGTCGCTTCGTCCAGGATCAGCACCGGCGCGTCCGCCAGGAAGGCGCGCGCCAGCGCCACGCGCTGCCGCTCGCCGCCGGAGAGCTTGACGCCGCGCTCGCCGACCAGCGTGCCGTAGCCCTTGGGCAGGCGCAGGATGAAGTCATGCGCGTTGGCCAGCCGTGCCGCCTGCTCGATCGCCTCCAGGCTGGCGCCGGGCCGGCCATAGGCGATGTTCTCCGCGAGCGAGCGGTGGAACAGGATCGGGTCCTGCTGCACGATCGCGATCTGGCTGCGCAGCGAATGCTGCGTGGCCTTGGCGATGTCTTGCCCATCGATCAGAACGCGGCCGCCGGTGACGTCGTAGAGCCGCTGCACCAGCTTGACGAAGGTGGTCTTGCCGGAGCCGGAGCGGCCGACGAGACCGACGCGTTCGCCGGCGCGGATCGTGACCGACAGTCCGTCATAGAGCGGTGCGTGATGGCCGCCATAATGGAACGTGACGTCGTCGAACACGAGCTCGCCGCGCTCGATCGCAATCGGCCGCGCGTCCGTCGCATCCGTAATCCCGATCGGCTCGTCGTGGATCGCCACCAGCTCCTCCATGTCATTGACCGAGCGCTGCAGGTTGTTGATGTGCATTCCGACGTCGCGCAAATAGGCATGGATGACGTAGTAGCTCGTCAGCACATAGGTGACGTCGCCGGGCGAGGCTTGCCCCGACATCCACAGCAGCACGGCGCCGCCGATCACGGAGGCACGCAGGGCCAGCAGCACCGAGAGCTGCGCCAGATTGGTGTAGTTGTAGCGCAGCCAGGTCCGCCGCACGCGCACGCGCCAGCGGTTGACGACACGGGCAAGCCGCGCATCCTCGCGCGCTTCCGCGCCGAACGATTTCACCACCGCGTTGCAGGTCAACGCATCCGCCAGCGTGCCGCCGACCTTGGTGTCCCAGGCATTGGAGATGCGCGCGGCCGGCGCGATGTAGCGCGTCGAGAACAGCACCGTCATCGTGACATAGGCCAGCGCGCCCAGCGCGATCACCGCGCCAAGCGAGGCCCAGTGCAGGCCGAGCAGGATCATCGACCCGATCAGCACCAGCAGCGACGGCGCCAGCGCCATCAAGATGGTGTCGTTCAACAGGTCGAGCGCCCACATGCCGCGGGTGACCTTGCGCACCGTGGATCCCGCAAAGGAGTTGGCGTGCCAGTCGGTCGAGAACCGTTGCACGCGCATGAAGGCTTCCTGCGCGACCTCGGACATGATCTTCAGCGAGAACGGCACGATGGCCTGGAGGCCGGTCAGCCGCAGCACCATGGAGGCTGCGCCCAGCGCCACGATACCGCCCAATGCCATCAGCGCCGCGTGCCGCGCGGCGGAATCGGATGGGCCGCGCGTCAGGGCGTCGACCAGATGTCCGGAGAAGACCGGCATGAACAGGTCGGCGATGGTCGCACCCAACAAGCCGCCGGCGACGATGAGGGTACGCCCCGGCTGCTTCAGCCAGTGCCGGAACACGAAGGGCAGCACCACGCGTATCGCCGCGGGCCTTTTTGACAGAGCGGTCATGGCATCATCCGGCCGCTTATGGCGCGGGCCGGCTCCATTGATGGACGCAGGCCGGCCGCGAGGGCCGAGACGGCGTCACTTAAAGTTGGTTTTGACTTGGGAAGCGGGGCGATCGGGACCAGGAGCCCAATCGAAGCTGGCGGAAGAGGCCTCTAGGAGGCCGAGCACATACCGAGCCAGAACATCATCGAGCGCGGGCGTGCGATCTGCGAATGCGACGAAATCATGCAAATCCTCCCGGTTCGATGGAATGAGGTGCGCTTTATAGATGTGTCAGTGGTGATTTGCAACGGGGCTCGCGCGAGATCACGCACGAGTGTTGCAAATTAGTGCGCGTCGCCGCTGGCGCCGAACGGCGAGGCCGGCCTCTTCAACAGTGTGACGAGCAGGGTGAGGCCGAGATAGAACAGCGTCAGGATGAAGAAAGCATCGCCGAAGCCCATCACCACGGCCTGGCGATGCACGAGCTGGCTGAGCTGCTTCATCGCCATCAGCGTGGAATCGCCAAGCCCCTGAAACTTCTGCATGAACATGGTCAGGGTTTCGGTCGCGGTCGCGTTGCCCCAGGTCACACGCTCCTGCAGGCGCGTAATGTGCAGATCGGTGCGGTCATTGAGCACGGTGTTGATGACGGCGAGACCTACGGCACCGCCGAGATTGCGCATCAGGTTGAAGAGGCCCGAGGCGTTCTTCACCCGGTCGGGCGCCAGCGTGCCGAGCGCGATGTTGTTGGTCGGCACCATCGCGAACATCATGCCGATGCCGCGCAGGATCTGCGGAATCAGCAACTCATAGAAATCGTAGTCGCGCGTGATCCAGGTCATCTGGTAGGAGCCGAGCGCGAACACGACGAGCCCGAACGCGATCATGTAGCGCATGTCGTACTTCGCCATGAGACGCCCGACCACCGGCGCGATCAGGAACATGGTGATGCCCGAGACGAACATGGTCTCGCCGATCATCAGTGCGCTGTAGCCACGCACTTCGGCGAGGTAGCGCGGATAGATGTAGGTCAGGCCGTAGAGGCCGATGCCGATGCAGAACTGAAGGACGCAGCCGATCGCGAAATTGCGGTTGGAAAAGGTGCGTAGATTGACGATCGGCTCGGCCGCCGTGAAGACGCGCCAGAAGAAGGCGATCGCCGAGATGCCGCAGATCCAGGCGCAGATCGCGACCGAGGGGTCCTGCATCCATTCATATTGCGGGCCTTCCTCCAGCACGTATTCCAGCGTGCCGAGGAAGCCGGCCATGAACAGCAGCCCCCACCAGTCGAAACGGTCGAGCAACTCGAAATGCGGCTCGTCGAAATCGACCAGCGCCAGCACGCCGATGGTGATGCCGATGCCAGGCACGATGTTGATGAAGAACAGCCAGTTCCAGGACATCAGGTCGGTGATGTAGCCGCCGACAGTTGGCCCGATGGTCGGAGCCAGCGTTGCGACGAGCCCGATGATGGGACCGACGATGTGGAATTTGGTGCGTGGGAAAACGGTGTAGGCCGAGGCGAACACCGTCGGGATCATGCCGGCGCCGAGAAAACCTTGCAGCGCGCGCCAGAGGATCATCTCCTCGATGGTGGTGGCGAAGCCGCAGAGCAGGCTCGACGCGGTAAAGCCTGCCGCCGAGATTGCGAACAACAGCCGCGTGCCGAAGGCGCGCGACAAGAATCCCGACAGCGGGATCGCGATCACTTCGGCGATCAGATAGGCGGTCTGGACCCAGGAGACCTCGCTAGAGCTTGCCGACAGGCCGGCCTGGATTTCACTCAGGGACGCCGAGACGATCTGGATGTCCAGGATCGACATGAACATCCCGAACACCATGATAATGAAAGCGAACAGCCGCTTCGGCGCGATGCGCTCCGAAGCGGGGTCCGCCATCATGGCAGGTGAAGCGGTCGTGGCGTTCGCCATGGTCTGACCTCGCGGCGCAGGCGCGCTACTGCGGATGGATCATGGTGGCGTCGTCGAGATCGACCTCGCTGTCGGCGTCGGCCGCGCCCTTGTTGGTGTCGACCGTTGCAGTGACCGACATGCCGGCGCGGAGCAGGTTTTGCTTCGCGACCGACTTCGGCACGCGGATGCGGACCGGCACGCGCTGCACGATCTTGGTGAAGTTGCCGGTGGCATTGTCAGGCGGCAGCAGCGTGAACACCGAGCCCGCGCCCGCTGCGATGCTGTCGACGACACCGGAGAACTTGCGCATGCCGTAGGCATCGACCTTGATCGTCACAGGCTGGCCGGGGCGGATGCGCTTGAGCTGGGTCTCCTTGAAATTGGCGTCGATATAGACGTTATCGAGCGGCACGACGTTGCCGAGCCGCTGGCCAACCGCGACGAAATCGCCGGCACTGACGAGGCGGTTCGAGAACGTGCCGTCGACCGGCGCGCGCACCGCGGTGAAGGCGAGATCGCGCTCGGCCTTGGCCAGCGTGGTCTTGAGCTCGGCGAGTTGCGCCTGCGCTTCGGCCTGCTGCGCCTTGGCGACGTCGACATTGCTGAGCGCGACGTCGTAGGCGGCCTGCGCAGCCTTGACCGCGGCGGCGCCCTGGTCGCGTCCGGCTTCGGAGCTCTCGAAGGTGGCGCGCGAGGCAAAACCCTTGTTGCTCAGCGCCTGCTGGCGCTCATAATCGAGGTCGGCGCGCTTGAGGCCGGCTTCGGCGGAGACGAGTTGCGCCCTGGCCTGCGCGACCTGGCTGTCGAGCGCCGCGACCTGGCGGCCGATGCGATCGATGGTGGCCTGCTGGGTCGCGATCCTGGTCGCGGCGGCGTCGACGGCGATCTTGTAGTCGCCGTCGTCGACGCGGAAGACGATGTCGCCGGCGCGCACCGTCGTGTTGTCGCCGGCGAGGATCGAGGAGACGTGGCCGGCAACGCGCGCGCCCAGCATGGTGTTGTTGGCGCGGACATAGGCGTCGTCGGTCGCGACGTAGAAGCGGCCGACCAGCGTGTAATAGCCGGCATAGCTCGCCGCCGCGAGCGCCAGCACGAGCCCTACTCCCATCATCACGTATTTGCGCTTGCCGGACTTCGGCGCGCCGGCGGCGGGCGCGTCTGGGGCTGCGGCCGGCTTGTCGGTCACGGGCTTCTCCGGCGCCTCGCTGGGACGGCGCTTGGTTTCCTCGGCCACATGAGAGCGCAACTGTTCGGCGAGAGCTACAGACGTCTCGGTGGCAGCGTCACCACCCGCGGGCGCCGGCGTCTCCACGGCGTCCTGGCGAAGGACGCGCGCAGCCTGGTCTCTCACTACGGCCATGGAGGCCTCCCCAAAAAAGCGCGATGAGGGACAACCCGCCCTACGGCCGGTTCCCTCTCACCCATCCCAAATATCATTGACCGAACGGTTCGGTCAATATAGATAATACCCGAACGGACCCTACCGGCCCGAATCCTTTATTTCGGTTTCATCACCCTGGACCGATGCAAAAACTTTCCGAGACCCTGAACCAATGGTTGTACCCGGCCGCGAACATCTCCACGTCGTCCAGGAGGAGGACAGCTCCAAACGCCGCCAGATCCTGGACGGGGCCCGCAAGGTGTTCATGGATCTCGGGTTTGACGGTGCCAGCATGGGCGAGATCGCCCGCGCTGCGCAGGTCTCCAAGGGCACGCTTTACGTCTACTTCGCCGACAAATGCGCGCTGTTCGAAGCCATCCTCGAGCAGGAGGCGCTCCAGCACGGGCAGGTCGCGTTCAATTTCGATCCGGCACGCGATGTTGAAACCACGCTGAAGGATTTCGGCCGGGCCTACAACCGTCTGCTGTGCCGGCCCGGCGGCGGATCGGCGATCCGCACCGTGATGGCGATCGCCGAGCGCATGCCCGATCTCGGCCGCCGCTACTATGCGCGGGTGCTGGACAAGTCGATCAACCGCCTCTCCGACTATCTCAAAGCCCACGCCGCCGCCGGCGATCTCGATATCGACGATTGCGATCTGGCGGCGTCGCAGTTCATGGAACTGTGCAAGGCCTCGCTGTTCCTGCCCTTCGTCTTCCAGGCCGCGCCCGCACCGTCGGAAGAGCGCATGAGCGAAGTCGTCGACAGCGCGACGCGGATGTTCCTGGCAGCGTATCGGGCGAAGTAGCGGCAAGGCGGGCCTGCGTTGCAGGCCGCTCCGGCGGCATTATATTCGGGCTCATGTCCCGTGATCTCCGCCCGCCCATCGATATCCTCCATTACGAGATTGTCCAGGAACAGGCCTCCGCGCTCGGACGGATGGGCCGCACGCTCGAACAGGCGCTGGCGCGCCTGCGCGAGTTCGACGCCGCCCATGCCCTCCCCGAGGTGCCGGCCGCGATGCAGCCGGCCCGACGCAAGCTGGTGATGGAAGCCGGCCACGCGCTCTGGATGTTGGTGGTGCAGCGTGAGGCATCCGGCTTGCGCGACAGCCGCCACATCATGCGGACCTACAATGTCCCGGCCGAGGTGCAGTGCTGCATGGGGCTGGTGCCGGCAGCGTCGAAGCCGGCCTGAAATGATTTCTACGGGGCGCTAGACAAGGCCAGCCGTTACCACGGCAACGATTGCGATGGCTGCGAGCGCCTAGAAAGAGGCCATGGTCGAATGGCCGCTTGGGCACAGATTCTGATGATGGCAATACGTTTCGATCGCCGAGGTAGCAACAGCTACGCCAAACCTTCATCGGGAATATTGAGAACAGCGCCGCATGCTTTGCAATGCACGGCATCGCTCTCATGCCGCTGCAGTCCGCAAGTTGGGCAAGGAAATCTGACCTTGTTCGGACTCAACAATGCGCGCGCAAGATTGAAGAACAGGGTTACGCCGAAAATCATGATCACGACGGTTATCAAACGACCTATTGTGCCTGGCAGGGTGATATCGCCAAAGCCAGTCGTCGTCAGCGCGGTCACAGTGAAATACAGCGCGTCAGCATAATTCCGAATCTGATCGTTACGAAACTTCTGGGTCTCGTAGACTATCCCCGTCATGACAAATATGAAAACCGCAAGATTGGTGACGGCAAAGATGACCTCCTCGTTGCGACGGAAGAACGACGAATCCATGCGCAACCTGGCGAGCATCTGGTAGTCACGAAGCAGTCCCAGCGTCCGCAAAATCCGCAGAAAGCCGCCAGCCTCGCCAGCCAGGGGCGCCAGGAATGAAACGATGGCGACCATGTCAGCCCATGTCGAGAGGCGGCCGAACTTTCGAAGCGGATGCCGGTCGGCGAGTAGCCGTGCTGAAAAATCGGCCAATATCATTGCGCCGAATAGCAGGTCGAAGGTTTCGATGATCTCACTGGGGTGCAGGAACGACGTCCCGATGATGAACAGTATGGTCACAACATCAAACGCGAGCAAAGCATAGCGGAAACCAACGGCGCTGGGCGTTGTACCCTCGTAGAGGCGACGGACGCGGCTTCTCAGGGAGGTGTGGTTCACAGCTGCCATGCTCGCAGTTTGCACAGATGATAGCAGCTGGGACAACCTCGCGCCCTGGGAGATCTAAGTCAGTGCGACGAGTTCGAGCTAGTCGACGCTTCCGTGACAGTCCGCAGCACAAGCGTCAGGTGGCTGTTACCGGGATGGATTGTCGTCGGCACAACCTCGATGCTATCGGCTCCAAGTTCGCCTGCTTTCTTCCACTGAAACGCAGCGCCGGATCTGCTGTAGACATTCACCCTTTTTGTTTCTCTTCCGCGCTTCTTCCATCCGAGCTTTTGGAGCGTTCTTCGAAGCGGTCAGCGCCCTTCGCTAAATCGTGTCCCGTCTTGCTCTCGTTTTTCGCTTCGTCCTTAGCAGCCGCCTCGCGCAGGCCTTCAGCGGCGCGTTCCCCAGCTTTTGACGATTTTCGTTCGTCATCCATGTGAAGCACCTTTCCTGATAAACAACACGCTTCTCCAGGACTAATCCGTGCCTGTCCCAGATTGGCCATAACAAACTTCAACCGGATCGCTTGGAGATTGTTCCAGTTCGGTTGAAGCTAGTGCGTTTGCTGGCCCAAAGCTGATGTCAGACGAGCCGCGCAGTCCCTGTGCGCTAAAGGACTATCGAAGATTACAAGCAGCATGTGCGCTCCGGTCACAAGCGCTCATCATGCTCAAGGCGGAGACTTCCGTTGCGTCGGTAAGCTGACCCTACTGGTCCACGCCTACTGCTACCTGCTTGCGGAGCGCGGCGAGATCGTTGACGACCATCTTGGTCGGGCCGGTCCAGATGATGCCGTCGTCCTGGAGGCGGCTGAGGATCAGGCTGATCGACTGGCGCGTCGCGCCGATCATGCGCGCGAGATTGGCCTGCGTGATGCGGCCGAGCGATATCGGGCCGCTCTCGTCCTGGGCCGCGTTCTCGCACAGCTTGACCAGCAGCAGCACCAACCGTTCCGCCGCCTTCTGCCCGGCCAGCGTCTGCGCCAGCATCGAATAGGTCTCGCCCTTGAAGCCGAGGCACTCGATCAGCGCGACTGCGAACGGCGGCGACTGCGCGATCAACCGGCGGACCGCATCCTGGTCGAGATGCAGTGCTTCGACGCGCCCGAGCGCGCGGGCCGACCAGCTGTGGCGGTGATCGCCGAGGATATAGGGCGCGCCGACGAAGTCGCCGGCCTCCCAGGTCGACAGCATCAGTTCGCGCCCCTGCGTGCCGGCATGGGTGCTTTCGACGATCCCGTTCAGGATGATGTGGATGCCGTTTGCGGGCTCGCCCTCGCGCAGCAGATATTCGCGGTTCTGGTAGGTCGCGAGCCTGCCGGTTCGCATCACCAGCTCCAGATCGGGCTTGTCCAACGCCTTCAGCACATAACGTCCGGTCCCGGGCCGTGGCAGTTCGGCGCGCGGCTCAGCTGGATCGGCCACCTCATGCGCATCGCTGCGCCCCACGATCGGTCTCCCTTCGAGTGACGGCTCGAAGGCTAGGAGGTCTCCGCTCGGATTGCAACGCGGCGCAGATGTTCTGGCTCGGCCGAAGCCCCCATGAAAGCGCAAGCCAGATCGGTGAGCAGGCGCTCCCGGCCGGCCGGCGCCAGGAACGTGATGCCATAGGGCACGCCGGCTGCGGTGACGGCGTTCGGAACGGCGATGGCGGCCAGCCCAAGCGGGTTGGCGTAGTTGGTGTAATAGCCGTTGTTGAAGTTGGCCGTCAGCGGATCGCGCGCGACGTCGTCGATGCTCAGCACGGTGCCGACCGTCGGCACGACCAGCGCATCATGAACTTGCCAGAAATCGCGCAGCGACCGCTGGACCTCCTTGACCTTGTAGAGCGCACGATAGGCGTCGGCCGCCGTGAACTTGCGGCTGCCGATGACGAGGTCGCGCACGATCTTCACGCCCGCCTCCGGGTTGGCGTCGAGGAATGCGCCGACCGACACGTCCCGCTCGGCGAGGAAAGGTCCGAAAAACATCAAATCGTTGACCGAAATGAACGGCGCGAAATCGACCAATGCGACCGACAGATCGAGCTGCCGCAGCTTGCGGAGTCCATCGCCGAACAGCGCCTCCGTCTCCGCATTGCCGAAGAACCTGAGCTGATCCGGACGCGGCGTTGCGATGTTGAGCGGCCGCGCCGGAGATGCCTGCTCCGTCCATCCGGCGGAATCCACCGGTGAAAAACAGTCCTCGACATCGCGCCGCGCCAACACGCGATAGATCTCGTGGCCATCGCGGGGATCGCACGTGTAGAGCGAGATGGTATCGAAACTACGGCACGCGTAGACCATGCCGCGCTGACTGAAGGCGCCGGGCGCCGGCTTGAAGCCGGTCACGCCACAATAGGACGCCGGCACCCTGCCCGATCCGCCGGTATCGGTGCCGAACGCAAAGGACGAGGTGCCCGTCGCGACCGATACCGCTGCCCCCGAGCTGGAGCCGCCGGGGATGTAGTCGGGGTTGTGCGGGTTGCGGGCGATGCCATAGGGCGAGCGCACGCCGACGAGGCCGGTCGCGAACTGATCCATATTGGTTTTGCCGAGATAGATCGCGCCGGCGGCGATGGCGTCGGCAACAACCGGGCTCGTGTCTTTCGCGGTGTAGGCGAATTCCGGGCAGGCCGAGGTGGTCTGCTCGTCGGCCACATCGATACAATCCTTGACCGAGAACACGAGGCCGTAGAGCGGCAGCTCGCCGATCTCGCCAATGCGGGCATCGAGCGCGCACGCCCTTGCCATGACGCTTTCGGGATTTGCCGTCGAGATCCAAACGCCGCTCTGGTCGGCGTCGTCAAGGCGCGAAAGCACATGCGCGGCGACATCGGACGGCTTGAGCTCACCGCGGCGATAGGCGGCGCGGAGGTGGCGAGGTGCGATATTCATGTCGGTCACGTACGTGCGGGGATTGGCAATGCGCCGGCGGGACAAGCCCGCCGGCAGCGATCCTAGCGGCCGATCACCTTCTCCAGATAGGCGGGCTGGATGAAGGCTTCGAAGTCGGCGCGCGGCAGCAGCTTCGGCAGGCGCTCCTGCTTCACCAGGAAATCGGCGGTCGAGATCAGCGTGTCGACGAACTTGCCCTTTTTCGCGGATGTGCCGAGATACTCCTCCGTGAGCTGCGTGCTGCAGGGGATCATCCCGGTGCCCTTCATCATTCGCTGCGCGTCCTCGAGAGGCAGCGAAAGCTCTTCCGCGATGATTTCGGCAGTCTTCTCCGGGTTCTTCAGCCAGAAATCGATGCCTTCGCATTCGGCCTTGATGAACTTGTCGACGTAGGATGGATACTTCTCCGCGAACGCATTCATGACGACGCCGATGTCCCAGGTCGGGTAGCCGCGCTTGGCCATCTCGCCCGAGGTGACGAGGATCTTGCCGCCGTTCTTCACGGCCTTGCCGAGATTCGGCTCCCAGAACCAGGCCGCGTCGATGTCGCCGCGAAGCCAGGCCGCCGCGATGTCCGACGGCGCGAGGTCCAGAATCTTCATCGAGGCGGGATCGACACCCTCCTCCTTGAGCGCCTGGAGCAGGAGGTAGTGCGTCGTGGAGCCGAACGGCGCCGCCACCGTCTTGCCCTTGAGGTCCTTGGGCGAGGTGATGTTCTTGTCGGCGCGGACCACCATCGACTCGACGTAGTCGAGCATGTTGATCACCAGGATGCCCTTGATCGGCAGGGAGCGCGTCGCGCCGATCGCGGTCGGCGGGTTGCCGAGGCCGCCGAAGTCGACGTCGCTGCCGGCGATCGCGCGCAGCATGTCGCCGCCGCCGCCGATCTTGACGTATTTGATGTTGACGCCCGGCATCTCCTTGGCGAGCAGGCCAAGATGCTTGGTGACCAGTTGCGCATTCACCAGGTTCAGATAGCCGACGGTCACCTTCGCCGGCTTGTCCTCGGCGCGGACTGCGGCCGTGAGCGCCAACGTGGTTACCGCGAGCGTCGCAATCAGTCTCTTCATGGAGGTCTCCCCTACGATCAGAATTGGATTCAGGCCCACGGCATCAACAGTTTCGCGATGCCGCGCATCATGAGGTCGAGCACGACGCCGGTGAGGCCGAGCACGATCAGCCCCATGATCACGACGTCGGAGAGCAGGAATTTCGCGGCGTCCCAGATCATCCAGCCGATGCCGGCGGAGGCGGCGACGATTTCGGCGGCGACGAGAACGGTGTAGGTGAATCCGAGCGAGATACGCATGCCGGCCAGAATCAGCGGTCCCGCCGCCGGCAAATAGACGTGAAACAGCAAATGGCGCCGGGTCGCGCCGAGCGACTGGGCGGCGCGCACATAGACCGGGTCCACGCTGGTGACGGCCTGGATCGTCGAGATGACGATGCCCGGCAAGCCGGCAAGAAACAGCAGCGACAGCTTCGAGCTCTCACCGATGCCGAGCCACATCACCAGCAGCGTATAAAGTCCGAGCGGCGGCAGTGGCCGGTAGAACTCGATCAGCGGATTGAGCAGCGCGCGCGCATTGCGCGACACGCCCATGAGGACGCCGAGCGGGATGCCGATCAGGCAGGCTAGGGTAAAGGCCGTGAGGATGCGATAGAGGCTTGCGCCGAGATGCTGAAGCAGCGTCGCGCCCTGATATCCCCTTGTCATCGTCTTGACGAACGCGGCCCAGACTGCCTGCGGCTTCGGCAGGAACAGCTCGTTGGCCCAGCCTATCTCCGTGACGATGGCCCAGCCGGCCAGCAGCACGGCGACGGTCAGCGTCGAGAGCAGCACCGATCGCGAGACCTTCGGAAGCCACAGCCGCAAGCTGCCGCGTCGCGTGCGATCCGGCGAGATTGGAATCGTCATGTGGGTCGCCTCGACGCTCATGTCCGCACTCCCAGGATCTGCATGATGGTCAGCGCGTAGATCCGCGTCGCCATCACCGACTTGGTGATCGAGATGTTCTCGTTGTCGACGGCCCAGCCGTCTTCTCCGGGACCGAATGTCACCGCATTGATTCCGGCTTCGCGGAAGCGGATCGTGTCGTTGAAGGCGTTCTTGCGGTTGACGCCGGGCTCGCGGCCCATCAGACGCCGGTAAACCGCGCGCAAGGAGCGGCAGGGCTCCTCCTCGACCGGCACCGGTTCGGTCGCGTTGACGAACAGCGAGCCCGGCACCTGGCGCACCTCCACCTTGACGTCGTTCACGCCGGCAAAAGTGTCCCGTCCGAGACGCTCGATGTCCGCAATCACGCTCGATAGCGTCATGCCGGGCACGATGCCGACCACGGCGAGCGTGATGGTGCAGGCATCCGGCGAGAACTGCATCTCGCCGGGCAGGCCGGAGCGAATGCGCACCACGGCGCAGCAGGGCGGCGTATGTCCCATGAACTTGCTGGGGACATGCGTGAACGCCATGTCCTTCAGTTTCGGCAACAGCTTTGCCGCTTCCATGATGGCGTTGACGCTGATGTCCGGTCGCCAGATGTGCGACTTGATCCCGTGAACGGTGAGCTCGATCAGGCAGTGGCCGGAATTGGCCACCGACAGGTTCATGCCCCAGTCCTTGTTGACGTCACCCCAGGCGGTCGGCTCGGCGGTGATCTCGTAATCGGCGGTCAGGCCGACCTTGTTGAGCATGTAGATGGAGCCCTCGGTGCCGTTCCGCTCCTCATCGACGGTGTAGCAGCACATCAAGGTGCCATCGAACTTCACACCCGCTTCGGTCAGGGCCTGCACTGCGAGCAAGGATGCAGCGAGGTTTCCGCGCGTGTCGGACGTGCCGCGCGCGTAGAGCAGATCGCCATGGCGCGTCGCCTTGAACGGATCGAAATCCGTCATGTGCCATTTCTCGGGCTCGACGGCCGGATAGGTGTCGAGGTGGTCGTTGAGAATGAGCGAGGGGGCGCCGTCCCGTCCCTTGAGCACGCCCAGCACGTTCGGCCGATGCGGCTGCGCGCTGTGCTTGGTGACCTCCATGCCGAGCGCTTCGAGCTTGCCCGCGACCAGCATCGAGATCGCCTCTTCCTCGGCGGGCGGCAAGTCGGGATCCAGCGGATTGCCGGAACGGGGCTGGCCGGTGCGGATCAGCTCGGATGCCAGTTCAAGCCAGCGCTCCTCAGTGATGCGCGACAGCACGCGCTGTTCGATATCCGAATAAGGAGGGCTGACAGGCATCTGCATGACGGGATCCGCTGGCTCACGGCGCCGGCAGCGCCGCTTCGTGGCGGCCTCCTCATTGCAGCGACCGTGCCAACTGCGGGACAAGCCCGTCACGGCAGGATTGTATTGATGATTTCAATGGCTTAGGCGAGATTTGCGCGTGCGCAAATTTTTGCGCCCGAGATGCGCTCTGCCAAAGACGCGGCGTCGACTGAACAGGCAGGGCTCAGCGCGAGGCGGGCCGGCATGGGGTCGTAGCCCGCATGGAGCGAAGCGGAATGCGGGAACGCCGTCCCCGGATTGCGCTTCGCTCCATCCAGGCTACGGATCATGCGCAAGCCTCAATCGTCGGCGTACTCGTCCTCTTCGTGCTTGCGCAGCGTGCTCTTGCGCGTACCCAGCGAGCCCGTGATGGTGGGATCGCGCCTGCTGGCGTAAGGGTTGCGCTGCTGCGCCCGCCCGGCGACCTCTTCGCCGGAAACTGCGGCGGGCTGGCAGATCAGGCGCCGGCTGGCGCGGCGCATCAGATCGACGTGGATGTGATCGTAATGATAGACGTTCGAGCCCGGCGCCAGGACCGTTGTGAAATGCACGCACGCGCCCGACTGCACGTCGCGCAGGAATCCCTGCTCTTCCGGCATGCCGCGCCAGCCATCCTTCACGGTGACGCGGCGGCCGTCGGCGAGCACGAAGGCGGCGATGTCGAGCGCATTGCCGAAGGCGTGCTCGGAAATATGGGCATGCGAATTGCCGTTCATGCCGCGGCAGGAATAGGCGGAGATCTGCTTGATCTCCGCGACGCGGGTGCCGAACCAGCGCATCGCCGAGGGCTGCACGGTGTCGGCGAGCCAGCGGTCGAGCTCGGATACGATCGGACAGGCCAGCGTCGCAACCGGCTTGATCGCAACAGGGCCGACGGCGGTGACGGGATCGCCCCGTGCCGGACCAAGACGCGGCGGCGGTTGCTGCGCGGGCGCCTGCGAATACGGCGCCGGCCGCGCTGGATAGCTCGGCGCATTCATGTAGCGCGACGCGCCCGCGGCATCGGTGCCCTCGGGCGGCAAATCGATCTCGTCCTCCTGCTGCGCCACGCCGGGCGCATTCAACGGCATCGGGCCAGGCGAAGCGCCATAGCCGGAAGGCTGCCGCACCGCGCTCTCGGGATAGTTCGAGCGTTGCGGATAGTTCTGGCTTTGCGGGTAATTCGATCGGGGCTGCGTCACCGGCCAGCGCGGCTGGTTGCCGACGCTCCCGGGCGGCCGCAAATCCTCATCGGCAAAGCCGTAACTGCTCGAGCCTTCGCCGAGGGCGGCGACCTTGAGCGGAAACTCCGCGCCGCACATGCCCGGCCCGGAAATCGGGTCGATGCGGACGAGATCCGGCCCTTCTTTCACCGCGCCAGATTTCAGGCATGCGGCTTCGGCCTCGGCCCGCCACGGTTCACGTTCGGCCTGGAAGACGCCGCGTCCGCAACCCGCTAACGAAACAAGGACGATGGAGCCGACGAGATACAAACGAACTCCGCGCGTCATGCACGCACGTTCGGTGAATTTACTTAAAGACTCTTCAACGTGTTGATTTCAGTGTTCTTTAACCATGTCGGCCGGCGCCAGCAGGAGCGCTGCCGGTGACGAGCGACAGCAAGGCTGACTTTTTCGAAAAGAGACTCTCTGTTAACCATGATCCTCTCGCGCAAGGCGGCGCGACAGCGGGAGCGACCTCATGACGTTCGCCGGGAGACTGAGCGTTATCACCGCGTACCTCGCCATGGCCTTTGTCGGTGCCATCGTGCTCGGCATGATCTAGCGGCTTCAGCCGGAGGTATCGAACGCTTCCCTTACGACCGCGCGCTCCACTGCCGCGACGTCGTGATCAGCTTCTCCGGCTGCTCTTCGGCTCGCGTCCAGTCGTTGCCGGAACACCAGAAATGGCCCAGTACGCAGGCTTCGACGTGAAGCTTGCCGGAGTTCTTCAGCGTCATCCTCGCATAATAGGTACTGCCGCTGGAGCGGCTGTAGATGTTGCCGGTCCAGACGTCGTGCGTTTTCGGCTTCATGTTGACGAGCACGCTCTCGCCCCTGGTCGATGCTTCAGTCAGCGCGAAGCCGCACAGTGCAGGACCGCAGCGTTCGATGCGGACCGTGCCCTTGGCGCCTGCGCTCTCCCATTCGCCGAGCGGCAAATAGGAGAGTTCGTCGTCGCCGCGCTCAGGGCTCGTCACGGCCTGCTCGAGCTGCGGCCTTGGCGCGACGACGGGTGCTTCCATGCGCGGCGGATCGAGCGCGACGGTCTTCGGCGGATCCGTCTGCGGTAGCTCCACCCGTGGCGGATTGGAGCTTGGCGCCTGCGGCAGGACAATTGGCTGCGAGGTCGTTGAGGCAAGGACAGGAGCCGTCTGCGCCGTCGCAGGCGCGACCGCAATCGCTTGCGCTGGCCTGACCGGAGCCACGGGATAGAGCGGCTGCGGCGGCGGAAGCACCGGCGCAGGGGCTGGCGTCGTGTCGACGACAGGCCGAAAGCTGCGATGGGAGGAAACCGAGACACAGGAAGCCGATCGGCAATTCCTGGGCGCCTCGACCTGAAATCGATGACCGCCAATCGAGAACGCGTAAGACCCGGCCTCGGCTGCGGGCGCAATCGCCAGCAGCGCGATCAATGTGCCAAGCGAAGTCACAAGCCGCGTCATCGGCGCCTCCCTCTGTGTGGCGACGACGTTACGCAAATGGAATCGCGACCGAATGTGCGCTGCGTCACCCAGCCGCGGCGAGCCGTTGTGACGTCTATCACAGAACGTCCGGCCAGCCCGGCGTAGGGTCGAACCACGCTTCATCCACCCGCGACTTCAGTCCCATCGGGACCACACATCTTCGGAGGTTGTCATGAACAAGCTCACCATCGCCGCCACCGCCCTCTTCCTCGCGTCCACCGCCGCCGCGCATGCCGGCAATGCGATCTCGTTCCAGATCGAAGGCCAGAACATCCGCATCGAGACGCCACGCAACTGCGCCTCGCTCAATTGCGTGACCATCGTCGCGCCGGGCCTCTCGGACAAGCCGATCAAGCTGAACAACATCAACCTCAAGGGCCTTGGCTCCAAAGACGATGACGTCGACACCACGCCGGCTCCTGCCACGACCGCGCAGCCCGCGCCGGCTCCGGTGCAGCAGCATCCCGTGCAGCAGCCCCCGGTGCAGGCGACTGCGCCGGCAGCGCCCGCTATCGCAGCACCGAGCACGACGGTTGCCGCTGTTCCGTCCGTCGGTTACGACAACACGACGCAGACCGCGCCCGTTGCGGCTCCCGCTCCTGCGCCCGCGCCGGTCGCGGTTGCTCCGGCCCCGGTGCCCGCCGCGCCTGTCGCGGTTGCCAACACACCGATCGGCGTCTGGGCCACCGAAGAGAACAAGGGCAATGTCCGCGTCGAACAGTGCGGCGTCAATCTCTGCGGCTACGCCGCAAAGACCAACGAGCGCATCCTGATCAACATGAAGCCCGACGGCGCGAAGTGGAGCGGCCGTATCCACGATCCCGACTCCGGCCGCAATTACGACTCGACGATCGCGATGAAGGGCCCGAATGCAATGCGCGTGCAGGGCTGCGCCTTCGGCGGCATGTTCTGCGGCGGCCAGACCTGGAAGCGCGTGAGCTGACGCCGCAGGCGTCGTCTCCAACACATGCACATTCTTCGTCATGCCCGGGCTTGTCCCGCTTGCGCGGCCGAAGCCGCTTCGGCGAGGCGAAGGCCCGGGCATCCACGTTCTTAGTCCCGCGCTTCAAGGCGTGGATGGCCGGGGCAAGCCCGGCCATGACGGTGGAGAGGCTTGGCCGCAAGCTAGCATCGCGTACCGTTTGAACGTTCACCGCCTCCGTGCGATAGACATTCATCCGCCGTTCAGCTGTACGCGGCTGATATCGGTCGATCTCTCACCGGGATTCTTCGTGACTCTTACCGTGGCCTGGCGCCGCTTCATGTTCGCGCTTGTGCTGCTGGCGTCGCCGCCGGCCGGCGCGAGCGTTGCGTTCGGATTCGATGCGATCGAGCTTGCGCAGGCGCAGCCAGAAGCGCAGCCGTCGCCCGCCCCTTCGCCGACGCCATCGGCTTCACCCGCTCCCGCGACCGAGGCGCAGCCCGCTGCCGTCGAGCCGATCGGCAACGTTGCGACGGTGACGGGCATCGCGACCGTGATCCGCGACAAAAATTCCTATCCGCTGCGCGTGCGCGACGACATCTATCTCAACGACGTCGTGCAGACTTCGTCGAACTCATCGCTCGGCATCACCTTCGACGACGCGACCACGTTCAACCTCTCCGCCAGCACGAAGATCACCATCGACACTTACGTCTATGAGGACGGCGGCAAGCACAACGCAGGCATCTTCGACATAGGCAAGGGCACGGTCGCCTTCGTCGCGGCGGCGGTGGCAAAGACCGGCGACATGAGGATCACGACGCCGACGGCCACGCTCGGCATCCGCGGCACCACGGGCGTGGTCGAGGTGCCGGAAGGCGCGGCCGCGAGCAAGACCAACAACGTCAACATCAAGCTCTATCCCGATGCCGATGGCCGGGTCGGACACATCGACGTCGACGACCGCACGAGCGGGACGCGGCTCGGCGCGCTGACCCAAGGCGCGAGCGGTTTTGCGATCCGGCCGGGCGCGGCCGCTGCCGGGGTCATGCGCTTTGCCGCGGTGCCGATCACGATAGCGCCACAGCAGATCGCGCGCGACCGCGGCTTCGTCAGCCAGGTGCGTCTGGCGCAGACCACGGGCCGGCAGATCGTCACCGAGCAGCGCGACTTCCGTCGCGCCAATCCGACCGCGAGCCCGCGCATTCCGCGGCCGTTCCAGCCGCCGCAACAGCAACAATTGCGGCCGAACACGGCGCCAGGACAACAGCCGCAACAGCCGCAGCGGCCGAACGGCCAGCCCGGTCAGAACAACCGTCCAGGGCAGCAACAGCCAGGCACGCCAGGCCGTCAAGGCGCCCAGCCACAGCGGCAGGGCCAAGCGCCGGGCCAAGGTGGCGCCGTGCAGCCCGGTACGCCGCGCGTAGGTCAGGGTCAGCAGCAACAAGGCCAGAAACAAGGCGCGGGACGTCCGGCAGGCCCACCGCGCGCCGGTCAAGGCACGCAGCCTGACGGCACCCCGCAAACCCGGCCGCGACGCGGTGGACAGAGTCCGACGCAGCCCGGCGGAGTCGCGCCGCCGCAGCCGGGCGGAACGCAACAGCAGCCCGGTCCGCAGCCGCAACTGCCGCGCACCGGCATGCAACCCGGCCAGCCGCCCGCTGCTCAACAGCCGGGCCTGCAACGCCCGGGCGGATTCCAGCAGCGCCTCCCCGCCGCACAACGCCCCGCAGCGCCGCGACGGCCAGCGCCAGTTCCGAAGGAGAAGGAGCGGCGGTGACTTTCTTCCTTCTCCCCTTGTGGGAGAAGGTGGCGCGAAGCGCCGGATGAGGGGTTCTCACCGCGAATCCATTGCGACAGCTTCGCGCGTGGACCCCTCACCCGCCTCGCCGCTTCGCGGCGAGCCACCCTCTCCCACAAGGGGCGAGGGTGCACCGTCGACGCGGGGCGAGGTGAAGAAAACTCACGCCTCTCCGCGTAGCCAGGCTTTCATCTTCTGCAACAGACCGTGCCGCAACTCGCCCACCGAGGCTGCTTCAGCCGGTGTCAGTGTCTGCAAAGCCGCATCGACATCGTCGGTCGCCAGCGGTGGCGGCTCGGGCGCAGGCGAAGATGTAAGCCCCGCCGCGGCGAGCGCGATCGGGCCAACCTGGGTCAGGAACACCCGCTCATACTCGCGCGACAGGCGCGCGAGCGCGTCTTCCAGGGGCAGCCAGTCGACCGCCTTGATGTCGTTCATCAGCTTGCGGACGGGACCGCCCCCGGCCTCCATGCGCCAGAAATGCACGACCTTGGAGCGGCCACCTGACTGATAGACGAGCGTACCCAAAAATTCGTGGATGGCGACGTCGTGGCCGGTCTCTTCCCGCACTTCGCGATGCGCAGCTTGCTTCGGCGTCTCGCCGTCGTCGAGCTTGCCCTTGGGCAAAACCCATTCGTTGCGCTTGCGCTGGCGCACGACGGCAATCAGCGGCGGCGCACCTCGCCGCAGCACAATACCACCCGCCGCCATGACCGGCGCCCGTGCCATCACCACATCCGTCGTCGTAGAAACGTCCCCACCGACGATATAAGCGGCCGCCGCGGCGGATTGAAGGCTAGTTTTTTCTCAGCAACGCTTGACCTGCGCGAATGCGCGTGCCTTCGGCGATGCCGTCGCAGAAGGTGAAATCGCCGGGCGCGAGAATGATGATGGTCGAGCCGTGCTCGAACCAGCCGAGCTCCTCGCCCTTGCTCACGTTGACGTCGCAGGGAAAATTGACCGGCCCCCTGGTCTGCGCATTCAGCACCATGTCGAGGAAGTGCAGGCGGATGCTTGCCACCAGGATCGCGGCGACCGGCACCAGCGTCACGGCCTCGCCAGTTGATAGATGCGTGCGGATCACCGTGCGCTCGTTCTTGCAGAACAGGCGCTCGACGCGCTTTAGCGCGATCGGGTTGACGTTCCAGACATCGCCATGGATCAGCGTGACGCGCTCGATATGCGCGTCATAAGGCGCGTGGAAGCGGTGATACATGCTTGAAGTCAGCCGCAGCGTGACGAAGGAGCCGTTGCGGTGCTGGTCGACCAGTACGGAATCGCCCAGCAGATCGAGCAGCGAGTACGGCGCGCCCTTGACCTGGAACAGCTCGGTATCGGCGATCCGGCCATGTGCGCCGACGATGCCGTCGGACGGACTGGCGACAATGGAGGGGTCCGGATCAAAGCGCCGCAAGCCGGGCTTGAGCTCCCGGGTGAAGCAGTCGTGCAGGCTCCGGAAATGGGTCTTGCGCGCCTCCGTGAGATCGAGGTCGGAGAACAGCTTCCACAGCGCGATGGAGCCGTCCCGCACCAGCGGGTTCTCGATCTTGGAGAACCAGCCCATGAACCGGGTCAACGCGGCGCGCGGGATGCGGTTGGTCAACAGGAAGTTGAGGTCTTCCTGCTGGGTGAAAGAGGCGATGAGGGCTTTGACTGTCATGAATCTGTCAGCTCACAGTATTAGCGCTTGTTGTCATGGAAACGACACTCCCGATTCTTTCTTTGTCCGTGGCCGCCGCAGCGTCCGCTGCCGCCGCCTTCCCGAAGATCAAGGCGCGGATCGAATTGTCCCGCGCCAAGCACCGCTCGCTCGCCGGGCACTCCAAGATGTCGCGCCGGGTGGCAAAGCTGCTTCCGTTCTACGAATTCGAAGGCGATGCGTACTTCGCCTGCGACGGCGCGCCGGCGAACATCGCAGGCCTGCGCAGGGACGGCTTCTTCCGCCTCGCAAGCCTCTACGCCGAGCGCTACCCCAAGGGCCGCGCGATGACGAAGGACGCGGCGGAAAAGATCTCCGACCTGCACTTCACCGAAACATACCGCGTGCCATTCCAGTTCTCGCGTCTCGTCCGCGAGCATTTGGGCACTTCGACATTCGTAGAGTCGTCGCGCGGTGTCACCATTACGGATGTCGACGGCAACACCTCCTACGACCTCACGGGGTCCTACGGCGTCAACATCTTCGGCAACGGCTTCTACAAGGAGTGCATCGAGGGCTCCGAGAAGCGGGCGCACGCGCTCGGACCGGTGCTCGGACCCTACCATCCCATCATCCTCGAGAACGTGGCGCGGCTGTGCCAGATCTCGGGCCTCGACGAAGTGTCCTTCCATATGTCCGGCACCGAGGCCGTGATGCAGGCAGTGCGGCTCGCGCGCTACCACACCAGGCGCACGCATCTGGTCCGTTTCGCCGGCGCCTATCACGGCTGGTGGGGCGACGTGCAGCCCGGCGTCGGCAATCCGATTCCCGCGCACGAGACCTACACCCTCGCCGAGATGTCGGAGAAGACGCTGCACGTGCTGCGCACGCGCAAGGACATCGCCTGCGTGCTGGTCAATCCACTGCAGGGCCTGCATCCGAACGGCAACGCGCCCGGCGATTCCTCGCTGGTCGATTCCTCCCGGGGCGGTAATTTCGACCGCGCGGCCTACACCGAATGGCTCAAGCAGCTGCGCGAGGTCTGCACTGAGCGCGGCATCGTGCTGATCTTCGACGAGGTCTTCGTCGGCTTCCGTCTCGCTGCCGGCGGCGCCCAGGAATACTTTGGCATCAAGGCCGACATGGTGACCTACGGCAAGAGCCTCGCCGGCGGCCTGCCGGTCGGCGTGGTCTGCGGCAAACGCGAGCTGATGCGCCGCTTCCGCGACGACCGCCCCGCCGACGTCTGCTTCGCCCGCGGCACCTTCAACTCGCACCCCTACGTCATGACGGCGATGGACGAGTTTCTGAGCCGGCTCGCCAGCCCGAATTTCCGCGCCGTCTATGACGGACTGGACGAGACCTGGAACGGCCGCGCGCAAAAGCTCAACCGAATGATGAGCGATGCCGACCTGCCGGTGCGGTTTGCAAATTTCTCGTCGATCTGGACGGTGAAATACACCACGCCGTCCCGCTACAACTGGATGCTGCAATATTATCTGCGCGCCGAAGGCCTGTCCTTGAGCTGGGTCGGCACCGGCAGGCTGATCTTCAGCCTGAACTACACCGACGCCGATTTCACCGAGGTCGCCGAGCGTTTCGTCCGCGCGGCCGAGAAGATGAAGGCCGACGGCTTCTGGTGGCACGACGGCGTCCTCACCAACAAGACCATCAAGCGGCAGATCCTGAAAGAGATGCTGGCCAAGCGCTTCGGGCGCTGAGGCTGGTTCCTCCAACGGCGTCATGGCCGGGCACAGCCGTCCGAAGGACGGCGTCGCTTCCGCTCGCCTATGCCCGGCCATCCACGCGTCTCCGCGCGAGAACTCCAAGACGTGGATGCCCGGGCCTTCGCCTCGCCGAAGCGGCTTCGGCCGCGCAGGCGGGACGAGCCCGGGCATGACGCAACCATCAGACATCGGAGGCCTTGGTGAGAACGGCGCGCTCAGGCGTGCTGCTCTTCGAGCGTGGGCTCACCGATGAGGCCCAGCGTGTGCTCGGGCTTGAGATGCAGGCCGGGATCCATCAGCTCGCCACGCATCAGCGCCAGCGGCGCGTTGCGGTAGAGCATCAAATCGTGGAAGGGGTCGGTCAGGATCTTCGTCATCCAGACGAGACCGGTCTCGACGTCGCGGATGAAGAACAGGTGCACCGTGCGGAACATGAGACCGCCGCCGCCGACGACGAGCCAGATCTTGGCCACTTGCCGCATGAAGTCGGTCGCGCCCGCCCAAGGCGTGAACAGTCCGAACAGAGTCGGATCGACCAACAGCACCACCGGCGACATCGCCCAGATCGACATCAGCACCACCTTGCGCCGAAGGTTGTAGCCGACCTTGATCTCTTCCTTGTGCTCGTGCGTCGCCTGGTTGATCTGGTCGTAGCCATGCGGCTCGAAGAAGAAGTGGCCGGCCTGGCGCGAGGTCATCGAGACCAGCCAGCCCACCAGCGCGGAGACCATGGGGTCGACGAACAGCCAGACATAGGCGAACAGGAAGCTCAGCGCGCTGACGAAGTGCAGGCTCTGATTGATGCGGCTGTGGTGATAGTAGCGATGGTCGTCCCAGCGCTGGATGCGCAGCTGCTCGAGATAGTTCTTGATCATGCTCTCCCCCAAATGCTTTCGGGTTCAGGATTTACAGGGATTCGATGTAGGCCGTGTGACATCATCATTTTGTCATGTGACGATGCGCAGCGGCGCGATGACGCACGGGTTACGTGAGCTTGGATCAAGCCGCCTTGGCGACGTCGATCTTGCGGAATCGCACCAGCGAGAAATGACCGAGCGGCGGGATCAGGCGGCGCTCGGCGAGCTCGATGCCGTCGGCACCGGCCAGCCATTTGGCATAACGCGACCAGGCGAACTCGGCGGTGCGGAAACCGAGCGGACGTACCACCGGCTGCAGCTTCTGCTCGATGAAGCGGCGCATGCCGGTATCGGCGCTGACGCGGGTGAGGATGATCAGCTCCCCGCCCGGGCGCAGCACGCGGGCGAATTCGTCCAGCGCGACTTCCGGATTCGGCACGGCGGTGACGACGTATTGCGCCATCACGACGTCGAAGCAGTTGTCGGGGAATTCGAGCTTCTCGGCATCCATCACCGCGAGGCCTTCGACGTTCTCTAGGCCGCCCTCGGCGACGCGCTGGCGCGCCTTGTCGAGCATCGCCTCCGAGATGTCGGTGCCGAAAATGCGCAGATGCGGCGCGTAGAGCGGCAGCGAGATGCCGGTGCCGACGCCGACCTCGAGCACCCGGCCGCCGATCTTGTTGGTGGCCGCGATCGCGGCCTGCCGGCCTTTTGCGAACACGCCTCCGAACACGAGGTCGTAGACCGGTGCCCAACGATCATAGGCCTGCTCGACCGTGCCACGGGTGAGGTCGAGCTGCTGGGTGCCGTCAAGGTTCATGATCTTAGCCATCGATGAGGTTCTCGCTGTAGTCAAACGGGATCAGCCGCGCACCGGCCGCCGCGCCATGCGAGGCGAGGCGCGCAAGGCACGGCTGGGCTGAAGTGAAGTGAGGTTGCCGACGAATTGGCGCGCGCTGTTTTCCCAGGAGCGCTCCAGCGCGAAGTTGCGGCAGGTCTCGCGCGACATGGTCAGTGCGCGCAGGCACGCGGCGCGCAAATCGTGGTCGATCGCGCCGATCGGGTGATCTGCGATGACATCCTTCGGACCCGTCACCGGGAACGCCGCAACCGGCGTGCCGCAGGCGAGCGCTTCGAGCTGCACCACGCCGAACGTGTCGGTCAGGCTCGGAAACGCGAACACGTCAGCGGCGGCGAGGTACGCGGTGAGGTCAGCGCCCTTCTTCTCGCCGAGGAAGACCACGTCGGGATATTTCTTTTCAAGGCCGGCCTTCTGCGGACCGTCGCCGATGACGACCTTGGTGCCGGGCAGGTCGAGCGAGAGGAAAGCCTCGAGGTTCTTCTCCACCGCCACGCGGCCCATCGTCATGAAGATCGGCCCGGGCAGATCGAGCTTGGCTGGAGAGTCCGGATGAAACAGCTCGGTGTTCACGCCGCGGGTCCAGAAGCCGAGCCGCTTGAAACCGCGCTCGGACAGCTCCTGCCGCAGCGAGGGCGTCGCGACCATCGTCATGGCGGCGGCATCGTGGAAGTGGCGCAGCACGGCGTAGCCGACGCTCGCGGGGATGCCGGTTCGCACCGAGACGTATTCGGGAAAGCGCGTGGTGTAGGAGGTGGTGAAGGCGAGCCGGTTGCGACGGCAATAAGCCCGCGCCGCCCAGCCGATCGGCCCTTCGGTCGCGATGTGCAGCGCCTCCGGCGCCGCCCTCTCGATCCGCCGCCCAATCTCCCTGCCGCTCGGCAGCGCAATGCGCAGCCCCGGATAGGTCGGCAACGGCCATGACCGAAAGCCGTCCGGCGTCAGGAAGTCGATCTCGACATCCAATGCCTTGGCCGCGCCAGCCAGCGAGGTCAGCGTCCGCACCACACCGTTGACCTGCGGATGCCAGGCGTCAGTCGCGATTAATACCCGCATGGGGAAATCCCGAGATTTTTATGATTCTCGGCTTAGGACCATCAACCACGGATATTTCAGGCGTGTGACGTCATGGAAGTGTCGGCCCGCTGTTTTGTTCGTTAACGGGTCCGCGCAGCCACGAAACCGTCATGAAACAATCCTTTCCGCCATGAAACCGTTTTCGGTTTTCCGCGCAAACGTCCCGAAACTTCTTGCCGTTAGTGATCTAGGCAACAGAGCACCGCAACGGTGCCGGGTGACCAAGAAACACCGCGCAAACAGGGGCGACCGATGATCAATCTGGAGACGTTGAAGACTTATTCGCGCGCCGTTGCGTTTGGCGCAGTGGCTGTCACCGCGATCGCGTTCGCCGGCCCGGCCAAGGCCGCGCCTGTGCAGCTCTTCCCCTTCTTCCAGCCGCTGCCGCCGATCGCAGCGCCGCAGCCGTACCAGCCTTATCAAGCGACGCCCTATCGGGCCGCGCCGTCCGAGGAGCAGGACGCGGTCGAAACGCCGGCCCGCTTCCGCCGCCAGACCGTCTCCTATGCGACGCGTGAGGCGCCGGGCACCATCATCATCGATACGCCCAACACCTATCTCTATCTCGTGCTCGGCAATGGCCAGGCGATGCGCTACGGCATCGGCGTCGGCCGCGACGGTTTCACCTGGTCCGGCACCCAGTCGGTGACCAAGAAGGCGGAGTGGCCGGATTGGACCCCGCCGCCGGAGATGATCGCCCGCCAACCCTATCTGCCGCGCCACATGGCCGGCGGTCCCGGCAATCCGCTCGGCGCCCGCGCCATGTATCTCGGCGGCACCATCTACCGCATCCACGGCACCAACGCACCCGACACCATCGGCAAGCACGTCTCCTCCGGCTGCATCCGCCTGACCAATGACGATGTCGCGGACCTGTACTCCCGCGTCAACGTCGGCACCAAGGTGATCGTGCTGCCGATGACGGAGCGCCGCGCAGAGCTCGGAGCCGCAACGCGGTAAGCGACAGGACATTGTGACGCAAACGGCCCCGGAACCCACCGGGGCCGTTTTCGTTGGCCCTCTGCATACCGATGCGCGCGCGTGCTGCGGCGCGATCCCCGATGGAGGCGCGAATGCAATCACGTCCGCAAACGCCGCAAGGCAAATGCCTGCGCGCGATCGCTGCCGCCGTGGCACTGCTGCTGACCGTGCCCACCTCGCGCGCACAGCAGCCGGGGAGCGACGATGCAGCCCAGCAAGCCTTCAACAATTCCTGCCGCACCTGCCACTCGGTGAAAGAGGGCGACAATCGTCTGGGCCCCAACCTCAACAAAATCGTCGGACGCAAGGCCGGCGCGCTGCCGAACTACAACTATTCTTCGTCGATGAAGGAAGCCGGCTTCGTCTGGGACCAGGACAAACTCACCCGCTTCATGCTCAAGCCGGACGAGGTCGTCTCCGGCAACAAGATGCAGCCCTATGGCGGCGTCTCGGCGGAGGAAGCGGGCAAGATCGTTGCCTATTTGCAGGCGGCTTCGCGGTAGGGCCACCGGCCCCGCCGATCTGCGATCAGCCTCAGCCACGCCGCCGAATGAAACGCGCTCATCAGCAGATACATCGGCACCATCCCGCCGAGCATCGCCCCATGTCCGGAGCCACACAGCATGTCCGCCGGGCCATCAAGCATGGCCGTCAGTACGGCCATGATCGCGAAGGTCGGCGTCGCCGCCAGCCCCAACCATCTGGCGAGGTGGCGCGCGGCCACCACACCGTTGCGGCTCGCGCCGGCCATTGCGCTGACGGGACTAGTCACGTCCTTCAGCCGCCTCCTCGCGAAAAGCCTTCTCGCCCGCGGTCGAGATCTCGACCCATCTCTTGTCGGGCACCGCACCTTCGGTGTAGCTGTCGTGCCAGTTCCACCATTTGTAGGTCGGCGTCTGCGGATAGCCTTTCGGCGAATCCTCCCAGACCTCCTGCCGTCCCAGCGGCGTGATGTCGAGGTAATTCCAGGTGCCGCCCATCTGCTCGTCGCCCCGGCTCTTGACGAAATAGGTGCGGAAGATCCGGTCGCCGTCGCGGAAGAACACGTTGGTCCCGTGCCACTCGTCGACGCCGAAATCCGCATCGAAACTGTCGGTGACGGTGACCCATGGCATGGTCCAGCCCATCCGCTGCTTCAGCCTGCTGATATCGGCCTGCGGTGCGCGCGAGGCGAACACCAGCGTGGTGTCGCGGGCATTGAGGTGCGCGACATGCGCGACCTGGTCGGCCACCATGGAGCAGCCGCGGCAGGCATGATCCGGCCAGCCGAACACGCCCGGCTCGAAGAACGCACGGTAGACGATCAGCTGCCGCCGGCCCTGGAACAGGTCGTGCAGACTGACCTTGCCGCCGGGCCCCTCGAACGCATAGGTTTTGGTCACTTCCATCCAAGGCATGCGCCGGCGCTCGGCGGCCAGGGCGTCGCGGGCACGGGTATGCGCCTTTTCCTTCACGAGCAGTTGCTGACGGGCGGCCTCCCAGTCCTGCGGCGACACCACCGGCGGTGTTTGCATGGCGGCTTGTCCGTTGTTTCCTGCGTTGTCAGCTGATGTCATCATGGCTCTCCAACTTTTCCCGGGCGGCCGTTCCGTATCTCGCTGTGTGAGATGCGGAACCGCTCGTCCCTCGCCGCACATTGTCGGCCGTCAACGATCTCTCGCACCGGACGGTTGCGTGGTGGGAGTAACAAGTGTGGCGGGATTTGAATGGAGTCGCTGATCACGGCCGCGGCGCGCGCGCTCCAAGCCGGCGATCCGCTCGGCGCGCTGAACCGCGTTGCGCTGCGCAACGATGCACCTTCGCTGGCGCTGCGCGGCATCGCGATGGCGCAACTCGGCGATCTCGCCAAGGCGAAGACGTTGCTGCGCAGCGCCGCACGCGCCTTCGGCCCGAAAGAGGCGGTCGCGCGCGCCAGATGCGTGGTGGCGGAGGCCGAGATCGCACTCGTCTCGCGCGACCTGAATTGGCCGGCCAACACGCTCGTGGTCGCGCGGGCGACGCTCGCGAGCCACGGTGACCTCGCCAACGCGGCCTATGCGGGTCACATCGAGGCGCGCAGACTTCTCCTTCTCGGGCGCCTCGACGAGGCCGAGCGCACGCTGGCCGAGATCAAGACCACACCGCTGCCCCCGGCTGCGCAGGTCGCCCGCGAGCTCGTGATTGCCGGCATCGCCATCCGGCGGCTCCGAACGAAAGACGCGCGCGCGGCGCTCGGGCGCGCGGCGAGCGCAGCACGACAGGCCGGCATTCCCGCGCTTGCGGCGGAGGTCGAAGGCACGAGCCGCGTGCTCGACACGCCCGCAGCGCGCTTGATCACGCGCGGGCACGAACGGCCGCTACTGCTCGAGGAGGTCGAGGACCTCGTGACATCGGAGGCGCTCGTGGTGGACACGTTCCATCACGCGGTTCGCAGGCGAGGCATCCTCGTGCCGCTCGGAACGCGGCCGGTGCTGTTCGCGCTCGCGCGCATCCTGGCGCAGGCCTGGCCGGCCGATGTCTCGCGGGAAGCGTTGATCACGGGAGCGTTTCAGGCAAGGCACGTCGATGAATCGCATCGCGCCCGGCTGCGCGTCGAAATCGGGCGGCTTCGCACCAAGCTCAAGCCTCTGGCCGACGTCAGCGCGACCAGGCAAGGTTTTGCGCTGACGCCGCGCAACACGCGGCAGGTTCTCGTCCTCGCACGGCCCGTCGAGGAGAAGCACGCCAATGTGCTCGCCTTCCTCTCTGATGGCGAGCCCTGGTCGAGTTCGGCGCTCGCGCTGGCGCTGGGAACGAGCGCGCGCACCGTGCAACGGGCCCTCGAAGAGCTGGCGCGATCGAACAAGGTGCAGTCCTTCGGACACGGACGGGCGCGGCGCTGGATGACGCCGCCCGTGCCGGGTTTCCCGACAGGCTTGTTACTCCCCGGACCGCTCATGAAGACGTAAAGTGGGATTCACACCGCAGGGACCGAGCAGATGAAACGTTCAGCCGCCGAGATCGTCAGGGAATACGGGCCCTATGCAGGCGTCGAAGCCGTGCACGGCGTCACCTATGACGGCAGCCTTATGTGGTTCGCATCCGGCGACAGATTGAACGCGGTCGACCCGGCCGATGGCAACATCACCCGCTCCATCGATGTCGCCGCGCATGCGGGAACGGCGTTCGACGGCCGCCACCTGTTCCAGATCGCCGAGGACCGCATCCAGAAGATCGACGCTGTGACCGGCAAGGTGCTCGCCACCATCCCGGCACCCGGCGGCGGTGGCGATTCCGGACTGGCCTGGGCCGAGGGCTCGCTCTGGGTCGGACAGTATCGGGAGCGCAAGATCCATCAGGTCGATCCCCAGACGGGAAAAATTCTCCGCACCATCGAAAGCAAGCGCTTCGTCACCGGCGTGACCTGGGTCGACGGCGAGCTCTGGCACGGCACCTGGGAAGGCGAGGACAGCGACATCAGGCGGATCGACCCCGAGACGGGCAAGGTGCTGGAGCAGCTCGACCTGCCCGCCGGGACGATGGTGTCAGGATTGGAGTCCGATGGCGGCGACCGTTTCTTCTGCGGTGGCGGAGATCGCGGCAATGTGAGGGCGGTGCGCCGTCCGAGGCGCAGCTAGGGTGTGCCATGACGCATGCGCGGCAACGGTGCGTTCGCGGCCGTTAATATGTTTGCCCCAATTCCACCCCATCGGTGGGCTCTAGCGCCCTCCTTGCCTGCCCTGTAGACTTCTGCCCCGGGGCGGCCTGGGGGATTGATGCGACTGACGCTGAACTTAAAAACTGTCCTGATCGCCGTCGCGGTGCTCTCGGCGTCGTTTTTCATCAGCCTGAAGGCGATGGACTGGCTGTCGCCGCGGGCAACGAATTCCGCGCCGCCGGTCGCGCAATTGCCGCCGCTGCCGCCAGTCTCGAAGAGCTCGATCGTGGTGGCGCCGGTCGCCATCGCGCTGTCGGCGATCCGCGAGCAGGCCGAGAAGGCCGCTCCGCGCAATTTCGCCGGCAAGGCCGAGAACCCGATTTCGCAAATCCTGGAGAACGCCGACATCGGCTGGTCGGCGGTACGCGGACCGATGGCGACTGCCGGCGACAAGGACGTGCTGACGATCTCGACGCCGCTCACGGGCAAGCTGAACGTGACGGGCTCGCTGTCGTCGAAAGCCACCGGCGCGCTCGGCGAGGCGCTCGGCAGCGTGCTCGGCGGCAATGCCGCGAAACAGATCGGCGCGGTCAACATCAAGAATTTGAACGCCAGCGCCGAGATCAAGGGCAACGTCGTCGTTACCTCGCGGCCGAAGCTTGCCGCCAACTGGCATCTCGAGCCCAATCTCGGCGCCCAGGTCAATCTTGGCGATACAAACCTCAACATTTCGGGCGCCAAGGTCAACGTGCCTGCGCAGGTGAAGCCGCTGATCGACAAGACCGTTGGCGAACAGATCAACGCCGTTTCCGAACGCATGCGCAACGATCCGACCTTGCGGGACAACGCGAAGCTGCAATGGGCCAAGGCCTGCCGCTCGATCCCGCTGCAAGGCTCGGGGTCTTCCGCCGCGCTGCCGCCGCTTTGGCTCGAGATGAAGCCGACCCGCGCCATCGCGGCACAGCCGCGCGTCGACGCACAGAACGTGACGCTGCTGCTTGGCCTCGAGCTCGAGACGCGCGTGATCTCGACGCCGACCAAGCCCGACTGCCCGTTCCCCGACAAGATCTCGATCGTGCCGCCGACCGGCACCGGTGTGAACATTGGCGTGCCGATCGACGTGCCCTTCACCGAGATCAACAAGCTCATCGCGGCGCAGATGGTCGGCCACACCTATCCCGAGGACGGCTCCGGCCCGGTCGATGTCACCGTCAAGAGCGTCAACGTGATCCCGTCGGGCGAGCGCCTCCTGATCTCGCTGCTGGTGCGCGCCAAGGAGAAGAAGAGCTGGCTTGGTCTCGGCGCCGAAGCGACCGTGCACATCTGGGGCCGGCCGATGCTCGACCAGGCGCAGCAGACGCTGCGGCTCGCCGACATCCAGCTCGCCGTGGAATCCGAGGCGGCCTTCGGCCTGCTGGGTGCCGCGGCGCGCGCGGTGGTGCCGCAGATGCAGCAGGCGCTGGTGCAGAAAGCGACGGTCGATCTGAAGCCGATTGCCGCCAACGCACGCGAGAAGATCGCCGCCGCGATCGCCGACTATCAGAAGAACGAGGATGGCATCAAGGTCGAGGCGAAGATCGACAGCCTGAGCCTCGCCGACATCGCCTTCGACTCCAAGACGCTGCGCGTGATCGCGGAAGCCGGGGGCTCGCTGAATGTATCCGTGACGAAGCTGTCGGGGATGTAGCGCGCGCCTTTTCCCGACGGGTCCGTGCGCGCAGTCGCTTGCGCCGCTGGCAATCTGGTCGGACGATGCTAAGCTGTTCCTCGCACCCCGGGGACGGGGTGCTGACAGCACTGTGGCTGACAACGCGAGGATGACATGGAAGCCGGCATGGTTTCGCCTGCGCCGGCGCTGGTGCGCTTTTCCGGCATTCAGAAGACCTATGATGGCGAGCACCTCGTGGTGAAAAACCTCGATCTCGACATCAGGAAGGGCGAGTTCGTCACCCTGCTTGGTCCGTCGGGCTCGGGCAAGACGACCACCCTGATGATGCTGGCGGGTTTCGAGGTTCCGACCCATGGCGAGATCTTCCTCGCGGACCGACCGATCAAGAACGTGCCGGCACACAAGCGCGACATCGGCATGGTGTTCCAGAACTATGCCCTGTTTCCGCACCTGACGATTGCGGAGAATATCGCCTTCCCGCTCTCCGTTCGCAACACGAACAAGGCCGAAGCGCAGGATCGTGTCAAAGCGGCATTGCGCATGATCAAGATGGAAACTCTGGCGCAGCGGCGGCCCGGGCAGCTGTCCGGCGGTCAACAGCAGCGCGTGGCACTGGCCCGCGCCCTTGTTTTCAATCCGCAACTCGTGCTGATGGACGAGCCGCTGGGCGCCCTGGACAAGCGCCTGCGGGAGCAGATGCAACTGGAGATCAAGCAACTGCACGAGACGATGGGCATCACCGTCGTCTACGTCACCCACGATCAAAGTGAAGCGCTCACCATGTCGGATCGCATCGCCGTATTCAACGACGGCATCGTGCAGCAGATCGACAGGCCCGCCGCGCTGTATGAGCATCCGGTGAACAGCTTCGTCGCCCATTTCATCGGCGAGAACAATGTGCTGGCCGGCACCGTCGAGACGGTCGAGAAAGAATATTGCCGAGTTGCGCTGGCTGGCGGCGGCGCCGTGACCGCACGAGCCGTCAACGTATCAGGCGCGGGCGCATCGACCTCGCTGTCGGTGCGGCCGGAGCGGATCGCCATTATCCCGGATGGCATCTCCAGCGACGAACCGAACCGACTGCCGGCCAAGGTGCAGAACACCATCTATCTCGGCGACCACGCGCTGGCCGTGCTCGACGTCGCCGACAACAAGGAGTTCATGGTCAAGCTTCAGCCGGGGACACATGACAGCCTGAGAGCTGGCAGCCTTACAGCTGGCAGCCTGAGACCTGGCGATGACGTGTTCATCACCTTCCGCCCGGAGGACTGCCTGGCCCTCGATCCCGTCTGATCCGACCATGCAGCATCGCTCCAAGGTGGGCGGACCTGCACCGACCAAGCTCAACGTCACGTGAAGAAGGAACAAAGACCATGCTGAAGCGCAAGATTATTCTGGGTTTCGCCGCGGCATTCACTGCCAGCGCGACGCTGGCCACGGTCGCGCAGGCGCGTGACCTCACCGTTGTGTCGTGGGGCGGCGCCTATCAGGATGCCCAGAAGAAGGTCTATTTCGAGCCGTTCAAGAAAGCGACCGGTGTTCCCTTGAATGACGAGTCCTGGGACGGCGGCGTCGGCGTGTTGCGCGCCAAGGTGCAGGGTGGTGCCGCCACCTGGGACGTCGTCCAGGTCGAGAGCGACGAGCTGGCGGTTGGCTGCGAGGAAGGCCTGTTCGAAAAGCTCGACTATTCGAAGATCGGCGGCGAGGCCGCCTATATCCCACCGTCGGTCAATCCTTGCGGCGTCGGCGCCATCCTCTACGATTTCGTTCTCGGCTACGACAAGGACAAGTTGAAGGAGGCCCCGAAGGGCTGGGCCGACTTCTTCGACACCAAGAAGATCCCGGGCAAGCGTGCCCTGCGTCAGGGGCCGAAGACCACGCTGGAGATCGCCCTCATGGCCGACGGCGTCGCGCCAAAGGACGTCTACAAGGTGCTGGCGACCGACGAGGGCGTCGAGCGCGCGTTCAAGAAGCTGGACACCATCAAGGGCGACATCGTCTGGTGGAAGGCCGGCGCTCAGCCGCCGCAATTGCTCGCCTCCGGCGAGGTGGCAATGACCTCGGTCTACAATGGCCGCATCGACACCGCGAACAAGAACGAGAAGAAGAATTTTGGCATGGTCTGGGACGGAGCGCTCTTCACCCTCGACACTTGGGTGATTCTGAAAGGCAGCCCGAACAAGGACGCGGCCTACAAGTTCCTGGACTTCGTCGGCAAGGCTGAGAACCAGTCGAAACTGTCGGAGAACATTGCTTATGGCACCTCGAACAAGGACGCAGCCGCCCTGCTCGCGCCTGCTGTTCTGAAGGACCTGCCGACGGCGCCTGACAACATCAAGAATGCGGTCGAGATCAATGTTGCCTTCTGGCTCGAGAACATCGACCGCCTGACCGAGCGCTTCAACAAATGGGCCGCGAAATAGCGTCCCCACAAAGCTCGACCCAAGGTTAGACCAATGACGGATGCGCTCTTGACCGGCGCCCATGGCCCGACCGAGGTGCCGCTCAAGCGCCGATTGCGGCGGGCGGAGCGAGCACGCCAGGTCAAAGCATTGGCGCTGGTTCTGCCGCTTCTCGTCTTCCTGCTCTTCACCTTCGCTGGGCCCATCGCCGGCATGCTGTGGCGTGCCGTCGATGACCGCGAGGTGCGTCTGGTTCTGCCTCAGACCATCGCGGCTCTCGCCAGTTGGGACGGCAGGAATCTGCCGGACGAAAAGGCCTACGCGGCGCTGGCGGGCGACATCATGGCGGCGCGCGATTCCGGCACCATTGCGATTGCGGCCAAGCGGCTCAACTACGCACTGAACGGCTTCCGCACGATCCTGACTAGCACCGCACGCAATCTGAAGACTGCGCCCGAGCCCGGCACGGCCAGGGAGACGCTGGGCAAGATCGCCCCGGCCTGGCGCGAACGCGCCACCTGGACCACGATCAAGGACGCCAGTGGTCCCATGACCGGCTTCTATCTTTTGTCGGCGCTCGATCTGACGCGGAACGTGGACGGCGCGATCGTCGCAGCCCCGCCGGATCAGGCCATCTACCGCGACGTTTTCGTCCGCACCTTCCTCATCAGCCTCAGTGTCACGGTGCTGTGCCTGATCCTTGGCTTTCCGGTCGCCTACTTGCTGGCCGCGCTGCCGCCCGGCCGGTCGAATTTGCTGATGATCTTCGTCCTGCTGCCGTTCTGGACGTCGCTGCTGGTCCGCACCTGCGCCTGGATCGTTCTGTTGCAGAGCAAAGGCGTCGTGAACGACAGCCTGCTCTGGCTTGGCATCATCGACGAGCCGTTGCGCCTGATCTACAACCGCTTTGGTGTCTGCGTGGCCATGACCCACGTTCTCCTGCCGTTCATGATCCTGCCGCTGTACAGCAGCATGAAGGCGATCTCGCCTGCTTACATGCGTGCGGCCGCCTCGCTCGGTGCACCACCCCTCACCGCCTTCCTGCGGATCTACCTGCCTCAGACGCTGCCGGGCATCGGCGCGGGAAGCCTGCTCGTCTTCATCCTGGCGCTCGGCTATTACATCACGCCGGCACTCGTCGGGGGCGCCGCCGATCAAATGATCAGCTACTTCATCGCGCTCTACACGACCGAGACGGCCAATTGGGGCCTTGCTTCGGCACTGGGTGCGGTGCTGCTGCTCGCCACTATTCTGCTCGCGCTCGTCTACGGAAAGCTGGTGCAGGGACAGCAGGTCACGGGAGGGATGAAGAATTGAGCGACAATTCCTCCATCCGCACGCCGAGCCAGCGCATTGCGTGGACCGCGACCATCGTGATCTCCACGCTGGTGTTCATCTTCCTGATTGCGCCGATCCTTGCGATCATGCCGCTGTCGTTCAGCTCGGGCTCGTACCTCACCTATCCGCTGCCGGGCCTCTCGCTGCGCTGGTACGACGACTTCATCAATTCGCCGCGCTGGATGAATTCGCTGAAGAACAGCATGATCATCGGTGTCGCCTCGACCCTGCTGTCGATGGTGCTCGGCACGCTGGCGGCGTTAGGGCTGGCGCAGTGGAAGAGCCGGTTCAAGCCGCTCGTGCTGGCCTTCGTGCTGTCGCCGGTCGTCGTGCCCGGGGTCATCACCGCGGTCGGTCTCTATTTCTTCTTCGCGCCGATCGGATTGACCGGCAGCTATCTCGGCTTGATCCTGGCCCACACCGCGCTGGCGACGCCCTTCGTCGTCATCACGGTCGGCGCGACGCTGCAGAGCTTCGACACCAATCTGGCCCGCGCTGCCGCCTCGCTCGGTGCCTCGCCGCTTGACGCCTTCCGCCGCGTGATCCTGCCGCTGATCCTGCCCGGCGTGGCATCGGGGGCCCTGTTCGCCTTCGCGACCAGCTTCGATGAGGTGGTGATCGTGCTGTTCATGGCAGGTCCCGAGCAGCGCACCCTGCCGCGCGAGATGTTCAGCGGCATCCGCGAGAACATCAGCCCGACCATCACGGCGGCGGCGGTGATCCTGACGACGGTCTCGGTCATCCTGCTCGCCACCCTGGAAGGCCTGCGCCGGCGCAACGAACGGCTCAAGGGCAGCAGCGCGTGAGCTTCTTCCTTCTCCCGGGGAGAGGGTGAAAACACTGCCGCGCCCTGCTTATTTCTCAACCCTCCTCGCGCATTCTCGGGCTTTGCTCCGGGGACCGATTGTCGTTAGAACGGTCCCCGTAACAAAACCCAAACAACAACGCTGAGGGAGAAACAAAATGCAAAAGCTCATCGCCGCGATCGCGGCCGGTCTCGCGCTCGCCGCCACGTCAGGCGCCGCCCAGGCGCAAATTTCCGACGACGTCGTCAAGATCGGCGTGCTCACGGACATGTCGAGCCTCTATGCGGACGCGACCGGCAAGGGCTCGCTCGCCGCCGTGGAGATGGCGGTCGCCGATTACGGTGCCAAAGTCGCGGGCAAGCCCGTGCAGGTGGTCTCCGCCGATCACCAGAACAAGCCCGACGTCGGCGTCAACATCGCCCGCAACTGGTACGACAACGACAAGGTCGACGCGATCTTCGACGTGCCGACCTCGTCGGTGGCGCTGCCGATCTCGGCGTTGACGCGCGAGAAGAACAAGATCCACATCAATTCCGGCGGCGGCTCATCCGATATCACGGGCGTCGCCTGCTCGCCCAACACGGTGCACTGGACCTACGACACCTATGCGCTGTCGAACGTCGCCGGCAAGGCGATGGTCAAGCGCGGCGAGGACACCTGGTTCTTCGTCACCGCCGACTACGCCTTCGGCATGGCGCTGCAGCGCGACGCCGCCAACGTCGTCAAGGAGAGCGGCGGCAAGGTGCTGGGCGAGGTCCGCCATCCGCTCAACTCGTCGGACTTCTCCTCCTTCCTGCTCCAGGCCCAGGCCTCCAAGGCCAAGGTGGTCGCGCTGGCCAATGCCGGCGGCGACACCACCAATGCGCTGAAACAGGCGGCCGAGTTCGGCCTGACGGAGGGCGGCCAGAAGATGATCGCCTTGCTCATGGAGATCACCGACGTTCATTCGCTCGGCATCAAGTCGACGCAAGGCCTCATCATCACCGACGCGTTCTACTGGGACACCAACGAGGAGACGCGCGCCTTCTCCAAGCGCTTCAACGAGAAAGTCGGTCACATGCCGACCATGATCCAGGCGGGGCTCTATTCGGCGACCATGCACTATCTGAAGGCGATCGACGCCATCAAGTCAGACGAGGCGCCGAAGGTGATGGAGCAGATGCGCAAGACGCCGGTCAACGACTTCTTCGCCAAGAACGGCAAGATCCGCATCGACGGCCGCATGGTCCACGACATGTATCTTTTCGAGGTCAAGAAGCCCCAGGACTCCAAGGGCGAGTGGGACCTCTACAAGCTGATCGCCACCGTGCCCGGCGACGAGGCCTTCCGTCCGCTCGACAAGGGCGGCTGCCCGCTGGTGACTCACTGAGGCTCTTCTCCCTCTTCCCGCTTGCGGAGAGAGGGAAGAAAAGCACGACAGCGCGCCCGGTGAAAACCGGGCGCGCTTCGTTTAGCCATTCAGAGCCGCGTTACTCCGAGTACTTGAACTCGGGCATGTTCTTCAGCTCATCCTTGCTCGCATTGAACACGGCGTGGTCCGGATACCATTTCGACGCGGACGTGGCCGTCGTTGTCGTCGCGGGCTTGTTGTCGGTGCCGGTCGCGGCACCCGTCGTGGTAGTCGCCGCGGGCCGGTTGGCTGCGCTGTTCGGGTTGTTCCCGGCAGCGCCGGTGTAGGCAACCGCCTCGTTGACGAATTTCAGCTTCTCAAAGGGCACCGCAACCAGATGCTCGCCCAGGCCGAGGAAGCCGCCGACGCCGATCACGGCGATCTTGATGTTACCGCTCTTGTCCATCAGCAGATCGTTGATCGAGCCGATGTTCTCATTGGCGTCGTTATAGACCTTGATGCCGTCCATCTTGGACGTACGCCACTGTCCCGACGCGGTCGTGGTGGTCGTCGTCGCCGCGGCAGCCGGCGCCTTGTCGGTGGTGGCGGTCGGATTTTGCGCGAACGCAACGGTTGCGAGCAGTGCGGTACCGGCAAGACCGGCCGCGATCGATTTCATCAACATATTGTCCTCTCCTTCAGCAGAAAACTTGTGCGGAGAAAACAGCTCGGATCAGTCCCAGTTCCGCGCGTGCTGCAATTTCGTCGCGTGCTGCGCGAGCATCGGAGCCGCGTGCGATTGTTCCTAAGTCACTCAGGAACATTTTGCAGCGCACGATTCCCTTCGGCGATCACGCGGCGCGCGCGATCGCTATCGCCCACGGCGGTGAGCTGTCGCTGCACGACCGGGAGCCGCATGGGCTGATCGTGCGGATGCAATTGCCGGTACGGCAGCAGCCGCAGCTTGCGGCTTAAGCCATGATCCGGACCCGAAGGGCCGCGCCAGCGCAAGGTGTGCAGCGGTTTTCCGAAAAGATCATGCCCGAAGACTAAACCTCAGGCCGCAAGCGGCGGGTGCGCGACGGCTCCCTCATCAAAAATCGCAACCGCCTCGAAGCGATAATTGCAAGCACGGCATGTCCAAAGATAGGAGATGCGTCCGTCGCCCGCCTCGATCCAATCAGGTTGGGGGATCGGCGCGCCGCATTGCGCACAGGGATTTTGCCTGGGAATGTCGCCGATGTGTGCCTTCACCACGTTTGCTTTTGTCATGGCACCTCTCCCGATTTGCGCCGCTCTCTTACTCGCTTTCGGGCCCGCACGCGAATAGACAGGCCCGCTGTCGCGAATGACGGCTTCGTCTGCATGACAAGCCCTACGCCGGCCTTGCGTCCGAATGACGGCTCTGCGCTGCAAAAACGTAATCGGAGGCGTTTCGCCACATCATCGCCGCGTTCGCGGGGCCTAACGCGAGCGGGCGCAGGTGAGCGGTGCCGAGGAACATTTGATGAAAATTTTACATGTCGCCGCGCTGCTCGCGGCCGGACTGACGTTGCCACAGGCCGCATTCGCGGGCCAAGCGGAGTACGCCGAGATGGTCGCGGCCCATGCCCGCGCCAACGGCGTGCCGGAGGCGCTGGTGCATCGCGTCATCATGCGCGAAAGCCGCTATCAGCCCGGCCTGGTCGGCCATGGCGGCACCATCGGGCTGATGCAGATCAAGCTCGCGACCGCGCGCGGGGTCGGCTACACCGGCGACGCCGCCGGCCTGCGCGATCCCAATACCAACCTCACCTATGCCGTGAAATATCTCGCCGGCGCCTATCACGCCGCCAATGGCGATCACGCCCGCGCCGTGCGTTATTTCGCCGGCGGCTATTACTACGCCGCAAAGCGGCAGCGGCAGGAGGCCGTGCAGGTCGCCAATACGAGCGAGGCCAATATGGGCGCTCCTTGGCTCGAGCCGAACGGCAATCCGCAGCCGATGTTCGGCACGGTCCCGCACCGCAAGCTCGCCCAGCGCGTCCGCAACGCCCGGGCACAGGCGCCCAGGTAAGCCCGGTTCCCGCCAAACGCGTTGACCACCCAGTCCTGCTGGCATACATTAGAGCCGTTCCGAGGGGTGCTCCGAGGAGGAGCTGAGATACCGCTAAATGGGCAAATCCGCCCAGGACCGCGGTGACCCTTTGAACCTGATCCGGGTCATGCCGGCGAAGGGACAGGGATGTTGCAGACGACCAAGCGACCGGATTCCCCGGTATCCATCATCGGCGCAGGCATTGCGGGCGCCTGGCAGGCCTTGCTGTTCGCGCAGGCCGGCCACGCCGTCACCCTGCACGAGCGCGGTGACGCCGACATGACCGACGCCACCAGCCATTGGGCCGGCGGCATGCTCGCGCCCTATTGCGAGGCGGAGGTTTCCGAACCCATCATCAGCCGCCTCGGCCTGCGCTCGCTCGACATCTGGCGGCGCGAATTGCCCGACACGCCTTTCAACGGCTCGCTGGTCGTTGCCCACCCGCGCGAGCGCAACGACTTCGAGCGTTTTGCCCGGATGACCGAAGGCCATCGCCGGCTCGATGCCGCCGGCCTTGCCGAGCTCGAGCCGTCGCTCGAAGGCCGCTTCCGCGACGCGTTGTTCTTCCCGACCGAGGGTCATGTCGAGCCGCGCCGCGTGCTGCCGAAACTGCACGAGCGCATCCGCGCCGCCGGCGGCACCATCAAATTCGAAAGCGACGTCGCCGCGGCCGAACTCGCAAAACTTGATCCTAAAGGCATCGTGATCGACTGCCGCGGCCTTTCTGCGCGCGACGAGCAGCCCGGCTTGCGCGGCGTCAAGGGCGAGATGATCCTGATCGAAACCGCCGAGGTGCAGCTCGCGCGCCCGGTGCGGCTGATCCATCCGCGCTGGCCGCTCTATGTGATCCCGCGCGAGGACAATCTGTTCATGCTGGGCGCGACCTCGATCGAGGCCGAGGACACCGGCGTCAGCGTCCGCTCGGCGCTGGAGCTGTTGGGCGCGGCCTATGCCGTGCATCCCGCCTTCGGCGAGGCCCGCATCGTCGAATTCGGCTCCGGCCTGCGCCCCGCTTTTCCCGACAATCTGCCGCGCATCGGCATTCGCGGCAACACGATCAGCGTGAACGGCCTCTACCGTCACGGCTTCCTGATCGCCCCGGCGCTGGCCGAGCTGACGCTTGGCTTTGTCGAGCGCGGCCAGATCGACAATGAGGTGATGCAATGCGCGTGATCGTGAACGGCGAGCAGCGCGAGGTGAATTCGGCCAGCGTCGACGCGCTGCTCAGCGAGCTCGACTACGAGGGCACCCATTTCGCGATCGCGCTCAACTACGACGTCGTGCCGAAGAGCCGCTGGGCCGAGACGGCGCTGAAGCCCGGCGACGAGATCGAGATCATCACGCCGCGGCAGGGAGGGTGATGATGATGGCGCGCTCGCCGAACACTCAGCTGTCATCGCCCGGCTTGACCGGGCGATCCAGTACGCCGCGGCGTCTCGGTTCTAACCGCACCGCCTCTGGAATACTGGATCCCCGCCCCCCGTGCGCAATTTGCGCACTAGGCGGGGATGACAGTGTCATTTGGAGAGACACCCCATGGTGACCTTCTACGGCAAAACCTTCCCCTCCCGCCTCCTGATCGGCAGCGCGCTCTATCCCTCGCCTGCGATCATGCAGTCGGCGATCCGCGCCTCGGGCTCGAACATCGTCACGGTGTCGCTGCGGCGCGAATCCGCTGGTGGCAAGACCGGCGATGCGTTCTGGAATCTGATCCGCGAGCTCGACGTCACCGTGCTGCCGAACACCGCCGGCTGCCGCAGCGTGCGCGAGGCGGTGACGACGGCCAAGCTCGCGCGCGAACTATTCGGCACGAGCTGGATCAAGCTCGAAGTCATCGCCGACAACGACACGCTGCAGCCCGATGTCGTTGGACTGGTCGAAGCCGCCGCCATTTTGATCAAGGACGGCTTCGAAGTGTTCCCCTACTGCACCGAGGATCTCTCGGTCGCAAACCGCCTGGTCGATGCCGGCTGCAAGGTTGTGATGCCGTGGGCGGCGCCGATCGGCAGCGCGAAAGGCATCACCAACCGTGACGCGCTCAAGCTGATGCGCGAGCGGCTGCCTGATATCACCCTGGTGGTCGACGCCGGCATCGGTGCGCCCTCGCATGCGGCGCAGGCGCTCGAGCTCGGCTACGACGCCGTGCTGCTCAACACCGCCATCGCAAAAGCCGCCGATCCCGTCGCCATGGCCAACGCCTTCCGCCTCGGCGTCGAGGCCGGCCGCACCGCTTTTGAGGCCGGGCTGATGAACGCCCGCGATTTCGCCTCCCCTTCCACCCCTGTCGTTGGGACACCGTTCTGGCATGCCGTATCCTGATCGCTTTTATCCCGTCGTCGACAGCCTCGCCTGGGTCGAGCGCCTGACCAGGCTCGGCGTCGGCACCATCCAGCTGCGCGCAAAGGACCTCGACGACTCGCAATCGCTGCAGATGGTCACCGACGCGCTGGCGATCACCGCGGGCACGCAAGCCAAGCTCGTCGTCAACGACTATTGGCGCGCGGCGATCGTCGCCGGCGCAAAATATCTGCATCTCGGCCAGGAGGACCTTGCCGACGCCGACCTCGCTGCCATCCGCGAGGCCGGCTTGTCGCTCGGCGTCTCCACCCACGACGATGCGGAGCTGGACACCGCGCTCGCCGCCGAGCCCGATTATGTTGCGCTGGGCCCGATCTTCTTCACCACCTTGAAGTCGATGCGCTTCGAGCCGCAGGGCATTCCGAAGATCACGGAATGGAAGAAGCGCATCGGCAATATCCCGCTGGTCGCGATCGGCGGCATCAAGTTCGAGCACGCCGCGGAGATCTTTGCCGCGGGCGCGGATTCCATCGCCGTCGTCAGCGACGTCACCCAGAATGCCGACGCGGATGCGCGGGTGCGGCAATGGCTCGGCCTGTCCGCGGAGGCGGCGTGATGCGCCTCACTCTCTCACCCCGCACGCCACTGTCATCGCCCGGCTCGACCGGGCGATCCAGTACGCCGCGGCTTCTCGGCTTGAGCCGCACCGTCTCGGAGTACTGGATCCCCGCTCCCGTGCGCAATTGCGCACTAGGCGGGGATGACAGCCGAATTTGCCTCTCGCACAGCGACATCAACGAATTAAACCGGAGGATCCCATGAACATCCGCTCCAATCCCGACAAGACCGTCCCGGCCGTCACCACCGGCCCGCTGCCCTCGTCGCGAAAAATCTTCGCCTCGCCCGATGCCGCGCCCGACCTGCGCGTGCCCCTGCGCGAGATCATCCTGTCCGAAGGCGCCGGCGAGCCGAACCTGCCGGTGTACGACACCTCCGGCCCCTACACCGACCCGAGCGTGACCATCGACGTCAACGCCGGTCTCGCGCGCGGCCGCAAGGCCTGGGTGCTCGAGCGCGGCGGCGTCGAGGAATATCAGGGACGGCAGATCAAGCCGGAGGACAATGGCAGCGTCTCCACCGACAAGGCCGCGCGCGCCTTCTCGGCCTATCACCAGCCGCTCCGCGGCCTCGACGGCCACAAGATCACGCAGCTCGAGTTCGCCCGCGCCGGCATCATCACCAAGGAGATGATCTACGTCGCCGCGCGCGAAAACCTCGGCCGCAAACAGCAGCTCGAGCGTGCGGAAGCAGCCCTTGCCGACGGCGAAAGTTTCGGCGCGGAAGTCCCCGCGTTCATCACCCCGGAGTTCGTCCGCTCCGAGATCGCGCGCGGCCGCGCCATCATCCCCTGCAACATCAATCACAGCGAACTCGAGCCGATGATCATCGGCCGCAACTTCCTGACCAAGATCAACGCCAATATCGGCAACTCGGCGGTCACGTCATCGGTCGAGGAAGAGGTCGAGAAGATGGTATGGGCGATCCGCTGGGGCGCCGACACCGTGATGGACCTCTCCACGGGCCGCAACATCCACACCACCCGTGAATGGATCCTGCGCAACGCGCCGGTGCCGATCGGCACCGTTCCGATTTATCAGGCGCTGGAGAAGTGCGACGGCGATCCGGTCAAGCTGACCTGGGAGCTCTACAAGGACACGCTGATCGAGCAGTGCGAGCAGGGCGTCGACTATTTCACCATCCACGCCGGCGTGCGCCTGCAATACATCCACCTCACCGCCAACCGCGTCACCGGCATCGTCAGCCGCGGCGGCTCGATCATGGCGAAGTGGTGCCTGGCGCATCACAAGGAAAGCTTCCTCTACACCCATTTCGACGAGATCTGCGACCTCATGCGCAAGTATGACGTCTCGTTCTCGCTCGGCGACGGCCTGCGTCCGGGCTCGATCGCCGACGCCAACGACCGCGCGCAGTTCGCCGAGCTGGAGACGCTCGGAGAGCTCACGAAGATCGCGTGGGACAAGGGCTGCCAGGTCATGATCGAAGGCCCCGGCCACGTGCCGATGCACAAGATCAAGATCAACATGGACAAGCAGCTCAAGGAGTGCGGCGAAGCGCCGTTCTACACCCTCGGGCCCCTGACCACCGACATCGCGCCGGGCTACGACCACATCACCTCGGGCATCGGTGCCGCCATGATCGGCTGGTTCGGCTGCGCCATGCTCTGCTACGTCACGCCGAAGGAGCATCTCGGCCTGCCCGATCGCAACGACGTTAAGGTCGGCGTCATCACCTACAAGATCGCCGCCCACGCGAGCGACCTCGCCAAGGGCCACCCGGCAGCCCAGCTGCGCGACGACGCGCTGTCCCGCGCCCGTTTCGACTTCCGCTGGAGCGACCAGTTCAACCTCGGCCTCGACCCCGACACCGCGAAAAACTTCCACGACGAGACCCTGCCCAAGGAAGCCCACAAGGTCGCGCATTTCTGTTCGATGTGCGGCCCGAAGTTCTGCTCGATGAAGATCACCCAGGACGTGCGGGATTATGCGGCGACGCTGAACGACCCGAACGGCGTGGGCATGTCGATGAGCGGGACTGCCGAGGACGGCATGGCCAAGATGAGCGCGAAGTTCAAGGAGATGGGCGAGAACTTGTATCTGGATGCGGAGAAGGTGAAGGAGAGCAATCGGGTGTTGTGAGCGGGCCCGTGCGAACTTTGGGGGCGACGATCGTCGCCCCCAAAGTTGGAAACGCAATGCGAACGGCCCATGCGGTCTGAAATACTACCAGGACTACCACCGTACGGACCTCCGGCCATCTCTTTGACCGGACACGGTGAGCGCGAATTTCGGGAAGGTTTGGTTGTCCGCTTCTATCCCAAGGGTTCCGATCCATGGATCGGCAATTTCGTGGGAGGCATCTTCGATTACACCACTGTGCTCGATCATCCCAACGGAAGGGACGTGATCGTTGTCGCGTGTGGCGACACCTGCATTATCGATCCGGAAGAACCGTGCAGTTAGAGATCACATTGCAAGTGACACCGGACAAGTGATTGCGGTACCGGCTCTTGGACTGGTGGTTTTCCAAGGGTTGGTCGATTTTAGCGCGGTTCGGTCAGATGACCTGTGATGGATTAGTCCGCGGATTTCGTGCGATAGCTTCCGCAGTATCAATGTACACGAAACCAAACTTACCGGCGAAGCATGGTCTGCAATTGGAGACTCTTGGGTATCATTCAGCCTCGATCTTTTGACAGACCACTGCACCGACGGAGTTTATGAGTTAGATGCGGCTCGGGCGGTGCGTGTGACGCGCAAATCGGACTAGCGCGGGCAAGCGTAGCCCGGATGAGCGCAGCGACATCCGGGTCTTTGCCGCCCCGCATATCACTCCGTTCATGCGGGCTACAGCCGCGGATAATTGACGTGCCCGATACATCCCCTCACCGCCTCCCCGACCAGCTCCGTCCCAACCTCCGCCTCGTCTTCGTCGGCACTGCCGCCAGCACGCGCTCGGCCGAGCTCGGGCACTACTACGCCCATCCCGGCAACCGCTTTTGGCGCGCGATTCATGAGGCCGGGATCACGCCGCGGCGCTATCAGCCAGGCGAGTTTGCGGCGCTGCTGGAGCTCGGGATCGGCTTCACCGATCTCTCCAAGTCGGGCGCCGGGATGGATCATCAGATCGCGGCTGAGACAATCGACGTGCCGGGGTTCAGGGCCAAGATCGAGAAGTATCGACCGCGGACAATTGCGTTCACGAGCAAGAAGGCGGCGAGCTTGTTTTACGGCACGCCGTCGAGCGTGATTGCGCTGGGGCGGCAGCCACGCGATGAGAGTTTGCCGGAGATTTTCGTCCTGCCCTCGCCGTCGGGTGCTGCGTCAGGGCATTGGACGCTGGAGCCGTGGCGAAAGCTTGCGGCGTGGATCGCCGCGTAGCGTGAATTTGCGATAGCGCTCGCCCCCTCAGGCGTCGTCCCGGCGAAGGCCGGGACCCATAACCCACGGAGTGGTTTGGCGGAGACTCGAGGTCCGGTACAGCGACCATTCGTAATCGATGGATTCCGCGGTATGGGTTCCGGCCTTCGCCGGGACGACACCGCCGATTTAGGCAACGCATCCCGCGACAAGTTCACCCCGCATACGCCTTATCCAAATCCACAATCACGATCTTTCTCATCTGCATCATCGCCTGCATGACGCGGTTCGCCTTGCTGCGGTCGGGGTCGCCGAGGTAGCGGCCGAGCGCTGATGGGATCACCTGCCAGGACAGGCCGAACTTGTCCTTGAGCCAGCCGCAGCGGGACTCCTCGCCGCCGTCGGCGGTGAGCCTGTCCCAGAAATAATCGACTTCCGCCTGCGTCTCTACGCTGATGAAGAACGACACCGCTTCGTTGAACTTGTATTGCGGGCCCCCGTTGAGCGCGTTGAAGCGCTGGCCTTCGAGCTCGAACACCGCCATGAAGTCGCTGACGGTCTCAACCTTGGCGTTGGGGAACACCGATTTGTAGAAGGCGACGGCCTCCGGCACGTTGTTGTCGAACCAGAGAAACGGCGTGATGGAGGTCATTAACGTGTATCCTTTCGCCTCGGCTGGACGCGCCGCAGGGTGCCAGTGTTCCAAGGACGAGGCAGGGGGCAACGATCCGACAGTGGCCGCGGGATTTTCTTGTAGCCCGGATGAGCGACAGCGACATCCGGGGCCCGCAGCTGCCCCGCATATCGCTATCGCTCATGGGGCTACGGGGTCCACGAAAACCCATTAACCTGTCGGAATCCACTCATTCCATTCGTCCTCCGAACGCAAAACGCGATCAACCCCGGAGCCCCTCCCGATGCCCCCCACCATCACCGCCTTCGCAAACTCGCCCGACCGCGGCAAGGGACAGGCGCGCGACATGCGAGTGCGCTGGGCGCTTGAAGAGGTGGGGCAGCCTTACGATGTGCGTCTGGTTTCGTTCGAGGACATGAAGGCGCCCGCGCATCTCGCGCTACATCCGTTCGGGCAGATCCCGACCTATGAGGACGGCGACCTCGCCTTGTTCGAGTCCGGCGCGATCGTACTCCATCTCGCCGACCGCCATGCCGGGCTGCTGCCGATGGAGCCGCACGCCCGCGCCCGCGCGATCGCGTGGATGTTTGCCGCCCTGAGCACGCTGGAGCCGCCGATCGTCGAGCTCGGGATGGCCATGCTGTTCGAGCGCGACAAGAGCTGGTACGCGCCGCGGCTGCCGATGCTGCAGGATCGCGTCCGTGTCAGGCTCGGTGAATTGTCCCGCCAACTCGGCGATGCCAACTGGCTCGACGGTGCGTTCAGCGCCGGCGATCTCATGATGGTGACGGTGCTGCGCCGGTTGCACACATCGGGCCTGCTGAACGAATATCCAGATATCGCCGCCTATGTCGCCCGCGGCGAAGCGCGGCCGGCTTTCAGGCGGGCGTTCGATGCGCAATTGGCGGTGTTCACCGGGGCACGCTTGGCGCCCTAAAGATCGAAATTGGTCGGCAGCATCACCACGTCGCGGATGGTCATGCCGCGCGGCCGCGTCAGCATGAACATCACGACCTCAGCCACGTCGCCGGCCTCCAGCAGGCTTCCCGAGTCCCTGGCTTCCTTCAGCTTCTCCGGCGGCCAGTCCGCGAGCAAGGCGCTGACGACCGGACCGGGCGAAATCGAGCCGACGCGGATGCCGTGCTTGAAGACCTGGCGCCGCACCGTCTGGACGAAGCAGTTCACCGCCCATTTGGACGACGCATAGACCGGCTCCCATGGCGTGGGAAAATGCGCCGCCAGCGAGCTCGTGACGATGATGTCGCCGGTCCCGCGCGCGATCATGTGCGGCAGCACGTCGTGTACGTTCTTCATCACGACGTTGACATTCAGGTTCAGCATCCGGTCGATCGCCATGGTGTCGGCATCGACCAGATCGCCACCGACATACGTCCCGGCATTCGCATGCAGGATATCGAGCTGGCCAACCTGCTCCAGAACCCGCGGCAGCAGCGTTGCACAGTCTTTTGGGTCCAGCAGATCGATGAGCAGCGGGATCACCGCGTCGCCGTGCTTGTCGCGGAGCGCCTTCAGCGCGGCCTCATCGCGGTCGACCATCACCACGCGCGCGCCGGCGGCCAGCATCGCCTCGGTGCTGGCCAATCCGATGCCCGACGCAGCCCCGGTCACGGCCGCCACCTTGCCGTCCAACTCTCTCGCCATGGGATCCCCATCTTGCCGAGGTCACTGGGATCGTGAGTATAGCGACCCCGGCCGGAATAGTCGGGAAGAGATGGTGGGCGCGGCGCTTGCGCCCCATTTCCCCCTACGACATCGGCCTTACCGCAGCGTGATCGCAAGCCCGCTCAGATCCGCATTCGCCATCAGGCCGACCTGCGTGCCGGACAGCTCGAGCACGGCGCCCTTCTGGTTGGTCAGCACGATCGCACGCGCGCCGCGGCCCACTGCGATGCCCGCACCGGCGGCGCCATAGACGCCGGCGATGTCGGAGGGCCGGTTGATGTTGGAGACGCGGCCGCGCAGCACGGTCTTGGAGCCGCCGAAGACGAGGCCGTAGTCGAGCCCGCCGGTCGAGAGCGAATAGGCGCGGCCGCGGAAGTTCAGCACGCCCGAGCCGCCGGAGCCGCCGATGATCCAGCCCGCCTTGTAGATCGTCAGCACCACGGTGCCGCCGTCGGCCAGAGCCGAGGTCGAGAGGCCGGCAAGCGCGGCAATGCCGACCAGCGCGGCGCGGAGGGTGGATGCGAACTTCATGGGAGTCTCCGGGGGCTATTCTTCAAGGAGGGAAACGAATCGAACGAGCGGAATCTATCCGATGGATCGGGGCGGCAACATGATGGGATGGGCGTGAGTCGCGGTCTGTAGCAACACACTCAACTGTCATCGCCCGGTTCAACCGGGCGATCCAGTATTCCAGAGAGAGCGATAGTGAACCGAAAAGCCGCGGCGTACTGGATGCCCCGTCGAGCCGGGGCATGACGGCGGAGTTTGGCGCGACAAGACGCTCACCGCCATCATGCCATTCTGCCCCTGTTTTGCCCGACGGGGCAACGATTATTTTGTTTTTCCCGAAGTGAAAAAGAAAGCTCAACGATTCCTGCTGGATGCCTACTGTGCATGGGGTTGTTTTCGCGTTTTTTGTTGGAGGCGCCCCGAGCTGCCGCTACGCTTGCGCGTCCAGCCGTCCATCCGAGGTGATCCCATGCCGATCCAGCACTTCGCGCCCCCGCCGCACGTCAAGGCGCCGCCGCTGTCCTTTGCCACGCGCGCCGGCGATCTCCTGTTCGTCTCCGGCATTCCCGGCTTCGACGCGACCGGCGCGCTGCCCGACGGCTTCGATGCGCAGTTCGCCAACGTCGCCGTCAACATCAAGCGCGTGCTGGCGGAGGCCGGCGCCGAGATCCGCGATCTCGTCAAGGTCAACGTGCTGCTGACCCGCGCCTCCGACGTGGCCGCCATGAACGCGCTCTATGCCGGCGCCTTCGGCCCGCCGCCTTACCCTGCCCGCACCACCTGCGTGGTCCACGCACTGCCCGATCCGAAGATGCTGATCGAGATCGAGGCGGTGGCGTCGCTGGCCAAGAGTTAGACGTGTGATCGTCAGGCGATAGTCAAGGGATAAGGGTCGTCCGAACAGCCGACCAACGGCTGACATATCCGTGAACGGTCGCCGCCCCGCTTGCCAGCCACGCAGATTTGCCGCACCAGTTTTCTCTCACGTTCCCATCAGGAGATATTTCATGCGTCGCGTTCTCGCCCTTTGTGCCGTTGCCGGCATCGCCACCTCCGTGTTCGCCGTGCCGGCCTCTGCGGCAGTCGGCTATTACGTGATCCGCTGGGACAACACCGGCATTTGCCAGGTCTGGAACGAGGACCTCAAGTACAAGCCGTTCCAGTGGGGCGTGTCGACCTACAAGGTCGTCAGCAAGCCGCTCCCGACCTTCACGGCCGCCTCGGAGCTCCAGATCAAGCTGCGCGCGGAGCGCCGCTGCACGCTCTAGGCGTGAGGCGACAGACCGGATTTCAAAGGGCGGATCGCGCAAGCGGACCGCCCTTTTCTTTTGGACGGACCACCGGTTTTTCGGCCGACGTCACCCATTTTCCGCGCACACGCTTTGAACCTGGCCGGTTGGCGGACCCACTCACATCTTGTCCGGGGCGCACCAGCGTCCGACTCCAAGTCTGACGTCCGTAGCCCGGATGAGCGAAGCGATATCCGGGAATTCCCGGTCAGCCTCCCTGGGCTCGCTCACCGAAAGCAATCCCACTTTCGCCGGCATCGCCCGCCCAGTCTTCCGAGAGCAATCCCGCCCGCGCATATCGGTGAAAGGACGAATGCGGCCAATCACAAACGCGCTGGACGTAGCGATGCTTGACGGGGTTGAAGTGAATGTAATCCACGTGGCGGGCGAAATCATCTTCGTCGCGAACCGTGTGCTCCCAGTAGCGTCGTTGCCACAGAGCCAATTCTCCATTGGAGTGGCGGGCTACGTCGATACCCGCATGCAGTAGTGCGCTGCTGAAATGCCCCTTGATCCTTCGCCAACGTCCCGCGAAATCGGCGTCATGCGGCGGGAGGCTCATGACGACATGCAAATGGTCCGGAAGGATCACGATCGCATCGACCTCGAACGGGCGCTGCCTGCGAGCGGCCCGGAAGGCATCACGCAGGGCGCCAACGTTTTCAATCAAAATGGTCGATCTGCGGTCGAAGAGCGCTACAGTGAAAAAGTAGGTGCCGCCGGGAAGAAAATTTCTGCGATACAAAACCATGGGCTAGACCCGTCCCGGATGTCGCTTCGCTCATCCGGGCTACAGGATAGCACATGAGCCCTCACGCGTCCTTGTACGCGCCGGGATGGATCAGGAGGTCGCGCGCGGCGGCGAGGTCGATGAACGCTTCCGCGCTGCCGCCCTGGTCGGGGTGCATGCCCTTGGCGGCGCGGCGATACGCCTGATTGATGTCCTCGCAGGTGAGCTGCACCGCGAGCGGCAGGCCGAGCACCTTGCGGGCACGATCCTCGCTGGACAATTTTTTCGGCGCAGCATTGCGGCGCCCGAAGCGCGGCGCGCTCAGGTCGTGAACGACATCGAGCACCACGCCGAGACGGCGCCGTGCCGCCAGCGTGACGCTGTGATCGTCATTGCCTACGGCCTGGCGCAGCACAGGAAGCGCCTGCTCGGCGGCCTGACGCAGCATGGTATCGGTGCTCATCCGCGCGATCTCGGCCACCAGCCGGCCCGCCTCGGCCCAACCGGCGCCGTCCGCCGACCGCAGGCGTTCGAGTGCGAGTTTCCAGGATTCGAGCCGTTCCATCATGCGCGCAACGTTTAGCAATCAAGATCAGTATGCCAAGGGCGCCGTTTCCGACCCCTTAATTTCGAGTTAGCCTTTCATGAAACTTCGAAAAGAAATCGGGAGGAAATTGTCATGGCATTGCTCGCAAACCACATCGCGATCGTCACGGGCGCCGGTTCCGGCATCGGCCGGGCCATCGCGTCCGGCTACGCCCGCGAGGGCGCGCAAGTGGTGCTGCTCGACGTCAACGCCGACACGGTCGCGGAAGCCGCCGAGGGGATCCGCAAGTCCGGCGGCAAGGCCGAGAGCTTTGCACTCGACGTCACCAAACGCGACGACTGCTTCGCGCTCGCCAGGCAAGTCGCCGACAAGGTCGGGCAGGTCTCGATCCTCGTCAACAATGCCGGCATCACCCGCCGCAACGCCTTCACCGCCGATACGGAGACGGTGGCGAAGGATTGGAATGACATCATCTCGCTCAACCTCAACGGCGTCTTCAACATGACGCAGGCGTTCCTCGCGCCCTTGCGAGCAGCCAAGGGCCGCATCGTCAATATCGGATCGATCCAGTCCTTCGTGCATCTGCGCACGCCGAGCTCGGCGGCCTACACCACCTCGAAACACGGCGTGCTCGGCTTCACCAAGGCGCTCGCGGTCGAGCTCGGCAAGGAGGGCGTGCGCGTCAATGCAATCGGGCCGGGCTTCATCGAGACTAACATCAACGCCAATGTGCGTGCGACCAATCCGGCGCTGGTGCAGGCTTTCGTCGATCACACCCCGCTGGCGCGCACCGGCAAGCCCGAGGACATCGTGGGTCCCGCGATCTTCCTTGCGTCGGACATGTCGGCCTACGTCACGGGAACGATCGTGATGGTGGATGGCGGATACCGGACGGTGTGAGCGGGAGGGATGCCTGCTTTGCGGGGTATGCTCGCAGGAATATGCAATCCGTGCCAATCGCGGCGGCGCGGCGGCATTCCCAAGGTCAATTCGTGCGATCGCCCGCTGTTAACCTTTCGTTAACCAAACCCGCCCACCGTAGATCTACGGCTTGGGGGTCGTTTGTTCTCGATCCGCTTCCAAAGACGGAAGCGGGCGTTGATCGGGGAGTGTGTCGATGACCACTGTTCATGTCGCTGCGTCCGAACCGGGCGCGTATGTCCTTTCACCGAACCAGATCGTTCCGCTGCTGATCGGCGCGACCGTCGACGAGGTCGAGCGTGAGCTCGTGCTGCAGACGCTCGCCCGCTGCGACGGCAATCGCACGCGCGCCTCACGCGTGCTCGGCCTCTCGGTGCGCACGTTGCGCAACAAGATCAGGCTCTACGCCGCCTCCGGCATCGAGGTGCCGGCCTATCACGACTAGCGCGCGACGTGCCGCCGATTGGTGTTGATCATGCCCAGGCGCGAGCCCGACGGAATTGCTGCTGTCGTCAAACGCCGCTAATTACTTGCTTCCGGTCAAGGGAGCAGCGGCGTGGCAGACGAACAAAAACGGCAGGGACCTCAGGGACCGCGCGGACGGCAGGGCGAACCGGGGCGGCCGGGACCGCAGGGTCATCCAGGCAAGCGCGGGCCCGATGGCGCGCGTGGCAAGCCAGGTCCGCAGGGCAAGCCGGGCCCGATCGGAAAGCCTGGACCGCTGGGCAAGCCCGGTCCGCAAGGCAAGCAGGGCGAAGCCGGCCCGCGCGGGGCGGCCGGTGCACAGGGACCTGTCGGACCGCAGGGGCCGGCGGGGCCGCAGGGCCCGCGCGGCGAGGCCGGTCCGCCCGGCCAGTTGCCGTCGATCGAACAGGTGCTGCCGTGGCTCGATCAGCTGTTCGACGCCTGGGACGAACGCCGCCGCCAGCGCGAGCATGAGGCTGCCGAGCGCGAGGCGCTGGAAGCCGCGGTGCAGGAGACCGACGACGCGCCCCTCGATGACGAAGACGAGGACAGCGAAGGCGATCACAGGAAGAAGAAGAAAAAGAAGAAGCACGGCCACAAGGACTGACGGACGAATCTATTTCGTCCCATTCTCGCGTCGCGGCAGCATGCCCATGCGCTCGAATTGCCAGCGCATGGCGCGGTACCAGAGATAGCCGACCGCTGCGCCGCACAAGGCCAGGATCACGACGTTCGCGCTCGAGAACGAACCGCTCCACCACGTCATCCACGCGGTCCACAGCAACGTGAAAACGATGGCACCTGCTTTCAGCGGAAGAAGGGGGCGGGTCATGGTGGTGCTCCGGCGTGTCAAAAGCCCGGCGAACATCATCGCGCGCTGAGACCGTTGTCACCGTGAGGCAGGTCACGGAACGGACCTTCGAGCCGCCTAACCGAAGCGCAGCCGCGAGCGTTCCTTGGCCTTTTCCGCCTCGACCTCACGGTCGCGCGCCGGGGCATGGGTGTGCAGCGACGTCAGGAGTTTTCGCGCAGCCTCCGAGACCTCCGCCACCGCACGATCGAAGGCTGCCTCGTTGGCCTGCGACGGCTTGTTGAAGCCAGACAGTTTTCGAACGAACTGGAGCGCGCTGGCGTGGATCTCATCCTCGGTCGCCTCCGGCTCGAAGTTGAACAGCGTCTTGATGTTGCGGCACATGCAGTCTCTCCTGACCTTTCCCTCAAGGACGACCGGCGAAAACGAAATCCTACATCCTTCCGGACAGTTCTGCTAAGTTCCGCCGCAACGCGGCCGCCGACCAGAGCCGCACGGGGGAAATCGACATGAAAGCTTCTTGCGCGGCGCTGTCAGCCATCCTGTTGTCCGTCTCGTTGGCGGCCATCTCGACATCCGCATGGGCGGCCGATTATCCGACGCCGAAGCAGGGCGCCTGGATCGCCAGGGATTTCAAGTTCCACACCGGCGAGACCATGCCGGAGCTGAAGCTGCACTACACAACCGTGGGTGAGCCGAGCGGCCAGCCGGTCCTGGTGCTGCATGGCACCGGCGGCTCGGGCGCGAGCATGCTGTCATCAGCCTTTGCCGGCGAGCTGTTCGGCGCGGGGCAGCCACTCGATGCCTCCAAATATTACATCATCATCCCCGATAATATCGGTCATGGCAAATCGTCAAAACCGTCCGACGGGATGAAGACGAGCTTCCCGAAATACGACTACAACGACATGGTCGAGGCCCAGTATCGCCTGGTGACGGAAGGGCTCGGGGTCAAGCATCTGCGGCTCGTCATCGGCAATTCGATGGGCGGCATGCACACCTGGTTGTGGGGCGAGAAATATCCGAAGGCGATGGACGCGCTGATCCCGATGGCCTCGCAGCCGACCGAGATGGCATCCCGAAACTGGATGCTGCGGCGGATCATGCTCGACACCATCCGCAGCGACCCCGACTACAACGGCGGGAATTACACCAGCCAGCCGCGCATGATGAAATACGCCATCACCGCCTACGGCATCGCGAGCATCGGTGGAACGCTGGCCTATCAATCGCAGGCGCCGACGGCGGCGAAGGCCGACAAGATCGTCGACGAGCGGCTGGCCATGCCGATCACGGCAGATGCCAACGACTTCGTCTACCAGTGGGAGTCTTCGCATAACTACAATGCCGGCGAGAAGCTGGAGGCCATCGAAGCGCCGCTGCTGCTGATCAATTCAGCCGACGACGAACGCAACCCGCCTGAGACCGGCATCACGGACGCTGCGATGACGCGGGTCAAGAACAGCAAACTGTATCTCATTCCGGCAAGCACCGAGACGCGCGGCCACGGCACCACCGGAAACGCCAAATTCTACAGCGAGCAGGTCCAGCAATTTCTGCAAGCCGCGCCGCAGCAAACGATCGAATCTGCGCGCCGCTGATTTGCATCGCATCAACGGCCGTCTAGCCCGCATATTATTTGAGCATGCATTACGCTGACGGCTCGGGCTTAATTGCGTCGATGTCCGAATCGACGCGCGGGATAATCGCGCGCCAACGGCACGACACGCGATGAGGAGGATCGCATGCACAGGCTCGCACTGTGCGTTTGGCTGGCCGCACTGACGGGCGCCGCGTTCGCGTTCGACAACGGGCAATATGATCACGTCCCGCCCGACATCCGCGCCTGGTTCAAGAGCGTGATCGCACCGAACGGCGTGCCCTGCTGTGACGTCTCCGACGGCCATCGCACGGAGTACGACGTGCGCAGCGGTGCCTATTGGGTGCCGATCGAGGGACAATGGATGGAGGTGCCCGAGCGCGCCATCATCCGCGACCGCGGCAATCCGGTCGGCCAGGCCGTGGTGTGGTACGTCCGTCACCGCGGCGCCATCATCATCAGTTGCTTCGTGCCGGCGGATGCGGTGTAGCGCGATAGCGCCTCGACGCGGCGCGTGCTAGCTCGGCCGATAGCTCCTGTGAACGACAGAACGCGAGCTCGCGCTCTATCCGCCTTGCGTGTGGGCGGCAAGCATCAAGCAGGTCCTGGAGGGCATCGACCTTCCACCCATCCCCAACAGCTGGCTCTATCACGGGCCGCGGCTGGCGCTGCAGCCAGTCCTGATCTGGTGGGCTCTGAACTGCGCTGGCGTGATCGACTGGACGCGGCGGCGTGACAAAGGGGGATAGCGATCGGGCCGAGAGATGATATTCTCGGGGCATTCCACCAGGGAGACCTTCGTGACTGATCTTTGCGCCGAAGACCTCGCCACCATCTATGCCCAGCCGAGCCCGCGCGTGATCGCGAAAGCGCGCCCCGCAATCGACACGCATGCGAAGAAATTCATCGAGATGTCGCCGTTCTGCGTGCTCGCGACATCGGGAGCGGACGGCAGCGTCGATGCCTCACCACGCGGCGGCGGCGTTGGCTTCGTCCACGTCGCCGGCCCCAACCAGCTGCTGATGCCTGATCGCTCCGGCAACAACCGGATCGACAGTTTTCGAAATGTCGTCGAGGGCTCGGGCTTCGTGCATCTGTTGTTCTTCGTCCCCGGCATCGACGAGACGCTGCGCGTCGGCGGCCGCGGCTCGCTGTCCGCCGATCCGGACCTGCTCGCCTCGATGGTGGAGTTTGGCAAGTCGCCGCGCGCGGTGCTGAACGTCGCCGTCAGCGAAGTCTATTTCCACTGCGGCAAGGCACTGATGCGCTCGAAGCTTTGGTCGTCCGAGAAGGTGCCGCGCTCGGTGATGCCGAGCATCGTCGAGGTGGTCCACGAGCAGACCGGCCTTGGTGAGCCGCAGAGTCAGGAGATCGTGGAAGAGCTCTACAAGACGCAGTTGTAGCTGGCGTCCAGGCTGTCGTCCCGGCCTGGTGCGCAATCGCGCATCAGGCCGATACGGAGTTGTGCCATCGCTAACGCGCCGAACTAATGCCCGTCCCCCTCGAGCCCGCCAACGTGCTTCTGGGTGTAGAGTTCGAGGCCGATGCGGCCGATCAGGTCGAGCTGGGTCTCGAGGAAGTCGATGTGGTGCTCCTCGTCGCTCATCAGCTTCTCGAACAGATCACGCGTCACGTAGTCCTTGACGCTGTGGCAGTAGGTCGCCGCTTCCTGATAGAGCGCCCGCGCGCTCATCTCGGCGGCGAGATCGCACTCGATGATCTCCTTGACGTTCTGGCCGATGCGCAAGGGATCGAGCACCTGCATGTTCGGGAAGCCGTCGAAGAACAGGATTCGCTCGGTGAGCTTATCGGCGTGCTCCATCTCCTCGATGGACTCCTTGCGCCAGACCTTGGACATGTCCCGCAGGCCCCAATTGTCGAGGAACCGGTAGTGCAGCCAGTACTGGTTGATCGCAGTCAGCTCGTGACGCAGCGCCTTGTTGAGATAGTCGATAACTTTTGCGTCGCCCTGCATGGTTCACTCCAGCTCTTGCAGTCCAAATCGGCCGTAAACCGAATTTAGAACGCTTCTAAATGAGTTTGAAGACTGGGGCAACCGGCTACGGAGACGCAGCCGGGGAAAAGCTCAGTAAGGGTTGCGGAAGATTTCAGCAGGCCGCGAGGGCGAACTCGGCCGGCTGGGCCGTCTCGTCATTGGCAGCCACAGTGTGGTTGTGCGGGCAGCCGGAGCAGCAGGACGAGGCACAGGGGCCGAGCGCTTCATCGATAATGGTCTTGATCGTCCGGGCGCAGCGGCCGCATTCGGCGCTACAGCCGAGACATCCATAGACCTGCTTGGCATGGCGCACGGCGTCGTCGGACTCGGCGACGGCGGCGCGGATGTCGTCATCGCTCAGCACGTTACAGGAACAAACGATCATGGAAGCGGCAGGCCCTTTGGTGATGCGCCATCATCGATATTTAAGGGGCCGGCCGGATGCAAAAGGAAAAAGCGGAATTTGAAGCTATTCCAAACTAGCCCGCAAACAGCCTAGAACGGCTCTAAAACAGGGCCTTGCTCTGGATCAAGATTGCGGCGGATCTAGTCGCCTCCACCATCGCCGCCCCCGCAATCTCCGCCACTACTGCCGCCATCGCTGCTGGAACAGCTGCCGCCGTCGGTCGAGCTGCTGGAACTATCGCTGGAAAACCAGCTCCCCAATGAGAAGCCGTCGCTCGTGCCCGCGGAGGTGTCGCCACCGCTATTGCCGCTGGCCCCGGCGCGGGAGCGCCGCTGGCCGCGGTTCTGGAGATGGGTGATCCAGCCGTAGCCGATCGCGGAGACGATCCCGGCAGCGATCAATGCATTTATCATCGCGCTACCGATCATCGCCCTCCCCTGGCAGAGCTGCGGTCCACGGTAATTGGTCGTCCCCGTCAAAGGTGCCGTTCATTGATCATTCAATCGAAATATGGAACTTTACCCCCAAAGAGTTCCCGCGTGTTTTGCTCGAAAGGTCAGTCAATGAAGAAGTCGCTCCTGGCAATCGCTGCCGTCGCCGCTGTGGCCCTTAGCGCCGCTACGCCAGCCCAAGCGCAACGCGGCGTTGCCGCGGGCGTGGCAGCCGGAATCATCGGGGGCGCCATTGTCGGTGGGGCGCTGGCCTCTCCGTACTATTACGGCCCCGGCCCTGGCCCCGGCTACGCATATGGTCCGGGATATAGCCCGGGCTACTATCCGCCGCGCTATTACGCGCCGCGCCCGGGCTACGTCGCCGACGACTATTACGGCGACGGCTGCGTCTGGCAGAAGCAGCGCTTCTGGGACGGTTATGCCTGGCGCGTCCGCCGCGCCAGAGTCTGTGGCTGAAGTCGCCGCAAGCCGGTTGATTCCAGCTGCGCCGTTCATCCAGGGGCCTGAAAAAGACCGCTTTTTCTCGTCACAGCTCCGTGCACGTTTACCGCGGATTGACCATTTGCGCGCTTCCTAGCTGCAAGGCCAATTCCATCAGAGTCTGCGTGAACCTTTGAACCCCGGGCGCTCCTAACAAGGAGCATCCATCTCTCAGGAGAGCCAAGAGTATGAAGAAGACTTTAGTTGCCGCCCTCACGGTTGCGACGATCGCCGGTTCGCTGGTGACCGCCACGCCGTCCGCCCAGGCCCATGACGGGGTCGGCGTCGGCATCGCAGCCGGCCTGATCGGCGGCGCGATCGTCGGCGGCGCCATCGCATCGAGCCGTCCCGCCTATGGTGGACCGGTTTATGTGGCCGAGCCCGGCCCGCCGCCCCCGCCCTGCTACTGGCAGCGCCAGCGCTACTGGGATGGCTACGGCTGGACCGTCCGCCCGGTTCGCGTTTGCTACTGATCTGACCGCATGGCGTTCATGAGCGCCGCGATCGAAGCCCGGCCGAGCACCTCGGCCGGGCTTTTTTTCTTTTAGCCAGCCCTGCGCCTATCGCGCCGCCTGGATCGAGCGCAGCACCTCTTCGCTCGGCCAGCAATCGACCTTGAGGCCTGCCGACTTCTGGTAGGCGCCGAGCGCAGCGCGCGTCTGCATGCCCGCCTTGCCGTCGATCTTGTCCTTGTAGAGCCCGACGCGCGTGAGCCCCCGCTGCATCGCCTCGACGTCCTTGGTCCGCAATTGCTTCGAGGCAGACCATGGGGTCGCGAACGGTTGCGGGCTCGTCATGCGGTCGGCGAGATGTCCGACGAACAGCACGTAGAGGTCGGAAAAATTGTATTCCTTGATCACGAAGTAGTTCTTCGTGGTCAGGAAGGACGGGCCGTAGATGCCTTCAGGCTGCAGCAGGGAGGCCGGCTGTGCCTGCTCGGCGGCAGTGAGCTTTTGTCCACGCACCGGTACAAAGCCTTCGCGCAGCCATTGGCCGATCGGCTTCGTCACCTCGGGCACGCCGGCGGTGCAATCGACTTTGGCCGGTGCCTGCACCTCGTAGGCCCAGCGTACACCGCTCTGCCAGCCCTTGTTGACGAGCTGCTGCGCGGCGGAGGCCAGCGCATCCGGCACCGAGTGCCAGATGTCGATGCGGCCGTCGCGGTCGAAATCAACGCCATGCTTGTAATATTCGGACGGCAGGAATTGCGTGAGCCCGGTCGCACCGGCCCAGGACGAGCGCATGTCCTTGCGTGTCACTACGCCGTCACCGAGAATTTTCAGCGAGAGGATGAACTCGTTGCGATAGCTGTCCTTGCGGCGGCCGACATAGGCCTGCGTCGCCAGCACGCGGACGAGATCGTAAGGCAGCGTATAGCGGCCATAGTCGGTCTCGCGGCCCCAGATCGCCAGCATCACGGTAGCAGGCACGCCGGAGTTCTTCTCGATCTCGGTCAGCGCGGGGCGATATTTTTGCAGCAACCGCTGCCCCTCGCCCGCAAGCCGCGCGATCGAGGCTTCCCTGACATAGTCGGCCGGCACCTGCACGAACTCGGCCTGTGACGGCGCCCCCGTTGCGGGACGCCCCGGCAGGATCAGATCCGGCAGCTTGTAGTCCGGCTCGAGCCCGCGCGTCTCTCCCTCGAACGTCGCGCGCGACACGCCGGCGGCCTCCGCCTCCGGCCACAGCGAGGCGATGAACTGCGCGAAGGCGGCGTCGGCAGCGCCGGCGGGCGACAGGCCGCAGGTGATAGCGATCACCGCAGCTATCAGCACCCGCCGCATCATTTTGAGATCACCGCGTCAGCTTCTTGTACTTCACGCGGTGCGGGATGATGCTGTCCTGGCCGAGCCGGCGCATCTTGTCCTTCTCGTAGTCCTGGAAGTTGCCCTCGAACCATTCGACATGGCTGTCGCCTTCGAAGGCCAGGATGTGGGTCGCGATGCGGTCGAGGAACCAGCGATCATGGCTGATGATGACGGCGCAGCCGGCGAAATCCTCCAACGCCTCTTCGAGCGCACGCAGCGTGTCGACGTCGAGGTCGTTGGTCGGCTCGTCGAGCAGCAGCACGTTGGCGCCGGATTTCAGCATTTTCGCAAGGTGCACGCGGTTGCGTTCACCGCCCGAGAGCGCGCCGACTTTCTTCTGCTGGTCGGCGCCCTTGAAGTTGAACGACGAACAATAGCCGCGTGAATTGACTTCCCTCTTCCCGAGCAGGATCAGCTCGTTGCCGCCGGAGATCTCCTCCCACACGTTCTTGCTGCCGTCGAGCGCGTCGCGCGACTGGTCGACATAGCCGAGATGAACGCTCTCGCCGATCGTGATGGTGCCCTTGTCCGGCTCTTCCTGCTTGGTGATCATCCTGAACAGCGTGGTCTTGCCGGCGCCGTTGGCGCCGATCACGCCGACGATACCGCCGGGCGGCAGCTTGAAAGTGAGATCGTCGATCAGCATGCGATCGCCGAAACCTTTGCTGAGCCCTTCGAAGTCGACCACGTTCTGACCCAGTCGCTCGGCCACGGGAATCGTGATCTGCGCGGTCTGTGTCTGCTTTTCGCTCGCCTGTTTCAGCAGTTCGTCATAGCGCTGATAGCGCGCCTTGGATTTGGCCTGGCGCGCTTTCGGCGAGGACGCGATCCATTCCTGCTCGCGGGCCAGCGTCTTCTGATGCGCAGCGTCCTCGCGGCCCTCCTGCTCGAGCCGCTTCTGTTTCTGCTGCAGCCAGGACGAGTAATTGCCCTCGTAGGGAATGCCCTTGCCGCGATCGAGCTCGAGAATCCAGCTCGTGACGTTGTCGAGGAAGTAGCGGTCATGGGTGACGATCAGGATCGCGCCGGGATAGTTGCGCAGATGGCCTTCCAGCCACGACACCGATTCCGCGTCGAGATGGTTGGTCGGTTCGTCCAGCAGCAACAACTCAGGCTGGTCGAGCAGCAGCTTGCACAACGCGACGCGGCGGCGCTCACCGCCGGAGAGTTTCGACACGTCGGCATCGTCGGGCGGACAGCGCAGCGCGTCCATGGCCTGGTCGACCTTGCTGTCGAGATCCCAGAGGCCCTGGGCCTCGATCTCGTCCTGCAGCTTGGTCATCTCGTCGGCGGTCTCCTCGGAATAGTTCATCGCCAGCTCGTTGTAGCGATCGAGGATAGCCTTCTGCTTGGCAACGCCCAGCATGACGTTCTCGCGCACGCTGAGTGCCGGATCGAGATGCGGCTCCTGCTCGAGATAGCCGACGCGGGCGCCCTGGGCGACCCAGGCCTCGCCGTTATACTCCTTGTCGAGGCCGGCCATGATCTTGAGCAGCGTCGACTTGCCCGAACCGTTGACACCGAGCACGCCGATCTTGGCGTCCGGGTAGAAGCTCAGATGGATGTTATCGAGCACCTTCCGGGTCGGGTAGCTCTTGGTCAGGCCCTGCATGAAATAGATGAACTGGCGCGCCATCGGTCCCGAAAACCTTCGATTTGAGGAAATTTGCTTGCCGCCGATGTAGCGACCCCGCCCCGAAAGGGCAATGTTTTCCCTCCGTTCACCACGGATGAATACGGAACGGACACCATCCCGCCGCCGATCCGGACAATTGAAACCATCTTTTAATAAATCAGGCCAAAGCTCGGTTTCGCGCGGAAACAGCGCCACCCGCTCAGAATGAACGGGAGCACAGCGAGACAGCGTCATGGCCATGATCGAGACCAACTCCCTTCCCGTTCCGGCGGAAGCCGGCAGCGCCTCCGCATTTGCCTCGGAGATCAAGGGCTTCTGGAAGCGCTTCTTTGCCACCGCTTTCAACCCCTACCGGCCCGAACTGCATTACATGCGCGGCCCCGGCCCGGCCTGGCGCGCCAAGCACGGCATGAATGCGCCGTTCCGGCTCAAGCCCCGCGACCTCTGAGCCTTTATCACCTGTCGGATTTTTGAAGACGCGAACGGCTTGCGCACGGTCCTGATTGCGCGCAACCATGGCCTGGTTCCACCTCTCGCCATGGAAGAACGCTGATGACGCGGCTGCGCTGTGCAATTCTCGACGACTATTTCAACCTCGCCCTCGACGTCGCCGATTGGCAAAGCCTGTCCGACCGCATTGACGTCACCGTGTTCAGCCATCCCTTCGTCTCCGAGCAGGCCGCGGCGAGCGCGCTGGCCGATTTCGAGATCGTCTGCGCGATGCGCGAGCGCACCGCGTTCCCCAAGAGCCTGTTCGAAAGCCTGCCGAAGCTGAAGCTGCTGCTGACGTCAGGCATGCGCAACGCCTCGATCGACATGGAGGCCGCCAAGGCGCGGGGCGTCACGATCGGCGGCACGCAATATTCGCGCGATCCGACCGCGCCCCTCACCATGGGCCTGATCCTGGAACTGACCCGCGGCATCGGCCGCGAGAACGCGCGCATGCATGCGGGCGAGCCCTGGCAGGCCTTTGCCGGCGTCGAGATCGAGGGATTGACGCTCGGCGTCGTCGGGCTCGGCAAGCTCGGCAGCAAGATGGCTGATATCGCGAAGGCGTTCGGCATGAACGTGATCGCCTGGAGCCCGAACCTGACCCCGGAGAAGTGCAAGGACGTCGGGGTCGGCTATGCCACCAAGGAGGAGCTGTTCACCAAGGCCGATATCGTCAGCATCCATGTGGTGCTGAGCGAGCGCTCGCGCGGGCTGGTCGGGGCTGCCGATCTCGCGCGGATGAAACCGACGGCCTTCCTCGTCAACACCGCGCGCGGGCCGATCGTGGACGAGCAGGCACTGCTCGAGGCGTTGCAGCAGAAGAGGATTGCAGGCGCCGGCATCGACGTGTTCTCGGTCGAGCCGTTGCCGACGGACCATCCCTTCCGCAAGCTCGACAATCTCGTCCTGACGCCGCATCTCGGCTACGCCACCGCGGACGGCTTGCGCATCCATTACGGCCAGATGGTCGAGGCGATCGACGCTTTCACCAAGGGCGGTGAGCTGCCGCGCAAGCTGGCCTGATGCCTCAGGCCGCCGAGCGCTGGCTGGTGGGCTGCCGTGCCGCATCGGCAAAGCCGTCGCGCCAGGAGGCATGCGCCGGCAGCCAACCGAGCTCGCGCTTGGCCTTGCCGTTGGAGGCTCCACGCACCTCCGTCATCATCGCAACCATATGCTCGCCCGCAAGCAGGCGCCCGAGCCAGGCGGGGATGTGACGCGGCGGCTTGGCACCGAGGAGTTCGGCCAGCGCGGGCAACCAATCCTTCACCGGCGCCGGATGATCGTCGACGATATTGTAGATGCTGCCAGTGCGTCCGCGTTCAAGCGCGGCGAGCGTGGCAGAGGCTGCATCTTCGGTGTGAATGAACGACCACGTGCCGCCGCCGTCACCGATCACCGGCACACGCCGGTGGCGCAGCTGGTCGATCATCGCCGGCGAGAGCGTGCCGGTGCCGGGTCCATAGAAGAATCCATAGCGCAGCACGATGCCCTCCGGCTTCGTCGAAGCGGTGACGATTCGCTCCAGATAGCGGATTGCCTCAAGCGTGCGTCGCAGCTCTCGCGGTGGATTCGAGTCGAGTTCATCGGTCTCGGTCTTGACCGTTCCCCCGGCGCGACTGAAGGTCCAGCCGCAGAAGCTTTGCGCGATGAAGCGCTTGGCGCCGGCCTCGCGCGCGGCGTTGAGCAGAATGTCGGTTCCGCGGGTGCGGAGCTCGTTGGTTCGCTTGAAAGCCCGATCGAAATGCCGGAGGTCCGTGGCGGCCGCGAGATCTGTCATCTGGTGGATGACGGCGTTGGGCTTTGCCGCAATCACCGCAGCGCGCATGCTGTCGGCATCGAGGCCGTCGGCAACGACCGTCTCCGCACCCAATCGCCGCACAAGGTCTGTTTTTGCCGCACTCCGTGTCGTGCCGATCACCGAATGACCCGCGGCGACCAGCGCCGGAACAAGATACTGACCGACCGCGCCGGTCGCGCCCGCAACAAAGATGCGCATCCTGTGCTCCTCAATTCGTTGCAATCCTCCCGGACGTAATCGAGGTGCGGAGCCGTTCAAGTATGCGCAAGTGAGACTTGCACGCATGCGTCAAATGATGACGGCGCGTGACCGAAGGCCACGCGCCGTCATCAGATCAATTCTTGCGAGGCCGATTCAGCGCACGGTGACGGGTGCGGGCAACGGCGGCACCACTGTCGGCTGGGTGCCTCCGACCGGACCGGTCTGCGCGGCCATTGGCGCGGGGCCTGCAGCGACGGGCACGGGCGCGGCGGATGCGGTCGCAGTTCCCGGCGACGGACCACCCGGCATCACGACCACGCGGGTGCCGACCTTGACGCGATCGAACAGGTCGGAGACGTCCTCGTTCAGCATGCCGATGCAGCCGGAGGACACGAACTTGCCGATGGTCGAGGGCTGGTTGGTGCCGTGAATGCGGTAGACGGTCGAGCCGAGATACATCGCGCGGGCGCCGAGCGGATTGCCGGGACCGCCGGCCATGAAACGCGGCAGATAGGGCTGGCGCTCGATCATCTCGGTCGGCGGATGCCAATCCGGCCACTCGGCCTTGCGGGTGATCTTCTGCACGCCGGTCCAGGTGAAGCCGTCCCGGCCAACGCGGACGCCGTAGCGGATCGCACGGCCGTTGCCCAGCACGTAATAGAGGTAGGTGTTCGGGGTATCGACGATGAGTGTTCCGGCCGGCTCCTTGGTCGCCAGCGAGACCTCCTGACGGCGCAGGTTCTGCGGCAGCTGCGCCGGAGCAGCGTCAGGCTGCTCCTCGGGCGGCAGCGAGGCGATCGCCATCGGCCGACCGTCGGCACCAACGGGTGGCTGCCCGGCTTGGACCGTTCCGGTCGCGGCGGGACCACCGACCGCCTCGGGCGGACGCAGGCCGTCACTGCCGGGCGCCTGAGTCGGACGATCGGCGTAGATCACCGCGGGCGGGCCGGCAGGGCGGCCGTAGCGCGGGTCGTCGGGCGACGTCACGGGACCCTGCGGCGGCGCGGCCGAGTAGACGGGGGCACCTGCGGGACGGCCATAACGCGGATCATCGGGCGACATCACCGGACCCTGCGGCGGCGCGGCGGAATACACCGGGGGAGCGCCGGGCGGACGGCCGTAACGCGGATCCGGACCGGGCGGCGGCAGCGCTGCCTGCGGCATCGCATCATCTTCATCGTCGAGCGCGTCGAAACTCGGCGCGCGGTCGCCGGGCCGATATTCGGCCGGCGGCGCGCCATAGCTCGGCGCCTGCTGGACCGGATAGCTCTGGGCCTGTGCGAGCGAGGTTCCCGCCGCAGCGACTGTTGCGGCAGCGCATATCGTCAGAAAATGTTTGATCATCATCGCTCTTGTATAGTCCCCGGGCCCCGTCCGGACCGTTAACGGCCAGATGACGGAAGATAGCGGCACATTCAAGACATTACAGGCGGATTTGTGCCTGATTTGCCGATTTGTGATCCGCAAGACTAACCGTTGCCTCCTTGCATCACGGGGCGAAAATCAGCCCACGCCCGAGATCGCCGGAGTCGCCGGCTCCGTTTTTTACGGAACGGCGCGGAATCGTTGCGGTATGTTCGAATCAGCCTGATTCGCCTCCGCTTTGAGCTTCGATCCCCGCGTGGCGAACGCGGCAAGCAGTACCGTCACCGCGTTCAGATGGCTCATGGGCCCTGGCCACTTCATCGCCGGGGCGGAAATTCGCAATCCCTCGATGCTTCCCGGCTTTCGCTTCCTGTTTGCCGCGATCCTGCTGTCAGCCTCCATCCTGGTATTCGGCCTGGGCGCCGCCGCGCTGCTGCGGGCGAGCCACGAGCAGTATGTCAGCAACCCCTCCTGGCGGAACGGCCCGCAGGAGCAGGTGTTTGCACAAGCTCCCGAGCCGGCCCAGCCGGTGCTCGCGGTCCTCCGCGTCGAGCCGGAAGCGGCCACCGATCCGACGCCGTCGCTGCGCGATCAAGTCCCGACCATCGCACTGCCGATGAGCGAGCCCGAACAAGTGGTCGCGCTGACGACTGAGACCGACGGTCAGCCGCAGGTCGTTGCACCTCCGGCTGACGTCCCGGCCGAACCGGCCAATGCGGAGACCAAGGCCGAGACGACGACGGACGCCGCGGTGCAGGCCTCAAGCAACACGCTTACTCCGGCCGACGCCAGCGCATCCATCGCCGAGGCCAAGCCCGTTGCGATCGCTCTCGCGAGCAAACCAACACCTGCCGCCCCCAGCGGAGCCTCGGCTTCGTCCAGGTTCGACATGGCGAGCGCGAAGTTCGCCGCATTGAACGACCCGGCGACCACGGCTTGGGAGGGTCCGCCGGCGAAGGCCAAGGCCGGCTCTAAGGCCGACAGCAGGTCGCCGGAGAGCAAGGCGACCAAGCCGCGGGCGCATCGCGTCAAGAAGCGCCGCCGCATTGTCCGGCGCGCGCCGCCGCCGGTTCAGCAACTCGATCCGTTCGGACAACCGCAACCCACGCTCGCCGCAACGACGACCGCGCGCGCACGTCAGTAGGGTTACGCCGGCCCGGTTGCGATCGGCGGTCCCTTTTCCTGGCCCCATTCCGACCATGAGCCATCGTAGAGCGCGGTGTCGGTGATGCCGAGGCGATAGAGCGCCAATGTCAGCACGCCGGCGGAGACCCCGGAGCCGCAGCTCGTCACGATCGGCGCATCGAGCCTGACGCCGGCGTTGGTAAAGGCAGCGCGGAGATCATCAAGCGGCTTCATCGTGCCGGTCGCGGCGTCGAACAGGAGATTGTAGGGCACGTTGCGCGCGCCCGGGATATGGCCGGAGCGGATGCCTGCGCGCGGCTCCGGCGCCCGGCCCTCGAACCGGTCGGCGGCGCGCGCGTCGATCACCTGCTCGGCACGGCTTTCGACGTTGGCGATCAATTGCTGCATGCTGCGCACGCGTTTTGAATCGTAGCTGGCCGTGAACGTCGCAGGCTTCGGCTTCGCCTCGCCACTCTCGACCGGACGCCCCTCGGCGCGCCACTTCTTCAGGCCGCCATTGAGGATGCGCACATTGCCGTGCCCGAAAGCCAGGAACATCCACCACGCGCGGGGAGCAGCGACCCAGCCGCCGGCATCATAGATCACGACGGTGTCGGCATTGGAGATGCCGAGATGACCGACGTCGCGGCCGAACTGCTCGGCACTCGGATACATGTGCGGCAGCGGGTTGGAATGGTCCGAGATCGCATCGACGTCGAAGAACACCGCGCCCGGCAGATGCGCGGCGAGATAATCGTCCTTCGGCAATGGCAGCACACCCGGCAGCTTGAAGCTGGCGTCGAGCACCTTGACGTTGGCGTCATTGATGTGGGCGGCGAGCCATTCGGTAGAGACGAGGGGATCGGTGGGCATGCGAGATCTTTCTATTATTCCGCGCGAGCGTAACGTGAGCGAGGTTGAAGCAGTGCGCATCCAACTCCGCTGTCATCGCCCGGCCAGTGCGCAATTGCGCACTAGGACCGGGCGACCCAGTATTCCAGAGGCGATTGTAATTGAGCCGAGAGGCCGCGGCGTACTGGATTCCCCGCTTTCGCGGGGAATGACGCCGGAGATTGGAGCGGCAGCGCAGCACCCTCACCCCTTCTTCTTCGGCTCCCACTGTTGGGTCGGCCCGCCGGCGTCGCGCCAGGCGGCGTAGCCGCCCGCGATGTGGGCGACGGGCTTGAGGCCCATGTCCTGCGCAGTCTTGGCGGCGAGCGCAGAGCGCAAGCCGCCGGCGCAATGGAAGACGAACTTCTTGTCCTCCTGGAACACCGGCTTGGCATAAGGGCTCTGCGGATCGATCCAGAATTCGAGCATGCCGCGGGTGCAGGCGAACGCGCCGGGGATGCGGCCGTCGCGCTCGATCTCGCGGGGATCGCGGATGTCGACGATGACGACGTCGCCGTTCTTGGAGATCTCGATGGCGTCTTTGGCGGTGAGCGTCTCGATCTCGGCATTGGCCTCGTCGATCAGCGCCTTGATGCCACGGGTGATGGTCTGGGGCACGTGGTTCTCCCTCTTGTAGTCATTCCCGGCGCGGAGCGCGAGCTAGTGCGTTAATTCCTTCATCGCACCTTCAAGTCCCTCGATCGTGATCGGATACATGCGGTTGGCAAAAATGCGTTTGATGATGGTGGTGGATTCCGAATAGTCCCAGTGCTTCTGTTGCACGGGGTTCAGCCACACCGAATGCGGATAGGTACGGATGATGCGGTCGAGCCAGACCGAGCCGGGCTCCTCGTTGACGTGCTCGACCGAGCCGCCGGGCACCATGATCTCGTAGGGCGACATCGAGGCGTCGCCGACGAACACGATCTTGTAATCGTGCGGGTATTTGTGCAGCACGTCCCAGGTCGGGGTGCGGTCGGTAAAGCGCCGCTTGTTCTGCTTCCACACGCCTTCATAGAGGCAATTGTGGAAGTAGAAATACTCCATGTGCTTGAACTCGCTCTTCGCCGCCGAGAACAACTCCTCGACCTGCTCGATATGCGCGTCCATCGAGCCGCCGATGTCGAAGAACACTAGCAGCTTCACCGCGTTGCGGCGCTCGGGCCGCATGTGCACGTCGAGATAGCCGTGATTGGCGGTCTCGCGGATGGTGGTGTCGAGATCGAGTTCATCCGGCGCGCCGGTGCGCGCGAATTTGCGCAGGCGGCGCAATGCCACCTTGATGTTGCGGATGCCGAGCTCGACATTGCCGTCCAGATCCTTGAACTCGCGCTTGTCCCACACCTTGACGGCGCGGTTGTTGCGGTTCTTGTCCTGGCCGATGCGAATGCCTTCGGGATTGTAACCATGAGCGCCGAACGGCGAGGTGCCGGCGGTGCCGATCCACTTCGAGCCGCCCTGATGACGGCCCTTCTGCTCCTCGAGACGCTTCTTCAGGGTCTCCATGAGCTTGTCCCAGCCCATGGCCTCCATCTGCTTCTTCTCTTCGTCGGTCAGATATTTCTCGGCGAGCTTCTTCAGCCACTCCTCGGGAATCTCGGCTCCCTCCATGGCGTCGAGCAGGCTTTCCAGCCCCTTGAAGACGGTGCCGAAGACGCGGTCGAACTTGTCGAGGTTGCGCTCGTCCTTCACCAGGGAGGTGCGCGAGAGATAGTAGAAGTTCTCGACCGAGTAGTCCGCGAGGTCGGCGTCGAGCGCCTCCATCAGCGTGAGGTATTCGCGCAGCGTCACGGGGACCTGCGCATCGCGCAGAGAAGTGAAGAATTGCAGGAACATGGGTGACAGATTGCCCTTTGGATTGTCGGCGTCAAGGGGCGCCTCGGAGACCCCACCCGACGAGCTCTGGGCAGGATTGTCCGCCAGGCGGGATTGGCGGAGCGATTGTGCTCGTCATCCTTTCGCTGATAAAACGGGTCTGAAAGCCTGACCGAACCAGGAACGGCCGCCACGCGCGGCCGTTCCGTTTGTTGGACCAGGGCCATGAACTGGCAATTCCTGGGACGACGACCAACAAGGACGCGCGATGAAATTTACCGGCACCAAGGACTATGTTGCGACCGACGATCTCAAGGTCGCGGTCAATGCCTCGATCGTGCTGGAGCGCCCGCTGCTCATCAAGGGCGAGCCCGGCACCGGCAAGACGGTGCTGGCGGAGGAAGTGGCGAAGGCGCTGAACGCCCCGCTTCTGACCTGGCACATCAAGTCCACCACCAAGGCGCAGCAAGGCCTCTACGAATACGACGCGGTGTCGCGCCTGCGCGACAGCCAGCTTGGCGATGCCCGCGTGTCCGACATCAAGAACTACATCAAGCGCGGCAAGCTGTGGGATGCCTTCACCGCCGAGCAGCGCCCGGTGCTGCTGATCGACGAAATCGACAAGGCCGACATCGAATTCCCAAATGATCTCCTGCTCGAGCTCGACCGCATGGAATTCCATGTCTACGAGACCGGCGAGACGATCAAGGCCAAGCAGCGCCCGATCATGATGATCACCTCCAACAACGAGAAGGAACTGCCGGACGCATTCCTGCGCCGTTGCTTCTTCCACTACATCAAGTTCCCCGACGCCGACACCATGACCCGGATCGTCGACGTCCACTTCCCCGGCATCAAGAAGCGGCTGGTCGAGGAAGCCCTGCGCATCTTCTTCGAGGTCCGCGAAGTGCCCGGGTTGAAGAAGAAGCCCTCCACCTCAGAGCTTCTGGACTGGCTCAAACTGCTGCTCAACGAAGACATGAGCGTCGAGCAGTTGCGCGAGCGCGACCCGCGCAAGCTGATCCCACCACTGCACGGTGCGCTGCTCAAGAACGAGCAGGACGTGCATCTGTTCGAGCGATTGGCGTTCCTGAGCCGGAGGGAAGTGTAGGTTCGAGCGCACTCCGCTGCCGCCCCACCTTCCGGTGTCATTCCCCGCGAAGGCGGGGAATCCAGTACGCCGCGGCTTCTCGAATCAATCATAACCGCCTCTGGAATACTGGATCGCCAGGTCAAACCGGGCGATGACACCGAGAGTGTGGCGCACTCTCTCCACCTCGTCATTGCGAGCGCAGCGAAGCAATCCAGGCTGCCTCCGCGGAAAGATCCTGGATTGCATCGCTGCGCTCGCGATGACGGAGCAAGGGTGAGCATCGCCCTCTCCAACTCGCGCTTCAAATCGCGAGGGGCGACCAAGGTCGCGTGAGATGGGCCTCCGGCTCTGCAGCGCACAGCTGCACCGGACGATGCTTCGCATCGCCGGGGAAGCGCTGCGCTGCGTCCGGAGCACGAGACCTTGCTACGCCACCGCCGCATCCGGCACGCGCGCGGCTTCCATCGGCTTCTTGCCGCGGATCAAGTCCGAGGCGCGGTCGGCGATCATCATGGTTGAGGCATTGAGGTTCGCCGAGATCATGCGCGGCATCACGGAGGCATCGATGACGCGGAGACCTTGCAACCCGTGAACGCGGAGCTGATCGTCGACCACCGCCCAGGTGGAATCCGCCGGGCCCATGCGGCAGGTGCAGCCGGGGTGGAAGGTGGTGGTGCCACGCTCGGTGGCGGCCGCCAAAAACTCATCGTCGGTATTGACGTTGGGTCCAGGGAAATCCTCGTAGGCGTAATAGGGCGACAGCGGCGCGCTCTTCAAAAGCCTGCGCGCGAGCTTCATGCCGCCGACGATGACCCGGCGGTCGAGCTCGGCGTCAAGATAGTTGGTCTGGATGATCGGCGGCGCAAACGGATCTGCCGAGCGGATGCGGACATAGCCGCGGCTCTCGGGGCGCTGCTGCCAGGACGCCACCGTCATGCCGGGCTCGTCCTCGAGCTGGCCCTGCACGCCTTCCTTGTAGCTCGCCGGTGTGAAGGTGAGCTGGAGGTCGGAGCTCTCCGCACTCTCGCCGGAGTGCCAGAAGCAGTAGACCATGGTCGGCGACAGCGACAGCAGGCCTTTGCGCGCGGTCGCCCATTTCATCGCCTCGACCCAGAGACGCCAGCCGCGGCGGAGCTCGTTGATGGTCCTGATGTCCTTGACGCGCGCGACCGTGCGCGGGGCGTAGTGATCTTGCAGGCCTTCGCCGACCGGAAGCGCGTGACGCACGGCGATGCCGTGGGCCGGCAACAGATCCGGTGAGCCGATGCCGGACAACTGGAGCAGCTGCGGCGAATTATAGGTGCCGCCGGAGAGGATCACTTCCTTGTTGGCGCGGACCTCGACCGGCGTGCCGCCATGACCGCCCTTCATGTAGCGCACGCCGACGGCGCGCTTGCCCTCGAAGATGATCTCGGTCGCATGCGCGTGGGTGCGGACATGCACGTTCGGCCGCTTCATCGCGGGCTTGAGGAAAGCGGTGGCGCCGGAGACGCGCAAGCCCTTGTCGATGGTGCGCTGGCAATAGGAGACGCCTTCCTGGGTCTTGCCGTTGTAGTCGGGGTTGCGCGGAATGCCGAGGCTCACCGCGCCTTCCATGAAGGCTTCGCAAAGCGGATCGCGCCAGTTCATGGTGGTGACGGTGAGATTGCCTTCGCGGCCGCGATAAATGTCCTCGCCCTCGCCGACCCGCTTCTCCAGCCGCCGGAAGTAGGGCAGCACGTCGGCATAGCCCCAGCCGCGATTGCCCATCTGCGCCCAGGTGTCGAAATCCATGCGCTGGCCGCGGTTGTAGATGTGGCCGTTGATCGAGGACGAACCGCCGAGCGTCTTGCCGCGCGGCGCGTAGATGCTGCGGCCGCCGGTCCAGGGTCCGACCTCCTGCTGGTAGGCCCAGTTGATGCTCTTCATGTGGAAGGTCTTGATGAAGCCGGCCGGCAGATGGATGTAGGGATGCCAGTCGCTCGGGCCGGCCTCGAGCACGCAAACGCTGGTCGCAGGGTTTTCGCTCAGCCGGCTGGTGAGCACGCAACCGGCGGAGCCCGCGCCGACGATCACATAATCAAATCTGTCCATGGTGCCTCGGCCGCCTCTAGCGCGGCTTGTCGTTGAGTTGATAATTCAAATGCGTTCGCACCGTAGGCCATTCGGCCGCGGTGATGCTGTAGACCACGGTGTCGCGTAGCGTGCCGTTCGGCGCGACCTGGTGGCTGCGCAGGATGCCGTCCTGCTTGGCGCCCAGGCGCTCGATGGCGCGGCGGCTCTGGTGATTGAAGAAGTGGGTGCGGAATTCCACCGCGATGCAGTCCAGGGTTTCGAAGGCGTGGGTGAGCAGCAGCAATTTGCACTGCGTGTTGAGCGGGCCGCGTTGCGCGCTCTTACCATACCAGGTCGAGCCGATCTCGACGCGGCGGTTGGCCGCATCGATGTTCATGTAGGTCGTCATGCCCACGATCTTGCCGCTGCCATCGAATACGGTGAAGGGGAGCATCGAGCCGGCGGCCTGAAGACCGAGCCGGCGGTCGATTTCCTTGCCCATGTTGTCCGGCGTCGGGATTGCGGTGTACCAGATGGTGGAGAGCTCACCATCCTTCACGGCCTCGCTCAGCCCCTCGCGGTGCTGATGCGACAGCGGCTCCAGAGCGGCATGCTGTCCGCGCAGGGTGATGGGATCAGGCCAGGGCATTTGAAACTCTCTCCTTTGTCATTGCGAGGAGCGAAGCGACGAAGCAATCCAGACTGTCACCGCGGACGCATTCCTGGATTGCTTCGCTTCGCTTGCAATGATGGTCACTAGCACCGTTTACTTGTTAAGGAAATTCAACGGCAAACCGCTGCGCGGCCAGTCCATGGCGATCAGTTCGCCCTTGCCGGAGAGCGTGATGTAGGCGGTCTTCAGCTCGGGGCCGCCGAAGGCGATGTTGGTGGTGACGCGGTCGCCGGTCGGGATCTGCTCGACCAGCGTGCCATCGGGCGCGATCACCGAGATGCAGCCGGAGACGAGGGTGGCGACGCAGACATTGCCGTTGGCTTCGACCGCCAGCGAATCGAACATCTGGTAGCCGCCGAGGCCGCAGATCGGTTTGCCCCGCTCGCCGCGATAGATCGCGTCGCGCGGCTTGAGCGTGCCGGGCGCGGAGAGCTCGTAGGCCCAGAGCCGGCCCGTCGGCGTCTCCGCGATGTAGACGGTGGTCTCGTCCGGCGACAGGCCGATGCCGTTCGCCGGCAACACGCCGTGGACGACCTCGACGATCTCCTTCATGCCGGGCTTGAGATAGTACATGCCGCCGACGTCCATCTCGCGCGCGCGGCGCTTGCCGAGATCGGAGAACCAGAGGCCGCCCTGCTTGTCGAACACCAGATCGTTCGGCCCGCGCAGATCGTGCTCGCCGCAACTGGTCACGACGGTTTCGATCTGGCCGGATTGCAGATCGACGCGCTGGATCGAGCCGCCGAGATAGTCGTCGGGCTGCGGACCCGGCATGATCATGTTGCGGGTCGGGATCCAGGAGAAGCCGCCATTGTTGCAGATGTAGATCTTGCCGTCGGGGCCGAGGGCTGCGCCGTTCGGGCCGCCCGGAATCTTCGCGACGATCTCCTTGCGCCCGTCGGGATGGATTCGGGTGAGGCGCTGGCCGCGGATTTCCACCAGCACGACCGAGCCGTCCGGCATCACGACCGGACCTTCGGGAAATTCGAGGTCGGTGGCGAGAACGCGGACGTTGGACATGTGGGGACCCTCCCGGCTGCTTGTTATGACTTGCGCGGGATGTCCGGCACGGGCCCCACAGGCAAGATTGCCTGCGGTTATGACAAAGTCACCGGGGCTTGCCAAGCAAGCCGGATGGTATGCCAGCGTTGCGCGCTAATCTCGCACGGGTATCCAAATCTCCAGGCCGCCATTGCCGGTGGCGGGATCGAATTTCTCGTCGTAGCGCTCGAAGTTCGGCGCATCGGCAGCTTTCAGGCCGGAGGCCGGCAGCCACTGATTCCAGATCGCGTTGACGGTGCGCCTGATCGAGGCGACGTGGTCGGCGTGGGTGAACACCGCATAGCGCTGCTCGGGGATGCGGATACGGCCGAAGGGGCGCGGCAGTTCGGAGAAATCGGCGACCTCGACGCCGGCAATGTAGTCGAAATTGCCGGCATCGTCGCCGTTGCAGCAGACGCCATAGGCGACCGGTCCAACGCGCGCGGGAATGTCGGCGACCTCCTGGTGGAAGCGCTGCCACAGTCCAGGAATGGCCGCGCCGTTGTCGCAGGAGATGCGCTCGCTGATGCCTGCGACGAGGAAGGCCTTTGTGGTTTCGAAGCGCGGGTTGGCGAGTTTGTCCGAGATGGTTGAATCCATGAGGATCGGCTCCTGAAGCTTGAGATGGCCGGTGCATTGCGCGGCGCGCACCGCTTCGGGCGTGGTGCCGAACTGGTCGCGGAACGCGCGGGTGAATGCTTCGTGCGAGCCGTAATCGGCCTCCAGCGCCAGCGACAGGATGTCCGGCGCGCCTTTCGCAAGACTGCGCGCCGCTTCGCTCAGCCGCCGCGCGCGCACGTACCGCATCACCGGCAGGCCGGTGGCTACGGCAAACGCGCGCACGATGTGGAACCGCGACACGCCCGATATCGCAGCGATCTCGTCGAGCGTCATCGGCTCGACCAGATGGCTCTCGACATACCAGAGCGCGCGCTGGGCTGGGTTCATGGCGTTTCTCGTTCGAAGCGCGACCATGATGCACGGAAGTCCGCGGGTTTCGCTTGATCGGCGTTGCGGTCCCGCAGGAGGATAACGCCGGAACAGCCACTGGCAACGTCCGGGCATTCATGGCTACACTCGGGACGTCCTTGAAACCGCTCACAAGAAAGCAGGAGGAACCGCGTCATGAAAATCACCGATGTGCGGGCGCACCATATCCGCATCCCCTATGACGCTGGTGTCGCGAACTTCCGTCAGGGCGCCTCCGCCATCACTGCCCTCGACATGGTGATCCTCGAGGTCACCACCGACGCCGGGCTGACCGGCTGGGGCGATGCCTTCGCTTATGTCTGTCCCCGCACCACGCGCAGTGCCGTCGAGGAAATGATCGCACCACAAGCCCGTGGGCTGGAGGTTCCCGATGCCGCCGGCATCCCCGCGGTGATGGAGCAGATCCAGCGCAATCTGCATCTCTTCGGGCGTTACGGCATCACCATGTTCGCGATCTCCGGGCTCGACATCGCGCTGTGGGACCTCGCCGCCAAGATCGAGGGCGTGCCGCTGCACCGCCTGCTCGGCGGCACCAGGCGCCCGGCCATTCCGGCCTATGCGAGCCTATTGCGGATCGGTTCGCCCGACAACATCGCCGCCGAATGCAAGAAGGCGCTGGCGCTCGGCTATGGCGCCATCAAGCTGCACGAGACCACGGCGCCGGCGGTGTTTGCCGCGCGCGCGGCGATCGGGCCCGGCATTCCGCTGATGGTGGACATGAACTGTCCGCTCTCGGGCGAGCAGGCGATCGCATTCGCCAGGACATGCCATGACGCGCAGCCGATGTTCCTGGAGGAGCCGGTCTGGCCGCCGGAGGATTTTACGGCGCTCGCCGAGGTCCGCAGCAAGGGCGGGCTCGGCGTCGCCGCCGGCGAGAACGCCTGCACGGAATATCAATTCCGCCAGATGATGGAGGCGGGCGCGGTCAGCCACGCCCAGCCGTCGGTGATCAAGGTCGGCGGCATCACGGAATTTCTGAAGGTTGCGGCGCTCGCGGATCGGCAAGGCGTCAAGATCGTTCCGCACTCCCCGTATTTCGGCCCCGGCCTGCTGGCGACCTTGCATCTCCTGGCGGGGCGCGACGACGGGTTGGTCGAGATGTTTTACCTGAAGCGCGAGGCCTGCCTCTGGGGCGGCCGCGCCGATGTCGATGCCACCGGCCATGTCGCGGTGCCGACCGGACCTGGGCTCGGCTATGAGCCCGACCGCAGCGTCATGGAGCGATATCGCGTCGCCTGAGCGCGGCGCCTATTTCGCCGCATCCTTCGGCGGCGGCGCATCCTGTTTCTTCTTCACATCCTCCGCGGTCTTCGCCTGCGCGGCCTGGAGATCGCCGAGCATCTTCTGCAAGCCGGCCACGGTCGTCTTCAACGCATCGATCTGGCGAGCCGCGGCGTCCAGCCTCTGCTGGTGATCGAGGTTGAGCTTGGTGATCGTCTTCTGGAGGAAGTCGACGTTGCTCTGGAGGCAGCTGGTGCGGCGCTCCATGGTCTTCTCGACGGTGCAGATCTCGATACCGGGCACGTCCTGCGCGCGGACCGGCACAATCGCCAGCGTAGCGAGCAGCAACATCGCGAAACAAACGACGGCGCTTCGAAGCAGCATACAGGTTCCTTGTCAAATCAATCACGGCAATGTGCGCTTTTTGCACGCAGCCTGTCGAGGCTACCACACTCGCACCGCATTCTCGCGTTGAGCTTGCGGCTGTTCCCTCGCACGGGGAGCGATGATCTGCACGCGGAGGAAATGGGCACTCTTTCCGCGGCTTTGTTTAAGGGAGTTTTTTGATGGCAACGCGCGACAGACGACTGGCGGAATTCGACGGCGCCGGAGAACCGCCGCCCGGCCTTGCAGTCGAAGTGCTGTGCGAGGACCACAGCGGAACGTATCAGCTGCCGTTCGCCTGCCGCTATATCGAGGGACGCTGGCAGAACCACGCGGCCGGCGTCGCAGTTGAAGCAACCGTCATCGGCTGGCGCGTCCCGCGCATGAAGCATTCGGGCGTGGCCTGAGCACTGATTTCTGTCTCAAAATGCAACGGGGCCGCGTCCCGGCTTTAACCTTCGGAACGCGGCCCGAACGAATCACGTCCGAATCAGCCGTAGCGCCCCGTACGCGCCTGTTCACGGCTAGATGTCGCAACCGGCCAGCGCGCGCATACAATATCTGCACAGCGCGTGAGCGGGCTCAGCCCACCACGGGCGTCAAACGTTAACGCCTTCAATGACATGACCGCGGGGTGCGGCGGTTGGATGCTCGCTCCCAAAACAGGCAGATGGCACCCGGCCTGCCTAATATTCGACCTCGAGCTCCTCGATCTCGGCCGGCTCATCCCGTGCCGCCGCGATCCATTCCTTCATCTCCGGCATGGCCATGATGGTATCGGCATAGGCCTGCAGCTGTGGCTCGAGCTTGACGTTATAGGTCACGAAGCGCGTCACCACCGGGGCGTACATCGCGTCAGCCATGGTGCGGGTCTCGCCGAACAGGAAGGGCCCGCCCGATTTGTCCAGGCAGTCGCGCCAGATCGCCCAGACGCGATCGATGTCGGCCTGCGCGCGCGACCAGATCTTGAAGCCGGGGAAGTGCCCCTTCAGATTGACCGGCAGCGAGGCGCGCAAGGTGGTGAAGCCGGAATGGATTTCGCCGCAGATCGAGCGGCAATGCGCGCGCTGAACGCGATCGGCGGGCAGCAGCCCGGCATCCGGCATCGCCTCGTTGAGATATTCGGCGATCGCCAGCGTATCCCAGACGATCGCGCCGTCGTGCCGCAGGCACGGCACCAGGATCGACGACGACAACAGCAGGATTTCGGCACGCGCCGACGCGTCGTCCGGCGCGGTGACGATCTCCTCGAAATCGAGCCCGGAAAATTTCGTCAGCAGCCAGCCACGCAGCGACCAGGACGAATAGTTCTTGCTGCTGATGGTCAGTGTCGCCTTCGCCATATGGCCTTCCCTCACACCTAAGACTTGCACCCCGCCTGGACTGCGGGAGTGCGCACCGCCTGTGCTTCCCGCCAAAAGAGCAGCAAGCGACGTGCCAATCTTGAGGACGGCCCATCTCCGGTTTGGCTCCGATATTGCATAGCAGCACGGGGACAGGTGGGCGTTTCAGTATGATGTCGATGTATTATCAGGCCTTTCAGAACCATATGGACCTGACGGCGCCGTGGCGGTCGGGGGCTTCGTCCGCACTCAAATTCCTCAATCTGGTGCCGCAGGGCTTATCGGATCAGGTCGTCGGCCGGCTGTCGGCCGCGCTGGAGTTGATCTCCCGCTCCACCCTCACCTATCACCGCCCCGCCTACGGCATCGACAGCGTCATGGTCGGCAATCGCGAGGTCGCCGTAACCGAGGAGATCGCTTACGCGACCCCGTTCGGCTCGCTGCTGCGTTTCAAGAAGGAAGGCGTGGGCGAGCAGCCGCGCATGCTCCTGGTGGCGCCGATGTCCGGCCATTTTTCGACGCTGCTGCGCGGCACCGTGAAGACGCTGCTGCAGGATCACGACGTCTACATCACCGACTGGCACAATCCACGCGACATTCCCCGCAGCGAGGGCCGTTTCGGGCTCGACGACTACACCGAGCATCTCATCGACTTCCTCGGCCAATTAGGCCCCCGCCCGCATATGGTCGCGATCTGCCAGCCCTCGGTCTCCGCGCTCGCGGCCGCCGCGATCATGTGCGAGGGCAACCATCCTTCGCGGCCGGCGACGCTGACGCTGATGGCCGGCCCGATCGACACGCGCATCCAGCCGACGAGGGTCAACGAATTCGCCAAGAGCAGGCCAATCGACTGGTTCGAGCAGAACCTGATCAACTACGTGCCGATGCAGTGCCGCGGTGCCCTGCGGAAAGTCTATCCCGGCTTCGTGCAGCTCACCGCCTTCGTCTCGATGAATCTCGAGCGCCATATCAAGCAGCACATCGATCTCGCCGATCACATCGCCAAGGGCGAGAAGGAGAAGGCGGCCAGCATCAAGACCTTCTACGACGAATATTTCGCCGTGATGGACCTGCCCGCGGAATTCTACATCGAGACCGTGCGAGACGTGTTCCAGGAGCATCTTCTGCCCCAGGGCAAGCTGATGCATCGGGGACGTCCGGTGAACACCAAGGCCGTCAGCCGCATGGGGCTGATGACGGTCGAGGGCGAGAAGGACGACATCTGCTCGATCGGCCAGACGCTGGCCGCGCAAGACCTCTGCACCGGCGTACGCGCCTACCGCCGCGTCCACCACATGCAGGCCGGCGTCGGCCATTACGGCGTGTTCTCGGGCAAACGCTGGAACAACGAGATCTACCCGCTCTTGCGGGATTTCGTGCACGTGAATTCGTAACCCGTCAGCCCCTGGCCCGTACGTCACGTGCGAACCTCAACGCGCAATTGCAGTGAGGCGACCGGAGATGGGTCAGGATCGAGACGTCTCTCCTGACCAAACGGCTAGCTAAACAAACCGCACGTGCCTAATGCACTTGCTTGAGCAGCTCTCTGGCTTCAACGACTTCGGGAAGATTGCGCTCCGCATCGAATTCAGCGAGCACGGGAGCGAGCACCTCGGATACCGCGCCCGCTCCGCCATTTGTCTTATGCAGGCGTGCAAGTCCAATGGCGCTGCGCAGCTCGAAAGTCTTCACCCGTTGGTGCCGTGCGATTTCAAGCGCTCGGCTTAGCGCAGTTTCGGCCCTGGCTAGGTCCGAAGGATCATGACGCAACAAAAGCTCCCCGTAGACGCGATGCAGCTCGGCATCAAGCCAATGCTGACCGGATTGCCCCGCCCATGCGATCAATCCGCTCAAGATTTCCAGCCCGTTTTCGAGTTGGCCCGACTCTGCATCCGCCATGGCGACATGCATCCCCCAAAACGGCTCACAGAGGTAGCAGTCATTCTCGTGCAGCAAGGTCCAGCCGCGACGCATTTCCGTGAGCCCGGCCATTCCGTCGCCAGCGCGCCACTTGGCCAGGCCATTCAGGTAGGTGCCGGCGGCCACATACAGCGGCATCGTGTGGTCGCGAGCGAGACCAAGCGCCAGGATCGTCTCTGTTTGCTGCAACATGCCCCCGCATAGTCCGTCGAACACAGCTCGATGAACAAGCGCATTGGCCTGAGAAAGCGCCCGTTTTTCTCCGGAAGCCCTTATCGCTTCCGCGGCGAGGCGGCGTGCGCGGGCGATCCTGCCAAGGGGCCAAAGCACCAGGGCAAGAAACCTCATGATCACGAATGGGAGATCCAGCGCCGAGCCCCTGAACGTCGCGGGATCCGGCTCGTCACCATAGATCTCTAGTGCCTTCTCAAGATGTACTCTCGCGTTCAAGTAGTCGCCCCCGAACCAGCAGGTAACCCCGCCCGTCCAATGTGCAACGACGGCGGCCACCGGTGAGGCCGGTCGCCGGTCAGCGGCGTTCACGATGGCATCCACCAGCGCCTGCATCGGCGCGAGTTCGCCGTGTGTCAGGCAGGCATTGAAGAGACCCGAATGGACCGGCGCAAGTTCAACCGGATCATTGATGTCGGCTGCGAACTGTCGGGCGCGCGTCCATGCGGCTACCGTTTCGGGAGCGCTGTGCCCGAGGCTGCCCCGTAATGCACGGCCATATGCGATTTGAAGATGTAGCCTACCCATCATCCGGTCGTGCTCATCGGGCAGCTCATCGGCGATGGCAATCGCCTTGCCGAGATGTGCAATCGCCTCGGAATAAGCGGAGCGTTTCAGCGCCTGCAGGCCCGCCTTGCGCCACCATTCGAGGGCGACCTCGTTCAGCCCCGCCTCAGTGAAGTGGTGTGCCAGAACTTCCGGCTCAGTCTCGGCGACGACTGGAAACTTCTCGCGCAGGACATCGCCGATGCGCTTGTGAAGCACCTGCCGTTTGCTCTTGAGCAGGCTCTCGTAGGCCGCTTCCTGAACGAGGGCGTGCTTGAAACTATAGTTTGCTTCGGGCGGAGCCCCGCGACGCACCAGCAGTTCGGCCTCTTCGAGTTGCGCTAGCGCAGCGCTCAGCGTCAGATCATCGCGTCCCGCCACATATCTCAGCAGCGCGTATGAAAAGTCGCGACCAATGGCGGCGCCTATCTGCGCTAACTCCTTGACGGGGGCCAGCCGGTCAAGCCGCGCCATCAGCGAATCCTGCAGCGTCGCGGGAATAGCGAGCGGCGGGAGCGGATTATCGAGACGATAGCGCCCGGCATCTTCGACGAGTAGCCCGGACTCCAGCACCATCTTGGTCAATTCCTCGACGAATAGTGGGATGCCATCCGTCCTATCGATGATCTGCTTCATCATCTCGCGTGACAGCTGGCGACCAACGGCCACCTGTTCGACCAGCGCGCGCGAGTCCCGCCGATCGAGTCGGTCGAGCCGCAACAGACTGACGTTGGCAAGGCCCGACCAGGAGGGCTCGAACTCTGGCCGGGATGTCATGAGCACGAGTATCGGCAGTCCTCTGATACGATCGACCGCGAGATCGAACAGTTCAAGTGTCGTGGCATCGGCCCAATGCATATCCTCGCAGATAATCAGCAGGGGTTGCTCTCGCGCCAACCCCTCAAGCTGATCCAGAAGGGCGGCAAATGTCTGTCGCCGCTGCTGCGCCGGGCTCAAAGCCAGCGGCGGACAATGGTCGCCGGTGGGAATCGAAAGGAGAGCCGCAATGAGCGGTGTCGCTTGGGCGACCTGCTGTGTTCCAAGCGACAGCATTGCCTCGAGCTTGTCGAGCTTTTGCCCAGGCGTGTCGTGCGACCGGATGCCGGCGGCGCGCTCGAGCTGCGCGAGAAAGGGATGGAGCACACTGTTGGTATGGTAGGGCGAACACTGATATCGCACCCGGCGGTGCGCCCCCAACGAGGGGCTTTCGGACAGGGTTGCGACAATGCGCGACTTGCCGATGCCCGCTTCGCCAGAAATCAATACCATCTGGCCCTGCCCCTGCCATGCCAGCCGCTGGCGCGAGAGAGTGAACTCGATCTCGTCCCTGCGGCCGACAAAACCGATCGAGCGTACCGCGCGGACCGCCTCGAAGCGACTCTCGGATGCGATCGCCCCCTCCACCGCCCAGACTGCGATTGGTTCGGCTATCCCCTTGACCTCACGGCGGCCGAGATTGCGAAACGTGAAGAGATCACCAAGCAGCCGGCGCGTCGACGAAGCAACGACGACCGCGCCCGGTTCCGCCAGGCTCTGGAGCCGAGCGGCGAGGTTTGGTGTGTCGCCGACGGTTGCCTGCTCCTCTGATGCATCTCCACTGATGAGGTCACCGACCACCACAAGCCCTGTCGCAATTGCGATGCGCAGTTCAACCCGTTCGTCGGCGCCCGTTTTGAGCTGCCCAATTGCGGAGATAGTGTCGAGGGCAGCTCGTACTGCGCGCTCCGCATCATCCTCATGCGCGCGAGGATAGCCGAAATAGACGAGTATTCCGTCGCCAACGAACCTGGCTATCCTGCCGTCATAAGCGGCAATGACGCTCGCGCAGGCGGCGCGGTAGGCCCGGATCACTTCCCACATATCCTCGGGATCGAGACGCGCCGAGAGCGCGGTCGAGCCGACCAGATCGCAAAACATAACGGTGAGGTGGCGCCGCTCGGCGTCCTGAGGAGGGGTCGGCGATGCGATCAACGCGGCTGGATCGAGGTCGGCAATAGCACGCAGCATTTTGCGGCGATGGCCTAGCAGGACTCCGAGCTTTTCAAAGTCCTCGTCCATCAGTTCGGGGAGGACGCCCACGTCGATTCCATTCTGGGCAAAACGCTCTGCGTATTGCCCAAGCCCCAGTTTCTCGAGCCACTCCGCAATCTGCATTGGCTCCACCGATCGTGTGGTTGGCGGTTAGCAGGATTTTGGACCACGGCGCGGGGACGATATCCCAACACCGCCATGATGGCACGTCTTGTTTGTTGTGCGATAATTTAGGTTACTCAGTACCGACACGGCTTCCAAGCCGGGTCGCCGCCCGATGCGAACGACTGCGCTACCAAAAATCGTCTTCCCGCAGCGTTGGACGACAGAGGTTGCGATGAGTGGTCACTACTCACTCCGGACCTGAAATCGAATCCAACACTGCGGCTTGTGCACTCGTCATGACGCCAAGCAGACGTTCTTGCGTGAGCACAATTCCTTCATTGCTTGTCCATGCGCGCTTCGTAGTTGCGAGCCATCATGCCCGCCGCAACTTGGAGCGAGGAACCAACCACCCAACAGCCGGCAACAAAGGTTATCAGGCCATTGGCTGGGTTTTGATCAAGGACAAGGATGCTGACGGACAGAGTTGCGGCAATCGCGGCGCCGAACGTTCCAGCCGCACTCATGATCTCAGCCGGCTCGGAACCATTCCACTCTTCCGAGTTGCTCGAGATCGACTTCCGCGCGACACTGCGAGACAAATCAATTCCGACATAATAGCTGAGAGCTCCATAGAGCATCGTTATCAGCACGATCCAGCCGCTTTCAAACAGTCCGCCTTTCTCACGCAACAGGGTCGCACCCACATAGAGGCCACAGGAGGCCCCAACGGCTGCGAGCCCAATTCTTTCAAGAAGATGGGCCGACCTGATCAGACCGGAACGAGCGATCCGAAGATTGCCGGAGCCCCTCGTTAGGGAAAATGCGCTGGAAACTGCATCACTAATTTTCATTGGGGGTCTCCTTCTTAGGTAAGTAGCGGCCTACCGGCCGACCCCGAATAGAGGCAGCCTCGTGGACGCGTTTTGCGATTGCCTTGATTCCAATTTCTGAAAAATCTGTGCTGAGTGATGGGGCTGGCTTGCTCGTGAGCAAGACGAGAGCCAATCCAAAGCTGCGAGCACGCGGCTACGCAGGCATTGCATCTCACCCGTGTCGGTCAGTTAGGTCCGGGTGCGGCAATTTCTTGCGGGAGTGATAGCTCGAAAGAGAGTGATGAAATATGAGACGGTTCACATAACGCGGTTCCCCGGCGCTCTATCCGATCACAATTTCCGGAGGACAAGTCTGCATCGTCGCGAGACCCGGGAGCACGGGAGCTGAGCCAGTAAACAAGTTGTCCCGGCCGACATCAGATCTATCCCCTCATACCGTGTTTCGTGCACGTGAATTCCTGAAGCGCAAGCAAGCAATCAGCAGGATCGGACAAGGCAGCGCGGCTTTAGGAAAGACGCCGGCGCTCCGCCAGCCCTAACACACGGACATGCCGCTTTTGCCGGAGGCCAAGCCATGTCCGAACTTCCCACCCCCGCTGCAACACCCGCCGCGGTCGTCGATGCATTGAAGGCGGTCGCAGGCAATCCGCCGAAGGTGCGCGCGAGCTTCGCCAAGGGTCGTTGTGTGCGCGGGACCTATGCCCCGTCCGACCGCGCGGCAGAGATTACGCGATCGCTGAGCTTCACAAAACCGTCGCGCGTGCTGGCGCGCTTCTCCGTCGGCGGCGGCAATCCCGGGGTGACCGACACCAACAACCTCGTGCTGCGCGGCTTCAGCTTCAGGCTGGGCGACGACGCCCATCGCTCGGACATCCTGACGGAAACCGCTCCGGTGCATTTTGCACGGACGCTCGACCAGATGCTCGCCTTCCTCGAGGCGCGCATTCCGGGTGCGGACGGCAAGCCCGACATCGAGAAGGTCCGGGCCTTTTCGGCGGCCAATCCTGAAACACTGAACCAGGCGAATTACGTCGCGGCACGCCGGCTGCCCGGCAGCTTTGCCGGCACGACCTATTGGGGCGTGCACTCCTTTCCCGCGACGAACGCGAAGGATGAGACCCGCTTCATCAAGTTCAAGGTCTCGCCGGTCGGCGGCGACGTCACCTTGAGCGAGGACGAAGCGAGGGCGAAGTCGGCCGATTTCCTGCATGACGATCTCGCGCGGAGGATCGTAGCCGGCGACGTCCGATTCAACGTGATGGCCTTGCTCGACCGTCCCGGCGATCCCACCATGGACGTGACCCTGCGATGGCCGGACGAGGACAACCGTGAGCAGGTGCGGCTGGGGACGATCGTCATCACCAGCCTCGAAGCCAACGCGGCCTGCGACGGCTCCATCTTCAATCCAGCCAATCTTGCCGACGGCATCGGCCATCCGCCGGACGAGATTTTTGCGGCGCGCCGCACGGCCTACACGATCTCGCTGGCGAAGCGTCGGTAACTTCAAGTCTTGTCCCGTCCACCATCCGTTTCTCGGCGCCATGCGCCCGGACTGACGCCGACGATGGACGAGAACACCCGCGTGAAATGGCTCTGATTGGCAAATCCGGCCGAGATGGCAATCTCGGATAACGGCAGGTCGCGGACTGTCATCAGTTGCTTGGCCGCCTTGACGCGCTGTTGGAGCAGCCATTGATGCGGCGGCAGGCCGGTGGAGATCCGGAATGCGCGTGAGAAGTGGCTGACTGACAGGCCAAGCTCGGTCGCGATCAGCTGCAGCGCGATCTTGCCCGAGAGATCGGAATCGAGCCGGTCACACGCACGCTTCACCTGCCATGGCGCGAGACCGCCGCGGCTCGGTTCCGCGGCCGGCTTCAGCCCACCATAGGTCTGGGCGACATGGGCGGTGAGCGCGAGCATCATGTGATCGACGAAAAGCTGGTTGGTCTCGTCGGGCCGACACAGTCCTTGCCGCAACGAGGCACCGACATGTCGAACGACCTCGTCGTCATGACCGACACCGGGCTCGTAGCTGAGCTCGCCTACGCGCGGCCCGCCCGGTTGCCTGGCAACGCTGTTGAGCGCCGAGCGCGGCAAATAGAAGAAGAGCGAGTGAAACGGCTTGTCGATCACATAGCGCGGGTCACGCTTGAGGTCGTACAGATAAGTCGCACCTGCGCGAACATCCGCCTTGGTGACACAGCGGCCCTCCTCCCAGCATTCGCAATCCGGATAGTCGCGGAGTTTCAGGCTGAGGAGATAGGCATCTTCCGCAGCCAGCGATCCGGAAATATCCGGTGTCGGATCGTCGTTGCGGACTTCGGTGACCGCGAGCTCGGCGCTGTGCAGCGAACGCGTGATCAGGACCGGTGCTTGCTTGGAGCGAAGGCCCTGCCCGAGCCTCTGCCCGTAGACGCCTGCTTGTGTCATTCTAGTAAATCCATCCGTAAAGGCACGTCTTCGCCGGCCTTCCCGAGATCCGCGCATTATCGGAGATCGCCGGCCGACGGTCCAGCTGCAGCGCATAACACGAAGCTGGCGCGGCCAGCCGTCGCACCGGGCCGTGCCGCGATGATTTCATTGTGATTTCAGCGTGATGTCACCGGCCTGGCGTCGCGAAGGACACCACCGTTGACCTGCCCGGCAGATCGCGGGGCGACTTCATCGTGCATTTTGGAAATAATTTGCGGCCTGCGCACGTCAGTTGGACCATTCCTCGCCCCAGAGCTGGACGACATGGCCCGGCGACACCTCACGAAATTGACGCACGGGCGGCTGGTAATCGGGCGCGCGCACCGGGCTTCTGATCTCGTCATTCGTGGCCTCGCGCCTGGTGCCGCGGCGCGCTGGATCGGGCACTGGCACGGCCGCCATCAGCTTCTTCGTATAGGGATGCTGCGGATTTCCGAACAGGGCCGCGCGTGGACCGGTTTCGACGATCTCGCCGAGATACATCACCGCGACGCGATGGCTCATGCGCTCGACCACCGCGATATCGTGGGAAATGAAGAGATAGGCAAGTCCCATGCTGGCCTGAAGGTCCAGCATCAGATTGACGACCTGCGCCTTGACCGAAACGTCGAGCGCCGAGACCGCTTCGTCCGCGACGATCAGCTTCGGTCCGAGCGCGAGCGCGCGGGCAATGCAGATGCGCTGGCGCTGGCCACCGGAGAATTCGTGCGGAAAGCGCGCGGCCATGTCGGCGGTGAGACCAACGCGGACAAGCAGGTCGGCGACCTTCTCCCGTGCCTGCGACGCCGTGACGAGCCCGTTGGCGAGCAATGGGGCCGCAATCGCCGTTCCCACCGACATGCGCGGGTTGAGGCTCGCGAACGGATCCTGGAACACGATCTGCATCTGCTTGCGAAAGTCACGCAAGGTGCGGGCATTCATCGCCAGCACATCCTGCCCGTCCACCAGAACGGTGCCGCTGTCCGGCTCCGTCAGCTTGAGAATGGAGCGGCCCGTCGTCGACTTGCCGCAGCCGGATTCGCCGACCAGCGCCAGCGTCTCCCCGGCGCGCAAGGTGAAGGAGATGTTCTCGACCGCATGGACGCGGCCCGAGACCTTGCCGAACAGGCCCGAGCGGATTGGAAAGCGCGTCGTGAGGTTGGAGACCTCGAGCAGCGGTCGCTCGGCAATCGAGACCGTATCGGGCGTCTCCGCCGGCTCGTCAGAGGTCCCCGTCACCTTGTCGACGGTCGGAAAACGCATCGGCCGCGTCCGCCCGTCCATCGAGCCGAGGCGTGGCACGGCCGCGAGCAGCGAGCGGGTATAAGGATGCGAGGGTGAAGCAAAGATGCGCGCGGTCGCATCGGTTTCCACTGCCTGGCCGCCATACATCACCACGGTGCGGTCCGCGATCTCGGCCACCACCCCCATGTCGTGGGTGATGAAGAGGATCGACATCTCCTCTTCCTGCTGAAGCTCCTTCAGAAGCTCCAGGATCTGGGCCTGGATCGTGACGTCGAGCGCGGTGGTCGGCTCGTCTGCGATCAGCAGCCTCGGCTTGCAGGCCAGCGCCATCGCGATCATTACGCGCTGGCGCATGCCGCCGGAGAAGCGATGCGGATGCTCGTGGAAGCGCGATTTCGCCGCAGGTATCCGCACGCGGTCGAGCAGGCATATGGTCTCGACCTCCGCCGCCGCGCGCGACAGGCCGCGGTGCTGGATCAGTGCTTCCGCAATCTGGAAGCCGATGGTCAGCACCGGATTGAGGCTCGTCATTGGCTCCTGGAAGATCATGGCGATTTCGTTGCCACGAACATCCTTCATGCTCGCTTCGGGCAGCGTCAGCAGGTCGCGACCGGCAAGCCGGACGCTGCCTTCGACGCGGCCGTTCTCCTTCGGAATGAGCCGCATGATCGAGAGCGCAGTGACGCTCTTGCCCGAACCGGACTCGCCGACGATCGCCACGGTTTCCCGCGAGGCAATATCGAACGACACGTCGCAGACGACGGGAATCCATCGCCGCTCACGCAGGAAGGACGTCGTCAGGCCGGAAACCGACAGCACCGGCGACTGCGCGTTGGCAGCGATTTGATCAGCTCCGCTTGCGCCCATGCTCATGCCAGTGTCCTAATAGCCGCGACTACGATCGACACGCCCCGGCAATTCTTCACCGCGGCGGTGGCGCGCAATCACATCCAGCACGAAATCGACCGCCGTATCCGGCGTCGTCATGCTGGCATTGTGCGGCGTGACCAGGATGCGCGGATGGCTCCAGAAAGGGTGACCCGCAGACAGCGGCTCCGGCTCGGCGACATCGAGGACAGCACCCGACAACGCGCCGCTGTCGAGCGCCGCGAGAAAGTCGGCTTCGACCAGATGCGGGCCACGCCCGACGTTGACGAGCGACGCGCCGCGCGGCAGGCGCGCGAACAAGTCCGCATTGAGGATGCCGCGGGTCTCATCCGTCAGAGGCAACAGGCAGACGAGAATGTCGGTCTGCGCAAGGAAATCCGGCAACGTCCCCATGCCCGTATAACAGGTGACGCCGTCGATCTCGCGCATCGATCGGTTCCAGCCGAGTAGTGGAAAGTCGAAAGCCGTGAGGCGTTCGAGCACGGCCTGGCCGAGTTGGCCGAGACCCATCACGCCGACGCGCCGCCGCTTCGCCGGCGTGATCCGGATCTCGCGCCAGACCTGCGCCTTCTGCTGGGCGATGAAGTGCAGGAGATCGCGATGCAGGGCGAGCACCGCCATGGTGACGTATTCGACCATGGTCTCGGCGATGCCAGGCTCCAGCATGCGAACGAGCGGAATGTGCGCTGGAAGTTTTTTCGCGTCGAACTGATCGACACCCGCACCGACCGAGAAGACCAGCTCGAGATTTGGGAAAGTCGTCGCGATGTCGTCGGGCGGCACCCACGCCACGAGATAGCGGATGTCGGCGGGATCGCCGATGTCGGGCCAGAGCCGGAATGGCACATCGGGCGCGCGCTCGGCGAAGAAGCCCGCCCATTCAGCGCCCCGAACCATGTTGGCCTTGTAGAGAACCGTCATGCCGCCAAAACTCTCAGAACGGGCTGACCGGCGCGAGCCGGCGGCCTTCGATCAGGCGCTTGTGGCTGTAGGCCGCGGGATCGACCAGCGGCGTCGCGCCCGTCACGATGTCCGCCGCGAGCTTGCCGGCCGCAGGACCGATGCCAAAGCCGTGGCCGGAGAAGCCGGTGGCAAGGAAGAAGCCAGGCATGGCATCGACCGGCGAGATGACCGGAATGGTATCCGGCGTGCAGTCGATCGTCCCGCCCCAGGCTTCCGCGATCTCGATGTCCTTCAATTCAGGGTTCGACTTGATCAGCGAAGCCAGCGCGGCATTGACCAGCGACATGTCAGGCGCGGGATCGCGCACCCGCTCGGTCTCGAATGGCGACGGCTTGTCCAAGCTCCAGTTCGTGCCGCGCATGAGCTGGTCGAAGAAGGATTTGCCGAACGACAGTTTCAACCCGTTCTTGCGATGCAGATAGGTCGGCCAGAAAGTTCGCGCGTACCGGAACAGATCAGGCGACAGTTCGACCGTGCCGCGGTTGCGTAGCGCCAGGGTAAAGCCGCCGTCGAGGCGGCGGCGGATGCAATAGAAATCGGTGCCGAGCGCACCGGAGGTGATCTCCGGCCCCGGCGTGGTCCGGCACGCGGTCGCATTGACGAGGCCGATCGGCAGCTCGATGCCGTGGCGACGGCAGAATAGCGACGACCAGGCGCCGCCGGACAGCAGCACCGATTGCGTGCGAACGGTGCCCTTCTCGGTGACGACGGCGCTCACCCGTCCACCTTGCGTCTCCAACCCACGCGCGGCGCAGCCCTGATGAATCGTGACGCCGTGCTTTCGCGCGGCGGTCGCAAGCGCCGGCACGGCCATTGAGGGCTCGGCGCGCCCGTCGCTCGGCGTGTGCAATCCGCCAACCCATGTCTCGGCATTGCCGGGCAGGCGCTCGGCGACCTCCGCCGGCGTCAGCACGGTCGAGTGAACCTGCATCTCGCGCGCCGTTGCGGCCCATCGCTCCCAGCTGGCGAGCTCGTCCTTGCTCTTGGTCAGGAACAGCACGCCGGTACGGCGGAAGCCGGCATCGACGCCGGCATCGTTTTGCATGTCTTCCCACAGCCGCAGCGCCTCGCGGGCCAGCGGGATCTCCTCACGCGCGCGGCCCTGCTGGCGGCACCAGCCCCAATTGCGGCTCGACTGCTCGCCGCCGACATGGCCCTTCTCGACCAAGGCGACGGAGAGGCCCTTCTTTGCGAGATGATAGGCCGCGGAGACGCCAATGACGCCGCCGCCGATGACGACGACATCCACCTGCGCTGGCAGGCGCTCGTCACTGTTTATGCGGGTGAGCGGCGGGGACATGGGAAACTCCAGATATTCAGTTCGATCGAGACAGCTCGGCTCGTCGCTAGTTTGCAGATCATGGGATGTTCATCCGCGGATCGAGCGCGTCGCGCAGGCCGTCGCCGAGGAAGTTGAAGCTCGTCACCGCAAGCGTGATGGCGAGGCCCGGTGCAATCGCGAGCCAGGGCGCGCTGGTGAGATAGATCTGCGCGTTATTGAGCATGTTGCCGAGGCTCGCGGCCGGCGGTTGGATGCCGTAACCGAGATAGCTGAGATAGGATTCGAGCAGAATGGCCTTGGCCACGTTCAGCGTCGCCGCCACCACGATCGGCGCGATCGCATTGGGTACGAGCTCGCGGAACATGATCCGCAGATTCGACGAGCCGAACGCGAGTGCAGCAACCGCAAACTCGCGCTCCCGCAGCGAGCGCACCTGGGCCTCGACGACGCGGGCCACCCACATCCAGGCGGTTGCCGCGATCAGCACGGTGGTGGTGATGAAGCCGGGCTCGATGAGCGCCGCGAGCGCAAGCAGCAGGAAGATGGTCGGAAAGCAGAGCATGGCATCGACGAGCCGCATCAGCACCGCGCCGACCACGCCGCCATAGAAGCCGGCGAAGGCCCCGACGACGATGCCCACCGCCATCGCCATCACCATCGCGACGAAGCCGATCGACAGCGAGACGCGCGCGCCCATCATCAGCCGCGCCAGCACGTCGCGGCCGAGTTCGTCGGTGCCGAGGATGTGCGCGCCCGACAGCGGCGGTGCGAACCGCTTCATGATATCGATGTAGGTGTCGTCGAACGGCAGGAGGTACGGGCCGAATGCCGAACCGAGAACAAGGACGAGAATGATCACCGCGCCTGCAAGTGCAAGCCGGTGCCGACGAAATCGCCGCCACGCGGCCTGGCCGGGTGCGGGTTGAGCGCTGGACAAGTCTACGGTCGTCATCCCTAGCCCACCCGGATGCGCGGATCGACGACCGCATAGAGGATGTCGGCCAGCAGCGACCCGATCAGCACCATGATCGCCGAGAACATCAGAATGCCCATCACCACGGGATAGTCGCGATATCCGATGGAATCGAGGAACAGCCGGCCCATGCCGGGCCAGGTGAACACGGTTTCAGCGACCAGCGCACCACCGAGCAGCGTCGGAAACTGAAGGCCGCCCATCGTGATCATCGGCAGCAGCGCGTTACGCAAGGCGTGAACCGTAAGGATTCGCCATTCCGGCATGCCCTTGGCGCGCGCGGTGCGAATGTAGTCCTGGTTGATGACTTCGAGCATCGAGGAGCGCATGAAGCGGCCCCACATCGCGGTCTCCACCAGCGCCAGCACCAGCGCCGGCGCAATGAGATGATGGAGCAGATCGAGCAGGGAGCCATCGCCGACGGTCTGCCGGTTGCCGGCCGGCAGCCAGCCGAGCTTCACCGAGAACACATAGATGGTGACGAGGCCGAACCAGAAGGTCGGGATCGACAATGCGATCATGGCGCCGACGGTTGCGAGCGAATCGAACAGCGAATAGCGGCGCAGCGCACCGAGCACGCCAATCCAGCAGCCGAGCAGCACCGCGATGATGGTCGCAGTCGCCATCAGTTCCAGCGTGGCGCCGAGATGCGACGAGATCACCGCCAGCACCGCCTCGCCGTCACGATACGAGCGGCCCCAATCGCCCCTCAGCATCCGGCCGAACCAATCGAGATACTGGATCGGCAGCGAACGATCGAGGCCGAGTTGCCGCGTGACGCGGTCGAGATCCTCCTGCGTCATCTGCGCGGACGCCGCGAATTGCGAGAGCGGACCGCCGGGCGCCAGATGCAGGATGGCGAAGCCGATCGCGGACACGATCACCAGCAGCATGATCGCCTGCGCCAGGCGATTGGCGACGTAACGGGCCATCTCAGGCGATCTCGCGCGCCTGAACCATCAGGCCCAATACCATTCGCGAATGTTCCAGCAGTTGATCGACATGTTGATGTTGGGACGGAAGCCTTGCAGCCCTTCCTTCACACCTTCGGCGATGAAGCCCTGGAACAGCGGCAGGATCGCGAGGTCGTCGCGGATGAGCTTTTGCAGAGCGCCATAGGTCGTCTTGCGCTGCGCCAGATCGAACTGCTTGGCACCTTCGGCGAGAAGCCGATCCGCCTCCGGGTTGCGATACTGATAGGTGTTGTAGCCGCGGCCACCTTTGGCAGGAATGGCGCCGGAGCCGAAGCGGGGCGTCACGTCGGGGTCGCTGCCGAGCATGAAATTCACTCCCACGATCACCGAATTGAATTTCGATTGCTGCCAGAAGTCGCCCCAGATCACGGCGGCCGGCATGTTGTTGACGCGCATCGCGGCACCGATCGCGCGCCAGTCCTGGATCAGCAGCTGCTGGGTCTGCTCACGCACCGCATTGCCCGACGTCGTTGAATTGGTGAATTCGAGCTTGACGCCGCCTTTCTCGCGCACGCCGCCGGCGCCGCGGACCCAACCGGCCGCATCGAGCAGCGTGTTGGCCTTGGCCGGATCGTATTTGTGCTGCGGCAGTCCCTGCTGGAACGACCAGGCCTGTTGCGGCACGAAGCTTTCGGTCTGCGTCGGCAAGCCGTAGTTCAGCGCGTCGATGATCGCCTGCTTGTTGATCGCGAGATACAGCGCCTCGCGCACCGTGCGGTCCGCCAACGCGCCGAACTCCAGATTGGGCGCGATGTGCTCCACCGACGACGTGGATGAGACGAAGATCTTGCGGCCCTTCAGCGTCTTCGCTTCCTGCACGAAGTTCGGCAGAATGCCTTGCAGGCCGGTGTAATCGACCTGGCCGGTGCGGAACTGGGTGTAGAGCACGGTCAGGTCTGGAATGTATTTGAACACCACGCGCTCAACGTAGGGTCCCTTGGCGTGATAGCCGGTATGGGCATTCAACTGAATGTGGTCGCCCGGCACGCGCTCGCCCCAGCGGAACGGTCCGGTGCCGACAGGCGCATTGTGGAACGGCGAGGCGTTCGGATCGGTCACCTTCTCCAGGATGTGCTTGGGCACGATGAAGGTCAGCGATCCCAGGATCGACATATAGGGCGAATAGGGAGCTTCCATGCGCCAGTGAATCTCGTCGGGCGCGACGATCTTGATGTCCTTGACGAGACTATGGCCGACGCGGCTGCGCGCGCGAAAATCGGGGTTGTTGATCAGCTCAAGCGAGAACTTCACGTCCTCGGCCGTGAACGGCGTGCCGTCGTGCCATTTCACGTCGCTGCGGAGCTTGACCTTCCAGGTCAGGCCGTCGGCCGAGAGGCCGCCATTCTCGACCGTCGGGACTTCGCGGGCGAGGTCGGGAACGAACTTGCCGTCGGGATCGATGAACCAGAGCGGCGAGAACACCTGCCACCAGATGCCCTGATCGACTTCGATGCCCGGCATCAGGGGATGAAAGACCGTCGGCTCCTGCGACAGCGCCGCGATCACCTGTCCGCGCGGCTTGTCCGGCGGATTGGTCGGGCGTTCTGTCTGCGCAAATGCGTTGCCCGATAGCGTCCATCCCGCCGCGGCGCCGGCCCCGAGCTGAAAGATCTGACGGCGATTCGGATTGCCGAGATGCAGTGCCCCAACGCCGAACTTCCCGGTGTCGTCCGCCATGACCACTCTCCGTTGTCGCACGCGGCACCGTCTCCCGGGCCCCGAGACCCCGGCAAAGGGACAGGAATGGGCTTTAGTGCTTCTAAATTTTCTATCAAAAGTTCATCACGACTAAATACAGCTGTCAATCATATTGCTAGGATGCGCGACCTTTTCACTCCGACTGAAGCTCCGGAACGTCATTGTCCGGGCTGAGATGATGCATGGGAGAGCGACATGGATGGTCGCGGCGAGATCAACGATCCGAAGGATGCCCCGCCGACCGAAGCCGACGATGCCGTCGACCAGCGCCTCGGCGAGACCGTGCGGCTGCTGCGGCAGCGCGCGGGCCTGTCGATCCAGGACGTCGCCAAGAAGACCGGCCTCTCCAACGGCATGATCAGCCAGCTCGAACGCGCGCGCGCCATGCCGTCGATACGCACGCTGCGCCTGCTCAGCATCGCGCTCGACGTTCCCATCTCCTATTTCTTCGAGACCACCGATCCCGCCGACGTGCAGCGCTATATCGTGCGCAAGAACGGCCGGCGCCTGCTGCGGCTCACCGCCAGCGGCGTCGTCAAGGAAGCGCTGACGCCGGCAGACAAAGGCCAGCTCGAATTCTACGAGCTCACGCTCAATCCCGGCGCCTCGTCCGGCACCGACTTCCTGCAGCACACCGGCGAGAAGGCGGGCTACATCCTCTCAGGCAGCCTGCGGCTGTGGCTCGACAACCAGGCCCATCTGCTCGACGCCGGCGACAGCTTTCGCTTTCCGAGCATCGTGCCGCACATGTTCGACAACCCGACCCAGCAGACGGCCCGCGTGATCTGGGTGACGACGCTGCGCCAGACCGATTCGCCGGCAGGTTGAAAGCGCCGCCAGCCCGGCACCACCGCAAATTGCCCCTCGACGCTGCCGCGCGGAATCTGTAGCTCACATCTGTAGCTCACGTGGAGCCGGTCATTGACAGGGCGGACACGAGGGTCTGCCACTGACGCGTTGGTGTGAGACCATGAAACTCAGGCGGCTTCTGACACTCGCGATGGCCGCGCAGGTCATCGTGACCGCGGCGGCTCTCCTCGTCTCCTATGCCGCGACCGGAACCGGGTTCGGCATTGCCCAGATCGTCGCCATGCTCGCAAGCGGCGCCATTGCGGTCCTGCTCGCTCGTCTGTGCACGCGCGCGATCGAAACGGCGCAGGAAAAACGGGCCGCCGCGCTACTGACCGAGCAGGCGCGGGCCAGCGCACAGATGACGCAAGCGGTCATCAAGACCGCGCTCGATGCCTTCGTTCAGACCGACCAGAACGGCATCGTGCTGGAATGGAGCCTTCAGGCCGAGGCCCTGACGGGATGGACGCACAAGGAGGCGCTCGGCACGGACGTCGTCAATCTCCTCATCGCCGAGCCGCTGCGCGACGGCTTCAGGCAACGCATGATGCGGCTGCTGCCGGAATTGTCGGATACGCCGATCGGCATCCGGTTCGAAGCGACCCTGCTGCACCGGGACGGCGACGAGATCCTGATCGAGGCCTCCAGCACGGCGCTCCACATCGGGGGGCGCACCCTCATCAACAATTTCGTCAAGGATGTCACCCAGAAGCGCGCCGCCGAGGAGCAGCTGATCCAGGCCCAGAAGATGGAGGCGATCGGTCAGCTCACCGGCGGCATTGCGCACGAATTCAACAACATGCTCACCGTGATCACGGGCACGATCGAGATCCTCGCCGACGCCGTGAAGGATAATCCGCCGCTCGCGACCATCACCAAGCTGATCAGCGACGCCGCCGATCGCGGCGCCGCGCTGACGTCGAGCCTGTTGTCCTTTGCCCGCAAGCAGGCGCTCAAGCCAGCCGAGAGCGACATCAACGAGCTGCTCGAAGAGCTCGCAAAGCTGCTGCTGGCAACCTTCGACAAGAAGATCGAGATCGTGACCCGGCTCGACGGCAACATTTGGCTCGCCCTCGTCGATCGCGGCCAATTGAGCTCGGCGCTTCTCAACCTCGCGATCAACGCCCGCGACGCGATGCTGGACGGCGGCAGACTGACGTTGACGACGCGCAACGTCGTGTTCGGCGTCCGCGAGGCCGTGGCGGTCGGGGCCGGCTATGCCGGCGACTATGTCGAGATCGAGATAGGCGATACCGGCACTGGCATTCCGCCGGCCATTCTGGAGCGGATCTTCGATCCCTTCTTCTCGACCAAGGACATCGGGAAGGGCACCGGGCTCGGGCTCAGCATGGTGTTCGGATTCATCAAGCAGTCCGGTGGCGGAATCAAGGTCGCTTCCGAAGAAGGACGCGGCACGACTTTCACGATCTATCTGCCGAAGGCGGAGGCGAGCACGCTTCGCCCCACCGGCTATGACGAGCGCAAGGTCGTGGGCGGGACGGAAACCATTCTTTGTGTCGAGGACGACCGCGACGTCCGCCAGTACGTCACGGTTCAGCTCGAAAGCCTCGGCTACAAGGTCATCTCGGCCGCCAATGCAGCCGAGGCACTGGCCATCGCGGCCGAAGGCACGCCCTTCGACCTGCTTTTCACCGACATCGTGATGGCCGGCAGCTTGAACGGACGAGAGCTCGCCGACGACATGGTGGCATCGCGCCCCTCGCTGCGGGTGCTCTTCACGTCGGGCTATGCCTACGACGCCCCGCATGCGCAGGGGCGCGCCACCAAGGGCGCACCGCTTCTGACAAAGCCCTACCGCAAGGCCGAGCTCGCGCGCATGCTGCGCCGCTCTCTCGACACCGCTGTCGACGACGCGGGCGATCCGATCCCGACGCCCTATTCCGTGCAGGCCGATCTCGAAGGCTTTCTGCGCAGGCAGGCGGCTGAACGCGATGGCGCGACAAGGTCGCGGAAGACCTAGGCCATCCGCTGCGAATTCCAACGCGGGTGGCATGGTTGAATGGTCAATCAACGACAAGCTAAAAGACTGCGACGATCAGTATTGCTGGGGCGATGTTACTCAGGCGACGACGTTCAAATGATGCCGCGTCTTCGCGCCGCGCGCTCCCCAACCGACATCGGGAAGCCGCCGGCGCATCAGCTCATCTTCCGCCGCAGCGTCGCTGACGGCGTCTCGCCGAATTTTTCGCGATAGGCGCCGGCCATGCGGCCGAGATGGGTGAAGCCGAGATCGAAGGCGATCTCGGTGATCGAAGTGTCCAGCTCGGCTTGCGTGAGCCGGGTGTGGAGATTGGCGAGGCGCATGTCGAGCAGCATCTGCGAGATCGACACGCCGAAATGACGGCGGAAACCGAGCTGTAGCGCGCGGATGCCGATCCCGGACTCACAGGCGAGGTGCGCAACGTCGAGCGGCTCGCAGGCATTCGCCGCGAGGCAGTCCCGCGCAGTGTGCAGCGCGCGCGGCAGACGCTCGCCCTGGCCCGAGAACGTTCTGATCGCGTCGGACAGGCCGTGCCGCTGGCCGTCGAGGAGGTAATGAAGCAGCGCCTCGCGCCAGCCCGCGGTCGCGACCGGTGAAAGCCTGCCGGACGGTCCGAGACCTTCGGCGAGCATCATCAGCTCGACGAGCTTCGCCGCGAGGCCGCGCGCGGCCGGCACGTTCAGGTCGAGCGTAGGGTCGAACTCGACCGCGCCGGTCGCCCTGCCCGACAATGCCGCTGCGCGCTGCTCGACCATGCGGCGGTCGAGCAGCAGGATCGCTTGCGCCGACTCGGTCCAGATCATCCGGGTCGGGATGGTCGGCGACAACAGCGACGCCGTCCGTTCCGGCGCTGTGTCGAGTTCGCGGGTACCTGCGCGGATACGGGCCGTGCCGGCGAGCGGGATCTGCACCAGGAAGAAGCGGTCGAGGCAGCCGGGATCGATGGTGACGGATCCGCCATAGGCGACATAGTTGATGGAAAAGCCGTCGAAGGCGGCACAATTGTGCCTGGCCGAGAAGCCCGACCTCCGCATCGGCGTCAGATCATGCGGGCAGAAGATGCGCCCGACCTGCTCGGCCGCCTCGTCGGCGTCGTCGGTGGTGACGCGGGCGAAAGCCGCGAGCCTTTCGGCCGCGGATCGAGGCGTGCTCATTTCCAGCTCGGCTGCGGACATCGCCGACCACGCTTGGCATCACGGAATATTTTAAACCTATAATAGTTCCCCGTCCCCGGAAAGAGCCCTGTCGCAAAAACGTCGTGCCGCACGGCACAGGACGTGTCCGGATTCGTTTAGCGGATAGACAGCAGCCCGCGCCTGACCGAAGCTCCACCCTCGTCGGGATCCACGATGGAGGCGAGCCATGACTGCACTCGAGAAGGGCATTACCGCGAACGGCACGGGCTATGGCGGCAAGACCTGGAATATTCTGGGCCAGGTCTATTTTCCCAAGGCCGTCACCGATTCCACCTTTGCCTTCGAGACCAACAGCGAGCCGGGCCAGTTCGTGCCAGTGCACATCCATCCGACCCAGGACGAATTCATCCTGGTGCAGGAGGGCACGCTCGACCTCAAGCTCGACGGCAAATGGGTCAAGGCCAACGCCGGCGATCTCGTGCGCCTGCCGCGCGGCATCCCGCACGGCTATTTCAACAAGTCCGACAAGCCGGCCCGCGCGCTGTTCTGGGTCTCGCCGATGCAGAAGCTGGAGGCGCTGTTCAACCAGCTCCACAATCTGGCCGACCCCGCCGAGGTCGTGCGCATCTCGGCCCTGCACGAGGTCGACTTCCTGCCGCCTGAAGCCAACGACTAGGCGGCCGCCCCACTCCCATTTCTGTTTCGTCGCAGGTCCAGCGGCGGCGCAGCGCGGCCGAACGCGGCCTGCTGTGCCCAGAACATTCGAGCTCGCGAGCAATCCCATGGTCAACCCAAAGCATGTCTGCGTGATCGGCGCCGGCGTCTCCGGCCTTGCCGCCGCAAAGGCGTTCTCGACCCGCGGTCACCGGGTCACCATCATTGAACGCAGCGCCGATCTCGGCGGCGTCTGGGAGCCGGCGCGCTCCTATCCGGAGGTGCAGACCCAGAGCCCGAAGGAGCTCTACCGCTACACCGACCGCGCCATGCCCGAAGCCTATCCGGAATGGCCGACCGGATCGCAAGTCCACGCCTACCTCGCCGACTACGCACGAATTTTTGGCCTCGACCGTATGCTGCGTTTCAACACCAGCGTGTCGGGCATGGCGCGACGCGCCGACGGCAGACCAGGCTGGACGCTCGCGCTCTCGGACAAGAGCGGCGCCAGCACAGCTGAGGATTTCGACTTCGTCGCGGTCTGCACCGGACAGTTCAACGAGCCGCGGGAGCTGCACTGCCCAGGCGAAGACGGCTTTCTAGCACAGGGCGGGCAGATCCTGCATTCATCGAAATACAACGATCCTCAAGTGGTGAAAGGACGGCGCGTCGTCGTGCTCGGCGGATCGAAATCGGCAACCGACATCGCGGTGAACGCCGTGAAAGCGGGCGCGCGTGAGGTGACGATCGTGATGCGCGAGCCGGTCTGGCGCATTCCTTATTTCATCGGCGGTCTCGTGAACTTCAAGCGCATCCTCTACATCCGTGCGCAGGAGGAGATGTTTCCGGGCTGGGGCATCGGCGCGATGTCGCGCCTTGCGCATCGCATCGCAGCACCGTTCGTCTGGGCAAACTGGCGCGGGCTGGAAAGCCTGTTGAAGGCGCAGCTCAAGCTGAAGCAATGCAACATGGTGCCGAAGGAGCGGATCGAGGACGGAGTCAACTGCTCGGTGCCGATCGCAACACCCGGCTTCCATCCGATGGTAGCCGACGGCCGCATCAAGGCCGTGTTCGGCAGCTTCGATCATTACGACGGTGACACCATCGTGATGAGCGGCGGCGAGCGCGTGGCGGCCGATGTCGCGGTGCTCGCGATCGGCTACAAGCTCGGCGTGCCATTCCTGCCCGCCGCGTACCAGGCAAAACTGGTCGATGCGGATGGGCAGTACCGGCTCTATCGCCTGATCGCCAATCCCGACCTGCCGGAGCTCGGTTTCGTCGGTTTCAACTCCTCGTTCTGCACCGTGCTCTGCGCCGACCTCGCCGCCAACTGGCTGGTCCGTTACGCCGACGGACAGCTCGCACGCCAGCCGACCGCGCAACAGATGCGCGACAACATCGAGATGATGCTGCACTTCAAGCGGGTCGAACGGCCGGCTGCGGGCGTCTATGGCGGCCTCTGCGTCGCGCCCTATCACTACCGTCACTTCGACGAGCTGATGGCCGACATCGGCGCCAAGGAGCAGAAGCGCGGCGGGCTCGCGGGCCACTTCCGGCCGCCGGACGCGGACGCCTATGCGCGGTTTCTCGCCTCCGCGCCGGATTACCAAGCGGCGTGAGGCCGCGAATTCGGGCCGAGTGGGATTTGCCGCTCGCCAGCCCTCGCCTCCGATGCTTACGATCCCCTTGGCCATCGAATCGACAGGCCCAGGGAACCGGCCATGAGAGCACGACATCGCGCCGCCGCAGTCATAACGGCGCTTGGGCTGATCCTTGCGACCTTCGTCCCGAGCCTGGCGCAAACGCTCACGGCCAGGCAATCGGAGGCGGTTGCGACCTACGAGCGTGCGCTCGGCGATTTCAAAGCGATTCTCTCCGAGCGGCGCCGCCAGATCGACGCCAAACAGCCGCTGCCGAACCTGCCGGGCCAGGCGCTCTATCTGGCACGCGTCGCCGTGATCAGTGCTTACAAGGATCTCACCGACGTCATGCCGTCGCGGACCGGCAGGCCCAACAAGTTCGAGATCCCGCCGGCCTATTTCGATGCCGACATCGAACCGCTGGTGGACGAATACTCAAAGCTGTTCGAGATCATGGAAGCGCCGCCGGCCGGCGCGCAGAACTCGGCGACACCGTTCAAGGACGTGGTGGATCTCGCGGTCGCGATCGCACGCGCCAAGGGGTTGGCGCCTGACCACGCCGAAGCCGCGGGCCGGATCAGTCTGGGGCTGTTCTTCGCCGAGACCAACGGCAAGCAGAACGTCCGCAACGGGCGCTCGAACACCTATATGGGCAGCTTCCAGACCGGCCCGTCCGAGGACCGCAACGGCCATAGGAAATGGGACGCCATCAAGGGCGAGATCGCGGCCGCCGATCCCGGGTTGAGCGCGCGCGACGACAAGGAGGAGGCGCGGGCCCGCGGCACCGATCATCGCTTCAATCACTGGACCAACGTGCGCGACGGCCTGATGAACGCGCATGCGGATATTTTCCGGGAGATCCCAGGAATCGTGAAGACGCTGCCCGACCCGATCGACCAAATGAAGCTGTTCGAGCTGATCCAGATCGTTCCCACGCCGACGCGGGCGGCGCTCAGGTCCGGCGATCTCCTGAACTACAGGGTGTCCAGTCCGACGATCATGAAGCACCTGCGCAACAACAGCATCTTCGCATTCGGACAGGCCGACCGGGCGCGCACCTCGGCAAGCTTCCGGGAAATCCTTGGCGCGATGTGGCTGTTCAAGCGGAAGTTCGAGAAGGCGATGGCGAAATACGCGGAGATCAAGCCACGCTGAGGGGCCTCGCCGCGTGGCACGCGACTGAGAGGCTAGCTCCCGCCTTGTAGCCGTCCGTCGGCGTCTTCAAAGGCAAACGCTCGCCACCTGGTCATTGCGTCCTGCGCCCGGTGCATTTAGCTTCTCCGGACAAGAACAAATCTCGGGGGGACATATGACAGCCGCTCTTCGCAAGCGCACGCGCCGTGCCGCATGTGCTTTGATCTCAACATCCCTGGCGGGCCTCGCCAATTTCGCCGCGCACGCCGAGATCGTCGTCACGGCCAATGACGGCAAGATGGTGCTCGAGAACGGCAGCGCCCTGGTGCGCAAGCAACCACTGCCGGACACGGTGAGCGTCATCGACTTCACCGACGGTGCCTTGAAACTTCTAGGCGAGGTGCCCGCCCCGGCCAGCGTCGTCGGACCGCCGCCGAGCGTGGCAATTGCGCCGGATGGCGCGTTCGCCCTCGTTACCGGCGCGATGAAGCTCGATCCCGCGGATCCGACCAAGACGGTGCCCGACGACAAGCTTTCGGTCATCGACCTGAAATCCACGCCGCCCAAAGTACTGGCGACCTTGCAAGCCGGCGCGGGCGCTGCCGGCGTTTCGATCAACCGCGCGGGCACGCTGGCGCTGGTTGCGAACCGCAGCGAAGGAACGGTCTCGGTCTTCACCATCAGCGGGGGCACGCTTGCGCCCGTCGGCAAGATCTAGCTCGGCGACGCCAAATCAGGCCCCAGCCACGCGGTCTTTTCCCATGACGGCGCGACCGCGCTGGTCACGCGCGACGGAGACAGCAAGATCTCGCTTCTGACTGTGGACGGGAGCAAGGTCGAGTACGCCAAGCGCGATCTCTCCGCGGGCATCCGCCCCTACGACATCGATCTCACCGGCGGCGCCGCCGCCATCGTCGGCAATGTCGGCGCCAGCAGCGGCGACAACGACTCGATCAGCCTGATCGACATGACGGCGAAACCGATCCGCGTCGTCACGACAGTCACCGTCGGGCAGACGCCGGAAGCCGTGAAGATGTCCCCGGACGGCAACTACGTGGCCGTGACCGTCATGAACGGTTCGAACAAGCCGTCAGCGTCGCCGTTCTTCAACGATTTCGGCCTGCTCAAGGTCTACAAGATTTCGGGCACTGACCTTACGCCGGTGACGGAAGCGAAGATCGGCCATTGGTGCCAGGGCATGGTGTGGTCCAAGGACTCCAAATATGTCGTGGCCCAGTGCATGGTCGAAAACGAGCTGATCGCCTTCTCGTTCGATGGCAAGGCGCTGAACAAGACATCCACGCTCAAGATGCAAGTGAGCCCCGCGGGCATCCGCACCGCGGAGCCGTAGGGCCGGAGCGCGGCGCAGTCATCCTGCGCCGCCGTCCTATTCGGTGCGGATCGGCGCGTCCTTCAGGCCATTGCTGTCATAGGCCTTGCGCAAGGTGCCATTCGTCACCGCCTCGTTCATGAATTTGGTGACGAAGGTCAGCGCTTGGGGGTGGCCGAGCGGCACAGCGACCGCCGTGACGGTCTTCTTGAAGGTCTCGTCGAGCACGCGCGTGCCCGGGATCTTCTGCGCCATCTTGTTGAGCTGGTCGCGCGACAGCGCAAACGCATCGATCTGGCCGCTGCTGAGGAGGCCGAAGATCTCGTCATAGGTCTGATAGCCCGTGACCTTCGCATTCTTCAGATGCGCGGCCGCGCCGCGCATCGTGGTCGTGGCGTTCACGGCCGCGACCTTGATGCCCACCTGATCGAGCGTGGCGAAATTGGTGACGTTCGAGCCTGATTTGACGATGTAGGTGGCGTCCGCGACCTCGTAGATCGGGCCGAACATCATCCTGCTCTCGCGCTCAGGATCTTTGGGCAACCAGGTGACGTCCCAGTTGCCGTTCGATGCCGCGTCAGTGATCTGCCCTGAATTCTGGTACACGACATATTCAACGGGCACGCCGAGTTGCCCGGCCATCTCCCTGCCGAGATCGACCGGCACGCCGGCATAGCCGTCTCCGGTCTTGGTGGACCAGAACGCGCCGCCAGCCAGGCTGATCGCGATCGCGACCCGCAGCTTGCCGGTCGGTGCGATCTCGTCCTTAAGTCCATCGCCTAGCGCGGGCATGACGACCGCCGCGGCGAGAATGAGGCCGGCAAGGACCGACTTAAGGACCGACGTGGGCATGTCATGATCTCCCGACCTTTTCTTCTTGTATTCTTCTCTTGTTCGTCCCGACCGCTTCGCGCGCCGTCGCTCGGCCTGTGACATAATTCTGGTCGATCGTGTGCGCGATGAAAAGCGGTTTGTGATGGCAAAACTGCCAAAGGCCACAGCGCGGTCCGCAGCGCAAGGCCGACGACTGCCATGGCTATGGTGTTCCACGTCCGGGCATTTGTTGGTAGCCTCCCGCCTCGACAGACAGCAACCGGGGGCCACCGAATGACCTGCGCGAATCCCGCATCTCCCGCACGGCGCAACGAAGCGTGGAGACATGTCGGGCAGGCACTGGCCGCCGCGATGGCCGTGGCCGCGCTCGCCGGCTGCGAGGACAAGAACAGTTTCGTCGCTCCGCCGCCGCCCAAGGTGGACGTCGCCGCGCCTGTGCAGCGCCCGGTGACCCGTTATGTCGAGGCCACCGGCAACACCGCGCCGATCAAGAATGTCGATCTCGTCGCGCGCGTGCAGGGATTCCTGCAATCGATCGACTACCAGGACGGCGCCTTCGTCAAGCAGGGCACCCAGCTGTTCACGATCGAGCCCGAGACCTACAAGCTCAAGCTCGACCAGGCGCGGGCGGCCGAGGCCGGCGCGCAGGCCTCAGTCCGCCAGGCGGAAGCCGACTACAAACGGCAGGCTGAGCTGGTGCAGCGCCAGGCCGTCTCGCAGGCCACGCTCGACACCTCGACATCGACGCGCGATAACGCGCAGGCCAATCTCCAGCAGGCCGAGGCCAACACCAAGCTCGCCCAGGTCAACTACGGCTACACCAACGTGACCGCGCCTTTCGACGGCATCGTCAGCGCTCACATGGTCTCGGTCGGCGAACTCGTCGGCGTCTCCTCTCCAACTCAACTCGCGTCCATCGTCGCGATGGACCCGATCTATGTGAATTTCACCGTCAACGAGCAGGACGTGCTGCGCATCCGTGCCGAGGCCGCCCGCCGCGGGCTCACCGCCGCAGACATGAAGCAATTTCCGATTCAAGTCGGTTTGCAGACCGAGGCCGGTTATCCGCATGAGGGCAAGCTTGACTATGTCGCCCCGACCCTCACCCAGTCGACGGGCACGCTCGCAGTGCGGGGCCTTGTCCCCAACGACAAGCGGGTGCTGCTGCCCGGCTATTTCGTCCGCGTTCGCGTGCCCTTCACTCAGGAGAAGGACGCCCTGCTCGTGCCCGACACCGCGCTCGGCAGCGATCAGGGCGGCCGCTATCTCCTCGTCGTCAATGGCGACAACGTTGTCGAGCAGCGCAAGGTGCAGATCGGTCCCGTGGACAACGGCTTGCGCGTGATCGAAAGCGGCTTGAAGCCGGAGGACCGCGTGGTGACCGCGGGACTGCTGCGGGTGATTCCGGGCCAGAAGATCGACCCGCAGGTGACGAAGATCGAGCAGCCGCAGGCGTCTGCCAAGTAAGATCTGCAAGTAGGAGCGCCGGCCATGATCTCAAAATTCTTCATCGAGCGGCCGGTCCTCTCGAACGTCATCGCGCTGCTGATGATCCTGATCGGCGGCGTCGCGCTGTTCAACCTCGCGATCGCGCAATATCCCGACGTGGTGCCGCCGACGGTGCAGGTCACCACACGCTATCCCGGCGCCAGCGCCAAGACCGTGATCGACACAGTTGCCTTGCCGATCGAACAACAGGTCAACGGCGTCGAGGACATGCTCTACATGCAGTCCTACAGCGGCTCCGACGGCACCTATACGCTGACCGTGACCTTCAAGATCGGCACCGACCTGAACTTCGCGCAAGTGCTGGTGCAGAACCGCGTCTCCAGCGCGCTGTCGCAATTGCCCCAGTCGGTGCAGAACCAGGGCGTCACCGTACAGAAGCGGTCGACGTCGATCCTGCTGTTCGTGACGCTGACCTCGCCCGACAAGACGTTCGACAGCCTTTATTTGAGCAACTACGCCACCATCAACCTCCGCGACGAACTCTCGCGCCTGCCCGGCGTCGGCAACGTCACCGTGTTCGGCGCCGGTCAGTATTCGATGCGGGTGTGGCTCGATCCGAACAAGCTGCAGGTCCGGGGCCTGGTGCCGCAGGACGTGATCCAAGCGATCCAGCAGCAGAGCCAGCAGGTCTCCGCCGGCCAGGTCGGCGCACCGCCGACGCCGCCGGGTCAGGCGTTCCAGTACACCCTCAACGTCAACGGCAGGCTCGACGATACCACCGAGTTCGAGAACATCATTGTCAAATCAGGCACCAGCGGCGACGTCACGCGGGTGCGCGACGTCGGCTGGGTCGAATTGGGCGCGCAGACCTACAGCCAGATCTTCTCGCTCAACAAGCAGCCTGCCACCGGCATCGGCGTGTTCCAGTCACCCGGCGCCAACGCACTCCAGGTCGAGCAGGCCGTCGAGAAGAAGATGGCGCAGCTCGCAAAGGCCTTCCCGCAGGGCATGAAGTATGACACGCCGTTCGACACCACCAAATTCGTGCAGGCCTCGGTGCACGAGGTCTACATGACGCTGATCGAGGCCGGCCTGCTGGTGCTGGTCGTGATCCTGGTGTTCCTGCAGGACTGGCGCGCGATGCTGGTGCCGGCGACCACTGTGCCGGTGACCATCATCGGCGCCTTCGCCGCCATGGCCGCGCTCGGCTTCACCATCAACATGTCGACGCTGTTCGCGATCGTGCTAGCGATCGGCATCGTCGTCGACGATGCCATCGTCGTGGTGGAAGGCGCGGCCCACAACATCGAGCAGGGCATGAACGGCCATGACGCCGCGATCAAGGCGATGGACCAGCTGTTCGCGCCGATCGTCGGCATCACGCTGGTGTTGATCTCGGTGTTTTTGCCAGCGTCGTTCCTCGCCGGGCTCACCGGCCGCATCTATTCGCAATTTGCGCTGGTGATCGCGGCGACCGCGCTTCTGTCCGCCATCAACGCGGCGACGCTGAAGCCGACGCAATGCGCTCTCTGGCTGCGGCCGACGGTGCCGCCGGAGCAGCGCAACTTCTTCTATCGCGGCTTCAACGCGGTCTACAACCGCGTCGAGCGCGGCTACATCCGACTGATCGGCGTGCTGTGCAGGAACAGCACGATCTCTGTCGCGCTCGCGCTGGTGCTGATCGGGATCGGCGGCTACGGCCTGTCCCGGGTGCCGACCGGCTTCCTGCCGATCGAGGACCAGGGCTATCTGATCGCTGCCGTGCAACTGCCTGACGGTGCCGCGCTGGAACGGACCCAGAAGGTGCTCGACAGAGCGAGCGAGCTGATCAAGGACACGCCCGGAGTCCAGCAAGTCATCACCATCGCCGGCATCTCCGCGCTGGACAACAGCGCCAGCCTTGCCAATGCCGGCGTCGCCTACATCATCCTGAAGGACTGGGACGCGCGCAAAGGCCCCGGCGAGGATTTGCGTTCGCTGGTGTACGGGCTGAACGACAAGCTCGCGGCCATCATGGAAGCGCGCACGCTTGTGCTGCCGCCGCCGCCGATCCAGGGCATCGGCAACGCCGCCGGCTTCTCGATGCAGGTCGAACTGCGTGACGGCAACAGCGATTTTGCCAAGCTCCAGGCCATCACGGGCGCGATGGTCTCCAACGGCCAGAGCCAGAGCGCCCTGCAGCGCGTCCAGTCCTCGTTCCGCTCCTCGGTTCCGCAATTTAACGTCGAGATCGACCGCATCAAGACCCAGACGCTGCACGTGACGACGGACCAGGTGTTCGCGGCGCTGTCGACCTATCTCGGCTCGTCTTATGTCAACCAGTTCAACAAGTTCGGCCGCGTGTTCCAGGTCTACACGCAAGCCGATCCCGCCTTCCGCGTCACCGAGCGCGACATCGCCAACATGATGGTGCGCAACTCGAACGGCGACATGATCCCGATCGGCACGGTTGCCACGATCACGCCGGCCACCGGCCCGTCGCTGATCAGCCTCTACAATCTCTATCCATCGTCGACCGTGATCGGCCTGCCGGCGCAGGGCTACTCCTCTGGCCAGTCGCTGAAGCTGATGGAGGAGATCGCGGACAAGACGCTGCCGCCGGGCACCGGCTTCGAATGGACCGCGATGTCCTATCAGGAGAAGGCCGTCTCCAACCAGATCTACTGGGTGTTCGGGCTCGCCATGCTGCTGGTCTATCTCGTGCTCGCCGGCCAGTACGAGAGCTGGTACGCGCCGATCTCGGTAATCCTGGCGGTGCCGCTGTCGTTGCTCGGCCCCATGCTGATCCTCAACGCACTGAAGATCGACAACAACCTCTATTGCCAGATCGGCCTGATCCTGCTGATCGCGCTGTCGGCCAAGAACGCCATCCTGATCGTCGAGGTCGGGCTCGAGCTGCACGGCCGCGATGGCAAGCCGGTGCTGGAATCCGCGGTCGAAGCTGCGCGCGCCCGCTTCCGCCCGATCCTGATGACGTCGTTCGCCTTCATCCTCGGCGTGGTGCCGCTGGTGATCGCGACCGGCGCCGGTGCCAGCGCGCGCAAGTCGATCGGCATCACGGTGTTCTCGGGCATGCTGGCCTCGACCTGCCTCGCGGTGCTGTTCGTGCCGGCGTTCTTCGTGGTGGTGCAGCGCTTCGAGAACTGGCGTGCGTCGAAGAAAACGCCGAAGGCGGTGGCAGTGGCCGAAGTGAAATCCTAGGCTTTCTCCGTGGACGTCGGCCGCGCCTCCCCGCTCGAGACCAGGAGCACCGACACCTTCGCTTGCCTGAGCACGGCGTCGGCGACGCCGCCGAAGGAGAGATGATCGGCCTGGATGCGATCGACCCCCATCACCACGAGATCGACGGCGGTGGTCTCGATCTCGCGCAGGATCGCCGCTTCAGGCGCCCGGTTCGCGCGCAAGGTCGTGGTGATGTCGACCTCGTAACGGGCGGCGAGATCGCTGGCGTCCTTCAGGATGCCGGCCTCCTGGTTCAGACCACGCGAGGCGCCGCGCTGCGCGCCCTTGTCGCGCGTCGTCGCGACATAGATCACCCGGAGCGAGCCTGATCCCGCCTGCGCCAGCGCGACCGCGACCTCGGCGCCGCGCTTGGAGACGCCGCTGCCGGAGACCGGAACGAGGATGTTGAGCGCCTCGGGCGTCGGCTGCTTCAGGTGCTTGCCCTTGGCCGCCACGACCGCGAGCGGTCCCTCGAACTTCGCTGCGATGTCCTCGATCCTCCGATCGAAGCGATCCTTGGCGGCAGCAACCTTGTCGACGCCGATGACCAGAAGATCGAAGCCCTTGCGCGCTTCGTCGGCGATGGACTCGCCGAGCTCCGCACGCCTTGCCCGGGTGACGACGTCGACGCTGCCGACATCGCCATCGCCATGGGCCGATACGATCTCGGCGGCCTTCTTCACCACGGTTTCCGCGCTTTCCTCTTCATCGCGGCCCTTCTCCTGATCCTTGGCGCGCTTGCCGATGTGCAGCACGGTGATTGGCAAGCCGCGCATGCCGGCGATCAGGCCGGCGATGTGGGCAGCGAAGGTGGCGTTCACGCTCTCGTCCACGGCGAGCAAGGGGCGTTCGAGATTGGCGACGAAGCCGCGCTTCTCGAATTCTTCCCGCTCCAGGCGCTCTTGCTCGTCCTTGTTCATCGGCAGCTTTGCCAGCGCGGCGCGCAGCATCGGCGGCATCGCCATCGTGGTCACGATCGCCATGGTCACAATCATCGTGAACAGGTTCTGGCTGAGCACGCCGATCGAAAGACCGATGGTGGCGATGATCACCTCGGTCGAGCCGCGCGCGTTCATCCCGCTTGCGAGGGCCAGCGACTCCCTTGTGTTCAGCCCGCCCACGGTTCCGCCGACGAAGGCGCCGCCGAACTTGCCGACGCTGGCGATCACGACCAGCAGGCCGGTGAGCATCAGCAGATGGGGATCGCGCAGCACCGTGAGGTCGGCGCTCAGGCCGGCCAAACCGAAGAACACCGGCATGAAGAAGCTCGAGATCAGCCCGCGCAGCCGCTCGTCGATCTGCCGCGTCAGGATCGGGGACTCCCCGACCAGAATGCCGGCGACGAAGGCACCGAGCACGGTGTGGACGCCGATCAGATGCGTGACCAGCGCCATCGCGCACATCAGCAGCAGGATCACCGTGATGACCGGGGCGGTGCTGACGAGATTGTCGTTGGCCCATCGAATGAGCTGGAACACGATGCGGCGGCCGATGGTGAAGCTAATCGCGAGGAAGGCCAGCGTGCCCAGCACAGCTTTCGCCACCGAGGCGATATCCAGCGCGCCGTGCGAAGCGAGGCTGAAGATGACGGCGATGATGATCCAGCCGATGGTGTCGTCGATGACGGCGGTGGCGACGATGATCTGGCCGACATTGCGGCGCATGAAGTTCATCTCGCGCACAACCACCGCGACGATCTTCACCGAGGAGATTGACAGCGCCGTGCCCATGAACAGCGACGCAACCAGGCGGGCTTGCGGATTCGGCAACAGCGCATCTGGCAGGAATTCGCCGAGCGCAAAACCGCAGGCAAAGGGCACGAGGATGCCGGCAATCGAGATCGCGATCGCGGCCTTGCCGACCTTCCTGACCAGCTTGAGGTCGGTCTCCATGCCGGTCAGCAGCAACAGCAGCAGGATGCCGAACTGCGCGATGCCGTCGATCATCGCTTTCTGCTCGGGCGTTTTGGGGAAGATTGCCTGCTGTGCGTCAGGCCAGACCCAACCGAACAGCGAGGGACCGAGCAGGATGCCGGCGAGCAATTCGCCGATCACCGAGGGCTGGCCGAGGCGCTGCATGATCTCGCCGAGACCGCGGCCGACCGCGATCAACAGCACGATCTGGGCCACCAGCAGGAATTCCGAGGGACCGGCCGATTTGCCGCCCTCGGCGCTGGCCGCAACGGTGGTGAGGACAAGCGCCGCGGGGACAAGGCCGACCGGTCGGAGCAGGCTCCACTGCATGCAGGAATTTTACCCCTTCATCTGCCCCGGCGAGGTGCCGGGATGACGGGGATAGAACCCGCGGCAGGCAACGGGAGTTCCTTGACTTCGCGGCGGGTAAGGGGCCTCAACAAAAAAAACGCGAAAACAACCCCATGCACAGTAGAGATGAGGTTGAAAAGACTGGAGAAAATTTCGTCTTTGCCGAAATCTAATTTCGCTTTGCCGAAAATGCTTGCCCCGTCGGGCAAAACACTGGCATGATGGCATCATCGGCAGACTACGCGAGCCGCCGCCACTCCCACGTCATTGCGGGCGCGGCGACTTGACAGCCGAACCTTTAGCGAAGGCGGAAGCAATCCAGAATCCGTCCGCCGAAAGATTCTGGATTGCTTCGTCGCTACGCTCCTCGCAATGACGGGATTGAAACGGGCGCGCGCCTCACGCCGATCCCTCACACCGCCTGCGGTGTCCTGATCTCGCGCGGGAGAATGATCGCGGCTGCGATCGCGAGCAGGCAGAGTGCGGCGAAGGCATGCAGCATGGTGACGAAGCCGCCCTGCTCGTAGAGCCAGGCGACCAGGCCGACCGAGGCGCCGGCCGCGGTGAAGCCGATGAAATAGCGCACGGCATAGGCGCGCGAGCGCCATTCCTCGCTGGTGTATTTGCCGACCATGGCGTCGTTGACCGTGACCTGTCCGAACGCGCCCATGACGATGCCGATCGAGACCAGGATCAGCGGCAGATTGGACAGGCTCGCGGCGAGATACAGGAACGGCGCCAGCATGAAGGACAGCGGCAGCGCCACTGTCTTCAGCGAATAGCGGTCGAGCAGCCGGCCGATCGTATACTGCGTCATCGCGCCGAACACGTAGACGCAGGCCGCGATGACGCCGAGCAGCGCCGGGCTTTTGGTGAGATCGGCAAGCCGCTCCGCGAACAGCTTTGGCAGCGCCACGGTGACGGCGTTGAACGTCGTGGAGATCGCGATCACCACGATCAGCAGCGACAGGATCACGCGCCACATGTCCTGCTTGGCGACCCGCGCCTGCGCTGCCGCCTGCTTCGAGCCCTTGCGGTCCTCGTGAACGACCATCGTCGCGAACGCGATGCCGATCAGGATGGTGACGATGCCGGGGACGATGAAGGCGAAGCGCCAGCCGAGATACTGGCCGATCACGCCGGTGACCAGCGCCGACGAAGCGACGCCGAGATTGCCCCAGACGCCGTTGATGCCCATCTCGCGGCCGAGCCTGTCAGCGTAGGAGACGATCATGGCAGTGCCGACGGGATGATAGATCGAGGCAAAAATGCCGATCGCGAACAGCGCCGCGCCGAGTTGGGCCGGGGTCTGCACGAAGCCAACCGAGATCATGGAGGCGCCGATGCCGACGAAGAAGATCAGCATCATGTGGCGACGGCTCCAGCGGTCGCCGAGCCAGCCGGTGAGCAGCGAGCCCGCGCCGAAGGCGACGAAGCCCGGCGTCGCGTAAGGCAGGAGTTCCGAATAGGCCATGCCGAGCGCCGGTCCCATGATGATCACCGCGGCGGCGAAAATCAGCATCGCGTAATGGTCGATGAAATGGCCCGCGTTGACGAAACTGATCACCCGGCTGGGGCTGTTCATGGGAATCCTCTCCTGCTCCGAAATGAGTTATATGTCTTGGGCATGACGGGATGCTGCCAATGACTGTCGTCGAGACGCCAATCCTCCGGGCGGTCCGGAGCAATCATCGCTCGCCCGCGGGCGTGCATCTGGTCGCACGCGACTATCCCAAGGGCATGCGGATCGATCCGCATATGCACCGCGAGGCACAGCTGATCTATGCCGCCAGGGGCACCATGCAGGTGACGACGCCCGGAGGGCGCTGGCTGGTGCCGCCGGACCGCGCGGTCTGGGTCCCCGCCGGGCTCCAGCACGCCATCGATCTGCTCGCCGACATCGAGATGCGGACGCTGTATTTCGACTTGGCCTGGCTGAAGCGCGCGCAGCGCCATGAGGGACTGACCAAGGAATTCGTGGTGCGGGTGTCGCCGCTGCTGAACCAGGCGATCCTCGCGCTGTTCGACGCGCAAAATACCGAGGAGCGGACCGATCTGCTGGTTCGGCTAGTGATGCTGGAACTGGTCCGGGCCGAGGATTCCGCGACCTTCGTGCCGCTGCCACACGAGCCGCGCTGCCGGCGCGCGGCCATGATCGTGCTCGACGATCCCACCGGCCTGCACGACATCGACGCGCTGGCGCGCGAGGTCGGAACCTCCGCGCGCACACTGTCGCGGCTGTTTTCGACAGAGACGCAGCTGAGCTTCAAGAGCTGGTGCCAGCGTGCGAGGATTGCGGCGGCGATCCAGCGGCTGTCCACCGATGCCAATGTGTCCGTGAAGCAGCTCGCGACCCAGCTCGGCTATGCCAGCGTACCGGCGTTTTCGGCCGCGTTCCGTCAGGTGACGGGACGGACGCCGACGGAGTTTGCCACACACTCGGTGTCCTCGCCCGGCTTGACCGGGCGATCCAGTACTCCGAGACGGCGCGGCTAGAAGCGAAAAGCTGCGGCGTACTGGATGCCCCGGTCAAGCCGGGGCATGACAACTCACTTGGGGCGCATAGCCCCGCTAAACTTGCCAAAATCCCCCGCTTGATTGTGATCGGATTCCGCCCAAATCCCGTGTAAGATTCCCGCACCGCACAAACCCGACACGAAAGCCCCGATGGCCAACGCCTTCTTCTCCGACTTACTTACTACCATCTCCGAGCGCGGCCGCACGCTGCTTCGCCGCGGGGATTCTGCCGACACCAAGCCGGACGCCGATGGGCTGATCGAGCTCTGTGGCGCGCTGCTGTCGGGCCGGGGTGAAGCTTCCGGCACCGCCATGGCGCGTGAGGTGCTCGACATCTACCAGGACCTGGATGCGGCGGGACGTCGCGCCTTTTTCGAAGCCCTGGTGCGCGATTTCGGCCCGGATCGGGAACGCCTGTCCAAGGCGATCGAGACATGGCGCGCCAAGCCGGCCGACGAGGATGCCAGCGCCCTGCACTTCGCCTCCGAGCCGCGCCGGCAGGAGCTGATCCGCCGCCTCAACCGCGCACCCGGCGGCACCGGCGATCTCGTCAAGATGCGCGCCGACCTGCTCGACATGATGAACAGGCACGCCGATCTCGCCGCACTCGATCGCGACGTTTCGCATCTTCTCTCGTCATGGTTCAACAGGGGGTTTCTCGTGCTGCGCAGGATCGACTGGTCGACCCCGGCCAACATCCTCGAAAAGATCATCCGTTATGAGGCCGTGCACGAGATCAGCGACTGGGACGATCTGCGCCGCCGCATCGATCCGGTCGACCGCCGCTGCTACGCCTTCTTCCATCCCGCGATGGTGGACGAGCCCCTGATCTTCGTCGAGGTCGCGTTGACCGAGACGATCCCCGGCGCGATCGCGCCGCTGCTCGCGGTCGATCGCCCATCCGTCCCGATCGAGCGCGCCCGTACCGCCGTGTTCTACTCGATCTCCAACACCCAGCGCGGTCTGGGCGGCATCTCCTTCGGCAGCTTCCTGATCAAGCAGGTGGTGGAGGAGCTGCGCCGCGAATTGCCCAAGCTCGACAATTTCGTGACGCTGTCGCCGGTGCCGGGCTTCATGCCATGGGTGAAGCAGGACAAGGATTTGCCGCTGTCGGACGAGGACCGCGAGATCCTGAAGCGCCTCGACGATCCCAAATGGTTCGAGAACCCCGAGACAACGACACTGCTACGTGGCGTGATCGAACCGCTCGCGGCGCACTATTTCCTGAAGGCGCGCACACCCAAAGGCAAGCTGATCGACTCCGTCGCGCGCTTCCATCTCGGCAATGGCGCCCGCCTCGAGCGCATCAATTGGTTAGGCGATCTCTCGCCGAAGGGCGTGCGCGAGTCCGCCGGCGTGATGGTCAACTACCTCTACCGCCTCGACGACATCGAGAAGAACCACGAAGCCTACGCCAATGACGGCGAAGTCGTGGCCTCGAGCGCGGTGAAGAAGCTCTTGAAGGGCGAAGGGCGGCGGCTGTTGGATATGCGACTGTCGTAAGGGACGACCTCGGCTGATTGCGTTGGTTCGTCCACAATCTCGGTGTCATCGCCCGGCTTGACCGGGCGATCCAGTATTCCAGAGGCCTCCGTTGAAGCGCTCGCTCTCGCCACATTCGCCACGGCGTACTGGATGCCCCGGTCAAGCCGGGGCATGACAGCGGAAAGCATGGCGTGGCCGTCGCGCCCCCTACTCCGCCAGCGCCTTCATCTCCTTGTAGAGATCCGACTTGCCTTCGAAGCCGATGCCTGACAGCTCCGGCATGGTGATGTGGCCGTTCTCGACGCGGACGCCGTCGGGGAAGCCACCATAGGGCTGGAACAGGTCGGGGTAGCTCTCGTTGCCGCCAAGGCCTAAGCCGGCTGCGATGTTGAGCGACATCTGGTGGCCGCCGTGGGGGATGCAGCGGCTCGGCGACCAGCCATGAGTTTTCAGCACCTCCAGCGTGCGCTGGTATTCGCACAGGCCGTAGGACAGCGCGCAATCGAATTGCAGCCAGTCGCGGTCGGGGCGCATGCCGCCGTAGCGAATCAAATTGCGGGCATCCTGGTGGCTGAACAGGTTTTCGCCTGTTGCCATCGGGCCCGGATAGAATTCGGCGAGGGCTGCCTGCAGCGCGTAATCCAGGGGATCGCCGACTTCTTCGTACCAGAACAAGGGATAATCCCGCAGCATCTTGGCATAGGCGATGCCGGTCTCGAGATCGAAGCGGCCGTTGGCGTCGACGGCGAGCTGCGCGTCCTTGCCGATTTCCTTCAGCACCGCTTCGATGCGGGTGCGGTCGTCCTCGATATCAGCACCGCCGATCTTCATCTTCACGACGTTGTAGCCGCGATCGAGATAGCCTCGCATCTCGCCGCGCAGCATCGAGAGGTCCTTGCCGGGATAGTAGTAGCCGCCGGCAGCGTAGACGAACACGCGCGGATTGGCTTTGACGCCGTGACGCTCAGCCAGCAGGCGAAACAGCGGCTGGCCCGCAATCTTCGCGACCGCATCCCACACCGCCATGTCGATGGTGCCGACCGCGACCGAGCGCTCGCCGTGACCGCCCGGCTTCTCGTTGGTCATCATCGCGGCCCAGACCTTGTCGGGGTCGAGATTGTCGCCGGCCGCATTCAGCAGCGATTTCGGATCGGCCTCCAGGATGCGCGAGGCAAAACGCTCGCGGATCAGGCCGCCCTGCCCGTAGCGGCCGTTGGAGTTGAAGCCGTAGCCGACGACGCGCTTGCCGTCGCGAACGACGTCGGTGACGACGGCCACGAGGCTCGTCGTCATCTTGGTGAAATCGATATAGGCGTTGCGGATCGGCGAAGAGATCGGCTTCGTGATCTCGCGGACGTCGACGATGCGGACGGACATGGGGTTTGGCTTTCTGCGGGCTCCCTCCTCTCGTCATGGCCGGGCTTGTCCCGGCCATCCACGTCTTAGCCGCTCGAAGAACGTGGATGCCCGGGACAAGCCCGGGCATGACGGCGTGCCCCAAGCACGCTTCGCATTCCAAAACTACTTCTTATCCCTGAAATACGGCTCGACCGGGCCGTGCACCTTGATGGTCAGCGGGTTGCCGTGGCGGTCCTTGGCGTTGCCTGCGGTGACGCGGACCCAGCCTTCGCTGATGCAGTATTCCTCGACATTGGTCTTCTCGACACCCTTGAAGCGGATGCCGACGTCGCGCGCCAGGATGTCCGCATTGTAAAAGGGGCTGTTCGGATCGACCGAGAGGCGGTCCGGAAATTCGTCGCTCATGATTGTCTCGCTCATAACAGGGTCTCGATTTGCTGCCGCAATCCTTCGGGCCGCGCGGTCGGCGCATAGCGCGAAACCACCTTGCCGGCGCGGTCCACCAGGAATTTCGTGAAATTCCATTTGATGGAGGCGCCCAGCAGGCCGGATTGCTGGCGTTTCAGGTACTCATACAACGGATGGGCATTGCTGCCGTTGACGTCGATCTTCTCGAACAGGGGAAAGGTGACGTCGTAATTGGTCGAGCAGAACGCCTGGATCTCGCTCGCCTGCCCTGGCTCCTGCGCACCGAACTGGTTGCAGGGAAAGCCGAGCACCGAGAAGCCGCGCGGGGACAGGTCGCGATGCAGATCCTCCAGCCCGCGATACTGCGGCGTGAAGCCGCATTTGCTCGCGGTGTTGACGATCAGCAGCACCTGCCCTTCGAAGCTGCGCATCGGCACTTCTTCGCCGAGAAGCGAGTTGGCCTTGAAGTCGTAGATCGCGGACATCGCTAACCTACGGGATCGATCGGCGACGGCGGCACGCCGCCCGCCTCGATCGCCTCGCCTGCGAGCAGGCAGAGATCCTCGCGATAGCGGCCCGACACGATGTGCACGCCGACCGGCGCCTTGCCGACGAGGCCCGTGGAGACCACGAGGCCCGGCAGGCCCATGAAGGGAATGGCGATCTGCGGCAACTGCGCTTCCCAGACGCGTTTGAAGGAAGAGTCGTCCTTGCGGTCGAGATGATCGGGGAACGGCAGTTCGCCGGAGACCGGCGTCAGCAGCACGGCATAGGTCTCGAAGAACAGCATCCAGTCGCGGGTCAGCGTGGCGCGGCGGGTCAATGCCTTGGCGTAATTGGCCTGGTCCATCGGCGTGACCCTGGCACGGTTGCCACGCAGGCACGCCAGCGCGCCGGGATCGCCTTCACGCTCGGCCATCTCGAGCTGCGCCTCATAGCCGTCGCCGAGCCAGAGCTTGATCTGCCACTCGACCGCTTCGCGCATCGGCGGGGTGTTCTCGATTGTCTCGACGGTCCAGCCGGCCCGTTCGAGCCGCTTGCCGGCGTCGATGACGGCGGCCTTCACCTCGGGCGCGGTGGCCAGGCCGTCCGGGTCGAGACAGAGCGCGGCGCGCTTCGGCCGCGCGGGGCCTTCCAGCGGCACCGGCACAAACCAGGGATCGCGGATGTCGCGGGCCGACATGGCCGCGAGCGAAATCCTGATGTCGTTGACGGTGCGCGCCAGCGGCCCCGACACCGCCATGATCTGCGGCCCGATCGGGCGCTCCGGCAGGGCCGGATTGAAGGCCGGGATGCGGCCCAAGGTCGGGCGCAAGCCATGCACGCCGCAGGCATAGGCGGGATAGCGGATCGAGCCGGCAATGTCGGTGCCATGGGCGATATGGCCGATGCCGGCCGCGACCGCCGAGCCCGCGCCGCCGGACGAGCCGCCCGGCGTCAGCGAGGCGTCGCGGGGGTTCTTGGTGTCGCCGTGGACCAGGTTGGTGGTGAACCAGCGATAGGAGAAGGCCGGGCAATTGGTGCGCCCAAGCAGAACGGCGCCGGCTTTGCGGAAATTGGCGACCACCGGATTGTCCTCGCGCGCGATCAGGTCGCGCTGGAGCTTGAGGCCGTTGGTGGTGGCAAAGCCCTCCTGGTCGACATTGGCCTTGATGGTCACGGGCACTCCGGCCAGCATGCCGGGGTCCTCGCCCCTGGCGATGGCGGCATCGACGGCGTCGGCCTGCTTGAGCACGTCCTCGGGCCGGTGGTCGATCACGGCGTTGAGGCTCGGATTGACGGCGTCGAGCCGGGCGAGGCCGGCCTGCGCGGCCTCCCTGGCGGAGACCTTTTTGGTTTTGACGAGATTGGCGAGGTCGGCCGCCGACAGGCGCCAGAGATCTTGCATGACTTGCTCCGTGTAACCGGCGTCTTTTAGCCCCGGGAACGCGGCAAAGCCATGCGGATTCGCAGGGATTCCTCCGCCATTGCGACGGTGGCGAGAGCAAGCCTTAATGCCGGGTGGCGGACTGGTCCGGAATGTCCAGGAGTGCCTCGGTGAAGGGGAATTCGAGCACGATCTCGCCTTCGCGGTCGGTGACCTCGATGACGGCCTCAAGCAGGGCCGGCTGGGTGCCTTCCGATCTCAGCACCTCCAGAATCATCTGGCGGGCAACCTCCCAGGCGCGATCGGGATTGCGCAAATCCTCTCCCTCAGGATCCACGATCAGTTCGTCGCCGATACGGGTGTTGAAGAAATATCTGGGCATCACGAAGTTCCAGTTGGGTCGCCTGTACCGGATTGAAAGCTGCACTGCACTCACAACCGCTTTATCAGGACAGGGTTCGCGACCGAATGCGCCGGGCGCAAGGCAACATCACCAGCAAGTATCGTTCCGGCAGCATTTTTCGCGCCGCAACATGGCTTTCTCGGGAAAATTTCACTGGCGAACTTTTCCACCCGCACTAACTTAAGGGTTGGGCGGATACGTCCGAATTCTCGAAAATGGAGAGCCGAAAATGGCCTGGAAAGCCCCGAAGATCCTCGAAGTGCCCTGTGGCATGGAAATCAACATGTATGTGAGCGCCACCCGCAAGTAAGCGGTTGGTGAGTTCGCGTTCTGCGCAGGTGGATCTTTCGGTCACGATGCATGTCCGGAAGACAGGATTTGTGTTTGCGTGAGGTCCACCTCGCGACATTGCCTCCAGGAGACGGATCATGCTTCGCGTCGTCGTCCTGGGCGCCGCAGCCGGCGGCGGAGTGCCGCAATGGAATTGCGGCTGCGAGGGCTGCCGGACGGCCCGTGATAACGGCCAAGAGCTGCAACGGACCCAAGCCTCGGTCGCCTTCAGCGGCGACGGCGAGCACTGGTTCTTGATCAACGCCTCCCCCGACCTCCGCCAGCAATTGAATGCGACGCCACAGCTGCATCCGAAGGCAGGCGCGCTGCGCCATACGCCGATCGCAGGCGTGATCCTGACCAACAGCGAGGTGGACGCAGTGGCCGGCCTGCTGTCGATGCGCGAGGGTTCGCCCTTCACGGTCTATGCGCACGAGAAGGTGCTGGCGATCCTGAGGGCGAACAGCATCTTCAATGTGCTGAACGAGAAAAACGTGCAGCGCCAGCCGATCGGCATCAATGAGCCGTTCGAGCCGCGGCTGCCGGACGGGGCGCGCTCAGGACTTGAGGTGCTGCCCTTCGCGGTCTCGGGCAAATCGGCCTGGTACCTGGAAGGCAAGACGCATCCGGGCGGCGACAGCGGCGAAGGCGATACGCTGGGGCTGAAGATCACCGACAAAGCAACCGGCAAATGCTTCTACTTCATCGCCGCCTGCGCCGAGGTCACCGACGCGCTCAAGGCCGAGATCGACGGCGCTGCGCTGGTGTTCTTCGACGGCACGGTGTGGCAGGACGACGAGATGATCAAGGCCGGGCTTAGCCACAAGACCGGCAAAAGCATGGGCCACGTCGCGATGTCCGGCGACCACGGCGCCATCGCGCGGCTCGCCGACCTCACACTCGACAGGAAGATATTTCTGCATATCAATAACTCGAACCCGGCGCTGCTGCCCGCTTCCCCGGAGCGCAAGGCCGCTGAAGCGGCGGGCTGGCAGATACCCGCGGACGGAACGGAGATCGTGCTGTGAATGCCGCGTCACTGACTGGAATGACCGCGCTCTCGATCGGCAAGGACATCAGGCTCACTAGCGCCGAGGAGCTGGAGGCGACGCTGCGTCACATCGGTGCGACGCGCTATCACAGCCTGCATCCGTTCCATAGACTGCTGCATGGCGGCAAGCTCAACAAGGGCCAGGTGCAGGCCTGGGCGCTGAACCGCTACTATTACCAGAGCACCATCCCGATCAAGGACGCGGTGGTGATCTCGCGCTTCCGCGACCGCGCCACGCGGCTGGAATGGCGCCACCGCATCGAGGATCATGACGGCGACATCGGCTCCGAAGGCGGTATCGAGCGCTGGCTGAAGCTGACCGAAGGCCTCGGGTTGGACACAGCTTACGTGGAATCGACCGAAGGCATCCTGCCGGCGACGCGCTTTGCGGTGGAAGCCTATGTGCACTATTGCCGCGAGAAGTCGCCGCTGGAGGCGATCGCGTCCTCGCTCACCGAATTGTTCGCGCCGAACCTGCACGAAGAGCGCATCTCCGGGATGCTGGAGCACTACGACTTCGTCAATCCTGATATCATGAGCTACTTCAACCGCCGGTTGGCGCAGGCGCCGCGCGACGCCGGGTTTGCGCTCGACTATGTCAAGGCGCATGCCGTCACGCCCGAGCAACGCGCGTCCGTCTGCAATGCGCTGATCTTCAAGACCAACGTGCTATGGGTGCAGCTCGACGCGTTGCAACACGCCTATGTCGAGGGCCATATTCCGCCGGGCGCGTTCGTGCCCCAAGAACACCAAAAGGCGAGCTGAGGAACGAGCGATGGCCGGGCCGCGTCACATCAGCGTCAGCGAGACGAGCAGGCCGGTTCTGCCGCGGCACGCCAAGCTGAAATATGACGAGACGCGAAAAGTCTGGGTGATCCTGGCGCCCGAACGCGTGCTGGCGCCGGACGAGATCGCGGTCGAGGTCTTGCAGCTCTGCGACGGCGAGCGCAATGTCGGCGAAATGTCCGACCAACTCGCGGCAAAATACGCCGCGCCGCGCGAGGCGATCCTGGCCGACGTCATCGTCATGCTGCAGGATCTCGCCGACAAGGGCTTTCTCACGGAGGCCCGGGAGAAGACGTCATGAGCGATGTGCTCGGCAATCCCACCATCCCGCCCGACGCCAGCGACAGCCTCGCGGTGCTGGAGAAGAGCCGCTCGACGGCAGAGACGTTCGGCATTCCGCTCGCCGTGCTGCTCGAGATCACCCATCGCTGCCCGCTGCAATGTCCCTATTGCTCCAACCCGGTCGAGCTCGACCGCTCGGGCAAGGAGCTGACGACCGAGGAATGGAAGAAGGTATTGAGCGAACTCGCCGAGATCGGCGTGCTGCAGGTGCATTTCTCCGGCGGCGAGCCGACGGCGCGCAAGGACCTGGTCGAGCTGGTCAAGCATGCGAGCGACGTCGGGCTCTACACCAACCTCATCACTTCGGCGGTGCTGCTGACGCGTGAGCGGTTGAGCGAACTTGCCGATGCCGGGCTCTGCCACGTCCAGATCAGTTTTCAGGGCGTTGAAGAAGCCCTCGCCGACCGCGTCGGCGGCTACAAAAACGGGCACCGCAAGAAGCTCGAAGTCGCAAAATGGACGCGCGAGCTCGATTTGCCGCTCACCGTGAATGCGGTGATGCACCGGCAGAACCTGCACCAGCTGCCTGATATCATCCAGATGTCGGTCGATCTCGATGCCGACCGGCTCGAGGTCGCCAACGTCCAATATTACGGCTGGGCGCTGAAGAACCGCGCCGCCTTGATGCCGACGGTGGCGCAGCTCGACGAGTGCACCCGCATCGTCGAGGAGGCGCGCGAGCGGCTGAAGGGCCGGCTCACGATCGACTATGTCGTGCCCGATTATTACGCGCTGCGGCCGAAGAAGTGCATGGGCGGCTGGGGTCGGCAGTTCTTCAACATTTCGCCGGCCGGCAAGGTGCTGCCCTGCCACGCCGCCGAGAGCATCACCGGGCTCGACTTCGAATCCGTGCGCTCCAACCATTCGATTGCCTGGATCTGGCAGAACTCGGAGGCCTTCAACCGCTACCGCGGCACCGGCTGGATGAAGGAGCCGTGCAAGAGTTGCGAATTCCGGGAGATCGATTTCGGCGGCTGCCGCTGCCAGGCCTTTGCGCTGACCGGCGACGCCGCCAACACCGATCCCGCCTGCGCGCTGTCGCCGCTGCACGAGACCATCTTCAAGCAGGCCGAGCGCGAGGCTGAGGGCGAAACCAACCGCTTCCTCTATCGCAATTTCGCCGGCGGCACCCTGGAATCCGAGAATGGTGCCTGACGCCGACGCGGCCAGCTCAGTCAAGCGCGCCGATCCCTTTGCACCGCTGACCTCCGAAATGCTCGACGTCGGCGACGGCCACGATCTCTATGTCGAGAGCGTCGGCCGCACCGACGGCATCCCGGCGGTCTATCTGCATGGCGGCCCCGGCAGCGGCTGCCAGCCCGACCACCGCCGGCTGTTTGATCCCGACCGTTTTCATGCCGTGCTGTTCGACCAGCGCGGCTGCGGTCGCAGCCGGCCGAAGGGATCGCGCGCACACAACACCACGCAGCATCTGATCGCGGACATGGAAAAGATCCGCGAGAAATTCGGCGCCGCGCGCTGGATGGTGGTCGGCGGCTCCTGGGGCGCGACGCTGGCGCTGGCTTATGCGCAGGCGCATCCCGAGCGCGTCTCCGGAATTGCGCTGCGCGCGACCTTTCTCGGCACGCGTGCTGAAGTCGAGATCGCCTTCACCTCGCGCCTGTCGCAATTCTACCCCGCGCTCTACGACGATTTTCTGAGCGTGCTGCCGGTCGAGGAGCGCGCGCAACCGGTGGAAGCCTACTATCGCCGCATCCTCGATCCCGATCCGGCGGTGCATGGCCCGGCCTCGCGCGCCTGGCACGATACCGAACGCGCCTTGTCGGAGCACAAGGCGGCAAAGACACGGCTGGATCTGGCGTCGCTGAACGTGTGGCGCACATTGCCGGCGACGCCGTTCATGGAGGCGCATTATTTCGTCCAAGACAGCTTCATGACGGAGAACGAGTTGTTGCGGAACGCCGGCAAGCTCGACGGCATTCCCGGCATCATCGTCCAGGGCCGCTACGATCTGTTGTGCCCTCCCGAGACATCGCAGGCGCTCGCGAAAGTGTGGCCGAGTTCCGAGATTCGCATCGTGGAAGAAGCCGGCCATTCGCTCTATGATACCGGCGTGCGGGACGCGGTCATGAAGTCGATCGCAGATATCGCTTCGAAGATTTCGCGATAGCGGGACAAGAAAATGCCACTCGCCGGGAAGGGCATGTTGCTCACGTCGATGAATATCGACGTTCCAAATGAACCCGATTTCAACCGCTGGTACGATCGCGAGCATCTGGAAGAGCGCGTTGCGATCGAGGGCTTTCTCGAAGCGCGGCGCTATGTCGCGCACGCCGCCAATCCCAAATATCTCTCGCTGTATTCAACCGCGACGCTCGACGTGCTCGACAGTCCGGCCTACCGGGCGCGGCTCGCCAATCAGACCGAATGGTCGCGGCGGAGCATGGCGCATTTCAAGGACATGCTCCGCGTGGTCGCCCGCATCACGATCAGCAGGGGCACCGGCCGCGGCGCGGCGCTCGGCCTCGTGCGGCTGCGGCCGACGCCGGACAATGCAGTCGCGTGGCGTGACGCACTGCAAGAACGGCTGGCGCCGGAAAAAACACGACGGCATCATCTCCATGCATCTGCTCGAAAGCGAGCCGGAACTATCAGGCGCGACCGCGGATATTCCGGCGGTGCGCAACGAAGGCGCGCGCGACTGGTTCGTGCTGATCGACGGCACGCATGTCGGCGCGGTCTCGTCCGTGATCGCCGAGCGCTTCACCGGCCCTGCCGCCTCGCCATTCCCGCTTCCCGTGTCGGTCGGCTCCTACTGCCTGATGTGGGACCTCGCGAAGAGCGACATCGCGCGCAACTAAGCCATCGGACGCATCGCAACATGCTGCACCGCCACATACTGCGCACGGCCGTTAATGCTGTGCGCGCGTAGCTCCCATGAAAGAGGGGAAGCGCGAAATTTGCCGTTGTACTTCGGAGCGGTTCTAATAAGCTAACCCAATGACGTCATTCAGAAACCAGATCGCCGCGCGTTAGCGTTCGCAAGCTCAAGAAAAGGCCGCGGGGTCTTTGAGCCTGCGCGGACAGGGTAGGAATGAAACCGACCGATATTGCGGCCCCCGACTACTTTCACAAAGTGGTCGATTGCCAATGGGCCTGTCCTGCGCACACTCCCGTTCCCGAATACATCCGACTGATCGCTCAAGGCCGCTACAGCGACGCCTATATGATCAATTGGAAATCGAACGTGTTTCCCGGAATTCTGGGACGGACCTGCGATCGTCCATGCGAGCCGGCGTGCCGCCGCGGACGCGTCGAGGAGACGCCGGTCGCGATCTGCCGCCTGAAGCGCGTCGCCGCCGACTTCAAGGACGACATCACGCAGCGCTTGCCGCGCCCCTCGGCCAAGAACGGCAAGCGCGTTGCCTTCGTGGGCGGTGGTCCCGCTTCGCTGACGGTCGCCCGCGATCTCGCGCCGCTCGGCTATCACTGCACCGTGTTCGACGCCGATGCCCAAGCCGGCGGCATGATGCGCTCGCAGATCCCGAAATTCCGCCTGCCGGATTCGGTCATCGACGAGGAGACCGGCTACATCCTGGGTCTCGGCGTCGACTTCAAGGGCGGCCATCGCATCGAGAGCATGAAGGCGCTGCTCGCGGAGAAGTACGACGCAATCTTCGTCGGCTCCGGCGCACCGCGCGGCCGCGAACTCGACATCCCCGGACGCAAGGAAGCAGCCGCCAACGTCCATATCGGCATCGACTGGCTGTCCTCGGTCTCGTTCGGTCATACCGACAAGATCGGCAAGCGCGTCATCGTGCTCGGCGGCGGCAACACCGCGATGGATTGCTGCCGCACTGCGCGTCGCCTCGGCGGCGAAGAGGTGAAGGTCGTCGTGCGCTCCGGCTTCGAGGAAATGAAGGCCTCGCCCTGGGAGAAGGAAGACGCGCTCCACGAAGACATTCCGATCCTCAATTTCCTCGTTCCCACAGCGTTCGTCCACGAAAACGGCAAGCTCACCGGCATCACCTTCCAGAAGGTGAAGGCCGAATACGACGCCAAGGGCCGCCGCAACCTCGTCCCCTCGGGCGAGCCGGACCAGACCATCGAATGCGACGACGTGCTGGTCGCGGTCGGCCAGGAGAACGCCTTCCCCTGGATCGAGCAGGACTGCGGCATCGAGTTCGATAAATGGCACATGCCCAAGGTCGATCCGCAAACCTTCGTCTCGACCAACCCGAAGGTGTTCTTCGGCGGCGACGCCGCGTTCGGGCCGAAAAACATCATCTGGGCGGTGGCGCAGGGCCATGACGCCGCGCTGTCGATCCACAAAATGCTCTCGGGCGAGGACATCACCGAGCGGCCATTGCCCGACGTGTACATCTCCTCGCAGAAGATGGGCATCCACGAATGGAGCTATGACAACGACATCTCCAACGACAAGCGCTACAAGGTGCCGCATCGCGACAAGGTGATCGCGCTGAAGGACATCCGCACCGAGGTCGAGCTCGGCTATGACGTCAAGCTGGCGCTGGGCGAAGCTCATCGCTGCCTGAACTGCGACGTCCAGACCGTGTTCTCGACCTCGCTCTGCATCGAGTGCGATGCCTGCGTCGACATCTGTCCGATGGATTGCATCACCTTCACGGACAACGGCGAGGAAGGCGATCTCCGTCAGCGCCTGAAAGCACCCTCGCTGCATCCGGACCAGGATCTCTATGTGTCCAGCGACCTCAAGACCGGGCGCGTGATGGTGAAGGACGAGGATGTCTGCCTGCATTGCGGGCTGTGCGCCGAGCGCTGCCCCACCGGCGCCTGGGACATGCAGAAAAATTTGATCGAGATGACTCACGCAGGTTCAGCATGTCCGACAAAAAGCCGATCAGCAGCGTAAACGACTTCGTCGTCCGCTTCGCCAACGTCAACGGATCCGGCTCGGCCAGCGCCAACGAGATGTTTGCGCGCGCGATCCTGCGCCACGGCGTTCCGGTGAGCCCCCGTAACATCTTCCCCTCCAACATCCAGGGCCTGCCGACCTGGTACGAGGTGCGGGTGACCGAAGACGGCCATCTCGGCGCCCGCGGCGGCGTCGACATGATGGTCTCCATGAACCCGCAGACCTGGGACAAGGACCTCGCCGGCATCGAGCCCGGCGGCTACCTGTTCTATGATTCCACCAAGCCGATGCCGTCGACCAAATTCCGCGACGACATCACCGTGATCGGCGTCCCCCTGACCGCGATCACCAACTCGACCTATACCGATCCGCGCCAGCGCCAGCTGTTCAAGAACATCATCTATCTCGGGGCGCTCTCGGCGCTGCTCGACATGGATCCGAAGCTGATCGAGCAGCTGATCGGCGAGCAGTACAAGGGCAAGGAGAAGCTGCTCTCGTCCAACGTCCACGCGCTGCATCTCGGCCGCGACTGGGCGCTGCAAAACCTGAAATGCCCGACCGGGCTGCGGGTGAAGAAGTCCGACAAGGTCGGCGACCGCATCTTCATCGAAGGCAACAGCGCCGCCGCGCTCGGCGCCGTCTATGGCGGCGCCACGGTGTGCGCCTGGTATCCGATCACGCCGTCCTCGTCGGTGGCAGAAGCTTTCACCGCCCACTGCAAGAAGTACCGGCACGACCCGGAGACCGGAAAGGCGAAATACGCCATCGTGCAGGGCGAGGACGAGCTCGCCTCGATCGGCATCGTGATCGGCGCCTCCTGGAACGGCGCGCGCGCCTTCACCGCGACCTCCGGCCCCGGCATCTCGCTGATGACCGAGTTCATCGGGCTGTCGTATTTCGCCGAAATCCCGGCCGTGATCATGAACATCCAGCGCGCCGGTCCCTCGACCGGCATGCCGACCCGCACCCAGCAATGCGACATCATCGCCTGCGCCTATGCTTCGCATGGCGACACCAAGCATGTGCTGCTGTTCCCCGAAGATCCCGCCGAAGCGTTCGAGTTCGCGGCCGCGGCTTTCGATCTCGCCGAGCGGCTTCAGACCACCATCTTCCTGATGCTCGACCTCGACATCGGCATGAACCACCGGCTCTGCCGTCCGCTGAAATGGGACGACGCCAAGCAATATGACCGCGGCAAGGTGATGACCGCGGAGATGCTGGACGAAGGCCGCGATTTCGGCCGCTATCTCGACGTCGACGGCGACGGCATCCCCTACCGAACCTATCCCGGCACGCATCCGACCAAGGGCTCCTATTTTACCCGCGGCACGTCGCGCGACCGCTATGCGCGTTACTCCGAGGAGGGCTCGGTCTACGCCGACAACATGCAGCGCCTGATGCGCAAGTTCGAGACCGCGCAGGATCTGGTGCCGCGGCCGCTCCAGGCCAATGCGGAACGGCCAACCAAATACGGCGTGATCTATTTCGGCTCGACCACGCCGGCGATGGACGAGGCGATCGGATTGCTGGAAGCGCGCGGGCATCAGCTCGACCGCCTGCGCATCCGCGCCTTCCCGTTCCACTCCAGCGTGGCGAGCTTCCTCGCCGAGCACGATTTCGTCTATGTGGTCGAGCAGAATCGCGACAGCCAGCTGCGCCAGCTCATCGTCAACGAAAACGGCATCGACCCGGTGCGGCTGGTGCCGATCGTGCATTACGACGGCTCGCCGATCACCGCCCGCTTCATCGCAAAAGCCATTGGCGACCACCAGGATCACATCAAGGTGACCCCGCTCCGCAAGGCCGTGTCATGACCTACATTGCAAAGCCGAAATTCCACCATCCCGGGCTGAAGAAGAACGAGCTCGGCTACACCCATCGCGATTACGAGGGCAAGATCTCGACGCTGTGCGCCGGCTGTGGCCATGACTCTATCACGGCCTCCATCATCGAGGCCTGCTATGAGCTTTCGATCGAGCCGCACCGGGTCGCCAAGATTTCGGGTATCGGCTGCTCGTCGAAGACGCCGGACTATTTTCTCGGCAATTCGCACGGCTTCAACTCCGTGCACGGCCGCATGCCCAGCGTCCTGACCGGCGCCAATCTCGCCAATCGCGACCTGATCTATCTCGGCGTCTCCGGCGACGGCGATTCCGCCTCGATCGGCTTCGGCCAGTTCGCGCATTCGATCCGGCGCGGCGTCAACATGACCTATATCGTCGAGAACAACGGCGTCTACGGCCTGACCAAGGGCCAGTTCTCGGCGACCGCCGACCGCGGCTCGAAGTCCAAGAAAGGCGTCACCAACACCGACAACGCCATCGACCTCGTCGCCATCGCGCTTCAGCTCGGCGCCACCTTCGTCGCGCGCTCGTTCTCCGGCGACAAGACCCAGCTCGTGCCGCTGATCGCGGCCGCGATCCGCCACAAGGGTGCGTCGTTCATCGACGTCATCAGCCCCTGCATCGCCTTCAACAACCATGCCGGCTCGACCAAGAGCTTCGACTATGTCCGCGAGCACAATGACGCGGTGAACCGGCTCGATGTGCTGGTCGGCCGCGATCCGATTGCGGTGGATTACGCACCCGGCACCGTGCAAATGGTCGAGCAGCATGACGGCAGCAGGATCGCGCTGCGCAAGATCGATGCCGACTACGATCCGCACGACCGGCTCGGCGCCCAGACCTTCCTGCAAAAGCACGCCGCCAAGGGACAGATCGTCACCGGCCTGCTCTATGTCGATCCCGACGCGGAAGACCTGCACGAGCATCTCAACACGGTCGAAACGCCGCTCAACACGCTGGAAGCCGACACGCTCTGCCCCGGCTCGGCGGCGCTGGACAAGTTCAACGCCAGCCTGCGGTGATTGCCTATCGTGCCGCGGCCGGCTGGCGGACGCGTATGGTGATCTTCTCCGACACGATGGGCGGCTCGAACGGATAGTGCTTGGCATCGCCCAGCACGAGTTGAAGCGTGTGCGTCCCGGGCGGAAGCTCGAGCAGCGTTTCGGTCTGCCCTGCCCCGAAATGCAGATGCGACTTGTCCTGCAGGATCGGCTCCTTGGGATCGATGGGGTCGTTGACGTCGATCAGCAGATGATGGTGACCGGCGTTCTGGTACTCGTCGCCGGCATGGGTCACTCCCATGTTGCGCAAGCCGAACCGGACCCAGAATCCGCCGCGCACCTTCTGCCCGTCACGCGGGGTGATGAAATAGAGCTTTGCGTCCTTGGGCGCTGCCTTGCCCTGCGAAAAGGCTGCCCCCGGAAGCAATGCGAGCGCCGCCGCCAGCGCGACGCAACGAAGGATCTGCATCAAACCAACTCCACCACTTAAGGACTGAGCGCCACGCGGAATCCGTGCGTGGGGTAACGAACATTGGTGTCGTAGCCATCGCGGTTGGACGGCCGCACATATCTCGAATCGTTCTTCCAGGAGCCCGAGCGCAGGACATGAGCGCTGCAGTCCCCGCTGCTCCATGCCGAGCCGTCGGTGGGCGCGCCCTGATAGGTCTTGTGCCAGCAGTCCTCGACCCACTGATCGACGCCGCCGCCCATGTCGTGGAGCCCGAACGGGTTCGGCTTGAAGCTGCCGACTTTCGCTGGCTGCTCGGCCGCGAGATCACCGCAATCCTTGCAACCGGCCATGCCCGGCTGCAGCTTGTCGCCCCACCAATATCTGGTCTGCGTTCCGCCCCGCGCGGCATATTCCCATTCGGCTTCGCTCGGAAGCCGATACGTCTTCTTCGTCGCCTTGGCGAGATAGGCCGCATATTGCTGCGCGTCGGTCCAGCTCACATTGCTGACCGGCGCATCGTCCTTGCCGATGGAGGTGAAGCTGCACGCCTTTGCAGCGGCGCACTCGTTCCATTCCTGCACGGTCACGGGATATTTGCCGATCGAGAACGGCTTCACCGTCACCTGATGGACGGGACGCTCGGTCGGGTCGTCGTTGCTTCCCATCGCAAAGCTGCCGCCGCGAATGGCGACCATCTCGGGTTCGCGGACGGGAATGGGCGATTGACTTACCGATTGACTCGTCGATTGATTTGGCGCCTGAGCGGGCGATGGAGATGACGAGGCCGACGAGGGAGAAGGCTGCGGCGTCTGCGGCGCCGCTTCGCGCGGCGGAGGCTGCGGGCTCGGCGATGCGGCAGGAGAAGCGGGAGTGAGGGCGGCCTGCTCGCCCACCCTGCCCGGCGCCTGAGCCAGAAGATACCACAGCACGCCGGCGGCCATCACCGACAGCGTGATACCCAGGAGAAAGATCAGGGCATTCTCGCGCCGCCCCCGCGTCCTGCCGACCGCGTCTGCATCCGGCAGCACTTTATAAACGCGCACGGGATCGGTGATGTTCTTGACCTTGCGGTCCCCGAGCGACTCGTAACCGCACACGACCTTGTGCTTGATCTGCTCGTAGATCGCGCCGGAGATAAAGACCTGGCCTGGCTCGGCGATGCCCTCGATACGCGTGGCGATATTGACGCCGTCGCCGTAGACGTCGTCAGGCTCCACGATGACGTCACCGAGATTGACGCCAATCCGGTACTCGATCCGGGTGTTCTTCGGAAGCGAGGCGTTGCGGCCGATGAGATTCTGCTGGATGACGATGCTGCATCGGACGGCCTCGACCGGACTGTCGAAAATCGCGATGAAGCCATCGCCCGTCGTCTTCACCAGACTTCCGTTGTGCTCGACGATGCTGGGCTGGATGAGATCCCGCTCGATCCGCTTGACGCGGACGTGCGTGCCCTCTTCGTCGGCCTGCATCAGGCGGCTGTAGGAAGCGATGTCACCGACAATGATGGCCGCGAGGCGACGAGGCATAGGGCCGTGCGAAGGCGGCTCGTCATTCCCGGATCTGAAGTTGCGAATTTCGCCCATTGCGGGGACTCCACAAACTTGCAAAGGCAGACCCCAGCCTACGACTGCCAAAGGCGATCGTCTGTGAAGGCTATCACATCGATGGAATCGGGCAATGTCCGTGGAATCGCAGGCGCCGAGTTCCGAAAGGCGAAGGCGTCACGTCGAATGAACCTTCAGGACCCCACCGACGACTAATGCCCGGCGTGGAACTAATCACCTCGCTCCGCCCTGCGATGATGCTGTCAGCTGTGCGGACGTTGAACGCGTCGCACCGGGGCTGCGTCTACAGCGTACAGCTCAGCTGCTGCACGCGAGGCCATCATGAAGTCTTTTCTCGTTGCGGCCGTCTTCCTTGCCGCGCTCGGCGGCGCCGCTCACGCCGAGGAGGCCGACGATATCCGTGAGGCCATCAAGGCCGAAGCCGAAACCTTCAACGCGCGCATGTATGCCGGCGAACCCGGCAACAAGGCCTATGCCTGCTTCGTGCGCCGCTACGATGCCGAGCATCTGGCGCACCATCCGAAGCAGAAGGTCGCCTCGATGAAGCTGCTGATCTCGGCGGAGATGGACACCGAAGACAAGCAGTTCCACAACTCCTTCCGCCTCGGCTTCAGATATCGTCACCGCTCCGGCGATTTCGATTCCAGCGGCTCCTGTCATCACGCTGTGTTCACCAAGGACGGCACCGAAATCCGCCTCGGTTGCGGCGTCGACTGCGAGGGCGGCGGCATCGGCGTCGCGCTCTCGAAGGACGACAAATCGGCGATCGTGCGGCTGGCGCGGGTCAGGGTCTGGCAGAACAACAAGCCGGACGACGATGCCGAACTGTCACTGGTCGCCGGGGCCGACGACGGGATTTTCCGCCTAGATCGAACGGACAATAAGGAATGCGCCTCGCTCGTGACCGACCGCAAGGAACTCGCCGCGCTCCGCCACAAATGATATGTGTCCGGCACAATCGAGGGGAGATCGTCATGAACCGCCGGAACATCTTGTGGAGCGCCGTCTCAGGCCTGGGCGCGGCACTTGGCGCCTCCAGCGCGAAGGCCGCGACCGAGGCCGGCACGGGCAACAAGCTGAAGGTGGTCTATCACCTGAGCGATGCCGAGAAGGTCAACTTCGTCCTCGGCAACATCCAGAACCACATCGATGGCGTCGGCGGCCCCGACCATGTGACGATCGCGCTGGTGATCCACGGCCCGGCACTGAAGGCGTTTCACTCGGCGCAGGCCAACCCTGACATTAGCAAGCGCGTCGGCGATTTTTCCAGGGATGGCGTCGAGCTTGCCGCCTGCGGCAACACGATGAAGGCGCAGAACGTCACGCTCACGGATCTCCTGCCGGGCTTCGTCAGCGCGGAGAAGGGTGGCGTCGTCCGTTTGGCCGAGCTCCAGTCGCAGGGTTATCTCTATCTGCGGCCGTAGGAGCGCGCGCTCGACATCCCCCTTGACGTACCCATAACCCCAGGGTTATGAACATATCCATAACTTGCAGGTTATGGATTTTATGCCCGCCATCGCCCACGACCTTCTGTTCAGGACGCTCGCCGACCCCACTCGTCGGGCGATCTTCGAGCGATTGTGCCGCGAGGGCGAACAGACGGTCGGAGCCCTGACAGCACTGTCGGGCGTTTCCCAGCCCGCAGTCTCAAAACATCTCGGCGCGCTGAAGCAGGCTGGTCTGGTGCGCGACCGGCATCAAGGGCGGCAGACGCATTACAGCGCCCAGCCCGGCGCGCTCAATCCGCTGATCGACTGGACCAGCCAGATGACCGGATTCTGGCAGAACCGGCTCGATGCGCTCGACGATCTCCTGAAGAGGATGGACCAATGAACGAATCCCCCACCGAAACCCGATCTGTCGTCGTCGAGCGCGAATATGCCTTTCCGGCAGAGCGGATCTGGCGCGCGCTGACGCAGCCGCATCTGATCGAGGAATGGCTGATGAAGAACGACTTCAAGCCGACCGTGGGCCACCGCTTCAACCTTCGCGGCGAGTGGGGCGGCGTGTTGGACTGCGAGGTCCTCACCATCGAGCCGCAGAAGACGCTCGCCTACACCTGGAATTTCTCGCATGACGACGCGGCGTTCGATCTCAAGAGTGTCGTGACCTTCACGCTGACGCCGGCGGGCGCAGGCACGCATCTGCGCGTCGAGCAAGCGGGCTTCAGCCCGACGCAGAAGCAGGCTTTTGGCGGCGCGCATGCCGGCTGGAAGCAGTTTCTCGCCAAGCTGGACGAGCTGCTGGCAAGGGCAGACTAGCTCGGCCGCCGGCCTTCATTCAATCATCTCAAGAGGAGGTTTCATTGACCGGAAACATGTGGGTTCGACAGATCCATCGTTGGCTGTCGATCGCTTTCACGCTTGCCGTCATCGCCAACATCGTCGCCCTGACGCTGCAAGTCCAGGCGACGTGGATCGGCTTGCTCGCCTTCGTCCCATTGATCCCATTGCTTGCGACCGGACTCTACATGTTCGCGCTGCCATATCTCGGCCGCCGCCGCGGCGCCCGACAAGAGGCGTGAACATGAAGAAGGCCGTCACCGTGAAAAACAGCAGCGCGACGAAGGCGGATGGCGCTTCGCCATCCAGGATGATCGACGGCAGGATCAAGGAGCTCGGCGACTGGCGCGGCGACATGCTCGGACGAATCCGCGGCCTGATCAAGGAGGCCGATCCTGACGTCGTCGAGGAATGGAAATGGCGCGGCGTTCCGGTGTGGGAGCACGACGGCATCATCTGCACCGGCGAGACCTACAAGGCCGTGGTGAAGATGACGTTTGCCAAGGGCGCAGCGCTGGACGATCCAGCCGGCCTGTTCAACTCGAGCCTCGACGGCAACGTGCGGCGCGCGATCGATATTCGCGAAGGCGAGAAGATCAACGAGAAGGCGTTGAAGGCGCTGATCCGCGCAGCCGTGGCGCTGAATGCGTCCAAGAAGAAGCCGGCGAAACGTTCCGGATAGAACAGCCGTTGTGGAGCCACGAACGCTTTCCTTCTCCCCTTGTGGGAGAAGGTGGCGCGAAGCGCCGGATGAGGGGTCTCTATCGACACGGGAAACGTTGAGAGATACCCCTCACCGCAGTGAGCTTGTGTCTCCGAGCGTCGCCGCCCTCTCCCACAAGGGGCGAGGGCGCATCAACGCGCATCTCGCCGTATTGCTCCGCATAGTCAGCAGCGTCAGGCCACCGCCGAGATCGGGCGCGGGCTCACGACATATTCGCGCAGCACCTTGTCATTGGCGTCGACCTCGATCAGTGCGACGTCGTAGGTCCAGAGATCGGCCAGATGCTGGAGCACGCGCTTGGCGTCGGTCTCGTTGAGCTGCGCGCCCTTGATGACATGGTGATGCAGGATCAGCCGCCGGTCGCCGGAGAGATCGACGTCGACCACCTCGATATTCGCGTCGATGTAGCCGACATCGTGCTGCCGTGCCAGCTCGCGCCGAACGCGGCGGAAGCCCCGCTCGTCGTGAATGGCGTCGACCCGGATGCCGGCGCGTTCCTCGGGGTCATCATGCAGGTGGAACATGCGGAGGTGCCGCATCAGCTTCGGACTCAGGAACTGGGCGATGAAACTCTCGTCGCGGTAGTTGGCCCAGACGTCGCGCAGCACGCCCATCACGTCGTTCTTGCCGGCGATGTCCGGGAACCATTCGCGGTCCTCGTCTTCCGGCCTGGTGACGATGCGCTCGATGTCCTGCATCATGGCGAAGCCGAGCGCATAGGGATTAAAGCCGGAAAAGCGCTGGTCATCGAATTCGGGCTGGAACACGACATTGGTGTGCGACTGCAGGAATTCGAGGAAATTGCCGTCGCTGATGCGGCCCTGCTGATGCAGCTTGGTCATGATGCGATAGTGGACGTAGGTCGCCGTCCCCTCGTTCATCACCTTGGTCTGGCTCTGCGGATAGAAATATTGCGCGATGTGGCGGACGATGCGCAACAGCTCGCGCTGCCAGGGCGCCAGCCGCGGCGCGCTCTTCTCGAGGAAATACAGCAGGTTCTCCTGCGGCAGGCCGAGCAGCTTGCGGCGGCGTTCGATGCTGAGCGCGGACCGGGTCTTGCTCTTTCCCGCCGGCACGGTGCGCCAGAGGTCGTTGAAGACCTCCTCCTCGTGCTGGCGGCGGCGCCCTGCCCGCTTCTCTTCGGCGCGGAGGTCGAGCTTCTTCTTGCCGGGATAGCGGTCGATCCCATGCGACATCAACGCATGCGCGGCATCGAGGGTGCGCTCGACCTCCACCCGGCCGTAGCGATCCTCGCATTGCATGACGTAGTTCTTGGCGAAATCCAGATAGTCCAGGATGCCGTCGGCGTCGGTCCACTGCTTGAACAGATAGTTGTTCTTGAAGAAGTGATTGTGGCCGAAGGCGGCGTGCGCGATCACCAGGGTCTGCATCGTCGCCGTGTTCTCTTCCATCAGGTAGGAGATGCAGGGCGAGGAGTTGATCACGATCTCATAGGCGAGGCCCATGAGGCCCTTGCGGTATGAGGCCTCGTGATACGCAAAGTGCTTTCCGAACGACCAGTGCTTGTAGAACAGCGGCATGCCGACCGACGAATAGGCGTCCAGCATCTGCTCGGCGGTGATGACTTCGATCTGGTTCGGATAGACGTCGAGCCCGAGATCTTTCGTCGCCACCTCCTCGCAGGCATCCGTGATGCGCTGCAAGGTGTGAAAATCCCAATCGGCGCCTTCGAACAAGCGTTCCGTCATGGAGCGGCTTTCTCCTGGGCAGTGTCGCGGCGCTGAAACAGATCGTGGAACACCGGAAAAATTTCGCTGCGCTCGCTGACCTTGCGCATCGAGAGCGGTGCGCCGCTGTTGCGCAAGCGCTCGTAGAGGGTCCAGAGCGAGGAGTCGGACAGATCGAAGGCGCTGCCGCCGGACTCGCCGACCTCGAGATAGGCGAAGAACTGGCAGACCGGCAGGATTTTGTCGGTCAGCAGCATGCCCGCGAGCTCGCCGTCGGAATAGGAATTGTCGCCGTCGGAAGCTTGCGCAGCGTAGATATTCCAGTCCGACGGGCTGAAGCGTTCGCGCACGATCTCGTGCATGGCCTGCAGCGCGCTGGAGACCAGCGTGCCGCCGGAAGCCGGGCCATAGAAGAAGGTCTGCTCATCCACCTCCTCGGCGCGATCGGTGTGGCGGATGAAGACGATGTCGACATGCTTGTAGCGGCGCTTCAGAAATACGTAGAGCAGCATGTAGAAGCGCTTGGCGAGATCCTTCATGTGCTCGGACATCGAGCCCGACACGTCCATCAGGCAGAACATCACAGCCTGGGCAACGGGCTTTGGAACCGTCTCGAAGCGGCGGTAGCGGATGTCGAGCGGATCGATGAAGGGAATGCGCTTGGATTTCGCCTTCAGTTTTTCGAGCTGGGCTAGCAGCAGCAGACGCTCGTCCTCATCTGCGCAGGCAGCGATGGCGGATTCAAGCTCTTCGATCTCCTCCTTGCTGGGACGCTTGAGCGCGATACGGCGCGCCATTGCGCGCCGAACCGTCCGGCTCACCGAGATGTTGGATGGCGAGCCCGACGTGGTGTAGCCGGCGCGCTGGATGCCCTCGCTCTCGGTCTGCGCGATCTTGCGCTTGGCGAGATCAGGAAGTTCGAGGTCATCGAGGAAGAGATCGACGAATTCGTCGCGGCTGAGCACGAAGCGGAAGGCGTCCTCGCTGTCGCCTTCGCCCGGACCGGAATCCTTGGCACTGCCCTGGCCGGAGCGCTGGAGATAGTCGCCCTCGATGAACTTCTTGTTTCCGGGCAACACCATGTCGCGCGTTCCGCCGTCGCGGCGGAAACGCGGCTCGTGCATGCCGTCGAGCGGAATGGTGACCTCGCCACCCTCCAGGACGTCCTTGATGTCGCGTTCCTGCGAGGTCTTCTTGACGGCGCCCTGCACCAGGGATTTGGCCCGACGCAAGAACCGCTGCCGGTTCTCGAGACTCTTGCCGCCTGGATTCAGGCGCCTGTCAATAATGTGAATCGGCACTTTTCCATCCGCCTCAACCGGCCTGCTTCACGCGCATGTACCATTCGACGAGCCGGCGAACCTGACGCTCGGTGTAGCCGCGCTCCACCATGCGTGCGACGAACTCGCCATGCTTCTTCTCCGTCTCGCCGTCCTTCTTCGACCCGAAGGAGATGACCGGAAGCAGGTCCTCAACCTGGGAGAATATCCGCTTTTCGATCACATCGCGAATCTTCTCGTAGGAGATCCAGGTCGGATTCTTGCCGCCGTTCTGGGCGCGCGACCGTAACGAGAATTTGACCACCTCGTTGCGGAAATCCTTCGGGTTGGCGATGCCCGCCGGCTTCTCGATTTTGGTCAGCTCCTGGTTCAAAAGCTCACGATCCAGCAGCTGGCCGGTGTCGGCGTCCTTGAAATCCTGGTCCTCGATCCAGGCATCGGCGTAGTCGACGTAGCGGTCGAACAGGTTCTGGCCGTAATCCGAGTAGGATTCGAGATAAGCCTTCTGGATCTCGTTGCCGATGAACTCGGCATAACGCGGCGCAAGGTCGGCCTTGATGAATTCGAGGTAGCGCTTCTCGACTTCCTCGGGCAGTTGCTCGCGCTTGATCGATTGCTCCAGCGCGTACATCAGATGCACGGCGTCGGCGGCGACTTCCTGCGGATCGTGGTTGAAGGTCGCAGCCAGGATCTTGAAGGCAAAGCGGGTGGAAACACCGTCCATGCCCTCGTCGACGCCGGCGGCATCGCGATATTCCTGGACGCTGCGCGCCTTCGGATCGGTCTCCTTCAGGCTCTCGCCGTCGTAGACCCTCATCTTGGCGTAGATCGTGGAATTTTCGTGCTTGCGCAGGCGCGACATCACCGAGAACCGCGCCAGCGTTTCCAGCGTCGCGGGCGCGCAAGGCGCGGCCGCGAGCTCGGAGCCCTGGATCAGCTTCTCGTAGATCTTCTGCTCCTCCGTGATCCGCAAGCAGTACGGCACCTTGATCACGCAGATGCGGTCGATGAAGGCCTCGTTGTTCTTGTTGGCCTTGAAGCTCGACCACTCGGCTTCATTGGAGTGCGCAAGGATGACGCCGGTGAAGGGGATCGCGCCGATATTCTCGGTGCCGATATAGTTTCCTTCCTGCGTCGCGGTGAGCAGCGGGTGCAGCATTTTGATCGGCGCCTTGAACATCTCGACGAACTCGAGCACGCCCTGGTTGGCGCGGTTGAGGCCGCCGGAATAGCTGTAGGCGTCGGGATCGTTCTGCGCGTAGGTTTCGAGCTTGCGGATGTCGACCTTGCCGACCAGCGAGGAAATGTCCTGGTTGTTCTCGTCACCCGGCTCGGTCTTCGCGATCCCGATCTGGCGCAGCCGCGACGGCTGGATCTTTGCAACCCGGAACTGGGAAATGTCGCCGCCGAAGGCTTCCAGCCGCTTGTAGCACCACGGGCTCATCAGGCCGGTGAGACGGCGGCGCGGAATGCCGTATTTCTCTTCCAGCATTGGGCCGAGCTGATCCGGATCGAACAGGCTGAGCGGGCTTTCGAACACGGGCGAGAGCTCGTCGCCGGCCTTGAGCACGTAGATCGGATGCACCTCCATCAGCGACTTGAGCCGCTCGGCGAGCGAGGATTTGCCGCCGCCGACCGGACCGAGCAGATACAGGATCTGCTTGCGCTCTTCGAGGCCCTGCGCCGCGTGACGGAAGAAACCGACGATGCGCTCGATGGTTTCTTCCATGCCGTAGAAGCCGGCGAAGGCCGGATAGGTGCGGATCGTGCGGTTCAAAAAAATACGGCCAAGGCGTGGGTCCTTGGCCGTGTCAATCGTCTGGGGCTCACCGATCGCTGCTAGCAGTCGTTCGGCCGCGTTTGCGTATTTCATGGGATCGCTTCGACACGATTCCAGATATTCCGCCATCGACATGTCGTGTTGGCTTCTCGCCTCGAACGACTTAGCGAAAGCGTTGAATAGAGAATCGTTGTACATGATCCCTCTCCGCGTGAGTTCCGCTACACAATTGAACGAAAGCAGCGACCGGACCGTTCCTTAGCGCCACTCTCGAATCAGCGTGAGCACATGACGATCATTCGACACCCGGGCGCCTTCTCGGCGCAACGCACAACGTAGGCACAGGGTGAGTTACGAACAGGCACCTGCCTGATATTTGAGCGAATCTTTGTCTATATTGGCTCATTTCCAGAAAATGTCACTCGCTCGCAACATCCGGGCATTACCGGGGATGCGTTCATCCGGCGCCGCATCATAGCCGTCTGCGAACGGCGATCTTATGACGCTTGTGCGGCGAAGCCTTGCGTGGCGCGTTCATCTTCCTGCTGCAATGCGGTGCGTGGACCGCCGGCGGCGTGACAGTCGCGGCAAACGCGCAGCAGTGTATCAAAATCGGTCGCCAGGCCCTCCGACCGGATGACGATGCGATCGTCCGTCACACCGCGGGCCAAGCCGCGGATGCTGCAGAGCTGCCTCTGCAAGGCCGGCGTCGGCGTCAGCACGATCACCTTGCGCCCGCGGCGTTCTTCAGCCGAAATCTCCGCGATCGAGTCCCACAGCAGAAATTCATTGCCGATGCGAAGGTCGCGAATGCCATAGGGGGTGACGATCACCACCGATGCCCGCTCGGCGGGGAGCATCCAGATCAGCCGGCCGGTCATCGCGGCGAACGCCACCACGCCGGCATAGCCGACCGTCGTGTCGTAATCGCCAAAAGCGTTCCACCAGCCCAAGGCGAGCGTTGCGCTGAGCAGCGTGATGGCGAAACCCGCAACGATCAGCAACCGCAGTTGGGTCGTACATGGACCGATTTCGAGATCGTGGGACGCATCGACGCATCCGGTCGACGTGACCGACTGGGGGCTGTCTGTGACAGCGAGCGCCAGACGGTCATGATGTGCTTGCATGCTTTCCCCCAGCATGGCCATTCGCGACCGAGCCACGATGCATCAGGCGGACCGGAATCCGCTGATGAGTACTCCGCGCAGCCACTGGCGGCGAGGCGAGGCAGCTGGCGTTACACAACAAGGGCCTAGCCGATTCCTCACGGCCAACGACCTTTTACGCAACTCGGCTCCCTCTACGCGGATCGCCATGATCGCGACGGAGTTACACTGGAGGATATGACGCCCATACCCTTGATTGGTTCCCTCAAGGAAGCATGTAAGCTAGAGGATAGCGCGTCAGGACCGGCGCGGAAACCCCTCGCCCGCAGGCTTGGAGATAAATTAGCATCATGAATCCCGTCAAAGAACTGGAAAAGCACGGACAAGCCGTCTGGCTGGACTTCCTGGCCCGCGGCTTCATCGCCAAGGGCGACCTGAAGCGGCTGATCGACACCGACGGCGTCAAAGGCGTCACCTCCAACCCCTCGATCTTCGAGAAAGCGATCGGCAGCTCGGACGAGTACGACGCGCCGATCGGCAAGGCATTGAAGCGCGGCGATCGGTCGGTCGCCGATCTGTTCGAGGCCGTCGCGGTCGAGGACATCCAGAACGCCGCCGACGTGCTGCGCCCGGTCTACGACCGCCTCAAGGGCGGCGACGGCTATGTCAGCCTGGAAGTCTCGCCCTATCTGGCGATGGACACGGGTGAAACGGTCACAGAGGCGCGGCGGCTCTGGAAGGACGTCAACCGCAAGAACCTGATGGTGAAGGTGCCGGCAACGCCGGAGGGCCTGCCGGCGATCGAGACCCTCATCGGCGACGGCATCAGCATCAACATCACGCTGCTGTTCTCCAGGGACGTCTATCTGCAGGTTGCCGAGGCCTATCTCGCCGGTCTGGAGACATACGTCGCAGGTGGCGGCGATCCCTCGCACGTGGCGAGCGTGGCGAGCTTTTTCGTCAGCCGCATCGACTCGGTGGTCGACAAGCAGCTCGACGAGAAGATTGCCCGCGCCAACGACCCGAGCGAGAAGGAACGGCTCGCCGCGCTGAAGGGCAAGGTCGCGATCGCCAATGCGAAGGTCGCCTACCAGGATTACAAGCGCCTGTTCTCAGGTCCGCGCTGGGACAAGCTCGCGGCCAAGGGCGCCAAGCCGCAGCGCATGCTGTGGGCCTCGACCGGCACCAAGAACAAGGACTACAGCGACGTCCTCTATGTCGAGGAATTGATCGGTCCCGACACCATCAACACCGTGCCGCCGGCGACATTGGATGCGTTCCGCGACCACGGCACGCCGCGGGACAGCCTGGAAGAGAATGTCGACGACGCCAGGCGCGTGCTGGAAGAACTGGAGCGCTCCGGCGTCTCGCTCGATGCTATCACCGAGGAACTCGTCAAGGACGGCGTCAAGCAGTTCGCCGACGCCGCCGACAAGCTCTATGGCGCTGTCGCCCACAAGCGCGCCACCGTGCTCGGGCCTGCGATCGACCGCCAGCTTCTCTCGCTCGGCGACGGCCTCGGCAAGGCCGTGGCCAAGAGCACCGAGGAATGGCGCGCGTCGGCAAAGATCCGCAGGCTGTGGCAACGGGACAAATCGGTCTGGACCGGCACCGACGAGGACAAATGGCTCGGCTGGCTCGACAGCGCCGCCAAGGCCGACGTCGCCGATTATGAGGATTATGCCAGCCGCGTGAAAGGCCAGAAATTCTCCGACGCCGTCGTGCTCGGCATGGGCGGGTCAAGCCTCGGGCCGGAGGTGCTGGCCGAGACCTTCGGCAAGAAGCCCGGGTTCCCGAAGCTGCACGTGCTGGATTCCACCGATCCGGCGCAGGTGCGGGCAATGGAGGCCAGGATCGACATCGCCAACACCGTGTTCATCGTCTCCAGCAAGTCCGGCGGCACCACCGAACCGAATGCGATGAAGGATTATTTCCACCAGCGCGTCGCGCAGGCGGTCGGACCGAAGGTCAAGACCGGCCATCGCTTCATTGCGGTCACTGATCCCGGATCGTCGCTGGAGACGGCGGCGAAGACGCTAAGCTATGCGCGCATCTTCCACGGCGAGCCCTCCATCGGCGGACGCTACTCGGTGCTCTCGCCATTCGGCCTGGTGCCGGCGGCAACCGCGGGCGTCGATATCAAGACCTTCATCAAGCACGCGCTTGCGATGGCCCGCTCCTGCGGACCGGACGTGCCGCCGGCCGAGAACCCCGGCGTGCAGCTCGGCCTTGCCATGGGCCATGCAGCGCTCGAAGGCCGCGACAAGGTGACGATCCTGTCGTCGAAGAAGATTGCCGATTTCGGCGCCTGGGCCGAGCAGCTCATCGCGGAATCGACCGGCAAGGACGGCAAGGGCCTGATCCCGATCGACGGCGAGCCGCTGGGCGAGCCGGCGGTCTACGGCAATGACCGGCTCTTCATCGACATCCGTATCGAGGGCGAAGCGGACGCCGCCCATGACTCGCAGCTTGCTGCGATCGAAGCGGCCGGCCATCCCGTCGTGCGCATCGTGATGAAGTCGATCGACCATCTCGGCCAGGAGTTTTTCCGCTTCGAGATGGCAACGGCGGTCGCGGGCAGCATCCTCGGCATCAACCCGTTCGACCAGCCGGACGTGGAAGCGGCCAAGATCAAGACCCGAGAGCTCACCGCCTCGTTCGAAAAGACCGGCGCGCTGCCGGCCGAGCAGCCGGTGGTCAGCACCACCGAGGCCGATCTCTACACCGACGAGACCAATGCCGCAGCCCTGCGCGCTGCCGGCGCCAACGGCGACCTCACCTCCTGGCTGAAGGCGCATCTGTCGCGCTCCAATCATGGCGACTATGTCGCCCTGCTCGGCTACATCGCCCGCGACAAGGCGACGATCGACGCGCTCCAGGCCATGCGGCTCGAGGTGCGCGAGAAACGACACGTTGCGACCTGCGCCGAGTTCGGCCCCCGCTTCCTGCACTCGACGGGGCAAGCCTACAAAGGCGGGCCGGACAGCGGTGTGTTCCTCCAGATCACCGCCGACGATGCCAGGGACCTGCCGGTGCCGGGCCAGAAGGCCAGCTTCGGCGTCATCAAGGCCGCGCAGGCGCGCGGCGACTTCGACGTGCTTACCGAGCGCGGCCGGCGCGCGCTGCGGGTCCACTTGAAGGGCGGGCTCAAGAAGGGCCTCGCGGCGCTCAATGCGGCGCTCAACGAGGCACTGAACTAAGGGAATTCTTCAAATGCAACTCGGCATGATCGGCCTCGGCCGGATGGGCGGCAATATCGTTCGCCGACTGATGCGCCAGGGACATTCGACCGTGGTCTACGACAAGGACGCCAAGGCCGTCGCCGGCCTTGCGGCAGACGGCGCGGTCGGCTCGGCGACGCTCGAAGAGTTCATTGCGAAACTGGAGCGGCCGCGCACGGCCTGGGTGATGCTGCCGGCCGGCCACATCACCGAGACCACGATCGACACGATCGCGGGCGCGATGCAGGAAGGCGACGTCATCATCGACGGCGGCAACACGTTCTGGCAGGACGACGTCCGCCGCGGCAAGGCGCTGAAGGAGCGCGGCATCCACTATGTCGACGTCGGCACCTCCGGCGGCGTCTGGGGCCTCGACCGCGGCTATTGCATGATGATCGGCGGCGAGAAACAGGTGGTCGATCGGCTCGATCCGATCTTCGCCGCGCTCGCGCCCGGCGCCGGCGACATTCCGCGCACGGAGGGACGTGAGGGGCGCGATCCCCGCATCGAGCAGGGCTACATCCATGCCGGCCCCGTCGGCGCCGGTCATTTCGTCAAGATGATCCACAACGGTATCGAATACGGCCTGATGCAGGCCTACGCCGAAGGTTTTGACATCCTCAAGAACGCCAACATCGAGGCCTTGCCGGCGGATCATCGTTACGATTTCGATCTCGCCGATATCGCCGAGGTGTGGCGGCGTGGCAGCGTGATCCCGTCGTGGCTGCTCGACCTTACCTCGACCGCGCTCGCGGATAGCCCTGCACTGGCGGAGTATTCGGGTTTCGTGGAGGATTCCGGCGAAGGACGCTGGACCGTGAACGCGGCGATCGACGAGGCCGTGCCGGCCGAAGTCCTGACCGCGGCGCTGTTCGCACGTTTCCGTTCCCGCAAGGAACACACTTTCGCCGAGAAAATTCTCTCAGCGATGCGAGCCGGCTTCGGCGGCCACAAGGAGCCGAAGCAGCCGGCCGCTTCGAAGCCGAAATAGCAATTAGCAGAGCGAAGGCCAGTAGTTCGTGACAAAAGACCCGCAAGCCAAGCGCAAGCCGGAAAATTGCGCCTTCGTCATCTTTGGTGTCACCGGCGACCTCACCCATCGGCTGGTGATGCCATCGCTCTACAATCTGGCGGCCGAGCATCTGTTACCCGAAAAGTTCTGCGTGGTCGGCGTCGCCCGCCGGGGCCAGTCGGACAACGAGCTGCGCGACAGCCTATTGAAGGGCTTGCGCCAGTTCGCGACCCGGCCGGTGGACGATGACATTGCCAAGAAGCTGCTGGAATGCGTGACCTTCGTCGAAGCCGACGCAAAGGATCCGCCATCCTTTGATCGCCTGCGTGAGCATCTGGATTCCCTGGAATGCGCGCAGGATACCGGCGGCAACCGGCTGTTCTATCTCGCGACCCCGCCGGCTGCGTTCGCGCCGACCGCGCGCGAGCTCGGCCGCACCGGCATGATGAAGGAGAACGGGGCGTGGCGGCGCCTGGTGATCGAAAAGCCGTTCGGCACCGACCTCGCCTCGGCGCGCGCGCTGAATGGCGAGCTGCTGAAGATCATGGACGAGCACCAGATCTACCGGATCGATCACTATCTCGGCAAGGAGACGGTGCAGAACATCCTGGTGCTGCGCTTTGCCAACGGCATGTTCGAGCCGATCTGGAATCGCAACCATATCGATCACATCCAGATCACGGTGGAGGAAAAGCTCGGCGTCGGCCATCGCGGCGGCTTCTACGACGCCACCGGCGCGCTACGCGACATGGTGCCGAACCACCTGTTCCAGCTGATGTCGCTGGTCGCGATGGAGCCGCCGGCGCGTTTCGACGCCCATTCCGTGCGCTCCGAGAAGGCCGAGATTCTGACCTCGATTCAGCGCCCGAGCGAAGAGGAAGCGCTGAAGAGCTCGGTGCGCGCCCAATATCTCGCAGGGCGCATCGGCGACGATGAGATCCCGGACTATCGCAAGACCGAGGACGTCAAACCCGGCAGCACTACCGAGACCTATGTCGCGCTGAAGCTGATGATCGACAATTGGCGCTGGGCCGGCGTGCCGTTCTATTTGCGCACCGGCAAGGCGCTCGGCCACAAGCGCACCGAAGTCGCGATCAAGTTCAAGCAGGCGCCGCTGTCGATGTTCTCAGGCACGGCTGTCGATCGTCTCTCTCAGAACTTCCTCACGATCGGCATCGCACCGACCGAGACCATCGAGCTCCAGTTCAACGCCAAGATCCCGGGGCCGAGCGTCACCATCGACGGCGTCGAGATGAAGTTCCGCTATGGCGACTATTTCCGGGCCGATCCCTCGACCGGCTACGAGACGCTGATCTACGACTGTATGATCGGCGACAACATCCTGTTCCAGCGTGCCGACGGCATCGAAGCCGGATGGGAGGCGGTGCAGCCGTTCCTTGACGCCTGGAAGAACGCGGGCAGCAACGGCATCGAGACCTATCAAGCCGGCAGCGACGGCCCCGCCTGCGCCGATGAATTGCTCCGCCGCGACGGCCGAAGCTGGCGTAAATTTTCGTGACGGCGACGGCCGGACAGCCGAAGCTGATCGTCGAGGCCGACGCCGAGGCTCTCGCGCGGACCGCGGCCGGACGGGTGATGGCGCGAATCGCGGCCAATCCCGGGCGCATTGCGATCTGCCTGACCGGCGGCTCCAGCCCAAAGAGGCTCTACCAGCTGCTGGGCAGCGAGGCTTGGCGCGAAAAAATCCCGTGGGAGCGCGTGCACTGGTTCATCGGTGACGAGCGCTTCGTGCCCGAAAGCGATCCCCTCAACAACATGGCGGTCGCGCGCGCGACCTTTCTCGATCGCAACGCGCCCTCCGGCCATGTTCACCCGATCCCGACGACGGCTGACGACCCTGATCAGAGCGCCGAGGCCTATGCGCGCGAGTTGCAGGCTTTCTACGGCGCGGAAAGCCTGGATCCGGCACGGCCGCTGTTCGACATGGTCTTGATGGGCGCGGGGCCGGACGGCCACACGGCTTCGCTCTTCCCGGGCTACCCCGCGATCGAGGAGATGGGACGCTGGGTGGTCGGCGTCCCCAAGGCCAATGTTGCCCCCTTCGTGCCGCGGGTCTCGCTCACCCTGCCCGCGCTGGCGTCCTGCCGCGAAATGCTGTTCGAGATAGCGGGGCACGACAAGCAGCCGATCTTGACGCGCCTGCTCAATGGCGAGACTCTGCCGGTTGTACGCGCGCGCTCGAATGGCGAGACCGTCTGGCTGGTCGACCAGGCCGCGCTTCCGGAGGGAATTCGTGGCGGGCGTTGAAGCACCTTGTGCATTGATCGTGATGGGCGTGTCGGGCTCGGGCAAGAGCACGGTTGCAAAAGCGCTCGGCGAGCGCCTCGGCTGGCGTTTCGAGGACGGCGACAGCTTTCATCCCGCCAGCAATGTCGAGAAGATGCGGGCCGGCCATCCCCTCACCGACGAGGACCGCTGGCCCTGGCTCAACGCCATTGCCGACGAGATCGCGAGGGTCTGTGACAAGGGCGAGCACGTCATCATCGCCTGCTCGGCGCTGAAGCATACCTATCGGGACGTGCTCCTGCGCGGACGCGACGACGTCCGCTTCATCTTCCTGAGGGGCACGAAGGAGCTGATCGCCGCACGCCTGGCGCAACGCAAGGGGCACTTTATGCCGCCCGGCCTGCTGACGAGCCAGTTCAACACGCTGGAGCCGCCGGAGGCTGGCGAGCACGTGATCACAGTCTCGATCGACGAATCCGTGGAAGCGATCGTGGACGGCGCGGTGCGGCAGTTGAAACTGGGCGGCGCGAAACGCTGAGGCCAAACACCCAAGAAACACCCAAGGGACCGTCATGACAAAAATCTCGCTCGTCGTCTCCGACGTCGACGGTACGCTGCTGACCAAGGACAAGACGCTGACCGACCGCGCGAGGTCCGCGGTTCAGCGTCTGCACCGGGCCGGCATCGGCTTCACGATTACGTCGAGCCGCCCCGCGATCGGCATGCGTTTCCTGATCGAACCGCTGGCGCTCTGGCTGCCGGTCGGCCCGTTCAACGGCTCCTCGATCGTCGACCCCGAGATGAATCCGGTCGAACAGCATCTCGTCCCCGCCGCGGCGGCCGAGCGAAGCTTGCAAATTCTGCGGGACTTCGGCGCCGACATCTGGCTGTTCACCACCGACAAATGGCTGATCGACAAGCCTGATGGCCAATACGTGGCACATGAGCAGCACACCATCCGCTCCGACCCGACCATCGTGACGGATTTCTCGCCGTATCTCGCGAGCGCCTGCAAGATCGTCGGGGCCAGCGCCGATGCAGCCGGCCTCGAAGCTTGCGAGAAGGCGATGCAGAAGGCGCTCGGCAGCGAGGCGATGGCGGTGCGCTCGCAGACCTATTACCTCGACATCACCCCGCCCGGCTTCGACAAGGGCACATTCGTGCAAGCCATGGCCAAGCGCCTCGGCATTTCAACGGACGCGGTCGCCACCATCGGCGACATGCAGAACGACCTCGCGATGTTTCGCGTCAGCGGCGTTTCGATCGCAATGGGCAATGCGGCCGACAACGTCAAGGACCAGGCGACCCACGTCACCGCGACCAACGAGCAGGACGGTTTTGCGGAAGCGATGGAGATGATTTTGAAGCGGAACGAGGTCACCTAGGTCACTGCTTCGACCGCTGCATCGCGGGCTTCTTGCTGCCCTGCCTTGCGGCCGACAGGTTATGCGCGGTGTTGACCAGCGCGATATGAGTCAGCGCCTGCGGGAAATTGCCGGTCTGACGCCTGGCGCCTGAATCATATTCCTCGGCCAGCAGTCCCACATCATTCGCGACACCGACCACGCGATCGAACAACGCTTGCGCCTTGTCGAGATCGCCCGCCAGTACATGGGCATCTGCCAGCCACAGGCTGCAGGCGAGGAAGGCGCCCTCGATCGGCTGCTTCTCCTCGGACACTTCGCGCGGATCGTGCCGCAGCACAAAGCCGTCAGGCATCATGTGCTTTTCCATCGCCGCGATGGTGCCGCGAATGCGCGGATCCGACGCTTCCAGGAAGCCAACGGACGGCAGCAGCAGCACGCTGGCATCGAGCAGCTTCGAGCCGTAGGACTCCACGAAGGCATTCTCCTCCGCGTCGAAGCCCCGGTTGCAGACGTCGCGATGAATGGCGTCGCGCAAGGTGCGCCAGTGCAGCAGCGGCGCCTTGAAGCCGAAGGTCTCGGCGCTCTTGATGCCGCGGTCGAAGGCGACCCAGGTCATCACCTTGGAGAAGACATAGTGCTTCGGCTGTCCGCGCCGCTCCCAGATGCCGTGATCGGGCTGGTCCCAGACTTCGGCGAGATGCTTGAGCACGGCGCATTCCAGCGCCCAGCTCTCGTCGTCGAGCTTGAGCTTGGCCATCCGCGATTGGTGGAAGGCGTCGATCAGTTCGCCGTAGACGTCGAGCTGGAGCTGCGCATGCGCGGCATTGCCGACGCGCACCGGCTGTGCGCCCTCGTAGCCATCGAGCCAACCGGCCTCCCATTCCAGCAGCCGCCGCTGGCCCCAGATGCCGTACATGATCTGCATGTTCGCCGGTGAGCCTGCCGCCGCACGCAACAGCCAATTGTGCCAGGCCGAGGCTTCCTCGGTGTAACCCGAGTTCATCAGCGCCAGCAGCGTGAAGGTGGCATCGCGCAGCCAGCAGAAGCGGTAGTCCCAATTCCTGGCGCCGCCGAGCTTCTCCGGCAACGAGGTGGTCGGCGCCGCGACGATGCCGCCGGTCGGAGCGAAGGTCAGCGCCTTGAGTGTGATCAGCGAGCGCACGATCAGGTCGCGATAGTCGCCATCGCGATTGCAGTGGCTGCACCAGTCCTGCCAGAATTTCTCGGTCTCCTTGAGTGCGACCTCCGGATCGATTGGCGCGGGCGGCTCGAGATGCGAGGGGCCGTAGGTCAGCACGAATGGCACGGTCTCGCCGGCCTTCACCTCGAAATCGGAAACCGTGGTCAGATCCTCGCCTCGGGTCTTGGCCGGTGTCCGCAGCACGGTCATGTCCTGCCCGGCGACCGCCAGAAGGGAATGGTCGATCCGCCGCACCCACGGGATGTCGACGCCGAAGCCGAAGCGGATGACGAGCTCCATCCGCATCTTCACCTTGCCGCTGACACCGCGGACCAGCCGCACGATGTCGGAGGCCTTGCCGCGCGGCGGCATGAAGTCGATCAGCGCAACGGTGCCGCCGTCAGTCTCAAAGCGCGTTTCGAGGATGAGGGTGTCACCGAGATAGCGGCGCGACGTCGCGGTGACGTCCTCGCTCGGCGCGATCAGCCAGCGGCCGTTCTTGTGCGTGCCGAGGAGCGCTGCAAAGCAGGCATCGGAATCGAAGGCCGGCCAGCACAGCCAGTCGATCGAGCCGTTGCGGCCGACCAGCGCCGCGGTCTCGCAGTCGCCGATCAGCGCATAATCTTCAATCCTCTGAGACAATGTCGTGCGAGCCTCGAAAACGACGTCCGGAGACCCCGGCGATCAACGCCCGCCGGGTAACGAGCGTTCCCGTGTCGCGGCCTTCAAGGCTGCGACATCGACCTTCGAAACGATCTTGTCGAGCGTCACAGGCAGGCGCTGGCGCCAGTTCGGATGCTCGTCAATCGTACCGGGAATGTTGGGCTGGTCGATCACGCCGAGCAGATCCTCCAGCGACACCGCAAGCAGCCGCGACGGCGTGCGCGACAGGAAGGCGAGCACCGAATAGACATCATTGGCACGGATGCCGTTGGCACGCAGGATCTCGTCGAGCAGGCCGAGCGCATCCCAGCGGGCCTGATCGTTCTCGCCCGGATCGAGCCCGAGCGAGCGCTTCATCCTGAGATCGCTGAAAGAGCGCCAGCCGGCATAGGTCGACAGATCATGCGTGTTCAACGTCACCAGCGCGTTGGGCCGGTAGTGATCGACGGGCCGGAAGTGACCGGCATCGTCGCGCTCGAACATCATGACGAGGTAGGACCAGATGCCGAAATCCTGCATGGTCTCGCGAAAACCTTCCGGCACCGTGCCGAGGTCCTCGCCGATCACAATGCACTTATGGGCCGCGCTCTCCCGCGCCACGGTCGCCAGCAGCGCCTCGAACGGCATCTGCACATAGGCGCCGTTGTCGGGCTTGAAGCCGCGCGGCACCAGATAAAGCCGCTTCAAGCCGAGCACGTGATCGAGACGGATGGCTCCGGAATGGCGCATCGAAGCCGCGAGCATATCGGCGAATGGCACGAAGGATTGCGCCTCCAGGCCGCCGGCATTGAAGCCGGCCAAGCCCCAATCCTGGCCAATGGTATTGAGCACGTCCGGCGGCGCGCCGACGGCGAGATGACGGGAGATCGCCCCCTGTTCGTTCCAAGCATCGAAGCCGTTCGACTGCACGCCGACGGCAACGTCAAGATAGAGCCCGACCCGCATGCCGAGCTGGCCGGCCAGCTCCTTGGCCGCATGCAACTGGCTATCGGCGGTCCATTGCACGAATTCGACGAACTCGACCTCGTGCTTGTCCGGGCCGTTGCGCAGCTCGGCGCATTTCGTCTCATCCGGCTGTTGCCATTCCTGCGGCCATTCCCACCACGGCGCCGCAAAGCGATGGCGTAGCACCTCGAAGCAGGCAAAACGGGACAACAGCGGCGCGCGAGCCGCCCGGAAGGCGTCGAACTGGTTGCGGCGGACGCCGCTCGCGGTTTTCACGAAGCTGTCGAAGGCGGCACGCAAGGCCAACCATTTCAAGGCCGCCATGTCCGGATAGGGCACACGATCACCGTCGCGGAGCCGCGCGGCGGTCGCGGCCGCATCGGGGACGAGGTCGGGGGAAAATTCCGGGATCGCCTCGACGTCGATATAGAGCGGATTGAGAAACAGCCGGCTGTTCGGCGAATAGGGGCTGCAATCGGCCGGATGGTCATCGAACAACACATGCAGGGGATTGAGCCCGACGCCGTCGGCGCCCAACTGCTTCGCGAGCCGGACCAGACCGGCGAGGTCGGTGAAATCGCCGATGCCCCAATTGCGGTCCGAGCGGACGCTGTAGAGCTGCACGGCAAGCAGCCAGCCCCGGTCGAAATCGCCGCCGAAGGCCCGCTCCGGCGCCACGATCATCGGCACCTCTTCCGTCACGCCTCCGGCATCCGTCAGCGTCAGCCGGTGATAGCCGAGCGGCAGGCCGGCCGGCCAGGCAATCACGGGCTCGCGCGTCTCACCTTGCGCGATCAAATTGCCGTTGCCGGTCATCTTCCATTTGAGCGGCGGCGCACCGATCGTCACCAATTCGGTGCGCGGATGGCCCAAGGCGCGTACCACCACAGGCCCGCTGACGAAGCGGTAAACCCGCTTTTCCGGCAAGGCGTCGAGGATGGATTTGAGGGCCACGGGATCGGTGACCCGCAGCTTTCCGAGGGCATCGACGAATTCGGATTGAACGCCCTTGATCCGGGCTTGAGCTAAAAGATCCATTCGGCACGCAGCTTGCAGGCCATTTTGTGGCCGGGGGCATCGATTTTAACGAGGTCGCGGAAGAGGTTAGTCAGGGTTAACTCGCGAGCCGCGCCTGCCGTTCCCCAGGGAACCAATGACACACAAGCGGCTTTCTATAGTGGTATCAAGCGTAGGTTCCCGGCAAGGGAAACGGGCTCCTGCTTTCTTGTCAATGGCATCACCGTGAACAAGACAATTCAAACTGTCGAGAGTGCCGCAGCCGGCAGCACTTTCCTCATCGAGGACGTCTATCCCCTGATCGACGGCGGGCGCTTCCCCGTGAAGCGGATCGCGCGCGAACCGGTCGAGGTCTGGGCCGACATCTACCGGGACGGCGACGCCGTGATCGGCGCAGCGCTGATCTGGCGACAGGAGCAGGACCGCGAATGGCAGAGCGAGCCGATGATCCCTCACGGCAATGACCGCTGGTCCGGCGCGTTCACACCCGTCGAGCCCGGCAAATATGTCTATGCGATCGAAGCCTGGACCGACGAATTCGCCACCTGGTCGCACGCGGTCGCGCGCAAGCAGCGCTCCGGTGCCGACGTCACGCTCGATGCGATCGAGGGCGCCGGCCTTTTGACCAAGGCGCATGGCGCGCAGCAGGACGCTGCCGCCGTCATCGTCAGGCGATGCGAGGACTATCTTCAGACCGGCGACGTTGCCCCGCTGCTGGCAACCGAGCTCGGCGCAGCCATGGCCGAGAGCCAGTTGCGGCCTGATCTCACGCGCTCGGCGCTATTCCCACTGTTCGTCGACCGCGACAAGGCACGCTTCGGCGCCTGGTATCAGATGATGCCGCGCAGCCAGAGCGTGGTGCCAGGACAGCATGGCACGCTTCGCGACTGCATCGCGCGCGTGCCCGACATCGCCGCGATGGGCTTTGACGTGCTGTACTTCACGCCGATCCATCCCATTGGCCGCACCCGGCGCAAGGGCCGCAACAACATGCCGGTGGCGGGCGACGGCGATCCCGGCTCGCCTTATGCGATCGGCGCCATCGAGGGCGGGCACGACGCGCTGCACCCCGAACTCGGCACGATCGAGGATTTTCGCGCGCTGGTCGCGACCTGCCTGGAATACGGCCTCGAACTCGCGCTCGACTTCGCCGTGCAATGCTCGCCGGACCACCCGTGGCTGACGCAGCATCCGGAATGGTTCAAATGGCGCCCGGATCGGTCGGTGCGGACGGCTGACGGGCCCTATTCCGATATCGTCATCCCCGATTTCGCGTCCGTCGACCGGGCTGGACTGTGGAACGCGTTTCGCGACGCCATGCTGTTCTGGATCGACCACGGCGTCACCATCTTCGCCATCGACAATCACGACACCGCGCCGCTCGCCTTCTGGGAGTGGCTGATCCGTGACATCCGCCGCCGGCATCCCGAGGTGATCCTGTTTTCCAAGACGTTCGCGCGCCCGAAGCTGATGAAGGGCCTCGCCAAGCTCGGCTTTGCGCAATCGTTCAGCTATTTCCCCTGGCGCACGGCGAAGTGGGAGCTGGAGCAATATCTCGGCGAGCTGACGCGCTATCCCGAACGTGACTTCTATCGGCCGAACCTGTTCGTGAATACGCCCGATCTTTTGCCCTATCATCTCCAGGGCGGCGAGACATGGGCGTTCAAATCGCGCGTCGCGCTGGCGGCGACGCTGTCCGGCAATTACGGCGTCTACAGCGGGTTCGAGCTGCTGGAGCACGACGCGATGCCCGGCCGCGAGGAATATCTCAACTCCGAGAAATACCAGATCAAGCAGCGCGACTGGAACAAGCCCGGCCACATCAAGGCCTACATCACGGAGATCAATCGCATCCGCAACGAGAATGCTGCGCTTCAGCAGACGGCGAACCTGCGCTTCCTCGGCATCGAAGACGGCGAGACGATCGCCTTCGTCAAGGAAGCGACCGACCCGGCCAACATCGTCGTGGCCGTGGTTGCGCTCTCGTGCCACGTGCGCGAATTCTGGTTGCCGCTCGGCGACGTCACGGTTGACGCCGGCGGGCAGCGACACCATGTGTCGGCACTCGAAAACCTCCTCACCGGCGAACAGGCCCGCATCGAATGGGGCGGGATCAAATTGCGTATCGATCCCGAGCGCGATCCCGCGCTGCTGTTCCGCTGCCTGGCGTAAGGGCGCACGCCATGAATGTATTGTCTTCCGTCGACACCAAGAAAGCCGAGGCTGCCGAGATCGTGGACGAGCTCTGGTACAAGGACGCCATTATCTATCAGCTTCACGTCAAGGCGTTTGCCGATAGCAACAATGACGGCATCGGCGACTTCGCCGGGCTGACCGAGAAGCTGCCCTATCTCCAGGAGCTCGGCGTCACCGCGCTCTGGCTGCTGCCGTTCTATCCCTCGCCCGGCCGCGACGACGGCTACGACATCGCCGACTACGGTTCGGTCAATCCCGATTTCGGGACGATGAAGGATTTCAAGCGCTTCATCCAGGAGGCCCAGAAGCGAGGCTTGCGCGTCATCACCGAGCTCGTCGTCAACCACACCTCGGACCAGCACAATTGGTTCAAGCGTGCTCGCCGCAGCCCGGCAGGCTCGAGCGCCCGCAACTGGTATGTCTGGAGCGACACCGACCAGAAATACCAGGGCACCCGTATCATCTTCACCGACACGGAGAAGTCGAACTGGACCTGGGATCACGAGGCCGGCGCGTTCTACTGGCACCGCTTCTTCTCGCACCAGCCGGATCTCAATTTCGACAATCCGCGCGTCGTCAGCGCGCTGATCCAGGTGATGAAGCGCTGGCTGGACGCCGGCGTCGACGGCTTCCGTCTGGACGCCATTCCCTATCTCTGCGAGCGCGAAGGTACCTCGAACGAGAACCTCCCCGAGACGCATGCCATCATCAAGCGGCTCCGCCACGAGCTGGATTCCTACTCCAAGGGCAAGCTGCTGCTGGCCGAGGCCAATCAATGGCCGGAGGACGTGCAGGAATATTTCGGCCGCGGCGACGAGTGCCACATGGCCTATCACTTCCCGCTGATGCCGCGCATCTACATGGCGATCGCGCAGGAGGACCGTTTCCCGATCACCGACATTCTGCGCCAGACGCCGGATATTCCGGCGAGCTGCCAATGGGCGCTGTTCCTGCGCAACCATGACGAGCTGACGCTGGAGATGGTGACCGACGTCGAGCGCGACTATCTGTGGACCACCTACGCCAACGATCCGCGCGCCCGCATCAATGTCGGCATCCGCCGGCGCCTCGCGCCGCTGATGGACAACGACCGGCGCAAGATCGAGCTGATGAACTCGCTGCTGCTGTCCTTCCCCGGCACGCCGATCATCTACTACGGCGACGAGATCGGGATGGGCGACAACATCTATCTCGGCGACCGCAACGGCGTGCGCACGCCGATGCAGTGGAGCCCGGACCGCAACGGCGGCTTCTCGCGCTGCGACCCGGCCCGCCTCTACGCGCCGCTGATCATGGATCCGGTCTACGGCTATGAATCGGTGAACGTGGAGGCGCAGTCGCGCAGCCTATCCTCGCTGCTCAGCGCGACCAAGCGTCTGATCTCGGTGCGCAAATCGACGCTCGCCTTCGGCCGCGGCACCATGACCTTCATCCGCCCGGCCAACCGCGCCGTGCTGGCCTATGTCCGGCAGTACCGCGACGAGGTGATCCTCTGCGTCGCCAATCTGTCGCGCGCGGCCCAGGCGACCGAGCTCGATCTGTCGCCCTGGAAGGACCGCATCCCGCAGGAGATGCTCGGCCGCACGCGTTTTCCGGCGATCGGCGAACTGCCCTACATGGTCACGCTGGGGCCCTATGGCTTCTACTGGTTCCAGCTCACCGAGCGCGACAAGTCCGAGCCGGTGACGCCGCGCGCAGTGCCCGAATTCGAGACGCTGGTGGTGCCGGTGAACTCGACCTGGGTGTCGCTGGCGCGCGAGCGCGGCGTGTTCGAGCACGAGGTGCTGCCGGGATTCCTGTCGCGCACGCGCTGGTATCCGGAGCACAATCCCAAGCACATCAAGCCGACGCTGACCTCGGCGGTGCCGTTCTGCGACATCGGCGACAACAGGCCCTGGATCGCGTTCTTCGAGGCGGCGCAGGGCGACGTCACCACGCGCTACGTGCTGCCGATGCAGATCGAATGGGTGCGCTTCGACCGCGAACGCTTCAATCCCAGGGCGCTCGCCGCCGTGCGTCAGGGGGCCCGCGAAGGGACGCTGCTGGACGTGGCAACCGAGCAGATCTTCATCGGCCTGTTCCTGCGCAATCTGTCGCAGAACCTGGTGGTGGAAGAAAACAATCTGCGGCTGGAGTTCAAGGCGACCAGCCGGTTTGCCGAGTACACCATCAAGGAGCCCGAACGCATCCGCACGATCGAGCAGTCGAACAGCACCGCGCTGGTCGACAACCAGTATGTCGCCAAGATCTATCGTCAGCTCGAAGCCGGCATCAATCCCGAGATCGAGATCGGCTCCTACCTCACCGAGATCGCCCGCTTTGCCAATACGCCGGCACTGCTCGGCAGCGTCGAGCTGGTCGAAGACGACCGTCGCAGCGCAGTCGGCGTGCTGCACGCCTATGTCGAGAACCAGGGCGACGGCTGGGGCGTCACCGCGGGCTATCTCGACCGCTATATCGACGAGCAACGGGTGCTGCCACCGGGCGAGATGCCCCGCGAGACCCAGGAGCAAGCGCCCTATCTGCACTTCATTACGCAGATCGGCCGACGGCTCGCCGAGCTGCATGTGGCTCTGGCCGCTGCAAAGCCCGGAGATCTCGCGCCGGAGCCCATTGGCTCCGCACACGTCAAGCGCTGGTCATCCGAGCTCGAGACACGGGCCGAGCGGGTTTTCGAGCGGCTGGCCGCCAGCACCGACCGCCTGCGGGAGGTGGACCGACCGCTGATCAATCAGCTCGCCGCGGAGCGCGCGACCCTGTCCGGCCGGCTCAACGCGCTCTTACCTTCCGAGCTCGGCGGGTTGAACATCCGTCATCATGGCGATTTCCGCCTCGGGCAAACTCTGATTGTGAAGGACGATATCTTCATCATCGACTTCGACGGAGATCCGCGTTTGCCGCTGGCCGACAAGCGGCGCAAGCTGCCTGCGGCGCGTGACGTTGCCGGCCTGATCCGCTCGATTGATCTTTCGGTTAACGCGGCGCTTCACCGCGCGCTCACGGGCGCCTCCGACGAACAGGGCCGTCTCACGGCTGCGCTCGACGAATGGCGCGAGCGCACCACCGCGACGTTCCTCACCGCCTACCGCGAAGCCATGACCGATCGGCGGCTGTGGCCGGAAGATCCGCAATCTGCGGCTGGCCTGTTAAGGTTTTTCCTGCTTGATCAAGCGTTCGAGGAAGTAGAGTACGAGCTGTCCCACCGGCCTGAGGGGCTCCATGCGCCGCTGTCCGGACTGCTTCGCATTCTGTCCAGTATCGAGAGCGAAGCCCATGCCTAAACTCCCTGCCGAGGCCTATGCGATCATCGAGGGTCGCCACTCCGATCCGTTCCACTATCTCGGGCTGCATCCCGAGGGCGACAAGAGCGTGGTGCGCGCGTTTCTTCCCGATGCTTCCAACGTCGAGGCGGTGGGCGAGCACGGCGAGGTGGCGAAGCTCGATCGCGTCCATGATGCCGGCCTGTTCATCGGCGCTCTGCCGAACGGCGCGAAGCACTACCAGCTCCGCGCGAAGTTCGGCGACAACGTCATCGAATTCGAGGACACCTATCGCTTTCCGCCGATCCTGACCGATTTCGACCTCTATCTGCTCGGCGAAGGCACCCACCAGCGCCTTTACGACAAGCTCGGCGCGCATCCGATGCGGCTCGAAGGCATCGATGGCATCGGCTTCGTGGTGCTGGCGCCCAACGCCCGGCGTGTCTCCGTCGTCGGCGACTTCAATTTCTGGGACGGACGGCGCCATCCGATGCGGGTGCGCGGCGCGGGTTATTGGGAATTGTTCATCCCGCACGCCAAGGCCGGCGACCACTACAAGTTCGAAATTATCGGACCGCACGGCCATCTGCTTCCGCTGAAATCCGATCCGATGGCCTTTGCAAGCGAGGTGCGCCCGAAGACCGCTTCCATCGTGTTCGACGAAGCGCATCTGCCGCGGCCGCGACCGGCGCCCGACGGCATCAACGCGTTGTCCGCGCCGATGTCGATCTACGAGGTCCATCTCGGCTCATGGCGGCGCAAGAACGGCAATGAATGGCTGACCTATCGCGAGCTGGCCGAGCAGCTGCCGGCCTACGCCCGCGACATGGGCTTCACCCATCTCGAATTCCTCCCCGTCAGCGAGCATCCTTTCGACGGCTCGTGGGGCTATCAGCCGACCGGGCTGTATGCGCCGACCAGCCGCTTCGGCACGCCGGAGGATTTTGCCGCGCTGGTCGATGCCTGCCACCGCGAGGGCGTCGGCGTGCTGCTCGACTGGGTGCCCGGCCACTTCCCGGACGATCCGCACGGGCTCGGCAGCTTCGACGGCACAGCGCTGTACGAGCACGCCAATCCGCTCCAGGGCCGGCATCTCGATTGGGGCACGCTGATCTACAATTACGGCCGCACCGAAGTGACGAACTTCCTGGTCTCGAACGCGCTGTTCTGGCTCGAGCGCTACGCGATCGACGGACTGCGCGTCGATGCCGTCGCGTCCATGCTCTACCTCGACTACAGCCGTCCGCCCGGCGCGTGGATTCCGAACCAGCATGGCGGCCGGGAGAACATCGAGGCGATCGCGTTCCTGCGCCGCTTCAACACCGAGCTGTTCGCGCGTTTCCCGCAGGCGACCACGGCCGCCGAAGAGTCCACCGCCTGGCCGCAGGTCTCGCGCCCGGTCGAATTCGGAGGGCTCGGCTTCGGCTACAAGTGGAATATGGGCTGGATGCACGACACGCTGAACTACATCAGCAAGGACCCGATCCACCGCAAGCATCATCACGGCGACATCCTGTTCGGCCTGCACTACGCCTTCTCGGAGAACTTCGTCCTGCCGCTGTCGCACGACGAAGTCGTGCACGGCAAGCGCTCTATCCTCGGGCGCATGCCCGGCGACGAATGGCAGCGCTTCGCGAATTTGCGCGCCTATTACAGCTTCATGTTCGGCCATCCCGGCAAGAAGCTGCTGTTCATGGGCGCCGAGATCGCGCAAAGCCGAGAATGGAATCACGACCAATCGCTCGACTGGCACTTGCTCGAGTACAAGCCCCATTCAGGCATCCAGGCGTTGATCCGCGATCTCAACCGGCTCTATCGTGCGGTGCCCGCCCTGCACCAGATGGACTGCGAGCAGGCCGGCTTCGAATGGCTGATCACCGACGACGCCAACCGCAACGTGTTCGCCTGGCTGCGCAAGGGATTTGACGAGCACGCCCGGTGCATGGTGATCGTCAACTTCTCACCCAATGTCTATCGCAATTACCGCGTTCGCGCGCCGTTCGGTGGCAAGTGGAAGGAAGTGTTCAACTCGGACTCCGCCCATTACGGCGGCAGCAATGTCGGCAACATCGGCGAAGTCCACGCCGTCAATGGCGAGCTCCGCCTCACCATTCCGCCGCTCGCCGCGATCTTCCTCGTTCCGGAAAGCTGAACGATGCGCCTGACTGCTGGATCGCCCGCACGCCTCGGCGCAAGCTGGGACGGACGCGGCACCAATTTCGCGCTGTTCTCCGCCAACGCGCAGAAGGTCGAGCTGTGCCTGTTCGACATGCAGGGCCGCCGCGAACTCGAGCGCGTCGAGCTGCCGGAGCGCACCGAGGATGTCTGGCACGGCTATCTCAACGACGTCTCGCCCGGCCAGCTCTACGGCTACCGCGTGCATGGCCCCTACGAGCCGGAGCACGGCCACCGCTTCAATGCCAACAAGCTCGTGCTAGACCCCTATGCCAAGCGGCTTTCCGGGCGGCTGGTCTGGAGTGACGCGCATTTCGCCTATCGCACCGGAAGCCCGCGCGAAGACCTGTCGTTCGACCGGCGCGACAACGCGCGCGGCATGCCGAAGGCCGTCGTCGTCGACGAGACCTTCAACTGGGGCCGCCGCGAGATCCGGCCCAACATTCCCTGGGAAGATACCATCATCTACGAGGCCCACGTCAAGGGACTGACACAGAAGCGCGACGACGTGCCGCCGAATTTGCGCGGCACCTATGGCGGCCTGTCCTCGCCCGCGATGATCGAGCACCTGAAGAAGCTCGGCGTCACCACGGTAGAGCTTCTGCCGGTGCACAGCTTCGTCGACGACCGCATCTTGGTGGAGAAGAAGCTCGTCAACTACTGGGGCTATAACACCCTGTCCTTCTTCGCGCCCGAGCAGCGCTACGCCCAGGACAACGCTCTCGATTCCTTCCGCACCACGATCGCACGTCTGCACGATGCCGGCATCGAGGTGATGCTCGACGTCGTCTACAATCACACCGCCGAGGGCAATCATCTCGGTCCGACGCTGTGCTATCGCGGCATCGACAACGCCTCCTATTACTGGCTGAACCGCGAAAACCCGCGCTACTACGACGATTTTACCGGCTGCGGCTCGTCGGTGAACCTCACCCACCCGCGCGTGCTGCAGATGGTGATGGATTCACTGCGCTACTGGGTCGAGGTCTGCCACGTCGACGGCTTCCGTTTCGACCTCGCCACCACGCTGGCCCGCGGACCGAACGGTTATGATCGAGGCAGCTCGTTCCTGACCGCGATCCGCCAGGACCCGGTGCTGGCGAGCGTCAAGCTCGTCGCCGAACCCTGGGATCTCGGCCTTGGCGGCTATCAGGTGGGCGCATTTCCCTCGCAATGGTCGGAGTGGAACGACCGTTACCGCAGCGCCATGCGCCGCTACTGGAGCGGCGAAGGCAGCCTGATCGGCGATATCTCCAGCCGCATGACGGCGTCCTCCGACCTGTTCAACCACGACGGACGGCGGCCGCGCGCCAGCATCAACCACATCACCGTGCATGACGGCTTCACCCTGGCCGATCTCTTCAGCTACAACGAGAAGCATAACGAGGCCAATGGCGAGGACAATCGCGACGGCTCCAACGACAACCACAGCAACAATTGCGGTGTCGAGGGTCCGACCGACGATCCCCAAATCGTCAGCTTGCGCCGGCAGCTTCGCAAGAACGTACTGGCCTGCCTCATGCTGGCGCAGGGCATTCCGCTGATCCTCGCAGGCGACGAGGTCGGGAATTCGCAATCAGGCAACAACAACGCCTATTGCCAGGACAACGAGGTGGGCTGGGTCGGCTGGGACAATCTCGGCAAGGACGGCGACGACATGGTCGGTTTTGTCGCCGAACTCGCCGATATCCGCCGCCGGTTCTCGCAGCTTCGCAGCCATCGCTGGCTCGACGGCCGCCCCAAGGACGGCATCTCCTATGGCGCGCTGTGGCTGACGCCGGCCGGCGACGAAATGACGGAAAGCGACTGGAAATTCCCGGAAGGGCGGTTCCTCTCCTATGTGATGGGGCCGATGGAACCGGGCAGCGCCGCGATCTTTATCGTACTCAACGCAGCCCCCGAAGAGATCGCATTCAAATTGCCAAAAATGACTGAATACAAGAGCTGGCAGCAGATCCTGAACACGACCGACGCCAAGCTGAATACGATCGACTTCCAGCCCGGGAGCGACAGCAAGGCGCCGCCGCGCTCCGTGCTCGCTTTCGCGGGGGCGCTATGAGGCCATCCTTCGGGGCGAGGCCGACGAGGGACGGCGTATCGTTCCGGCTGTGGGCGCCTGCCGCGCGCCGTGTCGATCTCCTGCTCGGCAGACGACACGCGATGCAGCGCCGGCAGGATGGCTGGTATGTCGCCGAGATTGCCAATCTGCCCGTCGGCAGCAACTACAAATTCAGGATCGATGACGAGATCGACGTGCCCGATCCGGCGTCTGCATTCCAACCCGACGACGTGTTCGGCCCGAGCGAGGTGATCGATCATGACGCCTTCGACTGGCGCGCATCCGATTGGCGCGGCCGCCCCTGGGAAGAGACGGTGCTGATCGAGACGCATGTCGGCACCTTCACTGCGGAAGGCACCTATCGTGCGATGATCGACAAGCTCGATCATCTCGTCGCGACCGGCATCACCGCGATCGAACTGATGCCGCTGGCTGACTTCGCCGGTCGCCGCGGCTGGGGTTATGATGGCGTGCTGTGGTACGCGCCCGACAGCGCCTATGGTCATCCCGATGAATTGAAGACGCTGATCGACGAAGCCCATCTGCGCGGGCTGATGGTGTTCCTCGACGTCGTCTACAATCATTTCGGCCCCGAGGGAAATTACCTCGGCCGCTACGCGCCGGCCTTCTTCACCGACGCGCACACGCCATGGGGCAGTGCGATCGATTATCGCGTGCCGCAGGTTCGCGCTTTTGCCGTCGAGAACGCGCTGTCGTGGCTCAGCGACTATCGCTTCGACGGCCTGAGGCTCGATGCCGCCAATCACATCATGGCGATCCCCGGCGAGCAATCGATGCTGCAAGACCTTAGCGTCGCCGCGGGCGAGCTTGCCAAGGCGACGGAGCGCCATATCCATCTCGTGCTGGAGAACGGCGACAACCGCGCGAGCCTGCTCGACGCGGCGCAGGAGCCTCCGAACGGCAAATATCGCGGCCAGTGGAACGACGACTACCACCACGTCTGGCACGTGATGCTGACGGGCGAGCTCGCCGGCTATTATGCGGACTATCAAACGCCGCGGCTCGATCTCGCACGCGCGCTCGCCTCCGGCTTCGTCTATCAGGGCGAGATCTCGGAATTCTGGGGCAAGAAGCCGCGGGGCGAGAACAGCGGCGAGCTGCCGCCGGCAACCTTCGTCAACTTCCTGCAGAACCACGACCAGATCGGCAACCGGCCGCTTGGCGACCGGCTCGAAAGCCTGGCATCGCCCGAGCAGATCGAAGCCGCACTCGCGGTGACCCTGCTCGCACCGATGGTGCCGATGCTGTTCCAGGGCGAGGAGTGGGGCTCCATCGCGCCCTTCCCGTTCTTCTGCGACTTCCAGGGCGGACTGGCTGATGCCGTCCGCAAGGGGCGCAGGCAGGAATACGCCTGGGCCTATGAAAAGTACGGCGACGAGGTCCCCGACCCGCTCGATCCGGCAACACTGCAATCGGCCGTGCTCGACTGGACCGACCACACGCCGGAGCAGGATGCGCGTCTTGCGCTGGTGCGGGAGCTGCTCGCACTCCGCCACAAGGAGATCGCGCCACGACTGAAAGGTGCGCGCTTCGGTGATGCCGCCGTGGCCGATAGCGGCCTGCTCACCGCACATTGGCACATGGGAGATGGCGCGACGTTGCGCCTCGTGGCCAATCTTTCCGACAAGGACATCGCGTGTTCCGACGGCGGTGTGGGGACCCTGATCTGGGGCGGCGCGGCCGGCGACCGGCTTGCGCGCTGGTCGGTGGTCTGGCGCCTCGGAGGTTGAGATGGCTCCAGCCATTCCTCTCGCAACCTACCGGCTTCAGCTCACCGCGGATTTCGACTTCGACAAGGCCGCCGCGGTGGTGCCCTACCTGAAGGCGCTGGGAATCACGCATCTCTACACCTCGCCGGTGATGAAGGCCCGCAAGGGCTCGACGCACGGCTATGACACCGTCGACCACAGCCAGTTCAATCCGGAGCTCGGCGGCGAGGCCGGCTTCGCGCGGCTGAGCGAGGCGCTGACGCGACACGACCTCGGCCTCATCATCGACTTCGTACCGAACCATGTCGGCGTGCACTTCGCCGACAATCCCTGGTGGCTGGACGTGCTGGAATGGGGCCAGGCCTCGCCGCACGCCGTCTCCTTCGATATCGACTGGGATCAACTGGCCTTCCGCGCCCGCGGCGGCGTGCTGCTGCCGATCCTCGGAGCGTCCTATGGCGAAGCGCTCGAGAGCGGCGATATCGAGCTGCGCTACGATCCCAACGAAGGTAGTTTTTCCGCCTGGTATTTCGAGCATCGATTGCCGATCGCGCCGGAGCGCTATGGCGAGGTGCTGCGGATGATCGTGAAGGACGCCGACGCCGCCGAGACCGAGACGGGCAAGCGCCTGCTGTCGCTCGCGGCGCGCTACACGGGACTGCGCCGCCCCAACCGCAAGGAAGCACCCGGCTTCAAGGCGGAGCTCAGGGAGATCGCAGGCAGCGCCGATATCATCGGGCGCGGCCTCGGCGCCTATCGCGCGGCCAAGGACCGTCCCGCGCAGACGCTGGCGCTGCATCATTTGCTGGAGCGCCAGCACTACAAGCTGGGGCACTGGCGGCTTGCCTCCAGCGACATCAACTATCGACGTTTCTTCGACGTCAACGGGCTCGCCGGCATGCGCGTCGAGGATCCCGGCACGTTCGCCGCCACGCACCGGCTGGTGAAGCAACTCATTGCCGACGGCAAACTGCAAGGCATCCGGCTCGATCATATCGACGGCCTGCGCGATCCCGCGCAATATTGCCAGCGGCTGCGCCGGCTGGTGCGCGACGCTCAGGGCACCACAAAGCCGTTCTATACGGTGATCGAGAAAATCCTGTGCGAGCACGAGCGCCTGCCGCATTTCGCCGGCGTCCAGGGCACCACCGGCTATGAGTGGATGAATGCCATCACTCACGTTCTGGTCGACGCCAAGGGGCTGGAAGCCATGGACGAAACCTGGCGACAGATCAGCAACCGGCCGCCGCGGCTCGCGCCTTACGTCAAGGATGCCAAACGGCGCGTGCTGGAGACGCTGCTGACCAGCGAATTCACGGTTCTGACGCGCCTGCTTGCGCGCATCGCCAACGGGCACTACTCGACCCGCGACTTTTCCGCTGACAGCCTGCGGCAGGCGCTCGAGCTCTATGTGCTGCATTTTCCGGTGTACCGCACCTATTTGACGACAAGCGCGCCAACGGCGAACGATCGTAAGCTGATCGACAACACCATCGAGCACGCTCGCCGGGAATGGTTCGCCGCGGACGAAGGCATTTTCGACTTCCTGCGCGACGCCCTCACCATGGACCTGCTCAAGCCTGGCCGTCCCCCGCACAGTGCCCCGCGGGTGCGCCGCTTTGCGCTGAAGGTGCAGCAATTCACCGGGCCGATGATGGCGAAGTCGTTGGAGGACACTGCTTTCTATCAATTTCACCGGCTGCTCGCCCTGAACGAAGTCGGCGGCGATCCCGCGAGCAAGGGCCTCACCATTCCCGCTTTCCACGAGACCATGCAGGCCCGCGCCAGGGAATGGCCGCAAGGGATGACGGCGACCGCCACGCACGACACCAAACGTGGCGAGGACGCCCGCGCGCGGATCGCTGCCTTAAGTGAAATTCCCGGCGAATGGACCAGCGCTGTGGCACGCTGGAAAGTCCTGAACGCGCCGCACCTCGCGCTCGACGGCAATCTGCGCGCTCCGTCGGCAACATTCGAATACATGCTCTACCAGACGCTGCTCGGCGCCTGCTCCCTCCAGGAGCCGGCCGATGCCGGTTTCGTCGCGCGTATCCAGGCCTATGCGCTCAAGGCCGCGCGCGAGGGCAAGGAGGAGACCAGCTGGCTCAACCCGCACGAGGCCTATGAGAACGGCGTCAAGAGCTTCATCGCGAAGATCCTCGATCCCGCGCAATCAGGCGAATTCCTGGAGGCGCTGAACACGCTGGCTCGCCGCGTCGCGCTGCTCGGCGCGCTGAACGCGCTGAGCCAGCTCACGCTCAAGGCGACACTGCCGGGCGTGCCCGACTTTTACCAGGGCACCGAATTCTGGGATCTGTCGCTGGTCGATCCCGACAACCGCCGCCCGGTGAATTTTTCCGCGCGACACGCGGCGCTGGGCACGCTGGACAACCCGGATTGGAATCACCTGATCAAGAGCTGGCCGGACGGTCAGCTCAAGCTGGCCTGGACGCGGCACCTGCTCAAGCTGCGCAACGAGCTGCCCGACGTCTTCGCGCGAGGTGACTACCAGCCGCTTCAGGTGCGGGGCGCACATGCCGACCATGTCGTAGCGTTTGCCCGCCGCCACGGCCGGGCTGCGGCGATCGTCGTGGTCGGGCGCCAGTTCGCACCTTTCACGCAAGCAGGCCGCGAATGGCCGGCGTTCGATGGGGCCGACGCCACTATTGACGTCACGGGCTATAATGTGCCGGGTTTCGCCGGCAACGATCTGCCGCTCGCGCAGGCGCTTCGCGGTTTTCCCGCTTCGGTCATCCCCGCGCGCCCAGCGGGCGCGGCGAAGCCGGTGCGACAGCGCACCCGCGCTTGAACGCTAGCTTTTCCCGTCCTTGCCCAACAGCAGCTGGCCGCGCTTGCGAATCGTGGCCTGCGCCATCTCCGCAAAGCGCTGCAATAGCCAGGGCAGCACCACCTGCACCTTGACATGGTCGTCGGCGACGTCGACCTGCCCCGTCGCGATCTGCCCGAGCGCGCGGATGCGGAAATTCATGCTGTCGCCGCTCCAGCTCTCCTCCTCGACCTGCATCACGGGAATGCTCGCCGCAGCGCGGCCTAGCCCAGTCTTGAGCCGGCGCACCGCCTCCTCGCGGCCCAAGCGGTGGGGAATGGAGACGACAAGCGGTGCTGACATGGCTCTGCCCGGTTAGTGATTGAACCTCACATAGTCATGCCCGGCGGTACCACAAAGGTTCCATGCAAGTTGCGCGTGCACCCGGTGTTTCATTGGCGGAACTTTAGAACCTGCGGCAAGTTGCCCTCGCACCACGGGACAGGTTGCAAACGACCCTTCTAACGAAGGGCTGGAGGAGATTTCCGCATGTCTATCGGTACGATCATTCTGATCATTTTGGTCATCGCGCTGCTCGGCGGCTTCAGCGGCATCGGCGGCGGCCCGTTCTACGGCACCGGCTATTACGGCGGCGGCGGTCTCGGGCTCGTCATCGTGATCCTGCTGATCCTGCTCCTGCTGGGACGGATCTAGCCACCAAACGAAGATCTAGTAGGGTGGGCAAAGGCGCAATGCGCCGTGCCCACCTTTTTGCTCGGCTGAGAGAAGATGGTGGGCACGCTTCACTTTACCCACCCTACTTCGTTTTCCCGGCGAGCTTCTTGATCGCCGCCTTGATCGACGCGGCTGCATCGTCATAACCATCCCACGCCTTCGATCGCGCCAGCAAGCCGGGCACCGTCCGCACCGTGTACCGCTTCGGATCGAGGTCGCTCTTCACCTGCGCCCACGTGACCGGCATCGACACAGTCGCACCATCTCGCGCACGCGGCGACAGCGGCGCCACCGCCGTCGACATCCGATCGTTGCGCAGATAGTCTAGGAAGATCTTTCCGTTGCGCAGCTTCTTCGACATGTTGAGCAGATAGCGCTCGGGAGCGTCGTCCGCCATCCACTGGCAGACGCCTTGCGCGAAGGCCTTGGCCTCCTTCCAGCTCACCTGGTCGCGCGCGCCGTGACGCAGCGGGACCACGACGTGCAGACCTTTGCCGCCGGTGGTCTTGCAGAAGCTTTCCATGCCGATGTCGGTCAGCCGCTGCCGCATCTCCTTGGCGGCCTCAACGACCTCGGCGAAGACGACGTCGGGCGCGGGATCGAGATCGAACACCAGCCGGCCCGGGGTATCGTAGGCGTAGGGCGCGCAATTCCAGGGATGCAGCTCGACGCCGCCGATCTGCGCCACGGCCGCGAGCCCTTCGATGCGGTCGATCTGCAAATAGGGCTTGCGGTCGCCGGAGACCCGCGCGAGCTCCAGAAGGTTCGAGGTGCCCTGCATGGCGTGGCGCTGGAAGAAGCATTCGCCCTTGATGCCGTCAGGGGCGCGGATCAGCGAGCACGGCCGGCCCTTGAGATGCACGATCATCCATTCGCCGACGGCTTCGAGGTAGCGCGCGAGATCCAGCTTGGTAACGGGATCGCCATTGCCGTCGTCCGGCCACAGCGCCTTGTCCGGCTTCGAGAGCACGACACCCATCACTTCGGCAGTGCCGGCTTGCGCTGTTCGTGCACCGGTCTTCGCTTGCGCGCGCGGCTTCGCGCGCTGCTTCGTCGAGGGCTCGGCAAGCTCGGTATCGACCGGTGTCTCGGCCTCGACCTCCTCCGCCGGCTTGTCCTGCCGCAGACCCTTGAAGGCGGCCTGGCGGATATTGCCGTCGGCAGTGAAGCCGGCGAACTCGATCTCCGCCACGAGCTCCGGCTTCAGCCAGTGCACCTCGCGCGTCTTTTTCGGTGCGTTCTTGCCGCCGAAGGGGCTTTGCTTCGCCTCCATAGCCTTCAAGGACGGCATGATGCGCTTGACCTTGTCCGCGCCGAAGCCGGTGCCGACCATGCCGACGAAGGCGAGATGATCACCGCGGTGCACGCCGGCCATCAGCGAACGGAATTTGCCATTGGTGGTCTTGTAACCGCCGATCACGACCTCATGGCCGGCGCGGCATTTTGCTTTGGTCCAGCTTTCTGTCCGCCCCGAACGATAGGGCGCGTCCAGCTTCTTCGACACCACGCCCTCGAGCTCGAGCTTGCAGGCGGATTGCAGCACGGCGTCGCCGCCGCTTTCGAAATGCTCGACATAGCGAATCTGGCTCGATTTGCGCTTACGCGCTTCCAGCAGCTCCTTCAACCGCGCCTTGCGCTCGCCGAGCGGCAGCCGGCGATAATCGAGGCCTTCCGCAAACAGCAGGTCGAACGCAAAGAAGATGAGCTCCTCGGTCTTGCCGTCCGACAGCGCCGCCTGGAGCGACGAAAAATTGGGTGCTCCATTGTGGTCGAGCGCGACGATCTCGCCGTCGACCATCATATCCGGCAGCGCGCCCGCCTCCTTCGCGATAGTTGCGAATTTTTCGGTCCAGTCGAGGCCTTTGCGCGTCTTCAACGTCGCCTTGCCGCCCTCGACCCGCAGCTGCACGCGGTAGCCGTCGAACTTGATCTCGTGGCACCAGCCGTCGCCGCCCGGCGGGCGCTCGACCGACGTACAGAGCTGCGGCGCCACGAAATCCGGCATCTCCGCCGCCTTGTTCGCGGTCGTCGCGGTCGTCGCTTTCTTCTTGACTGTTTTGCCGGTTTTCAACGCCGCGCGGGGCGCCGGCTTGACCGTGCGCTCTTTCGCCTCGTCCGCCCGGTTGGACTGCCAGACCGCGTCGGCCTTGGCCTTGGTGCCCTTCGCCAGCATGAACGGTTTTGGCGCACGGCCCTTGCCTTCGGCGATCTGATCCATCGCGCGGCCGGAGGCGACCGATTTGTCCTCCTCGAGAATGTCGTTGTCTGCGCCCTCGCGAACATATTCGTCGCGATGCTTGATCAGGAGCCAATTGGTCCGTTTGCCGCCGGTGCGGTCGTTGCGCATGCGCACCAGGACCCAGCTGCCGTGCAGCTTCTCGCCGTGCAGCGTGAACTTCAGATCGCCCTTCTTGAAACCGCGTTCGGGATCATCGGATTCCCAGGTGCCGCGATCCCACAGCATGACCGTGCCGCCGCCGTACTGGCCTTCCGGAATCGTGCCTTCGAAGTCGCCATAGTCGAGCGGATGGTCCTCGACCTCGACGGCCAGCCGCTTGTCGTGCGGATCGAGCGAGGGCCCTTTTGTCACCGCCCAGGACTTGAAGACGCCATCGAACTCGAGCCGCAGATCGTAGTGCAGCCGCGAAGCGTCATGCTTCTGAATCACGAAGCGGCGCTGCTTCGACGGCGCCACCGCGGTCTTGCCCGATGGCTCGGGCGTCTTCTCGAAATCACGTTTCTGTCGATACTTGGAGAGCTTTTGCAGCACGACTGGTCCCGGATTCTCTTTGGCGTGAAGCCTATCACGGCCCGCATCCCACCCGGAACCAAAACCCCGCGGGACGGTTGGGGTTCCAAAATGACTCGCAGACGCTGGAGAACGGAATGGCACCGCGCGCCTATTGGAAGGGAACGTTGAAGCTCTCGCTGGTCAGTTGCCCCGTTGTGCTTTATCCGGCGACCACCGCGGCCGAGAAGACGCGGTTTCACATGATCAACCGGGAGACCGGCAACCGGTTGAAGCAGCAGATGATCGACGCCGAGACCGGCGACGTCGTCGAGAGCGACCAGAAGGGGCGCGGCTACGAGCTGCGCAAGGGCAAATATGTCGAGATCGAGCCGGAGGAGCTCGAAGCGGTCCAGATCGAGAGCAACCACACCATCGACATCGAGAGCTTTGTGCCGAGCGACGAGATCGATCAGCGCTATCTCAACCACCCCTACTACATCGCGCCCGACGGCAAGGCCGCGGTCGATGCTTTTGCCGTGATCCGCGACGCCATGAAGGACCAGGATCGCGTCGCGCTCGCCAAGATCGTGCTCACCAATCGCGAGCACATCATCGCGATCGAGCCGCTCGGCAAGGGCCTGCTCGGCACCACGCTGCGCTTCCCCTACGAACTGCGCGACGAGGACCAGTTCTTCGACGACATCAAGAGCCCGAAGATCACCAAGGACATGGTTGAGCTCGCCGGCCATATCCTCCAGACCAAGACCTCCCATTTCGATCCCAGCAAGTTCAAGGACGACTACGAGACCGCGCTGAAGGCCCTGGTGAAGCGCAAGGCCAGCGGCAAGACAATCGAACTGCCGGAGCCCGAGGAGAAGCCGAGCAATGTGGTCAGCCTGATGGATGCGCTGAAGCAGAGCTTGAAGGGACGCGGCGGGAAGAAGACGGCGGCGAAGTCCCATGCGCGCCGGGCGTCGGGGCGAACGGGCGCCGCGAAGAAGACGCATCGGTCGACAGCGCGGCAGAGGAAGGCGGGTTAGCTCTCCACCGCGCACCTCACTCTCTTCCCTCATGGTGAGGAGGCGCGAAGCGCCGTCTCGAACCATGCAGGCCTCGCTGCAACAGTCGGGACCTTCATCCTTCGAGACGCGCGTTCCGCGCTCCTCAGGATGAGGGATGCAGCGTCAATCCCCCGCCTTCAGCCGATAGCCGATCCCCGTCTCCGTCAGCACATGTTGCGGCCGTTCCGGATCCGCTTCGATCTTTTGCCGGAGCTGGCGGACATAGACGCGGAGATATTGCGCGTCGGTCAGCTCGTCCCATAACTCCCTCAGCAGGAAGCGGTGGGTGAGCACCTTGCCGGCGTGCTGCACCAGCACACGCAGGAGGTCATATTCCTTCGGCGACAGTTTGACGTCGCGCTCGCCGACCCTGACGACCCGGCGCACCAGATCGACCGAGAGATCGCCGGCACGAAACACCGGCCGTTCGCCCTGGATCTGAAGCTGGTGGCGCAGCGCGGCGCGCAGGCGCGCCAGCAGCTCGTCCATGCCGAACGGCTTCGTCAGGTAATCGTCGGCACCCAGATCCAGCGCCTGCACCTTGCCGGCCTCATCGCCACGGCTCGACAGCACCACGATCGGCACAGCTTCGTTGCGGGCGCGGATGGTACGCAACAGCTCATGGCCCTGGATGTCGGGCAGGCCGAGATCGAGGATGATCAGCGCGGGATCCTCGCTGAGCTTCTCCAGCGCGGTCTTGCCGTTCGACGCCTCCAGGATCTCATAGCCTTGCGTCGAGAGCCCCATCCGCAGCAATTTGCGGATCGGCGGCTCGTCGTCGATGACCAGCACTTTGATCGGGGCGGCGCTCATGCGGCGGTATCCAATGCACGGGTCCGGGCGGGAATGGGCAGACGGATGGTCAGAACCGCGCCGCTCCGGTCGCTGCGATTCGCCGCCGAGATCGTGCCACGCATCGCCTCGACGAAGCCGCGGGAGATGGCGAGCCCGAGCCCGGTGCCGGGACGGACATGGTCGCCCTTCTGCACGCGATAAAACTTGTCGAACACCCTCTCGAGCTCCTCAGACGGAATGCCGTCGCCCTCGTCGGCAATCTGGAGCACCACATGATCGCTGTCGCGCCGGCTGCGGATCGAGACCGTCGCGTGGGGCTGCGAATATTTGGCGGCGTTGTCGAGCAGGTTGAACAGCACCTGCTCGAACAGCACCGCATCGAGCTGGAGCATAGGAAGGTCTGCGGCCAACTCCAGCTCCACCTTGTGGGCGGTGAGGATCTTGGCTGCCCGCCGGAGCGCGCTGCCGACGATCTCTCCGAGATCGTGCAACGCAGCGTTGGGCACGATGGCGCCGGATTCGAGCTTGGTCATGTCGAGCAGATTGGCGATGAAGCGGTTGAGCCGTTCGGATTCGTCGATGACCGTCGCGAGCAGGTCGCGATTCTCGGTGTCGGAGAGCGCGCTGGCGAGATCGCGCATGGTCGAGGCCGCACCCAGCACGGATGCGAGCGGCGTCTTCAGGTCGTGTGAAATCGAGGTCAACAATGCGGAACGCAGCCGCTCGGATTCGACGGAGCGCTTGACGCGATCGACGTCCTCGACCAGCAGCACGCGTTCGATCGCCAGCGCGCCCTGGTCGACCAGCGCGTCGAGCAGCCGGCGCTGGTCCGGCGTCAGCAAGGGACCGGTGCGGTCGTTGTCGATTCCGATGACCCCGATCGGGCCGCGCCCGGTGCGCATCGGCAGGAATAGCCGTTTTGCACCAGGCAGCGTGTCCGAGCCGCGGCCTGCAGGCCGGTCATTGCTCCAGGCCCAGTTGGCGGCCGCAAGGTCGGCCTGATCGAGATCGTCCTCGGGCGGATAGCCCGACTTCACCGTGAGCAGCCCTTCGTCCGGCAACAGCAGCACCACGCGGACTTTCAGCATCAGCGCGATCTGGTAGGCGGTCGCCCACAGCACGTCGTCGAGCGTGCCGGTGCCGGCGAGCTTGCGGCTGAAAGCATAGAGCTGCTCGGTGGTCCGGATGCGGCCGATCGCAGCATCAGCCTGGGTGCGGACCCGCCCCGCCACATTCGACACCACGAACGCAATCAGCATGAAGAAAAAGAACGCCGCGACATTGGTCGGATCGGTAATGGTGAAGGTATAGACCGGCGGCAGGAAGAAGAAATTGTAGGCGAGGGACGCCGCGACACTCGCAAGCAACGACGGCCACAATCCGTAGCGCACGGCAACCGTCACCACGGCGGTCAGAAACATCAGGTCGACGTTCTCAATGCCGAAATACGGCTTGATCGCCACGGCGGCAGCGAGGCCAAGCGCGGTGATCCCGACCGCCTTCAGATAGGGCCGCCCATCGAACGGGTCCGATCGCGTTGCGGTCTGTACCGCCGTCTTCGGCGGCGGCTCGTTCGTGAATTCGTCGCCAGGGATGACATGCACGCTGATGTTACCGGCGCGGCGCACCAGATCGTGCACGACGGAGCCGCGCGTCATCTCGAACCAGAGCGAGCGCGTGGACTTTCCGATCACGATCTGGGTGACGTTGTTGCCCTGCGCGAAGTTGACCACGTCGTCGGCGAGGCGGCGGCCGACGCCCGGAATCGTCAGTGCCTCGCCGCCGAGCGATTCCGCGAGCCGCAGCGTATCGGCGAGCCGGTCGCGCTCCTCATCGGACATTTGCAGGGACCGCCGCGTCTCGATCGACACCGCGATAAACGGCGCGTGCAGCCGGTCGGCCAGCCGCTTGGTGTAACGCACGAGGCTGGCCGCGCGCGGATCTTCGCTGATGCAGACGAGGATGCGCTCGCCTGCGGCCCAGGGACCGGCGATCGCGTTCGCCTGCATGTGGCTGAGTAGCTGCTCGTCGACCCGTTCGGCCGTGCGCCGCAGCGCGAGTTCACGCAGCGCGGTCAGGTTGCCCGGCGAGAAATAATGCTCCAGCGCCCGCTCGGCCTGCCTGGGGACATAGACCTTGCCTTCCTTCAGGCGCTGGATCAGGTCGTCGGGCGTGAGGTCGATCAGCTCGATGGCGTCTGCGCGGTCGAACACCGAATCCGGCACGGTCTCGCGCACCCGCACATGGGTGATCTGCGCGACAACGTCGTTCAGGCTCTCGATGTGCTGGATATTGACGGCGGTGTAGACGTCGATGCCGTGGGACAGCAGCTCCTCGACATCGAGATGGCGTTTTGGATGGCGACAAAGGGGAGCATTGGTGTGGGCGAGCTCGTCGACCAGCGCGATTTTCGGGCGGCGCGCGATCACGGCGTCGAGATCCATTTCTTCGACAATCTGGCCGCGGTAGTCGAGCTTCTTGCGCGGGATCACTTCCAGCCCACGCACCAGCGCCTCTGTCTCGGCCCGGCCATGGGTCTCGACGAAGCCGACCACGAGGTCGATGCCGGCCTTGCGCTTGGCGTGGGCGCTTTGCAGCATCTCGTAGGTCTTGCCGACGCCGGGAGCGGCGCCGACGAAGATTTTCAGCTTGCCGCTCACGCCCTCCTCCCGGCGCGCGGCCTCCAGCAGCGCCTCGGGCGAAGGACGTTGTTCGGGATCGCGGCGCTCTCGGACCATCAGATCAATATAATCATCCGCGCGGACCTAGCCTAGACTACTTCGTGGCACGATCGAGCGCGAGATTCAGAGTCAGCACGTTGACCCGGGGCTCGCCGATCAGGCCGAGCAGGCGGCCCTGGGTGTTGGAAGCCACCAGTTGCTTGACCTGATCCTCCGGCACGTTTCGCGCCTTCGCGACGCGCGGCACCTGGAATTGCGCCGCTTCCGGCGAGATATCCGGATCGAGGCCACTGGCTGAGGTCGTCACGAGGTCGACCGGCACGGCGGCATTCGGATTCTCGCCCCTGAGCTTGTCCACGTCTTCCTGCAGCCGGTCGGCCAGCGCCTTGCTGGTCGGGCCGAGATTTGAGCCACCCGAATTCGCGGCGTTGTAGGGCGCCGGTACCGTCTTGGTCGAATCGTTCGGATTCGGCGCCACCGTCGCCGAGGGACGGCCGTGGAAATATTTGTCGTCCTTGAACTCCTGCCCGATCAGGGCGGAGCCGACCACCTTGCCGTCGCGCTCGATCAGGCTGCCCTGCGCCTGCGCGGGGAAGATCGCGCCGGCAATAGCGGTCATCGCGAGCGGATAGGCTAAGCCAGTGATGGCGGTGAGCACCAGCAGCAGGACGATGGCGGGGCGGATTTCTCTGAGCATGTGTTTCTCCTATTTCTTTCGTCATTGCGAGGGGCGAAGCGACGAAGCAATCCAGTCTCTCAGCCGCGGCAAGAATTCTGGATTGCTTCGCTTCGCTCGCAATGACGGGGTTAGGCCAAATGCAAAGCGGTCACCACGAGGTCGATCGCCTTGATGCCGATGAAGGGAATGACGATTCCGCCGAGGCCGTAGATCAGCAGGTTGCGCCGGAGCAGTGCGCCGGCCCCGACCGCGCGATAGGCGACGCCCTTCAGCGCCAGCGGGATCAGCGCGATGATAACAAGCGCGTTGAAGATGATCGCCGACAGGATGGCGCTCTGCGGGCTCGACAGATTCATGATGTTGAGCACATTGAGCTGGGGGTAGAACGCCAGGAACATCGCCGGGATTATCGCGAAATATTTCGCGGCGTCGTTGGCGATCGAGAATGTAGTCAGCGCGCCGCGCGTCATCAGGAGCTGCTTGCCGATCTCGACCACCTCGATCAGCTTGGTCGGATTGGAGTCGAGGTCGACCATGTTGCCGGCCTCGCGAGCCGCCTGGGTGCCCGTGTTCATGGCGACACCGACATCTGCCTGCGCGAGCGCCGGCGCATCGTTGGTGCCGTCGCCGCACATCGCCACCAACTTACCCTTGGCCTGCTCGTCGCGGATCAGCTTGAGCTTGTCCTCGGGAGTTGCCTGCGCCAGGAAGTCGTCGACGCCGGCCTCCGCTGCAATCGCGGCGGCCGTCATGGGATTGTCGCCGGTAATCATGACGGTGCGGATGCCCATGCGTCGCAGCTCGGCAAAGCGCTCGCGGATGCCGCCCTTGACGATGTCCTTGAGCTGGATGACGCCGAGCAGCTTGCCGTCCTTGGCGACCGCCAGCGGCGTGCCGCCGGCCTTCGATATCTCGTCGGCAATGGTCTGGATCTCGCGGCCGATGTCCGAGAGCCCGGCGGGCTGGATGGAACGAGCCGTGTTGCCGGAGGCGACCACCAGCGGCGCACCGCCACCGACATAGTTGAGGATCGCATCGACCGCGCCCTTGCGCACCGACGAGCCGCCGGCATCGACGCCGCTCATGCGGGTCAGCGCCGTGAACGGGATGAAGGTGGCTCCCAACTCGGCCATGTCGCGGCCACGGATACTGTATTTTTCCTTGGCCAGCACCACGATCGAACGGCCCTCCGGGGTCTCGTCGGCGAGCGAGGCGAGCTGGGCCGCGTCCGCGAGCTCCTGCTCGGTGACCCCGCGCACCGGGCGAAAGGAGGTCGCCTGGCGGTTGCCGAGCGTGATCGTTCCGGTCTTGTCGAGCAGCAACGTGTCGACGTCTCCGGCGGCCTCGACCGCACGGCCGGACATCGCCAGCACGTTGAAGCGGACCAGACGGTCCATGCCGGCGATGCCGATCGCCGACAGCAGTGCGCCGATCGTGGTCGGGATCAGCGTCACGAACAGCGCAACCAGCACAACCACCGAGATCGAGCCGCCGGCATAGGCCGCGTAGCTCGGGATGGTGACGGTGGCGAACACGAAGATGATGGTGAGGCCCGCCAGCAGGATGTTGAGCGCGATCTCGTTCGGAGTCTTCGCCCGCTCGGCGCCCTCGACCAGCTTGATCATACGGTCGATGAAGGTCGAGCCCTGCGCTGCCGTGATCCGCACGCGAAACCAGTCGGACAGCACCTGGGTGCCGCCGGTCACCGCCGAACGGTCGCCACCGGATTCGCGGATCACGGGTGCGGACTCGCCGGTGATGGCGGCCTCGTTGACGGACGCGACGCCCTCGATCACCTCGCCATCGGAGGGAATGGTATCGCCGGCCTCGACCAGCACGATGTCGCCGACCTTGAGGCTGGTGCCGGGCACCAACTTGAAGGTGCGGTCAGAGCCGGTCAGTAGCTTGGCCTGGCTCTCGGTGCGGGTCTTGCGCAGCGATTCCGCCTGCGCCTTGCCGCGGCCTTCTGCTACCGCTTCGGCGAAGTTGGCAAACAGCACCGTGAACCAGAGCCAGACGATGATCTGGAAGGTGAAGCCGAGATTCTCACCGGCGGTGAGGAGATCGCGCAGGAAGATCACAGTGGTGAGCGCGGCCACGATCTCGACCACAAACATCACCGGATTCTTGATCATCAAGCGCGGATCGAGCTTGATGAAGGACGCGCGGATCGCAGGCACGACGATCTTGGGATCGAGCATCGCCGAGACGGACGCGCGTTTTTGCAGTTTCGTGGTATCCATGGAGGTCACTCCAAACAATCAGAAGGCGGTCGATCAGAACACTAGTCGTTCAGAACACTTGGCCGGCGTTCATCGCGAGATGCTCGACGATGGGGCCGAGGGCGACGGCCGGGAAGAAGGTGAGGCCGCCGATGATCAGGATCACGCCGACGACGAGGCCGACGAACAGCCCGCCCGTGGTCGGGAGGGTGCCCGCGGACGGCGGGATCGATTTCTTGGCGGCCAGCGAACCCGCGATCGCCATCGCCGGGATGATCATGAAGAAGCGGCCGACGAACATCGCGCTTGCGAGCGCGAGATTGTAGAAGAAGGTGTTGCCGGTGAGGCCCGCGAATGCCGAGCCGTTGTTGCCGGTCGCCGAGGTGAAGGCATAGAGCACCTCGGTGAAGCCATGCGGCCCGGCATTCGCCATCGAGGCGACCGCCGCCGGATAGACCACGCCGACCGCGGTCCATCCCAGATACATCAGCGGCAGCACCAGGATCGCGAGCATCGCCATCTTCACCTCGCGCGCCTCGATCTTCTTGCCGACATACTCCGGCGTGCGGCCGACCATCAGGCCTGCCACGAAGATCGCGAGCACGACGAACAGCAGCATGCCATAAAGGCCGGCGCCGACGCCGCCGACGATGATTTCGCCGAGCTGCATATTGATCAGGGGAATCATGCCGCCGAGCGCCGTGAAGCTGTCATGCATGGCGTTGACCGCGCCACAGGAGGCGGCCGTCGTGATCACGGCGAACAGGGAGGACGCGATGATGCCGAAGCGAACCTCCTTGCCTTCCATGTTGCCGCCGGTCAGGCCGAGCGCGTGCAGGGTCGAAGTACCGTTGGCCTCCGCCCAATAGGTGATGGCGACACCGGCGACGAACAGCACACCCATCACGGACAGGATCGCCCAGCCCTGGCGCTGGTTGCCGACCATGCGGCCGAACACGTTGGTCAGCGCCGCACCCAGAACGAAGATCGACAGCAACTGCACGAAGTTCGACAGCGCGGTTGGATTTTCGAACGGATGCGCCGCATTGGCGTTGAAGAAGCCGCCGCCATTGGTGCCGAGCATCTTGATCGCGACCTGGGAGGCGACCGGGCCGACCGCGATGGTTTGCTTGGCACCCTCGAGCGTGGTGGCCTCGACATAGTCACCGAGCGTCTGCGGGATGCCCTGCCAGACCAGGAACAGCGTATAGACAATACAGATTGGCAACAGCACATAGAGGCTGCAGCGGGTGACGTCGACCCAAAAATTTCCGACGGTGCGCGCCGACGCGCGCGAGAAGCCGCGGATCAGGGCGACCGCCAGCGCGATGCCGGTTGCCGCCGACAAGAAGTTCTGGTGCGTCAAGCCGAGCATCTGCACGAGATAGGACAGCGTGCTCTCTCCACCGTAATTCTGCCAGTTGGTGTTGGTGATGAAGGAGATCGCGGTGTTGAAGGAGAGATCCGCGGCGACAGCGCTTTGGCCGGCCGGATTGAACGGCAGGACGGCCTGCAACCGCATCACGCCGTAGATGATGAGGAAGCCGCCGACATGGAACAACAGCATGGCGACCGTATAGGTCAGCCAATGCTGCTCGCGCTTCTCGTCGACGCCGGAGAACCGGTAGATGCCGGCCTCGATCGGACGCAGCACCGGAGACAGGAAGGTCCGCTCGCCGTTGAACACGCGCATCATGTACCAGCCGAGCGGTTTTGTGAGCGCGACGGTAATGACGCAAAAGAGAATGATCTGGAGCCAACCGATCATAGTCATGATATCAACCCTTCAGGCTTCGTGAGCACGGTCAGAACCGCTCGGGCCGCAGCAGCGCGTAAGTGAGGTAGAACAGGAGGCCGAGCGAAACGGCGCCGGCGAGCGAATAATCGAAGATCATGGCCGCTCCTTCAAAGCCGTTCGCAGGCGTAGGTGTAGCCAATCGCAAGGGCGAAGAAGCCGAAGCCCAGCGCCAGCATCAGAATGTCCATCATGGAGATACTCCTCGTTGCGCCATTGATTTGGACGCAACCGTTTCTCGGGAGACCCGGTCGGCGCGTGAAAGGAAATGCCAGTGCATTTCCACCGGCCCACCGGGACTTTTGCCGTGCTGAAGTGCCATCCCAGGCATAGGTTTTCGAGACGAGGGCCGTGGCGAAGTTATAGGAATCTCATAAAAGGCCGAGGCTGGCCTGGTCGGACAACGCTCGCGAGGCACATCACATCGTCGTCCCGGCGAAGGCGGAGAATGGCGCGCGACCGCCCCCATCCCGCACTTATGAAATCCCTATATCTCCCGCCCCGCCCCCATCTCGTTTTCAAATGCCGTTTTGGCCATCTTGGAGAGCCCGGCCGACTGACCGACGCCACCTCCAGGAGGCCTGACATGACCACCGCCGCTCTCCGACACTACGATCCACCGTCACTTGGCAACCGCTTGCGCAATGCGCAGGTGATGACGCAACCGTTGATGCTCGAGATCATCGACAAGGCGTGTCGGCACTTCCCTTCGCTCGGACAGATCGAGCCCACTGCGCGCGTCACGCGCCTGATCGAAGCAGAAGCCTGGGCCGATGCCGCGCTGGCACTGATGGAGCTGGAGCTGCCGCTCTGGCAAGTCCGCCGCATCGCCTATGACGAGGGTGAATGGCACTGCGCTCTCTCGCGCGAGCGCGAGTTGCCGGACTGGCTCGACGCCGCGGTCGAGGCGCGCCACGCCGATCTCGCGCTCGCGCTGCTGTCGGCTTTCATAGAGGTCGAGGCATTGACCCTGGAAGTTTCGCGTCCGAGCGTTCCCACTGTTCGTCCCGCGCCTGACCCGCTCTACGAGCCGGTCGGCAGCGAAAATTTCGGCTAGTGGGCGCGGTCCTGACACTCGTCATCACACTCGTGGCGCGCGGGCTCGGAGCATAAACCGTCACGCCCATCGACCGCGAATTGACCATGGCTGCCTACGGGGCGAGCAACCGGCTCCGCAGCGCGGTCGCGACGCCCGGCTGAAGGCACGTCTCCCGCACCAAAAACACTCGGCCGATCTGGCGCAGTTTCACGGAACCGTGTAGATCGGTTTCATGAGCATCAGCAAGGTCAACGTGGTCGCCCATCCCCTGGTCCAGCACAAGCTCTCCCTGATGCGGGAGAAGGACCGCTCGACCAAGAGCTTTCGCGAAATCCTGAACGAGATCGGGATGCTGCTCGGCTACGAGGTGACGCGCGACCTGCCGCTGGAGCTGGTCGAGATCGAGACGCCGATTGCGCCGATGCGGGCGCCCAAGATCGCCGGCAAGAAGCTCACGCTGGCGCCGATCCTGCGCGCCGGCGTCGGCTTCCTCGACGGCATGCTGGCGTTGATGCCCTCGGCGCGCATCGCTCATATCGGGCTCTACCGCGATCCTGATACGTTGCAGGCCGTGGAGTATTATTTCAAGGCGCCGCAGGACCTGTCGGACCGCACCGTGATCCTGATGGATCCGATGCTGGCGACCGGCAACTCGGCCTGCGCCGGCGCCTCGCTGCTGAAGGCGCGCGGCGCCCGCGACATCCGCTTCGTCTGCCTTCTGGCCGCGCCTGAAGGTATCGCGCAGTTCCAGAGCGAGCATCCGGACGTGCCGGTCTGGACCGCCGCGATCGACGAGCGGCTCAACGACCACGGCTACATCGTGCCGGGGTTGGGCGACGCCGGCGACCGGATGTTCGGCACCAAGTAGACAGGTTCGCGCGATCGGGTTAGTCCGGTTGCAAATGAGCGCCAACGAATTTTCGCTGCAATCGCTGATCCGGGCCGAGGCCGCCGCCGATCCCGCCTTCGTGTTCGACGGCACGCCGGTCTCGCGCGCGGAGTTCTCGGAAAAGATCCAGCAGACCGCCGCCTGGCTTGCCGCGCAGGGTATCGGCAAGGGTGACGTCGTTGCGGTCTGGCTGGTCAACCGGATCGAATGGATCGCACTGCTGTTCGCCGCCGCCCGGCGTGGGGCAATCGTCGCCGCCGTCAATACACGCTACCGCAGCGCGGAGGTCGCGCATCTCCTGAAGCTGTCCGGCGCCCGTGTGATGGTGATCGAAGCCGCGTTCCGCTCGATCGACTTTGCCGCTATTCTCGCCGACGTGGCCAAGGACGAGGTGCCCGCGCTGCGAGAACTCGCGGTGGTCGGCGCGGATGAGATTCCCGCCCAATGGCCATGCGTACGCTTCGACGCCTTCGACAAGCCTTATCCGCCGGCTACGCCGGAGGAGGAGGACGTCGATCTGCCTCTGCTGCTCTACACGACGTCGGGCACCACCAAGGGACCGAAGCTTGTCGCGCATTCACAGCGAACATTGGCCACGCACGCCGCCGCCGTTGCCAAGGCGCTCAAACTCTCGCCGCAGCGCCATGCGCTGCTGGCGATGCTGCCGTTCTGCGGCACTTTTGGCATGACGAGCCTGCTCGGCTTCGTCGCAGCGGGCGCGGCCGTCCATGCGCTCGACGCCTTCGAGGCCGCGCCGGCGCTGAAGATTCTCCGCAAGTGCGGGATCACGCACGCCTTTGGTTCCGACGAGATGTTCCGCCGCATCCTCGCCCTCACCGACGCGCCGCATCCATTTCCGCATGTCGAGGCATGCGGCTTTGCCGCGTTCCAGCCCGGCTGGCGCGAGCTTGCGGCGGAGGCCGAAGCGCGCGGCATGCCGTTGCACGGCCTCTATGGTTCGAGCGAGGTGCAGGCGCTGTTCTCGATCGCACGCTCGAGTGATGGCTTCGCCGATCGCATCGAGGGCGGCGGCTGGCCGATGTCGCCGGAGGCCAAGGTCCGGGTGCGCGACACCGAGACCGGCGAACTCGCCCCTCGCGGCGTCTCCGGCGAGATCGAGATCCGTGCGCCGTCACTCTTTCTCGGCTACTACAACAATCCCGACGCGACGCGCGACGCCTTCACCGCGGACGGCTTCTTCCGCACCGGCGATATCGGCCAGCTGCGCGGCGACGGCTCCTTCGTCTACGAAACCCGCGCGGGCGACGCCATGCGGCTCGGCGGCTTCCTGGTTGCGCCCGGCGAGATCGAGGACGAACTCAAATCGTGCGCTGGCGTGGCCGACGCCCAGGTCGTCGCGGTCGATCTGAAGGGAAACGCACGCTGCGTTGCCTTCGTGATCCCCGCTCGGGAAACCCACCACGAGCCGCCGCGGCAGGACGCGCTGATCGCGCGCCTGCGCGAGCGGCTCGCCGGCTACAAGGTCCCGGCGCGGATCTACGTCGTGGAGGCCTTCCCCGTCACCGACAGCGCGAACGGCGTCAAGATCCAGCGCGCCCGGCTTCGGGCCATGGCGATGGACCGGATCGCGGCCGAATAGCTCTGCCGTAGCGCGTCACGGTGATCGGGCGCGAATATCGCGGCGCCCGGCAATGGTACGTGTTCGAGCTTAGTATGACTTGGCCAGTCCAAGCACCTTTTCCGCGATGAAGCTCAGCGCAAGCTGCGGGCTGACCGGCGCGATGCGCGGAATCAGAACTTCACGCAAGTAACGCTCGACGTGAAACTCCTTGGCATAGCCAAAACCGCCATGGGTCATCACCGCCTGCTCGCAGGCGTGATATCCGGCCTCACCCGCAATGTATTTCGCGGCATTGGCGGCGCCACCGCAAGGCATGCCCTTGTCGTATTGCCAGGCCGCCGACATCACCATCAACCAGGCCGCCTCGAGCTCGACCCAGTTTACAGCCAGCGGATGCTGAATGCCCTGGTTCTTGCCGATCGGCCGGTTGAACACCACGCGGGTCTTGGCGTATTCGGTCGCGCGCGACAGCGCGAGCTTGCCGAGGCCGACGGCTTCCGCGGCGATGAGAATGCGCTCGGGGTTCATGCCTTCGAGGATGTACTGGAAGCCTTTGCCCTCTTCGCCGATGCGATCCTCCATCGGGATTTCAAAGTCCTCGAAGAACAGCTCGTTGGAATCGACGACCTTGCGGCCCATCTTCTCGATCTCGTGGACCTTGATCCTGTTGCGGTCGAAGTCCGTATAGAACAGGCTCAGCCCATGCGTCGGCGAGCGCACGTCCTCCAGCGGCGTGGTGCGCGCCAGCAGCAGGATCTTGTGCGCGACCTGCGCGGTGGAGATCCACACCTTCTGGCCGTTGACGATATAGCGGTCGTTCTTGGCCACCGCTCGGGTCTTGAGCTGTGTGGTGTTGAGGCCGGTGTTGGGCTCGGTCACGGCAAAGCACGCCTTCTCGCGGCCCTCGACCATCGGCGGCAGCATGCGCTTGCGCTGTTCCTCGGTGCCGAACACGACCACGGGATTGAGACCGAACACGTTGATGTGCACCGCGGAGGCGCCGGACATGCCGGCGCCGGATTCCGCGATGGCGCGCATCATAATCGCGGCTTCGGTGATGCCGAGGCCGGAGCCGCCATATTCCTCCGGCACGCAGATGCCGAGCCAGCCGGCCTCCGCCATGGCCTTGTGAAAGTCGTGCGGGAAGCCGCCGTCGTGGTCCTTCTTCAGCCAATAGGCGTCGGGAAAGTCTTCGCAAACCTTTGCGACGGCGTCGCGAATGGCTTCCTGCTGAGCGGTGAGCGCGAAATCCATATTCTTGATCTCCTTCTTGGGAGAAGCGAACGCGCAATCTCCCCCTCGTCGCGTTCCCCACGCGAAGGCCGTGGCGGATTGGTGCGCCCGAACGTGCCTTCGCTTGCGTTCTTTAACTTGAAAAGCAGGGTACAGATACGTGAATTTCCCTATCAACTGTGTGTAGCATGCATAGGGTCATGCGGCGCGAGGATGCGAGCGCGCCGTTATTTCGCAGGGAGGAAACCGCGATGGCCGGACTTTATTTCGAGGAGTTTTCGGTGGGCCAGGAGTTCAGGCATCCCCTGACGCGGACCGTCACGGAGATGGACAACACCCTGTTCAGCCTGCTGACGCTCAATCCGCAGCCGCTGCACATCGACGCACATTTTTCGGCCCAGACCGAGTTCGGCCAGCGCATTTTCAACAGCCTTTACACCCTCGGCATCATGATCGGCATGACGGTCTATGATACGACCATGGGGACCACCGTTGCCAATCTCGGCATGACGGACGTCACTTTTCCGAAACCGGTCTTCCATGGCGATACGCTGCGGGCGACGACAAAGGTGCTTTCGTTGCGGGAATCCAAATCGCGCCCCAAGGCGGGCATCGTCGAGTTCGAGCACCACGCTCTCAACCAGAACGACGAGATCGTCGGCAAATGCCGCCGCATGGCGATGATGCACAAGAGGCCGGTCTGATGCGTTCGATGCTGTTCGTGCCGGGCGACTCCCCGCGCAAATTCGAGAAGGCCAGCCAAGGCAACGCCGACGCGCTGATCATCGATCTCGAAGATTCCGTCGTCACCGACAAGAAGCCGGAGGCGCGCGGGTTGACGCTGACGATGCTGAAGGGCCGCAACAAGCCCCACCAGCTCTATGTCCGCGTCAACGCGCTCGACACCGGCATGACGCTCGCCGACCTTGCCGCGGTGATTCCGGGCCAGCCCGACGGCATCGTGCTGCCGAAATCGCAGGGCGGCGACGACGTGCGACAGGTCGCGACCTGGCTGGAAGCTTTGGAAGCTGCGGCTGGTATCGCCATTGGCTCAACACGCATCGTCTGCGTCGCGACCGAAACCGCAGCTTCGATCTTCGGGCTCGGCAGCTACAAGGGCTGCTCTCCTCGCCTCGCGGGCCTGATGTGGGGCGCGGAAGATCTCTCGGCCTCGCTCGGCGCGACTGAGAAAGCGGCGGGCGGCGTGTTCCACAGCCCTTATCGTCTGGCCCGCGATCTCTGCCTGATGGCGGCCGCCGCGGCCGAGGTCGCGCCGATCGACACCGTCTATACCGACATCGACAATCTCACCGGACTCGAACAGGAAACGCGCGCGGCGCGGCGTGACGGTTTTTCGGCGAAAGCGCTGATCCATCCCAAGCACGTCGACGTGGTCAACGCGGCGTTCGAGCCGACCGAAGCCGAGCGCAATTGGGCCGAGAAGGTGATCGCGGCGTTCGCGAGCAATCCGAACTCCGGCACGCTGCGCCTCGACGGCCAGATGATCGACAAGCCGCATCTTCGCGCCGCAAAGAAGATCCTCGGCCAGAGTTAGATCAGGACGCCGCGCTGCGACAGATGGGATCGAAGCCACTCTCAGCGTCGTCGTGGCCGGGCTTGTCCCGGCCATCCAGGGCTTCCACGCAACCGGCACCCAAAACGTGGATGCCCGGGACAAGCCCGGGCATGACGAAGCGAAAACGTCCGGCCCCTCACTTTCCGCAGGCGGGGAGAGGGGAGCGTTAGACGATCTTGATCGACATATCCGGCAAGCCGTCGAGCTTGCACAACAGCACGTCGCCCTTCACGACCGGGCCGACATTCTCCGGCGTGCCGGAATAGATGATGTCGCCGGCCTTCAGCTCGAACGCTTCCGACAGTTTTGCGATCTGCTCGGCCACGCTCCAGATCATCTTGCTGAGATCCGAGCTCTGCTTCACCGTCCCGTTGATCGCCAGCGAGATGGCGCCCTTGTCGAAATGCCCGGTCTTGCTGGCCGGGTGGATCGGACCGATCACCGCGGCGTGGTCAAAGCTCTTGCCGATCTCCCACGGCTTCTTCTCCGCGGCCATGCCGTTCTGGAGATCGCGCCGGGTCATGTCGAGGCCGAGCGCATAACCATAGACATGGTCGAGCGCCTTCTCGGCCGGGATGTTGCTGCCGCCGGATTTCAACGCGGCGACCAGCTCGACCTCGTGGTGATAGTTCTTGGTCAGCGACGGATAGGGATGATCGGCGACCTCGCCCACAGCGACGTTCTGGATCGCGTCGGTCGGCTTCTGGAAGAAGAACGGCGGCTCGCGGTTCGGGTCCGAGCCGCGCTCGATCGCGTGCGCCGCATAGTTGCGCCCGATGCAGTAGATGCGGCGGACCTGGAACACCTGGGTTTCGCCGACGATCGGGATGGTGACCATCGGCACCGGAAAGATCGGCTTCGGCCCTGCCTGCGCCGCGGCCGGGGCAACTTCCGCGATTGAGGCAGCACTTGCTGCCGCGGCAATTGCGAGCAGCTCCCGTCGCGTTGCTGATGTCTCTTTCATGGCTTGTGCTCCCTTTTTATGTTCGTTGGGCGCATCATGCGCGCCGAGCCGCCTGATAATCAATATTCGGTATGCCAGCAATGCTGGACCGGCAGGTCGTCTACAGGCCGGCTGCAGCCGAGCCTTCCGAACCCGCTCCCTTTCGCCCTAGCATGGAACTTGCATAAATTCTGGGCGACATGGACGCCGCATGAACCTCATCAGCCTCGATATCCGCATGCTCCGGTCGCTGATCTCCGTGGTCGAGACCGGCAGCATCACCGAGACCGCGCGGCGGCTGGGCCGCACTCAGCCGGCGATCACTCTGCAATTGCAGCGGCTGGAGGAGCTCACCGGCAAGCAATTGTTCGAGCATGTCGGGCGCCGGCTCACGCTGAGCGAGGACGGCACCACGGTTCTCACCTACGCCAAATCCATCCTGAGGTTGCATGACGAATTGATTTCGCAGCTGGCGTCACAGGAGATCGAGGGTCAGGTCGTGCTCGGCACGCCCGACCTCTATGCCGCCTTCATGCTGCCGCAGATCCTCAGCGTGTTCCGAAAATCATTCCCGCGCGTCCAGGTCGAGCTCAATTGCGCGCTCTCGACGCCGCTGGTGGGCCTCGTCAAGCGCGGCGATGTCGACATCGCGCTCGTCACCCGCATGAACGATTTTACGGGCGGCCAGGTGGTACGGCGCGAGCAACTGGTCTGGATGACCGGCGAGCAGTCCTCCGCGCACCAGGAACGGCCTATCCCGCTGGCGTTGCTGCCGCCCGGCAACATCTATCGCGACTACGCAATCGACACGCTGGAACGTGCGAATTTGCGCTGGCGCATCGCCTGCGTCAGCGAAAGCGTCGGCGGCCTCCAGGCGGCGGCCTTCGCCGGCATGGCCGTGACCGTACTCGGCCGCAGCGCCCTGGTGCCGGCGATGCGCGAGATCGGCCCGAACGAGGGCCTGCCGCCGCTGCCGAAGATCGAGCTGCTGCTTTACAAGTCGAGCGGCGCGACCTCGAAGGCGGCGACCGCCTTGCACGACTATCTCGCGCACTATCTGCGCCTCGACGAGGAGCTCAGCGGCCGCGGCGAGCCGATCGAGCTGGGATAAAGCCATCCCGGCGTTCGCGCAGCGGTCGCCCCAAACTGCGTCCCGGGTCCACGATCGCAGACGAAGAACGACCGGCTTGCTGCGGTAATATCTTCTTTGATTGGCCTAGCGAACGAGGCGGTTGCTTCCTGCATTGGCATTGCGCGGCTCGGTTGCTGGAGCCACTCGGACGAGGACCGTGAGCGGTGTGCCGTTGCGCAGCAGAGCGAGCTTCACCTCGTCGCCGACCCGCGCAAGACCAATGGTATTGCGCAGCTGCGCGGCGGTGCGGATCGGGCGGCCCTCCGCCGTGGTGACAATGTCGCCCTTGTGCAGGCCAGCCTTCTCGGCCGGCGAATCCGCGGCAACTTCGGCGATGAGCGCGCCTTCGGTGCGTCCCTTGTTGACGGACGGGTGGAGGTCCTTCAGCGAAATGCCGATGCGACCGCGCTCGACCCTGCCGGTGGCGATGATCTGCTCCATCACCTTGCGCGCCATGTTGACGGGAATGGCAAAGCCAATACCGACATTGCCGCCAGCGGGCGAGATGATGGCCGAATTTATGCCGACCAGTTCGCCCTGCAGGCTGACCAGCGCGCCGCCGGAATTGCCGGGATTGATAGCGGCGTCGGTCTGAATGAAGTCTTCATAACCCTGCTTGCCGAGGCCGGTTCGGCCTAGGGCGCTGACGAGGCCCGACGTCACCGTCTGGCCGAGGCCGAAGGGATTGCCGATCGCGAGCACGAAGTCCCCGACTTCCAGTGCGTCGCTGTCACCGAGGGGAAGCGCCTTCAGTCCGGTCGGATTCTGGATCTGGAGCACGGCGACGTCCGTCGGCGAGTCGCGGCCGACGACCTTTGCGGAAAACTGCCGGCCGTCCTTGGTCGTGATCTGGAGGGCGGAGGTGCCTTCGACCACGTGGTTGTTGGTCAGCACGTAGCCGCTCCGGGCATCGACGATCACGCCGGAGCCGGTCGCGCTGACTTCCTTCTCGATCTGCCTCGGAACGTCGAAGAATTCGCGGAACAGCGGGTCACGATAGAGCGGATTGTCCTCGCGTACCCGGCCGTGCACCGAGATGTTGACCACCGCCGGCGTCACCTGCCGAACCAGAGGCGCCAAAGTCGGCACCGAGCCGCCCGGCTTCAGATCGGGGATCTGGCCTGCGGCGGGATGTGACGCCGTCAGTATCAGCACCAGCAACGCAAGCGAGAACGAACGCATTGCAATCGTCTTCATGACCTGTCGCATCGTCTGAGATTGAAATCAGAGAGCCGCTTCACGTTTGTCTGGCGGCACGTCGAGCCAGCCTTGCAAGGCTAAAAATGGAATGGCCCAGGCCGCGGAGACCTGGCCGACCAGCACCAGAGCAAGAACGGCCTGCGTGAGCATCACGCGCCTCGCCGTTCTGCGGCGGCCCAAGGCGCCGCAGGCGCATCGGGACGCCGCCGCGCGGCGGGTCGTCGTCATTGTCGCCGTCGAGCCGGCGCAGGGCCGCGAGAATATCGGCGAGCCGAATCGTATGGTTCATGCCGGGAATTTCACGAAAAGCGGGACAGCATTCGACCGCGTACATGTCGGACGCCCATGACGACAGGATGATCCGCTTCTCCGGCGTGGAGAGCTCCTTTGCATTCAGGACATCCGCGGGCGAACCGTAGTGAACCGCGGGATGAAACAGCGGGTTGAGATTTCCGGAATTCGTATTCACGTTTGTCATCGGTTGGGCCTCCCCTGACGCTCCTTTCGAAGGGATGGATGTGCTGATGATCGAATGGCCGTTCTCTCATGCATGTGGGAGCGCGGCGCGCATATCTGAGCGCCGCGTTCCACCATTCCCCTCGATCGAGCGCTTAGGCTGCTTTCTTCTGCTCGATCTGAGTTGCAGGAGAGGCCGCGCCCGCGATCTGGATCCGGCGCGGCTTCATCGCTTCCGGAACCTCACGGACGAGGTCGATGATCAAGAGGCCGTCCTGGAAGGACGCCTGCTTCACCTGGACATAATCGGCCAGGTTGAACACGCGCCGGAACGGCCGTGCGGCGATACCCTGGTACAGATATTCGCCCGTCGCGCCTTCGGGCTTCTTGCCCTCGACGGTCAGCGCATTCTGTTCGGCCGTCACCGTGATATCGTTGACGCCAAAGCCCGCCACAGCGAGGCTGATCCGGTAGTGATCTTCGCCGGAGCGTTCGATGTTATAGGGGGGATAGTTGTCTTCGCTCGCCTGGCGCAGCGCGCTGTCGACGAGACCGGCCAGATGATCGAAGCCGACGGTGGAGCGCCACAGGGGCGCGAAGTCAAACGTGGTCCTCATAACCAAGTCCTCCAAAGAGCAAGATGGATACGAAGGAGCGCAGGACAGGGTTTTAGACGGGTCCAAAGACACCGGCCCGGCGCCCGCTCCGGGCCCCTCGCGGGCACCCGGCACACCGCTCTCGCGGCGAAAATGACTTAGAAGAACGCAAGTCGACTTCAAGAGGGCCCCTCGAAAAATTTTTTGGGGCGCAGAGGCCAACCGGGAGGACGCGGCCGGCCGGTTCCAGGCCGGGTTCGGCTCACGCCTTCGCGCGGGCACGGTCCGGTTCGCGCAACGTCAGCTGTGGCCAGAACGCCGCCCATGGCTGGGCCGCTTCGAACGCAGCGGCGATGCGGAAGATCATGGGCTCGTCGAGCCAGGGAGCGACGATCTGCAAGCCGATCGGCAGCCCATCGCGATCGAAGCCGCAGGGCAGCGTCGCGGCCGGGAGGCCGGCGAGATTGATCGGCCAGGTGAAGGGCGACCAGCCGAGATGCGGATCGACCTTGCCGCCGTCGATCGTGTCGACGCCGAGGCGGCCGGCCTCGAACGCGGTCACCGCGACGGTCGGCGTCACCAGCGCATCGACTCGCTCGAACAGCTTCAGGAAGCTGCTGCGAGCCTGGGCGCGGCGATACCCTGCTTCGATATAGTCCGTGCCGCTGTAGCGCCTGCCGGCACTGATGACGTCAAGATAATCTGCTTCGGAGCTGGCGAGATCGGCCGTGGTCTTGCTCGAGACCGCGCCCGCCTGTTCGGTAAAGGCGATCGGCTTCAGCGTGTGCTCCAGGATCCCGGGATCGAGGCCCGGACCATCCATGGTGACCTGCGCGCCGCAGGCATCGAGAATGGCCAGCCCCTTCCCGAACGCCGCGCGCACATCGGGGCTGACCGCGGCGTAGCCGAGATCGACGCTGGCGCCGATGCGAATGCCGTTCAACGGCGCGGCCTTCGTATCGAACCGACGCGCCGCCACCGGCAGGCTTGCGGGATCGCGCAGATCGTAAGCAGCGATGATCTCCAGCGTCAACGCGGCATCCGCGACCGTGCGCGTAATCGGCCCGGTATGCGCGAGCGAGCCCCAGGACGGTGGCGAGAAGCCGGGCGAACGGGGCACCAGGCCAAAGGTCGGCTTCAGGCCAAACACACCGCAGAAGGACGAGGGCACGCGGATCGAGCCGACCCCATCGGTTCCGATCGCGATCGGACCGCAGCCGGCGGCAACGCCCGCCGCCGCGCCGCCGCTCGATCCGCCACTGGTGCGACCCGGGTTCCAGGGATTGCGCGTGGTGCCGGTGACCGGGCTGTCCGCCGTCAACTTGTAACCGGACTCGCAGGTCGTGGTCTTGCAGGTGACGATCGCACCCGCTTCCTTCAGCGCTGAGACAACCGCCGCGTCGACATCGGGCACGAACGCCTTGTTCATCGGTGAGCCGCCATAGGCCGGCACGCCCGCGACAAAGACCAGGTCCTTGATCGTGACGGGGACACCGGCGAGCGCTCCCTTGGTCTCGCCGGCGCGCATCTCCCTGGTGAGACGGTCGGCCTCCGCCCTCGCCTGCCCGTACATCGGCGTCACCACCGCGTTGCAGGCCTCGTTCGTCGCCTCCAGTGCGGCAATGGTGTCGTCGACGACATCGCGCGGAGTGAACGCCTTGCGCCGGTAGCCGGCCAGGATCTCGGTTGCGGAAAGCGAGCCAAGGCCAGTCGGCACCGGCGGGAAGGCCGTTCGGCCGGAACCATCAGTCATCATCAACCCTAAAAGAGCTAGCTGAGCGCCGCGTCGACGGCGCGCTTGGCCATGACCGTGACGAGATGTGCACGGTAGTCGGCTTCGGCGTGGATATCGGAGGTGAGACCGTCGGTGTCGATCCTGATCGCCGCGATCGCGGACGGATCGAAATTTCGCGACAGTGCTTCTTCCATCGGGGGAACGCGGAATACGCCGGAGCCCGCGCCGGTCACGGCGACGCGAACACCATCGGCGAATTTCGCGACGAACACGCCGACCAGCGCATAGCGCGACGCCGGCGCCTTGAACTTGGCGTAGCCCGCCCTGAGCGGCACGGGAAAGCGGATCGCCGTGATGATCTCGCCAGGTTCAAGCGCGGTCTCGAACAGACCACGGAAGAACCCGTCGGCCGCGATCTCGCGCGTGCTGGTGACGACGGTCGCGCCCAATCCGAGCACACCTGCCGGATAATCGGCCGACGGATCGTTGTTCGCGACGGAGCCACCGATAGTGCCGCGGATGCGTACGGCGGGATCGCCGATCATCGAGGCTAGCGCGGCGAGACCCGGGATCTTCGTCTGCACCAGCTTCGAGGCTGCTACCATGGCATGTGGCGTCATTGCACCGATGGTGATGGTGCCGCCGTCGTTGGTGATGCCCTTCAGATCTCCGAGCCTCGACAGGTCGACTAGGGCTGGCGGACTGGCGAGCCGCTGCTTCAGCGTCGGGATCAGCGTCATGCCGCCGGCGAGGAGCTTGCTGTCTTCGATCGAGGTCAGCAGTTTGGCAGCGTCGGGAATCCGGTCCGGCTGGTGATAGGCAAACGGCTTCATTGTCATCCTCCCTATTCCGCAGCGACCGGCAGCGACGCGTTCTGCAGCAGGCGCCAGATCCGGTTCGGCGTTGCCGGCATGTCGACATGGGTGACGCCGAGATGCGACAGCGCATCGACCACCGCGTTGATGACGGCGGCCGGCGAACCGATGGTGCCGACCTCGCCGCAGCCCTTCACGCCCATCGGCGTGTGCGTACACAGCGTCGAATGGGTCGCGATGTTCATCATCGGCATGTGGTCGGCGCGCGGCATGCAATAGTCCATCAGCGAGCCCGATAGCAGCTGGCCCGAGCCCTCGTCATAGACCGCGTTCTCGTACAGCGCCTGACCGACGCCCTGCACGATGCCGCCGTGCAACTGGCCCTCCACGATCATCGGGTTGATGACAGTGCCGACGTCGTCCACCGCGGTGTAATTGACCAGCGTCACCGTGCCGGTCTCCGGGTCGATCTCGACCTCGGCAATGTGGCAGCCGCCGGGATAGGTGAAGTTGACGGGATCATAATAAGCCTGCTCTTCGAGCCCCGGCTCCAGCACTTCGAGCGGATAGTCGTGCGGCACGTAGGCGGCGCCCGCGATCTCCTCGAACGTCCTCATGCGGTCGGTGCCCGCGACCGAGAATTTTCCGGCCTCGAACTGGATATCCACTTCGGCCGCTTCAAGCAGATGCGCCGCGATCTTCTTGCCTTTCGCAACCACCTTGTCCGTCGCCTTCGACAGCGCCGCGCCGCCGACCACCAGCGATCGCGAGCCATAGGTACCCATGCCAAACTGCACGCGATCGGTATCGCCGAACACGATGTCGACATTGTCAAAAGCGACGCCGAGTTTTTCCGAGACGATCTGCGCGAACGTCGTCTCGTGGCCCTGGCCGTGATTATGCGTGCCGATCATCACCGTGACCTGGCCGGTCGGATGCACCCGCACCGTGGCACTCTCATAAAGCCCGCCACGCGCGCCCAATTGTCCCGCGAAGCGCGACGGCGCGAGGCCGCAGGCCTCGACATAGGTCGAGTAGCCGAGCCCGCGGAATTTGCCCCTGCGCGCCGACTCCGCCTTGCGGATACCGAAATTCTTGACGTCGGCCGCGACAAGAGCGCCGTCGAGACACCCCATCGGATCGCCGGAATCGTACTGCACCAGCACCGGCGTCTGGTACGGATAAGCCTCCTTTGGGATCATGTTGCGTCGGCGGATCTCGACGCGGTCGATGCCCATCTCGCTGGCTGCGACGTCGACGATGCGCTCCAGCACGAAAGTCGCCTCGGGCCGGCCTGCGCCGCGATAGGCGTCGACCGGAACGGTGTTGGTGAACACCACCTTCACGTTGCAGTAGATTGCCGGCGTGGTGTAGACGCCACCGAGCAACGGTCCGTAGAGATTGGTCGGGATGTTCGGTCCGAAGGTCGAGAGATAGCCGCCCATATTGGCGAGCGTGTTGACACGGAAGGCCAGAAACTTTCCGGTCTCGTCCAGTGCGAGTTCGGCCTCGGTGACGTGATCGCGGCCGTGGCGATCGGAGACGTAGCCTTCCGACCGGCTCGCGACCCATTTGATCGGCCGCATCACGCGCTTGGCGGCCCAGGTAATCACGGCCTCTTCGCCGTAGTGGAACTGCTTGACGCCAAAGCCGCCGCCGACATCGGGCGCGACCACGCGCAGCTTGTGCTGCGGAATGTTCAGCACCAGCGCGCCCATCAGGAAGCGCACGACATGCGGGAACTGGCTGGTGGTCCAAAGCGTGAAGCGATCCGTGCCGGGCTCGTATTCGGCGATCGCCGCGCGCGGCTCCATCGGGTTGCCGATCAGCCGGTTGTTGACGAGGCTGAGCTTTGCGACATGGGCCGCCTTCCGGAAGGCGGTCTCGACCGCGGCCTTGTCGCCGAGCTCCCAATCGCAACAGATGTTGTTCGGAACGTCGTCGAACAGTTGCGGCGCGCCGGGCCGCACGGCTTCGAGCACGCCGACCACCGAGGGCAGCACCTCGTAATCGACTGTCAGCAGCTCGGCTGCCGCGCCGGCCTGCGCCGGCGTCTCCGCGACGACGAAGGCCACCATGTCGCCGACGAAGCGCACCTTGCCCTGCGCCAGCATCGGGAACGGCGGCTCCTTCATCGGCACGCCCTTGGCATCCGAGATACCCCAGCCGCAGGGCAGCGAGCCCAGCTTGTCGGCGGCGGCATCCTCGCCGGTCAGCACCGCGATGACGCCGGGCGATGCCAGGGCCGCACTCTTGTCGATGCCGCGCAGGATCGCGTGTCCGTGCGGCGAGCGCACGAACACACCCGCCGTCATGCCCGGACGCTTGATGTCGGAGACGTAACTGCCGCGTCCGGTGAGGAAGCGCTGGTCCTCTTTCCGTTTAGGTGAAGCGCCGATCCCGATCACATGGCCCATGGTCACTCTCCCTTGGCCGCGTTCATGGCGGCGGCGCCTGCCATGACCGAGATGACGATGTTCTGATAGCCGGTGCAGCGGCAGATATTGCCTTCGAGGCCGTGACGGACGTCGGCCTCCGTCAGGTTCGGCTTCTCGGCCGCGAGCGCCACCGCCGTCATCAGCATGCCGGGTGTGCAAAAGCCGCATTGCAGACCGTGATGCTCGCGAAATGCCTCTTGCATCGGATGCAGCCGGTTCGAACCCGGCACACCTTGCAGGCCCTCGATGGTGAGCAGCGTCGCACCGTCGAGCGCGGGCGCAAGCAGCGTACAGCTCTTCACCGGCAGGCCGTCGAGGTGCACGACACAGGCGCCGCACTGGCTGGTGTCACAGCCGATATGGGTGCCGGTGAGGTTGAGCCGCTCGCGCAGCAGCTCGGCGACCAGCGTCGCCGGTTCGACATCCACAGTTGTCGGCCGTCCGTTGAGTGTGAAGGATATCTGCACGATCATACTCCTGTGCGCGACGGGTCTTTAGGCGAGTGGAAGCGCGCTGCCGGTGGCCCATGTGGCCATCACGACATCGCCGACGGTGAAGGGATCCGCGAAGAAAGTCTTTTCCGGCACGTAGGCCACGAACGCGTCGTCCGGCACGGTGTCGAGCATGACCTTGACGAAATAGCCCTGGTATTCGATCGCGAGCACGCGACTCGGCAGCGAGGTGGAGCAGCCCGGCGGCAGCTCCCTGCCCGGTCGGACCAGCGCGACATCGTCGCGGCGCACGGCGATGTCGATCTTGTCGCCGACGCTGACCGTGGGCCGCGCCTGAAGCGGGACCTCGATGCCGTCAGGCGCGGCCTGCGCGAGCGTAAAGGTCGAACCGTTGACCTTCTCGACCCGCCCCGACAGCACGTTCTGCCCGCCCATGAACTCGGCGACGTAACGATCGTGCGGATGGGCATAGACGTCGCGCGCCGCGCCCGCCTGCTTGATTCTGCCCTGCTCCATCACCACCACGAGATCGGCGAGCGCGATCGCCTCGAGCTGGGTGTGGGTGACGTGGATGAAGGTGATGCCGAGCTCCTGCTGCATCCGCCTGAGCTCCTGGCGCATCTGCACGCGGAGCTGCTCGTCGAGGGCGGACAGCGGCTCGTCGAGCAACAGGACCCTCGGCTCGGTGATCGCGGCACGCGCCAGCGCCACGCGCTGCTGCTGGCCGCCGGAGAGCTGCGCTGGAAGGCGGTCGGCGAATTGCGTCAGATGCACCTTCTCGATCATGGCATCGGCTGCGCGGAGGCGATCGGCCTTCGACATGCCGCGCACGCGGAGCGCAAAGGCGATGTTCTCGCGCACGGTGAGATGCGGGAACAACGCGTAGGACTGAAACATCATCGCGGTGCGCCGCTGCACCGGCGCGAGCCCGACGACGTTCTGGCCGCCGATCACGATCTCGCCGGCGGTCGGGTCCTCGTGGCCGGCGATCATGCGCAGTATCGTGGTCTTGCCGCAGCCGGAGGGGCCGATGAAGCAGCAATAGGCGCCGTCGGCGATCTTGAGGTTGATGCCGTCGACCACATTGCCGACTCCGTCAAAGCTCTTGCAGACGCCCGCCAGTTCGATATCGCCGCGATCGCTCTTCATTTCCCAGCTCAACCCTTTGTGCTGCTGCCGCGCTTCTTCTGGATCAGCACGATGCTGCCCAGGCTCGCGCCGATGACAATGAAGGAGACGATGGTAGTCACGGTGCCGAGCGCATAGAGCGAAGGCGAGGTGACGTTCAGCGTCATGCTCCAGATCTCCAGCGGCAGCGTGTTGAGCGAGCCCGCGGTCTGGAGGCTGCGGGCGAACTCGTCGTAGGAGAGCGTGAAGCCGAACAGCGCGACCGCCACCAGGCCGGGTGCCAGCACCGGGATCATCACCAGCCGGATCGACTGCCAACGGCTGGCGCCGAGGTCGTAGGCCGCCTCCTCCCAGACGTGGTTGAAGCGCGACATCACCGCGAACATCACGAGCACGCCGAACGGCAGCGTCCATGACAGTTGCGCGCCGAGCGCCGAGGTGTACCAGCTCGCATTGAGGCCGAGGGCCTGGAACAACAGACCGGTACCGAGGCCGAGCACGAGTCCCGGTGCGACCAGGCTGCCGATCATCATGTAGAACACGACGGTGTCGCCGCGAAAGCGCTTGCGAAAACCGAGCCCGGCCAGGAACGACACCACCACTGTGATGATAGTGACGATGATCGCGAGCTTGATCGAACGATCGAACGAGCCCTTGACGTCGCCGGTCCGCACTTGGGTGAAGAGATCGACGAACCAGTGCAGCGAAGTGCCCTTCATCGGGAACACGAGGCCGCCACGGATGTCCTGGAACGACAGGACGTAGACACAGAACATCGGGCCGTACAGCGCGATCACATAGAACGCGAACAGTGTCGCCAGAACATAGAACGTCCACGGCCGACCGCCCGTGCTCGGCGCAATCGCCTTTGTCACCGGCGCGATCGCCTTTGACACATCAGCCTTGGGCATGTCGGCGAGAACCGCGCTCATCGCGTGATCTCCTGCCTGATGTCGACCGTGCGCAGGATCAGCGAGACGATCGCGACCAGCACCAGCGTCAGCAATACTGCGCTCGCCGCCGCGGTCGGATATTGCAGCACGCCGACATCCTCGTAGAAGGCGCTGACCACAGAGGCCGAGCCGCCGCCGGACATCACCTTGACCACGAAGAAATCGCCCATCACGATCGAGACGACGAAGATGGTGCCGAGGGCGATGCCGCTCTTGGACATCGGCACCACGATCAGCCGCATGATGTCGAAACGACTGGCGCCGGCATCGATCGCGGCCTCGATCAGCTTCTTGTCGATCCGTGCCATGGAATTGAAGATCGGCACGATCATGAAAATGGTGAGCTGATGGACATAGGCGATGACCACCGCAAGGTCGGAGAACAGCAGCACCTCAAGCGGCTGGCGGATCACACCGAGTCCCAGCAGCGCCTGGTTGATCAGGCCTTCCTTGCCGAGCAGCGGAATCCAGGAAATCATCCGGATGATGTTCGAGGTCCAGAACGGCACCGTGCAGAGCAGGAACAGGCCAATCGCCAGTAGTTGGTTGCGGACGTGGAAAACCAGGAAGTATGCGACGAAGAAGCCGATGATCAGCGTGAGGATCCAGGTCAGCAACGTGAACTTGATCGTCGCCAGATACAGCTTCAGCGTCAGCGCCGAATGCAGCACCTCGACATAGCTTGCGAGCGTGAAGCCCGGCGTCAGCCCGCCGAAGCCGTCGGTGGCGAAGAAGCTCGCGGCCAGCACGACCAGGATCGGCGCCACGAAGAACGGTACAAGCACCAGCACGAGCGGCGACACGTAGAGCCAGCCGGCGAGATTTGCGCGTGGTGGGGTTTGAGCTGGACTAAGACTTGGCTGCATGTCGGCAAACGCCTCGAAGTCGGTCATTTGGCACCGGCGCATCGCCGCGCCGGCGCTTCGTTCACGTCAGGGAAAGCAGGTTTCAGGCCACCTTGAAGTCGTTCCAGCGCTTGTTCATGTAGGCGGCTTCGTCCATCAGCGTGTTCCAGCAGGAGATGTTCTTGACGCGGTCGAGGAACGAGCCGCCGTCACGCTTGGTGCCGCTCTTCTCCATCGGCACGCCATAGGGGTCGTTGACCACCTCGGGCGCGGGCTGGCCCTCGTACCAGAACGCCCATTCGGCCGCCGTGAGGAATTTCTTCGCAGTCGAGGGGACCGGGCTGTAATAGCCGTAGCGCGCGACGAAACCGCCCTGCCAGCCCGACAGATACCAGTTGAGATATTCGTAGGCCGCGTCCAGCTTCTTGCCGGAGAGATGTTTCATCAGGCCCATGCCGTTGCACCAGCCGCGATAGCCTTCCTTTCCGTTCTTGATGTTGACCGGCGCGTAGACGCAGGGGATTTCCTTCACGCGTACCGCGGCAACCGCCGGCGACCACATCGACTGGATGACCACTTCGCCCGCCGCCATCAGCTGCACCGACTGGTCGAAGGTGGTCCAGGTCGCGCGGAACTGGCCCTGCTTCTTGAGCTCGATCAGCTTGTTGCAGGTGAAGTCGATCTCCTCCTTGGTCATGTTGCCTTTGTTTCCGTACTTGATCAGCCCGGCGCTTTCGAAGCAGAGCGCGGCGTCCATGATGCCGATCGCGGGCACGTCGAGGATCGCGGCCTTGCCTTTGAATTTCGGATCGATCAGATCCTTCCATTCCGTGACTTCATGGCCGACGAGGTCGGGGCGATAGCCGATGGAGTCGGCGTTGTAGACCTGCGGCAGGAAGGTCGCCCATTCGGTCACGCCGTCGCTCAAATCGGTCGAATCGGGCTTGGCGATATACATGGCCTCGTAGGGCGAGATGCCCTGGCGCGGGATCTTGTGACCGTCGATCTCGCCCTTGGTAAAGATCGGCAGGATGTTGTCGAACTCCTTGACCTTCTTGACCTCGATGCCCTGGATCACGCCGCGCTTGGCAGCGAGCTTGGCCTGCCAGCCCTCGAGATCGGCGATATCGACCGTATTTGGCTGGCTTATGAAGCGGTTGATGGCGGCGGAAGTGTCGAGGTTCTGCATCGTCACCTTGAAGCCGAGATCCTTGGCCGCCTGGTCGCCGATCGCCTTCACCACCGAATAGGACACGCCGACATGGCGCAGCTCGATGTCCTTGATCTCCTGCGCCCAGATGGTTGGGAATCCGCGGATCGCGTCCGATCCTGCAGCCGCGCCGGCCACCGCCGCGGCGCCCTTCAACAGCGTGCGCCTGCTCAGCTTTTTCGCAGACTTGTCGCTCGTCCCCGCCGGATTGGCAGTGGATGTCCCCTTGTCCCTGTCAAGCATGGCAACCCTCGTTGGCTACAATGAACGTGCGCACCGGTCGCCATTGACCGGCTGCGGATGTGATCAATTGCGAGGGAGGCTATGGGCGGGAGGTCGTGAAGTAAAATTGGAAGTAAAAATTCGCTGCATAAACGCGGCTAATGATTCGCCCCGCTGCACCGGCTTTTGGCAACGCGCATAAGATGAAGGCGGCCCTCAGGACCTGAGCGAGTCCCGCGCGGTCTCCGGCGCTATCAACGTTGCGATGATGGTGATGACCGACAGTGCGATGATATACACCGACACCGGCCGGTACGAGGCGGCCCATGCAAGCAGTGCCGTCGCAATCAGCGGCGAGAAGCCGCCACTGAGCGCGGCGGCAACGTTGGCTCCCAGCGATGCGCCGCTATAGCGCACCTGGGTACGGAACAGCTCCGGCATGAAGGCCGCCTTCGGCCCGAACAACAGCGCATGCGTCAGTGTCATCGTCACGACGAGCGCGAGCGTGATCAGCGCCGGCTCCCTGGTGTCGAGGAACCAGAACAACGGAAACGCCAGCGCCACCGAGAACACGCCGCCGGCGAGATACAGCGCTTTGCGGCCGAAGATGTCGGACAGCCAGCCTGCGAGCGGCAGCGTCGCGAGCTCGACGAGCGCGGCATAGACCACCGCGTTGAGGATCACCTGCCGCGGCAGGCCGAGCTGCGTCGTGGCATAGACCACGGTGAAAACAGTGAGGAGATAAGCGAGCCCGACTTCGGACACCGTGATGCCGATCGCCAGCAGGAAGCTGCGCCAGTCGCGGCGCAGGACTTCCAGCACCGGCTGCGCCAGCACCTCCTTGCGCTCGAGCACCTCCTTGAAGTGCGGCGTCTCCGCGAGTTTCAGCCGCACGATGAAGCCGACACCGACGAGCAGGATGCTGATCAGAAACGGCACGCGCCAGCCCCAGCTCAGGAAGTCCGCTTCGGGCAGCTGCGTCATCAGACCGAAAATGCCGGTGGACGCGGCGACGCCGACGGGGAAGCCGATCTGCACCAGACTGCCGTAAAAGCCGCGGCGGTTGCCGGCGTGCTCGGCCACCATGACCACCGCGCCGCTCCACTCCCCACCGAGCCCGATGCCCTGGACGAAGCGCAAAATGACGAGGAAGATTGGCGCCCAGACGCCGATCTGGCTGTAGGTCGGCAGGCAACCGATCAGGAACGTGCCCAGTCCCATCGCGAACATGGTCGCGACCAGCATCTTCTTGCGGCCGAGCCGGTCGCCGTAATGCCCGATGATCGCACCGCCGATCGGCCGCGCGACAAAGCCGACCGCATAGGTCGAGAACGCCGCCAGCGTGCCGACCATGGGATCGAAACTCGGGAAGAACAGCTTGTTCAGCACGAGCGCCGCCGCCGTGCCGTAGATCAGGAAGTCGTACCACTCGATCGCGGTGCCGAGCGCGGCTGCCCACACCACATGCGCCGTCGTCGATTTCTCCGCCGCAGTGGAGACTCCCGATGCTGCCGTCATTGCCATCCGCCCCAAGATTCCTGGGCGACATGATGGCCAATCGTTGTGGCGGTTGCAACTTGCGGGAGTGTTAGTTCTCCCAAGATCAGAATGCGAGATTTTCGCGCCACTGCCTCCTCACTGTCGTCCCGGCAAAGGCCGGGACCCATAATCACCGGGAGGAGTTTGGCAAAGACCGGCGCCCCGGTACTGCGACCGCCCGACTTCGAGAGATCACGCGGTATGGGTCCCGGCCTTCGCCAAGACGACGCGGAGCCTTTATTCTCCATTGACAAACTTATTTGCTAATATCTAACTTGCTGCCACAATAACCGGCCGCGCCAAGCGCGCCCATAAACGAGAGGGAACGACGATGAGAGGGTTTTTGGCCTGCGCCATGCTCGCGGCCATGACTTCGGCTGCCATGACCACCGTTGCGAACGCGCAAATCTCCGACGACGCCGTGCGGATCGGCGTGCTGACGGATCTGTCGAGCTGGGGCCGCGACAACAGCGGGCCGGGCTCCGTGGAGGCCGCGAAAATGGCCTTGGAGGAATTCGGGCCCACCGTGCTCGGCAAGCCGATCGAGATCATCAGCGCCGATCACCAGATGAAGACCGATGTTGGCGTGCAGATTGTGCGCGGCTGGTTCGACAACGGCAAGGTCGATGCCGTCGTCGACATCCCCAATTCCGGCATCGCGATCGCCGTCCACAATATGGTGCGCGAGCGCAACAAGATTGCGCTGCTCTCCGGGCCCGGCGCGAGTTCGCTGACCGACGAGCTTTGCAGCCCGAACACCGTGCACTTCACCTACGATACCTACGCGCTGTCGAAGGTGACGGCCTCCGCCGTGATCAAGGAAGGCGGAAAATCCTGGTACTTCATCACCGCCGACTACGCCTTCGGGCAGCAGCTCGAGAAGGATGCCACGCGCTTCATCAACGAGATGGGCGGCAAGGTTTTGGGCGGCGTGAAGCACCTCACCAATACGGCCGATTTCTCGTCCTTTGCACTCCAGGCGCAAAGCTCGAAATCGGACGTCGTTGCTTTCGCCAATGCGGGCCAGGATACCGACAATGCCATCAAGCAGTCCGGCGAGTTCGGCCTGGTGCAGGGTGGCCAGAAGCTGGTCGGCCTCCTGATGTTCGACACCGATGTCCACGCGATCGGCCTCAAATCCGCGCAGGGTACCTACATGACCACGGCCTCGTACTGGAACATGGACGAGGCGACCCGCGCATGGTCGCGGAAATTCTACGAGCGCACCAAGGTGATGCCGACCATGATTCAGACCGGCGTCTACGGCTCGGTGCTGCATTATCTCAAGGCCATCAAGGCCGCCGGCACCGATGATCCCGCCAAGGCGATGGCCAAGATGCGCGAGCTGCCGATCGAGGATACATTCGTTCATGGCGGACGCTTGCGCGAGGACGGCCGCGTCATTCGCGACATGTATCTCGCCAAGGTGAAAACACCCGAGCAGTCCAAGGAACCGTGGGATTATTTGGAGATCATCAAGACGGTGAAGGGCGAGGACGCCTTCCGCCCGGTCTCCGAGTCGAAATGTCCGTTGCGCAAGAAGTGAGGCCTGCATGACCGGCAACGAGCGCAACGAGACTTACGAGTGCGATGTGCTCGTGGCCGGATCGGGCTGCTCCGGCATGTCGGCCGCCATCACCGCGTGCTATCGCGGCCTCGACGTGCTGATCGTCGAGAAGGAGCCGCGCTTCGGAGGCACCACCGCCCGCTCCGGCGGCTGGCTCTGGATTCCCGGTACCTCGCTGGCCAAGGCCTACGGCATCGAGGAGACACCGGAGCAGGCGCGGACTTACCTGCGGCACGAAGCCGGCAACAACTTTGACGCCGCGCGCGTCGATGCATTCCTGAGCGCCGGGCCCGAGGCGGTCGATTTTTTCACCAGCAAGACGGCGCTCCGTTTCGACATGCCGCTGGTGTTCCCGGACTACCACGCCGAGGCGCCCGGCGGCGCCCAGGGTGGTCGTTCGATGGTGGCGCGCCCGTTCGACGGCCGCGAACTCGGCGGCCGGATCAAGACCCTCGGCACGCCGCTGCCCGAGCTGACCGTATTCGGCATGATGCTCGGATCCGGCAAGGACATCGTCCATTTCATGCGCGCGACGAAGTCCCTAAGCTCGGCGGTCTATGTCGCAAAGCGCCTGTCGCGGCATCTGATGGACGTGCTGCGCTATGGCCGCGGCATGACGCTGACCAACGGCAATGCGCTCGCCGGGCGCCTGGCAAAATCGGCCCAGGATCTGAAGATACCGATGTGGCTGTCCTCGCCGGTGCGCGAGCTCACTGTCGAGAACGGCACTGTCACGGGCGCCATTGTCGCCCGCGAGGGACGCGACGTCCGCATTCGTGCGAGACAAGGCGTCGTGCTCGCCTGCGGCGGTTTCCCGCATGATGTCGAACGGCGCAAGAAGATGTTCCCGCACGCGCCGACCGGGAACGAGCATTTTTCGCCGGGACCGACCGGCAACACCGGCGATGGGCTGCGGCTCGCAGAACGCGCCGGCGGACATGTCGAGGACAGGCTGCCGAACGCGGCAGCCTGGGTCCCGGTCTCGGTCACCAAGCGCAAGGACGGCTCAAACGGCGTGATGCCGCATTTCATCGACCGCGCCAAACCCGGTGTGATCGCGGTGATGCGTGACGGCAAGCGCTTTGCCAACGAGGGCAATTCCTATCACGACTTCGTCCAGGCCATGGTCAAGGCGGCGAAACCCGGCGAGGAGATCGCGGCCTACCTGGTCTGCGATCACCAGACCTTGCGCAAATACGGCCTCGGCTGCGTGCCGCCGTTCCCGATGCCGCTGGGTCATCACCTCAAGACCGGCTATCTCATGCGCGGAGAGACGCTGGAGGCGCTCGCGGCAAAGGCGGGCATCGACACCATGGCGTTCGTCGAGACCGTCAAGCAGTTCAATGCGACCGCACCACACGGGCACGATGCCGCCTTCGGCAAGGGCTCGAAGGCCTATAACCGCTACCAGGGCGATGCGCTGCACGGCCCGAACCCCTGCGTCGCGCCGATCGAGAACGGCCCGTTCTACGCCATCAAGATGGTGGTCGGCGATCTCGGCACCTATGCCGGCATCGTCACCGACGAGAACGCGCGGGCGCTAGATGCGGAGGGACGGGTGATTCCCGGGCTCTATGCCGCCGGCAACGACATGGCGAGCATCATGGGCGGCAATTATCCGGGCGCCGGCATCACGCTTGGGCCGGCGCTGACCTTCGGCTACATTGCCGGCCGTCACCTCGCCGACAGCGCCGCCAAGCGCAACGCGGCGTAAGCCACGCCAGGAAGCGCATGAAGAGAGAAAGCCGCGGCATCCAGTCGATCGAGGTCGGCGGCGAATTGCTCCGCGCCCTCGCCCGCAGCGGCGAGCCGATGATGCTGCGCGATCTTGCACGCGAGGCCGGCATGACGCCGGCCAAGGCGCATCCCTATCTCGCCAGCTTCTCCCGCATCGGCCTGATCGAGCAGGACGAGACCACCGGCCGTTACGAGATCGGCGCACTGGCGCTGGAGCTCGGCCTGATCAGCCTGCGCCGACTGTCCGGCGTACGCATCGCAGGACCGAAGATCGCGGCGCTCGCAAGCCAGATCGGGCATGCGGTCTCGCTCGCGGTCTGGGGCACGCACGGGCCCACCGTGGTGCAGCTCGAAGAACCCGGCCAGCCCGTTCACATCGTGATGCGCGCCGGTTCGGTGATGGCGCTGCTGGAGACGGCCACGGGCCGGGCCTTTGCGGCCTTCCTGCCGGAAAAGACGATCAACGCCGCACTCGAAAGCGGCCTCGATCGTTACGGCGTCGGCTATAATCCGAAGCGCGCTGTGAAAGGCGCGAAGGTCACTGAGATGCTCACAGAGGTCCGCAAGCACGGCCTCGCCCGCGCGCTCGGCGACCCCCTGCCCGGCGTCAACGCATTCTCTGCGCCGGTGTTCGACCATTCCGGCCATGTCGCGCTGGTAATCACCGCGATGGGGCCGGAAGGCACTTTTGACGCGCGCTGGGACAGCCCGATCGCCCATGCGCTACGCGATTGCGCGGGCGGCATTTCGAAACGACTGGGTCACGGGATGACGGCTGCGGCGGAGTGATCTACTTCACCGGCACCGTGTAATTCAGAATCAACCGCCCACCATCTGGATAGATCGTCTGCCCCGTGATGTAGGACGCATCGTCACTCGCAAGAAACGCGACGACGGAGGCAACTTCGCTCGGCTCGCCGCCACGGCCGGCCGGCGTGCGTGACATCACGGTCTTGCGGGCATCTTCCGAGGTGTAGATGGACGATGCCACCATGTCGGTCAGAATCGTGCCCGGCCCGACCGCGACGACACGAATATTGTGCGGAGCGAGTGCGACGGCAGCGACCGAGGTGAGCTGCTTCATGCCGCCCTTGGACATGGCGTAGGTCGCAAGCGCCGGGATTGCCAGCAGTGCATTGACCGAGGACATGTTGATGATGACCCCGCCGCCGCCTTGCGCGATCATCTGCTTCGCCGCCGCCTGCACGCCGAAGAACGCGCCCTTCAGGTTGATGCCGATGATTTCATCGAATTCCTCTTCGGAGATCTCCAGGAGGTCCCGGTTGCGAGCGACGCCGGCATTGTTGACCATGATATCGAGCCGGCCGAACTCTTTTGCGGCAGTTGCGACCAGCTGGTCGACATCGGCACGCTTTGCGACATTGCCGACGACAGTGCGCAAGGCATCCGGTCGCGCGAGTTCGGCGGCCGTCGCGGCCAAGCCCTCGGCATCGACATCCGAGATGACGACCTTGATGCCGTCGTCCAGGAATCGCTTTGCGCAAGCCTTGCCGATACCGCGCGCCGCGCCGGTGATGGCGGCGACCTTGCCGGATAGTTTCATGGTCTCACTCCAGAGTAGCTGCTTCGACAGCAGACTGTCGCCGGGCGAGAAACCCGGCTCAGACCGACGCGAAGCTAAGATGAGCACGGAACCGGTTCTTGATAAAGACGGCATCGCGCGAGGGTAGCGAGCGCGGCGGATTTTCGGCCAGAACCTTGATGACAAAAAGGCGCGGGCCATCGGCCGGCTCGTCGAGCTGCGTCGCCAGACGTTCCACCTCCTCGAGCGTCCGCACGGTCGCGGTCGCGGCAAAGCCGCAGGCCACAGCGATCGCAGTGAGATCGACGCCGCGCCCGGTGTGGCTGGCCTGCATACCGGTCTCGCCAAAATGCTGGTTGTCGATCACGACGATGTCGAGATTGCGCGGGCGCGCGACGCCGATGGTGGCGATGCCGCCGAGGCCCATCAATTGCTCGCCATCCCCGGTCAAAGCGAGGACGCGCTTTCCCGGCTGGGCTTGCGCGAGGCCAAGCCCGATCAGCGCGGCGCCGCCCATGGCGCCCCAGAGATAGAAATTGCCGTCATGGTCGCCGACCGAATGAAGATCATAGGTCGGCGAGCCGAGGCCGGACAGGACCAGCGTGTCCTTGCGATTCTTCAGGAGCGCGGCGACGGCGGCGCGGCGGTCGAGCTGAGCTTGCATTGGCATCACCACTTCTTCTTGCCGATCAGGCGTTGCCCGATCAGCACCGCGATCTGCTGATCGGAATCGTAGGCGAGCGCTGCGGCCGATTCCACGGTCTCGACCAGATCCTCCGCCGTCTCCGCGCGCATCACCTTCAAACCAATCGCTTCCAGCGAGGGCTGCGTCGCACGGCTCATCGGCACCTGCCAGGGATTGAACTCGGCCCATTCGCCGCGCATCGTCACCAGCATCAGCAGTGGAAATCGTCCGATCGCCGACAGCGACAGCATGTTGATGCAATTGCCGACCCCGCTCGACTGCATCAAGAGCACGCTACGCTGGCCGCCGAGCCAGGCGCCTGCGGCGATGGCGACGCCCTCCTCTTCCGTCGTCAGCACGTTGGTGGTGACGTCGCGGTCGGCGGAGAACAGGCGGATGAGCTGGCTGTGACCGGCATCGGGAACGTAGAACATCTGCCGCACGTCGGCGGCTTTCAGGATGCGGTAGAGCTCGGACGGCCAATCGTCTGCGCGCGTGTCGGGATTGGATTGAAGGCTGTGCACCGCTGGTCTCCGTGGATTTCGAGAGGCACTCTAGCGATGTTCAGGCGCCAAAGCTCTGACCGTCTGGCGCGATCAGGTATCGAGGGATTGTATAGCTGCCTCTTCCGCTGCCGGTGGGACAGCGCACGATGCGCATGGCTGCGCCCTCTCCCCTTGCGGGAGAGGACATCACCGCTGACAGATACAAACTCATTTGGGTGAGGGGTATCTCTCCGCGAACTCATCCGCATCCATATGCGCGGAGAGATATCCTCATCCGGCGCTTCGCGCCACCTTCTCCCGCACGGGGAGAAGGAAGAGGAGTCATAGACAACTTCTCGACCTCTAGCCAAACTGGCGCGGCCGCAGCCCGGCATGAAACCAGGTGATCATGGAATAGATATCGTAGACGGGCAATCCGACCTCGGCCTGAAGCGCCGCTGCATAAGGCGGCATGTTGGTGCATTCCAGCACGATCGCGCCGACATCCGGGTTCCTGGCGATCAGCTCCTTGCCGGCCTCGACCACATCACGTTCGGCCTCCGCAATGTCCATGTCCTCCTTCTCGGCCTTGATCAGGACGCGGAAGAATTCCTTGCCGTGCTCGGTGCCGACCAGCGGCGTATCGAGCGGCACGCCGGCGCCTGCGAGATGGGCCGGCGTCAAGGTCGAACCGGATACCGTGACGAGGCCAACGCGCTTGCCCGGCGGCAAGGTCGCCTGCACCCACGGCACCTGCATCAGTGACGAGGTCGCAACGGGAACGCCGACCGCGGCCGCGATCTCCTTCTGGAACAGCGAGAGGAAGCCGCAATTGGTGGTGATGGCCTCGGCCCCGAGCCGCACCAGGTCCTTTGCCGCGTCGATGAAATCAGGCAGCAGACCGGCGGCGCCCTTCAATACCACCTTCTCGGGCGAAGCCCCGCTCACCACACGATAGAGCACGGGGAAGGGCCAGGTGGTGCCGTTGCCCATGTCGCCGGGAATGCGGGGAAAGCGCGCCTCCAGCATCAGGATGCCGAGCGGCGCTCCATAGATGGCCTTGCCGCCGCGGGCTATTCGGGGGGACGAGTTGGCTGGAGCGGTCATGATGCGATCTCAGAGAAAACGATCGGGCGAAAACGGTGCGAGCGGAATTTCCGGCGGCTTGCCGCTCAGAAGCTGGGCGACGAGACGACCAGTGCGAGCCGAGCCGACCAGGCCGATATGGCCGTGGCCGAAGGCATAGACAACGTCGCGCGAGGCCCGCGCGTAACCGATGCAGGGCCGGCCGTCCGGCATGCTCGGCCGATGGCCGAACCAGGTCTTGATGCGCGAAGCCGGAATGTCCGTCGGCAGTTTCGGGAACATGCTGAAGAGGTTGTCGCGCAAAATCTCGGCGCGCTTCCAGTTCGGTGCGGCCTCGAGGCCGGCGATCTCGACCGTGCCGGCGGCGCGCAAACCCTTGTCGGTCCAGTTCACCACCATCTTCGCATCCGAGGCCATCATCGAGCTGCGCGGCCCCGATTCCGGATTCTCGATCATGACGTGATAGCCGCGCTCGGTCTCAAGCGGCAGCGGATCGCCGATGGACGCCGAGAGCCGCTTTGAATGCGCACCGGCGGCAATCACCGCGGCATCGCACGCAATCTCGCCGGTCTCGGTCAGGACAGCCACGAGCTTGTTGCCGGATAGCCTCAGCCCAATTGCCTTGGCCCGCACGAGCTTGGCGCCGCTTGCCAGCGCATGCTGCGCGAGCGCGGCGACATAGGCACCCGGGTCGCGGCAGCGACCGGCTTCCTCCACCACCACACCGAAAGTGTAGCGCGGATGCAAATCAGGCTCGCGCTGACGCATCTCGTCGGCCGAAAGCTCCAGCCATTCGACACCGACGCGCCTACGCACGCGCCAGCCGAGATCATCGTCGAAATTGCCGCGCGACGGAAAGACATGCATCACGCCGTTACGCTCGATCAATTCAGGGACGCCCGCCTCCTCCGCGAGCTTCCTGTGCAATAGCGGCGCGTCCTTCAGGAGATCGCGCAGCGCAAAGGCCGTCGTCTCGACCCGCGCTTCGGTCCAGCCCGAGAGCAGATATTTGATCAACCAGGGCAGCGCCTTCGGCAGATAAGACCAGCGGATCGCGAGGGGTCCCAGCGGATCCATCAGATAACCCGGCACCTTCTTCCAGACGCCGGGCTCGGCCGGCGGGATTACCGAATGCGAAGAGAGCCAGCCGGCATTGCCGTAGCTCGCCGCCTGTTCGCCACCGGGCTCGCCGGCGTCGATCAGCGTGACGCGATATCCCTCGCGCAGCGCCTCGATGGCGCTGATCACGCCGACCGCGCCGGCACCGATGATGGCGACGTGGCGGCCCTCCGACATCGCTTAAGCCTTCACCGCAGGGGCGAAGTCCTTGCCGACCGACATCGCGCGCGGATCGATGATGCAGTGGAGGATCGACGGCTTGCCCGAGGCGAGCGCACGCTCGAACGCCGGCGCGAACTCTTCGGTGCGCTCGACGCGCTCGCCATGGCCGCCGAACGCTTTTGCGTACATCGCAAAATCCGGGTTCTTGAGCTGGGTGCCGACCACGCGTCCCGGATAGTCGCGCTCCTGGTGCATGCGGATGGTGCCGTATTGCGCATTGTCGACGATGATGACGACGAGCGGCGCATCGTATTGCACGGCAGTCGCGAATTCCTGCCCGTTCATCAGGAAGCAGCCGTCGCCGGCGAACGCGATAACGGTGCGATCCGGATATTGCCGTTTCGCGAGCACCGCCGCCGGCACGCCATATCCCATCGAGCCCGAGGTCGGCGCGAGCTGGGCGGCAAAGCTGTGGAAGCGATGATGGCGATGGATCCAGCCGGCGTAGTTGCCGGCGCCGTTGCAGACGATCGCGTCCTTGGGCAGGCGATCGCGCAGCCAGGTCATGACCTGGCCGTACTGGAACGTGCCCGGCAGCTCGCGCGCCTTTTCGGTCCAGGCGAGATAGTCGGCATGCGCCTTGGCGGCCTCGCCCTTCCAGGCAACGGCGCCTGCCGGCTTCAGCGTCTCGACCGCGGCCGCGAAGGCGGCGGGCGTGGCCTGGATCGCGAGCTCAGGCTGATAGATGCGGCCGAGCTCTTCCGAGCCGGGATGAACGTGGATCAGCTTCTGCCGCGGGGTCGGAATGTCGAGCAGCGTGTAGGATGAGGACGGCATTTCCGACATGCGGCCGCCGATCAGCAAAATGACGTCGGCGTGGTCGATGCGCGCCTTCAGGCCCGGGCTCGGCCCGATGCCGAGATCGCCGGCATAATGCGAGTGATCGGCGTCGATCAGCGAGGCCCGGCGGAAGGAGGTCGCGACCGGCAGGTCGAACCGCTCGGCAAAGCGCGCGATGCTCCGGGTCGCTTCATCCGTCCAGCGCGAGCCGCCAAGAATGACGAGCGGCGCCTTGGCGCTCGCAAGCATGGCGCCGACGCGCTCGATATCGGCAGGCGCCGGCCAGCTCACCGCCGGCTCGATGCGCATGGCGTCCGCAACGGCTGCGGTCTCGGTCAGCATGTTCTCGGGCAGCGAGATCACCACGGGACCGGGACGGCCCTGCATGGCGACGCGGAAAGCGCGCGCGACCAACTCCGGAATCCGGTCGGGACGATCGATCTCGACCGCCCATTTCGCCATGGTGCCGAACACCGCCTTGTAGTCGAGTTCCTGAAACGCCTCGCGCTCGCGCATGCCGGTGTCGACCTGACCGACGAACAGGATCATTGGCGTGGAATCCTGCATCGCGATGTGGACGCCGTGGCTCGCATTGGTGGCGCCGGGGCCGCGGGTGACGAAGCAGATGCCGGGACGCCCGGTGAGCTTGCCATAGGCTTCCGCCATCATCGCCGCACCGCCTTCGGCGCGGCAGATCATGACGTCGATCGGGCTGTCGTGCAGCGCGTCCAGCGCCGCCAGATAGCTCTCGCCCGGCACGCAGGTGACGCGCTCGACGCCCTGGGCGACGAGCTGATCGATCAGGATCTGGCCCCCGGTGCGGGCGTTGCGAATGGTCATGACGGCTCCCTCAAGGCTTTGGCGATGCGTTTCGCAGCTTCGCGAAATTTTGCTCGGAGCTGGCGTAGGACAGGCCGACAGGGCGCGCAAGATCGAAAGGCTTCTCGCACCCTGCGCAGGCGTCATGCCCGCCCCTGCTGGTTGCACTGCAGCCCATGTCGCAGCCGCTTGCCGGACGAGAGGTGGCGAGCTTCGACGCCTTCGTTGACGACCTGGCCGAACCAGATCGGTGCCCTATTCGACCGCGACCTCAGCGAGGCTGACGTGCCGCAAACAGCAGGGCACAGATCGTGGAGATGATTTTGGCGTGGCTGGCGGCGAAAGCGTGAGACGGCGAGGTTCGTGCCAAGCGTTCGGTGTCGTCCTGGCGAAGGCCAGGACCCATAACCACCAAACGCAGTTTGGCGAAGATTCGGGATTGCCAGCTCGCGCAGCAAGATCTTCTTGGGGGTAATGGGTCCTGGCTTTCGCCAGGACGATGAACAAAAATCACCCGCCCTTTTTCTGCCGCGCGCTCGCCAGCAGTACCAGCACGAAGGAGGCCGCCGTCATCAGCGTCGAGATGGCGGCGATGGTCGGGTCGATCTCGTCGCGGAGGGCGGTGAACATGCGCTTGGTCAGCGGCTGATACTGGCCGCCGGAGATGAAAAGCGCGACGATGGTCTCGTCCATCGCCGAGATGAAGGCGAAGATGCCGCCTGCGACCACGCTGGACTTGATCTGCGGCAAGGTCACCGCGAAGAAGCTACGCAGGCGATTCATGCCGAGGCTGCGTGCGACCATCTCCTGCGCCGGATCGAAACTCTGCAAGCCCGCCAGCACCGAAATGATCACGTAAGGCAGCCCCAGCATCACATTGGCGAGCACCAGGCCCGGCAGCGTCGCGACCAAGCCGATTTTGGCATAGAGGAAGAAGATCCCCACCGCAGTGATGATGATCGGCACCACCAGCGGCAACAGCAGCATCATGTGGATCAGCCGCATGATCCGCAGCTTCGACTGGCTGATGGCATAGGCGGCGGAGACGCCGAGCGGCGTTGCGATAAGCACGGTAAGGAGCGCGACCGTCAGCGTTACCCGCGTCGCCTGCATCCAGGCCGCGTTGGAGAAATACTGCTGATACCAGCGCAGCGAGAACGACGGTGGCGGAAAGGTCAGAAAACGCGCGCTGGAGAAGGAGATCGGCGCGATGATCAGCACCGGCAGGATCAGGTAGACCAGCACCAGCGCGCTGATCACATAGAGGGCGATCCGGGCGGGTGACAATCGCGTCATTTCTGCCCCAATATGCGATCGAGCGAGATGAAGCGGCTGACGACGAAGAAGATCGCGAGCACGCTTAAGAGCAGCACGACGGCGACTGCGCTCGCCGCGCCGAACTGGTTGTAGAGCTCGACATTGCGGCTCACCAGCATCGACACCATCACCGTGCGGCCGCCGCCGAGCAGTTCCGGCGTGATGTAAAAACCGAGGCAGAGCACGAACACCATGGTGCAGCCTGCCAGCACGCCCGGCAGAGACAGCGGCAGGAAGACGCGGACGAAGGTGAGCGACGGGCTCGCTCCCAGGCTGGCGCCGGCCTGCATGAGGTCGGACGGGATCTTCTGCATGGTGGCGTAGAGCGGCAGCACCATGAACGGCAAGAGGATGTGTACCGTCGCAACCACCGTGCCGAAGGTGTTGTGCACCAGCGCGAGCGGTTCGCTCGTCACCTCGAGATAACGCAAAAGCTGGTTGATCACGCCGGTACGCTGGAGCAGCGCCAGCCAGGCATAGGCCCGCACCAGCACGCTGGTCCAGAATGGCAGCACGACCAGCGACAGGATGAGAATGCTCCATCCTTTCGGCACCGAGTTGGCGAGGTAGGCCACGGGATAGCCAAGCAGCAGCGCGATTCCCGTGACCACGAGGCTGATCTCGAAAGTCAGCGCAAAGCTGCGCCAGTAGATGTCTTCGGTGAAGACGCGGCGATAATTCTCCAGCGTGAAGCCGTCATGGTAGATCGACTGCCAGGCGAGCCAGCCGACCGGCAGCACGATCAGAGCCAAGATCACCAGCAGCGCCGGCGACACCAATGCCAGCATCAGGCCGTGTTCGCGACGCTGATGCTTTTGGGAGGGATCCGGCACGGATGTCATCGACGCGGCCTCGCTTCGCCTACTTCTGCATGAACGACGCCCAACGCTTCTCGGCGGCTTCGCCCGCCGGCGAGGACCACCAGGCGTAGGACATCAGCGCCTGCTTCGCCGCGTTCGCGGGCTCGCTCGGCAATTGCGCGGCGCGCTCGGGCTTGATCACGCCGGTCTCGAACGCCTTGGGATTGCCCGGACCATAATCGATATTGAGCGGCAGATTGGCCTGGTGCACGGGATCGACGGCCTCGTTGAGGAATTTGACTGCCGTCTCGAGATTCGGCGCGCCCTTGAGAATGCAGAGCGAGGTGCTCTGCAAAACGCCCTGGTTGTAGGTGAAGGCGACCTTGGCGCCTTCCTTCGCGACTGCGCTGACGCGGCCGTTCCAGGCCATCTCCATGTCGACCTCGCCGTCATTGAGAAGCTGTGCCGACTGCGCACCGGAGGTCCACCACACCGTGATGTGCGGCTTGATCTCTTCCAGCTTCTTGAAGGCGCGCTCGACGTCGAGCGGATAGAGCTTGTCGGGCGCGACGCCGTCGGCCATCAGGGCCGCCTCGAGCGTCGCGAACGGGTGGTTACGCAGTGCGCGGCGCCCGGGAAATTTCTTGACGTCCCAGAAATCGGCCCAGCTGTTCGGCGCGTCCTTCGGAAACGTCTTCTGGCTGTAAGCCAGTACGCTGGAATAGAACTCGTAGGAAACCGAATAGGGGCTGCGATAGGACTCCGGCATCGCGGCGCCATTCGGGATCTTCGAGAAGTCGAGCTTCTCGATCAGCCCCTGCTCGCCGCCACGCAGGCAGTTGCCGGTCGGAGTATCGACGACATCCCAGATCGGCTTGCCGCTGCCGACTTGCGTTTTGATTGCGGGCCAGGCATCGGGAATGGAGTCCTGGTTGACGGTGATGCCGAGCTTCTTGGCGGTGGGATCGAGAATCGCCGCCGTCTGCGCCTGCTGGTAGGCGCCGCCTTGCGAGACGAAGGTGATCTGTTCGGCAGCGGCGGCGATGCCGGTTGTTGCGAACATTCCGAGCGATCCGCCCAACAAAGCGTAGCCAAATCGAAAATCTCGTTTCGTCGTCATCCTCGCCTCCTCTGTCACTAATTAAATGTCACTGTCCGATCGCATCGAGAAACTGGTACCAGCCGGCGACCATGCGCACGGCGGGCTCGCGCAACGGATAGAACGGGATGGCTTTCAATCGCCTCGCGTCGAGCAGCCCGACCTCTGGCGTCTCGCCGCGCACGAAAGCGGCGAGATAGCGGCCCATCAGGCTCGACATCGCCACGCCCGCGCCGTTGTAGCCCATCGAGAACAGCGTGCGGTCGTCGAGCCGGCCGATATGCGGCACGGAGTCCAACGTCATCCCGACCAGGCCCGACCATTTGTAGGCGAGCGGGACGTCGGCAAGGTCGGGAAAGATTCCGACCATCGCCTTGCGCAACGCGTCGAAAGCGGTTTCCGAATCCTGCTTGCCGAACGCGCCGCGGCCGCCAAAAATCACACGATTGTCGACCATGCGGAACCAGCGCATCATGCGCTTGGTCTCGGTGTAGGTGCGCCCGGTCGGCATCAGGCTTCCCGCGAGGTTGCGCGGCAGCCTGTCGGTCGCGATGATGGCGCTTCGGAACGGGATCAGCGTGCGCTGCATGTTCGTCGTCGCGCCGGTGAGGTCGGAATAGCTGTTGGTGGCGATGATCGCGTGCTTTGCCCGCACTGCGCCTTGCGGCGTTTCAGCGACGATGCCGCTGTTGTCGCGGCGGAGCCTTACGACCGGCGACTCCTGGAAAATCGGGATGCCGCGGCGCGCCACGCCATCGGCAAGGCCGCGCAGATAATTCAGCGGATGGATGCCGCCGGAGCCGGGATTGAGCACGCCGCCGACGAAGATGTCGGAGCCAGTCTCGTCGCGCACTTGCCCCTTGTCGAGGATGCGGACCTCCGCATCCCCCATCTCGCGCTTCATCCAGTTGGCCTCGTCGATCGCGGCCTTCAGGGTCGTCTCGTTGTGAGCGGCCTTGACCTGGCCGGTGCGCGTCAACGCGGCACTGGTGATGCCAAATTCGGAGACCAGCTCCTCGACGATATCAGTGGATTCATGCGCGATCCCGTACATGCGCTGCGCCATGGCGCGGCCGTGCACGGCGTCGATCTCGCGGAACGAGAGGCGGAACTTTGCGGTGATCACGCCGCCATTGCGTCCACTCGCGCCCCAGCCCGGGCGGTTGGCCTCGAGTACGATCGGCGACAAACCGCTTTTGGCGGTGTGGTGCGCAGCAGACAGGCCCGTGTAGCCCGCACCGATGATCACCACATCCGCCTGGTGCTCGCCTGACACGACCGGAAACTCGCGCGCCGGCTCGGCCGTGGCGGCCCACAGCGAGTTGGCCGACGGCAGCGCCTTCCAGTCCCGTGTCATGCCACCGCTCATGCCTTACGCCGCCGGCCCGATGGCCGCATCGGCAAGCGCCTTCAACGTCGGAAAATGGAAGTCCGGCTTGGTCAGCGTCTCCACGGCCGGTGTGCCTCCGAAACCGGCCATGCCCTGGCGGCGCTCGATCCAGCACACCTTGTAGCCGAGTTTCCGCGCAATCCCGATGTCGTGATACTGGCTCTGCGCGACGTGAAGGATATCGGACTGCTTGTAGCCGAAAGCGGACTGGCGGCCCTTGTTGTAGGCGAAAAACTCCGGATCGGGTTTCGCAACGCCAGTCTCGTCGGCGCAAACGGTATCGTCGAAGGGATTGCCGAGCGCGTGCGCGTAACAGGACAGCGCGACGCGGTCGGCATTGGTCATCGCGACCAGGCGGAATTTGGTTCTCAGGCGCTTCAGAGCCTCGACCGAGTCTGGGAACGGTCCCCAGCGCAGCACCGCGAGCTGGAACACGTCGCAGGAGGCGTCATCGGCCTGCAGCCCGAGTTCCTTGGCAAGATAGCGATAGACATGGAACATCACCTCGCTCGACCGCTCGTGGTGCTTGTCGCGACCGCGCTTGTAGGATTCGAAGATCTTGTCGTCGCTGAGCTCGGCCGGCGACTTGCCCGAGATCCGGCGCACCGCGGAGAGCACGCCGGTCTCGAAATCGATCAAGGTGCCGACGACGTCGAAGGTGAGAACCTTGAAATTGCTGAACGAGGCTGCTGACGACATTTTTGGCTTCTTCTCTCGGTTGGACAAGGCTTGGGTTCAGTCCCTCACCCTGGGCACGACGATGGTGTCCTCGGGGTGAAGGGTCACGGTAAGGCTGCCGCCCAGCGGCGGGATGCGGCTGTAGGCCTGGTGATAGCTCGCCTGGCGCAGGCTGAGCACGATGCCATCGGCGAGCGCCAGGAAGATGCGCAGGCTCTCGCCCTGATAGACGATGTCGGTGACCGTGCCGGTGAGCCGATTGCAGGCGGTGTCCGGCGCACCATCGTCGATCAGCAGTTTTTCGCTGTGCACGGCGAGCATCAGCGCGTCCCCGTCGGGAATGGCGCGGGCGCTGCGCAGAAGCACATTGCCGAGCGCAACGCCGGAGGCATCGACGCGTCGCACGGGAAGCATCGTGGCCTCGCCAATGAAACTCGCGACGAAGGAATCCGCGGGATGATCGTGCAGGCGCTCGGGCGCGTCGATCTGGATCAGCCTGCCGTCCTTCATCACGGCGACGCGGTCGCTCATGGTCAGCGCTTCGCGCTGATCGTGGGTGACGTAGATGATGGTGGCGCCGATGCGCTTGTGCAGCGCGCGCAGCTCGATCTGCATGGATTCGCGCAGTTGCTTGTCGAGCGCGGACAGCGGTTCGTCCATCAGGATCAGCCGCGGCTCGAAGATCATGGCGCGTGCGAGCGCCACGCGCTGGCGCTGGCCGCCGGAGAGTTGCGCGATACCGCGCTCTTCGTAGCCGGCAAGACCGACCATCGAAAGCGCCGCGCGCACCTTATCCGGCCAGGCCGCCTTCGGCAGCCGTCGCGCGCGCAAGGGAAAGGCAACATTCTCGCCGACGCTCATATGCGGGAACAGCGCGTAGTTCTGGAACACGACGCCGATGTCGCGCTTGTGCGGCGGCATCCAGGTGACGTCGCGGCCGCCGAACAGGATCGTTCCGCTCGATGGCAGGATGAAGCCGCCGAGGATGCCGAGCAATGTGGTCTTGCCGGACCCGGAGGGGCCGAGCAGGGAGACGAACTCGCCGGCGGCGACATTGAGGGACACGTCGTCGAGGGCACGAACGGCGCCATAGGCCTTGCTCGCGGATCTGATCTCGACGCTTTCCGCTCGTTTGTCCAACGATCGACCTCGCCATGTCCTGAGCCGGCGTGCTTCACTGCGCGCCATAAGCCTGCTTTATAGACAGGAATTTGAGCACTCCTGGTCGAAGCGTGCACCGCACCAACATCTTCGCTCGCAGGCCCTGTCTTTTGGCTATGACGCCAATGACACCAGACTTGGCAAAACTCGGCAATTGCCAAATTCTCACCTGGGTCATAACATGGTGTTATGCCCGAGCTGCGCCGGATGCTGCCCTCAAGTAACGCCCTGTTCGTCTTCGACGCAGCGGCGCGCAATGGCAGCTTCACGGCGGCGGCCGCCGAACTGAACGTCACCCAGCCTGCGGTGAGCCGGATGCTGGGTCAGTTCGAGGACCATCTCGGCGTTCGCCTATTCGACCGCAAGGCGGGACGCGCGGTGCTCACTGAGGAAGGCGAACTCTTGTATCGCCGCGTGCTCGAAGGCTTTCGCAGCATCGAAAGCGGGCTGGTCGAGATCGAGCGGCGCCGGAAGGGCACCGAGACGGTGACACTGTCGGTCTCCTCCGCCTTCACCACGCATTGGCTGATGCCGCGCATCGACAAGCTGCAGAAGCAATTTCCTCAGGTCGATTTGCGCTTTCAGCTGATCTCCGGCGCGCTGCGCGGACCAGTGGAGAATGTCGACCTCGGCATGCGCTTCCGCGATCGCGAGGAGCCGTCATCCGGTGGCACGCTGGTGATGAAGGAGGTCATGCTGCCGATGTGCAGCCCTGCCTATCTCGGCGAAACCGATCCCGCCGAAGGCAACACCATCATTCGGCTCGCCGAGACGCCGGGCGACTGGGCCGCGGATTACGCATCGCTTCTCACCGGGCGCCGCGGTGCGGCCAAGGCGCTGAGCTTCACGGACTATGCCGTCGTGATGCAGGCCGCCCTGCTCGGCCAGGGCATCGCGCTCGGTTGGCTGACGGTCGCCTCGCACTGGCTATTGACCGGCGCGCTGGTGCCCGCCTCCGACACGCTCACCACCACACGCCGCATCTGCGAATTCCTGCCACCGCGCAACCGGCCGATGCGTCCCATCGCCGCCGAGATCCGCGACTGGATCACCGCGCAGATGAAAAGCGAGATCGCCGCGATCGACCGGCTCTATCCGAAGCTCGGCGCGATGGCGGCTTGCTACTAGAGCGTTTTCGGGCGAAGTGGACCGGTTCACGTGAAGAAAACGCATCAAAACCGGAGTCTAGGCGGGTGTCAGCGCGGCACAGTAACGATCGGGCAGGTGATCGCCGATCCCTGCCGGCAGCAGCACCGTGAGCCTGCCGACGACATCCGTCCGCGTGTTCTCGGATACGCCGCTGAGGAGATTGCGGACCTGCTCACCAATTCCAGCATTCGCCATTGGCTCATCCGAACCAACATTCGTCGTGAGCTGGCTGGCGCTGAATTTGGCGCCGCGTGCACAGGCGAGATAACGGCCGACGTGATGAAAGCCAAGCCCGGGCGGAGGCACGGTCGGGACGATGTCGGTGCCGTGCACGAGACGATAGGTCGTCCTGCCGAACGTACCGTTGTAGAGGGCGACGAAATCGTCGCGGCCCACGCGCGGACAACCGTAAAGATAGATCTGCGCATCCGCGAGCTGGAGCTGCTCCCGCGCGAAGTCCGCCGTTGCCACCGCGATCGCGGCGCCGAGGCTGTGCCCAGTGATGAAGATCGGTGATTTGCGCGCCAGCGCTGCCGCCAGTGCGCTCTTCACGTCGTCCCACACGGCCGCCGCCGCATCGACGAACCCCTGGTGCACGGGCGCCTTCGGTCGGCCAAGCGTGAAATCGCTGACCCAGTTCAGGAGATGAAGCGGGTCGGTGCCGGCGAAGGCGACAATGGTTGCGTCACCCTTGCTCGCGATGATCCCGCGCGTGTCGGTCAGCGGCAGCGTCGAATGCGCCGGCTGGCTCAGCAACTTGACGCCGGACAGATCCCAGAAAGGAGAGACCCTGTTGATCGTGTCCGGCACATGGGTCTCGTAGGCGAGTTGCGACATCCACATCATCGCGCGAGCGATGTCGAGATCAAAGCCGGTTGATGTCTCGTTGAATTTTGCAAATGCCCGTCGGTCATATTGATCGGGAGGAAGTTCGACCAGAATGCTCACATCAAGCTCCTAAATGGCTTATTGCTGCAATACGTCGATCGAAAACGGAATGACGCTACCTTCGCATATGGCTGGAATTTTGACAATCTGTGCGCGTGCCCGGGACGTATTCTGCCTTTGCGCCTAAGGGGACAAGGTTGAGACGAGGCACCTCTCCCCCCGCGTCATTGCGAGCGTAGCGAAGCAATCCAGAGTCCTTCCGCGGAGGAATTCTGGTTTGGTTCGCTGCGCTCGCAATGACGGTATGGATAAAGTTTTGGCCTCTATCGATGCTCGATCGCGCGGATCGCGCCGCGGAGCTCGGCCAGGCCGCGGAGGCGGCCAATCGCGGTGTAGCCCGGATTGGTGCGCTTGGTGGCCGCGAGATCGTCGAGCATGCGATGGCCGTGGTCGGGCCGGAACACAATTTTCTGGCCGGGCGAACGCCGCGCGTTCTCCTTCAGCAGCGCCTTCAGCACCGCGACCATGTCGACGTCACCGTCGAGATGATCGGACTCGTAGAAGGACAGGCCATCCGCCTCGCGCTTGGTCGCGCGCAGATGCGCAAAGGCAATGCGCGGGCCGAAGCGTTCGGCCATCGCGGGAAGATTGTTCTCGGCGCGCACGCCAAGCGACCCCGTGCACAGGCAGATACCATTCGCCTTTGACGGCACCGCATCGAACAACGCCTGATAGTCATCGGCGCTGGACGCGACGCGCGGCAGACCGAACAGCGGGCGCGGCGGGTCGTCCGGATGCAGCGTCAATGAGACCCCGAGCTGCTCGGCGACGGGGGTGACGCGGCCCAAAAACTCGGCGAGATGCTGCCGCAGGATTTTTGGCGTGACGTCGCGATATGTTTCGAGCCGATCGCGGAATTGCGGGATGGTCAACGGCTCGGTGGTGGAGCCCGGCAGCGCGCTGGCGATGACCATGACGAGATATTCGATATCGGCCTGGCTCATCTGCTCGAACAGTTTTTTCGCGCGGGCCTGCTGCTCGGGCGAGTATTCCTGGACGGCGGCGGGACGCTTCAGGATGTGCAGCTCGAAGGCCGCGAAACGGTCTTGATCGAAGCGCATGGCGCGGGCGCCGTTCGGCAGCTCCCATTCGAGATCGGTGCGGCACCAATCCACGACGGGCATGAAGTTGTAGCAGATGATCTTGATGCCGGCCGCGGCAGCCGCCTCCAGGCTGGCGATCCATGTCTCGATCGAGCGCGTCGCTTTAGCCCCGAGACGCTTGACGTCGTCGGGGATCGGAATCGATTCCACCACCGACCAGGTCAGCCGCGAGCGCCCGGGTTGGCCGCTCTCGATGAAGTTCTTGCGCTCCTCGACCGCCTTGCGTGTCCAGGCTTCGCCGATCGGCACCTGATGCAGCGCCGAGACGATGTCGCTCGCCCCGGCCTGCCTGACATCGTCGAGCGAGACCGGATCGTCCGGCCCGTACCAGCGCCATCCCTCGAGCATCATAAGAATTCTCCCCGATCAGTTCGCGGTCAGCACGACCTTGACGCTCTGCGAGCGGTCGAGCGCCAGCCGCAGCGCGTCCGGCGCGGTGGACAGCGGCCGCTCGGCGGTGACCAGCGACAGCACGTCGACGCTGCCGTCCGCGATCAGCTCCACCGCCGTCATGAACTCAAGCCCGAAGCGGAACGAGCCGCGCAGGTCGATCTCCTTGGCCATCACCGCATTGGCCGGCACCGGAATCTGGCCACCCGGCAAATTGCCGATCTGCACCACAACGCCGCCGCGCCTGACGATACCGATCGCACTGGCAAGGCCTGCAGCCGTGCCCGAGACTTCGAAAGCGACATCGTAGGGGCGCGAGGTGGCCTGCGCCTTCAGGCCTTCCTCGCCGGCTGCGACATTCTCGACGTGAGAGGCGCCGAGCCGGGTCGCAAAGGCCAGCGGCGCCGGCGCGATGTCGGCCACCGTGATGTCGGTCATGCCGGCGCGGCGCGCGGCGAGCATGGTCAGAAGCCCGATCGGACCGGCGCCGAAGATGATGCCGCGCTTGCCATCGATGTTGCCGGCACGCGCGACGGCGTGCAGGCAGACCGCGAGCGGTTCGGCGAGCGCCGCGGCCTGATAGGACACATGATCGGGAATCTTCACGCACTGTGCCGGGATCGCGTCGAAATAGTTGGCAAAGCCGCCCTGCATGTGCGGTGTCTTCGAGGCCGAGCCCATGAAGTAGATATTTTCGCAGAGGTTCTGCCGGCCTTGGCGGCAGGCGCCGCAATGGCCGCACCAGCGCGACGGGTTGACGGCAACGCGGTCGCCGACCTTCAGATTTGCCGCGGAGCCCGCGATCTCCACGACCTCGCCGGAGATTTCATGGCCGAGCACCAGCGGCGATTTCACCACGAAATCGCCGGTCCGGGCATGGCGGAAATAATGCATGTCCGAGCCGCAGATGCCGCCGGCGCCGAAACGGAGGCGCACCATGCCTTCAGCGAGCTTGTCGAGCGGATGCTCGACCATGCGCAGATCTTCGGGGCCAAACAGGGTTGCGGCGAGAGCAGTTGAGGTCATTTGGAAAGTCCCATGTATTTCGGTAGCCACAGGGTCAATTCGGGGATGTAGGTGATCGCGATCAGCGCAACCATCAGCGGCACCAGCCACGGCAGGATCGCCACCGTCGTGCGCTCGACCGAGAGCTTTGCGACGCGCGCGAGCACGAACAACACCATGCCGAGCGGCGGATGCAGCAGACCGATCATCAGGTTCAGCGTCATGATCAGACCGAAATGGATCGGGTCGATGCCGAGCTTGAGCACGATCGGCAACAGGATCGGCACCAGAATGGTGATCGCCGCCGTGGTGTCGATGAAGCAGCCGACGAACAGGATCAGGACGTTGGCGAGCGCCAGGAACACCCATTTGTTGTGGGTGATGCTGAGCATCCAGTCCGACAGCATCTGGGCTGCCTGCGACACCGTCAGCAGCCAGGCGAAGATCGAGGCTGCCGTGACGATGAACAGCACCGAAGCCGTGGTCTCGATGGTGTCGAAAGTCGCTTTCGCGACCGTTTTCATCGTCATGGTGCGGTAGCGTACCAGGCCGAGGAACAGCGACCAGATCACGGCGGCGACCGCGGCTTCCGTTGGGGTGAACCAGCCGAGCGTCATGCCGCCGATCAGGATCACCGGCGCCATCAGCGCCATCACCGCGGAGAAGTCGAAGTACCAGTCGATCGCGAGCAGCGCGAACAGGCCGAGACCAACTGCCCAATTGGTGGAGAGACCGGCGACCGTCAGAAGCCAGACAGCCATCGGGAAGCTCAATACGACGAGGATCTCGAGCCCCGCCGATCCCAATTGCGGCCAGGAGAACGGCGTATCGCTGCCCCATTTGTTCTTGTGCGCGAAGTAGGTGACGGTGGCCATCATCAGGAGCGTCAGCACGACGCCTGGAATGACGCCCCCCAGAAACAGCGCGCCGATCGAGACGTTGGCCATCATGCCGTAGATCACGAAAGGCAGCGACGGCGGGATGATCGGCCCGAGCGTGGCGGAGGCCGCGGTGACGCCCACGGAGAATTCCGTCGAGTAGCCGTGGTCCTTCATCGCCTTGATCTCGATGGTACCGAGACCGGCGGCATCCGCGATCGCGGTGCCAGACATGCCGGAGAAGATCACCGAGCCAATGATATTGACGTGGCCGAGGCCGCCGCGCATCCAGCCGACCAGCGCGACGGCGAATTTATAGATGCGCCCGGTGACGCCCGCGATGTTCATGAGATTGCCGGCCAGGATGAAGAACGGCACGGCGAGCAACGGAAAGCTCTCGACACCGGCGATCATGCGCTGCGCCAGCGTGACGTCGGGCGTCACGCCGCTGACCAGGATGTAGAGCAGCGACGACGCCGCCATGGCGATGGCCACGGGAACGCCGAGCAGCATGAGGATGAGGAAGCCTCCAAGCAACAGCAACATGGAATTACCCTTCAAAGCCGTCGTAGGCGCCGGGACGTTCGAGGATCGAGTAGCCCTGCCGCAAATGTTGTATGGCCACTTGCACCGAGCGGACGAACATCAGCACGAAGCCCGCCAGCACGGCGTAATAGACGTAGTCCTTGGGAAGATTGATGGTGGTCATGGATTCGTCGCCGATGATCTGGATGTAGACCCAGACCAGCTTGATGGCGTAACCGAAGAAGACGATCCGGATCAGATCGATCACTGTCGACAATGCGCGCGCCACAAGGTGCGGAAGATAGCGATAGAGCAGGTCGACCTGGATGTGCCGCGACAGCCGCACGCACATCGAGGAGCCGATGAAGACCACGCCGATCAGGCAGTAGGTCGCGATCTCCTCGGTCCAGGCGTAGCTGTCGTTGAGGACGTAACGGGTGAAGAACTGGAGGAAGACGGCGAGCGCCATCACCCAGAAGATCGCCAGCGCGACCCAGTCCTCAAAAGCGTAGATGCCGAGATCGACCTTGGGCGTCGCCTCTTCCTCGAAGGTGTGGGCGATCTCGTCCGCGGTGATCTGCCGGTGCGTTTCGGCGGTGGACATGGGTGTGCTCCTCAAACTGATCACGTCGTTCCGGGATGGTGCGTCAGCACCAGACCCGGAACCTCGAGATTTTCAGGTGCGCAATTGCACACCGTAGTTCGGTCCAGCGGACCGCCCCGGGATGGCGACTACGTCATTACTTCACCGCCTGAATGCGTTCCCAGTCGGCCTTGCGGTAGCCGAAGGTCTCGAACGCGACGTTCTTCAGCACGGTGTCGCGGAACTCGCTCTTGTCGACCTCGGTGACGGTCAGGCCCTTCTCCTTGAAGAAGGCGACCAGCTTGGCCTCGTTCTGCTTGATCTCCGCGGTCGCCTTGGCGGCGGCCTCCTGCGCGACGTCGGTGAAGGTCTTCTTGTCCTCGTCGCTGAGCTTCTTCCAAAGCGCACCGGCCACCACCGTGTTGAGATGGTCGACGATGTGGCCGGTCAGCACGATGTGCTTCTGCACCTCGTAGAACTTCTTGGCCTCGATCGTGGTGAGCGGATTCTCCTGGGCTTCGACGGTACCGTTCTGGAGCGCCAGATAGACTTCGGCGAACGCGATCGGCGCGGTGTTGGCGCCGCAGGCGCGCGGCATGGCGAGATAGGCGGGCACATCGGGCACGCGCATCTTCAGACCCTTGAGGTCGGCACAGGTCTTGATCGGCTTGTTCGACGAGGTCTGGCGCACGCCGTAATAGGTCACCGCGACGATGTGGTGGCCGCTCTTGTCCTCATAACCCTTGGTGAGCTCCTTGAAGATGTCGCTCTTGGTGTAGGCGAGCAGATGATCGGCATCGCGGAAGGTGTAGGGATAATAGGTCACGCCGATCGGCGGAAAGCTCTTGGCCGCGAAGCTCGAGCCGGAGATGATGATGTCGACCGAACCGAGCGAAAGGCCCTGGTTGATGTCGGCCTCCTTGCCGAGCTGCGACGCTGGATAGACGTCGATCGCATAGCGCCCGTTGGTGCGCTTGCCGATCTCCTGCGCGGCCCAGACCGAAGCAGTGTGGAAGGGCTCCGAGGTCTCGTAGACATGGGCCCATTTGAGCTTGGTCTGCGCCATGCCGGCGCCAGCCGTAGCAATCATCGCCGCGGCCGAGACCGCCAGCACCATTGTCATCTTTTTCAACACTGACTTTTCCTCCATTTTTCAAGTCTGCTTCTTTTAAATCTGCTTCTTGTCCGCCCGCCCCCAAACGCGGGTGCGGGCCGCACGATCTCATCGCGGTCGCGCGCTGCTGCTCGCAGCTCGCTTCTTCTTCGGCGCACGTTCCGGTTTTGTCGGTTTTGCCGTCGATCGCGCCGCGCGCCCGGAGGACGGTCCTGCCGCGCTCTCGGCGCCGAAGTTCTGCGCAAAGCGCTCCTGGGATCTCGCGAGATGATCGCGCATGGCTTCGCGCGCGGCCCCGGGATCATGCGCCGCGATCGCGTCGCGCACCGCGCGATGCTCGTCGAGTGCAGTGCGCCACGTGCCCGGGCTCTCGAAATAATGCGCAAGCTGCGCGAAATAGGGATTGAGGCGCTGGTCGAACAACTCGCCGACCACGCGCACCAGAACGGCATTGCCGAGGCTTCCGGCGATCGCGACGTGGAAGGCGCGGTCGTGGACCATCGAGGCTTCGCCGGGGTGTTCTACATTCTCCATCGCGACAAGGGACGCATCGATGCGGGCAAGGTCGTCCTTCGTCGCCACGCGCGCGGCTTCTTCGGCGATGGCGCTTTCCAGGAACTCGCGGGCACGCAACAGCTCGAACGGGCCCTCGATGACGGAAGCAGGCGCGGTCGCCGCAACCGTCGCAGGCTCGATCACATAGATGCCGGAACCGACGCGGATACGAAGGCGGCCCTCGACTTCGAGCGCGATCAGGGCTTCGCGCACCGTCGGCCTGGATATCTTGAGCTGCTCGGCGAGTTCGCGCTCGGTCGGCAAGCGGCTGCCGACCGCGTACTCACCGCTGTCGATCAGGCTTCGCAATTGATCGGCGACTTGGCGATAAAGCCGTCTCGCCTCCACAGCTTCCAGCGGCACGCTGGTCCTCCCGAAAGGGTCATGCCGGCAGCTCTCGCTGCCCGCGGCCCGCCAATTTTGGAAAATTGGTCTTACCAATTGACCGCAAGCATTGACCGAGGACGGGCGCCATGTCAAGCAGCGGCCAAACAAGGGGAGAGACGACATGCGCCTCGGCCGCGCCAATCTCGACCGGCTGCCACCCGGCATCCGCCGCCCGGCCTACGACCGTTCGCGCGTCACCTCTGGCATCGTGCATCTCGGCCTTGGCGCGTTTCATCGCGCCCACCAGGCCGTCGTCATCGATGATTGCCTTGCGGCCGGCGCCACCTCGTGGGGCATCGTCGGTGCCAGCCTGCGCAGCCCGGACACACGCGACGCCCTCGCCCCGCAGGATCATCTCTATACGGTTGCCGTCCGTGCAGCCGAAGGCACCGAACACCGCATCATCGGTGCGCTGCTCGACAGCGTGGTCGCGCGCGAAAGCCCGGCACGATTGGTCGAGCGAATGGCCGATCCCGCCATTCGCATCGTCTCCCTCACCGTCACCGAGAAGGGCTATTGCCACACGCCCCAGACCGGCGATCTCGACGAACGGCATCCTGATGTCGTGCACGACCTCAACAATTTCGACGCGCCGCGCTCGGCTCCCGGCTTCATCGTCGCCGCGCTGGCGCGCCGGCGGGCGCTGGGCGCCCCGCCCTTCACCGTGCTGAGCTGCGACAACCTCGCCGCCAACGGCCACACCGTGCAGCGGATCGTGACGCAATTCGCCGCGCTGCGCTCGAAGGATCTCGGCAAGTGGATCGCGGATACGGTGGCCTTCCCCTCGACCATGGTCGACCGGATCGTGCCGGAGACGACGGATAGTGACCGCGATGCGGTTTCATCGGCGCTCGGTTTACGCGATGCATGGCCCGTCATGACCGAGCCCTTCACGCAATGGGTGGTCGAGGATCGCTTTACGGCCGGCCGGCCCGATCTTGCCGCCGCGGGCGTCGAACTGGTGAACGACGTCAAGCCGTTCGAGCTGATGAAGCTGCGGCTGCTCAACGCCAGCCATTCGGCGCTGGCCTATCTCGGCTATCTCGCAGGCTACGAGACCATTGCCGACACCATGCTGGATCCGCATTTCGCGCGCCTCGCCGCGCAGGTGATGGAAGAGGCCGCGGTGACATTGACGATGCCATCAGGCGCAGATCTGGCCGCCTATCGCGCCTCACTGCTCAAGCGCTTCGCCAATCCGGCACTGCATCACCGCACCTGGCAGATCGTGATGGACGGCTCGCAAAAGCTGCCGCAGCGCCTGCTCGGCGCGATCCAGGATCGTCTCGCCAGGAACCTGCCGATCGCGACGCATGCGCTCGCGGTGGCCGGCTGGATGCGCTACGTCAGCGGCCTTGACGAGAAGGGCCGCACCATCGACGTGCGCGATCCGCTCGCAGCCGAGTTCGCCGGCTTGGCGCGCGAGGCAGGTCCCGTCGCCGAACGATTGGCACCCGCGCTGCTCGGCGTCGGAAAAGTGTTCGGGCCCTTGGGCGCCGAGCCGCGCCTGCGCGAAGCCGTGACCGCTGCGCTCGGCCGGCTCTACAAGGATGGCGCGCGGCGTGCGGTGGAGATTCTGGTCTCGGCGTGACCACAAAACGGGCAGCGATGCTGCGTTGCGGTCCAGATCGACGGAAAGTCGACGGAAGTCTTGCTTGATTTTTGCCTGTCATTGCCCCACCCGAGAGGCATGGCAAAGGACAGCAAGGTGATCGCCGCGAACGCAGCGTTCTACGCCGCCTTTTCGACCGGCGATTTCGACGAAATGGAGCGGATGTGGGCGGACGATGACGCCATTTCCTGCACTCATCCCGGCTGGCCGGCCATCATCGGCCGGGCCACGGTGATCGGAAGCTGGCGCGACATCCTGCAGAGTCCGGAGCGGCCGCAGATCGTCTGCGCGGAACCGCAGGCCATCGTCGATGGCGACAGCGCGCGCGTGCTCTGCATCGAGATCGTCGACGGCACGGCATTGGCTGCGGCCAACCATTTTCGGCGCGTCGGCGACGACTGGCGCCTGGTGCACCACCAGTCCAGCCCGATCGCGCAGATTGTCGAGCAAGCTGAGGACGATAGAGCGAGCCACCGCGTCCATTAACGGGCGCCCGGCCCGCAGGCACATTCTACTGTGCATGGGGTTGTTTTTTCAGTTTTTTTGTTTTGCCGCCTCACCCGAGCCCCGACAGATCATCCAGCACGACCCGCGCCTGGCTAAAATCGTCGTCCCGGAAGAACATGCTTCTGGTGATGAGCACGGGAATGTTCGCCCGCGAAGCTGCGGTCAGGCCGTTAGCGGAATCCTCGATCGCGACGCAGTCGGACGCGTTGAGCTTCAGCCGCGCCAGGGTCTCGACATAGACATCCGGCGCAGGCTTTTTATGCCGCACGTCATCTCCGGCGACAATCGCATCAAAATCCGCGGCCCAGCACTTTCCCAGGGCGCGCGACAGCAGCGCGTCGATGTTGGCGTGCGACGTGGTCGTCGCGATCGCGAGCCGCTGGCGGCGCGCCTTGGCAGCGACGAGGAGATCCGTCACCCCGGGCCGTAAGGGGCAGCAGCCGGTTTGGACCAGTCCGGCATAATGCGCGGTCTTGATGCGGTGGAGTTCCGCGATGTCCACATCCGATAATGGCGCGGCGATCCTCAGCCTTTCATGGTGGGCGCGAATGCGTTCCTTGCCGCCCGTGACCCGCAGCAGGTCCTTGTAGACGGCCCGATCCCATTGCCAATCGAGACCGTGGCGGGCGAAGGCATGGTTGAAGGCCTGCCGATGCAGCTCTTCGGTCTCAGCCAAGGTGCCGTCGACGTCGAAGATCAGCGCGGCGGCGCGGCGGACTAGCTCAGCCGCGTCAGATAGCATGATGGCTGGCGCTTCTGCCTGCATGATCGATGCGTCCCTCCGGTGAGCGACCATCGCCTGCACAGGCGGGCGAGACAAATTGCAATATCTTTTGCCGGACCCAAAAATCTCTTATGAGCGGAGGCGCGCTGCGGCGCGAACGGGAACTCCGACCTGCAAGGAAGATGTATGCTGCTCTTTATCCTTGGCCTCGGCTACAGTGCGCGGCACTTCGTCCGCCTGTTCGGTGGCCGCTTCTCGCATATCGCCGGCACGGTGCGCGATCCCGCGCAGCGGGGCGCTCTCGCCGGCGTCGAGGTGCATGCTTTCTCCGGCAGCAGTCCGGCACGCGAGACGATCGAACGCATGAGGGACGCGGATGTCCTTCTCGTTTCGATCCCGCCCGGCAGTGCCGGCGATCCCGCAATCGCGGCCTTCTCCGGCCTGCTGGCGGCGGGCGGCGACCGCAAGATCGTCTATTTGTCCACGATCGGCGTATATGGTGATCACGCCGGCGGCTGGGTCGACGAGAGCACGCCGCCGAAGGCGGACCTCGACCGGACGCGCATGCGGGTCGCGGCGGAACAGGCATGGACCGACACGACCGGTGGCGACGCCGCGATCCTGCGGCTTGCGGGTATCTATGGCCCCGGCCGTAACGCGCTGGTGACGCTGCGCGCTGGAACGGCGCGGCGCATCATCAAGCCGGGACAGGTGTTCAACCGCATCCACGTCGACGACATCGCGAGCGCGATCATGGCTGCGATTCATCACCCGAGCGGCGGCACGTGGAACGTCTGCGACGACGAGCCGGCGCCGCCGCAGGAGGTGATCGCTTACGCGGCGAAGCTGATGAATGTTGCACCGCCGCCGGAAGAGCCGTTCGAGACCGCCGAGATGTCGGCGATGGCCCGCAGCTTCTATGCGAGCAGCGCCCGCGTCTCCAACGCGAAAATGAAGTGCGAGCTCGGCGTCACGCTTGCTTATCCGACCTACCGCCACGCCCTGGATGCGTTGTGGCAAGCGGGGGAAGGAGGATCATGATCAAGCGTCAGCTCAACACGCCATACTTCTTGAACCAGGCCTGGGCCTGCTTCCAGGCATCTTCTGCTGCGTCCTTGCGATAGCTGCCGCGGTAGTCGGCATGGAAGCCATGCGGCGCTTCCGGATAGATCTTGAACTCGGCCGTCTTCTTGTTCTGCTCCAAGGCTGTCTTGAGCTGCTCGACCTGGGCGACGGGAATGCCGGTATCGGCGCCGCCATAGAGGCCGAGCACCGGTGCCTTCATCTCGGGCGCGAGCTGCATCGGGCTCTTCGGCCACGGCCGATTGGCTGGATCGACCGGCGGACCGTAGAAGGCGACGCCGGCCTTGAGGCTGCCCCTGTGAGCGGCATATTCCCAGACGGTGCGTCCGCCGCGGCAGAAGCCGATGATGCCGAGCTTACCGGTGTCGCCGCCTTGCGATCCCGCCCACGCCACCGTCGCATCGAGATCGGACAGCAGCTCCGCGTCCGGCTTGGCATTGACGATCGGCAGCAGGTCCTTGATCTCGGTGACCTTGGTCAAATCGACGCCCTTGCGGAAATAATAGTCGGGCGCGATCGCGAAAGCGCCGAGCTTGCCGAGGCGCCGCGTCACATCCTTGATGTATTCGTGCAGGCCGAAAATCTCCATCGCCACGATGATCACCGGCGCTTTGGTGTTGCCGGCGGGGCGGGCAAAATACGCATGCATCTGCTCGGAGCCGACCTTGATCTTGGCGTCCCCGGTCTGGAGGCCGCGGGTGTCGGTCGTGATCGCCTCGGCGCGCACGGGCCCGGCCGCAAGCGTGTAGCCGGCGGCGACGGCCGCAGTCGCGCTCATGAATCCGCGGGGCGAGACCGGAGCGACCTTGGTCAGCCCGACGACGTCGGATGTCATGGTGGTATCGATACTCATGGGTTCATCCTTCCTGATGCGTGCGCCTGATCGTTCAGGCGACGCATTCGCCATAGTTGCCGGCAAACGCAAATCACCAGCCTGCGAACGCGCTGCTTTCAGGCCTTGTTTTCAGGTCTTGTTCTGATGCTGTTTCACTGGCGCAGTCTCGGGCATGAGGCTCATCGCGACTAGTCCGACGATCGCCGCGAGCAGCAGGTACCAGGCCGGCGCCAGCGGATTTCCGGTGACGTGGAGGAGCCAGGTGACCACGAGCTGCGCCGTACCGCCGAAGCTGGCGATCGCGACCGCGTAGACGGTCGCGAACACACCGCCGCGGATGTTCTGGGGCAGCGCCTCGGTGAAGGTCGCGTAGAACGCAGTGAACGGCAGCGAGCCGATGACGGACAGAACACCGAAACCAACCAGGAGCGACAACGCGCCGGAGGCATGGACGATCCAGAGGAAGGTCGGGTAGGTCAGCAGCAGCGTTGCGAGCTGCGGCCAGATCATCACCGGCTTGCGACCGAGACGATCTGCCAGCCAGCCCCCGACCAGCGCGCCGACAAACTGGATGCCGTTGCTGACCAGCGACACGGCGAAAGCCAGTGTCGACGACAGATGCAGCGTGTTCTGCGCATAGGTCGTCATGTATTGGGTGACGTAGGTCGAGATCGTGCCGCTTGCCAGGATCATCAGCGCAAGTCCGATGACGCCAAGGTGCCGTCTCGCCTGCGAGAGATGACCAGTGTGCTCGACGGTGCGGGCACCGGCTTCGGCCTGCGGGATAGTCTCGGGCAGCGTCCGGCGCATCCAGAACCCGAACGGCAGGCACACCGCTCCGATCAGAAACGCCACCCGCCAGCCATAGGCGTCGAGCATCTCCGGCCCCATCGTCTTACTCAGGATGACGCCGACGAGCGCGCCTGCGGTCGCGGCGATCTCCTGGCTGGCCGGTTGCCAGGCCACCACCAGCGCGCGATGCTGGGGCGGGGCGATCTCCATCAGATAGGCGGTGGTCGGTCCAACCTCCCCGCCCAGAGCAAAGCCTTGCGCCATACGCGCCGCGATCACGATGACGGGCGCTGCAAGGCCGATCGATCGATAGGACGGCGTGAGCGCGATGGTCAGGATCGATAGCCCCATGAGCGCGAAGCTCAGCAGCATGGCAGGCCGCCGGCCGATCCGGTCGGAATAGATCCCAAGCACGATTCCGCCGATCGGCCGCGTCACGAAGCCGGCGCCGAAAGTCGCCAGCGACAGCATCAGGCTGCCGTACTCGCTTCCCGTCGGGAAGAAGGTATGGCCGATCTGGATGGCGAAGAAGCTGTAGGTGATGAAGTCGTAGAACTCGAGCATGTTGCCGACGGTGGCGGCCAATGCTGCGCGCTTGACGCTGAACGGCTTCACTTGCTCTATCATTCCCGGGCTCGATCCTATTTCGATTTAACCGCCTAGCCGCATTGCAACGCAACATTCATTAACCGAAAACGGTGGTTCTCTCGCCCCCTTTTCCGCTGCCCGAGTTGCTGCCGATCCGTCCGCTCGCGCGATTCGAAGCGCATCGCGCAACAAATGGGCTTTGCGGTGGTCGCAGCGACACATCATGTTGCACGCACATCCCGCGCGAGCGGAATCTGCGCGTACACCGCGGTCATTTGAGTGAAATTTTCAGAAGAGTTGAGCCGGGGGATTTACTCGAACTTTGTTCGTGACGCTCTAGTTCCACGACTGGAAGGTTCCGCCTCTCTCAGGGAGCTTCATTATCAGCCACCCGGATTGCGCTGCCAAAAGCTCAATTGAGTAAAGATATTGAAATGTATTTGGCTCGCGAAGCGATCGAATTATTGGGGCAGATGGCCCGCATCCTGTGGTTCGAAGGCGCCAAGCATGGCCTGCGCGACCGCGAATGGATGGCGCTGCGTTTCCTCTCCCGTGCCAACCGGTTTTCCCGGACGCCCTCGGCGCTCGCCAGCTACGTTGGCACCACGCGCGCCACCGCCTCGTTCATCATCGGCGAGCTCGAGCGACTGGGCTACATCGAGCGCAAGCGCTCCGCCATGGACAAGCGCTCCGTGTTGCTGAGCGTGACGCAGCAGGGCAAGAAATTTCTCGTGCGCGACCCCACCAGCGTTCTGCTCGAGGCCATTGCCGTTCTCGACGACGAGGCCAAGACTCGCTTTCGCGACACACTCCGGCACGCGCTCGATCAGGCCGATGCGGCCGAACAGCGGCACCATACCGACGTCTGCAAGCGATGCATCTTCCTCCGCGAGGATCGCACCACCACGGACAGCAGGACGACCGCCGAGTTCAGCTGCCGCCTGTTTCGGGCGCCGATCGCGGAGGCGGAGGTCGATCTGCTATGCACCAGCTTCGAGCATCACCGCAAATAGAAGTGGCCCTCGATCAGGGCGTGGCCTTGCGTGACGAATAGATGACGCCCCCGCTGGACTCGACCACCAGACGTCCGTTCTCGTTTTTGATCTCCTCGATACGGCCAAGGCCGGGCACCTGCTGTCCCAACACCGCCTCGACGACGCCGTTCGGGCCTTGCAGGATCGCTATCCCCTCATAGGCCTGGCGGACCGACCAGCCCTTGACCGTCTTGCGCGGCGCCGAGATGCGCTCGGAAGGTGCTACCGATCCCGTGATCTCGGGCGTAGCGGCCGAGGCCATCATTGGCATTGGCTGTGTGGCGACGGGCGCCGGAGCCTGGGCCTGCACCTGGGCAAGCTTGTCGAGCTTCACCGTAGAGGACGAGCTCACCCGTTCGATGCGATCAAGATTTTCGCCAAACCGGCCAAAACGGTCATTGGTCGCCTTGCTCGATTGATCGACCGCGGTGCGCAGGCCGTCGAGATTGTCGGACACGCCCGACACCTGCCTGCGCAGTTGCGCCACCGTCTCGCGCAGATTCCTGATCTCAGTGTTGGCCGCGACGTTGCTCTGGGCAGGCTGCATGGTGAGATAGGCGATCACTCCGGTGCAGGCGCAGACGACCAGGATCGCAGCGACCGCCAATGTCGCGAGCGGCACGACCCATGTCGGACGCGGGGGCGGCGGCTTGGCCACGATCACGGCCGGCTTGATCACGATGGGCGTAGGCTTGGAAATTGCCATCTTGTCGAGGCGCGCCTTGGCGCGAATACGCTTCAGACCCTCGAGCGCCTCTTTCGCCAGAGTTTCATCACTCGCTGCTGCCGACGCAGGCTTGGTGTTCGCAGGCTTGGTATTTGCAGCAGGCTTGGTATTTGCAAAAGGCTTGGTATTTGCAAAAGGCTTGGCATTTACAAAAGGCCTGGCCGTCGGCGCCGCATTGTCTCTGGCATCGCGCGTCTCCGCGGCCGGTTTCGCCGCTGCGGAAACATCGGCGTTCGCGTTGGGACGAGCTTGTCCATCGGACAACATGCGAGAATGCTCCGTTCGGTTCGATCTGTCGAACGGTGACATTATTTGCCGAAGCTTGCCTGAAACGTGCGCATCGAAAACTTCTCATCACGCGCGATGCGACGTCACATGAGTCAAACGCGTCACGCACGTGGCGAGAGTGCGACTCGAAAGACACACCCTCGCCAAGATTTCGCCAAGCTGGAGTCGCCTCGCCATACATGAGTCGAATTGTCGCACGTGGAAACGCGATGACGAGAGTCAATCCCGGGTTGAAAACCCATCAATGTGCATGAAGCGCAGCACCACCCGAAATAGCTGTAATCATACGGGGATGCGGAACTTTAGAACCGCCAAGGTGCAAAACTAGTTCGAATTCCAAATCAACTGATGCGATTGAATATACAAAGAAACAACTCGAACCAAACCAACAGCATCAAGCACGTGTAGCAAACGCTTAGTTGCGCACGCTTGATCGGAAATCGGCAATTGTTACGGTCCTACTCAAGTGATTCTCGCCAGTTGGCGAGGGGATTGACACAGTACAGTAGCGTTCGGACGCATGAGCGACTTGGCGCAATTGTTCTAGGTCGCTTTCTCAATCCGCTCCGCGAGGTGATCCGCAAGACACCCGCCGAGCCTCACGCAGTAAGCGTTCAGTATCGAGTCGAAGTAGCAGGCCTGCGAGACGCAGGCACTGAATGCGTAGGGCTGCCCGCGAATATCGAAACCATAATAACGGTTCGCGGGAAGGAATATCGTCAAACAGCACAGTTGCCGAGCCGGGCATCACAACAACCAACCGGCCGTAACAAGTGCGAAACAGGGGCGAAAGACTGATGTATATTATCGTTGATGATCGCGAGAGCGTCACGAACAGCTATGTCGGAGGGCTCGTTCGCGAAGGTGTATCGTCGATCGGCTTCTCCTCCGGAGAATTCTGGGACTGGCTGCAATCTGCGAGTGAATCGGATCTGGCCGCGGTGGACGCCTTCCTCCTCGGGGATTGCGACACCCGCGGAAGCCTGCCGCGGGCGATGCGCAAGCGCTCCTCGGCGCCCATCATCGCCATGAGCGGCCAAAAGATGCTCAAGAACACGCTGGAGCTCTTCGAATCGGGCGTCGATGACGTCGTCCACATACCGATTCACCTCCGCGAGATCCTCGCCCGAACGGCCGCGATTGCGCGCCGCCGGGTCGGGGAACTGCCGAGGCCCTGCGAGACCAGGATCCAGGTCTTCTTCAACGGACGTGACCCCGAGATCGCTGGCCACGCCCTCACCCTGCCACGCCGCGAACTGCGCATTCTCGAATATATGGTCAGCAACCACGGCAAGTGGGTCACCAAGACGCAGATCTTCAACGCGGTCTACGGCATCTTCGAAGCGACGTTCGACGAGAGCGTGATCGAGAGCCACGTCAGCAAACTGCGCAAGAAGCTCCGCGACCGCCTCGGCTTCGATGCGATCGTGGCGCGGCGTTACGTCGGGTACCGCCTCGACATCCCGGCCGGCGAAACCATCGACGTGCCGATGCAGGAGCTCGACGAAGTCGGCATCCTGCTCAACAGGTCGCATGCCGCTCCGGCGGCGTATCCGGCCGGAAACTGATCGGCAGGGCGCTGCCACGCAACCGACAACGGCCTCGCGAACCACCTTCGCAGGGGCCGTTGTAGTTTCAGCGACATCAACGGCGAACAGAGGCGCGGCAGTACCGGCGCCGCGGCTCGCGTCTAAGTATAATTCTAGAGGCTCGCTTCTGATTCAATCAGAACCGGTAATGCCTAGGGCTTCTGCTGGAATTCTTCCTTCGACACGTAATTGAAGTCCTCGACAAGGACGTCCTGGACGACTTCGGCCTGCATTCGCTCGTTGACACGCTGCTTGATGGCCGTTGTGAGGGTGGAGAGGTCGTAACGGGCGAGTTTTCTGAAATCCAGGCGGTCGTCGGCATAGATCCTGCGGAAGGCTTCATCGACGACGAACGGCTCGGGCGGCACGTTGAGCTGATGCATGGTCCGCGCCTCTACGGTGTAGACGAAGCGCGCGACGATGTAGCCCTGTACGTTGCCACTCTCGACCATTGGCACGCTCAGGGCCCGCGTCTTCTGGTACTGCAGCCCGTCGAGATATTCATCCTTTGCCGGCAGCAGACTGCCATTTTCCTTCCAATAGGCCACGGCATAGCTCGTTCCCGCGGTGAGGATGCATACCCAGAGCCCGGCTAGCACGAGTCTGATCATTTTCCGTCCTGTGCTGCGCGGCCGGTATAGGTGCCGTCCGATTCGGCGTCCTTGATGGCCTTGACGATGATGCTCGCAACCTCGCGCACCGCATCGTAATGCATTTCGAGGATGGAACGGTTTCGCTCGAGCTTCTCGCGCAGCCGCTGGACCTCCTCGGTGATCTCGACCTCGCCGCCGAGGTGCATTCGTGCCCGCATCAGACGGACGAATTCCAGCATGCTCCGGCTCTTCCGGGCGCTGAACTCGTCGAAGTCGATCTTCTTGCCGGTCGCGAGCGCGGCCGTCTCCTCTTCGACGATGCCTTCGAGCCGGCGGATCGCAGCCAGCAGGCCGCGTACCTCGTCCGATCTCGCCGCGTCCGCGCCGTCGTTCGCCACCTCGCCGCCGACATTCGGCAGCAGCACGGGCAACAGGGCATCCCCCGACACGGCCGCCGTCGTCATCGCCTCGCGGTCCACGACCGGCTGTTCCATCACCAGGGCCGCCGCGCCTTCTTGTGCCTGCATAGGAAATTCACCCTTCAACTTCTGTCATCCATTCCCGGATCGTCATCCGGCCTTGCCCGAAGCGTCCGGTCCCGCCGGATGCGCGGCAGCGAGCTGCTTGGCAATGCCAATGCCCTTGCCCTTTGCCAGCTGAGCACCAAGCTGCTCCGCCAGCATCGACTTCCAGACGCCGCCGGCCGTGCCTTTTCCAAAGACCTGCTCCGACTCCTTCGGCAGCATCGTCTCGACGAAGGTCTGGAGGATGAAGGCCTCGAACTTGCGGTACACCTCGCCGGATGCCGGCGCCTTGATCACCTGCACCGGCGCCCCGTTCACCGCACCCGACTGGGGTTCCGAGATCTTCGTCGCGAATTGATCGGCAGCAGCCGCCTTGGCCTTGCCGACCTCCGCGTCCATCGTGGCGGCGAAATCCGCGTCCGATGATTTCAGCGCGTCGAGCTTCGCGGTGGCCGCGCGCTGCGTCACGGGATCGGCGGCGTCGAGGACGTCGAGAACGAGGTCGGGTGTCGCTGTCACGATCATGTCTTGGTCCGATTGGCTAGCCGTGGCGGCCACTCGCGCACGGTGAGGCTTGTTCCCGTCAGCTCCTCGAGCGATCGCTTCTCGGCGTCGCGAAGCTTGTCCGCGAGCGCCGCCTTCGCGACCTGCTCGAACTGCTTCACACGGCGGCTCTCCGTGCGAACCTGGTCGAGCTGCTGCGAGGCCTGGGCCTGAATCGCGCGAGCGCCGACGCTGGCTCTGGTCAGGCGCCGCGCGATCGATTCGCTCGATGATCCCGCCGGCGGCTTCCCCTCGTTGAGAGTTCCGACCAGCCATTCCTGCTCGTCCTGCAAGCTGCGCTCCTGCTGGCGCAGATGAGCGAGCTGCCACTCTGACAGCCGAAGCTGGAGCTTCACGAGCGAGACCATCCGGCCGAGCTTGTCCGCGCGCGACGTCATGACCGATCACTCCGCCAGCCACGACGAGACGCCGAGCATCAATTGCGTCAGGAGTTCGTCGCTGGTGAGGTAGAGCAGCAGGAAGCCGCCGAACAGCACGAAGGGCACCGAGATGAAATAGACCGGAATCGCCGGCGTCAGCTTGTTGATCAGGCCGACCGCCAAGTTGACGACGACCGAATAGACGATGAAAGGGCTGGCGATCCGCAGCGTCAGCACGAACGCCTCCGACAGCCTGCCGACGAGCTGGTCGAGCGGCATGCTGCCGCCGAGCCGGTCGCCGGGATGCCAGACGGCGTAGGAGTTCATCAGTCCGCGCAGGACCTGCCAGTGCTGGTCGGTCATGAAGAACAGCGTGGTGACGGCCGTCATGATCAGCGGCACCAGGGCCGGCGCCGGATCGGTATCGCCGACCGGGGTCCCCGGGATGTTGCTCAGCCCGATCGCGCTCGCCATCACGGTGGCCATGGTCTGGAGTGCGAGGAAGAACACGCGACCGCCGAGCCCGATGACGCAGCCGACCACGAGCTCGGAGCAGATCAGGAGCGCGAGCGTCAGGGGCGCCGCGTTGTCCGTAAGGGGTTTCAGGACGGCGATCAGGATCGGCGTCAGCGCAAACGTCGTGACGAGCGCGACGAACAAGCGGACCTGGGCCGGAACGTTGACGCTGGAATAGCCGGGCACCAGCATCAGGCAGGCACCGATGCGGCAGAACACGATGAACGTCACCAGCACGCTATCGGTGAGGCCGCTGATCACGATATGGCTCCGAGGGCCCGGATCTCGGTGCTGCGCGCGACCTCGACATGCGACAGGATCGGCAGTGTCGGAAAGACCCGCTCCAGGATCATCCGGACGTAGGGACGCGCTTCCGGGGTCACCGCCAGCACCACGCTGGTGCCGTTCTCGGTGAACTTGCGGATCGCGGCGCTGGCTTCGGTCGCAAACTGCTCGATCAGGCGCGGATCGGCGTCGAATTCGACGACGTCGCCCTTGGCGTCGCGCTTCAGGCTCTGGTGAAACGCGAGATCCCAACGGTTGCCGAGACGCACGACGTTGAGCACGCCGTTGTCGGAGAGATCGCCGCAAATCTGCTGGGCAAGACGGGTACGCACGTGCTCGGCCACCTGCTCGGAGCGCCGCACATGGGGCGCGATCTCGGCGATGGCTTCGAGGATCAGATGGAGGTTGCGGATTGACACGCGCTCGGCCAGCAGGATCTTCAGGATCGCAAGCAGCCCCGAATACGATATCTGCGACGGGCAGAGATCCTCGACAAGGCGCTTGTATTCGGGATCGAGCCGGTCGAGCAGGCCGCGCATGTCCTTGTAGGACAGGAGCTGGGCGAGGTTGGCCCTGATCACTTCGCTCAGATGCGTGAGCAGCACCGACAGATTGTCGACCGGCTTGCAGCCCTGACGCTTGACCTCGTCGGTGAAAGCGTCCGTCACCCACAGCGCCTTCATGCCGAAGGCCGGCTCGATCACCTCTTCGCCGGGAACGTCGGGCTTGCCATCCTTGTCGACCAGCACCAGCACTTCGCCGAGCCTGAGCTCGCCCTGGGCGACGCGGGTGTCGTGGATCCGGATCTGGTATCCTTTGGGATCGATCGACAGATTGTCGGTGAGCTTGATCTCGGGAACCACGAAGCCGTACTGCTTGGCGAACTTCTTGCGGATCTTGGCCACGCGGTGCGCCAGCTCGGTGCGCGAGCCCAGCAGATGGACCGAGAGGTGGCCGCCGAGCGCCAGCTCGATCTCCGCGGTCTTAAGCGATTCCTTGACGGATTCCTTGGCATCGACCTGGGCGCGTTCGTCGGCCTTGCGCGCATCTTCCTTGCGCCTCAGGGCTGCCTGCCGCCTCGGCAACGAGTATCCGACGAAGGCCATGACGCCGCCGAGCAGCAGGAAGGGCGCCGTCGGCAGCCCCGGCATCAAGGCGAGCACGAACATCATCAGCGCGGCGGCCGACACCGCGCGCGGATAGCCGCCGAGCTGCCGCAACACCGCCTGCTCGGCCGAACCTCTGGTGCCGCCCTTCGAGACGAGCAGGCCCGCCGACAGCGACACGATCAGCGCGGGCATCTGCGTTACCAGGCCGTCGCCCACGGAGAGCTTGGTGTAGACGTCGGCGGCGCGTGCCAGCGTCAATCCATGATGCGTCACGCCGATGATGATACCGCCGAAAATGTTGATCGCGGTGATGATCAGGCCGGCGACGGCGTCGCCGCGGACGAATTTCGAGGCGCCGTCCATGGCGCCGAAGAACGCGCTCTCCTCTTCCAGCTCGCGGCGCCGGCGCTGGGCTTCCTTGTCGTCGATCAGGCCCGCGGATAGATCCGCGTCGATCGCCATCTGCTTGCCCGGGATCGCATCCAGGGTGAAGCGGGCGCCCACTTCGGCGATACGCGTTGCGCCCTTGGTGATCACGACGAAGTTCACCGTGACCAGAATCGCAAAGATGATCAGGCCGATGACGAAGTCACCACCCATGACGAACTTCGAGAAACCGGCAACGACATGGCCCGCGGCGTTTTCGCCCTCCCCGCCGCGCGACAGGATGAGACGGGTCGTTGCGACGTTGAGCGCAAGCCGCAGGATCGTCGCGATCAGGAGCACGGTCGGGAAGGCCGAGAAATCAAGCGGCCGCTGGATCCACAGTGCGACCATTAGGATCAGTGCCGAGAGCGCGATCGAGAACGCGAGGCCGAGATCGATCAGGATCGGCGGTATGGGCAGGAACAGGATCGTGAGCATGGCCACGATGCCGCCCGCGAAAAAGGCGTCGGCGCCCAATCGTCGCGGGGTCGGCAGGCTAGCAGCTAACGTATCGGACATGGGTCACCGGCAGAGGATCCGGCCCGTAATCTGCCGTGCAAAGCTTACGCGGGGGTGGTGGCAGGGGTGGCAGAGGTGGCCGGGACCGTCGGGTCAGAAGCCGCGCTCGATGTGCGAATAGACCATCTCAGTGAAGGTGGAGAGATGGGCTCCGATGAAGGAGCCGGAGACGGCAACGACCACGAGAATGACGATGATCTTCGGAACGAAAGTCAGCGTCACCTCCTGGATCTGGGTCAGGGCCTGGATCAGCGCGATGATGGTGCCGACCAGCATCGCGGCACCGACGGCAGGTCCGGAGGCGACGATAATGGTCCAGATCGCCGCCTGGACGATGTCGAGAGCGTCCCGTTCGTTCATGACTGGCTGATCGTGAGACCGGGGCCGATCGCGACCTTCGTGCCGTTCTCGAGTGTCGCGACCGAGCCGTCGCTGTTGATGGAGATCGAGGCGACCTTGCCGCTGAAGCTCGCTCCTGTCGCATCCGTGAAGCTGACGGTCTTTCCGATCAGCCCGTCGGCCTGCGACAGCGACTGCGAAGACAGCAGAGCGTCGAGCTTGGTGTTGGTCTGCATCGCCTGCTCGACCGACGAGAGCTGCGCAAACTGGCTCATGTATTGCGAGGTATCCATCGGATTGGTCGGATCCTGGTTCTTCATCTCTGCAATGAGGAGCCGAAGAAACGTGTTGTAGTCGACGCCGGTGCTCGACGTCGACGTCGTCGAGCTGGTCGAACTGGACGACTTGCTGGTGCTATCGGTCGCGCTGGTGACGTTCATGTATCTCTCCGCGGTCAGGCAGCCTCGAATGGAGAATCAATCGTGGCGCCGGCCAGGATGGCCTGCTCCACTGGAAACAGTGCCCGAATCCGCTTGAGCGCGTCGAAGTAACGGGTCGCCCCGACCAGGTCGTCGACCGCACCAAGCCCGACCAGCATCTCCTGGCTCTCGCACACCGCGAGCAGAGCGGCGTGATGCTGCCCGTAGAGAGCCGAAGCATCCCGGACATCGGTCGGATTCATCAGCATGAGCTGGACGATGAAATAGAGCTGCCGCAGCGCCGTGGTGGCGTCGGAGGCCTGCATGATCTGTCCTTCGAGCAGGAACATCACGTCATTGACGAGCTCGACGGAGACCTTGCGGTCCACGCGCAGCACAGCGCCGTTGATGTAGACCCGTTCGCCCGCACGCAAGGATATCTTCATTAAAGTGCGTCTCGGATCAGGCGGTTGATTTCGATGAGCTGGATCACGTCATTCGACTTTTCTTCGCGAAGGCGGTCGGCTTCCTTGACCACCCACAGCCCGATCGAGATGATGTCGGCGCGCAGCTTTTCCGGAAGCCCGTTTTCCGGATGCGCGAGATCCTCGATGAAGATCGTCCACAGCCGCCGCACATAGAGCAGGCTCTCGACCAGATCCTCCAGGCTGAAGCGGTCCTTCTGGATCCGCTCGAGCCGGTCGATGCCAAGGCTGAGCGCCTGCCGCTCGCGGCCCCGCGCCTCATAGCCGCTCTCGTCAACGACCGCTTCATAGGCTTCAAACGTCATCAGGACAACTCTGCGCAGGAGACCGAACAATAAGACAAGGATTACGAGCCTTACGAAGGAGCGGGACTTAGAGATAGTTGATGAGGCTGATCTTCTGGAGCTGCGAGGTGAGCGCAAGTGCCGTCTGGATCTGCGTCTGCAAGGTGTTGACCCTGACGGAGGCTTCCGTCGGATCGACCTTCTCTATACCCACGATCTGATTGTTCAGAATGTCCTGCTGCGTCTTGAGCTTGTCGGTTGCTGAGGTGATCCGCTGCTGGACCGTGCCGATGTCGCCGCCGAGGGTGGCAAGGTCAGTGATGGCGTTTCCGACAAGGCCGATGGCCTTGTCCACGACAACCTGGAACGTCGCTTGATCCAGGTTGGCGTTCCCGAGATCTGCCATCATGGTGTAGGCCTCGGCGAGCTTGCGGAAGCCTGTCTGATTGGCGCTGACGGAGGTATCCGCGATCTCGGTCGTGGAGATACGGCTTTGCATGACCTGGTCGGTGGCCGATGACCAATTGGTGTTCCAGGCCGGGCTCGCGAACTCGGCATCGAAGGTGGTGTCGAGGAAGGTCTGCATCTGGGCCGGGGTGATGCTGTTCACGCTGGGCGATGATTGCGAGAAGCCGAAGGTCGCAAGGAAGTCGGCGTCGACCTGGTTCTTGCTGGCTGAGCCCGCGGTGTAGGCCGTGATCGGCGTGTTCTGCGTGTTGATGCCCGAGAAGAGAGACGAGCCGTTATAGGAGACGTTGAGCGCGCCAATCAGATCCTGGAGGTTGGAGGACGCAGGCGGCAGGATGATCCGTCCGCCGCCGTCGGTGCTGCGCGCCGCGATCAGGTCCTTGAGGAAGTCCGTTGCGGTCGAACCAAGCTGGGTGATCCGGCTCTGCGTTATGTCCAGACGTCCCGAGACCAGCCCGTTGGTATCGACGAGCTGATCGGCGAAGCTCAAATCCGCCCGCAGGGTGACGTCGCCTCCCGTCGTAGCACCAAGCTCGAGGCCGACATCGGCGAAGCGGCCGGTGGTGGCTTCCTTCGAGGCCTTGGCCAGCGCGGCCTGATTGTTGGTGATCGAAGACCTCAACGACGAAGACAGCATCAAGGTCGAGATGTAGTTTGCGCTCATCATGACTTAATTTCCCACGGCAGCCAGCAGGCTCTGCAACATTTCGTCGACGGTCGAGATGATCTTCGACGAGGCCGAATAGGTGCGTTCGACCTGAAGCATCAACGACATCTCATCGTCCATGTTGACGCCGCTGACGTTCGACAGCGCCGCGGTGCTGCGGTCGAGCAGCGTTTTCTGGTAGGTGACATTGGAGTCGGCGGTCTTGCGCTGGTTTTCGATCCAGCTCGTCGACGACGACGCGAAGTCGATCAAGCTGCCGTTCGGCTTGCCTTGCGTGGTCGCATCGAACGGCTGCGACGCATCCATGGCGCCGATGAGCTGCTGCACCCGAGCCGAGTAACCGCCGTTGCCGGCGGTATTGTATTGGTATGCGACGTTGCCGCTGATCGGGCCATCGCGCAGCAGGTTGGGATTACCGCCTTGGGCGGGATCGACCGATGCAGCAACGGATATCGTACCAGCGAGGCCCACCAAGACGGTAGCGCTCGCCGGCATCGCCGGCGCGCCCGGATAGGTGAAGAGACCGGGGACGTCGGGCAGCGTCGGAACAGGCGACTGGTCACTTTCCTTGAAGGCGTCGACCAGGCCGCGCGCGATTTCGTCGAGCTGGCTCTGGTAAGTAACCGTATCATTGTCGCGCAGCTGCGCCAGGCCAGCAAGCTTGCCGGACTTGAGCGGCATCGCGGAATTGGCGCCGGTCACCGGAACGCCGTCGATATAGACCGCATTGCCGGTGGTGCCGGCCGTATAGGCGTTCGTCGGCGCAAAGCTCACCGTTCGCGCCGTCTTGTCGAACAGCACGACGCCGCTGTCGGTATAGAGCGCCGCGTCGCCGTTGGGACGGAGCGACATCGAGACCCCGACCTCCTGCGACAGCTGCGAGACGATGCTGTCGCGTTGGTCGAGGTAGTCGGTGATGTCATCGCCGGAGATCGTCCCCTTCACGATCGCGGTGTTCACGGTCTGGAACTGGGAGAGCAGCCGATTGATGTTTTGAACCGACGTATTCATGTCGGCATCCGCGCCCTCCCGGGCCGACTGCACGGTCTGGGTCGCCTGATTGAGCGCGGTCGCCATGTCCTTGGCGGACGTCACCGCGGCCTGCGCCAGCGTGGTGTTGTCCGGGGCGTTGGCATATTGCTGGAGCGCCTTCTTCAGCGCATTGAGCTGCGCCGTCGGAGACTGGTCGAGTTCCGGATCGTCCACCGTGGCAGATGCGATCTTCTGGAGACCGTCAAGGATCGCGCTCTGCTTGGCCGACGTCGAGGTTGCGGTCAGCACGTTGGTGTAGAGACCCGAGCTCGCGGCGCGCTGGATCGCCGCCACGTAGACGCCGGTTCCCGGAAGGTTGTCCAGCACGGCAATCTTGCGCGAATAGCCGGCGGAGCTGGCACCGGCGATGTTCCGCGAGATGACCGACGACTGGATGCCCGACGCCATCAACGAGGAGCGGGCGGACTCGAGAGCGGCGGTAAGGTTCATGATCTGCTCTTGCCGGGGACGAGCGCTGAAGAAATCAGCGCTTCAGGTTGACGACCACGTCCAGCAGATCGGCGCCGGTCTGGAATGATTTCGAGTTCGCGGTGAAGCCGCGCTGTGCCTCGATCATCGAGGTCAACTCGTCCGCGAGATCGACGTTGGAATCTTCCAGAGCACCCGACTGGATGGTGCCGAGCCCGCCCTGGCCGGCGAGGCCGACCTGCACGTTTCCGGATTCCAGGTTCGGTGAGTAGACGTTGCCGACTTCGGGCGTCAAATGGTCCGGGCTCGGGACGGTCGCGAGCGCGATCTGAAAGCTCGGCAGCGTGGTGCCATTCTTGAGGACGGCGGTGACGACGCCCTTGTCGTCGATGTTCACCTTGTCCACCGCGGACGGAGCGTTGCCATCCACGGTCGCTTTGAAGTCGAAACTGGAGGCGACCTGGGTCATGGCCGAGAGGTCGATGTTGAAGGCAGCCGAACCACCGGGGATCGCCACCGTAAGTGATGTCGCACTCGGCGGCGGGCCCACCAGATCAAGCTTGCCTTTTCCGGTCGAGCTTACGTCAAACGTGAACGTGGTGCTGGGCCCACTTGATGGAAGCGCGGTCGCGCCGTTGTAGACCTGCATATCCCAGGTATTTGCCGCCGTCTTTTTGGCGTAGACGTCGAGCGTCACGGCATTTCCGATATTGTCGTAAGTCACGATCGACGTCTTCGACGTGTAGTTGGCGGGGCCGGCCGGTCCAGCAGAGAAGGTAGCGCTCGGATCCAGATTGGCGGCGACGGTCGCCTTGGTCGAAGCCGACGCCTGGAGCGCCATCTGGTTGACGTTGACGACCTGGAGGCCGCCGAACCCGTTGGCTGCGACGGTGGGAGTGGCACCGTTGGCAATGTTGTAGCCCATCAGCTGGAAGCCGGCCGCGTTAACGAGGTTACCCGTGCTGTCGGGCACGAACGCACCGGCGCGCGTCAGGAAGTTGGTGCCGTTCGGATCCTGCACGACGAAGAAGCCGTTGCCCTGGACCGCGAGATCCGTGGCCGAGGTCGTGAACTGGTAATTGCCGGCGTCGGAGATGGCGTAACGCACCGTGGTCTCGACCGCGCCGGAATCGTAATTGCCCGAGCCGCTCTTCAGGATCAGCGAGGAGAATTCGGTCGAAGCCCGCTTGTAACCGGTGGTGTTGACGTTCGCGATGTTGTCCGAAACGGTTGACAGCTTGTTGGACTGCGCGTTCATCCCGGAAACGCCGGTGCGCATAACACCATACAGGCTCATGAATTGGGCTCCTTTGGTAGGTTGCAGCTACAATGGAGACTGTTGCTTGCGCGGGGCTGATGATGGGGAACGATGCACAACTTGGCGTCGTCTCCTTAGGTCGTCTTGGGCTGACAGAACGAGCGCGCCTTGTCGGTCCACGCGCCGAAGCCGCTGGAGACGAGATGCGCGACGATGTGGCAGACGTAGCGCTTCTGCGCCGGCTGGTTGTTGGGGCCTGCATTGTAGCGGGCGACTGCCATGGTCCAGCTGCCCTCGCGCTGCTTGAGCTCCTTCAGGAAGCGTGCGGCGTAGTCGACATTCCCTGCGGGATCGAACATCGCCCGGACCGAGGCGAACTTGTCGCCGTGATAGTAATGGTTGATCTGCATGCAGCCGAGGTCGATCAGCTTGATCCCTTTGGCTCGCATGGCTTCGAAGTTGGCGATCGCGTCGTTCATGTCCTTGGCGAACACGGTCTGTCCTTCGGCGCCGAGCGCGTAAGGATAAAGTGCGCCGCGCCGCCCCGTCTCGGTCAGTCCGACCGCGTAGAGAATGCCGAGCGGAATTCCGTGCTGCTGGGACGCACGCGCCATCTCGCGCTCGCACGGGCGCGAATTGTCGGTCGCCGCGGCCGCGGCGCCGGCGTTACAGATAAACAGGGCCGCGACGAATCTGCAACGCCACGTCCTGGTCATGACGCGTCTCCTGGTTGGACTGGCGCTCCTGTCGAGCCTGCTTCGCGCCGCCGTCCGCTTGTCCCGACGAATTACTCGTACCGTCGAACGTGCCTTGCGACTGCGACGAGGGCTGTTGCTGGCCCGAAAGCTGCGGCTGCGACTGGCCGGAGCCGCTCTGGAAACCATCCAGCGAGCCGTGCTGGACGGGCGCAATGTCGGCGACGTAGCCCGCGGACTGCATCAGGTCGCGGATCGAATCGCGCTGCTGGTCCAGCATCTGGCTCGTGTCCTTGCGCGCGGCGGCGAGGTGGACGGACACTTCGTTGCCGACCAGGCGAAGGCGCACGGTGACATTGCCGAGCGCGGGCGGCTCGAGATCGATGGTCAGGATCTTGAGCGGCTGATCCGGCGCATTGGCTTGGGACGCTGCAAGATCTGGAGCTGCGGACGCCGTCGATGCCGGAGCTTCCTTCAACTCGGCGACAACGGCGTTGGCAACCTGTTGCGGAGCGTTGAATTGCGCCGGCGGCAGATGAGTCTCTTGCTGGACCACGGTGACCTTGGTCGTCTCGGGCAATGCGTCCCGCGCCGACGCCTTGACAGCACGCTCGACATTGGCCGCGACGGCCCCGAAGCCGGGTGCCGTTGCCTTCGGCGATGGCTCACTGTCGTCCGTCGATGTCGCCTGGGCGCTGGTCGCCGCGTGCGAATCCGCGGCCTGCGAGCGGGCGGCGGTTGGAGCCACCGGAGGTGGGAGCTCGGCTGTCGCCTTCGCCATGCCCAAGGCCTGAACGTCGCGCTTCGTCGTGGAAGACCGCTCGTCGCGCCCGGACGCATCCTTCTTGTCGCCGGCCGGTGCTTGCATCTGCGGCATCACGACCGGCGGCCCGGCGACGATCTCCTGTCCGACGATCCCGGCAATACTCGATCGGCTCTGGACGTCGGCCTGCTCGATGTGATCGAGAGGTCCATGTTTCCCGGACGACTTATCGGTCTTTTTGTCGGAAGATTTCTCGGTGGACGTCTCGCTGGATCCCGGCTCCTCGACCGCCGCGGCACGGTCGTGCACCGTCTCGTCGCTCGCGTTGTCCTTCCCGCTCTGATGCGCCAGGCGCGTCCGCAGCGTTCCGGCTTTCACGGCCGTGGCGCTGCCCTCGTCGTTGAGCGCACGCTTCGCGAGATTCGAGACGGTGTGCAGAAGATCGTTGAAGGACGAGTCCGCCTGCGCTTTCGCCCCGGCGCTCTTCCCGGAGCGCGATGGGCCCCGCATGCTGAGGCTTTCGGCGAGACCCGAAAAGACCTGTCCGGAGGTTCCACTGAGCTTCGTCATGGACGGCGATCCCTGGTGAGAAGTTCGAGCTCCCCGAGCTGCTTCCGCGCACGAACAAGCGTTGCGGTCGACGACGCGAGGTCGAGACGCGCCGGCGTGACCGGAGGCTTGTCGGCTGCGGCGGCGGATCCGCCAGCGAACGGCTTGCGAACGTCGAGTGCGAGCTGCACCGCTGCATTGAGAAAGGGAATGTCGCGCTCGGGCAGCTTCGACAGGTCGAGCGCCTTCAACTCGGCGAGACCGCCGTCATATTCGTCGGCGAGCGCCCGCGACACGCCGCGGAACAAATGCGCCCGCTCGCGCTCCGCCGAGGCATCGGCGCTGAGAGTCAGGGCACGCTCGCCGGCAAGCCGGGTGACGGCCACCCCTCCGCGCACCATCGCGGTACGCGCGATCACGAGATAGAGCTTGAGGCGGCTCGCGCGGTCGATCTGCTCAAGCAAGGTGGTGATCCGCGCAAACCGGCGCTCGTCGAGCGCGAGGCCCGACTGCGTCAGGCCGGTCGCAAAGCGCTGCCAGAAGTCCCCGGCATAGACCGAGTTGTGGTAGTGCCGGATATAGGCCAGCGTCAGGAACTCGAACTTGTCGAAATCCTCGGCTTGCCCGACCAACAGGATCTCGCGCCGCAGCGCGGCCTCCTCCACCAATGTGCCCGGCAGGAGCAAGCGCGCATCATCCAGACGCTCGATTGCGAGCGATGCCTCGGCGCGTGCGAACAGTGCACCTTGGACCAGCGCGAGCTGTCCGCCCAGGCCCGACGGAACCGTCCGCGGCTTGACGTCCTTGAGCAGTTCGCGCGCTTCGTCCTGACGACCCTCGACATAGGCAAGCGCGCCATCGAACAGCCGTCCATCGACGTTCAGCTTGTCGCGCGGCAACTTGCGGATGATTTGCGGCGCGCCGCCACTGAGCAGGTAGATCACGGCGGCCTGGCCGTTCTGCGGGTTGCTCCACAGGCCCGGATCGGAGGCGAGAAATTTTTCGCCGATCTGCCGGATCAATGCGCTGTGGCTGCCGTACGCCGCGCTATCGCCGTTGGCGATGCCGTCCTGCACGGCCTGCAACGCCCGAACGAGTTCATATGGCTCGCCCGATGCCGATGCCCCCGGTGCCGGCTCGGCGAATGCGCCTGCCGCCGTGAACGGCAGCAGCAGCATCAGCAACGCGGCGCGGAGAGGAGACCTGATCAAGGGCGCTTCTCCCGGATCATGATCTCGATCCGGCGATTCTGCGCGGCCGCCGGATCGTTCTGAAGCTTCGGCCGCCGATCGGCATAACCCTCGACATGCTCGATGCGCTGCGCATCGACGCCGGAGCGGACCAGCATGTAATAGGCCATCTGCGCGCGGGCCGTCGACAGCCGCCAGTTGTCATAGGCCTCCGAACGGTACGGTCGATTGTCGGTGTGGCCGCGGACGATGATCACGCCGGGACGCTTCGTCAGCAGCGGGCCGATCTTGTCGATCACACGGATGAGTTCGGGCCGCGGCTCAGCCGAGCCGACCGCGAACATGCCGAAGTTCGCATCGTCGGTCAGGCTGATCAGCAGGCCCTCCTCAACCTGACGCACCTCGGCCACCGGTCCGGCGCCAGCCTTGACGTCCGACAGCGCGTCCGCGATCGCCGACTGAAGCTGTTTGACCGTTAGTTGCTGGGCCTGAACCGCGTCGCGCGGCTCGGATTCCTTGGTCGTGTCGTTGGGATGCGGCTGCGCGGCGACATTGGCTTGATTACCAGCCTGGGCGCCCGGCTGCGCGCTCCCTTCGCGTGAGGCCTGCGATGGCGCGAGCCCCGGCGGCAGCACAGGCGACAGGCTTGCGGACGACGCATCGGCGCTCGGAGCCAGGCTTCCGCCGGCATCGTCCTGCCTGGCTCGGCGCGCCTGCGGCTCGGCCTGGCCTGAGCCGGAGGCAGTGTCGCGCGCGGACGCATTCGGCTTGGACTCGGGCTTGGGCTCGCCCTCGATGACGCGGTCGGCATCCTTGGCTGCCTGCGGCGCAAGCTTCCAATAGCCGGGATCGAACGGATCGCGGTAGGCGTCGCCTCCCTTGAGGCCATCCTCTTCGGCGGACGTCAGAGCGCCGGCGCGCCGCTGGCCCGAGGCCTGGTTCGCACTGCTGGCGATCTCGGCGAGCGTCGTATAGGGATCGCGGAACAGGACCCTCTCCTCGTAGAAGGGCGGCTTCTCGGCCGTCGGAGAGTCACCGCGACGTTCCTCGCTCGGTCCTCCCGGCTGGCGCCTGCCGTCCTGGCCGTCGAACGACGACGGCTCTTTCTTGGAGAGATCCTTGAGGCCCTTCGGGGCAGGTGCGTTCTCCGCGAGCTTGATCGGATTGAAATAGCTCGCGACCACCTGCTTCTGATCCTGGTTGAGCGCATTGATCAGCCACATCACCAGGAAGAACGCCATCATCGCGGTCATGAAGTCCGCATAGGCGATCTTCCAGACGCCGCCGTGCGGCTTCTCGTCGTCGAAGGCACTCCGCCGGCGGATGATGACGAGTTCTGGCTTGACCTCATTCATGACGGACTACCGGCGCGCCTCTTTCAGGCGCTCGCTCCAGGTCGTGATCTGAGTCTCGATTACGGTCTGGTCGGCCACGACGCGAACCTCAAAAGTATCGGCGGCCTCATACTCGAAACCCGTTCGCCTGGCCGTCCCGAGCTGCGTCTTCACCAAGTCGAGCAGTTCGCTTGGTCCGGTGACCTTGAACACCGGCACTGGCGAATTGCCGGTCAGCGCCGCAATCTGCTCGACCAGCGACCCGATCGCCTTGTCGCGGACAGCATCGGCGAGGAACGGCAGCAATATCCGCGCAACGGAGCTCGCGATGTTGGTCTCGATTTCGCGGCAAGCCGTCTCGAAGCCGCTGACAACCGCCACCGCCTGCTGGTCGGACCACTTGGCCCGCTCTTCGCCGAGCCGGATCGCGCTGCGAACTCTTTCCTCGGCGATCCTGGACTCGCCCTCCGCTACGCCGGCCGCATGGCCGCGCCGAAAGGCATCGTCCAGGAGACTGACCGCGGGGGCTTCCGCCTTCGGCGCCGGAGGCGGCGACTGAAGCTGCGGCTGCGAATGGGTCTCGGGTTGCGGCTGAGGCTCGCGCCGAGCTTCCTTCGGCCTCGTCAGCACATCCTGGATTTTGGGCGGCGGTGGAGGCGGAGGCGATTTGACCCGCCCGTTCGCATCGAACTGCGTCAGGAGCTTTCCGATTGCCGCGTTCATGCCGCCTCCTCGCGTCGCATCCAGTCTTTAAGGATCGCTGCCGCCTGCATCTGATCGAGACGGACGATCTGCTCCAACCGCTTCTGCGGCGTTCGTTGCATCTTGCCTTCGAGGTCTTCGACCAGGTTGAGCTCGGCCTCTTCGCTGTCCGCCAGCGTGAGGGCGCCGGCGGCTGCCTGGAGCTGGGCGGCTTCCGCCGCCTCGGTCTGCTCCTGCGCCGCGCGATGGGTCAAAATGCCGTTGACCGCAGGACGAAGTCCGAACCACACCAGCATCGAAGCGACGGCCAGGATCGTGACCGCGTTGATGACGCTGCCGAGCTGCTTGTTGATCATCTCGACGAAGCTGATCGGCGGCACCGGCGCCAGTTCGCGCGAGCCTTCGATGAAATCGACGGCCGTCACCTGGATCTGGTCGCCGCGCGCCTTGTCGAGGCCGCCGGCCGTGGCTGCGAGTTGGCTGATCTCGGCGAGCTTGCTGTCGACGATGGCCTGGTTGCTCTTGTCGCCCAGGTCGGCAATGAGCCGCCCGCGGTTCACCAGCACGGCAATGAACAGCTTCTTCACCGAATAGCCGTCGCTCACCGTCGTCGTGGTCTTGGACGAGACCTCGAAATTGGTGACGTCCTCGCGGCGGGTCTTGTCCTCGCTGGAATTCTTGGTGCCGCCGGCGTTCACCTGCTGGTCGGGAAGATTCTGCTGCACAGTGGTCGGCTGCGAACGGTCCGCGTTCTGCGACTTCTCGTTCTCGCGGACGTTCCGGACCGAACGTTCCGCGCGACTCTCCGGATCGTAGACGGTTTCGTTGATCTGCCGCTTGTCGGTCGAGAGCTGCGATGCAACGCTCACTTCGAAATTGTCGAGGCCCAGATACGGCGTCAGCGCCTTGCGAATGTTCTCCTGCACCATTCCGCCGACCGTCTTCTGCAGGCTCGCCATCTTGGTCGGAGCGGCAGTGGCCTCGTCCTCTTCGGCAAGCAGCATCGAACCGTCGGCGTCCAGCACCGTGACCTTGTCGCGGCTCATGCCCGGAATGGCCGCCGCGACGAGATGACGGATCGACTGCGCCGTGCGCGCCTCGATGGCGCCGTCGGTGCGCAGCACGACCGATGCCGAAGGCGGCTGCTGCGTCGCGCGGAACGACCCCCGCACCGGCATCACGATATGCACCCGCGCCGCCTTCACGCCCTTCATCAACTGCACCGTGCGCGCGATTTCGCCTTCCAGCGCACGGAGCTTGGTGACCTCCTGCATGAACGAGGTCAGACCGAGCGACCCGATCTTGTCGAACAGCTCGTAGCCGGAATTGGCGCTGGTCGGCAGCCCCTTCTCGGCGAGCAGCATCCGCGCTTGCATGGTCTGGCTCGGACGCACCGAGACCGCGTCGCCGGCGGTGTTGACGTCGAAGGTGATGTTTTGCTCGCGCAGCGCTGCACCCATGCGCGTCACGTCTTCGCGGGAAAGGCCGGTATAGAGCGTTTCGAATTCAGGCCGGCTCAGATAATAGGCGCCGCCCACGACGGTGACGAGAACGGCGAAACCGATCAATCCCAAAGCCATCAGGCGTCGCGGCCCAAGCTCCAGCAGATTGTTGAGCAGTTGCTGTACCTGCGCACGACTGAGCAGCATGTGACCTCGTACCAATGCGAACGTAGAGGACACTCTGCTGCCAACCTTGTCTGAAGGTTGCGCGAGACCACGAATGTGTCGGTTCGCAGGCGAGGCGTTGCAATTTTACCAGAGAGCGAGTGACGCAATCGCGCGCGTCGGCAACAGGCGGACGGCCGGTTGCATCGCGGTGCGATCGGCGACGGCATGTTGCCTGGGATGCGACGTCAGGAAATCGATGTTGGCACGTCGTGTGCCGAGATGCGCCGTTCATGGCGGAGACCGTGCTCCCTGGGGAGCACGGTCGTTTTCGAAGCCGCGGCTTAGCGGAACAGCGACAGGATGCTCTGGCTGTTCTGGTTGGCGATCGAGAGCGCCTGAACGCCGAGCTGCTGCTGGGTCTGGAGCGCCTGAAGGCGGGTCGATTCCGCGTTCATGTCGGCATCGACGAGCTGGCCGACACCGCGGTCCACGGAGTCCATCAGGGTCTTGACGAACTCCGTGTTGGTCGCGAGGCGGTTCTTGACGGCACCGAGATTGGCGGCGGCCGAGGCCACCGAGTTGATGCCGGCGGTGACCTGCGCGATGTAGCCGTCGAGCGTGGTCTGGTCAGCTGCCGAGTCGGTCAGCGCGGAGATGCTCATCGTGTCGATCGACGGGGAGGTCGAACCGGCCGTGTCCAGAATGCCGCCCTGCGCCGAGGTGTAGAGCGAGTAGTTAGCGGTGGTCACGGTGATGGAGCCGATGGTGGGCGTACCGCCGACACGCGAGTACGACGACACCAGGTTGAAGGTCGTCGGCGTGGTGGCGGTCGTGCTCAGCCAGTTGATGCCGTTGAAGGTCGCCGAGTTGGCCTTGAGCTTCATATCCTGCTGGATCTGGGTGATGTCAGCCTGGATCTTGGTGCGGTCGATACCGGCGGTCTTGGCTTCGACCAGCAGCGCCTGGAGCTTGGTCAGGCCGGAGTCCTTGTCGCCGATGACCGAGGTCAGAGCGGTATATTCGGTGTCGACGGTCGCGGCCGACAGACCGAGCGAGTCGGAGACCGCGGAAAGCGCGGCGTTGTCGGAGCGCATCGACGTCGCGATCGACCAATAGGCCGCGTTGTCCGAGGCCGTGGACACGCGCATACCGGTCGAGATCCGGTTCTGCGTCGTCGCGAGCTGCGAGCTGACGTTGCGAAGGGTCTGCAGCGCGGTCATTGCAGACGAGTTGGTGAGGAGGCTAGAACCCATTTTGATGTCCCTTTGGAGATTGGATTGAGTTTGGGACATACCGGACTTGCACCGGTACGGCAGGGCGGCGTCATGCCTTTGGGCTGCGCAGAAGCGTCAAGGCCCAACCTGTCGTAACGGCGACGATAGCCCGCGAAGCTTGTGCGAGGCTTGTGGCTCTGTGGCTTTGCCGCAACAAGGCGGCCGAAATTGCGGCGCGCGACGTCACGCCAAACAAAAGGGCCGCGCTTCGCAAGAAGCGCGGCCCTCTTCGGATGGTTCGAGGCTTAGCGGAACAGCGACAGGATGCTCTGGCTGCTGTTGTTGGCGATCGAGAGCGCCTGGACGCCGAGCTGCTGCTGGACCTGGAGGGCCGACAGCCGGGTGGACTCCTGGTTCATGTCGGCGTCGACGAGCTGGCCGATACCGCGATCCACGGAGTCCATCAGAGACTTCACGAAGTCCGTGTTGGTCGAGAGGCGGTTCTTGACAGCACCGAGGTTGGCGGCGGCCGAGGCCACCGAGTTGATGCCAGCGGTGACCTGCGCGATGTAGCCATCGAGCGTGGTCTGGTCAGCTGCCGAGTCGGTCAGTGCGGAGATGCTCATCGTGTCGATCGACGGAGCGGTCGAGCCGGCCGTGTCCAGAATGCCCCCCTGCGCCGAGGTGTAGAGCGAGTAGTTGGCGGTGGTCACGGTGATGGAGCCGATGGTGGGCGTGCCGCCGACACGCGAGTACGACGACACCAGGCTGAAGGTCGTTGGCGTGGTGGCGGTCGTGCTCAGCCAGTTGATGCCGTTGAAGGTCGCCGCATTGGCTGTCGCCTTCATCTGCTGCTGGATCTGGGTGACGTCGGCCTGGATCTTGCTGCGGTCGATACCGGCTGTCTTGGCTTCGACCAGCAGGGACTGGAGCTTGGTCAGGCCGGAGTCCTTGTCGCCGATGACTGTGGTCAAAGCGGTATATTCGGTGTCGACGGTCGCAGCCGACAGACCGAGCGAGTCGGAGACCGCCGAGAGCGCGGCGTTGTCGGCGCGCATCGAGGTCGCGATCGACCAGTAGGCAGCGTTGTCCGAAGCGGTCGAGACGCGCTGGCCGGTGGAGATGCGGGTCTGCGTGGTGGAGAGCTGCGAGCTCACAGACCGCAAGGTCTGGAGTGCGGTCATGGCGGTCGAGTTCGTAAGCAGGCTTGACATTGCGAATGTCCCTTTATGTACGCGTTACATTTTCACGAGGGGACATACCGGGCTTTCACCGGTACGGAGGGGCGGCATCATGCCTTTGGACTGATGTGGGTGGGGTCCAACCCGCCGTGACGCATTGCTAGCACGCCGAATCTTGCGCGTGGATTAAGATTGGCTTGAATTACGCTGTAAAATCAGATGGTTAACAGTACATTTTGGTAACCATAGTCCGGTACTTCTCGCTAACCATAACCATTCCTCTGGCGCTCGTTGCCATCACGAGAACGACCGCACCAGCCCTGAGGCGAGCAGGTTCCAGCCGTCGATCAGCACGAAGAACAGCATCTTGAATGGCAATGCTAGGATCGTCGGCGGCATCATCATCATCCCCATCGACATGGTCAGCGTCGCCACGATCATGTCGATGACGAGGAACGGCAGGATGATCAGAAACCCGATCTCGAACGAACGCCTGAGCTCGGAAATCATGAAGGCCGGAATGATGACGCGCATATCGACGCGCTTGTCGTCGAACTTCCTGCGGAAGCTCTCCGCGGCGAGCGATTCGAACGTCTGCAGATCCTTGTCGCGAACATGGGCCAGCATGAATTCGCGGAACGGATCGGTGATCTTCAGATAGGCCTCTTCCTCCGAGATCTCGTTCTTCATCAGCGGCTGGATGCCGGTTTCCCAGGCGCGGTCGAAGGTCGGCGCCATCACGTAGAAGGTCATGAACAGCGCGAGGCTGATCAGCACCAGATTGGCCGGCGTGGTCTGGAGGCCGAGACCGGCGCGCAGGAACGACAGCGCCACCGCAAATCGCGTGAAGCTCGTCACCATGATGAGCAGTCCCGGCGCCACCGACAGCACCGTGATCACCGCCATCAGCTGGATGATCCGGCCGCTGGTCGAGCCGTTGCCCGGTGGCAGCAGCGAATTGAGGTCCGGAATCTGGGCCAGTGCCACTTCGGGCAGCACGACCAGGAGCAACGCAAGCAGCAGGACTCTCAGTTTCACTGAATCACCAACGTCTCAATGATCAATTCGCGGATCTTGCCCGAGGAGCGGATATTGGCGCGTTCGGTCAGGTCGTCGCGCAGATGCTGAAGCCCGCGCGATCCCTCGAACTGCGCCACCGTCGCCGAACGCAGATAGGTGACGATGTCTTCGCTGATATGGGCCGCCAGGATGCCGGCATCCTCGTCGCTCATGCTGTCGGTCACCATGGAGGCTTCGATGCGGGCCCAGTTGTTGGCCGGCGCGCCGAGATTGGTCACGATCGGGGACAGCTTCCTGAGCCGCGCGCTGCCGGCGTAGCTCGAGGCAAGAGGCGGCGGCGTGGCGGTTTTCTTCGCATCCGCGACGCGCTCGGCGGCCGCAAACAGATGCAGGCCGGCAAGCGCGCCCGCGCCGATCGCGATCAGGGTCAGCACCACGATGGCCACAATCAGGCGCATGACGTCCCCTGCCCTCGTGACGCGGCCCGACGGGAGCGCATCTCAGAACGGTGCCACGGCGTCATAGATCCGATGTCCCCATCCAGGCTGCTGCACGTCCGAGAGATTTCCCCGACCGCCATAGGCCACGCGCGCTTCGGCGATCTTCTCGTAGGAGATCGTGTTGGTTCGCGAGATATCGCGTGGACGCACGATGCCGCCGACGTTGAGCACGCGCATTTCCGTGTTGACCTTGAATTCCTGCGAGCCGCTGATCATCATATTGCCGTTCGGCAACACGTCGGTGACGATGGCTGCGATCGACAGCTTGATATCCTCGGTGCGGTCGATCTGGCCGTTACCCTTGATCTGCGTGTTGGTGTTGAGGTTGGCGCTCGTCGAGCCCTTGTCCTGCCATCCCGCAACGTCCATCAGCCAGTCGAGCCCGAACTTGATCTGCGAATCGCGCGAGCGGCCGGTCTTGTTGTCGAGCTTGGCCTTGTCCTGCATCGAGATGATCACCGTCACGACGTCGCCAACGCGCCGGGCGCGGGGATCGCGGTAGAGGTCGGTGCCGTCGTCCCAGGTCGAGCGATAGCTGACGGGCGAGTGCATACGGGGCGTCACGGGAATCGGATCGGCCTGCGTCCTCAGGCCGCTCCCGACCGGCGACAGTCGCGGGCCAGTCAGGACCTCGGCCGGATCAGTGACGCATCCCGCAAGCGATAACAGCGACAGGATGAGGATCAGATTCTTCATCTATTTGGTCTTTCCGTCATCCACGCGACGCATCCCGCCGAGCAGATCGGCGAGGTGCGCCGCGCGGCCCGTCTCCATCTCGTTGAAGATTGCGCTCGAACTCCTCGGGCTGAGCTTTGCGAGCACGGCCGCAGCCGTCTCGTCCGCCATCCCGGCGATCTGGGTTGCGGCGGCATCCGGCTTCATGCGCGAGTAGATCTCGACCACACTCGCTTCGGCCTTCTTCAGGAACTCGTCGCGCAACGCCATCCACTTCTCATATTCCGCGCGCTTGGCCTCGACCTCGGCGATCCGCTCGCGAAGCTGGTTCTCGACCTTCTCCAGCTCCTTGAGCTGCCAGGCCAGCCTTGCATCGGCGGCGGAGTCGGCGACATTGCTGCAGAACAGGGCGACTTCGTTGTCCGCGGTTGCAGCGGCCTGGGGCGGCACCGGCTTCGGCGGCGCCGTGACGCTGCCGGGCTTGGCCGGTCGCGCCGCGGCTGTGGGTGCCGACGCGGGCTTCTCGGAGGCCGAAACGGCACCCGTGGTCACTGGTCCCGAATCTTCGGCTGCCCACGCTGTCGCCCGCATCGACGCATTGTCGCTCGGGATCGATGAGATTGGCTTCTGTGGGCCAGACGCACGGGCGCGCGCGAAGGACAGCAGGTTGAGCGGCTTCGACGGCTTGGCCTCATCCAGCGCCAGAACGGGCGAAGCGCTCGCGAGCGCCGAGGCTGCGACCAGGAGGAGGAGTTTGGCTTTATGATCCAGCTTCAACATCGGCCCGCGTGCGATTCTCGGTCGAGAGAGCATTGAGCGACCAAGCTTGCACGGCGCTTACGCGTCATTGCACGATGACATCCGCCTGGAGGGCGCCAGCCGTCTTGATCGCCTGGAGGATCGCGATGATGCCGGATGGTTTCAGGCCGATCTGGTTCAGGCCGCGCACCAGGCGCTGGAGATCGACGCCGCTCAGGATCGCCACCTGCGATCCGGCTTCGTTGGCCTCGACCACGGTCTGGGGCACGACCACCGTCTGCCCTTTCGAGAACGGCGCGGGTTGCGACACCACGGGAAGCTCGGTGACCCGGACCGTCAGATTGCCGTGCGTCACGGCAACGGTCGATATCCGCACGTCGCGTCCGATCACCACCGTGCCGGTACGCTCGTTGATCACCACCCGCGCCGGCGTGTCCGGCTCGACCGTCAGCTCGCCGATTTCGGCAAGGAAGCGGACCGGTCCGATGTGGCGCGGCTTCGACAGCACGATCGTGCGGTAGTCTCGCTCGAAGGCGATCTGGGCGCGGTAGCGTCCGCCCGCGTAGCGGTTGATGGCGTCGAGGATTCGCGTTGCGGTGACGAAGTCGGGGTTCTTGAGCTCCAGCACAAGATATTCCATTTCATGGAGACTACCCTGCACCTCGCGCTCGACCAGCGCGCCGTTCGGGATGCGACCCGCGGTCGGCGTACCCTGGCTGACGTTCTGGGCCTGGCCCCCGACGCTGTAGCCGGCGACCGTGACGGCGCCTTGCGCCACTGCATAGACCGCTCCGTCCGCCGCGCGCAGCGACGTCATCACCAGGGTGCCGCCGAGCAACGAGGTCGCATCGCCGAGCGATGACACCGTCACGTCCATGCGCTCGCCCGCACCGATCGAGGGCTGCAGGTCCGCGGTCACCATGACGGCCGCGACATTGCGCGTGCGCAGCGTCGTCGGACGCGGCGGATTGTTGGTGCTGGTGGTCTCGTTCCTGACATTGATGCCCATGTTCTCGAGCATCGATTGCAGGGACTGCTCCGTGAACGGCGCATTGCGGAGCGTGTCGCCAGTCCCGTTCAGGCCGATCACGAGGCCGTAGCCGACGATCTGATTTTCGCGCAATCCCTTGATGTCCGCGATGTCCTTGATGCGGACGGCGGCCTGGGCGCTGGCGGCGGAAACGAGCAGGACGAGCGCAAGCAGGACTCTGGTCATGACCCGTCCACGACCTTGACGGTGCCGTCCGGCTGGACAACGCCCCTGATGATCACACCGGTATCGGTGTTTCGTATCGGGATGAGCGCGCCGGGCGCGCCGGACTGCATCGCTGCGCCGTAGGTCACGATCGACAGGCCGCTGTCTTCGACCACGACCTTGACCATGGCGCCGCGGGCGACCGTCCAGGGATCCTCCACCGAGTTGGTCGGGATCGGCTGGCCGGGCAGCAGCGCGCGGCGCGCCATGCGGCCGACCAGGACCTGGCGTCCTTCGATGAATATGGCGACGCCGAGCACGTTCGGCGCAAAGGCGCGCTCGGTGATCATGTCGTCCCGGATCAGTTCGCCGGCGCGGATCGAGACGGCCGGCACGGGGAGCCGCTTCTCCTCGGCCGCGGCGAGACGCGCCGAGACGAGAACCAGCAGCACTGCGGCCATCCCGCGCATGAACGAGCCCATCCTGTTCAACATGGATACACCGGAACTAGCGCATGCCCTTCGAGACCGTCTGGGCCATTTCATCCGAGGCCTGGATCACCTTGGCATTCATTTCGTAGGCGCGCTGGGCAGAGATCAACTCGGTGATTTCCTTGACGGGATCGACGTTCGAGGCTTCGAGATATTGCTGGTTGATCTTGCCGTAGCCGGAATCGCCGGGCAGCCCGACGACCGGCGTGCCGGACGCCGTGGTCTCGCGATAGAGATTGCTGCCCAGCGGTTCGAGCCCGGCCTCGTTGGCGAAATTGGCGAGATTGAGCTGCCCGATTTGCCTCGGGTTCACTTCCGTATCCAGCTTGGCGAACACCTGTCCGGTCTGGTTGACCGTGACCTGGACCGTTTCCTGCGGCACCGTGATTGCCGGATCCAGCAGATAGCCGTCGGTCGTGACGAGCTGACTATTGGCATTGGTGTTGAACGAACCCGCGCGGGTATACTGCACCTCGTTGTTCGGACCGAGCACCTGAAACCAGCCGCGGCCGTTGATCGCCATGTCGTAGGGATTGCCGGTCTGCGTGAGCGCGCCCTGGATATGCAGCTTGCGGATTGCCGCCGACTTGACCCCGAGGCCGAGATTGGCGCCTTCCGGAATCGGCGACGAGCCGCTGGTGTTCGCAACGCCCTGCATGCGGTCCATCTGGTAGAACAGATCGGTGAACTCGGCACGCGCCCGCTTGTACGAGGTCGAGTTGATGTTGGCGATGTTGTTGGCGATGACTTCGATGTTGGTCTGTTGGGCGTTCATGCCCGTGGCCGCGATGGCAAGCGATTTCACAGCGTCACTCCTTGATCAGATCGACATCCGAACGACTTCCTGGTAGGCCTGCACGACCTTGTCGCGAACTGCGACCGCCGTCTGCAAGGCCTGCTCGGCCGACATCAGCGCCTCGACGACGCGCCGCGTCGATTCCTTGCCCTGCATCGCCGAGACCGAGGCCGCCTCGCCCGCCTTCAGCGTCCCGATCGCGTCCGTCGTCACTTGTTTCATGACCGATTCGAATCCGACGTCGCCACCGGACTGAATCGCGGGCGTCGCCGCCGGCGAGATGGCCTGCGTCTCGGTCGCGCGGCTTGCCGCTTGCCCGGCCGAAATCGCCGTGGATGAAATCGCTTCAAGCATTGTCAGCTCCTCAGCAGGTCGATGGTCATGCCCAGCATCGACCTCACCTGTTTCACGACCTGCAGATTGGCTTCATAGGAGCGGTTGACTTCCCGCATGTCCGCCATCTCGATCATCATGTTGACGTTCGGCAGCTTGACGTAGCCGGCCTTGTCGGCGGCGGGATGCCCCGGCTCGTACTCCACGCGGTAAGGCGTGGTGTCGACCCCGATTTCCTTGACCTTCGCCAGCTGCGCGCCCGAGGCGCGGTCCATCGCGGCGTCGAAGGTGATCGTCTTGCGTTGATAGGGATCGGCGCCGGCTGAGCGCCCTGTCGACGTCGCGTTGGCGAGGTTCTCCGAGACGATGCGCATGCGCGTCGACTGCGCTTCGAGCCCGGAGCTCGCGACCGTCAACGAGGATTGCAATGAGTCCAGCATGTCAGTTCACCTCAGGTCTTCGCGCTCGACAGCAGCATGCGGTGAAACGACCGCACGATCGCCGAGTTCATCGAGTAATCGCGACTGACGTCGCTGCCCTTGATCATTTCCTGCTCGAGACTGACGGAGTTGCCGGAGTGAACCACATCCCAGCTGTCCTTCTTCGCAGTCGCCCGCGTGTCGCTCTCGGCTGGGGAGAGCTGCAGGTGCGACGGCGACGTGGTCGCCAGTCTCACCGGCATGCCGTCGAGCACCTTGTTGAAGGGTTCGACGTCGCGCGCCTTGAAGCCCGGCGTGTTGGCGTTGGCGACGTTGGTGGCGATCGTCGATTGGCGGAGCTCGAGGTATCGCGCCTGCGACGATGCGAGTTCGAAGAGATAGAGCGGTCCCACGGCAGCACCATTCTGGTTCAGACGGTGTAACCTTAGGGTCGCAAGCTTTCGTCAGGCTGATGGAAGGGACGCCGTCCTCGGAATTCTACTGGACCTTCTCGGACTGCGGCGTCTGCTTGGACTGCAGGAAGTAGATGATCTCGGCGACCGGCCGGAAGAACTCCGCCGGAATTACCTGGTCGACCTGAACCGCCTCGTAGAGCGCGCGCGCCAGCGCCTTGTTCTCGATCACCGGAATCCGGTTCTGCTCGGCGACTTCGCGGATCTTCAGCGCAATCACGTCCATGCCCTTCGCCACGACGATGGGCGCCGGATTTTCCTCGCGATTGTAGCGCAGCGCGATCGCGAAATGCATCGGGTTCGCGATCACCAGCGTCGCGCGCGATGCGGAGGCGATCATGCGCTGGCGCGAGCGGTCGCGCGCCAGCGAGCGCAGGCGCGCCTTGATCAGCGGATCGCCTTCGGCCTGCTTGTGCTCGTCCTTGATCTCCTGCCGCGTCATGCGCAGCTCGCGCCGCCAGTGGAAGCGCGCCCAAGCCAGATCGACCGCGACCAGGACGATGGTCGCGATGCAGATCGCCGAGACGATTCGCATGGCGATGTTGAGAATCATCTCCGGCAGCGCGACCGGATCGGTGTACATCGCCTCGAACGCCTTCGCTTCCGACGAGCGCAGCACGAACGCGACGACGACGGTGACCGCGGCGAGCTTGAACAGCGACTTGGCGAACTCGACAAGGCCCTGCGATCCAAACAGCCGGCTCCAGCCGCCGAGCGGAGAGATTCGCGAAAGGTCCGGCGTGATGCGCTGGAGCACCAGGCTGGGAGCATTTTGCAACAGCGAGGCTGCGAGCCCGAACGCCGCCAGGGTGACGACGAGCGGCGTCAGGAATCGCAGTGCCTGAAGCCCGACCACGATGAGGAGATTCTGGGCGTCGGCCCCGGTGCTGAGAGGGAAGCCGTCGGGATCGTCGAGAAAGCCCGTCAGCATCGGCGTCAATTGCTGCACGCCCTGACCGATCAGGAACGCCTGGATCACCATCAGCGCGGCCATCGAGGCGAAGATGGAAGCCTCCCGAGAGACCGGGATTTTGCCCTGTTCGAGCGCATCGCGGACTTTCTTCTCGGTCGGCTCTTCTGTCTTGCTCTCCTGATCGGTTGTTTCTGCCATGCCCGTTCAGCGGTCAGCGAAAGACCAGCTCATCCTCCTGCTCGGGGTTGAGCTCGATTTCGCCCTTTTCCGCGAGGTCGAGCGCGAGGTCCGTGATCACGCGCCGCGCCTCCAGCACGTCGCGCTGGTTCGACGGTTCGCCAATGGCGAGTTCGTGCTCGACGACCCGGCGGACGCGCGAGGCGACCGAGGACAGGATCATCTCGCGGAAGTGCTTGTCAGTGCCCTTCAGCGCGATCACGATGCGATCGGTCGGCACCTGGTCGAAGATCATGGTGCGCGCCTTCGGCGTCAGGTTGGTGACGTCGTCGAAGGTGAAGAGCAGCTCCTTCAGCACTTCGGCCGACTTCGGCCGCTTCTCCGACAGGCTCTTCAGCATGTCCTCGATGTGTCCGCGCTCCATCTTGTTGATGATGTCGGCGACGCGGGCATAGGTGTCCGCGCCGAGGTTGCGGGCGAAATTCAGCGTCAAATCCTCATGCAGCGTCTTCTCGAGGACCCTCATGGCGTCGTCGACGATCGGCTTGAGGCTGAGCACGCGCCGCATCAGCTCGTTGCGCAGGCTCGACGGCAGCTGGCTCATGACCTTGGCGGCGCAGGACGGCTTGACCTTGGACAGGATGAGCGCTGCGGTCTGCGGATGCTCCTTGGACAGGTAGCTTGCCAGCGAGTTTTCCGACACCGACGAGACGCGGTCCCACACTGACCGGCTCGAATTGCCGAGCAGGTCCGACATGATCGCCGAGACCTGATCGGCCGGAAGCACGTCGCCGAGCACAGCTTCCAGGCCGCCGAGGGTGCCGAGAATGTTGGCGCCCATTGAGAACTGCTGGGCGAACTCCTCGACGATCGCTTCCAGTTCCTGCGCCGTGATCGGCCGTAGCTCGGCGGCGGCCTTTGTCACGGTGCGGATATCCTGCGGCTCGAACTGCGCGAGCACGCTGGCGGCCGCCTGCCGGCCCATGGCGAGCAGGAGTGCCGCGACCTTCTCCGTTCCGCCCAGCGTGGCGACGCCGCGCTGCTTGATGGGAGCCATGCCGACCTGTGCGGCCATGGTCAGGTATCACCCTGTCCCAACGGCCCGACAATTTCGGTGAGCGAGACGCCGAAGCGGGAATTGTCTTCTTCGACCACGACGACCTCGCCGCGGGCGACGACGCGACCGTTGACGACGACGTCGACGGGTTCGCCGACCCGGTGGTCGAGCGGAACCACCGCGCCACGGCCGAGCTTCATCAGGTTTGCCACCGGAATGGTTGCCGATCCCAGCACCACCTGCATGGTCACGGGAATGCGCAGGATCGCATCGACATTGGCGAACTTGCCGGTCTCCTCCGCAGTGCGCGCGGCGATCTCCGCCAGCCGCTCCAGCGGAGATGTCTCCGTATGCCCCTCGTCGGACGCCGATGCTGACTCATAGTCGAAGGATTGCGCCATTTGGTATCGCCTCTTGGTATTTCCGCTCCCGGAGCGCCGCGACGTTCCGATCGTATTTATTCCGCCGGCTTCGGCTTCAATGCTTGTTCACGTCGGCGCCGCCCGCGGTCGCCGCGGATGCGAGTCCGCTCCTCGCATCGAGCGCCGCGATCGCCTCGTGGGCCTGGTCGATCTTCGTGCTCAGCACGTTGGCGAGCCGCCCGAGATTTGCGGTGGAATCATGCGCCGCGGTGATGACCGTGTCGAACGCGCCCGCCGTCTCCTGGACGATGGTCGAGAACTCGCCCTGGTAGCTGCGCAACCGCGCCAGCTCGCGATGCATCCGGGTCACCCGCATGCTGGTGAAGGCGAGCGCGATCAGCAGCACGGCATCAACGAGATAGGATATCATCGACGAACTCCCGTTTCTGATCGACGGGATCTGCCACCTGCATGGCGTAATAGCCATCAAGCTGGCCGATCTGACACCAGAACAGCACCTGGTTGTTGCTCTCGAGCCGAGCCAGCGTTCGCGGCGTGGCTTCGAGCTCGAGCACCTGTCCGACCTGGAACTTCACGACGTCGCCCAGCGAAATCATCTTCTCGTCCAGCACGGCGCTCAGCGTCACCTCGGTGCGGTGAACCTCGGTCTCCATCTGCTCGCGCCAGCGCGGATCGGCCGCGCGGCCGTCGCTGACGACGACGGTCGCGAGCTTTTGCCTGAGCGGGTTGAGCGCGGAATGCGGGATGATGAGGAACATCTGACCGCCGCGGTAGAGCGCCTGCAGCATGATGTTCGCGCAGATCGACATGTTGCCGCTCCGCCCGATCGCCAGCGACGCCATGGCGGTCTCGACCCGCTCGACGCGGAAGGTGACGTTGGAGGTGCCGGCGAAAGCGGATTGCAGCGCCTTGGCGAACCGCTCGAACAGCGCCTGGACCAGGCGGATCTCGATGTTCGAGAAGCTGCGCTCGACGTCGAGCGGCGGTTCGGCGCCATCGGAGCCGAACATCGCCTCGACCATGGTGAACACGAAGTCGCGGTCGAGCATGATGATGATGCGGGAGTCCCACTGCTCGGCATAGAGCACCGCCGCAACCGCGTTGGCCTCGTAGTCCTTGATGATGTCGCCGACACGGTCGTTGGTGATGCCGTTGACCGAGAAATAGCATGGCGTTCCAGCCATCGGCTGCAGGCTGTCCGTGCACGATGCCGCCATGCGATCGAAGATCACATTGAGCATCGGCATGCGCTCGATCGAAATGCCGGCGGCGTCCAGCAGATAGTTCGGCAGCGGCTTGCGCTGATCGATTTCGAGGGCTTCCATCATGATGCGCGCGCAGCCTTCGGTTCAACCTCGGTCACGACAGCCTTGGGGCCCGCGATCGTCTCGTTCTCGACGACGTCGATCGAGGGCCGCTCGGGGCTCGCGATCATCTTGCGGCCGTGCTCGACGGCGATCTGCGGCATGGCGCCGTTCATGAACGCCAGCAGCGTCTGCTTGACGATGATGTAGGGCCGGCAGCGCTTCTCGCGCGTCATCTTCACCTTCATCGCGAAGGGCGAAATGATCCCGTAGGACAGGAAAATACCGGCAAAGGTGCCGACGAGGGCGGCCCCGATGAAGCCGCCCAGCAGCTTCGGGGACTGGTCAAGCGCGCCCATGGCCTTGATGACGCCGAGCACCGCGGCGACGATGCCGAGCGCAGGCAGCGCCTCCGAGACCACCACCAGCGCGTGGTAGGGCGCCAGCTTGCTCTTCACGATGGTGTGGATCTCCTCGTCCATCAGCGCTTCGATCTCGTGCGTTCGCGCGTTACCCATGATGATGAGGCGGACGTAGTCGCAGATGAACTGGAGCAGCGACGGATCTCCGAGCACGCTCGGGTACGCCTTGAAGATCTCGGAGGACGCGGGATCGTCGATATGCGCCTCGACCTCGTTGCGGCCCTTGCCCCGCAGCTCCCGCATCAGCGCGTGCAGCGCACCGAGCAGATCGAGATAGTAGCGCTGACCTGGCACCGCTCCCGTCACCGCCTGCACGCAGGCAAGCCCGGTATCCGCGACCGTCTTCCAGGGATTGGCCATGATGAAGGTGCCGGCCGCGGTGCCCATGATGATCACGAACTCCCACGGCTGCATCAGCACGCCCAGATGCCCGCCCATGGCGGCAAATCCGCCCAGCAGTGCCGCTACCGTGATGACGATCCCCACGAAACTGCCCAACGCGCCGCTCCATCACCGATCCCATCGGGAATATCTAGTTGGCGAGCCTTGCGCGAGGCTGGCTTCCCCCTCGCCAGCCTCGCGCAAGCGATTCACGGCAGCTTGGGACGACGTCGCGAGAGCGGCCAGAGGGGCGCGTGTCATGCTATCCACCATCGCGGACTACACCAGACTGACCAAGGACATGGGCAAGTCGCTGACACAGGTCGCGACGCAGCCGGACGTCAGCCGTGACACCGATTATTTCCTCAGCCACATCGGCAACGTGAAGACCATCGACGACTTCCTGAAGGACTATCGTCTCTACTCCTACGCGATGAAGGCATATGGCCTCAGCGAGATGACCTATGCCAAGGCGTTCATGCGCAAGGTGCTGACCGAGGGTATCGCGGACAACAAGACCTTCGCCAACAAGCTGACCGATACCCGCTACCGGCAATTCGCGGCCGCCTTCAATTTCGCCGCCCTCGGCGACAAGGCGACCCAAACCGCCGCGGCCACGACCGGCACGGCGACCCAATACGTTACGCAGACGATGGAGGAGAAGGCCGGCGACCAGAACGAGGGCCTGCGGCTGGCGCTCTATTTCACGCGCAAGGCCTCCACGATCACCAATTCCTACCAGATCCTCGCGGACAAGGCGATGACGCAAGTGGTGCAGACGGCGCTCGGCCTGCCGTCGACGATCAGCTCGGCTGATATCGATGCCCAGGCCAAGATGATCACGAGCAAGATCAAGCTCACCGATTTCCAGGACCCGGCCAAGGTCACCAAATTCGTGCAGCGCTTCGCGGCGATGTGGGATGCGACCCAGGCCCAGAGCGACAACTCGACCAACCCGGCGCTGGTCCTGATCGGCGGCGCCACGACGTCGATCGGCATGGATTCCAACGTGCTCACGACACTTCAGAACATCAAGTTCAACAGGTAAGTCATGCAATCGGCCCTCTATGTAGGATTGTCGGCGCAGGTCGCTCTCGAAAAGCGCCTCCAGACGATCGCCAACAACGTCGCCAACGTCAACACGGCGGCGTTCCGCACCGACGTGGTGAAGTTCGAGACCGTGCTGTCCAAGGCGGGCGCGAACCCGGTCGCCTTCTCCTCGCCCGGCGACAACATCATCTCGCGCGAGATGGGCAGCATCACCGAGAGCGGCAACCCACTCGACGTCGCCGTGGTCGGACAGGGCTGGATCGCCTTCGCCGGTCCGAACGGAACGGTCTATACGCGCGACGGCCGACTCCAGATCGCCGCCAACGGCGACCTTCAGACCGTGTCCGGCTTCCCCGTCATCGATTCCGGCGGCGCGCAGATCACCCTCGATCCGAACGGCGGACCGGTCTCGATCGCGCGCAGCGGCGCGATCACCCAGGACAACAACGAGATCGGCACCATCGGCCTGTTCAACATTCCCGCCGACGCCAATCTCGACCGCTACGGCAATTCGGGCGTCACGCCCAACCGGCCTGCGACCGCGATCGCCGACTTCTCCCGCGACGGCTTCAAGCAGGGCTATGTCGAGGGCTCGGGCGCCAATCCGATGATGGAATTGACGAAGCTGATCGCGGCCTCGCGCGCCTTCGACGGCACCAATTCGATGATCGAGGGCACCGAGAGCTCGCTGCAGAACGCAATCCGGACGCTGGGTGAACCCGGCAAATAGACTGCGCCCGCGCGCAATGAGGTTGGACGGTTTCCTTGAACGCTCTTCGGCAACTTGAGTGGGCGCTGCTGGAGCTTCAGCAGAGCACTCCCCTGGCAAGCGTCAGCGGCGCGATCTCCGAGATCGCGTCGACGCATTTCCGCGTCTCCGGCCTGTCGCGCTTCGTCAGGCTTGGCGAGCTGATCGGCGTCAACTCCGGCGGCAAGCCCCAGATCGGCGAGGTGGTGCGGATCGACAGCGAGGGCATCATCGCCAAGCCGTTCGACCGGCAGTTCGCCGGCGGCCTCGGCTCGGTCGCCTACCGGATGCCGCCCCTGTCCTTCGCGCCCGATCCGAGCTGGAAGGGCCGCGTCATCAACGCGCTCGGGGCGCCCCTGGACGGACAGGGCCCTCTCACCCCCGGGTCGCGTCCGGTCTCGGCCGAGGCGGAGGCGCCTTCGGCCATGAAGCGCGCGCGGGTCCACAAGCCGCTGCGCACCGGCGTACGCGTCATCGACCTGTTCGCCCCGATCTGTGCCGGCCAGCGTGTCGGCATCTTTGCCGGCTCCGGTGTCGGTAAATCGACGCTGCTTGCGATGCTCGCCCGCAGCCAGGGTTTTGACACGGTCGTGCTGGCACTGGTCGGCGAGCGCGGCCGCGAGGTGCGCGAGTTCATCGAGGACGTGCTGGGCGCCGATCGTCACCGCGCCGTCACGATCGTGTCGACGGGAGACGAGAGCCCGATGATGCGGCGACTGGCGCCGAAGACGGCCATGGCGGTCGCCGAATATTTCCGAGACCGGGGCGAATCCGTCCTGCTCATGGTCGATTCGATCACCCGCTTCGCCCACGCCGCCCGTGAAGTGGCGCTCGCCGCCGGTGAGCCCGCGGTCGCGCGCGGCTACGCACCCACCGTCTTTACCGATCTGCCGCGCCTTCTGGAGCGCGCCGGACCCGGCGAGGAGGGATCCGGGACGATCACCGGGATTTTCTCCGTGCTGGTGGATGGCGACGATCACAACGAGCCGATCGCCGATACCATCCGCAGCACACTTGATGGCCACATCGTGCTCTCCAGGCATATCGCCGACCAGGCGCGTTACCCGGCGGTGGACGTTCTGGGTTCGGTCTCCCGCCTCGCCCATAACGTCTGGGACCCCGAAGAGCGCGAATTGGTGAGCAAGCTGCGCGCCATGATCGCCAAATACGAGGACACGCGCGACCTTCGCCTGATGGGCGGATACCAGGCGGGACGTGATTCGGGGCTCGACCAGGCGGTCGACATGGTCCCGAGAATCTATGGCGCGATGCGGCAGGACGCTTCGGCTCCCCCAAGCGCCGATCCGTTCCGCGAGCTGCGGGACATGCTCAAGGGCGACTAGCAAGTCTCAGATTGAGTCGGCGCGCGAGGCGCCACGCGATCGCACCTTGCTCGTTGTTTTCGACAGGCGATTGCGCATGCCGCCACGCTTCCAGCGCATGCACATGCACGCCCGTCTCCGGTTTCCGCCGTGATCGTCTCCACCGTTCGGGTGAGCGGAGCCGCGCCGAAAGCGACTGAACCGGCGATTCCTTGATTCAGTCCGGACAACCGCCGCGTGTAATTCCTGTGAGTTCCCTCGGACAATTCTTGGCAGAACGCACAAGTTGTGGATGACATGCGGACGCACATCGTCGTCCTGCACAAGCTTCGATCAACTTGCATCAACGACAGCCAACGGGCCGTGCAATAAAACCGTCGCATAGTCGCGTGCATGTTGCTCGTGGGACAGCGTATTGCGTTCACCATCATGTGTCCCGAGGAGCGAGATTGTCTTGAACGTTACATTCGCCTGCGACGACATCCTGTCTGCGAGATGGTCTCTACTTGATTTTGTTGAGAAGGTCATTCATCGTTTCGTCGGAAGATAAGAAACGTCTGCGTGTGACTTGAACCTTAGGGGCTTCGGTTGAACTACTCCGATCCATCGTCTGGTGGCGACGGCTATTCGGGCTCCCGTGCGACGACGCCGCGAATGGCATATCCACAGCAACACCGCCTCCCACGCCATAGCTTGCAGTGCTCATCAGTCCAGGTCGGGCGCCGGGCAGGCCGTGCCTTCACGCGAGAGAAGAGCACGGTGCATGTGTCGGACATTGCCGGTGGTCCGGCTTCTCGCAAACGGCTCGTGCGCAACGGCGGAAGGCGGCTCCGGAGCGCCGCAGACGTGACTCCCGGGGCAAGGTAGGAATTCATGCCATTGGCAAGAGAAGCCGTGGAGCTGCTGGTTCAGGCAGCGAGGGCTTGGTATTTCGAAGGCGATCAGCATGGGTTGCGCGATCGGGAATGGATGGCGCTGCGCTTTCTCGGCCGCGCCAACAGGTTTTCGCGCACGCCCTCCGCGCTCGCCGGCTTCATCGGCGCCACCAGGGCGACTGCATCGCAGATTGTGAAGACGCTGGAGAGCAAGACCTTCCTGGTGCGAAAGCCGTCGCACGAAGACAAGCGTTCTGTCGTGCTGCACGTCACTGCGCAGGGCGAGAAGTGCCTGAGCCAGCACGATCCGGTCAATCACGTGCTGAACGCGGTCACGGCGCTCGGACCCGACGAGTGCGTCAGGCTGCGCGATTCGCTGCGCGAGATCCTCAATCATCTCGACGCGGCAAATCAGCGGCTCGATGCCAGCGTCTGCCGGGACTGCATGTTTCTCGCCGAACGCGGGCCGGGTACCGGCAAGGGACGCGCAACGGCCGAATTCATGTGCCGGCTGTATCGCGCCCCGGTTTCGCTCGAGGAGACTGAACTGCTCTGCACCAGTTTCGAGCGCACCCGCGACCGTCCCAAGATCGAGGAGCATCTCGACCGCGCGCGCGTGGTGAACCAGGGGTGAGGCACGCGTAAATTTCCGCGCGGTGGCGATCTCTGAAAGGCGCACAGAGCCTCTCATGTTCCGGACAAGCTGCAACGCGCAAAGCGTGTCGAAGACGCGCGTAAACGCGCTTATGGCGCTGCTGCGCAGAACCGGGACCAGGGCGACACGGCGTGATGCGGCGAGATGGGCCCCGGCTCTGCAGCCGCACCGCAAAAGCGCTGCGCTGCGTCCAGGGCACGAGAACGGAGTGTGGCGCACATTCTCCCCACATCGTCATTGCGAGGGCAGCGACTTGTCCGCCGAAGCTTTAGCGAAGGCGGAAGCAATCCAGAGTCTCTCCGCGGTAAGACTCTGCTTCGCTGCGCTCGCAATGACGGAGTATGAGGCGGCGGCTTCGTCCTCCCAGCACCACTGTCATTCCCCGATGAAAGCGGGGAATTCAGTACGCCGCGGCTTCTCGGTTCAATCATAACTGTCTCGGAATACTGGATCGCCCGGTCAAGCCGGGCGATGACAGGGAGTGTGTAGCCGTAGACACGCCTTCGCGTCCTCGCGGCGTTTCGCCCGAGCTTTGCCTGGTCATTCCACCCTCAAAGCCAAGAGGGCGCAGGGAAGACCGGGTGCCGGCTGGCACCCGCGGTCCGCTGCGCGAAAATGTAGCGCAAGGAAACCGCACAGCAGCATACAGGTGTAGCCAATCACTCGGCCTTCCCTGCGCGATGGTTGGACGGCTTATGCCGTGCTCTCCCGGGAGCCGAGTTCGTTCTGGCCTCCCTCGTCCCAACGAAAGTCACCGGCACCGCGCCGGTTGACGCAGATGCCGCATTCGCCAGGGCTTGACCGTAGCAACGACGGCCGGGACCACACGGTTTTGCCGTACGCACGGCTCGCCATTTCGCCGCAGTTTTTCCAGCCCTATCGACGGAGCCGGAAACTTACAGACGAGACGAAGCCTAGCAGCGCCGCTCGTCGGAACGCAGCCTTGGGCTCACGGAGAGCAATCCGCCCTGCCCTTGGCCTCTCGCACCCGAACGCTGCCGCGTCCACCGCAAGCCCGGCTCGCGAACATGACGACCACAAGATCGCCCCTCAAGGATGAGCCGGGATGCACGACACATACGCCATTTCCGAATTTCGGTAAAGCGGAATATTTTTGTGAGAGCGGATTGACACGGGGGCGACACAGGCGCGGTCCCGTAGCCCGGATGAAGCGAAGCGTGATCCGGGAAGGTGCCGGACGCAGCGCGAGCAGCCCCCGGATCACGCTTGCGCTCCATCCGGGCACCGGGGCTTCGCCGCCCTATATCATCTGCCTTGCGCAAAAAAACACCCGGCGGTTTCCCGCCGGGTGTTCGTTCATGTGTTTCGATAGATTTTACCAGTTGCGCTGAGCGCGGAGGATCATGGCGACCGAGTCCTGATCCTTCAGCTCGTAGGCCGCGGTCGGCTTGGCGGTCGCGACGCTCGGGGAGGCGCCAACCGTACCAGAATACTTCTGGTCGAGATGGGTCCAGGACACGTCCGCCGAGAAGGTCAGGTTCTTGACCGGGGTCCACCGGGTGACGACACCTAGCTGGCCGATCGCGAAGTCCGGGTTGCAACCCGTCACACCTGCCAGGGCTCCGAACACACCGGCGCCGCCGCCGGCGCCGCAGATGGTGGTCTTGGCCAGCGTGCCGAACTGGGCCTGAGCGTAAGCACCGTACAGCGAGGAGTTCCAGTTGGGATCCCAGTTGTGGGTGTAAGCGCCACGGAAGCCCCAGGTCTTGACGGTTTCCTGCGAGCTACCGGTCACGTACACCGTGTCGGGAGCATTGGCGAAGCCAACGCTCTGGTAGGCAACACCCGAGCTACCGAACAGCGAGTAGCTGCTGCCCGACAGGTTCTGGAAGTTGTAGCGGGTCGCGCCGTCGGTGTAGACGCCCTGGATGTTGATCGTGTCACCCGCGCCGGTCGGGATGTTCTTGATCGACAAAGCGAGCTGAACCGCCCAACCCCACTTGTCGTCGGGATGGCCGGTGGCTTCGGTCGCGCCGTAATAGGCGACATGGTTGTCATGCGCAGCCACTGACGCCTGGAAGAGACCCCAGGCCTGATCGACACGCACCTGACCGACGAGGTTCGGCGAACGCGAGCCGCCGAGGGCGTTGGTGCCGTATGAGCCGCCGATGATGCCACCTGCGGTCGCGCCGGTCATGTTGAGGTTGCCGGCCTGATAGTAGGCCGTCGCATCTTCAGCGGAGAACGATGCCGTGACGCCCTGGCCGAAGTCGGCGGTGTAGGTGAACTGGGTGACGCCGGTAACGGTGCCGCTGCCGCCGACGAGGTTGTCGGTGATGTTGCCGGGATAGTTGGTCCAGGGCGCGTCGAACTGCGACACGGCCTTACCCATCGTGAAGCCGGCGAACTGGATGAAGGCGTAGTATACGCCGAGCGCACCGGCCGAGGTATTGCCGTCGGTGCCGTTGACGTTGCCGCTACCCGAACCGACGAGGCCTGTGCCCGCAGCGTTGAGACCGAGCGTACCGCTGTACTGGGTGCCACCCGTTGCCGAACCGGTGCCCGAATAGTTGCCGGTCGTCCAGGTAAAGACGCCGTCGAAGAACGTGCGGACCACGCCGTATTCGGTCGCGGTGCGGGTGTCGATGTTGAGGTCTTCACGAGCGCGGAAGGTGTAGTAGTTCATCAGGCGGTTGCGTGCACCGGCAACACCGCTCTGGTTCGGGTTGAAGTCCGAATTGGTATTGAGGTTCGCATCGGCACGCAGGTAACCACCCAGCTTGATGCAGGTGTCGGTGCCGGGGATGTAGTAGAAACCGGCGCCGTACAGCGAGCAGATCTTCACGTATTCGACCGCCTTGGCCTTCACGGGAAGATCGGCAGCGAACGCCCCGGAGGCGGCCATCAGGCCGGCAGCCGAGCCGAGAAAGAGTGTCTTCGTCAACTTCATCAGTAAACCTCCAGGTCGGTTCAGGGGGCTCGGGTCCTCGGTGGACGCCGCTTTACCCTCTCAATTTCCGTTCAATTCAGGTCCGCACCGAAGGTTCGGACTGAAACGACAGCGAGGTGCCCCCTCCGTCGCGGCTTCACATATAGTTTATAAAAACAATGGTCTCAATTTATTGCTTTGATGAATCGACACTTCGGGTCGCGATGTGGCTTGAGGGCAACAGCGCGACATCACCCCGGAAGATCACTATAGAAAGACCAGAAAAGCCCTCGGGGGGCATCCCGAGGGCTTCTTGGAGGTCTCGCATCGCTGTCCGTCGCGTGGGTCAAGAGCAGCGAAATAGAGCGCGATAGTCGATAATAAAATTAATTGTTCTTTGCAAGTAATAAGTGAGCCTACGATTTCTTCCGCGCGGTATCTCCCCTTTGGTCGGCGCGCGATTTTCGAGACGCTTCCAAGATATCCCATTAAGGATAGGCAAGGGATAAACGGGGAAGGGAGCCACATGATCGAGAAGAAACTCGACAGGGCGATTACGGACTTCATCTGGAACGTCGTCGAAATTCATTCCCAGCTGGAGGACATCCACACCAGCTGGGCCGGACTGCTGGGCATTACCGAGCCGCAGTGGCTGATCCTGATGGCCATCACCGAACTGGACCAGGGGCGAGGTGTCGCGGGAATCGACATCGCGAACAAGCTGCGCGTCCACCCCGCCTTCGTCACCAACCAGACCAAGAGTCTCGAAAAGGGCGGCTTCCTGTCGCGACGGCCGGCCGCAGAAGACGCACGCTACGTCCTGATGTCGCTGACGGCGAAAGCAACGACGGAGATCGAAAAACTGTCGAAGAGAAAGCTCGCCTTGAACTCGACCATGTTCAACGAGCTCGACGAGAAGACCTTGGCCGATCTGAATGCCGCGCTCGCAACGATTGCCAAGAATGCCCGGCTGGCCGCACGGTTGCTGGCCATCGACGCTTCCTGACTCCCTGACGTCAGGCGCGGAACGCGCGCCTCGATTCATCCCCAATCTCTCCTCGCCTTCCCAATCTTTTCTCGCCTTCCCCCAATCTCTTGGCGCCTTAGAGGTAGGTCACGGAATCCAGCTGGCGGGCAATTCCAAGTTTGCTGTCGAGCCATTCGAAAATGAAATCGTCCACCGCGATGAAATTCTCGACCTCGCCCAGAGGGTACGGAATGCAGTTCGGCACGACGGTCGCGCAATCGGCTCCGGCCTGCCGATAGCCGGCTTGCAGTTCGAGAGCATCCTCCTCCCAAACCATTGAGCGGCTGCCGACGACCATCAGAAGCGGGCAAGGTATCCGACACAACGGCAGCAACGAACCCGTCGAGGGCCCGTCACGGACCGCCTGCTCGACGCCGATCATCCAGCGCAGCGATGCCCGGCGCATGACCGGCGTCGCAATGCCGCCGTCGCACACGGCGGCAGCCATTCTGCGATCCAGGAGGGCAAGACGGGATGCGTGACTGGCGGCCGCCCCCTCGCCGTAGACCGCGATCTGCTGCGAATCGACGTCCGGACGAGCTTCCAGGTAATCCAGCCAGCATTGAAGAATATGCGCCGGCTTGAAGGGGCTACGACCGGATGAATCGCCAGCATCAACGAGCAGGAGTGACACGTTCCGTCGCCCTGAAGCCGGCAACAGCCTGCTCATCATCGAGCCGAGGGTGATGTCCTCGTCGCTGACGCAGATAACCGCGGGTGCGAAAGACCGATCGGGGAACGCCGGCAGAAAGTAGCCCGCAAGCGAGCCTTGATCAAAGCAGTCGATCTCCACACGCTCGATCGCCGAACCGGCGTCCTCCTCGAAGCCCCTCAGGCAGAGTCTGACCTTGTCTACGAGGTCGGTACCCCCGGGATCTCCGGGCCAAGACAGGTTCCTCGCGACTTCAAGGGCCGTCAGCGAGCACAGCCACGCTTCCCGCGCGATCTGAGCTGAACTGGTTACGCGCGCCGATTCGGCGAATATCCGGTACTCGCCTGAGATCCTCAACCACTCCGAAATCCACCGATGCCTGTGCGCCTCGCGCACGAGTTCCGCAACGGACAAGCTTTCGAAAAAATGGGACGCGCGTTTTCGCAAGCACGCCAGGCTTCGACCGGCGCCGTCGCACGTGCCGTGAGGCCAATGATCATCTTCCATGTCCGTCCCCGAACGGCGCGTCGGCGGTTGCTTGGACTCGGCGCAGCGCCGTCAGCGCAACGCCCTGCATGTCTGCTCGATGCGACGTCACGCGTGCGTGATCGCGCTTGCGTCTGCCGTCCCGATGATCGTTCCGTTTTCCCTTCGCGGGCGGGGGCACTGGACCGGACGGACTGCAGTCCGAACGAACCGGTCGCAAAACAAGTCGCACGCCGACTCCAACTCAATCGTCACGTCTCAGCTCCGTTGCTGATACACAGTTTAGGCCCCGCACCACTCTGCCATTCTTTGCTGTCCCGCGTTTGCAGTTTTTTGTTGCGGTGGACGACTAAAATTGGAGCTCATTTAACGAGGGAGAAGGCATCGCCTGTGTCGGCTTCCATCATGATTCCTCATGACGCCGATCCGGCGCGCCACCAATCACGCCAGCGATAAAAATGCGGCGGGTTACCGCCTGATCGATGCCGACGGCCTTCGACAAAGGACTTTCCGCTAGTCAATGTCGCAGGAAAACCGGCGCGACAAAATCCTCGAAGTCGCTCATCCGCACCCGGCGCGCGAGACGTGACGAGGTATGATCGCGTTCTGGGAGAGCTTGGGCGATCGAGATGTGCAACATTTCTTACTTCGGTAAGCCAGTTATTTGAGCAACTCAACGACCCTGCACAACCGCCGCCGGTTTGGCGTCGTCTTGCTTTCGGCGTCAAGCAACACGCCGGGCCGCCCGCTGATCCGCGCCTTGTATCCATTATCCCAGTTGCCATCCCCACGCACTTTGCCTTACATGCCCGCCAAACTCGCCCGCGGCTGACGGCCGGGGCCCAAAAATCACCAATTGTCAAAGGGACGAGACATGGCGCGTAACATCCTGATTCTCGGGGCTTCCTACGGCTCCCTGCTGGGCACGAAGCTGCTGATGGCGGGGCACAATGTGACCCTGGTCTGCCGCGCCAAGACCGCGGAGCTGATCAACCGCGAGGGGACCGAGGTGCGCATCAAGTTGCGTGACGAGGCGGTTCACCGCGCCATCTTCTCGCGCGACCTGCCCGGCAAGCTCGACGCCGTGACGCCGGCCAATGTGGACCTGTCCCGTTACGACATGGTCGGCCTTGCAATGCAGGAGCCGCAATACACCAACCACACGGTGCGCGTTCTCATGGTCAGGATCGCCGCGGCGAAGCTGCCGTGCCTCTCGATCATGAACATGCCGCCGCTGCCCTATCTGAAGCGGATCCCCTCGCTCGCAGACATGGATCTCGAGGAGGCCTACACCAATGCGCAGGTGTGGGAGCGCTTCGAGCCGGGGCTGGTGACCCTGTGCTCGCCCGACCCGCAGGCATTCCGTCCGCCGGAAGAGGCTGCGAACGTGCTGCACGTCGGTCTGCCCACGAATTTCAAGGCATCCGTGTTCGCCGACGAGAAGCACAACAAGGTGCTGCGCGAGCTCGAAGCCGACATCGACGCGGTGACCCTCGACGGCCACGACGTGCCGGTGAAGCTGAAGGTGTTCGATTCCCTGTTCGTGCCGCTGGCCAAATGGTCGATGCTGCTGACTGGCAACTACCGCTGCATCACGCCGCACGAGCCGCAGTCGATCCGCGATGCCGTGCACGGTGATCTCGCGCGCTCGCAGACGATCTACGAGCATGTCGACGCCATCGCCCGGCGCCTCGGCGCCGATCCGCAGGACCAGGTGCCGTTCGCGAAATACGCCAAGGCTGCCGAGAGCCTGCTGAAGCCGTCATCGGCCGCGCGCGCGGTGGCCGGCGGCGCACCCTTCATCGAGCGCGTCGACCTGCTGGTCAAGCTGATCTCGCATCAGCTCGGCGCGCCCAATGCAGAGATCGACCGCACCGTCGAGACCGTGGACCTGAAGCTCAACGAGAAGATCGTGCAGGGCGGATCGGGCGCGCTGTAACGGGCTTCGCGGACCCCTCATTGACGGGGCGCATGCCGAGCGCACGGCGCAATGGCGGTTTCGCACATCAGCGGGGGAACTCGCGCAAGCGATACCCCAGGATGACGATCCGCAAGCCCCCTATCGGCCCGCACTTCTACGGCAATCGAATCACGCCTGAACTCCGCCGTGGGCAACAACGCATGATTCTCGCCATGGCGCTCGACGCGCCGTGGCCGGATTGATAAGCCCCTGTCCGCGAATGATGGGACTTGAGTCGGGCATGACGGTTGCGATCGAGATGGGGCAGACCACGGCGGGCGCCGCGGCGGCCATGGACCTCGAGGAACTGCTGGCGACCCGCCTCCTGGTGCAAGGCAATTCGGGTTCCGGAAAATCACATCTGCTGCGGCGGCTGCTGGAGCAGAGCGCGCCCTGGGTGCAGCAGGCCATCATCGATCCCGAAGGCGATTTCGTCTCCCTGGCGGAGCATTTCGGCCATCTCGTGATCGAGGCCGAGGATCACACCGAACGCGGCCTTCAGGTTGCCGGCGAGCGCGCGCGGCTGCATCGCGTCTCCACCGTGCTCAACCTCGAAGGGCTCGATGCCGAGAACCAGATGCGCCGCGCCGCGGCCTTCCTCGGCGGACTGTTCGACGTGGACCGGGACCATTGGTACCCGATGCTGGTGGTGGTCGACGAGGCGCAGCTGTTTGCGCCTGCGGTCGCGGGCGAAGTCTCTGACGAAGCGCGAAAGCTTTCGCTCGGCGCGATGACCAATCTGATGTGCCGCGGCCGCAAGCGCGGGCTTGCCGGGATCATCGCGACCCAGCGGCTGGCGAAGCTCGCCAAAAACGTCGCGGCGGAAGCGTCCAACTTCCTGATGGGCCGCACTTTCCTCGACATCGACATGGCGCGCGCCGCCGACCTGCTCGGCATGGAGCGGCGGCAGGCCGAATCGTTTCGCGATCTCGAACGCGGACAATTCATGGCGCTCGGCCCCGCGCTGTCGCGACGCCCCCTGCGTTTGAATATCGGCGCAACCGAAACCCAGCCGCGCAATTCCACGCCGCGGCTGATGCCGATGCCCGAAACCTCACTCGAGAATATGCGCGCCGTGATCCTGGCCGCGCCGCCGCCCGATGCCAGCCGGCCGCAGCGCCGGCCCGCGCCCGATCTGCTCGAGCAGCTCCGCGCCGCGAAGGCTGCGGCACCGGAGATCGGGCCCGAAATGATCGAGGTCCCCGTCAGTGCCGAAGAGCTCGCCGAACGGCGCGAGCGCGTGGATCGGACCCTTCGTGCCGTGCTGGCCGTGCCCGATGCCGGTTTCCGCGCGGTCGGCGTGCTGTACCAGGAGTTTGTGGTTCGCTGCCGCATCGAGGGACTCGGCTCGGCGGTGCCCGACCTCACCGAATTCCGCCGCATGCTGACACGCGCACGCGCCGGGCTCGGCGCCGAGCATGCCGAGGACGACGCCTGGCAGGACGTGTCGCTGCGCGCCTCGATCCTGCCCGACGACATGCAAGGCGTGTTCATGATGATCGCGCGCGCGGCGAAAGAAGGCTGGCCCTGCCCCGGCGACGCCGCGATCGCCCGCGCCTACGGCTCGCATTCGCTGCGCCGGGCTCAGCGCCTGCTCGGCTACATGGAAGAGCAGGGCCTGATCGTCTGCCAGCTCGACGGCGCCGGCCGCAGGTTCGTGACGCTGGTGGAATTGGCGTGGGCCACCGCGCCGGGCGATCCCAATGCCGACGACCTGCCGGCGGAGAGCGCAGCTTCGGCTTGAGCCCACGATTGACTCACGCTGTCTCGGTAGCATCGGCGCCCACCAGCACATCGGGCGTGCGCCGCCGCTCGAGCGCGAATAGCCTGCGATAGAGCATGACCGAAACCAGCCATGCAATCGCGAATAGCGCGACCACGGCGAAGCCGACGTTCGCGAGTGAATCGTTGAGGCCGTCGACCAGCGTCCACACACCGCCAGACAGGCCGAGCCGATCCCCGATCAGGCCAAGCGCCTCAATGCCGCCGATGAACAGCGCCACCGCGACCGAGGCACCGGTGATCGTGAGGTTGTACCAGAGCTTCCGTAAGGGATCGACGAAGGCCCAACGATAAGCGCTGACCATCAGCGCGGAATCGGCGGTATCGACCAGCGCCATGCCTGATGCGAACAGCGCGGGAAAGACCATGACGTCGGCCAGCGATGCACCAAGCGCGTATTCGCTGGCGGAGATGCTGAGCAGGCCGATCTCGGTGGCGGTGTCGAAGCCGAGGCCGAACAGGAAGCCGAGCGGGTACATATGCGCCGGCTTGGTCACCAGGCGGAACATCGGGCCGAGCAGCCGCGCCAGCAATCCGCGGCTGGCGAGCAGCGCATCAAGCTGCGCGGCGTCGTGAATGCCTTGCGCGCGCGCGATCCGGAACGTCCGCCACAGGCCGGCGAAGATGACCAGGTTGATGGCCGCGATCACCAGCAGGAACAGCGCCGACACCGACGTGCCGATGAAGCCGCCGACGTCCTTGAGCAGGCTGTCGCCGCCAAGGCTCACCAAGCCCAGCGCGAGCAGCATGGTCGCGACCACAACCACGGTGGAATGACCAAGCGCGAAATAGAGACCAACGCTGCGCGGCGCATCGCCGGCCTGCATCAGCTTGCGCACGACGTTGTCGATGGCCGCGATGTGGTCGGCATCGACGGCGTGGCGCAGGCCGAACACCCAGGCAAGCAGCGCGGTCGCCATCACCGTCGGCCGGTCACCGAACGCCGCGAACGCCCAAGCCCACGCCGCGATGTTGGCCGCGATCAACCCGCCGAACAGCAGCATCATTCCGGGATCGACCGCCCGCAAAGATAATTTCGTCACGCCAATCATTCCGTCCGCTGCACGATCCATCGCACGAGCGGTATGATCTTTTCATAAGGTGGTCATACTGACCAGTGCAATCCCGGAGGGGCGGCACGGTTCTGCAGCAGTGCTTGCGGCGTCCTTCGGGACGCCCGCTGCGCGGGCTCCTTTAGGATGAGGTCTTGCTTCGCCGCGAGGTTGCCAGACCCTCATGGTGAGGCGCCCGCCGAGGGCGGGCGTCTCGAACCATGCAGGCCGAGATGGCGCTACGCCGCCTCGGAGCCGCCGAGATAGGCATCGCGGATGCGGGGATCGTCCTTCAGCGCGCGGGCGGAGCCGGAGAGAACGATCTTGCCGGTCTGGAGCACATAGGCCTCGTGCGCGATCTCGAGCGCGAGGCTGGCGTTCTGCTCGACCATGAAGACCGAGACGCCCTCCTGGTTGATGGTGCGGATCAGCTCCAGCACGCGGTCGACGTAAAGCGGCGACAGGCCCATGGTCGGCTCGTCCATCACGATCATCCGGGGACGGCTCATCAGCGCCCGCGCCATCGCGACCATCTGCTGCTCGCCGCCCGAGAGCGAGCCGGCGCGCTGCGACAGCCGTTGGCCGAGCTTCGGGAACAGCGTGAGCATCTTGTCGAGATCCTGCGCGATCGCCTCGCGGTCGTCGCGCACGAAGGCGCCCATCAAAATGTTCTCGCGGACGCTCATGTCGGCGAACAGCCGCCGTGCCTCCGGCACCGAGCCGATGCCGCGGCGGACGATCTGCGGCGTGGTAAGTCCCAGTAGCGAAGTGCCGTCGAACGTCACGTCGCCCGAGCGCGGCTTCACGAGGCCTAGAATGATCTTCATCGTGGTCGATTTGCCGCTGGCATTGCCGCCGAGCAGGCAGACGATGTGGCCGCGCAGAACTGATATCGACAGGTCGAAATGCACCTGGGCCTGACCATAGAAGGTATTGACGTCGGTGATCGCGAGCAGCGCATCGGGAGGCGGGTTCGTCATGCCGCGCTCTCCTGCTTCGTCGTCAGGCCGTGGCCGAGATAGGCCTCGATCACCTTGGGATCACCGCGCACCGCTTCGCCCGGGCCTTCCGCGATTTTCTTGCCCTCGTCCATGACGATGACGCGATCGGAGAGGCGCATCACCATTTCGAGCTTGTGCTCGATCAGCAAGATCGTCAGCCCTTCGGCTTTCAGCTCGGCGACGAGCCCCTGCATCTCCGTGGTCTCGGTCGGATTCATGCCGGCGGTCGGCTCGTCCAGCAGCAGCAGGCGCGGCTTCAAGGCGAGCGCGCGCGCGATCTCGACGCGGCGGCGGTTGGCGTAAGAGAGGCTGTAGGCCGGCTGATCGATACGCGGCAGCAACCGCTCGCCGAAGCGCGCGAGAATGACCTTCACCTCCTCGCGCAGCCGCTCTTCCTCCGCCTTGACGCTGGCGGGGCGCAGCAGCGCCAGACCCAATTCCAGCAGCGGGCCGATCACCGGCACTGCCGGTTTCACCGCGCGCAAGCGCGTATGCGCACCGATCAGGACGTTGTCCATCACGCTGAGATTGCCGAAGACGCGGCCGAGCTGGAACGTCCGCGCGATGCCTCCGGCCGCCAGCCGTTCCGGCGAGAAACCTGTGATGTCCTGACCTTCGAAGCGAACCGTCCCGGCGTCCGGAAGGTCAAGCCCGGTCACGAGATTGAACAGCGTTGTCTTGCCCGCCCCGTTCGGGCCGATGATGCTGATCAGCTCGCCTTTGGCGAGATCGAGATCGATGGCGTCGACGGCGGTGAGGCCGCCGAAGCGCCGCGTCAGCCCGCGCAGGGACAGCATCGCCGTGTGTGCGTCCATCATCACACCGTCCCCAAAAGGCCCTGCGGCCTGAACCGCACCAGCAGCAGCAGCACGATGCCGTAGATCAGGATGCGATACTCCGCCGCGATGCGGAACACTTCCGGCAGGCCGACCAGCGCGACCGCCCCGAGAATCGCCCCGACGACATTGCCGAGACCGCCGAGGATGACGACGGTCAGCGCCAGGATGGATTGCTGCGTGTTGAAGGTCTCGTGGTTGATATAGGAATAGAGATGCGCGGCGATGCCGCCGCTGACCCCCGCGGCAAAGCCGCCGAAGATGAAGGCCAGCGATTTGTAGCGATTCAGGCTGAGGCCATAGGCCCGCGCGGCGATGTCGTCGTCGCGGATGGCGCGAAAGCTGCGGCCGAGATGCGAGCCGAGCAGGCGTCCCTGCAGCAGCGCCAGCACGACCATCACGATGAAGCTGAACCAGTAGATCGAAATCGGGCTGACCAGCTCATAGCCAAACAGCGACAGCGGCGGGATGCCGGAGATGCCGATCGGCCCGCGCGTGACGCTCTCCCAATTCAGGATCACCAGCGAGACGATCTCGCCGATCGCGAGCGTCGCGATTGACACATAATGTCCGCGCAGCCGGAACGACGGCGAGATCAGCGCCGTGCCCAGCGCAGCACTCATCAGGCCGCCGCCGATGATGGCAAGGCCGACCGGGACAGCGAACGTGAGCGACAGCAGCGCGGAGGTGTAGGCGCCGATCGCGAGCAGCGCGGCGTGTCCCAGCGAGACCTGACCAATCGTGCCTGCAACAAGGGTGAGGCTCAGCGCGAGCATGCCGAGCAGCCAGGCGTTGATCAGGGTCTGGAGCACGTAGAACGACACGGGCAACAGCGGCAGGATCGCGAAGACGACGGCAGCGATCAGCAGAGCCCAGCGCGGAATCCAGACCGGGCGGCTCGGCGCGATGAAAGTGCCGGTGAGCGGCTCGGGCGGCGCCTGCCGCGCGCTGGCGAACAGACCGTTCGGGCGCAGCACGAGCACCACGACCAGCAGCAGGAACGCGAACAGGTTGCGGTAGCTGGTGCCGAACACGGCAACGCCGTAGCTCTCCACCAATCCCAGCAGCAGGCTGCCGATCACCGCACCCGGCACATTGCCGGCACCGCCGACGACTTCGGCGACGACGCCCTTGAGCGTCGCCTGCAGGCTCATCGCGGTGTCGATCTGGTTATAGTACATACCGACCAGCAGGCCGGAGACGCCGCCGAGCGCAGCCGCAATGCCGAACACGGCCTGATTGACGCGGTTGACGTCGACGCCCATCTGCATCGCGGCGTCGCGGTCCTGCGCGGTGGCACGCACGGCCCAGCCGAGCTTGCTGTAGCGCAGGAACACGAACAGCAGCAACGCGCTGGTGAGGCCGACACCGGCGATGAGCAGATCGAGCGGGCCGATCGTGCCGCCGCCGATCTGGAAGCGGACATCCGGCAACTGGCTCGGCAATGCGCGCGGATTGGGCGAAAAAGTCAGCATCACGAGCTGATCGAGCACGAAGCTGATGCCGATGGTCGCCAGCAGCGGTGCGATGCGCACCGAGTTCTGCAGCGGGCGCAGGCCGAACCGCTCGATGATCAAGCCGACCAGCGCCGCCGCCACCGCGACCAGGATGATGGTGAGCGGCAGTGGCGTATGCAGCTGCACCACCGCGACCCAGCCGATATAGGCGCCGACGAGGTAGATCGATCCTTGCGCAAAGTTGATCAGCCGGCTGACGCCGAAGATCAGCGCGAGCCCGACCGCAACGAGGGCGTAGACGTTACCGACGATCAGCCCGTTGATCGTGTAGTCGAGCCAGGAAGACACGCAGGAGATCCCCTCAGGTCGGCTTGCCGTCCCAGAGGGCGAACTGGCCCTTGCGCACGACGAGCTCCGCATTCATGGCGCCCTTGACGCGCCGGCTCTCGACGTCGAACGTCGCTTTGCCGAAGATCACGCTCGAGACGTCCTTCACTTTCGTGAAGGCATCGCGGATCGCGCGCCGGTCGGCGCCGCCGATCCTCACCACGGCGGCCGCCATGTTCATCGCGTCATAGGCGTAGGCGTTGAACGCGTCGGGCTCCACCCCGTTGTATTTCTTCTTGAAGCCGGCGATGAACGTCTGCACCTCGGGGCGCGGGTCTTCCGGGAAGTAGCGCGTGCCGACATGAACATCCTCGACGGCCTCGCCGCCGAGCTCCAGGAATTTCGGCGAGTAGACCGAGCTCGCGGCGCAGATCACCTGCTTCAGCCCAACCTGGCGCGCCTGGCGCGCGATCAGCGCACCGTCGGAATAATAGGAGATCAGGATCAGCCCGTCAGGATTGGCGTCGCGGACACGCACCAGCGTGGAGCGGAAGTCGCGCTCCTCCGCGATGTAGCCTTCGGTGACGGCGATTTCGGCGCCGTGCTCCTTCGCGGCCTTAACGAAATAGTCGCGGCTGGTACGGCCCCAATCGGTGTTGAGGTGCAGCACGGCGAGCTTCTTCAGGCCGAGGCGCTTGACGGCATAGGCCGCCAGCAGCGGCTGCTCGTCAGCCTGGCTGACCGAGGTGCTCCACATGAAGTCGCCGCCCTTGGTGAAATCGGGATGCGAATTTGTGAATCCGAACTGCACCAGCCCGCCGCGCTGATAGATCGGCGAGGCCGCCATCGAGGCGGGGCTGGAGAAGTCGCCGAGCTCCATGACAATCCTGGGATCGGAGACGAATTTCTGGGCGATCGCCACCGACTGGCGCGGGTCGCTCTGGCTGTCCTCGAAATTATAGGCGAGCTTGCGGCCGTTGATGCCGCCCGCTGCCTCGATCTCGTCGAGCGCGAGATCGAAGCCCTGCTTCCACTGCGTGCCATATTGTGCGTTCGGCCCGGTCAACGGACCACTGACGCCCAGCAAAATCGGTTCGGACGATTGCGCAAGCGCGGCGCGCGAGAAGGCTGCCCCCGCCATCAGGGCGGCAAGCGAGCCCTTGACCAGGGTACGACGATCGATGTTGCTCATGGACGGCTCCATCCTGTCAGGCGTTGAAACAACTAGCAATTTCCATGCCGGTGAGATTGGCTATTTCGAGGGCTCGCCAAGCGACAGCATCAGCCGGTTCGCCCAGTTGAAGAACGACGCGCCGTTGATGACGTCGACGATCTCGGCATCGTCGAGACCGGCGCGGCGCAGCTCATCGATATTGTCGGGGCTGAACGCGATCGGCGTCGCAGCCAACGCCACCGAGGCCTTGACGACCGCATTCCAGCGCTCGCCGAGATCGGCGCCGACGCCCTCGTCGAGCAGGCGCTGCACATCGTCGCGGCGCTTGGAATAAGTGCTGGCGAAACGCGCATGCACGGAGGCGCAGTAGATGCAGCCGTTGTAGCGCGAGGTCGCAGCCGCCGCGAGCTCGCGCTCGGCGCGCGGCAGGCCGTCGGCGACGTTGTAGAAGATGTCCTTGTCCGTCTTGGTGCGGGCTTCCAGCACCTCGGGGTCGCGCACCAGCAGGCGGAAATACTCGGACTTGGAACGGAAGCGATCGACGAGGCCCGCGAAATGCCGCTCGGTCAGCTCGGCTTCGAGCAGCGGGTCGATCCAGGACACCCAGCCCAGTTCGTCCTGGGTGAAGACGACGGGCGGATTGGCATTGTTTGCAGCGCTCATGATGCAGCCTACTTACGCGCCGGCCGCGGCGTTCGTGGTGCGCCCGAGCGAGGCACCGAGCACGCGCAGTCCGGTGACGACGCGCACCTGGAACGACAGGAACGCAACGAGCTGAGAGAACGTGACGATTCCGGTGTTCGACCAACCGGCGGCGAGCAGAGCCTTCATGTCGGCGGCGGCCGCATCGCGCGGGCGGAACACCAGCAGATGCGCATGTTCGAACGCCGCAGCGAGCCGGTCCCCGAGATCGGGCTTGCGCTCCGCGCTGACGCGGTAGATCAAGCCGGCCTTGTTTTCGACAGACAGGGGGCCGGTTGGAAAGGCACCGTAGGGGCCCGAGGTCTCGCCCCGCGCGATTTCGACATCGACAGCTTCGACCAGGCGCGCGCCATCGGCGGTCGCAGCTAACTTCGCCCGATAGAAGCCGGCCATCGTGGGCTCGCGGTGAAGCCCGATCACGAAGAGCGCGACCGCGGCGCGCTCCACCAGCGAGACATCGCCGGCGTCGATCGGCTCGAACAGCGAGAGATAGCTCTTCTGCGCATTGTCGCGCGCCTGGATGCGCTTGGCCCGAATGCCGTCCAGAGCCGAACCCGGTTCGATCCCGGCGAGCGTGTCGATGATATCTTTCGTAGCCATCATTCAGCCTCTTGCAACCTCATTCCGACTAACCCGCCAGCGCCACGTCGGGCGCCGTCCGCGCCCAGCCCAGCGCCGGCGCGACCTTCTCCGCCACCAGCTCGATCGAGCGCAGGATATGGGGATGCGGGGCATCGACCGAATGCGCCTGGAAGACGAGATCGGTCACCCGCTCCAGCGTGGCGTCGGCGCGGAGCGAAGCGATGACGTCGTCGGCCGCGCCGACATGGGTGTCGAACGCCGCGATCATCTCCTCGAGCGTTTCGCCTGGCTTGGCGTGGCCGCCCTTGAGGAATTGCGGGAGCGCGCGCCGCAGGCCGATATCGGCAAGACGCATCGCCTCAGTCCGGTCGTCGGCAACGAAGACGGTGCGCGAGGCCATGATGCGGGGCTCCCGTCCCGGCGGCAGCGCCTCGAGATAGGCATCGATCACCGGATTCTGAATCTCGGCGAGCGTTGCCTTCGGCGCCTCCTTGGTTCGAGGCTGGGTGCGCGACAGCAACAGGCCATCGCCTGCCTTGCCGGCACGCGCGCCGCCCGCGACAGAGAACGTCGCCTGCCAGATCCTGTCGTCCAATTGCGGCCGCTGCGGATAGAGCGTGTCACCACCTTCGAGCGGCTTGCCGACCAACGCGGTGCGGACGACGTCCAGATTGCGCGCAAAGATCTCGTTGCGCTGGGCGCTGTCGAGGCCGAAGGCGGCAAAGGCCGAGGGATTGCCGCCGGTGCCGACACCCAGCTCGAAGCGACCGTTGCAGAGCAGATCGAGCACCGCGGCATCCTCCGCCACCCGCACCGCGTTCTCCAGCGGCAAGGTGACGATGCCGGTGCCGAGCCTGATGCGCGAGGTCTGGGCTGCGACATAACCGAGGAAGGTGAAGGGGGACGGCAGGCCGCCCTCGCGCTCGTGGAAATGGTGCTGCGCGATCCACGCGGAATCGAGGCCCGCCGTCTCGGCGCGCACGATCTGCTCGGCCGCGAAGCGATATCGGTCGGCCGGCGGGGCCTCGTCGAGAAGCCGTGTGAAAAACCCCAGGCGTTTCAGGTTTGCTAAGCGTTTCATACGACCCCTGTCGGACGAGGATAGGTCCCGATGATGTCGGTTGCCGCAGCTCCAGACAAGCGGGCATTGCGCAGGGCTAGTACGCAAGCCCGCCCGCCGGGATCGCCCTGAGCTGAACTTTGGCTGGGCAGACTGCCTACCAGCTCGGCAGAACCGCGCCCTTGAACTTGGTCAGGATGAACTCCTTGACCTCCGCCGTGTGATAGCTGTCCACCAGGATCTTGACCCAGGGCTTGTCCTTGTCGACCGTGCGAACGGCGATGAGATTGACGTAGGGACCCTTCGGGTCCTCGCGCAGGATCGGATCCTTGACGGGATCGAGGCCAGCCTGGGTTGCATAATTGGTGTTGATCGCGGCGGCGTCGACGTCGTCGAGCGCGCGCGGCGCCTGCGCCGCGTCGACCTCGATGAACTTCAGCTTCTTGGGATTCTCGGTGATATCGAGCACCGTCGGCTTGAAACCCGTGCCGTCCTTCAGCTTGATCGCGCCCTTGTCGCGCAGCAGCAGCAACACGCGGCCGCCATTGGTCGGATCGTTCGGGATCGAGACCTTGCCGCCCTCGGGGATATCGGCGAAGGCCTTGTGCTTCTTGGAATAGACGCCGATCGGGAAATTCACGGTCAGGCCGACGGCTTCGATCTTGTAGCCACGGTCCGCCTTCTGATTGTCCAAATATGGTTGGTTCTGGAACGAATTGGCCTGGATCTCGCCGGCATCGAGCGCGGCGTTCGGCACGACGTAGTCGGAGAATTCGATGAGCTGGATGTCGAGACCCTGCTTGGCGGCGATCGGCTTCACCGCCTCGAAGATCTGGGCGTGCGGCCCCGGCGTCACGCCGATCTTGATGGTCTCGCCTGAAGCGGCGGCCGACCAGGCGGCGAGCACGGTCGCAAGGATCAGGGTGGAACAGAACGACATCTTGGTCTCCATGACTCGGCAATGATTGGAACCGTATTCGCTTCTCCGCGGCGCGAAATCAATGAAATGTAAATCCATATTGACCGATTGACGCGGACCACGCTTCTCCGTTCGACCGCATGTGGGGAACGAATGCATCTGCGCAAGCGTGAGACGCGTCACGACAAAACCCACGGATCGTTGCCCGTAGCCCGATGGAGCGATGCGCAATCCGGGGCGCCGCCAGCGCGGCTGGACTTATCCTGGTTGCGCTCGGCTCCATCCGGGCGTCAGACCTCTCCCCGCACATTCGTCATTTCGCCGCAGGGTTTTCTGACCTTGGTGGCATTGCCGCCTCGCCCATGATCAAACATGATGGGCCTTGGCCGGTGACGACTTGTCCTTGAAGTGGGGGATCATCCGATGAACGAGAACGAAATCCGCAAGTCCATCACTGAGGTGCAGCAGGGCACCTTGTCGCGACGCTCGTTCATGCAGACGATGGCTGCGATCGGGATCGCGGCGCCTGTCGCGAGCCAGATCCTGGTCTGGAACGACGTGGCGATGGCGGACGCCACCCTGCCCTACAAGCCGACCAAGGCCGGCGGCGGCGGCCCACTCAAGATCCTGCTCTGGCAGGCCCCTACACTGCTCAATCCGCATTTCGCGCTCGGGACCAAGGACCAGATCGCCTCGCGCGTCTTCTTCGAGCCGCTCGCCGGCTGGGACAAGGACGGCAACCTCGTCCCCTGCCTCGCGGCCGAGGCTCCGTCCAAGCAGAACGGCGGCCTTTCGCCGGACGGCCTGAGCGTGACCTGGAAACTGAAGCAGGGCGTGAGATGGCATGACGGCAAGCCCTTCACCGCCGACGACGTCGTGTTCACCTGGCAATACGCCTCGGATCTCGCCACGGCGGCGTACACTACGGGGTCTTACAAAGACATCACGGTCGAGAAGATCGACGACCACACCGTCAAGGTGCTGTTCAAGGCGCCGACGCCGTTCTGGGCCGATCCCTTCGTCGGCTCGGTCGGTCCGATCCTGCCGAAACATCATTTCGGCGACTATGTCGGCGCGAAGTCGCGCGAAGCGCCCGGCAATCTGAAGCCGGTCGGCACTGGTCCCTACAAATTCGTCGAGTTCAAGCCGGGTGACCTGATCCGGGCCGAACGCAATCCCGACTATCACGTCAAGAACCAGCCGCATTTCGACACGCTCGAGATCAAGGGCGGTGGCGATGCGGTGTCCGCGGCGCGCGCCGTGCTGCAGACCGGCGAATACGACTATGCCTGGAACATGCAGGTGGAGGAGGAGGTCCTCAAACGCATGGAGGCCAGCGGCAAGGGCAAGCTCGACGTCACGCCATCAGGCAACGTCGAATTCATCATCCTCAACACGACGGACCCCTGGACCGAGGTGGACGGCGAGCGCTCAAGCCCCAAGACCAAGCACCCGACGCTGTCCGATCCCGCCGTTCGCCGCGCGATCAATCTGCTGATCGACCGCGAGTCGATTCAGAAATTCATTTACGGGCGCGGTGGCGTCGCCACCGCGAGCTTCGTCAACGCGCCCAAACAGTTCAAGTCGCCGAAGCTGAAATACGAGTTCGACGTCGACAAGGCGAACAAGATCCTCGACGAGGCCGGCTGGGCCAAGGCCGCGGACGGCATCCGCGAGAAAGACGGCAAGAAGCTCAAATTCGTCTTCCAGACCTCGACCAATGCGCCGCGTCAGAAGACGCAGGCCATCATCAAGCAGGCCTGCCAGAAGGCCGGGATCGAGATCGAAATCAAGGCGGTCACGGCATCGGTGTTCTTCTCGTCCGACGTCGGCAACCCCGACACCTACTCCAAGTTCTATGCCGACATGGAGATGTACAACACCACGCAGCCGCAGCCCGACCCGGAGCGCTTCCTGAACCAGTGCGTCTCCTGGGAGATCTCCAACAAGGAAAACAAATGGCTCGGCCGCAACGTCTCGCGCTGGTCCGATCCCGAGGCCGACAAGGCCTACAAGTCTGCGCAGAACGAGCTTGATCCGGTCAGGCGGGCCGCGCTGCTGATCAAGGTCGACGAAACCTTTTGCGAGGCCAACGTGTTCCTGCCGCTTCTATCCCGCAACATCGTCAACGCAGGGGTCAACAACCTCATGGTCGACATGTCGGGATGGGACGTCACGACCTGGAATCTGGCGAGTTGGTATCGCAGCTGACGCCGGAGAGGCTGAACGCGCAAACTCCGCCTCGGCAGACCACCAGCTCAATCCCTGCCGGCGAATTGACGGTCGAGGTTTGACGCCGCGTCGGCGCTTCTGAGCCGTTTCATCAGCTCATCCCGCTCCTTGCCGTCGGGCAACGCCTCGGCCTTTTCACGGATGGTCCTGGTGAACTCCGCAAGCCGTTCTTGCAGAGTGGTGGTTTGCTGAACGCGACGCCGCCTGAGCACGATCGGGTCTCCATCTCATGGCACCATGCGGTGCCTTTCCGGATTGCCGATGATAAGTGCGAGCGCAGCCATGTCTGTATCAAATGATATAGTTCACGCCATTTGGTGCCGACACCCTTTGTTCACATGTGAACAGTGGGAGCCACCTTCACCTGCCGCTCCGGAACGAAAATGGCGGCTGTTACATTGACGCGGCGAGACAGCACGGACGCGCCATGGGCAAGATATTGATCAGCACCGCCGTCGTAAGCCTGGCGCTCATCATTGCCTTCGCGGTCTATGTCATCACTCTCTGAATTGCCAAGTAGAAGCGAATGATGGTGCGGCTCGGACATCAACCGCGCGCGCAGCAATCGACCAACAGGTCCCAGATCCGCTGCGCCTCGCGCGATGCGCTGCTTTCCGGCCCCTTCTCCGGGTTGGACTGCGAATAGTCCGCCACCGGACGTTCCTCGCGAGGCACGATCCATCGCTGGGAGATCGGGTCGTACCATTTTCCGATCATCATTTCAGTCACGCCGATCGACTCACCGATTTGATCCTGGGCGAGCTACGGCTCACGGGCTTCGTCAATCCCATTCACCGCGCCTCGCCCATTTTACAAATCGGCTTCTGACACAATCGTTCCTGCCGCGGCTCAGCCAGGCCGTGCCGGATGAAGCGTACGGGGATGCCGCTCGTGCAGCAGCCGCGCGAGCTCTTCCCGCTCCGCAGGACGCCCCTTCATGGCGGTCTCGAACAGCGCTTCCTGGATGTCGCGGGGCATGTCACCCCACACGTCCATCGCCGCTCGTCCGAGCAGGCCCGCAAGATGATCCGCACCATCGCTCATTCGGCTCTCCTGATCTGATCACGGGAATGGAACAGCTAGGGCTGTGCAGCGTTCCAGTTCCATCATTGTCAAAGGAGACGTCGTTTATGGGATTCTTCACCAAGGACATCAAATCGATGGAAGACCTGCTGCTGCACGGCCTGCAGGATATCTATTACGCGGAACAGCAGATCCTCAAGGCTCTGCCGAAGATGATCGAGAAGGCGACAAACAGGGACCTTGCCGCCGGCTTGAAAGCCCATCTGGAGGAGACCAACAAGCAGGTCGACAGGCTCGGCAAGGCATTCGCGAAGCTCGGCAAGGAGCCCAGCGGGACACACTGTCCCGCCATCGACGGCCTCATCAAGGAGGCCGATGAGACCGCGGGCGAAATCGAGGACAAGGCCGTGCTCGATGCCGCGATCGTGGCCAACGCATAGGCCGTCGAGCATTATGAGATGTGCCGCTACGGCACGCTGATCGCATGGGCGGAGGAACTCGGGCACGACGACATCGTGCGCTTCCTCACGACGAACCTGAACGAAGAGAAGGCCGCCAACACCAAGCTGAACACCGTGGCGCTTCGCAAGGGCGTCAATGCCAAGGCGTCCAGCGCGGCTTGATCGAGACGTACTGAACGTGGCGGCCCCACCCGCGGGGCTGCCACGTTCTCGTTGCAGGTTCGGTCAGATGAACGGCTTGCCGCCGGTGACCGCCAGGGTCGCTCCCGACGTGTAGCTCGAGAGTGTATCGGCGAGCATGACATAGGCGGTCGCAAGTTCGGCCGGTTGGCCGGCCCGTTGCATCGGCACTTGCTTGCCGAAGTTCTTGACTTTGTCCTCCGGCATCGTCGACGGGATCAGCGGCGTCCAGATCGGACCCGGAGCGACCGCATTGACCCGAATGCCCTTTGCCGCCAGCATCTGCGCAAGGCCGCCGGTAAAGTTCTGAATGGCGCCCTTGGTCGTGGCATAGGCCAGCAGGGTTGGATTCGGCATGTCGGAGTTCACCGACGCGGTGTTGATGATCGCCGCTCCCGGGCACATGTGGGGGACCGCAGCCTTGGTGAGATAGAACATGGCGTGAATGTTGGTCTCGAACGTCCGCTGCCATTCCTCGTCGCTGATCTCAGCGATCTCCTTGAACGTGTCCTGATGCGCCGCGTTGTTGACGAGGATGTCTATTGCGCCGAACGCCTCGACGGTGCGCTGGATGATCGCGCGACAATGATCGGGATTGCGGATGTCGCCGGGGATCAGGACGACCTTGCGTCCCTCGCGCTCCACCAGCGTCTTGACCTCAGCGGCATCCTCGTCCTCGTTCAAATAGGCGATGACGATGTCGGCACCTTCCCGGGCATAGGCGATCGCGACCGCGCGGCCGATGCCACTGTCGCCACCGGTGATGATTGCCTTCTTTCCGGACAGTCGCCCGGAGCCCTTGTAACTCTCTTCGCCGTGATCCGGTCGTGGATTCATCGCGCGGGTCGAACCGGGCATCGATTGCTGCTGGGACGGATAAGGCGGCTTTGGATATTCGGTCATGGAGTGGCTCCAGGGATTTACTCCGCTAACGGAAAGCTTTCGGAAGCGTTCCTCGCGGTTCCATCACGCCTCGTGGCCAAGCCGCACGATGATGTCGCTCGGCAACAGCGCTGGCGCGTCGGCGGCGCCCAATCGCCATAGGCTCTCGCCCGCGACCAGCGCCGGCATGGGCAGTTCGTGGTCGGCGAAATTGGCAACAATCTGCAAGATGTCTCCCTTCTGCGTCCGCCAACGGGCATCCAGGCCGCCCTTACGCTGGTTCTCCCCCAGCAACCTGCAATGAGCCGAAACGAAACCCCGTTTGATCAGCGGAACGATCTTCTCGCGCCGTATCTTCAGCAATCGGGCTGTGAGGCCGCGAAACCTGGCGCTGGCGGGAGAGCGGTCGATGCCGGCCCAGTCGAGCTTCGATGCCCCGAAGGTTTTTTCATCGCACGGATCCGGAATCCTGGCGCGCATGCCGGGCGTCGAGAACGCCTTGAAGTGCGCGAACTCCTTGCGCCGCCCTTCCCGCGTCAGCTCGGCAGCTTCGCCGGACCAGTCTGCGAAAAACAGGAATGGCGTCTCGGCCGCGGCTTCCTCACCCATGAACAACAGGGGAATATGCGGGTTCAAGAGAACCAGTGCCATGGCCTGGTCCAGCTTCTCCGGACCGACCAGCGCGGAAAGCCGCTCCCCGAGCGCGCGGTTGCCGATCTGGTCGTGGTTCTGGGCGAAGAAGATGGTGGCATCAGGCGGCAGATGCGCGCTCGGCTCGCCGCGCGGTTCGTCATGCAGCGGAAAGATTTCGCCCTGGTAGGCAAAGCCCTCGGTGAGCGCTCGCGCGAGATGTTCAAGCGGCCTGTCTGCGAACGCGCGATAATAGCCTTCGTCCTCGCCCGTCAACAGGACGTGGAGCGCGTTGTGAAAATCATCGCCCCATTGCGCGTCATAGAGCCGGGTTCGCCCCTGAGCACGGTCGAGCAGGCGGGCCTGATTGGCCTCGTTCTCCAGCATCAGATGCACGCGCCGGTCCGGCAGCTGACTGCGAACCGTCTCGGCAAGCTCGATCAGGAAATGGCGGTCGGAATCGTCCTTCAGGGCGTGAACGGCGTCGAGCCGCAAGCCGTCGAACCCGTAGTCGCGCAGCCACATCAACGCGTTCTCGATCAGGAACTCGCGCACGAACGCGCCGTCGTGTCCCTCGAGGTTGACGGCAGGGCCCCAGCCGGTGCTGTGGCGCGCGGTAAAGAAACTTTCCGCATAGAGGTGCAGATAGTTCAGCTGCGGTCCGAAATGGTTATAGACAACATCGAGATAGACCATGATGTCGAGGGCATGCGCCGCGCGTAACAGCCGCTTGAGGTCTTCCGGCCTGCCGTAGCGCGCATTCGGCGCATTCAGCAGCACGCCGTCATAGCCCCAATTGTGCCGGCCGGGGACATCATTGAGCGGCATCAGCTCGATTGCGGTAATGCCGAGATCGCGCAGATAGGGCAACTTCTTCTCGACGCCGGCATAGGTGCCCTCCTCACTGAAGGTGCCGACGTGCAACTCGTAGATCACGGCCTCCGCCCAAGGGCGGCCGGGATAGAGCACCGAGTCTCGGAACGCCGCAGTGTCCACCACCTCGCTCGGGGCCCCGACGTCGTCCGGCTGGAAGAACGAGGCGGGATCGGGAACGACCAGGTCTTCGTTGATCCTGAACTGATAGCGCGTGCCGACATGCGCGGTGGGACTCAACGCCTGGTACCAGCCATCGTGGTCGCGCATCATCCGGAGTGGCGGCCGGCCGGCTTCGAGCAATTCGACCGATTGCGCCGTCGGCGCCCACAGATTGAAGCAGACCCCGTGGTCGAGGCATCGAGGGCCGTAGTGTCGCGCTGGCCCAGCCATTCCCAAACTGTGACTCAAACCTGGCCGCCTTTGCGTGCATGGCTGGAAGTTACGGCACGCTTCGCGAGGCTCGATTTTACGATCGCTTGAGCATGCTCAACGGGAGAAGCCGAGATGTGGGCATTCGTTCCTCAGGCCGGCGCCACACCGATGCGCCATGTGCGTTGTGTGCACTTTTGGGCCGAGGTGCGGCGACGATGGGTTGGGGAAGATCACTGTTGCAAACAGGGAACGGAATCGCCGGGGCGACGGTTGCAACTCCACACGGGAGTTTTCGTCATGCGCCGCTCGAAGCCACAGCCGATCCGCAACAAGCTCGACCTCGCCGACCGTACTCAGGTGCGCCTCGTCAGAAAGCGTCTCGGACTATCCGACGCAGAGCTGACCAGCATCGTCGAGCGGATTGGCAACTCGATTGCGGCTATCAGCAAGGAGGCGGCGCTGCAAAGGGCAACCACGCTGCCGAAGCCGGACGATGTGCCTCCTGTCGCGGTGATTACTTCTGCGACCGTCGGCGAGCAGGCGACGCGGAAGTGACGGCAACCTCACCAAATTCTTCAGGGGCTATTCGGGGGCAGCGATGGATCAAACGGTACATTCAGACGACACCCTGACGCGGGCGGCCTCGAGCCTGCGCCGCTCCCGCATCAGCGAGGGCAAGCCGTTTCCGCTCGGCGCCACCTGGGACGGGCTCGGCGTCAATTTCGCGCTGTTTTCAGCCCATGCCACCAAGGTCGAACTCTGCCTGTTCGACGACAGCGGCGAAGCCGAACTGGAGCGGATCGAACTCCCCGAATATACCGACGAAGTCTGGCACGGCTATTTGCCCTCGGCCCGCCCCGGCACCGTCTACGGCTACCGCGTCCATGGCCCCTACGAACCCGACGCTGGACACCGCTTCAATCCCAACAAGCTCGTGCTCGATCCCTACGCCAAGCAGCTGGTCGGCCGGTTGCGCTGGGGACCGGAGCTGTTCGGCTACCAGCTCGACCATGCCGACAAGGATCTCTCCTACGACGAACGCGACAGCGCGCCCTTGATGCAGAAATGCCGTGTCATCGACCCGGCCTTCACCTGGGGCGCCGCGCGCAAGCCGGAAGTGCCGTGGGAGCGGACGATCGTCTACGAGATGCACGTCAAGGGGTTTACCCAGTTGCATCCGCTGGTGCCCGACGCAGACCGCGGCACGTTCTCCGGTCTCGCGCACTCGGAAGTTCCGGCCTACCTGCGCTCGCTTGGCATTACCAGTGCAGAATTGTTGCCGATCCATGCCTTCGTTGACGACAGCTATCTGGTCGAGAAAGGCTTGCGCAATTACTGGGGCTACAACTCCCTTGCCTTCTTCGCGCCGGAGCCGCGTTACCTCAGAACGCCGTTCGCGAACGAATTCAAGGCCATGGTCAACCAGTTCCACGCCCATGGCGTCGAGGTCATCCTCGACGTCGTCTACAATCACACCGCTGAAGGAAACGAGCTCGGCCCAACCCTCTCGTTCAAGGGCATCGACAACGCCAGCTATTACCGCCTGCTGCCGGACCAGCAGCGCTACTACATCAACGACACCGGTACCGGGAACACGGTGAACCTGTCGCATCCACGCGTGCTGCAACTGGTCGCGGATTCCCTGCGCTACTGGGCGACCGAGATGCGGGTCGACGGTTTCCGCTTCGATCTCGCCACCATCCTGGCGCGCGAACCTTACGGGTTCGATGAAGGCGGCGGCTTCCTCGATGCCTGCCGGCAGGACCCCGTGCTTTCCAGCGTCAAGCTGATCGCCGAGCCCTGGGACATCGGTCCGGGCGGCTATCAGGTCGGTCAGTTTCCGCCGGGATGGGCGGAGTGGAACGACAAGTTCAGGGACACCGTGCGCGCCTTCTGGAAGGGCGATGAGGGATCGATCGCGGACTTCGCCAAGCGCGTGTCCGGATCCGGCGATCTCTTCAACAAGCGCGGCCGCCGGCCATGGGCCAGCGTCAACTTCGTCACAGCCCATGACGGCTTCAATCTCAATGACCTCGTCTCGTACAACGACAAGCACAACGAAGCCAATGGTGAGGATAATCGCGACGGCCACAGCAACAATCATTCCTGGAATTGCGGCGCCGAGGGACCGACGGACGATCCGGACATCACGGCGCTGCGCGAGCGCCAAGAGCGCAATCTGCTGGCGACCATGCTGTTGTCGCACGGCACGCCTATGCTGCTTGCAGGCGACGAATTCGGACACACCCAACACGGCAACAACAACGCGTACGCCCAAGACAACGAGATCACATGGCTCGACTGGCTCCGCATCACCGCAAATGGCCGCAGCCTTCGCGAATTCACGCGCAAGCTGATCGCCACGCGTAAGGCATTTCCGATTCTTTACCGCAGCCGCTTCCTGGTCGGCTCCCACAATGAAGAGCTGGACGTGAAGGACGTGACGTGGCTCGCGCCGTCCGGGGAGGAAATGACGACGGACCAGTGGCAGGACGGTAACGCCAAATGTTTCGGCCTGCTGCTCGACGGCCGCGCCCAGGAGACCGGGATCAAGCGCCGCGGCTCGGACGCAACCATGCTGCTGATCTACAACGCCCATTACGACGTCGTGAATTTCACCTTGCCCGCAGTCGCCGAGGGACGCAGCTGGATCGGGTTGATCGACACCAATCAACCGGAGGGGCAAATGCCCGCATTCGAGTTCGGGCACGTTTATGCGATGACGGGGCGATCCCTCGTGGTGTTCGGTCTCGCCACCGAAACCATCGCCACGCGCCGCCTGCGCCAGGGCCTCGGCGCGCTGCTGGACGTCGTGGAGGCGCCGCTGCCGGGGTAATTGGTCGTGACACGGTGAGCCGACGCTTTCGAGTTGATGACGACAGGGAACGCACGCAGGTTATCGGCGTTCGAGTAGATGGGGCATCAGTCGGAGAACACCGAGATGAAGTTCACAGGTGCCGTTATCCTCGCCGCTCTCGCGCTGCCTGGAGCAGCCTGGGCGCAGGCCAGCAAGCCTGACGTTTCGTCCGCGCCGAGCGCGCAGAATTCGGGTGCCGGCATTGCCGGGCAGCCCGGCAACAAGAACGGGCCGGCCGCAAAGCCTGGTGAGACCGTTGGATCGAGTTCGACGAGCTCCACTGGCAACACCGCCGTGCAGTCGCAGGACCCGTCGAATATTCAGGGCGCGCCAGGCAACAAGAATGGGCCGCCCGCCAAGCGTCCGGACCAGCGCTAAGCGAATACGCCCACGATCCTGCCGATCGACTTCGAACGACCTGCGCCCGATATCATCGGCGCAGGTCGTTTCGCGAGGAACGAACGCTAAAGCCGCCCGTTCGGAAGACATCCTCTTTCCTGTCCTCCCAATACGAGAGTCCCCACCATGTATCACCACGTCAAGAAGCTGATGTTCACCGTTCGCGTCGACGAGCCGGATCCCCGCTTCGGCAACATGCTGCTGGAGCAGTTCGGCGGCGCCAATGGCGAGCTCGCCGCCGCGATGCAGTACTCGATCCAGGGGTTGAACTGCGAGGATCCCGATCGCAAGGACCTGCTGATGGACATCGGCACCGAAGAGCTCAGCCATCTGGAAGTGGTCGGCACGCTGGCGCGGATGCATCTCAAGCCGTCGAAGTTCGACCGCCAGGCGGCCGAAGCCGATCCCCTCATCGCCATCGCCGGCGGCGGCGGCGTCAATCTCTTCAACTCCCAGGGCAATGCCTGGACCGCCGACTATCTGAAGATCACCGGCGAGCTTGACGTCGATCTGCGCAGCAACATCGCCGCGGAGGCGCGGGCCAAGATCGTCTACGAGCGGCTGATCAATTTCTGCGACGACGCCGGCAGCAAGGACGCGCTGCAGTTCCTGATGACCCGCGAGATCACGCACATGAAGGCGTTCGCGCTCGCGCTCGAGAGCATGGGCAAGCCAGCGTTCAGCATCGGCCGCATCGCGCCGACGCCCGGCCTCGTGGACCAGTTCTTCAACGATTCCACCGGCGCCGGCGACCATGGCGAGATCGACACGCGCGGCCCGTGGAACGAGGGCGGCGACTGGGTGTTCACGGAGTCGCCGGCGATCCAGGCGGGCGAACCGGGTCCGGCCTCGGCCATCGTCACCGAGAGCTCGCCGCCCGCGGACGAAGCGGGTCTCGGCGATCTGCTCATCAACGAGCTGCGCGATATCCTGCATGCCGAGAAGCAATTGACCAAGGCGCTTCCCAAGATGGCGGAGGCCGCCCGCTTCGATCAGTTGCGCGAGCTGTTCGAGCAGCACCTCGCCGAGACCGAAGCGCAGGTCGAGCGCATCAACGAATGCTTCGAAATGCTCGGCAAATCCGCCCGCGCCAAGCCCTGCAAGGGCATGATGGGCCTCGTCGAGGAAGGCCAGGAGATCATGGCCGAGGGCGAGGACAAGGAGGACGCGGCGGCCGACCTCGCCCTGATCGGCGCAGCGCAGCGCGTCGAGCATTACGAGATCGCGGGCTACACCACGGCGCGCAACCTCGCCCAGCAGCTTCGCCACAGTGCCATTGTCGCCCTGCTGTCGAAATCGCTCGCCGAGGAGGAGAACGCCGATCAGCTTCTCAACCAGGTGGCTCGCTCGCTGATGTCGGTGGCGAAAATGCCGGCGGCAGTCGAGCAGACCGAATGATCCCTAGCCGTCCAGCAGGTCGAGAAACTCCTCGACCCGGCTGAACGGATCCTGGTCGCGGCGGCCGGCGTGAACAACGCGGTCGCCGTCGCGCTGCAGCGCCCCCGTCTGCGACTTCGCCCTCGATTTCCGTAGTCGCCCCGGCAGGAACGTCGCGGCGACGGCCTCGGGCCCGACATCGAGCCTGACGATACCGCGCCGCTTGCAATCGATCCGCAGCCTGGCGGAGGCGAAGAAGTCGCGGGCCTCCGGCGGCAGCCTGCCGAAACGACGCGAGATCTCCTCTTCCAGATCTTCCAGATCGTCGTCGCTCCGGCACCTGGCAGCGCGCCCATAGATCTCGAGCCGGACCGCCTCGGATTGCACGTAGCCTTCAGGCAGCATGTCGGCGAGCGGCATATTGAGATCGGGCACCCACAGATCGGCCCCGGTATCGCTGCCTCGCTCGGACGCGCGCTTCAGCAGATGACTGTAGAGCACCGGTCCGAACACCTGGACATGCCCGGACTGCTGTTCCGAGAACAGATCGCCGGCGCCCCTGAGGTCGAGGTCGCGCTCGCTGATCGCAAAGCCGGCCCCGGGCTTGCTGAACTCCTCCAGTACCGCCAGGCGCTTCTCGGACTGCTCCGAGGTCGATTCCGTCAGCAGATGAGCAAAAGCGCGCGTGCCGCCGCGTCCCACCCGTCCCCTGAGCTGATGCAGCTGCGCAAGCCCAAACTTTTCGGGCCAGCACACCACGATGGTGTTCGCGCGCGGAATATCGAGACCGCTTTCCACGATATTGGTCGCCAGCAGCACATCCGCCTCGCCATCGACGAAACTCATCATGCGATCGTCGATCTCGTCCACGGGCAGTCTGCCGTGAAGACAGACGATGCGCAGCTCCGGCGCCACCGATTGCACCCGCGCCAGCATCGGCTCCAGATCCTGGATGCGTGGGCAGATCAGGAAGCTCTGACCGTGCCGCCTGCGCTCACGGAGCAGCGCTGCGGCAATGGCAGCATCGGACAGCGGCGCGATCCTGGTCACGATGGGAAGGCGATGAACCGGCGGCGAGGCGATCACGCTGAGGTCCCTGAAGCCGGCAAGACCCGCCGCGAGCGTGCGCGGGATCGGCGTGGCGCTCATCCACAGCGAATGGGCCCCCTTGGCGAGGCCTGAAAGCTTCGCCTTCTCGGCCGCCCCGAAATGCTGCTCTTCGTCGATGATGACGAGGCCGAGTTCGGCGAACTTCACGTCCTTTGCCGCAAGCGCCTGCGTGCCGACCACGACTTTCAGCGTGCCGCGCCGCAACCCCTCCTTGGTCTCTCGCGTCTCCGGGCCTGAACTGGCCCGCGACAGGCTTCCCACCTCGATGCCGAGAGGGCCGAATCGCTTGCGGAAGGTTTCGACATGCTGCCGCGCCAGCACGGTCGTCGGCGCCGCGATCGCCACCTGCTTGCCGGACAGCGCCACTGCGGCCGCCGCCCGCAGCGCGACCTCGGTCTTGCCGAAGCCGACGTCACCGCAGATCACCCTGTCCATGGGATGGCCCGCCGCAAGATCGTCGAGGACGTCTTGAATCGCCTGGGCCTGGTCCACTGTCGTGAAATAGGGGAACCGCGCGACGAATTTTTCGTAAGCCGGCCCCGGCGGCACCAGTTTCGGTGCACGACGGCGGAGGCGCTGGCTGATGTGTTTGGCGAGCGCCTTGGCGGCGACCTGGATTTCCGCTTCCGCCTCGGTGCGCCGCGCCCACCAGCTGCTACCGTCCGCCTTGTCCAGCGTCAGCTTGCCGGGCTCGCCGGCATAAGGCCAGATCACGGCAAGATCGGAGGGCGGTACGAGCACGGCATTGTCGCCCGCGAATTTGAGCCTGATCATCTCGCGTCGCGATCCCTTGCCCATATCCAGGGTCTGCAAGCCATCGAGCACGGCGAGCCCGCGTTGCAGATGGACGATAGCGGCGCCCTTTTCCGGCACGTCGGGATGATCGAAAGCCGGATTCCAGGCGCGCGCCATCGGCTGCGGATGATGGGCTCGGCTGCCGAGCACGTCGGACGCGGTCACGACGACGAGCGGCTTGCGGCCGGCGCCAATGAACCCCGCGTCGAAATCGGCCAGCAGCGCGCCTTCGCGGCTCCGTGCCTTCGTCACCTCGCTCCAATCGGCCAGGCGCTCCGCCTTGATGCCGCTCATGCGCTCCATCGCGCGAAGGTCGTCCTCGACGGCCGCGACGAACAGCAGCCGCGATCCGCCGCGCTGCATGTCGGCGACGAAGGCGCGAAGCGCCTTGCGAGGCGAGGCCAGCTTCGAGAACTCCGGCGTCGAGATGAAGGCCGTCTTGCGCGGCAGCACGCTGATGCGCTTCTTCAGCTGCTTCCAGTCCGCCTGCCCCAGATATTCGCGTTCCGCATCCCTGCGGCCGGCAGCGTCCTCGATCGTGCCCAGCCAGCTCTCGGCGTGAGCCGATACCCCGGCATCCGCGATCCATCGCGCGCGGCTGCAATAATCAGGCAGTGTCGCCCGCTGTCCGCGCGTAGCTCCCAGAGCGATCCGCTCGGACATGGGATCTATGATCAATTCCGGGGTCTCGTAGACGACCTCGTGCTCGATAGGATCAACCGCGACGATCTTGCGGATCGTGTCGCCGGAATGCTCGATCCGGAAGGGAGCGAGTGCGCCGGCGGGAAACACTTCGAACGTCTTGCCATGGAACAGGACACCGCCCGGATACTCCGCCTCTTCGTCGAGATCGTAGCCGAGAGCTTCCAGCCGCGTCTCCAGCTCGGTCTCGGAATAGGGCGCGCCCACCTTCAGCGTGAGGCTCGATCGCGACCAGCTCGCCGGCAGCGGCAGCCGTTCCATGATGGCTTCCGCGGTGGACACCAGGAAGACGGGCTTCTTTGTCTTGGCGAGACGCCGCAGCACCGAGCTGCGCCGGCCCGCGATCTCGCGGGAGGGCTCGAGGCCGTCGAAGGGCAGCGTGTTCAGGCGCGGAAACACCAGCACGTCGACCGAGGGATCGAGGGCGTGGATCACGCCGCCCAGCCGCTCCGCCCTACTCTCGTCGTCGCAGAGGAAGACGAGGCCGTCGCGGCCGGACTTCTCCCACTGCTCGAGCAGATGCAGCGCCAGCATGCCGAGCGGCGATGAGGAGGCGACCGCGGAACGCGAGGCGCTCTTGTCCGGGCGCTTGCTTGTCGAGCTGGTACTTTTCGACCTCTTGCTTTTCGAACTCGTGCTCTTCGCGCTCTTGCTTATCGAGCCTACGCTTGTCGAGCTCTTGCTTTTTGTCTTTATCGCGCCGGTCGTGGCCCGGGCTTTGCTGGTGGGCGCCAATGTGTATCCAACTTTGTTTCGCAAATAGAGGCGAGCGACGACGAGCCCTCCCGTCGAGCTCCGTCGATAACGCGCCTCGGGCTTGAGCGCCCACTGACGTCATTACAATTTTGCAATTGCGTTGAAAAGCAGAGACAGGGGGCAAAGGCAAGCGGCCTGAACGGGCAAAAGGCTAACGGGCAGGCGGCTATTGCAGAACCTTCGGCAGCACGACGACCACGTCCACGCTCTGCGCGAGGATGTGCGTGGCGACCACAGCGAGCTGGTGCGAGAACTCGTCCTCGATCTCGGCCGCGCAGTCTTCGTCGCTGGCAATGGCAAACAGCAGATTGCCGTCGATTTCGTCGAACCGGATGCCGGCGAAGAGGCGATCGAAAATCTCGGCGCCCGCGATGTACGCGATTCGCGCTTGGATGGCCTGGTCCTCGACGAGCGACAACTTCCTCATGGACGCAACATATGGCCGCACCACCCGAATGCAAGAGCAGGAGAGCGCTGGCGCGGCGTGCCTTGCGAACTATATTGGTGGCATCGTCCCGCCTGATCGCCGTTTGCCCTTGAGGAAATCCTTGATTCTGTTCCTGCTGCTGATCTTCCTGCCGATCGGCGTGTCGGCCGGCCGCTATTATTTGCGCGGCGACGGCCGCGGCAATTGGCAGACGGCGGATCGCTCCAGCGCCGGCCTGCTGCCGCCCGCATCGGCCAATCCGGATGCGCTGATCCGAGTGTTCGCCGCGCGCACCGTGCGCTGGCGCAGTATTTTTGCCGTCCACACCTGGATCGTCGTCAAGGAGAAGGGCGCCACAACCTATAGCCGATACGACTACACGGCCTGGGGCGACCCTGTTCGCAGCAACGGCTTTCCGCCCGACGGCCGCTGGTTCGGAGCCCTCCCGGAAACGGTGGTCGCCGTCGATGGCGCGCGGGCCGAAGCGCTGATTCCGAAGATCCGTGCCGTCATCGAGAATTACAAGTTCCGCGCCTATGGCGACTACAGCGCCTGGCCGGGACCGAATTCCAACACCTTCGTGCAGGCGGCGCTGGATGCTGTTCCCGAGCTGCGTGCCGTGCTGCCGCCGACCGCTATCGGCAAGGACTTTCCCTACAGCGGACGCTGGGCCGGCATCACGGCGTCCGGCACCGGGCTCTACGCCTCGCTGTCGGGCTATCTCGGCATGACCATCGGCTGGGTCGAAGGGGTCGAGATCAATTTCCTCGGCGCGGTGCTCGGCCTCGACATCCGCCGCCCCGCGCTGAAGCTTCCAGGCATAGGCCGCCTCGGTGTCGCGGCCGGCGCATAGGCCAATGACGGGGCCGTCCCATCAAAGTCGGTGCCCTCCCAGGCTTCCCGACACATCGTCCTTCCAATGTGTGCTTCAGGTCACAGCAGAATCGAGCGCCGTCGCGTAGATTGATCCTGCATGGCCGCAAACAAGGTAACGGCGGTACGCATGAGGCTGGAGAGGCGACCAACAGCTACGAACTTTTGAAGCCGCCAGGGTGAAGAGCTCGGCGGCTTTTTCTCTGTCCAGGAACGCGCGGCCGAGCTTGTTCGCTGCCGATGTGGCTACCGGCAGCGCCAGCTACTATCGTTTGTCTGAGGAGTCCGAAAGCTTCCGCTGATCGCGCTCTTCTTCGATCTGCCGTTCCGCTTCGACCCAGAACTCCACATCGCGATCGGCCGGGCGACCGGCCTGCTCCCAGAGCTCGTACGCGCGCGCTCGTACCTTGCCGCGCCGCATCATGCGAAGGAGCTTTTGCTTCAGCTCCTCGGCGAAACTCCTGAATCGCTGGACGGTGGTTTCGTCTTTAACGAGCGCAGCCGCTCGCGTTGCGAGTTCGATCTGGTGCTCTATCTTTTGCTGCTCATCCACCGCAAACCCCGCCGTAGCCACCGGCCTGCGTCGCAGCCCGTGCTGCTCACAACCTCAATTCCTGCTGGAAGGCTTCTGTTCCGCCTTCAATGCCAGGTCGTGTCAGCTTCGACGATCACCACTCTTGTTTCGGGATCTTCCGTCGTGTTGCAGGTGCAGGGCATGCCCTCACCACAGCGGCAGCCGCCCAATTCCTCGCTCCAGGCGCGGAGCGGATGGTTTACGCAGACCCATCCCAGACCGTGGCAGAATGGGCAGCCCTTGTTGGTCACAGCGTATCCGGCGTCCGCATCGGGTTCGACTTGTCCTCGTTGCGCAACTCCTGCTCGGCCGCGTGCCAGAACTCGTCCTCGCGGCCTTCCGGCTTGCCCGCCTGTTCCCACAAGCGGTGCGCGCGTTCTCTGATGTCGTGATCGGTCGGCTCCGGCATTGCATCTCCTGCGAAGAGACACGGCCCCACCCTGGGGGGTATGGGGGCTTGGAGGCGGGGCCGTGCAGGCCAGCAAATCGGCGGCGACGCTGGCCCGCTGAGTCAAGCCTCGATGGTGCGCAAGAGTTCCTAGCCCGGAGCGGCGAACACGCGAGCTCGAACGAAGCCCGCTCTCGCCGCCTTTACAGGCCTCGGGATGGAGCGGTGCACTCCTGACGCGGAGCGTTCCTCAGGTATCGGGATGCCACGTCAGCCAGCAATCCAGACGAATCTGACGTCGGGCAGCAGGCGGCGCAAGCTCGAGCAAGTCACCGCGGCGAGCGAGAACGTTGTCATCAGCCGAAATCTGCGATACGGGCCTCGAGCGCAAACATGCTTTGATAAACTTCCGGCTCGCTCGCCCCGGCCATGACGTCGGGGGCAATTTCCGCGGCTTTCCGCAAGGCGCCCTGCAACGACGCGACGTCGAGCGCCTCGATCAGCAAAAGCCCGGCAAAAAAGCCCTCGTTCTTCCGCATGCCCTTCTCGGTCGTCCGCACCGATGTCCGCGCCTCGTCGGTCGCGCCGATCTGCACCGCGGCAACCCCGTCGCACGCAACGAGCGCCTGAGCCAGACCCTGGGGATCCTTCGGCAACGTCTCGATCCGCAGCGGCACGATCGATGCGCCCTCGCCCCGCCCTCCCCGCGCAATCATGACGCCGCCGCCCCGCATGAAATTGCCAAGCTTCGGCATGATGCGCCGGGACCACGGCGTCGGTGCGTTGAGGCGCGCCAGATAAGCCTCGCCGTCGAGGACCTCCGGCGTCCCCAGCTCGTACAGAATGAAGAAGCGGTTGATGTCGTCCCTTGCCGCGCGGAAGACACGCGATGCCAGGAAGCCCTTCGTCGTCACGCGCTCGGTCGTGTGCTCACGCGTCAGCCAGTGCCGGTAGTCGGTCAGGTCGTGAGCCTCGACGTCGCTCCAGATGGCGAGAAATCCCGTGCCGCGCATCCCGCCCTCCATGCCTACGCCTTGCCGCCGGCCGCAAGCCGGTGCAGAGCTGGCGCGATGGTCGCAGGCAATTGCCCTAGCCGTTGGACCGCCGCGAGCATCGCGGCGAGATAACCATAGGGACCCAGGCCGCAAATGACTGCCGTGGAGGCGCTCGACGTGATCGAGTGGCGGTGCAGCTCGTCCCGCGCGTGGATGTTCGAGATATGCACCTCGATCTTTACACCCTCGAAAATCTTCAGCGCATCGATCAGCGCGATCGAGGTGAATGAATAGGCCGCGGGGTTCATGATGATGGCGTCCGCGTTGCCATGGGCGGACTGGATCAGGCTGACGAGTTCGCCCTCCATGTTCGATTGATGGAACGACATCGAAACCCCGAGCTGGTCGGCCAGCGCCTTGCAGCTCGCCTCGATCTCCCCGAGCGTCGTCGAGCCGTAGATGTGGGGCTCGCGGATGCCGAGGAAATTGAGATTGGGTCCGTTGAGGATCATGATCCTTGCGGCCATTTTGGCTTGTCCTTCTTTTGTTGCCGACGCGTCTAGCCGCTGAACCACTTGGCCGGGATCGTCACCAGCCCCGGGAATAGCACCATCGCGAACAGGACGATCAGTTGCGCAATCAAGAAGGGCCAGACGCCCTTGATGATGTCCTCCATGCTGATCCTGGAGACGCCGCAAACCACGTTCAGCACGATACCGACCGGTGGCGTGATGAGGCCGATCGCATTATTGATGATGAAGAGGACACCAAAGTAGACGGGATCGATGCCCGCCGCCTTGACGATCGGCATCAGGATCGGCGTGAGGATGAGGATGGTCGGCGTCATGTCGAGAGCCGTCCCCACGATCACCACCACGACCATGATCGCCAGCATCAGGAGCGTGTTGTTGCCCATGAAAGGCTTGAGCAGGGTGACGATCTGTGCCGAAATCTCGGACACGGTGATGAGCCAGGACGACACCAGCGCGGCTGCCACGAGAAACATGACGATGCTCGTCGTCAAGGCCGAGGAGACGAACACCTCGTAAAGCTGCGACAGCTTCAATTCCCGATAGATGCAGGTCGCAACGAACAGCGAATAGACGGCGACGACCACTGCGGCTTCCGTCGGCGTGAAGATGCCGAAACGCAGGCCGACCACGATGATGACCGGCAGCATCAACGCCCAGAAGCCGTCGACCACCGCTTTCACCATTTCCGAGAGCGATGCTCTTGGCGGGGGCGTCAGGTTCTCCTGGCGGACCACCCACCACCAGGCCAGGCAGAGCCCCGCCCCGAGCAACAGCCCGGGGACGATCCCGGCCAGAAACAGTTTCGAGATCGACACGCCCGCGGCGACACCGAAAATGACGAATCCGATGCTGGGCGGAATCACGGGCGCGATGATGCCGCCGGCCGCGACCAGACCCGCCGCATAGGATTTCTTGTGGCCCGCCGCCACCATCATCGGCACCAGCAGGGCAGCCAGTGCCGCGGCATCGGCTGCCGCGGAGCCCGAGAGCGACGCAAGGATGCAGGACGCGAGGATCGTGACGTAACCAAGGCCGCCGCGAAAATGGCCGACCGCGACGAGCGCAACGTTGACGATTCGCTTGGCCAAACCACCCTTGTTCATGACCTCGCCGGCGAGCATGAAGAAGGGAATGGCCATGAGCGGAAAGCTGTCCGCGCCGTTGATGACGTTCTGCGCCACGATCTGCGCGTCGAACATGTCGATCGTGCTCATCAGGGCCACGCCGCAGACGATCAGCGCAAAGGCGATCGGCATGCCCAGCGCCATGGCGCCGAGCAGCGAGAGGGTGAAGACGGCAATCGTCATGGCATGATCCCGGTGATTTTCAGGATGTGAGCGCCGGGCGGCACGATACGAGGAGACAGCATCAGTGCTCCTCCGATTCCCTGACGGCTACCATGTCGGCTTCGCTGGCCTGTCCGGAAATGACGCGGAACAGGTCGTAGAGAAGGATCACTCCGGCCGAAACGCCGAAGATCACGCCGACGCCATAGAAGATGCCGAGCGAGAGGCCGGTCGCCGGCGCGCGGTCGTCGATATTGATGATCGTCTGCCGCCAACTTCCCGAGAGCAGAAGCCAGTCGGCGAACAGCATCAGGACGTAGCTGACGATGAAGCAGATGCGTTTGCCGTAAGCCGGCAGCATCCGCACAAGGCTATCGACGCCGAGATGGGCGTGCTCACGCATTGCCACGACCGCACCGAGGAAAGTCAGCCAGACCAGGAGCCAGCGCGACAGCTCCTCGGAAATCGCAATACCGGAGTTGAAGCCGTAGCGCAGGACAACGTTGCCGAAAACCAGCACCACCATCACCGCAAGAAATGCGGCGATGATGCCCTTCAGCAGGGTGCAATAGAGGTCGAGAATTCGCGCCATGCGTGCCGTCCGGGCAAAGTCGGGTTCAGAGCCGGCCCACTGGCCGGCTCTGCCTCTTGCATGCTGACGAGGTCGACTATTTCACGTCCTTGCGGATGCGATCGAGCTCGTCGTTGAACAGCTTGACCGCCTCCGGCTTGAGATTGGCGGCAATCTTGTCGACGACCGGCTGCGCCGTCTTGCGCATCCGATCGAGCTCTTCCGGCGCGACGGTGTTGTACTGCATGCCCTTCGCCTGCAATTCAGAGAGGGCTTTTTCAGTCTGAAGGCGGGTCTGCTCCTTTTGATAGCCTCGGCTTTCCTCGTACGCCTCGCGCATCAGGCGCTGCTCGGTCGGCGAGAGCTTGTCCCAAAACGCCTTGCTCACGAGGATGATGTTCAGGGTGAAGGTGTGATTGGTGGCGGAAACGTATTTTTGCACTTCGTAGAACTTGTTGGAGAGAATGACCGTGAAGGGGTTCTCCTCGCCGTCGACTGTGCGGGTCTCCAGCGCCGAATAGAGTTCGCCGAAGGCCATCGGAACGGGATTGGCCTTGAAGGATCCGAAGGTCTCGAGATAGACCGGGTTCGGAATGACGCGGAGCTTGAGGCCGTTGAAATCCTCGACCTTGGTGATCGGCCGCGTGCTGTTGGTGACGTTGCGGAAGCCGAGGCCCCAATAGCCCAGACCGATCAATCCCTTCGACGGCAACGTATCGAGCATCGACGTGCCGAATTTTCCGGTGCCGAGAGCATCCGCCTGCTCGATGGTCTTCACGATGAATGGAAAGTCGATGAGGCCGAACTCCGGCACGACGGTTGCGAGCGACGTCGTCGAGGCCGACAGCATTTCCTGCGTGCCGCCGCGTAGCGCGGATTGCTGCTGCAGCTCGTTGCCGAGCTGCGAGGCCGCGAACTCACGAATCTTCATCTTGCCCCCGCTCTTCGCCAGCAGGATCTCCGCAAATTTCTGCACCCCCGCGCTGACGGGGTGATCGGTGTTGTTCAGGTGTCCCCACCTGATCGTGCGCTCCTGAATGTCCTCAGCGGATGCACCGACCGTCAGCGCCACGCAGATCGCCGTCGCAGACAGCGCCCGTACCAACAAGCTCATTTTGACCTCCCTGTTCGATCGGGGCACGACGGCGGCTTCAGCCATTCTTTTCTGCACCCTCAGGTCAATCAAAAAACATAACTACATTTTTTGGTCAAATGATAAATCGCAATTCATCTGATATTTTTGATTACGTCTGTTGGTAGGCGTCTGCTATATTGCTGGTAACAGTGATGGTTCGGCCGCCCACCACGGGCGTTGCGCGCATATTGCGGGATCGGAGAGCATGACGTCACTCGAGGGGCGCCCTTTGTCGGCGGGCGACAGCGGTTATCAGCGGATTCGATCCGACATCATTTTCGGCGTGCTGACGCCGTCCGGACGTCTCAAGCTCGACGCCATGAAGGAGGACTACGGCGTCAGCATCTCCACGCTGCGCGAGATCCTCAATCGGCTGACCTCGGAGGGATTCGTGGTCGCGGAGGGCCAGCGCGGCTTCGAGGTGGCGCCGATATCCATCCAGAACCTGCGTGAACTCGCCGGCCTGCGCATCCTGCTGGAGCAGCATGCAATGGCCGAGTCGTTTCGTGCCGGCGACGTCGAGTGGGAGGGCCGCGTGGTGTCCGCGCATCACAAGCTGGCGGCCACCGAACGCACCGTCCTCAAGGAGGGGGACGATCCCGAGCTGCGCAAACGCTACGACGGCGAATTCCACCAGGCTCTCATCTCGAGTTGCGGCTCGCGCGAGCTGATGCAGACCCACGCGATCGTGTTCGACAAATATTTCCGCTATGCGCTGCGCTACCGCGGCGCGGAGACGATCAACCAGCACAAGGCGCTGCTCGAATGCGCCCTCAAGCGCGACATCAAAGGCGCCAAAACCGTGCTTACCGACCACATCAACGGGTGCGTCGCGCACGCCCTCGCCTCCTGGAACGAGGATTGATCGTCCGCGGCCTGACGTCGTTCGGAGAGAGCGCTCGTCGCTGCAATCGGATTTCGGGATGACTCCTGACATGATTCCCGCGCATCGGGTCGAGACCGCGGTCGCCACAGGCGACATCCTCGGCGAAACGCCATTGTGGTGCGACAGCTCCCGCAAGCTGTGGTGGGTCGACATCGACCGGCGGCTGCATCAATCCTTCGATCCGGCGACAGGCGCGCATCAGGTTATTCCGTACGCATGCAACTTCCTCGGCAGTCAGGCCTTGACGGCGGATGGCTCCCACCTGCTCGCGCAGGATCTGAGGCTTTATCGCCGCGCGTTCGATGACGATCCTCCAGGTCAGCTCTGCGAGGTCGAAAGCGGCCTCGACAATCGCCTGAACGACGGGCGCGTCGACGCGCGGGGCCGGCTGTGGATCGGCACCATGGACAACCAGCTGCATCGGCCGAACGGAGCGCTGTATCGGGTGGACGCGGACGGCCGGACAACGCGCATGTTCGGCGATGTCATCGTGACGAACGGCATCGCGTTCTCGCCCGACAATCGCACGCTCTACTTCACGGACACGAGGCGTTACCGCACCTGGCAGTTCGACTTCGATCTCGATGACGGCGCGATTAGCAACAGACGGCTGTTCGCGGATTACAGCGCCTCCGGCGAGAGGCCCGACGGCGCGTGCATCGACGCTGCGGGCGGACTGTGGACCGCATTCTTCTCCGGCGGCCGGGTGGTGCGCTATCGGCCGGACGGCCGGATCGATACCGTCATTCCGGTGCCGGCGACCAATCCGACCTGCGTATGCTTCGGCGGAGCCGATCTGAAGACCCTGTTCGTGACGACGGCGAGAAAGTTTCTTGATCGCGAGCAACTGGGCCGCGAACCCCAGGCGGGTCATGTTCTGGCCATTGATGGCATTGCACAGGGACTTCCAGAGCATCGCTTCGGCAATTCATCCTGAGCGCCTGCCACCGAGACGTCGCGGCACATGACGCGACCAGGCATTCAAACAGCGGACATGATTTCTCGTTCTCGCGGCGCGTTTCGCCCGAGCTTTGCTTCGTCACTCCGCCCTCATATCCAAGAGGGCGCAGGGAAGGCCGGGTGCCGGCTGGCACCCGCGGTCCGCTGCGCGAAAAGCACACGCAGGAAAACCGCACAGCAGCATACAGGTGTAGCCAATCACTCGGCCTTCCCTGCGCGACGGTTGGACGGCTTATGCCGTGCTCTCCCGGGAGCCGAGTTCTCTTTGGCCTCCCTCGCCTCGCGAATTTGGATGATGCTGTCTGCCCGGTTGGGCTCGCACACACCTCCGCGAAAGCTTGACGTAGCAACGACGGCCAGGACCACACGGTTTTGCCGTACGCACGGCCCGCCATTTCGCCGCAGTTTTTCCAGCCCTGTCGACGAAGCCGAAAACTTACAGGCGAGACGAAGCCTAGCAGCGCCGCTCGTCCGCACGCGGTTGCGGGCTCACAGGGTCTACCCGCCCTGCCCGCACCATCTCGTACCGACGCTGCCGCGTCCATCGCAAGCCCGGCTCGCAATCAAGACGACAACGAGATCGCCCCTCAAGGATGAGCGACACATACGCCGTTTCCGAATTTCGGTAAAGTGGAATATTTTTGCGGAGAGGGATTGACGGGAGAAGGGTGTGTTGCCCGACGGGCTGGGTTGCCGCTTCCCTAGAGCAAGGGATTGGCCGTTTTCCACAGAGGTCTAATCACCGCGGAGTGCCAGGGATTGCGTCACCGATACACGTTCTTATTTTGTTCGTTGGGTTAAGACTGCCCGCCATCTATTCCGGGCGCTTGACCGGGATCTAGCATCAATTTGCGGTGGACACCTGCGGGCGGTGTCGGAACTGTGTCGCGCCGTTCGTCTTGAGTCCAAGTCCCCTTATGGAGTTTTGCGTACCATGGCCCCCCGCGCGAACTGGAAAGGCTTTTTGCGTCTCTCGTTGGTCACCTGTCCCGTGGCGCTCTACCCAGCTACGTCGGAGAGCGAGAAGATCTCCTTCAACCAGCTCAACCGTCAGACCGGTCATCGGATCAAGTACCTGAAAGTCGACGCCGACACCGGCGACGAGGTGCCCAACGAGGACATCGTTAAGGGCTACCAGCTCGAGAAGGACCAGTTCATCGAGGTGACCAAGGAGGAGCTTGAGGAGATCGCGCTGGAATCCACGCGGACCATCGAGATCGATGAGTTCGTAGACAAGGCCGAGATCGATCCGCGCTACCTAATTCGCCCCTACTACATCCGTCCGGACGGAAAAGTCGGCCACGACGCCTTCGCGGTCATCCGCGAGACCATCCGCGAGATGAACAAGGTTGCGATCGGGCGCGTGGCGCTCACCAACCGAGAGCACATCATTGCGCTCGAGCCGATGGACAAGGGTCTGGTCGGCACCTTGCTGCGGTATCCCTACGAGGTTCGTAGCGAGCAGGAATACTTCGACGAGATCCAGGACGTCAAAGTGACGAAGGACATGCTCGATCTGGCCAGGCACATCGTGAACCAGAAGGCGGGATCATTCGAGCCGGAGAAGTTCGAGGACCATTATGAAAGCGCGCTGATCGAGCTCATCAACCAGAAGCGCACCGGCAAGCCGATCGTGCCGAAGGATCGGCCGAAAGGCGAGAACGTCGTCGATCTGATGGACGCGCTACGCAAGAGCGTCGGCGGGGCAGCAGCAAAGACCGAGGCTCCGAAAAAGCCTGCCAAGAAGACGAAGAAGGCTGCCGCGGCTCAGAAGGAGATGCTGATGCCGATCGCCGGTAAGAAGCTGGCTAAGGAAGCGGCGGCGAAGAAGCCGACAGCAGGGACGCGGCGGAAGTCGGCGTGAGATTGTGAAACATCCGGTGATACCCGATGGCAGTTTCGGACTGACATGGAAGAGGCCGCGCATGTCAAGGCTGAGCTGCGGCTCGGCACAGCGGGATGGAATGTTCCGCGAGTCTGCAAGGAAAGAGTTGGCGGGGTAGGTAGCCAGCTTGAACGCTACGCGCGGGTGTTGAACGCCACCGAGATCAACTCATCATTTCATAAGCCGCACCGGCGTTCGACCTATGAGAAATGGGCGAACGCGACGCCAGATGATTTCCGCTTTTCGGTAAAGGTGCCGAAGTCTGTTACTCACTCGTCACAGCTTGCGCAGGGTGAACTCGATCGGTTCATCGAAGAGAGCGCCGGACTTGGTGCGAAGCTCGGGGTTTTGCTCGTTCAGTTTGCGCCTCGCAAAATGTTCGTTGAGTCCGATGCGGAGTTCCTGTTCCGCGCGCTGCAGGAAAAGACCTCAGCCGCTCTCGCGTGCGAGCCGCGTCACGTCAGCTGGTTTACGCCCGAGGTCGGCGCCTGGCTCGGGGAACGTCGGATTGCCCGTGTCGCCGCGGATCCGGCGCGGGGGACCGATGCCGACCTGCCGGGCGGGTGGCCTAGTCTGCGCTATTTTCGATTGCATGGAGCGCCGCGCATTTACTACTCCGCGTACGACGGGGCGTTCCTGCGATCGCTGAAGCTGCGGCTCGGTGCTGCGTCGTCATCTAGTGAGACCTGGTGCATCTTCGACAACACCGCAGCCGGCGCAGCGATCGAGAACGCACTAGACTTGCTCGCTTGAAGGGCCTTTTGGCAATAGTCCGCTGATATCCGTTACGTCGTCCAAGTTTGCCAAAGGCGTTTGAGGCTCGCACGCCATTCGAGCGGCGCGACAGCGCAGGGGACCTAATCGGGACGTGGCGGGCACTCCGGGCACGTATCGCCGATCGAATGCAAAACCTCGCGCACTTGCCCGACGGCCTGATCCGCAGATAAGCCCTCGGGTGGCTCCTGCCTGGCTATATCCAATGCGTGCTCGCGTGCATGCGGGTCGGCCCGGTCCTTCGCCCAGCCATGCTCCTCGCATTCGTAGATGGCGCCCGCCTCCTGCAGCACGCTGAGCGCCCATCCGCGCAGCGTTCGGGTCGCCGGCCGTCTTTCCTTCGTCATCAGCATCGAGCTTGCTCCTGCCCGGACGAATCGTTGGCCCGTCTTCTCGTTCCGAGGCTAGCACGCAGCAGGGATTCGCAATCGGCAGAGCTGAGGTTTGTCCCCGTGTTCCGCGGCTCTGGCACAATCGCGTCGGCTGCAGCACGGCTCAGCCGTAGGGTTCTGCCCGCTGAGAAGCGGCCACGCTTCGACTCCGGGCGCTAAACCGCTAAATGTACCCCGCCGTCTTCCCCTCCGCAGCGCGTAGCTTCATGCTCGCCAGCTTGCGAATTGGTGGGACTAATGTGGTACCAAGAGAGTCCGAGGATCGCAGGTTAGCAGGAAGTGCCTGATTTTTTGGTAGCGGGAGAGGGACTCGAACCCCCGACCCCAGGATTATGATTCCCGTGCTCTAACCAGCTGAGCTACCCCGCCACAGGGTCGCGAGGGCCGAAACAAGCCGATCTCGCGAACGCGCGGCATATAAGGAAGGGGGCGGCGGGCTGTCAATCCGAGTTTGCTTCCGCTTTGGCTAAAGCTTCCGCCTTCGCCAAGGCGACGGCGCGACAAGTCCGCGGACAGGAATGGATGGGTGTGTTTTGGGGCCGAATCTCGGGCCAGATTCGTCATGGCCGGGCTTGTCCCGGCCGTCCACGACCTTTTCCCGGCCATCCACGACCTTTGCGGGCGGCCACAAAAACGTGGATGCCCGGGACGAGCCCGGGCATGACGACGAGATTGGGATGCGGAACAGGCTCCGCCTACGCCAAGGCTTCGGCGCGACGAGCTATTTCGGCCGCACCGTCGGGTCGCCGCCGGGGCTGCCGGGGGGCGGGATGACGGGCATGGCGCCGTTCGTGCTGGGCGCCGGGGCGTGCATCTCGGGATCTACGCCGGAGGGCGGGCAGAGCACGCCGTCCGATTTTGCCAATTTGTCGCCGAGCGGTTCCCGGGACTGGCCGGTGGTGGTGCCGTCGGCCGAGCGGTTCGGGCGATCCTGCGGCGTGCAATTGGTCGCGTGCTGCGGGGATGGCGGCGCGGTCGCTTGCGGCGGCGTCGCCGGGGCGGGCGGAGCCTGCGCGATCGCGCTGCCGGAGGCGGCGATCAGGAGGCTGGCCAGAATGATGTTTGATGTCGTGCGCATGGGAGGGAAACGCGCGGGTCAGCCCGCGTGTTCCGCACCCCCGATCACGATTTGAGGTAGCGGATCAGCGAAAAGTGGCCCATCGGCGGCATCGGGCGGCGCTCGGCAAGCGTAACGCCGCCGTGTTTTGCGGCCCAGTCGACCAAGCGCTGCCACGGAAATTCCGGGCGCCAGCCAAGGCGGCGAGCAAGCGGCGCAAACGCCAGCTCGGAGAGTTTGCGCAAACCCTTTTCGGCGCCGATGTGGTTGACGAGGATCAGCTCGCCGCCGGGTTTCAAGACGCGCACGAACTCGTCGAGCGTGCCTTCGGGATCGGGCACCGCGGTGATGACGTATTGCGCCACCACCGCGTCGAAGAAGTTTTCGGGGAAGGCGAGGTTCTTCGCATCCATCACCGAGAGCACCTCGACATTGCTCAAGCGCATCGCGCGCACGCGCGATTGCGCCTTGCGCAGCATCGGCTCGGAGATGTCGACCCCGCAAATCTTCGTGGTGCGCGCATAGTCGGAGAGCGACAGCCCGGTGCCGACGCCGACGTCGAGGATGCGGCCGCCGATGCGATCGGCCTCGGCGATGGTCGACTGCCGGCCGGCGTCGAACACCTTGCCGAACACGAGATCATAGACCGGCGCCCAGCGGCCATAGGCCTTCTCGACCCCGGCCCGCGAGATGTCTGCTGCCATGCCCCCTGCCCTGCCTAGATTCTTATTTTGCGCATGATCTGTTCGGAAAACCGCTGCACACTTTTCCGGATCATGCGCTTAGCCGCGGACCGCTTCTGCGAGCGGCCTCGTCGTGCTGCTTGCGGCCTTCGCGGCGGCGCTTTGAATGAAGCCGCCGCCGAGCACGCGGGCCTGGCCGCCAGGTGCGTCGTAGAACACGCAGGCCTGTCCCGGCGAAACGCCCTCTTCGCCGGCGACGAGCTCGACCTCGTAATGGCCGTTCGCGCCGCGCAGCCACGCCGGCTGGGGCGCGCGGGTCGAGCGCACGCGCACGAACATTTCGAGGCCATTGCCGATGGCGCGGTCGATGTCGCCATCGCCGATCCAGTTGACGTCGCGCAACACGATGCGGTGCATCTTCAGCGCCTCGCGCGGGCCGACGACGACGCGGCGGTTGGCGGCCTCCAGCCGCACCACGAACAGCGGCGCGGCGGCTGCGATGCCGAGGCCGCGGCGCTGGCCGATGGTGAAATTGGCGATGCCGTTGTGCCGGCCGAGCACGCGGCCGTCGAGATCGACGATGTCGCCGGGGTCCATCGCGTTCGGCCGCAGGCGGGTGATGATGTCGGTGTAGCGCCCGGTCGGCACGAAGCAGATGTCCTGGCTGTCGTGCTTGTCGGCGACGGCAAGACCGAAGCGCCGCGCCAGCTCGCGCGTCTCGGGCTTGGTCATGTCGCCGAGCGGAAAGCGCAGATAATCGAGCTGCTCCTGCGTGGTCGCGAACAGGAAGTAGCTCTGGTCGCGATCGGCGTCGGCGGCACACACCAGCGCGCGCGAGCCGTCGTCGCGGCGGCGCGAGGCAACGTAATGGCCGGTGGCAAGCGCGGTGGCGCCGAGCTCGCGCGCGGTCTTCAAGAGGTCGCGGAACTTGACCGAGCGGTTGCACTCGATGCACGGCACCGGCGTCTCGCCGAGCGCGTAGCTGTCGGCGAAATTGTCGATGACGGATTCGCGAAAGCGATCCTCGTAGTCGAGCACGTAATGGGGAATGCCGAGCTTGGCGGCGACGTCGCGGGCGTCATGGATGTCCTGGCCGGCGCAGCAGGCGCCCTTGCGATGGGTCGCCGCACCATGGTCATAGAGCTGCAGCGTGATGCCGACAACGTCGTAGCCTTCCGCCTTCAAAAGCGCAGCCGTCGTCGATGAATCGACGCCGCCTGACATGGCAACGACGACCCTGGTATCCTCAGGACGGCCTTCGAGATCCAGACTGTTGAGCATGGGCCTTAAAGCGTTGTGGACGGCGGCGCTGGGCGATCCGCTGGGTGCTTCCGGCGGGACAAAGGCAATCCCCGGGAACCGAGAGTTCCCGAAGGGCGCGGCCTGCCCGGTCGAAAGCGGTTGAGAGCTCTCTCTTTAATATAGGCGGCCTTCCGGTGAAGCAATCACGGACCCCGCAAGGTTTACGGCAATTCTTGCCGGGGAGGCAGAAATGGCGGGGCTTTGGGAGGCTCCGCGGCGGGGCGCGAATTCGTCAACGCATTGATTTGATTGGGTAAAATTCCTACCCACAAGGGTGGCCCGCTCCTTGCTACCTCTCATGGCGAAGATGTTTCCAAGGGGTTGCCTGTGGTCGGTCGAACGTCAGATGTCGTGGCAAGCGTGCAAGTCCCAAGCGCGCAGCAAAAGCCTGCCCGGTCGCAAGCGCCGAAAGACAGGTCCAACGACTCCTTTGGCTCGCTGGTGGACAGCAACACCCAGGCGATCAGCGACAGCGCGGCGTCCTCCGTGCAGGACTCCCCGCGCCGCACCGATTCCTCGTCCTCCGCCTCCGACAAGAGCCCGCGCGATCGCTCAGCGAGCGACCAGTCCTCGCAGAGCAAGGCCAGCGACGACGCCAACAATTCCGCGCCCGCCAAAAACGACATCAAGAACGACGCCAAGAGCGACGCCAAGAACGACTCGACGGCTGATGCGGCCAAGGCTGATAGCAAGACCAAGGACAAGCCGGAGGCGTCCGACGCCAAATCGGCCGACAAATCTGCGGACAAATCCGACGAGACCAATGCGGACAAGGCCGGCGGCATCGATGGCCTCGCCGCCGCCGTCGATACCGCCGCCGCCGCGCAAGTCGACGCGACGCAGGCCGCCGTACCCGATCCGAATGCACTCGTGGTCGCCGTGCCGGTCGATTCCAACGCGGCTGCAAACCAAGTGGCCGGCGCCGCCGCCTCGCCGCTGACGATTGCCGCCGCCGGCATCGCCGCCAGCGCATCTATCGCAGCGCAGATCGCCGGCACCAAGACCGATACCGCGACGCCGGGCGACAAGACCGCCAAGACCGCAAGCGCCAAGGTCGATGCCGACACCTCGGCAGTGCTGGCCGATGCCGCGACCGGGACCACCGATTCGACCGCGGCCGATGCCAAGACCAATGGCGGCCTGATCGCCGCCGTCGACCAGGGCACGCCAAAAACCTCGTTCAAGGCCGCAGTCACTGCGCAAGGCGCGAGCGACGTTTCCAATATCGGCCAGGACACCGGCAAGGCCAACGCCGCGCAGACCTCGGCGACGGCAGCGTCCGCCACCGCGGCGCATCCGCACGCCGACAAGCCGCCGATCGACGCGAACGCGGGCGACACCAAAGCTGGGACTTCCGACCGCACCGCCGATGCGGCACCGGCGACTGCGACACCGCATCCCCATGCGGGCACGCAGGCCGCTGTCCCCACCACCGACACCGGCGCGCAGGCGGCCTCGGCCGTGCAGGCGTCACTGACCAATACGACTTCGGCCGCGACCGCATCGACCGCGACGCTCACGGCGACCGCAGCCACCAATACGGCCATTCCGATCACCGGCGTGCCGATCGAAATTGCCGCCGCCGCACGCGCGGGCAAGACCCGGTTCGACATCAGCCTCGATCCGCTCGACCTCGGCCGCATCGACGTCCGCATCAATGTCGACCGCAACGGACAGGTCACCTCGCATCTCACCGTCGAGAAGCCGGAGACGCTGCAGATGCTGCGGCAAGACGCTCCCCAATTGCAGCGCGCGCTCGACGATGCCGGCCTGAAGACCGGCAGCAACGGGCTGTCCTTCAGTCTGCGCGACCAGAATTCATCGGGCCAGAACTCCGGCCAGAACAACGACAATGGCGGCAATGCCCGCCGGCTGATCGTCAGCGACGAGGACGCAGTTCCCGCGGCCCCGGTCGGGCGCAGCTACGGCCGCATGCTCGGATCGAGCAGCGGCGTCGACATCAGAGTGTGAGGAGTATTCGATCATGACCACCACGAATGCCGCCACCGCCCCGTCCGTCGTCTCGGGCACGACCGACCTGCCGAAATCCTCGTCGAACCCAAGCCTGGGCTCGACCACCGGCGCGACGCTCGCCGGCAACTTCCAGACCTTCCTGACGCTGCTGACGACGCAGCTACAGAACCAGAACCCGCTCGATCCGCTCGACACCAACCAGTTCACCCAGCAGCTGGTGCAGTTCGCCGGGGTCGAGCAGCAGCTCAAGACCAACGACTCGCTGTCCCAGCTCGTCACCCTGCAGCAGACCACGCAGGCGACCCAGGCGCTGGGCTTCGTCGGCAAGACCGCCCTGGTCGACGGCACCACCGGGACCATGACGAATTCGTCGGCGACCTGGCATCTCAACGTGCCGAGCGACGCCACCGTCGACATCACCATCGCCAATGCCAGCGGCCAGACCGTGTTCACCGGCAAATACACCGCCGGCGCCGGCACCGACGTTCCGTTCACCTGGAACGGCCAGGGCAATGACGGCACGCAATGGCCCGACGGCAAGTACACGATCTCGGCCACGGGCAAGGATGTCGCCAACAACAATGTCGGCATCGCTGCGCAGGTGCAGGGCACGGTGTCATCCGTCGACCTGACCCAGTCGCCGCCGCTGCTGACCATCGACGGCGCCAGCTACACGCTGAGCCAGGTCAAGAGCATCATCGCGACGACGAGTAATTAAAGGCGGAATGCCGCTGGATATTCGGTGTCGTCCTGGCGAAACCACCGAAGTCGTTTGGTTCGACGAAGTAACCCCGAGTCGTTGTAGCGACTCCTCCCTGGGGTAATGGGTCCTGGCGTTCGCCAGGACGACAATTGAGGCTCTGCGACACCCCGCGCAGGCCTCGTTTGTTAGTAAAGTATTTACGAACACCCCCTCGGCCCGCCTGGACGTACCGTCCCGCCGGCCGAGTCGGCTGCGTTCCAGCCATTTTCAACGAGAATTGTATTGAAGCCTTAGGCTTAGCGGATTTTTAAGCCGGCGCGCGTAGGGTTCCTGAGTGAGTTCAGTGGTTGAGAGTTTGTGAGTACGCCATGACAGAACCCCATCGCCCGAGGGTAAAATACGTCATCGGGCCGGACGGTAGTCCGTTGACGATTGCGGATCTGCCTGCACCCGGCACCAAACGCTGGGTCATCCGCCGCAAGGCCGAGGTCGTCGCCGCAGTCCGTGGTGGTCTTCTCTCCCTCGAGGAGGCCTGCAGCCGTTATACGCTGACGGTTGACGAATTCCTCTCCTGGCAGTTTTCGATCGACCAGCATGGTCTGGCGGGACTTCGCACCACCCGTATCCAACAATATCGCCAGTAGGCAATCCGGAAATCTGCGGCTTTTGACTAAAATCGGCCTCGCCTTGCGAGGCCGATTTTTTTCATGCTCCGTTTTGGCGCGACTTTTGTCGCAGCTCTTAACCTTCGTTAACCATATCGAAACCATCACCTAGGCAATAATTGCCCAGTCGGCCTTTCCTGTGAAAGCAGCCGAATCTGTCGGGGCGGTTGCTTGCAAGGTCTTGCGGACTTTCTGAAGGGTATCGGAGCCGCCCGGTTCGGGGCGATGATCGCGGTCACCGCCGCGCTCGTCGGCTTTTTCGCGTTCGTCATCATGCGCGTCACCACGCCGCAGATGACGACGCTGTTCACCGACCTGAGCGTCGAGGACTCCTCGGGCATCATCAAGGACCTGGAGCGCCAGGGCATCCAGTTCGAGCTGCGCAACGAGGGCACCATCATCATGGTGCCCAAGGACAAGGTCACCCGGCTGCGGATGAAGCTCGCCGAGGGCGGCCTGCCCAAGGGCGGCGGCGTCGGCTACGAGGTGTTCGACAAGTCGGATGCGCTCGGCACCACCTCTTTCGTCCAGAACATCAACCATCTCCGCGCGCTGGAAGGCGAGCTCGCCCGCACCATCCGCGCCATCGACCGCATCCAGGCCGCCCGCGTCCATTTGGTGCTGCCCGAGCGCCCGCTGTTCTCGCGCGAGGCGCCGGAGCCGTCGGCCTCGATCGTGGTGCGGGTCCGCGGCGCGCTGGAAGCCCAGCAGATCCGCGCCATCCGCCACCTCGTCGCCTCGGCCGTGAACGGGCTGAAGCCGCAGCGGGTCTCGATCGTCGACGAGACCGGGCAGCTGCTCGCCGACGGCGCCCAGACCGATCCGGACCAGCAGATCGGCGACGAGCGCCGCACCGCCTTCGAGAAGCGGATGCGCAAGCAGGTCGAGGACATCGTCTCCTCCGTGGTGGGCACGGGACGCGCCCGGGTCCAGCTCTCCGCCGATTTCGACTTCAACAAGGTCACCCAGACCTCGGACAAGTACGATCCCGAAGGCCGCGTGCTGCGCTCGAGCCAGACCCGCGAAGAGCAGAGCATGACCGCCGACAACAACGGCCAGGTCACCGTCAACAACGAGTTGCCGGGCAACCAGCAGAACGGCGGCGTCGCGGCCAAGGACCAGAGCAAGAAGAGCGAAGAGACCAACAATTACGAGATCTCCCGCACCACCAAGACCGAAGTGACCGAGGCCGGCCGGGTTAACCGCATCTCGGTCGCGGTGCTGGTCGACGGCATCTACTCCAAGAACGAGAAGGGCGATCTGGCCTACCAGGACCGCACCAAGGAGCAGCTCGACCGCATCGCCACGCTGGTGCGCTCGGCGATCGGCTTCGACCAGAAGCGCGGCGACCAGGTCGAGGTGGTCAATCTGCGCTTTGCCGATGCCCCCTCCACCCCCCCGATCGCCGAGCCGAGCGGCTTACTCGGCATGCTCCAGTTCACCAAGGACGACGTCATGTACTTCGTCGAGCTCGGCGTGATGATGCTGCTCGGCCTGGTCGTGCTGTTCCTGGTGGTCCGGCCGCTGGTCAAGCGCATCCTGGCATCCGACGAAGTCGCAGCCGCCATCTCCGGCGCCCTCACCGGTCCGGCGAGCGACGAGGCCGCGCCTGCCAGCCAGGCGCTCTTGCCGAGCGGCGCCGCGAGCGCGATCGACGTCGCCACGGTCCAGGGCCAGGTCCATGCCCAATCCGTCCATCGCGTCGGCGAACTCGCCGAGCGCAATCCCAACGAGACCGTCGCCATCATCCGCCAATGGCTGACCGAACCCACGAAATAATCGAGAAGTGATCTGATATGGCCGCCGCCCTGCAAAACGCCAATTCCAACGACATCACCAGCGTGATCTCCACGCTCGGTCAGCGTGCGGGCAGCCGCGGAGGCGCGAAGACCGAAGCGGTGGCGGGGCCGAAGCGCGCCGCGATCCTGATGCTGGCGCTCGGCGAGCAATATGGCGGCAAGATCTGGTCGCTGCTCGACGACGACGAGGTGCGCCAGCTCTCCCTGGAAATGTCGACGCTCGGCACTGTCGAGGTCGACACCGTGGAGGACATGCTGCTCGAATTCGTCTCGCGGATGTCGGCCTCCGGCGCGCTGATGGGCAATTTCGACGCCACCGAACGGCTGCTCCAGCAATACCTGGCACCCGAGCGCGTCAACGGCATCATGGACGAAATCCGCGGCCCCGCCGGCCGCAACATGTGGGAGAAGCTCTCCAACGTGCAGGAAGAGGTGCTCGCCAACTATCTCAAGAACGAATATCCGCAGACTATCGCGGTGGTGCTGTCGAAGCTGAAGCCGGAACACGCCGCGCGCGTGCTCGGCATCTTCCCGGAGGACCTGGCGCTCGACGTCGTCAACCGCATGCTGAAGATGGAGGCGGTGCAGAAGGAGGTGATCGAGAGCGTGGAGAAGACGCTGCGCACCGAATTCATGTCCAATTTGTCACAGACCCGCCGACGCGACGCCCACGAGGTGATGGCGGAAATCTTCAACAATTTCGACCGCCAGACCGAAACCCGCTTCATCACCTCGCTGGAAGAGGACAATCGCGAATCGGCCGAGCGCATCAAGGCGCTGATGTTCACCTTCGACGACCTCGTGAAGCTCGACTCCGGCTCCGCCCAGACCCTGATGCGCAATGTCGACAAGGACAAGCTCGGCGTCGCGCTCAAGAGCGCCAACGAGGACGTCCGCAACTTCTTCTTCGGCAACATGTCCTCGCGTGCGGCAAAAATGCTCCAGGACGACATGGCGGCGATGGGCCCGGTCCGCCTGCGCGACGTCGACGAGGCTCAGGCGCTGCTGGTCAACCTCGCCAAGGATCTCGCCGCCAAGGGCGAGATCATGCTGACCAAGAACCGCGCCGACGACGAGCTGGTGTATTGATGGCCGCTCCGGCAAAATTCCTGTTCGACAACGACTTCGCCGCGCCCGACCGGACGCGCGAGAAGGCCGCAACCGCGGCCGAGATCGCCCAGAAGGTCGCGGAAGCCGAGGCGCGCGCCTATCAGGACGGCTTCGCCGCCGGCCAGCGCGAGGCCAAGGCCGAGAGCGACCGCCGTGTCGCGCTCGCCATGGAAGAGATCAACATCGCCATCCGCGGCATCGCTTCGGGCATCGGCAACATCGAATCCAAGATGGAAACCGAGGCGGTCGACGTCGCGGTCGCGGTGGCGCGCAAGCTGTGCGCCGATCTGGTCGCCGCCGAGCCGCTCGGCGAGATCGTCGCGCTGGTCAAGGACTGCTTCTCGCATCTGGTCGCGACGCCGCATCTCGTCGTCCGCATCAACGACGCGCTCTACGATTCCGCGCGCGAGAACATCGAGCGCCTGGCCAGGCAGAACGGCTTCGAAGGCCGGCTGGTGATTCTGGCCGAACCCGAGATTGCCACCGGCGACTGCCGGATCGAATGGGCCGATGGCGGCGTCGTGCTGGAGCGCGCCGCCATCACGGCCAAGATCGACGAAATGGTGGGACGCTATGTTGCGTCCCGCAGGGGGAGTTAAGCCATGAGCGACACTGACGGACAGGTCCCGCTGCCCGATCTCAACGGCCCGATGCCGCCTACCGGCACCGACGTCGGCTACAACGAGGACGAATACGCGACGCGCGCCGCCGCCGACCTCGAGGCCGTGTTCGACGTTCCGGTGCAGGTCTCGGCCGTGCTCGGCCGCTCCAAGATGGACGTCAGCGAGCTGTTGAAGCTCGGACCCGGGACCGTGCTCGAGCTCGACCGGCGCGTCGGCGAGGCCATCGACATCTATGTCAACAACAAGCTGGTCGCCCGCGGCGAAGTGGTCCTGGTCGAGGACAAGCTCGGCGTGACCATGACCGAAATCATCAAGACTGAACGCGCCTAAAGCGGCGACGCGCGGCAGCGCGACCAGACGGACAGGAGACTGATATGCGGCTTCTCATCGTTGGCACATTGAAGGGCCAGCTCACCACCGCCACCAAGATCGCGATGGCGAACGGCGCCACCGTGACCCACGCCGAGGATAACGAACAGGCAATGCGCGTGCTGCGCGGCGGCAAGGGTGCCGACCTGCTGCTGGTCGACGTCGCCCTCGACATCCGCGATCTCGTGATGCGGCTCGAGGCCGAGCACATCCACGCGCCGATCGTCGCCTGCGGCATCACCAACGACGCCCGCGCCGCGGTCGCCGCGATCCACGCCGGCGCCAAGGAATACATCCCGCTGCCGCCGGACCCGGAACTGATCGCGGCGGTGCTGGCTGCCGTCGCCAACGATTCCCGCGAGCTGGTCTATCGCGACGAGGCGATGGCCAAGGTGATCAAGCTCGCCCAGCAGATCGCAGGCTCGGACGCTTCGGTGATGATCACCGGCGAATCCGGGACAGGCAAGGAAGTGCTGGCTCGCTACGTCCACACCCGCTCGGCCCGTGCCAAGCGCCCGTTTATCTCGATCAACTGCGCCGCGATCCCCGAGCATCTGCTGGAGTCCGAGCTGTTCGGCCACGAGAAGGGCGCCTTCACCGGCGCAATCGCCCGCCGCATCGGCAAGTTCGAGGAGGCAACCGGCGGCACGCTGCTGCTCGACGAAATCTCGGAGATGGACGTCCGCCTGCAATCCAAACTGCTCCGCGCCATCCAGGAGCGCGTGATCGACCGTGTCGGCGGCACCAAGCCCGTCCCGGTGGACATCCGCATCATCGCGACCTCGAACCGCAACCTGGTCGACGCGGTGCGCGAAGGCACGTTCCGCGAGGACCTCTTGTTCCGGCTCAACGTCGTGAACCTGAAGATTCCGCCCCTGCGCGAGCGTCCCGCCGACATTCTCGAGCTCGCCCAGCACTTCGTGAAGAAATACGCCGAAGCCAACGGCGTGCCGATGCGCCCGATCTCGGCGGAAGCGCGCCGGGTGCTCTCCACCAACCGCTGGCAGGGCAACGTCCGCGAACTCGAAAACACCATGCACCGGTCGGTCCTGATGGCGCAGGGCGACGAGATCGGCGCCGATGCGATCCTCACGCCCGACGGCGACCGCCTCGACCTCGCCAAAACCGTGCCGGCCGTGGCCCATGCCACCATGGCCGCCGAGCAGGTGACGCGGGCCCTGGTTGGCCGCACCGTCGCCGACGTCGAGCGTGACCTGATCCTGGAGACGCTGAAGCACTGCCTCGGCAACCGGACCCATGCCGCCAATATCCTGGGCATCTCGATCCGTACGCTGCGCAACAAGCTCAACGAATATTCCGACGGCGGCATTCCGATCACGCCAGCGGGAACGCCGGGTGAATATCCACGCATGCCGATGGTGGGGGCGTAGGCGCTCTTCGCTGACTGAGAGAAACGAATGCCCGGGCTGGTCCCGGGCATTTTTCTTTGAGAAGAACGCAAAGCAGTCACCACAATCCGTGGCTTCCGGCGAAAGTCAGGATCCATTACTCAGTGCGAACGGTAAGCCACGCCGACCCATTCGGAGCTACTCTTCCGCCGCGTGAAGCAGTTCACAATCAAACCACAACAAGATGGTTAAAGTCCTCGAGCCGCGCGACGTGATGTCGGGCAGAGCCGCATTGGTCTCGCGAAACGTCCTTTACATCGAAAGGGCATCCCATGAAGAACTCGTCGTGGACCATCTTCCGCCTCTCATTGATTGTAACGCTGCTCGCAGCGTCGGCGCCGCTTGCGCGCGCCGACGTGATCATGGATTGGAATGCAAAGGCCGACGCGATCGCCACTGAAAAGCAAATCCTTCCAGCGCCCCACAGCCGTGCCTTGTCTATGATGCACGTCGCGACGTTCGAGGCGGTCAACGCGATCGATCGCCGGTACGCGCCTTACAAGCTTGCCCTATCCGCGGATCGTTCGACGTCGCGGGAAGCTGCGGCCGCAGTTGCGGCTCACGACGTGCTGCTGTCGCTCTATCCGGACCTCAAGCCGGAGCTGGATGCGGCGCTGACGAGTTCTCTGGTGCCGATCGCCGACGGCGAGTCCAAGATCGCGGGCATCGGCCTCGGCAAGGAGGCCGCGATGCAGATCATCGCGCTTCGTGAGAACGATGGCAGCGCCGCCCTTGAAACTTACCGGCCCCTGACAACGGCGGGTGCCTACGTTCCGACGACCGTCCCGCTGTTCTCGATCGCGGGCGCGACGACGCCCTGGGTCATGACGTCCGGATCTCAGTATCGCCCCGGCCCGCCGCCGGCGCTCGGTTCAGAGCTGTGGACCCGGGACGTCAACGAAATCCGCGAGGTCGGCAGCCGAACAAGTGTGATCCGGACGCCCGAGCAAACCACGGTCGGTCGATTTTGGTTCTTTGTCGGTGCCCGCACCTACAATCCGATCGTGAGGCAGGCGGCAACGGCCAAGGGCATGGATCTCGTCGACTGCGCCCGGCTGTACGCGCTGACGTCAATTGCCGGCAACGACGCCTTCGTTGCCGTTTTCGACGCGAAGTACCACTACAATTTCTGGCGGCCGATCACGGCCATACGCAACGCCGACCTGACATCGAACGCAGCGACGCCTCGCGACGCATCCTGGCTGCCGCTGGGGGACACGCCGATGCATCCGGAATATCCCTGTGCTCACTGCATTACGTCGGCAGCGATTTCGACCGTGCTCCAGACCATCGTTGGAGATTTCGGCGAGTTCTCGGTGACCAGCCCCACGGCACCAGGCGTCACCCGCAAATGGACGCGGCTCCAGGACTATAGCGACGAAGTCTCCAACGCCCGTATCTGGGCCGGCTTTCACTATCGGTTCTCGACCGAGATCGGCAAGGAGATGGGCCGGAAGATCGGCGCGCTGACCGTCGCCACGCAGCTTCGCGGCGTGGAAGCGATGGCGGAGCCGAGGCGTTAGCCGGTTGCCACACGCTCAACTTCGTTCTGGCGAAAGCCGGGACGACGTGGAAGGCACGGTGCGTCCAATTCCGTGGACCGGCGACATGGCCGCACCGCGTTCTCCGACTAGGTCACACCGGCGCCAGGCCCTATAAGCCCGCGTGAGAACCACGCGAGGGTCAACATGTCTCAAGCTCAAATCACGGACTGGCTGGCGACGCAGCGGCAGGCGATGATCGACCTGCTGCGCGATGTCGTGAACATCGATTCCGGGTCGTATGACAAGGAAGGCGTCGATGCGGTCGGGGCGCGGTTCGAGCGGCATTTCGCCGAGCATGGCATTCCGTTCCGGCGCGAAAGCCATGCCACATTCGGCGATGCCATCCATGCCGAAGTCGCAAAGCCCGGCAGCAACGAGAAGCCGGTGCTGTTGATGGGACATCGCGACACCGTGTTCGGCAAGGGCGAGGCCGCGCGGCGTCCGTTCACGATTCAAGACAAGCGCGCCTATGGTCCTGGTGTTGCCGACATGAAGTCCGGCGTCGTCATGAACATATTCGTCGCAACCGCGTTCCACAAATTCGGCGGCAACCCGCACCCGATCAAGCTGCTGATCACCTCGGACGAGGAGATCGGCTCGCCCTCCTCGCGGCCGGTGATCGAGCGCGAAGGGCGCGCCGCGCGCGCCGTGTTCAATTCCGAGCCGGGCCGCCCGACCGGCAATATCGTCACGGGGCGCAAGGGCGGCATCTTCATGCATGTCGCGATCACCGGCAAAGCCGCGCATTCCGGCGCCAATTTCGCCGCCGGCGTCAGCGCGATCGGCGAGCTCGCGCACAAGATCGTCCATATCCACGCGCTGACTGATCTCGACAAGGGCATCACGCTCAATGTCGGCCTCGTCTCGGGCGGGCAGTCCGTCAACACGACGGCGCCTTACGCCGAAGGACAGATCGACCTGCGCTACGTCGATCCGGCGGACCGCGCGAGGGTGATGGCCGCGATCGAGACCATCATCGCGACGTCCTACGTTCCTGGCACCAGCGCGACGCTGACGGTCAAAGGCGAGTTCGTGCCGGTGGTACAGAGCGCCGATTCAAGGGCGCTGTTCGAGAACTATCAGGCCGCCGCAAGGCAGGCCGGCCTCACCACGCTCCAGGGCGAGTTCTCCGGCGGCTGCGCCGATTCCGGCTTCACCGCCGCGGTCGGGACACCGACCATCTGCGGGCTCGGCCCGGTCGGCGGGCTCGCGCACTCGCCGGAGGAATATCTCGAGCTCGACAGCATCGTGCCGCGCGCACAGGCGCTGGCGCTGGCGATCTTGCGGGGGTAAAAACAGGTGCCGCGCCCGCCCGCGAAAACCTCACGAATAGCTCGGCGCATCCGGCCTGCGGAAGATCTGGATGGGGTCGCCCGGCACGATCGGATGGCCGCTGAACATCGCATAGGCATAGAGCGCGAGATAGGCGATCGCGAGCGCGCCGACCGCATAGAAGGCCCAGGTCGCGACGCGTTTCATCATTGCGCTCCATTGCTGTCCCGGCGGGAGGCTCAGGCAGCGCTTCTAGAGCGATGAGGAGGAAAACGCCAGCCTGCACGGCCTGTCGCCGGCGGCGATCAAATGCCGCGCCGGACCTGGGTGGGAACGCTGACGTCCGCAAGCCGGAGTGCGTCTTCGTCCTGATCCACCGCCACGTACTGGCCGTGCCAATAGGCCAGCGCAGCGTTGCGGGTCGAATTCCTGACGTCTCTGACACGCCCGATGATGATCCCGTGCGAATGGCGCTCGAAGATCTCCTCGACCTCGCAATCGACGGCGGACAATGCGCCAACCAGCAGCGGAACACCCGAGACCGCCGTCACCCATCTGGCGCCCGCGAAACGATCGGCACCCTTGAGCCCGCCCTTGCCGGCAAAGCGCTCGGCGATGTCGAGCTGATCGGCCGCGAGGATGTTCACGCCGAAGGCGCCGTGGCGCCGGATCAGCGGGAAGGAGGAGGCGTCGCGGTTGATGCTGACGATCAGCGTCGGCGGATCGACCGAGAACGAGCTGACCGAGGTGACGGTCATGCCGGTGATGTCCTTGCCCCGTCCGGCGGTGATGACGCTGACGCCGCCGGTAAGGTGGCGCATGGCGCCGCGGAAATCGGCGGAGGAGACGGCATTTTCGGTCATGAGATCGCGGGGCACTACATTCATGGCTTCGTCCCCAAGCGGGGTCCCTGTCTATCTAGGTACGATCGTCCGCCGACAAAAGGTGGCTCAGGATCGAGCCTTCGAGACCCGCGAGCTCGGCCGAGCCGCGTTCGCGCGGTCGGGCCGTGTTAACCACAACGTCGTGGGCGATCCGCCCTTCCTCGATCACCAGCACCCGGTCGGCCAGCGCGACCGCCTCGGCGACATCGTGGGTCACCAGGATCGCGGTAAAGCCCTGGTCGCGCCAGACGCGCTCCAACAACCGCTGCATCGAGATGCGGGTCAACGCGTCCAGCGCGCCAAGCGGCTCGTCGAAGGCGAGCACACGGGGACGCGAGACCAACGCGCGGGCAAGAGCTACGCGCTGCTTCTGGCCGCCCGACAGTACCGAGGGCCACTGGTCGCGCTTGTCGGTCAGTCCGACTTCGGTCAACGCCTTATCGGCGCGTGTATGCGCATCACTGGATGAACGATCGCGACCGAGGCCGACCTCGACATTGGAGAGAACGCGGGCCCAAGGCAACAGCCGCGGCTCCTGGAACATCACGCGAATATCCTCGGGCTTCACGGCGTCGCCGAGCGAGATACTGCCGGCGTCGAACTTCTCCAGGCCCGCGATGAGGCGCAGCAGCGTGCTCTTGCCGCAGCCGCTTTTTCCGACGATGGCGACGAACTGGCCGGCGGGGATGTGCAGGTCGATGCCGCGCAGCACCTCGTTGTCGCCGTAGGATTTGCGCAGGCCACGGATGCTGAGCGGCAGGCCGCTCGTTTGCACTGGGCGCTCCTCGCGCACGACGCGGGCGTGAGGCGCGAAATGGGAACGGCTGGCGAGTTCGGTGTCCGGAAGGGAGGTACGAAGGGCTGTCTGCATGTGATTCCCAGTATGTCTGCTCAGCGTTTCCAATAAGCGGGGTGCCAGGAGAGCGTCAGGCGCTCCAGCACGCGGGAGGCGCTGTCGGCGAGCTTGCCGAGCAGCGCGTAGATCAGGATCGAGAGCACCACGACGTCGATCAGCATGAACTCGCGCGCCTGCATCGCCATGTAGCCGAGGCCCGAGGACGCCGCGATGGTCTCGGCGACGATCAGGGTCAGCCACATGATGCCGAGCGCGAAGCGGATGCCGACGAAGATCGAGGGCAGCGCGCCCGGGAAGATCACCCGGCGAAACAGCTCGCCGTCGCTCATGCCGTAGATGCGGCCCATCTCGATCAGCTGGGGATCGACGGTGCGGATGCCGTGCAGCGTATTGAGGTAGATCGGGAAGAACACGCCGAGCGCGACCAAAAACAGCTTCGCGCTCTCGTCGATGCCGAACCACAGGATGACCAGCGGGATCAGCGCCAGATGCGGCACGTTGCGCACCATCTGCAGCGTGGTGTCGGTGAGCTTTGACGACAGCTGCGACAGGCCATTGGCGAGGCCGAAGGCAAAGCCGATGCTGCCGCCGATCAGGAAGCCGATCGAGGCGCGCCAGAACGAGACCCAGATGTTGCGAACGAGCTCGCCGGAGAGCAGCAGCTTCCAGCCCGCAAGCAACACGTCGCTCGGCGCCGGCAGCACCCGCGTCGGCACGAAGCCGGTGACGCCGGCGACCTGCCAGATCGCGATGATGGCGAGCGGCACGATCCACTGGATCAGGCCGTCCACGCGCGGCAGCCGCAAACCGCGCGGGAGCGAAACGTTGTCGATCAGGCTCATGATTGCGATACCTGCTGCTGCGGACGATAATCGCTGCCGACCGTTTCACCAAAAGGACCACCGTTGAAGTGAAGCCTGGTCACGTTGCTGGGCTGCTCCAGCGAGAGCAGCGGGAACACCAGCTCGGCGAAACGATAGGCTTCCTCCAGATGCGGGTAGCCCGACATGATGAAGGTATCGATGCCAATGTCCTGATACTCCTTGATACGGGCCGCGACCGTCTGGGCGTCGCCGACCAGCGCCGTGCCGGCGCCACCGCGCACGAGGCCGACACCGGCCCATAGGTTCGGAGCGATCTCGAGCTTGTCGCGCTTGCCGCCGTGAAGCTGCGCCATGCGCTGCTGGCCAACCGAATCCATCCGCTCAAAGTTCTTCTGCGCGGTCGCGATGGTCTCGTCGCTGACATGTTTGATCAGCTCATTGGCCGCTCGCCAAGCCGCGTCATTGGTCTCGCGGACAATCACGTGGAGCCGGATGCCGAAGGATAGTTTTCGACCGCGAGCTGCTGCGACCTCCCTCACCCTCGCGATCTTCTCGGCTACCAAGGCCGGCGGTTCGCCCCAGGTCAGATATTTGTCGACGGTGTCGACGGCGACGTCGATGCCGGCATCCGACGAGCCGCCGAAATAGAGCGGCGGACGCGGCGACTGCACCGGAGGAAACAGCAGCTTTCCGCCTTCGACATGGATGTGCTTGCCCTCGACATTGACGGTCCTGCCGGCGAGCAGCTCGCTATAGACGCTGAGGAACTCGCGGGTAACCTCGTAGCGCTCGTCATGGGCGAGGAAGATGCCGTCGCCCTTGTTCTCGACGGGATCGCCGCCGGTGACGACGTTGACCAGAAGCCGGCCGTTGGTGATGCGGTCGAGCGTCGCGGTCATGCGCGCGGCCACGCTCGGCGATTGCAGGCCGGGCCTGACCGCCACGAGATAGCGCAGCCGCTCGGTGAACGGCGCGACCGAGGACGCCACGATCCAGGAATCCTCGCAAGACCGCCCGGTCGGCAGCAGCACGCCGAAATAGCCGAGCTGGTCGGCGGCCTGCGCGATCTGGCGTAGATAGTTGAAATTGACCTCGCGGCCGCCGATGCCGGTGCCGAGATAGCGGCCGTCGCCGTGGGTCGGCAGGAACCAGAGGATGTTGGCGTTCGTTTGCTTGCTCATTTGCTTGCTCATGATCCTGGCTTCCGCGCCACGTCGGAAATCTTGATGGATTTGGGGATCAGGTTGAGCGCGAAGAACGCGTCCGCGACCTGCTGCTGATCGGCGATGACGGCATCGGTCAGCGGCTTGATGCCGTAGGATTGCCGCTTCAGCGCGACCTCGACCACCGGGACTGACAGGCCGATCGAGGGCGCCAGCTGCTCGGCAACCGCGTGGATATCGCCCTTGGCCCAATCGTCGACCGCGCTCAGCTCGGCCAGCACGGCGTCGACAATCCTCGGATTGGCTTCGAGGAATTTCTTCGAGGAAAAATAGAACTGGTAGTTGGCGACGATGCCGGTGCCGTCGGTAAGCGTGCGGGCGCTGGTGGCGGCTTCCGCGGCGGCCTGGAACGGATCCCAGATCACCCATGCATCGACTGCGCCGCGCTCGAAGGCGGCGCGCGCATCGGCCGGCGCCAGAAACACAGGCTCGATCTCGGAATATTTGACGCCGGCTTTCTCCAGCGCCTTGACCAGGAGGTAGTGGACATTGGAGCCCTTGTTGAGCGCGACCTTCTTGCCCTTGAGATCGGCGATGGATTTCAGCGGGCTGTCTTTTGGCACCAGGATCGCCTCGCCCTTCGGCGCCGGCGGCTCGTAGGCGACATACTGGATCGGCGCGCCGGCGGCTTGCGCGAAGATCGGCGGGGCTTCGCCGGTGTTGCCGAAATCGATCGCGCCGATATTGAGCGCCTCGAGAAGCGGCGGGCCGGAGGGGAATTCGGTCCACACCACCTTGTAGCCGTCGGCAGCTAACTTCGGCTCCAGCGTGCCCTTGCTCTTGAGCAGCACCAGCTTGCCGTATTTCTGGTAGCCGATGCGGACGACCTTGTCCTGTCCGTAGGAGGTGCCGACCGCGGCGGCGACGATGCCGATCGACAGCACGATGGCCGCGATCAGACGCTGGATGATACGCCTCATGTTCAAACCCTTTGAGATGGGGAGATTGGTTGGCACGATCAGGCTGCCGGGTTGCGCCAGACGATGTCGCGGATCACGATCGGCTTCGGGATCAGGCCGAGCTTGTGGAAGCGGTCGGCGACGCCCTGCTGGGTCGTGACGATGTCGTCGGTGACCGGGCCGACCACGAAATTCGCGCGATTGGCGGCGAGGGTCTGGATGTCCAGCGGGACGCCGGTGATCGCGGCGAGCGATTTGGCGACCTCGTCGCGGTGCTGTTCGGCCCATTGACCAGCCGCGGTCGTCACATCGATGATCTGCTGCAGGATGGCGCCGTGATTCCTGGCGAAATCGCGGTTGGCGATGAAGAAGGAATTGGTCTTGGTGACTTCGCGCGCATTGATCAGGATGCGGCCGCCCTGCTTGGTCTCGCCGATCGCGAAATACGGATCCCAGATCGCCCACGCCTCGATGCTGCCATTGGCAAAGGCAGGCCCGGCATCCGGCGGCGTCAGATAGACCGGCGTGATATCGGCATAGGTCAGGCCGGCTTTCTCGAGCGTCTGCACCACGATGTTGTGGGCGCTGGAGCCCTTGGTGAAGCCGACGCGCTTGCCTTTCAAGTCGGCGATGCCGCGGATCGGCGAATCCTTCGGCACCAGGATGCCCTGCCCGTTGGTGATGGGCTGGCCGGCGGCATAGACGATCGCCGCGCCCGCGGCCTGGGCGAACACCGGCGGGGAGTCGCCGACCGCGCCGAAATCGATGCTACCGACATTCATTGCCTCCATCATCGGAGGCCCCGACGAGAACTCGACCCATTTCACGTCGATGCCCAGGGGCGCGAAATGCTTTTCCAGGGCGGCCTGCTGACGCGTGATAACCAGCACGCCGGTCTTCTGGTAGCCGACACGAATGTCCTTCACCGCGCCTTGTGCTTTGGCGCTTGAACCCAATGCCGCCGCTGCCGCAGTTCCAACGGATAGTTTGAGAAAGTCCCGACGTTGCATCCGACACTCCCGGCCGCGTGCGGCCGTCCTTCATTCGTGCTCGGGAATGATGGGGCGGCTTATCGGAGGTGTCGAGACGCGCGGAAAAATAGCGATGCATGCACTGCGCACGTGGCGGAGCGCATGATTAATCTTTCGATCCACGGAGCGAACGCAGGGGATATTTTTCCGCACGCGAATGTGAAAAACGCACGCAACCGAGCCGAGAAATTAAAAATCGCGAAAACAACCCCATGCACAGTAGCCGGGGCGCGCGAAAACAATGACTTACGCTTATCCGAAATTGACCTTGACTCGTCGGGCAAAACAGGAGCAGGATGGCATCGTGGCGGCGTTGCGGATGGACCGGTCCCTGCCGGCCTAATGCAGCCATCTCACCGGTAGATTCTGCAGCCCGCGAAAGGCCCATCCGCCGATCCGTACCGGCTCGTCGTCGGCGATCTCGAGCCGGCCGGCACGGGCGAACAAGGTCGGCAGTGCGACGTCGGCAATCATGGCGCGGGAGGCCCAGGCGCCGGCACAGAAATGCGGACCGGCGCCGAACGCGACGCTCTTGGCCGTATCACGCCGCACGTCGAACTGGTCGGCGCGTTCAAAGTGCTTCTCGTCGCGGTTGGCGGAGCCGAACATGAGGAATACGCGTTCATCGGTTTCGAAGGCGACGTCGCGGATCGACCACGGCTTTGCGATGCGCCGCGGCGACATGCCGATCGGCGAGATCCAGCGGGCATATTCCTCGAAGGCCTGGAGCCACGTCACCTCGCCCTTGCGCACGAGATCGAGCTGGTCGGGATGGCTCAGCAGCGCCCACACCGTGCCGGCGATCGCCTTGCGCGGCTCGTTCTGGCCGCCGGAGATCGCGAGCTTGACGTTGGCGCGCACGCTCTCCATCGCCATGCCGGACGCGAGGAGCACGCCGAGGATACTCTGGTCGGGATGCTTGCGCATCACCGGCAGGATGTCGTCGATCGCGGCATCGATGCCCGACGTCGCCGCATGGCAACGCGCCTCGACGGCCGCGTCGCCGCTGTAATTGGCGATGCCCTCGATCATGCCCTGTGACCAGGCGTCCATGTCGGCAAAGCCGATATTGGTGAGGCCGGTGATCGACTTCAGGCATTCGCCTGAGAACGGCAACGCGAAGTCGCGCATGAAATCGATCCGCCCGGGCGCGATCGCGTCGATGATGCGATCGGCATGGACCTGGAACAGCGCGGTCCAGTGCGCCTTGACCGTCTTCGGCGACACCGTTGGAAACATCGCGCGGCGCTCGACCTGGTGCGCCTCGCCGTCCTTGCGCATCATGTTGTGGCCCATCAGCCGGTTCATCAGGCCCGCGGGCTGGTGCGAGGAGAACACGTCGATCTGCTTCTCGGAGATCGAGATGTCGTCGCGGCTGGTCAGCAGCGTCGAGCCCAGCTGCGGCACGAAGGCGATCGGCGCCTCCTTGCGCATCTTGGCGAGCATCGGATAGGGATCGGCCCAGAATGCGGCCGGGTCGATGTCGATGCGCGGCGCGGTGCTCAAGCTTCGCTCCATTGCTGGTTAGCCGCCAAGGCTAGCGGCTTCACGAGGCGCCGTCTGTCCCCAGCGATTGGGACAGCTTCAGTTCAGGCTGCGCGGGCCGGCGAGCAGGCGCAGCACGATCGCAAACAGCTCGCTTTGTGACGAGATGCCGAGCCGCTCATAGGCGCGCTTGCGATAGGTTAGCGTCGAATGCAGGCTGATGCCGAGCGTCTGCGAGATCGCCTCGGAGCTGAAGCCGGAGAGGATGCGCCGGCAAACGTCCTGCTCGCGCGGGGTGAGGCTGGCGAGCGGCGCGCGCGTCGCGAAGAGCGCGGCGAGAGACTGCTCGGTCGTCGCAGCCGAGCCGTGCTGGAAATGGCGTGCCACGCTCGCACTGATGGCCGGTGCGATGGCCTGAAGCCGCGCACGCTGGGGGGCGCTGAAGCGGCCCTGGACAGCGATGCGATAGAAATTGACGTAGAAGCAGGTGTCGTCGACCCAGATCGCGGTCGCGCATTTGTCGACGATGCCGGAATCCACAAAGAACATTTTTCGGTAGCGGGCGCCGTACATGCGCGGCGCGAAGGCGGGCAGCACGAGCGTGGCGCGGCCCTCGCCTTCGAACAGCGCATCGCGGTTGGGATCGGATTGGTGGAACTGGCCGGCATAGGCAGCGCCGAGATCGCCGCCGATCGGGATGTTGCCGGCATCGAGCAGGCAGTGTGCGGCGCCCGCGCGGCTCAGCGCGAACACCATGCAATGCCCGACCCCGGCCTGCCGACGCAACGTCTCGATCAGGACATCAGGGAAATCCGGGCGACCGATGGCAAGCACCGCGGGCGTGACATCCCCAGCTGCCGGATTTGCGGGCGTCCCGCGAGGGCGCATCGTTTTCTCCCCATCGCCTTTTGACGAAATTTATCAGCAATGGCCGCGCAGCGGAAGGCGGGTGTCGCCCGATATCTCCTGCGACGTCGCCGGGGGCTCAGGAAGCACTTTTGCGCAGAATCTTGTCCATTGCTTTTCCCTTCGCCAGCTCATCGATCAGCTTGTCCAGGTAGCGGATCTCTCGCAACGTGGGTTCTTTGACGTCCTCGACCCGGACGCCGCAAACCACGCCTGTGATCAGGGTTCGCGAAGGATTGATCTTGGGGGCCTTCGCAAAGAAGGTTTCAAAGTCCGTCCCCTGCTCCAGTTGAGCTTCCAGCTCGTTCTGACCATAGCCTGTCAACCAGGAGATGACCTGATCAACCTCCGTTTTGGTGCGCCCTTTCTTCTCCGCCTTCGCAACGTAAAGCGGGTAAACGCTTGCGAAGCTGGTGGTATAGATCCTGTGTTTCGCCATGACCACTCCATGGATCACTCGCTACGGCCGAAGGCCGATACGATATCATCGATGGAGTTGCCTGTAGAGGTTCTGACTGAGATGCCCCGCGAAGCAATATACGGCGGCAAATGCGCTCCCAAACGCCGATCAAAGCGCCCGTGATATCGGTCACTGAGCGTTCAAGGCAGTTGCGGCACTCTGCATCGTGCCAGCGCAACCACCTTCCGGGCGGCCGCTGAGGTGACTGTCTCGACAGTGTTTTGCCGGCACCCCCTGCTAGGTTAGCAGAATTCGCACCCAGCAGGGTATGCTCGGATGTGAAGCTTACTCCAAGGCAAAGGCGCAGCTATGTTCAAGGTCGAACCCACGCTTGAAAATCTCGCATCGCATATCCAGCGGCAGGACCGGTCGCTGAAGGCTATGAGTTGGAGCGTTTTGGGGGCTACGATCCTGGCGGCTGCGGCGATCATTTCATCGCAATGGCATGCGACCGCTAATGCCGATACAGTCAAGGCCAAGACCCTGTCTGTGGAAACAATTGCCTTGCGAAATGGCACCGGCAAAATCGTCGCCTTGATCTCATCCACTTCCGACGGAACGCCGCACATCTCGCTCTTGGATAGCCGCGAGAAGGTGCGTCTCAGCATCGGGCTTCGCCAGGATGGCGTACCTTCGGTGTCGCTCCTCGATACGGAGCAGGGTCAGCGGGCAGTGCTGTCCCTGAACGATCATCAGGATGCGTCCTTGACGATGTACAATGCTGCAAAACTTCCCCGTGCGACGCTCGCTGTGGACTCCGTCAGCTCGGGTCACATGGTTCTCTTCGGGACCGGCGGTGGTCTAAACTTCTCCGCTTTGGATGGCCGCGTGCAGTGGACTCCGGTGGGCGGAGCCGTTCAGAACATCCAGACGAAAACCGAATCCAAATAAACTCAGCCGGCCGCAGCGGCGAAAGACCCTACCCCGCCGCCGCCTTCGCCGGCGGAACGTTGATCGCGAGCTTGCCATAGCGGTCGGTGAACGCCTGCGTGTCGATCTCCTCGAGCTTGATCTCGCCGCTCATGACGCCCTGCTTCCAGGCCGCCTGCGCGGGATCGTTCTGGAATTCCGGCATCACCTCGCGGCCGAACAGCTCCAGCGATTCGCAGATGTGCTCGTGGCTGTTCTTGCCCGCCTGGTTCAGCAGGATGACCTGGTCGATATGCGAGCCCTGGAAGCGCTTCAGCTTCCTGCGGATCGTCTCGGGCGAGCCGATCAGTCCGCCGCGCAGCGCAGCCTCCTGCGCCTCGGGATTGTCGCGTTTCCACTTGTTGTACTCGTCCCACATGTTGACGGTATAGGGCGCCGGACGCTGGCGATTCTGCGACGCGCCGTAGAAGCGTAGCGCGAACTGGAAGAAGGTGGCGCCGTCGGCGCGCGCACGCGCCTCCTCGTCCGTCTTTGCGCACATGAAGAACGACACCAGCGCCATGTTCGGGTTGATCTCGTAGTCGGCGAGCTTGGCGAGACGCTTGGTCATGGCGTTGTAATAGGCGTGAACCCAGGCGTGCGCGGCGTCTGCGCTGACGAACTGGAAGCCGAGCGCACCAAAGCCATGGCGGCCGGCGCGCTCGATGGTCGGCAGCTGCGAGCAGGCCATCCACAATGGCGGATGCGGCTTCTGCACCGGTTTTGGCACGACGTTGCGCAACGGGATGTCGAAATATTTGCCGTGGTGCTCGCTTCCTGCGTCCTTGAACATCGGGAAGATCGCGGCGACGGCCTCCTCGAACACCTCTTTCTTGGTCTCCATGTCACGGCCGAACGGCGTGAGCTCGGTGATGGAGGCGCTCTCGCCCATGCCGAATTCGCAGCGGCCGTTGGAGAGCAGATCGAGCACCGCGACGCGCTCGGCGACACGTGCGGGGTGGTTGGTCGTGAGCTGGAGGATGCCGTGGCCGAGCCGGATGTTCCTGGTGCGCTGGCTCGCGGCTGCGAGAAACGATTCCGGCGAGGGCGAATGCGAGTATTCTTCGAGGAAGTGATGCTCGACAACCCAGGCGTGGTCGTAGCCGAGGCTGTCTGCGAGTTCCATCTGCGAGAGCGCGTTCTGATAGAGGCTGAGCTCGTCGCCGGCCACCCACGGCCGCGGCAGTTGCAGCTCATAGAAGATGCCGAACTTCATGACGCCGTCTCTCCCAGGTTTTTTTGCAGGTTTTCTTGCAAGTTTTCTTGCCGTTTATGTTTTTGTTGCGGGCATCTTAATGGGCGGGGCGGCGCTGTCTACGCAGTCGCAATTCCGCCTTGCGGGAGAAGGTGCTTTTCGGCACGGCGGCCATTCAGGACCACGCCGATGAAGGTGAAGCGCACCAGCAGATGATAGCTCGCCAGCATCGGAGGAAGCGCGACGACGAGAAGAACACCGAACTTGATCAGACCGGGCCAGTCGAGCTGCGACAGCGCGACCTGCAGCGCCATCACGATCGGCAGATGGATCAGATAGAGCCAGTAGGATGCATCGGCGAGATAGCGCCAGGTCGGGCTGAAGCCGGACATGAAGCGGAGCGCGAGGCCGATGACCGCAAAGGTCGAAATCCATATCGCCGGCGCATACAGGATCACGGAGACAAGCCGGAGCGTGGCGAAGCCGAAAGGCAGTTTCGGTGCACCCGGCGCGGACGTCATCGCCCCAACCAGCACGAAACTGATCAGGATCAGAGTGATTGCGAGCAGAAGATGCGGGAGCCAGCGCCGCTCAATCAGTCGCAGCAGATCGATCTGCCGATGCAGCAGCCAGCCGATCGCGAAGGCGGTGCCGAAGCCAATCCAGGCCTGCGCGTTGGTGACGAGCGATTGATCCGGCGTCCTCACGCCCGTCACGTTGATCCAGCGTTGGTCGAGGCAGAAGGCGGCGCCGATCGGGATTGCCAGAACAAGGGGGCCAGCGGACTTTTCATGATCCCGGCGAAGACGCGGTCAATCACCGCTCGCCACCTGCCTGACGCATTTAGCCAGACAAATGCGCCGCGCAGCAGCAGCACGACGACATAAAGCTCCAGCAGCACATAGATGAACCAGAGATGGGTCAGGGGGAAATTCGGCAGCACCGGTGGCCAGCTGCGGGACCAGCCGCCGTTCGGGAAATGAGACGCCCAGATCGCGATGAAGTACATGGGCGTGAACAGGATCGGCCAACCCGTGCGCAACTATCCGGAGCAGCCGCCGGTGATCCCGCACACGATCGACGGCTATCAGATCGACCTCAACGGCAACAAGTGCCTGTCCTGCCATGCGCGGGCGCGCATCGCGGAATCGCAGGCGCCGATGGTCTCGATCACCCACTTCATGGACCGCGACGGCCAGTTTCTGGCTTCGATCTCGCCGCGCCGCTTCTTCTGCACGGAATGCCACGTGCCGCAGAACACCGCCAATCCGCCCGTCAGCAACGACTTCACCGACATCGACACGCTGCTGTCGCGCGCAAGCCCCGGTGGCCGCCGATGACGACGACCGCTGATGAACCCGGCGAGGGACTGAAGGCCAGACGCGGCTTCGTCGCGCGAAGCTGGGACTTCGCGCGCGAGCTCTGGCAGGTGCTGATCCGTCCGAGCTCGGTGTTCGGGCTCGGCGTGCTGGTGCTGGCGGGCTTCATGGCCGGCGTGATCTTCTGGGGCGGCTTCAACACCGCGCTGGAATTGACCAACACCGAAAAATTTTGCACCGGCTGTCACGAGATGAAGGACAACGTCTACGCCGAGCTGAAGTCGACCATCCATTTCGCCAACCGCTCCGGCGTGCGCGCGACCTGTCCGGATTGCCACGTGCCGCACAACTGGACCGACAAGATCGCCCGCAAGATGCAGGCCTCCAAGGAGGTCTTGGGCAAGATCTTCGGCACGATCGACACCCGCGAGAAATTCCAGGATCACCGGCTCGAACTGGCGGCGCATGAATGGGCGCGCTTCAAGTCCAACGATTCGCTGGAATGCCGGAACTGCCACAGCGCCGATTCCATGGACATCACCAAGCAGTCGCCGCGCGCCTCGGTCGCGCACCAGCGCTTCCTGTTCACCAAGGAAAAGACCTGCATCGACTGCCACAAGGGCATCGCCCACCATCTGCCCGACATGCGCGGCGTTCCCGGCTGGCAATAGGGCGCCCCGCCCGGCTTGAACCAGCGGTGCGAATGGTTAGTTTTGGGGCTGGCGAATCGCTCCGTTTTCGCCCCCTCCTCAAGACAGACATGGCCACATTCACCCCGCATCAGGATGCCGCGCTCAAGGCCGTTGGCGACTGGCTCAAGGCCAAACCCGGCCGCAACGGCACGCCGCCGGTGTTCCGCCTGTTCGGCTATGCCGGCACCGGCAAGACCACGCTGGCGCGGCACATCGCCGACGGCGTCGACGGCGAGGTGAAGTTCGCCGCCTTCACCGGCAAGGCGGCGCTGGTCATGCGCAACAAGGGGTGCGACGAAGCCTCCACCATCCATTCGCTGATCTACCGCACCCGCGAATCCGGTGAGGAGCAGCCCAGCTTCGAGCTGTGGGACGACGCCCCGGCCTCCAAGGCCAAGCTGATCGTGATCGACGAATGCTCGATGGTCGATGCCGAACTGGGCCGCGACCTGATGTCGTTCGACTGCCCGCTGCTGGTGCTGGGCGATCCCGCGCAGCTGCCGCCGATCCAGGGCGGCGGCTTCTTCACCAATACCGAGCCCGACGCGATGCTGACCGAGGTGCACCGCCAGGCCCAGGACGATCCGATCGTGCGGATGTCGATGGACGTCCGCGAGGGCCGCGAGCTCGACATCGGCCGCTACGGCGAGAGCGAGGTGGTGTCGCGCAAGGAGCTCGACCCTGATCGCGTCATGGCCGCGGACCAGGTGCTGGTCGGCCGCAACAACACGCGACGCGCGTACAACATGCGGGTGCGCCAGCGCCAGAACATCGAGGACGTCTTCCCCGTCGCCGGCGACAAGCTGGTCTGCCTGCGCAACAACCGCAAGAAGGGCCTGTTCAACGGCGGGCTGTGGCGCGTGAAGTCGCGCAACACCTCGCGCTCGAAATCCCGCATTCTCAGCATGCGACTGTCGCCGGACGAGGATCTCGGCCACAAGGTGACCAAGGTCTCGGTGCGCGCCGATTGCTTCGAGGGCGGCGTCGAGGCGATCGCCTGGGAGCAGCGCAAGCCCTATGACGAGTTCGACTACGGCTACGTGCTGACCGTGCACAAGTCGCAGGGCTCGCAATGGGACGACGTCGTGCTGTTCGACGAGAGTTTTGCGTTTCAGGAGAGCCGCGCGCGGTGGCTGTACACGGGAATCACGCGGGCGGCGAAGCGGCTGAGCATTGTGGTGTAAAGCCGCGCTGCTGTAGGGTGGGCAAAGGCGCAAAGCGCCGTGCCGACCATCTCTCCACAGACGCAATAAAAACGGTGGGCACGCTTCGCTTTGCCCACCCTCCGGCACCGGCATCGCGGTTCACTTCCCCGCGACGAAATAAAAATCCTCGCGCCCCGGCGGCGAGCCGTAGGAAAACGGCTGCTGCTCGTGCTTGGTCACAAGCCAGACATCGTCGCGAACGATGTCGAACAGTTTTCGGATCTCGACGCGCGGCATCTTGATCTCGCGAGCGAGCGCGGTGGCGAACGGGCTGTCGGCGCCGCCGTCGCCATCCATCGCGGTCTCGCCGTGCTTGGCGGCGTAGACCACCATGAAGCCGGCGCCCGGCTCGATGTTGGAAAAACCCTTGTCCACGAGCTTGAGCGACAGCGTGCGCTGCATGGTCGGCGCGAACGGATTGTCGCGACAGGCATCCAGCATCACCAGACGCACTTTTCGCGCAGCGCCCACCGCCGCGATCACCTGCTCCAGCGCGACCGCCTGGGTCTCGGCGTCCCTGTCGGCGGCGAGCTTGGCGTCGACGGGAACGAGATAATTCACGCCGCCGATCTCGAAACCATGGCCGGCATAATAGACCACCGCCCAATCCGCCTTCTCCGCCTCGGCGGCAAACGTCTGCAACGCTTCGAAGAACTTGTCGCGGGTGAGGTCGCTGACGGATATCACGGTCTGGAAGCCGACATCGCGCAGCGCGGCTGCGATCATTTTCGAGTCGCGTGGCGGATTGGGCAAGGCGTGGACGTTCTTGTAGGCACCGTTGCCGATCACCAGCGCCACACGGCGCCCGGTGGATCCGGCCGACGGCTGCGGGGTCAGCGCGGCCAATCGCTCCTGCGCGATCGCGCGGGCGCGCGCGACGTCAAGTTCGTCGAACTTCGTCAGCGAATAGGCCGCCGCACGATAGTCGGCACGGGCCTGGGCGAGATCCTTCTTGCGCTCGTAGATCTGGCCGCGACCTGAATGTGCCCGGACGTTGTTCGGGTTGATCTGGATGGCCGTGTTGTAGTCCTTCAGCGCGGCGTCGAAATCGCCCTTCAACATGTTGACGTCGGCGCGATTGTTGATCGCGTACGTGTTCTTCGGCTGCTTCTCGATTAGGCCGTTGCAGTCGGCGAAGGCCTGGTCGAACTTGCCCATCATGCCGTAGGTGATGCAGCGGTTGCCGGTGATCTGCTGCGCGGCCGGTTCGATCTTCTCGGCCTCCGCGAAATCGGCAATCGCGCCGTCAAAATCCTGCATCAGCGTGCGCACGCGGGCGCGGTTGGTGTAGCCGAGCAGGAACCTGGGCGCGTATTTGATCGACAGGTTGAAATCGTCGAGCGCGCTTTGCAGCGCACCCCGGCGCAACTGGATGACGCCGCGGTTGTTGTAGGGGACACCGTAGGTCGGGCGCTTCTGGAGCGCGAGGTTGTAGTCCGTCATCGCATGGTCGTCCTGGCCCGTCCGCTCATAGGCGAGGCCGCGCAAATTGAGCGTGACGACGTTGTCGGGATCGAGGTCGACGGCCATGGACAAGGTCTCGATGGCGTGGACGTAGTCGCGCTTGTTGATCAGCGTATTGCCGCGCACGGAGAGCGCGATGGCCTTGTCCTTGCCGGTGAGCCGGTCGGCGTTGAGCAGCTTGTCGCAGGCCTGCGCCCTCGCCTGTGCATCCGCCTGGCGGTCGCGGCAAATGGCGAGGTCGTCGCCGGGTTGCGGTTCGGCCGCCGCGAGCGAGCTCCAGCCGGCCAGGATGGCGAGCACGACGACGAGGGTCAGGGATGCCACGCGCAGCATGTTGTCAGGTCAGCTCCAGCCACGATTCTCTTAAGTCGATCACCGATCGCGCCGGTTCATCTAGCGCGGAGTTCCGGTCGTCGCCAAGCCGGGCCGCTGGAGGCGGCGCGTTTCACGGACTCGTGTCCCTCCGGCCGTAACAATCGCCCGGTCCGCCCGTATCTCGAATGTCCGAAAATGCCGGGCAGGCTGTTCGCCCGGCCCCAACCGCCCTAGACTGTCAGACCTTCCGAAAGAGGATCGCCATGCGCCGACCTGCCGTCCTGTCCCTGCTCGCCGCAACCACCGCCCTGACGCTGGCCTTTGCCGCGCCGACCCGGGCCGCAGAGGATGCGGTCGTGATCCCCGCTCCTGCCGTTGATGTGGCCCCCGCAAGCGGGATCCAGACCGCCGTGATCGCCGGCGGCTGCTTCTGGGGCGTGCAGGGCGTGTTCCAGCACACCGCGGGCGTCGTCAACGCGGTCTCCGGCTACGCCGGCGGCACCAAGGCGACGGCCGACTACCAGACCGTCTCGAGCGGCCGGACCGGCCACGCGGAATCCGTCGAGATCAAATACGACCCCAAGAAGATCTCCTACGGCAAGATCCTGCAGATCTACTTCTCGGTGGCGCACGACCCGACCCAGCTCAACCGGCAGGGCCCCGACACCGGTCCGCAATATCGCTCGGCGATCTTCATCACGTCCGACGAACAGAAGAAGGTGGCCGAGGCCTATATCGCCCAGCTCAACGGCGCCAAGGTCTTCAGCAAGCCGATCGCGACCAAGGTCGGCGCGCTGGAGGCATTCTATCCGGCGGAGGCCTATCACCAGGATTATCTGACCCTGCACCCGAACCAGCCCTATATCGCCTACAACGACCTTCCGAAGGTCGAGAACCTGAAAAAGCTGTTCGCGGATAACTATATCGAGAAGCCGACGCTGGTGAGCGCCAGCAAGGCCACCAACTGAAAAAACGGGAGACCCATGCCCGACACCAAGACGAAAACCACGGACGACAAGGTCATCAAGAGCGAAGAGCAATGGCGCAGCGAGTTGTCGCCGATGCAATTCGCGGTGCTGCGCGAGAAGGCGACCGAGCGTCCCTTCTCCGGCGAATATGAGCACGACCACCGCGCCGGCACCTACACCTGCGCCGGGTGCGGCAACGTGCTGTTCGAGTCCGACGCGAAGTTCGATTCCGGCTGCGGCTGGCCGAGCTTCACCCAACCCGCCGTCGAGGGCCATATCGAAGAGGAGCGGGACGTCAGCCACGGCATGATCCGTACCGAGGTGCTGTGCGCCAAGTGCAGCGGTCATCTCGGCCATGTCTTCCCCGACGGCCCGGGACCGACGGGCTTGCGTTACTGCATCAATTCCGCCGCGCTGAAGCTCGAACCCAAATAAACCTTGCGCGGCGCCGAGTTCCGTCATGGAACCCGGCGCCGCGATGTGCTTTTCTTCCCTGGTGGTGCGGCTGGCCATGGCGTGGCGGCGGCCGCCAGGGAGGATGCCATGACGCTTGGGACCATCCTGATCATCCTGGTGATCATTTATCTCGTCGGCGGCCTGTCGGGCCGCTTCGGCGGCTACGGCTACGGAATGGGTCATTCCGGCATGGGGATCGGCGGCCTCGTCCTGGTGGTGCTGCTCGTGCTGCTGCTCCTTGGCAAGCTGTAGACCATTCAAGTCGCTGATATTCCTGCAATTTCCCGGGCTGCGGAGCTGCCATGCGCAGATTCATCATCTCGCATCGCGGGGGTCGCAATTTTGTCAAAACGGGCTATATTAGAGGACGAAAATGACATGTGCGGCGCCCACTCAATCGTGGCCTCTGCCCGTCCCAACCCCACGCGCTTAAAGCCCCAGAGAGATCACGAGGTCTTTGACCATGCGTCCACTGCGTCCGTTCAACTTCAACACTTCCGCCGAACTCTTCCCCGCTGCGATCCGCAAGAAGAAGCGTGCAGGCTTCACCTATCGCCGGTTCGGCACCGCGGCCGAAGCCGTCCAGTTCGCGATGGAGCAGTTGCCGACGGATTCGCTGAACGGCGCCTATCTCCAGGTCGAGGAAGCGCGCTTCGACCAGAACGGAATCCGGTCGCTCTATGAGAGCGAAGCCTTCCCGCTGCCCCGCCACCGCAAGCCGGTCGAAGCCAGCACCGACGCTGCCGACGCGGCGTAAGTTTTCGTCACGCGCTCCGATGTGCGCTGAAAGCGCGATGGCCCGAAAGGCCGTCGCGCTTTTTGCGTTTTGGGGCGTGTCAGATGCGAGGCTGCTTGTCGAGCCAGCGGCGGAGCAGGCGCACGTTGCGCATGTTGGCACGGAACATGACGTCGAATGCGTCGCCCGCGAACGGGACGATGCCGACGACGCCGTCGAGGGCGACATTTCCGAGCATGCGCGCGGTGATGTACCAGGGCGCCCCGAGCGCCCTCGCCTCTTGCACCAGCCAGAGCGAGATCGCGGTGGTGATGATGTCGCCGACGACGGGGATCAACCCGATCAACCCATCGATGCCATAGCGGATGTTGGTTCCGGGCAGCACGAAGGCGACGTCGAGCAGCTTTGCGATCGCCTCGATCCGCGCGATCCGCTGCTCGCGCGTTAGATTGCCAAACGAGTTGCCGGCGAAGGGACTGTCCTTCCCGAACTCGAAGCGAAATTCGCGAAAGCCCTGCCCCAGCGTTTCGGGCCGGATCTCGTGACCGTCCTGATCGATGATCGGCCCACGCCCGTCGGTGCCCGAAGAGGCCGCACCCGAGCGGCTTCCCGAACGGGATCGACGCGGAGCAAGAATATCGTCATCGGACATGGTCATGGCCTGTAGGGAACGCGCCAGCGCGGCGGAGGTTGCTGCGGCGTGATCGAAGGTCGCGCCCTCAAGTCTGTGCCGCCGCCGGCTGCGGCTCCGCGACATATTTATGCACGAGCCAGGATGAAATCACCGCCGGCACGAACCCGACGAGGCCGTACAGGATGAACTGCACCGCGCCCGAGTCCGGCCCGCGCGAGCTGTAGGTCAGCGAGGCCAGGATGAAGGCGAACACGCCGACCAGCAGCATCCGCAGCACCGGGCCGATCCGGCGGACGTGGACCAGGATATCGTCGACCGCACCGATCATCAGCGAGGGCAGGAAGCCGAACAGATAACTGTATTGCAAGGATTTGAAGAACACCGCGAACAGCTTGCCGACCTCAGCGAGACTGGTCTGGGTCCAATAGCCGGACTGATAGGTCGTCGTCAGCAGCAGCAGGAACCCGCCCACGAACGGGCCGACCAGCGCAAACACGAGATAGCGTTTCATCAGGCACCCTCATCCTTCACCTTACTATAGCAGCGCCGCAGGAACCTTGAATAGCGGGGCGTGCGGGCTCTGCGCTGGGAACAAGCGGCATAGCGACGGACTTGAAATTCACCTGTCAGATTTGGAGCCGCCGATGTCCCGCAAACTGTTCTTCCTGGCGACGATCGCACTGACGGCCGTGAGCGGCCTGTCGAACGCGCCCGCTCTCGCACAAGGCCATATGGGTTCGCCGCAGGAGCAGCAGGCCTGTTCGCGGGACGCCTCGCGCTTCTGCCGCAAGGACCTCGGCAATGACGGTGCGGTGCAGGCCTGCCTGCAAGCCAACCGGGCCAAACTGTCGCGGTCTTGCAGCAAGGTCTTTCAGAGCCACGGCATGTGAGGACCGGAACCATCCCCGGCGAACGGAGAGTGAAGCCATGTTGCGCGACGAACAGCTCTCGATCCTCAGGGACATCAGCCAATCCATCGCCTTTGCCGACGACCGGCACGGCAAGATAGGCGAGCTGATCGCCGACGGTTACGTGATGAAGGACGGAGATCTGTTCGAGCTCACGGCAAAGGGCGTTACGGCGGTCGAAGAGCATGCAGCGCTTGGCGCAAGCGATGTGGAACAAGCGAGCGTATCCTCCGATCGGTTGATCTGATCGCACGCGAGTCGCGTTGTGCGTGACGTGCGCGCAACAATTGCGAATTCCTTTTTGCCTGCCATTGCGGTCGCGCAACAATGGCGCATACTTGGCTCGGGCGGCGCAGCACTTTTCGATTCGAACATCACCAGAGATCGAGCAACCACATGCGGGATTGAGGTCCCGGCGTGATGGCTGAGACATGCGGCAGGTCAAGCCGCGTGCGGCGCCCCAAAACCAAGTGGCTCAAGCCCACGGAACTCGGGGACGCATTCTACATGACACGCAATCAGACGATCGCAACTCTCTTCGCCCTGGCCACCACCGCCATCGCAATCCCAACATCGCCAAGCTTCGCGTTCTCGTCCGAAGCGCAGCAGATGTGCTCGGGCGATGCGATGCGGCTGTGCTCCAGTGAGATCCCCGACATCCCCAGGATCAGGGCCTGCATGGTGCAGAAGAAGGCTCAGGTCAGCCCGGGCTGTCGCGCCGTGATGGACCGCGAGCACTCCGCCGCGACAGGATCGCGCAAGCGGGAAGCAGCCGCGCAATAGAGAGAGCGTATCTGCGGCCATCCTGAGGGCCCGCCCAAGGGGCGGGCCCTCAGGATGAGGTCTCGTTTCGCGGCGAGATATCAAACCCTCATGGTGAGGAGCCCGCCAAGGCTGGCGTCTCGAACCATGCAGGCCGAGGTCTCACGGAGTAGAGATCTAGTCGCCCCACTGCGCGAAGGCGTCGTTGAAGGCGCGCTCGCCGGGAGCGCCCTTCTCGATGGCGATGATGGCGCGGCGCTGGTTGGCGTAGACCAAGGGCACGTCGAACCAGGAGCGCTCCTTCAGCAGCTGGACGTTGCGGCTGCGGTCGGCATCGACGTTGGAGAGGCCGACCAGGAAGAAGCCGTCGGTGACCTTGACCGCGAGGCCTGCGAGCGGCGTGCCGCGTGCCTGCTCGTTCGACTTCATCAGGATGCCCGGCACGTTGGAAACGCCGCCGCCCGGAAAGTCCGGCGGCAGGACGAAGGTCAGCTCCGCGGTGTGGCTCGCCGGCAGCGAGGAGTCGGTGTTGCGGCGGAACGACATCGTCATCTTGAACTTGCGGTCGGGAATCTCGATGTCGGCGCGCACGGCGACGTCGGCCTTCTGATTGCCCGACGCCTTGATCGGCTCGAGCCGCCACACCACCGAGCCGACATATTGCTTGCCCTTCGGATCGGATGGATCCTCGTCGTAGAGCACGACTTTCTGCGCCACCGGCGCGACCGGCTGGTCGCTGGCCGAGGGCTGGCCGACGCGATCCGGAATCTTGGGCTTGCTCTGCGGCTGAGACGAATCCTTGGGCGCCTCCACCACCTGCGTCGGCGAAGACTTCAACAGGTTGGTCGCGGTCTGGACCAGCTGCTTGCCCCACAGGATGCCGGCACCGACCAGGATCAGCACGATGCCGACGGCGATCGCGCTCTTGAACGGAAAGGCGCGGCCGGTGCGGGCGCGCTTCTTCTTGGGTTCGCGGTCGAGAACGGGGATGTGCGGACGTTGCGACGGCGGCTGCGACGGCGGCGCGTAGCGCTCAGCTTCCTCGATCGATTCGTCGTAGGAATACGGCGCGTCGGCTCCGGCGCCGCGATTCTCCAGGCTCGGCTCGAGCCGGTCGAATTCCGGCGAGGGCGAGGGCACGTTGGCGTAGGTGCGGCGCGCCGCGCGGTTGGCCTGCGCGGCGGCGCCGCCGAGCTCGTTGGCGTCCGCCGTGATGTCGCGGAAGCCGCGCACGCCCGGTGCGGGCGGCAGCGGCGGTGGCGGTCCCATGTCCGGCGGACGGCGCCCACCAGCGCGATCACGTCCGACCGGCGGAGGCTCCGGCATCGACGACGGGGCCGGCGGACCCGGCTGCCGCGGCGCGTCGAAACGCGGGGCCCGCGGCGCACGCGGGGCGTCGCCCTGGTCATCGACATTGAAGGAGGGCCGGTCAGCCCGCGGCGGCGGCGGAGCCGGACGGGTGCGCGGCGGGGCAGCCGTTTGCGGCGCGGGCGAGTTGCCCTCGGTGGCGCGGGTGCTGGCGCGGCGGAAGGCGTCGCCGCTGCCGCTGCTGCGGGCGCCGCCAGCGGGGCGCGAGGCCTCGCGGGCACGCTGGGCCGCCTCTGATTCGACCTTGCGGACGGCCTCTTCCAGCGAGAGGCGCTCGCGGGTGATCTCGGATTCCGAGAGCGGCGGCTGCACGCTGCGGAGCTGCGCGATCAGCGCCGTGCGCGCCCGCTCATAGAGCGCGCGACGGCTCTCGCCGGGAGCGTTGGGGTCCAGGGCGGCAATAGCGCGGGCGATCAGCGGGTAGTAATCAGCCATTTCTACTCAATTATACGCGCGTCCCGGTAAGAGATCGTTAAGCCTCAAACGGATTTTGTACCAGGATAGTATCCTCGCGTTCGGGGCTGGTGGAAAGCAGCGCCACCGGGCACCCCACCAATTCCTCGATCCGGCGGACATATTTGATCGCCTGGGCCGGCAGCTGGGCCCAGGACCGCGCATTGGCGGTCGGCTCCTTCCAGCCCTCGATGGTCTCGTAGATCGGCTCGACCCGGGCCTGGGCGCCTTCGCCCGCCGGGAAATGATCGATCTCCTTGCCGTCCAGCCTGTAGCCGGTGCAGACCTCGATCGAATCGAAGCCGTCGAGGATGTCGAGCTTGGTCAGCGCCAGACCGTTGATGCCGCAGGTCCGGACCGCCTGGCGAACCAGAACCGCATCGAACCAGCCGCAACGGCGGGGCCGCCCGGTATTGGTGCCGAACTCGCGGCCGCGCTCGCCGATCTTGCGGCCGGTCTCGTTGTCCTGCTCGGTCGGGAACGGGCCCTGGCCGACGCGGGTCGTATAGGCCTTGCAGAGGCCGAGCACATAGCCGACCGCGGCGGGGCCGAGGCCCGAGCCGGTCGCCGCCTGCGCCGCCACCGTGTTGGACGAGGTGACGTAAGGGTAGGTGCCGTGATCGACGTCGAGCAGGGCGCCTTGCGCGCCTTCGAACAACATGCGCTTGCCCTCGCGCCGCTTGATGTCGAGCAGCCGCCACACCGTCTCGGCATAGGGCAGGAGCTGCGGCGCGAGCGCGGTCAATTCCTTCACGATCTCCTTGCCGTCGAACTCCGGCAGGCCGAGGCCGCGGCGCAATGCGTTGTGATGCGCCAGCAGCCGGTCGATCTTGTGCGGCAGGGTGTCGAGATCGGCGAGGTCCATCAGGCGGATGGCGCGGCGGCCGACCTTATCCTCGTAGGCCGGGCCAATGCCACGGCGGGTGGTGCCGATCGCGGTCGCCGCATTGGCGGATTCGCGATGCGCGTCGAGTTCGCGGTGCAGCGGCAGGATCAGGGTGACGTTCTCGGCGACCCGCAGATTGTCCGGGCCGACCGCGACGCCCTGCGACCGCAGCTTGGTGACCTCGTCGAGGAAGGCGGCGGGATCGAACACGACGCCGTTGCCGATCACCGACAGCTTCTGCTCGCGCAGCACGCCCGAGGGCAGCAGCGCCAGCTTGTAGGTCTTGCCGTTGATCACCAGCGTGTGGCCGGCGTTGTGGCCGCCCTGGAAACGGACGACGATGTCCGCCTGCTCCGACAACCAGTCGACGATCTTGCCCTTTCCTTCGTCGCCCCACTGGGCGCCGACGACGACAACATTGGCCATTCGCGGGTAATCCCTATGCAATCTGTCAGATGCGCCCAGCCCAATCACGGCCGGGGCCGCTCGAACGCGAGGCAGCCAACCGGATAAAGGATGCAGCCCCTCTAGGCAAGCAAGAACGGGACTTTTTCGAGGCCGCGAGCGCACTCCAAGCCTTTGATATCCCCTGAAAATCCAGAAACCTTCGCGGCGGGTGCAATGCTTCGACCAAAGCGTGAGAGGCTGCTTCCGCCGCTGCATGGTCGCGATGCATCCGGCCCCCGTTGATGCAACCTCGATTTCCGTGTCTTTGAACGGGGCCGGGTTTGAACCGGCCCGGGTGCCACCGGGCTGGAGGCTTGGCGCATGACGCGGGGCCACAACAATCCAATGTCCGCCACCGACGAGACCACCGGCGCCGCCACGTCCGGCCACAACTGGATCGCCAACCAGCCTTATCTGCTGCTCAGCATCACCGCGCTGTGCTGGGCCGGCAATGCCATCGTCGGCCGGCTCGCCGCCGGTCACATCCCGCCGGTGACGCTGTCGTTCCTGCGCTGGTTCTTCGCCTTCCTGCTGGTGCTGCCGTTCGCCTGGAAACACCTTGCGCAGGACTGGCCCGCGATCCGCGGCAGGCTCGGCCTGATGGTCACGCTCTCGATCACCGGCATCGGCGCCTTCAACACGCTGCAATATTGGGCGCTGGAGCATACGCAGGCGCTCAACACTCTCCTCTTGCAATCCGCCGCGCCGCTGGTCGTGGCGCTGTGGTCGCTCGCCATCCTCGGCGTCCGCCTCACCGTAGCGCAGGCCTTCGGCGTGCTGCTGTCGATGTGCGGCGTGCTGATCATCCTGCTGCATGGCGACTTCACCACGCTGTCGAACATCGACTTCAACAAGGGCGACCTCATCTTTGTCGTCGCGCTGATCATCTTCGCGCTCTATTCGGTGCTGACCTTGAAGCGGCCGCCGATGCACGGCCTGTCGTTCCTCGCCTTCACGTTCGGCTGCGGTGCTGCCTGTCTCCTTCCGCTGGAGATCTGGGAGTTGTCCGCGCGTCCCGTGATGAAGCTCGACGGGCCGAACCTCCTGACCCTGTTCTATGTCGCGGTATTCCCCTCGACGCTCGCCTATCTCTGCTTCAATCGCGGTGTCCGCCTGATCGGCGCCAACCGCGCCGCGCCGTTCTTCCATGTCGTGCCGGTGTTCGGCTCGATCATGGCAATGGCGTTTCTGGGCGAGCACCCGCAGGCGTTCCACTTCATCGGCTTCGCGCTGGTGCTGGCCGGCGTGTTCGTGGCGTCACGGAAGCAGGCGAGCTAGGCTTGGGGCCCGGTTCGATCGGCTGCGATCAAGCGTTTGCCGACGGGTTCATCCACACCATCTCCCAAACATAGCCATCGGGGTCTTCAATGTGTCGGTTGTACATGAAGCCGAGATCCTGCGCCGGATTGGGATCGGCGCGACCGCCCGCAGCCACCGCGCGAGCCAGCGTTGCATCGACGGCATCGCGGTCGTCGACCGTGAGAGCGAACATAGCCTGGCTGTGGCGCCGCGCGTCGCCAATCTCGCGGCTGGTGAATTCACGATACCGGTCGTGGGTCAGCAGCATCACGCCGATCGCGTCCGTGAACATGAGCGACGTCGAATTTGCTCCGGAGAATTGAGGATTCACCGCGCCACCCAGGGCTACGTAGAACGCTGTCGATGCGGCGAGATCGCGTACCGGCAGGTCGACCAGAATCATCTTGGACATTGCTTTTCCTTCGAAAGCGGCTGGAAGCCGCGCTATGGTCTGACATTGGGAACAGAGAGCTCTCAACACTCCTCCCTGGACTGCATTCAAATGTAGCGCGCGGCGCCCATGCAGAGCGCGGCGATGCCCAGCAGGCCCGCCGCCGCACGTTGGGCGGCGGCGATACGTGCACGGAGGTCCTCCGGCTTGCCGGTGCCACGACGCAGGGCCACGAGCGCACGGGGACCGATGACAGCCTGAACGCCCGCCGCAATCAGTGCGCAGACAGCACCGACGGCGAGCACCTGTTCGGTCGTGCCGAAGCTGTGGGAATGAACGAGATGGCCGAGATAGCCGCCGGTCAGGATGGCAATCGTCGCCGCGCCGAGTTGTGGAAAGACCAGCTGCTCACCGGCAACTCCGCCGATGCGGGCCAGCGCAAAGCTTGATCCCGCCCAGAACACGGACGACAACACATGAAGTGACAAGGCGATCACGAGGGCAGTTTGCATGGCAAGCTCCGAACCGGCTTCTAAATTAGATATACTACATGTATAGTCAATACGTCAACAGAATGGCAAGGCGATGCCGAAGCGCAATTATGTGAGCTCCGCGCGGGCTTCCGCGGCGGCGGCGACGCGCGAGCGCATCATCGCGGCCGGCGCGCGACTCCTACGCGAGGACGCGAGCATTGCGAACTTCTCCCTCGACGTGGTCGCCAAGGCGGCCGGCGTCACGCGATTGACCGTCTACAACCAGTTCGGATCGCGGCGGGGATTGCTGGAGGCCGTGTTCGACGACATCGCGCACCAGGGCGGACTGTTCGAACTGGCCGAGGTGATGACGATGGCGGATCCGCGCGCCGCGCTCGACCGCGTCATCGAAATCTTCTGTACGTTCTGGGGGCGCGATCCCGCCATCGGTGGGCTCAACCAGGCCATCGCGACCGATCCGGAATTCGGCGAGGCGCTGATCGAGCGTAACGAGCGACGGCGCGAATTGCTGACCGCGCTGCTGTCGCGGATCGTGGGCAAGCACGCGGCAAAGCGCGCCATGCGGGACACGGTTGATTTGATCTTCGTGCTGACGAGTTATCCGACGTTTGCAGCGTTGAGCCGGCAGCGGTCGACGGAGGAGGTCTGTCGCTTGCTGCAGACGGCGTGCCACGCGGCTGTGGACGGGCTGAAGTAAGCCGGCAGCAGGCGGCGCTACTTCATCTTGAACTTGCTGTACGCTTCGCTGGTCGCAATGATGACGTGCTCGGCGCAGGCGTTGACGCGGTGCGGATCAGCCTCCGTGTCGTAGGCCTTCGAGGTCATCATGTCGATGAAAGCCGTGACGGCGGGATAATAGACCAGCGCCGCGAAATCCCAGTCGTTGCCCTGCTGCGTGCCGAGCGCGACGGCCCTGGCCTCGCCGGTCCAGAGCAGCGTGCCGCCGCGTGCCTTGATCATCGGCACTGTGACCGCACTGTAGCGCAGATAGGCGTCCCAGCCGGAACTGTCGCCGTCGCCGGAGTGCGCGTGGAAGCGCATCAGGTTCAACATCACCACCGGTGCATGCCGATCGAGCCGATCAAGGCCATCGATGTTCAACATATTAACCGCCAATGCCGCCTCCTCTGGTCATGCCTGCATTGTAGCATTGCGGTCGCATGACTTGTGTCACGACGCAAATCCGGCGCAAGCTCGTATGCAACGCCAATGACGATCGCTTCGCCCGCGCCACCGGCCTCCAATCCGGCCAGTTGGCTCAACAACCAGCCTTATCTGCTGCTTAGCCTGAGCTCGCTGTTCTGGGCCGGCAACATCGTGCTCGCGCGCCACGTCGGCGCGCATGTGCCGCCGCTGACGGTGACCACGATCCGCTGGTTCGGCGTATTCCTGATCCTCCTGCCCTTCGCGTGGCCGCATCTGAAGCGGGACTGGCCGAATCTGCGCAAGAGCCTGCCGCTGATGCTGTTCCTGTCGCTGGTGGGCTTTGCCTTCAACAACGCGATCTCGTACTGGGCGATGCAGTACACGGAAGCGCTGAACGCGCTACTGATCCAGTCGGCCGGACCGCTGTTCGTGGCGCTGTGGTCGCTGGTGCTGTTCGGCGTGCGGCTGACCGGTGCGCAGCTCGCCGGCATCGGGATCTCGCTTCTCGGCGTGCTGATCATCATCCTGCGCGGCGATCTCGCCGCGCTCGCGAGCATCAGCTTCAACAGGGGCGACATCATGTTCGCCTCCTCGCTGGTGGCGTTCGGGATCTACTCCGCCTTCATCCCGCGGCGACCGAAGATCCACCAACTCTCCTTTCTCTCCTTCACCACCTGCTGCGGCGCGACGATGCTGCTGCCGACCGCGATCTGGGAGGCCTGGAGTGGTCGCGTCCTGCAACTCGACGGGGTGACGCTGGCGACGCTGGGCTACATCCTGATCTTTCCCTCGACGCTGGCCTATCTCTTCTTCAACCGGGGCGTGGCGCTGATCGGCCCGAACCGCGCCGCGCCGTTCTTCCATCTGGTGCCGGTGTTCGGCTCGGCGATGGCGATCCTGCTGCTCGGCGAAAAGATTCAGCCCTTCCACCTGATCGGCTACCTGCTGGTGCTCGCCGGCGTCGTGATCGCCTCGCGCCAGGGTTCTGCGGTGAAGTAATTCCGCGACGCGAGACGAGGCGACAAACTCGCGCCTTCCGATTTCGACGAGGAGACGCTAGGTTCCCCGCCAACCAAAAAAGAGGGAACGACCAGACATGCTTTCAGCGTTGATCCGAAACCTGCGTGCCATCGGCACGGGCGCCCTTTGTCTCGCCGCCGCGTCCGCTGCGCAGGCCGACAATTATCCGAGCCGCAACATCACGCTGGTGCTGCCGTTCGCCGCCGGCAGCGGCACCGACACCACGACGCGGCTGATCTCGCAGCATTTGTCGCAGGCCCTCGGCGTCGGCATCGTCATCGAGAACAAGGCGGGCGCCAACGGCATGATCGCCGCCACCTATGTCGCGCGCGCCGCGCCCGACGGCTACACGCTGCTGGTGACCACCAACACCACGCATTCGGCCAATCCCTATCTGCTCAAAAGCCTGACCTACGATCCGGTCAAGGACTTCACCCCGATCGCGCGCACCGGCGACCTGCCCTTCATGCTGGTGATCCACCCGGAGGTGCCGGCCAAGACCGTCGGCGAGCTCATCGCCTACGGCAAGGCCAATCCGGGCAAGCTGAGCTACGCCTCGGGCTCGTCCTCGGCGATCGTGTCGGGGGCGACCTTTGCACACAATGCCGGGCTCGACCTCCTGCACGTGCCCTACAAGAGCTCGCCGCCGGCGCTCAACGACGTCATGGGCGGCCGCGTCTCGATGATGTTCGTGGACATCCTGACCGGCCTGCCGCATGTCCAGGGCAACGCGCTACGCGCGCTCGCCGTCACGACGAAGGACCGCTCGTCGCTGGTGCCGAACCTGCCCTCGATGCAGGAGGCCGGCGTGCCGGACTTCGACATCTCGTCGTGGCAGGGCTATTTTGGCCCCGCCGGCATGCCCAAGGAGATCGTGACGCGACTCAACGCCGAGATCCGGAAGATCGTCGAGAAGCCGGAGATCAAGGCCCAGCTCGCCACCCTCGGCATGGACGCGTTTTCGGGCACGCCCGAGCAGCTCGGCACGTTCGTGAACGAACAGCTGGTGTTGTGGGAGAAGCTGATCCGCGAGGCAGGGATCGAGAAGCAGTAGGGGCTCGCGAAAGCCGCGCGCTCGGCATTCTCCGTCATGGCCGGGCTTGTCCCGGCCATCCACGTCGATCAAAGCGTCCGGTGTCCAAGAACGTGGATGCCCGGGACAAGCCCGGGCATGACGATAGAGGAGATGGCGTCGCTTTGGTGTGGCGACCTACGCCGCGCGCACCTTGGCGAGGAAGCCGTCGACTGCGCTGCGCAGCGCGCCGGACTGGCTGTCGAGCTCGCGAGCGTTGGTGAGCACGTCGCTTGCCGCCGTGCCGGTCGCTTCCGCGGCCGAGGTGACGCTGCCGATATTGGCGTTGATCTCGTTCGATCCGGCCGCGACCGACTGAATGTTGCGGGCGATCTCGCGGGTCGCCTCGCCCTGCTGCTCGATCGATGCTGAAATGCCCGCGGTGATCTCGCTCATCTCGGCGATGGTCTGAGTGATGCCGCCGATGGCGGCGACCGCATCGCTGGTCGATGTCTGCATCGCCGCGACCTGGGCGGAGATTTCCTCGGTCGCCTTGGCGGTCTGGTTGGCGAGCGCCTTGACTTCGGAAGCGACGACGGCGAAGCCGCGGCCGGATTCACCGGCGCGCGCCGCTTCGATGGTGGCGTTGAGGGCGAGCAGATTGGTCTGTGCCGCGATCGAGTGGATCAGCTTGACCACCTCGCCGATCTTCTCGGCGCCGGTGGAGAGTTCCTGCACCGTGGCATTGGTACGCTCGGCGTCGTTGACAGCGCGGCTCGCCACTTCGGTCGAGCGGGTGACCTGGCGCGAGATCTCCGCAACCGAGCTCGACAGCTCTTCGGCAGCCGCGGCAACCGTGCCGACATTGCCCGACGCTCTCTGCGAGGCCGCGCCGACCGTCGCCGCACGCGACGAGGCGTCGCCGGCGGTCGCGGTCATCGATTGCGCAGTGGCTTGCATGCCCGTCGCAGCCGAGGAGACCGAGCGGACGATACCATTGACGCTGCGTTCGAAGTCGCTGGCGATGCCCTCCATCACGCTGCGACGTTCCGCCGCTGCGCGATCCTTGGCATCGGCTTCGCTCTTCTCGATGTCGCGGATGCGGACAGCGTTGTCCTTGAAGATCTGGACGGTCGACGCCATTGCGCCGACCTCGTCACCACGGCCGACGCCGGGAATGTCGCCGTCGAGCTTGCCCTCGGCGAGATCCTTCATGCGGGCTCCGAGCAGGGCGAGCGGGCGGCTGATGCTGCGACCGATCAGCCAGGCAACGCTGCCGGCGACGATGACGATACCGAGCATGGCCAAGCCGAGCAGCCAGTAGACCGGACCCATCTTGGCGTCGATATCATCGAGATAGGCGCCGGTGCCGAGATACATGTCGAAGCCGGGGACCGCGACCGCGTAGCCGAGCTTGCGGATCGGCTTCTCCTGGCCGGGCTTCACATATTCATAATACAGCAGGATCGAACCATTGGCCTTGACCCCGTCCATCAACTCGGCAGACAGCTTGCGGCCGTTGGTCACGACATCCATGCGGTTGCTGCCGATCTGCTTCGGATCGGGCGCGAGCTGGGTGATGCCGTCATAGGACGTGCCGAACAAATAGCCCGCACCGTTGTCATACGTCATTGCATTGCCGTAGCGACGAATCTCGGCCATCGCCGCATCCTTCGTCAGCTCGCCGGCGTCGACCCGCTTCTTGAGGGCAGCGGCGTAGTTGCGCCCCATCTCCACGATCGCCTTGGCCTGATCGATGCGCGCGTTCACCATCTCCTGCTTCATCAGGTATCCGGCGAGGATCCCGGAAATGCACAGTCCGAACAAGGTGACGCCGACGAGGATGCCGAGCTTGGGGGCGATCTTCATATTGCTTAATTTCACGGGATGCTCCGGCAACACAGGGATAAGGACGCGCGAGTGAATCGATCGAAATCAAATTAACCTTTAGGGGGTGACCCCTTAGCAAGCTGTTACGGGGCGCCCCGTAGAAGCCCGGAGAAGACGTCGAACCAGTCGTATAAATCGCCTCAATGACAACCGGGAATTGTACGCGACCTCCTCGATTTCGCGTAAAAGACGCAAAGGCCCGCGCAAAGCATGGGTCACAACAAGAAACCAAATCGGGAGCAGGACATGCCGAAATACAGGGTGGTGACGCCGAAGGGCGCGAGCTTCACGGTCGCGAGCAGCGATTATTCCTACGAGCGCGAGGCGCTCGATCCGATCGACGCCGAGATCGTCGAGGCGCCGGCCGACGAGGCCGGGTTCATCGCCGCCGCGAAGACAGCGGACGCCATCTACGCCAAGGGCATCCCGATCACCAAGACCATCATCGACGCGCTGGAGAGCTGCAAGGTCATCACGCTGGGCTCGGTCGGCGTCGACAGCGTCGACATCAAGGCCGCGACCGCGCGCGGCATTCCCGTCACCAACATCCCCGACACCTTCATCGAGGAGGTCGCCGACCATGCCATGATGCTGCTGCTCGCTGGCTTCCGCCGGCTGGTCGAGCAGGACCGGATGGTGCGTAGCGGCCGCTGGGCCGAGGGCCGGCCGGCGTTGTCGAAGATACCGCGGCTGATGGGCCAGACGCTCGGCTTCATCTCGTTCGGCCGCGTGGCGCGTGCGGTTGCGAAACGCGCAGCTCCCTTCGGCCTGCGGATGATGGCCTACGATCCCTTCATCCAGGAAACGCTGATGTCCGACCACGGCGTGATTCCGGCGACGCTGAACGAGGTGTTGTCGCAATCCGACTTCGTCTCGATGCACGCCCCCGCCCGGCCCGAGGTGCATCACATGCTCACCGAGAAGCACTTCCGGCAGATGAAGAAGGGGTCCGTCTTCATCAACACGGGTCGCGGCGCCACCGTGGACGAGGAAAGCCTGATCAAGGCGCTTCAGGAGGGCTGGATCGCCCATGCCGCCCTCGACGTGCTGGAGAAGGAGCCGCCCTCGCACAACAATCCGCTGCTCGGCATGGACAATGTCACCCTGACCGCCCACGTCGCCTCCGCCTCGGCACGGTTTGACGAGGCGCGCAAGCGCCGGGTGGGCTACGAATTGTCACTGGTGCTTCAGGGCATGTGGCCGGTAAGCTGCGTCAATCCGTCGGTGCTGCAAGACACCGCGCTCCGCCGCTGGCAGCCTGTCAGCATGGACCGCGGCCCGAACAGCTAGACGGGACGGCCGCGAAGGCGCGCCGGCAACCGGAAAGACCCTTCACCGGCGATCAACGCCGGGAAGGGAAACATATAGGGAGGAACCGATGAGGAACGACATCACGCGTCGTGATGCCTTGGCGCTGGGCCTGTCCGCTGCGGCAATCGCGGCAACCGGTGCTCCGGCAAATGCGCAATCCGCGATCAAGGCCGCGGACGTCCCCACACCGAAACTGCCGATCGAGAAAGGCGCATCCCTGCGCATGCTGCGACCGGTACGTTTCGTCCAGGCCGACGAGGACGTGTTCCGCGCCAATGCGGCCAAATTCACCAAGGAGACCGGGGTCGAGGTCAAGGTCGACTTCGTCGGCTGGGAGGACATCAACCAGCAGACCGCGGTGACCGCGAATTCCGGTGCCGGCCCCGATATTATCATCGGCTTCTCCGATGCGCCGCACATCTATATCGACAAGCTGATCGAGCTGACCGACGTCGCCGACTATGTCGGCAAGCGGTACGGCGGCTGGCTGCCGCTGGCGCAGCGCTACGGCAAGAAGAACAAGAGCGACGCCTGGATCGGACTGCCGTTCGGCGCGACCGCGGGTCCGCTGATCTACCGCAAGTCGATCCTGCGATCGGTCGGCTTCGACAAGGTGCCGGAAGACCATGCCGGAATCCTCGATCTCTGCCAGAAGCTTCAGAAGGCCGGCAAGCCGGCCGGCTTGGCGCTCGGCAACGCCAAGGGCGACGGCAACGGTTTTGCGAACTGGGCGCTGTGGTCGCACAACGCGGCGCTGCTCGACGAAGAGGGGAACGTCGTCATCAACAGCAAGGAGACGATCGCCGCACTGAACTGGGTCAAACAGCTCTATCCGACCTTCATCGCCGGCACGACGTCATGGAACGACGTCAGCAACAACCGCGCCTACGCCGCGCAGGAGATCTCGCTGACCGCCAACGGCGTCTCGCTGTATTTTTCACTGAAGAACGATCCGGCGACCAAGGCGATCGCCGACGACAGCGAACATCAACTGCTGCCGAAGGGTGTCGCCAAGGTCTCGCCGATGGCGGGCCTGACGCTGAACGCCATGCTGTTCAAGCACAGCCAGTACCCCAACGCCGCAAAGGCCTTCCTGCAATACATGCTGGAAAAGGACCAGTACGAGCCGTGGCTCAACGCCAATTCCGGCTACTGGGCCCAGCCGCTCGCGGCTTACGCGGAGGCCAAGGTCTGGAGCGAAGATCCCAAGATCAAGATCTTCAAGGACACCATGAACACCATCTACTATGACGGCTATGCTGGCCCGATCTCGACCGCGACCGGTGCCGTCAGCGCCGACTACGTGCTGATTCAGATGTTCGCATCCGTCGCGACCGGCGCTGCCACGCCGGAAGCCGCAGCCGCGGAAGCCGAGCAGCGCTGCAAGCGGTACTTCCGGCGGCAGAAGTAGCGCTGGCCAAAAGCGCGTCATCGCGAGCGAAGCGAAGCAATCCAGCCTGTCTTCCCAGTTACAGCCTGGATTGCTTCGTCGCCCCAGTGCAAAATTGCTTCGCAATTTTGTCACGGGCTCCTCGCAGTGACGGGCCTGGTGACTTTCAGAGACGGGACAACAAACCGATGTCCGTGACCACACTCTCTTCTCCTGCCCTCGTGCACTGGCAACCCTCCTGGCTGGTGCGCCTGTTCGACTACAAGCCGTTCCTGATCGTGATGTGCCTCGCACCTGCGATCGGGCTGCTCACGGTGTTCCTGACCTATCCGCTCGGCCTCGGCATCTGGCTCGCCTTCACCGACACGACGATCGGCAGAAAAGGCGTCTTCGTCGGCTTCGAGAATTTCCAGTATCTGCTCACCGATTCCCTGTGGTGGAACGCGGTGTTCTACAGCGTGGTCTACACGGGGATCGCGACCTTTGGAAAGTTCGCGCTCGGCTTCTGGCTCGCACTGCTGCTCAACAACCATTTTCCGTTCAAGAGCCTGTTGCGTGCGATCATCCTGATGCCCTGGATCGTGCCGACGGTGCTCTCGGCGCTGGCGTTCTGGTGGATCTACGATCCGCAGTTCTCGATCATCTCCTACCTTCTGGTCGACGTGCTGCACTGGCGCACCACCAATATCGACTTCCTCGGCTCGCCCTGGCCGGCGCGCTTCTCGCTGATCGCCGCCAATATCTGGCGCGGCATTCCCTTCGTCGCGATCTCGCTGCTGGCGGGCCTGCAGACCATTTCGCCCTCGCTCTACGAAGCCGCGATGCTCGATGGCGCCAGCGCCTGGCAGCGGTTCCGCTACATCACCTTCCCGATGATGATGCCGATCCTCGCGATCGTCATGACCTTCTCGATCATCTTCACCTTCACCGATTTCCAGCTGGTCTACGCCATCACCCGGGGCGGCCCCGGCAACTCAACCCATTTGCTGGCAACGCTGGCCTTCCAGCGCGGCATTGCGGGCGGCGAGCTCGGCGAGGGCGCGGCGATTGCGGTGTCGATGATCCCGTTCCTCGTGTTCGCAACGCTGTTCTCTTATTTCGGCCTGGCGCGCCGCAAATGGCAGCAGGGAGAGAGCAATGACTGATACCGCCGCCGAGCCGGCCGCCGTCGCCACCACGCCGCCGGACACCATGGCCTGGGATTCCGGGCTGCGGCGGCTGATGATGATCTATCTGCCGCTCGGCTGCTTCGTGCTGATCCTCCTATTTCCGTTCTACTGGATGACGATCACGTCGTTCAAGCCGAACGCAGAGCTGATGAACTACAAGGAGCACAACCCTTTCTGGATCTCCTCGCCGACGCTGGCCCACATCAAGCACCTGTTGTTCGACACCGCCTATCCGCGCTGGCTGTGGACGACGATGCTGGTCGCGGTCGGGGCGACTACGCTGTCGCTGATCGCGAGCACGCTGGCCGCCTATGCGATCGAGCGCCTGCGCTTCCGCGGCAGTCCCTATGTCGGCCTCGGCATTTACATGGCCTATCTCGTGCCGCCGTCGATCCTGTTCATTCCGCTCGCGACCGTGGTCGTGCAGTTCGGCCTGTTCGACAGCCCGCTTGCGTTGATCCTGGTCTACCCGACCTTCCTGGTGCCGTTCTGCACCTGGCTCCTGATCGGCTATTTCAAGTCGATCCCCTACGAGCTCGAGGAATGCGCGCTGGTGGACGGCGCCACCAGGCTCCAGATCCTGCGGCGGATCACGCTGCCGCTGGCGGTGCCCGGCCTGATCTCGGCCGGCATCTTCTCCTTCACGCTGTCCTGGAACGAGTTCATCTACGCGCTCGCCTTTATCCAGAGCGGCGCCAACAAGACGGTGCCGGTCGCGATCCTGACCGAGCTCGTCACCGGCGACGTCTATCAGTGGGGCGCGCTGATGGCGGGCTCGCTGCTCGGCTCGCTGCCGGTTGCGATCTTCTACTCGCTGTTCGTCGATTACTACGTGTCGTCGCTGACGGGCGCGGTCAAGGAGTAGCTGTCGGCTGCGGCGTTTGGCCCGGTTTCACAAAACTGCAATGCGCGGTCCGCATAAGACGGCCTCCGTTAACAGGAGACGCACATGCGCGCGACTTTGCTTAGTACCGTCGCAACGATCATTCTGACCGCGAGCTCCGCGCTGGCGCAGAGCGAAGGCGAATTCCCCGCCAAGCTCGCCGGCCACGTCGTGATGCCGGCCGCCACGTTCATCGACGCGCCGGCTGATGCTCCCGCCGATCTCAAGACATCCGGTAAATACACCACCGGGAAGCGGGTCGACGCGCTCGGCACGGTGATGGGCAAGTCCTATGAGCGGGCCACCGGCGTGTCGCTGCCGTTCAAGGGCCAGCCGCTGCAGGGCCATTCCGGTATCAAGTCGATGGGGGACGGCACTTTCTGGGTCATCACCGACAACGGCATGGGCGCGCGCGCCAATTCGCCAGATTCGATGCTGTACCTCAACCGCTACAGGATGGATTGGGCCGGCGGCAAGATCGAGCGGCTGGAGACCGTGTTCCTGCACGATCCCGACAGACGCGTGCCGTTCCGCATCGTGCATGAAGACACCGAGAGGCGTTACCTCACCGGCTCCGACTTCGACACCGAAGGTTTCCAGATTATCGGCGACACCTTCTGGATCGGCGACGAGTTCGGCCCCTACATCCTGAAGGCCGACAAGACCGGCAAGATTCTGGCCGTATTCGAGACGGTCGCCGACGGTAAGCCCGTGCGATCGCCGGATCATTGGGCGGTGGCGACCCCGGGCGCGCCGGGTGCGACCTACACCAACGTCAACCTCCGACGCTCCAAGGGTTACGAGGGCTTCGCCGCCTCGAAAGACGGCAAGTTTCTCTACGGCCTGCTCGAGGGGCCGCTCTGGGATGCCGAGAAAAAGGACTGGGAGAAGGTCGACGGCAAGGAAGCCTCGCGCATCCTCGAATTCGACGTCGCCGCGGAAAAATTCACCGGCCGCTACTGGCAGTATGTGTTCGAGCAGAACGGCAATGCCATCGGCGACTTCAACATGATCGACCCGAGCGCCGGCCTGATCATCGAGCGCGACAACGGCGAAGGCACGCCCGAAAAGGCCTGCCCGCAAGGCACCCGCGGCGAGAACTGCTTCCCCGACGTGGCCAAGTTCAAGCGCGTCTACAAGATCGAGCTCACCGACGCCAATGTCGGCAAGCCCGTGCGCAAGATCGGCTACATCGACCTCCTGAAGATCAGGGATCCCGACAAGAAGGCGAAGAAGCCGCTCAATGACGGCGTCTACACGTTCCCGTTCTTCACCATCGAGAACGTCGATCGTGTCGACGAAACCCACATCATCGTCGGCAATGACAACAATCTGCCGTTCTCGTCCAGCCGCGATCCCAACAAGGCCGACGACGACGAGTTCATGCTGCTCGATGTCGCGGACTTCCTGAAGGCGAAGTAAGCCAGCGCTCTCTCAACGCGGGTCATCGCCCGGCTCGACCGGGCGATCCAGTACGCCGCGGCGCCAGCGATCAAATCGTGAGGCCGCGGCGTACTAGATGCCCCGCCCTCGTGCGTAACTGCGCACTAGGCGGGACATGACGGACAGTGAGCGAGCACGAGGTAAAGACAACTCGCACCTCGGCGCCGCACATCAACCCGCCGGCACGATCACCATGCTCTTGTCCTTCGGCCAGCGAATGCGCCAGACGAAGTTGATGTCCTTGACCTCGCCGGGCTTGGCGTCGAACGACCATTCCAGCACGCCGCGCCGGTCGCGAATGTTGCTTGCGGTCGGCGGCGTGGTCGCAGGCAGCATCTCGACGAGGATGTCCTCGTTCTCGCTGACCGGCAATTGATCCTCAATCGCGACCTTGATCGGGAAGTCGTGACCATTGCGGATCGTCGTCTTGAACGATCGCTCGTCGGTCTTCGACGTCGTGACCAGGAGACCGGCCGAACCTTCGTTGCGCTTGAGCACCGCGCGCTCGATCCTGACCTTGTCGTCGGCGCCGAAGCCGAGCCGCACGATATCGTCCTTGGCCGAAGCCGAGAGTTTGCCGCGGCCGACGAAAGTCCCGTCGCGATAGATTGCGACCTTGCCCGGCAACAGGCTCGTGTCGTCGGTCTGCTTGAAGCTCGCTTCGAGGAAGGCGGTGGGGTCCATCACCGGTGCCGCGCGCACCATGAGATCGGCGGGCACTGTCATCGAGGCGATGCGCAGGCTCTTGGCGCCCTCGGCAGCACCGAGGCTGACGCGGCCGGGAATTTTGTAGGAGGCCTGGAAGTCGCCGATCTCGGCGACCGCCTGCTGTTCTTCGGCGCGCTCGCGGATATCGTCGGCCGCCTTGGCCGCGGACGTTTCCATCTTTCGCTGCTGCATGGGCGCCGCCGCAGGCACTGCCGAATCCGAAAGCGAACCCAGCGCCCGCGGCTTCGGCACTTGCGGATACTGCGCGACCAGCGAGTTCAGCTCCGGCGCGCTGCCGCCGCGGCCGATGCGGACCGTGGAGACGCCGAGCGTGACGTTGGACCAGTCCTCGCCGGTCGATTGCGTGACTTCGGCACGGCGGACCAGCTCGAGCTGCGGCTTGCGATCCTTCGCACCGGTGTCGAGGCGGGCGTCGTAGAGCGGCAGCCAGCGCGCATTGCGCACATTGTAGGTGACCCTCAACGTCGCCTTGGTAGCCGCCGGCGCGGCGATGTCCATGCGGACTTCGAGCTTGCTCGGCGGCTTGGCCTTCCGCTCGACTTCGAGCTGGGCGATCTGCCGATCGATCTCGCGCATCTTGCGCGTGGCGTCGCGAACGGCGGTATCGGCGCTTGCAATTTCCTCGCCGACGGTGGCAAAGGCCGTGCGCCATTCGGCAATCGGCCGCGCCTCGCCCTTGTCGCCGATGCCCGCAGGCGACGCTTCCGCAAAGTGCTCCGCGAATTTGCGCCGCGCATTGGCCGAGTCGATCGCGCCTTGCAGGTCGGCGCGTTGGTCGTTCAGCGCCTCGATGCGCTTGTCCAGCTCCGGCAGATTGACCGGCGCCGCACGCGGCGTTCGCGCATCGATCGTGCCGATGGTGAGCTTCGCTCCCCCCTCACCCTCCACCCGGATCGAGGAGGTGTCGAGACCAAGCGGGAAGTCCTTGGCAATGAGCGTCGAGTCACCAGACGGCAGGTCCACCGCGATGACGCGGGTGACGGTCGCGCCATCGGGGTAAACCGTGACGGTATCGATCGCCGATGTGGCGTCCAATTCGGCGGCCCATGACGACGACGCGAATGCCGTAGTCACCAGAACCAGGCTCGTCGTTGCCAAACATTTTGCGGTGATGCGCATCAAGTCCCTCCTCCAAGTCATCGCCGCCACCAGCCGGACGCGCGATCCAATGCCTCGCCAACATGGTTGGACGCGGCAGGGAAGGAACTGGTTCGATTGGGGTTTCCGTGGGGCGCCGCCGCGGCGGCAGCAAGGCCCGGAACGTGTCGTCAGCCCGCGACGGAGCGCTTAATCCTGAGCGGACGAACCCTGCCCGAAGATGCGGCGGAGCAGATCGGTGACGTTCTTGGCGCCCGCCTTCCTCAGGATGCCGGCGCGATAGCCCTCGACCGTGCGTGCGCTCAGATGCATGCGCCGGGCGACCTCCTTGTTGGTCAGGCCGGCGGCGAGATGCTCGAGCACGTCGCCCTCTCGCGTGGTCAGGGGTTCGCAGCCGGGCAGCCAGCGCTGCCGGCTGGAGCCGGGCTGTGCGAACTCGTCGATGGCGGCATCGATCCGGTCGATGATGTCGCGGGTGCGGAACGGCTTCTCGATGAAGTCGGCCGCACCGCTCCTGATGGCATCCACCGCCATGGCGATGCTGCCGTTTGTCGCGGTCACCAGCACCGGCGCCATGCAGTTTTCCTCGCGCAGGCGCTTGAGCACGTCGAGACCGGAGCGATCGGCCGGCATCTCCAGCAGCACGCAGGCCGGCATCCGCGCCTTGGCCTCCGAGAGCAGAGACGCGCCGTCGGCGAAGCAGATCACGTTGTATGCGCTTTGTTGAAGCGCGGTGGAAAGTTGTTCGCGGGAGGCGGCATCGGTGTCGATGACGAATACCTCACCCTTGGAAAGCATGTCCCCCGGCATAATTCCGATCCAGCAATGTCTTGGGTCAAATGGTCCGAGACGGCAGCGGGGCCTCGTCGCGCCGCGCCGTCATTTGCACAGCACTCACGCCCGTGCTTCGGTTTCACTTATGTATGTTCCACCCTGTTCCCGGATTTGACCGATCGGGACAGAAACTTTACATTTCGGGACATCGGCGGGACGGCTGGCAGGAACGGGGCGCATGACCGACCTCATTCGTAGCGCGGGCTTGAGCTATTACCTGGAGGTCGCCCGGTCGGTCGGGCTCGACCCCAAACACATGATGCGCAAGGTCAGGCTGCCGCTGGCCTGCCTCGACAAGCCCGATACACCCATTGCCGTCACAAGCCTGCGACGTCTGCTCGAATTGTCGGCCGAGGCGTCCGGAGCCGAAGATTTCGGGTTGCGGCTTGCTGAACGCGGCGGGCTGACCAATTTCGGCGCGGTCGGCCTGATCGTGCGCGAACAGGCGACCGTTGGTGAAGCCATCGAAGCCTTCTCGCGCTTCATCCCGATCCATCACGACGGCATGAAGCTGGACGTCACCCGCGACAAGCAGACCGTCAGCGTCACGCTGCACCTGCGCGGCCGGCAGCCGGCCGCGCCGCGCCAGTCGATCGACATGGCGCTCGGCAGCGTCCACCGCATCATCCAGTCGCTGTTCGGCAGCGATTGGCGGCCGCAGGAAGTGCACCTGCATTACCCGCCGCCGCACGACCGCAAGCGCTACCGCGAGTTCTACGGCTGCCGTGTGACCTTCAATGCGGAGGCCGATTCGATCCTGTTGTCGGCACACGACATGGAGCGCCGGATCCCGAGCGCGCATCCGCTGATCGCGAGCTATCTGCGCAAGCGGATCGAGGCGATCGAGACGCGGCCGGCAAGCTGGGAGGAGAAGGTCGACGAGGTCGTGCGTCTCCTGCTCGCCGGCGGCGGCTGCACGGTCGAGCGCGTCGCCGAACACCTCGCCTGCACCCGGCGCACCATCCACCGCCACCTCGCCGAAGCCGGCACCAGCTTCTCGGCCATTCTCGACGCGCAGCGCGCCGATCTCGTGGTCCAGCTCATCGACGACCCCGGCCGGCCGCTGGCCGACATCGCCGTGCAGCTCGGCTTCTCCGCACAGAGCGCCATGGCCCGCTGGTTTCGCGGCCATTTCGGCTGCACCATCACCGCATGGCGCAAAGGCGCCCGGCCATTGGCGGCAACCGCGGCTTGATTTTCAAGACCGATCACATCACCCGCGCAAACATGCGAAAGCCCGGCGCACCGATGATCGCCTCGAAGGCAGGATCGCGCTTCTCCTCGGCAAGGACAAAGCCGGCCTTGGTATAAGCGCGCTCGGCGGGCTCGTTGCCGATCAGGAACGATATTGTCGCCCGTGCACATCCAGCCGCTCGCCCCTTCTCCAGCGCATGCGCGATCAGTGACTGCACCAGGCCGCGGCCGCGATAGGCGGGATCGGTCGCGACATGCTCGATCATCCAATCGCCCTCGCCGCCCTGAACCCAGCAGGCGCGGGTGTAGCCGCCGCGTTGACGGATGGCCTCCAGCTCTGCCGCGGCGAGTCCGGACGCGGCTGCGACTTCCTCGATCGCACGCCAAGCCGCTGGTCCCGTGCCGGCCGCCGGTAGCGCACACAAGGCGGCAGCAGGCTTGCCATCGATCTCGGCGACCAGAAATTGCGAGACGTGCCACATCGACACCGCGCGAGCGGCTGCGACGTGCGCGATGAAATCGCGGCACTGTGTTTCAGGCCAACCGAGCGCAACGTCGAACCAGCCACGCGGCCGGTAGCCGCGCTGCGATGAAAGGATGGTTTGTGCGATGAAATCGGCGTCTTCGGGACGCGCAGACCGTATCGTCATGCGCGCCCCCTTCGCGAAAACTTTACGTGTTCTTCAGTGCGACGCGAAATTCGGCCTCGGTCTTGGCCTTGACCTCGTCGAGCGAGACGCCGTCGGCGAGCTCGATCAGCGCCATGCCGCCGCTGCCGTGCTTGTCGATGGTGAAGACGGCCAGGTCAGTCACGACCATGTCGACCACGCGCTCGCCGGTCAGCGGCAAATTGCACTGCTTCAGGAGCTTTGGACCGTCCTTGGCCGAATGCTCCATCACCACGACCACGCGCTTGACGCCGGCGACGAGATCCATCGCGCCGCCCATGCCCTTGACCATCTTGCCGGGGATCATCCAGTTGGCGAGATCGCCGTTCTGGGCCACCTGCATGGCGCCGAGGATCGACAGATCCATGTGGCCGCCACGGATCATGCCGAAGGAATCCGCGCTCGAGAAATACGAGGTCGACGGCAGTTCGCTCACGGTCTGCTTGCCGGCGTTGATGAGATCGGCGTCCTCTTCGCCCTCGTACGGGAACGGGCCCATGCCGAGCATGCCGTTCTCGCTCTGAAGGCTGACGTCCATGCCGTCCGGGATGTAGTTCGAGACCAGCGTCGGGATGCCGATGCCGAGATTGACGTAATAGCCGTCACGCAGTTCCTTCGCGGCGCGCGCAGCCATCTGTTCACGGGTCCAGGCCATCTTAGTCTCCTGATCTCAAGCTGCCGTGCGCGGGCGGGTGTTGCGGAATTCGATGCGCTTCTTGGCCGTTCCGACCTCGACGATGCGCTTGACGAAAAGACCGGGCGTGTGGATGTGGTCGGGATTGAGTTCGCCGGCCGGAACCAGATGCTCGACCTCGGCCACCGTGACCTTGGCGGCGGTCGCCATCATCGGGTTAAAGTTGCGCGCGGTCTTGCGATAGATGAGGTTACCTGCGGTGTCGCCCTTCCAGGCGTGGACGATGGCGAGGTCGGCGAACAGGCCGCGCTCCATCAGGTATTTCTGTCCGTCGAATTCTTTCACTTCCTTGCCTTCGGCGATCAGCGTGCCGACGCCGGTCTTGGTGTAGAAGGCCGGAATGCCGGCGCCGCCCGCGCGGATGCGCTCGGCCAGCGTGCCCTGCGGATTGAATTCGAGTTCCAGCTCGCCGGCGAGGAATTGCTGGGCGAACAGCTTGTTCTCCCCGACATAGGACGAGATCATCTTCTTGATCTGGCGGGTTTCGAGCAGGCGGCTGAGGCCAATGCCGTCGACGCCGGCATTGTTTGAGACCACCGTCAGGTCCTTGACGCCGGAGTCGCGGATCGCGTCCGACAGCGTCTCGGCGATGCCGCAGAGGCCGAAGCCGCCCGACATGATCATCATGCCGTCTTTCAGAACGCCCTCGAGAGCCGACTTGGCGTCGGGATAGACCTTGTTCATGCAAATTACCTTCGAGTGAACCTTCGGCTTGCAGGCGTCGCGCCTTAGTGGCGGCGATTATTAGGCGAAATCGTCCGAAGCCGTCAATGATACGGGGTTCTCCGCTCCGCCCCTGGGTGATAGAAGCTGCCCAAGCCGTGGGCGCAACCGTTCCCGCGGCCTTGAAAGCGACAAGAAAACCCATCAAGTTGCGGCACTTAACACAATAGGTCTTGGGCGTGGGGCGCGCAGGTTTCCCGGCCCGCCTTCTGGCTCCAGCGACCAACTCGATCAGGACATGCCATTGACCATGGCCCAAGGAATGAAGCGCCTCGGGACGCCGATCGCGGCGCTGCTCGGCGTGGCGCTGATCGCCCTGATCGCGACCTCATGGCTCATCAACCGCGACGCACTGCGCAAGGCCGTGGAAACGCAGATCCGCGACGTCACCGGACTCGAGGTCAACGTCGCAGGCGCGATCGACATTTCGGTGCTGCCGGCAAGCTACATCTCCTTCCATGACGTCGGGCTGAAGGGCGGCGGCACCAGCGATCCCGCGCTCCATGTCGACGTTCTCACCGCGAACCTGCGGCTGCTGCCGCTGCTGCTGCAACGGTTCGAGATCGCCGACCTGACGCTGCTGCGGCCGCGCATCCATGTCAGCCTGAAGCCGGACGGTGAAAGCAACTGGACACCGTTCATCCAGACCATCGCGCGCACCATGAAGCCTGGCGCCGAGAATCAAGTGTCGTTCTCCGAGATCCGGATCCAGGACGGCGTGCTCAATTACGAGGACGCCGCCACGCACGGCACCGAGAAGCTCGAGGACATCGACCTGTCGCTGGCCTGGCCCTCGATCTCGCGCTCCTTCGCTGCGACCGGACAATTCGACTGGCGGGGCGAACGGGTCGACGGCTCGATCAGCTTTTCCGATTTCGTCGCCGCCCTCTCCGGCGAGCGCTCGGGGTTGAAGGCGCGGATCGCGAGCGCACCGCTCAAGCTCGCCTTCGACGGCAGCGTCGCCAATCGCACCAGCCCGATGATGGAGGGTACGCTCACCATCGACAGCCCGTCCTTGCGCAACGCGCTGCGCTGGACCGGCCAGCCGCAGCCCGCCAGCGGCGGCTTCGGCCGTTTCGCGCTGAAGGCGCGGGCCAATGTCGTCGGCGCGTCGATCGCGCTCACCAACGTCAATGTCGAGCTCGACGGCAACACCGCCGAGGGCGTGATGACCTACGCCAATAACGGCCGGCAGACGCTGCAGGCGACGCTCGCAGCCGACGCGCTCGACTTCACCCCCTATATCTCGACTTTCCGCCTGCTCGCGAGCGGCGCGCGCGACTGGAACAGGCAGCTGTTCGATCTCAACGCCTTGTCGACCACCGACCTCGACATGCGCCTGTCGGCCGCCAAGCTGACGGTCGGGACGTCGAAACTCGGCCGCACCGCGATCGGCGCGAATCTCCGCAACGGCACGCTGGCGCTCTCGGTCGGCGAGGCCCAGGTCTATGGCGGCATCGCCAAGGGCTCGTTCGGCATCGCGCGCTCCGACACCGTCGCCGACATCAAGGCGCAATTCCAGTTCACCGACGTCGACCTTCAGGCCTGCGCCTCCGAGCTGTTCGGCATCAACAAGCTGTCCGGGCGCGGCAACATCAACGTCTCGCTCCTCGCGTCCGGCTCGAGCCCGTTCGGCCTCGTGCAGTCGCTCGACGGCAGCGCCACAGTGACCGGGCATGACGGCGCGATCGCGGGCTTCAATGCCGAGCAGCTCCTGAAGCGGCTCGAGCGGCGGCCGCTGTCCGGCGGCGGCAATTTCCGCAACGGCTCTACCCCTTACGACAATCTCACCATCGCGGTGAAGTTCTCCGACGGCGTCGCCACCGCCGAGGACATCCGCGTCGAAGGACCGGCGGCGAAGATCACCATGACCGGTACCGCCTCGGTGCCGACGCGCGAATACGACATGAAGGGCGTGGCCAGCCTCAACAGCGCGTCGGGGTTCGAATTGCCCTTCGTGGTGCAGGGCCCCTGGGACGACCCCCTCGTCTTCCCCGATCCGGAAAGCCTGATCCGCCGTTCGCCGGCCTCTGCGCCCCTGCTCGACATGCTGAAAGACCGCAAGCCGGGCGACGCGGTGCGCTCCGCGATTGAGCGCATCACCGGCACCGGAAAACGTCCCGCACCGGCCGAAGCGCCGACGGCGGAGAACGCCAAGGAAGGCGCGAAGTCCAATTAAGGACGGCGATCAAGCGGCGCCAGCAGATCGGCGCGAATTGATCAGGGCGAATTGATGCGGCGATTGGATCGATGCGCACATTAAGCATCTCCTCTCGCCCGACACCCCACGACCTATGTCTGACAAGAAGCCGCTAGATCGGATAGCGGCCATGCGCTAGTGTTTTATACGACCGGTTAAAAACACCGGCCGTTTGAGGGAGAAAAACGTGAAATCCAAGGTTATTGGCGCAGTATCACTGGCGGTCGCTGCGGCCGGGCTGTTTGCAGCCGCTGCACCCGCATTTGCGCAGCAGAAGACGATTACGGTCTGGTGGGGCAAGGGCTTCTACCGCTCCGAAGACGACGCGCTGCTCGAGACAATCAAGAAGTTCGAAGCCAAGACCGGCATCAAGGTCGAATTGTCGCAGTACGCGATCCAGGACATGATTCCGAAGACGGTCGCCGCACTCGATTCAGGCACCGTGCCCGATGTTGCCTATTCCGACACCTACGACGTGCAGGTCCAGGGCAAGTGGGCCTACGAAGGCAGGCTCGAGGACCTCTCAGACATCATGGAGCCGATCAAGGATCGGTTCGTGCAGAACACGCTGGATGCGTCGATCCTCTATAACGACGTCACCAAGAAGAAGGCCTATTACGGCTTCCCGCTGAAGCAGCAGAGCATGCATGTCGAGATCTGGAACGACATGCTTGAGAAGGCCGGCTTCAAGCTCGCCGACATCCCGACCGACTGGGAAGGCTACTGGACGTTCTGGTGCGACAAGGTGCAACCGGGGATCCGCAAGGCGACCGGCCAGCGCGTCTACGGCGTCGGCCAGCCGATGGGCGTGGAATCCACCGACGCTTTCCAGTCGTTCTACACCTTCATGGATGCCTATCACGTCAAGCTGGTCGACGACGACGGCAAGCTTACGGTCGACGATCCCAAGGTCCGGGAGAACCTGATCAAGGCGATGAAGGACTACACCGACACCTACATCAAGGGCTGCACCCCGCCGTCCTCGACGACCTGGAAGGATCCCGACAACAACGTCGCGTTCCACAACAAGACCATCGTGATGACCCACAACTTCACGATCTCGATCGCGGCGAAGTGGTTCGAGGATTCCCAGAACCAGACGCTCACGCCCGAGCAGCGCGAAGCCGGCAAGAAGGCCTATGGCGAGGACATCATCACCGCGTCCTTCCCGAAGGCTCCGGACGGTTCGACGATCCGCTACCGCTCGGACGTCAAGACCGGGCTGGTCTTCTCCGTGGCCAAGAACAAGGCCGAGGCCAAGCAGTTCATCGCCTTCCTGCTCCAGGAAGAGAACGTCCGCCCCTATATCGAGGGTGCGCTCGGCCGCTGGTTCCCGGTGACGAAGGAAAGCCAAGAGAGCCCGTTCTGGCAGGCTGACCGGCATCGCAAGGCGGTCTACTCGCAGTTCAAGGGCGGCACCGCCGCGTTCGACTTCACCAAGAACTGGAAGTTCACCATCCTGAACAACGAGAACGTCTGGGCCAAGGCGATGAACCGCGTGGTCAGCGAGAAGGTGCCGGTGGACAAGGCGGTCGACGAGCTGATCGCCCGCATCAAGGCGGTCGCGGGCTGATCTCGGACTGCAATAAGGTATATGCTAATACCGGTCGCGGCTCTCCGCGACCGGTTGCTTTCGGTGGGTATGCGATATGGCGATCACACTTTCCGGCTCAGACACAATTCCGGCCCCTCCCCTGTCGGCGCGCCTGACCACGCAGCAGGTCTGGGGCATCTTGCTGCTTGTGCCCTATCTACTCGTCTTCCTGGCCTTCGTCGTCTATCCCGTCGGCTACGGCCTGTGGCTGGCGCGCAGTCCGGCGAACTATGTCGCGCTGTACAACGACCCGATCTTCGCGCGCGCCGCGGTCAACACGCTGATCTTCCTGGTCATCGGCATCAACGTGAAGATGCTGATCGCGCTGTTCCTGTCCGGCTTCTTCGCCCAGCAGCGCCCCTGGATCAAATGGCTGTCGGTGATCTTCATCCTGCCCTGGGCGGTGCCGTCGATCCCGACCATCCTGTCGGTCCGCTTCATGCTCAATCCCGAATGGGGCATGGTCAACCATTTCATCTTCTCTCTCACCGGCGATGACGGGCCGAACTGGCTGAACGATCCGACGGTCGCGCTGACCATGGCGATCGCCGTGCATATCTGGAAGTCGCTGCCGTTCTGGACGCTGATCCTGCTGACCGGGCGGCTCGCGATCCCGCAGGATCTGTACGAGGCGTCCGAGGTCGACGGCGCCAGTCCGTGGCAGAAATTCCGCTTCATCACCTGGCCGTCGATGCAGATGCTCTACGTCACCTGCACGCTGCTCTCGATGATCTGGACGCTCGGCGACTTCAACAGCGTCTATCTGCTCACTGGCGGCGGGCCGGCCGACCTCACGCACGTGCTGTCGACACTCGGCATCCGCTATCTCCGGCTCGACCAGCTCTCGCTTGCGATGGCCTCTATCGTCTGCGCGATACCGCTCGTGCTGCCGCTGATATACTTCATGATGAAACGGTTGTCGCGATGAAGCTTCCCACCCTCCGCGAAGTTGGCACCGAAGCCAAGCTCCTGCTGATCGGCATCCCGGTCTTCATCTGGACCATGATTCCGATCTACCACATGTTCCTGTTCGCGATCTCGCCCAAGGAGGACGCGTTCTCGGGCAAGCTGTGGCCGGATCATCCGACGCTGCACAACTTTCACATCGTGTTCTACCAGGAGCACTATTTCCTGCGAGACTTCTGGATCCAGTTCTGGAACTCGACGGTGATCGCGCTGGCCGCAGGCGCGCTGACCTTGTTCGTCGCGACCGCCGCCGCATTCTCGATCTCGCGGCTTAAGGCGCCGGGCGGCCGCTGGGTGATGAATCTCGCGCTGTTCACCTACTTCATCCCGGCGGCGTTCCTCGCCGTGCCGATGTACCGCACCATGGGCAACTACGGCCTGCTCAACAATCACTGGTCGCTGATCCTGGCGATGGTGACAATCGCTTCGCCTTACGCGATCTGGGTGCTGAAGCAGGCGTCCGACAAGCTGCCGGTCGAGCTCGACGAGGCCGCCGTGATGGACGGCGCGACCACGCTGCAGCTGTTCCGCCTGGTCTATGTGCCGCTGATGATGCCCTCGCTGGTCGCGATCGGCACCTATGCCGTGCTGCTGGCCTGGAACGAATATCTCTACGCGTTCCTGCTCTTGTCCAAGGACACCGATATCACGCTGCCGGTCGCGCTCGGCAACTTCCTCGCCGCCGACGACTCGCCGTGGGAGCTGTTGATGACCACCGGCTTCATCTACGCGCTGCCGCCGGCCGCGGTCTATTACGCCTTCAAGCGCTACATGGTGGGCGGGCTCACGGCCGGTGCGGTGAAGTCCTGAGATCCACGGCGCGCTTTCTTTGGTAGGCAACCAGCAGCGCGATCGTCGAGCCGATGAAATAGCCCGCGGTCGCGCCCGAAATCGCGCGGCCGACGACGAGTGCGAGTGCACGGTCGCTCGCATCGACCGTCGAGATCACGCCGACCGCATACTGCAGAGAGAATATGACGAGGTTGCGGATCAGCGCAAAGGCGCCACCCGCGCGGATGATCTCGCCTGTCTTGTGATCGACGTCGAACGGACGCGACGTTAATACGCCGATCGGCAACAACACCAATGCGGCCCCGCCCCAGGCAACCAGCGGCCACGCGCTATCCTGATGTCCGAAGCCAATCCGCGAAATGCCCCAGACGATGAATACGATCGGAACGATCAGCGCACGCCAGATCGGCGTCTTGCGCGGCTGCATCGCCTTGATGCCCTGCCAGACCAGATAGGCGAGCAAGGTCCAGACCCAGAGCGGCGTATGCACCAGGACCTGATAGGCAAACGTCATCATCGCCTCCCGTTATAGCGGCGCCGCGCTCTCGCCCTGCGAGCTCGACAGTTTCGAGGCGAGCGAGGCGATGACGATGACAACAGCAATCAAGGCGATCACCAGCGTGCAGATCGCGTTGATCTCGGGCTTCACTCCGAGCCGCACTTCCGAATAGATCCGGATCGGCAGCGTCGCCGAGCCGGGGCCGGTGGTGAAGCTCGCGATCACGAGATCGTCCAGCGACAGCGTGAAGGCGAGCATCCAGCCCGCGACGATCGCAGGCGCGATCAGCGGCAGCGTTACGGCCACGAACGCGCGCAGGGGGTCGTAGCCGAGATCCATCGCGGCCTCTTCCAAGGAGCGGTCGAGCGAGCCGAGGCGGGACTGCACGACGACGGCGACGAAGCACATCGTCAGCGTGGTATGGGCGATCGTCACCGTCCAGAAGCCGCGCTCCGCGTTTAGCGCCACGAACAGCAGCAGCAGCGACAGTCCGGTGATCACCTCCGGCATCACCAGCGGCGCATAGAGCATGCCGGAGAACAGGGTGCGGCCGCGAAACCGCTCGCCGCGCGACAGCGCCACGGCGGCGAGCGTGCCGATCAGGGTCGCAATGGTTGCCGACGAAACCGCGACGCGCAGGCTCATCCAGGCCGCCTCGATCATGGCGCGGTCATTGAAGAACTCGTGATACCAGCGCAGCGACCAGCCACCCCACACCGTCACCAGCCGCGAGGCATTGAAGGAATAGATCACGAGGATCAGGATCGGCAGATAGAGGAAGGCCAGACCCAGCGAAAGCGAGGCGACGTTGAAGCGGGACAGACGGGAGACCTTGCGCATCGCCTCACCGCCCCTGTTCCAGCTGCCGCTTCTGCAGCCGTTCGTACAGCAGCAGCGGGACCAGCAGCACCACCAACAACACGATGGCCGCGGCGGAGGCGACCGGCCAGTCCTTGTTAGTGAAGAATTCGAGCCACAAGGTCTGGCCGATCATCAGCGCATTGGAGCCGGCCAGGAGATCCGGAATGACGAACTCGCCGACGATGGGGATGAAGCACAGCAGCACGCCGGCGCCGACGCCGGGCAGCGACAGCGGGAAGGTGACGAGCCAGAACACCTGCCAGCGCGGCGCGCCGAGATCGGAGGCGGCCTCCTCCAGCACCGGCTCCATTTTGGCCAGCGTGGCGTAGAGCGGCAGGATCATGAACGGCAGGTAGGAATAGACGATGCCGATATACATCGCGCTGTCGGTGGAGAGCCACACCACGGGCTGACTAACCAGATGCAGCGCCAGCAGTATCTGGTTGAGCAGGCCGTCGTGCTGGAGGATGTTGATCCAGGCATAGATCCGGATCAGGAACGAGGTCCAGAACGGCACGATCACCAGCACCATCGCCACGGCCTGCCAGCGCGCCGGCAGCCGCGCCATGCCGTAGGCGATGGGATAGCCGATCAGGAGCAACAGCGCGGTCGCGGTGACGGCGACGGTGAGGCTACGCACATAGGCGAACACGTAGATATCGTCGGAGACGAGCAGCCTGAAATTGTCGATCGACAGCGCGGCAAAGGCGGCCTTCAGCGCCCCCCATCCCGCCATCAGGTCGAACACCGGCTCGTAAGGCGGCTGCGCGATCGCCGTCTGCGACAGGCTGATCTTCAGCACGAAGCCGAACGGCACCAGGAAGAACAGCACCATCCAGACATAGGGCGCGATCGCGGCAAAGTGAGCCGGTCGCGCAAAAATGCGGCGCCCGCTCATGACGGCAGCACCACGCAGTCGTCGGGCGTGAACCAGGCGACGACAGGCTGGCCCACGCTGTAGGCGTCGACGTCAAGGCGCGCGCTGTTGGCGACCGACGCCTGCACCGTCCCGCCGGCCTCGAGCTTCACCTTGTAAGTGGTGGTGCCGCCGAGATAGCAGATGTCGGCGATCACGCCGTCCAGCTGGTTGATCGCCGTCTCATGACCGGCCTCCCTCGCCGGCCCACGGCGCGACAGCTTGACCTTCTCGGGGCGGATCGCAACCGATAATCTGACCTCACCGAACGGCTCGCGCGGCTCCGCCACCACCAGCGGTCCCGCATCGCGCGTGCCTATGACCAGACGATGACCGTCGCGCAATTTGGACTTGGCGTCGAACAGGTTGATGTCGCCGACAAACTCCGCGATCCAGCGCGAGCGTGGCGCCTCGTAGAGTTCGCGGGGACTCGCGACCTGCGCCAGCCTGCCGTCCCTCATCACGCCGATCCGGCTCGCCATCGTCATCGCCTCTTCCTGGTCGTGGGTGACGATGATGAAGGTCATGCCGAGCCGGCGCTGAAGCTCCATCAGTTCGCCTTGGGTGCTTTCGCGCAGCTTCTTGTCCAGCGCTGCGAGCGGCTCATCGAGCAGAAGGAGCTGCGGGCGTCGCGCCAGTGCACGCGCCAACGCCACGCGCTGGCGCTGTCCCCCGGAGAGCTGGTCGGGCTTGCGCTTCTCGAGTCCGTCGAGCTTCACCAGCGCAACCATCTCCGCCACACGCGTGGCGATGTCTGCGCGCGCCATACCGGCGCGCTTCAGGCCGAAGGCGATGTTGTCGCGCACCGACAGGTGCGGAAACAGCGCGTAGTTCTGGAACATCATGTTGATCGGCCGCTCATGCGGCAGCGCCTGCGCGATGTCCTTGCCGCCGAGCAGAATGCGCCCTTGATCCGGCGCTTCGAAACCGGCGAGCATGCGCAGAAGCGTGGTCTTGCCGCAGCCGCTGGGCCCGAGCAGCGCAAAGAACTCGCCGGCCTTGATGTCGAGCGAGACGCCATCGACGGCCCGGAACGTCCCGAACGTCTTGGCGACGCCCTCGATGCGCAGCAACGGCTCGCCGGCCGCGAACTGCGTCTCTCCGACCGCAGCCGCAGCCGCGTCTGTTCTGGGCAACTCGTCAGTCATGGTTCCTGCCAACCCCAATCAAGCCGCACGCTAGCGGCCGATCGTCCCTCACTCAACCGGTTAGAGGCCGTTCGTTCACGCATTCGCCATGAACGCAGCCAGCGCATTGCATTCCCCCGCTGACATCGTCAGGCCGAGCTTGGAGCGGCGCCACAGGATGTCCTCGGGAAAACGCGCCCATTCGTGGGTCATGAGATAGCGCACCTCGGCCCCGGTCAGTTCGGGACCGAAGGCGGGGCCGAGATCGTCCCGGGTCTTCGCCTCGGCAAGCACAGCCGATAGCCGCGAGCCATAGGCCGCGACGAGGCGTTGGGCCTGCGCCTCCGAGAGAAAGCGCCAGCGGTCACGCGCAAGATCGACCTCGGTGTCGAAACGATCCCAGCTAAAATCTCCGCCCGGCAGCGCCGCGCCTGCGGTCCAGGGCGGCGACATCGGATAGAACGGCGTCAACTTCGTCACCGCGCGCTCCGCCCGCAGGCGCGAGGTGGTGACGTCACCGCCAAACATCGTGATCAGCGGCGCCTTGCGCCGTCGCGCGTCGAACAGCGTCGTGCCATCACGCCCGCGCGCGGACGCCAGCGTCAGGTTGACGCCGGAGACCGCGCGCACCACGTCGGTCGGGGCAACGCGCTCGCGGAAATAGCGACTGGCCGCTTCGCAGAGATAGCTGACGTCGGCCCCCCGCATCGCGACGATCGCAGGATCGCCGGTGAAATCGTGCGTGACTGTTCCAATCAGTGTGAAATCGCGCGCGATAGGACTCGCGAAGATCAGCCGGCCATCGCTGTTCTGGAAGACGTAGACGTTATCGGAATCGAACAATCGCGGGACGATGATCTGGCTCATCTGCATCGCCGCCACGGCGGGTTGCGGCTGCCGCAGCACGGTCTCGGCGACGATCGACGTCCAGCCGCCGGTGGCGTTGGCCAGTGCCCGGGCCGTGATCGTGCGACGATGGCCGCGGTCGACCACCGCGAGCCGCCATGTGTCGGTTTGATCGGCGCGCACACAGCGCGCTCCAGTCCGAATCACGGCGCCGCGCTCGGCCGCATCCAGTGCCGTGAGCACCACCAGTCGGGAATCGTCGACGACGCAATCCGAATATTCGAAGGCCGTGCCGAATGGTCGTTTCAGCGCGTTGCCGACCGGATGATGCGTGATGTCGAGGGTCGCCGTTGCAGGCAGGCCGCTCCGGCTGGTGAGGCTGTCGTAGAGGAGCAGGCCGACGCGCAGCAGCCATGGTGGGCGCTCGTCGGAATGCGCCGGGATCACGAAGCGCATCGGCCGAACCAGATGCGGCGCGATCCGGAGCCAGATCCGGCGCTCAGCGAGCGCCCGGCGCACCCGGCGGAAGCCGCGCCGTTCCAGAACCGACAGGGCGCCGTGGATCAGCCGCGGCGTTGCCGACGACGCCGCGCCGCCCAGATCGCCCTGCTCCAACAGGATGACCCGCAGGCCGCGGCCGGCGGCATCGCGCGCGAGGCTGACACCGTTCAGGCCGCCGCCGATGATCGCAAAATCGTAATCCGCCATGAAGCCGTCGAATGGGAGCGAAACGCTCGCCATCTCTAGAGCCATTTCCCTTCCGATGAAATCGGAACGGGGCTCTAGATTCTGGTTTGGCGCGTTCTCTTGACGCGAACCCGCATCCGCTGCGCTCGAAAAACGCTCTAGCCGGTCTTGAGCGCAAGCTCCATGACTTCGGCACGACCGACGAGGCCGGCATATTTCCCGATCGGCAGTGGCTTGCCGAGCAGATAGCCCTGCACGCCGTCACAGCCTTCCGCGGCGAGGAAGGCGAGTTGTTCCAGCGTCTCGACGCCTTCGGCGACGATCGACATTTCCAGGCCATGGCCGAGATCGATCACCGCGCGCACGATCGCCGCCGATTGCGGGTTGCGGCCGAGATTGATGATGAAGGCGCGGTCGATCTTGATCTTGTCGAACGGGAACGCCTGGAGATAGCTCAGCGAGGAATAACCGCTGCCGAAATCGTCCATGGAGATGCGCACGCCGAGCGCCTTGAGCCGGCGCAGCAGCGCCAGACCGCGATCGAAGTCCTCGATCAGCACGCCCTCGGTGATCTCGAGCTCGAGCCGACCGGGTGCGAGACCCGTCTCGAGCAGGATGGAATGCACGAGCCCGACCACGTCGCCGTGCATGAACTGCGCCGGCGACAGGTTGACCGCGATCTGAAGCGGCTTCGGCCAGGACGCGGCCTCGCGGCAGGCTTCGCGCAGGATCCACTCGCCCATCTCGACGATCAGGCCGCTTTCCTCCGCGATCGGGATGAATTCGGCCGGGGAGACTTGGCCGCGCACCGGATGCTGCCAGCGCGCCAGCGCCTCGAAGCCGATGATCTCGCTCTCGGCGACGCTGTGGCCCGCTGCTCCCTGCGGCTGGAAGGCGAGCGAGAGCTCGCCGTTCTTGATCGCCATCGAGAGATCCTGGTGCAGCACGCGGCGATCGCGGATCTGCTGGTCCATCTCCGGCTGGAACAGGCTGATCGTGCCGCGCGACTTCTGCTTGGCGCGGAACAGCGCCGCGCCGGCATTGGCGAGCAACGAGGCGGCGTCGGCGCCGTTGTGCGGGAAGATCGACATGCCGGTGGTGACGCCGGCGCGGACCGGGCGGCCGTCGATCTGGAATTCCTTAGCGACGGCATCACCGATCTGCTGCGCCAGCGCGAGACCTGCATCCGGCTGCTTACCGTCGATGATCAGGCCGAACTCGTCGCCGGACAGGCGCGCCACCACGCCGCCGCGCGCGGAGTCCTGGAGCCGCTGGGCCACCTCGACCAGGAGCTTGTCGCCGTGCGCATGACCGAAGACGTCGTTGACCTCCTTGAGACCGTCGAGATCGACGCACAGAACCGCGAACTCCTCGCCGGTGCCCTCGCAGGCCTCGATCATCTGGGTCAACGCCTGCAGGAAAGCGGCACGGTTCGGCAAATCGGTGAGGCCGTCGTGATAGGCCATGTGCGCCATGCGCGACTCGGTCTGCCGGCGATCGGTGACGTCCTCGTGGGTCTTGATCAGATATTGCGGCTCCCCGGTGTCGCCCAGCACGGTGGCGCGGCGGGTGAGGAACAGCCGCAGCCCGTCCTTGGTGGAGATCGGGTGCTCTTCGGTGATCATCCCACGCTTCTTGATCGCGGCTTCGTCGCGCGCGATGATCAGCTTGGCTTCCTTGGGATTGAAGATGTCGGACGCGGTCAGGCCTGTGGCTTCCTCGCGCCTGCGGTTGAGGATCGTCTCGGCGCTGCGGTTGGCGAGCAGGTAGCGGCCGTCCTTGACCTGCTCGACGATCAGGGCCACCGGGATGTTGTCGACCACGAGCTCGAGGAACTTCTTCGTGCTCTCCAGCTCCTTCGACAGCGAGCGGCGATCGGTGATGTCCTCGAACACGAGCATCAGGAATTCGGGCTTGTTGCTCTCGTTGCGGACAACGATCCGGATCGAGGCAACCATGCGTCGCTCACCGGCGCGGTCGACCTCGAATTCGTTGCGAAACTGGCCGTCCGGCGAATCGAGTGCCGTGCGGTCGGTCGCCTCGATGCTGTCCGCCGAGATCGGCGCAAACAGCTCGCGCGCGTTCTTGCCGACGACATGGTCGCGCGAGAAGCCCCAGAAGCGCTCATAGGCGCTGTTGGCGAAGATGTAGCGACCATCCTCGATGTTCTTTGCGGCCACGCAGGCCGGCACGTTGTCCAGCACCGTTTCCAGGAACTGCTTGGTGGAGGCGAGCTGCCGCGACAGCCTGCGCTGCTCGCTGACGTCCAGATGCGTCGTCACCGAGCCGCCGTTGGGCAGCACGAAATATTTCACGAGGATGGCCCGCCCGTCCGGCAGTTCGGTGATCAAGCCGTTGGTGCTTGCCGCCTTCTCGTAGAACTCCTCGTTGGAGGCGGCGCCGAGCACCCCGCGCTTGCGTCGCAGCTCAAGGAGTTCGTAGCCGTTCATGTTGGCCCAGAGATCCGACCGCGCCAGGCCGTAAATCTCGATATAGCGGTCGTTGCAGAAGATGACGCGCCGCTGCGCATCCGTCATCACCACGCCCTGGTTGAGATTGTTCATGGCGGAGGAGACGAAGGCATTGCGCCGCAGCTGCAGACGTCTGGTCCGGCGCAGCGAGGAATGGATCCACAGCGCGATCGCGATGAGGAACGAGCAGATCACGACGCCCGCGATCAGGGCTTCCCAGATCACGTTGGGATTGAGCTCGCCGAGATAGCTCGGCGGGGCGAAGCTGTCGGAAAGGGCAAAGGCGCGTGCAGGCGCGACCGCTGCGGCCAGGCACACGACGGCCTGCACCGCAATCGGAAGCGCGCTGCCCGCGTGCCAGTTCTTCTCAGCCATCAGCCACCCGCGATTTCAACGTCGGATTGTCTGGCCTCGCGGGTTTGGATCGGGTAAACGCCTGTACGCGCAACGGAAAAATGTGGCATCAAATACGGCAATTGCCCTGACATGATAAATGCTTCGTTAACGGAAAACGGCCCCGCGCCGCCCTCCCCAGGCGTGGGGCCATCGTCGCTTCGAGCGGACGTCCTGCACGACCATGGATAGGGTGGACTGCGTCGTCATCGGAGCCGGCGTGATCGGGCTCGCGGTGGCTCGAAAGCTGGCGCAAGCCGGGCGCGAGGTGATCGTGCTCGAGCAAGCCGAGGCCATCGGCACCATCACCTCCTCGCGCAACAGCGAGGTGATCCATGCCGGCATCTACTACCGCGCCGGAAGCTGGATGGCGCGCATGTGCGTCGACGGCAAGCACGCGCTCTATCGTTACTGTTCCGAGCGCGGCATCCCGCACAGGAATTGCGGCAAGCTGATCGTCGCGACCAATCCGAAAGAGACCGAGAAGCTGCAATCGATCAAGGCGCATGCCGAGGCCAACGGCGTGCTCGACATGCAGTTGCTCACGGGTGATGCGGCACGTGCGCTGGAGCCGGCGCTCGCCTGTGACGCCGCGCTGCTGTCGCCGTCGACCGGCATCATCGACAGCCACGCCTACATGCTCTCGCTGCGCGGCGAAGCCGAGGACGCGGGCGCGGCCTTCGCGTTTCACACCCCGCTGATCCGTGCCAAGGCGACCGCCGGCGTCATCGAGATCGAGGCGGGCGGCGAAGCGCCGATGACGCTGCAATGCAGCCTCCTCGTCAACGCCGCCGGGCTCTCGGCGACCACCGTGGCGCGCAACATCGAGGGCATGCCGCTGGAACGGATCCCGACGGCCTACCTCGCCAAGGGAAACTACTTCAGCTGCAATGCCAGGGCGCCGTTCTCGCGCCTGATCTATCCGGTGCCCGAGCCCGGTGGCCTAGGGGTGCATCTGACGCTGGACATGGCCGGGCAGGCCCGTTTCGGCCCTGACGTCGAGTGGATCGAGACGATCGACTATGAGGTCGACCCGTCACGCGCCGAGCGCTTCTACCCGGCGATCCGCAAATACTGGCCGACGTTGCCTGACGGTGCTCTCATGCCGAGCTATTCGGGCATCCGCCCGAAGATCGTGCCGCCGGCGGTGGCCACGCAGGATTTCTTGATGCAGGGCCCGCGCGATCACGGCGTCGAAGGCCTGATCAATCTGTTCGGCATCGAGTCGCCCGGATTGACGTCATCGCTCGCGATCGCGGATCACGTCGCCGAGCTCGCAAACATCTAGTGGTTTAAAGCGAATTGGATTCCGGTTGCGCGTAAAGAACTGCGTCCAGACAAGACGCTGGAGCCGCGCAAATCCTTGCACGCTGCGCGCCTTGCAGCAGGGATGAGCGCAAAGGCTCCCATCCCTGCCTGAAAGGGTGCGATCAACTCTACGCTGTTACGGGGTTACTAGTGGAGCGTGTCGCCGTGCCTGAGACGCTCGATCTGGTCCTTGACCATCAACTTCCGGCGCTTCAACTCAACAATTTGCAGGTCGTCTGTTGAAAGGTGCACGAGAGCTTCGTGCAATTCGTTTTCGAGAGTTTTGTGCTTCCGTTCCAATTCAACCAGATGTGCCTGAATTGTCATTCGAAACCTCCTCGGTAGGGGTGAACCTTGGATTCGACCGGACGAGGAAGTGTACATCACCGATTTGTTCTGTCGATGGATATCAGTCGTCGCGCTGTCATTTTTAGAAATTCATATGTAACGAAGCGTGAGTAAGGGAACCACGCGGGAAAAATCCGTGATATCAATGCGCTTGCGCAACGCCGGAGCGACCGCAGAAATATGTCGCGGGAGATCGGCGCGCGACAGCCCGAGATCGCTTGCGATCACGGCGCGCAAGGACGATAGTTTCCACAGGGCATCCACAGCCTTAATCTCACGCCTATCGGTTTTTCGGCCACCGCAGACATGACCAATGAAGATGCGCGCGAACTCGAATCCGAGCTCGCCCGGTTGCACCAGGAACACCGAGATCTCGATGTGGCGATCGATGCACTGCATCAATCGCCCGCCCCCGACCTGTTGCGGTTACAGCGGTTGAAGAAACGCAAGCTGTTGTTGCGTGACCGTATCGCGTTCATCGAAGACCAGATCACGCCCGACATCATCGCCTGATCCACGGGTAGAACTTTACGGCGGCCCCGCCGCACGTAAATCCGCTTGACTCGAAAGGAACAAAATAAGAACATTTGAGCACCCAACACCCCCGGGGAAACCGTCTAAGGAAAATGCAGATGTCGTTAACCGCCCTTCTCGACAACAGCCATTATGAACAAGCCTGCGATCAGGCGATCGCGATGTGCGACGGCAATCTGCGCAGCACCATCAAGGCGCTGATCATGGCCAATGAATATCTGGAGGCCGAGCTGGAAGAATTGCAGGCGGCGGTTTCCGCAGGCTGCATTCCGGAGACCTCGCGCAGCAAGATGCGGAGCAAGAGCAGCGCCGCCTGACTGTCAGCTATCGGAGCCGACCATGTCCGATGTCACCTATTACGTTGCATTACCTTTCCTGACCGACGAGGACGGATCGCCGGTCGCAGGTGCGGCCGAGGAATGCCAGAGCGCGGCGGCCGCGCTACGGCGCGCCGAGATTATGTCGCACGGCGCCGGCCACACCGGCGCGGTCGCGTTCAGCCGCAGCGGCGATCCCATGACCGGCGAATTCGGGGACGCAAAACTGCTCCGCAGCTTCGGCGACGTACCGAAAGACCTCGGCACGCTTTAACTAGCTGCTGACGAGCCTGATGTGCGGCTCGTGCCGCCGGTGCGCCTTGCGCACATACATCGCGGCATCGGCCTCCTCCAGGGCGCGCGTGGCGTCGGATTGCACTCCGAGCAGGGCGACGCCGGCGGAAGCGCCCGCGCTCACGTGCTGGCCGCGAAAGACAAAGGACAATTCGTCGATGGCCTGCTCGAAAGCCGCGGCCTTCGCCTTGGCGTCGGTCTCGCTGAGATTCCAGAGCAGCAGCGCGAACTCGTCGCCGCCGAGCCGGCCGACCACGTCCGAAGCGCGGATCTGCCGCGTCAGCGTGGTGGCAATCGCCTTCAGGACCTCGTCGCCGGCCGCATGGCCGAAGGAATCGTTGATCGGCTTCAACCGATCGACGTCGAGCACGATCAGCGCCCCGCTGGCGCGGTAGCGCTTCATGTAGGCGACGGCGCGGGCGAGCTCGCGTTCGAAGCCGCGCCGGTTCGGAATTTCGAGCAGGAAATCGGTGTCGGCAGCCGCCTCGAGCTCCGCGACCCGCCGCAGCGCCCCCTTGAGCTTGCTCCGGAGCTCGCGGATGGTCGCGTTGATGGCCGGCTCGATGGCCGCTTTGGCCCCGTCATCGGCAGACGCTGCCCGCTGCGACGGCCTGGTCGGACGCCGCGCCGGACCCTTGATCCGACGCTTGGCCGGACGCTTGAGAGCAACTTTGGAGCGGCCGGCACTGGCCTTCGGGCCCTTTTTGGCCTTCGCAGCGCTTGCCCTTTTTGGTTTCTTCATGGGCATCCTGCTCAATGAAGGCTTGCGGGGATTCACCAAGACAGGATAGTTCATTCCCTTCTCCTTGCCACCGCCTTGCGAGCCACCGGCCGGAACCTTTAGTCTGGCCTATCTTTCTGTTGTTCGAGAACAATTCACGTCATGACCGCGCCGATCGCCATCATCATGGGAAGCCAGTCGGACTGGGACACGATGCGGCATGCCGCCGACACGCTCGCAGGGCTCGGCGTTGCCGCCGACACCCGCATCGTTTCGGCCCACCGCACCCCCGACCGGCTGTTTACGTTCGCCAAAGGCGCCAAGACGGCTGGTTACAAGGTCATCATCGCCGGCGCGGGTGGCGCAGCCCACCTGGCCGGCATGGCGGCGGCTCTGACGGAATTGCCCGTGTTCGGCGTCCCCATCGAATCCAGGACGCTCAAGGGCATCGATTCGCTCTATTCGATCGTCCAGATGCCCGCAGGCATCCCGGTCGGCACCCTCGCCATCGGCAAGGCGGGCGCCATCAATGCGGCGTTGCTGGCGGCGGCCGTGCTGGCCTTGTCCGACCCGGCCTTGTCCGATCGCCTCGCCGCCTGGCGCAAGGCGCAGACCGAGGCCGTGGCCGAGCGCCCGGAGGACAAGGCGTGACTGACGCAAAGCAGGTGAAGCTGAAGCCCGGCGACACCATTGGCATCCTCGGCGGCGGACAATTGGGGCGGATGCTGGCCATGGCGGCGGCCCGGCTTGGCCTGCGCTGCCAGGTGTTCTCGCCCGATCCGGACTCACCGGCCTTCGACGTCGTCCTGAATGCGACCTGCGCCGAATATGCCGATGTCGAAGCACTCGAGCTGTTCGCCAACGACGTCGACGTCATCACCTACGAATTTGAGAACGTGCCGTCCGCGGCCGCGATGGTGCTGGATGCGCGCCGCCCGGTGCTGCCCAATCGCAAGATCCTCGAGACCACCCAGGACCGGCTCGCCGAGAAGGATTTCGTGACGCGGCTGGGCATCGGCACCGCAGCCTACGCCGACGTCACCTCGGTCCCGTCATTGCGCGAGGCGATCGCTAGGATCGGCCTTCCGGCGGTGCTGAAGACCCGTCGCTTCGGCTATGACGGCAAGGGCCAGGCCATCATCCGCGAGGGCGACGACGTCGCGAAAGTGTGGACCAGTCTCGCCACCAAATCGGCCATCCTGGAAGCCTTCGTGCCGTACGAGCGTGAGATTTCCGTGATCGCCGCCCGCTCGGCCACAGGCCAGGTCGAGTGTTTCGACGTCACCGAAAACGAGCACCGCGACCACATCCTGAAGATCTCCCGTGCGCCCGCCCGGATCCCGGACGTGCTCGCCGAGGAAGCGCGCAGTATCGCCGGCAAGATCGCGGGCGCGCTCGATTATGTCGGCGTGCTTGCCGTCGAGATGTTCGTGCTCGCCAACGGCACCGGACCCAAGGTGCTGGTCAACGAGATCGCTCCGCGCGTGCACAATTCCGGACATTGGACGCTCGACGGTGCGTCCGTCTCGCAGTTCGAGCAGCACATCCGCGCCATTGCCGGCTGGCCCCTCGGCAAGCCCGTGCGCCACGGCGAAGTCGTCACCATGACCAATCTGATCGGCGACGAGATCAACGAATATGACAAGTGGTTGAGCGTCGCGGGCGCAACGGTGCACATCTACGGCAAGGGCGCGCCGCGTCCGGGCCGCAAGATGGGACATGTCACCGAAGTGCGACCCACGACCGGCAAATAACGGGACCGCGGCGCATGCCGCGATCCCGCTTTGCAGTTATGCCGTCTTCGCGCCCGCGACGACGCCAGTGGGCTCTTCGCTGAGCCAACGATAGATCACCCCGCCCAGCGCGCCGCCGATCAGTGGCGCAACCCAGAACAACCAGAGCTGCGACAGCGCCCAGCCGCCGACGAACAGCGCGGGCCCCGTGCTACGCGCCGGGTTCACGGAGGTGTTGGTGACGGGGATGCTGACGAGATGGATCATCACCAGCGCGAGCCCGATCGCCAGCGGCGCAAAGCCGGCGGGCGCGCGGCCGTGAGTCGCGCCCATGATGATGAACAGGAACATCATGGTCATGACCACCTCGGTGAGGAAGCACACGATCATGCTGTACTGGCCGGGAGAATGGGCATCGTACCCGTTGGACGCGAACCCCTTGCTGACGTCGAAGCCGGGAGCTCCGCTTGCGATGACGTAGAGCAGCCACGCGGCCACGATCGCGCCGGCGACCTGCGCAATCACATAAGGCAGGATCTGTCCGGCCGGAAAACGTCCGCCGGCGGCAAGACCGACAGTGACGGCCGGATTGAGATGACAGCCTGAGATGTGGCCGATCGCATAGGCCATGGTGACCACGCTCAGTCCGAATGCGAGGGAGACACCGACCAGACCGATGCCAACCTGCGGAAAGCCGGCTGCGATCACCGCACTTCCGCAACCTGCGAATGTGAGCCAAAAGGTACCGATAGCTTCGGCCGCGTATTTCTTCATATCCATGTGTCGTCCCCTGCTTTCAAAGATTCCGGAACAAAGCTCCGGAAACGGCCCCACCCTTGGCGTCAAATCTCCCAAATCAGGGCCGCACAGAGGTATTTTGCCTCATTTAATGGCTGAACTTGGCCCGAAGACCCGCTTGGCCGGTGGACATCCCAAGTTTTGTCTGATACATCCGCGCCCTCAAGGTTAAGGGCTTGTGCGTTTCGCCATCCCCTTTGACTTACCAGAATTCAAATCCGATCCACTGAAGAGGATGCCGCGTGCAGGTTCTCGTTCGCGATAACAATGTCGATCAAGCCCTCAAGGCGCTGAAGAAGAAGATGCAGCGCGAGGGTATTTTCCGCGAGATGAAGCTCCGCGGTCACTACGAAAAGCCCTCCGAGAAGAAGGCCCGTGAAAAGGCCGAAGCCGTGCGTCGCGCACGCAAGCTGGCCCGCAAGAAGCTGCAGCGCGAAGGCCTGCTGCCGATGAAGCCGAAGCCGGTGTTCGGTGCTGGCCCCGGCGGTGATCGTGGCGGTCGCGGCGGCCCGGGTGCAGGCGCAGGTGCAAGTGCTGGTCCGCGCGGACCGCGCTGATTTACCCGACTTGAGAGATTTCAGTTTTCGATGACGCGGGCCCCTGGCCCGCGTTATTGTTTTGTGAGCGGTGCCTTGCTGGGATGGGGCACTACCGATGCGGCACTAGCGCGAGCGAACCGTAGATGGCCTCCCCTCTCCCCAAGCGCGGCTTGGCGCGGCTACGGCAGATCTTGCAGCAGCCGTTTGCGCTGGCCTTGATGGGGATTTCGCTATGCGGCTGCTCCTTCGACCTGGGGTCGCTGACGCCGGAGAAGGAGAAGCCGCAGGAGGCACCCAAGGCGGCCACGACCGCTGAGAACGTGGTCAGCGCCGTCAATGTCAGCGAAGCCCAGGCCCATACGGCAAAGGCCCAGGCTCTGGCAAAGTCCGGCGAGACGGCGGCCGCGCTCGATGAATTCAATCACGCGGTCGGACTCGATCCCTACAATGCGCAGGCGCTCTATGGCCGCGCCCTGATCTACCAGGGCAAGAACCAGCACGACTTCGCCATCGCCGATTTCAGTGCCGCGAGCGGCCTTAACCCGCAGAAGGTCGAGCCGCTGCTCGGCCGCGCCACCAGTTATCTCGCCCTCGGCAAGGTCAAGGAGGCCGCGGCCGATCTGGATGAGGCTTCCGAGGCCGATCCCCACAATGCCCAAGTCTGGACCATACGCGGGCAAGCCTATGAACGGCTGGGCGACAGGACCAAGGCGGCGGCGTCCTACACCAAGGCGGTCTCGCTTCGCCCACGCGACGACGCCGCCCGCAGCGGCCTCGCCCGCGTCGGCGGCTGACGAGTCTGGCGCCGCGCAGGCGCCGTCTTAATCCGGGGTGACGCTCTTCGGCAGAACGGAGTGGAACATGGACTTAACGCCCGACAGCATGTCGTCGGCGACATTGGTCTTCGGCCGCGGCATCGACGCGCCGGCATCGGCGCGCAGATCGAGCGGGGGCGCAATCATCGGGACCGGAATATCAGCCGGCGGCGTCAGCCGATTCGGGTTCTCGTTGCCGACCGACGCCGTGTAGGGCGGGCTCGGCTGCGACGAGCCGCCATTGCCATAGGCCTCGGCTGCGGGTGTCGAGACCGTGATCGGCGGCGGCAACGGACGCACCGATGACGTATCCACGGGAATGATACGCGGGGCCTCCGGAGTGCGGGCGGCTTCACGCACCGCAGGCTCCTGAGTCTTCTCGGGCGCCTTGGTCTCGGAAGACTTATTGTCGGAAGCCTTTGTGTCGGCAGCCTTTGTGTCGGAAGCTTTGGCCTCAGCCGCTTTGCTCTCAGGCGACTTGCGCAGGCGCTCGATCGCGGCGCGCACGAGATCGTTGGCGTCGGGGGTTGCGGCCGGCGCGGCAGCAGCGGGCGCCGAATTGGCCTCCACCACCGGGGCGGCGGGAGCGGCTGCACTGACGGCCGGCGTGGACTTGGCGACTGCCTTCTCGCGACCGGACGGCTTGCCGCGCGGGGCGGCCTCGGCCGGTGCCACGTCCGCCGTCGAGGTCTTCGACTCCGCGCCCGGATGATCGGCAGCCTTCTCGGCCGCCGGCTTGTCCGTCACGTTCTTCTCGGAGATGCCCTTGGCCTTGACGCCGGGCGCGGGGAGGTTGGCCACATCGGCGGGCTTGCCGTTCTTGCCGGCCTCGGCGGGCGCCGTCACGGCCGCGGGCGCATCCGCCGCCGGCTTGGCGTTGATGTAATGATTAACGATATACGCCCCGATGATCGTTGCGAGCACCGAGGGGAAGATGTCCATCGAGATTTTAGCGATGTATTTCAGCATTCCGGCCACTCCCCGCGCGATCTGATGCGGGAACTTTGAGGCATAGTGAGGGATCAACTGCGACGGATCAATGGCAAAGGGGTACGCCGGACTTACGACTTCAGCTCAACCTCAAGGAACACGATCTCGGTTGCGGTTTCGTTAAGCACGTCGTGCTGGACGCCGGCCTTGCGAAAATAGGATTTCCCGGCCGCAAGCTGTGCTTTGGACCGCTCGCCATCGGGCGCCACGATGGTCATTTCCCCTCCGACCACGGGAACAATGACGTAGTCCATGCCATGGGTGTGATGCCCGGTGGCGCTGTTTGGCGCGAGCCGCCACTCGGTCACCCGAACCTGCTCATTGTCGACCTGAACCTCGGACTCGGCGGCAAGCATCGGAACTCTCCTGGGGCATATCCGGAAAACCGGTTCAGGGCACGAAAACCACGAACACGTAGACGGCAAATACCACCTTATGGACCAGCCCGAACAGGACATTGGTCCTGCCCGTACCGAAGGTCAGCATGCTCAGGAAGAAGGTCAGGAGCAAAGGCAGGCGGCGCGCCGATCCTGGCCGCGACGGCATCGACCACCAGCGAGAATTTCTTGGACAGCAACACGACCGCCAGCAGCGCAATCAGCAGCAGCACGACGCTGAGCACCAAGGCCCGGCCCGACAGATGCGCCTCGCACGGCCAGCGCCGGAAAGATCCAGGCCGATCGAGGCGTCGGATTGTGCGCGCTCATCCATCGGCTCCAATTGTCTCAGCCGAGCAGTAGCAATCGCGCGGCAGATTCAATGCCAGCGCAGGATCGGAGCGAACGGCAGCAGCGTCAGCAGCACGAACAGCGGGATCAGCACCGCGCTGGCGCGCAGGAAATAACCGAAGAAGCTCGGCATCTCGATGCCGTTCTCGCTGGCGATGCTGCTCACCATGAAATTCGGCGCATTGCCGATATAGGTAAGCGCGCCCATGTAGACTGCGCCCATGGAGATGGAGGCGAGCGTGCCCGAGAGTTCGTGCATCAGCATCTGCGGGTCGCCGCCGGCGAGCTCGAAGAACAACAGATAGGTCGGCGCATTGTCGAGGAACGCCGACATCAGACCGGTGAACCAGAAATAGGCAACCTCGCGCGGCGTGCCGTCCGGAGCGGTCACGGCCGACAACAGCCAGGCGAACGCGCCGTGATGGCCGGCATCGAGCATGGCGATGACCGGGATGATCGCGATGAAAATGCCGGCGAACAGCTTTGCGACTTCGCGGATCGGCTCCCAGGTGAAGCCGTTGGCCTGCCGGTGCTCGTCCGGCGTCAACCACACCGACAGGCCCGCTATGGCCAGCAGCGCCGCGTTGCGGGCGATATCTTCCAGCTCCAGCCTGGTTCCGAGAATGTCGAAAGCGATGCCGGGCTTCCACATCGCCGAGGCCAGCAGGCTCGCGACGATGGCTGCAATCAGCACCAGGTTGACGAGGCCGCGGATGCGGACCGGCTTCGCGGCGCCGGCGGCGCCGAGCAAGGGTTCGCTGCGGAAGCGCCAGACGTCGATGACGACGAAGATCGCGAGCAGCAGTCCGGCAACGATCGCCGTCTGCAGCCAGATGGTCCGCGTGGTCCAGAAGAAGTCGACACCATGCAGGAAGCCGACGAACAGCGGGGGATCGCCGAGCGGGCTCAGCGCGCCACCGACATTGGCGACCAGGATGATGAAGAAGATGACGACATGGGCGTTGTAGCGCCGCGGTCGGTTGGCGCGGATCAGAGGGCGGATCAGGATCATGGCCGCCCCCGTGGTGCCGACGACACTCGCCATCACCGTACCGAGCGCGAGGATGCCGGCATTTGATGCCGGCGTCGCCTTGATGTCGCCCGTCACGAGAATGCCGCCAGCCACGACATAGAGCGAGAACAGCAGCACGATGAAGCCGAGATATTCGGCGAGCATGGCGTGAACGAGCGCCGCCAACGTCGCCATGCTCCCGGCCAGGATGACGAGCGAGGCGAGTGCCAGCAGCGACCAGGCCGCGGCGATCTTGCCGTAATGATGGTGCCAGACTTTTGCAAACAGCAGCGGCCCGAGAGCGATCGACAGCAGGAGGCCGGCAAAGGGCAGCGCATACGGCCAGCGCATCGCCGCGCCGTCGAGCCCGGTCGCCGCCCATGCGTGCTGTGGCAACAACACGACGAGGATCGCGGCGATGAACCCGCTCGCGCGCCGAACGACAAGCCGTCTAGAAAGCAATGAAGTGCCTCGCCGTTTCAATCGCACCGAACGCATCGAGATTGTCGTGTCCACCGCCCGCAAAGCGAACGAACTCCTTCGGTTCGTGCGCAAGCGCGAACAGACGCTCTCCGAACACGATGGAAATGGCAAGGTCATCGGTGCCATGCATCACCAATAGCGGCACAGTGACGCGCGGGATGCGCTCGTCGGAATGAAATGGATCTCGCATCAGCAGGCGGACCGGAACGTACCAGAACGATGAAGCTGCAATATCGGCCGTCGATGTATAGGGCGCTTCCAGGATGAGTTTTCCAACACGATGCTCCGAGGCGATCGCGACCGCCACGCCGGTCCCGAGCGAAAAGCCCCACGCGACGATTCGCTCCGCCGCGTAGCGCGCGGTGGTGAAGGCGTAGGCGGCCGCGGCATCGCGCAGCAGGCCCGCCTCGCTCGGCGCCCCGCTCGAGCCGGCATAGCCGCGATAGGACAGCGCGACCAGGCCGGTGCCGTCCGCCGTCATGGCCTTGAGGCGGCTGACGCGACCAGCGAGATAATCGCCATTGCCCGGAAAATACAGGATCACGGGGCGGCCTGGCTTCGCCGGCACGTGCCAGACGATGACATTCTCGCCATCGGAGGTAGTCAGGACGTGCTCTTCGGCCTCGGGGAAGCCTGCGGCGTCCGGCGTGGTGCGACCGACGGGCGGGATCGGAAACAGCATCTCGCGCTGCCTGACATACAGCACGAGGAGACCGGCGCAATAGACGGTCACGAGCAGGATGGCGATCCATTTGACGATGGTCATGATGACGCGACCCGGCCCCTGTTCAGGGTTTGCACCGGCTCGGCAGCAATTTCATGACATCGCCCGAGGCGGGCCGGAACGTCACGGCAGCCGCACGCCGCCTGGTGAGCGGTGTGCCACGCGACGCGCTGCTCGCGCGTCGCATTGGCAATGGCCCGCTTGCCTCCGCGCTACATCGCCTTGACGATGTTCTCGGTGACCTTCTTGGCGTCGCCGAGCAGCATCATGGTGTTGTCGCGATAGAACAGCGGATTGTCGATGCCGGCATAGCCGGAAGCGAGCGAGCGCTTGATGAACATCACGGTGCCGGCCTTCCAGACCTGGAGCACCGGCATGCCGTAGATCGGCGAGGTCTTGTCCTCTTCGGCCGCCGGATTGGTGACGTCGTTGGCGCCGATCACGAAGGCGATATCGGCCTGCGCGAATTCGGAGTTGATGTCCTCGAGCTCGAACACCTCGTCATAGGGCACGTTGGCCTCGGCCAGCAGCACGTTCATGTGGCCGGGCATGCGGCCGGCGACCGGGTGAATGGCGTATTTCACCTCGACGCCTTCTTTCTTCAGGATGTCGCCCATTTCACGCAGCGCATGCTGAGCCTGTGCCACCGCCATGCCATAGCCGGGCACGATGATGACCTTCTGCGCGTTCTTCATGATGAAGGCTGCGTCGTCGGCCGAGCCGAGCTTGGCCGGCTTCTGCTCGCCGCCGCCACCGCCGGCCGCCGCGGTCTCGCCGCCGAAGCCGCCGAGAATGACCGAGATGAAGGAGCGGTTCATCGCGTGGCACATGATGTAGGACAGGATCGCGCCGCTTGATCCCACCAGCGCGCCGGTGATGATCAGCGCGGAATTGCCGAGGGTGAAGCCGATGCCGGCCGCGGCCCAGCCCGAGTACGAGTTAAGCATCGAAATCACGACCGGCATGTCGGCGCCGCCGATCGGGATGATCATGAGGACGCCGAGCGCCAGCGCGATGATGACGATCAGCCAGAAGTCGAGCGCGCTGCCCGTCATGACCAGCCCGACGATGAAGACGACGAGCGCGATCGCGAGCGCAATGTTGATGATGTGGCGGAACGGCAGGATGATCGGCGCACCGCTCATGCGCGCGGACAGCTTCAGGAACGCGATCACCGAGCCGGTGAAGGTCAGCGCGCCGATGGCGACGCCGAGCGACATCTCGACCAGGCTCTGCGGATGGATGTTGCCGGGGCTGCCGATGTCGAAGGCCTCCGGCGCGTAGAACGCACCGGCCGCGACCAGCACCGCGGCCATGCCGACCAGCGAATGGAACGCGGCGACCAGTTCCGGCATTGAGGTCATCGGCACCCGGCGGGCAATCACTGCGCCGACGCTGCCGCCGATCGCGATGCCAAGGATCACGAGGATCCAGGCGAGGCCGTCCGCCGGCGGATGGCTGGCCAGCGTGGTGGCGACCGCGATCGCCATGCCGATCATGCCGAAGAAATTACCCTGCCGCGATGTGGCGGGGCTGGACAGCCCGCGCAGCGACAGGATGAACAGCACACCTGCCACGAGATACAGAACTGCAGCCAGATTGGCGTTCATCTCAGGTCCCCTTTGTCTTTGTCACCCCGAGGTGAACGCCGCTCACTTCACCTTCTTCTTGTACATCGCCAGCATGCGCTGGGTGACAAGGAAGCCGCCGAAGATATTCACGCAGGCGAAAATGAGCGCGATGAAGCCGAAGCCGCGCGCCCAGCCCGAGCCGCTCGAGATCATGCCGACCCCGACCGCGAGCAGCGCACCGACCACGATCACCGAGGAGATCGCATTGGTCACGCTCATCAGCGGCGTATGCAGCGCCGGGGTCACCGACCACACCACGAAATAGCCGACGAAGACGGCGAGAACGAAGATCGACAGCCGGAAGACGAAGGGGTCGACGACCTGTGCAACATGCTCCATGGCGGCTCTCCTTACGCTTTCGGCTGGAAGTTCGGGTGGATGACGGCGCCGTCCCTGGTCAGCGCGGTCGCTTTGACGAGCTCGTCGTCCCAGTTCACGGCCAGCGCCTTGCTGGTCTTGTCGACCATCGTTTCGATGAAGTTGAACAAATTGCGCGCGTAGAGGCTGGAGGCCGACGCCGCGACGCGGCCGGCGACGTTGGTGTAGCCGACGATCTTGATGCCACCGACATCAGCGACCTCGCCCGCCTTGACGCCTTCGACATTGCCGCCGCGCTCGACGGCGAGATCGACCAGCACTGATCCCGGCTTCATCGACTTGACCATGTCAGCCGTGACGAGCCTCGGCGCCGGCCGGCCCGGAATCAGCGCGGTGGTGATCACGATGTCCTGCTTCTTGATGTGCTCGGCGGTGAGCGCGGCCTGCTTGGCCTGGTATTCCTTGGACATTTCCTTGGCGTAGCCGCCGGCGGTCTGCGCGTTCTTGAATTCCTCGTCCTCGACGGCGAGGAATTTTGCACCGAGCGATTCGACCTGCTCCTTGGTGGCGGGCCGGACGTCGGTCGCGGTGACGACGGCGCCGAGACGGCGTGCGGTCGCGATCGCCTGGAGGCCGGCGACGCCGACGCCCATCACGAACACTTTGGCGGCGGGCACCGTGCCGGCCGCGGTCATCATCATCGGGAAGGCGCGTCCGAAGGCCTCGGCGCCCTCGATCACGGCGCGGTAGCCGGCGAGGTTGGCCTGCGAGGACAGCACGTCCATCACCTGCGCGCGCGTGATGCGCGGCATCAATTCCATCGCGAAGGCGGAGACACCGGCATCGGCGATCGTCTTCAGCGCGGCCTCGTTGCCGTAGGGGTCCATGATGGCGATGACGAGCGCGCCGCGCTTGTACTGCGCCAACTCGGAGGCTTCAGGGCGCTTCACCTTGATGATGATGTCGGCGTCCTTCAGCGCGTCGGCGCTGACGGTGGCGCCCACGGCGGTGAATTCGGAGTCCGGCAGGCCCGACTTGAGGCCGGCGCCCGGCTCGACGGCGATCTCGGCGCCCAACGCCTTGAACTTCTTCACCGTATCCGGCGAAGCGGCGACCCGCGGCTCCGACGGATCGATTTCCTTGGCAACGGCGATCTTCATAGGCCCTCCGGCGACGCGGGAAGAAGCGCGCACGCGAACTTAGCGTTACTCCCGCAACGTTGGATACCGGTTTTCAATCCGGCTTGATTGCAAATTTTATAGGCACCGACGACAGTGGCGGTGCTGCAGGGGATGGATCAGGTCAGGAAGATCGCCATCAGGATCACGATAAGCGCGACCGAGACCGTGCCGTACTTCACCAGCTTGATGAAGCCCTCGTAGGTCTGCTCGTGGGCAACGTAGTCGTTGCCGTCGGCGGTGCTGTACGCCACTTCGCTATGGTCAGCCATGAATTGTCCCCAGTCGAAAGTCGAATTTCGTGGCTGGGATACCGCAAACTTCCGGGCAGGGCAACGGCACGGAGGCGCGGTTTCCCGGCAAATCAGGTCATTTGGAATTCCAATGGGCGGGAATTCGGCTCAGACCGGTGATCCGCCCGTCAGAGGCGGTCTCCGATGCCACGAGCCGAGGCCTCTCAGCGCAGGCCGAGCGCACGGCGGACTGCGCCGATCGGCTCCACCTTGCTGTCGCAGAAGTTTCGCTTTGCGCAGCGTTCTCCCGGAACGTTGACGACGATTGCATCCGCGCCGGCATCCTCGGTGAGAAAACCGTGGCTCATGTGGAAACCCAGCGCGCGGTAGACCTCGAACTGCTCCTCCGAGAAGAACTGGTCACCGGTGGTTTCATGCGGGAAGGTGTCGTTGCGGCGTGCATAGTCGCGGATGTAGTCGTTCTCGTCTCCGGTCAGGGACGACTTGATGTACACGAGGTACCCCTTTTCCCCCGAGCCGTAGTCGATGGTGCCGACCGCCACGTGCGGTCCGCCCGCCGTGCGCCGGGCCGGGGATTTGGTTGCGTTGCACTTCATCCACTCGAGCGTGGTGTTGCGGATCGGCGTCCACGGCAGATCGATGATGATCCCGAGATCGATGCGCGCATAGCGCTGCAGCGTCACCAGGGATGAGAAATTCATGGGTGCATCGGCTTCGGCGTCAACCGCGATGATCACCTTGCAGCGTCGTCGCAACAACTCGTAGACACCGAGATTCTCGATGTGTCCGCCGTCCGTCAGGTAGACCGCATCGGCATTCTCGTAAAGCCGGCCCGAGATCTCAGACCATAGAAACAAAGGGGTCGAGTGGTGCTGCGGCTTGTCCTTTGTCGAGACCCAGCGCGGGTTCTTCAACCAGTACCCCAGGCGCACGTTGAGGAGCGCCAGGGTCGGGGTCAGCGAGCGGATCGACCCCGAGCCCATGTTCGACGAAGCGGCGGCCCCGGAGATTGCCATCGCGGTCGCAAGATCGAGGCCCGGCGCGACCTTCTCGAATGCCGGTGTATTCGCATAGCCAGTGGCCTCGCTGCCGACGTGCAGCGGCGAGAATATGAAGAAATCCGCGTTCCGTCCCCGCCGATTGGCGAAGTCGGATCCTTGGATGTTCAGCGCGGCGTTGATGATGGGATATGGCGAGGCCAGGCTGCATTTTTTCGATGTCGCGACCGTCATCGCTCCCGCTGGATCGACCCCGTAGACCATCTGATGTAACAGACCGCTCAGCTTCTCCTCGTCGAGCGGAAGGAAATCCCTCCCCTGGTCCAGGCTCGGCATGTTCCGCGACGGCTCCCCGTCGGCGTAATAGAGCGGATTGAACAAGAAGGCCTTGCTGAGGCGATCACGATAGAGCCGGTGCAACGAATTGGCATTCGGCCCGAGAACCCACGACAGGCCGAACATGGCCGAGCCCGACAAGAAGTAGAGCAGCATCATCCGCCAGCTGACACTGTTGCCGAACTGGTACTTCGACCAAGTGAATTTGTCCGGGGACTGCAATGACGCAACGGAAAACAGCCATGCGGGAATGTGCGAGATCGGCCCCACCGGCTTGGAGACGACGACCTTCGCTTCGCGATTGGTGATTTCGGCCGAGAGCTTGCGGGTCGCCGAGTCAAACTGGACATTTCCCTTGACATCGACACCGGCCGCGGGCGGCACGGGTTGCACGCCAGCCGCTCCCCACTCCTCGATCATGGGGTATTGACGGTAGGCGGCGTCGAGCGTCTTGTCGTTCGCGATGCCCCAATAGCAAAGATAGAGATATCCGACCCAGATCAGCAAGGGCAGCGCCAGTCCCGCGACAAGCACGGCTGCTTTCGCCGCATGGGCGAGCAGGCGTGATCCCAGGTCCGAGGCGCCGGCGCCCTTCAGCAGGTCGGCGAATTGCTGCCGGAACAGCGTGACAGCCGCCGCAACCGGCGCAGTGATGGCCGCAAGCGATTGGACCCACTTGATTGCAACGCCGCCAATGATGCCGCCGGACTGAGTCGTGTTAGCGTCGGCGACATCGAACATCTGGGCGATCATGAAGGGCTGAAATTCGAAGAAGCAGATGGCGGCAAGCAGAACGAGATAGGTCGCGCCGACCGTCGACGGATAGCCGCGGAATTCACCTCCCTTGGTCGACGAAATCGATCGCAGCACTGCCCAGCCAAAGAAAAGCGCAAGGCCGAGCAGGACCGCTGCAAGCGAAAGGCCAAAGTGATCGACATTCAGGCAGCTGGCGATCGCACAGATGAGACCCATCGCAAACGCAAGACCGGCCAGGTACCGAAACAGCTCGCGCCGCCCGACTTTGAAAAGGCGCCCGACCAACAAAAGCAGCAAAGCGACAACAAGGCCGACAAGAAAGAAGGCAGGCATCAATCCCAGGCTGGAGAGGGGACCAAGATTGTGGGTGTCGTCGACGCTCAGGCCGAAGAAATTGGTCGTATAGAGTGACGAGCGTGCGGCGTTGGACAGGATCGTGATCACTGCAACGAGCAGTACAACCGGCAGCGTCAGGCTCAGATTGGCAACGAGTCCACGCACGACGATTGCGACGCCGGTGATCAGGTCGCGCGCGCCGGCCGGAACGAGATAGTTCGAGTAATTCCGGATATGGCCCACCGCAGGCGTGTCACTGATCTCATTTGCGCTCTCGGCTCCAGGTGTCGGCGTGCTTCCGAAGACGAAATTCTGCGCCCGCGTCATGGTCGCCGTAAACGAACAGCCGGTGTAACCGCCGCCCGATACGGTCGACAGATAGTCGATGTGCTTGATGAGCCCGTGGTGATTGAAAGCCTGCAAGACGCCGAGGCAGATTGCGGAGGATCGGATCCCGCCGCCTGACAGCGCAAGGCCGACCGTGTCGATCGCCTTTTCGTCGCCAGGGTATGCAACGGGATCCATACCCTGGGCTAGGCGGCGGTTGTTGATGGCTGCGAGCTCGCGCTTGACGATCTTCCGGTGCTGCGTCCCCCACAGCTGCTGTTCCCCCACAGCCCGTGGCGGCTCTACCTTGGGGTCTGGGGCACTGATCCTGGCCATGTTCGCCTCCCTGGCCGAGCACACCGCGACGATCAACAATCACAGATTGCATTGCAGGTCGAACCCGCCTGCAAGAATTAGTCTGGTCCCGGGCACAAACGTTCAATGTGCATGGCGGGATCTTTACAACCCGCCTCCCCCGTTGTCGGAACAACGGGACACTCGGACGGCCGACCCGACCTGCTCGCTGCAGCGCTGAAGGCGGTTCGGCTCAGCCCATCGCTTCCAGTTCGTCGATCATGCCGGCGATGACGCTCAGGCCGCCGTCCCAGAACTTTGGATCCTTGGCATCGAGCCCGAACGGCCGCAGCAGTTCGGAATAATGCTTGGTGCCGCCGGCGGCGAGCATGTCGAGATAGCGCTCGGCAAAGCCTTCGGCCGCGTTCTCGTAGACGGCGTAGAGCGAGTTCACGAGACAATCGCCGAATGCATAGGCGTAGACGTAGAACGGCGAATGGATGAAGTGCGGGATGTACATCCAGTAGTTCTCGTAGCCCGCTTTGATCTCGATTGCCGGACCAAGGCTCTCGCCCTGCACCGAGAGCCAGATCTCGCCGAGCCGCGTCGCGGTGAGCTCGCCGTTCTTGCGTTCGGTGTGGACCGCGCGCTCGAAGGAATAGAACGCGATCTGCCGCACCACGGTGTTGATCATGTCCTCGACCTTGCCGGCGAGCAGCGCCTGGCGCTGCCTTGCGCTCCTGGTCTGCGCCAGCAGCCGCCGGAAGGTCAGCATCTCGCCGAACACGCTCGCGGTCTCCGCCAGCGTCAGCGGCGTCGGCGCCATCAACGCGCCGTTCCTGGCCGCCAGCACCTGATGCACGCCATGGCCGAGCTCATGGGCGAGCGTCATCACGTCGCGCGGCTTGCCCTGGTAGTTCATCAGCACGTAGGGGTGCGCGGACGGCGTGGTCGGATGCGAGAAGGCCCCCGGCGCCTTGCCCGGGCGCACCGGCGCGTCGATCCAGCGGTCGGTGAAGAAGCGCTCGGCGATGTCAGCCATCTTTGGCGAGAAGCCGCGATAGGCGGTGAGCACCATGTTTCGCGCATCGCCCCAGCCGATCACGTCGGTCGCCGCAAAAGGCAGCGGCGCGTTGCGGTCCCAATAGGCCAGGCGCTTCCTGCCGAACCAGCGTGCCTTCAGCGCGTAGTAGCGATGCGACAATTTTGGATAGGCTGCGCGCACCGAGGCGACCAGCGCATCCACCACCTCGCGCTCGACGCGGTTGTTCAGGTGCCGGGAATCTGCGACGTCCTTGAAGCCGCGCCAGCTATCGGAGATGTCCTTGTCTTTGGCCAAAGTGTTGGTGATCAGCGCAAAGGTGCGCTCATTGGCCTTGAAGGTCTTTGCGAGCGCCTCTGCCGCGGCCTTGCGCTTGGCGCCGTCGCGGTCCTGCAACAGATTGAGCGTCGGCTCGATCGCGAGCTCCTTGGGCCCGACCTTGAAGCGCAGGCTCGAAATGGTCTGGTCGAACAGCCGATTGAAGGCGGAATAGCCGGTCTGCGCCTTCTCCAGGAAGAGCTGCTCGAGCTTGTCCTCGAGCTGGTACGGTTTCTCCTTGCGTAGATCCTCGATCCAGGGACGGTAGTGCGCGAGCTCGGTGGCCTGCATCGCGCGGTTCAAAATATCGTCATCGATCCGGTTGAGCTCGAGCGCGAAGAACAGCAGATGCGTCGATGCCGCCGTCAGGCGCTCGGAAACGTCGCCGTAAAACTTTGAAATCTTGGGGTCCACGCTGTCGCCGGCATGAACGAGGCCAGCGTACGAGCCGAGCCGGCCGGCGAGGTCGTCGATCGCCTCATAGCGTCGCACGGCTTCTGCGAGCCATTTTCCGCCATCTTCCTTTGCTGTTCCTGTTGCGAGCTTGCCCTTGTAGTCCGTCTCGAACGCGACGCAATCGGCATCCATCTTTGCGAGATCGCGCGCCACTTCCGGCGCATCGATCCCGGAATAGAGGTCGGCGAGGTTCCACTCCGGAAGCTTGCCGGTCTTGCTCGCAGGCTTTGCGGGTGAAGGTCTGGAGGACTTTGCCTTGATGACCGATTGCTTGGTGCCTGGTTTGCGGAGAGCAGACTTTTTGAGTGCAAGCTTGGAGCGCGAATTCATTGTGTGGGAAACCTGTGTTCAACAATCGCGACGGCGGGCGGGGGCATCAGGATTTAACAGTGCGTTAATCGGCTTCGGCCAGAGTGCCCCGATTCGAGACAGATAGTAGTAGCGTGCGGGGAACACCATGGCTGCCAGTATTTTGATCGCCGACGACGACGCTGTAGCCCGCCGGCTGGTCGAAAACATGGTGCAGAAATGCGGCTATGAGACGATCGTGGTGGACTCCGGCGATGCGGCGATCGCCGCCCTCACCGCCCCCGAAGCGGCCATTGACGGCGTCATCCTCGATCTCGTGATGCCCGGCCTCGACGGCATGGGCGTGCTGGCGAAAATCCGCGAAGCGGGTCTCAGCATCCCCGTCATCGTGCAGACGGCCCATGGCGGCATCGACAATGTGATTTCGGCGATGCGCGCGGGTGCGGCCGACTTCGTGGTCAAGCCGGTCGGCCTGGAGCGGCTCCAGGTCTCTCTTCGCAACGCGCTCAATTCGTCCGCGCTCAAGGGCGAATTGCAGCGCATCCGTCACAGCCGCGAGGGCCGGCTGACCTTCTCCGACATCATCACACGCGCCGAGGCGATGGCGGGCGTGATGCGCGCGGCGCAGAAAGCAACAAACTCCTCGATCCCGGTGCTGATCGAGGGCGAGTCCGGCGTCGGCAAGGAGATGTTCGCGCGTGCCATTCATGGCGGCGGCGAGCGCAAGGCCAAGCCGTTCGTCGCGGTCAATTGCGGCGCGATCCCCGACAACCTCGTCGAGTCCATCCTGTTCGGTCACGAGAAGGGTGCCTTCACCGGCGCCACCGAACGCCACACCGGCAAGTTCGTCGAAGCCCATGGCGGCACGCTGTTCCTGGACGAGGTCAGCGAGCTGCCGCTGAGCGCGCAGGTCAAGCTGCTTCGCGCGCTCCAGGAAGGCGCGGTCGAGGCGGTCGGCGGCCGCAAACCCGTGAAGGTCGACGTGCGCATCATCTCGGCGACCAACCGCAGGCTGCTCGAGCGGGTCAAGCAGGGCCACTTCCGGGAAGACTTGTTCTATCGCCTGCACGTGCTGCCGCTGACGATCCCATCGCTGCGCGCCCGGCGCGAGGACATTCCGCATCTGCTCAGGCATTTCCTGGCGCGCTTTGCCGCCGAGGAGAACCGCCCCATCACCGGCATCAGCGGCGAGGCCGTTGCGCACCTTGCCCAGCTCGATTGGCCCGGCAACATTCGCCAGCTCGAAAACGCGGTCTATCGCGCCGTGGTGATGAGCGAGGGCGACCAGCTTGGCCTCGACGACTTCCCTCTGATCGCCTCGCAGCCGCATCCGGGAACAGACATTCCGACCGCGCCGCTGATGCTGGAGCCGATCGCGGCCCCCTCCGTGGTGTCAGGTAATGAAATACCGATCGCGCCGCTGCCCATGGCGGGTGCCCTCTCAATGCTGACCGCGACCGGCGACGTCCGGCCGCTGGAAGACATTGAGAACGAGATCATCCGTTTCGCGATCTCGCATTACCGCGGGCAGATGTCGGAGGTCGCCCGCCGCCTCAAAATCGGCCGGTCCACCCTCTACCGCAAACTCGATGAAGCCGGAGTTCCCGGCCATGGCGGCAAAAGCGGTGAGGAGACGCACTGAGCCGGACGCGAACGGCGGTTCGTCCGGGCGGAGCGATACGACTGTAAGCCGTTCGTATGACGACGGAATTCGACTGCGATTTGAACCGTGACTTGGAAGTGACAGACACAGGGAAAAGCGCGTGGCAGAAGCGCACAATCCGTTGCCAAGAGGCGTGCTTGAAGTCAGTTTGTCGTGAGTTGTCCCGGGTAGCGCTGGCTGCGAAATCGGGGCCTGTATATCGTCCGCGTAAGATTCGTCTGCGTAGGAATCGTTGCGTGCAGGCGTGCAACTTTCGAGAGGCCGGCGCGGTTTAGCCGAAGCTCAATAGGCGATAACGAAGCTGTTCCACGGGGGACAGTTCACCCGAGGGGTGCGACACAATGCGTGACTGTTTGAACCACCGTGCAGGCTTTGACCGTGTCTTGATCACGGTCGCGGCGACCTTCCTCACGGTATCGGCCAGCTCAGCCCTGGCGCAGGATCAGGCGCACAGCAGCGCTGCCGAGCTCGCGATCGAAGCCGCCATCCCGCGCCCCGAACCCGCAAACGTCCCGCCCCCGACCGCATCAGACATCAAGCTCGACACCACCGCCACGGTGGTGGATGAACCCCTGAAGGCCGAATCCGCCCCCGCGCCGGACAAGGTCGAGACCAAGCCTTCCGACGTCGCCACCACGCCCGCCGCCGAGGCGACGAAGAGCGAGACGGCGAAGACTGAACCTGCCAAGACCGAACCTGCCAAGGCCGACACGGCGATCCCAACGCCGGCCGCGCCCGCCACCGCTGCGGCTCCGGCCTCGGAGCCGGTGAGGGCCGCGAGCAACGTTCCCGCGGCCGACCAGCCGGTCGCCGACAAGCTCAAGGACATCATTGGCGCAAAGGCCTCGCGCTATCTCGACCGTAAGAACGAACGCGCTGCGATCGAGAAGTTCTACGGTGCACGCGACTTCGCGCCGGTCTGGAGCCAGGGCGGCAGCCTGACCGCTGCGGCCAAGGGCGTGATCGCACGGCTGAAGGACGCGGCGTCCGACGGTCTCAATCCCGCCGATTACCCGGTGCCGGACTTCGCGGCCGCCACGACACCCGATACGCTCGCCGATGCCGAGCTCAAGCTCACCGCCAGCATGTTCGACTATGCGCGCCAGGCCCAGAGCGGCCGCATGCACTGGTCGCAGGTCAGCGGCGACATCCTCTATCCCGAGCATCCGGTCGATCCGAACGAGGTGCTCGCCAAGGTCACGACCGCGGCGGACGCCTCCGCGGCGCTCGACAGCTACAATCCGCCGCAAAAACTTTACAAGGAGCTGAAGGCGAAGCTCGCGGAGCTCCGCGGCCAGGGCAACGGCCCGGTGATCGAGATCGCCGATGGTCCGGCGCTGAAATACACCCCGGCCGGCAAGAAGCAGGCTGAAATCGTCGTTGAAGATCCGCGCGTGCCGCAGCTGCGCGCCAAGCTCGGCATCACCGAGAACGCCAGCGACACCCGCTATGACGCGGCGGTCGCCGAAGCCGTGCGCAAATTCCAGAACAGCGCCGAGCTCAAGGCGACCGGCATCCTCGACGACAAGACGGTGAGGGCGATCAACGCCCCGAAGCGCGACAAGCAGATCGACGTGGTGCTGGTGAACATGGAGCGCTGGCGCTGGCTGCCGCGCGACCTGGGCGCGCCCTCGCTGGGCGATGCCTATGTCATCCTCAACATTCCCGACTACACGTTGAAGGTGATGCAGCGCGGCCAACAGGTCTGGACCACCCGCGTCGTCACCGGCAAGCCCGGCACGCATGCGACCCCGCTGCTCACCGAGACGATGAAGTACATCACGGTCAATCCGACCTGGAACGTGCCGCCGTCGATCGTCTACAACGAATATCTGCCGGCGCTTCAGCAGGACCCGACAGTGCTCCAGCGCATGGGCCTCAAGCTCGAACAGAACCGCGATGGTTCGGTGCACATCTCGCAGCCGCCCGGTGAAGCCAACGCGCTCGGCCGCATCCGCTTCAATTTCCCCAACAAGTTCCTGGTCTATCAGCACGACACGCCGGACAAGAACCTGTTCGCCCGGGACGAACGCGCCTTCAGCCACGGCTGCATGCGCGTGCAGAACCCGGATCAGTACGCCTCGGTCCTGCTCAACATCGCGATGCCGAACGAGAAGTACACGCCGGAACGCATCCGCAGCATGTACGGCAAGAGCGAGATCGACCTGAAATTCCCGACCCCGATCCCGGTCAACATCACCTATCAGACCGCATTCGTGGACGATGGCGGCAAGCTGCAATTCCGCAAGGACGTCTATGGCCGCGACGCGACCATGATCAACATCCTGAAGAACGGTCGCGGCAAGGATCTCGAGAACGTCGTCGCGCACTCCCAGCCGAGCTATTCACGCCCGGCGACGACACTGCCGAACGGGGTGTTGGCGGCCAACAACGGCGGCTCGTCCGGGCCGAATTTCTTCGAGCGGCTGTTCGGAGCGCCCACCCCGCCGCCGGCCCCGGTCGGCCGCCGGCCGCAGCAGCAGCGGGTATTCACCCGCTGAGCCAGGCCGCCCGGCGCCTGATTTCCTGAAATTCTGCAGTAAAATCAGCGACCTCATCCTCTGGATGGGGTCGCTTAACGTTAACCATTCTCCACCTGACCTCAGGCAGCGGGCGTTTTTTTGCCACACTCACCCGGTTAGGTTCGCGATCTGACTTGGTTTGGGGGCGGGAAGGTCAACCTCGAATTAACCTTCTCGCTTTAACAAAGCGTTCATCCTCTTTCGCGCGCTAACGGGGTTAGCGGGAGAGTCCATTTTGAACGCTCGTCGACTGGGTGGGCTCTAACGTGCTGACTGGAATCGCACGCCAATTCGCTGTGCTGTCGTTGTCCCATGCGGGAGTGAAGGCCGGATCCAGAATCGGCCTCGCTGCCGTATTGCTGCTTGCTGCCGCGGGTTCAGTTCACAACGCCGCCGCGCTCAACGAGACCAAGACGCTCTCCTTCCACCACACCCATTCCGGCGAAGACCTCACCGTCACCTTCAAGCGCGACGGACGCTACGACGAAGCGGCGCTGAAGCAGCTCAACCACTTCCTGCGCGACTGGCGCAGCCAGGACGAGACGGTCATGGACCGTCACCTCTTCGACATCCTCTGGGAAGTCTACCGCGACGTCGACGGCAAGCAGCCGATCCAGATCATCTCCGCCTACCGCTCGCCCGCGACCAACTCCATGCTCCGCCGCCGCTCCTCCGGCGTGGCGCGCTTCAGCCAGCACATGCTGGGGCATGCGATGGACTTCTACATCCCGAACGTGCCGCTGGAGCAGATCCGCTTCGCCGGCCTGCGCCTCCAGCGCGGCGGCGTCGGCTTCTACCCGACCTCCGGCTCGCCGTTCGTACATCTCGACACCGGCAGCATCCGGCACTGGCCGCGCATGACGCATGACCAGCTCGCCCGGGTCTTCCCGGACGGACGCACCGTCCACCTCCCGACCGACGGCACGCCGTTGAAGGGTTATGAGCTCGCCAAGGCAGAGATCGAGCGGCGCGGCAGCGGCGAGGATTCCGGCAGCAAGTCGAATTTCTTTGCCGCCCTGTTCAAGGGCAAGTCGGCTCCGGCCGCGGCGAGCAACGACGAGGATGACGAGGGCGCGCCCGCCCCGTCCGCGAAGACTGTCGCGCCGACCGTGGTCGCCGCCGCGACCAAGCCGGCCGATCCGGTGCCGACGCCGCGCGCCAAGCCGTCAGTCGCGGCGACGATCCAGCTCGCCTCGGCCGATGCGCAGATCGTCGCGCTTGCCAAGCCGAAGCCGGCCCCCGTGGCTGACAAGCCGGCCGCCGGCAAATCTGCTGACGCCAAGCCCGAGACCCCCGCCGACATCATCAATGCCCGCGGCTTCTGGGATACCCCGACTGCGCCGCAGCAGGCGACGCCGGCCCAAATTGCTGCGCTGAAGGCACGGCAGGCGCTTGCCGCCGCCACCGATCCGCAGCCGACCGCGAGCGTGTCCAGCGCCGCCTATCAGGCGCTGGCCTACGCGCCGGCGTCCGCCTCCCCGGTCGACCGCGCCAATGTCGTCGCCGCCTCTGCGCCGATCCCGCGCTCCGCCCGTCCCGCCGCCGCATCGCGCAACGTTGCGCCCGCGACCGAGATCAACACGGTGGTCGGCAAGCGCATCGACGGCATGGTCGCAACCGCGACCCGGCTCTCCGCAGCCAAGGGCGAAAGCATCTGGCTCAAGATCGTGATGCTGTCGCCGAGCGCCAGCCGCGCGATGTCGGTCACGCTGATGGGCGAGCTCGACACCGCCGCAATGCGCGCCTACTTCGTCAAGCCGCAGTCCGTGATCGCCATGGGTTTTGCCGACGATCCGATGCAGGGCCTGTCCTGCGACAGTTTCTCGGGCACCGCCACCGCCAAACTCGAGACGACGTCCTTCGTCGTACGGACGGCTTCGCTGCGCTGACGTCTTCGCGCGCCGCTAACGCTTCCTCCGTCGATCCAGATGATACGTCAACGCCAGCAACAGGCAGACCGATAGGTCCTGCTTCGGCAGCTTGCCCGACACCGGCAACAGCAACGCCCTGGTCTGCCGATATTCGAACTGATCGGGAAAGCGTTCACGAAAGGTATCGACCAGCGTCGTCTTGCAGTTGAACAGAATCGCGGCGTGCGCGGAGTCCTTCAGGCGGCCGAGCCGGATCGTGCTGCCACTGCCGGTCTCTTCGGTCAGATAAGCAGGCTCGCCCCATTTCAACGTTTCGGTAAGACGGCCGATGCCTTCATGCGCCGCGGCGGCCGCGAAGATCAGCTCGCGTACCCAAAGCAGCCGCTTGCCGATCGACGCCGGAAAAGCATCGTAGGCACGGCTTACCTCGCGCGGCAGCGGCGGCGCAGTCACCGCGGTCTCCTTCGATCGGCATGGTGTCGCCCTGGCGAAAGCCAGGACGACACCGATAGCTCAGATCATCCCCAGTGCTTGCATGTAGGTCTCAAGGATCGTCTCGGCCTCGGCGCGCTCGTTCGGGTCCTGCTTGCGCATGCGCACGATGGTGCGCAGCGCCTTGACGTCGTAGCCGTTGCCCTTGGCCTCGGCGAATACGTCGCGGATGTCGTCGGAGATCGCCTTCTTCTCTTCCTCCAACCGCTCGATGCGCTCGATGATGGACTTGAGCTGGTCCTTGGCAAATTTCGTCGCGGGCTCGTCGTCGCGGACGGCGGCGGAGGTGGCCATCTTGGTACTCCCAATGGAACTGGCAAAACGAGGTGACGCCGGCATCCTCACCGCGCGTGCTGGTTAGACCCTTAGGGTTCGGACCTCTCGCGTTCAAGGCAGCATCGCGCTCGTCCACAGCGCGCCCACACCTTCCTGCGGCGTGTCGAAGAAAGCGGTTGTGTGATGCGACTCAAAGGCACCGCATATCAGGCTGCCGGCGAGGCCGTTCAGTGCCCCGGATGAACCTTCTTCATGGCATCGAGCTGCTCAGGCGTGGCCGCGCCCTGGTATTTCGACTTCCAGGCCTCATAGGGCATGCCATAGACGGCTTCCCGGCTCTCATCCTTGCTCAAGGCGACGCCTTGGGCGTCGGCGGCGTCCTTGAGCCAGTTGGACAGGCAGTTGCGGCAGAAGCCTGCGAGGTTCATCAGGTCGATGTTCTGGACGTCCGTCCGCGTCTTCAAATGATCGACCAGGCGCCGGAAAGCGGCAGCCTCGAGTTCCGTTCTGGTTTTGTCGTCAATTGCCATGGCTGGATCCCTCGGCTTTGCGAATTGGCTGTGACCTGGATGGGTCACCCTTACGAGATCAGGTGGGGCCTGTCACAGATTTTGCCATATCGCGGCGCAAACGGGCGCGAAGCCGGCTTCAGGCAGTTCCTGGGCCCTACGCCAAATCGTCAATGATCTGATATAGCTTCCGCGACAATGATCGCCGAATCTCCCCGCTCCCGCCTTCGCCTGCTCGCCCGGTTGGTCCCGGTGCTGGTGGTTGGCCTGCTGTACCTCTGGGCCAGCCCGGCTTCCGCCGATTTCCGGCTCTGCAACAACACATCGAGCCGGGTCGGCATCGCGCTCGGCTACAAGGATGCCGAGGGCTGGACCACCGAAGGCTGGTGGAACATCTCGTCGCGCTCCTGCGAGACCCTGCTGCGCGGAACTCTGGTGGCCCGCTTCTATTACATCTACGCCATCGACTATGACCGCGGCGGCGAATGGTCGGGCCAGGCTTTCATGTGCTCGCGCGATAAGGAGTTCACCATCCGCGGCACCGAGGATTGCCTTGCGCGCGGCTATGACCGGACCGGCTATTTCGAGGTCGATACCGGCGAGCAGCGGGCCTGGACGGTGCAGCTCACCGATGCCAACGAACAGCCGTCAAAGCAGCAGCGCGTGCCAGGCCTCCCCGGCCCTGTTGGCCCGGGGGTCCCGGGTTTGCCCAATGGCCCGCCCGGTGGTACGCCCCCGCCGCGCCTGGCCTCCCGCCAGCTCCCTCGCCCCCGTCTGGAAATAAGCCATGAGGCGTCTTCGCCGTATCAAGATTCTCGCGACCCTTGGACCCGCTTCTTCGGACCTCGCGATGATCCGCCGCCTGTTCGAGGCCGGCGCCGACCTCTTCCGCATCAACATGAGCCACACCCCGCATGACAAGATGCGCGAGCTGGTGGCGACGATCCGCAACGTCGAGAGCAGCTATGGAAGGCCGATCGGCATTCTGGTCGATCTCCAGGGGCCAAAGCTCCGGCTCGGTGCCTTCGCCGAAGGCGCGGTCCAGCTCCAGAATGGCCAGACCTTCACGCTCGATTCCGACAAGGCGCCGGGCGACACCACCCGCGTCCAGCTCCCGCATCCGGAGATCCTGGCCGCGCTGCGGCCGGGCCACGCGCTGCTGCTCGACGACGGCAAGGTGCGGCTGATCGCCGAGGAGACCTCGAAGGAGCACGCGGTGACGCGCGTCGTGGTCGGCGGCCGGATGTCCGACCGCAAAGGCGTCAGCCTGCCCGACACCGACCTGCCGGTCTCGGCGATGACGCCGAAGGACCGCGCCGATCTCGAAGCGGCGCTGGTCACCGGCGTCGACTGGATCGCGCTGTCCTTCGTGCAGCGCGCCGACGACGTGCTCGAGGCCAAGAAGATGATCCGCGGCCGTGCGGCGGTGATGGCCAAGATCGAGAAGCCGCAGGCGATCGATCGCCTCGCCGACATCATCGACGCCTCCGACGCCCTGATGGTGGCGCGCGGCGACCTCGGCGTCGAGCTGCCGCTGGAACGCGTGCCGAGCCTGCAGAAGCAGATGACGCGCATGGCGCGGCGCGCCGGCAAGCCGGTGGTGATCGCGACCCAGATGCTGGAATCGATGATCCAGTCGCCGGTGCCGACCCGCGCCGAGGTCTCCGACGTCGCCACCGCCGTCTACGAAGGTGCCGACGCCATCATGCTGTCGGCGGAATCGGCGGCCGGCAAATTCCCGGTCGAGGCCGTCTCGACCATGAATCGCATCGGCGAGGAGGTCGAGCGCGACCCGATTTATCGCTCCGTCATCACCGCACAGCGCCCGGCCCCGGAAGCCACCGCCGGCGATGCCATCGCGGACGCTGCGCGGCAGATCGCCGAGACGCTCGACCTGCCGGCCCTGATCTGCTGGACCAGTTCGGGATCGACCGCCGTGCGCGTGGCGCGCGAGCGGCCGAAGCCGCCGATCGTGGCGATCACGCCGAACGTCGCGGCGGGACGCCGGCTGTCGGTCGTCTGGGGCATACATTGCGTGGTGGCAGAAGATGCGCGCGACCAGGACGACATGGTGAGCCGCGCCGGCCAGATCGCGTTCCGCGACGGCTTCGTCCGGGCGGGCCAGCGCGTGATCATCGTCGCCGGCGTGCCGCTCGGCATCCCCGGCACCACCAACATGGTGCGCATCGCCTCGGTCGGCCCCGAGGGCGAAGCGAATATCTAGCTCCGCCGGCACCCGGCAAACAAAAAATGTCGAAAACAACCCCATGCACAGTAGCCGGCGGGTCCGGCGGATGTGCTGAGGTTTTTTGAAAAGGCGAGCTCGAGCAACGGCCTGGGCGCGATCAGGTCCGCCGGTCGATCAGGATGACGTTTTAGGCCCCAACCAGCGCTTTCGCCGTCGGCAGCAGCGTCTGCTGCACGACGAGCCCCCTGGCGCGGGCGTCCATGACGCCGACCGCGCGGAGCGCCAGCAGCGTCACGGTCTGCACGGCATCGCGCATCCTGGCGGGATCGTCGAGATTGTCCGGCGCGAGCGGTCCGACCAGGGCCTCGTGCAGCGCGCCGAGCAGCGCGGTGGCAGCAAGGGCCGTGTCCTGCGCCGGCAGGTGGCCGGCGCGCACGGCGGCGTCGATCCGCGAGGCCATCTCGCCCGCGATCTCGCGCCGGCTGGCGAGACGTGAAGCGCTGACATCGACATCGACCGGCTCGGCCAGGATGCCCCAGGCGAGCCTGCGCTGTGACAGGGTATGGACAGCCACGGTGGTGACCGCCGCCGCCAGCGCCGAGGACGGCCCCGGCGCGGCATCGGCGGCTCGCCGGATCGCCGTGAGCTCGTCGCGGGAGACTTCGGCAATCAACTCGGAGATCAAATCGGCCTTGGAGGGGAAGTAGCGGTAGACCGTACCCGCAGCGACGCCGGCGCGAACCGCGACTGGCGCAATCTGCACCGCCGCCATCCCGCCTTCCGCCGCCGCCTCCCGCGCCGCCGCCAGTATCGCACTGCGCCGGGCCGCAAGGCGCTTCACCACTTGATGCGTCCGCCGATAAACCATGGCGCGCTTCCTGTCCCACACGCCGGTCGCACGCCTTGCGGCCGAACGCTTCGTCACTGATATCGCAAATCGCCCCGCAAGGACTGAACAACTATTCAGAGTGGATGACAAGGTGCAAATGCATGAAGCGTCACGCAAAAAAAACGCGAGCTCAAACAGCTAAAAACGTCGCGAACTGCTTTGGTGAAGGGGTAACCACGATCGTTACCGCCATCTTAAACCTGCTCCGCGACTGTGCTGCGGTATCGCGATCCCACCTCGGTGCAGCATGGTCGACACGGACGCCCGGACCGCCTGGCAGCTCTTCCACCTGAACTGGCTTCCCATCGCAGCCATGGGCAGCCTGCTGGCGCTGGGCCTCGCCTTCACCGGCCTGAGCCTCGAACCAGTCGCCTATTGGGTGACGCTGGCAGTTGCTGCAGTCTTGCTCGCGCTGGCCTATGGCCACCGCATCGTCAAAGGCGAGCTTGCCGACCCGAAGCTGCTGTTTTCGCTCGGAACGATCGGACAGATCATTCTCACCTGCGCCATCGTCGGACCGCTCAGCTATGTCGCGGCTAAGCTGAACTGGCCGCTGCAGGACCAGGCGCTGCTTGCGATCGACCGTGCACTCGGCCTCGATCCCGAACCGATCGCGCGATACGTCAACGACCATCCCTGGCTCGCGGACTGCCTGGCTCGCGGATATGGGCTGATCAAATTGCCGCTGCTCGGCATTCCCGTCGTGCTGGCACTGACGGCGCACTATATGCGGCTGCAATTGTTCATGCTCGCGATGAGCCTCGCGCTCGCGGTCACCATCGCGATCTCCGCCGTCGTGCCCGCGATCGGCACCTATTGGGGGCTGCAGCTGTCCGCCGCGCATTTTCCCGAAATCAACACCGCGGTCTATGCCGGGCAGTTGCGCGACATCCTCGCGCTTCGCGACGGTAGCCTGCACGAGCTCCAGTTGTTCTTCCTCGCCGGCGTTGTCTCGTTTCCGAGCTTCCACGCCGCATCCGCCGTGCTCTACATGTGGGCGCTGTGGCCGGTGCGCGGCCTCGGCGGCATCGCGGCTGCGCTCAATCTGCTGATGATTGCGGCAACACCGGTGATCGGCGCGCATTACGTCATCGACGTCGCCGGCGGAATCGCAGTCGCCGCAGCGTCGATCTGGGCGGCGAAATTCTATCTCGAATGGCACCGCCGCGCGCAGCAGACGTCTGCCGCGCCTGCGCCGTCGGCGGTCTGGCAGCCCGGCCTCGCGGAATGACAGCCGACAAGTTGCCCTAGGGTCCGCGCGTAGCGGCGTGCCCGCCGGCAACTTTCAATGTTCAATGTTCTCGACGGTGGGAACGCCTGCGCTTTCGGAGCCGCGGCAGACGCTTTGCCGCCCTACAAGCTTGCTACAGCTTCACGACTTCCCAGATCCGGAAATCGTCCGCCAAAAGAAAAGAGCCCCGTCAAGGACGGGGCTCTTTGAATTCGCGATTCGTACAGCGTTACTTGAGGCTGCTCGAGATCGAGGTGAACTTGGCGTTCAACGTGGTGCCCAGGTTATTGACGACAGTGATGATCGCCAGCGCAATGCCGGCGGCGATCAGACCGTATTCAATAGCGGTGGCGCCGGATTCATCTTTCGCAAAACGCGCAACGAGGTTCTTCATAAAGAGCTCCAAATGAGTACACGAGGCTACAACTGATCTGGTCTTTTGGGCTTCCCAGCGCCGCTTGACCATGGAACCGAACGTAGAGGCAAAGAATTGCGCCGCAGTTAATTCGACTGCGGAAACACAGAGCGGTTTGCGTGTATGCGTCGATGGTAAACCGAAATCTAAAACGATCCGTTAAATTGTCGAGACATCAAGCCGGCCCCGCCTCACCGGTTTACCCGGAATTATGACCGCCGTGGTCCAATGTCGATCGCTCGGCACAACGACAAAAACACCAGGACGACGAGGCGGCATGTCCCTTTCCTTTGCCAACAGCATCACGGTGCAGGGTCGTGCGCGAGCCCTGGTGCCGCTGTGCGTCGGTGCGGGCGCCTATCTCTTCTTCGCGTATGTCGGCGACACGCTGCTTCAGGACTCCGACTCGCTCTGGCAGATCAAGATCGGACAATGGATCCTCGATCACCAGGCGCTTCCCTACACGGACTTCTATTCCTTCACCCGTCCGGGGGCGCCCTGGGTTTCGACCTCATGGCTGTCGCAGGTCCTGTTCGCCCTCTCCTATGCGCAATGGGATTGGGCCGGCCCGGTGGTCCTCACCGCGCTTGCGGTCGCATTGTCGGCGGCGATGCTGGTCGGCCTGCTCGAGGCCCATCTGGAAATTCCGCGAGCGGTCCTGTTCGCGATGTTCGCGCTGTTGCTGTCGCTGCACCACGTTCTGGCGCGGCCACACATGCTGGCGCTGCCCGTGATGATCGCGTGGGTCGGCGTATTGATGGCCGCAGCCGACCGCAAGGGCGCCCCGTCATGGTACTGGCTGCCGCTGATGTCCCTGTGGTCGAACCTGCATGGCGGCTTCGTGCTGGGCCTGGCCCTGATCGGCCCGATGTCATTTGTGGCGCTCTGGGGCATGGAGTCCGGCAAGCAGGTCCGACTGCTGTCGCGCTGGTTCCTGTTCGGTGTTGCGGCACTCGCCGCAAGCTGCGTCACGCCTTATGGCTGGCGCACATTGCTCGGCGCGATCAACATCCTCAATCTGGGCGAGCTGCTGACGATCATCTCCGAGTGGGCGCCCGCGAACTTCGCCTCCTTCAACGCATTCGAAGGCGCGCTGTTCGGCCTGATTGCGATCGGGCTGTATCGCGGCCTGACGCTCTCGCCCCCGCGTATTCTTCTGATCCTGCTTCTGACCTGGATGGCGCTCACCCACGTCAGGAGCATCGAGGCCTTCGCCTTCCTGGTGCCGCTGGTGCTGGCCAAGCCCCTCGGCGAACGGTCTGCGCTGCCGCAGCCTGGCACGCAGGGCGGCGAGAGTTGGGCTGCCCGTTACGTCACCGCGACCGGCGCGCTGATGATCGTGGCCGCAGGCTGGACCTCGACCTCACTCTACATGGCGCATCACCGCTTCACCTTCACGATGGATCAGACACCGGTCGCCGCCGTCGATCTGCTCGAGAAACGCAAGGCGCAACGCATCTTCAACGCCTACCAGTTCGGCGGCTATCTGATCTCGCGTGACATCCCGGTCTTCATCGACGGCCGCGCCGAGCTCTACGGCGAAACCTTCGCCATGGACGTCTTCAAGGCCGTGGAGCTCAAGAAGCTCGACAGTCTGACGCGGCTGCTCGACGCGTACCAGATCGACGCCACGCTCATGGTCGCGGACGCACCGGCCGCCCAGGTGCTGGACCACATCAAGGGCTGGAAGCGGCTCTACGCGGACAACATCGCCGTGATCCACGTGCGAACCGGCGGCACAGAGGCCGGCGCGATGCCGGAAGCGGAGTCCTCGAGGGAAGCCGTCAAGTGAGCGCGTCAGCTCAGCAGCCGATATCCGGTCCATCGCGCCGCTGGATCGGAATTCCTCTCGTGATGCTGCCAGCGTTTTCGATCGCAACGCTCTTCGCCTGGGGCGTCCTGATCTCCACCTTCACCCATCCCGGTTGGATCGGGCTGAACCACGTCGCTCCCGGCACCGACTGGATGGTGTTTTACGGCGCCGTCAAATCGTCGCTCGCCGGCAATCTTGCGCTGGTCACCGATGGTGACGCGTTCACGGCCTATCTCAACCAGTCGTTCGCATCATGGCTCACGGTGCCTCTGGAGTTCCGTCCATGGTTCTATCCGCCCGGCTTCCTCGTTCTGCTGCTGCCATTCGCGCCGCTTGGCTTCATCGGCTCCTATGTCGCATTCCAGGCCGCGACCGCAGGCTTCCTGGCCTGGGCGCTTCGCAACCGGTCCGATCAGCCGCAACTGACGCCCTACATCATCGCGGCCGTGCTGGTCTCGCCATCGGCATCTCTCAACCTGGCCGATGGACAATGCGCCTTTCTCGTTGCCGCACTGCTGGTCGCGGGCGTCAGGCTGCTCGGACCGCGACCGCTCCTGGCCGGGGCAATCCTCGGGCTGCTGAGTTTCAAGCCGCAATTCTTCCCGCTCGTCCCGCTCGCGCTAATGGGGGCGCGCCGCTATGGCAGCCTGTGCGCTGCTGCATGCTCGGCATTCGCATTGGCGGCTGCAAGTGCCATGATTTTTGGCGTCGAATTGTGGCTCTGGTGGATACCGCAGGCGTACAACAATCTGGTCAGCCCCGACGCGAAATGGCTGGCCTATGGCCGCATCTGGGGTCACAGCGTGTGGGCCTGCGCGATGCTGCTAGGCCTGCCGGAGCGGCTGGCCTCCATCCTTCAGCTGGCCGCGATCCTTTCGAGCGCGGCGGCAACGTTCGCGGTCTTTCGCTCCTCGCTCAGTACCAACAACAAGCTGATCGTACTGCTTGCGGCAACCGTGCTGGCAGCCCCGCATTCGGGCCCTTATGACGCGACGCTGCTGACGGTCGCCGTCGTGCTGTGGCTTGCCGCATCGATCGATGCTCCACGCTTTCGCGACTGGCTGATCGGGCTCGGCATCTGGATGGTGCCGTTGCTCAGCCCGGCGGTGTATATTCCGGCGGGACGACTATCGCCGCTCCTCATCGTCGCTCTCATCGGCGTCGTGTTCGGCGCGTTGCGCAGTCCGGCAGGGTCTGGCGAGCCGGCAATGTCGCCGCATTCCTGAATCCAATCTGCGGCTGGCGATGCGGGCGCCGAAGTGATGACGCAAACTCCAGAGCGTGTGCCACCACTTCTAGCGTGATTGGCGAGAGATGGTGGGCGCGGCGCTTAGGCACCTTTGCCTGCCGTACTTCTGAGTTTCCAGTGCAACTGCATCAAAATCGTCAATGCGAGCGCAGTGAAGCAAATCCAGACTGTCACCGCGGATCTATTCTGGATTTCTTCGCTGCGCTCGCAATGACGGGGCGCTGAGTTGGCACCACCCGCAAATCACCATCACCAACAAAAAACGCGGCGTTTCCGCCGCGTTTTTCAATTCAATCTGCCGTACGCGATTACGCCTGCGGCTGCGGCTCCAGGCCGGGATCCGGATCGGGTCGCGGGCGCGACTTGCCGGCCGGCGGCACGGCCGAGGCGCGCGGTGTGGTCGGCTCGAGCACGGATTCGCGGTTCGGCTTCTTGCCCTTGAGCAGGTCGATGATCTCGTCGCCGGAGAGCGTCTCGAATTCGAGCAGGCCCTTGGCGAGAGCTTCGAGATCGGCGCGCTTCTCGGTGAGAATACGCGTTGCCTCGTTATAGCCTTCTTCGACGAAGCGCCGGATCTCGGTATCGATCTTCTGAACCGTCGCTTCCGATGCGTTCTGGGTGCGCGACACCGACATGCCCAGGAAAACCTCGTCCTGATTCTCGCCGTAGGACACGGTACCGAGCGCCTCGGACAGGCCCCAGCGCGTCACCATCATGCGTGCCAGACGCGTCGCCTGTTCGATGTCGGACGACGCACCCGAGGTTACCTTCTCGCGACCGAAGATCAGCTCTTCGGCGACGCGGCCACCCATCATGATGGCAAGGCGCGAGGTCATCTGCTCCAGCGACATCGACAGCTTGTCACGCTCGGGCAACTGCATGACCATACCCAGCGCACGCCCGCGCGGAATGATGGTCGCCTTGTGGATCGGATCGGTTGCGACGACGTTGAGGCCGACGATGGCGTGGCCGCCCTCGTGATAGGCCGTCAGCAGCTTCTCTTCCTCGGTCATGACGAGCGACTTGCGCTCGGCGCCCATCATCACCTTGTCCTTGGCTTCCTCGAACTCGGCCTGGGTCACCATCCGCTTGTTGCGGCGGGCGGCGGTGAGCGCGGCTTCGTTGACGAGGTTCATCAGGTCGGCGCCGGAGAAACCCGGGGTGCCGCGCGCGATGGTCTTGAGGTTGATATCCGGCGCCAGCGGCACCTTGCGGACGTGGACCTTGAGGATCTGCTCGCGGCCGACGACGTCCGGGTTGGGCACCACGACCTGACGGTCGAAGCGGCCGGGACGCAGCAGCGCGGGATCGAGCACGTCGGGACGGTTGGTCGCGGCGATCAGGATCACGCCCTCGTTGGCCTCGAAGCCGTCCATCTCGACCAGCAACTGGTTCAGCGTCTGCTCGCGCTCGTCATTGCCGCCGCCGAGGCCGGCGCCACGGTGACGACCGACGGCGTCGATTTCGTCGATGAAGATAATGCAGGGCGCGTTCTTCTTAGCCTGCTCGAACATGTCGCGGACGCGGCTGGCGCCGACGCCGACGAACATCTCGACGAAGTCAGAACCCGAAATGGTGAAGAACGGCACGTTGGCTTCGCCCGCGACCGCACGCGCGATCAGGGTCTTGCCGGTGCCGGGAGGTCCGACCAGCAGCACGCCGCGCGGAATTCGGCCGCCGAGGCGCTGGAATTTGCCGGGGTCGCGCAGGAATTCGACGATCTCCTGCAGGTCCTGCTTGGCCTCGTCGACGCCCGCGACGTCCTCGAAGGTGACGCGGCCATGCGCTTCAGTCAGCATTTTTGCGCGCGACTTGCCGAAGCCCATCGCCTTGCCGGCGCCGCCCTGCATCTGCCGCGACAGGAAGATCCACACGCCGATCAGCGCGATGAAGGGCAGCCAGGAGACCAGCAGCGAGACGAACCACGGCACGTTGTCGCCGGGCGGCTTCGCAGTGATCTGCACCTTGCTGTCATAGAGGCGCTTCACGAGCGTCGGATCGCTCGGCGCATAGGTCTGGAAGCTCGAGCCGTTGGTGAAGGTGCCGTGAATGTCCGGCCCCTGGATTACGACGTCGCGCACATTGCCGCGGTCAACCTCGCTCAGGAGCTGGGAGAAGGCGATGTCCTGCGAGGAGGCGCGCTGACCCGGATTCTGGAAGAGCGTGAACAACGCCAACAGCAGCAGGACAATGATGACCCAGAGGGCGAAATTGCGCAGATTGGCGTTCATCGATCTTCCTTCGTGGTCGCGCGGATCGCGGCCTGAGCCTTGGGCAGTTATTTGGGCAGCGCGAGGAAATCCCCAAGGAATCCTCTCGGTTAGACGCATACAATCTAGGTGTCGCTCCGGTCGCTGCCAAGGGAACGAGATGGGACTATTTAGCCCATCTTAGTCCGATTCCCGCTGAAATAATGGCGCCCGGGTCCGGGTTTTTCCTGCCTGGTTAAGGTGTCCTCACGGCGCGGTCTCGAAACGGCCGGTGCCATGATCCGCCCTTATCCACCCTTGATCCACCCTTGCGCCGGGCCGGCGCCGGGGCGATGCGGATACGTCCCCCGGCAAGGCTGATCAAGGCTCCCGCAAGCGTCTGCTTCAGGGCCGGCCGGCCATTTGCGGGTGCGCGGGCACTTGCGGCAATGGCCTGATCGAGCACGGCCAGGAGGGATTCGACCTTGCCGAGTTCCGCCGGCCCCTCATGCCCGAACGCGTTGATGGCCCGCAGCAGGATCCGCAGCCGGACCTCCTCCGGCAGGGCGGCAAACCCGGAGGCCTCGAAGCTTCGAACGCCGGCCTGCGGCGCATCGCCGCGATCCCGCAAACGGAGGAAGCGCTCGGCTCCATCGGTCAGCACCTCGACGGCCAAATTGGCGCGCGCCAGCCTTGCCGCGAGCCGAGCCAGGCTGCGGGCATCACCGCCCTCCGCCGCGAGCTGCGGCAGCAGCGCACGCAGCCGCGGCCGGGTAAAGGCAGCGTCGTGGTTGGTGGGATCGTCGGCAAAGCCGATCTTCGCCCGCTTCAAGGTCGCAATCAGCTGCGACTTCGGAACATCGAGCAGTGGACGCGCAAGAACGACGCCGTCGCGCTCGGTGAGACGGGCCATCGCCGACAGCCCGGCTAATCCGCTGCCGCGCACAAGCCGCATCAACAGGGTCTCGGCCTGGTCGTCGCGGGTGTGGGCGGTCAGCACGTGGCTCGCACCGGCGAGGCGCGCGGCCTGCACAAGCAGGCGGTAGCGAGCTTCGCGCGCGGCGGCCGGCAGTCCCGTTTTCGGCTTTGCCCCGCGCCAGCGCACGGTCCGGTGCGGCAGGCCAAGCCCGGTTGCGAGACGCTTGACCTCGCGCGCCTCGCGTGCCGCCTCCGGCCGCAAGCCGTGGTCGATGGTGACTACGGTGAGACGCGGGCCGCGCGAAAGGCTGCGATGCCAGCGCGCCGCAAGCCACATCAGCGCCACCGAGTCGGGCCCGCCGGAGACCGCGAGCAGCAGTCCCTGCGCGCCTTTCAGGCCTGCGAAGAGGCGCTTGGCCTCACGCGCCGAGATCGGTGAATTGTCCTCTGACATGACACTGCAATCGTCCGCGGATGGACACTGTTTAGCGCAGCGCCATCCGTCTTGTCAGGATCAATCGCCGCGCCTCAGCACTTCACCCGCTTCTGCTCGCGGTCGACCGCAGCTTTGACGCCGGCGGAAGCGCGCGGATATTTGCGACCGACTTCACCGAAGGCGGCACACGCCGCCTCCTTCTCCTTCAGCGCCGCCAGCGACTGGCCGAGCCGCAGCAGGGCATCCGGTGCCTTGGCGGATTTGTCGTATTTCGTGGTGACGGCGAGGAAGGCTTCCGCGGAGTCGCGATATTGCTGGCGCTGGAAATAGCTCTCGCCGAGCCAGTATTGCGCGTCACCGAGCAGCGGGTCGCTCGGATATTTCTGCGAGAAATTCTTCATGGTCTGCTCGGCCAGCGCATAGTCCTTGCGCTGCATGTAGCCGATTCCGAGGTCGAATTCGTCGCGCGGCGTTGCCGAGGGCGGCAGGGTCGCAAGGCCCGTGCCGCCTGATGGCGCGGGAGAGCCGGACGAGACCGGCGGATAGCCGGGCTGCGCAGCCTGAGGCCCGACCGCCTGCGGATAGCGGGGGCCGCTGTTGGCGAGATCAAGCGGTTCGCCGGCGCCACGGCCGCCGGGCGCGCCGCTCGGGGCACCTGCAGGCATCGGTTGCTGCCCGCCGCCGAGCGCGCGCGGCGCACCCGGCGCATTCGGACTCTGGTTGGGGTCGAAGGCATCGCCGCGGCGGCGCGTGCCCGGCGCGCCGGGCGCAGGCTGCTCCTGAACGATCGGTGCCGGAGAGGCGATCTGCGGCTGCTCGTAATTCGGCTGGGCCGCTTGCTGGTGCGGCGGCTGCTGGCGATAGGCCGGCGCGGCTTGTGCGGGCGGCATGGCCGCGACATTGGGCTGGACCGGCGTCTGGACGGGCGAAGCTTGCGCGCCGCCCTCGAGCGCTCGCAGCCGCTCTTCGAGCTGGCGGTTGCGATATTGCAGCTCTTCGTTCTGGCCGGTGAGCTGGCGCAGCTGGTTCTCCAGCCGCTCGATCCGCATCTCGGGATCTGCATCGTCCGATTGTGCGAGGGCGGGCGAGCACAACGAAAGCAGCGCGGCGATCGCCACGGTGCCGGTGAAGACCTTAAATCTGGATGACATCTTGCCCTGACAACGAAAGCGAAATGGCCTGCGACCGAACATTCGACGCGCCACACATTGAAGGGGAGTACGCCAAAACTGTGACTGTAACAAACGGGTTTCTGTCACAGATCGCTGAAACGAAACCGGCGCCCGAGAGGGCGCCGGCATAATCGCTATCTGAAGATGAACGGCGCCTGACCGATCGTCAGGAGCTCGCGTTCAGCACGGTGACGGCGCGGCGGTTCTGCGACCAGCAGGAGATGTCGTTGCAAACGGCCACCGGCCGCTCCTTGCCGTACGAGATCGTGCGCATGCGGTTCGGATCGATGCCGCGCGAGGCGAGGAACGAACGCACCGATTGGGCGCGGCGAGCGCCGAGCGCGATGTTGTATTCGCGGGTGCCGCGTTCGTCGGCATGACCTTCGACGGTGAAGCTGTAGCGCGGATAGCTCTGGAGCCACTGCGCCTGCTTCTCCAGGGTCACGATCGCCTGCGGGGTCAGATCGGTCTGGTCGCTTTCGAAGAACACGCGGTCGCCGACATTGACGACGAAGTCTTGCTGGCTGCCCGGCGTCGCCGCGTTGGCCATCGCATCCGTGGCAGAGTTCTTGTTGGCGCAGGCACCCATCGACAACGCGACGGCAAGCACCGCGGCCAGCTTCAATCCCTGGAGGATGCGCATAGGATGTTTCATTCCGGAGCCTCCACGCTCACGTTTCGTCCACTGCTGTCCGGTCTACAGGGGGTTGGTTAAGCGAACGTTCCGTCAACCTTGATGGAACCTTGCCACAGCCGGTCAAATGCCCCCAACCAGCGAAAAGCAACCGTCATGGTTAATGGGTTGTAAATGTGGCGCGACGGTGAAGGCAAGCCGCAACGACCGGCAAAAACCGCGGCCTTTGCTGGAATTTTAGGCTCCTCGCGTGGGGGCCTAGCGGGCAGAACCCGTTGCCGAGACGGCTACGTCCGGGGGCCGCTGCGTGGCCAGCGACACCGGGCGCGCGGCAGCCTGGCGGGGGCTGCTGCGTTGAAACAGCATGCGCCGCTCAAACGCGCTGGAACGCATGATCGGAAAGCGCGTCAGGACCTTTTCCCGCTGGTTCCGGAAATCGGACGCCATCAGCACGGCCTTCTTGGTGGGCCAGCCCGGAAACCCGCGTGGCTCCGGTGAAATGGTCTCGTGCAGGAAGATGCGACGATAAAACGCCTGGTGGTCGGTCCGGATCATGGCCAGCCCGGTATCGGCGTTGAAATGATCGCAGGCCACAAAGGCCAGCCGCACCGTCAGATAGGGCAGCTCCGGAAAACGCTGGTGCTTTTCGGGATCGGCAACAAACCGGCATGGATCGATGAGAACTTCGCCGCGGTCGAGGCGGGGATGCAGGACGTCGCCAAACACTTCGGTCGTGTAGGACATCCGCCAGTCCGACGTCAGGACGTGAATGCGAACGGAGCTGCAGAGCTCTCCATCGACATAGACCCCGAAATTCCAGGTGTTGGGCGCATCGTCGAAGCGATCGGTTACGCGCCGCGACTCCGACGGCTCGATCAGACCGGCGTGCAGATAGGCCCGGTACCGCATCAAATAGAGGTTGTCTCGGTCCTCGGGAGTTTCGATCAGGCGGTAATCGATGCGGTCAAACAGAGCGGCTCCCCGCGGAAGGAGCACCGTTTGCGGTTCAGCTCCAGACGTCATCCAGTACCCCTACACTCCAAAGCAACTTCTGCGAGTGTGAGGAGATTAATGGTTCATTAACGGAATTGCAAAGGCTTAGAAACGTTAGGGTTAACCTTTGCAGCCCGCAAAAACACGGGCGAACGAGAGCTAAATGCGTTGAAGGAGTGACGCGGAGAAAGATCAGGCGATCGATCGCGAGGACACCATGACGATGTGGTCCTCAGCCCCGCCGCGGCCATGCGAGGCATTGAGCAATTGGCGAATCCGGACTGCCGGCACCGGCCGGCTGAACAGATAGCCCTGCCCTTCGGTCACGGTGCCGTCGGCGCTGATCAACTCGAGCTGATCATTGGTCTCGATGCCCTCGACCACGACCGCCATGCCGAGATCGGCCGACAGCCGCGCTACGCCGCGCAGCAGCGTCAGCGGCCGGTCGGCATCGATGCCCTCGAGGAAGGAGCGGTCGATCTTCACCTTCTGCATCGGGAAATTGTGCAGGTAGCTGAGGCTCGAATAGCCGGTGCCGAAATCATCCAGCGAAATGCGCACGCCGATCGCATGCAATTGCGACAGGATGTCGTGCGTGAGCTGGGTGTTGCGCAACAGGGAGGATTCGGTGATCTCGATCTCCAGCCGATGCGCCGGGAGCCCCGAAACCTCGAGCGCGTAGCGGATTTCGCTCAAGACGTCGCGCTGGTGGAATTGCTGCGGCGAGAAGTTGACGGCGACGCTGACGCCCTCCGGCCATTTCATGCATTCCATGCAAGCGCGGCGCAGGATCCAGCGGCCGAGATCGACGATCAGCCCCATGTCCTCGGCGACCGGGATGATGTCGATCGGCGAGACCGTGCCGCGCACCGGATGATTCCAGCGCAGCAGCGCCTCGCACGTCGTGATCTTGCCGGATTTCAGATTGACCAGCGGCTGATAGAACAGCTCGAACTCCTCGTTGGCGAGCGCCTTGCGCAGATCGAGCTCGAGGATGCGGCGCGCCTCGACGGTCGCCGCCATCTCGTCGCGGAAGAAGCAGAAGGTGCCGCGGCCGTCGGCCTTGGCCCGGTACAGCGCCATGTCGGCATTCTTGAGCAGCGTGTCTGCGCTGATGCCCTCCGGCAAGGTCAATGCGATGCCGACGCTGGCGCCGATCTCGACCAGATGATTGTCGATGCGGTAACGCTCGCTCAGCCGTTCGACGATCCGGCGCGCCAGCGCAGCGGCGTCCTCGGGCGAGGAGATGTTCTCCTGGAACACGACGAATTCGTCACCGCCGAAGCGGGCGACGAAATCCTCGGGGCGCAGCATCTCGCGCAGACGGTTGGCGACCGCGCACAGGAGCTGGTCGCCGCAGGGATGGCCGAGCGTGTCGTTGACCTGCTTGAACTGGTCGAGGTCGACGAACAGCAGCGCGGACAGGCGCTCGGCGCCGTGCGAGATCGCCAGCAGCCTTTCGATCTCATCGCGGAAATGAACGCGGTTGGGCAGCGCGGTGAGGTCGTCGTAGCGCGCCAGATGCGTGATCTTGGCCTCGGCGCTACGTCGCTCGGTAATGTCCTCGAGCAGCACCACCGCGCCACCGTCAGCCATCGGCTGGACAGTCCAGGACAACGACCGGTTTCGCTGCGTATCGGGATCGGCGGTGATGATCTCCTTGGCTTGCGAACTCTCGATGTCCGCGACGATTCGCTCGCCGCTCCCAGCGGAGATGGATCCCGCGCTCACGCACGCCGCGACGATGTCACGCGCGTTGACCCCGCGCTGCGCGAGACCTTCCGGCAGATTCATCATTGCGCCGAAGCGGTGGTTCATGACCGCCAGCTGTCCGTCGACGCGGAACATGCAGAGGCCGTGCGGCATGTTGTTCAGAGCCGTATCGAACTGGCCGGCGAGCGCGGCTTCACGCTCACGTGCCACGACCGCTCCCATGAAGATTCGATGCAGATTCACCGAGAGCTGCATGATCGCCATCAGGAACGCGGCGCTGACCAGCGCCATCGCGATGTAGTAGGGTGTTCCACGCAGCGCCAAGGCAAGCACGGCCGGGCCGAAGATCAGCACGGCCTGGAGGTGGAAGATCGCAGGCCGGCCATATGCCCTGCCCGCGCCGCCTGCCGCGATTCCGGTCGTGACCGACAAGGCGATCATGTGGGCCACGGCGTCGTCCGTGGCCAACAGGGTGGTGGCGCACCAGATGCCGATCGCAGCCGCCTGGATCTTTGCTCCGATCTGATAGCGCTTCTGCCAGCGTGCGGCCGCCTCGACGGTCATGACCGCGTGACGTGCCTGATAGAGGCGCAGGTCGATCGCCCGCGCGGTCCCGGCCAGGATCAGAAGTGCGACGCACGCCCAGATCAGCGGCTCGCCCGTCCTCAGCGCGGTGAGGGCCGCACCAATCGACACGAAAATGAGTCCCGCCAGCAACGGGCCAGGCGCTTCGAACAGCGAATCGATTTGCGCCGCCGAAGTTTTCGGCGGCCGCTGTTCCGGCTCTCCGCTCTGACTTGCAAACTGCATCTGGTGTTTACGCGCGTCCTGTCTGGAGCGCAGTTTTACCGATCCGGTATGAAGTCTTTCTGAGGGAACATCGTTAAAGTCGAGTTGTTTTGAATGACCAATAGTCGGAATACATCAATAGAAACAAACCCATGGGAAAAGTTTGCCTAGTGCAACCTTAAAGAACAATTATCGCGGGGAAACATCTCGCCAAGTTTTCGGAAAAGGCGCGCGGTCAAATCATCGCGCGCCGGGGGCGGCGGCTAGCCCGATGTCGAGGACAAGAGCGGCGACCATGCCGGGTCGGAGGCGAAGCCCGGCGTCGGCACTTTCAGCTCGTTGCGCCCCGAGATGTCGACGGAGAACAGCGACGGCCCGCCGCTGCCGCCCGGATCGCGGAAGAACATCAGCACGCGGCCGTTCGGCGAGAAGGTCGGACCTTCGTTATGATAGCCGGAGGTGAGAAGCCGTTCGCCGGAGCCGTCCGGCTTCATCACGCCGATCGAAAACTGCCCGCCACCTTGCCTGGTGAAGGCGATGTAATCGCCCCGCGGCGACCACACCGGCGTCGAATAGGTGGCGTTGTTGTCGTCCTTGGAGAAAGAGATGCGCTGCGCCGCTCCGCCGCCCGCGGCCATGACATAGATCTGCGATCTGCCGCCGCGATCGGACTCGAAGCAGATGCGGGTGCCGTCCGGGGAGTAGGAAGGCGAGGTGTCGATCGCGGGCGTGTCGGTGAGGCGCGTGGTCGAGCGCGAGCGCAGATCCATCACGAACAGGTTGGAATTGCCGCCCTGCTGCAGACTCATGATGACGCGCTGGCCGTCCGGCGAGAACCTCGGCGCAAAGGTCATGCCGGGGAAGTTGCCGACGATCTCGCGCTGGCCGGTCTCGATGTTGAACAGGTAGACCTTCGGATCGCCCTGGCCAAATTCCATGTAGGTGATCTCTTGCGAGTTCGGCGAGAAGCGCGGCGTCAGCACGAGGTCGGAGCCGCGGGTCAGATAGCGCACATTGGCGCCGTCCTGGTCCATCATCGCGAGCCGCTTGACGCGGCGCTCTTTCGGCCCGGTCTCGTCAACGAACACCACGCGGCTGTCGAAATAGCCCTTCTCGCCGGTCAGCTTCTCATAGATCTGGTCGGAGATGATGTGGGCGATGCGACGCCAATATTCCGGCGAGGTGAAATATTGTTGGCCGGCGAGCTGCTGGCCCGTGACGACGTCCCACAAGCGGAATTCAGCCTTGAGGCGGCCGTCCGGCTGCCGCGTCATGCGGCCGGTGACGAGGGCCTGCGCGTTCAGGGTCTTCCAGTTCTCGAACTGCGGCGCGACGTCGATGTTGCTGATGCGCTCGATGAAGGCGGCCTGGTCGACCGGCGCAAACAGGCCCGAGCGCTTCAGATTGTTGGTGATGACCTGGGTGACGCCGTTGCCGACGTCACCGTCGGCCGGCGAGCCCGGCACAAAATTGGTGATCGCAATCGGAATCGGCCGAAACTCGGTGGGATCGATGCGGAGCCGTCCCTGCGGCTGCTGGGCCAAGGCTTGTCCGCCCCCCAGCATCGCGAGCGTCGATCCGGTCAGGGTCATGAAGCGGCGGCGGTTCATCGATCGAACGTCATTCATCGCAAAATTCTTTTGTTCGGATGTCACAACATGTCTTTCAGGCCGAAAGTCATCGGAATGAGCTTCCAGCTCTCGTATTGCTGCTTCGGCATGAACGAATAGACCTGACACTGCACGATGGCGCGTCTGGCACTCTCCGCCACCGCCTGTGCGATCGATCGCGACGGTCCCCTCACCGCGACGACGATCGGCTCGGACGCGAGCGATCCGTCGATCTTCATGGGAATGTCGATGTCGGCTTCGTATTGATCCGCATCCTGGCCGTTATAGGTCGGCGTGAAGCAGCGCTTCACCGCCCCCTGGAACGCGCCCCGCCAGGTCGCAATGTTGTTGGCGGCCGTTCCGGTCGTCGATCCCAGCGAGGCCGACGCATTCAGCGTCGAGCCCGCGAGTTCGTGCCGGGTCGCGGCGCGCTTGTCGAGATCGCGCTGGATCTGCGCGGGATCGAAGCTGCGCTCCTTGGGCTTCGGCAGCTGCTGTTGCGGCTGCACCGCCGCGACCTTTTGCTCCGGCGGCTTGGGCGGCGGCTTCTTGGTTTCGAGCTTTTTCTGCAGCTCGGCGATCGGATCTTCCTTGGCCGGGTCAGGCTTTTTTTCCGGCGGCTTCGGTTCTTCCTTGGGCTTCGCCTCAGCGACGGGCTTGGGCGGCTCGGGCTTCTTCTCGACCGGCTTCTCCACGGGTTTTGGCGGCGGCTCCGGCGTCGAGTTGGTCTTGATCAGCTCTTTCTTCTCGGTGACCTTGCCGACAGCGTCTTCCTCGGGCTTGGCTTCCGCGATCTTCTCGACCTTCGGCTTCGGCTCTTTCTTGTCGCCGGTCTTCTGCCCCGACATCATCTGCGCGAGTTGATCGGTGGAGATGATGTCGATCGGCAGCGACTCTTCCGCCGGCACAAAAGCCCTGCTGCTAAAGGTGACGAGCCCCCATCCCAGCACGAGGACGTGGAGGGCAATCGACGCAACGAGTGTCTTGTCGACCTTCACCTTCACGGTTTACCCCTGATCCGCTTCCGTGACGAGCGCCAGCTTCTTGAAGCCTGCGCCGGACAACTGGCCCATGACCTTGGCCACCGTCCCGTAATCCGCCTTCTTGTCGGCACGCAAATAGATGCGTTCCTCGAGCCCGCCGCGCGCGTCCGTGATCGCCTTCAGCTTGGGGATCAGTTCGTTGATCGCGATCTCGGCGTCGTTGATGAACACCTTGCCCTTGATGTCCACCGACATCTGGATCGGCTTCTGGTCGTTGTTTTCGAGGCTCTTGGCCTGGGTCTGCGGCAGGTCAAGCGGCACGCCGACCGTCAACATCGGCGCCGAGACCATGAAGATGATGAGCAGCACCAGCATCACGTCCACCATCGGCGTGACGTTGATTTCGGCCACGACCGGCTTGCGCCGGCCACGGCGCCCACCGCCTCCGGACGAACTCGCAACGTTCATGCCCATGGTCTGGTGCCCAAATTGCCCTTCACACTATACATGCCGTCCGTCAGCCCCGCTCGTCGATCTGGCGCGACAGGATGGCTGAAAATTCATCGGCGAAGCCTTCGAGCCGCTGGGCCTGCCGGTTCACCTCGGAGGTGAACTTATTGTAGAAAATAGTGGCAGGAATGGCGGCGATAAGGCCGACGGCGGTCGCAAACAGCGCCTCCGCGATGCCAGGGGCCACCACCGCCAAAGAGGTGTTTTTCGACGCCGCGATCGACTGGAAGCTCGACATGATGCCCCAGACGGTGCCGAACAGGCCGACGAAGGGGCCTGCGGAGCCGACGGTGGCGAGCACCAGCAGCCGGCGTTCCAGCCGCTCGACCTCGCGGGCGATCGAGACATTCATGACCTTGTCGATGCGCATCTGAAGGCCTGCGACCGAGCGGGCCTGGCTCTCGAACGAACGCTTCCACTCGCGCATCGCGGCGACGAAGCAGGCCGCCATGGAATGTGTCGGCTTGGCCGAGAGCGTGCGATAGAGGTCCTCGATCGACTCGCCGGACCAGAAAGCCTGCTCGAAACGGTCCATCGAGCGGCGGGTGCGGGCAAACAGGAAGATCTTGTCGATGGCGATCGCCCAGACCCAGACCGAGCAGGCGAGAAGCCCCAGCATCACCGCTTTCACGATCCAGTGAGCCTGCCAGAACAGCGCGATCAGCGACACGTCCGCGGAAGCGGCAACCGGAAGGGCTGACTGAGCCACGTCGGCCGGATTCATAAGCAGTTTCCTCTCAAGGCGATCGTTACCTGATGTCCCGACCTAATGTCCCGGCCAGCAAATGGCCGCCGGTTCCCCAATAGCCGCGCTAGAACCGGCGCGGCCGGCAAGCCCGCTCAAAGCCTTGTCTTTCTGGGGTGCAGGGCTCGTCCAAAGCCGGCCGCCTGCATTCCCTGCCAAGATGTCAAAACTATGGGCCCGACCCCAAGGCTCAGACTTCAGGCTTTGGGCGCGCGATTGTCCGCAATTACCAGAGCCCGGCGATGGTTAATGCTGGGTTACCGCAGACGAATTTGAGTGCGGGAAAGGGAGGTCGCACAGGGGGATGGGAGGCGCGGCGGGCGGGCCGTGTTCCCGACGGGACGGTGCGCTGCGCCCGGGACAGCAGAGTTCCGCTTTCCCGTGCGCATCAGGAGCGGAGCCCGCTATCCCGGTCAGAGGAACCAGCCTCCGTCCGAAAAATTGTCTGGAAAATCACTTCTCGCGAGGTTTTGCCATGAGCATCAACCCCAAGACGACCGCCGCGGTCGGCGATCATCCGCTCCACCCCATGATCATCCCGTTCCCCGTCGCCTTCCTGGTCGGCGCGCCCATCGCCGATCTCGCCTTCATCGGCACCGGTGACGGCTTTTGGGCCAGAGCCGCGATCTGGCTGATCGGCGCCGGTATTGTGATGGCGCTCGTTGCGGCCGTGGCCGGCTTCACCGACTTCTTCAGCGACGCCCGCATCCGCAGCCTCAATGACGCCTGGTATCACATGATCGGCAATCTCGTAGCCGTCGTGCTGGCCCTGATCAATTTCTACCTCCGCTACGCGCAAGGCGCGGAAGCGGCAATCAAGCCGTGGGGCGTGGCGCTGTCCCTGGTCGTGGTCGGCATTCTGCTTTTCACGGGCTGGAAGGGCTGGGAGTTGGTCTACCGGCATCACGTCGCGGTGCTGGACGCGCCGGGCCAGACCAGTTCGGAGCCGGTCAGCCCGCGTCATGGCGGCGAGAGCCGCCGCCGCGCCGCGTGAACGAGGAGCACGTCGCCTGATGACGTGACGGCGAGTCAGGCCGCGGAAGCGGGCTCTGGGCAATTGGTCAGCCGCGCCGGATTGCCGATTGCGGTGCAGCCCCGGGGCACGTCGCTCGTCACGACGGTGTCGGCGCCGATCTTTGCAAAATCGCCGATTCTGACGTTGCCGAGAATTGTCGCGCCGGAGCCGATGAACACGCCGCGACCAATGCGAGGCGAGCGCGCCGGCAGTTCCGTGCCACGACCGATGCTGACGTTCTGAAGGATGGTGGCCTCGTCGCCGATCACCACATCGGCACCGATCACGATGCCGGTGGCGTGGTCGAGATACACCGACGATCCCAAGCTCGCCGCCGGATGAATGCTGACCTGCAGGACGTTCGACGCCTCGTTCTGAAACAGCAGCGCCGCGTCACCACGGTCGTGATGCCAGAGCCAGTTCGAGACGCGCCACGCCTGCAAGGCGACGTAGCCCTTCAAGTGCAGCAGCGGCGCCAACACTCCGCTGATGGCGGGATCGCCAAGCACGATGGCCTGCAAGTCGCGGCCGGCCGCCTCGATCAGATCCGGCTGACCATTGAAGGCGTCGCGGGAAAATGTCGTGAAGCGCGCGCGTTCGACCTCGCTGTCGCCAAGCCGGCGTCCGATCAGGTCGGACAGTGCGGCGGTAAAATCGTCATGGACGAGGATGAGTCCGACAAGAGCCTTGCCGAATATGGCGTCGGCTGCCGCGGTGCGCTGCGCCTCGTCGCGGATCTTCTGCCAGAGGGTTTCGCTCGCCATCATCGCCGCTTCCGCCATCGTTGCTGCCTGCGGTATTTTGACGCTTCCTTTTCACTGTCGGCTATAGGCCGTCGGCAGCCCGCGCGCCACGCACCCCGTGAGGCTACGAGCTTGCATGCCAAGCAGTCGGGATCATATATATGGAGGCAGCCGAGTTCCGCCCGTAGCTATGGTCTCAGGTTCGTGCTGCCGCGCTGGCCCGGGTTGCTCAGGCAAAGCATCTCGTTCAAAGCCCCGCAGTGGTCCGCCATCCCCGGGATTGTCGCACACAGCGGCCCTCAGTGCTGCCGAAGCGAATCCCGAATCCCCGTCCTCCAAGGTCACGCCAATACATGTCGCCCAACGCCCCCGCTGACGACCAACACGACGACATCATGTATCCCTCCGCCCTGCCGTTCCTGCTGGTCCATCTCGGCTGCATTGCTGCGATCTGGACCGGCGTTACCTGGCAGGCCATCGCGATCTGCGCCTCACTCTATGTCGTCCGTATGTTTGCGATCGGAGCAGGCTACCACCGCTATTTCTCCCATCGGGCTTTTGCGACCGGTCGAGTGTTTCAGTTCATCCTGGCCTGGCTTGCGCAAAGCACCGCGCAGAAAAGCGTTTTGTGGTGGGCGGCCAAGCATCGACATCATCATCTGCATTCCGATACTGAAGACGACGTGCATTCGCCGCGTCATCGAGGCTTCCTCTACAGTCATCTCGGCTGGATTTTTTACAGGGAGCACGATGGCACCGACCTCGTGAAAGTCGGAGATTTCGCCGCCTATCCGGAGTTGATGTGGCTGCATCGCCTGGAACTCCTGCCAGCCGTCACGCTGGCTGCGCTCTGCTTCCTGGTTGGCGGATGGTCCGGTCTCGTCGTCGGCTTCCTGTGGAGCACCGTGCTGGTCTATCACGCGACCTTCTGCATCAATTCCCTCGCCCACGTGCATGGACGCAAGCGGTACGTGACCGGCGATGATTCACGCAACAATTGGCTGCTGGCCTTGTTCACTCTCGGTGAGGGCTGGCACAACAATCACCACGCCTACCAGAGCAGCGTGCGGCAGGGTTTTCGCTGGTGGGAAATCGACGTCACCTATTACATCCTGAAGGTGCTGTCCTGGTTCGGCATCGTCTGGAACATGAAGTCGCCACCCGAGCAGGTGCTGCGCAACGAGCAGCCGCTTGGCGCACGCGTCATCAACCGGGCGGCCCGCGAGCTTGCCGGACGGTTCGATGCGCAGACCCTGGCGCATGCGATTTCGTCGGCGCTCCGCCGAGCCGATTTGGCCCAGTTGCAACTGCCGACGCTGCACGACATCCTGAGTCGCGCGCACGAAGGTGTCGATGCACTGACGCATCTGCATTTGCCGAAGATTCCGACCCGCGACGAGTTTCTCGCCGAGGCCAAGGCGATGTTTGCGCGAACGCGATCACTGAACGAGATCGTGGACTATGCCTACGAACACTTCCTGGAGTCGGTTCGCGCGCAGCTCGCCACGGCGCGCTGACCAAGTCTCTCTGGACCAGGACTTTCCAGACCAAGACTTTTCCAAACCAAGGCAATCCGGACGGTCGCGGCAGCCTGACGCGCATTCCCAAAATCAAACCGCCCGCCTGCGGGTTGCGCAGGCGGGCGGCTCGGGGCCATCAGGACTTTGGGGGCATGCGCCTGACGGCTTTGAGAGGCGTCAGTCCCGAGATCAAGCTTGAGATCAACCTTGCTGCTGGTCGGTCGGCGGCGGGGTCGGGCGTGTCTTGTGTTGCGCCATGAACTGGTCGAACTCTTCCTTGTCCTTGGCGTGACGCAGACGGTCGAGGAAGTTCTTGAACTCGACCTGCTCCTCCTCGAGCCGCTGCAATGTCTCGGTGCGGTACTCGTCAAAGGCGCGGTTGCCGCTCGAGGGCGGACCGAAGCCAAAGCCGAAACCGTGGCGCTCCATGCGGCCGCGCATACGATCCATCTTGTACTGCATCCGCTCCATCTTGTTCTGCCAGCGATCCTGATTGCTCCAGCACGACATTCTTCTGCTCCCGAGTGTGAAAAAGAGAAGGGCAAGTCCGATCGGCCACCAGATGATGAAGCCGAGGATGGTCACGGCGATCCAGCCGGGATGCCAGGGCGTATTGAGCATGTGGGGGCGCTCGTAGTGTTGGTCCGAAGGGCCGCGCCATCGATTGACATCAGCGGTGTAGGCCATTTCCCTCTCCATGACGGCATCAGCGCCGTTGTGAATGTAAATAACATTTACATAGGTAGATCATCCCGCGATTTTGTCAAGCCGACCGCCTGACAGGGCGGGGCAATTATTTGGGTAACTTTATTTCGGCTTGCCCCAGGGACCACCGGGCGGCACGCCTGAACCGGAGGATGCCTCCGGCGGCACCGGCGGCGGCTCGGCGCTTTTCGCCGGGGGACGGCGATCCGTCGGGAAGCCGAGACCGCGCAGATAGATCAGCACCTCAGCTTCGAGCAGCTCGTCCGGCGACATCGGCAGCTTTCGACGCGCGGCGTCACCGCGGGAGAACAGCGAGGCCACGCCATGCGCCATGGACCAGATGTGCAGCGCCATCATCATCGCCGGCGGCCGCGGCGTGCCCGGCGGCGCCAGCGCGGCAAGCCGCTCCGCCGCGGCACGAATGATGTTGAAAGCACGCTCGCTGGCCGCCTGGAGCGCCGGATTGGCATCCACCGGGAGGCCCGATTCGAACATCGCGTTGTAGAACGCGGGCTCCTCGCGGGCGAAGGCGAGATAGGCCCTGCCGACACGCTCGAACGCCGTGACGGTGTCGGGCCGTCCGTCGTCCCAAGCCGCGGTCAGGCGCGATTCAAACTGCTCGAAGCCGCGCTGCGCGATCGAGGACAGCAGTTCTTCACGGTCGCGAAAATGCCGGTACGGCGCCGCCGCACTGACGCCGGCCATGCGTGCGGCATCGGCAAAGGTGAAGCCGGCCGCGCCCTTCTCGGCGATCAATCCGAGGGCGGCCTGCAACAGGGCTTCCTTCAGATTGCCGTGGTGATAGCCGCGCTCGGCGCGGCGCGTCTCCTTGCGCCAGCTCATGTGAACGACCTTTACATGAGCCGGCGGTGAAGGTCACTAGCGGCGACGGGTTGATCAGCCCGTATTCTTCCCGGTCCGGCGAGGCGGCCCGAGATCCTAGCCGCCAGGGATCGGCAGCACCGGCATGATCTCGACGCGTTCGCCGGGGAAGATCGTGAAGTGCGGGTGGTTCTCGAACATCTTCGCCGCGGCTTCATGGGACGCTGCGCGCACCACGGTGAAGGCGCCCATCTCGTTGGCGATGTCGGCGATGCCCTTGCCGTCGACCTTCTTGGTCTTGCCGAGCGGGCCGCCCATGGCCTCGATCGCGCCCTGGTGCTTTTCGACCCAGCCTTTCCACGCCGCCATGCCCTCCTGCTCTTTCGCCTTGCGCTCGGCCTCGGGCATCGCATTCCATGCGGTCCATTTGGAGCTGGTCTTGCTGCCGAGGAAAACGGCGAGATAGGTGTCGGTGCTCATCGGTTCTCTCCTTTGGTGATGGATAGACGAAGCTGCGGCTATTTCTTCAGGTCGCCGAAACCGGCGGCGGCCTCCTGCACGTCTGGCGGGAAGTCGCTCATCTCCTGCACCTGACGGATCTCGATGATTTCGTTCGGTGCGGCCGGACACCGCCTGGCCCAGGCGATCGCCTCGGCACGCGAGGCAACCTCGATCATCCAGTAGCCGCCCAGGACCTCCTTGGCCTCGGCGAACGGACCATCGGTCACGATGGGCTTGCCGGCCGCAAACGAGACGCGCGCGCCCATCGAGGGCGGGTGCAGGCCGTCGAGCGTGATCAGCACGCCGGCGTCCTTCAGCGCCTCGTTGTAGCGCATCATCGCAGCGACCCGCTCGGGATCGAGTTGAACGTCGGGCGCCGCGGTCTCGTAGCCGAGCGGGATCATCAGCATCATGAATCGCATGAGCACTCCTTGCGTGCTTTTTCGTTCGGGTTGCGCGGCGAGGCGCCACTCCGGATGGACGGGAGCGACGGCCCGGGCCGCCCACCCTCACCTCCAAGACGAAGGAACCTTGACGAAACCGACAGGTGACGAAAATTATTCTGGCGATTATTGGCTGGCCCTAGCGCGCCTGCGGCAGGAAACGCCCGTCCTGCCGGGCAGCGCCGAAATAGACGTCGATGCAGCGAATCTTGCCGCCGGCGAAGGTGAAGAACTCGGTGTTGCGAAAGCTCCTGCCATCTGTCGCCAGGCAGAGATAGGTGACGAAGGCCTCGTCGCCTTGGACGAAAATCCGCTCGATGTCGTGCCGCGCAATCCAGCCGGTGTCCCTCCAGCAACGCTCGAAATAAGCCGCCTTGTCGAGATCGTCGTCGAACGGGCTGGTGAAGCGAAAATCGTCCGCCAACGCGTCGGCGACCCGTTGCCGGTCGTTGCCGAGATAAGCGGCGAAAAGGTCTCGAATCTGGCGCTCGTGGTTGGACATTGCGGATCTCCCTGGCAATGATCCCCTGGAAGACGATCCATCGAGGACCGTCCCGACATCGTGCCTTCGAGTTAAGGCCTTCCTCGTCGGGACGAAAGCGAAGTAAAAAGAGGCTCGCGTTTGCGCGACCCAATCTTTCATAAGGACCGATCAGCCAATGCCCCCTACCCCGCACCGCGTTGCCCTCGTCACCGGAGCCGCGCGTGGCATCGGGCTTGCGACCGCGAAGAAGTTTTTGAGCGAGGGCTGGCGGGTGGCGTTGATCGACATCGAGGGCGAGTTGCTCGGCTGCGCGGTCGCCGAGATCGGCCGGGACGAGGCCACGCTGGCGTTGACCTGCGACGTCTCGGACGCAGCCGCGGTTGCCGCCGCGATGACGACGGTCGAACAGCGGTTTGGCCGGCTCGATGCGCTCGTCAATAATGCCGGCGTTGCCGTGTTCGCGCCGCTGATGGAGACGTCGGAGACCGATTGGCGGCGCGTGCTCGAGGTCAACCTCACCGGCCCGTTCCTCTGCACCAAGGCGGCGGTGCCGCTGATGCGCGACGGCAATGGCGGCGCCATCGTCAACATCACCTCGATCTCGGCAGTGCGCGCCTCGACGCTGCGCTCGGCCTACGGCACCAGCAAGGCCGGCCTCGCGCACCTTACCAAGCAGCTCGCGGTTGAGCTCGCGTCCCTCAACATCCGCGTCAACGCGGTCGCGCCGGGACCGGTCGACACCGCGATGGCGAAGCAGGTGCACACCAGCGAGATCCGCGCCGATTATCACGACGCCATTCCGCTCAACCGCTACGGCCTGGAAGAGGAACTCGCCGAAGCCATCTACTTCCTGTGCTCGGAACGATCGAGCTACATCACCGGACAAATTTTGGCCGTCGATGGCGGCTTCGATGCGGCAGGCATCGGCCTGCCGACGCTGCGCGGCGAGCGGAGGAACGGGTAGGCACCGCGTAGGTTGGCCTAGCGAAGCGTTACCACCTCTTCTCGTCGGCCTATCCTACGGACTCGAATTCGCGGAGGCTTCATGCGGCGCGTCACCTTTCTCAGGGCCCTGATCCTCGCATCCGCGCTGCTCGCCGCCACACCTGCCTCGGCCGAAATCCGCATCATCCAGTCGCCCGGTGGACAGGTCGGGCCGTTCCTCGATTTGTTCGAGAAGGTGCGCGAGAGCGGCGAGCGCGTGGTGATCGACGGTCCCTGCCTGTCCGCCTGCACACTGGTACTGAGCATCGTGCCGGGCGAGCGGATTTGTGTGACAAAACGCGCCGTGCTCGGCTTCCATGCGGCGCGCTCGGTCGATCGGCGCGGACGCTTCTACGCCGAGCCGGAAGCATCCGATGCGGTGCTTGCGGCCTATCCCGGCCCGGTGCGCGACTGGATCAGTCGCCGCGGCGGCCTCTCGTCGCGGTTGCTTCTGCTGAAGGGACGCGACCTCGCCGCGATCTATCCGCGCTGCCGGTGATGATCGACGGACGCGAGTGCCCGGCAAAATTGCGCCGGTCACCTGCTTCGAGAGCTCTAGTAAAAACTCTGGATCAACTCGGTCAATTCCATGCTCGCGCAGATGAGCATACCCCAAAGTGCAAAGTTGATCTGCAGCGCCGCCGCCATCGGTCGCTCCCCTTCCAAGTCCGCCCGCCCCAGTTTTTAGAATTTATGACGGAATAAATAACGATTCTGTCCCGGAGTTCACAGCCTAATATTGCGCCAGTTGTTGTGCGATGCGGTCCGCATCATTTCACGAAGCGGCCTCACTGCTCTCGCAATGTGGTGCGACAGCAGAATTCATATTCGGCCATGTCGGCCACGCGTTTCCCTTAGGTTCCATTTGAGCGGTGCGACGCAAGCTTCGGTAAGCGGACTTGGCGCGTCGCATACAACACCCAAGGGTCCGGCATGATCCGACACGGCTTCGTCTTGCTCACTTTTTGCGCAACGCTCATGGGATGCGTGGTCGCGCCTGCGCAGGATCGCCGTCCGATCGCATGGGACGGCCTCGGTCAGGATCCGAACCGTCCCTCCGGCATCAAGCGTCGCGTGGCGACCCAAGCTCCCGCGGCGAGTGATCCGAATCAGGAGCGGGAGAGAGTCCTCGGCACCTTGCGCCCGTACTCCCCGGCGTGGTGGGCAATCCATGACGAAATCGAAGCGGAGAATGACAGGCAGCTCGGGACAAAGCTCGTGATCTGTCCGCGCTGCGTTCCCTCCTCCCAGCCACCGAGCAATGACGTGACCGGATCGATCCGCTGAGGGGCACGCGGTCGACGCGACGTCCTCATGGGCGCCCCTCTCCCGCATCGTAGAGGAGAGGGGATCGCCGTTCAGCGCGTCAGGCGATCGCGCCTGTCACATTTCCTCGGCCGGGCAGTTCACCATCCAGGGAATGCCGAACTTGTCGACGCACATGCCAAAACCCTTGGCCCAGAACGTCTTGCTGAAGGGCATGGTGACGTTGCCCCCATCGGCGAGCGCGTTGAACTTGCGCTCGCCCTCCGCCGGGTCCGCGACCGTGAGCGAGATCGAAAAGCCCTGCGGCTTGTGAAAATGTTCGCTTGGTGCGTCGGAGGCCATCAGCACGCTGCCGTCGGGCAGCGACATCCGCGCATGCATGATCGTCTTCTCGCGGCCGGGCGCCGCAGCCATGTCCGGCGGTGCGTCCGAAGAACGCATCATGGCGTCGATCTTGCCGCCGAGAACCTTGGCGTAATAATTGAACGCCGCTTCGCAGGTGTCCTGATAGAACAGATAGGGATTGAGCATCGTTTCTCTCCTTTTTGCTTTGGTTCGGGGTGACGGCGCTACTTCTCGGTGAGCTTCTTCAGGCTGGCCAAGCCCGCCTCGAAATCCTTGCCGATCATGTTGTCCATGTTGACGAACACCTGCATGACTTTGGACAGGAACGGGGCCGGACCGGACATCGCCCACGTGACCAGTGTGGCATCGCCTTGCGGCACAAAGGTGAACTCGGCGGTGTTGTGGCCTTCGAAAGGCCGCTCGAAATCGAGCTTGATGCGTAGTTTTGACGACGCACTCGCCTCGAGGATCTCCATATGGCCGGCGCCGACATTGTTGTTGCCGTCCCAGGCATAGGTCGCGCCCTTGCCTTGCGCGGTGCCGCCAAACGCCCGCTTCATCGCAGGATCGCGGTTCTCGTAGGGGGACCAGGCCGTCCAGCGATGGAAATCGGCAACCAAGGGATAGACTGCATTGGCCGGCGCTTTCACGGCGAGGCTGCGCTCGACGCGGAATGTGTCGGGCTTCGTCAGGGCAAAGCCGAGCACGCCCACGATTCCGACCGCGAGCAGGATGGCGATGACGGCAATGGCTTTCAGCATGAATGGCTCCCTGGATACGCTCCTAGGACGAAGGGAGGGGACCGGGCCCGACAAGGCGAAGCGGAAAAATTTGTTATGCCCCAGGCAGGCGCTCCCTACTTCACCTTTGCGCCTTCGACCTTAGCGTCTTGCCTGGCGCCGCCATTGGCGCCCTTGGGCTGGCTGTCCCGGATCAGGCGATCGAGATGCATGCGGATGTGAGCGGCTTCTGCGGACGTGTTGGCGAGGGCGATGGCGCGGTCGAAGGCGATGCGGGCTTCGTCGTTGCGGCCGAGCTGCATCAGGAAGGCGCCGCGCACGCCATAGAAATGGAAGTAGTTGGCAAGCTTTGGCGCCAGCGGCTCGATCAGGTCGAGCGCGGCTTGCGGTCCGCGCACCTTGGAAACCGCGACCGCGCGGTTGAGCGTCACCACCGGCGAGGGCTGCACCACCTCCAGCGCACCATAGAGCAGGTCGATCTGCGCCCAGTCGGTCTCCTCAGGCGTGGAGGCGCGGGCATGCAGCGCAGCAATCGCGGCCTGGATCTGGTAGGGCCCGCTGCGGCGATGGCGTATCGCCTTGTCGATCAGCGCGAGGCCTTCCGCGATCATCGTGCCGTTCCACAGCGAACGATCCTGGTCGTCCAGCAGGATCAGCGAGCCATCCGCGGCAAAGCGCGAGGCACTGCGCGCATGCTGCAACAAGATGAGCGCCGTGAGTCCCATGATCTCCGGCTCGCTCTGGAACAGCCGCAGCAGCAGCCGCGCCAGCCGGATCGCTTCCTCGCACAGCGGCTTTCTGATTTCGGCGGTGTCGCCGCTCGCCGAATAGCCCTCGTTGAAGATCAAATAGATCATCGCCGCGACAACGGCGAGCCGCTCCGAGCGCTCGACCGCGCCCGGCGTTTCAAACGGCGTCCCGGCCTCCGCGACCTTGGCCTTGGCACGCGTGATGCGCTGCTCCATCGCCGCTTCCGACACCAGGAAGGCGCGCGCGATCTGCTTCACCGTCAGGCCGCAGACGATGCGGAGCGCCAGCGCGATCTGCTGCGTTGCCGGCAGCCCTGGATGGCAGCAGATGAACATCAGCCGCAAGATGTCGTCGCGGTAGTGCGAGCCGTCGAGCCGCTCGGCGAGCGCGCCCTCGGCGTCGTCGAGATCGGAGATCGCCTGGTCGTCCTCCGGCAGCGGCTGCTGCTTGCGGGTGCGGCGCACCTCGTCGATGGCAACGTTGCGGCCGACCATGATCAGCCAGGCGGCGGGATCGCGCGGCGGTCCGTTCTGCGGCCAGGTCTTCAGCGCGCGCAGGCAGGCGTTCTGGAAGGCCTCCTCGGCGGTGTCGAGATCGCGGAAATAGCGCAGCAGCGCGCCGACCGCCTGGGGGCGCGCCGAGGTCAGCGCGGTCTCGATCCAGGCGGTATCGGCTTCGCTCATTTCAGATTCCCTCCGGGACTGAACACGCCGACGGGGCGCACCTCGTAGGCGCCGCCGGGATTGGCGGCACCGAGGTCGCGGGCGACATCGAGTGCGTCATCGAGATTCTTGCAATCCACGATATAGAAGCCGAGCAACTGCTCCTTGGTCTCAGCGTAGGGGCCGTCGAGCACCAGTGGCGGGTCCTCCTTGCGCAGCGTCGCTGCCGCAGTGGTCGGCAGCAGCCGCGCCACCGGGCCGAGCCTGCCCTGCTTCGCGAGACCTTCCTGCACCACGGCGAGCTTCTTCATCACGGTCTCGTCCTGGTCCTTGCTCCATGAGCCGACGAAGTCCTCGTCGTGATAGCAAAGGATCGCATAAAGCATGGGCAGTACCTTCTCTGAGCGCTTGTTTTGAAGACGATCCAGTATGCCTTGCCCCGACATGGCTGCGGAAAAAAATTGCAAGAAAAATCCGGCAGATCGTGCCAAGGAGGGCCTTCAAAAGCGGAACTTAAAGAGGCACTTCGAATGACCGTTGGCACCCTGGCCGTCCTGATCAACAGCACGCAGCAGAACTGGCTGCCTGAGCGCTGGAAGGCCCGGTTCGACGCCGTCTGCGGCGGCCGCCGCGTGGTGCTGCTGCCCGATGCCGGGCTCGATCCGGCCGAGGTGCATTATGCCGCGGTGTGGAAGCCGGTGCCGGGCGACCTCGGCTCTTTCCCCAATCTGCGTGCGATCTTCAATCTGGGCGCCGGCGTCGACGCGCTGATGGCGGACAAGAGCCTTCCGAACGTGCCGCTGGTGCGCGTGGCCGTGCCTGATCTGACCGGCCGCATGACCGAATACGTCGTGCAGCACGTGCTGATGCACCACCGCCAGGAGCTTTATCTGCGCCAGTCGCAGCGCGAAAAGCGCTGGGAGCCGACCTATCAATGGCCAGCGAGCGCCGTCACGGTGGGTATCATGGGCCTGGGCACGCTCGGTACTGATGCGGCCGATGTGCTGCGGCGGCTTGGTTTCCGCGTCGCCGGCTGGAGCCGCAGCCCGCGTATCATCGCGGGTGTCGAATGTTTCCATGGCGCCGGGCAAATCGACGCGTTCCTGCGCACGACCGATATTCTCGTCAGCCTATTGCCGCTGACGCCTGATACACACGGCATCCTCAACCGCGACGTCTTCACCAAGCTCAACCGCAAGAGCCCGCTCGGTGCGCCCGTGCTGATCAACGCCGGCCGCGGCGGCCTCCAGAATGAAGCCGACATCCTGGCCTGCCTCGACGACGGCACGCTGGGCGCCGCCTCGCTCGACGTCTTCGTACAGGAGCCGCAGCCGGCGGACAGCCGGTTCTGGACCCATCCCAAGGTTTTGCTGACCCCGCACAACGCCGCCGACACCGACGCCGACGCGATCTCGGCCTATGTCGCCGAGCAGATCGCGCGGTTCGAGGCGTGTGGTGTGCTGGAGAACGTGGTGGACCGGACGCGGGGGTATTAGGCCGCACGCCTGAAAAAGGCACGACCGCTCCCTACCCTCCGTGTCGTCCTGGCGAAAGCCAGGACGACACCAGACTTCTTTGGTCACTCCGTCACCCCCGAAGGCACCCGCTCGGCCGGCATCCCGTTCACCCTCTCTTAGCGAGAAGTTGATAGGTCTCCTTAATCAACGCTCAACGAACGAGTCGGACATGCGCTTCACGCTCGGCCTCAGGATGCGGATCACGGTTGCGCTGGCGGTGACGGCGGCGGCGACCGCCCTGTTCGCCGTGCTCGGGGCGATGTGGATCATTTCCGGCATCATCGACCGGGCCGACCAGCGCGAGCTTCGCAGTCATTACGACGCGCTCCAGTCGCGAATTGCCGAGGAATCCCAGCGCGCCGCCGCCATGAGCGCCGTCGTCGCCGCGATGCCGGCAACGCAGGACGCGATGGCCAAACAGGATCGCAATGCCCTGATCAGCCTGTTCGGGCCGGTGTTTGCTGCGACCAAATCGGAGTACGGCGTCGAACAGTTCCAGTTCCACGTGGCGCCCGCGACCTCGTTCCTGCGCGTGCACCAGCCTGCTAAATTTGGCGACGACCTCTCGGGCTTCCGCAAAACCGTGATCATGGCCAACCAGGAGCGCAAGGTCGTGGTCGGCCTCGAGGGCGGCTTGGCTGGGCTCGGCATCCGCGGCGTCGTGCCGATCGCGCAAGGCGGCAAGCATCTCGGCTCAGTGGAGTTTGGCCTGACCTTCGGCCAGTCCTTCCTCGACGATTTCAAGACCAACCGCCATGTCGACATCGCCTTCCATCTCGCGGACGGCGGCGGCTTCAAGCTGTTCGGCGGCACGCTGAAGGGGAAGAGCTTCTTCGATGCGGCCGATTACGGCCGCGCCGCCGGCGGCGACTTCACGGTACGGCAGGCCAAGCTCGACACGACGCCGGTAGCGGCGCTGCTCGGACCGATCAGGGATTTTTCCGGCAAGCCGCTCGGCGCCGTCGAACTGGTGATGGACAATGCCGACTATGTGGCCTCCGCCGACCGTGCCTGGCTGCTGGCATTCGGCATCGCCGCGCTCGGGCTCGTGCTCGCCGCCATCGTCGGCTATCTCATCGCCCGCAGCATCTCGCGCCCGATCATTTCCATCACCAGCGTGATGCGCGAGCTGGCCGACGGACACCTCGATGTCACCGTCCCCGTCAGCAAGGCGAATGACGAGGTCGGCGCGATGGTCAAGGCTGTCGCGGTGTTCCGCGACAACGCCGTCAACTTCAACCGGCTCCAGGCCGAACAGGCCGACACTAAGGCGCAATCCGAAGCGGAGAAGCGACGCGCGTTCGCCGCGCTCGCCGACAATTTCGAAGCCAGCATCCGCGAGGTCGTCACCACGGTCTCCTCGGCCGCGGTCGAGATGGAGAACACGGCGCGCTCGATGTCTGATATCGTCGAGCGGTCGCGGCAGCAGACCGGCACGGTGTCGTCGGCCTCGGCGCTCGCCTCGGAAAATGTGCAGACGGTCGCTGCCGCCGCGGAAGAGCTGTCGTCGTCCATGACCGAGATCAGCCGGCGCCTTGCGCACGCGACCGCGGTGGTCGGCAAAGCCGCGAGCGACGGACGACGGTCGAACGAGCGCGTGCAAAGTCTGGCCGACGCCGCGCAAAAAATCGGCGACGTCGTCTCCTTCATCAGCGGCATCGCCGAGCAGACCAATCTGCTGGCACTCAACGCGACGATCGAGGCGGCGCGCGCGGGCGAAGCCGGCCGCGGCTTTGCGGTGGTCGCCTCCGAGGTGAAGGCGCTGGCAACCCAGACCGCCAAAGCGACCGAGGAGATCGGCGCCCAGGTCACGGCGGTACAAGGCGAGACCACCGGCGCAGTGGACGGCATCCAGTCGATCTGCGCAACGATCCAGGAGGTCGACGAGATCTCCGCCGCGATCGCCGCCGCCGTCGGCCAGCAGGGCACCGCAACGCAGGAGATCGCCCAGAACGTGCAGCAGGCAGCCGCCCGCACCGGCGAGGTCTCGCAAAACATCGCAGGCGTCACCGCCGGCATCGCCGCGACGGGAACAGCAGCGGAGGAGGTGCTGGGCTCCGCGATCGAGCTGTCAAAGCAATCGCAGCGGCTGCGGGACGAGGTGGACCGCTTCCTCGCGCATATTCGCGCGGCGTAGGCGGGCTACAGGGAGGAGCTGCGGCGCGACGGCGGCAACTCCGAATCTTCGCCAAACCAGATTCGGTGGCTAGGGGTCCTGGCTTTCGCCAGGACGACGTTAGCTCGCGCCACGCAACCGCCTAGCTCTTTCGTCCCACCATCACGTCGATCGCTCCCTTCACGATCGCCTCGAGATCCTTCCGCGACACGCGCGCGCGCGAACGAATGGCAATTGAGTGCACGGTCGCTGAAGCGAGCTGCGCCAGCACGGCGGGATCGGCGCTTTCGGGCAATTCGCCTTTCTCCTTGGCGCGGCGGAAGCAACTCGCAAACGCCTTGTCGAGTTCGTTAAGGCCATCGAGCACCATGGCGCGGATGTCGGGATCGCCGACCGCTTCGGAGGCCGCCGTGACCACGGTGAAGCAGCCGCGCGGGCCGGTTGCGCCGGACAGATAGATGTTCAGCGCGGAGGCGAAGATACGCTCCAGCCGCTGGCGCACGGGCATCTCCTGTCGAAAGATCTCCACCATGGATGCGCGCGCGTCGTCGCGGTAGCGCTGATAGCTCTTGATGTAGAGCTCGCGCTTGTCGCCGAAGGCGCCATAGAGGCTCGGGCGATTCATGCCGGTGGCTTCGCTGAGATCGTCGAGCGAGGTCGCGGCGAAACCCTGCGTGCGGAACAGGTCGAGCGCCTTGCCGAGCGCGACCTCGGGTTCGTAGGCGCGCGGACGGCCGCGGCGCTTGGGCTCAGTGGCAGCAGCTGGCGGCTTCGATTTTTGTACCATTTCGCAATTTAATCCTTGACCAACTCCATAATATGCAAGACAGTACAAAAATCAATCTGGCCAGGTTGAGCGCCACTCCAAAAGTCACATCGAAGAATTGCCCAAGGAGGCTCAAGATGGATCTTTATTTCTCGCCGCTCGCCTGTTCGATGGCGAGCCGCGTCGCGCTGTATGAAGCCGGCGCCGAAGCCAATTATCTCGAAGTCGATCCGCCGACCAAGACGGTGCTGAGCGACGGCACCGACTTTCGAACCGTGAACCCGAGCGGCCTGGTGCCGACACTGCGCACCGACGACGGCGTGGTGCTGACCGAGAACGCCGCGATCCTGCAATATATCGCCGACCGCTTCCCGCAATCGGGTCTCGGAGCCGCAGCGGGCATCGAGCGCACGCGACTGCATCAATGGCTCTGCTTCATCGGCACCGAGCTGCACAAGGGCCTGTTCATCCCGGTGCTCGACCGCAAGGCGCCGCAGGAGACGAAAGCCTACGCGCTGGAGAAGAACCTGTCGCGGCTGGACTATCTCGACAATTACCTGAAGGGGCGCGACTTCCTGCTCGACCAATTCAGCGTCGCCGACGCCTATCTCGTCACGGTCATCAACTGGACCATGGCGACGCCGCCGATCGAGCTCGCCAAATGGCCGAACGTGAAGGCCTATTACGAACGCCTGCGTCAACGGCCCTCGATCGCCAAGGCGATCGCGGAAGAGTTCGAGCTGTACAAGGCCGAGCAGGCGCGGAAGAAGGCCGCGGCGTAGCGGCATTCGAAACGACCGTCGTTCCGGCCAATGCGGCCGGGACGGCGGGCTAAATCGCGACTGACCGCGCCCCGGAACAATTGGCTATTTCGGCGTCTGCAGTACGACCCCGTAGCGGCCGTATATCCGATCGATCGTGCCGTCGTTTCGCAGCCGTTCAAGCGCTCCATCGATGGTGTCGCGCAATGCATCATCCGGGCGGACCATGCCGACGGCGACGTTCCAGTTGAGATCGGCTACGGACTCGTCGCGGTCCAAGATACGAAATGCCTTGTCCGGATGCGTCAGATTGAAATAACTCGCCGCAGTGGGTGTGACCGCAGCGGCATCGATCTCATGGTTTGACAAGGCATCGAGGCTGTCGCTCTCGAAGCCGAAGGTCGACGTCGGGACGTGCCGTTGACTGATGATCATGGCAGCGACGGATCCGACCTGCACCCCGACCTTGGTATGCTCGTTGAGGCTCTGAAACGAGGCGAGCGCGCTGGATGAGGGGACGGCGAGCGCAACGCCCGTGCGATAATACGGTTTTGAGATTCGCAAGCGGGTTTCACCCTGCGCTTCGCGGTTGGCGATGACGTCCAGAACAATGTCGCAACCGGCGCTCCGCATCTGGTACTGGGTGATGATCCAGTCGAGCCGCAGCGACACCCCGAGCTCGTGTGCCAGCGCCTGGCCCAATTCGATCTGAAAGCCGGGAGGATCGGCCGCCTTGCTGGCGAACGGAAGCGAGTTCGGATGGGCGCATAATCCGAGCACACCGGACGCGCGGATCGCGTCCAGGGTTCGTCCCTGCGCAGGATTCAGCAGTGCGATCACGGCGCCGACCACAAGCGGGAGAACTGTCTTCATTCCGCGTCCCCGTATCGACATCGGCCTGGTATTCAGCCCTCGCGCGGCTTCAGGGCGCGGATATATTTGACGATCTGGTCGATCTGCGCGTCGGTGAAGGCCCCGCCGAATGCCGGCATCGCACCAGACTTGCCGTTCTTGATGCGGCTGTGCAGAAAGTCGTCGTCGCGCGGCGAATTCATCAGCTGTGGTCCCTTGCCGGCGGCTCGACCGCCAGCGGAGTGACAAAAGCCGCAAGTCCCTGCGAATAACTGCTCGACGTCGAACGTCCCGTTGTCGGGTACGGGAGTAGCAGACTGCGCCTGAACCGGTGCGGCATACAGCGACGAGGCGCCCAGCACCGCCGATAGCAGCGCGGTGATCTTCTTCAAATGCAAGTTCAAGGTATCCAGCTCCATATCCTGAAGCACGATGTCCTGATGAAGCACGCCGCAAATCCAATGCACGGGAAGCAAGCTTGCGCCTGCTCCCCGGCAATCTGCCATGAATTATTTCAAGCTGAAGACGACAAGCGCCCCGTCATCACGCGGCATGCTCTTGTAGGCGCCGCCGAAGTTTGGCGCGTATTCGTCCGCCAGCATGCCGCCAAAGCCAGCGACTACGGCAATGTACTGCTTGCCATTGACGGAATAGCTGACGATGCCGCCCTGGTGGCCGGTGCCGTTGTTGTGACTCCACAGCTCGGCCCCGGTTTCGGCATCGTAGGCATGAAGGATGCCGCGGGAGTCGGGCACGAATACGAGATTGCCCGCAGTGGATAGCACGCTTCCAAGCGGCGGCTCAGGATAGCGAACCTCCCACTTCTTGGCGCCGGTGATGGGGTCGCGCGCGTCGAGATGTCCATAAATCTCTCCGCCCGGAGGGGGTACCATCTTGAAATCGGCGCCGATATTGAGCTGGACCTGGGGCGCTGTGACCGGCGTCGTCTTCTGGACGTCGAGCGTCATGCACCATTCCTGGCCGATCTTGTAGTACAGGCCGGTCTTCGGGTTGTAGGAGCCGGCGTTCCAGCTGACGCCGCCGCCAATGAAGGGGCACAGCGGCGGTTCGGTGACCTTCCCGGCGCTGAAGTCGCGACGGCCGATCAAGGCACCGGTCTTGGGATCGATATCCTTGACGAAATTGATGTTCTCAACGAGCCGCCAGACATTCTTCACGGCGAGATTGCGGTCATAGACGAAGACGAAACCGCCCTTATTCGGGTGAACCACGAACTTCTGACCGTCGCGTTCGAGCATCACAAACTCGCCGACCGCGCTGTCGAAATCCCAGGCGTCGTGCGGCAATTCCTGATGATGGAATTTCAGCCTGCCGGTATCGACGTCGAGGCCGATCACCGAACTCGTGTAGAGATTGTCGCCGGGACGCGCGCCTTGCGTCTTGTAATCGGCGCCCGACCAATCGTAGAGCGGCGCCGGGTTTGCGGTGCCCCATAGGATCGTGTTGGTCTCGGAATCGTAAGTGCCCGGCATCCAGCCACCGCCACCGCCGGTGCGCCAGGAATCGTTTCCCCACGTCTTCATGGCCTCGTCGGTGCCGGCGACGGTCAAGAACTCCCACTTCTTCTTCCCGGTGGTGGCATCCAGGCCGAAGATCGGACCGCGGCCGGGCCATTCACCGCCTTGCGCTCCGATGATCACCGTACCCTTGGCGTAAAGCGGTGCACCGGTGAAACCCACCGTGAGCTTCTGCGAGTCGATCAGCCCGGTTTCCCAGAGGACCTTCCCCGACTTCATATCCAGGCCAAGAACCCTGCCATCCATGGTGCCGACGAAAACCTTGCCCTCGCCGAGCGCTACGCCGCGATTGTAGGGGGAATGGGTCTGACGGGAGATCAGGGCCTCGTCCAGCTCCGGAAAATGGGACCAGATCACCTCGCCTGTCGCGCCGTTGAGCGCGAAAACCCGGCTGTAAGAACCCGAGTAGTAGAGCACGCCATCCGCCGCGAGGGGCATCGATTGCAGGCCCCGGGTCGAGCGTCCTGGAATATGGGTCCAGGCAACGTTCAGATTGCCGACGTTGTTTGCATTGATCTGCGCCAGCGGGCTGTAGTGATAGGATTTGTATGAACCGTGATAGGTCAGCCAATCGTTCTGACCGCCGTTCTCGATCCGCGCAGTATCCACGGACTGGGCCAAGGCCGACGACACCATCAGCGTCGCGCCGGCAATAAGAGGTAGACCAGACTTACACCAACGCTTCCTCATCCGTTCCTCCCGCTTTTATGTTTGTTGAACTTGCTTCTCACAGACGCCACCGCGAGGGATGCTGCAGTCCGCTCTCTGTCGGCCTTCTCCATCGCATACGAGCCGCCAACGGCTCTCGATCTCTCTCGGCGGACATCGCCAAAAGGTGCTACGTCTCTGGACTGGTTGCAGTTGCGCTTATCCTCGCTCGGGCAGCGTACGCCGGATGACGAGGAGCGCAAAGATGGAACACGCGCACGGCGCGAATTTGACGCGCGGCGCGGAATACAAACGTCAGTTTCGCTGTCCGGTTCGTTTGGCCTCGCAGTCCCAGAGTGCTGCGGGCGGACGCGGAGGAAGGATTTACCCGTACAGCACGCGCGGGAGGATCGTGACGATGCCGGGCCAGAGCGTCAGCAGCAGCACGAATCCGACCATGATGAGGAGATAGGGCATCGTGACGCGCGCGATGTAGCCGAGGCCGTCGTCGGTCAGGCCTTGGATCACGAACAGGTTGAAGCCGACCGGCGGCGTGATCTGGGCCATCTCAACCGCGAGCACGAGGAAGATGCCGAACCAGATCTCGTCGAAGCCCGCGCCCTTCACGATCGGCAGCACGATCGGCAGCGTCATCACGATCATCGAGAAGCCATCGAGGAAACAGCCGAGGATCAGATAAAAGATAATCAGCACCACGATCAGCATGAACGGCGATAGCCCCAAGCCCTTCACGAAGGCGGCGACTGCCTGCGGGATGCCGAGGAAGGCCGCGGCGTTGCCGAGGATCGAGGCGCCGAGCACGATCAGCGCGATCATCGAACAGGTCACGACCGAGCCGATCAGCACGTCACGCATCACCTGCTGCGACATCGAGCCCTGCGCCCAGGCGACCAGCGCCGCGCCGAACACGCCGACCGCGGCGGCCTCCGACGGCGTCGCCAGCCCGCCATACATCGAGCCGAGCACGCAGGCGATCAGGAACAGCGCCGGCGCGAGGTCCTTGAGCGCCGCAAACCGTTCGCGCCATGGCACTTGCGAGAGCTTGGCTTCCGCCTCCGGCACCATGCCGGGGTTAAGGGTCGTGTGCAGCATCACCCACCCCATGAAGGTGGCGGCCAGCAGCAGTCCGGGCAGCACCCCGGCCGTGAACAGTTTCAGGATCGAGACGTCGCCGAGCACGCCGTAGATGATCATGATGTTGGATGGCGGGATCAAAAAGCCGAGCGTGCCGGCGCCGGCGAGCGAGCCGATCGCGATGTCGCGGGAATAGCCGCGGCGCAGCAGTTCGTTCAGGGACATGCGGCCGATCACCTGCGTCGTCGCCGCCGACGAGCCGGAGATTGCGGCGAAGATGGTGCAGCCGATCACGTTCACATGCAGAAGACGACCCGGCAAAAGCCCCGCCCAGGGCGCGAGCCCCTGGAACAGAGAACGTGACAGACGGGTGCGAAACAGCAACTCGCCCATCAGGATGAACAGCGGCAGCGCCAGCAGTTCCTGCGTCGTCAAGATGTTCCAGGCGTATTGCGGCAGCAGCTTGTCGAGCGGGATTGAGCGGAACATCGCCAGCAGCAGCGTTGCGGTGAGCGCAAGCGTCAGGCCGATCCATACGCCGCATGCCAGAAGCGCAAACAGGATCCCGAAGAGAGCAACGACTTCGATGGTCATGGTATCCGGTGTCTGCTGGCTGGCGCGTGGGCGATCATTCGACGGGCGAGGCCTTCATGCGGTGGTCCTCCAGCGGCAGGCCGAGCACGGCCTGGATCACGCGCGCCAGGAACTGCAGCGTCAGCAGCAGCATGCCGAAGGTGACGACGGCCTGTGGAAACCACAGCGGGGTGTCGCTCGAGGTCGAGACCTGGCCGCGCACATAGGCGCCGAAGGCGAACTTCGCCATCGATGATGTCAGGAAGGCCATGAAGGCGAAGCCGGCGGCGGCCGACAGGATTTCGATCGCGCGCTGAAACGGAGCGGAGACGTTCTTCAGCAGCAGCACGACACGGATATGGCCGCCGACGCGCAGGGTCATGGCGGCGCCGAAGGTGAAGGACGCCGCCATCAGATAGGAGGAATACTCCCACGCGATCGAGATTGTGGGCGGAAAGAACGGCAGGAAGTTCGAGAGGAAGCGCGTTGCGACCTCGCACAGCATCAGCAGCGTCAGCATCAAGAGGCAGCCGCCACCGATCCAGCCGTCCAGCCGGCCAAGACGGTCGATGCCGTCGAGCAGGATGCGCAGCGGCGCCGGCGCCGCCGCGTTGAGACTATGGGACGACGCAGGCAAAACATCTGCCACTGCAAGTCCTCAGCGCTTCATTTCCGCGAGATAGGCCCGCACCGGCTTGTCGGCCGCCGGCACGCGCTTGACGAAAGCGTCGAGCTGCGGCGCCGTCTTGGCGCGAATGTCCGTGATCATGGCATCCGAGACCGGCACCACCTCCATGCCGCCTTCCTTGAGCCGGTTGAGGCTGTCGACATCCGCCTTGAGCGAGTTCGCCCAGAAGCCCGGCTCCATCTTCGCGGCAATGCCGGCGACGAGCTGCTGCTGATCGGCACTCAGCGCCTTCCAGGAATCGAGGTTGACGGTGAGCATCTGCGACGACCAGACGTGGTTGGTCGGGTAGATGTATTTCAGGAATTCCCAGAATTTTCCGTCGACGCCCGACACCGACGAGGTGGATACGCCGGAGACCGCGCCCGACGCCAGCGCCGGGATGGTCTCGCCCCACGGAATCATCACCGGCGCCATGCCGACCACGGCCAGCATGTCGACGGCGTTCTTGTCGGGCACGCGGATCTTGATGTTCTTCAAGCCGTCGACATCGGCGACCTTGACCTTGAGATGCAGATATTGCGTCGGCCAGGGCACGATGTAGAGGATCTTCTGGTTGTTGCGCGCGGCGACCTTCTCGTATTCGGGCCGCACGTATTTGTGCAGCACCTTCAATTCGTCCATGGAGCCGCAGAGAAAGGGAATGCTTTCGACGCCCATGAAGGGTTCGTCGCCGACCTGCTGAATATTGAGGACGTCGGCGAGCGGCACCAGACCGTCGCGGACGGCGCGCAGATGCTCGGGGCCCTTGAAGCCGAGCTGTCCACCGGCCTTCACGGTGATCGCGACCGAGCCAGCCGTCTGCTTCTTCACCTCTTCCGCGAAGGCAAACGCGTTCTGGGTGTGGAAATTGCCGTCGGGCCATACCGTCGACATGTCCCAGCTTACCGTCGCCGCTCGCGCGCGGGTCGAGATGTGGCCGGCTGCGAGCAGCGTCGCTGCGCCCGCGGTAAAAGTCCGTCGCGTGATCATTGAGCCCCTCCGTTTGCTACGCGCACGACGCCTGAAGCGTCATCGCGTGTGCCCATAAATTTCAACCGCATTGTCGGCAGACACGAGGCCGCTTTCGATGTCGTCGTTGACGGCTGTCGGCGCGCGCTCCCGGGGATCGCCGATGCCGGCGCCGCCTGGTGTCAGCACCACCAGCCGGTCGTCCGGCGGCACCTGCTGAAAGCCTTTTCCACGCAGCTTCTTGCCGGACTTCAGGCCGACATAGCCGGCCTCGCCGTTCTTGCCGCCATCACGTCCGCGTGGCGGATGATCGATGCGATCGAATGCCGCCAGGATGTCGAACGGCCCATCGACACCGCTGCCGACCTCGATGATCTGGCCGAGGCCCCCGCGGGTTCGCCCTGCCCCGCCGGAATCCGGACGCAGTTCCTTGCGCCAGAAGATCAGCGGCGTCTGCGTCTCGGCGATCTCAACCGGCGTGCCGCGCACGCCGCTGGGATAGGCGGTCGCCGACAGCCCGTCCTTCGCGAAGCGCGCGCCGGTCCCGCCATTGGAGGTCACCGCCATCGAAAATCCGTAATTGCCGCCGGCGCCCGAGCGGGTCTGGCCGCGCACGTTGAGATTCCACAGGCACGAGGTGCCTTCCGCGGGCACGCGCTCGGGAATGATCTGGCGCAGGCAGCCGAACACGACATCGGGCAGCATCTGGCCGATGATGTGGCGCGAGGCGACCGGCGCCGGCTTTGGCGCATTGAGGATCGCGCCTTTGGGAGCCGACACCGTCAGTGGCGAGAGCGAACCGGCATTGTTCGGAATCTGGGAGGCGACGACGCAGCCGAGACCGAACACGGTGTAAGCGATGGTGTAGGACAGAGGCACGTTGATGCCGAACCTGGACGCGGCCGAGGTGCCGTCGAAGTCGACGTGGATGCCTTCGTCCGAGATCGTCAGCACGGCGGCCAGCGTGACCGGCTCATCATAGCCGTCGACCACCATGGTGTTGCGCCAGCTGCCTTTCGGCAGTTTGGCGATCTCGGCCAGCACGGCCTCGCGCGAGCGGTCGCAGATGTAGTCGCCGAGCGCATCGAGCGAGTCGATGCCGAACTCGGTCATCATCTCGACCAGGCGCTCGCAGCCGACGTCGTTGCAGCCGGCGAGCGAGTAGGTGTCGCCCTCGGTGTCGATCGGCAGCCGCGTGTTGGTGCGGATCATCGCCATCAGCGTCTCGTTGACGACGCCCTGGTCGATCAGCTTCAGCATGGGGATGTAGAGCCCCTCCATGAACACGTCGGTAGCGTCGGGTCCGAAGCCGATGCCGCCGATGTCCATGAGATGGCTGGTGCAGGAAAACAGCGCGACCGGCTTGCCGTCCTTGAAGCAGGGCGTGGTGACGACGAAATCGTTGAGATGGCCGGTGCCCATCCAGGGATCGTTGGTGATGTAGGCGTCGCCCTTCTTCATCGTCTCGATCGGAAAGTGGGCGATGAAGTGCTTGACCGATTCCGCCATCGAGTTGACGTGGCCGGGCGTGCCGGTCACCGCCTGCGCCAGCATCCGTCCCTTGAGGTCGAACACGCCGGCCGAGAGGTCGCCGCATTCGCGCACGATCGGGCTGAAGGCCGTGCGGAGCAGCACCTGCGCCTGCTCCTCGACCACGGCGATCAGCCGGTGCCACATGATCTGAAGGTCGATCAGGCTCGCGCCGCTTGCCTTGCTCATGATCAGGCCGCCTTCCGTTCCATGACGATGCTGCCGGCACCGTCGATATGGGCATCAAAACTGTTGGAGACGAACGTCGAGGTCTCGTCCTCCGCGATGACGGCGGGACCTGCAATCGTCGCGCCTGGCGCCATGTCCTCGCGGCGATAGAGCGGGATCTCGATCACCTCCCCGACCCGGCCATCGAAGAACTTGCGGCTGCCGGTCGCCTTCCCGGCGGGCTTGCGCGTAACGGTTGCGACAATAGGCGGATTGCGCGCCTCGGTCGTCGCAAGCACCGACCAGCTCAAGACCTCGATCGCCGCACCCGGGATCGGCCGCTCGAACATCACCGCATAATCCGCCTCGAACTTCTGACGCAGGCCGGCCAGATCGGCCGTCGCCAGCCGCCGGTTCGGCAGTTCGATCGAGATCTCATGGCCTTGACCGACATAGCGCATGAAGGCCGCGCGGCGCTCGCGGACCGGCGCGCCTGCCGCACCCGTCTCGACCAGCGCACGCGCTTCGGTCACCATCTCCTGGAGCAGATCGGAGACCCCTTCGGTGTCGAAATCGTCGAGCCGCACATGACGGCTGCGCACCAGCTCGTAGGCGATCGGAGCCGCGAGGAAGCCAACGGCCGAGCCGACGCCGGCATTGGAAGGAACGATCACGCGGGAGACACCGATCTTCTCGGCGACGCGCGCCGCATGCAGAGGCGCCGCGCCGCCGAAGGCGATCAGCGTGTGCTGACCGACAATCTCACCGCGCTCGACCGCATGCACGCGCGCCGCGCTCGCCATGTTCTCGCAGACGACCTCGTGCACGGCATAGGCCGCAGTCTCTGCCGACAGACCCAGCGGCTCGCCGACGCTGCGCAGCAGCGCCTGCTTCGAGAGTTCAGGGTCGAGCTTGATCGTGCCACCCGCGAAGTCGTCCGGATCGATCATGCCGAGCGCGACGTCGGCATCCGTCACGGCCGGGCGCAGGCCGCCGCGGCCGTAGCAGGCGGGCCCGGGCTCCGACGAGGCACTCTCAGGACCGACCGTGACGCGCTTCATCGCATCGACATGGGCGATCGAGCCGCCGCCGGCGCCGATCTCGACCATCTCGATCACGGGAATCCGCACCGGCAGACCCGAACCTTTCAGGAAGCGCGCTGCGCGATCGACCTCGAACACGCGCGAGGTCTCGGGCTGGTATTTTTCGATCAGACAGATCTTTGCCGTGGTACCGCCCATATCGAAGGACAGCACCTTGCTCTCGCCGAGACGCGCCGCGATCTGCGCCGCGAAAATGGCGCCGCCGGCAGGACCGGATTCGACGAGGCGCACCGGAAAGCGCCGCGCCGTCTCGATCGAGGTGACACCGCCGCCGGAGGTGACGAGATAGATCGCGCCGCGGTACTGCTCGACCTGCAAGGCGTCGGACATGCGAGCGAGATAACCATCGATTAGCGGCTGCACATAGGCGTTGGCCACTGCAGTCGATGTGCGCTCATATTCGCGGATCTCCGGGCACACCGCGGACGATACGGTCACGGAAATGCCGGGCATCTCCTCACTGATGATCGCGGCCGTGCGGCGCTCGTGCTCGGGATTGGCGTAGGAGTGCAGGAACGCGATTGCGACGCTCTCGACGTTCAGCGCGCGCAATCTTGGCGCGAGCGCGCGCACCGCCGCTTCGTCCAACGGGAGGCGGACGGCGCCATGCGCGTCGATGCGCTCGGGCACGGTGAAGCGCAAAGATCGCGGCGCCAGCGGCTTCGGCTTGTCGATGGAGAGGTCATACTGGTCGTAGCGGCTCTCGGTGCCGATATCGAGCACGTCGCGAAAGCCCTCGGTCGCGATCAACGCCGTCTTGGCGCCGCGACGCTCGATGATGGCGTTGGTCGCGAGCGTCGTGCCGTGAATGAAGACGTCGATGTCGCTGATATAGGCGCGCGCATCAGCGAGAATGAGCCGCATGCCGTCCAGCACCGCCTCTTCCGGCCGCTGCGGCGTCGTCAGCAATTTGCGCGTCTTGCGCACCTCGCCCACGTCCAGCACGATGTCGGTGAACGTGCCACCGATATCGACGGCAAGCCGCACCTCGGCTCCCTCAAGCATTCCAAACTCTCCGTGCTGATCGTCAAGACCGAGGACAAAAGCGCCGCAATTTCCATGCCATGGATGACAGGAACATGCTGCCGTCCAGCTATTCTGCTTGGCACCCATGCAATAGGCAAGGCGTGTTCGCAGGCCGCGCGATCAGAGCAGGAATGCAAGCGCCGCTTCGCAGCGCTCCTCGACCTTCAGCGTGAGGAGATCATCGGCGCGGGTGCGTCCGAGATTGACCGCAGCGATCGGGATTTGCCGTTGCGCGGCCGCCTGCACGAAGCGGAAACCGGAATAGACCATCAGTGACGAGCCGACGATGAGCATGGCGTCCGCCTGCGCCAGATGATCCTGCGCGGTCACGACCACGTCGCGCGGGACGGTCTCGCCGAAGAACACGACGTCGGGCTTGAGGATGCCGCCGCAGGATTCGCAGGCCGGCACCTTGAACGACGAAAAATCCGCATGCTCCAGGTCCGCATCGCCGTCGGGCGCATCGGCCGCGTCGAGCGTCAACCATTCCGCATTGGCGTGGCCGAGCGTCTCCTGGAATTCGCTCCGCGGGGTCTTTTGACCGCAGCCCATGCAGCGGACCAGATCGAGCCGGCCGTGCAGGTCGATCACCTGGCGGTGGCCGGCGGATTGATGCAGCCGGTCGACGTTCTGGGTCAGCAGCATTCCGCAACGCCCGCTCGCCTCGAGCCGGGCGAGCGCGTGATGCGCATCGTTCGGCCTCGCCTGGCCGAACCGCCGCCAGCCGATCAGGCTGCGCGCCCAATAGCGCCGACGCGTATGCTCTTCCGACATGAAAGCCTGGAAGTTCACCGGCTGGGTCCGCTTCCAGTTGCCGTGACTGTCGCGATAATCGGGGATGCCCGAATTGGTGCTGCAGCCAGCGCCGGTCAGCACGAACAGATTTTCGTGCCGTCCGACGAAATCGCGGAGCGGATGATTTGCCATGACGCAGATGTAGTCTGCGCAGGCCGGTTTTGCCAGATGGCGAGGAAGCCCGCTAGCTTGCCCAGTTCTCGCGGAATTCGGGAAACAGCGTCAGACCTCCGCACGCATAGATGGTCTGCCCCGTGATGTAGCTGGCCTCATCCGAGGCGAGGAAGGCGAACACGCCGGCGATCTCCTCCGGCGTGCCGACACGGCCGAGCGGAATGTGGCTGGTGACCACACCGCGCTTTTCCGGATCGCCGGTCCAGGCCGCGTTGATTGGGGTGTCGATCGCGCCTGGACCGACCGCATTGACGCGAATGCCGCGGCCGGCGAATTCGAGTGCCAGCGTGCGTGTCAGATTGGCCATGCCGCCCTTGCTGATGGAATAGGCGAGGTAGCCGGGTTTCGGGATGATCTGGTGGACGCTGGAGCAATTGATGATGCTGCCGCCTGCGCCGCGCGCAACGAAATGCGCGAGCGCCTTCTGGGCGCAGAGCACGGCGCCGTTGAGATTGACGTCGATGATGCGGCGATAGGTGTCGATGTCGAGCGCCTCGCTCGGCGATTCCCGCTGGAAGCCCGCATTGTTGACCAGGCAGTCGAGACGCTTCCAGCGCGCCAGGATCGTCTCGAACATCGCGGCTACGTCCTGCTCGTTGCTGACGTCGGCCCTGACGACGACATGGTCGAGCTTGCCGTGGCCGCGATCGCTCGATGCCGTACGCGCGTACGCGAGCACCTCCTCTGCCTTTTCCGGATGATCGACATAGTTGATGGCAACGGTCGCGCCTTCCTGGGCAAGCCGAATGGCGACGGCGCGGCCGATGCCTTGCGAGGCGCCTGTCACCAGCGCGTATTGGCCGACGAGGCGCGAAGAAAAGGTGGTCGAGCGGTCGGTATGTGGCATCGTTCTTCTCCGGGGACACATCAACATGGAGGGAACCGGCGTTTTGTTCCATCCGTCGGCGCACAGCTGAGATTCACTCCTAGCGGCGAGCCAGTCGCGAAGTCAGGATCTGGTACAGGATGATGGCGCCAAAGGTTGCGGTGCCGATCCCGCCGATCGTGAAGGCGCCGAATTTGAGCGTGAGGTCGCCGGCGCCTGCGGTGAGCGCGACCGCGACGGTGATCAGGTTTGCCGGACTTGAGAAGTCGACCTTGTTCTCGACCCAGATCCGGCCGGCCATTGCGGCGATCAACCCGAACAGCACGATCGAGAGCCCACCGATGACGGGACCCGGGATCGACAGGACCAGCGCGCCGAATTTCGGCGAGAAGCCGAGCACGATCGACACCATCGCCGCGAAGGCAAACAGCAAGGTCGAATAGACCTTCGTCGCCGCCATGACGCCGATGTTTTCGGCATAGGTGGTGACGCCGGTGCCGCCGCCGCAGGCGGCCACCATGGTCGCGAGGCTGTCGGCAAGCAAGGCGCGGCCGAGATAGTCATCGAGGCTCCGGCCCGTCATGGCGCCGACGGCCTTGATGTGACCGAGGTTCTCGGCGACGAGAATGATCGCGACCGGCGCGATCAGGACGATTGCATCGGCCTGGAAGGTCGGCGTGGTAAGACTCGGCAGGCCGATCCACGACGCAGCCGAAACTTGCGTGAAGTCGATCGGCCTGCCGAAGCCGAGGCCGTTCGCGAACAGCAGGTACAAAAGATATCCGCCGATCGCGCCGAGAATGATCGGCAGGCGGCGCCACAGGCCAGGCGCGCCAACGGCAACCACGCCGATGATCAGAACGGTCGCGAGCCCGATTCCTGTGTCGAACGCATTGGCGCTCACTGCCTTGACCGCCACCGGCGCGAGGTTGAGGCCGATCGCGGCGACCACAGCGCCGGTGACGACCGGCGGCAACAGCTTCTCGATCCAGCCAACCCCCGACCACATCACGACCAGCGCGATCAGGCCGTAGAGGACGCCGGCTCCTACGATGCCGCCAAGCGCAACCGACAGGTTCGGGTTCGGCCCGTGCCCGGCATAGCCTGTGGCGGCGATCACGACCGCGATGAACGCGAAGCTCGAGCCGAGGTAGCTCGGCACGCGCCCCGCGACGATGACGAAGAAGATCAGCGTGCCGATGCCGGAAAACAGCACCGCAACATTGGGATCGAACCCCATCAGCAGCGGCGCGATGATCGTCGAGCCCGACATTGCGACGCAATGCTGGAGACCGGAGACAACGGTCTGGCCAAGCGGCAGCCGCTGCTCGGGCATGATCACGCCGGAGGACTTCAGAATCCAACGCGGAAAATAGCCTTGCGCTCGCTCATCGGAGCCCGTTGCAATCGGCATGTTCCCCCCAGTTGCGGTGCAGCGACAGATCTTCGTGCGAACAGATAAAAATGTGATTGTCGCTTCTGCAGCGGCCATCACATGATGCAAATCAAACAAGATCAATACGTCCGGGGCCTATTCTATGACACACATTGCGATCCAGCCAGCCGTCCACCGCCGGCACCAGCCCTGGTACAAGATCCTCTACATTCAGGTGCTGATCGCGATCGCACTCGGGGTGCTCGTCGGCTATTTCTATCCCGATCTCGGCAAGGCCCTGAAGCCGCTCGGCGACGGTTTCATCGCGCTGATCAAGATGATGATCGCGCCGGTGATCTTCTGCACCGTGGTGCACGGCATCTCCTCGATGGGCGACCTCAAGCGCGTCGGTCGGGTCGGGCTGAAGTCGCTGATCTATTTCGAGACGGTCTCGACCGTGGCGCTCGCGGTCGGCCTGCTGGTCGGCGAGGTGCTCCAGCCCGGGCACGGCTTCAACATCGATCCCGCCACGATCGACCCGAAATCGGTGGCGACCTACGTCACCAAGGCCAAGGAAGAAGGCATCGTCGCCCATCTGATGGCGATCATCCCCGACAGCTATCTGGGCGCCATCGCACGCGGCGATCTGTTGCAGGTGCTACTGATCTCGATCCTGTCGGGCTTCGCCATCGCGTTCCTCGGCAAGGCCGGCGAGCCCATTGCGGAGGCGATCGACAAGGCCGCAAAGATGTTCTTCGGCATCATCCGCATCATCGTGCGCGTCGCCCCGATCGGAGCGTTCGGCGCGATGGCGTTCACCGTCGGTGCCTACGGCCTCGGTTCGCTGCTCAACCTCGCGGCCCTGATCGGCACGTTCTATCTCACCAGCATCCTGTTCGTTGTGGTCGTGCTCGGCGCAATCGCGCGGCTCGCCGGCTTCTCGATCTTGCGTTTCATCGCCTACATCAAGGACGAGCTGCTGATCGTGCTCGGCACCTCGTCATCAGAAACGGTGCTGCCGCAGATGATCCAGAAGATGGAGCATCTCGGCGCCTCGCGTTCGGTGGTCGGCCTCGTCATTCCGACCGGTTACAGCTTCAACCTCGACGGCACCAACATCTACATGACGCTGGCAACGCTGTTCCTGGCGCAGGCGACCAATACCCATCTGACCATCTGGCAGGAGCTCGGCATTCTCGGCATCGCCATGATCACCTCGAAGGGCGCCTCTGGCGTGACGGGGGCGGGCTTCATCACGCTGGCGGCGACGCTCTCGATCGTGCCCGACATCCCGATCCAGTCGATTGCGATCCTGGTCGGCATCGACAAGTTCATGAGCGAGTGCCGCGCGCTGACCAATCTGATCGGCAACGGCGTCGCCTGTGTCGTCATCAGCATCTCCGAAGGCGAGCTCGACCGCGATGCGCTGCACGAGACCATGGCCCATCCGCTGGAGATGGGTGAGGCGCTCGAACCGGGCGGCAGCGCCGCCTCCTAGGCCGCGCGCAGGTTGGGCGGCGTCCGGTTCCAACGCGGTAGTTTCCCGGAGTGGTAAATTGGAGCGACGCGAGTCACAACTGCTGCGTTGGGATCACGGATTGATACTCATCTTTTTCCACCCGACGCGCTGGGGGCAGGGCGTCGGGTTTTTGAAAATTGTCGTCGTGCCGAACCGCAAAGCGGGATCAAATGATCCTGCAACCGGCGCGCTGCCTCGGGGCAGCAAGATCGAGCCGTCGGGTAATCCCGATCGCCTGCAAAAACGCCTCATCATGACTGACGACGAGCAGCGCGCCGTCATAGGCCCTCAAGCCCGCTTCGACGGCTTCGATGGATTCGATGTCCAGATGATTGGTCGGCTCGTCGAGGATCAGCAGCGACGGCGGCATCGCTCCGCCCAGCACGCAGGCAAGGCCTGCACGAAACATCTGCCCGCCGCTCAAATGTCCCGCAATCTGCAAGGCGGCATCGGCTCGAAACATGAACCGGGCCAGCGCCGCATGGCATTCATTTGCACCCGCCTTCGGATGGAAGCGCCTGAAGTTATCCAGGATGGAGACCGCGGGATCGAGCAGGCTGACCTTCTGATCGAACAGCGCAAGATCCGGCCTGACCCGCATGGTGCCGGAGAGCGGACGTAGTTCGCCGGCGACGAATTTCAGCAGCGTCGTCTTGCCGGAACCGTTGGGTCCGACAATTGCCAGGCGCTCCGGACCAACGATCGCGAGCGATAGATCGCGCAAGACTTCCCGGTCCGGCCGATAGCCGGCGCTGACGCAATCGAGCCAAACCACCTCCCTGCCCGCTGGCAGCCGGGTCGAGGGCAGCTTCACCGACAGCGGCTGAAGAATCTCGATGCGCCGGCGCGCCGTATCGACGGCCTCAAGCGCATCCGCACGCCGCCGCTCGGTGATCTCAGCGTTCTTGCCGCCGGTGTCTTCGCTACGGTCCTTGCGTGCGCCGGCCAGGATGCGCGGCATGTCGCCCTTGGCGCGCTTCTTCTTACCGCCACTGTCCTTGCGCGCTTTCCTCTCCGCAGCCTCCTGCGCCCTGCCGTCGATCGCGGACAGGCGCCTCTCGGCATGGGCGAGGTCGTGCCTGACAGCCGCGAGCGCGACGGCTTTCTGTTCGCAATAACTGCTCCAATTGCCGCCGTATCGCGCGGCTCCGAGCGACGTCAGCTCGACAATCGCGTCCATGGTTTCGAGCAGGCTCCGATCGTGGCTGACGACAATCGCCCCACCGCGCCAGGACGCAAGGAAATAGATCACGGCCTTGCGGCCCTCCCGATCGAGATCGTTGGTGGGCTCGTCGAGCAGCAGGAAGTCCGGCTCCGCGAAGATCAGCGCGGCGAGACGAACCCGCGTGACCTGGCCGCCCGACAGGCTGCCGAGCTCGATGTCCGGAGCGACATCGAACCCAACACGCGCGAGGGCGGATGCAAGCCGTGTTTCGAGGGTCCAATCGACCTCGGAAACCTCCTCGGCCGAGGCATCCCCGCGCTCGGCTCGACGAAGCAGATCGAGCGCGGCTCGCGCCTCGAACAGATCGATCACCTTCGCGCCCGCAAGGGGCTGGACGTCCTGGCGCAGCAGACCGACGGTTCCGTTGACGGTAACGCGGCCCGACTGGGGGATGTGCTCACGCGAGATCGATGCAAGCAGCGTCGTCTTCCCGACGCCGTTGCGGCCGACAAGGCCGGTCCGCTCGGCGCGGAATGTCAGATCGATGTCGGAGAGAAGAGGACGGCCGTCAGGCGTGGACAGCGACAGGTTGGACAGGATGATGGAAGCAGGCATGGAATTCCCCGTGAGCAAGGCAGGTCGGCTTTGCGGTCGGGGTCAAATCCATGGATCTCGAATATCCTGTTTGAGGGCTCTCTAACTAATCCCATCGAAGGGCGAGATCAAGGCGAGGCTCTGAGGAACGACGGCGCGCGGAGCGCCGACGTCCGCCGCAGGCCCGCGCGATCAACCCTTGAGCGCGGTGACCACGACCTCGATCAGCGCGCTGCCGCCGAGATCGGCGACGCCGACGGTGGCGCGGGTCGGCAGATTGTCGCCGAAGAACTCGGTCCAGACCGCGTCCATCTCCTTCTTCTTGGAAAGGTCCGTGACGAAGATCGAGGTGCTCACGACGCGCGACTTGTCGGTGCCCGCTTCCTTCAGATAGCCGGCGATCTTGCCGAGGATGTTGCGGGTCTGCTCGCCCATCGACACAGAGGTGTCGTCGGCGATGGTGCCGCCAATGAAGACGAAGCCGTTGGCTTCGACGGCGCGGTGCATGATGGGCGTGCGGATGCTGCGGGTAATGCTCATGATGTCCTCTTTTGCTAGAGCGTGGAGGGGTGGAAACGGTCGATGCCGAGATCGCCGATGCGGGTCTGGGTGCCGCCGTTGACGATCAGCTCCGCCATGACGGCGCCCGCGCCGGGGCCGAGCTGGAAACCGTGCAGCGAAAAACCGAATTGGTGATAGAGGCCCTTGTGCCGGCTGCTCGGTCCAAACACGGGCAGATCGTCCTTGGTCTTGGCCTCGATGCCGGCCCAGGCCCGCATGATCGTCGCGTCGCGCATGACCGGGAACAGCTCGAACACGGTGCGGGCGCTGGTCGCGAGGCTTTTCCAGTCCAACACCGTCTCGTTGCGATCCTGATGGGGCGTAGCCAAATGGCCGCCGCCGATCAGCACCGTGCCGTTCTTGAATTGCTTGAAGGACAGCTTGCGGCCGCGCAGGATCACGACCGGATCGATGAAATGCGGCACGCGCGAGGTGATCATCAACATCGGCGCCACCGTCTCGACCGGAACGGGCTCACCGAGCGCGGCTGCGATGGTCCCGGCCCAGGCGCCGGCGGCATTGACGAGCACCGGCGCGGCAAAGCTCTCGGCGCCGACATCGACATGCCAGAGACCATCGGTGTGCCGGATATTCGTGGCCGCAATGCCCTCGCGAACGGTCGCACCGAGCTGCCCTGCCTTGCGCCGGAACGCCGTCGTCGCCTGCGCGGGATTGGCCGCACCGTCGCGGCGCGAGACCACGCCGCCGGGACAGCTCTCGGCGACCGCAGGCACGAGGCGCCGCAGCTCTGCGGCATCGATCAGCTCTTCGTGGGTGAAGCCGAGCGCGTTGAGCTCGGCCACACGTGCGCGGCAGACCGCGAGTTCCTCTTCGTTCTCGGCGACGAGGACCTGGCCATAGCTCTCAAAGCTGCAATCGTCGTCGAGGAGATCGGTGATCTTCTCCCAGATACCCATCGAGCGGATCGAAAGCGGGATTTCGGGGATGTGCCGCGCAAGCTGGCGCACGCCGCCGGCGTTGACACCGGAAGCGTGCCGGCCGGCATAGTCCTTCTCGATCAGCACCGGCTTGAGGCCGGCGAGACACAGATATAGCGCGGTCGAGCACCCGTGGATGCCGCCGCCGACGACGATCGCATCCACGTTTTTCGTCATCCGCGCACCACCGCCTTGATGTCGTCTGCGCTCTTCGGAACGGCGGCGAGCTCGGCGAGCGTGATCGGCTTGACCGGCGCGCGCAGCCGGTAATAGCCAATCTCCTGCGGGCTCTTGCCCCGCGCCTGCGCCATCAGCTCGGTGACGGTGAGGCCGCAGAGCCGGCCCTGGCACGGCCCCATGCCGGTGCGGCGGTAGGCCTTGAGCTGGTTCGGCCCGGTCGCGCCGATCGCGACGGCGTCGAGAATATCCTTTGCGGTGACCTCCTCACAGCGACAGACGATGGTGTCGCCTGCGGGAATGCGAAACTGCGGCGCCGGCCGGAACAGCGTGTCGAGAAAAACGCGACCACGTTCGGCCTTGGCGAGATCGGCGCGGAGGCTCGCCATCGGCGCAAATATTTTTGCAGCCGCAGGCGCCAACGCCTCCACTGCCGCGCGTGCCGCGATGCGGCCGCGCACTACGGCTGCGTTCGCCCCGCCGATGCCGGCGCCGTCGCCAGCAATCGCAATGCCGGCGACCGACGAATTGCCGCTGGCATCCAGCACCGGAGACCAGCACAATTGCAAATCATCCCAGCGATGCTCGATTCCGGCCGCCATCGCCAGATTGACGTTGGGCACGACGCCCTGGTGCAGCAGCAAGAGATCCGCAAGGACGGTCTCGCGCTTGCCGCCGGCGACATAGCTGACGTTCGCGAGTTGGCCGTCACCAGAGGCAGCAAGCTCGCTGACGCCTGAGACGACCTGCACCTTCGCCTTCACCTCGCGCATCATCGACAAGCCCTTGGCGAAATACGGCGAGGTCAGGAAAGCGAAAGCGTGGGGGAGTGCGGCGAAATAGTTTACGCGCTCGGTGGTGTCGAGAATGCGATCGATGCGACCGCCGAGACGCAAGATCTGCGCGGCGAGCAGCCAGAGCAGCGGCCCCTGCCCCGCGATCACCGTGCGGCCATCCGGCACCAGGGCCGATGATTTCAACATGGTCTGCGCGGCGCCCGCGGTCATCACGCCCGGAAGCGTCCACCCGGGAATCGGAAACGGCCGCTCCAGCGCGCCGGTCGCGAGGATCACGCGCCTGGCCTTGACGAAGGCGGACGCGCCGCCGACCGAGACGGCGATATCGAGATTGCGATCGAGGCTCCAGACCGTTGCGCGCTGAATGACCTCCGCGTTGCCTGCGCGTAGCGCCTGCACGAGATCGGTACCGACCCAATAGTCCTCACCGAGCTGGCTGCGGTCGGTCACCGGCGTCGAGGCGATGGCACGAAACACCTGGCCTCCGGGGCCGATATTCTCGTCGAGCAGCAGCGTGGACAGGCCGGCTTCGGCGGCCGTCGCGGCGGCGGCAAGGCCGGCAGGCCCGGCCCCGATCACCACGACGTCATATTCTTCGCGCTTGGGAGCCACAGTCATTTCCCGATCTCCCGCTTGCCCTTCTGAATCTCGATCTGCATGCCGTCGGTGACCGGCACCAGGCAGCCCTGTCGGTTGCCGACGCCATCGATGGTGACGAGGCAATCGAAGCACACGCCCATCATGCAATAGGGCAAACGCAGCGCCCCGCTGACTGCGGTCGAACGGCGTGCATCGCAGCTCGAGGCCAGCAGCGCGGCGGAGACGGTGTCGCCCTGCCGCGCCGCGACGGCAACGCCATCGACGAAGATTTGCACCGCTGGCCGCTTGTCCTGCTCGGATCGTTTGAACATCCTGGCTCCTTCAATGTCCCTAGTAGCCGCTGTTGTTCGCGGCACCGGCGGCGCCAAAACGGCTGGCCGAGAACGGGCCGACCAGCTCGGGCTCGAGCGCGCCTTGCGCAACCATCCGCGCGATCTCGAAGGCGTGGTTGGAGGCGAGTGTCACCCCGGAGTGGCAGCAGGCGACGAAGGCACCGGGATGCGTCTCCGACTGGTCGTAGATTGGAAAGCCGTCCTGCGGCATGACGCGGATGCCGGCCCAGCTCCGGACCACGTTGAGCCGCGCGAGATGCGGAAACATGCGCTGGGCGCGATCCGTCATCACGGCGCTGACCGAGTGCTTCAGCGCGCGATCGTCGAGCTCGTCTTCCTTGCTGTCGCCGATCATCACCGTGCCCTCGTCGGTCTGGCGGATCGTGGTCAGCGGATGCGGCAGAAAGGGCATGGTGCGCTCGGTCACCACGATCTGGCCGCGGGTCGGGCCCATCGGGGCGTGGAGACCGACCATCGGCGCCAGGGTCTGGTTAGCATTGCCGGCGGCGAGCACGATCTTGGCGGCACGGAGCTCGCCCTGCGGCGTCGTCAGGCAGAATTCGCCGCTGCTCCTGCTGATCGCCGAGACCGGGCGCTCCGGAAGATAGTCGATGCCGAATGCCTTGAAGCCGGTGTGGAACGCACGAAACGTGCGCAGCGAATTGACGTGACCGTCGAGTGGACAATAACTGCCGCCGGAGACCTCGGGCCCGATCAGCGGCAGCGCCTTCTTCACCTCGGATGCCGGCAGCATCTCCATCTTGTAATCGGCGGCACCCGTCTGGTTGTGCATGCGCTTGACCAGCTCGGCGCGCTGACCGAACTCGTCCTCGCCAAGCGTCAGATGAAAACCGCCGTTCTGCTGAAGCGAGACATCGAGGCCGGTCTGCTGCTTCAGCTCCGAGGCGAGCCTGCTCCACGCCTGTGACGCCTGCACCGTCCAGACGGTATAGGCTGGCATGCCGAGCCCCTTGCTCTGGACCCAAACCAGCGCAAAGTTCGCGCGTGAGGCGCGCTTGGTGATGTCGCCTTCGTCGAGCACGGCCACCTTCTTGCCGAGTCTTCCCAGGCCCCAGGCGATGGCGGAGCCGAGCAATCCGCCGCCGACGACGGCGACATCGTAATCTGTTCGCATGGATTCTCCTATCGCCCTGTATCGCCCTTGCCGGCGAGCACGCGGTCGAGCCCGTAGAAGCGATCGAGCAGAATGAGGGCGGTCATGGTGATCGCGATCACGCAGGCCGAGACGGACGTCACCAGCGGATCGATGTTGTCCTGGATGTAGAGGAACATGCGCACCGGCAGTGTTTCGGTGCCGGGTGCCGCGAGGAAGACGGTCATGGTGAGATCGTCGAAGGACTGGATGAAGGCGAGCGCCCAGCCGCTGATGACGCCGGGCAGGATCAACGGCAGCGTCACGCGGCGGAATAGCGTCCAGCCGCCGGCACCGAGCGAGACCGCCGCCATCTCGACCGAAAGGTCCATGCCGGTCGCCGCCGCCAGGGTCAGCCGTAGCGCGAACGGAAACACGATGATGACATGCGCGATGATCAGCGCGGCGAAGCTGCCGCCCATCCCGGCCGAGGTGAAGAAGCGCAGGAACGCGATGCCGAGCACGACATGCGGGATCATCAGCGGCGAGAGAAAGAGGGCCGCGAGCGCATCACGGCCGCGGAAGCGATAGCGCGCGATCGCGAGCGCCGCCGGTACCGCGAATAATAGCGCGACGAACGACGATAGTGCGCCCAGGCCAAGGCTGACCCAGAAAGCATGGACGAATTCGGGATAGTTGGCGATCGCCCTGAACCAGCGCAACGAAAAACCGTTTGTCGGCAACGACAGGAAGCCTTCAGGCGTGAACGCAACGAGGCAGACGACGAGGATCGGCGCCACCATGACGATGACAAAGATGGTGTGGAAGATCAGCGCGAGCGGGCCATTCCGGCTCATCGGAACACCTCCGCGTAACGGCGCTCGATCAGTGCGTTGCTGCCGACGACGATCAAGACCAGCGCGGCCAGCAGCAGCGTGGCGACCGCCGCCCCCAGCGGCCAGTTCAGCGTGTTGAGGAACTCGTCATAGGCCAGCGTCGCCGCGACCTTGAGTCGACGGCCGCCGATGATGGCGGGCGTCGCAAACGCGCTGGCCGAGAGCGAGAACACGATGATCGCCCCAGACAGCACGCCCGGCATGATCTGCGGCATGATGATGCGGTGGATGATGGTCGCAGGGCCGGCGCCGAGCGACATCGCGGCATTCTCGATCTGCGGATCGAGCCGCTGCAGCGCCGCCCACACCGACAGCACCATGAACGGCATCATCACGTGCGCGAGTGCGACCACCATGCCGGTTTCGGTGAACATGAAGGGGATAGGCGCGCGGATCAGCCCGGCCGACATCAGCAGCTTATTGACGAGGCCGTTGTTGCCGCCGAACAGCAGCGCCCAGCCGAGCGTCCGCGCCACCACGGAAATCAGCAATGGCCCCAGGATGACCAGGAGAAAAACGCTCTTCCAGCGTCCGCTCATTCGGTTGAGGATGTAGGCTTCGGGTGCACCGAGCACGGCGGTGAGCAGCGTAGTCAGGATCGCGATGCGAAACGTCCGCCCGAACATCTCGGCGTAATAGGGATCGGTTACGATCTCATGCCAGTTCTTGAGGATGAAGACCGGCTCGATGCCCTTGTACTGGCCCCAATCATGGAACGACAGCATCACGGTCATTGCCAGCGGAATCAGGAGCACGCCGACGAACAGCATCAAAGCGGGCGCCGTCAGCGCCCAGGGCGTGCGTGCGTTTCGTTCCTCGGCGGAAGCGCTCATGCGACGCCCCTCACGCTCATGTCCTCGGGCCGCCAGGTGAGGTGAACGGCCTCGCCTTCGACCGGCTGCGACCGGCCGTCATTCTGGCGGATCACGGTCGCCGGGCCACATTCGCTCTCGCACTGGAACAGCCAGTGATTGCCCTGGAAGATGCGTGTGACGATCTTTGCGCTGAGGCCCGCGTCGCCAAAATCGATCCGCTCGGGGCGAATGCTAATGGTGACGGGACCGCTGCGCCCGACAGGCGCAGGCGCGCTCCACGAGCCGACAATCAATCGCCCAGGCGCACTGGTCCGATCGATCGTCGCGGCAAAGTCGTTGGTCTTTCCCAAAAACTGCGAGACGAAGGCCGAGGCCGGCTTCTCATAAGTCTCTTGCGGCGTGCCGATCTGCTCGATCCTGCCCTGGCTCATCACCACGATGCGGTCGGACAACGACATCGCCTCGTTCTGGTCGTGGGTGACGAGGATCGTGGTGGTGCCGATGGTACGCTGGATCTGGCGCAGCTCGATCTGCATCTCCTCGCGCAGCTTGGCGTCGAGATTCGATAGCGGCTCGTCGAGCAACAGCACGCTCGGCTTGATCACCAGCGCGCGCGCCAGCGCCACGCGCTGCTGCTGGCCGCCGGACATGCGGCGCGGATGGCGATCCTCGTAGCCGGCAAGCCCGACCATCGCGAGCGCTGCGCGAACGCGCTCGGTCCGTTCGCCGCGCGGCACATTGCGCATCTCGAGCCCGAAGGCGACATTCTCGGCCGCGGTCATGTGCGGAAACAGCGCGTAGCTCTGGAACACGATCCCGAGCCCGCGTTTGGCCGGATGGATCGCGGTCAGATCCTTGCCTTGCAGCCGGATCGCGCCGCGGGTGGGATCGAGGAAGCCCGCGATCATCTGCAGGGTCGTGGTCTTGCCGCAGCCGGAGGGGCCGAGGAAGGAGACGAACTCGCCCTTCCCCACCGCGAGACTGAAGTCGTCGACGACAGTCTGCGCTCCGAATTGCTTGGCGACCCCTTCGAGCTCGAGATAGGCCATGACGCTGTCTCCGCCGCGAACGATCAGCGTTCGACCTCGCGATTCCAGCGCTTGGTCCATTCCTCACGCTTCTCGTTGATGACGGTCCAGTCCGGATTATAGAGCTTTGCCGCGCGCTCGCCGATCGGCGCCATCTTGCCGAGCTCGGGCGGGATCACCAGCGATTTCAGCACCGGGCCGTAGCCGTAATCCTTCAGCATCACGAGCTGGATCTTGGGTTCGAGCAGCATCTTGACGAAGCTAGACGCAAGCGGCGAGGCGTTCGGCTTGGTGATCGGACAGGCGGTCGTCAGCAACGTCGCGGCGCCCTCCTTCGGATAGACGAAATCGACGGGGAAGCCGGTATTGGCAAAGCTCTGCACGCGGCCGGTGCCCCACACCGCGATCACAGCCTGCCCGGACTGGAACAGCTCGGTCATCTTGCCCGGCGACGGCTCATAGGCGAGCACGTTCGGATTGATCTGCTCCTTGAAGATCTTGAAGCCGGAATCGACATTGGACTCGCCGCCGCCATTCATCTTCGACAGCATCACCAGCGCTTCGAGGCCATAGGTGTTGTTGATCGGCGGGATCACGAGCTGCTTGGCGTATTTCGTGTCCTTGAGATCGTTCCAGGAGGTCGGCGGCGCCCAGCCCTTCTCCGCAAACACCTTGGTGTTGTACATCAGGCCGGTCGCGACGATGCCGATCGCGACCGCACGATCGTCCTTGAAGCGCGCGGTGTCGTAGAGATCGGTCGGCAGGCCATCGAGCTTGCCGCAGAAGCCGAGTTGGATCGCCTGGTACATCGGGCCGTCGTCAACGATGGCGACGTCGATCTGCTGGTTGCCCTTCTGCGCCTGGAGCTTGGCCAGCGTGTCGGTGGAGTTGCCGGCGACGTACTCGACCTTGACGCCGTTCTCCTTCTCAAAAGTCGGGATCACCTCGTCGCGGATGGTCTTCTCGAACGAGCCGCCATAGCCGGCGACATAGAGCGTCTTTTGCTGAGCCGTGGCAACCGAGGGGGCGGCGATGAGGGCCGCGATGCTGACCGCTGTCAGAAGGCGAAAAGTCTTCATGTGGTCCGATCTCCATACCGGGATGAGGTGACGTGCCGACGAGTCTCGTTGGCTGAACCTTCCGCATTTCCTTCCGCGCAGATCCCTCTCCGACTAGGGCTCCAGCCCTTGCGCGGCGAATTTTGGCGCGATCCGGAGGTTTAAACCCCTCCAATCTGCCGAAAAAGCGGGCCGTCTCCAGCACTGATGAAAAAGATTGCAAACTCCGGCTTCCATCGTCCAATGAATAATGGCAGCCTCTGCATGCCTAAATGTTATGAATGGAAATGGGGATGGCCCGGATCAATTCGCGGCAGGTGGAGGCTTTCCGGGCGACGATGCTGACCGGCAGCGTGACGGAGGCGGCGGCGCTGATGACCGTGACGCAGCCGGCGGTCTCCCGGTTGCTGCGCGACCTCCAGGCGCTGTTGAAGATGGAGCTGTTCGAACGGCGCGGCACCGGCCTCGTGCCGACCGCTGCGGCCATGGCACTCTACACCGAAGTCGAGCGCTCCTTCGTCGGCCTCGAACGCATCACCGCGGCAGCCGAGGAAATCCGCGGCCGCCGCACCGGCTCACTGCGGATCGCGGCACTTCCAGCATTGTCGAATGGCTATTTGCCGCGGCTCACCGGGCACTTCCTGAGGGAGCGGCCGAACCTCAACCTCGCTTTCTTCGGCGTGATCTCGCCGATCGTGGTCGACTGGGTACTGAACAATCAGTGCGACGTCGGCTTTGCCGAGGTGCCCATCGCGCATTCGGGCTTGCCGAGCCAGAAGCTGCCGGCGCCCGCGCGTGTGGCTGTACTGCCCACCGGTCACCGCCTCGCGGAAAAGGAAGTGCTGGAGCCCCGCGACTTCGAGGGCGAGACTTTCATCTCGCTGTCGGCGGGCTCGTCGAGCCGCCACCTCGTCGACCAGGTCTTCCATCGCCACGATGTCCGCCGCGTGCTCAGGGTCGAGACCACGCTGTCGGAGATCATGTGCGGCATGGTGTCGTCAGGACTTGGCGTCGCCATCTGCGATCCCTTCACCGCCCAGGAATTTTCCACCCGCGGCGTCGTCGTGCGCCGCTTCCTGCCGCGCATCGACTTCGAATTCTCGGCGGTCTTTCCGGCACAGCGCAGCCCCTCGCCGGTAGCGCTCGATCTGGTCGAGACCATACGCAAGGCGCTCGCCGAATTCGACGAGCCACCCCTCAGCCGTTGAACGCCGCCTGTGCCTCCGGCAGGTCCCAGATCTTGCCAATCGCAGCGGTGCCGGCAGCCGTGATCGCCGCCTCGTCGGCGCCGAGATAGCGGCCGGCATCGACCAGCATGCGGCCGTCGACCATGACCTGATCGATATTGGCGCGATTGGCGAGCGCGATCAGCGCGCGGCGCGGGTCGAACAGCGGCTGAAGATGCGGATGGGTGAGATCGACGATCGTGAGGTCGGCGGTCGCGCCCGGCTCGATACGGCCGAGATCGGGCCGCTTGATGACATCGGCCGCGATTGCCGTGTTCGCCTCGATCAACTCGGGCGCGTTCGCGACATCGGCACGCGCCGAGGTGATCTTGGAGATCAGCGACGCCGCATTGAGCTCGCCGAGCAGGTCCATGTTGTAGCCGTCGGTGCCGACCACCGTGCGCACGCCGTGCTCCGCGAACTGGCTGAAGGCCGCGGTGACGCCGGCGCGCGCGAACACGCGCGGGCAGTTGAGAACCGTCATACCGCGCGCGGCCATCAGCTTGAGATCGTCATCGGTGCTGAACATGCAGTGCGCCGCCATCAGGTCGGGCGCCAGCAGGCCGAGCCAGTCGAGATATTGCGCCGGCGTGCGGCCGCCATAGCGCTTGCCGATGGTTTCGACCTCGGCGCGGCTCTGCGCCATATGCGTCGTGACGGGCACGCCGAGCTCGCGTGCCCGCGCGGCACAGGCCCTCAACAGATCAGGCCCGCAGGTGTCGGTGGCATGCGGACTCATCGCAAGGCCGATGCGGCCGTCGCCGCGATTATTCCAGCGCTGGTAGAGTGCATCCCAGGTCGCCATGTCGGCTGTGCCGTCATCGCCGGAATAGTGCACCACGCCGTCGGGGCCGGCCTTGGCGTCCGACGTCGAGAACAGATAGGGCGCGCCGTAGAAGCGGATGCCCATCTCCTCGGCGGCATCGAACATCTCCGGGATCGAGTTGCGGAACGGCTCCATCACCGTGGTGGCGCCGCCCTTCAGGAGTTGGAGGATGCCGAGCCGCGCGACCGCCATGCGCTCTTCCGCCGACAAGATATCTGCACCGCGCTTGGTCAGCGGCAAAAGCACCGTGTAAACGATGCTCTGATTGTTGCGGCGGCCGTTGCCGTCCTCGGTGTGGCTGCGCGCCACCGCTTCGGAGAAGCAGTGATTGTGCAGGTTCAACAGGCCCGGCAGAACGAAGCGGCCGGGACGGTCATGCACCTCGTCCGCCCGCGGCTTGTCGCGCGTGACCGCGGCAATCTTCTTGCCTTCGACCAGAACCCAATGGTCGCGCAACACGTCCTGCGCGCCGTCCTTGCGTGACAGCACATAGCTGCCGAAGATTGCGATCATGCTCATGCGGGGCGTACGTTCCAGAAGACGGCGGTGCCGTCGAGAATGCCGGTGATGGCTTTGCGATAGGCGGTCGGCTGCTTGTACAGGCCAATCGGAATATAGGGGATTTCCTGGAAAGCCACCGCCTGGATCTCACGGCAGATGCGCTGCTGCTCCGCGAGCTCGGAGGCCGCCAGCCACTGGCTGCGGAGCCCGGCCATCTTCTCGCTCGCATACCAGCCGGCGACCTTGCCCTCACCACGGATATTGGTGTTGCCGGCCGGATTGAGCCAGTCGATGCCCTGCCAGTTGCCGACGGCCGCGCTCCAGCCGCCCTGACCGACCGGATCCTTCTTGAGCTGGCGCTGCAACACCACTGCGAAATCGAGCCCGGCATATTCGACGTTCATGCCGGCCTTGCGGAGGCTGTCGACGGCGATCTCGCCAAGCGGCTTCTGCGCCAGTGAGTTGGTGGGGACGAGCACCACGATCTTCTCGCCATTGTAGCCGGCGGCTTTGAGATCGGCCTTCACCTTGGCGTAGTCACGCGGGCCGCGGAATACATCGAGGCCGACTTCGCTCGCCATCGGCGTATTCGGCGCGAAATAGCCGATCGGTGAGACCTGGAAGTTCGGATCGGTACCGGCCACCGCGGTCATGAAGGCGGATTGATCGATGGCCCCCAGGAGCGCGCGGCGAACGGCAGGATTGTCGAACGGTGGCTGAAGATGATTGAGGCGCAGCATGCAGGCGTAACCGCGGGGATCGAGGATCCGCGTCTCGATGTCGCCGGCGGCCTTGATGATCGGCAGCAGGTCGTGCGGCGTGGTCTCCTGCCAGTCCTGCTCCCCGGTCTGCAGCGCGGCGACGCCGGTGCCGGCATCGGGCGTGGTGGTCCAGACCACCCGATCGTAGTGCACGATCTTCGGGCCCGCTGTCCAATCCGGCTTGCCGTCCGTGCGCGGCTGATAGCGCTCGAACCTGGCATACGCGTTGCGCGCACCCTGCACGCGCTCGTCGGCGAGATAGCGGAACGGGCCGCTGCCGATCACTTCGGTGAGCGGCTTGAACGGATCCTGGCCCGCCAGCCGCTCCGGCATCATGAAGCACGCGTTGATCGCGGCCTTGCCCAGCGCTTGCGGCAACAGCGGGAATGGACGTTTGAGGCGGAAGCGGATGGTGCGGTCGTCAGTGGCCGACAGCTCGTCAGTCGCCTCCATCAGCTCGCCGCCAAAGCCGTCGCGCGCGGCCCAGCGGCGGATGCTCGCGACGCAGTCGCGGGCGAGCACGCGCTCGCCATCGTGCCAGAACAGACCGTCGCGCAAGCTGAGGTCCCATTGCAGCCGGTCGCCGGAGACGACATGGCCCGACAGCATCTGGGGCGAGACCTGGAGCGAAGAACTCATGCCGTAGAGCGTGTCGTAGACCATGAAGCCGTGGTTTCGCGACACTTGTGCCGTCGAATAGATGGGATCGACGAAGGCGAGGTCGATCACCGGAATGAAGCGTAGCGTGGTCTGGGATTCGGCGCGCAGGATGCCCGGAAATGACAGCGCCGGCACCGCGGCTGCGGCCTTGAGGAGCGAACGGCGGGAGACGGGCATTGCAAGAGGCTCCTGAAGGATCTTACGTGTTCAACAAGACCGCGCCGATCGCAGCGGCCACCGCCTGCTGCGCCGGCTCGACCACGGGGACACCGATGGTATCCGCAATCGCCGCGCGGTGCGAGGCCATGCCGGCGCAGCCCATCACCACGACATCGGCACGGCATTGCGAGACCAGCGCGCGGCCGGCTTCAATCAACCGTCCCCGGATGTCCGCGCCTGCCGTTTCCGCCGCGCTCGCGCCGACCGACCAGCTTCCGGCATAGCGGCTGTCGATGCCCATCAGCCGCACCATCCGCTGCTGGCGGCGAATGCTCGACGGCGACAGCGCGATGACGCCAAACCGCTCGCCCAGCATCATTGCGCGAAAGATGCCGCACTCGGCGATGCCCATCACCGGGCGCCCGCCGACCGCCTCGCGCACCGCATGCAGGCCGGGATCACTGAAGCAGGCGAGCACGAAGGCATCCGCATCGTCGCGCGACACACGGTTGACCAGCGGCATCACCATGCTGTCGGCGTCGCGTTGCGAGCTGATGCCCGGCGGCCCCCCGGCAAGGCCGACGACCTCGATTGCGGGTCCGCCGGCGATGCGTAGCGGCGCGACGGCGTCGTCGATCGCCGCCGTCACCGATGCGGAGGAGTTAGGGTTGATGACGAGGATGCGGGTCATGGCGTGGCTCAACTTTTTCCGGCCTCGTGGCGCAGGAAGTTTTCCGCGATCTTCTCGCCGGTCGTGATCCAGACGTCCGGGCACGACTTTGCGTAGGTCAGGAACTCACGCAGCAGGCGCAGCCGCATCGGACGGCCACTGCACTGCGGATGCAGCACCGTCGTCACCATCGCGCCCCAGTCTCTGGTTTCATCGAGCTCATCCTTCCAGATCGAGAGCACATGCTCCTTGGGGAAGATCGAGCGGGGGCTGAAGCGCGCGGACAGGCCGTGCATCCAGTCGTCATAGCTTGCGGTCACCGGCAGCTCGATCGTGCCCGGCTTGCCGTCGGCGAGACGATGGCGATAGGGCCGCACGTCGTCGCGAAACGAGGAGGTGTAGACGATGCCGTGGCGCACCAGCGCCACCCGCAGCTCCTCGGTGAACTCGCCGTAAGGCGCGCGATAGCCGGTCGGCCTGACGCCAAGCCGGCGCTTGAGCGCCTCAAAACCGCGCTCAAGCTCCTCCTCGATCCAGGGATCGCCGGGATCGGGAAGGAGATGGTGATAGCCGTGGTGGCCGATCTCGTGACCGGCCTTGAGAATGGACTCGGCCATCGCCGGATGCGCTTCGACCGACCATCCCGTGACGAAGAAGGTCGCCTTGAGATCGAACTGGTCGAGCAGCTCCAGGAGCTTCGGCGTGCCGACGCGTGCCTCATAGCCGCCATAGCTCATGGTGATGAGCCGCTGCGCGTGCACCGCGTCCTTGCTGGTCCAGGCGCTCTCCGCGTCCACGTCGAACGACAGGAACATCGCCGAATTGTACGGCTTCGGCCAGGGGTATTCCGGCGCAGGATCCGCGGTGTTGGCTGGGGTGAGCGGGATGCTCTGGAGTGCGTTACTGTCCAGCATTGATGGTCGCCTTTTCGAGTGCGTTGTCGCTCAGTTTCCACTTGGCAAGCAGCGTGCGATACGTGCCGTCCGCGATCAGCGCGTCGACCGCCTCCAGCATGGCTTGCTGCAGCGCCTTTTCCTTGACCGGCAGAGCGATGCCGGTGAATTGCTGCGCGATGGGCTCGCCCACGGTCGCATAGGTGCCGGGCTCGAGGTCCATGATGTAGGGCAGCGTCTCGTTGCCCTGGGCGGCGGCATCGATGCGGCCCTGCCTGAGCTGGGTGCGGGCGTCGGCCGAGCCGTCGGTGCCGACGAACTGGATCGGATTGGTGCCGCAATTCTTCTCGCTCCAGGCCGCGATCTGCGCCGGGAACATGGTGCGGCGGCTGGCGCCGACCTTCTTGCCACAGAGCGCGGCTGCGTCCTTGAACTCCGCCTTGCGCGACTGCTGCACGAAGAACTGCGGGCCGCTGCGCAAATAATCGACGAAGGACGCGATCTCGTGCCGGCTGGCATAGTCCGTGAAGCCGGACAGGATGGCGTCCACCCGCCCGGTCGAGATCGACGGCATGAACTCGGCAAAGCTGGTCTCCTGCCACTCGATCTTGACGCCGAGCTTGCGGCCGATGGCCTCGCCGAGATCGATGTCGAAGCCGGACAACGCGTTGGTGGCGGGATCGCGGAACTCCATCGGCGGATAGTTCGGCACCAGCGCGACCTTGATGCTGCCGCGCTTGGCGATCTCCGCCGGCAGCTCGACTGCCATGACCGGAGCGCTCATGGCGCCAACGAGTGCCGCCGTAACCAGAAGTCTCTTCATCGATACGCCCCCATTCAGATCACTGCCGAAAGAAATGCCTTGGTACGCTCCTCGCGCGGCGCGCCCAAGACATCGGATGCGCGCCCGTGCTCGATGATCGCGCCCTGGTCCATGTAGACGACGCGGTCGGCAACCTCGCGCGCGAAGCCGAGTTCGTGCGTCACGACCATCATGGTCATGCCGCTCCGCGCCAGCTCCTTCATGACCGCCAAGACCTCGCCGACGAGCTCGGGATCGAGCGCGCTGGTCGGCTCGTCGAACAGCATCAGCATCGGCTTCATGGCAAGCGCGCGGGCAATCGCGACGCGCTGCTGCTGGCCGCCGGAGAGCTGGGCGGGATACGCGTCCGCTTTGGCCGACAATCCGACGCGCCGCAGCAGCTCGATCGCCTCAGCGCGCACCTCGTCGGATTTTCGGCCTTGAACCTGGAGCGGACCCTCGGTGATGTTTTCGAGCGCGGTCTTGTGCGGAAACAGGTTGAAGCGCTGGAACACCATGCCGGTCTTCAGCCGCTGCCGCCCGATTTCGCGCTCGCTGAGCCGATGCAGTCGTCCGCCCTGCTCGCGCACGCCCAGGAGCTCGCCGTCGAGCCAGATGCCGCCACTGTCGATCGCGGCGAGCTGGTTGATGCAGCGGAGCAGCGTGGTCTTGCCCGAGCCGGAGGCGCCGATCAGACACATCACCTCGCCGGGCCAGACATCGAGCGTAACGTTTTTGAGAGCCTGAAACTCGCCAAAACTCTTGCTGACCGAGCGAATCGCGACGAGAGGTTTTGTCATCGCGCGAGCCGCAATGTGCCGCGCGCAAAACGGCGTTCGAGCAGCATCTGGAGCGGCGTCAGGACCGAGACGACGAGCAGGTACCAGAGCCCGGCCACGATCAGGAGCTCGATCACGCGCGAATTGGCGTAGTAGATGTTTTCGGCGTTGTGCAGCAGTTCCGGATACTGGATGACGCTGGCGAGCGAGGTCGCCTTCACCATGCCGATGAACTCGTTGCCGAGCGGCGGGATCACCACCCGCATCGCCTGCGGCAGCACGATCCGGCGCAGCGCACGCAAGCGTCCCATGCCAATCGCCTGCGCGGCCTCATATTGCCCGATATCGACTGATAGCATGCCGGCGCGCATCACTTCCGAGGTATAGGCACCCTGGTTGATGCCGAGCCCGAGCAGCGCGGCGAGGAACGGCGTCATGACGTCGACGGCGCGCGCGCTCCACAGGCCGGGAATCCCGATGGTCGGAAACACCAGCGCAAGATTGAACCACAGCAGCAGTTGCAGGATCAGCGGCGTGCCGCGGAACAACCAAGTGTAGCCGGCGGCAACGGTCTTCAGTACCGGGTTGGGCGACAGCCGCATGATCGCGACGACGACGCCAAGGAAGATACCGAGCGCCATCGCCAGCACCGCCATCACCATGGTGTTGACGATGCCCTCTATGATCACCTTTGCGGTCAGGAAGCGGCCGACATAAGACCATTCGATCTGGCCGCCCGCAAAAGCGCGCCCGATCAATGCAAGCACGAGGACGATCAGCGCCGCGCTGAGCCAGCGAAACCAGTGCGGCTCGCGCGCGACCCGCATTCCCGACAGATCGGGAAAACCCTCCGCGAGTGCCGGTGCCGGCTTCATTGCGGCGCCGCGTTCAGCATGGGCTGGGCGACCGCGTTGCCGCCAAGGCTCCATTTGTCGAGGACAGCCTTGTAGGAACCGTCGGCGATCATCGCGATGAGCTTCTCGGTCACCACTTCACGAAGCGCCGCATCGTCCTTGCGGAACATGATGCCCTGATAGCCTTTGGCAAAGGGCTCGCCGATCACGCGGTATTTGCCGGGTTCCTGCGTCTGCGCATAAGGCAGCGTCTCGCTGCCCTGTACGGCGGCGTCGATACGGCCCTGCTTGAGCTGGTTGCGAACGTCGATCGAGTTCTCGCCCGGCACGTACTGGATCGCCGGCTTGCCGGCCGGCTCGCAATTCTGCTTGCTCCACTTCTCGATCTCGACCGGGAAGCTGGTGCTGCGGGTGGTCCCGACCTTCTTGCCGCAGAGATCGGTCGCAGCCTTGGCTTCGTTCTCCGCCATCACGAAGAACTGCGGGCCGGTCCCAAGATAATCGACGAAATCGGCGGTCTCGCGCCGCGAGGCGCGATCGGAGATGCCGGAGATGATGAAATCGGCGCGTTTGGTCTGGAGCGAGGGGATCAATTCGGCGAACGGCGTCTCGCTCCACACGATCGTCAGGCCGAGCCGCTTGGCGAGCTCGTTCGCCAGATCGACGTCGAGCCCGACGAGCTCATTCGTTGCGGGATCGCGATATTCCATCGGCGCGTATGTCGAGTTGACCGTGAGCTTCAACGCGCCCGCCTGCTTGATCTCCGCCGGAAGCTCCGCCGCCTGCGCGGACGTCACGGCCGCCAACGCTGCGATGCCGAAGAAATACGAGAGGCGCGTCATATCGGCTCCTTTGCCAGTGTTGCTGGAACGTCCTGTCAGTCTGCGTCGAGAACCGCGGGTTCGATCACGCCGGCGCGTTCGGTGATCACCCGGTATTGCTCCGGCCGCCGGTGTGCGGCGAAGTTGAACATCTTGTCCTTGCCCTGGCGGCAGAGGTCGAGATCGATGTCGGCGACGATCACCTCATCGGTCAGCGTTGCGGCCTGCGCAACAATGCGGCCATTGGGATCGACGATGCAGGAGCCGCCGATCAGCCCGGAGCCGTCCTCCTCGCCTGCCTTCGCCACCGAGATCGCCCAGGTCGCGTTCATGTAGGCGTTGGCCTGCGTCACCAGCGTAGAGTGGAAGGTGCGCAAGGAGGCATCTTCCGTGCTGCCCCCATTGGGATCATAGGCCGCCGAATTGTAGCCGATGCAGACGAGCTCGACGCCCTGCAGGCCAAGCACGCGCCAGGATTCCGGCCAACGGCGATCGTTGCAGATCATCATGCCCATGATCGCGTGGGCCCAGGCCGAGCCGGCGCGGAAGGCGGGAAAGCCGAGGTCGCCATAGTCGAAATAGCGCTTCTCGAGCTGCTGGTAGCGCGCACCCTGTCGCGGCTCGACCGAGCCCGGCAGGTGCACCTTGCGATAGCGGCCGAGCAGCTCGCCGTCGCGGTCGACCAGGATGGCGCAATTGTAGCGGCGTCCATCGGGCGTCAGCTCGGCATAGCCAACATAGAAGCCGACGCGCAGCGCACGCGCACGGTCGAACAAGGCGGCGACGTTCGGGTTCGGCATGCCGCGTTCGAAATAATGGTCGAGCGCCTCGCCTTCGAGCAGCCAGCGCGGGAAGAAGGTGGTGAAGGCAAGCTCGGGAAACACCACGAGGCTGGCGCCGCGGCCGGCCGCCTCCTCCAGCAGCGCAAGCATCCGCGACAGCGTATGCTCGCGCGTATCGGCTTTTTGCGTCGGCCCCATCTGTGCGGCGGCGGCGCGAAGGACACGAACCAAGATTGCCTCCAATCTGTGCGCAGTGGCGCCTCAATGGGCGGATGAACCCTTTGATGCGACGTGCAAATCTGCGGCCATTACGCGGAAGCGGGGCTGCAAAATCAATTCGTTCTGCTATGATGTTTTGGCCCAGAGTATAATCGGCAGTGATATGAACCTGCGCCAGCTCGAGATTCTCCGCGCCGTCATCCGCCACCGCACCACGGTTGCGGCGGCCGACGAACTGGCGTTGTCGCAGCCCGCCGTCAGCAACGCGCTGAAGACGATGGAGGCGCAGGCGGGTTTTGCGCTGTTCGAGCGCGTCAACAACCGGCTGTTTCCGACCACGGAAGCGATGGCGCTCTACAAGGAGAGCGAGGCGATCTTCGCGCTGCACGCAAAGCTCGAGAACCGCGTGCGCGATCTTCGCGAGAACCGCTCCGGGCATCTCGCGCTGGTCGCGACGCCGCCGCTCGCCTACAGCATCATCCCCGCGGCGCTGTCAGGCTTCCTGCGCCGCCGCCCGGAGACCCGGGTGTTCTTCGACGTGCGGCGCTACGAGGGCATCATCGAAGGCGTGCTCAACCGAGTCGCCGAACTCGGCTTTGCGCTCGGGCTGACACATCATCCCGGCATCGCCCATGAGGTGGTGCACACCGGCGAGATGGTGTGCGTGCTGCCGCTGCAGCACCCGCTCGCCGACCGGCCGGTAATCTCGGCCGCGGACCTGTCCGGACTCCCCTTCATCGGGCTCGAGCGCGGCACGCGGCTCGGTGAAGCCGTGCGCGACAGTTTTGCCCGCGCCGGCGCGCGGTTCCAGCCGACCGTCGAGGTGCGCTACTGCAACACGGCCTGCGTGCTCGCCGCCGCTGGCGTCGGCGCCGCGGTGGTCGATCCCTTCTCGCCACGGCAGAACGGCGGGACCGGCCTCGCCGTACGGCCGTTCGCGCCGACGACGCACGCCGTGGCCTATATGCTATGGTCGGAAGCCGAGCCGCTGTCGCGCCTGGCCAAGGCGTTTCTCAACGAGGTCCGGAAAGAGAGTGCGCTGCTGGAGCGCACAGCGCCACACCAACAACATGGGGCAGGAAGCGACTGAGCTTGACCTTTACCGGAGGGCACATGGCACGCATCACCATCATCGAGACCGGACAGGTCCCACAAAAATATTGCGAGCGCCACGGTTCATTCCCGGACATGTTCGAGCGCATGGTCCGCGCCGAGGATCCGACAGCTACGGTCGAAATCGTCAGCATCCCGAACGGCGATGCGCTGCCCGATCCGCGCAATTTGGAGGCGGTGCTGATCACCGGCGCGGCCGCCGGCGTCTATGACGGGCTCGACTGGATCGCGCCGCTGGAAGATTTCGTGCGCACGGCCTACGCCAACAGGACACCCATGGTCGGCGTCTGCTTCGGCCATCAGTTGATCGCGCAGGCGCTCGGCGGCACCGTGCGCAAGTCGGAGAAGGGCTGGGGCATCGGCCGGCACGTCTATCAGGTGCTGCCGGACAACGGCGTCGTTGACGGCGAAGCGGTCGCCATCGCCTGCTCGCATCAGGACCAGGTGATGGAGCCGCCCAACGATGCGCTGACGATCCTCTCCTCCGATTTCACCCCGCATGCCGGCCTGCTCTACGCCAACGGCGCGACGCTCACCCTGCAGCCGCATCCGGAGTTCGACGTGGAGTTTGCGCAAGTGTGCTGCGAGCTGCGCATCGGCAAGGCGCCGGAGGATGTCGTTGCCACCGCGAGGGAATCACTGGCGCAGCCGATGGATCACGCCAAGCTTGGTGGCGCGATTACGAGATTTCTAGCGCGCAGGTCCACCTCCTCATCCTGACGAGCGCGCTCCCGCGCGCGTCTCGAAGGATAGAGGCCCAAATGCAGCAACCGGGCCTGCATGGTTCGAGACGCCGCTTCGCGGCTCCTCACCATGAGGGGAGAGAGTTGTTTGCAAGCCTCAGAACGGATCCGTCCCCAGCCCCACCACATCCGCAGGCCTCGGCCCCGGTGCCGGCCAGTGAAACCGCCGGTCCTTCTCCGCAATCGCGATGTCGTTGATCGAGGCTTCGCGGCGCCGCATCAGGCCGTGCTCGTCGAACTCCCACTGCTCGTTGCCGTAGGAGCGATACCACTGGCCGCTCGCATCGTGCCATTCGTATTGGAAGCGAACCGCGATGCGGTTTTCGTCGAACGCCCAGAGGTCCTTGATCAGGCGGTAGTCGTGCTCCTTCTCCCATTTGCGGGTGAGGAACGTGACGATGGCCTCGCGCCCCTGAAAAACCTCGGAGCGATTGCGCCAGCGGCTGTCCTCGGTATAGGCGAGCGAGACGCGCACCGGGTCGCGCGAATTCCAGGCATCCTCGGCCATGCGGGCCTTTTGCGCTGCGGTCTCACGGGTAAAGGGCGGGAGCGGCGGGCGCGACATGAGGGCCTCATCGGTTGGCGGGAGTGCAATCTATCGCCGCGCGCGGGGGAGTCGAGAGGGCCGTCCGCTATCGCCCGATCACGAAATCGGATCAGCCTTCATCAAGGCGCGGATCGATTTCGGGATCGGCTGGGCACGTCCGCCGCTGATGAAGGCGACCCGCACCTCGGCTTTGACCAGCACGACTTCGCCGCGCCGCACCTCCTGCGCCAGCATGATGGAGGCGCCCTTCACGGCGACCGGCCAGGTCACGACATCGAGCACGTCATCCATCCGGGCAGGCTTGAGGAAATCGAGATGCATCGAGCGCACCACGAAGGCGAAGCTTGCGTCTTCCGCCTCGGCCTGCTCGAACAATGCCTGCTGCTCGGCGCCCATCAGCCGCAGATGATTGGTCCGCCCGCGCTCCATGAAGCGCAGATAGTTGGCGTGATAGACGATGCCGGAAAACTCGGATTTGACGATATCGCAACAGAATACCAACTGCTTGATTTCGTTGGGGCGCTGGAGGGCGGTAGCGTGAACAAGCGCAGATTTTTCTACGTCCCTTTCATGGCGAGCCGCAGCGCCTTCGGGATCAGCTTCAGTGTTCACAGCCCGGCCGCGAGCATAGCGGCCCGAAGGGGCATGCGGGACGAGTGCAGCGACAACACCGGTGTTTGAGCGGCACGCGGGAACGGGGCCGTAATAACGCTCGCCACAGGCGAGCCCGTTTTCCGAGTGCCCCCGGCGAGGAGCACTTTATGGCTTGCGCGAGGCATCGTGATCCGAAAGGCCGAGACAGCATGGCTCGGCAAGCTGGCTCATAGAGCCCCGTCCGCGGAGCGGACGCGCCCACAACCTAATCGGACCCGTACTTGTGGCATGGGCGAAAACCGCGGCACTTATGAGCCTGATTTCGGGAGATCCTATCGCGGACCTCACACCACTGACCCACATTAAGAACGTGTGCGGTTATTTGCGTGAGAGTTTCCGGGTTCGTTGCTCCGTCGGCGCCGCCCCTGACCGAAAGCCCAACCGATCGCTCCTGCATTGACGGTTTCATCCGCGGAGCCGGAGCAGGACTGGCGTGTATCGTACTCCGTCAACCCAGCTCCATGGTCTGGCCGGAATAGTCGACGAACAGCTTCTCGCCGGCGACATGGACCTGGGGACAGGATGGGCTTGAGGGGGCCGGCCCATTGCTTGTAGCGTTCGCATAGCTGAAGCAGTCGGAGTTAGGCAAAAGACCAAGGTAGCCGGGTTGCAGACTGTCAGCGGTGCGCGCCTCCTGGTTACCCCGATCGCAATCGCTGAAATAGCGATCACGATCGGCTGGAAACGGTGATCACGATGCTCTGGAATGGGCGATCACGATGGCTTGGACTCCGTGATCACGAACGGCTGGAACACGCACTTACCGGGCGCCCCGTCGACCTACCACGCTACTACGTCGCGAGGTGGAGCATGCCGTCAAGCTGTCGGGTGCGCGAGAGGCAGGACACCGCGCTGATCTACGCTCGCAAGCGAAGGGGCATGTCAAGGAGTTGGAGATATCTGCAACGCCGCAACCTGACGCGGCGTTTGTTTCACGCATTTCTTCCAGCGCCAATGTTGCGATGCAGTTACAGCAATTTGCGTGCACGTTGTTAAGACGCAGCAGGCTCGGGGGCACTCAAGACATGGGAATAGAAATGAAGAACTTGTTGCTTATGACAGTCAGTACGGTGGCGCTTGCTGCGGTGGCCCCCGCATTCAGTGCTGATCTGCCTGCGCAACCCATCAGGCCTCTCTACACCACCGCTCCGGGACCTGTCGCGGCTGCAATCTACGATTGGAGTGCTTACTATTTCGGCGTGAACGGTGGTCTGAGCTCAGGCGAGAGTTGTTGGGAGTACCTTGGCAGCAAGCCCGAGGGCTGTCATCATCCGACAGGCGGTAGCGTGGGCCTCCAGATCGGCTATCGATGGCAGATGGGCCAGATCGTGCTGGGTGTTGAGGGCCAGGGCAACTGGGCTGATTTGACCGGGTCCAATCACAGCATCCCGTTTTCCGATACTACCAACCAGACTAAGATTGACGCGTTCGGTCTCATGACGGGGCAGATTGGTTATGCCTTTGGGAATAACGTACTTTACGGCAAAGGCGGCGCCGCAGTCACGAGCAACATCCATCAGATCAGCTCGACCGTGGCAGGAGCCGCTAGGAAAAGTGACGTTCTTTGGGGCGGTGTGTTGGGGGTCGGATTCGAGCACGGCATCGCACCGAACTGGACGGTGGGCTTCGAGTACGACCACCTGTTCTTCCAGCCCCGCACGGTGAAATTCAGCGGGAACATTGGTGGGGCCGATCGCATCCGCGAGGATCTCGATCTTATCACGGTACGGGTCAACTATAAGTTTGGCGGTCCGATTCTCCTGAAATATTGATCCCTAGTTGCGTCGATGGCCCCGGCCTAGCCGGGGCCATTTGAAGGGAAGCATGGCCCGCTCAGAGCCCGGCCATTCAGGCAATTCCGACGTGAGATTCAAGCGCCGCCTGCGCGATCCCGGCCCCTTTCGCTGGCCTGCGACCCCTCCTTCTCCGGACGGCAAGCTCAGCACTTCGCGGGGAACCGCCGGCTCAGCGCTGAGCACACTCGACACCGAAAGTCAGCCGTAATCGTGGAGAGGGGTAGTCGCAAGGGCGACGAGCTCGGAACCTGCGTCGATGCCGCGGGAATGATACTGCTTGGCTTGCGGCTGCCGCCTTGCCAGGGTAAGCGGCGCATCGCCGTCGCAATCGAGGCAGACGAGATCGTCGAACACAGCTGCCTCCGCTGAGGCGGCCACGGCAAGAGTCCGCCTGCAAGCGTTGAGGACATAATAGATCGGCTCATCCGCGTCTGTCGCGAACCCGGACGATAGGCAGCTCGGCTTTCCAACATCTCACCGGCCCGTCCGATCTTTCGGATCACTCGGCCTCGCCCGCTTCGGCTACTAGCGGCAACCGGGCAGGCGAGCACCCTGCCCTCCGACATCGCCGATATCGCGCGCCAAGCGCCGATGCGGACAGAGGAGAAATCCATATGTGCCGCGGGCGGGGCGCAATGACGTCAGTGAAAGCCGCGGACACGGGCGACCTCATGATGGAGCAAGGCGGCATCCACAGCAGGACTGACCCGAGTTTCTCCGGGCAGGACGCCATAACCCTCGCGCTCAGATGGCATCGCTGCCGGGCGCAAGCTCCATGGCCGGGCAGACCTCTAATCTCGCGCCGCCTTGCAACCCGCCGAAACCCAGGCGGTCAGCTACGCCGGAGCGCGGGGAATAGGTTTGGAGTTCATTCTCGGTCCTTCACACCTCGAAGGGGGTTCTGCAGTTCGCACCCGTAGCAACCACAACAGGATTCCTGCAGACTCCGTAGCGCGAGACGCGTCAAGACAGTTGGATCCAAGTGACCTTTTGCGGCCAGAGCTAATACCTTTTCGGCGAGGCACGCCTTCAACGAAGACGTCCGGTTTGCTTCGGGCACCATCCCGATCGCATCGTCCAGAACACCTCGCAACAAAGCGCATAGTTTGGTTTTCGGTGTCATGGCGCTAATCCAAAAACAACGGAGATCTGGCCGACCTCGGCTCCGGCCCGCCTGGCCGGTGGCCCCCGGAAAGCCGTGCGGAATAAACCTTCTTCGCTCCAGGGAGCGGGAGGAGTAAGGGAGACGGCCGAGCCTACAAGTACTAGAGCTAGGTTTCGGTAATGTGACAGTTCGTGCTCCGCTCATTCTGGATGCATGACGGCTTAAGAAAGCATCCTGCGGATAGGTCCTTTGGTTTTCAAGTCGACGCTTGCTGACGCTATCAACAAAAGTTCGTAAAGCATTTGGTGAGGATCGCCGAGCCGTGAATTGGGCAGCCTTAGTGGATTGCTTGTTCCGATCGCGCCAATTCCAGCTTAGGAGCTCGTCGCGCCTTTTGAGCCGGATGTGCGGCGCGGTTGCTATAGTCGGCGAGCCACGCTTGTGAATCCACGCTGCTCAATCTGGCGGTCATGTTCACGGCCAGAGCTCCGGCTCGGCGGAAACGGATTGGTCCGCAGGCTCAGAGTTGTCAAATCCCGGTTCTGGTAGTTGAAACACGACGCAACATCATCTTGAACTCTTCTGGCACGGTTCACAGTTGAGCTTACGGTGATAAGAATTTCTCTTCGAGATAATTTCGGCGTGCTCCGGCCAGCCCAGCTTGTCGCCGTCCAGGATCGCTGGTTCGAGTGGCTCGATATTCGCACCGAAACTTTCGCCCAGCTGCGCGATCCAGTGACGCTAGAACGAGCTTGGGTGCCACTGGGCTCGATTACCGTTCCGCCAGAACCAGAATGGACACCAACACATCCGGCGGTCACAAGGGCTCGCCGCCCCACGTAATGCCTACCCCTGTTTAGCACCGTATTCCATGGAGGCGGATCAAGTTTGAAACATCCCGCATGGTCGTTCTGGCTAGTCAGTCAGTGTCCGGTGCCATGTGTGACACAAATGTGATTGCTCGCTGGACAACACCGTTGAGGCGTGTCTGACTCACACTGTCGAACTTACGACACGCTGGTACTTATTTGTAGAGCTAGGCGGTGTGGACTCTGAGAACCCATTTCCAGGAGCAAATCAGATTCATGGCTGTTTTCTCGGAGCAAGTCTTCGGTGTCATGAACCCGCTGGCTCGACTGCAGGTCGAACGCGACGCGGCTGCTTTGTAGCTTACCCGCCGCGGCTGTAATGGCCCCTACAGCCATCCGCCGCCCCTTTGCCTCAGTCCGCGCGCTGCAACAGCGCGCTAGCCGTCATCCACAACAACACGTCACGGGGGTTCCGATATGCAGTTGCTAAGTTTCTCCACGCCGAGCGCCATTCTCTCGAGTGCCCCTTCTCACAACTTAAGCAATTCAGCAGCGTTGCGACCGATTGACGCGGAACGGAAGGTCAGGTGTCCGTCAACTCCCTATAGCTATAGGAATCATGTGGCTGGCTTCCTTATCTCGATCGACGGCAGTGGCCCACCGTGGATCTTTGCCTCAAAGCTCCGCAGCCGCTGATAGATCGAGATTCAGTTCGACGATCGTGCTCCAGGAGTGGACGAGATACTGAAACGAGGTTCGTACTTGCGTGAACGCGTTGAGGATCTGGTTCATCGCGCCGAGGGTGATCCTGCCCGCGATGATTGTGGGCGCAAGCAGCAGATAAGGAAAGATGACGTCAGTCTGCAGATAGACGATCCGGCCGATATTGAAGTACATGAAGTTCAGATAGAGCCGGAAGTAATTCCTGCGAATGTCGCTAAACAGCACGCTCAATGTCGGCGCATTGGCACGCGCCGTATCATCCTCGCCGAGCACGAGCTCCTTGCGATAGGCCGCTTCGACCCGCTGGTTGAAAAATTCAATTCCGGGCAGGCGGATGCCGATAAGCGCGAGAACGCCGGTGCCCAGGATCGACCAGATCACCGCGGCGAACACCAGCGGATAGGCAATCGAGCCGAACAGAGGCAGCTCCGTGACGTTGCTGGACAGCCTCACCAGAACCGGCAGGAACGCCAACAGTGTCAGCACCGCGCTGATGAGATTGACGCCTAGACCTTCCATGGTGCTGGCGAAGCGCATGGTGTCTTCCTGGATCCGCTGGGAGGCGCCTTCGATCGTGCGCAGCCGTGGCCAGTTGGCGACATAAAAATCGTTCATCGCCGTGCGCCAGCGGAAGATGTAGTGGCTAACGAAGAATCGCGTCATCACGCCGACCACGACGGCCACGAGCGCTATGCCGGCAAAGGTCGACAACTCGCTGTAGAACTGCTCGACCGTGACCGGCGCCGACTTCGAAAGCGCAGCCTGGATCATGTCATAGAACGGTCCATACCAGCTGTTGATCGCGACCGAGACCTGGACCTGAAAGTAAGAGGTGAACAGGATCAGCGCCGAACCAAGAATGGACCACGTCGCCCAGGGATGCGGGGCAAATAACATCCATGCCGCCGCGAACACCGTAACGGCCAGCGCAAAATAGAGATCAAACCACAGCGCCGAGGCCGACCAGAACGTCGCAAGCCCGACCGGCTTCTCCGGGGCTGGAAAGAGATTGCCGGCAAATACATACCAAAACGCCATCGCCAACGCCGTCCAAAGAATTGACGACGCAAAGAACAACTTTGGTCGAGGGAAGAATGAAACGAACATGCTCGCTGTCCTTTATCGATTTAGAACTTCAGCTCAGAAGATGAACTCGCCGCGGTTTCGGTAACTGTTCCTGACTTCCGGTCACCCGCCAGTCGCGTCGCACGCCCGATGCCTGAAAGGCCCCGGTCTAGCCGGGGCCTTCGATTCACCAGTCCGACTTCAGATCAATATTTGAGCAGAATCGGGCCGCCGAACTTATAGTTGAGCCGCGCAGTCACAAGATCGAAATCCTGGCGGATGCGGTCGCCGCCCAGCGAACCAGCAGCCACGACAAAGTTCACGTCGGCATCCCGCATGAACAAGTGGTCGTACTCGACGCTTACCGACCAGTTCGGCGCGAAACCGACTTCGATCCCGGCGCCCACAGTAGCACCCCAAGGGCTGCTATCAGCGCCCGCGAACTGCGCGCCCGTGACTGCGGAGTTGACTCGATACGTGTTGCTCGCCACTGCGACGCCGCCCTTGGCGTAAAACAGTACGGTGTCGAGCGCATAACCGATCTGCCCAGTCATCGTACCGAACCCACCAATCTTGCTCTGGTCGACATCGCCGAACGCAATGCTGACGTTGGATCCGCTCAGATCAGCCCAGTTCCCCTGACCTTCAACGCCCAGCACGATCTGGCCGATCTGCCATCGATAGCCGATCTGCCCGCCGACGGTAATGCCGGTCGCATCATGACAGCCCTCAGGGGTGCGACCATTGTAGTCCCAGCAATTCGAGCTTGAGCCCAAGCCGCCGTTCACACCGACGTAGAGGCCGCTCCAGTCGTAAATTGCAGCCGCGACAGGCGGCGGAGCTTTGGAGTAGAGAGGTTGGACGGGCCGCGCAGCCAGGTCTGCACCGGATGCGGACGCAATTGCGCCAAGCGCCACAATGCTCACAGTCGTAAGCAAGAAGTTCTTCATTTCTACTCTCATGTCTTGAGTGCCCCGAGCCTCATGCGTCTTAACAACGTGCGCGCGAATTGCTGTAGCTGCGTCACAACATTCGTGCCGAAAGAAATGCGTGAACCGGACGCTGCGTTAGGTTCTGCGTTGCAGATCATTCCCAAGTGTCCCCTTACGGAGGCCACCATGGGCGGAGCGCCACATCGGCATGCGTTTCTTGGAATCCCGGGCCCACCTTGATATCCCGCATTCCAAGTTCGGCGGAGACAATCGAGCAGTTTGCTGACGGAATTTGTCGGATTCCATTCGCTTCTCGTCAGTCCGGTACCAATCGAGCAGAAATTCAATCTTCAGATATTTGATGCCATTGTCTTGAAGAATGCGTCTCATTTCCGCAAAACCAATCGTGCTTTGCGCGACCATCGTGTCTTCGTAGTGAAGACCGAACCCGTTGAACCCCGCGCGCGCTGCCCCTTCGACCCTGCCTTTGAATTGGAATGGAGTGACCTCAGCAGGCCCCCAGCGGGTAAACGTGCCCCGAAAGCGCGAAATACGAGATCAGAAGCTCTACGTCATTAGCCACGGCACTATCCTCGCGCGTTCAAGCGGTGAAGTAAGGTATGGCAGCCCACAGGCCACCGGTTGCCATTCTGATATCATGGCACTCGCTGACATAAAGTGGGCGCCCCGCGAAACAGTTTTGCCTATTGGAGGCCCGGACCAACTTCGAAATGGCCGCGCGGCCCTTCATTCGATTGGCGGCGCATCCGGCGCAATGTTGTTGTCGGCACGGCACGCGGCATGAAGAGCGCTAGCCGATGCGCGGTCTCGAACGTAAGCGGCATTTCCGCGACGATATCCATCCTCTTTGAGCGACGGTGAATGACGATCGCTCGATCGTGCTGATCCGCATTCCAGAAAACAACATAAAGATTGTACCTTCTAATGAATCCGACAAACGTGCCTTTGATGTTTTCAGACCCAAGGACGAGGCCGCCGGCCGCCTTCGATTGGGCCGGCTCCTGGACCGTCTTGATCATCTCGTCGAACATGATCGCGCTCGGATCCGCCCTCTTCCATGATTTTTATCCGGAGTGGCAAGAGCACCGAGCGTTGGCGCGCAGCCCGGAAACCATCCGCCTCGCTGCCGTCAGCCAGATGGAGCATGGGGCAATGGAGACGGTGCCGCCATTTGAGAAGAGCCGCGAAATGCGATCGCGCAAGTTCGCCACGGCAGCGCCGCCGGGATAGCCGCGCCAGTCGCCAATCGGCCCGTCATCCTTGACGTAGGTTTCGCTGTGGTCGCTGTGACCAAAGCGGCCGACGAAGTCCGATTAATTTTCGTTCTTCGCCGGCTTCTGATTCATTCGGCTGGACTGTGTAATTGAGCCGCCCCGGGTTTGCCGCAGCCCATTTGCTTTAAATTACGCCGCCATGATGACTTGATTTCGTTGGAGCGCTGCAAGGCAAACGCGTGAATGAGGCGGCAGATTTATCTATGCCCTTCCATAGCGAGCCGCAGCGACTTCGGGATGCGCTGCGCCTTTCCAGCTGAGATAAACGCTACCCGTACACGTGCTGTGACCAGGAGATCGTCGCCACGCCTGCATTCCTGCAGCAAGGCAATCGACGCGCCCCTCACCTCTTGCGGGACTGTGACGACGTCAAGAATGTCATCCAAGACCGCCGGTTTTAGAAAATCGATCGTCATCGAGCGCACAACGAAGGCAACACCGGGCGCATCGTTCTTGGCTTCTTTGAGTAATGCTTGCTGATTCGTTCCGAGCAGGCGCAAGTAGTTCGTTCTGCCGCGTTCCATGAAGCGCAAGAAATTCGCGTGATAAACAATCTGGCCGGAGTCGGTATCTTCGAAATAGACCCGGATCTGCATATGATGGCGGCCGTCGCGAATTTCGCCATCAAGAGAGGCTCTCACGGTATGGTCCCCTTGCTGCCCTTTTGGGACCCATTGTCTCGCACAAAGGCGCGTTCCAGAGCAAGCGCCGATGGGCTTTGGCTTTGTTCGCGCAGTCGGAGCTCCGGCGCACCGCCGCGTGGGCGCTGCGCGTGCCCTCAACAGATCAACAACTTAGAAGCTCGGCCTGATCTTCGGGGTGATGACGAACTGCCCTTTTGGCCTGCGATTTGCCTGCCGGTGCGGCGCTGGCACGTCAGTGTTGGATACTAGGGAGGTCCGCTTGGATACTAGGGAGGTCCGCTTGGATACTAGAGAGGTCCGCCAGAACTTAGCGGTATTCACGATGGCTGCTGGAGCTCGGGTCGATCAAGAAGCTACTTGTAAGAGGATTGGCGGATGCGAAACAATCGACGATCACACGGACTGTGGGTGCTGACTGCGCCACCAGCGCCACAAACTGCTCCACTTACCGATGAAATTGCAGCGGATATCGTCGTGATTGGCGGTGGATATACCGGGCTGTCGGCGGCCCTTCATCTAGCTGAAGGTGGAGCGCGTGTTGCGCTTTTGGAGGCGTCTGAAATAGGATTCGGCGGGTCCGGGCGGAACGTCGGACTCGTGAATGCGGGCATGTGGCTAATGCCTGAGTCGCTTCCCGCCGCGCTCCGCGCGCCTTTTGGAGAACGGTTACTTGAACAGCTCGGCCGCGGACCGCAGACGGTATTCGAGCTCATCGAAAAGCACCACATCGAATGTGAAGTCGAACGTGCCGGCACCTTGCATTGTGCGGTCGGACGTAAGGGCTTGGAGGAGGTTGAGGCCCGTGCCGAACAGTGGCAGAAGCGTGGAGCGCCCGTCCTGGTGCTAAATGCGGAGGCAACACGCAGCAAAGTAGGCGGTGGCGACTACACCGGCGCGCTGCTCGATAAGCGCGCCGGCACCATACAGCCATTGGCTTATGTGCGAGGGTTAGCGCGGGCCGCGCTTGCGATGGGAGCCAGGATATTTACGCATAGTGAGGCCGTCATGGCGCAACAGAATGGTTTCCGCTGGAGAGTCGGCACCGAAAGCGGATCTGTAGAGGCCGACTGGGTGGTCGTCGCGACGGACGCTTATAGCAAAGGACTTTGGTCTGAGGTACGGCAAGAACAGATTCAACTGCCCTATTTCAACTTTGGCACGCCATGTCTGCCCGAGGATCTGAGAAAGTCGATCCTGCCTGAGCGGCACGGTGTGTGGGACACTCGAGAGGTCCTCTCTTCGTTTCGCCTCGATCGCTCCGGGCGACTCGTGTTTGGCAGTGTTGGTGCACTTGAGGGGATTGGGCGATCTATTCACCGCGCTTGGGCCCAAAGATCGTTGCACAAGCTTTTTCCAGGACTTCGGGGCGTCCAGTTTGAAACCGGCTGGTTTGGCATGATTGGAATGACCTCCGACAACTTGCCCCGGCTTCACAAGCTGGACCGCAAAGTCATCGGTTTCAGTGGCTATAACGGCCGCGGAATCGCACCAGGCACTGTGTTTGGCAGGGTTTTGGCTTCGTATGTATTGGGGCAGATCGCGGAGAACGACCTGCCGTTGCCGGTCACCGCCGTTGAAGCCCAGCGCTTTCGTGCAGCGCAGGAGGCGTTTTATACGGCGGGCTCCCAGCTTGTTCACCTGATGGATTCCTGGTTCTGATCACCCCAGCAACCTGGTTGGCTTCACAAGCTGCCCTCGCTCGAGGCATGCCGGTCCTCGTGATGTTGTTATGATGTGTTCAAGGGCGCCGTTATGGAACTTAGGATACCTCGGGTCAGACAATCGGATGGTGAAAACGACGAGCTTGCGACGGGTGACGTTCATGACTCGAGCTGTCGGTTCTCCGCCGAATGCCAGTCCGCACCGTGGAGGCGGATCATCTCCCCGACGGGACCGCTCGATGAAGACGCGCTCAACGCAAAAGCCGGCAGTGACCGAAGCCGCACTTTAAAAGGGTTTCTCGATATCGCGAGACACCGGCGCGAAGGCCCACCCCAAACTGGAAGCGCTCATGAGTTGCCGTCACGGCGGTCGAAAGGGAAGCGCCAGCCTGTGAGGCGAGTTCTGCGTCGTTTCGTTTCGCTGAACCCGTCTGGAAACTCCCTTATGATGGACAGGGCAACTTCGCCTCCCTGCTTTATCCCGGCATCGTAGTGCTAGATGCCAGCGCGGCTTTCTGTTTGGGTGTCATAATTAATCCATGCGCCGAGCGCGTGCGCGTGCGCGGCGAAATCTCTTCCGAATAATGAGGTTGTCCACAGGAAGGCCCTGTGAATAGCCGGCGTAAGATTCCGCTATTTGCGGTTGCACGCCGGGAAACGTGTTCCACTGGTTGAAACGAATCGGGGAGAACCGCCAGCTTGCGACTGGCGGCCCCGATTGCCCGCGCAACGCTTGCGGACTGCGGGCCAAACGCTGATGTTAGCAGCAACAGCATTACATTCGGTAAGTCCCGAGAGGTAAAGTCCGGCTTTACTCTGTGACAGAAGTCGAATGGCTACCTATAAGAACGCCAACAACCTACAGCAATCTAACAGCGACTGTTTCGATCAGGATCAGGATCAGGGGCCGGGAGTCGCGGCTCCCTTGCCGCTCTCTACCGATGCACGGGCTGTCATCGCGAAATCGGAATTGCAGCAGGCCACACATTGCCTCCGCAAAGCAATCATGCGCATACGTCAGCACAAGCACCATTCGATGGCGTCTGATCGTATGGGCAGATCACAATCCGAAGGGAGCGACCGACAACAGCGGAAGTCCGGTTCAGCCGGGCTTCTACACTCTTGTTTGGAGATGCCCATTCAGGCGAGAGTAATTGAGAATGAGCTAGAAGTATTTCGTGGCCGGGTCTTCAGCATCTTCCACTTCCGGCATCATTACTTTCGATGCATCGAACAGCGAGCCGCCAATGGAATTCAGCATCATTCTGAGAAGATTCAGAGCTTTCGCCAATGTCTTCGCCTCCGATTTGCCGCGCAACCAGCCCACTTGCCATTGCCACTAGCGTCCGGTGGCTCCGGGTTGAACCATCGAAGGTCATCAGACAGCGTTCACCGCGCCTCGCGCTCGTGCGGTTTGCCTAAGCATTTCGGCGGTTCGCCTAACGGACCCAAGCCGTTTGGCTCTTTGCGGCCCGAAAATCGTTTTGGATTCTTGCGAGTGCGGCCGGTCGCCCGGGCTTTGCTGAGAGGAACGCATGCGCGTGCCATTGAAATTCATTCCTTTATATAAATTGGGTATGGGGGCTCCATTTGCAGCTGTGCGCGTGAACGACCCGGTCGGTGTTTGGGTTGGCCGTTCTGTGCCTTTCGAGATGCCCCCTACCCATGTGGAGCCACGCGACCGCGACAAAGATTGCAATCAGGTGCATGCTCCGAACAAACATCTTCTCGGAAGCAACGGCAATACGGGCAACGGCGATGAATGAAGTTACGATGCTCAACGCGGAGTTAGATCGCTGCAAGGCTGAGCTGAGGGACCTTAACGCGAAGATGAGCTCAATTTCCTGCACGCAGCCGGTGGACATGACCGCAGTCGAGGACGTGGCGAGGCGAATTCGCCGAATTGCCGAACGGGTCGAAGTCTTGACGCGCGCCATCCTCCACGGTCCACAAGCCGGAACACAATAAGGCTGCCAGGAGCGCTGCCGGGCGGCCAGTTACAAAGTTAACCCGGCAGGGACATGCCCAGGTTAGATCATATTTCTAAGCCTTGCGTGTTCTTGCAGCAGCTCAACTTCTTCTGTCTGAGCCCCTGTTGCTTTCGTCAACTGTCGGCCACCTAATCTTGCGAAGCGATTCGCGGTCACCGTAGGTCGCAGGAACGTGCGCTTTTAGATGACGTAACGTCCGCGACACGCGATGCAGCTTCTGCGCTGCTACGGTCGAAAATGTCTTAAGCGGGCAGATATTCTGGCGGGAATTGTGCGAGGGCTTTAGCCTCTTCGCCCTGCCCGTGCGTTGGATGTAACCGTTGACATAAGTGCGATGGCAAGGGCCTCGTCCCCAAGCCGGATGATGAGCGGACCTGAGGCGCATTCAGCGAAGCTCGAGTCTGCCAAGGACCGAGAGTGCTCGCCACGAAAGTCGCTTCGCGGTCCTCAAATCGCGTGTTGCTCAGGCAGTCGCCTGCTGAAGCCCGACTTCCCCATCCCAACCGGAGCGTCTTCAGCGCAAAGGCCCCGTCTCCATGGAGCGCCGCCCGCGAACACTTGCGAATGGCGCCTCCATCATATTCAACATTTCGCGTTGTCGTGTTCAGCCGTATCCGGCTGAAGACGTTAATGTCGGAGACCAGACACTGACGCGCGAGTATTCCGTCGCCTGAGCCGAAGAACATGGTTTTGCCCTCTTCAAGCGAGGCTCGCAAATGGCTTTGCTGGCACGTGGATTGCTGGGACACCGAAAAGAGCCCGTACGATCATGACGGCCTCGCAGTCGCCGGCCCAGGAGTCCAAATGAAACTTGCTCGATTGATCGCGGACGTCAATCGTCTCCATTCTCGCCAGCATTTCAACTCATCTAGTGTGTCGATGCCCATGCCGTAGTAGTTCGGTGCTACTATACGTGGCGAACGACGGTGGCACCTGCACGGAATCTATGCTTAAGGTCAGATCATGAAACCGGTTCTCGTCTTCGATTGGAATGGAACGTTGCTCGATGATGCATACGCACTGCTCGAAACCACCAATGCAATTCTAGATCGCTTTGGTCGTACAACGATCGACATGAAGACGCTTCGGGAACATTGCGACGTTCCGCTGTCTCTTCTTTATCGCAGCCTCGGACTATCGCGAGACGAGCTTGCGACGGTGGATCGCGATGGGAGTGCAATGTTTCACGACGCCTATGAGGCTCTTGCGGGCAGAGCCGATCTACGCGAGGGCGCGCGCAGAGTCTTGGAGTTGGCGCGCCGAGAAGGGGCTTCGTCCATCATCGTGAGCAACCATATAGTCGACCCTCTGCGCTACCAATTGAGAAGACTTGGAATCAATGACTGCATCGACGATGTGCTCGCGTTCGAAAGCCGCGACACGCAATACAAATCGACAAGCAAAGGAGAGCGACTTCGTCTATACATGCAGAAGAACAACTTGAAACCAGCGTCAACTTTCATCATCGGCGATATGCCGATCGAAACGGATATTGCACGGAATCTCGGACTGATAAGTATAGCCATTACCGGGGGATTTGTTTCCGAGGCGCGCCTGCAAGCGGCGCATCCAGACTACACGATTAACAACCTTCATGAGCTGTTGCCAATCTTACGAAGCTACGGTTTTTTTGGAATGCACAAATCATGATCGGCGAAGAATCACCGCACAGCGTCTGTAAAACCTTGATCATGTCGTCCATGTTGAACGAGTTTATCTCGGCGATTCGAACTCCGCCTTCGACATCGCACGCGTCGCATGGCTCAACTCAGTCGCGAGTCCAGCATCTGCAATACCGAACCCGTAATCCGGTACCTGCCGCACTCGCGGCATTCCAGGCGCCTGTAGTCGTCACCGGTGCACTGCTCGAGGCTTGACGATGCCAGATCGAACAATAACCCATCTCTCACCCACACATTGCCGCTCTTACGACCTCAGCGATCCCAGATAGTCGAGCGTGTTGGCAAGCGTCACATTGTAGAATCGGAGAGCAACTTCACCCCGTGCGTCGAACGCTGACCCCAGCTATTCCATCGCAAGTCAGTACTGGTCTGGACGAAATCAGCAGTAGGCAGGGGTCATGGTTGGACGCTGACGGGGCCAGTTGGGCATCCGGAACTCCGCAACCGTAACAGCACCAGCGCTCGTGCCGCACGGTACGCCAAAGGCACCGGTTCGGTTTGACGCGCAGGTCGCGCTGCCGGATGGAGATGCGCTTCGCCGCTGCTGGCGGACATAGTGTCAATCGGCCCTTTAATTGCGGTTTGTTGTCAAGCTACCATTCTTCCTCTCTCCAGTGACACGCCGGTAGCGCTCCGTCGGAGCTGGTCAGGTTGCGGAGACGGAGCGATCGCGGATGGCGAGACGATTGCCTAGCGGGCTTGGCAATCGACGTCGTTGGCGGCTTCGTCGGGTTGGGTTGATGTCGTAGCTGGGGTCATGGTCCTTTCCGAGGTCGCGAGCGCCTCATGATGATGTCCGGATCGGGCGCCTCAACGTTTGCAGCGGAGTGCGGGCGAACCGCCACCAGCCGATTGACCGAGGTCACCACGACCACCGTCCCAGCGGGATATCGCCAGTCCGGCGGACCGGACCAGGAACTTGCGAGCAAATATCAGATTGGCTTCGGCTGGCCCCAGTCGAACGACGTTCCATCGACCCAGATGCAGTGGAGAATCACGGCGATGTTTCGGGCAATGGCGACCTTTGCCTTCTTCATGCCGATCCGCTTGGCGAGCTTCATGCCTCAGGCCTTTAGAGAAGACCACTTTTTGGTTCGATAAAGAAGGACAGTGGCGGCCTCGAACAAGTAAGTTCGGAGAAGCCGGTCGCCCCATCGAGATGTCTTTCCGTTGGTGTCGGTTTCGCCGGATTGGCTGCGCCTCGGCGTAAGGCCGAGGTAGGCGCCGACCGTCGAAGCCGATCGGAAGCGCGAGGGGTCATCGATCGTGTGGCGGAACGTTAGGGCCGTCACGACACCGACCCCCGGGACCGTCATCAGGCGACGCGTCGTCTCGTCCAGCTTTGCCAACCGGCGGACCTCGTTGTCGAACTTACCTTGTTGTTGACAAACGTTCTCATGGATCGAGAGCAGCGGCGATATCACGCTGAGAAGCAAATGATCGACGCCCAAGAGCTCGCTGACCTGGTTGCGGAATTGTTGGCCGATCGCGCGAGGGAATAGTAATCCACATTCCTTGATCAAACTGCGAATCTGGTTCTCGATGTCTCGGCGCATCGACACTAGCCGAGATCTGGCGACAAGGATCGCTCGGATCTTCTGGCTTTCCTCACTTTGGACTTTTACCTCTCGATACCATCCAACCCGCACCAGTTCGGCAAGCCCTCGCGCATCATTCTGATCGCTCTTGTTCATTCGGACCGACAAAGCTGCGCGCGCATGCCGAGCGTCGATGCAGACCACCGGAAGCTCAACCCTGCGGAGTTCATGCCATAGCCAACTCGCCATCGCACCGGTCTCGAAGCCGATACGCTCGGCATGAGGCGCATGTTGTTAAGCAGGTCAGTCAAGGCACCAGGATTAGACTTGGCTTTCCCTTCGAAGATTACTTGACCAGTCTCGTTGACAACGCACACAGCGGTTTCTCTCTGTGAGACGTCCAGCCCGACGTACTGCTTCATGGGTGAGCTCCTTCGAATCATTTGATTGCGAGGGCTCAACGATAACTGAGGTTGTCTGCCACGAGCGCCGACCGCAATTACGTCATCGTTTGCAAATTTGGCTCTGATCCAATTTTGGTGCAGCTCCGATTATTCTGCGCCGATTAGTCTGGCTTGAAGCAAATCGATTTTCCCGCGACCGTACATTTGACGTTTAACGAGCTTGAGGCGCGTGATCTGCCCGTCTGTTTGCCCGTTGTGACCCGATAGCGCTTCCGCGCGGCGCGCGCCTGAGCGGCTCGAATCATCCCACGACGCTACGTCGCGCGACTCATCATTGTGAATCCTGCGCAAAAAATCCTCGCGATCTGTGGCAACTATGACTCAGTTGTTTATGGACGGCCCTTATTGTCGACGACGAACACCTTGACGCCATCGCGCTCTGTCACGGCGTCGTCAGGCTTAGCCTCGTCGGCCAGGCTCATCCGGTATTTGAACCCGTCGCAGCCACCGGCCTCGGCCATGATGCGCAGGCCGCTCGTCGGCTGCGCCGAAGCCGAGATCGCGCTCTTGAGCGCATTCGCTGCGCTATTCGTCAGATTGATCATGGCTATCCTTTTTGCCTGGGTCGTTTGCATAGGAATTGGCAGGTCGCATGCCAGCGCGCCCGAGCTTGACATTGCTCACCTTTTCGAGATCGCCCCTGTTGGCTTTGCGGCGCGTGTAGGGTTGCTGACAAAGGTCTTCGAGGGATTGCGGCGGCTTTGCGCGTCTTCTTTATGGATTCCGCCGATGAAGCATAAGGAACGCGGCGGCAAGCAATTTGCATAGCGTGCCTAAGCCGGCCGAAGTGTCCGGTGATGAGCTTAGATCGGAGACCACTTTCATGACGGACACTGCCGAACAACTAGAACACGCGCCGGGGGTCTTTGTGGACAACATCTACGCAGGCGGTGCGCCCATTCAGCTTGTTTTGCACAATGACGGCAAGACGACTCTCGGTTTCGTGGTACGCCTGCTGCGCGAGGTATTCGACAAACAGGAGCGGGATGCCATTGCGCTCGCCAAACTCGTCTCGCAGCATGGCAAGGCCGTCTGCGGACGCTATCCTCCCTCAGTCGCAAAGGCGCTCCTCGAGGCGGCGCGAGAGCGTATCCGAGCTGAAGGATGTCCCCTGCTGATCACAGGCGAAGCCGCGGGCGAAGCGGACGGCCCCGACCTGTCCGACGTGCAATTCGAATATGCCTTCGAAGCCCTTGAGTGGCACTTCACCAATATACCGCCGAGCGAACTCGCCACTACTGTGCGGCAATTCCCGGGCCACATGCAGGCCGATGTTCAGGTCGCGGTCGATAAGCTATTCGCCGATCCGGTCCGCTTCTTCGGCGCCTATGCAGAACATAGGTACGAGACGCTTTCATTCGCTCGGATGAAAAAGCGTGGACAGAATGCGATTTCGCTGGTGCCACCGCAATATCACCAGGTTGATACTGGCGAGACGGCGCCGGTCAAATGCCTGTACAATGGACTGTGGCTTTGCCGGGCGAGCGACTTTTTCTATGCCGTCGTGCTCTCTACTGAGTTCGAGTTCAAGCAAGAGCCGAGGATCCGGATTGAAATCGTTGCCCCTGCGGGGACTGGCGGCGAAGCCTTTGTTCAGCGCAGCTTTGACGAACTGGAACGGGCGGTACACGCGGCACGTTCTTATCGCGGCAAGATTCTCTCATTCGAGAAAGGTGCGGATTACAGCGGCCGCTCAAGAGGCATCATGGTGCATCGATTGGCACCAGTGAGGCGCGAGGACGTGATCCTGCGGGAACAGGCTATCAAATTGCTCGATCGCAACGTGTTGAGTTTTGTCACCACGCGTGGCGCACTCCGCCGATTCGGCCAGTCGACCCGCAAGGGCATCCTGCTCTATGGCCCGCCCGGCACCGGTAAGACCCACACCATCCGCTATCTCGCCACCAACCTACCGGGACACACCACGCTAATCATCACCGCCGAAGAGGTCGGTGAGCTGAGTGCCTATATGGCGCTCGCGCGCCTGCTGCAGCCTACCATGGTGGTGATCGAGGATGTCGATCTGATCGCCAGCAAGCGCGACGACTTGACAACGTGTGAGGAGGCCGCGCTGAACAAGCTCCTAAATGAAATGGACGGCTTGAAGGAAGACGCTGACATCCTCTTCGTGCTCACCACCAACCGCCCCGAGCAACTCGAGGGCGCCCTGGCCGGTCGCCCCGGCCGCATCGACCAGGCGATCGAGATGCCGCTGCCTGATACGACCGGCCGCGACAAGCTGATCCGGCTTTACGGCATGGGCCTGCCGCTTGAGGCGGAGATCGTAGCCGAGACGGTGCGCCGCACTGAGGGCGTCAGCGCCGCTTTCATTAAGGAGCTGATGCGACGCATTGCGCAATCATGCATCGCTCGTGACGGCGGAAACTCAGTGACCACAGCTGACATCGAGGAAGCGCTCGACGACATGCTGTTCACCGGCGGCCGCCTCAACGTGAAGCTCTTGGGTGGGGCCGGAGCGATGGCTGCGGGGTCTGAATGAAGGCGAAGGGAGGAAGATCACCCGCCAAGGGCTGCGCCAACTCCCGCATGCGCCGGGTGTCGACGACGCGTCTATGATTGATGAGCGGCGAGGCGGTTCGTGAACGCGAACCGCCTCGACAATCGCCCGCTCAACCGTCGCTCGCAATTCCTGTTCCATGCCGGCCTGCCCCCTACAGGCGGGCTTCGATATCACGAAGGCAACGCCTCGCCACAGGCGACATGCAATGAGCAGAGCAGATATGCGGTAGCATGGAACTCTTATCGGAAGAGCAGGCTGGAATGGCGCACTTGTCGGACGATCAATTGGAGCTTCGCCATCCGTCAAGGAACGAGAACGGCTGCGAGATTGCCGGCGAAAAGTCCCTCTGCGAAAGCGTCCACCTGGTAGTACATGCGCATGCAGTTTTCTCCGGCCGATGGCATCGGCTGACTCATACCTCATGATGGGTCCGACGAGCCGACAAGACGCGACACCAACTCCTTAGTTGCACGATCGGCGTTTTCGGGATTAGTGACGTCAATTCGCGGTACGCCGTGCGCCTTGGCAGCTTCAGCCAAGGCTGTGTTTTCGCGCAGCGAGCGTTCCACGAACTTCTCTATTGCGGCTTTCACTTTGTTCGCCTTGTTCCGAATACCGGCTCCCATGCACGATACGCTCGGGCAGGACGGGATCTTCAAACGTGGAATCACACAACCAGAGCATCGCCAATCTCCCAGTCAGCTAGGTATTCAGGGCGAAGCGCAGCACTTTGAAATATAAAACCATCTCCCATTTGACGTTGCGCTCTGATCTTCTCCCGAATGATTGGCCGCATATTCTCATGATGCACCCGGAGGAACCAATGGATCGTGTCATTCGATTGACGATGATAGAATTCTACTACGGCGTCCGGCTCGCCGGTTCAGGGTCGCCCTGGATGACGCCCTAACATGTCGGTCGAAATCACTGGCAAGCCGGTGGCCAGGCCGATGCGTTGCGCACAGGTCGACTTCCCGACATGCGAGGTACCAATCAGGAATAAGTTTTTCGGTTGGGGTGTCACTGAATTGTGTCGCTAGCGTCACGAGAGCAGAACCACTGTTTTGGCAAGCCATCGCTTGTCACGAGGAGACCTCGCCGGCTGGAAGAGCCCTCTCTGGGGACGGCTCTACCACGGCGATGCACTCCCAACCACGGCAAACGTCAAGTCTCTTCCCCGACAAGACCACCGCCATCTGGAAGCGATGGAAACGGCCTGTCAGATTCTTGATCCGGCTCGAACAGTTCCGCTCGACTCGATTGAACTCACTACCGCCTGATGTCCGGAGATCCATATCAGCCCCCGTTGCCGACGCCTGAATCTCAACCGCTAACTGATTCTCACAGGACATCGCCCGCGACCGTTTGAATTAGACACGTTTCTGACTCAGTAAGACTAGAGCCTGACCGGCGAAGCCGGATGCGCCATGCAAAACGGAAATGCATCGTTCTCTCCACTTGCAAACAAGATTTGAAAACAACCATGCCACGTATCATGATCAGGAATGACTGCACGATACGATATTCGAGCCGAGACGAACGGCTGGACGGTCTACGACATCCGCACTGGTTTTGCTGCGCTGATCAATGACGTCGCCCAAAATGGCCTTCCCCTGGAAGACGCCGACGACCTGGCCGATCTGTTGAATCACCTACAATCAGAGCAAGCCTACGTCAGCGGTCACTAAGAGTTTCGCGGGCGCCGCGATTTTCGCTCTGGTCGCCGCCCTTTGGTGTGGCGGAGGATAAACGTGTATCGACGGGAGCTTCCACAGGTTTTCGAACTTCGCGACTTGGTCCACTATTCATCATCGCGAGACGCGTATCTCCAGAATTTTGAGAAATCGCTGTCGGAGATCCCTCAAAAACTGAAGCAGTTCCCGCGACATCGAGCGTGCACCCGCCGACGGTGACAACTGCTGACTCTAGTAGGTTTGTTGTTCCCACGCATGGGCTAGTGACTAGGTCGTTTTGACAGACACGCCTCGCGCACCAACAGTGCAGACCCTGCACAGGAGAACCTCTATGTCGTCGACTGCACTGCGCAGCACCTCTCTTGCGTTGATCCTTTTTGCCTGCGGGATCATGGAGAGCGTGCGGGCAGACAATCCGCCGCCGCGCGCCAATGCCACAACGCCGGCCGGCCAGAACGGCGGCCCCGGCGAACGCGCCGGCCAAGCGCCGAGTACGCCGTCGGCGGCCGAGCAGCATCGCCTGCCGCCGGACTCCAGCACCAGGCAAACGCTTGATCTCCCTGGGCGAACGCTCTCTTTCATCGCGACGGCCGGCTCCATCCGCCTGTTCGACGAGAAGGGCGAGCCGGAGGCCGACATAGTCTATACCTCCTATCAGCTTGACGGCACCGATCGCGGCACGCGCCCGGTAACGTTCTTCTTCAACGGAGGACCGGGCTCATCATCGGCCTGGCTGCAGCTCGGCAATGCCGGACCGTGGCGGCTGCCGATCAATGCAGACGAGGTCACGCCATCCACTTTTCCGGAGGTGAGGCCAAACGCGGAGACTTGGCTCGATTTCACCGATTTGGTGTTTATCGACCCCGTAGGCACAGGCTATAGCCGTTTCGTGGGGACCGGCGATGATGTGCGCAAGCGGCTCTTTTCCGTTGACGGCGACGTGAACGCGCTCGCGCTGGTGGTCCGTCGCTGGCTCGAAAAGCATGACCGGCTGTTGTCGCCGAAATACATCGTGGGTGAAAGCTATGGGGGCATTCGCGGGCCAAAGGTTGTGCACCAGTTGCAGATGCGGCAGGGCATAGGCGTCAAGGGCCTGATAATGGTCTCGCCAATCTTCGACTACGGCCAATATGCCCGCACTGGCCTGCTGCAATACATCGCAACACTGCCGAGCTATGTCGCGACCCAGCGTGAAGCCGAGGGTCCGGTAAAGCGAGCCGATCTCGCCGACGTGGAAGCTTATGCACGCGGAGAGTTTCTGATCGACCTCATCAAAGGTCAGGCGGACAAGGAAGCGACCACGCGTCTGGCCGACAAGGTCGCGGCGCTGACCGGCATCGATCAGGCGGTGAGTCGCAGGCTCGCGGGCCGCTTCGACCTCGCCGCGTTTCGCCGTGAGTTCGATCGTAAGAACGGCAAGTTAATCGGCAAATATGACGCTTCAGTGCGTGGCCTCGATCCGTATCCGGACTCGGATTTCTATCTTTCCGGCGATCCGTCGAGCGACAAGCTGCTCGCACCTCTGACCAGCGCCACTGTCGATCTCCTTACGCGCAAGCTAAACTGGCGGCCGGACGGCTCCTATGAGCTAGTCAACGGCGCGGTCGGGCAGGCTTGGGATTACGGCCGCGGGCCTCCGGAGTCGCTGTCGGAGCTGCGCCAGATTCGCGCAACGGACCCGAAGATGAAATTGCTAGTCGGGCACGGCCTGTTTGACCTCGTCACGCCTTATCTCGGATCACAGATCGTGCTCGACCAATTGCCGCCATTTGCCTCAGCACCGCGCGTCAAACTCGTAGTCTTTCCAGGCGGCCACATGTTCTATTCACGAGATGGCTCGCGCCACGCGTTTCGTGCAGAGGCCGAAGAGATTATGAAGTAAACCCGCACCGCGAACTAGGTCACAAGCATGCTCGTGTTCGCACGAGCATAGTTATAGATGAAGCTGCTCATGGCGCCGGCTTCGAGGCAAACTCCTTGGATGGCCGTGAGATCGATCTCTTTGCCGACCAGCCAGCTATGGATATCGCTTGGCAGGGTTAAGCTGCTGTCTTCGGCAATGATCTTGCCCTTGCCGTTGACTACGCTGTCGTGGTGAATCTCCTCAGAGAGCTCTGCACAACTGGCATCTTAGGAGCGTCAATGGGAAGCACCTCTGAGTGTCGTTCACAGCTAGTCGTAACTGTACACGGAATACCGAGAGGCTCGCGTTGCGCGAGGCAGCCTTACCCTTACGCGGTATTCCGCCGATAGTTCTGGCTACGCCAGCGCCGATCACGCACCGTACCGCCGAGGAAAATTTGGCGCTCGGTTACCTGGCGAGTATTCTCAGAAGCAAGGGGGCGAATGTCCTAATCATCGACGGTTGGCTGGGCGGTCTGACGAGTGACGAGATCGCAGATTCGATAGCCCGGCTGCCAGTTCCGCTGTGGATCGGATTTTCCTGCTACCGATCCAATATGGCTCGGGCAATCGAAGTCATGCAGCTGCTTCGTCAGCGTGGTCTACAAACCCCGACGATCGCCGGCGGCTACGGGCCGACGTTTCACCCGGATGAGTTCCTGAACGCTGGGTTCGACGTCGTGGTCCTCGGCGAGGCCGAAGAAACTGTCTGCGCGTTGAGCGAGCACTTCGCATTCTGTAAACTGGACCTCTCTGACATTTCAGGTATCAGCTACAAACACGACGGCAGGATCGTTCGTAACGGGCTCAGGCCAGCGGCCGCGAACCTTGACGCCATACCTTTTCCTAGCCGCGACACGATCCGCGCCTCACTTGAGCGGCGGAGCGCTGTGCACGTGCTTTCGTCACGCGGCTGCGCGGCCCACTGCACGTTCTGCTCGATCGTTGCCTTTGCGAAGGTATCGGATGGTTCGCATTGGAGGCAGCGTTCGATCGAAAACTACGTCGACGAGTTGGAGCAGGTTAGCCGGCTCGGGGCGACGTGTTTCAAAGTCATCGACGACAGCCTTATTGAGCCGCGTCGAGACGAGCTGTGGTGCCGTGAACTTGCCGACGATATTCAATCGCGAGGCCTGCGCGTAAGCTTGCGAGGTTCGATCAGAGCGGATCGCGTGACCGACGAGGCAATTAGGCAGCTCAAGCGGGCGGGCTTCTTCGCGTTTTCGTGCGGTATTGAGAATTATTCGGAATCCGCATTGAAGAGGATGGCGAAGAGTGCAAGCGTTGATCAAAACCTGCAAGCCCTTGATGTCTTCAAAAACACGGCATCTACGTGCAAGCCGGGCACATTCTCTTTGATCACGGCACGACGATGGAAGAGTTGCGGGAAAATCACCGTCGCATGTCGGACTACTTTTGGACGATCAGCAAGGGAATTTTCTCCGAGATGTATGCGGCCGAAGGAACGCCGTTCACGAGGCTGCTGCGAGAACGCAATCTGATCGACGCCAACGAGGATGGGACTGGCAACCGAAACTATCGTCTGGCCGCCGAAGACGTGGTTCAGGCCTATACGGGCCTAGAGCGCTGGCACAAGAGCCATCTTCGCCCTTACGACAAAGCGATCGACGCCATCAGCGCGCCAAAGGCATTCGAGGACGAGGAACTGGTCGAACTCCACGCGCTTGCGACCGAACTACGGCGGCACGACCTCGCCTTTATGGAACTCCTCCTGGACGCCGTTGAGTCGGGTGAGCATGACGTCCATGGCCTTGTTGACGCTCAGGTCGCAGGGAACAAGATCAAATACCAGACGCTGGCGACACGGGTTGACCACGCCTACGCGTCGGCCGGGCTGGTGTATGACGCCGACGCCAATCCTTTCTTCGGATGAGAAGGCTCAAAATGTCAAAGCCATTCGCGATCAGCTTCGACCGGCTCGAACACTATAACCTCAACGTGGGCCCGGTGCAGGAGTTCGGCGACCTGCCCGAGTGCGAGGTTGCGATCAAGACTATCGGCTGGACGCTGGGGAACGATTGTCCATATTGCTGTACGCACTGCTACAGCATGAATGCTAGGGAGAAGGGGAGCGACCTTACCGTCGAGATGATCGATCGGATCGTCGATCAATTGAAGAAGCACGGCGTTGAAACGGTCAATCTCGGCGGAAATGAACTGCTCTTCACCAACGGATCGACCCCCAAGGCGACCTTGCTGCCCTACATCATCAGGAGGCTCGCGGACGAGGACATCCTGGTGGGCCCCACGACCAGCGGCATATCGTTGGTGCGGTTGTACAAGGATCACTATCGGGAATTTCGCCTGTTGAACGATTGCGACGTCTCGTTCGACTCGCCGTTCGAAGACGAACACAATGAAAATCGGGGAGCTAGCATCTTTCGGCAAGCTGTGGAGGCGCTCGATATCTGCCGCCGCGAGGGCATCTCGCGGACTTGCATCATGGCGGCGATGAACTGGAACTTCTCCATCGGGCACATTGAGCACCCGCCAAGTTGGCGAAATCGCACGACGCCAACGTTCCGGATCAACCCGATCAAGGCGACCGAGCCCGCGCATGTGAGGATCGCGCTTCCGCCGAGCATGTACTATGCCGGTTTCGCCCGGCTGATGGAGTTGTGCGATCCCGTGGACCTGGGCGAACCTCCCATCGCGGCGGTGACCAACACCTCGGAGGCTCGGCGATGTCCTTGCGGAGGAACGTCATTCAGAATCCACTCGATCTCGCCAGACGGCAATGTCCATGTGAGTCCTTGCGTCTATCTACATGACTACGAGTCGGAATTCGATCTGCTGACGAATGAGCTGTCGGAGATCATTTCCAGCCCGCAATTTCGGGGGTTCAGGCAGCGCAACGCAAATCCGGAAATAGTCGAGGGATGCAGCGGGTGCTCGTTGCTCGCCAAATGCGGCGGGGGATGCGTGGCCAGGTCATATCTGTATCGTCGGCACATGACGGGCGGCACGACCATGCTTGCGCGCGATCCCTATTGCCCGGCTGAGCAAAGGCCACAGCAAGCCTTTCCACAATCGCCAGCTCTGAAGCGAGAGGAGCGATTGGTTCACATGGACTACTTTTGTACCTGGATCGGCCAGCCACACTAGCATCGTCTTGACGACTTCGAGGGCGGGTTGATGTTGAGAAACTTAGCAACCATAGGAGCTGACTATGGGTGACGCACTAGGTGAGCGCGGCAAACCGCACCCCGTCCCGACGTGCTTGGGAAAGCACACTGAATAAAGCAAGAATATATTTGGAAGCCTTAAGCTCTCGATATGAAGAGCCCAACGCCTGTGCGTCGTGCAACATGCGCAAGGCATGCCACTGATGATCTAGCGGTGACTTCAAATACGCTGATGCCTCTGAGAATACGCTGGTAGCGGCGCCACTGAAGAATGCTGCGGCGTCCAGGACAGATGCCGCTTGTGGGACACGCTAGAGAACAGTCGATATTGCGTCGCGCGTTGCCGGCTTCGGCAATGGCGCACAGGCAGTGACGAGCGAACGCGGCAGCCCCAGCCGTGGGGCGGCAGCGGCACCGAGAGTTTGGGGTCTCGATCGCGGTCCCCGGGTCTCGTCCGGTGTATCAAGCTGCCGCGCGTAGGTGAGGACTCCGCGTGCGTGCGCCGAGTAGCCGTTGCCTTCAAGTTGAGCGTGCCATGCCGGCAGGCCGGAGCCGGCTGGCTCGATCTCGAGATAAACCAATCGGCTGGCCCCGGTGTCGCGCCCGCAAAGTGGCCAAATCGGGCTGGTGTCGTCACTACGCGCAGGAGCGCGAATGGTTTGGTCTGTTCAGCACGAAACCCGTCCAAGAGCCGCGGTCCGGCGCCATCAACATAGTCGGCATCGATGCAATCAAATTCGAAGGATGCACGGCGATGAGCGCTCGTGCTCAAGGAATCCACGCGCGAGACGCGCGCGTACAGTCCTCTGCGGGGAAACTCTGGCGGGATGCGGATAAAGAAGAAAAAGAAGATAACCTCCCAGGGTCAAAACTCACCGATGCGGCGCGTCTTAGCTGCGACCACGCCGACAGAGGGCGCTGTTTTTTATCAAGGGCTCGACCAGCATCTGAGCCGACAGGCCCCATTCAATGAAGGTGGCACCCTGACACAGTCAACTCGCCGTTCCAGAGTCTTTCGAGAAGGCCGCTTGATAAAGCTCCTCAATCCTCGTGACTTCATCCGGCGTTAGTTCGGAGAATTCGTTGTCGCGGGCACGCTTTGAGAGTTGCCCTCCATTCTGTTGCAGGAATCCGAAGAGGTTGTTGAGCGTCCGCTCCGGCATTTCGATCATGTTCTCGATGCCCGCGCGGAAGGTATCGAAGCTCCGTAAAAATTGCGTTTCCTTTGGAAGATCTTGTTCGATGGTCCTCTGCACGCATTCGTACAGAAACTCGGCGTGGGGCGTCGCGTCAAAGAAACGATAAAAATCACCTGTATCGTTCAAGACCTTGACGTTGCCCTGTGGGGTCGACTCCCATTCAACACATGGAAGCAATCTAGTCGAATAGCTTTCCAACACGCTCTTGTATTCGCTAATCTTGTCGAGAATCGCGGCAGAAACCGGAAAGTGGATCCCGGCGGGATTGAATCCGCGCCGTGCCAGAACATGGTGCATCAGGTATCGGTGAATGCGTCCGTTGCCGTCCTCGAACGGGTGGATGTAGACGAACCCGAAGGCGAGCACGGCGGCAGCGACGACAGGATCAAGCTCGTTTTCCGCCGCATGATCGAACGCGATCAGTGCGCGCACGAGGGAGGGGATATCTTCGTGACGCGCGCTGATATGATCCGGGATAGGTCTTTGCGTCTCGCGTTCATGCTCGCCGACGAAACCACCTTCGTTCCGGAAACCAAGTTTCACGAAGCGCTCATCGCCGATCACGATGCGCTGCAGGCGCAAAAACTCCGCCTCGTCGAGCGGTGCCCGTCCCGCTTCACCGATGACCCTGCCCCATCGCTGGATACGGTCCTGTGGCGGTCTCTCTCCTTCAATGACGTAGCTTGACTTTGAATCCTTGAGGAGAAGGAAGGCGGCAGTTCGCGCGAGCAGATCCTTCGGGACTTGGCTCACCACGACACGGGCGCGCTCCTTGAGATCCTGCGCCATAAACTCGCCCAGTGCTGGAGTCTTGAAAACAAGCGGGCAGAACTCCAGTGTTCCTGGCAGATTGTTGCGGACGCGGTGCCGTGCCGAATTCTGCCCGGAGGTAGCGTATTGGAGTTCGGTATCGACGGCATCGACGTAAGAGACCTTATCTGCCGCAGGCAGATTGAGTTGGCGCTCCAACAGCCATTCATGGAGAAACCAGATACGACGCGTGTACAGACCGGTCGGCTTCTGTCTTACAAGGTCCGCAACCTGATCCTCGTTCACGGCGAGGAAAAGCCGCTTCAGGATTGCAAGATCGAGTCCTTCATTCTTGAGAGCGAAGGTGAGATGTCCCTCAAGCGTCGCGTCCGGCGCATGGCGTGGCGTATAGATGCGCCATCCCCCTTGCTCAATGATCCGGTGCTTTGTTCCGATGGCCGAAAGCAAGCGCGGGACCGGGGCGGATAGGTTGTAGGCGTCAATCAGCGCAGCATAGCCAGCAGGAGTTGCCACTTCCGGCAGCCTCCGGTCATGAAAAATACTCACGGGCCCTGAAAACTCTATTTCCATTGTCCCAAATCCGTGAAAAACCTTCTCGGTCGTGAATTTCACTCTCAATTTGGCCTTTGAGCCGCAAAAACCTTTTACACCGTGAAAAACACTCACACAACACGGAAAATGTGAAATGTCTTCGCGAAAACCGTTGGGGTTCTCCCTCGCCCCACCCAAGGGAACACTTTTGAGAGGACCAGCAATCCATTTAGCGGCGTGGCGGCTCGTTCACCGTTCAACAGACCGGCGCCCGACCACACGTTGGGGGTGGAATTCTTAACAAGGTGCAAGATTCTTAACGGAACACGACGCAAATTTTGGAATAAAAGAGCGGCGTGATTGCGATCAGTTCTCTTTTTGTTCTATGGTGATGAATGGCCTTCCTTACTGAGCAGGAACTCGAAAGCCTGCGCATCGATCAGAGCGTTTTTCATATTGTCGGCCCGGGAGAGGAACATTTTCAGCTACTGACTGCGTTCGATGCCGGTCGACACGCAGCTTTTTTCCTGGGCCGCGTCCGATCGGTCAACAGCGGAAACCGATACGAGTTTCTCGCGGACGCGCCGGTGCGGGCGCAACTGGCGCGGATCAGCCGGGATAGGGCAACTTTCCAGGAGGAAAGCGAGAAACTCGCGACAGCGTTCAATGAGGCTCACGGAGGCAGCACGGCTGTCGGTGCCTTCTTGATCTTCTCGCTGTCTTGTTCAGGTGGCCGATTATATGCACTTCTGAAATTCGAGGACGAAAAGGTTCTCAGCTACGACTACGACGTCAGCCGCGGCCGTTCGGGCAAGCCGAAGCCGACCTTCGGCGAGATTGAGCGGACTTTTGTCCAGAACCGCAATGCCCTGCAGAAGGCCGCGCTCATCAAGCTCGGCAAAGAGCGCGACGAAATCTGCGTTGTCGATCGTCAAAATCCGCAGCGGCCTGCGGCCTATTTCGAACAGTTCTTGCTCGTGCGACGCCAGCGAACGGAAGAGGAGCTGACAAGGACAATCGTCGAGGTCACGCGCAACATTGCGCACAAGCACAAAGACATACTTCCGCAGGACACGATGAAAAATCTGGCGCAACGCCTCTACGACGCCAGCCAGTCAGGCGGTTCTGTCGACGGCGAAAGTGCTGAAAATTGGCTGAAGAGCATTTTCGGGCCGCTGCCTGATGATAGCCCCGTGCTGACCGACTTCAAGGCAAAGCTGAAGCGCGAAGGAATGGCGGGCGAATCGTTCGTGCTCCAAAAGAACGCAATTCAGGCTCCCAAGAACCGTCGCGTTGAGACGGCAAGCGGGGTCAAATTGACCTTCCCTGTCGGTTTGATGTCTTCAGTCATTTCGGTGAACCGCGACAGGGGCGAGATTATCATCAGGGACAAGATCACACTCGATGACTTCGAGATCAACACATCTGGTCGAACGCGTACGTGAGCTTGTCGCGAACGGCGCCGTGGCGGACGAACGTATTGACGCCCTCGTGTTGCGAGGCCGGCTACCGTCCGTCGATGCGCAGGTCGCCTGGCTCGGCTTCGTCGACGATGTCCCACCGCCGTTCTCGTCCTTGCAAGTCTATAATCCGGGTCTCGGTGGTGATCTCGTTGGGGGTGATATCTTTGATTCGACCCGTGAGATCGTGATCACGCTCGGAAAGCCAACTGCCGACGGCTGCGCCTTCTTTATCTTCCAGTCCGACATCCCACAATATTTGGCGCAGCGAACTGTCCTTCCGCGCCTCGCGATCGCCGACTTCAATTCCACTCAGGCATTTCGCGCACGAGGATTGGAGTTCGCTTCATGGGATTTCGCGCAAACGCCACCGCGAGCCGAGCCTTTGCTTGGGTCTATCGACCCCACTCGCTATGTTCGTGACTTTGTCCCCGACCGTGAAATCGTTACCGATCTCAATCCCTGGCTATTATTGGCCGCGCCAGCGGTTTCATCGCCGGCGTACCAAGCTTGGGAAACGGTTTCTGCCCGCAGACTGTTGGGCGGTCTCGTCTCCCGCGCCTGGCTCGAGGATGGCCAGGTCTGGCTGCAAGCGGCGGCGACGCCTCCGATCTATCGCATTAGAGCCGATGATCCTGCCCTGCCCGGCGCTCGTTCTCGGTTGACTGAATCCGCCAACTGGGTTTTTCTTTCGGGGACAGATGTCGAGGCACGCCACCTGCTCTTTTCCGGTGAGTTGGCTCGGGCCAGCCGTCCTCAGCAAGATCTCGCCATGACATTGGAGCAGGCGCTTGAGGCTGCCAAAGCTGCCTATGAAGCTCACGTTCAATCATCGAGCCGCGAGACTCTGAAGGCGCTCGCCGATCTCCGCAAGACCGTGATTGATGAAACTCAGAAGGTAGCGCAACGGGCGCAGGATCTTGCGGCTACGCTCTGGCGCGACCTGGCCGTCTCGGCAGCGCCTTTTATACTGAAGATCCTGGGAGATGCGGCCAAGACACCGGGTCCTCTCATCTCTTCCTTATTCTACTTTGCGGCCGCCGTATTCATCGGCCTGTCGTTCGCATTGCAGTGGCGGATCAATGGCGCGTTCTTCCAAAGCCAAGCCTCGTCCCGACGGAGCTGGATGCAAAGTCTTTTTAGTTACATCTCCGTTCGCGAGCGGGAAGAAATCGCTGAAACGCCGATCGAACAAGCGATGAAGAATTATCGGGAGACCCGCGGCGTACTGCTTGTTGTCTATGTACTGTTGATCGGAGCTCTCGTTGCCGCCGGTGTCCACACTCTACACGATGTAACGCCCTCACCTTCGAGCCCCGCTACAGGCGTCGCGCCCAGCCCAGGACCAATTCCGCGGCCTCCGGCAAAGCCGCCGTAAATTCGAGCGTTTCAAGATTTCTACTAGCCGCGTATCCGCGATCGAGATCCAACAGGGCTTGATAATAGTCGAATGCAACTGCGATACCGTCAAGATTGCTTAGGTCGACATATCGATTCTACTTACGGACATCCGAGGTCGCTCGCGTACGACAGCGCTCATCAGCGGCGGAATATTTCGGACACCAAGGGCGGCGAGGAACTTTTTCGCGAATGCGCCAGCCACAGTGAAGCATCGCGCTGAGGCTATTTGGCGAATAGGGCAAATATCGAATGCTAAGGTCAGCCAACCCCTCTACGGGGCGCTCCCAGACTCGCGCATGCGTTAAATCCGGGCGGCCCGCTACTATCCTACTTATTGACGCCACTTGGCTTCAAACAGTTCGAAAATGCCTCTATTCCGGGTTGGCCGAAGACAGTCCACTTTCGATTTGTCCTAACACCGGTGCAGGTACCTGCACGAGACTAATCGGCGACGGACCTTCAACCGACATTGACCGGCACAAGTGTCATCGTGTCGTTTCCGAAGATATCGATTACCTTCACCGCCACGGTGTATCGGCCCGGCCGATCATAGGTGTGCACGGAGGTTACTAGCTCAAGTTCGCGGTTCTGACGGGTCCGGAAACTTTGCCATTCATTCTCAAATATGTAGCCTCCGGTCCATCGCTCCTCGAATTGCGGCATAGCCATTTCACCCTGCGGCGGCTCAGATCCCGGCAGTGAAGTAACCCCGCCAACTCCTGAACCTACCGCGACCTTGATGATTTCCTTGCGTTGCATGTAATCGAAATCCACCGCCCAGTAATCCACCCAATCGGTCCAGTGTTTGGTGAGCTTCTCTTTCTTTACAATCCCGTCCTTGCTCTTGCTCACCTTGTACAGTTGTCCCCGATCGCAGATGACGTCGTTCTTGCCCTCTTTCATCGCAGCAATCGCGGCCTCGGCCGCTCCCTGGGTGTAATAAACGGAAAAATCGGTGAGTTCGATTTTGACGGCCAGCTTGTTCTTCTTTTCATATCGCGGCGTTGCCTCGACGAAACTAACGTCGTGAAATACCACCTGCCCCTTATCTACTGCCCGCTTGTCGAAAACTTCGGCCGGAATGTATTTAGGCACGAGATCAATGCCCTTGCTTCGCGCCTCTTCGAGAACAGCGGGAAACAATCCCATCTCGAATTCAAAAGCCAACACGTCAACACGGGATGCACCACGCTTCCGACACTCCATTACGACTTCTTCAACGAACAAGCGTCCTACTGGCAGATTGATTGGGCCTATCACGACTAGGCGCCCGTTACGTGCGCCGTGAAAAAACCCGTCTTGCGCTTCCGCGCCCCCGTTTCCGCCAAAGCCCGTGGCCTTGTAAGCTCGCAGAATCAGATCACGAAATTCGCCCTCTTTTTGCGCAAGGACTTGCGCTTTCTGCGCTCCAGTCAATCGCCCCGCGACATTCAGGTAGGCCTGCCGCTCGTAACGGCCAAGGTTCAGCACCTCGAAAGCTCGAAACTCCTCTTCTGCAAGCTTCCTTTCCCGCTGCACCGCGATCAATCGCTTTCGAGTCGTGTGGATCGCAAACTTGCCCAGATCGGTGCAAATCCATTTGCGTCCAAGTTTTTCAGCGACGGCCGCAGTAGTTCCAGAGCCGCAGAAGAAATCTGCCACGAGATCATTCGGTTTGCTGTTAGCAGAAATTATGCGCTCAAGTAGCGCCTCTGGCTTTTGAGTGGGATAAAATAATCGTTCATCCGCTTGAGAGTTAATGGCGTCGATGTCGGCAAACACATCGCCAATTGCAACACCCGGCATCTCATCTAGGTATCTCTTATACGCAGGGACAGCGTTCGGGTTTGTCTTAACGACTCTGCCCTCAGCGACAAGCCTCTCCATTTTGTCTCTGTTGTATCGCCAGAATCTGGTGGTACCCATCAACTCGTATTGAGGATGTCCACGCGAACCAGCACCGGGCGCTGTCAAGTTGTCGAGCCGGTACCTTCTGCCGTCGGGATCGCGGTACGAATATTTCGTTTTAAGATACTCTTCGTCATAGGGTGTGAACTGTTGATTGAAGTAGGGCTTTGAGCCGGCTGATCTCGCATAGTAAAAGATGATTTCGTGAATGCGAGGCCAATTGAATGCTCCTTGAGTATAATCGTTCTTTGTGGTTGTCCGTTTCCACGTAATTTGATTGACAAAAGCCTCTCTGCCGAAAATCTCATCGAGAGCAATTCGAATATATCCGGCAACTCGATAGTCGCAGTGGACGTATATTGAGCCGTTCTCGGCCAAGAGATCGCGCATCAGAACTAGCCGCTCATAGATCATTGAGATGAAGCTATCCGCTCCGCGCCCCCATGTGTCACGATAAGCAATTTGCTCCAGCAAGTTTGCTTCCTTGTGGAAGGTCTCGCCGCCGATTTCAATGTCCATGCTAAAATCTGCGCCGACATCAAAAGGCGGATCGATATAGATGAGCCTCAGGCCGCCGGCATCCTCGATCTGCTGGCGCAATGCCCCGGACTTCAACGAAGACAAAATAAGCTTGTTGTCACCCCAAATCAGTTTATTCGTCCACCCGCGTAGCTGGCGACCCCGGCTATCAAACAGGTCTTCTTGCGTTCTGGTCTCGGTACGAGGTTCGTCGATATGCTCCAACGATTGAAACGGTAGGACGGTGGTACATACGTCGCGACTTTTGCCGTTCCAAACAAGCTCGACCTCACGCTTGTCCTCAAAAAGGATAAAGCGGTACTTTTCGGGTAGGGATTTTCCCTGTTGAATGAGTGTTACTAGGTCGCGCTGCTCTGCTTCGCTGAGGTCATACGATTGCTTGTCGTGGCGCGCCATCAGTGGGCCTCTTGGTATTCACGGAAGGTGCCGATCAATCCTGCAAACGACGTTGGCTTATGCTTCTCGAAGCTTTCTTGGTCGACGTAGACAAACCCAAAACGCCGCGCACCTTCGCTAACACTAGCTTCCGTTGCGTCTGCACACCACTGACCAAGCCGCGCCATCTTTTGCGGCACGTCCAACTCCTCACGGCCTTTGGTTTCGACGATCCAAACCGAGCCATCAGTGGTTCGCACGATGAAATCAGGCGTGTAGGTTGAAAGGTCGCCATTTGCTTTCACGTAGTCCAGCTTGAAACCCACCGCCATGTAGTTCTTGCCAAATGCCTGTACATCCGGCGCTGTGTCCAGGAACGACGCGAACGCCAGCTCGAGCCCGCCCGCATTCGCTTCGCCGACTATCCGGTTGAAGACTGACCGTTTGGTCAGCAAAAAATCGCGCGGTTCGGTACGAAACGGGCGGGTGTCGCGCAATCGGATGTGGCCTTCAATGCGCGAACTGCCGCTGTCGCGAATAGTAAGCGCATTAATCGCCATCCGAAAGTGATCGAACAGCACCTTGCCAACTTCAGGCTCCGACAGATTGCGCAGAACTACCGGGTCTTCGAGATCGACCGTCCGGACGAACAGATGATCGCGAATGAAGGTCCTGACCTTGGGATAAAGTAGATCATAGCCGCCCACCAGTCGCAGATCCTTCAGAAGCTGCCGTGCGAAAAACGCGACAACAGAGCGATAATCTGCGTTTCCGCTGTTGTCGAGTTGGATCGTATGATCGACCTCCGAATCCAGCATGGTCTTGAAAACAATCTCGCGGGTCTGTTCGGGCGTGAATGCCTTGACAGGCAACTTCGGGTTCTTAAACGCTCCGGGGTCAAGCTCACTGAGGTCCTTGAACTCGCGATTAAAGCGCCGGGTCAGTCGCGGCAGCGCAATATCGAGCGAATCAATATCTTTATCCGGTGCTTCCGAATCCACTTCGACGATCAGAGAGTCCTGCCGCTCTCGTCCAAAGGCGCCGCCCATGGCAACGCGCTCGAAAGTTACGCCCTCGCTTTGGATCGACTCGACAAAATCCATAAATGCGGGAGTGCCCATAACGGAGACCGTTTCGCCTTGTTCGCTGCCGAAATACATCCGGCGCAAGCCACGCCCGAGCGTCTGCTCCGGCAGAATATTGCTTTTGGCAGCAAACGCGCGTAGCCCAACGACGGTGGTGACGTTTCGAACGTCCCACCCCTCCTTGAGCATCAGCACCGAAACGATTGCCTTGTATGGCGATTTCCAACCATCAATCGCATTGGATTGCTCGCGCAGAAGGTCCAGCTCCTCTTTTTTTTTGCCGGAAGCCGCTTCGGAAATCTCACCGTTGTTCTTGGTGTGGATCACAAGAACTGCGTCCTGCAACTCCGGACAAACCTTCTGCAAGTATGATCCGACCTCATCACAATTCTTGGTATCGTCAACCATGACGAAAAGTACGGCCTTTTTGCCTAGCTTCTCGTGCTCAGCATAGCACTTGCGCCACTCCTCGACGCCGAGTTGCAGATAGTCGGCGTACTTTTCGGTGATAAGCGGACTCTTGTGCTCGGCAAGCTTTGCGCGGCTGGCGGCGTCCGGGAGCACGGGATGCTTGACTACGTTCTGGGCGATCGCTTCGACGAGGGGATAGTCACTCACGGTTTGAACGAAGATCGCGCCATTGTCGTGCCGTGGCGTAGCTGTCACATCGATCTGAAGTGCTAGCCGAAGGTCCTTTTGCAGAAGGCGGTGGTGGATGTCCTGAATGCTCTGAAACCAGGCCATGCTCGGGTCATGGATGTGGTGCGCCTCATCGTTGAATATGGCTAGCTCATCAATCTCTCGTACGATTTCACCGAGGTCTGTGTTGCTATCATTCGTCTTGCCAGCAGGCTGTGCCCCAAACGGTGCTAGGAAATAGTCACGAAGATCATCATCTTCGAGCGAAGGTTCCGGCACATCGCCAAGATAGACTCGATGAATATTTGTGAGAAAAATGTTGCCCGCCGGACGGACGATGCGGACGTCATCTTGAATATGGAGCGCAACTTGAAAGTCGTCTCGCCAGTTGCGCCCCGCATGGCCATTGTCCGGCAATATCGGATCGTTGAAAAAGATACGAAGCCCATCAAAATCTACGCGCAGCCGATCCAGCACAATGATGTTGGGTGCGATCAGCAGGAAGTTTCGTGAAAGGTTCGAGTTTGCTTCATAACTCTTGTGGAAATAGCTCCATGCGATCAGCAGCGACAACACTTTAGTCTTTCCCGCGCCCGTGGCCATTTTGACCACGAAACGCAGCCAGTCTTCATCGAACATATTGGCGGACACAGCGCCGGAAGCATCAAAGCGCAGGAGGTCGTACTTGTCCCGCGCACCTCGTACATCGTAGAGCCAGATAACGGTCTCGACGGCCTCGCGCTGGGCGAAGTAGTAGCGGAATTCCATTTGAGTGCCGTCCGCCTGTTCGACGAGGTGGCCGGTCTCAAACCACCAAGTCAACAATGCGCGGGATGTGTTCGAGGCTCCTGAGTATCCTGCGTCCCGCCACGCCTCCACCTCTTCGCGAATTTTGGCAACCAGCGGCGGTAGCAGCTTTTCATACGCGGTACTGCGAAGCTCTTCTGCAGCCGGAAACCAGCGAGTATGCGGGGAGAGTATTTCGTAGGGAGACTCAGGAAAATCGGGGTGCAGTGCCATAAAACTCGCTCGTAGAAGAAAGGTCCAAAGCGGCATTGCCGTGTATCACAACTCGGAGCACTTCAATAACAAGATTACATTGGGGCCTAATCCAGCCCGAAGATGGCTCTCCGACTTTGGTTGTGTATCTTTCTTGTACGGCGCGCATGTGCAGCGGTAGCGAATTCCGACCTAGTACCCATCCACACTTATTAGTTGCAAGTTTTCGTTTCAGTTGTCACATTGTCGCTTTGGAGGAGTCCACGCAGTCTTTCGAATGATGCCAAATCATTCGACGACAACATCCTTAGCTTTTTCGAAGCATTCGACGCCGTTGATGTCATTCGGCCCTTTAATTGCGGTTTGATGTCAAGTGGTGTCTCCTTTCTTGAAGGCGGTAGCGCTCGACCTGTCGGAGCCCGCCATTGCGTAGACAGGGCGAGCGCGGGTGATGACGATGCCAGTCCGGTTGCGGTTTGGCGGCGTTGAGCCTGATGCCATCGCTGGGGTCATGGTCCTTTCCGAGGTCGCGCAGCGCCTCATGATGATGTCCGGGGCGGACGCCTCAACGTCTGCAGCGGGGTACGGTCAAGCCGCCACCAGCCGAATGAACGAGGTCGTCACAACCACCTTCCCAGCGGGACATCGCCAGTCCGGCGAACCGGACCAGGAGCTAATAAATAAAATCAGGCTTCCTTCGCCTGATCCCAATCGAACGGTGTGCCATCGACCCAGACGCAGTGGAGGATCACGGCGATCTTGCGGGCGATGGCGACTTTTGCCTTTCTCATGCCAATTCGCTTGGCAAGCTTTATTCCCCAAGCCTTGAGAGAAGACCATTTCTTGGTGCGATAAAGCAGCACCGTCGCCGCCTCGAACAGGTAAGCCCGGAGCAGACGGTCGCCCCATCGGGATATCTTTCCGTTGATGTCCGTTTCGCCAGATTGGCTGCGCCGCGGTGTAAGACCCAGATAGGCGCCGACGCTTGATGCGGATCGGAAGCGCGATGGATCATCGATCGTATTGCGGAACGTCAAGGCAGTCACCACGCCAACACCAGGAACCGTCATCAGGCGACGCGTCGTCTCATCCGACTTCGCCAACTGGCGGACTTCGTTGTCGAATGTGCCTTGTTGCTTGCAGATCTGCTCATGGATCGACAGAAGCGGCGCGACCGCACTGAGGAGCTGATGATCTTCACCCAATAGCTCGCGAACCTGATTGCGGAATTGCAGGCCGATCGCACGGGGGAACAGCAAGCCGTATTCTTTGATGAGACTGCGGACCTGGTTCTCGATATCTCGACGAATGGCCACGAGCCGGGATCTCGCCACGAGTATCGCACGGATCTTCTGACTTTCCTCGCTCTTGACCTTGACTTCTCGATACCACCCAACCCGTACCAGTTCGGCCAGACCTCGAGCATCGTTCTGATCGCTTTTGTTCATGCGCACTGACAACGCCGCGTGCGCATGCCGAGCGTCGATACAGACCACTGGAAGATCAACCCTACGAAGCTCGTGCCAAAGCCAACTCGCCATCGCCCCGGTCTCAAAACCAATGCGCTCGGCGTGTGGAGCTCGCTTGCGAAGCAGTGCCGTGAGCGTCCCGGGGTCGGACTTGGCCTTTCCCTCGAACAAGACCTGACCTACCTCGTCGACCACACATACTGACGTTTCTTTCTGCGAGACAGCCAGCCCAACATACTGCTTCATAGCCCCTCCGATTCGTAAGATTGCGGAAGACTAGAAGATAGCGGACCCTTCGTGCCGCGGGCGCCGACCGCAATTACGCCATCGTTTGCAATATTGGCTCTGACTCATTTCTGATGAAGTTCGCCGGCGACTGTGGTTCTTCAACGGAGAATCGGCGCCATGCGGACAGGCTTTCGAATTTCATCGCTAGGACCGAGTGGTTTGGTGTTTGATGGCGTAAGTGATTCAGAGGATTCGGTTATTCTGGCTGTTCGGTCAGAGGCTGCGGAGGCCCAGTGCCCTTTGTGCGCGACACTATCGCGCCGAGTCCATAGCCGCTACATCCGGCACGTGGGCGATTTGCCATCAGCGGGCAGAAAGGTGCGCCTCCGATTACTCACGCGGCGCTTCACATGTGAGGTGCTGCATTGCCGCCGGCGGATCTTCGCGGAGCGGTTCGGAGAAGACGTCGTTCCGCTTCGACGGCGTCGGACGGCACGGCTCGAACACATCGTCCATCACCTGGGGTTGGCGCTCGGCGGCCGGGCGGCGGCAAGCTTCGCCAAGCGGCTCATGCTGCCCGTCAGCAACGATACCTTGCTGCGGGTGGTCCGCCGGCGGACGGCGATGCCGATGGATCCCTTGCTTGTTGTGGGTATTGATGACTGGGCGTTCCGGAGAAATCGTCGGTACGGGACCATCGTGTGCGATTTGGAGCGCCGGCGGATCGTTCCCCTGCTGCCCGACAGGGAAACTGCGACCGTTCGGGCGTGGCTATCGAAGCACCCGGGCATCAACATTGTGTCGCGAGATCGCGGTGGTGGATATGGCGGGGCAGCAGCCAAGGCGCTGACCGCCACTGTGATTTGCTTAGCTTGACGATGTCCAGCTCCCTCCAGACGATCCAGGACCATCCGGGCTCACTCTACTTCAAGCGGATTCTCGAACGTGTTTCCAATTTGCCGTTCCGCTCTTCGCGGCTCCTTGGACGTCGTATACCAAGTTATAGGCGCCTCAATTTCGGGCGTGAGCTTTAACCCATGAGATTTAATGGGACTCCGGAGTGTCTTGTCCTAGAAGCATGCGCTCACCAAATCGCCTATCGGTTCGATCATTCGCCGCTGGATCTTAAGTTCTGCACGGCATGCCGACGGCAGCCCTTGAGCGGCGGCAATCATTCGATCGAGTACGGTCGCGCGAATCTCTCTCTTTTCGTCGAACTTTTCGATCAGCTCTTCGCCTAGGTCTTCAAAAAATGGAGGCAACTGCTTCGGATCGCCAACGATGATCCATCGATGGCTCCTTGCCAGAGGTACTAGGATTTCTGTAGCCGTTGCTTTTGACGCTTCATCCACGATGCACAGATCGAACTCGACGTCGTCGACACCTTTTGTCCCAGCGATGCCGACACAGGTTGCTGCAATGATTTTGGAGGAGTTCATCACCGCGGCATTAAAGTCGCCCCCACGCCCAATTCTAAGATTCCAGCTTTCCAAGAGCGCTAGCCGATGTTCTTGAGAAACGCATTCCAGCTCACCGCCCCGCGACGAAGAATCCAGTCCTCCAGATTTTCATCAATCCACTCCATGGCGAGAAACCAGCGTCCGGTGGAATCGCGATCAACCGTAATCAACTCAACAATATTTGGATGCTTGAGCCGCTCCAGGGCAGTGACTTCGCGCTGAAAAGATGCATTGGAGCGCTCCTGATCAGCGTGCTGCTTCATTCGTTTGACCGCAACGAAATGACTGGATCTCAGATCGACGGCCTTTTGGATCGTGCCCATCCCTCCCTCTCGGATCTCTGGAAGCAGAAGAAAGCGCCCGCAAAGAGGCTCTGGATTTGAGGATGTCGACTCAGTCATAATTAGGAAGCGCCTAAAATGAGCTTTGCAGATTAGGGGATTTAAACATTTTCAACACTGATGGTGGCAGCCGCGCGCAATACAATCTGAAGCACGAGTTGGTTCTGCTTGCCGGCAAGATCGATTGGGACTGCATCGACGGCGAGATCGCGCCGCTCTACAGCGAGAACGGCCGGCCGGGGATCGAGACCCGCTTCATGATCGGGCTGTTGTTGCTCAAGCATATCTACGGGCTGTCCGATGAGGGGGTGTGCGAGCGCTGCGTCCACGACCCTTATTTCCAGTTCACCGGCGAAGAGTTTTTCCGGCACGCTTTCCCGCACGAACGCTCGGACCTGAGCCATTGGCGCAAGCGGCTCGGCGACAAGCTGGAGCTGCTGCTGGCCGAGAGCCTGCGGGTGGCGCACGAAGCCGGCGCCTTACGCAGCCAGGACCTCAAGCGCGTCACGATCGACACCACGGTGCAGCCGAAGGCCATCACTTTCCCGACCGACGCCAAGCTGCTTCATGCGGCCATCCAGGGCCTCAACCGCCTGGCGAGAAGGCACAGCGTCAGGCTCCGGCAATCCTATTCTCGCGTGGCGAAGGCCGCTGCGATGATGGCCGGCCGCTACGCCCATGCCAAACAGTTCGGGCGGCATCAGCGGCAGTTGCGTATCCTGCGCAGCCGGCTGGGCCGGATCATCCGCGACATCCGTCGCAAGATCGAGGGCCAGCCAGCCCTCGAGGAGGCATTCGCCCTTCCGCTTGGCCGAGCCAGCCAGATCCGCTCCCAGCAGCAGCGCCAGCGCGGCTGGATGCTCTATTCCTTTCATGCCCCGGAGGTGGAGTGCATCGGCAAAGGCAAGGCCTCAGCCCCTTACGAGTTCGGCGTGAAGGCCTCCATCGTCACCAACAATCGCCGAGCTCCCGGCGGCCTGTTCGTACTGCATGCCAGCTCGCTGCCCGAAAATCCCTACGACGGTCACACCTTGCGGAACGTCATCGACCGGACCGAGACGCTCACCGGATGTCCGATCGAGCGGGCCTATGTCGACAAGGGATACCGCGGCCACGATGCTCAAAATCCACGTCGCGTCTTCATCTCCGGCCAAAAGCGCGGCGTCTTCGGCGTCATCAAGCGCGAGCTGCGCCGCCGCTCCGCCATCGAGCCCATCATCGGCCACATGAAGACCGAAGGTCACCTCGGTCGCTGCTACCTCAAAGGCCGTGCCGGAGACGCCGCCAACGTCATCCTCTCAGCCGTCGGCCACAACTTCCGCCGCATCCTAGCCTGGCTCAGAGAACTCTTGTGCCTGTTCCTGGTCCGACTATGCCGCGTGCTGGCCGGTCCAGCCCCGCTCAATTCGCCTTCTTAACGGACGACTAGTCAGGATGAATATTGAGGCACACTCTCCCGATGCAGTTCAATCTTGCGGAAGGCCTCCCCCAAGAAGTCGAACTTGCGTTCGAACATTGCAGCGAGCTTGTCGTTTGCCGTAGCAAAGAAGATCTGCCGCCTCTTCGATAATGCAATTTCCCTCAAATAATCGAGGAAGGAAAGACAGTTCAGATCGTCGACATGAGCAATCGGATCATCAATTAGAATGATAGGTGGAGCGTGGGTAAGCTTCATGTTCTGCGCCAAAAACATCGAAAGTCCAAGAGCCGCGCGCTGTCCCGTGCTGATATCGGAAAGCTTCGCGAGCGTGCCGTCTAAGCGACGAAGCGTAGTCACTTCGTCTCCTAGCCCTGCGAATTCTTGTGGAGCGTGAATCTGACCGAAGATTGACTCGATGGCTAAACGATTGTGGCTGATGGCCTCCTGCATTGCGGCGTGCAATGAGTGTTCACGTTGCAGCCTCTGCAGAACATTCACGCATCCTGAAAGTTGCCTGATCCTTGGCAGCAGCTTCCCGAGAGCCTCAGTCAACGCCGCCTTCCTGTTTGCAGTCTGCGTCTGAATGATGTTGTTGTCTCTTTCACGCTGTATCGCCGCTTCAAGCTCAGAGGCGAGCTGTCTAACGGCCTCCGCTTCTACAGCTACTTCCCCTAGCGGCTTGGTCTTTGGGATTGTGAAAGTGTCGCCGATCTCCGCAAGTTTCGACGCCAAACTGGCTGCCGACGCACTATTCTGCTCAAGAGCGGCGAGACTGACTTTCGCCTGCTCGATGGTTTCAATTCTCTCCTTCAACACTGCACCGATCTGAGCTTTGTGCTCTTCGGCTTTCTGAGCACAGGCCTGAAGGTTATTGTGCTGGTTTTGGCGGAATGAAGCAATGGCCCTAGATACTTGTATGATAGAACCCTGCGTCCAGTCGGACAACGGAAAACGCAACTTAACAAGTTCGACGCGAGTAGGTTCGACCTCGCTCGATGGAAGTCCCTGCTCGTCCATTTGCTCCAGATCTTGCTGGATGGACTTTATCGAGTCCGAATACTGCGAGAGATCGGCATTATCGGCTTCTATCGCTGCGGCTATTTTCGCTAGCGCTGCATCGACCGGCAATCCCGCCCGGTTTGCGAAGATCACGAAAGATCTGGCCGCGACCTCATCCAACGCCGCAGACTCGCCGGCTTCTTCTGCTTCGCGCACTCGCGTGAGAACTCGCTCCTCCTCTTTAGATATTGACGCGCTGAACTCGGAATTGATATGGGCGATGAGATCCCCCGCTTTGAATTGAGTATGACACAGCGGGCATTCAGTCTCGTTGCGTGTTTCACCGAGAAGCATTAGCGCGGTAATCTTAAGCTCCTCGACGAGGTTCGCGGATCTCTCACGAGTTGATTGAAGTTGGCTATAATCTTTTTGCGCCCTTTCCAAACTGGCACCGATCTGACTGCGTGTTACGGAAGCACGCGCTAGATTTTGAGAAGCCCCAACTTCAGGATTTTGCGCTGCGGCCGCCCGAATTGCTGCTTGATCTATCCCTCCAAGCCGATCAAGGACAGAGGCCATGGCCTGCCGGAGCCTGTTGAGGTGCACAAGCCGGGCAGGTATTCCTGCTGCGGCATATCGAGTTGCCCGCTGCAGGACTAGAGACGCCGCGTCGGCGCGCTCAATTTCGCTGACGCTAATGTTAATTTCGCGCTCTAAACCCGCCAAATAATCGATGTCAGCCGCGATCTTCTGCCGCGAGGCGTCCATCGACCTTGCAAAGCGTTCCAGGACTGTTCGCGAGGGCGTCGCTGGAAGCGGCAGAGCAGCTGCCTGCCGCGCTATAGCCAAAAGCGCCGACAGCGGACCCACAAGTTGAGCAACCAGTTCCTCTGCGCTCTCTGCGGTGGGAACCTTCCACCCCTGTTCTCGCAGCGTGTCGACGAGAGTGTTTCTTATCGGGTCCGAACTCGCACCTTCAGTCAAGCTGGAGAGGAGGTTCTCGAGCTCTGTGACTTGACGTTGAATCGCTCGTTCTTCCTCCCGCAGGTTTTTCAGGCGCGCTTTCGCATGCTCGTTAACTCTAACTATATTGTCCCATGTTTTGGCAGCGTCAGGTCCGATCAGTAACTTTGACAGCTCGTCGTCGAGCTTTGTTGCTTCGTCAGCCAAGCGGACGGCCGCATCTGTATCGAGGAAATTGAAACGGGCGAAGCTGGAGTAGAGATTGTTGGTCTGCACTTCGGCTTGTCCATACCAGCTCAAATTTCGCTGCCGGAAGAGTCTAATCGGCCGACCATCGTCGGCGAGCTCTGTTTCGTCGTCGGCGAATGTTGCGCGGAACTCATAATCCGGCTTGTCGCTGGGCGAACGTTTGTTACGACCACAGTAAAGTAGTTCGATGGCCTCCAATAAGGAGGTCTTGCCAGCCGCATTAGGGCCGGTGATTAAGTTCACTGTTCCGAAATCAAAATGCCGCTCAAGTGGGTAGGGTCTGTAGTGGATTAGTGACAAGCGATTGAGCTGACGCCCAGGAAGAGCTGCGGCCTGCGTGGAAGGACTTGGTGCTGTCGTCTTCTGCACATTTCCCGTCTCAATTATCGACATCCGCTTCGGCATATCGAGATCGCCCCAAATGGCGCGGCCGAGGCCAGCTTCCGATAGGCTGCTGTTCCAGATGGTAAGAACACTAGGCCTGGTCGTCTGTTCAGGCGCGACTACACGGGGCCGGAAAATGCCGCCAAGCTCTCGCTCGGCTACGAGAAATTTCCGAGCATAAGTGCGATCCTGCTCCAAAAGGCCCCGTATGTGCATCGACTCGGCCGAGCTAAGTAGATCATCGCTCGCGATAAAATACAGATAGTTGTTCCATTGGAGACTTTTTGCCCCTTCAAAATAATGCTGGCCAATGATCCGGTCTTGATAAGATCGGAGATCGGAAAGCGTTCTCGGAATTGCGTGTCCACAATCTAGGTAGCAAATCGCGAACGGCCGCGAGCCATCACGCCGCGTGAACTGCACAACGCTATCGCCAATGCGCTGCGCATCGGGGAAATATTCGCGGACAAGAGACGTCATCTCTGTTGGCGTCATCGTTAATTCTGCCTGGTTAGATCGAGATCTGATGTGCTTCGAGGATCATCAAATCTAATGTATCGATCCGCCTTAAACCGATGAAGATTCCCCTGACGTCGAAACCAGACTACTAGACGCTGGCGTGATGATATCGAATCGTCATCGCTTGCAGAGGTTCGCCGTAGATTTTCCGACATTTGAGTGGCAGTTCTCTTGACGATCGCATCGTCCGCTTCCTCTCCAAGATAGATCGCGGTCGCGCGTTTACCTCCAGCAGAGATAATATTTTGGTGCGGATGGGAGGCTCGCCAATCCATGCTGAACCCCCCTTCTAAGTCAGCTAGTGCAGGAGGGCGCCTATTTCCATCGGAGAGCATTTGCCAAAGTGAAGCGCACCGCGCCAAGCGGCCTGAGCGGAAGTCAGCCGCGTCAGCGTCCGTATCTTGGCAAAAAGTGATGCGATGGATGACTTCCGTGGTTTCGATACGGAAAGAGTCCAGCTTATGTACTTTGTACCACTCGCCAATGCCGATCTTACCAGCACAAACCGCCAGCGCCCGCTCTGCAGCGACAGGATTCGCATCGTAAAGGCGCTTAAGTTTGCTTTTTGCATTGCCTGATTGGGATAGAATAGCGGCAAAGCCATCGGAGGCCATGGCTTGCCCGCAAAGTGCGATAGTCGTCGTGTCCCACACAAAGACCTGCTGTAGCTTAGGGCCTGCGCGGCGAGATACTGAGGCGGGCACTCCGGTGTGCGCAACTTTTGTTGCCTCGATGAAGTAGATACCGGGGAGGTAGTTGATAAACAGCGCATGGGCGCGTGAAGAATTGAGCCACGTGTAGTAGAGGCCACGCTTGTGATTATGGCAAATCATCGGGTCGCCCGCGTCGAAACCCTTAGGGCGCAAATACCACGCGGACCCCGAAGGGTTAGCCCAAGCCTTCTGTTTTCCGTTGGACCACTCACACACACCGGCCGCCCAATTGAGGCAAATGAGTTCTGTCTCGTCACCGGCGTAGGTGAACAGCTTCTCTCGATACTGGCGATACTGGTGCTGTCGCGGTTGGGGATTAAGCTGAATGTGCAGAATTAGGGAGCGCTGATATACTGCAACAGCGTCTGCGTCCGTGAAAGCGAATGCGTCAGAGCATATTAGTGAAATCAGGCGCAGGCTGCCGGCGCCTCCAAACTGATAAATGGTCGAGCCTTGGTGCAGATGTTCAATTTCATAGGCATCGCCCATCGGGTGAGTTTTGAACTGAACGAGCAGAACCAGTTTTGACGCGGCTCCGGCAATCGAATCGGCCAAAAAGACGTAGACTAGCGGATCCAGGAATCGGTTGGGCCGCTCGACCATGTCCTCGAAGACGATGTTTGCTATGTCGGCGAGGTCCGCTTGATAAGCCTTGAGCTCTGTAAATGCTAGGCTTTCGCACCCAAGAGCCCAAAGCTTCCCTGCGGCCGGACGAGCGCCAGCCCGCAATTTGGTTAGCAACGTATCCCAAGGAAGTGAGTATTCGGGGGTCACCGCCAGGTCAGCGGCCGTCTCAATCGCCTTATCGAGGAAGTGACTGAACACGAGGTCAGCCCGAGCACGGTCGCGATTGCGTACGCCATGATCACTCGCCTCGATTACACCTTCCGGCTGCGCCAAGAGAGCAGTGTAGCTGCTAACATCTGGAACGAGGGCGGCCAGATTGGGTGCGCGCAAATCTGCCTTGGCAAGGGCTTGGTCAACGGGGAGTATCTTCAGGGTGACCTCAGAGAAGAAATGTTGAGGTGAATAGCCAGACAAACTTCTTGTGCTCGGAGGAAGCGAATATTGCAATGCTACCTTAGCATGCAGGCGCCGATGGCGCGAATCCCAAACTTCTCTAAGATGTCGGCCTTGTCAAAGAGGCTCGCCTACTTAGTTGCGACATGGCACTTCTTTTCTGCTCAGCCTGCCAAGGTGTGCTTCTAGTCAACCGCAGCTGCGGCTGCCCAGCTGAAGTCATAATGAGCGCTCAACAACTTCATTGTGACAACAGCGACAAGAACGCAGATTGCAACAACGTTCTGGTCGAGAACACTCTATTGAAGCGCGTCATGATGCCGCCTTCTAGCGCTGATGACCGAGCCGGATTCCAAGCTTGAGCGCCTTTTGGCGGAGTGAGCCTTCGGAGCGCTTTGTGAGCTTCGCAATTTTCGCAACAGGAGTCTTCGCTTTCGAATGAGCGCGCAGCTCCTTCACGTCAGCCTTTGTGTATTCGCGACGAACAGGTTTCTTCTTCGTAGCCGTCTTCTTCGCCTTCTTCGCCACTTTTCGCTCCTCGATTCGAGAGTGGGCGTACTAGCACAGCCGCATTGAGGCGCAACTCTCTATCAGTTGACCCTGTCCGCTGGTCCGATGCGTGAACTCGCTCACGATGTCAGTTTTGACGGCGATTTGATGCCCGAGAGATTCGGTCCGTGCCCGAAGTTCAAGCACGAACTAATGCGCTGCTCGCGGCCGGTATGGCCACCGGTGCTGCCAGTTCAGCCACGACGAGCGCGGCATCCAGACGTTTGGAAAGACCCCGGGCCGGGCGCTGGCGCGCCTTCACGCCGACCTTCGTAAGTGCGATTTCTCGTTCTTGCTTGGTAATCCAGCGGCCGGCCAATCCGGCGATGGCGCTCGTTAGAAGGGGAGGTGTCGCGGTGGGACAGTTCCCGACTCATGCGCGTCACTATCGCCCATTCACGCGCATCCAGCCTTCCCGGTGTGGGTCGACAGAAACGACGGCGAGGTCTCTCAGTCCGCGAGTCTCGGCGAAGCGCCTCGCTTGCTCAGCATCCTGCGTCGCGTGGACGAGCTCGCCTGCATCGTCAAAAACGCCGTGACACAGGAAGCGTCCGGGATTGTTGGGATCGATCGAACCCAAGATCCGCTCGGCCATGTTCCAGCCTGAGAAGAAGGTTGCCGTACCGGTCCCGCCGGCGATACCGCTGCTGACCACGCCTATGACGTTGCCGGTCTCGTTGAAAACCGGGCCGCCGCTCATGCCGCCCGGCCATTCGGCGGCGACTCTGATCACCGGCCAGGGGCGGCCGCGTGCCCCATCCGCCGGCTCCGCATCCGTGATCTCGCCGAAAGATCCATACAGGTATTGGGAGATCGGTCGTTCCTCGCTGCCCTCTTCAGCATCAAGGTCCGGGAAGCCGAGTGCGAGCACGCGCTCGCCGCGCACAGGCCGCCATCGCCGCAGATCGAGCGGCCAGTACGGTGTGCCCTCGGAGGATTGCGTCGCAGGGCGGATTCTCAACACGACCAGTTCCGTCAGATTCCGAAGACGCGGCTTCTGGAACGGCGGGGCCTCGACGCCGCAGAAGGCGTACGATCCAGCCAGTGGTCGCCAAGCGTCCGCGCGTAGTCTGATCAGGCCGAACCCTGTCTCTTCGACCTCGAGCGCTGCGAGCCGCAGCCCTGGTTGAAGCACCGCCCCCGTACCGGCTTCATCAACCTCGAAGAGATCTTCTAGGACGTGGAATGCCGTGAGACAACGGGACCATGGATCGATGCGAAAGGCCGTGCCGTGGCCGACGGGGCGGTCGTCGGATCGCCTCGGATCGAAGCTGAACAGCGGCAAGACCCTGGTGCGGATGTCTGGGGCCTGCACGAGAAAGAGCCCCCGGTCGTCCACCTCTCCGGGCTTGGGCTCGACCGGGAAGCTCATGCATCGCCTCCACACGCATCTGACTGGCTCAGCTGCAACTGGAAACGCCAAAGCGGCGGCGCCTTTTTGGCACAGCCAGCCCTGATAGGCGGCTCGCCCCATCCCGGCCCTTGTGACGACCAACGCAGAACGGTTTGTCCGTTGCGATGGGTCAACGAGGTTGAAGCCATTGGACGGTCAATTCCTGATGTTGCTTGCCGTCCTCCCAGCTCAGGGTCACCCAATTCGTTGATGTTGGATAAGAGATCAGGATTCGGCAGGGTCGATATCTGGCACCGGCCAAGGACGGATGCTTGCTCAGATCAGGCGCTTCGAGCAGCAACTCGAAGCGAAAGCCCATGATGTTAATCGCCAACGCTTTAATATCATCCTGCTCGTCCGTCAGCGGCTGGAACTGAAAGCGCGGCCTGTTTTCCATGATGTTGCCGGTGTTCATGGTGCAGTACAGCCCCGCCCCTTCGGGCCAATGCCGCGGGTCGTCAAGCATGTCGAGAATTGCGTCATCCCGCGAGAACGCGCCCGACAGTCGTTCTCTTCCGCGTGCTAGGTTCCGGGACACAGCCGCTGCCTTGGCAGTTTTCAAAATCCAGCGTTCGAGGTCATGCCCGGATAGAATGGCGTGTCGCGACCCGGCATCGTGTTCGAGATAAGATTTGAGCGAGGCGAAGAAGTAATGTGCGGAGGCATCGAGCGGGCTCAGCGCGCTATTGTGCTTGGTACAAAGGCATTTTGCCTGAGGTGGGGCCATGATCTTCGTTTCGCCCGCTTGCAGCCACGGAACGCCTGCGATCGAGAACTCGCCGTCGCCCATCAATACGCGGCAGACAGAATCCGAAATGATGTGTTCGGCCGAGATTGGGGGAACACATGACCCCAATTCTTTCATGTAGCATTTTTCGACTCGTCCCGTGGCAGGCAGTGCGCTGAGTCCAAGGACAGCGGGCGACTTGTGCCAAGCCTGCCCGTTTGAGCAACAAAGGCGCGCGGTCTTCCTCGAACCGCACGGACACGGTCCGTTAAGACGGCTTCCCTTTTTCGCTTTGCTTCACCCATGGCTGCACCTTGGAGTTCGGAATGGGATTGGCACGCCCGGCAAGACGGATTTCGAGAATGATCTTTCTGCATCGTCAGACTTAGCAAATTTGCAAATATATAAACTTGCTATCAGTTTGAAACTATACGTACTGCTGAGCATGACTAAGCTTTCTAGAGGAAAGCTAAACTTCCTCGAACGTACCCTCCCGGAAGGCCTCGTGGTCGATGCCGGGTGGATGACGAAACACGGCTATTCGACAGGTTTGCGCAGCCAATATGTCTCAGCGGGCTGGCTGGTTCAGCCGACACGTGGGACCTTCAAGCGTCCGCTTGGTACCCTGACATGGCAGAAGGCCGTCATATCGCTTCAGACACTGCTTGCACGCTCCCTGATCGTCGGAGGGCGAACAGCACTCGAACTGCAAGGGTTTTCGCACTACCTCCGGGCTCAAGGGCCGACTGTCGTTTATCTGTACGGTCCCGATGCTCCGCCCGGATGGCTCTTCAGGCTTCCGCTCAAAGAGCGCTTCACATTCGGCAAGAGCACAACGCTCTTCAAAGCCGATCCGGCGACGAAGGGCTCAAGAGCTTCGCCCGGAATGTCCAGAGCAATCGCCAGCGCAGCCGCCGATGAATTCCAGGCAGGCCCATTCAAGCAGATATGGGCCAGGGCGAATGGCCGCTCACCGTCTCATCGCCCGAGCGCGCGTTGCTTGAACTGCTGGACGAGCTGCCGAACAGCGAGAGCTTCCACCAGGTCGACATGCTTGTTGAGGGCTTGCGCAACCTCAGTCCCCGCAAGCTGCAAAAGCTGCTGGACGATTGCCGAAGCGTGAAGGTCAAAAGGCTGTTCTTTTGGTTTGCCGACCGGCACAACCATTCATGGCTGAAGCAGATAGACCGTGACACGGTCGATTTGGGAAAGGGAAAGCGCATGCTGGTGAAAGGCGGAATGCTCGATCCGAAATATTTGATCACCGTGCCGGAGGATCTCGGTGCCCCTGTCTGACCGCTATGCGAAATCGCCATAGTCGGCCTCGCCGTGATGGGAAGTTCGGCGTTCTACGCGCTTTCGCGCCGTGGGGCCGATGTAATCGGGCTCGACCCTCTAAGTGTGGGTGAGACTCGCGGATCCTCGCACGGCTCATGCCGGGTGTACCGACGGTTCAATTCGAGAACAAGGCCTATATACCAACACGCTGAGGGCGGACTTGCGTCCGGACGACGGCAACGAATCCATCATCGCCCGACTTCCCGATGATCCACGCATCATGGTCGCGTCGCCTTGCTCCGGTCACGGGGCGAAGTTCGCCAGCGCGATCGGCGCCATGCTTGCGGACATGTCGCTGGATCCAAGGGCCAAAGCGCCCGAAGCATTTCGGCTCGATAGGTTCAGCGGCTTCGCGAATTAGTTGACAACGACAACCTCGGCGGGCACGATACAATTTGTTGTTTAGATGACGAGCAAGGCTCATATGCTCAGAATCATTTTCTCGCTCAATTTCTTGCTTTGGGTATTCTGTCCGACCGCCTCCTCCGCCTGGGGATTTCAGGGGCACCGCATCGTGGGATCCATTGCGGATCTGTTGTTGAACCCACGCGCGAAGCTACAGGTCGCGACAATACTTGGCTTCGAACTCCGGATCGCCGGCCCATGGGCCGACTGCGTGAAGAGCGTCGTGCGAAACGACGACGGCACCTTCGAATACAAGGAAAACCCCGATCATCCGGAGTACGAAATCCCATGCACTTCGTTTCGGACCTCTGGCGAGCAGAAACGGATGGAGGATTATGTCGGGCGGAACTGGACTCAATGCGTTTATCCGCCGACGGGCCAGGAACGGGGGTGCCACAACACGTATCATTTCGACGACATCGCCATCGAGCGCGACCGGTTCGATCGAGGGTTTCTCGGCACCAACGAGCACGACCTCGTTGCCGCAATCTCTGCCGCCATATCGGTGTTGAAAGACCGGCCGGCGACGGCCCCTTTTTCGATAGCGGACAAGAAGGAGGCGCTTTTCATGCTCTCCCATTTTCTGGGAGATCTTCACCAGCCCTTGCATGTTGCCGCCGTGTACCTCGACACCCGCGGACATTTGGTGGATCCCGACGCCGTCCATCGCATCGATCCATCGACCGACACCGTGGGTGGAAACAATATCCGCGACCAGCACACCCCATTCCACACGGAATGGGACGCTATCCCCGGTGACCTCGGGGAGGCCGCAACTCCCGCACTCCTTTCCGCTGCCAGATCGACCCCGCCAAGCGGAGGAGTTGTCGAGGATTGGCCGGCTCTATGGGCTTCGGACACCGTCGCCGTGGCTCACTCCGCTTTCGCGGGTGCCAATTTCAAGTTCGTGTCGCCCCAACACTGGACCGTCTCGTTCGACGACCGAAACGCGTATCTGGCAGCCCAAGACTCTATCAAACGGCGACAACTGGCAAAGGCAGGTGCCAGGCTGGCTGAACTGCTCAACGCTATCTGGCCCTGATCTTCGAACCGCGCGTCACCTCGGAATTCAGGACGACAGCTGGTCGACTTATTTCACTGCGCTTATTGGATTTCACGACAGGGAAAGGTTGACGATGCAGCTCAAGAGTGCGGAAGGGCTCTACACATCGGCACAGCTTCTCGAGGGCTTCAATCCATTCGATCGGCTCGGCTTTACATTGACCCGCGATTTCGCGGTGTTTCGCCAATTCTCAAAGGACGGCGGCCCGGTACCAGCATCGCTCGAGATACGCAAAGCGCAAGCGGATCATGATACTGACCTTGCAGACGCTCTGAAGCGGTTTCTTGGGGAGGTCAGGCGGCCGCTCTTGGCCATCATGGGAGGGCACGCTGCAAAAAGGGGCGGGCAAGCCTTTGCTGACATCGCGCACTTGGCGAGAACTCTTTCCGAGGAGGGCTATCTCATCGTGACGGGAGGAGGTCCCGGCATCATGGAAGCGGCTCACCTGGGTGTGGCTTTTTCAAAGAACGACGCTTCGGATCTCGAAAAGGCGCTCGCGAAACTCGGAAAATATCCCAGCTACGGAAATCTCGACGGTCTGTTCGATCACGACGGGACTGTGAAGAGGGAAAAGATCGCTGACGTCGAGAAGGCGAGGGACTGGCTGCAATCTGCGCTCGAGGTGCGCTCCTACGCGCCGCCGATCCTGCCGTTGAGCGTGGCGATCCCGACATGGCTTTACGGCGCGGAGCCAACAATGCCGTTTGCGAGCCACTACGCCAAATATTTCCAGAATAGCCTTCGGGAAGAGGCGCTGGTGAACAATTCGCGGGCAGGCATCGTCTATGGCCAGGGAGGCGGCGGAACGATGCGAGAGGTGTTCCAGGATGTGGAGAGAAACTATTACGCGGGCTCGGCAACGGAATTTACACCGATGATTTTCTTTGACAAAAGCGGATATTGGAAGACCGAGGCTGCGTACGAAGGCACGGCGCTGAAGACGCCGGGAATCAAACTGGACGTCATCATTCCTTCAATCCTGAAATTCGGGATACGTCAGCGCCTGAACTTGGACGATGCCGGACTCAAGCAGTTCACGGACAAGGTCTTGTTCAGTGACGATGTCAATGAGATCAGGGCAGTGCTGGCCTTGAACGCCGATACCGCGAAGGAGAATATGGGCTTCGCGTTGCAAGCTCAGCCGAGCAAGGTCCCCAGTTTCCGGATGAACAGGATATGACGGGCAGTGCGCCAATGCGGGAGGCCCTGCGTCGCCGCTTGCCTACCATGGCCGACGTCCCGGGAGAGGCATTGCGATGAAGCGGACTTCAGTCCCCGATAGCGCGCAAATTTTGATCCTCGCGGCGCTCGCCTTCCTGCTCATCGCCTCACCGACGAATGCGCAGAACGCAATCAGCTACCGAGGAATCTGCGATGCGTCCGCGGCCGCGCCTCTGGATCAGGATCATTTCATCGTCGCGGACGACGAGCATAACACGCTGCAGATATATCGACGCGACCTGCCCGATCCGGTCTCGGCGATCCCCGTGTGGCAGTTTCTCGGCACCGACGAAGACAAGGAGTCCGATCTGGAGGGATCAGCGGTCGTCGGATCGCGGATCTACTGGATTTCGTCGCACGGGACCAACAAGAAAGGCAAGGTTCAGGAGCGTCGCCGACAGTTCTTCGCCACGGAAATCGTGGGCGGGCGGGTTCCGACGGTGACGCCGGTTGGAAAGCCCTACGGTCTGTTGGTCGACGATCTCGCGAAACTCCCCAGCCTTGCGAAATACAGGCTGGCCGACGCTGGAAAGCTTCCGCCGAAATCTCCGGGCGGACTAAGCATCGAAGGTCTCGCCTCGACAGCCGACGGGGGGCTTCTCATCGGATTCCGCAATCCAGTGCCGGGCGGAAAGGCGTTGATCGTACCGCTCCAAAATCCCGGGTCTGTCGTTCAGGGTTCGCGTGCATCTCTCGGCGCTCCCATCGAGATCGATCTCAAGGGTCAGGGAATTAGGAGTCTCGAAAGGGACGGCGACAGCTATCTGATCGTTGCAGGCCCGATCGACGGCAGCGGTGTTTCGAAACTCTATAGATGGCTAGGTCGAACGGCCGATGACCCGACCCCGGTCGCTGGAATCGACTTCTCCGGCCTTAACCCGGAAGCGCTCTTTCTCGTTCCGAACCGTTCGGAACTGCAGATATTGAGCGATGACGGAAAAACGGATGGCGAAAAATGCAGCGAGAAGAAATTCAGAAGCATAATCGTCGGAAAGTGATTTGGATCGACCCCAAGCCCCTCGTTCCTGGCGCGCGGAAGTTCTGTCTTAGACGTTCGAGGATTGCGTTACATTTTGAAGGTAGGTCACGATGAAAGCCCCACCGAGAATAGCAGACGCTGCAAGGAAGCGGATCACCGACGCCATCGCACAGATACGCCATTCCGTGAGCGCAATCGAATCGGGAAGGCCTGGCGACGCAGAATACGAGAACTCACGAAAGGTGCGGGTGCTGCAGGCCCGAACTGGCGTATCCCTGGACGAGGCTGCCCGCGTCGTCGCGAGACCCGACGAGGGAGCCGAGCGCATCTGGGGAAAGACGGTCGATTTCGTCGACGTCGCCTTCTTTGAGCGCGGCCGCCGAGCGGCGCGGGCAGTCGCACGCATCGTCACGAAGGACGGTGCTCCGCTCGGAACAGGCTTTCTGATTTCGCCCCGCCTGATGATGACGAACAACCATGTCATCGGATCGGAAGCCGAGGCCGCAGCCCTAGTCGCAGAGTTCGAATACGAGCGCGATGTAGGCGGCAGAATGCTCGCCCCGACGACCTACGAGTTCGAACCGACCACCTGCTTCGTCACCAACAGTCAAGACGATCTGGACTACACGGTGGTTGCGCTCGGCCGGCGAATTTCCGGAGCCACGGAGCTTGCGGCGTTGGGATATCTTCCCGTGAGCGCTGCCCGCAACAAGCATCAGCTCGGAGACTTCGTCAATATCATCCAACATCCCGACGGCCGACCCAAGGAAGCGGTCATTCGCGAGAACCAACTGGTGGCGAGGAGTGGTACGACGCTGGATTATATTGCTGACACCGAGCCCGGGTCCTCGGGGTCGCCTGTACTCAACGTTCAGTTCGCGCTCGTAGCCCTGCATCATTGGGGTACGCCACACCGGGAACTGACAGACGAGAACGGCAAGACGATTCCCAAGACGGTCAATGAAGGAATCCGAGCCAGTTCCATCTCCTCCGACCTTACCACTTTGCGGACTTCGCTTCAGTCGGGGCCAAGGTCGCTGATCGACGAGGCATTGCAACTCGGATTGTCCAGTGATGCGCCTGCCGCGAGCGCACAAACGGCTGGCGAGGCGTCGGCGCGGATGCAATCGGCGCCGATGGTCGCCCATGTCCAGGACGGTGTGGCGACCTGGAACATTCCACTGTCGGTCTCGATTAGGCTCGGCGATGCGCCATTAGCGCAAATGATTTCAGCGGCTGCATCCGCGCCGGGGACCGGCGCGGCGGAGGCGCGCGTCGAACTCGATCCGGACTATTCCGACAGGGATGGTTACGATCCCGAATTCCTTCCTGGTGCCGAAGTTCCACTTCCCAAGCTATCGCGCGATCTCGCCAAGCTTGCCGCCAAAAACCTGAGGGCCGGCCGCAACGAGGATCCTTACGAACTGAAGTACCATCACTACAGCGTCATCATGAACGGAGCCCGAAAGCTTGCCTTCGTCTCGGCGGTCAACATCGATGGAGCGACATCGAAGGACTACGACCGCTCGACGGGCAAGATCACCGAGCCAACGATGGGCATCGACGGAGACGGCGCGTCCGAAGCATCCGAGCTATGGTTTCCCGAGCACCGCATCCGCGACGACGAGCAGACGCCGAGGGACTTCTACGAGGGGCAGACAACCTTCGATGCTCAGGGAAATCAGATACTCGACAAGCGAACGAGCGGGCATCGCAACCGGATGTTCCAGAAAGGCCATTTGACGCGTAGGCAGGATCCGTTGTGGGGTGACGACGAAAGTATCATCAAATTTGCCAACGCCGATACCTTCCATGTCACGAACTGCTCTCCGCAAGTAGGTTTCTTCAACATGGGAATATTCAAGCAGGGCACGAATGCGGAAATGCGAGCCGCCTCGGAGAAGCAAGTTGTCCATCAGGGTGGAAATCTCTATTGGCGAGCACTCGAAGAATTCGTGCTGACGAATGCCCGCGCCGAGCGCGAACGGGTCAGCGTCTTTACCGGGGCGGTGTTCGACGACGAGAACGACATCCCATGGGACCGCGGCCGGCAGGAGATGCGCGGCTTCAAGGCGCCTCGGCAATTCTGGAAACTGTTGCTGAGGGTCGAGAACAATGAACTTCAAGCCACCGCTTTGGTTGCGGACCAGTCACCCCTGATAGACTACGTTCCCGAGGCTCTGCTTCGTGGTGAGGCAGTTTCGAAGCCGTTGCCGTACGACAAGATCAAGAAATATCACTTCAGTGTTGCGGAACTCCAGAAAGTCACCGGCCTTGCGTTCGGCGCCACCGTAATGAAGGCCGACACCTTTGGCGCCGGCGGCAGAAGCGCTTCCGGTCGCCGTGAGGTGCGTCGAATTGAGGACGTAGTGATCTTGCGGCCTCCACAGACCAAGAAACGTCGAAAGTAGCCTGTCGAAAGTAGACTTAAGTTGGCCGCACGTTCACTTCAGCAAGCGGGTGATCTCGGCGAGTGAATCGCGATCGCCTAGAGTTTCCTAGCGCTGCGAGGCCTCGCTGAGGAGTTTCACGCCTGCGCGTCACAGTGCCAAGCAGGAGCCTCGCGAGCGTTTTGCGTGCGTATGCACCGTTTTCCAGATCGTCCGCTGAGACAATTGAGACCGCTCCTCTGAATGCCTCAATCGCGAGATCAGGCCTCTGAAGTCTGAGTTGAAGGTCCCCCCGGAATACGAGCCCTGCTGCGTCGTTCGGAGTACCGAGTGCGCTTATCGCCATCAAAAGGAGCCGCTGCGATGCATAGAGGTGACCCAAGGCAAATCGATGGGCCTGATCGGTCCAGGTGATCTTCCTTGTCAAGCCTGGAGCGCAACGTTCCTAGAATAGCGTTTGCAGGGCCAAATCGGCCCCCGTGCTGCTTGGAGGTCCGCACCTTAACCGCAGCACGGGGGCAGAGCGTATCGGCACCGCTGCCGACAGCAGGGTCATGATGCACGTGCTTCGAGGGGACGCAACAAAGTAAGTTTAAAGCTCAGCGCTGTGGCGGGCGGTTGAAGCACCATCGCCTCGCGTGCGGACTGGCACTCCATTGCTCTGCAATGTCAAATCCTGCAAACCAATTGGAGAGCATCTTGCCGCCGGAATCGGAGCGCGCCGCCTGAGTAAATTGTCACGCAAAAACCCGCCGGCTTGGGAGCCGGCGGAGTTTGATTGAGATTGTTGGCGATCGGCGGGCACCGATCACCGGATTGGGTTAGCAGAGTCGCCGGCCCAGCGCGAACCAGCGGGCCTTGATTTTTGAGACTAATAAGCGGGGCTCACTAGCGCACTGCCTTAACTTATGAAGCGCCCTATATGGGCTAGCCGACCCTCAGATTTTCAGCGGACGTTTTGCCCTTGTTGCTCATTTCGTCGTAGCTCACCCTCGCACCCTCATTGAGCGTGCTCAGTCCCGCCTTTTCGACGGCCGAGATGTGAACGAAAACATCCTTGCCTCCATTGTCAGGCTGGATGAAGCCGTAACCTTTCGTCGGGTTGAACCACTTTACTGTACCTATGGTCACGCACGTCTCTCCTAAAATATGAAAATGTCCCAGCTTGCCAGAAGCTGATCACAAGGAAAAGAGGCCGGCGGCCCCTTCCGCGTCATGGCAAGAAGTTGCTCGCGCAACAACCTTCCATGTTCCGCCTCGGAACAGATGTTTTGAGACTCAACCGGCAAAAGCGAATAACGAGGGTTTATCGCGCCGCTATCGGGACACGACGGTGCTCCCGTCGTTGGGGTAGTCTGGTTTCTTGAGGGTTGGGAAAGCGCCGCATCTCGATGCGGCGATGATCCTTGCGTGCGATCTCGCGCTCGCACAGCAGGATCAGCGTCTCACGCGCCGATAGGTTCGCGCGCGCCGCCTCGTCGAGCAGGCTGTCGAGCTGATCGCGGATGCAGGAGAGCTGCAATCGCGCCAGCATGGTATCGAGCGGATCGATCGTTTCTTCCATTATCTTCTTTTCCCACGCTGGGAGCGAGATGCGCGTAGGCGCGCCGCAGAAAAGCAGCGGTCTCGTTGCAGCGCATCAGGTGGATCGGGCGCCAGTCCCGGGGCCCGTCGCATCTCCACAAATACAGCGACAATCTCGCAATGAACCCACAGCGCTGCCCGATTTCAGCCGCATCACGGCCCATGTCCCGGCGAAGGGTCGTGCCCGGGTTGGAGGCGCAACACCGGAGTTTCCTATGTCCGGTCAACTGCGTATTTGCTTTGCCGGTTTCGTTCTTGCTGGCGGTCTTTGGACGACGCCTTCGTTATCCAATCCTCTTGCCGAGCTTCTCAATACTACTTCTCGCCAAGACGCCGCGACGTCTTCCGCGCAAGCGGAATGCTTGCCGCGGCCCGACAGGACGACCGCGGACGGGACGCATTGGGTCTATCGGTTCGACGGCCACCGTAAATGCTGGTTCCTGACGGAGGGTATCGCGAAGGTGAAGAAGACAGTTCGTCATCGCGGGGCCCAAGATCGCGCCGCGAATTTGGACGAGAACGGGACTGCGCGGCCCAGGCAGAGCGCGGTGGCTGATGCGCGCGCGGAGTTGCTGCGCTCCGCACCGGCCGAGCCTCCTGTACCCGAAATCAAGGTAGCTGATGCCGCTTCCGTACTCGACATGGGCATCATAATGAGTTCAGCGGCCCCCACCATTCTTCACAGCGGCCGGCTTACGCCTGAGCATTCCGTGCCGGACCAAGTCGACGTTGAGCAGCTCCTCGCGCCCGCGCTCGCCGGCTCACCTCCAGCTATGCCGATGGGCGCGCGCATTTCAGAGGCGCACGACGAGGCACACAGCTGGACGGCAACTTGGTTAGGTGTGCTGCTGATGACGCTTGGTGGCTTCTCGATCCTAAGCTCGAGCCGCACGCTTCGCCACGCGGTGAGATTACGCCAGTGAGCTGGCGCAATACGCGCGCGACGCCGCGCGATCGATGAATTCCAGGAGTTGGTATAGCCGAATTACCACACGTACAAAGTATCCGCGCGCCCGCACTTAGATTAGCACTGCCTTAGACGAACATTCGATTACGATGATGGTCCTCCTTTTGGATGGGGCCGCCATCATGCGGTACAAAGTTTTCGTGGTGGACAGCAGCCGGCGAGTGATCTGCGCCGCAAAGCTCGACTGCGTTGACGAGCAGGCGGCGAGACGTCGAGCCGAGCAAATGTGTGGCGAGCACGACGTTGAGCTTTGGGAAGGCGATCGATTTATTGCTGTGTTCCGAGGTGCAACGTCGGACGAAAACCGGGGTGGCCGCGCGATCCTGAATAGACGGCCGGTCTCGCGGCCGAGTTAGTTCGAACATTGTGAGACCCGCCGGGCCTGGCAGGTTGCCGACACGTCGCAGGGCCACACTTATCGCGGCTCGCCAACGCGTCTCAAAATATGATTTGAAAGAAGTCGATGAAAAGAGAAAGAACAAACAATCGCTAGCCCAAACTTCAGTGAACCAAAGCCGCAGCCGCCAGATGTTCCCAGTATTCTGCCTCTGCGAGCAGCTTCCAGCTTCTCTCAGGATCACGCACGGCGGCCTGTCGGCATAGCAGCGCCATCGCGCGAAAGCGGCGCATAGCTTCCATCGCAAAAACTCCCTGTTTCTGTTTCCCCAACCTTATTTTTTATTATCGCGGTGGAGTCATCATGATTAGTCGTCCGTGAAGAATTCCCAAGCCGTTGATTTAGAATCCGGAAACGTCATTTTGCCGGAACTGGATTTGCCGGAAAGCGGGCCTTTGGAGCGGGATTCCTTGCAAACTTGATTTGTGATTCACTTGCCCCAGAACCGGCATTGGCGAGGGATTCGATGCGGCCACGGGAGCGTAGCGAGACGGGGGAGCAGGATCTTTTTCGGTCCCGGCTCGATCAGATCATCGACATGAAGCATCCGCTGGTGACGTTGGGCCGCACGGTGGATTGGGGCTTTTTGGAAGGGCGGTTCGGCGAGGTTTACGACGATGACCCCGGCCGGCCGCCGCTGCCGACACGCTTGATGGCGGCGCTGGCGATCCTCAAGCACACCTACGACCTGTCCGACGAGGTGCTGTGCGAGCGGTGGGTCGAGAACCCCTATTACCAATACTTCTGCGGCGAGGAGTTCTTCCAGCACCGGCTGGTGTTCGACCGCTCGTCGCTGACGCGCTGGCGCAACCGCATGGGCGAGGAACGGCTGGCGGCGCTGATCCAGGAGAGCCTGTCGATTGCCGTCAAGACCAAGGCGATCAAGCCGTCCGAACTGTCGCGGGTGATCGTCGACACCACGGTTCAGCCCAAGAACGTGACGTTCCCCACCGACGCGAAGCTTCTGAACCGGGCGCGCGAGAAGCTGGTGCGGCTGGCGCAGCGCCATGGGGTGCCTTGCGCCAGTCCTTTGCGCGGGTGGGTAAGTTCGCCCTGATCCAGCACCAGCGCTATGCCCACGCCAAGCAGTTCAAGCGCGCCAGGCGGAAGCTCAAGACGCTGCGGACCTATCTGGGCCGCGTGATCCGCGATATCGGCCGCAAGATCGAGGGTAACGGCGGGCTCGAAGCGGCGTTCGCAAAGCTGCTATTGCTGGCGCGGCGCGTACGCGAGCAGCAGCAACGTCAACGTGGGCCGAAGGTCTATTCCCTTCACGCGCCGGAGGTCGAGTGCATCGGCAAGGGTAAGGCCCATCGGCCTTACGAGTTCGGCGTCAAAGTCTCCGTCGCCACCACGATCGGCCACGCCAAGGGCGGCCAGTTCGTCACCCATGTGAGGGCGCTGCCCGGCAATCCCTACGACGGTCACACGCTGGCCACCGTGATCCCGGACATGGAGGCGCTCATCGGCAACATCATCGCGCGCCTCCTCGCCGACAAGGGATATCGCGACCACAATGCGCCGCCCGAATACAAGTTCAGAGTCTTCCTCTCCGGCCAGAAGCGAGGAGTGACACCCAGGATCAAACGCGAATTGCGCCGCAGGGCCGCTGTCGAGCCCGTCATCGGCCATCTCAAAGCCGAGCACCGCATGGGCCGCAACTACCTCTGGTTCCGCCACGGCGACGCCGCAAACGCCGTCCTCGCCGCCGCCGGATACAACTTCCGCCGCCTCATCCGATGGCTCAGGCTTTTGCTGCGCCTGTTCCTGACCGCACTCTTCCCCGGCGCTCTGACCGTTCCAGCGTGAGATCGGCCTTCTTCACGGACGACTGATTACTGTGCACAACTAGATTTGTCGTTTAGCCGCAGCCAGTTAAGTTCCACCAGAGCGTCAAAGCGGAACTATTTTCGCTTTAGGCTTCACCTCAGTTTCGAATGCTACTCGCTAGGGCTTTGTTGCGCGTTAAAGCGCACCCGGCATCATCGCGCGCATGTCGATGAGCGCGCGGAATGCAACACGATCATGCGAAGCTCGCGAGCAAGCAGCGCAATGTCAGAATGCGAACCGACCGGCCGCGAGGACTATTCTCTATTTTGTCCGTTGCTGAAGACCGAACCATATTGGCGATCAGCCCGGCAGCACCATCTGGTCGATATGCCCGGCGAGCTCCATGGCGTCGACGGCAAGCTCGATATCCATGTTGCCCTTGACCTTGCGGCGGCCGCCGGGGTCGATGAACTCCTTGGTCGGTTGGTGACGACCGTGGGTCATCTAGTAGATCAAGCAGGGTGAAAAGGTTTGCATGCGGAATCATAAAGAGCATGCGGGCACAGAAAGAATAGCACGGCGCTTGCTTACCGGTCATCCTCTGATTTGTAGTCGAGAATATGTAGCTAAAATCTGAAATGAGTTGTGCTGGGTTGCGACCTGTCGTCTGAAACAGATTGAGCGCAGGGGCGTCCAGGGGGTCGAGACGGCGTTCCAGTCATCCGTGCCTTTCGCTAAGCCCGCTACCGTGGTTCTGTACGAAGTCCCGCGGGATGAAACGCGTGTGCTGCTCAAGGTAAGCTTGGTACATCTGCTCCTCGCGTTCTTAGTCGAGCAGCTGCACGAACCTACTATCCCGCCCCCCGGGCTTGGGCAAGGCTTTTGATTAACCGGGGAGCCCTCCGAAAACAGGCACGATTTGTCTTATTTGTACGCCACACTACCCAGCAGCCATACCTGCGCCATCGATTTCTATATTGCTGCTGACGTCTGCGATTTATTGCCTCAAACCGGATCAGGGTTGGGGGCGGAGGCATGAACGGTGAAAACGAAGAGCCTCCGACCGAGGCGGTAGGACCGCCAAATAGTGGTGAGATGCCGCCTGCCACAAAGCGGCGTCGCAGGAATCGTGGCGTGCCGCCGCCCGCGACGTTCGATATCGATGCGCTGCCGGCCAGCTCCAATTTAACGGCATTAGAGACGGCCGCCGTTATCCGGCGGACGCCTGGCGCATTGGAGCAGTGGCGGCGTGATCCGAACCACCCGCTGAAATGGCGCTACGTCGACGGCCGCCCGCTCTATCGTGTCGATGCGGTGCGTGACTATTTGGCCGGACAAAACCACTAAGCCGCTTCGGCTGCATAGTGTTCGCGAAGCCGGCCGAGCAGTTCGGCCTTGATTGGATCGAGCGGATTCGTTCGCTGCAGGCGCACGGCCCCTCCGACCCTGATCGCGCCAACCAATTCCGCGATGTAGTCATGAGCTGCTTCAAACGCCATCTTGCGAATGATCCACTGTTCGTCGTGATTGTAGACTTGATCGATTCCGCCAGGCTTTTGCCCGACACACAGTCGCTGGATCTCGTTATCGTAGCCGCAGCGTGACATGACAGTGCGGAGAGTGCGCCTCAAGTCATGCATGGTAAACTTGGCGACACCCGACTCCTTGACCAGCCGGTTGACCATCTTGGTGAAGCCCGACATCTGGCCGCCGGTCTTTGGTGACGGGAAGACATAGTCGGACGTGGCCCGTTGGAAATGCTTCGCAGCCGCAAGCACCTCGTCAACGAGGCGCGTGCGCGGCACATCGTGGTGCAGACCCATTTTTGTCCATGCCGCATCGAAGGTGATCCGGTCGTCCATGATGTGCTTCTGCCACTCGATGATAGTCGGCTCGCTCCGGCGCGCGCCGCCGAGCAAGCACATCCTTGTCAGTAGCCCAAAGGTGCCGAGCTTGCCGGACGCATGCCAAACCTTGATGATTTCTTCATCGCTCAGTGCGCGGCCCTTCGTTCGGCGTCCCACTCTTTGCGCACGAGTTTCCTTGGGCTCGCGATAGCCAGCTAGCACATTGTGGTCGACATAGCCCTCGCCGACGCACCATTCGAGGAACGTGTGGGTGTGCTTGCGCAGGTCCTTGGCCGCGCCGCGCTTGCCGGCCTTGGCGACGCGGTCGACTGCCGCCATGATTTGCCGCCGCTTCAAGTCGCCCACGCCGATTTCGGCCTGCTGCTTGAGCCCGCGCCGCAATGCCGACATGGCTGGCTTCCAGTTGACGACCTGACGTCCGGTCAAGGACGTCTGGTAGGGACCATCTTCGGCGATGAGGTCCGCCAGGATGGTGCGTTGCTTCTCGGCTGCCTGTTGCCGCCTCGCCTCCCGTTTCGCATCGTTGGGGTCCGTGCCCTTGACCACCTCCCCGGCGGCGATGGTGGCAGCCTTGCGCGCGGCCTTCTCATTGTACTTGGGCCACGGGCCGAGGGTCTTCCGCTGGGTCCCTCTCACCCCCGGCTTGGTGAAGAGGTAGACCCAGGTTCGGCCGCCGGTGGCGCGCATGCGCAGAGCGAGGCCGGGCAGCTTGTCGTCGTGGAGATAATGCTGGGTCTTGCCGAGCGGCAGCGTGGCGTTGCGGATCACCGCATCGGTGAGTGTTAGCTGGTTGGTCGGCTCTGGCATGACTCTTTCCCCACCTTTTGTGCCCCGGCGTGCCCCGCGAGGGGAAAATCGCGCCCTATCAGAACCGGCCCTCCAAGCACCACTGTGTGCCCCAAAAAGGAACGACCGAGAGACCGTAGCTCGGACCCTCCCTCATCTTTGTGCCCCAAGGGAAAAATCTGAGGGGGCACAACAGGGGCACACAAAATGCAGTATGGCCGCTTATGGCTCACTGGGGCTTAAACAGCCATAAGGCACTGTAAGAAAATGCATTATTTCGACAGAACTATGGCTACGTGGGGCCCGCTTGGATCTACAGATTGTGGTTCACACGGGAGAGGTCCAAGGTTCGATCCCTTGTGCGCCCACCATTCACCTTCCTGAACCATAATTTGTTGCGGACGATAACCGACGCTCGGCGGCTGTCTTCACCCGTCCAAATCAAAAACAGCGAAAACAACCCCATGCACAGTAGCCGACCTCAGTCGGATCAATGAGTTACAGGATTGCGACTTTTCCGAAATATAATTTGACTCGTCGGGCAAAACACCGGCATGATGGCATCATCGCGGGGGACCTGAAGCGCGATCGCATCAAGCTTCACGCAACCCGCGCCGGTCGCCAGGCTGCGTACAAACCGACCAGGGTGCCGATAGTAACCAGCGCTGCGGCCAGCAGCAGCTGCAATTCTCCATCGTCCGTGGTGCCTACGGACGACACAAGTCTGGTCACCACGACGAACAGAATGCCCACAGAGGCTGCTGCGCCCACGCCGAGATAGGCGAGCTCGCGCGTCAGGTTGCGGCCGAGGAGTCCGAGTGCCGTGAAATACATCGCGCAGGCGTTGGGATGAACGAACAGCGCAATTCGCGCGTAAGGACCGTAGGCGTCGAGGAGGGACTCACACCGGTTCAGTGCCGCCTTTGAGGCAATCCGCTGCAACAGCGGTCTGAAAAAACGAGCCTGTCCGTAGCTCAGAACGGCGCCCAGGATGATGGCCAACCACGCCACGATGAAAACGGAGACGTCCGCGGGCTTTGGATTGAGCGCCACGGACATCAGGATGAGAGCGGTTCCGGGGAAATAGCCAAAATACGGGAAGACCGCCTCCAGCAGCACGCAGACGAATATGAAGGCCGGAAACCACGCCGAGCCGGTCGCATCCTGGACGATGGCGTTCAGGTCGAAGAGATTTGTCCTGTACAGGACGAGGTACATGCACATGGCCAACCCAGCCAGCGCGTAAAACGGCAATGCTCCCGACAGAAACCGCCTCATCCAGCTATCGCGCCTTGTTGCGCGGACACAGCGGAAACCATCGATAAACGCCCCCTACTCAATCGACAAAATCTCGATCTCCTGCGCACCCGATCCCACGACATCCCCGACCGCCTTCCCCATCAACGACTTCGCCACCGGTGCCACAAATGAGATCGTGCCGGCCTTGGGATCGGCTTCGTCCTCGCCGACGATGCGATAGGTTTGCACGCGGCCATCGGCGCGGCTGAACGTCACCGTGCTGCCGAAGGCGACGACATCGGTCGAGGCCGGGGCGGGAATGACCTGCGCCGTGCGCAGCCGTTCGGTGAGATAGCGGGCGTCACGCAAGGGCACCGCCGACTGCCGGCGCTTTTCGTTGACGTCCTCGATGGCTTGCGCGGCTTCATAGGCCTCGCGCGCGTCCTGAAGCTGCTTTTGCAACGCCTGCAAGCCTGCTTCCGTCACGAGATTTGGATGCGGCGAGATCGGCCGATCCGGCAACAGCGTCTCGGCGGCGGTTTCCGCGCTCTCTTCCTTGGTAAAGGCAACGCTCAAGTCGAAAATCCTGTCGAACTGTTCGGGCTCACGGCCCGCGCCTTCGCGCCGCAAGCAATCGCGGCGGGCAGAAGCTGGCGATCATCCCGGATCATATCTCAAGTACGACGAAACGGCGCAGCTTGAAAACGATGTCCGGCATGGCCTGCCGGAACCGCGTGGCATCCCGGAACGTGGTCGAGAACGGCGCGAAGGTGATCATCGCGTTCCAGTGCCTGTAGCCGTAGACCGTGACGGAGGCGCCGGTCGCCGGAAAATTCTCGAGCTTGCGCAGCTCACCCAGGACGAGATCGGCGATCGCTTCAGCAGGCAGCAACTGCTTGCCATCAGGTGTCGTGGCGATCTTCGCTGGCGGCTCGACTGACTTCGCGGGGGCCAGCGCCGCATCGAGCGCGTTCTCGGAATTTGTTTCGGGCTTGTCCTCGAGGTTGGCCGCCGGCGTATCGGCGGCGGGCAGCTCGACCAGCTCAAATCCGTTCGTCGGCGCGGTCGGCGGCAGAACCTCGATGACCGGCGGCGGCGCAACACTGTCTGCGGCGCGCCTGTTGCCTCCCAGGATGCTGCTGATCATCGCCACGAGGCCAGCATCCTTCACGTCGTCACTCATTACTCCCCCCAGGCTTCGACCTACTCTAGCACCGCTCGCGCGGACCGCCACTGGGGATGTATGGCCGGATTCCGTCCGGCCAAGGTCCTATTTCACGCGATGGCATTGGCGGCGCGATGCCCGATCACGCCGCGCTGCCGTGCGATCCGTCACTGCTTATCGAACGGAATGTATTGTTGGTATTGCTTCGGCACCGAGCTGCGGTAGCGCGCGGGCACCGTGCCGCTGTCGACCGAGTGATCGATCTCCTGCTGCCGCGTCATCTTCTTCTTCGCCGGCTTCTTCGACGCACTCTTTTTGGAGTCGGTCGGCTGGCTGGAGGTGTCGCTGGTTGCGCCCGGCGCGGTCGTCGTCGTTGCCGGCGCGGCGGTTGTCGTCGCAGACGCCGCGGTTCCGGCGGCGGCTGGTGCGCCCTGCGCCAACGCGAGCGGTGCCTGCATGAGAAGCGCCAGCGCTGCTGTCGCAGCCAGCAAGTATGATTTCTGCATTAGAACCTCCAAAATACCTGATCCGAATAAGGCAAGCGTATTTCTGCGGGATCGACGCGTGCAAGTCCGTTCACGATAGGCTCGAACCCCATGGTGAACTGTGGCCGAGATCACATTGCCGGCAGCAGGCTGCGTCATGATGTGCCTTGTCGCGAACGCAAAGCATTCTGGCGACACCAATACAGGCATGACTGCGCAACAGACGAGCCAGGCTCGCTGGCATTCCCACCCACTCGCTCTCGAAGGAGACTGACATGCGTCGCACCATCCTCACTCTCGCATCGCTCGCGGCCCTGCTCGCCGTAGCATCCCCGGCAGCCCAGGCACATCCTGCGAACGATCGATATTGCATCCAGGGCCGCTCGTGGGGTTACCCCGGCAATTGCCAGTTCGCCAGCTATCAGCAGTGCCTCGCTACCGCCTCCGGCACGTCGTCCTATTGCGGCATCAACCCGCGCTACGCGTTCTCGCAGCAGCGCGACTACTGACGAATTGGCGGCGTGCGCGTATGACGCGCGCGCCGCCACAATTTTTGCGTGAAGACGACCCGCTCCGCCGACGTGCCGGCGAATTGAAACTGTGCGAAGCCGCTTGCGTCCGTCGATGACGAGAATGTTATCCGTCATCAGCACCGAGAAATTCACGATGCGCAGCCGTGGCTTGCGGGCCAAGGCGCACCTTCCGAAAATTTCGATACCGGGCAATTGTGATCCATCTCGCTCGTGGCAGGCGTGATCGCGCCTAGGCTGCAAACTCCAGCGCGAGAAACCTTAGCCCGATCTTTCCATTCGACTTTTCAGGAAGGTGTTTCAATGAGCAGCCGCCACGCAATTGTTCCGCGCGGTCTGAACGCAACGCGTTCGCCGCTTTCGCAAGGCCGCTTCGGCCGCATGTTCCGCAAGCTCGCACCGGCCAAATTCGGCCCGAACGATTCCGACGCTGTCGCAAACCTGTCGGCGCTCGCCGACAAGATGGTCGCCGGCTTCGACGGGCCGAAGGACGGGCCGGATGCGGAAGAGAGCGGCATTCCCTCGCTCTACACTTATTTTGGCCAGTTCATCGACCACGACATCACCTTCGATCCGGTCAGCTCGCTGACCAAGCAGCAGGACCCCGACGGGCTCGTCGACTTCCGCACGCCGTCACTCGACATGGACAATGTCTACGGCCGCGGCCCGAACGACCAGCCCTACATGTATGACGACATCAAGTTCCGGCTCGGCGAGAAGGTCACCGGGGCGGGCGTGCCCGATGCAGTCGATCTGCCGCGCTTCAAGGGCCGCGCGCTGATCGGCGATCCCCGCAACGACGAGAACAGCATTGTCTCGCAGTTTCAAGCCTTGATGCTGCGCTTTCACAACCGCATGGTCGACGACAATGACAGCCTGTCGTTCGAAGAGGTGCAGCAGCGCGTTCGATTCCACTATCAGTACGTGGTGCTGAACGACTTCCTGCCGCGCATCGTCCACGCCAGCGTGCTGGACCAGCTGAAGACCGCGGGTCGCTACGACCGCGGCAAGCTCGCTTACTACCATTGGAAGACCTATCCGTTCATGCCGGTCGAGTTCTCGGTCGCGGCCTACCGGCTCGGGCACTCCATGATCCGCCCCGGCTACCGGCTGAACGACGCGGCCAACATGCTGCTGCAGATCTTTCCCGATCCCAACAATCCCGACCACAACGCACTGACCGGCTTCCGAGCGATGGGACCAGGACGCGCCATGGATTGGGGCCGCTTCATCGATCTCGACACGCGCCCCTATGGCGTCGAGGACGACGACGCCAATCCCGACAACAAGAGGCGGCTGCAGTTTGCCTATCGCATCGATGCCTCGCTTGTGGACCCGCTGCGCAAGCTGCCGCCGGAAGTCGCCTCCAATCCGGCGTCGCTAGCGCTGCGCAATCTCGAGCGCAGCTGGCGGCTTGGGCTGCCGTCCGGCCAGGCCGTCGCCAAGGCGATGAAGCTGACACCGCTGACCGACGACGAGATCATCATCGGCAAGGCGGTCGACGAGCCGGGACCGGGCGATCCGCAAGTCAAGATCGCGAGCATCGCGAACGGCGTGTTCGCCGACAACTGCCCACTGTGGGCCTACATCCTCGCCGAGGCGCGGCAAAACGCGACCGACATGCAGATCTCCGCCACCGGCGGGCCCGCCACGGTCAAGACACCGCAACTCGGACCGGTCGGCGGTCGCATCGTCGCAGAAGTCTTCCTCGGCATGATGTTCGGAGATAATTCCTCCGTGCTGTCGCTCGACCCGCAATGGACGCCGGTGACCGGCTCCAGCTTCGCGCTGAAGGACCTCGTCGCCTACGCGCTCGGCCAGGGCGATCCGCTGCATTGAGGGGATGACGGTCGATGATGCAAGGCCGCTCGTCGTGCGAGCGGCCTTGTGACCCACTCGCCTCGACGCGCGGGCGGATGGATCCTGGCAGGCGTGCTTCCCTAACGCAAATCCGTCCGCTTCCTGTTGACTCGCATCGCGAATGGAGAAATCCTTCAACAACGCAATTGCCATTGCCGATCTCAGCAGTACGAACTTCGGCGCCCTCGGTTTTATCGGCGCCATCTGACCAGATTTATTCTGAACAGAAACGGAGGGGCCGATGCGCGCGCTCGCCTTGAGAACCATCTCTCTTCTCGCCCTCGCTACCTTAGGCTCGATTTCCGGCACGCCCGCCGCACGCGCGGAAGACGGGGCCGATGAGCAATTTGGCAAGGTGCACTTCCAGACTTCCTGCAACGAGGTGGCGCAGCGCCGCTTTGATCGCGGGATGCGTTATCAGCACTCGTTCTGGTACCGGCCCGCAAAGGAAATTTTCGAGGAGACGCTGCAGGCCGATCCGGAATGCGCGATCGCCTATTGGGGCATTGCGCTGAGCCTGCTGTACAATCCGCATTTTGCCGCGCCGAAGGAAAACCTCACCGGAGGGCTCGCCGCGCTGCAGAAGGCGAAGGCACTCGGCGCCAAGAGCGAACGCGAACGCGGCTATATCGATGCGCTGCTGGCCTTCTATTCGGGCGACGAAAAGACGACGTTTGGACAGCGTGCGCAGGCCTATCTCAGGGCAACCGAAGCCGTCGCCGCGCGCTATCCCGATGATGACGAGGCGCAGATCGCCTACGCCATTACGCTGAACGTCACGGCGTCACCAAACGACAAGTCCTATGCCAACCAGCTCAAGGGCGCCGCTATCCTGGAGCCGATCTTCAAGCGCCAGCCGCGGCATCCCGGCGTCGCACATTACCTGATCCATCTCTATGACTATCCGGCGATCGCAGAGCAAGGACTCGACGCTGCTAAGCGTTATTCCGAGATCGCGCCGGCGGCACCGCACGCCTTGCATATGCCGTCGCACATCTTCACGCGCGTCGGCTACTGGAACGAATCCATCGACGCCAATAGCCGTTCCGCGAAGGCTGCCAAGGAGGGCAAAGACCCCAGCGAGCAGCTGCATGCCGACGATTATATGGTCTACGCGCTGCTCCAGCTTGCGCAGGACAGCCGAGCCAGCGAGGTCATCGCGGACATGATTGCGACCACTGGCTATGTGCCGGCTGTCCGCGCCGGTCCCTACGCGATAGCGGCCAGCCAAGCGCGCTATATGGTCGAGCGCGGTGATTGGCAGGGCGCCGCCGCGCTGAAGGTCGAGCCGAGCCGGTTTGCCTATGTCGATGCGATCACCTATTTCGCCCGCGCCCTTGGCGCCGCGCGCTCCGGCAATGCAGACGCGGCAACGGCGGACATCGCCAAGCTGGCGGAGTTGCGGGACAAGCTGCAGCAGGACAAGGACGCCTATTGGGCCGAAATCGTGGACATTCAGCGGCAGGTCGCTACAGCCTGGCAGCTCAACGCCCTGGGGAAGCAGGCGGATGCGTTGGAAGCGATGCGCCTTGCCGCCGATGCCGAAGACAAGACCGAAAAATCCATCGTGACGCCGGGTCCACTTGCCCCCGCACGCGAGCTTTACGGGACCATGCTGCTCGAACGCGGCATGGCGACGGAGGCATTGGTCGCGTTCGAAAGCACGATGCGCAAGGAGCCGAACCGATTTGGCGCGACGATCGGCGCCGCTCACGCGGCCGAGAAAGCGGGGGATCCTGTGAAGGCCCGCCAGTACTACGCGAAAGTCGTCGAAACCGCGAGAAATGGCGACTCGTCGCGAGAGGACCTCGCGGCCGCACGAAAGTTGATGGCTCAGAATTAGCAAAGATGTCGCGGCAACTTCCATGCGCCTGACAAGCAAGCTCGTTGCAACCAGCGCAGCCATCGCACTGTTCTGCTCAGCCACAGCGCTCTGGATATTGCGATCCGGTGAACCGGCACGCGCAACAGCGACCTCCGGCGAGGTTCGCCCAGTGTGGACGGAAATCGACTGGCCTTTCGGTGCGGATCCCTGGGGGAAAGGAAAAGCGTTCCGCTGCAAGGCCGCGGATTGCGGCGGCGAAGTCCAGCTCTACGTTCGCGCCAAGCTCGGCTTTTGCAATTGCGCCACCGGCATTGCCGATGACGGCGACCTCGAGCAGATGGGCGACCTGGCGCTGATTGGGAAGGCAACGCCGACGGCCGCCGGCCGAGAGATCCTTGTCGGTCCAATGCGCGGCCGCAGCCGGGCATATCGCGTCGAGGGGAACGCCAAGGCCGCGCTCTCACTCGCCTTCAATCAACGCTGCGACATGGTGGCCGCGACGGCTTTGCTCGCACCGGGCGGCACAGCGTCGCTCGAGCCGGCGGTGCTGGCGTTCCTCAATAGCGACCGCATGCTGAAATGGGCCGAGATCGCGCTTGGGCTATGACTCAAGGGAATAGCTGAATTAAAGGCGACAATTCGGCACACGCCTTAACGCGCCATCCCGAGGCCGACCTCCTCCAGCCGCGTGGCGAACCAGCGCGACAGCGGCTGATCGAGGACGCCGCTGACATAGACTTCCGAGATCGTCACGTTGTCCTTGTCCAGCACCAGCAGCACGCCGATCCAAAAGGCGAACCAGACATGCGCATCGGTCAACGCCATCAGCTTGTGCTGGTCGTGGTCGAGCGCGGTGTGATTGCTGGCCTTGCGGATCTCCACGGTGAGCAAATTGTTCGGGATCTCGCGCTGATGCACCACGACGTCAGGGTAGATCGACTTGCCCAGATGATCGTCGGTCGAGATGATGGTGCCGTGCGGCAGATGCAGCGTACGCTCGCCTAGCCGGTCGTAGTTGCAATCGACCGACCAGCCGGAGAACTGCTTCTCCAGATGCACAGCGAAGCGGTGCGTGATGGCACGCTCGCCGATGTCCTTCTCGAACAGGAATGTTTCGTGTGCGTAGAAGTCCCGGAGTGCCGCGATCACCTTGTTCAGCTCGGTCTGCATCTTGCCCCCGGCCCTCGGCGCTCCTGATGCGGTGCCCTACATCTGGACTTCGATCAGCCGCGGTCCGGGCTCGGCGACGGCCTCGGCCAGCGCCTTGTTGAACTCGTCCGCGTTGGTGACGGCGCGGCCGGGCACGCCCATGCCCTTGGCCAGCGCCACGAAATCCAGCGTCGGCCGGTCGAGCCGCAGCATGTCGTTGGCGCGCTGGCCGGGCTCGCCGGCGCCGACATTGTCGAACTCGCCGCGCAGGATCTGGTAGATGCGATTGGCGAACACGATGGTGACGATATTGAGATTTTCTCTCGCCTGCGTCCACAGCGACTGGATCGTGTACATCGCGCTGCCGTCGCCGACCATGCAGATCACCTTGCGGTCCGGGCAGGCGATCGCGGCACCGATCGAGAGCGGCGTCGAGAAGCCGATCGAGCCGCCCATGTTCTGGAGCCAGTCGTGCGGAGCAGCCGCCGCTGTCGGCGGGAAGAAGGCGCGGCCGGTGGTGAGGGATTCGTCGACCAGGATCGCATTCTCCGGAATCGCATAGGCGATCGACTGGGCGATCGAGGCGTGGGTCAGTGCGCCGGTCGGCTTGAGCAGCTCAGCCGCGGCCTGCGGCTTGACGTCCTTCGCGCTGGCCTTCACCGCGCCGGCAAGGGCTTCGAGTGCAGCGACCGAATTCTCACCCCAGGAGGTCATGCGATGCACCTCGCAGCCCTCTGGCTTGAGGATGCTCGGCTTGTTCGGATAGGCAAAGAACGCCACGGGATCGTCGGACTCGACCAGCACGATATGGCGGAACCTGGCCAGCATCTGCAGCGCGTTGTCGATCACGTAATGGATGCGGTCGATCGAGAAGCGGCCGCGGCCGCGCGCCATCCTGGGACGGAAGGTCGGGCCCATCACGGTGCAACCGGTCTTGGCGGCGATGCGCTCGGCCAGCGCCAGGCCCTGCTCGCTCAGCGCACTGCCGGTCATCAGCAGCAGCGTGCCCTCGCCGTCGCCGTGCAGGATCTTTGCGGCCTGCTCGACCGCCTGCGGCGAATAGCTTGCGCGCTGCTGCTCGGCCGGAACCTCGGCGATGCCGTCCGCTTCGTTCCAGGCGGTGTCGGCGGGCAGGATCAGGGTCGCGATCTGCGGCGGCGCGCTCTTGGCGGCGGCGATCGCCGCGGCACCGTCGGCAGCGACCGATTTGGAGTCCGGCGAAGTGCGGACCCAGGACGACATCGGCCGGGCCAGGCCCTCGATGTCGGAGGTCAGCGGCGCGTTGTAGTCGATGTGGTAGACGGCGTGCTGGCCGACGATGTTGACGATGCCGGAATTCGCCTTCTTGGCGTTGTGCAGATTGGCAAGGCCGTTGGCGAGACCCGGACCGAGATGCAGCAACGTCGAGGCCGGCGTGCCCTTCATGCGGAAATAGCCGTCGGCGGCGCCGGTCACCACGCCTTCGAACAGGCCGAGCACGCAACGCATGCCGGGCACGCGGTCGAGCGCTGCGACAAAATGCATCTCGGAGGTGCCGGGGTTGGAGAAGCAGACGTCGACCCCGCCCTTGACCATCGTCCGCACCAGACTTTCCGCACCGTTCATCCGTCAGCTCCCGCAACCGGCAATGTTCCAACAATCCATCCGATCAATCATTGTTCGCTCGTCTCGTCAAAGCAATAGCCGGCGTCGCCGCCCTGCCCCGCGCGGCGATGCGCTGGTTTGGCTAATACTTTCCGGCAAATTGGCGCGGTTGCCGGTTTGGTAACTCCAACCGTTAAGGATGCCCCGTCTCACGAGGCCGTGGCTTGCGGAAAGCCCGCAAATATGGCCTGTAACTTCAGTTGAATCGATTTTTTGCTGGGGGAACAATGATCCGGTATTTTGCCGCGCCGATTGCCGCCATCGCACTGCTGTCGGCGACCGCCGGCGGCGCCTTCGCCGAGGAGTTCGACTCGCGCGACATCATGGGCGGCGGCCCGAATTTCTTCCGCGGCGGCTCGAGCCCAGTTCCCCGCACCACCGTCATGTATAACGGCAACTACGCCCCGGGCACGATCGTGGTGAACACCTCGGAGCGCCGGCTCTATCTGGTGCTCCAGAACGGCCAGGCCCTGCGCTACGGCATCGGTGTCGGCCGCGACGGCTTCCGCTGGGGCGGCGTGCACCGGATCACCGCCAAGAAGGAATGGCCGGACTGGACGCCGCCGTCACAGATGCTGGCGCGCCGGCCGGACCTGCCGCGTCACATGAAGGGCGGCGTCGAAAATCCGCTCGGTGCGCGCGCGATGTATCTGGGCTCGACACTCTATCGCATCCACGGCTCCAACGAGCCGGAGACGATCGGCCAGGCGGTGTCCTCGGGCTGCTTCCGCATGACCAATGACGACGTCACCGACCTCTACGGCCGCGTCGGGGTCGGCACCACGGTGGTTGTGCTGAACAACTAGCAAGAATCGGCGCCGCGTGGATATGCGGCCTTGTGCGTCGGTTCCGAATACGGCAGCGTCGCCTGGCAATGAGCGCATTGGCCCCGTCTCCGTCCGGCTTTCGCATCGTGCTGCTGGCGCTCGCCACCGTCGCGTTCGCGCCTGACACCGCTACCATCGCCGTCGCGGGCGAATTGCCCGCGATCGCTTCGCGCCAGCGCGCCGAGAAGAAGAGCTTTACCGACGGCGAGATCGTCGACGGCTTTCTGAAGACGGCGTTCGGCGCCGAATACCACCTTGCCGGCCGTGTCGATCGCATCCGCAAGTTCGACGGACCGGTGCGCGTGTTCGCCGAGAGCGATCGCGCCGACCGCAAGGCGCAGCTCGCGAAAGTCGTAGCCGACATCGGCAAGCGCGTGCAGCATCTCGACATCGCCATGATCGACTCCAGCGAAGCGGCGAATGTGCGCGTGAAGCTCGTGCGCGACCGCGATCTGTTCCGCACCATCTCGAGCTTCTACGGTGCGGAGAAGGCCCGCGAGATCCGCACCTCGCTCGATCCGCAATGCCTGTCCGGCTTCCGCAAGAACGACAATTTCGAGATCGAGCATTCCGACGTCATCCTCACCGTCGACAACGGCGATTTCACCTTCCTCGACTGCGCCTATGAGGAGCTGCTGCAATCGCTCGGCCCGATCAACGACACCGCCAGCGTGCCCTGGACCATGTTCAACGACAACGTCTCGATGGGCTATTTCGACGTCTATGACCAGTACATCCTCAACCTGCTCTACGATCCCCGCATCAAGGCCGGCATGACCGTGGCTGAGGTCAAGGCGGCGCTGCCCGACGTGCTCACCGATGTACGCATTTGGGTGAGGCGCGTGAACGATCTGAAGGAGTGAGATCGCAAGGGGAGAAGGAAAGCACCGTGGCGCGGCTTTACGCCTTCTTCGCCTTCGACATCAAAAATTGCTGGCGCATCACGTTGTTGCTTCCGTCGTAATATTCGGAGATCAGCGCCTCGAACTCGCTGCGAAAACTCCGCAATCTGTCCGGTTCGTCCTTGTACTGGGCGACGAGCTTGATCAAAGGGCCGATCGTCGTTTCCATGGTGCGGCGGAAATGCTGCGGGCTGAGTGCGGACGGCGTCATGATGTCCATCTCGAAGGCGATATCCTTCACTTTCCCCGCGAGACGTTCGGCGACGATCTTGGGATCGCCCCACGACACCGGTGATGCCACGCCTTCGGGCGGCGGCAGATGGCGGCCGATCAGCGCGAACATCCGGCCGACATAGAGATGCGGCGGCCAGGTGGAGAAGGCGATGGTGCCGCCGGGCTTCAGCACGCGCAGCATCTCGCCGATGGCGACCTCGGGGCGCGGCGCGAACATGTGGCCGAACTGGCTGAGCACCACGTCGAACTCGTTGTCGCCATAGGGCAGGCTTTCGGCGTCGCCTTCGGCGAAGTCGACATCGAGATTCGCCAGTTGCGCGTGCTCGCGGGCGCGCTCGATCAGGACCGGCGACAGGTCGAGACCCCTGACCTTCGCACCGCGGCGCGCCGCCGTGATCGCAGCAACGCCGGTGCCGCATCCGACATCGAGCAGCATTTGGCCGGTCGCGACCCCGGCGAAGCTCACGAGCTTGGCGGCCGAGGGCGTCGTGAACACTTCCATCGGCGTGAACAGCGACCAGGCTTCCTTCTGGACTGCCTTGAAACCAGCAAACGGGTCTTGGTCGGCCATGGAACTCTCCCTTCGCTCAATGTCAGTTTTTCATGAGGCTGACGACGGATGCCAAAGGTTCAACGCAAGCCCATGACGGCGACGGCTTCGCCTCCTCGCGGTCCTATTGCACGAGATCGGCAACGATGGTCGCGGCCTTGAGGCCGGTGCCGGTGAGGACCGCAACCGTGGTCTCGGTCGCCTTGATGCTACCGGTGGCGGATAGTTTGTCCAGCGTGGCGGCAGCACTTGCGCTGGTCGGCTCGGCGAACAGGCCCTGAAGCGCAAGACGCCGCAGCGCGGCGACGATCTCGTCCTCGGTGAGCGCGACAGTGCCGCCACCGCTCTCGCTTAACGCGCCGATGATCTCGCGCAGGCGCAGCGGATGCTTGATCGCGGTGCCTTCGGCGATGGTCTTGTTCACCTCACGCGCGACAGGGGTGTCGACGCCGGCCTTGAAGCTTGCATCGATCGGCGAGCAGTTGAGCGGCTGCGCCGCGAACAGCCGCGGCAGCTTGGTGATCTGGCCGGCTTTCAACAGCTCACGGAAACCAAAGGCGCAACCCAAAAGGCTGCTGCCGGCGCCGACGGGAACCATGACGTTGTCGGGGGCGCGGAAGCCGAGGTCCTCCCATATCTCATAGGCGAGCGACTTGGTGCCTTCGAGGAAGAACGGTTGCCAATTGTGGCTGGCATAGAAGGTCTGGCTCGACTGCCGGATCGCCTCGGCCTCCGATTCCTCGCGCGGCCCCTCAACCAACTGCACCGTGGCACCATAGGCGCGGACCTGTGCGATCTTGGCCGGTGACGTCGATGCAGGCGCGAGAATCTTCACGCGCATGCCGCCGGCGGCGCCGAGACCCGCCATCGACGAGCCGCCATTGCCGGACGAGTCCTCCAGAATGGCGTCGACGCCGATCTGCCGCAGGAACGACAGCATCACGGCGGAGCCCCGGTCCTTGAAGCTGCCGGTCGGGTTGAACCATTCGAGCTTGAAGAACGGGCGCAGCTCGCCCCAGGCCTGCTGCACCAGCGGCGTGCAGCCTTCGCCGAGCGTGATGGGAGTCTTGATCTCGACCGGCAGCGCCGCCCGGTAGCGCCAGAGCGAACGCGTGCGCGGCTCGATCTCCTCCCGCGACATCCCTGCCCCGGGCGTCACCAGCAGCGGCGTGCGCTCGTCCGAGCACCAGCGCGGCTGGTCCAGCGGATAGAGCTTACCGTTGCGGGGGTCGATGTAGGCGGGGGCGGGCATGGCGGTCTCCAAGGAAGGCGATGCGGCAAAGGCGATCTGTACGTTTTGGTTTGATGACACGTTTTGTCCGGAAACTCGACGCCCGGCACGCCAACCGTGTGGCGCCTCTTGAAAACGTGAAAACCATAATTACTTCATCATCTTACTGCGATGGCGGAGAGCTCCGCCAGTGCGGTAGCGTGGCACTCGGGCAAGCGCTGCCGGGTCGCACGATGACGGGAATTTGGCATCGAGCCGCCCTGCCCCGCGCAGCACGATTAACTTGTCTGTCGCGACTGCCCGCTACAATATGTTGGATTGAGCTCGCGCCGCCGATGTTCCGCATCGGCAGCGCGACGAGCCAAGGCCCGTCCGAGCGGCGGGCCGTTGGCTTTTTAGGAGTTTGGTCATGAGCCGCGCGAACCGTACCGACCACATCCGCCTCACCTCCCATCCGGAGCCGGGCAGGACAGCCGCCTTCCCGATCCACTGGGGCGCCGCCGACGCACGCGCCCGCGGACCGATCATCGGCACGGTGTCGCGCGCGGGGGATCGCAACGTGATCGGCAGCCATGGCGGCTCCTATGCGATGTACCGCGCGCTCGCGGTGTCCGCCGGCGCGCTCGATCCGATCCGACGTCCCGACCTCACCAACACCTTTCCGGCCGCCACCATCGGGCCGTTCCCGCAATGGAGCGATCCCGCCAAGATCGTCGCACTCGATCCCTGGGGGCATCTCGTCGCCGAGAATTTCGGCAAGGACATCGCCGAGGGCATCGACATCAGGCCGAGCATCGCGGTGACGCGCGCGCGGCTCGACCTGCCGGAGATCCGCGAGGCGCTCGCCGCCAAGCGCCTGCGCGCCGACGGCGACGTCGTGCACGCCAATGGCAGCGTGTCGGTGGTGAAGATCGCGATCGATCCGGTCTGGTATCTGCCGGGCCTTGCGGAGCGCTTTGCGACCAACGAGACCGAGCTGCGGCGCACGCTGTTCGAGCAGACCGCCGGTATGTTCCCCGAGCTGGTGACCCGGCCGGACATGAAGGTGTTTCTGCCGCCGATCGGCGGCACCACAGTCTACATGTTCGGCGACGTCAGCAAGCTGCCGGACCATCGCACCAAGATCACCTGCCGCGTGCATGACGAGTGCAACGGCTCCGACGTGTTCGGCTCCGACATCTGCACCTGCCGGCCCTACCTCATTCACGGCATCGAGGAATCCGCGCGCGGCGCGCAGGAGGGCGGACTCGGGCTCGTGATCTACAACCGCAAGGAAGGCCGCGCGCTCGGCGAGGTCACGAAGTTCCTGGTCTACAATGCGCGCAAGCGCCAGGAGGACGGCGACGCGGCCGCCGCCTACTTCGAGCGCACCGAATGCGTCGCCGGCGTCCAGGACGCGCGCTTCCAGCAATTGATGCCCGACACCATCCACTGGCTGGGCCTGAAGCGCATCGACCGCTTCCTGTCGATGAGCGACATGAAGCACGACGCTTTGACCTCGCAGGGCATCGACATCGTCGAGCGCGTGCCGATCCCGCCCGAGCTCATTCCCGCCGACGCCTATGTCGAGATCGCCGCGAAGAAGGCCGCCGGCTATTACTCCACCGACATCGCGCCGGAGAAGGACGTCGACGGCGTGGTCGGGCGTTCGCTGGAAAAATACTGATCGATTGATGGCAGACGCTTTGGAATTGCAGGCCCGTTCGCTGCTCAGCGCAGCAGCGGTTCGCGCGCGTGCCGGCGAGATGTTTGGGATCGGCCTGAACGGCGGGCTGACGCATTTCACCATCGATCTCGATCGCATGGATGGCGTTGCCGACGCCGTTCTCGCCGTGACGCGCGAGGCCTATCCGACGCTGGAGATTCCGTTCCATGCGCGCTGGCGGCATTTCGTGCTCGGCGGCATCGATCGCTGGGCGCGGCTTGCGGATTCGGCGTCGTGGCCCGATCGCGCGGCGCGGGCCCGCGCGGAGTTCGACCTTGCCATCGTCAGCGTGCTGCTCGATGCCGGCGCGGGGGCGGCGTGGCGATACCGGGACGCCGTGACGGGACAAAGCGTCGGCCGATCCGAGGGGCTTGCGATTGCGAGCCTCGACATGTTCGCGAGCGGTCTTTTTTCCCACGATCCCCGCGCGCCCTTCAGGACCGATGCCGACGTGCTCGCGCAACTGCCACTCGCCGCGCTCACTTCGGCCTTTCAGGTGAGCGATGCCAATCCGCTGCTCGGGCTCGAGGGGCGGACCGATCTGCTGCGCCGCTTGGGCAAGCTGGTGGCGGAGCGGGCGGACGTGTTCGGCGCGCACGACACGCCGCGGCCGGGCGGTCTGTTCGATCACATCGCGGCGCAGGCGAAGGGCGGCGCGGTTCCCGCGCCCGCCATCCTGACCGCCGTGCTGAACCAGCTCGGACCGATCTGGCCGTCTCGGTTGGAGCTTGCCGGAATTCCGCTCGGTGATTGCTGGCACCACCCGGCGATCAAGGCGAACGACTCAACGGAAAGTCTCGTGCCCCTGCACAAGCTGTCGCAATGGCTGAGCTATTCGTTGATCGAGCCGCTGCAGCGCGCCGGCTTCGACGTCACCGACATCGACGGCCTGACCGGGCTTGCCGAATATCGCAATGGCGGGCTGTTCGTCGATCACGAGGTGCTGCGCCTGCGCGACGCCGCCGATGCCGAGCGCGCGCATGCGGTGGATTCCCTGCTCGTCGTCGAGTGGCGCGCGCTGACCGTGGCGCTGCTGGACCGGCTGGCCGAACTGGTCTGCGCAAAACTCGGCCGCACCCCTGAATCATTGCCGCTCGCCAGCATTCTGGAAGGCGGCACCTGGGCCGCGGGCCGCGCTATCGCCTTCGCGCGCCGCCCCGATGGTTCGCCGCCGCTCAAGGTGATCAGCGACGGTACGGTGTTCTAGTCTCTCGTTCGAGTTCGCGGAAACAGACCCCTCATCCGGCGCTTCGCGCCACCTTCTCCCACAAGGGGAGAAGGAAGAAAGGCATCCGATCATGCAAGGCGTCACGATCGTCGATCATCCGTTGGTGCAGCACAAGCTGACCCTGGTGCGGGACAAATCGATCTCGACCAAATCGTTTCGGGAGCTGATCAAGGAGATCGGCATGCTGCTGTGCTACGAGGTGACGCGCGACCTGCCGCTCGCCGATACCGTTATCGAAACGCCGCTGGCGACGATGCATTCGGCCAAGATCGCGGGCAAGAAGCTGGTGTTCGTGCCGATGCTGCGCGCCGGCACCACTTTCGTCGACGGCATGATGGATTTGGTGCCGACCGCGCGCGTCGCCCATATTGGCCTCTACCGCGAGCCGCACAGCTTTGCCGCGGTCGAGTACTTCTTCAAATCGCCGTCCGATCTCAGCGAGCGCCTGGCGATCGTGGTGACGCCCGTGGTTGCGACCGCCAACACGGCTGTGGCCGCAATCGACCGGCTGAAGGAGCGCGGCGCCAAGGATATTCGCCTCGCCTGCCTGATCGCCGCCCCCGAAGGGCTCGAACGGCTGCGCGGACTGCATCCTGACGTGCCGATCTGGACGGCCGCAGTCGATGAAGGTCTCGACGAGAACGGCTTTATCCTGCCGGGCCTCGGCGACGCCGGCGACCGCGCCTACGGGACGAGATAGGCGCCGGCTTGCAAACCGCGTCACGTTAGGAACAGGTTCGCTCGCGCAAGGTTTTCCTGCTCTACGATGGAGAGCACGATGACCTATCAGGATGACCGCAGGGCAGACAGAGCACGCCGCAACAGCCCGGTGGGCTGGGCGATCGGCGCGATCTTCGTGATCGCCGTGGTCGCTGCCGTCTTCTTCTACAATGGACGCGACGTCGGCCCGCAGACCACGACCTCCAATCCGAACAACGCGCCGAGCGTCACCACCGGATCGAATCCACCTGCTGCGCCCGCGAAGTGATGCGCTGAGGGCGGGCCGTCACACCTTGCCGCTGCCGCAGATCCCCTTCAGCGCCTGCCACTCCGCATCCGTGAGCAGCGGCGGGCCGCTGGCGGGGCGGTCTTCTTTCGTCATGCGCGCGAGGCGGTCCTCGGTCAGCGGATGGCTCGCCAGGATCGACGTGAGGCCGCCGCCTTCCTTGCCGGTGATGCGGAACATCAATTCGGCTGCAGGCTTAGGCGAACGGCCGAGCTTGTGCATGATCTCGATGGCAAACGTATCCGCAGCGGTCTCGGCCTCGCGCGAATAGGAAGCCTCAACCACGTTGCGCGAGGCGAAGATCACGGCGCTCGAGCCAGTGACGTCGCCGAACAACAGGCCGATCAGGAACGAGGTGCCGCCGTTGTAGATCAGGCCGCGCATGTTGTCGTAATGCTTGAGATGACCGAGCTCGTGGGCGAGGATGCCGGCGATCTCGTCGGCATTTTCGGCCTTGTCGAGCAGGCCCTTCAGCACGAACACCTTGCCGCTCGGCAGCGCGAACGCGTTCGGCACCGGGGTCGGCAGCACGCCCGCGGTCATGGAATCGTCGTCGAGGCCGGCGGCATCGCGCAGCCGATTGACGAGCTTGACGAAGGCCGCTTTCCCCGCCCCATCCTGGCACTCGCTGCGCCCGAAGATCGTCTTCACCTGAACCTCCGCCGCATCTCCAATGCGCCGCTCGATCGGTTTCGGCACCAGCGGCGCGAGGCGGTCGGCAGCGAGCGACACGCCGAACAGCACGACGCAGACAATGGAGACGGCGGCAGCCATCGACCAGCCGACGATTTTTGCGACCCCGCGGCGCGAGGTCTGGTGCTCGTCGAGCCGCATGCAGCGCGCGGTCACGTCTGACGCAAGCAGAGCGTCGCGGATTTCCAGCCGGGCCAGCGGCGGAGCGGAAGCGCAGGCGAGCCGCAAGATGCCGGGCGGGCTATCGGCGCGGCGGATGTCGGCATAGGCCCACCGAACGGGCGTCGCACCCTCTTCGAGGATCTCGAGCGCGTCACCGAGCGTCAGCGCCACCTGCCGCCTGCGGCTCGACACGCCGTCGAAGAAGATCGTCGGCTTTGCGGATTGCGCCGGCACCTCTGTGGACAACTCACTCACAGCTCAGAATCCCGCGACATCGAGTCCATCGGCAAAGCCTTCGCCGAGCGCGCTGGCGAGCTCGGCGCTGCCGCGCACATCCGCCGCGGCTCCGATGTTGTGCACCTCGACAGTTTCCAGCACCTTGGCCCAGAGATCGCGCTGGAGATAGACCCGCATGACGATGTTGAGGGCGAGAGCGAGTGCGAAGTAGCCGATCACCATCATCACCAGCGTCGGGATGCTCTTGGCGGCATTGCCCGGCCCCAACGCCTGCTCGACCGAAAGACCGCTCAGCTTGACGACGAGCATGGTCGCTCCGCCGATATAGGCGGCGAAGATGGCCGAGAGCAGCATCCACCAGCCGATCACTTTCCAGTACAACGCGTAGAATGCGTTGTGCGGCAATTGCGAGGACAGGCTGACGTCGCCGATGCGGATACCGTCGAGCCACCAGCGCCACTCGCGCGCCTTGAACTCGGCATAGAAGAACGGCGCGAGCGGGAAGATCACCATCGCGATCGGGCTCAGCAGCCACAGCCACCAGCCGCGCTTGAAGAATGTCCAGCCGTCGCCTTCGAAATCGCCGCGTAAATCGCCGTAATGGGTGTGCCGCATCTTGTAGCGTTCGAGCGAGGCCTCGCGCCACGGCAATGCGAGCCCGAGCGTCAGGAACACGAGCAAGCCCCACAGCATGGCGCGGAACGAATAGGCCCAGCCCGATCCGTCCATCCAGAACCGCACGCCGCGCCAGACCGTGCGCGTCAGGCGATAGCGCCGCGCGCGAAAGATCGCAAACTGACCAAAGGCGTAGAAGCTGATGAACAGCGGCGTCGAGGCAAAGCCCTGCCAGCGTTCGAACTCGATACCGACAAGGAAGTAAGCGAGGTAGATCGGCACCAGGATCGCGAGCGCGAACAGGAAGCCGACCAGCAGCTCCTTGGCCCGCCCGGTATATTCGGCGGCGTCGCCATCAACCGCGGTGTTCGCCCACAGATGACGGCGGATGTCGGTGACGAGCCAGAACCGGTAGAAGCCGAAGGTGACGAGCTCGAGCAGGGCACCCTTGGTGACCAATTTGCGAAACTCGGTACGGATGCCGGTGAAATCGACCCGCGTGGGCGGCAGCGGCGGGGGTAAGGGTTCGGAGCCGATGGGGGCCCATTGCATGTCGTTCACGGCGGCAACCTCGGGGTGCGGACCTGGTTCGATCAAACTTATAGATCAGAGATTAGTCGATCCCCAAGATGGGCGGGTTCGATTTAGCTCGATTCCGGTCGATTTCTGGTACGATTCCACGGCCGAGGGCGTGCGCGAGATCACGTTGTTGGATCAATGGCCTCGTAGTCCGGATGGAGCGCAGCGCGATCCGGGACAGCGGCAGTGGCGGACCGAATCCCGGATTTCGCTCCGCTCCATCCGGGCTACATCACACCCATGTGGCAAAACTCGCCCTTGCTCCGGCGCAGACAACCGGCTGTAATTGCAAATCAAATACCGCAGCGCAGAATTCAACGAGAACGCGCGGTTGATGTCAGGGAGAGCGGTCATGCATGGGACCATCGAAAACGCGGCGAAGCTCGACGCGTTACGCGCACGCGCTACGTCACTGCCGCTGGAACAGTTCGATCCGGGCGACCCAGAGCTGTTCAGGACCGATACGTTCTGGCCCTATTTCGATCGCCTGCGCCGCGAAGATCCCGTGCACTATTGCAAGGACTCGATGTTCGGGCCGTATTGGTCGGTGACGCGCTACAACGACATCATGGAGATCGAGACCAATCATTCGGTATTCTCCTCGGCCTCCTCGCTCGGCGGCATCACCATCCGCGACATCGATCCGGAACTGCGCCGCGAGAGCTTCATCTCGATGGACCCGCCGCGCCATGCGGCGCAGCGCAAGACCGTGGCGCCGATGTTCACGCCGACGCATCTGGACAATCTCGCGCTCAGCATCCGCCAGCGCTCGGCCGAGTGCCTGGACAATCTGCCCCGCGGCGAGGTGTTCGACTGGGTCGACCATGTCTCGATCGAGCTCACCACGCAGATGCTCGCGGTGCTGTTCGACTTTCCCTGGGAGGATCGCCGCAAGCTGACGCGCTGGTCGGACATCGCGACCACCATTCCCGGCCCCGACGGCCTCGTCGCCACCGAAGACGAGCGTCAGGCCGAGCTGACGGAATGCGCGGGCTATTTCACGCGACTGTGGAAGGAACGCATCGAACAGCCGCCGAAGAGCGACCTGTTGTCAATGATGGCGCATGGCGCCGCGACGCGCGACATGGACGCGAAGAACTTCCTCGGCAATCTCATCCTTCTGATCGTCGGCGGCAACGACACCACCCGCAACACCATGTCGGGCTCGCTCCACGCGCTGAGCCAGCACCCGGAGCAATATCGCAAGCTGCGCGAAAACCCAGCGCTTCTCGACAGCTTCGTGCCGGAAGTGATCCGCTGGCAGACGCCGCTGGCCCATATGCGGCGCACAGCGCTTGCGGACTTCGAGTTCCGCGGCAAGCAGATCAAGAAAGGTGACAAGGTCGTGATGTGGTACGTCTCGGGCAACCGCGACGCCGATGCGATCGAAAAGCCCTACGAATTCATCATTGACCGCGCGCGGCCGCGCACGCATCTCTCGTTCGGCTTCGGCATCCACCGCTGCGTCGGCTTGCGGCTTGCCGAACTCCAGCTCAAGATTATTTGGGAAGAGATCCTCAAGCGATTCGAGCATATCGAGGTGGTCGGCGAACCCAAGCGGGTCTATTCGAGTTTCGTGAAGGGTCTTGAAACCTTGCCGGTGAAGATCGCGGCTTAGATTCGCAAAGATGAGTTCGACACGTCCACAAGGAAGCTGTGCCCCCTCTCCCGCACGCGAGAGAGGTTAAGCAAGCAACTGGAGCAAACCACCATGAACATCCAAGCGCCGGTTCAAGTGGACAAGGCCGAACGCATGCGCAGGGCGCGCGAGGAGGCCTATGCGACGCCGCTGGCGCAATTCCACCCGGGCGCGCCTAGGCTGTTCCAGGACGACACCCTGTGGCCGTGGTTCGAGCGGCTGCGCAAGGAAGAGCCGGTGCATTACTGCACCAATGCGCCGATCGAGCCGTATTGGTCGGTGGTGAAGTACAACGACATCATGCATGTCGACACCAATCACGGCCTGTTCTCCTCGGATTCAACGCTCGGCGGCATCGGGATCCGCGACGTGCCGGAAGGCTATGACTGGCCGAGCTTCATCGCCATGGACCAGCCGCGTCATTCGTCGCAGCGCAAGACGGTGTCGCCGATGTTCACGCCGACGCATCTGGACGAACTGGCAAAACTGATCCGCCAGCGCTCGCAGACCGTGCTCGACAATCTGCCGCGCAACGAGACCTTCAATTTCGTCGAGCGCGTCTCGATCGAGCTGACGACGCAGATGCTAGCCACCCTGTTCGACTTCCCCTGGGAAGAACGGCGCAAGCTGACGCGCTGGTCCGATGTCGCGACCGCGCTGCCCAAGAGCGGCATCGTGGCCTCGGCCGAAGAGCGCCGCCGCGAGATGGACGAATGCTACGCCTACATGTCCAAGCTCTGGAACGAGCGCGTCAACTCCGCGCCGCGCAACGACCTGCTGTCGCTGATGGCGCACAACGACGCCACGCGCTTCATGGACCCCGATAATCTCATGGGCAACATCATCCTGCTCATCGTCGGCGGCAACGACACCACGCGCAACACCATGACCGGCTCGGTGCTGGCATTGAACGAGAATCCGGAGCAGTACGACAGGCTGCGCGCCAACCCGGAACTGATCGATTCCATGGTGCCCGAAGTGATCCGCTGGCAGACCCCGCTCGCGCATATGCGGCGCACCGCGCTGCAGGACACTGAAGTTGGCGGCAAGCACATCAAGAAGGGCGACCGCGTCGTGATGTGGTACGTCTCCGGCAATCGCGACGAGGAGATGTTCGAAAAGCCGAACGAGTTCATCATCGACCGCCCGCGGCCGCGGACCCATCTCTCCTTCGGCTTCGGCATCCACCGCTGCGTCGGCATGCGCCTCGCCGAACTCCAGCTCAAGATCGTCTGGGAGGAGATGCTGAAGCGCTTCGACCGCATCGAGGTGGTCGGCGAGCCCAAGCGGATCTATTCGAGCTTCATCAAGGGGTACGAGTCGCTGCCGGTGAGGATACCGGGGTAGGCCCCACTGTCATGCCCCGCGAAAGCGGGGCGTCCAGTACGCCGCGGCTTCTCGGCTCAAGCACTGCGGGCTCTGGAATACTGGATTTGCCCGCCTTCGCGGGCAATGACACGCGGGGGTGGATTGAGAGCGGGCGACTCCACCCCAGCTATAAAATTCCGGCATGACAGCTCGCGCAACATGCGATGGGTCGCATACGGCCTTCTGTCCTAAACCGCACCGCCACATCTAACTCAACTTGATGTCCCACACGCCGTCCTTGCGGCAGGCGGCGACTTCCTCGCGCAGGAGGGCGGTGACGGCAAGCGAGGCCGTCGAGACCGGACGGTCGATCGGAGAGGCGAATATGAGTTCGCGCGTCATCGGCTTCGAGACGACAGCCGTTTCCAGCCGCCCGTCCGCGACCTCGCCGTGGACCGACGAGGGCGGCAGCAGCGCGAAGCCGAGGCCTTCCTCGACGAGGCTCGTGAGCACGCGGAACGAATCCGCCTCGAGCTGGACGTTGAGCTTGATCTTGCGCTGGGCCGCCGCATGCTCGATCAGCGCACGGAGACCGTGGGAATGACTGGGCAGCACCAGCCGTTGCCGCAGCAGCCAGCCGACATCGACGCTCTTCTTGCGCGCGAGGCCACAACCGCGCGGACCAACCGCGACGATGTTGTCGCGCCCCAAGCTCTCCACGTTGAGATGCAGATCGGCGGAGCGGCCGTAGAGGATGGCGAGATCCATCTCGCCGCGATGCAGCCATTCGACGAGATGGCCGCTGTAGCTCTCGACGATGCGCAGCGAAATGCCGGGAAATTTTTCGACGCAGCGCCGCGCGAAGCGCGCCGACAGCACGCAGCTCACGGTCGGGACCAGGCCGAGCACGACCTGGCCCGATGGCGGCCCCTTGGACGACTGGATGTCGTCGCGGATCTGGTCGATCTGCCGCACGATGCCGGAGGTGCGCGCCAGCAAGAGGCGGCCGGCATCCGTGAGCACCATGCCGCGGCCGTTGCGGGTGAACAATTCCGTGCGCAGCTCGTGTTCCAGGAGCTTGATCTGCCTGGAGAGCGCCGGCTGCGCCACGCGCAACGTATCGGACGCCTTGGAGAGGCTGCCGAGCTCCGCCACGCAACTGAAGGTCCTGAGCTGACGGAAATCCATGCTTGCCAATCCTGGAAGGCTACTCCATACGCTATAGCAAATGAGCATAGGGGGCTGGCAGTGTTTTCACAACGCCAGAGGATCGGCCGGCGTTATCTTAACTGCCGCACATACGGGAAACCCCATGAGTGAAGAACACCAAACCGAAGATCACGCCGACATCCGCGAAGCGGTCGCAAAGCTGTGCGCGCAGTTTCCCGGCGAATACTGGCGCAAGCTCGACCGTGAGATGGCCTACCCCAAGGCCTTCGTCGACGCGCTGACCGAGGCCGGTTATCTCTCGGTGCTGATCCCCGAGGAATATGGCGGCGCGGGCTTGAAGCTTTCAGCGGCCGCGGCCATCCTCGAAGAGATCCAGCGCGCGGGCTGCAACGGCGGCGGCTGCCACGCCCAGATGTACACGATGGGCACCGTGCTGCGGCACGGCAATGACGAGCAGAAGGCAAAATATCTGCCGAAGGTCGCGAGCGGCGAATTGCGGCTGCAGGCCTTCGGCGTCACCGAGCCGACCAGCGGCACCGACACCACTTCGCTGAAGACCTTTGCGCGCAAGGACGGCAATGCCGGTTACGTGGTCAACGGCCAGAAGATCTGGACCAGCCGCGCCGAACATTCCGACCTGATGCTCCTGCTGGCGCGGACCACGCCGAAGGACCAGGTCAAGAAGCGCACCGACGGCCTTTCGGTGTTCATCGTCGACATGCGCGAGGCCAAGAACAACGGCCTCGAGATTCGCCCGATCCGCACCATGATGAACCACGCCACCACCGAAGTGTTCTTCACCGACATGAAGGTGCCGGCAGAGAATTTGATCGGCGAGGAAGGCAAGGGCTTTCGCTACATCCTCTCCGGCATGAATGCCGAGCGCATTTTGATTGCTGCCGAATGCGTCGGCGACGCCAAATGGTTCATCGCCAAGGCCACCAGCTACGCCAAGGAGCGCAGCGTTTTCGGCCGGCCGATCGGCCAGAACCAAGGCATCCAGTTCCCGATCGCCAAGGCCTACGCCGCGATGCGCGCGGCCGAACTGATGGTGAAGGAAGCGACGCGCAAATACGAGGCCGGGCTCGATTGCGGCGCGGAGGCCAACATGGCCAAGATGCTCGCGGCCGATGCGTCCTGGGAAGCGGCGAATGCCTGCGTCCAGACCCATGGCGGCTTCGGCTTCGCCGAGGAGTACGACGTCGAGCGCAAATTCCGTGAGACGCGGCTCTATCAGGTCGCGCCGATCTCGACCAATCTCGTGCTGTCCTTCATCGCCGAGCACGTCCTCGGCATGCCCCGCTCGTACTGAGGCAGCCATCATGGGAGCACTTGACGGGATCAGGGTGATTGCGGTCGAGCAGGCGGTGGCGGCACCGTTCTGCTCGTCGCGGCTGGCGGATGCCGGCGCGGAAGTCATCAAGATCGAGCGGCCTGAAGGCGATTTCGCCCGCGGCTATGACGCGGCGGCCAAGGGCCAGAGCAGCTACTTCGTGTGGCTCAACCGAGGCAAGCAATCCGCGGTGGTCGATCTCGCCACCAAGGAAGGTTGCGCCGAACTGGAGCGACTGATCGCGAGCGCCGACGTGCTGATCCAGAACCTCAAGCCGGGCTCGATGGACAAGCTCGGCTTTTCGCGGGAGCGGCTCTTGAAGGATTATCCCAGGCTGATTTCGTGCACGATCACCGGCTATGGCGACGACGGCCCCTATGCGCACCGCAAGGCCTATGATCTCCTGATCCAGGCCGAGAGCGGCCTTGCCTCAATCACCGGCAATCCCGACGGCGCCTCGCGCGTCGGCATGTCCATCGTCGACGTCGCGACCGGCGCCACCGCGCATGCGGCGATCCTGGAGGCGCTGATCGGGCGCGGACGCACCGGCAAGGGCGCCGACATCCGCATCTCCATGTTCGACGTGATGGCGGACTGGTGCACCGTGCCGCTGCTCAATTCCGAAGCCGGCAATCCGCCCAAGCGCATGGGGCTGCGCCATCCCTCGATCGCGCCCTATGGCGTGTTCACGTCCAGCGACGGCAAGGACATTCTGATTTCGATCCAAAGCGAGCGCGAGTGGAAGACGCTTTGCGCAAAAGTGCTGGACCAGCCCGATCTGCCCGCCGATCCGCGCGTGGCCAACATGGTCGAGCGCGTGCGCAACCGCGACTTCACCGACAAGACGGTCGCGGATGCCTTCGGCAAGATGACGCGCGACGAGTTGCTGAAGCGGCTGTCCGACGCCGACATCGCCTTTGCCGAGGTCAACACCATGGCGGACCTCACCAAGCATCCGCATCTGCGCCGCATCGAGGTCGACACGCCGCAGGGGCCAGTCAGCTATCCCGCGCCGGCGCCGATCATCATCGGCGAGACGCGCAGCTATGGCGCGGTGCCGGCGATCGGCGAACGACCGGCCAAGAAATCGTAACAACAAGCGCGAGGCGTCATGACCGAGAAGCTCGACATCGACCATCTCAGGCAATGGATCGGCCGCAGCGAAGAGGCAACCGACACCGTCACCGCGCAGCTCGTGAAGGGCCTGCGCGCGACGCTGTTCCAGGAGGTCGGCGCGCCCAAGCCGGGCGACGCGGCGCCGTTCACGGTGCATTGGTGCCTGGCGCAGCCGGTGTTTCCGATGTCGATGCTCGGCCCCGACGGCCACCCCACCCGCGGCGGCTTCCTGCCGCCGGTGCCGCTGCCGCGCCGGATGTGGGCCGGCGGCGAGATCGAGTTCCTGCAGCCGCTGCGCGTCGGCGACGAATCGACGCGGAGCTCGCGCATCGCGGACGTACAGGTGAAGACCGGCTCGACCGGCACGCTGTGCTTCGTCTCGGTCGAGCACAGCATCTCCTCGCCGCGCGGCATCGCCATCCGCGAGCGGCAGGACATCGTCTATCGCGAGATGACGACGGCGTCCGCGCCGGCAAAGGCGCCGCCTCCGCCGCCGAAGGCGCAGCATCGCCAGACGCATGTCTCCGATCCCGTGCTGCTGTTTCGTTATTCCGCGCTGACCTTCAACGGCCACCGCATCCATTACGACCGCGACTACGTCACCAAGGTCGAGGGATATCCGGGCCTGATCTTCCACGGGCCGCTGCAGGCAACGTTCATCATCGAGATGGCGGCGAAGCTGCACGGCGGCAAGCCGCCGAAGAGGTTTACTTATCGCGGGGTGCAACCGCTGTTCGAGGGCAGCGAGTTTTCCATCAACGCCAACGAGACCGCTGATGGCATGGAGCTGTGGACCGCGAACGCGGAGGGGCAGCCGACGATGAAGGGGACCGCGGTGTGGTGATACACTGCTGCTAGACCCTCACCCTGAGGAGCGCGCCCTTTGCGCGCGTCTCGAAGGGCGAGGCCACCAGCCGGGCCTTCATCCTTCGAGACGCGCGAAGACGCGCTCCTCAGGATGAGGAATTAGAGGAACGGAAACCATGGCGAAGAACGGCAAGACCGGCAGCAAATCCGTCACCGTCAAGCAGGCGACGCTCGACCTGCTGCGCTCCTTCGGCATCAAGAAGGTATTCGGCAATCCCGGCTCGACCGAGCTGCCGTTCCTGAGCGACTGGCCCGACGACATCGACTACGTGCTCGCGCTTCAGGAAGCCTCCGCCGTCGGCATGGCCGACGGCTATGCGCAGGCGACGCGCAATGCCGGCTTCGTCAATCTGCATTCGGCCGCCGGCGTCGGCAACGCGCTGGGCAACATCTATACCGCGCATCGCAACCAGACGCCGCTGGTGATCACCGCGGGCCAGCAGGCACGCTCGATCCTCCCCTTGCAGGCGTTCCTGTATGCGGAGCGTGCGTCCGAATTCCCGAGGCCTTATGTGAAGTACAGCGTGGAGCCGGCGCGGCCCGAGGACGTTCCGGCCGCCATCGCGCGCGCCTATTACACCGCGATGCAGCCGCCATGCGGGCCGACCTTCGTCTCGATCCCGGTCGACGACTGGGCGCATGCGACGGCTCCCGTCGAAGCCCGCAACGTCAGCCGCGAGATCGGGCCTGAGATTGACGCGATGAAGGCGCTGGTCACCGCGCTCGGCTCGGCCAAGCACCCTGCCGTCGTCGTCGGCCCCGGCGTCGATCGCGCCGGCGCGGTCGACCTGATGGTGCGCGTCGCCGAGAAGGCCAGGGCCAGCGTCTGGGTCAGCCCGTTTTCGGCGCGCTGCTCGTTCCCGGAACGTCATCCCCAGTTCGCGGGTTTCCTGCATGCCTCGCCGGCGCAATTGTCGGACGCGCTGCGCGAGCACGACCTCGTCGTCGTGATCGGCGCGCCGGTGTTCACCTTCCACGTCGAAGGCCATGCCGCGATCTTCGACGGCGGCGCGACGATCTTCCAGATCACCGATGACCCGGATGCCGCGGCGGTGACGCCGGTCGGCACCAGCATCATCGCGACGATGAAGCCGGCGCTCGCAATGCTGCTCGACCTCTTGCCGGAGAGCAAGCGCGCGGCACCGAAGGGGCGAACGCTGCCGCCGGCCCCGCTAGCCGGCGATCCGTTGCCGGTCGAATTCCTGCTGCATTCGCTGTCGCAGGCGATGCCGGACGGCGCGTCGCTGGTCGAGGAAATCCCCTCGCACCGGCCGGCCATGCAAAAGTTCATGCCGATGCGCGGCCAGGACAGTTTTTACACCATGGCGAGCGGAGGCCTCGGCTACTCGCTGCCGGCCGCGGTCGGCATGGCGCTCGGCAAGCCGACGAGCCGCACGGTGTGCCTGATCGGTGACGGCTCGGCGATGTATTCGATCCAGGCGCTGTGGACCGCCGCGCAGCGCAAGCTGCCGCTCACGATCATCGTCATCAACAATTCCGGCTACGGCGCGATGCGCTCGTTCAGCCAGGTGATGCAGGTGAGGAACGTGCCGGGACTCGAGTTGCCGGGGATCGATTTCGTGCGGCTGGCCGAGGGCATGGGCTGCCATGCGGTGCGGGTGAGCAAGGCGGCCGAACTGGGCGAGGCGCTCAAGCGCGGGATGGCATTCGAAGGGACGAGCCTGGTGGAGGTGGTCGTGGATTCGGCGGTGCCGGTGCTGTACGGGCAGAAGCATTGAGGGCCGACCGTCGTCCTGGCGAAAGCCAGGACGACACCGGAGGTCGTGGCAGGCCCCTTCCTACGTCCCGAAATCTTCCCGCATCTTAGCCTGGATCTTGGCCATGCCGCCGATCCAACGGTCGTAATTCTCGGTCTTCTTGCGCATGTAGCCGAGCACCTGCGGGTGCGGCAGGATCAGGAACGTCTCCTGATCGAGACCGGCGAGCACGTCCTTGGCGACGTGCTCGGGCGAGAGGTCGCCGTCACCGGATTGCGGGCCCTTGGGAATCGAACGCAGCATGTTGGTGTCGACACCCTGCGGACAAAGGATCGAGACACGGATGTTGTGCGCCTTGTGCGAGATTGCGAGATTTTCGGCAAAGCCGACCGCAGCATGCTTGGTGGTTGAGTAAGCCGGACTGCCGACCTGCGACAGCAGGCCCGCGGCCGAGATCGTGTTAAGGAAATAGCCGCCGCCGCGCGCCTTCATGCGCGGGATCAGATGCCGCGCCGCATAGACATGCGCCATGACGTGGATCGCCCAGCTGCGCTGCCAGGGCTCATCCGAGGCGCCGCCGGCATTGACCGACATCGGGTCGAAGCCGCCGCCGATGCCGGCATTGGAGCAGAACAATTCGATCGGGCCGAACTGACGCTCGGTCTCCTCGATGACGTGGGAAATATCCTTTTCCTGCGCGACATCGCATTTGAAGGCCGCGCCATCCACCGTGGCCGCGACCGCCCGCGCGTTGTCCGCGTCCATGTCGGCGACGACGACCTTGGCCGCACCCGCCTTGTGAAAGGCTTCGCACAGCGCCTTGCCGATGCCGTTGGCGCCGCCCGTGACGACCACGACCTTGCCGGTCACCTGCATGCGACGTCTCCTCTTGTCTTATACCGTTTTGGCTTATTGCGCTTCGCGGAGCTTGCTCAGCTCAACACGAGGTCGAGCACCGCGGTATAATGGCACGCCGCGCCGGCCAAGACAAAGCCGTGCCAGATCGCATTCTGGAAGCGCAGCCGCCGCCAGGCATGAAAGATCACGCCGAAGCTGTAGAGCAGTCCACCCGCAAGGACGAAGCCCAGCACCAGCGCAGGCAGCGCCTTGACCACGGAATCGTAGAGCATGATGCCGCTCCAGCCCATCGCTAGGTAGATCCCGACCGCAACGCGGTCGAACCGGCCGGGGTAGAGAAGTTTCAGCACGATGCCGAGGAGCGCCACGCACCAGACGCCGGCGAGCAGCACCAGCGCGAACCCACTGTCCTTCACCTCCAGGATGAACGGCGTGTAGGTCGCCGCGATCAGGAGATAGATCGCCGAATGGTCGAAGCGCCGCAGCAGCCATTTGGCCGGCGAGACTGGCCACAGATTATAGGTCGCCGACAACACCAGCATCGAAAGCAGGCCGGCGACGTAGATCGAGACGCCGACGATGTCGGTCGCGTCGGCAAAGAGCACCGTCAGCACCACCAGCACGGTCGCGGCAATGATGCCGCAGAGCACGCCGATCGCGTGGATCACGCCGTCGGCGATCAACTCGGCGCGGTCGTAATGCCAGCCGACCGCGTCGGCGGCTGCGTGGACGGAGGAGGATGCGAGCTGTTTCAATTGGAAGACGGTCATGGCAATCCGCAAGGTGAGTTAATACCCTCTTGTATGGGTGTTTCGGGATCGGCGCGTCGTTCAAACGGCTGATTTGCCGACAAAGACGGTGGAAGTATGAAGCTTGATTTTCCTCAGGCAGTTGCCACTTTTGTGATTAGTCCTTTTTGCCTATCCGCCCTCGCCCGGGATTCCCAACGTTCATATGGCATTTAGTTTCCAGGATATGATCGAGGAGGCGCGCCTGTCGGCTCGGGCGCTGATCGACTACGGCGAGCATTTCTTCAATCCGACGGTACGATTGGGGGTTACCGGCCTGTCCCGGGCCGGCAAGACGGTGTTCATTACCGCGCTGATCCACGGCCTCACCCGTGGCGGCCGGTTTCCGGTGTTCGAGGCCTATTCATCCGGGCGGATCGCGCGGGCGCATCTGGCGCCGCAGCCGGACGACGCGGTGCCGCGCTTTGCCTATGAGAGCCATCTGCGCGCGCTGATCGAGGAGCGGCGCTGGCCGAACTCGACTGTCGACATCAGCGAGCTCAGGCTCCTCATCGACTACCAGCGCCAGAACGGCGCCGACCGCACGCTGACGCTCGACATCGTCGACTATCCCGGCGAGTGGCTGCTCGACCTGCCGCTGCTTCAGAAGAGTTTTGAGCAATGGTCGGCCGAAAGTCTCGCCTTGTCACGCGAGGCGCCGCGCGTCCATCTTGCCGCGGATTGGCACGCGCATCTCGCAACGCTCAAGCCCGAGGCGCGCGAGGACGAGCAGGCGACGCTGACGGCCGCAAAGCTCTTCAGGGGCTATTTGCAAGGCTGCCGCGATGAGCGGTTTGCGATGAGCCTGCTGCCGCCCGGCCGCTTCCTGATGCCGGGCAATCTCGCCGACACACCGGCGCTGACCTTTGCGCCGCTCGACGTACCCGCGGGTGGCCAGGCGCCGGAGGGATCGCTGTGGGCGATGATGGTGCGCCGCTATGAGGCCTACAAGGACGTCGTGGTGCGGCCGTTCTTCCGCGATCATTTTGCCCGGCTCGATCGCCAGATCGTACTGGCCGACGCGCTCGCCGCGTTCAACGCCGGCCCCGAAGCGCTGCACGATCTCGAAGCCGCACTCGCGGGCATTCTCGACTGCTTCAACATCGGCCGCAGCACATTCCTCTCCGGCCTGTTCCGGCCGCGGATCGACCGCGTGCTGTTCGCGGCGACCAAGGCGGATCATCTGCATCATTCCAGCCATGACCGGCTCGAGGCCGTGCTGCGCCGCGCGGTCACCCGCGCCGTTGCGCGCGCGGAAAATACCGGTGCGGCGATCGACGTCGTCGCGCTCGCCGCCGTCCGCGCCACGCGCGAGGCGCAGGTCGCGCATGGCCGTGACAAATTGCCGTCGATCTTGGGAACGCCCGCCGCGGGAGAAAGCGCCGGCGGCGAATTCTTCGACGGCAGCACCGAGGTGGCAACCTTTCCGGGCGACCTGCCCTTGGATCCCGAGCCGTTGTTCAACGGCACCGACGCATTCCGCGGCCTCTCGACCGAGGCCGCCGGGAAGAGCGATTTTCGCTTCCTGCGCTTCCGTCCGCCGAAGCTCGAACGTGAGGGGGCCGACCACCCGGCGCTGCCTCACATCCGCCTCGACCGTGCCTTGCAGTTCCTGATCGGAGACAAATTGTCATGAACGACCGATCGAAGCCACGGCGACCGGCGACGTTCCGGCTCGACGACCCCGGCGTCGTCGTCACCGAGGCCGACGAGACGACCCGGCTCGGCCGTACCACCATCCAGATCACGCCGGAGCCCGATCCGGCGAATTTGCCGGTGCCAATCGCAGCGACGCTTCCGGCGCGGCGCGGCTTTCCCTGGGGCCCAATGTTCTGGTCCGGCGTTGCCGGGCTGACGCTGCTCGGGGTCGGACTCGGCGTCGTCCGTCTGATCGAGGATCTGTTTGCGCGCAGCGACAGCCTCGGCTTCGTCGGAGTGGCCCTTGCCTTCATCACCGCGCTTGCGCTCGCGGTGGTGACCGGACGCGAGGCTTTCGGGCTGGCGCGGCTAGCAACCATCGAAAAGCTGCATCAGCGCGCAGCCGCTGTTCTTGCCAGCGACGATCGCAAGGAGAGCCGCATCATCGTGCAGGATCTGCTCAAGATAGCGCATCAGAACCCGCAGCTCGCGCGCGCCCGTGCCGCCCTGGAGAGCCACGCCGGCGAGATCATCGACGGCGCCGACATGATCCGGCTCGCCGAGCGCGAATTGATGTCGCCGCTGGACATCGAGGCGCGGCGGCTGGTGTCGTCAGCCGCGCAAAAAGTCTCAATCGTCACGGCGGTGAGCCCGCGAGCGGCGATCGACGTGATGTTTGTGTTCATCGTGTCGCTGCGCCTGATCCGCCAGCTCGCTTTCCTCTATGGCGGCCGGCCTGGCGCGCTGGGCATGATCCGCCTGCTCCGCCATGTCATCGCCCATCTCGCCATCACCGGCGGCATGGCGGCGAGCGACAGCCTGGTGCAGCAGATGCTCGGCCACGGCATTGCGGCGAAGCTGTCGCAGCGGCTGGGCGAAGGCATGCTGAATGGATTACTGACGGCGCGGCTCGGCCTCGCCGCAATCGACGTCACACGGCCGTTGCCGTTCGCCGCACTGCCGCCGCCGAAGCTGTCGGACCTCGCGACGGATCTGCTGCGGAAGAAGGACGAGGAAGAGTAGAACGCCATCTTGCGCGGCGGACTCGTTTTCCCCTCTCCCCTTGCGGGAGAGGGTGGCTCGCCGCAGAGCGGCGAGACGGGTGAGGGGTTCTCTCCGCGCGCGCCTCTCGCAGTCGTCTTAGCGGATAGAGACCCCTCATCCGGCGCTTCGCGCCACCTTCTCCCGCAAGGGGAGAAGGAAGAAGGCCGCCTTGCTAGGCGAGCGTACGCCGCTCAAACTCGCCCGCCAGCACGCGCCACCGGAACAGCGGCGAGTCTTTCGGCGGCGACAGCTCTGGGGTCCAGCCGGTGATCTTTTCCAGCGTGTACGTGTCCATCACGAGACCGCGCCAGCGGCGCTCGACCTGACCGAGCGGCTCGCGCTTGGCGGGGATGTTCTCCCACAGTGATGAGCGATTGTCCGGCTCGCGCCCGACATAGATGCCGACGTGGCCCTTGATCCGGTCCATGCCCGGATCGCGAAAGTCCTGGAAGCGGCCGCGCTCGTTGATCTCGATCACCGGCACCCGGCCCCTGAACAGCCAGCGCATCATGGCATAGGTGCGGTAGTCCGTGGTGGCGATCCAGGTCGCGCCAGTCTCGTCCAATGCGGCCTGTGCGCGCGCGGCGACCTGCTCGTAACCGGACTCGGCACCGATCGGATCGATCTTGCCAAGTAAATTCCAGGGCGCGGCGACGTAGTAGAGGAACACGATGACGACAAAGGCGGTGCCGGAGACCACCGCCGTGTTGACCCAGAACAGCGACGATCTGATCATCCGCGCCGACCATTTTTCACGCGACAGCATGGTGAGGTTGACAGCGGCGGCGGCGAAACCGACCGGCCACATGAACATCGGCCAGGTGTCGCCGACGCGGAGGGTCAGCGATTTCGCCAGGAAATAGAGAAACGGCACCAGGACCGCGGTCGACAGCAAAATCGCGACCGGCTCGCGCGTGCTATAGCCGCGCCACGCCGTCAGCACCACCCCCGTCAGTACCACCGGCAGCATGACGAAGCCGACCAGTCCGAATTGCAGGCCGATGTAGTCGCCGAATGTGCGGAGCGAGATGCCGTAGCTGGTGGTGGCGCGCACACCCTGGAAGCGAATCGCGGCCCAGTCGTGCTGCACGTTCCAGATCAGGACCGGCGAGAACACGGCGATTGCGATCAGGACCGCGAGATAAGGATAGGGGCTGCGCAACCAGCGCCAGCGCCAATCCGGCACCAGCAGAAAGGCGGCAACCGCCGGTGCGAACATGATCACGGTAAATTTCGACAGCATCGCGAGCCCGGCGAACAGGCCGGCCGCGAGCCACCAGCGGCCGTCGCCGCCCTGCGCGAGCCGCACCAGGCACCACATCATTGCCACCGCAAACGGGATCATGGCGACATCGGGCGCGACCTTGGCCATCAGCAGTCCGTAATAGAGCGCGGCCTCCGGCATCAGCACCGCGAGCACGACGGCGCGCACATCATGAGTGAGGCGGCGGACGATGTCCGCGAGCAGGAGCTGCGTCACCAGCATCGCGACGATGCCGCCGAAGCGCACACCGAGTGTGGTGTCGCCGAAGATCGCAGTACCGAACCGGATCAGCCAGGCGATGCCGGGGGGATGATCCAGGAAGCTGAGCGCCGTCTCCTGCGACCAGGTCCAGTAATAGGCCTCGTCCGTGCGCAGCTCGATGACCGAGGCGTAGACGATGCGCAGCAGCGTCATCGCGGCGATGATCGCCGCGGCCATGACGAGCGGCCGGCGCGCCGCGCCGGCGGGGAGCATCGTGATGTCGGGAGCTGTCCTCACGGCGGCGCTTTTCGCCAACCTGGGAGGGGGAGTCAATGTTGGGTACCGTCGTCCCGGATCCGCGTGCGCCCCCGGGGGTGCTTGTCCAGGACGACACGGAGATTGCGGCCGCTTGCCGCGCATGTGATCGGGCGCGCTATCCACCCCCGGAATTAAACGCGACGCTGGCTGTTCTCCTTCATGAACTGATACAACAGAATCATGGCCGCAACCGCATCCACACGATTTTCCGATCTTTCCCGCGCCATCAGCGTACGCCAGGTGCGGCTGGTTTGCGGTGTCATCCTGTTCGCCTATGTGGTCAGCCATTTCCTCAACCATGCGCTCGGCAACATCTCGGTCGATGCCATGGAGATCGGGGTCTACTACCACATGCTGTTCTGGCAGTTCCTGCCGGTTGCGATCGTGTTCTACACGGCGGCGCTCACGCATATGGGGCTCGGCATCTACGCGTTGTATCAGCGCCGGCAGTTCCGTTGGCGGACGGTCGAGCCGCTGCAGCTCGTGCTGGGCTTGAGCATCCCCGCGCTGGTCATGGCGCATGTGATCGGGGTGCGGCTCGGTCAGACGCTTTACGGACACCAAAAACTCTATCCGCAGGAACTCTATCTGTTCTTCGTCGCGTCGAACCGTATCTGGACCATGACGATCCTGCTTCTCATCGCCTGGGTGCACGGCTGCATCGGCATCTATTTCTGGCTTCGCCTCAAACCGTTCTTCACGCGCGCGGCGCCCTATCTGCTCGCGGCTGCCGTGCTGATCCCGACGCTGTCGCTGCTGGGTGTCTACCAGGGTGGCCGCAGCGTCGAGGTCGAGGCCGACGACGGGGAATGGCGGACGCACAATCTCACGCGCCGCCAGCTGGGCACCACGGCAGAGGCCGCGATGCTCGACCGCATCACCGGCGGCCTCACCGCCGGCTATCTCGGACTGCTCGCTTTGGCGCTGCTGGCGCGTGGCGCGCGCGCCCTGTGCGAGCGGCGCGGCGGCATGATCGCGCTGTCCTACGGCAACGGCAAGACGGTGCGCGTCCCCAAGGGCCTCTCCGTGCTGGAAGCGAGCCTGCGCCACAATGTGCCGCATGCCAGCGTCTGCGGCGGCCGCGCCCGCTGCTCGACCTGCCGCATCCGCATCATCGGCGATCATGGCGCCCTGCCCGAGCCGTCGCAGCGCGAGGCGTTCGTGCTCACCCGTGTCGGCACCAGTGACCCCTCGATCAGGCTGGCCTGCCAGCTGCGGCCGACGTCGGATCTCTCCTTCTTCCAGCTCTTCACCGCGCATACGCTTTCGGCGAACACACAGGCCTCGACGCCTGCCAGAATCGGCCAGGAGCGCTATCTCGTCAGCCTGTTCGTGGATATGCGCGGCTCGACGCAGCTGGCCGAGAAGCGGCTGCCGTTCGACACCGTGTTCATCGTCAACCGCTTCCTCGGCGCCGTCTCGCAGGCTGTGATCGAGAATGGCGGCCAGCCGAACCAATTTGTCGGCGACGGCATGCTGGCGCTGTTCGGACTGAGCGCCGATCCGCAAACCGCCTGCCGGCAGGCGCTGAAGGCCGCCGCCGGCATCGCCAGGCATATCGATGAGCTCAACGAGCTCCTGTCCCACGATCTACGCCAGCCGATCCGCTTCGGCATCGGCATCCATGGCGGCGAGGTCATCATCGGTGACATCGGGTATCGCGATCACATCGTCTTCACGGCGCTGGGCGATGCTGTCAACGTCGCGGCCCGCCTCCAGGACATGACCAAGACGCTGGCCTGCGAAGCGATCGTCTCGGAGGAAGTCCGCCGGACCGCCGGCCTTGCCGACGATGCGCTGCCGCAGCAGGAGGTCGCGATCCGCGGCCGCGACGAACCGATGGCCGTGCGTGTGGTTGCGGACGCGAGGGAGCTGTCGGCGCTCGTCGATCCCGGCGAACGCGTCGCGGCGTAACACCGGCTTGCTGCAACGCAGCGGCATGGGCCTGCTGCGAAAGCACGAATTGACTTCATCTGAGTCGTTGCGACAGATGAGTGAGAGATCGCGGTGATGACCGTGATCCAACGAAAAGCTCCGGGAGGAGACCACATGTTCGATCGACGCGACCTGCTCAAAGGAGCGGGCCTTGCCGCTGTTGCGACTGCACTGAACTCGACCAAAGCGCTGGCACTCGACACCGTCGCCCTGCCCTTTGCCAATGGCGAACGGCCTTTGGTGAAATATCCGCAGAAGCGGCCGATGATCGGCCTGACCAGCCGCCCGCCGCAGCTCGAGACGCCGTTCGCGGTGTTCAACGACGGCCCGATCACGCCGAATAACGCGTTCTTCGTGCGCTATCACCTTTCCGACCTGCCCTACAGTCTCGACCCCGACAAGTTCACGCTCGAGGTCAAGGGCAAGGTCGACAAGCCGCTCAAGCTGTCGCTGAAGGATATAAGGAAGATGAAGGCGACCGAGATCGTCGCCGTCAACCAGTGCTCCGGCAACAGCCGCGGCTTCCTGGATCCGCGCGTGGCCGGCGGTCAGCTCGCCAACGGCGCGATGGGCAATGCGCGCTGGCGCGGCGTGCCGCTGAAGGCCGTGCTGGCGATGGCGGGCGTGCAGAGCGGCGCCAAGCAGGTCACCTTCAACGGCATGGACGGTCCGGTCAGCGACAAAACGCCCGATTTCGTCAAGGCGCTCGATATCGATCACGCCAACGACGGTGAGGTGATGCTGGCCTATGGCATGAACGGCGAAGACCTGCCGTTCCTCAACGGCTTTCCGCTGCGCCTGATCGTGCCCGGCTATTTCGGCACCTATTGGGTCAAGCACCTCAACGAGATCACCGTCGTCGACAATGTCTATGACGGGTTCTGGATGAAGTCGGCCTATCGCATTCCGGACACGCCGAACAATGCGGTCGAGCCGGGCACCGCGCCGAAGGCGACGATCCCGATCAACCGCTTCACCATCCGTTCCTTCATCACCAGCGTCCCGGACGGAGCCAAGCTGAAAGCAGGCGGCACGACGCTGCGCGGCATCGCCTTCGACGGCGGCAAGGGTATCAAGGAGGTCGCGGTCTCCACCGACGGCGGGAAGACCTGGACCAACGCCAGGCTCGGCAAGGATCTCGGCAAATACTCATTCCGTGAATGGACGCTGCCGGTGAAGCTCGCGGCGGGCTCCCACGAGCTCAAGGTGCGCGCCACCGGCAATGGCGGCGAAACCCAGCCGGATACGCCGCGCTGGAATCCGGCGGGTTACTTGCGCAACGTCGTCGAAACCGTCCGCGTTACCGTGGCTTGAGGGGAATGATCATGCAGCGCACCGTTTTCCTCGCCATCACGCTCGCCCTCGCCGCCGTGGTGGGTTCGGCACTTGCAGCACCGGTCAATTACAAGACCCCCGATGAGGTCGCGGCGTTCAAGCTCGGGCCCAATCTCGAAGTCGTGCAGGGCAATTGCAGCGCCTGCCACTCCGCCGACTACATCAACACGCAGCCGCCGATGAAGGACAAGAAAGGTTTCTGGCAGGCCGAGGTGACCAAGATGATCAAGGTCTATGGCGCCCCCATCGACGATGCCGATGTCAGCAAGATCGTCGATTATCTGGCCGCGACTTATTGACGGATGGCGCGCGGCGCGCCGACCAAGTGACCGCGAAAAGGGCAAATCCGGCAAAAACGCCGCGAAGTTGAGCGGAATTCGCCGAAATGCCGATGTGGTTTGAGCTACCAAGCCAGCCACATTCCGCGTATCGTATTAGGACCGAACCGGCCGGTTGGCGGGGACTGGCGGTTCGAGATCTCGGAGGAAGACCCGCGGAGAAGTCGTGATGGCTAAAGGTACGGTCAAGTGGTTCAACCCGACGAAGGGTTATGGATTTATCCAGCCTGCGTCGGGCGGCAAGGATGTGTTCGTGCATATCTCGGCAGTGCAGAAAGCCGGTCTGTCGTCCCTGAACGAAGGACAGACGGTTGAATATGAAGAGATCGCAAACCGAGGCAAAAGCTCCGCAGAGAACCTCAAAGTATAAGCCCGCCGGCTTTTGCTAACTCCCGGATCGATCCGGGAGCCGGGCCAAGAAATTTTAGAAACGGTCAGTGCACTCGACGACAGGCGTTGCGATTGCACAGGGAGAACTATTTGCCCGCGAAGACCGCCCATTGGACGCCACAGCAATGACAATCGCGACGGCACTTCGTTAGTCCACCGGCAATGGTGCGTCGCGCTTGATCTCCTCCATCACCGCATAGGTTCGCGTTTCGCGCACGCCGGGCATCGACAGCAAGGTCTCGCCGAGGAAGCGCCGATACGCAGCCATGTCTGCCAGCCGCGCCTTCACAAGATAGTCGAAGCCGCCGGCGACCATGTGACACTCCAGCACCTCGGGCGCCAGCTTCACCGCGCGGGCAAAACGCTCGAAATTGTCGGGCGGGGTCTTGTCGAGCAGCACTTCGACAAACACCAGGAGGCCGAGGCCGAGCCGGTGCGGGTTTAGCCGCGCGCCATAGCCCTCGATAAAGCCCTCTCGCTGCAAACGCTTCAGCCGTTCGCCGATCGAGGTCGGCGACAGCCCAATGCGCTCCGCGAGCTCGACATTGGCGATTCGCCCGTCCTGCTGCAAAATCGAGAGGATCTTCCGGTCGGTTCGATCTAATTCCATATTCCGTAAGGTCAAATGACTGGGCGACTTCATTTTCTAAGCCGAATGAGCTAAATTGTCTATCGAGCTAAGGTAGCGTGGGCATTATCCTGAATTGAAGCCACAGGACACGCCATGCCGAACATTCCGCCTCCCTTCTCCGCCGCCTACGCGCCCGATGACGCCGATATCGCCGCGCGCCTTTTGCCATCTGTGCATCTCGGCCCGCCGCAGGAGGCGCGGATCGATCGCACCGCGACGCGGCTGATCGAAGCCATCCGCAAGCGCGACGACCGGCTTGGTGGAGTCGAGGATATGCTGCGGGAATTTGCGCTCTCGACCAAGGAAGGGCTGGCCTTGATGGTGCTGGCCGAGGCCCTGTTGCGCGTGCCGGACGCGCGCACCGCCGACCAGTTCATCGAGGACAAGCTCGGCGAGGGCGACTTCATCCACCACGAGACCAAGTCCACCGCCTTCCTGGTCAACGCCTCGGCCTGGGCATTGGGCCTCTCGGCGCGGGTGATCCAGCCCGGCGAGACGCCCGATGGCACCATCGGCCGGCTGGTGAAGCGGCTGGGCGCACCCGCCGTGCGCACCGCCACGCGCCAGGCGATGCGGCTGATGGGAAATCATTTCGTGCTGGGGGAGACCATCGCGCAGGCCTTGGAGCGGGCCCGGCCGCGCTCCGGCGAGAGGCAGCGCTATTCCTTCGACATGCTCGGCGAAGGCGCCCGCACCGCCACCGACGCAAGGCGATATTTCGACGCCTATGCCAGCGCGATTCTGACTATCGGCAAGGCGGCGGGCAGCCATCCCCTGCCCGATCGGCCCGGCATCTCCGTCAAGCTGTCGGCGCTGCATCCGCGCTTCGAGGCAATCAGCCGCGACGGTGTGATGGCCGAGCTGGTGCCGCAACTGCTGGACCTGGCGCAGCGCGCCAAGGTCCATGATCTCAACTTCACCGTCGACGCCGAGGAAGCCGACCGGCTGGAATTGTCCCTCGACGTGATTGCGGCAACGCTCGCCGATCCCTCGCTTGCCGGTTGGGACGGATTTGGCCTCGCGATCCAGGCCTATCAGAAGCGCGCCGGCGACGTGATCGACTATGTCGATGCGCTCGCCCGGGCGCACGACCGCAAGCTGATGGTGCGGCTGGTCAAGGGCGCCTATTGGGACACCGAGATCAAGCGCGCGCAGGAGCGCGGGCTCGACGGCTATCCCGTGTTCACCCGCAAGGCGATGACGGATCTGAACTACGTCGCCTGCGCTCAAAAGCTGTTGAGTCTGCGGCCACGCATCTTCCCGCAATTCGCCACCCATAACGCGCTGAGCGTCGCGACCGTGCTGGAGCTTGCCGGTGCGAACGGCGGCTTCGAATTCCAGCGCCTGCACGGCATGGGCGAGGCGCTCTACGAGCAGCTCGCCAAGGATCACCCGGACATCGCCTACCGCACCTACGCCCCGGTCGGCAGCCATCGCGACCTGCTCGCCTATCTGGTGCGGCGACTGTTGGAGAACGGCGCCAACTCCTCCTTCGTGGCGCAAGCGTCCGATTATCGCGTGCCGGTTACGGCGCTGTTGCAGCGCCCGGCGGATGCCATCGTCCGGCCGCAGCACGCGGCCCATCCCAAGATTCCGTTGCCGGGCGACCTGTTCGCGCCCGAGCGGCGCAATTCGCGCGGCGTCGAATTCGGCGCGCGCGCCGCGCTCGACCGGTTGCTGACGGAGGTCAAAGCCGAGACGATCGACCTCAAGCCGATCGCGGACGCAACGCCGGATCAGGCCAATGCGGCAGTGGCTGCGGCGCGCGCCGGCTTTGCCGCCTGGAGCCGGACACCCGCAGCCACGCGCGCGGCGGCGCTGGAGCAGGCCGCGCATCTTCTGGAGAACCGCGCGCCCCATTTCATAGCGCTGCTGCAACGCGAGGGCGGCAAGACGCTCGACGATGCGCTGTCGGAGCTGCGCGAGGCCACCGACTTCTGCCGCTATTATGCCGCGCAGGGTCGCAAGCTGTTCGGCAACGATGTGGCGATGCCGGGCCCGACCGGCGAGAGCAATGCGCTGGCCATGCGCGGCCGCGGCGTCTTCGTGGCAATCTCGCCATGGAATTTTCCGCTGGCGATCTTCCTCGGCCAGGTCACGGCGGCGCTGATGGCCGGCAACAGCGTGGTGGCCAAGCCCGCAGAGCAGACCCCGCGCATCGCGGTCGAGGCGGTGCGGCTGCTGCACGAGGCCGGCATCCCCGCAAGCGCATTGCACCTCGTCACTGGCGACGGCCGCATCGGCGCCGCACTGGCCGCGCACCCCGATATCGGTGGAATCGTCTTCACCGGATCGACCGAGGTCGCGCGCAGCATCAACCGGGCGCTGGCAGCCAAGGACGGGCCGATCGTGCCGCTGATCGCGGAGACCGGCGGCATCAACACCATGATCGCGGATGCGACCGCGTTGCCAGAGCAGGTCGCGGACGACGTCGTCACCTCGGCGTTTCGTTCCGCCGGCCAGCGCTGCTCGGCGCTGCGGCTGCTGTTCGTGCAGGAGGACGTAGCCGACCGCATGATCGAGATGATCGCGGGCGCGGCGCGCGAGTTGAAGATCGGCGATCCAAGCGACGTCGCGACCCATATCGGGCCGGTGATCGATGTCGAGGCCAAGCAGCGCCTCGATGCGCACATCGCACGCATGAAGAGAGAGGCGCGGCTGCACTTTGCCGGCACCGCGCCGGAGGGCTGCTTCGTGGCGCCGCACATCTTCGAGCTTGGGGATGCCGGCCAGCTCACCGAGGAGGTGTTCGGCCCGATCCTCCACGTCGTGCGCTATCGTGCGGAAAATCTCGAACGCGTCCTGCAAGCGATCGAGCGCACCGGCTACGGGCTGACGCTCGGCATCCACTCCCGCATTGACGATACGATCGAGGCGATCGTCGACCGCGTCCAGATCGGCAACATCTACGTCAACCGCAACATGATCGGTGCCGTGGTTGGCGTGCAGCCGTTCGGCGGCAACGGCCTGTCCGGAACCGGCCCGAAAGCCGGCGGCCCGCACTACCTCGCGCGCTTTGCGACCGAGCAGACCGTGACGATCAACACCGCAGCAGCCGGCGGCAATGCTGCCCTGCTCGCAGGGGATGAGTGAGGCGCGGCGAGGAGCGTTGCATCCCGCCGAAACATCGGTCTAATGCTGCCGTGACGTGGCCCTCGCCAATTCCAGCGCGCGGGATACAACACGAGTGAGGGAGCAACGCCGCAATGGAAAAGGGCATTTTTGCAGGGCTCAAGGTGCTGGATTGCGCGAGTTTCATCGCAGCACCAGCGGCCGCGACCGTGCTGTCGGATTTCGGCGCCGAAGTCGTCAAGATCGAGCCGCCCGGCGCCGGCGATCCCTACCGCAATCTGCCCAACATTCCGGGCTATCCGACCAGCGAGCACAATTTCGCCTGGCTGCTGGAGGCCCGCAACAAGAAGAGCATCGCGCTCGACCTCGCAAAGCCCGAGGCGCAGGCCGTGCTCTACAAGCTGGTCGAAGAGGCCGACGTCTTCATCACCAACATGCCGCCGCCGGTGCGCACCAAGCTCGGCATCACCTATGACCATCTCGCCCATCTCAATGATCGCCTGATCTACGCCTCGTTCACCGGTTATGGCGAGAAAGGCGAAGAGGCCAACAAGCCCGGCTTCGACAGCAACGCCTATTGGGCGCGCTCCGGCCTGATGGACCTCGTCCGCGCCGACACCGACACGACGCCAGCCCGCTCGGTCGCCGGCATGGGCGACCATCCCTGCGCCATGGCATTCTACGGCGCGATCGTCACCGCGCTGTACCAGCGCGAGAAGACCGGCAAGGGCTCGCACGTCGCCTCCAATCTGATGGCGAACGGCGTGTGGGCTGCGAGCGTGCTGGCGCAGGCAAAGCTCTGCGGCGCCAAGTTCGCCGAGCGGCGGCCGCGCGAACGCGCGTTGAACGCGGTCGCCAACCACTACCAGTGCAAGGACGGCCGCTGGCTGATCCTGTCACTGCTGAGCGAAGAGAAACAGTTTCCGACGCTGGCCAGGTGTCTCGGCCGCGAAGATCTCATCACCGACCCGCGCTTTGCCACCAAGCCCGACCGCCACGCCCGCTCCGTCGAGCTGATCAAGATCTTTGACGAGACCTTTGCGACCAAGGATCTCGCCGAATGGCGCAAGATCCTCGACGGCAACGGTCTCGTGTTCGGCATCGTCGGCATCCTGGACGACATCCCGAACGACAAGCAGATGCTTGACAACGAAGTTCTAGTGCCATTCGAAAACGACACCATGCTCACCATCTCCAGCCCGATCTGGATCGACGGCGCCAAGAAAGTGCAGCCGCGCAAGCCGCCCGACGTCGGCGAGCACAGTGACGAAATTTTGCGCGGCGCGGGATACGATGACGCCGCGATCAAGCAGCTGCGGTCGCAGGGGGCTGTGGGGTAAGGAGCCGACAGCGGTCATACATCCACGCTGTCGTCCCGGCGAAGGCCGGGACCCATATCCCAGAGAGGAAGAGGTCGAACGAAGCTGATAACTCCAAATCTTCGCCAAACTGCGTTCGGTGGTTATGGGTCCCGGCCTTCGCCGGGACGACGACGTAGATCGCTTCAACAATCACAGTCATCGCGAGGTCCCATGCCCAGCTACCGCCTGCACTACTTCCCCGAATCCGGCAACAGCTACAAGCTGGCGCTGATGCTGACACTTTGCGGCGAGAGATTCGAGCCGGTCTGGACCGACTTTGTCGGCGGCGTCACGCGCACGCCGGAATGGCGCAAGAGCGTGAACGAGATGGGCGAGATTCCCGTGCTCGAAATCGACGGTGTGAAGATGACGCAGACCGCGCCGCTCCTGCTCAAGCTTGCCGAGCAGTTCGGGCGTTTCGGTGCCGAGACCGAGGAGGAAAAGTTCGAGCTGCTGCGCTGGCTGTTCTGGGACAACCACAAGCTCACCGGCTACATGGCGGCCTACCGCTTCATGCGCGCCTTCACACAAAACAACGATCCGCAGGTGCTGAAACATTTTCGCCGGCGCCTCGAGGATTTTCTCGGCATTCTCGACGGTCATCTCCAGCACAATCAATTCGCGATCGGAACCAGGCCGACCGTCGCCGATATCTCGATGATGGCCTATCTGCACTATCCGAGCGACGAGCACGGCTTTGATTTCGCGGAAAGCTATCCCGCCATTCACGCCTGGCTTGGCCGCATGGCCGCGCTGCCCGGCTGGAGGCCGGCCTACGAGCTGCTGCCCGGCAAGCGGATGACGAATTACGCGAAGTGAGGGCGCCGACTACTTCAGCGCCAGCCAGCCGAGCGTGAACAGGATTCCGCCGATGATGACGACGACCGCGACCGCCCAGGTGCTGACGCGGATGCTGCCGGTAACCTGCTTGGCCTCTTCATTCTTCGCGATCTCGCGATTGCGCTCCTTGTTGGCTTCGCTGGAGTCCGTCATGGGTCATCCAAACCGGTTCGAGACAGCCTAACGCGTCTTGATGAAGCACATGCCGATGCGGCGCGAAGCCGCGGCAGCCTGACAGGTCAATCCTTTAGCACAGCTCCATGACGTAAAACTCCTGTCGGTCGATCGCGATCCCGCATTTTCCAGGGAACAATGCGCGCCCCAGCCGTCCTGATATTCGGTCCCCGCCAGCTCAGTGCTGCCGCGGGTCTGCGGCCGGCTGGCAAATCCACGTGAGAAATCAGGACGTTTGCCTGCGGCCATCGCGGTCAGGATGTCACGGCGGCGGACCTGGTCGCCAAGAAAATGCGGCGAGGCCGGCACGATGGTCGAGTTGGACGGCTTGTCCGCAAGCCAATCGACGCCCGGGAAGTGAAAGCCGCCGATGCCGCGGGTCTGGTGGCAGCCGGCGCAGGTGACGTCATTGAGGCGGCGCTGGAAGCCCGCGACCGAGCGGACGTTCTGCATGTCCCCGCGCGCGGCAGCTTGCTTCAACGCACCAACCACGTCGTTGTCGGAGAAGACCGGCTCGCCCTGTCCCTCTCCGTTGCCCTCCCCTTGCACCATCCCGAACTCCGGCTGCAACGGAGAAGCATCGAGGCCGGCTGGCGTCGGCACGATTGCAGCCTTGGCCAGGAATTTCTCGGGGATCAGCACCGTACCGCGATCGAAGTCGCGAAGATGATCGGGCGCGAGCAGCCAATCCCTGAAGTCGCGCCGGAGATCATTGTCAGCGAGAATGCGGTCGCGGTCGATCTGGTTCTCCAGCGTCGATTCCTCGAACGTCTTCGAGGCGGCGTCGTACTTGAACACCTTGAGCAGATAGTCGGAGCGGAAATCGTGCAGCGCCGATTTCGCCGCAACTGAGATCTGAATGTTGGTCTCGATGCGATCGAGCATCGCATCGTAAGGGAAGAAGTCGCTGCCGATCAGCCCCTGCCAGTCGCCATTGCCGAGCCAGCGTCGCGCGACCTCGGCGCAGGTGATCGGCTTGCCGTTCCCGTCCATCTGGCGCACGTCGCGCGCCTTCATCACCAGATTGAGCGTCATCGGCAGCCGCGTGGCTGTCCTGCCGCCATCCGGTTTGGTCTCGAAACGCACAAGACGATAGATCAGCCTGATCTCGCCGCAGGAGTCTTCCGAGACATAGGCCCGGTCCATGCGGTTGACGATGCCGGCCAGCACGAAACGGGTGTCGCGGGATTTCAGATTGGCGCGATCGAACAATTGTACGTCGAAGCCCTCGCCGACGCCGATGGTCTCGGTCGGATATGCCGCCTTCTGCTGGGCGACGTAGCGATCGATCTCCGCCTCGATCGCGGGAGGAATCTCCTTGAGCTGCGACAACCACGAAAACATCAGATCGGTCGTCAGCGGAAAGTTCGCGTTCCGCTCCGGCCACAACAGGCGCGAGATCGTGAGCGCATCGTGCTGGTCGAGCTCGCGCAGGAGATCGGGATCGGTGATCGCCGTGCCGCGTGCCAGTTGCGCGTTCTCCGCGGCCAACAACGACACGATGCCGCCGAAAAATACGGCGGCGGCAACGAGAATTCGCAAGGCGCGGCTCATGCCTCAGGTAACACCGCGCAGGGACGGCTATTCAAGCAAAAAGGCGCTTCACATCGTGGTGAAGCGCCTTTTCGGAAATCGGATATGGGCCGCTCAGCGCGCGACGATCAGCCCCTTGCTGGTGACGACCACCCAGCGGCCGTCCTGACGGCGGATCGCATCGACACGGCCAACCCCTGGGATGGGGTCACCGGCATACACCTCGTAGAGGCCACCGCGGCCCTCGACCAGTGCGCCGCCGTTGGAGACGTCGCGCAGCACCCAGCCTTCGACCGTCGGCAACCGGCCGACCTCGGTCTTGGGTGCGACGGGAGCCGGCGCAGCTGCGGCGGTTGCAACCTGGGTCGGTGCGATCGAACCAGTGGTCTCCTTGGCGGGCACGGCGGCTGCGGCCTGGACGGGCGCCGCGGGCGGGGTGGCGCGGAGCTTGTCGACCGTCTCGGACAGCTTTGCGATCTTGGCCATTGGCTCGGCCTGCGCCTTCTCGAGCTTGTCGAGGCGGTCGTTGGTCCGGTTGAACTGGCCGAGGCCGGTCTTGGAGGTATGCTCGACGTTGGCTTTGAGCGCGACGACATCGGCATCAATCCGGGCGACCGAGGATTCCAGCGCGCTGGTGTCGGCAACCTGTGCCGGCGCGGAGCTTGCGAAGTGCATCATCCCTGCGGTCGCGAGCGCGCCGCTGATGGCGCCGACACTGGCTGCAATCGCCACTACCGCGGCCATCGCCGACAGGCGGCGCGCGCCGCTGCTCTCGCGCGGCTCGTCCGCCTTCACATGCGGCGCAAACTCCTCACGGTCCCAGGACCGCTCTGCGGGTGCCATGACGATGAGCTTGCCGGGCTTTGGCTCGGACTTGGTCTCGGCTTTGGGCTCAACCTGGGCCTCGAACTTCGGCACCTCGATCCGCGGCGGCTCAATCTCGATCGGATCAGGCTTGGGCGGCGCCTCGTGGTCAGGGGCAATCGAAGGGGCCTCGATTCCCGCAGACTCGACGGCCTGCGGCGCGGTCGCGGCGGCTTCGACGACGCTCGTCTGCTCACCGGTCGTTTGGGCAGCCTGCTCAGCCATTGGTTCGCTCACAGCTCAAATACTCCACTCTGGATTGACCTTTTGGTAACTTTCATTGCTTGCGAAATCCTTACTTCGGGACCCGCTTACCGAAATTTTAGGGAGTCATCCGGGGCCGAATTGGGCCGGGAACGTGGAACCGGTGTGGCGGGTATGAAGCAATTTGTAACCGGGCGAAGATGAACGGCCGCGCAACGGACAGGGTCTGCCGCCCCCACGTGGTCAACGACGGGCGTGGATGACGCCCGCTCTGTCCACATCACTGTCCGTCACATCAGCACCGGTGCATCCGGCAGCTCGTTGGGGTGCGGGCCGCTTGACGGAAAGTGCTTTGTCAGCTCCCGGGACACCGCCTCGATGCCGCCGATCACGCCGCGCTCGAACTGCCCCGACCTGAACTCGACTTCCATGGCGCGGCAGATGCTCTCCCAACGCTCGCCACCAACCTTCGCATCGATACCGCGGTCGGCGATGATCTCGACATCGCGGTCGGCGAGCAGGAGATAGATCAGGACACCATTGTTGTGCGCGGTGTCCCAGATGCGCAGTTGCGAGAACACGTCGAGCGCGCGCTCGCGCGCCGGCTGGTTGCGAAACAGCGGGCCGCCGTCGAGCGCGCCTTCCACCACGAAGCGGAGCTGGCCGGAATGGCTGGCTTCGCCGCGCTTGATCGCCTGCTCGATGCGGTCGAGCACGCCCTTCGGGAACACCTGCTTGGCACGCCAATGGTGCTGGAGCAGATGCCGGGTGATGCGCCTGATGCTCATGACCTACCAGCTCCCCGAGGCGCCGCCGCCGCCAAAACTGCCGCCACCACCGCTGAAGCCGCCGCTCGACGACGACCCGCTGCTCCAGCCGCCGGATGACGAGCCGCTCGACCACGAGCCACGACGCGAGGACCCCGTGCCCGATCCCGCCCCAAACAGATCGGCGATAAACGTCAGGACAGCGCCGAGCACACCGACGCCCAGTCCGATGACCGCTGAGCCGATCACGAACCAGGCGAGGACACCAACGATCGCTCCCGTTATTCCCGAACCGAACAGCCGCCCGAACATGGAGCGCAGGATGCCTCCGATGACCAGCGGGCCGAACAGCAGGAAGTAGAAAAGCGGCTCGACGTCGTTCCAATCGCCGAAATTCACGCTGCGCGAGGGCGTCGGCAGCGGCTCGCCGTCGATGACGCGGATCATGCGGTCGACGCCCGCCGTGATGCCGCCGGCGAAATCGCCGCTCCTGAATTTCGGCGTGATGGCTTCATCGATGATGCGCCGCGACGTGACGTCGGTGAGCGCGCCCTCGAGGCCGTAACCGACCTCGATGCGCAAATGCCGGTCGTTCTTGGCCACAACGAGGATGGCGCCGTCGTCGACCTTCTTGCGTCCGATCTTCCAGGCCTCCGCGACGCGGATCGCGAATTGCTCGATGGTCTCCGGGTCCGTCGTCGGCACGATCAGGACGGCGATCTGGCTGCCCTTGCGCATCTCGAAGTCCTGCAGCTTTTGCGACAGCGCGGCGATGTCGCCGCTGGAGAGCGTGCCGGTCTGATCGACGACGCGGCCGGTGAGCTGGGGTATGGCGACATCGGCTGAGGCGGGGAATACTGAGCCAAGCAATAGCGAGAATAGGACGATCGTGCGCCACAACCTCGCTGTCATCGCCCGGCTCGACCGGGCGATCCAGTATTCCAGAGACGCCAGCCGGAACCGGTGAAGCCGCGGCGTACTGGATTCCCCGCTTTCGCGGGGAATGACAGTGGTGGGTGGGGCATGCATCGGGGTCGAAGGCACTTACTTCGACGGCGCGGGCGCCGGATTGAAATCGACCTTCGGCGCGGTCGAGATTTCCTTCTCGTTCGCGACCGTGAAGTTCGGCTTTTCCTTGTAGCCGAACATCATCGCCGTGACGTTGCTCGGGAACGAACGGATGGTGACGTTATAGTCCTGCACCGCCTTGATGTAGCGGTTGCGCGCCACCGTGATGCGGTTCTCGGTGCCTTCGAGCTGCGACATCAAATCCTTGAACAGCGCATCCGACTTGAGCTGGGGGTAGTTCTCGGTGACCACGAGCAGCCGCGACAGCGCGCCGGAGAGTTCGCCCTGGGCGGCCTGGAATTTCTGGAATGCGGCGGGATCGTTCAGCACCTCGGGCGTCGCCTGGATGCTGCCGACCTTGGCGCGGGCATTGGTGACGCCGAGCAGCACGTCCTTCTCCTGCTGCGCAAAACCCTTCACCGAGTTGACGAGGTTGGGCACGAGATCGGCGCGACGCTGATACTGGTTCACGACCTCGGACCAATTGGCCTTGATCTGCTCGTCCTCGCTCTGGATCGCGTTATAGCCGCAATTGGTGAGGCTCAACGAGGCCAGCGCCGCCAGCACGGTCAGGATCTTGCGCATCAAATTTCTCCCGGTGGAATCGGGCGCAAGCTACCAGATTGCGCGCGCGAGATGCCAGACATCTTGCGTCCCGGCCGTGGCCTGTGAAAAGCAGCCGATGTACGCAAGCCTCTTGCTTAATCCTGGCTGTAATAGTCAACTTGAGGGAACAATAATGCCAGGTCGGGAACGCCAGGGGAACGCGATGAGCTCGTTCGAGACCATCCTCGTGGAGAGGCCGGAGCCGGCGATTGCCCGGGTCGTGATGAACCGGCCCGACGCGCGCAACGCGCAGAACCTGCAAATGACCTACGATCTCAACGCCGCCTTCGACGAGGCGGTGCAGGACGACGCGGTCAAGGTGATCATTCTCGCCGGCAATGGTCCGCACTTCTCCTCAGGCCATGACCTGCGACCCGGCAGCAAGAATGAAGCGGGCGTGGATTTTCCGCCGATCGGAAATTGGGGCGGCTTCGCCGAAGCAAACGCCCATGGCCGCTTCGCGCGCGAGCAGGAGATCTATCTCCAGATCACCCGGCGCTGGCGCAACCTCGCCAAGCCGACCATTGCAGAGGTTCACGGCAAGTGCATCGCCGGCGGCCTGATGCTGGCCTGGGCCTGCGATCTCATCATCGCGAGTGGCGATGCGCAGTTCTGCGATCCCGTGGTCACCATGGGTGTCTGCGGCGTCGAATGGTTCGTGCATCCCTGGGAGCTCGGCCCGCGCAAGGCCAAGGAATTTCTGTTCACGGCCGACGCATGGAGCGCGCAGGAGGCGCATCAACTCGGGATGGTCAACCGGGTCGTGCCGCGCGCAGAGCTGTCATCCGCCGTGCTGGCGCTGGCGCGCAAAATCGCGTCAAAACCGTCCTTTGCGCTGAAGCTGACCAAGGAAGCCGTGAATCGTTCGGTTGACGTGATGGGCCAACCGGCTGCAATCGACCAGGCCTTTGCGCTGCATCAGCTCTGTCACGCGCATAATCTTCAGGAATTCGGCATGATCGTCGATCCATCGGGCCTACACCCCTCCGTCCGCAAGCCGCCGGCCGCCGCGGAGTAGACGGATGGATCTCAATCTCAGCGACGAGCAACGCCTGCTGCGCGAAAGCGCGGAGCGCTTCGTGGCCGAAAGCTACGATGCCGATCACCGCCGCAAGATGGCGAACGATCCGCTCGGCTTCAGTCCGGCGGTGTGGAAACAATTCGCAGAACTGGGCTGGCTGGCGCTGCCGATCGCGGAGGAGTGTGGCGGGCTCGGCGGCAGCGCGGTCGAGATCGGCATTTTGATGGAAGCCTTCGGCCGCGGGCTTGTGTCGGAGCCGTATATCGCGTCGGTCGTGCTTGGCGCCGCGTTGATCGAGCGATGCGGCAGCATGGCGCAGAAGCAGGCCATCCTGCCGAAGATCGCGGACGGATCGTTGAAGCTCGCGCTCGCGCATTCCGAGCGCGCGGCGCGGTTCGATCTTGCCAAGGTCGCAACCACCGCCCACAGCACGGCGCAAGGCTGGCGCCTGGCCGGTCGCAAGATTGCCGTGCTCGATGGCCACGCCGCCGACGAGATCATCGTCTCCGCGCATATCCATGATCATCAGGGCTCCTCCGGCCGCATCGGCCTGTTCCTGGTGCAGGCGACAACTCCGAGTGTTGCGATCTCCGACTACGAGCGCCTCGGCGGCGGGCGGGCCTGCAACATCGAGCTGTCGGACGTGCAACTGCCGGAGGATGCCTTGCTCGGCAACGGGCATGACGCGCTGCCGGCAATCGAATGGGCTGTTGATCGCGCCATGGCTGCGCTTGGCGCCGAGGCCGTCGGCATCATGCAGGTACTGCTGGATACTACGCTGGAGTACACAAAAATCCGGAAGCAATTCGGCCGGCCGCTCGCCGCCAACCAGGTGATCCGCCACCGCCTTGCCGACATGGCGGTGCAGGTCGACGAAGCGCGCTCGATGGCGTTGCGCGCCGCGCTGAAGCTCGACGCCGATCCGGTCGAGCGCGCGCGGGCCGCGTCGGGCGCGAAGGCGAAGATCGGCAGATCTGCGCGCTTCGTCGGCGAGCAGTCGATCCAGCTTCACGGCGGCATGGGCGTCACCGAGGAGCTCGAGGTCGGCGCCTATTTCAAGCGGCTGGTCGCGTTCGACACGCTGTTCGGCGGCAGCGCCCACCATTATGGCCGCCACGCCCGGCTTGGCCGCGCCAGCGTGCCGGCCTGATACAAGGAGCGCATCATGGACCTGTCGTTCAATGCCGAGGAGCGCGCCTTCCAGGACGAGGTGCGCGGCTTCATTGCCAGAAACCTCACCGAGGAGATGAAGCGCGCGACGGCGCTGACGCCGTCGGTGTTCTCCGATCCCGATATCGGCATGGCCTGGCAGCGCACGCTGCACAAGCAAGGCTGGGGCGCGCCGGGCTGGCCGGTCGAGCATGGCGGGCCGGATTGGACCCCGGCGCAGCGCTGGATCTTCGAGACTGAAAGCGCGCGGGCCGGCGTGCCCAATGTCAATGTGATGGGCGTGAAGATGGTCGGGCCCGTCATCATCGGCTTCGGCTCGGCGGAGCAGAAGAACTTCTACCTGCCGCGCATTCTGTCCGGTGAGGATTATTGGTGCCAAGGCTATTCCGAGCCGGGCTCCGGCTCCGATCTCTCCTCGCTGAAGACGCGCGCGGTGCGCGATGGCGACGACTACGTCATCAACGGCACCAAGATCTGGACCACGCATGCCCACCACGCCAATCGCATGTTCGCGCTGGTGCGCACCAGCGACGGGCCACGGCAGCAGGACGGCATCAGCTTCATCCTGATCGACATGAAGACACCGGGCATCACGACGCGTCCTATCCTCACCATCGGCGGCGACCACGAGGTTAACCAGGTATTCTTCGACGACGTGCGCGTTCCCGTGGCGAACCGCGTCGGCGAGGAAGGCAAGGGCTGGACCTACGGCAAGTATCTGCTCGAGTTCGAGCGCGGCTCCGGCATCGCCTCGGCGAAGCTGCGCGAGGGGCTGAAGGCGATCGCGGAGCTTGCCGAGTCCGATCTGACGGGCCGCGCGATCGACAGTCCCGACATCGCGACGCGCATCTCCGAAGTCGAGGTCGACATCGACGCGCTGGAGATGACCGAGCTGCGCGTGCTGTCGGCGCTGCAGACCGGACAGAATCCCGGTGCGGTGTCGTCGATCCTGAAGCTGCGCAACAGCGAGATCCGCCAGGCCGTGACCCGGCTCGGCGCCGACGTGATCGGCCATGACGCCCTCGCGGTCGAGCCGATGCGCCCGCTCTACAAGCTCAACCACGAGCCGGCGATGCCGGAGGAGATGCTGACGGTGATGCCGGAATATCTCAACGGCCGCGCCTATACGATCTTCGGCGGCACCTCGGAGATCCAGCGCGATATTATTGCGAAGATGATGTTGGGGATCTGAGGGGCACTGGCGCTACATTCTCACTGTCGTCTCGGTCTCACTGTCGTCCCGGCGAAGGCCGGGACGACGAGTTGGATTTGTGGCGACAGCCAGCACGACAATGGCCGCTAACCGCCCACCTTCGCATCCCGGATCGCCTGCCAGATCTTCTGCGGCGTCAGGGGCGTGTTGAGCTGGGTGATGCCGAGCTCGGCGAGCGCATCCATCACGCCGTTGGTGACGCAAGGGGGGCCACCGATGGCGCCGGATTCGCCGCAGCCCTTGGCGCCGAGCGGATTGGTGCGACAGGGCGCGGAATCGTCGAGCGTCACCACGATCGGCGGAACGTCGTCGGCGCGCGGGATGCAATAGTCCTGGTAGCTCGCGGTGAGCAGCTGGCCGTCGGCATCATAGGACACCCCCTCATACAGCGCCTGGCCGATACCCTGCGCCACACCGCCATGGATCTGTCCCGTCACCAGCATCGGGTTCACCGCGACACCGACGTCGTCGACCGTGGTGTAGCGCACGACCTTGGAGACGCCGGTCTCGGGATCGATTTCGACCTCGCAGATATGGGTGCCGTTCGGCCAGCTCGGACCGTCCACCTCGCCTTCGGAATCGACGCTGAGCTTTGCGCCGCCTTCTTTCTCGGCAATGTCGAACAGGCTGATGCGGCGGTCGGTGCCGACCACGGTGAGCATGCCGCCCTGATATTCAATGTCCTCGATCGAGGTCTCCAGCACGTTCGCCGCCTTCTCGCGCGCCTTCTGGATCAGATCGTTGGATGAGACCGCGACCGCCGTGCCGCCGACGAACAGCGAACGCGAGCCGACGCTGCCGAAGCCCGTCGCCAGATCGGTGTCGCCCTGGACCACGTCGATCTTGTCCATGGGGATGCCGAGCGTGTCGGAGATCATCTGGGTGTAGGTGGTCTGCAACCCCTGCCCCATCGCCATGGTGCCGGAATGCAGGACGACGCGGCCCTGCGCGGTCGCATGCAGGCTGACCTTCTCGGTGTGGGCGCGGCCGCCGGTCCATTCGATATAGGAGGTGAGCCCGCGGCCGTAGAGCAGGCCCTTCTTCTTCGCCGCCTTCTTGCGCGCGGCAAAGCCGTCCCAATCCGCAAGCTTCACGGCACGATCGAGCATGTGCGCGAAGGCGCCGGAATCGTAAACCTGCCCTGCAGCGTTGGTGTAGGGCAGTTGCGCCGGCTTGATGTAGTTGGCTTTCCGGATCGCGCGCGGGTCCATGCCGATTTTTCGCGCGGCCGCGTCGAACAGGCGCTCGACGATGAACACGGCCTCCGGGCGGCCCGCACCGCGATAAGCGCCGACCGGCGCGGTGTGGGTCATCACCGACTTCACCTCGAAATGTACCAGCGGCAAATCGTAGACGCCGGTCTGCACGAACGGCCCCAGCACCAGCGGGATGATGTTGGCCGCGCCTGAGGAATATGCGCCGGTGCAGCCGATCGAGCTGACGCGGTAGGCCAGCACCTTGCCCTTCTCGTCGAGCGCGAAGGAAGCTGTCGAGGTAAGATCGCGGCCGTGGGTGCCACCGACGAATTCGTCGGTGCGGTCGCCGCGCCAGCGGATCTTCCTGTTCAGCTTGGTTGCGGCATAGGCGACGATGCCGTCCTCGGGATAGAGGTTGGTCTTCTGGCCAAAGCCGCCGCCGATATCGCCGACCAGCACGCGAACGCTGTCCTTCGGACGCTTCAGCACGGCCTCGGCCAGCACGTCGCGGGTCGAGGCAGGCGTCTGCGACTGCACATGCAGCAGGAGGCGGCCGGACGTCTTGTCGATCTCGGCAATGGTCGAGCGCGGCTCCATCGCCGACGGCACCAGGCGCTGGCTGACGAGATCGAGCTCGACGGTATGCGCCGCCCTGGCAAAAGCCTCGTCCACCTTGGCGGCATCGCCGTAAGCCATCGCGCCGACGATGTTGTCGGGGGCCTCCGGCCACACCACGGGCGCGCCGGGCCTGACCGCCTCGACCGGATCGACCACCGCCGGCTGCACGTCATATTCGACCACGATCGCTTCGGCCGCGCCCTGCGCGTCGGCACGCGAGGAGGCCACCACGGCGGCCACGGCCTCGCCGGCATAGCGCACGACTTCGTGCGCCAGCAGGCGGCGTGGCGGCACCGTCATCGGCTTGCCGTCGGGGCGCTTGAAGATGCTCAAGGTCGGGATGACGCCGATGTCGTCCTTGACGAGGTCGGCGCCGGTATAGACCGCGGTCACGCCGGGCATCGCCGTGGCGGCGCTGGCGTCGATCGAGACGATCTTCGCATGGGCATGCGGCGAGCGCAGCAGGTACAACCACAGCGCGCCATCTTCCGGCTTGTCGTCGATGAACTGCCCCTTCCCGGTGAGCAGTCGCTGGTCTTCCAAACGCTTGACGGGCTGCCCCGCTCCGAAACGCAAATTGCCGGGAAGAATGTTCATTCCACCATGTCCTTGAAACCCAGAAAACGACCGCGGGGGTTTTAGCCGATTTTGCGGTCGATACAACCGAGCCGCGGCACATCTGCATTGCGTGTCACGCCCGCTTTGGCCGCAGATTGCCGGGTCAGGAGCGCTCTATGTCGATGATGCCCACATTGATATCACGGGTGTCCGAATCCCGCTTTACCGTGAGGCGAACGGTCTTACCGGCACCGGCCTGCTCGAGCGCATCAGTCAGGTCGGAGAGCCGCCGCACCGGCTTGCCTTCCACCGCGGTGATGATGTCTCCGACCGTTCCAGTCGACAAGTTGACACCGCGAATCCCCGCCTGTTCCGCAGGGCTGCCGGGGGCTGTCCGGACCACGATCACCCCTTGGACGCCAAGCCGCGTCGACACATCCTCGCTGGCGGCGACGATGCCGATGCCGGGCGTCGGCACGCGGCCATTGCGAATGAGCTCGGGGACAATCCGGTTCACGACGTCCACCGGCACCGCGAAACCGATGCCTGCATTCGAGCCGGACGGCGATATGATCGCAGTCGTGACGCCGATCAGCCGGCCGGCGGAGTCCAGCAGCGGCCCGCCTGAATTGCCCGGGTTGATTGCGGCATCCGTCTGGATGACATTGGCAATCTCCCGGCCGCCATGGGTCGGAAGCCTCCGCTTGAGGGCACTGATGATGCCGCTCGTCATCGACTGATCTAGCCCGAAAGGATTGCCGATCGCAAACGCGGATTGCCCGACTTTCAGGTCGGTCGAGCTGCCGAGAGCCACCTGCGGTGGAAGCTCGCGCACGCTGCGGATCCGCAGGACCGCAAGATCGTAATTGGGGGCGGTGCCGATCAGATCAACCCGAGCCACCTCTCCCGACGCAAAGCGCACCGCGATCTCGCCGCCATTGGCCACGACATGGTTGTTCGTGACGAGATGCCCGTCGCGGTCCCAGACAAATCCCGTGCCGGAAGCGCCGCCCTGCCCCTCCTCTCCCATGACAGGAGTAGCGGCCGATCTCACCGCAACCTGGACAACCGAGGGCGACACTCGTTCGAAGATGTCGATGGTGGCCCTTTCGGCCTCGGACAGCGGACCACGTTGCTCGACGGCGCGCGCGGAGGGGGTTGTCCATGGCGCATGCTGGACCTTCACGGCAGTTACCACGAGCAGCAGGGCGGCAAAAGCCGCCGCAATGATTGCGTAGCGACGATTCATCAGTGATCACCGTGTCGTATGCTGAAGACGATCTCTCGAATGCACATGCCGGGAGGTGACAGAGCCAGCTCACGCAGCAACGTCGAAAATGAATGGAAGTTTCTCGAATCGGGCAGCTAAGGACGGTTCCGCTGCCCGTGCCGGGGCCCATTGCCGCGTGACAAACCGCTACGCCAGCTCCCGCAATGCCGCTTCTACGACCTTGCGCGCATCGGCGGTGAGAGCGGCCTGCGGCGGGACAGGATCGCCGACGTCGTACCCCTGGATGGCCAAGCCGGCCTTGATGCAGGCCGCCAGGTTGAAGCGGGCAAAAGCTTCGTTGATGCGCCACAGCCTGCGCTGGAGCGCCATCGCCTCGTCCCAGCGGCCGGCCTTGCAGAGGTCGTAGAGCGCGACGCTCTGGCGCGGAATGATGCAGGCGGGGCCCGCCATCCAGCCGAGGCCGCCGATCAGCATCACCGCGGCCGGGATATGGGCGGAGGCGGAGAACACCCGCAAGGCATCGCCGCAGCGGTTCATGATCGAGAGCAGCCGGCCGGTGTTGGTCGAGGCGTCCTTGATGTAGCCGATGCGCGGATGTTCGGCGAGGCGCGCGATGATTTCGAGGGTGAGATCGGAGCGCTGGAATTGCGGATTGGTATAGATGACGACGGGGATGTCCACGGCATCCGCGATGGCGCGGAAATAGGATTCGATCTGGGCGTCGGCGAGCGGGAAATACGCTTCCAGGATCGCCAGAATGCCGTCGGCGCCGAGCTTCTGATACGCCTTCGCCTGCGCCACCGCATCTGCCGTCGAGGTGGAGGCGACGCCCGCGACAACAGGCACACGTCCCCTTGCCGCCTCGATCGTGGTCTGCACGACCGCGGTGCGTTGGGCGGCGTTGAGATAGGCGAACTCGCCGGTCGAGCCGAGCGGGGTCAGACCGTGGACGCCCGCGCCGATCAGATCGTCGCAGAGCTTTGCGAGGACGTTCGTCCGCACCGCGCCATCGGCAGCGACGGGAGAGACGAGATAAGGGAAGACGCCGCGAAAATCGGACATGTCAGGTGTGAATCCCGGAAACTGGCTAGCGCCTGACGGTCTTACCAACGCTCGTGCCGGCGATCAAATCCTGATCAGCCGCACCCGCGTGCCCCAGGGATCGATCGCCTCAACGCCGTCCGCTAGCGCCGTGACTTTCGCGCCGCCCTTGCGCAGGCGCTCTTCCTGTGCGGCGAGCAGATCCTGCTTAGCTGTCACCAGCGAGAACCAGGCGAGCCCCGTTGTCTGATCGTCGCGTTGGCCGGCGCCCTCGCTCTGCCACACGTTTATGCCGAGATGATGATGGTAGCGTCCCGACGACAGGAACGCGGCGCCGTTGCGGCTGCGGGTCGGGTCGAGTCCGATCGTGCCGTGGTAGAAATTCTGCGCCTGCGCGAGGTCGCCGACGCGCAGATGCATGTGGCCGATGCGCATTCCGTCCGGTGCCTTGGCATAATCAGGCACGCGCGTATTGGTCAGCGACAGCAGGTCGGGAATGTCGAGCTCGTCGGCCGCCATCTTCACGTTGCCTTCGCTCCACTGCCATTGCGAGGGATCGCGGTCGGCATAGACCTCGATGCCGTTGCCTTCGGGATCGTCGAGATAGACGGATTCGCTGACGAGATGATCGGCAAAGCCCGACAGCGGCACGCGATGCGAAGCGGCTGCTACCAGCCAGCGGGCCAAGTCCTTGCGGGTCGGCATCAGGAAGGCGGTGTGATAGAGGCCGGCGGCGTTGCGCGGCTCGATCTCGGCATCAGGACGGGCCTCCAGCACCAGCAGCGCGATGCCGGCCGTGCCGAGCTTGGCGGCGCGCGCCGAGCGTTCCATCACGGTGAGCCCGATCACGTCGCGGTAGTAGTCCGCAACCTTGTCGAGATTTTTCACCCGGAGCGTCACCATGCCGACCCGCATCGGCGTGCGGCTGGCATAGGTCGGCCCGCCGCCCTGCGGTGTCCCCTCGGCGCGCGCCGCGCCCGCAGCCGCCATTGCGAGCGAGCTGGCGCCGGCGAGTTTAAGCAGGGTGCGGCGGGTAAGGTCGATGGTCATCAATCAGGGCTCGCAAAAAAGGCTTGAGGCCGTACGGCACAAAGTTGAGCCGATTGCTACACGTTCCCGTGAGCGGCTCCAATCACATGTTCGTCGGCCGTGCTCTTACGGACCAGCTTCCCTGCTTATTTCCTGGCCATGCGGCCAGTTACGCGATCGCCCGCGACATCCCAGATTGAGGACAGCTTTACAGGAGCCTGCCATGACCGACTCAACTCCCCTGACTTCGCTGTCGTCCGCGCTCGCGGATATGGTGTCCCGCACCGCGCCGTCCGTCGTCGCCGTCCATTCGCATCGTTCCCGCGCCACCGGCTTCGTCTGGAAACCCGGCCTGATCGTCACCGCCGACGAGGCGCTGGCCGACGAGGGCGACGTCGAGATCGGCCTCCCCGACGGCAGCACCGCGGCCGCCACGATCGCCGGCCGCGACCATACGACGGATATCGCACTGCTGCGCGCCGATACGGCGATTGCCCCGGTCAAGCTGGCCACAATTGTGCCGCCCCTTGGCGCGTTGTCGGTCGTCGTCGCCACCAACCGCGATACGCCGAGCGCCGCGCTCGCGATGGTGTCGCAGTCCGGCAAGAGCTGGCGCTCCCTGCGCGGCGGCGACATCGACGCGCGGATCGAGCTCGACGTCCGCTTGCGCTCCAGCCAGCAGGGCGGCCTCGCGCTCGACGCATCGGGCGAAGCCTTCGGCATGGCCGTGCTCGGCCCGAGGCGTGTGCTGGTGATCCCGACAGCGACGATCGAGCGGGTCGCGGCCCAGTTAGAGGCGCGCGGCCGCATCGCACGCGGATATCTCGGCCTCGGGCTGCAGCCGGTCCGGCTCGACGACGGCGTCGGCGCGATGGTGATGAATGTCGACAAGGCCGGCCCTTCGGCGGCGGCCGGCATCCGCCAGGGCGACGTCATCGTCGCGGTCAACGACCAGAAGTTGTCCGGCGTGCGCGCGCTGTCGCGGACGCTGGGTCCGGCGAGCGTGGGCGCGGTGGTCGATATCGCGGCGCGCCGCGGCGGCGAGCCGGTCAGCTTCAAGGTCACGATCGGCGAGAGGCCGGCGGCGTGAGCGAGGACATCGCGCCCGAGATCGTGTTGGCTTTGGAGATCGACGATCCCGCCCTCGCCGATCGCCTGGCTGCTCTGCTCGGCAATATCGCCGGGCTTCGCCTCGCCGAACCCGGCGAGAAAGCCGCCGCGACGATTGTCACTCGCGATCCGCGCATCATGCCTGAGGACATTGCGCTGACGCAGCGTGAGCTCGACGTGCTGGCGTTGATGGCGGAAGGCGGCTCCAACAAGATGATCGCGCGTCAGCTCGGCATTTCCGTCCACACGGTGAAATTCCATGTCGGCTCGCTGCTCGACAAGCTCGACGCTACCGGCCGCACCGATGCGGTGGCACATGCGGCCCGCCGCGGCGTGATCGAGCTCTAGGTCGGGTGCGGCGGGAAGCTGAGCTGGACCGTCAGGCCCGGCGCGTTGTCGTGCAGGGCAATCTCGGCACCATGGAGGCGAGCGACCGCGGCGACCAGGCTTAAGCCAAGGCCGTTACCCGGGGTGTAGCGGCTCTGCTCGAGCCGGTAGAAGCGTTTGAACACGTGATCGCGCTGATCCGCCGGAATGCCCGGGCCGTCGTCGGCGATCGCGATCGTCGCACCGCCGTCGGTGCTGCTGCAGGTGACGGTCACCTGCCCGCCTTTGCAGCCGTGCTTGATCGCGTTGTCGACGAGATTGGCGATAGCGTCGAACAGCAGGTCGCGATCGCCAATAATCGCCACCTCGCGATCGCCGCCGAGGCTGAGCCGCGTCGCAACCTGTTCGGCGGCGGCATCGTAGAGCTCGACGACCTCGCCGGCGATTTCGGCGAGATTGAGGGTGCGAAACGCACTACGGCGGGCGCGGGTCTCGATCTCCGAGATGCGCGTGATGGAGGCGAACATGCCGAGCACGGCGTCGAGATCGGCGATGGTGTCACCGATCAGCGCCGCGTCGGCCTCGCCATTGCGCGAGGCGTGATAAGCCTTTTCCAGCCGACCCCGCATGCGCGTCAGCGGCGTACGCAAATCATGGGCGACGTTGTCGCTGACCTGCTTGACCTCTCCCATCAAAGTCTCGATGCGGTCGAGCATCTGGTTGAGGTTTTCGGCGACCCGGTCCCATTCGTCGTGACTGCCGCGCAAGGGAATGCGCTGGTCGAGGCCCGACATCATGATGGCGCGGCTGGTGGCGTTGATCTCCTCGATCCGCCCGACCGTGCGGCGCGTCACCAGCACCGCGGCGAGCCCGGCGAGCACCAGCATCAGCACGGCGACAGCGGCCATTGCGAGCTCGATCATCGCGGTGAAGCCGCTGTGGTCGCCGGCATCGCCGACACGGCTCTGCACATAGGCGATCGTGCCGAAATAGACATAGGCCATGATCGCCGCGACGATCAGCCCGAACGCCGCGATCGCGATCAGCGCAAGGCGGAAGGTCGAGGAGCGGAGCGTTTTAGCCAGGAGCACGGAGACAATATCCGATGCCGCGGATGGTGTGGATCAGCGGATAGGCCTGGGCATCATCGACCTTGCGACGGACGCGTCCGACATAGACGTCGATGATGTTGGTGGAGGGATCGAAATGCAGATCCCAGACATGCTGGAGCAGCATCGCACGCGAGACGACGCGGCCCTCGTTGCGGACCAGATATTCGAGTAATTGGAATTCCCGCGGCAACAGCGGAATCTTCCGGCCGCGGCGGCTCGCGCTGCGTGCGATCAGGTCGATGGCGAGATCGCCGACCCGCAGGATCGTCTCCTTGGCGACGGTGTCGCTGCGCCGGCCGAGTGCCTCCAGCCGCGCCAGCAATTCGGTGAAGGAGAACGGCTTGACGAGATAATCGTCGCCGCCGGCCCGCAAGCCGCGCACGCGGTCGTCGACCTCGCCAAGTGCGGAAATGATTAGGAACGGCGCGGCGATGCCGTCGTCGCGCAACTGGCGCATCACGCTGATGCCGTCGATATCGGGCAGCATGCGGTCGATGGTGATCACGGCATAGTCGCGCGCGGCGCCATGGCTGAGCGCTTCGCGCCCGGTGGCGGCGAGATCGACGTCGTAGCCGGAAGTCGTCAGCTCCTCGACGAGCTGGCCTGCGGTTTCCGCGTCGTCCTCGACGACCAGAATGCGGCGGTGAGCTCCGGTCATGACAAACTCCGCGCGACGATCGCCACCAGACTATCCCGTTCCGGGGCTGAGCGGAACCGTCCGATGACGATCGCGACAATGGTGCGGTACGGCGATGCTAGTACCAAGAGTCTCCGCACACATTGACCCATTGCCACCCATAGGGCGTCAAGCTCCTGCGCCAGCAGCCGTCATAGTAGCCGGCATAGATGAAAGGTGCTCCGAAGAAGAAGCGATGGTGTTGCCGGAAGAAGGCATGGCGGCCGATGAAGGGCCTGCCGTGCCAGCCGGAGCCAGCGAAGCGCGGCCCGATCGCCGCATGCGCGAAACGTGCACCGCCAAAGCCCGGGCCGCCGAAACGGGCGCCGCCCATGCCGCCGACGCGCATACCACCGGAGCCACCGGTGTGCATGCCGCCGCCGAAACCTCCCGTGTGCATGCCGCCGCCACCGAAATGCCCACCACCGCCGAATCCGCCATGACCGCCACCGCCACCGCCACCGCCTCTGGCAAGCACCGGTGAAGCGAGCGCCATCACCGCTGCGATCGTCACCGCGGTGAGGCCTTTGAGAATCCTGTTGTCCATCGAAGCATCCTCCGTGCTGCGCGACAATATTCTGCCGCGCGAGGAGGATCAGATGAGAGGAAGGGACAGGCGCCTTCAACTTACAAACGCGCCAGATTCTGACGCGGAAGTTAGGGAGACGCTGCTCTCTCACTCGCTCGCCCCGTTCTTGCGGGGAGAGGGTGGGGTGAGAGCGGGGAGAGGTTAGAAGCTACGCCCGCTTGCCGCCGTTTTTCTCGGCCGCGCGGCGCAGCGCTTCGGCGAGCGCACCGCCGCCGGAAGACTCCTGCTGGCGCGGGGCCGACGACGTCATGCGGGACGGGTTACGTGAGCTGTTATCCCGCTGCATGCCGGGCGCGTCCTTCTTGGCGCCGACCTCGTCGTCGAGCCGTAGTGTCAACGAGATACGCTTGCGCGCGACCTCGAAGTCTAGCACCTTCACTTTGACGATGTCGCCGGGCTTCACCACTTCACGCGGATCCTTGATGTAGGTCTTGGACATCGCCGAGATGTGCACGAGGCCGTCCTGGTGCACGCCGATATCGACGAAGGCGCCGAACGCCGCGACGTTGGTTACGGTGCCCTCGAGGATCATGCCCTTCTTGAGGTGCTTGATCTCCTCGACGCCGTCCATGAACACAGCTGCCTTGAAGGCCGGACGCGGGTCGCGACCGGGCTTCTCGAGCTCGCGCAGGATGTCGGTGACGGTCGGCAGACCAAACGTCTCGTCCACGAAGTCTTTCGGCTTCAGCGTGCGAACGATGTCGCTGCTGCCGATCAGCGCCTTGATGTCGCTCTTGGTGGCGCTGAGAATCCGGCGCACCACCGGATAGGCTTCCGGATGCACACCGGAGGCGTCGAGCGGGTCCTCGCCGCCGAGGATGCGCAGGAAGCCCGCGCACTGCTCGAACGCCTTGGGGCCGAGCCGCGGCACGTCCTTCAACGCCTTGCGCGACTTGAACGGCCCGTTGGCGTCGCGGTGTGCCACGATGCTCGAGGCGAGGCCGGAGCCGACGCCCGACACGCGCGCGAGCAGCGGAGCGGACGCGGTGTTGACGTCGACGCCGACGGCGTTCACGCAGTCTTCGACCACGGCGTCGAGGGATTTGGCGAGCTTGGCCTGGCCTAGGTCGTGCTGGTACTGGCCGACGCCGATCGCCTTGGGTTCGATCTTGACGAGCTCGGCGAGAGGATCCTGGAGCCGCCGCGCGATTGACACCGCGCCGCGCAGGGTGACGTCGAGGCCCGGCAACTCCTCCGAGGCGAACGCCGAGGCCGAATAAACCGACGCGCCGGCTTCCGACACCACGATCTTGGTCATCTTCAAGTCGGGCAGGCCCTTGACGAGGTCGGCCGCGAGCTTGTCGGTCTCGCGCGAGGCGGTGCCGTTGCCGATCGCGATCAGCTCGACACGATGTTTCAGCGCGAGCTTGCCGAGGATCGCAAGCGCCTCGTTCCACTGCCGCTGCGGCTCGTGCGGATAGATCACGGCGGTATCCACCACCTTGCCGGTCGCGTCGGTGACGGCGACCTTGACCCCGGTGCGGAAGCCGGGATCGAGACCCATGGTGACGCGGGTGCCGGCGGGCGCCGCGAGCAGCAAGTCGCGCAGATTCGAGGCGAACACGCGCACGGCCTCTGTCTCGGCCGCATTCCACAGCCGCATGCGCAGGTCGATGTTGAGATGCACCTGGATCTTGGTGCGCCAGGCCCAGCGCACGGTATCGATCATCCAGCGGTCGCCGGCGCGCTTAAGGTCGGCGATGCCGAACCGCTTCATGATCTTCAGTTCATAGACGCTCGGCACGCCGGGCGGCGATGGTTCGGCCTCGGCCTGGATCTGGAGATCGAGGATTTCTTCTTTCTCGCCGCGGAACATTGCGAGGATTCGGTGCGAGGGCAGCCTGGTCAGCGGCTCGGAGAACTCGAAATAGTCGGCAAACTTTTCGCCCTCGGTTTTCTTGCCGTCGCGCACCTTGGAGGTCATGCGCGCATTAGTCCACACCTCCTCGCGAAGCGCGCCGATCAGGTCGGCGTCTTCGTCGAAGCGCTCGACCAGGATGGCGCGGGCGCCATCGAGTGCCGCAGCGGCATCGGCAACGCCCTTCTCGGGATTGACGAAGGCTTCAGCGACCACCTTCGGATCGTTGTTGGGCTGGGCCATGAGCTGAAAGGCGAGCGGCTCGAGCCCGGCTTCCTTGGCGATCTCGGCCTTGGTGCGGCGCTTCGGCTTAAACGGCAGATAGATGTCTTCGAGGCGCGCCTTGCTGTCGGCAGCGAGAATGGAGGCCTCCAGCGCGGCATCGAGCTTGCCCTGCTCGCGGACCGATTCGAGGATGGCCTTGCGGCGGTCCTCGAGCTCGCGCAGGTAACCCAGGCGCTCCTCCAGCGTGCGCAATTGCGCGTCGTCGAGCGCACCGGTCGCTTCCTTGCGGTAGCGGGCGATGAAGGGAACCGTGGCGCCGCCGTCGAGCAGCGCCACTGTCGCCTCGACCTGCTCCGCCCGAACCCCAAGCTCCTGCGCAATTTTCTGGTTGATATTTGCCACGCGAGAACCCCTCTATCCAAGCACGCATCGCGGAGGCGAACCACCGGCTGCGGGACGCCGCTTATGGACCAATCAGGGTTGATTCATCAAGGTGCGGCGGACGACCGTCGACAAGGGATTTTTTGTCGAAGCGATGCGATCTCGCCACAATCGTGGGTGCTACGCAGACGGCGCACGTCCTGCTGTCGTCCTGGCTTTCGCCAGGACGACAATGGGGATTGCCTCGACACCTTGACAGGCGCCCCGGTTCAGCGGCTGTTTTGTCTGCCGGACTCCTGAACTTCATGTGAGGATTATAATGCGGACGACATCGGTCGGCGTCTTCAAGGTCGCCACCAGAGGCCCCGGCGACGTCTCCGGATTGATGAGCATGATCGGCTCCGGCGCGATCGATCCGGCATCCATCCTGGCGATCCTCGGCAAGACCGAAGGCAATGGCGGCGTCAATGACTTTACCCGGGAATATGCCGTTGCCGCGCTGTGCACGGCGCTGGCGCCGCAGCTCGGGCTGTCGCCGCAGGAGGTCGAGCAACGCATCGCTTTCGTGATGTCGGGCGGCACCGAGGGCGTGCTCAGCCCGCACATCACGGTGTTCACGCGCCAGGACATTCTACAGCGCCCGGCAGGCCTCTCCGGCAAGCGCCTGAGCATCGGCATGGCGCACACGCGGGATTTTCTCCCTGAAGAGCTCGGCCGCTCCGCTCAGATCACGGAGACAGCCAAGGCCGTGAAGGCCGCGATGGCGGATGCCGGGATCGCCGATCCCGCCGACGTCCATTTCGTGCAGATCAAATGCCCGCTGCTCACCAGCGAGCGCGTCGAAGCGGCGAATGCGCGCGGTCACAAGACAGCGACGACCAGCGCCTACAGTTCGATGGCCTATTCGCGCGGCGCTTCCGCGCTCGGCGTTGCGGTCGCGCTCGGCGAGATCGCAACCGGCGTTCGTGATGAGGACGTGCTGCGACGCTACGATCTGTTCTCGAACGTCGCCTCGACCTCGTCCGGGATCGAGCTCATGTATAACGTCGTCATCGTGCTCGGCAATTCGATGTCCTCGACGAGCGAATTCGAGATCGGGCATGCCGTGATGAGCGATGCGATCGACGCCGCCGCGGTGCTTGCGGCGCTGGAGAGCGTTGGGCTCCGTGCCGGGCAACAGACGCCGACCGGCAGCAAGCTTGTCAACATCTTCGCTAAGGCCGAGGCCTCCCCTGATGGCAGCGTGCGCGGCTTCCGCCACACCATGCTCGAAGATACCGATATCAGCTCGACACGCCACGCCCGGGCTGCCGTTGGCGGATTGATTGCCGGCCTCGCCGGCACTGGTGCGGTCTACGTCTCCGGCGGCGCCGAGCATCAGGGCCCAGCCGGCGGCGGGCCGGTCGCGGTGATCGCAAAGTTCTCCAATTGATGCGCGCGCATGCAATTCGGGATTACCTCTCCATCCGGCGCAACCCTGCCCTTCGCGCCGCTCAGTTGATTAAAGTGTTCCTGTGCGAAACTAAGATGGCGGCGCACGAAGAGGTTTGGATCGCATGACTTTCCCGATGAGCTGGAACGAATGGGCGCAGCACGATGGCGTGGGGCTGGCCGCGCGCGTCCGCAAGGGCGAGCTCACGGCAAAGGAGTTGGCGCGCCAGGCCGCCGCGGGCGTCGCCAAGGTCAACCCGGCACTGTCGGGCGTGGTCGAGCTATTCGATGACGTGATCGCCGATCCGGCCAAGGACGGCGCCAATCTCGCCGGCCCGTTCGCAGGCCTGCCCTTCCTGATGAAGGACCTCGGCCCGACCATGAAGGGCCGGCTCCAGGAGATGGGCTCGCTGTTAATGCGCGGCAATCGCGCCAGCGCCGACACGTTCCTGACCGGCAAATTCCGCCAGGCCGGACTGAACCTGATCGGACGCACCACGACACCGGAGTTCGGCGTCTGCAGCTCGGCCGACAATCCGGCCGTCTATGTCACGCGCAATCCCTGGGACACCGACTACACCACCTGCGGCTCGTCGGCCGGGAGCGCCGCAATGGTCGCGGCCGGCGTGGTGCCGATCGCACACGCGACTGATGGCGGCGGCTCGATCCGCATTCCCGCCGGCGTCAACGGCAATATCGGCTTGAAAGTCTCGCGCGGCGTGTTCTCGCTCGCACCGCACATGTCCGATCTCACCGGCCTCGTCTCGATCCAGGGCTGCCAGTCGCGCTCGGTGCGCGACACCGCCGCCTTCGTCGATCATGCAAGGGGAGCGGCGCCCGGCGAATTCATGCCGTTCTGGACCACAGCGCAGCCCTATTCCGAGATGATCAAGCGCGATCCGTCAAAGCTTCGTATCGCGCTGTCGCACACCTGGGGCGACTACACCGCGACGCCCGAGATCGCGGCCGAGCTGGCGAAGGCCGGCCGCTTCCTCGAAGGCCTCGGCCATCACGTCGACTACGCCCTGCCCGAACTCGACTTCCGCGCCGCGTTCGAGGCGCAGACCACCTGCTACATCTCGAATTTTGCCGTGGTGATCTCCAACATGCTCGCCGCGCGCGGACTGGAACGGCCGCCGGAAGATCTCATCGAACCCATGAATATCCGGATCTGGGAAGCCGGCCGGCATACGAGCTTCGCCGAGCGGGCGAAGATGCAAGGCGTGTTCAACACGACCTCGCGCGCCTTCGGCGCCTTCTTCGAGCAGTGGGACGTGATCCTGACCCCGATCACGGCGCTGCCGACGCCGAAGGTCGGCACCCGGGAATATCTCACCATCTCCGACAACCCCGACGTGCTCGACTGGTTCGGCAATCTTTGGCGCTTCTTCGCCTTCACGCCGCTCGCCAATCTCTGCGGCATGCCGGCGATCTCGATGCCGATGGCCACGCAGGACCACGGCCTGCCGCTGGGCATCCAGGCGATTGCGAAGCAGGCCAATGACGGCCTCCTGCTGCAACTCGCCGCCCAGATCGAGCGCGCGCTCGACGGCAAGTGGAACGACGGCAGGAAGCCGAAGGTGCATGTGAGCTGAGCGAGTTGATCGCATTAACTTGCGATCCGCGAACGGCCTCAGTTCTTCACCGAGGGAATTTCCTCCGGCCGGGGCTGCTGCTGGCCCTGCTGGTACATTGCCAGCGCCTTTTCGAGCGCTTCGCGCAGAGCCAGCGCCGCGGCCACGCTGCAACGCAGATGCGCGGTCTGGACCACATCAACCCTGACGGCGGCGCCGACCGGCATCAGAAGGTTCGCCGCAAGCTCGATTTGAATCGCGCCGTTGTGGTGGCCGAAGCAGGATGCACCGTCGAAATAGATGATCGGCGCCCGCTCCGAGCTCGATGTCGAAATGATGACGGGCCCCTGGCTGGTGACGGGCGTTTCGGGATCGGCCATGGGCACTCCTTACGGCTGGTCGAACGAACGAGGCGCCCACCATCGTTGCTTCGGCCCGCCCTGTCGAGGCCAAACCGCCCCCGGCACCCACCGTGGGACGCGCATTCGGGGTTTTGCGCCGCGCCCGCCACTGGTCTAGAACGTCCTCATGTCCAGCTCACCGACCACACTTTCGTTCGAGGACCTCGCCGAGGCGATCAAGGGTCGCCGCTCCGATTACGGCCAGATCAGCGGGCTCCAGCTCGACCGCTTCGCACCGCGCGAAGCCTGGTCCAGCCTGCCCTACCGGCCGGTCTTTGTCGGTGACACCGAGACCGGCGTCCTGCATGGCGGGGTCGTCACCGCGATGCTGGACGAGAGTTGCGGCATGGCGGTGCAACTCGCGCTGGACGGCACAAGCGCGATCGCGACGCTCGATCTGCGCATCGACTATCAGAAGCCGGCAACGCCGGGCCTCGACATCAAGGCGCATTCGGTCTGCTACCGCACCACGCGTTCGATTGCCTTCGTGCGCTCCACCGCCTATCAGGAGTCCGAGGACGATCCGGTCGCGACCGCGACCGCCTGTTTCATGATCGGCGCCAACCGCACCAACATGCTCGCGGATCGCAGGATGGATTCGCCCGGCATCCCGAGGCTGGAGGCGCCGGACGATCCGGAAGGCCCGTTCGCCAACAGCCCGTTCGCACGCTGCCTCGGCATTCGCGTCAACGACGACGGCACACTGACGATGCCGTTCTCGCCAAAGATCATCGGCAATCCGATTCTGCCTGCGATCCATGGCGGCATGACCGGCGCCTTCCTCGAAACCACCGCGATCTTCGGAGTGGCCCGTGAACTCGGCGCCACCGCACTGCCCAAGCCGATCGGACTGACCGTCAACTATCTGCGCTCCGGCCGCGCGCTCGACACGTTCGCCAACGTCTCGATCGTGAAACAGGGCCGGCGCATCGTCGCCTTCGAGGCACGGGCCTGGCAGGACGATGCGAACAAGCCGATCGCCACAGCCTTCGGCCATTTCATGCTGCGGCCGACGCCCGGAAACGACGAGGAATAGGCGCATTTTCCCTTGACGGCCAAGGTCTGGGCCACAACGATAGCGCGTCCCCTCACGAGAGGTATTGGCTTGCGGCATCCGCTCGACATCATCGCCATGTTCGCCGCGCTCTGGCTGCTGGCAGCGATGGTGCTCGACGCGCTGACGCCGAAGGAGCTGACGACGGTGATGATCGGCATCGCCATCGGACCCGCCGTCGTCATCACCGCCGTGTTCTACTATCTGCGCTGCCCGCGCACCGATTTCGCGGTGATGTTCGCCGCGCTTTGGCTGATCTCCGACATCGGCATCGCGTTCATCTCGCCAACGCAGCTGCCCCACTTTCTGATCGCGCTCGGCTTCGTGCCGGCGCTGCTGATCGGGATCGTGCTGCACTGGCAACGCTTCCAGCGCCGCCATGAGCGGCTGCCCGTGCCATCGGTCAAGCGCGGCTAGCGCGGCAGCAAATTGGTCTTGGCGAGATCGACGACCTCGTCGCCGCGGCCGTTCATCACGGCGCGCAAGACCCAGAGGCTGAAGCCCTTGATCTGTTCGGGCGTGATGGTCGGCGGCATCGACAGCTCCTGCTTGGCGGTGACCACATCGAGCAGCGCCGGTCCGTGGTGGGCCAGCATCTCCTTCATCGCACCTGGAAGCTCGCCGGGATCCTCGACCCGCCTTGCGAAGATACCCATCGCGCGCGCCATCGCCGCGAAGTCCGGATTCTCCAGATCGACATTGGTGTCGACGAAACCGGCCGCCTTCATCTCCAGTGCGACGAAGCCGAGCACGCCGTTGTTGAAGATGACCACCTTCACCGGCAGCTTCATCTGCGTCAGCGTGATCAGATCGCCCATCAGCATGGTGAAGCCCCCGTCGCCGGAGAGCGAGATCACCTGCCGGCCGGGCTGCGCGGCCTGCGCGCCGATCGCCTGCGGCATGGCGTTGGCCATCGAGCCGTGCACGAACGAGCCGATCAGCCGGCGGCGTCCGTTCATCTCGAGATAGCGCGCGGCCCACACCGTCGGCGTGCCGACATCGGCGGTGAACACCGCATCATCGCTCGCATGGTCGCTGATGACCTTTGCCAGGTATTGCGGATGGATTGGTTTGCTGCCCGGCGTGCCCTTGGCGAGCGAGTCGAGGCCTTCGCGCGCCTTCTTGTAATGCGCGATCGCATCGTCGAGGTGCTTGCGCTGCGTCTTGGATTTCAGAAGCGGCAGCAGCGCCTCGAGGGTGAGCTTGACGTCGCCGACCAGGCCGAGGTCGATCTTGCAGCGGCGCCCGAGATTTTCCGGACGGATGTCGATCTGCGCGATCTTGGCATCGGTCGGGAAGAACTGCTTGTAGGGAAAATCGGTCCCGAGCATCACCAGCGCGTCGCAGGCGTGCATGGCGGCATAGCCGGAGGAGAAGCCGATGAAGCCGGTCATGCCGACATCGTAGGGATTGTCGTATTCGACATGCTCCTTTCCGCCCAGCGCATGCACGATCGGGCTCTTCAAGGCTTCCGCAAGCTGCATCAGCGGCGCATGCGCGCCGGCGCAGCCGCGACCGCAGAACAGGGTGATGCGTTCGGCGCCGTTCAGGAGATCCGCAAGCGCCTTCAACTCATCCGCCTGCGGCACAACCTTCGGCGCCGACAGCGCAAGGCCACGCGCCGTCGACAGCGCGCGCTTGGGTGGGCTGCGGAAGGCGACGTCGCCCGGCATGGCGACAACGGCGACGCCGCGCATGCCGACTGCCGCGCGGATCGCGTTTTCCAGCACGTAGGGAAGCTGACTCGGATCGGAGACCAGCTCGCAATAATGGCTGCACTCGCGGAACAGGTTTTGCGGATGCGTCTCCTGGAAATAGCCGCTGCCGATCTCGGCGGTCGGAATTTGCGCGGCGATCGCCAGCACGGGAACGCGGCTGCGATGGGCGTCGAACAGGCCGTTGATCAGATGCAGATTGCCGGGACCACACGAGCCCGCGCACACCGCAAGGCTGCCCGTCATTTCCGCTTCCCCGGCGGCGGCGAAGGCCGCGACCTCCTCGTGCCGGACATGGATCCATTCGATCGTGCCGCGCCGCCGCAGCGCTTCGGTCAGCGCATTCAGGCTGTCGCCGACGATGCCGTAGATGCGCTTGACGCCAGCCTGTTCGAGCGTTGCCACGAACAGATCGGCCACGTTGTTGATTGCCATGTCGGTCTCCTGATCTCGCCTCTGCGGCAAGATAGGATAACGCGCAACCGTGACGACATCACGGCTTGTTTATTGCCGCTTCAGTCTTTCGCAATCGCCCGATCGTAGGCCGCGATCGTCAATTTTGCGCGAGCGGCAACGTCCGTTACCGTCATGCCGGGCTTGTAGAGGTTGGAGCCCAGCCCGAACGCCGTCACGCCACCCTCGATGTACTCCGCGAAATTCTGGTCGGAGACGCCGCCGACGGCGGCGATCATCACGCCGGCCGGCAGCACGGCGCGGATCGCGGCGATGCCGGACGCGCCGAGCACGCTTGCCGGAAAGAACTTCAGGCCAGAGGCGCCGGAGCGCGCGGCCAGCAGCGCCTCGGTCGGCGAAAACACGCCGGGCAACGTCACCATGGCGTACTGATGGGCACGCGTGAGCACCTGCGTATCGACATTCGGCGAGACCATCAGCTTGCCGCCGACATCGTTGAGCCGATCGACATCCGCTGTGGTCAGCACCGTGCCGGCGCCGATCAGCACGCCGGCCGGCGCGAGCTTGACGGCGGTGGCGATGGAGCGGAACGGATCGGGCGAGTTTAGCGGGATCTCGATCGCGGTCATGCCGGCCTCGATCAGCACGCCGACGATGGCCTGCGTTTCCTCGGGCTTCACGCCGCGCAGGATCGCAAGCAGTGGCCGCTTCATCGCCGGAAAGGGAACGCTCATTTGAACAGTCCTCTCATTTCGTCCAGATCGCGGCAGCCGCCATCGACAGACCGCGGCGGACCGCTTCATCGGCATCGACGGGGTTCACGGTGACCGACAACGCATCGAAAGCCAAGGTGTACAGCATCGCGAGCCGCCCCGAGGCAATCAACGTAATGCCTGCTTTCGGCACGGCGCCGGAGAGCCCGGCGGCCAGCTCGATGCCGATCAAAGTGCCCGACAGCGTTTCGCGCGCCGCGGCCGGTGTGCTCCCGAACAGAAGCTGACGCGAGCGCGCGCTGAACAGAAAATTGGCCGCGAACGACGGCGCCTCATACGCAGCTCTCACCGCCGCCTTGAAGCTCGCGACGTCCTCGGCTTCTTCGGCGCCTGCGACCGCAAGCGACAAGATCGTCTCGCGCGACACAACGCTGAAGAGCTCGCCGGTCATGAAGGTGGAGAAATGCGCGATCGTATCGTCCTTCAGGCGTACCCATTTCGAATGCGTGCCGGGCATGCAGACCAGCGCCTCACCTGCGGCATCGAGACCAAGCGCGCCGAGCAGCTGCGTCTCCTCGCCGCGCATCACGTCCGGCGCTCTTGTATCGCGCTGCGCGATACCCGGCAGGATGCGGATATCGCGTGCTTCGCCCGGCACGTGCGCGGCCTGCTCCAGGACGGCCGCGAGCGGCGCGGGTGTATCGACATATCCGGCTTCGACCCAGCCCGTCTTGGCGCCGGCCATGCCGCAGACCAGAACCGGCAGATGAGCTGGTGCTTCGACGGCGGCAAGATGCGATTGCAGCACGGCCGCGAAGCCGGTCTTTGCCGCCGCCAGCATGCCCTCGCCGCTGCGGCGTTCGGCCAGCACCACGCCGGTACGATCGATCAACCAGAGCCGGAAGCTGCTGGTGCCCCAGTCCACCGCGACGTAAGCGGGTTCGGTCATCTCGGTTCTCGTCCTCGTCTCACCGGCAAGACGCCGTCTCGCGACAATGAGACGACGGCCCGCAAATTCGCCCCGGGATATCGGCTATTGCCGCTGCAAACCAGCGTTTTCTCACGGGACTGAGCCGCTGTAGCGCTGGCACAGCGCTTGCGGAGTGGTGGCACACCGCTTGCTCAAGCAACCCTGCTCACGTCCGTGAACCGCGCAACAAGACGCGTCAACATCAGATGAGGAAACCCATGGAGATCGGCTATTTCACGATGCCTTCGCACCCGCCGGAGTGCGGCCTGAAGGAAGGAAACGACTGGGACCTGCAAGTCATGCGCTGGCTCGACGAGCTTGGCTATCAGGAGGCCTGGGTCGGCGAGCACCACACCGCGCCCTGGGAACCCAATCCGACTCCGGATCTTCTGATCGCGCAGGCGCTGATGCAGACCAAGAATATCCGTATCGGGCCGGGCGGCTTCCTGCTGCCCTATCACCACCCGGCCGAACTCGCCAACCGCGTCGCCATGCTCGATCACCTCTCGGGAGGTCGGCTCAATTTCGGCGTCGCGGCGAGCGGCCTGCCGAGCGACTGGGCCATGTTCAACGTCGACGGCATGAGCGGACAGAACCGCGACATGACGCGCGAGGCGCTGGAGATCATTCTGAAGATGTGGAGCGATCCCGCGCCCTGGACCTACAAGGGCAAATTCTGGACGGTGACCAAGCCGGACACGATGTTCGACTTCTTGAAACCCCACATCAAGCCGTTGCAGACGCCGCACCCGCCGATCGGCGTCGCTGGGCTCTCGAAGAACTCGGACACGCTGAAGCTCGCCGGCGAGCGCGGCTTCATTCCAATGAGCCTCAACCTGAACCCGGCCTATGTCGGCAGTCATTGGGATTCGGTTGTAGCCGGTGCCGCCAAGACCGGGCGCAAGCCGGACCGGGCCGATTGGCGGCTGGTGCGCGAAGTGTTCGTCGCCGATACCGACGAGGAAGCGTGGCGGCTCTCGACCGGCGACATGATGGGCCGGATGATGGGCGAGTACTTCCTGCCGCTGCTCGGCCATTTCGGCTTCAAGGACTATCTGAAGCACGCGCCCGATGTGCCCGATAGCGACGTCACCGTCGAATATTGCGCCAAGCGGAACTGGATCGTCGGCTCGCCCGCGACCGTCGCCGAGAAAATCGAGAAGATCTACGAGGAGGTCGGCGGCTTCGGCGTGCTGCTGGTGTTCGGCTTCGACTACAAGCACAAGGCTGAAGCCTGGCATCACTCGCTGTCGCTGCTGAAGAACGAGGTGATGCCGCGCCTGAAGCATCTCGGCTCCGCGAAGAAGGCGGCTTGACCCGACGCGGGTGCGGCGCGATCGTGCCGCACCCACATCCATTTCGGAGATTTCCGCGTGACGGTGGACGCCAGTGCTTTCGACGCTAAGAATTTCAAGCAGGCGATGCGCCAGTGCGCCGGCGCGGTCGCGCTGGTGACGGTCGGCGCCGAGCACGGCAAGCGCACGGGGCTGACGGTGACCTCGGCCTGCTCACTGTCGGACTCGCCACCATCCCTGATCGTGTGCGTCAACCGCAACGCCAGTGCGCACGCGCGCATCCGCGAGGAAGGCGCGTTCGCGATCAACTTCCTGCACGAGGACCACGCCCTCCTGGCGCTTACCTTCAGTGGCCAGAAGGGCGTCAATGGCGACGACCGTTTTGCGTTCGGGGAGTGGACGCGCGGGGTGACCGGCGCGCCGGTGCTGAGCGATGCGGTCGCCGCATTCGACTGCGTGCTGGCGCAGGAATTCGAGACCAAGACGCATTCGATCTTCGTCGGCGAGGTGCGCGGCGCATCGCATTCCGACGGGGCGGCGCCGCTCGTGTATCTGCGCAGCAGCTTCCACGCCCCGCGCGAAATCCGCGGCACCGTAACAGTCGGAGATCTCGATTCCCGGCATCTGAGCTGGAGCGATTTTTCCTAAGGCAGCGGCGCCAAGCGCACCGCCGTTCCCTTCTCCCCTTGCGGGAGAGGGCAGAAAGGAAGCGCTACTGCGCCGTCTCGATCTTCATCGCTTTGATCTTGCGATACAGCGTGGCGCGGCTCAGCCTCAGCGCGCGCGCTGTTTCCGTCACGCGGCCGCCATGCTTGCGCAGCGCCTCCACGATCGTAGCGCGCTCCGCCGCTGCCAAATCCGGCTCCGCCGCCCTTCCACCAAACGGCGGCAGATCGAGGTCGGCATCGGTGATGACGCCGTCCTCCGCCGTGCAGCCGGCGAGCCGCAGCACATGCCGGAGCTGGCGCATGTTGCCGGGATAGGGATAGGCCGCCAGTTGCACCCAGGCATCGTCCGAGAGCGAGCAGTTCGGCGCTTCCTCGCGCGCGATCTGGCGGATGACGTCGTCGCGGTCGGCGCGCTCGCGCAAGGCCGGCAGCCGCACCTCCATGCCGCGCAGACGGAAATAGAGGTCGGTGCGGAAGGCGCCCTCCTCGGCCATGCGACCGAGATCGCGATGGGTGGCGCTGATCAGGCGAATGTCGACCGGCACGGGCTTCAGCGCGCCGAGCGGCCAGACTTCGCGGTTCTCCAGCACCCGTAGCAGCCGCGTCTGCAGCGCGATCGGCATGTCGCCGATCTCGTCGAGGAACAGCGTGCCGCCGTCGGCCTGCACGATCAGGCCCTTCGAGCCGTCGCGGCGCGCGCCGGTGAAGGCGCCGGCCTCGTAACCGAACAGCTCGGCATCGATCAGGCTTTCCGGCATCGCCGCGCAGTTCAGCGCGACATAGTTGTGGCGTGCGCGATTGCCGGCTGCGTGAATGGCACGGGCGAACACATCCTTGCCGACGCCGGTCTCGCCATGCAGCAGCACCGGCAGATTGCGATCGCCGATGCTTCTAAGTCGCTTCACGCTCCTGATCAGGCTGGGATCGCGTCCGGCGAGCCGCTGCAGCGCATCGAAGCGATCGACCGGTGCATCGCGGCGCGGCGCGAGCGGACGGGTCGAGGCCCTCGCCCGCAGCGGCGGCGCGACATGGCCGTGCCCTAGTGAACTGCCATCGGCCCGGCGCAGCTCGACGAGATCGTCTGCGTCGCGCGCGGCGGGATGGTCGAATTTGACATAGCGCGACAGATCGATGCCGGCTGCGATCAAGCCGTCGGTGAGACCCAGCAGTGCGCGCGCCGAACGGCAGGCGCCGACGATGCGGCGATCGTCGTCATAGGCGAGCAGGCCGCTGCCGCCGTCGCCCGGCACGGTCGCGATCCAGGCGTTGCGGAAATGACTGCGGAAGATCGCGCCCTCCATGCGCCGCGTTGCCTCCATCGTCACCGCGAGCGCAAGCTGATGCGCGGTGCGTTCGAGGTCCTCGCGGCAGGAGGTGATGTTCACGGCGCCTGCGAGCCGTCCCGCCTGGTCAAACAGCGGCGTCACGGCGCAGGAAAACATGTGCCACTGCGCGCGAAAATGCTCGTCGCGATGCACCAGGATCGGCTTCTGCTCGGCGAGCGCGGTGCCGAGCCCATTGGTGCCTTCGGAGGCCTCGGAAAAATTCGAGCCTGTGTAGATCTTCCAGTCCATGAATAGTCGTGCGTCGGCCTCGCCGGGCAGGCGGCTGAACAGCATGGTTGCGTTCACGTCTGCCAGGTTGACGCAATAACCGGCACCGCGCAGTACCCGGGCGAGGTCGTCGAGCTCCGGTGTTGCAAGCCGGATCGTCTCCTCCATGGGTTCGGCGACGTGACGGATCTCGGCTTCGGTGAGCGTCTGCGGCGGCCCCTGACGGCCGGGATCGAGCTTGTGGCTGATCAGGCAGCGCCGCCAGGAATTGGCAATGCGCGAAGAGGCATCGACGTCGGCCAAGCGGTCTGTAACCTGATTGGCGACGGACAAGACACGGGCGACATGGTTCGAGGCCGAAAGGCTGGCCATCGCGGACGTCTCCACCCTGCATTATTGTGCAAAGTCTGGCACCGCAGGCGGGGATGTCAATCGGGAACCGGGAACGCGGCGAAGCGCAATCAGAATTGCTGCACCGCCCTCACCACGTATCAATACAGGGCCGCTTCTTCCCAGTCCGCGCCGGCGGCTTCGGCACCGAGCGCAGGCCCGCCATGATCCAGCGCCTGGTCTCGGCGGGGTCGATGACGTTGTCGATCTCGAACACGGAGGCGATCGAGACCGCCTTGCCGTTGGCATAGAGCTCGGCGACCTTATTGCGATAGTAAGTCTCGCGCTCGACGGGGTCGGCGATCGCCTCCATCTCCTTGCGGAAGCCGAGGCGGACGTAACCCTCCAGGCCCATGCCGCCGAACTCGCCGGTCGGCCAGGCCGCGGTGAAGAATGAGGCGTGGAAGCCACCGCCAATCATCGACTGTGCACCCAGCCCATAGCCCTTGCGCAGCACGATGCCGAACAACGGCACAGTCAGGCTCGCGCCTGTCACGAACATGCGCGAGACGTGGCGCACGATTGCCGTCTTCTCGGCTTCCGGACCGACCATGAAGCCGGGCGTGTCGCACAGCGAGACGATCGGCAGATCGAAGGCGTCGCAGAGCTGGAGGAAGCGCGCGGCCTTGTCGCCGGCATCGGCGTCGATCGCACCGCCGAGATGCCGCGGATTGTTGGCGATCAGGCCGAACGGCTTGCCCTCGACACGGATCAACGCCGTGATCATGCCGACACCGTAGTCGCGGCGCAGCTCCAGCACGGACTCCTTATCCGCGACGAGGTCGATCACGCTGCGGATGTCGTAGACGCGCAGGCGGTTCTCGGGGATCGCGCGGCGCAGCAGGCGCTGGTCGGCGGCCTGCCAGTCCGTCACCGCACCCTGGAAATAGGACAGATATTTTTGCGCAACGGATGTTGCCTCTTCTTCGTCCTCGACGAGGATGTCGATCACGCCGTTCGGCGACTGGAACGTAACAGGACCGACCTCGGCCGGGTGATAGACACCGAGCCCGCCGCCTTCGATCATCGCGGGGCCCCCCATGCCGATCGAGGCGTTTTTGGTTGCGATGATGACATCGCAGCAGCCGAGCATCGCGGCGTTGCCGGCGAAGCAATAGCCGGAGACGATGCCGATAACCGGCACCAGACCCGAGAGCCTTGCGAACTGCACGAAGGACGGACCATCAAGCCCGGTCATGCCGAGCCGGTCGGTATCGCCGGGCCGGCCGCCGCCGCCTTCGGCATAGAACACCAGCGGCACACGCCAGTCTTCCGCGAGCGTCAGCATGCGGTCGATCTTCTTGTGGTTCATGTGGCCTTGCGTGCCCGCGAGCACGGTGTAGTCGTAGGCCACGACGATGCAGCGCCCGCCTTCGGGACCGAATTTCCCGGCGTTGACGGTCGCGACGCCCATGACGAGGCCGTCGGCCGGCGTGTTCTTGACGAGATCGTCGAGCTTGCGCCGGCGCCGCTGCGCCGCGATCGCAAGGCTGCCGTACTCCATGAACGAGCCGTCGTCGACGAGCTGCGCGACATTCTCGCGCGCGGTGCGCTGATTGGTGTTGCGGCGGCGCTCGACCGAGGCTGGGCGATTTTCGTCGAGCGTGTTGGCCTGGCGCGCGATCAGTTCGGCGAGATCGGGTCGGATGTGGTCGAGATCGACATCGGTTTCCGTTGCCGACGCGTCCGCCGCAACGTCGAGCGGCTCCAGATACATGATCGGCTCGCCATGCATCAGCGTGACACCGTCGCCGGCGAGTAGCTTCGTGACGCGGCCGCCCTGCTCGGCCATGACCAGATGCTCCATCTTCATGGATTCGATCACGGCGAGCTGCTGGCCCGGGCGCACGATCTCGCCTTCCTTCACCTGAACAGTGACGATGGTACCTTGCAGGGGTGCTGCGACCATTACCGTGCCTTCGGGCACGATTTGTGCAGCATGCGCCTCGGTGCCACCGGTTCGCTCCGTCGCCGCGAAATAGAGTGGTTTGGCCGCGCCATCCGCGGCTTCGACGAGCTTGCCGATTTTGCGATCGATGAAGTCGGTTGCGATGCGGTTGGCCCTGAAATCGGGATGCGCCAGCACGGCCTGGAGGAAGGCGATGTTGGTGACGACGCCGTCGATCCGAAACTCGCGCAAGGCGCGGGAAGCCTTGGCGACGACGTCGTGCCAGGCTTCTCCGGGCGTATGCACGATGACCTTTGCCAGCAGCGAGTCGAAGGCGGCGCTGGTCTTGTAGCCGGCATAACCGAAACTATCGACGCGGACGCCGGGGCCCGACGGCGGTTCGAACACGGCGAGCACGCCGCCGGTCGGGTGCGTCGCGCCTAGCTCGTCCGGTGTCTCCATGTTGACGCGGAGCTGCATGGCATAGCCGCGCGGTTTCGGGATCGAGCCTTGCGCCAGGCCGAGCAAGGCAAGCGAGGCACCGGCGGCGACCGCGAGCTGGGCGCGGACGAGATCGAGGCCGAGCACCTCTTCCGTCACGGTGTGCTCGACCTGAAGCCGTGGGTTGGCCTCGATGAAGGCAAAACTGTCTTCGGCGGCACCGTCGACCAGGAACTCGAACGTGCCGAGATTGTCGTACGACGCGGCCACGGCGAGTTGCTTCGCCGCCGCGATGATACGGCCACGCAAGCCGTCGCTGAGCGACGGGCTCGGCGCCACCTCGATCAGCTTCTGGTGTCGGCGCTGAATGGTGCATTCGCGCTCCCAGAGGTGGGAGATCGCGCCGTCGCGATCGCCGATGATCTGCACCTCGATATGGCGCGCCTGCCGGATCAACCGCTCGGCATAGACGCCGTCGAAGCCGAACGCGGCCTTGGCCTCGGACTGGCAGCGCGCATAGGCCTCCGCGAGATCGGCAGCGCGCTCGACCACGCGCATGCCGCGCCCGCCGCCGCCGGCCATTGCCTTGATCACGATTGCCGCGTTGCTGCCGAGCGAGGTGAAGAACGCCGCGATGTCCTCCAGCGAGGACGGCCCGCTGGTGCCGGCGATGATCGGGACGCCGCAGCGCTTTGCCAGTTGCCGTGCCGCCACCTTGTCGCCGAACAACTCGAGCGCCGCGGCCTGGGGCCCGACGAAGGCGATGCCTGCATCGGCGCAGGCCTTCGCGAACGCAGCGTTCTCGCTGAGGAAGCCGTAGCCGGGATGCACGGCGTCGCAGCCTGCGCTCTTCGCCGCCTTGACCACGGCCTCGATGTCGAGATAGGCCCGCGCGCCGCGACCGGGGATTTCGACGGCCTCGTCGGCAACCCGCACATGCAGCGACAGCGCATCGTCCGCGGGATGGATCGCGACCGTTGCGAGGCCGGAATCGGCTGCGGCGCGCGCGATGCGGATGGCGATCTCGCCGCGATTGGCGATCAGGAGCTTCTTGAACGACATGCAGCGTCTCCATGCCCGCGTGCCCAAGCGCGGGTCGGCAGGTCCTTCTGCTTCGTCACTTTAACCGAGGCCGTCAAGGGCAAGAACGCCGGTTGCGACGACCGTTCCCGCGGGCCGGAATTTCAATCGGTCGCGCGCGCCGTGATGAGGCGAATAATCCGCGCCACGGCAGACGGGATCGGCGCGATGATCGGCACGGTGAACATCGGCTGAAGCTCGCGCGCGGCTTCGCCCAGCGGACCGCCACCAATGACGACCGCCTCCGCGCCATCCTGCGCGATGCAAGCCTCGACCGCGCCGGCGAGTGCTGCGCGCAATCGCGCCGGATCGCGCATCAGGTCTTGCGGATCGCCTTTGGCGAAGCGGGCGCCGGTATAACGCGATCGCAACCCCAGCGCTTCCGGCAAGGCGTCGATCTTCCCTTCCAACAGCGGCGTCGTGGTCGCCACGCCGAAGCGGCGGCTGTTCTCGGCAGCTGCGAGCATCGAGGACTCGCCGATGCCGACCGCCGGCAGTTTCATCGCGGCCTTGATCCCGGCCAACCCAGGATCGCCGAACGCCGCGACGATGATACCGTCGCATGCATGCCGGTGTGACTGCGCGATCTCCAGAACTTCGGTGGAAGCTGCATCCAGCGCATCCGGCGTCACGATCATTTGCGGCGCGCGCGTTGCGGTCGCGCCGTCGATGTCGAAGCCGTCCACGGCGGCTGACCTCGCGATGGCGACCATCATCGCTGTGGTCGCCACAGAACTGTTCGGATTGATCAGAAGGATGCGCGCGCTCATCCTTCTGCTATACTAGGCCGCCCGTACCCCCGCAACGAAAGCGCTGACTTCGTTTTCCAGCGATTGCAGCTTCTGCGACAGCCGGCCGCTCGATTGCAGCACGAGGCCGGCGGCCTGGCCGGTCTCCGCCGTCGCGTCGGTCACACCCGAGATGTTCTGCGAAACCTGGTCGGTGCCGGAGGCGGCCTCCCGTACGCTGTGCGCGATCGCCGCCGTCGCGGCGCCCTGCTCCTCGACGGCTGCGGCGATCGACGAGGAAATTTCGTTGACCTCCATGATGGTCTTGCGAATGCTGTCGATGTTGCCGACCACCTGGTTGGTCTCGGCCTGGATCGCCGATATCTGCGCGCCGATTTCGTCGGTCGCCTTCGCGGTCTGGCTCGCCAGCGACTTCACTTCGCTTGCCACCACCGCAAAACCCTTGCCGGCCTCGCCGGCGCGCGCCGCCTCGATGGTGGCGTTGAGCGCGAGCAGATTGGTCTGCGAGGCGATCTGGTTGATGAGGTCGATGACCTCGCCGATCTTGTGCGCGGCTGCAGCAAGTCCCTGCACGGTGTCGTTGGTGCGTTGACCGTCGGCGGCGGCCTTGTCGGCCACGCTTGCAGCCTGCGCGACGCGCTGGCTGATCTCGGCGATCGAGGACGACAGCTGCCCGGCGGCGGAGGCCACCGTCTGCACGTTGCTCGATGCCTGCTGGCAGGCGGTGGCGACGAGGCTCGCACGGTCGGTCGCCTTGTCGGCGGTCTCGGACATGCCCTGCGCGGCCTGCTGCATCGCGCGCGCCTCCTTGAACACGTCGCGGACGACGGCTTGAACGTTGGCCTCGAACTTGCCGGCGAGGTCGGTCATCGTCTTGCGCTTCTCCTCGTCGGCCTTCTGCTTCGTCTCCTGCTGTTCGGCGTGCATCCGGCCGACCGCCGACGCATTGTCCTTGAACACGGCGAGCGCCTTGGCGAGCCCGCCGATCTCGTCGCGACGGTCGGTATGGGGCACGTCGAACGCGCTGTCGCCGGAGGCGAGGCGCTCGGTGAGCGCGGTGATCTTCGCCAGCGGCCGGGTCACGCTGCGGCCGATCACGAAGGAGGCGCCGAGCACGAGCACGAACACGACCAGGCACACCAGGGCGAAGGTCATCGCATTCTGGCGGAATACGGCGTCGACGTCGTCGAGATAGATACCGGTGCCGATGATCCAGCCCCAGGGCGCAAAGCCCTTCACATAGGAGATTTTCCCGACCGGCTGGTCGAAGCCGGGCTTCGGCCAGAGGTAGCTGTAGAAGCCCGCGCCCTGCTTTTTGACGACGTCGACGAAGCCGACGAACAGCGCGTTGCCGGATGGATCCTTCATCCCGGAGAGATCCTTGCCGTCGAGTTCGGGCTTGATCGGATGCATGACCATCTTGGGGGTCATGTCGTTCAGCCAGAAATACTCGACCTTGTCGTAGCGCAGGCTCTTGATCTCCGCGATCGCGCCGGCCTGGGCCTGCTCGCGCGGGAGTTTTCCTTCGCTCTCGAGCTTCTGGTAGTGCGCCAGGATGCCGTAGCCGACGTCGACCAAGTGCTGCGTCTTGGCCTGACGATCGGCGATCATCTGCGCGCGCAAGGTCGAAAGCGCGATCGGCGCCAGCGCGATCATGCCAAGGAGGCTGATGCCGACAATCAGGACCAGCTTGAAACTGATGCGGGAGAAAAACATCGGTGCTCGCAAGATTTGGAAGGCTGATATGCCAGTTTATCCCGCGCCCCTTAGCAAAGCTTTAAGCATTCGGGTTCCCCCACCCCGCAAAACTCCATGCATCCTACCGGCATGCCGCAGACGGCTCGCAGGCTCGCGAGGCTGGCTGCATCCGAGATGCGAACTCTTCAAAACTAGAAGACCTCGACATCGCCCCTCCGAGCGTTGACTTGCAGCGGGCTCTGACGGAACGATCGGCGCAGATCATCGGCGCCTGCCGGGACGTGGGCGCAGCCAGAGACCAGAGGCTCAATGCATCGATCGACAGCCACAGTCTCTCTCGACCTTCCGGCGCTAAGCGCAGCGGAACGGCTCTTCATTTGGGGATTTCGGGCCAAGGCACGCAGCGGAAGCGCCGTTCCGACCGCGGCCGACATCCAGCAAGTGTACGACCATTTTGGCGTGGGCGACGCCGTGCCTTCGCTGGAATCCATCATCGAGATCTTTGCCTGCACGGCGCATACGGCGATCGCGGTGCACTGCCCGACCTGCCCGCGCATGTCCGACAGCGAGCACGGCATGTTGCGGGCGATCGCCGCCGCGCAGAAAGAGCGTGACGATATCGCGCGCGAGCAATTCGAATGCTGGTTGCCGCCGGTCGGCGCCGATTGGGCTCTCGCGCCCGTGCGGGGGCTTGCAACGGTCTTCCGCATGGCGGGCCTCATCCTGCCCGACCGGCACGTTCCATCTTTGGACCATGACCAGACGATGGCGATGAAGAGCTGGCTGGTCGGAAGCCCCACGTTGCACTGACCGGGATCGCGCATGATGCAGGATAGTTGCGGCTCTGTGCCTGTCACGGAAGCCGGCCAGGCGCGGCTCTGTCCGCTTCAGGCCGCGCTTGCGACGCGGCCTGACGTCGAGAGTTACGATGATTTTGGCCGCGTCACGCTCTCGCTGTTCCGGTTCATCACTGCCGCCTATGAGACCGGCGCGTCCGATTGCTGGGAGGCGGCCTATCGCTTTGCCGACGAGGCGCCTGGCATCACCGACAGTCCGCTGCTGGTCGCACGCGTTGCCGCGCTGGTCAGAATCCTGCGCAGCGGCCGGCCTTGCCAATTGTGCTTCATGCCGCCATCGTGCCGGCGCCTGTCGAAGGACGAGGCGGAATTGATGCGGCTGCTGGCGGTCGCACGCGGCAAGCAGCCGGGCGAGCTCCAAACTGTCGTCTGCCAGTTCGTCGGCAACGAGAACGAGACCGTGACGACGCGGGCGGTCAACGCGCTCGCGGTCTGCTGACCCCTAGCCGCCCTTCCTGCCGAGCACGAGATCGATGGTGTGGGACGCGATCTTGCGCAGCTGGGGCTCGTCGCCGAAGGCACGTTCGAGCACGGCGAGGCCGCGCGTCACCGTGATGATGTGCAGCGCTGCGGACGCGGAATTGCCGTTGAATTCACCGCGCGCCGCACCCGCCGACAACGTCTCCTGAACCAGAACGGTGATGCGCGAGATGAGGTTCGCGAAGGCCTGCCGAGCCTCCTCGTCGAGCCCCTCGCCTTCGGCCGCGCCGAGCTCCATCAGCCCGCGCGTCGTCGGACATCCGCGCGGGGGCGTGCCGGCGCGGAAGTTGCTGATGGTCAGGTCGAAGAACGCGGTGAGGCGTTTTCGCAATGAGCCCGCACCCAGCGCCTTTTGCAGGGCGACGAGATAATCGCCCGCGTAGCGCTCGTAGGCCTGGAGGAACAGCGCCTCCTTGCTGCCGAAGGCGTTGTAGAGGCTACCGCGCTGGACACCGGCGTCGCGCGCGATATCCGACAGCGAGGTGCCGCGGACGCCCTTGCGCCAGAACTGGTCGAAGGCGATACGCAGGACATCGTCGTGGTCGAACTCGCGCGGCCTCAAGCTTTGCTCCTAGCAAGCATATTTGACACGATGTCAAAAACATGATTTCTTGACGCCGCGTCAAAAACAAACTGGGGCCGATGCGCCCTTTCGTCAATGAGGATTTCGCGATGCCTCTCCTCCACATTTCGATGCGCGCCGGAAAGCCGGAAGTCTACCGGCAGGCGATCCTCGACGGCCTCTACCGCGCCATGCGCGAAGCGCTGAACGTCCCTGAAGGCGACGAGTTCATGACCATCAGCGAGCTTTCGCCCGCGAACTTCCGCTGCGGCAATGCCTACGGCGTCACGCGCAGCGACGATGCCGTGCTGATCCAGATCACCGTGTTCGCCTCGCGCACCCCCGAGCAGAAGAAGGCCCTGTACCGGCGGATCGCGGACCTGCTCGGCGAAAAACCGGGCCTCCGCCCCGAGGACGTGTTCGTCAACGTCCTCGATGCGCCCGCGGAGAATTGGTCCGTTGGAAACGGCATCGCACAATTTGCCTGAAGCGGCAGCTTCAACGATCCGCAACGCAGGTCTCCATGATCCCGTCGAGCTCCGCCTTCGAGAGCACGCCTAGCTCGACGATGAAGACAATCCGCGCGCACGGCACGCCCGGCGTCGGCGCTTCGCCTGGGGCCAGCGTGGCGCGGCCGGCGGCGAATTGAAACACCATCTGGCGCCCCGGCTGCTCGACGGTCTCGAACAGGCCTTTTGCCCGCGCGAGTTTTGGCGCCAGTCGGCCGATCGCCTGCTGCAGGCGGGCCAGCGAAAGTGGCTGGTTCGAGGTCCAGCTCAGCGTTTCGAAGCGTTGCTCTGCCGGACGTTTCGGTCCGGATTTGCGCGGCGCGGGCGCACGATCGACGGTCGCGGGAAACAGCAGCGCGGACGGAATCTCGCCGTGCTGCGCGTCGACCACCACGGCAGGAACGCGCTGCGCGCGGATGGCCTCGCGGATACGCGCGCCCGCACCCTCATCCGCCAGATCCAGCTTGCTCAGCGCCACGATGTCGGCGACGCGCAGCTGCGAACGGTGCAGCGCGTCGTCGAGAGCGGCCGGCGGTGTCGCCGTGTCCATCACGCAGAGCACCGTTTCCAACGGCGCTTCGCGCAGGATCACGGGATCCATCAAATTGCGGACGATCTCGGCGGGATCGGCGACGCCGCTGGTCTCGATGACGATGTATTCCGGCTTCGGATCACGCCGCAGCAGCGTCGCAAGCGTGCGCAGCAGGTCGCCTTCGAGCGAGCAGCAGATGCAGCCATTGGCGAGGCTGACCACGCCGTCGCTCGCGCCCGCAATCAGCTCGGCATCGATGTTGATCGCACCGAAATCGTTGACCACAGCGGCGATCCGCCGCCCCTCCGCATGCGCCAGCAGATGGTTCACGACAGTGGTCTTGCCGGCCCCCAGAAAGCCCGTCACCAGGAGAATGGGGACCGGCATGTCTCAGCTCCCGACGACGGGACGGCGCACGGGACGGCCGGGCCGCACCGCGACGTCCAGCACACCATCTGTGATTAACGGCTGGCCGCTGACGATCAGATGCCGCACGCCTTCGGAGGGACGGTTCATCGCCGTGAAGGTCGCGCGGTCCGAGAGCTTCTCGTAGTCGAACACGACGATGTCGGCATCGGCATCCTTCGCGAGCCGACCTTTTGCGCGCATCGCGGGCGTGCTCTGCGACAGGATCTCCGCCGGGATCAGCGCGCATTTGCGCACGCCTTCGAGCAGCGACGCGGTCTTGCGCTCGCGCACCCATTCGCAGATGAATTTCGTGAAGCAGCCCGCCGAGCGCGGATGCGAGGTGGCGTCATCCGGCAGCGGCCAGGCATCGCCGGTGTAGGTCTTGCCGTCCGACGTCGTCCACGGCATCGCGTCGGAGGCGATCGCGCCGCCGGGATAGAGCACCGACATGTCGAGGAGGTCGCGGTGATGCGCATTGTTCTCGGTGTCGAGGATGTGCCACAGCACCAGCGAGGACGGCTCTTCCGCCTGCGCCTTCAGGAGCTCCTCGCGATCGCTGAAGCGATGGCCGTCGGTGACCCGCTGCACGGAATCGTAACCGGTGCCGTTGCGCTCGACGAATTCGGGGTCGCTGAAGAAGGCGGCCGCCAGCACGGTCGAGCCGGTGCCGTAGGGATAGGCCTCGACCGTGATGGGCAGGCCCTGCGCCTGCGCTTTCGCGATCAGCACGCGGCAGCGCTCGACGTCGGTCTTGCTCGACGAGTTGAAATGGCAGATGTGCATGTGCGCGCCGGTGGCTCCGGCATAGCCGATCAGGCGGATATAGGCTTCCGCCGCGCTCTCGGGATCGATGCGCGACATGTAGGCGACATGGGTGAAGGTCGGCACGTCCTGCGCGGCCGCGAGCTGGCAGACCGCGGTCAGCTCCTGCACGCCGGCGCCCGGCGCATAGGCGTTCAAGATCCCGATGCCGATGCCGCCCTCGTTCAGTCCGCGCGAAAGGCGCTCGAGGATGCCGGCAACCTCCGCATCGCTCGCCACGTTGTCCATCCAGCGGCGATCGCGCATGGCGTTGCCGAACGCCTCCAGCGAGCTCTCCGCATTGGAGCCCGTCATCGCGCCAATACGCGCGAAAGCCCAATTGGTGGCCGCGCCGTAGTTCAACACGCGCCCCTTCCGCGCCTGGCGCTCATACCAGGACCCGACCGGCAGCACGCCCGCTTCGAGATCGAGCGTCGTCGTGACGCCGTCGAACGCCTGCATGCGATCGGCGGGGAGCGACTGGCCATGCGCGTGCAGGTCGATGAAGCCGGGGGCGACCACTAGCCCCGTCGCGTCGATCGTCCGCTCGGCGCTGCCGAGCGAAGCGCCAACCGCGGCGACCTTGCCGTCCACCACCGCCACATCCCCAACCGCGTCCATTCCGCTGGCGGGATCCACCACCCGGCCGCCAGAGATCACCAAGCCGCTCATGTCAAAATTCCTCCGCGCTGAATTCGCATCAAGGCAGATTCCGGGAGGGACGACCACCTCCACCGATGCTGACGCATCATGCTCGCAAGGAAGGCTCGAAAGGGAGGCTCGAAAGGGAGGTCAGTTTGCATGCGGGTTGCGGACACGCGCTCACAGCCTCGCGGCATGTTTTGCCCGAGCTATGCTTCTCGCTTCACCCCCTCGAAAAGAAAGGGCGCAGGGAAGACCGGGCGCAGGCTGGCACCCATAAAAACCCCCATGCGAACTGATTGCACACGCAATGCATAGGGGAGACACAGGGCAGCCGAGACCAGGCCTTCCCTGCGCGATGGTTTGACGGCCTATGCCGCGCTCTCCCCGGAGACGAGTTCCTTTTTGTCTCCGTCACCCCCGCGAAATGCACGGCACCGCGCCGGTTGACGCGCTGACGCCTTCGCAAAGGCTTGACCGTAGCAACGACGGCCAGGACCACACGGTTTCGCCGTACGCAGGCTGACCCTGCTTCGCCCAAGCTTCGCAGGACATGGCCCTGCTTCGCCAGAGGCTTCGCGAGGTTTGAGCGCCGTCCGTCGATGCGGTTCGTGCCATGCTCACGAGGTTCATCTCGCCCTGCACGCACAAGCCCGCCTTTAACGCCGCCCGCGTCCACCGCCACTCCCAACCCGCGTTCGTGACGACGTACGACCGCCCCTTTTGTGGGCTGGGATGGCCGACACATACGATATTTCCGAATTTCGGTAAGCTGGAATATTTTTGCGGAGAGGGATTGACTTGCGTTTGCGCCTGTTTCGCCCGACCCTCGGAGACGACGGACGTCACGACCATACAAGGGACCCGCGAAGCTGCTTCGCCGTCTTCTTGCCCCCATTGTCATTCAGGAAGTTAGATGGGGCGCTACGGTGGACAAAGTTCCCAAAGGTTTCGTGTGATCGCTCGACCTCTTCTGCAACGCGACCCCTGTCATTCTATTTCGCGCCGCGCTCTCCTCGGCGGATTTATGTCGGCGGGGACCGCCCTCGCGCTTGGCGGATGCGCCGGCTTGGGTGCGACCGGGGCGCGTTTCGACGCGTCATCGCTATCCCTTGACCCCACATTGCTCGTCGCTACTACGCGCAAGCCCGTCAACGGTGGTCGCACGAAACCCTGGTTCGGGCCGGAGCGCGCAACCAACATGACGGTCGCGCGGGCGAAGCTGGTAGCGCCGGACGAGAGCCGACTTTCTCTCGCCTCGGTCGGATTTGGCGATTGGCGCCTTGATCGGCTCGAACCGGTATCGGCAGACGTTGGCGATCTGGTTGCGCAGGCCGGCGGAGGAGACGTGCTGATCTATGTGCACGGCTTCAAGCAGACGTTCGAGACGGCGGTGCTGGATGGCGCCCATCTCTCCGATGGGATCAAGTTCCGCGGCCGGACCATGGTGTTCTCCTGGCCCTCCAAGGCAGGACTGTTCGACTATGCCTATGACCGCGACAGTGCGATGTGGTCCCGCGACGAGTTCGAGCGCGTGCTCTCCACACTCGTGTCGGCGCCAGGCACCGGCCGCGTGAACATCGTTGCGCACAGCATGGGAACCATGCTGTCGCTCGAAAGCCTGCGTCAGCTCTATGCGCGATACGGCGACACAGTGACGAGCAAGATCGGCGCCGTGGTGTTTGCCGCGCCCGATATCGACATGGACGTGTTCTCGTCAGCGATCCAGCGCATCGGTCCGCTTGCGGGCAAAATCACCGTGATCGCCGCGACGAACGATCGCGCACTGGCGTTGTCGGGACAGATCGCAGGTGGAATGACCAGGGTCGGCGCCGCCGAAAAAGCCGTCATCGCGCGCCTCGGCGTACGCGTGGTCGATGCGTCAGCGGAAGGCTGGGGCATCATCAACCACGATCTTTTTCTGTCGAATGCCGAAGTGCAGCGGGTGATCCGCCGCTCGATCGACGGCACGATCGCTTAGGAGAGCGCCTGCGCCAGGTCGCTAGAAGCTTGCTCGTGCGCACGAAACGGTTTGGTTTTGCAGTGTCGCACGCGAATGGCGCGCCCTGGTTGGTTTATATCGGCTGTGCGGCAGCCCACATGGTACGGTAGCTGTCCAATTTTAGAATCGGCCGCCTCTGACTCGAATCGCGTTACGGAGGCCGGCGCCCGTTCCGCCAAATGAGCGAACGACTGAGTGACTATCCAAACTTCTTTGTCGTCAACAATGATCAGGCGATCATGCAGTTGGCGAGGCGAAGTTAAACGCGCCTCCAGTGGCCGATTTTGAAACTGGCTTTGCCAGCGCTCGACGGCGGGCTTAAGGGACGATTTCACATAAAACGGATCGACCAGAATCTTAAGCAGAACATTTTCCGCCGCGAGCGGTGCAAAATCACGCAACAGCTTCTCATCAGAATAGGGATCGACAATGAATAGCTCAGTGTCGCTAAGCTGAAAACTCGAGCGATAGCGGCGAGTGCATCAAACGAGTTGCCGGCGGGAATATAGGCGCCTTGCAAGTTGGGAGTCGATTGTGACTCTACACGCGCAAACGTTCGAAAGAGAATGCTAGCCGCTTTAGAGACCGCTTGCCCATGCCTATAGGAGTTCGATTCCCCGATGACGGCGTCCATCGCGAGTACGAACCCCGCTGCATCGAGCGACGATCCGCCGGCTTCGACCATAGCCGCGGCACGACCGAGCCACATTCGCCCTTCCGGGGTGTTGGATGCCGAATTGTGAAAGTTTGGCATCGTATCGATGAGGTTGCGTAGCTCGAAAAGTACTCGCTCGATTTCCACTCGGCAAAATCCGGCAGGGGATGAACGGAGAACATACGCGATCCCACTCTATCGGGAGTGGGACGATTGCCTGAAAAAAAATCGAAGGAAATCAACCGAAACTTGGCGCTCCCTAGGGGAATCGAACCCCTGTTTCAGCCTTGAGAGGGCCGCGTCCTAACCGCTAGACGAAGGGAGCGTTGAGCGAGAGGACATAGCCTCGAATTTTGCCGGCGGCAAGCGGGGATCGAGGGGTTTCGGATGCTCGCTCTCCGCTGTCGTCCTGGCGAATGCCAGGACCCATTACCCCGTATGCGGATGGTTAAGGCATATCTGAACGACGATCTCGTTCGTGCAACCGGATTCGGTGGTTATGGGTCCTGGCCTTCGCCAAGACGACGATGGCGGCGAGTTCCGAGGCCGTACTCACGGCTCATTGGCGAATTTCAGCTTTCCAGCCGGCTTCAACGTGTGGGCATCGAAGGTGCGGATCTCGGTGACGCCGCCGATGTCGAGCGTGATCACGAGCCGGTCGCCGGCGACGCCGCTCGAGACGATTTTGGCGCCCTTCGGGAGAGTCGCGGTGACGTCGCCTGCCGGCTCGGGCGCCCTTCCCTCGGACTTGAAAAGGCGGTAGCCCACCGCGATCAGCACGGCGCAGATTGCCAGCGCCGTGGTCAACCCCGCGATCAGCATCATCCGCCGCACCCGCGCGAACAGCGCGGCCTGCTCGGGGCTCGGTTCGGGAACAACGGTATCAGACGTCGTCATGGAAAATTCTGGCTCTGCGCAAAGGTTGGAGGTTGTCGTCGAAGGCTCCGAGGGCTCGACCCGGCTCGACCGCGTGCTGGCGCTGCACCTTGCCGAGCTATCGCGATCGAGGCTGAAAGCCCTGATTCTGGGGGGCGCGGTGAGCCTCAGGGACGCCGCGATCCGGGACCCCGCTTATCACGTCGCCTCCGGCGATACGATCACAATCGACGTGCCGGAAGCGGCCGCGCCGGAGCCGAAAGGCGAGGATATCGCCCTCGACATCGTGTTCGAGGACGACGACATCGTCGTCCTCAACAAGCCGAAGGGGCTGGTGGTGCATCCCGCGGCGGGCCACGAGACCGGTACGCTGGTCAATGCGCTGATCGCCCATTGCGGCGGCTCGCTCTCCGGCATCGGCGGGGTGCGCCGGCCCGGCATCGTGCACCGGCTGGACAAGGACACCACCGGGTTGATGGTGGTCGCTAAGAACGACCTCGCGCATGCCTCGCTCACCGCGCAATTCGCCGATCACGGCCGTACCGGGCCGATGCGGCGCGGCTACATGGCCTTCGCCTGGGGGCTGCCGGGCCGCCATCGCGGCACCGTGGACGCGCCGATCGACCGTCACCCGCATGCGCGCGAGAAAATGGCGGTGCGCCAGGGCGGCCGCGAGGCCGTGACGCATTGGGAGCTTCTGGAGAGTTTTGCCGGACGCGACGGCAAGCCGATCGCGACGCTGCTCGCCTGCGAACTCGAGACCGGACGCACCCATCAGATCCGCGTCCACCTCGCCCATATCGGCCACCCCCTGATGGGCGACGCCGTCTACGGCCCGCATTTCAAGACCAAGGCGAACCAGCTGGGCCCCGAGTCGCAGGCCGCCCTCGCCGCGCTAGGGCGGCAGGCGCTGCACGCCTACCTGCTGGTATTGGAGCACCCGAGGACTGGAGAATTACTTCACTGGGAGACGCCTCTGCCGGAGGATTTGCTTCTCCTTCAGGGGGCCCTCAAGGCGGCGCTATGACGCAGGCCGCTTCAGAAATGCTTTACATTACAAAAAGTTATAGCTGCCACACGGGGACGTGACGTCAGCAATCCTTCCCTTTTTGCCTTCCGATGGAGTATATTGCGCTTGCGTTGAAGACCAACGCGGAACATCGCAGCACCGATCGGCTTTAACCAAGCGGTCGTCTGCCTGGCCCGCCGCTATCGGGGGCCTGAACCTGTTTGGAGGGCGCACTATGGCCCGTACAGCTACCCTGCCGGTCCTTAATGGCGAATCCGGCCTTTCCCGTTACCTCGGCGAAATCCGCAAGTTTCCGATGCTGGAACCCCAGCAGGAATACATGCTCGCCAAGCGTTGGCGCGAGCACGATGATCGCGACGCCGCGCACCAACTCGTCACCAGCCATCTCCGTCTCGTGGCCAAGATCGCCATGGGCTATCGCGGCTACGGCCTGCCGATCTCCGAGGTCGTCTCGGAAGGCAATGTCGGCCTGATGCAGGCGGTGAAGCGGTTCGAGCCCGAGAAGGGCTTCCGTCTCGCAACCTACGCGATGTGGTGGATCAAGGCGTCGATTCAAGAGTACATCCTGCGTTCGTGGTCGCTCGTGAAGATGGGCACCACCGCGAACCAGAAGAAGCTGTTCTTCAACCTGCGCAAGGCGAAGAGCAAGATTTCCGCTCTGGACGAAGGCGATCTTCGCCCCGACCAGGTGGCCATAATCGCAAAGCGTCTCGGCGTCACGGCTCAGGACGTGGTCGACATGAACCGCCGCCTCGGTGGCGACGCGTCGCTCAACGCTCCGATCCGCGACGACGGCGAAGCCGGCGAATGGCAGGACTGGCTGGTCGACAATTCGCCCAACCAGGAAGCCATGCTGGCCGAGCACGAGGAGTATGATCACCGTCGTGACGCCCTGAACGGCGCCATGGGCGTGCTCAACCCGCGCGAACGCCGCATCTTCGAGGCCCGCCGCCTCGCCGACGAGCCGATGACCCTGGAAGACCTTGCCGCCGAGTTCGGCGTGTCGCGCGAGCGCGTCCGCCAGATCGAGGTCCGCGCCTTCGAGAAGGTGCAGTCTGCGGTCAAGGGCACGATCGCAAAGGCCGAACAGGCCGCGCTGGAAGCCGCGCTCTAAGCGCGAGGTTTTGGCGCCAGAGATTGGCGGATCGACAAGAGACAGAAAGCCGGCGGCGACGCCGGCTTTTTGTTTGCGTGTGAGGCGCAGCATGTTCGCGGGGACGCGGACCAGGCATCTTGAACCCGCGCTGCCGGTTGACCGACCAAAGGGATCGGGCCGACAGCATCAAGAGAACGGACACGCGCCGTGTCGATCATCCTGCAATCCACCGTGGGCGGCTTCTCCGCCCAGTTCATGCGCAAGCTGCCGCTGGTCGAGCAGGCGATGCGCGAGCACGGGCTCGAGCCGTCGGAGTTCGTGATCTCGAAGGACTATGCCTCGACCGCGACGATCCCGCTCATGGGCCCGTTCTTCTTCAATTACAGCGTCTATTTCGGCGAGGAGACATTCACCGTCACCGAGCCGAACGACATGGTGTTCCTGGACTACTTCTTCAAGCGCGTGCTGGCCGCGGACGGCCCGCCGGAACTGCCGCGGCGACCGGGCTTGATCCGGCGGCTGTTCGGGTGGATGTCGGAGCCGGTGTGATTGATCTTCCCCTCTCCCCTTGCGGGAGAGGGTGGCTCGCCGCGATAGCGGCGAGACGGGTGAGGGGTTGTCTCCGCGAGCACGTCTCTCACATCGTCATTCGCGGAGACAACCCCTCATCCGGCGCTTCGCGCCACCTTCTCCCGCAAGGGGAGAAGGGAAGAGCGCATCGTCGGCGCTTCGCTCACTCCTCCCATGTCCGCGCCAGCGTCGCGAGCCAGCAGCCTTCGCAATAGCGGGCGTCCTTGTAGTCGATCCAGTTGTGCGCATAGACGCGGTCGAGCGGGATGCCGTAGCGCGCGCGCAGGATCTGGACGAGGATCTTCCACGCCGCGACCTGCGCCGCGGTCGGGCCCGTCGTGACGTCGGGATAGTTGCCGGCGAACTCGACGCCGATCGAATTGTCGCGCACCACCTGGCGATAGGTCGGCTTGTTGTCGATGTACTTGTTGTCGTTGCGGTTGGCACCATCGCCGTGGGTCGGCACCAGGTTTTCCGCGACCGCCCAATAGACGGTGCCGTCGGTCTCGACCCACAATGTGACGCCGCGACGCGTGGGGTTCTTCGCTTGCACCTCGGCACCGCCCCGCGCCGAGCCGGCCGGTCCCTCGGTCTGGTGCACGATGATGTTGCGCCACGGTTTTGCGTTGCCGACGTCACCCCATGGCGCCAGCCACACCATCTTCAGGCCGGGAATGTCGGGCGTGCCGGAGGCGCGCGCGAGCTTTGCGAGCTCGGCGTCGGTCGCAGCGGCAGGTGCGATCAGAGTGAGAGCGGCGAGAACGGCCGCGAGCAGGCGAGAGATCATCATGTGGGTCCAATGCGGACCTGACGTTAGCACGCCCTTACGCGAATTTGCGCAAGGCCTCGCCTGGACCGATCGGGTCAGGCATGAGCGGCGGCGCCGGATCGTGGACGGCAAAGTCGTTCTTGCCGTTCTTCTTGGCCGCATAGAGCGCGTGGTCGGCATGCGCGATCAGGCGGTCCGGAAAATGGCCGACGCCGCGGTCCCACTGCGCTACCCCGATCGAGATCGCGATCGGAATGTCGACGCCGGTGCAGGTGACGGCATCCTGGCGGCAGACCTCGAGCACGCGGCGGGCGATCGCAGCCGCCTCGCGCAAGGTCGACGAGGGCAGCACGACGCAGAATTCGTCGCCGCCGGTGCGGGCGAGCATGTCGCCGGGCCTCAAGCGCGTCTGCGCCATCAGGGTGAAGTGCTGGAGGCAGGCATCGCCCGCGGCATGGCCATGGGTGTCGTTGATGGTCTTGAAGCCGTCGAGATCGATGACCAGCAGCGAGAACGGCTCGCTGCTGCGCTCCGAGCGGGCGCATTCTTCGCTCAGCCGCTGCAACAGATGCCGCCGGTTGGCGACGCCGGTGAGATCGTCGAGTAGCGCGAGGTCGGCGACCTCGTTGCGCAAGCTGTCCATCGCCATCAGCAGGAAGCCGAAATTGAGCGTCATGGACAGGAACAGGAGACCCAGCACCATGACGCCATGAGCCTGGCCGCCGGCGCTTGCCGAGAAATCGCCGCCGAGCAGATTGCCCACCGTGCGGACGACGAGGATCGCGATAATGGCGAGGATGACGATGCCGGACAGCCGGGCGCCCGGACTGACGCGGCCTTCCGGCGGCGACAGCAACAGACGCAGCGCCAGCACCAGCGGCACGGCCTGACCGAACGTGTAGCAGAGCATGCGCAGCTGCATGTTGTCGAAGCCGACCACGAAGAACACGACGCCGGCGAGGCTTAAGCCTGCTGTTGCGATCATGACGCGCCATGAGACGGGCCGGTGATAGAAGCGTTGAATGCCCATGGCGGCAAGGCAGCTCGCCGCGATGACGCCGGCGGCGCCAAGCAGGAGCGGCAACGGAGACGCGACGAACAGGCGCAGCAGGGCCGTCATCGCGCCGGTCGCGCCGATAAAGGACGATGCCATCCAGAACCGCGCGGCCGCGAATTTCGGATAGGTGCGCATCACGTAGGCCCAGATCAGGCCGAGCGCCAGGAAGTTGACGACGAACACGGTCCAGAGTGTCGGCACGTTCAGCATGGCGCACGCGGCGCGCGCAGCGTCGCGCCCTCCGTCCCTGCCAGCTGACCGTCCATGATCCCGTCCCCGTTTTCTTGGGGGGACAATGCCGCCGCCGCGCTTAACGGAGTCTCACTGCGATCCGCGAAAGCATGACTTTGGTTTTGGATTCATGAACGGCTGGCGCATTGTCGGATCGTTAGGCATGCCGGCGACGCGGATTCGTGAGCCAAAATCACCCGAAAATGCATCTGAGCTGTGGATAACGCGATGACACGGATGTGACAGCGCGGGGCAGAAGCGCGCGAATCTGCTGAGCTTGTCATCGAGGATGTTGCGAGGCTGGCCCTCCGCCGAGCATCCCTCGTGTCGCGTTTCACCATTAACCCTGAAGAGGATCCTATGGCTAAGAAAGCGAAGAAGGCGAAGAAGGCGACGAAGAAGAAGGCCAAGAAGGCAGCGAAGAAGAAGTAGCGAGGCTTCTTATTCTTTGCCCGGGTGGAGCACGCTCCGCCCGGGCGTCGGGTGGGAGTTCTGAGTTGGAAGATGGCGGGCGCAAGGCCCGCTTTTTTATTGGCTGGAGAAGCTATCGCTCCGCGAACGCCAGCTTGGCGCCGAGCGCGGCGAAGCCGGCGGCAAAACTCCGGCGCAGCCAGGCCATGACAGGCGGGCGGGAGATGACGCGCTCGCGCACCGATGCCGCACAGAGGCCGTAGACCACGAACACCGCAAACGTCATTGCCATGAAGGCGCCGCTCAATTCCAGCATTCGCGCCAGCACATGGGCTTCGTCCGCGGCGATGAACTGCGGCAGGAAAGCCAGGAAGAAGATCGACAGTTTCGGATTGAGGATGTTGATCAGGAAGCCGGTCACGATCACCCGACCGACCGAACGCTCGCGGATCTCGCCGTCGACTGCCAGCGCCCCGGTCTCGCGCAGCGCCTGCCAGGACATGTAGAGCAGATAGGCGACACCGCACCATTTCAGCGCGGCGAAGGCGAGCGCGCTGGTGTGGAGCACGGCGGCGAGCCCCAGCATCGCGCCCGTCATGTGCGGCACGATTCCGAGGGTGCAGCCGAAGGCAGCGGCGATGCTCGCGCGCGAGCCGCGGGTCAGCGCGGCCGCCAGCGTGTAGAGCACGCCGGTGCCGGGCGAGGCGACGACGATCAGCGAGGTGAGCAGGAAGGACAAGGTCATGGACCGACCTTATCACCGCGCCGCGGACCACGAAAGCCGGCCTGCCGGATCGACCCTCAGGACAGCTGCGCGATCTCGGCCTCGCGGAGCACGTCGAGCGGCGCCCATGGCTTGGCCCAGAACTTCGCGCCGTTCGGCAAGGCCTGCATCAAGGGCCGGCCGGAGGTGACGACGACGTCGAGCTTCGGGTTGCGGTCCTTGGCGACATGCGCGAGCTCGACGCCGTTCATGCGGCCGGCAAGCTGAACGTCGGTCATCATCAGGCAGAGCGCGCCGGCGCTCTTCTCCAGCACAAGCTCGGCCGCCTCGGCGCTCTCGCATTGAATGACGTCGTAGCCGCTTTCTTCGAGAAGAAGACTGAGCATCTCCCTCTGCATGAGGTCGTCTTCCACGATCAGTGCGGTGGCTCGAAACGGCTTTGCTTGTCCCATCGGCGGCTCCCAATGCTGCCTGTCTTCATCAAGTAACGTAGGTTAAGGAGGGAACCGCCATGCGGTTCGGTTCCAATATGAAAAAATGTAAATCATAGTTCCGCTCAAGTGGCTCGACGGGTGGATCATCATGACTGCAATCCGCGGCGCCGCCGCTATCACCGGAGCGGCAAGCGGCATCGGCCGCGCACTGGCGATCGAGCTTGCACGGCGCGGCTGCGATCTCGCGCTCGCCGATCGCGACGAGCCCGGGCTGAAGACGCTCGCGGCCGAGATCGGCGCCGCAAGCAAGCTCAGCCTGCATCGCGTCGATGTCAGCGAGCCCGACGACATCGCGCAATTCGCGCGTGAGGCGGCCACCGCGCATCCCGCACTTGGCATCGTCGTCAACAATGCCGGCGTTGCACTGATGGGATCGTTCGAGGAGATCGACCAGGCGCAGATGGACTGGCTGTTCGACATCAATTTCTGGGGCGTGGTGCACGGCACGCGCGCCTTCCTGCCGCATCTGAGGACGAGGCCAGAGGCGCACATCGTCAATTTGTCCTCGATCTTCGGCATCATCGCCCCGCCGGGACAGTCGGCCTATGCCGCGGCGAAATTCGCGGTGCGCGGCTTTTCCGAGAGCGTGCGGCACGAGCTGGCCATGGCGGGCAGCCCTGTCAGGCTGTCGGTCGTGCATCCTGGCGGCGTCGCCACCGCCATCGCCCGCAACTCGCGCACCGGGGTCGGCGTCACCGACAACGCACGCCGGTCGCAATCGATCGAGCGGTTCGAGAACGCGGCAAGGACCACGCCCCGGGACGCCGCGCTGCGCATCATCAAGGGCATCGAGAGAAACGAGCCGCGCATCCTGATCGGCAACGACGCCCGCTTCATGGATCTCCTGCAGCGCTTCCGCCCGGCAACGTACTGGGCGCCGTTGCAGCGCAAGCTGGAGAGGATGGCGAAGGGGACGGAGTGAGGGGCGCCGTCGAATTAAACCGTCGTCCTGGCGAGCGTTCACGGACCTCTCCGTTGTCATTCCCCGCGAAGGCGGGGAATCCAGTACGCCGCAGCCTCTCCGTATTCTCGCGCGGTCTCTGGAATACTGGATCGCCCGCCTTCGCGGGCGATGACACCAAGTATGTGCGCGAGTGCTCCGTCTCTTTGGCTCCCCTCACTGCCCCGCCAGCCGATCGGCAAAATACCCGATCGTCTTGCGATAGATCACCGCCCTGTTCCATTCGCGCATGGCCTCGAAATTGGCGGTGCCTTCGCCGTAGGGCTGGCCCATCTTGAAGCCGCTGGTGTGGAGCAGGTTCGCGGTCGAGGCGAGCACGTCGGGGACGCTGTGGCGGAGATCGACGTGGCCGTCGCCGTCGAAATCGACGCCGTACTTGATGTAGGAGGACGGCAGGAACTGGGTCTGGCCGATCTCGCCGGCATAGGCGCCGATCAGGTCGCGCAGCGGCAGGTCACCGCGCTGCACGATCTTCAGCGCCGCGAGCAGCTCGCCCTGGAATAGCTCGGTGCGGCGGCAGTCATGCGCGAGCGTCGCCAGCGTGCGGACCACCGGCAGCTTGCCGATGTCGCCCTTGCCGAAATCGCTCTCCAGCCCCCAGATCGCAACCAGGATATAGCGGGGCACGCCGAACTGCTGCTCGATGCGTGAGAGCAGCGCGGCATGGCGCTGCAACAGCGCCTTGCCGCCATTGATGCGGCCGGGGCCGACGCGGGTCGAGACATACTGCTCGAAGCTCTTGTTGAAGGTGTAGCGCTGGCGCCGGTCGAAGGCGAGCACCGCGCCGTCCTGCTGCACGCCGCTGAGCGCCGCGCTGGTCACGCTCGCCGAGACGCCGGCGGCCTGCGCTTCCGAGGCCATGCTGGCGACAAAGCTGTTGAAGTCGCCGCCGCAGCGCGCGGCTTGCGCCGATCCGCCGGCCAGACAGGCGATGAAGGCGATGGCCAAGGCGTATTTCGACATTCGGATGAATCCTACAGGGAATGGGCGGGAGAGCGGCGCGCGATCATGCCCGGGAACCAGATTCGCGTCAAAGCGGCAAATCCTCACCAGAACCAATCGCATCCTGGCTCGACGAATGAAGTCCGATGTCGCGACCACTGCATATCTCATGCGCTCGCTGCGGCATCGCAGCGCCAGCGATTTGCCTTGCCATGGCATGGCGCCGGTTATAACATTCTATTCTAGGTTGTCGCCCCGCCAGCCCCGGGCGACGCTGAAGACCAAAATAAACGGCGGGCTTCGCGGCCCGCCGTTTGTTGAGGCAAGGGTGAGGCAAGGATCTCCTAAGGAGCGCATCGGGTTTTACGAAGCGTTGGACTCTTCCGCCCGACATCGAGGCGCCTCGTAAATGGGTTCGTCGATCGATCGCGCAGCTGGTTCTGCCGCTGCAGGGTCCGCGCCCAGCCACCGGAAACCTGCCAAAGTCATTTGACTATGGCCCCCTGATCGACGAAAAGCCGGCCATGGCCAAAAAACCCGGAACCAATCCCAAGGGCGAATTCGCCTTTTTCAACGTCTTCTATGAAGACGGCTCACAACGCTCCAACCGGCGCGTGCCCGCCGAATTGCTCGGCGGCCTCGACGGCGACGAGCCGGCCCGCGCCTATATCATGGAGCAGGACCGCGAGATCGCCGAAAAATCTGGCCGCCCGGCGCTTGAGATCAAGAACCTCGAGCGGGTCGGCGCGAAGAAGAAATAGGTCGACCCAGGCAGGCGCTCACCAGCGCCCGCTCCGCCTGTTCCAGGCAAACAGCAGATCGGCAAACCGATCATAGAAGAACCGGGTGAACGGCAGCGCCACGCGATTGCCGAACAACCCCGCAAGCCATCCCTCCCCCGGGGTCAGCGTCCACAGCGCAATCGCGACATCCGCACCGACGATGAGTTGGCCGGTCTCGTCGGTCGCATGCAAGCGACGTCTGATGTCGTCGAGCGTGGCGCCAAAGTGCCCCAGCGCATCGGGCTGCTCGTTGATATCCCTGAATTCGATCGTGCCCGCGCGCACCAGCGCCAACAGCTTGTTACGCTGCCAGTCGATGCCGGCATCGCAGACAGGGCAACGGGTGTTGTACCAGACGGTGAGGTGAGCCGGCATCATCGAAGCATAGATGTCGATCCTTGCGACGTCGAGGTTGGAGCCATCCACCCGGAATTCCAGAATCGATGCGCCTCTCTGGTCGGGTGTATATTCGATTGGCAAAGCATGAGCCTCTATTGGGCTGAACGCTGTCGAAGTAGGCGTGAACGAAAACGGCAGGCTTTCGCCCGCCGTTCTTGTTTCAACAGACCACCAAGTGGCGGCGTTTGAACTAGTTATCCAGGAACGACCGCAGCTTCCGCGACCTTGACGGGTGCTTCAACTTCCGCAGCGCCTTCGCTTCGATCTGACGAATACGCTCTCTCGTCACCGAGAACTGCTGGCCGACTTCTTCCAGCGTATGGTCGGTGTTCATGCCGATGCCGAAGCGCATGCGCAGCACGCGCTCTTCGCGCGGGGTGAGCGAGGCCAGCACGCGCGTGGTGGTTTCGCGCAGGTTGGACTGGATCGCGGCGTCGATCGGCAGGATCGCGTTCTTGTCCTCGATGAAATCGCCGAGGTGTGAATCCTCTTCGTCACCGACGGGCGTCTCCAGCGACAACGGCTCCTTGGCGATCTTGAGGACTTTTCGCACTTTCTCCAGCGGCATGCCGAGCTTTTCGGCCAATTCCTCAGGAGTGGGCTCGCGGCCGATCTCGTTGAGCATCTGCCGCGAGGTGCGCACGATCTTGTTGATCGTCTCGATCATGTGCACGGGGATGCGGATGGTGCGCGCCTGGTCGGCGATCGAGCGGGTGATCGCCTGCCGGATCCACCACGTGGCGTAGGTCGAGAACTTGTAGCCGCGGCGATACTCGAACTTGTCGACCGCCTTCATCAGACCGATGTTGCCTTCCTGGATCAGGTCGAGGAACTGCAGGCCGCGGTTGGTGTATTTCTTGGCGATCGAGATCACGAGACGGAGGTTGGCTTCCACCATCTCCTTCTTGGCCTGGCGGGCTTCGCGCTCGCCCTTCTGCACCGAGTGCACGATCTTGCGGAACTCGATGATCTCCAAGCCGGTCAGCGCCGCGAGCTGATGCACCTCGTGGCGGAGGTCCTTGATGCGGTCCTTCTCGTGATGGACGAAGTTCTTCCAGCCCTTGGCCGACAGCTTCGAGACACGGTTGAGCCAGCGCGGATCGAGCTCCGAGCCGGTGTAGTTGCGCAGGAAGTCCTCGCGCGCGACGCCGTGGCTGTCGGCAAGGCGCATCAGGCGGCCCTCATGGGAGACGAGGCGCTTGTTGATGTCGTAGAGCTGCTCGACCAGTGAGTCGATACGCGCCTGGTTCAGGCGCAGCGACTTCACCTCGACGATGATCTCGTCCTTGAGCTTGCGGTATTTGCGCTCCTGGTGCGGCGAGAGCGAGGGGCCGTGCGAGGTGCTCTCGAGCTGGTTCTGGATGTCCTGCTCTTGCAGCTTGCGCAGCTTCTTGTAGCTGTCGGCGATCTTGTCGAAGATCTCGACGACCTTCGGCTTGAGCTCGGCCTCGATCGCCGCAAGCGACATCTGGTTCTCGAACTCGTCGTCCTCGTCCATGTCGGCTTCGGCGGCGGATTCCGCCGGATCCTTCGCGGCGTCGCCGACATTTCCGGGCGCAGGCGCGGCGCGGAACGGGGTCGGCGCCGGCGGTGCGGCCGGCGGCGCGACATGCGCGGGCGCGGCGCCGGTGGCCTGGCCGCCTTCGGCCGTCGCTTCACCGGTCTCGCCGTTCGGACCGGCGATCATCGCATTGTTCATGCCGGCCTTGGCATCGGGCCCGGCATAGGTGGCTTCGAGATCGATGATGTCACGAAGGAAGATTTTTCCTTCGTTGAGCTCGTCGCGCCAGATGATGATGGCCTGGAAGGTCAGCGGGCTTTCGCACAGACCTGCGATCATCGCCTCGCGGCCGGCCTCGATGCGCTTCGCAATCGCGATTTCGCCTTCGCGCGACAGCAGCTCGACGGTGCCCATCTCGCGCAGATACATGCGCACGGGATCGTCGGTGCGCTCGCCCGGCTCGCTCTTCTTGACCTCGGTGACGGCCTTCTGGGTGACTTCGACCAGTTCGTTGTCGGTCTCGTCCTCGCCGCTCTCGTCCTTGTCCTCCTCGCCTTCGCTATCGTCGGCTTCGGTGACGTTGATGCCCATGTCCGAGAGCATGGACATGATGTCCTCGATCTGCTCGGGAGAGGTCTGGTCGGACGGCAAAACTTCGTTGAGCTGATCGAAGGTCACGAAGCCGCGCTTCTTGGCCTGCTTGATCATCTTCTTCACGGCCGCGTCGGACAGATCGAGCAACGGCGAGGGCGCGTCCTGGGAGTCCTTCTCCGGCGCGTCCGCTGCCTTGTCGTCTTTTTCCTTGTCCTTCGCCTGCAGCGTCTTTGCCTTGGTGGCCATCCATTGCTCCTAAACGCGTTTCACACAGACGTTCGCCGCGCCCGCGTGAAATCACTTGAACCTGTTGCTCGATGCTCTCGCTTCGTCAGATCTCGACACGGAAAGGGCGGCGCGGACCTCTTGTCGCCACCCCCGACCTTTCACTCGCCGGATTTGCCTAACGCTTCGTAGAGCCTCTTTGTCGCAGCGGATGCAGGTGTAGTGCCAACAGCAATTGCGCGGATTCATTCCTGACGCGTCTGTTCTGCCTGCGGCCGCCTGGTGGCCAAAGTGCTACAAGACCGTTAAGCCTCGATTAACCCTGTTTTTGCCGCCAAACCTCGGATTTGGCGAGTCTTTTAGCGGTTCCGGTCCCGGCCGTCCGCATGATTCTTTCATCACACGCTCTTCTGGAACCGGCCCGACAGCTCGCCAAAACCCTCGATCAGGGCCTCGGTGCCGTCGACTTCGCCTATCCGAGCCTTGACGTCGCGCAGCCACGCCATGTTGGCCTCGCTGGGATCTTCCCCCAAGGCCAGCTCGGCGTCTTTCAGCTCTCTAAGTAGTGAATGGTACTGCCGATGCAAGGCGACCAGCTGATGCCAGGTGGAGAGAACGTCGTCCCGTGCGGCGCCCTCGCGGGCGCCCCACACCGCCGCGGTCGTGATGCCGCCCTCAACCCTTTGAAGGGCCTGAGAAAATCCACCCTTCTCGAGGTCGCTGCGCATCTTCTCGGCGAGCTCGCCGGGGTCCGGCGAATGGTGATGGTCGTTGGCGAAGGCGGCGATGATGCCGGCCCGGAGCTTATGGACCTCGGGATGGGCCAGCTCCAGGGCCGCGACTTCCTCGAGATGATCGTGGAGGAGCCAGGGGTGGTTGATCAGGATTTGCAGGATCAGGGCCTCCCGGCGGGAGATGGCGCTGCGTTGGCCGCGCATGATCGGGCTTGCCGCCAGCTGCGCGCTCGCCGCCTGGTAGGGTCCGGAGGGCAGCTGGATGGGCCCGGGTGGGCCGCGGCGGCCTCCAAATCCCTGACCGCCGAATCGATTCGCGCCTCCCCCACCGCGGGGCTGGAACTGACGGCCGGCCGAGCCGGGGCGGAAATTGCCACGGCCGCCGCCGAAGCCGCCGCGTGCGCCTTCGGGGGCAAAGGCGCGCTGAAGCCGCTCGGCAAGATCCTGCCGGTAATAGCGCCGCACCACCTCGTCGCGGATGCCGTTGGAGAGCTCCTTGATGCGCGCCTCCAGCGCGGCGCGGCGCTCGGGCGTGGCGAAATTGCCGCCTTCGAGCTCGCGCGACCAGATCATCTCGGCGAGCGGACGCGCCGCCGCGATCACCTCCTCGATCGCGCCACGACCGCCGGAGCGCACGAGATCGTCGGGGTCCTGCCCTTCCGGCAGCAGGGCGAAGCGCAGACTCTTGCCGGGCGCGAGGAAGGGTAAGGCGAGATCCGCGGCACGATAAGCGGCTTTCTGGCCGGCGCGGTCGCCGTCGAAACAGAGGATCGGCTCGTCCGCCATTTTCCAGAGCAGCGCGAGCTGGTTTTCAGTGAGCGCGGTGCCGAGCGGCGCCACGCTGCCGGCAAAGCCCGCGGTGACCATGGCGATGACGTCGACATAGCCTTCGACCACGATGAGGGGGCTGCCGTCATGGGTGGCTTTGCGCGCGGTCTGGTGGTTGTACAGATTGTCGCCCTTGTGGAAGAGCGGCGTCTCCGGCGAGTTCAGGTACTTGGCCGGAACGTCCTTCTCCAGCGCGCGCCCGCCGAAGGCGATGACGCGGCCGCGCAGATCCGTGATCGGAAACATCACGCGATCGCGGAAGCGATCATAGGGCACCGGGATGTCGTTGCCGGCCACCAGCATGCCGGTTTCGACCATGTCGTCGACGGAGACGCCGAGCTTGCCGAGATGCTCTTTCAGCGCAAAGCGATCAGGTGGCGCATAGCCCAGCCGAAACTGCAATTGCGTCGCCGGCGAGATCGCGCGGTCGGCGAGATAGCCGCGCGCCTTGGCGCCGACGCGAGAGGCCAGCGTCTCGGCAAAGAACTTGGCGGCGAGATCCATGACGTCATGCAGCGAGCGGCGCCGCTGCTCCTGACGCGCCGCATCCGGTGTCACCGCTGGCAGCGGTAGGCCCGCCATATTGGCGAGCCGCTCCACGGCCTCCGCGAACGGCAGGCCGTCGGTCTCCATCATGAAGCTGATGATGTCGCCGTGCTTGCCGGAGGAGAAGTCGTGGTAAAAGCCCTTCTGGTCGTTGACGTAGAAGGACGGCGTCTTTTCCTGCTGGAACGGCGACAGCCCCTTCCACTCTCGCCCCGCCTTCTTCAGTTTGACGCGCTTGCCCACGACTTCGGAGACCGAAAGCCGGGCCCGAAGCTCGTCGAGGAATTGGGGCGTGAAGCGCATCAGGTTGATTTCTGGGGTGAGTCGGGCGTTTTGCCAACGAATAGGCATATAAGGATGCCCCCGGGAAATACGATGCACTTGGGGCTTCTCCCGGCTATTCACAGGTCGAAGATTCGACGGAAAGCTTGAACCCGCCCCGGTTCCACGCTTCCATGGGGGCCATGTTCAGGACCTTCCGAGGCGGCCAGAGCGGGGGTTGGCGCATCACCTCGATTTCGCCGGTGACGGGCGAGCCCCTCGCCTTCATGCCAACGCTGTCGGTCACCGACAGCGAGGCCATCGCGTTGCCGCTGGTGCCCTCGCGCAATGCCTGGCGCCTGGTCGGTATCGCGAGCAGCTTGCGCTACACCGAGCGCCCGGAGAAGCAGCAACTCACTGCCGTGCAGGCCGGCCTCGGCCGGCTGGAAGCAACCAGTGCGGCGCTGATCCCGATCCGCAAGTCGCAGGCCTGGTGGGATCTGACCCAGGAAGAGCGCCGCAGGATCTTCGAGGACAAGTCGCATCACATCGCGAATAGCCTGCGCTTCCTGCCTGCGATTGCGCGGCAGCTCTATCATTGCCGCGACCTCGGCGGGCCCTTCGACTTCCTGACCTGGTTCGAATTCGCGCCTGCGCACGCCTCGCTGTTCGAGGAGCTGGTCGCAATGCTCAGGCGAACCGAGGAGTGGAGCTATGTCGAGCGCGAGGTCGACGTGCGCGCAGTGAAGGAAGTGCTGTCGGGCTAGAGCCCAAGAAAGCGGCCGGATTCGATGCGCGGCAGATCGGTGACGGGCCAGTTGTAGATGTAAGTCCAGGCCGGTGCCGTCACCCCGTCTGCACCTGTCACGTCGACCAGCTGGCGCAGATATTCGGTCGGCTCCGGAAAGCCCTCGCCGCAGGCCTCGTACATGTCGAGCTCGCGCAAGAGTTCGTCGGGCACGCGCAGGTGAAAGAGTTCGCCGTGGACGCGGTCGGACGGCACATCGGAGAGCAGCAGCCCCGGATAATGCTTCACCAGAACGAGCCGGCCGCGGCAGGTCGCTTCACCCAGAAAATCCGCGTGGCCCGCAAGCAACCGCGCCATCGGATGGTCGAAGCCGCGCATCAGCGTGCCGTAGACGAAGAGACGATTGGAGGTCATGGCCTTCTATAACCATCAATCGGCAGCGTGCAAATCGCAGCGGATCTACAAAACCTCCGCCTCGAGTGTCACGCCGCTGCATTGCTCGTCCGACACCACCCTGATGGTCACGTCCATGGCGTCGAACGCGCCGGCAGGGCCGATATAGACGCCGTGCAGCGGGATTGCCTGGCGCGGATCGCGGGCGACCGCGACGCGGATGAGGTCGCGGGTGCCGACGATGCCGTTGGTCGGATCGAACTCGATCCAGCCCGCGCTGGGCAGGTAGACCTGGACCCAGGCATGCGTCGAACCGCCGCCGACATGGCGCTGCTCGATGTCCTCCGGCAGGAAGATGTAGCCGGAGACGAATCGTGCGGCGATGCCGAGATGACGCAGCGCCTCGATCATGAACAGCGCGTAGTCGCGGCAGGTTCCGCTACCGGACTGCAAGGTGTCGAGCGGATGCTGCGTGCCCAGCTCGTGGCGCTTGCGGTACTTGAACCGCTCGCGGATACCGTGGGTCATGCCGCTCAGGATCTTGAAGGTCGGCGTCGGCGCGTCCTCGTCGAGAAAGCCGCGCGCCCATTCCGCGATCTCGCCATCGGGATCGGTATATTGCGGCGTGATGTAGTGGACGAGGTCGGGAAACTCCTCATCGTCATACGCGAAAGGATAGAAATAGGCCGAGTCGTCCGGCGTCAGCGCGAACTCCTCGACCGGATTGTGCTCGACGGTGACGTGCCAGTCGAAGATCAGCGCGTCCGCGCGCTCGTCGAAATTCGCGATCGCGACGGAATTGCCGAACACGTCGTGGATCCAGTGCAGCGACATCGGCTCGGGCGATATCTCGAGCCTGGAGTCGAGCACGCGCAGATCATGCCCGTCGCGCGGCCGCAGCATGATCCTGTGTTCGCCGAACGCCACGGGGCGGGTGTAGCGATATTCGGTCTTGTGATGAATCGTCAGCAACGGCATCGTCAGGCAATCATGGTGATGTCGGGCGGACCAATCTATAGCAATCCCGCCCGATTCTTCGGGGTGACTGCTGTTTCATTAGGCAATCAGGATGGCTTTAGACACAATCGGGGCGACCAATCAACTCCTCAGCGAGGGTGACGTCCCCCCGGTGCACGAGGTGAATGCGCAAGGGACATCGCCTTTTTTGCTCACCTCGGACCACTACGGAAGGGTCCTGCCGGCTGCGCTTGGCGATCTTGGCGTCGCCGAGAACGAGCTGACGCGGCATATCGCCTGGGACATCGGCATTGGGGGCGTCGCCGACCGGCTGGCAGAGATGCTGGGCGCACATCTGATCGCCCAGCGCTATTCGCGGCTGGTGATCGACTGCAACCGCCCGCCCGCCGCCGTGAGCTCGATTCCCCTGATTTCCGAAGCAACCGCGATCCCGCGCAACGAGGGAATTTCGGAGCAGGAGCGCAAAGCGCGCCGCCGCGAGATTTTCGAGCCCTATCACCGGCATATCCATGCCGCGATCGACCGCCGCGTGCACGACAAGCGGCCGACGGTGCTGGTGTCGCTGCACAGCTTCACGCCCGTTTACGCCGGCGTCGCGCGTCCCTGGCACATCGGCGCGCTCTACAATCGCGACACCGTGCTGCCGCAGCTGCTGCTCTGGCATCTCCGCAGCGAGAGCGATCTCGTCGTGGGCGACAACGAGCCCTATGCGGTGAACGACCTCACCGACTACACCATCCCCGTGCACGGCGAAGCTCGCGGCCTCGTCAATACCGGCATTGAGATCCGCCAGGATCTGATCGCCGACCAGTCTGGCCAGCAACAATGGGCCGAGCGGCTGGCGCGGATTTTTGCAGAGATCGAGGTTGAACTGCGGGCGGAAAGGCTGGTCGATTAGCCCGACGGCGGTTATTTCGCCCTGGTCAGCGCCAGCCAGATGCCGCCGCCGATCATGAAGCCGCCGGAGATGCGCGACATCATGCGGGTGCGGCGAGCCGAGAAGAACTTCCGGGCCCGCCCCGCGGCGATGGCGTAGAGCGCGTCCGTCATCACCGCAGTGACCATGAAGGTGGCTCCCAGCAGCGCGACCTGCGGGAAGTGGTCGCGGTTCATGTCCATGAACTGCGGGATGAAGGCGCCGAAGAACACCAGCACCTTCGGGTTCGACAGCAGCACCAGGAAACCTTGCAGGAAGAATCCGCCGCGCGGCGGCGCCGGCGGCTCATCCACATTGACGCCCTCGACCGGCGCCCAGATCAGCTTGATGCCGAGCCAGACCAGATAGGCGGCGCCGGCAAAGCGCACCCAGTCGAACCAATACCCCATGGTCGCCATCAGCGAGGTCAGTCCGACCGCGACGATGCCGATGACGATGGCGAGGCCGGCCTGCGCACCGGCCACATTGGTCAGCGCCGCGCGCGTGCCGTGGCGCAGCCCGTTGGCGATAACGAGGGTGACGATCGGCCCCGGCAACAGCGCGAGCGCGATGCAGGCGGCAAGGAAGGCGAGATAGGCTTGCAGAGACATCATGGGGAGGACTCGCTGGGAGCGGTTTGCGGCATTAATGCATGGCGAGGGCGGGAACGGAAGTCACGACCTTGCGCTTGACGTGCAATCATTTGGTTGCCTATTATCGCCGCCATGGATGAGGTCTTCAAAGCGCTCGCCGATGCGTCACGACGGTCGCTGCTCGACAGACTTCACGCCAGGAACGGCCAGACGCTGAACGAACTCTGTGAAGGCCTCGCGATGACGCGCCAGGCCGTGACCAAGCACCTTGCCATTCTGGAAGAGGCCAATCTGGTCACGACCATCAGGCACGGCCGCGAGAAGCTGCACTATCTCAATCCGGTTCCGATCCATCAGATCGGCGAACGCTGGATCAAGAAATTCGAGCGCGGCAAGCTCGCCGCACTCGGCGAGTTGAAACGCCAGTTGGAGAAGCGTGATGAGTAAGCCGCAATTCGTCTATGTCACCTACATCGAGACAACGCCAACGAGGCTGTGGGAGGCGCTGACATCGAGCGAATTCACCAAGCAATACTGGTTCGGCGCCGAGGTCAGGTCCGACTGGAAAATCGGCTCCCCTTTCGCGCTGCTGCTGGACGGCGAGACCACCGATTCCGGCGAGATCCTCGAAGCCGATCCGCCGCGGCGGCTGTCTTACAGCTTCAAGCACCAAAAATACGAGGAGCTGCGCGGTGAGCCGATCTCGCGGGTGGTCTTTACCATCGAACCGTTCGGCTCGCTCGTGCGTTTGACGGTGCTGCATGACGGCTTCGTCGAAGGCGGCAAATATTTCGGCGCCGTTTCCAACGGGTGGCCGGCGATCCTGTCCGGGCTCAAGAGCCTGCTGGAAAGCGGCAAGGTGCTGGCCATTCCGCACGCAGCCCTCAACAAGGGATTCGATGCAAGATGAACCTCGATCGGTTCAAGCCGCTCACCGTCTACACGATTTACATCGCCGCGACGCCGGACCAGGTGTGGGAGGCGCTGACCTCCGCCGAGTTCAGCCGCCAATATTTTTCCGGCTTTGCGGTCGAGATGGAGCCAAGACTCGGCGGCAAATTCGTCGTGCGCGCGCCTGATGGCTCGGAACACATTTCGGGCGATGTGTTCGAATACGATCCGCCGAACAAGCTGACGGTGACGTGGAACGTCAACTGGCCCGACCTCGTCGCAAAGCTCGGCGCGACGCTTGTCACTTACGAGATTGAACAAGCCGGCGAGGCCGTCCGCCTCACCATGAGCGAACACCACGACCGCCCGCTCAGCGACGACATCCTTTCCGGCGGCCGCACCGGCTGGCCCGCAATCCTGTCGGGGCTGAAGAGCCTGCTGGAAACGGGCAAGGCGCCGCAGATCAAGATGGCGCCGCCGGCGCAGATGCTGGAAGCGTTGAAGGCGATGGGTATCAAGACGCCGTAGCGGGCGAACTCCGTGTCGTCATCGCTTCTTCTTCACCGGAGGCGGATTGATTTCGTCGATCTTGCGACTGCAATCCGCTTCCGAGTCGTGCGGGCCCGAGACAAAGGTCCCACTGACCTTGATCGCGTACCAGCCCGACTCGACGCCGAGCCGGAGCGCTTCTTCTGTCTTGACGTGCCGTGGCGAGAGAGCTTGCATCGGTTGAGTTTGCATCGGGTGCTTTCGGTTGGCGTTCGATCTCATGATCGATCGCGGTGAAACCTTCAGGTGTCCGCGGCACGCGCCTGCCGCGTCCAACTCACCGCTGGAGTGGGCAATATGCGCGACGACCGCTGTTACGACGTCGCTACGAGTCGGCTCCGCCGCTGCGAGGGAATGAGGCGCTTCACGTCGCGCGAATAGTCGTGGCGCTGCATAGGCGCAGAAACGACAGATCTTTCGACATTCCCGCACCGTGCGCGCAATCGCCGCAATTAGCTATCATTTTCTCGCCCGTGCCGCACTTTTGAGGCGCCAATTGCCGCCCGCGACCGAATAAGCCGTCAAAGCCTTGTGATCGGCCGCTTCGTAGCCATGTTACGAGCTTAGCCAAGGGAAAATCGTATGAAGCTCCGCGTCGGGTTTGAGATGCTGTACGAATTCCCGCAGCCCACGCCTATGATCATGGTGCTGGGCACGCACTTCACCCGCGCCTCCGATGTCATCGTGCCCGACCTGCTGACCACCAGACCCTCGGTGCCGATCACTCCCTATCGCGACCTCTTCGGCAATTGGTGCAGCCGCATCGTGGCGCCGGCTGGCGCCTTTCGCCTTGCCGGCGACGGCGTCGTGAGCGACAGCGGCCTGCCCGATCCAGTGTTCCCGAACGCGGCTCAGCACGCCGTCGAGGCGCTGCCGACCGACACGCTCGTCTATCTGCTCGGCAGTCGCTACTGCGAGACCGATCGCCTGTCGGATATCGCATGGAAGTTGTTCGAGCACACGCCGCCCGGCTGGGCGCGGGTCCAGGCCATCTGCGATTTCGTTCATCGTCACATCGCCTTCGGCTATGAGCACGCGCGCGCGACCAAGACGGCGCGGGAAGCCTACGACGAAGGCAAGGGCGTGTGCCGCGACTATGCTCATCTTGCCATCGCGTTCTGCCGCTGCATGAACATCCCGGCGCGTTACTGCACCGGTTATCTCAGCGACATCGGCACGCCGAAGCCCTGGGCCGTGGGAGATTTCGCCGGCTGGTTTGAGGCTTATCTCGGCGGAAGCTGGCACATGTTCGATCCGCGCAACAACACGCCGCGGATCGGTCGCGTGTTGATCGCACAAGGACGCGATGCCGCGGACGTCCCGATCACCCAAACCTTCGGTCCGAATACCCTTGTCAATTTCAAGGTATGGACCGACGAGGTTGCCTGATGACAGACAGCAGCGTTGCACTCAGCGCCGATGAATTTGCGTCCTTGGCCGAGATCGGCAAGGGCAAGGCGCAAGGCGAAATCCCGCAAGCGCACGGCGAGCGCCTGACCAACCTCGGTTATGCAATCAGGCGCCTCGGCGAACTCGAACTGACCTCATCCGGCGAACGCCGGCTGGCAACCGGCGAATAGCTCGCTGCCGTTGCGTCCGGCTTCCCGCTACGCCACCGGCACCACGATCCGCCGATAAAGATGCCAGGTCGCGTGCCCGAGCACGGGCAGCGTCACCACCAGCCCCAGAAAATACGGCAGCGCCGAGACGATCAGGACCATCACGATCACCGCGGCCCAGCCAATCATCGGCAGCGGGCTGGCCACGACCGCGCGCACGCTTGTCACCATCGCCGTGACGAAATCGACCTCGCGGTCGAGCAGCAGCGGAAACGACACGACCGTCAGCGAAAACAGGATCAGCGACAGCACCGCGCCGACCGCGTTGCCGATGCCGAGGAACAGCAGGCCCTCGTTCGTGGTCAGCACCACCGTCATGAACTCCTGCAGGCTCGAGAACGAGGCATGCAGGCCAAGCAGCAGCGCGATCAGAAGCCGCACCTGATACATCCAGACCACGAACACGAACAGCGTGACGAAGGCCATCCAGCCGATCTCGCTGCGCGCGCGCACAGCCGACCAGATCGCGCCGAGCGAGACGGGCTCGCCGCGCTCGCGACGGCGGCTGACTTCATAGAGCCCGATCGCCACGAATGGCCCGAGCAGCGCGAAGCCGGCGGCCAGCGGATAGACCAGATAGACCATGCCGAACGCAGTGAAGCACAGCATGATGGCGATGCCGCCGGCGGCGTAGAGCGTACCGAAGCAGAGGCCGTAAAGCGGCAGCGCCTGGAAATCCCGCAGGCCTTCGACCAGCGCCTCGGCGATGTCGGTCGCCGCGACGGGACGCACCACCGGGTCGACCTTGCCCGAAATGGACATCAGCTTCCTCCTCGTTCGCCGGCGCGATCTCCGTCGCACGCGGATTGACTCGATCTTAGCGTCCCCGCGGCAGGTGCGCACGCGCGAGTTGTTGGCTGGACGACAGTATCCCGAAGCCGCCGGCGCAGACCCGGGAAAACCACCGCGCCGACGGCGCGCGTCCTTCGGGAAGCTCATCCGTCCTGCCCGCGGCTCGAAATCTTTCCCCGTCGGGGACTTTTTCGACCCGATGCCTATGGACTGAGCGGCGGGTGGTGCCGCAAATTGAGTCTTTGAACGAGCGCGATGACTCGAATGGACCGTCCGACCGATGAGCTTGCGTACCCGACTACTGATACTCGTCATCGCGGCCATGCTGGTGCCGGCGAGCCTCGTCGGGCTGCGTTTCGTGCAGAACCGGAGCAGTGAAGTCAACGCCGCCCTGGCCAATCTGTCGGCCTCGGCCGACGACATTGCGAGCGATCTGGGTGGGAAGATTCAGGGCACCGCTCAGCTTCACTATGGTCTGGCCCGCGCGCGCGACCTCGACACGCGCGACAAGGCGACGTGCTCGGCGTTTCTGTCGGACGTGCGCGAGGAATACCCTCAGTTCACGGGAATCCTGACCATCGATCCGGACGGCAGCCTGTTCTGCGACTCGCTGCGGACCAACCGCACCCTCGATCTGAGGGATCGCGCCTATTTCAAGCAGGCCCTGGTCTCGCGCAACGTCGTGGTTGAGCCGGTATTCGGCCGGCTGACCGGAATATCGGTGCTCCAGATCGCATATCCGGTGCGATCGGAGGCGGGCGCGCTGAAGCTGGTGCTGCTTGCCTCGTTCAACCTGCGCAAATTCGCCGAGTATCACCACAAGCGGCTGCTCGCCGAGAAGGATATTCTGCTCATCGACGGCAAGGGCACCGTTCTCGTCGCTCCCTCGGGAGCCGGCTGGACCGCGCCCGTGGGCGCGTCGATCGCGGGATCCGACCTGCTCGGCTTCGCGACGGCTCCCGATCAAAAGGCATTTCAGGAAGTGACCGATCGCGACGGCCGCACGCAGGTCTGGGCCGTCGCCCACTCACCTTCGATCCGTGATGCCGGCCTCTACATCCTGGTCGGACGGTCCAAGGACGGATTGGTCGCGGCGGCGAATCGCCGGCTCTATGAGGATATGGCGATCCTCGCGGTGGCCTTGCTGCTGCTGCTGGCCGGCGTATGGATCCTCGCGACCGTGAGCGTCGGGCGCCAGGTCGGGCGGCTCGCCAACATGGCGAAGAGACTCGGGCTCGGCGATCTCAACGCGCGAATTCCTCCTCCCCATCCGCGCGGCGAGCTGGGCGGATTGATGACCCTGCTCAACGACACTGCCGAATCGCTTGAGCAGCAACGGGCGGCCATCGCGGACCTCAACCAGAAGCTCAGCCAATCCCAGAAGATGGAGGCCATGGGTCAGCTCACCGGCGGTGTGGCGCATGACTTCAACAATCTCCTCACCGTCATTCTCGGCAATTCGGAGCACCTTGCCGACAGGCTGGCGGGGAACAAGGAGTTGCACCGGATCGCCGGCGACATCGCGACAGCTGCCGAACGCGGCTCCGACCTGACGCGGAGCCTGCTCGCCTTCGCGCGCAAGCAGCCCCTGAGGCCGCGAGACATCGACATCGGCGAAAAGATTAAGGAGGTGGAGCACTTGTTGCGCCGCCCCTTGGGCGAGCACATCGAATGCACCTTCGCGCTCGCACCGGACCTGTGGTTGATCAGCGTCGATCCCGGCCAGCTCACGACTGCGCTGCTCAATCTCGTGCTCAACGCGCGCGATGTCATGCAGTTGGGCGGCAGGCTGACCATCGAGGCGCGCAACGTCTCGCTCGGTGAATCCGACTTGGACATCAATGGCGAACCGCGACCAGGCGACTATGTCATGGTGGCCGTGATCGACACCGGCAGCGGCATGACCGCCGAGGTGGCGAGCCGGGCGTTCGAGCCGTTCTTCACCACCAAGGAGGTCGGCAAGGGGACCGGGCTCGGCCTGAGCATGGTCTACGGTTTTGTGCGGCAGTCCGGCGGGCTGGTGCAGATGCAGTCCGCACCGAGACAAGGCAGCACCGTCAGGCTGTTCTTTCCCCGCCTGGCAACACCGCCAAACGAGGACGCCTCACCCGCCGAAGGGATCGTCACGCGCGAAGGAAGCGAGACCATTCTCGTCGTCGAAGACAACGACATGGTTCGGACTTATGTCGAAAGCGAGCTGAAGACGCTCGGCTATCGCGTCATCACGGCCGCGAGCGGCCCGGCGGCGCTCGACTTGTTGCGCCAGTCCGGGGATATCGACCTGCTGTTCACCGACGTCGTGATGCCCGGCGGCATGTTCGGGCCGGAGCTTGCCCGGCAAGCAATCCAGCTGCGACCCGGGCTCAAGGTGCTCTTCACCTCCGGCTACAGCCAAAATCCGGTCTCGGCGCCCGACGCAATCGGCGATGCCCGCATCCTGACCAAGCCGTTCCGGCGGCGAGACCTCGCCGCCATGCTGCGATCTGCGCTGTCGACGCCGTCGCGGTAGTCAGGAGCGCGACGCGAGGAGAAGCGCCGCACCCAGATTGGCCACGAACAAGGCCGCGTCGATGACGAAGATCCTGAGCATCGGGCCTTTCAACACGGGCCAATAAGCGACCCCGACGCGTCCTCCGCGCAGCAGGACCGGAAGGTTGTAGGCGAACTGGCTGAAATGGCAGGCGGCAAAGAACAGGAACAGCACCAGCTGCGCTTCGACCGGCTGGAAGAAGACCGGACGGGCTGCCAGAAGGTAGAGCGACAGAAGGCCGATCGGCAGATTGATGCCGCCAAGGAATGCCACGCTGGCCGACAATGTCGGCGCGATCGGATTGGTGCGCTCTTCCCGCGGCAGGAGAATCTTCAGTGTATTGGCTTGCGCAATGCTGAACTGGATGAAGGCGCCGCCGAACCAGAGCGCGTTGAGGAGCAGCACGATATCCGAAAGACGCATGGCGGAGCCCTCCCACGGCTCGTTGGCCAGGAAAGTGGCAAAGCCCGCTCCTCATGTCAACCATGTTGACTTCAGGAATCGTCAGTTGGTGTCGGCGATCGCCTCCATCACGCCCATCCACGCAGCCGCACCTGTCGCTCCGACGCGATCGAACGCCTCGCGCAGCACCTTGCGCTCGTGGTCCGATGCGCGCTGCTCGATGCGCTGCCCCGCGGCCGTCAGGCGCAGCAGCTTCGAGCGATGCTGCTCGGGCGAGCGTTTTGAGGTCAGGAGCTTGCGCTCAAGCAACAAATTGAGCGGCCGGTTCAGGGCCTGCTTGGAAATGCCGAGGATCTCGATCAGCGAGCCGATCGCGATATCGGGCCGGCGCGCCACCACGTAGAGGATGCGATGGTGCGGGCGCGACAGTCCTTGCTTGGCGAGATATGCGTCGGCTTCGAGTGTCATGCCGCGCCAGCCGTAATACATGAGCTCCAGCGCCGCATCGAGTTCGCTCAGCTTCGCAAGTGAAGCGCGGTGAAGCCCCGCGGCTTGAGACGTCTTTGCCATTGCAGGAAGCTAACCCCTCGTCCGCAGCTCGCGCCGCAGCACCTTTCCGGTGGCGGTCATTGGAAGTGTCTCCGCGAACTCCACGAACCGTGGGTATTCGTGGGCGGCGAGTTGCACCTTGACGAACTCCTGGATCTCGCGCGCGAGTGCGTCGCTGGCGGCAAAGCCCGGGCGCAGCACGATCCAGGCCTTGATCGATTCAGTGCGGATCGGATCGGGAATGCCGACCACCGCCGCCATCGCCACCGCCGGGTGCTTCATCAGCGTGTGCTCGATTTCGGACGGGCCGACACGATAGCCGGCGGTGGTGATGACGTCGTCCTCGCGGCTGACGTACCAGAAGTAACCGTCCTCGTCCTGCACCCCGAGATCGCCGGTGAGCAGGAACTCGCCGGCATATTTCTTCGACGTTGCCTCCGGATTGCGCCAGTATTCGAGCATCGTGCAAGGACAGGGTTGGCGCACCCCGATGATGCCGCGCTGGCCACGTGGCTGCTCCTCGCCTCTGTCATTGACGATGCGGACGTCGAAACCCGGCGTCGCCTTGCCCATCGAACCGGGGCGGATCGGAAACAGATTCGCGTTGCTGCCGATCACGAGATTGCATTCGGTCTGGCCAAACACCTCGTGCGCGTCGACGCCGAAGGTCTCGCGCACCCAGCCGAGCAGCTCGCCGCCGAGGGACTCGCCGCCGGTAAAGATGCTGCGCAGCTTGATGCCGGAATGCGTCACGCCGGCCTGCCGCATCAGCTTCAGCGCGGTCGGCGGCAGGAACACATTACGCACGCCGAGATCGGCCATCATCTGCATCGCCGCTTGCGGCTCGAACTTTCGCGCGCGGTGACCGACCAGGGGAATGCCGTGGTACCAGAACGCGAACAGGCCGTTGATGAGGCCGCCGATCCAGGCCCAGTCCGCCGGCGTCCACATCAGATCGCCGGGGCGCGGCAGGAAGTTGTGGCACATCTCGACATTGGGGAGATGTCCGAGCACGACGCGGTGGGCGTGCAGCGCGCCCTTCGGATTGCCCGTCGTGCCCGAGGTGTAGATGATCAGCGCGGGATCGTCAGCAGACGTGTCCACCAGCCTGAAGTCGGGCGATGCAGCCTTGACCGAATTCCAGAACGATGTCGTACCCGCCGGCGTTCGTTCGCCAACGATGTAGACCTTCTTCAGCTCCGGCAGACGGTCGCGAATCTTCGAAAGCTTCTCCCAGCCACCCTCGTCGGTGACGATCGCCCTCGCTTGCGAGTTCGACAGGCGGAATTCCAGCGCGTCTTCGCCGAACAATGCGAACAGCGGAATGGAGATCATCGCCGAACGGAACGCGGCCATGTGCGCGATCGGCAGCTCCAGCGACTGCGACAGGAACACCGCGACGCGGTCGCCGCGGACAAGGCCATCCGCCCTCAGCACATTGGCGAAGCGGCGCGACATCTCCGCGACATCGTCGAAGGATGTGCGCGTGATGGCGCCGTTCTCATCGAGATAGACCAGCGCCAGCCGGCCGGTGCCGTCGGCGTGGCGATCGCAGCAGGCCTCCGCCAGGTTGAAGCGCGCCGGGATCTCCCAGCGGAAATTGCCGTAGAGTTCGTCATAGGTGCTGGCTTCGGTGAGCATGGTCGTTTCCCGGCAGCGTCGTCTGACCGGACTTGTCCCGGCCATCCACGTTCTTGTTTGACCTGAGTTTAAGGGCGCGGATGCCCGGGACAAGTCCGGGCCTGACGGAGAATGCGTCTCAGCGCACCGTCCGGAAGAACTTTCTGACCTCGCCGACATACAGCTCCGGCTGCTCGAATGCGGCGAAATGGCCGCCCTTCTCCATCTCGCTCCAATGCGTGATGTTGCGGAAGTTCGGCTCCATCCAGCGCCGCACCGGCGTGATGATCTCCCTGGGAAAGACAGCCACGCCCGTCGGCACCTTGACGACCGGCGTGGTCCGGCGCTTGCCAAAGCTTTCCCAATAGAGCCGCGCCGACGAGGTCGCGGTCTCCGTCGCCCAGTAGAGCATGACGTTGTCGAGCAGCTCGTCCTTGGTGAAGATGTTCTCGGGATGACCGTTGCAATCGGTCCAGGCCCAGAATTTTTCCAGAATCCAGGCCGCCTGCCCGCTCGCCGAATCCGTCAAGCCGTAGCCGAGTGTCTGCGGCCGCGTCGATTGCTGCTTCGAATAGCCGGAGTCGAGGTCGACGTAATGCTGGAGGCCGGCGAGCGCGCGCTTCTCTTCCGGCGTCGGTTCGCCCTCGACTTTCGGCGCGGCGTTGAAGGCGAGCGTGATGTGGATGCCGGCGCAATGCTCGGCGTCCTGCATGCCAAGCGAGGTCGTCACTGCCGAGCCCCAGTCGCCGCCCTGCGCGCCGTACCTGATATAGCCGAGCCGGTCCATCAGCTGGGCCCAGGTCGCGGCGATACGATCGACGCCCCAGCCGGTGGTCTTGGGTTTGCCGGAAAAGCCAAAGCCCGGCAGCGACGGGCAGACAACGTGGAAGGCATCGGCAGGATTGCCGCCATGCGCGACAGGATCGACCAAGGGCGCGATCACCTTCTGGAATTCGACGATCGAGCCGGGCCAGCCATGGGTGATGATCAGCGGCAGTGCCGACGGCTCCTTCGAGCGCGCATGCAGGAAGTGGATGTCGAGCCCGTCGATCTCGGTGGTGAACTGCTCGAAGCAGTTGAGTTTCGCTTCGCGCGCGCGCCAGTCGTAGCCATCAGCCCAATAGGTGCAGATTTCCTGGATCCATGCCAGCGGCGCGCCCTGGCTCCAATCATCGACCAGCTCCGCCTCCGGCCAGCGCGTGCGGGCGAGGCGCGACTTGAGGTCGGTGACGACGTCGTCGCTGATGGCGATGCGGAACGGCTTGATGGCGGTCATGGGAGAGGCCCTGCTCATCGGAGGTTCTCGTCATGGCCGGGCTCGTCCCGGCCATCCACGTTCTTTCTCTCCATTTTGAAGAACGTGGATGCCCGGCACAAGGCCGGGCGTGACCAGGATGATAGTCTGTCAGCTCCTGGCAAACCTTCGGCGCGGCCGCCTAGCCCGTCAGAGCAGCCTTCACCAAACCAGAGGCCTTGCCGAAATCCATCTGGCCGGCGTACTTGGTCTTCAACACGGCGATCACCTTGCCCATGTCCTTCATGCCGGCGGCGCCGGTCTCGGCGATCGCGTCCGAGATCACCTTCTTGACGTCGTCATCCGACATCTGCTTCGGCAAGTACGCGGAGATCACCGCGATCTCGTCGCGCTCCTGCGCGGCGAGTTCGGCACGGCCGCCCTTCTCGTAGAGCTCAACCGATTCCTGGCGCTGCTTGATCATCTTCTGAAACACGCCGAGCAAGTCCGCGTCCGAGAGCGGCGGCTTGCCGTTGCCGCGCGCCTCGATGTCGGCGTTCTTGATGGTCGAGTTGACCATGCGCAGCGTGGACAGCTTGCGCTCTTCCTTGGCCTTCATGGCCTCCTTGACCGCATTGTTGATGTCGTCGCGCAGCATGATCGTGATCCCCTAGACTATCCGACGCCTGATCTAGGCCGTTCGCAGCCCGGAGACAACCGGGGTTCCCAGCCATTCGACCAGCGCCCGCACCGTCGCCGCAGGCTGCTCCGGTTGCGGCAGGTGTCCGCAATTCTCCAGAACGACGAGCCTTGCGCCGGCAATGCCCTCCGCCATCTCCTTCGAGAATGCGTTGGGAATCGTGTTGTCCTGATCGCCCGTCAGCACCAATGTCGGGCATTTGATCGTCGCAAGCGTCGGCCGTGAATCCACCCGCGCGATGATCGCGGTCTGCTGCCGCAGATAGCCTTCGACGCCGACGTCATCGCCCTGCTCGTGTACGAGCTGGCGAATGCCTGCATCGTCGCGGCGCGACGGATGCACCAGTTCGGGAAACATCTCCTCGCGCGCGGCACGCAGCTCCCCGCGCCGGGCCAGCTCCATCAGGCCGCGGCGGCGTGCGGTCGCCTCCTCCGTGTCGGGCCGCGCCTGAGTGTTGATCAGCGCGAGCCTGGCCACCCGCTCGGGCGCCTGGCGCATGATCTCGAGGGCGATGTAGCCGCCCATGGAATGGCCGGCGAGCGCGAAGCGCGGCGGCGCCTCGCTCAGCACCCGCCGGGCGATCGCCGCCATGCTGTCATCGCGAATATGGTTGGCGACCATCACCGGGCCGAACTGCCACAGCGACGGGATCACCGGTGCATAGATCCGGGCCGAGGAGGCTAATCCCGGAACCAGCAGAATCGGCGTCGTCTGGTCCATTATTGCCTCCCGAGCCCCGGAATTTGCCGGAAATTATGCTGCGGAGCTTAGGGGCCCAAGCCGACCTGTCAAATATGCAAAAACGCATGTGAATCGGCGCATCTCCGCTTTGACGGCAGCGCCCGCGGGGACTATGAACCGGGCTCATGACACAACATGATAACGATCACGCTTGGCCGGACCACAAACCGACCGCGCTGTTGGTGCTTGCCGACGGCACGGTGCTCGAAGGCTTTGGCCTCGGCGCCGAAGGCCAAGCCGTCGGCGAGGTCTGCTTCAACACCGCGATGACCGGCTATGAGGAGATCCTCACCGATCCCTCTTATGCCGGCCAGCTCATCACCTTCACCTTCCCGCATATCGGCAATGTCGGCACTAACGACGACGACATCGAGACGGTGAACATGGCCGCGACGCCCGGCGCGCGCGGCGTGATCCTGCGCACCGCGATCACCGATCCCTCGAACTATCGCGCCACCAAGCACCTCGACCAGTGGCTGAAGGCGCGCGGCATCATCGGCCTCTCCGGCATCGACACCCGCGCGCTGACCGCGCTGATCCGCAACAAGGGCATGCCCAACGCCGTAATCGCGCACGCCAGGGACGGCGAGTTCGACCTGCACGGCTTGAAGGAAGAAGCGCGCGAATGGCCCGGCCTCGAGGGCATGGACCTGGTGCCAATGGTCACCTCAGGCCAGCGCTTCACCTGGGACGAGACGCCCTGGCTCTGGGACAAGGGCTTTGGCCGCCAGGACAAGCCTGAGTTCAACGTGGTCGCCATCGATTACGGCATCAAGCGCAACATTCTGCGCCTGCTCGCCGGCGTCGGCTGCAAGGTAACGGTGGTGCCGGCAACGACGTCGTCCGAGGATATCCTGGCGATGAAGCCGGATGGCGTGTTCCTGTCGAACGGTCCCGGCGATCCGGCCGCGACCGGCAAATATGCCGTGCCCGTGATCCAGGACGTGATCAAGTCGGGCACGCCGACATTCGGAATTTGCCTTGGCCATCAGATGCTCGGCCTCGCCGTCGGCGCCAAGACCAAGAAGATGCACCAGGGCCATCACGGCGCCAATCATCCCGTGAAGGACGAGACCACAGGCAAGGTCGAGATCACCTCGATGAACCACGGCTTTGCCGTCGACGAGAGCACCCTGCCGACGGGCGCGACGCAGACCCACATCTCGCTGTTCGACGGCTCCAATTGCGGCATCCAGCTCGACGGCAAGCCGGTGTTCTCGGTGCAGTACCACCCCGAGGCCTCACCGGGTCCGCGCGACTCGCACTATCTGTTCCAGCGCTTTGCCGATCTGATGCGGCAGAACAAGAGCGTGTAGGGCGCGCGCTCTCCTGCAACTGCTTTGACGACATCGAGCCCGGGCCTTCGCCCGGGCTCTTGTCGTTCCGGGCGCAGCGCAGCGCGAACCCGGAATGACAGCGGAACGAGGAACGCCGCTTAACTCCCTTCGTTGATCACTGCTACGCTCACGCAGGAGCCTCTTATGTCTGTCGTCCGCGACAATGCCGAGCCGCTCGCCATCGTATTTGAGGATGATGGGCTCGTGCCGAACAATATCCTCCCCTTCCTGGTCTACCAGGCCGCGGTGAAGCTTGATTCCAGACAGCCGGAAGAGACGATCGAACGCTTGTTCGAAGCGAACGGTTGGGGCGGCACGTGGCGCAATGGGGTCTTCGACTATCTGCATTATCACGCAACGGTGCACGAGGTGCTCGGCGTTGCGCGTGGCAGCGCGCGCGTTCGCTTCGGCGGCGACCACGGCCAGGAGCTGGAGATCAAGGCCGGCGACGTCGCGATCCTGCCCGCCGGCACAGGTCACCAACGCATCAAGGCCAGCGCGGATTTCTGCGTGATCGGCGCCTATCCGCCGGGCGTGAAGATGGAGGTCACCCGCGCAACACCGGAGAACCACGCCAAGGCGCTGAAGACGATTCCAAACGTCGCGCGGCCGCCGGCCGATCCGGTGACGGGCAAGAACGGGGCGTTGATGCGGTTGTGGCGGTAGCTACAAAGACGGTGCAGTAGGGTGGGCAAAGCGAAGCCTGCCCACCAAACAGTTTGAACTGCGGAGAGATAGTGAGCACGGCGCGCGAAGAGCGCGCCTTTGGCCACCTACGACAGTGTGCCCCTACGCCTCGTTCGCGCCTTCCTGTCTTGTGGCTTCGAACAGGAACCAGGTGCGGCGCTCGGTCTCGTCGATGAAGTTCTCGAGGATGCTGGCGCTGGCGACGTCGCCGGCGTCGTCGCAGACCTCGTGCGCCTTGCGCATTGCGGCGGCGACATGCTTGTTGTCCTGCATCAGCTCGCGCAGCATCTCGCGCGGCGGGACATAGTCTTCGTTGTTGTCCTTGATGGTCTGGAGCTTGGCGATCTGCCCGATCGATTTCAGCGTGGTGCCGCCGATCTTGCGGACGCGCTCGGCGAGCTGGTCGGTGGTGGCGAAGATCTGGTCGGACTGCTCGTCGAGCAGCAGATGATAGTCGCGGAAATGCCGGCCGCTGATGTGCCAGTGGAAATTCTTGGTCTTCAGATACAGCGCGAACGCGTCGGCCAGAAGCACGTTGAGTGCCTCCGAAACCTTGTTGACCGCCTGGGACGACAGATCGGTGGGCGTGTCGAGGTCGGGCGAGACCTTTTGTGGAGCTTTGCTCACGGGAAACCTTCCTGTTAGGACGCAGACATTGACGGCGCGCCGCCGCACCCCTAACGCAGGCGGGCAGCGCCGGTTCCTGCAACGGAACCGTTTGGCCGGGGCCCTCGACGACCATGGACGATTGGATCGATTATTACGACTCGACGCACACGATCTATGTCAGCAAGCTGCATCGCGACTTGCACTTCCAGATCATCGCGCGGGACATCATCGGCTACATCTCTTCGCCCGAGGCGACCGTGCTCGACTATGCCTGCGGCGAGGCGCTGTCGGCGAGCCAGGTCGCGGCGGCCTGCGGCAAGCTGATCCTCGCCGAGCCTGCGCCCGGCGTGCGCGGCCGGTTGATCGCGCGGTTTGCCCCGAACACGAAAATTCGCGTCCGCTCGCTCGACGATGTGCGCAAGATGCAGGAGCAGTCGATCGATCTCGTCGTAATGAACTCGGTCGCGCAATACATGACGCCGGACGAGCTCGACGCCGCGCTCCTCAACTTCTCCCGTATCCTGAAGCCCTCGGGCAAGCTCGTGCTGGGCGATATCCTCCAGCCCAATGTCGGCATGTTCAGGGACGTTACGGCGCTGCTCAGCTTCGGCCTGCGTCACGGCTTTTTGAAAGATGCACTGATCGGGCTGATCAGCACCGCACTGTCGGATTACCGTCAGCTGCGAACGCGCATCGGGTTACAGCGCTACAGTGAGGAGGAGATCACCGCCAAGCTCAAGGCAGCCGGCTTCGCGGTCCAGCGCGCTCACCGCAATATCGGCCACAATAGCTGGCGCATGACGTTCGTCGCGCGGCCGCCGCTGGTCCGTTGAGCTTGGTGGATCCGTTAAGCATAACGTCTGCCTGAGGTGGCTTGTCGCACCCCGATCGGTAATGATCGCCGCGGCCCGGTGGCGGAAGTGTCTACGCGAGGGCGATGCATCGCTCTTTATCCTGGTTCAAATCCAGGCCGGGTCTCCACGCTTCGCCCCTCACGGGGCTACGCGTGGCGCAGCCACGCAAGACCCGCAGGGGCGAAGCGTGTCCGGCGTAGCTGGAGCGAAGCGCAAGCGTAGAGGGACTGGCCGCCCAATCCTCAATCAGCCTCAACCACTTCACATTCCGACACAAGCCGCAGCCGGTCTGCATCCTTTGCCGCAGAGATGATGACGGCATCGAGCAGGCCCGGAAAGCGTGCGTCCAGATCCTCACGGCGCAGGCGCACGAATCGGTTGGTGCCGGCGACGCGGGTCTGCATCAGGCCGCATTCGCGAAGCTTGGCGAAGTGATAGGCAAGATTCGACTTGCCGCTGAGCCCGTTGAAATCCCCACAGCACAGCTCGCCGCTGACACGTTCCTGCTGCGCGAGCTGGTACACGATCGCCAATCTGATCGGATCGCTGAGGCAATCCAAAACCATCGGCAGCTCGATCTGCTCGCGGGTGGGGTGGGGTGGGGTGCGGCTCATGGTCCGAAGATCATAGCGAAATGGCCCTAGATGTTCAATAGTTCTTGAACCAATTGACTCCTGACGTGGTCCCATCAATAGTTCAATAAACGTTGAACATAGGGATTTCTCGGATGAGCGTATTCTGGTTGGCCTTGGTAGCCTTTGCGATCGGCACGGAAGGCTTTGTCATTGCTGGGCTTTTGCCGTCGATCGCCACGGACCTGGCGATTTCCGTCCCCGCCGCCGGACAGTTGGTGACGGCCTACGCCCTCACCTATGCGGTCGGCTCGCCGATCCTGGCGGTCACACTGAACAATATCGACCGCCGCACCGTGCTGGCCTTGGCGCTATCGACCTTCATCGCCGGAAACCTCGCGGCGATGGTGGCGTCGAATTACGCCCTGCTGCTGGCCTCGCGCATGCTGATGGCGCTGGGCTCAGGGCTGTGCATGCCGACCGCGCTGGCCGTATCCGTGGCCGTCGCCGCGCCGGAGCGACGCGGCCGCGCGGTGGCGCTGGTTACCTCGGGCCTCACGGTTGCGACCGTCATCGGCGTTCCCCTCGGCAATCTCGTCGGCAGCCTGCTCGGCTGGCGCGCGACCTTTGCCATGGTCGCCCTAATCGGTGCCGTTGCGCTCGCCGGCCTCCTGCTCGGTCTGCCCCGCGGCCTGCCACGCAACACGGCCTCGCTCAGCGATCGGCTGGCAGTGGCGCGTCACCGCAATGTCCTGACGGCGCTTCTGATCACGATTTTATGGGCGCTCGGTGGCTTCACCGTCTTCACCTATTTCGCGGTCCCGCTGCGCGGCCTTGGATTCGATGCGTCGCAGATCAGCCTGGCGCTGCTGGTGTTCGGCGGCGCCGCCGCGATCGGGAACATGCTCGGTGGCGTCCTGGCCGACCGGCTCGGCACGCTCGCCACAGCAGGTCTCGGACTTGCCGGCATGGCCAGCGCGCTGATCCTGCATTCGCTGGTCCTGAAGCTGATGCCGGGACAGACGCATTACGCGGTGCTGGGTGCGATCTTCCTCTGGGGCATCTCGGGATGGGCGTTCTACCCGGCCCAGGTTGCCAGCATCATCCGGATCGAGCCGCACGCCTCGATGATCGCGCTCTCACTCAACGCCTCGGCCATGTATCTCGGCTTTGCGATCGGCGGAGCCTTGGGCGGCGCCGTGCTTGCGGCGTGGAGCCCCGCCGATCTCGGCTGGGTCGGCGGATTGAGCGTTTCGGCCGCTCTTCTGGTCCATCTCGCCCGCGGTTGGCAGGCCCGGCCAAAACCGATCAAAATTGCCGGTTGATGGGCGTTTTTCGGGGTTTCGCCGCCCCGAAAACTGGTCTAAGACCCACCCCGCGCGCGAGGGGGGACCACCGCGCTCTCGGCCAAAGGGACGCGCAGCAGGCGCGCCCTTTTTTTGTGCCCAGATTCCACTTCGGCGAGAGTTGATGCCCAAACGTACAGACATCACCACCATCCTGATCATCGGCGCCGGTCCCATCGTGATCGGCCAAGCCTGCGAGTTCGACTATTCGGGCACCCAGGCGGTGAAGACGCTGAAGGAAGAGGGCTATCGCATCGTCCTCGTCAATTCCAATCCGGCCACCATCATGACCGACCCCGAATTGGCCGATGCGACCTATATCGAGCCGATCACGCCCGAGATCGTCGCGAAAATCATCGAGAAGGAACGTCACGTCATTCCGGGCGGCTTCGCGCTGCTGCCGACCATGGGCGGACAGACCGCGCTGAACTGCGCGCTCTCGCTGCGCCAGCAAGGCACGCTGGAAAAGTATGACGTCGAGATGATCGGCGCCACCGCGGACGCGATCGACAAGGCCGAGGACCGCCAGCTGTTCCGCGAGGCCATGACCAAGATCGGGCTCGAGACGCCGAAGTCGCGGCTCGCCAACGCCTCCGCCCTGAAGAAGTCCTTCCGCGACAAGTACCAGGCCGAACGCGCCAAGGCATCGGGCGCTGCACTCGAAGAGCTCGAGCGGCAATGGGCACTCGGCGAAAGCGACCGCCGCAAGCGCTACCAGGAATATGCGCTTGGCCAGGCGCTGATGGCGCTGTCCGAGATCGGCCTGCCCGCGATCATCCGCCCCTCCTTCACCATGGGCGGCACCGGCGGCGGCATTGCCTACAACAAGGAAGAGTTCCTCGACATCATCGAGCGCGGCCTGGATGCGTCTCCCACCAACGAAGTGCTGATCGAAGAATCCGTGCTCGGCTGGAAAGAGTACGAGATGGAGGTGGTGCGCGACAAGAACGACAATTGCATCATCGTGTGCTCGATCGAGAACCTCGATCCGATGGGCGTGCACACCGGCGATTCCATCACGGTGGCGCCGGCGCTGACGCTGACCGACAAGGAATACCAGATCATGCGCGACGCCTCGCTGGCGGTGCTGCGCGAGATCGGCGTCGAGACCGGCGGCTCCAACGTGCAGTTCGGCGTCAACCCGGAAGACGGCCGCATGGTCGTCATCGAGATGAACCCGCGCGTGTCGCGCTCTTCCGCACTGGCTTCGAAAGCTACCGGCTTTCCGATCGCAAAGGTCGCCGCCAAGCTTGCGGTCGGCTACACGCTCGACGAAATCGCCAACGACATCACCGGCGGCGCCACGCCGGCCTCGTTCGAGCCGACGATCGACTATGTCGTCACCAAGGTGCCGCGTTTCGCTTTCGAGAAATTCCCCGGTGCCTCCACCACGCTGACTACGTCGATGAAGTCGGTCGGCGAAGTCATGGCGATCGGCCGCACCTTCCAGGAAAGCCTTCAGAAAGCATTGCGCGGGCTCGAGACCGGCCTCACCGGACTTGACGAGATCGAGATCGAAGGCCTCGGCCGCGACGACGACAAGAATGCGATCCGCGCTGCGCTGGGCACGCCGACACCGAACCGGCTGCTCCAGGTCGCGCAGGCGATGCGGCTCGGCTGGTCGGACGAGGAGATCTTCAATTCCTGCAAGATCGATCCGTGGTTCCTCAGCGAGATGCGCGGCATCGTCGAGATGGAAGCGAAGGTCCGCAAGAACGGCCTGCCGGGCAACGCCTTCGGCATGCGCACGCTCAAGGCCATGGGCTTCTCCGATGCCCGGCTCGCGGTGATCGCGGAGACGACGGAGGCCGAGGTCACGGCGAAGCGCCACGCGCTCGGCGTTCGCCCGGTCTACAAGCGCATCGATACCTGCGCGGCCGAGTTCGCTTCGCCCACCGCCTACATGTACTCGACCTATGAGGCGCCATTCGCGGGCACGCCTGCGGACGAGAGCTCGCCGTCCGACAGGAAGAAGGTCATCATCCTCGGCGGCGGACCGAACCGCATCGGCCAGGGCATCGAGTTCGACTATTGCTGCTGTCACGCCTGCTTCGCGCTGCACGACGCCGGCTACGAATCCATCATGGTCAACTGCAACCCGGAGACGGTGTCGACCGACTACGACACCGCCGATCGGCTCTATTTCGAGCCGCTCACCGCCGAGGACGTGCTGGAGATCATCGCGAAGGAACGCACCAACGGCACGCTGCACGGCGTCATCGTGCAGTTCGGCGGCCAGACCCCGCTCAAGCTCGCGCGTGCGCTGGAAGCCGCCGAAGTGCCGATCCTCGGCACCTCGCCCGACGCCATCGACCTTGCGGAAGACCGCGACCGCTTCAAGCGGGTGCTCGACAAGCTGCGGCTGAAGCAGCCCAAGAACGGCATCGCCTATTCGGTGGAGCAAGCGCGCCTGGTCGCAACCGATCTCGGGCTGCCCCTGGTGGTGCGCCCGTCCTACGTGCTCGGCGGCCGCGCGATGCAAATCGTCCGCGAGGAAAACCAGCTCAGCGATTACCTGCTCGGCACGCTGCCGGAGCTGGTGCCGGGCGACGTCAAGGCGCGCTACCCGAACGACAAGACCGGCCAGATCAACACCGTGCTCGGCAAGAATCCGCTGCTGTTCGACCGCTATCTGTCCGATGCGACCGAGATCGACGTCGACTGCCTCTGCGACGGCAAGGACACCTTCATCGTCGGCATCATGGAGCACATCGAGGAAGCCGGCATCCATTCCGGCGACAGCGCCTGCTCGCTGCCGCCGCACTCGCTGGACGACAAGATGATCGAGGAGCTGGAGCGGCAGACCCGCGAGCTGGCCCTCGGCCTCGACGTCGTCGGCCTGATGAATGTGCAATACGCCATCAAGGACGGCGAGATCTACGTGCTCGAAGTCAATCCGCGGGCCTCGCGCACGGTGCCCTTTGTCGCCAAGGTGGTCGGTACGCCTGTCGCGAAGATCGCGGCGCGCGTCATGGCCGGCGAGAAGCTTGCCGATTTCAAGCTGAAGAAGGCGAACCTCGATCATGTCGGCGTGAAGGAATCGGTGTTTCCGTTCGCCCGCTTCCCCGGGGTCGATACCGTGCTCGGCCCCGAGATGCGCTCGACCGGCGAGGTCATGGGCATCGACCGCTCCTTTGCGGTGGCGTTCGCCAAGAGCCAGCTCGGCGGCGGCACGCGGGTGCCGCGCAAGGGCACGGTGTTCGTTTCGGTTCGCGAGAGCGACAAGACGCGCATCACCGAGGCCGTTCGCGAGCTGCATTCGCTCGGCTTCAAGGTGCTGGCGACGTCGGGCACGGCCCGCTTCCTGACCGACCAGGGGATCCCGACCGAGAAGGTGAACAAGGTGCTGGAGGGCCGGCCGCACATCGTCGATGCCATCACCAATGGCGACGTCCAGCTCGTCTTCAACACCACCGAAGGCCCGCAGGCGCTCGCCGACAGCCGTTCTCTGCGGCGCGCGGCCCTCTTGCATAAAGTGCCGTATTACACCACTCTTTCCGGGGCCGTGGCGGCCGCGCAGGGCATCCGCGCCTATCTGGGCGGGGACCTTGAGGTTCGGACCCTGCAGAGCTACTTTTCGGAAACCTGATCGCGAGCGGAAGGCCCAACCTTCTGTTAAGTGATTGGCGGTGAAGCCACTATGGCCGGAGGAACTGTCCGGCCATATGGTTGTTCTGTTCCGGTGCCAAGCCCATATGAACGTTCGGCGGCACGCGCGTTGAGCCCCCGGACAGACTGACGAATCAAGTTGCGTGCGCGCTGACTTTTCAGGGCGCGCGCGACCGAAGGACGAGAGAAGAGATGGAAAAGGTACCGATGACAGCGGGCGGCTTTGCCGCGCTCGGGGAAGAACTGAAGAAGCGCCAGTCGGAGGACCGTCCGCGGATCATCGAGCATATCGCCGAGGCGCGCTCGCACGGAGACCTTTCGGAGAACGCGGAATACCACGCCGCGAAGGAAGAGCAGTCCCACAATGAAGGCCGCATCGCCGAGCTCGAGGACAAGCTGGCGCGCGCCGACATCATCGACATCTCGAAGCTGTCCGGCGACACCATCAAGTTCGGCGCGACCGTGACACTGGTCGACGAGGACACCGAAAAGAAGACGGTGTGGCAGATCGTCGGCGAGGTCGAGGCCGACGCCAAGAAGGGCCGCATCTCCATCACCTCGCCGCTCGCGCGCGCGCTGATCGGCAAGAAGAAGGGCTCAACAGTCGAGGTCAACGCACCCGGCGGCGCCAAGGCTTATGAGATCACCAAGGTGGAGTGGCGATAACGATTTGCCGTCGCGCGTGATTTGAAAAGGCCGCGCGATGCGCGGCCTTTTGTATCTAGTGTTGCCGAGGGGGTGCGGCTTACTCCACCTCGCTCCGCCTGCGGGGAGAGGACGAACTACCTTCTTCCTCTCACGTCGAGCGGCACGGCCGCCTCGTATTTCGAATTGTGCAGCACCAGCGAGGTCCGCACGTTGCGGACGTGCGGGGCGGCGGTCAGGTGGGTGACGAAATCCTGGAAGGTGGCCATGTCGGGTGCGACGCATTTCAGGATGAAATCGACTTCGCCCGACAGCATCCAGCACTCGCGCACCAGCGGCTCGGCGCGGACGAACTCCTCGAAGGCGCGCAAATCGGCCTCCGCCTGGCTGGAGAGGTGCACTGCGGCAAACACCGTGACGTCGAAGCCGAGCTTGCGTGCATCCAGAAGCCCGCGATAGCCGTGGATATACCCCTCCTCCTCCAGCGCCCGCACGCGGCGCAGGCAGGGCGGGGGCGAAATGCCGACGCGCTTGGCCAGCTCGACATTCGTGATTCGACCGTCGGCCTGAATCTCGGTGAGAATCTTCAGGTCGATCTCGTCTAGGTTCCGCGACACGTGATTGGAACTCCTGGTCTTGCGGCGGTATCGGTGGCTTTGTCGCAATCCTCATAGCCCAGACCGCACGACCGGCGCAATTTTATTGCGCGTGCAGCGCAATCGACTTTTGTTCCCTGTTGGAAAAATCCGCCGATAGGGAATGCAATTCTTGCATAGCTCACCAGAAGGCTTAGATTACCTCTGATATTTCAGCGCCTCCGCGAGGCCTCCCGGCACGTTCCGCGCCCGCGCTGCAGTCCCCCGTGAAAGGCATCTGTCGAAATGTCCGCCGCTGTCCATGCAAAGGTCGTCATCATCGGCTCCGGCCCCGCAGGCTACACGGCGGCGATCTACGCCGCGCGCGCGATGCTCGAGCCGATCCTGATCCAGGGCATCCAGGCAGGCGGCCAGCTCACCATCACCACCGACGTCGAGAACTATCCCGGCTTCGCCGACGTGATCCAGGGCCCCTGGCTGATGGAGCAGATGGAGAAGCAGGCGCTGCATGTGGGCACCCAGATCAAGACCGATCTGGTGACGAAGCTCGACACCTCGCAGCGACCCTTTCGCCTCACCTGCGATAGCGGTGACGTCTATCTCGCCGACACCGTGATCCTCGCCACCGGCGCCCAGGCGCGCTGGCTCGGGCTGCCGTCCGAAGCGAAATTCCAGGGCGGCGGCGTGTCGGCCTGTGCCACCTGTGACGGCTTCTTCTACCGCAACAAGCAAGTCGTGGTGGTCGGCGGCGGCAATACCGCGGTCGAAGAAGCCCTGTATCTCACCAACCATGCCTCGCAGGTCACCATCGTGCATCGTCGCGATCACTTCCGCGCCGAACGCATCCTGCAGGAGCGTCTGTTCAAGCACCCGAAGATCAAGGTGGTCTGGGACTCAGCCGTCGACGAGATCTGCGGCACCGAGAACCCGAACAAGGTCACCCATGTGCGACTGAAGAACGTCAAGTCCGGCGCGTTGACCGATGTGCCGACCGACGGCGTCTTCATCGCCATCGGGCATGCCCCGGCGACCGAGCTCGTGGCTGGGCAGGTCAAGCTGAAACCGTCGGGCTATGTCGAGGTCGCCCCGAACTCGACCGCGACCTCGGTCCCCGGCCTGTTCGCCGCCGGCGACGTCGCCGACGAGACCTATCGTCAGGCGGTCACGGCGGCCGGCCTCGGCTGCATGGCGGCGCTCGAGGCGGAACGATTTTTGGCCCTGCGCGCCAGCGAGCGCGCGGCAGCGGAATAGACATCATGGCAAGAACACGCGACGGATTTACGGATATGGACTGGGACAAGCTGAAGGTGTTTCACGCCGCGGCGGAAGCGGGCAGCTTCACGCACGCGGGCGAGCAGCTCGGCCTGTCGCAATCGGCGGTGTCACGCCAGGTCTCGGCACTGGAGCAGGAGCTCTCGGTCTCGCTGTTCCACCGCCACGCCCGCGGCCTGATCCTCACCGAACAGGGCGACCTCCTGTTCCGCACCGCCCATGACGTCTTCATGCAGCTGCAGGCGGCGCGCGCGAAACTGACCGACAGCCGCGAGCGGCCGAGTGGCGATCTCAAGATCACCACCACGCCCGGCGTCGGCATCAACTGGCTGATCCCCAGGCTCGGCGAATTCACCGCGCTCTATCCGGAAATCCGGATCTCGCTGATCGTCACCGACGAGGAGCTCGACCTGTCGATGCGGGAGGCCGACGTCGCGATCCGCACCCGCAAGCCGACGCAGCCGGATCTCATTCAGCGCAAGCTGTTCGCGATGGGCTTCCACGCCTATTGCTCGCCTGATTACATCAAGCGCTTCGGCACGCCGCGCACGCTGGAGGAGCTCGACTCCCACCGCATCATCACGCTCTCTGACGGCAACTTCGCCCCGCATCTTCAGAACCGCAACTGGCTGGTCGAAGCGGGGCGCAACGGCTCGGGTCCGCGCGAAGCCTATTTCAGGGTCAACAACATTCTCGGCCTCGTCCGCGCCTGTCAGCAGGGCCTCGGCATCGCGGCGCTGCCGGACTATCTGATCGAAGAACAGAGCCGCCTCGTGCAGCTGTTCGGCGAATCGGATTCGATCCAGCTCGATACGTATTTTGTTTATCCGGAAGAGCTGAAGACGGTCGCGCGCGTGCAAGTGTTCCGCGACTTCGTGGTGAGCAAAGCGCAGCGCTGGCCGTCCTGATTTCCGCATGTCTGACATGCGGCTTGGACGCTTGATGCATGGCGCGAGGCTAGCCCATAATGTTTCTACGCTGAGCCTTCGCGTTGCGCATTTGTCCCCCTCCTCCAGTGGCGCGGGAGTTCAGTAATCCCTCTTGGAAGGTGATTGTGTCGGCCTCACGTGGCCAATACCTTAAGCCGGGCTCGATCGAGCCCGGCTTTTTTTTGGCAAATCCGGCCATCGCCCTCCGCGTGTATTGACAGTTCCATGCTTACCCCGCATCATTTGCGAATGATCACGAAGTCGTGCGCAATCTCCTCGCAGGCAGTCGCCTCGAAAAAAGGCCCCCATCTGGGGACCTCGGATTTTTGCGCGCGCTAACAGCCTTCGTCATCGCGAGCCGAAACTTCGAAAACCCCGCCGCCTGGACGGGGTTTTTTCATGTGCCCCGTCTCAGGATTTTTCCCGAGAAGGAGATGGAACATGACCGGACTACAGGAACAATTGCACGGGCTCTGGCTGCCGCTGATAACGCCGTTTCGCGACGGCGCTCTCGACGAGAGGTCGCTGCGCCGGCTGACACGGCATTACAGCGGGCAGGCCGTCGACGGCTTCATCCTGGGGGCGACCTCCGGTGAAGGCATGACGCTGCGCGAAGCCGAACTCGAACGCCTCGTCGCCATCGTGCGCGACGAGCTGACCACCGGCCACAGCAAGCTTCCGATCTGCCTCGGACTTTCAGGCGCGGACACCTCGCGGCTGAAGGAGCGTCTCGACGAGACCGCGGACTGGCCGATCGACGGTTATCTGATCGCGAGCCCGTATTATGTGCGGCCCTCGCAGCGCGGCCTTCTGGCGCATTTCGAGGCGCTCGCCGATCACGCCGCCTGGCCGCTCGCGCTCTACAACATCCCCTATCGCACCTCGGTCAACATCACCAACCAGACGCTGCTGCGGCTTGCCGGGCATCCGAACATCATCGGCCTGAAGGATTGCGGCGCAAGCCGCGAGCAATCCATCGCGCTGCTGCGCGACAGGCCTGCGGACTTTCGCGTGCTGACCGGCGAGGATGCGAATTATTTCGAGGCGCTCAGCGACGGCGCCGATGGCGGCATCGTGCTGTCAGCCCATCTCGAGACCGCGACGTTCGCGGCTGTCCATGCCGAGCTGAAGCGCGGCAATCACGATGCAGCGCTGGCGCGCTGGCAGGAGGTCGCGGACCTGACGCGCCTGTTGTTCACCGAGCCCAGTCCCGCGCCGGCAAAATACTGGCTGTGGCGCACGGGTTTGATCGACAGCCCCGAAGTGCGCCTGCCGATGGTCGAGATCGGCAGCGAACTCGCAGTCCAGCTCGACCGCGAGATCGAACGGCGGATGCAAGTCGCGGCGTAGCTGATAGCCCCTCACCCCACCCTCTCCCCGCAAGAACGGGGAGAGGGTGTGATAGAGCGTGCGCGTGGTTAACCCCGCCCCAACGGCCTTCGCTGCTGCCGCATGGCGCATCCACGGCTCGTTTACGCAATCGCGCCTATCGTCTTCATTCAAAGTCTTTTCAAATGGGGGAATGATCATGGGGCAACGCATCCGCCCGACGGCGGCAGACATGTTCGCGTCGGCTGATTTCTTGCGGGGAATTGTGGTGGTGTCGTCGTTCGGCTTCTGGGCGGTGATGCTCGGCCTGATGCCGGTGCTGGTGTTTCGAGTCTGGCTGGCGTGATGCCAGCGCGTCGCGATGGTTAACTCGTGGTAGCAGCTGTGTTCAAAAGCGCGCGAAACTGCGACCCGGAATTTTAAAATATCCCGTGTAGCGTTCATGCCCATAAGCGAAGAAATCGCGGGGGCGTTTGTGAATAGTCATAACGAAATGGCGTCGCATTACGACGCTGGAAAGCAGGGCTTCACCACCGAGGACATTCTCTGGGCCGCCGGCATCTGGTCGGTGATCCTCACTCTGTCGCCGGTGATCGTGTTCTACATGCTGATGGTGGCATAACTTTCATCCACTTTCTTGAGCACGATCTTATCGGAAAACCGCTTCACACTTTTCCGGATCGTGCTCGCCCGAAAACGCAAAACGCGCGGATATCCGCGCGTTTTTCGTCGGGGGAATGATTTATGAAGATTACGCCGCCTGCTTGTGCATTGCGCCGGACGCCGACGCCGTGCCGCGAATAGCCTTCACCGAACGTTCGATCGCCGCCCACAGCCTTGCGATTTCCTGCGCCGCGCGGCTCTCGGCCTGATATTCCCGCGCGCCCTCGCCGTGGCTCAGCGCCATCAGCAGATCCGAACGGTTGGTGATCTGGCCGCCCCACACCGGAGCACGGAACTTCGCCAGCGCCTCGCGGGCGATGGTGACGATCGGGCTTTCGGACTCGTCGCGGCGCGCCGGCGCACCGTTGAGCACGACCGCGTAGGGCTTGCGCGCCGCACGGCACATCTGGATGGTTTCCTGCACCGCGTTGACGTCGAACACGCCGGGACGGGCAGGAATCACCACCATGGTGGCATTGCGGATGGCGTCGTCGACGACGGCCGACAGGTTTGGCGGCGTGTCGATCAACACCCATTCATAACCGTCGCGCTTGGCCGCGGAGACGATGCCGCTGACCGAGTTCACCGCGGACTTGATCGGCGGCTCGTTGGTGCCACGCAGCTTGTGCCACAGCGTGAGCGAGCCTTGCGGATCGGCATCGACGAGCAGGATCGGCTTGGTCGCCTTGATCTGCGCGGCGAGATGCGCGGCCAGGGTACTCTTGCCTGAGCCACCTTTACGCGATGCAAAAACAATAACGTTCATACCTCTGCCTCCAGATTGACCCCAGGCGGCGAAAATGAATCACCGCGGTGATTCGGGAAAGAAAAATTTATCATAAGTTATGCTGGCGCCATGAAATAACAAAGCGCGTTGGCTTTTGAGTCACACTGCTGCGCGCTACGACGCTTCACGCCAAGCAATCGTGCGTTTTTTGAGCAGTCCGGCGGGAAAAAATGGAATGCAACCTCGCCGCGCAAACCGTTCCGGGGCTGTTTCCCTCTCTGAGTGGTCGCAAGCGTCTGCGCGCGGAGGCGAACAAAAGGAGTCCGGGGGGCTGGTGTGGGGCTGATGCCTGGGTCAGTTTGACTCAGAAGACAGCGAGCGAGGAGTCGGACACGCAAATGCCCGGGACATCAAACGCACTGCGCGCTGTGGCCCGGGCATGATCGAGTTTCAAAAAGGGAACGCGGCGCCCGCGTTCAGCCTTCGCTGGCTTTCTTCTTCTTGGCCGGCTTGGTGCTCTTCTTCGCCGTCCGGGCCGAGCTCCTGGGCGCGATGCTGGTCGGCTTTCCGGCGCGGGGCGCGGCCGCCATGCCCGGCTCCGGTCCAGGCCGGAAGAACGCGCGGCACTGCGGCGAGAGCTGCGACTTCTTCTGGATCATGCAGGCGGTGATGGCGTCGACGTTCGGAACGAACTCGCCGCACAGCCGCATCGCATCCGGCGTGCAGGCCTGCTGCTCCTCCTGGGAGTAGGCAAAGGCTTCACCCGGCTGGATCAGGACGGCCAGGGCGATCCCCGTGATCGCGGCAGCCAAGGTTTTCTTGAAACGGAACGCCGGCATCGATCCCCCCAAATGTCGAGTCGGAGACGATAGTGGGTGAACGGGGGTTCGTTGGCAACCGAGGGGAGATGCGAAAGGCGGGACGTGTGCGGTCTCGGCAACAGGGACCCCCAAAACAAAAAACGCGAAAACAACCCCATGCACAGTAGCCAAGTCCATGTGGCGATTGAACTTTGCGGATCGCATTTTTGCGGATTTTACGAAATCGCGTTTGACTCGTCGGGCAAAACAGGAGCATGATGCCATCATCACAGAACGTGCGTGGGGTGGTCGGCTTGTCTCCTGCGCTGGACAAAAGCGTGAGCAGGAGCGGAGACGATTGCATGGAGCGACATGAGGCGGAGCTGCCGCTGTCGGGCGTGACGGTGGTCTCGCTCGAGCAGGCGATCGCGGCTCCTCTGGCCAGCCGGCATCTTGCGGACTGGGGCGCCCGCGTCATCAAGATCGAGCGGCCGGGCGACGGCGATTTCTGCCGCGACTACGATCACGTGATGAACGGGATGTCGAGCCAGTTCGTCTGGACCAACAGGTCGAAGGAAAGCCTCGCCATCGACATCAAGAGCCCTGATGGCCAGAAGGTGCTCGAGGCCCTGCTGCCGCAGGCCGACGTCTTCATCCAGAACCTGGCGCCCGGTGCGGCGGAGCGGCTGGGCCTCGATGCCGCTTCGCTGCTGCGGAAGTTTCCCCGGATCATCGCCTGCGACGTGTCGGGCTATGGCGCGGGCGGTCCCTACAGCGACAAGAAGGCTTACGATCTCCTCGTGCAGTGCGAGGCCGGCGTTCTCGCCATCAACGGCACCGAGGCGGAGCCCGCCAAGGTTGGGCTGTCGGTGGTCGATATCGCCACCGGCATGTACATCCTCAACGGCGTGCTGATGGCGCTATATCGCCGCGAGCGCACCGGCAAGGGCACCGCCTTCCAGGCCTCGCTGTTCGATTCCATCACGGACTGGATGAGCTATCCCGCCTTCTACACGCAGAGCACGGGCCGGCCGCTGCCGCGAACCGGGGCAAGGCACGCAACGATAGCGCCGTATGGCCCGTTCCGCGTCGGAGACGGCAACACGATTTTCTTCGGCATCCAGAACGACCGGGAATGGCGATCGCTGTGCGCCGTCGTGCTTGGCGAGGCGGCCCTTGCCGACCACCCCCGCTTCCGCAGCAATCCGCTGCGCATGCAGAACAGGGACGATCTGCAGGTCCATATCGAGCAGCGTTTTACAGCGATGACCAGTGACGAGGTGCTGCGGCTGCTCGACGAGGCCTCGATCGCCAACGCGCATCTGAATTCGGTCGAGGCCTTCCTGGAGCACGAGCAGCTCCGCGCCCGCTCAAGGGTGCAAACGGTGGGATCTCCGAGCGGACCGGTGATGAGCTTCCTGCCGGCTCTCACCATTCCAGGGCTGTCGCCCCGGATGGATCCCGTGCCCGACGTCGGGCAGCACAACCAATCCATCCTCAGCGAGCTCGGTCTCGCAAAGGAGACATGACGATGGCGCCTCAGCGGCCGACGCGGGTCTATCTGGCCGTTCCCGCGCATCGCTCCCGTCTCGTCGCCAAGGCCGCTGCCTCGGCCGCGGATGCGGTGTTCATGGATCTCGAGGACGCGGTGCCGCCGTCCGAGAAGAGCACGGCATTGGAAGAAGCTGCGCGGGCGCTGTCCTCGCTGGATTGGGGCAACAAGGTCGTCGCGGTCAGGATCAATGCGGTCGACAGCCCCTTCATCGCGCAGGAAATCGGCACGCTCGCTGCGCTTCCCAGATTGGATTCGGTGATCGTGCCGAAGGCGGAGCGGGCGAGCGACATCGCCGCCATTGCCGATCAGCTGCGTGCGGCCGCGCCCGATCGCCCCTCGCCTGTTGCGCTCGAACTGCTGATCGAGACCGCGCTGGGTCTCGTCAATGTCGACGCGCTCGCCGCCGCGCACGACAGCGTCGCGGCCCTTCATCTCGGTGTCGGCGATTTCGCGGCGTCGATCGGCGCCCGCTCCTCGGAAATCGGCGCGTCGCCGGACGGCTACCGCCACGTGGGCTCCGCCCAGAGCGGCTATGCCTCGGCGCAGCTCGATCTGTTCGCCTATCCGATGATGCGCCTGCTGGTGGCCGCGCGCGCGTTCGGGCTACGCGCGATCGACGGTCCGTGCGGCGCGTTCCGGGACGGCAAACTGACGGAAAGCAGCGCGCTCAAGGCGGCTGCGATGGGTTTCGACGGCAAGCAGGTGATCCATCCCGACCAGATCGAGCCGACGCTGCGGGCGTTCGTCCCGTCCGACACCGAGCTCGCGCACGCGCGGCGGGTGGTCGCGGCCATGGAGCACGCCGAGGCGCAGGGCCAGGGCGCGGTGACGCTCGACGGCAAGATGATCGACTATGCCAATGTGCGGATGGCGCGCAGGATCATCGAGATGGGGTCGTAGCGGCGCATGACCACGGTGCTGATCGTCGCGCCGGTGTTCGCGCTGATCGCGGCCGGCTATGCCGCGGTGCTGTTTCGTTTCGTCTCGGAGACCGCGCACAAGGGTATCTCCGAATTCGCCTTCAGCATCGCGATCCCTGCGCTGCTGTTCCGCACCATCGTCGTCTCGGAATTTTCCGGCGTCAGCCCGTGGCGGATGTGGGGCGCCTATTATGGCGCGCTCGCGCTGACCTGGATCGCGGCGCTGACGCTGTCGGCGCTGCTGCGGCAACGGCGCGAGGACCGCGAGGACGGCGTCGTGTTCGCGATCGGCTCGGTCTACGGCAACATCGTGATGCTCGGCATTCCCCTGACGCTCTCGGCGCTCGGCAATGAGGCGGCAGGCCCGATGGCGCTGATCCTGTCGGTGAACACGCCGCTGCTCTGGCTCTGCGGCACGCTGCAGATGGAGCTGGTCGACCGCAAGCAGACCGCCTCGGCCGCGTCGCTGATCGTGCCGGTGCTGCGCGATCTCGCCCGCAACCCGATCATGCTGGCGATCGGCTTCGGCCTCGTCTGGCGCCTCACCGGCCTCGGCCTGCATCCCGTCGTCGACCGGACCGTCGAGCTATTGGCGCAGGCGGGATCACCGGCGGCGCTGATCGCGCTCGGCATCAATCTGTTCAGGTTCGAGGTCAAGGGCGAGATGTTGAGCGTGGTCGTGATGAGCGCGCTTAAACTGCTGGCGATGCCGGCGGCCGCCTTCGTGCTGGCAAAACTGCTCGACCTGCCGCCGCTCGCAGCCGGCGTGGTCGTGCTGTTCGCGGCGATGCCGACCGGCGCGAATGCGTACATCTTCGCGGTTCAGTATCAGCGGCTGGTGAACCCGGTGTCGGGCGCGGTGGCGCTGGGCACGCTGCTGGCGGCGGTGACGTTGCCGGTGGTGGTGTGGGTGGTGGCGAGGTGAGGCAGGCTGTGCGCGATAACTCGCTTTGGAGCAAAAACTTCTTTGATGTCGTCCAGCTGTTTAGCACCGAACGCAATCCGCACATCAGCGTTCGTGGCGACACCTTGTCGTCGCTGTCCAAAGCTGTGTGATCTGCGTGGAACCCCTGACAGCACACGCGTGATAAATCCATTTCGGCGCATTGAACCGGTCGAAACGCTCAACTGACCAAAAAGAGACCTGCAATATAGGAGCAGTTCCATGGGCATTCCCAAAGATGGGACGGTTTCGGTCCGCATCACATGCGTTGGTCACGCCAGCCGACGCTGGAGAGGTGCCCGCACGAAGGCGGCGGCATCCGCACTGAACCAACGCCTATCGGAATTCAGGGCGAAAACGATCTTCGACCAGGTCGATCCCATCGTCAAAATGCAGCTGCCGGGATTGCCCGTCGCGCTTGGCCAAAAGGCAGTCGGGAGCACGGAACCGTTTCCGACGGCCGGCGAAGATAACGCCGCCATCGATCGCAGTGTCGTCCTCATGGTCGACCTAGTTTGGACAGGTACGGGCGGTTACAAGAAGGTGCACCGTCCGCCTCGGCTTGTTTATGCGCCGAGCACCTTCTGGGAGATGAAAATCGCAGCGCTCTTTGGCGCCTCGGGTATCGGCGTCAAATCGAGCTTGCTCCGCGTGAAGATCAAGAACTTGAGTACAGGGCGCGAACTTTCGCTTTTTGGGCCGATTATCGGCGGTGATCTGACCATCGGTGCCGGCATGTTCAAGAAGGTGCCCAAGGTGTCGCCCGTGAGCTTCGACAAGTTCGATCCCAAACAATTGCGGGATGCGCAAGTGGGCAAGCCGGTCGTGTTCACGACGCCGCTCATGGACTTCGAAGACTGGATCAACGGATCGGAAGGCCAGCTCGTGCGGGTCGTTCACGGTCATCTTAAAACCGGCGTGACCAAGTCGCAGACCAGCTTTCTCCAGTTCGTCAGCGTCGATACTCATCCCGGCTCATTGGTCTTCGATCTGAAGGCGCTCGGTTTCTCGTTGGGTATTCCCGAGGTATCCAATCAGGTGCAATCCGGAACACTCAAAGCCGAAAATCATCCGTCAGACCAGTATCTCGTCGACACACCTGATGACGTTGTTCCTGTCCAAGTCGCACAGCACCGCAGCGAAGGCCTTCTGATCAGCTTCCCAACTGAAAAACATCACTGGACGGATTTGAGTTCGAGCCAGCAAGAGGAAGTGAAGCGATTTGTGTTGAACAGAACGGCAGCCATTCGCGCTTTGTCTGACTTCAAGGATGTGGTCGCCCCGACGCCGTGATGGGGCGGGTAGCTGGCAGACTGATTTCCCGACGGAGCTGTGGCTTCGTGCTTCGTGAGGGCGAGAAGCCGAGCATCCCGGTGGTATGCGCGCTCGAGCCACTGCAGGTGACCGACCTGCGCGAATACGTACATCTTCGCGGCGGCGGGTGAACCCGGTGTCAGTTGCGGTGGCGCCGGGCACGCTGCTGGCCGGCTGTGACGTTGCCGGTGGTGGTGATGGTGGTAGCGAGGTGAGGTATCCGAGCTTGGCGAGTGCGCCGCACCACCTCCCAAATACAATCAGCGCAGGCCCAGGAACGAGAGCACCACACCAATCACGACGACGAGTCCGACCAGATAGATAAGTCCGTTCATGTCTGAGCTCCTCAGCGTTGTCAGTCCTGCCGCAAAACAAACACCCAAGGTCGTGAAAAGGTTCGGCGTTGCCCAACGCCGATTTCTCCCGAAATGGGGGAACGAAAGCGACCGATCCTGCTTCGTGGCGTGCTGAGCCTTCGCCCCCCTCAACTCGATGATTTTGCGTTTACACGCAAAGGTCGCTAGGCTGACTTGATACGTCCTGCAGGGAGGGTGATATGGGACAGCATGAAGAGAGACTGGCAGTGATCAGAAGCGCTTACGCAGCACGCGACGGCGGTAATGCCGAGGGCTTGGTGACGGCCTTTCATCCCGAGGGCTTGTTCACGTTGATGGGCGACAAGAGCGCGCTCGAACTGACAGGGACTATGCAGGGACATCAGACCCTGCGTGGAGCTTTCAGTAGATTGATTGATGAATTCGGCTTCGAAGGTCGCGAAATCCTGGCTGAGCTGGTCGACGGAGATCGCGTCGCCGTCCATTCCCGCCTCGTCGTTCGATACCGCCCGACCGGGCAGGCTTCAAGCACCGAGATCCTGGATCTGTTCAGATTTAAGGACGGCAAGATCATCGAGCTGATCGAGTTTGCGGACACTGCGCAGATCAAGGCGATGATTGCGTGACGCGTGGTGAGGTTCTGTTAGTGTCGCCTGACGTTGGTGAGTTTGGTGCACTGTCATAGTAATTCGAATTGTATGACGTTCAGGTTGTGAACCTGACTGCCGAAAGAGTTATTGAACACGCTGGCCCGCGCGCCAGGCCATCTGCCAGAAGTCCGCCTCGAGTCGGGTGGCTTCCTTGAAGATCGCAATCAGCTCTGCCTCGCGGGCCGGTGTGGCGTAGAGATCGGCGAGATGCTCCATGTGCGCCTGCGCTTTGGCAGCGACCTCCTGGTACGGCGCGCCGGCATACTCGGCGATCCAGACGCGGTAGGCGTTCGTCGCAGCGTCCGCGAGGGGGAGCGAGGCGAGCCGCGTTGCGATCTCCGCGTACCCGATCACGCAGGGGGCAAGCGCCACCTTGAGTGCCAGCAGGTCGCCGCGCATTCCCGCGTCGAGCACGTAGCGTGTATAGGCCAGCATCTCGGCCGCCGGAGGGGCCTGCTCAAGGTCGGTTGGCGATAGACCCCAGTCAGCACAGAGCTTCACATGCAGGTTCATCTCGACATCGAGGATGGCCGACAGGCCGGCCGCGGCTTCACGCATGTCGGCGAGCTTGGGCGACTTGTAGACTGCGAGCGCGTAGGCGCGAGCGAAGTCGATGAGGAACAGATAGTCCTGAACGAGATAGTGACGAAACGCCGCTTCGGGGAGCGAGCCGTCCGCCAATCCGTTCGGGAAGGGATGCTCGGTGTAGGCCCGCCACTCAACGGATGCTTCTGTCTTGAGACGCTCGAAGAAACTCACGATGTTTTTCGCCTGGCTTGCTTGTGCATGAATGTCTTTAGCAAGCTACCGATAGCGCATTGCGGACCGGGGAGCTACGGTGACGGCGTCACAAAACTGGCTTTGAGCAGCGTTGCGGACAGGGCACTCCCCGCGTCGACAGTTTTGTGCAGTGTCACTGTAATCCTGCATGATAGAATTCAGTGCACTGTCATCGTAGTTTGAGCTCAATCGCCGTCTTTGATGGATTTGACCCGAATGGTTGAGATCAAGGCATATCCCGTAGGCGTCTTGAGTTCGGTGGTTACGGGTTCAACGCGAAAGGACCGATGCTTATTTAGGAAGCGTTCGACCCATTCGTGATGGTCGCGAAAAAAGATGAGTTCTTCTCCGCATCTGGCAATGGCTTGATTTATAGCGCGGACTTCGTTCCGGGAAGGCGTCAGCAGACGGCAACGAAAAGCCTTGAATGTTGCGTCCATATTTAGATCGCGCGCATCAAGATCGGGGCGAATACGTAAAGCAATGTCGGGAGCTAGCGGCACCAGCCTGTTGATGATTCTTGGATCGTTAGACGTCTCAATTCCACTTGCGAAATCGCTCGTAAAGAAGGGGCTATCCTTGGCGTATTCGTTTACAACGATATCCCAGGCGGAATTCCCCCAGATGTTCACCCGCTCCATGATTCCACTGATGCCAAGGGCTTGAGGGTACTTCTCGTCGATCGCTGTTTTGATGACCCCACTCTCGATCAACTCGGTATAGCTCTTGCCTCCGAGAGCTTCCGGCGCTCTCGGAATCTCTCCCGATGCGTCGAGGATCTTGCCCGTGGCTTCAACCGTGCTCCTCAAAGGTCCCGAATGTAGCCGCATGGCTGCCGGCGAGCAGCTCGTTACGTAGGCTGCGAAGCCGGCAACCACGTGGACAGTATCACGACTCGGTTTTCCAGTTCGCAATTCTGCGATTGCGGGATTGTAGTTGGGTTCGACTGTTTTCAAGAAATCTTCGATCGCTCGATCGTTCAGTAGATATTCGTTCGTGCTGCCGTTTTGCACGCGGCAGACATCTTTTGAACTGCATGGGAAAACACGGCCATCGCGCTTGCGAAAGCCGTACATCTGCTTTCCGTCAAGTTCAGGCGAATAGAACTGCCGCAGATGAACCTGCGAAACGTAATGATCGAGAGGCATGGCAGGTTTATTAGAGAATTTCAGAGGGCGCGGCCTCAAACCAATTAGGCGACTCAACCGGACTATGATTTAAGCATACCTGCTTGCTTAACGAATAAAAGCTCGGGTTGAGAGCGGCGCTTTTGGTTAAACCGCGATGGTCGTTATCGTCGTCATATTCTCGACGACGTAGCGAAGCCGCTCAGCAACGAGTGCTTCTTCCCCAGCCCCTTGCGACTGCCCAGCTATGGTTCATGTGGAGTTTCGACACTCTCACCGCGCTTCCGAGCGGTTATCTGCCGTCTCGATATTGCCTACGATCTCGACCTCTGTCCGAAAGTCTCCCGCGAACAAGGGACGTGAGCGGGAGAAGGAACGGGGAAATTGTGTATATATCACAAGCCGCCCCGTTCAGGTCGGGTCGGGCTCGCAAAAGAATACGGCTTCGCGATCGGCTCCAAGGTTAAACGAAACGGTCCATCGCTAGCTTGGCCGTGTTGAGCACCGGCCGCGTGTGCAAAGGGGCGGAATATGAACGGCCAAGACGACTACAACTTCTTTAAGCTTCGGAGGCAAGCCAAGACGTACATTACTAAGGTTTTCCGTTTCAACGCTTGGAATACAGAGTGCGTTCGCCAAGTTAGGATGGTCATCGAAGGAAACGACCGGGTGCATCTCGGCGAGATAGACGGCGTAATGTGCCTTCGCTTGACCGGCGCTGTCCGAAAGACCCAGGTTTCCGCCCTCGTCACCCAAGATGATAAGAAAATAAAACGATTGACCCTGCAAACCTTCAAAACACGCGCTGGCGATTGGATCGAAGCTGTTGAAAAGGAGGAATTCAGCTTCCGCACAGACGAATTCAACCGGCTCCTGAGCTTTCTTCATAAAATTGAGTTTATCGACCTCTCAAACAGCGAAAATTTTCAGATCGAAGATATTTCAACTAAGGCAGGCCCCAAAGCCATCATCGATGCCTCAGATCGCGAGATCGTCAGCCGAATTAAGACAATGACTGAGGCGCAGCGAAACAGCCTCCTTCAAACGCTCCAACAGTCGCTGACACCGGAGGAAATCAATATCCTTCTCGGTCGCAAGCAGGGAATTCAGGAGTACGAAGAGCATATGCAGCTCTTGGATTGGAGCGAGGTACAATGGCAGGACTTTTTTGATCGCGAGCAGTGGGTATTTGGTTATGGTCTCGACTATAGGATGATGCGCCAGTTTGACCGAGAGATGACTGTTGGAGCTGGAGGATCGGACAACAGGAACAAGCCGGTCATCGATTTCCTGATGAGCTTCACCGATTACACAGTCCTCGTTGAGATCAAAACTCCGAGTACGCCAATTTTCGCAACAGGCCGCCGTGGGCGTGCGGGCACCTGGGAGTTCAGTAGAGATTTCATGAGCGCCGTCTCGCAAATTATCGAGCAGAAGGCTGAATGGCTTTCTTTCGCGCAAACGGGGGAGCACTACAACAGGTCCGGGACCGAGCATCTGACTGCGCGCACCCGAAACGCCAAAACCATCTTAGTCATTGGATCGAGGGATGAGTTCTCGAAAACAGCCGGGCTAAGGGAAGCCAACATAATGCGCGACACCTTCGAGCTCTTTCGCCGCGAAAGCCGTAGCATCGACATTGTTACATTTGATGAACTACTCGAACGCGCACGCTTCATTACCCGGAATCAGTAGCACGCCCCGCGCCGGCACAGAGCGCGCTGGACTTGATGTCCTGTCCCTACACGTCCGACATCGGAACGGGCGGTACAGACGCTCTAATCGAGCCCCTATCCTCTTCGTCACACCGGAGCCCTAAGCAGCATTGCAAAAGCGCTGGGCTTGAAAAGTCGCACTCTTTGCGAAAGCGCTGTGCGAAAACTTTTGATAGACGACCCGGACGCTTTGAATGTTGTGAGGGGATTTTTCGACGATCTTCCGAACAAACCGTGAGCGATGCTAAATAGTTGATTTGATTGGTACAGTTGGGTGGGCTCGAACCACCGACCTCCTGTTCCACAGACAGGCGCTCTAACCAACTGAGCTACAACTGCATCCTTGCGAGCCGCCCGAGGGGCGCCCTTGATAGGGCCGGTCACCGAGGGGGCTGGACGGGGCGGAAACTAGGTGCAACGGGCGTTTTTGGCAAGGCCGCAACACCCTCAAAACGTCCCGCAAGCGAGGTTATTTCCAAAGCAAAACCCGGGCTCTAGGCCCGGGTTTCTTAATTGAGACGGCCGCGCCAGATCAAGCGGCGGGGTAGAGCTTCGCGGCGGAAGCCTTGATCGGCTCGGCGGCGGCAGTGGCCGCGCGCTGGGTGATCTCGGCGAGCTCCCGGGCCTGGGCCTGGAAGGTTTCGAGCTGCGTCTTGGAATGGTTGGTCCACAGCGCGAACGCATCCTGCGGCGCCTTCACGCTGAACAGCTCCTGGGTGAAGTCCAGATGGGCCTTGGTGTTGGCCTTCGCGAACTCCATCAGCTTGGCGGTGTATTCGCTTACGCCCTTGTGGGCGGACGCGAACACGGCCTCGACGGTGCCGTTGTGGGTTTCGGCGGCGTCCTTGAACTTGGCGTAGTTCTCGCGGGCCTGCGACACGCCCTTTTCGGCGAACGCACGCATCTGCTCCGGAACCTCGAACGGAATGACGGAGGCGGAGAATGGATCAGTCGTACCTGTCATGCTTTTGTCCCTCACACTAATGAAAAAACGGAGTGAGCCTTCAGGCGCGCCCGCCGGCCAACCGGGTGACGGGTGCGAAGACTGGAAACACAAAACGAATGATGGCTCGCCCAGCGCGGAGACCATGCCTGCCTAAGATGTCAACATTGTGCAACGCAACGGGTTTTGGGGTGCATTGCGCAAATTTAATCGCGGGGAGGATGAGGTTCCCGGGATGGGGAACCGGTGGTTGAGGTAATCAGGTGGCGCCTGAGCGCGCGCCTCGTCCTTCGAGACGACCGCTGCGCGGTCTCCTCAGGATGAGGCTGGGGCGGCATGGGTATCTGCGGACGCGGGGATCTCGAAGGATGGGGATGCGAACGGGCTACGGCTTGCGGGGTCGGGGACATTAAGGTTATCGCGGCTTTAGGCCTTGGCGCATAGGCTGGGGCCGTGGACCTGCCCGCGCACGCGGGCGATACTAACCCTTTCTTAAGGCTGTCATTCCCGGCAGCCTGATGCGCACAAGCGGGACGCGAAGCCGGTCGGATGACGAGTTCGGATTTCCAGTTGCGAGGCGTGGGCGATCCCCGGCTGGCCGTGCACGCGACCTCGCCGCTGCCCGTCTGGCTCTGGTCGATCGACGGCACGCGCGTGCTCTGGGCCAATCCGGTCGGCGCAAGACTGTTCGGCGCGGCCCATGCCACGGCGCTGGCGGACAAGACCTTTGGCCCCGCCGACAGCCACCGCCGCCAGATCATCCGGCTTGCCGGCCGGCTGCCTGCGAACGGAGCGATCCGGCTCGAACGGCTGCGCGGCTTCGGCGCGCGGCTCGGCATGCTGATGACCTGCGCCTGTGCCCGGCTCGACTTCGCCGATGGCGGACGCGCCGTGCTGGTCACCGCGATGGACCCCGGCTTGCGCACCATGCCGCTGGTCGAGCGGCTGCTTCGTCTTGTCGACGGCGCCAACACGCCGATGGCGGCGTTCGCGCCCGACGGCCTGTTCGTCGGCGCCAGCGAAACGGCCCGCACCCTGCTCGGCTTCCGCGATCTCACCGAGGGCGGCCTCGAACAAGCGCGCAGCGATGCGCTCAGCCTTGGCCGCGCCGAGACGCCGATCGGCATCGGGCAGATGGTGCTGCAGCGGGTCGGCAGCGGGGCCGATGTCGGCCTGGTCGCGCTGATCGAGCCTGCCGTGCAGCAGGCGGCGGCTGCGACTGATGAGGTCGAACCCGAGGCCGCTGAAGAGGTCGCGCGCGAAGAGATCGCCCGAGAAGACATCGCTCGGCATGAGGCTGCGCCGCCCGCTGCTCCAGCCGCCGTGCCGCAGGATGTGCAAGCCGCGCCGTCGCACGAGGCGCCATCAGAGATCGCGCTGTTCGACGCCTTTGCCGAGCCGGTCGACGCGCCGCAAGCAACGATCGCGCACGAACCGCCCGCAAGCGAGCCGGCGACCGAGATCGTCTCGATCCAGCAAGCCGTCGAGCAAGCGGGCGAAGCCGCGCCAGAAACTCCGGTTGAAAACTCGGCCGAAGCCATGGTGTCGCCGCAGGCAGCGCCGACCGTGACCGGCATGGACGAGCCGCCGTCGGGCCACGAAGAGCCGCCCGCACCGCGTCAGCATCCGCTGCGCTTCCTCTGGAAGGCGGATGCAGAGGGCCGCTTTGTGCTTCTGTCTGACGAATTCATCCACCTGATCGGCCCGCGCACGGCCGCCGGCTTCGACCGCCCCTGGCGCGAGATCGCCGACGCCTTCGCGCTCGATCCTGAGAGCCGCGTGGCGCAGGCGCTTGCGAGCAAGGATACCTGGGCCGGGATCACCGTGAACTGGCCCGCCGATGGCGGCGAGCATCTGCCGGTCGAGCTTGCCGGGCTTCCGGTTTATGACGGCGACCGCAATTTCGCGGGCTTCAGGGGTTTTGGCGTCTGCCGCGATCTCGACGGCCTCAACCGGCTCGATGCGCTCAGGCGCTTTGAGCTTTTGGCGGAACCGGCGGCGCCGCAAAGCCTGTCCGCCAATGTGGTCGAACCCGAGCCAGAGCCCGAGCCGCCGCCTCCGCCGATCGAGCCGCCCGCGCCTGAGCCCGAGCCTGAAGCCGAACTGACCGACCCCACAACCGACGCGAATTCACATCCAACCGATCCGGAAACGCCAGTGGAAACGCCTCCCAATGTCCTGCCGTTCCGAGCGCCCGGCGACACGCGATCGCCGACGCTGACGCCGGTCGAGAACAGCGCGTTCAACGAGCTCGCCCGCCAATTGTCCGAGCGCCTCGAACGCGACAAGGAAACCATCGCGGCATCGTCCGAGCCGCCGGATGCCGAGATCACGCCTGAGGCGCCGACGCCGGAGCCCGAGCCTGAGACGCCGCACGCGCCGGCCGAATGGCTGACCGCGCCCGCGCCGCCCGCGCACGGCCACAGCCCGCGCGACCGCGCGCTGCTCGACCTGCTGCCGACCGGCATCCTGATCTATCGGCTCGACCGCCTGCTCTACGCCAACCCCGCGTTTCTCGCGCGCATGGGCTATGCCAGCCTGAGCGCACTTGAGAACGCCGGCGGGCTGGATGCACTCTATGTCGAGCCCGGCGTGTCCGCGACCAGCAGCACATCGCAAGCCGGCACGCCTGTCACGATCAGCGCGACGCTCGCCAATGGCGAAGCGCCGCTGCCGACCACCGAGGCGCATCTGCACGCGATCGACTGGGACGGCGAGAGCGCGCATGCGCTGATCTGCGCGCTGCCGCAGGCAGCGCCCGTTGCGCCCGTCGTCGCCGAGACCATCACCGCCGAGACCATTGTCCCCGAGACCTTCCCCACCGCGCCGGAGCCCGACGCCGGCGAGGCGGCCGCGGAAGATCTCGCCGCGATCCTCGACACCACGGCCGAAGGCATCGTCATGTTCGACGCCGAAGGCAACATCCACGCCTGCAACCGCAGCGCCGAGGCGCTGTTCGGCTATGACGGCGAGACGCTCATGCAGCAGAATCTGGTGACGCTGTTCGCGCCGGAGAGCCAGCATGTGGTCATCGACTATCTGGAAAACCTCAAGAGCCAGGACATCGCGAGCCTGCTCGACCACGGCCGCGAGGTGCTGGGACGCGAGAAGAAAGGCGGCGTCATTCCGCTCGCCATGATCATGGGCCGCACCCGGCCCGACGGCCCGAACTTCTTCGCCGTGTTCCGCGACCTCTCGCACAGCAAGCAGGGCGAGAGCGAGCTGACGCAGGCGCGACGCCTGGTCGAAGGCACGGCGAACGCCAAGGCCGACATGCTGGCGCGGATCAGCCACGAGATCCGCACGCCGCTGAACGCCATCATCGGCTTTTCGGAGGTGATGATCTCGGAGCGCTTCGGCACGCTCGGCAACGAGCGCTACGGCGAGTACATGAAGGACATCCGCGCCTCCGGCGAGCGCGTCATCGCCATCATCGACGACCTGCTCGAGCTGTCGCGGATCGAGACCGGCAAGCTCGACCTCAACTTCGCCAACCTCAACCTCAACGATCTCGTCGAGGCCTGCGTGGTGGTGATGCAGCCGCAGGCCAATCGCGAGCGCATCATCATCCGCACCTCGCTCGGCCATGCCCTGCCGCAGGTGAGCGCGGATGCGCGCGCGATGCGGCAGATCACCATGAACCTGATCTCGAACTCGATCCGGCTCGCCAGCGCCGGCGGCCAGGTCATCGTCTCGACCGCGCTCACCGACCGCGGCGAGGTCGCACTTCGCATCCGCGACACCGGTCACGGCCTCAGCGAGCGCGAAGTCGCCGCCGCGATGGAGCCGTTCCGCACGCCGCCGCCCGGCGACGCCGAAGACAGTTCGGCGCTGAGCTTGTCGCTGACCAAGGCCCTGGTCGAAGCCAACCGCGCCCGCTTCAACATCAAGAGCGCGGCGAACTCCGGCTCGCTGATCGAGGTGGTGTTCGCACCGGCACTGGCGCAGGCGTAAGCGGCGAACGCGATTTCCTGCCCGCGGTGCACGGGCGGCTTCGGCCGAGCCGCGCCCCGCGAAGGGCGCCAGCTCATTGCGACTTCTTCCCGAGCGGAACCGAAGCCCCTCGTTGCGGCTTGAAGCCTGGACCCAGCGTTTCTCCTGCTGATCAGTTCGACACTGCAGCTCCGCACTCCAGCGACTTCAAATGACCGAACGAGCGAAATCCGTGGCATCGAAGCAGCGTCCGCCCAAGCGGAGCGAGGCGGTGCGGAGCGACAGAGGCCCGACCACGACTGAGCGAAAGCCGCTGCCTACCGGCGCAGGCGCGCGCATGAACGCCCGAGTCGTGCTTGCCCTTGCGCTGGTCGCACTCGCGTTGTGGACGGCGGCGGGCTTTCTGCCCGCGGTGATCTGGGCCGCGATACTCGCAACCAGCCTGTGGCCGCTCTACACCAAGTTTGCGGCACGCGTGACCTCCGGCCGCTCCAGCCTGGCCCCGCTGGTCTTCACGCTCGTCGTCGCCCTCATCCTGTTTACGCCGATGTCGCTTGCCGTCTATCAGATCGCGCAGCAAGGCGATCTGCTCGTGGGCTGGATGAAACAGGCCGGAGAGAGCGGGATCGAAGTGCCTGATTGGCTCGCCCGCCTTCCGATCGCCGCAGAGAGCATCGAGCAGTGGTGGCGCAGCAATCTTTCCGATCCCAAAGCCGCGACCGCATGGCTGAAAAGCGTCAACGCAGACAACGCATCGGAACTGTTTCGAACGTTCGGCGGACAGCTGCTTCATCGCCTGTTTCTTCTGTTCTTTTCGCTGATCGCCTTGTTCGTCTTGCTGCGCAACGGCCGGTCGATCTCGGACCGCGTGCTGGAAACCTGCGATCGGCTTTTCGGTGAGGCGGGAGAGGGTCTCGCCGAGCAAATGGTCGATGCGATCCGCGGCACCGTGAACGGTACGGTGCTGGTCGCCGCAGGCGAGGGATTATTGATCGGCGTGGCCTATTTCGTCGCGGGCGTGCCGCATGCCATCGTATTCACAATATTGACCACGGCCTTCGCCATGCTTCCGTTCGGCGCCTGGCTCGCTTTCACCGCTGCGGCGGTGGTGCTGGTCTCTGGCGGAGGCAGCGGCTTCGCAGCCGCGGGCGTCTTCTTCTGGGGCGCGATCGTCATGTTGGCCGGCGATCATTTCGTCTGGCCGACCCTGGTCGGCGACTCGGCGCGGCTGCCGTTTCTGTTCGCGTTTGTCGGGATCTTCGGAGGCTTGGCTGCCTTCGGCCTTCTGGGCTTGTTTCTCGGCCCGGTGATCATGTCGGCGTTGCTGGTGGTCTGGCGCGAGTGGGTGTTCCGACCTGTCGCGCTCGAGAAGAACGGTTGAGTTGCCGCGGGCGTATCCCCAAGCACACGCCAGAAAGCAAAAGGCACGGCGCTTGCGACGCCGTGCCTTCCGCATTCATGAGGCTCGATCTCAGCTGTAGATTTCGAACAGTCCCGCGCCGCCCTGCCCGCCGCCGATGCACATCGTCACGACGCCCCACTTCGCCTTGCGGCGCTTGCCTTCCTGGAGGATGTGGCCGGTGAGCCGCGCGCCGGTCATGCCGAACGGATGGCCGATCGGCGCTGGCGAAGGCATAAGGCGAGATCAGGCTGGGACTGGACTGGCGGCTGCCTTTACGTAGTGGCGCAACCCGCTCGGACATGTAGTATGGCCCTGCCGGAGCGGGGTACCAAATTGGACGGAATCAATCTTCACGATCCCCTCTTCGCCACCTATGTCGTTGCCGCCAGCTTGATCATCCTCAAGGCCGTGGCGATGCGTGGCTCACCGTGGTCCGGATGGTGAGGGCCCAGGGCGGCTACCGTTCGCCGGAGGACATCAAGAAGACACCACTGAATCCCGCACCCGATCCGGCGCAGCTTCTTCCCAACGAAGATGTGGAGCGGATCCGCCGGATCCAGATGAACGATCTCGAGAGCCTGCCGTATTTCCTGGCCGCGGGCTTTCTTTATGTTCTCACAAAGCCGTCGCTGCTTCTCGCGCAATGCCTGCTCTACGGCTACGTTGCCTCACGCCTGCTGCATTTTCTCGCCTATCTCACCGGGCAAATTCACGACATTCGCGCAATGCTGTGGACCGTCGGCTCGGTCATCCTGGTCTTCATGACCGTGCGCACGCTGCTCGTTGCACTCGGCGCTTGAGGCTCAGTCGGCCACGCCGGCGATCTGCTGGGCCGAAAGGTAGCGTTCAAGCGCCTCGTGCTGCTTGAAAAAGCGCATGGCGCGCAGATCGCGGATCGTCGTTTTTTTGTGCCGCATCGCGAACCCGGGTGACCTCGCGGGCTTCCTCCAGCCGGCCGACCCCGACCAGGTTGGCCGCGAGCATGCGATGTCCGGTGCCGTTGCTCGGATTGTGCCGGACCGACTTGCGCGCCCAGGCAACGCCCTCCTCGTACTGCCCGAGGGCAAAGTAGGACGCGGTCAATCCCGTCATCCACATATGGAGCATGCTGTCCTCGGGGCTGAGGACGAGAGACCGATGCAGGCATGCGAGTGCGTTGGCATAATCGCCTCCCATGCTGTCGATCATTCCGAGTACACCCCATGCGAAAGCCGAACTCGGATTGAGCCTTGCGGCTTCGCTGGCGTGAATGCGCCCCTGATCGTTGTCGCCGGCGGGCCCAAACAGCGTGAAGCCATAGACAGCGTGGGCGAAAGCGTCCCCACTATCCTGCTCGACGGCGCGGCGCGCCAGACCGACCGCCTCGGACGCGGCATCCGCAGACATGTTGGCGCCGAGCGGCGGAGCCATCACGAGTCCCCAAGCCAGCGCCGCCAGCGTCGCCGTTCGCTCCTGATCGAGGCTCAGAGACCGCCGAAGCAGATCGATGGCCTTGACGATACCTTCGCGGGTGCCGCCCCATAAATGGTGAAGGCCGCGCAAATACAGATCATAGGCCGAAAGATCAGTTGGCGGCTTGCGGCGTGCGCGTTCGATCTCGGCGCTACGAACGGCGGGATCGACGACTGCGGCAACACTGCTGCTGACGTCGTCCTGCAGGTCGAAGATGTCGACCAGGGGGCGGTCGTAGCGATTGGACCAGACCTGGGCCTCGCTTCCGGTATGAGTGAGCTCGGCCGAGACGCGAATGCGGTTGCCCGCCTTGCGAATATGACCGCTCAGGACGTATTGCGCACCGAGTTGCTGCGCAATCTGCCGGCTGGTCATTCCCTTGTCCCGAAGGGCAAAGCTCGATCCGGCCGCGATCACCACCAGCTCGCGAAAGCGCGATAGAGCGGTGATGATGTCTGCAGTGACGCCATCGGCGAAGTAGTCCTGTTCGGTTTCATCACCCATGTTGCGGAACGGAAGCACCGCCACGGAGGGCCTGTCGTTGCCGAACACGTGCTCCGCCTGGTGCGAAAGGTCTGCCGTCGGCTCCGCTGCCGGCAGAACGATCTTATGCTCCTGGACCTTGCGCAATTCCGCAGCCAGCGCGCTGGTTGTGGCATCGGGCGCGGTGCCGAGCTCTTGCTTCAGCAAGGCAACGACGGCCTGATAATATTTGAGCGCCTCGGCGTTGCGGCCGGCCGCGGACAACGCGCGCATGATCAGGCGGTGCGCATCCTCGCGCATGCTGTTGAGTGCATTGGCGCGCTGGCCGGCGAGCAGGGCATCGCCGGCACGTCCGTCGGACAGTTCCTGGTCGCCGAGCGCTACCATCGCGCCGACAGCCAGCTCCGATAACCGCTCGCGTTCGCCGGCCAGCCACTCGCTCCAGCCCTCAGCGTTGACCGCGATGTCATCGACGAGGCGCCCGCGATAGAGATCTGCCGCCGCGGTCAGCGCGTCACGGCTGCCCTTTCTGACAAGCCGCTCGAATTGCGGCACATCGCAGGTGATCACAACGGCATTCAACGAAATGAATTCGCCGTCACTCCTGAGAGCACTCTGACCAAGAACTTGACGCAGCTTGAACAGCGCCTGTCGCAGGTTTTGCTTCGCCTGCGCTTCGAAGTGCGATCCCCACAGCAAGGTCGAGAGTTTTTCACGGTGCTGAGGCTGAGGTGCCGTGCAGGCCAGATAGGCCAGCAATCCCGCGAGCTTCTTGTTCGGTAAGCTGACGGCACCGTCCGGCCCGATCAGTTCAAAACGTCCAAGAAGTGCGAGAGTAAAACTTGGGCTGGGAGCGGGTGCAGTTTCGGTCATTCCGCCTCAAAAATAAGCAGATGCGCTCACGGATATACATCCTACACGAATTGCCGCCTTAGCGAACAATATTAACGCTGCAGTGACGGCCGAGTGACGCCGGCGACGACGACAGTGGGTTCAGATCGCATCGCGACGAGATGCCGGTTGGTTGATCGACGCGGAGCAATTTCATCCGGAAGTCAGCGTGCGCGCGCATCACCTCATCATGATCGTCGTTGGCTTGTTCGTGGTCCTCGCCGGATTCGACGCAGCGTTGACGACCTTTGCACACCCGACACTCAGGGCCGCTTCGCAGTCGGCGCCGCCCGTCGCACCGCTCCTTTTCGGAGGCGACTGATCGCACGCCGGCATCACAACAGCCATCAAACAGGAGGTCGCATTGACCGACATCGCACAGCAGGGAAGACAATCGCAGAGGTTTCTCGCGTCCGATCAAGAACAGCGATTGGTTGCGATGTGGAGACTTGGAGTGGTCGCCTTCTATGGCTCGCTCCTGGCGCTGGTGATTGCCTTCGCGGCAATGAGCAAGGCGCCCCGAGAGCGCCAAGCCAACCTGGCCTCCGACGATTTCGTTACCCACTACATTTCGAACCCGCCGGCGCCGTAGGCGATCGGGACGAGCGACAGCAAAGCATATGAGGACAATCGTGAACAATCACAACCGTGCTGCGTCTCCAATTCGGGCCAGATCTCCGGCATCGCACGACAGAAAGCGAACAGGCGGCGAGACGCGCCTGATGTTTCTCGTTCTGCTGGGATTCGGCCTCGTTCACGTGATCGGCGCGATCCTGATTCAGCGCGCGTCGACCGAGCGAGGTGATCCGCCCCTGATCCTCGCTTCGCACACCGACTGACGGCCGCCACATGCAGCCGGTTCATGGGATTTGAAAAACCAGGAGGCAACATGCCAGCAATCATACGCACGATTTCCCGCACGGTCCTCTCGGTCATCGGTGCCGAATTGGCGAAGCACGCCCTCCTGTTATGCGCAGCGTGCGCCTTTGTGTTCGTGCTCTCACGAACCTACGGCCTGGATTTGAGCGCCGGATTCTTCTGACGTTCGCAATGGTGGCCGACATGACTGAAATCTGAAGACGCATCGTCGTCGATGCGCAAGTCCTGAGGAGCTGAGATGTACGTTGGCCGGATATTGTCCACGCTTGGCGGACAAGGACCCATGCTCCTGGTGATCTCGCTTTGCGCAGGGCTGGTGATCACTCCCTTCGCTCATCTCGGCTACGATCTTTTGCCTTTTTCGGCATTTCTTCTGACGCTGGGCTCGTTTCTTACGGCGGGTCTTGCCCCCTCTGAAGCCAGCATTCGTCCGCTCCTGATGGGCGTGGTGCTTGCCTGGGTTGGCCTGGTGCTGCCATTCGCTGCTGCGATTCTGCTGTCCTTTGCTCCGCTTGATCCTGCGCTGCGGGCCGGCGTTCTGCTTTCATTGCTGGCGCCGCCGGTCGGAAGCGCCGCTGCGATCGCCGGAATGCTCGGTTTGCGACCACGTCTCGCACTGCTCGTTTCTATCGCACTGACCTTGCTCACGCCGATCTCGATTCCGAGTTTTGCCACGGTGCTCGGACTTGGAATTGCATTCGACATGGGCAGGCTGGCGATCCGGCTCTTCAGCATTATCGGCGCTGCAGGCCTGGTGGCCTTCTTAGCCATGAGGTTTCGTCGTCATGTGATTCCTGTTCTGCCCGATCAAAGCGCCGCCACCGGGATCGCCGTTGTCGGGCTCATGATCGTGGGGCTTGCCACCTCGCAAGGCATACGGGCGCAATGGACCAGCAACGCCCTGCGTTTCGACGTGATGCTCGCCGCGGCGATCGTGTTCAATTTCGGTCTGTGCGTCCTCGCTGCCATGACGTTCGCGAGACTGGGGTGGCAAACCGCCGGTACCATCGGTCTCGTGAGCGGAAACCGCAACGTCACGCTCGTGTGGGCAGCGGCGAGCTTCGGTCTGCCGTCGCTGGCGGAAGGTTATGTCGCTGCGTGCGTCATCCCGGTCCTCGCGCTTCCCCTCATCATCAAGCTTTGTCTTAGACTACCATCCTTCAGCCGCTTCATCCCACAAAACCGATGACCCAAAGAGTACACGCCTGACCTGGTGCTCAAACAACAAGGCACGGCGCTTGCGACGCCGTGCCTTCCGCATTCATGAGGCTCGATCTCAGCTGTAGATTTCGAACAGTCCCGCGCCGCCCTGGCCGCCGCCGATGCACATCGTCACGACGCCCCACTTCGCCTTGCGGCGCTTGCCTTCCTGGAGGATGTGGCCGGTGAGCCGCGCGCCGGTCATGCCGAACGGATGGCCGATCGCGATCGAGCCGCCGTTGACATTGTACTTGGCGGGATCGATGCCGAGCTTGTCGCGCGAATAGAGACACTGGCTGGCGAAGGCTTCGTTGAGCTCCCAGAGATCGATGTCGTCGATCTTCAGACCGTGACGCTTCAACAGCTTCGGCACGGCAAAGATCGGGCCGATGCCCATCTCGTCCGGTTCGCAACCCGCCGCCGCCCAGGCGACGAAGCGGCCCATGGGATTGAGGCCGCGCTTCTCCGCGTCCTTGGCTTCCATCAGCACCACGGCCGCGGCGCCGTCCGACAGCTGGCTGGCGTTGCCGGCCGTGACGAACTTGCCGGGACCCCTGACGGGCTCGAGCTTGGCAAGACCTTCCAGCGTGGTCTCGGGCCGGTTGCACTCGTCGCGATCGACGACGTAATCGACGATCGACTCGGCCTTGGTCGCCTTGTCGACCACCTTCATCTTGGTCTTCATCGGGACGATCTCGTCCTTGAACTTGCCGGCCTGCTGCGCGGCGGCCATGCGGCGCTGCGACTCCAGCGAATACTCGTCCTGATATTCACGGCTGAGATTGTAGCGCTCGGCGACGATATCGGCGGTGTCGATCATCGCCATGAAGATCGCCGGTGCCGTCTTGAGCAGTTCGGGATCGATCGATTCCTTCGGCGTGCCGCCGCCCGGCATCGAGATGCTCTCGACGCCGCCGGCGACGATGCAGTCGGAACCGTCCGAGCGGATCGAGTTGGCGGCCATCGCGATGGTCTGGAGACCGGACGAGCAGAACCGGTTCACCGAGACGCCCCCGGTCGATTTCGGCATTCCTGCCAGCAGCGCGGCCTGGCGGCCGATGTTCGGCGCGCCATGGGCGCAATTGCCGAGATAGCAATCCTCGACATAGTCCTTCTCGACGCCGGCGCGGTCGACCGCATGGTGGATGGCATGGGCCGCGAGCGACATCGGCGGGGTGATGTTGAACCCGCCGCGGCCGGATTTCGCGAGGCCCGTGCGTGCATAGGAAACGATGACGGCTTCACGCATTGTTTTCTCCCTTTCGAACGATTTTGACCGGAGCATCGGTCGAGGTTTCTCGGCGCCATTGGTACACAATGTCCGGCGGTCGCGGGAGAAATAAAAACGCCGCCCTCGCGAGAGGGCGGCGTTGTTCCGCGGGTCGGAATATGTCGGCGTATCAGAACGTCAGCGCCTTGACCTGCTTGACCTGCGGCAGGGCCTGCACCTTGGCGAGCAGATCGGCCGGCACCGCGCCGTCGACCTCGATCAGCGCGATGGCATCGGAGCCCGGCGCGACGCGGCCAAGATGGAAGGTCGCGATGTTGATCTTGGCATCGCCGAGCAGGCTCGCGAACTTGCCGATGAAGCCCGGCTTGTCCTCGTTGGTCACGTAGATCATCGACTTGCCAAATTCAGCGTCGACGCGGATGCCCTTGATGTCGACCAGGCGCGGCTTGCCGTCGGCATAGACCGTGCCCGAGACCGACCGCTCCTGCCGCTCGGTGGTGACGGTGACAGTGATCAGGCTTTCATAGTCGCTCTGGGCGGCGCGGACGATCTCGTCGACCACCATGCCGCGCTCCTTGGCGACGACGGGCGCGGAGACGACGTTGACCTCGCCCAGCATCGGCCGCAGCAGGCCCGACAGCACGGCGGAGGTGATCGCCTTGATCTTCATCTCGGCGACGTGGCCCTCATAGGTGATCTCGACCTTGAGGATGCCGCTCTCGGTGAGCTGTCCCGCGAACGAACCGAGCTTTTCAGCGAGCGCGATGAACGGCTTCAGCTTCGGCGCCTCTTCCGCCGTGATCGAGGGGAAGTTGACGGCATTCGAGATCGCGCCGGTGAGCAGGTAATCCGACATCTGCTCGGCAACCTGGAGCGCGACGTTCTCCTGCGCCTCGGTGGTGGACGCGCCGAGATGCGGCGTGCAGATCACGTTGGGATGGCCGAACAGCACGTTCGCGGTGGCGGGCTCCTCGACAAAGACGTCGAATGCGGCGCCGGCAATGTGCTTGGAATTCAAAGCGTCGACCACGGCCTGCTCGTCGACGAGGCCGCCGCGGGCGCAGTTGATCAGGCGCACGCCCTTCTTCATCTTGGCGATCGCGGATGCGTCGATGATGTTCTTGGTCTTCTCGGTCAGCGGGGTGTGCAGGGTGATGAAGTCGGCGCGCTTGAGCAGGTCGTCGAGCTCGACCTTCTCGACGCCGATGTCCCTGGCGCGCTCCGGCGACAGGAACGGATCGAACGCGATCACCTTCATGCGCAGGCCGAGCGCACGGTCGGCGACGATCGAGCCGATGTTGCCGCAGCCGACGACGCCGAGCACCTTGCCGGTGATCTCGACGCCCATGAAGCGGTTCTTCTCCCATTTGCCGGCTTGGGTCGAAGCGTCCGCCTGCGGAATCTCGCGCGCCAGCGCCAGCATCAGGGTGATGGCGTGCTCGGCGGTCGTGATCGAATTGCCGAACGGCGTGTTCATCACGATGATGCCCTTGGCCGTGGCGGCGGGAATCTCGACGTTGTCGACGCCGATGCCGGCGCGGCCGATCACCTTGAGGTTGGTCGCCTTCTCGAGGATCTTCGCGGTCGCCTTGGTTGCGGAGCGGATCGCGAGGCCGTCGTAATTGCCGATGATCTCGGCGAGCTTGTCCTTGTCCTTGCCGAGATTGGGCTGGAAGTCGACCTCGACGCCGCGGTCTTTGAATATCTGCACGGCAGCGGGAGAGAGCGCGTCGGAAATGAGAACTTTGGGTTTGGTCATGGAGATGTGTCCTTCGCCGTCCCTAGAGGGAGATCGGCCTGAGGGCCGGAATGGGGAATTGCTCGGAAGCTCTTTGCTCTCCCTCTCCCCGTTCTTACGGGGAGAGGGTCGGGGTGAGGGGCAGCCACAGGCGGGGTGCTCGCGGAGAGAGCCCCTCACCCGGATCGCTGCGCGACCCGACCTCTCCCCGTAAGAACGGGGAGAGGTAAAAACTACGCCGCCTTGGCGAGCGCGGCCTTGGTCTCGGCGAAGGCCCAGTCGATCCACTGGGTCAGCAGCGCGACATCACTGGCCTCGACGGTGGCGCCGCACCAGATACGCAGGCCGGCGGGCGCATCGCGATAGTAGGCGAAGTCGTAGCCCGCGCCCTCTTTCTCGACCAGCGCCACCAGCTTCTTGCTGAACTCGGCCTGCGCGTCCTCGGAGAGTGAGGTGATCGCGGGATCGGTGAACTTCAGGCACACCGAAGTGTTGGAGCGGATTGCGGCGTCCTTGGCGAGGAAGTCGATCCAAGGCGTCTTAGCCTTCCAGTCGGCGAGCACCTTGGTGTTGGCGTCGGCGCGCGCGATCAACGCCTTCAGACCGCCGATCGACTTGGCCCAGTTCAGTGCGTCGAGATAATCCTCGACGCAGAGCATCGACGGCGTGTTGATGGTCTCGCCGACGAAAATGCCTTCGTTGATCTTGCCGCCCTTGGTCATGCGGAAAATCTTCGGCAGCGGCCAGGCCGGCTTGTAGGTTTCGAGCCGCTCCACCGCGCGGGGCGACAGGATCAGCATGCCATGCGCGGCTTCGCCGCCGAGCGCCTTCTGCCAGGAGAAGGTGACGACGTCGAGCTTGGCCCAGTCGAGGGGTTGCGCGAACGCGGCCGAGGTGGCGTCGCAGATGGTCAGGCCTTCGCGGGTCGCGCTGATCCAGTCGGCGTTCGGCACGCGCACGCCCGAGGTGGTGCCGTTCCAGGTGAAGACGACGTCGGACTTCGGATCGACCTTGGAGAGGTCGGGGATCTCACCGTAAGCCGCGTTGAGCTTGGTGACGTCCTTGAGCTTCAATTCCTTGACGATGTCGCTGACCCAGCCCTCGCCAAAGGATTCCCAGGCGAGCGTGGTGACGGGCCGCGCACCCAGCATCGACCACAGCGCCATCTCGACCGCGCCGGTATCGGAGGCCGGCACGATGCCGATGCGATAATCAGCGGGCACTTCGAGCACTTCGCGCGTCAAATCGATCGCGAGCTTGAGCTTGGTCTTGCCGACCTTCGCGCGATGCGAACGGCCGAGCGCTGCGTCCTTGAGATTTTGGGCATTCCATCCGGGGCGCTTGGCGCAGGGGCCGGAGGAAAAATGCGGCACGTTCGGCCGCGAAGCGGGCTTCGCTACAGTCATCGTCTACCCTTCCAGATAGTAAGCCTCCCGTTGGGGGGAGGTGTCCCGCCGCGGCTGATACGGGAAACGGGAAGAGTCGTCAAGGAAGTTCCGGCGGTTCACGCGCGGGTGATGGCGCCTCCGGTGCGATCTTGGGGGAATCGACCACCGCCAGCGCGTTCAGCAAGCCCGTGGCATCGCTGATCAATTGCGCGGCGCGGCGGCGGCTGCCGACTTTCAAAATGCATTTGTCATTGGCCTGCACGACGTAGTCGTTGCCGACCTTGATCATCGAATAGCTTGTCATCGAAATCCCCGAACCGATCGAGCCCGGTTTCGACGTCCCGTAGCACCGTTCGTTCCTTCACCAACGTGAACGCCGTGACGGTGGTTTATCAGCTCTTAATATGAACGTACGCGCGATCCGATTTCGCTGATCGCGCAAGGCTCATAGCGTGCTGCGTCAAAAGCGGACAGTCATGCCGACGTGACTCGCCGTGAACCCAAGCCGCTTGTAGAAGCGCTGCGCATCTGTTCGCGTCTGATGCGTCAGCAGTTCGACGAGATTGCAACCGCGCGCTTTCGCTTCCGTCACCGCCCATTGCACCAATTGCTCGCCGATGCCGCGGCTGCGGCAATCGGAAGCGACGCGGACGTCTTCGAGCAGACCGCGCAAGCCGCCTTGCGAGCTGAGACCCGGCAGGATCGCGAGCTGCAGGCAGCCGACCACCCTGCCCTCACTCTCGACAACCACAAGCTGGATATTTTGATCGCGCTCGATCCGCGCGAATGCCTCGTAATAGGACGCATGCAACGGGTCTTCCACGCGCTCGCGTGCGCTCCCGAGATGATCGTCGGCGAGCATCGTCACGATCGCAGCAACATCTTCGCGGCGCGCGGGACGAATGGAGACAGATTGGGCGTTCATAAAGTTACTCCTGCCTCAAGCGCGCCTAACGCACCTTGGGTAGCCCGAGAAAGGTCTCGGCTTCGCCGATCCAGCGGCGGATGGCGGCATAGCGACCGAGATCGAAGCCGCCTTCATGCGCGACGCGCGTATAGGCAAGCAGCGAGACGTCGGCAAGCGAAACGTCATCACCGGCGAAGAAGCGGTTTGCCGCCAGATGCTGCTCCATGCGATCGAGCGCCGCGTAGCCGCGCTTGACCTTTTCAGGATCGAGCTCGGAGGCGTCCTTGCCGAGATAGACGAGCTGGAAGCGGCACACCGCGATATAGGGCTCGTGGCTGTATTGTTCCCAGAACAGCCATTCGTCCATCTTGGCGGCAGTGAAGGCGTCGCCCGGAATGAGCGCACTGTCGCGCGCGACATAGCGGATGATGGCATTGGACTGCGCCAGCGTGCGACCGTCGTCGAAAGCGACGGTGGGCACCTGGCCGGCACCGTTCATCTGGAGGAATTGCGGCGTACGGGTCTCGCCCTTGCGGGTGTCGATCTCGATCCACTCGTAGAGCACCGCGAGCTTGTCGCAGACCCACTTCACCTTCAGACAATTGCCGGAATTGCTATCGCCGTAGATCCGCATCGGTGCCCCCGCGCATTCGGCGACAGAGCATCAGGACAGAAGGAACCTGTCAACAGAAAGCGGGCGACTCAGAACTGGTAGCCAATGCCGACGCGGAAGTTATTCAGGCCGACAGTGATGTCCTTCACGTCCGAGAAGCCGACATGCTCCCATTCGCCGCGAACCAGGATGTTGTTGCAGATCGCGTACTCGACACCGATACCGGCCGTCCATCCATACATGAAGCTGTTGGTGCGCAGCTCAGTCTTGTTAAACGTACCCGTGTCAATCGTGACCTGTCGATGGATCGTCGCCGTAACACCGCCCAGGACAATCGACTCGTCATAGTCGTCATGCTTGATGTAGGACACGGTCGCGAATCGCGAAACTTCAGCGCGCCCAATCGCCAGACCGGCGAAGGCATAGGGCATGAAGTCGCCGCCGTCCCAACCGACCCGACCGCGGAAGGTGGCGTAATCCTTCAGCTTTAGCGCAGCACCACCACCGAGTGAAGTGACGTAGGTATAGGTATGGCCCGTTGGCGCCGTCTCACCGTCGAGAATGCGTGTCATGGAATCACTTGCCGAGCTCGATATATTCTTCATGTAGCTGTAATTGGCCTCGACGCCGAACACTGCATCGTAGAGCTGCCAATTGCGGCCGACATAGGCGCCAAACCCGGTCGACTGCACGTGGTTACTCGGCAGCAGCGACCAGCCGCCGACTGGCGCCTCAAGGATGCTGTTGCGAAGCATGAAGTCGGTCATCGTCTTCGGAGCATGACTGAAATCAACATCGGTCGTGGCAAACCCGAACTGGCCGCCAACATAAAAACCGTCCCAATTGTGGGACGTCTTTGACAGCCCGTCGGTGAAGCTACCTCGGAGGATGGGAAGATCGGAGAGATCGGCCGCGTGCGCCGCGGAGACCGTCCCCAACATCGCCGCCGCCAACAAAAGCCTACGCATCGAACGCTCCATCGAACTCGAACTTTCACTCGTGATCATGGCTCGTTAACCTTAACCAATGGTTGCGTAGGAGGCTTTCGTCGCCGCCCGCCATGAAAAATACGCAAAGCAAAACGGCGCGGGATGATCCCGCGCCGTTAAGAAGTCCTAACCGATCAGGCTGACGATCAGCCCTTGGTGACGAGCGGCGGCATGTAGGCCGGCGGGCTGTTGAGATCCCAGCGCACGCCGAGCTTGACGTCATGCGAGGTGAGCTCCTTGATCTTGATTGTGGACGGACCCGAGGCGCTGTTGTCGAACAAGCGGTAGTTGCCGGGCGCAGCATCGCCGAGGTTCATGTAGCTGTAGGCCAGTTCGACCGTGAAGCCGGGGTTGACCTTGTAAGCGAGACCGGCGTGTGCGGCCCAAGCCAGGTTCCACTTTCCGCTGTCGGCGAAGTAGGCGACGCTGGCGCTCGGGGTCGGGGTCAGCGCGGCGAGATATGCAACGCCGTCGTCACGGAAACCGCTAATTTTGTTGTAGGAGCCGCCGACACCGGCGCCGATGAACGGCGTGATGCACCACCAGGTGCCGAGATCGACATAGGCGTTGGCCATGACGACCCACTCCGACTTGCTGCCGCTATAATTGTCCGAGCCAACGAAGCCCGGCCCAATGACGTTATCAGCACCGTGCAGGTTGGCCTTGCCCCGGTATTGGCCGATCACGTCGGTGCGAAACCAGTTGTTGAAGCGATAGCCGACGCCGAGGTCGAACAGCGGTGACGAGTCGAAGCCAAGCCCCTCCGTCGTTTTAGTAAACCCAGGCGCTACCGCGCCGTCGATGCGCTTGGCGCTCTGGTTGGTCATGCCGACGTCGCCGCGCAGGTACCAGCCACCGAAGTCGGCGGGCGGAGCCGGGGGCGCGTACATCGGAGGGGGCGCCGCGATCGGCATGTCGGCGGCGAACGCCATCGAGGAGATCAGGGTTGCCGCACCCGCGGCAAGGAGAGACTTAACGCTACGCATTGGCTTCGTCCTTTTGGCCGGTGAGGCAATACGGCGCCTCACGTTCTGGAAACTCACGGCCCGGACGATGCCAGCAAATGCTTAAGCGCCACTTAACCCTAATTTTTAAGGTTGATTTTTTCTCAACTCGCACGCGCGGGCGTCGCGAGCGTTGCAAAAATGCAGCGCCAAATGCGACGCCGTCGCCGCATTTCCTAACGATGTATGAAGCCGCGTTGCAGCAAGTCAGGATATGTTAACGCGCGTGCCGCGGCAGCTTGGGCAGGAATACCGCAAGCAGGCCGATCGCCGGCAGATAGGCGCAGACCTGATAGACGAACGCGATCGAGGTGTGGTCGGCGAGCTTGCCGAGCACGGCGGCGCCCAGGCCGCCGATGCCGAAGGCGACACCGAAGAACACGCCGGAGATCATGCCGAAGCGGTGCGGGACCAGCTCCTGCGCGAACACGATGATCGACGACGTCGTCGAGGAGATGATCAGGCCGATGATCACGGACAGCACCGCGCTCGCATAGAGCCCGGCATAGGGCAGCGCCAGCGTGAACGGCAGCGCCCCCAGGATCGAGATCCAGATCACGATCTTGCGGCCGAAGCGATCGCCCAGGGGACCACCGAGAAAAGCGCCGACCGCGTTCGCTGCGAGGAAAATGAAGAGATACATCTGCGCGGCTTGCGTCGACACGCCGAAGCGGTCGATCAGATAGAAGATGTAGTAGCTCGACAGGCTCGAGACGTAGAGCTGCTTCGAGAACAGCAGCGCGACCAGCACGAGGAGCGCAACGACGACGCGACGCGAATTCGGCGCGTCGGGATGGGCTTGATCCACCGCCGTCTTCTTCGCCTTGATCTGCGGTTCGTACCAGCGGCCGATGCGCCAGAGGATGAGGATCGCAAGGAAGGCGATCGAGGAGAACCAGGCGATGCTGCCCTGCCCGAACGGCACGACGATGAGCGCGGCGAGCACCGGTCCCATCGAGGTGCCAAAACTGCCGCCGAGCTGGAACACCGATTGCGCAAAACCGTAGCGGCCGCCCGAGGCGAGCCGCGCGATGCGCGCCGACTCCGGGTGAAACACCGCCGAGCCGAGGCCGACCAGAGCGGCGGCGACGAGGATGACGAGATATTGGTGGGCGGCGCTGAGCAGCAACAGACCGAAGAAGGTCGAGGCCATGCCGATCGACAGCGAATAGGGCTGCGCCTTCTTGTCGGTGTAGTGGCCGACCACCGGCTGGAGCAGCGAGGCCGTGAACTGGAAGGCCAGCGTGATCATGCCGATCTGCGCGAAGTCGAGCGCGTAGGTGTCCTTCAGGATCGGATACACCGAAGCGATCAGCGACTGCATGGTGTCGTTGAGGAAGTGCGAGAAGCTGATGCCGGCCAGCACGACATAGGCCGGCCCCGCGGCACTTTTGGCGCCGGGTGCGACGTCGCTGACGAGGACGGGCTCCGTCAGTGTTTCCTCTGAGACGACGACAGGCTTGTTCACTGGAGCATCCCGACGGGCGCGGCAGATTGCCGCGACAAGCTAGTTACGATGCGCGCGGCGACCGATCCACCGCCAAACGCCCATGGCTGGAATGCGCTTCGCCAGATTTCGCGGCCAAACTGCGGCCTGCATGGTTCGAGACGCCCGCCTGTGGCGGGCTCCTCACCCTGAGGGTACGTCTTCACCTGGAAACAAAACCTCATCCTGAGGAGCCCGCGACAGCGGGCATCTCGAAGGATGGCTGCGAGTTCAGGCCGCGGCGTTCCCGAGCGCCGAGACGATGGTATCGACGACGTCCTCGACCAGGATGCGATCCTCGCCCTCGCCCATGACGCGGATCACCGGCTCGGTGCCGGAGGAGCGGATCAGCAGGCGGCCATGGCCGTTGAGCCGCTGCTCGCCGTCGGAGATCGCCGATTTGACGTCGGAATTGTCGAGCGGCTTGCCGCCCTTGTGACGGACGTTCTTCAGGATCTGCGGCAGCGGATCGAAGCGGTGGCAGACTTCCGACACCGGCCGGCGCAGCTTCTGCACGACGGCAAGCACCTGCAATGCGGCAACGAAGCCGTCGCCGGTGGTGGCGTAGTCGGACAGGATGATGTGGCCGGACTGCTCGCCACCGAGATTGTAGCCGCCGTTCAGCATCTGCTCGAGCACGTAGCGATCGCCGACCGGCGTGCGCACGAGATCGAGCCCCTGCGCATTAAGGAAGCGCTCGAGCCCGAGGTTCGACATCACGGTGGCGACGATGCCCGATCGCGACAGCCGGCCGTCTTCCTTCCAGCTCTGCGCGATCACCGCGAGCAGCTGGTCGCCGTCGACGATGTGGCCGCGCTCGTCGACCAGGATGACGCGATCGGCGTCACCGTCGAGCGCGATACCGATGTCGGCGCGCATCTCGCGCACCTTCTTCGACAGCGCTTCCGGCGAGGTGGAGCCGCATTCCTTGTTGATGTTGAAACCGTCGGGCTCGACCCCGATCGGGATCACGTCGGCGCCCAGCTCCCATAGCGCTTCCGGCACCACCTTGTAGGCGGCGCCATTGGCGCAATCGACCACGACGCGCAGGCCGTCGAGCGACAGATCGCGCGGCAGCGTGCGCTTGGCGAATTCGATGTAGCGGTCATGCACGCCGTCGATGCGGCGGGCGCGGCCGAGACTGGCGCTCTGGGCGAGACGCTTGTCGATGGGCTCATCGAGCAGCTGCTCGATCTGCTTCTCGACGTCGTCGGAGAGCTTGAAGCCCTGCGGCCCGAACAGCTTGATGCCGTTGTCCTCGAACAGATTATGCGAGGCGGAGATCATCACGCCGAGATCGGCGCGCATCGACTTGGTCAGCATCGCGACCGCGGGCGTCGGCATCGGGCCGACCAGCAGCACGTCCATGCCGACCGAAGTGAAGCCCGCGACCATCGCGTATTCGATCATGTAGCCGGACAGGCGGGTGTCCTTGCCGATCACGACCCTGTGGCGGTGGTCACCGCGCTGAAACGCCAGGCCTGCGGCCTGGCCGACCTTGAGCGCGAGCTCCGGCGTGATCAGTCCGTTGGCGCGGCCCCGGATCCCGTCCGTCCCGAAATATTTGCGGCTCATATCGTCCCCCACGCAACAACCAGGGATCCCCAGCGCAACCTCCGGGTGCCCAAGCGGGACCCGCATCCCTGATTTGCTGAGGTCTTATAGAGCCATCACGGCTAACTTGGCTTCAAAAAATATGATGAATCATTACGGAACCGGGCGGCTCCCGGCCCCGATAACGTCTTGTTAACATTATATTTCCGTTGAAGATACTGGAACAGGGCGGAACCGGCACCTAGTCCGAACGCTTCACATGGCCGTCCGCGCGGCTCGGCGCCGGCTGGGTGACACTGACGGGATCGGAGCCCGGAAAGGTCTCTTGCAGACCCTCCTCCAGCGCTTCCTCGAGATCATGCTTCTCCTTGATCTCCTCCGGCGTCGGTCCGGTGTGCGGCCTGGTCATGGCGCCCTCCTCTCCACAAAGGATTTGCAAACGATTTGGCTGTGCATCCAACCATGCTAGATGACCCCTCGATCTTCCGATGCAAGAGTCTTCCCATACAAGACTCTTCCGACAAGACGGGCCGGGAAACGTTCATGAAGCACATCACCTGTATCGACGATCTTCGCACACTGCATCAGCGCCGCGTGCCGAAGGCGTTCTTCGATTATTGCGACCGCGGCTCCTACGCCGAGGAAACGCTGCGAGCCAACCGCGAAGACATGCAGGCGATCAAGTTCCGCCAGCGCATTCTGGTCGACGTCTCCAAACGCGACACCGCGACCACGATCCTCGGCGAGCCCTCGACCATGCCGCTAATCCTCGCGCCGGTGGGCCTGCTCGGCATGCAGCATGGCGATGGCGAGATCCATGCCTGCCGTGCCGCGCAAGCGGCCGGTATCCCGTTCACGCAGTCGACGATGTCGATCTGCTCGATCGAGGACATCGCGGCCAATGTCGAGAAGCCGTTCTGGTTCCAGCTCTACGTGATGAAGGACCGCGGCTTCATCAAGGAGTTGATCCAGCGCGCGATCGCGGCGAAATGCTCCGCGCTGGTGCTGACCGTCGATCTCCAGGTCATCGGCCAGCGCCACCAGGACATCAAGAACGGCATGACGATCCCCCCCGAGTGGACGATGTCTAAATTTCTGGATTTCGCCACAAAGCCCGCGTGGGTCTCCGGCGTGCTGCGGGGCAAGCGCCGTACCTTCGGCAACATCGCCGGCCACGTGAAGAACACCGAGGACCTCAATCGCCTCGCCGAATGGACCGCCTCGCAGTTCGACACGTCGTTGAACTGGAAGGACGTCGAGTGGGTCCGCAGCATCTGGCCGGGCAAGCTGATCATCAAGGGCATTCTGGACGTCGAGGACGCCGAGGAAGCCGCCAAGACCGGCGCGCAGGCTCTCGTCGTCTCGAACCATGGCGGCCGTCAGCTCGACGGCGCGCCGTCATCGATCGAGGTGCTGCCCGAGATCGCCGAGGCGGTCAGTGACAGGATGGAGATCATGTTCGACGGCGGCATCCGCTCCGGCCAGGACGTGATGCGCGCGCTCGCGCTCGGCGCGAAGTCCTGCATGATCGGCCGCGCCTACGCCTATGGCCTTGGTGCCGGCGGCCAGGCCGGCGTCGCCAAGGCGATCGACATCATCCAGAAGGAGCTGCTCACCACCATGGGCCTGTGCGGCGTCAACCGGATTGACGAAATCGACGAACATATCATCGCGATGTGAACCGCAGCGGCAGTGCCGTAGGGCGGGCAAAGCGAAGCGTGCCCACCAATTCGCAAATCTTAGGGTGGGCACGGCGCTTCGCGCCTTTGCCCACCCTAAGATTTCAGCGTTCGCCCTCACATCGGCGGCGTCACCCCATCGCGGCCGACATTCACCCGGTTGGCCTCAAGCGAACCATCGTCCTTCTTCACCGCGCCGAAAATGATCAGCTTGGCGCCGGGCTTGAGCTCGGATTTGTCGCTGGCGACGAAGGTGACGATCGGCGTGTCCGGCGGCACCACGACTTTCTTCTCGCCGTCCTTGTACTTGACCGTGATGTTCTGGCCGTCGGTGCCCTTCACCGTCTGCGCCACGGTGGCGTTGGTCATGGTCGAGTTGGCGCGCGCGTCCCAGGGACGAAAACCCTCGGCCGCGCCGCGCTGGTTTTCGGGGAAGATGTGCACCGCGATCGCCTTCTGGGTGCCGTCGGGCTCGGGCAGGCCGGTGACGCCGATATAGGAGCCGTCCTTGATCTCCGACAACGACGTCTTCACCACCGCGAAGACGGCGACGTTGTCGGTCATGCGCACCTTCACGTCGGTTCCTTCGCGGGTCTTGATGCCGAGCGTGTTGCCGTCGACGCTCTCGATGGTGCCGCGGATGCGGACCGTCGGCGTCTGCTGCGCCAGGGCGGATGACGTGACGATGCAGGCGGCGAACGCGGCCACGCCGAGGCGTGATATCCAGATTCTCTTCGACATGTTGCTATTCTCCATTTACATCGGCGGCGTCAGGCCGTCGCGGCCGACGCTGACGCGGTTGGTTTCGAATGAGCCGTCCGGCAGCTGCTTCATGAAGGCGATCACCTTGGCGCCGGCCTTCAGATCGGATCTGTCGCCGGGGACAAAGGTCACCACCGGCGTATTGTCGGCGACGAACACCTTCTTCTCGCCGTCCTTGTACTTGACCAGCAGCGTATGACCGTCATTGCCGACCACGCTCTCCGACACGGTCGCATTGGTCATGCTGGAATTGGGCTTGAGGTCATAGGGTCGCGAGCCCTCGCCGGTGCCGCGCATGCTCTCCGGAAACACGTGCACCTCGACCGCGTTCGCGCCGCCGTCCGGTCCCGGCACGGTGGTGGCGCCGACGAAGGAGCCGGGCTTGATGTCGGCAAGTGAAATCTTCGTAATGCCCGACACGTTCACGTCGGAGGCGATGTGCAGCTTGACATCCTCGCCGCTGCGCGCCTTGACCTGCATCGTGTCGCCATTGACGCTTTCAATCGTGCCTCGCACGCGCGTCGGCACCGGCGCCCTTTGCGCAAGGGCCGAGAGGGTCGAGACGGCCACCATCGCGACGGCGATGAGCGGACGTGTGAAAGTTGCACGTTGAACAGACATGATGGTCTCCGATTGCGCCCTATTGTCCCCACGGACATAGAACTCCGGAGATTACGCGCTATTCTCTCAAGTCTTTGTGAGATCGGCCTCGACCAGCGCACGCAGCTCGGCCGTGACCTGCGGCCGCTGGCCGAACCACAGCTCGAAGCCGCGGACCGCCTGATGCAGCAGCATGCCGAGCCCGTCGGCGGTCTTCAGCCCGCGCGCCTGTGCGGCCGCCAGCAGCGGCGTCACCAGCGGGACATAGACGAGATCGGCAATCACGGCGCCATCCGGCAGGCGCGCCACTTCAAGGTCGAGTGAAGGCTGACCGTGCATGCCGAGCGAGGTCGTGTTCACGAGAAGTTTTGCACGCGGCAGAATGTGGTCGATGCCATCCCACGCAACAGGATGCACCTTCGGCCCGAACTGCCTTGCAAGCATCTCGGCCCGGCCGACGGTGCGATTGGCGAGATGGACGCGCTTGATGCCGCGTTCAAGCAACCCGAACACGATGGCGCGCGAGGAGCCGCCGGCGCCGAGCACCAGCGCCTCTTCGGCTGCGTCCCAGCCGGGCGCGCTGGCATCGAGATTGCCGATAAAGCCCTCGACGTCGGTGTTGGTCGAGCGCAGCTCGCCGTCTGCAAACCAAAGCGTGTTGGCCGCACCGACCGCTCGCGCGCGGGCATCGGGCGTCGACAGCTCGAGCACGCCTTCCTTGTGCGGGATGGTGACGTTGGCGCCGACGAAGCCGCGCAGCGACAGCCGCAGGACGAAGTCACGCAAATTATCGGGTGGAACCGCCTCGATGACATAGCCGCCCTCGATCCCGAGCGTGCGCAGCCAATAACGATGGATCAGCGGCGAGCGCGAATGCGCGGCCGGCCATCCGATCAGGCAGGCTGCGGGAGCCTTGGTCACGGTCGTCCTCCCCTGGGGTCGTTTCGGAGGCGATCCATTTCGTGTCCCGCAGGCGCTGTCAAGCGCGCGGGGCGTCTCGGGAGAGGCTCGACGTCAGGTCGTGCCCGCCTCACCACCCGCGGGCAGCGCCGCGCCGCCCTTGATGTCGGCGACCGCACGCGCGATGGTCTCGCGATAGCGCGCGCGTGGCGGCGTGACGCCATGGGTGAGCAGCGCACGGCGGACCGCAGGCGACGCCCCTGTGATGAACAGCCGGATGCCCTGGCGGTGGGCCTTGGCGGCGACGCGGCCGAGCACGTTGGCCGCGGTCGAATCCAGGAACGGCACGTCGGCGAAATCGACCACAAAACCCTTGCGCTTGTCGGCGATGCCGTCGAGCACACTGCCGATCGCCGAGGCCGCGCCGAAGAAGAACGCGCCGGTGATGCGATAGACCAGCACGTCGCGATCGACCGCGAGTGCGGGGTCGTAAGGCACGCGCCCGCCATTATCGTCATCGGGACGATCGGCGGCCACCAGTGGCGATCGTTCCTCGATGCCCGTCATTTCCGCCATGCGATGGATGAACAGGACCGCGCCAAGCGCGAAGCCAACCAGAATGCCCTCGGTCAGATCGCGGAAGATGGTGAGCAGGAAGGTTGCGAGCAGCACGACGGCATCGCCCCATGACGAGCGAAGGAGCGTCGCGAATTCGTGCTTCTCCGCCATGGTCCAGGCCACCACGACGAGCACGGCGGCGAGCGCGGCCAGCGGGATGTAGCTCGCGAGCGGCGCTGCGATCAGCATGAACAGCAGCAGGAAAACCGAATGCAGCATGCCCGCGAGCGGCCCCCGCGCGCCGGCGCGGATGTTGGTCGCCGTGCGCGCGATCAGCCCCGTGACACAGATGCCGCCGAACACCGCCGCGCCGACATTGGCGGCACCTTGCGCCACCAGCTCGCAATTGGAGCGGTGACGGCGTCCGGTCATGCCGTCGGCCACCACCGCCGACAGCAGCGATTCGATGGCGGCGAGCAGTGCGAAGGAGATCGCATCGGGCAGCACGGCGGTCGCCTTCGCGAGCGAGAATGCAGGCAAGGCTGGCGAGGGCAGTTCCCGCGGAATGCCGCCGAAGCGCGATCCGACGGTCTCGACCGGCAGCGACAGCACGGCACATGCGACCGCCGCGAGCACGACCGCGATCAGGATACCGGGCCAGGACGGCAGCCAGCGTCGCAGGCCGGCGATGATGGCAATGCTGACGATCGCAACCGCGACGGCCGACGGATTGACGGTGTGCAGGCCCCCGGCAAGCGCGACGAGTTTCGGGACGAATTCGCTGGGCTCCTTCGCGAGGAGCGTGATCCCGCCGAGATCGCGCAGCTGGCTGGCGAAGATGATGACGGCGATGCCGGCCGTGAAGCCAACCGTCACAGGATATGGAATGAACTTGATATAGGTGCCGATCCGCAGGAAGCCCGCAGCGATCAGGAACAGGCCCGCCATCAGCGTGGCCAGGACCACGCCGTCAACCCCGTGACGGTCGGCGGTCGCCGCAACCAGCACAATGAAGGCGCCGGCCGGACCGCCGATCTGGAATCGGCTGCCGCCGAGCAGTGACGCAATGAAGCCGCCGACAACAGCGGTGTAGAGTCCGCGGTCCGGCGTCACGCCCGAGGCGATCGCGATCGCCATCGACAACGGCAGCGCGACGATCGCGACCGTGAGGCCCGCGAACACATCGGCACGGAAATCCGATAAGCCATAGCCCTCGCGCCATACGGTGACGAGCTTTGGCAGATAGAGTTCGGTAAAGGTCGGCCGACGAGGCTGGTGCAGCTTGCCTGCGTGTTCGCCTGTGATGCTCATTTCAGCAAAATGCTCCGCTGCCCACAACGCTCCGATGCATCGTGCGGCGCGTATCGGGGCGCGACGGTGCGTTAGTTAAGACTGCTCCCGAGCATGATCATTGCGGGATCATGCTCCCACCCGACGCGGCGGCCCCGGCTCCTTGAGCCGAACGCCACGTCCGCCGCCTTCGCTGCGCGCCTGTTCGCCGATCAGCTCGACGCCGGCGCGATCAAAGGCTTCGACCACTTTCATCAAGGTCTCGACCACGCCGCGGACATTGCCGGTGCTCGCCTCCATCCGCTGAATGGTCGGCAGCGAAACGCCTGCGAGCTCCGCCAAGGCCCTCTGGTCAATGCCGAGCAGCGCACGCGCTGCCCGCATCTGGAACGACGTGATCACCTTGGCCTCACGTATGAAAGATTATAAATGATGTCTGGAGCATGCACAATGATGTAAAATACATCATAAATGACCGAACGCAAGGGGAAGCTCGCCATGCGAGCCATCCGTCTCCACCGTCATTGCGAGGAGCGAAGCGACGAAGCAATCCAGAATTCCTCCGCGGAAAGACTGGATTGCTTCCGCCTTCGCTAAAGCTTCGGCGGACAAGTCGCTGCGCTCACAATGACGGTTGGGAGGAGCAGCGTGAGTCCAACCTTCGCCACGCCCATTGTGAAGCCCGTCACCCCACCCCTCTCCCCGTAAGAACGGCGAGAGGGAGTGAGACGGTGATGCGTCCCTTACTTCGGCAGACCGATCACGCCGCGTGCTGATGCGCTGCGATGATCTGGTCGGCGGCGCGCCCCGTGACTTCGGCCATGTGGTCGAACTGGCGGGTGAAGCTGCCGGCGCCTGCCGTGGCCGAGCGCAACTCAACGATCAATTCGCCGATCTCGGCTTCCGGCATCATGGCGCGGACGCAGTCCCATCCGCTCCAGCCGTCGCGGGTGTCGAAGCCGAGGATCTGGCCGCGCCGTGCCGACAGAATCGCATTGATCTTGGCGGTGGCGTCGGTCGGGCAGACGATCTCGACCACATGGATCGGCTCCAGCAGCACCGACTGGCATTGCGGCAGGCCCTCGGTGAGCCCGACCCGCGCCGCCGTGCGGAAGGCGAGGTCGGAGGAATCCACACTATGATAGGAGCCGTCGGTCAGCGTCACCTGCAAATCGGTGACCGGGAAACCGAGCGGGCCGCGGGCGAGCCCGTCGATGACCCCCTCTTCCACCGCGCCGATGTAGTTGCGCGGGACCGCGCCGCCGACCACCTTCTCGGCGAACTTGAAGCCCTCGCCGCGCGGCAGCGGCCTGATGTCGAGCACGACATCGCCGAACTGGCCATGCCCGCCAGACTGTTTCTTGTGGCGGCCGCGCTGGACGATCGGCTTGCGGATGGTTTCCTGATAGCCGATCGCGGGGGGATGCGAAGCGACCTTGACGCCGAAACGATCGCGCAGCCGCTCGCTCGCGACGCGCAAGTGCATCTCGCCCTGACCCCACAGCACGGTGTCGTGGGTCTGCGCGTTCATCACGAAGACGAGCGAGGGGTCCTCCTCGTGCAGCCGCATCAGCGCCTGGCCGAGCTTGACGTCGTCCTTGCGGTCGGTGGCCGCAACCGAGATCGCGAGCACCGGCGGAGTGGGTTCTACGGCGGTGAGCGCTGCCGGCTGGATCTTGCCGCTCGACACCGTGTCGCCGGTCTTGATCGGGTCGAGCTTGGCGAGCGCCACCGTATCGCCGGCTTCCGCCGCGGTACGCTTGGTGTCGTAGGCCCCGGTGACGGCGAGGATGCCGGAGATGCGGCTGGCCCCTCCGGAGGAGGCTTGCAGCGTGGCACCGTCGTCGAGATGGCCAGCGAGCATGCGCGTCAGCGACAGCTTGCCGCCGTGCTGCGAATGCAACGTCTTGAAGACGAAGCCGAGGGCGTCCCTCGTTTCGGGAACGCCGAGACGTTTTGCCGTTTCCGCGATACCGGGCGCCTCGTGGCGCAACGCTTTCATCAAACGCAGCACGCCGTTTTCGCGTGCGGCGGCGCCCAGCAGCACGGGGCAGATCAGCCCGTCGCGCAATTCGCGGGCGAGATCGTCGAACACGGCATCGCGCGGCGGCTGGATGTCCTCGAGCAGCTGCTCCATCAGCGCATCGTCGTGATCGGCGAGCTTCTCCAGCATCGAAAAGCGGGCCTCCTTCTCGCGATCGAGATCGCCGCCTTGGAGCGCGACCACTTCGGAGGCCTTGTGCTCGCGGTAAATGAACGCACGCTCCAGCGCGAGATCGACGAAGCCCTCGATCAACTCGTCCTTCCAGATCGGGATCTGGCGCAGCACCAGCGGTACGCGCGAGGCGGGCTGGAGCATCTCGAGCGTCTCGCGGATGCGCTTGTTGGCGCGGTCGATCTTGTTGAGGAACAGGAAACGCGGGATCTTCAGCTCCTCCAGCTCGCGCAGGATGATCTGAAGCTGCGGCAGCTTCTTCTCGTCGGCTTCGCAGACCACGATTGCGGCATCGACCGCGGGCAGCGCGGCGCGCATGTCGTGGGCAAATTCGACGGAACCGGGACAATCGAGGAAGGTGTAGCTGTCGCCCATGAAACTCGTGGTGACGGCAGTCAGCCCGACGGTCATCTTGTGATGACGGGCCTCTGGCGTGGCGTCGCCGACGGAGGTTCCGGCATCGACGCTGCCGGCGCGCGGGATTGCGCCCGTTCGCGCCAGGATGGCTTCGAGAAGTGTGGTTTTACCGCTTTGGAAAGGGCCCACCAGCGCGATGCACCGTGGACCTCGGGGACTTCTGACGTCTTGTCCCATTCGCCGCCTCCTTGGTGTGGAGCTCGGCCCATGATTGGGTCGGCAAACGCTGATGCTCTGCCCGTCCCCGAGATTTGGCAAGCATCAAAAATCGCTGCGGTGCGTCGTCGGTATTTCCTCCTCTCCCGGAGAGAGGTTGAGGAGGAGCGCTTCGGCTGGCGCCGAGTCTCAACGTCCCGGGCGGAGTTCCAGGCTCTCGAGGCCGGCGGCGACGTTGAGGCCGACCTGGCCCTGCACGCTGAGCGGCTGGAGCGCGATCGAATTGTTGGAGCCGCCGACCAGCACGTTGCCGCCGAGACCGACACCGACCGAGGCGCTGCCCTGCGCACCGGCGTAGTTGCCGGCGAGGTCGCCCGGGCCGAGCCGGTTCACCGGCGCGAACACGCCCCACGCCAAAGCCGTCTCCTGTGTGATGCCGATATCCAGACCGACCTTGCGGATCGTCGCAACGTAACGGTCGTCCGGCAAACCATCGACGCGCAGCACGCAACCGAGATGGGTCACCGATCCCACGATGAAGCCCACGCTGGCGCCGCCGCGGCATTCGAGCACGCCCACCTGCACCATCCGCGATTGCGCGCTGGCGCCCGTAACGGAGGCGACGAGGCTCGCAACGGCAAGCCCGGCGAGGAGGAGTGAACGGCGCATGAATATCTCCGGCGATGAATGTGATGCGAGCATGGAGGCGCGGCACACGCCGCGCGATGGTCTATGCCACAACAGTTCCGGTGGCGCCAGATCGTGCAGACTTGAAAGAAAAAGGGCCCGCATTGCGCGGGCCCTTTGATGTCACTTCATGTCTGTGAGTTCAGCGCAGATTGCCGCAGAAGCGCTGGATGCGCTTGCAGGCGTCTTCGAGGTCCGAGGTCTTGGTCGCGTAGGAGATGCGGAACGCGGGGCCGAGGCCGAAGGCCGAACCCTGCACCACGGCGACGCCTTCGGTCTCCAGCAGTTCGGTGACGAACGTCTCGTCATTGTCGATCACCTTGCCCGACGGCGCGGTCTTGCCGATGGTGCCGGCGCAGGACGGATAGACGTAGAAGGCGCCCTCGGGCCGCGGGCACTCGATGCCCTTGGCCTGGTTCAGCATGGAGACGACGAGATCGCGGCGCTCCTTGAAGACCTTGTTGTTGGCGGGGATGAAGTCCTGCGGACCGTTCAGCGCCTCAACCGCGGCCCATTGCGCGATCGACGACGGGTTCGAGGTCGACTGCGACTGGATCGTCGACATCGCCTTGATGAGCTGCGCCGGACCGCCGGCATAGCCGATGCGCCAGCCGGTCATGCAATAGGCCTTCGACACGCCGTTCACGGTGAGCGTGCGGTCGTAGAGTTTCGGCTCGACCTGCGCGACCGTGGTGAACTGGAAGTCGTCATAGACGAGGTGCTCGTACATGTCGTCGGTCATCACCCACACATGCGGATGCTTGACCAGCACGTCGGTGAGCGCCTTCAGCTCGGTCCTGGTGTAGGCAGCTCCCGTCGGGTTCGACGGCGAGCACAGGATCACCCATTTGGTCTTCGGCGTGATCGCGCGCTCGAGTGCCTCGGCCTGGAGCTTGAAGCCGGTCGCGGCGGTGCAGACCACCGGCACCGGCTCGCCGCCGGCGAGCGCCACCATCTCGGGATAGCTGACCCAGTACGGCGCGGGGATGATCACCTCGTCGCCCGGATTGATGGTTGCCATCAGCGCGTTGTAGAGCACCTGCTTGCCGCCGGTGCCGACGATGATCTGGTTCGCCTTGTAGACGACGCCGTTCTCGCGCTGAAACTTGGCGATAATGGCTTCCTTCAACTCGGGAATGCCGTCGACCGCGGTGTACTTGGTCTTACCGGCTTCGATGGCGTGGATCGCGGCCAGCTTGATGTTCGCGGGCGTGTCGAAGTCGGGCTCGCCGGCGCCGAGACCGATGACGTTGCGGCCCGCCGCTTTCAGCGCACGTGCTTTATCCGTGACCGCGATGGTCGCGGACGGCTTCACACGGTCGAGCGCAGCGGCAAGGAAGGACATCGTCATCTCCTGACAAGCGTCGTGAACCCTTTGGCTTCACGACTCCGATTGTGGGAATGAACCACCCTAAAACGAGTGCCGTTGCACCGCAAGAAACTTCGGTCCGATCCCGCAAAAGTTTACGTGTCTGGCGTTTCGAGCCGCGATTTCCCGCAATATTCCGTAACTTTGCCGCGCAAACCCCTCATATCCGACAACGCGTGTCCTCGGAGCAATTTTGCGGCCTTCGCGGGCTATGAAACGAGAACGTCGTCATGCCCGGGCCTGTCTCGCCTGCGCGGCCGAAGCCGCTTCGGCGAGGCGAAGGCCCGGGGCATCCACGTTCTTCGTGCCGTGTGCAGCGCGTAGATGGCCGGGACAAGCCGGGCCATGACGATGCGGAAGCTTCAGTGCCCAAAACGCGACCGCGGTGCTCGCACACGATCGCGTCGAGCAACGCACTTGCGCGTTGACGCAAGCGTGAACTGAGTTGGATGGTCGCACGGAAATGATCTTCCGCCGCATTGCAATGCGGTAGGGTTTTCGAGTTTTTCTATTGGCCGGGTCTTGCGGCGGATTCGCATCGGCATCATTGTTTAGCCGCGTTGCGGGGCAACAAGCGCCGCGCCCTCCCGTCGTCCGGAATCATCCCCAGAATGTACAAGCTCTATTCGATGCAGCGCTCGGGCAACAGCTACAAGGTCCGCCTTGCGCTGGCGCTGCTGAACTTGCCTTACGAAGCGGTCGAGGTGGACATTCTGCGCGGCGAGAGCCGCACCCCGGACTTCCTGGCCAAGAACCCATCCGGCCAGGTGCCGCTGCTCGAGGTCGGCGACGACCGCTATCTCGCCGAGTCCAACGCCATTCTCTGGTACGTCGCCGTCGGCACGCCGCTCGCGCCGGAGAACCGCATCGATCGCGCCGACGCGCTGCAATGGATGTTCTTCGAGCAGCACGCGCTGGAGCCGAACATCGGCGCGGCCTATTTCTGGCTGTCGCTGGTGAGGGGCGGCCGCGACCTCCAGACTCATTCGCTGGAGGACTGGATGGAGCGCGGCTATGGCGCGCTCCAGGTGATGGAGAATCATCTCAGGACCAACGCCTATTTCGCCGCCCGCCAGCTCACGGTCGCCGACATCGCGCTGTACGGCTATACCCACCTCGCCGACCGCTGCGACTTCGACCTCTCGACCTTCCCGGCGATCCGGGACTGGCTGAAGCGCGTGGAAGCGGCCCCCGGCTACGTCGCAATGGACTGGCGGCCGGCCGACATCGAGGACCCCGCCAGCATCGCTGCTGGTGCCTGAGGGGCGATCACGCTCTGGCAAATAGCGGGCATAAAGGTCACCATTGCCGCAATCTCGCCATTTTCGCTCGATTGGCCGCCGCAATATTGCCGATTGCAACAGTGAAATTGTTCGATGTCGCGGGTGATTCGCTCGCGCGTTGAAGGATTTAGACCATGATTCGGGCGTCCGGCACGGCAGGCTTTCAGGGCCCACCCGCTACCGTTTCGTCTTCCCGGCTGACCAACGCGGTCGCGGCCTCGCTCGCCGTCGCCGCGCTCTCGCTGTGCCTGATCGTCACCCTGACGGTGCTGTCGACCAAGGCGACCATGGCGATGGGTCTGCCGGTCTGATTCCCGCTTCATCCTGGACCCGCCTTCAAGGCGCCGCATGGCCCGCGCCGACCGGCATCGCGACAGGACGTCGATGAAATCACCTGTGGTCATCGTTGCAATCACCCTGACCGCGGCCATCCTGGTCGCGGCATCGCTGTTGATCTTCGTCGGCACGCGCAAGGGCCAGGGGACATCGAAGCTGAATGCGCCCGCGCTGCAACAACGTCTCAAGCACGCGCACTTGGTCTAAAATCATCCGAAAGCTTTGCGCGAGACCCAAAGCGCACCTTAAGCACACCGCGCGAACCGCATCGCAATGGCGCAATATTCGGTCAGTGTTGCCGCCTTACCTCGTTCACGAAGGAGCGAGACAGGCCCATGCGGTTGGGATGGCGTGCGATCTCCGGTCCGGCGCTGACGGCAGCGACTTTGCTGCTGACGATGTTTTTCGATCGCTTCGTCCCCGCTTCCTCCCCCGCGCCGCTGCTCGTCTGCATCGTGGCGCTCGCCGGCGCGCTCTCGGGTCCCGCTTCCGCCGTCGCCAGCGCAGCCATCGCCGTCATCGGCGCGGCACTGCTGCTCCTCAGCCGGCACGGCGTTGCAGGCCTTACCACGGCGGATATGATCCAGCTCGGCCTCCTGGCCGCGACGGCCGCGGGCACCGCAGGCATCACCGGCCTGATGCGCCAGCGGCTGCTCGGCACGTTTGCCGCCGAGCGTCGGAGTCACGCCATCGCCGCGCGGCTGTCGGCCGCGCTCGACCAGGTCGATATCGGCATCGTGCTGCTCGATGCCGAGACGCGCGCCGAATTCATCAACCGCGCGTTCCGCGATTATTTTGCGGTGCCGGACGACATCGCCGACGGCAAGCCGCCGTTCGTCGCGCTGATGTATCACGGCCGCGACACCGGCGCGTTCGAATTGCCCGAGGACGAACTCGGCACCTTCATCGCTCAGCGCATGGAGATGGTCCGGATCGGCGATGCCACGCCGATCAACATCGCCTTGCGCAATGGCGAGGTGTTGCGCTTCGTCTGTGCCGCGCTGCCCGACGGCGGCCGCATGCTGAGCTACACGCCGGTGACCGACCTCGTGCGCCACACCGATGCGCCGTCCCGCGCCGACTACTACCGCTCGCTGCGCGATCCCGCGGGCCGCAAGCTGATCCGGTATCTGCGCGTCGCGGAGTGATGCGCGATTGATCAGCACGTCCATCATCACGTATGAAGGACGCCTCATCGATCGCGGGAATTTCATATGTCGCTCACCATTCGCCCCGTCACCAGGCAGGACTACGATCAATGGCTGCCGCTGTGGGACGGCTACAACGCCTTCTACGGCCGCTCCGGTCCGACCGCGCTCTCGCCCGAAATCACGCGCGTGACATGGCAGCGCTTTTTCGATGCCTATGAGCCGGTGCACGGATTGGTCGCCGAGAGTGACGGCCGCCTGCTCGGGATGACGAATTACCTGTTTCACCGCAGCACCACCGCGATCGAGCCGTCCTGCTATCTGCAGGACCTGTTCACGACCGAGGCCGCGCGCGGCAAGGGCGTCGGCTCGGCACTGATCCACGGCGTCTACGAGCGCGCAAAGCTCATGGGATCGCCGCGCGTGTACTGGCAGACGCACGAGACCAACGTGACGGCGCAGCGCCTGTACGACAAGGTCGCCGAGCGTTCCGGGTTCATCGTCTATCGCAAGATCTTCTGATCCTCGCGATCGCGCCGCCTGTGGATAACTCTGTCTGTCACCTGCGCGTAACATAGCGGGACTAGGCTGCAGCTGCGTCTGGTCAGCCCCCCGTCACCGATCAAGCGCCCCAAAGCGGTCCCCGTCAGTCGCCGCGTCTGACAGGGGCCGCATTTTTTTGTCGGCAGTCCTTGTCGGCAGCCTTGTCAGCATGGCAGCAACGCGGCGCACGGCTTGCTGCGGCGGGGCACCGCGGTCACAATGCGCCCCTGCCCATCTCCGACGGGGATCTCCCATGGAAATTCGCAATCTCGGCGCCTCCGGCCTGCGCGTGTCTGCGGTCGGGCTTGGCTGCAACAATTTCGGCCAGCGCACGGACCTGGAGACCTCGCGCAAGGTGATCCACGGCGCGCTCGATCTCGGCATCACGCTGTTCGACACCGCCGACATCTATGCCGGCATGGGCGGTTCGGAAACGGTGCTCGGCACCGTGCTCGGCGACCGCCGCAAGGAGATCGTGCTCGCCACCAAATTCTCCAAGCCGATGGCGGCCGACGGAACCAAGCAGGGCGCTTCGCGCCGCTACATCATGAACGCAGTCGAGGCGAGCCTGACGCGGCTCAAGACCGACTACATCGATCTCTATCAGCAGCACGATTACGACCCGCTGACTCCGATGGAGGAGACGCTGCGCGCGCTCGACGATCTCGTCCGTCAAGGCAAGGTGCGCTACATCGGCAATTCCAATTTTCCGGCCTGGCGCCTAGCGGAGGCCGAGTTCACCGCGCGCGCGATGAATGTCAGCCGCTTCGTCTCTTGCCAGGACGAATACAGCCTGCTGGTGCGCGACATCGAAAAGGATCTGCTGCCGGCGGCACAAGAGTACAAGCTCGGCCTGCTGCCGTTCTTCCCGCTCGCAAGCGGGCTGCTCACCGGCAAGTACCAGCGCGGCGCGGCCGCCCCGACCGATACGCGCTTCGGCAAGGTACCGGCATTACGCGACCGCTATGTCACGCCGCGCAACGAGGACATCGTCGAGAAGCTCACGGCATTTGCGAAAGCGCGCGGGCACAGCATGCTCGAGCTCGCCTTCTCCTGGCTCGCCGCGCGCCCGCAAGTGTCGAGCGTGATTGCCGGCGCCACCCGCGTCGCGCAGGTCGAGGAGAACGTGAAGGCGATTGCGTGGAAACTCGGTGCGGAGGAGATGGCGGAGATCGACAAGATCACGCTGGGCTGATCTTTGCGGCGGCGCGCGCTACTTGGCGCCGCGCCCCACCGTCTGCATCACCTCGAAGCCCTCGAACTGGGGATGGCCGAGATAGGTCGGCTTGGTGTCGCCGGCCCGCGCGTGCGCGGCACGAAAGGCATCCGATTTGGTCCAGGCCTCGAACGCCGCATGGTTCGCCCACACCGTGTGCGAGGCGTACAGCGTGTGATCCTCGAGCTCGGGGCCACGCAGCAGATGAAACTCGACGAAGCCCGGCACCTTGTCCAAATGAGTATCGCGCGAAAGCCAGACCTGTTCGAAAGCAGCCTCGGAGCCCTTGGCGACGCGGAAGCGGTTCATGGCGATGTACATGGGTGATGGTCTCCTGACGTTCGGCCGATCATGTCGTCATTCCGGGACGCGCCGCAAGGTGCGGGCCCCGGAATCGTAGGTTAAGCAACCAACCCCTTCATCGGACGTGCGCTTGCGCTATCTGGAAACACCGTCTCGGCCAGCACGCGATCCGACAGGCCGAACTGGCCCTGCAGCACGCCCTTGATCACGGAGCGCAGATCGGTGGTGGGCTTGAGGTCGCGGGCCTCGAAAAGGTTGGCGGGCTTGAGGCCGGGCCAGTCGGCGATGACGCGGCCGCCCTTCACCGCGCCGCCGGCGAGCAGCGCGATCGTTCCCGTGCCGTGATCGGTGCCGTCTGTGCCGTTGATGCGCGCGGTGCGGCCGAATTCGGTGGCGACCACGACGACGGTGTCGCGCCAGCGTTCCCCTAAGCCGCTTTCGAACTCGGCGAGCGCACCGTCGAGCCCGCCGAGCAGGAATGCGAGGCGACCGACAGGGCCGCCTTCATTGGCGTGCGTGTCCCAGCCATCGAACGCGAGCGCCGCGATGCGCGGGCCGTCGTCGGACGCCATCAGTTTTGCGGCGCCGCGCGCGACCTGCCGCATCTGCGCGACCGCGTTGCCCGGCTTCGGCTTCATGTCGTCGCCGCTCGCGGCCTTTTCCAGCGCAAGGCCCTGCGACAGCACAGCCGCCAGCGCGGGATCGCGGTGACGATAGAGCTCGACCAGACGCATTGCGGTGTCGTCATCGGCTTGCGGCAGCGCCACCGGCGCCCAGCCGACGGTCGGCGCATTGCCGCGCAGCACCAGCGGCGTGGTCGGGCCGACGGCAAGAGCACTCGACACCCGCTCGCCGCGCGGCAGCGCTTCCAGCGCGCGGTTGAGCCAACCGGATTGCACGCGCCCCGGGCCGGCATAGCCGCTTTCGAGCACGTCCTGGCCGTCGAAATGCGAGCGGTCGCGATAGGGCGTCGCGACCGCGTGGATCACCGCGGCGTGCCTGTCGCGATACATGCGTGCGAACTCAGGCATCGCCGGATGCAGCGCAAAGAAAGTATCGAGCATGATCGCGGGATGCGCACCGTCCGCCGTGAGCGCGATCGCCCCGTGCAGGCCGGCATAATCGGGATCGCCGACGGGCGCGACGGTCGAAAGCCCATCAAGCGCGCCGCGCAGGATCACCACGATCAGGCGAGGATCGCGGCCATCCGCGGCGCGCGCGAATTTCGGCAAGTAAGCCCAGGCCGCGAACGAGGCGCCGCCAAGCAGGAGGCCGCGCCGCGAGGTGAGGAGCCGGTTCTCGACGCAGTCGATCATCATCATCTCCTCTGCATTTCGGGCGACATCAACAGCAGCGCCAGCGCCTGCTGCCGCGACTCCGCGCGCTCGATGGTCCGCCGCGTTTCGATCGAGGCCGCATCCGCGGCGGCAAATTCCAACAAATCGAGCGGGTCGATGTTGGGCCCAAGCCGCGCGCCCATTTGCGCGGCAATGTCGAGCCGGAGCTTGATGCCTTCCGGCGCAGCCCAGGCGGCATTGGTGTCGGCGAAACCATTCGGGCCGGCCGGCGACCACAGCGGCTGGCCCAGCAGATTGAGGTTGTTGAGATAGGCGCCGGGATCCTCCGGCACGCGCGCGAGCAGCCGGCCGCTCGCGACCAGGAAATCATAAGGGCTGCGCATCTTCGTCAGTGGCGCCTTCCACGCCTCGTCGGAATCGACCAGTGCGGTTGCCAGCGCTTTGAGATCCCCGTCGGTCTTGATGAAGACATCGCGCAGTCGCGCCACCAGCGCCGGCGGCGGATCGTCGGCGACGAAGTGGCGGACGAATTTGGTGGCGATGAAGCTCGCGGTCGAGGGATGGCGTGCGATGTCCGCGAGGGCGGCTTCGCCTTGCGCAAGGCCGGTCGGCTCGTAGGTCTTGCCGAGCAGCATTTGCGGCCCGGGCTGGTGCGCATTGACGTTGAACACGAACGAACCGGGCGCTCCCAGCTGTCCCTGCCGGCCAGCAAAGGTCCAGCCGGTGATGATGCGCGCGAGCGAGGTGACGTCGTCCTGCGTATAGCCGCCGCCGACGCCGAGCGTATGCAGCTCCATGATCTCGCGCGCGAGATTTTCGTTCAGCCCGCGCTTGCGGTTCTGGCCCGCGCGCGAGTCCGGTCCGAGCGATTGCTGGTTGTCGAGGAAGAACAGCATCGCCGGATGCTGCTCCACCGCTTTCAGCATGTCGGCGAAACGTCCGAGCACATGCGGCCTGATCGCCTCGCGCTCGAACGCACCGGCCCAGATCCGCGCCAGCTCGCCCTTGCTGGCGGAGATGCAGAAATGGTTGGACCAGAACACGACCAGCCGTTCGGTGAAGCCGCACTCGACCAGCGTCGCGCGCTGCAACCGCGCCAGTACCTCGGCGCGAAAGGTTTTTTGGATGACGTTGAGCGGCTGCGGGGCGGGTTTTGCGGCAGGCGGCGCGGCCGCGTTGGGCTGCATGGTGTCCGGCTTGGCCATATTGTCCGCCGGCTTGTTGTCAGCCGGCTTATTGTTACCGGGCTTGGCCTCGGCCATCTGGCCGGCGATCTCGGTTGCCACGGCGTTCAGCGAGAGATTGCGGCGCGGTCCGGGCCTCTGATCGGCCGGCGCTTGCAACGGCGCTTCAGTCGGCGCGCCGGCCTTCGCGGCGGCCTCGCGCGCCTGCTTGACCTGATCCTGATAGGCGAACACGGCCTGCCCGAGCTGCGGCGCGGATTGCAGGCCCGGCGCCTCCAGCAGCACACCGTTGGGACGAGTGAGTTCCGCCTTCACAAAGCCGCGAGGATCGGAGGCCGCGTTGATGAGATCGCCGGATGCGCCGCCGCGGGCGCCGAAGCCGAAACGGTTGAGCGCGACGAGCGCGGCTTGCGAATCGCGGGCCATCGATATGTCCTTCGCGCGCTGCCAACCGCTTTCCCGATACGTGCGCGAGGCCTAATATACCGCAGCGGGAGATGAACCCGGCATGAAAACGACAGCCCGGCTTTTGCGCAAATCATGACAAATCGGCAAGACATTCCGGCGCAGCAACCCCGCCGCCTCGCCTGCTCTCGTTGCGGCGCCGAGTTCGGCTGCGACCTCTCCGGCACCTGCTGGTGCGCGGAAGAAACGGCGCGGCTGCCGATGCCGGTCAAGGGCGAGGATTGCTTGTGCCGGGCGTGCTTGCGTGCGGCGGCGGAGGCAACATAACCCTCCGCTTCCGCGGTATGGGTCCTAGCTTTCGCCAGGACGACGTTGAGGAGAGACGGCTCGCGACAACTACACTGGATGCCCCGGGGACTTCCGTGCCATGCCGTCGAACGCATCCAGCAGCTTTTCGCGCCAGGCGTAAACCGGGTCGTCCGCTTCCAGCAGCTTGAACGGGCTCGTCGCGCGCGCCCACTGAAAACCGCCGAACACGATGTAGTCGGCATAGTTCGGTGCGGCGCCGCCGATGAAGGGCTGCTTCTTGAGGGTCTGCCGCATCACCTCGAGCGATTTGCGGAAGGCGACCACGCCGGCATCGCGGCTGGCCATGATCTCTTCCAGCCTCTTGCCGCCGAAACGGGCCTCGCGCGACTGGCGGAAATAGGCGGCGTCCACCTCGTCCAGATTGTTCGGAATGTCGGCGATGATCAATGGAAAGATGCCGCCGACGATGGCGATGTCGCCCCAGACATTGAGCATGCGTGCCATGGCGCGCCCGCCCTCGCCGCCAAACAGCGACGGACGATCCGGAAACTTGTCTTCGAGATAGATCGCGATCGTCCAGGAATCGACCACCGGCTGGTCGTGATGCAGCAGCACCGGAACCTTCTCCGAGCCATGTGGCGCGATCGCGCTCTTCTCGGTGAAGCGCCAGGGCAACGTTTCCGCCGAAAGGCCCTTGTGCGCCAGCGCCATTCGCGTGCGCCAGCAGAACGGGCTGAACGGTCGCGAGGCGTCTGTGCCGACGAGTTCGAAGAGTTTGAGCGACATGAAAGGGTCTCCCGGTATTCCGTCATTGCACGCGAAGCGAAGCAATCCAGGACTGCCGCCGCGGAAGCATTCTGGATTGCTTCGCTTGCGCTCGCAACGACGGATGTGGAGAGCTAGCGCCCGTTCGTGCGCAGCAGCCTCTCGCCGTCCTCCGTCACCGCGATCACCAGCCCCATTCCGGGCAGCGTCTCGCGCGCGACATAGCCGCGGTCGGCGGCGTCTTCCCAGATGGTGAGGCGCGGGCACGACGTCTTCCAGGTCGCGATCACCTCGGCATAGGCGCGGGGCTCGCGCGCAACCCACTCGACGAAGTCCAGCACCAGCGGGTCGGCAGTCTCGCTCATTGCAGACCTCCCTTGTCGAAGGCTGCCAGCACCGGCGTGCGGACCAGCAGCCAGCTGCCATAGGCGATATAGTAGCAGGCGATGGTGGTGATCAGCTTCATCGACCAGGCCACGAATTGCTGGTCGGTCATGGCTTCGAGGATGCGCCGCGCCAGCGTGGTGCCGAGCATGGATGCTGCGATCGCGACGGCCGCGAGCACGGGATCGAGCGTCGCCGCCTGGTCGATCACGCCGCCGAAATAGATCAGCTTGCTGAAATGGCTGACGAGCTGGCACATCGCCTTGGTCGCCACCTTCTCGCGCCGGCCGAAATCGCCGCCGAGGAAGAAGGTGTCGAGCAGCGGCCCCGACACGCCGGTCATCAGCATGAGGCCCATGCAGATCGTGCCGTAGACGGTGCCCTGCCAAAGACGGTCGGGATCCGGCTTGATGTTGGCGGGCAGCAGCCGCGCCATGAACGGCGTGATCCCGAGCAGCAGCAGCGCGACCGGCTTGTCCGGTACGTAGCGCGTGAGCGACCACGCCGCGAGCGCGACGGCCGCGCCGACCATATAGTTCGCGACCGGCCGCCAGCGGATATGCGCGCGCCAGAGAAAGGCCCGCCAGCCATTCGAGGCCATCTGCGTGATCGCATGCAGCACCATCGCAGTCGGCAGCGGCATCAAGGCCAGCAGCACGCCGATCAGGATCAGCCCGCCCGCCATGCCGAACAGCCCCGACAGGAACGCGCTGCCGACCATCAGCAATCCAAGGGCAGCGATCATGATGGGCGTCACGTGAAAATCTCCGATTGGCCTTCTCCCCGCGCGCGGGCAGAGGCGAAGGGAAACGTGCCCCGCTTGCCTCGTCTACGCAAACTGAGTTATCTTGGCCTGGCATCAGCTTTCCTGAGGGTCGGTCATTTGCGGCGCTTGCTGTTTCTCAACGGCATCAAGGCATTCGAGGCCGCGGCGCGGGCCGGCAGCTTTGCCGCGGCCGGCCTCGAGCTGAGCGTATCGGCAGCCGCCGTCAGCCGCATGGTGCACATCCTGGAAGAACGGCTCGGCGTCGCGCTGTTCGAGCGCAAGGCCAACAAGCTGCTGCTGACGCAGGCGGGCCGCGCCTATCAGAGCGGGCTGACGCCGATCTTCGATGCGCTCGCAAGCCTCACCGCGCAGGTGACGGCGCCCTCGAGCGTCCGCGTGCTCACCATCGGCATCGGCCACACCTTTGCGATGCGCTGGCTGATCCCGCGCCTGTCGGAGTTTCGCAGCGAAGAGCCCGACATCGAGGTGCGCTTCACCACCGGCGGCGCGTCGGTGCCGTTCGGCGAGGACTGGAGCTGCGGCATCCAGCTCGGCACCGGCGACTGGCCGGGGCTGGTGGCCGAGCCGCTGTTCGCCGGCGACCTCACGCCGGTCTGCGTGCCCCGCCTCGCCTCCTCGCTGAAGCGCCCGGCCGATCTCAAGGCACCGAGCCTGATCCGCGTCGCGCATTCGCCCGAGGACTGGCCGATCTGGCTCAAGGCCGCAAACCTCGCGCGCGTCAACGCGCGGGGACCGGAGTTCCAGTTCTACGGCCAGGCGCTTCAGGCTGCCGCCGACGGGCTCGGAATCGCCATGGGCATCCGACCCTATATCGACGACGACCTCGCCGCCGGCCGGCTGGTGGCGCCATTCGAGCTCTCGGTGCCCAAGGGCATGCGCTGGTACCTGCTCTATCGCAGCTTCCAGACCGAGCAGCGCGACTTTGCCGCGTTCCGCCGGTGGATCATGCGCGCGGCGTCGGAACCCGCCGCCCGTCCCGTCCGGCGGCCCGGCCGCACCAGCGCGCGGAACTGACGCTGCTATCGGACTTTGGCAAAAAAGCCCGCCGCTTGTGAACGGCTTCACATCCTGAAATCCGCAAACGTGGTCCCCTGACCCTCCAACAAGGCGCTCGAATAAAACATTTTGGGGACTGCAATGACGACCCTTTACGACGGCTTTGACATCGAATCCTTCGAAGCTGGCCAGGGACTGTGGCACGCCCGGATCCGGCGTGCCGATTTCAGCCCGGTTGCCATCGACGGCGTGCTGTTTCCGGCCATGGAAGTCGGCTTCGCCTGGCCTGATCCCGATGCCGCGATTGCCCATGCCAAGCATCACATCGATCGGTTCCGCCGGCGGGCCGACGACAGCGACGACGAATAAGCGAGCGGGACTGCAGGCGAACCAAGGAACGGCGCAGGGTCAAAGGGGGAAATCGGTCATGTCAGTCATCGAATTCGAAGACACGCCGCGGCCGAGGATTTACACCCGCAATGTGTTGTCCAGCTGCCCGGAATGCGAGGGCGATCTCACGGTGCTCCGCGTGATCGGCGGCCGTGCCGGATGCGAGTATTGGACCATGCGCTGCACCGATTGCGGCGGCATCCATCTCGACATCCTCGAGCCGCGTCAGGCAGCCGGGGACGATGAGGGACCGCTGCCGGCGGCCTGATCGCAAGATCCCAAGGCCTGCTGCCAACCTGCTGTCAGCAGTCTGAGCATTGCCGGGCATTCGCTCTTTATTGCGAGGCGGACTCGCCCCATATTCGGAGCATGGCGAAGAAACCTGCATCCTCCGAAAAGTCCGGCAAATCCCCCAAGGCCAAGGCTCCGAACGCCGCGCCGAATTCCAAGGCGTCTCGCCCCGACGTGCAGCCGATCGGGCCGGCGTTGGCCGAGTTGCTCAATCCCGCGATCAATCGCGGCGATGCCGGGCTCGGATCGGGCACCGGACTGCAGCCGCCGCCGGACAATTCGCGCGACCGCCGCTCCGGAGGCGAGGCCGCCGCGCATCGCGCGCGGGCCTCGACGCCGAAAGAGTTTCCGCAGGACAATACGAGGCCAATGCCGCTGCGGCCCAATCCGCAGCCGCCCGGCGCCCGCGACGCGGGCTTCGACGAGGCGCCGCAGGCCAATTACGGAACCGCGGCCACGATACCGACGCTCGATCCGGAACTGGCGCGTCAGCTCGGCCTCCCGACGGAAGAGGACGATGCCGAAGCCCTGGCTCGTCCGCCGCGCAGCAAGATGGAGGCGCTCGGCGTCAAGGCCACCGCCGACGCGCTGGAATCGCTGATCCGCGAGGGCCGGCCGGAGTTCCGCAAGGACGACGGCTCCACCAGGGTGTGGACCCCGCATCGGCCGCCGCGCCCGGAAAAGTCCGAAGGCGGCGTGCGCTTCGAGATCAAGTCGCATTATGAGCCGCGCGGCGACCAGCCAACCGCAATCGCCGAGCTGGTCGAGGGCATCAACCGCAACGACCGCTCGCAGGTGCTGCTCGGCGTCACCGGCTCCGGCAAGACCTACACCATGGCCAAGGTGATCGAGGCGACGCAGCGGCCCGCCATCATCCTGGCACCGAACAAGACGCTCGCCGCCCAGCTCTATGGCGAGTTCAAGAGCTTCTTCCCCGACAACGCGGTCGAGTATTTCGTCAGCTATTACGACTATTACCAGCCGGAAGCGTATGTCCCTCGCACCGACACCTACATAGAAAAGGACTCCTCGATCAACGAGCAGATCGACCGCATGCGCCACTCGGCGACGCGCGCGCTGCTCGAACGCGACGACGTCATCATCGTTGCCTCGGTGTCCTGCATCTACGGTATCGGCTCGGTCGAAACCTACACCGCGATGACCTTTGCCCTGAAGAAGGGCGAGCGCATCGACCAGCGCCAGCTGATCGCCGACCTCGTCGCGCTGCAGTACAAGCGCACCCAGGCCGATTTTACCCGCGGCACATTTCGCGTGCGCGGCGATGTCATCGACATCTTCCCGGCGCACTATGAAGACCGTGCCTGGCGCGTGAACCTGTTCGGCGACACCGTCGAGACCATCGAGGAGTTCGACCCGCTCACCGGCCACAAGCAGGACGAGCTCGAATTCATCAAGATCTACGCCAACTCGCACTATGTGACGCCGCGCCCGACGCTGGTGCAGGCGATCAAGTCGATCAAATCCGAATTGAAGATGCGGCTGGACCAGCTCCACGACCAGGGCCGCCTGCTGGAAGCGCAAAGACTGGAGCAACGCACCACCTTCGACCTCGAGATGATGGAGGCAACCGGAAGCTGCGCCGGCATCGAGAACTATTCGCGCTATCTCACCGGGCGCCTGCCCGGCGAGCCGCCGCCGACGCTGTTCGAATATGTGCCCGACAACGCGCTGGTGTTCGCCGACGAGAGCCACGTCACCGTTCCCCAGATCGGCGGCATGTTCCGCGGCGACTTCCGCCGCAAGGCGACGCTCGCCGAATATGGCTTCCGGCTGCCCTCTTGCATGGACAACCGCCCGCTGCGCTTCGAGGAATGGGACATGATGCGGCCGCAGACCATCGCGGTCTCCGCGACGCCCAGCGCCTGGGAGATCAACGAGAGCGGCGGCGTGTTCGTCGAGCAGGTGATTCGCCCGACCGGTCTGATTGATCCGCCGGTCCACATCCGCCCGGCCCGCACCCAAGTCGACGATCTCGTCGGCGAGGTCCGGGCCACGGCGCAGGCCGGCTATCGCTCGCTGATTACGGTGCTGACAAAGCGCATGGCGGAGGATCTCACCGAATATCTGCATGAGCAGGGCATTCGCGTTCGCTACATGCACAGCGATATCGACACCATCGAACGCATCGAGATCATTCGCGATCTGCGGCTCGGCGCGTTCGACGCGCTGGTCGGCATCAATTTGCTGCGCGAAGGCCTCGACATTCCCGAATGCGCGCTGGTCGCGATCCTCGACGCCGACAAGGAAGGCTTCCTGCGCAGCGAAACCTCGCTGATCCAGACCATCGGCCGCGCCGCGCGCAACGTCGACGGCAAGGTGATCCTCTATGCCGACCAGATGACGGGCTCGATGGAGCGCGCCATCGCCGAAACCGACCGCCGCCGCGAGAAGCAGGTCGAGTACAACACGGCGCATGGCATCACGCCGGAGAGCATCAAGAAGTCGATCGGCGACATCATGAACAGCGTCTACGAGCGCGATCATGTGCTGGTCGAGATCGGCGGCCACGACATGACCGACGACGTCATCTCGATCGGCCACAATTTTGAAGCCGTGCTCGGCGATCTCGAGACGAGGATGCGCGAGGCCGCCGCCGATCTGAACTTCGAGGAAGCCGCGCGCCTGCGCGACGAGGTCAAGCGCCTGCGCGCCACCGAGCTCGCGGTGGTCGACGATCCCACCGTCAAGCAGCGCACGGTGCAGGGCAAGGCCGGAGCCTATGCGGGCGCGAAGAAATACGGCGACGCCGCCAATTTGCCGGTCAGCGCGCTGAAGAACAAGAGCGCCGCCACAGCGCTCAAGGCCAGCGGCAGCAAGGGCTCGCGAATCCACAAGCCGCATCTCGACGAGATGCACGGCCCGGAATCGTTGCCATATCGGGGCGACCGCGCGCTGCCGTCGAAGCCGTTCGGTGGCGAGAGCCGCATCATCCAGCCGACGGATTCAAGGCAGTCAGGGCCGGAGTTCGGGCCATCGCCGAGGTCGAGCGGTGGGGCGCCGGGGCATAGGGGTGGGTGGAAGAAGAGGTAAGGGGGCGCGGAGCGCCGGCGCCGCCCATGGTTGTTCATGGCGGCGTCGGAGAATCATGAGAACGCGAACTCACCCCAGGCTCGCCGTCACCACCGCCATCATCGACAGCAGCAGCACGGTTGTCATCAGTTGCAGCGAGGCGACCGCCTGGGTGCGCCATGCCGTGATCTTGTCGGCGAGCGACAGATGGGCCTCGAAGACTTCGGTTCGTAGACGGTCTTGAACAAATGCGGGAAGCTCGGCCCGAAGCTCACTGCAAGCAGCGCATGGGCGAGCGAGACGATGACGACGAAGATGGCGACGCCGGGATCGCCGACCAGGTCGTGATGCCGACCAGCTTGAGCAGGAAGGCGGCGGCGGCGAAGGTCGGGAAGCTCTGCAGCGTCGCGGTCAGTGCGAGGCCTTCGAGCGCGTTGTGCATGCTGGACTTTCTGACTCTGGCGACGGCGGCCATGGCACGTCTCCCTGAGGACATGCAGATGAATCTAGCCGTCATCAGGGTGACCTGATGTGAGATGCGTCACGCCCATTTCCTCTGCGGGAACAAGGCGCGCGCGCCCCGCATGACCAGGGGTTACAGCTTGCCCTGCCCGTTCACCTGGCTCTGCTGTTGCCGCTGTCTCTCCTGCTCTTGCTGTTCCTTGGCATGGTGGCGGCCGTAGAGGCAGCCGGCGGCGGCGCCGAGGACGCCGTGATGGCCGGCATAGTGGCCGGCGACGCCGCCGACGACGGCGCCCTTGATGCAGCCCTTGGCGTTGGCGGCGGACGTCGCGCCACAGATGAGAAGTACGGCGATGGCGGCGAGGGATTTCATGGATCGATGTCTCCGGATGCGGTGTCGCACTCTCAACAGGCACGGGCCCGTCCCGGTTCCCGCGCGCGCACGCGATGCTTCGCTAGACCATGCAGCCGAACGCCTGCACGAATTCGTGAAGGCTCGCGCTCGCTCAACCATAAAAACCTGGCATTGCGCTGGCGCGTCATACGTCAGCAATATCCCCTGTGGTTTGCGGATTGCCGGTGTCCGAGGCAGCGCGTTAGCCTTGCGCGAACTCCACACGGCCGATGAGGGCGGGCGGAATGACGGTCGAGAAGCTCAATCGCCAGCGCGTGCTGCATCTGCTCGACGCCATCTCGCGCAGCGATCTCGCTGCCGCGCTGTCGTGCTGCACCGACGACGTCGACTTCCTCACCCACGCGCCGATCGATGTGCTGCCGCACATGGGCCCCTGTCACGGCAAGCAGGAGCTCGGCGAATTCTGGCGCACCGTGCAGGAGCGATACGCCGAGATCCGCTACGAGGTGCCGCAGATCGTCGCCGAGGGCGACGCGGTCGCGGCCTATCTGCGCGTGTTCTTCAGGAAGCGCAGCAACGACCGCATCATTCAGGTCGACATGGCCGTGTTCTACACTTTTCGCCACGGCCAGGTGGCGCAGATCCGGGAGATCATCGATTCCTACGATCTGGTGCAGCAGGTGCTGGAGCGTGAGATCGGCCCCCTGATCGTGGGCGAGCGGGTGGACGGGGGTTAGCTCTCTCCCAAACCGGCCCGGACCGGGAAAAATGCGGGGTTTTATTGTAAATCTCACCGGGATCAATTGTGCATTGCGAAAACGTGAATTGCGTTTTGGCCGAATTGACGTATTTTGTTCGCATACAAATGAGTTGAGCGACCCCGCGGCACCTTTCCTGTGCGCTTGGGGTTGTTTTTCGCTTTTTCGAAAGCCAGCTTCAGGACTGCCCAAGATGACAGAGCACAGCCTCTGGCGTTTCTCGCGTGCGTTGCACCGCGCGATCAACGACCGGCATTTCGAGGACATCGAGGCCCTGATCGACGAGGACGTCGAGTGGGCGCTCTATGGGCCGATCGACATGTTTCCGTTCCTCGGCGCGCGCCAGGGCAAGGACGCCGTGCTCGACGTCATCCGCCAATTCGCCGACAATTTCCAGGTCCGCCGCTTCGACCGCGAGAGCATCATGCTCGGTGTCGATTCCGCCGCCTCGATGCTGCGCTATTCGCTGACCGCACTGGATTCCAGCAAGCCGATCAGCTTGCGGGTGGCGCAGTTTGCCCAGTTCAGGGCGGGCAAGCTCACCAGCATGCGCGTGCTGATCGACACGTTTGATCTGGTCGAGCAGGCACTTGGCCGCGCCATTCATCTGCCGAAGATGACCAGCGTCGGCTGAACGGAACACCAACGGGCCCCGCACTTCGGGACCGATGGCTGAGCACCCCACGACGCGTCCTGGCCTCCAGCCCCGCCGGATGCAATCGTGGAGAAGCTCGTCATCGGGCGCGCGCCTTTCGCGCGGCCCGTTGGTTCGCGTCTGATGGAACCGCCACAATTTCGCAATGATGGTTCCGCATCCTCGGCGGGAACTGGGCTGACGGGCAGGACGATGGAATTCGCGACAGGGTTTGGCTGGACCAGGCTGCCGATGCTGGCGGCCGCTTTGATCTTGGGATCGGTGCTGACGGTTTCGGCGCAGATCATTCCGCCCTTCTCCCCCGGCCCGGCCGCAGCGCCCGACGACGACGCCGAAGCGGCGGAGGCCCCCGACGTCAACGACCCCGACGTGCTGAGCGGCATCGACGTTGACAAGCTCGACTGGGGCCAGCTCGCGATCGACGCCGGCACGCTCAACGACATCATCGCCGCCAAGAAGCGCGCGCAGGCCGCCGCCAAGGACGGGCTGAACTGGGCGACGAACGCCAACGCCAACGGCTCCTCGGCGGTGACGGTGAAGCAGTCGGTATCCTCATTCTGGGACGCCCGCATCGGCGCCGACATGACGGTGACGAGCGAGCCGCGGACGATGTCCGAGCTGCTGGCACAGAAGGCCAGCAATGGCGGCAGCGTGCCTCAATCGTCCGGCAGCGCCTGGGCGGCCGCGACCGCGCCGGGCGCCGGCGCGATCTGGGACAAGACCGCGGTGGAGGCTCGCGTCGATCCCGGCGCGGAGCAGAGCAAGCTCGGGGCCTCGCTGATCAAGTCGGTGCCGCTGTCGGGCGACACGTCGCTGACGCTGCAGAACGGCTACAGCGTCAACCAGCAGGGCACCACGGCGCTCCCCGGCGTCGGCGGTCACGTCACGCGCAATTACGAGACCGAGCAGTCGGCCAAGGTCACTCTCACCGATACCGGCACCAGCATCACCGCGGGCCAGTCGCTGTCGACCACGGACGACAAATGGCTGCGCAAGGTCGGCGCGGAACAGAAGCTGTTCGACAACGTCACCGTCTCCGGTTCGGTCGGCGAAACCTCGCAAGGGGCGATCAACAAGAGCCTGACGGCGGGTTTCAAGAAGAGCTGGTAGCTGTTTTCGCCTCTCCCCCTGCGGGGCGAGGGAGTCGAGCACCGACCGGCCGCGCATTCACTTCGGCGCGGCGGCCGCGTTCAGACTCCGGTAACCATACGCCACGGCAAAGCCCCCGAATGGACCGCCCTTGCCGCACCTCGGCCAAGTTGCGGCCAAAATCCGGCGCCCTAGTCCCAGACCGACGTCGTCGTGCGGGGGACACTCGCGCTGCGCTCAACGCGAACAGGGGAATAACGATGAACGCCATGCGTCCGGAAAAGACCGAAGCCACCGAGACCGAGACCATCGACACCAACCTTGCCGCAGTGACGGAAGTCGAAGCCGGCATCCGTGACTTCGTCCGCAACGACATCGCCTATCTGCGCCGTCCGGCAGCGACCGCCGCGGACGCGCCGCCGCTCGATCCGAGCGCGGAGGCCACCGTCACCAACGTCAACTCGCTGATCCAGCGCGTCGCCGGCACCTCCCTCGCCGAGATCGAGAATTTGATCTCCGAGCTCGAGAGCCTGCGCGACCTGCTCCACGCCGAAGGCCAGCGCGTCCAGCGCGAGATCTCCGGCTACGCCCAGCTCAGCCAGGCCGCGATGAAGTCGACCCGCATGATCGCCGACAACGTCTCGCAGTGGAAGCGCGCCGCCGACGGCCTGCGCAACAGTTGATCGCTGCATCCCGCATCACCAGCCGCCGCGTTCCGAAAGGGGCGCGGCGGTTTTGATTCGTGGGGTGTGTGACGGTGCGCACGCGCCCCACGAAAAGTGTCATCACCCGCGAAAGCGGGTGATCCAGTATTCCAGAGGCAGCGAGGCTAGAACTGTGACGCGCGGCGTACCGGATGCCCCGCTTTGGCGGGGCATAACAGCGGAGGGGTTTGAACTTCCCGCATCCATCCGGCGACTAACGCCAAGCGCTCTTGCCATCGCGGCCGGGCCTGGGGACATTTCATGGAAAGCATTCGGCCCGACACCACCGACCCGATACCGCTGCGACCCGCGCCGAACCAGTTCGGCACGATCATGCTGCGTTTTGTCGGATTGCTGGCGGTTGCGATCGCGATATTGGCGTTCGTCTATAGCCGCTGAGGCGGAGGCCGCGGAGTTAACGAAATCTTACCGGGCGGCTTCCACGGTCGAAGCTTCCAGGGTGTAGGCGCCGTCGGCATAGCCCTTCACCACCATGCCGGCCACCAGCATCACGGCCAGCGTCGCGGTAGCAAAGATGAATCCGACCAGCTTGAGTGCGCCGCGGTCTGCCATGGTCCTCGTCCCCTGTACTCTGCCCAGTTCGTTCAAATAGACAGCGACAGGTTCATAATTGGTTAGCAACTCGATGGTTCCGCGCATTGCTTCGCGGGAAAACCATGTTGCGCAGGCTTATGGCAGCCACCCGGAATCGCGTCCATAGCGCGGGGGCAACACTCGCGCGCTGTTTTCGCCGTTCATCCTGGAACGAATCTAACCGCCGTTCACACGCATCGGCACGAAGGCGGTTGCGGTGATGGCGTAGACGTCCTCGCCGCGCTGGTTGGTGCCGGTGGTGCGCGCGGTCAGGATGCCCCAACCGGGTCGCGAGGCGGAGCTGCGCTTGTCGATGACGACGTTGACGTAGGTGACGATGTCGCCGGCGAGCACTGGCCTGATCCAGCGCAGGTCGCGAAAGCCCGGCGACGGGCCCCACACCGCGACCTCCTCGCCGCGCGAAGCGGCTTCCCGCGCCAGGCGCTGGCCGTCGGCGACAAGCAGGCTCATGCAGGCCGACCCGACGTGCCAGCCCGAGGCCGCGAGCCCGCCAAACAAGGAGTTCTTGCCCTCCTCCTCGTCGAGGTGAAAACGCTGCGGATCGAACTTTGCGGCGAATGTCTTGATCGACTCGGCCGTGAACGTATAGGCGCCGATCTCACGGCGATGCCCAATCTCGATCTCCTCGAAAAACGGCATCAGACCGCCCCTTCGCGCCGCTTGATCAGGATCGGCGACGTCATCTCGCACAGCGCATCACCCCCGGCGTTGCGCACGGTGCATTTGAATTTGACGATGCCGAGCTCCGGGCGGCTCTTCGAGGTGCGGGCCTCCACGACGTCGACTTCGAGCATGAGATCGTCGCCGGGTCTGAGCGGCGACAGCCACCGCACTTCGTCGACGCCGGGAGATCCCAGCGAAGCGGCGCGGGTGATGAAACCGTCCGCCATCATCCGCATCATCAGCGAACAGAGATGCCAGCCCGAGCCGGACAGGCCGCGCAGCATGCTTTTGCTGGCGGCGTCCTCGTCGAGGTGCATCGGCTGCGGATCGAACTCGGCGGCAAAGGCCACGATCTCGTCGCGCGTGACATGGCGCGGGCCGAATGTTCCGAACCGGCCGGGCGGGAAATCTTCGAAGGTCAGGGTCATCTTGGGAAAGGTTTGAGGGAACGACAGATTGTGGCCGCACTTTGCGGCAATCTCAACCCGCCGGCCCGCATGGCTCGTGCTACATTCGGCGCGCCGGCGTCGGTCTTGAGTCGGATCGAGCAGGGGCCACGATCCATTTGCAAGGCCCGACAACACCTGAATTGCCCTGGGGAGAGCAATGTTTTCATTCAGCGACCTGTTTCAATGGGACCGCTTTATCACGCCGACGATCATCAAGACCTTCTACTGGCTGGTGATCGCGCTGATCTGCCTGTTCGGCCTCTCCGGCATCTTCTCCGGCCTCGCAATGATGGCGATCAGCCCGTTCGGCGGCTTCCTGATGCTGCTGTCGTCGATCGCGAGCGTCGTCGTCGGAATCGTGTTCTCGCGCATTCTCGCCGAGCTGATCCTGATCATCTTCCGCATCAACGAGCATCTTGGCGCGATCAGGGATCAGGGCGGCGGGGTGCGGTAGGGCGTTTCCGGGGCACGAACTCCAGCGTCTTACGTGTTGAACCTGAAATGCATCACGTCGCCGTCGGCGACGACGTATTCCTTGCCTTCGAGGCGGAGCTTGCCGGCATCGCGGGCGCCGGCTTCGCCGCCGAGCGCGACGTAGTCCTCATACGCGATGGTCTCGGCGCGGATAAAACCCTTTTCGAAATCGGTGTGGATCACACCGGCGGCGCCCGGCGCCTTGGTGCCGCGATAGATGGTCCAGGCGCGCGCTTCCTTCGGGCCCACCGTGAAATAGGTGATGAGGTCGAGCAGCGTGTAGCCGGCGCGGATCAGGCGATCGAGGCCGGCCTCTTCGAGACCCAGCGTCTCCAGGAAGTCGGCGCGTTCGTCGCGCGAAATGGTGGCGATCTCGGATTCGATTTTTGCCGAGATGACGACCGCAATGGCGCCTTCCTTGGCAGCCTGGTCCTGCACCGCCTTCGAGAACGAATTGCCTGATGCGGCCGAGCCTTCCTCGACGTTGCAGACGTAGAGCACGGGCTTGGACGACAGCAGGCCGAGCATCCCGAAGGCGCGCTCCTCCTCCACCTTGCGCTCGACGAGGCGCGCGGGCTTGCCTTCGCGCAGCAGCACCAGCGTGCGATTGACGAGGTCGAGCTGCTCCTTGGCGTCCTTGTCGTTGCCCTTGGCCTTCTTGGACAAATTGTCGACGCGCTTCTCGAGGCTGTCGAGATCGGCGAGCATCAGCTCGGTCTCGATGGTCTCGATATCGGCGAGCGGGGCGATCTTGCCTTCGACATGGGTAATGTCGGAGTCCTCGAAGCAGCGCACGACATGCGCGATGGCGTCGACCTCACGGATGTTGGCGAGGAACTGGTTGCCGAGGCCTTCCCCCTTGGACGCGCCGCGCACGAGGCCGGCGATGTCAACGAAGGTCAGCCGGGTCGGGATGATCTGGCCCGACTTGGCGATCGCTGCGAGCTTATCGAGCCGCGGATCCGGCACCGCGACCTCGCCGACATTCGGCTCGATCGTGCAGAACGGATAGTTCGCCGCCTGCGCCGCGGCCGTCTCGGTCAGCGCGTTGAACAAGGTCGACTTGCCGACATTGGGCAACCCGACGATCCCGCATTTAAATCCCACGAGCGTTATTCCTTGCCGTTGTCGTCCTTGGTCAAAAATCCCTTCGCCTGCATGGCGAGGTGCACCCTGTTGGCGAAGGTCGCGTCCGTGCCTTTGGCAACCAATGCCGCGTGCTCGGCCACCGCTTCGCAGAGCGTCGCCACCCACTCGTTGTCCGCTTTGGCGAAGTCCGACAGCACATGGCCGTGCACCAATTCCTTGACGCCGGGATGACCGATGCCGAGCCGCACCCGGCGGTACTCGTTGCCGATATGGGCGGAGATCGAGCGCAGGCCGTTGTGGCCGGCGATGCCGCCGCCGATCTTCACCCGCACCTTGCCCGGCGGCAGTTCGAGTTCGTCATGGAATACGGTGACGTCGCCCGGCGCGATCTTGAAGAAGCTTGCCGCTTCCTGAACGCTGCGGCCGGAATCATTCATGTAGGTCATCGGCTTGAGCAGGATCACGCGCTCAGTGCCGAGCGTGCCTTCCGAGGTCTCGCCCTGAAACCTGCGGCGCCAGGGTGCGAAACCATGACGCCGCGCGATCTCGTCGACGGCCATGAAGCCGACATTGTGCCGGTTACGTGCGAATTTCGGGCCGGGATTGCCGAGCCCAACAAACAGTCGCATGACGCGGCGCGCCCCTCGCTCGGCGCGCGGTCAGGGACCGCGCGCCAGCTTTGAGAGATTACTTCTTCTTGTCGCCGCCGGCGGGAGCCTTGGCAGCCGGGGCCTTGGCAGCCGCTGCCGGAGCAGCACCCGCAGCAGGAGCGGCAGTACCAGCCGCCGGAGCAGCAGCACCTGCAGCCGGAGCAGCAGCCGCGGCCTTCAGCTCTTCGGCGTAGCCGGACGGCGGCACGATGGTGACGAGGGTCGCGTCCTCGGCGGTCAGCGCCTTTACGCCTGCCGGCAGCTTGATGTCAGAGAGATGCAGCGAGTGGCCGATTTCGAGCGAACCGACGTCAGCCTCGATGAACTGCGGGATGTTCTCCACGCCGCACTCGAGCTCGATCGCGTGCGCAACGATGTTCACGGCGCCGCCGCGCTTCACGCCGGGCGAACCTTCAGCCTTCACCACGTGCAAGGGAACGCTGATGCGGATGGTGGCGCCTTCGCCGAGCCGCATGAAGTCGACGTGGATCGGGAAATCCTTGACCGGATCGAGGTGGTAGTCGCGCGGAATCACGCGGTGCTTGTTGCCTTCGAGGTCGATGTCGACCAGCGTGGTCAGGAACCGGCCGGCGAGGATGCGCGAGCGCAGTTCGCGATCGTCAACCGAGATGGTCAGCGGGGGCTGGTTGTTGCCGTAGATCACTCCGGGCACTCTCCCGGCGCGACGCTCAGCCCGGGCGGCCCCCTTGCCGCTCTTCGGACGTGCGGTCGCCTTCAATTCCTTGACGGTCGCCATAACGTTAAGTCCTTGTTTTTGCAAAAGTTAATGGGCCGCAACGCGGCCCATGGCATACGCCGCAGCAAGCCTCCAGGGGTGCGGGGGCTGCGGACGTGGCGGGCTTTTACCCGGAAGACGCGGAAATAACAAGGAGAATGGGCGGCCGGAAGGAACCGGATCGCCCGGACGGAGCCGGCGGAGTTACCCGCCGAGCTTGGCCTCCAGCGCCGCGATGCGCGCCTTCAGAGCCTCGTTCTCCTCGCGCGCCAGGCGCGCCATATCCTTGACCGCCTCGAACTCCTCGCGCTTGACCAGGTCCATGTCGCGCAGGAATTTTTCGGCTTGGGTGCGCATCACCGTGTCGAACTCGCGCTTGACGCCCTGCGCGGCGCCGGCGGCATCGTTCATCAGGCGGCCGATCTCGTCGAAAAACCGGTTGTTGGTCTGGGTCATGTCGGTCTCCTGGCGGCTTTCGATGAACTCTGCGCGAACGCGCGGGGAGACAATGGCAATCCGATTGGGCAGGTTCAAGGGCCGATCGGCGGTATCCTTGTCATGCCCCGGTTTCCTTGCAATCGTATTCAACGTCCCTGCATAAGAAGAATCACAAAAGGCGCTCGAGATGATCGATCAGCAGATCGCGATCCCCACCAAGGACGGTCACACCGCAACCTTCATCAGCCATCCCGAACGCGGCGGGCCGTTTCCGGTCATCCTGTTCTACATGGACGCGCCGGCGATCCGCGAAGAGCTGCGCGACATGGCGCGCCGGCTCGCAACATCGGGCTATTACGTGATGCTGCCGAACCTCTATTACCGCTCCGGCGTGATGGAGCTCGGCGCGCTGCCGGCCGATCCGAACGCCCCGGAACGCAAGCGCATGTTCGCGCTGATGGGATCGCTCACGATCGCCATGATCATGGACGACACGCGGGCGTTGCTCACCTATGCCGAGGGCCAGGCGGCCGCGAACACCAAACTGATCGGTACAGTCGGCTACTGCATGAGCGGCCGCTACGCCGTCAACGCCGCCACGCATTTCCCTGATCGCGTCAAGGCCGCCGCCTCGGTCTACGGCACGCAGCTCGCAACCGACCAGGACGACAGCCCGCATCTCGCGGCAGCCAAGACCAAGGCCGAACTCTACTTCGCCTGCGCCGAGACCGACATCTACGCGCCCGCCGAGATCATCGAGAAGGTGAAGCAGGGCATGAGCGGCGCCAAAGCCGAAGTCGAGATCTATCCCGGCACCCATCACGGCTTCGCCTTCCCCAAGCGTCCGGTCTATCACCGCGACGCCGCCGAGCGGCATTGGGAGCGTCTGCTGGCGCTCTATCGCCGCAATCTCGTCCAGACATAGAAGGCGCGATGCAACTTCTGCTCATCGACTTTCCCGCCTTCAAGCCGATCGCGATCGAGATCGGCCCGTTCGCGATCCGCTGGTATGCCCTGGCCTATATCTGCGGCATCGTGTTCGGCTGGTTCTATGCGCGCTCGCTCCTGAAAAGGGAGCGGCTGTGGGGCGGCCCGGCGCCGATGTCGCTGGTGCAGATCGACGACTTCATTCTGTGGGTCACGCTCGGCATCATCCTCGGCGGCCGCACCGGTTATGTGCTGTTCTACAACCTGCCCTTCTTCATCGACCATCCCGCCGCGATTTTCAGGCTGTGGGAAGGCGGCATGTCCTTCCACGGCGGCTTCCTCGGCTGCGTCGTCGCGGTGATGTGGTTCGCCTATCGCAACCGCATCTCGATCCTGTCGCTCGGCGACATCACCACCGCCGTCGCTCCGGTCGGGCTGCTGCTCGGCCGCATCGCCAATTTCATCAACGGCGAATTGTGGGGCCGCGCCGCCGACCCGGAGCTGCCCTGGGCGATGATCTTCCCCAATGATCCCACCCAGCTGCCACGCCATCCGAGCCAGCTCTACGAGGCCGGCATGGAGGGCATTTTGCTGTTTGCCGCCCTCGCGATCATGATCCGCTTCGGCGCCCTGAAACGGCCGGGCATGATCCTCGGCGCCTTCATCCTGATCTATGGTTTGAGCCGGATCGCCGGCGAGCATTTCCGCGAACCGGACGTCCAGCTCGGCTTCCTCTGGGGCGGATTAACCATGGGCATGCTGTTGTCGATCCCGATGCTTATTGTAGGCCTCATACTTATTGTATTGGCAGTGAGGCGCGGTGCGCCCGAGCCCGTAGGGGCTATTCGTTAATTCCTTTTGAGAAGATAGGCCGTGACCGACCAGCCGTTACTCGACGAGATCAAGGCGCTGATCAAATCCTCGGGCCCCATGCCGGTCTGGCGGTACATGGAACTGTGCCTGATGCATCCGCGCTATGGCTACTACGTCTCGCGCGATCCGTTGGGACGAGAAGGCGACTTCACCACTGCGCCGGAGGTCAGCCAGATGTTCGGCGAGCTCTTGGGCCTGTGGACCGCCTCGGTGTGGAAGCAGATGGGCTCGCCGCAATTCCTGCGGCTGATCGAGCTCGGCCCCGGCCGCGGCACCATGATGGCCGACGCCCTGCGCGCGCTCCGCGTGCTGCCGCCGCTCTACCAGGCGCTCCACATCCACATGGTCGAGGTCAATCCCGTCCTCCGCGAGCGGCAGAGTGCGACGCTGTCGGGCGTGCGCAACATCGCCTGGCACGACAGCATCGACGACGTGCCCGAGGGACCGAGCATCATCCTCGCCAACGAATATTTCGACGTGCTGCCGATCCACCAGATGGTCCGACACGAGAACGGCTGGCACGAGCGCGTGATCGAGGTCGACGCCAACGGAAAACTTCAATTCGGCGCGGCGGCCGAGCCGACGCCGCGCTTCGAGGTGTTGCTGCCGCCTCTGGTGCGCGCCGCGCCCGTCGGGGCCGTGTTCGAATGGCGGCCCGATGCCGAGATCATGAAGCTCGCCAGCCGCGTGCGCGACCAGGACGGCGCGGCGCTGATCATCGATTACGGTCATCTGCGCAGCGATGCCGGCGACACCTTCCAGGCGATCGCGCGCCACACCTTCACCGATCCCCTGAAGGCGCCGGGCCAGGCCGACGTCACAGCCCATGTCGACTTCCAGGCGCTCGCGCGCGGGGCGGAGGACGTCGGCGCCCGCGTGCACGGGCCGGTGACGCAGGGCGATTTCCTCAAACGCGTCGGCATCGAGACCCGTGCAGCCGCCTTGATGCAGAAGGCGGCGCCTGACGTCGCCACCGACATTTCGATCGCGCTCAAGCGCCTGACCGAAACCGGGCGCAGCGGCATGGGTTCGATGTTCAAGGTGCTCGGCATCTCCGAGCCGCGGCTGACGGGCCTTGCGGGACTCAGCGATCTCGAACGCGCCGGAGACGATTCATGACGCTTGCCTCCTCGCTGCTGTCCGCGGTGCCCGGCCTGCGCCACGCCTTCTTCACCCGCGAGGGCGGCGTCTCGGGCGGCATCTATTCCGCGCTGAACGGCGGGCTCGGCTCCAATGACGACCAGGCCCTTGTTGCGGAGAACCGCCGCCGCATGGCCGAGCATGTCGGCGTCGCACCCGAACGCTTTCTCAGCCTGCACCAGATCCATTCGCCCGACGTGCTCGTGGCCGAAGCTCGGTGGCCGAGCGGGCCGCGGCCGAAGGGCGATGCGCTGGTGACGAAGGTGCCCGGCATCGCGCTCGGCGTCTCCACCGCCGATTGCGGACCGGTGCTGTTCGTCGATCCCAATGCGGGCGTGATCGGCGGCGCGCATGCCGGCTGGAAGGGTGCGCTCACCGGCGTGCTGGAGCAGACCATTTCGGCGATGGAAAAACTCGGCGCCTCGCGGAGCCGCATCATCGCCGCGATCGGCCCGCTGATCCGCCAGGACAGTTATGAAGTCGGCAACGAGTTCGTGGCGCGCTTCATCGAGGCGGATGGAGACAACGCCATGTTCTTCATCCCGTCGGTGCGCGAGGGACACGCGATGTTCGACCTCGCCGGCTTCATCCGCAAGCGTCTGGAAGCCGCGGGCATCCTGATGATCGACGATCTCGGTCTGGACACCTACGCCGACGAACGCTTCTTCAGCTACCGCCGCTCGGTACATCGCAAGGAGCCGGATTACGGCCGCCACGTTCACGCGATCGCGCTCGAAGCGTGAACACAAAGGCAACCCCGTGTCATTCCGGGGCGATGCCTGCGCGCGATGATAGTGGCCTGTGGCGCCCCCGCCCTAGACGTTAATGCGTTTTAACGATATCGCTGCCCTCCATAATGAGGGACGCGTCATTCATCTTGCGCCGCGCGGGTTCGCGCGTGCTCGCGGTCATGCTGCTGACGGCGGCGGCCGCGCTTGGCGGCTGTGCCGGTGGCGGTGGCGCCGCGAACTCCTATGCGATGGCGCCGAGCGCCGGCTCGGGGGCGACAGTCGCGTTCGAATCGATCGATGGGCCGCCGCCGCAAGTGTTCGACCGCATGGTCGGCGTGCTCGACAGCGAATCCAAGCTGCGCAGCCTGTCCGTGGTCTCCCGCGAGGGGACGGCTGCCTACCGCGTGCGCAGCTACCTCTCCGCCCAGATCGTTCGTGGCAAGACCGTGATCGCCTGGGTCTGGGACGTCTACGACGCCAACCAGCAGCGGGCGCTGCGCCTTTCAGGCGAGGAACCGACCGCGGCCAAGGGCGGCCGGGATCCTTGGGGCGCGGCCGACGACCTCGTGCTGCGGAAGATCGCCCAGGCCGGATTCAGCGGACTTTCCAACATGATCAACGGCACGCCGGATGCGCCGAACTCGGCTCCCGGCTTGCGCGGGCCGGCCGTGGCGAGCGTGATCCCGGAGGCTCCATTGGCCGACATGCCGGCCTCGGCGCTCGGCTATGCCGAGCGCTAACCCCCGCGAAACCACGGCCCCGTTTTCCGGCCAAACCGTTGGCCGGACTCGGGATTTCGCAGGGAAAACGTAGTGCCCCGGGTTGCCATTGCAGCCCCCGGCCTGATATTTCCTCGCCCGTCGTAACCGTGCTTCCAGTGGGTATTGTTTGATGTTGAACATCGTGTCCAGCAAAGCGCGGGAGGAAGCGTCCATGTCGGCCAAGAACGGCTCCATCAAGCTCGTCGCCGGCAACTCCAATCCGGCTCTCGCTCAGGCCATCGCGCAAGGTCTCGACCTGCCGCTGACCAAGGCGGTGGTACGGCGCTTCGCCGACATGGAGATCTTCGTCGAGATCCAGGAGAACGTGCGCGGCTCGGATGCCTTCGTCATCCAGTCGACCTCGTTTCCGGCGAACGACCATCTGATGGAATTGCTGATCATCACCGACGCACTGCGCCGCTCCTCGGCGCGCCGCATCACCGCGGTGTTGCCCTATTTCGGCTACGCCCGGCAGGACCGCAAATCGGGTTCGCGCACGCCGATCTCGGCAAAACTCGTCGCCAATTTGATCACCCAGGCTGGCGTCGACCGCGTCATGACGCTCGACCTGCATGCCGGCCAGATCCAGGGCTTCTTCGACATCCCGACCGACAATCTCTACGCAGCGCCGCTGATGGTGCGCGACATCAAGGACAAGTTCGACCTCTCCAGGACCATGGTGATCTCGCCCGACGTCGGCGGCGTGGCGCGCGCACGCGGCCTCGCCAAGCGCATCAACACCCCGCTCGCGATCGTCGACAAGCGCCGCGAGAGGGCGGGTGAATCCGAGGTCATGAACGTGATCGGCGACGTCGCCGGCTACACTTGTATCTTGATCGACGACATCGTGGACTCCGGCGGCACGCTGGTGAACGCCGCTGACGCGCTGATCGCCAAGGGCGCCAAGGACGTCTACGCCTACATCACCCACGGCGTGCTCTCCGGCGGCGCGGCGGCCCGGATCACGAACTCCAGGCTGAAGGAGCTGGTGATCACCGACTCGATCCTGCCGACGGATGCGGTGAGCAAGGCCCCGAACATCCGCACGCTGCCGATCGCCAGCCTGATCTCCGACGCGATCGCGCGCACCGCGGCGGAAGAGTCGGTGTCGAGCCTGTTTGACTGAGGTTTTCGCCTCTGGCCGCTTGCGGAAAATCGTAGGGTGGGCAAATGCGCAACGCGCCGTGCCCACCTTTTTTGTGGCCATGAAGACGGTGAGCACGCTTCCGCCTTCGCTCGTCGAGCTCCGGCGGACAAGTCGCTTTGCCCCCTACGGCCTCACGCGCCGCCGCCCCCCGGGTTGTTGCCAACGAGCGCCCATGACATCATCCGAATCCCGAGTCATCTCTGCCCTCTGGATGCCCGATGCCACGCCGGAAATTTGCCTGGGAGAAGCTGTCGGATGATGAGTTGCTCAAGCAACGCCTCTCCAGCCTGAGGGTTACGGTCGAAGGCACCTGGCTCGAGGACTGCGTCAGAACGCTCTACGAGGAACTCGAGGAGCGCGGCATCCGGCTGCGGCCGCACACCTGGATGTCGAGCGAATGGTTCAGTCCGGGCGGCGTTCCCGGCATCGCCATTCCGTTCTATCTCGCTCATCCCCGCCTGATGAAGCTCGAGAAGAAGATGATGTTCGACGTCGAGGGCGGAACCTGGCGTGAATGCATGGCCATCCTTCGTCACGAAGCGGGCCATGCGATCCAGCACGGCTACCAGTTGCAGCGCCGCCGGCGCTGGCAGCAACTGTTCGGCCCGTCGTCGAAACATTATCCGCGCTATTACCGGCCCAATCCGGCCAGCCGGCGTTACGTCCAGCATCTGCGGCTGTGGTACGCGCAGAGCCATCCGGACGAGGATTTCGCCGAGACCTTTGCGGTGTGGCTGCGGCCGCGCTCGAACTGGCGAACGCGATATGCGGGCTGGCCGGCACTGAAGAAGCTTGAATATGTCGACGAGCTGATGGGCGAGATCGCGGGCAAGCGACCGCTGATCACGACGCGGGAGCGTGTCGATACGCTGGGTCGGCTCAGCCAGACGCTCGAAGAGCACTACAAGAAGAAGCAGGCGTTCTACGCCTTCACGCCCCCCAAGACCTACGACCGCGATCTCTCCCGGCTGTTTTCAGCCGATCCAAGGCACCACCGCTCAAAGCCGGCTTCAGCCCTGATCAGGCGCCACCGCTCCCAGATCAGGCAATTGGTCTCGCGATGGACCGGCGAGAATCAGCTTACACTCGATGCCGTGCTTGACGAGATGATCTCTCGTTGTCGCGAGCTCGATCTGCGTGCCGTCGGCCCTGAACAGAAGCTTGTTCTCGACTTCATCGTCCTCGTGACCGCCAAGACGATGCACACGATGTTTGGCCCGTCTCGACGAAAATGGATCGCGCTATGAGACGTCTACGCATTCTGGTGCTCATGCATCCGGACTTCGTGCCGCCGGACTCCAGCGACGGGCACACCGCGCAGGAAATCAACGCGTGGAAAACGGAATACGACGTGGTGAGTACCTTGCGCGCGGCGGGCCATGAGGTTCGCCCACTCGGCGCGCAGGAGGAAATCAAGCCGGTGCGCGAAGCTATCGAGGAATTCAAGCCGCACGTGGTGTTCACGCTGCTGGAGGAATTCCACAACAACGTCGCCTTCGACCAGCACATCGCGAGCTATCTCGAGCTGATGAAGGTCCCTTATACCGGGTGCAATCCGCGCGGCCTGACCCTCGCCCGCGGCAAGGATTTGTCCAAGACGCTGGTGCATCACCGCCGGATCGCCGCGCCGGCCTTTGCGGTCTTCCCGATGCGCCGCAAGGTGAAACGCCCGACACGCCTTGCGCTGCCGCTGATCGTCAAGAGCCTGAACATGGATGGCTCGTTCGGCATCTCGCAAGCATCGATCGTCGACACCGATGAGAAGCTGGCGGAGCGGGTTGCCTTCATCCACGAGCGGGTCGAATCCGCCGCCATTGCCGAGCAGTTCATCGAGGGGCGAGAGCTTTACGTCGGCGTGCTCGGCAACAACCGCTTGCGCGTTCTGCCGGTCTGGGAGCTGAAATTCGGCAGCATGGGCGGCCGCAGCTCACGGCACATCGCCACCGAGAAGGCCAAGCACGACACCGACTATCAGGAGAAGGTCGGCATCGTCGACGGACCTGCGAAGGATCTGGCGCCGGAAGTGACCGCCAGGATCCAGCGGGCCGCGAAACGCATCTACCGGGTGCTCGGCCTCGACGGCTATGCGCGCATCGATTTTCGTCTCACTGCCGACGGCACGCCATATTTCATCGAAGCCAATCCCAATCCCGAGATCGCCAAAAGCCAGGAGTTCGCCACGGCCGCTCTACATGACGGACTCAAATATCCGGCTCTCCTGCAGCGCATCCTGGCCCTCGGGATCAGCCGCGCCAAAGCGGGAGTCTCACTCGGCTGAGACGAACACGGCTGCGATCGCCCCTCATCCTTCGAGACGCGCTTTGCGCCGCTCGGGATGAGGGATGGTCGTTGCGCTGCGTTACACGATTCCCGCGGCGACCTGGCCGCGCAGGCGTTCGAGCCCGAGCAGTGTCTCCGCGCAGGCGGCTGCCACTTCGACGCCCTTGATGGCAAAATGCTTGCGGAAGAAATCGTAGTGCACCTCGGTCTCGTGGAATTGCTGCGGCGTCAGCACCGCGGAGAACACGGGCACCTCGGTGCGCAGCTGCACGTCCATCAACGCCTTGATCACGGTATCGGCGACGAACTCATGGCGGTAGATGCCGCCGTCGACGACGAGGCCGGCCGCGACGATCGCGGTGTAGCGTCGTGTCTTGGCCAGGATCTGCGCATGCAGCGGGATCTCGAACGAGCCCGGCACCTCGAACACGTCGACATGATTGAGGTGGCGCGCTTCTGCCTCCTTCGCGAAGGCGATGCGGGCCTCCTCGACCACGTCGCGGTGCCAGCAGGCCTGCACGAAGGCCACCCGCTGCGGTTTCGCGAAGCGCGGATGGTCGGGCACCGGATCTTGCGGAACCGGCGGTGGCGTTTGAGTTGGTTGGGACGTTTCGGCTTGGGGATCTTGCAACATCTGATTCATGGCTTTCCTCAGTTAAGGACCAGAATCAGGGCACACGGAACGACAAACAGCCGCATCCTGCGATGCGTCTGCCACCGACCGTTCTCTTTCATCCGGACTTTAACCGTCGGCTTCGGAGTTGCACCGAATCTGCTGACCCTTCCCCTCAGCAACAGACTTTGAGGAAGGCGCTCGCGGGCTTAGGCCTTACGGCCCTTACCGCCGGTGGGGACTTTCACCCCGCCCTGAGAACATCGGCCGCCCGGGATGAACGGCCTGACTGCAAATATGACGCCGGTTCGGGGCCGCGGCAAGCGGGTTCCGCATGGGAAAACCGCATGGTCCCATGCCGCCATGGCGGTCCAGGGGGCACGCGACGGAATTAGCGATTGGCAGGCCATCAAATCCGATTCCGATTTGTTCTTCCCGTTAATAATTGTGGCGGAGATGAGCTGTGGACGAACGAGTCCTGACTTGTGGACGGACTCGGCAGCCAGTTGCGCAGATTCCGCAAATCACATCAGTTGATCCGCGACAAGCCCGCGCTGATCCGAACGGATCGCCTTAGCAAGATTTAAGGGAGCGCGCGCCGGACCAACCGCGTGCGTATCAAAGACAACAAAAAGGCAAGAGGTCGAGACGGCATGTCCCTGCTCGAAGGCACTATCGATTCCAAAAACCATCCGCTCGCGGTGGTCGAGGATATCGCTGCCAGCAACAACTGGCCGTTCGAACGCTCCGGCGAAGACGAGCTCACGATTGTCTCCAAGGGGCAATGGACCGACTACCAGATCTCCTTCACCTGGATGGGCGAGATCGAGGCGCTGCATCTGGCCTGCGCATTCGACATGAAGATTCCGGTTGCGCGACGACCGGAGGTCCAGCGGCTCGTGGCCGCGGTCAACGAGCAGTTGTGGGTCGGGCACTTCGACCTGTGGACCACCACCGGCATGATCATGCACCGGCAGGCCCTGGTGCTGCCGGGCGGGCTCATCGCCTCCACAGGCCAATGCGAAGCCATGCTCGCCGGCGCCATCCACGCCTGCGAACGCTATTTCCCGGCATTTCAGTTCGTGGTGTGGGCCGGCAAGTCCACGGCGGAGGCCATGGACGCGGCCATGTTCGACACCGTGGGCGAGGCGTAAGCGCACTCTCGAGGCGGCGAGTGAGCCCGGCTTTCTCCCATCGTCGTCCTGGCGAAAGCCAGGACCCCTACCGCGAGGTCTTTGCGTAGCTCGCGATGCTTGTTGCCCTGCCATCCTTCGACTAGAACCAGCCGTGGTAATGGGTCCTGGCCCCCGTGCGCAATTGCGCACTAGGCCAGGACGACGGCGGTGGCGACAGCGATGGCGAACAGCACTCTCGAGAACATCACCGGCACCATCCTGCTCGCCGGCGCCGGCAAGATGGGCGGCGCGATGCTGACCGGATGGCTTTCGGGCGGGCTCGATCCGCGCCGCGTCGCGGTGATCGATCCGCACATCTCGGCCGAGATCACCGCACTTGCCGCCAAGGGCATCGCGCTCAATCCTGATGCGACGACGGCAGGCCAGGTCGAGACGCTGATCGTCGCGGTGAAGCCGCAAATGTTCCGCGAGGCCGGCGCCAAGCTGAAGCCGTTCGTCTCCGACAAGACCGCGGTGGTGTCGATCATGGCGGGAACCACGATCGCCTCGTTGGAAGAGGTCTGCGGGGGGGCGGTGGTGCGCGCGATGCCGAATACGCCGGCGGCGATCGGTCGCGGCATCACGGTGGCTGTCGCCGCGAACAATGTCAGCGCGCAGCAACGCGCGGTGGCCGATGCGCTGCTACGCGCTACCGGCTCGGTCGAATGGGTTGAGAATGAGAGCCTGATGGACGCGGTGACAGCAGTGTCCGGCTCTGGCCCGGCCTATGTGTTTTTGCTGGCCGAAGAGCTCGCGCGCGCCGGTGTCGAGGCGGGATTGCCCGAGGCGCTCGCGACAAAACTCGCGCGCGAAACCGTCGCCGGCTCGGGTGAACTTCTCCACCAGTCGGAGCTTGCCTCCGGCACGCTGCGCCAGAACGTCACCTCGCCCGGCGGCACCACGGCCGCGGCACTCGGCGTGCTGATGGGCGAGCCCGGCCTGCGCGAGCTGATGATCCGCGCGATCGCGGCGGCGACGCAGCGGTCGAAGGAATTGGCGAAGTGATCCTCATGGTGAGGAGGCGCGAAGCGCCGTCTCGAACCATGCAGGCCCGGCTGTCGCCTGTGGCCATCCTTCGAGACGACCGCTGCGCGGTCTCCTCAGGATGAGGGCAAAGCAAGCGGCTCCTATGTCGCGCCCAGCCGCTTGTTGAACATCGCCACATTGACGAGCCCGCGCGCGTGGCGCCCTTCGCCGAGTTTTCGCGGGCCCTCGAAGGCCTCGACCTCGAAGCGGATGACGCGGCGCTCGACTGCGAAAACCTTGGCGGTGGTCCGCACCGTCGTACCGACGAGAGCTGCTGCAAGATGGCGGATATCGACCTCGGTGCCGACGGTGACCCAGCCGGGCTGAAGGACGCTGCGGATCGCATCGCCCGACGTCATTTCCATTTCCAGGATCATCATCGGCGTCGCATAGACCATCGGCATGCCGGGCACGAAATGCCCGACCGTGCGCTCCACCGGCACCACGAGCGTGCGCTCGGCGCTCATGCCGACCTTGATGTAGTCGCGTGCGTCCATGGGGCCTCCCCCCGTCGTCCTGGACAAGCGCAGCGAAGCGGAGCGCCGATCCAGGACCCATTACCCCGACTCAACATTGTCATGCGCGGTCTAAACCACGACCTGCTGCGACAACTGCCCCTTGGGGGAATGGGTCTTGGCTTTCGCCAGGACGACATTTGTGGTTGCCGAACCAGCGGCAGCTACTTCTTCGCAGCCGCCGCGCGCTCCACAAACGTCTTGCCGCCCTTCATCTTGTGGCGGAGCGGGGCCTCGTTGATCTGGATGACGACGGCGTCGGCATCGACGCCGAGATTCTTCACCAGCGCCTGGGTGATATCGCGCATCATGCCGGCCTTTTGTTCGTCGGTGCGGCCTTCGGCCATGCTGACAGTGATCTCAGGCATTTTTCTCTCCCTTGGGCCGAACACCGGCCATTGACGGGCGTTATCAAACAAGACGTGGATGTCCGGGACAAGCCCCAAACATGATAGTCTGCGTTGTCACGTCAGGTAGGCCCTGGACCAAGCGGATCGATGTCGTGCCATCTTAGCGTCTTTCTCACTTCTTCAACGAGACTAGACACCGGCACCTTCTGTTGAACCAATTTCTGCGTTTGCAAATAACGATCTCGGTCCTTCTCCACATCCGCTGTTGTAGAGCCGACCCAGAGATCCTTGATTATGACTTGAGGCCCATCGGGATCGTTCAGCTCGTCGGCTCCCTGAATTACTACGCAGGGCGAGTTCCGCCGATCAGCATATTTGAGCTGGTTGCCCATGTTCTTGGGATTGCCGAGATAGAGCTCGGCGCGAATGCCGGCGGTGCGCAGGCTTGCAACCATCTTCTGGTAGTCGGCGACGCGGTCGCGATCGAACACAGTAACGACAACGGGGCCGGGCTCCGGTTTTGTGTCGAGTTTGCCGAGGAGCGTCAGCGCCGCCTGCAGCCGGGATACGCCGATTGAGAAGCCGGTCGCCGGCACCGTCTCGCCGCGGAAGCGGGAGACGAGACCATCGTAACGCCCGCCGCCACCTACCGAACCGAAGCGCACGGGGCGGCCTTTTTCATCTTTAGTATCGAGCAGGAGTTCAACTTCAAAGACAGGGCCAGTGTAGTACTCCAACCCACGCACCACCGAAGGATCGATGCGAATACGCCCATCGTCGTAACCCGCAGCGGCTACAAGGGGAGCAAACACCTCAAGCATCTCATTCAAGGCATCTTCATACGGTAGGCGGCCCAGCCCGCCACTGGCGTCTGGCACTCCCTTCGTGTCCATTGTTATTTGATCAAGCGCGTGCTTGAGACTGTTGAGATCTTTGGCCACGACCACAGACAACACAGAAGCAATCTGTTTTTCGTTCAGCCCGGCTCCTTTTGTAAAGTCGCCGCTTTCGTCCTTGCGTCCCTCGCCAAGCAGCTTCTTTACTTCGTCGATCGGAAACTTGTCGGCCTTGTCGATCGCGCGTAGCACCGTAAGCCGTCGGCCAGCGTCGCTATCGCCATGGAGTCCAATCGCCTCCATCACCCCATCGAGAATCTTTCGGTTGTTCACCTTCACGACGTATTGGCCCCGCGCAATGCCCAGCGCCTCCATCGTGTCGGCCGCCATCATGCAGATCTCCGCGTCAGCCGCTGGCGTCGCCGAACCGACCGTGTCCGCATCGAACTGCATGAACTGGCGGAATCGGCCGGGGCCAGGCTTCTCGTTGCGGAAGACGTAGCCGACGCGATAGCTGCGGTAGGGCAGGACCAGACCGTCGGTCCCGTAGCGCTCGCCGACATAGCGCGCGAGCGGCGCGGTCAGATCGTAACGCAAGCTGATCCACTGCTCATCGTCGTCCTGGAACGAGAACACGCCCTCGTTCGGACGATCCTGATCCGGCAGGAACTTGCCGAGCGCGTCGGTGTATTCCATCGCCGGCGTTTCCACCGGCTCGAATCCGTAGAGCTCGTAGACAGCGCGGATCTTGTCCACCATCTCGCGCGTCGCCCGGATCGCGGCTGGATCGCGATCCTCAAGCCCGCGCGGCAGGCGCGCCTTCAGTTTCTGGGGTTTTTTAGGTTTTTCGGCCATGCGCGGCATTTACCAGCCGACGCGCGACGCGGCAACTGCCGGGTAGGCTCTTACGGCTGCTCCATCCGCGCCCGGAGCGCGTCGGCATCCGCTTTCGGCAGCGACTTCAGCGTTGGCTTGATGGTTTCGCCGCCGACGATCTTGCCGTTGCGCATGAACATCCAGTCCGAGATGTCGGCTTCAGTGAATTCGACCTTGTCGCCTGCCCGCTTGCCGGGCAGATCGCGTGGCTCGTTGGCGAAGAGGCCGGAATAGGCCCCGTTGGGTATCTTCTTCACCTCGGCCATCCAGATGTGCTCACCGCCTTTGCGGGTCGAAAAGTGCACCTTCAGGGCATGCCCTGTCTCCGATGGCTTCGGCGCCTCATAGGAGGCCCAGAAGGTCGGCAGCGTGCCGCGGGCGCGCGCGATCGCGGTGTTCATCTCCGGATCGGTGGTGCGCACGTCGACGACGGGCGAACGGCCCTCAGCGGAGACGTCCGGCTTGGGGCCGATGGTCAGAATGCCGAATACGGTGATGCCGGTGACCGCGGCAAGAACGACCCATTTCAGGGACTGGGGAAGAGTGGATGTCATGATCGCGATGTCCGGATGACTCGATGTCTGGGTATGCGAGGTCTTGGACTTTGTCGCACGATCATGGTGTCGCGTTCATGGCGAGAAAAGCCAACCAGCGATGCCCTTTTCCCCTCTCCCCTTGTGGGAGAGGGTGGCTCGCCGCGTAGCGGCGAGACGGGTGAGGGGTTCTATCCGCGAGTCCAACTGACCCTTGAACTCGCGGATAGAACCCCTCATCCGGCGCTTCGCGCCACCTTCTCCCACAAGGGGAGAAGGAAGAAGGGCCTCAATCCACCTTCCGGATCCAGTTGTGCGGATCGTTGGTGCGGCCGTACTGGATGTCGACGAGCTGCTTGCGCAGGCCCATGGCGATGGGGCCGGCGGCGCCGCCGCTGATCTCGAAATCGCCGCTCACCGAGCGCACCGTGCCGATCGGCGAGATCACGGCGGCCGTGCCGCAGGCAAACGCCTCCTTCAGCTTGCCGCTTGCCGCATCCTTGCGCCACTGGTCGAGCGAATACGGCTCCTCGCGCACGGTTTTGCCGGCGTCTTTGGCCAGCGCAATGATGGAGTCGCGGGTGATGCCGGGCAGGATGGTGCCGAGCGGCGGCGTCGAGAGCGAGCCGTCCTCGAACACGAAGAACACGTTCATGCCGCCGAGCTCTTCGATATAGCGGCGCTCGATCGCATCGAGAAAGACGACCTGATCGCAGCCGTGCTGGATCGCTTCGGCCTGCGCACGCAGGCTCGCGGCATAGTTGCCCCCGCATTTGACGGCGCCGGTGCCGCCGACCGCGGCGCGCGTGTAGTTCTCGGACACCCAGATCGAGACTGGCGCGGGGCCGCCCTTGAAGTAGGAGCCGACCGGCGAGGCGATCACCGCGAAAATGTATTCGGATGATGGCTTGACGCCGAGGAAGGTCTCGCTCGCGATCATGAAGGGGCGCAGGTAAAGGCTGCCTTCGCCGCCGGGCATCCAGGCGCGGTCGATGCGCACGACCTGCTCGACCGCCTCGATGAAGACGTCTTCAGGAAGCTGCGCCATCGCCATGCGGTCGGCCGAGTCCTTGAAGCGCCGTGCATTGGCGTCGGGGCGAAACAGGTTCACGCCGCCGTCATCGCGCTTGTAGGCCTTGAGGCCTTCAAAAATTTCCTGGGCGTAGTGCAGGACGGCGCCGGCCGGATCGAGCTGGAAATTGGCGCGGGCCTCGACGCGCGCCTCGTACCAGCCGCCCTTGGCCTGGTTGTAGCGGACCACTGCCATGTGGTCGGTGAAGACCCGCCCGAAACCGGGGTCGACCAGCTTGGCGACCCGATCCTTCTCGGAGGTCGGATTGGATGCGGGCTGGATGTCGAATTTCATGCTCATGTCCTTGCCTCCCGCTGCCGGTAGCGGCGCCGTTGTGGCACCCGCCTGCCCCGATTTGGGCCCGGCTGGCTCGATTGGTTTCTGGCCGGACCGCCGCCAGCCTTGTTACGGCCGGTTTCCGTGGCCAGCATGTCACCGAGGACATGCTTTTGCGGAAGACGGAAGTCCAGTATGTTTTGCCGAAATGCCGTTCGACAATCGCACGGTAGATCTGCTCCGGCCGTCTCCGCCTGTCCGGCCCACTGCGGCCGCCTTGCTTCGAATGCCCACCCGACGCGAAACGATCTAAAATTTCGTGCGGGCTGATCGTTTTGTAACATTGAGACCAAGATACGTCAATATGCCTGACATAAATTTCGCGACTCCTTCTCAAGACGCAGCCGGGCCGCGGCCGGCCGCAGACGACGGAGGCAATTTGCGCTGGGATATCATCGAACTGCTGTTCTTCGCCTATCGCGATTTTGTCGGCGATCCCGACCAGGAGCTGGAGGCGTTCGGCTTCGGCCGGGCCCATCACCGCGTCATGCACTTTGTCTATCGTTATCCCGGCCTCAAGGTCGCCGACCTCCTCGACGTCCTGCGCATCACCAAGCAATCGCTCGGCCGGGTGCTCAAGCAGCTCCTGGACGAGGGCTATATCGTGCAGAAGACCGGCGACAATGATCGCCGCCAACGCCTGCTGTTTGCGACACCGAAGGGCGAGGCGCTGGTGCAGAAGCTCGCCGGCCTCCAGACCACGCGCATCACCAAGGCGCTTGCCGAGATGGCGCCGCAGGATGCCGAGACCGTCAAGCGCTTCCTGCGCGCGATGATCGACCGCGACGATCCGGACAAGGTGCTCGAGACGATCTTTGCCACCGTCAATCAGGACAAGGAGTGACCGTGCCGCTCGCTGCCACGCTCGCACGCCCGCCGGCACGTCCCGCAGACGATGCCCCGCATCTCCTGCTGGTCGATGACGACCGCCGCATCCGCGATCTGCTCTCGCGCTTCCTTGCCGGCGAAGGCTATCGCGTCTCGACCGCCGCGAGCGCTAGCGATGCCCGTTCCAAGCTTTTGGGCCTGCACTTCGACCTCTTGATCCTGGATGTCATGATGCCCGGCGAGACCGGCTTCGATCTCGCCCGTTTCATCCGGACCTCGTCCTCGGTGCCGATCGTGATGCTGACGGCGCGGCATGAAGCCGAAGCGCGCATCGAGGGCCTGCAGATCGGTGCCGACGATTACGTCGCAAAGCCGTTCGAGCCGCGCGAGCTTGCGCTGCGCATCAACAACATCCTCAAGCGCGCCGCGCCGCCGCCACAGGCCACTGCGGTCGAGAAGATCGCGTTTGGCCCGTACATCTATCACCTCGACCGCGGCGAATTGCGCCAGGGCGAAGACGTCATTCACCTCACCGACCGCGAGCGCGAGATGCTGCGGATTTTGTCGGAGACACCGGGCGAGACCGTGCCGCGCAGCGCGCTGACCGGCAATGGCAGCGTCAACGAGCGCGCCGTCGACGTGCAGATCAACCGCCTGCGGCGCAAGATCGAGACCGATCCCGCCAATCCGCTGTTCCTCCAGGCCGTGCGCGGCATCGGCTACCGGCTGGTAGCCTCGCCATAAAGAGTGAACCGCCACCGATGAGCACGATCGATACCGGCCTGACGCTTTTGAAGAGCGCCGCCGGCCGCGTCTCCGCCGCCAATGGCTGGATGGGCAATGCGTTCAAGGGCTGGATGCCGACCGGCCTCTACGCGCGTGCGCTGCTGATCATGATCGTGCCGATGGTGATCCTGCAATCGGTGGTCGCCTTCGTGTTCATGGAGCGGCACTGGAACACGGTGACACGCCGCCTGTCGGCCGCGGTGGTGCAGGACATCGCCGCGCTGATCGACGTCTACAAGGGCTACCCGCAAGACAAGGATCGCGACCAGATCCGCCGCATCGCGCAGCAGCGCCTCGGCCTCGTCGTCGATTTCCTCCCGGCCGGCGACATGCCGCCGCCGGGACCAAAGCCGTTCTTCTCGCTGCTCGACCAGACGCTGTCGGTGCAGCTCGGCCGCCAGATCGGGCGCTCCTTCTGGATCGACACGGTCGGCCGCTCCAACCTCGTCGAGATCCGGATCCAGCTCGACGATGCCGTGATGCGCGTGTTCGCGCAGCGCAGCGCCGCCTATGCCTCGAACTCGGAGATCTTCCTGTTCTGGATGGTCGGCACGTCCTCGATCCTGCTGATCGTCGCGGTGCTATTCCTGCGCAACCAGATCAAGCCGATCCTGCGACTTGCCGACGCCGCCGAAAGTTTTGGCAAGGGCCGCGAGGCGCCGAATTTCCGCCCGCGTGGCGCGCGCGAGGTGCGGCGCGCGTCGGTCGCCTTCCTCGAAATGAAGTCGCGCATCGAGCGAACGATGGAGCAACGCACCGCGATGCTCGCCGGCGTCAGCCATGATCTGCGCACGATCCTGACGCGGTTCAAGCTCGAGCTGGCGTTGATCGGCGACAGCCCCGAAATGGAGGGCATGCGCAAGGACGTCGACGAGATGTCGATGATGCTCGAGGACTACCTCGCGTTTGCCCGCGGCGATTCCGGCGAGCAGTCGCAGCCGACCGACATGGCCCAGGCGCTCGAGGAGCTGCGCAGCGACGCCGAGCGCCACGGCCACACGGCGACCGTTGCGTTCAACGGGCTGCCCGTGGTCACGGTGAAGCCGGCCTCATTCAAGCGCTGCCTCGCCAACCTCGTCACCAACGCCGCCCGCTACGGCAAGAGCATCGCCATCACCGGCCAGCGCGATCACCGTTATTTGACCGTGACGGTGGACGATGACGGGCCGGGCATTCCCGCCCATCTGCGCGAAGAGGTGTTCAAGCCGTTCCTGCGGCTCGACAACGCCCGCAACCAGGACGAAGGCGGCACAGGTCTTGGCCTCGCGATCGCCCGCGACATCGCCCGCTCGCACGGCGGCGACATCACGCTTGGCGACAGTCCGATGGGCGGATTAAGGGCGAGCGTGCGGATACCGGTGTAGCTGCCTCTTCCCTTCTCCCCCTGTGGGAGAAGGTGGCGCGAAGCGCCGGATGAGGGGTCTCTCTCCGCGAATTCAAAGCGAAAAGAGTCACACGCGGAGACAAACCCCTCACCCGTCTCGCCGCTGCGCGGCGAGCCACCCTCTCCCACAAGGGGAGAGGGGAAGAGCCTTACTTCGGCAGCAGCGCCTTCAGCTTGTCCATGTCACGCACGTTCATCTTGAAGCCGCCGGGCATCACGATGTCGCCGGGCTTCTGGTCCGGCTTGCAGGCTCCCAGCCATTTCGCTTCGAGCTGCACGGTCGTGTCGCGGCCTGCCGCGCCGGCGGCGCCGCCTTGCGCGTGCGACGACGTCTTCACCGTATAGGCCGAATTGAAATCGCCGGTGATCTCAGCATGCGAAGTCGTGCTGATGCCGGCGACATTGCACTCGGAATCGCTGACATAGCCGGTCGCGGTCTTCTTGATGTCCTGCTTGGCGCAGATCTGCTTGGCCATCGGCGAGACGTTGTTGTTCATTTCCTTGTCGACGGTCTCGTCGGTGCAGTGCTGCATGGTCATCTCGGGCACCGGCGTGCCGGTCCGGACCATCTTCAATTCCCACAGCCCTGCCTTACGCACCGGCAGGTCGTCAGCGCGAGCGCTGCCTGCCGACAACACGAGGCAAAGGGCGGAGCCGAGCAAAGCGAGTTTGCGCGTCATGTGGGAAGTTCCCGGCTGAGAGGTAGCGGCGTGCGAAAGCGCCTCAGTAGAGCGTGCGGATCGGCTGGTCGGCGGCGCCATAGGGCACCCAGCGGCAGGAGAACGAGATGTAGCCGCCCTCATAGGCCTGCACCGCCAGGAATTTGGCGACTTTGCCATAGCGCGCGCAGTGATCGACCGCGACCTGCCGCGCATCGACCTGGGTTGCCATCGAATAGGCGATGATGCCGCCGGTGTCGTTGCCCTTGAACGGAGGCACCGGAAGCAGATCGGCATGCGCCGACTGGCTCGCCATCATACCCAAGGCAAGTAGGCCCGCGGCCGCAATGATTCGCATTCCCGTCACTCCGATTGGTTGGCGGCAGTTTACGGTGTCGGCGCGGCGGTGGAAAGAACGGATGGCCGGTCCAACGCAGCATTGCGGTCAACTCGTCGGCAAGTGTTGCCGCGCTGCACTTGACCTCCCCCGGCCTTCACGGCACCGTCCGACCCTTGCAGATCATGCTGTCTGGATCATCCATGCGCGCCTCGACCTTCCTGAAATCGCTCCGCTTTGCCGCCGTGCTCGGCCTCCTGTTCGGGGCGCTGTCGCTCGGCGAGGCCAGGGCCGCCAATCCGCTGGAGCTGAATTTCTGGCTGAGCGGGCCGCGCTATGACGGCAACGTCTCCGAGTGCGACAGGGCGCTGCCGACGATCGCGACCCAGTTCTGGGAGAAAGAAAGCGCGTTCTGGAATTCTTCGTTGAAGATCACCGGCTTCGCCGCAGTTCACGAGACCGCGTTCCGGCCTTGGGCATCCGACAACATCCCGCGCCGCTATTGCACCGGCGAGGCCATGCTCACGGACGGCAAGATGCGCAAGGTGCATTTCTCGATCGTGGAGGATGGCGGCTTCGCCGGCTACGGCCAAGGCGTCGAATGGTGCGTGGTCGGGCTCGACCGCAACTGGGCCTACAACCCGGCCTGCCGCGCCGCCAAACAGTAATTGAAACGTTCTGATCCGGACCGATCAGGCGGCCGAACGACGGTCACCCGCATTTTGTTCTTGAAATGTTCTTATCGCCTGCTAGGCTTGCCTGCACAGTCTAGTTGAGGGGCGTCGCCATGTTTCATTCCAGATTGCATTCGTTCTCCCGCCTGATGATCTCGCTAACGCTTGCGGCCGGGCTGGCTGCGCTGGCCCATGGCGCAAAGGCCCAGGACAAGCGGCAGAACACGCCCGGCGAATTCGATTTTTATGTGCTGTCACTGTCTTGGTCGCCCTCTTTCTGCGAGGAGGCGGCGGAGCGCGGCGGCCGCTCGCAGACCCAGTGCAGCGGACGGCCCTACGCTTTCGTGGTGCATGGTTTGTGGCCGCAATATGAGAGCGGATTTCCGGAATATTGCCAGCGGCCCTCGCCGCGGCTGAACCGCAGCATCGTCTCCTCCATGCTCGATCTGATGCCGGCGCCGGGGCTGATCTTCAATGAGTGGGACAAGCACGGCACCTGCTCGGGGCTCGCTGACCGCAGCTATTTCGAGACGATCCGCAAGGCGCGCGCCGCGATCAAGATTCCAGCCGAATATCTCGATCTATCGCAGGCCAAGACCGTGGCGCCGGCGGAGGTGGAGGAAGCCTTCATCAAGGCCAATCCGGGCCTCAGCAATGCCGCCGTCTCGATCACCTGCAACCGGACGCGGCTATCGGAAGTCCGCATCTGCCTCAGCAAGGACCTGCAATTCCGCGCCTGCGAGGAGATCGACCGCCGCGCCTGCCGCCGCGACCAGGTGACGATGCCGCCGATCCGGGGTGGCTAGCCCAGGCGTCGTGCCTCTTTGCTCGGGCCGTCACGTGGCGTAGTGCTCTTGCATGAATTACCGCCACGCCTTCCATGCCGGCAACTTCGCCGATGTCATCAAGCACATCGTGCTGACGCGCATCATCACCTATCTCCAGGACAAGCCGGGTGCGTTCCGCGTCATCGACACCCATGCCGGCGCTGGCCTCTACGATCTCGAAAGCGACGAAGCGCGCCGGGGCGGCGAGTGGCTGACGGGCATTGCGCGGCTGATGCAGGCGCGGTTGTCGAACGACGCCATGGCGCTGACCAAGCCCTATCTCGACATCGTCCGCGCCTTCAATCCGAAGGGCGAGCTCAAGGCCTATCCGGGCTCGCCGCTGATCGCACGCGGCCTCCTGAGGCCGCAGGACCGCCTCTTGCTCTGCGAGTTCGAGCCGAAGGCGCGCAAGGCGCTGATCGGCGTACTGCGCCGCGACGAACAGGCCCGCGTGGTCGACCTCGACGGCTGGATGGCGCTGCCGGCTTTCGTGCCGCCGAAGGAACGGCGTGGGCTCGTTCTGATCGACCCGCCCTTCGAGGCAAAGGACGAGTTCGAAAAGCTCGCAGAGGCCTTCTCGGCGGCTTTCGCGAAATGGCCGACCGGTATCTATGTAATCTGGTATCCCGCCAAGAGCCGACGCGCCACCGACACGCTGGTGCAATCAGTGGCGCGGCTCGCAGCCGCAGCAAAGCCGCCGGGAAAATGCCTGCGCCTCGAATTCAGCGTGGCGCCGCAAGCCGACGGCGCAGCCCTCACCTCCAGCGGGCTCTTGATCGTCAATCCGCCTTACACGCTGCACGGCGAACTCAAGACGATCCTGCCGGAGCTGGAAATGCCGCTCGGCCAGGGTGGCGCTGCCAGATTCCGATTGGAGGTGCCGAGACCGTAACACTCCGGCATTCTTGGGAAAAATATGCAGGAGCGGTAGTCAATCTGCAGAGAACCGTATTATGCTGTTGCGGTGACTGGCTTTACGTTCCGCTTCCGCGAATGGTTGCGGCGGAGTGAAGGCCTAAGAAAGATCCAGTCGGACCGAATGGTCTGCCGAAGGATGGCCAGCTCCCGGGCTTCGTAAGGCCCGGTCATGTCGTGACGCGCGTCTGCGTCACGACGGAGGAGCAATGAGGGGGAGTTTCCCGATGGCCATGACGGGAACGGTCAAGTTTTTCAACGGTGAGCGCGGCTACGGATTCATCAAACCGGACGACGGGGGCCGCGACGTCTTCGTACATATTACTGCTGTGGAGCGGGCCGGACTGAAGGACCTTGCCGAAGGACAGCGTATTACTTTCGAAGTCGAACCGGACAAGAAGGGCAAGGGGCCGAAGGCGGTCGATTTGGTCATCCTTCCCTAGCGAGCCAAGCGTCAAAAAAATCCCGGCCGCAAGCGGCCGGGAGGTTGGTCCGGTATTTTCTTCTTTAGCTATCAGAAGTGATAGTTCACGCCTGCGCGCACAACGCTGGCGCTATAGCCGTTTGACACGCCCGTAATCGCGAACTGACTCGTCGACAGATCGATATAGAGATATTCGAGCTTGGCGCTCCAGTTCGGCGCGAACATAACTTCCGCGCCGGCACCGATGGTCCAGCCGGCGCTGGTGTGCGACTCGGTCCAGCCGAACGTCTGCGCGCGCAGCTCGCCGAAGGCGAGGCCCGCCGTGCCGTAGAACAGCACGTTGCTGAAGGCGTAGCCGGCGCGGCCGCGCAAGGTGCCGAACCACGGATTGGAGAACTTCCACGGCGCGAAGGTGTCGTCGGCACCGGCGGCCTGGATGTCGCCCTCGACGCCGAACACCCATGGGCCGTTCTGGAAATTGTAGCCGGCCTGAACGCCGCCGACGAAGCCCGACGGTTTTGCGGGATTGTTGCTCACCGAACCCCATTCGTAGCCGAGATTGCCACCGAGATACGGACCGGCCCAGCTATAAGCATTGAGCGGCTGATTGACCGTGTAGGGCGCACGCTGCCCGTAATTGAGATCGGCGGCCTCTGCCGAAGCCGTCCAGCCGACCGCAGCCAACGCGGCTGCGCCCACAACGAGCCTCTTCATCACACACTCCAACGCAACTCCCGTCACCGCTGCGATGCCCGCGCCGCCGCGCGAGGCAAAACCGCATGGTTACGGAACCACCATTTTTCGCATAAGATTTATCGAGAGTTTTAAGTTAAAGGCCTGTTAAGCCGGGTTACCGAGCTGTTAACAGGCTTAAGCAAGCGTTACCGGGAACTGCGCCGCCATCCTGTGCGTGCCGCTCGGCCGGAACTTCAAATCGACACCCGCAGCGCTTAAATTCGCACCATGGTTCACGATTCCCCCGACAATCCGGACGACGCACGCGTACGCAAACCCGTGCGCGGCAAAGCACCCGACGTCCCGCCCCAGGAAACGGAAGCCGCGCCGCCGGACCTCGATCCCGCCACTGCGAATGGCGACGACGAGGACGATGCGCGGCTGCCGGACATCCTGGAAGAGAGCGGCACCGTCGGCGAAGAGCCGCTGGCGACCGGCCACGAGGCGATCGAACGCGCGGTGCGCCTCGCCCCCACCTCGCCCGGCGTCTACCGCATGCTCAATGCGAATGCCGACGTGCTCTATGTCGGCAAGGCCAAGAACGTCAAAAAGCGCCTGTCGAACTATGCGCGCCAGAGTGCGCCGCAGCCGGCGCGCATCCTGCGCATGATCGCCGCCACGGTGACCGTGGAAATCATCTCGACCCACACCGAGACCGAAGCCCTGCTGCTGGAGGCCAACCTCATCAAGCAGCTTCGGCCGCGCTTCAACGTGCAGCTGCGCGACGACAAGTCGTTTCCCTATATCCTGATCACGGGCGACCATTGGGCGCCGCAGATCCTGAAGCATCGCGGCGCGCAGACGCGGCCGGGTCGCTATTTCGGCCCGTTCGCCTCCGCCGGCGCCGTCAACCGCACCATCACCGCACTTCAGCGCGCGTTCCTGATCCGCTCCTGCACGGATTCCTTCTTCGAGAGTCGCTCGCGGCCCTGCCTGCTCTACCAGATCCGCCGTTGCGCCGGCCCCTGCACCCGCGAGATCGACTTCCCCGGCTACACGACCCTGGTGCGCGAGGCGAGCGACTTCCTGTCCGGCAGGAGCCATGCGGTGAAGCAGGAGCTTGCCGCGGAGATGGAGAAGGCCTCCGGCGAGCTCGAATTCGAGAGCGCCGCGCTCTACCGCGACCGCCTCGCTGCGCTGTCCGCGATCCAGTCGCAGCAGGGCATCAATCCGCGCACGGTGGAAGAAGCCGACGTGTTCGCCATCCACCAGGAGGGCGGCTTCTCCTGCGTCGAAGTGTTCTTCTTCCGCACCGGGCAGAACTGGGGCAACCGCGCCTATTTCCCGCGCGCGGAGAAGACATATACGCCGGAAGAGGTGCTCGGCTCCTTCCTCGCCCAGTTCTATGACGACAAGCCGCCGCCGAGGAATATCCTGCTCTCGCACGAGATCGAGGAGAGCGAGCTGCTTGCCAACGCGCTGTCGATCAAGGCGGGCCGCAAGGTCGAAGTGTCCATGCCGAAGCGCGGCGAGAAGAAGGAGCTCGTCACCCACGCGCTCACCAACGCGCGCGAGGCCCTGGGCCGCAAGCTCGCGGACACCGCGACGCAGAGCCGCCTGTTGGACGCCATGGCCACGACCCTGAGCCTGACGCATGCGCCGAAGCGGATCGAGGTCTACGACAACAGCCACATCCAGGGCACCAACGCAGTCGGCGCCATGATCGTCGCCGGCCCGGACGGTTTTGTGAAAAACCAGTATCGCAAGTTCAACATCAAGTCGGAGGGCCTGACGCCCGGCGACGATTACGGGATGATGCGCGAGGTGCTCGAACGCCGTTTCAAGCGCTTGATCAATCCACCCGAGGACAACGCGGCCAAAGCCAAGGACGACGACTTCCCGCAATGGCCCGATCTCGTGATCATCGATGGCGGCCGCGGCCAGCTCAACGCGGTCCGGGACATCTTTGCAAATCTCGGCCTGACCCAGGTGGCGCTGATGTCGGTGGCCAAGGGGCCGGACCGGGATGCCGGCCGCGAGACCCTGTTCATGCCGGAGCGCGAGGCGATCAAGCTGGAGCCGCGCGACCCCGTGCTCTATTTCATCCAGCGGCTGCGGGACGAGGCGCACCGTTTCGTCATCGGCTCGCACCGCAAGCTGCGCAAGAAGGACATCCGCGAGGCCGGCTTGCAGGAGATTCCTGGCATCGGTCCGTCACGCAAACGTGCCTTGCTGCATCATTTCGGAACCCTGAAGGAGATCGAACGGGCCTCGATCACCGATCTCGGTAAGGTTCCGGGGGTGAGCGCCGAGAGCGCCCGCAGGATTTTCGAGTATTTCCATCCCCAGCCGGGGTGAAATAAAAGGGGGGCCGCGGTCATATGGTCGTCGCATCCCGCACCCCATTTGGGGAGCGGAACGGTTGACCTTCAGGCTGCAGCGGTATTGGTAGGACGGATGAACATCGCCACGACACGAGGGACGACCAGCCGCGCGATGTCCCTCCCGAACATCCTGACCTACGGCCGGATCGCCGCGATCCCGGTCGTGGTCGGGTGCATCTACGCACAGTCGATCATGGACGGCCCGCTGTGGCTGCGCTGGGTCGCCGTCGCCATTTTTATCGCGGCTGCGGTCACCGATTACCTCGACGGCTATTACGCACGGATCTGGAATCAGCAATCGGCGTTCGGCCGCATGCTCGATCCGATCGCCGACAAGCTTCTGGTCGCCTCGTGCCTGCTGATGCTGGCCGCCGACGGCATCATTCACGGCTGGTCGCTGTGGGCCGCCATCGTGATCCTGTGCCGCGAGATCCTGGTCTCGGGCCTGCGCGAATATCTTGCCGCGCTGCGTGTCAGCGTGCCCGTGACCAAGCTTGCGAAGTGGAAGACGACGGTTCAGCTCATCGCCATCGGCTTCCTGCTGGCTGGTCCGGCCGGCGATGAGGTCGTGCCCATGGTCTCGATGATCGGGCTGGCGCTGCTCTGGGCCTCGGCGATCCTCACCATGTACACCGGCTACGACTATTTCGGCGCCGGCATCCATCACCTCATCAAGGAGGATGAGGGATGAAGGTGAAGTACTTCGCCTGGGTGCGCGAGCGCATCGGCAAGGCCGAGGAGACGATCGAGCCGCCTGCGACCGTGCGCACCGTGGAAGAGCTGATCGCCTGGCTGTCCGGCCAAGGCGAAGCCTACGCCTATGCGTTCGAGAAGCCGAAGGTGATCCGCACCGCGATCGACCATGCCCACGTCAAGTCGGACGCCGCGATCGCGGGCGCTCGCGAGATCGCGTTCTTCCCGCCGATGACCGGCGGCTAGGCCATGCCCGTCACCACCTGCCCCGTCACCATCCGTATCCAGCAAGACGATTTCGACATCGCACGCGAGATCGCGGTGCTGACCGGGAACCGCACCGACATCGGTGCGGTCGTGAGTTTTTCCGGCATCTGCCGCAGCGACGAAGACAGCGCGAAGATCGCCGCGCTCTCGCTGGAGCATTATCCCGGCATGGCCGAGGAAGAGATCAGGCGCCATGCCGACGAGGCCATCTCGCGCTGGCCTCTCAGCGGCGTCACGGTGATCCATCGCGTTGGCCGTTTCATGCCCGGCCAGAACATCGTGCTGGTGCTGACCGCCTCGCAGCACCGCCAGGCAGCGTTCCAGGCAGCCGAGTTCCTGATGGATTATCTCAAGACCAACGCGCCGTTCTGGAAGAAGGAAGAGAGCGCCACCGGCACCGACTGGGTCGAGGCCCAGGCCCGCGACGACGAAGCCGCCGCACGCTGGACCCGATCCTGATGGCAACAACATCCAAAAAGGCCGTGCGCGGCCGCGCCGCGCCAAAGCTCGCGAAAGTGGGCCCCGGCGAGCTTCTCACGCTGATCGATTTCGTCCGCTATGCGGTGAGCCGCTTCAATGAGGCCAAGCTCGCCTTTGCCCATGGCACGCCCGATCCGGTCGCGGAAGCGGCTTTCCTGGTCTGTGAAGCCCTGCATCTGCATCCCGAGCAGTTCGAGATTTTTGCCAACGCGCGCGTCACGACCGCCGAGGGCAGGACCATCATCGATCTCGTTCATCAGCGCGTCACCACGCGCAAACCGGCCGCGTATCTCGTCAACAAGATCTACATGCGCGGCCTGCCGTTTTATGTCGACGAGCGCGTCATCGTTCCGCGCTCCTTCATCGGTGAACTCTTGGAGTCGCATTTCGGCGGCGACGGCGAAGCCGGCTCGCTGATCGACGATTCCAGCGCCGTCGAGCGCGTGCTCGATCTCTGCACGGGATCGGGATGCCTCGCGATCCTCGCCGCGCATCATTTCCCGAACGCCACGATCGATGCCGTCGATATCTCGAAGGGCGCGATCGACGTCGCCAGACGAAATGTCGGCGAATACGGGCTCGATGGCCGGATCAGCCTGCATCGCGGCGACCTGTTCGCCCCACTCGGTAACACCAAATACGACCTGATCATCACCAACCCGCCTTATGTCGACGCCGAAGGCATGGCGGCGCTGCCGCCCGAGTGCCGGGCCGAGCCGAAGCTCGCCTTCGACGGCGGCGCCGACGGTCTCGATGTGGTGCGCCGGATCCTGCGCGATGCGCCCGGCCATTTGACGCCGCATGGCGGGCTGATCTGCGAGATCGGCCGCGGCCGCGAATTGGTTGACGAGGCCTTTCCTGAATTGCCGCTGCTCTGGCTCGACACCGAGGACTCCGAGGGCGAAGTGTTCTGGATCGCGGCAGCCGATCTCGGCTGATCCATCACGGCGGGCAGACCTCGTCGGAACAAGTCAAATACCGCCACGTTCATCCCCCGACGAATTTTCTCGCACTCGGAGGATAACTGCATGCTTGCGCCATCGGGCGAATTGCTGCGCGCCGGCGTCGCGCTCAAGCTCAACCATCTCAAGCGCGCCGCCCAGTCCTATGCCCGCGACCGGAGCAACCAGGCCACAGGGCGCATGACGTCGTACGCGGCTGCGGCCGGACTGCTCGCGGTTGCGGGCTTGTTCGTCGTCGCAGCCTTCTTCGTCGGCCTGATCGCCCTGTACCGCTGGATTGCAATCCATTACGGGCAATTCTGGGGGTTCGGCGCCGTCGGCGCTGTGCTCCTGGTCCTGGCCGCCGCCTGCGCCGGCGTGGCCATGGCCCAGATGAAGCGCAAGACCAAGCCGATCGTGCCGCTCGCCAGCCGCCTACGGGTGGCTATCGCCACCCCGCGCATCCCGCGCGGAACGGTGAAGGAGGCGGTGAAAGAGGTCGCGACGACAATTCCCCTGGCGCCGCTCGCGCCGGGCGAACGAGGACATGAGTCAGGACATGGCGGCAGCACGTGGCCGGCTCGGTCCAACCGGCCCGTGCAACTCGGGCTGATGCTCGCGGCCGTTGGGCTGGTCGGGATCACGGCCGCGCGCAGGCGGCGTCACGGCCACGGAGCGGATACCTGAAAATGCGTATGCGGCGCGCCGAGCAATTCGACAGCTGGCTGTTAGTCGCAGCCACGACCGTGTTCGTGCTCACCGCGGAACGGTATTTCCAGGATTCTGGCCTGATCCGGCCGGGACCTCCGCAAGACCACCGCAACGGCGAGGCGAATTCGCCGGAAACGAGCCCGACGGGCGCAGCCTCGCAGCCCGGCCGCGGCCGCCGCGCGAAAAGCCCGTTCGCGATCCCGTGGGCAGGCTGGAAGGACATCCTCTGGCGCACCTATCAGCGCATCGACGAGGATCGCCTGCTCGCGACCGCCGGCGGCGTCGTCTTTTTCGGACTGCTCGCGATCTTTCCCGCCATCACGGCGCTGGTTTCATTCTATGGCCTGTTCGCCGATCCCTCGACGATCAGTTCCAACCTGCAATCGCTCGCGATGATGCTGCCGGAGGGCGCGTTCCAGATCGTCGAGGACCAGGTGGCGCGCGTCGTGTCGAACGGCGGCGCGACCCTTGGTTTCACTTTCCTGTTTGGACTCGTGCTCGCGATCTGGAGCGCCAATGCCGGCGTCAAAGCCATCTTCGACGCCCTCAACGTCGCCTATGAGGAGCGTGAAAAGCGCAGCTTCATCCGGCTGAACACGGTCTCGCTGGCTTTCACGGTCGGTGGCATCGTTGCCCTGCTGCTGATGGTGGGCGCCGTCGTCGCCTTCCCGCTCGCGCTCAACCACCTCGGCATGGCGCCCGAAAGCAAGCTGATCGTGGCGCTGGCGCGATGGCCGGTGCTGTTCGTCATTCTCCTTGCGGCGCTCGCCGTCCTCTACCGCTTCGCGCCCAGCCGCGACGCCCCGCGCTGGCAATGGCTGAGCCCCGGTGCTGTGACGGCCGCGATCCTCTGGATCGGCGGCTCGGCGCTGCTGTCCTGGTATCTGTCCGAATTCGCAAATTACAACGCGACCTACGGCTCGCTCGGCGCTGCGATCGGCTTGATGATGTGGATGTGGATGTCGGCCATCGTCATCATGTTCGGGGCTGAGCTGAATTCGGAGATCGAACGGCAGACCTTGCGCGACACGACCACCGGGCCGCCCAAGCCGCTAGGCACCCGCGAGGCCGTCTCGGCCGACACGGTCGGCGCCGCGGCGCCGTCCTGACTCTGCGATTGGGCCGCTATCCCCTCGAATCAACAATGATGTTAAGGTCATGCCGCTTGGGGGGGCATGCGGCGTGACGGGTTCGAAACGCCACCCGTGTTTTCCCGGTCAGGCAGTCAGCTCTTGAGGCGTAACGCGCGGCATGATTCGTATTTCGACGATCTTCATCGCGATCTGCATGGTTCTGGTCGCCGCCTCGCTCGGGCTCCTGCTCTACGCGGTCGCCGGCATCAGCGGAACCGAATCCGCGATCGTGGCGCTGACGGCGCTGACCTTCCTGATCCTCTACAATGCAGTGTCGATGCGACTGCGCGACCGCAGCGACGTCGGCGGCCAGATCGCCGATCTTTCGCGCGGCACCGCCGACCTCGCCCGTCAGGTCGCCGAATTCGGCCGCCGGCTCGCCACGATCGAAGCACGCATCGCCTCTTCCAATTCGGCCAACTCCGACCGCATCCAGTCGGTGGTCGGCGAGATCAACGAACTCGGCGGACTGGTCAGGCAACTCGCCACCACCGTGTCGGCCCATGAGGATCTGATGGCCGGCAACGCGCCAGTGTCGGCCCCCGCGCCGGTCGCAAGGCAGGAGCCGGACGCGCCGCTCGACCTGATGGCCACGTTCGAGGAGGAACGGCCGGCTGCCCCGGCGCCCGCGCCGCCGCCAATGCGGCCGGCAGCACCGGCGATCCAGACCCAGACCGCCAATCCGGTTCAGACCGCCAACGGCCGCAACCAGACCCAATTGCTGGCGACGCTCCGCAACGCGATCGACGAGAACCGCATCGACATCTTCCTCCAGCCGATGGTGTCGCTGCCGCAGCGCAAGGTCCGGTTCTACGAGGCCGTGACGCGCCTGCGCGACGAGCGTGACCAGCTGGTCGCGGCCGAGGAGTTCATCAGCATCGCGGAGGCCTCCGGGTTGATCGGGCGCATCGACAACATGGTCATGCTGCGCTGCGTGCAGGTGCTGCGGCGCCTGATGGTACGCAACAAGGAAGTCGGCGTGTTCTGCAACGTCGCGGCTTCCACGCTCGGCAATTCCACGACCTTCGCGCAATACCTCGATTTCCTCGAAGCCAATCGGGCGCTGGCGCCCTCGCTGGTGCTGGAATTCAAGCAATCCACCTTCCGCAATCTCGGCCCGGCCGAAACCGAGAATCTCGCGGCGCTCGCCCAGCGCGGCTTCCGTTTCTCGATCGACCATGTCACCGATTTGCGCATCGAACCGCGCGAGCTCGCCGATCGCGGCGTGCGCTTCATCAAGGTGCCGGCCTCGCTCCTGCTCGACCCCAGGCAGGCTTCGGCCTCGGACATCCACCCGTCCGATCTCTCCGACCTGCTCGGCCGCTTCGGCATCGATCTGATCGCCGAGCGAATCGAGGGCGAGCGCGCCGTGATCGACCTGCTCGATTATGACGTGCGGTTCGGCCAGGGGTTCCTGTTCGCGCCGCCCCGGCCATTGCGGCCGGAGGGGTCATCTGCTACCGCCGCGCCGAACCAGGCACAGGACATTCAGGGATCCAATGGCTCCGGCATATCCAGCTCAGGCGCGACGTCGGCTGCGTCTGCGCCACAGCGCGTCACCGGCAACGCCGCGCTCGCGCGACGTATCTGATCGGCCGCACGCATCATGACCACACTGCATTTCGCCGAAAGCCTGCGTGAACTCGTGGCGGGCGTGGACGTCGTGCTCAGCGACATCTGGGGCGTGGTCCATAACGGTCTCGAATCCTTCCCCGAAGCCTGCGAGGCGCTGCACACCTACCGCAGCCGCGGCGGTACGGTCATCCTGATCACCAACGCGCCGCGCCCGGCCGACTCCGTGCAGCGGCAATTGCGCAAGCTCGGCGTCGCCGACGAGACCTATGACGCGATCGTGTCTTCAGGCGACCTGACGCGGCTCTATGTCGCCGACCATCCCGGCCGCAAGATGTTCTGGCTCGGCCCCGAGCGCGACAACTCGATCTATCGCGGCCTCGATGCGGTGACCGCGCCGCTGGAAGAGGCGGATTACATCGTCTGCACCGGCCTCTATGACGACGAGACCGAGACGGCGGAAGACTATCGCGGCATGATGCTGAAGGCGCGCGAGCGCAAGCTGACGCTGGTTTGTGCCAACCCCGACATCGTGGTGGAACGCGGCGACCGCCTGATCTATTGCGCCGGCGCGATCGCGGAGCTCTATCGCGAGCTCGGCGGCGAGGTGATCTTCTACGGCAAGCCGCACCGGCCGATCTACGAGCGCGCGATGGCGCTCGCCGGCGAACGCCAGGGCCACCAGATCGACCGCAAAAAGGTGCTCGCGATCGGCGATTCCGTCCGGACCGACCTCACCGGCGCGCGCGAGTTCGGCATCGATTGCCTGTTCGTGACCCGCGGCATCCATGCCGAGGAGTTCGAGGGTCTCGACCAGCTCGACCCGGCGTCGGTGCTGGAATTGTTCGGCCATCCCCCGAAGGCGCTGATGCGCGAACTGAAGTGGTAGCGAGTTGATCGTCATTCCCGGTTGATGTGGGGCGTCGATTCCGGAACGACGAACCCGACGCAGAAAGCCCGGGACAATCGCCCGGGCTTTCCGAATTCAACTGATGGCTTCGATCGCGCCTTACGCGCTCGCCATGTCCGGGAAGACCGCCTCGATCTTGGTCTTCAGCGTCGCCGCGTTGAACGGCTTGACGATGTAGTTGTTCACGCCGGCCTTCTTGGCCGCGATCACGTTCTCGGTCTTTGATTCGGCCGTGATCATGATGAAGGGCGTGGTGGCGAGGTTCGGATCCGCGCGCACTTCGCGCAGCAGGTCGTAACCCGTCATCGGCTCCATGTTCCAGTCGGAAATCACGAGCCCGTACTTCTTGCCACGCATCTTGTTCAGCGCTGCCGAACCGTCGCTTGCATCATCGATATTCTCGAAGCCAAGCTGCTTCAGGAGGTTCCTGATGATACGGATCATGGTGCTGTAGTCGTCAACCACCAGAACCGACATCGACAAATCAACCGCCATCTCGACTCCCCCAACGCAAACCCAGGAAATATTACGATCGGACCTGCCGGGCCGGAGCCCCGCGGTTCCACGCCCAAGGACTAGCACCAAGGCGTTAAACAGCGCGTTAACTGGGAACGCCCCCGGTGGACTGAAATCGCACTCGATGCGGCCGCCCCCTCCCGCTTGACTTCATCCGGCCCGTCGCGCCACGGTCCCGGCCGGTCCCGCCGGTTCGAGATTCCCCTGATGGCCCCGCATTTTACCGTTATCCGCGACACCACGCCGGACTCCGCCATTGCAAGGGGTGCCGTGGTCGCCATGGGCAATTTCGACGGCGTTCATCTCGGCCATCGCGCCGTAATCGCTGCGGCCCTGGAAATGGGCCGGCTACATGGCCGCCCTGCGCTGGCATTGACCTTCGAGCCGCATCCGCGCCGGTTTTTCAGCCCCAACACCCCGCAATTCCGCCTGACGGACGAGCGTGCCAAGCTGCGGCTTCTGGCCGGCACCGGACTTGACGGCGCCGTGGTCATGACCTTCGACAAGTCCCGCGCCGGGACCAGCGCGCAAGACTTCATTCACCACGACCTGATCGGGCGCCTGGGCATCGGCGGAATCGCCGTCGGCTACGACTTCCACTTCGGCAAGGGTCGGGTCGGCTCGCCGAGCCTCCTCGTCAACGAGGCGCCCCGGCTCGGCATCGAGGTCGACGTGCAGCCGCATGTCGATATCGACGAGCGGCCGGTCTCCTCCAGCGCGATCCGGATCGCGCTCGCCGAAGGCCAACTCGACGAGGCCACGGCCATGCTCGGCGCGCCCTGGTTCATCACCGGCGAGGTCATCCACGGCGAGAAGCGCGGCCGCGACCTCGGTTATCCCACCGCCAATATCCGCCTTGATGCCAATTGCGGCCTCAAGCACGGCATCTATGCGGTGCGGGTCGGCCGCGGCGTGGAGCGGCTGGACGGGGTGGCAAGCTTCGGCCGCCGCCCGACGTTCGATAATGGTGCGCCGCTGCTGGAAATCTTTCTGTTCGACTTCAAGGGGGATCTCTACGGGCAGACGCTCGACTGCGCCTTTATCGGCTTCATCCGCGAGGAGCTGAAATTCGAGGGCCTGGATGCCCTGATCCGCCAGATGGACAACGATTCCGCCCGCGCCCGCGCCATGCTCGCCGCCGCCCCGGACGCGTTTCCGCGGCTTGGCGTCATCGATTGAGGCCGGAAACCGGCCCGCCGAACCTTTTGCGCTTCCCCCGCCCCCCTGCTATGGAGAGCCCATGTTTGCGCGGCGCATCATAGGGATTAGCGGCCCGGCTTCCGCCTGAGCTTTCGGCTCGGCGCAAGACCGGGATGTCGTCGTTTCACCCGCGATTCCGCATCGCCATCCGTTCCCGCGCCCTTCCGAGCCAGTCAGCCTCATGTCCGACAAGCCACAAAAGTCCCAAAAATCCGAAGCCAAAGACTATTCGAAAACCCTGTTCCTGCCGCAGACCGAATTCCCGATGCGGGCCGGCCTGCCGCAGCGCGAGCCGGAGCTGCTGAAATACTGGAACGACATCGGCCTTTACGACAAGCTCCGCCAGGAAGCCCAGGGCCGCGCCAAATTCGTGCTGCATGACGGCCCGCCCTACGCCAATGGCAACATCCATATCGGGCACGCGCTGAACAAGATCCTCAAGGACGTCGTGACCAAGAGCCAGCAGATGCTCGGCTTCGACTCCAACTACGTGCCCGGTTGGGACTGCCACGGCCTGCCGATCGAATGGAAGATCGAGGAAGAGAACTACCGTTCCAAGGGCAAGCAGAAGCCCGACTTCCGCGACTCCGCTGCGATGGTGGCGTTCCGCAAGGAATGCCGCGCCTATGCGACACACTGGATCAACGTGCAGCGCGAGGAATTCAAGCGGCTCGGCATCATCGGCGACTGGGATCATCCCTATCAGACGATGAGCTATCCCGCCGAGGCGCAGATCGCCCGCGAGCTGATGAAGTTCGCCGCCAACGGCACCCTGTATCGCGGCTCCAAGCCGGTGATGTGGAGCGTGGTCGAGAAGACCGCACTCGCCGAGGCCGAGGTCGAGTACGAGGACTACACCTCCGACATGGTGTGGGTGAAGTTTCCCGTCACGTCCCCGGCACATGGTGCGCTCGCCAATGCATCGGTCGTGATCTGGACCACCACGCCCTGGACGCTGCCCGGCAACCGCGCGATCTCGTTCTCACCGAAGATCGCCTACGGCCTCTACAAGGTGACGGATGCGGCCGCGGACAATTGGGCAAAGACCGGCGATCTCCTGATCCTGGCCGATGCGCTTGCAGCAGAGGTGTTCAAGCAGGCGCGCGTCACGGCCTATGAGAAGCTGCGCGACATTCCCGGCGATACGCTGGACGCCGTGGAGTGCGCCCATCCCTTGCGCGGCCTCGATGGCGGTTACGCGTTTATCGTGCCGCTGCTCGCCGGCGAGCATGTCACCGACGATACCGGCACCGGTTTCGTGCACACCGCGCCGAGCCACGGCCGCGAGGATTTCGACGTCTGGATGGCCAATACCCGCGAGCTCGATGAGCGCGGCATCTCGACCGCGATCCCCTACACTGTCGACGAGAACGGCGCCTATACCGCGCAGGCCCCCGGCTTCACCGGCAAGCGCGTGCTCAACGACAAGGGCGAGAAGGGCGATGCCAATGAAGCCGTGATCAAGGCGTTGGTCGAGGCCGGCAAGCTGCTCGCGCGCGGCCGCCTCAAGCACCAGTACCCGCATTCCTGGCGATCGAAGAAGCCGGTGATCTTCCGCAACACGCCGCAATGGTTCATCGCGATGGACAAGGACATCAGCGAAGATGGCCACGCCAGGAAGGGCGATACGCTGCGGGCTCGCGCGCTGCATGCGATCTCGGTCACGCAATGGGTGCCGCCGTCGGGTGAGAACCGCATCAACGGCATGATCGCCAACCGTCCGGACTGGGTGATCTCGCGCCAGCGCGCCTGGGGCGTGCCGATCGCCGTGTTCGTGCGCGAGAACAGCGACGGTTCGGCCGAGATCCTGCAGGACGAGATCGTCAATCAGCGCATCACCGAGGCCTTCATGGAGGAAGGCGCCGACGCCTGGTACATGGACGGCGCCCGCGAGCGCTTCCTTGGATCCCGCGCGAAGGAAGACTGGAAGAAGATCGACGACATCTGCGACGTCTGGTTCGATTCCGGCTCCACACATGCCTTCGTGCTCGAGGATCGCCAGAACTTCCCGCAGCTCGGCAACATCGTTCGCAAGGTCGACGGCGGCGACGACACCGTGATGTATCTCGAAGGCAGCGATCAGCATCGCGGCTGGTTTCATTCGTCGCTGCTGGAAAGCGCGGGCACGCGGGGCCGCGCGCCCTATGACATCGTGCTCACCCACGGCTTCACGCTCGACGAGAACGGCCGCAAGATGTCGAAGTCGATCGGCAACACCGTCGAGCCTCAGAAGGTGATCAAGGATTCGGGCGCGGATATCCTGCGCCTCTGGGTCTGCGCCACCGACTATGCCGACGACCAGCGCATCGGCCCGGAGATCCTGAAGAACACCATCGAGACCTATCGCAAGCTGCGCAACACCGTGCGCTGGATGCTGGGAACGCTGGATCACTACAAGCCGGCCGACGCAGTCGCGCCCGCCGACATGCCCGAACTCGAACGGCTGATGCTGCACGAGCTCGCGGTCCGTGCTGCCGTCGTCCGCAAAGCCTATCAGGAGTTCGACTACAAGACCGTGGTCGCAACCTTGTCCGCGTTCCTGAACAGTGAGCTCTCCGCGTTCTATTTCGACATCCGCAAGGACACGCTGTATTGCGATCCGCCGTCCTCGCTGACGCGCAAGGCGGCGCTGACCACGATCGACCTGTTGTGCAGCTCGATCCTGAAATGGCTGGCGCCGATCCTCAGCTTCACCGCGGAGGAAGCCTGGCGCATGTACAGGCCCGACGCCGAGCCCTCGGTGCACCTGACGCAGTTTCCCGACGACCTCGAAAGCCTGCGCGACGACAAGCTCGCCGCGAAGTGGGAAGCGATCCGCAACGTCCGCCGTGTCGTCACCGGTGCGCTGGAGCTCGAACGCGCCGCCAAGAACATCGGCTCGTCGCTGGAGGCATCGCCGGTCATCTATGTCGCCGACCGCGACATGCTTGCGACGTTGTTCGACACCGACCTCGCCGAGATCTGCATCACCTCGAATTACGAGGTGCGCGAGGGCGAGGCGCCGGCTTCCGCATTCCGTCTCGATGCCGTTCCAGGCGTCGCTGTCGTGGTGGAGAAGGCGGTCGGCACCAAATGCGCCCGTTCCTGGAAGATTTCGCCGGCGGTGGGTGAGGACCCCGAATACCCCGACGTCACCCCGCGAGATGCCCAGGCGCTGCGCGAATGGAAGGCGCTGGGGGTCAGCATCTAGGTCTCACCGTCGTCCTCGCGAAAGCCAGGACCCATTCCACGGCCGCCAATTGCGACGAAGGCTGATGACCACAAGTCTTTCAAACAACGACCGCCTCGGAGTGTGGGTCCTGGCTTTCGCCAGGACGACGACGGAGCGTGTTGTGGCGGACTGCCCATGACCCCGCTCCGCGCCGGCATCCTCGCGGCCCTGCTCACGCTCGTGGCCGACCAGGCTTCAAAGCTCTGGCTGCTGAACGTGTTCGACCTCGCCCGTCGCGGCGCGGTCGAGGTGACCCCGTTCTTCGACCTGGTGCTGGCCTGGAACATCGGCATCAGCTTCGGCTGGCTCCAGAATGACGGTCAGGCGGCGCAAATGGCGCTGATGGCCGTCAAGGTCCTCGCGGTGGTTGCGCTGGCGATCTGGATGGCCCGCTCCCACACCCTGCTGGCAACCATCGCGCTCGGCCTGATCATTGGCGGCGCCATCGGCAACGGCATCGACCGCCTGGCCTATGGCGCGGTGGTCGATTTCGTCCTGTTTCACGTCGAGATCGGCGGAAATACCTATAATTGGTACGTGTTCAACCTCGCGGACGTGGCCATCGTTGCTGGCGTGGCGGCGCTATTGTATGATTCCTTCCTGGGGGTACCCGCCGCAAAAGCGCCCTGATCCCGGCCGATACGGACCGGCAGGCGGAACCTTGCTTTTGCGAGGGATTATGCCGCGCGAGAGCGGCAAACTGCCACATTTTGGAACAGGTACAGTGATGCGCAGCTCGAAGACCAGCGGTTCGATGGTTGAAGACCCCCGGCAGGGGCTCTGGCGCGCGTTGAAATTGTCCGCTGTCGCGCTCGGCATCGGTCTCGTCATGTCGGCTGGCGCCGCCCGCGCCGGTGACGACGGCGAGGACGACGACGACATGACCTTCGAAGAGAAGCTCATCGACAATCTGATGTCGGGCATCGGCGCCAAGAGCATGGAGAAGAAGGGTATCGAATACCGCGAGCGGTCGCCGCTGGTGGTGCCGCCCAAGCTCGACCTGCCGCCGCCCGCCGGCGTTGAAGCCAAGAACGCGCCGAACTGGCCGAAGGACCCTGACGAGAGACGCCGCAAGGAGGCCATCGCGCAGCGGAAGAAGGCCGTCAAGGCCACGGAGAGCTGGCAGGCAGGCCGGGCGTTGTCGCCCGCCGAGATGGAGGTCGGCAGGACAGCCGCACCCGAGCGCACGAGCAATGATCCTATTCAGCCGGGCACCAACGGCAATCCGTCGCTCAGCCCGGCCCAGCTCGGTTTCACCGGCGGTCTGTGGGGCATGATGTCGAACAACAAAGGCGAGGCCAAGCAATTCACGACCGAGCCGCCGCGCCAGTCACTGGTCGAGCCGCCGCCCGGCTACCAGACGCCGTCTCCGAGCTACGCCTATGGCGCCGGAGAGGACAAGACACGGCGGACCTATTTCGACATCATGTCCGGCAAGGACAAGGAACAATAGCCTCCTGTCCCTTTGCGACATCCCGACAGACGCGGTCCCGCGCCGGCGGCTCGTGCGCGCCGGACGCGGTCTTTAATTGCTTATCAGTAACTTGCGCCCGAGTTGAGTTCTCTGCTTCGTGACGCGAAGCGTTTGCCGCACGGTGTACCATGCCGTGCCTCCGAGCCGGACATCCGGGCTCGGCCTTTCATAAGGATCATGATGTCCTCTTACCGATCGGCTGCCCGCCTCCTTGCCGCGCTGCTTTCGACGAGTGTCCTCACGGCCGGCGCATCCCTTGCGCAGACCACGGTGACATCGGCTCCGCCCGCCAGCTTCACGCTCGGAAACGGCATGCAGGTCGTGGTGATTCCGGACCATCGCACGCCCGTCGTCACTGAAATGATCTGGTACAAGGTCGGCTCGGCGGACGAGACGCCGGGCAAGTCCGGGCTCGCGCACTTCCTCGAGCACCTGATGTTCAAGGGCACATCGAAGCATCCGGTCGGCGAATTCTCCCAGACCGTGCTCCGCGTCGGCGGCAACGAGAACGCCTCGACCTCGGTGGACTACACCAATTATTACCAGCGGGTGCCGAAAGAGCAGCTGCCGAAGATGATGGAGTTCGAGGCCGACCGCATGACCGGCCTGATCCTCAAGGACGAGAACGTGCTGCCGGAGCGTGACGTCGTGCTCGAAGAGTACAACATGCGCGTCGCCAACAATCCGGACGCGCGGCTGAACGAGCAGATCATGGCCGCGCTCTATCTCAACCATCCCTACGGCCGGCCGGTGATCGGCTGGCACCAGGAGATCGAGAAACTCGATCGCGAGGATGCGCTCGCCTTCTACCGCCGCTTCTATGCGCCGAACAACGCGACCCTCGTGATCGCCGGCGACGTCGAGCCCGCCGACATCCGCCCGCTGGTCGAGCGCAATTTCGGGTCCATCCCGGCCCAGCCCGCAATCCCGGCGCGGCGCGTCCGCCCGCAGGAGCCGGAGCCCGCGGCGCCGCGCACCGTGACCCTCGCCGATCCGCGCGTCGAGCAACCCGGCCTGCGACGCTATTACCTGGTGCCCTCGGCGACCACGGCTGCGGCCGGCGAAAGCGCGGCCCTCGACGTGCTGGCGCAGCTGATGGGCAGCGGCAGCAATTCCTATCTCTACCGTGCGCTCGTGGTCGACAAGCCGCTCGCGGTCTCCGCCAGCGCCAGCTATTCGAGCATCTCGCTCGACCCGACCCAGTTCGCGATCTCGGCTTCGCCCAAATCCGGCGTCAGCTTCGCCGAGGTCGAGCAGGTGGTCGATGGCGTCATCGCCGATATCGCGCAGAATCCGATCCGCGCCGAGGATCTCGAGCGGGTCAAGACCCAGCTCATCGCCGAGGCTATCTACGCCCAGGACAATCAGGCGGTGCTGGCGCGCTGGTATGGCGGGGCATTGACCACGGGCCTGTCGATCGAGGACATCCGGAGCTGGCCCGATCGCATCCGCGCGGTCACCGCCGAGCAGGTCCGCACCGTCGCGCAGAAATGGCTCGAGAAGAAGCGCTCGGTGACGGGCTATCTGATCAAGGACACCGGCGCCGCCAAGCGCGAGGAGAAGCGTTCGTGACCTATCCCTTCCTTCGACGTGTCACATTCTCCCTGGTCACCGGCGCGGCACTCGCGCTCGCGACCGTTTCGCCGTCGCAGGCGGCAGCAAAGATCCAGCATTTGACCTCGCCGGGCGGCATCGAGGCCTGGTTTGTGCAGGATGCGACCGTGCCGCTGATCGCCATGGAATATTCCTTTGCCGGCGGCTCGGCACAGGATCCCAAGGACAAGTCGGGCGTCGCCAATCTGGTCGGCGATCTCCTCGACGAAGGCTCCGGCGATCTCGATTCCAAGACCTTCCATGAGCGGCTCGACCGCCGCGCCATCGAGCTCTCCTTCAGCGCCACCCGCGACACCTTCCGCGGCAGCCTGCGCATGCTGCGCGACAACAAGGACGAGGCCTTCGACCTGCTGCGGAGCGCGCTGACCTCGCCGCATTTCGAAACGGCCGATGTCGAGCGCATCCGCTCGCAGGTGATCTCGGGCCTGCGCCGCGAGACCACCAACCCGACCTCGCTGGCGAGCCGCAAATTCCTGGAGGTCGCCTTCGGCGATCATCCCTACGGCCGGCAGTCCAACGGCAACCTCGACAGCGTTCCGACCATCACGGTTGCCGACATGAAGGATTATGTCGGCCGCGTGCTCGCCAAGGATACGCTCAAGATCGCAGTGGTTGGCGATGTCGATCCAGCCACGCTCGGCAAGCTGCTCGATCACACTTTTGGTGGCCTGCCCGCCAAGGCCAATCTCGCGCCCGTCCCCGACGTCGAGGCCGCCAAGCCGCCGCAACGCGCGTTCGTGACGCTCGATGTGCCCCAGACCGTGATCACCTTCGGCGGCCCCGGAGTGAAGCGCAGCGATCCGAACTTCATGGCTGCCTATGTTGTCAACCACATCCTCGGCGGCGGCGGGTTGTCCTCGCGGCTCTATCGCGAGGTGCGCGAGAAGCGCGGGCTGGCCTATTCGGTGTTCGAATCGCTGCTCTGGATGGAGCATTCGGCGGTCTTCATCGGCAATACCGGCACCCGCGCCGACCGTGCCGGCGACACCATCGACGCCATCGACAAGGAAGTGCGCCGGATCGCCGAGGAAGGCCCGACGCAGAAGGAGCTCGACGAGGCCAAGTCCTACCTCAAGGGCTCGCAGATGCTGGCGCTCGACACCTCCTCGAAGCTCGCGCAGGCGCTGCTGCAATATCAACAGGACAAGCTGCCGATCGACTATATCGAGAAGCGCAACGCCGTCGTGGATGCGGTCACCATGGACGACGCCAAGGCGGCCGCAAAGCGCCTCTGGGGCCAGGGCCTCCTGACCGTCGTCGTCGGCCGCGCTCCGCAGGCCGCGGCGCAACCGGCAGCCGCACCGGCGACGAAGTCGAACTGACGTCTTCCATACCCTTCTGAAATGGCCGGGCTCGCCCGGCCATTTGCATTTGGGGGCGCCATTGCCGAACTTGGGCGTCCGGGATATGTCCGGGCATCACGAATGGTGCCACCATGCTGCGGATATCCCGCGATCTTGTCATCGACGAGGACGACATCGAGATCGGCTTTGTCCGCGCCTCCGGCCCGGGCGGGCAGAACGTCAACAAGGTCGCGACCTCGGCGCAATTGCGCTTCGACACCCGGAAGCTGACGCTTCCGGAGGATGCCGCGTTGCGCCTCGCCCGGCTCGCAGGGCAGCGCATGACCAAGGACGGCGTCATCGTGATCCAGGCCCAACGCTTCCGCACCCAGGAGCGCAACCGCCAGGACGCCATCGACCGCCTTACGGAGATGCTCGGCGAAGCCATGATCCGGCCGAAGCCGCGGCGCGCGACAAAGCCGACCTTTGGCTCCAAGCAGCGCCGGCTCGAGGGCAAGAAACACCGCAGCGACATCAAGTCGAAGCGCGGGCGCGGTTTCGACGACTAGCAGAGACTGCAAAAGAACTCCGGCCGCAGGGCGACCGGAGTTCTGCCGTCTCACTCCATTGGCTAGTAGCGCTTGCCCGTGGCTGCACCGCCCGTCGCGGAATCGTCGGCGGTCCCTTTGTGTGCAGCACTGCCCGTGGTGCCAACCGTGCCCCTGGTGCCCTTCGTCGGCTTCATGCCCGTCGACTCGCCCGCCGCGCCCGGCTGGGCGCTCATCTCCTCGTCGCCGCTGCCCATTGTGCTGCCTTGCATCGGTTTGCTTTGCACGGTGCCGCTAGGCCTCGCGCCAGACGACGTACCTTGCGCGAGAACCGGTGTCACAATGAGAGCCGAGACGGCGCATGCGATTGCGGAGGTCTTCACCAACTTCATCCATTTCTCCTGGATTTTCGCGATGATCGGTTCGGCGGCTTGATGCGCCGTCCGTCTGAGCCGAACCAGTCCATCGCGTTACGAGCTCGAACGGCGCGACCGCAATGCAACCTGTCTCGTGTGGTGATCGTTTAGGGATTTGACGGCGGTTTCGCGGAATTGTCCTCCGCATATACGGCAGCGCGGAACAACGCACCCGCGTGCACCTCCGCACGCAGCGAAACAGCCCGCTACTACCACCGCATGTTTTGCCGCGCCTAGAGTTTGCGCACGCTGAATTGACGTCGACGGGCGGACTTTTGACGATGCGCGCGATCGTGCTGGGATTGTGCACCGCGGTGGTGCTGGTGGTGCGGGTGGCCGAGGCGCAGATGCCCTTGCCGGCTGCAAAGCCGCCGGATGGCGCAACACTGTTCAAGCAGCAATGCGCGGTGTGCCACACCACGAACCTGTCAGAACCGGTGCGGCAGGGTCCGCCGCTGGTCGGGATCGTCGGGCGGCCCGCCGGCAAGGTCGAAGGCTTTCACTATTCAGAGCCCCTCGCAAAAGCAGCCTTCGCCTGGGACGAGACGAAGCTCGACGCATGGCTGACCAATCCGCAAGCCGTGATTCCCGGCGTGGTCATGGTCTACCGGCAGGCGAAGCCGGAGACGCGCGCCGCCATCATCGCCTTTCTTAAGGAGCAGAACTGAGTGGCAAAGCCGGTCCATTCCATGATCCGCGCACTCGACGAGGCGCGCTCGCTCGACTTCTACAGACGGGCCTTTGGCCTGGAAGTCACCGACCGTCTGAAGTTCGCAGACTTTGCCCTGATCTATCTGCGTCACCCCTCCTCACCCTTCGAGTTGGAGCTGACGGTCAATTTCGATCGCAAGGAGTCGTATGCGCTCGGCGACGGCTACGGACATCTCGCCGTGGTGGTCGAGGATCTCGATGCCGAACATGCCCGCTTCGAGCGTGAGAAGCTCGCACCGGGTCCGCTGCGCGACTTCAAGCACGACGGCAAAACGCTGGCGCGCTTCTTCTTCGTCAGCGATCCCGACGGCTACAAGATCGAGGTGATCCAGCGCGGCGGACGTTTCAACTGATCGAACCACAAAATCAAAATCATAATAATCAAAGGAGGAATGCCATGAGAGAAGTCGATCGTCGAAGCAGGCACAGCCGCCGCATCTTTCTCAAGGGCGCCGCGGCCGCCGTGCCGGTCGCGGCAGTCGCGACCAGCATCGCCGTCAGCATCGAGGGCGCCTGGGCCGACGAGGCAAGCGCGCTTTCGCCCGCGACGATGAAGACGCTGCTGAAAGTCGCGCGCGATATCTATCCACACGACGTCCTCGGCGACAGCTACTACATCACCGCGATCAAGCCGTGGGACGGAAAGGCCGCCAAGGACCCCGCCGTCAAGGCGCTAATCAGCGACGGCATCACCAGGCTCGATCAGAACGCGCGTGATCGCCACAAGGCGCCCTATGTCGAAGTGCCCTGGGAAGCCGACCGCGTGGTGCTTTTGAAGGAGATCGAGCAGAGCGACTTCTTCCAGAAGGTGCGCGGCGACCTCGTCGTCTCTCTCTACAACCAGAAAGACGTCTGGCCGCGGTTCGGCTACGAGGGCTCCTCCGCCGAACACGGCGGCTACATCAACCGCGGCTTCGCCGACATCGACTGGCTGCCGAAGGCTTAAGGCTCACCCAACGGTTCAGGAGAACGCATATGGCAAAATTCGATCTGAACGACTCCAGCGTTGTGGTGATCGTCGGCTCCGGTGCCGGCGGCGGCACGCTGGGCAACGAGCTCGCACAGAAGGGCGTCAAGGTCGTGATTCTCGAAGCAGGTCCCCGCATCGAGAATCAGGACTTCGTCAATGACGAGTGGGAGAGTTTCTCGCAGCTCGCCTGGACCGATGCGCGCACCACATCGGGATCATGGCGCGTCGCAAAAGACTTCTCGGGTCTTCCCGCCTGGATCGTCAAGGCGGTCGGCGGCTCGACCACACACTGGGCTGGCGCGTCGCTGCGGTTCGACGAGCACGAGTTCAAGGTGAAGAGCACCTACGGCAACATTCCCGGCGCCAACCTGCTGGACTGGCCGGTCACGCTCGCGGAGATGGAGCCGTGGTACGCCAAGGCCGAGAACAAGATGGGCGTGACCCGCACCAACGGCATTCCCGGACTTCCCGGCAACAATAACTTCAGAGTGATGGAGGCCGGCGCAAAGAAGCTCGGCTACAAGACGGTGCACACCGGCAACATGGCGATCAACAGCCAGCCGCGCGACGGACGCGGCGCCTGTCAGCAGATCGGCTTCTGCTTCCAGGGCTGCAAGTCCGGCGCGAAATGGTCGACGCTCTACACCGAGATACCCAAGGGCGAGGCGACCGGCAATCTCGAGGTTCGCCCCGCCAGCATGGCGGTCAAGATCGAGCACGATGCCGCCGGCAAAGTCACCGGCGTGGTTTACGCCGACGAGAGCGGTGCAATGCAGCGCCAGAAGGCACGCATCGTTGCGGTCGCCGGCAATTCGATTGAAAGCCCACGGCTGCTGTTGAACAGCGCATCCACGATGTTCCCCGACGGCCTCGGCAACTCAAGCGGTCAGGTCGGCCGCAATTACATGCGCCACATGACCGGTAGCGTCTATGCCGTGTTCGAGAAGTCGGTGCACATGTATCGCGGCACCACCATGGCCGGCATCATCCGCGACGAGGCCGCCAACAATCCGAAGCGCGGCTTCGTCGGCGGCTACGAGATGGAGACGCTGTCGCTCGGACTGCCCTTCATGGCGGCGTTCCTCAACCCCGGCGCCTGGGGACGTCCGTTCACCGCCGCGCTCGACGGTTATCCCAGGATGGCCGGGATGTGGCTGGTCGGCGAGGACATGGCGCAGGAAACCAACCGCATCACGCTCGATCCTGTCGTGAAGGACAAGTTCGGCCAGCCGGTCGCAAGCGTGCACTTCGACGATCATCCCAACGATCTCGCGATGCGCGCGCACGCCTACAAGCAGGGCGCTGCGGTCTACGACGCCGTCGGCGCCACCGTGAGCTATCCGACACCGCCCTATCCGAGCACGCACAATCTCGGCACCAACCGGATGAGCGAGAAGCCCAGGGATGGTGTGGTCAACAAGTTCGGGCAAAGCCACGACGTCAAGAACCTGTTCGTCTCCGACGGCAGCCAGTTCACCAGCGGCGCAGCCTGCAATCCGACGCTGACCATCGTCTCGCTGGCGATCCGGCAGGCGGATTACATTGCGGGTGCGATGCAGAAGAAGGAAATTTGATCCAATCTCGTTCGTCGTCCTGGCGAAAGCCAGGACCCATTGCCCCGGGAAGGAGTTCGGCGAAGGCTTGTTGTTCGGGACTCATACCGCCCATCGCTGATGGATTCCGCGGTATGGGTCCTGGCCTTCGCCAGGACGACATCAGGGCTATTCCGCTGCATCGAGGATGGGCGCAACCGTCGTCTTGAACGCCTGCACCGGCGCTGCCGTCTTGGAGCGGTAGATCAGGCAGGAGCAGCGCAGCAACGAAGCGAAATTGTTGACCTCGCCGTGATGGTCGAGCACCTCGGTGTAGAGCGTCGTCAGGAACTTGCCGACGCTCATGTTCTCCTTGGCCGCGATCTCCTCCAGCGTGTCCCAGAATGCCATTTCCAGCCGGATCGAGGTGCAATGCCCACCGATCCGCAACGAGCGGGTCTGGGATTCGTAGTCGCCTTGGGGCTGATGCGCGAAGAGATGGCACATGGCGTCCTCCCGTCCTGTTGCCATTTTTTCGCGATGCTACACCGCAGCCCGGTACCCCACAATCGGGACGGCAGCCGGAGATCGATCCATCCCGGTTGCGCGATTTTCTCGAACGTCCAATCCCATCAATGCGATAGATAGCCCTTTTCCCCAGCCCGCCACGTTCCTGTTGCCCAACACATGCTTTTGACGCAACACGGCCTAGAATGGCGTTCTCCGCGAATCCAGATCGAAGCCCAAGATCAAAGCCGAAAATCGAGTTTCATGCCCGTCCGCCAATTACCCGAACAGGTCGTCAACCGCATCGCCGCCGGCGAAGTGGTCGAGCGTCCCGCGAGCGTGGTCAAGGAACTGGTCGAGAACGCCATCGACGCCGGCGCGAGCCGGATCGACGTCTTTACCGATGGCGGCGGACGCCGGCGGATCGGCATCACCGACGACGGCGGCGGCATGACCGCCAGGGACCTGTCGCTGGCGGTCGAGCGTCACGCCACCTCCAAGCTCGACGACGAGGACTTGCTGCAGATCCGCACGCTCGGATTCCGCGGCGAGGCGCTGCCCTCGATCGGCTCCGTGGCGCGGCTTGCCATCACCACGCGGCATGCCAGCGAGCCGCACGCCTGGGCGCTCAATGTCGAGGGCGGCGAGAAATCCGAGATCATGCCGGCCGCGCTCGCGCATGGCACGCGGGTCGAGGTCAACGACCTCTTCTACGCGACGCCGGCGCGGCTGAAGTTCTTGAAGACCGACCGGACCGAGGCGGAAGCGATCCGTGAGGTGGTGCGGCGCCTCGCGATGGCGCGGCCCGAAATCGCCTTCACACTGGCGGGCGAAGAGCGCGCCCCGGTGACCTGGGCTGCGGCGCTGCCCGGCGTCGCCGGTCGCCTGACGCGCCTCGGCGACATCCTGGGGGCGGAGTTCCGCAGCCATGCCATCGAGGTCCATGCCGAGCGCGAGGGCGTGGTCGTCGCCGGCTATGCCGCAGCGCCCGCGCTGACCAAGGCCAACGCCCTCGGGCAATATCTGTTCGTCAACGGCCGCCCGGTGCGCGACAAGCTGATCCTAGGGGCGGTACGCGGGGCCTATGCCGACTATCTGCCGCGCGACCGTCATCCGGTGCTGGCGCTGTTCGTCACGCTCGATCCGCGCGAGGTCGACGCCAACGTGCATCCGGCCAAGACCGAGGTGCGGTTTCGCAACGCCGGCCTCGTCCGCGCGCTGATCGTGCACGGATTGAAGGACGGGCTTGCACGGGAGGGCCGGCGTACGGCCGCCAACAGCGGCGAAAGCGCGCTGTCTTCGTTCCGCCCCGCATTCACGCCGCGCCCGGCAAGCTGGGACTGGCGCCAGTCGCCATCCGCCCCGGTCGCGCCGATGCCGTCATTCGACGGTGCGGCCGCGCCCGCCTTCGCCGAGCGCGCGCAGGCTGCGTTCGATGTCGGCGCGCCCAGTGCAGACGTGCGGATCGAGAGCCAGCCCGTCGGCGATCTCGTCGACCGCCCGCTCGGGGCGGCGCGCACCCAGATCCACGAGACCTATATCGTCTCGCAGACCCGCGACGGCCTGATCATCGTCGACCAGCACGCCGCGCATGAACGCATTGTCTACGAGCGGCTGAAGGCTTCGCTGGCGGAGAACGGCGTGCAGCGGCAGATCCTGCTGATCCCCGAGATCGTCGAGATGGACGAGGCCACGGTGGAGCGCCTGCTCGAGCGCAGCGAGGAGCTGGCGTCGTTTGGCCTCGCGATCGAACCCTTCGGCCCCGGCGCGGTTGCGGTGCGCGAGACGCCGTCGCTGCTCGGCAAGACCAACGCCGGCGGCCTGTTGCGCGATCTTTCCGAGCACATGGCCGAGTGGGACGAGGCGCTGCCTCTGGAGCGCCGCCTGATGCACGTCGCCGCCACCATGGCCTGCCACGGCTCGGTGCGCGCCGGCCGCAGGCTGCGACCGGAGGAGATGAATGCCCTGCTCCGCGAGATGGAGGACACCCCGAACTCCGGCCAGTGCAATCACGGCCGGCCGACCTATGTCGAGCTGAAGCTGTCGGATGTCGAGAAGCTGTTCGGGCGACGGTAACGTTCGAAATTACGGCCGCTTCAAAAACACGAACTCCGTGTCGTCATAAGCGCGCCGCTCCAATTCCTCGAAGCCTTCCGGCGTGACGAACTGCGCAGCCTTCGCCTCTTCCACCACGAGCAGCGCGCCCGGCGTGAGCCAGCCCCCGTCGCGCAAGCTCGCAAGCGCCTTCTCCGCAAACCCTTTGCCATAGGGCGGATCGAGGAACACCAGCGAGAACGGCTCGACCGGATGCGCAGGACCAAGATCGGTCGCATCGCGGCGATAGACTTTTGTCACGCCACCTAAGCCCAGCGTCTCGACATTATTCCGCAGCAGGGCGCGCGCTTCCGCGCCGTTGTCGACGAACAGCGTGAACTTCGCGCCGCGTGACGACGCTTCGATGCCGAGCGCGCCGGTGCCGGCGAAAAGATCGAGCACGCGCGCGTCCGCAATCGGATCGTCATAGGCGTGCACGAGGATGTTGAACACGGACTCACGCAGGCGGTCCGCCGTGGGGCGGATGTCGCGCGAGGACGGTGAGGCCAGATTGCGCCCCTTCAATCGACCGCCGACGACGCGCAACGTCAGTCCTCCTTCGGCGCCAGATCGCGCTTGCCGTGATAGCCGCGCTTGGGACGGCGCGGCGGGCCGTAGCCGCTCGCCTCAGCCTCGTTGCGCTCGCGCGCTTCCTCGCTGCCGGTGCGTTGCACCAGCACGCGGCGGCCCTTGCGGTCGTTGATCACGCCGCGCTTGGTCGCCGGCTTCTTCTCGCGCGGCACGTCGTCGCCCTCATGCGAGGCAGATTTCTGCGGCACGTCGAACTGCGCGCCCGATTTCTCGATGATCTTTTCGCCGAGCTGGTCGCGCAGCACGCGGGACTTGATCTCCTCGACCTGGCCCTCGGGGACCTCGCCGAGCTGGAACGGGCCGTAGGAGACCCGGATCAGCCGGTTTACCTCGAGCCCGAGATGAGCGCAGACGTTGCGCACTTCGCGGTTCTTGCCCTCGCGGATCGCGAAAACCAGCCAGACATTGGCGCCCTGGTCACGCTCCAGCGTGGCGTCGATCGGACCGTACTTGACGCCCTCGATCTCGATGCCGTTCTTCAGCTCGTCGAGCTGCGCCTGCGTGACGTCGCCATGGGCGCGGACACGGTAGCGGCGCAGCCAGCCGGTGTCCGGCAGCTCGAGCGTGCGCGCGAGCCCGCCATCATTGGTGAGCAGCAGCAGGCCCTCGGTGTTGAAGTCGAGCCGGCCGACGCTGATCAGCCGCGGCAGACCTTCGGGCAGATTGTCGAACACGGTCGGACGGCCCTCGGGATCGTCATGCGTCGTCATGAGGCCGCGGGGCTTGTGATAGAGGAACAGCCGCGTGCGCTCGCGCTCCGGCAACGGCTTGCCGTCGACAGTGACGACATCGTTCGAGGTGATGTCGAGCGCCGGCGAATTGATGACACGGCCGTTGACGCTGACGCGGCCCTGCGTGACCATCTCCTCGGCATCGCGGCGCGAGGCGAGGCCCGCGCGCGACAGCACCTTGGCGATACGCTCGCCGGCCTTCTTCGGCTTGGTCTCTTCCTCGCGGCGTGGCCGCCGCTCGGAATCACGATCGCGCTCGCGATAGGCGCCGCGACCGCCGAAGGCCGGACGCTTCTCGAAGATCCTGCTCTCGTCCTCGTTTTCGCGGCGTGGACGATCGCCGGAACGCGCTTCGCTGCGGGGATGCTCGTGCCAGTCGGAACGGCCCTCGGAACGCTCGCGCGGACGATCGAATTTCGGGCGATCGCCGCCGCGATCGAACCTCGGACGATCATCGCGTGGACGATCGAATTTAGGACGATCGAATTTGGGGCGCTCGCGGAACGGACGATCACCCGATGGACGATCGTCGCGCGAACGGGAAAAGCGCGGACGGTCTTCGCCACCGCCATGCCGATCGTCGCGCTTCTGCCAGGGCTTGTCCCCACCGCGGTCGCTGCCGCCAAAATCCTTGCGCGGACCCTTGCTGAAGTCCTTGCGCGGCGGCCGGTCGCCGCGAGGCGCCGCATCGCGCTTCTGCCAGGGTTTTGAATCGCTGCGCTCGCTGCGATTGCGGTCCGGTGCGCCGCGCGAAAACTTCCGCTCGCCGTCGAACTTGCGTTCCGGACGGTCGCCACGCGGCGCATAAGGTCGCTTGTCGCCAAACTTCGCGTCACCGGTTCGGCCGGCCGGACGGGAATCGTCGCGATCCCTGCGCGGCGGACGGTCATCACGCCCATAGGACGGGCGATCACCGCGCGGCTTGAACGGCCGCTTGTCGCCATCGCGCGAGGGGCGATCAGAAAATGGGCGGTCACCACGGGGCTTGAACGGGCGCTTCTCGCCGTCGCGCGACGGACGATCGGAAAACGGACGGTCTTCACGCGGCTTGAAGGGACGATCGCCACGCGGCTTGAAGCTGCGCTCGCCACGATCCTCGCCGCGCGGCCGGTCTTCACGCGGCCGGTCTTGGCGATTGAATTTCGGGCGGTCGCTGAAGTCGCGGCGCGGGGCATCGCCCTCCTCGCGGCGGCGGAATGATGGACGGCTGTCGCGGTCGCCGCGGGGCAGGCGGGCGTCGCCCTTGTCCCCGGGAGGGCCGCGCTTGGCGAACTTCTTGTCGGGCCCGCGTGGTTTGCCGGACCGGCCCTTGGCCGGGCCTCCCTTGGCCGGGCCGCGATCACGCCGGCCGCGGGAATCGTTGTCTTTGTCGCTGTCGCGAGGCATGAATAATCTCACTCAGGGGATGGCCAGAAAGCATTGTGCGCGCTCGTCTCGAGCCGCATGCTCAGGCAAATTCGGTCAAGCACTTCTGCTGAAGGCGCAGCTACTAGCAGGTTTCTCGCGATGATACGAGGCTTGAAAGCCCCCTCTTTCATGGATTTGGCGCTCAAAACGGCCGAAAACGCCGGAAAGGCGGGCGAAGTTCCGATCGGATGTGTCGTGGTCCGCAATTACGAGGTCATCGCCACCGCGGCGAACCGGACGCTGACCGACTACGACCCCACGGCGCATGCCGAGATCGTGGCGCTGCGCGAGGCGGCCAAAAAGATCGGCAGCGAGCGTCTGGTCGACTGCGACCTCTACGTGACGCTGGAGCCGTGCACCATGTGTGCGGGCGCGATCTCGTTTGCAAGGGTGAGGCGGCTCTATTACGGCGCCGCCGACCCCAAGGGCGGCGCGGTTGAATCAGGTGTGCGGTTCTTCACGCAGCCGACCTGCCATCACGTCCCGGATGTCTATTCCGGGGTCGGCGAAAGCGAGGCGGCGCGGCTGCTCAAGGACTTCTTTCGGGAGCGGCGCTAAGGCGCGGCAAAGAACTCGCGCAGCGCCTTTGCGGTGACGTCAGGGTTCTCCTCGGTGAGGAAGTGCCCCGAATCCACCGGCATGCCTTCGACGTTCGTCGCCCATTGCTTCCAGATGTCGAGCGGGGTGGCGGTGGCTTGCGCCACGCCGGCATTGCCCCACAGCGCCAGCATCGGAATGGTGATCTTCTTGCCGGCCTCGAAATCGGCCTTGTCGAGATCGTAGTCGAAATAGGCGCCGGCGCGATAATCCTCGCACATCGCGTGGACGCGGGCGGGATCGCGGAACGGGGCGATGTAGTGTTCGAGCGCGCGCTTGTCGATCGCATCGAGCGTCTTCGATTTGGTCTGGCTCGCCATCTTGAAGCGCAGGAAGAACTCGCCATTGCTCGCGACCAGCGTCTCCGGCAGCGGATAGGGCTGCGCCAGAAAAGTCCAGTGATAGATCTTCAGCGCATAGGCGCGGTTCATCCGCTCCCAGTAATTGTAGGTCGGCAGGATATCGAGCACCGCAAGCTTCGACAGCCGGCCGGGATGATCGAGCGCCAGCCGATACGAGACGCGGCCGCCGCGATCATGGCCGGCGAGCGCGAAGTGCACGTGGCCGAGGCGCTCCATCGCCTCGACCATGGCCTTGGCCATCGCGCGCTTGCTGTAGGGCATGTGCAGCGCGTCGCTCTCGGGCATGTCGGACCAGCCATAGCCGGGCAGATCGGCGATGATCAGCGTGAACCGGTCGGCCAGCTGCGGCGCCACGCGGTGCCACATCACGTTGGTCTCGGAGAAGCCGTGCAGCAGCAACAGCGGCGGTCCCTTGCCGCCGACGCGGGCGAAGATGCGGCCGAAGGAGGTGTTGATCCATTCGGAGGCGAAGCCGGGATAGAGGTCGGCGAGATCGGACATCTTCTGCATCCTTATCTGTCAGCGTGGGATCTGCTCGGTCTTGAGAATGCCCCAAAACAAAAAAGTCGAAAAACAACCCCATGCACAGTAGCTAAGTCCAACAGCCGCCTACACAAATTCGGAGTGCCGACGGGCACGGCGGAAATTGCGCGCGCGTGCGAAAAAAGCGTGTCAGCCCTTGGACTTCTCGGCGTCCACGGCCTGCCAGCCGATGTCGCGGCGGCAGAAGCCTTCCGGCCAATTGATGCGGTCGACGGCCTGGTAGGCGCGCACCTGCGCTTCCGTCACGGTCTTGCCGAGCGCGCAGACATTGAGGACGCGGCCGCCATTGGCGAGGATGGCGCCGTCCTTCTCGACCGTGCCGGCGTGGAAGATCTCGGCGGTCTCGACCTTGGCGGCGTCATCGAGCCCCTCGATCCGCGTGCCTTTCTGGTAATCGCCGGGATATCCCTTTGCCGCCATCACCACCGTGAGCGCGGCCTCCGGATGCCAGCGCAGGTCAAAGTTCTTCAGCTGCCCGTCGCAGGCGGCGAGGAAGGCCGGCACGATGTCCGACATCATCCTGAGCATCAGCACCTGGCACTCGGGATCGCCGAAGCGGACGTTGAACTCGAACAGTTTTGGCCCTTGCGTCGTCAGCATGATCCCGGCGTAGAGAATGCCGCGAAACGGCGTGCCGCGCTGCTTCATGCCTGATACCGTCGGCAGAATGATCTTGGCCATGATCGCGTCATGGATCGCCGGCGTGACCAGCGGCGTCGGCGAATAGGCGCCCATGCCGCCGGTGTTCGGGCCGACGTCATGGTCGAACACGCGCTTGTGGTCCTGCGCGGAGGCCAGCGGAATGGCGGTCTCGCCGTCGCACAGCGCGAAGAAGCTGATCTCGCGGCCCGGCAAGAACTCCTCGATCACGACCTCGGCGCCGGCCTCGCCAAAGGTGCCGTCGAACATCATGGCGATGGCGTCCTCCGCCTCGCGCACCGACTTGGCGACGACGACGCCCTTGCCGGCGGCAAGACCGTCGGCCTTGACCACGATCGGCGCGCCCTGGCTCTGGACGTAGGCACGCGCATCGGCGGCGTTGGTGAATCGCTTGTAGGCGCCGGTCGGAATGCCGAATTCGGTGCACAGCGCCTTGGTGAAGCCCTTCGAGCTTTCGAGCTGGGCGGGGATCCTGTCCGGCCCGAACGCCTTGATGCCGGCGGCGGTGAGGTCATCGACGATGCCGGCCGCCAGCGGCGTCTCCGGGCCGACCACGACGAGCGCGACCGCGTTCGCCTTGCAGAACTCGATCACGGCGGCATGGTCGGCGATGTCGAGCGCCACGCATTCCGCCTCGCGCGCGATCCCGGCATTGCCCGGCGCGCACCAGAATTTGGTCACCAGGGGAGAGGCCGCGATCTTCCACGCCAGGGCATGTTCGCGACCGCCGGAACCAAGCAGGAGAATGTGCATCGAGGGCTCAGAAATGAGGGATTTGCTGGGGGCGGAGGTCGCACGAATCGGGGCCGGGCTCAAGGGGGCGGCGCCCGAACTCCCCGTCATTCCGGCGCTCGCCGCTGAGGCGCGAGCCCGAATTCATCGGGACCATACGCAGACGACCAGCGATGGGATTGACCGGCTCTCCTGCTCTCAAGCTCAACTTGCTTACCCAAATCCTTCAAGATGGCCATCTCGTAGATGACGCGTCCCTTGTCGAAATCGCCAGTGCCATTGTGGCGGCACGTTTGCCGGACAATAGTTGGGTACGTGGACACATCAAACAAACGCTAAGTGGTCTCGGTTCTTCGTCTATATGGAGCTTGTATGCCCAAATCTGGCTTGCTTCGAAGTACTCATCGAACGATGAACTCATGGCAATAATTGACACGAAGGCCTCCATGTGGGGAAGCAACGAGCATCTCACTCGATTAGTCGCAGGAATGTTTTCCAGATTTGTTGGCTCTCCGCTTCAATCAAAGTTTGAGGCAATACTTCGCAAGGCAGGGGGCTTTGCTACCTCAAGTGTAACGCAGTTTCACCGCGAGCTTGCTAATACCGTTGCTGGCTTCACAGCCATCAGAAAGTTCATCGTTGCTCACAACACTTCACTTCCAAATCGCATTTCGCACGCAAAGTTTTTGATGCTCCTCTCGCTCCTTCGGAACGCGGGCATTGCGCCGGTGGCAGTAACCCAGTTGAAAACCATCACGCAGTCGCTCTAACGGACCCATTTTACGCTCACCTTGTACCGTAAGCAGCCCGTAGGATGGGTTGAGCCCTTGCGAAACCCATCGCACTTGTTTCGTGGTAACGTCCCGTCATGACCGCGTACCGCCGCAACTTTCTTCCGGGTGGGTGCTTCTTCTTCACGGTCAACCTGGCGGAGCGGAGGCTAGCGTTGCTGACGGATCATATCGGGTTGTTGCGCACGGTGTTTCGTGAAACGCACCGACGCCATCCATTCACGATCGATGCCATCGTGGTGCTCCCTGATCACCTTCACACGGTGTGGACGTTACCAGAAGGTGATGCCGATTTTGCAATGCGCTGGCAGTTGATCAAATCCACCTTTTCCCGCGGTCTGGCGCGCAACGAGAGGATATCCCCAAGCCGCGCGGCCAAAGGTGAACGGGGCATCTGGCAACGCAGATATTGGGAGCATACCATTCGCGACGAAACCGATTTCGCGCGGCATGTAGACTATGTTCATATTAATCCGGTCAAGCACGGGCTCGTCGACAGAGTCCGTGACTGGGCGCCCTCCTCGTTTCATCGCCACATAAAGCTCGGCAATTACCCGGCCGATTGGGCCGGCGATCAGTCGGATGACGGCCGCGATTTCGGAGAACGGGGATAGAGAAGCGATGGGTTCGCAAGGGCTCAACCCATCCTACGAGCTTTGTACCAGTAAAGCAGCGTTGGCCCCTTGATGCCTTGGACCCCGGAGAATCGTACTCGCTTTCGGCACCTGCACACGGCGCCCGGATCGGCATCCGACGCAAGGGAACGCGCGAAGCCGTCCTGCTATGGGAGCGCCAGAATCGCCCGCAATTTCTCGTTCAACTGATCGATAGAAAACGGCTTGCCTATCGCGGGCGAACTGTTGAACTCCTCCTCGAGCGGAGGTCCGCCGTAACCCGTGCTGAACAGGAAGGGAATCCTTCGCTCCCGCAAGATGCGAGCTACCGGGAAAACAAGTTCGCCAGCCAGGTTCACATCAAGGAGCGCCAAATCGAACGATGCCGTCGTCGCGAGTTCGCACGCCTTTTGTACGTGGGCTGCTGAGGCAACGACCTTCAAGCCCAGTTCCTCAAGCATATCTTCGAGCATGAGGGCCACAAGGCCCTCATCTTCGACCAGGAGAACCTTGGCGCCGGACAGCTCAACCATTGGACGCTGCAGGCATAATGGGAAACACCATGCGGCAGCGAGTGCCCTCCGGCTCGAATACCAGATCGAACTCACCTGCGAGATCATGCTCGACGCAACGTTCCATCAACCGCGTGCCGAAGCCGCGCCGCTTTGGAGGCGTAACAGGTGGTCCGCCACGTTCGTGCCATTCGCAATCCAGCACGGCTTGCGAGCGCTCGCCGGCGCTGATCCGCCAAGTGAGCGAAACTGATCCATTCGGCACTGAGAGTGCGCCGTACTTCGCCGCATTGGTCAGAAGCTCGTTGAGCACCATGGTGATGCTCAGTGCCATGCGGGCGTCTAGCTCAACGTGCGGCCCGCTAGTCAGCACCCGTCCGCCCGACATCGGAGCGACGATATCGTGGACGAGCTTTTCGAAAGGCGTATCCTGCCAGTTTCGCTTCGTCAGCAGGTCATGTCCGCGGGCGAGCGCAAGCAGCCGTCCCGTGAAGGTCGGCAGAAATTCCTGCAGATCGGCGGCGTGACGGGCGGTCTGGTTCGCCAGAGATTGCACCGTGGCCAGGGTGTTTTTCACACGGTGGTTTAGTTCGTCGATGAGAGCCTTTTGAGCGTTCTCGGCGTTCTTCCGCTCGCTAATGTCGACGAGCATGTTGATGGCGCCGACCAGATTGCCGTCCGCGTCGCGCAGCGGCGTTGGAAAAGGAATAAACGGCACGCGTCTGCCGTCTGGACGTTCGGCCACCGCTTCGGCACCGCGAACCGGCCGGTTTTCGCGCAGCGCAACAGCCATCGGGCATTCATTGTGCGGCAGCGGCGAGCCGTCGGGCCAATAGAGCTTCCAGGTCACACACCATTCGTCGCCTGGCTGCGGCGTTCTGCCCGCCATCTCGACGGCAGCCCGATTGAAGAAATTAATGCGCCCCTTGGCGTCCGTCGTGTAGATGGCTGCTGGCAACGCCTCGAGGAGATCGCGCATGCGCTGCTCGCCTTCACGCAAGCGATCCTCCAGTTGCTTGGTGGTGGTGACATCCTGAGCGACCCGCACGCCATAAAGGAAGCAGCCTTCCGAATCCCGCACCGACGAACTGAAGATATCCAGATGGCGAACGGACCCGTCAGGCCGTAGTACACGCTTGCGAACCGTGTAGTTCTCGATGTCGCCGCGGACTTGCCGCGCGTACAGTTCGGCATCTTCGGTCTGATCGTTGGAATCGGTGTAGTCGAGGAAGGTCATCCCCAACAGTTCGTCGCGTTTGCGCGCGGTGATGCGGCAGAGGGAATCATTCACCCGCAAGAAGCGACCGTTCTCGTCGGTCTCCGAAATGCCGACGCTGGCGGCCTCATAAGTCGCCGCAAGCCGCGCCTCACTTGCTTGCCGTGCCTCTTCGGCAGCATGCAGTTCGGTGACGTCGGTCGTGAAGCAGCGCGTGTTGACAAACTTGCCGTCCACAATGCGGCTGTTCGAGGTAATCAGGACATGCTTGATCGTGCCGTCGCGGGCGCGCAGCCGGGCAGGGTAGCGCTGCAGCGGCTCACCGCACGAAAGACGCTGGAGAATATCGCCAATCACGGGAGCGTCGGCGTGGAACTCGGCGACATGACGCCCGATATACTCCTCGGGCCGGTACCCAAGCAGATCCAATTCGGCCTTATTGGCGCGAATGATAATTCCCTCGCCACTGACGATGTGAAGGCCCACCGCGCCATTGTCGAAAAAGTCCTGCAGATCCTGCGTCGTGCGGCGGACTTCCTCCTCGACCTGCTTGCGTCCGGTGATGTCCTGGAAGCAATTGATGGCGCCCTGGATGCGACCAGAAAAGTCGCGCAACGCCCGGATGTTGACCATGGCCGTGAAGCGAGAGCCATCCGGCCGCGCCATTATCACTTCGGCATTGCGCGTCGGCGTTCCCGCGCGAACGGCGGTGGCCATGGGGCAGTCGGCATGCGCGAGGGGAGTTCCATCCAGCAGGTAGAGCTGGTGTGAACCGCAGAAGCGCTCCCTCCCGACATCAGGTGTGCGCCCCCACAGCACCACAGCCTCCGCGTTATAGGCGACCAGCAGCCCCTCCGCGTCACAGAGATAGACTGCGCCCGGAATGGCATCGAGCGCGGCAGCGCCGGCCGCAACCAGGGCCTCGAACTCCGTGGGGCGGTGCCGGGCGGAGAGTGGGAATTCTTCTACGTTCGACATGCGGGTGCCCGGCTCTCGGGGGCGAGAGGAACGACGACCCGATACGAGCGTCGTTCGTGCAATAAACATGGGCGGACGCCCCTCCGGCCCGCCGAACTGCTCTTAACGCATCACGGGCCCCTTGGTTCCCCCCGTAGGTACGGGTTCGCGAGGGTCCGCTAATGGCGGTTATCGGCGTCAGGACAAGCTGATGAGCATGTCCGCTAAGCGCCGCCTGACCGGGGACATTGCATGGCCGCGACCGCCACTGAGCGGCGTTACTGTCTTGTGTGGTGCTTGAGAACAGTGACGCGCCGATCTCTGTGCCACACTTCTAAATCGTGGCCGTCGAGCAGCTGTCTCGCTTTGGCTGTGGCCTCGTCGTCGTTGGCGCAATCGATCTCATGAACGCCGCTGATCCGCCCGTCCTCGCCCATGATATAAGCGCGGTAGTCCATCGCACGCCTTCCCCGTTGGGAACATTTTACCTCCCAGTTACGGGCGCGGCCTTAACATAGATTAATCGATGTCGTGGGTGCCTCAATCGTCGCAATGAGCTTCTGGCACTTGAAGATGCGGACATTTTGAAGGAGCGTGTATCGAGATAGCTTTGGACCCGCAGCAATCGGCCATCGCAATGCCGGCAATCCCAAATTGATATGGACTATCGTTGTACGGGCGAGCCTCGCAGGTCAGCTTCGGGTCACAAGCCATCGATCATGCCCGAGGTGGGAGACTCCGCTTTGCGTTAGTAAGCCGACGTTTATGAGTACGTCCTACCCCTGCTTCCCCGCAATAATCTCCTGCAGCGTCGCCACATGCCGCGCGAACGCTCCGCGCCCCGCAGCGGTCGCGGTCACCGTGGTCTGCGGCTTCTTGCCGACGAAGGCCTTCTCCACCGACACGTAGCCTGCCTTGGCCAGCGTCTCGATGTGCGCGCCGAGATTGCCGTCGGTCGCGCCGGTGAGCTTCTTCAATCGCGAAAACTCCAGGCCGCCGGTGCCCGGCAGCGCATTCAGCGCCGCCATGATCTTCAGCCGCAACGGCTGGTGGATGATGTCGTCGAGCTCGGCCATCAGATCCGCCGCATCCAGAGGCCGCCGAGGATCAGGCCTCCGCCATTGACGAAGGCCATCCAGAGCGGAAACGCCTCGCCGATGTAGAAATAACCGATCAGCGTCAGCGCGGAGATGCCGAGACCGATCGCCATGAAGGCATAGCCGAACCAGAGACCCGCCAGCGAATAGAACAGCATGAAGTAGAGCGGCCAGAACGTGCCCAGCTGGCGCGGACCGAAATGACCGAGCACGTTGGTGCAGAGATAACCGAAGGCGAAGAACAGCACGAACACCAGAAGCAGTCTGACGTTGAAAGCGGTGCCATGGGAGTGATGCGGCGGATTGAAAATGCGCAGCACCACCAGACCGCCGGCGCCCAAAACGTCCACGGCAACCCAGGCGTAGCCCGCATAGACCGGCCAAAGCCAGGTCACGAGATTGCCCGCGAACACCAATGCGCCCCACCAGACGGCGGCGTGGCTCGCCAGCTCATAGAGCTGCGATTGCTTCACGCGCTGGACGATGTCGTCGATATCGGCCAGCGCCGCGGAGGCTTCCTTGCTGTCGATCATGACTGCCCTGTCCCGCGCGTCGTCACATCGTCGGCGATGACCGAGATCGCCTTCGGGTTGGTGACGATGCCCATGTGGTTGATGCCGTCGATGATCTTGACGTCGACCGATGGCTTCACCGCCTGCACGGTTTCTGCATATTTATCCGAGATCATCATCTCGTCCTCGGCGCCGCCGAAGATCGTGACCGGACGTGTCGCCGCCGGAAGATCGAGGCGATAGCCGCGCGTCGCGAAATTGCGCGTCAGGCGGTCCGAATAGGTGGCGACGAGATATTTTGCCGAACTCGCGGGCACGGCGAGCGCGAGCACCGGAAGCTGCGAACAGCAGTCGATGCCGATCTTGCGCAGCGTGGCCAGCGCGAAGAAGCGCGGCAGGTCGACATTGGCCCAGCCGCCGGCATGCGGCTTGTTGGTCGGCGCGTCATAGCCGAGATAGGGTGCGAGCAGCACGGTGCGCACGAACATGTCCTGCATGATCGGCGTCGCGGCGACGCGCAGCGAGAAGCCGGCGCCGGCGGAATGGCCGATCAAGGTGAGCGGCAGCTCCGGTGCGGTCTTGCGGATTTGAGCGACGAAGTCGACGAGGTCGTCCTCGAGCTGGCCGACATAGCCGATATCGCCGCGCGTGCCGGATCCACCATGGCCGCGGATGTCGAGCGCCCAGGTCTCCACGCCCCGCGCGGCGATGGCATGGGTCAGGGCATGATTGACGGTGCCGCTGGAGCCGGACGAGCCGTGGATGAAGATCGCGCCACGGCCGGTTGCAAGACCATTGGCAGCGTAGTGGCGGAAGCCGATCCAGGTGCCGTCGCGGGCCTGGAAACGCTCGAGCGGAGGCAGTGTGGACCAATCGATGCCCTTGGCGGAGTCGGAGACCGATCGCATCTCCGGCGGCCGCTCCAGCGGCGTTGCGATCATCACGGCCAGGATCAGCGCCACACCGCCGACCGCACACAGAGCCCATTTCAGTCCGTTCAAAACGCCGCGCAGCACTCGAATTGCCATGATCCACTCCCCTTAAACCGATCAACTATAGAGGACTCTATACTGCAGAGTACTCTTTTGGTCAATACGCGGATTGGCGCGGCGCTGCAAAAATCCTTAACGTCGGGTCTGATCCCCACATGCCGAATCGTTTGCCGATGCCGTCAGCGGAACCCCTGCTCAACACTCCCGAATTCACCGTCTCGGAGCTCTCCCAGTCCCTGAAACGGACGGTCGAGGACACCTATGGCCATGTCCGGGTCCGCGGCGAGATCTCCGGCTTCCGCGGCGCGCATTCGTCGGGCCATTGCTATTTCGCGCTCAAGGACGAGAGCGCCAAGATCGAGGCGGTGATCTGGAAGGGCGTGCACGGCCGCATGCGCTTCAAGCCCCAGGAGGGGCTCGAGGTCATCGCCACCGGCAAGCTCACGACCTATCCGGGCTCCTCGAAATACCAGATCGTGATCGAGGCGCTGGAGCCGGCCGGCATCGGCGCGCTGATGGCGCTGATGGAGGAGCGCAAGAGGAAGCTCGCCGCCGAAGGCCTGTTCGACGAGGCGCGCAAGCAGCTTTTGCCGTGGCTGCCGGAGGTGATCGGCGTGGTGACCTCGCCGACCGGCGCCGTAATCCGCGACATCCTGCATCGGCTGGAGGACCGCTTTCCCCGCCACGTGCTGGTGTGGCCGGTGAAAGTTCAGGGCGAAGGCTCGGCCGAGCAGGTCGCGGCCGCGATCCGCGGCTTCAACGCACTGCCGGAGGGCGGCAAGGTTCCGCGCCCCGACGTGCTGATCGTCGCGCGCGGCGGCGGCTCGCTGGAGGATCTCTGGTCGTTCAACGAGGAGATCGTGGTCCGTGCCGCGGCCGAGAGCATGATCCCGCTGATCTCGGCCGTGGGGCATGAGACCGACATCACGCTGATCGATTTCGTCGCCGACAAGCGCGCGCCGACGCCGACGGCGGCGGCCGAGATGGCGGTGCCGGTGCGCAGCGATCTCTTCGTCGAGGTCGGCGATCTCGGGCGACGCACCCGGTCCTGCTGGCAACGCGGCCATGAGAGCCGCCGCAGCGAGCTGCGTGCCGCCGCGCGCGCGCTGCCGGCCGCCGGCGATTTGCTGGCGATCCCGCGGCAGCGGCTGGATTCGGCGGGTGCGTCCCTGCCCCGCTGCCTCAAGGCCAACACCCACGCGCATTTCCGAAGGTTCACCGCCGCAGGCGCCAAGCTGACGCTGCGGGTGCTGCACGGCCAGATCGCGCAGGCTGATCATCGCCTCACCGTGTGCGGCGAACGGCTCGGCCTATCCGCACGCTCGCTCTTGCGGCGGCGGCGCGACCGCTTTGCCGGGCTGGAGGTGCGCTTGCGTGCCTCAAAACTGTCCAATGCGCAGGCGCAGCGCAACGCGATTCACCGCCAGCGCGAGCGCACGCATCGCCTGGCCGAGCGCGCGGGCCGCGCGCTGGTGACGCTGTTGCAGCGGCTGGATGCCCGCATCGAGAACAGCGGCAAGCTGCTCTCCGCCTTGTCCTATCGCGGCGTGCTCGCGCGCGGCTTTGCCCTGGTGCGGGACGAGGCCGGCCATCCGCTGCATTCGGCGAATGAGATCGGTCCCGGCGCACGGGTCGAGATCGAGTTTGCGGATGGCCGTGTCGGTGCGACCGCGGATGCGGATCGGCCCGCGGCTGCAGCGAAGCGCGCGCCGGCGCCGGCGAAGCCAGCCGCGCAGGACGCCAAGCCTGCGCCGAAGCGCGTGGGCAAGCCGGTGGATCAGGGGAATTTGTTTTAGGCGGAGGGCGGCGTTCCACCCTCGGTGTCATTCCCCGCCTTGTGCGCAATTGCGCACAGGAGCGGGGAATCCAGTACGCCGCGGCGTCTCGATCCATCACAGCCGCCTCGGCCTACTGGATCGCCCGGTCAAGCCGGGCGATGACAGCGAGTGTGTGGGACGCGTGTCACGAACTCGCTGTCGTAGCCCGCATGAGCGTAGCGACATGCGGGAGCAGCGGCCCCGGATATCGCTACGCTCATCCGGGCTACAAGACTGCGCGTCTCAGCGGCAGGACAATCCCGCGTCGATCGTGGTCCAGAAGCCGCAATGTTCCGGCGCGAGTTGCGGCGCGCCGGCATGGGCTTCAAACAGGAAGACCGCGACGGTGAAGACGATCAGGGCGGAGGAGAACAGGACGAAGCGGTTGCGCATGGGATTGCGTTTAATCGACATCGTGGTCGAATGATGGCGTCGTTACGAAATGAAACCATCACGGCGCGCGATCCGTAGAGTCACGGTCGGCCATTTTCCGTGCAGGGCGGTGGTCGATGCGGGGCTGTCCGCTGTTGTTCCCTCGGGCGGCCCCGCCTTCGCTTCTCACGAGCTACGGCGCGGCGAGCCCGCTCGCCACATGTAGCTTGCATGAGCGCAGCGACATGCGGGACAGGCCTACCCGGATATCGCTACGCTCATCCGGGCTACGGCACTGCCATCACCGTGCCAGCCACTCTGCGACTTCCTTCTGCGACGCCGCGCGCGCTGCCGCATCGGTGCCGAGATGGCCGTGCTCGGGCGCGGCGGCGTCGGTGCTGCCGCTCGCTGCGTGCAGCGGCGTGTTGGCGCGGTCGAAGTCGTGATAGGCGCCGGGATAGACCACGATGCGCGCGAGCGCGCTGCGGCCATGCGCACCATCGACCATCTGGCGGCAGGCCGGCGGCGACGAGACGTCGTCATTGCCACCGATCAGCACCAGCGTCGGCACCCGTGTGCTCCACCCGAGGCCGGCGGAAATCCTGCAGTCCGGATAGAACGCGATCGCGGCGCGGAAATCCGGACCCGTCTCGCGCGCAAGGTTTTGCGGACGCACGGCCCAGAGCAGCGCGCTGGCGCCGTTGGCCCACCCCATCAGGCTGACGCGGTCGCGCGCAACCCAGCTCTGCTTCATCAGCCACGCGCGCGACGCCGCGATGTCGCTGACGCGTTCGCGCCGCGCCTTGACGTGGATCTCCTTGACGCGGCATTGCGGCCCGAGCTCGCGCGAGCCGTAGCTGTCAGGGAGCAGGACGGCGTTGCCGGACTTGAGCAGCCGCTCGGCCCATTCGCGGTAGCGCGGCAGCACGGAATCGGAATGGCCACCGAGGCCCCCGCAGCCGTGGAGCGCGATCACGGTCGGAAACGGCCCGGTGCCCTCGGGCTTGTAGAGCTGCGCATGCAGCACGCCGGACGCCAGCGGAATCTCGACCGGCTGCGGTGCCGGCGAGCCGTGCGCGGCCGAGAGCAGGAAGGTCAGGAACAGGGCGGTGAACGGAAGGCGCATCGAACTTTGCCGTTGGATCCTTCGCTCAAGCACTATCACGCGGAAACGCCGCCAAAACATCACAAACCGGTGGGTTTACCGGGCGGACAAGCCACCCTATCTGTGCTACATCCCGTCGAACACATCGTGCCCTCCCATGTGATCCCGGAGCGGCCTTCCACGGAGACTTTCGACCGTGCTGAACAAGTTCGGCCCTTCGGGCCATGGCGAAGCGCAGGTGCAGTATCTCGACGGCGATTTCCGCGTGATCTCGCCGGGGACCTTCGTGCGCTGCGCGATCACCGATACGCGCATTCCGCTCGACGAGTTGAAATACTGGAGCGTGGACCTGCAGGAAGCCTACGCCACGCCCGCCGCCGTGCTCGAGCGGCATTACCCGGGCGCGCCCAAGCCGCAGGCGTGAGGCCGCAGCCGCGCGTCTATCGCTGCTCCGCGCCATCCGCGCCCACGCAGGTCTTGATGAAACTCTTCCTGGTCTCGCCGACGATCTTCTGATCGATCGCCTGCTTGAGGCAATCGAGCCGCGCCTGCGCCATGCAGAGCTGCATCTGGTCGCGCTTATCCTGTCCCTTCAGGCTCGCCGTCGCGGAAAGACACGTCACGCGCTTGGTCGCGGGAACCGGCACTGTGGCGGTGGACGCCGCCGGCGGTGCCGTCTGTGCAAACACCGGCGCCACGACCAGACCCACAAGACTGGCGGCAACGGCGGCGGACGGCAACTTCATCGCATTCTCCTGAGCGTCTGAAAACGATAGGAGCTTGCGATGAATGGCGCCTGAATGGCAGGCTGCTGTCGATGGGCAAAGCGCAGCTGCCCTGCCGGCATAGCACGAGCGGTGCAGCTTTTTCACGAGGCATGTTCGGACGCATCGGAAATGCTGCTCTCACAGCCGAGATGATTTCCGTTATGCCAATCCGCGTTGCATCGAAGAGTGCTTGCACTCCATGGTTAGTTATTTCGCGTTGTGGTTGGATTCTTTGTTGCGATTGGCGCTCTTAGGTTGTTTGACGAAGTCTTGGTGAAACAAAGCGCCGCTATGCTTCATCTTAGGTAACTGGCCCTGCTCTTTTTATCGCACAGACAATCAAGTCAGCCAAGCGGCCACTGAGCTCTGGAATTGGCGCAGTCTGTGAACGGGCTCATATCGAAGAGCCATCTGTCGGGCTACGATCACCTCGAAAATTTGCGGTGGAATATCTGTAATCGAAAATCAACGATGGGGGTGATCATGCCCACCATATTAGACCTGCTCTATCGTGAATATTGCCGCGCCCGCCTCGCTGAAATGCGGAAACAGCTTCTGATCGCAGCTGAACGCTTTGAAGCTCTCGACGCGCATCATCATCCGGATCAGGGTGATGATGAGAGGACGGACGCACAACGCAAGACCGGTCGCCGCGCGCCGAATTGAAGCGGCCCGAGACCGGCGATCTCTCCCCGTAGCAGTGACCAAGCAGTTGGCAACAGTTTGGGAGGCAGCAATGAATACACCCGAGTACTATACCGCCATGGTGGCCTGCGTCTCGTGCCTGACCATTATCGGATTGATGGCCGTTGGGGCGTGGTGAGCATGATTGACTGCTGAACGCCGCGGACGCAGCACGCACCGGACAGCATGGTTCGTCAACGCAGGCTGGAAGGCCTTCGCCTTGCCTCGGTTGCAGACGTGCTTCTTGCTGTGAGGTGAGCGTTGCCGCCGCTTCCTTCGACTGCGGCGGCTTCGCTTTAGATCCGGATGTCAGCTTCCGGGCGGAGTATACGAAGAACGCAGCTTCGCCGCGTTCTGGCGGACCTGCTTGATCTCGTCCTGCGTGAACAGCCGCGTCAGTTTCACGTTCTGCAGGGTGCCCGCCGTGACGGTCAGGCCGGAGATGGCCGGAGCCGCACCCGGATCAGGCACATCGAAAATCACCAACACGCCTGGGCCGTCGGCCGCAACGCTGAACATCGAAATCAGCTTTCCGCCGGCCGCTTCGATGAGTTTTCTTGCCGCCTCCTGACGATCGGTCTTGGGGTTCTCCAAAATTGGCATTGAGAGCGCGGGGTGTGTATTGTCCGGTGAGGCAAAAATGCATGGCATGTTCTCCTCTGGGTTTTTGGCAATGACTTTCCCTGCCGTTCCGAACTCGTCGTTACGGCCGCTGCATCTGAAATGATGAAGGTACTGCCCGCCGTGGGCATAAACGCCGTCGATGATTTCCGGGAGTTCGGCACGTCCCGATGACGGCTCTCATGCGAGGCTACATCAACTCCCGAACGTGCGGAAGGAAATTCATCAGTGCGACATGTCGTCCCGATCAGATCTCGCCCACCTTACGAGATCATCGCCTGGAAAACCGCCGCTCGCGCGCCTTGTAGAGATGATCGCTGATCAATTGCCGAAGCGCAACCGGGTCATCGAACTCGAGCTGCACCGCGAAAGGCACGATGTCATCCGGCACGCCTTCGCGGCCGTGCAGGCGAGCGATATCCTTTTCGGTCGTCACCAGTGTTTGCTGCTCGCGCCGCGCCTCCGCAGCGACGGCTGCGATCTCCTCGTTCGAAAACATGTGGTGATCGGCGAAGGCGCGCGTGCGCGCGAGCTCGATGCCGCCAGCGCGCAACGTACGGAAGAACCGTTCGGGATCGCCGATGCCGGCGAACGCGAACACCGGCTTGCCCAACAGTCTTGCGACCGCCTCGGCGTCGGGTTTGAGCCGCGCGCGGAGTTCCGGCTTGTTGCGCCTGGCTAGCTCGGCGGCGACACCATCGGCGGCGCGGCCGCCGCCGATCACGACCAGCGCGTCGGTGCGCGCGAGCTGCGCCTTCAGCGGCGCACGCAGCGGACCGGCCGGAAACACCTTGCCATTGCCGAGGCCGCGCTCGCTGTCGATCACGATCAACGAGGTGTCCTTCAAGAGACGCGGGTTCTGGAAACCGTCGTCCATCAGGATCACGGTGGCGCCTTGCGACTTCGCCAGCACGACGCCGTCGAGGCGGTCGCGCGCGACCGTGACGGGAACGTCGCGCGCCATCATCAGCGGCTCGTCGCCGACGTCGGACGCGGTGTGACGCATGCGGTCGACCATTACCGGGCCCCTGAGGCTACCGCCATAGCCGCGGCTGAGCACCACCGGCGTCTCGCCGAGCTCGCGCAGGAGCTTCGTCAGCGCCAGCACGGTCGGCGTCTTGCCGGCGCCGCCGACATGGTAGTTGCCGACGCAGATCACGGGGATGCCGGCGTCGACGCCCGCGCGCAGCATCCGCCGTTCGGTGATCGCGCCGTAGAGCGCACCCAGCGGCCCCAATGCGTACGATTCGAGCGAACGTGGCCGGTACCAGAAGGCCGGCTCACGCATTGGCGGCCCCCATCTCGATCCGCAACTGCAGAAGATAAGGCTCGAGCGCGGTCATGGTGCGGTTGAGCGCGCCGCCGAGATCCTCGACCACGCCGGCGCCCGATTGCTGGATCTTGTGACGCACGGCAGGATCGGCGAGCAGCTGGCCGAGCTGCTTGATCAGCAGCTCCTGCGTGTCGGCCTGGCGCGCACCGCCGCTGTGATCGAGCGCCTCGTAGACGTCGGCGAAATTGAAGACGTGCGGACCATGGACGATGGCCGCGCCGAGCTTGATCGCTTCGATCGGATTCTGGCCACCATGGCGGATCAGCGATCCGCCCATGAACACGATGTCCGAGAGGCGATAGAACAGGCCGAGCTCGCCCATGGTGTCGGCGATATAAACGTCGGTGGTCGCCGTCGGCAGCTCGTCGCGCGAGCGCAGAGCCGGCTTCAGGCCGGACGCCGTGATCAGGCCTGTGATCGAGGAGCCGCGATCCGGATGGCGCGGCACGATCACGGTCAGGAGCTGCGGGAAGAAACCGCTGAGGCTGCGATGCGCCGCCACCAGCATCTCCTCCTCGCCCGGATGGGTCGAGGCCGCGACGATGATCGGACGCCCGCGCGTCATCGCCATCAGCCGTTCGAGCTTGGCAGGATCGGCCGGCGGCGCCGGCACGTCGAGCTTGAGATTGCCCGTGGTGACGACGTCCCGGCCGCCGAGCGCCGAGAAGCGCTCGGCATCGGTCTTCGACTGCGCCAGACAAATGTCGAAACGCGACAGCAGCGCCGAGATGGTGCCCTGCATGCGGCGCCAGCGCGGGAAGGAGCGCGGCGACATCCGCCCGTTGATCAGCACCATCGGCACGCGACGCGCAGCGCCTGCCAGGATCAGGTTCGGCCAGAGATCGGATTCGATGAACAGCGCCAGCGACGGCTTCCAATGGTCGAGGAAGCGCGCGACGTAGCGCGGGGAATCATACGGCACGTATTGATGGATGACGTCGGGCGGAAAGCGCTTTGCGACAATAGCAGCCGACGTGACGGTGCCCGAGGTGAGCAGAATGCGCAGGTTCAGATCGCGCAAGCGCTCGATCAGGGCCGCCGCGGCGAGGACCTCGCCGACGCTGGCGCCGTGAATCCAGACCAGCGGACCGTGCGGTCGCACGTCCCGGGACAGGCCCCGCCGTTCGCCGACGCGCGCGGGATCTTCCTTGCCCTGCTTCAGGCGCCGCTTGATCAGCACAGGCGCGAGCGGCACCAGGCCGCGCGCCAGGCGCCGGTACATCCGCAGCGTCAACGGCAGCGAGCCCGGTAGCGATTTAGGCATCTGCAGGTCCCGGCCGGCCGAGTTGCGCATAGGCGCGGCGGGTCGCCTCGTTCAAGGTCTCCTCCAGCTCGAGCCGCAGCGCTTCCATGGTGGCGGCGTCCGCATCCGGCGGAACGTGGATTTCCTTGATGCCGACCAACGCGCCCCGCCCGAACGGCAGGTTGATGGTGGTGCGGTCCCAGTTCTTGAGCCGGACGAAGCGGCTGGTCGCCATCGCAAAAGGCATGATCGGCCGCCCCGATTCCCGTGCCAGCATGATGATGCCGAGCCCAGCCACGCGCGAGCGCTTGGGGACGTCAGCGGTCAGCGCGACATTACAACCGTCCTCGAGCGTCCGCACCATTTCCTTGAAGGCACCGACCCCGCCTTTGCGGTGAAACGCGCCGCCATGGTCGCCGGAGCCGCGGATGGTGCCGATGCCGAGCCGCTCGGCGGCAATCGCGTTGAACTCGCCGTCGCGGTGACGGGAGATCAGGACCCTGGCCTTGTACCAGTCCTTGTTCTTGATGAAGGGGGTGAGGAAATGCTGGCCGTGCCAAAAGGCGAAGATCGCCGGGATCTGCGGTTCGACGCGGTCATAGACGTCAGGCGGATCGAACGTGAATGTGTTCGTCCGCCAGACCAGACGCAGATATTCGGCCGCCAGGATTCCGACGGCACGCTGAACGAAGCTGCTCCTCAGCGTATTGCGAAGCAGCTTTTTCAACGCGCCGGTTCTTGATTCGGGTCGAGCAGCCGGTGGAGATGGACGATGAAATAGCGCATCTGCGCGTTGTCGACCGTGCTCTGCGCCTTGGCGCGCCAGGCGGCGTGCGCGGTCGCATAGTTCGGATAGAGGCCAACGATCTCAACGTCGTCGAGGTTCTTGAAGGTGTTGTGCTCGAGATCGACGAGCTCGCCGCCGACGACGAGGTGGAGCAGTTGTTGCGGGGCACTATCTGGCATCGGTTCTGTTCCTAACGGGCTGCCCGGCAAAGCAGTGTTCGACAAGCACGAGAAAGCGCTTCACGGCAAGGGGCGGTTTCGAAAATGCGAGACAATGTTCGCATGACGATCGCGACCCGCTGCCACCAGCACCCCATGCGTGACTTGCCGGCGGTTATAGAGGATGGGATCTCCGGAGAGATCGCTCATCCTACCATCGGCTTCCTGCACGATCAAATCCGCCGCCGCAAGGTCCCAATCATGACTGTTGCCGCCCGCAAAAGCCGCATCCAGCGCGCCATGAGCGACCCGGCACAGACGCAGCGCGAGCGAACCGATTCGCGGATGCAGCTTGATCTCGCCCAGTGACGGCTTCAGGCGCTCGACCAGGGGCTTCGGACCCGCGACCCGCGAGAAGTCAAGCTCGGATCCCGACGTCGCCCGCACCGGCACCTCGTTGAGGGTCGTGCCCTGGCCGCGGGCGGCGAAAAAGAACTCTTCGCTCGTCGGCGCGAACACCGCGGCCAGCACTGGCGAGGCATCCTCGACCAGCGCCACGCTGACGCACCATTCGTCATGGCCATTGAGATAGTTGCGGGTGCCGTCGATGGGATCGACGATCCAGGTCATCCGCCGCGACAGCCGCACCTCGTCGTCGGCGCTCTCCTCCGACAGCCAGCCATAGTCGGGCGTCGCCGCGCGCAGGCGCGCTTCCAGGAGATCGTTGACGGCAATGTCGGCTTCCGAGACCGGCGAGGACGCGCCCTTGGTCCACTTCTTCAGCTCGGTGCGGAACATCGACTGCGCGAGTGCGCCCGCCTCCCGCACCGTCTCTTGCAGCAGCGCCGCGTCGCGCGTCAGGATGGCTTCACCGGTTGCGTTCGCGTCAACGTCCGCCAAGCGTCAAACCCTCGATGCGCACCGTCGGCGCATTGACGCCGTAGCGGAACTCGAGATTGTTCGCCGGCTGCATCGACCTGAAGATCTCGAACAGATGGCCGGCGATCGTCACCTCGCTCACGGGATAAGTGAGTTCGCCGTTCTCAATCCAGAAGCCGGAGGCGCCGCGGCTGTAATCGCCGGTGACGCCGTTGACGCCCGAGCCGATCAAATCGGTGACGTAGAACCCCTGCTTGATGTCGGAGATCAGCTCGGCCGGCGTCGGCGTGCCGGGTTCAAGATGCAGATTGTACGGGCCGGGTGACGGCGAGGAGGACACGCCGCGGTGGGCATGGCCGGTGGTGGTGAGGCCGAGCTCACGCGCGGTCGCGCAATCGAGCAGCCAGGTCGTCAGCACGCCTTCGTCGATCAGCGCGATCTTCTTCACGGCGACGCCTTCGGCGTCGAACGTCTGCGAGCGCAGGCCGCGTTTGCGCAGCGGATCGTCGATGATGCGGATGTTGTTGGCGAACAGCTGCTGGCCGAGCGTGTCCTTCAGGAAGCTGGTCTTGCGCGCGATCGAAGCGCCATTGATGGCGCCGACGACGTGACCGACCAGCGAGCCCGCGACGCGCGGATCGAACACCACAGGCACCTTGCAGGTCTCGACCTTGCGCGGATTGAAGCGCGCCACGGTGCGCTCGCCCGCGGAACGGCCGACGATCTCCGGTGACAAGAGGTCTACACCATGCGGCGCCGAGGTGAAGTCGTAGTCGCGCTCCATGCCGGTGCCGTCACCGACAATGGCGGTGGCGGAGATGCCCTGGCTGGACCGCAGATAAGAACCGTGGAAGCCGGTGCTGGTGACGAGCACCATGCCGCCCATGCCGGCGGAGGCCGAGGCGCCGCCGGATTTGGTCACGCCCTTCACACCAAGCGCCGCAGCCTCGGCTTCGAGCGCGCGACGCTCGAGTTCCGAGGTCGCGGGCACGTCAGGGTCGAGCAGATCGAGATCGGGGAAGTCGCGCGCGAGCAGTGCCGGATCGGCAAGGCCGACATATTTGTCGTCGGGCGCGACGCGCGCCATCGCAACCGCTCGCTCGGCAAGCTTGGTCACGGCATCGCCGCTGGTATCATTGGTCGAGACCACCGCCTGACGGCGGCCGACCAGCACGCGCAGGCCGACATCGTCGCCCTCGGACCGTTCGGATTCCTCGACGCGGCCGTCGCGGACCTCGACGCCTTGCGAGACGCCACGCACGGCGACTGCATCGGCCGCATCCGCGCCGGCGCGCCTTGCAGCCTCCACCAGCCGCTGCGCGAGATCGGAGAGCGCAGACTGGTCGAACAGGTCGCGGCTGGCTGTGGACGAATCCTTGGGCGAAAGCGTCGAGCTTGGTGAAGGGTTCACAAACGAAATCCTGTTGGGGCGGGCTGCGGGACCGGAACCCACAGATGTGCCCTGATCGCGCGGACTTCAAGCATTTTCAGCCCACCAAAAGCTCAGATTCGCACCTTGCGCGCAACGTCTCGTCAATCATGCGCGCCAAGGTCTTGTCAATCATGCGCGGCGGTGAGGTTGGATTAACCAGCCTTTTTAAGCGGTTTCGGAAAGGCTCGCGCTAAGGTCCTCGCATCGACCGGGAACATAATCCTGGCGGGGAGAACTAAAGCCGTGAGGCGTCAAACAGCAACAAGCGGGATCGCTCCCGCCGGGTCGAGCCGCTCCCTGCGGCTCGACCCCCTTTCCCTTCCGGTCCGCTTCGATGCGCATGATCCGCGCGCCGACGGATATGTACGGCAGATCGAGCTTCATCGCGAACGTGTCGTGCTGCACCGTGCCGTCCGCGGCATGCGGATGGCAATCAATGTTCGCGTCAGCGACTTCACCGGCGTCGCGCTGCGCGGCAACGACGAGGCCCAGACCCTCGTCCTCGTTCATCGCGATCCCTCGCTCTCCATTCCGCTGCTGGTCAGCGCCGACGGCGACGAACTCGTTGAGGCCTGGGCAATCTGGAGCGAGCTGTTCGCACTTCCGCAGCTCGACGAAGGCGCACGCCAGCCCGCGCCGCGCCGTCGCCGCGCCAACCCGATTCGCGACCGCCGTCCGAAATTTCTGATGCGCCGCCGCACCGGTGTCGCACGGGAGTTGTCGGTGCATCGCGATGAGCGCGAGATCATCGCCCGGAGTTAAGCCGTCCGCATCACCGCGTCGGCCAGCAAACCCGCAAACAACAACAGCCCAGCGTCGCGGTTCGAGTAGAACAGGCGCTTGCAGAGATCGCCATCGCTGATATTCAGCCGCCCGATCTGCGAGGCCAGATGCACGGCGAAGGCCCCAAGTCCGAGCCAGGCCGGCCAGCGCGCATCGCCCGACGCCAGCGCCACGCCGATCAGCAGCACCGCGAGGCCGTAGAACAGTATCAGCGCCTGGTGCGTATGCGCACCGAACAGGCGCGCGGTGGACTTGATGCCGATCAGCGCATCGTCCTCGGCGTCCTGATGCGCGTAGATCGTGTCGTAGCCGATCACCCAGGAGATCGCGCCGGCATAGAGCACGAGCGCGGTGACATCGATCCGCCCGAAGGTGACGGCAAATCCCATCAGGGCGCCCCAGGAGAACGCGAGCCCGAGCACGATCTGCGGCCACCAGGTGATGCGCTTCATGAACGGGTAGATCGCGACGATCAGCAGCGAGGCAATGCCGGTCAGGATCGCGAAGCGGTTGAACTGCAGCAACACCACGAGCCCGATCAGCGCCTGCGCGACCATGAACGCCAGCGCCTGCTTCGCGCTCACCTGGCCGGAGGGCAGCGGCCGCGAGCGGGTGCGCTCGACCTTGTCGTCGAGGTCACGGTCGGTGATGTCGTTCCAGGTACAGCCTGCCCCCCGCATGACGAAGGCGCCGATGAAGAACAGGACGATGGTGAGCGGCAGGCCGCGGACGTCATGGGCCATGCCGGCGGCGAGCGCCGCCGACCACCAGCACGGCATCAACAGGAGCCAGGAGCCGATCGGACGATCGAAGCGGGACAAGCGCAGATAAGGCCGCGCCCATTGCGGCGCACGCGTATCGACCCAGTTGCCGGTGGAATCGGCAACTCGGGCTGACGTGTCGCTCATCGCGTCAGGACGTTGCCGTTGAGTGTGTCGAAGGTGCTGCCGCCCTTCTTACCGGCATTGGCCTCGGGCAGCGAGCCCGAACCCAGCACTTCGCTCAGCGACGGACCGGCCGGTCCGCGCGGCTGGTTCTGCATCTGCTGCGCAACATTGCAGACCTTCGCCGCCATGGCCTCGGTGTTCTTGTGGCCGTCCTTCATCTGCGCGCCGACCTGCGCCGGAATCCCGCACTTCGAGGCGTTGGCCTCGATGTACTTGATCATCTTGGTCTCAGCCTGGCTGAAGTTGCGGATCAGCTTGCAGGCCTCGTCAGGCGGGGCGTGACGGTCGCTCGCGGCCTTGATCAGCTTGCCGCGTTTTTCGGCATCTTCGCGCAGAGGCATGAACGCCTTCATGCAGTCCTCGCCGGGACCGGCTTGCGTCGGCGGGGCCGCGCTGAAGGCGCCGGCGCCACCGACAGGAGCGGCGCCATTCACGGGGAAGGAGGATTGCGGCGCGCCGCCGACGGAGGCGACGGGCGCCGAGCCATTGACGGGCGGGAAGGCGGAACTGGTTGGGGCTTGGCCCGGCAGCGGCGCGGGGAAGCCCTGCGCATAGGCACCAACGGCGCCCATCGTGACCATGGCGGCAGTGATCGGAACCATCAAATGACGGATCATCAAGGCAGTCTCTCCGGCAGGAGCTTGCGGGGTTCGGCGTCTTCCCAATTGAAGCGCAACCACCGTGCTCGCGATTTTACGATTCCCGCCGGCCCTTAACAACCCGTTGAATAGGGCGGGAGCGCGGCGCGCCGACGCACCATTTTGGCAAAATTTACCCCGAAAGGACTGCTTTCGGTTAAGAACGGCGGCAAATCGGACCTTTGACGATGCCTTCCCACGATTTCCGCGGCCCCCGCCTGTTCGTCGACGCCCCGCTTGCCCAGGACGGCAGGGTCGAGCTCGACCGCGACCAGAGCAATTATCTCGGCAATGTGCTGCGGCTTGCCGCCGGGGCCGAGGTTTTGGCGTTCAACGGCCGCGACGGCGAGTGGCAGGCCGCCATTGAAGGCCGCAAGCGGCCGGACGGTCTCGTCATCCTCCAGCAGACCCGGCCGCAGGACCGGCTGCCCGACCTCGCCTACATCTTCGCTCCGCTCAAGCATGCCCGGCTCGACTACATGGTGCAGAAGGCCATCGAGATGGGCGCCGCCAGCCTGCAGCCGGTTCTGACCCGATTCACCCAGGCCTCACGCGTCAATACCGAGCGGATGCGCGCCAATGTCGTCGAGGCGGCCGAGCAATGCGGCATTCTCAGCATCGCCACCGTTGCCGAGCCGGTGCCGCTGGAGCGCTTCTTGACCCAGCGCGCCGCTGGCAGGCTGCTGATCTTCTGCGACGAGGCGGCGGAGCTCGAAAACCCCATTCGGAGCTTGCAAGCCGCACGCGCCGGGGGAATCGACGTGCTGATCGGACCCGAAGGCGGCTTTGCCGAGGAAGAGCGGGTCCTGCTGCTGCGGCAGCCGAAAATCCTGCGGCTGGCGCTCGGACCCCGCATCATGCGGGCCGACACCGCCGCGGTGGCCGCGCTGGCGCTGGTGCAGGCGGTGCTGGGCGACTGGGGTGGCGAACGCGGCTAAGGCACGTTGCTATTCGCCTCGTAGCGATCGGTTCAGGGTCTCCGAAGGCAACTCTCCGAAAGCCTCTCTGTAGCTCGCTGCGAATTCGCTGAGATGCCAGAAACCATGCGCAAGCGCGCAGGACTTCACACTCCGGCCTGCTCGGCCGGTGCGCAGTTGCTTGCGTACCGACCAGAGGCGCAAGACCCGGCTATAGCGATGTGGGCTCATGCCGCAGATGGCCCGTGTCGCACTCTGGAGAGTCCGGACCGACACGCCCGCCTGTTCCGCCAGTTCGGTGGTCTTGTGCCAGATCATCAGATCGCGCCGAATCAGTTTTTCCATATCAGCCACGATCCGCCGATAATGCTCGGTGGTGGACGACGCAGGTGCGCTTGCGACACTGGACCAGATCGCCGCATCCATCGTGCTGAGCAGTGATCGTTCGACAATCGTTTGCGAAGCCGGCTCGTTCAGGAAGTCCGGGTCATTTGCCGCGGTTTCAAGCGAGATCGAGATCAGACGGCGCAGCGAGGCAAGCACGTCCGGCGCCGGATTCAGCAAATGGCATCCATCGCTCAATTCAGGCAATGGCTCCCGCCCGGATGGACTGAAGTAGACCACCGCCAGCAGACGCCCCTCCGGCTCATGCACCAAGCAATCTGAACCGCCTTTTAGAATGACAACAGAACCGCCGATCGATTGCCCGTTGATGCGGGCAGAGGTCACGTGATCCATCGGTACCACCACTGCGGCAGCATTGGTGAGCTGATAGCCGCGAATGATCCGGGGGAAGGTTTTCAACAGCGACAGGGTCAGGGTCGGCAAGGTGAGCCGGGCACGCATGATCGCGGTCGTCCCGACAGACAACGGCATGCTCGATGCGCCGGCGTATTTCTCGGTCTCACCGAAATGATCGATGTCATACGATTTGAGCTCGAGCGCCGAGGATGGCTTGAGATCCTGGAACGACATCAAGCGATCCGCCGCTATCTTTTGCATTGCCTCGCGAGCAGGGACTAGACGGCTTTGATCCATGTTCTGCTGCTTACCTGACCTTCTTCGTAGAGACGGCGACTTTAGCGCGACGCAAACCACCCGGCCCTCTGGCCCCGGCGCGCCGCAGGTCGCGGGGCATTGAGAATGGCACGAACGATCAGAAGGTCGAGTGGATCTAAGTCGTAGTGCCGGAACATCTCGCTAATCAAAACAGCATATAGGCCAGCGTGTGTCGCGCGACCGTTCGGATTACATCTGTGCGTTGTCGCATGAATCGGAAACCAACTTTCGCATGGTAAACCAAGGCTCTGCGAACGGATCGTCCGCCCTACCCAAATTGAGCATGAGACCAGTGGACATCCTCAACCGGGCCAAGCAGTTCGCGGATGAGGTTACATGCGAGGGCCGAGCTTTCCGCCCAGGCGGCCCATTCCTTCGTCAAAGCGGCCCGGAGACCTGCCTGGCCGAAATGAATGAGGGTGAGGCGTCCAACCTAACTGGGTCGGCCGCAGCGCGATCGATCGGTATTATATTACCTAGCTTGGCGACGATACCTGATTTGGGCTTCGCATCCTCTGCTGACGGCGCGTCGCTCCGGCGCTGTTAAGCGATTGATCCTTTGGAGGTCGAAACCGCTTTCGGGCCATGCTAAGGCCTGCGGCAATTCGTTCCCTGCTTGCCCTGCCCGGTTCCACCGGGACGATGGACCCCGAGATGACCGCGACTGCCACCTCAAACGCTGCCGGCTCCGCCGCCTGGGCGGACACGCTGCTGCTGTCGTTCGGCCAGGCCGGCTATGTCAGGGCCGAGCCCGCCATCCTGCAGCCGGCCGAACCGTTCCTGGATCTCTCCGGCGAGGACATCCGCAAGAGCCTGTACCTGACCACGGACCTCTCCGGCGATGAGCTCTGCCTGCGCCCGGACCTGACCATACCGGTGGCCCGCGATTACCTCAGCTCTGGCCGTGCCGGCCAGCCGGCCGGGTTCAGTTATCTCGGCCCGGTGTTCCGCTACCGCAACGGCCAGAGCAGCGAATTCCTGCAGGCCGGCATCGAGTCGTTCGGCCGCCAGGACCGCGCCGCGGCCGATGCCGAGATGCTGGCGCTGGCGCTGGAGGCGACCGCCGCCTTCGGCGTTCGCGACGTCGAGATCCGCACCGGCGACGTGGCGCTGTTCAACGCGCTGCTCGACGCGCTCGACCTCTATCCGGTCTGGCGCCGCCGCTTGGTCAAGGATTTCAACCGCAAGATCAGCCTGGAGCAGGATCTGGAACGGCTGGCGGCCGCGACCACAGCGACCCGCAGCGAATATGAGGGCGTGCTCGCGGCGCTCGCCGGCTCCGACCGCAAGGCAGCACTCGCTTTCGTCACCGATCTGATGTCGATCGCCGGCACCACCAATGTCGGCGGCCGCACCACGGCCGAGATTGCCGACCGCTTCCTCGAGCAGTCGACGCTGAAGGGCGGCGCGCTGCCGCGCGAAGCCATCGCCGTGCTCAAGCGTTTCCTGTCGATATCGGGTAACCCCGATGACGCCGTGGCCGAGCTGCGCGCGCTCACCAATGATGCGAAGCTCGACCTCAGTGCTGCGATCGACCAGTTTGAAAGCCGGGTCGGCTTCATGGCGGCGCGCGGCATCGATGTGAAGGGGACGCGGTTTTCGACCGCGTTCGGGCGCGGGCTCGACTACTACACCGGCTTCGAATTCGAGCTGCATCACCGCGGCAACGGCGCCGAGCCGCTGGTTGCCGGCGGCCGCTATGACGGGCTGATGACCCAGCTTGGATCGGCCGAGCCGATCCCCGCGGTCGGTTTCTCGGTCTGGGTGGATGCGCTGACCCGGATCGGCCGCAAGGTGGGAGCTTAAGTCATGAGCGCGCCATTCGTTCTGGCCGTTCCCTCCAAGGGTCGCCTTCAGGAAAACACCGAGGCCTTCTTCGCCCGCGCCGGGCTCAAGCTGTCGAAGGCGGGCGGCGCCCGCGACTATCGCGGCACGCTCGCGGGCCTCGACAATGTCGAGGTCGCCTATCTCTCGGCGAGCGAGATCGCCTCGCAACTGTCCCGCGGCTCGGCGCATCTCGGCGTCACCGGCGAGGATCTGGTGCGCGAGACCATCGCGGACGCCGACAAGCGCGTCTCCCTGATCGAAGGCCTCGGCTTCGGTTATGCCGACGTCGTCGTCGCGGTGCCGCAGGCGTGGATCGACGTCCGCACCATGGCCGACCTCGACGACGTCACCACCGGCTTCCGCGAGCAGCATCACATGCGGATGCGGGTCGCGACCAAGTTCATCAATCTCACCCGCGCCTTCTTCCAGAGCCAAGGCATCACCGATTACCGCATCGTCGAAAGCACGGGCGCGACCGAAGGCGCACCGGCCGCCGGCAGCGCCGAGTTGATCGTCGATATCACCACGACCGGCGCGACGCTCGCCGCCAACGGATTGCGGGTGCTCGACGACGGCGTGATCCTGCGCAGCCAGGCCAATCTGGTCGCCTCAAGGGACGCCGATTGGTCGCCGCAAGCGCGGGAGACCGCGCGAATCATCCTCGATCACATCGCGGCGCGGGCGCGGGCCAACAAATACCGCGAAGTCCGCACCCGCTTCCGCCAGTGCGACGCGGCCATGCTCACCGAGGCCCACGAGCGCTTCGGCGTCGAAGCCCCGTTCGGCGGACCGACCTCGTCAGGCATGCTCACGCTGCACTGCCCGCCGGGCCAGCTCTATGCACTCGCGAGCTTCCTGCGCGGGCATGGCGCCGAGACCGTCTCGGTGGTTTCGCTGGATTACGTGTTCGACCGGGAGAACCCGCTGTTCGCCAGGCTCGAGGCGTTCCTGCGGCAGTGAGCCCAAAGTTTGTTGAGCAATTCCGTTCAGCGTAGCGACAGCAAACGGCAGCTACCATATGCTGTTGAGATGACCTTGAACGCCTCTGGAACCTTGATCGATGACGCTGGGCTCTGACGTTTCCGGCATGACGACCAACGCGGCAAGCGCCGCCGCGAAGGGGCTGTCGATTGTCGTCCCGCTCTACAACGAAGCCGCGGGCCTCGCCGCCCTGCACCAGCGCATCTGCGATCTCGCAAAGACCTTGCGGGAGCGCTATCGCTTGGCTTGCGAGGTCGTCTATGTCGATGACGGCAGCGCGGACGCGACGCTGTCGATCGCCCGCTCGCTGCCGGCCGACGCGGTCGACGTCCAGGTGGTGTCGCTGTCGCGCAATTTCGGCAAGGAGGCCGCGCTGATGGCCGGCCTCGACCATGCCCGGCTCGGCGCGGTGCTGTTCATGGACGGCGACGGCCAGCATCCGCCGTCGCTGGTCGAGCGACTGGTGCGGCACTGGATCGAGGACGGCTACGACGTCGTCTATACCGCCAAGGCGCATCGCGACAACGAGCCCTTCCTGCGGCGGCTCGCCGGACGCGGCTTCTATGCGCTGATCAATTGGGGCGCGCGCCAGAAGATTCCCGAAGACGCCGGCGACTTCCGCCTGCTGTCGCCGCGCGCGGTCGCAGCACTGAGGCAGCTGCCCGAGCGCAACCGCTTCTTCAAGGGCCTCGCGAGCTGGATCGGCTTCCGCCAGATCCGCGTCGATTACGAGCCCGCGCCGCGCACCCATGGCGTGACGACCTTCAGCGCCGCGCGTTTGCTTGGACTTTCGATCGAAGGCGTCACCTCGTTCTCGGTGGCGCCGCTGCGCTTCGCCAGCCTGCTCGGCGTGATCCTCGCCGGCGGAGCGTTCCTGTTCGGTCTGTCGATCCTGTGGGAGGTCTTGACCACCGGCAAGCAGGTGCCCGGCTATCCCTCACTCGTGATCGGCCTGATGACGATCGGCGGCGTGCAGCTCATCATGATCGGCATCGTCGGCGAATATATCGGCAAGATCCTCTCCGAGCTGAAGGCGCGCCCGATCTACTTCGTCGCCGAGCACAGTGAAAAGCATTTCGAAACCGAGAAGGCCCAGGACGCTTCAAGCTTGGACGCCGCGAAGAGGACGGCGGCCGAATGAGCGCGGCCGCGCCGCTGCGGCGGATCTGGCTCTGCGCCGACGATTACGGCATCAGCCCGGGCGTCAATCGCGCCATCCGCGACCTGATCGAACGCGGCCGTCTCAACGCTACCTCGGTGATGATGGTGGGACCTGCGGTCGAGCGCAGCGAGATCGAGGCGCTCCAGGCGGCAGCGCAAGCGAGCCCACGCTGCGCGATCGGATTGCACGTGACGTTGTCGGCACCGTTCCGGCCGCTCACCATGCATTTCCGTCCGCTCGACGGCGACATGTTTCTCCCGTTTCCGAAGCTGCTGCGCGCGGGTCTTGCCCGAAGGCTCGACCGCGAGTTCTTTCGCAACGAGGTCAAGGCGCAGCTGGCAGCCTTCGCGAAAGCGTTCGGACGCGCGCCTGACTTCGTCGACGGCCATCAGCATGTGCAGCTCTACCCGCAGGTGCGCGACGGCTTTATCGATGCGGTGAGCGAAGTCGCGCCAAAAGCCTGGGTGCGCCAGGGCGGCCGCGACCTGCCGCTGATGCAGCGGCTGGCCTCACCGAAAGCCATGGTGCTCGACATTCTCAGCGCGCAATTCCGCCGCCGTGCCGGCAGCGCGGGCCTCAGCTTCAATCCCGGTTTCGCCGGCGCCTATGATTTCACGCGGGCGGCCGATTTCGGCGAGCTGATGCGGCAATTTCTCGGAGGCCTGCCGGATGGCGGCCTCATCATGTGTCATCCCGGCTTCGTCGACGAAATTCTCACCGGGCTCGACCCGATGACGGATGTCCGCGAACGCGAGCACGCCTATCTCGCCGGCGATGCCTTTGCACGCCTGCTGACGGACAGCGGCGTCACGCTGCGGTAAAACCGGCCAAGTTTGCGAGAAAGCCGCCCGCGGGCAGCTTGTCGCATACCGAAATTTAATCCAGCCGGCACTGTTGGGGCCACAATGGAACCCTACATCTGCCTCGCGCTTGTTTTGCGCGAGGGAGACTGACCATGACGCCGCAGGAACGCCAGCTCGTCGACGAGCTTTTCGACCGGCTTTCGAAACTGGAAAATGCACCGCGCGATCCCGACGCGATCGCCGCGATCTCCGACGGCCTGCGCAAGGCGCCCGGCGCCATCTATGCGCTGGTGCAGACCGTGCTGTTGCAGGACGAGGCGTTGAAGCGTGCTCACAATCGCATCCAGGAGCTGGAGGCGGCGCAGGCGCCCGAGCAGGCGCAGTCCGGCGGTTTCCTGGACACCATGCGCGACACGCTATTCGGCGGGGGTCCGTCGCGCGGCTCGGTTCCGAACGTACCGCCGCGTGACTCGCGGCCGGTCTGGAACAGCGGCCAGGCGATGCAGCAGCCACAGCCGGGCTATGGCCAACCACCGTACGGACAGGCCTACGGCCAAGGACCGGGTCAGGGCTATGGTGCGCCGCCGATCGGCGGTGGCGGTGGCTCGTTCCTCGGCACGGCGGCGGCCGCCGCGGCCGGCGTCGTCGGCGGCTCGCTGCTGCTCTCCAGCATCCGCGGCATGATGGGCGGATCGCATCAGCAGGCCTTCGGCGACACCAATGCTCTGGGCGATCGCAGCCCCTGGACCGGCAGCGATCAGTCCGGCGGCTCGCTCGCGCGCGATGCCGGCCTCGATGACATCGGCTCGAACCGCGGTGATGCTTCCCGGCAGGGCTTCGCCGACCACGCTTCGAACGACGACCAGAATTACAACGATCAGAACGACAATGGCATCGATAATGTCGACCTCGCCGACGACAGCGATTTCGGCGGCGGCGACGATGGCGGCAGCGATTACGCCTGACGCTTCTTATCCTTGCTCCAAACGAGAACGGCCGCCGATGAGGCGGCCGTTTTTGGTTCCGAGCGCTATGCGCCTACATCACCACGACCTTGGTGCCGACGTTGACGCGGCCGTAGAGATCGATGACGTCCTCGTTGCGCATGCGAATGCAGCCCGAGGAGACGTTGGTACCGATGGTCCAAGGCTCGTTGGAGCCGTGGATACGGTAGAGCGTCGAGCCGAGATACATCGCGCGCGCACCGAGCGGATTTTCGGGGCCGCCTTCCATATGCCTCGGCAGGTCAGGACGGCGCGCGATCATTTCCGCCGGCGGCGTCCAGGCCGGCCATTCGCGCTTGGCCGTGATCGACTTCACGCCCGACCAGGTGAAGCCGGGGCGGCCGACGCCGATACCGTAGCGCATCGCGCGGCCGTTGCCCTCGACGAGGTAGAGGAATTTGTTCGGCGTATCGACCACGATCGTGCCGGCGCTTTCGTTGCCGCTATAGTCAACGAGTTGTTTCTCGAATCTCGGGTCAAACTGACGCTGCCGCGGATCGACCGCCTCCTGCTGGAGACTTGCGCCCTGCATCTGCGGTTCGCCCATCGGCGGCAGGCGGCGCTGGTCATAATAACCTGGCTGCTGCTGATACACCGGCTGCTGCGGAGCGTAGGCCGGACCGCGACCGGGCCCGTCGCCAAATATGAACTCGATGAAGCCACCGCCCATGTTGGAGGCGACGCGCACGGGCGCAGGCGGCACCTGCGGCTGGTACAGCACCGCGGGCGGATCGTTCGGCACGCTATTGTCGAAGGCGCTGGCGCTGTTGACGCCGGCAATGAAGGTGCAAGCGCTGCCAAGCAGCGCAACAGACATTTTCTTGAACATCGACGTACTCTGTACTGTTTCGTCTAGATCACATGCGTCGTGGCGAGGTGATGGCTGATCCGCATCCGCGACGTGGTCAATAAAGAGCAAAAGCTGTTTTGTTTGGTAAACGGAAACGCCATTTCGATTCACCACATCGTCGGCAACGGCGCAATTTGGCGATCAGCGTTTATTTTCGATGAACGCCGTGCACGCATGGTTAATCGCCCGTTTGCACGCCGTCGCGCGCAGCCGCACGACAGTTCCGGCTGTGAACTTCGTGTTAAATCGCTTCTGCCTACAAAGACGCGTGAGTGAGGTGGGGGGAGTTCTTGATGGCTATTCACCGCAAACGTTTTCGTGTCGAGGAGGCTATTGTCGGCGAGATGCCCAGCCCCGAAATGATTGAGGAGGCTGCGCCGATGCATAGCGAGATCATGGCCGAGCTGCGTGCGATCCGCACGCAGATGGCGAAGGGCACCGCGCCGTTGTCCGGCAGCGCCGCCATGGCGGCGATCGACGCCTCCACCGCCCACGAGCTCTCCGAAGCCCGTACCATGCTCGATACTTACCGGGCGCAGATCGAGCAGTGCGAGAAGCTGAAGGTCGAGCTCGACCTCATCCACGACGCCATCGACCGCACCAAGCGCGAGATCGCGACACTGCATGGCAAGAGCTTCGACGGCGGCGAAATGGCCAAGGTCAATGGCGAGCTCGGCGCGGTCGTCGGCGGCACCGAACAGGCGACCCAGCAGATCCTCGAAGCCGCCGAGTCGATCGACCAGGCGGCCAGCGCGATGGCCAAGGTGCAATCGGCCGATCAGCAGAAGCGGCTCGCCGACGATATCCAGGAACGCGTCATCTCGATCTTCGAAGCCTGCAACTTCCAGGACCTGACCGGCCAGCGCATCAGCAAGGTCATGAGCACGATGAAGTTCATCGAGCAGCACATCAATTCCATGATGGAAATCTGGGGCGGTGTCGACGCGATCAAGTCTCACGTCGTGCCGCAGGTCGACACTCGCAGCGATGACGACAAGCTTCTCAACGGCCCGAAGCTCGCCGGCGACGTCGGCCACGCCTCGCAGGACGACATCGACGCGCTGTTCGACTGAACGGACGCGACGCTCTGAATAACGAACGCCGGCGCAAGCCGGCGTTTTTTTGTTGTCTATCGTCCCCTGCTGTCATCGTCCGCGCAGGCGGACGATCCAGTATTCCAGAGACGGCAATGATTGAGCCGAGAAGCTGCGGCGTACTGGATGCCCCGCCTGCCGCCTACGCTAAAGCTTCGGCGCCCCTGGACCTCAACCCCGGCGAAGCCTTGGCGTAGCCGGGTCGCGGGGCATGACGAAGGATAGAGACTACGCCCTCGGCGCGCAGCGGACGTAGACCATGTTGCCGTAGCGGGTGGCGGCGTCCTTGTCGATGAAGCGGGTGATGAGGACGCGGCCGTCGAAGGAGACGATTTCGCGGTCCTGCTCGCCGGGCGTCGGACCCGCCGGCCCAATATAATTCTTGCCGCTGGGCGAACCCTTCAGCCGCAGTTCCTGCGGTGTTGCCTGGTCCGCCAGATGCATGATCACGCCGCCGGAGGAGCCGGCGGTGATCACGTAAGGATTTTTGCATTGGGCCCGGGCGGCAGCCTCGGTGCGGGCGCGGTCGGCCGGGTTCTGGAATGAGGCGAGGCCCCAGCGCCCGACGATCTCGTCGGCGCGGATCGACGCGGGCATTTCCGGACCGGTGCCGGGCTCGGCCTCGGGGGGCGGTGAGGACGAAGAAAAGGACGGCAGGCTCATGCCGCCGCCGCAGGCACCAAGCAGCAGCGCCAGGCAAGAAGCCGCCGCCAGATTGGCGACCGTGCGCGCGTGAGCTGAACTGATCATGGCATTCCCCCGGACAAAACCATGGCCGCACCCCTTACGCAGCCAAGCGCAAAACCGCTGCCGGAGCAATGACGTCCTTTAATACGCCGGCACCCCGAACAAGTTTCCAATGTCACCATCCTATATCCGTCTCACCAATCGCTTAACCACCTTTGCTTGACAGGATCGCGGCCAAGCCATATTCCCGGGCGCACCATTAGCACTCTGAAAGATGGATTGCTAACGCGCGCCGATCGATCCTCGGGAAGGGTGGACGGAAGCGCCGCCCGCCCACTTCCTCTCCTTCCGAAGCGAGCCTCCAAAGGGAAACGTCATGACTAAATCCAAATTTCGTCCGCTGCATGACCGTGTCGTGGTCAAACGTATCGACGCCGAGTCAAAGACCAAGGGCGGCATCATCATTCCGGACACGGCCAAGGAAAAGCCGTCCCAGGGCGAAGTCGTCGCCGTCGGCCCCGGTGGCCGCGACGAGGCCGGCAAGCTGATCCCGATCGACCTCAAGGTCGGCGACCGTGTGCTGTTTGGCAAGTGGTCGGGCACCGAGGTCAAGATCGACAACGATGAGCTCCTGATCATGAAGGAGTCGGACATTATGGGCGTGATGGCCTAAGGCCAGACGCCTGAACGGCCGCTGAATGCATGCCCGGGTCACTCGATCCGGGCATGCATCATTCCGCCGGGTTCGATCGCGGACCCCGGAATGAGGCGACCCAATAAGCAAGACACATCACGAAGAAGAGGAATTGCAGACCATGGCTGCCAAAGACGTCAAGTTTTCCGGAGACGCGCGCGAACGCATGCTGCGCGGCGTCGATATTCTCGCCAACGCCGTCAAGGTGACGCTCGGCCCGAAAGGCCGCAACGTGCTCATCGAGAAGTCGTTCGGCGCGCCCCGCATCACCAAGGACGGCGTCACCGTCGCCAAGGAGATCGAGCTAGAGGACAAGTTCGAGAACATGGGCGCCCAGATGGTGCGTGAGGTCGCCTCCAAGACCAACGACCTCGCCGGCGACGGCACCACCACCGCGACCGTGCTGGCCCAGTCCATCGTCCGCGAAGGCGCCAAGTCGGTTGCCGCCGGCATGAACCCGATGGACCTCAAGCGCGGCATCGACATCGCGGTCGCGGCCGTCGTCAAGGACATCGAGAAGCGCGCCAAGCCGGTCGCCGCCTCCTCCGAGGTCGCCCAGGTCGGCACCATCTCGGCCAACGGCGATGCCGCCATCGGCAAGATGATCGCGCAGGCGATGCAGAAGGTCGGCAACGAGGGCGTCATCACCGTCGAGGAGAACAAGTCACTCGATACCGAGGTGGACATCGTCGAGGGCATGAAGTTCGACCGCGGCTATCTCAGCCCCTACTTCGTCACCAACCCCGAGAAGATGACGGCCGAGCTCGAGGACGCTTACATCCTCCTGCACGAGAAGAAGCTGTCCGGCCTGCAGGCCATGCTGCCCGTGCTGGAAGCCGTGGTGCAGTCGGGCAAGCCGCTCGTCATCATCGCCGAGGACGTCGAGGGCGAGGCGCTGGCCACCCTGGTCGTCAACCGCCTCCGTGGCGGCCTGAAGGTCGCCGCCGTCAAGGCGCCGGGCTTCGGCGACCGCCGCAAGGCCATGCTCGAGGACCTCGCGATCCTCACCGGCGGCCAGCTGATCTCCGAAGACCTCGGCATGAAGCTCGAGAGCGTGACGGTGAAGATGCTTGGGCGCGCGGGCAAGGTTGTGATCGACAAGGAGAACACCACGATCGTCAAGGGCGCCGGCAAGAAGCCCGAGATCGAGGCCCGCGTCGGCCAGATCAAGGCCCAGATCGAGGAAACCACCTCGGATTACGACCGTGAGAAGCTCCAGGAGCGCCTCGCCAAGCTCGCAGGCGGCGTCGCGGTGATCCGCGTCGGCGGTGCCACCGAGATCGAGGTCAAGGAGAAGAAGGACCGCGTCGAGGATGCGCTCAACGCCACTCGCGCCGCGGTGCAGGAAGGCATCGTCCCCGGCGGCGGCGTCGCGCTGCTCCGCGCCAAGAAGGCGGTCGGCCGTCTGACCAACGCCAATGCCGACGTCCAGGCCGGCATCAACATCGTGCTGAAGGCACTGGAAGCCCCGATCCGCCAAATCTCCGAGAACGCGGGCGTGGAAGGCTCGATCGTCGTCGGCAAGATCCTGGAGAACAGGTCCGAGACCTTCGGCTTCGACGCCCAGACCGAGGAGTATGTCGACATGGTCGAGAAGGGCATCATCGACCCCGCCAAGGTGGTGCGCACCGCACTCCAGGACGCCGCCTCGATCGCCGGCCTGCTGGTGACCACCGAGGCCATGGTCGCGGAGTCGCCGAAGAAGGAAGCCGCTTCCGGCATGCCGGCCGGTGGCGGTATGGGCGGCTTCTAAGCCGTCCGTTCCATTGCAGTGTTGCGAAGGCCGCCTCCGGGCGGCCTTCTTTTTTGCCGATCATGACCCGTGCTTTCCAATTCAACCGGCAGCCAAAACCCACTACGGTGACGCCGATTCGAATTGTTTGGGCCTGATCTCAACGGAAAACCGCTTCACACTTTCCGAGTCATGCCCCATTGCCTCAGGGATTTCGTCGATGCGCGCGCTTGTGTTTTGCTCCACGGCCGTTCTGGCGGCTCTGCTTGCAGTTTCGCCTGAGGTCGCGTCCGCCCAGATGAAGCTGGCGCCGAAGGCCACGGCGCCCGGCGGCGTCGAGACGCGCTATTTCACCTCGATCGACGGGCTGATGGACGGCAATGCCGACGTGATCCTGAAGGAGACACGCCAGGGCAAGGCCGTCACCGCAGCCGTGCTCGACGTTTGTTATCCCGTCGCGAAGAATTCCGACCGCAAGGACCGCTTCGTCGTCAATCTCCAGGTCGCGGGCCAGAACCTGACGGGTACGACGCAGAGCCTCGGCGCGAAGGCGCCGGTCACAGTCAAGCTGCTGCGCAAAGAGGCCGGAGACACGTTCGAATTCCGCGGCCAGATCAGCATTGGCCAGACCGTGACCGAGGTCACCTCGCCCGACAATTCCGATCTCAGCGAGAAGGAATTCCTCGACAACCAGACCTCCGACGACGGCATCACGCCCCAACCAAAGGATTTCACCGACGTCTCGCCGGAAGCGATCGCGGTCAAGGTCAAGCTGGATGCCGCGACCGAGTTCCTGAAGAGCCTGAAGGGCCAGGACGTCGAGGTGACGCTGGCGAGTCTCACCGTCGGCTGCGACGCGCTACGCGCGGGCGAGCAGACCATCAATATGTCGGTCGATCCGGAGCGCGCCGGCGCGCTGCTGGCGAAATTCAAGGCGACGCCCGGCGTGACCGCCGCGGGCTGGACCGCGGGCATGACCGAGATGGACCGCACCATCCGCATTCCCGCCGCCGATTGGCGCGACGGCGACAAGATCAACCGCGACAAGCTCGCGGCCGCGGTGGCTGGCGTGCTGAGCAGGACGCTCGCGGCAAAGCCGGTCTCGCAAAGCTTCAACCCGGCGACCGGCAAGCTCAAGCTGGTGTTCAAGCGGCCGAACCAGGACTTTCCCGCGCTCGAGCTCACCGACACGATCGAGGTTGCAGGTCTCGTCTCGCCGGACAAGCCCGGCACGACCGACAAGCTCATGCTCTGGATCGGGAGTCCCGCGACCACGACCACTGACGAGAGCAGCGGCGCCAAGCTCAATCTCTCGGACGAAGCGACCGCGGACGAGGAAGGCGATCAGCCCGACGACAACGGTTCGGTCGAGGCGCTCGCCAAGGAGCTGAAAGGCCAGCGCTGGGACGCCGACAAGTCTGTGTGGAAGTGATGTAGCCCGCGCATCAACTCTCGGTCATCGCCCGGCTTGACCGGGCGATCCAGATGAATCGAGAAGCCGCGGCGTACTGGATACCCCGCCTGCCGCCTGTGCTAAAGCTTCGGCGCCCCTGGACCTCAACCCCGGCGAAGCCTTGGCGTAGCCGGGTCGCGGGGAATGACAGCAGGGGCTAATTGCCGTTGACGCGAAAGCGCAGCGGCTTGGGGCCGACGAGCGTGAGCACGTCACCCTGGCGCTTCCAGGTCTCGACACTGCCCAGGGCTGCAACGAGATCGTCGTCGGCCTGGGCCCTTGCCGGCGGGCAGGAGCGGTCCTGGATCTGGCCGGGGACGAAGATCACGGTGTTGCCAGCAACCGAGAACTGGCCCTTGCCGCCCTTGCACCAGAGCTCCAGCACGACCTCGCCATTGTCGCCGATCTCGATGTTCGGAATCCGCTTCGAGCCCGGCTGCGGCAGCGCCTCCAGCGTCATCTCGGTGCCGAACGGAAAACCGTCCTCCGCGCGCGCGAGCGTGGACATCGCGAGCATTGCAACCGCCGCACACACCGTCTGGCTGAACGAAACCATGAGACCTCTCGACCGACCTGATTTGCGGCACCTTCTATAAGACGGCGGCGCCGTTGAGAAGGTTCGTCCATGCGCGGCGCAAAAATCCCCGCGAGGAGCAACCTCGCGGGGATTTGGGTTGAAGCCGGGCGTGGCCTGCTACTTCAGGACCATCGCCGTGAACGGCCAGACATAGGCCTGCAACGTCACGAACACGCCGACCAACGAGGCCAGCACGATCGAGTGCCAGAACACGAAGCGCAGGATCGTGCCCTCGTGCCCGTACCAATTCGTCGCGGTGGACGCGACCACGATCGACTGGGCGTCGATCATCTTGCCCATCACGCCGCCGGACGAGTTCGCCGCAGCCATCAGGATCGGCGATAGACCAAGCTGCTCGGAGGTGATCTTCTGAAGATTTCCGAACAGAACGTTGGAAGCGGTATCCGATCCCGTTAGCGCCACGCCCAACCAACCGAGCAGCGTGCCGAAGAAGGGATAGAGCACGCCGGTTGCAGCAAAGGCGAGGCCGAGCGTCGCGTCCACGCCGGAGAGCCGCGTCAGCGTGCCAATCGCGAGCATCGCCGAGATCGTGATCAGCGAGATCGCGCAAAGCCGGATGGTGCGCCCGTATTCCGTCAAGAGCCGGCCAGGACCGACGCCCATCAGGAAGCCTGAGATGATCGCCGCAATCAGCATGCCGGTGCCGGTGAACGAGAGATAGGTGAAGCCGAACACCGCGCTCTCTTTCGTCGGCCCCGGCGCGACCGGCGGCATCTTGTTGATCATCTGATGCAGCTCGGGAACGGGATAGTTCCAGGTGAAGATCGAGTTCGCCCAGGTCTTGAATCCACCATTGCCCCAGATCAGCATCACGATGCAGACGATGATCCACGGCAGCAGCGCGCTGAACAGCTCGCTCTGCGTCAGCGGCGTCTTGTCCATCGGTTTTGCCGCGGCCATGGTGGCGGCCGATTCATCGCGGCCGCGCAGCGCCGGCGACAGCCAGAGCTGCCTGGGCTGCCAGACCTTCAGGAACAGGATCAGCGCCCCCATCGAGATCAGCGACGCCCCGATGTCGACGATCCAGGGATTGACGTAGTTCGAGATCACGAATTGCGGGACAGCGAACGACACGCCGGTGACCAGGATCGCCGGCCAGACGTCCTTCATGCCCTTCCAGCCCGCGAACGCCCACACCACCCAGAACGGCACGATCAGCGAGAAGAACGGCAATTGCCGGCCGACCATCGCGCCGAGGATGTAGGGATCAAGCCCGGTCACCGAGGCAAGGCCCTGGATCGGCGTGCCCAGCGCCCCATAAGCGACCGGCGCGGTGTTGGCGATCAGCGACAGGCCGCTTGCTGCAAGCGGCGAGAAGCCGAGGCCGATCAGGACGGCGCCCGTGATCGCGACCGGCGTGCCGAAGCCCGAGGCGCCTTCGAAGAAGGCGCCGAACGAGAACGCGATCAGCAGCAATTGCAGCCGCCGGTCCTCGGTGACGCCGCCGACCGCGCGCTTGAGCAATTCGAAGCGCCCGGTGCTCACCGTCACCTGGTAGAGGAAGATGACGTTGAGAACGATCCAGCCGATCGGGAAGAACCCGGTGACGATGCCCAGCACCGAGGCGCGGATCGACATGTTCGCCGGCATGGTGAAGACGAAGATCGTGATCAAATTGGCCACGATCACGGCGATGACCGCCGCGATATGAGCCTGGACCCGTCCGCTCGCGATCAGGACCAGCAATGTGACGACAGGGACTGCCGCGGCGATCGTCGACAGCACGGGGCTGTGCAACGGGTCATAAACTTGATTCCACATGATCTTCCTCCCCCACGCATGTGTGCTGCAGGCGGCCCGCGTGGACAGCCGATCCTGCTTGACGCTGAAGCGATAACCCCCGAGCCGGACGCGAATTCCTCGCGAATGCAGCGGTTCCCGTCCGCTCACAAGCTCGCGAAATCCCGAAGGCCCCCACCCCGCGCCGTCGAGCCCCATGCTAGGGTTGCAAGCTGCGACAAGCCAACGCAAATTGCAGGACTTGCGACTTTAGTCTAAGCGCGCCGATTTCCGCCGTCGTCCCAAGTCTTTGGCCCGGGCAGTTGTGCACATCCCCTCAGGAGACTCAGCTCTGTGAAGAACATCAGCGCCACGCTCGCGATCGTCTGGCGAATCGCCGCCCCGTATTTCCGGTCGGAGGACAAATGGGCCGGCCGCGGCCTGCTTGCCGCAGTCATCGCGATGGAGCTGGCGCTGGTCGCGATCGACGTCCTGGTCAATCAATGGCAGAACCGGTTCTACAGCTCACTGCAGGCAAGTGACTGGGATAGCTTCGTCAGGGAGATCTGGATCTTCATCGGCCTCGCCTCCGCCTTCATCGCGCTGGCGGTCTACAAGCTGTACTTGAACCAGTGGCTCCAGATCCGCTGGCGGCAATGGCTGACCCGGCACTATTTGGGCGAATGGCTGCAGGGCGCTACCCACTACCGCATGCAGCTCAAGGGCGATGCGGCCGACAACCCGGACCAGCGCATCACCGAGGACGTCAAGAACTTCGTCGAGCAGACCCTGACCATCGGGCTCGGCCTGCTCTCATCGATCGTGACGCTGTTCTCCTTCGTGATCATCCTCTGGGGGCTTTCCAACGCCGCGCCGTTGCACCTGTTCGGCGCCGATCTCATGATCCCCGGCTATCTGTGCTGGGGCGCGCTGGTCTACGCGATCTTCGGCACCGCGCTGACGCACTGGATCGGTGCCCCGCTGGTCAATCTCAATTTCGAGCAGCAGCGCTTCGAGGCCGACTTCCGCTTCAACCTCGTCCGCGTCCGCGAGAATTCCGAGCAGATCGCGCTGCTCAAGGGCGAAGGCGCCGAGCGCGGCCGGCTGCTGGACCGCTTCGGCTTCGTGATCGGCAATTGGTACGCCATCATGAGCCGCACCAAGCGCCTCACCGCGTTCAGCGCGAGCTACCAGCAGGCTGCCGTGATCTTTCCCTATGTGCTGGTGGCGCCGGCCTTCTTCGCCAAGAAGATCCAGCTTGGCGACATGATGCAGACCGCCTCCGCCTTCTCGAGCGTACAGGGCGCATTGTCGTTCTTCGTCACGGCGTACCGATCGCTGGCGGAATGGCGCTCGATCGTCGCCCGCCTCGACGGCTTCGAGATGTCGGTCGATGCGGCCGCGCACCTGCCGCCGCACGAGCCTGCGATCGCCCTCAAGGCCGCCGGCGGCAATCGCAATATCACCCTCGAACAGCTCTGCGTGAACCTGCCGAGCGGCACGCCGCTGGTCGCCACCGACGCCTTCTCCGTCCAGATGCCGGAGCGCGTGCTGGTGACCGGACCGTCGGGCTCCGGCAAGTCGACGCTGTTCCGCGCCATCGCCGGCATCTGGCCGTTCGGCACCGGGACCATCTTCGTCCCGGAAAAAGCGAAGCTGATGATGCTGCCCCAGCGCCCCTATTTCCCGGTCGGCGTGTTGCGCGACGCGGTGGTCTATCCGGCCGCGCCGGGCGCATTCGAAACTGCACGCGTCAGGGACGCGCTGATCGCGGTCGGCCTGCCCGACCTCGCCGAGCGGCTTGAGGAGGACGGTCATTGGAACCGGATGCTGTCGCTGGGCGAGCAGCAGCGCCTCGGGCTCGCCCGCGCGCTGCTGCACGCGCCGGACTATCTGTTCCTGGACGAGGCCACGGCCTCGCTGGACGAGCCGTCCGAGGCCCGCCTGTACCGGCTGCTGGCGGAGAAGCTGCCACAGGCCACCCTCGTCTCGATCGGCCACCGGTCGACGCTGGAAGCCTTCCATACCCGCAAGGTGACGATGGTGAAGCACGGCGCGATCCACGTCCTCGGTGACGGTGGTGTGCCGGTCGAGAAGGAGCCGAGCGCGGCACGCTGAGACGGCCCGACGAAGCCCTGAGGCTATGGCCGTTCGTTGCGGCCATTCTTCGAGACGCCCGCCTTTGGCGGGCCTTCAGGATGAGGTCTGTCCTCGCGGTGAGATCTGTGACCCCCTCATGGTGAGGAGCCCGCCGGAGGCTTGCGTCTCGAACCATGCGGGCCCCTGGCCTACGCCCCAAAGCCCCAAAGCAAAAGGGCGGCAGGTTGCCCTGCCGCCCTCATCAAGTCGCTTCGGGAAGAAGCTTACTTCAGGTTGCTCATGGCCGTCAGGTCGAACGACAGCTTGGCAATGCCGGCCGCGCCGCACCAGTTGGAGCCAGCGCCGCCCGGATTGATCGCGGTGACGTTGGTGGTGCCGGTGGCGTTGAAGGCGCTGGTGAAGGCGTTGCAATCACCCTTGTTCAGGTCGGTGTCGGAGTAACGCAGGTCCAGCGTGAACACTTTGTAGGTGAAGCCGATGCCGATGTTCCAGGTGTTGTAGTCCTTGTAGGGGATACCGTTGGCGAAAACGGTGCCGACGCCGGTGCCGTAGAAGGCGTCCGAAGTACCAAACCACTGCCGGCCGAACTCACCCGAGACGTACATGCCCATGCCGGAAGCACCGAAGGCCGTGCTGGGCGCCGTGTACTTGGCGGTCAACGAAGCGTAGTTGCCCCAGGCACCCGAGTTCAGGAAGTTCGGCGAGTAGTACTCGGTCGCGCCGACCGTGAAGCTGTCGTTGATGGTGTAGTTCACCTTGCCGTAGACTTCGACGAAGCTGACGTCCTTCTTCATGACGTTGCCGTCGGCGAGGAAGATAGTGGTCGTGCTGACGCCGCAGACGTTGCCGCCCGGAATGCCGCCGGTGAGCACGTTGTCGGCGCAGCTGCCGCCCGGATACAGGTAGCCCCAGACACCGATATCGAAGGCGAAGGCGCCGAAGGTCGGGCGGATACCGCCGTAGATGTCGACTTCAGCAGCAGCGCGATTGGCGAAGGAGATGCTCTCGGCGGACACGCCGACGTAGAGCTGGAGGTCCTTGTTGACGTTGTAGCGCGGCTCGAAATAGGCCGCGACCGACGGCTTGTGGTTCGACTGCGTGACGCCGCGGAAGATGTAGTCGCTCATGATGGCGCCGCCGAAGGCGATATCCCAGGGATCAAACGCGACCACCGGCGGGGCCTTCAGTGCCTTCACTCGCATGTCTGCCGCGAAAGCCGAGCCCGTCACCATTGCCAGCGCCGTTGCCAACAAAGCCACTTTTTTCATTTCGATCCCCATCACCAGTTCTAAGACCCCAGCCGGATCCCGGAAGCCCCCGGAACGCTCGACCTGATTGCAAATTTCGTAACTGCGGCAATCTGGATGGGGTGAGGCAAACCGTGAAGCAAAAAACGCGGGCATCTGCCGACTTTTTGGGCGTTCTGACGATTCCACGAAAGGTTGTCAGCCCGTGTGTCTTCTCGATCACATTATTTGCATTCCAAAGTGCACTGGGAGGCCCGCGTTAGTACGGGTCCGGCGGTACCGTGCTGCCCGTGCCACGAATCAGGCTGCTTCCCGACGAGATCATCCCCGCGCGCCGACGCGCCGATGCAAAAAGGCCGCAGCATCGCCGGCTGCGGCCTTCCTGTTGCCGATCATGGTCGTCGGATTGGATCCAGCCTTTGGCCTGACCTTGGGCCTAACCTTGTCCTTCGGCCGGTGTCGTGTCCGCAGAAGACGAAGGCATCGCCCAGCTTGTCTCGGCGGCAGGCTCGGGAGCCGGAGCTGCCGGCGTTGACGGCTTCGGAGCTGCCTTCGCCTTCTTCGGCGCCGCTTTCTTCGCAGCCTTCTTGGCGGCCTTCTTAGGCGCAGCCTTCTTAGCGGCCTTCTTTGGCGCGGCCTTCTTCGCAGATTTCTTTGGAGCCTTCTTGGCAGACTTCTTCGCGGATTTCTTCGCGGACTTCTTGGCTGCCTTCTTTGAGGTCTTCTTCGCCGCTACTGCCTTCTTGGCCTTTTTGGCCTTCTTGCTTTTTTTCTTCTTCGCTTTCGCCATCGTGATCCTCCTGTTGCCGCCGAACAATGGTCGATCGGGTGTCTTCAGCCGTTATCTCCGGACGAAAGCTCAGCCTTCGAAAGCTTAGTCTTCGAAAGCTCAGTCTTGCGCGTTCAATGCCGGCTGCGACCCGCCCGTAGCCCAATCGAGAAGCTCAATCGTGTGTACGACCGGAACTGACGTGCCACTGGCAATCTGCACCATGCAGCCGATATTGCCTGCGGCAATCATGTCCGGCTTGACGCTCGCGATGTTGGCGACCTTGCGATCGCGCAACCGGCCCGCAAGCTCGGGCTGGAGAATGTTGTAAGTCCCCGCCGAACCGCAACACAAATGGCTCTCCGGCACATCTTTCACCACGAATCCGTTATTGGAAAGCAATTCTTTCGGAAGGCCCGTGATTTTCTGCCCGTGCTGCAACGAACACGCAGAGTGATAAGCGACGACGATGTTGTCCTGTCGCGTCGTGGCCGCGAGTCCAAGGCCGGCGACGTATTCAGTGATGTCCTTGGCGAGCGCAGAGACCTTCGCCGCATCGGCGGCAAACGCAGCGTCTTCGCGCAGAAGATAGCCGTAGTCCTTGATCACGGTGCCGCAGCCTGACGCCGTCACCAGGATGGCGTCGAGCCCCTCGCCGGCCGCTTCCGCGCGCCACGCCGCGACATTGGCGCGAGCCCGTGCCAATGCGTCCTGATCGTCGCCGAGGTGATGGGTCAGGGCGCCGCAGCACTGCTCGTCCCTGACAAGGACGACCTCGATGCCGTGGCGCGTGAGGAGACTGATGGCGGCCTGGTTGATTCGCGGCGCCAGCACCTGCTGGGCGCAGCCCTGGAGCAGCGCGACCCGGCCGCGCTTCTTGCCGAGTGCCGCGAACACACTGCCGGCGGCGGGCCCGGGCGGCGGCAGCCGGTCCGGCGCCAGCGCCAGCATCGCCTTGAGGCGCAGAACCAGGCCGGGCGTCGCCGACGGCCGCGGCGTCGGCAGGAACGCGGCCAGCGGGCGGGCCAGCCGCGCCAGCCACATGCTGGCGCGGAAACGCTGCGGGTGCGGCAGGACGAAGGCCAGCACTCGGCGCAGCAGCCGCTCGGCGAGCGGCCGCTCGTAACGCTGCTCGATCCTGACCCGGGCCTGATCGACCAGATGCATGTAATTCACGCCCGAGGGGCAGGTCGTCATGCAGGCCAGGCACGACAGGCAGCGGTCGACATGTTTGACCACTTCGGCCGTCGGCGTCTGGTCCTTCTCCAGCATCTCCTTGATCAGATAGATGCGGCCGCGCGGGCTATCGAGCTCGTCGCCAAGCAGCACATAGGTCGGACAGGTTGCGGTGCAGAAGCCGCAATGGACGCAGGCGCGCAGGATCTTGTCGGCTTCCGCGATGTCGGGATCGGCGAGCTGCGCGAGTGAGAATTCGGTCTTCATGCGGCAGTGCCTCGCGTCAGCCGCCCCCGGTTGAGGATGATCTTCGGATCGAAACTGGCGCGGACCCGCTCGCTCAAGGCGGCAAGGCCAGGGGCTTGCGGGTGGAATACATCGATCGCGCGCCTGATGTCCTCGGCCGCCCGGATCAGCGTGGCGTGCCCGCCGGCGGCATTCGTACGTTCGCGCACGGCCCGAGCATGCGCGTCCGGCTTCGGTGGCACCGCCGCCCAGATCAGTCCACCACCCCAATCGTAGATCACGTCGCCACCGGTCTCGCGCGCCAGCAGGGTCCCGAGCGCCGCGCCCGACGCCGGCGGGCAGACGATCCGCCAGACCGGCCAGGCCCCCAGCGCGCCACTGGCCGCGAACGGCAGGACGTCGCGGATCGTGGTCCACAGCGCCGCTGACGCCGTGTCCTCGACGAGAATTGCGGTTCCGAACGGCGCCAGCAATTCGCGCAGCGAGCCGGCACGGTGGGCGGCCGAGACGGTAATGCCCTCGAGCCGCAGCGCGGTCAGCGCCTCGCCCTGGCCTGCGATATCGCCGAGACCTTCGATCTCGGTCCGGAACGCCGATGTCGGCAGATGCGCGGCCCCGGAGACATCGAAAGGCGAGCCGAGCGCCGCCGTCATTGCCTTGTTGGCGGCGGCATCGTCGAGCCCGCGCAGCAACAGCGTCCGCTCGGCCTCCGGCTTGGGCATCACTTTCAGCGTGACCTCGGTCATGACCGACAGCGTGCCCCAGGAACCGGCGAGAAGCTTGCAGAGGTCGTAGCCGGTGACGTTCTTCACCACCTTGCCGCCGGTCTTGAAGCTGTCGCCGAAACCGGAGACGGCATGCGCCCCGAGCAGATGGTCGCGCGCGCCGCCCGCCTTGATCCGGCGCGGACCGGCCAGGCCAGCCGCGATCATGCCGCCGATGGTGCCGAGCGCGGGCGTGCCGAGCAGCGGCGCGGTGTTCATCGGCTCGAAGGCGAATTGCTGGTTCTTGGCATCGATCAGCGACAGCACGTCGGCCAGCGGCGCCCCGGCCTGGAGCGTGACAATGAGTTCGTTGGGCTCGTAGGCGGTGATGGCATTCAGCGCGGAGACGTCGAGCACGGCGTTGGTCGCCATCGCGTGGCCGATGCCGCGCTTGGAGCCATGGCCGATGATCTCGAGCGGCTGCTCATTGGCAATCGCCGCGCGCACCACCTCTTCGACGTCTTTGGCGTCTCGTACCTTGAGCGTATCCACGGGCAAAGGCGGTAGCGAAATTCGCCGCCAAAATCAAATGCAGCGTGACGACAGCGGCCATTGCCGCGCGATCCGGCTCGACCTCGGAGCCACGGCCAACATTCGATCCTCATCGAAGCATTCACGACATCGACACTTCGATCACCGGCGAACCAAAGCCGACAGCCGATCGCTACAAATCTGCACCGAGAGACCAACCGATGGAGACGACATCATGAACCACTATGCCACGCAGAAATCGCTCAGCGACGCCGTCGACGGCGGCGGCCTGCTCGTCGTCGCGCAATGGGAAGCGAAGCCGGGCGAGGCCGACAAGATCGCCGCGATCCTCGACCGCTTCCTGCCGGAGGCCCAGCGCGAGGACGGCGTCAAGCTGTTCTTGATCTCGCGCGCAAAGGACAATCCGGCCCAGTTCCTGTTCTACGAACTGTTCCGCGACGAGGCGGCATTCAAGGCGCACCAGGAGAGCGCGCATTTCAAGACCTGGATCGCTGGCGAAGCCCTACCGCTGCTGGCGAAGCGCGAGCGGGCGCAATACGGACTGCTGTAGGCATTGCCGAGGAAAGAGGCGTGCATCGCAAGCCCTTCCATCGGCGCAAGCGCCTAGAACCGGGGGATGTCCGGGAATGCCAGCTTCCCGGCATGGACGTGCATGCGGCCGAGCTCAGCGCAGCGGTGCAGGGTCGGAAACACCTTTCCGGGATTGAGCAGGCCCTGCGCGTCGAAGGCGCATTTCAGACGCTGCTGCTGGTTGAGGTCGATCTCGCTGAACATTTCCGGCATCAGATCGCGCTTCTCGATGCCGACGCCGTGCTCGCCGGTGAGCACGCCGCCGAACTCGACGCAGGCGCGCAGGATGTCGGCGCCGAAGGCTTCGGCGCGCTCGATCTCGCCGGGCTTGTTGGCGTCATAGAGGATCAGCGGATGCAGATTGCCGTCGCCGGCATGGAACACGTTGGCGCAACCGAGCTGGTACTTTTCCGAGAGCTCGCGGATGCGCGCCAGCGCCTTCGGCAGCGCACCGCGCGGGATGGTGCCGTCCATGCAGAGATAGTCCGGGGAGATGCGGCCGACGGCGGGGAAGGCGGCTTTCCGGCCGGCCCAGAACAGATTGCGCTCGGCTTCCGAGGTCGAGATCTGGCAGGTGGTCGAGCCGCAAGCGTTCGCAATCGTCTCGACCCGCGTGATCAGCTCGTCGACCTCGATCTTGGGACCGTCGAGCTCGATAATAAGGAGGGCCTCGACATTGAGCGGATAGCCGGCATGGACGAAGGCCTCCGCGGCGTGGATCGCGGGCTTGTCCATCATCTCCATGCCGCCGGGAATGATGCCGGCGCCGATGATGCGCGCCACGCATTCGCCGGCCGCCTCGACTTGCGCGAAGCCGACCATCAGCGCGCGCGCCGTCTCCGGCTTTTGCAGGATGCGCACCGTGATCTCGGTGATGACGCCGAGCAGGCCTTCCGAGCCGGTGATGACGCCCATCAAATCGTAGCCGGAGTTCTCCGCCGATTTACCGCCGATGCGCAGGATCTCGCCGCTCATCAGCACGATCTCGCAGCCGAGCACGTTGTTGGTGGTCATGCCGTATTTCAGGCAGTGCACGCCGCCCGAATTCTCCGCGACATTGCCGCCGATCGAGCAGGCGATCTGCGAGGACGGATCCGGCGCGTAGTAGAACCCAGCATGGGCGACGGCCTGGCTGATCGCGAGGTTGGTGACGCCGGGTTCGGTGACGACGGCGCGGTTGTCGAAATCGATCTCGCGGATGCGCTTGAACTTGCCGAGGCCCAGAAGCACGCCGTCTTCCAGCGGCAGCGCGCCGCCGGACAGCGAGGTGCCGGAGCCGCGGGGCACCACCTTGATGCCCTGCCCTGCACAATATTTCAGGACCAGCGAAACCTGCTCGGTCGTGTCGGGCAGCACAACGACCATCGGCGGCTGCCGATAGGCCGTCAACCCATCGGATTCATAGGCCCGCATCTCGGCGGCGCTGTCGATCACGCCTTCGCCCGGCACGATTGCGCGCAATGCAGCCACGATCTCGGCGCGGCGCGCGAGCACGGCCTGGTCGCTCGCGGGCATCATGATGGCCATAACATTTCCTTCATGGCATATCCTTCCGGCCAAGGCCGCATGATCGATTTGTCGCGGTAAATCAACCACGTCCGCGGTGGTTTGGGTAGGCCGTCCGAAAGTCGGATCGACGATCCTGCGCGAGTTCGCTCTGGGACAAGTAGGAAATCGTGAAACCTGCCATGGTTTGGCGGCTTGTCCAATCCGAGCAGGCCTGCCAAAACCGGCAGGTCCGACCGTTGCCGATCAGGCATGCAACTGACCAGCCCCCAGGGAAGAGACGAAGAGCACCCGATGACAAAACTGATTTTTGGCGCATTGACCATCCTCACCGCGATTGCCACCGCACCCGCCGCGATGGCGCAGGACGTCGCGGCCGGCAAGTCGTCGTTCAACAAATGCCTGGCCTGTCACGCGATCGGCGAAGGCGCCAAGAACAAGGTCGGCCCCGAGCTCAACGGCCTCGACGGCCGCAAGTCCGGCACCGCGCCGGACTACAATTACTCCGACGCCAACAAGAATTCCGGCATCACCTGGAACGAGGCCGTGTTCAAGGAATACATCAAGGACCCCAAGGCCAAGATCCCCGGCACCAAGATGGCGTTCGCCGGCATCAAGAACGAGACCGAGATCAACAATCTCTGGGCCTACGTGTCGCAGTTCGACAAAGACGGAAAGATCAAGCAGTAAGCGCGCGAACGGCGGCCGCTGGAGCTTCGGTTCTGAACCGAAGCTCCAGCTTCTCGTTTTGACGCGTTTTCTTCACGCGAACCGGCATCCACTTCGCTCGAAAACGCTCTAATCGGCGGTCGCCTGCGCCGGGACGATTTTCCCGATCATCGTCTCGATCTCTGTCTTCACGAGATCGGGCACCGCGTTCTGCACCATGTGGCCGAGATCAGGCAGCACGATCAGCTTGGCATTCTGCACGGTGGCGGCGAACGGGCGGGCGTGAATGGCGGTCTTTACCGTCTTGTCGGGTTCGCCGGCGATGATCGTGACCGGCGCCGTTATCTCGCCGTAGCGCGGAGCTTGCGCAGCCACCGCCTGCTTCAGCGACACCAGATCATAGGCATTGGCGATGAACTCGCGCGGGCGCAGCAGCAACGGCGTCGCGGAGTCCTGCACGAAACCGTCCGGCATCGTTTGCGGCAGGAAGACGTTGCGCGCGCCGGACTCGCTCAGGAAATAGCCCAGCGGGAGGGTTATGGTGTAGGCGAGCAGCGGGCCGATTACGGGCGTTGCGATGATCTCGTTGTAGCGGCCGACGCCGCCGCGCCAAGGATGGGTGACGGGCGCGAGCATCACAAGGCCCGCGACGCGGCCGGGATGATCGAGCGCCAGCCGCGCGCCGAGCGCGCCGCTCCAGGAATGCACCACGAACACCGCGCGATCGATCCCGAGCTTGCCTAGCGCCTCATCGATCATTCGCGCCTGGACCTCCGGCGTCGAATCCTGCCGCCGCGCCCGCGTGCTCCAGCCGTGGCCGGGACGGTCGATCAGGATGACGCGATGGTTCCTGGCGAGGAGATCGCCGAGCGGCCGCCGCATTGCCTCGAGGTTGGAGCTCGCGCCGTGCAGCATCACGATCGGCAGGCCCGAATCGCGCGGGCCGATATCGACGAGGTGAAGCACGGCACCCTCGACCTCGATCATCCGGCCCTGCGGTGGAAAGGCGCGTTGCACGGCGAGGACGCCGGCCTGCGTGACCAGCGCCAGCACAACCAGCGCGGTCACGACTGACATCACGATCATGGACGGAATCCGGGCGACCCAAGGCACAGGGCAGTTACGTGGCTTGCGGCCGGCAGTTTCGCCCGGGGAGCCCCCGCGCTCCACTTGAAATGCCGGGGCTGTGGATATGTGCATAATTCAAGCGAGAAAAACGCAATGAAATCAATACCGCTCCCCGGAGCACGTAGGCTTCGAAACAGCTTCATGCACTCGTCATCGCGGCTTCCTTATAATCGCCATGGTCGGTTCCGCCATTTAGACGCAGGTGGGCGCCGATCGTGCTCGCAACCCTCAGGGATGCGGGAAGACCGGCAGGATTTATCCTGATTTGAACCGGAGAATTTCGATGAGCCTGAGATCCAAAGATACTGCGATCGACGAGATCGTGGCAAGCTGCCACGGTGACCTGCGCGGTGCCGTGCGCGCGCTGCTGCTGATCAACGAGCACCTCGAGACGGAGCTTGCAAAGGCCTACGCCGCAGCGGTCGATCGCGGACTCGCCGAGCGCGAGGGCAGCGTTTTGCACTAGATTGCTGTCGACCTAGTTCGTGCTGTCCTCGTCCTTTTCCTCGTCAGGCGTGGGTGCGGGACAGGCGCGGATGGTCGAGCGGGCAAGCTTGGCGTCGGCCTTCGATTTGTAAGGACCGTCACCGAACCAGACGTCGCCGATGATCACGGGATTGCTGGTCACGATGTTGCATTTTCCGGTGGCGCGATTGCCGACCACCCAGAACAGTCCGTCGGCGAGGCTCGCCGTGCCCGACGCCAACAGCAACGTACCTGCAAAGATCAAACGCTTCATGGCTGTGCTCCCGCCATGAAGGTAGGTCTGCGGCGGTGCCAGCCACACCCCTTGTAACGCGGCGCGTGTCATCGTGGTTAATCCCCCTGCGCCGCATTCGCTCGAGCAATGATCGACTTGTCCGCTAAATATCGCGGCCTTCGACCTTCTCGGTCAGCGCCTTGACCTGGTCGGGGATCTTCTCGAGGTGCGGATTGACGGCGAGCGCCTTGCGGTAGGCTTCGAGCGCGCGCTTTTCGTCGCCGACCTCCTGCATGATCATGCCGAGGCCTGCGAGCGCGCCGAAATGACGAGGCTCGCGGATCAACACCTCGCGAATGTCGGCGAGCGAACGGCCATAATCGTTCTGCATGTAGTAGAGCGTCGCGCGACGATTCCAGGCCTCGATGTAGTCGGGCCTGAGCTTGACGACCGAATCCAGCAGCTTGATCGCAACCTCGATCTTCTTTGCGTCGACGGCGGTCTTGGCCCGCGCCATCAAAAGCGCCGCGGTGTCGCTCGGGGTCTGGATCCAGATCGCCCAGATCCGCGCCTCGACATGCTTGGCGCTGGCTTCGTCGGGCGCAGCTTTCAGCGCGCCGAACAGGAAATCGAGATTCTTGGTGCGGTCGACCTTGGGCAGCTTGGCCGGCGCTTCCGGAAGTTTCTTCTGCTTGCCGGGCGGAGCCGGCGGATCAGCCTGCGCCAGCGCCGGAGCGAGGCCGGCGGCTCCCAGCACAAGAGCCAGACACAGGGTGCGCGCGAAGAGGAATCTCACTGCCATGGTCGAAGTCTAAACGCGCAAAGCCGCCCTTGCAAAGCAGGGGCGGCGTCAAACTCGTGTGAGACCGTGGTCTTGCGGGCGCGCGAGCGTCAGACAGGGCGAAATCAGCCGCCCAAATCAGCCCTGGCGAGCCTTGAAGCGGCGCTGCACCTTGTTGATCACATAGACCCGGCCCTTGCGGCGGACCAGGCGGTTGGCGCGATGGCGACCGCGCAGCGATTTCAGCGAGTTACGGACCTTCATGGCAGAATCCTGAACGTTCGAAAGGCCGTGTTCGGCACTACCGTTTCGGCACGCGCGAATGAGGCAAAATGAGATTTTCCCGCTGGCGGACCGACCGCCCGGGACGGGGCGGTTCTTAAGGCATGGGAGGACCGGATGTCAATGTTAACTGGCCCGATCCCACCCAGCAAATTCAGGAAAACAACCCCATGCAAAGTAGAAGCGGCCGGATCGGCCCAATCAGCATCTCGGACGAAGCCCGCCCCACAACGCCTTGTCCCACAATGCCTTGCCAAGTTCGTTATATCATATAATCAATTCGGCAACCCGTCGGGAGGAAACCCATGCCGAAGCTGAAGCTGCCGAACATCGACGACGTCGTTGCCATCGACATCCACACCCACGCCGAGGAGCCCTGCGGCACCCATCCCGACGACGGCTATGACGACTTCCAGGCGCAGATGGCGGACTATTTCAAGTCGCCGCACAAGCATCCGCCGACCGTGCCGGAGACCGCCGCCTACTATCGGTCCAAGAACATCGCCGCGGTGATCTTCCCCGTCGACGCCGAGCGCGAGACCGGCTTCCGCCGCTACAAGAATGAGGAGATGCTGGAGATCGCCTCCGACCATCTCGACGTTCTCATCCCCTTCGTCTCGATCGACCCGCACAAGGGCAAGCTCGGTGTGCGCGAGGCGCGCAAGCTGATCGAGGAATACGGGGTGCGCGGCTTCAAATTCCACCCAACCATGCAGGGCTTCTACGCCAACGACCGCATGGCCTATCCGCTCTATGAAGAGATCAACAATGGCGGCGCGATCGCGCTGTTCCACACCGGCCAGACCGGCGTCGGCTCGGGCATGCCCGGTGGCATGGGCATGCGGCTGAAATATTCCAACCCGATGTACATGGACGACGTCGCGGCCGATTTCCCCGACCTCAAGATCATTCTCGCCCATCCCTCCTTCCCCTGGCAGGAAGAGGCGCTGTCGGTCGCGACCCACAAGCCCAACGTCTACATCGACCTCTCGGGCTGGTCGCCGAAATATTTCCCGCCGATCCTGGTGCGCTACATCAACTCGATCCTGCAGGACAAGATGCTGTTCGGTTCGGACTGGCCGGTGATCACGCCCGACCGCTGGCTGTCGGACTTCGCCAAGATCGAGATCCGCGACGAGGTCCGGCCGAAGGTGCTCAAGGCCAACGCGCGAAAGCTGCTGGGGATCTAGGCGCATACTCATCAGCGCATCGAGGGTTTCGACGCTGCTATCGAAGCCCTCACGCTCCGGCCCTGAGGGCCGAAGACTTTGGCGCGGTGAATCTGATGGCTATGTTATGCGATCAGTTCACGCTTGCGAGGAAGCCGGCCAGGATTGTCCGGCTCTGGCTGAGCGTCTCGATACGTTCGTCGATCAGACCGACCTGCTGCGTGAGTATTTTTCGCAACTCGTTGCACGGCGTGAAAGCCGGATCGTTGTTCCGCACGCAAGGGAGCAACCGCTTGATGGTTTCGAGCGTCATCCCGGCGCCGCCGAGCATCTTGATGCGCCGTACGGTTTCCTCTTCGGCCTGGCCGTAGTCGCGATAGCCGGAGTTCGTCCGCAGCGGCGCGAGCAGTCCTTCGCCTTCGTAGTAGCGCAGCATTCGGACGCTGACCCCCGTCCGCCGGGAGAGTTCGCCGATCTTCATCTGAAGCCTCTTGACCCTGACAGCACTGTCAGACCCTAAAGACTTTGCTCGTCCAAGTGAATGCCACTTGTGAAGGGAGCAACGATGAAAGCCTACCATTTGAATGGCCATGCTGGTGCTGGCCGCCTTGCGTGCGTCGACGTCGGCAAACCCGAACCCTCCGATGGCGAGGTCCGCATTCGGGTCGAAGCGGCAAGTCTGAATTACCGCGACCTCCTGATCCTCGACCGTGCAGGCCAAGGCGAGATCAACGGCCGCGTGCCACTCTCCGACGGTGCGGGTGTCGTTGACGCCATCGGCGCCCGCGTCGCGCAATGGCGACTCGGAGACCGCGTCGCTGCGTCGTTCTTCCGCGATTGGATCTCGGGGCCGTTCAAGTCCAGCTATATTCCGTCATCCCTCGGTGGCAACACGATGGATGGAATGCTGGCTGAGTATGTCGTGCTGCCGGCGACCGCGCTGGTCTCAGTGCCGGCCCATCTGTCCGCGGTGGAGGCAGCGACCCTGCCCTGTGCCGGCGTCACGGCTTTCCATGGCCTCATCGCACGCGGCGGGATGCGCAAAGGCGACACGCTGCTGGTCCAGGGAACAGGCGGCGTCGCGCTGTTCGGGCTTCAATTCGCAGTGGCGCTGGGGGCGCGTGCGATCGTGATATCCTCCTCCGACGAAAAACTCGCCCGCGCCAAGGCGCTGGGCGGCTCGATTCTTATCAACTACCGCGACACGCCCGACTGGGATGTCGCGCTGATGAACGCAACGGATGGCAGAGGTGCCAGTCACATCCTCGAACTCGGCGGTCCCGGCACCTACGACCGATCGCTGCGATCGGTCGCTTCGGGTGGCAAGATCGTCCAGATCGGTGTCTTGACGGGGTTCGGTCCCAAGCCGGACCTCGCGCGCCTTCAGTGGGAGAATGCCGACATCATCGGTGTCACCGTCGGATCGGTCGAACACTTTGCCGCGATGAATCGCTTCCTGACCGAACACGCGATCCACCCGATCGTGGATCGGGTCTACGACTTCGACGACGTTCCCGAAGCGTATGCGCACCTGCGGACCGGCTCACACTTCGGCAAGATCGTGATCAGGCTTTAGAAGCGAGGGGCTCAGTTCGCGTTTCCGTGTTGGATCGATACCGCGGCGCCTTGTATAGTCCGTGGGACCGCAACGATCCCGGAGGACAGGTCAATTGAGTCTCAAAGCCGTTGTCTTCGATGCCTACGGAACGCTTTACGATATCCAGTCGGTCGCCGAGACCACCGAGGATGCGTTTCCGGGCTACGGTGAGATCATCACGCAGATCTGGCGAATCAAGCAGCTCGAATACACCTGGTTGCGCTCGCTGATGCGGCGCTACCAGGACTTTGCAGCCATCACGCGCGACTCGCTTGCCTATACGCTGCGCGTGCTCGGGCTCGCTTACGAGAATGAGGCATTCGAGCGCGTCGTCGAGAAGTACCTTCATCTCGATCTCTATCCGGATGCGACGGCGGCGCTCACGGCTCTGAAACCGCGAAAGCTCGCCATCCTCTCCAACGGCAGTCCGGACATGCTGAATGCGCTCGTGCGCAACTCCGGCCTCGACGCCCTGCTCGACGCCACGATCAGCGTCGACGCGAAGAAGATCTTCAAGCCGAGCCCGGAGGCCTATGAGCTGATCGGCGAAGTGCTCGGCACCGCGCCTGACGAGGTGCTGTTCGTCTCCTCCAATCCCTGGGATGTCGCGGGCGCGAAAGCATTCGGACTGAACGTTGCCTGGATCGAACGGGTGACGCCGGAAGCGATGGCGCTGGCTTGCGTCGAGAACGAACTCGTGGCACCGCTGACGATGTTCAAGGCGATCCGCACCCAGATGGACGAGCTCGGCTTTGCGCCGGATCATCGCATCCGGGCGCTCTCGGAGCTGCCAAGTTGCTTAGGCATCGCCGCCCAACCGTAAGTCTGGAATGAGCCGACCTGAATGACCCTGGAATCCGTTCGCGCCTTCTTCGCCGAGAAAGCCCCCGACATATCAGTTATCGAATCCCCGATCAGCTCCGCGACAGTGCCGCTGGCCGCCGAGGCTTATGGCGTCGAGCCCGGACGGATTGCCAAGACGCTGTCGTTGCGGATCGGCGAGCGCGTGATCCTGATCGTCGCGGCCGGCACTTCGCGCATGGACAACAAGAAGGTGAAGGCGGCGTTCGGCGGCAAGCCGAAAATGCTGGGACTGGAAGAGGTCGCCGAGATCACCGGCCACGAGGTCGGCGGCGTCTGCCCGTTCGGATTAAAGGCGCCGCTGCCGGTCTATTGCGACGTCTCGCTGAAAGCGTTCGACGTGGTGGTGCCGGCCGCCGGCTCGACCCACAGCGCCGTGCGCATCACGCCGGAGCGGATGGCGGAGCTGACCCGGGCTGAATGGGTCGATGTCTGCGAAGTCAGGCCGTAAGGCAGCTGGGGGATGCCTGATGCATTTGCCGGTCAGGGAGGCTAATGTACGGACCATGCCCGATGATAAGGTCAAACGGCGGCTGACCACCGTGCTATGCGCTGATGTGCACGGCTATTCTCGTCTCATGGAAGCAGACGAGGCGGGAACGCTGGAGACACTCCGCCGCTATCGCACGGCCATCGCGCGATTGGTGGAGCGCCATGACGGCCGGATCGTGAATACCTGGGGCGATGCCGTCATCGCCGAATTCGCCAGCGTCGTGGAAGCCGTGCAGTGTGCGGTCGAGATTCAGCAGGAAATTTCCAACCAGGATTCGGGCCCACCTCCCCCGATGCGGTTTCGCATCGGCATCAATCTCGGCGATGTGATGGTGGATGGTTCCGACCTCTATGGAGACGGGGTCAATATCGCGGCGCGTCTGCAAGAACTTGCCGAACCCGGTGGTATCGTGATCTCCAGCTCCGCCTATGATCAGGTGCACAACAAATTATCTGTTGGCTTCGACTGCCTCGGCCAGCGTCCAATGAAAAACATTGCTCCCGTGACCAGCTATCGTGTGACCATGAGCGGCCAAACCGCTCAAGCACGGAGCTTTCCGCCTGGCGAACGCCTGACATCTCAGACCGCAAGTGCGGGCTCGCAAACTGACGCCGCGCACCGCGACAGATCCGAGTCATCCAATTGGATGGGCTTCGTTTCAGACGGACTGGCGAAGCTGCCCCGCCCGGTTGCGGCGGCCCTCACGGTGTCGGCCTTTCTGATTCTGATCAATATTTTCACCGGCATGCACAAGATCTGGTTCCATTGGCCGGTGGCAGCTTTGCTCTTCGGCGCCATCATGCGGACGGCGCTCCGGGATCGACCTGAGTCGGACGGCAAGGGCGAGCGCTGAACGAGGCGGCACAACCGCGCTTCGCGCCCACTGCTGCGCGCGCGCGCCCCGATCATGCTTGGGCAGCACTAATCGTCGCTATCGTCATAAGGCCGCGGCTGCGCCTGCGGAGGTGGTGGCGGCACATTGTTGTATCGCGGCGCCGGCGCGGCGCGATTGCCCGGAACCTGCTGCTGCGGCGGCATCTGGTTGTTGGACTGGAACACCGCGCGACAGCCGCTGGAGAGCTGGGGCGTATTCTGCCGCAAGCAGGCCGTAATGCGGCTCACATCAGGGATCTGATCGCTGCACAGCCGCCACACATCCGGCGTGCAGGCCATCTGCTGCTCCATGGTTCCGCGATACTCTTCAGCGGATGCAGCGCCTTGCGCGACGATGCCGCCGATTGCAAGCGCCACACCCAGCGCGATCCGCTCTGTTCGCATGTCCGATTCCTTCGCGAGTCTCTCGAATTCTGTTCAATCAATGAGACGCGGAGAGGTTCTGGACCAACAAAAAATTGTGAAAACGGGCCAGGAACCTATTCGACCTTGCCGATCTTCTTCACCGCAGCAATCAGCCGCGCGCTGTCGACCGCCACGAACTCGGCAAACGCCGGCGCGTCCTGATAGGCAACGAAACTGCCCGACGTTTCGAAGGCCTTGAGCACGTCGGGGCTCGTCATCACCTGCGCCATCGCCTCGCGCAGGCGAGTCGCGATCGGCGCGGGAAGAGCACTCTGTGCAAAGAGTCCGGCCCAGATGTACATCTCGACGTCCTTGTAACCGAGCTCCTGGAAGGTCGGCACATCGGGGAAGCTTGCGACGCGCTTGGCGCCGCAATTGCCGAGCACGCGCAGCTTGCCGTCCTCCACTTGCGGCTTCAGCGTTCCCGGTGCGGCGGCGATCGCCTGCACGGTGCCGCTGAGCAGCGCGGTGAGCGCCGGTCCGGCGCCGCGAAACGGCACATGCAGCAGCTTGATGTCGGCGCTGCTCGCAAACATCTCCATCGCCACGTGCAGCGTGCCGTAAGGCCCCGATGAGCCGTAGGTGATCTGGCCGGGACGCTTCCTGGCATCCTCGACGAAATCCTGCGCGGTCTTCCATGGCGCCGAGGCGGGCACCGCGAGCAGCGTGGGATCGGCCAGCACCCGCGCGATCGGCATGAACTGCGAGAGCTCGTAGGCGACCGGACGGTCGAACAGCCGGTCGGCCTCGGGCAGCACCGCGAGAGAGGACAGCGTCATCAGCAGCGTGTAGCCGTCGGGCTCGGCGCGCGCCGCCGCGGCATTGCCGACGGATCCACCGCCACCGCCGGCGCGGTTGTCGACGATGACCGCCTTGCCGAGGATTCGCTCCAGCGCCTGTGCGACGGGGCGCGCCGCAAGATCCGCCTGGCCGCCGGCCGGAAACGGCACGATCATGGTGACGTTGCGAGAGGGATAGGCTTGCGCGAAAGCCGCGCTCGACAACACAGGCAACAACGGCAATGCGGCAGCCGCGCGCAGGACATCGCGTCGATCCATGGCAGATTTCCCCCTGTTTTCTTATTTCGCTGCCAGCCTAGCGTGACCGTCCGCAAGAACAAGCCGCGCGGCGGGATTAACGAAGCATTATCCATGTTCCGCCCGGTCAGGAACGCCCCCCTGGGCTCACCGTTGCCTCCCAGGGAGTGGAGCGATGAATAGACTTCAGACCATTGACGTGGCGCTGGACGAGATGCTGGTGAATCTCGCCGCCATCGTCTTGCGGCTTTCAAAGCCGGACGTGACGCGAACGCCGGAAGCGCGACGCGCCTTGGCGCAATCCGTGCACCAATACGCGGTCTGCGCGAAGCGTTCGCGCGATCCGCGTGTTCATGATTTGAAGTCGCAACTGGAGGAGACGTTGAAGCCGAGCTTGCGAATTGTGGTGCGCAATGGTGAGAAGGTGTCTTAGTCCAACCCGTCATTGCGAGCGCAGCGAAGCAATCCAGAATACCTCCGCGGAGACATTCTGGATTGCTTCGTCGCTTCACTCCTCGCAATGACGGAGGTCGATGAAGCCGCTCGCTCTACGACGGCTTTTCTAAGACGGCTTTGCCTTTCCGCGCACTCGCCGCTTGCACGTCCCCGGCAGCTTCGCCGCGAGAAAATCACCGAGCGCCTCGACGCGCGCGGGGCGCGGGCCGCCAGGTGGCGTCACCAGATGCACGGCGCCTTCGACCTGCTTCCAGTCCTTCAGGATCACTTCGACCTCGCCGGAGGAGATGGCGTCACCGACGATGAATTCCGGAAGGTCGGCGATGCCGAGGCCGGCGATCAGCGCCGGCATCACCGCTTCGCCGTTGTTGACGCGGAGCTGTCCGCCCGGACGTACGCTGGCCTGCTCGCCGGCCGAGTTGGTGTAGTGCCAGACGTTGGGCGTGGAGAGATAGGCGTAGCTGAAGCATTTGTGCTCGGCCAGATGCATCGGATGCGTTGGCCGCCCGTGTTGCTCGAGATATGACGGCGCGGCCACCGTGAAACGCGGCATGGTGAAGAGCCGGCGGGCGATCAGCGAGGAATCCGGCAGCCGCGCGATCCGCACCGCCATGTCAAAGCCCTCGCCAATCAAATCGATGGTCGCATCGCTCAAGTGCAGATCGACCGAGACCTCCGGATACGCCTCGAAGAACTCCGGCAGCAGCGGCGCCACCGCCTTGATCCCGAATGTCATGGGCACGGCGAGCCGCACTAGGCCGCGCGGTGCGACCGATTGCGCCAGCGCCTCGTTCTCCGCCGCCTCGCCGTCGGACAGCAGGCGCGTCGCACGCTCGGCGAGCTTATGCCCGGCATCGGTCAGCGCGAGCCGGCGTGAGGTGCGGTTGAACAGCCGGGCGCCGAGCCGCTCTTCGAGGCGCGTGACCGCCTTGGACACCGTCGCCTTGGACATCGCGAGCTCACCAGCGGCCCCCGCAAACGACCGTAATTCCACGACTTTTGCGAAAATCGCGAGCGCCTCGAAATCGGGGAGTTTGGCCATGAAAGCGGATCCAATTGGGATGTTTAAGGAAACAATGTGTTTCGACAGTTTCTATTTCTATACCACAAACAGAGGCTTATCCAAGGGTCATCAGAAATTCAGGAATGGAGAAATCCAATGACCAAGAAGCTCTCAGGCAAGGTTGCCCTCGTCACTGGTGGCTCGCGCGGTATCGGCGCGGCCTCTGCTCGCGCCCTCGCCGATGAAGGCGCGGATGTCGCGATCAGCTACGTTGCCTCTCCCGAAAAGGCGGAATCCGTCGTCACCGAGTTGAAGGCCCGAGGCGTCAATGCCCGCGCCTTCAAGGCGGACCAGGCCTCGGCCAAGGACGTGACGCAGCTCGTCAACGACGTCGCGAAGGAGTTCGGCCATCTCGACATCCTCGTCAACAATGCCGGCGTCGCGAGCGGCGGTGCGATCGATGACGCCAATGCCGACACCGAAGCGCTCGCCCGCCAGGATGCCATCAACGTGCATGGCGTGATCGCTGCGATCCGCGCCGCTTCGCAATTGATGGGCGAAGGCGGCCGCATCGTCACCGTCGGCTCGATGCTCGCCGATCGCGCCTCGTTCCCGGGTCTTGCGGACTACGTCGCCACCAAGGCCGCCGTGGTCGGTTACACCAAGGGCGCAGCGCGCGACCTCGGCCCACGCGGCATCACCGTGAATGTGGTGCAGCCCGGCTCGATCGACACTGACATGAACCCGAAGGACGGCGGCGAGTTCGCCGAGACCCAGCGCAAGCAGCACGCGTTGCAGCGCTTCGGCCGCCCCGAGGAAGTCGCGGCTGGCGTCGTGTTCCTCGCAAGTCCGGAAGCCTCCTTCGTCACCGGCACGGTGCTCAATGTCGACGGCGGTTTTGGCGCCTGATCAAGGCGCCATCCGCCAAAACAAGGAATTACGCAGATGATCGAACTCAGACCCTTCGCAAAGCTCGGCGGCGCCGATCACGGCTGGCTCAATGCCAAGCATCATTTCTCCTTCGCAAGCCATTACGACCCCGACAACATGGGTCACGGCGCCTTGCGGGTCTGGAACGACGACGAGATCGCGCCGAACACCGGCTTTCCCGCCCATCCCCACGCCAACATGGAAATCATCACCTATGTGCGCGAGGGCGCGATCACCCATCAGGACAGCCTCGGCAACGAAGGCCGCACCGAAGCGGGCGACGTGCAGGTGATGAGCGCCGGCAGCGGCATCCGCCACTCCGAGTACAATCTCGAGTCGACCAAGACACGCATCTTCCAGATCTGGATCGAGCCGACCGCGCGCGGCGGGCAGCCGACCTGGGGCTCGAAGCCGTTTCCGAAAGGAGACCGCTCGGGCAAGCTCGTCACCATCGCGAGCGGCTTCGAGCATGACACGGACGCGCTGCCGATCCGCGCCGATGCGCGGGTGCTCGCCACCACGCTGAAGGCCGGTGAGAGCGCCGAGTACGTGCCGCACAAGTCGCGGCACCTTTATCTGGTGCCCGCGGCGGGGTCAGTCCAAATTAACGGCGTGCGCGTCAACGCCCGCGACGGCGCCGCGATCCGCGACGAGGACAGGCTGAAAATCACGGCACTCGAAGATTCCGAGATCGTGCTCGTCGACGCGGCGTAACGGCTCTCTCTGTCATGGCCGGGCTTGTCCCGGCCATCCACGCCCCGCGACGAGCGAACAAGAACGTGGATGCCCGGGACGAGCCCGGGCATGACGACCCAAAAAAAGCACTCACTCAATCCCATCGGAGACATCATGACCAAAGTTCTCGTCCTGTATTATTCCGCCTATGGCCACATCGAAACGATTGCCAATGCCGTTGCCGAAGGCGCGCGCGAAGCCGGTGCCACCGTCGACATCAAGCGCGTACCCGAGCTGGTGCCGGCCGAGGTCGCCAAGGCGTCCTATTACAAGCTCGACCAGGCCGCCCCCGTCGCCACGATCGACGACCTCGCCAATTACGACGCGATCATTGTCGGCACCGGCACCCGCTTCGGCCGCATGGCCTCGCAGATGGCGAACTTCCTCGACCAGGCCGGCGGTCTCTGGGCCAAGGGCGCGCTGCACGGCAAAGTCGGCGGCGCCTTCACGGCGACCGCGACCCAGCATGGTGGTCAGGAGACGACGCTGTTCTCGATCATCACCAACCTGTTGCATTTCGGCATGGTCGTGGTCGGCCTGAATTACGGCTTTGCCGGCCAGATGAAGCTCGACGAGGTCACCGGCGGCGCGCCTTACGGCGCCACCACGATCACCGGAGGCGACGGCAGCCGGCAGCCCAGCGCCAACGAGCTCGCCGGCGCACGCTATCAGGGCCGCCAGATCGCGGAGACAGCCCGGAAGCTGCACGGCTGAGCGCGGTTAAGCTTTACGTCCGAACCACTGCATGGCAGGTGCGATCTGGGCGGCATTCTCTTCTGGAGATGCCGCCCCATCTCTGTGGCCAGGATATTTCACCAAAAGCGATACGAATGGCTTTCGAACTCTTGTTGATCGCGCAGATGATCCGCAGGCCCGCTCAGGCGCTGGCGCGGCGCTGGTATTGCCGGAGCCTGTTCAAGGCCTCACGCGGCCGCTTTCACTGTGCCGGCTGCGCGAAGTCATGATGCTCTAGCCACTAGGCCTGCGTGATGTCCGCGTTGGGCTTAATGGGCGCAGTCGCGACAGGCGCCGGCGCTGTCGACAGCCACCAGCCCTCACCGGCGAACCAGCAGGTCTCGTCGGGAGCGCCCTCTCTCCGCAACGACTGCACGCCCTCCCACCCCCTTGCGAACGCCTCGGCCAGTCGCCGGGCGGCATCCGCGTTCTGCAATCCCGCGCAGCCGATGAATTGGGCACGCCCGAGGAATTTGGCGGGCCAGACCGCCCCCTCGTCGGGGCGCGTGATCATCAACATGCCGCCGATCATGCCTTCGGGCGCGAGTGGAAACACCAGCCGCCCACCGGGCAGCAAGGCATCGAGCCATTCGGTGGCCGGCTGCGCCGCACCCGCGCAGACATAGATCACGTCGGCTTTGGGAAGATCGGACGCGATGCCCGATCGATCCCGCACGTCCGTATGGGCGATGTCCTTCAGATTCTCGCGCGCGAGGCCTGCCAGACGTTCGTCGATCTCGTAGGCATGGACGCGGCCGCCGGGGCCGACGAGATGCGCGAGGATTGCGGTGTAATAGCCGCTCCCCGCGCCGATCTGGATCACAGTCTCGCCTTCCTTCACCGCGCAACCGCTGAGCCAATAGGCGTGCGCGCCGGGCATCCCGATATTGAGACCCGCGCGCTGTCGAGCGCGAGCAGCGTGTTCTGATAGAGGAAAGCGGGATCATCATCGGGTGTGACAACATAGGGGTGGCCGCCAACCGAGATCGACCACGGCCCGGGTCCGGCGAACGTCTCGCGCCTGACGGTGCGAAACGCTTCTTCGATACGGGGGTCCGCGGCCCTCGCCGCGGCGCTGATCAACTGTGCATAGAATGCGCGATATTTTGCCGAACTATCTTCCATGTCGCCTCCGGAAACAGGCGACGATAACACAACGATTGCGATAATCGAGTGACCCTACAATCCAGGGCGGCGCGTCAGCGCGTCCTCTTGCCCATCGCCTGCGCCGCAAAGGCGGCAAGCCTGGGGTGACGACGCAGGCCCTGCGCGGCGTGGTCGCGCCACGCGAAGGGCATGCCGCGCCAGGACAGCGCGACGCTGACATCCGTCAGCGGCACCGGCTCGGCGCCGAAGCGGCGCTTGTAGTCCTGGTTGCCGATGCTGAGGTCGAAACGGCGCACGCCTTCCGCATGCAGCGCCGCCATAGTGCGCTCGGTCACGAGCAGCCCCGGCGAGCAGTTCGACCAGGAATCGCCGGTGTGGCTGATGCGCAGCAGGAAATAGGTCTCACCGAACCTGACGCCGAGCGCGGTGGCGACAATGGCCTCGTCGCAAACCAGCGCCGAGATGACGGCATAACCGTTCGCGACGCCCCGACGCGCGACCTCGCGATAAAACTGCGCATGGGTTTCGTCGTTGAGGACGAAGCGCGAGCCGAGCTTTCGCATGCGCGCCTGCTGCTGGGCATCCATCACGTCCAGCAGCTCGCGCGCACGCGCGACATCGGTGGCGATCTCGAATCGCGCGCCGGCGTGACGGTTGAAGACGCGCCAGCAGCGTGGCATCTGCATGCGCTTGATCGAGGCCTGGTAATCTTCATAGTCGTCGCCGGTCAGCACGAGGTTGCCGTTGAGCGAGCAGGATCCGATCCGGCCGAGCGACACCAGCGGGTTCGGGCTTCCGCCGATCTGGGCTGGCATCTTCTTCAGGCGCAGCAGATCGAAGCGGTCCGGCAATGCGCGCAATGCGCCGATCAGCGCCTTGCCGATCGCATCCATCGCCGCCGCGTCCAATGCGGCATCAAGCGCAAGGATCGGCGCGTTGTTGTCGCAGACGCCGAAATCGGCGAATTCGACGATGCGGATGCCGCGCCTGAGGTGGCTGATCATCGGCACCATTGCGATGTCCCTGCCGGTCGTGGCATCGGAGATCAATGCAATCAGCGGCGAGAGATCGTGGAACGCCTCGTACCAGGCGCCGAGCCAGTAGCCATGCTGGAATGCAGTGCGATGGCCTGCGTTCAGGCGCGATGCGGCCAGCGGCCACTCACGCACGAAATCGACCGCGATTCCCGACGTGCTGGACACAAGACCATCTGGTTGCTCGACGCTGAGGATCGTCATCCGCGGGACATACGATTACTGGTGTTTCCAGATAGATTATGTTTTGTCGCCGCCACAAGTGAGCTCACGGCTTATCGTTAAGCTGATGCCACTGCACCTGCATCGGCTGCGACAAGTCGTCGGGGTCCGGTTCCATTTCCGCGACGCATTGGAACCTGGCCAGGAAGTGCAGGCCGGCCACGGCAACAGTGAACATGAACCAGATCGGATTTTGCCGTTCGAGCAGGAAGGTCTCGGTGGCTCCGTAGTACAGGCCGAACAGCCATACGGTCAGGAACAGCTTTGCCAAGGCACCGCTGCGGTTGTGAGTTCGGGCCGTCTGGAAATTGCCGAGCGGCGCGAGCACGAAGACGAGGATCACCAGCAACAGCCCCGGCAGGCCGATGGTGACCGCGAGGTCGAGATAGCTGTTGTGGCTGTGCGCCGCGCTCGTCGCCCATTCGGCGCCCTGGGCGGTCTGCCGCGCGGCCACGTCGTCCCAGAACGCGGCGTAGCCGTGACCGATGATCGGCTTCTCCGCGACAGCTGCGAGCGCGAACTCCCAGATGGCGGAACGGCCGGTGAAGGTGGGATCGAGCGGAAGCAGCCGCGTCATCGCTCCGAGCGCCGGGCTCATGACGCTGCCGACCGTCAGCAGGTTCATCACGATCAGCGGCACGAAGCAGATGATCCGCTTCAGCCACAGGCCCGGCGTCACGCAGACCAGCGAGGCGAGCGCATAAGTCGCAAGGCACAGTACCGACGACGTCTTGCCGCCGGTGAAGATCAGGAAGATTCCAGCCAGCGCGGCGATGGCCGGCCCCATCAAGAACGAACCAATGGCAGACAGGTAAATGCCGACATAAATCAGGATGGTCATCACCGGCGAAGCGATGTTCTTGTGACCAAAGCTGCCGCGCCAGTCGCCGGCCAACTGCGGCTCGGTGACGTCGAGTGCGGTGTGGATCGAGTATTGCGGCGCCACGAAGACGCCGAGATAGCAGAGCGCAAGCAGTACGAGGGCGGCGCCGCCGAGGCACAGGTTGAAGCTGCGCTGCGTCGGCGGCAGCAACGGCAACAGCACCGCGAGCGACATCACGCTGGCTGCGAGCATGAAGCGCTGCATCGAGACTCCGCGATTCTCGGAGAAGACGATGCTGATCAACAGCCAGCCGACCAGGCAGAGATGCAGCGGCGTCACCAGCGTCTTCAGCGCGGGCGCATCCGTTGCGGCGACCAACAGGACTGCGAGCGCGGCCAGCAGGCCCCAGGCGACATAAGTGAGCGCCATTCGTCCGCCGACGACGGTGGTGACATCCTCGCTGCGCAGGTCGGGAAACGGATCGAGCGTCACCAGCACGAGGAGCAGCGCTGCGACTGCGACGAGGCAGCGCGCCGCCCGCACGGCGTCGACCCCTGCAAGCCCACCGCGCAGGACGCCGCCGAACGATCGGGCCTCGACGTCGGTCATGTCAGTGGCGCTGCGATCCATGGCTCAAGGCTGGTGGTGAAGCCCGGGGGAAGCTCGAAGTCTTAGCCGATCCCTGTTAAGCATCCGTCAACCAGTCCAGCGGGGCGCTGCGGCACCGCCTGCTGCCGCACGATGCTCCGCGCGATCTCGTAATATTGAAGCGCGCGCTGTTCCAGCGTCAGGTTGTCCAGCACGAAACCGCGGGGATCGAACGTATCGGCGGCGCACCCGGCCCAGAAATCATCCCAGCCCGCCTCAAACCCGGCGATGTCGACGAACTTGGCGCCGCAACGATCGTCCCAGTACGGCACCGACGACACCGGCGCGAATTGGACCCGATGCGGATAGTAGTCGGGGTCTCGCCACGGCCCGCCTGGATCCCAGGCCAGCACCGGCACGCCGCAAGACAATGCCTGCTGATAGGCGATGCCCTGGCTCTCGTTCTGGCAGAGGAAGATCATCGCACGCGATTGCGCGAGCGCGGCCCGATAGTCTTCTTCCTTGTAGCTGCCGTAACGCAGCTCGGCGAACGAGCGGCCTTCCCTCGTGAGCCGGGCGCGGACGGGTTCGATCAGCTCCGCCGCGTAGCGATCGCGGTCCCAGTGCACCTTGTCGTAGATCAGGACGTCGACGCTCTTCTGCGACGTCGCCGGCGGTGCCCAGAGATCCGTGTCGATGCCGATCGGCCAGGCCTCCGTGTCGGGCCAATGCGGCCGATACATGTCGGCGTACCACGGGCCGGGCACCACGACCTTCTTCACCGGCAGGCGCTTGAACAGGTCGGGATCGTCGAGCGGATGATTGTGGGCGGCGACGCCGAGCAGGATCGGATTTTTCCAGGCGAACTTGTCGAGCAAGAAGGTGCGGCCGATGATGCAGGCGAGTTCGCCCGGATGTCGCGCGATGTAGCCATAGTCGTTGACGCGATAGCGGATACCGAGCCGATCGAGCCCCGCACAGAGATTGAGGAACACGCGCAGCTGCCCGCTCATGCGCGGCTCGCCAAGCAGCATGCGACGCGCCATGCGCCGCAGATGCCGGTCGCCGGGAAACCAGCGATCGTCCTTGTCCTCGTAGAACAGGTTGAGGACCATATCGTCGGGATCGTAGTCGAATGTCTTTGCGGGCACTGGTGTCCATCCGCGGCGGCCTGATGCGCATTCTCGCATGGGACCGGCTGTCGCACTCTTCCTAATTTGCCACAGGCTTAATGCCGGCGGCTTAACGCTAATTGACGAAACCAACGCTGCGGCAGCCTTCGTGGCGACGCTTTTTTCCCGATGCGAGTATCATCGAGGGCGGCCAGGGTTGCGATCGATCGCATTGCCAAGCGCAGATGCGCCCTGGTTAACAGACCGTTAAAGGCGAGCCGTATCTTGATCACCGCGGAAGACATTCTCGAATTGCCTGCCACATCGCGCGTCGTTCCAGCGGCGCGCGTCCCGCTGCAGGTCGGCTCAACCACGTCGGTGTCCGTCGTCATTCCGGCCAAGAATGTTGCGGCTTATGTCGGCGAAACCCTCGCCAGCGCACTGGCACAAACCGAGGTCACCGAAGTGATCGTCGTGGACGACGGCTCGACCGACGACACCCCCGCCATCGTCCGCGCCATTCGTGACCCTCGACTGCGCCTGATGACCAACGGCGCCGCCGGCGTATCGGCAGCGCGCAATCTCGGCGCGCAGCATGCGAACGGCCAATGGCTGCTCTTCCTCGATGCCGACGATCGCCTGCGGCCCGGCGCGGTCGCGGCGCTGCTGGCGGCTGCGCGTGGCGCGCCGCGAGCGGTTCTGGTCTACGGCGACTACAATACGATCGACAGCGAGGGACGGCAGATCGGCCGTCGGGATCTGCTCAAGGGCCGCCGCAAACCGTCCGGCGACGTGCTGGCGCGGCTCGCCGCCGGCAACTTCATCGTCAATGGCGGCATTGCGCTCGCACGTGCAGAGGCCTTCCGCGCCATCGGCGGGTTCGACGTCTCGCTCAGATATTGCGAGGACTGGCACTGCTGGTGCCGCCTTGCCGCGATCGGCGAATTCGAATTTGCGCCGAACCTTCTGCTCGACTACCGCCTTCACACGGCCAACACCATGAACGCGGCGGTGCGGACGCCACAGGATTTCTTTCCGGCGATCGCGCGGGTGTTCGACGACGGGCTGATCATGGCGCGATTGCCCGCGGGCATGGCGGCCGGGCTGCGCCAGGCCGCCGAGGTTCATCTCGTCACGTATTCGGCAATGCAAGCGGTCCGCTTCGGTAGATATCGCCAGGCCTTCGCCTATCTCGGGATAGTCGGGCGCCGCTCGCTCAAATCGCTGCCGCGTTCCGCGGTCAGGGTCGCCCTCGCCTGCTTCGGTATTTAGCCCGCCGCCTCGGCGTCAGGACACGATCTTCGAGGCCTCATAGGGCTTCGGCTCGATGCCGAACGCGGCGAGCGCCGAGCCGAGCGCGACCATCACGGGATGCATCGCGACGACGGCTTTCGACGATTTCAGCAGAGCGGCCGCGCGCAACAGCGACAGCGGCAACCTCCCGAGCATCTGCGCAAACACCCACACTCGCGCCGCAGCGCCCTGCGCGGCCTTGGACTGCACACGATAATTGATCGCGCCGATGCGCAGGCCTCGCTTCACGATCCAGCCGAAACTGGTGCGGCTTTGCGGCACGGTCTCGGTGATGACTGCTTCCGCCGTCCAGTGGAAGGTCATGCCGGCGTCGCGGCAGCGCACGAAGAAATCGCAGTCGCCGCCCCCGAGGAAGTTGAAGCGCGGGTCGAAGGCGGGACGGGCAAAGCTCTCGAACGCCGCACGCGTGATCAGGCAATTGCCGCAGCCGTAGATCAAGGGCACAGCGCCGCTGTAATCATAGGCGGGACAGAAAACGGGGTGGCGCGAAAGCCAGGGCATGCGGTGGTCCTCGAAGACCGGCAGCACCGGCCCGCCGACCACATCGGCGCCGGTCGCCTCCGCGGTGCGGACCATCAGCTCGAGCCAATCGGGCGAGGCAATCTCGTCGTCGTCGATCATCAGGAACCGGGTCGCGGCGGGAAACAGCGCCAGCGCCGTCTCGAAGGCGGCGTTGATCGCCTGGACGTTGCCTTGCCGTTTCTCGACCAGGCAGACACCCTGAAGTCTGCCATCGGCGAGATACTCCGCGGCCACCGGCGCGCTTTCGCGCCGGACCGCATCGTTCTCGGCCATGACGACGGCGAAAGAGCGCGGGGTGCGCTGGCTGGCGAGCGAGTCCAGTGTCAACCGCAGATGCTGCGGGCGGCGGAAGCAGGGGATGCAGACGACGATACCAACCGACAGGTCGATGATCCGGGAGCTGGCCGCGATCTCCCGGTTGGGATCGCGCACGGCATGCGAGATACGCGTGGCGGACAGGTCTGTCGGGATCAATGTCATGACGTTCTAGATGTCCGAGATAGATTGAAAAAGCCCTGCTTCGATCCCGGGATCAGCGCCGTCCCGCGACGGCACATCGCCCCGGGACGGATGCGTCCCAAAATGAACGGCCGGTTTGAGCCTGACGACGGCGCCAAGGCCGCCGATGTTCCGCCATCCATGCACTTAACCGCTTTCGGGTGTTTCTGCCGCGAAACCTTGCGCGCGTGATACTGCAATTCGCGGTCCACCGTGCCGACGGCGGCTGACGCGGACGATGCCGTAGTTAACGCACATGCTCATTAACCTGATCGTAAGCACCGCGGCGGGTGAAGCGTCGCGGCATCGGATTTGCTCTACGGGCACACGAGATTTTTCCTGTAAATTTAAGTCGAACAAGCGCGGTCCGAAAAAAATGAACAAGCCAGCCACGATCGATTTCGCGACAGCCACGGCGGTCCAAATTCCCGCGGCCATTGCACACACTCAGGCGCTGCACGATCTCGTCCCCGGTGAAGCCCGCGACAGCCTGCTCGCCGTTCACGACGTACTGCGCCGCGAACTGCCACGGGGCCAGCTCGCCACCTACGAAGCCGGAGGCGGCTCGTGCAGCGTCCTGCCACCGGAATTGCTGAACCGCAGCAAGGTCACCGTCGTCGACATCGACGAGGACCAGGTTCGCAACAACAGCTACGCGGACGAAGCGATCCTCGGCGACGTCCAGACCTACCGCTTCGGGCGCGAGACCTTCGATCTGGTGATCTGCTACAACGTGATCGAACATCTTCCCAAGGTCGACGCCGCACTCTTGAATTTCCGCGATGCGCTCAAGCGCGGCGGGATGATTCTGATCGGCGCGCCCAATCCGCGCTCATTGTCCGGGGTCGTCACCAAATACTCGCCGCACTGGTTCCACGTCTGGTTCTACCGGCACATTCGAGGCATCAAGGATGCCGGCCTGCCGGGCGAGCCGCCGTTCCCGACCTTCTTCCATCCCCTGGTGTCGCTGCCGAGGCTCGAAGCGTTCGCCGCCGCCAATGGCCTCGAGATGATCTACCGCCGTGAGGTCGAGAGCCCGCGCTATCCCGAGATGCGCCGGCGCAAGCCGCTGTTCGCAGCCCTGGTCGACGCCGGCGCCGCCGTTCTCAACGCCGTGCTCCCGCGCGGGACCGACGTCCGCCGCGGCGATTATCACGTCATCCTGCGGAAAAGCTGACGGCCATGGTGCGCGCGCGGCCGATCGCAAGACCAGCGAAGCCTCGCGGCCACGCCGCACGGGGTAACGAACCGTTAATCTCTGAAGGACCGCGCCATCGCACGCGTCACGACGACGCGTCGAAGAGAGGCACGCGCTTAAACGCTTTGTTTGCCATTTCGGTGAATAGTCCCTCAATGAGTATGGTTAATTTTCCCTGTTGCGTTGAGTGGGCACCTATATCTGAGGTGCGTGGCGTAGAGCGAAGAGTACCCCCTCAGCTCGCGGCACTTGGAATGAAAGCTGGGGATCATGCTTGACTATAACCAGCCGATAGATCGGGCCAGACCGGAGGCCCCGCAGCACCGGCCTCAGGCCAGCTTCAACGTGCTGGAGCTGGTCAATCTGCTCTGGCGGCGGAAGATCGCGATTGCCGTTGCCGCGCTGCTCGGTGCGACGCTTGCCGTCACCGTGGGCAAGAGCCTGACGCCCCGCTACACCGCCACCGCCCAGCTCTATGTCGACCCGCGCGAGCTTCAGCTCGTCGACCGCGAGCTAACGCCCCGCGCGCAGGACGTCTCCGGCATGTCGATGGTGGTCGAGAGCCAGGCGCGCCTGATCACCTCCAACAGCGTGCTGCTCCAGGTGATCCAGCAGGCTGATCTGGACAAGGATCCCGAATTCGGCGGCGGCGCCGACGGCAAAGGCGTGATGTCGTCGCTGCTCGGCCTGATCGGCCTTCAGCCCCACGCGCCCTCCGCCGCGGAGAAAAAGGAAGTGCAGCTCGCCGCCCTCGAGGCGCTGAACCGGCACATCACGATCCGCAAGACCGAGAAGAGCTTCATCGTCGATATCGAAGTCTGGTCGACCGATCCGGCGAAAGCGGCAATGCTCGCCAACACGCTGACCAGCGCCTACCTCGCGGAGTCCCGCAACTCGCAGGCGTCAGCCGCGCGGCGCGCCACCAACGATCTCTCCGGCCGCCTGAAGGAACTGCGCGAGCGGCTGCGCAACGCCGAGACCGTGCTCGCGACCTACAAGGCCCAGAACAATTTCGTCGGCACCCAGGACGCGCTGATCAGCGACCAGCAGCTTTCCGCCAGCAACCAGCGGCTTTCCGCCGCCCGCGCCGCGACGATGGACGCGCAGGCGCGCCTCGACCAGATCGAGGCGAGCCGGCGCACGACGGCAGATGCAGGCGCGAACTCCGAGGCGCTGCAATCGCCAACCATCGCCAACCTGCGCGCGCAATATGCCGACGCGCGCAAGAAATATGCGGAGCAGGCCGGCGAACTCGGCCCGCGTCATCCAGCGCTGCGCCAGACCGAAAAGCAGGTCGAGGATCTCAAGCGCACCATCAACGAAGAGATCGACCGCTTCGCCCAGTCCGCCAAGAACGATTTGACGCGCGCCCGCGACTTTGAAGCCTCGCTCAGCCGGGCGCTGGAGGCACAGAAGCGGCAGAGCGTCCAGCTCAGCCAGGCCGCCGTGCGCCTGCGCGAACTCGAGCGCGAAGCCGATGCCAGCCGTGACGTCTATCAATCCTTCCTCAAGCGCTCGCGCGAGACCGAGGAGCAGGAGACGCTGAACACCTCGGCGGCGCGAATCATCGGCGAAGCGACGGTGCCGCAGCGGCGCTCGTTCCCGCCGGCGATGAGCCTGTTCGCCATGATCGGCTTCATCTTCGGCGCAATCGCTGCATCGAGCTGGTTCGTCGCGGCAGAGCTGCTGTTGGCCGGTGCGTTCGCGCCGGCACCGGCGCCGGCCCGTCCCAATCGCACTCCGTTGCCGCAAGCTCCGCGAGCTCCAGAGCCTTCGCGGGCGCCGGAGACTGCCCGGTCCCAGCCGGTCTCGCGAGCCCCGGAAGTCGCGGAGGCACTGCCGGAACTCGCCGCCCCGCCGCTGCAACCTTCGATGGTCGAGAAGCCCCTGATCGAAAAGCCGCTGATCGCGCGCCTCCAGGAGGCCGACGTCATCCACACGCTCGGTGCCATTCTCGCCACCGGCGGCGGCATCGACCTCACCCGGCTCGGCTGGCCAACGCTGCGCCCCGGCTTTCCACTGACGACGCTGCTCAACGCCTGGCGCGACATGCGCGCTACGGCGGCCCGGCGCGCCGGCGGAAAGACAATGCCGGTCATCGCGCTCGTCGGTGCCGGTGAGACCACCGGGCGCAGCGTGACCGCGCTGAATTTCGCGCTCGCGGCCGCGCGCGACGGCGCCCGGGTCCTGATGATCGATGCCGACCATCAGGCGCACCCGCTCTCGAACAAGGTCAGCCGTCCCGGCAAGAGCGAGCCGAGCAAGGTCGGATGGCTTTCGATCGGCAGCAAGGCCGCGTGCGAGATCAAGACACTCAACGGCATCTCGATATTGCCGGCCGCCGAACGCGACGCCGGCAAGGCCACTGACGCCATCCGCAAGGCCATCGAGCAGGCGCGCTCCGCCGGCGGCTATGACCTTGTGATCCTTGACGGCCCCGCGGCGCCACTCACGGCCGGCAGCCGTAAGCTGCTCGATGATGCCGACGCGCTGGTGGCGGTGCTGCCGACCAGCCTCGACATCAACGACGGCCTGGAGGAGATCTTGAGCACACTCGGCCGCGCGGAGCGCAAGCTCGTCGGCGTCGTGCTCGACGAACTCACCCCTATGGCCCAAGCTCGCCAACGAGGCAGACAATATGCTTGAGCGCCGCATCAATCTCGATGGCCGGGCCGCAACCGCCGACGTGCCGCGGATCACCATCGGCGGCCTTCGCATGGCCGCACTCGATCTGGAAGCGACCGCAAATTTCATGATCGAGGCGACCGATCCGCGCCATCGCATCGGCCGTCCGCTGCACCTGACCTCGGCCAATGGCGAGGTGCTGGCGCGGTGCTCGACCGAACCCGAGACCGAGCGCCTGTTCCGCAGCGCTGACCTGATCAACGCCGATGGCCAGCCGCTGGTGGCGGCGTCCAGGCTACAATCCTGGTTTCCGTTGCCCGAGCGGGTCGCCACGACGGACCTGTTTCACGTCGTCGCGCGCAAGGCTGAAGCGGTCGGCCGCACCTTCTACATGTTCGGCGCCAGCGAGGACGAGAACGCCCTTGCGGTCGAGAACGTCCGAAAGATGTATCCAAACCTCAAGATCGTTGGCTACAGCCACGGTTATCTCCGTGGCGACGCGCTGCGCGCGAAGGTCGACGAGATCAACGCGCTTGCGCCGGATTATCTCTGGGTTGCGCTGGGCGTGCCAAACGAGCAGGCGTTCGTCGAGGAATTCACCCCGCATCTCACCAATGTCGGCGTCATCAAGACATCCGGCGGCCTGTTCAACTTCTTGTCGGGAAGCCGCGCCCGCGCGCCGCGATGGATGCAGAAGATCGGGCTGGAATGGGCCTGGCGCACCTTGCTCGAGCCCCGCCGCCTGTTCTGGCGCTATTTAACCACCAACCCACGCGCAATCTATCTGCTGTTCAGCCGCAATCGGCCCTTTAATAATCGCTGAGTAGACGACGACATGATCGCCGCCGGTTGCCAGCCCCACCTGCGCTATTTCAACGCCAGCGGCGCCGGTATTGCGCCTTGCGGGCCGGGCTCATAAGCGGCTAAAGAGACTGTCACAGTCGGTGTCGGCAACTTTCCCGGCCGCCGCGTGTTTTGTATGGCCGCCGACACAAGCGGCACAGTCGGCTCAGCCAATAGTGCGAGCCAGCTTTTCACAGCGAAGGCCACGATCGAGTCCGCGCATCGGCCTGCTTTCAGGCGCGACCCAAGGGAGCACGGAACGAATGCATCAGGCCGCAAGCCTGCAATTCGAGCGCATGATGGGCGAGCTCGTCCTCTGGCATGCCGTGCCGGAGCACGAACGATCGCCGGCGCCGGCCTGGTGGTGGGGTCCGGCGATGGCCGTGCTCGACACGCACGAGCCGATGCCACACGCGTGGTGTTCTGAACTCGGTCTGAGCCACGACTCGAGCTTTGCCGAAGGCGCGCACGCCCTGCTCGCCCTGTTCGCCAAGCAAACCTCGCCGACCTGGCCGGATGATTTTCCGCGCAAGGCGGAAATCAAGGAAGACGACGCCCGCGAGCTGCACCCGCAGCCGTCAGACGACAGCGCTTTTCAACCGTAGCGCCGCGGCCGCGGTGGCGGCATGGTCCGGCTCCGGCTGGAGCGGCGGCGCGTAGGGCAGCTCCATGGGCTGCAGCAGCTCGGCCATCTGCCGCGCCGGCAGCGGCTTGGAGATCAGGAAGCCCTGCATCTCGTCGCAGCCATGGGCGCGCAGGAATGCCTCCTGTTCGGCATTCTCGACGCCTTCCGCCACCACGGTCATGCCGAGCGCCTTGCCCATGCTGATGATCGCCTGCGCGATCGCCTGGTCTTCCAGATCCTGTGGCAAATCGCGCACGAAGGAGCGGTCGATCTTGATGGTGTCGATCGGAAAATGCTTCATCAGCGACATCGACGAATAGCCGGTGCCGAAGTCGTCGATGGCAAGGCGGATGCCGCGGCTCTGGATCGCGTCGAGCACCTTGAGCGCACGCCCGACGTTGCGCATCATCATGCTCTCAGTGACCTCCAACTGGAGCAGCACGGGCGACATGCCGCTGGCGGCCAGCGCCTCGTCGACGTCCTGCAACAGATGCTCGTCGACAAACTGCCGCGGTGACAGGTTGACCGCCATCGACACCGGCAACAGGCCGCGGCGCTGCCAGGCCATGGCCTGCGCGCAGGCCTCCTTTACCACCCAGCGGCCGATCGGCACGATCAATCCGGTCTCCTCCGCGAGCGGAATGAACTGCGCCGGCGAGATGCTGCCCAGATCGGGGTGCGTCCAGCGCAGCAGGGCTTCCACGCCCGTGATCTGGCCGGTCTCCATGTCCACCTTGGGCTGGTAGTTCAAAGTGAACTGATTCCGCTCCAGCGCCCGGCGCAGCGCACTCTCCAACGACAGCCGCTCGATCGACTGCGTCTTCACTTCCTTGGAGAAGAAGCGATAGCCGTTCTTGCCGTCTTCCTTGGCGAGATACATCGCCATGTCGGCGTTCTTGGTCAGCGTCTGCACGTCGGAGCCGTTGGTCGGATACATCGCGATACCGATCGAGGCCGTGGTGTGGCACTCGTGCCCCGCTAGCTCCATGGGCTCCGCAAGCGCCGTCAACAGCCCGGTCGCGATGCGCTGGACGTCATCGATCTCGCCGCATTGATCGAGGATCACCACGAACTCGTCGCCGCCGAGCCGCGCCACGACGTCGGTTGCGCGCAGCGCACCACGCAGCCGGTTGGCCACTTCGAGCAGGAGCAGATCGCCGGCCTCGTGGCCCAGCGAATCATTGATGACCTTGAAACGATCGAGGTCGATGAACAGCACCGCAAAGCGCTGATCGTGGCGCTGCGCCTCGTCGATCGCCTCATGCAGCAACCCGTTGAAGGTCTCGCGGTTCGGCAGGTCGGTCAGGCTGTCGTGCGAAGCGAGGTATTCGATTCGCTCGTCGGCCTGGTTTTTCTCGTCGGCCCGGTCGAAATTCTCCATCGCGAAGGAGACGTTGTCGGCGAGGCGCTGCAACAGCTCGACGAACTCGGCCGTGAAGGTGCCGGGCTCGGTCGACATGTAGATCATGACGCCGACGGCCCGATCGTGTGCGACGAGGGGAAAAGCCGCGCCCGACCGCGCGCCGTCGTTGCGGACAATGGAATGAAAGGCGCGAACGCGATCGTCATTGAGATAGTCGTTGCTGATGCAGGGCTGGCGAGTGCGGAACGCCGTGCCGCTCATTCCGCGCCCCTCGGGGCGCTCGGGGTCGATTGATAGGCGGACATTGCGCGTGGTGTCAGACGACGGTCCGGCGCTCGACACGATCTCCAGCTGATCGCTATCGACCCTCGCCAGCGCAATGGTGGTCGAGGTGAACTTGGCGCCGTTCGATGCGGCGAGACAGACGAGGTCGAACAGTTCGGCGCGCGACTTCGCCCGCATGATCGCCTCGTTGGTCGCGCTCAGCGCCGCGAACATGCGAGCCAAACGCTCCGTCCGCGCCTCGTTGCGGGCCTTTTCCTCGGCGCGATCGAAATTATCGAGTGCAAATGACACGTTCTCGGCGAGGCGCCCGAGCAACTCGACCATATCGGGTGTGAACGTATTCTCTTCCGGCGCGAGGAAAAGCAGAATGCCGATCGGCTCCTGGCCGGCGCGCAGCAGCGGGAAGCTGGCAGCCGCTCGCGTTCCATCTTCGATCGCCTTAGAGTGCCAATGCGCCGCTCGGAGGTCGTGGAGATAGTCGTTGATGACGCTGGGCCCGCGGGTCCGCAGCGACATCCCTATGATTCCGCGACCCTCAGGATGGTCGGCGGAAACAAAGCAGGTGCGTCCCACCATCCGCTCCTGGAGGCGCCCCTTCACGGCAACCACGCGAACGAGTTCACGCTGGTCGTCCATAATGCCGATTGTCGCCGAGGCGAATACGCCGCCGAGCACGGCTGCCTGGCACGCCCCTTCGAACAGCTCCTCGCGCGTCTTGGCGCGCATGATGGCCTCGTTCGTCGCGCTCAGCGCCTCGAACATGCCGCTCAACCTGTCACGCTGCCTGTCGGCCTTCGCCTTCTCGTCGGCACGGTCGAAGTTCTCCAACGCGAAGGCGACATTGGCCTGGAGCTTGCGCAATAGCTCGACGAATTCGTCCGTGAAAGTGCCGCACTCGGGCGAATTGAACAGGAATACGCCTTCGACGCTGTCGCCGTTGAATAGCGGCATCGCGGTTGAGGACCTAATGCCATTGCGACGCGCGCTGGCGTGCCAAGGCTTGAGGCGGGCGTCTGCCAGGACGTCGTTGCTGATACAGGGCCGCCGCGTCCGGAACGCGGTGCCGGTCAGCCCTCGTCCTTCCGGCTCCTTGTCGCTGACCGACAGCCTGAAGGAACGCACTTCCTCGGCGTTCGGTCCGAAGGACGCAACAACACGAAGCAGTCCCGCATCGCGGTCAAGCAATGCAATGGAGGTCGAGGCGAACTTGGCGCCGTGCACCGTGGCTTCGCAAACCAGATCCAACAGTTCGCTGCGCGACCTTGCCCGCAGAATGGCTTCGTTCGTCGCGCTTAGCGCTGCGTACATACGCGCCAGCCGATCCTCCTCCAAGGCGATCTGGGCCTTCTCCTTGTCGCGGTCGAAGTTCTCGAGCGCAAAGCACACGTTTTCGGTCATGCGCAGCAACAATGCGACGATGCCTTCGTCTTTCGCCCAGGCTTTGCTCACGAAGAAAAACAGCACGCCGATGCTGGTGCCACGCTTGATCAAGGGAGCAGCCACGCAGGCGACGGCGCCGGCATTGACGTTGGCCTGCTCCCAGGTGGTCCCCTTGGTGCGATTGACGAGGTCGTCCTCGACGATCGCTTGCTGGGTCCGGAACACCTCGCCGGAGATGCCCTTGCCGTAGGGACTCTCCGGATCAATCGAGTAGCGCGACTGTCTGATCAGATCCAGATTATGTCCGGTCGCTGCCACCGGCGTCAGCCATTCGGAATCCGGCTCGTGCAGCAGAACGAAAGTGGCAAGCGATTTGCCGCTATAAACAGCGGCGTCGCAGACCCGCTGGTACAAGTCCAGCTCAGTGCTGGCTTGCAGAATTGCTTCGTTCGTCGCACTGAGCGCGCCGAACATGCGGTTGAGCCGCCGCACTGCCCGCTCGCCATCCAGGCGGGCTCCCTCGGTCGCGAAGCTCTCCAGCGCGTGAGAGATATTGGCCGACATCCGCTCGAACAACGAGACCATCGCCTCGTCGAGCGAGCCGGCGCCCGACCGCGTAACATACAACACCCCAATACTGCGTCCCATGCAGACCAGGGGTAGCGCCGCGGCCGCGCCGACACCCGCCGCCACCGCGCCGTTGCGCCATGCCAGCGAACGCGGATCGTTCAGGAAATCGTTGCTGATGCAGAGCTTCTGGCTGCGGAACGCCTCGCCGCCCACGCCCAAGCCTTCCGGCGTGCCAGCCTGCGTGGTGATCTCGATCGCGCTCAGCCGCGCCACGTCATCGCCGCGACCAGCGGCAAAGCGAAGCTTATGGCCATCCGGCTCCACAAGGAACACGGCCACGGCCATGAAGTCTCCACTCGCAAACCCGGCGTCGCAGACCTTCTGGTACAGCTCATCCGGCGATTTCGCGTAGAGGATCGCTTCGTTGATGGCGCTCAACGCCGCAAAGGTGCGCGCGAGTGTCGTCGGCACGATCTCAGCTCCCGGGCATTTCTGCCTTTTTTTCCCGGATGACGTTATGACCGGCGATCGCCTAAGTGGTCGTTATTGCGCGCTGCAAACCGTCGATCAAAGTGAACGAGCTGCGAACGACCTGCGCCAATCTGTCGAAAATGCCACCGCGCGGGACGAATCTTCGCCCGACGGCCCTGCTCGCTGCGAATTTGCAGCCCTGTATTGGTTTACAGGAGATTGATATCGCAGCCGCGCTTTGAGACCATGGCGCCCAACAAGCAGCCTGTTAAGGGCACCATGCCGGGGAAGCGCCATGCCGATCGTCCATGCCGACCGCCTCACGCGCATCAGCGCAGCGCTGCTTCGGGTTGCCGGGGCTTCCGAGGAAGAGGCCGACGCGGTCGCAAACGGCTGCGTCAACGCCAATCTCGCCGGCCACGATTCCCACGGCGTGATCGCCATTCCCACCTATGTTGACCGGATCAAGGCCGGCCACATCGTGCCCGGCGCCAGATGGACCATCGTGCAGGAATCGCCGACGACGACCGTGATCGACGGCCAGTGGGGTTTTGGCTTCCACATCAACGCCAAGGCGATGGCGCTGACGATCGAGAAAGCGAAGACGGCGAATGTCGCCGCCTGCACCGTGTTCCGGCAAAGCCATGTCGGCCGCCTCGCCGCCTATCCGCTGATGGCAATGCGCGAAGGCATGATCGGGATCGCAACGGCGGATTCCGGCCGTTCGCCGAAGCATGTGGCGCCATTCGGCGGCAAGGAGGCACGGCTCGGCACCAATCCGATCTCGATCGCGGTGCCGTCCGACCTCGATGCGCCGTTCTACCTGGACATGGCGACCTCTGCGGTCGCGGCCGGCAAGATCCAGCTCGCGGTCGCCCGCGGCGAGGAAATCCCGCCGGGGTGGATCATCGATGCCGAGGGACGGCACACTACCGATCCAACCCAGTATCGCAAGGGCGGCGCGCTGCTGCCGCTCGGCGGCACCGAGGGCTACAAGGGCAGCGGCCTCGCCGCAATGGTCGAGGTCCTGTGCGGCCTGCTCACCGGCCTCGGTTTCGGCGTCGAGCCCACGGGCCGGCACAATGACGGCTGCTTCATGGCCGTGTTCAACGTCGCCGCGTTTCGCCCGCTGCAGGATTTCAAGCGCGAGGTCGCCGAGTTCGCACACTATCTCAAATCGACCCCGCCCTCCGAGGGCAGCAAGGGCGTGTTCTATCCCGGTGAGATCGAGGGCTTGCGTGAGCAGCAGCGCCTGCGCGACGGCATCGAGATCGAGGATGCGACCTGGGAAAAACTGCGCGCGCTGGCGCGCGAGTACAGGCTCGACACGGTCCTCGACCTGGCCTGACGGATTTCGGCCTGACGCAATTCGGAGAACAGCAGCATGACGCGGCAGATGGTACTGGTCGGCTTCCTTCAGGCCCAGAACTGCACGAATTTGCCGAGCTCGTGGCGACATCCGGACTCGCGCGACGATTCGATGTCGGCGGACTATTATCAGGAGATCGCCAAAATCCTCGAAGCCGGCAAGTTCCACATGGCCTTCTTCGACGACCGGCTGGCGATGCCGGACCGCTACGGCAACGATCACGCCCACACCGTCGAATACGGCATCCGCTGCGTGAAGATGGATCCGCTGATCGTGCTGACGACGATGGGCATGGTGACGGAGAAGCTCGGGTTGGGTGCGACCGGCTCGACGACTTATTTCGAGCCCTTCGACATCGCCCGCCGCTTCGCAACGCTCGACCTGATGTCGGGCGGACGCGCCGGATGGAACGTCGTGACCTCGCTCAATGACGGCGAGGCCTTCAACATGGGCCGGGATTCTCATCCCGAGCACGACGCCCGCTATGACCGCGCCGACGAATTCATGGAGATCGTTCTCGGCCATTGGGACACCTGGGAAGACGGCGCGCTCATCATGGACAAGACGAGCGGCCGCTTTGCCGATCCGGCCAAGGTGAAGCGGCTCGATCACAAGGGCCCATTCTACAAGTCCCGCGGTCCCTTCACGGTGCCCCGCTCCGACCAGGGCCATCCCGTGATCATCCAGGCCGGCGCGTCCGGCCGCGGCCAGCGCTTTGCAGGACGATGGGGTGAGGTGATCTTCACCGCTGCACGCAATCTCGCCGCCGCCAAGGAAGGCTATGCGGCGGTGCGTAACGAGGCCGCGAAAGCCGGTCGGGATCCGGAGGCGATGTTCCTCTGCAACCTGACGACACCAGTCTGCGCCGCGACCAAAGCCGAGGCCGAAGACAAGATGGCGTTGATCAACAAGCTGCCGCTGCAGATCGATGCGCTGTCGCTGCTGGCCGAAGCGCTCAACTACGACTTCGCCTCCAAGGATCTCGACGAGCCGCTGACGACTGAGGAGTTGAAGAGCATGCAGGGCATTCTGGGCATCCGCGACGGCGTGCTCAAGAACTCCGGCAAAAGCAATCCGAGCGCGCGCGACTTCGTCACCTTCTCTGGCCGCGGTCAGGTCCAGGATGCGATGGTCGGCGGTCCCAAGGAGATCGCGGACAAGCTCGAAGAAATGTTCGTCGAGCGCGGCTGCGACGGTTTTGTCATCGCCGCGACCTATGTGCCCGGCTCCTATGCCGATTTCGTGCAACATATCGTCCCGGAATTGCAGCGGCGCGGATTGTTCCAGAAGGAGTATCGCGGCAAGACGCTGCGGGAAAATCTCGGGCTCAAGCGCCCGGCAGCCGGCGACTGGAAAGTGCAGCCGCGCGATGCCGCGGAATAACAAGGGAGACACGGCATGCGCTGGCTGAAATTCACCGCCGCGGACAAGACGTCCTGGGGGATCGTCGAGGGTGACCAGGTCATCGCGATCGAGGGCGATCCCTTCGGAGAATGGCAACGCACCTCGCGCACGTATCAGCTCTCGCAGGTCAAGATCGAACTGCCGCTGATTCCGCGCACTTTCTACTGCGTCGGCTTGAACTATCTGAAGCACCTGAAGGAGGCCGCCGACAAGCGCGGCGAAGTGCCTGCTGTCCCCGACCGCCCCGAGATCGGCTATCGCGCGCAAAACGCGCTGATTGCGCATGACGAGGACGTCGCGATCCCGTCCTTTGCGACGGACAAGATCCACTACGAAGGCGAACTCGTTGTCGTCATCGGCAAGAAGGTCAAGCATCTCACCAATCAGAATGCGATGGATTGCGTGTTCGGCTACACCATCGGCAACGACGTCAGCGAACGAAGCTGGCAGAAGGCCGACCGCAGCCTGTGGCGCTCGAAGAACGCCGACACGTTCAAGCCGATGGGCCCGTGGATCGAGACCGAGGCCGACCTCGACAAGATGGAAACGATCGTCCGGGTCAACGGCAAGGAGACCAACCGCTTCCACACCAACGACATGATCTTTGGCGTGGTGCCGTTCCTAGTCGAGCTGACCAAGTATTTTACGCTATGGCCGGGCGATGTGATCTGGATGGGCACGGATGGTGCCTCGCCTGATATCAAGCACGGCGACGTCGTGGAGATCGACATCACCGGTGTCGGCACGCTGCGGAACAGGTTCGTGCGGGAAGAGCGGTGATCCTCATCCTGAGGAGCTTGCGAAGCAAGCGTCTCGAAGGATGAAGGCGCCCGGTTGTGGCGTCGCGCTTCGAGACGGCCGCTACGCGGCCTCCTCAGCACAAGCTCAAAACGGCAGGGCCACGCCCGTCTTGATCTCTTTCAGCACCACGTTGCTTCTCACATAGCGAATGCCGGGAATGCGGAACATGAAGTCGTCGAGGAATCTGTTGTAGGCCGCCATGTCCTGCACGACGACGCGCAAATGGTAATCGGCATCGCCCGTGGTCGCAAAGCACTCCAGCACCTCACGCCGCGTGGTCACCCGCGCGACGAACTCGTCGACGAATTTTGCGTCGTGCCGTTCCAGCGAGACGTGGAGGATCGCGGACATCGCAAAGCCGGCCTGCTCGCGCGCGACCAGGGCCGCATAGCCCCGGATGGCACCGCTCTCCTCCAGCGCGCGCACCCGGCGCCAGCATGCCGAAGTCGACATGCCGACTGCGTCGGCGAGCTGCTGGTTGGTGGCGCGGCCGTCCTTCTGAAGATAGGCGAGAATCCGCGCGTCCTGGTCTTCGATCATGGAAACCACCAAAATGGATTAATCTACCTTCCCGTACATCGTTTTGGATAACTCTACCATAATAGGTACGCTATTCGGAAAGAAAGGTAAGACCTACCAGTTGCCCAGGCTTACCCTTCTCCCATCCGGCAAGGATGCCGTGGGGAGGTCCGCATGGCCGCCATTTCGTCTCTCGATTCTTACGAGCTTTCCGACCGCTACGATCGCGAACGGGGCCGCGTCTTCCTCACCGGCACGCAGGCCATCGTCCGCATCGCGCTCGACCAGGTGCGGCGCGACCGTGCCGCGGGGCTGAACACGGCGGGCTTCATCTCAGGCTATCGCGGCTCGCCACTCGGCGGGATCGACCTCGAGCTGTGGCGCATCCACGAGCGACTGAAGCGGGACCGCATCGAATTCCTCCCCGCAGTGAACGAAGATCTTGCCGCGACCGCCGTGCTCGGCTCACAACAGGTCGAGACGCAAGCCGACCGCGAGGTCGATGGCGTGTTCGCTCTCTGGTACGGCAAGGGCCCCGGCGTCGATCGCTCCGGCGATGCGCTGAAACACGGCAACGCCTACGGCTCCTCACCGCATGGCGGCGTTCTGGTGGTCGCCGGCGACGACCATGGCTGCGTCTCGTCCTCGATGCCGCACCAGTCCGACGTCGCCTTCATGAGCTGGTTCATGCCGACGCTCCACCCCGCAAGCGTCAGCGAATATCTCGAATTCGGTGAATATGGCTACGCGCTGAGCCGCTTCACCGGCATGTGGGTCGGCTTCAAGGCGATCTCTGAGATCGTGGAATCCGGCGCGTCCGTCGCGCTGCGCCCACCGCGGGCCTTCCACGCGCCAGACTTCACGCCGCCACCCGGCGGCCTGCACTATCGCTGGCCCGATCTGCCCGGCCCGCAGATCGAGGAGCGGCTGGAGGCGAAGAAGCACGCGGTCTACGCCTTCGCAAAGGCTAATCCGATCGATCGTCACATCTACGACATCCCGGACGCCACCTACGGCATCGTCACCACGGGCAAGGCCCATCTCGATCTGATGGAAGCGCTGCGGCTGATGGGTCTCGACGAAGCGGACTGCCGCAGCATCGGCATCGACATCTACAAGGTCGGCATGGTCTGGCCGCTGGCGCTGCATGACGCGATGGCGTTCGTGAGGGGCAAGCGCGAGATCCTTGTCGTCGAGGAGAAGCGCGGCATCATCGAAAGCCAGTTCAAGGAATATTTTTACGATTATCCGGGCGAAAAACCCGAGCGCATGGTCGGTAAGCATGACGAGCAAGGGGCGCGGCTGATCTCCTGGATCGGCGAATTGTCACCGCGTGCGCTCGCTGGGGTGCTCGCACGCCGTCTCGATCCGATGTTCCCAGGCCTCAATCTCGCCGCACGCGCAACCGGCTTGATGCCTGAGGCCTCGCGCACGATCAACGTCAGCGGTGCGACGCGTACGCCCTATTTCTGCTCGGGCTGCCCGCACAATACATCGACGAAAGTGCCCGAGGGTTCGAAGGCGCTGGCCGGCATCGGCTGTCATTTCATGGCCAGCTGGATGGACCGCGAGACATCGTCCCTGATCCAGATGGGAGGCGAAGGCGTGAATTGGGCCGCCTCGTCACGCTTCACCGGCAACAAGCACGTGTTCCAGAATCTGGGCGAAGGCACCTATTATCATTCGGGTTCGATGGCGATCCGGCAGGCGATCGCCGCCAAGGCCAACATCACCTACAAGATCCTGTTCAACGATGCCGTGGCGATGACCGGCGGCCAACCCGTCGACGGCCCAATCAGCGTCCACGCTATCGCGCACAGCGTCCGCGCCGAGGGCGTTGCGCGCATCGCGCTGGTGTCGGACGATCCGGCGCAATTTCCGCCAGGCGATCTTCCGGTCGGCGTGTCCCTCCATCCGCGCGAGAAGATGGACAGCGTGCAGCGCGAGCTGCGCGATATTCCCGGCGTCTCGGTGCTGATCTATCAGCAGACCTGCGCGACAGAGAAACGGCGTCGCCGCAAGCGTGGACAGATGATCGATCCCAAACGCTTCGCCTATATCAACGATCTCGTCTGCGAAGGCTGCGGCGACTGCTCGGTCGAATCCAACTGCCTCAGCGTCGAGCCCAAGGAGACGCCGTTCGGCCGGAAGCGCCGGATCAACCTCTCATCCTGCAACAAGGACTTTTCCTGCCTCAACGGGTTCTGCCCGAGCTTCGTCACCGTCGAGGGCGCGAGGCGCCGGAAGAAGGGCGCGAGCCGGATCGACGCGGTCGGCCACGCGGCCACGCTTCCCCTGCCCGGGCCCGCAACGCTCGACCGTCCCTATGATCTGCTCGTCACCGGCGTCGGCGGCACCGGCGTGATCACGGTCGGCGCGCTGATCGGCATGGCGGCCCACCTCGAAGGAAACGGTGTCTCGGTGCTGGATTTTACCGGCTTTGCGCAGAAATTCGGGCCGGTGCTGAGCTACATCCGGTTGGCCGCATCTCCCGACGCATTGCACCAGGTCCGTATCGACCAGGGCGCGGCCGATGCGCTGATCGGCTGCGACCTCGTCGTCAGCTCCTCGCCGAAGGCGTCCGGCACCTATCGAAAAGGTACGCGCGCCGCGGTCAACACCGCGGAGATGCCGACCGGCGACGTCGTCCGCTTCCGTGACGCCGATCTCGCCTCACCCGCCCGCCTGCGTGCGATCGGCCAGGTGATCGGCGACGGCAATCTCGACACCATCAACGCCAATGCGCTGGCCGAGCGCCTGCTCGGCGATGCCGTCTATGCCAATATCGTCATGCTGGGCTTTGCCTGGCAGCGCGGGCTGCTGCCGGTCTCGCTGTCGGCGCTGTTGCGCGCGATCGAGCTCAACGGCGTCGGGGTCGAAAGCAACAAGCAGGCTTTCGCCTGGGGCCGGATTGCAGCCGCCGATCCCGACTTCTTGCCGAAGGTGGACGAAGCGCCGAAGGCCGAGACGCTCGACCAGCTGATCGACCGCCGCGCCGACTTCCTCACGGCTTATCAGAACGATGCCTACGCAGCGCGCTATCGAGAGCGCGTTGCAAGTGTTCGCCATGCCGAAGCCAGCCTGAATAGCGAGGCATTGACCGAGGCGGTCGCGCACGCCCTGTTCAAGCTGATGGCCTACAAGGATGAGTACGAGGTGGCGCGCCTGCACATGCAGACCGGCTTCCTCGACGAGTTGAAAGGCGAATTCGAAGGCGAATTCAGCATCCAATATCACCTTGCCCCGCCGTTCCTGCCGTCGAAGCGCGATGCCCGCGGACGTCCGCGCAAGCACGCCTTCGGACAGTGGATCCAAATGCCGCTCGCCATGCTGGCGCGAGTGAAGGGATTGCGCGGGACGCCGTTCGATCCGTTCGGCTACACGGCGGAGCGGCGCGCCGAGCGGGAACTCATCACCTGGTACGATGGCGTCATCAAACGGCTGCTCGGCGGACTCGACGCGGCGCATCTGCCAAGCCTGGTCGCCATTGCAAAAGCGCCGATGGATATCCGGGGCTACGGGCCGGTTAAGGACGCCGCGATCGGGAAGGTGAAGGCCGAGGTTGAACGGCTGTTCGCCGAGCTCGATGCGCCATCACCTGCAAGGATGCGCGCCTACGGTTGACGGAGCGCCGACGAGGCTTCAGCCTCTGGAGCCGAGGGGCGCCCTGATGGCGCACCTGCAACCGGGTGACGCCTCATGGATTTCGACCAGTTGACCCTGACCCAGGCTGTGGCCGACCTCCGCGCCGGAAAAGTCACGAGCACCGCGCTCACGACGGAAGCTCTCGCCCGCGCCAAGGCCAATGCCGATCTGAATGCCTTCGTCACCCTGGACGAGCCCGGCGCTCTGAAGGCTGCGGCCGCATTCGACGCGAACGACAACAAGGACAAGCCGCTCGGCGGTGTTCCCATCGTGATCAAGGACAATATCGAGGTCACGGGGCTCCCCTGCAGCGCAGGAACGCCGGCGCTGAAGCATTACGTTCCGAGGGCCGACGCGCCGGTGGTCGCAAAATTGCGCGCGGCGGGCGCGGTCATCATCGGCAAGACCAGCATGCACGAGCTCGCCTTCGGCATCTCCGGCTACAACACCGCATTCAAGACCGGCGCGGAGTTCGGCGTGCGCAACGCCTATGACCGCACCCTGATCGCGGGCGGCTCCTCCTCAGGAACGGGCGTCGCGATCGGCGCGCGGATCGTCGCGGGCGGGCTCGGCACCGACACTGGCGGATCGGTCAGGGTCCCCGCCGCACTGAATGGATGTGCCTCGCTGCGTCCGACGGTCGGACGCTATCCGCAAGCTGGCATCGCGCCGATCTCGCACACCCGCGACACCGCGGGCCCGATGGCGGCGACCGCGGCGGATGTCGAACTCCTCGACCGCGTCATAGCAGGTGGCAAAGCCGTTCAGGCGGCCGATCTGAAGCAGATGCGAATCGGCATCGTGAGGTCGATGCTGACAAATCTCGACGCTGACACCGACGCCGCTTTCCAGGCAGCAGTGGCGAAGATGAAAGCGCAGGGTGTCACGATGGTCGAGATCGAAATGCCGCAACTGGCCGAGTTCAATGGCCAGGTCAGCTTTCCGGTCGCGCTGTACGAAGCCTATGACGATCTGGTCGCCTATCTCGACCACACCGGCACGGGCCTCAGCATCGAGGCGCTGGCAAGGGACATCTCCAGCGCCGACGTCAAGGGCACCTATGATGGCCTGGTGATCCCGCGCAAACTGCCTGCCCCCGATGGCGCGCTGGTTGACGCCAAGCCGATCTATGACGCCGCGATCAATAGTGCACGCCCCGCGCTCCAGGTGCTTTACAGCAGGACTTTCGCCGACAACCGGCTCGATGCCATCGCCTTCCCGACCACGCCGCGCGTCGCCATTGCCTCCAATCCGGATTCCAGCAGCCTCGAGAATTTCGGGTTGTTCATCCAGAACACCGATCCCGGCAGCAATGCCGGCATTCCCGGCATCCAGATCCCGATTGCGCTCGGCGCGGTCAGCAAACTTCCGATCGGACTCGAGCTGGATGGCCCTGCAGGCAGCGACCGCCGCCTGCTTGCGCTCGGCATGGCGCTTGAAAAAGTGTTCGGACGGCTGCCGGCGCCACCCCGCTCATGAATAGGGATTGATCAGCTTCTGCTGCTCTGCGCTGTGATGCACGAGCATGTCGATAAAGGTCCTGACCTTCGCCGACAGATGATGCCGGTGCGGATAGACCGCGTTCATCGACATCTCGACGGGACGATATTCGGGCAGAAGGCGAACAAGATGACCGGCTTCGAGATCGCCCTGGACGAGAAAACCGGCCATCAGGCAGACGGCAGCGCCTTCCAGCGCCACCTTTCGCAAGGCCTCACCGCTGTTGGTGATGAAGCTGCCGGAGATGCGCACCGATGCCGGCGTGCCCTTGCGATCGAAGAAGCGCCAATCTTCGCCGAACGGATAATTCAAGTGACGGGCGCAATTGTGCGCGGTGAGCTCACCGAGTTTCTGCACGCGACCGTGCCTTTCGAGATAGTCGTGCGAGCAGCACAGCACGTGGCGCCAAGTTGCGAGGCTGCGAACGATCAGGCTCGAATCCGGCGGCGCGGTCATGCGCAGAGCAACGTCATAGCCTTCTTCGATGAGGTCGATTTCGGCCTCGCCCATCCGCAGATCGATCTTGAGCTCCGGATAGGTCGACAGGAGCTTCGCCACCACGGGCGCAACGAACGGCACCATGTGCGTGGCGACGTGGATCCGTAGCGTGCCGCGGGGCACCGACTGCAATTCGCTCGCGATATCGTCGGCCTGTTTGATTTCGGCGAGTATCTGGATGCAGCGGTCGTAATAGGCCTTGCCGATGTCGGTGAGGCTGACCTTGCGCGTGGTGCGCTGAAGCAGCCTCACGCCGAGCCGGTCTTCCAGCCCCTGGACGTGATTGCTCACCATGGTGGTCGACATGTTGAGCTTGCGGGCTGCTGCAGAGAAGCCGCCGGTCTCGACCACCCGGCTGAAGACTTCGAGACTGGTCAATCGGTCCATGCCGACTGATTATCCGCTCTTGAGAGATAATCGCAAGGAATTCCGTCCGATTATCCATCAAACCGCTCCTGCGGGCAGCGCGGATGCGTTAGCCGCAATCCCTCGACAGGCCCGGCAATCGCTCTGGGGCAGTCGTACCTCCGGCTCGATAGATCATACGGGCCCAGGCGAGATCCCGGGACTATCCACTGTCAGCGGATAATCCTTTCGGCATTTCGCTGATTATCGATCGGACGAGGAAGACCGATAATCTGGGTCAGCCGAAGGAGACCGCCATGTCCGAGATGCCCCGCACCGAAAACTTTCAGCAAGCGACTGAAATACCGCAAGCTACCCCGACGGCGCCGGTGCGTGGTCCCGACCGGAATATGGTCCGGCGGGCGGCGCTGGCGCTCGCGTTCCTTGCGGGCACGGCTGCGGTTGTCCATTACGGACACGACTACTGGGTCAACGGCCGTTATCTCGAGACAACCGACGACGCCTATGTGAAGGCCGACTCCACGATCATCGCGCCAAAGGTCTCGGGCTACATCGCCAAGGTGCTGGTCAGCGACAACGAAAAGGTCAAAGCGGGCCAGCTGCTGGCGAAGATCGACGACCGCGACTTCAAGGCGGCGCTCAATCAGGCCCGCGCCGATGTCGCTGCGGCGGAAGCGGCAATGCGGAACCTCGACGCCCAGCTCGAACTCCAGCAGCCGATCATCGAGCAGAGCACAGCCGATGTCGCTGCTGCGGACGCGAATCTGAAATTTGCGCAGGAGGAGCGCGCCCGCTACGACGACCTGATGAAGTCGGGCTCCGGCACGATTCAGCGCGCGCAACAGACTGACGCCGCGTTGCGCGCCAGCAACGCGCAACTGCAACATGCCAGGTCGGGCCTCGTGGCCGCGCAACGCAAGGTCGACGTGCTCACGACCCAGCGCGCGCAGGCTACTGCCCAGCTCGAACATGCGCGTGCGGTCGCGGAGCAGGCGACGCTCAATCTCTCCTACACCGAGATTACCGCGCCGGTCGACGGAACGGTCGGCGCCCGCTCACTGCGCGTGGGACAGTTCGTGCAGGCCGGCACGCAATTGATGGCGGTGGTGCCGCTCGATGCGGTCTATGTCGTGGCGAATTTCAAGGAGACGCAGCTCACACATGTCCGCGCCGGCCAGCCGGTCGAGCTGCACGTCGACAGTTTCCGCAACCAGACCCTGCGCGGCCATGTCGACAGCCTGTCGCCGGCGAGCGGCCTTGAATTCGCATTGCTGCCGCCCGACAACGCCACCGGCAATTTCACCAAGATCGTGCAACGGGTGCCGGTGAAGATCGTGCTCGACGACCACAGCCTGACCGGCCTGCTGCGCCCCGGCATGTCCGCGGTGCCGACCGTCGACACCAAGCAGACCGTGCTGGCCGAGCGTGAGACGGCGAAGCATCTCGCCGACAACGCGGCCCGTCCGAACGGCGGTTGAAGCCGGAAAGGTCCGGCGGGACTATCAAGTCCTGCCGGATGATCCTTCCCAAACTTGGTCGATTATCGAAACGAACTGCCTGATCCATCCTGTCTCCGTAACCGAGACGAGGCTTCCATGAGCACGCTCCAACCGACCGTTAATACCACGGCCGATATCCCCGCTCCCGTCGCGGCCCCCGCAACGCCCGCCGTCTCGACCAAGACCTGGATCGCCGTGATCGGCGCGACGCTCGGCGCCTTCATGGCGGTGCTGAACATCCAGATCGTCAATGCCTCACTCGCCGATATCCAGGGCGCGATCGGCGCCGGCATTGATGACGGCGGCTGGATCTCGACCTCCTATCTGATCGCGGAGATCGTGGTGATCCCGCTGTCCGGCTGGCTGGCGCAGGTGTTCTCGATCCGCATCTATCTCCTCACCAATGCGGTCCTGTTCCTGGTCCTGTCAGCCGCCTGTGCGTTGGCGCAAGACCTGCCGCAGATGATCGTGCTGCGGGCGGTGCAAGGGTTTACCGGCGGCGTGCTGATTCCGATGGCGTTCACACTCATCATCACATTGCTGCCGCGCGCCAAGCAACCCGTGGGCCTTGCGCTGTTCGCGCTGTCGGCGACGTTCGCGCCCGCGATCGGCCCGACCATCGGCGGCTATCTCACCGAGAATTTTGGCTGGCAGTACATCTTCTATGTCAACGTTGTCCCCGGCACGATCATGGTCGGCATGCTCTGGTACGCGCTCGATGCAAAGCCCATGAAGCTGTCGTTGCTGCGCGACGGCGACTGGGCCGGCATCATCACCATGGCGATCGGATTGTCGGCGCTGCAGACCGTGCTCGAGGAAGGCAACAAAGACGACTGGTTCGGCTCGCCCTTCATCGTCAAGCTGTCCGTCATCGCGGCCGTGGCGCTGAGCGCCTTCCTGATCATCGAGCTCACCGTGAAGAAGCCGCTCCTGAACCTGCGTCTGCTGGTCCGCCGCAATTTCGGCTTCGGCATGCTCGCGAATTTCCTGCTGGGAATCGCGCTCTACGGCTCGGTGTTCATCCTGCCGCAATATCTGGCCCGCATCCAGGGCTACAATGCCGAGCAGATCGGCATGGTGCTGGCTTGGACCGGCCTGCCGCAGCTGGTGCTGATCCCGCTGGTCCCGCGGTTGATGCAGAAGCTCGATGCGCGGCTCATCATCGGCGTCGGCTTCGTCCTGTTCGCGGCCTCCAACTTTATGAACATCTACATGACCGGCAACTATGCCGCCGATCAATTGCTCTGGCCCAATGTGGTTCGTGCGATCGGCCAGGCGCTGGTAATGGCGCCGCTGTCTGCGGTGGCGACCTCAGGCATCGAACCGGAGAACGCGGGCTCGGCCTCCGGCCTGTTCAACATGATGCGCAACCTCGGCGGCGCCGTCGGCATCGCGCTGTTGCAGACCCTGCTGACCAAGCGCGAGCAGTATCACTCCAACGTGCTGATGCAGTCAGTCTCGTTGTTCGAGCAGGCGACGCGGACGCGGCTGGAACAGCTCACCCAATACTTCGTCAATCACGGCATTCTCGATCGGGCGGACGCGTTGCATCGCGCCTATGTTGCGATCGGCCATATCGTGCAGAAGCAGGCCTATATCCTCGCCTTCAGCGACACCTTCTATCTGCTCGGCGTGGCACTGATCGTCGCGCTGATCGCCACCCTCTTCCTGAAGAAGGCCGGCCCCGCCTCGGCCGGCGGCGCCCACTGACATCACCCCAGCAAGCAAGGAGAACGACCATGAAACCCCGCATGAATTTCTACCAGGCCGCACCCGACACGATGAAGGCGCTGATGGCACTGGAAGAGCAGATCCAGTCGACGGGCCTCGAGAAATCGCTGATCGAGCTCGTCAAGATCCGCGCGTCGCAGATCAACGGCTGCGCCTTCTGCATCAACATGCACACCGAGGACGCCCGCAAGCGCGGCGAGACCGAGCAGCGCATCTATCTGCTCAACGCTTGGCGCGAATCGCCGCTCTACACCGACCGCGAGCGCGCCGCGCTGGCCTGGACGGAATCAGTGACGCTGATCGCCGAGACGCACGCGCCTGATGACGTCTACGAGCAGGTCCGCGCGCAATTCTCCGATGCGGAGACGGTGAACCTGACCATGCTGATCGGCGCCATCAATGCCTGGAACAGGCTAGCGATCGCGTTCCGTGCGGTTCACCCGGTAAAGGTGAAGGCGTCGGTGGCGTGAGGTGCTGACGCATGAGGCCAAACTGCCTCAATACATTCGCCTGTCATGCCCCGGCTTAACCGGGGCATCCAGTACGCCGCGGCTTCTCGAGTCCAGCACTCCCGTCACGGAGTACTGGATCGCCCGGTCAAGCCGGGCGATGACGGCGGTGGGTAGCTTAAACCGCCGTCGCCTTCGCGAACTCCACGTAGATCTCGCGCAGCCGCATGGCGATCGGGCCGGGCTTGCCGTCGCCGACCTTCTTGCCGTCGATCGCAACCACCGGCTGGACGAACAGCGACGCCGAGGTGGCGAAGGCTTCCTTGGCGGCGAGCGCCTCGGCGACCGTGAAGGAACGCTCTTCGACGCGGAGCTGACGCTCTTCCGCCAGCGCCACCACCGCCTTGCGGGTGCAGCCCGGCAGGATCGCGTTGGAGTTCTTGCGGGTCACGATGACGTCGTCCTGGGTCAGGATGAACGCTGAAGACGAACCGCCTTCGGTGACGTAACCGTCTTCCAGCATCCAGGCTTCGCCCGCACCGGCTTCGGCCGCGGCCTGCTTTGCCAGCACTTGCGCCAGCAATGCTACGCTCTTGATGTCACGCCGCTCCCAGCGGATGTCGGGCACGGTGATCACATTGATGCCGGTCTTGGCCGAGGCGGCGTTGATGATGTCCTTCTCCGACGTGAACATCACCAGGCTCGACTTGACGTCGCCCTTGGGGAAGGCGAAGTCGCGGCCCTTGTCGGCGCCGCGGGTGACCTGGAGATAGACGAGGCCGTTCTCGACCTTGTTGCGTGCAATCAGCTCCTGCTGGATCTCGGTGATGCGCTCGACCGTCTCCGGGAGCCTCAGCTTGATCTCGCCGACCGAGCGCTCCAGCCGCGCCAGATGCGAGGCATTGTCGACCAACTTGCCGTCGAGCACGGCCGAGACCTCATAGATGCCGTCGGCGAACAGGAAGCCGCGATCGAGGACCGAAATTTTGGCGTCCGAAAGCGGGACGAATGAGCCGTTGACATAGGCGATCGGATCCAAGGCAGGTCTCCTGGCGGGAATAGGGATTACCCGCTGGTATAAGGGATTTGTCGGTGCCACGAAACCCTCAACCCGTCATTCCCGACCGGCGCCAGGAGGCACGTCGCGGAATGACAGTGGGATCAATGCGACAGAATCTTCGACAAGAACTTCTGCGCGCGGTCGCTGCGGGGCTTGCCGAAGAAATCGTCCTTCGGGGCGTCCTCGACGATCTCGCCGCGGTCCATGAAGATCACGCGGTTGGCGACCTTGCGGGCAAAGCCCATCTCGTGCGTCACGACCATCATGGTCATGCCCTCATGGGCGAGGTCTACCATGACGTCGAGCACCTCGCTCACCATTTCGGGGTCGAGCGCCGAGGTCGGCTCGTCGAACAGCATGACGATGGGATCCATCGCGAGCGCGCGGGCGATCGCCACGCGCTGCTGCTGGCCGCCGGACAGGTTCGCGGGAAATTTTTGCGCCTGTTCCTTCAGGCCGACCCGCTCCAGCAGCTGCATGCCTTTCGCCACCGCCTTGTCGCGCGACCGGTCGAGCACCTTCTGCTGCGCGAGGCAGAGATTATCAATGATCTTCAGATGCGGAAACAGCTCGAAGTGCTGAAAAACCATGCCGACACGCGCGCGCAGCTTGGGCAGATTGGTCCTGGGGTCGTTGACCTTAGTGCCATCGACGCTGATGTCGCCTTTCTGGAATGGCTCCAGCGCGTTGACGCATTTGATCAGCGTCGACTTGCCTGATCCCGACGGACCGCAGACCACGACCACCTCGCCCTTGGCGACGCTGGTGGTGCAGTCGGTCAGCACCTGGAAGGCCGGGCTGTACCATTTGTCGACGTGGCTGATCTCGATCATGGCAAACTCTATCGAATGATGGCGATGCGCGCCTGCAGGCGGCGAACGCCGAAGGACGCGATACAGGAGATGGTGAAGTAGACGATCGCTGCGAATAGATACATTTCGACCAGACGGCCGTCGCGCTGCGCGACCTTGCTAGCCGCACCGAGGAAATCGGTGATCGACAGCACATAGACCAGTGAGGTGTCCTGGAACAGCACGATGGTCTGCGTGATCAGGACCGGCAGCATGTTGCGGAAGGCCTGCGGCAGAACGACGTAGCGCATGGTCTGGGCGTAGGTCAGGCCGAGCGCGTTGGCTGCGGCCGGCTGGCCGCGCGAGATCGACTGGATGCCGGCACGCATGATCTCGGAGAAGTACGCGGCCTCGAACATGATGAAGGTGATGAGCGAGGACGCGAACGCGCCGACACTGATCGGACGCGACGCGCCAGTTACCCATTGCCCGATATAGGGCACCAGGAAGTAGAACCAGAAGATCACCAGCACCAGCGGCAGCGAGCGCATGAAGTCGACATAGACGCCCGCGATGCGGCCCAGCACCTTGTAGCCGGACAGCCGCATCAGCGCGATCGCCGTGCCGAAGACGAGGCCGCCGAGTGCAGCAAGCCCGGTCAGCATCAGCGTGAACGTCATGCCCTCATAGAATAGATAGGGCAGCGTGCGGATGATGACCCCGAAATCAAAATTGCTGAACATGGCGCTACTTCCCCGTGATGTAGCCGGGGATCGCGACCCAGCGCTCGAGGAAGCGCATCGCGGTCACGACGACGGCGTTGACGAGGAGATAGAGGATGGTCGCAGCGGTGAAGGCCTCGAACACCTGGAACGAGAATTCCTGCATCGAGCGCGCCTGGCCGGTCAGTTCGAGCAAACCAATGGTGATGGCCACAGCCGTGTTCTTGATGGTGTTGAGGAACTCGGACGTCAGCGGCGGCAGGATGATGCGAAAAGCCATCGGCAGCAGGATGTAGCGATAAGCCTGCAGGGTCGTGAGGCCGAGTGCGGTCGCCGCCATCTTCTGCCCGCGCGGCAGCGATCCGATGCCGGCGTGCAACTGCACGGCGACGCGCGCCGACATGAAGAACCCGATGCCAATCGCGGCCGTCCAGAACGGCGCGTTCGGCAGTTGTTTCAGCCACAATCCCGCGGACCTTGGCAACACTTCCGGCAGCACGAAAAACCACAGGAAGAGCTGCACCAGCAGCGGCATATTGCGGAAGAATTCAACATAGGCAAAGCCGAACCAGTACGCTCCCTTCGACGGCAGTGTGCGCATCACGCCGACGATCGATCCGGTGATCAGCGCGATGATCCAGGCGAGCGCACCCGTCTTGAGGGTCAGCACCAGGCCCGACAACAGCATGTCGAGATAGGTGCCGGTCCCCATCGGGTTCGGCTGGAAAAAGATTCCCCAGTTCCAGTTGTAGTTCACGTGTCCCCCGCGCGAACGCGCCAGTCATCGATGTCCTGGCGCCTATGCAAATGTCCGGCCATCCTGGAGTCAAGATGGCCGGACACGATCCCGATCGAAAGATCGAGGTTATAGCTTACTTATAATCGTCCGGGTTTGGCGAGTCCGTCGGCTTGGCAAACTCGTTCTTCAGCTCGGCCGAGATCGGCGTGTTGAGATTGAGGCCCTTCGGCGGGATCTTCTGCGTGAACCACTTGTCGTAGATCTTCTGGCCCTCGCCGGAGGTGTAGAGCGCAGCGGTCGCCGCGTCGACGACCTTCTTGAAGGCCGCGTCGTCCTTGCGCAGCATGATGCCGTAGGGCTCAGGCTTGGAGAACGCGTCCTTGGAGATGACGTAGTCATCGGGCGACTTCGAGCCGGCAACGAGGCTCGCGAGCAGGATATCATCCATCACGAAGGCGACCGCACGGTCGGTCTCGACCATCAGGAAGGCCTCGGCGTGGTCCTTGGCCGGAATGATGTTTGCGCCGAGGCTTTTTGCAACATTGGCCTCGGTGAGCTGTTTGATGTTGGTGGTGCCGGCAGTGGAAACCACCGATTTTCCCTTGAGGTCGTCAATCGCCTTCAGGCCACTCGACTTCTTGAAGACGTAGCGGCTGGCCGTCAAATAATGGGTGTTGGTGAAGGCAACCTGCTTCTGGCGCTCGGCATTGTTGGTGGTCGAGCCGCATTCGAGATCGATGGTGCCGTTCGCCATCAGCGGGATCCGGGTCGCCGAGGTCACCGGATTGAGCTTGACCTCGAGCTTGTCGAGCTTGAGCTCCTTCTTCACGGCGTCGACGATCTTGTAGCAGATGTCCATCGCGTAGCCGATGGGCTTCTGGTTGTCGTCGAGATAAGAGAACGGGATCGAGGAGTCGCGGAAGCCGAGCGTAATGGCGCCGGTGTCCTTGATGTTCTTGAGCGTGCCGGTCAGCTCCTCGGCCCCGGCCTGGCCGACGGCGAAGGTCGCGGCGAGCGCGAGGCCGATGCTACGGAAATGTTTCACGTTTTGGTCCCCTTTCAGGATGATGCCGGCGGGATGCAAGCACAAATTGGGTTGGAATAGAATGTGACTTTTGGCTGGATCGCGGCTCCGGTTAACGGCTCAGGCCGGCGGGCGGGCGCGTTAGCGGGCTTGTTAGCGGGCTTGGCAATTCCCCGAGATCCCAGAACAGGCCGGCCATCACCGTCAAGGCCTCTTCGGTCAATGGCAGCAGGATGTGCTCATTGGGCGCATGCTGGGAGCAGCCGGGATAGGAGTGCGGCACCCAGATCGTCGGCAGGCCCAATATCTCGGAAAACACGTCATTGGGCAGCGAGCCGCCGAAATTCGGCAGCACCGCCGGCACTTTGCCGGTGGTCTCCTTCACCGAATTCGCCGCCCATGCGATCCAGGGGCTGTCGAAATCGGTGCGCGATGCCGCGAAGCTCTGTGCGGCCCGCACTTCGACCATCGGAAAACCCCTTTCGACCAGATGCGCACGGACGGCTTCGATCAGGCCGTCGACCTTGGTGCCGACCACGAAGCGCAGTTGCAGCACGGCATTGGCGTGGCCGGGAATGGCGTTGGCCGGCTTCTCGATGTTTCCCGACGACATCGCCAGCACTTCGAGCGTGTTCCAGGCATAGAGCCGCTCGGCCGCCGAAAGACCCTCCTCGCCCCAGTTCTCGGCCAACGCCGGCTCGTCCTCGGTCGGCACCACCTGCACGTCCGCAAGATAGCTTCGGATCTGGTTGGTGAGGCGCGGCGGCTTCAGCGCGTCCAGCTGAAGGCGGCCGTGGCCGTCGACCAGCGTCGAGATCGCGTTGACCAGAATGGTCGCGGGGTTGGCGAGCACACCGCCCCAATTGCCCGAGTGATGACCGCCGTCGCGAACGTTCACATCGAGATGAATGCGGATGCCGCCACGGCAGCCGAGGAATAGGGTCGGACGGTCGGCGGACAGGCGCGGCCCGTCGGAGGCCACGAACAGATCGGCCTTGAGTGCATCGCGATTGAGATCGCAGACCTTGCCGAGATCCGGCGAGCCGATCTCCTCGCCCATCTCGAGGATGAACTTGGCGTTGAAGCCGAGCTTGCCGCCGCGGGCCTCGCGCACCGCGCGGAGTGCCGCCATGTTGATGCTGTGCTGGCCCTTGTTGTCGGCGGTGCCGCGACCGTAGAGACGCGTGCCCGAAACCGTGGTGCGCCAGGGATCGCGGCCGTCGCGCCACTCGCCTTCCATCCCGTCGACGACGTCGCCATGGCCGTAGATCAGCACGGTCGGCGCCGCCTCACTTTCGTGATGTTCGGCGAACAGGAACGGCGCCTTGCCGCTGGGAGATTCGATCATCCGGCTTTCGAAATCGAGCGCGGCAAAAGCGGGCACCATCTCCTGTTCCAGATAGGCGCGCAGCTCGACGCTCCGGTTCGGATTCTGGCTCTCGGTCTGGTAGGCGACGCGGCGGTCGAGTTCGGCGAGGAACGCGCCCGATTGAAAATCGTCACGGGCGCGGGCGATGGCATCGGCTCTGGTCATTATTTTCTTTTTTAGGTTGCGAGGCGAAGGAGCATACCCGATACGGGCAGGCCTCCGAAAGTGGCGGGGACTTCGATAGTCTTGGGATTTCGTTCTTGCTCTCTTGAGATTGGCTTGCCAAGCGCGGCAGCGCCGCTGATTTTGGCCTTGCCAACGTCGCGCTATATGCAAGAACTTCGCCAAGTTCGGGCGCAGCTCTATCATTCGAAGAGCGCCCGGTACAGGGCGCCGGGGGACCATCATGGCCAAGCAGATCAGGCTCAATGCATTTGCGATGAATTGCGTCGCGCACCAATCACCGGGCTTGTGGACCCATCCGCGCGACCGCACTGCCGAATATAACCGCCTGCCCTATTGGATCGATCTTGCCAGAACGCTGGAGCGCGGCCGTTTCGACGGACTGTTCCTGGCCGACGTGCTCGGCGTCTATGACGTCTACGGCAACAGTCCTGACGCAGCCTTGCGCAACGCAGCCCAGTCGCCCTCGAACGATCCGCTGCTGCTGCTGTCGGCAATGGCCGCCGTGACGCAGAATCTCGGCTTCGGCGTCACCAGCAATCTCTCCTTCGAGCCGCCTTATCCGTTCGCGCGGCGGATGTCGACGCTCGATCATCTCACCGAGGGGCGTATCGGCTGGAACGTCGTCACCGGCTATCTCGACAGCGCCGCGCGCGGCGCCGGCAAGGACAAGCAGATCGGGCACGACGACCGCTACGAGATCGCGGACGAATATATGGAGGTCGTCTACAAGCTCTGGGAAGGGAGTTGGGAGGAAGACGCCGTGCTGCGCGACCGCACGCGCGGCATCTTCACCGATCCCACAAAGGTCCATCGCGTCAACCACGAGGGCGCGAACTACCGCATCAACAACACCATCCACCTGAGCGAACCGTCGCCGCAGCGGACGCCCGTGCTGTATCAGGCCGGCACCTCGCCGCGCGGACGGCAGTTCGCGGCACGGCACGCCGAATGCGTGTTCATGTCGGGGCCGTCAGCCAAGGTGATCGCGCCGCGCGTATCGGCGATCCGTCAGGAGGCCGCCGCGTTCGGCCGCAATCCGGCGGAAATCCTGATGTTCTCGATGATGACGATCATCCTCGGGCGGACGGAAGCCGAAGCGAACGAAAAATATGCCGACTATCGCCGCCACATCAGCCCGGAAGGCGCGCTGGCGCTGATGTCGGGATGGACCGGAATCGACTTCTCCGGCTACGAGCTCGATCAGCAGGTGCGCCATGTTCAGAACGATGCCGGCCGCAGCGCACTCGATAACGTCACCCGCGCCGATCCCGATCGCGTCTGGACCGTGCGCGACGTCATCGAGCATGTCGGCGTCGGCGGCGCAGGTCCCGTCGTGGTCGGCACGCCGGAAATGGTCGCGGACAAGATCGAGGCGTGGTTCGAGGCGACCGATGTCGACGGCCTCAACGTCGCCTTCGCGATCTCACCCGGCGATTTCGAGGACATCGCCGACATGCTGGTGCCGGAGCTGACGCGACGCGGGCGGTACAAGGCGGAGTACGCGCAGGGCACGCTACGCGAGAAGCTGTTCGGCGAGGGGCGGGCGCGGCTAGGTGCGCCGCATCCGGCGGCAGGGTTCAGAGTGGGGAGAAAGGGGTAGCGCCGCTAGGTACGCTGTCATGCCCCGGCTTGACCGGGGCATCCAGTACGCCGCAACGTCTCGACTCAATCACCGCCGCCTCTGGAATACTGGATCACCCGCCTTCGCGGGTGATCACGACTGATAATGTGGCGGCACCAATGCCGCAGGTGACGCTGCCCTACAGCTTCCCGTCCACCATCACCTCGATCAGTTTCGTCCCCGGCCGGCCAAACGCCGACGCCAGCGTCGCCTTCAACTCTCGGGGATCGCTGACTTTGATTGCCTCACATCCCAGCGCCTTAGCCACGCCCGCGAAATCCACCGGCGGATCGACAAAATCCATGCCGACGTAATTGTCGTCGCCGTGGAAGGCGAGCAGGCGCTGCTTGATGATGCGGTAGCCGCCATTGTTGGCAATGACCACATTGAGCGGCAGCTTGTGATGCGCCGCTGTCCACAGCGACTGGATCGAATACATCGCGCTGCCGTCGCCGGAGAAGCAGACCACCGGGCGATCGGGATTGGCGATGCTGGCGCCGACGGAGGCCGGCAGGCCCCAGCCGATGCCGCCGGAGGCAAGGCCGTGATAGCCGAAGCGATCGCGGTGCGCACGCAAGGCCGTGATCTGGCGGCTCGAGGTGAGGCCTTCGTCCACGAGGATGGCATTAGCGGGCATGGCCTCGACCATTTGCAGCACCAGCCAGTCCGGATCGATGGGGCTGCGGTCCGCGGCCTTGCCGATCTGCTCGACCAGCGCGGTGCGCCGCGCGGTCCAGTTCCTCGGCGCGAGTTCGGTCAGCCGTTGCTTCGCGCGGCTCGCCAGGGCAGCGCCGCCCATCTCCTTCAACACCGGGATCAGCGCGCGCAGCGTTTCCTTCAAATCCGCCTTCAGCGCGATCTCAGCCCCGTAGTTCTTGGCGATCTCCCAATCGCCGAGGCCGATCTGCACGATGCCAAGGCCCTCCGGCAGCGCGTCGACCTCGCTGTAGACCGACATCCGCAAGGGATCGCCGCCGAGCGCGATCAAGAGGTCAAAGGGCGCAAGCGTGTCGCGCGCGACTTTCTGGACACGTGCCAGCGTGCCGACGAAGCTCGGGCTCTCCGAGAGGAAGTGCGAGCCATAGGGCGTCGAGGATTGGTAGGCAGCCGCGCCGAGTAGTTCTGCGAGTTCGGCGGCCTCCATCAGCGCATCGCTCTTGACCACTTCGTCCATGGTGACGATCACGGGACGCTCGGCCCTGAGCAGTCGGGCGGCGAACGCCTTCAGTGCCTCATCCGATGGCCTTGTGCGAGCGTCAATGCGGGTGGAGCGACCGAGATCGATCCCTGCCTCGCTGTTGAGGATATCGCCGGGCAATGAAATGAACACCGGCCCGGTCGGCGGGGTGGTTGCGACTTTTGCGGCGCGGCGCACGATGCGCGGCAGATCCTCGAGCCGCGTCACCTCGACCGCCCATTTCACCAGCGGCTCGGCCATGCGCACCAGCGGCCCATACAGCACCGGCTCCATCAGTCCGTGGCCCTGCTCCTGCTGGCCCGCGGTCAGGATCATCGGCGTGCCCGTGAACTGGGCGTTGTAGAGCGAGCCCATCGCGTTGCCGAGGCCGGGCGCGACATGGACGTTGCAGGCGACCAGCTTTCCGGAGGCGCGGCTATAGCCATCCGCGATCGCCACCACCAGGCTCTCCTGCATCGCCATCACATAGGCGAGGTCAGGGTGATCCTTCAGCGCATGCATGATCGGCAGCTCGGTGGTGCCGGGATTGCCGAACAGATGCGTGATGCCCTCGTCCTTGAGCAACGCGAGAAAGGCGGAGCGGCCGGTGATCTTGTTCTTCATGTTTCCTCCAGAGGCGGACGTTGCCGCAAGGCAAAAAGCATGATGGCCGAAATCGCGGGAGGCGCGCAAGGAAGCGCGGTCATGGCTGCGTTGCGTGGGACAGCGCTACATCTCCTCGCGCCCCAACTCGAACGGATCCTCGCCGCTCGCCCGCTTCTTTTTTTTCGAGCGCTGCCAGACCACACCGGGAAAGCCTTTCAGCGGCACCAGCGGCTCGCCGGTATAGGTCCATTCCTGCAGCTCTTCGATCGCGATGTGATAGAGCGGCTGGCGGCCGGTGCGTTCCCTAAACAGCGCACGGGGGATGTTGACCATATGCGGCCCGCGCGGGCGCTCATATGCGATCGGCGTGCCGCAATGCGCGCAGAAGCTGCGCGCGGTCTTCGTTGCCTTGTCCTCGTAGCGCGTCAGCGCCGTCTTACCTGCGGTGATGCGAAACCGCTTCTTCCAGCTTCCGACATAGGTTGCATAGGCGGCGCCGTGGGCGCGACGGCTGGCGGCGGAGTGATCGTGCCAGGCCCAGCGTGCGGGAACGTCGATCTCGAAGGTAACCCTGCCGCAGAGGCACTGGCCGGTGGCTATACCTGCGGCGGCTGCGGCTTTGGCCATTGTCTCTCCTCTCGTCATTGCGAGCGCAGCGAAGCAATTCAGAGTCTTTCCGCCGAGGCAGTCTGGATTGCTTCGCTGCGCTCGCAATGACGGAGTTCGTGGTGTCAGTCGGGGCAACACAATAACTCTGTAGCCCGGATGAGCGAAGCGACATCCGGGAAGACCAGAGCTTGAGTGAACCCCGGATATCGCTTTGCTCATCCGGGCTACAGCAGTGTCAGACCGGCGTCAGTTCGTCGTACGCGGGATAATCCGTATAACCCTTCTCCTCGCCACCGTAAAACGTCGCACGGTTATACGGCGTGAGAGGGTAATCCTGCTGCAGGCGGAGCGGCAGATCGGGGTTGGAGATGAAGATGCGGCCGAAGGCGATGATGTCAGCATGCCCCTCCGCAATGGCGGCGTTCGCGGTCTCGCCGGTAAATCCGCCGGCGGTCATCAGCACGCCGCTGTAGAGCGGGCGGAACAGCAGCATCGCCGACGGCACGTTCTGCCAGTTGACTTCGGCGCGCCCCGAGCCGCTGGAGCGCGGTTCGATGAAATGCAGATAGGCAAGACCGAGCTTGTCGAGCGCGTTGACCACGTGCGTGTAGAGCGGCATCGGATCGGGCTCGCCGGAATCATTGGCGATGCCGTGGGGCGACAGCCGCACGCCGACGCGGCCCGCGCCCCAGACGTCGATCGCGGCCTCGGTCACTTCGAGCAGAAGCCGCGCGCGGTTCTCGATCGAACCGCCATATTGATCGGTGCGCTGGTTGCTGCGTGATTGCAGGAATTGCTCGAGCAGATAGCCGTTGGCGCCGTGGATCTCGACCCCGTCGAAGCCGGCGGCCAGCGCGTTCTTCGCACCCTGCCTGAAGGCCTCGACGATGCCCTTGACTTCATCCGTGTCCAGCGCGCGCGGCGTCTCATAGTTGGAGATCTTGCCGTCGGCAGTCATCGCCTTCATGCCTTCGGCCTTGATCGGGATCGCGGAGGCCGAGACCGGCAGCTCCCCGCCGTGGAAGGAGGAATGCGAGACGCGGCCGACGTGCCAGAGCTGGAGAAAGATGATGCCGCCCTTGGCGTGCACGGCGTCGACCACCTTGCGCCAGCCCGCGATCTGCGTCTCCGAATAGATGCCGGGCGTCGCTGGATTACCGCGGCCGTGCGAGAGCACGGGCGAGGCCTCGGCGATGAGCAGGCCGCCTTGGGTGGCGCGCTGGCCGTAATATTCGGCGTTGAGCGGCCGCGGCGAAAAGCTCTCGCGCTCGGCCCTCATGCGCGTCAACGGCGCCATCGCGACGCGATGCGCGAGCGTGTAGGGACCGACCTGCAACGGTTGAAACAACGCCTCGAATTTCATGCTGGCCTCGAATGGCGAAGGAAGGATGCGCATCATATAGCGAGGGGCGGCTACCGAGAGAAGGCGCCGCCCCTGCAAAAGCAGATATTCCCTCCCGCGGAACGCGGGAAAGACCAGTGTTACGCCGTCTTGATCCACACCGCCTTCACGTTGAGATATTCCTCGACGTGCTGCTTGCCGGATTCGCGGCCGTAGCCGCTCATCTTGTAGCCGCCGAAGGGCACGGCCGGGTCCATCGCCTGGTAGCAGTTCACCCACACCGAACCGGCACGGAGCCTCTTCGCGACCGCATGCGCCTTGCTGACGTCCCGCGTCCACAGGCCCGAGCCGAGACCGAACGTGGTGGCGTTGGCGCGCTTGACCAGCTCGTCCATGTCCTTGAACGCGATCGCCGAAATGACGGGACCAAAGATCTCCTCCTGCGCGATGCGCATATTGTCCTGGACGCCCGCGAACACTGTCGGCGATACGAAGAAGCCTTTTGCAAGCGCGCCTTCGGTGACGCGGCCACCGCCGGCAAGCGCCCGCGCGCCTTCCTTTTGGCCGATGTCGAGATAGCTGGTGACGCGCTCGAGCTGTTGCTCGGACACCAGCGGTCCGATCTGGGTGTTGGGATCGAGGCCGTTGCCGACCTGCAGTTTCTTGCCGAACTCGGCCACGCGGCCGACGAACTCCTCATAGATCGACTGCTCGACGAAAAGCCGGGTGCCGGCGCTGCAGATCTGTCCCGAATTGGCGAACACCGCCATCGCAGCGCCCGGCACGGCCGCATCGAGATCGGCATCCGCGAACACGATGTCCGGCGACTTGCCGCCGAGCTCGAGCGAGACGCGCTTGAGGTTGCCGGCCGAGGCGCGGATGATCGACTGGCCCGTGACATGCGAGCCGGTGAAGGCAACCTTGTCGACGTCGTGGTGTGCGGCAAGCGCCGCGCCCGCAGTCTCGCCATAGCCAGGCACGACGTTGATGACGCCGGGCGGAACGCCCGCTTCCATCGCGAGCTCGGCGATGCGCAGCGAGGTCAGCGGCGCTTCTTCGGCCGGTTTGAGCACGACGGTGCAGCCGGTCGCGATCGCCGGACCGATCTTCCAGATCGTCGCAGTCAAGGGACCGTTCCAGGGAATGATGGCGCCGACGACGCCGATCGGCTCCTTCAGCGTGTAGGAGAAGATTTCGCCGGGCAGCGAGTTCTCGATGGTCTCGCCATGGATCGCGGTGGACTGGCCGGCATAATAGCGCAGCATGCCGACGGCGCGCAGGCGATAGGCACGGGTACGGCTGAGCGGCGCGCCCATGTCGAGCGTGTCGAGCTGCGACAATTCGTCGAAATTCTTCTCGACGAGGTCGGCAAGCTTCAGGAGCAGATTCTGCCGCTCGAACGGCTTGACCTTGCTCCAGGGCCCTTCGAAGGCGCGGCGAGCGGCAGCAACTGCGCGATCGATATCTTCCTTGTCGCCCTCGGCCACTGTTGCGAGCAGTTCGCCGGTCGCGGGGTTGTGGGTCTCGAAGCGCTTGCCTGAGGCAGCATCGACCCACTTCCCGTCGATCAGCATCTGCTTGTAGGATCCGTTGGCGAATGGATGGCGCGTGATCGGAATAGCCTGCGACACCGCCATGGCTGAACTCCCTGTCAATGATTGATTGGTTCGATCTGGGTGGGATCGTTGATCGATAGAATACTGCGATGCCGGACAGGCGTAAAGTAGAGGCGTAGAGTCGGCGCGGAACGAACACCTCCCATGCCGACTTGTGCGGGGTCGCGCGAGTGCCATGTTATAGCACGACCGAGCCCCTCCCCGGAGACCGATCCATGCCACATCCCGCGATCATCAAAGACAATGTTGCCGTGATCACCGGTGGCGCGTCCGGCATCGGATTCGCCGCCGCCGCAGCCTTCGCGCGAAACGGCGTGAAGGTGTGTATCGCCGATGTGGATCAGGCGCGGCTGGCGGACGCCGCGACAGGACTCTCATCCCTCACGTCCGCCGCACATGTGATGACCTTCGCGATTGACGTCAGCAAGGCCGAGAGCGTGATGGAACTGGAGCGCGCCGTCCACGAGCGCTTCGGCGGCACCGACATCCTCATGAACAATGCGGGCATCCAGCCCGGCAGCACGCTGTTCGGCGAACCCGACAACTGGCAGCGCATCATCGGCGTCAACATGTGGGGCATCATCAACGGCTCGCGCATCTTCGCGCCCAACATGATCGCGCGCGGCAGGGCGGGGCTCATCATCAACACCGGGTCGAAGCAGGGCATCACCACCCCGCCCGGCGATCCCGCCTACAACGTCTCCAAGGCAGGCGTGAAAGCTTTTACGGAAGCGCTCCAGCACGAGCTGCGCAACACTGCGGGTTGCCGCATCACCGCGCATCTGCTGATTCCCGGCTTCGTCTTTACCGGCCTTACCGCGAAGGGCCGGACGGAGAAGCCGGCCGGGGCGTGGACGGCCGAGCAGACCGTGCATTTCATGCTGACGCGGCTGGAGGCCGGCGATTTCTACATTCTGTGCCCGGACAACGACGTCCCGCGCGCGCTCGACGAAAAGCGCATGCTGTGGGCCGCGGGCGATATCGTGGAGAACCGCCCGCCGCTGTCACGCTGGCACCCGGACCATGCGGATGCATTCGCGAAATTCGTGAAGGGGGATTAGGCGTTTTTCCTTCTCCCCTTGTGGGAGAAGGTGGCGCGAAGCGCCGGATGAGGGGTTGCATCCGCAAATTCAGGAGCAGTGTCTCTCGCAGAGAGAAACCCCTCGCCCGTCTCGCCGCTATGCGGCGAGCCACCCTCTCCCACAGGGGGAGAGGGCGAAGAAACCTACAGCGTCTCTTGCTGATGCCCGCAATTCTTGCAGGCGAACTTGATGCGGGTCTGGCCCTTTGGCGCCTGCACACGGTTCGGGGCGCCGCATTTACCACAGACGGCCTCGATGCGAGTATCGCCCTGCTTGACGACGACGGTTTTCTTTTCCATCGATTCGCGGATCAGGCGCTCGGCCTCCTCACGCAGGGATTGTTTCGACAAAGCTCGTCTCCGCCATAAATGCGGGCGAGGCTTATCCCACCTGCGGCGAAATCACAATCCGAAACGGCTGCTCAGACCTCGACAATCACGTAGCTGTCCTCGACATGCACCGGAAAGGTCTCGGCAACATACGGGCCTTTCTGGAGTTCCTCGCCTCGCTCCACCGCGACCGGATATGACCTAATCTTGACGCGCTTCGGGTCGAACCAGGACTGGCCGTTGCGCATGTCGAACTCCCAGCCATGCCAGGGACAGCGCAGCATCTCGCCGACGCGCGAGCGCTGATAGATGCCGGGCTCGGGCGAGGTCAGTCGCGCGACACAGGCCGCTTTCTCCAGCGGCGCGCCTTCGTGCGGGCAGCGGTTCAGCAAAGCGAAGAACTCGCCATTGACGTGGAACACGACAATGTCGCGGCCGGCGACATCGACGACCTTGTTGCCACCGGGTGGTATCTCCGAGGTGGACGCGACGATGTGACGGGCCATCAGTGCAGACCTTCTCAGAACTTGTAGACCGCGCGGGCATTGGTGCTGAAGATCTTCCTTCGCTCGGCGTCCGTCAGTGGCGTCTTGAACGCAAAGCGCGGATCGTCGAAATCCCAGTGCGGATAGTCCGACGAGAACAGGAGACGGTCGATGCCGACCCATTCGATCAACGAGCGCAGGTGCCGGGCTTCGTCAGGTTCGTCGATCGGTTGCGTCGTGAACCAGAAATGCTCGCGCACGTATTCCGACGGCTTGCGCTTGAGATGCGGCACCTCGCTGCGGAAGCGCTCGAAATGCTGGTCCATCCGCCACACCGCGGACGGGATCCAGCCGAAGCCGCCCTCGATGAAGACAAACTTCAATTTCGGAAAGCGCTCCGGCACGCCCTCGATCACGAGACTGGCAAGCTGCGCCGCAATGGTGTGCGCGTTGGACTGGTGCTCCTCGACATAATAAGACGGCCAGCCGCCACCGGTCGGCGCGTGCCCGCCATAGCCGCCGACATGGATGCCGAGCGGCAGGTCCAGTTCTTGGGCACGCTCGTAGATCGGCCAGTAGCGGCGGCGGCCCAGCGGCTCGTTGGCGCGCGGCGAGACGTTGATCTGGACGTATTCGCCGATTTTCGCGCAGCGTTCGATCTCGGCAATGGCGAGATCGACGCCGTCCTGGCCGACCAGGATCGAAGCCTTCAGACGCGGGTCGCGATGCGACCATAACGCCAGTTGCCAGTCGTTGATGGCGCGCTGGATCGCGGCGCCGAATTCGAGGTTCTGCTGCGAGAAGATGAAGAGATCGAGCACCTGCAAAATCCCGAACTCGACGTCGAGCGGATCGAGATGCTGCTTCTGCATGAAGGCGAGATCCGACCCGGGAGGTCCGCCGGTTGGCGGCCAGGCATCGCGGCGCGCGATCAGTGGCGAGGAGCGCGGATAGGGCGTGGTGAACAGATAGGGCGTGCGCAAATGGCTGCCATATTCCTTCAGATGCTGCTGCCAGCGCTTTGGCAGAAACTCGTTGAGATCGTCGAACGAATGCAGGCTCGGATGAACGTCGCAATCGACGATGCGCAGCCGCGAAGCGGCAGGCTTTTCGTCTTCTCGTAGTGGGCGGTCGATGACCTCACTCATGCGAAACTCCGGTCTAGTTGGCGAGCGACAGCCGCGGAAACGTCTCCAGCGGGTTGTCGACGCACATCTTCGAGATGATGCTGTTCGGCAGGTCCGGCGGGATCGGATCGTCGCCGTCGAACTGCCAGTGCGGATAGTCGGACGCGAACAGGAACATCTTTTCGGATCCGATCTGGTCGATGATCTCCTCGACGCTTCTGGCGTCGCCCGGCGCATCAAACGGCTGCATGGTGACGCGGAAATTGTCGCGAATGATCGCAGCCGGCTCGCGCTCGACCCAGGGCACCTCGACGCGCACCCCGCGCCAGGTCTTGTTGGCGCGCCACATGAAAGCCGGGAGCCAGCTCACGCCGGATTCCATCAGCACGACCTTGAGGTCCGGAAACTTGCCGAACACGCCCTCATAGATCAGGCTCAGGATCTGCGCCTGAAATGCCTGCGCCTCGACGAAGTAATATTCGTAGCGGTGCGACGGCCATCCGGCCGAGCTCGGCGCCTGCCGATATTGCGTGCCGGCGTGGATCGCGAGCGGCAGCTTGTATTTCTCGGCGAGCCGATAGACCGGCCAGAAATGCCGCCGTCCCAAGAGCGTCTCGCCCTGCGCCAGCACGAGGATCGAGACGAAGCGGTGATCGCCGGCGCGGCGCTCGATCTCCTCGATCGCTAGCTCCGGGTCCTGCATCGGCACCACGATCGAGGCACGCAAGCGCGGATCGCGCGACAGCCACTCAGTGGCGATCCAGTCGTTGATCGCCTTGCAGAAGTCGGCCGCCATGTAGGGGTCGAACACAGCCTGCGCGCCATAGAGCACGTTGAGGATCGCGTGACTGGCACCCAACTGCTCAAATGCGCCCTTCTGCACCATCGCAAGATCGGAACCGGGCTTTGTGCCGTTCGCCGGACGCCAGTCGGCGCGGCCGCTTAGCGGCATGCCGGGCGGATAGGAGGTGAGATCGAGCCCGTCGATGGCGCGGCTCACGACCTGCTCTTTCCAGTGATCGCTGAGATAGGGCAGTAGCGTCGTGCGCGTGCCACCAACCGCCGGGTGGATGTCGCAGTCGATCCGCGTCGCTGCCATGAGGTTCCTCGCCGAGATCTTGTAAGCACATCTTTTTGGCGGCATTCTTTGTGTGCCGCTCGTGCAGAGTGCTCCGGCCGCTGCCGGTGCGCAAGAGCGCACGCCCGCGCGATCCGTCATGGCTCGGTTGCATTTCGCTGGCGCGATAAGGTTTGACGGAATGCATCCGGCGCGAAGCAGCGGAACAAATTGCTCCGCTGCTTTCCTTGCGTATTGTCATGCCTCTCAGGCCGCCTTGGAGACTTCCATCAGCAGACGTTCCGCCCTGGCATCCTCGATGCGGTTCACCATCCGGCTACTTTCATGGTTGTCCCGGACCGTCTTGGTCAGGGTGATGCAAGTCTGGATCAACATGACGATGCCCATGGTGAGATAACCCTTCATCCAGAGGTCGATCGGCAGGAAGAAGATGCCGATGGCGATGAGGAAGGCGGAGGCTGCGAAGGACACGTAAGTGAAAGTCACCCAGGCGCCGCTGTGGGGCTGGCCATTCTGGTTCATGATGGTCTCCTGTTGGTTCGAATGATGGGGTTGGGATCAGCCAGTCAGCATGCTCTTGGACTTCAACCGCGCCAGCACGTCGTCCGCGGTCGTCTTGAGCCTGGGGCCAAAACCCTGCTCGGCGAGTTTTTCGGCGGTGGCGAGCGGACCGGTGGCCGCATCGAGCTCGACCAGCGCGTCGTCGGCGGCCTGGGCTTCCATCTGCCGCTCACGAAGACGCCTCAAAGTGCTCTCCGCCTCCGGCAGCGTGGATTCGTTGGGGCGTGCCGCCTCGATGCCGCTGCGGCGAAGCGAGCGCACCGCTTCCGAGGCACGGGCGACGCGGCGGCCGCGGTCGAGCTCGGTGATGCGGGCCTGCGCGCTTGCGACGTGCCGCTTCAGCCGCGCGATTTCGGTTGCGAACAGTGCGCGGGCCGTCAGCGCCGCATCGCGATCGGCCTCCAGGCCCGCGATGGCTTCGGCAGCATCGTTGGCGAGATCCTCGCGGTCCCCGTCGAGCGCCGCGACCGCGCGCATCTCGAGATCAGCGATGCGGGCGACGGTCGCCTCGAGCTTGCGAGCTTCCTGCTGGTCCTGCGCAATCGCCAGCGCAAGGGTCCGTTTGCTGCGCTCGACGGCCGCGGCCGCGTCGCGCATCTGTTGATCGAGGATCAGAAGGGCCGTCCGGTCTTCCAGCTCCTCGCTGGCGGCGGCCACGCTGCCGCGGAAAAGTGTCACTACGGTCTTGAACATCTGAAGCTCCCTGTTATGAGCGTTGCTCACGGATGGTTTGTAGCAAGAAACTTGAACATCGTTCAAAGAAATATTTGAGCGACGCTCAAGAATTTGGTTTCCAGATGACTAAGCCATTGGAACGCCGAGAGAAACTTCGATCCGATTTGAGCCTAGCGGCGGAACGAATGATCGCCGACAGGGGATTGGCGGGTTTAAAGACCCGCGATCTCGCCCGCGAGATCGGCTGCGCCAACGGCGCGGTCTACAATCTCGTCGCCGATGTCGATGAACTGATCCTACGCGTGGGCTCGCGCACTTTGCTTCGGCTCGACCGGGCCCTGAGCGCGGCGGAAAGCGCGCGCGAGCCGTCGCCGCAGGAGACCCTGGTCCGCATTGCTCTCGCCTATTGCGATTTCGCCGCGGAGAATCTCGAGCTGTGGCGCGCTCTGTTCGAGCACCGCATGGCAGCCGACAAGCCCCTCCCCGACTGGTCCATCGACGACCAGCTGCAGCTGTTTCGCCACGTCTACCAGCCGCTGGCCGCGCTATTTCCAAAACGCAGTCGGGAGGAGCTCGGCATCACCGCGCGCAGCCTGTTCTCGGCGGTGCATGGCATGGTGGCGCTGGGACTGGAGCAGAAACTGGTCGCGGTGCCGCTGCCGGCGCTCCGGAAGGAAATCGCGGGCCTGGTGCGCGCGATGATTGACGGGCTGATCGCGCGGGCGGCGTAGAGGCCGAGAGAGCACGGCTCAACTGTCGGCGTGCCTGACTAAAATTTCACCTGTCGCGTCGTGTGCCGCGCGCTTAGCTTCGCGAGGTCCACTTCCCTCTCCGGAGCATCCAATGCCCCTCCTCATCCGCGGCGGCACCGTCGTCAATCATGATCATTCGCGCCGCGCGGACGTGCTGATCGACGGCGCGACCGTCGTCGCGATCGGGCGGTCGCTCGATGCGCCGACGGGGTGCGAGATCATCGATGCGGGCGGCGCTTACGTCATCCCGGGCGGCATCGATCCGCACACCCATCTCGAAATGCCGTTCATGGGCACGGTCACCGCCGATGATTTCGAATCGGGGACCAAGGCGGCGCTGGCCGGCGGCACCACCATGGTGGTGGATTTCTGTCTGCCCGATCCAGGCCAGTCGATGCTCGCGGCCTATCAGGAGTGGCGGCACAAATCCGAGAAGGCGGCCTCCGATTACGGCTTCCACATGGCGGTAACGTCGTGGTCGAAGCAAATCCATGACGAGATGGAGACCGTGGTCAAAACCTACGGCATCAACACCTTCAAGCACTTCATGGCCTACAAAGGCGCGCTGATGGTGAACGACGACGAGCTCTACAACTCGTTCGCCCGCTGCGCCCATCTCGGCGCCATGCCGGTCGTGCATGCGGAGAACGGCGACGTCGTCGCCCTGATGCAGGAGGCGCTGATCGCGCGCGGCATCACCGGGCCCGAGGGACACGCTTATTCACGGCCGCCGGAGGTGGAGGGTGAAGCCACCAACCGCGCCATCATGATCGCCGACATGACGGGGACGCCGGTCTACATCGTGCACACGAGCTGCCGCGAAGCGCATGAGGCGATCGCGCGCGCACGTGCGGCGGGCAAGCGCGTCTATGGCGAGCCGTTGATCCAGCACTTGTTGCTGGACGCCGGTGAATATCAGAACAAGGACTGGGATCATGCCGCGCAGCGCGTGATGTCGCCGCCGTTCCGCGACAGGTCGCATCAGGATAGTCTTTGGGCCGGTCTGCAAGCCGGCTCGCTGCAGGTGGTCGCGACCGACCACTGCGCCTTCACCACCGAGCAGAAGCGGTTCGGGTTCGGCGATTTCAGAAAGATCCCGAACGGCACCGGCGGCCTCGAAGATCGCCTCGCCCTGCTGTGGACCGCGGGCGTCGCCACGGGACGGTTGACGAAGGAAGAATTCGTCGCAGTCACCTCGGCGAATATCGCCCGCATCCTCAACATCTATCCGCGCAAGGGCGCGGTCGCCGTCGGCTCGGATGCAGATATCGTGGTTTGGGATCCCAAGGCGAGCAAGACCATCAGCGCGAAGCGGCAGATGAGCCGGATCGATTACAACGTGTTCGAGGGGTTTTCCTGCACCGGCGGACCGGCGGCGACGCTGTCGCGCGGCCGAATCGTCTGGAAAGACGGCGATCTGCGCGCCGAGGCCGGCGACGGCCGTTATGTCGAGCGCCCGGCGTTCTCGCCCGTGCATGTCGCCAATTCGACGTGGAAGGAGCTGACCGCCCCACGCGCCGTGCCCCGCGGAGCGGTGACGCCGTAGAATTGATGGCCGCGGCCTCGGCGTCCACGTGTTTTAGGCAATGCCTGTCATCGTCAACAACCACGTCGGGGGGGTGATCTACACGACGCGGACGCTTCAGGGCAAAGCGGGCAGCCTGACGCCGGCCGAGCAGGAGACGTTCATCGCCAACATCCTGTCCGACACAAAGCGGCTGGAAGCGATGGCGCAGCGGCTGCGCGAACTCGCGCGTGCCGAAAGCCTGCCGCAAAACGAGCGCACGGAATTGGCGCCGGTGATTGCCGACCTCAGGAGCCGATTTCCGGCGAGCTCGATAGAGGCCAGCGGCAGCCTCGACCTGATGATCGGCATGTCGGCCGAGAAGGCGCTGATCGTGCTGTCGCATCTCGCCGATAATGCGATGCGACACAAGGCTGGGACAATCAGGCTGAAAGCGATCGACGAGCGTACGACCCTGCGTGTGACGGTAAGCAATGACGGCGAGCCGATCTCGGCGCCGAACCGCGACAGGATCTTCGACGCGTTCTTCACCACGCGCCGCGACCAGGGCGGCACCGGGATGGGGCTCGCGATCGCGCGCGCGGTGATGGCGAGCCATGGCGGCTCGATCAGGCTCACGCCGACCGATCAGGGCGCGGCGTTCGAGCTGCAGTTTCCAATGGGCTAGATCGCGAACACCCAGGCGGCGACGATGGTGCCGATGGTGACCAGACCGGCGATGGTCCAGCCGGCGGCGTATTCCAGCTCAGGATGACCGGTCGCCCGCATGATCTCTGCCGGATCGGCGGTATGCTTCTCTGCCATGACAGCCTCGCACGTTACTTTCCGCGTCATATGTAAGTCGCATCAGCCACCATTAGGTTCCATCACGGAAATGCGAGGAATGACGCAGCTTGGTTTGTTCGCCGATCCGCACGTAGGGCCCGCCGGCCTTCGCTATGCCGATGACTTCGTCGAGACCGCCGTCGAGCAGGCGCTCATCGGCCGCATCGCAGCATTGCCGCTCCAGCGCTTCCAGTTCGGCGCCTTTGAGGGCAACCGCCGGGTGGCGTCCTTCGGCTATCGCTATGACTATTCGCTGCAGCGGCTGGCCGAGGCCGAGCCGATCCCGGACTGGGTCCTGCCCGTCGCGCGGCAGGTCGAGGCATGGGCTGGGCTTGCCGGCGGCAGCGTGCGGCAGGTGCTCTGCACCGAATACGAGGCCGGCGTCGGCATCGGCTGGCATCGCGACAAGCCGCATTTCGACAAAATCCTCGGCGTGTCGCTGGGCTCCTCCTGCAAATTCCGTTTCCGCCGCCGTAGCGGCGACAAATGGGAGCGCCACACGCTCGAAGCCCGGCCGCGCTCGCTTTACATGATGGACGGCGAGGCGCGGTCGCAATGGGAGCACAGCATCCCGCCGGTCGAGGCGCGCCGCTATTCCATCACCTTCCGGACGATGAAGCAGGCCTGACAGGTCGGCCAAACAAAAAAACGCGAAAACAACCCCATGCACAGTAGAACGGCCGTCTCGGCGCGGGGCTCGGCCCCGCGGCGTAACCGTTTGACACCTCGGAGCAAAACAGCCGTAGCGCGCGAAGGCGCGAGGCGAGGCGAACTTGCCTTCCAATTCGGATTTACATGCTAATCTGGTTCCGCGCGCTTCTCGGAGGGAAGCCGCGATTGCAGGTCCAGGGAGGGAAGATGAAAGCCGGTCGATTGATCTTCGCCTGCACCCTCGTCCTCGCAGCCGCCTCCGGCGTCGCGGGAGCCTCCGACGCGACGCCCGCAAAAGTCTCGGGCGCGACGGCGCTGGCGCTCGCGGGGGTGATCGCGCCGCTGTCGTCGGTCCTGTCTGGCGCCGAGAAGAAGGCAATGGCGATGCTGTTCGCCGCCAACAGCGACATTCCCTACAAGAAGCCGATCATGGTGACCGCCGATCGAATCGTCTGTCGCGCCGGCAATGTCGACATCACCGTCCGGAACTGCGAGGTCACCTTCGGCAAGAAGACCCGGACGGTGAATGGCTCCACGGCCAACGAGATCTTCGCCACCGAAGCTCTGGCCGGCATTCCGGCCGACGGCGCCGCGGGATCGAATTTCGAGAGCCTGACCAAGCTGAGCTGCACGATCGACCCCAATGCCATCCGCCGGAAGGACGGCAGCGGGGCGGATTGCACGTTCCAGCCGGGGAATTGAACCACGCGTGGAGGACGAGCCGAGAGAACCATGGGTGCCGCGAAATCGCCTCATGACCAACTAACTAATAAGGCGAATTGAAAAGACGGGCCAAACGCGCGAGCCCATATCGGGCACGCAGGGCCACCACCGACATGAAGAATTTTCTCGCATTTTTTCTGATTCTGGGCCTGACGGCAGCCTCCGCGCACGGCCCCTTGCCGCCGCGGCCGGCTGCGCGGTCCGATCTTGTCCAGGTCGGCCTCACAGATAGCGACACCACCGCAGGCGGCACCGCGCGGCTATGCGAGCAGGTCACCTTCTCGCGCGGCCTGCGCTACGGCGAGAGCGAAGCCAATGTGCTCGATGTCGCCACCGCCACGACCAAGGCGGATACGCCGCGGCCGGTGCTGCTGTTCGTGACCGGCGACACCTTCACTGGCGACCGCGCCGCGCCGGAGCTGTCGCGCCAGATCCAGGACCAGGCCATGTGCTTTGCCGCGCGCAACGACATGATCGGCGTGCGCGTCAACTACCGGCTGGCGCCCTCGGCGACGTGGCCGGCGGGTGCGAGCGACGTGGCGGCGGCGCTGTCCTGGGTCTACGGCAATATCGACCTATTCAACGGCGATGCCCGCGAGATCGTCGCAGTCGGCTACGGCGCCGGCGCCTTCCACGTCGCCACCCTGCTGGCCCATCCCGAACTCCAGACCGACCGCGCCGATGTCGCGGCGGTCGTGCTGGTGTCCGGGATCTACCGCGCCGGCAAGGACGCCAGCGACAGCGAGAAGGCCTATCTCGGCAGGGACGCCAGCCAGTACAACAAGCGCTCGGTCTTCCCCGGCATCCTCAATGTGGACGTCCCGATCGTGCTGGCCTGGGCCGCGGATGATTCCGCCGGCATCACGGCGCAGGGCGAAACCCTGAAGAAGACGCTCTGCGGCGCCGGCCATTGTCCGCGTAGCGCGCTGCTGCGCAGCCGCGACGGCATCGCGAGCGCCTTCGGCCTCGACGGCTCCGGCGACAGCCTCGCCGAGCCGACACTGCTGCTGGTGCATCAGCTCGAGGCGCGCGGTCTGCCGTAGCGGCGTGTTGCCGGCAGCGCGCTGATAACGTCCACCTTTAGCTGGGTTGCCCTCTCGCGGCCGCGCGCTCTCAGACAATTGTCTCGCCGGCGTTAGCACGCTTCAAACTACGATTCGCGATCTGGTCGCCGCCCGGATCGCCGCGTGCTATCTAGGAGAGTTCTCTGAAGCATTTCTATCTATGGGGGTTCGTTAGGGACCGAGCAAATCGGCGTTTCGACGCGCCGCCGCCACGATCGGAAAACCGATGCTTAGTTTGCTTGCACGATGCGCGGTGATCTCTTTTGCGTTGATTTCGGCCTCCGCCGCCGAACCGGTCAAGCTCAAATTGGCCTTCCCCAGTTCCGACCGCTCGACGAGTTATCTCGCTGCGGTCAAGCCATTCGTCGACGCGGTCAACGCCGAGGCAAGAGGCCAGATCGAAATCGAGACCTATTTCAGCGGCGTGCTTGGAAAGGATCCGGCTGAGCAACCCCAGCTCGTGCTCGATGGTACGGCCGACATCGCCTACGTCGTGACGGGACTGACTCGCAACCGGTTCGCAGACAATGCAATCATCGAGATGCCCGGCCTGTTTACGAACATGCGGGAGTCCGTTGCGGTGTTCAACCGGCTTATGGCCGCCAGCGCGCTGCAAGGATACGACGACTACGTGGTGATCGGCGCCTATGTCACCGAGCCCGAGACGATCCACAGCAACATTCCGATCACGTCGCTGAATGATCTGAAGGACAAGAGAATTCGCGTCAACAATCCGGGCGAAGCCGCAGCGCTCGAAAAGCTCGGAGCGCGGCCCGTATTTCTGCCGGTCACCAAGATCTCCGAAGCCATCGGCAGCGGCAGCATCGATGGCGCCCTGGTACCACCATCTCCATTGGTCGATTACGGCATCAAACGCGTTGCGACCTATCATTACCTTCTTGGCATCAGCGGCGCACCGCTGATGGTTTTGATGAACCGGAAAATATTCAACCGGCTGCCGAAACCTGCACAGGCGACCATCCTCAAATACAGCGGTGCGTGGTCTGCCGGACGTTTCATGGATACCTACGAAGCCGTTGAAAACAGCATTATGGGGGAGCTGAAGTCCGATCCCAAACGCCAGGTGACCATACCCACGCCGTCGGACCTCGATGCGGCCAATGCCGTGTTCGCGGCCGTTGCCGACGATTGGGCTTCGAAAAGTGAGCGCAATGCCGAACTGCTAAAAACGGTTCGGGCCGAGCTCACGAAAATGCGATCGACCCGGTAGCACTGATGCCGTCACTCGCCAGTATCTGGCCTCAGCGAAACATCGTCACCATCGTCGCCGCGCTTGCCATTCTGTTGCTGGGCGCCGGGACGACCCTGAAGATCACGACCGATCATCTTCTCCGTCAAGATGCGACGTCGACCGCTCGTAGCTGGGCGAGGTTCCTGGCGGCCAGTGTCACCGATCTCGAGCAGATCGCCGGCGGCGAGCAGCCTTCCGCCGCGAGCATGGCGTTCTTCCTGTCGGCGCGAAATTCCGGCGAGGTCTTTCACTACGAAATATTCAACCGTAATGGCTACTCCCAGTTCGTTTCGACCCGCGAAAAGATCGCGCTCGTCGACTTGTCTGAATATAGCCCCGATGCGGCGCGATCAGCGGTTGACGGTCTCCCGATCGTCGACGTCAGGGAGGGAAATTCGCCCGACCGGCCGGCATTCTTCGCCCGCGCCTATGTCCCGGTCCAGACCGACGGTCGCCTCACCGCTGTCGTTGCGGCCTACGTGGATGAAACCGAGCAACGCAAGAATGTCCACAATACGTTCCTGACCGCGGCCGTGTTCCTTTGCCTGCTGTCAGGTCTCGCCTTCTCCATTCCCGCAATTGCCTGGTATCGGGAAACAAAGGTGAAGCACGCTGACCGGCGCATCCGGTTTCTCGCCCATCATGACGCGTTGACCGGGCTGACCAATCGCCCGCAGCTGATCGAAAAACTGGAGAGCGCCATCGCTCGCCTGCCGATGCGGGGCGGCAGCCTTGCCGTACACTTCATCGACATCGACCGTTTCAAGGAGGTCAACGATTCGCTTGGTCACGACGGTGGCGATTTTCTGCTCAAGTCCATCGCCAAGCGTCTTCGCGCCGCGGCCAGGATCGACGACGTGGTGGCGCGGCTCGGCGGCGACGAATTCGTGGTCGTGCAGAGCGGGATCGCCGGCAAAGCTCAGGCCGATTCGTTTGCGAGCCATCTCGCCGCCGCGGTAAATGCGACCGTGAAATTCAAGCAGCACGAGATCCTCACCACCGCTAGCATCGGCGTGGCGCTGGCGACGGGGGAAGACACCACCGCCGAGCGGTTGCTCAAGAGTGCCGACCTCGCGCTCTACGCGGCCAAGGCAGCCGGCCGCAACTGCATCCGGTTTTTCCTGCCTGAAATGGACACTGAGCTACAAGCGCGCATCGAGCTCGAGAGGGCGATTCGCGACGCGGTACTGAATGATCGCTTCGAATTGCATTATCAGCCGCTCTTCGAAATATCCAAGCGCCGCCTTGCCGGCTTCGAAGCGCTGATCCGGATGCCCGCGGCGGACGGAACCCTCATTCCGCCATTGACCTTCATTCCGGTCGCCGAGGACTTGCGGCTTATCGACAAGATCGGGGCGTGGGTGTTGCGGGAGGCATGCCGCACGGCCGCGACCTGGCCGGCGCACCTGACCGTTGCAGTGAACCTGTCACCCGTGCAGTTCGTGGCGGGCAACATCGGTGACATCGTCGCCGCCGCACTAAAAGACGCCGGACTCGCGGCGCACCGACTCGAACTGGAGATCACCGAAAGCCTGCTGCTCGGCAACACCGAAACGATCATGGCTCAGCTCCGGACGCTCAAGACGATGGGCGTTGCCATCGTGATGGACGATTTCGGGGCTGGCTATTCGAGCCTCAGCTATCTGTGGCGCTTTCCGTTCGACAAGATCAAGATCGATCGAGCCTTCATGCAGAGCCTCGACGGCCCTCATTGTCAGGTCGGGACAGTAGTAAAAGCGATCATCGCGCTCGGACGGGAACTGCGCATGCGGGTGACGGTCGAAGGCGTCGAGACCGCCAACCAGGCAGCTTTCCTCGACGCGGCCAACGGTGATCAGGTCCAGGGCTTCTTCTTCGGCCGGCCGATCCCCGCCTCAGAGCTCGGCGCCAGCATTCTCGCGGAGTTTGAGAAAGCAATGCCGCGGGCTTCGCCCGCGACCAAGCTGCACCTCGTCAACACATCGGCTGAACGGTAGCACGGACCCGTGCCTCTATCGGCCCAATGCGACTCTTGGCGATCCGCTATCGCAGACAATTCTCATGTTTCAGTTAGCCTTTGCAACACCAACATCGCATTTGGATTCGGCCGGCCGTATCTCGCGCGGAGGTTGCGCGTTGACTCTCAGGTGTATGATGCAAAACAAAACGCGTTTCGATTCGACATTCGAAGGCGGCGGCGGTCCAGATATCGCAAAACCTCTCGCGGTGGACGGAAACCATGACGCGCACGGTTTGCAACGCGCGTTGGATGCGCGTCTCAGTCCCGGCAATGCCGATGCCCCCGCAACCGGCGGCGATGCCGCCGCGGATGTAGCGCAATCCAAGCCGAGCCGGACGCTTCTCCGATTTGTGAAGGCCGCGGCGGGCATCGCCATCGTCGCAGTATTCGGCTGGCTGCCGCTCAGAGCGCTTTTCCAGACGTCAAGCGTCGAAGCCGTCGTCAATTCGAGGCTCGTGACGTTGAGGTCGCCGATTGACGGGAAGATTTCAGCCGGGGCCAGTCTGTCAGGCGATTTAGGCACCGTCGGTGAGGGCACTTTCATCCTCCGTGTCGTCAATCCGCGCGGCGACCGCGTGCGGCTCGATGACCTGCGCAGTCAGATGTCTCGCCTCGAAAACGAAAGGCCGAGCCTCGTTTGGAAGATAGCTTCAGCCCAGGCGGGGCAGAAGGATCTGGCGCGTCAGGCGGCCCTGTTCACAGCGGGGCGCATTCGTCAGCTCGAGGCGCGCATCGCAGAAATCCAAACATCAATCGAAGCGGCCGCAGCGCGTCGTGAAGAGGCGGCAGCCGCGGTGGAACGAGCATCATCGCTCATCAAATCGGGCAGCGTTTCGTCTGTCGAGCTTGGGCGCCTGACGCGGGATCAAACCATTGCTCAGCAGACCGAAATCGGCGCGCGACGCCGTCTGGATGCAACCCAGGTCGAGCTCACCGCCGCGCGCGAGGGCACTTTCCTCGGCGACAGCTACAACGATCGTCCGAGCTCGGTGCAGCGTGAGGAGGAAATGCGGCAGCGGGCTGAAGGCCTCACCGCGGACGTAGCGCACGCCGATGCGCAAATCTCGTGGCTCGTCGGCGAGATAGAATCAGAGCGATCTCGTTACATCGGCCGCTCCGAGGCGGACATCAAGTTCCCCGTCGCCGGCCGAATATGGGAGGTCATGACGGCACCTGGAGAGGACGTCCGGGCCGGACAACCGCTCATTCGTCTACTCGATTGTTCCGGCGCCGTAGTGACGGCGAACGTCACTGAGAGCGTGTATAACGGGCTGCAACTGGGATCTCTCGCACATTTCCGGCCGAGCGCCGGCGGCCCCGAATTGACTGGCACCGTCGTCAATCTCACCGGCTCCGCAGGGGTCGCAGCGAACCTCGCCATTAATCCCGATGCGCTGAGCAAGGAACCGTATCGTGCGACGATTTCGGTCCCCGACCTCAACGATGGCTCCAACGATTGTCCAGTCGGGCGAACCGGACGCGTCATCTTCTCGCCAGACACTGCGAGAAAGCCATGATCGCCGCGCTGACACCGGGCCTTATTGCGCTCGGGTTCTGCGTTGCCGTCCTTCCCTGGTTGCGGCACGAGAACTCCACGGCGCGCTCGCTGATGATCTCAATCGCATTGCTGCTCATGATCCGCTATTTTGGATGGCGCATGACAGCCACGGTGCCGCCCGTCGGCTGGACCGCCGACTTCGCCGTGGGATCCGTGTTCCTCTTCGTCGAGGCTGTATCGCTTGCGGCGGGTGCACTGACACTGGTGTTTCTCAGCCGCTCGACCAATCGAACGCCGCAAGTCGAAGTCAACAGGCGGTGGCTTGCCGGACGGCAAGCTCCGCTGATCGACGTATTCATTTGCACCTACAACGAGGAAACGTCGATTCTGGAGCGCACAATCATCGGCGCCACGGGAATGAACTATCCCAACTACCGCGTCTGGGTTCTGGACGACGGACGGCGTGACTGGCTCGAAAAGCTTGCCGGCCAGCTCGGCTGCCGGTATCTGGCGCGCCCGGACAACAAGGACGCCAAGGCCGGCAACATCAATCACGCCCTGTGGCATGTGGCGGAGCTCGCCGATCCCCCAGATTTCATTTCGATTCTCGACGCCGATTTCGTGCCTATGCCCGAATTTCTCAGCCGCGCGACGTGCCTGTTCCGCGACCAGGGCGTAGGCGTGGTACAGACACCTCAGCATTTCATCAATGCGGATCCGATCCAAACCAATTTGGCCGCGACCAAGGTCTGGCCGGACGAGCAGCGCTTTTTCTTCGATATCCTGATGCCATCGAAGGACGCTTGGGGCGTGGCGTTTTGTTGCGGCACGTCGTCGGTCATCCGATTCTCGTCCCTCGTGAAGATCGGCGGCTTTCCGACCGATTCCGTGACGGAGGACTACTTGCTGACGCTGCGGCTGACGGAAATTGGATCACGCACGGTGTACCTGAACGAGCGTCTGACCTTGGGGCTGGCCCCGGAGGGACTCAAGGAGTACATCACTCAGCGCAGCCGATGGTGTCTTGGCTTCATGCAAATCTTTCGGGGGCGCAGTGGTCCCTTTTCCCGAAGATCGCAGCTGGACGTTGTCGACAGGCTTTCTCTCATCGAAGCATTCATGAGTTGGACCTCGACCTATGTCGTCAAGGTCTTCGGTCTCGTCGTTCCAAGCCTTTATCTTCTCTTCGGCATCAAAGCGGTCCAGGCCGATCTTTTCGAACTCCTCGGATATTTCCTGCCTTTTTATGTCTGGTATTCGCTCACCATGGCCTGGATTTCCCGCGGACGCTCCATGGCGGTGATGTCGGATGTCGCTCAATACATTGCACTGCCGGCGGTTCTCAAGGCCGTGGCGGCGGGACTGCTCCAGACGCAGGGACACACATTCAAGGTCACGGCGAAGGGCGGGGATCGCGACCAACGCTTCGTCGAATGGCCACTGCTCAGGATATACGGCACCGCATTGGCGATTACGCTCGCGGGTATCGTCTATGCCTTCGTGCTTCATGTGCAAGGTGACATGATCGCCTATGGCGGTCTGGCGCTCGCCTGGAGTTTGTACAACGCCATCATTCTGTTGATCGTCTGCCTGGTGTCCATCGAGCAGCCGCGGCGACGGAAGGCCGAGCGGTTCGAGCGAGATGAGCCTGTCCTTTTCAATATCGGTTCCCGGCAGTGCATCTACCGTTTGGCAGACATGTCGATCACGGGCGCTCGCTTCGTGAGCGACAATCCACCACCTGTCGGGACCGCGGTTCGCTGCACCCTCCAGGAGAGAAACGTCGCGGCCCTGGTCGTGCGACGCACGGGGAATGGCTTTGCAATCCGGTTTGATGAAACCCTCAACACCCGCATCGCTCTCATTCGCGCTTTCTATTCCGGTGACTACGTCAGCGCATTCACCGGCATCCACGCCGCCCCGATCGGCAAAGCATTAATGATGCGGATTTTCGGGTGACTACCTCTGCTGATGAAGCGCAGCACCAAGCTCGCTGAACGTCACCGTCGTTGCCAAGCCGAGCGCTGCAACCGGTTCTTCTCGACCAATGCCTACGTCCAGGCCTTCGGCGCTCGTTCGTTCCAGGTAGCGCGCGCCCTATGTAGGCGCCCGCAATTCGCCCTGAAACCAAGCCAAGGTATCAGACGATCTCATTGGGTCGACCAGCACGACCGCGATCTGGTCGACGAAATCGCAAGCGGGACATTCGAAGGTCCAAATCTCAGAACCGGCGGAGCTTGGCGTGATGCGCGCCAGCGTCGTTGTTATCCGGCATGTAGGACAAGGTGGTCGCTGAATGGCCATGAGGCTCGCCTGAATCCGGCGGGAGCGCGATACTCTCAGTCACCGATGGGCGCCGATGCGGGCGGTGATGGACCATCATGGAACCGAGAGCTCTGCCGCCACCGGTCAATATTGACCACCATCCAAATTACGGCCCGCTATCCCAAACATGATCTTTCACAGATCGGTTCATTTTTCATCGGACGAGTGCGGAACAGCGAGCGCACCCGCGCTATATCGCCCGATTTCACGACCGCCGGGTCGAGATGGAGTCCAATGTCCGCGGGCTGCCCTAGCGGCGCGCCACACTCGGCGCGTCAGCACGCCTGCCGTTTCGTCCGGCCCTCCAGCTGCGCACCGCGCCACAGCTTTGACAAACGCTTGACCTAGATCAAGCAGCCTTGGTGCGGATTGAGCCGACCTCGATGAGGGGCCAACGTCAAGGTATCGGGCATGCGCGTCTCCGGCAGGATGCTGTTCGTGTTGATGGTTGCCCTGGCATCGCTCGGGGCGATGTCGCAGGAGCGCGCCGATCAACCCACCGCCGACAACGAAATCCGTATCGGCAATGTCATGCCGTATTCGGGACCGCTGTCCGAATTCGGCGCCATCGGCCAGGCGGAAGCGGCCTATTTCGACATGGTCAACGCGCGCGGCGGCATCAACGGCCGCAAGATCCGCTTCATCACGCGCGATGACAATTCCGATCCGACGACCGCGCTGGAGCTGACGCGCAATCTGGTCGAGACGGACGACGTGCATTTGATGTTCGGATCGTTCGGCACGCCCGGTAATCTCGCCACGCGCTGGTATCTGAACGCGAAGAAGATCCCACAACTGTTCGTCGCCTCCGGCGACGAGGAGCTGAGCCAGGCCAAGGCGTTTCCCTGGACCATGGGCTGGCAGCCGTCGTTCCGGTCGGAGGGGCGCATCTACGCCAACTATCTCCAGGCCTATTATCCCAGGAAGAAGATCGTGGTGCTCTGGCAGAACGACCAGTTCGGGCGTGCGCTTCTCAAGGGCATGGAGGAAGGTCTTGGCGATCTGAACCGTCTCGTCCTCGTCGACATCGCCTTCGACATTGCCGATGAGCATCTCGACGGACACGTCTCGATCCTCAAGCGCGCCGGCGCCGATATCTTCGTCTTTCTCGGTGTACCGTCGACGGCGTCCAAGGTGATCAAGCTGGCGGCGGCAATGAAATGGCGCCCGGTCTTCATCGTCAACGACGCCTCCGCCTCGATCGCCAATGCGATGGCGCCCGCAGGCCTGGAGAATTCCTCTGGCGTGATCTCGGCGGCTTTCCTCAAGGATCCGAGCGATCCCGCCTGGAAAGACGATCCCGCCATGAAGGACTGGTTCACTTTCATGGACAAATACCATCACGACGAAAGCACCAACAGCAGCGCCGCGCTCTATGGCTACGCCGCGGCAGAGGCGCTGACGCAGGTGCTGAAGCAATGCGGCGACGACCTCTCGCGCGAGAACATCATGCGTCAGGCGGCTTCGCTGAGGAATTATCAGCCTTCGGTCGCCCTGCCCAACATCAGGATGAACACCTCGCCGAACAGCTACCTGCCGATCCGGCAGATGCGGCTGGTCCAGTTCGACGGCCGCTCCTGGCAACCCTTCGGCGACGTGATCGAAACCGCCTTCACGGAAGGCGCGGCGCGGTGAGTTGACTCGGGCCCACCTATTGCTGGGCTACCCCTCTCCCCCGCCCTCCCCCACAAGGGGGAGGGAGCCGAGCGGAGAACGGAGCAGCGTCGCACCATGATCGACTTTCCGCGAAGTTGGACAAAGTCGCCACGTTAAAGATGTGTTTCCCTCCCTCCTTGTGGGGGAGGGCTAGGGAGGGGGTGCCACACGGCACACTCTCTCAATGAGAGACGGCAACGCGCGTGCTCCTCACGCCGGGTTCAGAGAGGCCAGCGCATTCTCCAGCAGCGAGCGCACCCGCGCCGCGTCGCCGGATTTGACCACGGCGGGGTCGAGATACAGCTCCAGCCCCGGCGCTCGCTCGGTGATGATCCCGCTCCTTTCGGCGGCCGCGTCGTTCAGCGCGTCGACCGAATAGGGAATGATTTCGCGGCTGATGCCCTTCATCGTGATCGCGGGCAGCGCGTGGGCGCGGACGATGTCGCTGACCAGCGCGAAGGTCTCGTAGCTCAGCACGATGCCGCCGGGCTCGGCGATCGATTGCAGGCGCGCGGCGAGGTTCGCCTCCGCGCCGATGATGGTGTAGTCCATGCGATCGCTGCTGCCGAAATTGCCGACATTGCAATAGCCGGAATTGATGCCCATGCGGGCCTTGAACGGCAGCTCGATGCCGGAGGCGCGCCATTTCGCATTGAGCTCGGTGAGCCGGTGCTGCATGCGCCAGGCCATCTGGAGACAGGCCTGCGCGTCGGCGCGGTCGCCTTTGGTCTCGGGGTCGCCGAAGAAGATCAGCATGGCATCCCCGATGAACTTGTCGATGGTGCCGCCAAATTCGTGGGCGACCGCCGACATCTCGGTGAAATATTCGTTGAGGAGCTGGGTCAGCAACTCCGGCTGCAGCCGCTCCGCCGTCGCGGTGAAATTCTGGATGTCGGAGAAGAAGATGGTGAGCTTCTTGCGCTCGGTGTGGATGGTAACGTCCTTCTGGCCGGAGAAGATGCTCTTGTAGACCTGCGGCGGGATGTAGCGCGAGATTTTCATCGATAGCGAAGCCAGGAAGTCGTTGGTGGATTCGAGCTCCTTGTTCATGCCCTTGATGCGGCTCGCCTGGCGGCGCTGCAGCGAGAGGAACGACAGGCCGCTGCCGGCGGCGATCAGGAAATAGGCCAACAGGAACTTGAACGAGAAGATGTTGGCGGCGATCGGCTGGGCGATGATCACCTCCTGGATGCCTCTGACGTCACCGACCTTCCAGTCCTTCTTCGGGCTCTCGGGGTGACTGTTGTGGCAGCTGACGCAGGCCGGGCCCATCGTCACCGGAGCGATCAGCCGGACCTTGTCGTTGAACAGCGAGGTCTCGGTCTCGACGATCTTCTGCTCGGGATCGTTGCGAAGCGATTCGAGCGCGGCCTTCTCGAACTTGTCGAGCTGGTGCGGGGCGCGGTTCTGGAACGGGAAGTCCGAGACGAAACGGTAGGTGATGTTTTCCTGCTGCGCCCCGATCACCCGCCCTAGCTCCAGCGACAATGTCGCCGGGATCGGGATCGCGCCGGGGATGGATTCGTAGTTGTGAATCACCCTGGTCGTACCGTTCGGATTGGCGATGATGCGCCCGACCACGTTGGTCGCGTAGTAGCTGCGCACGCTCGTGATCACCGAATTCAGGTCGATCGCCTGCCGGCGCAGCGCGGTCTTGCTGAGTTCGGTCAGGTCCAGCCACACCGCGAGCGGCAGGGCGAGCAGCAGGAAGGCGATCGCGGCACCGGTCAGGATGCCGCTCTTGCGCTGTTCTTCGGAGATCTCTTGCTTCACTCGTTGGCTCCGTGATGAGCGTTCTTGTCTCGAACTCGGGGGATTTGCGGAACAGAGCCAATAAACGCGCTCCCGCGCAACCCCATTTTATGGTGGTCGCGCCAAGCGGCTTTTCGTTTCATGGCGAATGTTTAAGATCGGCATTAATCTGCATTCACTCCGCCAGGAGATCCACCAAATGACCGAGACCATCTGCATCAAGCGCTTCAATGCGCGCTCCGTCATCGTGCCGATGAACCTCCCGCTCCAGACCTCGACCGGGGCTGTCGCAAAGGCACCGCTGGTGCTGATCGACTGCGAGACCGACCAGGGCGTCCAGGGGCACGCCTATCTGTTCTCGATCACGCCATCGGCCTTGAAGCCGTTGACGGCGATGGTCGCGGAAATGTCGGAGCTGCTTGCGGGCGACGAGCTGCTACCGTTCGAGATCGAGCGCAAGCTGACCCAGCGCTTCACCCTGCTGGGGCTCGCCGGCCTGCAGCGGCTGGCACAATCCGGCATCGACATGGCGGCATGGGACGCACTGGCGCGCGCACGCGGCCTGCCGCTAGCGCGGCTGCTCGGCGGCGCGCCGAGACCGGTCAGGGCCTACAATTCGAAGGGGCTCGGCATCATGCCGGCGGGTGCCGCGGTGGAGGAAGCCCACAAGCTGCTGGCCGAGGGCTTTCAGGCCGCAAAGATCCGCGTCGGCCGTCCCGATGCACGGGAAGACCTGAAGGTGGTGCGCGCGGTGCGCAAGGCCGTCGGCGACGACGTGACCTTGATGTGCGACTATAACCAGGCGCTGACGGCCACCGAGGCGATCCGCCGTGGCGAGATGCTCGACGATGAGGGCCTGACCTGGATCGAGGAGCCGATCCGTCACGACGATTATGAGGGTAACGCCCGCATCGCGGATGCGCTGCGCACGCCGGTCCAGATCGGCGAGAATTTCGACAGCGCCTTCGCGATGCAGACCGCGCTCTCAGCGGAAGCCTGCGACTACGTGATGCCCGACGTGCAGCGCATCGGCGGCGTCACCGGCTGGCTGCGCGCCGCCGCGCTGGCGCATGCCGCCGGGATCGAGATGTCGACGCATCTGTTCTCGGAAGTCAGCGCGCATCTTTTGTGCGTGACGCCGACCGCGCATTGGCTCGAATATGTCGACTGGGCCGACGCAGTGCTTTCAACGCGGCTGATCATCAAGGACGGCTTTGCCCTGCCGAACGAGGAGCCCGGCAACGGGATCGCGTGGGACGAGGCTGCGGTGAAGAAGTATCTGGTCGAATAGACCGCGTGTCGTCGCGACGTATCGAAGTGCGAACGTCGAAGCTGACGATCAGCGAACGGCATGCCTTCCTACGACCGAACAGCGGCAATCATACTCAGCTCGACCGGTGCACCCCGCGGCAACTCGGCGACGCCGACAGATGTACGCGTGTGACGACCGCGATCGCCTAGGCGCTCGATCAACCGGTCGGAAGCGCCGTTCATGACTTGCGATTGCTGAGTGAATCCAGGGGCCGAGGCGATGTATCCAACGAGCTGCAAGACGTGGACGATCTTGTCCTCTCCACCTGTTGCGTGATTGATGGCCGAAATGCAGAGATCTGCGCAGAGGGCTGCCGCCCCCTGTGCGGCGGCGACATCGACACCTGCGCCGACCTTGCCTGAGTACAGCAGCTCTTCGCCGCGACGCGGCAACTGACCACTGACATACGCAATTCCACTATGGATGATGACGGGCAAGTAGTTGCCGCCTGGTTTGTTCACGCTGCTCATCTCGATAACCTGCCTTCATTTCTCGCTGGCGTGGGTGGGCGGACAATGGCAGGCGGGGAGTCGCGGATCAAGCTGCGCATTGCACCGAGGTGGTGCACGATAACGATCCCTCATGACCACATGGCGCCTTCATTCGCACATCCGCGTCGTCGCGATCGGCGGCGAGGATCGAGTTCGGCGAGAGCTGGCAGGCCGCGCTGGTGCGTAAGTTCCACGAGGAGCTCGGTATCGGAATCTCCATCGTGAAGGCGATGAGCTGAACACGTTGCTGCTTCCACATCGTCATTGCGAGCGCGGCCAAGCAATCCAGAATCCCTCCGCGGAAACAGTCTGGATTGCTTCGTTGCGCTCGCAATGACGGAGTGTGAGACAGCAGCGCTGCATGACTAGCTACGCTACCAAACCTCCGCGCCGGGAATCTTCCTGCGCACCGCGATGCGCTGGATCCAGATGCAGCGGCGGATGGATCTGTTGGAGCGGCCGACGGCCGAGATGCCCTCGCCGGCCTGAAGCAGCGGCGCCACGCTTTCGCGCAATGCGCGGCAGCGCTGCAGTTCGGCCTGCCAGTCGATGACCGCAGCAGCGGCGCGCGACGACATCAGCGCCAGCACCATCAGGGCAACATAGCTCGCCCGCATCACCCGCATTCCCTTCATTTTGATCCGCGCTCGTCGCGCCAGTAGCGGAAATCGCAATGGGACGCGCCTTGCATGATGGTTTGCGTGCGCGTGAGCCTGACGTCGGCGCCAAATCCATCAGCGGTCGCGAAGTCGGCGGTGCAGACCAGCAGGAAACCGAGCTCCGGCTCGCCCAGCGCCTTGTAGAACTCGGCATAGGCGCATCGCGTCACGTCGAACGCAAAGGCGTCCTGGGTCTGCTCGATGATGTCATAGGCGAGCGCGTCGTCTCGGGCATAGGTCTTGAACGCCGACGCGACGGCCTTGCCGAGATCGGCTTCGTTGTTCGTGCTGTTCTTTGCCTTCCAGAATTCCTCGCCGAAGCCGCGATAGAGGTCGCCAAGCGCCTTGCGCACCAATGCATTGGCGCGCGCCTCGCCGAGTTCGGCCTGCAACGCCTTAACCAGGGGCACCAGCACCTGCGCCTGGATCTTTGCCTGCTCGATGACGGACACGCTCATGGGCAACCTTCATCCGGGTTACTTCACACCACAAGACGATAACTCAACTCGCTGCTCGCGGCGAGGGTTTGCTTGCCTGGTCCCGTGGCATCCGGAAGTCTACGTTTCCGTGATGTCGGGGTCATCGCCGATCGTGCAATCCTGAAAACATCGACCTGGCCACAATGGTATGACGCTCACCATTCAAATTCCGCCGGCAAATGACCAGAGGTGACCATGATCCGACCCAAAATGCCTTCAGGCAATTTCACGCCACGAGTGTTTTCACGGCGCCCTCAAGTTGCGGCGTTTGCCGCAGCGCTGTTTCTCGCCGCAACGTTCTGGCCGGCCGGAGGCGCGCAGGCTGCCGCAAATGATGCCGAAGCACGAACCATCTTCGAGAAATTCATCGCGGCGCAGAATGCGCATGATGCGGACGCCATGAAGGCCATGCTCCTGAATTCACCCGGAACGCTGTTGTTTGCCAGAAACATCGAGACGCGCGGTCGCGATGAGGTCGCCGAACGCTTCAAGACCTATTACGAGGGCACCTGGCACCTCGAACCCGACATGTCGAAATTCCGCGTTGCCGTGATCTCGAACGAGATCATGCAGATCCTCGTGCCGATCGTCTTTACGCGCGGCCTTCCGGGCAAGCCGCCACAACAAAATACGTTTCTGATCAGCCAGACCTACGTTCAGGATGCGGACGGCTGGCACGTCGCCTCCATCCTTCCGGTCGCGAATACGGAACTGAAATAGGGGATTTAGTGGCTGTGTGTCGGCGCAGGAGGCTGCCGCTCCAGTCCGTGTCCGCTCTTCGAGCTACGCCGGACACGCTTCGCCAAAATGAGATTGGTGGCTTCCGAGCCGAAGCTCGCGGCGGCAGCCCGCCTGCGCCCGTTGGGCTTCGGCGTGGCATCCTTCACTCGGCTATCGCGAGCGAAGGATGGTGGGCGCGACAGGGATCGAACCTGTGACCCCTACCATGTCAAGGTAGTGCTCTCCCGCTGAGCTACGCGCCCTAGATGTCGTCTAGATCGGGTCGGGTCCCTATAACGGCTCACGGGAGCCGGTGCAAGGACGGAAGGGGCCCGATTTAGGCCGCCAGCATCTTGTTCACTTCGCTGACCAATTCTCTCAAATGCACGGGCTTGGACAGCACCTTGGCGTTCTTGGGCGCATCCGAATCGGAGTTCAGGGCGACCGCGGCGAAGCCCGTGATGAACATGATCTTGATGTCGGGGTCGAGTTCCGAGGCCCGGCGGGCGAGCTCGATGCCGTCCATCTCCGGCATCACGATGTCGGTGAGCAGCATCTCGAACGGCTCTTCCCGCAGCCGCTGATAGGCGGCCATGCCGTTATCGTGGGACGAGACCTGAAAACCGGCGTTTTCCAGCGCCTTGACCAGGAAACGGCGCATGTCGTTGTCGTCTTCGGCGAGCAGGATCTTTGGCATGGCGGAAATGTCGAATCCCCAGAGGATATCAGCGGAGGTCACTAAGCCCGACGGAGGGTAAATTTGGGGTGAAAATCTTTACCCTCCGCAGCTCGCGCTGCCGGACTCTTGTGAACCGGAATACGGCACGAAGCAATCGAGCCGTACCTGCCGGTCCCCACCTCGCTGCCCGCAGGGTTAAGACATGTTCCAGCGCAGATCTCATCTTTTCGCTTGGCAGGATGGTTGCGATTCCGGACAATGACGACACATAAGAGCCGCCCGATCGGCCGAATCAATGCGCCAAGGGCGAAGCCTGATACCGAGAGGCGGAGCCTGATTGCCAAGGGCGAAGCCTGACACCAAGGGACGAAGCCTGAGAAGATGACCCGGTTTGACGGCGACAAGTCGCCAGCCTTCGAGATCGTTGAGCCCGCGCAATGGCGCGCGCCGGTTATCTTCAACTCGCCCCATTCCGGCTCGACCTATCCGGACGAATTCCTCAGCGCCTCCAGGATCGACCTGCCGACGCTGCGGCGTTCCGAAGATTCCTTCATGGACGAGTTGATCGGCCATCTCAGCGAGCGCGGCTTTCCGACCGTGCGGGTCAACTTTCCCCGCTCCTATGTCGACGTCAATCGCGAGCCCTACGAGCTCGATCCCCGGATGTTCACCGGGCGCCTGCCGAGCTTTGCCAACACCCGCTCAATGCGGGTCGCCGGCGGACTTGGCACCATTCCGCGCGTGGTCGGCGACGGCCAGGAGATCTATCGCGAGCGCATCCTGGTCGACGACGCACTGGGGCGGATCGAGACGCTGTACAAGCCCTATCATCGCGCGCTGCGCCGGCTGATCAACAAGGTGCACCAGATGTTCGGCACCGTCGTGCTGGTCGACTGCCATTCGATGCCCTCGGTCGGCGTCTCCCGCGACGAGCCGCGCCGGCCCGACATCGTCATCGGCGACCGCTACGGCACGAGCTGCACGCCGCTATTGCCCGACCGGGTCGAGGAGACCATGGCCGGCCTCGGCTATTCGATCGGCCGCAACAAGCCCTACGCCGGCGGCTTCATCACCGAGCATTACGGTAACCCGGCCAGTGGCCTGCATGCCGTGCAGCTCGAGCTCAACCGCGCAATCTACATGGACGAGCGGCGGCGCGAGCGCAGTCCGCGCTTTGCACAAGTGGCGTCGGACTTCGGCGTGCTCGCAGACGTGCTGGCGACCACGGTCCCGTTCGGCGATCTCGGCCCGTTCCAGGCCGCGGCTGAATAGGCGCGACGTTTTCTTCGAACAATTGTGTTTGGGTGCGATCAGCGCGAATGCGTTTCGCGGCGAGCATCGAAATGAAAGCCGATGCCGAGAGAAAGCAGAGGCTGAAAGAAAAAAGGGCCGCTTCTAATGAAGAAGCGGCCCAAGTCTAGGGAGGAAACGCCCAAGGAGGGCAGCAGTAACGCGAGAAGCGCTACCGCACCGCAACAATATGCGGCCGCGACGCACAAAGTGCAAGGGCTTTCGAGCGGTTTCCCATGCAATGAGGACATAGCTCGGTTGCTTCTAGAGAAACCCAGATTCAGTTCCTTTGATAAGGAAATTCAATGGGTTGATAGTCATTTGCATACGAACGAGGCAGATCCGGAACTAAGGTTTCAACTCAATGATCGATTTTTGGCCGGCCTAGTTCTTTGAAGGGGGGGACGCATCCGGCATCCAAAATACCAGGGTGCAAAAGCAAGACAGCGCTGCACGATTCTTCCGATTTGAGCTAGGCAGGAGTGAGCTTCACCCGACTTTCGCTTTTTTGAGGATACGCCGTGACGGTGATCGATTTCTCCGCCTTCATCGGACGGCTCGCCACCGCCTCCGGCGAAACCATCCTACCGTTCTTCCGCACCTCGCTGTCGATCGAGGACAAGAGCAAGACCAAGGATTTCGACCCCGTGACCGAGGCCGATCGCGCCGCGGAGGCGGTGATGCGGCGTCTGATCAAGGCCAACTTTCCCCAGCACGGCATCGTCGGCGAGGAATTCGGCAACGAGCGCGAGGATTCGGATTATGTCTGGGTGCTCGACCCCATCGACGGCACCAAATCCTTCATCGGCGGCTTTCCGATCTGGGGCACGCTGATCGCGCTCCTGCACAAGGGCACGCCGGTCTACGGCATGATGCACCAGCCCTTCATCGGCGAACGCTTTTCCGGCGACAGCGGCTCGGCTCATTATAAAGGCCCGTCCGGCGAGCGCCGGCTCCAGGTCCGGCGCTGCGCCTTGCTGTCGGAGGCGACGACCTACACCACCAGCCCGCTGCTGATGAGCGAGCGCGACCGCGCCATCTTCGGCCGCATCGAAACGGGCGCGCGGCTGTCGCGCTATGGCGGCGACTGCTACTCCTATTGCATGCTGGCGGCAGGTCACGTCGATCTCGTGGTCGAGACCGAGCTGAAGCCTTACGACATCGCAGCCCTGATCCCGATCGTGACCGGTGCCGGCGGCGTCGTCACCACCTGGGAAGGCAAGCCGGCCCAGGGCGGCGGCCGCATCGTCGCGGCCGGCGACGCCAGGGTTCACGAAGAAGCACTGAAACTGCTCAACGGCTAGGCGATCTAGGAGCCTGCATGACCAACCGGCGTACGCTCCTTCTCGCGGCCTTGCTTCTTTTTCCGACGCTCGCCTCCGCCCAGAATTTCCCGGCCAAGCCGATCAAGCTGATCGTGCCGTTTCCGGCCGGCGGCCCCAACGATATCATCGCGCGGGTGATCGGCCAGCGCATGTCGGAACTGTCAGGGCAGCCGGTGCTGATCGACAATCGCGGCGGCCAGGGTGGCGTGCTCGGCACCGATGCCGTCTCCAAGGCTGCACCTGACGGCTACACCATCGCGATCTCCAGCGCCGGCGCGCTGGCGATCAGCCCGAGCATGGAAAGGGTCGCCTACGATACGCTCAACGACCTCACGCCCGTGACGTTGGTCGCAACCGTGCCGGAAATGTTGGTGGTCGCCACCAACGTCCCCGCAAAGGACATCGCGGAATTGATCGCGCTCGCCAAGGCGCAGCCGGGAAAACTCAACTTCGCCTCCTCCGGACCCGGCAGCCTGCCGCATCTCGCCGGTGAATTGTTCAAGCTGACGGCCAAGATCGACATCGTGCACGTGCCCTATCGCGGCGCGGCGCCCGCCGTGAACGATCTGCTGGGCCAGCAGGTGCAGATGACGTTCCTGGACCTCCCCGTGCTGCTGCCGCAGGTCAAGGCGGGCGCCCTGCGACCGATCGCGGTCGGCTCCGCCGAGCGTTCGCCGACGGCGCCTGACGTGCCGACCACCGCGGAAGCGGGCTTTGCGGATCTGCGCATCGAGAACTGGTACGGCATGGTCGCGCCGAAGGGCACGCCGAAGGAGATCGTCACCGCGCTACATGATCTGGCCACGAAGGCGATGGCGGATCCGGCGGTGAAGGAAAAGCTCGCTGCCCAGGGCGCGACGCTGGTCGGCGATGAGCCGGAGCATTTTCGCACATTCATCGCGGACGAGACGAAGAAATGGGCGAAGGTGATCAAGGACGCTGGCGTGGAGACGGCGAAGTAGCTGCGTCTTAACCTCTTCTAAAGGGAGGGGAAATCCCAGAACTCACACCGCCGCAGACCGCAAATGCTCCACCAGCATCTTCGCCGGGCGCGGTAGTGTCTTGAAGCTTCGCGCGCAGATCACGAGTTTGCGGTTGGCCCAGCTATCGCGCAGGCGGACCATGGCGAGCGGCATCAGTTTTGCGCAGCGGCGGGCCGCGGCTTCGGGCACCAGCGCGACGCCGACATCGGCGGCGACCATCTGGCAGATCGCATCGAAGTCGCGCAAGCGTGCGCGGTAATGCGGCCGCATGCCGAGCCGGGCGGCGTGCTTCGAAATATGCACCTGAAGCGCGGTGGCGCTGGTCAGCCCGACGAAGTCGCAAGCGCCCGCCTCCTGGAAATCGATCGCGCGGCGGCCGGCGAACGGGCCGCGCCTAGACGTCACCAGCGTCAGGCGATCCTCGCTGAAGGCGAATCGCTCGATATGATCGGGCAGCGCGTGCTCGGCGGCGAAGCCGAGATCGGCCGCGCCCGCAGTGATCGCGGCCGCGATGTCGGTGCTCTCGCGCTCCTCGATGTCGATGGCAACGTCGCGATGCTCGCGCAGGAAGCCGGCGAGCGCCTTCGGCAGATGCTCCGAAAGCCCCGAGGTATTGGCGAGGAAGTGCACGCTGGCGCGCACGCCGCTGGCAAAGCCGGCGAGATCGCCGCGCATGGCGTCGATCTGGTGAATGACGAGACGGGCGTGATCGAGCAGGCTCTCGCCGGCCGAGGTCAACTCAACGCCGCGGCGCCCGCGCTTGAGCAGCGCGACGCCGAGCGCATCCTCCAGCCCCTTGATGCGCGCGCTGGCTGAGGCCAGCGCCAGATGCGACCGCTCCGCGCCGCGGGTGATGCTGCGCTGGTCGGCGACCGCGATGAACAGCTGGAGGTCGACGAGGTCGAAGCGCATCGGGGGTCCCTTCAGCCTTCGTTCCAAACGAAGGCTTTCTCCGTAAGCTACAGATTGTGCCGGCGCGCTGCATCGGTCAATGTGCAGATATGATCGACCCGCTCCTCATTCTCATCGCCGCCGTTTTCCTGATCGCCGGATTCGTCAAGGGCGTGGTCGGGCTCGGCCTGCCGACTGTCTCCATGGGCCTGCTCGCGGTGAGCATGGCGCCGAGCCGCGCGATCGCCATCGTGATCGTCCCCGCCATCGTCACCAACATCTGGCAGACCTTCGTCGGCCCCCATTTGCGCGATATCCTGAGGCGGCTGTGGCCGCTGATGATCGGCACCGTGATCGGGTGCTGGCTCAATGCCGGCGCGCTCACCGGCCCGCATGCGCGCTACGGCACGATCGTGCTCGGCGTGCTCCTGGTCATCTACGCGATCATCGGGCTGAACAAATTCCAGTTTCATGTTGCGCCAAAGAACGAGAAATGGGTCGGCGGCGTGGTCGGCGTGGTCACCGGCGTGATCTCGGCCTCGACCGGCGTGCAGGTGATCCCCTCGATGCCGTTCATGCAGGCGATCGGCATGGAGAAGGACGAGCTGGTGCAGGCGCTCGGCGTGTTTTTCACGACAGCGACACTGGCGCTCGCCTTCAATCTCACCGCGGGGGGATTGCTGACGCCGGCCAACGCGGTGCCGGGCGCCGTGGGCATGGCCTGCGCGTTTGCCGGCATGTATATCGGCCAAACGGTGCGGGCGCGGATGCCGGCGGAAGCGTTTCGCCGCTGGTTCCTGATCGCGATGATCCTGCTCGGCCTCTATCTCGCCGGCAGCGCGCTGCTGAAGGAATTCGCGTAAAGGACGTTACCGCGTCTCCAGCATGGCGACGCGGATGCCGAGATAGATGAAGAGGCCGCCGAGGGTACGGTTGACCCAGGCGACCGCGCCTTCGGAGCTCCGCAAGCGGTGGGCGGCCCTTGCCGCGAACGCCGCCAGCACCAGGCACCACAGCGTTCCCGTGCAGATGAAGATCAGGCCCAGCATCAGGAAGGCGAGCGGCTTGTGCGCCGAGTCCGCTGCGACGAATTGCGGCAGGAAGGCAAGGAAGAACAGCGCGACCTTGGGATTGAGCGCGTTGGTGAAGACGCCCTGGAGGAAAACCCGCCGCAGCGAGCTCTGCACAGGCTCGTCGATGGCCGAGGCCAGCACCGGGCGCGACCACAGCATCTGAAGCCCGGTCACGACGAGATAGGCCGCTCCGACCAGCTTCAGGATCGAGAACGCGGTCGATGAGGCCATCAGCAGGGCCGAAAGGCCGATTGCCGCGCCCGCGACATGGAAAAAGCAGCCGCAACTGATGCCCAGCGCGGCCGCGGCGCCACCTCGCCAGCCCAGCTGCATGCTGCGGCCGATCACATAGACCGTATCAGGCCCCGGCGTGATGTTGAGCAGCACGCCCGACAGGACGAAGAGCCAGATTTCGTGAATGCCCAGCATGTGTGACGTGCCTCCGCCGCCCAACCGTAGCCCAAGAGGTCGGCTTAGTGCGTTCGCTCGTCCCCGTCCACTGCCGGATTGCCGAGGATTTACCTCGAATTTGCAATGCGGATCATACTTTCGCTCGGCCTCATCTGCTCTATAAGGAACGGGTTCTTTGAATGCGGGATTCGAGGCGACTGCCACGCCGTGGCCGGTCCTCGATCTCTTCCAAGTCTCTTGCAAGTCTCTTGGAGCTCCGGAATATGGAAAGACGTCTGGCTGCCATTGTCTGCGCCGATGTCGCCGGCTATTCGCGCATGATGGGCACCGATGAGGCCGGCACCCATGCCGCCTTCAAGGCCCATCGCAGCGCGATCCATCCCATCATCCTCAATCACGGCGGCCGCGTCGTCAAAAACACCGGCGACGGCTTCCTGCTGGAATTCCCCTCGATCGTCGGCGCCACCGAGGCCGCGATCGCGATGCAGACCCTGATGGCGGAGCGCAATCACCATCTGCCCGCCGATCGCGCCATGCAGTTCCGCCTCGGGATCCATATGGGTGACGTCATCGCCGACGAGGACGAGGTCTTCGGTGACGATGTCAACATTGCCGTCCGCCTCGAAGCCGTGGCGAGCCCCGGCGGCTTCGCCATCTCGGCCAAGGCCTACAAGGAGGCCAGCAAGCATCTCACCGTGCCGCTGGTCGATGCCGGCAACCACCGCTTCAAGAACATCAAGGATCCGATCGGGGTCTGGACCTGGACGCCTGAAGGTGCACCGGCGCTTGCGCCCGCGCTGAGGGAGGCATCCGCCCTCTCGCAGCAGTATCGCACCGCGATCGTCGGCGTGCTCCCTTTCGCCAATCTCAGCGACGCACAGGACGAGTATTTCTCCGACGGCCTGACCGAGGATCTGATCCACGCGCTGTCGCTGCAATCCTTCTATCGCGTGCTGAGCCGCAACTCGACGTTCGTGTTCAAGGGCAACAACGCCAGCACCCGCCTGATCGCGCGGGAGATCGACGCCACCTATCTGATCCAGGGTTCGGTGCGGCGTGCCGGAGCCAAGATCCGCGTGACCGCAGAGCTGATCGCGCCGGAGACCGGCGAGCAGCTCTGGACTGGCCGCTACGACCGCGACATCGGCGATCTCTTCGCGATGCAGGACGAGATCACCACCAACCTGTCCGCCGCCATCGCCACCGAGATCGTCCGGGCCGAAGCCTCGGCGCCGGCGCGGCTCTCGACCGACGTCACCGCCTGGGACCGCTTCCTCAAAGGACTGTCGCACTATTATCGGCAAACCAAGGAAGACCTGGCCATCGCCGTCGACCTGTTCCGGGAGGCCATCAGGCTCGAGCCCAAGCTGTCGATTGCGCACGCCTATCTCGCCACGATTCAGATCCAGAGCATCCAGTTCGGCTGGGTCAAGGGCACGCGCGAGATGTGGGCCGAGGCGATGAAGCTTGCCGAAACCAGCGTTCGGCTCGATCCGCGCTCGTCATTTGCGTTCTCGATCCTGTCCTGGACCCACGCGCTGGAGGGGCATTACGAGGCCGCGATGGACGCCGCCAAGCGCGCCGTCGCGCTCAACCCCTACGACAACGGCGCGCGCGGCGTGCTCGGCATCTGCCATTTCGTCATCGGCGAGCACCGCGAGGCGATCGAGCTGTTCTCGATGGCCGCACAGCGCGACAACAGCGATCCGCGCTACCAATGGGCCGCACTGAACGCCTTCAGCCATTATCTGCTGGGCCAATATGACGCGACTCTGTCATGGGCTCGAGAACAGCTCTACATCAACCCGAACCATTTGCAGGCGCTGGCAATCCGCGCCGCGGCGCTGGCGCAATTGGGACGCGGCGACGAGGCGGTCGAGGCGACCCGCGTGCTCATGGCTAACTACCCGACTCTCAATGTCGACCGCCATTTGCGCAATTTCCACTGGAAGCGGCCCGAGGACCTCGCCCATTACCGCGCCGGACTCTTGAATGCGGGCGTCCCGCTCGGCAAACTGACCCTGGTTTCGAGCGACGTCAAACGCGTCGCCGAATCCTGAGAGCCAGCCGCGGCCACGCGGCAATGTCCCCTCCGCCTTTATTGACACGACAGTGAATTCAGCCACACTCGGCTACACGCTGAAGTAGTATAACGTGTTGTCGGTTTGTCAGGACTTTCCGCGCTCTATCGCCGCGTCTGTATTTCACGATTCGCCGTTTTCAGGATTTGGGCCATGCATGACTCCGCTCCGAAGCCCTCCTTAGACCCTTCGATCCAGGTCTCCCCGAACAATCCCTGTCCATTCCTCCGCGGCCTCGTCGGCGAGGGGTTTGTTGACGGCAGAACCGTTCCGCTCGGCACGCTGTCGCAAACGATCGCGAATGCGAGCGGCGAGACCGGGCTGAAGAAGGTCTCGGCCCGCATCCAGGTCCGCGGCGTTGCGCTTATCGCCAACGGGCTCGGTCACATCCTGAAGAGCATATTTTCGGGCGCACAGCTCGACGCGTTGCGTGGCGGCCCTCTCGACAAGCGCGGTGCCGGCTCGCGCGTCCTCGGCGTCGACGGCAAGGTCGATGAGGACGAGCTTGCGCGGTTTGCGAGCTTCGGCCGGGACTACCGGGATCCGAACGGCGGCGGCTCTGAGCCCGGTCTCAACGCCTCGGAAATCGGCGTCTTCATGCGCGACAACCTCAAGCGCGCCGGCAGCGCCGCGCGCTGGTACTACCCCCTGCTGATGAAGTTCGAGTGGCCGATCCTCCTGAAGATCATGGGCAAGGGCGCGGGTGAGGACCGCTATCTCAGCGTGGCCGACGTGCGCACTCTGTTCAACGAGCGGCAATTCCCTGCTCGCATCAACCAGCGGCTGGTATCGCAGCCGGTGCTGTCCACCTGCCAGCGTGTGGTGCGGGGCGCCCTCAAGGTTGCGGCCCTGCTGCTCGCCCTCGGTCTCGCCTTGCTCGTTGCGGTCGCCGAATTTCCCGACCAGGTGCGCGCCATGCTGCCGCAAAAGGGAATTCTCGTGAATCTCCTGCCGCCACCCTTGCCCACGGTCCCGGAGACGAAGGCGGCCTTTTGGCTCGAACAGAATTGGTCGCTGAAGGACAGGCACTGGTTTCACCATGCCAGCCAGGGCACAGCGACCTTCCCGGTGCCCTATGAATGGTTCATGGCCCTGGAGCAGCCGCGCCTGCATCTGTTCTCGGCGCCGGGCATGATGACGGACGGCACCTATCTCGAGCGCTTCGGGTTCATCCCGAGCCCGCAGTCGATCCAGACTGACGCGACGTCACTGCGCCGCTTCGGCTATGCCAATGTCTACGAGACGACACAGGTGCCGGACTGGTCGACCAGGTGGACGCCGGCGGAGAACGTCGACGGCCTGCCGGTCGGCTTCGCACGGATGACCGGTGTCGTCGATCCCGCGACCGGCCGTCGCGAAGAGGACAAGATCGGGCTGACCTGCGCGGCCTGCCATACCGGCCAGATCCACTACCAGGGCGTGGACGTGCGTTTCGACGGCGGCCCGGCCATGACCGACCTGAAGAAGCTCGAGGTCTCCACCGGCCTGTCGATCGCCTACACGCTTTACGTGCCGTTCCGCTTCCAGCGCTTCGCCGATCGCGTGCTCGGCCCCGATGCCAGCAAGGCTGACCGCGCCGCGCTCAAGCAGAAGCTCAGCGCGATCGGCAACTTCCTGATCGACTGGGCGCAAACCCAGCAAAAGACGATTGAAGGCAAGAAGACCTGGAACGGCAGGCAGCAGCAGGACACCGAGGAAGGGTTCGGTCGCCTCGACGCTCTCAATCGCATCGGCAATCAAGTTTTTTCGCAGGATCTCGCGCTGAGCGGGATCAAGGGATTCGAGAAGAACCTGCACGCCCAGGACGCGCCGGTCAGCTATCCCCCGATCTGGACCGTGCCCTGGTTCAAGTTCGCCCAGTACGACGCCTCGATCGAGCAGCCGCTGATCCGCAACGCCGGCGAAGCCCTCGGCGTGACGGCGCTGCTCAACCTGTCCGACGCCTACCCGGAGGACAGGCTGTGGCGCTCCTCGGTTCATATCAACACGCTCGGCTGGATCGAGGACATGCTCAGGGGGCCAGACCCGTTCAAGACGGCAGATCCCTCCACCGGCCCGAAGTTCGGCGGCCTGCTGGCGCCGAAATGGCCCTCGCAGATCCTTGGCGACAATTGGAGGCTCGATCAAAAGAAGGTCGACAATGGCCGCAAGATCTACGCCGAGATGTGCTCCGGATGCCATCTGCCGGCGATCGACACCCCGGCTTTCTGGTCGTCGGGACATTGGGAGCCGAGCGGCGACAGCAAGGTGCTGAACGCGGTGACGATCCCCCTCGACGAGATCAAGACGGATCCCGAACAGTCGCTCGTGCTCAGCAACAGGATCGTCGATCTGCCCGGCTTCCTGAAGGTGAATACGGCCGACCTCCAGAAATGGTGGCAATGCGACGTCTCGACCGCAAGCTCGCCGACCGAGATGGTTTATGCGCTCGGGTTGATGACGGTGGTGGATCTCGTCGCCCGCAAATGGATGGACGACGAGAAGACTCCGGACGCCGAGCGGTCGAAATTGTGGAATCTCGCGCGCAAGAACTGCCTCAATCCGGTGGGGGGAGCACGCTATCGGGCACGGCCGCTGAACGGCGTCTGGGCCACGGCACCCTATCTGCACAACGGTTCGGTGCCCTCTCTCTACTGGTTGCTGAAGCCTGCAAGCGAGCGCCCGCAAAAATTCTGCATGGGCCGCCGCGACTATGATCCCGTGACCGTCGGCTTTGCGGTCACCGCCAACGAGAAGTGCAAGACGGGTGAAACCGAGTTCTCGGCCGGGTCGGACAAGGATCCGATCCAGGGCAACAGCGTGCTCGGCCATTCCTTCGAGCGCAAGCCGGGCGAGGAAAAACGTCCCGGTGTCATCGGCCGCGTGTTCAAGGACGACAACGAGCGCTACGATCTGATCGAGTATCTGAAGACGCTGTAGTGGGTGATGCTACTTCCTCGTCATGGCCGGGCTTGTCCCGGCATGCCGGCGTGTGGTCGCAGGGCAGCATCGCCTCCCCTCACTTGAACAGCGGCGTGCCTGGCACGAAGGCGTCGAAGGCTGCCCAGAATTGGGAACGGTAGCGGTCCTGCTCCTGGAGAATCTCGTGCTTGGCACCGGCGATCACGAGATGGGAGCCTGCGCGCAAATGATAGGCGAACTCCTCGATCGCCGCGATCGAGACCACGGTGTCGCTGGAGGCCGCCAGCATCAGGATCGGCTGACGGATCTCGGACGGGTAGTTTTTGCCCTTGAAGGTGTTCATCGCGCGGAAGGCGGTATCGGCCCAGGCGACCGTCGGTGACGCGAGCCCGAGGGTCGGATCCTCCTCCAGGATTGCGGCATTGCGCGCATAGCGCACGGGGTCGCTGGTCAGCGGATTGTTGATGAAGGGATTGAGCCCGGTGATCTGGTCGCTGCCGCCGGGGACATAACGGCCGCCCATCCCCAGCACGCGCATCGTCTTCAGCAGAGCCCGCGCCGGAAACGAGGTGGCGCGGCCGGGGAGGTCGATCATCGGCGCAGACAGCACCATGCGGTCGAACCAGCGCTTGCCCGCATGCGCCACCCGCAGCATCACGGTGCCGCCCATGGAGTGGGCGAGCGCGAAGAAGGGCGGCGGGCAATCCGGCAGCACCACCTGCTGCACGAAGGTCTCGACGTCGATCTCGAAATCAGCGAAGTCGCGGACATAGCCCTTGCGCGGATCGCGCAGGCGGCGCGAGGAGTGGCCCTGCCCGCGCCAGTCGATCATCGCCACCGCAAAACCGCGGTCGCGCAGGTCGCGCACGGTCTCGAAATACTTCTCGATCTGCTCGCTGCGTCCGGTGAAGACGCAGACCGTGCCCTTGCGGTTCGCCGGCGGTGCCCAGCGCGCAAAGCGCAGCTCGACGCCATCAGGGGTCTTGATGGTGCCGCTGACGACGTCTTCGGGAACGGGATTGGACGGTATCGAGACCAGCGTCATGATGGGGAGGGCTTGGGCACGAAGAGCTGCAAATCAGGGGCGGGAGCGCCGAAAAGGCTGAGTATCCGCCCTCTTGAACGCCGTTCCCCTGAACCCATATCACCTTGGTGCAGGCCGCTACCAGTGTTTCGGAACCGGAACATCAGGCTGCACACAGACGAAAGCCCGGCCCGATTGGCGGGCGGGTTACTCAACAGTCGCTCAATGGAGGACTTGACCATGCGTACCTACGACCTGACCCCCTTCTACCGTTCCACCGTCGGCTTCGACCGTCTCTTCAACCTGCTCGACCAGGCCGGTTCGGACGGCAGCCCCGGTTATCCCCCCTACAATATCGAGCGTACCGGTGAGAACGACTACCGCATCACCGTTGCGGTTTCGGGCTTTGCCAAGGATGAGCTCTCCATCGTCGCGAAGGAAAACACGTTGACGATTAAGGGCGAGAAAGTCGCCAACGAGAACTCGAAGGCCGAAGTGCTGTACCGTGGCATCGCCGCGCGTGCCTTCGAGCGCGCCTTCCAGCTTGCCGACTTCGTGCAGGTGAAGAACGCCTCGCTCGAGAACGGGCTGCTTCACGTCGACCTCGTCCGTGAGATTCCCGAAGCGAAGAAGCCCCGCCACATCGCGATCAACACCGGTGCGCAAGGCGCACAGGTGATCGAGAACTCGGTAGCCGCGTAAATCACGTCGGCCGCTTCCAGGTTGCGAAAACGCCCCGGTGCCCCGGGGCGTTTTTTTGTTGGGCTCTCCTCGTCCCGGCGAGAGCCGGGGAATCCTGCCGCGAGATCGATCAATCGTGCACGGAAGAAATACCGAACGACGGATCTGCCATACCTTACCAGAGAGGATGGTCTCGGTCGTCGCCGGGACGTCACCGATTGCTGAACGGCCGTGCTGGACTGTTGCGCCGCATCACAGAGCGGTGAAATGGCGTAACACCGCCGCCCCGCGCATCGTCTTTTGGATATCGAACCCAAAAACAAGACGGAGAACAATCATGACTTTCTGGCGCAGCCTTTTCGTCGCCGCGAGCCTGCTGGCGGCCCCTCTCAGCCTCGCTCACGCGCAGACGCCGCAGACCGTAAAGGCCAAGAACGTTGTGCTGGTGCACGGCGCCTGGGCCGACGGCTCAAGCTGGTCGGAAGTGATCCCGATCCTCCAGGCCGCAGGGCTCAACGTAACTGCCGTGCAAAATCCGTTGTCGTCGCTTGCGGATTCCGTCGAGGCGACCAAGCGCGTGCTGGCCGAACAGGATGGTCCGACCGTGCTGGTCGCGCATTCCTGGGGCGGCACCGTGATCAGCCAGGTCGGCACCGACCCGAAGGTCACCGGCCTCGTCTATGTCGCCGCCCGTGCGCCCGATGCCAACGAGGATTTTGTCGCGCTGTCGAAGCAGTTTCCGGCGGGACCGGCACGCGCCGGCGTCGTCGAGCGCGACGGCTACACCAAGCTGTCAGAAGACGCCTTCCTGAAGTACTTCGCCAATGGCGTTAAGCCGGAGCAGGCCAAGGAGCTCTACGCCGTGCAATGGCCGACGGCCGCCTCGATCTTCGCCGGTCGCACCACGGAGGCGGCATGGCATTCCAAGCCGAGCTGGTACGCGGTGTCGAAGAACGACTACACCATCAATCCCGATCTCGAACGCTTCCTCGCCAAGCGCATGAACGCAACCACGATCGAGCTCGACGCCGGCCATCTCTCGCTGGTGTCGCATCCGAAGGAGGTGGCGAATTTGATCCTGGAAGCGGCGGGGTATGGCCGGAGCTGAGCCGCGCTCGTCATGGTTCAGAAGGCGCCTGAGTGCTGAGACGCCTTCTGTTTGCGCTAACTCTCTCCCCAACCTCGTCCTGGCGAAGGCCAGGACCCATCACCACAGGGAGGAGTTTGGCGAAGATTCGGAGTTCGGTACTCCCGCGTCACTCATATGATGCACCTCGCGGTATGGGTCCTGGCCTTCGCCAGGACGACACCGTTGGGGTGATGCGGGCCATCGCCTCAAACGCCCGCGCTTAGTCCAGCCCCTGTGCCGCCGGCATCTCCTGCGTAGGCAGGATAGTCGCGGCAGGCTTGACCTGACCTACGGTTGGCGCGGCGGCTTGCGGTGCGACCTCAGCGGGCTTGGACGGCACGGCGGCCGCGGTCTGCGTCACAGGTTGTGCCTGCGGCACCTGGGCCTGCGGCGTCGCAGGCTCGGCCGGCTTGGCGGGGACGCCCGGGGCCTCGCGCGGCGGAGCCGCCTTGGGCAGCGGCACGGAACGGCTGGCGACATGCGGGATCGGGGCCGGAGGGCGGGGCGGACCACTGCGGACCATGGTCGGCGGCGGCAGCGCGCTTTGCGGGCGGTAAGGTGCAACCGCCGGCTGCTCGTAGCCGGGTGCCATGCCGTAGGCGTCGGCAGCCGGCATGAAGCGCAAAATCCTTCCGTCGCGGGCATCGATCACGAGCCGGCCGTCCTCCCCCCGGCGGTCAATCACCGCGATGGTGTAGACGCCGCCGCGCAGGCGCGGGATGCCCAGTGGAGAGAAGCCGTTCTCGCGCAGCACCGCGTAGACCTCGGTCGATGGCAGCAGCACCGGGGCCGGCCCGCGTTCTTCGTAGCCATAGCCGTAGCGCGGCGGCGGCGCGGCCTCCGACGGCGCATAGGGGGCGTCGAAATCCGAGACCGCGATCATCGCCCCTCGCGCTGGAACCTGCGCTTGAGCCGCGGTCGCGGCCAGCGCCAGCGTGGCGGCGGCCACACATCCTGTGAAAAACTTCATGGTCGAGACGCTCCTGTCAGGCCCCCGGATGGATCGCGCTCTTTCGCTTCTTGCGGCGTGGCGGGTCTTCCAAAGGGTTGATCCGAAGCTTCATTGGGGATTCCGGCGTCGGCAGGGCCGGATCAGGGCGCGTTTGCTTCAAAACCGGGGCCGCGCAACTTTTGGAAAGCGATTGATTGACATATGGGGAATCGGGACTTGCGCGCGCTTGTGTGATAGACAAAAATTTGGCAAGGTGATGGTTAGGACAGGAAGACTGTCTCAATTTTGCTTGCGGTTCCGGCATAGGGATTGCAACGAAAGTCGGTGCTTTCGAGCGCCAAGAAGGCAACAGGCAAAGCCGTTCTCGGGGACGAAGAACGCCTTGGCCTGAATTTAAGAAAATGCGGCTCGCGAGCGGACGAGCGGTGACCCAGAAGCGGGTGCCGCGGGACGCCCAAGGTGCGCCGAAGATGGCGGTGAGGCAGCTTGCCGCATGGAGAGGACGAGAACATGAACGGGTCGCAAGTCGAGCGCGGAAACATCGTGGCAGAACAACTGTCGGCGACGGTCGCCTCGAAAACGACCGATCCGATTCAGGAACACAATTCACGGCCGCCGGCCGTAGGCCTGTACGATCCGAGCCTGGAAAAAGATTCCTGCGGCGTCGGCTTCATCGCCAACATCAAGGGCCAGAAGTCGCACGAGATCGTCGCGGACGCGCTCAGCATCCTCTGTAACCTCGAGCACCGCGGCGCCGTCGGCGCCGACCCGCGCGCCGGTGACGGCGCCGGCATTCTGGTGCAGATCCCGCATGCTTTCTTCAGCCGCAAGGCGAAGGAGCTCGGCTTCGTGCTGCCCAATCCGGGCGAATACGCCATCGGCGCGTTGTTCATGCCGCGCGACACTGCCTGGCGCAACGTCATCAAGAGCATCATCGCCGACCAGATCAAGGAAGAGGGCCTGACGCTGCTCGGCTGGCGCGACGTGCCAACCGACAATTCCTCGCTCGGCGTCACCGTAAAGCCGACCGAGCCCGCCTGCATGCAGGTGTTCATTGGCCGCAACGGCACCGCCAAGACCGAGGACGATTTCGAGCGCCGGCTTTACATCCTGCGCAAGTCGATCTCGCAAGCGATCTATCAGCGCCGCGACCGCGGCCTCGCCGGCTACTATCCGTGCTCGATGTCCTGCCGCACCGTGATCTACAAGGGCATGTTCCTCGCCGACCAGCTCGGCAAGTACTATCCCGATTTGCACGAGAAGGATTTCGAGAGCGCGCTGGCGCTCGTGCACCAGCGTTTCTCGACCAACACCTTCCCGGCGTGGTCGCTGGCGCATCCCTACCGCATGATCGCGCATAATGGCGAGATCAACACGCTGCGCGGCAACGTCAACTGGATGGCGGCGCGCCAGGCCTCGGTGAGCTCCGAGCTGTACGGCAAGGACATCAACCGGCTCTGGCCGATCTCCTACGAAGGCCAGTCGGACACCGCCTGCTTCGACAACGCGCTCGAATTCCTGGTGCAGGGCGGCTACTCGCTGCCGCACGCCGTCATGATGATGATTCCGGAGGCGTGGGCCGGCAATCCCTTGATGGATGAGAAGCGCCGCGCCTTCTACGAATATCATGCAGCCCTGATGGAGCCGTGGGACGGCCCCGCCGCGATCGCCTTCACCGACGGCCGCCAGATCGGTGCCACGCTGGACCGCAACGGCCTTCGGCCGGCGCGCTATCTCGTCACCAAGGACGACCGCATCGTGATGGCGTCCGAGATGGGCGTGCTGACGATTCCCGAGGACCAGATCATCACCAAGTGGCGCTTGCAGCCCGGCAAGATGCTGCTGGTCGACCTCGAGCAGGGCCGCCTCATCCCCGACGACGAGATCAAGGCCGAGCTCGCAAGGAGCCATCCCTACACGGAGTGGCTGGAGCGGACCCAGATCGTGCTGGAAGAGCTGCCGAAGGTGCCGACCACCGGCGTGCGCTCCAACCTGTCGCTGCTCGATCGCCAGCAGGCGTTCGGCTACAGCCAGGAAGACATCACCATCCTGATGACGCCGATGGCCTCCACCGGCGAGGAAGCCGCAGGCTCAATGGGCAACGACACGCCGATCTCGGCGCTGTCGGCCAAGGCCAAGCCGCTGTTCACCTACTTCAAGCAGAACTTTGCGCAGGTCACCAATCCGCCGATCGATCCGATCCGCGAGGAGCTGGTGATGAGCCTCGTCTCCATCATCGGACCGCGGCCGAACCTGTTCGACCTGCAAGGCCTAGCCACTACCAAGCGCCTCGAAGCGCGCCAGCCGATCCTGACCGACGCGGACCTCGAAAAGATCCGCTCAATCTCCGAGGTCGCCGAGTCGCACTTCAAGTCGCGCACGCTGGACACCACCTTCCACGCCGGCCTCGGCGCGGCCGGCATGGACCAGGTGCTGGACGAGCTCTGCGCGCGCGCCGAGAGCGCGGTGCGCGAGGGCGTCAACATCATCATCCTGTCCGACCGCATGGTCGGCACCGACCGGGTTCCGATCCCGTCGCTGCTGGCCTGCGCCGCCGTGCATCATCATCTGATCCGCACCGGATTGCGCACTTCGGTCGGCCTCGTCGTCGAATCCGGCGAGCCGCGCGAAGTGCATCACTTCGCCTGTCTCGCCGGCTACGGCGCGGAAGCGATCAATCCGTATCTGGCGTTCGAGACCATCATCGCGATGAAGGACCGCCTGCCCGGCTCGCTCGACGACTACGAGATCGTCAAGCGCTACATCAAGTCGATCGGCAAGGGCCTGCTCAAGGTGATGTCCAAGATGGGCATCTCGACCTACCAGTCCTATTGCGGCGCGCAGATCTTTGACGCCATTGGCCTGAAGGCGGAATTCGTCGGAAAATTCTTCGCCGGCACGCACACCCGCGTCGAGGGCGTCGGTCTTGGCGAGATCGCCGAAGAGGCGGTGCGCCGTCATGCCGACGCGTTCGGCGACGCGCTCGTGTACAAGACCTCGCTCGATGTCGGCGGCGAATATGCCTATCGCAGCCGCGGCGAGGACCATGCATGGACCGCCGAGTCGGTGGGGCTGCTCCAGCACGCCGCGCGCGGCAATTCGCTGGAACGCTACCGCGCCTTCGCGAAGATCCTCAACGAGCAGTCGGAGCGTCTCCTGACGCTGCGCGGCCTGTTCCGGATCAAGAATGCGGACGAAGAGAAGCGCAAGCCGGTACCGCTCGACCAGGTCGAGCCGGCCAAGGACATCGTCAAGCGTTTCGCCACCGGCGCGATGAGCTTCGGCTCGATCTCGCGCGAGGCGCACACCACGCTCGCGATCGCCATGAACCGGATCGGCGGCAAGTCGAACACCGGCGAAGGCGGCGAGGAAGCCGACCGCTTCAAGCCGATGCCGAACGGTGACAGCATGCGCTCGGCAATCAAGCAGGTCGCCTCGGGCCGCTTCGGCGTCACCACGGAGTATCTCGTCAACTCCGACATGATGCAGATCAAGATGGCGCAGGGTGCAAAACCCGGCGAAGGCGGCCAGTTGCCCGGCCACAAGGTCGATGCCACCATCGCAAAGGTCCGGCATTCGACGCCGGGCGTCGGCCTGATCTCGCCGCCACCGCACCACGACATCTACTCGATCGAGGATCTGGCGCAGCTCATCTACGACCTCAAGAACGTCAACCCGGACGGCGCGGTCTCGGTCAAGCTCGTCTCGGAGATCGGCGTCGGCACCGTAGCCGCGGGCGTCGCCAAGGCGCGCGCCGACCATGTCACCATCGCGGGCTTCGAGGGCGGCACCGGCGCTTCGCCGCTGACCTCGATCAAGCACGCCGGCTCGCCGTGGGAGATCGGCCTCGCCGAAACCCACCAGACGCTGGTGCGCGAGCGGCTGCGCAGCCGCATCGTGGTCCAGGTCGACGGCGGTTTCCGCACCGGCCGCGACGTCGTGATCGGCGCGCTGCTCGGCGCCGACGAGTTCGGCTTCGCCACCGCGCCCCTGATCGCGGCCGGCTGCATCATGATGCGCAAGTGCCATCTCAACACCTGCCCGGTCGGCGTCGCGACCCAGGACCCCGTCCTGCGCAAGCGCTTCACCGGCCAGCCCGAGCATGTGATCAACTACTTCTTCTTCGTCGCCGAGGAGGTCCGCGAGATCATGGCCTCGCTCGGCTTCCGCAGCTTCAACGAGATGATCGGCCAGGTGCAGCTGCTCGACCAGACCAAGCTGGTCGCGCACTGGAAGGCCAAGGGGCTCGATTTCTCCAAGCTCTTCGTCAAGCAGAAGGAAGAGAAGGGCCAGAAGATCTATCACTCCGAGCGCCAGAACCATCATCTGGAAGCGGTGCTCGACCGCACGCTGATCGAGCAGGCGACGCCTGCGCTCGACCGCGGTGCGCCGGTGAAGATCGAGGCCAAGATCAACAGCACCAACCGCTCCGCGGGCGCGATGCTGTCGGGTGCGGTCGCCAAGATCTACGGCCATGCCGGCCTGCCGCATGAGACCATCCATGTCAGCCTCAAGGGCACCGCCGGCCAGGCCTTCGGCGCCTGGCTGGCGCAAGGCGTCACCTTCGAGCTCGAAGGCGAAGCCAACGACTATGTCGGCAAGGGCCTCTCGGGCGGCAAGATCATCGTCAAGCCGCCGGCCAACAGCGGCATCGTGCCGGAAGAGAGCATCATCGTCGGCAACACCGTGATGTACGGCGCCATTCAAGGCGAGTGCTACTTCCGAGGCATCGCCGGCGAGCGTTTTGCCGTGCGCAATTCCGGCGCCGTGGCGGTGGTCGAGGGCGCCGGCGACCATTGCTGCGAATACATGACCGGCGGCATCGTGGTCGTGCTCGGCAAGACCGGACGCAACTTCGCGGCCGGCATGTCCGGCGGCATCGCCTATGTGCTGGACGAGACCGGCGACTTCGACAGGCTGTGCAACATGGCGATGGTCGAGCTCGAGCCGGTGCTGTCGGAAGAGCTGATCAACGCCGGCACCTATCACCACTCCGGTGACCTCGAAGCGCACGGCCGGGTCGACGTGTTCAAGGACCTGCTCGCCTCCGACGTCGAGCGGCTGCACGTCCTGATCACGCGCCATGCGAAGGCGACCGGCTCCAGGCGTGCCGCCGACATCCTGGCGAACTGGAAGGACTGGCTGCCCAAATTCCGCAAGGTGATGCCGGTCGAATACCGGCGCGCTCTGCGCGAAATGGCTGCCAACGCGGACGCCGAGCCGAAAATCGCGATCGGGGCCTGAGCATCACACCCCGTCATTGCGAGCGTAGCGAAGCAATCCAGACTTTCTCCTCCGATGCGGACTGGATTGCTTCGAAGCTCACGCTCCTCGCAATGACGACGAGAGAGAAACACAACGAATTTAAGCGGCAGGGACTTCGGGTTTAATGGGCAAGATCACGGGTTTTCTCGAAATCGAACGGCATGACCGCAAGTACACCCCGGTCGCCGAGCGCGTGAAGCATTTCCACGAGTTCGTCGTTCCCCTCTCCGAGAAGGAAACGCGCGACCAGGCCGCGCGCTGCATGAATTGCGGCATTCCCTATTGCCACGGCACCGGCTCGGTCTCGCCCGGCACGCCGGGCTGCCCGGTCAACAACCAGATCCCGGACTGGAACGACCTCGTCTATCAGGGCAACTGGGAAGAAGCCTCGCGCAATCTGCACTCGACCAACAATTTCCCGGAGTTCACGGGGCGCATCTGCCCGGCGCCGTGTGAAGCCTCCTGCACGCTCAACATCGACGACAACCCCGTCACCATCAAAACCATCGAATGCGCGATCGTTGATCGCGCCTGGGACAATGGCTGGCTGAAGCCCGAAATCGCCGCCCACAAGACCGGCAAGAAGGTCGCGGTGATCGGCTCGGGTCCGGCCGGCATGGCCTGCGCGCAGCAGCTCGCGCGCGCCGGTCACGACGTGCATCTGTTCGAGAAGTTCGCCAAGGCCGGCGGCCTGCTGCGCTACGGCATCCCCGACTTCAAGATGGAGAAGGGCATCATCGACCGCCGCGTCGCGCAGATGGAAGGCGAAGGCGTCACCTTCCACTACAACAGCCATGTCGGCGCCGACGGCAATGTCGACCCGCGCGAGATGCTCAACGAGTACGATGCCGTGGCGCTGACCGGCGGCGCCGAAGCCCCGCGCGACCTGCCAATCCCCGGCCGCGACCTCGCCGGCATCCACTACGCCATGGACTTCCTGCCGCAGCAGAACCGCCGCGTCTCCGAGGAACCGCTGGGCGGCGTCCAGGAGATCTTGGCCGGCGGCAAGCATGTCGTCGTCATCGGCGGCGGCGACACCGGATCCGACTGCATCGGCACTTCGCTGCGCCAGGGCGCGCTCTCCGTGACCCAGCTCGAGATCATGCCCGCACCGCCAGAGCACGAGAACAAGGGCCTGACCTGGCCGAACTGGCCGCTGAAGATGCGAACGTCCTCGAGCCAGGCCGAAGGCGCGATCCGCGAATTCGCGGTGCTGACGCAGAAGTTTTCGGGCGAGAACGGCAAGGTCAAGAAGCTGCACTGCGTGCGCGTCGACGACAAGTTCAAGCCGATCGCCGGCACCGAGTTCGAACTCGACGCCGACCTCGTCCTGCTCGCGATGGGCTTCGTCCATCCCGTGCACGAGGGCCTGCTCAAGATGCTCTCGGTCGAGCTTGACCCTCGCGGCAACGTCAAGGCCAACACGCTCGACTACCAGACCTCGCGCCCGAACGTGTTCACCGCCGGCGACATGCGCCGCGGCCAATCGCTGGTGGTCTGGGCCATCCGCGAGGGCCGGCTGTGCGCCAGGTCGATCGATACGTTCCTGATGGGGAAGACGGATCTGCCGCGGTAGGCTCGACTGGACAAGCTTTGCCGCCTAATTTTCACACAGTGTCATCGCCCGCGAAAGCGGGCGATCCAGTATTCCAGAGACCGCAGTGATTGGGCCGAAACGCCGCGGCGTACTGGATGCCCCGGTCAAGCCGGGCATGACAGCTGAGTGAGTGGTCCGAGCGGAGTCAACTAAGCCACGTACGCTCAAAAAGCGGCCGTCGCCCCCTCTAATTCTGCAACCTCACCCCGACCATCACGACCGTCGCCTGCGAGCTTGACCCGGGCTGGTTCGAATCCAGGATGTCGTGTCGGAGCGTGCCCTTGATCCAGATGTTGCGGTTGAGCTTGTAGATCAGATTGCTTTCGAACGAGTAGGTCTTGTCGTTGCGATTCTGGCCCTGGTAGTCGTAGGTGCCGTAGGTGAATTTGCCCACTGCCGTAAGCCAGCGGCGGAAATCGTGATCGACTTCGGCGGCGTAGGTGTGCACCAGCACGCCGGAGGAGCCGGGGACGGTGGTCTCGGCGATCTGCGTGTCGGTGGCGAATTTCACGGTGGTGAGGCCGCTTGCGTTCCAGATCAGCGAGCCCGAGGTGAGGAAGCCCGCGAGCTGGCTGAGGCGCGGATCGACGTAATTGCGCGCGGAATAGCCGACCGAGACCTCGCCGGTGAGGATACGCGAGAACTCGAAGGACGTGCCGACCTTGGCGTAGCCGCCGTCCGAATCGCGGAAGTAGCCGTTGCGGTCGGCGGCCCGGTCGTGCACGCGGGTGTCGCCCTGGATCTCGACGAACGGCTTCAGACCCGGCTTGAGATCGTAGGAGAAGCGTCCGACGCCGCCATACTGGTTGAAGTCGCGATCGTCGTTGCTGAAGGTGGCGCCGTCGGTGAGCTTGGAGTTGGTGTAGGCGGTGCGATCGACAGTGGCGCCGGCCGCGACCTGGAAGCGGTTGAAGCTCTGGTCGAAGCCGACGGTCGTGCCATAGGCGGCATAAACAGGATATTTTTGCAGGCCGGCCTGCACGTTCGGGCTGCCGGGATTATCGGTGGCGAGCCGCAGGCGCAGCTGCGTGGTCAGCTTGAGATCGCGATTGACGTCGAGGCGGCCGTCGACATGGCCGTTGAAGTCGGGGCGGTCGACCTCGACCGGCGAAGGCGAGGCAAAGCCGTCGATCGTCGCCGGCATGTTGTTGGTGTAGCCCGAGAACGAGCCGCGCAGATCCGCGACCAGCGCGTGGCGCTCCCAATCGGACGCCACGAGGAGATCGGGTGCAACCACATAGGCCGGCGAGCCGACCGGCTTGTTCAGACGCGCCGGATTGGTGTCGTAACCGGTGGAGAGCTCGAGCCCGCCCTTGATCAGGAAACTGCTGGCATAGTCGCCGACCGCGCCGAACGCATCGTCATCGGCCTTGAGGCGGCGGCGCAGCGGCTGGCCGGGCACGGTGCCCGCCATCGCCGCCGGCACGGGCGCCTTGTTGGCGGAGGCGGACGGGGGCGGCGCGATCTTCGGCGGACCGAGCGTGGATGGCGGCGGCGTAGTGGTCGGCGCCCGCGAGCCGGGACCAGCAGGGCGCTTCGGCTTGGGCTGACCCGGATAGAACTTCGGCTGCTGCCGCTTGCGGTTCAGCGAGTCGTAGCCGGAGCTGCTCGCACCGTTGGCGGCAGGCAGGCCATAGGTCGGGACCTGGCTGGTCGCGTTTTGGTTCGTCGGGTTCTGCCCTGGGCGCGCCGGCGCCTGCTGGCGCTTGCGAAAGTCGGAGTTGGGATCGGGCAGCGCCGGCAGCGCATCCGACGGTGCCTGCGGAACGCCCGCGGTGCGGCGCGTCGGCAGCGTGTCGGGCGAGGCGAAGCCACCGCGGTTGGGACTGAACAGGTCGGGGGTGAGGCTCTGGGCGGCCACGGGGGCGCTTCCGAGGACCGTCAGCGCAAAGCACGGCAAAGCCGCGCGCAGGAAATGCGCGCGTTTGCTCCGGCTCGTGCCTGGAGACGACCCCACGATGGAAGAACTCCAACGAAATCAAACACTTTCGCGATTGTCCCCACCGATCGGCGGGAACTATCGTTAATGGAGTTAAAACAATTATGGTTAACGACCGGTTGAGGGTCGGGTCGGGCTCGTCGCCTCGAAGGCCGCGGCGTGTTAAGCAGGCGCCAACGGGCGAAGGCCCCTCCTCCTGGACCAGAACATGCCGAGTTCGAAACCGCTGATGACCCAATCATCCGGCCCCATTCCCGACAGCGTCGAATCCGCACTCCGCACGCTGGAAACGGAGAGCGGCGGTATCAACGCTCTCGCCGCCGCCCTGCGCGGCCCGCTTGGCGCGAGCTTCGCCCAGGCGGTCGATCTGATCCGCAACGCGAAGGGCCGCGTCATCGTCACCGGGCTCGGCAAGTCGGGCCATATGGGCCGCAAGATCGCGGCAACGTTGGCCTCGACCGGCACGCCCGCCTTCTTCGTGCACACCGCCGAAGCCGCCCATGGCGACCTCGGCATGATTACCACCGACGACGTCATCATGGCGCTGTCCTGGTCCGGCGAGCAGCCGGAGATGAAGACTCTCGTGAACTATTCCGCAAGGTTCGCAATCCCGATGATCGCGGTGACGTCGAACGCGGCATCCTCGCTGGGACAAGCGGCCGACGTCGTGATCGAGCTGCCGAAGGCGCGCGAGGCCTGCCCGCACAATCTGGCGCCGACCACCTCGACCCTGATGCAGGCCGCGATAGGCGATGCGCTTGCGATCGCGCTGCTCGAAGGCCGCGGCTTCACCGCGCTGGAGTTCGCGCATTTCCACCCCGGCGGTAAGTTAGGGGCGATGCTGAAATTCGTCCGCGACTACATGCGCACCGGTGCGGAAATCCCGGTCAAGCCGCTCGGCACCAAGATGTCGGACGCGGTGATGGAGATGTCCGCCAAGGGTCTGGGGTGCGTCTGCATCGTCAACGAGGCGAACGAGGCTCTCGGCATCATCACCGACGGCGATCTGCGCCGCCACATGCGGCCCGACCTGCTGACGGCGTCGGTCGACGACATCATGACCAGGCAGCCGAAAACCGTACCGCCCTCGATGCTGGCCACCGAGATGATCGAGGTGCTCAACACCCGCAAGATCACGACGCTGGTCGTGACCGAGGCGGACAAGGTGGTGGGCATCGTGCACCTGCACGATCTGCTGCGGGCAGGCGTGGCGTAGGGAGCCACTCACCGTCATTGAGAGCGCAGCGAAACATCCAGAGTGCCACCGCGGAAAGACTCTGGATTGCTTCGCTACGCTCGCAACGACGGCGGCTAGAGCGGCGCAGGAAATCTTGCCGCCGTCTCCTCCAGCGGCAACCGCAGTCCGTTCGCCAGATACGAGACCGTGCGGTAGAAGCCGCACAGCAGCATGATCTCCAGGATCTGCGCCTCGTCGTAATGCGCCGACAGCGCAGCGAACTCAGCGTCGTCAAACGTCGCGCTGTGATGCAGCGCGTCGACGGCGGCGATCAGCGTCTGCTCGGCCGGGGACCAGCACGACGACGCCGCATCACCCTGCACGGTGGCGCGCACTTCCTCCTCGGTAAGTTTCGCCGGCCCGGCAAAGACCGCGACATGCACGCCCCATTCATATTCGCATTTGTTCAGCGCGCAGGTGCGGTCGATCACGATCTCGCGCTGGCGCAGCGACAGCGGTCCGGGATCGAGCAAGCCGCCGGCGCGAAACTTGTCCCAGGCGCGGGTGTGGCCCGCCATGACCCGGAACAGCAGCAGTGGCGGCGCGCCGCGCATGATGCGGTCGAACTGGGCCTGGATCTCCGGGGGATAAGGCGGGGTGAGCGGGGCAATGCGCGCTGTGACCGGGGACATTGGCCGCCTCTCTTGCTACATTTAACGTAGCATGAAGCTACACTATTTGTAGCACCACGCAAGAGGGCGACGATGGCGAAACAGACCACTTCGAGATCGCGCGGCGTCCGTGGCCCGCGCAGCGGGCGGCCGATCATGGTGCTGCTCGACCTCCTCGGACGACGCTGGAGCCTGCGAATCCTGTGGGAGCTGCGCGACGCCCCCCTCACCTCGCGCGCATTGCGCACCGCCTGCGACGAGGCCTCGCCGACGGTGCTGCAGGCGCGGCTGGACGATTTGCGCGAGGCCGGGTTCGTGGAGCTCGGCGAAGCCGGCGGTTACGCGCTGACGGCGCTCGGGCGGGACTTATGCGAGACGTTCATGCCGCTGCATAGGTTTGCGGAGCGGTGGCGCAGCAAGAGCGGCGCGTAAGTCTGGCGATGCCGTCCCGACTAGCTCGTCATTGCGAGCGAAGCGAAGCAATCCAGAATCTTTCCACCGGCATCAGTCTGGATTGCTTCGCTTCGCTGCGCTCGCAATGACGGTGGACTAAGCCGCCGCCACCGTCAGATTCGCACCGTCCACTTGCACCACCTTCACACGCGTGCCCGCCGGCGTATCGGGACCTGCGACGCGCCAGACGGTGTCGCCGATGCGCATGGTGCCGTTGCCGTCGACGATCGGCTTCTCCAGCGTGAACTCGCGGCCGAGCAGCGCATCCGCGCGCTTGTTGAGGAAGGGGCTGGCGGCAATTGCATCCGGCTTCGGCCAAGCGAGCCGACGCCAAACCGGCACGGCGGCGGCGGCGAAGATCGCGAACATCACGAGCTGGATCTGCCAGGATATCGCCACTCCGAACGAGATCAGCCCGACCAGCAGCGCGGCGAGCCCGAGCCAGAACAGGAAGACTCCCGGCGCCAGCACCTCCAGCGCCATCAGGATGAAGCCGAAGATCAGCCAGTTCCAGGTGCCGAGCGATACGAACATGTCGGTCATGACACGACCTCTTTGAAATGGCGCATGCCCTTGTCGGAAAACCGGTGTCCACTTTTCCGGGGCATGCGCTTTACCCCTGCCGCGGCGGCACCGCCGGGGGCGTGCTCCCAGTCGTCGGCACCGAACCGCGACGAGCGGCGGCAGCGGCGGATGCAGCACTCTCGCCGAACGTCGCCTTGGCGATCTCGCCGATGCCGGCGAGCGAGCCGAGCATGCTGGTGGCCTCGATCGGCAGCATGATGATCTTCTGGTTCGGCGAGTCCGCAAACTGCCCGAACGCCTTGATATATTTGTCGGCGATAAAGTAGTTCAGCGCCGCGACGTCGCCCTTGGCAATGGCTTCACTGACCATCTGCGTCGCCTTGGCCTCAGCTTCCGCCGACCGCTCGCGTGCTTCGGCGTCGCGGAAGGCGGCCTCGCGGCGACCTTCCGCCTGGAGGATCTGGCCCTGCTTGGCACCCTCTGCGCGCAGGATCTCGGACTGGCGTGCACCTTCGGCCTGAAGGATGTCGGCGCGTTTGACGCGCTCGGCCTTCATCTGTCGGCCCATGGCTTCGACGAGGTCCGCCGGCGGCACAATGTCCTTGATCTCGATACGATTGACCTTGAGGCCCCAGGGCGAGACGGCGGCATCGACTACACGCAGCAGGCGCTCGTTGATTTCGTCGCGGTGCGACAACACCTGGTCGAGATCCATCGAGCCCATCACCGAACGGATGTTGGTCATGGTCAGCACGGTGACGGCTTGGGTCAGGTTAGAGACCTCGTAGCTCGCCTTGGCGGCATCGAACACCTGAAAGAAGGCGACGCCGTCGACCGTCACGGTGGCGTTGTCCTTGGTGATCACCTCCTGCTCGGGAATGTCGATCACCTGCTCCATCATGTTGATCTTGCGTCCGACGCGATCGAAATAGGGCACGATCAGATTGAGCCCGGGGCTCAGCGTCTGGGTGTATTTGCCGAACCGCTCGATGGTCCAGTCATAGCCCTGCGGCACCGTCTTCACGCCGGCCACCAGCGTGACGATGACGAGCAAGACCAGAACAATCGCGAAAATGTCGAAACCGCTCATATTTCCTCCAAGGCGGAAAAGATTGGCGGGAAAAGGCCTTTTCCGCGCTGTCATTGGTCGGGATCACGACCCCAAGGGTTCAGTAAAGTATTCAGTAAAGAGTTCAGAAGGATTCAAGGCTCAGCGGTCGTGCCTGATTTCGGCATCGGTAGGATTCTACACAAGACACCGGGAGAGGGAATGGTCGCGATTATGTATTTGCGAGGCGCTCTTGAAAGCGTGCTGGCGCACACCTAGCGACGACGTTAACGAATCCGGCGGTCGCAGCCAAATCCTACTCGATGACCTCGTTCGCGGTTGCGAGCAGGCTTGGCGGAAGCGTGACGCCGATCGCCTTGGCCGTCTTCAAGTTGATCGCCAGCTCGAACGTGGTCGGATTCTGGACCGGCAAGTCGGCCGCTCGCGCACCCTTCAGGATGCGATCGATATAGGTGGCGGCGCGGCGGAGCTGCTCGGCGCTGTCGGTGCTGTAGGACATCAAGCCACCCTCGTCGACGAAGGTCCGGCTCCAGAACACCGCCGGCACGCGCGCTTCATTGATGGCTGCCAGGAGAAGCGCACGGTTGGACATGGTGAAGAAATCCGGCAGCACCAGCAGGCCGCCGTCTTTCCGCAAGGCCAGGGCGGCGATCGAGGCCGTGTCATGGACCGGCGCGGGCACCACCGTCACATCGAGCGCGCGGCCGGCGTCTTCGATCGTCCGCAGCATCAGCGGCGCGAACGGCGCGGTGGCGGGATTGTAGACGACGGAAACGCGTGACGGCTTTGGCACGACCTGCGTAAGCATCTCCAGCCATTTGCCGGCCAGCGGGCCGTCGTAATCGGTGAAGCCGGTGATATTGCCGCCGGGATGGGCGAGATTCTGGACAAAGCCCTGGCTGACAGGATCGGTGACGACGGCGAAAACGATCGGGATCGTCGTCGTGCGCTGGCGCAGCTCCTCCACTGAGGGCGTGCCGACCGCAAGCAGGATGTCGGGCTTGAGCGCCACGAGTTCGTCGGCGAGTTGCGCGATCCGCGCGCGGTCGCCGCCGCCGTTGCGCCAATCGATCTCAAGGCTGCCGTCCTCCTTCCAGCCATGGCCGGCAAGCGCCTCGACCAGGACCGCGCTACGCGTCTGCCCGATCGCATCGTCCGCCGCAGTGACCGAGAGCACGCCGAGCCGGCGCGTCGCATTCGCTTGCGCCAGCACCGAGGCCGGCAGCATCGTGGTCACCCCAAGAAGCGCCAGAACCTCGCGGCGGTTCATGGGGCGCTCCTCGGATCCAGGCTCACTATATCCAGCCCTGGAGCTCGCGCAGCACCAGCGTTCGGATCACATCCATGCCGGGGTCGCTGTCGTTGAGGCAGGGGATCGCGGAAAACTGCTCCCCGCCATTGTGCTTGAAGATCTCGGCATTCTCCTGCGCGATCTCCTCCAGCGTCTCCAGGCAGTCGGCGGAAAAACCCGGCGTGATCACCGCGATACGGCGCACGCCCTCTTTCGCCAGACGCTCCATGGTCTTGTCAGTGTAGGGCTGCAGCCACTCGTCGAATCCGAAGCGCGACTGGAAGGTCAGCAGCAGCTTTGTCTCGTCCATGCCGAGCCGGCGCCGCAGCGCCTCGGTGGTCGCCACACATTGGTCCTGATAGGGGTCGCCCTTGTCGACATAGGCCTTCGGCATGCCGTGGAAGGAGGCGACGATCAGCTCTGGCTTGAACGACAGGCTCACCAGATGCGTCTCGATCGAGGTGGCGAGCGCCTCGATATAGGCTTCGTCCTCGTAGTAAGACGGCGTCACCCGCAGCGTCGGCTGCGCGCGCAGCCGCGCAAGCACGCGAAACACCTCATCGCAGACGGTGGCCGACGTCGCGGCGGAATATTGCGGATAGAGGGGGACGGCAAGAATGCGATCGCAGCCCTTCGCAATCAGCGCATCGACGCCCGACTTGATCGAGGGATTGCCGTAGCGCATAGCCCATTCCACCGTGACCTGGTCGCGGTCCGACAGCATGGCTCCGAGCTTGTCGCTCTGCGAGCGCGTGATGGTCTTGAGCGGCGACTCGTTCTTCTCGGTGTTCCAGATCTTGAGATAATCGCGCGCCTTGGCGCGGGGGCGGGTGCGCAGGATGATGCCGTTCAGCACCAGCTTCCAGATCAAGCCCTGATCCTCGATGACGCGGGCGTCCGAGAGGAACTCCTTCAGATAGACCCGCACGCCGCGCGCGTCGGCGGTATCGGGCGTGCCGAGATTGACCAGGAGTACGCCGACGCGCGGCTGGCCGGACTGAGGCAGCGGCTTCGTGGTCTTGAGAGGGGCTAGGGTTGTCATGCCTCGTTGGGTCGCGCGTTGTCCCGAGCTTGTCAAGATCAGGCCGGTTTCGCTAGGGTCGCACCGAGGCGGGGGAGGAAAGATGACACTCGCGGAATGGTGCGTCTTCGGAGCGTTGCTGCTCTATTTGGTGACGATCGTCTCGGTCAAATGGATCAGGTTTCGCGGGTTCGACAATTCACGCCCGCGCGATCCCGCCTTCTACGAAGAGGCCATCGCGCAGCGCGCGCTCGGCGCCCACCAGAATGGTATCGAGACCTTTCCGTTCTTCGCCTTCGCGGTGCTGCTGGCCGAATTCCGGGACTCGCCGCAGCGGATGATCGACGAGCTCGCGGTGCTGTTCCTGATCGTACGGATCGCCTATGTGCTGACCTATCTCGGGAACCGCCCGACGCTGCGCTCCATCCTCTGGAGCATCGGCTTTGCGATCAATCTCGGGATCTTCTTCATGCCGGCGTTGAAGCAGTTCTTGCCGGTGTGACTCTCCCTTTGTGGGAGAAGGTGGCGCGAAGCGCCGGATGAGGGGTTCTATCGGCGAACGCAGCTGCAAGAGGATCCTGGCCGCTACGCGGCGAGCCACCCTCGCCCACAAGGGGAGAGGGAAAAACTCAGAAACACGTCGTCCGTTCGGCCGCGATGTAACCCAACAACAGGCCTGCACCGAACAGCAGCACGAGGCCGGCGGCGGCGAATTCGATGCCGCGCATGAACAGCGCGCCGTTGCCGTCGCGTCCGGCGCTCAGGCGGGCGGCGATGTCCTTGGCGGAGACGGCGACCACGGCAATGACCGCGACGGTGATCGCGGTGCCGAGCCCCATCAGCAGAGTTGCGGCGATGCCGGCCCAGAACAGGCCTTGGGCCAACGCGAACACCAGCACCAGGATCGCGCCCGAACAGGGACGGATGCCGACGGTCAGGATCGCGGTAAAGCCGCGTCCCCAGCCTCCGAGGCCGGCGAGCTCGCTCGGCATGGGGCCGTGGGAATGGCCGCAATGCTCGTCATGGACGTGGTGATGCGCGTGGTGATGATGGGCGTGCGCATGATCGTGACGATGATGATCATGCGCATCATGATGGTGGTGACCGTGATCATGATGGTCATGCGGCACGCCCGCGATCGCCGACACCGGCTGAACCGCCTGCAGCGCACGGATGAAGGTGCGGCCCTTGACCCAGACCAGGCGCAGGCCGAAAAGCGCGATCAGGGCGTAGCTTGCGATCTCGATCGCGCCTTCCGCCTTGCACATGGTCCTGGCGGTCGCATTCAGCACCCAGGCCGAGATACCGACGATCAGGATCGCCACCAGCGACTGCATCAACGCGGATGCAAACGACAGCACGATGCCGCGCCTGACAGTCTCGCGATTGGCGACGAGATAGGAGGCGATCACCGCCTTGCCGTGGCCGGGCCCTGCGGCGTGGAAGATGCCGTAGGCAAAGGAGATGACGAGCAGCGTCCACACCGCCGAGCCGTCGGACTTGGCGGCGCGAATGGTCGCCGACATCTGGCGATAAAATTCCGATTGTTTTGCCAAGAGCCAGCCGATGAGGCCACTGGCCTCAGGCTCAGCCGCCCGCGCGGGTCTTGGTGCGCCAAACGGGTTCTGCGCGACGAGTTCGTGGAGGGCCGCGTCGGCCACGCCCGCAATCAGCAGAACGGCGGCACAGGTGAGCAGCCCACGTGCGAGCGGGGAGAGTTTCGACTTCAAGGGCAATCCACCGTGATCTTGTTGGCGAACATCATGCCGAAATTGGAGTTCTCGCCGTTCATGAAGGTCTGCTCGTTGAGCTTCTGCGCACTCGCGGTGCCGTCGCTCGGCCGCTCAAGTTTCATCTGGCAGCCGGCGGGCGCGCCGACCAGCTTGATCGGGTTGTCCTTGGCCATCTGGAAGTCAATGAAGAAGGAGCGGTCGAACACTTCGAGCATCAATTGCTTGGGCTTGACCGGATTCTTCAGCGGCAGCGTGAAGTGCAGGGTCAGGACCGTATCCTTGTAGTCGAGGAAGTAGTCGACCGGCTCCTGGAATCGCTCCTTCTTGCCGTCGGCTCGCGCGAAGGTGAAGTAGGCATATTCCTTCAGCGACTCGACATTGGTCTGCGCCAGCGGTCCGAGCTCCTCGCGGGTATAGACGCCCTTGGTCTTGCTCTCGAGCCCCTGCACGGCATAGGCCGAGAACATGTCGTCAAACGTCCAGGCGTGGCGCACGCCGGTGATGGTGCCGTCCGCGGCATAGAGCAACTCGCTGGTCGCGGTGATCCAGACATGCGGGTGCGCCTGCGCCGCCCCGGCCACAAAGGTGAGGCCAGCGGCGAGCAGCAGCCCGAGCAGGGCGCGCACGCCCATCAGGCCGCCTTCGGGGCGTCAAGCAGACCTCGGCGACGCAGCAGCGCATCGGGCTCCGGCGGGCGGCCGCGGAAGGCCTCATAGGCGGCTTCCGGATCGACCGATCCGCCGCTCGAGTAGATGTCGTCGTGCAGGCGTTTTGCGACGGCGGGATCGAAGATGTCGCCGGCTTCCTCGAATGCGCCGAAGGCGTCGGCGTCCATCACCTCCGACCACATGTAGCTGTAATAGCCGGCGGCATAATGATCGCCGGTGAAGATGTGACCGAATTGCGTCGGACGGTGACGCAGCGAGATCTCCTCGGGCATGCCGATCTTCTCCAGCTCGCGTCTCTCGAAGGCGCGGACGTCCTGCGCGGCGGAGGCCGGCTGGGTGTGGAATTCGAGATCGATCAGCGCCGAGGAGACGAACTCGACCGTGGCGAAACCCTGGTTGAATTTTCGCGCGGCCAGGAACCGTTGCAGCAGATCGTCCGGCAGCGGCTCGCCGGTCTGGTAGTGGCGGGCAAACTTTTGCAGCACCTCGGGCCGCTCCTGCCAATGCTCGTACAGCTGGGAGGGCAATTCGACGAAGTCGGTGAACACGGAGGTGCCCGACAGCGACGGATAGGTCACGTTGGAGAGCATGCCGTGCAGGCCATGGCCGAACTCGTGGAACAGGGTGCGGGCATCGTCGGGCGACAGCAGCGAGGGTTCCCCGTCCGCGCCCTTGGAGAAGTTGCAGATGTTGAGGATCAGCGGCGCGACCTCGCCGTCGAGCTTCTGCTGGTCGCGCAGCGAGGTCATCCAGGCGCCGGAGCGCTTCGACGGCCGGGCGAAGTAGTCGCCATAGAACAGCGCCTTGTGCTTGCCGTCCCGCCCCTTCATCTCCCAGACCCGGACGTCCGGATGCCAGACCGGCACGTTCTTGCGCTCCTCGAAAGTGACGCCGAACAGGCGCGTGGCACAGTCGAAGGCGGCGGCGATCATGTGATCGAGCGCGAGATACGGCTTGATCGCGGCGTCGTCGAAATTGGCGCGCTGAAGGCGCAGCTTTTCGGCATAGAAGCGCCAGTCCCAGGGGGCGAGCTTGAAATTGCCGCCCTCCTCCGTGATCAGCGCCTGCATGTCGTCGCGGTCGGCGAGCGCCCGCGCCCGGGCCGGCTTCCAGACCCGCTCCAGAAGGCCGCGCACCGCTTCCGGCGTCTTGGCCATGGAATCCTCGAGCCGGTAGGCCGCGAAGGTCGGATAACCCAGGAGATTGGCGCTCTCCTCGCGCAGCTTCAGGACCTCGACGATGGTCGCGTTGTTGTCGTTGGCATTGCCGTTGTCGCCCCGCGCGGTGAAGGCCTTGTAGACCTTCTCGCGCAGGTCACGCCGGGCCGAGCTCTTCAGGAACTGTTCGACCGAGGAGCGCGACAGGGTGACGATGGCCTTGCCGGCCATGCCGCGTTCTTCCGCCGCAGCCTTGGCGCTGGCGACAAAACTCTCCGGCAGGCCCTGGCGGTCGGCTTCGCCGAGCTCCATGAACCATTCCTGCTCGTCGCCGAGCAGATGATGACTGAAGCTGGTGCCGAGCTGGGCGAGTCTCTCGTTGATCTCCGCCATCCGCGTCTTGGCCTCTTCGGAGAGGCCGGCGCCGGAGCGGTGGAAGCGGGTGTAGGTGCGCTCGAGCAGGCGGAGCTGTTCCGGTGTCAGACCGAGATTGGCGCGGTTCTCGTGTAGCTGGGCAATGCGGCCAAACAGCACGGCGTTCATCATGATCGGATTCCAGTGCCGCGCCATCCGCAAGGAAACCTCCTTGTCGATCTCCAGAATGGCCGGGTTGGAATGCGCCGAGACGAGGTCGTAGAAGACCGACGCGACCTTGCTGAGCAGCTTGCCCGAGCGCTCCAGCGCCGTGATGGTGTTGGCGAAGTCGGGCGCGGTCGGGTCGTTGGTGATCGCTGCGATCTCGGCGGAGTGGTCGGCGAAGGCCTGCTCGAAGGCCGGGAGGAAGTGCTCCGGCTTGATTTCGTCGAAGGGCGGGGTCGCAAACGGCGTCACCCACGCCTTCAGCAGCGGGTTGGTCTCGGAGTCCGTAGTTTGGCGGGGTTCTGACATTACAAGTCCCGATTTGTGGCTCGATTGTTGCGGCCAGCTATAGCACGCGATAGGGCTTTTTTGGGCCGTTTGCCCTTGCTCCCGGCTGCCTTTTCGGTGAGATTGCGGCCCTCCAAGCCTAGGACCCCTGAGCTCATGAACGCGACCTCCTCGTCTTCCCGTCGGATCGTCTGGCCGAGCGTCATCACCGTCGTCAGCGCCGCCATCCTGATCGGCGCCGAGGTGTTCGGCGCGGCGTTTGCCGGCGGCTGGGCGCTCGCGATCCTGTTCGGGCTGGGCGAGCAAGGCACGCACATCCTTCAGGCCACGCTGTTTGCGCTCGGCGTGCTCGTGATGACGGCCTTCATCCGCGCCGCTCAACGCGTCGAGCCGTTCACGAAGCGCGGCTGAAGCGCGGACGCTCGCGAGTGACGCGCGCCGCGCAGAAAACTTAACGCGCGTTCATCTTTCGCGTCGCGCGCGCAACACTGCGCAAGCAGATGTTAGGCAATTCTGTTCGCAGCCTAAAAAATCTCTTGCGAAGCAGAGTCAAAACACTTATGTGCGGATTGCCCAATTTCGCACGTGCCTGTGGTCGTGTGTCAGTCGGTAGGTATCCGGACAAGAGGCCGGACAGCCGCCAAGGGGTGAAGAAGCCGAGGGGCTCTTCGGAAGTGTGGAAGTCGGAAGGCTCATCGCCGGAAGACGAAAGCAAACCCGGAGCGTCCAGCATCTCTCTCAAAGAGATGCCTTGTCGAAGGTGACTTTGCTCTTTGCAACCGTGACTGGCAGCCGGAGGCGAACCGGCGCACCCCGCTCTCAACGGGGGACGCGACTTAAAGCAACGACGGATCGGGCTTTTTTGGTCTCTACCGGCAGTCCAACGCCGGCGCGGGCTACTGAAAAGGCTTGTCCTTCATTGCCAGGTGTGCGGGCGGGAACATTCCCAACCAATCCACGGCAGCACAGTCTGATGTGAGTCTTTGGCTCGTCGCGCCTCCATCGCGCGATCTGGCCGGAGCGCTCTTATCCGACGTCATTTTTTGAACGGATCCCCGTCGCTGGGCCGTTTGGGAGAGTGCTATGACCGACCGTATCCAGGAATTCCTGCGCAACCGCCGCAGCGAGGGCCTCGACACCGAGCCGTGCCTCGTCGTCGACCTCGAAGTCGTGCGCGACAATTACCAGACCTTTGCCAAGGCGCTGCCCGACAGCCGCGTGTTCTATGCCGTCAAGGCGAACCCGGCGCCGGAAGTGCTGGCTTTGCTCGCCTCCATGGGCTCCTGCTTCGACACCGCGACGGTCGCCGAGATCGAGATGGCGCTGGCCGCCGGTGCGACGCCCGACCGCATCTCCTTCGGCAACACGATCAAGAAGGAGCGCGACATCGCGCGCGCCTTCGCGCTCGGCATTCGGCTGTTCGCGGTCGATTGCGCCGCCGAAGTCGAGAAGGTCGCCCGTGCCGCGCCCGGCGCAAAGGTGTTCTGCCGCATCCTCTATGACTGCGCCGGCGCCGAATGGCCGCTGTCGCGCAAGTTCGGCTGCGACCCGGAGATGGCCGTCGACGTGCTCGACGTTGCCAAGCGTCTGGGCCTGGAGCCGTGCGGCATCTCCTTCCATGTCGGCTCGCAGCAGCGCAAGGTGAAGGCGTGGGACCGTGCGCTGGCAATGGCCTCGCAGGTGTTCCGCGACTGCGCCGAGCGCGGCATCAACCTGACCATGGTCAACATGGGCGGCGGTTTCCCGACCAAGTACCTGAAGGACGTACCGCCGGTGGTGACCTACGGGCGCTCGATCTTCCGCGCGCTGCGCAAGCACTTCGGCAACCAGATTCCGGAGACCATCATCGAGCCGGGCCGCGGCATGGTGGGCAACGCCGGCATCATCGAGTCCGAAGTCGTGCTCATCTCGAAGAAGAGCGACGAGGACGAGGTGCGCTGGGTTTATCTGGACATCGGCAAGTTCGGCGGTCTCGCCGAGACCATGGACGAGTCGATCCGTTACGCCATCCGCACCCCGCATGACGGCGCGGACATGACGCCGTGCGTGCTCGCGGGCCCGACCTGTGACAGCGCCGACGTGCTGTACGAGAAGAACCCGTATCCGCTTCCGGTGACGCTCGAGATCGGCGACAAGCTGCTGATCGAAGGCACCGGGGCCTATACGTCGACCTACTCGGCGGTGGCTTTCAACGGCATCCCGCCGCTGAAAACCTACCACATCTGATCCGCCTCGCGTCTGAGGCCTGACGAACCCGGGAGCCGGCTTGCCGGCTCCCTCCCTGACATTTCGATTTCTGACGACGCCTTGAACCGGCGTGCTTTGCGCACGTCAGTTTCAAGCGGGGACTGACGCGCCATGACTGCTCTTCGGAAGACACAAATTGACCCCACTTCGAAAGCCGCTCCGTTCGCGATCCGTGCGGAGCGTGCTGTCGACGTTGCGATGCGTGAAGCGCTGCTCGATGCGTCCTTTGGCGAGAACCGCCATGGCCGTACCTGTCAGCGCCTGCGTGACGGACGCGCACCCGCTGCCGGCCTTGCGCTGGCCGCGATGCGCGAGGGGAAGCTCGTGGGAACCGTGCGGCTGTGGCACGTCAGCGCCGGAGGCAGGCCCGCTCTGGTCCTCGGACCGCTGGCAGTGGACCCTGCCTGCCGCGAGCTCGGGATCGGCGCCGCGCTGATGCAACAAGCGCTGGCTGCCGCCCGGGCGCGCGGGCATGCCGCCGTGATCCTGCTCGGCGATGCCCCCTATTACGCCCGCTTCGGCTTCTCGGCCGCCAACACCGGCGAGCTGTCGCTGCCCGGTCCGTTCGAGCGCGACCGCCTGCTGGCGATCGAATTCACAACAGGCGCGCTGGACGGCGCCGCCGGGATGATCGTCCCGACTGGTGCGGCCCTGCCCAAACGAAGGGTAGTTCGCGCCCTCCAGGCGCGCGCGGCTTAAGGGATCGCCATGATGGCGACGACCTAGCCGCGTTAAGCGGCAACGCCCGGCTGTGCCTGCGTTAAGCTCCATTCCTTTGGGGTTGCGCAGGCCGGCAAATTGCGTAAACCCCACGAAATTCCTCTTCAGTCGAGGCCTACGACCATGTCCCGCCGCCTGATTTCCACCGGCTCCCCGTTCGAGAAGACCGCCGGCTACAGCCGCGCCGTGATCGACGGCGAGTTCGCCTTCGTCGCGGGAACCACCGGTTACGACTACACCACCATGACGATGCCGGCCGATGTCACGAGCCAGTCACGCAACTGCTTCAAGACCATCGAAGCTGCCCTGAAGGAGGGTGGCTTCGAGATGGCCGACATCGTCCGCGTGACCTACTACCTCACCAACATCAAGGATGCGGACGCGCATTTCGCGGTCTGCGGCGAAGTCCTCGGCGAGATCCGCCCGGCCGCCACGCTTCTCGTCGTCTCGGCGCTCTACAAGCCCGAGATGAAGGTCGAAATCGAAGCCACCGCCAAGCGCCGCAGCGCCTGAGCCATCCCTCACCATTTGTTCGCCAGCACGTTCCGGAGAAACCATCCATGAGCCCCGCCTCGCAGATCTACGCGAAGATCACTGGTCCCATCGTCATGGTCGGCTTCGGCTCCATCGGCAAAGGCACGTTGCCGCTGATCGAGCGGCATCTCGATTACGACAAGTCGCGCGTTACCGTGATCGACCCAAAGGACGAGGGTCGCAAGGCTCATTGCGAGAAGCACAATGTGCGCTTCATCCAGAAGGGCGTGACCAAGGACAATTATCGGGAGTTGCTGACCCCGCTGCTCACTGAGGGCGGCGGCCAAGGCTTTTGCGTCAATCTCTCGGTCGACACCGGCTCCACCGACATCATGGAGCTCTGCAACGAGCTCGGCGCTCTCTATATCGACACCGTCAACGAGCCCTGGCTCGGCTTCTATTTCGACTCCTCGAAAGGCCCGGAAGCGCGCTCCAACTACGCCCTTCGCGAAGCGACGCTGGCCGCCAAGAAGGCGCGCCCTGCGGGGTCGACGACGGCCGTCTCCTGCTGTGGTGCCAATCCCGGCATGGTCTCGTTTTTCGTCAAGCAGGCGCTGCTCAACGTCGCCGCCGATCTGAAGCTCAATGCCCCCAAGCCGAAGACAAAAGCCGAATGGGCGGACTTGATGCGACAAGCCGGCATCAAGGGCATCCATATCGCCGAACGCGACACCCAGCGCTCCAAGAAGCCGAAAGAGCCCGATGTCTTCGTCAACACCTGGTCGGTGGAAGGTTTCCTGTCGGAAGGCGTGCAGCCCTCCGAGCTCGGCTGGGGCACCCACGAAAAATGGATGCCCGAGAATGCGCGGACTCACGAAGCCGGCTGCGGCGCTGCCATCTATCTGATGCAGCCCGGCGCCAACACGCGCGTGCGCACCTGGTGCCCGACCCGCGGCGCGCAGTATGGCTTCCTTGTAACCCACAACGAGTCGATCTCGATCGCTGACTATTTCACCGTGCGCGACGCATCGGGCACGGCGGTCTATCGGCCGACCTGCCACTATGCCTATCATCCGGCTGACGATGCCGTGCTGTCGCTGCATGAAATGTTCGGCCGCGCCGCGAAGATGCAGGAAAAGCACCACATCCTCGACGAGAACGAAATCGTCGACGGCATCGACGAACTCGGCGTGCTGCTGTTCGGCCATGACAACAATGCCTACTGGTACGGCTCGCAGCTCTCCATAGAAGAGACCCGCAAGCTCGCGCCCTATCAGAACGCCACCGGCCTGCAAGTGACCTCCGCCGTGCTCGGCGGCATGGTGTGGGCGCTGGAAAACCCGAACGAGGGCATCGTCGAAGCCGACGAGATGGATTTCGATCGTCTGCTGGAAATTCAGCTGCCGTATCTCGGCCCGGTGAAGGGTTTTTATACCGACTGGACGCCGCTGACGGACCGTCCGGGACTGTTCCCGGAGGACATCGACACTAGCGATCCCTGGCAGTTCCGGAATGTTCTGGTGCGGTGAGGCGGCGTCGCGCCACGGCCACTGCTGTCATGCGACCCGGCTACGCCAAGGCTTAGCCGAGGTTGAGGTCCAGGCGCGCCGAACTTTAGCGTAAGCGGCAGGCGGGGCATCCAGTACGCCGCAGCATCTCCGTATCCACGCACAGCCTCTGGAATACTGGATCGTCCGCCTTCGCGGACGATGACAGCACCCGCGTAGATGCAGAACCTACTTCCTCTCGATCGGCGGCGCGATCTTCTCGGCTGGGGCTGGCGGCAATGCTGGTTTCGCCGCGCCGGCAGCGCCCTGCGTCTGCGGTTCGGGCCGCGCGGGCTCTGGGGCGGGCGTGGTCGGCCGGTCGCCGCCGGGCTTGGCTTCCGCGGGCTTATTCTGATCGTCGGACGGCGTGCCCTGAAGGGGTTGCGTCGCTTGGGCTGTCTGCATCCGGGTCTCGGCGCGGATTTGCGCCAGCGACATGCCTGACACCACGACGCCTGCCGCGAACAGCGAGCAGGCGACCATCAAGTCGAGCTTCAGTCTGCGCTTGTCATATTGGCCGGGCATGTCGATCACCGCCTTTGTCTGCGGGATCAACGAAATTGCCGCTCTGCGGTTCCCGCCCGTGGCGGCCGGAACTCGACGGCTGCGCGCCACATGGCCCCATCCACGGTCGGAACGATGACAGATTAAAGCTCGAGCAGGCCGCCATCACCATTTTCGTCGGCGAACGCCAACAGCGTCCCCTTCGCGTTCCAGGCGAGCGCGGCGACTGCGGGCGTGCCGTTGCGGCGGACGAGGATCTCGGCGCCGTCCTCCAGACGGACCATCAGCACGGTGCCGTCGCTGTAGCCGGCGGCGAAGATGTCGTTCCTGGGGTGGCAGGCGACGACCGACACGCGCGCCTGCAGCGGCGCGAGCATCGCTGGCTCCTTGCCCATCGGGCCATCCTTGCTAGCGAACGGCCACAGGATCACCGTGTCGGCGCCCGAGGTCGCCAGCGCCTTGCCGCCCGCGCTCCACGACATCGAGCGGACGCGGCTGGGATAGCCGGTCATGCGCATGTGCCTGTTGTCGGCAAGCCGCCAGCCGTGCAGCGCCGATTCGTGCATCGTGGTGACCAGGAATTTGTTGTCCGGGCTGAAGGTGACGCCGAGATGCGAGCCGGCCCAAGGCAGGAATTCGGCCGACCCCGCCATGTTGGGAAACCACAGCGTCGCGCCGTTGTAATGGGCGATCGCGAGACGCTGGCCCTTCGGCGCAAACGCGAGGCCGCCGACGGTCGAGGGCACCTCGAGCGACTTCTCCTCGCTCTTGCCGCTCTTGAAGAAAGCAGTCTTGCCAGCCGACCAGGCGTAGGCACCGTCCGGATGCAGCGCCACCGCATCGATCCAGCGCCGTTTCGGGTCGGTCGCAAGCAGCGTCACTTCGCCTTTGGCCTCGAGCGACACGACTTTTCCATCGTCGCCGCCCATCACGAGGCGCTTGCCGTCGGAGGCGGCCGAGAGAATGCCGCCGCTGTGCACGGCGATCTTGCTGATCTCACCCTGGCTATCCACGAGCGCGACATTCTCCTCGCCGCCGACGAAGGCGGCGCGGTTGCCAAGGAAATGCACGGAGGTCACGACCATGCCGAGCGCGAGCGATTTGACGCGCTCGGTGACGGAGACGATCGAGGCGGAATCGGCGGGTGGCGTAAACTCTTTCATCACGAGACGATGCAGCTCTCAAAACCCTGGCGAATGAGGTCTTGCGGCAATTCGCGACCGATGAAGACGAGGCGGCTCTCGCGCGGCTCGCCGTCCTTCCATTTGCGCTGGTGGTTGCCCTCCAGCATCATGTGGACACCCTGAAAGACGTAGCGGTCATCATCGTCGTGGAAAGCAAGGATGCCCTTGGAGCGCAGGATCTTGCCGCCCTCCACCTGCACCAGGTTCTGAAGCCAGGGCATGAACACGTTCGGATCGAGCGGCTTGTCGGTCTTGAGTGACAGCGACTGCATGTCCTCGTCGTGATAGTGCTTCAGGCCGTGGCCGTGATCATGATCGTGATGGTCGTGACCGTGATGGTGATGATCATGGTCATGATCCTCGGCATTCAGGAAGTCCGGCTCGATGTCGAGGATGCGGTCGAGATCGAAGGCGCCGCGATCGAGCACGTCGGCCAAAGCCACCGAGCAGCGCTCGGTGCGATGCAGTTTCGCATAGGGATTGATGGCGCGGATGCGGGCCTCGACCTCGGCAAGTTCTCCCTTGGAAACGAGATCGATCTTGTTCAGCACGATGACGTCGGCAAAGGCGATCTGGTTCTTGGCCTCAGGTGCATCCTTGAGGCGGTCGGATAGCCATTTGGCGTCCGCAACCGTGACCACCGCATCGAGGCGCGCGTTCTTCTGCACGTCCTCGTCGACGAAGAAGGTCTGGGCGACGGGGGCCGGATCGGCAAGACCGGTGGTCTCGACGATGATGGCGTCGAACTTGCCCTTGCGCTTCATCAGGCCTTCCATGATGCGCACGAGATCGCCGCGCACGGTGCAGCAGATGCAGCCGTTGTTCATTTCGAACACTTCCTCATCGGCACCGATGATGAGGTCGTTGTCGATGCCGATCTCGCCGAATTCGTTGACGATGACGGCGTATTTCTTGCCGTGGTTTTCCGACAGGATGCGGTTCAACAGCGTGGTCTTGCCCGCACCGAGATAGCCGGTCAGGACGGTCACGGGAATTTTTGGGGCGGTCGCTTCAGACATAACAACTCCGGACTTCGGGCTTTTCGCGCGACGCGAGGCGGGGTGGCCCCTGCCCTAGTGGTCAAGCGCACTGGTCAGGGCCTTTATATTGTGCCTGACCATATCAATGTAAGTGGGTGCAGGCCCCTTTTCGCCGGTCAAACCGTCCGAAATCAGGGTCCCACCGACTTTTGAGCCGGTCTCCGCCGCGATCCGCCGGATCAGCCGGTCGTCGCTGATATTTTCCAGGAACACGGCGGGGATTTTTTGGGCCTTGATCTGGCCGATGATGGTGGCGATGTCCCGCGCGCTGGGCTCGGTTTCCGTGGAGACGCCCAAGGGCGCGATGAACTGGACGCCGTATTCGGCGGCGAAATAGCCGAAAGCGTCATGGGTCGAAATCACCTTGCGACGCTCCTGCGGGATCTTGGCCACGGCTTCGCGGACCTCGCGGTCGAGCGTTTCGAGCTTTTCCAAATAGGCCTTGGCCTGGGCGCGGAAGAACTCCGCATCGTCCGGGTCGACCGCGGCCAGCGCATTGGCGATGTCGGTGACGTAGATTTTGGCGTTGGGGACCGACTGCCAGCCATGCGGATCTGCGGCCGAGCCGAGCTTGAGCGGCGCGATGCCGGCGCTCACGATAACCACCTGCGCCTTGCTGCCCGAGGACTGCACGAGCCGTGGCAGCCAGCCCTCGAGACCAAGCCCGTTGACGATGACCAGCTTTGCGTCCGCGATCCGCTTCGCATCGCTTGGCGCGGGCGCGTAGACATGGACGTCGCTGTCGGCCCCGACCAACGTCGTCAGATTGATCCGGTCGCCGCCGACATTACGGACGAAGTCGGCCAGGATCGAGAAGCTCGCGACGACTTTCAGTTGCTCAGCGGCGTGCAGCGGCGAGGCGATCAGCATAAGCACACAAAGCAGGATGCGCCGCATCGCTATCACGCTTCCAAATGCCGGCCGGGAAACAGCTGCCTAACGACGCCGCCGACCCGGCCGAACAGGACGGAGACGGTGTAGAGCGCGCTTGCCACCAGAATGATCGCAGGACCCGACGGCACACGGGTCTGGAACGACAGCACGAGACCTGCATAGCCGGACACGGCGGCAGCGACGACCGCGATGCAGATCATGACGGTGAGATCGCGCGACCAGAACCGCGCGATGCCGGCCGGCAGGATCATCAGGCCGACCGCGAGCAGCGTGCCGAGCGCCTGAAAGCCGTTGACGAGGTTGATCACGACCAGCGCGAGGAAAGCGAGATGCGCAGGCCCGCCGGCCCGGCTGACGGTGCGCAAAAACAGCGGATCGACGCTTTCGATCACCAGCGGACGGTAGATCACGGCGAGCACCAGCAGCGTGACCGTGGCGTTGAATGCGACGACCAGCAGCGTCTGGTCGTCCATCGCGAGAATATTGCCGAACAGCACGTGCAGCAGGTCGATATTGGTGCCCTTGATCGAGACGATGGTGACGCCGAGCGCCAGCGAGGCCAGATAGAAGGTCGCGAGCGAGGCATCCTCCTTCAACCCGGTCGAGCGCGCGACGAGGCCTGCGAGGATTGCGACGGCAAAACCTGCGATCAGGCCTCCGGCCGTCATCGCGAACAGATTGAGGCCGGAGAGCAGGAAACCGACAGCGGCGCCGGGGAGAATTGCATGTGCCATGGCGTCGCCGACCAGGCTCATCCGCCGCAACATCAGGAACACGCCGATCGGCGCACCCGCGAGCGACAGCGCGATAACGGCCGCGAGCGCACGTCGCATGAACTCGAATTCGGTGAACGGGCCGATCAACGCGTCATAGAGCATCGGATATCAAGCCGCCCGTGAGCGGGCATCATCGGCCGAGCAGGTGGCGGCGCTGTCGTCGAAGGCTTCGCACATCCGCATTGCGACCAGCAGGTTTTCCGGCGTCAGCACCTCCGCCGTCGGCCCCCACACCACGGGACCGCGCGCCAGCACCAGCGTCTCGCTGAAATGGGTGCGCACCATCTCCATGTCGTGCAGTGCGGCGAGCACTGTGCGGCCCTCGCCATGCCAGTGCTTCACCAGCGTCAGCAGATCAGCCGTGGTCTTGCTGTCGATGGCGTTGAAGGGCTCGTCCAGCACGATCAGCCGCGCGTCCTGGAGCAGTACGCGCGCGAACAGCACGCGCTGCATCTGGCCGCCCGAGAGCGTGCCGATTGGGCGGTTTTCGAAACCGTTGAGGCCAACGGAAGCGATCGCGCGGAGGATCTTTTCGCGCGCCGCCTTGCCGATGCCGCCGAACAGGCCGGTCCCACGCCACAGCCCGGTGGCGACGAAGTCCAGCACCGAGATCGGGAAGCTGCGATCGATCTCCGCACTCTGCGGCAGATAGGCGATATCGCGGCTGTCGAGCCCGCCGAGATGGATGCTGCCGTCGAGCGGCCTGAGGATGCCGACGATGCCCCGCAGCAGCGTCGACTTGCCGGCGCCGTTCGGGCCGATCACGGCCAGCAGCGCACCCGGCGCGACCTCCCCATTGAGGTGGTGCACGGCGGGATGGCGGTCATAGCCGAGCGTAACGTTGTGGAAATGCAGCGCCGCCATGGTCACCTCATCGCCAGGAAGACCACGCCCCAAAGCACGGCGCAGACCGCGAGCGCGGCCGCGAGACGGGCGGCCATCGTCATGCGCAGGATCGACCAGTGCGCCGCCTGAGCCGGATGCGGAGAGGCCGCACCGTGGACATGTGCGTGGGTGTGATCGTGTCCATGCGAATGCCCGTCGTCATGGGAATGGCCATGAGCATGATCGCTATGATGGGCTTGGGACGCGGCGGGAACCATTCCTGGATGTTATATTATAACATTACAGCTGTCCATGCCGGGCTCAGGGTTTGCCGATCAGCATGGCGATGGCGGCGGCGACGAACGGGAACGGCACCGAAACCGCGCAGCGGAACCAGACGAAACGGGCCGGCATGAACGGAATTTCCCACAAAATCACCCGTTGGAAGGCAAATAGCGCCCAAGCGACGACATAGGCGACCACCTGCGGCACCCCACCACCCGATTTCAGGGCCACCGTCCCGATCGAGAACCCGATTACCGGGCCACCGGGCGTCGCGGCCCCGGCGACCACGGCAGTCGCGGCCCCCAGCCAGCCGCTGTCCGGGCCGAGCCAGCCGCTGATCACCTCCTGTGGGATGATAGCGGCGATGTAGCCGGAGCCGATCACCCCCAGCGCGATCCGCGGCACGATGTTGATGAAGTCCATCGAGCCTTCGCGCAGCGAGGCCTTGAACACCGGTGGGCCACGGCGAAAGGCGATCAGGCCAACGCCGAACACCGAACCCCACAACAGGATGTCGATCAGGAGCGCGGCGCTCATGTCTCGTCGTCCTTCATGCCCGGCTTCGGATAAAGCCGGACATAGACGAAGCGGCCGAGCGCGCCTGCGAGCACCGGCAACGGCAGCGAGATGAGGATGCGCCACAGCGTGAAGTCGGTGCCCATAATCGGGATTTCCCAGGCGACCGCCCGGCCATAGCCGATCAAGGTCCAACTCACGACCATGGCGATGGTGGCACCGAAATCGGCGCCGACCGCCAGCAGCGCACTCGCCACGGGATAGGCGGTGAAGGGACCGCCGGGCAGGATCGCGCCGAAGGCGGTGCCGATCAGAAGGCCTTTCAGGCCCGATTTCGGCCCGAGCGCGCGCGAGACTTTTTCGTGCGGCAGGATCTCGGAGATGAACGCACCGAGCAGGCAGCCGGCCAGCACGCGGGGCAGGATGCCGCCGAACAGCGAGAGATCGTGGGTCAGTATGTCGAGAACACCGTCGGCGCCGTCACGCCGCCAGACCAGACCCGCGCTCACCGCCACCAGCGCTGCGATGATGATGGTAGACCAGCCGATCGGCTTGCGCACGCGACCCGGCCGCGGCTCGGATTCCGCGTCCTCGGCGGGCGCAGGGTCTTTCGGGGAAAGTTCTGACAACGGGCGCGTTCGGCTCGAGGGTGATGCCCGTCCTGCTTAAGGGCGCCGCAGATGCGATGCAAACAGTACGATGACGGGAGCGATGCGCACCTCGCGCAGGGCCATGCGAGGCGAAGTGCGAATTCCGCACAACAAAAAGGCGGCCGCGCCTGCGACCGCCTTTCAATTCCGTCATTCCGGAGCGGCAAAGCCGGCCCCGGAATGCGTGAAGCCCAGGCCTCGTCGAACTCAGGCCTTGTCGAACAGCGACTCGACGTATTCCCAGTTCACGAGATTCTCGACAAACGCCTTCAGATAGTCGGGACGGCGGTTGCGATAGTCGATGTAGTAGGAGTGCTCCCAGACGTCGCAGCCGAGGATCGGGGTGGCGCCGTGCACCAGCGGATTCTCGCCGTTCGGGGTCTTGGCAATCTCGAGCTTGCCGTTCTTGACCTGGAGCCAGCACCAGCCCGAGCCGAACTGGCCGACGCCGGCCGCCTGGAAGTCCGTCTTGAACTTCTCGAAGCCGCCGAGGTCCTCGTTGATCTTCTTCTCGATCTTGCCCGGCAGCTTGGTGCCGCCGCCATTGGGCTTCATCCAGCTCCAGAAATGGATGTGGTTGTAGTGCTGGCCGGCATTGTTGAACACCGCGGGGTTCTTGCCGAACGAGCCCTTGACGATCTCCTCAAGGGACTTGCCTTCCCATTCGGTGCCCTTGAGCGCGTTGTTGCCGTTGGTGACATAGGCCTGATGATGCTTGTCGTGGTGGAATTCGAGCGTTTCCTTCGACATGAATTGTCCGAGGGCGTCATAGGCGTAGGGGAGTGGGGGCAGCGTAAAGGTCATGGGTGTTGTCCGCGACTGATGGGGGAACGAGACTTAACGGTCACCCCTTATAGAAGGTTCCGCGGCTGTTAAATACCGCGAATTTTCCAAAAGGCATGGTGCGGCGGCTTGGCCGGATTGCATAAAATCGTCGCAAGAATGTAGGGCGTTTGAACCAGGCCATAAAATATCATTGCCTTTGAGGTGCTTATGGCAGAACGACACGCACCGACGGCGCGGAGACGCGAAAGAGAGAGCCATGAGCATCGAGATCGACATTTTGAACGGCGACGCCTCTTGGCGGATCGCGGAGCCGCTGCACCAGGCGGTCTTCGGACCTGATATCGTCGGGAAGCAGCCCTGGGCCCACGTCAAATGGGCCAATGCCGACCTGCGCGTTCTGATCGAGACGCCCGAGGATGGTCTCGTCTGCCATGTCGGCATCTATTTTCGCACCGTCACCTGGAACGGGCAGAAGGTTCACATCGGCGGCATCGGCGGCGTCTGCACGCGGGAGGACCGGCGCGGCCGCGGCTATGCGACCATGGCGATCGATGCCGCGGTGCATACCATGCGCGCCAACGAGGCGGTCCGCTTCGCGCTGCTGTTCTGCGAGCCGCACAATGTCGCGTTCTACGAGGCCCGCAGCTGGCTCCCCTTCAAGGGCGAGGTCTATTGCGAGCAGCCGGAGGGGCGGATCCGCTTCACCCACATGGCGCCCTATGTCTGCAACATCGTCAGCGCGCCGACACTCGGCACTATCGACCTCTGCGGCCTGCCCTGGTGAGCCCTGCGTGAGGCGCGGCTGGTGCCGGCGCTGCGCGCCATATAATATGTCGATCATCATCCAATATTCCGCGCGGTGACACATGACGATCGACGCCTCGATAGACGCCATGCCGCCGCCTGCCCCGGTCGCCTCGCCCATCGCCAGCTTGCTGACGGCCCCGATCCTGCCGACGCTGCTGCGGCTCGCGATCCCCAACATGATCGCGATGGTCGGCAGCACGCTGGTCGCGGTCGCCGAGACCTCCTATATCGGCCGGCTCGGCACCATTCCGCTCGCAGCGATCGCGCTGGTGTTTCCATTCGCCATGCTGACGCAGATGATGAGCGCGGGCGCGATGGGCGGCGGCGTCTCGTCTGCGATCAGCCGCGCGCTCGGCGCAGGCGACCGGAACCGTGCGGCGACGCTGGCGCTGCATGCCGCCATCATCGGCCTCTGCGGCGGGCTTTTCTTCACGGTGACGATGCTCGTCTTCGGCCGCTCGTTCTTCGCGCTGCTGGGCGGGCGCGAGCGTGTGCTCGAGGAAGCCAGCGGCTATTCGCAAATGCTGTTCTCCGGCGCGGTCGCGATCTGGCTCGTCAACACGCTGGCCTCGGTGATCCGCGGCACCGGCGACATGCGTCTGCCCTCGATGGCGCTGATCGGGACGAGCGTGCTCCAGATCGCGCTCGGCGGCACGCTGGGGCTCGGCCTGTTCGGCGTGCCGCAATTCGGCATGCCCGGAGTGGCCGCCGGTCAGTTGATCGCATTCACCTGCGCTGCGATCTTCTTCCTCTGGTATCTCTGGTCCGGCCGCAGCCGGCTGCCGCTGGATTTCGGCGCCTTCCATTTCGATCGCGCGTTGTTCTTCGACATCCTCAAGGTCGGCGCGGTCGCCTGCCTGTCGCCGCTCCAGACCGTGCTCACCATTTTGATCTTCACCAAGATCCTGGCGACCTTCGGCACCGAGATGCTGGCCGGTTACGGCATCGGCTCGCGACTGGAATTCTTGCTGATCCCGATCACCTTCGCCTTCGGCATCGCATCGGTGCCGATGGTCGGCATGGCGATGGGCGCCGGACAGGTGAAGCGCGCGCGGCGCGTGGCCTGGACCGCGGCCGGGGCCTCGGGACTTACCGTCGGCCTGATCGGCCTCATCATCGCGCTCGATCCATCCCTGTGGGTTTCGCTCTTCACCAGGGATCCCGGCGTTGCCGCCGCCGCGCACAGCTACTTCCACTGGGCAGGCCCGACCTTCGTGTTCTTCGGCGTGGGCGTGTCGCTGTATTTCTCCTCGCAAGGCGCGGCGCGGGTCGGCGGTCCCGTGCTCGCCTCCACCGCGCGGCTGCTGATCGTCGCGATCGGCGGCGGCGGCCTCATGATGGCGCAGGCTCCGGCCTGGACCCTGTTCGCGCTGGTCGGCGGCGCCATGGCGGTATTCGGGCTGTCGACCGCGGCCTCGGTCGCCTTCGTGCGCTGGGTCAAATAAGCGCAGGTCATTGCACGCAGGCAAATAAACGCGGGAATGTGATTCCATCCGGATTCGCTGCGGGTCGAAGGCTGCGTCGGCGCGCTCTGCGGCGGCGAAACCTGGACGCGGGCGGGGCGCTAGCGCTTCACGCCGTCATCGCCTTCAGCGCCGTCGCCGCCGAGGCGTAGCCGCCCCGCGCGCCGTCGATAAAATGGACGTGATCGCTGCGCAACGCCGACGGGGTGAAGCAGGTCATCATCGCAGCGTCCTGCTGATAGAGGCCGTAACGCACGATGCCGTCGCGCGCGGCAATCGCGAGGCGATCGCTGAGGGCGCGTTCGAGCTCCGGCGTACAGTCGAGGATCATGCGCAGGCCGTCGTCATATTTTCGGAAGTCGGAGTTCTCCACGACCTGCCGTGTATAGAGCTTCGGCACGAAGCCGCCGACTTTGAGATCGAAGCGCATGATCAGATAGACGAAAAGGGTGTAGGCCAGCACGCTGGCGCGGCGTGCGAGCAACGGACCTCCGCGCTTGGTGCGCGCCTCATATTCCAGCCCTTGCGGCGGCCATGTCAGCGGCGGCCCTTGTGGCGGCACGGGACGACCGGCATCCGGGCTGCGCTCGACGAGATGGATGATGTCCTCGATCACGTTGCGGAATGCCGAGGGATCGGCGCCTTGGGCCGGCATGACCAGCACGGACAGGATCAGGCCGCGCGCAGCCGGAATCACCTCGAAGCGGCAGGACAGGCCGGAGAGATCGGGCTGCGTCCCCGCGGGCGCTTCGGTGATCGCAAACTCGCCGCGCTTCATCGCTGCGTCCGCCCAGGCGAGCCCGCCGCCAGAAAACATCGCATAGGACAAATTGGCCGACGGTCCGAAGCGCGCGACGCGCACGTCTAGGCCATGCGCGCGAATGACGCTCACCGGCACCAGCGCGACGCGCATCCGCAAGTCGAGATCTTCCCGCACCCAGGTCGCGGTCGCAGCCAAAGCCTCGCGGGCCAGTTCGAGATCATTAGGCGCGACCGCAAAACTCGCGCCGTCGCCGCCGAACACGAAGGGAAATTCGCGTCCCTCCAATGCATTCGTCACGGCCGCGATCACGGCGGCACCGGCCATGTTCACCGCCTTGTAGCGCTGCGCCGCGATGGCCTTGGTCGAATCCACGATGTCGGCAACGCCGACGCTCCAGTCGTCGGGCAGCGGCGAATACAAAGCGGGGTCCATCAGACTGGTGAAGCCGCGAAAGACCGGAATGCCGCTATAGAACGCTGATGTCATCGGATGATGCCGGATGGTTGGGACGCACGTCCAAAGGGACATACGTAGAAGAATCGATTCGGTTCGCCAGGCGCGCGCCCTTGCAACCATTGGCCGAAATGGACCCGGACAACAAGATGAGGGCGCACTGCAATGCCACAGAAGGTCATCAAACGGTTGACCGTAAATGGCGTCTAGTCTCGATGATCTGACATGGTTGCGCGGGAACATCGACGTGTCCGACTTCGACAGGAAGGACTCCATCGCTCCGGCAAGCCGGCGCACTGGGCGTGATCCGATCAGCGCGGTGAAGACGCCGGAAAGCCTGACCGCGGCCGTGGATAGCTGGGCCGAAACCCATCACCTGTAGCGCTCGGAAGCCATCCGTAAGCTGGTCGAGCTCGGCCTGAAGGTCGCGCCCCCGGCACTCCCGCCAGGGCACCCGCTCGCTTCGGATGCCACCAGGATCGAAGAGCTTGCGGTGCGTGAACTCGGGGGACTGCTCGATCCTGCGCTGTCTGAAGACGAACGCGAGCGCCGGATCCGCCGCCTGACCGAGGGCCCGCCGGAGTTCTCACACGAACGGATTGACCTGCCGAAGCATCGGACCTGAATGTCTAGTGCAGCTTCTCGCCCACGCGCTTGCGTAGCGCGGAGGCGGGAACGTCATGGCAGCCGACAAGACGCACGAATTTCTGCGGATACATTTCGTAACCGTGGTCACCGGAATTTTGGTGAGACATCGGCTCGCAGTGAACGGGCTCGCAGTGAACGTCGCTTTGCTGTGCGCAAGATGGCTTTACCGACGCCTTGTCCGGGCTCGAAGCGGTCATGGACTGCTCCCTATCGATTAGGGCAGATCGATTGACGTAACCCAATCGATTGCGCGGGATCTTACGACCAAATCCGGATGATGTCATTGCGCCGGATCAATGCAATTGTGGCGATGGAGTTCCGCCTACGCCGTGTTGCCCGCGTCGACCGTAAACACGGTACCCGTCACATTGCGACCGCCCTCTCCCAGCAAATACTCCACCATCCGCGCGACGTCGTCGGTCTCCGGCAGGCGGCGCAGCGCGCTACGGCCGGCGATGCGCTTGCGGCTGTCGTCGGACAGATTGTGCGTCAGCTCGGTGTCGATGAAACCGGGCGCGATCGCGTTCACGGTGATGCCGAGCTTGCCGACCTCCCGCGCGAGCGAACGGGTGAAGCCGGTGGCGGCGGCCTTGGTCGCACCGTAAACCGAGAGGCCGTTATAGCCGGTCGTCGCGATAATCGAGGAGATGTTGATGATGCGGCCGGCACCGTCGGCCATCATCTGCCGCGCGACATATTTGGTGAGAATGATCGGCGACAGCACGTTGAGCTGCACCAGCGCCTCGATCTCGGAATTGTGCATGGTCGCGAGCAGGCCTTCGGTGCCGAGGCCGGCATTGTTGACGAGGCCGTAGATCGGTCCGAATTCGTCGCGCACGAGTTTTGCATAGGCAGGGATCGCGTCGATCACGGCGAGGTCGCAGGCGCGGAAATGCAGGCGCCCCTCCGACCCGGCAATCGCCGCCTTGAGCTCGTCGCTCTCGCGCCGCGCCGCCGCGATCACGTTGTAGCCGCCATCAACAAGCCGCTGGCCGATCGCAAGGCCGATACCGCGGCTACCGCCGGTGACGAGAACATTATGCATCGGTGCGCGCCAGTTTGCCGGCCGGGGTGACGTCGAGCGCCTCGACGAAGCGGATCACCGCCGGCACCTTGTGGGAGGCGAGCTGAGCGCGGCACTGATCCAGAATCTGGTCGCGGATCTCTTTCGCGCGCGCCGGATCGGTGCCGTCGGCGAGGATCACGTCGGCGACGACGATGCCGCCGGTGATCGGGCTCTTGCGTGACTTCGCCCGCGACATCCGCACATCGAGATGACGGTTGATCACCGCCTCGATCTCTTCGGGGTGAACCTTCAGCCCACCGATATTGATGATGCCGCCGCGGCGTCCGACGAAATAGTAGCGGTCGCCGCGCAATTCGACGATATCGCCGCTATCGACATACCCGTCTGCGTCGGTGAGCGCAGCCGCGTCGCGGCCGATATAGGCGTGCGCCGTGCGCGTCGAACGGATACGTAGCGAGCCGTCGACGACCTTCATTTCGACGCCGTTGCGGTTGCCGAGATAGTCCGCCGGAAAGCCTTCCAGTCCGTCATTGACGGCAAAGCCGACGCCGGCCTCGGTTGATGCATAGGCATGGCCGACGGAGGAATTCGGGAACGCCGCTTTCAGGCCGTCCAGCACCGCCTGGTCGGCGATCTCGCCGGAGAGGCGGACATAGCGCGGCGCGAACTGCGCGGCCGAGCCGCTCATCAACAGCTTGCGCCAGTGCGAGGGCGTGCCGGAGATGTGGGAGACGCCCCGCGCGTTCAGCCGCGTGACCTGATCGGCGAGCGCCTCATGCGGATCGGACAGCACCATCGAGCCGCCCGAGAGGACGGCGCGGAGGAATATCTGCAGGCCGCCATAGCGGCGGATGTCGTAGAACGTCGCCCATACCGGCGCGGGTCCGCGCGCCGGGCCTTCGGCGACGATGGCGCCGGTGAGTGCTTTCAGCGTATGGCCGACGATTTTCGGCACGCCCGACGTGCCCGAGGTGAGCATCAGCCATTCCGTGGCGCGTTCGGTCCTGGCCGGCGCTGTGGCTTGAAGCGGCAGTTGTGCGGTGACGACCAGCGGCACGCCAGTCTCGGCCCAGCGATCGGGCTCGTCGGTGACAACGGCATCGATCCCGGCATCCGCCATCAGCGCGTCGAGATGCGCCGGGTTGAGATCCGGCGGGCACAGCAGCATGCGGCGGGCAATACCGTCGAGCTCGATCATGGCAAGACCCGATCGGAGCTGGTCGGACAATTTCAGCAGCACCGCGCGGCCGGACAGCTCGCCCAGGCGGCCACCCAGGACCGTCTGCGACAGGATATCCGTCAACGACACGACATCGTGCGCGTCCGACAGCGTGCGGCCGGTCAGCTCCGCGCCGAGATGGTCGCGGAGCGCAAAGATCTCACGCGGGGACATTTTCGTAGGCCCGCACGAAATCGCCCACGGTGGCGGGGAACGCTGCGTCCTCGGAAATGGTGAAAGGGTCGACGCCGGTCTCGTCCTCGAGGCGCGCCACCAGGATGGCGAAGGCGAGCGAGTCGAAGCCCGTCTCGTGCAGGGACAGCTCGTCCGAGAGTGCGGGAAGCGCGACGTGCTGCTCTTTGGCGATCTGCTGGATCGCTTCAATGACCTTAGACCGTACCGACATGGCTGGCTCGCTTCTGTTGTGGTTCGTGTTGCGGCGGTTCTTGATGACCGCCTCCCTTGCCCGTTTGTTTACCCGACAGAAGTAAATGGCTTCTTGGACAATTCGGATAAAATTGGACCTATCTGGCGGATTTTCGCGTGGCTAGAGCCGGATCGTACCCTCGTTGATTTGCGCATACGTCTCCGCATCCAGCGCGACATAGGCGCCGGTCTTCGGGTCCAGCATGAACAGCGGATCGGAGATCGCGCCCGGATCAAATCCCTCGCGCGCGAGCTCGCCCTTCTTCTGCTTGAAGGTCTCGGTCGCGTCGAGCTCGCGCGAGATGCGTATGAAGACGGGGCGAGCATAGGCCGGCAGGCGCTGTGCGAGATGGGCGGGCAGCGCCTCGACGGCGAAGCCCTCGTTCACCACGATCGCGCTCATGCCGGCGCGGCCGTCGGTGCCGGGAATGCCGACGCCGTAGGTGGTGGCGTCGATCACGCCGGTGAAATCGCGCACGGCGTCATTGACCTCCGAAGTCGCGACGTTCTCGCCCTTCCAGCGAAAGGTGTCGCCGATGCGGTCGACGAAGTGGAAGAAGCCCTTCTCGTCGAGCCGCATCAGGTCGCCGGTGCGGAACCAGGAATCGCCCTTGGCAAAGACATCGCGCAGGATCTTCTTCTGGGTCTCGCTCGCCTCGGTGTAGCCCTCGAAGCGACCGCCGCCCTCATCCGCAGTGCCGATGCGGCCTATGGCTTCGCCGGCCTCGCCGCGCGCGCAGGGGATACAAAACCCCTCCGCATTGCGCAGCGGCGCGCCGTTATCGGGCTCGAGCTTGACGAGACCTGCAGGGAAACGATGCGCAAGCAACGGTGGAACGCGGCCGATCGCGCCGGGCTGGCCCTCGACATTGAACAGCGAGAAATTGCCTTCCGTCGCCGCGTAGAATTCAAGGATGCGGGGAATGGCGAAACGCGCCTGAAAATCGTCCCAGATGTCACCGCGCAGGCCGTTGCCGCAGACGAGCCGGAGGCGATGCCGGTTCTCGTATTCCGACGGCGGCGCCTTGAGCAGATAGCGGCAGAGCTCGCCGATATACTGAAACAGCGTACAGTCGTGACGCACGAGGTCGGGCCAGAAATTCGAGGCCGAGAATTTTTCCGCGATCACCACGGAGCCGCCGGCAGCGAGCATGCTGCATGGCGCGACGATGCCGCCAACCGAGTGGAATAGCGGCAGGCAATCGTAGAGCCGATCCTGCGGCGTCGCGCCGGTGAGGCCGGCGAACCAAAAGCCCCAATTGAGGATGCGGCGATGGCTGATGCTTGCGGCTTTCGGCAGGCCGGTCGTCCCGGACGTGTAGATCAGCAGGGCCCGGTCGTCGATGGTGACGTCGCCACGCTCGTCCGGCGAAAGCGGCCGGTCATCGAGGGCGTCGAGCGCGACATCGATCGGACGCTCGCTGCGGGCATCGCCGTGGGTCCAGACCTTTGCTTCCGTCTTCAAGTGCGGCAACGCGCCGGCCAGCTCCGCTGCAAGCTCATGCGCAACAATGATGTGAGCGGGCTTTGCGACTCCGACGCAATGCGCGAGCGACTGCCCGACGAGCTTGGTGTTGATCAGCGCGACCACGCCGCCGACGCGGCTGATGCCGAGCCAGGCCGCGACATAATCGATGCCGTTCGGAATGATCAGCGCGACAGTGACGCCCTTGGCCACACCGGCCGAGCGTGCCCAGCGCGCATAACGATTGATGCATTTCGAAAGCCCCTCATAATCGAGGCTCGCGTCATTGGTGGCCAGCGCAATGCGATTGGGCTGGCGCTGCGCCCAATCGTCGACGACATCGGCGAACAGCCGGCCCGGCAACGTCTCGATCCGTGCGGTGAGCTCGATCGCCTTCAGCCAGATTTTCGAAGCCGAAGGTGCGCGCGCGGCTTTCGGTTGCTCGATGACGCCGGTTGTCATGCCGTTCATTCTTTCGGAACGTGTCTGCGGGTTTCCGGCAGCTTAGCTCGCACGCCCTGCCCAGATGTTAAGAGACAAGGTAAAACCGGGTTAGTGCACGATTAACTCTAGTGATCCTTTACCAAACCGGAGGCGATCGAGGTGCGCCGCCTGGCAGTTCTTGCAATAGCAAAGCCAGTTGTCGGGGCGTGAGGCTAGGCGGCTCCGGGCAAACGGGTTAGCCTTTTTGACCCTGCATTGTCCCGGTTGCGAAAGGGAGACGACCTGTGGCTCTCGGCTCGTCTGAATTTCCCGTCCAGGCCGCGCCGTTCGAGCAGCCGCTGACCAATTTTGCCAATGGCCTGAGGCGCGGACAGGTCAAGGTGGTCGCGATCGGCTCGTCGACCACGGCGGGCGAAGGAGGCATCGCGCCCTATCCGCAACGATTGCTGGCGGACCTTCGGAGCATATTTCCGAAGCCCGGGATCGATGTCATCAACCGGGGCGTCGGCGGCGAAGAGGCTCCCAAGGAGCTTTTGCGGTTCAAGCACGACGTCTTCGACCAGAAGCCGGATCTCGTGATCTGGCAGGTCGGCACCAATGCGGTGTGGCAATCCGCCGATCAGAATCCACCGACCTTCGACGAGACCAGGAGGGCCATCGCTGACGGCGTCGATCAGCTGCTTGTGGACGGAGGGATCGACGTCATCCTAATGGACCTGCAATATGTGCCGGCGGTGCTGACGCCGGCCAAGGCCGACAAGGCGAACGCGATGGTCGCAGCGATCAGCGAGATCGCGCATGCAAAGCGGGTCAACGTCTTTCGCCGCTTCGCGCTGATGAAGGGCTGGCACGATGTTGCAAGAATTTCGTTCGACCGCATCGTCGACCCGGGCGACGACAGCAGGCTGCACGCAAGCGACTGGACCACGGACAAGATGACCTGGCAGTTGACCGACGCGATCGTCACCGCGGCCAACGAGGCGCCCCACGGCAGCTAGCCCTGCATACTCCGTCTGATTGACGGCCGAACGGGCGGTGGGCCCTAGCCGCCTCGCTGATGGCGCAAGCGCTGCGGGGGTGCGTTGAACGGATAATACGGATTGAGATCGCAGCTGGCGGAGCGGCCGGAAGCCGTAGCTCGGCACTGCGGCACTGAGGTGAAGGAGCAATCGTACCACTCCCCGCCACCGCCGTTTGCACCGGAATAGACGTGCATGCAGACGGGATAGCGCGGATCGAAGGTCTGTGCATGCGACGGCGCGGCCGTGAGCAGGGCACCGACGGTCATGATCAGTCCGAACAAGCGATGCATGAAAATTCCCCCTGAAGGCCGTTGCGGACCGCTAGTGCACGTTCTTGTGGCGCCGGCGCGGCGGCGGCGGGGGTTGGTCGAACGCATAGTAGGGATTGACGTCGCAGCTTGCCGAGCGGCCCGAGGCCGTGGCGCGGCACTGCGGCAGCGAGGTGAAGGAGCAATCGAAATAATCGCCGCCGCCCCCACCAAAACTACCGGGCGTATAGACGTGCATGCACACCGGGTAACGCGGATCGTAGGTCTGGGCGCTGGCATCTGCCGCCACGAACAGCGTGGCAATTGCGGTCAGGGTCAGGATCGGCAAACGCATGGAGAAATCCTCGAATCTGTCATGTCGGCGGCCCGGATACCGGCTACCTCGTATGGCATAACACCATGGCAGAGGCGACCGTTCCTGCGCGCAGTTGACGGCAAGGTGAGTGCGGTGCACTGCGCCCGCTACGCGCCGAGCCCTTGCAACACCAGCCGGTTCAACCTTGCCGCAAACGCCGCAGGGTCCTCCGGCAGCTCGCCGTCCAGGATCTGCGCCTGTTCGAGCAGGAGCAGGCTGAGATCGTCAACCGTCTTGGAGCCGGCCTGAGCCTTCGTGATCGCCGTCACCAGCGGATGGCGCAGGTTGATCTCAAGGATCGGCTTGGTGCGCATGCCACGGTTCTGCTGAGACAGGATGCGCTCGAGCTCGCGGCTCGGGCCCTGGCTGTCGGCGACGAGGCAGGACGCGGAGCTGGTAAGACGCGTCGAGGCCTTGACGTCGCTGACGCGCTCGCCGAGCGCGGCCTTGATCACCGCGATGGTGGCGGCCTCGTCGGCGGGCGGCTCGTCCTTTTTCGCCTCGTCGGCTTCGTCGACGCGCGGGATCAGGTCGAGATTGAGATCGCCCTGGCTCAGCGACTTCAGCGGCTTGCCGTCGAATTCCGAGGGCATCGAGGTCCAGAAGGCGTCGACGGGATCGGACAGCAGCAGAACTTCGATGCCGCGCGCAGTCGCCGCCTCGAGCCGGGGGTTCGACTTCAGCCGGTCGATGCTGTCGCCGACGAGATAATAGATCTCGGTCTGGTTCGGCTTGAAACCGGCGACGACGTCCTTGAGCGAGCGCTTCTCGCCCGAGGTCGTGGTGAAACGCGACAGCGCGAGCAGCTTTTCTCGGCGTTCGAAATCCTCGTAGATACCTTCCTTCAGCACCGCGCCGAAGGCCTCCCAGATCTTCGCGAAGTTCTCCGGATCCTTCTCCGCCAGGCTTTCGAGCTCGGACAGCACGCGGGTCGCCACGGCCTTGCGGATCTGCGCGAGCTGCGGATTGTTCTGAAGCATCTCGCGGGAAATGTTGAGCGGGAGATCCTCGCTGTCGACGACGCCGCGGATGAAGCGGAGATAGCCCGGCAGCAGATCGGCATCGTCAGTGATGAACACGCGGCGGACATAGAGCTTGACGCGCCCCTTGCGGTTCGGTTCGAACAGGTCGAACGGCTTCGTCGAGGGCGCGAACAGCAGCACGGCGTAGGAGTAACGTCCCTCCGCGCGATAATGCAGCGTCATCGCGGGATCGTCGAAGGCGGAGGCGATCTGCTGATAGGACTTCTTGTAGTCTTCCGGCGTGAGCTCGGATTTCGAGCGCTGCCACAGCGCGCTCGCAGAATTGATCTGACGCGGTTCGCCCCCTTCAGGCACGAGCTCGATGGGGAAGAGGATGTTGTCGGAATAAGCGCCGACGATACGTTCGATCTCGTAAGCTTCGAGATATTTCTTCGCATCGTCCTTGAGATGCAGGACGATCTCGGTGCCGCGCTGCACGCGGCCCGCATCCTCCTCGCTGGCACGCGCGATCTCGAAGCCCGAGCCGCCCGAGGACGTCCAGGTCCAGACGTCGCTCTCGCCGGCGCGGCGGCTCACCACGACGATCTTGTCGGCTACCATGAAGGCGGAATAGAAGCCGACGCCGAACTGGCCGATCAGGCCGAGACCATCCTTGGCCTCCTTGAGCTTCGACACGAAGGCCTTGGTGCCCGAGCGGGCGATGGTGCCGAGGTGGTCGATCAGCTCCTGCCGCTCCATGCCAATGCCATTGTCGGCGATCGCAAGCGTTCCGGCCGTCTTGTTCGGAATGATCCGGATCTTGAGCGCGTCGCCTTCGCCCAGCAGCGCCGGATTCGCGATGGCCTCATAGCGCAGCTTGTCGCAGGCGTCAGAGGCATTGGAGACGAGCTCGCGCAGGAAGATATCGGTCTCGGAATAGACGGAATGCACCATCAGGTGCAGAAGCTCGGAAACCTCGGCCTGGAAGGGCTGCGTATGCACAGCCGTGTCTGACGTCGTCATGCGTTTACCCGGTCAATCCAAAGAGGAAGAAACCCGGGATATAACGCGAGGGGGCAGGGGATCAAGTAGACGTCAGCAATCGCCCTCCGGGCGGAGGGCGACTTGTCCGTGGCCAAAGCCGATCAAGTCACACAGCGGCCGGGTTGGAGCAGCTTTGCGACCTCGGTCAGGGAGCTGACCATCGGCTCGCAGGCGATCGTCGGCTTTTTGCGGCTCTGCTTCTGGTCCGGGAGCAACACCGGCGGCTTGGCGTTGCCGGTCTCGATCACCGCGGGGACCCGCAGCAGCACCGACGTGTCGGCCAGATCGTTCAGCCGCATCGACACGGTGCGGGTCGGAACCTCAGCCTGCTTGATGTCGGCCAGCCGGTCCGCTTTGCTGGAGCGATTGACGTTATGGCCCGGCTTGTCAGCGACCGCCTGCCAGCGGTCGGCCGGATCATGGCCGGAGGCCAGCTGCACGGCGCCGACCTGGACGGCGCCAAGCGTCGCGGCGATCGCGACGGCGCCTAAAAATACCTTTTGAATCTGTGACATGGCTGTCGGTCCCTCGCCCCATGGCGATCGCGGGAACAACGCGAGGAGAGGACCCAGAGTTCTCAGGCGTTAAGATCACTTAACCGTGTGCGAAAAGGCAGGGTGCGAAAAGGATGGCCCCACGAAAAATTTTGCAACCCCCTGGAACGACTTTCAGGGACGGGAGTCGTATCAACAGCCGGCTATTCCCCCCTGCCCCATAAGCCGGCGACGTAGGGCGCGACTGTGGTGATGCCAGTCGCGCCTTACTTTTGTCTGGCGTTCAGTTCGCCTTCCCCGCAAGCCACTCCCGCCCCTCCGCATAGAGCTTCTCAACCTCGGGCCCGGTGAGGCCTGGCATGTCGCGCTTGACCTTGTAGCCGATCAGCTCCTGCATGTAGGCGAGGTGGCGGTAGCCTTCGGGCAGCGCGGCAAGGGCTTTCTGGTCGAGCTGAAGCGTCGCGGAGGGATCAACCGGGTCGATCCGGTCCTTCTCGTAGATCGGCTGGCGGCGGACGATGCCCCATTTTCCCTGCCGCTTCTCCAGGAAATCGTAGAAGCGCCCGGTGCAGACGACGTCGCAGGGCACGTCGTGCACCGGTGCGCGCTGCGAGATGGTCATCTTGGTCTGCGCGATGGCGCGCGCCCCCTCGAGATCGATGCTGCAGCCACCGAGGAAATGCAGGATGCGCACGCCCTTGGCGAACCCCTCCTGGCTGACCCGCATGAAATCCCGCGCCGGCCCCTGAAACCAGGTGGCGGACATCCAGCCTTCCTCGTGCCAGACGGTGGCAAAGCGCTCCCAATCGCCGGCATCGCGCCACACCGCCCAGTTCTCGACGAGGTCGCGGATGGCGAGGCGATCGAGGAGTTGCTGGTCCATGAACACGTCTCCGATGGCACCGCGGCTGCAACGGCCGCTGCGCGAGGTATGAGCGGCGAATTCGATGGCCGTCAAGCGTGACAACCGGATCAACAAAAATCCGGCGCACCTTGCGGCACGCCGGATCGGATTTCGTCAAAATGCCGGGCGCTGGCGCCTTCGTTACGCCGCCGGTACCTTCGGCGCGCGGTTGCGGGAGTTGCGCTGGAAGAACAGCGCCTGGCTCGCCACCGCCGACACCATCGCCGGCTGGAACGGTTTCGAGATCAGGAAGGCCGGCTCCGGTCGCTCGCCGGTGAGGAAGCGCTCGGGGTATGCGGTGATGAACACCACCGGCACCTCGAAGGTGCGGAGCAGCTCGTTGACGGCGTCGAGGCCCGACGAGCCGTCGGCGAGCTGGATGTCGGCGAGGATCAGGCCCGGTCGCTTGTTCTTTGCCAGCGCGACCGCATCGGCGTGGGTGCGGGCGACGCCGACGACATTGTGGCCGAGGTTCTTCACCAGGCTCTCGAGATCCATGGCGATGAAGGTCTCATCCTCGATGATCAGCACGTCGGTGGCGATCTCGGCTGCCATCTCACGCCCTGCGGCATCCGCAAGCCGGCGCGTCTCACCGACGTCGGTGCCGAGAATGTAGCCGACCTCTTCTTCCGAAAATCCCTCGAGCGAGAGCAGCAGGAAGGCTTGCCGCGGCAAGGGCGTGATGTTGGACAGCCGCCGCTCCGGCGGCATCGGCAGGTTCGCCACCTCGGAATCGTCGTTGACGGAAACGGAATTCCAGATTTGGGTGAACAGCCGGAACAGGCCGGCGCGCGGCCCGTGGCTCTCGTCGAGCACCGACGGATCTCCCAGCATGGCTTCCAACATGGCTGCGACATAGGCGTCACCGGAGGACTGGCTGCCGGTCAGGGCGCGTGCGTACCGGCGCAACAACGGCAAGTGTTCAGCAACAAGCTGTGAACGGGACATCCCCACTCCATATCATCATCGGGCCGACCTTGACGTGCAGGCGTTAGGCGGGGGGCCCGGGTTCCCCTGCTGGGCTGATTACGCCTCAGCCTGAGAAAAGTTCCGCATGGGGGCGGAACTTTTTCTCGCAGCTCGCATTGAGCCTATCCAGGGAACGGCTCCCGGTTGAGAGAACTTCTCGATTTTACAGTTACTTAACTCGGGGAAACGTGGAACAGGTCATGAAAGATCTCAAGTCTCAAGCCAGCAAAAGCACGACCCCCGGCAAGGGAGGGCTCACTCCGGAGATCCAGTCCCGGATCGGGCACCAGCTGCGCGCCATGTACGACGACGTGGTGCGGCAGGGGGTTCCGGACCGGTTCGCGGAACTGATCAAGAAACTTGATGCGCCGGGAGCGACCCCCCAAGTGGAAAATGGTGGCGGCTCTAACGACAACAATGGGAGGGATTGATGCCTCTCACGGATTCCCTGCGTAACGACATCCTGGCGGCCGTGCCCAGTCTGCGCGCGTTTGCCATCTCGCTCAGCGGCAATGCGGACCGCGCCGACGATCTGGTCCAGGAGACGCTGTTGCGGGCGCTCGCCAACATCGACTCGTTCCAGCCCGGCTCCAATCTGCCGGCATGGCTGTTCACGATCCTGCGCAACCTGTTCCGCTCCGACTATCGCAAGCGGCGGCGGGAAGTCGAGGATGCCGAAGGCAATTATGCTAAGACGCTGAAGACGCAGCCCTCGCAGAACGCCCATCTTGAGTTCGAGGAATTCCGCACGGCGCTCGACAAGCTTCCGCAGGACCAGCGTGAAGCGCTGATCCTCGTCGGCGCCTCCGGCTTCTCCTATGAGGACGCGGCTTCGATCTGCGGCTGCGCAGTCGGCACGATCAAGAGCCGCGTCAACCGTGCGCGCTCCAAGCTCGCGGCGCTGCTCTATGTCGACGGCGCCGAGGATTTCGGGCCCGACGAGACCATTCGCGCCGTGATCGGCGGCAGCGGCGGCTGACGGCCGGCGTCAATCGAACTGAGACCGCGATGAAGGCGGCCGCATCCGCGGCCGTCTTTTCGCGCGAACGGGATCACGTCCAATACGGAGCGTGCATCGCCTCGATCACTCGTCCACGAAGGTCACGGTCTCGGCCAGGCTCGCACGCGACGTCCGGTAGCTGTTGACCTTGTGGGCATTGTCGGCATAGCCGAACGAGATACCGCAAACGATGCGGCGATCATCAGGCAAATTGAAATGGCGGCGGATCAGGCCGGAGTGGCGCGCGAGCGCCGCCTGCGGAATTGTGCCGAGCCCGAGCGCCTGCGCGGCCAGCATGAAGTTCGAGACATAGGCGCCGCAATCGATCGCACCGTAGATGCCGAGCGGCTCGTCGGTATGGATGACGGCCACATGCGGCGCGCCGAAGAAATTGTAGTTCTCCAGCGCCTGCTTGGCATAGGCCATCTTGTCTCCGCGCGCGATGCCGAGCGTATTGTAGAGCTGAAAACCGCTCTCGCGGCGGCGTTCGAGATAGGCGCCGAGATATTCGCGCGGCGGCGTGAAATCATAGTCGTCCCCGAGCCCGCCCGAAGCCTCCTTGTAGATCAGCTTGCGGAAACGCTCCTTGGCCTCGCCGCTGGCGATGACGACCTGCCAGGGCTGGCTGTTGCACCAGGACGCCGTGCGCTGCGCGGTGGTCAGCACGTGCTCGATCGTCGCGCGATCGACTTCCTTGGCCAGGAAGGCGCGCACCGAGTAGCGCTCGTTGAGCAGCTCTTCGAGCACGCCGATGCGGTTGTTATGATTGACTGCAGCGTCCATTGCTTAAGCTCGCTTTCGTGCCCCGGACGCGACGCAGCACGAAGTGATGCGGCGCTGAGGCGGGGCCCATTGTGGCCTGTCTGTTACGGCTCCTGGGTCCCGGCTCGCGCTTCGCGCGTCCGGGACACGAGATGTCAACGCCCCTTGGTCGGAATCTTGTTGTACGGCACGTCCTTGTCCACGCGGATGTCGCCCGGCAATCCCAGCACGCGCTCGGCGATGATGTTGCGCAAGATCTCGTCGGTGCCGCCCGCGATGCGCATCGAAGGCGAGGACAGCAGCATCTGCTGGAACTGGCCCTGCACGGTCTCCTCGTCCGTGCCGGTGAGAACGCCGGCCGCGCCCTGGAGGTCCATGGCATAGGTCGCGATGTCCTGTAGCATCATGCCGGAGACGAGCTTGCCGATCGAATTTTCCGGTCCCGGCCGCTCGCCCTTGGACAGCGCCGAGATCGCGCGGTAGCTGGTGTATTTCAGCCCGCTCGACTTCACCGCCCAGCTCGCGAGTTTTGAGCGCACGGCGGGATCGTCGATGGCGAGGCCATCCTCCAGCATCAGGTTGGAGCAGAACTCGAACATCTCCGGGACGCCGGTCGCAAGCCGCGAGCCGATCGACATGCGCTCGTTCATCAGCGTGGTCAGCGACACGCTCCAGCCCTCGCCGATGGCGCCAAGACGCTGGCTGTCGGGAATGACGACGTCGGTGAAATAGACCTCGTTGAACTCCTGCATGCCGTTGGCCTGCTTGATCGGGCGCACCTCGACGCCGGGGCTCTTCATGTCCAGGAAGAAAATGGTGAGACCTTTGTGCTTGGGCACATTGGGATCGGTGCGCGCGATCAAAAGTCCGTAGTCGGAATAGTGCGCACCCGAGGTCCAGATCTTCTGGCCGTTGACGACCCAATTGTCGCCCTTCTTCTCCGCGCGCGTGCGCAAGCCCGCGACGTCAGAGCCCGCTGATGGCTCGGAGAACAGCTGGCACCAGATCTCCTCGCCCGCGGCCAGCTTCGGCAAATGGCGCCGCTTGGCCTCCTCGCTGCCAAAAGCCATCACGGTTGGCCCGCACATGCCCTCGCCGATCTGGAACGGCTGCGTCAGCTTGCCATAGACGCCTTCCTCCTGCTGCCAGATCACGCGCTCGATCGGCGTCGCACCGCGGCCGCCATATTCCTTGGGCCAATGCAGGCAGGCCCAATTGCCTTCGGCCTTCTTCTTCTGCCAGGCCTTGCCGACATCGACGATGTCGTGGTTGGCCAGCCGGATGCGGCCGAGCGAGGATTTTGACAGCTCAGCCAAAAACTCCTTCGGCGCGTTGGCCTCGACCCATTTGCGCGCGGTCTCGCGGAAGGCGGCTTCCTGCGGGGTGTCGTCGAAATTCATGGCGGACCTCTTCGTTCTTGCTCTGTCTTAGTCCCTCATGGTGAGTGGCGCGCAGCGCCGTCTCGACCCACGAGGCCCCAGTTGGGCCTGCATCCTTCGAGACGCCGCGCTCCGCGGCTCCTCAGGATGAGGATCATCAGCCTCTTCCCTTCGTCAGGATCCTGTTGAACGGCACGTCCTTGTCGACACGGATGTCGCCGGGCAGGCCCAGCACCCGCTCGGCGATGATGTTGCGCATGATCTCGTCAGTGCCGCCTTCGACACGGGTTCCCGGCGCGCGCAGCAGCATCGCCTGGAAGCGGCCGGCGAGTTCGGAATCTTCGGCACCGCTGATCACACCGGCGGCGCCTTGCAGATCCAGCGCATAGGTCGCGACATCCTGGATCATGGAGCCCGCGACCAGCTTGCCAATGGAGTTCTCCGGTCCCGGACGCTCGCCCTTCGACAGCGCCGAGATCGCGCGCATGCTGGTGTATTTCAGTCCGCTCGCTTTCGCCGCCCAGCTCGCCAGCTTCGCGCGCACCGCGCGGTCCTCGATTGCCGGGCCATCGTCCAGCATCAGGCTGGAGCAATATTCGAACAGCTCGGGGAAGCCGGTCGAGACGGCCGCGCCGATCGCGCTGCGCTCGTTCATCAGCGTGGTCAGCGAGACGTTCCAGCCGTCACCGACCTCGCCGAGGCGCTGGTGATCGGGAATGCGGACGTTGGTGAAATAGACTTCGTTGAAGTCGGAAGCGCCGCTCGCCTGCTTGATCGGCCGCACCTCGACGCCAGGGCTCTTCATGTCCAGGAAGAACATGGTAAGGCCCTTGTGCTTGGGCACGGTCGGATCGGTGCGGGTGAGCAGAATGCCGTAATCGGAATAGTGCGCGCCCGACGTCCAGATCTTCTGGCCGTTGATCACCCAGTCATCGCCATCCTTCTCGGCGCGCGTGCGTAGGCCCGCAACGTCGGAGCCGCCGGCGGGCTCGGAGAACAGCTGGCACCAGACCTTTTCGCCGGAGGCGAGTGGCGGCAAATAGGCGCGCTTATGCTCCTCGCGCGCGAACGCCATCATGGTCGGCCCGCACATGCCGTGGCCGATGATGAACATGCGGGATAGCTGGCCGAACGGCCCTTCTTCCTGCTGCCAGATCACACGTTCGATCGGCGACGAACCGCGGCCACCATACTCCTTCGGCCAATGCAGGCAGGCCCAGCCGGCATCTGCCTTCTTCTTCTGCCAGGCCTTTGCCACTTCCAGAATGTTGGCGTTCTTCAATTGCGTGCGGCCGAGCGAGGACTTGCGAAGCTCCTCCTCGTACTGCTTGGGCGCATTTGCCGCGATCCAGGCGCGAGCCGTGGCGCGAAATTCGGCTTCTTGCAGAGTGTCGTCGAAGTTCATGACGTTGCCTTTCGCCTACGCCGCGTTCTTCTTGCGCATGCGGTCGATCAACTGGTCTTCCCAATAGGACAGGCTGCCGAGCCCGAGCGCCATCGCGTTGGCGCGGCGGTAGTACATGTGGCAGTCGAACTCCCAGGTGAAACCCATGCCGCCGTGAACCTGGATGTTGTTCTTGGCGCAGTGCTGGAACGCCTGCGTCGCGCTGATGCGGGCCGCGGCGGCGGCTTCCGGCAGCTCCGCGGCGTTGGTCGAGAGCGCCCAGGCGCCGTAATAGCTGTTGGAACGCGCCAGCGTCGCCGACACGTACATGTCCGCCAGCATGTGCTTGACGGCCTGGAACGAGCCGATCTGTCGCCCGAAGGCGATGCGGTCGAGCGCGTAGTCGCGGCCCATCTCCAGCGCGCGGTCGGAGCCGCCCACCTGCTCGAATGCGCAGAGCACCGCGGCGCGATCGAGCACTTGAGTCAAGATGCTCCAGCCTTCGCCGGCCGCGCCCAGCGGCTCGGCCTTGCAATCCCTGAAAGTGATCTCGGCCTGTCCGCGGGTCGGATCGAGATTGGTCAGGCTTTTCACCTCGACTCCGCCGGCCCTGAGATCGACAATGAACAAGGAGATGTCGCCGTCGCGCCCGCTCGATCCCGTGCGTGCCGCGACCACCGCGAAGTCCGCGATCGCGCCATCGGCGACCGGCTTCTTGACACCGTTGAGCATGCCATTCGCAGCCGTCAGCTTGATGGTCTTCGGTGACGGATTGCCTTTTCCCTCGAACAGCGCCAGCGTTCCGATCGCCTCGCCCGAGGCAATCGCCAGCAACCATTTCTTCTTCTGCGCGTCACTGCCGGCGATCAGCAGCGCCTCGGCAGCCAGATAGACGGTGGAGGAAAACGGCACCGGCGCGTTCGCCCGGCCCATTTCTTCGGCGATCACGCAAAGTTCGAGATGACCGGCGCCCGCGCCGCCGAATTCCTCCGGGATTGCGACACCGAGAAAACCCATCTCGGCGAGGCCTTTCCACAGGTCCTTGTCGTACGGCGCCTTGCCGTCGAGAACTGCGCGCACCGCCTTCGGTGGGCACTTCTCGGTGAGGAATTTGCGCGCCTGGTCGCGGAGCTGCTTCTGGTCGTCGGAGAAATCGAAGTTCATGGCGCGTACCCGTGTTGATGATGTCGATTACTTGAGAATGATGACGTCCCGATCAGGATTCTCCGCATAAAGGCGCTCCACCAGCCCGGCGCGGCGCTCCAGGCCGGCGCGCTGGTTGATGTAACCCTTGTCGGTGAGCTCGTTACCGTCGATCGATGGCGGTTCCGCCATCAGCATGGCGCGCGCGATGATACGGCTGCTGGCGCCTTCGCACTCCTTGTTGTGAGCCTCCAGCCCGCGCCTGAAGCAAGCGATCACCTCGGGATGCTTCACTGCATCCTCGAAGCTGAGATCGGGATTGCCGACGAGCTGGCGGCAGGCATGCAGGTTCGGCCACGCCAGCAGGCCGATGAAGGCACGATCCTGCCCCGCGACCAGCGCGTCATGCACGACGGGCGTCGCGGCGGCGATCGCATCCGTACGGAGCGAACCGACATGGACGAAGGTGCCGGTGGTCAGCTTGAAATCCTCGACGACGCGCCCGGCAAAGATGATGCCCTTCACCGGATCGGTGTCGTCGACGAAGATTCCGGCGTCGCCGATGCAATAAAAGCCTTCCTCGTCGAACATCTTCTTCGTCAGGTCAGGCTGGCCGAAATAGCCCGGCGTGACGTTGACGCCGCGCAGACGCAGCTCGTATTTCGAGCCGCAGGGCACCATCTTCAACTCGACGCCGGGGAACGGCAGGCCGATCAGGCCGACGCGTTCGGTGTCCCAATAGGTACCGGTCGATGTCGGCGCGGTCTCGGTCGAGCCCCACCCGGTGTAGAACACGATGCGCTCACCGGTGGTCTTCACGGCGAGGGCCTGCATGCGGTCGTAGAGATCATCCGGCAGTCGCGCGCCGCCATAAGCCATGATCGAGAGGTTCTTGAAGAAGGATCGGCACAGCGCGTCGTCCTTTTCCATGGCGGCGGCGAGCGCGGCATAGCCCGCGGGGACGTTGGCGTAATAGGTCGGCGAGATCTCGCGCAGATTGCGCAGCGTCTCATCGAACTGGCCCGGCATCGGCCGGCCGTCATCGATATAGAGCGTGCCGCCATCGACCAGGATCGGATGGAACGCCGCATTGCCGCCCATGGTGTGGTTCCAGGGCATCCAGTCCAGCATGGTCGAGATCGGACCGCCGGGATCGCGCGGCCGTACCTGCATCATCATCGCCGCATTGGCGCACATCATCGCTTGCGTGTTGATGACGGCCTTGGGCATGCCGGTCGAACCTGACGTGAACAGCAGTTTGCCGACGGTCTCAGGCGTGATCTTCGCGATCGACGCTTCGACATCGGCGGTCACGGCTGTCGCCGCGAGCTCGGCGAAGCTGACGCTCTCGATACCCTCGCAGGGCCGCGAGACGTGAACGACGGTGACGCCGGTGAGATCGAGCGCTTTCAGCGCCTTCTCGAAGGTTGGGCCGTCCTGCACCATCACCACGCCGGGCTTGATGAGGTCGAACAGGTATTTCAGCTTGACGTGATCATGGCTCATCAATGAGTAGGCCGGCGAGACCGGCGCGGCAGGGACGCGCGCCTGCATCGCGGCCTGCGTCATCAACGCGTGCTCGATCGAATTGCCGGAGAGGATCGCGACCGGGCGGCCATCGAGCGCGAGATTGAGCAGGCCCTGCGTCAGCGCATCCACGGTGCGCTTGGCTTCGCCATAGGACAATTTGCGCCATTCGCGGTTCGGGCCACCGCGCTGGGCAAGCCAGATCCGCTCTGGCGCTTCCTTCGCCCATTTTGCCAGCGAAGCCGGAATATGCTTCTCGTAGGTCTGCAGCGGGATGCGCGACTTCAGCACCACCGTGCCGTCGTCGCGGCGCTCGACGTCGATGTCGCGCGCAAGCCACTTGACCTTGCGAAAGGTGGGTTTCGTCATCACCGCCGCCGCGCTTCCACTCATAGTGCGTCTCCCGGAATTTCTCGTCCTTTACGGATCTTCATTGTCAGCGCCTGATATAGACAGGCTTTCGCTTCTCAAGGAAGGCCCTGATGCCTTCCGAAAATTCCTCGGAGCGGCTGCACAGGACCTGGTTGCGATCCTCCATCGCGATTACGGCTTCCAGCGATCCGGCATCGACGCTCATGTTGAGACATTCTTTGGACAGGCGTAGGCCCACGGGCGAGGCCGTGATCATCGCGTCGACATAGGGTTCGGCGGCCTCAGCGAGCTTGTCCTCGTCGACGACCTCGGAGACCAGCCCGACCGCGAGTGCGCGTTCGGCCCCGATGAAGCGTCCGGTGAGGATCAGCTCCGATGCCACGGAGACACCGACAAGGCGTGGCAGGAAATAGCTGGTGCCAATGTCGCAGCCGCCAAGGCCGAGCTTGATGAAGGCGCAGTTCATCCGCGCCGATCTCGTCGCGATGCGGATATCGGAGGCGAGCGCGAGTGCAAAGCCGCCGCCGGCGGCCGCGCCCTGTACCAGCGCGAGGATCGGCTGCGGACAGCGCCGCATCAGCATCACGATGTCGGCGATGCGTCGCTGCGAATCCAGCGACTCGGTGACATCAGGCGGCTCCTGCTGCCCGGCACGACGCTGCATTGCAGCCTTGAGGTCGAGGCCCGCACAGAAATTCTTGCCAGCGCCCTTCAGCACCACGACGCGCGTGTCGCGGTTGCGCTGGAGGCCCTGGAAGTAGACATTGAGCGCGTCGATCAGCGCAGGATCGAGCGCGTTGAGGTGTTCCGGACGATTGAGCGTCACGGTATCGACGCCGTCATTGTGCTCGATCAGCAGCGGTTGGGACATGCGCGCGACTTCCTTCATCCGCAACGATGGTGCCGATTACTGCGCCCTCTCCCCTTGTGGGAGAGGGCATGTACGTCACGCGCCGCGCATTCGCTCGGGTGAGGGGTCTGCCTCCACAGGTGAGATCGTGGAGAGAACCCCTCATCCGGCGCGCTCAGGAGCGCGCCACCTTCTCCCACAAGGAGAGAAGGAAAAAGAGCTCTACCGCGGCGCCATGCGGATCGCGCCGTCGAGGCGAATGGTTTCGCCATTGAGCATTGGGTTCTCGACGATGTGCACGGCCAGCGACCCGTATTCATTGGCGTCGCCGAGACGCGCGGGATGCGGCACCTGGGCACCGAGGCTCTTGCGGGCCTCTTCGTTCAAGCCCATCAGCAGCGGCGTCAGAAATAGCCCGGGGGCGATGGTGTTGACGCGGATCTTCTGGCTCGCGAGGTCGCGCGCGGCCGGCAGCGTGAGACCGACGACGCCGCCCTTCGACGCTGCATAGGCGATCTGGCCGATCTGGCCTTCGTAAGCCGCGACCGAAGCAGTGTTGACGATGACGCCGCGCTCTTCACCGACCGGCTCGATCGTGACCAAGCGCTCGGCGAACAGACGCAGGCAGTTGAACGTGCCGATCAAATTGACGTTGATGATGCGCGCGAACTTTTCCAGCGGGTAGACTCCATCGCGGCCGACGATGCGCTGCGAGCCGCCGATGCCGGCGCAGTTCATCAGCACGCGCGCGACGCCGTGCGCGGCTTCCGCATTGGCGATCGCCGCCTTGATCTGCTCCTCGCTGGTGACGTCGGCATGAAGCGCGATGCCCTTCACTTCGGCGGCGACCTTCTCGGCGTTTTCCTTGCTCTGGTCGATCACGCCGATCTTGGCGCCCTTGGCGGCCATGGCGCGGGCGGTCGCGGCACCAAGGCCCGACCCGCCGCCGGTGATGAGAACGGCTACGTCTTTCAACTGCATCGCTTGTACCTTTCCTCGAACCTTTTCCTTGGGCGTTTCTTCTCTAGACTTCTGCGTTCTGGCCGGATCATCCGGCCGCGGCGGCTTCCTCGATATTCGTGAGAATGCCGCCGCAGATCAGCGTTTCCATGTGCTTGATATATTGCCGGCAGACGTCGTCGGTGACCGGGCCGACGCCGGTCGCGCGTGACATCGCGTGCCGGCCGAAGAACAAATGATCGCAGGCGCCGATCAGGCTGGTGTAGAACAGCACGGGATCGGTGGCGCGGAATTCGCCCTGACTGACGCCTTCGGCGAGCAGGCGGCGATGGAAATCCAGCAGCGGTGCGACGAAGAATTTCGAGACTTCGTCCGCGGAGCCCGCGACGCTCTCGTGCAGCAGATAGTGAATCAACCGGTTCATGTAGGGAAACCGGTGATAGGCGCGGATGATGCCGCCGATGTGCAGCTTCAGCTTCGCGGTCGGCGTGATCGGCTGCGCCAGCAGATATTCCAGGTTGGACAGTTCCGTTCCTGCGTCGCGCTCGAGCAGCGCCAGCAGCAGGCCGTCCTTGTTGCCGAAGTGATATTTGACCAGCGCGGCGTTGGCGCCGGACTTCTGGGCGATGTCGCTCAGGGAAATCTCGATCGAGGAGCGTTCGATCATCAGCTCGCTCGCGGCCACGAGCAATTTCTCTGCCGTGGAATTCTTTCCGCTGGGGAGCCTGTTCGGTACGCTGGTAGTCACGGAGATCCCTGATTTTGGCGGAAGAGCGGCCGCAGATAAGCCCAAGCAGCGCCTCCCCACAAGAGTTAATTGATCGATTGACTAAACAACCGGTCGCCCCTTAAATCCCGCCCCGACAACCAACCGTTCAAAATAATCCAGGGAGAAACCGACATGGCCGAGGCTTATATCGTCGCCGCTGCGCGTACCGCCGGTGGGCGCAAGGGGGGCCGCCTCGCCGGATGGCATCCGGCCGATCTCGCCGCGAAGGTGCTGGACGAGTTGGTCGACCGCACCAAGGTCGATCCCGCGCTGGTCGAGGATGTGATCATGGGCTGCGTCATGCAGGTCGGCGAGCAGTCCAACAACGTGGCGCGCAACGCCATCATGGCCTCGAAACTGCCGGAGAGCGTGCCGGGCACCTCGATCGACCGCCAATGCGGCTCGTCGCAGCAGGCGCTGCATTTTGCTGCGCAGGCCGTTATGTCGGGCGCGATGGACGTGGTGATCGCCGCCGGCGTGGAATCGATGACGCGCGTGCCGATGGGCCTGTCGTCGCAGCTTCCCGCCAAGAACGGCTTTGGCAATTACAAGAGCCCGGGTATCGAGCAGCGTTATCCCAACATCGTGTTCAGCCAGTTCACCGGCGCCGAGATGATGGCCGAGAAGTACGGCCTCTCCAAGGATGAGCTCGACGAGTACTCCTACAACAGTCATCAGCGCGCGATCGCGGCGACGCAGGCCGGCCGTTTCAAGACGGAGATCGTGCCGCTTGAGATCACCCGCGCCGACGGCTCCAAGGACACCCACCACATCGACGAGGGCATCCGCTTCGACGCCACACTCGACGGCATCAAGGGCGTCAAGCTGATCGCCGAGAATGGCAAGCTCTCCGCGGCCAGCGCCAGCCAGATCTGCGACGGCGCTTCCGGCGTGATGGTGGTGAACGAGCGTGGCCTGAAGCAGCTCGGCGTGAAGCCGCTGGCGCGCGTCCACCACATGACCATGATGGGTGGCGATCCCGTGATCATGCTCGACGCACCGCTGCACGCCACCAAGCGCGCGCTGGAGAAGGCCGGCATGGCGATCGACGACATCGACCTGTTCGAGGTCAACGAGGCCTTTGCCTCGGTGCCGACCGCGTGGCTGAAGACCACCGGCGCCGATTCGGAACGTCTCAATGTCAATGGCGGCGCCATCGCGCTCGGCCATCCGCTCGGCGGCTCCGGCACCAAGCTGATGACGACGCTGGTGCATGCCTTGCATCAGCGCGGCAAACGCTATGGCCTGCAGACCATGTGCGAAGGCGGCGGCATGGCGAATGTGACGATCGTGGAGCGGCTGTAAGCCCTCTCGTGTCCCGGACGCGCTGCAGCGTGAAACGCTGCGGCGCAGAGCCGGGACCCATGCCTCACAATGGACCCCGGATATCCGGGGAACGTTACTCCCAGCCGCGTAAACAGAGACATGACACACCCCTCCATCCACGCCCGCGCCACACCCGACAAGATCGCCTATCAAATGGCCGGGGCCGGCAAGGCGATTACCTATCGCGAGCTCGACGAGCTCTCGAACCAGGGCGCGCACCTGTTCCGCTCGCTCGGGCTGAAGGCCGGCGACCACATCGCGCTGCTGATGGAGAACCGCCTCGCCTTTATGGAGATCTGCTGGGCTGCGCAACGCAGCGGGCTCTATTACACCGCGATCAGCCGCTATTTAAAGCAGGACGAGATCGACTACATCATCGCCGATTGCGGCGCCAAGGTCGTGATCACGACACCGAAATGTGCCGACCAGATCAAGACGCTGATCAAGGGTGCGCCCGGCGAGCCGGTCTTCTACATGATGGACGAGCCGCAAGCCGGCTTCCGCTCCTACGACAAGGAAGCCGCCGCACAGCCGACAACCCCGATTGCCGACGAGGTTGCCGGCTATGACATGCTGTATTCGTCGGGCACCACGGGCCGGCCCAAGGGTATCAAGAAGGCTTTCGAGGGCAAGCCGATCGACGAGCCGAACGCGTTTCTGCGCGTGCTCTGCGCCAGCATGTGCGGCATGAACGCCGAGACTATTTATCTCTCACCGGCACCGCTCTATCACGCCGCTCCCTTGCGCTTCAACATGATGGCGGTCCTGCTCGGCGGCACCTCCATCATCATGGAGCACTTTGACGCCGAAGATTTCCTGAAACTGGTCGAAAAGTACAAGGTGACCCAGGCGCAGCTGGTGCCGACCATGTTCGTGCGCATGCTGAAGCTGCCGAACGAGGTCCGTAACCGCTACGAAGTCTCGACACTGAAGGGCGCGATCCACGCCGCCGCCCCCTGCCCGGTCGAGGTCAAGGCCAAGATGATCGAATGGTGGGGGCCGATCCTGATCGAATATTACGCGGGCTCCGAAGGCAACGGCGTCACCGTCTGCAACTCGAAAGAATGGCTGGAGCACCGCGGCAGCGTCGGCCGCGCCGTGGTCGGCAAGATCAAGATTCTGGACGAGAACGACGAGGAGCTGCCGACGGGCGAGATCGGCACGGTCTATTTCGCCGATGCGCCGGTTTTCGCCTATCACAACGATCCCGAGAAGACGAAGAAGGCCTATAACGCAAAAGGCTGGTCGACGCTCGGCGACGTCGGCTATCTCGACAGGGATGGCTTTCTCTTTCTCACCGACCGCAAGTCCTACATGATCATCTCGGGCGGCGTGAACATTTACCCGCAGGAGACCGAGGACGTGCTCATCACCCACCCCGAGGTCGCCGACGTCGCCGTGTTCGGTGTGCCGAACGAGGAGATGGGCGAAGAGGTCAAGGCGGTGGTGCAGCCGCACGATCCCAAGCGCGCCGGCAAGGAGCTCGAGGCCGACCTGATCGCCTATTGCAGGAGCCGCCTCTCGACGATCAAATGCCCGCGCTCGATCGATTTCGAAGCCGAGCTGCCGCGCACGCCCACTGGGAAGCTGGTGAAGCGGCATTTGCGCGACAAATATTGGCCGATGGCGGCGGCGAAGATCTAGCCAGCGGCGTCATCGCCTCAATCAAACAAGCTCGGCGTGTGGTTCACCAGCGCGCCTTCGATCTCCAGCATCTTCAGCTTCGTCACCACGCCGCCATTCGCGGAGAAGCCGCCGGGCTTGTTGCCGGCCGCCAGCACGCGATGGCAGGGCACGACGATCGGGCACGGGTTGCGGCCGAGCGCCTGGCCCACGTCGCGCGACAGCTCGACACCGCCGAGTTGCTTGGCGATGTCGCCATAGGTGACGGTCTTGCCCGGCGGAATGGTGCGGGCGATCGCGTAGACCCCGCGGTTGAAGTCGGGCACGCCATCGAGATCGAGCGGGATGTCGGTGAGGTCATCCGGCTCGCCCGCGAGCAGTTTTGTGATGCGGTCGATCGCCTGCTGTACTTCGGCGGTCGGCGCGGCTTCGCTGGCATCGGCATGGCGCTGGCTGATGCGGGTGCGGATCTTCTGCTCACCGCCCATCGGCAGTTGCGTGCCGTTGATGCCGCGCGGACCCCAGGCAATGGCGCAAAGGCCGATCTTGCTGTCGAACAGGGCAAAATGCTGGTCGGTCATAACTTGGTCCTTGGCTTGCGTTCCCCTCGCATGCCCCAATGTGAACTGAGCTCAAATCTAGGCTTGGAAATAGTTGCGATCCACCCGGTTTCCGGGAATCTTGCACAGGAGTTCCGCCTTCCCTGTTTGCGAGCCCAGAATGCAAAGCCTCCACGTCAACGGATACGACATGCCCTATCTCGACGTGGGCGAAGACCGAGGCCGGCCGCCGCTGGTCTGCGTTCATGGCTCGCTCAACGACTTCCGTGTCTGGGGCTGCGTGATCGGGCCGCTATCGCAGCGGCACCGGCTGATCTGCGTCAGCCTGCGGCACTTCTTCCCGGCGCAATGGGATGGCGTCGGCGACACCTATTCGATCGCCCAGCATGTCGACGACGTCATCGCCTTCATCGAGGAACTCGACCTCGGCCCGGTTGATCTGATGGGCCATTCCCGCGGCGGGCACATCTGCTTCCGCGTGGCGCAGCGGCGGCCGGAGCTGCTCCGGCGGCTGGTGCTGGCCGAGCCCGGCGGGGAGCTCGACGCGAGCCTCGATCCAGACTATGCTGGCGGCCCCTCGCCGTTGCTGGCGCGGTTCACGGCGTCGGCTGAGAAGATCGCGGCCGGCGACATCGACGGCGGCCTTGCAGTCTTCGTCGACACGCTGGAAGGGCCCGGCACCTGGCCGCGGCTGCCGGCCCTGGTGAAGCAGAATCTGCGCGACAACGCCTTCACCCTGATCGGCCAGGTCCGCGACAACCGCCCGCCGTTCTCGAAGGCCGACGCGGAGTCCATCAGGATGCCGACGCTGTTCATCCTGGGCGCGCGGACCAAGGGCCTGCTGCCGAAAGTGCTGCATGCGCTCGCGGCGCATGTGCCGTATTCCAGGACGGCGGTCATCCCAAACGCAACGCACCCGATGTTCGAGCAGGCGCCGCAGAAATTCTCCGAACTGGTGCTGGATTTTCTGGCGGGCTGATCATGCAGACACTTCGCGTCAATGGTTACGACATGGCCTATCTCGAAGTGGGCGAGGGGCCGCCGCTGGTCTGCGTGCACGGCACGCTCGGCGATTTCCGCACCTGGTACTCCGTGCTCGGTCCGCTGTCGAAATCGCATCGCGTGATCTCGGTCAGCCTGCGGCATTTCTTTCCCGAACATTGGGATGCCGTCGGCGACGATTACAAGATGGCCCAGCACGTCGCTGACGTGATCGCTTTCATCGAGCAGGTCGAACCCGCGCCGGTCGATCTGATGGGCCATTCGCGCGGCGGTCACATCGCCTTTCGCGTGGCGCAGGCGCGGCCCGATCTGTTGCGAAAGCTGGTGCTTGCAGAACCCGGCGGCGATCTCGATGCGAGCCTGCCGGTGCCCGCAGGCACGCCCGCGCACCCGCCGCTGGCGGCGCGCACGGCGCGCTCGGTCGAGATGATCCGCGCCGGCGACATCGAGGGCGCGCTGCAGAACTTCTACGAAGGCATCGAAGGCGACGGCTCGTGGCGGCGCGTGCCGGCGCCGGCGAAGCAGCAATTGCGCGACAACGCGATCACCTTCCTCGGCCAGATCAACGAGCAGCGCAGGCCCTACACGCTCGCGGACGCGCAGGCGATCACGACCCCGACACTCCTGATCGGCGGCGGGGCGACGACAGGGAGCCTGTCGGTGATGTGGCGTGTGCTGGCCGAGCACATCACCGGGGCGAAGACAGCCGTGATCCCCAATGCCGGCCACTGGATGTTCGAGCAGGCACCGCTGCAGTTCGGCGAGGCCGTGAGCGCGTTTCTGGCTGAGTAAGGGCCTCACACCTCTTTTTCTCGAAAACAACCCCATGCACAGTAGCCGGCATTAGCAATATCAATGGCTTAGAGGAGCGCAAGAATGAGGCTAGTCGCCCCCTTGGCCGCGCTTGACGCCCTTCCCCTTCTCGCCGTATCTTCGAATACGGAATTCCGTATTCCCTCTCATGGTCACGGAGCTGCCGGCGTGATCCCTCTCGACCCGCTTCCGAACTTGATCGACCAGGTCTATGCGCGGATCCTGGAGGCGATCTCCGACCGCACGCTGCAGCCCGGCCAGCGCATCCGGCAGAACGAGCTCGCCGACAGGCTCGGCGTGTCGCGCCAGCCGGTGTCGCATGCGCTGCACCTGTTGCACCGGCAGGGACTCGTCGCCGAGAGCGGCCGGCGCGGCTTTGAAGTCACCCAGCTCGATCCCGCACGCATCCGCCAGCTCTACGAGGTGCGCGGCGCGATCGATGCGCTGGCGGCACGGCTTGCCGGCGAACGCGCCGCAAGCGATGCGGTGGGACGCGCGCGGCTGGAGGCGGTGCTCGCCGCCGGGCGCGGGATCGATGGCAAGACCACGCTCGCCGAGCTGATCGCGCTCGACGTCGCGTTTCATCGCGCGATCTATCGGCTCTCCGGCAATCCCGTGATCGAGGAGACGATCACGCCGCAATGGCCGCATATGCGCCGCTCGATGGCGACGGTGCTGTCGGAGCTCGATTACCGCGGCAGCGCCTGGGCCGAGCATGCCGACATCGCCGGACACATTCTCGCGGGCGATGCGAAGGCGGCGGAACGTGCGGCGCTTGCGCACGCGCAGACGGCGGGACGGATGACTGAGGAGAGATTGAGGGCGACGGAAGAGGCGGCGGCGTAGCGACCGCCACTGCCAAGACGTGGATGGCCGGCCAAGACGAGCGACAACAAATCAAAACAGGAGGACGCGCCGTGAAACTGTCCCAGGAGCAATTGGAGTTCTTCCACCACGACGGCTGGCTGTTCCTGCCCGAACTGTTCAGTCCGGAGGAGGTCGATCTCCTCGCGCGCGAGGCGGTCGGCATCTATGACACGAACCGGCCGGAAGTCTGGCGCGAGAAGAGCGGCGCGCCACGCACCGCCTTTGCCGCGCATCTCTACAACGAGGCGTTCGGCATTCTGGGTGCTCATCCGCGCATGATCGGCCCGGTCGAGCAGCTGTTCGGCGAGCAGGTCTACATGCACCAGTTCAAGATCAACGCGAAATCCGCCTTCACCGGCGATGTCTGGCAATGGCACCAGGATTACGGCACCTGGAAGCGCGACGACGGCATGCCCGAGCCGCGCGCGATGAACATCGCGATCTTCCTGGACGAGGTGATGCCGATCAACGGCCCGCTGATGCTGGTACCGCAGAGCCAGAACGCCGGCGACCTCAAGGCCTCGCATGACCTCGCGACGACCTCCTATCCGCTGTGGACGCTGGACGAGGAGACCGTGACGCGGCTGGTCAAGCAGGGCGGCATCGTTGCGCCGACGGGAAAGCCCGGCGGCATGCTGATGTTCCACGGCAATCTCGTGCACGGCTCGGCCGGCAACATCACGCCCTATCCGCGCAAGATCGTGTACCTGACGCTGAACGCGGTTTCGAATTACATCCGTACCCCGACGCGGCCGGAGTACATCGCGCATCGCGATTTTGCGCCGATCAAGACGGTGGAGGACGACGCACTGGTGCGGCTCGCCCGTGCGCCGCGGCAGGCGGCGGAGTAGGACACTCTCGTGCCCCGGACGCAGCGCAGCGCGAAGCGGTGCGCTGCAGAGCCGGGCCCATACCACACGGATAGTTTTCTTTCTGGGTGCCGGCTCTGCGGAGTAGCGCCATAGTGCGTCGAAGACGCGCGTGAACGCGCTTATGGCGCTGCACCGCGTCCGGACCACCATACTTGATCGGGTAACAACATGAACCTCTTCCGCCTCCTCCAGGCCCGCGCTGCCGCCGGCAAGCCCGTCCGTGTGGCGCTGATCGGCGCCGGCAAATTCGGCTCGATGTTCCTGGCGCAGGTGCCGCACACGACGGGGCTGGAGGTACCCATCATCGTCGACATCGATCGCGACCGCGCGCGCGAGGCCTGCCGCACGGTGGGCTGGAGCGCCGAGCGGATCGCCGCCACCGTCTTCACCGATGATGGCGCGCGCGCCATCGCCGGCGGCGCGATGGACGTGGTGGTGGAGGCGACCGGCAATCCCGCCGTCGGCATCAAACACGCCCGCGCGGCGATCGCGGCCGGCAAGCATATCGTGATGGTCAATGTCGAGGCCGACGTGCTTGCCGGTCCGCTGCTCGCCCAGGAAGCCCGCAAGGCCGGCGTGGTCTACTCGCTCGCCTATGGCGACCAGCCGGCGCTGACCGCGGAAATGGTGGATTGGGCGCGCGCCACCGGTTTTCACGTCGTTGCCGCCGGCAAAGGCACAAAATATCTGCCGGCCTATCACGACGTGACGCCCGACAGCGTCTGGCAGCATTACGGGTTGACCGCGGGCGAGGCGCAATCGGCCGGGATGAATCCGCAGATGTTCAACTCCTTCCTCGACGGTACCAAATCGGCGATCGAGATGGCCGCGATTGCGAACGCCTGCGGACTGGACGTGCCTGCGGAGAGCCTGCTGTTTCCACCCTGCGGCGTCGACGACCTGCCGCATATCATGCGGCCGCGCAGCAAGGGCGGCGTGCTGGAGCGATCGGGCGTCGTGGAGGTGGTCTCCTCGCTCGAGCGCGATGGAAGGCCGGTGTTTCGCGATCTGCGCTGGGGCGTCTACGTCGTGCTGGAGGCGCCGAACGACTACGCCGCCGACTGCTTCAGGCAATACGGCCTCAAGACCGACGGCAGCGGACGGTACGCGGCGATGTACAAGCCCTACCATTTGATCGGCCTCGAGCTGAACATCTCGGTGCTGTCGGCCGCGCTGCGGGGCGAGCCGACCGGGCAGCCCCATGGTTTCCGCGGCGACGTCGCCGCCGTGGCAAAACGCAATCTGCGCGCCGGCGAGATGTTGGACGGCGAAGGCGGCTACACGGTGTGGGGCAAGCTGGTGCCGGCGGCCGCGAGCCTCAAGGCCGGCGCGCTGCCTATCGGGCTGGCGCATCGCGTGAGGCTGAAGCACGACGTCGCCCATGGCGAGATCGTGCGCTGGAGCGATGTCGAGTTCGACGCGGGCAACGAGACGATCAGGACGCGGAAGGCCATGGAAGCGGCGTTCATTAGCGCAGAGTAGGCCCTGTACTCATAAAATCGAGATTTATTGGTGCGGACTGAGCGATGTCCGCTGGCCGCCACATGTGCGCGACAGAGGGGCGCCAGCGGACCGCTCCGGGTCACAGTCTGACCTGGGCAACGATCCCGGACATATCCGCTTTGGCTCTCGGTCAGGGAAGCAGTCGCTCTTGCTTTGCCTGCCTGAACCACTTCCGGAACATGTCTTCCGTGTCCATCATCTCGGTGAAGCCGGCGCGGTTGATCTTCACGGTCGAGACGATCGAGGGCGGACCGGATTCGGTCTGGCCGAAGCGCAGGCTATAATCGGCGTATTGAAGCGAGAGCCCGACAAATTCGGCCAACGCAGGCGACACAAGGTCGTGCTTGCGGCGCAGCGCATCCCAGGGGTCGACCCAGGATGGAAACGCCTTGGCGAGCGACAGCGGGACCGGCTTACCCGGCCTCATCTCCAGCGCATCCGCGACCGCAGGCCAGATGTTCTCCCAGGTGAAGACGTCGCCATTGGTCACGTTGAAGGCCTCGTTCCGCGCGGCCTCGGCCTCTCCCGACCAAGCGATGGCGCGGGCGAGCAGATCGACGTCGACGGCCTGCCCCACCCGCGGGGCGCCGCCGGGGTAATCGAGCGGCCTGCCCTGCTCGCGCAGCATCGCCGCGTAGACGCCGAGCGGTGGAATCAAATCCATGGCGCCCCCCATGGCGAGGCCGACGATCAGCACCGGCCGCAGGATGGTCCAATGCCAAGCCTTGCCGGCTTGGAGTTGGCGCAAGAAGTTTTCCTGCGCCCAGTAGAAGTTGGGCTGCTCGTACATTTCGGAGCGGCCTTCGCGGGCCGGCACGGTCAACGGGCGAACGTGGACGCCGTAGGCCTTGGTGCCCTGCAGCAGGGCGACGTGCCTGAGGCCGGGTGAGACAGGCTCGAGCGCACCCATCAAATTGCGCAGCATCAAATCGTTGGTCTTGATCTGCTGCGGGTCGCGCCAGCCGTCGACGAGCTGCGGCGCCTCGTAGAGCGCGGCGTAGATCAGATGCGTCGCGCCGCTCAGTTCCGAGGCGGCACGCTCGCAATCCGCTGCACTGGTCAGGTCGATCGGGACATGACGGGCGCCGTAGAGGTCGCGCGGCTTTCGCCGGGACAAGGCAATGACATCGCACCCGCCCGATATGCCGAAGTGTCGCAACGCGGCATTGCCGACGAGACCGCTCGCTCCGGCGACCACGATCTTCTTGCCCGTCATGCGCGAGCCTCCCTGGTTTTTGAATGACCGAATAGCAGATCGCTTGCAGGCCCGACTTGCGTCAGGCCGGCGTTCGCACCTGCGAGGCGCCCATGAGACTTGATTCCGGCGAAGCGCCCGGTCATCCTCGCCGCGGAACCGCACGATCGGAATTCCGTCTTCGAGTGCCCGCAAGGGCCGTTCGGAAACGCCACAACGTCTCAACAGACACGTCGAGCGTCGACGAAGACAAGACGACACCAAGATCGTTCCCTGGTCGAAGCATCGACTTAACGGAGGGAAGCGCATGGAACGTCGTAAATTCCTGACGGCAGGCGGATTGGGCCTAGCCGCAAGTGCCGTCGCTGCGCCGGCGATCGCGCAGTCGATGCCCGAGATCAAATGGCGATACGCCGCGAGCTGGCCGAAGGCGCTGGATACGCTCTACGGCGGCTGCGAGTATTTCGCCAAGCGCGTTGCCGAGATCACCGACAATCGTTTCCAGATCCAGCCATTCGCCGCCGGCGAGATCGTGCCGGGCCTGCAGGTGCTCGACGCCGTCGCCAACGGAACGGTGGAGATGGGCAACACCGCGCTGTATTATTATTGGGGCAAGAACCCTGCTTTTACGTTCGGTACGTCGCTGCCGTTCGGCCTGAACACGCGCCAGCATATTTCATGGCTGCAGTGGGGCGGCGGCCAGGACCTGATCAACAATCTGCTGAAGGAATACAACGCCATCGGCATTCCGACCGGATCCACCGGCGCGCAGATGGGTGGCTGGTTCCGGAAGGAGATCAAGTCGATCGACGATCTCAAAGGACTGAAATTCCGGGTCGGCGGCTTTGCCGGCACGATCATCGCCAAGGTCGGCGGCGTACCGCAGCAGATCGCGGCGGGCGACATCTATCCGGCGCTGGAGAAGGGCACGCTCGATGCCGCCGAATGGGTCGGGCCCTATGACGACGAGAAGCTCGGCTTCGTGAAGGTGGCGAAATACTATTACTATCCGGGCTGGTGGGAAGGCACCGCCCAAGGTCACAACATCATCAATCTCGACAAGTGGAATACGCTGCCGAAGCACTACCAGGCCGCGGTCGATGCCGCGTCGCGCGATACCTTCACCTGGGTGACCGGCAAATACGACTACGTCAACCCGCCGGCGCTGAAGCGTCTTCTGGTGGCCGGCGCGATCCTCAAGCCGTTCCCGCAGGAGGTGCTGGAGAGCTGCTATGGCGCGGCCAACGAGATCTACGCCGATCTCGCCAAGACCAACCCGCATTTCGGCAAGATGTATGCGAGCCTGACGGCTTTCCGCAGCGAATCGCTGGCCTGGATGCAGGTCGCCGAGCTGAGCTTCGACAGCTTCATGATGCGGATGCGGACACGGACGTGAGGCGCTGAGCGTCGCGTGACGTCGCAAACGACGGAAGCCCCGGAGATGTCTCCGGGGCTTTTCGTTGGGGCGCTGATGGAGGGTTAAGCGAAAGCCCGCGTCACCAAAGGTGTCATCGCCCGGCTTGACCGGGCTCCAGTATCCAGAGGCCCGCGTTATAGAGCTCGCTCTCATCGCATCCGCCGCGGCGTACTGGATGCCGCGGTCAAGCCGGGGCATGACAGCGGTGAGAGTAGAGGCTTAGTAGAGAATCGCTGGCCTGGATGCAGATTGCTGAGCTGAGCTTCGACAGTTTCATGATGCGGATCCGGACGCGGACGTGACGCGCTGAGCGAGGCGTGCGGCCGGAAACGACAAAAGCCCCGGAGATGTCTCCGGGGCTTTTTGTTGGGGCAATGAGGGCGGGGTTAAGCGAAAGCTCGCGTCACCAAAGATGTCATCGCCCGGCTTGGCCGGGCGATCCAGTATCCAGAGGCCCGCGTTACAGAGCTCGCTCTCATCGCATCCGCCGCGGCGTACTGGATGCCCCGGTCAAGCCGGGGCATGACAGCGGTGAGAGTAGAGGTTCAGTTCTGATCGTCACCCAGCGCGGCGACCAGCTTGTCATAGTACTTGCCGACGAGGTCGATGTTGGCCTTGTTCTCGATCTGCGGCGCCGGCGTCTTCAGCGCTTCGTTGAGCTCGTCGAGCGCTTCCTTCTTGTCCTTGGCCGGCATCTTCTTGTCGGCCTGGACCTGCGCGATCTGCGCCTTGATCACGGCTTCGGTGCCGACATATTTCTTGGTCGCGGGATCGAAGCCGCCGAGCACCAGGCTGATGTTGTCGACGACGTTGTTGTAATCATCGTAGCTGGCAAAGCCGTTCTTCTTGGCGACGGCGTCGAGCTGGCCGATCACCTTCTGGTCGGGCGCGGTATTCTCGGGCAATTTTTCCGTGATCGCATCCATGTCCTTCTGCGCGGCGAGCACGCCGTCGAGTTGCTTGTCGGTCAGCGCGATCTGCTTCAGCGCCGG